>OZ219924.1:0-38655 GCA_964291405.2 Thermodesulfobacteriota bacterium
CAGTCCCGGAATGCCGCGGGAGTAGCCTCGCTTCAGACCTCCGACTTCATCGAGTCGTCCAGACCCGAAGAGGTCGGCCCCCAAAAAAGAGCCGTACACCAGGACGACCGCGCGGACTCCCGCGTCCCACATGCGCGTGCCCAGACGTCCGAGTGCGTCGTGCCAGGCAGGAGAAAAAGGCGGAGCCCCGGGTTCAAACGACAGGTACCGGGCCCGATCCCCCGGATCCGAGCGGGAATACTTGGCATGGAGAAAATTATTGGCTTTGGGCATGAGCCGAAACCCGGATGAATCGAACGTTGATTTGCCCTGCTGTCATACCTTGAATAGGGATGCCTGCGCAAATCGGGGACGGCGGTGAGAGCGGTTGCAGCGCGCTCGTTCGCGTAGTTGACCACGGAAAAACCGGCATGGTAGATTGACCGTCTACCCTCTCACAAAGAGGGATATGAGGCTGATTATTGGAAACACAGAACGGCGGTGCGTACTCCAGTCTCCTGCGTGTCGACACCACGTCCTCCAATAAATTTCAACAACCCTGAAAACAGAATTCTGGAACCATGTTTGCAAAAATTACATTTGCTGCTCTTGCGATTTTGACCCTCTGTTTTTCCGCAAAGCCCCAGGTTTTTGCGGCGTCAACCCCGACCCAAGCCGATCACGTTCTGCTGTTTGTCTTGGAGGGCGTGGGCAATGACGTGATTCAAAACGGGACCATGCCGGTTCTCCAGAAGCTCGCCCGGGAAGGGGCGGTCACCTGGAAAGCCCAATCGGTGTCTCCGTACACGGTGCCGTCCATGGCCAGCCTCCTGACGGGGCTGCCCGTCAAGAAGCACCGCGTGAATCAGGAATGGGAGACCTACGATTTTTCCCGGTCCTTTCTTCGGTCGCCGACCATGTTCGATTATCTTGATCTTGCCGGCGGGATCGATACGGCGCTCTTCATCATGGATGAGCGGTTTTATCAATTGGCCAGACCGGAGATTTACGTAGACCTGCAAACGTGCGGGAAGGCCAAACCCCAGTGCAATCCCTCAACCCTCGTGGACTACATTGAGGATTATCTCAAAAAAGTGACCAGCCCCGGCGGCTTTAATTTTCGTATCTTCAAGATCCCCGGTCTCCTGGTGGCCCACCTTCCTGAGCCGGCGGATGTCGCACACAAACGCGGGTGGGAGTCACGGCAGTATGCCCAGGCCCTGCAAGACGTTGATACGGCCATCGCGGACGTGATGGCGCTCTATCAGCAATACGGGGTTCTGGATAAAACCATGATCATGGTCACGGGCTTGAGAGGAGCGGATTCCCCTAAAGCTTCGAACGCGAAAATGGGGGTGCCTGAGCAAACGGCGATTCCATGGCTTGCCTGGGGGGTAAACGTGAAGCCCGGATACGCCATTCCCGATCGCGTGAATATCATGGACGTCGGGGCCACGGTGCTTGAAGCACTCGGATTGGAAACCCACACCGAATGGGAGAGTCGCGCGTTGACGGACATCTTTCAAAAGCGACCCGAACGAAGGACAACGGGAAATGAGACGTTCGAACTTAAATCTTCCTCGATTCGTAGGAAATAGCATCCTGGCATGCAGCCTCGTCGCAACCGTGCTGGTCGGCGACGTCGGCGCGGCGCGGGAGGCCGTGAATCCGCTCACGCGGGAATATACGATTACGATTGATCCCACGGCGCTGGATCCCCCGACCTGGTGGCACGTGCCGGGCGTGACCCCGTTGATCTGGACCAAAGATCCCATCACGTATGAGTCCTACAAGACGACCGACGTGCGGGAAATTAAATTGAAACCGGGCGAGTATCGTTTCGGGACCTTCACGTTCGACTTCGCGTTTCTGGTGACGTTGGAAGGCAAGTTGGAATTTGATCGAACCTTGGCGCAATGCGTGGACGGACTCGGGACGGCCAGGCTCGTGATCCGGTGCAGCCACACGCAGCCCTACAAGCAAGAACGCGATTACGATTATCCCTCCGCCCCGTAAGACGCCTCATCAATTCCTGAACCATGTCACAGACTGTCGAACACTGGATCGAAGCGTTAGACGACGTTGACGACGCCACGCGGGAAGAAGCCGCGAAGGCACTCGCGGAGTTGGGCGATCCCGAAACCCTCGAGGCCCTCACGACGGCCTTGGAGGACGATTATTGGGCCGTTCGGGTGCACGTGGGATGGGCGTTCGCCAAAATCGGCGGGGACGTGGCCTCCGACGCGCTCATCACGTTGTTCAACGACAACATGATGGAAGTACAGGATGAGGCCGTGTCCGCCATGGCCTCCATGGGGACAAGCACCGTCACGAAACTTATTCCCTGTTTGAAAGATGACCGGTGGCGCGTTCGGCAGCAGGCCGGGAAGACCTTGGGGTTGCTCAAAGAGCCCGAGGCCGTTCAACCGCTGATGATCGCCTGTCGTGACCGTGACGGGGCCGTGAAGAGCGCGGCGGCCGAGGCGCTGGGACGGATCGGTGATCCGCGAGCCGTGCCGGCTTTAATCAAACTGTTCAAGGATACCTCGAAAATTGTCCGGGAGACCGCCGGAACCGCCTTGGTGTACATCGGCGAAGCCTCTATTCCCGCCCTTCTGGAAACACTGAACGATCCGCACTTCGTGGTCCGTTGTCACGGCGTTCGGGCGTTGGGCGGCATGACGACCGACTACCAAATGGGGCGGGCGTGGACCAGGGACGCGCGCGTGGTCGAGGCGTTGATCCGCGCGTTGAAGGATGAAGACCGGGCGGTTCGCGAAGATGCCACGATTGCTTTGGGTATCATCGGGGACCCCCTGGCTGTTGACGGGCTCATCGACGCCATGCGGGACGGAGCCGTAAAGCGTCACGCGATCGCCTCGCTGGGCATGATCGGGGACGCCCGGGCCTTGCCGCCCGTGTTGGATGCCCTCAAGGGCAAGGGCATTGCTCAACAGGGGAGACCGACTCCCGGATGTATCATCAGCGAAGAACAACTCATCAAAGAAGCCGCGGCCACGGCGCTGGGCCATTTTCGGGATCCGAAGGTGCTTCCGGATCTGATCCTGCTGTTAAAGGATATCGTGTTGCGGGAGTACGCCGCCTCGTCGTTGGTCCTGATCGGCGACGCGGCCGTCGAACCGCTGGTGGCCTTTCTGCATGATCCCGAGGCCTCCAAGGTGGAAAAAGAAAGCGAACGGGTGTTGGCGTTTGCATCGACCAGGCTGACGGCGTCGAGTGCATTAAAAAGGACCGTGGTGGAAACTCTTGAGAAACTTGGCTGGGAAGCGCCCAAAGACGATGCACACGTGGGCGTCAAGGATATCGAATACACCGACCCGGATAAGGTGCTCGGTGAAGAAGGCCGGTTCGGGCCTTCCGGGGACTTTGCCAGGCCGGCCAAACCCTACCGTATCGAACGCTGACTATTGCCCGCAAACGCGCGGGCAACCCTCACCCCAGCCCTCTCCCAGTGGGAGAGGGAGTTCAGGAAACAGCGCGGGCTGCCCTCACCCCAACTCTCTCCCGGCGGGTGAGAGGCATTCAGGCATTAGGGCTTTTGGAAGTGGAGAATACCCCAGGTAAGGTTGCCGCCCTTCCCGCCGTCGATCCAGTGTTGCAGACCGGATTTCATCCGCTCGATGTAGTCTTCGCTGCAGACTCTCACCAAACTCCATTGATTGGCCAGGACTTCTTCCAGGACCCGCCTATAATGAGTACTCAGTTGTTCCGTGTAGTCCTCAATGGCAAGCTCTTTGAACCCGAGTCCCAACAGCATGTCCTTGTAGCGCGGTATTGAGCCCAGCGAGTCGAGGTGAATACGGTCGAGAATCGGTTGCAAGGCTTCCTGCGGGCAGGTTTCACTCTGCATCGGGTCGGTAAAAATGAACTGCCCTCCCGGGGCAAGGACCCGATTGACTTCTTCAAAGACCTTCTCGCGATTCCCGCTATGCAAAATAGCATCCTGCGACCACACCACGTCCACGCTACCGTCCGGCAAGGGAATATCTTCAAAACTTCCGTCAACGACATTAATGGCCAGGGAGCATTTCTCATGGGCGTTGAGTTCGCGGTTTCTGGCATTCTGGGTTTCGCTCAAATTCAGACAGCCCACCTGGCATCCATAGTGTTTGACCAGGTACCTGGCCGACCCGCCGTACCCGGAACCGATGTCCAACACCCGGGTGGCCGGCCCGAGATCCTTGACCATGGAGGCCATTTTCTGAACCGTCTTGCGACTCGCGTCGAAAATCGTATCCGTGTCGTGTTCATACAGCCCGACGTGAATGTCCTCGCCCCCCCACACGGTGGCGTAAAACCGGTCGGCATCGTGGCTGTTATAGTAGCTTCTGGCGGTCTCGACGGGTTGGGAATACCCCACTGAAACTTTGATGGCCCGTTCCTCGTTTTTATACAGTTTTTCCGCCATGTGGATATAGAAATCAGGATCCTCGACGCGGTGGGTCTCTTGAAAGTCCGCGAAAGTCTTGACTTGTTGAAACCCCACTTCTCCCATGAGTTTCCTCACGTAATCCTTGCGCAGGGGGAACATATTAAGGTGATATTCCGAGTCGTCCGGGAACCGGTACCGGAATCGGGCCAGGCCCTCATCCACGTATTCAGGCTCGGCGCTCACGTTATCCCCGCAATAATAATAGACGTGTTTGGAGGTGAATCCGTTGTCGAGGATGCCGTCGTAATTCCGTTGATCCAGGATCAGGACGCCGTCGTGGTTGAGTACAGAATAGAATTCGGCCAGGGCTTTGCGGCGGTCCTGTTCCGAAAACAAGTGGGTCAGGGAGTTTCCCAGGCAAATGACCGCATCATATTGGGTGTGGACATCCCGGCTCAGCCACCGCCAGTCGGCATGCAGGGTCTTCATAATGAAGCCCGCGCGTTTGGCGTTTTCAAAGGCTTGAGCCAGCATTTCCGGGCTGCCGTCCCCGCTGGTCACGTCGAATCCGGCCTTCAGGAGCCGAATGGAGTGAAAACCGGTGCCCGTTGCCACGTCCAGGACCCGCCGGACCCCGCGTTCTTTCATGATATTGATGAAAAAGTCCCCTTCACTCTTGGCGCGGGCCTCCCAGTCGATGAGTTCATCCCATTTTCGGACAAAGCCGTGGACATATTCGCGTTTGTATTGGTCGGTTTTTCGTTGGGCGATGGGATTGTCACCGTACAACTGTTCTTTACCCATGGTCCACCTCCTCGATAGTCAAATCCCTTTCCCGTCGAGCCGAGGCTCTAGCGTGGCTGGATGAAACGACGAAAAAGGGTATTGGGGAATCTCCACTCTAACGATTTGGTCCCCTTAGAGCAACCCTTAATCTGTCCGATGGAATTGACCTTGAGTTCTCGGGACGTTCCGGTCAAACTATCTGAATAATATCTTTTATGATGGGGCTATTATAACTTGTCGATTTTAAATGTTTTTATGAGTCTTGCCGCACTGACGGCAACGCAGGGATCGTTTCTCGCACGCTTATCCGATGAAAACCGCCACTCCGGTCTTTAAGGTTTCCTTTTCCATTGCCGCGACATTTTTGGTGTGGGGGGCCGTGGCTCCCGCCCAATTGGCCGCGGTCACTTCCGCGATCCAGCGCTGGTTGCTGGATGCGTTCGGGTGGTTCTATCTCCTCTGTGCGGTCGGGTTGTTGGTCATGGCTGTCACGCTGATCTTTTCGAGATACGGGGACATCCCCTTGGGCAAGGATGGGGAAAAGCCGGAATTTCCGTTGGCCACGTGGTTTGCCATGTTGTTTTGCGCCGGGATGGGCATCGGGTTGGTGTTTTGGGGCGTGGCAGAACCCACCGCTCATTTTTATGACCCGCCCAGAGGACCGGGTGAGACTCCGGAAGCCGCCAGCTTGGCCCTTCAGTATTCGTTTTTTCATTGGGGGCTGCACCCGTGGGGGATTTACACCATGGTGGCGATGTGTTTGGCCTATTTTCAATTTCGGAAAGGCAAACCAGGGTTGTTCAGCGCAAGTTGTGAGCCGCTCTTCGGCGAACGTATGAAGGGTCCGCTTGGACAAGCCATTGATGTTATTGCGGTTTTTGCCACGGTGTTCGGGGTGGCCACGTCATTGGGCTTCGGGGCCATCCAAATCAGCGGGGGCCTCTCCTACCTGTTTACCCTGTCCAATACCGTCATTCTGCAACTGGTGATGATTGCCGTGGTCACGGTGTTGTTCATCCTGTCCGCGCAGACCGGCCTTCAACGCGGGATCAAATACTTGAGCAACCTGAACATGGTGCTGGCGATCTCGTTAATGGCCTTTCTCTTGTTCCTGGGCCCGACGAAGTTCATCATGGAGGTCTTTACCTCGGCGCTGGGCGCCTATCTTCAGAATCTGCCCACCATGAGTCTGTACCTGGCGCCATTCGACGACTCCCGGTGGATACAGGATTGGACCTTGTTTTACTGGGCATGGTGGATTGCCTGGGCACCGTTCGTCGGGACCTTTATCGCCAGAATTTCCCGCGGCCGTACCGTCCGGGAGTTTGTCCTGGGCGTGTTGTTGGTCCCGACGCTCTTTTGCGCATTCTGGTTTTCCGTTTTCGGCGGGACGGCCATTTCATTGGACATGTTCGAGCAGGCGGGCATGAAACAGGTCATCGACTCGCAAGGGAAAGAAGTCGCCCTGTTCACGCTGTTGGAGCATTTCCCCTTCGGCGGGATCATGTCGCTCATCGCGATTTTCCTGATCGCCACGTTTTTCATCACGTCCGCGGATTCCGCCACGTTCGTGCTGGGCACGTTGACGTCGAACGGCAATCTGAACCCGCCGAATGCCATCAAGTTCACGTGGGGAATCATCCAATCCGTCTTGGCAGCCGTGTTGCTGTGGTCCGGCGGGCTCAAGGGTCTTCAAACGGGCTCGATCCTGGCCGCGTTTCCCTTTGCCGTGATCATGCTGCTTCTGATGTTGTCCCTCTTCCGGTCATTCAAGGAAGAGATACGCGGACAGGCGGGCGTATAGGCTAACCCCTTTACAGCCTCCATGTACGCGATTTTATTGACCCTCAAAAAATCGCTGTGATAAGTTGCTTGGATGCGGGTTCCTCGGCATTCCCCCTATCGACAGAGGGAAAAATGAGGCAAACCCGTTTTTGTGGGGCATGGGGGTGGCATCCGTTCGCTTCGCTTCCTTCGACTTTGCTCAGGACAGGCAGGGCAGGCTCCGGCTCGCCCTGACAAAGGGATCATCATGGGCGATAGTGTGGCGGAACACATTGCCGCCTTAAAGGATGAGGATTGGGGTATCCGCGAAGATGCGGCCATTGCCCTTGGCGAATCCCGTGACCCCAGGGGAGTGAATCCGTTGATCGAGGCTTTACGGGATTCCGATCGAGCCGTGAAAACTGCCGCCACCAGCGCGTTGACGGCTATCGGAGGCCCGGCGGTGGTGGATTTGAGTTACTGCTTGCAGGACCCGGATTTGTCCGTACAGGAAGCTGCGGCGTCCATTTTGTCCGAAATTGCCGATGAGCGGGTGCTCGAACCCTTGGAGTCCGCGCTCCTGAACCAGGATTGGGTCGTGCGCATGCATGCCGCCCGCGCCGTGGGGCGACTCAAAAACCCACGGTCGGTGGAGACCCTGGTGCTCTTGCTCCAGGATAAGGTGCCGGCAGTCCGCGATGAAGCCATTGCGGCATTAGTCGCCATTGGTGAGTCGGCGGTGGAGCCTCTGGTGGCGGCGCTTAAAGATCAGGATTGGCGGGTCCGCCTGCGAGCCACGGAAGCGTTGTGTGTCTTGAAATCCCCGACTGCGGTCGAGCCTCTGGTGCGAATAGTGCAGCACGATCCCGATACGGCCGTGCGCCAGGAGGCCATTCGGGCGCTCGGGTATATCGGGGATAAGGCCGCAGTCGACGCGCTCTTGGGGCTCGTTGAGGAACCGCGTTTACAGGTTCGCGTCATCGAAGCCCTCGGGAGAATCGGCGACCGGCGCGTGCTCCCGTTGTTGTTTCGACTGGTGAGCGAGTTGAAGACGAGCGATTATGAAGATCGAACCCCGGCCTGTGAGGATAACCGGTACGAAGAGGATCTGGCCAGCGTGGAAGAGGCCATTCGGGCGATTGCCCGCATCCATGACGAGGAGGCCATTCCTTTGTTGATCACGGCGCTGCAAAGCACCCTGATCCGGAACGAAGCGAGTGAAGCCCTGGTCCAGTTCGGACAGAAGGCCGTGGCCCCCTTGGTGAGCCAACTGCAACGCGAACAGGATGAAAACATCCGCTACCATATCAAGGAAACCCTGATCCAATTGGGATGGAACCCCAAACGGGTGCGGTTGTAGCCCCGACTGCGTAGAAAGGGATAAGACCAGGCCGCCATGCCGAAAGAGTCCATTGAAGTCATCGTGACCGAGCTTGATCATGAGGAAGATTGGCGCCGTATGCGTGCCACGGCCACGTGTCTGAAGGGCGGTCCCAACGTCGTGGCCCTGGTCATCGAGGCCATGAAAACCGGGTCCCCGGATTATCAGATTGAAGCGGCCCGCATGCTGGCGCGGATCAGGGATCCTCAGGCCGGGGTGCCGCTGGTCGAGTTGATGCAGGGCGAGAACGAGAGCGTGCGGGAGGCCGTGGTGGCCTCACTGGAACAAATGGCCGGCATCGTGAATGAAGAGACCGCGGCGGCCCTGGTCGAGCTGTTGAAAAATGAAACGCTTCGGCCCTCGGTCACCAAGCTCTTGGGGGTCATTCCCACGTCGATCGGTCCCCTGACCGTCATGCTCAAGGACCCGGATGAGGAGGCGCGGGTCAACGCCGCCCAGATCCTTGATCATCTCCTGGATCCACGCTCCGCGGATGCGTTGGTCGATGCGATGGGAGATCCCGCGCTGTGTGATCTGACGATCGGGACCCTGAAAAAACTCAGCGCCATTCGGGATCGCATCGACGAGGTGATGGATGAATTACGGGACGTGGAAGAGTCCGAACTCCGGGAAGGGGCGCGGCAGGAAGCCGTCCAAAAACTCCATCCGATCGGCCGGCCGAGCGTCGAGATTCTCATTGAATACCTCGAAGACGATGATTGGGTCGTGCGTGAAGCCGCGGCGGACGTGTTGGGAAAAATCGGCGACGTCCGGGCGGTGGAGCCGCTGATCGATCGCCTCAAGCGGGATAAGGACACCGGAGTCAAAGAACTGGCGACCAAGGGCTTGGGATTGATCGGCGACGCCAGGCCCGTTCCTCTCCTGATTGACATGATTCCCATCAAACCGTTACGGGTATTGGCTGTGGAAGCCTTGGAAAAGATCAAGGACGTGGAGGCCCTGCGTCCCTATGCGGAGACGTTCAAGAAAATGAAAGACGACCGTGACGGGTTGGTTTCGTATAACTCCGGGGTCATCATCGATAAATTGGAAGCCGCCGCCGCGCAGATGGATGAAACGCAGTGGGCGGAGAAGGAGCAGGTGAATGGCTGAGAGTCAGCGTATTGAACAATTATTGGCCGCGCTTCGGGATGAAAACGAAGGCCTGCAAAATTATGCGGCCGCCGGACTCGGGCAAATGGGTGACTCGGCCATCCCCCGTCTGATCGAGATGTTTGAGGATGATGATTCCGTGATCCGGGAAGCTGCGGTCAATGCCATCGTGCAAATCGGGGAATCGGCGATTGATCCCTTGATTGAAGCGTTGGAAGAAGACGAATGGACTGTTCGAGAGCAGGCCGCATCAGCCCTCGGGAAATTGAAGAGCTCCCGGGCGGTGGCCCCGTTGGTCAAGGCGTTGAAAGACAAGGATGGGGGCGTCCGAACCGCCGCGGTCTGGGCCCTGGAACGGATCGGCGATCCGGAAGCCGTGCCGGCCCTGGTGGACTGCCTCATGGATGCGATGTTGCGTGAAGACGTGGCTCGCGTGTTAAAAAAGATCGGGGACGCCAGAGCCACGGATGCCTTGATCGACGGGCTGAAAGGGTCCAATTGGATCGTCCGCCGCCACGCCGCCGAAGCCCTGGGGAAAATTGGCGATCCCAAGGGGTTCGCCCCGTTGGTGGATGCGTTGACGGATGAGGACTGGCTGGTGCGCCGGAACGCGGCGGAATCCTTGGCCCGGTTGGGCGATGCCCGCGCCATCCAACCGGTGGTCGCCTTGTTGGAAGATGAAAATGAAATGGTCCGCGACACCGCCGAAGGCGTGTTGGCGAGTTTAGGATGGAAACCCGAGTCATGAAGAAGAAGGAGACATAGATATGGCAGATCCAGCTCCAACCCCTCTTGTGCAAATTACTCCCAAGAGCGCCAAGAAAGACGGCTTTAACCTGGTCACCGAAAACGTCATTGCCGTGAACCTGGAAGAGAGGCAGCTTGAAGTCGAGTTGTTGGCCTATGATGGGAAGACCGTGTTATTGGACGTGGCCGAAGACGCGCTTGAGGATCTCCAAAAAATCAAGCCGGGTGACGGGGCGACCCTCCGCATCGTCGAGGAAGAAGGCAAGCGGCTGGTCAAGCAGTTTCGGATTCGGGCGAAAGATCCGAACGTCGTCAAAGTCGATGCCGCGTTGATGGATTTGAAGGATTCACACTGGCTCAATCGTAAATATGCCATTGAAACGTTGGGAGAGCTCAAGTCCGCCGAAGCCGTGGATCCCCTCGTCGAGTGTTTGGAAGACGAGGTGGGTGACGTCCGGCATCGAGCCTATGACGCCTTGATCAAAATCGGGGCGCCGTCCGTTCCCAAAGTGATTCCGCTGCTGGTGTCGGAAGAAGATGAATTGCGTCAGTCCGCGACCGAGATTCTGCGGAAAATCGGCAAACCGGCGGTCGAACCCTTGGCTACGGCCTTGGTCGATGCCGAGGGTCCGTTGAAAAAACGGATTACCAAGGTGTTGGATCGCATGGGGTATAAACCCAAAGAGGCGTAAGCCGCCGATACGGTCAAGACGTCTTATAGGGGTTCACACCGGCGGCGGGACGGCCGACCGACACGTAATGAAACCCGCAGGCGGCGACCCGTTCGGGGTCGTAGACGTTCCGGAGATCGATAAACACCGGCACTCGCAGAAACGATTTCATGCGCTCCAAATCCAGGTTTCGGAATTGATTCCACTCCGTGGCCAGCACCACGGCATCCGCACCAGTCATTGCATCATACGCATCCTGACAGCCGATCAGGCCGGGTAACGCGTTCAGCGCGCCGGCCAATCCTTCCGGGTCATAGGCCCGGATGGAGCAACCTTCCTTCATCAGGTGTTCCGCGATCATCAACGCGGGCGAATCCCGGAGATCGTCGGTATTGGGTTTAAAGGACAACCCCAAAAGGGCCAGGGTCTTGCCTTGAACGCCGTTAACCGCGTCGCGGATTTTATCGACCATGCGAGCGCGCTGTTGCTCATTCACGCGTTTGGTCGTGGCTGCCAGCTTCATGGCATACCCGGCCGTTTCTCCAATGTGAACCAGCGCCGCGGTGTCCTTCCCGAAACACGAGCCGCCGAACCCGGGTCCGGCGTGCAGAAACTTGGACCCGATCCGTTTGTCCAGTCCCATGGCTTTGGCCACGGTTTGCACGTTGGCATCCACCAGTTCACAGAGATTGGCCACTTCGTTGATAAAGGAAATCTTTGTGGCCAGGAACACGTTCGAAGCGTATTTGATCACTTCGGCCGTTTGTACGGTAGTGACCACGAACGGTGTTTCAATCAGGTACAACGGCCGGTATAAATCCTTCAGAATGGCCGCGGCCTGTTCGCTCTCCACGCCGATGACCACGCGATCAGGACGCATGAAATCTTCAATCGCCGACCCCTCGCGCAGAAACTCCGGGTTGGCTGCCACGTCGAAGTTGACGGGTTTGGACTGATGGGCCTTGATGATCTCTCGCACGCGCGTCGCGGTCCCCACCGGCACTGTCGACTTGGTAGCCACCACCTTGTACCCCGTCATGCGGCTCCCGATGCTCCGGGCCACCTCATCCATGTAAGACAGATCCGCCGAACCATCCAGGTTCGAGGGTGTGCCGACCGCGATGAAGATCACCAACGCCGTATCCAAGGCCTGGTTCAAGTCGGTGGTAAAGGTGAGCCGGCCGGATTGGAGGCCCTTGGCTACCAATGCGGCCAAGCCGGGTTCATAGAACGGCACCTCACCACGTTCCAATTGTTGAACGCGGGAGGCGTCCACGTCCATGCACGTCACGTTGAGTCCGAACTCCGCAAAACACGCGCCCGTGACGAGTCCCACGTATCCCGTTCCGAGAACACTAATATGCATCACAACCTCTTGGATGAGACATAATGTACATGTTGGATTCTTGTAGATGAAGGACCATCTGTCAACGATCGGAAAAAGAGTATCACAACTTGAGGGAATTTGAATGGCGTCGGATAACCGAACGAAAGCAATATCCGGCAGCTATTTCGGCTAGCCGGGTTTTCTTGACAGGGTAGCAGAGGCGAACTAGAATCAAAATCGAACGTCCTTCCCAAGAGCGGGAATAGCTCAGTGGTAGAGCATCGCCTTGCCAAGGCGAGGGTCGGGGGTTCAAATCCCCTTTCCCGCTCCAACCTTCCTCACAACGTGGCCGCTGGCTCTGAACCCCCGACCGGGGATTCCGAAAGGGGTCTGCCGATTGACGGGCGTTTTCACTCTACCGGTACCTGTTCCGGGACGAGTACGAGGTGCCAAGGAGGCACTTCTTCGCTCATGTGACGGAATCGTCTGGCGGTGCTGCCCGCGGGCATGCCCGGGAAAACGGCGCCGCGGCGGATTTCCGCAAAACGGAAACGGTAGGCGATCGGGTTCCGTTCTCGAGGAGTCATGCTCACGGGCATAGTCTGTCGAAGAGAGGTGACATCCGACAGGTTGCAGCGTTCTCCGATCTTTAACGACGCCAGGGTTTGATGAACGTGTCCGAAGATCTGCGGAATCGTTTCCGGAGTGAAGACGACGTCCGGAGGTCGCATGCCGGAATCTTCAACGAGTTGAGCGAGTATTTCCCAAAACACCTCGTCGTCAATGGCCGAGAGTATGCAAAGTGCGCCGCGACGAGCCGCAAGGTCCAACAGCGCCAGCGGACCGTGAATCACGAACTTCCAGTGCGGAAAGGTCAAGGCCTGTCCCCGATGCATGACTTCCAGGGCTTTCTCTCCGCGGACCCGAACCGTCCGGTAGTTGCCCTTGGTTTTTGTGAGGTGGGAGTGGATAGTGGCCGGCGATAAGCGCGTGGGCTCATAGGCAAAGGTCGGCGTGGCAGGCGCGTGACAAGTCACCATGGTGTACTGGGCAAGCAGGTGGGGGTGCGTCGAAAGTTCCATCATGTCGACGCCGCCCCAAAACCGGAATTGCAGAGTGTCCGGAGCATCGTGGGTCAATCGCCGGAGGCGCTTTGGGTCGGCGTGGTATGCTCCACCCAATTGTGAGCCGGGTTGAAGGCGGTCCACGGCATGAAGCGCGAGAGCTTTTCCACTGTGTTGTAGAGAAGGCAGATACTGATCCAGGAATTCCTCTTCAAACGACAAATCTCCCGCACCCAAATCCAGCAAAGACGGCTTTTCCACGTGAAGAAGAAGATCATACGGCGATACATTCTGTTTCACGAAGGCCTCAACCTTATCAGGCGCGGGTCCGGACGCGAGCACTTCTTCGTGGACGAGCGCGAAATACACGCACAACGCTCGAATCGCCTTTGTGGGAGGCAACCCCGTTAATTCTTTGAGCCGTACTTGGTCGATCCCCTTCGCCGAAGCAGGGTTCAGGACGGCAACTAACCCGTCCCGAAGCGTGCCGGGCAAAGGGCTGTGCTGAATGCGTTCCACGAGCCGGGCCAGGGTGTGTTCAAGCCTGGACCGGTGTGTCAGTTTCCTGGCGGATTCCCAGGCGGCGGGATCTGCAGATTTGCTTTCCTGGAGGAACCTCCGAAGTTGAGCGGGGTCTTGTGGCGTTGCGGATTCGGCCGCCGGCATGGAGGGTGGGCTCGACACGCTGGGAGCGTAGCTGTGGTTTTGATCAAGCGTCAAGATCTGCCCGGAGCAACGAGTTGCGACGGGATAGCCCCTGTGCTACATCATGCTCATGCTGCAATCCGTTACCGGTCGTTCGCGTCAGACGTTGGCGTTCATGGGGTTTATGGGTGTGATGCTGGTTGCCAGCAATGCTTGCGCCACTGTCCTATCCCCCGGCGACTATCGAGTCGGCCAGATCATTGAACCCCAAGAAAAGGCCACGCTGTCAGACCAGGAATTCCATGCGATTCTCCAATCGGCTGACATCATCTATATCGGTGAGGCTCATTACACGCCTTCTCACATCGAGGCCGCGCTGCAGGTGCTCCAAAGCGTGCTTAGCGGAGGCCGGAAACCGGTCCTGGGCATGGAAATGTTCAGTTGGGACGGGCAAACCGGACTTGACCGGTACCTCACGGGTGCGGTGACGTCCACGGAAGATTTTCTGGCCGAATCCCGGTGGAAGAACAATTGGGGCGGAAAATACGCGGATTACTCGCCCCTCGTCGATTTTGCGAAAACCCATGACCTCACGTTGCTGGGCCTCAATCCGCCTCGTCCGCTCGTCAGGAACGTGGCGAAACAAGGACTCGGGGCCATTGCAAGCAGTCCGGAGGGGCAACGATGGACCATTCCCGTCCCGTTCCCTGCTGACGATCCTGAGTATCGACGGGTCATTTACGATCAGATTGAACAGTGTCATGCAGGCTTATCGCAGGAGGTCTATCAGAAAATCTATGAAGCGTCCGTGTTTCGGGACGAAGGCATGGCATCCGTCATTTCGACGACAATCAAATCGGAGACGCCCGCACGAACGACCTTTGTCAGTTATACTGGGGCCGGGCATATCCAATACGGGCTTCCGATTCCCAAGCGGGTGCAGCGGCAGTTGGCTGTGCCGGCGAAAGACGTGACGGTGTATCTCCACGCGCTGGACCCCGAACACCCCGAAGACGTCGATCATTTGCTCGCCGAACGCATTGCGAACTACGTGTGGCTGACGGCCTTAGGCCCACAGGGAAGGCAACCCCGGTGCGGGGAATAGACTCAGTGCAGGGGCGTGAGAAACTGCGTCAATGCCGTGGCTTGAGTTTGTCTCTCTTGCCGGCAATCTAGCCTTTTTCTAGAGCATCACCAGATCATCATCCAGGCCGTGTCGCAGGATGTCCAGGCGAGGCGAGAGGGAAGCCACCTGTTCCGCTGAGACGTGGGCCAAGCGGAATGGAAAGATGCTTGGACTGTCTAGCAGATCTCTTGTAGCGGCAGAACCGTTCGAACGAGCGAGGAGAGACGCCTCGACCATCCAGGCAATAAGTCTGGGTTCCTCAACCGAGTATTGCTTCCCTTGTTTATAGACGCCTTTGTCATGCGTCTCGTTCAAAACCCCCCAATCGATGAATGATCGAAGCACACGCCGGGCAGCCCGTGCTGCGGTTTCGCGTTCTCCGTATTCCTCCTTGACTCGTCGCTGAACGTGCGTTGCGGCGGCTGAGCCCTGAAGTCGCAAGAGCCTGCCGGTGTGCGCGGCGACCGTACCCCAAAAGGGATAAGCTGCCAGCACCATACACCAGTGAACAGCAATTCGGTCTTTGCGGGAGAGTTCTTGGAGTATTTCCAGGCCTTCGTCCCGTAGCTTCTCCAATTCACGAGGCACGGTAATCCAAGTCTTCAACAGGATGGTAATTACTTTTTCCCTGTTGCTCCTAACGGATTCACCACCGACTGACACCTTGTCCTCCAATAGATCTTGGAGCGAATCGTTGATTATGGTCTTGTCGTTCCCAGCCAGTATCAAATTGGCTGTCTGCTCGAACCACTCAAGTCGGATACGTTGGCTGAAGCCGATCTGGGTTTTTCGTCCATTCATGTGTCCCTCATTTCGATTCGAACAAAAGGGACGACCAGTTCTTCAAGAGATACACCGCCGTGACCGACAAGGCGCTCTGCCTCACGCACAAACGCGGAGCGGCCGGGGGCGAGCAGAGGCAAATAGTCTTCCGGCAGTCCAATTGGTGGCCATTCCATGGCGTCTGGAAATCGCTCTTTGACCTGACCACGCAGCAAGGAATCGGGGTAGATTCGAGCACGCTCACCGCGCAAGTCTGCAACGGCCCCCTCAGCGGGACGACCACACCCGACAGCCTCGATGTTTCCATGATCCGAAGTCAAGTAAACACGGAATCCGTTCTTCAGAAGCAGATCGAAGAGGTTTGCCATGAAGGGCTGACCGGCCCACTGTCGGACTTGGTTGTGCATCCCCGCAACGCCAAGTTCCATGCCGTGCATAATCTTGTCCACTTTGCCGACAACCAGACCGACGACGCGTGTCTTGGGCCGGGCAATAATCTCTTCTATGCTTTCCAGGACGCCGTCTCCTAGCCCCTTGGCGTATGTGACCTCTTGTTGTGTCAGCCCCTGGTCTACCCAGAATTGCGTCCAAAGCGCTGGCTCCTTGTCCGTCGTATGGATGCTGTTCGGAAAGTAGATGGGTGGCTTTCCGGCAAAGGTCGCCTGACGCGAAACAGACGTGATGGTCGGAATCCAGGCAAACACCGCATTTTCCCGGAACCGGTATTTGGGGCGTTGCTTGGCAAGCTCCTTTCGGATCACGATCCACTGATCCAGCGAAAGGCCGTCCACCAGGACGAGTGCCACCTTGTGTTTCTCGGCGTCGTTGATGTGTCTGGAGAGGAAGCGGGGAACGTGATGAAGCATGACCGGCGGAACCGGCGGCAGATTGACTAATCCCGCGTAGCGTTTTGTCAGCCAGAGGACGAGCGTAGCGTCAATTTGTGTTTGCAATGTCGCCATCTTTTGACGAGCCGGTTCAGGCAACATCGCATCCGAATTCAGAGCTAGAGCAACCAGTTCGGCCCAGGTTCTGGCAAAGTGGATCCAGTCGTCGTGCCGCGTGTCCTCCTTCGGAATGTCGGATGCCAAGGCGTTGAGGAGGCCATCTACGCGTCGCGTCTGATCAGCCTGGTCGTCCGTTCGGATGCCAATAGCGAGCCAGGACCTTGAAAAAGTTTCGGCCTGCTCATGGGGAACGGCTTCGAGAAGTCCTTCGAGGAACAGGTTGTCGATGTAGACACGGACGTCGTCATGATCGAATGGCAAATCCAAAGGACCGGAAAACTCAAAGCCGTAGGGTTTCTTCTCCTCGCGAATACCGGTACTATCCTGTTTTGCCGACCGGTTAAGAAAGATGGGCCAGCGTTCCTGGAGAAAGGTGAAAAAAGCCTCCCGATCCGGGATGATCGTTTCAAGGGGCCAATTGTCAAAACCATCTTGTTGGCGGAGAACCTGAACAAAGCGTTCATCAAGCAAAGCCGGGATTCGTTGTTCACGATAATGGCGGCGCAGCAGTACGCGCAGCAGATCAGACGGCTTTCTTATGAACTCCGGGGCAATCTCGAAAACATGCCGCAGGACAAATTCCTTGGTGGCGTTATCGCCCAACACGCCGGGAGCGTGCCGCTTCTGGGCTTCGTAGAGCATCTCCAGATTGCCACGGTCCAAGGCGGTAACAATGGGGTAACTCAGGTTGGGAAAAATCTCGCCAAGGCTGAACGACAACCGGCGACCAACTTGGAGCAGGTCGTACGGCAAGCAGCCTAGGTCGCTGGCCGCGGAGTGCAGTACGACCACCAAGTCCGTCTGCTCACCCTGGTCCCAGCGGGAACGAAACTTGGATTCGTAGGCATACCGAAAGGCGATATGATCCTCGAACGGAATCAGTTCAAAGCCCCGCTCGCGTATGCCCGCAAGAACGCCTTCTTCCAGAAGAAGGCCGTCGGGGTCGGCAACCAGGGTCAGTCGGGCCACATTGGGAGTGAACTCTCTGAGAATCTGGTCACGCCAGTTACTCATGGGCACCTTCCTTAAACCGGCGATTATCCCCCTGCAGGTCTTCGCACCTCAAAGCGGACAGGATTCGATGACCGCACAGGGCTGTACATGGTCCGGGCCGAAATGCCAGTTGTTGCATTAACTTCTTGATTCAAGACTTCTTCTTCGAACCCAAGCGATGACGATGTTTCTGCCACACAGCTTTGACATCAATCCCGTCTGCAAGCGCTTGCCGTAGTCGGTCTAACGCCTTCTTGCTGTACCCGTTGAATTTGACAGACTTTCTTCTTAGGACTTTGAAACTTTCATCGTCGTCTTGTAACTGGAGTTCAAAAATCAACGCACTCGTCTTGGGACCAGTGAGCCTCAATTTCTCAGCCAAGTCATCGCGTCCCATGTTGTATTTATCCCAGATGTTGACTTCCTGCTTTATCAGAGTTCCAAAGGCTGGTTCACCATCTTTGGCTACTCGTACAGCCATCTCAGAATCTTTCTTGATGCGTAGGTAGATGGGAATACCTCCACCTTTGGTATCGAGCTTCAACTGTGCGACTTCAGGAAGGACGACCTTCCAATCTTCTCCTCTGCGACGGCGATAAACCGCCCGGCGAAGCTCCGCCTCTGTGACACGTTCAACTTCATCTCGGCTTGCCATTGCCAAGGCCATAATTGAACGTAATCGAGCGGTTGCTTGAAGGCCTTTCCGGCTACCGGGTTTTAATAGCCCATCTATCTGGCTGAGTTCGCTGTCAAGTAAAACCTGCAGATCTTTTGGCGGCTGCGTTGAAATGGGCAATACACGTTCAGGTATTAGGTCGCTCAGCCTTTCCTTGAAAGCCTTTTTGAGCAAATCATCAAACAATGTGACCGCAGCTTGGGCTTGTATATACAGAAGGTTTTCCGAAATTTCCTGGTAATAATGAATAGCCGTATCACGATAGGCGTCCAGAATAGATAAGGCACGGCGATCATCAGAGGAAATAAGACTGACTTTATTCTGGGCAACCTCCAAACATTTGTCGAATCCGTAGGAATACCTCTCGTCTTTTGCATGAACAGTTCCGAGTCTGTCTTTGATAACGGCTTTCAAGAGCATCTCGAAGGCATGATGCAAGAGAATCAATGTACCCTCTGGGCGTCCTCGCTCATGGGGGCGGTTAAACAATTCGATACCCAGCACCAAGGAATTAATAGCGCGTTTTTTGAGTTCTGCGACATCCCCTTTGGTTCTTGGCATTGATCAATCCTCCCCCGAGCGGGTGAGCGCCTGGTCGTACCACATGAGGAGTTTGGGATCTTCTTGGAGGATTGTTTCGGGAATCTTGCGGGCCACGGCAATGATTGTGACGTAGTCGCGTTCCTGCCATGCCTTCTTGAATCCGGCCCGGACGGCTTCAAGGCGGAATACTTTCAAGCGTTTCTGTTTGGAATTGCGGTATTCCTCAAATTCTCGCATCAGGGCTCGTTCGCGTAGCTTCTCCAGATCACCGGCCTTGTTCGGGTCGGGCACGTACCAGCGGTCCTTAGCCTTGGCTTTGAGCGATGGGGTGTCCTTGGCCAAGTTGCGGAGTTCCTTGAAGTTCGACGAAAGATAGCTGTGAATCTGGCTGGGCACTTCGCCCTTGCCGTCGTAGCGCAGGAAGTTCTCTCCAAGCAGTACGGAAAGCTCCAAGGCCTTTTCATGCTTCTGCCAGCCGCCAATCTTTTTCAGGAACTGCGGATGGATGTCCTGAAAGGTCTGCGGCTTCTTGGTGAGTTGCTGCTTGAGCCACTGAATTGCCGTCGCCTCGTCAGAGACAAAAAAATCGAATTGGAGTATTTCCTTGACCGTCATGCGCTTCTTGTCATACTCGGCCGCTTGGTCAGATAGGAAATACATACCATCACGTGGAGGAAACCGCTGTTCCAGACCTGCGTAAAACTCGGCAGCGGATAAGGGAACCGTCACACCACGCTGGACATGGAAGGCAACCATACGGTCGAAGAGGAGGAAATCCTGGCGTTCTGCAATTGTCTCAGCCTGACCATCCTTCGAAATGAATATAGGGAGTTGCTTCAAGTGTGTCCTGACAAAGTCCCAAACGCCCTCTTCAGTGCCTGATTCGAGGCGGAAGCGTTCCTCAAGACCACCGTTTGGCTTATATGCAGAAATAACAAGGTCCTGCTTGACAGCGGTTGGTGTCATAACCGCCTTGAATGAGTGTTGCTTCTTATCGAGCGATGAAACGTTGGCCACAACGAAGCCACTTTGCTCCAGCGCGAACTGAATGGCATTCCATACTGATGCCTTTGTATTCGAGAATTCCACAGTCAACCATCTTCCTGGCTTTAAGATACGGTAATACTCTGAGAAGCTACGCTCCATAAGTTCACGATAATTATCTATACTCTTTCCCTGGGAAGTGCTCACAATCGCTTCGGCCTTCTGATTTGTTACCGCTCCTAACAATCCTTCCCAGAAAAAATTCAATTCGGAGTAATCGAAGTTATGGCCAAAGGGAGGATCAGTGAATATGTAGTCCACCATAGAATCCTGGATTTGCCGAAGATGTCCAGCATCTTGCGTACTTATGACGTGGCCTTTCCTGGGATCGACAGGTGGAGTCAAGCTGTTGGCAATCGTCGTTGCATTGCGCCGAAAAGCCTTCAAAACATGCAGTGGTGTGATCAGAGAGCTGACGTACAAAGTTCCCGATAGTGGTCCACCTCCTTTTCTATCAGCACGAAACCGTCTCATCCTTGACGTATAAGGTAAGGAGGCAGTAAGGGAAAAAAGTAGTGTCTGCCTTAGATTGTTATCAGGATAGTTTTGTATTTGGTGTAGTAGAGTAGCGACAAACAGATGCTCACGCGGGGTGAAGAATTGGTGTAGATGAGTAATGCCAATTAAAACATTGCGTTGGGTTTCTTTTCCGTCGATTAGGGCGACCGATGGTAGGCCCTGAGAGCTAAGAAGGTTGAATGCAGTATCGATGCGCTCCTTATCTTGGTCATCAGGTAATTTTTCGTATCTTGTCGACCCTATGCTGTAGTTAATAAGAACGGGTTCAATCCGAAGGTGACGGATGGTCTGTTTGAGGATAGGATCAAAGCTAGTCGTATGTACCGGTTCCCATTTTGATTCTTGAACCAAGGCTTTGCAGTGGGGGCACTTCAAATTTGACCCAAAGGAGTCGTTTTGTTCATCTACAGCCACGGTGTAGAGCATGGTTTCAGTGGTGCATTCAGGACATCTGACAACATCAGAGTAGAGCGTGAATTCAACGGTACCCAGCTGATCACCTCGATGTTGATAATGCTTGTGCTCAACTCCCTTCCTATCGCGTACCTTCCAGCCATTGTGGTTGGTCAAGTATAGATGGCCAAGCTTGGCCTCAATATCGGCACATATTTTCTCAACAGCTGCCAGAAAATCCGATCGATAAACTGGGCGAAGCAGGTTGCTTGCGATAAACGTGGCGATAGGCGACAGGTCCGAAAGGATTGCCCAGCGTTGTCCCATAGAGGAGCTTGTAGCAGTGAGCGTCTTGGCTCTGCTGGGGTCTTCACACAAGGCCGCTGCTACTCCGGTCATTCCTGTTCCAGAGAACCCATCAAAAATAACGTCGCTTGGCTCTGTGTAATGGAGGATGTACCGCATGATGGCCTTGTGTGGGACCTTGGTGTGATAGGAGTGAGAGTTGTAGATCGGATCGTTTTTACCTTCACTCACATCCGTAGCGAATGGTTCCCGACGATAATCATCGGTAACCGGGTCATATGGCTTCCCATAGCGTTTGATGAAATCCTCAATGAAAGGGTTTGGGCAGGCGGTGTAGTACGGCGGATCGGACAGGGCCAAGATGTCTTCATCTTCGCCAATCGGGAACCCCTTGATCTTGCGGAACTCCGGATCCTTGAGCTTTTCGCGCAGCTTCCCTAGGAAATACTCGCGGCGCTTCTCGTCGTTTTCAAAGGCCATGCCCAGACATTCCACCAGCCCCTGTGGCTTGACGGAGGGGACTTCCGGGAGCAGAGATGAACTGTCGTCATGTTCAGCCATCTTTGTCCTCACTTCGGTCGTTTTCTCCCGACATGCGCCGTGCCTTTAGTTGGGCTCCTGCTTCTGTAATGACGTATTGCTGGTTCGACGCCCGGGGTCTCTCCGGGTTGGTCATTGTCACAATCCCTGACTGAATCAGCGGGTCGAGATGGTGTTTTTTGAAATAACCCCGGTTGGTCACGCCAAGGGCTTCCAAAATCTCGGCCAGACGACGGGGTACATCGCAGAAGTCGATGATTTTCCTCTGTATTGGAGACAACTCTGTCAAAGAAGGAACTTGTTCAGTAGACAAGTCATTGGAATGTCTCTCGGCTTGTGCAGTGGACAAGTCCTCACCCTCTACCTCTGGTTTGCCAACGGCTTGGTAAGTTTGACGAAACCGATCCTCCAGATGCTCAGCCAGGGCGTATATCCTGCCGGCTTCGATAGTTCTGAAGAGCATTTTTTTGACTAAGGCGTTTGCAAGCTCCATGGCATCTGGTCCTGCAAAACCTGTTACGGCCTTGATCTGTGAAAGTGTGATGGACTTTTCCCTGCAGCCAAGTGCGAATGTCCTTGCCAGTTCGTCAGTGAGTTGCACGCCGAGGCTTGCTTGGAAAAGAATCTGCTGTTCCGATAGAAGCTCTTCCTTTCTCAGGATGAGCTCAAAGCACTTGCGTCCTTTGATGTTGGCGATAGTAGGTGGAACGTGGCCTAATTGCTGCCAGTTGCGGAAGACATCACGCAGTCCCCATCCAGCATTCTCGCTCAGCCCGATGCGCCGGAAGGCGGTCACGATTCGGGGATTGCGAACCTCTTTTTCACCGGGTTCGAGTAGGTCAACATCGGTAGCGAAGGCATCGCCGGGATTCCAGAAAACGGTCTGGTCGGCATAGTGGCGGATACTCGCTTTGTGAGAATGATCGGAGTAATCCTGGTGAATGAGAAGGTTGACCATTGATTCGCGAAAGGCACGGTAGTCGAGTGGCGCGTCGTCACGCTGCAAGGATGCCGGGTCAATCTGGAACGGTTGATCCGCAAATTTTTGATACCAATCGATAAGGACTTGCCAAGTACGGATGAGGTTTTCTTCCAGAACGCGGCGGTCGTTCCAGCGCTCACCGGTATCGGCCCTGTCGCGAGCCAGCGAAAATCGCTGACAATCCACTACAGGGCGTGGTAGGAGTTGTCGGAAGGCAGCATTGGCGCCAAACAAAAGAATCGCTGCACGCGATGGAGATACCTGGCCGTGCCTTTCAACCAGCAAGCCCATCTCTTTGAGGAAATCCGTGTGGGATAGCGTTGCATAGGATCGGTTCCCTGGTCGTCCTTCGTAAATTGCCCGGTACCACTGAATACTCTTCAAGTTGAGCGCTGCACTTAGATCAAAATCGACTGGCTGGCCGTCATAACGTTCGCTATCAGCATCCACAAGGAACCGGTTCCGCTCATTCTCCGAGCATCGTATGTCGCATCCACCACTGCGAATGTATGCTCGGCGGATGTCGCCGTTAAGGAAGACAGGTTTCTCCGAACGACGGACTTCCGGCACGAAGAAGATGAGTAGGTCCGCCCCATCATGTTTTTGCAGCTTTTCACGGACGTCCACGATGACACTCAGCTTGTTCCGGTCTCGTAGCGTAGCCAGGAAATCACTTTGAACCTTGTCAACGTCAAGAACTCCGACGACCTCGAAGTCTTGACCGGTTTTCCTAACACCGAACACAAGAAGACCACCGTCAGTGTTTGCAAAAGCAGATACCGTCTCGTAGGCGTTTCGCGGTACATCGCGTTGCGCTTCCTTGAACTCAACATCACGCCATTCATGCGCGTTGAGAAGGTCTATCAGTTCATCCTGCGTCATGGGTTCACTCCAACACGATCCTTACTTTGCTGGGCTCCTTGCCTTGGGTGAGTTTCTCTATGTACGCCTCGAAACGTTTCTTCATTTCCGCTGGCGTTGCCGGTGAACCTCCGGAAAGCAGTGCTGCACGCAGTTCGGCGGTCTTGACCGGTACCTTCTGGAGATCGGAAAGCACTTCTCTCAGGGCATGGATGAAGTCCTGGTCGAGTTCGTCCGGCAGGGCTCGCTTCTTCATGAAGCGGTTTATCAGCTTCTTGGGCTCGGTGCTGAGCAGATCTAAGTTGCTCCTTGTAGTCGGGTCTTCTAGGTTGGTCAGTAGCGTTTGAGTCCAGTTGGACACCAGTTTCTCCAGTTCGTCGTCCAAACCGTCCAACACCGTTCCGGCAGGAGGCGCGGGCGGTTCTGCGCTAGGCTTGTAGCTACAATGCGGGCAGATGGGAGAGACGTCCATCTCCTGCTCTGTCAGTGCGAAACAGCTCTTCAATCCGGCTAGGCGATCTTGAAAGTCGGTCAGATGCTGGCGGGGCATCAACTCGATAGTGGATAACCTCTGTAACATCTTGAGCCGATCGTCGTTTATAAGTTTGGTCTTGCGCTTGTCCTCGTTCACGCCCAGCCGCGCCTTGGTGTGCAACCCTAAGTAGGTCTGTAGATATGCCATCTTGAGGTCAGCCAATTTGCGCTGGGTCTGCTGGCGGAAGGCCGCACCACGCTTGGCCGGATCGCCGAGTTGGCCAATCACTTCGTTACGCGCCATTTTCATCTCGCCCAGCCAATTGTGCTCCGCATGCAGCACCGCCTCTGCGATGGAAAGAAACGATGCAGTGGGACCAAGATCCGCCACCAACTCCTGGAGGGATTCCATCTCAGCCAGAGAATTGAGTCCATTCCCATAGGATGCGACCTCCTGGGCGTTGTACTGGAAGTTCTTGAATTTGCCGGGCGAGGTATAGGCTTGGAGCGATTCCAGGAAGCCTTTGGTCTCGTCGAACCGGGTACGGAGTTTCTGAGTCTCTTCCTCAGCCAACAGTTTCCGATCCCAGAACGGCAGACCGCTTTGCAGGCATTGCTGAGCCATGACCAGCCTTTCGACCGCACGGGTGACGGCTTTCTGAAGCTCTTGGACCGGCTCGTCTTTACCCTGAGTGACCAACTGAGCCATGCCGGGCGTGAGACTGAGCAGTTCAAAGAGGGCCTTGAGGCCCGGCAGATTCCAGTCCTTGGGCCGTTCAATGTGCTTAAACTCCGCGAGTTCGTCTACACCAGTCCCTGCCAAGTGCGGCAAGCCGGTAGCGTCGAACTTCTTGCCCGGAATGACAAGAACCAGATCGCCAGAATAGACCAGCACGGCTAGGACCACCGCAACCCATTCCGGCTCCAAGCGTTGCCGGTCCTTGTCCATGTATTCCACCCCCTTGTCGTCCTGGATCAATTCGGAGCGATTGACCACTTGGCCGTGGCCTTTCTTTTTTAGCAGATCGAGGATGTGTTTGGCGTACTTGGACTTGTCAGGAGCAAGGCGTTCGCCGTCGAGCAGTTCCAGCGCATCGAGTACCGCTCTCGCCTGTCTGGTGCGGTTCTGGCCGGCTATAGCGCGCAGGGCATCTTGCGCGGCTAAGTCCCGATTGGTTCCCATGATGAGCACCGAGAAGCAGGGATGATCGGGTGCCTGATCCTGGAAGTGCGCTCCCAGACATATGCCGGAAATTGTGTTCACCAAGTCACGGAAATTGATGCGCTCGTGGGAGCCGATACCGGAAAGTTCCCTAATGGACTTGCCATTGGCCCATTCGGTGAGCGACTTGGAACGTCCCTGGTAGGTGACCTCGAAAGCGTCGGTCATGTGCTTTTGCAGCCACTGGACCAAGTCGCGCAGAAAATGTGACGACTTGGACTGATAAGTAGATTTGGCGTGCCCCGATGAGGTGGAAGCCAAGTCCAAGGCCGCGGCGTAGTTTCCAAGTGCCTTGCGAAATTCGTCGTCCGTGTTGGTGAGCCGCAGGAATAACTCGTCGGAGTTCTTTTCATCCTTGAAGTGCGGTGCATCAAAGGGCTGGATGAAATAGAGGTAAAAGTCGCGCGGCGGGATGGCGGTGGAACGTTCGTTGGGCGCACCGAAGAAGAGATATCCCTGGCGTGCGGCCTTCCGCTCCAACCACTCCAACTCATGCTGCCAAATCTTGTAGCCAGTGACGTAGGTCTGGTCCGTACATTCCATGACCTGTTTCAGGGCCTCATAGTAGTACCGGTCTAGTTGCGAGGAGTCTAGGCTCTCGGCGCGCTTCTCGATCAGCGCGTCGAAGTCATCGGTCTTCTTCAGGTCGAGATAGAACTGCAGGTTGTCCGGGTTCGATGAAATGAATTGCCCGCTGACCGTCTTGTGGATTTCCCGAAGCACGGTCTCCACTTGGGAGAGCAGATCGTTGGCCGGATCGCCGCCTAACTGCTCAATGCCCGGTTGATAGAGGCAGAGTCCATCGCGGAGTTCTCCGGCCGTCGCACCTAAGGTGGCGTAGATGTCGCCGGTGGTAAGACGATGTACCGACAGGGCATGGATGAGCCGAAGCGCCATGGGTTTATAGGGTGGGCGCGTGAAGGCCTGCTGGATGCGGGATTCCAGCACTTGGCTGCAGTCGATGACCGCCTTGATATCCGGTATGGCACGAAACGAGGGATTCTCGCGAAGATTAGACCAGTAGCTGTCGTAGGCAATGAGCCCGGGCCGGTCTTCCGGCATGTCCTGGTCGAGCATCTTCTTCATGGATAGCGAGAGTGTCTTCAACACCTCGCGCTTCTCCACGGCGGTTACCCGCTCAAAAGTGTCTATATAATCAGGATGTACCGGAAAGAGGCGAACGAAGTCATCCATGCGCTCGTTCATCTGGCCATAGAATTTGCCGAAGGGCTTAAGGTATTCGCGTATTTTGGCCTGTTGCTCGCCTGTTTTCTTGAGCAGCCGTTCAGCTACCACGAACTTGACGTCTTTGCGGGCAATGAGTACTTGCTCGAACCGATCCTTGACGCGGCGGATGCTGTCGGCCACAAAGGAAAAACGGGGACTATCGAAGATGGCTTCTTGGACGCCAGCCATGAAGCGGAAGCGCAGGTCTTTGCAAACCTCGCCGATTTCACGGAGGAAGTTCAGGTCTAAGATGAGTTCCTGGTCTTTTCGGGCGCGCAGATAATCAAGTAGTTCGTCCACCACGAGGAGTAGACCGTGGTCCGGAAGCTCCTTGTGGAACGCAGTCATCATTTCTTCAAAGGATCGTTTGTTGTTGGATACTTGGTCGGCGGAGGGGAAACTATAATTTACGCCCATCGCCGCAAGATGTTCCTCCATCTCGGCCACAAGGATGTCTCGCAGGGACATGGTAGTGGCTCCGATCTCGGTACGGACTACCTTGAACCTTCCGCTGATTTTTCCGGTAGCGTCCGCCACGTCGGCGTTGGCGATGCTGGCGGCAAGGTCGGGATTCTCCGCGAGCGCGGAGATCACCGACATGAGGTGGGATTTGCCCGTGCCGTAGTTGCCCACCACCAGCAGTCCTTTGTTGTCGGTGGGTCGCTCGAACTGTAACTGGGGAACGACCAGACTCGTCAGTTTTTCCGCCATCTCCTCGGAGATGACGTAGGTCTCGACAAGCTGCCGGGCCGCGGTGGCTTCATCGGCATCCCGCAACTGGACCACGGACTCAATGGGTTTAAACTGGATCAGGTCACCATATTTCATCGGGTGTGCTCCCTCACAGTGGAATTTGTTGGTTTCATATCGTCAACTCTGGGCTTACCACCAGCAATTCCCGTATCTGATAGCGTCTGTACTCCGGATGGTCCGGAGTAGCATAGATCAAAGAATTTTCAGCGAGAGTGCCGTTCCATGCGGCCACCACGGTCTTGGTGCGTGAGAGTCCCTGGAGCAGTCGAAGCGGGTCTTGTCTCAGGCCAATGTCGAATATGACTTCGATGTTGTCAAGCAGGATCATCTCGTCGTCGCCATTGTCGAGAATTTCTTGAAGAAGACGCTGCAGGTTTACGGCCCTCTGGCGCTCGGTCAATTCCAGCATACGACGTGAAAGCTCGAGGTTGACATTGACCAGAGGCACACCGGTGCGATCCCGTACCTCCTGAAGCGCAGAGGTTTTGCCTGCGCCTGCAGGTGCAACGACCAACAGTAGTCGGTGATAGAGCTCGGCGGTCTGCTCGACCTTTCGCATGATCTGGTCTACAAGAGATTCCGCCATCACTCTTCTCGTTGTTTTTCTTGAAGTTTCGGTTCTTCCGCCCGCGTCTCGTCCAACCACTGGTTAATGGTTTCTTTTCGAAAACGCCAATGACGCCCTATCTTTTGGGAAGGAATCTTGCCCTCCCGCACAAGTTTGTAGAGCGTTGACCTCGGGATTTTCAGATAGCTAGACAGATCTTCGATAGTCAAGACATCGCCTGGATTGTCATCCATCAGACACTCCCCACCAACCACAAAATTATTTTTTAAGATAACTCGTAATTGCCACTTAAACTATAGATAATGTCAGTTATTGTCAATTATTGTCCTAGATGGACTGTGCATGCTGACACCGATTGAAAATTGAGCCACTATACCTTTGACCGCTGTCGGTCTCGACAAAGCACACGTTGAAGCCTTTATCGTGACCGTGTGCTGGATCAACCATGAGAATGTCGCCATAAAAGCTGACCTCGTGCTGGCTGATACACACATTCCCGCTGTTCAATAGATGCTCGGGTTTCATGCCACCTAGAAATGAAAACACAAAGCAGGGCGGGACAAATCCATCTGTCGTCGAGAAAAAGTTTATCTGACATAACTTGTAAAAATTACATAAATACTTGATTGACAGATACCCTGGCTTTAAGGCATTGAAAGTTGGAAAGGCAATGTCGATCCCAGGAACAGGAGTCGTTTTTAGAAAAATTGTCTTCACAAAGAAAACGAATGGAGGAAGAGGATGGGAGATCCGGTGAAGATTGCGCAACGGATGCCGTATGTGCTGGAGATGGAGCCCGGCAAGTATTATTGGTGCCGGTGCGGCCGATCCAAGACGCAACCCTTTTGTGACGGGTCGCACACGGGCACGGAACATTCTCCGGTGGAGGTCGAACTGACGGAGAAAAAACGAGTAGCGTGGTGTGGATGTAAACATACGAATAAACAGCCATTTTGTGATGGTACCCATTCCGACCTGGAAGAATAGCGTTGCCTTTCCCGGGAGAATTTTTATATAATCTCAGACTTCCGGACTCGAATTAAATTCTTCTGCTTGCCAAGGAGGATGAAACAATGAAGAAGACCATACAGGGGATTGTAGGTGCGGCTTTCCTGGTTGCGAGTGCCTCGCCTGTCTTCGCCAATGAACCGGGTGGCGGATATGAAGGGATCACCGCCATGTACTATGGGATGATCGCCTTGGTTCTGGTTTACGGGGCTTGGGATATTTTCTTCAAAAAAGACTGAGAAACCACTGACCAGTCTCCGAACGTCGCCTCCTTTCAGGTCCTACCTGGGCTGTGAAAGGAGGCGCTTCTTTTTGAGCAACGGTTCGATCACGTCAAACACCGTTTGCGAAACGATCCGGTACCCTTCTGCGGTGGGATGAATGCCGTCGGCTTGGTTTAATTCTTTCCTCGCCGCCACTCCTTCAAGAAAAAAAGGGATCAAGGTCACCGAGTGGTCTCGGGCTAATTGCTC
This sequence comes from Thermodesulfobacteriota bacterium, assembly GCA_964291405.2. Taxonomy (GTDB): domain Bacteria; phylum Desulfobacterota; class Binatia; order Bin18; family Bin18; genus Bin18. The sequence continues at coordinate 29,369 of OZ219924.1, forward strand.
AAACAGCGAGGCGAAGCCCGTGGTATAGTCCAAGCCGTAATTCGGCGGTATCTGCATCCCTGCCAGCACGACCTCGACGCCTGCTTGCCGTAACCCGTCGATGATCTTCGCTAAATTCGATGCCATGAGAGACAAGGGCTGTCCCCGCAGGCCGTCGTTTGCGCCCAATTCGAGAATCACCATCGACGGCCGGCTTTTGAGAATCCAGTCGAGGCGGCGCAACCCGCCCGTCGTGGTGTCCCCGCTGACCCCGGCATTGATGACTTCATGGTGATAGCCTGCCTCGCGCAGGCGACGTTGCAGTTGAGCGGGATACGATTGGTCGGGAGAAACGCCCAGCCCGGCGGTGAGGCTGTTCCCGAACGCCACGATTCGAGCGGGTTTCGTGACAACGCGGTCTGAACCGTTTGAAATGTGAGAAGACGCAACGTTTCCTGCAGGTTGCGTTTCCGTTGGGGGCAGAGCAGGATCTTTTGGGTCACACCCTCCCACTCCTGACAAAAGCAGGAAAATCCCTATAGCGGTCCACAACCATCGTCCCGATTGCCTGAATCGTTGTGTGACGAAAGGGTGAAAAACGTGAGGGTCCGTCGTCATAGGAACCCCTGCTTTATTGTGATAGCGGGATGCAGGGCAAGGCGTCCCGGAGCGAAACCCGAGGCTTATCATAGAGATAGGTGAGGGTTGAGTGAGGACACAACGCAGCCATGCGCCCGATAGTGCAGTAAATCAGAGGTTCCCATAGTGTATAATAGACCGCATTGATGCAAGTTTGCCAAGAGGAAAGAGACGGTTCAGGGCATGATTCGCGTTGAGAATCTGACCATGCAACTCCGGGGCGGCGGCCACGTGGTGTCCATCCTCAAGGGGTTGAACTTTGAGGTGCCGCGAAAACAGATGGTGTCCATTGTGGGTCCGTCGGGGAGCGGGAAATCCACCCTGCTGGGACTGTTGGCCGGATTGGATAAACCAACCACCGGCTCCATTTGGTTGAACGGCCAGGAGATCACGACGTGGACGGAGTATCAACTGGCGCACTATCGACGTCAAAATATCGGATATCTGTTTCAGGCCTTTCATCTCATCCCCACCTTGACGGCCCTGGAGAACGTCATGCTTCCCATGGAATTGAGCGGCGATGCGACTGCGAAGAATCGCGCCCGTGATTTGTTGGAGGCCGTGGAGCTGCAAGACCGTGAGGACCACTATCCCTCGCAACTCTCCGGGGGCGAGCAGCAGCGCGTGGCGGTGGCGCGTGCCTTTTCCTGCCGCCCTCCGATTTTGCTGGCGGACGAGCCGACCGGGAATCTGGACAGTGCCACCGGGCAACTGGTGATTGATTTGTTGCTCAGGCTTCATCGCGATCAGGGGAGCACGTTGCTCCTCGTCACGCACGATGCCACGCTCGCCGAACAAACGGAGAGGATTATCACCCTTCACGACGGCACGATTGCGTCGGACACGCTGGTTCGTTCATAGCTCATGCAGCGAGTACCCATTTCGTTCCTCATGGCGTGGCGGGAAATCCGGGGCAGTTGGCGGCAGTTTGTCTTCTTCCTGGCCTGTTTGGCCGTCGGCGTGGGGGCCGTCGTAGGCATTGAATTGTTTGCGACAAACGTGGAATCCCTCATCCTCCGCGATGCCAGGAGTCTTTTGGGCGGCGATCTGGAAATTCGTGCGGCCCATCAATTGAGTGAATCCGGCAGAGAGACCTTGGATGACCTGAGAGGGCGCCACGTCGCGGTGACGCACGTGAGGGAACTTGTGGGCATGGCGGCCGTTCCCGTGGAGGAGCATTCCCGACAGCCCGGGACTCAATCGACGCAGTTGGTTGAACTCAAGGCCGTTGAAGAACAATACCCGTTGTACGGGCAGGTGGAGATGAGCCCTCACCAATCTCTCCATGATGCGCTTGCCCCCTTCGACTGTCCTTCACGCCCCTGCTTCGGGGCCGTGGTGCAGGAATCCTTGCTGATCAGCTTCGGGCTTCAGCTCCACGATCACGTCAAGATCGGACAAGCCTGGTTTGCCGTGACCGGGACCCTCGTCAAAGAGCCGGACCGCGTGGCCAGCGCCTTCAGCTTGGGGCCGCGAGTCCTGATCTCCCGGCAGGCGTTAGAAGCGACGGATCTGGTCAAGCCGGGCAGCCGGATTCGTGAGCGCTACCTGCTTCGCGTTCCGGAATCGCTTGCGCTTGGCCCTCTCAGGGGCGAACTGCAAGGACGACTGGGACCCGAGGGGGCCGGCGTCTCATCGTATCGTGACGCCCAACCGCGGATTCGGAGATTCCTGGATCAGCTCACCATCTATTTGGGCCTCATCGGCCTGACCTCACTGTTTGTGGGTGGGATCGGTATTGCCTGCACCATTCACGGATTCATGCGGCACAAACTCACGACCGTGGCGATTCTGAAGACCCTGGGAGCCGACGCCGGCCTGTTGATCCGGGTGTATCTGTTGCAGAGTCTGTTCATGGGATTACTCGGCAGCATGGGGGGAGTGGCCATAGGAGTCGGCCTGCAAAGGCTGTTGCCCGCGCTCCTGGGTGAACTCATTCCGGTTGTCGTCAGCAGCCAGGTCACCGTGTTGCCATTGAGTAAAGGCCTGCTGGTGGGGGTGGTGACGACGTTCTGTTTTACGATTTGGCCGTTACTCGCCATCAGGGAAATCCCGCCCGCGCTGGTCTTCCGGCGTGAAGTGGAGCAACATCATGTTCCGGCTGGTTCACGTTGGAAATTGATACGGGACGCAGTGATCGGCATTGTACGAGACCGCCATCGGCTCGGCACGGCCGTGATGATGTGTTGCGGCCTGACCGTCCTCGCCACGTGGCAAGCGCGCTCACTCACGTTGGGGGCGCTCTTTATCGTTGCGTTTTGCGCCGCGGTGATTCTGCTTCAAGTCGGCGTATGGGCGTTGCTCCATGGGCTAAACAAACTTCCCCGTCCCCGTTCATTCGTGATCAGGCAGGCGTTAGGCAACGTGCAACGACCGGGCAATTTCACCCGGGGCATGGCCGTGGCGATCGGGGTGGGCGTCATGGTCATCGTGACGGTCGCGCTGGTGAAATCGTCGTTGCTCGTCGCCTTGGGAGAACGCATCCCAAAGGATGCCCCGACGTTTTTCTTCATCGACATTCAACCGGATCAACGGGAATCGTTTGAAGCGATCGTGCAACGGGAAGCCCCGCAGGCTCCGTACCGGCTCACTCCCGTGGTCCGGGCGCGGCTGAGGGCGCTTGACGGGAACGTGATCGATCCGGAAGAGCACAAGGGCAAGAAGAACGGATGGTACTTCACCCGGGAATACGTGCTCACCGCGCTCGCGACGCTTCCCCGGGACAACGTCGTGGTTAAAGGGGCATGGTGGCCGGCAGATTCGCGAGACGTGAAGCAAACGGATGCTCGGCAGCAGGGAGCCGCCATCCGCGTGTCGGTTGAGGACCAGGCTGCTGTCAATCTCGGCGTGGACGTAGGGTCCACGATCGAATTCCTTGTGCAAGGAACGCCCTTGCCGGCCGTTGTCGAAAATACGAGAAAGGTTGACTGGGGAAGTTTCTCCATGAACTTTTTCATGATTCTTGCACCAGGCGCGCTGGAAGGAGCGCCGATGACCTACATTTCTTCGGCGAAGGTCGAAACTGACGAAGAACTGCCACTCCAGCACGCACTGGTTCGAGCCCTTCCCAACGTGACGGCGATCAAGGTCGGCGACGTGCTGGCCAACGTGGCGAGGTTGTTGGAACAGTTGGCCTGGGCCATTCAGGGGATCGCGCTGTTGAGTATGGTGAGCGGCGCGGTCGTCATGACCGCGGCCGTCTCCTCGACACGGTACCGTCGTCTATACGAATCGGCCATTCTCAAGGCGATTGGCGGCACGCGACGGATCGTTGTGTCATCCTTTGCCGTAGAGTTTGCCCTGATTGGGGGGCTGGCAGGTCTGATCGGCGTGGGATTAGCCAGCGCGCTTTCCTGCGCCATCCTGCACTTTTTCCTGGATCTCGTCTGGGCTGTTCAACCCCTGGTGCTGGGCTGGGGACTGCTGGCCACCGTCGGCCTGGCCGTGGCCGTCGGGTTGCTGAGCACCTTCAAAATTCTCGGCGAACCGCCGTTGGCCGTGTTAAGGCAGGAATAGGAAAGAGATCAGCCACAAAAGACTGAGCCAAAGCCTGAATTGACAAAAATAGAGAAATTCCTACAAAAATAGATAAGAAAGCAAGCATTCAAGAGTAAGAACATGCGTGTCACCGGAAGAGGACAAATTACCATACCCATTTCACTGCGAAAACGGTATGGACTTCATCCGAATGTCCAAGTGGAATTTCTCGCTGAAGCTGAAAGCATTCGAATACAGAAACGGGGCACCGGGTCCTCGAATCCTTTTCGTGCGTTGAGGGGGGTCGTGAAAAAACGACTGGCAGTCGACCGGTATATCGAAGAGATTCGAGGGCGATGATTACGGCGGCGGATACCAGCATCCTCCTCGATGTCCTTGTTGATGCCGATGACGCCGATCAATCAGAAGCCCTGCTCATCCAAGCCTATGAACAAGGAAGTCTCATCATTTCTCCTGCGGTCTATGCCGAACTCGTGCCATAGACTCAAAGCCAGGATGAACTTGATCGTTGGCTGAGCCTTGGCGGAATCGACGTCGTTCCTTTCACAAAAGAACATGCGTACACCGCAGGCTTAGCTCATGCCGCCTATCGAAAGGCCGGCGGGAAGCGCGTTCGTATTCTGGCGGACTTTTTCATCGGTGCGCATGCCCTCCATGAAGCCAACGTGTTGCTCACGCGGGACCGAGGCTTCTATCGAAAGTATTTTTCCGGCTTGGCAGTCGTTATTTGACGAATCGTTGCTGGATGCTCCCGGTATTTCGTGCAATCGAATTTAGCATCGCGATTTCCCCTTTACCTTCTCAAGCCGCGACTGTTTAATGTTTGTTTTCTGACTCAGGTGCGATCGTGCCGGTGAATCATTGCCGCCACACGCGTTGTTGCTCCCGACTGCAGGGATGACTGAAAAATTTCTGCAAATGCTTTTCAAAAGGAGCTTGACTTGAAAATCTAAATTGTTATTATGAAGTTCTTTGCGTGGCCAAAGTCAAGAAGACGGAATCCATGATGATGCAGACGATCCTACTGTTATTCTCGATGCTGTTCGCAAGTTGTGCGACTTATGACCAACGAGAAGTCGTCCAATCTCTCCCCGAACCCCAAAACACGTCAAGCCAACTTCCTGCGATTGACAGTTCCGTCCAAGCAACCGAACCCGCTCAGCGGGTGTTGAAGCGGAAAGTCGCCTTGGCGCGCTTTACGAATGAAACCAAATACGGCTCCGGACTGTTTGTTGACAAAAATTATGACCGCCTCGGCAAACAAGCCTCCGATATTCTGGCCTCTGAATTGACCAAGTCGGGAAAGTTTATTGTTCTGGAACGCACCGACCTCAACAAACTCGAAGCCGAGAGTGAGTTGCTGGGCTTCACCCCAGAGGAATTCAAGAAAAATCTGGTCGGGGTCGATGCCCTGCTCTTGGGTTCTATTGTGGAATTCGGACGAAAAGACACCGGAGAAGTCGTGCTCTTTTCCCGCTCGAGAAAACAAGCGGCCCATGCCAAAGTGAATGTTCGATTGGTGGACCCTCGAACCGGCCACGTCTTCTATAGCGAAGACGGGGGCGGAGAAGCGTCTTTGGACTCGACCACCTTTTTGGGACTGGGAGACCGGGCGACCTTCGACTCGACCCTGAACGACAAGGCCTTATCCGCCGCCGTGGCGAACTTATTGGACAAATTGCTCAATCAACTGTCCGACAAGCCTTGGACAAGCGGCATTCTTTCCATAGAAGGGGAGAACGTTCTCATATCCGGGGGGGCGCGGCAAGGCCTGAAAATCGGTGACCGGCTGCTGGTCATGCAACCGGGGAAAGTGGTTAAAAGTCCGCAGACCGGATTTAATATTCAGCTTCCTCATACACAAGTCGGCGAACTGGAGATAACAGGATTTTTTGGCAATTCGGAAACGAATGAGGGATCAATCTGTCGCGTCGTGGAAGGGGGTCTTCCCGACACGGATCATATCATTCAATTTAAATGAGGAATGGTTATGTCGAGCAGGATTCTTACCCTGGCATGCATCGGTTTAGGGGCATTGATCTCCTTGGCGGGGTGCGGGTTGATGGCCCCGGTGGTGGGCCCGGTATATCAATCGTCAACGAGCAACGTGGATCAGGGAAAGGCGGAGGGCTATATCCGCTTCGTCAATGCGACGAGTGAACATGAGATCTTCATTGACGGAACGTCGATCGGTTCAGGCGAAGCGTATGATTCCGGGGCAACGGGAACGCAAGGCGTACTGGCCGTTTCTTCGGGGACCCATCTGGTGGAGATCAGGAGGGGCAGCCAAATGCTGTACCAGAGAAAAGTGTTCCTGGGTACGGGCGTGACAAGGAGCATCACTATTCCATGAAGACCAAACTGTACAAAGGGATGATCCTACTGGTTTTCTGCGTACTACCGGCCTGCGGCGGGCAGCCTGCGCTGTATCATTGGGGGGAGTACGAAGACAGCCTGTACCTCCGTGCGACGGATACCAGCGAGAAAGCGCAGGCGGAAGCCTTACGTATGCTCGAAGCGACCATCAACGAAGCCGAGGAAAACAACGCAAGACTGGCGCCGGGCGTGTATGCGGACTACGGATATCTGTTGTTCAAACAAGGTCGCATGCAGGAAGCTCTGGCGAATTTCAAGAAAGAAGCGGCGCTGTATCCCGAGTCGAAATATTTTATGGATTCCGTCATATCTCGAATACAGGATAAGGAAAAATCATGAGACGGTTGTTGCTTGTGCTCGGCGGAATAATTTTCTTGTTGCAGGGGTGTGTCGCTCCACCCGACTACCACTATGCAAAATTTTTTGAAAATCATCCCAGGTCGATTCTGGTACTCCCTCCTTTCAATGAAAGCACAGCCGCTGATGCTCCCATCCTTTTCAATACGACGGTCAGCCAGCCGTTTGGCGAGATGGGGTACTACGTGTTCCCGGTCTTTTTAACAAAAGACGTGTTGATAGACATGGGCCTGAGTGACGAAGGGTTGTTGAAAGAAACCCCGCTTCAAACGTTCAAGGACGTGTTCGGGGCTGACGCGGCACTCTATATTACCGTGAAAGAATGGGTGACCACCTATCTGGCTATTTCTTCATCGGTCACCGTTGAAGCCAATTACAAGCTGGTGGATACGACCACGGAAGAAGTCCTGTGGGAAAGAACGGAGCGTGTCACTAAGGACAGTAGCGGTTCGAATCTCATTGAGGCCGTTGTCAATGCTGCCTTGAATGCCATGTTGACGGAGTATCGACCACTTGCAAGGCACATTAATCTGCAAGTGGTATCAAAACCGAGTGCGGGTCTTCCCACAGGGCCCTATCACCAAAACTACAAAAAAGACTATAACAGCTTTACGCCCTAGTCCGTAACGTTGTTTCTCTTCTCGAGATAAATTGATAGTCAATCCACTCCTCTGCGAGTCGGTTGCTCCCTGAACAAAACCCCCGTTCGAGTCCCGGCTTTACTTCTATTGTCGATGGTGTTGCCTCTGGTGGGAAACAACTCTTGCTGTTTGTTGCGCTTATGGTGCCGAAGCCGGGACTCGAACCCGGATGGGTTGCCCCACACGCCCCTCAAACGTGCGTGTCTACCAGTTCCACCACTTCGGCATGACAGAATTATAGGAAGGGGTTCGAATGGTTGTCAATTAACGGGACCTTCGGTACAATTAGCAAAGGAACCTCTGATTTCTTGCACTATCGGGCGCATGGCTGCGTTGTGTCCTCGCTCAACCCTCACCTATCTGTATGATAAGCTTCGGGTTTCGCTCCGGGACGCCTTGCCCTGCATCCCGCTATCACAATAAATTAGAGGTTCCTAAATTATACTGGTGCTGATCCAAGCTTTGTTGATGTCTGATTCGTCTTCCCACACGCCCGGTTCTCCCCCCGGCAAGGTTGCGGCATTTTTTGATGTCGACAATACCTTGATCCCCGGTCAATCCATTGAAATTCATTTCGTCCGGTATCTGTGGAAAACCGGTCTGTTATCCAATCGCGTGTTGGTCGACAGCGCACTGTATTTACTGTTCAATATTCTCGAACTTTCCCTGAGGCCCCTGCGGGAACGAAAGATTTACCTGAGCAATAAGCGACCGGAAGGCATTGAGCCACTTGCGAAATGGTTTGTGCGGTCGGAGATCTGTCCCCGGCTGTCGCTGCAAGGAACCGCGGCCTTGGCCCAACATCAACAGGCCGGCCATCAGGTGGCCTTGGTCAGCGGCACGCCGGAGTTCCTGATCAAACCCCTCGCGCATTATCTGGACGTCCCGAACATCCTGGCGGCACAGTTGGAAACCAATGAGGACGGCTACACGTGTCGGGTCCTGTCACCCTATCCGTACGGTGAAGGCAAGCGGCGTTTGCTCCAGACGTTCGCGGACAGTCACGGAGTGGACCTGGCGCAAAGCTACGCGTATGGCGACAGCCCCGGCGACATTCAGGCCCTGGAGTCCGTGGGGCATCCACTCGTGGTCAATCCCATTCGCGGGATGGCGAGGATCGCGCGCCGGCACCGGTGGCCCACGACCTTGTGGGCGTAGCGTCAGAAGCCAAAACATGAACAACCTGCTGAAGCGATGACGACGCGAGTTCCCGCCTCTCCGCCAGCTCTGCGAATCACAGAAATCTTTCATAGTATTCAGGGGGAATCCACCCGAGTGGGGGAACCCTGTGTCTTTGTTCGTTTGACGGGCTGTCCGCTCCGATGCACGTGGTGCGATACGGCGTATGCGTTTGACGGAGGGACCGACATGAGTCTCGATGCCGTAATGGATGAAGTCAAACAATACGGGTGTTCCCTGGTTGAAGTCACGGGCGGCGAGCCGCTGGCGCAGCCCGCGGCGTTTGAGCTGATTACGCGGCTATGCGAGGAAGGGTTCGACGTGCTCATCGAAACAAGCGGAGCCATCGACGTGACTCCGGTTGATTCCCGGGCAAGCGTCATTCTTGACGTCAAATGTCCCGGCAGTGAGATGGATGACCGTATGCATTGGGACAATCTGCGCCATCTCCGTCAGAACGATCAGGTGAAATTCGTCATCGGCGACCGGCAGGATTATGAGTGGGCCGTCGACGTGGTCAAGCGCTATGGCCTCACGGAAAAGTGTCCGGTGTTGTTCGGCCCGGTGTTCGCGACGGAAGGGAATGACGATCGGTGTTCCCTCCTGCGACCGATGGCG
>OZ219925.1:0-13367 GCA_964291405.2 Thermodesulfobacteriota bacterium
TGATGACCGGAATGGTGGCATGGCGCGCCCATTCCTCCAACGTGGATTGCTCGAACGTGCGAATCACGAGCCCGTCGAGGTACCGGGACAACACCAGGGCGGTATCGCCGAGACTCTCGCCCCGGCTGAGTTGGATGGTATCCGACGGCAGGAACAAGGCCTGCCCGCCCAATTGATGCATGCCCGTTTCAAAGGAGACTCGCGTGCGGGTCGAGGGTTTCTCGAACAGCAGCCCCAGCGTCAATCCCGCCAGCCATTGCGAAGCCGAACCGGATCGCGGGGCGGCTTTGATCTCGCGGGCAATGCGGAACAAGCGGAAGATCTGACTGCCGGACAAGTCGGCAACGGCCAACAAATCCTTCATGCCGCCGGCCGGCGTCGCGGGCGGAGCCGCGGAAACGCCGGGCTCCGGAATGGATTGTCCCAAGAGTGTCATATAGGGGACGGCCCCCGTGCCGTCCATGATCCCAATTGAATTATGTGCAACATCATTTTTCGCGTCTTCATGAATGCGGAAGCGACTCGAGCCGTTTTTGCAAGACGCCGGCCAACACGTCCAACAAGCGATCGATCTCGCCGTTGGTCACGATCAACGGCGGCACGAACCGGAGGACGTTGCCCACGGTGCAATTGATCAATATGCGCCGGGCCAGACAGTCATGGACGACCGGTTGCCCGTCTATGGATAATTCCATGCCTTGCAGGAGACCCAGGCCGCGAACCGCGGTGACCACGGACAACCGGTTCTGCAAGGATTGGAGCCCTTTGTGCAGGTAGGTCCCGGCTGCCCGGCAGCGTTCGAGCAATTGGTCGTCCAACAACGCGTCAAGCGTGGCAAGGGCGCCGGCGCAGGCCAGGGGGTTCCCGCCGAACGTGGACGCATGGGAACCAGGCCCGAACGCTTGCGCCACGGCGTCGGTGGCGAGACAGGCGCCGATGGGAAGCCCACCGCCCAAGCCCTTGGCCAGGGTCATGATATCCGGCTGCACGTTGTAGTGTTCATACGCAAACAGGGCGCCGGTTCTGCCCATGCCCGTCTGGACCTCGTCGAAAATCAACAGCACGTCGCGCTTCCGACAGAGCGCGTGCAGTTGTTCCAGAAACTTCTCCTCGGCCACCACCACTCCGCCCTCGCCCTGTAGGGGTTCAAGCATCACCGCGGCGGTGCGACCATCCATCTGGCGTTTGATCGAGGAGAAGTCGTTGAAGTCGGCATATTTGAATCCTTGCGGCAGCGGCGCGAATCCCTGCTGTACTTTGGCCTGTCCCGTTGCCGTGAGGGTGGCCAGGGTCCGGCCGTGAAACGAGTTGTTCATGGTGATGATCTTGTGCCGGTCCGGGCCGTATTTTTCAAAAGAATACTTGCGGGCGAGCTTGATGGCGGCTTCGTTGGCTTCCGCCCCGCTGTTGCAGAAGAACACCTTGTCGGCAAAGGAATGCGCGACCAATCGCTCGGCGAGCCGCACTTGCGGTTCGGAATAATACAGGTTCGACGTATGCAGGAGGTGACGGGCCTGTCGCTCGATAGCCGTGACCAGGTCGGGATGGCCGTGCCCCAGCGCATTGACCGCGATGCCGGCCACAAAGTCCAGGTATTCCCGGTCCTCCGCGTCATAGACCTTACACCCCTTGCCCCGCACCAGGCTGACGGGAAACCGGGCATAGGTATTCATGATCGTCCGGGCGGAACGCTGTTGAAGATCTTCAGTCAGCATGGCGACGAAACCTCGCGTGGAAAGAGGCGAATCTAGCACAGGGCCTCTCAGAGGTGCAACGGAACGGGGCCTTCTTCTCCGGCGTTGACGCGGCATTCGCCCGCCCGGTGGCCATCCGGAACAGTCGCATGGTATAACCCCAACCATGAGAGCGTGCGAGTCCTGCGAACAACAGAATCCCGATGATGCCCAGTTTTGCCTGCGCTGCGGGAAGGAGTTTCCTCCGGAAACGGCGGCTGAGGCTGCCCCAGAGACGGATCAGGAGGAGCAGTATTGGCGGACGTTGATCGGTCCCGGGAGGTGTATCCAATTCACGTTGACGAGCGGCTGGTCGTGGAAACCCGCGTGGGATTATTACCAACGCGTGTTTCAACGGTTTCACACCGCACAAGGCCCCCGCTTTTCGCTCACGTGGAACTGGGCCCCGTTTTTGGTCGAACCCTTTCTCTGGTTTCTGTATCGAAAAATGTACCTGTTTGCGTTCGTGTACTTTATCGGTCCCATTGTGTCCGTGTTTATCACCAGCGATATCACGGTGCCGATCGTGTGGTCGATCATCGCCAGCGCGAGCGCCAATTACGTGTATTACTGGCACCTGAGAGACCTGTTACTGAAAGCGAAAGCCCGGACCGGCCTGGACCACGCGGCCCGCATGCGGCAGCTCATGGATGAAGGCGGCGTCCAATCCTACGTGTTCTGGTTGGTGGCGGCGTCATTCTTGTTGAAGATCGGCGTCTTCTTTGCCGTGCTCGGCGAAGCGCCGCTCGAAGACGAGTTTCCCTTGCCTGACGGGGAGCCCGGTGGGGAGGAGACGGAGGGCCGCCGGATGATTCTGTGACGGCCGTGAACGAGTCGGAAATCAGCGGCCGGGGCCGGTCGGTTGCGACAGTTCCCACCCGAACCATGATTGGAACCATTCATAGTCGCTTTGGTAGGCCGTATGCACCGTGGGCAATCCGTCGTCGCTTTTCTCCTTCAACAAGGTATAGGTCCGCGGCCAGTTTTTGGTCCACCAGGATTTGAGTTCGCCCGGGGTAAACGGATGGTCATTGGGTTGACGAATGCCGGCGGCCGTAATCACATCGGTGAGCAGCGGCCAATAGCGGTCTTTCCCCAGGTTCAGGGTGCGGAAATGCTCACGGAGCAGAAACACGACCCACAACTCGGCGCTGTGTTTTTTATTGTGTTTGAACGGTTGCGTTTGCCGCAGGGGAATGGGGTCGAAATTCTTGATGGTTGACGTATAATCCGGCCCGCCGTAACTGCCCGCGACCTTGGCAATGTCCTGCAACATGTTGGCCAACTCGACCTCGACCACCGGTGAGGCAGACGGCGCCGGCTTGGGCTCAAAGGGGTTGACCGTCGTCAAGAGGTCAATCAGGGGTTTTAATTCGCGCAGGCGCGTCACTGCGGCATTCAGGATCTGCGCCGATTCCAACCAGTAATCCGGATCGTGTTTGGAAACGCGTTCACGACCCGGCGGGGGCAACACGATGGGGATCCAATGGCGCACCAGGACGAACAGGATGTACGGCATGTCCCCATCGACTTCCGCTACGCGGTCCAACACGTTGTGGGGCGTGGCCGCGTTGTCAAAGAACTGCTCGACCTTCTCCCGGATGTGGAGCCGTTGCCCGAGCGCGATCCACCACCGTGCGTCGAGGTGAGGTCGGTCGGGTCGAGTCATAGGCGGCATGACGGTTGTCTCGGAGGCGTGATCCTGTCGGAACTGACGGGGAGCGGGACGTGCTTGGCATGGTACGGGGTGCGGCCGAGCAAAGCAAGGGGAGAGCACCAGGCGGCCTGTAGGGGCGAACCGGAGCCTGCCCTGCCTGTCCTGAGCGAAGTCGAAGGAAGCGAAGTGAATGGGTGTTCGCCCGGTTTGCACATGAGGAGGACGCATGAAACAACTCGTCTTGATTCGCCACGGTGAATCACAATGGAATCTTGAAAACCGGTTTACCGGGTGGGTGGACGTCCCCCTCAGCCCCAAGGGCGAGCAGGAAGCGAGGGAAGCAGGAGAGAAACTCCGGACTTTCCGGTTTGATCACGCCTTTACCTCCGTGTTGACGCGGGCCATCAAAACCCTGGAGATCGTGTTGGACGTGATCGGCCAATCCGGGCTGCCGGTCGAACAAGACCAGGCGTTGAACGAACGTATGTACGGGGATTTGCAAGGCCTCAATAAGGCCGAAACTGCCAAACAATACGGAGAGGCCCAGGTGAAATTGTGGAGAAGAAGTTACGACGTGCGGCCCCCGGGTGGAGAAAGTCTCAAGGACACGGCCGAACGTGTGCTGCCCTATTACCGGGACCGGATCTGGCCGTGCCTCGCCAAAGGCGAAACGCTTCTGGTGGCCGCGCACGGGAACAGCCTGCGCGCCCTCGTCATGCACCTCGACCAACTCTCACGAGAAGAAGTGCTCGAACTGAACATCCCCACCGGCGCCCCGCTGCTCTATGAGCTGGACGACGAGGGCCAAGCCGTCGCCCACCGGTATCTCTAACCCCCTTTTTTTGCCGTCTGTCAGCCCCGATGAGCATTCCGTTTACTACGCATTGACAAATAGATTGATCTGCGTATACTGCGAGAAGTTGTTCCGCGAAGTGAATTCCAGGTGAGTCCGGCAGGCAAACAACAGCAGCCTGAGGACCACGGCGTCCGGCGACCGGGCCATCTGGGAATTCTGAAAGTTCCCCCGGGCCAAGATGTCCTACGAAAAGGCCACGGTGACAGGGGAACGTCAGCCTCGGAAAACAAAAACGAGAGTGGAAGGGGATCGCTCACGCCTCGGTGTGGCTCGTGAGAATCAGGTCCACGTCACTTTTTACGCAGACGTAGCACGAATTTAGCACAAAGAAGAGAACACACCGGTTACAACGTGAGGGAAGGAACGGTCGAAGAAAGGAATACGATGGAAGCCCCGAAGTTTAGCATCGCCCGCATTGTTATTGATGGAAACACCCGACAAATCACCGCGGAGTGCGCACTGGAGCATTCCGGGCACTCGATAAAACAAGCGAGCGTGACCCTCCCCCACACGGACGCGCTCGACTCGTGCCGGGAGTACGTCTTCAAGCACGTTTATCAGACGCTGTTTGAAGTGATCCGATTTGGCGCTCAAATTCCGAAAGCGCCCGAAGGACATGATCACGAACCGTCGTAGGCCACGACGGGTCGGTCGCCTTCGCAAAATCCGGAAACATCTCCAGCAGCGACGGTAAATTCTCGTGCTGAACGGGCCTTTGTCTGGCGTGCGATACGTGTTTATGGTACGGTCTGTATCACTCTAAGATGAAGAGGAAACTTCACCTCATTGGGAAACTACACCCCGCTGCCGGGGGGCTGGCGCTTCTGATTATCGCGGCGTTCTGGGTCTCGACGCTCGGCTCGGAACTCTTCGGCACGGAGGACGACATCAGGACCGTCAAGCTGATGATTCCCTGGGGCTTCTTGGTGCTCATTCCGTCACTCGCCCTGGCAGGAGGTACGGGCCATGTGCTCGGTCGCGGTCGAACAGACCGATTGGTCGCTCGCAAGGGCAAGCGGATGCCGTTCATCGCCGCCAATGGCATCGTCATCCTGATTCCGGCCGCGCTGTTTCTGGCCTACAAGGCCGATGCCTACGCATTCGACACAACCTTCTATGCGGTACAGGTCCTGGAACTGGTCATGGGGGCGCTGAACATCGCGCTCCTGGGCCTGAACCTGGTCGATGGCCTTCGGCTGACGGGCCCGCGTGCTCCTACATCATAATCATATTTGTAGGGGACGGCCTGTGCCTGCCCTGAACGAAGCCGAAGGGTGCCGTCCCGTCTGAACCCCCCTGCCCCGCTTGTCAGGGGGGAACGGAGGTCTGCGTCCCCCTGATAAGGGGGATTGAGGGGGTTATCCCTACGACATTGCTGCTGCCGACGTAGGGAACAACGATCGTTATTCCCTATGGGCTGAGAATTAGAAGCGCCGTCGCTTGACCGGAAGGGACTCGGCAAACTTCGCCGCCCGGCGCACCCACGTTTTCAAATCCTTGTCCGATTCGATGCCCGACGGCTCAACCAGCGCCCATCCTTTCATGATTCGTCCCGTGATATCGAACGGCTTCGTGTGCGGTATCGCCAGAGTCTCGTCGTGATGTGTTCTATCGAGCCGTACGATGAGCGACCTCTTCCAGGCGCCCACGCACATGTTCCCGTTGATCATGAAACAGACGCCGCCGAACATCTTCTTCTCGGAGAATCCCTTGCGCTGCGAGAGTATGGGGCGGATCCGTGCGGCCAACGCATCCTCGTTCCTCATATCCGTTCTCCCATACCTATCGCAGGGTTTCCTCGAGTTCGGCGACGAGTTCGCCGATCTCGTCGATCGGGACCAGGTCGAGCAAAACCGCCAGCATGTGTTGCCGGTCGTGGGTCGCGATCACGTCGTCCTCCTCCAGCCCCTCGGCGGCGTCACTCAGGACCGCAATGGGTTCGCCGCCCTGTTGCGTGATGTCCTCCCAGGTTCGGTGCTTGCGTTCCATCGCGGCATAAAACTCATCGATGGGCACGTGAACCAGCCCGAACCGGCTGCCCCATTTGTCACGGATCTGTTCGTGAATGACTTGGTGCATCCGGCTGCAAACGGGTTCGGGAATACTCACGCGTACGGCGCAGGTGATCCAATACAGGCTCAGGGCCAACAGTTCTTTGGTGAGGGCTTGCGCCTGTTGGGCGGTGAGGGTCAGTCCGTATTCTTCGAGGAAATCGGGGGCGACGGACGGGGGGATGAGTTGAACGAGAGCTTTCGCGGTCTCTTGGGCGTGTTCGGTCATGGCGTGCTCGGGTGAGGGCTTTCGATGATCGCTTGGCAGCATACGCAGCAGGGCGTGGCTGAGGCAAGCCCTTCTCTTGACACTGAAACCCGGTGAATGCCACGCTTGCCCTGGCGATTTCTTTGATATCATCCTGATACAGAATAGACGGGGCAAGCACAGCGATGTCCTATCTCCTGATGGCCATTGCGGGCTTATGGATGGCCGATGGGTTGGCCTTATTGGTGGCGCCCCTGTGGATCGTCGGACAGGTCAGGCAGGCCCTCGCGACCTCGCCTTCTCTCGCGAAATGGTCGGGGCTCACCCTGGTGGGAGGCATGATCCTGCTCCTGCAAGCGTCCGATCTGCCCTACCAGGTAGTATGGATGGTCACGGGGCTGGCCATGGTGGTGAAGGGCGGATTTTTTCTGTTGTCGAACGACGACGTTCGTCAGTCCGTGTTGCAGTGGGGCTTGAGCCGGGAGGCGGTGGATTATCGGTTTTGGGGGCTTGGGTTGTGTACGCTCTCACTGTTGTTGATTCATGCGTGCGGGTGGCTGTAGGGGTGGACCGGAGCCTGCCCTGAGCGAAGTGAATGGGTGTCCGCCCTATCAAGGAAAGGGGCGTTGACGGGTTGATGGCAGACCTCTTCATGGGAGTGACAAGTTTGGCTTGGGGGGTGGCCGGGTTGACGATCGCCGTCGTGCCTGCGCTGGCGCCCGTCTGGTCCCGGCGGATTCTCCTGGATCCCTGGCCGCGGTTCTGGTTCGGGCAGGCGCTCCTGCTGATCGGGCTGTTGTTGATGATCGGCACCACGGGGCTCATGGGGTTTTGGCTCTGGGCGGTGTGCGGCGCGGTGGCCGCGATCAAGGCCTGCCTGTTGCTCGGGGCTCCGGTGTCGTGGCGGGAGCGAATGCTGCATTGGCTCGGCACGTGGCCGCCGTGGCTGTACCGGGTCGGCGGAACGCTCGATCTGGCCCTCGCGGTGGGCCTGGCCGCGGACCTCATACTCCATGGCTGAGAAGGACGCCATGCCGCATCAGATGCGGCTCCCTCACCCCTTCCCTCTCCCAGTGGGAGAGGGTGAACGGAGTGCCTGATGAGGGTGGCTTCATGACTCAAGAGCACAATCAGGACCTGACCCGGCTGTGGGAGATCCACCAGGCGGCGAAATGGCCGGCCGGGGTGGGCTCGCGTGAGGGCGAACTCATGACCCTGGACACGGTGATCAGCGGGTGCGTCACCTATTTCTTCGAAGAGCGCGACCTCGACCCGCAACGCGTGGCGATTCTCGAAGATTGCCTCTCCGATCTGGAGGCCGCGCTGCCGGAACTGAGCGAGGAGTCCCTGGACTATTTCCAGCGGGTCAAACAGTTGGGCGCGTTGCTGCTGGAAACAGGTCGCCGACCATGACATGAAACGCCGGCTTGCAGCGGCATGCGTTATCGCGTGCCTCGCCCTCACGACCACAGCAAAGGCCGCGGAGTTCACGTTCGTGGCCTTGGGCGATATGCCCTATGGTCCGCAAGAGCAGGCCTACCCCGCGTTCAAGGCGTTGATCGCGGAGATTAATCGCCGGGCGCCCGATTTTACCATCCACATCGGCGACACCAAATCAGGCGTGGAACCCTGTTCAGACCAAGAGTTGCTCGCTCAGCGGGATTTCATGAACAGCTTCGCGTCGGCCCTTATCTATACCCCGGGCGACAACGAGTGGACCGATTGTCACCGCTTACTGGCCGGTGCGTATGATCCGCTCGAACGGCTGCACTTCATCCGCAGGCACTACTTCCCGGCGGACGAGAGTCTCGGCGGGCAGCCGATCCGCATCGAACGCCAAGCGGACGTCATGCCCGGATTCGAGCCGTTTGTGGAAAACAGCCGTTTCAACTGGAGAGGCGTGTGGTTCGTGACCGCGCACGTGGTCGGCTCCAACAACAACTTCGACGCCGTCGAGGGTTCCGATGCCACCGTGGAATTCCTCGCGCGCGACGAGGCGGACCGGGTGTGGCTCGCGGACTCCTTCGACAAGGCCGAGGCCGCGGACGCCGATGCCGTGGTGGTCGCCATTCACGCGGACATGTTCGGCGACGGGTTCGATCCGAAACAGGAAACCTTTTCGCCGCATTCCGGGTACAAGCGCTTTGCCGAGACCCTCGTCAGGAAGGCAAAGTCCTTCCGGAAACGGGTTTTCCTGCTCTTCGGGGACAGTCACGAGTTCCGGGTCTTTCACCCTTTTCCCCGTTCGGCCGAAAACCTGACTGCCGTGGAGGTGTACGGCGCGGAACTCATGCACGCCGTCGAGATCACGTTCCGCCTGGACCCGACCCCCATGTTCACCTTCTCCCCCTTGCCGAACCCCGCCCTGCCCGCACCGTCCCGGCCCAGGACATATGTCATCGGTGACTTGTTGCACTTCCCCGCCCTTCCCGCGTCCCTTGATTGACTGGTCAAAACCCCTATGCTACGTTTTTCGTTTGAGCCGAAACCTTTGGTGAAAGAGTTTCCATGGAAAAAGACCTGAAAAGCATTCTGGGAAAATTGCAATACACCGACGACGCCAAGGTCGTCCAGCAGATCACCCAGCAGACCCGGCAGGTGCAGGACCGCATGTCGGGGATCAAGCACAAGATTGTGGTGATGAGCGGCAAAGGCGGCGTCGGGAAAAGCATGACCACGGTCAATTTGGCCTTGGCCTTGGGACGGCAAGGCCACAGGGTCGGGATCATCGACGTGGATCTCAACGGGCCCTGTGTGCCCCGCATGATGGGGATTCTGGGCAAGGGGCTTGAGGTCACGCCGGACGGGGCGCGACCGCCGGAAGGTCCGTACGGCATCAAAGTGGCGTCCATGGATTTCCTGCTCAATGAGACGGCTCCCGTGCGGTGGAAAGGCCCGATGGATTTGAGTCCCGTGTGGCTCGGGCTCATGGAGATGAACGTGATCCGGGAATTCCTCGCCGATATTCTCTGGGGCGACCTGGATTATCTGTTGGCCGACCTGCCCCCGGGCGCTGCGGCGGATAAGCCGCCGGTCATCGCCGGATTCCTGCCGGATCTGGCCGGTGCGGTGGTGGTCACGACGCCGTCGGAAGTGGCCTCGAACGTGGTGCAGAAGTCCATCGGCTACGCCACGGAACTGGGGATCACCGTGTTGGGGGTCGTGGAGAACATGAGCCAATACCGCTGCCCGTCATGTGGCGCCGAGAATGAGCTGTTCGAGGGCAACACCGAGGGCATGTGTGAAGCCCTCAACCTGCCGTTGTTGGGCCGCATTCCCTTTGACCGGAACTTTGCGAAAACGTTCGATAAAGGGACCCCGTTGCTGGATGGGGAGTATCCCACGAACCGGCGCTATACGGATATTGTCGGCCGCATTCAGTCGATGTTGGATTACAAGAAAGTCCTGGCCGAGAATTTGTAGGGGAGGTGTCCGCCCTCTTGAACGATGGAACGTATCTTTCTTACCTTTAACTCTCCCGCGTGAGGCCATTATGAAATTCGTCTGCTTAAACTGTGAAACCTATATGAGTTTCGAAAAAGTCGAGAAACCCGCCGAAGGGTCACTCGGGGTGTTCTTCGCCTGCCCCTCCTGTGAGGCGAAGGTGTCCATGGTGACGAATCCGGGCGAAACCCAAATGGTCAGTTCCCTGGGCGTGCAGCTTGGCGGCCGGACGGTGGAACCTTCTCCATTGGAAATGACGCGGGGCACGTTGAAGGAAGACGTCGGGACTCCGGCGCCGTCCGGGTCCATGGCGGCCTATCTGAACGAAAAAATTGGCGCCGGGCAGAGCGCAACCCCCGCACCCGGTGCCACCGCCAAAGAGGGCGAGTCCGGCGGTTGTCCGTTTTCCGCGATGGTCGCGCAGATGGGATTGACGAGCGGCGAGTCCTCCACCGGCACGCAACCGGCCGCGCTGCAATGGAGCCCCGATGCGCAGGAACGGTTGGACAAGCTGCCGTCGTTCGTGCAGCCGATGGTCAAGGGCAGCGTGGAAACGTTTGCGCGGAAGAACGGTTATACCACCGTGACACTGCAGGTCATGGATGATTCCAAGAATTCATCGAACGGCTTGAGTTGGTCGCCGGAAGCCGAGCAGCGCCTGCGCAACATCCCGGACTTCATTCAACCCATGGCCAGGAAGGAAATCGAACGGCTAGCCCAGGAACGCGGCGCGAGCACGGTCTCCGCCGAACTCATGGACGAAGCCAAAGAAAAGTTCATGAAGTTCATGTGACGCGGGACCAATGCTTCAGCAAGGCCCCCAATACCCTTTACTTGCTTGCCACTTTCACTCCGCTGGTTTCATGGCGAACCTTCAGTGGCCTCTTCTGAGAAGGAGGCGATGCAGGGACATGCCGTGACTTCTTGGCAGCCATCATTGCACTCCGTGTGCATTAAGTCTTAAAGAAGATACAGCTTTCGTTATGAAACTACCGGAACACCAAAGAACTGAATATCGACACAATATCCTCTTTCAGGTTATTTTTCAGGCTCGTTTTCCGCGGATCATGAAGATTTCGAACGAGCAACCCGTAAACTTTCAGGATCAAATAAGGAAAAAGGGCTTCCCGGAAACCAAGATAAAGAAAGCAGGGGATTTTCCTGCTGCTATCCCTATACCTGAGCAAATACGCAAAGCTTTATCAGGATTAGGCGATGATGAATATATGTTTTTTTCCGAAGATGGGACGTGGCAAATTACCCTGACAAAAGATTTTGTTGCTCTTCAATGTACGGGCTACAGAAATTACACTGAATTTGAAGAACGCCTGAGAACCATGTTGGAGATTTTTTGGAAGGAATATGACCCCAACTATTTTAGCCGCATCGGACTCAGATATCGAAATTTGGCAAACAAAAGTATATTGGGGACCGACAATGACATTCGGAAGTTTGTTCCTCCACATATCGCTCCGGAATTACAAGAACCCATAAAAGATGAGATAGAAGTCATTGAAAAAACGCTTCTGTTAAGAGATGAAGCTTCCACGGTCAACGTACGCTACATTTATAGAGCACTCTCAGAGGTGGCTCGGTTATTTTGAACAGGTTGCGGACTGTTGATAAGTGGATCTCCGCTCGGGTTATGCCGCCGCCGAGATTGGCGTGGGCTGGTTGAAATATGCCTGATCGGGCGTTTGTCCGCCAAGTGAGGAATGCGGTCTGCGCCGATTGTAGAATGCCAGATAGCGGGCCAGACCGCGACGCGCCTCCGAGACGCTCCGGTAAGCGCGCAGATAGACTTCCTCGTATTTGATCGTCCGCCAGAGCCGTTCGACAAAGATGTTGTCGCGCCACGCGCCCTTGCCGTCCATGCTGATGGCGATCTTAGCGTCCTGTAAGACCTTGAGAAAGGCGACGGAGGTGAACTGGCTGCCCTGATCCGTGTTCATGATTGCAGGCAGGCCATACCGAGCTAGCGCGTCGCTCAATGCCTCCACGCACGGCCCCGTCTCCAGCGTAATCGAGAGTCGCCACGCGAGCACCTTGCGGCTGAACCAGTCGAGGACCGCCACCAGATACACGAACCCCCGCGCCATGGGCACATACGTGATGTCCATCGCCCACACGTGGTTCGGGCGGGTGACGGCCAGCTTCCTTAACAGATACGGGTAAATCTGGTGGCCCGGCGTCGGGGGCGACGTGGTCGGGCGCCGATACAGCGCCGCGATCCCCATCCGCTTCATCAGCGTGGCGACATGGAGGCGGCCCACCTCATGACCTTCCTGCCGGAGCAAGCAACATCATCCGACTGCCGGCAAAGGGATACTCCAAGTGCAACTCATCGATCCGGCGCATCAAGGCCAACTCGGCTACGGAGGCGGGACGGCGTTGGTAATAGACACTGCCGCGACTCATCCCCAGCAGCCGTGCTTGGCGGCTGACACTCAAGCGGTGCTCGCGGTCTATCATCGTCTTGCGCTCGGCAACAGACCGGCCTTGCTGAGCGCACCCTCTAAAAAATCGTTCTCAAGGGTCAACTGCCCGATTTTTGCATGCAGCGCGGTGACGTCGCACTCGGGTATCGCCCCCTTCGTCACCCCTCCAGCGAAGACATCCGTCATGCCCGCCAGGAGTTGCTCCTTCCACTGCTTGATCTGGTTCGGATGCACGTCAAACTGCTGGGCGAGTTCCGCCAGCGTCTGTTCCCCGCAGATAGCCGCCAGCGCCACCTTGGCCTTAAAAGCCGGGCGATGGTTTCGGCGTGGTCGTCTCGTCATGATTCCTCCTCATTGACGGCAATGATGCCGTTCGTGAGCAGAAATGTCACTTATCCCCCTTGTTCAGATTTCCCGAGCCACCTCTGTGACCCAGGATCATGTCTCCGATGAAGAGGAACTCTACCGAAATGTTCGGGGAAATTTAGAATATGAAGAATACTCCCACGATAGTACTGGACGTTTGACCTTCCTACCGAAGGCCTTCCAAGACAAAGAAAAAGAACCTTCTGTTGATCGTGCTAAATTAAGAAATTTTGATCCAGAACAATCTAGGATGAGTGAAGAAAATGGGATTGTTACCCTTATTACTGAGGAGGTACGACAGATTGGTGACGTTAAAACCAATAACGATAGGGGGAAACCAGTCAAGCATGTCGTTGATATAAGTCCGGATCCGATTCGTGGAAATAAAGCCCATGCTCTAATAGTCGTTGATCCGGATTTTTTCGGAACTGAAAGTAAGAAAAATAAAGCCTTTAAACTTTTGAGAAAAGCCCTTGCCAGATTGGCTACACAAAGAGGCTGGACGCTGGAACCAAGAAGTCCTTAAGAGGTACTCGCTCATTTCCCGGAGCGTACTTCCGAGATCACGGACTTGACGTCGGCCCGCTTCAAGCCGGCCTTTCTCGCCTGCTTTC
>OZ219926.1:0-772500 GCA_964291405.2 Thermodesulfobacteriota bacterium
CTAAAAAGGCGACGGGCGTGCCGGAAGAATTTCATATTGCCGGGCGTGGAGCGATCGAAGTCACCTTGTCGGAAGAGGAAGCACGCGACATGGAAACCTTCTTACCCCTGACCTTGGTCGTGCTTCTGGTAACCTTATATTGTACGTATCGAAGCCTGCGCGGCGTCCTCCTGCCGCTGGCGGTCGTGGTCGTGTCGGTGATCTGGACCCTCGGGATTATGGCCGCGCTTGGTATTCCTATGTACTTTGTCACCTCCATAATGCCGGTCGTGCTCATGGCCATCGGCGTGGCGGATGGCATTCATATTCTCAGTCGCTATTACGAAGAGCTGTTGGAGCATCCGGATATTTCCTCAGCTGACGCCGTGATCGTGACTATGCGAGAGATGTGGCAGCCCGTCATTTTGACCTCGCTGACCACCGCAGCGGGATTCTTATCCTTTCTGACTGCGACCGTTGTCCCTATCCGCTATTTTGGGGTGTTTAGTGGAGTGGGAATCTTAGCCGCGATGCTCTTCTCGCTGACCTTTTTCCCGGCCATGTTGAGTTTGTTGTCGCCGACCGTCAGCCGGGGCCTGCGCAATCAAATGCGCCGGAGTGGAGACCTGGCAGCCGCCGGCTGGGCAGCCAGCTTCTTGGCGCGCCTCGGTCGCGGTGTGGCACGGCGTCCACTGGTCGTGTGGGTGCCGGCCGCGCTCGTTGTTGCGCTGTGCGTGCTCGGCACGCAGCGGATTGTAGTGAACTCGACCATGGTCGGGATGTTTCACCCATCCACGAGATGCGCGTTAGCGATAGGGTCCTGCGCGATACATTTCAAGGCACCGTGCCTATCTATGTGGCGATCGAAGGGTATGAGGCTGATCGGCTCAAAGATCCGGTCCTGCTCGATCAACTGGACCGCCTGCAAACGCGGGTGGAGCAGGATCCTGATGTGGGTGGCTCCTTGTCATTAGCGGAATACATCAAACGGATGAACCGGGTCATGAATGAAGATCGTGCAGAAATGGAAGTCATCCCGACCTCTCGTGACCTGGTTGCCCAGTATCTGCTGCTGTATTCGTTTTCGGGAGACCCGGATGATTTCGACGATGTCGTGGATTATGACTACCAGCATGCCAACGTATCGGTCTATCTGCGCTCCGATAGGACCCGAGACGTCGAACGTGTCGTGCAGATTATCCGCGACTTTGCGGTCCAGGAATTCGGCCAGATTGGAACCACCGACACGGACGCGCATGATCCGCTGGGACTCCGCTTGGGCCGCTGGTTGGCCGGCATTGATCCCACGGTGGCGGGGTGGGAGACGAACAGCGGCTTTCGGATCGGGATTGCGGGCAATGGCTACCTCCTGAACCGCCTGAGCGAACTGATTGTGTCCGGGCAACTGGCGAGTTTGGTGACCTCGCTCGGCGCGGTCTTTCTGCTCACCACGGTCATGTTTCGCTCGTTCGTTGCCGGGCTGATTAATGTCCTGCCGATTAGCCTGGTGATGATTTTTAGCTTTGGGCTGCTGGGGCTGCTGAATATCCCGCTAGAGATTGGAAAATCGCTGACTGCCTCGATGACCATCGGGGATTGGCATCGATTATACGATTCACTTTCTGAGTAAGTATCGGGTCAAAGTCCGAGAGGGGCTCACAGACCCCACGCAGATTACAGCGGCCACGATGGCTACCTCGGGCAAGGCCATCTTTTTTAATGCGGTCGTGGTTATCGGCGGCTTCCTGATTTTTCTCACCTCGAACTTCGAGTCCCTCTTTTACCTGGGTGTCATGCTTTCACTCAGTATGGGGGCCTGCTTGATTGTGTCGATGACGATCCTGCCGGCGATCTTGAATCGGTTTCAACCGTGTTTTGTGTATGGCGATAAATTAGCGCTCGCTGTGCCGCCGCAAACGGCCGACCGGATCATTTCAACGAGAGAAGAGGAGGAAGGAGCATGAAAATTACTCCGTCCCTCTCTCTGAGGAGGGAGAAAGGGACGGCAACAAACGCCATTAACATGCCGCTCGCAGCACTCCTCTAATCAAGTGGCTGGCATATATGAATGACACGGCAAGCGTCTTTATGG
Source organism: Thermodesulfobacteriota bacterium (assembly GCA_964291405.2). Classification (GTDB taxonomy): domain Bacteria; phylum Desulfobacterota; class Binatia; order Bin18; family Bin18; genus Bin18. Next base: position 2,072 of record OZ219926.1, read on the forward strand.
CTTGTGTTATGCCGGTGACCAGCCTGCTCATGATTATGGGAGCTGAACTGGCCGGTCCCTCCCGAGGGACGATGGTGGGGCTTCTATCCGGCAGCGGGTTTTTGGGCTTCGCGGTTGCCTCCTCGTTAGGCGGCTTCCTTGTTGCCCAGATTGGCTATGGGGCGCTGTCCGTCGTACTGGCTGTGGTCACCGCAGCCAGTGGACTGTGCTTACTCTTTCTGCAACACAGCCGGGCCGAGCAGCGCGCTCGTGCCTATTTCGGCGCTGACACGCAATAGGCGCGAATGATACAAAAGGAAAATCTGGCCCACCCTCGATATAAGGACGAATGAGTAAGCATAGTCGGGACAGGGGAGAGCATCAATAATCACTCAAAGAAGGCTGCGAGCAGATACCGCCCCATGAGGGGTAGATGCTCGGGCCTAAGGGGCGAGGCTTGTTGCAATATGTAACAGCAATATATCTGCCCCGCGTGGCCCAATGAGAGATATGCCGATCGGGCAACCATCAAGGGTACCCAACGGCAGGTTGACTTGAGGGAGACGGGCGAGGCCGGCGATACATAAGAGACTCAACGCCTGAGCCCGAAACGCCTCCAGCTCATCCGAAGGTGTATTCCGAAGCGGGGCAATGCCAGGGGCAGTCGGGAGACATAAGACGCTATCCTCTCCGAGGAACGCGTCCATTCGAGCTCCAATCTGTTCTCGCTTCTCCTTGGCGCCGTCCACCTCGGCTTGCTGAATTGTTGCTGTCCACTCGAAACGTTTATGAATATCCGGCCCGAAAGCAGGCTGGACTGCGCGAATCCAAGCGCCGTGATTGGCCCAGATCTCCGCGCCTTGCAGGACACGGAAAAGCTGCATCCATTCCGAGAGTCCCCCAGGGTTGATGGTGACAGACTGTGCCGGACCAATAGCTTGGCTGAGTTTTGTGACTGCGGGTCGGAGTGCTGCGGTTACCACATTGCCTGCTAGAGCAAATGCGTCTGAGGCCAAGAGCAGTTGGCGTGGAGGCCGAGCGTCGCTCTGATCGTCCAGGAGCACCCGACCGACCTTTTCCAAGAGTCTGGCGTCTCGGGTAAACCAACCAACGGTGTCAAAGCTTGATGCGAGGGGGGCTATCCAGTCGAGCGGAATACGCCCGTGGGTCGGTCGAAAACCAAATATCCCACAGTAGCTGGCTGGTAAACGGACCGAACCGCCACAGTCGGTTCCAATGGCAAAATCCACCAGACCGCCAGCTACCGCGGCAGCCGAGCCACTGGAAGATCCTCCTGGGATACGACCCGCTGCGTTCGGATTCACCGGCGTGCCGTAGTGGACATTTTCACCATTGAGACTGTAGGCCAGCTCATCCGTGTGCGTTTTGCCCACAATATGGGCACCTGCGTCGAGGAGACGTTGCACCGCAGGAGCTGTGGTCCCAGCTACGGGGTGGGTCCGAAGCCAGTCTGGATTGCCCGCTCCAGTGGGGTGCCCCTTGATATGGAAGACGTCTTTTACCGCAAGAGACAGAGTAGCGAGCGGCCCTGTCTCTGAACCGGGAAGCGTGACGTGGGTGTGGTGACAGAATGCGCCTAAGGTGTCGTTCATGGTAGCCTCAAGGCCGATGGAGTTCCGCCGGTTTTCTAGTGAATGTCTGCCGGCCGCGTTTGAAGCCGTACAGAGGGGCTACGACTTCTGCTACCGCGGCTTCAGGAGCCGTACAGTCCAGGACAACCAGATCGGCTGCTTTTCCGACTTCCACGCCATAGTCTTCGAGTCCCAGTATTTGGGCTGAATATTGAGTGATCATATCAAAGCAGGCCCGCACTTCTTCCTGATTATCGACCTGGCAGATATTGGCATACAGGTTAGCCATGCGAATCAACGAACAGTCGCCAAACGGCGTGAAGGGATTGAGAACATTATTAGTCGAGAGCGAACAGGTAACGCCTCGCTGTATGAATTTATGCACCGGAGTCACGCCCCGAATAATATTGTGATCCTGGTGACGACCCATCAGGTAGAGGTCCGTCGCGGGCAGCACGGTGACCGCGACGCCGATATTCGCCAGACGCTGGGCGAGGGCGAAAAATCGTTCTGGAGAAATGGTTGACATCTTGGTCACATGGCCGACCGTGACCCGGCCCCCATAGCCAAACTTTTCCGTCAGATCGCACACATACTCAATATCCATCTCGTCCGAGGTATGGCCGAAGTCTAAATGCATATCGATATCAACGTTGAACTCGCGAGCCAGTTCAAAGATGCGATCTATCTGACCGTGTGGATCAGTGTCCGTATAAGGGGCTGCCCCAATAACGCTCGCGCCCCGATTGAGGGCGGCAACTAAAAGTTCATCGGTCCCTGGATTATTAAGCAAGCCTTCTTGCGGAAAGACACACACCTCAATATCCAGCGCCCACTTATATTCCTCGATGAGGGGGAGTACCCCGTCGAGTCCACGCAGCCCTATGCCTGGGTCAACCTCAAGGTGAGTACGCACCTGGGTGGTCCCGTGCAGTATGCATTTTTCTAAGGTGCCTGCTGCCCGCTGATGCACGTCTTCTGCCGTGAAAGCCTGTTTGGCTGCCGTGACTTGGGTCAGGACTTCTTCCAGATCACCTTCGGCCGACTGGCAGCGGTCCAGGATGCAGGATTTGTCCAAATGGATATGGGTTTCAATGAAACCTGGTGTGACTAAACGACCCCGCAGGTCAAGCTCACGCCCTTCGGCTGACAGCTTGGATTCGATAGCTCCTATGCGGCCATTCTGGATACCAATATCAACGGTCGTTTGATCTTCCTGCCCGACAATGCGTCCATTTCTGAGAATAAGGTCCATTACTGGTCTCCTTTTCCCTCGTAGTTCCCAGCGTACGGTTTCACCTAACTTTAGCGCTTTAGCGGAATGTATACCCTTTGGTTCTCGCTGACGACCGTCTACAAAAATGGCCTGGCTAGTTGTCCTTCTGAACTATCCACCCTACAATCCCTTCGACCACAAGGAGGGCGGCTTGGCTTCGCATATTACGCCACTCAAAACTGCGGATCTGCCACCGCGCACCCGCTCGTTCTGGCAATTGGCCGGGCCGGGGGCTGTCCTGGTCGGTCTTTCCATCGGCGCCGGCGAACTGGTGATGTGGCCGTGGATTACGGCCAAGTTTGGAGCCAGCATGGCCTGGGCCGCAGCCCTGGGTGTCTTTCTGCAACTCTGGGTCAATTTTGAGATCGGCCGCTGGACCATCGTCACCGGCGAAGCGCCGTATACCGGCTTTGCCCGGGTGTGGATGGGTTTTATCTACATCCTGCTGTTTCTGACTTTCGCCGGACTGTTCCTGCCCGGCTGGGCGCGGGTTTCCGGCGCGGCCCTGAAGGGCCTGATTTTCGGACCGGACGGCCCTGGAGCCGACTGGATGTGGACCGGCCTGACCTTTGTGTTGATCGCCGCCACACTCTTTGGCCCCAAAGTCATGTACCAGGCCATGGAACGGATCGTCATCGGCATGGTCGTCTTCATTACGCTAGGGCTGACTTTTGTGGCCTTCCAGGTCGGAACCATGGAACATGTGTCTGAGATGGCACGCGGGCTGGTGAATTTCGGTCACATCGAATTGACGGAGGATTTCCCCTTCAGCCGCTTTTTTGGGGCCGTGGTGTTCGCCGGCGCCGGAGGAGCTGGCAACCTGTGGTACGCCTTTTATTTACGCGACAAGAACATCGGCATGGGGGCGCGTATGCCTCGGCTCCAAAACCCGTTGCGGGGTGGGTCGAACGAGGAGGAGGCAACCGGCTATCTGTACCCGGAAACGGAAGCCAACCAACGCGCCTTCAAGGGCTGGTTTCGCTGGATACGCCTGGACCAGTGCCTGTTCTTCTGGGGGCTGAACAGCTTCACCATGTTCCTGTTTATGTTTGGGGTGCTGTGCGTCTTACGCCCCAGCGGCGTCGTTCCGGCCGAGGGACGTATTATCTGGGATATGTCGCTGATTCTGGAAAACTCCATGGGCGCGGTGGGATTTTATCTCTTTCTGGCAATCGGCATGGCCACGCTCTTCAGCACGCAGTTGGTCAGCGTCGACGGCAACGCCCGGGTCTGGTCCTATATCATCCGTACATCGTTTCCGTTTGGAGCAAAGATCGACCAGGCCAAATTGTACATTCCCTTTGCTGTCCTCTTTATGGTTGCCGGCACAGTCAGCACTTGGTTTTTTGAGCGTTTTGCCGTCACCGGGCTGGGCTTTCTGTTTAACGCCGCCCTGCTCAGCGGGCTGACCATGGCCCTGTATGTGCCGTTGATGTTGTATATGAATCTGCGCAATCTGCCGCCCTCGGCCCGACCGGGACCGGTGTCGATTGTCATGATGCTCATCGCGTCGGTGATATACGGGGGCTTTGCGCTGTACTCGCTGTGGATCACGGTTTTCTAAATCTCGTCCTGCCAGCCCATACTGGGCCGCGGCTGGTACGATCCGGCTGAGGCGAGCAGGAAGGTTGCGGGGTGCGGCACTTCTGGGTAGAAGTTCCTCACTACGTTATATGGGGGCCGATATGTCACTGCTCATAAAAACGGCCGGACTCCTGCTGCTCTCTTTTGGCGGGATCATCTGCTGAGTCTGCACGAGCGGTGAGAGGGGAAAGAGTATGGCTGGACCTGTGTGTTTGATTACTGGGGTGGGCCCCGGAACCGGAGCGTCGCTCAGCCGCCGCTTTGCCCAAGGCGGCTATCGCGTAGCTATGCTGGCCCGGACCCAGGAGCGTTTGTCGCAACTGGAAAAAGAAATTACAGGCTCGCGCGGCTATGTGTGCGACGTGTCTGACGAAGCCGCCGTCAACGCTACTGTCGCCCAGGTGAAAGAAGAAATGGGCCCGCCCGAAATCCTGATCCACAATGCGGTGGGTGGCGCGTTCGGAACCTTTCTCGAAATCGAGCCGCAAACGCTGTCCGATAATTTCCAGGTCAATACAATGGGGCTGCTGTATCTGGCCAGGGCGGTCGCTCCGGATATGATCGAAGCCGGTAAGGGCGTTATCATATCCTCCGGAAATACCTCTGCGTTACGCGGGAAGCCTCGTTTTGCCGGCTTTGCCCCGACCAAAGCCGCCCAGCGTATCCTTTCGGAATCCATGGCCCGCACCCTGGGGCCGCAGGGTATTCATGTCGCCTATATCGTCATCGATGCCGTGATCGACCTGGCCTGGACGCGCAAGATGCTGCCCGACAAGCCGGACGATTTTTTCATTCAGCCGTCAGCCATCGCCGATACCGCCTACCACGTCGCCCATCAGGACCGCTCGGGCTGGTCGTTCAATGTGGAAGTCCGGCCGTTTGGGGAGGAATGGTAGCGACTGTTGCGGGCCGGCGGCTTTAATAGGGCCTCCCGTCTTTGTGCGTAAACGCCCAGGTGCCATCGGCTTCGGACTTTGCGCAGATATCATCGTCGGGATAGACTACGTCATCTCCCGACGTTCGATCACCTATTTCAAGATACGTCACCGGATTTTCTGAACGATTCAGAAGATGGTGAGTGCTTCCCTCGCCCGCCTTAAATCCAACGTATTCTCCGGGTTTCATGACATATTCGCGGCTTCCGTAGACCAAGGTCGGGGTGCCGCTCAGTATATAGACGAATTCGTCCTGTTGAGAGTGCTGATGTTTCAACGCGGACATCGACCCTGGGGACAATGTGGTCAGGTTGACCCCAAAATCTTCTAACTCAAAAAAGTCACCAAGTTTTCTCTTGACCCGTCCATTCATCAGTGACGCATATGGCTCGGGGTAATTCGATGCCTTTGAACGCACCGGAGCCTCTGCCGCAGGTATTGGTCTCGGAGAACTCATAAAATCTCCTCCTCTGGGCGGAGCATAGGGTAACCTTAGTGCCATACGGAAGGCCGGCCATTTGGCGAAGAGTAGTAGACACGGGTGAGGGCGGCATATAGATTTCTGAGCCGTCACATACATAAGGAAGGGCCTCCGTGTGACGGTCCTTTCCCCGTCCGTACCAGCCTTACAGAAAACCCTAAAGGAATACACCGGCGATGGAATCACAAACCGCGAACTCTTCGCACGGCGTCCGCTACCAACCGGACGAGCGGCCGCCGCGCGCGCTTGCCGTCGGTCTCGGCTTCCAGGCCGCTATCCTCACCTTTACACCAATAATCACCTTGCCACTCGTCATAATGCAAGCGGCAGACCAGGGCGCAGCCTACACGTCATGGGCCATCTTTATGGCCGTACTCATCAGCGGGATCACCACGATCGTGCAGGCCGTGCGGGTCGGGCGGTTCGGGGCCGGACACATCCTGATCATGGGCACCTCTGCCTCTTTTATCGCCGTTTGTATCACGGCGCTCACAGAGGGTGGGCCGGCGCTGCTCGCGACCCTGATTATCGTCGCATCGGCGATCCAGTTCGCCTTGGCAGCACGGTTGTCGTTGCTCCGACGTTTTGTCACACCAGTCGTGTCCGGTACGCTTCTTGCCTTGATTGTTCTCACCGTTATTCCGGTCGTATTCGACATGATGACCAAGGTGCCCGAGGGCACGCCGGCGTCCGCAGCTCCGGTGTGTGTCGTTGTAACCCTGAGCATCATCGCGGCTCTGACCCTACGCGCGCCGGGTTCCTGGCGGCTATGGGCTCCGGTCATTGGGCTGGGCGGCGGCTGTATCGTTGCTGTGTTCTTCGGTCTCTATGATACACAGCGCGTTGCCGATGCAGCGTGGGTCGGCCTGCCGCATATCGCCTGGCCTGGCCTTGATCTCACATTTGACGGGCGCTTTTGGCTACTCCTGCCGTCGTTCGTCTTCGTAACTCTGATCGGGGCTGTCGACACGATTGCGGATACCACCGCCATTCAGCACATCTCGTGGCGCGACCGGCGTACGGTTGATCTGCGTCTTGTCCAAGGCGCAGTCAATGCGGACGGTCTCGGTAATCTGTTGTCCGGCCTGGCCGGCACCATCCCGAACGCCACTTATTCAGCAAGCGTCTCTCTTGCCGAATTGACGGGAGTCGGCGCGCGTAGCGTCGGCGTGTATATCGGGCTCATCTTCATCGGGCTGGCCTTCCTGCCCAAAGTGACGGCCCTCCTGATCGCGATTCCTGCGCCTGTGGTCGGCGCGTATCTGTTCGTGCTGATAGCGCTGGTTTTTGTGCAGGCATTAAAGCTTATGGTGCAGGATGGGATCGACACTCGCATGTCGCTCATCGTCGGGATGGGGTTCTTGGTCGGAGTAGGCTTTCAGAGCCAGGCCCTTTTCACGGACTATCTGAGCGAGACCGTAAGCAAGATGCTCGAAGACGGCATGACGTCCGGTGGCCTGACCTTGCTCGTGCTGCTCCTGTTCATGGAGTTGACCGCGCCCCGGCGGAGCCGCCTTGCAATGGAATTGGATATTGCGGGCCTGCCCCAGCTTGACGCCTTCCTGCGTGCGTTGGCTACCCGTATGCGCTGGAACATTGCAGCCACGGAACGCCTCTGCTCCGCTGGAGAGGAAGCGCTGTTAAGTCTTGTCCATCAGGAGGAGGACGAGGCCGGCCGTGAGGGGCGGCATCTGCTTGTGGTAGCGCGGAACGACCACGGAACCGCGGAGCTGGACTTCATCGCCGCACTTGGAGAAGACAATCTGGAAGACCGTATGCTGATTCTGAGAGAGCAGGTCGACAGACCGAACGAACGCGAACTCTCGCTCCGCCTGCTCCGGCACTTTGCGTCGTCCGTCCGACACCAGCAGTACCATGACATCGACATCGTGACGGTACGCGTCGACGGCTCGGGGTAGCCTTATACATCCCCTCCTCGGAGGGGTGCCGCGCTAGAGCAAAATTCACATTAGTGTAGCGTCCAACGGCCTTCGCGCGTTGCCCGATACGTAGGGTGCGCCCTGCGCACCGGGGAAAGGTGGTGCATGGGATGCACCCTACAGAACTCTGGAAAGCACCTCGCTACACCACGGAGGAAACTGCACTAGCGGCGGGATGGGTTCTCCCCGACCCAATGGCCTACCACGTCTGGTGACCGCTGGTTCCTGGGAATGCGCATCGTACGTCTCAGGGGAGGACGGTGCTCACCGCTCAAAGTCGCTGGCACTGCGGACAAAAATGCGTGCTACGCTGCCCGACCAGGGTGCGTTCAATCGGGGCCTGGCACCGCCGGCATGGCTTGCCCGTTCGGCCATAGACCCGGAAGAAATTCTGGTAGTTGCCCTCAGGATAAACCCAATCAATGGCCGCGCCGTTGTGCTTGACGCCGTCGTTCAGCGCCGCTCGAATGGCCTTATGCAGCGCCGCAACTTGACGATCGTTGAGGTCAGCGGCTCGGCAGAAGGGGTGGAGCTTGGCTCGCCAGAGCGCTTCGTCCGCATAAATGTTGCCCACCCCGGCAATAAAAGACTGATTCAGCAGCAACGCCTTGAGTCCGCCGGTTTTTTTCGCAACGAGCGGACGAAAGCGCCGCAGCGTAAAGCCGGGTGCTAACGGTTCCGGGCCGAGATGGCCGGTCACGGTTTCGAGGTCGTCGACGCAATAGACCCGTCCAAACTTGCGTGCGTCATGAAAATGTAGAGCGTAGCCCGTGCTGAAATCGCAGGTGAAATGCACATGTTTATGCCGTGGATAGCCGGTTTCACGGACCTCGATCCGCCCGCTCATTTTGAGGTGGATGACGAGATACCGCACGGAGGCGTCTGCACCGGACCGCAAGGTCAAAACGATATATTTCCCGCGCCGTCCGAGGGATTCGATCCGGTGGCCAGGCAAGGCGCGGGTGACGGCTCGAATGGACGGTCGTATGGAATTCTGCCAATTCCCCCAGGCATGAGTGATCTCCGTCCCTATCAGAGAAGGGTAGGTTGGCAGTCCTGCCTCCGCGGGTTCACCGCGTGTGAGCTTACGGACAATGGTTTCCACTTCCGGTAGTTCGGGCATAGCCTATAGCCTCTCCATTAAAAAGTTGATAGCTGAACGCCAAGGAACGAGGAGGAGATTCAGACATGGCAGTGAAAAAGTTTTCAAGCGCGTACTACGTGGTCAACAATATGGACCAGGCCGTCAATTTTTACCAGGATATCCTGGGTCTCGACGTCAAATTTCGTGATGGTAACCGCTGGACCCAGTTCGACGTGAATGGGGTCGGAGTGGCCCTGGCCGACCCGAGCGAAGGCTCGGTTCCTCCGGGCGGCGGAGCCACCGTGGTGCTTGAGGTCGAGGATCTCGGGGAAATGCGCGAGAAGCTGACCCAAAACGGCGTCACGGTCAACGAGACCGTAGACATGGGCGGGCACGGCAAATATTTCACCGCCGTGGACCCGGCCGGCAATATCGTCCAGATCTTCGCCCGCTCGTAGAGGTGCAATATTCCTCTACCAAAGCCGTTCAAATCTGGTATGGAACACAAATCCCCCTGTCAGGAGAAGATGTCATGAAACAACTCTGGTCGGACTGGATGAAGAGCCTTGTTGTCATAGTGGGTCTTGGAGTGGTGGTGGGGCCGACTTCGGTTGCTTGGAGCCATGGAGATGGCACGGATAAAGTCCCGCTCTGGCAGTGGGAGCCGGAGCAGTTTCAGCAGCACGTGGCCACAGTCCGGAGCGGTAAAGACCTGACACCTGAGTCCTGGCCGGACGGGACGCGGGTGGCGGTGAGTTTGTCGTTTGACTTTGACACCGAGCCGGTCTGGATGGGATTTCAGGACCAGCAGAGCCCCTCGTATATGTCGCGGGGTGAGTATGGCGCCCGCTCGGGCATGCCACGTATCTTCAACCTCTTGGACAAGCACGACATCCCGGCCACGTTTTTTATTCCTGCCATCTCAATGGTCCTGCACCCGCAGGTCATTGAGGAAATCAAGAAACACGCCGACTATGAGATCGGCTTTCACTCCTACGTGCACGAAAATCCGCTGACGCTGAGTGAAGCGGAAGAGCGCGCCGTGTATGAGAAAGCCATGAAAATCTTTGTCGAAAGAGTGGGCAAACGACCGGCCGGCTTTCGGTCCGCCGCCTGGGACCTGACCCCGGCGACCATTCAGATCGTCAAGGAAATGGGCTTTTTATACGAGAGCAGCATGATGGCGGATGACCGGCCCTACACCCTGCTGGCCAACGGAGAAGAAACCGGACTGATTGAACTCCCGGTCGAATGGATCCTCGACGATTGGCCGTTATTTCAAATAAGCTGGCCGAGTCGGCACGTCAGTATCCGCAATGCCGACGACGTATACTCGATCTGGAGAGACGAATTTGACGGGGCCTATGAAGAAGGGTCCATGTATATTCTCACCATGCACCCCCAAGTCATTGGTCATCGCTACCGCATGAAAATGCTCGACAAGCTCGTCACCTATATGAAGAGCAAACCCGGAGTCTGGTTCGCCACCCACGAACAGATCGCGCTCTATGTCAAAGAGCAAGCCGGACTGGGAGACGACGACACCTCGGCGGCAAAGCCCGCAGAGGAGCGGCCTGCCGGATAAGCATAAGGTCTGAGTTTGGATATGAATAAAGGGGGGAAGCATGGCCTACGACCTGCTCATTACAGACGCTCAGATTTGTGACGGCACTGGCGCGGCGCTCTTTCACGGTGCTGTCGGAGTCAAGGATGGGGTTATCACCGACGCTGGCTCGGCGTCCGGACCGGCAACGCGGACAATCAACGCCGACGGCTGCGTGGTCGCACCGGGCTTTATCGATATCCATACTCACTACGACGCGCAGGTATCCTGGGACCCGCTGCTCACCTGTTCGGGCTGGCACGGGGTGACCAGCGTCCTGATGGGCAACTGCGGGGTTGGTGTTGCGCCGTGTCGCCCGCAGGAGAAAGAGATTGTCTCGTGGGACCTGGTCAATGTGGAGGCCATGCCGCAAGAGGTACTGCTGAATGGCGTGGCCTGGGATGAGTGGGAGAGTTTCCCGCAGTATATGCAGGCCATCGGGCAACGCGGCACGGCCCTCAACGTGGGTTTTCTGGTGCCGTTATCCAGCTTTCGCTATTTTGTCATGGGCGCCGAAGCCTCCGAGCGGGAGGCAACTGACGCAGAACTCACCCGCATGACCGCTCTTTTTCGGGAAGCCATGCAGGCCGGGGCGTATGGCTACTCGCTGAGCCTGCTTGACCAGCACATCGGCTACCAGGGCAAACCGCTGGCGAGTCGTATGGCCACCCAGAAGGAACTCTGCGCGCTCGGTCGGGTGATGCAAGAGCTGGGCAAGGGCGTCATCGAGATCGCGCTGACCCGGAGCGTGAGCGTGTTGACCGACGAAGAGTTGGCGTTGCTGCTGGCCATGGCCGAAGCCAGCCAGCGCCCGATCACCTGGCTGGCGCTCCTGGGACGGTCGGACAAACCCGGCGTCTACCGGTCGGCCCTGGACCGCCTGCAACCTTTCTTCGACAAAGGGCTGCGGATTCCACCCCAGGTTACCCCGCGCCCCATCCAGCAGTACTACACCCTCAAGGTGCCCTTTATCTTTGCCAGCCTGCCGTCGTGGAAGGAGGCGTTCAATCGACCGGTTGCGGAACAGATCGCACTCTATCGGAAGCCGGAGTTCCGCGCGGCCTTTCGCCAGGACCTGCAAATAGGCGGCGCCATTTTCACCAACCAGTGGAATCAGGTTCACGTTGTCAAGGTGACGAAAGACCATAACACCCGGCATTTGAACAAAAGCATCGCGGACATTGCCGCGGAAACGCACAGCGACCCTGTTGATACGATCCTGGACTTGGCCATTGACGAAAACCTGGAGATGGGCATTACGCTCTCGGTCATCAACACCAATCCTGACGAAGTGCGTGAGCTGATCACCCATCCCGACTGTCTCATCGGCCTGTCCGATGCTGGAGCGCATGTAGACCAGCATTGCGACGCCGGGGTGCCGACCTATCTGCTCGGGGAGTGGGTGAGAAAGCGCCAGGCCATGACGCTTGAGGAGGGCGTGCGCCGTCTGACCTCGGAGCCGGCCCGGTTCCTCAATCAGCCCAAGAAGGGCCGTATTGCCGCGGGCCTTGATGCGGACCTCGTCATTTTTGATCCCGAGACGATCGGTCCTCAGCCTCCCGAATGGGTCAACGATCTGCCGGGAGAAAAGCCCCGTCTGATCGAACGGGCCACCGGCGTCCAGCATACCGTTGTCGGCGGTAATATCGTTTTCTCGGACAACGTCCACCAGGGCGGGCTGCCCGGTACGTTGCTCCAGCCGCTCTGATGGAGCTGTCGGATTACGCTACGCGAATCCGACCTGCGGGACTTGATCGACGTAAGCGACGCTCATGTGCCTCGCTCGGCGAGAAAGCGTCTGAGCGCGCCGCCTCGTCGCGCCACGGCCTTGAGCGGTTGTCTTTTTCCACTGGGACGTGCCAGGAGACCCCGGCGTTCGTACTCCGTGAGACGCTCTTCGATCATTTCCGGTCCCCGTTGGAACGGGCGAATCTCGGCCACGGGATCTCCACGATAAGAAACCGTGATAGTCTTTCCCTGACGCACCTGCCGGATGATCTCCGAGAATTGCGCCTTGACTTCGTCAGTAGAATATGCGGATCGCATCGATGCAATATAACGAGCCAGACTAGTCTGGTAAAATACTATTGCTCAAGCCACGACAGGTGGATAAGAGCGGAGTGGGAGTGTAACCCACCCCCGTCGCTACGTGGCACAAAGAGGAGGGGAGAGGGGATGACACTACTCGCGGCCAAAATGCTTGAAGATGCCGGTGTAGGCCTTCTTCTCCGGCGGGCGGTAGGTTTTATATTTGCTGGTGGTCTTGCCCAATTCGACCAGCGACTCGGCCATCTTGACGGCACACACCACGCCGTCGAGGACGGGTATTTCAAGTTCCCGCTCCAGCTCATCTGCAAACTGGGTAAACCCGGCGCAGCCGAGTAGAATGGCCTCGGCATCATCTTCGTCCCGCGCCCGGCGCGCTTCGATACGCAGCTTTTCGAGCGCCCCGACCGGGTCTTTTTCCACATCAAGTACATACAGGGGAGAGGTACGGATACTCACTACTTTTTCCCGAAAGCCATACCCGGCGATCATTTCTTCGAGCATGGTGCGGGTCCGCGGAATTACCGTCACAATAGAGAAGCGTGCGGCCAGCATGGAGGCCATATACAGAGAGGCTTCGGCTATGCCGACAACCGGCTTGGTAGTGTATTCACGCGTTGCGTGCAAACCTGGGTCACCATAACAGGCGATAATATAGGCGTCGCACCGCTCAGCCTCTCCCTTTTGAATTTCTTCGAGCAGGCCGGGGATGCTCAGGTAGTCATCGTAGTAGGACTCGATGGAGGCCGGCCCGAATCGGGGGCTGACCGCTGTGATCCGGGTGCCCGGCCGGGCTACCGACTCACCGGCCGCACCGATTGCACGCGTCATTTCCTCGGAGGTGTTGGGATTGATGATCTTGATCTTCATGCCAGTCCTTTCTGCCGGGCCAATAGTGCCACCGTGTCAGCCAAAATATCTGCACCCAGACAGATATCTTCCGCACTGGTGTCCTCCGCGACATCGTGGCTGCGGCCGCCGATGCTGGGGATAAAAAGCATAGCGGTTGGGACATAGCGACTCAGGACCATGGCATCGTGCCCGGCTCCGCTGGGCATACGCAGGGCCGGAACGGCCCGCTGCCGGGTCGCGGCCTCAAGGGTATCGACCAGGGTGGCGTCCATATCTGCCGGGGCGATACTCAGCAGATGGGCCACCTCAGCGCTCACGCCCTGTTGCCCATGAAACGCGGCGACCGCTGCATTGATTTCAGCTTCCAGACGATCAAGCACTTCCGGCCGAGGATCGCGGAACTCGACCAGGACCTGAGCCGAACTGGGCACGACATTACCGGCACCCGGTTCAAAAACAATATGGCCCAAATTCCATACGCTCAGCTCGCTGCCGGCATTTGCAAACCGGTTGAGCAGTTCGGCGCAGAGACGAATCAGGACGGCCCCGGCGTCTTTGCGTAAATGCATGGGCGTTGTGCCGGCGTGGTCGGCCTGACCGGTACAGGTGATGCGGCTGCGGCGAATGCCGACGATGGCGGTCACCAGGCCGATTTTTTGTCCTTCGACCTCAAGCCGCGGCCCCTGTTCAATATGGCCTTCAAAATAGGCCAGATGGCGACCCGGATCGATCCGGGCGCGGGGTTGTCCGGCGTACCCGGCTTCGGTTAGAGCGTGTGTGAGTGAGACGCCGTGCGTATTTTTTGCGTCTTCAATATCCACGTCAGACAACTCGCCGCAAAACGACAAGCTGCCGGCCAGGGCCCGATACGTTCCTTCTTCATCGGCAAAGGAGATCACGTCAACGCCGAGACCGGACAGGGCGTTCGATTCGTTCCGTGCTCGGGCGACCTCCAGGCCGTACAGCACCCCCATCGCGCCATCCAGCCAGCCGCCTTTTGGTACGGAGTCGGTATGTGAGCCAATCAGCACGGCCGTGTCCACCCCACGTGTCCGTCCGTACACATTCCCAATCCCGTCGATCTTCGCATCAAGGCCGGCCTCGCGCATCTGCTCGACCAGCCACTGCCGTGCGGCTCGATCTTCGGGCGTAAAGGACAGCCGATTCACCCCGGTGCCGACTTTTCCGAATTGGGCGAGCTGTGTGAGACTGTTCAGCAGGCGGGCGTGATTGAGTTGCATGGATAGCACCTTATGGGAAAAGGCTATCTCACGGAAATACGAGAAAGTCCATCCCGCGCTTTCTGAGAGTGTCTCAGTGATCATGGCGAGAGGCCGCCAGGTTGACTTTTGTGATGTTTTGTTTAGGGAGTGGACTGTTGACCCGACGGCTGCAGGCTTCATATATCCAGCTCGGAATCACCCCAGTCTCGCCAAGAGGCATCGGGCAAAGCGTTTGGGGAGAACTTTGGAGGAATCGACATGACCGAAGAACAACACGACCGGGACAAAACGGCCATCGCCGAGCTGATCGCGCGGTATAATTTCGCTATTGACCACGAAGACTATCAGGGCTGGGCAGACTGCTTTGCTCTGGACGGTGTCTTTGACGGGGTGATCGGCAAATTTGACGCCCACCGGGAACTCGACCGCTTTACCGCCGAGGTCAAACGGCTGGCGGCCGAGAGTCCCAAGCTGCGCCACTATGTGACCAATATTCTGACCGAGGTGGACGGCGATACGGCCCGCTCGAAGTGTTTTTTGCTGCTGACCTCAACCACCAAAGAGGGCGGCAGCCGGGTGGCCATGGCCGGGGAGTACGAAGACCGGCTGGTCAAACATGAGGGTCAGTGGCTGTTTTCGTACCGCAAGGTCCATATTGACGGGGCGCTGGGATAAGCGCGCCGCCCCTAATCGTCTCGGGGGTTATGTTTTTGACATAATGCATCAATTAGTCTCATCCTCTATAACGGGTAAAACATGTCGACGTATAAAGCCCTGTATAAATTCCTCGACCACGGCGTCCATGCCGAAGTATTGGATTTTCCGGGCACGATCACCTGTGGCGCAACCCTGGAGGAAGCCCGACGGTTGCTGGCAAGCGCCCTGGCGGACATGGCCGAGACGAATCTGCTACGGGGTGAGCCTTTACCCCAGCCCGACTCCTCACTGACCGATCCGGAGGCTGACATAGAAGAGCCTATTCACCTGCTGTTGACTGCGGCGTCTCATGTCAGAGTCGTTCCTCAGTCGCCCGCACCATGAAACGGCGCGATCTGCCGCGACACTTGAGTCAACACGGCTGTCGGTTCGTGCGGGAAGGGGGAGAACATTCGATCTGGGAGAATCCGGCCACCAATCGCCGGACTTCGGTTCCGCGTCATCGTGAGATTCTCGAATTCACGGCTGCGCGGATTTGCAAGCAACTCGACATCCCTGTGCCCTCATGAGTCTGGCTTCCGCTCGCGTCGAAGCTGCTCCGTCCCCTCACGGTCCAACTGCATCTCTTCGGTAATCACGACGCCATATTCGCGCCGGGCGGTGTCTCGGGTGTAGTATTCGTCCAATACATCCTCCAGGACCTGCTGCGGGTCACGCAGGTAGGGGTCGCCGTAGCCGCCGCCGGTAGCACCAATGGTAATTAAGCGCTCTCCGGCTTTGACGCTGCGATAGGGGACCTTTGAGGGCAGGGCGACTTCTTCGTGATTGAGGGTCTTCAAGGTCAGGGTGCCGGGGATGCCCGTGCTGCCTCCGTCAAACCCCCAGGCGCCATAGACAAAACCGTCGGCCTCAACCGACGTGCCGCCGTCACTCAGATAATGCAGCTCCTTGATCGACCCCATACCGCCCCGCCACTGCCCGGGCGCACACGCATCCTCGCGTAGTTCGTAGCGTTCGACCCGGAGCGGCACGTGGGACTCAACGTCTTCAATAGGGTTATTGCGGGTGTTGGCATACAGCGTATCAACGGTGTCCATGCCGTCGTGACCGTACCGACCACCGTAGCTGCCCTCAAAAATTTCCAGATGCACCCAAGGGCTGTTGTTCTGCCGCATCCCACTTGAGGCAATGGCCTTGAGGTTGCCGATGCCGGCACTGACCTGGCGGGGAACGGCCTGGGCCAGGGCCTTCATAACGGTATCGCTTAAGACATTGCCGGTGACAAAACGGGCAATAGTCGGGGCCGGAAAAACAGGGTTGGCCAGCGTGCCGCGCGGCGCAATGATCTGAATGGGCCGGTAGAGTCCGGCGTTTTGCGGCAGGTCGCCGTAGATTTCGGTGTCGAGCAGGACCGAGCGCAGCACCAGCCAGATGGCGACGTCAACCGTGCCAATCAGTGGCATATTGATAGGCCGGTCCGATACCTGCGGCGCGGTGCCGGTCAGGTCTACGCTCAGCTCCGATCCGCTGACCGTCAGAGTCACGCAAATGGGCAGATTACGCCGGCCCGGGTCGGGATCGTCAATATAGCCATCCATATGGCCGGTGGCCGTATAGCTGCCATCCGGAATCTGGTCAATCGCCTGCCGCATCAAGCGCTCGGAGTAATCAAACAGGAAGGCACAGGCCGCTTCGACCGTGTGGAGCCCGTAGCGCTCGATGAGTTCGATATAGCGTTCAGCACCGATGCGACAGGCCGCGATCTGGGCCTCCATATCGCCCACCACCAGATCGGAGATGCGGATATTATCGCGCAACAACTGCCACACCGCAGCGTTCCGGTTGCCCTGCTCATACACTTTGATCGCCTTGAACTGTAAACCCTCGGCATAGGCGTCAAACGCCTCGACAATGCCGGTGCTGCCCGGGGTCTGACAGCCGATATCGAGATGGTGGGCCGTGGTGACGGAAAAGCCGACGAGATCACCTCGATAGAAAACCGGCACGCAAAACCCGACATCCGGGCCGTGGCTGGCCCCGCCGTACGGGTCGTTATGCATGATAACGTCGCCGGGCAGGATGGACTCTCCCCGCTTGGCGAGCGCGTCGAGCATTCCGCGCACATAGCCGGGAATAGGGCCGGACTGGAGGGGGGTGCTCTGCTTTGACTCGCATAATTGTTCGCCACGTGCATTAACCAGGGCCGTGCCGAAATCCTCGGACTCCCGAATAATGCTCGAATACGACATACGCATGAGCTTATAGCCCATCTCCACCGCGATATTCTCCAACGCACCCAGGATGACGCTGGCCGTAATCGGATCAATGTCGCACCCTTCGGGGGCGTTGTCTGCTGGGGTTCTCATGCTGCCCCTCCTATCTGAATGAGCAGATTCCCGTGGGGGTCGAGCCGAAAGGTACAATCCGGCGGAACCACGGTGGTCGAGTCTGTTTGCAGGATGACCGCCGGACCGGTAACCACCTCTTCGACCGGGAGCTGTTCGCGTCGGTAAAAAGCAGTCTCCAGACTGCGCAGCTCATTCTGAACCCGAAACACCGACGGCTGGGTTTTGACCAACGCAGCCTGGAGCGAGCCTGAGCCGGATGAAGACGCGGCGTGGATTCTCTGCGCCTGGCCAACTCCGACCAGACGGATAGTTACGATTTCAATCGGGCTGTCCACAAAGAAATGACCGTACTCCAACTCGTGCTGCCGGTGAAAACGGTCAGTGATGCTGTTGAGCGCGGCGGCATCGAGCGGGCCTTCGGGTACGGTGACCCGCAACTCATAGCCCTGGCCGACATAGCGCACATCGGCAAAACGCGTGAACGTGACCGCGGCCTGGGCGATACCGTCATCGCGGAACTGCTGGTGCAATTCGTTTTGCATCTGCATAAACGCCGTGTTGAGCCGGGGCAGATCAAAATCGGTCGAGACCTGAAAGGCGGTCCGGGTCGCATCGTATTTGACATCCGTGGTGAGCAGGCCAACGGCCGAGGTGATACCGGGGTAGGGGGGGATGATGCACTCCGGAATGCCCAGCAGGCGGGCGACCTCCGCGCCGTGGAGCGGACCGGCCCCACCAAAGGCCACCAGCGCATAGGCGCGCGGGTCTATGCCTTTCTGTACGGTGCGCGAACGTATGGCATTGGCCATATTGCTGTTGAGAATCGTGACGATCCCTTCGGCCGCTTCAAGCTCGGACATCCCAAGCTGGTCCGCCAGGGCCTGAATGGCCCGCCTGGCGACGGCTGCATCAAGCGCCATGGCACCGCCGAGAAAATTACCCGTGTCCAGCCGACCCAGGAGAATATTGGCGTCCGTGACCGTGGGCTGGGTCCCCCCGCGACCATAGGCCGCCGGGCCCGGCTGGGAGCCGGCGCTCTGCGGCCCGACGCGAAAACCGCCGCCTGGGTCAATCTGGGCAATGCTGCCGCCGCCCGCGCCAATGGTGTGGATGTCGATCATCGGGACCAGGACCGGATAGCCGGCTATCCAGGTATCGCGGGCCGTGGCCTCGCTGAATTGCCCGTCCGTCACCACGCCGATATCGGCGCTGGTACCGCCCACATCAAAGGTAATGAGTCGGGTGCGCTGCGACCGCTCGCCTGTCCAGGCTCCGCCGAGCACGCCTGCGGCCGGGCCGGACAGTAAGGTCAGGGCGGGTTTTTGGGCAACCACCCGGGGTGTGGCCAGCCCGCCGTTGGAGCGAATAATACGCAGCTCGGCTCCAATCCCGGCGCGGCGTAAGCGCTGCTCCAATTGCGACACATAGCGGTGGACGGTAGGGCCGATAAAGGCGTTAATAGCCGTCGTGGTAAACCGTTCAAACTCACGGAACTGGGGGGAGAGGGCGGCCGAGGTGGTGACAAAGACCTCGGGGTATTCTTCGAGAATGATCTCACGAGCGCGATTTTCATGCTCGGCGTTGAGATACGAGAACAAAAAACAGACGGCAATCGATTCCACTCCAGCGTCTTTGAGCTCACGGGCCGCCTGACGGACCGCGGCTTCATCTAACGGAATCAGAACCTCACCATACGGCGGAACGAGCCGCTCCGGAACGCCCTTGCGATGGCGGCGGCGGACCAGGGGGCGGTCCTGCCAGGGAATCTCCTGTTGGATGGAGTAGTGATGGGGCCGCTGGTGACGACCGATGTGGAGAATATCGCGGTAACCCTGGGTGGTCATCATGCCCGCGGTCGCGCCTTTATATTCCAGCAGGGCATTGGTTGCGATCGTAGTCCCGTGGTAGATCAGAGCGATACTGTCGAGCGGGATGGTCTGGTGGTGGCACAGCTCGGTGATCGCGCGCATGACCCCTAGCGAAGGGTCATCTGGGGACGTCGGCACTTTATGGATGGCCAACCGGTCCGTCCGAGTGTCGGCAAAGACTGCGTCGGTGAATGTCCCGCCTACGTCAACCCCAATGAGTCTCATGCGTCGCTCCCGAGGGTTACTCTAGCGAGTTTCTTCCGGCTTGACAAAAGACCGGCCCGTATCGTATGAGCTTGGAATGAACATTCACTCAGTTTCTGTCGCGCACCGGACACTGGCGAAAGGCGCTCCGCAGTGAATTCTCAGGTCTTACGCAAAAAACGTAAATCTCCGTCTCAGGTAACCGACGAAAAGCGGCTGCAAGAAGGACAAGAACGCATTGCCGCCGCGGCACTCAATCTCTTTCTCCAGAGCGGCTATCACAACACCAGCGTCCGTGAGATTGCCCAAAAAGCCGGGCTCAGTGTAGGCTCGGTTTTCAACTATTTTACCAGTAAGGAAGAGATCCTCTTTTTTCTGCTCTCTTACGGCCAGATTCGGACCGAGTCCGGGTTTCAAAAACAGCGGGCCGAGTTTGAGCGGCTCAAGCGGGATGGCGCCAGTCCACAGGATCTGTTTTTGCGGGCCTACGAGCAGTACGCCGCGCTGACTGACGAATTGCGGCGTAACACGGTCCTGGCCTATCAGGAAACAAAGTCGCTGACGTTGGCGGAACGTAAACGCTTTCTCCAGGGCGAAGAACGGATTCAGCATTTTTTCGAGGAGATTATTGCCTATGGGATAGACCAGGGGGTATTTCCGGACGGGAATGTTCGACTCAAGGCCCACTGCTTATTGGTGCTGGCCCAGTCTTGGGCCGTGCGGCATTGGGCGCTCAGCAGCTTTACTAAGCTCGACGAGTATTTGGAGCCCTTAAAGTCGATTGCCCTGGGAATTCTTGAGACCGACTCCCAGCAGGTACCTGCTCTGATCGCAGCGCAGGACGGCAAGGATCTCGCGCTCTCACGAGAGATGACAAGCTGAGATCATATGCGGTACAGCAGACTCCAGTGCCTCGACTCACCTCTTCCTGACACCCCCTGTGCGGTTGCTAGTGTGCTGTACGGGGACTTCGGGGAACCCTAGGAATAAAGGAGGGGAGGGCCACTGGCCCTCCTTCCTGGGGGCAGCAGTATGGATGGATTTCTGTTTGATGTCAAAGTCCTGGAACTCGCAGACGAAAAGGGGGAGTTCTGCGGCAAGTTGCTGGCCGGGGCTGGCGCGGATGTGCTCAAAATCGAGCCGCCGGGCGGCCAAGCCACGCGTGAGATCGGGCCCTTTTATCACGACCAGCTCCACCCCGAACGCAGTCTGTATTTCTGGCACTATAATTTCGGCAAGCGCGGCATTACGCTCGATATTGAGTCGCCGCCGGGAACAGACCTGCTCAAGCAACTCATTGCGGAGGCAGACGTCCTGATTGATGCCCAGCTACCGGGCGCGCTAGAGAAACTCGGGCTGGACTGGAACGCCCTGCAGGCGCTCAATCCGCGATTGATTTATGTGCTCCTGTCCCCGTTTGGCAACAGTGGTCCGTGGCGTGACTATAAAGCCACCGATCTGGTCCATCTGGCGCTGGGCGGACAAATGATGTGTTGCGGCTACAGTCCCACAGACGACGGCAGCTACGACACCCCGCCCATTGCCCCACAGATGTGGCACGCCTATCACATCGCCGGCAACCAGGCGTTTATTGCTACCGTTGGCGCGCTGATTGGGCGCGAGATGACTGAAGTCGGAGAGATGATCGAGCTGCCTATTCACCAGGCCGTCAGCGTCTGCACCGAGATCGATGTCCCGCACTGGATTTATGGCCAGACACCATGCTACCGCCAGACGGGGCGACATGCCCAACCGGCCATTGGACCTGAGGTGCAGTTCCCGACCAAAGACGGACGGTATTCCATTATCCTGCCCAATCCGTTTCCGGGCGGATATGAAACCCTGGTCGGGTTCCTGGAGGGCAAGGGCAAGGCCGGTGACCTGAACGAAGACAAATATAAGGAACCCAAGAATCGCCGGGGACGCGCCTTTACCGAGCATTTCGCCGATATCCAGGCGGCGTGCGTGGCCGATTTTGACATGGAAGAGATCTGGCATGGGGCCCAGGAACTGGGCATTCCCTGGTCGCCCATTCGACTGCCGGAAGAAAACCCCGACGATGTCCAGTGGCAAACCCGCGCCACATTTTCTCAGGTTGAACATCCCGAGCTGGGCGAATCCTACACTTATACGGGTGCGCCTATGCTGCCGAATGAATGTGCCTGGCGGCAAGGCCCGCGGGCGCCGCTCATCGGTGAGCATAATCGGGAGGTCTTGTGTGAGCAACTCGGGTTGAGTGCGGAAGAGGTCGCGGACTTACAGGACAAAGGAATCGTGTAGGGTGGGCGTGAAAAAAAGAAGACCTTTGGAAGGTGTGCGGATTGCAGACCTGACCTGGCTGCTGGCCGGGGCGGGCGGGCCACGCTTATTGGCCAGCCTTGGGGCCGAGGTCATTCGGATTGAATGGCGCGACCGGCTGGATTTTCTGCGCTATATGCCGCCGTTTGCCTCCCGCACGAAAGAGAGCACGGAAAAGGCCGGAGCCATGGACCTGACCGGCCTGGATACCGGCAAGGTCCAGAGCGTCAATCGTGGTGGGTATTTTAACGATATCAATGCCGGCAAATATGGGATCAGTCTGAATATGAAAGCGCCTCAAGGCCGCGAGCTGTTCAAAAAGCTGGTTGCGGTCAGTGATGTGGTGGTTGAAGCATTTACGGCTGAGACCATGCAAAAATGGGGACTCGGCTATGACACCCTCAAGGCTATTAAGCCGGATATTATTTATATGCAGCAGCCCGGTTGGGGCCACAAAGGTCCCTACGTGAAATACGCTTCCTACGGACCGATTGCCCAGGCCGTGAGTGGCCTGACCGAACAGTCGGGTTTGCCCGCACCCCATCCTCCTGCCGGCTGGGGATTTTCGTATATGGATTGGAGTGGCGCGTATTATTGCGCCATGACCATTCTGATGGCCCTGTACTATAAAAAAAGGACGGGTAAGGGCCAGTACCTGGACTGCTCGCAAGTAGAACCCGGCATTGGCATGACCGGCACCGCGGTGCTGGATCACGCGGTCAATGGCCGCCACTATCAGCGTACCGGCAATCGTTCGCCCTATACACCCGCAGCGCCGCACGGAGCCTATCCCTGCGCTGGCGATGATCGCTGGATTGCCATCGCCGTCACGTCCGAAGAAGAATGGCAAGCACTGGTGCGCACCATGAGCAACCCCGACTGGGCGGCCCAGGACCGGTTTGCCTCGTTGGACGAGAGAGCCAAGCACCAGGACGAGTTGGACCGTTTAGTGAGTGCCTGGACGCAGGAGCAGGAGCCCTTTGGCCTGCAAGGGCGTTTACAGGCCGCCGGTGTTCCGGCCGGTGTGTGTCAGACTGCGCAGGATCGGATCGAACGCGACCCGCAGCTCAAACACCTGAACTGGCTGCTGCCCCTGGAGCACAGCGAGATCGGGACCTGGCCGATCAAGGATATTCCGTTTCATTTTGCCAACGGGCTGGTGAGTCAGGGCGGACCGACCGAACGCGCTGCGCCGTGCTATGCGGAAGATAATGAATATGTCTATAAAGAATTGCTCGGCTTGAGCCAGGCAGAAATGGACGCGTTTCAGGACGAAGGGATAATTTAACCGTAAAGCTAGGAGGGTGTGTCATGTCGTACGATCTCGTCATCAAAAACGGAACCGTGGTGGATGGAACCGGCGCAGAACGCTACCGGGCCGATATCGCGGTGGCCAACGGAAAAATTGCGGAAATCGGTAAAGTCTCGGACGGAGCCAAGAAGGTTGTGGATGCCTCCGACCTGATTGTGGCACCCGGCTTTGTCGATCCGCATACCCATTATGACGCCCAGATTTGCTGGGACCCGCTGATCACGTCCTCTTCCTGGCATGGGGTCACGAGTCTGGTGATGGGCAATTGTGGGGTCGGCCTGGCTCCGTGCAAACCCGAGGTGCATGAAATCGCGGCCTGGGATTTAGTCAACGTGGAAGCCATCCCGTTTGACGTGCTGGGCAAAGGCGTAACCTGGGATTGGGTCACCTTCCCCGAATATATGAATGCGGCCGAAAAGCGTGGGAGCGGTATTAACATCGGCTTTATGGCCGCGTTGACTCCGTTCCGCCACTTTGTGATGGGCGAAGAGTCGATGGAGCGGGGCGCCACACAAGAGGAAATCGTACAGATTAAGGCCCTGATTAAAGAGGCGGTGGCTGCCGGCGCCTTTGGCTTTTCGACCACAAACGTTGCTCAGCACATCGGCTACAAAGGCCGTCCGATTGCCTGCCGTAACGCCAGTTGGGACGAACTCAAGGCATACTGCAACGCACTCAAGGAACTCGGCAAGGGCAGTATTGAACTCGCCCTGACCAATAATGTCTCTATTGTTGACGAAACCGAGCACGCCTTATTGGATATGCTCCTGACCGAAAGCGGTAGGAAGGTCACCTGGCTGGCGCTGCTGAACCGGGACGATCAGCCGGATGCAGCCATGAATACCCTGCGCACGATTGAGCCGCTGTTCGAGAAGGGCGCCATTCCGCAGGTGACCTGCCGTCCGCTCATTATTCAGATCGACCTGCGCAAACCGTTCATCTTCGCCAATCTGCCGTGTTGGAAGCCGGCCTTCGACCAGCCGATTGAGAAGCAGAAGGCGTTCTACAGAGATGAATCCTTCCGGGCCGCATTCCGCAAAGAGATGGAGTCGCCCAAGGTGTTCTCAGGCAAATGGGAACGCGCGATCATCCATGAGGTCGGCAGTCCCGCCATGCAGTCCCTGATTGGCAAGAGCGTGGCCGAGATTGCCAGAGAGCGCGGTAAAGACGGGCTCGATACCTTCCTGGACCTGTGCATCGAGGATGACCTGCAACTCCAGTATACCTATGAGCTGTTCAACGCCGACGAAGACCGCATCCCTGAGCTGATTACGCACGATCAGGTCATGGTCGGCCTGTCAGACGGTGGAGCCCATGTGGATATGCTGTGTGACGCCGGCTACTGCACCTATCTGCTCGGCACCTGGGTGCGGGACCGACAAGCCATGACGCTGGAGCACGCGGTGAGGCGGATTACCTCCGAGCCGGCCGCGTTCTACGGCATGACCACGCGGGGCAAGATCGCAACAGGCATGGCGGCCGATTTTGCGATTTTTGACTACAACACGGTGGGCTCGGCCCGTCGCGGCGAAATGCGGGCCGACCTGCCCGGTGGCGGGCGGCGCTTGGTCATGCCGGCCCAGGGCGTGCAGTACACGATCGTGAACGGAGAAGTGCTGTTCGACGATGGCAAACATACCGGGACCATGCCGGGCCAGGTGCTGCGTTCGGGTCAAGTCTAGTCTTTTCCTGCTCCCTCTCCCTCAGGGGGAGAGGGAGGTCTGCCACGAGCGCGCTCCGGTCACCCACCAAATGAACCCCTTGCGTTGTCGGATTACACTGCGCTAATCCGACCTACAGTGATGCTGTCAGAACTCTAAACTAAAGGAGGGGAACATGCTGACTCGTTTATTTCACGTCAATATCTGTGTCCGCGATATGGAGCGGTCCATCAGTTTTTACGAAAAACTCGGGTTCAACAAGGTCAACGACTTTACGCTTGAAGACCCGACGGTCGGTGAGGCGCTTGGTCTCGATGCCCGGAAGCTGCGCGGCGTGTTCATGCGCCTCGGAGACGATGAGAACGCTCCGGTTCTGGACCTGGTCCAGTTTATCGATCCGCCCCCACAGGGCGAGCCATACCCGTCGCTCAATAATATCGGGATTTGTCGTATTGCCTTCGACGTGGACGATATTGACAAGACCTATGCCGACCTTCAGGAAATGCAGGTTGAATTTTTAGCCCCACTCAAAAAAATAGAAGGGCCGGGAGGCGCGGAGATTGGGGTCGTCTGCTTCAAAGACCCGGACGGAGCCATTCTTGAGCTGATCAGCGGGATGTAGCCCGGTTATTCGATATGCAGGTTTCGCTTTTCCCGCTCCCCTCTTGGGAGGGGTGCCGAAGGCGGGGTGGGTTTCCTCCAGTCGAATACGAGGCAGCACCCACCCCGGCGCTCCGCGCTACCCCTCCGAGGAGGGGATAGGATTTATGAAAGCTGGAGAACCTGAGCATATGTCAACACAGCAGCCCCGCGAGCAGATAGACCCGGACAAACTCAAGGCTGGCGGCCAAAAGGTCTTTGGCCTGCTGAGCGGTGCGTTAATCTCGGCTATGATCCACCTGGGCGACCGACTCGGGCTGTACCGTGCGCTGCATGGCGCCGGGCCAGTGACCAGCGAGGGCCTTGCCGAAAAAACGGGCTTGAGCGAACGCTGGGTGCGGGAGTGGCTCCGAGGACAGGCGGCGGCCCAATTGCTTGAGTATTCAGAGGAGGGGCATTTTTCTCTCTCGCCGGAAATGGCCATGATTCTTGCGGACGAGGACAGTCCCAAGTTTGCCGCGGGTATTTTCAGCGATTTTCCGCAACGCATGGCCATATTGGAGAAACTGCCCGAGGCATTTCGCACCGGTCTGGGGCTGCCCTACGACGCGCGTGGGTCAGAGGGCGCGCGGGGCATTGAGCGGGTCTTTGCCCCCTGGTATCGGCACTCGCTGATCCCCATTGTGCTGCCCGCCCTGGACGGTGTCGAGTCTCGGTTGCAAGCTGGTGCAAAGGTGGCGGACGTGGGCTGCGGTGCCGGGGTTGCGCTGGTTCAAATGGCTACGGCCTTTCCGCAGGCCGACTTCCACGGCTATGACATCTCGGAGCACGCGCTGGCTCGCGCCAACGCGAACAAGGATGAGGCCGGGCTGACCAACCTGCGGTTTCACCATGCGGCCCAGGACGGGTTGCCGGCTGATGCGAGTTTTGACTTCATCACCACCTTTGACTGCATCCATGATATGACCCATCCGGCGGAAGCCATTCGGGCTATTCGGTCGGCGCTCAAGCCGGATGGAACCTGGCTGATTGCCGATATCAAGAGCGCCCCGACGTTTGAGGAAAATCTGAAGCGCCCCATGACCGGTCTGATGTACGCCTTCTCGGTGATGGGCTGCATGTCCTCGGCCTTATCCGAGCCGGGCGGCGCCGGCCTGGGTACCCTGGGCTTTAACGAAGAGGTGGCGCGGAGCATGACGCGCGACGCCGGGTTCAGCCGCTTCACCCGCCACGACTTTGACAATCCGTTCAACGCCTATTATGAAGTGCGGCCCTGACGAGAAAACCCTCTCCCCGTGGGAGAAGGTGCAAACATGAGGAGGAACGTATGGAAAAGGAATTCCTGAATCCCGCCGGTCTGCCCGTTTTGCCGGGCTTCTCTCAGGTTGTGACCGCAACCGAGGGAAAAATTGTTTTCATCTCGGGCCAGGTCGCCTTGAACGCAAACAACGAGGTGGTGGGCAAGGGCGACCTGCGCGCCCAGGTCGTCCAAACCCTTGAAAACCTCAAAGGGGCGCTGGCCGCGGTTGGGGCCACGTTTGACGACGTGCTGAAGACCAATACGTATATTGTCAACTATACGCCTGACATGATCGGCATGTTCCGTGAGGTTCGCAGCCAGTATCTGCCCCAGGAAAAACCACCGGCCAGCACCCTCATCGGCGTTCAGGCGCTGGTGCTTGAAGACCTGCTCGTTGAGATTGAGGCCTTTGCTCTGCTCAAGGCTTGAGGCTGGCGCGTATGCGCTTCTCCTTTGTTCTGAGCCCTGCATGACCCGGCATGTCTACTCCTGCAAGCCTGCGCGTTGCCTTTGACATTGGCGGAACCTTCACCGATGTCGTCATAGCCGGTGCCGACAGCCAGCTTCTGACCTATAAAATCTTGACCCTGCCTGATTCGGTTGGCGCGGACGTTGGACGCTGCATTGCCGATGCCGAACGCCAGCACCCGGAGAGCTCTATTGCGAGCCTCGTCCACGGCACGACCATCGCTTCCAACGCGGTCCTGGAAGAACAGGGCGCACGGACCGGTCTGATCACCACCACAGGCTTTCGGGACGAATTGGAAATCCGCCGCCTGGGACGCCCCAGTGTCTACAACGTGTTTTGGCAGCGTACGCCGCCTTTGATCCCACGTCGTCGCCGACTTGAAGTCAGCGAACGCATGACCGTTCTGGGCGAGGTAGAAACGCCGCTCAACGACGAAGAGGTGCGTCAGGCCATACGCAGCCTCAAACGCCAGAGTGTCGAAGCCATTGCCGTGGCCTTTCTGCATTCCTACGTCAATCCCAGCCATGAACAACAGACCGTAGCTCTTATCCGCGAGATATTCCCGGAAGTCATGGTTTGCTCCTCAGCCGACATCCTGCCCGAGGTTCGCGAGTACGAACGTACCTCCACCACGGCGCTGAACGCCTACCTCATGCCCGTGGTCGGACGCTATCTGGACCAGGTGGAGACGCAGCTCCGGGACTATCCTCCAGCCCTGCAAATCATGCAGTCCAACGGAGGGATCATGAGCGCCGCGCACGCCCGTCACCGCCCGGTGCATATGATTGAATCCGGTCCTGCAGCCGGTGCCCTGGCCGCGGCCGGCTTGGCGCGGGAAATCGGTCTGGCTCAGGCGGTCGCGTTTGATATGGGCGGGACAACCGCCAAAGGGTGCCTGATAGAAAATGGCCAGCCGGTTGAAACCGCCGAAGGCGAGGTCGGGGCGGGCATCAACCGAGCCGGGCGGCTGAGCAAGGGTGCCGGCTATGCGCTGCGCGTTCCCGCGTACGATATTGTCGAGGTCGGCGCAGGAGGAGGCAGCCTGGCCTGGGTAGACGATGGTGGCGCGCTGCGCGTCGGGCCCCGTAGCGCCGGTGCCGTCCCCGGACCGGCCTGCTATGGCCGGGGCGGAACCGAGCCGACCATCACCGACGCCAACGTGGTCCTGGGCTATATGAACCCGGACAGCATCGCCGGTGGGACCGTCCCCATTGATGCCACTGCCGCGCAGACCGCCATACAGGCACGATTAGGCGCACGTCTCGGTTTGTCGGTCCACGAGCTTGCCTTTGGGATTCATCAGGTAGCTGACGCGACCATGACGCGCGCCATCCGTGCGGTCACGACCGAGCGGGGTCGTGATCCACGCGAGTTTACCCTGATAGCCTTCGGAGGGTCAGGCCCGCTGCACGCGGCGACGCTGGCCGATAATCTGGGCATGTCGCGGGTGTATATTCCGTCTTTCCCTGGGGTGTTCAGCGCGCTGGGTCTGTTGGTGGCCGACCTGCGTTCTGACTATGTGCAGAGTGTTCCGCAGGAGCTGGACACTGTTGATCCTACGGCTCTACTCCGGGAATTTGACGCGCTGGTGGCCCGTGCGGAGCAGGATGCTCACAATGAGCAGCGTGAGCAGGATGGTCTCACCTATGAACGCCTGATCGATTTACGCTATCAGCGCCAGTCGTCGGAACTGACCCTTCGGGTTCCGGCTCAGGTTGAAGCCGCTGACATAAGGCAGGTGCTGGCCGAAAGCTTTCATGCCGCGCATGAACAAACGTATGGATATCGCCGTGAAGACGATACTATTGCCATCGTCAGCGTCCGCCTGAAGGCAACCGTCCGGACGCCTAGCCTGTCCTTCAGCGAATTGGGCGCGTATTTCAGGCAATCGGCAAAAAAGGCAACTCAGTTGGGCTCCCGACGCGCGTATTTCGGCCCGCAGCAGGGTGAACTCGATACCCGGATTCTCGGCCGAGGGGACCTGCTCGAACAGGTTGTCGCCGGTCCCCTGATTGTCGAAGAGTTTGACACCACGGTCGTAGTCCCTCCGCGCTGGCAGGCGAGTGTCGATGCGTATGGGAATATTGTCTTGCAGGTCGTGAAGTGAAATTACCCAATCGACGCAACGCCTACATTCCCCAAGGGAAATTATCAAGATACCTACTCTCTCCTACGCACGCGGTTGGCAAAGCAAAGGCTAAGTTCTTTCAGGCGATTGGTTTTAGTGTAGCTAGAGAGGAAGACCTCAAGCAGCAACTCTTAACTATTGCCCGTACTAACGAGGTGACAAGTGTCTCGTGATCAACTCATGGGATAAAATACGTCATTGAAGAGACACTGGAAACAAAGGCAAAGAGGAAAGTCCGTATTCGTACTGTTTGGATCGTTGAAGGACAACGGGATAATCCTCGCTTTGTCACTGCCTACCCGTTATAGATAAGAGAAAAGGAAGGAATCTATGTTCCAAGAGCTTGATACGGTCGTTCTTACTCATAATGTTGAAAATTATGGGCTCAAGGAAGGCGATATCAGCGTCGTGGTGCATTGCTACCAGGATGGTCAAGGGCTTGAGGTTGAGTTTGTGACAGCGGAAGGGAAGACGATAGCACTATTAACGCTGACTCCATCCGACGTTCGCCTCATGCGAGAGCGAGAAATTTTGCACGTACGCGAACTTTCAGCCGCATAAGAGGCAAGTGAAGGAAGAAGGTTCATGGCAACTGCATTTGACCCCATTCTTATCGAAGTCATGAAAAACGAGCTGACCGCGGTTGCCGAAGAGATGGGCATTACCATGAAGCGGACGGCGCGCTCGCTGGGCGCCAAGGAGGGCTCTGATTTTTCTACTGCGCTGGTCGATGCCCAGGGCCGGTTGATCGCCCAGGGCCTGACCATCGGTGTCCACCTCGGCTACATCATGGGAGTCATGCCGTGGGTGCTGAAGAAATTTGGCGACGACCTTCACTCCGGCGATGTGATTGTCTCAAACGACCCCTACGGTGGGGTGTCTCACTTCCCGGACATCGTTCTGATCATGCCGATTTTCTGGCAGGAACAACTGGTCGGCTTTGCGGCCATTGTGGAACACCATACCGATATTGGCGGGCGCTTCCCCGGCGGCATGGGCATCGCCAGTGCTGAGGTCTACGAAGAAGGGGTGTGTATTCCGGGGGTCAAGCTCTTTAGTCTAGGCGAGCTGAATCATGACTTAGTCGATATGATTGCCGCCAACGTCCGGGCACCTGAGGATGTGCGTGGCGACCTGGACGCTCAGGCCGCGGCCTGCCGGCGCGGTGCACAGGGAGTCCAGGAGTTGCTCGACCGCCACGGGCTGGAACAATTTGCGGCCTGCAACGAACAGTTGCGCCAGTACAGCGAACGGGCTATGCGGGCCTGCATTGCGGCCATTCCGGATGGCTCGTATACATGTACGGACCTGTTTGAAGATGACGGCTTGGGTGGGGAAGGGGTCAACTTGCGTCTTACGGTGACCGTTGCCGACGAGTCCGTTCGGGTGGACTTTGACGGCACCGGCCCACAGGTTCGTAGCGCGATCAACGTCCCCTTTAATCTCACCCGCGCCTGTGTGTACGTGGCCTTTCGGTCCATCCTTGAGACGGATGCACCGGCAAACTCGGGTCTGATGGCTCCCATTCAGGTGACTGCTCCCGAGGGCTGTGTGGTCAATCCGCAATTTCCCGGCGCGGTCGGCGCGCGCGGGATGCTGATGTGGCGGATTATCGACATGATATTTGCCGCCCTGGCCCAGGCCATTCCCGACAAAGTCTATGCCGCGGGCGAGGGCGGGGCGAATTTGCTGGTGTATACGCCCCAGGTCGAGGCGGGCGTGCCGTCCATGCTGCTGGATATTTACACCTCGGGCTGGGGCGCGCGGCCCGATAGCGACGGTGTGGAAGGCGTCACTCCTATGGCTGCCGGCGGCGCCATGCGCAGCATTCCCGCGGAAATGATCGAGCGTGAATGTCCGGTTATGTTGGACGGATTCGGCTTTTTGCCGGACACCGGCGGCCCAGGGCAATATCGCGGAGCCCTGTCCGTGTATCGCAAATGGCGCTTTCTGGGCGATGGCCGGGTAATGCTCCGAACCTGTCGGGTCAAATCCGTCCCGTATGGGTTGGCCGGTGGAAAAGACGGCACCCCGTTTGCTGCCAGGCTGCGTTCCGGCGAAGCAGAAACCCAACTCCCACACGAAATGCTCATCGATACCGAGGTACGATCCGGAGAAACCCTGCTGCATGTCCAACCGGGTGCAGGTGGCTATGGCGACCCGCTCGCGCGTGACCCCCAGCTCGTCCTCGACGATGTGTTAGACGAGAAGATCTCGCCCGCGTACGCCGAGCGGGAATACGGGGTCGCCATTGACGAGAACACGGAGCAGGTTGACTGGAACCGGACGACGCAACTTCGCGCGACATTGCGGTCTGACCTGGAGGCCTGACGGGAGACTGGACGGCCCGCCGCGTCAGACGCGTGGCCTGAGAGGAGAGCTATGGCATTTGATCCTATTCTGGTTGAGGTCGTGAAAAACGAGTTGGCCGCCATCACCGAAGAAATGGCGATTGCGGTGTGGAAAACCGGCCGCTCGGCTATGGTCAAAACCGGAGATTTTGCCACCGCTATCTGCGACGGCCAAGGCCGGTTAATCGGCCAGGGCTATGCGGCTCCGTTTCAACTGGCGTTCTTTATTGCGGTGATGCCCCACATCCTCAGAAAATACGGAGAAGACTTTGCGCCCGGCGATGTCATTGTGGTGAACGACCCGTATGCCGGTGTCACCCATATGCCGGACGTAATGATCATTGCGCCCACGTTCTGGCAGGGGCAGCGGGTCGCCTTTACCTTAGCCTATTCGCACCACACCGATATTGGCGGGCGCTTTCCGGGCGGGTTCAGCAGCCAGTGTACGGAGACCTTTGAAGAAGGGCTCCGCCTGCCGCCGATCAAACTGTATAAAGGTGGGGAGCGCAACGAAGCCCTTCTGGAGACGATTCTGGCCAATGTTCGGGTATCCGACGAATGGCTGGGAGACGTGGAGGCGAAAATCGCGGGCTGCTGGCGCGGCGAGCAAGAACTGAAACGTCTACTCGAAAAATACGGCTTGGACACATTCAACTCGTGCTGTGACTATTTGATTGCCTATGCGGAAAAGGCCACCCGGGCGGCCATCAAGGAGATTCCTCCGGGCGAGTATGTGTATGAGGATGCCTTTGAAGACGATGGTTTTGGCTCCGATGGTGTGGCCCTGCCGATCAAGGTGACCCTGCGCGCACAGGGCGAAACCTTGAGCGTTGACTTCACCGGCACCAGCCCGCAGGCGCGCGGCGCGATCAACCTGCCGCTGAGCATGACGGAAGCGACGGTGTATGGCGCGGTCAAGAGTATTGTCAGCCCGGAGGTGTTAACCAATGTCGGCTTCATTCGGCCTATACAGGTCGTTGCGCCGGTCGGCACCCTGGTAAACCCGCGTTTTCCTGCCGCGGTCGGCGGCCGTGCCCCCTTATTCTTTCGGGTTTTTGATATGCTGTTCCGTGCCCTGGCTCAGGCATTGCCCGACCGGGTTCCCATCCCCGGAGAGGGTGGGGACGTGTTGCACTTCACTGGTGAGAAGGAAGACGGGACACCGTTTGCGGTCATGGATATTTTCTTTGGTGGCTGGGGTGGACGTCCGCACAAGGACGGGATTGATGGCGTGGCGCCTATGGCCTTCGGGTCCTACGGAACGATTCCGGCGGAACTGCTCGAACGCGAATTTCCGCTGGTCGTTGACGGGTTTGGCTATGTGCCGGATACGGGCGGCGCCGGCAAGCATCGGGGCTCGGTGTCCATCTATAAACAGTGGCGCTTCCTGAGCCCCGGAAAAGTCATGGTTCGCACCAACCGTCTCATTCGGGCCTCCGGGGGGCTGGCCGGTGGCGCGCCCGGCTCGCTGTCCAAGAATATTCTGAACCCCGAAACAGAGAGCCGGGAACTGCCGCGCAAAGCCCATCTGCATATGGATGTGAAACCGGGCGATCGTATCCACCACATCGTGTCCGGCTCGGGCGGCCACGGCAATCCCTTGGAGCGCGGTCCCGCCCAGGTGCTGGCCGACGTGCAGGACGAAAAGCTGTCTGTCGCGCAGGCGCGAGATCAGTATGGGGTGGTGATTGATGCGGCTGCGGCTGCGGCTGCGGTGAATATGCCGGAAACCGAGGCACTGCGAGCCGCTCGCTTGCAACCAGTTGCGGCAGCAGACTAGTCGAGAGCTGGGCTGGCTGTCCTCTAAGAAGTCTTCCCTACTCGGACTGTCGTTCCTTCCGGCGTAATCCACTGTCCAGGAAGAAAATAAGAAAGCCTATGGCAGCAATGCCTAACATCACGAGAAAGACGATGCCTAATGGGTTCATGAAGAGACCTCCATTCCATCAAATAAATAGCCGAGAAGCGCAAATGCGAAGGTTGCAAGTACCCCAAGGCCAATAACCCAGGGCTGGACAATCTCTGGCTTGGTGATTGGTCCAAGAACGAGGGCTGCCAGAGCAATCTTGGCGGCATCCCAAAAGAATTTCGCCATGTTATCTTTTTGCTTCTCGTTGCGAAGAATCCCCATTTTTCGTCCCGTCGTCTTCAACAGAGCTATGCTCACCATACACCGTTTGGATAGACGATTCGATATGGTATAGGCTCCCCATGCGTATAGGCTTTGATATTGGCGGAACCTTCACCGACGTTATTGTAGTTGGCGACGACGGACGCCTGTTCACCACAAAGGTGCTCTCGCTGCTCGATCGGGTGGGCGAAGATATCGTCCGCTGCGTGCATGAGGTCGATGCGCAGGCCCAGGTCGAGGGCTTCGTCCACGGTACGACCATTGCCTCGAACGCCGTCATCGAAGAGACCACCGCGCGGACCGGACTGATCACCACCCAGGGCTTTCGGGACGAGCTCGAAATGCGCGGGCAGCGACGGCCCAATATCTATGATGCGGACTGGGACCGCCTGCCTCCTCTCGTGCCCCGTTCCCTGCGTTTGGAAGTCCAGGAGCGCATCCTGGGTAACGGCCATATTGAGCGCCCGCTCGATCCGACGCAAGCCCGAGTGGTGATCGACCAGCTTCTGGCCGCCGGAGTGGAAACGATTGCCGTTTGCCTGGTGAATTCCTATCTCAACCCTACGCACGAACGGCAGTTGGGACAGCTTATCGCTGAGGTAGCTCCGGATATGGTGGTGTGTCTATCGTGCGATATCCACCCCGAGATTCGCGAGTACGAACGCACCAGTACGACTGTCATTAACGCCTCGCTGATTCCGGTCGTTGATCGCTATCTCAGCCGACTGGAACGACACCTTTCGACCTATAGCGAGCGCGTTCTGATTATGCAGTCCAACGGCGGTATCATGAGTGCCCAGGCCGCCCGGCGCCGGCCCGCGTATATGATTGAGTCGGGCCCAGCTGCCGGCGTGCTGGCTGCGGCGCGCTTCGCCCATGAGACGCAGCAGGATCAGGTGCTCGCGTTTGACATGGGGGGGACGACCGCCAAAGCCTGTTTGATCGAAAACGGCGTGCCACTTGAGAAGCCGGGCGGGGAGATCGGAGGTGGCGCCACTATGACCACGCGTTTATTTGGCGGCGGTGGACATGCCCTGCGCGTCCCCTCGCTCGATATCGTGGAAGTGGGCGCTGGAGGCGGTAGTATTGCCTGGATAGATGACGGGGGCGCGTTACGGGTCGGTCCCCAGAGCGCAAGCGCGGACCCTGGCCCGGCCTGTTATGGCCGGGGCGGAACCGAGCCTACGGTAACTGATGCCAATGTGGTGCTGGGCTACATGAACCCTGAGGCTATCGCTGGTGCAACCTTGGCTATCGACTGCCAGGCCGCCTGGACTGCGGTTGAGCAAAAAATCGCTCAACCGCTCAATGTGGAAGTCCTGGCTGCAGCCTATGGTATCACCCAGGTGGCAAACGCGACCATGATGCGCGCCCTGCGGGCCGTTTCGACCGAACGTGGGCGAGACCCGCGTGACTTTACCCTGATCGCATTCGGCGGAGCCGGGCCGATGCACGCCGCCGCCCTGGCGGACAGCCTGAGTATGACGCGAGTTCAGATTCCGCTCTACCCAGGCTTATTCAGCGCGTTTGGACTCCTCTTGGCGGACTATCGCCACGACTATATCCGTAGCGTGGCTGTGGCCTTGGACCAGCTCGACCCGCAGGCCGTGCTGCGTCACTACCAGGAGCTTGAGACCCAGGCGCGGGCCGAGTTGGCCGCAGAAGGCATTGCCGCGGATCAGATTCGTTTTGAGCGTCAGGTCGATCTCAAGTACGGCTATCAGGTCGCGGAGCTGAGCCTGCCTTTTCCCGACGTATCAGTCGCGGACATGCAGGACCGCCTGGCCCAACTCTTCACCGAAGCGCACCGCCAGGCGTTTGGCTATGATCGAGCCGATACGATTGAGCTTGTCAGCGTCCGGCTGCGAGCCATAGCCTCCTCCGGCCCTCTACGCCTGACCGAGTTGACTGGAACCGGGAACACCCCTACGTCTCCGGCCTCCCGCACGGCGTATTTCGGTCCCCAGGTAGGCGAATGCCAGGCCGCGGTATATCAGCGAACCGCTCTTGAACAGGCGCGGAGCGGGCCGCTCATTGTAGAAGAACCGGATACCACGGTGGTTGTACCGCCCGGCTGGACAGTCCAGTATGACGTAAGCGGGAATCTGCTCTTGCAGCATGAATAACGTCCGGTCGTTTTTTGCTTCAGAACGAGAACCCACCCCGCCGCTGTACGGCACAAAGAGGAAACGTGTCCTTCAACAGAACAGGTAGATGTCGACACGTTTCCTCTTTCCCTCCCAAGAGGGGATGGGAGAAGCACAAAATCCCCTCCTCGGAGGGGTGGCCGAAGGCCGGGGTGGGTTCCTGCCGTACTGAAGGGTAACTTTTGTGAGGCCGACATCCACTCCGGTAGTCAAAGATTTGGTCCTGATTGGCGGTGGCCACAGTCATGTCACTGTGCTGAAACGCTTCGGCATGAAGCCGTTGCCGGGTGTACGCGTGACGCTGATTTGCCGCGATACGCACGCGCCGTATTCCGGCATGTTACCCGGCTATATTGCCGGGCATTATACCTTCGATCAGGCCCATATCGATCTTGGACCGCTGTCCCGGTTCGCTGGAGCACGATTTTTTCACGATGAAGTGATCGACCTGGACCTGACCAACAAGCAGGTTGTGTGTCGCACCCGGCCGCCCGTGGCCTATGATGCCTTGTCCATTAATATCGGGGCCACGCCCGCTGTCGCACATATACCCGGTGCCGGGCACACCGGTGTGGCCGTCAAGCCCATAGACGGTTTTTGGCGGCATTGGGAACAGCTCCGCGAGCGCTGTCTGGCCCGGACCGCACGCACGACAATCGGCGTTATCGGCGGTGGAGCCGGGAGCGTGGAACTCTTGCTGGCCGTCCAATATCGCCTCGAACGCCTGCTCGCCCAGCAAAACCGGTCGGCCGACCATCTCGTTTTCTACCTCATCAGCGGGACACAAGAGATTCTGCCGACCCACAACCCACGCGTCCGGGCCGCGTTTCGGCGTATTCTTAAGCAGCGTGGTGTCGAGGTCCGAACGGATTGTCTCGTCACCGGCGCTGCCGAAGGTTGTGTGCGTTTTGCCGATGGCACCCAACTCGCTCTGGACGAGATGCTGTGGGTCACCACGGCCGGTGCCGCTGGCTGGCCGGGAGAGGCCGGCCTGGCCACAGACGAGCAGGGTTTTATCGCAGTGCAGGACACGCTCCAGTCCGTTTCCCATCCCGAGGTCTTTGCCGCCGGAGATATTGCCGCGGTCGTCAACCATCCCCGCCCAAAATCCGGCGTGTTCGCCGTACGCCAGGGCCCGCCGTTGGCGAAGAATCTCCGCCGTTTCCTGCGAGGCCAAACGGTCAAAGCTTTTGCGCCGCAAAAACAGTTTCTGAGCCTGATCTCTACCGGAGACCAATATGCGGTGGCCTCACGGTCGCGCTGGGCGTGTGAGGGGAGATGGGTCTGGAAGTGGAAAGACTGGATCGACCGGCGCTTTATCCGCAAATACAATGAGCTACCGGATATGCCCGACGACGAGCCAGCCCAGGTAGAGCAGGGACTGGCCGATGCGCACGTCCTCAAAGAGATTTCCGCCTTTGCCATGCGGTGCGGCGGCTGTGGGTCCAAGATCGGCAGTACCGTCCTGAACCAGGCTCTAGCGCGCCTTGAGCCGGTTGACCGCTCTGATGTCATTGTCGGCCTGCACGCGCCGGACGATGCGGCAGTGGTCACCGTCCCGCCCGGAAAAGCGATGGTGCAGACCGTTGATTTTTTCCGGGCCTTTATTGAAGACCCGTTTGTCTTCGGCCAAATCGCGGCCACCCACGCCCTGGGTGATATCTTTGCCATGGGCGCGGAGCCACAGACCGCCCTGGCCATGGTCACCATCCCGTACGGTTTGGAACACAAGGTGCAGGACCAACTCACCCAGCTCATGGCCGGGGCCTTGGAGGTCCTCAACCGGGAACATACGGCTCTGGTTGGCGGGCATACCAGTGAGGGCAGCGAACTGGCGCTTGGATTTGCCATCAACGGTCTGGCAAGTCAGGAGGCCGTGCTGAAAAAAAGCGGTATGCAACCGGGACAAGCCCTGATTCTGACCAAGGCGCTGGGAACCGGCGCGCTGTTTGCCGCAGACATGCGACACCAAGCCAAAGGCCGCTGGATCGAAGCCGCGCTCGTCTCCATGCGACAGTCAAATCGGGCCGGAGCAGACTGCCTGCGTCAGTACGGCGCAACCGCCATGACCGACGTGACCGGATTCGGCCTGCTGGGCCATCTGGTCGAAATGGTCCGGGCCTCGGCCGTTGACGCGGTTCTCAATATGGAACGGCTGCCGATCCTGCCCGGTGCTCTGGAGGTCGTTCTGCAGGGTATTTTTTCGTCCCTACAACCGCAGAATATTCGGCTGCGGCGAGCCATTCGCGAGGTGGAGCGGGCGACCCAACACCCGTACTACGCTCTGCTGTTCGACCCGCAGACCGCCGGCGGACTCCTGGCCAGCATCCCGGCCGAGCAGGCCCGGGCGTGTATCCGGGAGCTTCAGGTTCTCGGCTATCAGGACGCGGCTATTATCGGCACGGTGCAGGCGCAGGGTGATGCGCTTGAGCCGATTACGCTGCAAGTATAAGCCTTCAAGCAAGAGTTGTTAGGTGGGCTGAATATGTGTAGCCTGCGTCCAAAAGTACTGTTCAAGACTTCCATCGTTTCGAGACGGGATGAGGAAGCTTTCAGGTATCCGATAGCAATACCGAGTAGCTGCCGACGGTGCAGATACAAGGCAATACGTCGATCTTATGGAACAGATTAGGATAAAAAACTTTCGCTGCTTCCGCGAAGAGCAGACCGCACGCCTGGCACCCCTGACCCTGCTCATGGGAGAGAACAGCACCGGCAAAACCTCGTTCATGGCGCTGATCCGGGCGCTGTGGGATGTCTTCTACCGGTCCAGAGTTCCTGATTTTAAGGAAGAGCCGTATGACCTGGGCAGCTTCGATGAAATCGCCCATCATCGGGGAGGACGAGGGGGCCGTGCGGATGCTTTTAAGGCGGGCTTTGACCTCGCTCTTGAAGATCGGGAGGGAGCAAGGGATGAACATGGCCACTTCGAGATAACTTTCGAAAAGAAAGGGACCGTGCCGGTTCCGGTGAGAAGATACCTTGCCTATAAAGATGTCTGGGTTGAAGAGCGACTCGAAGACTCACCTTATAACATTGGCTTCGGGATATCGAAGCGTGTCTGGAAACAGGAACTCACCAATATCGGGCGTATTCTTGCTGACACCGACGACGATACTCTGCTTCCCTTTTCTTCTCTTCTGCAGCGTTTACAATTGTTCTCCCAAGATTCCGACTCGCCCGGCTCACCTACCAATGAAGAGTGGAAACGAATCGAAAGACTTGCTGATCGTCTTAGATGGACGCTCTCCCGCCGTAGTTTCAACATCGGACCCTATGCCAGTGCTCCGGTCCGCTCCAAACCGCATCGAACCTATGACCCTGCACGCCCGACACGAGACCCCGTAGGCGACTACATTCCCATGTATCTCGCCAACATACATTTTCAAAACAAGGCAGAATGGAACGCTCTCAAAGACGCGCTCGAAGAATTTGGGAAAGAGGCTGGTCTGTTCGATGAAATCTCGATCAAACAGCTAGGGAAGAATGAAAGTGAGCCATTTCAGATCCAGGTCAGAAAATTCGGAAGCAAATCCAAGGGACCGCATCGCAATCTGATCGATGTCGGTTACGGTGTCAGCCAAGCACTGCCAGTCATCACCGAACTGCTGCGCCGCGACGCTCCGCCGATATTTCTGTTGCAGCAACCGGAAGTGCATCTCCACCCCAGTGCCCAGGCGGCCCTCGGAAGCCTATTCTGCCAGATCGCTGGACAAAAGCGGCAGCTCATAGTCGAAACGCACAGTGACCACCTGCTCGATCGGGTGCGTATGGACGTGCGCGACGACAAGACGAAATTAAAGCCTGAAGACGTTTCCATCTTGTACTTTGAGCGTGACGATCTGGATGTTCGCATTCATTCACTGCGATTTGATGAACAGGGAAACGTCTTGGACGCTCCGCCGAGCTACCGGCAGTTCTTCATGGAAGAGATGCGAAGGTCTTTATGGAAGAGATGAAGTTTACAGGGGGCTGAATAATGTGTGCAATTGTTGACGCCAACGTAGCTCACGAGGTGTTCGGAGACAGCCCGCCGCCTGCAGCAGAGAAATTCTTTGAGTGGCTCGAAAGGGGAAGTCGCCGGCTGGTTGTTGGTGGCAAGTTGCTCAAGGAGCTTGAAGATACTTCGCCAGACTTCAGACGCTGGGGGCCGACGGCCCAACTTTCTGGAAAAATGATAACCGTGGATGAAAGAGAAGTTGAGGCGAAAACACAGCAAATCGAACGTGAGGGTGTAATCAAGTCAGATGACCCTCATGTTCTTGCCTTGGCCCAAGTCAGTGGAGCCCGGCTATTATATTCTAACGACCAAGACCTCAGCGACGATTTCAGAGATAGAAGGTTCATCGATAGACCGCAAGGGAAAGTTTATACAACACGCAGAGATAGAAATGCTCCTCCAGCGCAGGATAATACGAGATTCCGTTCTACCCATCGGGAGTTGTTAAAAAGGAATGTCTGCCCAATCTGATTGATTTCAGTCCAACTCGCCCTGCATCTGTAAATCCTAAGTCAAGGCTTCAAACACGCTCTGCTGTTCGACCCGCAGACCGCCGGCGGACTTTTGGCCAGCATCCCAGCCGAGCAGGCCCAGGCGTGTATCCGGGAGCTTCAGACTCTCGACTATCAGGACGCGGCCCTTATCGGCACCGTACAAGCGCAGAGCGATGCGCTTGAGCCGATTACGCTGCAAGTATAACCGCCTGTGTTACAATCCGGTCGGACCTGACAAATCACTGGAGGTGTCTGTATGCTTCACGGTCTCTCGGCGATATTTTTATATTCAGCGCTATCGATATCTTTCGTTTTTGAGGGTGGTAGTACGGAAAAGATGGGAACAGGATTCTTTATCAAGAATGAATCCAACTCCTTTTTTGTTACAAATAGGCATGTAATTAGTTGTGGAGAGAAATTGGGGAAAATTCAGCGTATTATCATTGAAGGCAAATCTGGCAGTGGAGAACCACAGTACAAGGATGACTTTGTTTTTGACGCCCATGAGTGGAACGTAGAATTCCCCGAAAATAACGATGACGACATTGCTGTTCTGTATGGAGTTAGTGGTCGGCAAGAAGGGCAGCCAGTTCTCATTGACAGGGAAATGCTTGTTACCGAGTCATACTTTGAAGATGAAGGCAACCTAGGCGTGTATGATTATGTCGCGGTACCTGGGTTTCATCCAGGGTACGATCCTACTACTAATCGACCTCTCTTTCGCGGCGGTAACATATCTAGCGATCCAAGGTACGGTCACTCTTTGCGCATCAAAACCAGATTCGATAATTGCGAGGAGAACTTCGAGAGCAAGTACTATAAAAACCTAGTTGTCTATGAGACTTTTTCCTATCCCGGATCGTCAGGAAGTCCGGTGTTTGCACTCCAGAAAGGTATAAAGCCAGGTAAAGGGCTATCTTTTCCCGCATATAGGCCAACGAAACTAATAGGCATTCAGTCTGTGATGAGATCTACAAATCTAGGAAAACAGACAGGCTTACACCATAGTGGCCTTTCCTATTTCTTCAAATCCTCCGCAATCCTTGAAATCCTTGACTCAATTCCAAAGAGATAGTGCACGTAAGGGTAGGGCTGTCTTCTCACCGCTCCAATGCCGTCACAATCTCCCTAAAACGAGCAAGCCCGGA
Organism: Thermodesulfobacteriota bacterium; assembly: GCA_964291405.2. GTDB lineage: Bacteria > Desulfobacterota > Binatia > Bin18 > Bin18 > Bin18. The sequence continues at coordinate 43,783 of OZ219926.1, forward strand.
CTCCAGGTTTTCAATGATTTCGGTTGCCAGTTCATCGGGCTCAGGCAGATTATCGAAGTCGGCCAGACTTTTCCTTATCGGACGTAGCGTCTGGATCGAGTACTGTTTGGAATGCGGGGCTGAAGTGCTCGCTGATTCCATATCCGCAAGGCGGAGATACACTTCTCACACTTGCAAGACCATGGATCGTGAAAGGACACTGTCATGATGATGCGATCCCAGATGAGAAACGCCCAGTAATGCCATTTACCAAAGGCCGCCTCTAAAACGCGAAAACGATAGTCAAAGATACCAGGATATCGGCCGTGCGTTTCATCATTAGGAAGTTCTTTCATAGCTAGAAAATGGTCTGGGGGCTGCTCCGTTGGAGAAGTCTCGGTGCATTTGAGTTCGATATCTTCCGGTAGAATAGTGCTGTGATGGTGGAAATACAGGCCGCGTACGATTTTCCACGCTACTCGCGCTACACGGGTACCATCTTGACGCATTATGACGCGACCTGCTGGGAGATGTAGGCCGCTGGGCCGGGTTTCAAATTGGCGAAGTATTTTCTTCGCTAATTTCCGTTTCTTCGTACCCTTCCGAGAGTTCTCGAAAAATTGTTTGTATATGGCGTCTCCTGCCTCTGAGCCTAGTGCAAACGGAACCGTCGTTGCTATGAAATACTCCTCATCAGACGAGTAGAACGCGTTACAGTCTTTGTGAACCGGAATGGTGATCAACTGGCTGAGGTTGTGTCGCTTCCTGATTTCTCGGGCGAACAGCGCCCGTGGCGGACAATGGTCATCACTATTATCTGGACGTGACAATGGATGGCCACACAAATAGCAGAGTGTGGGATCCTTTTGACGGATTGATTCTTTCAGTCTGTTACCTCTTCTGCGCTCTTCGATGGTGTTGACTTGGCAGGCTCTACATCCCCTCTTGGGAGGGGTGCCGCGTCAGCGGCGGGGTGGGTTGTCCCCTATTTACGTATAGGCTCTGAGAAAAAAGAAGACGAGCACGCCGGTGACCGAGACGTAGAGCCAAATCGGGAAAGTGTAGCGCGCGATCTTCTTGTGGGACTCAAACTGTTTGCGGGCCGCATGGTAGAGCGTGGTGAAGACCAGGGGCAGGGCGACAATGGACAGCACGATGTGGCTGATCAGGATGAAAAAATACAGCAGCCGAATCGGTCCCTGGCCGGGAAAAGGGGTATCGCCATGAAAATGGTGATACACGATATAACTCACCAGAAAGAGGACTGAGAACACGAGCGCGGCCAGCATACAGCGTATATGCCTGTCCCGGTTGCCGCGCTTGATATTGACAAACCCGCCGATCAAACAGCAGGCGCACAGCGCGTTAAAACAGGCGTTGGCCGCCGGGAGGTAGGTCACCCACTCTCCCTCTGCCGTGGCCGCCGGCTTATAGTAAATCAACCAGATCAAAAATCCGCTCAGGAGCAAGCCGAGGAGCAAAAACCAGGAAAACGGGTTGCGCGTCACGACCGGTGTTGGCATGGGCTCGAAGCTAACGAGGGAAGGGATGGAGATCAAGTCTCCGCGTATCGCGCCCGCCGCACTATTCCGCTAGAATGCCGCACCACCAGAACAAAGCGAAGGAGGACGGTATGCAGTTTGTCAGTCTGGAAGAAGCCAAGCAGGCATCGGGTCTGCGCCTGACGTTTGTGGCCAATGCGCCGAGCCCGTGGGGAGAAGCGATCAAGGGTATGCTCAAGACCAAGAATATTCCCTATACCGCCACGCTCTATATGCCCGGTGACCCTGCGGCCAATAAGGGCCTGGTGGAGTGGACGGGCGAAGATAGCGCGCCGTCCGCCATGTATGAAGACGAAGCGCCCCGGTCCGGCTGGGCGGAGATCCTGCTCCTGCTCGAACGCCTCCAGCCCGAGCCCAGCCTCATTCCGGCTGACCCGGAGCAACGCGCGCTGATGTTCGGGCTCTCGTATGAAATCTGCGGCGAAATGGGCCTGGGCTGGTCCACTCGTCTCATGATGTGTGATGCCGCCATAGACCCGAATGTCGACTATCCGATTCCGGCCGAGATGGGCCACTATCTTGGGGCGAAATACGGCTATCGGCCCGGCATCGGCCCGGAGGCGACCAAACGGGTGACCGACATACTGACCCTCCTGTCTGCCCGCCTCAAAGCCGAGCAGGCAAAGGGCAACCGCTTCCTCATGGGTGAACACGTCACGGCCCTGGACTTCTACTGGGCCACGTTTTGCGCTCTGATGAAACCGCTGCCACCCGAGCACTGCAATATCATGGAGGTGTTGCGCGCGGCCTTAGAGTTCCCCAACCCGGCGATTGAAAAAGCGCTCGACCCCGCCCTGATCGAGCATCGGGACTTTATGTATAACGAGTACCTCGGGCTGCCCATGGTGCTTTCGTAACACGACCGGGAGACACGAGCGTCTCCCGCTTCATTTCCATGCCCATCCCCGAACGGTATAACCGCGGCTACAACCTTGGCGTTGGCGGCGCGGTCGTGCGTGACAGCCGTCTGCTGCTCGTGCGCCGGGCCTCACGACGGGGCAGGGGGAACTGGCAGGTGCCGGGTGGCTTTGTCGAGCCGGACGAAACCATTGAGCAGGCCGTTGTCCGTGAGGTCCGGGAGGAAGCCGGCGTGACCGGAGAGGTGCAGGGCGTCATCGGGCTGCGGAATCGGTGTGATTCCGACATCGGCAACAGCCTGTACATCGTCCTGCTGATGAAACCGCTGAGCGGTGAGCCGCAACCCGATATGGAAGAGGTTGACCGCGCCGAGTATCTGACCCTGGAGCAGATTGAGCAATTGGAGCAGGTGCCGCCCATTAACAGGGAGATCGCCAGCCGCGTGCTCTCCCAGGAAAAATGCCTGCTGGCCCCGCAAGAGCTGATTCATCTGAACGGCAAACCCTACACACTCTTTGTTGGGTAGTTTCCACGCCTCGATATTGCTCCTATCATATTGGAGAATAGTGAGCTGTAGTCAAAAACGAGTATGCTGGCTCTCTCAATATGCCCATGAACAAAAACATACTGCTCGTGATTTTTGCTCTCCTGTTGATTGTGGGGCCGGCCGCCATTGCCCACGCACAATCGGCCACCTATCGGGTGACCTTTGAGGGCAAATGGACCACCAGTGTCACCCCTGGCGGAGTACCCGGCGGGGCACATTTCACGACGTTGATCGGTGCCGTGCATAACGACCAGGTCACCTTCTGGCGCAATGGGGGCACGGCCAGTGCGGGGATCGAGAGTATGGCGGAGATTGGAGGTACGAGCACTCTCAAGGCCGAAATCAACGCCAGCTCGCACGCGCTCAGCGTTATTGAGCGGGGGGGTAATATCGGTGAGACCGCCACCGCCACGGTCAATATCACAGTCACTCCCGATCATCCCCTGGTCACCCTAGTCTCAATGGTGGCTCCGAGTCCGGACTGGTTCGTGGGTGTCTCCGGCCTGTCATTGCGTGAAAGCAACAACTGGCTGGCGTCGAAGACGGTGGACCTGTTTCCGTACGATGCGGGCACCGAGGACGGCACGGAGTTCTCGCTGAGCAACCCCGCCACCGATCCACGGGGGACGATCACCAGCATTAAGGGAACGGGCAAGTTCTCGAACGAGCCGATTGCCACACTCACCTTCACCCTTCAGACAACGCCACCTCCGCCACCACCACCACCTCCGCCGCCCCCGCCGCCCCCGCCGCCGCCGAGCACAGGCGGCGGCGGGGGGAGCAGTCGGGACGACCACGGCAACACACCCGCGCGGGCAACCGCAGTCTCCCTCGATGAGACCGCGCCCTGGAGTTCGTCGACTGCCGGACAGATCAACACTAGGCGCGATGTGGATTATTTCACTCTCACCACTCTATATGCCGGGGTGCTAGTCGTCGGGACCATCGGCTCGACCGATACCAAGGGCACGGTCTGGCAAGATGGTGAAGAACTGGCCATGGCAGACAGTGGAGGCGTGCGGCAGAACTTTCGGCTGCATGTCCGCGTAGAGGCCGGACCGGTGGTGATCGCCGTGACAGGCAATGGCCGCCGGACCGGGTCCTATACCTTACAGACCACCCTGCTGGCGGGCTATCTGGAGAACCCTGGGCCGGGGTCCTTTCAGAGTGGGATTGGGGTGCTGTCAGGCTGGGTGTGTGACGCCGGGGAGATTGAGATCGAAATTGGAGACTCCGAACGACAGGTGGCAGCATATGGCACCGAGCGGGTGGACACGGAAGAGACCTGTGGCGATACGAACAACGGCTTTGGGCTGTTATTCAACTGGAACCGGCTGGACGACGGGGAATATACGGTCGTGGCGCGGGTGAATGGCGTCGAGTTGGGGAGAGTCACCGTGGATGGGATTGAGTTAGGTCAAGCCACGGTGACCGTGACGACTTTGGGCACAGAGTTCTTAAAGGACGTAGCGGGCGAGTGTATGGTGGAGAACTTCCCGATGGACGGAGAGATGGTCCGGCTGGTGTGGCAGCAGACGAACCAGAACTTCATGATAGCGGGTGAGAGTGCGCCGAGTGGGGAGAATTGGGCGGGGATGCCAGGTATCGGGTATCTGGAGAACCCCGGCCCCAATTCCTTTCAGAGTGGTCTTGGGGTGATCTCGGGCTGGGTCTGTGAGGCCGAGACGGTCGAGATCGAGCTGGGGAACCTCGGGCGACAGGTGGCGGCGTATGGAACCGAGCGGGTGGACACGGAAGCAACCTGTGGCGATACGGACAATGGCTTTGGGTTGTTGTTCAACTGGAACCGGTTGGGGACTGGGGAACACACGGTTGTGGCTTGGGTGGATGAGGTGGAATTGGGCCGGGCTACGGTGCTGGTGACTACACTGGGGGAAGGGGTGGAGGAAGAGTTTCTGCGGGAGGCTGAGGGGGAATGTGTGATAGAGGAGTTCCCGACTGCTGGGGAAATGGTCACGCTGGAGTGGCAGCAAGGGCTGCAAAATTTTGTGATTATCTCGTACGACTCTGAATAGTTTCCACGCCTCGATATTTTTCTGATTACATTAAAAATGATGAGTATAGTCAAAAACGAACATTCCGGGCTGTAGGAGCCGCCGAGCTTATGCTAACCCTAATGGCAAAAGGGGAAATCTGTGAGCATGACTCCGCAACAAGAAAGGCTTGAACTGCGTGGAGATGGCGCGGCGCAGGACGTCCTTCAATTGTGCTACCATCGGGCTGGCCAGGGTCTGCCGCTGGTATGGCTCCACTGGCTGTGGGGCGAGCCGGGCTGGATGGACTACCACCAACGGTTAGCCGAACGTTTTCAGGTGTTTGTTCCCGACCTGCCGGGCTATGGGCAATCCACATTGCCGGAGTGGGCGAAGACGCCGCATGACTTAGCGGTGTTGCTGCTGCAATTCTTTGATGCGCTGTCGCTCAAACGGCCGATTGTCGTCGGCTCGTGCCTCGGTGGATGGGTCGGGGCCGAACTCGCCCTGCTCAGACCGGAGCGAATTGCCCAGTTGGTTTTGATTAGCCCGCTCGGCTTAGTGCAGGACTGGACCAAGGTCCCCAATCTCTTCTATACGGACCCGGCCCGCCTGCCGCAGTATCTTTTTCCGGACGCAGCTCTGGAGAAGGCTTCACTGTATGTTCCAGACCTGAGTAACTGGACCGACGCATTCATCAACAACCGAAACGCGAGTATCCGACTGGTGTTTGACCCCTACCTCCACAGTCGCAGCCTCCGCCATCACTTGCATCTTTTGACTACCCCAACGCTTGTCGTCTGGGGCGAGCAGGACCCCCTCTTGGCACCAGCGCACGCCGCGCTGTGGACCGCGTCGCTACCGCAGGCTCACAGCGTGATGATTCCGGGGGCGGGACATCTCCCGTATGTGGAGGATTGCGAGGCCGTTATCCAGGCTATTCGCACCTTCATTCCGACACATGAGAGGGGAGGAGCATGAGAGTCTTTAATATGGTGCTGTTTGGCTGGCCGCATCTGCCCGACGATGCTCCCGTTGGCACGCCTGGATCGTATCCCCTTTCGAATCAGTATTTCGATCCGGTCCAGGGAAACGCATTACTTCAACAAGAGCTGGACCGGATCACGCTCAGTGATGAGCTTGGGTTGGATGGCTTCACCTGTCAGGAGCATCATGGCGGCGGTGGATTTTGTGCCATGGTGCCCTCGACGCACCTCATGGCAGCAGCCGTCTCACAACGTACCAAACATCTTCAAGTGGCGGTCACTGGCACCTGCATTCCGTTACACCACCCGCTTGCCATTGCGGAAGAGGTGGCCATGCTGGATCACCTGAGTAATGGACGTTTCATTTGGGGGGCGCTGCGTGGCTTTCCGACCGAATACCTGTCCTACAACGTCAACCCGGCGGAATCTCAGGCTCGGTTTCGGGAAGGGTTTTCCTTAGTCCTGAAAGCGCTTTCGAGTGAGGGGCCGTTTGATTTTGACGGCCAGTTTTACCGCGTCCGGGACTATAATATCTGGCCCAAGCCCTTGCAGCAGCCCTATCCGAAAATCTGGATGGCGGCCAATAGCCTGGACTCGCTCGATTTTGCGGTCAAGAATCGCACCTATATTGCCACGCCGTGGGTCAGTATCGAGCGGACGCGCTCGGTGCACGAGACGTATTATCGGCTGGCTCAAGAGCAAAGCATCACCATCCCCGAGGATTTTGATGACATGTTTGCCTCGATCTGCGCGCTATACGTTGGCGAGAGCGATAAAAAGGCGCGCCAGGAGGCTGAAACGCATTTAGAATACCACTTCTTCCGCGCGCTGGCGTCGTTTGATATCGGCACTGTCTCGCTTATCCCTGGGCATATGAGTGTCAATGGTATGCGCGATTGGCTCAAGAACGTCACGAGTAAAGACACGGGCAAGGCCATGGGCTATAGCGTCGATGAAGGAATTGAGAATGGGACGGTCATTTTAGGCGGCCCGGAAAGTGTGATCGCCCAAATCAAACGTCAACGCGAAGAGGGCAAACGCGGAACCTTACTGGCGATGTTTCAGTTTGGTTCCCTACCGGATGAACTCGCGACGCAGAGCCTGCGCCTCTTTGCCCAAGAGGTCTTGCCTAAGATTCGAGCCATTTGAGGACGCGTCGTTCCACCCTCCGTCAAAACCGACCGCCCCGCCTTGGCCTTCGCCACTCTCTTCCCCGGCTAGCGCGCTATCTTGCATCACACGCCCCAAGAGGAGAGTTTTCCTATCCCCTCCTTGGAGGAGTGGCCGTAGGCCGGGGTGGGTTGCCCTTGCATGGGCCGTGCGTCTGACCCACCCCGCCGCTGACGCGGCACATAAGGGGAAATGTGTCCTTACAACAGAGCAGGTAGATGTTGACACGTTTCCCTTTTCTCTCCCAAGACGTGTGATGCAAATTACATTGCTCGGCGGCCCCTCGCTCCTCTGCGCAGTTCCTGTCTGCGACAGGGGCCAGGAGTGCGGGCTGGAAGCCCGCACGCGGCCAAGATGGCCGCTCTCCCAGACAGCATGAGGGAGAGCGGCCCGGGGCGGGGGCCGCCGGACCGGCTCCGGGAGGCTCACGACACAATATGCATCACACGTCACTGGGTAGGTGGCCTGGGCTCTTGCTGGTGTCCTGGACGGTGGGCGTGTGGAACTCTATCGTAGCCCTATGGCAGGCCAGGGTGACGGGCGCAGCGAGGGAGAGTCTGCGTTTTTTTATGGCTGGTGGATTGTCGTGACATGCTTTGTCAGCATGTCGATGGCCGGTGGTGTTGGTAATCTGTCCTTCCCCGTCTTTCTCAAACCGCTAACCGCGGAGTTCGGGTGGACCCGGGCTCAGGTCTCCGGCGGGATTTCGGCCTTTATGTTGGCCATTGCCCTCACCGCTCCCTTTGTCGGGCGCGCGGTGGGGCTGTATGGGCCGCGGGCGGTCATGATTCCGGCGGCCGTATTGGTGGGCCTGTGCCTGATGCTGCTGTCTCAGATGACGGCCCTGTGGCAACTCTATGTGCTGCGTCTCGGGGTGGGGGTTGGGTTTACGGCTCTGGCCCACGTGCCGGTCAACATCGTTATTTCACGCTGGTTTACGCGCAAGCGCGGTCGGGCCATGGGCACGGCCATGATCGGCACCCCGGTTGGCGGACTGCTGATGACGCCCTTTGCCTCGTGGTGTATCGAGTGGGTGGACTGGCGTCTCACCTTGTTGATCCTGGGCGGCCTGCTGTGGCTTATCCTGGTTCCGGTGTTGTTTGGGCTGCTGCGAGATACGCCGGCTGACCTGGGTCTGTTGCCGGACGGCGAGACGAGACCGGCCACGGACGACACACCGATCGATCCTGGCGTAGGGGAGGGGATATCCGCCCGCGATACGCTCCGCACCGGCCGTTTCTGGGCACTCATCGGCATCTATTTTCTGGCCTATGGCTGTCTCTTTTCCGTGATGATTCACCAGTACCCCTATTTTACGGATCAAGGCTTTTCCACCCAGTACGCGGCCCTGCTGGTGAGTGTGCTGCTCAGCGCGTCCGTGCTCAGCGGCCTGGGTTTTGGCTGGGCGAGTGATCGTTATGACCCGATGCAACTGGCGGCGACCTGTTATGCCCTGGGTGGTATCGGCATAGCCCTGCTCTTATGGGCGTCTCCCGTATTTTCCGTGGTCGGCTTTGTTATCTGCTTCGGCTTCTTCTTTGGTGGCACCACCCCGCTGACCGCCCTCGTGACCGGGCGCATGTTCGGTATGAAGGCGCACGGTGTGATCTACGGTTTCTATCAGACCGTTATCTGTCTCAGCGGCTTCGTTGGCCCGACTCTCATGGGCTTTATCTACGACACGACCGGAAGCTATCAACTCGGGTTTAGCGGTATTGGCATCGGTCTGTTGTGTGCTGCCGCGTTGATGCTGGTCGTGCGGGCGAGAACCATACTCCTTCCCGTGTCTGTCGCATCCACCTGAACAAACAGATCGGATTTTCCTCTTGTGGCTCAAATCTCCGGCTGATACAACTTTTTGCACAAGGATTAAGGAACCCACCCCGGCCCTACGGGCCACCCCTCCAAGGAGGGGAGCGGCATTCATCTCCTCTTGGGAGGGGTGCTGCGAAGCAGCGGGGTGGGTGCCCGATGTTCGTTCCGAGCCGTCAATGAGGAGGGCCTGTTATGAAGAGTCATTGGTTTCATTTAATGCCGTATCAAGATCTGCCCGAAGACTTCAGGGAAAAACATCCGAGTGTGTGGGTGGATGTTTCAAGTGAATTATTCGATCCTGCTCGGGGCCATCAATTTTACAACGAATATCTGGATCAACTGGAGTTTGCCGACAGCCTGGGGTTTGACGGCATTTGCGTGAACGAGCATCATGCCAACGCCTACGGCCTGATGCCATCACCCAATCTCATTCTGGCCGCGCTTGCCCGTCGAACGTCCAAGGCTGCCCTGATTGTGCTGGGCAACTCGATTGCGCTGTACAACCCGCCGATTCGCATTGCCGAAGAAATGGCCATGCTCGACTGCATATCGGGTGGCCGTTTTGTGGGCGGCTTTCCAGTCGGCACATCGATGGACACCAATTTTGCCTACGGCCAGACTCCTCTGACGCTACGTGAGAAATATCGGGAAGGCCACGATCTGATCATCAAGGCCTGGACCGAGCCCGAGCCGTTTGCCTTTAACGGCAAATACAACCAACTCCGCTATGTCAATATCTGGCCTCGCCCGGTTCAAAAACCGCATCCACCGGTGTGGATTCCAGGCGGCGGCAGCGTCGAGACCTGGGACTGGGTGGCCGAGCATGACTATATGTATGCCTTCCTGAGTTATTTCGGCTACGAGCCGGCCACGCAGGTGATGCGGGGCTATTGGGAGGCGGTAGACCGGGCCGGCCGGGACCGGAATCCCTACCGCGCCGGCTATCTACAATTCATCGGCGTGTCCGAGACGGACGCACAAGCGGAAAAGGACTATGCGGAGGCGGCCTCGTATTTCTACCACCGCTGTCTGCACGTTCCCGATCATTGGGCTGCCGCGCCAGGCTATTTGACGCTCAAGACCATCAAGTCGCTCAAATCGCCCTTCAGCTTCGAGCAGTTGGCCGACCTCAAATGGAAAGATTTTGTTGAGCAGGGCTATGTGATTGCCGGCTCTCCGGCAACTGTGCGCGAGCGGCTGGTGGAAGTCATTAAGGAAATGAATGTCGGACAGCTTTTCTCCCTCCTCCATTTTGGCAACCTGAGTCGCGAGCTAACCCGGAAGAATACGGAACTGTACGCTAGAGAGGTACTGCCGTTTCTGCGCGAGCAGTTGTGGAACGAGTGGGAAGACCGCTGGGCACCGCATCCGATGAATGAGGAAGATCGCATGCCGGTCGCGGCCCTCTAGGACGCCGGCCCCCTGAATGGAGATCGTTTGGAATGCAAGAAGTGAAGGTTGCTATTCGGAATGGAAAATTTACCACCTCAATGCAGTGGGGCGGCAATGGCGAGCCGCTCCTGTTCCTGCACGGTGCCGGTGGCCCCATGGTTGGCGCCCCGTTTCTCGAGGAACTCGCCCAGAATTTTACCGTCTACGCGCCGGCCCATCCCGGCTTTGGCCCTGGAACGGGTATTGAGCATATTGACGACGTGATTGACTTTGCCCTGTACTACCACGATTTTCTCGACGAGTTGCAGATCGATAGCCCGCATATCGTCGGCCACTCGTTGGGTGGCATGTTGGCCGCGGAGATCGCCGCGCTCGCCCCGTACCGGATCAATCGACTCGTGCTGGTCTGCCCGGCAGGACTGTGGCTCGATGACACTCCCATTCCGGATTTCTTTACCTTTAACCCGCAGCAGATGGTCGAACATGTGTTTCACGACCCCAGCGGTCCCATGAGCCAAATGTTCACCGAGCAGTTGCAATCCCCCGAAGCCCAACTCGAGATGTATAAATGCCTGGCCTCAACCGGGAAATTCCTGTGGCCGATTCCCGATAAAGGGCTCAAGAAGCGCATCCACCGGCTGCAACTGCCGACCCTGTTACTGTGGGGAGAATCCGATAAGCTCATTCCCCCGGTCTATGGGGGAGCGTTTCAACGCGCCATTCCCGGTTCGCGGTTGGTCCACTTCGCGAGTTCGGGTCATATGATTATGCTGGAGGAACAAGAGGCTTTTGTTGACGCGGTCTCGGACTTTTTATTGGAGTAACCCGAAAGGAGGGGAATATGATCAAGGCGAAATCGATCCGTCATACTGGGGTGCCGGTCTCGGATGTGAGAAAGGCAAAGAGATTCTATGGAGAGATTCTCGGCTTGGGTGAGATTGAGCGACCCAAGATCAAGGGCGTGCCTGGAGCCTGGTATGAGGTGGACGGAACCCAGGTGCATATCATTGGCCAGCGCAACACGATGGCCGACAAGGATATTCCGGGCATCGGGACCCATATCGCGGTCCAGGTCGAAGACCTCGAAGAGGCCAAACGCGTCCTCAAGAGAAGGCGGGTGAAGTTCCAGGAATTTGCTCCGCCGCCCAGTATGGGTTTGGCCCCGGTGGTCTTTGTGCGTGACCCGGACGGCAATGTCGTCGAGCTGCGGGCGGAAGCCTAAACGTACTGCCCCCTGAGCGGAATACGGTCGAGAGAAACCCACCCCGGCCCTACGGGCCACCCCTCCCAAGAAGGGAGCTTTTTTATCTCCTCCTTGGAGGGGTGCCGCGCTAGCGGCGGGGTGGGTCTCTTTGTCTCAAGGCACAAGCAGGGAGAGGTCTGATGCTGATCGAAATTTATCCAAAACCCGACGGCATGCAGCATATCAATCTCATGTTTTGCGAGGCCGAGCCTGACCCCGAGGACGGCTGGGTGCGCTCTCATATTGACGCGTTTCCCACCCCGCCCAAGCGGATTTTCGAAGAGGAACGGGCCGGCCGGACATATACCACCCTCCAGTACGGCCAGTGTGTCATCGGGCATTCCATGTTCTATATCGAAAAGCACAAGGGCGTAGTGGACAAGCTGCTCGGGGTCTGCACGAGCGAGCTTGAGCGGGCCGCCCTGGACCAGCTTACCCGCAATGCGATTATCTCCCGCCTCGCGCTGGAACTGGATAAACACGCCCGGTTTTCGGTTGACGAGCAGGGCAATTTGACCATTGCCCTCAAGGAGATAGATGAGGCCGAGATTCACAAACGCCTGGGTGAGCTGATAGCCGAAGAAACCCCTGTGCGGCCTGTCGAATCCATAGGAAGTGAGGCCTGACGTGGCAGGGGTGGAGGGAAGAGTCGCGTTTATAACCGGAGCCGGGTCGGGTATCGGGCGCGCGACCGCGCGGGTCTTGGCTACAGGCGGCGCCGATATAGCGGTGACGGATATCAACTTGGCCGGGGCTGAGGAAACGGCTCAGGCCGTCGCTGAACTGGGCCGCAAGGCGCTCGCCCTTCAGGTCGATGTATCAGACCTCCATGCGGTTGACTCGGCAACGGCACAGGCGCGCCAGGAGTTGGGCGCGATTGATATTCTGTTCAGCAACGCCGGTATCGGAACCCAGGTCGCGTTTACGGACATGACTGAGGAGGACTGGGACCAGATGTTCGACGTTCATCTCAATGGGACGTATCACTGCTTTCGCGCGGTCTTACCTGAGATGAAAACGGCCGGCTGGGGCCGGTTGATCAGTACCTCCTCTATGGGGGCTTTTACCGGAGGAGTCCGTTTGGCCCATTACTGTGCGGCCAAGGCCGGTATTGCCGGACTCACGGTTGCCATGGCCAGTGAACTGGCGCGAACGGGCATTACGGTCAATGCCGTCGCTCCCGGTGTGATTGATACTCCGATGGTCCGTCAGAGTCCTGAACGTTGGGTCAAGAATATGACCAAGACCATTCCGATGCGCAAACTGGGACAACCCGAGGACATCGCCCATGCCGCCGCTTATTTAGCCTCGGAAGAAGCCGGATTCATGACCGGTCAGATTCTCAGCCCGAACGGCGGCTCGTATATGAAGTGGTGTTAGGATGCGACTGGCAGGAAAAACCGCACTGATAACCGGGGCCGGGTCGGGCCTGGGCCAAGCAACCGCCCAGCTTTTTGCTCAGGAGGGAGCGCACGTCATTGTGGCTGACATCAGTCAGCGCCGCGCGGAGGCTGTCGCTGCCGAGATCAATAAAACAAACGCTTCTCCGGCCATAGGCATTCAGGCTGATGTGACCCAGAGTCAGGTCGTCCGCGATCTGGTTGAACAGGCCAAGAGCGAATATGGGCCGATCAACATCTTGGTGAACAATGCCGGGATTGCCCAGATCAAGGACCTGCTCGATATCACGCCTGAAGACTGGCAGCGCATGGTCGACGTCCACATGAAAGGAACCTTTTTGTGCACGCGGTCTGTGATCGGAGATATGATCGCCGCTCAGTGGGGGAGGGTGATTAACACCGCCTCTGTTGCCGGCATGACCGGAGGTCCGCAAAACGCGCACTACGCCGCGGCAAAGGCCGCCATTATCGGTTTTACCCGCTCGCTGGCCCTGGAGTACGCGCGGTCGGGCATTACCGTAAACGCGGTTGCCCCCGGATTGATTGAAACGCCCATGGTCAAACAAGGCACCGATCCTGCCGCCGAGAAGGTTGTGGATTTCTTTATCCGTCGCATTCCCATGCGCCAGATGGGCACACCCGCAGACATTGCCGCGGCCCATTTGTACCTGGCCTCGGACGATGCCGCCTATGTGACCGGACAGGTGCTGAGCCCGAACGGCGGCTATCTGGTGTAAGGCGTTTTTCCTTGACGTTTACGGACGCTGGTTGTAGCGTGGCGGTGTGAACGAAGCTTTTGAACACCGTTCGCTGGTTGACCGCACCCTGCTGCGCACCTTTCAGCAACGCCAGGACTTACCCTCCATTCTCCGGCTGACCCTCCATCTGTCCGCTTTCCTGCTGTGTGCGTACGGCGTGCTGCTCGTCACTCCGTATTCTCACGTTGCGGCAGGCTTGCTCTCGGTCGTGCTGAGTGGGATCTGGGCCTCATTGTTCGCTCCCTTTCATGAGTGTACGCATCAGACCGCCTTTAAGTCCGCCTGGCTGAACTCTCTGGGCGCATGGCTCAGCGGCTTCCCCTTTGGCATGGCACCGGCGGTGTACCGAGCCTTCCATTTCGATCATCATCGCTACACCCAATATGCCGATAAGGACCCCGAGCTGTTGTTCTTGGGAGGACAACCGGTGTCCTGGCCGACCCGATGGAAAAACTGGCTGCTCATGATTAGCGGCTGGGGCCTTATTCAGTTCAAAACAGGCGCTTTGGTGCGCTTTCCTTTCCTGGCTTATGAGAAATGGGAGGCTTTCGCGCCCTGGGCGCCGCTCGACCAGCGTCCCACATTGGCCTGGCAATCGGGGGTGATCGCCCTCTTTTGGGCCGGGCTGATTGTCGCGGCCTGTATCGGGCCCGCGGGTATGGGTTGGGTGCTGTTTGCGGGTCTTCTCAGCCATATGTTTCAAGCCATATGGGTGACCACCGAGCATACGGGATTGCCGAACGAAGGCTCTATTCTGGCGCGAACGCGTACCATGCAGACCCGGCCGTTTTTCAGCTGGTGGCTGTGGAATATGAACTTTCATGCCGAGCACCATGCCTGGCCGGCGGTCCCGTGGTATCGGCTGCCCGCCCTGCACCAGGAAGTGGCAGAACACCTCGACGCCACGGAGCGCGGCTACGCCCGGCTCCAGTTCAAGGTCTGGAGCAAGGTCGGGGTGTAATGTCGGTTGAGAGCTGACCGCGACGACCCCTCTATGCTCTCCGCTGAGGTAGGGGCGATTCATGAATCGCCCCTACGGGGTTAGCATGACAACCCGTCGTCGTATCTGCACCATTCCCCGCTCACCTTGACCCTCCGAAACCCAGCGTCTAGGCTCAAGCCAACCGCACATCAGGAGGTTAGGAATTACGATGCTCACCGCACCGACGCGCTTTTTTACTGAAGATCATGAGATATTCCGTGAACAGGTTCGTAATTTTGTGACCAAGGAGGTCCATCCGCATATTGACCAGTGGGAAGAGGAGGCGCTTTTTCCAAAGTCGCTCTACCAGCGCATGGGTGAACTCGGGTTTCTGGGTATCCGCCACCCCGTGGAGTACGGGGGCAGTGCCGGGGATATCTGGATGACGCTCGTCTTTTGTGAGGAGTTGTGTCGCTGCCGGGCCTTGGGCTTACCAACCAGCGTGCTGGTTCATACCGACATGTCTTCGACCCATATCGCGCGCAACGGTACGGCAGAGCAGAAAGAAAAATACCTGCGGCCCATGATTACGGGCGAGGCGGTCTGCGCCATCGGCGTGACGGAACCCTCGGGCGGGTCCGACGTTGCCAGCATCCGTACCACGGCAGTAAAAGATGGCGACTCTTACGTTATCAACGGCGCCAAGATTTTTATCACCAACTCCGTGCACGCCGATGTCTTTTGCGTGGCTGCCAAGACCGACAAAGATGCCCAGGCGCGTGGTATCTCCATGTTTCTTGTTGAGCGCGACACCCCCGGGTTCAGCTTGGCCAAAAAGCTGGACAAAATGGGCTGCCACAGTTCGGATACCGGCGAGTTGGTCTTTGAAGATGTCCGCGTTCCACGTCACCATCTCTTGGGAGAGGAGGGCAAGGGATTTTATTATATTATGCAGAATTTTCAGGACGAGCGCCTGATTGCGGCCAGTATGGCCGTGAGCGCGGCCCAGCAAGCCCTCGAAGATACGCTCAGATACACGCGTGAGCGGCAGACGTTTGGCAAGCGGGTGTTTGATCATCAGGTCATATCCCATGGCTTGGCGGATATGGCAACCGAATTGGAAGCCGCCCGTCAGTTGACCTATTACGCGGCCGATGTGCTGGCGAGCGGGCGTGACTGTAGTACCGAAGTCTCGATGGCAAAGCTGTATGGCTGTAACGTGGCCAACAAGGTCGCCTATGAGTGCGTTCAGATGCACGGTGGCTACGGCTATATGAAAGAATTTGCGGTTGAACGGTTCTACCGCGACATCCGTCAGACCACAATTGCCGGAGGGTCCGCCGAGATTATGAAGGAAATCATCGTCAAGCGCGGGCTGGACCGGGACCTATAGGGATTTTATGGGAGGTAGACTCTATTGATATAGACGAATTTGATCCATACATTTGACAATGAACGATGGACAGGGAGGGCATTCGCTCAGGTGCTCGTAAAAAAGAATGAAGGCGCCCAGCATGACAACGCCTGATACAGATACAATTGATCCGAGTTCCTTTCCTCGGGAGATACAGCAGCCTGAAAAATTTCTGGTGCCGTTTGACCCTGTTGCCCTAGCAGCAGGACAGATAGGTGAAGACTCTTTCACGTTCCGAGGTGGTGAGCAGGTAGAACTCTCGGAGATGGAAAGGGCGTTGACTCAACCCCTTGAGCCTATTGAAACGTCTGACGACGATATTAAGTCCCAAGCCCATCAATTCCACGATACCATACTCGCTTATGAGCGTCGCATCAAAGTTCTGAAGGAGCAAGCGGAGCTTGATGGATATTCGCTCAACTTTGCTTCCGAAGGCGCCTTTTTTGATTTCCTACAAAAAAACCTGATTATAAGACGTGGGCGACTTGTCCTTATGGAAAACGGTAATCTTCGAGCAATTTGGAAAAGTGAGAGGGAGACTCATATCGGACTTCAGTTTCTAGCCAACCAATCCATCCAGTATGTCATATTCACACGCCGAAAACCTCAGCTTCCTGTTTCGAGAGTAAGCGGGCGAGATACAATGGATGGCATAATGAAGCAGATTGAGGCGTTCGACTTGGGTGATGTACTGTACACATGACCGGAGATCAGATCCCCGACGCTCATCATATCGTTCGATATGTGAGACCGACACTTGTTGATGGTGAGGCCGTCGATGGTAGCGCGTTTCTTCTGAGATCAAACGAAGAGAGGCTCTCTGTAAACTGGCTGGAAGTATTCGGGGGTAATGATGAGCATCGCCAACTCGGTGAAGTCCGACGCCTGTTCAGACTGAGACTGGCGAGAAACGGGCGGTTTGCAAAACTCAATGTGGGGGCGACGAAGCAGTACGTCTCAGAAGCTGCAGAGGAACTAGGGATTGTTGCCGCAGAGGAACTAGGGGTTGTTGAAGCGCCCTTGTCCCCCACAGACGAATTCGAAGCCGACCCCTCCCATGCCGAGATCATCGGCCTTCCGCCAGGAGAGAGCGATGAGGCGATGCTTGTCGGCGACTTGATCGCCGAGTGTGTTATCTACCTTCGCCCAGGAAGAACTGACTGAAGGTATATACGTCGGCACCCTGAGCACCGCTCCTGCTGGAGGGACCACTTGTGTGTGGCGATTCATGTCGAGTCAGCGAGCGATCCAGCCAAGGCTATAGCTCTGGCGCGGACATGAAACCAGGAGTCGATTGGCAGGACTCTTTCTATCTCATCAAGGTGGCCGAGGAATATCTGTAGGGATCTTTTCGGAGGCGGAGGTAAATGGGTCGCGATGCGAGCCAGTCCTTCTTCAAGCCACTTGAACCATTCATCGTGTTCCTCATAGGCGGCAGCGGCTTGTAACAGGATTTGTAGGGTTCTTGCAATTTCTTCTGTGGACAGTCTTGGAACAATTCTTACAATCGCATCCACGGTCCCATTCGCCAAAGGCGTGCTGCGGTTTGTCGCCGCGACCATGCTAGCTGATTCCAAAAGCCTCAGATTCTCAAGTGGCTTGGTCGAGGCGTTCGTATCTCCCATCGTCCTTATGGTTTCCCATATGCGGTCCAGTTCCGGTTTACCCAAAGCAGAGAGCTGAGAAGCCGTTGCGAACCATTGCAGAAGGAACAGCTCAGTGCCGTCCGTCCGTGCTTCAAGCTTCTCAATGACCTCTTGTGGAAGGGGTTCCGTCGGTCGCTTATGGCCTTCAAGCGGTCCAGGCAGCCCGAGGACAAGCGGTTGTCCTCGATCGTCGGTCTGAGTGCGTGCGCGGCGAACGTCCTCCGACCGCGGTACATAGCGCCCTTCGCGTTCATGGCGTGATGTAAGGACATAGAGCCGACTAAGGATTTCATTCCGCAATAGAATGTGGCTTGCAAAAAGCATCGGCTCCTGCCTAGCCTGCACGAAAGCCGCATAAGTCCCGGCCGCGGTCATGTTGCCGTAGAGCCATTTCTGAAAATTGTCGATCTCGACGAGAAAGGATGGCTCCATCATAATACGAGCAATCAGGCCCGCCTGCATCCATGCGCCCATCCGCTTCCAGTAGCCGGGATACGTGGCCCCATTTTCCAGAAGATTGAGTCGATTGAGCACGAATTCGTAGAGCATCTGAAGCAGGCTGTAGATATCAACGCCTTCCGGCTGTCCGAATTTCTCGTCCAAGAGCGTGGTAACGGCCATAGCCGCGAACTCGCGAAAACGTTCGTCTTCCTGGCGATACAGCGCGACGTCGAGCGCGCCGAGCAACGAGAACGGATTGCTTGTCGCGTGACATGAAGAAAGCGCATCCCACACGCCGTCATTGTCAAGTTCGGTTACCCACTGCCCGGGGGTCAAGTCGTCGCGCAGCGCGCCGAGGCAACAGATATCGAGTCCAACCCGAACATCGCGGTTCAAGAGTGCTTTTCGGTAGGGCACGAGCAGGTCGCGAAAGTAGGATTCAGGTTCTTGCGCGTCAGGGTTTGGACCGATGAATCGTTCAAAATAAGATAGGGATTGCGGGACAAGGTCTGTCACATTGAAGGACGAATCCTGTTGTATTTTTTGGAGCAGTCTGGCCTGAACAACCGCGACGCCGTTCGTAGACTCCTCAAATATCGCGGCCAGCTCCTGGTCGGTGAGCTGGCGTGAGGTAATGGAGTCGAGAAGCTCACGAAAATCTGTCGCGGTCGGTCCAAGACGGTCAATGATCGTCCCAAGCGCATCACGCCGCACTTCCGGGCTTGGTGAGAGGAGAGCCCAGTCTGGCACCTGGGTCTGCTGGGTCACCCCCTCGTCATCAGTCCATTTCACGACTACCTGCTGGTCATCGCCCTGGAGATCGACCAACACCCCCTTTCCGGCAACATCTTGAACGACGCTCTCCTGCTTTGTGGCGGAGACTTCCCTCGCGGCCGCAAACAGCTTGCTATTGACCAATTTGATATCCGGTCCTACCGAGAAGACGAGGTTCGTTTCAAAACCGCATCGGCGCGCAAACTCCGCATCTTGGGCGATGACCAGTCTACGAGCATCCTTCGGCAACTGCTCCAAAAAAAGATTTCCGTACATCTCTTGATTGTTTTCAAGGGCTGAAATCCCATTGGAGACCTCCAGCAGTGTCTTCTTGATTAAGTCCGCATTGGCGGGGCGTAGAGGATCAAGGATGAAGCGTTCGAGCCAACGCGTATAATGAGCTCGGCGGTCTTGCGCCCTGATAGTCGTGGGTAAAAGGAGGTTTCCTAAACGCAGAGATAACAGGTCTCGCATCCAACTGGCATAACGATCCTCTGCAATGTGCCGGGGTTTCCCAATATCCACGTGCATCAGATAACGCCATACCCAGTTAGATTGCATTGTTGCCTGTTCTATAGTCAACGATTCGTCTTCCCACACGCGGTCGATACTGGCTTTGCCCACACGATGCAGGTTGATGGACAGGGCTAGCGTTTCCTCTGGAGTCAGGACACTGAGGGAATATATGCGGGCCATGGTCTGACGGAGAGTCTTCAGCTCTGCGCTTTCTTTCAATTGACCATTGTTCACTTGCGCCACTGTCAGCCAATGTGCCAATTCGTCAGACTCAAGCGGGATGAAGACAAAACCTCCCTGTCGAAGCTTGTGTCGTGCTGTCCAGTGATCGCCAACACTGATGCGTCCCTGAGAAACGAGGGAGCGCAAAACGTCCAACACGCAAACAAGAGGAACGGACTGTTCTGAAGGTTCGGTCAAGATCAGGTGCCTATTGATAAAACGATCATCAATACAGAGCGCATCGCAGGCGGCGATACCCGCCATCAAAGAGGTCGTCGCCTGTAGTCGGATTTCGCGTTTCTCAATCTGCTCGTCCTGATCAGTCGTGCGAGGTAGGAAGGAAGCTGCTCCCAAATCCACCGCATTGCGTAAGACATCTCGAATCCGTTCTATCTTTGTCACGAGATCAGCGCCTATATCGCCCGCTCCGATGAGTGCGGTCATTTCTTCCAGGACAGCCGGATGGATTCGAATATCCAGACCAGCAGCGGCCATGGGCTGCAACATAACGGCGTTTTGCAAGTAGGAGAGGGTGGTTCGATCGAGGTAAATCGGGCCTTGGAGGATTGGCGATGAGAGAGTCGCGTGCTCTGTCTGTCCCTGGCTGCTCAAAAACAGCCGTGCGCGCTGATAATCGGCCGCGGCGATTCTCCCCTCGGCGTGTAGCAGCGTGCAGAGGTCCATTGTTGAATGGATCAAATCGTCATACTCGCTCGTATCTGCTTGCTCTTCCATTAGTGACCCGGCTTTATGGATTGGTAGAACGCAAATGACCCGGCCGTTGTCCTGTCTTGCCTCATGTAAGAGCGTAGCCAGTTCGAGTCCTACCTCGTCGGTAAGAGACTTGGGAAGCTCGGTCACGTTGTCAGCAGCTCGAAGCCGTCCCTGATTTTGGAGGTCCCGAACCTGCTTGGCTGCGGCAATACGGGAAGGCTGATGAAAGCGAACCTGGTCTCTTTCGCGGAGTAGAAACTCCATGATGTCGGGAGAAAGTTTGACGTGATGAAACGCCTCGACGGCCGTTTCCAGTAGGCCGAGATGGGAAAGGATCAGGATTGAGGTCACGTCCAATCCGATTGTCCAGTCCTGCTGCAATGCGACTGGATTCCGGCCGCCGGTGACAATCGGCAATATCCTTCGGCGGCGACCGTCCAATGCCGCAGTATTCTGATCGGGGATATAGAGCAGGAGATGCGCGAACGATATATTCAATTCGCTTGCCGCCAAGCTCATAGGTATCTCACCACTGAGCCATTTCCGTTCAACCTCCTCCAAACGATCTCGGCGATTCGGCATCCATTCGGTGACGATCTCTTGTAAATTCATGGACCAAAGAGGGCCTTGGTCGGCGGAAGAAAGCTCGTAGGCGCGCTTGAGCCAGTTCGGATCGGCCTCATCATCGCGCCCGAGTCGAAAGTGCAGCCAATGGGCAGCCATCAGGATTCGAGGGTCGTCCGGTGCTTTTTGTGCGGCCAATTTGGCGAGTTGGAGCGCGCGGTCAGGTGTCAGACCCTGTTGGCCGGCGAGCTGAGCCAAAGTCATCAGTGCTTCAGGAGTAAGTGACTGCTGTCGAGGCCACTCGCGCTCAATGATTGCCGCTATATGTTCCCAGTCGCCGGAAGCAATAGCGATATTGATGTCGAGTTGAAGATCATTCTGGTTTACCCGTTGGCTTAGGAACCTGTCGTTGATCTCCTTTGATTCCTGAAGCCGACCTGCTTGAAACATCGCCCACGCTTGCATCTCCTTCAGTTCATCGCTCTGCGCAAGAATGTCGAGATTCCCTCCTAAAAATTTGAGGACTGCGTCGTAGTCGAAGGAGGGGGGGGCGCTGAGGCACTTGGCGAGGTCTAGCGCATTCTCAACAGTCCGCTCACGGTCGAACAAGTCGTGGAGCAAAGGCTGAAGCGCTGCATGATCATTTACGGTCTTCAAATGAGCCACCAGGTTCTTTAGGTTGATAATATCTTTCGTCTGGTGATAAAGAAGTTCAAGTTGTTTACGAGGATCGTTCCCTTCATGGGCATCGATCATCACAGTCAAACGATTAGAGTGTACTTCGCCAAGGTCAGTTGCGTGTGCCGTTACTAGCACACGCGCCCTTTCAATCTGACCATCCTTTACCAGAGCCTCCACGTACATTGTGGCCACAAAGGCGGGAGGCATAACTTCACTCAGTCGTGTCTCATGTTGCTCCAGATAAGATACGAGATCATGGGGTTCCATGGATTGTTCAGCAAGCAGGCTCTCCGCTAGAATCTCATGGTCGTCGAGTCCGCCGAGCCGTTTTCTGTATTCCAGATATTGTTGTAGTGGCTCGACCTTGAAGGGAATTTTGAAGACATAAGCAAAAGGGATAAGCTTGACCGCCCGCGTACCTTCTTCTATGCCCTGACGTATCTCATCACGGACGACATCCGCGTTCGTAGGATTCGGGTCCATCAGCCGAAGCCAAAGACGCCAATCCGAAATGAATCCTACCAAATCAGGGTCGGCGATATCCTTCATCCTCTGTTCGGCGAATTCTAGGCAGATAGCGGCGCGAGCATAATGTTTCTCAGCTTCCTCTCCCAAGGTCGGAGTGACGCCGGGATAAATAGGTACGGTCTCAAGTGCCCTCTCCCGATACTCGTCCGGTAACAACATGGCTGCGTTGATGATCCCTTCGATAAATGAGAGCGCAGGCATGTGCTTCCAATCGGGCTCGAAACTCTGGAGGCGCACCGCAGCTTCGTTCCAGCGTCCGACCTTGACCATGCAAAGAACCCAATTCCACCAGCCAATATCAGTGAAGAATTTGTCGTCGTCAGGTTCAGCTTGCTCGATGTACCAATCCAAGGCTGCACGCTCACCTTGTGAACGAATCAGAACGCCGAACAAACCGGTCCTAGAATCAGGGTCGTTACGATCCCTCAGCAGACGAAGCGCTTCATCGGGGTTGCCATCAGCCTCCGTGAGCAGAGCATCCAGAATAGAGAGGTCTCTGTCAGGATCAGTCTTCCGTAGCTCATCGCGAAGCTGTCGTGCGGAATCACGTGTTTCGGCATCACTGACGCATAATATTGCGGTCCGGTAGAGAATCCTGTTTTTGGTAGAAGTGGATGCTGCGAGAAGATCGCCTTCATCGCCTACGCGCTGCCTCAGTTTTTGAATGTCCTGTCGTGCTCGGCGCTGATCAAACATTCGGAGCATAAGAATTCGGGACAATTCTTCCTCTGCCTGATCGGTGTGAGCTTGTTGAATGATCGGGTCAGTTAGGGCCGAAACGTACCCGAACATTTCCTGGAGCATACCGGCTAACGCTCGTTGGTCGGCAGGGATCGAAGCAATATATCCAGCCACAAGAATAGCAACCGTAATGTCTATCGATTCGTCTGCTAGATGACCGGCTTCACCCGTTCGACTTGAGTAGCTGTGGGCTAAGCGTGTGCGAATTTCCGTATCGCTGACGGCTCCGCCCATTATGAGCGCTTTTGCTAAGACTTTCAGATCGCCCGCAACGGGTGTGTCGGCAAGCCATTTCTGCAACACTGGATTGGTCAAAAAGTCCGGGGCAATGTACTGGTGGCCAATCCGATCTAGGATTCTTCTCCACCAGGAGTCCTCAATGTTTCCTCTCCGCAACCTGTCCAAGGTCTGGTCTAGATTGCTCTCCATCAGAGGCAAGTTGGTAGGTCCCCGCCCGGCCTTCCGCTCTGCATACAAGCGTGATGCATACTTAGCTGCATACTTGAAGGTAGCCTGAGCAACTGGTCGGAGAAGGGAAGCTAGAACTGATAGGGTTGGATCGGACATTTGCAGCATCTCACCTCGTACTACAGGCTTGAGTTTTTGTACCATGAACCGAAAAAGTAAGTATACATAATTGTAACCATAGTTACCTCGCTCGTTTATAGTATTTTCACCGTCGGTCTGAGCGTTAAGCTGACCCTAGGCCAGGTACTGTCCTAATTTGAGGTTTTTCCCTCAACAGAAACAGTGGCTTACAGTTCAAAATAGGACAGTCCCCAAGGCTGATGCTACTTTACTTTGAATCTGTTATATTCTACTAAAGACGAGCAACACCTCTGGCGGTGTTACATGTGGATGGTGTGGAATGGATCCGTTGTGTGGTGGAGATGTGGTATGTGGAGGAGGAATCCATGGGAGTGGTGCTGGAGGTCGAAGTCCCACAAAGAGCGTTTAATCGTCGTATCCAACCCTTTGCTATTGCCCTTGCCGAAGTCTCCTGGCGCGTGAAGATGTTCACGCACGAGGGAGTGGTTCTGGCAGCCCTGTATCTTGAGGAGCCGGACCTCATCCTCGCCATGGTCCTGTGGCCGAATGTAGATTCTGCGCGGCGTTTGTTCAAAGGACATTTTGAAGTTTGTTTATGCTCGGCGGCAGACCCGGTGGGGCGGGTGCGTCTTGCCGTGCAGATTGACCCTGCCATGGTCGAGGAACTCTTTGTCGCCGCCGAGTTGATTAACCCCAAGCCGTCAAAGGCGGGTGCGAAGCGGGCGGAAAAATATTTTACCGAGTTCCTGGCGTTAGGCTTCCCGGACTCTCAAGTCGTCTGGGCGCGGTCGTGCCGATGGCAGGATACGCCCGAGTACCTGGAGGCGACGACGCCCATCCGGGTGGGCTGAGAACTTGTCCTGAGCGTACTTCGACTTCGCCCCCTCTGGGGCTACGCTCAGCACGAGCGCAGGTGAAGGAGTGTAGTCGAAGGGCAGGGCTCGCATTCGGACAAAAGACGTGGTATGCCGTGAACTCCGCTCATCTTCTTCCGGGTGACTGAAGTTCGGATGCCACTATACCGAAAGGCCGGCGATACGCCCGCCTTTCTACTGGGAAACCACATGCCTGAGAAAATTGAAAATTCCCATCTCACTGAGATGACCCCCTTGGTCTCCCCTCGGACCGTCAAAGCCAAACTCCCGCTGACCGAAGGCGCGGCTGGCCTGATCATGCAAACCCGGCACGCGATCTGCGATATCCTCCACGGCCGGGACCGGCACCGCCTGCTCGTGGTTACCGGCCCGTGCTCCATTCATGATCCCCAAGCGGCCTATGAATACGCCGAGCGCCTTAAGCCGGTGATTGACGCAACACGTGATCATCTCGTTGTGGTCATGCGGACCTATTTTGAAAAGCCGCGCACAACCATAGGCTGGAAGGGACTGATTAACGATCCCCATCTTGACGGGTCATGCGACATCCCGGCTGGTCTGGAACTGGCCCGTGAGATTTTACTCCATATCAACCATATGGGCGTGCCCTGCGCGAGTGAACTCTTAGACCCGGTGACACCGCAGTATGTCGCCGACCTGCTCAGTTGGGCAGCCATAGGCGCACGGACGACCCAGAGCCAGACGCATAGAGAGATGGCCAGTGGGCTCTCCATGCCGGTCGGGTTCAAGAATACGACCGGTGGGGAGGTTTCCGGGGCGATCAACGCCATGATTTCGGCTGGTCACCCGCATAGTTTCCTGGGCATCAACGTCGATGGCATGACCTCGGTCATCAAGACCTTGGGGAATCCCGACCGTCATATTATTTTGCGGGGTGGGGGAGGGCGGCCCAATTACCGTCAGGAGGATATTGCGCAGGTGACGGACATGGTTGCCAAAGAAGGCATAGCGCGTCCCATTATGGTGGACTGCTCCCACGGCAATTCAAACAAGGACTATACCCGTCAGTCTGCGATCTGTCGGGACGTGTTGCGTCTGCGCCAAGAGCAAGAGTATGACGTTATGGGCATCCTCTTGGAGAGCAATTTGAAACCGGGGAATCAGTCTTGGAAAGAAGGCTCCCATCTCGAATATGGGGTGTCCATTACCGATGCCTGTATCGGTTGGGAAGAGTCGAGCGACTTACTGTATGAAATGGCTGAAGTGGTGCAGTCCAACCCGCTGGCTGTTCCCGCATAATAAGCGGCCAGGGCGGTTCGTCGGAAGACCAGTCTTCCGAGGCTTCTGTCTATACAGCCTGCTGGCGTGTATTGCCGTAGGGGCTGCCTCGTGTACCTATGCCGAGCGCAAGTGGAACCAGAAGGTTGCTGAGTTCAATAAAGGCATTGATCAGCAAATGGCACAAGCCGAAGGCAAGGCCGGTCGCTGCCAGGCCCGCGGCGGCGTCCTCTATAATGAGCAATGCTATATGCCCGATATGAACCCGGCCGTTCGGGACGAACAGACGTGTCGTCTGCACGGCGGCCTGTTCATCAATGAGGAATGCCTGACTGACCAACGCCGGAACGTCTCATTTCAATAGCCGCCGGCAGCGGGTGACTGGGGGACCGGCCAACCCATACCTCAAAAGAGGAGGAAGTCATGGACGAACCTGGGGAGAAAGCAGAACTGGTTCGCGGAAGCTGTTTTTGTGGTGCTGTCCAGTTTGAGTTTACCCTGCCGACTCTCTTCTGCGGTCACTGTCACTGCTCGATGTGTCGGCGCATGCACGGGGCTGGCTATGTGACCTGGATAGGGGTGCCCACGCAACAACTCAGCCTGACTGCCGGGCAGGAGCAGTTGACCGTATTCGCCTCCTCGGAGCATGGTAAACGCTCGTTCTGCAATACCTGCGGCAGCTCGCTGTTCTGCCAGTCGAGCAAACATCCGGAGATCATGGATATTGTCCTGGCGAATCTGCACGATGTCATCGACCGCGAACCGCAAGCCCATTACTACTTCTCTGATCGCGCGGACTGGACTGCCATAGGCGATGTCTTACCCCGCTTTGGCGGAGAAACCGGGACCGAACCCCTGGCAGCGGAGTCTGCCAGCCATATGACGACGGAGAAACACGCATGAGTTACGGGCAGATTTTATATAACGCCCAGGATGGTATTGCGACGATTACGCTGAATCGACCGGAGAAGCTCAACGCCTGGACGAACGTGCTGGAGCAGGAAGTCCGCCATGCCATGACTGAGGCGACGGCGGATGCGGCCGTCCGTGTGATTATTCTCACCGGCGCCGGACGTGGGTTTTGTGCCGGAGCGGATATGTCTCTGCTGAACGCGGTCCAAGAGCGGTCCGAAACCGCATCCGCGACCGAAAGACCGGTGGCCTTTCCCGGACCGATCTCCGGCGGGCTCGATCTGCCCCAGGCGTTCTCCTATCGCTATGCGTATTTCCCCACCGTCCCGAAGCCCATCATCGCGGCCATCAACGGTCCGGTCGCCGGCTTGGGGCTGATCCTCTCCCTGTACGCCGACCTCCGCTTTGCGTCGGATACGGCCGTCTTCACCACGGCCTTCTCGCGGCGCGGGCTCATTGCCGAACACGGGGTTGATTGGATTCTGCCGCGGGTGGTCGGTCTGCCGAACGCTCTGGATTTGATGCTCTCGGCCCGAAAAATAACCGCACAGGAAGCCCTTCAAATGGGTCTGGTGAATCGTCTCTATCCGGCTGACTCTTTTATGTCGGAAGTCCGGGACTATGCGCTTGAGCTGGCAACGATGGTGTCGCCGCGTTCCATGCGGGTCATGAAATCTCAGCTCTTTCGGG
Source organism: Thermodesulfobacteriota bacterium (assembly GCA_964291405.2). Lineage (GTDB taxonomy): Bacteria > Desulfobacterota > Binatia > Bin18 > Bin18 > Bin18. The sequence continues at coordinate 70,915 of OZ219926.1, forward strand.
CTCAGGATGTTGATTTCGCAACCTCGCTGCAGGCCGGTCTGACCGAGATGACCGAGAGTTTCGGCAGCGAAGACTTTAAGGAAGGGGTGGCCCATTTTGTGGAAAAGCGTCTGCCCGAGTTTTCCGGCAAATAGGGCGCTCACACATCAGAGTCCACGGAGGACAGGATGCAAGTCGGGACGATCAAACAGATCTGGCGCTATCCGTTCAAGAGCATGCTGGGCGAACTGCTGGAGCAGACCGAGGTCAGCCCCCAGGGCGTGATCGGTGACCGGGGCTGGGCCGTGCGGGACGAGGTCCGGGGAGGGATTACGAGCGCCAAAAAAATCCCGACCCTGATGCACTGTCAGGCGCGCTATCCGGACAGCCCGACCAAGGAACAGATCGGCCCGGTTGAAATTACCGTTCCGGACGGCACGACCTTCTTGTCCAATGACCCGGACGCCGCAGCCCGACTCAGTCAGGCTCTGGACCGTCAGGTTTCCATCTGGCCGATTCAGCCCGCCGAAAACCTGGAGCACTATCGACGCGGAAAGCCGACGCATAGCAATCCTGCCAAAGAGTTAAGAAGCCTCCTCGGTTTGGAGCCGGACGAACCCCTGCCGGATTTATCCATCTTCCCCAAAGAGATTCTGCAATACGCCTCGCCTCCGGGCACCTATTTCGATGCCTTCCCGCTACTGCTGGTGACCGAGGCCTCGTTGCAGCAACTGCGCTCCCTGAGTCCGGCTTCGCAGATCGACGCCCGGCGCTTTCGCCCGAATTTTTTGATTGAGACCGAGGATGCGGACGGTTTTGTTGAGACCTCGTGGCCGGGCAAACAGCTCCGCATCGGGAATATGACCCTCGACGTGACGATGAACTGCCTGCGCTGCGTTATGACCACTCTCGGCTGCGCGAACCTGCCCAAAGACCCCAAGATCATGCGCACCCTGGTACGTGAGGCCAACCAGAATTTTGGGGTCTACGCCACTGTGAAAACCCCTGGGCAAGTGTCGGTTGGTGACCCGGTCGAGATTACAACCTAGCCTTCATCGCCGAAATACACCCTCCCGAGACGTATGATGCATAGTGTGGCGTGAGCCTCCCAGGGGCCGCTCGCCCTCCTGCTGCCTGGGAGCGCGGCCATCCTGGCCGCGTGCGGGCTGGCAGCCCGCCCTCCGCAAGGAGGCGCGATCCGGGTTCCACCGCCGCGTGAAGGGCGCGAGCCGGCCTCACCCTTTGACGGAGACGTGCACAGGCCTCCTACTCGACCTCGGTAATCACAAAATTCTGTTGGTTCTGTTGCCACGCCAGCGTGACCGTCTGCCCCAGGGCCGGGAAGTCCGCCACCACACATTCCCCCTCGACGCCCCGCAGAAACTCCGCGCCCAGCGTGGTCACGCGTACCGTCGCCCGCCCGAGTTCTTCCCCGTCCACATAGGCCGTGACGGTATGCTCCCCGTCGTCCAGCCGGTTCCAGTTGAACAACAGCCCAAACCCGTTGTCCGTGTCGCCACACACTGCTTCGGTGTCCAGCCGCTCGGTGCCGTAGCCCGCCTCCTGTCGCTCCGTCTCTCCATTCTCTGTCTCGAACTCAATCTCCACCGTCTCGGCCTCGCACACCCAGCCCGAAATCACCCCAATCCCGCTCTGAAAGGAGTTGGAGCCCGGATTCTCCAGATACCCCACCCCGGCCGTCCCGGCCCGGTTCTCTCCGGTCGGGGCGGGGCCGGCCGCGATCACGAAGTTCTGACGCGCCTCCTGCCACTCCAGCGTGACCCGCTCGCCGGGACTCGGAAAGTCCGCCACCACGCACTCTCCCTCGGCCTCCCGGAGAAAGTCAGGCCCCAGTGTCGTCACGCGCACCGTGGCCCGCCCGAGTTCTTCTCCGTCCACGTAGGCCACGACGGTATGTTCCCCATCCTCCAGCCGGTTCCAGTTGAATAACAACCCGAAGCCGGTGTCCACGTCCCCGCAGAACTCTTCCGTGTCCTCCCGCTCTGTCCCATACGCCGCCTCCTGGGGCATCCCGTTCAGTTCGATCACGACCGACTCGGCGGCACACACCCAACCCGAGATAACCCCGATGCCGCTCTGAAAGGAGGCGGGGCCGGGGTTCTCCAGGGTGCCGACGACCAGGGTGGTCTCCAGGGTGTAGGCCCCGGGCTGACCCGCTACGGCGATGATGACCACCCCGGCGGCGACCGGGACGCTGAGCCGGAAGTTCTGGCGCTCGCCGCCCCGGTCGGCGGTGGCAAGGACCTCCCCGGCCTGCCACACGGTGCCCCGCGTATCGGTGGCCCCGGTGGTCTCGACCACGAAGATGCCGGCCTGGGGGAGGTCGAGGGTGAAGTAGTCCATGTCGTTCGGACTGTTGAGCTGCCCCGGCGTGATGGAGGCCCAGGGCGCCGCCGGGTCGAGGGGAACCGGGGTCGCCTGCCCGGGTGTGTCCCCGTGCTCGTCTTGGGGGAGAGAGCCGCCACCCCCTCCGCTACCCCCATTCCCGCCGCTCGGCGGTGGTGGAGGCGGTGGAGGCGGTGGTGGTAGTGATGTATCGTTCCTCACCGCCCGGTCGGTAAAATCCCGCGCCTTGTTCCTGACCAAATCCTGGACGGGTGTCGCCTCCGTTCCGGTTGGCGCCGTATAACTCAACCGCACCTCGTCGCTCGTTCCGACCGCAGTGAGAAGGGTCAATGTGACCGTACTGTCGTCTATCGACACGCCGGTGACCTCGTTCGACTCGCCCCCGACGGTCACCGCGAACGCATCGGATGCTGGTACCGAGTTCTCATCCAGCATCTCGTCATAGCGCAACGTCAGCGTCGCGCCATTGACGACAAGCGGATCATCTGTGACTAACTGTGGCCAGAGGCCATCCACCTTGTGTCCCTCGACGTCTGTCAGGGCGTCGAGAATCAGTATCGCGTCCTGGTTGTCGCTGTCGCGAATGGTCCCGTCGTGCAGGTCCAGCGCGTCGGCTGCGATGCTCAACCCGTTGGGGTCTTCGTCCCCGATCTCCGGGACATCGTACCCGAGGAGGCGCAGGATACTCGCAGGGAAGCGGTCGACACCCTCGGCGACGGTATACCTGAACACCAGGACCGTTGTCCCCGACCCACTCTCGTATGACGCGGCTCGCTCATAGGAGCCGGTGCTGTCGAAGGTGAGCCAGAGTTGAGGGGTACCCGTAACCGTGACACTCTCGCTGAACGTCACCTCGATCTCGATCACTTCCCCGCCAGCGTAGGTTTGTCGGGCTGCGGGCATTGAGCTGATCGCCACGCTGCTCACACCCACGACGGAGGTCGTCACCGCCTGATTGACCAGCGCCGCGACGCGGTTGCCTGCCTTGTCCTGGATGGGATCAGTTCCGACGGTATAACTCACCGTCACCTGGTCGGTTGCCGCCACCGCCGAAGCGAGGGTGAGCGTGACCGCGCGGGCGCTGATCGATACGTCGATCACAGCTCGCTCCGCGTTGTTCACCATCACCGCATAGTCGCTGGCGGGCGTCCGCGAATACAACCAGAGTGTGTCGTTGTAGGTCAGCACGAGATGCGTGCCGTGTACCGCCGCTGTCTGGAGGACCGGCGTAATGCCGTCGACTTCAAGTCTATATCTCGGATCCTCATGCGCCTCGTGCTCCAGGTCTGCGTCGAGGTCGGCATTGTGCTTTTTAATGCTGCCACCGTTTAACTTGAGTGCATTGGCGTCAATCGTGACGTCGGGGGCTTCGTCGGTGTCCGCTACGGGGTAGTGGAAAACCAGGGCCGTTGAGGGCGGGCCGCTTTGATAATCGGCTTGGCGGGTCTTGGAGCCGATGGTCAGGTCGATTTGCGGCGTGCCAGTGACGGCCACGACCTCGCTGAAGGTCACGGTCACTTCGATGATGTCGGCAAGTTTGTAATCGTAGTAAATAGGTAACTCATCCGTACGTGAGAAAGCGATACTCTCGATCATCGGGGCATCTGTCTGGCCCCCGACGCTAGGGGGGAATAGTGCCACCATGAACACGAGTAGGGCGGCGGTGAGACTCAACCTCCGTATCAATACTCGACAGAGTCTCATGTTGAAAAGTCCTTACCAGTAAAAACGAGGAAATCCGTTTTTTTCTTAATACCGCGCCATAACCTTGTCCTTAAAATCGGCCAGCACCTTGCGGGCGCTGGCCATTGGCGGAAGCAGGCTGACTTCTTTGAGTCCGTTTTTCTCCGCGGCGCGCAGCTTGTCAAGAATCTCGTCTGGTGTCCCCACGATGCACGAACCCTCGATGGCTTTGGGTGTGATAAAACGTCGCTCCTCGGGCATCAGAAACGTGCAGTGGCCATTGTGAATCTGGAGATAACGTTTCTCCGCCGGGGTCTCCATTTTTTTCACATAGGCGCAGTATTCGTCCCAAATATCGTGGATGGACGGAGGAATCATCTCTTCCTTGCCGGTGAACTCGTAGATTTCATAGGCAAAATGCAGGACCGCCGACACCCATGAGCCGCATTCGTCTATGACCCGCTCCGAGGTGAGGTCCTCGCCCGGTTCCAGCACAACAACAGAGGTGAGCGAGACGGTATGATAGTCGCTCAGGTCCCGGCCCACTCTGGCGGCCCCCTGACCCACATAGTCCATATTCAGATTCAGGACGGCCTCCTGCTCGTTCAACACCGAGATCAGACCATCGCCAAATTCGCCGGCGGCTTTGAGGGCCAGCGGTCCATTGGCCGCCACAATAATTGGAATGGGATGCTCCAGGTCGATGAATTTCAAATCCTGGTGCAAAAACCGGATGGTCCGCGTGGTGTCATTGAAGGTGTACTCGACCTCCTCGCCTTGCAGAAGAGTCCGGAGGACGCGCAGGTACTCGCGGAAGTCACGAATTTTCATGGGATTCATGCCCATGACGCGCATGGCGGTATGTCCCGTCCCGATGCCGAGAAAGGCGCGGCCCGGCGCCAGCCGATTAACCGAAGCAATCGAGTGGGCGGTGACCGGAGCGATCCGGGTGCCGGGGATGGCGACCCCGGTGCCGAGTTTAATCCGTGACGTGTTTTGCGCCGCCACGGCCAGCGTGGCGTAGCAGTCGGACCAGATCATCTGGGAATCGGGCACCCAGGCCCGGTCATAGCCCAGGTCTTCGGCGAATTTAATGAGTTGCCAGTCTCCGATATTCGTTGCCACCGTGACGCTGAACTCCATGGCCTCCTCCTTACAGGGAAAAATTCTCTTGGGGGTCACCGGAGGCATACCATACCGGGGTGTCTTTCGCCATGTCCGGAGCAGCGCAAAACAATTGACAAACAGTAGGCCTGAATGAGACAACCGCCTACAGGGTGGGCCGGAGGAGAGGAGAACGAGAGACCGGGGTCAGACGAAGGGAGGCGTCCAATGGAAACATGCGATTTTCTCATTATCGGAGCTGGTATAGCCGGGGCGTCGGTTGCCTTTGAGCTGGCTCCACACGGTCGGGTCATTGCCCTTGAGCGCGAAGCCGTGCCCGGCCATCATTCAACCGGCCGGTCGGCCGCCGTCTTAACCCAGAATTACGGCAACTCCGTTATTCGACGCCTCACCCTGGCGACCCGACCGTTTCTGGAACATCCGCCGGACGGGTTTACCGAATACCCCCTGACCGCTCCCCGCCAGATGCTGTGGATCGCACGCGAGGATCAGAAGGCCGGTCTGGAGTCAACGCTTGGTGAGGCGCAGCGGCTGGTCCCCACGATTCGCGCGGTTGCACCCGCAGAGGCATACGCTCTGTGTTCTGCCTTACGACCCGGCTATGTCGCCTATGCCATCCTGGAGCCCCACGCCTTGGACTTGGACGTACATGCGATTCATCAGGGTTTCTTGCGGGGATTAAGAAACCGGGGTGGAACGGTGGTCACAAACGCCGAAGTGGTCCGGTTTCGGCAGACGGACGCGAGCTGGGAGGTCCAGACGCCCGACCAGCAATACGCAGCTGCGGTCGTGGTGAATGCGGCTGGGGCGTGGTGTGATGTCATTGGCCAGTTGGCAGGAGCGCACCCGGTCGGCCTGGTACCGAAACGCCGCACGGCCTTTACCTGTAACGGCCCTGCTGGGGTACCGCCGGAAGAACTCGCGGCGTGGCCGGTTATCATCGATAGTGATGAAGAATTCTATTTTAAGCCCGAGTCCGGCGGGATTCTTGCCTCTCCCGCGGATGAAACCCCGATGGACCCGTGTGATGTGTTTCCGGACGACTATGATGTGGCGGTTGCCATAGACCGTATTCAAAAAGCAACGACCTTGTCCATTGCCCATATTAACCGTAGATGGGCTGGATTGCGCAGCTTTGTCCCGGATAAAACACCCGTCGTGGGCATGGATAGCGAACGCGCCGGATTTTTCTGGCTAGCCGGGCAGGGCGGTTATGGTATCCAGACCTCGTCTGCGATGGGCCGTACCGCGGCCAGCCTGATAGTGAACCAGCGTTTACCTCAGGACTTAACCGATATGGGGCTCACGCCTGAGGACTTGGCGCCGATTCGGGTACAAGCGGAAAGAGACTAAGGAGGGTAGGTGCGGAAGAAGGACAAGCGAATAAAGAGACGGGACGCGCTGAAATGGATTGCCGCTTCAGGTGCCGCAGCGTTCCTGGGGCGCTCTACATTGGTATCGCCGGTCTTTGCCCGAGATCAGAATATAGATCAGACCGTCCGCATTGGAGCCTTAATCCCCCTCAGCGGGGATGCCGATACGTACGCCCGGCAGATGCGTCTTGGCATTGACACCGCGGTCGCCGAGATCAATGGCAGCGGCGGGGTCCTCGGCAGGAAGATCGCGGTTGAATACCGCGACTCGGAAACAACTCCGGCGGTCCTGCCCGAGCGCTGCCGGGAGTTGGTTGACGAGTGGGGGGCGATCGCCCTTATCGGACCGTGGGCCGCGGCCGGGCGGAAGTATGCGGCCCGTTTTCTCTCCGAGCGCAACATTCCCCTGGTGAATGCGAGCAATCATGCGGGGGGCTTTTGTTCGCCCGTCCTGTTCTCCCTGGGCCCGACTACGAGTCAGGATGGACATGCCCTCGTCCGCTATCTGGACGAAGAAGAGCAGATTAAAGATTATTTCATGCTGGGTTCGTATCCCAGTTGGCAGAATACGATGTTCCGTCAACTGCGCCTTCCGATGTATCAGCGCGGCCACCACGTCCACGGCCAGGCCCTGACCTCAACTGGAGAGCGGCAGTTCCGGCCCATCATCCGCTGGATTCAAGAGACGAATACGGCCTCGGTGTTGTTTTGCGTGATGCGGAAGCATGGGCAAGAATTTCTCCATCAAGCCAGCGAGCTTGGTCTGCTGAATAAACTCACCGTCGGCTGGATCGGGTTTAACGACGCTCTGGTTGACGGACTCACGTCCGAAGAACTGAAACGGATTGTGACCTCGAGTCCGTTTGTCGCGAGTGACCCTGAAGGCGGTGTGCCCGATTTTGTTGCGCGGGTGCGCTCTCAGCACGGCAGCAATACTCCTGTTGGCTACCATGCCTTGACGCATTATAACGCGGTGAAAGCGCTCAAGGCGGCCTGGGAAAAAAGCGGAGAGGTGAGTGCCGCTTCGGCACTCACGGGGCTGCGCGGGTTGAGCTTCGAGTCGCCGACAGGTCCGGTGGCCATAGACGCGGCAAATCAGCACGCAACCATGCCTATTGTGGTTGCCCGTGGCAGCAAGGAAGGGCTACAGCTTGTCAAAAGACTCGGCCCCCTTGACCCGGACCCAGGTTGCAGTATCTGAATGCGGAGGAATGTATGCCTGACTCAGAACCACTGTATCCGAAAAGATTCTTCCGCCGGTATGGTTGGCTCATCATGCTCGGGCTCCTGGGCGCGTGCGCTCCGCGACCGCAGGGTGACCTTGCGGCTCTGCGGCGAGCCGAAATCCCGAGCGACATCACGGACGCGCGCGGTCGCGTCGTCTCAAGCCGAGCGCTGAAAGCCTATAAAACATCTCAAGTCCGCACAGTCGAAAAGCAGTACGCAACGGCTGACCATGCCCTGTCACAATTGCCGGGGGTTGTGGCGGTTCGACCCGGCTACGGGGTTGTGTATGTCTATACCAGTCGGCCTGCGGAAGTGCCGGCGGAATTTGAGGGGACCCCTGTCAGGGCCCTACCGCCGGAATTTGTAAACGGCGTCTCCGAAGAATGGGTGACGCCGGATCAGCTTCCACCGCTTGGTCAGGGCAATTAACAGCAGAAGGAGAAAATCTATGGCCGAATATGTCAGTGTTGCAGAAGCAAGAAAGCAGTCCGGTATGCGGATGGTCCTGGGCCAAGGTATCCCTGGTCCGTGGGCGGAAGGGATTCGGGGCATTCTGGACGTGAAGAAGATTCCGTACACGCGCGGGCTGTTCGAGATCGGCTCCGACCACGCCGACCTGATTGCCTGGACGGCGCAGGCCTCCGCGCCGGCGATTGCCTGGAATGATGAACTCCCAAAATCAAACTGGGCCGAGCAGCTCTATTTGGCGGAACGCATCCAACCTGAGCCTGCGCTTATTCCGGCCGATCAAGCCGACCGGATCAAAATGTTCGGCTACGCCAATGAACTATGCGGCATGCACGGCTTTGGCTGGAGTCGACGCTTGATGATGGTGCATATGGGTCTGTCCACACCGGACCTGCCGGAAGAGCAACGGGCCTTCTTCCAAGCCTTTGGCACAAAATACGGCTACTCGCCTGAGGCCGCGGAAGCCGCTCCCGCGCGGGTCATCGCAATCCTGAACGCCCTGAGCAGCCTGCTTGAAGAGCAGCAGGCCCAGGGCAGTCGCTATTTTATCGGCACCAGGCTGTCAGCCCTGGACATTTATTGGGCCGGCTTCTCGCATCTGATTGAGCCCCTGCCGCCTGAGGAGTGCCCGATGCTCGAAGACTTCCGTCCGCTCTACCAGAACCATGATCCCGGCGTGGCCGCCGCGGCCACACAGATACTCATGGACCACCGGCATTTCATCTACGCGGAGCACCTGGGTCTGCCCATGGATTTGTGAGGTTCGGCGGAAGGGTAGGGGCAATTCATGAATTGCCCCTACAGGTTTAGCGCTGATGATAGAGCGGATGCCCCCGCACGCTGGTATGCACACGACTGAAGTGGTCGCCTTCCAAATTGGCAAAATAGAGGTCCTGCATATCCGGACCGCCGAACGCACAGTTGGTGGGAAAATTCAGCTTTTGCCCTTCGGGATCATCAATCAACAGACTCCACTGCCCATTGGTATCCACTTTGATGATCTGATGGGCCGGAGCCATATTGACGCCCTGGTGGGCAATACCCTGGAGCGCATGTGAGCCGCCGATCTTGGCCGGCAGCGTGACGTAAAGATTGCCGTCAACGTCAAAGGCCATTCCGTCGGGCAGGGCGGGGAAGTCTTTGGAGTAGATTTCGGGTGGGCCAAAAGTCCCGTCTTTCTTGATTTGAATGCGCAGACAGTCGTCCCGGGTGCTTTCCAGCACGTAGACCGCGTCTTCATCCGGTGCGATGGCGGTGCCGTTGGCAAGGTAAATACCGGTGGCAACGACATCGCCTTGGCCGTCCGGGCGGATACGGACCAGCGCGCCATTCGGGGCCGGCTGGGCCAACTCGTCCAGCGCCTTTTCCAGCGTCGGAGCGCTCGAAGAATTGGAGACGTATAAATTTCCCTCCGCGTCATAGCTGGCGAAATTCGGCATAGTGAGCTTTACATCGCCCACCTGGTCGGCAATGAGCGAGACCTGGCCGTCCTGGGAAACGCGCATCACGGCCTGCTTGGCCAGGTCGCAGTAGACGATATTGCCTTCACGGTCCATGGTCACGCCGTTGGGCATGGAGCCCTCCGGTAACTGGACCACTTCACTCACTACCCCGTCCGGGGTCACTCGGTACACGATGCCGTCGCGACCCGCGCCATAGGCCGAGCCATCTTTATCAATGACCACGCCTTCGGCCTGAAGAACGCCTCGCCCAAAAATTTCTACCTGGTCCAGAGAAAATGTCGTCACAGGTATGCTCCTTTTGCTGTCCTCACGAGGCCGTTACGGCGTTGTCAGGCGCACCCGTTCCCCGTCCAGTTCAAGCGTGGTCTTGGAGTAGGTGAGTTTCTGAATGATCTTGCCGTCTTTGAAGTGCAGGACATCGATCCCACGGCGGGCTTCGTGTTTTTTCTCCTGGCCCTTCTCAAACGAAGGGGAGTCGAGCTGCCACCGGTAGAGCATTTTTTGATCGATCTCATCGATGAAGGTCTCTTCGTCCGTAAATTTGAACCCCCCATGATTGGCAAACCAGGGAGTCCAGGCCTGGCGCAGATTTTCCTTGCCCCTGACCCAGCCTCCGGTCCAGTTCTCGAAGTAAATCTCGTCGTGAAATAAATCCATTACGCCATCGAGGTCGTGCTCGTTCCAGGCAACCCCCCATTTGGCGAACGCGCTAGACATCTCGTCTCGTGTCAACATGGTCTTCTCCTTTCGTGAGGGTAGGGGCAATTCATGAATTGCCCCTACGTATTACGATACGTCTTGGACTTGCTTGGCAAACGACCGAACCTCCTGAGCAATACTATCCGGGTCGCGGCTGAGCGGAACGGTGTATAAGACCTTCACCCCCAGGTCGCGGTAGGTTTTGATATCGTCCGGCGTGGTCCGGGTCGGGTCAGTCATAGCCGTCAGTTCGAGGTCGTCATAATTCCGTCCGGCCTCGTCCATGAGCCGTTTCAGTTGATCCAGCATGGGCCGAATCTGGTTAAAGGTCAGCAGGGCAATATGCCACCCGTCGCCAAACCGGGCCACCCGTTTCAGGGCGTATACCGATTCTCCGCCAACCCAGATGGGCGGGTGGGGTTTCTGGAGGGGGCGCGGGAGCACATTGACATCTTCTTCCAGCTTAACGAACTCGCCCGCATAGCGCGGGCTGTCTTCGGTCCACAGCGCCTTCATCATCTCGATATATTCACGCGTGCGCTTACCGCGGCGCTGAAAGGGAACGCCCAGCAGATTGAACTCTTCTTCAAGCCAGCCCACCCCGGTGCCGAGAATGAAGCGCCCGCCGGACAAGACATCGATGGTGGCGACCCGCCGTGCCACATCAAAAGGGTGGCGGTAGGGGACAATCAGGACGCTCAGGCCGAGCCGGACCTTTTCGGTAATCCCGGCGAGAAAGGCGATGGTATCGAACGGGTCCAGCCATTCCATGCTGGTATAAATATCGTAATTCGGTTTTCCGTCGTTATATTCCTCATACGGCCACGGCGAGGCAATGGTTTTGGGCAGGACAATATGATCACCGATAAGGAGCGAGTCGCAGCCTTCCTCCTCGGCAATACGGGCAACATCCATGAGGACCTTCCGGTCACACACCGAAGCGCCGCCGGCTAAGTGCAAGCCGTATTTCATGAATCCCCTCCTTTAGGCATCAATAGAGAATAAAACTGCCCACGTCGTAGCGAAAAGATGCGTATCACGCAAGGGAGAATGCCCGGAAACGGCTGTGGCCTTGCTCCTCTAGATACTTTTCCCGGCATAGTATTGCTTGACAGCCTGAAAGAGTTACTTCACAGTTATTTTATTGTGGACGAGCAATGTAAGGTGATGAGACGAAATGCAAGAACAGACCCGCACCAACGGAGCCCGTGGCTCTGGAGTTGTGGCCTGATCCTCGTTGCTTGCTGTGCTTTTCTGCTTTCGGCTTGCTCCTCCTCCAGTCCACTTGATCGATTGAAATCCCAGCTCGCCTCTGCGCCGGAATACGCCATTATTCTGAGTGATATGCGCGAAGAGGGAACGTTTTTCTCTTCGTATTTTCATCAATACCAAGTCGTACAGGGAGATAACTCCTGGACCACTGACTGGTTGCAAGTCCCGGAGTCCGTTTATCGCGCCAATGAGAATTTTCTCGGTATGACGCTCGCCTCCAAAACCCCTGGGGGCGAGAACAATGTCCCCCATCCGCCCGGTTATGATTACGTTGGCAATCCGCGCTACGGCTCGTGGCAGACGAATAGCAGCGGCATGTCGTTCTGGGCGTTTTACGGTCAATATGCGCTTATGCGCGACCTCCTCGGGATGGGACGGGGGTCCATTTTCCGGAATGACTATGATTCCTATCAACGCTCGCGCTCGGAGCGACGGCCATACTATGGCCGGACGGGAAGAGAATACGGGACGCGCGGCACGGTCACCCAGCAGCAGAAACCGTCTTTTTTCGCCCGCCGCCGCGCCAGGGATGCCGCGCAACGACAACGTTTCCAGCAAAAATTCAACAACCGCTTTGGGCGGAGCAGCGTTCCGACGCGCTCGCGTGGCTTTGGCTTTGGCAAATAAGCCGAAGAGGTAGGTCATGACTCTGGACACTGTGATTCTGGCCAGTATCTATCTCCTGTCTGCCTATATCTTGTTCTGGCTGGGGAAACGTGTATTTGATTTCCTGCACCGCGATTTTCGCGTTCGCGAGGAATTGGTTGAGCGGAAAAACCCGGCCCTGGCGCTGGCCCTTGTGGGCTATTATCTCGGAGTTGTGTTTGCTATTGGCGGAGCTATTGTTGGTCCGTCGAGCGGCCTGGTTGACGATGTGCTCGATCTGTTCCTGTACGGTATATTGGCCATCCTTCTGCTGAATATCTCAACGCTGGTCAGCGACCGCTTGATTCTCTTCCAGTTCAGCAACACCAAGGAGATCATTCAAGATCAAAATGCGGGAACGGGCATCACCGCTGGGGGCGTGTACGCAGCTACCGGCCTGATTCTGTTCGGCGCCATTTCAGGGGAGGGCGGCACGGTCTGGACGGCGATCGGCTTCTGGGTCCTGGGTCAACTAGCCCTGATCCTGACCGGGCTGGTATACGAGTGGATCACACCGTACAGCATTCATGACGAGATCGAAAAGGATAATGTTGCCGTTGGGGTCAGCTTTGCCGGAGCGCTGCTGAGCATGGGCAATATCCTGCGCCATGCGCTGAGTGGCGATTTTTATTCCTGGCAGGCAAATCTGCTGACCTTCTGCTCCCTGGCCGTGATCGGCCTGGTGGCGCTGCCGATTATCCGCTGGGCGACGGACAAAGTGCTCTTACCCGGAACGACGATTACGGCCGAGCTGGTGGAGCATGAACAGCCGAATCTCGGGGCTGCCTATATCGAGATGTTCTCCTATATTAGTGCGTCTTTTCTCATCACTTGGTGTCTCTAGTCTGCTGAAGCTGTGCCTGTTTGCCACGGGCTTGGCCGGCATAGTCGCCGAGTTTGTGCTGTGCACGCTTGCGACCTACTTCCTCGGCAATGCGGTGTTGCAGTGGACGCTGATGATGTCCTTCATGCTGTTTGCCATGGGCCTGGGCAGTCATCTGAGTCGCTATTGCAGTGCGCACCTGTTGGACACCTTTACCGTTCTTGAGTTCGCGCTGTCCCTGTTGTGTGCCAGCGCCGCGGCCGCGGCCTACGTCCTGTCTCCTTTTCTCAATAATATAGGCGTGGTGATTTATCCGCTCGGCATTGCTATCGGCCTGTTGATCGGTATGGAGATCCCGCTCATTACGCGGGTCAATGCCGCCCATGAAGAGCTCCGGGTCAACATTTCTTCCGTGCTGGAGAAGGATTATTACGGAGCGCTTATTGGGGGGCTGTTCTTTGCCTTTGTGGCCCTGCCGTATTTCGGATTGACCTATACTCCGATAGCGCTGGGTGCGGTGAACTTCGGGGTTGCCTCGCTCCTGTTGTTTCGCTTTCGGTCTTTGCTGAGCGCCCCGCGACTGCTGAGCGGCCTCTGGGCCGGGGTTGGCGCCGGGCTTATCGGACTGTTTGTCCTGGCGGAACCCATCCTCCTGTTTGGCGAGCAGGCCCTGTATAAAGATACGGTTGTCCTGGCCAAGCAAACGCCCTATCAGCGGCTAGTGGTGACGCGCTGGCGGAATGATTACTGGCTCTATATTAACGGCAACCAGCAGTTCAGCAGCTACGATGAAGAGCGCTACCACGAACCGCTCGTCCATCCGGCGATGGCGCTGACCGGCAATCGCGCTGAGGTGCTCATTCTCGGCGGAGGCGATGGGTTGGCGTTACGGGAGGTGCTCAAATACCCCCAAGTCCAAGCTGTGACTCTGGTTGATCTTGACCCGGAGATGACAACCCTGGCCGCTACGCACCCGGTCTTCCTGCAACTCAATGCACACGCCTTGGCCGACCCTCGGGTGTCGGTTGTTAATGCCGATGCCTTTTCCTTTCTCCAGGACTCGCCGCATTTATTCGACGTGATTATTATTGACTTGCCCGACCCGAACTCCGCGGAACTGGCCCGGCTGTATTCGCTCAACTTCTATCGGCTGTGCAAGAAGCATCTCAAACGGGGCGGCACCCTGGTCACGCAGGCGACCAGCCCGTTTTTCAGCCGTCGGGCTTTCGTGTGTATCCAGAAAACGATGGCGGAGGCCGGCTTCAGCGTTTTGCCCTACCACAACCATATCCCGACGTTGGGCGAGTGGGGCTTCGTGTTGGGGGTGGGTGCCGAACTGCTTGCATCTGCGACCCTGAAGAAAACCGTACAAGAATTGTCCTTCCAAGAGGTTGAGACGCGCTTTCTCAACCAGGAGGCAATGATTGCCATGGTGCATTTTGGGAAGGGTGTTTTTCGGGACACCGAGGAGATCGAGGCGAATCGGGAGAGTAGGCCCGTTTTACCGTCGTATTATCAGCAGGGCAGGTGGGAGGTGTATTAGGGCGTAATCTACGATTGTTCCCGCGGTAGAATATGGGAGAATTCGTACTCGTTGACGTATTTGCCGACAGCGGCTTCAAACTCGTCTTCGTCCCACTGTTCGATGGTCAGGGTGTTGTCTTCCGACGCGTCCATATAGTCCCAATAGATCATCTCGTCGCCGGCAACCCGCCCGTTGGGATGATAATAGCCGGCGCCACTTTCGGCCAACCGAAAATGGATGCCTTGGTATTCGATTTCCTCAGGCGGGTCGTCATGCTGCCTGATATGCGCTCGCACGTCTTGACCCAGGGCTGAAAAATCTATTTTGCGCGAGATGTTCCATTCAACGCCATCGTCCTCTTCACGCTCAAGAAAGAACGAATCGTCTCCGGCGTCGAGTTCCCACTCCTGCGTTTTGGTGTCGTCAAAGGTATAGCTACTCTGACTTTTGACCTGCCAGGTCTTGAGGTCATAGTCGACCAGATAGCCGACTTTCAGGTTTGAGAGGGTTAAATCACTGAGCGGGTCGAGGTCCGCCTGCTCGTCTTTTTTTCCAAAGAGTTTCTTCCAGAGAGACATAAAGACTCCTCTGTTTACCCAAAAAATCCCTTCCTCGAAGGACTGTCCTAATTCGGAGCGTAGTGCCAATGAGGAACCCACCCCGGCCTGCGGCCACCCCTCCGAGGAGGGGATAGAGGTGAGCTATGCCGAAATCCCCATCTTGGCCTTGAGGGCGGCCAGGGAATCATTCGCCTGGGTATTGCCTTGGCTCAGGGCCGCATCAATCTCATTATCGACGCTTTTATCGACATCGGCGACCTGGCCGTACGCCTGGGCTAAGGACTCGTCTTCTTCAACCTTGTTGCGCATCTTTTCCAGCATGGCGATTGTGCTGGATGAATCGACCTTGGCGAGTTGCTGGTTGATCTTCTTGGTCGATGCCGCGGTACGTGCGCGGGCCTTTAAGGTAATGAGATCATTCTCATATTTGGTGGTCATGGATTTCAGCTTCTCGATCTTGCCCTGCAACTGGTTGGCCATGCTGTCCTGATTTTCCCAATCCTTAAGAGCCTGGGCCGCCCTCTGGCTGGCCTCTTCTTTCTTTTTCAGGGCTTCGGCCGCCAGACGCTCGGCTTCGGCCTGATCCATCTCGCCACTCTGCATCTTTTGCAGTAGCAGCATGGCCTTGCGTTCATACTCGGCCGCCAGAGATTTACTGCTGTCCGCGTCTTTTCTCAGGCGAATGGCCACGCTCTTGACCTCGGCTAAACTCGTCATACTAGCTTGGAGATCATTCTTGAGATCACGGATACCTTGCTCGGTCATGCGGATAGGGTCTTCCATGTTGTCAAGAACGGCATGGGCTTCGGATTGTCCGATTTTGAATAGGCGTTGAAAAAAACCTGCCATAATATACCTCCGGATTGGTTAGTGCTTTGTATAGGAGAGTAGCTCTCCTGCATTCTCGGCCAGGGCCAGACTCAGCGCTTCAATCGAGCCTTCCAGTTCATTGCTGTCCAGATTCTCGATGCGCAGCGTGTCACGAAAAAGGATGGTCTGCGTCTCCTCGTCCAGCACAAAGGCGCCATGCACCAGGAGCCGGTTCATTTGCAGCAAACGCCGGAATAAATTCCCCGGCTCCTGCGGAATGGGCATAATGACCTGCTCCAACACGAGCAGGGGGTCCTCGCAGTCAACGATCAGGTTGTTGATGCCGCTGTCTTCGTCATTGACGATAAACAACTCCTGGCCTTCGTCCTCGTGCGTAATCGCGTAGTCCAAATCAAGCAACAGCGATTTTACTTTCTCAAAATACTCTGCTGGCATACGTCGCTTCCTCCACACTTATCTCTGGTTGGGACGTTCCTGTCCGATAACGATGAGTTGGTCTTCCAGTTGGATTATATAGTCGCTCGGTGGGTTTGCAAGAAACCTTGCCTGTGCCCGGCTTTCGACGGCTACAAGCAGGAGATTCTGTTCTCTTTTCAGTTCAATCAGCGCATCCACAAAAGCGTGGCCAACACAGGCTCGCGGCACCGGAATGGTGTACAGCGCACTCCCGAAGCGGTTGCTGACGAGTTCGTTGACCAGCAGGGGTACGCCACGGTTCAAGGCGGCCTGAACCAGCAAGTTGGTGCTCAATGCACCGGTGACAATCACTTCATCCGCCTTGGCTCGCTTGCCGTGAGCAATATTTTGCTGTTCAAGCAGTTCAACGCACGTATACAGGCTCGGGTAGGTGGTTTTGATGGTGAGCGTATCCAAAATCGTCTTGGCATCCCGCGTGTGGACCTCGCCCTGTTCATCAGCCAGCACGATGGCGACCTCTGCCTTTTGGGCATTGGCCCGTGCCAGGGTTTCCGGGCTGACGACCCCGCTGACAAATTGGACCCGTTCACCGTCCAAAGGATTCTCGGGCAAGTCGGCGATCAGCACAATCGAACGGTGGCGGGCCTTTTCGTCGGCCCTGACCTCTTCAATAATTTCCTTGGCTTTATAATTCCAGCCGCACAGCACAATATGGCCGGTACTTGAGAGCGGTTTCATCCCTTTTCCCTCCTGCCGTCGGTTCTCAACAAAGGTGCTGGCCAGGGTGGCCGTCAGCATGCCGAGAAACCCGATGCCGAACAGCATCAGAAAGATGCCGACGATTCGGCCTCCCAACGAGGTCGGGTAGATATCCCCATAGCCGACTGTGGTAATGGTCACGAGCGTCCACCACACTGCGTCCACCACGGATAACTGCGGCTCAAAAAACGAGATACCCGCCATTCCGGTGATGGAGATGACAACCAGCACCAGGAGGACCACGTCCAAATGGTCTTTCCGTAGCTGGTGGGCAAAGCGTCTCAAAAGGACCAGGATAGTGGGCATAGGGACAGATTATGATTTGTCTGGCTTTTCCACGGGAAGCCCGGCCTCGGCCCAGCCGTTAAAACCGGCTTCCAGATGGGCAATATTGGGAAAACCCATATCTTGTAAAGCATCAGCGGCCAGCGCAGACCGGCCTCCTGCAGCGCAATACACGACAATGCGTTTTTCAGGATCAACCTTTCCGGTGCAATACTGAGAGGACGGGTCGAGCCAGAATTCCAGCATACCGCGTGGTACATGCATGGCACTCGGAATCCAGCCCAGCTTCTGCCGTTCACGCACGTCTCGAATATCGAGAAGCTGCGTCTCTCCGGACTCTAACTCTTGCTGTAACTGTCCTACGGACAGGTTCTCAATACGCGTCTTCGCCTCCTCAACCATCTGCTCCGCAGTCTTCTTGAGTTTGAACATACCGGTCCTTTCTGCTGTATCTCTGCTGCAATGCTAGAAGGTTTCCTTAAGAACGGCTACTCCCTGTTGTTATGGACTGGAGCCTACACCTGTCTCCGCATGTCTGCTTACTCCGGCCGACAGGTAAGGCTATCCCGGGGAGCGTTCTGACAGGCAATAGTGTCAGTGACACCTGAGGCGAGCAGGGCGCAGGCGTTGGTAATTGCCGCCATCTGGGCCTCATGCTCTGTCGCCCCGTCGACCTCGCGGCAGACCTGCCGGCCGTGGAAGGTGATACAGACCTCACACCGCACCCCGCCTATCTGGAATGTCGAATACACGACGATAGCCATCACCGCCAGAATAATGCCAAGCGCCACCCAACTCGTCCGCTTCATAGCCAGGTCATATTCCTTTGTTTGCGAGACTGCTATATTTCCGCACGAACAAAAAAGTAAACGTGTCCAGCATCTGTATGTCTATTGGAGGACACGTTTGCTCTTCGGTGTGTAGCATAGCTCCAAACGCTCCGCAGCCGCTCCCATATGAACTGGATCTGGTTCGGCCTTATTGTCGGTTCTGTTGTGACCGCCGCTTTTACCGGCAAGATGGCTGAGGTCACGGCCGCCTCAATAGACTCGGCCAAATCTGCCGTGACGCTGGCCATCGGTCTGGTCGGCGTGATGGCCTTTTGGTTGGGCATGCTGCGCATTGTGCAAGTTGGCGGTTTTCTGCACGCCCTGGCGCGCTGGCTGCGTCCCCTCATGGTGCGATTGTTTCCTGACGTTCCGGCTGATCATCCGGCTCTGAGTGCCATGATTATGAATATCGCCTCCAATATGCTGGGTCTGGGGAACGCGGCTACTCCCTTCGGCATCAAGGCCATGCAGGAGCTTGACAGCCTCAATCCTCATAAAGGCACGGCGACCAACGCCATGGTTTTATTCCTGGCCATCAATACCTCGAATGTTGCCCTGGCTCCCCTTGGGGTGATTGCGCTGAGAGCATCGATAGGGTCAGAAAACGCGGCGGGTATTTGGCTGCCCACTCTTCTGGCCACCTCATTCTCGACCTGCGTTGGTATTCTCGCGGCGAAGCTCTTGCAGAGACTCCCCGTATTCAGCGCGGGCGACCGCGCTGCTGAGCAGGAAGAAAATACCTCTGAGATCGACTTGCCGGAAGAGGAAACACTGGGCGCTGAGCAGTCGACTTCCCGACCGGGCTGTCTGCTGGCTCTCTTGTCTGTTGGAGCGATTGGGGTCGCCTTTCTCTTGTTCCTGCAATCCGGCTTGAGCGACGGTCAGCCGCTTGGTCCGCTGCTGCGTAACGCCGTATCGGCTTGGCTTTTGCCGGTGCTGATCGTGGTGATGCTCGGCTACGGCATTGCCAAAAGAGTGGCTATGTACGATGCCATGATCGAAGGAGCAAAAGAGGGCTTCCAGGTGGCCATCAGGATTATTCCGTTTCTTGTCGCCATTCTTGTTGCCGCTGGCATGTTTAGGGCTTCGGGTTTATTGGATGTGATGATTGCCGGCGTACAGCCTGTTCTGGGTCTTATCGGATTTCCCGCCGAGGCCTTGCCGATGGCTATCCTGCGGCCCTTATCCGGCTCTGGCGCCTACGCCATTATGGCTGAGATCCTACAAGCCGAAGGGCCGGACAGCTTGGTTGGCTATCTCGTTTCCACGCTCCAGGGCAGCACGGAAACGACTTTCTACGTTTTAGCTGTGTATTTTGGTGCGGTTGGCGTGGTCCGTATTCGACACGCCCTAGTCGCCGGATTGACCGCGGATATCGCTGGGGTTATCGGAGCAGTTATCGCCGTCCAGTGGCTATTAATAGGATAACGGCCACTGGACGGGGTTCGTACGGCAGATTCATTCAGACCGGGATTATTCGGGAGATGGAGCCGTCTGGGTGCCGGTGCGTAATTCTTCCATATCGTCTGGGTCGGGCATGACCACAAACTCCGGATAGGCTTCGATGCCGAGTTCCATGGCATCTTGACCGACCTCTTCGACGCTGCGCGAAACCCGGACCCCAACGGTCTTTTCCAGCGCCAGCCACACCCCCCACGAAGTCACGAAGGCAAACACCCCTATCGCCAGCACCCCGAGGAGTTGGACGCCGATATTGCCGCCCGCCGCGATACAGACCGCCAGCGTTCCCCAGATACCGGCGAACAGATGGGCCGGTATCGCACCGACCACATCGTCCAGCTTCATATTCTCCAGCAGTCTCATGCCGCCCAGGCACACCACCCCGCCAATCGCTCCGATGATGACTGCCCAATATGGCTTCACAATATCCGGTCCCGCGGTAATAGAGACGAGGCCGGCAATCGCACCGTTGAGAACGGCAAGCAGATCGATCCGTCCGAGTAAGGGTCGTGAGACGCATAAGGCAGCCACGACTCCCGCAGCCGCCGCCAGATTCGTGTTGGCAAGCACATTACTCATGGCCACCGCGTCCACCGCGCCACCCAGGGCGAGTTGTGAGCCACCGTTAAAGCCGAGCCAGCCAAACCACAGAATGAGTACGCCTAAGGTCACGAAAGGGACGTTCGAGGGAGGGGTGGGTTTGACGCTGCCGTCAGGTCGGAACTTGCCCGTTCGCGGTCCCACGACCATGGCGCCGGCCAGCGCGGCCCAGCCGCCGGTCGAATGGACGATGGTGGAACCGGCGAAGTCCTGAAACCCCATTTCATTCAGCCAGCCTCCGCCCCAGGTCCAGGCTCCAATAATGGGATAGATAATTGCCGTCAAAACGGTCGTGAAGGCAAGAAACGACCACAGCCTGACCCGTTCGGCCAGGGTGCCGGATACAATCGAGGCAGCCGTCGCGACAAAGACCATCTGGAAGAACCAGTCCGACATGACGGCGTAGCCGTTGGCGATGACAGCGGCCAGAGCCTCTGCCTGGTCGGACAACAGGGCCAGTTCATCGGCCGAAGGGCCGTACAGAAAGGTCACCGAGCCGATCCAGGAGCCGACATCGACGTACATCAGATTGTAGCCGATGAAGTAATAGGCCAGACCTGCAACCGAGTACAACCCGATGTTCTTGAGACAGATCACAGAAGCGTTCTTCGTGCGTACCGAGCCAGACTCCAGCATGGTGAAGCCCGCACACATCCACATCACCAGCGCTCCCCAGATGAGAAACGAAAAGGTGTTCAGAACAAACTGTGACTCTTCATCCACGGCCGCCTGTGCAGCATCGGCCTGTAACAGGAGGCTGAAAGCCACGAGCAACGCTCCTGTTCTCACAACACTTCGACTAGACTTCCCTCGTCCATCTCTGCCTCTGTTCATGCTCGCCTCCAATCCTGTTTCGACTAACTGGCTGCCACAAGAACTACGAACAAGAGTAAACGTGTCTAGCTTTTTTGGATGATTGGAGGACACGTTTACTCTTTCAAGCAGATGCATGCAGTCTTGGGCAATACCAGACCCATGCATGTATTCCGGGTAGGGGGAGTCCTCAGACCGATAAGGCTTCGGACTTCTCTACCGTATATTTCTTTGCGTCCAGGGCTCCCGCCAGCAGGCTGGGGGCTTCTTTGAGAAAATTTTGCAGATGCTCGGTCTGAAAGTGGGCGGCAAGTGCCTCTTCTGACTCCCATTCCTCGAAGAGAAAGAAGGTATGTTCAGCGGTTGCCGCAGTGTGGAACTGATAACTGATGCAGCCCGGCTCTTTGAGGGTCTCCTCCACCATCTTGACGGCAAGAGCCTTGGCGTCATTCCAGCGCTCAGCCTTGACCGGGATTGTCCCTGCAATAACGATCATACGCGTCCTCCTTATCCGTTGAAGTATCGGTCGGCTAAGATCACGGCAGACTTGAACTCAGGAGAGAGGAAGAAAGCGGGAAGTAATACAAGGGGATGTAACCGGAGTCAGACTTTATGCATAGAACTACCGGTAACGTCTGTCAAACAAATAATTTTTTGAAACCGTCTGACGGGTAAACTACAAAAATGAATATTGGACTATAGTCAGAAGCGAATATTCCGGAATTTTGGGGTTATCCATTCAGTTAAAAATGGACACTTTCCGACATGCCTGCTTTGTGAACTTCACGAGAAGAGCAGGGAAAGATACGGTGGGGGTCATATCACCAGAAGGAGGGCACGATGTCGGATTTTGAATCTGTCTTGTATGAGATCCCCGCGGAGCACATAGCACGTATTGTGTTAAACCGGCCGGAGACACGAAACGCTCAGGATACCAAGCTGCTGTATGAATTGAATGCGGCCTTTGACCGTGCGGCGCAAGATGATGCAGTTAAGGTCATTATCCTGGCTGCAAACGGGCCTCATTTTTCGTCCGGCCATGATCTGCGAGAGCCCAACGTGTACGAGAAAATGTCTGAATTCGAGACGGTGGGAACCTGGTGCGGGTTTACCTGTGCGGGTGCCGAGAGGCAGATGGCGCGTGAGAAAGAAATCTACGTTGGCTTTTGTGAACGCTGGCGTAATATTCCCAAGCCAACGCTGGCCGCGGTACAAGGCAAGGTTATTGCCGGAGGACTGATGCTGATCTGGCCCTGCGATATCATTATCGCCAGCGACGATGCGCAATTCTGCGACCCGGTGGTGAACTTTGGTATTGGCGGGGTAGAGTTTTTCGCTCACCCCTGGGAAGTCGGCGCGCGGAAGGCCAAAGAGATGCTCTTCACCTCAGACTGGCTATCGGTCGAAGAGGCGAAGCAACTCGGCATGGTGAATCAAATCGTCCCTCGGGAGAAACTCGACGAAACCGTATTAGCCATGGCCCAAAAGATTGCAAAAAAATCCCTGTTTGCCCTGAAGCTGACCAAAGAGGCGGTCAACGTGGCGGAAGATGCGCAGGGTCGGGTCCAATCCATGCAAACGTCTTTTGCCTTGCATCAACTTGCCCACACCCACTGGCTGGAGCAGTATGGCGTACTCTTGGACCCAACCGGCTTACCGCCTGAAACGGCCAAAGCCATCGGCGCAAAACTCAAGCAGAAAGAGACCTGAGGACGAGCAAAGAGGAAACGTGTCCAGCATCTCAACGCTATTGGAGGACTCGTTTCCTCTTCGAGTTAGAAGGCTGTTTTCCAGCCTCCCTGGGGCTGGATGTTCTTGGCTTCAGGGATCACGCTGGCGCTAAACTGCTGCATCTGGTCTTCAAGCTCGGACAGTTGTCCGGACGGGCAGTCAAAGAAACATACCATCAGTCCATAGCCTTCTTTGGCAAAACCGTGGAGGTCTTCGAGGACTTGTTCTGCCGTGCCCGTACAGATGCGGCGTGGTTGCTCCTGACTGAGAGGGTCGGACGGTGAGGTGAGGCGGGCCGAACTCACGCCCATCATGATAAACTCATCGTGCGGACGACCGATTGCATCCAGCTCTTTTCGGATCAATGTTTGTTCTTTGGTGTAACGGTCCGGCCGCGCAAAGGGATCGAGAAAAATCGGATAAAAGCCGTCGCATAAGCGTGCTGCCCGTCGGGCGCCGCCAGGGGTGACGCCGCCATAGATAATCGGGGGTGGCTGTTGCAGCGGCTTGGGGTCCATGGACAGCGAGGCAAACTGATAAAAACGGCCTTGGTAGCTGACGACATCGTCCGTCCACGAGCGCTTGTAGACCTCTATACATTCGTCGGTCCGCGGGCCACGTTCGGCATAGGGAATACCGATGGCGCCGAACTCCTCCTGCATCCAGCCGGCCCCAACTCCGAACAGCAGCCGCCCTTTTGAGAGCTGATCGATGGTCGCAAACTGGCGGGCGTCGCTAAGGGGGTTGCGATAGGGGGAAATGAGGACACTCGTGCCGAGCTTGAGGCTGGTCGTCGTATGGGCAACGGCGCCCATCACCACGGCAGCGTCGAACATGGTATGGCGCGGCTCATAGGCTCGACTGCCTGAGGCGTTAGCGACATGCTCGCTTTCCGAGGCCATGGGCATACACACATGGTCCGGAAACCACATGGAGTGAAAGCCCAGGCGTTCCGCGAACTGGGCGGTTTCTACTGGCTGAAGCTGATCCGCGGGAAGGGAACGGGCCAGGACGTTCTGGTCATCCCGATAGGCTAGGCCGTGCGTAGTCGCATATATGCCAATTTCCATACGTCTCCCTGTGTGCATATGTTATGGCGCTGTCTAGTCAATGAAGACATTGAGAGCGCGGACGCACGAGTGTTCTTTACCCTACGAAGCGACCTGGTTAAGCGGCTTGCTTCCCCAGCGCGGCTTGGATTTCCCTATTGTCGGGAAAGACGCCGGTTTTGAGCTTGGAGTAAATTTTTGCCCCGTTGACAATGACCTCGAACCGGCCGTCGTCATACGGGACCAGGGTCAGTCCCTGAACCTGTTGTTTGTTGTGGGTCAATATATATTCCGCCAAACTGACGGCTTCGGGCTCATAGCTTCACGCTGCGCAATATTCAATTTGGATATTCATACTGCCTCCTGTCTGCGATCTGTACCACACTCGGGAATCAGGCTCAACGAAATGAGCGGTGCGAGACAGGCTGACTTTGCTTTCTTGACCCGTGTGGTCTATGCTCCGGTCAAAGAAGCGTAAATTCCCTGTGTGAAGGAGAGGGACCATGAATTGGCGTGATCATTGTGGAGATAAGCTGGTCTCTGCTCAAGAGGCGGTCGGGTGTGTGCGTAATGGTGACTCTGTACAGTTCAATTGGTTACACGCCACCCCGCTCTCGCTGTGCGAGGCCCTTCTCGGGCGTAAAGAAGAGCTGCGCGAAGTAAAAATTGGCACCATCGGTCCGCTTTTTGATTGGGACCAACCTGGCGCGGACCAGGCCTTCACCATTCAGACTCCTTACTTAGGCACGACCACCCGTCCGCTCATGGGAAAAAAGAATATGGACTTCATTCCGGTGATGTATTATCGCCGGGGTGAACTCCCCCCAGGCATAGTCTGCGACGTGTATATGACTCCGGTTTCCGCGCCCGACAAGCACGGTTATTGCAGTTTTGGACATAGCTTATTCATGTCCAAAACGATGGCTGCCGCGGCTCGGACGGTCGTAGCCGAGGTCCAGGAAGACTTTATTCGAACCGGCGGAGAGAATTATATTCATGTGTCTGAGATCGATTATTTTGTAGAACCCACGCGGCCTGCGGCCGAACTCCCGGCCACGCAACGCAGTGAAGAAGAAACTGCTATGACCGAGGTCATCTGTACCCTGGTTGCCAACGAACTCATTCACGACGGAGATACCATTCAAATCGGTTTGGGCAGCGTTTCCTCCCCGCTCGGCATGTATTTAGGCAATAAGAACGATCTGGGTATTCACACCGAGGTGATTCCCGGCGGCATTGCCCGCCTGGTGAAGGAAGGCGTTATTACCGGAAAGTACAAGACGGTGAACCCCGGTAAGGTCGTTGCCAGCGCCGGGATTGGGGTGTTCCCGGATGAGCTGTCGATTATCGACGGAAACCCGAATTTTGAGTTTTACGACTTCACCTACACGGATGATTTACGGTTGCTGGTCAATCAAGAGCACTATGTTGCCGTCAATAACGCCCTCGCCGTAGACTTGGGCGGGCAGGCCTGCTCCGAGTCGTTCGGTCCGTTCATGTATACCGGAACGGGTGGTCAGACTATTTTTACGATCACTGCGGCCTACTGTAACCCGGGTCGGTCGGTAATTGTCACGCCGTCGAGCGCCGAGGTTAACGACCGCCGGGTCTCGCGGATTGTACCCATGCTTGAGCCCGGCAGCGTGGTGACCGCGCAGCGGACTTTTGTTGACTATGTGGTGACCGAATTCGGGATCGCCGAACTCAAGGGCAAGTCTCTCAAGCAGCGTGCGGCTGCGCTCCTGGAGGTTGCTCATCCCGATTTCCAGCCGGACCTCAGACGTGAAGCCGAGCGCATTTATCACATATAGAGAGTTCTCATCAGCAGGTCGGCATGTCGGAAAAATTCACGAACCGTTTGGCGACGGAGACGAGTCCCTATTTGCTCCAACATGCCCACAACCCGGTGGACTGGTACCCGTGGGGCGCAGAGGCTTTTGCCAAAGCCCAGGCTGAAGACAAACCGATTCTGCTGAGCGTTGGCTATTCGGCGTGCCACTGGTGCCACGTTATGGCGCACGAGTCCTTTGAGAACGAACACATTGCCGCGCTGATGAATAAGCTGTTCGTCAATGTCAAGGTTGACCGGGAAGAACGACCGGATGTTGATGAAATCTATATGAATGCGGTGCAGATGCTGATCGGTCGCGGCGGCTGGCCGATGACGGTGTTTCTCACCCCAGATGGCAAGCCGTTCTATGGCGGAACCTATTTCCCGCCCGAGGACCGCCATAACATCCCCGCGTTTCCACGAGTCCTGGCGGGCATCGCCCAAGCCTATCGGGAAAAACCCGCGGATGTCACACAATCTACCACTGAGATTTTGGACCGGCTTGAGCAACTTGCCCGGCGTGAGCCAACGACGCGGCCACTGGATGTGTCGGTGTTGGAGAAAGCGATTGAAGGACTGGCCCAACACTATGATGAGACCCACGGCGGGATAGGGCAGGCTCCTAAATTCCCGAACACCTCCGTTTTTGCGCTGTTTTTGCGCTACGCCCACGCAACCGGCAATCATCGCTACCTGGACATGACCACACATACGCTCCGCAAAATGGCGCAAGGCGGCATGTACGACCATCTCGGGGGAGGCTTTCACCGTTATTCGGTCGACGAGCGCTGGCTGGTGCCCCATTTTGAGAAGATGCTGTACGACAACGCGCTTCTGACCAGACTCTATCTTGAAGGCTACCAGGCCAGCGGAGACCCCTTCTTTCGACAGGTTGTGGAGGACATATTAGCCTATGTCGAGCGGGAGATGGTCAGCCCAGGGGGAGGATTTTATTCAACCCAGGACGCCGACTCGGAAGGCGCGGAAGGCAAGTTCTTTGTTTGGGGCCAAGACGAAGTGATGCGAATCTTGGGCGACGAGGTGGGGGAGATATTCTGTCGTTATTACGATGTCACGGATGTCGGAAATTTCGAGCGGAAGAACATCCTGCATCCTACGCTGGAACTGGACCAACTGGCGCGGCTCTTCCGGCGTGAGGTAGATGACGTAAAGCAGTTGATCGGCCAGGCCAAAGACACTCTCTTCGCGATCCGTGAACAGCGGGTGAAACCGGGCCGCGATGAGAAAATTCTGACCAGTTGGAACGGCCTCATGATTTCGGCGTTTGCCGAGGCGTATAAGGTGTTGGGCAATCCCGACTATCTTGAAGTCGCACGGCGCGGGATCCGTTTTACTCAGACTACCCTGTGTCGTGAGGGTCGCTTGCTGCGCAGTTATAAGGACGGGCAAGCCAAATTCAACGCCTATCTTGACGACTACGCCTGTTTCAGCGCGGCCTTACTCGACGTGTATGAAGCGACCTTTGAGCCGGAATATCTGGACGGAGCAGTGGCCTTGACCGACGTGCTGCTGGACCGTTTCTGGGACGCACAGGAGGGAGGGTTCTTTTTCACCAGCTCAGACCATGAAGCGCTGATCAGCCGGTCAAAGTCCGCCTTTGACGGGTCTGTTCCGTCGGGGAATTCCGTGGCCGCTTCTGTTCTGCTACGCCTCTATTATGCCACTGAGCAGCAAGACTATCTGACCAAAGCGGAAACGATCTTCCGGCTATTCTACGACGCCCTGGAGCAGAATCCCTTCGGCTTCAGCAACATGTTGTGCGGGCTGGATTTGTACCTGCGCCGGCCCAAGGAAATCGTTCTCCTGGGAGATCCGGTCGCTCCTGAAACCACGACGCTGCTGCGCAACATTCATGGGGATTTTATTCCGAACAAGACGCTCTTGTGTTTCGACCCTGAACGGCCGCCACAGCAGGGCATCCCGAGTTTGCTCGAAGGTAAGACGCGGATTGAAGACCAACTGACTGCCTATGTCTGTCATAATTTTGCCTGTTCCTTGCCGGTTACAAGTTGGGAAGAGCTGCAAGCATTGGTAACTCCGACACGGCACTGAGGACGGCACTATCCGTCCTCAGCGGGGTCGAAGGAGGAGAGGATTATGCGATTTGTGAGCGGGCTCTTGCAGGTTGTTTTTTTTCTGGCTGTGGTGTTGACGTCTCTCCTGGCCGCCGGACTTATTTCCAACGATCTACCGTGGAGTAACCCCCCAGGGATGGGAACTCGGCTGGTGACCTATCTGTCGACGAATGTTGCGGAAACCACGTCAGACTCGGCCTTTCCCGAACTCCGGCCACGTACCTATGCGGCACCGGCTGCTTTGATGTTTGATGTTGCTCGTCGGGCAGCCGAGGCACTCCACTGGGAGTTAGGTACGGTTGAGCCTGAAGCGCGGAAAATAGAAGCCGTAGCGACGACGAGAGTCATTAAATTCAAGGATGATGTCACCATCTGGGTCAAGGCTGATGGGGAGGAGCGGAGTACGCTCTTCGCGCGTTCAGCCTCGCGTGCCGGCGTGGTAGATTTAGGGGCAAATACTCGCCACATCATGGACTTGTTTGAAACCGTGGATATCATCGCTCCGGTAACGGCCGTAGTAGATAAAGAGGAGACGGCTGAAGAATCCCAAACTTCTTCCGAGGCAATGCCCACAGAAAGTGACACCCCGCCTGCAACGGAAGATCCGTCACAGGAATAACGCAGGAACAATGTCTCAGCAGCCGCGGGTCGAGATCGTCTATTGTCCGCAATGTGGCTGGCTCTTGCGGGCGAGCTGGATGGCACAAGAACTGCTCACCACTTTTCCCGACGAACTGGGGGAGGTGGCGTTGGTTCCGGGTGGAAGCGGCATTTTTGACATACGGCTGAATAATGAACTGATCTGGTCACGCCATGAACAGGGAAGCTTTCCTGAAATCAAAGTTCTCAAACGATCCATACGAGATACCATTGCCCCGCACAGAAACCTGGGCCACATTGATCGCTAATGGCATCCCACTGTGACCTGGGTTGAGATTTCCATTGCCGCCGGCGTCTTCCTGACTCTGCGGAACGCGCTAGCACGGACCCTGTCCGGCCGAGTGTCTCCCGTCCTTATCAGTTGGGCACGCTTTGCGTTTAATTTGCCGTTCTCAGGCCCCGCGGTGCTCATGCTGATGGCTGCGAGTGGCGTACCGCAGTTGTCGTTCGCATTCTATGGGTATTGCTTTTTGACAGGGGTTGCCCAGATTCTTGCCAATATCGCCTTGGTCTCCGCCTTTCAGCATACCAATTTTGCGCAGGCTATTGTCTTGCACAAACTGGAAGTGCTCTTCACCGCTTTGTGTGGCCTCATGTTTTTTGCAGAATATCCGTCAGCCTTCGGTTGGGTCGGTATTACCGCTTCCAGCCTGGGCGTGATGCTGATGAATCTCGGCAAAGAGGGTGGGCCTGCTGGCTGGCGTCGAGCCCTACATTTTGACCTGGGAACCTTACTCGCAGGTGCATGTGCCATCTTTCTTGTGTTCGCTAGTTTTCTGTTGAAGGAGGCTACCATGGAGTTTGCCGCCTTAAACCCCCACTTTGGAACAAGTCGCTTCGAGGCTGCTGTTCACGCCGTATTTCATACCACTTGGATAGAGATTGTGATGCTGACGGCCTACCTGTGGTGGCTGAAGCGCGAAGAATTGCAGGATATTACAACCCACTGGCGTCGGATGGCGCTTATTGGGGCGACGAGCTTCGGCGGCAGTATCTGTGCCTTTTGGTCATACTCACTGACCCTGGTGGTGTACGCCAAGGCGGTTGCTCAGATTGAAGCCGTGGTGGCGATTGTGCTGGCGCTCGTTCTGTGGCGTGAAAAAGAAGTCTGGCGCCAGTTCCCCGGTACTGTCCTCGTCATTATCGGGATAGGGATTATTCTGCTGGGATGAATATGTACACCGCTCCAGGATGTACTACTGTGGGTCTTCAACGTTTTCTGACTCATACTCTCTCGAATATTTCGTCCGGAATATTTTTCTGGACGGCTGCCACATTGTGGCATACGATTGAATTTACCAACTCTGTCAAGCAGTCTATGAGGAGGCTTTGCCGTGAGCCTACCACAATCGAGTCGTTTGCAATTTACCCAGGATCTCACCATCTGTCGTATTCTTAACGGCTTGTGGCAGGTGTCTGGAGGACACGGGCGCATTAATCCCCAAGCCGCAGTCCGGGAGATGTTTGACTATCATGAGACTGGCTTCACCTCGTGGGATCTTGCTGATCACTATGGTCCGGCTGAGGATTTTATCGGCGACTTCCGGCGTCAGCTCGCGAAGTCGCGCAGTACTGAAGCACTCCCTAGCATCCAGGCCTTTACCAAATGGGTCCCGCGCCCTGGCCGCATGACACGTGAGGTAGTAGAGCACAATATCGACATCTCTTTAAGTCGCATGGATGTAGAGACGCTTGATCTCTTGCAGTTTCACTGGTGGGACTATGGTGATAAACGCTATTTGGATGCACTCAAACACCTCTCCGATCTCAAAGAAGAGGGCAAGCTTCGCCATCTTGCCTTGACCAACTTCGATACTGAGCATCTCAGAATCATTACCGAGCACGGCATCACAATCGTTTCCAATCAAGTCCAGTTTTCCCTGATTGACCGCCGACCAGAGATCGAGATGATCCCGTTTTGCCAAGCGCATGACATCCAGTTGCTGACCTATGGGACAGTGTGCGGCGGGCTGCTGTCTGAACAGTTTCTTGGCCGGCGTGAGCCGGGTCAGTGGTCGCTGAAGACAGCCAGCCTTCAGAAATATAAACAGATGATCGATGCCTGGGGTGGGTGGCAACTCTTCCAAGAACTGTTGGGCTGTCTCAAGGATATTGCCGAGAAGCATGCAGTGAGCATCGCTAATATCGCCACCCATTACATCCTCACCAAACCTCGCGTGGCTGGCGTTATTCTTGGCACCCGGCTGGGTGTTTCTGAGCACCGGGCCGACAACGTGCGCGTTTTTGATATGACGCTCGACGCAGGGGAGCTTGATCTGGTGCATAGCCTCCTGAGCCACTCGAACAACCTCTTTCAGTCCATTGGCGATTGTGGAGATGAGTACCGGAATTAGACTGAGCATGGCAATCAGTTGTAGCGGACGGGGACAGAAACGGAGTGTCTGGCGATGAACCTTCCTTCGCACGCGCAGGTTGTCATTATTGGCGGTGGAATAATTGGTTGCAGTGTGGCCTACCACCTCTGTAAACTTGGCCTGACCGATGTGGTCTTGCTGGAACGCAAAAGCCTCACCAGCGGCACGACCTGGCATGCTGCTGGCCTAGTGGGGCAATTGCGAGCGACCCAGAATCTGACCAGACTCGCCCAATATACGACGACACTCTTGCAGGAACTTGAAGCCGAAACCGGACAAGCAACCGGCTTTAAGCAAACCGGCTCCCTGGCTATTGCTAATAATACCGAGCGTTTTGAGGAGCTGAAGCGCGGTGCGTCTATGGCAAAATGCTTTGGGCTTGAGGTGGAAGTGATCGGCCCGCGGGAGGCGGCCGAGCTGTGGCCGCTCATGAATGTAAAAGACCTGGTGGGGGGGGTGTATTTACCGGGTGATGGGCAGACGAACCCAACCGATACCACCCAGGCCTATGCCAAGGGTGCCAAAATGCACGGCGCCCAGATATTCGAGAACGTGAAGGTGACAGACATTCACCAAAAAGATGGCAGAGCCAGTGGAGTTGCCACCGAATACGGTGACATCCACTCGGAATATGTCGTCAACTGTGCCGGTATGTGGGCGCGGCAGGTCGGTCGCCTGGCCGGGGTCAGCATTCCCCTTCACGCGGCGGAACACTTTTACGTTGTGACTGAGCCGATTGCCGGGCTGGCCTCTGGATTACCGACGCTGCGCGACCCTGGGAGTGCGACGTATTTCAAGGAAGAAGTTGGTTGCGTTCTGGCCGGTTTCTTTGAACTCCAGGCCAAGCCGTGGGGAAGGGGAGGCGAGGCCATTCCGGAAGACTTTGCGTTTGGCACTTTTGGTGAAGACTGGGACCATCTTGAGGATGTGTTCAACCAGGCGATGCACCGTCTGCCGGCGTTGGAGAACGCGGGGATCAAGCTCTTCCTCAACGGCCCCGAAAGTTTCACCCCGGACGACCGCTACCATTTGGGCGAAGCGCCCGAGCTCAAGAATTTCTATGTTGCCGCGGGTTTTAACTCCATTGGCATTCAGTCTTCCGGTGGGGCCGGGAAGGTTTTGGCCGAATGGATTGCACACGGCTATCCGCCCGTCGATCTGTGGGACGTTGATATTCGACGCAACCGGCCCTTCCAGAACAACCGCCGTTATTTGGAAAAGCGGGTCTCGGAAACCCTGGGCCTCTTATACGATATGCACTGGCCGTTCCGGCAGTATGAAACAAGCCGTAAGGTGCGTATGTCACCCCTGCACGATCGGCTGGTCGCCCAGGGAGCGTGTTTCGGGGAGGCCGCTGGCTGGGAGCGGGCAAACTGGTTTGCTCCTCCGGGTGTGGAACCCCGGTATCAATATTCGTACGGCAAACAGAACTGGTTTGCCTATTCGGCGGCTGAGCACCGAGCCGTGCGTGAGAATGTCGGTCTGTTCGACCAGACCTCTTTCAGCAAGTTTCTCCTCCAGGGGCGGGATGCGCTCAGCGTGCTGAATCGCCTGTGCGGGAACCAGATTGATGTCGCGCCGGGGAAGGTGGTCTACACTCAAATGCTGAACGAGCGGGGTGGGACCGAGGCCGACGTGACCGTCACCCGCGTTGCTCCAGACTGTTTCTACATCGTGGACGCCGCGGCTACGCAGACAAAAACCTTTTCCTATATACAGTCGCATATTGCTGCGGACGAATACGCCTTTCTCACCGACGTGACCTCAGCCTACGCCGTGCTGGGTGTCATGGGTCCAAATGCTCGGAGGCTCTTGAGCAGCTTGACCGATGTGGACCTCTCCAACCAAGCCTTCCCGTTTGCAAGCGCGCAGGAGATCGACTTTGCCGATGCCAGTCTCCGTGCCATCCGTATTACCTATGTGGGCGAGCTGGGCTGGGAGCTGCATATCCCGACTGAATTTACTCTTTCGGTCTATGACGCGCTGAATCAGGCGGGTCAATCTCTGTCGCTCCAACACTGCGGCTATCACGCGCTCAATTCTTTGCGTATAGAAAAAGGCTATCGCCACTGGGGACATGACGTGACCGATGAGGAAACACCGCTCGAAGCAGGACTGGGGTTTGCCGTCCGGCTGAATAAAGACCACTTCTTAGGTCGAGCAGTCCTGCTGGAGCAAAAACACAAAGGTGTCAAAAAGCGGCTGGTCCAGTTTGTGTTAGAAGACCCAGAAGCGTTGCTCTACCACAATGAACCCATTTGGCGGGACAATGAAATTATCGGCTTTATTACCTCCGGGATGTTCGGCCATACCCTGGGCGCGGCCATTGGCCTGGGGTATGTCAATCATGCGGATGGCGTTACACCCGAATATATTCAGTCCGGCCGCTATGAAATAGAGGTCGCGGGCAGGCGTATACCAGCTCGGGCTTCGCTGCGTCCTTTATACGACCCGGAGAACGAACGGATAAAAATGCAGGAATAGTTTTTTCCCTCCTCCAGGGGAGAGGGGCTCCCTACGCCGAAAAGAGTAAACGTGTCCTCCCATAGACAGGCAGATGCTGGACACGTCTACTCTTTGAAATGTTTTGCAACGTTCCGGGCGAACTCGGCCACGATTTTATCCGCCTTCTTTCGAATCACGGGCTGGCCGAACTCGCCAAGTTTGCCCATGAGCCGGGCTTCGGTCTGGATGGACAGTTGGGTCTGCGCCTCTTCCTGTTCGACTAAAATCAACTCGGCACTGATATGGACGCCGCCGCCAATGCGGCGGTCGTTTGCTTCCGCTCTGCCAACGGCCCGCCAATTTGTTTGATCGAGTTCCTGTATGCTCAGCTCGCCCTGTAAGGTGAGTCGAATAGGGCCGAATGTCACTTTCATCCGGCCCGCATATTGATCCTCACCGGTAGCGACAACCTCACTCACCCCAGGCACACAGGGCGCCATTTGAGGAACGTCCATGAGAAAATTCCACAGGGTTTCGCGCGCGACCGGGACCGTACAGCTATGCTCGAAATTCATACGCTCCCTCTCGCTTCTTGAGCTCGTGTGACTGCCTGTTCGACGGCCCGCTGGGTAAAGACGACGGCCATGTCGCGCTTGTATTCCGCCGAGCCGCGAAAGTCCGCGAGAGGGTCAATCTCTTCCGTAACAAGAGCGGTCGCGTCACGAATAACCTGAGGGGTCAACGGCTGGCCTTGGAGGGCTGTTTCAACTGCCCGTGCCCGGAGTGGGGTTGCCGCGGCGGCACCCAAGGCGATACGGGCCTGAGCAATAGTGTCGCCGTCTAAGGAGATTCGTGCGGCAACGGCAATAGTTGCGTAATCGTCATGCGTTTGGGGCAGGAATTTAAGGAAAGCAGTTCCCACGCCGGTGGGTTGGGGCGGGATGATAACGGTGGTGATGAGTTCTTCAGGTTCGAGCGCGGTTTCATAATAATCGACAAAAAAGTCGCTCAGCTCAATTTCCCGCTCGCCGCGACTCGATTGGACTCGAATCCGCGCGTCCAGGACCAGCAACGCGGGAGGTGGGTCCTGATTTGGGTCGGCATGCGCCAGCGAGCCGCCAATGGTTGCAGCCGTCCGAATACGGACGCTGGCCACATGCTGAAAGGTCGTAGCCAAAAGGGGAAGGCGGTGCTGAATCAAGGCCGAGGTTTCTATGGCCCGGTGCGAACACAGCGACCCAATCGTGAGGCCGCCGTTGGACTGAATCTCATCGAGCTCCGGATGGCGGGCCAGTCGGCGGAGACCGATCAGATACGCGGGCTGAACCAGACGCTGTTTCATCAGGTTGACCAGCCCGGTTCCGCCGGCAAGGACCTTGGCGTCCTCGCCGTGCTGTTCAAGCAGGGCTAAAGCCTCTTCGAGGCTGTCCGGTTCGACATATTCAAAGGCAATCATGTCGTGACCTTTCCGTCCGCCACCGCCTGGATCGATGCGATGATTTTGTAATAGCCGGTACAGCGGCACAGATTGCCCATCATCCAGCTTTGAACCTCGTCTTTTGACGGATGCGGGTTTTCGTCCAACAGGGCTTTGGCCGACATGATCTGACCCGGCGTACAGATGCCGCACTGAAAGCCGCCATAGTCGATAAACGCTTTTTGTAGCGGATGCAGTCTGTCGCCTTCAGCCAGTCCTTCGATAGTGGTGACTGCGCAGCCGTCTGCCGTGACAGCGAGAGTCAAACAGGAACTGACGGGCTTACCGTCAAGGAGAACGGTGCACGCCCCGCACACACCTACGCTGCAGCCTTCTTTAGTCCCCGTGAGATCAAGCTCGTTGCGTAACAGGTCGATGAGCAGGGTGTTGTCCGGAATGTCTCGCTCAACCGCCTGGCCGTTTACTCGGAGTCGAATAGATTTCATATTTGGCTGTTTCCTCTACCCATTGCTCTTGGCGGTAACGTTTTTTTCTCGAAGGGACGCATACACTTTTTCTGCGGTCACGGGTAAATCCATCAGACGAACCCCCACCGCATCGAAGACGGCGTTTGCCACCGCGGCTGGTACGGCCACATTGCTGTGTTCACCTATGGCCTTGCCGGCGTACGGTGCCGGGCCGGCGTCGCTTTCGACCAGAACGGTTTTCAGCTCCGGAATATCCATGCTGGTCGGCAGTTTATAGTCACCCAGATGGACATTCGTCACGGCTCCGTCCTGCACAATCAGATGTTCGGTTAGCGCGTGGCCGACCCCTTGGATCGCCCCACCTTCAACTTGTCCCTGGTGGGTGAGCGGATTGAGAACTGTGCCGACATCGTGTGCCGTCGTGAGTTTCTTCAGGGTCACTTGGCCGGTTGCCGGATCAACTTCGACTTCGGCTATTTGAGCACAGAACGAGGTCACATCCACGGGGTCTTCCGCCACATATTCTCCGGTGTAGCGTAACGGCAGCTCTTCCCGGTCGGCGAGTGCGGCCATCAGCGTGGGGAGCGCAAGGCGCTGTCCGTTCGTATTCACAAACTCACCCGCCTGATATGCGACCTGCTCCCGCGGACTTTCCATGTGCCGCGCCGCAAATGCCGTGAGGCCTTCTTTTAATTTTTGAACAGCGGCAAGGGTCGCCTGACCGGCCATATGCGTCAGACGGCTTCCCCCAGCGCCCACTTCCCAAGGAGCGGAGTCGGTACTGCCCTGCACGACCCTGACGGATTCCAAAGGGACCCGTAATTCTTCAGCCACGACCTGCTGCAGAACCGTATACGAGCCGGTACCTGTATCAGCCGCGCCCGTCATGAGGGTCAGCGTGGCGTCGGCAGCTATGCTCAAGGTTGCGCTCGATGGCCCAAACGCGCCCGGCTCGCGGTCATACATGCCTATGCCGCGCCCTATATTGGCCGCTTTTTCCGTGTCCCACTTCGCTTCCTTGGCCGCAGCCTCCAGCGTCTCTTTGCAGCGGATCTTCTTCCATTTCTCGCCTAGCGGAGCAGCATCGCCTTCGACTAACGTGTTGCGGAGCCGAAACTCCAAGGGGTCAAGCCCCAGTTCCTGGGCAATGAGGTCCATATGGCTCTCAACTCCAAAAACGATCTGGGGTGCGCCCGGTGCGCGCATATGCCCGGCGGGAACGGTGTTGGTGTAGACCCGGAAGACTTCGATCTCGACATTGGGCATCCGATACGGACCAGCGGCGTGAACACTGCCGTGCACGGTATGCAGGGGCGTGAATGCGCTATAGGCACCGCAGCTAAAAACCAGCCTGGCCTTGCGGGCAACAATCCGGCCGTTGGCGTCTACGCCGGTCCGGAGCGTGATGACCGCCGGATGACGCGGATTACCGGCTAACAGCTCTTCGGTATAGGTCATGACCATTTTTACCGGCCGGCCTGCAGCCGCGGCCAAGTGATAGCACACAACGCTATCCATCAATGAACCTTTACCGCCAAAATCACCGCCAATGGGTGCAGTGTTGACGCACACATGGTCCTCGGTCACGCCGAGCGCAGCAGCAAACTGGGCCCGAGCCACAAAGGGGGTCTTATTGGAAATCCACAGATTGACTTTGCCGTCCGGCTCAATCTGGACGACGCTGGCATGCGGCTCAATGTAGCCCTGATGAACCGGGGGAATGGTAAACGTATGGGTAAACTCGTGGGTGGCGTGGGCAAAGCCGGCTTCAATATCACCGTGGATGTAAAATACCTGTGACACCACGTTGGGAATGTCGGGGTACAGGCGGTCGTCACCCGGATGAACAAAATCAGGCACCGGCGGATGGGTGTAGGTGCTGGTGTCGACATGGACGCGCGGCGCGTCTTGCCGCATGGCCTCGACGGGATCAAAGACTGCGGGCAGGGCTTCATACTCGACTACTATGCGGGTGAGCGCTTCCTCGGCAATGTCCATGGACTCAGCCGCAACCGCAACCACCTTCTCACCCACAAAACGAACCACATCACGTGCGAGGACGGGCTTGTCCAAAAAGAAGCGACCAATGCGGCGGTCCGGCAGCTCAGCTCCGGTAATGACCGCGTGGACGCCGGCCAGCGCTTTTGCCTGTGAGGTATCAATCGAGACAATTCGCGCGTGGGGAAACGGGCTGCGCAGACATTTGCCGTACAGCAAACCGGGCAGCCGAATATCCGCGGTATAGCGGGCCTGTCCGGTTACTTTTGACGGCCCTTCCACATGGCCTGCCGGTTGTCCAACGCTGGCTAAATTCGCCATAATGACCTCCACAGTCAGATACTACCCAAAGTACGGATATCGTCATGAATCCTTTTCGCAGTCAAGCGCCGTGGGCCAGATTGACTTGAAAGGTTGCGGGTCAGTATAGTCGCCCTAGGGGAGAAAGAGGAATCGTCTCCTCCACTAACGGCGAGACGCGGGAGACGGTTCCTCTTTAGTGTCAGGAGCTCTGCATGTGCCTATGGGAGCGAGTGATTGGGATGCCGAGTTTCGATATTGGAGTTGGACATGGCTCCGCCTATCACCTGGTTGAAGAAAATATTGCGCGCTATGTGGTCAAGGCATACCGTGGCCGGCCCGAGCGCGCGCTGACGGCCGGCAGCATTGTTCGGCATATTATACAGGAGCTAGGTATCTCCGGGTTCTGCTTACAACCGGAGCATATCGTGAAGTGGGTCTCGGTGTTTGAAGAACGGACGGGCCGAAAGATTCTTGAAGCGGAGACAGGCACGTTTCCGGTACGCTACCGGTGCGTATATCACAAAGACATTCGGATTCTCTGAGTAGGTGGGCATATAGCGGGGTGGCTGCCTGCTCCAGTCAAAACGGCCAAGGGTGTATACCCCTGGCCGTTCTTTTTGCGAGCGGGACGCTGAAAGTTCAGGCGTTCAGCTTGACTTCGTCCGCTGCGGTCGGACCTTCGACTCTATACAGCTTTTGTCCGTTGTCCCACAGGATCTTACGCCGGACTTCCTCGTCACAATCGTCCAGACCGCTCCTGATACGCTCATGAACCTCGTCGCCGTACAGCGAGGTCGGATGGGGAAAGTCGGTTTCAAACATGATCCGGTCAGCCCCGACCTTGTCGATCAGACGCCGTGGGGCGATCTGCTCGAACCAGTAGCAGGCGTAGATATTCCGCGCAAAATACTCGGACGGCAGCATATCCAGGTCGGGCCGTTCTTCCGGGACGCGGTTGCCGAGGAATTGATAATCCAGGGCTTCGAGGGCAAACGGAATCCAGCCGATCCCGCTCTCAACCGAGACAAATTTAATGCTGGGATAACGGGCCAGGACACCCGAAATGATCAGGTCGCTCAGCTGAATGCCGTTGCGCATAAAGATATCAACCGAAAGCTCGGCAAACGCCGCCATTTTACCGTAGGTCTTCACCTTGTCGCGCCGCAGTCCGCCATCCATATTGCCGGAGCCAATATGAAAGCTGATCGGCTGGTCGAGTTCACAGGCAACTTCCCACAACGGATTCCAGTGCGGGTCGCCCAGGAGGGGTTGGCCGAGCGATTGCGGGTCTCCGGTGAAGAGAATGCCTTTATGACCCATGGCGTGACAGCGCCGGATTTCTTCAACTGCGGCGTCAACATCCCAGAAGGGCGTTGAGGTAATCGGGAGCAGGCGGCGCGAGTCGGCTGACGCCCATTCGGTCTGCCAATCGTTATACACCTTGACACAGGTGAGCTTGAGGTCGGGGTCTTCGAGGCGGAGAAACTCCTGGCTGCCAAACCCCCCGACGTTGGGATACATGACCATCGCCCAGATACCCATCTCATCCATGTATTTGAGGCGCTCCTTGGCGTCGAATGCCCCTGGGTGCATCTCATCATACGACTTGGGCCAGTTGGTCATATCGCCTACCCCCGCGGTGGCGGTCAGTCCCGGATTGGCGATGCGCCGATCGCCGAGGAACCACCACTGGCGTCCCCTGGCGTCGAGGTCAACGCGGGGGACCGAGTCTTTGAATTTGTCGGGGACCCGACTGGTCCACAGGTCCGGCGTCTCCGTTACGTGAGTATCAACGTCAATGATTGTATAGCCACTCATATATGTGCCTCCTTCAGCCGCCGTTCTGAGGCCCTAGCGTAGCTGAGGACTTGACAATTGCCAAGTCGGACGGCAGGGACTGGTGATTCCGTGACTGGGGTGGTCGTTGTCATCAACCTGTCCGTATATGATACACTGAATTCAGTCGCACCAACGAGGCAAGGGAGGACTGCATGGCAACAAAAAAGGATATTGCCCTGGTAAGAGAACTGCGGCCCAGTAACCCAACAGAAGAACAGGTAACAGAAAAGGAGCCCTCTCTGATAGAAAAATTTCGACTCACGAGCCTGGCAGCGGAATTTGAGCAGCATAGCCAGGCAGAAATCGAACGTTTGGGCAGTGAGAATCCTGATTTTGACGAGCCACTCTACCACGAAGCCGTCTCCCTCGTCCTGCGGAAACTCGGCCGACATCGATAATTAAGTCAAGGACGCTTTCATGATCATTACGAGTGTTCACGCGAAAAATGTGCTTCGTTATACGGAACTGAAGCTGACGAATCTCCCCCGGCGAGGAGTGATTGGCATAAGCGGCGCAAATGAATCCGGCAAAACGACCATTGCCGAGATTCTGTGTCTGGCGCTGTTTGGCCGGACGTTCTCCCATGCCGAGGGCGACTTCCAAAAAAATATCAAGTGGGGCGAGTTTGGTGCTTCAGTCTCTGTTGGCTTTCTTGCCAAGGATAAACACAGCTATCTGATTACCCGCTCTTTTGACGCAGACGGGAATCACTTGGCTCAGCTTCGCAGGGAAGGGGAAGACGAGCCTTTTGTCCGTGGAGCCGCTGCTGTGAACGAGAATGTCGCTCAGCTGTGTGGTTTTACCTATCAACGTTTTATTGATTCCTTCTATTTAGCCCAGCGCAACATCGCCTCTCCGTCTATCCTCCTCCAGACCGCCAAGGCGTTGGCAGGTGTCGAAACCTTTGAGCAGGTAGCGACTGAATGTGAGTCCGATATCCACGCCCTCCAGGAAGAACTCGCCCCTCTGCATGGCGGCCTTGCCGAGGCTCGCCAGCAGCGCAGTGAACTCAATATCCAGGCTGATGCGTTACCGAATTTGAAGACGGAACGGGACGCGCAAACCACAGCCGTTGCTGAGCGAAAAAAAGAGAATACGGTCCGTCAGTTAACGCTCGACCGGCTGAGCGCTGCAACCGCAGAGATCGCCGAGCTAGTGAAAAAGACGATACGCGCCACTCGCGATACCGGCTTGAAGCAGTGGCTCCATTATGCGGAGAACATCGATACGGCCACACAAAACGTAGACGCGGCGAGTGAAGGGGCAGAATCCGGTTCGGGTCCACGACTGACCGGGGCACTACAGTCTTGGCGTGACGATTTGCACAAGCGTCTTGAGGCTTTTACCCCGGTGCGTAACGCGGCAGCTGCTTATCGCCAACGTTTGGCCTGGCTCATTGGCCAGGGAGAGCGACCGGCCGAGGTTGACGCTCGTGCGCGCTCTTTACCCGACCAGAGAGCACTGCTTCTCAGTCAGGGGGAAGGCATACGCGGGAAGCGGACCGGTCCTATTATCGGCTTTTTTGGCGCGTTTCTGTTGATGATTATGAGTTGGAGCGTGCTCTGGTTTCTGAACTATATGCCAGACCACGCCATCGGACAGTGGCTCAGCAACGACCTGCAACTACAGGTGACGCACACTACCGTGCTTTCTCTTGTTGCCATAGTCTCCAGTGGGCTGAGCCTGTTGTTGCTGGTTATGGTTTTCATTTTGACGGAGCGGATTCTGACCGCGCGGCAAAAGGCCGCCCGCCTCCAAGCCGACCAAGAAGAAATCAAAGCCCAGCTCCAAAGCTTAGACGATCTTCCCCAGCAATCCCTGGTAACTGAGATCGCGACGCTTAATGCCTGTGATGATCCACAATTGAAAGAAGCTCTGACCCAGTTTGTTAGTGGTCCCGGCGCGTCGCTGCTCGATGCAGAGGTGCTCGCAGCGTTTCTTGCTCCGCTGGAGGCTGCAAGCCTCACCTGCCGGGAGGATGCTGACGCTATCACCAGACGGATAACTGAAGAAATACAGTCGGTTGAGACGAACATGGCTGCCATACGCCAAGACCTCGACCGTTTGGACCAGGCCATTACGGAAGAAGAGCGTCGCCTCAATAAAGCGGCGCAGCTGGACCAGGAGGTCGCTGCGTTCGAAAAGGATATTGATAGCAAAACCCACAGTATTGAAGTACGGCGGACCGCGCAAAATCTCCTCGCTGGCTCACACCGTCGTTTACTGAGCCGGTTTAACCTGGAGATGCGGCACGTTGTGAGTAAAATCATGCCGAAGCTCACTGAGGGGCGCTACGAGACCATGCAGATCGATAATGATCTCAACGTCCGGGTATGGTCGAGTGAAAAGGGTCATTTTGTTGATTTGAATGAGATTTCGGGAGGAACATATAATCAGGTTATGCTGGCCATCCGTCTCGCCTTGTCACAAGCCCTGATTACCTCATCGCTGTGTGGCGTTGAGTGCCTGATTCTTGATGAGCCGTTCGCCTTTTTTGACGCCCAGCGTACCCAAAAGACTCTGGAAATTTTGCCTCAGGTCAGTCCTGAAATCGAACAGATGTGGATTATTGCTCAGCGGTTTGACGACAGCAGCCCCTTTGCCCTGCACCTGAATTGCTCACGGGACTCGGAGGTTTTGATCGCCCCCGTGGGCGAATATGAGGC
Organism: Thermodesulfobacteriota bacterium; assembly: GCA_964291405.2. Lineage (GTDB taxonomy): Bacteria > Desulfobacterota > Binatia > Bin18 > Bin18 > Bin18. Next base: position 113,018 of record OZ219926.1, read on the forward strand.
GCTGGAGGAGGGGTAGGGACTATATGAGTCCTTTGAGTCCTTGAGACCCAAAGAACCAACGCATCCTGTATAACCACAAATCTCAGTCAAGGAGATCGTATGGATTTCGCTCTCACTAAAGAACAAGAAGCGTTTCGCGCGGAAATCCGGGAGTTCCTGTCGAGCGAGGTGCCGGCTGAGGCACGGGTTGAAGACGGCTGGATTAGCGGCTATTCGCGTGAATTTTCTCAGAAACTTGGCCAGCAGGGCTGGATCGGATTGACCTGGCCCAAGCAATACGGCGGGCAAGAGAAGTCGTATCTTGACCGCTTGATCCTGACCGAAGAACTGCTGCGTACCGGAGCCCCGGTCGCGGCGCACTGGCTGGGGGATCGTCAGGTTGGTCCGGCGCTGCTGGCGTATGGAAGTGAAGAGCAAAAACAAGAAATACTCCCGCAAGTCTGTAAAGGTGAGATCGTCTTTTGTCTGGGTATGAGTGAACCTGGATCTGGCTCGGACCTGGCTTCGCTCCAGACCCGGGCGAAAGAGGAGGGAGATCACTATACCTTGAACGGCCAAAAAATTTGGACCAGCTTCGCCCATGTTGCAGACTACGCCTATCTGGTTGCTCGTACGGACCCGGATGCACCGAAGCATAGGGGGATCAGTGAGTTCTTGGTTGCGATGGATACCCCGGGTGTTGATGTGCGACCCCTCATAGATGCCACAGGGGAACATCATTTTAATGAGGTTTTTTTTGATAACGCTGAGATACCGAAAAACCGGCTGATTGGTGAGAAAAATCGAGGCTGGTACCAGATTGCCTCTCAGCTTGACTATGAACGCAGTGGCATTGAGCGGTTGTTGAGTAATTATCCCCTTTTTCAGGATGCTGTTCGGTACGCAAAGGAACAGGGGCTGACGAAAGACCCGCTTGTCCGGGACACACTGTCTCAGCTTCAGATCGAGCTCGATTTGGGTCGTTCCATGGTTTACAAGGTGGCGTGGTATCTGACTCAGAAGATGGTGCCGAACTATGAGGCCGCCATGGCAAAGTGTTTTTGTACCGAAGTGGAACAGCGTATTGCCAAAGCGGTGAGTGAACTGCTGGGTGATTATGCGGTCCTCTTGCCGGGCTCGCTTCATGCTCGCTTAGCCGGCCGTGCGGCCCGAGAATATCTGTATGCCCCGGCCTACACCATCCAGGGCGGAACGAGTAATATTCTGCGCAATATCGTCGCGATCCGCGGCCTGGGTTTGCAGCCAGGGTAGAATGAGTAAACGTATCCAGCATCTGCATGTTTATTGGAGGACACGTTTACTCATCGGGACAGCATAAGAGTGAGCGGTTGCTCTTATGCTGCTCGGTCTTTGAGACGGGCCAGTCGGCCCTGACTGAAGGAGTGCCCATGCTTTTGGAAAATAAAGTTGCGCTTATTACTGGATCCGTCCGAGGGACCGGAGCTGGCATTGCCCGTGTTTTCGCCGGCGAAGGAGCGAAGGTTGTCATTAACCAAGTCAAAGAAGAAGGTAATCCTCAACAGGTGCTTGAAGAAATCGAATCAGCTGGTGGGCAAGCCCTGTTTGTCAAGGCAGACATTACAGATGAAACCCAAGTTGCTGATATGATTCGCCAAACCGAAGATCGATTTGGCCAGGTTGATATCCTCGTTAACAATTATGCTGGCAGTATTCCGCAGAAACTGTTTCAGGACACAACCTGGGCGGACTGGCAGTATCAGCTCGATACGACGGTCAAAGCCGCCTTTTTGTGTGCGCAGGCGGTTTTGCCTGGAATGAGAACGCGACGGTGGGGGCGGATCATCAGCATCAACACGATCGGCATTCATCAACCAAGCCCACACTATCACGCTTATATTGCAGCAAAAACAGCGATGTTGGGCTTCTCTCGCAATTTAGCGGTTGAATGTGGTCAGTATAATATCACCGTCAATATTGTCTCTCCCGGCTTGACCTTAACTCAGGAAGTCCAAGACATGATGACGGATGAAACCCAGGCAAGGCATGAGAGCAAAGTGCCGTTGCGCAGAACAGGAACCGTTGAGGATACGGCAAACGCGGCGCTGTTTTTTGCGTCTGAGTTGGGCAGCTTCGTTACCGGCCACTACATGCCAGTGTGTGGTGGGCAGGTGTTAGAGTAGGCTGAAGGATTGCTCATTTGATAAATGTGAGACTGATAATGTTTCTTTTGTAAAATTTGAGAGGGATATATGCAGCGATATGGAATCGCTCTTTTTACGCCGACGATCCGCGACATGATGGAAATCGCTCAACTCGCAGATGAGGCCGGCTTTGATTCTCTTTGGAACGGCGAGTTTTTTAATCGCAATAGCCTAGTCACCTTAGCCGCGGTTGCCACGTGTACCCAGCGCGCCAAAATTGCGACCGGTATTGCCTATGCGTATATGCGGAACCCGGTGCTGAATGCGACCGGGGCAATGGATATTGACGAACTCTCGAACGGCCGTCTGATTCTTGGCTTAGGGAGTGGGACCCGTTCCATGAACGAAATGTGGTACGGAGAAAAGTTCGAGCCCCGCTCGGCGTTGAAAATGAAAGAATGTGTTGCACTGATCAGGAAAATATGGGCATCGCACGCGGGCGGTGGGGTGAAGTTTGAGGGCGACTATTACAGCTTGAACATCCCTGCGTACGCGCGTCCGCATATCGTCCGTGACCGTATTCCTCTCTATCTGGCGGCGGTACAAAAGGGCATGTTGCGGACGACTGGCGAGATTGCCGACGGCTTAGTCGGCCACCCGCTCTACAGCCGTAAATATATCGCGGAATTCATTCGACCGAATATAGAGGTCGGAGCGAAGCGGGCGGGTCGGAACTCTAAGGATGTTGACATGACGATGCTGCTGATCACCGCTATCAGCCATGATCACAAGCAAGCCATACGCGAGGCGAAAAATCAGATCGCCTTTTATGCCTCGGTAAAATCCTACGAGGGCATTCTGAATCTGCATGGTTGGGAGGAACAAAAACGGACGATATGGGAACATTTCAGAACCTTTAACCTGCCAAAGATGGCGGCTGCCGTGACCGACGATATGGTCGAACAAATCGCAATCGCAGGCACGCCGGAAGAATGTCGTGAGCAGATTGAGAAATGGAAAGGCGTGGTGGACCTGCCTATTCTGTATACACCAACGGCTGGGGTAAGGGCTGATCGTGTACGAGAGAATCACAGACTCATTGTTGAGACGTTTGGTCAGTAACATAATCCGAAAGAGAAGTGGGTGTCGTTAGAGAAAAATGTTTCGTGTGAAACAGGTAAGGTATTGGATGAGATAATTTAGTTTTTTAAGGATTTTCTCTGGTTGTTAAGATTGAAAAAATATCAAACAGTTAGATGGTAAGGTGGGAAATATTCTCAGGTAGAACATCACTTTTTGATATATGGTGATGTCGAGCCTGGAACGATTTTACAGTGTCATCTGTTCTCTCCATCGAGGGGGTACGGGAAGACTGAAGTCCAGCTATACCCAACCAGTGTTGATGAGCTAAAACTATTAAGGTGAATGGTGTGAGTGGAGATGCAGCCATCGGAATTTTTGACTCCGGCATAGGTGGACTCACCGTCTATCAGCAAATTGCGACTCTCTTGCCTGCTGAAAGCCTGATATATCTCGGAGATACTGCGCGCTGTCCTTATGGGACAAAGTCACACGATGTTGTGACGCAATATGCGTGTGAGAATAGTGATTTTCTCGCCGAACGGAATATCAAGATGCTAGTGGTGGCGTGTAATACGGCCTCGGCAGTGGCACTCATGGCTTTACAAGAACGCTACGCTATACCCGTTATCGGTGTGATACAGCCTGGTGCTTCGGCGGCCGTCCGGTTGAGTCGAAATAAAAAAATAGGAGTGATAGGGACCGAGGCAACTATCGCGAGTGGAGCGTATACAAAAGCGCTGCGCGCCTTAGACCCGTCTCTTGAGATTTATACGCGCGCGTGCCCACTGCTTGTTCCGTTAGTGGAGGAGGGCTGGGTGGAGAACGAGGTGGCCCACTCGACCGTAGCGACGTATCTCAGCAGCCTCAAACAGAGTGGTATAGATACGTTGATTTTAGGCTGCACGCATTATCCTTTATTAAAAAGGACGATTGCGGCATATCTGGGAGAGCATGTACAGCTCATTGATTCTGCTGAGGAAACGGCCAAGGTGGTGAGCGCAACCTTATTAGCTGACCACCGGACCCAGTTGAATGGACCGGGACGGGGTAGCTTTTTCGTCACAGACAGCCCGGACCAGTTCATTAAAGTTGGTGCTCGCTTTCTCGGTGACGTGGTTGAATCAGCAGTGCGTCTGGAACGTTAATATCTAAAGGTAACACGATCATGTTAGCACGTTTGGCACAGAAGATTTTTGGGAGCAAAAACGAACGCGAGCTCAAACGCATGCGCCCGTTAGTGGAAGAGATCGGGCAGCTTGAACCTGAACTGCAACCGCTCGGCATGGATGAACTGCGAGCGAAAACGGATACCTTCCGCAGCCGAATCCAAGAGGCCACTGCAGCGACACGAATACAGTTGGATGAGATTGCACGGCAGGCGGCCGAGATTGCTCCAGAAGGGGTCCCTGACGAAGATGATCTGGAAAAGTTGGACTACTTCCAAGAGGAACGAACCAGCCTGGAAAAAGAACTTCGCGCGGCGGAAGCTGATGTGCTTGAGGATATTCTGCCCGAAGCCTATGCGACAGTCCGCGAAGTCTCGCGTCGGGTCACCGGCATGCGTCATTTTGATAGCCAACTCCTCGGCGGTATTGTCCTCCATCAGGGCCGTATTGCCGAGATGAAAACGGGCGAAGGAAAGACGCTGGTCGCAACCCTATCGCTCTATCTCAACGCCCTGCTCGGTCGCGGATCACATCTGGTAACGGTCAACGACTATCTGGCCCGACGGGACGTGCAGTGGATGGGGCCTATTTATCATGCCCTTGGGCTGTCCGTTGCTTCTATCGTACACGACGCGAGTTTTATCTTTGACCCGACTCATGTGGTCAAAGATTATCGGTATATGAATCTTCGTCCGGTCAGTCGCAAAGAGGCCTATGCGGCCGATATCACCTATGGAACGAATAACGAATACGGCTTCGACTACTTACGCGATAACATGAAGTTCAACCTTGAAGATTATGTTCAGCGTGAATTGCATTTTGCCATTGTTGATGAAGTGGATAACATCTTGATTGACGAAGCCCGGACACCGCTTATTATTTCCGGTCCGGCAGAAGAATCCACACAGAAGTATTACTCGCTCAATCGAGTCATTCCGCGTCTCCAGCGCGAGGTGGATTACGCCATTGACGAAAAACTCAGAACTGCAACGCTCACCGAAGAAGGAGTGGCGAAAGTTGAGCGTATTCTCGGCGTGCGTAACCTGTACGACCCGTCTGAGATCGGGACCTTACACCATGTCAACCAGGCGTTGAAAGCGCATGCCATTTTTAAGCGCGACGTTGACTATGTGATTAAGGATGGCGAAGTCGTCATCGTTGATGAATTTACCGGTCGTCTCATGCCCGGCCGACGCTGGTCGGATGGGCTGCATCAAGCCGTCGAAGCCAAGGAGGGCGTCCGGATTCGTGAGGAAAATCAAACCCTTGCGAGTATAACGATCCAGAATTACTTCCGCATGTACGATAAATTGGGAGGCATGACCGGAACTGCGGATACGGAAGCGGTTGAATTCAAGAAAATCTACGATCTTGATGTGGTGGTGATTCCACCCAACCGTCCCATGGTCCGAATGGACCACCCCGACGTGGTGTACAAGACCGAGCGTGAGAAATTCGAGGCCGTGATTGACGATATCCTCGACTGCTACGAGCGAGGACAACCCGTATTGGTCGGTACAATTTCAGTCGAGAAGTCCGAACATCTGGGTAGACTCCTCAAGAGAAAAAAGATTAAGCACAATGTCCTCAATGCGGTTAACCACGAGGCTGAGGCGAACATTATTGCCCAGGCGGGTCGTTTTGGTGCGGTGACTATTGCCACGAATATGGCCGGTCGGGGGACTGATATTTTGCTTGGCGGGAATCCGGAATTCCTGGCTCGCTCCGATATTGAAAAAAAATGGGTCAATAAGGCCAGTGCCGCTCGGACCAAGAAAAATGCAAAAACAGCGGCCACAACGGAAAAGAGCTACGAAGACCGACTGGAAGAGATTCGTGCCGAGTATAATGCTGCGATCACTCAGGCCCAGGAAAAATATGAACCTCAATGGACTCCTTTCGAGGAGGCCCGTAACGCGGCATTGAAACGGATGACGGAGACCTATCGCCCCTATCTCCACGCCACGCTGCAGAAAGCTCGGGCCGACTATGGGGAGGCAATGCAGCTGATCGATACGACGCACGGCTCTCTTTCATCGGCGCAATTGGAGACGTATAGCCAGGTGCGAGAAGCGTATGAGTCGGCATTGTCAGAATATGACAAGGTGGTTGGTCCGGCGCTGAATGAAGAACAACAACAAGAATATGAGACTGCGCGCGCTGATTTCATTGCAGTATTGACTGAAGACGGGATGGAGGAGGGGGAGGCGTCTGAGCGCCTTAACCTGAACCGAAGCCGCTATGAAGGATGGCTGGAAGATTACTGTCAGTCCATTATCCAGATGACCGGCTTAGCCCTGAGTGAAAACGGCCGTGTACAAGAGGAATACGAAGACGCCCGCCGGGCATATGAAGAAAACCAGCAAGCCTACCAGGATGCTGACCAACGCTACGAAGAGGCGCGGAAACCGTATGAAGCCGCTGTCGCTGAGGTAGAGCGTGTGTACGAGCAACAGCGTAAGGATCATGTTCAGGTCATAGAAGAGGTCCGGGAACAGCTTGAGAAAGCACCTGACGCGTATAGCCAGGATTTCAACGAAGTTCTTGAGAAGTACGAGAAAACGTGCAGCGAGGAGCGAGAAAAAGTTGTTGCTGCCGGTGGTGTACACATTTTGGGGACTGAGCGTCACGAGTCCCGGCGAATTGATAACCAACTCCGCGGGCGTGCGGGACGCCAGGGAGACCCCGGTTCATCCAGATTTTTCCTCTCGCTCGAAGATGACCTCCTGCGCATTTTTGGCGCAGAACGCGTACAGAAAATAATGGACCGGCTGGGCATGGAAGAGGGGGAACCCATAGAAGCCGGACTCGTCACCCGGGCTATCGAAAATGCCCAGGGGCGAGTCGAGGGCCATAACTTCGATATCCGAAAACATCTGCTGGAATACGATGACGTGATTAACAAACAGCGTGAAGTCATCTATGAGCAGCGCCGGGGATTCCTGGCCGGCGAGAATTTGAAAGGTCAGGTACTGGAAATTGTTGAAGGGATGGCTGAAGAAAGTGTGCTGAACTATGCAGATAAAGGAATCGACCCGGCGGAGTGGGACTGGAAAGGGCTTGATGACACGGTGTTTCGCCAGTTCAATATGCGTCTTGGCTTAAGTGAGGAACAGCAAGAAGAGTTGATAACGGAAGATCTCCAGGATTTGGTGCGAGACCGGGCGCTCCAACACTATGAAGAGCGTGAACAGTCTTTTACCCCGCCCGTTATGCGGTATCTCGAAAAGGTGATCATGCTGCAAACCGTGGACAGTCTATGGAAAGATCATCTGTTTGCCATGGATCACCTCAAAGAAGGGATTGGGCTGCGCGGCTACGGTCAGAAAAACCCCCTGCAAGAGTATAAGAAAGAGGCATTTAATCTTTTTGATGACCTCTCCCGTCGGATGCAGGAAGATGTTGTTGAGAAGCTCTATAGCGTCCAAGTCGCACGCCAGGAAGATGTCCAGCGGATGGAGGAAGGACAGGCTGCCCAACGGTCCATGCAGATGTTGCACGGCGGACAGGCAACGCTCCAACAACCACAGCCAGCGACGCGAGCGGCACAGGGAGGACCGAATGGACAGCCGCCCGTGGAACGGCCCGTCCAGGCCATACGGGATACGCCCAAGGTTGGTCGGAACGCACCCTGTCCGTGTGGTAGCGGCAAGAAATACAAGAAGTGTCACGGCGCATAAGAGTCAAGTCATGAAGATCACCGTCAAAAAATCCCCGGTTGTCATTCCCGGATTCCGATTTTCCGGGGTGGCCTGCGGGCTCAAAGCAAGCGGCAAAAAGGATCTGTCGCTGCTGGTATCGGACGTACCGGCGACGGCTGTTGCCGCATTCACGACGAACCAAGTTAAAGCAGCGCCTGTCGCCATAGGTGAGGAGCGTCTCCGGACTGGACATCTGCAAGCTATTGTCGTCAACAGCGGGAATGCCAACGCTTCGACTGCTCAACCCGGACTCAAGCTGGCCCAGGACACCTGCGCTCTGGTCGGCCGTGAACTTGCTATTGATGCACAACTGGTGCTGCCGTCATCTACAGGGGTGATCGGTGTGCTGCCCGACTGGCAGAAAATGCGGATCGGTATTCCCGCTGCCGTTGCGGCCCTGTCGCCGCGCGGCTTCTGGAATGCCGTGGCCGGCATCATGACGACCGATGCCTTTCCCAAGGTCGTGACTCGACAGGTGAAACTGAACGGCCGGACTCTGACCATCGCTGGTATGGCTAAGGGAGCCGGTATGATTAACCCGAACATGGCGACCATGCTGTGCTATGTGTGCACCGATGCAACTGTGAGCCGGGCTGCGCTCCAGCAGGTGCTCGACCAGACTTTGCCCGATTCTTTCAACGCGATCTCCGTGGATGGTGATACCAGTACAAATGACACCCTGCTTCTGCTCGCCAACGGGCAGGCCGGTAACCGGGAGATTACGCCGCGCAGCCGCGGGTATGCGGCCTTTCGAGACGCAGTCCGGGAAGTCCTGTGCAGTCTGGCCAGAATGTGTGTCAAAGACGGGGAGGGGGCGACCAAGGTTGTCGATATTTATGTCAACGGCGCAAAGAATACTGCGGACGCGGAAAAAGTCGCCCGCAGTATCGCCTATTCGCCCTTGGTCAAAACGGCCTTTTTCGGAGGCGACCCGAACTGGGGACGCATTGCCTGCGCGGTAGGCTATGCGGGCGCGCAATTGGATCAGGACCGGCTGGCCATCAGTGTTGGCGATGTTCCCATCGGCCGCAACGGTATGAGTACTGGGTCGCGCAATGAGCAACGGGCCGCCCGGATTATGCAACAGGACGAGTTCTCCATAGATGTCCATTTACATCTGGGTCGGGGCCGCGCCCACGTCGTTACCTCCGACCTGTCCACCGGCTATGTCCACTTTAACTCGGCGTATACGACCTAGTTAGCGGCCCTTGGGCAGTTGGAGGACACGTTCGGCGATGATGTTGCGCAGGATTTCGGACGTGCCACCCTCAATGGTATTGGCCCGGGCGCGGAGAAAGCCGTACTGCCAATAATGTTCCGCGTCGGCTTCACCATAGAGCTGACCGGCTGTCCCCTGCATCTTGACGGCAAAGTCTTGCATGCGCTGGTTAGTTTCGGCCCAATGCAGCTTGGCAATCGAGCCTTCTGGTCCTGCCGGGTTGCCGCGCAGAAGCCGTGTCAAGGCGCGATAATTATTCAACTTCAAGACTTCGCAATCGATATATGCCTGGGCCATTTTCTGGCGGAGTCGAGGGTCCGTCCGACCTGAGGCCGAGCTGGAATCGCACAGCCAGGCACGCAGGTCGTCGTACGTCCGTTTTTGGGCGAAGGTAAAATAGAAACCCAGCCCCTGCCGCTCAAACATGAGCGAAGTAATAATGACCTTCCAGCCCTGGTTCACTTCTCCCAGAAGATTGGCCTTCGGGACCTGGACGCTCTCGAAGAAGACCTCGTTAAACTCGCTCTCGCCCGTCATAGTACGCAGCGGCTTAATCGTAATGCCCGGACTCTTCATATCAACCAGGAGGGCTGACAGGCCATTATGTTTTGGCGCGTCCGGGTCGGTCCGTACCAGAAGTAAGCACCAGTTGGCATAGCGGGCTAAACTCGTCCACACTTTCTGGCCATTCACTAAAAAATAATCGCCCTGGTCAACCGCGCGGGTCTGGAGCGAGCCCAGGTCCGAGCCCGAGTTTGGCTCGGAATAGCCCTGGCTCCAGATATCCTCGCCGCTCAAGATGGCGGCTAAATGTTTTTTTTTCTGCTCTTCAGTCCCATAGACAATAATCGTCGGTCCGACGATCTCCAAACCCAAGACATTCAGCAATCCAGGTGCTTTATGGTTGGCCATTTCTTCATCAAAGATCATCCGTTCGATCAGAGAAGCACCACGGCCGCCGTACTCTTTAGGCCAGGAAATCCCGGCCCAGCCACCTTCGTACACTGTGCGTTGCCAGTCTTTCAGAAAGGCGAGGTCCGAGGCTGAAGCCTGCGGCTGGAGATGACGTAACGGGCCAGTGTTTTGTGGAACGTTGACCGCAAGCCAAGTGCGGAGTTCCTGCCGAAAGGCCTCCTGCGCCGGGGTAAAATGAAAATTCATGCTGGGCTCCTGTGCTGGAACAGTCGAATCGCTATTGAGAGAGCTGTTGCCGTAAGAGGGTATTGACTATCTGGGGATTGGCCTTGCCCTGGGTGGCGCGCATGACCTGCCCGACAAAGAAGCCGAGTAGTTTTTCTTTGCCGCCACGATAGGCTTCTACTTTGTCCGGGTTGGCCGTCAAGACCTTGGCAATAGCAGCCTGCAAAGTGTCGGTGTCGCTGACTTGGCGCAGTCCTTTGGCTTCGATAATTGTTGCCGGGTCGTGTCCGGTTTGGCGCATTTCTTCGTAGACGGTCTTGGCAATAGTCGTGCTGATGGTGTTGTCTTGTATCAATCCGATTAACCTACCCAAGTGCTCGGGCGGACACGGCCAAGTCTCGATTTTCAGCGCCGTGTCCAGTTTTTCTTCCTTGATGAAACGCAGTACGCTGTCCATGGCCCAGTTGCTGACGACTTTGGGTGCGGCGGGGCAGGCGCGCACGCTGGCCTCGAAATAGTCAGCCACATCCTTGCGGGCCGTCAGTACCTCGGCATCATAGGCCGGCAGGCCGTAGTCGTGTATGAAGCGCGCCCGCCGCGCAGCCGGCAACTCGGGTAGTTCGGCTCGAACGTGTTCGACCCAGGTCTGGTCCACGACCAGGGGTAACAAATCCGGGTCGGGGAAATAGCGGTAATCGTGGGCGAACTCCTTGCTGCGCATGGGCCGGGTCACCTCTCGGTCTGCGTCCCAGAGGCGAGTTTCCTGGACGACCCGCCCGCCGGCCTCGACGACCTCGGTCTGGCGCTGAATTTCGTGCTCGATTGCCTTTTCGACGGCCCGAAACGAATTGAGGTTCTTGATCTCTGCTCTGGTGCCGAACTCGGTCTGCCCCTGCGGACGTATGGAGACGTTGGCATCACAACGCAGGCTGCCTTCTTCCATATTACCATCACAGACCTCGATATACTGGAGCAGGGCTCGCAAGCTACGCAGATAATTGCCCGCTTCCGCGGCAGACCGGATATCCGGTTCGCTGACAATCTCCAATAAGGGAACACCGGTACGATTCAGGTCAACAAGACTCGCGCCTGCCTCGGCATCATGGATGCTCTTGCCGGCGTCTTCCTCCATATGAATTCGGGTTAAGCGCACCTTTTTTGCTTGGCCTTGGTCGGCGACCTCAACATAACCGCGTTCGGCAATGGGCAGCTCGTACATGCTGATCTGGTAGCCCTTGGGCAGGTCGGGATAAAAATAGTTTTTCCGTGCCCAGCGGCTCGAGGGCGCAATCGTGCAATGCGTAGCCAGTGCGGCGCGAAGGGCGAAATCAACGACCTTCTTATTAAGTACGGGCAAGACCCCGGGCAGACCCAGGCAGACCGGGCAGGTATGCTGGTTGGGCGCTGCACCGAAGCGGGTGGAACAACCACAAAAGATTTTTGACTCGGTCAGTAACTGGGCGTGCACTTCCAGGCCAATGACGGGTTCGTAGGACATGCTGTTACTCTATCTATATTGCTGCTGTTAGAGCGGTGGCTTACGGGTCCGCCAGTCATGATCCTGTTCGTACGCGTAACCAGCCTGGAGCAGGATCTCTTCATCAAAAGGGCGCCCTATCAACTGGAGTCCAATCGGCAAGCCGTGATGATCAAAGCCGCACGGTACGGATAGGCCAGGTAGACCTGCCAGATTGACCGCTATCGTAAAAATATCCGAAAGATACATCGTGAGCGGGTCCGCCAGCCTCTCTCCCAGTCGAAACGCGGTTGTCGGAGCGACCGGCGTTGCAATGATATCGCAGGCTTCAAAGGCACTCAGGAAATCCTGCCGAATCAGAGTCCGTACCTTCTGCGCCTTCACATAATAGGCATCGTAATACCCAGCGGATAAGACATAGGTACCGAGTGCAATCCGCCGCTTAACCTCACTGCCAAATCCCTGGGCGCGGGTCGTTTGATACAGCTCTCCCAGGTCTTCAACCTCAGCCGCCCGGTAGCCATAGCGGACACCATCGTAGCGGGCTAGATTTGAGCTCGCCTCAGCCATGGCAATAATATAATAGCTTGCCACTGCATACTCGGTATGAGGGAGAGAGATCGGGACGATCTCTGCACCCAATGCTTGTAAGTGGGCAATCGCACTTTTGACCGCAGTTTCGACTTCCGGCTGCATACCCTCAATAAAGTATTCTTGCGGTATGCCGATACGCAGACCGCTGACGCCTCGCTCCAGATGGGTGGTGTAGCTCGGCGTAGGTCTGTTGACAGAAGTCGAGTCACGGGTGTCATAGCCGGCAATTACATCTAGCAGGAGGGCGCAGTCCCGGACATCCTTGGTACACGGGCCGACTTGGTCCAGGGAGGATGCATAGGCCACGACACCAAACCGGCTCACCCGTCCATAGGTTGGTTTCAGACCGACAATACCACAGAAGGCGGCTGGCAGGCGAATGGAACCGCCCGTATCCGTTCCCAAGGCCGCACATGCCTGGTCGGCCGCAACGGATGCCGCCGACCCGCCGGATGAGCCGCCTGGTACCCGGTCCGTATCCCATGGATTACGGCAGGGGACGAAAGCCGAATTTTCATTGGACGAACCCATCGCAAACTCGTCACAGTTGACCTTACCGATAATCACCGTACCCGCCTCCTTGAGGCGCTGTGTCACGGTAGCGTCATACGGTGAAATAAAGTGTTCGAGAATTTTTGAGCCTGCGGTTGAACGCACTCCCTGGGCAAGGATAACGTCCTTGAGCGCAATCGGAATACCACACAGCGGAGGTGGGGTCGCTCCGTTTGAAAGTGTCCGGTCTGCAGCTTCTGCCTGGGCGAGCGCTTCCTCGGTACACACGGTCAGGTATGAATGCAGGTGCCCATCTGTTGCTTGAATCCGATTCAGAACCGACTGTGCCAACTCGACCGCGCTGACTTCTCGAGCGCGCAGTTTTTCCTGGGCTTGATGAATGGTCAGGGCATAGTACGACATGTTTACTCAATGATTTTTGGAACGCGAAAGAAATGGGTTTTCCGACTCGGTGCATTCGCCAGCAGGGCGTCGGTTTGGGCGGCACTTGGCGTATTGGTGACAACATCATCTCGGAGCGGAGCAGACACCGCTACTGCGTGGGCGGTCGGCTCAACGCTGTCGGTCTGCAATTCGTCCAATTTATCGGCATAGGTTAAGATCGTATCAAAGTGCTGGGTCAGCTCCGCCAATTCTTCCTCTGCAAAAGACAGGCGGGCCAGTACGGCAACCTGTCGAACTTCATCCGGTGTAATACGCATAGGTGCTCTTCTTTCTGTGCGTGTCAGTGTGTCACACCACCCCTTGCAATTCAACAAAGAGTAAACGTGTCCTCCCATAGACAGGCAGATGCTGGACACGTTTACTCTTCGCGATAGGCCAGCCGTCGGAGGACGCTCTTGATCCACGCAAGCCGTGTCAGCTACCTTATTCTCTATGGTGAGAGGTGACCGGCGACGCCTGTTCGGCCAACACGGCGAGCAACGCGCCGCACAGTTTTTACAGAGCCTCGGCTATACGATAGTGGACCGAAATTATCGATGTCATCGCGGAGAAATTGATCTCGTTGCGCAGGATAAAGAAACCATTGTCTTCGTGGAGGTCCGGACGCACCGCTCTCAGGAGTTCGGAAACCCTCTCGCCTCAGTAAACAAGCGGAAGCAACGCCAAATCGCCATGACTGCTCTCCATTATCTTTCGCGTTTCCAACTCCATGACCACGCTGCACGATTTGACGTCATTGGAATTATGGGGGAAGGAGAGACTGCGCAACTGACCCATATCAAAGAGGCTTTTGAATTCCCAACTTCACGATAAAGAGCGAAGTATGCTTGATATTAAACTGATCCGAGACAACCCGGAAGAAGTGAAAGAACGACTGACAACAGTCGGTGTTCCAGGTATTGACGTTGACGCTCTGCTGAATAGCGATCGAGTCCGACGTGCGCGCATAAGTGAAGTTGAGGCGCTTCGTGCCGAACGAACGAAGCGTTCAAAAGACATCCGAAAAATTGCTGATCCCACCGAGCGAGACACCGCCGTCCGGTCTATGCGAGTGCTCGGAGAGCGAGTGAGCCAACTGGAAAAACAACTTGCTCAGGAGGAAGAAGATTTCCAGCAGAGGCTCTTGGAGTTGCCAAACCTGCCCCATCCAGACGTCCCGGTTGGGCAAGACGAAAACGAAAACGTCGTGATCCGAACGGAGGGTAAACCGCCGGCTTTTGCGTTTTCTCCTCGTCCGCACTGGGAACTGGGCGAAGCCTTGGGTATTATTGACTTTGAGCGCGGGGTAAAAATTTCGGGCAGCCGCTTTTATATCCTCAAGGGGCTGGGCGCCCGACTCCAGCGTGCGCTCATTAATTGGATGCTGGACCTGCATGTCAATGAACACGGCTATACCGAAATATACCCACCGGCCATGGTGAAACAGGATTGTTTAGTTGGGACGGGTAACCTGCCAAAATTCGGAGACAATCTCTACCGGGATATTGAAGAAGACTTTTGGTTTATTCCGACGGCGGAAGTACCCGTGACCAATCTCTATAGAGAAGAAGTGATCGAACCCGGACAGATCCCGTTGTATCATGTGGCGTATACGCCGTGCTTCCGCCGCGAGAAAATGTCTGCGGGCCGCGATGTTCGTGGCATTAAACGTGGCCATCAGTTCGACAAGGTCGAAATGGTGAAATTTGTCGAGCCGTCGCAATCGGATGTGGAGTTGCTCGCTCTGGTCGACAATGCGGAAGATGTGTGCCGGAAACTCAACATCCGTATCGGGTCGTTCAGATGTGTACTGGAGATCTGAGCTTTGTTGCGGCCTGCAAATATGATGTGGAAATGTGGGCACCGGGCTGCTCCGAATGGCTCGAGGTGAGTTCCTGTTCCAATTTTCGTGATTTCCAGGCCCGTCGGGCGAAAATACGGTACCGACCCGCGCCCGGTGCGAAACCTGAATTCGTACACACCCTGAACGGCTCCGGACTCGCCCTCCCTCGGGTTGTCATCGCCATTCTTGAGAACTACCAGCAAGCGGATGGGAGCGTTGTGATACCTCGTGTCCTCCGCCCCTATATGGGGGGACAGGAGAAAATTGATATGGCTCAATGACCCGCTCCTTGAGGGGGGAGGGGGAGTTGACGACTGAGGGGCAGCCCGTTACTAAATTGCCCAAGAAAACGGCGAAACTCTGTGGCAGAAGACGCGCACAAACCAGCGCCCAGTCGGGATGTCGAAAATACCATCGAGGACCTGACAAAAGAGCTGTCTCGCTTAATTAACGAAGCTGGGACGGACGGACGTGAAGAATTGCGTGACTATGCAGTAAGCCTGCTGCAGGGTGAAACGGAAACAACACAAACGGAAGAGCCTGTGGGAGAAGATTCGGCTCAGCCGTCTTCTCCTTTTAGCCCAGTTGCTTTGAGCATTCCATTTCTTCTTATTGGTATCATTCTCCTGCCGCTCTTTGCCCCGGTAGGGTTGATGATGCTGTTGTTGGCGGTGATCATGGGGGTAGGGGGCTGGCTCGCTCTCATGTTCAGAAGAAAGTAACGCAAACGGTATAATCATTATCACCAAGGAGTAAGCTCCATGGCAAAAAAACCAACTGCTCCTGAAGAAGTCCAGGCATACGAAGAGCGTCGTCGTGTTGAGCAACGGGCTGAGCGTGAGAAACGACTCCGTGAACGCGCGCAAAGAGGCGGCCTGTGGTCGCGGCGTGATTTTTTTGGCCGGCTCAGCTGGGGCGGTTTCGGACTGGTTTCGCTCGTGAGTCTGCTCGCCTTTGTCCGCTCTGCCTTTCCCCGGGTGCTCTTCGTTCCGCCGTCAACCTTCAAGGCTGGTTTCCCAGGGGACTACCCGGTTGGCGAGGTGAGCGAGAAATACCGCTCAGACCAACGCACCTGGATCGTCCGAGAACCACAGGGATTCTACGCGATCTTTGCCAATTGTACCCACCTAGGATGTACTCCGCGCTGGTCGTCGTCGGAGAATAAATATAAATGTCCCTGTCACGGCAGCGGGTATTACCGGACTGGATACAATTTTGAAGGTCCAGCGCCCAGACCAATGGATCGCTTTCAGTTGTCGTTGGCTGACGATGGGCAGCTGCTAGTTGACAAGAGCAAAATTTTTAAAATGCAGCCCGGCGTTGACCCCAATAAGCAACATCCGGACAGTATCTTGCGTATCTAGCCGTCAGGGGAAGAGCGAGTGTAAAGGCAAGGAAACAGTATGAGCAGCCAATTTGATGAACTCAAGCGCCAGGTGATGGAGTCGCAGGCTTGGCAGTCCATTTTCCGCCACGGCTACGAAGATACCCCGCGCAACCGTATCCTGATGGTCTCGGGCAATGTCTGGCTCCATCTCCACCCTTCGAAAGTCCGCAAGCACGCCACGCGCTTACGTTTCACCTGGTGTATGGGCGGCATTACCTTTCTGATGTATTTGGTCACGGTGGTCACCGGCGTATATCTTATGTTTTACTACCGTCCGGTAGCGGAATATGCCTACGCCGACATTAAATATCTCGAATTTGATATGCCCTTTGGCATGTTGATGCGCAACATGCACCGCTGGGCCGCCCATGGCATGGTGATTGCCGTCTGGCTGCATATGTTTCGCGTCTTTATGACAGGCTCGTATAAACCACCACGCGAATTTAATTGGGTCGTTGGTGTCCTGCTCTTAGTCTTGACCTTGCTTCTTTCGTTTACCGGATACCTCCTGCCGTGGGATCAGCTTGCTATCTGGGCCGTTTCGGTCGGGTCGAACATGGGCCGGGCAACCCCGTTGTTGGGATATGAAGGGCCTTTCAACGAGGTGCTCGGGGTGAATCCGATTTACGACGCCCGTGCTTTTCTCTTTGGCGGCGGGGAGATTGGGGCACATACTTTACTCCGTTTCTATATTTTGCACTGTATCTTTATTCCATTGGTAACGAGCTTATTTCTGGCGGTTCATTTTTGGCGTATCCGGCGCGATGGGTTTTCAGGACCAGCCCTATAGCAGAGGTTCATTATGCGCGTGCTTGTCATTCCTATTTTAATGGGGGTCGTGTGCTGGCTGCTGTACATAGTGGCGAAACCCAAAGCATCTTCTTCGGAAGACCAGTAAGATAAAGGAAGCTGTTATGGCGGAAATGGCCTCAGCTGCCCCGCGAGTCGAAGTCACGCTCAAGAAGGCGACCGGCCCTGGAGACGATAAAGTCCATACCTGGCCGAGTCTGGTCCGAGCGGAATTCCTCTGCACCCTGTTTACGATTATCTTCCTGCTCTTATGGTCGCTGCTGGTCGATGCGCCGCTTGAAGAGCCGGCCGACCCTGGGCGTACGCCAAACCCGTCCAAAGCGCCCTGGTATTTCCTCGGACTGCAAGAAATATTGGTCTTTTTCGACCCCTGGCATGCCGGAGTAGTGGCGCCCACCTTTATTATTATGGGACTGATGGTCATTCCCTACATCGATATTAATCCCAAGGGAAACGGCTATTACACCTTTAAAGAACGGAAGTACGAAATCCTGACCTTTATCTTTGGCTTCCATGTACTGTGGATTTCAACCATTATTATCGGAACCTTTGTCAGAGGACCGGGCTGGAACTGGTTTTGGCCCTGGGAGGTGTGGGACGCCCATCTGGTTGAAGCCTTGACCAACCAGGATCTGCCCTACCTGGTTGGCATTCGGGACTACTGGACCGCCGCCGCCTTCGGCCTGTCGCTCATCATTGGTTTCTTTGTGCTGGGTACCGCTGCCATGTATTGGTGGGTGGTGTGGCTCAAGGGGCACGAATTCATGCAGCGTTGGGGTGCGGCTCGATTTTTCTTAACGTCATTTCTCACGCTGAATATGATTGCCGTAGTGATTAAGATGTTGCTGCGTCATATACTGAATGTAAAATATATTTTAGTCACGCCATGGATTAATGTCTGAAAAGAGGAAACGTATCCAACATCTAGTATCTATAGGAGGACACGTTTACTCTTTATGATGTTCTATCTGGCAAAAATTCTTCAGGCACTTGGGATTGCAGACGTTGGATACGCTTTATTCGTTGGTCTGACTGAAGAAAAGAGTATGAGTAAGGAGTTATGGCTCCTTGGGATTGGGGTAGTGGTATTTTATCTCGGTCGCTTCCTTGAGACGCGAGCAACCGGCTCATAGTGGATTATTATGGCACGTAGAGAAGTTGACGACGAAAAGAAATCGTATAGTGGAGTATTTCTCTTCGCAGTAGGGCTGCTGCTAATCGGGTCGGTCTGGTCGGTCTGGGACGATGCGGTTTCGCGCCGTCCCTGGAAGAAATATCAGGCCGAATTCTCGATGCTTGCCTACAACCAAACCCTGACGGAAATCCAGGCCGAAGAAGAGCGCCTGGCCGCAGACTCGGCCTACCAAGAGGTTATGACGGCATTAGGGTCGGCCCAGGCCGATATCGCGGGCGGGGAAGGGGGGCAGCGTCTCGCCACGCTGCAAACCGAACTGGCGGCCGCCGAAATTCGGACGAGTGACGCGGAGAATGCCTTACGTATCGTCCGCAGCGAGATCGAGGCTGCCTGGTATGAATACGACCACGCAATTCAGTTAGAACACTCGACGAAAGACGAGAAAGCCCGTCTTGATGCGCTTCTGGCCGAGGCGAACGAGCGTGAGAAAGTCTTTCTGGCCGAGCAATCGGAGCGGGACCGGATTGAAAACGAAATCAATGAGATCAACGCGCGTGTTATTGAAGCCCAAGACACACTGCGCAAAATGAACCAGCAAAAGGATTTCCTGACTCAACGGCTCGACAATTACGTCATGCAGCCGCTCCCAGGGCTTGTCCTGCCCATGATTCCCGCCATTACGCAGGTGGTCGTGCCGGCATTCGACCAGGGCAATTTTGATACCCCCTTGGCGCGCGTTGACCGCTGTCAGTCCTGCCATGTCGGTATTGACAAGCGGGGATTTGAAGACCAGCCGAATCCGCACAAAACCCATCCGCAGTATGACCTCTTGATGACGAATCATCCTCCGGAATCGTTTGGCTGCACCTCATGTCATAATGGCCAGGGAGTGGCAACCAGTAGCGTGGATATTGCCCACGGCTATGTACAATTCTGGGAGCATCCGCTGCTGCTCGGTCCAAAAATGGAAGCCAACTGTCTAAGTTGTCACACCGATATGCAGACGGTGGCAACGCGGAATGTCACAGTTGGCCAGCATATCGCTCGTGGTGAAAAGCTTTTTATGCAGCTTGGCTGTACCGGCTGTCATTTGGTCGAAGGGTATGGCGAGGTCAAGAAAATAGGCCCTTATCTGCGGCGGGTCGCTGCCAAGTCCGACCCGGCCTGGATGGTGGAATGGGTCACCAATCCGCATGAGTTTCGACCACATACCCGTATGCCGCACTTCTTCTTTACCGAGGATCAAGGCCGGGCGGTGACGGCCTACCTGATGAAGGCTAGCATGGAGGAGGGGCAGGCCTGGTTGGAATCTCATCCTGAGCCGGAAGGGATTGATTCCACGAATGCCGAACTCGTCCAAAAAGGCGAACATCTCGTCAACTCCCTTGGCTGTCGAGCCTGCCACGGCTTCGGCCCCGAACAGACCGCGACCATGGTCGGACAGGACAAAAATCATGCCCCGAATTTAGGCCGGATTGCAGAGAAGACGAACGCGCGCTGGCTCTATCACTGGATCAAAAATCCGCGTGACTACTCACCAGATACGGCCATGCCGGACCTGCGTCTGAGTGATGAGGAAGCGCGGGCCATTGTGTCCTATCTCTTGACCCTCAAGACAGAGATTGAGCGGCCGGACATTCGAGCCGAGTTGGAGGACCCGGACTTGGTTCTCGAAGGGGCAGGTCTGGTGAGAAAATATGGTTGCCATGGCTGCCACGACATCCCGGGTATGGAAAGAGAGGCTCGGACTGGGGTCGAGTTGACCTCATTTGGAGAGAAGAGTCTGGAAGAACTCTTCTTTGGGAACCGGACCGATGTCCCGCATACCTGGGAAGATTGGACGTATGAAAAGGTTAATGTCCCGCGGGGCTATGCCACGGAACGTATTGAGCAGCTCATGCCGTCGTTCAACCTCTCGGATGAGGATATTCTGGCTGTCCGCGTCTTTTTGAAGAGCCAGACCGGACACCATGTGCCTGAGCAATTCACCGCGCACGGTGACTGGACCGACACCATTGTCAAAGGGCAGCGGCTGGTCCAGTACTACAATTGTACCGGTTGTCATGTCATCGAAGGCGGCGGCGGAGATATTCGCTCGCTCTATTTGGATAATCCATCCTTTGCCCCGCCCATTCTGACCGGACAGGGGAAAAAGGTGCAGCCCGACTGGTTTTACGGCTTTCTCAAACAGCCTATTCCCATCCGTCCCTGGCTTGAACTGCGGATGCCGACCTTTCATTTCGCCAATGACGAGGCTAGTGGTATCGTAGATTATTTCAACGCCTTGAGTAAGCTGGAGATTCCGTACAATTATTTTGACCGCTCACGCACCTCGCCGGAAATGGTTCATGCGGGTGAGGTCTTAATGTCAGAGGATTATTTTGCGTGTTTTTCGTGCCACCAGCAGGGCGACCAGAAGCCGGAAGGCCCGCCGGCTGGCTGGGCACCGGACTTGGCCTTGGCCAAAGAGCGCCTGAATCCAGAGTGGATTGTCGAGTGGATTCAAGATCCCCAGACCCTCATGCCGGGGACGAATATGCCGACCTTTTACCCCGGTGGGCCGGATGATATCTTTGCCGGCGATGAGGACAAGCAAATTGTAGCCATGCGGGATTATATTATGCTGCTTGGCATCGACGATCCGTTTGCCAGTATGAATGGGAATGGGTCGAGTGGAACGGAAGCAATAGAAGAATTTCAGTTTTGAAGAGGAGGAAGCATGCGTATTATGAATAGCAAGACGGTTATTTCCCTGGTTGTAGGAGCAAGTCTCTCGCTCGCTTCTGTGGCTCTTGGCTACGACGCGGGTGCGGTCAGCAATGGTGGAAGCATTAGCGGTACCATTACGTTTGCCGGCGATGCGCCTGAGGCCGCGCTTATTGAAGTAACCAAAGATACAAAAGTCTGCGCGCAGACGGAGAAGTATGACGAGAGTCTCGTGGTTGGTGAGAACAAGGGAATCAAGAACGCAGTGATCTCAATCGCCAGTATTTCCAGCGGGAAAGATTTTGGCGAGGCCATGGTCTTAGATCAAAAAGAATGTGTCTATACCCCGCATATCGTGCTCACGCCGGCTGGATCGGAACTCGAGATTCTCAATAACGACGGTATCCTGCACAACATTCATACCTATAGCGAGGCGAACCCGGCCTTTAATCAGGCGCAGCCAAAGTTCAAGAAAAAACTGAAAAAGAAATTCGACCAGCCTGAGGTCGTTCGAGTAGAGTGCGATGCTCATGGCTGGATGAGGGGCTGGATCGTTGTCATGGAACATCCCTACTACGCGGTCACTGACGGGGAGGGGAAGTTTAGCCTGAGCGATGTGCCGGCTGGCGAATACGAGGTGAAGATCTGGCATGAGACCTTGGGCGAAACCATGCAGAACGTCACAGTGGAAGCTGGTGGCGACGCGAGTCTCGCGGTAGAGTTATCGCAGTCATGAGTCGCTAGCGCAGTTTCCTCCGTGGTGTAGCGCGGTGCTCTCCAGAGTTCCGTCGGGTGCATCCCATGCACCATCTTTCCCCGGTGCGCAGGGCGCACCCGACGTATCAGGCAACGCGCGGATGGACGCTATACTAATGTGAATTTTGCTCTAGCGTTTTAGAAGAGTAACAAAGGAGCCTTTAATAGGCTCCTTTTTTGTTGTTGATGATTTTGGATTTACACATACAAAATTATATTGACTATAGTCAATATCCGTAATCCCAAATAATAGACCAACCCAATTAATAAATCTTTTTAAGGATAGTCCGGGCTAACTCTTAGATGGATGATTCGGAATAACTGTTTTTGACTATAGTCAATATTTTTCTTTTTAGGAACCTATAGCCTAGTTGTCTTGAAAGGATAGACGTAAAGACTTAGTCCCTTCAAGAGAAAATGGGCGGGTAGAGAGGATAGTTACACTTGCCGGGTCGAACGGAAGCATAGAAAACCCTCAACCGGTCCCTGTTCTATTCAACCCATTCATAGGAGGGGCTGTGGATGATAGAGAAAATATCGTAGTCCATTCCTCCTCCGTTTGCGTGAGGTCACAGCACCAAGACGGTCTTGGCTTTCATTCGTTGCGGGTCTCTCGTAACCCAGTCGTACGGCAGATTAGCATTATTGCGCGTCGCCCAGCGCTGGCCGGGATTTCGAATGATGCAATGATACGACGCTTTCGGTATTCCTGACAAGGTGAGTTGGCAGCGCCTGATACCCGTGAACACCGCTTCTTCACACCAAGATATTCTTAGGCTGGTTTATAATTTTACAAAATATATATTATCAGACATAAAATATATAATATAAAAACTCACTTGTCCGTCTTGGCACGAACTATGTCAGCAAGTGGGGAGTCGGGAAATTGCTCTAACAAATCAAAATACGCCTGGGGCACTATGTCCTCCCCTTGTCGCTCTAAGGCTTCTCCCAGGGCCAGCAACGCTTCACTCTTGCCTGGCCCATCCAGTCTGGAAGCTTCACCATACCATTGGGCCGCGGCAGCGAACTCCTCAGCTTCTTCCGCACCTTGACCCAAACGGAGGAGCGCAATTTGTTTCAAATACGGCCCAGCATCATGAAACGTGGCGACTCGCTCGTAGGCAGCCTTCGCCGCCACCAGCTGATTGCTCTTCTCAAACATTTCCCCTAAGTGCAAAGCGGCGACCCCCCTACTCTCGCCGTCAAGCACCTCCGCCGCCTGGGTGAGTTCGGCAATCGCCACATCATACTCTTCCGATTCGATGGCGAGGAGTCCGGCGCGAAAATGTTCCAGTCCCTGACTATGACGATACTGTGCCCAAGCTGCCCAGGAAATGCCGGATATGGCGCATACGCCGACGACGATACCCCCAAGGACAATCTGCTGTTTGTAGTACGTGATGGCGTCCAACCGCTGTCGGAGCCATTCAATCAGTCGTGCCGATGGGTATGAAGATGGAGACAGTTCTTGCTTACGACTGCGCGCCATGGACCGTACCGAGTTGTCGCTGGAAGAGACTACATCTTGTACTTAAAGTCGTCGGGAGACATCTTCTCCAGGATCTCTGCCCATTTATCCCGAGAGACACTCGACAAATCGGCTTCTTCCTCACTGTCTTCCATCTGTTGGAGCACACTCGACGACTCAAGCACCTGGGTCGCAACAAAGATGGGACATTTCGTTCGCAGCGCAAGCGAAATAGCATCGCTCGGCCGGGAGTCAACCGAAATGTCTCGTTCTCCAACTTTGAGGCGGATGGCGGCATAATACGTGTTGTCCTGGAGACTCGTCACCTCAATAGCCTCAACCCTGCCTCCGACTTCTTTGATCATATTGTGGAGCAGGTCATGGGTCATGGGACGCGCCATTTTGATCCCCTCCAGCTCGGTCGCCATTGAGGTCGCTTCCATCAAGCCAATCCAAATCGGCAGGTTGAGCTTGTTCTCTGCATCTTTCAGGATGACGATGGGGGTCTTGGTCACCGGGTCGAGCGTCAACCCGCCGACTTTCATTTCAATAAAACCCTCGCGGTCCATTCCTCCTCCATTTGCGTGAGATCACAAAAAGGATAGCACCTTCAAGAGAACATGCCTACCGCAAAGAGTAAACGTGTCCAGCATATTATGTCTAGTGGAGGACACATTTGCTCTTCTAGGCGGTCACTAGGTGATCAATAACCCGGTAGAGCTGATTGAGGTTGCGGCACTCTTCAACCAGATCGCAGTACGGCGCATAGCGGTCCATCTCGCTATCGCCAAATCCCCACGTCAGCCGGCTTTCGGGGTTCAGCCAAATCACTTGCTTAGCTTTTTGCTGTAGGTCTCGAATGACCCAGTCGTGGGGTAGATTATAATTATTGCGCGCATCGCCCAGCACCAGCACAGTGGTCCGCTTATTGATGATAGAGAGATGATCCCGATGAAAGGTCTTGAAAGCCCGGCCAAAGTCTGAGTGCGCATAGATATTAATAAAATTGCCTCGTAAGGCTAAATCAATAGCTTGATGGACGTCATTGTCCTCGAACAGCTTGGTCACATCACCAATATCGGCCACAAAAATAAAGCTGCGCACCTTGGAATAAAGGTCCTGCACGGAATAGACAAACTGCAACATAAAGCGCGAGACGTTCCGCACCGAGTCAGATACGTCACACAGAATAACAACTTGCGGTTTTTCTTTCTTTTTCACATCAAGAATGATGTTGAACGGCACGCCACCGTATTGCAGGTTTTTTCGCAGCGTACGCTGTAAATCCAACCGCCCCCGTTTGCCCCGTTTCCGCCGAATCGCAATAATATGTTTCAGCCGCTGGGCCAGCTTGGTGACCGCTTCTTTCATTTTTCGGATTTCGTCCTCAGAGAGGTAATAGAAACTCTTATCGGCCAAACTCCGCATCTTTTGCTGATCGCGCAACTCTGAGTCTTTCTTCTCCAACTCGGCCCGGACATAGCTGCGGATCATATGCGCCAGGTCTTGGAGGCGCTGGTCAATATATTGGGACAATTGTTCGATTTGTTCCGGGCTTAAGCCAGCCTGTTGCAAGGCGTCCTTGAGAGTCTGCAATTCCTGTTGGATATTGCCAAACCCCATCATCTGAGCGAGCGCATTCGCAAACTGCCCTTCCTGAAAAGAGCGCTGAATCTCCTGAAGATTCGCCTGCTGGGCCGCTTCTTGGAGCATTTTTTCGAGCTGCCCGGTATTATTGGTCAGCAAGGCTCGCGCCAAGTCTGACAGTTCTTGGTCCATATTCTGCAAGGCGTCTTCGAGCTGTTCGAGGAATTCTTGAAACTCTTCCTCGGTCATGTCCATCGCCTGCATCGTGGAAGCGGCCGCAGCCTTGATTACTTCGCCGAGGCCGGTAAAGAACATGTCGAAGAGTTCGTCGTAGACTGGGATGTCGACCTGCCGCTTGACAAAGGTCGCGCGCAAGGTGTCTTTCAACAACTGTTTATCGTAAACTCCCACCAACCCCAGAGCGGCGAAGGTGTCCATATTCTCCGCCACCGAGACTTTCAAGCCGTTCTCTCGCAGCAGGTGGCCAAATTCAACAATTTTGTCGTCCATACAACCTCACCGCTGCCCAGATTAGTGGAGGAGGTCTTTGTCGTCTTGTTCCTGGCTCGGAGTCTGCGCCTCGACCTTGGCCTTCTGGCGGCTGATATATTCCTTTAACTCGGCCTCGGCCTTGCGCACATCCCCTTCATATTTCAGGATCGTGTTCAGCGTCTCATTCACCTGCGCTTCTTCAAGCCGGTGCACATTGAGCAAGGTGAGCGCTTTCGCCCAATCCAGGGTCTCGCTAATACTCGGGACCTTTTTCAGGTCAAGTTTGCGGATTGACTGGACGACTTCCACCACCTGATTGGCTAACTGCGCCGCGATCCCCGGCACCTTGAGCTGAACAATTTCGAGCTCTTGCTCCTGACTCGGAAAATCAATGAAGAGGTGCAGGCAGCGCCGTTTGAGCGCGTCTGACATCTCACGCGCGTTATTACTGGTCAAGACCACCACCGGGATCTGTTGGGCTTGAATCGTTCCCAGCTCGGGCACACTCACCTGAAAGTCACTCAGGACCTCAAGCAAAAAGGCTTCGAACTCACTGTCCGATTTATCGATCTCGTCGATGAGTAAGACCAGCGGATGATTAGCCGATATGGCCTGCAACAAGGGCCGGGGCAGAATAAAGCGTTCCGAAAAGAAGACGCTGTCCTGCTTGCCGATCCGCTCGACCGCCTCTTTCAAGGTTGCCGCACCTTCCAGCACTTCACTGATTTTGTCCTTGAGGATCTGGGTGTAGAGCAGCTGTTTGGCATATTCCCATTCATACAGCGCTTTCGCCTCATCAAGACCTTCGTAGCACTGCAGGCGTAACAACTCACAGTCCATCGCCCCGGCCACCACCTTGGCGAGTTCCGTTTTCCCGACACCAGCGGGCCCTTCGACAAGGATAGGTTTGCGGAGTTGGCTGGCTAAATAGACAACGGTCGCGATTTGACGACTACAAATATATTTCTGGTCTGAGAGTCTTGAAACAACGTCATCAACAGATTCGAACATTCTTCCTCCTCAGTGGATGCATGTCGGCAGAATCTATCACAGGGGTAGCTGAAACACAACGTGAACCCCCCTTCCCTCTTGCGACGACTCGCTCCCCATCCTATACTGCCGCGCGCTATGTGTACGCTCGCCTTGTACTTCCAAACCTTTCCAGACTATCCCCTCGTGGTAGCGGCAAATCGGGATGAATTTTTGAGCCGTCCCTCCACCGCACCTGTCGTACTCCAGCACACCCCCTGGATTTTTGGCGGGAAGGATCTTGTTGCCGGAGGGACCTGGCTGGGTGTCAACGAGTATGGGCTTGTGGCCGGCATGCTGAACCGGCACACGCCTCAACCGACTGACCCGCGCCGGCGTTCGCGTGGATTGTTAAGTCTGGATGCCCTTCAGGCGACGTCCGCCCGCCAAGCTGCCACGTCCGTGCAGCGCCAACCTGTCGATCGCTATAACCCCTTCAATCTTCTCCTGGTTGATAGCCAGGCTGCCTATGTTGTCTACCCGGCTGAGCAGACCATCCGTGTTCAGCAGCTCGAGCCTGGGGTCCACCTGTTGACCAATATGAATCTCAACGATCCCGAATGTCCCAAGATCGCGCACTCGTTTCAGCATTTTCAGACCGTAGCAGAAAAAATGACTGCAGCACCTGAGTTATCTTTTCCCGTCGTGGAGCTTTTTCGCCTCCTTCATGAACGACTTGCAGACCATGCCACACTGCTTGATCCACGGGCGGTGGATCCACGTAATGGCCTGTGTATCCACCTCGACGGCTACGGCACCTGCTCTTCGACATTACTTGCGTATTCCGCTCGACAGCGCCGATTTATCTATCACTTTGCCCCTGGCGCTCCGTGTCAGACCGATTATATTGAGGTCTCGCTACCATCAGCCAGCCAACCGCCGTCAACCACGTAGCTAGCCCCTGTCACAAAATCCCCCGATTCCACAAGAAAGCGGATCGTGCGCGCAATGTCGTACGGGCTTCCAAAGCGTTGCAGCGGAGTACGGGTACGCAGTTCTTCTTGCTGGTCCGGGCCATAGTCTTCGGGGAGTAAGACCGGGCCGGGAGCGACCTCGTTGACCTGGACGTGTGGGGCAAATGCCTTTGCCAATGCTTGCGTCAGCGCATGTACCCCCGCCTTGGATACGCAGTAGGGAAGAAAATTTCGACTTGGTCGCCGGCCGCTCCAATCGCCAAGAAAAACGATTTTACCCTGCCCCTGGTGGTACATTCGTCTTCCGATGAGCACCGAGAGAAAGAAAGGAGCTGATATATTCATCTGACGGAAAGTGTGCCATTCCTGCGCGGTCAGGGTGGCGATGGGAGTCGGAAAGAACACTGCGGCATTATTGATGAGAATGTCAATTTTCCCTGTTTTTTCCAGTGCTTCGTGGGCTACACGCTGTACGTTGCGACGATTTGCCAAATCGCCCCGTATAACCCAGGCTCGGCGGCCATATTGTTGCACAGCCTGTTGCGTCTCCTCTCCTGACGACTGATATGTGTGCAGGACCACATCCGCTCCTCCTTGAGCCAAAGCAATGGCAATTTCTCGTCCTATACGGCGGCCCGCGCCTGTCACCAGTGCGAGTGCATTCCGTAACTGCATACGCTTTGTTATCCTTTTTGTTCTGGCGCGGAGAGTGGAATGGTAAAGGTAAAGGTCGCGCCGCCATCTCTATTATTATGTGCGGAGATCGTCCCATTATGGAGTTCGACAATTTTTTGCGTGAAGGCGAGGCCTAAACCAGAACCAGTTTTCTTGGTGGAAACAAAGGGGGCAAAGACCTGTTCGGCCACTCCCTCCGGAATACCCGTGCCCGTGTCTCGGATTGTGATCTGCATCTGACCCTGTATCTGGCGCGCCCCAATCGTAATCTGTCCATCTTCAGATGAAGCTTCCAGCGCATTCGTCAGGAGATTCAAAACGGCCTGCTTGAGCTTGATATGATCAAAGGGCATGAGAGGTCCCTCACCCTTCATTGCCAGCTCATAGCGGAGCGTCACCCCTCGTGCCCGAGCGGCTTCATGAATTTCTCGCCCTGCCTCTTGCAGGAGTTTGCTCAACAACCCAGGCTCACGATGGACGGCAAAGTCACGGGAAAAGACCAGCAGATCGGACAGCGTGGTGTTCAAGTCTGTAATGGCCACATCGAGTTGTTCAACCCGTTGGGAGGCCTCTTCCAGTGTCTCGTGGGTGGGTGGCTGCGTTTCGTCCAGCGTGTCTCGCAACAAGTCACACTGAAGACCCAAGAGGCCGATTTTTTGGAGGATTTGATGTGAAATCGTCGACGACATATGTCCAATTGCCGCCATGCGTTCGCTTCTCGCCATGTCTACATTCATCAACTGAAGCTGTATATTTTGACGCTCGATTTCCTTTTTTCGGAGCGTGAGTGTCCGCATGAGCACATGGGCCGCCCCAACCGGAATAGCGCTCAAGTAGAGTCCTGCCCCCCCAAAGGTATTGACCCCAAGGATCATGATCGCACTATACGGCGTGACTAGCAGCAGCCCTGTAATCATCAATGTCGGGAAATTGCCTGCAAAATCGAGCCCAGACGTATATAGTGTCCCATACCGCGCCCGGTGCTGTAATCCATAACCCAGGGTAAAAACAGCCCACCCGCCTGCTTCACTCAGTATAAATCGTGCCAGTTCTTCAAATTCTCCAATATGAATAGGAATGTGCCCACCGCTCGAACGGTAAACGATATAGCGAGCAAAGAGTGCCATTTGCAGCAGCGCGCACAATTCAAGAATCCGTCGGACCGGGTGGGCGTCCTCTCGTACGGTTTGCGGCACAGTATCTACGCCCCACCATCTCACCGCCAAGGAGAGAGGGAGACTGAGGAGTATTGATCCGAGGAGTAAGGGTAAGGCAAACAGCCCAACCGTATACAGCAGTGAACTCGTCACTGCAAAGAGTAAGAGCGACAGGAACCAGTCTTGTCCCACCTCAACCCGCAGCAACACTCCGATACACAGCAGAGGCACGAACGCCTGGTAGAGCTCAAGATAGCCAAGATTAAACGCGACAAGACCACTCGCCGCCAACAGAAGACCGAACAGGCCGCCAGCGGTTCCAGCTTGCAGAGCGCTGAACCCTCTCTCGTCGCTCATCACTCCCGGCCCGTCAGAAACCAATCAAGCCACGGGACACGCCGGAATAAGAGAAAACCATATTCGAGGTTTGTGGAGTTAAAATCGTGCTCATTCAGAGAGACGTTGAAGCGGAGGTCCTGAAATCCGTAGCGGGTATCCAGCTGATTGTTCCAATCATAGGCTTCTTGTTTGACCGGCACTCGATAGACGATGTCCCAGTGCAGCACGATACGGTAATAGGGATGGGTCCGCCATTGACTATTCGGGAAGACGAACTCCAAAACGTAGCAGGGGCGACCGTCATGATCCTGAATACCACGAAATTGCACTTCCAACTCGCTCTGCAGCCAGCCTTGTAAGAGTTGCGTCTGCAGTTGTTCAACTACCTGACCAAATCCAAATTCTTTGAGAGAATAGTGCAATTCTCGTTGCACCCAGGGACCGCTCGGTACCAAGTCACCGATGACCGGGATACCAAACAGCGAAGTCCGGACCCGGACCCGCCCTCTATTCCAGCCCGTCCGGAACAGCGCCTCCTTGAGTCCGCCGCTCTCTTGTTCCCAGGCC
This sequence comes from Thermodesulfobacteriota bacterium, assembly GCA_964291405.2. Classification (GTDB taxonomy): domain Bacteria; phylum Desulfobacterota; class Binatia; order Bin18; family Bin18; genus Bin18. The sequence goes on from OZ219926.1 coordinate 143,304, forward strand.
ATATAGACATCGAACGGTTTCCGAAACTTGAACCTCGCCGTCCGACGGATCAATTGGCCTTCACGACGCGCTTCAGTCACCCATACCCCAGTATAGTCTTGGATTTCACCAGCACGGCGCAACCAATTCTGGGTAAATCCGCGGACATCCAGATCGGCCCCCGGTCGAAACAGACTCGGATCCCCAGACGCCGGAGATTCACGCTCAAAGACCTGTTGTGAAATCCCAATATTGACCTGTAGGTCTGTATACGACAAGCGTTGTCGTACTTCTCCGGATGCCCCTCGAAGGATGAGTTCCAGTGGCAAACCTGTTCCCCGCTCGATCACGAACTCATACGTCACAACCGTATTATCACGAAATGGAATGAGAAAAGCCGGCACTGACAGAATCACTCGCCCTTCGGCCAATTGTGGGTCTCCCGGCTGAAGGGCGACAAGCTGGAGGCTACGGTCGGCGCTAGGCCGCTGAGAAAGGGCTCTCAGTGCGTATAACCACGCATTCACATCTTTGAGGGCTGGAGCGAAAGGGTCGCTAATTTCTGTGGAGGGAATACTGACCCGGACGTAATCAAACCAGCCACCGAGTCTGATAAAAATTGTTCCCAGAGCCCGGGTTGGCCTCGTGAGCAAGGTGGTGCCTCGGTATAAACCCGATTGCCATTGCATGAGCAGAGAAGATGGCTTACGAAAGGTTACTGCAATTTCGTGTTGCCTGTGGACACCACCCTTTTCCCATATCTCATGCCGTAATGTACCACGATAGTCGACGAGGCGATGATACGCGGCTTGGCACTCGGCCAAGAGTTCCTGCACTCTCGTCTCCGCCGTTTCGGCACCTGTGCCTCTTGGTATAAATAACACCAGGGAGAATGCGTACAGCATCATCGGGACCAGCCGCGTCATTCATCCCCCAAACCGGCTTTCAGCGCCAATACCGCCGCTTTCGTCCGATCATTCACCTGTAACTTTCGAAAAATACTCGCAAGGTGCATCTTGACTGTGAGTTCACTAATAAAGAGCTGCTGACTGATTTCTTTATTCGAGGCGCCGGTTGCCACCGAACGTAACACTTCTTCCTCTCGATTCGTAAGTGTTTGGACCAAGCGTCTCAGTTCTTCGACCTCTTGATCACGCTGAAACTCATGTAGGAATTTACTGGCTAAGTCAGGATTCAAAAACACTTCTCCGTCAGCGACCTTTCGGAGTGTTTCAAGAATCTCTTTAGAGCGGGTATTTTTGAGCAGGTATCCGACGGCTCCAACTTTCAAGGCACGAAAGATAAGAGGCGGGTTGTCATAGCCGGTAAGCATGACAACCCTGGTTTCCGGCGACTGCTTACGAACAAAAGCAGTCGCACTAATCCCATCTCCCTCGGGCAACTCGAAATCCATCAGAATGACCTGAGGTTTTTTCTTTTCGAGTAGCTTCTCAAGATCAGCCACACTCTCGGCTACGCCAAGGAGTTCAAAGTCAGGCTGTTTTCTAAATAACTCTTGGAGGCCGGACAGAAAAATCGGGTGATCATCCACAAGAATAATGGAGATTTTTCCACCGGAGCGCTCGGCCGGCTTAGGCTGCCGCTTCTTTTTCACATTCTTGCTGAGACTTTTGTTCGCCATATTCCCTGACATGAAGCATAGAAATTCTCGCTCAGGGGGTCAAGAAATAATATCCTATTATTTATATAACCCGGCCGCTCTCAGACCTATGCACAATTTGACTAGCAATAAATAGATATTTTATAAGATTTATAATACTAAAAATAGTAATATCTTTATTATAATAATTTTTAGCTATTATAGACAAATATATTAAGTCTAAATATTTTATTAGAGGAAATATTTACTTATATTTTATCTATTATTTTCCTCGCCTTCATAAATCCTCCGAGCCATCTTCTATAATACCGCTGTGATTATTTGTGTATAGAATCCTGCCAGTCGGCGACAATCATAACTCGTGTATTGGATGTTGAATTATCAAGTCCTGTTTAGTAATATTTACTTACTATTTATAGTCAAATATTACTTGGCAGATAATATATTACTGTATCCACATTCACTATTTCCTGTGGATAACTGCCTTGTAGGGGGTAAAACATGGAGAGTCTGCCGCTTGCAGCAAAAACCACTCGAGCGAAAAGCCCGAATGCACCTTCCTACAGCCTCCAGGAGTGCCTTGAGGATACGCGGAAGGTCTTTCGTATCGAAAATCAGGTCGCAACGAGCCGGGAATCCATCGCTGAACACATTGCGCTGGCTCCGCAATCTGGACCTTTTAATAGAAAACTCAGCAGCTTACGCCAGTATGGCCTCCTCGAAGCTATCGGGAAAGATCTCCGGGTAAGTGATCTTTTCATCAGAATAGAACATGCCACGGGTGAGACGGAACGTTGTCGAGCCTTACGTGAAGCTCTCGGCCGACCAACCGTCTTTCAACGACTGCTGTCCCAGTATGAACAGACTGGACTACCTTCAGATATCAATCTTACAAATCAGCTTATAATAAAACAGAGGTTCACTAAGAAAAACGCAGAGGTCGTTTCTCGTGCATTCCTGGACTCATCGCGTTTCGCCGGTTTGGGTCTTCTTCGTCCTCAAGCGGCTCCCTCGCCTCTCCCCTCCCAAACCACCCGGACATCCCCAGAAGAGGCATTGACTCTCGCCCCCCCCCTCCCCTCTCAACCATCACCTCCTCCCTTTCAGGTCATGACTGACGTTTCCTTGTGTAGACAGGAGATTCCACTTGGCACGGGCCGTCGGGCCGTCGTCGAATTGCCCGAGGATATTAAACCTGAGGAAATCCAACGTCTGATGCGAATTTTGCAAGCCTTGGCCGACCCTATCGCCTAACAAGACGACCAACTCCGCTGGACCAGCCCGTCTTTACTTCACCGCTGCTCCACTCTAGCTTCTGGTATTGTATTTCAGTCTCCCGAATTATACGGAGCATAACTGTGTCAACGGCTCAGACGAAAATTCCATCATACCAACTCGCGCCGAAAGCTTTACATTGGATTTCGAGCGTTTTCTTCGCGAACTTCTTCACACTCCTTCTAATCACGATCAGCTTGTCTCAATGGATCGTTCCGGTCTGGTTTTTGGGCGTCTTTTTACCTGTTTACTCGCCGCCCTCAGCGGCCACAGCTGTTATTCCACTGATCCTTTTTTTCTTGAATCTCTTCCTCATACGCTTCTCTCGGCGCCTACCCTCCCTTCCTACAGTCCTCCGTTTACCTCTCCGTATTTATTTTGCCTCGGCTTTCATCAGCGCCTTTTGCTTTGTTTTTCTTGTGCTGTGCGGAGTCTTATGGGCATTTCTCTCTTTCCTCGTCGCCGTATGCGGCTTCTTCCTCCCCTTTACCGAACTCCACCTGTCTGTTCAGCCCACACTGACACTGGGCTTTCAACTTTTTGCGGGCGTGAGTCTCATTCTCATTACCAGCCTTCTCATCTATGGCTACTTTGGGGGCCAGCGCCAACTCCGCATATCCAAGAGAGAACTCTCCCTTGCCCATTGGCCGGCCACAAGTCCTCACATCAAAATTGTGCAGATCAGTGATCTCCACATTGGAACGAATCTCACCACACAGGAGCTCGAAACCTATGTGCAGAAAGTCAATGAGCTACAGCCAGACCTCATCCTCCTGACCGGTGATATCCTAGACGCCAACCCTGCGTATATTCCGGACTTCTTCCCGCACCTGAACGCGCTCCACGCTCGACACGGAGTCTTTGCCTGTCTTGGGAACCATGATCGCTATGCGGGAGCGCAGGCTGTTGCGGCTGGCCTGGCGGATTATACCCATATTACGCTTCTACGGGACCAGGTCGCTCATCTTGCCATTGCCGGCACAACGCTCCATCTCATCGGTCTGGACGATCGTGGGAAGGATTGGGCTCGCGGGCTCGATGCGGATACCACCCTCACCCAGCTTAGAGCAGATATTCCAAGCCATGAGCCCACCATTTTATTGTCGCACCGTCCTGACATTTTTCCCGCGGCCGCCAATCTCAGTATTGATCTCACCCTGTCCGGTCATACCCATGGCGGTCAATTCGCCCTGCCGTTCCAGTCGCACCAGTTCAATTTGGCCCGCTTTATTACCCGCTTTCCACGTGGCCAATATATGCTCGGAAATTGTTTCCTGTATGTAAATCGAGGCCTGGGCGTCACGGGTCAGCGCATACGTCTTTTTACTCCACGTGAGATCGCCCTCCTGACCTGTCGAGCCTAACCCGCAGAGCTGACATGTCCGAGCGCTTTATTCTGACAAGTCGAATGCCGCAATTGTCCTACTTGACCCCCTGCGACCCTTGCTGCATCCTCAGGAGGTCGCTCGACTGAGGCAGCAATGTATCACCTTACCCGCTTTGTTGAATTTGAGGCGTCCCACCGCTATTGGAATCCCGACTTTTCAGAGGAAGAAAATTGGCGGATCTTTGGTAAATGCGTCAGTCCATACGGCCATGGGCATAATTATGTCCTGCGCGTGACCGTCCACGGAGAAAGCGATCCGCAAACCGGTATGGTGATCAATATCAAAGAACTCGACCATTTACTCAAAGAGATTACCAGCCAGTTTGATCATAAATTCATTAATCTCGACCATCCGGCCTTCAGCCGTCTTATTCCGACGACGGAAACTCTCGCAGCCTATATGCGAGACTATCTCGAAGACCGGTTGCGTGCGGAGCAGCCTACAGCGCGGCTCTTCCGCGTTCGCCTGTATGAAGAACCAACGCTCTGGTCCGATGTGTCGGGCGGAGAGGGAATTACCATGGCCGCACTCACAAAATCGTTCAGCTTTAGCGCAGCGCACCGTCTCCATAGTCCACACTTATCCGACGAGCAGAATAGAGAAATCTTTGGCAAGTGTAATAATCTGCACGGCCATGGACATAATTACGAATTAGAGGTGACCGTCACCGGCGCTATCGATCCACAGACAGGTATGGTTTTCGACCTGGTTGAACTGATGCAGGTCGTGCAGGAAGAGGTGATCGAGCGTTTTGATCATAAACACCTCAATCGTGAAACAGAGGAATTTCACAATCTGAATCCCACGGGAGAAAATATTGTCCACGTTATTTGGAACCTGCTGCAACCACGGCTGGGCACGCACCTGTCGCGGGTTGGGTTATGGGAAACCCCGAAGAATTTCTTTGAATATCACGGAGAGCACGCGTAAGAATCGCATGTAAGGAACCCAGCATGGCATCCCACAAGCTTCACGGACAGGTTGCCGTTATTACCGGTGCGAGTTCTGGCTTAGGTCGCGCCGCCGCCCTCGCCCTCGCTCGGGCTGGGGTGCAGGTCGTTCTCGCTGCCCGGACCCAGGCGACGTTAGACGGAGTTGTCCAAGAATGTGCCCAGTCCGGCGCCCGGGCTATTGCTGTCCCAACGGATGTTACCAGTGAGCAAGCAATTGCAACTCTTATGGATAGAGCGGTTGAAGAGTTTGGACAGCTTGACATCCTGGTGACGAGCGCTGGTGGTGCAGCCTTTGGTCCCATCATGGAATCCCGCACCGAGGACTGGGACATGCTCATGAACGTCAATCTGCGTGGGACGTATCTCTGCTGTAAAAGTGCCCTCAAATATATGCTGCCCCGGAGGAGCGGTCATATCCTCAACGTGTTGTCCATTGCCAGCCACATGATCTTACCTGGCTCAACCGCCTATACCGCCTCTAAATTCGGCGCCCTCGGTCTGACCAAGGTCTTAGCAGCTGAAGTCCGCTCAGAAGGGATAAAAGTCACTGCGGTTATTCCCGGCGCGGTCGATACTCCCCTGTGGGACAAAAGCGGCGGAGACCTGGACCGGACAAAAATGCTGTCCCCAGACGATGTGGCAGACGCCATGCTGAGCGTTATTGCCCAACCGGCCGGTATTCATACCGACGAGCTTCACCTCATGCCGCCCCTCGGCGTGCTGTAGTGCCAGACATGGCAAACTGCTCGATTCCATAGCCGTGGATAGTGCGGGTGTTGCGAGCTTTGCTGCCCAAAAACAGCATGTGATCTGGCCGGAATAGCCCCGGCCCTGTCGACGAGGAGAATATATGGCGCAACTCGATGGACGTGTAGCAATTGTCACCGGGGCGGTTCAAGGCATTGGCCTAGGCGTGGCACTGAGTATGGCTCGGGCTGGAGCAAATATTGTGGTGGCGGATATGGCCCAGGACGGCCTTGCCTCCGCTGTCGCTGAGATTGAAGCTAAGGGCGTACAAGCGTTGGGGGTACAGACCGATGTGACTCAAGCCCGTGCGATTGACCGACTTGTTCACGAGACCCTGGATAGGTTTGGCACGATCGACATTTTAGTCAACAACGCGGGGTCGTTATTATCAAGCCTATTGCCGACCAGAGTGAGGCAGACTGGGATAGGGTTCTCGACACCAATCTGAAAGGGACGTTTTTATGCAGCCAGCGCGTCATACAAGAAATGCAAAAACACAAGCGCGGAGCCATTGTGAATTTGTCCTCTATTGCCGCGTTTCACTTTACCACGCCGCATATCCCCTATGCGGCCTCGAAGGCCGGTGTCTCTGCATTAACCCGGGACTTAGCCTATGAAGTGGCGCCGCTCGGCATCCGGGTCAATGCCATAGCCCCTGGTCCGATCCAAACTCCTATGATGGACAACGCGCTGACGGACGAGCAAAAAGCTGCGTACGCCAGGACTGTGCCCGTTGGGCGATTAGGGCAACCGCCGGATATTGGGAGCGCTGCCGTTTTTCTGGCATCTGATGCGGCCAGCTTTATTACCGGGGTGACTCTACCGGTCACGGGCGGTACTGATTTGCGGGTGAGTCCGTCGTAGTAAAGCTTCAGTGGCGGAGGGAGTGGGATTCGAACCCACGAGAGCCTTTTGGACTCTACCGATTTTCAAGACCGGCGCCTTCAACCGCTCGGCCATCCCTCCACGTGGCCGGTCTTATACCGCTTTCTTCGACTTTGAAAGGGGGTATGGAGACGGCATCACAGGGGCTTGACGACAACGGCCCTCTTCAGCCTGCCGGCGAGGTATCGGGGCAAACTTTTCGTTCTTTAAAACGCCACTGCCCGGCAACTTTCTCAATCTGGTCTTCATAACGCCCAGAAATCACGAGTTCAGTTTTTCCCTGTGCCGCGTGTGTCATGAGCAGATAGCTCTCTGCGGTAGCCGTATCTCCGTCGAGATCGATCAGAATATTCATGACGCAGTGACGAGGCTGCGCGTCTCCAGTCCATTCTTTATAGCGCGAAGTAAACGCCAGTAGCTTCTCCGGCCCTTGCCATACGCCGAGAATCGGACTGTTAAACGTGCCATCCTCGGTAAAGCATTGAACCCAGTCCTCATAGCGTCCAGCGTCAATCGAGAGGCAATAGCGTGTCATCAAATCGCGAATAGCCTCTTTATCCTCTAAAGCATTCATGCTCATACTCCTTTTTGATTCACTCTTTCACTGCGGTTCATCTCGCATTCAGGATGACATTGATATCCTGTCCGGAACGTCGGACGAGAAGACGGACAGACGGATTCCTTTGTAAAGTTTTCTGCCGAAAGTCCGAGATATTCCGAATGAGTTTACCCTCCAGGGCTAGAATGACATCACCGCGTTGCAGCGCTCCCCGACCCTGAGCGGCATTTGTTACGAGTACCCCCTCCGCCGTCGGTAGCTGAAAATACTCTGCAAGTTCAGCAGTCAGATTCTGCACCTCAATACCCATGACCGTCGCGCTGATGGTCTGGAGTGGGCCGGGCAAATGCTGGCTGCTTTCCGTAAAAACATCCTGCGCAACGAAAATAGGTCGATCGAACCGGAGAGCAAGCGCAATGGCGTCACTCGGACGACTGTCGATCTCGACCAACCGGTCGGTGAAGAGCAAATGAATCTGTGCAAAATATGTATTATTTTCAAGCGCACTCACCACAATCTTTTGAAACTCAACACCGATGTTTTCAAGGACATTTTTCATCAGGTCATGCGTTAAGGGACGGGGAGCAGGGGTTCCAGCCAGTGCCATGGCAATGGCTCTGGCTTCAAATGGGCCAACCCAGATCGGGAGAAATCGTGCCGTCTCGGTGTCTGCAAGAATCACCACCGGAGCCTGCGCCTGTCGATCAAATCCGACATGATGGACCTGGACAGGAACGGCAGACACGGCAAAAGCACGACCGGGCAGAAGCAGAAGAAGAGCAAAAACGAACAGGACAGCGAGAAGACCAGACCAGGATGAACGGGGCCGGAACGAAAAGGGATGATAAGTCTGGTACTGCCGCATACGACCTCCTGGAGTCCTGAGGTTTCCCTGATAAACACGAACAAGGAAGACAAGACACTGGCAGCGTCCGATGCGCTACATGACGCCGCTGCACTCTTGCTAGTATACTGCACGGGAATGTGCAAGGGATAAACAGTCAGGCAGTGGTAGGAAGAACGGCAGGACTCTTTACGATCGTTCAGTCCGCTGTGTTTGTCGCGCACTCGGCGCACAGATTTTCAATATTATCGGGGTCTTCAACGATCCCCTCATCCAAGCTGTGGCATATCTGAGAGCAGCGTGCACAAATAAAATAGATTCCCTCAATAGTCTTGTTGATCCGCTCCCGGTTCAATACGCGTCCGCGTAGCTTGGAGACCCGAATCCCAAGGAGTTCTTCATAGCGCTTTTTTATCTTGCGTCGTCCAGCTTCGTCTTTTGGAAGTTCCTCTTCATCAAGGTCCTCCCCCTGCTCTTCCTCGTCAAAGAGCCCTGGTGCGCGTGTCTTATGTGCTTGCTTCGCCCGTGGCATTTACAAACTCCGGACTGAGCTTGTTGTGACAGCATGTTCTACATTCTTTTCACACACCCAATAGAATCCTTTTTTCCCGAATCCGGCAAACTGTACGACCCGACTGGTCGCTCCACACGTTGGGCATACTTGTTGTGAGTCAGATTTTTTATCTTTTTGGGCGGTTTTCGTTCTTTCTGCCATATTCTTCCTCCGCTATTGCTCCTGACAGGATAGGCGATTGCTTGACTGACTGTCAAGGGTGAAGGGTTCTTGTCAGTCTATGACACGCGTGGTACCGTCGATGCCATGAAGGTTTAAATTATCCTTAAAAATCATATACTTATGATTAATTACAGTAGCGACTTACAAGTCTTGCGGGGGGAGAGATGACGACACTGTCCGCATCGGACCGGGCGACTCTGCAGCCGGGCGACAGTGTTCTCTTCATTGACCAGAAAGAGCGCGAATATATACGTATCCTGCACCCCGGTAGTGTCATTGCGCTACGCGGCGGGAATATTCCTGCTGAGCAATTTATCGGGCTTGCAGAGGGTAGCTTGGTCCAAGTGGGTCAGGGTGAAAGATTCCGTATCTTACGGCCAACGTATGCACGTTTGATTCCCAACCTGCCGCGCCAAGCCCAGGTGATCTATCCCAAAGATATTGGCCCTATCCTGCTCTGGGGAGATGTATTCCCTGGCGCCCAGGTGCTTGAGGTGGGATCAGGTCCGGGCGCGTTGAGTATGGCTTTGCTGCGGGCCATAGGGCCAGCGGGACATCTGCTCACCGTTGATATTCGAGCCGACCATTGCAAGATGGCACGCAACAACGTCAAGCGTTTTCTTGGCGCTGCGCCGAACTGGGTATTAGCCCAAACCGACGCGTATCAGGGCTTACCGGTCCGGGAGGTTGATCGCACCCTGATCGATCTCCCCGAGCCGTGGCAGGTCGTACCTCACGCACGAGAAGTCCTCCGGCCTGGTGGGGTTCTCGTGGGCTATCTTCCCACGGTGCTGCAAGTCAAAACGCTGGTAGATGCGCTCCACGCGGACCCCAGGTTTGCTTGCGTAGAGGTCATGGAAAACATGCTCCGATTTTGGCACGTCAAAGACCGCTCCATACGCCCGGAACACCGTATGGTCGCGCATACGGGATTTATTGTGGTCGCCAGACGGGTCACAGAAGCGGCCGCCGTTCAGGTCAGGTCCGAAAAGCAAGTAAGGCAAGAAGCCCAGCAAGCCGACGCACCCCGGAACGAGCCGGAGTCTTGATTACTATCGATACCAATCTCATTCACTCGACGATAGCCCCTACCGTTTGGTAAGGCCTGCCTCAGTCTCTCCCTCTGTTCCCCTTGCCTCCCTAACCTCTCACCTGATAGCTGACGATTGGGAAGGAGGGAGTTATGTCGAAGGTGCTTTTTGAGAAAAAAGGGCATATTGCCTACGTGACCATTAACCGCCCGGAACGCCTCAACGCCTGTGATTTTGAAACCTATAATATGCTGGCCTTTTTGAAAAAAAAGGCCACATTGCCTATGTGACCATTAACCGCCCGGAACGCCTCAACGATATCTGGATCGAATTTCAGGATGATCCGGACTTACGGGTCGCTATTCTGACCGGAACCGGCGAGCGAGCGTTTAGTGCGGGGAGCGACATAAAAGCCAATTATGTCAATCGGCCGAAAAACGAAAATACCAACCTCTTCCCGACGCTGTTCGACCTGTATAAACCCATCATCGCCGCTATCAACGGCCACGCGAATGGCGGCGGCCTGGAGCAGGCCCTGGCGTGTGATATCCGCGTGGCTGCGGAGCACGCCCAATTCGGGTTTGGTGAAGTGCGCCTGGGCTGGCTACCCGGTGGAGGTGGGACGCAACGCTTACCCCGCATCATTCCTCTGGGGCGAGCCTTGGAACTGCTGTATACCGGCGCGCGCATTTCCGCGGAAGAAGCCTATCGTCTCGGTTTGGTTGACCACCTCGTTCCCATGAGTCAGCTTATGGGCAAATGTGAAGAGATCGCCGAAGAGATATGCAAAAGCGCGCCGCTGGCCGTGCAACATATCAAGCAAGCTTCCTTACGCGGTCTGGATGTGTCACTTGAGGAAGGACTGAAACTGGAACGCGCGCTCTATAATGAACTGCAGGAGACCGAAGATGCGCGTGAAGGCGCCCTCGCTTTTGCTGAAAAACGGCCGCCGAATTGGCAGGGCAAATAAGCGGAGCCTGTTCACCGGAACAATCCAGAGGTGAGATATGGCAGAATCCGAAATAATTCAGGAAGCCGCACGTCACCTTCTTTCGGCCAAATATGTCATGGCCATGACAGGCGCCGGTATCTCTGTTGAAAGCGGGATTCCACCCTTTCGCGGGCCGGGCGGGTTGTGGACAAAGTATGGAGAGCCGCCCATGAACGGCTACGAGCTGTTTCTCCAGGACCCGAAGAAAGCCTGGGAAGAGCGCTTATCGCCCTCAGGGCCAAGTAAAGAGATGTGGCAGACCCTGGGCACGGCAGAGCCGAATGCTGGCCATGCTGCATTGGCTGAGCTGGAAAATATGGGCATCTTGCGCAGCATGATTACGCAGAACGTTGACAACTTGCACCGTCGAGCCGGCAGCCAGCACCTCATTGAAATCCACGGCAATTACACCCTGGTGCGCTGCATTGCCTGTAACTCCCGTTTTCCAGGCTCCGAGGTACCCCTGCACCAGCTGCCGCCGGAGTGTCCCAACTGTTCGGGTATTCTCAAAAGCGATACCGTGTCATTTGGCGAACCCATTCCCCAGGACGCGCTTGAGCAGTGTTACAGCGAAACGCAATTGTGCGACTGCATGATCGTCGCAGGCACCTCGGCGACCGTGTATCCGGCCGCCGGCTTCCCCATTGCCGTCGGCCAGAAAGGCGGTACGCTGATCGAGGTAAATTTGTACGAAAGCGAATTAACCCCCTTATGCACGCTGAGCCTACGCGGAACGTCTGCTTCAATCCTCAGTCAGTTGGTTGAAGCCGTAAAAGCGCAACGCTCATAATCTTTACCGCGCACAGACGCCAAGGAATTGCCAGTGAAACAGTGGTTCGCATTATCGGCTATTGGTCGGGACCGACCCGGTATCGTCGCCGATCTGGCAGAGCTGATTTTCGAGTGTGATTGTAACCTCGAAGATTCCAGCATGACCCTTCTTGGGGGCGAGTTTGCCGTACTCCTTCTCCTCTCGGGTCGGAGCCCGGACTGTCAGCAACGGCTCTCGGCGGCCTGCAAACGGCTCGAATGGGAAAAACGCCTGACCGTCTTTTTTCGTCCACTTGAAGAAGAGCCTCTCCCCTATGGTGCCAACGACGAGACGCGCGGCTATGAACTGGTGGCAACCGGTGTGGATAAAGCCGGCATTGTTGCCCGTGTGGCCCGCTGCTTAGCCGAGCAGGGAGTGAATATTGTGCACATGCAGACCTCTACTCAGCCAGAGCCAGGCCACGGCACGGTGATCTATCATATGCGGATCACTCTAGCCGTTCCGAGCGACGTTGCCGAGGCTACCCTGAGAGAGCAACTCGACCGTATTGCAGATGACTTACGTATTCATATAGACCTCACAGCATCCGTTTCGCACGATCAAAGGAGGACCGCATGAAGCTGGGATTTGTTGGTGTTGGCAATATGGGCAACCCTATGGCGCTCAATCTTCTGAAGGCCGGCCATTCTCTTCAGGTGTATGACATCAAACAAGAGGTAGCCAGCAATCTTATCGAAGATGGGGCAACCTGGGTCGAGAGTCCCAAGGCCGCGGCCACCGGTGTGGAAGCCATCTGTCTCTCCTTACCCATGCCCGCACACGTCGAAGAGGTCGTCCTAGCTGACAACGGGGCCTTGGCCGGTATTGCCAAAGGGAAAACCATTATCGATATGAGCACAAATTCGCCAACCGTCGTCAAAAAACTGGCAGAACATGTGAACGCTCAGGGGGTACATTTTCTTGATGCGCCGGTCAGCGGTGGGGTGCGCGGCGCGCGTAAAGGCACGCTGGCCATCATGGTTGGTGGGGATAAGGCGGTGTACGATTCGTGTGAATCCGTACTGCAATGCATGGGTAGCAACGTGTTTCATGTCGGGGATATTGGGGCGGGCAATGTCGCCAAGCTAGTAAATAATATGCTGGCCTTTATTCATATGATGGGTGGCGCCGAAGCCCTCATCCTTGGGGCCAAAGCCGGTGTTGATCCGAATGCACTGTGGAAAATCGTCAAAGCCAGTAGCGGGAATAGCTTTATCTGGCAGTCTGGAACCAGAGCCATTTTGCGCGATCGGCTCGCGCCAACGTTTACGATCGACCTCGCCTGCAAAGATATGGGTCTCGCCACTGACCTTGGCGCGGAATTGGACGTACCCCTGACTATGGCCTCAGCCGCACAAGGGCTGCTCAAAGCCTATCAGTCGGGCGGGTTTGCTCAGGAAGACGTGTTGGCGACAATCAAAGCCCTTGAACAACAGACGGAGACAACCGTGCGTGGCACCTGGGACGACGCGAACGAGTCGTAGGGACCTGCATGCAGCTCTATACAAAGATTCTCATCGGGATGGTGGTCGGCGCGCTGGTCGGTCTCTTGCTCGGCCCTAATTCACTCTTCCTGACACACGACGTCTATGCGATTCGCGATGCCTCGCAGATCGTCTTTCAGCAAAACTCGGTCGATGCGTCCTCTCGTGTTCAGCTGCCGGCTGGTGTCCCAATCCAGATGAGGTTGCTCGAAACTACGTTCGAGCAATACCCTGATCTTCTTGGACAGGAGAGAGAAGTCCCCGTTTGGGCAAAAGTCCAGTTTCCTTTTAGTCAAAGACTGGCGCTGGCAGACCAGTCCGGCCGCATTCGTCAGCAACTTGGCGTGCTCTCTCCAGGCGGCCAAGTAGAAGGCTGGCTGCAAATTTCCAGAACCCCACTGGAGGGAGGTGGCTTTGCTTTTTCCCCGCGGCCGATCAGTCGGTTTGGCGAGCAGGTGATCACCATCCTTCGTCCCATCGGTCAGGTATTCATGCGTCTGATCAAGATGGTTGTTGTCCCCTTGGTTTTCGCCTCACTGCTGGTTGGCGTGGCTAGCCTTGGCGATATTCGGAAACTGGGACGCCTGGGAAGTCGAACGCTGGGCCTCTACCTTGGAACAACCGCAGTTGCGGTCTCCATCGGACTCGTCTGTGCATATGTCGTCCAACCCGGTCAGTTTATTGACCCAGCCGACCGCACCGTACTGCTCGCCCAGTTCGGAGCCGCGGCAGGCGACCGAATGTCCGCCGCCGCCGTTTCCCCCTCCATGGTCGATACCCTCCTCGACGTTATCCCGACGAACCCCATCGACTCGCTCACCAGCGGCAATATGCTCCAGATTATTTTCTTCGCTATTGTCTTAGGTGTCGCGATTACGGCACTGGGTCCCGAGGAAAACGCGAGTGTGGTCACGCTCTTTGAGAAGCTTCAGAACGCCATGATCATCATCATAGGTTGGGTTATGGCCCTAGCTCCGTACGGCGTTGCCGCCCTTGTCGCAGAAGTGATCGGGACGAGCGGGATCAGCGTGCTGACGGCTCTACTCGTATACGGCGGCACGGTCGTCCTTGGCTTGGCCATTCATGGCGGCATTGTGTATGGCGGTTTGGTTCGGCTGATCAGTCGCCTGTCGTGGATTTCGTTTATGCGGGCTGCCCGCCCGGCTCAGCTCATCGCTTTCTCGACCTCCTCTTCGTCAGCCACCCTGCCCGTTTCCATAGAGTGCGCCGAGAAAAATATCGGCGTAAGTAATCCGGTCGCGAGTTTTGTCCTCCCCCTTGGCTCTACCGTGAATATGGACGGGACGGCACTCTACCAGGGCGTTGCGGCAATTTTTATTGCCCAGGTGTTCCAAACCGACCTGTCGTTCGGCAACCAGCTCGGTATTGTGCTGGCCGCGACCATGGCCTCGATTGGTGCGGCGGGTGTTCCTGGAGCGGGGATGATTACCCTGGCCCTCGTTCTGACTTCGACCGGGATTCCGACTGTGGGGTTGGCATTGATTCTCGGCGTTGACCGGATTCTCGATATGTTTCGGACAGCGGTGAACGTCACCGGAGACCTGGCGATCACAACAGTCATGGCCAAGAGTGAAGGCGAACAGTTGGCCCTCCAACCACCAACATAGCGCACCCTTCTCCCAGGGTGACAGCAAAGGAAGAGACCTGCCTCTATGAGCGAACTCCTTTTCGACCACACTGGCTCTGATGGATCAATTGCAACGGTGACCTTTAACCGGCCTGAGGCGCGGAACGCCCTCACCTGGACTATGTACGCTGCGCTAGAAGAAGCCTGCGAGGTCGTTGACCGGGACGACACGATCAAAGTGCTCATCCTGCAGGGAGCTGGCGACAAAGCCTTTGTCTCCGGTACAGACATCAGCCAGTTTACCTCGTTCGAGGAAGACTCAGACGCGATTGAATACGAGCGTAAACTCGAACGCCTTATCAGTCGCCTCGAAACCGTTAACAAGCCGGTTATTGCCGCGGTTCAAGGCGTTGCCGTCGGGGCCGGTGCAGCCTTGGCTTTAGTGAGCGATCTGCGCTACTGTACCCCGGAGAGTCGGATAGGCTTTCCCATTGCCCGTACCCTGGGAAACTGTCTGAGCGTGGCTATCCATTCCCGTATTGTTGACGCCATAGGTCCGGCGAGGACAAAGGAGCTGATGTTTCGCGCCCGACTGGTTGGAGCCCAGGAAGCCCTGCAACTCGGTCTGGTCAATGAAATTTTTGAGACCGACCAGCTTAGCCATCGGGTGCGCCAGATAGCCGAGGAAATCTCTCAGAACGCCCCCCTGACTCTCCAGGTTACCAAAGAGGCCGTTCGGCGCTTGCAACACCATAGGCGCGCAGTCGGCGAGGATATTTTGGGAGAAGACCTGATTGTCCGCGCCTATATGAGTGAAGATTTTCGCGAAGGCGTGGCCGCGTTTCTGGCCAAACGCCTACCGCATTTTCGGGGGCGGTAGCAAGCGTATATACCCAACCCCAGACTGGCTCAAAAACAACGTGGACAACAGCCTCTACTGGCTGCGTAGGCAGCGAAACGGAGATGATGATGCCGCTCTCGGGAGTAAAAGTCGTTGAGGTTGGTATGAACTTGGCCGGCCCCTTAGCCGGCGCTATTATGGCCGATCTCGGAGCAGACGTGATCAAGGTCGAGCGACCTGAAACCGGGGATGACGCCAGGGCTTGGGGACCGCCATTTGTCGAGCATACCTCCCTGCCCTTTCAGAACATGAACCGCAACAAACGCTCGGTTGTGGTCGACTTCAAAGACGCGACGGACATGGAGCGCCTGTATCAACTCATCGAACAAGCCGACGTGTTTCTCCACAATCTCCGTCCCGGGGTCACCGAGCAAGTTGGACTGGAAGCCGATCTCCTCCTGTCTCGCAACCCTACACTCGTCTATTGCGGCGTGACGGCCTTTGGTCATACAGGACCACTTAAGGATAAGCCCGGCTATGAGGTGCTGCTGCAAGCTTTTGGTGGGCTGATGAGTATGACTGGCCAGGAAAATGGCCCGCCGGTGCGTATGGGCACCTCGGTCGTCGATTATGGCACAGGGATGTGGACCGCCATTGCCGCCCTGGCTGCCCTCCGCAAACGAGACAAAACCGGCCGCGGCTGCATTGTTACGACATCACTTTTTGAGACCGCAGTCTTCTATGTCAGTACCGCGCTGATCCAATATAAAAAGACCGGCAAAGCGCCTGCTCGCCATGCAACCGGCAGTCCACGTCAGGTTGCCTTTGGCGCCTTTGAAACGCGGGATGGCCCCTTAGTCCTAGGTGTAGCCAACAGTCGGCTGTTCTTCAAACTCGCCAAAGCCCTTGGCCGCGAGGAATGGGTAACCGATCCTCGCTATCAAACGAATGCGAGTCGCATGGAGCATCGGGGGTACCTCATTCAAGAAATCGCTGCTCATATGGCCCAAGAGACAAAAGAAACGTGGATGGAACGCCTGGAAGCGGTCGGCGTCCCGTGTGCTCCGATTCTGACCATTCCTGAGGTGACTGCTCAGCCGCAAACCAAGGCGATGGATATGATTCGTGAGGTACCTGGTTCTACGCTTGAAGTCATGGGTCTCCCCTTTTCGATCAACGGACAGCGACCCGATTTTCGATCTCGCGCCCCACAGTTAGGGGAGCATACGGATGAGGTGTTCAACGCACAGTCTTCAAAGAGTAAACGTGTCCTCCAATAGAGCTGCGATGCTGGACACGTTTACTCTTCAGGGCGTTAGCGAAACTCTAGTGACTTCTCCACTGAGATATCGTATGTAGACGTCGAGTGTTTTGGGGGCTATTGCTGATTTTGTAAAAATCGGTATCTAGAGAAAAGAATAAAGAGAGAAGGAGGAGTATATGTCAAACCCTGACAAACCCTTATCATCCGCGGGCACACAGGAAGACCCAGCCGAACGGTTAGCCCAACATCTATTGCGCCAGCCGCATGACCTTGTCGATGCACGTCGATTGTTCCAACGTTTTCGGGTTACCACGCGAGAGTTCCAGCGCGCCCTTCGTCAATTTGAAGATCTCCGTCCCACAGGAGACATCCCACCCCAGCCCGCATAGTTGCTACGCATTCAAAAAGTAAACACGTCCAGCCTTTATATGATTTTTGTAGGACGCGTTTACTTTTTCGGCACCTGCCCTCCCCATACGACCGGGAAGTTTAGAGAAGTGAGGGGAAGCCGGTGCCGAAAGAGCAGCTCGAGTCCAAACCCCAGCCTCGGATACTTGTCCTACGTGGAAAGAAAAATAGGACCTCGTCATGATTGAAGTAAACGGTATTGCGCATATTATTCTGACGGTCAGTCGGTTCAAAGAATGCCAGGCATTCTATAAAAAGCTGCTACCGTTTCTTGGCCTCCAACTGGTCTTTGACGGCGAAGACATGTGCTACCATGTCGGTGCCCGGACAGGGGTTGGCATACAGCGCTGCGCCCCCGAGCATCAAGACGAGCATTTCGTCCAAACACGGACCGGGTTACACCATTTCTGCTTTCGCGCCCGTTCCAGGCAAGATGTCGATCAGGTCTATGACCAGTTACACGAGCTCAACGCGACCATCGTCATGCCGCCCCAAGAAGGCCCGTGGGCACCGGGCTACTACTCGGTCTTATTCGAAGACCCGGACGGCATCCGGGTCGAGGTGAATTATGTTCCGGGTAAGGGTGTATTAGCCACGGACGCCGGGTTTAATCCGAGCGGAGACTATCAGTAAGTCTGTCTGTGGGCTCTACGTAGCAGCCTACCGGGCGGCTTCCCGCCCCGCGATACGCCCAAACACGGCACCTCGTAAAACCGAGGTCGCGCCCATATAGTTGTAGTAATACAACTCGCCCATAGGCTCGCCAGCAACGTACAGGCCGGATATGGCGCGGCCTGTAGAGTGGATGACCTGGGCTTGCGGGTTGGATTTGAGGCCACCAAAGGTAAAAGTAATGCCCCCGGTCACGGGATAGGCCAGATAGGGCGGCGTGTCGAGCGGGCGAGCCCAGTTGGTCTTGTTGACGACCAAGCCATGTGTCGCCAGACCGTCGAGGATGAGCGGATCAAATTCCCCAGCTTGGCAGGCAGCGTTGTATTCCTCAATGGTTCGCTCCATGCAGTCGGCTGGAACCTCGATGCGTGCGGCCAACTCCCGAATGCTCGGCGCTTCAAACGCCTCCTCGTCCGTCCGAATTGCCCGTTTCCAGGCTTCTAGGTCTTCAGCGCGCGGTTTGTTGTCAAAGACATTAAAGGCCACCCCGCTTTTATGCGCCATAATGGCCTTGCTGAATTTCACATAGGTCTGGTCGCGAAAGTCTTCACCTTCATCGAGAAAGCGCTCGCCGTCTTCGTCAATGAACAGGCCGAGTTGGAAAATGTAGATCGCCGTCACCCCACATTCAAAGGGCGTGGAACGCGCATCAAGTACGGCAGAGTGGAAATCTCCCCATTGACCGGCCGGCAGAGCCCCAATTTCGAGGGCCATACGCAGCCCATCACCGGTATTGTACCGGCTACCGCGCAGAATGAGTCCATCCATATGCCGTCCTAAATATCGGACCCGCATTTCCGGGTTGGCCTCGAAACCGCCACAGGCAATCACGACCCCGCCACGAGCTTTAAGATCGGTATAGCCCTCGGGTTCGAGCGCGCGTACACCAACCACGCGTCCACTCCGGCTGGTGAGGAGTGTTTCAGCCGCGGTCTCATACGCGACGTGCACCCCGCCTCGCTCCAGATGCTTGTAGAGAGTGTCGACCAGTTGCCAGCCACCGCCCACGGGCTGGCGTCGATAGCCCGCGACATTGGGATAACCTTTTTCCCATGCAACCCCCATCTCAGTCAGCCAATCAACAACGTCAGCCGCGTTATCCACCACAACGCGCACCAGGTCTTTGTTCGCCCGCCCACGCGAAACCCGCAGAAAAGCGTCAAAGAAATCTTCTTTGGTCTGTCGGGTGGGACAGTACTCATCCGCTTCGTGAGGATAGCGGATTTGAGCATCGGCAATAGCGGAGTTCCCACCACGTTGCAGCTTGGGAGCCTTTTCGAGCAGGATGACTTCAGCACCCTCGTTCATCGCGCTAATCGCTGCGGAAAGGCCGGCAATACCGCCACCTATGACTACAACGTCGCAATCGATTTCAGGGATAGATTCGGGCATACTTTTTATTCTTCCTGACAGGTTGCACAAAAACGTAGGGGCGCAGCATGCTGCGCCCCTATCTATCCTGAACCATGGCTCTGATCCTCAGGAATCGTCTAGCCTCCGGCAATGCCAACCATGAAGGAGACGGTTTCTCCGTCCGCCAAGGTATCATCGATAAAGAGCCGTCGGCCTGTGGAATCGACAAAGAGCGTACCGTTGGCATTAAGGTCCTGGGTGTTCGGGTCAATGAGCAAGGCTTCCATCCGCTCTCCATACTTGGTCGTCAGGATCTGTGCCAATTCAGCCATATTAGGCTGTTCGAGTTGGATGGTCTCACTCGTAATTTGCGTGATTTCCTTAAAACGGGCGGTGTACTCTGCCTGGACTGTAATCACGTCTTAATTCCTCTCCTCTCAATTAGTCAGGAATACCAGGATCATCCCCGGTGTTTACATCAACGTGGACCGCACGGCTAGAACGACTCTCACCGGCAATGGCATTGTCTGCGGCCAGTGCATCAGCAACGTCTTCCATCCCAAGCTCTTCAAGTTTCTTGCGCGTCTGGAGACCAGTTTCTTTGTCCCAACCACGCCACTCATAATATTCGTCGAGCACTTGGTCGAACATATCAGCGGCAACGCGCCCTTTATTCGGCCCTTCCGGACACGGCTCGTGCATCCAGCGCTCGCAGATTGTGTCGTGTTCACGACGCAGGCCAAGACGGGAGTTATACGCCTTTTCAAGGTTACAGATTCGCTCACCGTCGAGCATTCGCTCTTCTTTCGTCCGGTCAATCCCGGTCACTGCCGTATAAGCCTCGCCGTAGTAGCTCTCTGGCGCGTAGCTGAGTGGGTCGAGCAGCCAGTGGAAGAGGCATACGCCGTACGAGTTAATGAGCGCAACCTGATTTTCGAGCACAGCCGTACAAGCCCCTTTCAGGTCAGGAACAGTCGGGTCACCTGCAATCGGCGTCCCAAAATAGGCTTTCGAGAGGTCTTTGCGCTGAAATTTCTCGATCAGGCCGATACCCTTCAAATGGTCTGAACCACGCGAGGCCACAGCCATATTGTTCATCCAGGTGGGGAAAGGCCGCATCTCTTCCGTAAAGCTAGCACCACCTTTACCGTAGATGGCATACTTCATGAAATTCTGGCCCTTTTGTTCTGAGTAGCGGAGCGCTCCCCAATAGGCCCCGTCACGAAACAGCCAACCAAACGGATTGGTTTGATACGATACGTTTTTTACCAGCTCTTCGATATCTTCAATATTGCCCCATTCGAGACTCTGGGGCTTACCGAATAATTCTTCCACATCACGATCAGAAATCAGCTCGCGCTGCTTGAGCTCCATGATGAACCCAATTGAGCAACTGAGATCTTGGTTGTCGATGCCATAGTCGTTGGTGATCTTGCCCCAATGGGCCACTTCAGCCCAGTCACGAATATCCATCGCGCCTGCACCGCTGGCCGTTGTGAGATATTCGGGATGACGGAACGTTTCGCCAACAAAGTTTTTTGCCCGGTCTGATTCGTGGCCCTCAATCTTATAGCGGCCATCACACGCAATATAGCAGTCAGACGAGCACACTTCCGAGTATTTGTGGTATTTTTTGACCCAATTATCCGACCGCACTTCCTCGCCACGGAACAACACACCTTGGTTGTTACGCCAGAAGTTTCCGCCGATCCTTTGGTACATCTCGACCGCACCCAAAGTGCCGCGTCGTTTGAAACCGTACGCCGCTTCGTTCCCATCCAGCTTTTGGCGGAAGTCGTCCGACCATTCCAGGAGTCCATTCGGATTATCTATTTTCACGCCGCCGTTGCCCTGCACGGCAATGGCTTTCAGGTTCTTAGAACCCATGACCCCACCGCCACCAGACCGAGCATGAATGCGCCAGCCGTCTGATACCACACCGGCGATGCCAACCTGATTTTCCCCGGCCTGGCCGATGGACAAGGTATGCGTGGTGGAGGGATAGTCGCCTAATTCCTGCTTGAGGATTTCATGCGTTTCTTCGCAGCCTTTTCCCCACAGGTGGGTCGCGTCGCAGATAGTGACTTCCTCGTTGCAAATATACAGATAGACCGGCTTGGGAGCCTTGCCGGTGACAACGATATAGTCAAAGCCGCTAAAGCGGACCATATAGGGAAACTTGCCTCCCCCGGCCGAGTCCCCAAAAATCCCATAGCACGGGCTCTTGAACGTCAGCCGGCCTTTGACTCCAATCCCTGATCCCACACCGGCGAGTGGCCCGACGCCGAAGATAAAGACATTATCCGGGCTGCGTGGGTCACACATTGGGTCATGCTTGAGAAAATGCTCCCACATGAGCCAATCATTAATGCCCGAGCCGCCCACCCAACGTTCAAACAGCTCGTGCGGGATACGTTCTTTTTTGATTATCCCTGTCGTCAGATCAACTCTCAGCAGTCCACCTTCCATAATCAAGACCCCTTTGTGGTTGCAGTGTCGCTCTTACGCCGCAGAGCTTACCTTCCCTTTGGATAACATCGCCTGCATGATTCCAACTTCGTCTCGCGCTTCTGGCTTTTGACGTAAAATTTGCCCGAACGCTGCTTTTTCTTCATAAAAAAGAACGGGAAGTCGAGGATATTGTTTGCCGGCATTTAACATCTCGGGACGTGTGGAACAGGCTTTCACACAGGCCGGGTCCCCGCCGCACAAATCGCACTTAAGCAACTCACCGGTTGGCGCAACAAAGACCGTGTCAAACGGACAGCCCGGAACGCATTCCATGCACTGAATGCATTTGTCCTGGTCAATCACCGCCGCCTGAGTCTCGGGGTCATAATAGAACGCATCCGTCGGACAGACTTCAGCACAAGGAGGCGGATTGGCGCAGTGATGACAAATAGCCGGCATGAATCCGAAGCCGTCTTTTGAGACGCGCGAGACCTGGGGCGCATGATCGATCTTAATGCGCGTCCAGACTGGGTTCAGCTCCCCTTCCGGTGAGTGGATCAGCGAGCACGCCACCTCACACATTTTGCAGTCAGTACATAGGTTTTGGAGCGCAAAGAGCTTGGTTGGGACATTCGGTACATCGTCTCCGGGCTGGTACCATACCTCGCCGTTGACGAGTTCTTTTTGTCTGGTTTCCTGCATAGGAATAAGTGTCCTCCTTACTGAAACTGCATGCTATGCTGGATGACGTTTGCCTGTCAAGCGAAAACCCCGTAAATACATACAATCGACCCGAGAGGCCAGCTTGGAAGGGAACTGCATGAAAAAACGAGAAACCCTGATTCATCCCGCTCTTGGTCGCCTGCCGGCCAGAAAGGTGCTGGAGTGTATCTTCGCCCTCTCCCCCACCGGGAAAATCGTGCATCATCATCTTGAGGAAGTCGGCACGAGTGAGAGCGGTGGCGAAACGGACGGAGAGATTGAGTATACGATGACAGACGCACAGCCGGTAGCCGGACGAGAACGCTGCCGCATCATCCCACCCTTTGTGCGTGAATTCGATCCACCCGAATTTCCGACTCCACAGGAGCCTCGTTCATGAGTATCACCCCCCTCACCCCCCAAGAAACATTTGAGCGCATGCAGAACGACTCCGCTGCGACGTATGTCGATGTCCGGACTGTGGCCGAATTCGCCACCGGTCACCCCAAAGGAAAAGTCATTAACGTTCCGATTGTCTTCTTTCATCCAACCACGAACGAAATTTTTCAAAACGAGAGCTTTGATCTGGTCATGGCAGACGTATGCCCCAAAGAGAGTCCGTTGATCGTCGGCTGTGAGAAAGGGCCCCGGGCAAAGCAGGCGGTCGAGCGCCTTACTGCCGCAGGCTATGAAAACGTGCACTTCATGGAAGCGGGTCACGCTGGCTGGAAAGCTGCCAATCTGCCGGTCACGACCGATAACAGAGACGGGATCAGCTATGTTTCTCTCCTCACCCCGGCCAAACGGAAGCAGAAAAAGAAGAAAAAGGCGGCCCGCTAACGGCCTCTGTCAGCATAACAATCAGCCGACCGGCACTCTTGGGACTGAGAGTATCCTATGTCTCACGCTCGGCTGACCACCCGATTGTATTGCATTCTCGCTATTCTGTTCGTACCCCTGCTGTCCTCGCCGGCCTTGGGAGGAGACGCCTATCGGTCTGTCATCGCACGTCAGGAAGGCGAGGTGCTCCGCTTCCTGCGGGCCTTTGAGCATGTACAGGAACAGTTACACCCGGCAAAATTCAGTCAGCTCCAGGCCAACCTTAGCCAAACGGTTGGCGGTCTGTTTGTGCGCCTCCGGTCTGAATTGAATACCCTGGAGCCACCCCCGGAGCGGCAGGATTTCCACCGGACTTGGCTTGAGGCCGTTGGCCTGCTGGATACGACTTATGGGATTTTTATACGGAGCGAGCAGGCCGGTTTTATCGGAGCGTTTATGCAGAGCCGCTCGGCCTTCACTCGGGCGCGCTATCTTTTGTACGAAATCCGTCTGGACACACCCACACTGCACCCCTACTGGGTTCTGCCTGAGTCGGTTGCGCACCTCCCCAGGCTGGAAAAGCGCGCCGCTGCCCGGACGCCTCAGGTCGGCATTTCCCACCACCCACCGTCGAGCAATCACGGAGCCTATTCACTCTATGTGCCGGAGCAGTATGATCCACAACACCACTGGCCGCTGATTATCGCCCTGCACGGAGCTGGTGGGGCAAATAACGAATATCTGCTGACATGGCTGCGTCCAGCCAAAAGCAAAGGCTATATCGTCCTCGCGCCCAAATCGCTCGGTCTGACCTGGGCTGTTGAGAAGCCGGAGCCCGATGTCGTGTCCGTAACCTCCACACTCATGGCCCTGCGCGAACGTTATGCCATTGACCCCGACCGGATTCTGGTTACCGGTTTGTCGGACGGCGGCACGTTCTCGTATGCGTTAAGCGCCAGTCGTCCGAACCTCTTCGGCGCGGTTGCTCCTGTTGCCGGGGTCTTGCCGCCCTGGCTGGATATGCAGAAGGCCGTCACCTTGCCTTTTCTGATTATCCACGGCGGCCAGGATTTTATTTTCCCCGTGGCGGTCGCTCGCCTGGCCCAGGCCACGCTTATCGAAAATGGACTCAAAGAAGTGACATTTACAGAGCTGCCTGAGTGGGGCCATGCCTATACCTACTCGATTAACGAGACATATATTCTGCCCTGGTTTGAAGGTCTGTTTGAATAATTCTCAGATGAGGAAACTAATAATGAAAACGGTCATACATTTTCATCCAGGCTCCTATTTTGTTTTGTGTTCCTTCTTGGGTCTACTCCTAAGTCTCTGGCTCAACACTGCCGAGGCAGCAAAACCTGTCGGCTCTCATGTTAGCGTTACTATACTGGCGACAAATGTCGGAGATAGGCATACGCATGGAAATTCCGTTGCTACAACACAAGGAGAATGGAGCTTTGCAGCGTGGGTCGAAGTAGACGGGCGAGCATTTCTGTTCGATACAGGCTGGTCGCCGAGAAATGTCTTACACAACGCAACAGTGCTCGGCATCGACTTGTCGCGTGCCGAAGACCTCATCCTCAGTCATCATCATGGAGATCATACTGGTGGACTCGAAACACTGAGAAAAGAGCTGACTCAGAAGAATCCAAAGGCACTCTCCCGTATTCACGTCGCAGAAGGCATCTTTGCGTCACGTCCGGGACCGAATAATACGGAGCGCAATCCTATGGTTGCCCGGAGGGCAGCACTAGAGGCGTTAGGATCGACCTTCCTTGTCTACTCACAAACGACGGAAATCGCGCCCAAGGTCTGGGTGACTGGTCCAGTCCCACGACCACATCCGGAAAAGAATTATCCGCTGCACGACATGTCTGTCGTACAAATAGACGGAAAGACCGTCCATGACACTATACTCGAAAGCCAGTCACTCGTCGTAGTCACGTCTAACGGACCTGTCGTTGTTTCCGGTTGTGGACATGCGGGATTAATCAACACCTTAGAATACATCCAGACAAAGATATCTGATCAGTCGCCCCATGCCGCCATCGGTGGCTTTCATTTGTTCGCTGCATCAGATGAGACACTACAATGGACAAGTGAAGCCTTGGGCAAGATGAAGCTTGGCCATTTTCTCGGGTCGCATTGCACAGGGTTTGAATGTGTGTATCGCGTACGCGAACACGCCGGGCTAGACCGGAACCACGCGCGGGTGGGAGCTATTGGTACGCGCTTTGTCTCAGGGCAAGGAATTACGCCGGGGAATATTAATCGGTAGGCATGATAACAGGGTGGAAAGCCAGTTTCCCTTGCAATCCCCGAAGTCACATGAAAGATTCGATAAATAGTATTTCTGGGAAATGAGGAAAGTTGAATGAGTACCCGTATGGATGCTGCCCTACCCGCCCAACCAACCGAGAGTGTACAAGTTTCGTTACAGAAAGACTTCGACGCCGACGTGCATCGCTGGCACGAGAAATACCCGAAACTCGGGACCGGACCGGTTTCTGTCGAACCCTTGGTCTCCAAGCAGTGGTTTGAGGCTGAACGCGAATATATTTACAAAAAGTGCTGGCTGCACGTCGGAACGGTGGACGCTATTCCCAACCCCGGCGACTACTTCGTTCATGAAATCGCCATTGCCAAGGCATCCATTGTCCTCATTCGGGGCAAGGATAATGTTGTCCGCGGTTTCTACAACGTCTGCCGCCATCGGGGTAACAAGCTGGTCTGGGACTATAAAGGCTCAAGCGCGTGCTATTTGAGCTGCAAGTTTCATGGTTGGGTCTACGACGCCGAAGGCACGTTGAGAGACGTGCCCGACGGCGAGCGCTTTTATGAGAATCTTGAGGGCAAGGCCAACCTCATTCCGGTGCATACCGCCGTGTGGGAGGGCTTTATCTTCGTCAATCTCGATCCCCATCCGACCGAGACTCTGGAAGAATATCTGGGAGAAGCCGGCCAGCGCATGAAGGACTTTCCGTTTCAGCGTGTCCCGCTCCAGTTTCATTACCAGTCCTATCAGCGCGCCAATTGGAAGCTGATGCTGGACGCGCAGTCCGAAATCTATCACGTGCGCTATCTGCATAGTTATTCCTGGCCGGATGTCTTTACCCGCCCGGACAATCCCTACGGTCATGCCTATGCACTGGACCTGTACGACCGCCACCGCGTCGGCAACTGGCCGGGCAATAAGTATTTTCAGCCCAAAGATGTTGAGGGGCTGGCCCTCGGAAAATCGGCCGCCATCACCTCCAGAGGTAACGATTTCGTTCTGCCCACCGGTCAGGGTATCAATGTCACCAACGCGGATGACTGGGGCTTTGATATTGTCCACGTTTTTCCGAATCTCAACATCCTCATTCTGCCCGGTGTGTGGCATACGCACCAGTTCTGGCCCATATCGGAGAACGAAGCGCTGTGGGAACTCAAGATTCACATGCCGAGCGCCGCAACCCCGAGCGAGCGGTTCGGGCAGGAATACAATAAAATTCTCCTGCGGGACGCCCTACTTGAAGACGGTGCCACGCATGAGCATACCCAAGACGCCCTGGAGACCGGGGCGATTGAGCAGATTTACCTGCAAGACGAAGAACTCTTTGTCCGCCACTCATACTGGGCGGTGGAGCAGGAGATTCGTGCCAGGCGCGATGGTGCCCGCGACTCGCTGTTCGATTAGGATTGACGATGGCCGATCCTCTCCTACCCCAGGAATTCGCCGATCTGGAACCGCTAGCCCAGGCTGGCTGGTGCCTAACGACCGAACGAGAACGCACCAAAAAGCGGCGCACCAGTACAACCGAAGAGCTGCGGGCATTTTACGCCACGGTTCGACCCCGCCTTGAAGCAGTATTGGATTATCTGGACCAGTTCGCTGTAGATAATATACCGACCAAAGAGCAAAACCTCTTCAACCTGACCCTCAGCATGACAGAAGTGGCGTTTGCCGTGGAGAAATACAAAGGCAATCCTAGCGGCTTTCAGGCTATCGAGGCCTCACGCTTTGTTCCCGTGCACGATCTGCCTTCGGGAGCGGCACCGAAACCAACGCTGTATAAAGCCCAGGATTAACTTACAGGAGCATATCAATGATCAAAGGGTTTGCGCTGATACCAAAGAAACCGGACATCAGTTACGAGCAGTTTCATCGCCACTGGCGTGAAGTCCATGCTCCCCTGGCGGTTCGTATCAAAGCGCTGAGACGCTATGTGCAAAGCCATCGCATGCCACAAGACATCCCCGGAGTCCCCTCCAGTCCATATGAAGGTCTGGCCGAGATTTGGTTTGACGACCTGGAAACCGGCCGGGGACTTGGCAACAACCCCGATTATATGAATGGCGCCTACCCGGATGAACCGAATTTCATTGCTGATGAGGGTCCTTCGTTTTTGATGACTAGGGAAAATGTTGTCGTGCCTGGGCCCGAGTTGGCCAAAGATGCACCGGGTGTCAAAGCCCTCTTCCTGCTCAAGCGCAAACCAGGGCTCAGTGTTACGGAGTTTCAAGAGCATTGGCGCACGGTCCACGCCCCTATCGTTCCCAAAACGCCAGAGCTCAGACGCTATGTCCAATGCCACGTCGCCCCCGAAATCTACGAAACCGAGACACCCGCTTTCGACGGTGTCGCCGAGCTGTCGTGGGCTGATATGGCCGCCTTTGAAAAAGGCTGGCAGTCGGACGAGATGCAGATTGAGCAGATTCAGGGTGATGTACCGAATTTCATTGACCTCAGGAATTCAGTTGGTCTTTTGGTCGAAGAAATCCGTATTATCTGGCCCTGAGCTTGACGCGTCCTTGAAGGCCCGCAGCACGGCGTTCATCCGCGTCTGGTATCCTGCTCCTTGAGCTTTGAACCACTCCAACACATCGGCATCTATACGGAGGGAAATCGAAGTTTTTGGGGGAACTGGGCGCAGCCCTCGGCGAACAATTCCACGCACGATATGCTTCACCTCGCTGGCCGGATGCTCGTCGGTGAGCGTAATATCTTCCTCCTTCATCGTTTTGATACGCGACCAGTCCGTCTTAGATGTTTTGGAAGAAGATAATTTGCTCATTTTTAGTCGCCTTTCGTAATGAGATGACACGAATACGTTCCGCTGTCTCGGTATGCACGAGTGATACGCAAACGCCTCTCAGGAGGCCAAGCGTCACAAAGCGCTGTTCTGGATAGTGAAATCGGTCATCTTCAAAGGTGAACGTCGGGCCAGTAAAGACCTCATCGACATCAGCGAAATCAAAACCATGAACGGTCAGATTTCTTCTTCGCTTGGCTTCGTCCCATGTAAATCGAATCTACAAACTGTATATACGTACCCTATATTTACGAGCTAAGCAAACGGGGAAAGCCTAGAGGATGAGGTTTGTCGGTTCAGGCGGCCTTTTGCCGCATGGTGACAAATTCTTCGGCTGAGGTCGGATGAATGCCGATGGTGGCATCAAACTGCGCTTTGGTGGCATTACATTTTATGGCCACGGCCAGACCCTGAATAATCTCTCCCGCCTCCGGGCCGGTCATATGGCAGCCAATCACCCGGTCGGATTTTGGGTCAACAATAATCTTCATAAAGGTCTTCTCATCCCGCCTGCTGAGCGTGTGCTTCAAGGCCCGGAACGAGGACTTATAAATATCTATAGCGCCGTATTCCTGACGCGCCTCTTCTTCCGTCAGGCCGACCGTCCCAATGCTCGGATGACTGAAGACCGCGGTTGCCACATTCATGTGGTCCGGTCGAGTGGGATTATTATTGAATAGGGTTTCCGCCACGGCATGGCCTTCGGCAATGGCCATAGGCGTTAGGTTAAGCCTGTCGGTGACATCTCCGACAGCATAGATATGAGAGATGTTGGTCCGCGAGTAGGCGTCCACACACACCGCGCCGGTCTCGTCCGTCTCAACACCGGCTGCTTCAAGACCGAGCCCCTTTGAGTTGGGTAAGCGGCCTGTGGCGTACATGATGATATCAGCCTCAAGCTCGCTCTGGTCGTTCAACGTAGCCTTGATTCCGTGCGGTGTTTTTTCAATCCGACTCACATCCGCGTTAAAGCGCAAATCTACTCCTCGTTTGCGCATTTCATCGGCCAGGACCCGCCTGACATCGGTATCAAAGCCGCGCAGAAACAGCTCACCCCGATAGAGTTCAGTCACCTCTGAGCCAAGCCCATGAAAGATGGTCGCAAACTCGACCGCGATATAGCCGCCACCCACAATAATCACGCGTTTGGGCAGCGCATCCAGGTAAAACGCTTCATTTGAGGTAATGGCGTGCTCAATACCCGGAGTTTGGGGAAAAGTCGGCCAGCTTCCGGTGGCAACCAGAATATATTCCGAGGTGTACTGCTTGCCGTCCACCTCTATAGTGTGGTCGTCAACCAGCCGTGCAGTACCCTCGATGATTTCCGCACCCGCGCCTTCAAGCAGATTGCGATAAATACCGTTCAGACGGTTAATTTCTTTGTCTTTATTCTGAATCAGCTTTTGCCAATCAATCGTTCGCTCTCCGACTGTCCAGCCAAAGCCGGCGGCGTCCTCGAAATGGTCCCGAAACTCAGAGGCATATACGAGGAGTTTTTTTGGAATGCAGCCCACGTTGACGCAGGTCCCACCCAGATAGCGTTCCTCAACAACCGCGGTCTTGGCCCCATACGAGGCCGCAATCCGACTCGCCCGCACGCCGCCGGAGCCCGCCCCCAGAACAAAAAAATCGTAATCGTAGCGACCCATACGTTCTCTTTCTCACTCCTTCACAATGTAGCGGCGCACATCACACCGGATAATGCCGGCGAATGCAAGCGAGGAGGGGTTAGTGTTGCGGAGTGCAGACAAAGCAGGGTGGAGTTTGACCGGCGGAGCATGGAGCTGATTGGCACACGCCGAGCGGTCCGCCCGGAAGCTGGCACTGTGCGCCGATTTGAGAGCACGCGGTTGGTGGAGTGGATTCGATCGAGTTAGGCAGATAACAGGCAGAAAGCAGAAACAGGACGATGAAGGACAGCATCGACATCTCCCTGTCTTGGAGAGGAGGCATGCAGGTTGGGGTGGATTCCCCTACTCCCCGCCCTTTGGTCCGTAAAAAATCGCCCACAGCATCAGACCCTCGGTAAAGTCTTCAAAGCGATGCTCGGCCTGGGCCGGGACAAACAGCATATCACCGGTCTTGAATGGGTGGCGTTCGTCATCGACGATAAGCGTCCCGCTGCCGTTCATGGGAATATACAGTTCGTCTTGGTCGTGAGGCTCCTGGTCGTCCGGGTCGGGTGGGCGGTAGACCAGCGTAAACATCGAGCCGTGCGCCAACCCGAGACCGAACGGGCGGGGTCCATGGGTGCCGATCTTGGCAATCGTCTCCTGATAGTCGGAAACGAGACCTTTGCTTTCACTCATAGTGTTCCACCGTATTCGAGGGTCTTTGAATGGATCACGATCAGGCCTCTTATCGTGGCCAGACCTGAGGATTCTTTGCGGTATCATGCCCGAGGGGAGTACCGTCGGGGAGTTGGCTGAGGTCTTGCGGTGGGGCATGGCGACGGAATTTATGGGTGACATCATCACCGCCGTAGCGGACCGTCACTCCACTGCGCATCCGCGTTGGGGAGAGGTTCCCGCCGGCCCCGTGTAGACTGGCTAAATGATGCACGACCACATCTCCCGGCTGAGGCGCAAAGGTGGCGATGTCGAAATCGTCTTCGTGTCCGTCGATAAGCGGAACGTCGAGTCCTGTATCATTGTCCGCATGGGCATTGCTGATGAAAAAATTGACCTTATAAATCTGACCCGACTTGTGAACGCCCTTCAGATAGCGGACTAGGCCCATGTCTGGGTTCTCGGCATACGCCGGAACGCGCACGCCGCAGACCTGGGTCCCTTGGATATTGTCATAGCCCAGGTCTTGGTGCCACGAGGTTTTCTCCAGGGTGAGGGGCGGTTTGACTAAGACCTGGTCATCGTACAGAAAAATTTTCTGCGACTGCATCAGCGTGGCCGCGACTTCTGGTAGCGGGGAATGAATAGCCACATCGCGCAGGGCATCGCTAACCTGCCATGAGCCGGTGATGGATAAGTAATGGCCCCGCTTGTCCGTTTCCGGCTGGATGCCGTTTTCGAGCAGCACCGTACCGGCTAATTGTCGGGGCGAACCCCACTCGTTCTGGCCTTCCACCCATTTGTCTCGAGCTTGAAACCCGGAGACAGCTTCGGGCGTATTGGCGGCCAGGCCAAGATTTGTAAAATCCACAGCCTGTCCCTGAGGGTTTTTGACCAGTTCATCAATGCCGCGGGCGAGGTAATCAGCCCACTCCGGATCGAGAATACCGGGCAGCCAGACAACGCCGTCCTCTTCGTAGGTCCGCATCTCTTCGTCAGTGATAGGACGCCGCAGGTTAGGATTCATCAGCGGCCTCATTCAGCACCGGCGTTCGTTTGAGCCCGGTCCAAGATGCTGAGTACGCGCTCCGGAGTCAGCGGCACCTCGTTGACCCGCACGCCAAACGGTGACAGCGCGTCGGCCACGGCATTGGCAATCGCCGCGGGCGGGGCAATCGCCCCACCTTCACCCATGCCCTTGATGCCATTGAGCGTATACGGAGACGGCGTTTCAATATGTCCTATTTCTACCTGCGGCACATCTGCGGCAGTGGGAATCAAATAGTCCATAAATGTTCCGGTCAGGAATTGACCAGCGTCATCGTATAAAGCGTGCTCGTACAGCGCGGAACCGATTCCCTGGGCCACCCCACCCTGGATCTGGCCATTCACGATAGTGGGATTGATAATCGTGCCGCAGTCTTCAACCACGATATATCGCAAGAGTTGGACCTGACCGGTTTCAGTATCGACTTCAACCGCAGCTATATGGGTCGCGTTGGAGTGCGTGATATACGGCGGCTCGTAGGCCACGCTGGCGTCAAGCCCAGGTTCTTCGTCGGGCGGCAGACTCGCCGGTTGGACGATAATCCGATGCGCCAGCTCGGGGATGGAAAGCAGGCGTATCCCACCGGTTTTACGTTGGACAGCGCCCTGGGCCAATTCAAGATCGTCTGCGGGCACTTCGGTCAGGCGCGCCGCAATGCGCAGCAGCTTATCCCGTAGCTTTTGCGCCGCCGAGGTCACGGCGCCCCCGCCCGTCACCGCGCTCCGGCTCGCCCAGGTTCCCCACCCGCGCGGCGTAGCCTGTGTATCGCCTTGGACAACAGCGACGTCTTCGAGCGCGACGCCTAGGGTATCCACTATCAGTTGGGCATAGACGGTGTGGTGGCCCTGGCCATGCGAGTGCGTCCCAACGAAGACCGTCACCTTACCCGACTCATCAATGCGCAGTGTCGCCGCCTCATAACCACCGACCTTGACGCCAAAGTCACCAAACACGGACGAGTTGTGAGCCGTGCCTTCCACATACGAGCCTATCCCCACCCCAAGATAACGGCCGTTCTCGCGGGCTTTTTGCTGCTCAGTCCGAAAATCGTCATAGCCGAGAATATCAAGGGCCTTTTGTAATGAGGCTTGGTGGCTGCCGCTCTCAATCTCCACACCCAGAAGCGTCGTATACGGATGCTCGTCCTGCGGGATCATATTCCGCAGCCGAATCTCTGCCGGATCAAGACCGAGCTTTTGGGCGCCCATATCCAGAAGACGCTCCATCGTCAAAGCTGCAACCGGAATACCCACGCCCCGGTACACCCCAATGGAGGCTTTGTTGGTGGCGGCCGTACAGGTTTCAAATCCAAAGGCCGGAATTTTATAGGGACCTGTTATGGTTCCGGCCGCATGTTTTGGCTCAAAGGACGAACCCCAGGGATAGGACGAATAGCCACCCGCATCGCTCAGGAAGCGCGCCTTGAGGCCCAGTACGGTTCCGTCGCTCTTAAGAGCCAATTCCGCATTGACAATCTGATGCTTGGCCTGGAGGGAGGCCGACAAATGCTCACGCCGGTCTTCGATCCATTTAACCGGTTTGCGCAATGCTTTGGCTAAATACGTTACCACCACCTCTTCAGGAAAAGGATGCGCTTTGAGACCAAAGCCCCCGCCCACGTCTGGAGAAATGACCCGGATGCGATGCTCCGCCAGGTCCAGCAGCATGGCCAGACTGGCCCGCAGGGTATGCGGCACTTGCGTGGAGGACCAGACGGTGAGCGCCTCCGTTGCCACGTCAAACTGGGCCACACAACCCCGCGTTTCCATGGGTGAAGCCATGTGACGGCCAGTCACAAAACGTTCGGACACCACACAGTCGGCGTCCTGAAACGCCTTACCCACCTCACCGACCTGGGCTTCGAACCGTTCCATGACATTGTCACCCCACTCTTCGTGCACCAGGGGGGCATCCGCGAGCAGTGCGCTTTCCATATCGGCCACGGCGTCAAGCGGCTCGTAGTCGACTTCGACAAGATCGGCAGCGTCCTCAGCGGTGTAGCGGTCCGTCGCCACAACGGCCGCAACCATATCACCCACAAAACGGACCTTATCAGGCGTAAGGACGTGCCAGTTACACGATTTGTGAAAAGGGACTTTCTGCGTATCAAGCTCGACCCGGAGCGGCTTGATCGTTTCCAGAATGTCCTGTCCGGTTAGAACACATGCCACACCGGGCTTGGCCAGCGCAGCCTGAACATCGATATTCGCAATTTTGGCGTGGGCGTAAGGACTGCGTACAAAGGCGACCGCCAGCATGTCGGGTAATATCAGGTCATCAACATATTGGGTTTTTCCCAGTAAAACGCGCGGGTCTTCGACCCGGCGTACCTGCGCCCCCAGCATTTTCCCGGTTCCCTCACGACTCATGGATGGCCCTCCAGTCGAAGACATGCTGCTGTCGTTTGCTATCAGGCTGCGGCTTGACGCTGTTCAATCCAGCCCAACACCCGTTCCGGAGTGAGGGGAATGGCATCCACCCGAACCTCAAATGGCGCCAGCGCATCGGCAACCGCATTCGCGATCGCTGCCGGGGGAGCGATCGCCCCACCCTCTCCAACGCCTTTAATACCGTGGGGCGTGTGCGGAGACGGGCTTTCAATATGACCGATCTCCACCTGCGGCACATCAATGGCGGTTGGAATAAGATAATCCATCAACGTCCCCGTCAAGAACTGGCCGTTCTCATCGTAGAGAGCGTGTTCGTACAAGGCCGTGCCGATTCCCTGAGCCACGCCACCCTGAATCTGACCATCGACGACTGTGGGGTTGATAATCGTGCCGCAGTCTTCAACCACGATATAGCGCAACAGGGTCACCTGGCCGGTGTCGCTGTCCACTTCGACCAGGGCGATATGGGTCGCGTTAGCATGCGTGGACGGCGGGGGTTCGTAGTGGGCCGTAGCGTCCAACCCGGGCTCTTCATCCCGCGGGAGACTGCCAGCCTGCACCAGCACCCGATGGGCAAGCTCCTTGATAGGCATCAGCGGAGCGGTGTCCGCTCTGCGCCGGATCATCCCTTCGGCCAGCTCCAGATCGTCGTCCGGCACCTCGGTCATACGCGAGGCGATACGCAGCATCTTGTTACGCAGTTTTTCGGACGCTCTGGAGATCGCGCCCCCTCCGGTGACGGCGCTCCGACTGCCCCAGGTGCCCATGCCGTAGGGGACGGCGTTCGTATCGCCCTCGATGATTTTGACATCGGCGAGCGGAACGCCAAGCTCGTCAGCCGCGACCTGGGCCAGGGTTGTTTCGTGACTTTGACCGTGGGAGTGGGTCCCAACCAGCACGGTGACTTTACCCGCGACATCCATACGCACAGTTGCCGATTCATAGCCGCCCAGATTCAGTCCCATAGAGGCAAAGGCCGCCGAGCTCGGCGCCGTACCTTCCAGATAACAACCGATGCCGATACCCAGGTAACGGCCCTGGGCTCGAGCCCGCTGCTGTTCGGCTCTGCACTCCTGGTAGCCCAGGATGTCCAGTGCTTTCTGGAGGGATTCGCGATGGCTGCCACTCTCGACTTCCGCACCGATAATCGTGGTATACGGGTGCTCTTCTTTTCGGATCATATTTCGCAGCCGAATCTCGGCCGGGTCGAGTCCCAGTTTGTGGGCGGCCAGGTCCATGAGCCGCTCCATGGTCAGCACTCCAATCGGCAGCCCTACCCCGCGGTACACTCCAATAGTGGTCTTGTTGGTGGCAACCGATACGGCCTCGAAACTGAAGGCCGGGGTCTTATACGGCCCAGGCAGGCTGGAGGCGGCGTGGCCGGCTTCAAATGCAGACCCCCAGGGGTATTCGGAATACGCGCCCACATCGCCGACAAACCGGCCCCTGATGCCGAGGATGGTTCCGTCCTGCCGGACGGCAAGCTCGGCCTGGACGGCTTGCTGTTTGGCGTGGAGCGAGGCGGATAGATTTTCACGGCGATCTTCAATCCATTTGACCGCTCGGCCAAGACGGTGTGCGAGGTAGGCGGACACGGCCTCCTCGGGAAAGAGATGGCCCTTTTGCCCGAACCCACCGCCAACGTCCGGGGCGACCACGCGGATATGATGTTCAGGGAAATCCAACACCAGGGCGATATGTGAACGGAGCACATGCGGCACCTGCGTGGACGACCACACGGTCAGCGTGTCTGTCGCAGGCTCAAAAGACGCCACGCAGCCCCGCGTCTCCATGGGCAGGGCCATATGACGGCCGGTGGTGAGGCGCTCTGAAACAACACAATCAGCCTCCTGAAACGCTTTGGCCACGTCACCAATCTCAGCCTGGAGTGTTTGCATGACGTTATCACCCCACTCCTCATGCACGAGCGGAGCATCCGCTGCGAGTGCCTGTTCGATATCGGACACGGGCGCAAGCGGCTCGTACTCCACGTCGATCAAACCGGCGGCGTCTTCTGCCGTGTAACGGTCGACGGCTACCACAACCGCCACGGCCTCACCCACAAAACGCACTTTGTCTTGGGCCAGGACAGGCCAATCGCAGGGTTTATGCGTCGGTGCTTTGGCTGGCTCGTATTCGACTCGGAGCGGCTTAATGGCCTCGGCAATGTCGGCTCCGGTTACAACAAGCTGGACACCGGGTTGATTCTGAGCCGTACCCACGTCAATAGACACAATCCGCGCGTGCGCATACGGACTGCGGACAAAGGCGAGCGCAAGCGAGTTGGGCAGGTCGAGATCGTCCACATACTGCGATTTGCCCAACAAGACGCGGGGGTCTTCGACCCGGCGTACCTGTGCGCCAACCATCTTGCCGGTTCCACCTTGGGAGGATGCCATATGCCTGTGTCCTAGGATTGGGACTGTTCCGCAACGGCCTGAACAGCTTTGACGATATTCGCGTAGCCGGTACAGCGGCACAGATTGCCGGACAGTCCGTGCCGAATTTCTTCTTCGCTCGGCTGCGGGTTCTTGTCGAGGAGGTCTACCGCGCTCATGAGAAACCCGGATGTGCAGAAACCGCATTGGAGTGCATGGTTATCCCAAAAGGATTGCTGTAACGGGTGCATCTCATCTCCGTCGGCGAGTCCCTCAAGCGTCTGGAGTTCCGCCCCATCGGCTTGAACGGCAAAGAGTAAACACGACCGTACGCTTTCGCCGTCCATAATAATGGTGCACGCACCGCACACACCATGTTCGCAGCCGAGATGGGTGGCGGTCAGGCCCAAGTCGTGACGGATGAAGTCGGCCAGGAGCCGACGCACTGGCACTTCACGTTCGTACTCGTGGCCATTGACGCGAACGCGGATGGTCTGGCGTTCGGTGAATTGTGTTTCTGCCATATCTCTTCCCCCTGTTATGCGGCCTGAGCCCAGGCTTCTTTCAATGCGCGTTGTGTCAGCACCTTGACCATTCTGCGTCGATAGTCGGCAGAACCGTGGACGTCTCCTGAGGGCTCGACCGCAGCAGCGGCTTTTTCCGCGGCGGCGTTCAGCACCGCAGCATCACCCTGACTACCGACGACGATAGGTTCCACATCGGCAACGTGGAGTGGCGTGGAATGCGCTCCCCCAACAGCCAGTGAGGCCGCCGAGCACGTGCCGCTGTCGTCCAGCGTCAACTGACACGCAATGGCGACGATGGCAAAATCGCCCGGTCGACGGCACAGCTCCTGGAATCCCCAGACTGCACCCGCAGGAGCAATTGGGAAGCGGACCTCACACAGGATTTCAGTCGGCTCAATCGTGGTCATGAGTGGGGCGAGAAAAAATTCACGCGCCGCAACCGTCCGGGAGTTGTCCTGAGATCGCAGCACGAGCTGGGCGTCCAAGGCCGCGGCGACCAAGGGCCATTCTGCAGCAGGGTCGGCATGGACCAGGCTACCCCCAATGGTTCCTCGGTTCCGTATCGCCAAGTGGCCGACCTCGACGGCGGCCCGACACAGCAAGGGCTGGGCGGTCCTGGCCTCATCGGACACTTCGATCTGTCTATGTCGCGTCATGGCGCCAATGCACAGGGTGTCATTGTCCCGCCTGATATAGGCGAGATCATCCAGGCGGTTCAGATCGATAATCGACTCAACCGAGGCCATGCGCAGGTTGAGCATCGGAACGAAGCTCTGTCCGCCAGCCAGGACTTTAGCCTCATCACCACCCGCCTGCAGTAAAGCCAGGACTTCGTCAACAGAGCCGGGACGCGCATATTTAAATGGTGCTGGTTTCATACCCTCCAGCTAGCAGGTTTCAGATTTCAGGGCAAACAAAAAGAGGGTGAGGCGAGTTTGAGTTGACATCTACAGCGCCCAACCGTAGGACGGGACACATGGCACACGCTGACTGTCTGATGATCGTCGAGACTAAACCATGACGCAGCTTGATGCACAGGCCATTCAAGATATCGCCCTGGGAGCAGCCGTTCTCGGAACCGGAGGCGGCGGCGATCCGACTTTGGGCCGGCTCATGGCGCAACAGGCCGTCGCCCAACACGGCCCGATTTCGCTGCTTTCGCTCGATGAACTCGCAGATGAGGAGTGGGCTATTCCCACCGCAATGATGGGTGCGCCCACGGTTTTAATTGAGAAGATTCCGAGCGGGAGCGAGGTGATCGAGGCGTTCCAGATGATCGAGCGTCACCTGCAATGTCAGGCAGCCGCCACCATGTCAATCGAGGCAGGTGGCGTCAACTCCATGATACCGCTCGTTGTTGCCGCGACCCTGCGTATTCCCGTGCTCGACGCAGACGGAATGGGACGAGCGTTTCCTGAGCTTCAAATGGTTACTCCTACCTTGCACGGAGTAGCAGCGACACCGATGGTCGTAGCGGACGAAAAGGGCAACCAGGTGTTGCTGCAAACGCCGGACAATCGTTGGACCGAACGTCTGGCCCGAACGGCGACCATAGCGATGGGCTGTTCCGCCTGCATTGCACTGTATGCCATGCAGGGCCGTGTTGCCAAACACGCCCTGATTCCGGGGACCCTTAGTCTTGCCGCCAGGATCGGTCAAACGCTCCGCACCAGCAAACAAACCAATCCTATTCAAGCGTTGACCAACCTGCTGGCCGGCCGCCAACTGTGTCAGGGAAAAATCACGGACGTTCGGCGCCGGACCGAAGGCGGGTTTGCTCGGGGCGAGGTCGAAATCGCGGGGTCTGGTCCTGATGCCGGACAACCGTTTCGGCTGTCATTCCAAAATGAAAACCTCGTTTTCTGGCGCGGCGACCGGCCTGAGGTCACGGTACCCGACCTGTTGAGCGTGGTTGACGAACAGACGGGGCTGCCGATTACCACCGAGGCCCTCAGATACGGCCTGCGCATCGCCGTGTTAGCCTTTCCGTGTCACGCCCAGTGGCGTACTCCTGAAGGGATTGCGCTGGTGGGTCCGCGGTATTTTGGCTACGACATAGACTATGTCCCCTTCCACAGCTGAACCCACGGACCAGGCCGAGCAGGCCCGCCTCCGAGACCATTCGTTTCGGCTCGGCATCGATGTTGGCGGTACACACACCGACGCTGTGATTCTCGATGCCACAGACCGGGTTATTGCGAGCACCAAGGCACCGACTACTTCGGATATCACCACTGGGATTGTCCAGGCTCTGCAAGACGTCCTCACAACCTCTCAGCTCCCTCCAGACACAATCTCCTGCGCCATGCTCGGCACCACGCATTGCACCAATGCCGTAGTGACTCGCCGGGAACTGAATTCGGTCGGGATTATGCGCCTTGGGGCGCCAGCAACCCGCGCGATTGAGCCGCTCCTGACCTGGCCGCACGACCTCAAGCAGGCCGTTGGCGTCCGGCATGCCATTCTTCGCGGCGGACATGAGTATAACGGTGAGCCCTTGTCCGAGCTGGATGAGCAGGAAGTGCGGCAGACTGCCCGCGCGTTCAAGGGCCACGTTCACGCTATTGCCGTCACCGGGGTGTTTGCCTCAGTCAATGCAGCCCATGAG
Source organism: Thermodesulfobacteriota bacterium (assembly GCA_964291405.2). Lineage (GTDB taxonomy): Bacteria > Desulfobacterota > Binatia > Bin18 > Bin18 > Bin18. The sequence goes on from OZ219926.1 coordinate 183,020, forward strand.
CTGCGCGTCCGTGAGATCGTACGGGATGAACTGGGCGCGGATATTCCTGTTAGCCTGTCAAGTGAAATCGGCAGTGTCAGCCTGCTGGAGCGCGAGAATGCTACCGTCCTGAATGCGGCCTTGATGCGTGTGGCGCAGCGGGCAATGAAGGGTTTTGAGCGGGCCGTTCGCCAGCTCAATATCCCGGCAACCCTTTTCTTGGGACAAAATGACGGGAGCCTGATGTCTCTGGACTATGCTGTACAGTATCCCATCTTCACCATTGCCTCAGGTCCGGCCAATAGTATCCGTGGGGCTGCGGCGTTAAGCCAGCTTCGCGACGCCATTGTCGTTGACATTGGCGGGACCACAACTGATATCGGCGTGCTGCACAAAGGCTTTCCACGAGAATCGCAATTAGCCGTCGAGATGGGCGGCGTGGCCACCAATTTTCGTATGCCGGATCTAATTTCGATCGGTTTGGGTGGCGGAAGTCGAGTGCACCCGGAAGAGGCGGTTTGCGTTGGACCAGACAGCGTTGGCTATCGCCTCCAAACGGAAGCCAGGGTGTTTGGCGGCCCTCAGCTTACCGCGACCGATCTAGCCGTCGCAGCCGGACGAATACGGCTCGGTAATCCCGGTCGAGTCCAAGCACTCCCCAAGACGACGCTCGATCAGGGTCTGAACTATATTCGGCACACCCTTGAAGATTACATTGATCGCGTAAAACTGTCGGCTGACCCGGTTCCGGTCGTTGCTGTTGGCGGTGGTAACATTTTGTTTCCTGACGCGCTTCAGGGCGTGTCTGACATCATTCGGCCAGAACAGGCTGGAGTTGCCAATGCTATTGGCGTGGCGATTGCGCAAGTCAGCGGGACGGTGGACAGCGTATTTTCTCTGGAAAAGCTGAGCCGGACCGAGGCCCTGGACCAAGCAACAGCCCTGGCCTATGAGCGTGCCATCGCAGCCGGGGCCGCACCAGATGAGGTCGAGGTACTCGACCTCGAAGAAGTCCCCCTCGCCTATTTGCCGGGCAATGCGGTGCGGATCAAAGTCAAAGCGGTGGGGAGTCTGAGAACGGCATGAGGTTGAGGAAGAGTAACGATGAAAACATGTGCTGCTGTCCTGAAATCGTCCCTTCTCGCTATCTTCGTTGCTACCTTATGCATGCTTTTCCCGGCTTCTACCTATCCCTTTGGAGTTGGTACTGGAGTTGGAGGGCTGGGGACGGGGAAGCCGGGTGCAAGTGACGAGAACTCACGCTTCCCCATAAAGGTCAGACTGGAAGGATTCCTCCGGTACATGCCGGCAGTCAGCCAGCGACCTGAGCTCGATGTCGTTACCTTGGGGATTGCCCGCTATGGTGAGCGGTATCCGTTTGTCCTCGTCGCAATTGAAGCCGTGGACTTACCACGGCTCACTCCCCGCCGGTTACTCAAAATTGTGAAAAAATGGCAACTCAATTTCGATATCGTCGGCCCTGAGGGCTTGCTGTCTGAAGTAGCCCAGGCTCTCCCTGGAACTCCGTTAACCATTGAGGGCTTCTTAACTCCGCGCCAGCGAAAATTTCAGCTCTGGAGTGTCGAGGGGTTTGGGTTTGATATGCCTGGCAGCGAGACGCAAGCTGAGCTGCTACTTAAGAAGGAACCTGTGGCACCACCGGTTGAAGGCGGCACAGAAAGCGACCAGAACGACCAGGGCGATCTTCTCCCGCTCGACTAGGAAAACCAGTCGGTAGAAGTCCGGGCTATCTGCACGACGCCCAACATTTCCCAGACCACCCACTATCGTCCCGTGGCGATACAAGCCGTATATTTATACTTTTAACGAGAAACAGCCGGCTATACACCCCGTCAGAAATGTCCATTTTAGACAAATGGATAGCACGAAATCCTCGGAACTAAAGTTTTTGACTATAGTCAATATATTTCCTTTTAAATACTCTACCGACAGACTCTCTCACCCCTCCCTGTTCACTCATCTCTCCCAATATAAGGATTCTCCAGCACAATCCGCCTCAGACCGCTTCTCAAAAGCTTTCCTCAGCACCTGATTCATCGTATAGCTAAGGCAAGCGGGAACCCTCAATAACATAAGACTCCACGCTTAGAACAAGCAGACAAGGATTGTTATGCGTATTGCCGTTGATGTTGGTGGCACGTTTACGGACGTGATCCTTCTAGATGAGAAGACCCAGGAACTGCGACTGGAGAAGGTCGAGACCACGCCGCACAATCCGGCCAGCGGTGTCCTGCAAGGATTTCATAAAGCAGACGCAACACCCAGTGCGATCGACTATTTCGTGCACGGCACAACCCTGGGACTCAATGCCTTGCTGACTCGCACGGCCGCCCGAGTCGCAATCCTGACTACTAAAGGATTCCGCGACGTATATGAACTAGGCCGCACAGCCCGTGACCCTATGTATGACCTGACCTACCGGAAACCCAGGCCCCTCGTGCCTCGCTATCTCACCTTTGAAGTGACCGAGCGCCTGGACTATCAGGGCAATGTGCTGACCGCCTTTGACGAACAAGAAGCCAGAGCGGTGGCCCATAAACTACGCGAACACGGGGTCGAAGCGGTGGCAGTATGTTTTCTGCATAGCTACGCCAACCCCCAACACGAACTGGCCGTGCAGACAGTCTTGCAGCAGGAGTGCCCAGGCCTCTTCGTGACGCTGTCGCATCAGCTCAGCCGCGAATATCGGGAGTACGAGCGGACCAGTACGACCGTGATTGATGCCGGCATTAAACCGATCGTGCGCAGCTATTTGGAGCAACTCGCCGTCGAGTTGCGATCCGGTGGCTTTGCGGGCCACTTCCTGCTGACGCGCTCAGGCGGTGGAGCCATGACCGTGGTATCGGCAAAAGAACAGCCGGTCCATTTGGTGCTGTCCGGACCAGCAGGCGGCGTGATCGGTGCAAGCGCGCTGAGTTCGCTCGTTGGGGCACAGAACCTGATCACGCTAGATATGGGTGGGACGAGCCTAGACGCCTCACTCATTGTTAACGGTCACGCACAGGTTGATAACGATGCCGCGTTTGAGCATTTTCCGATTTCCCTCCCTATTCTCGACATTAAGACAATTGGGGCTGGCGGCGGGAGTATCGGCTGGATCGATGAGGGCGGACATCTGCAAATGGGACCACATAGTGCCGGGTCCGTACCGGGACCAGCCTGCTATGCCAAGGGCGGTCAGCAACCGACCTTCACCGACGCCGCCCTGCTGGCCGGCTATCTTGATCCGGCCAATTTCCTTGGGGGTGAAATCGACCTTGCTCCAGAGCCGGCCCGCCGGGTGCTCCAGGAGCGGCTTGCCACTCCGCTGGGTCTCTCCGTGCCCCAGGTAGCAACCGGCATGTTACGCATGAGTGAGGCGAAAATCACCGGCGCGATCCGTGAGATCTCAATCGAACGCGGCTTTCATCCCGGAGATTTTGCCCTGTTCGCCTTTGGCGGTGGCGGTGGTTTTGTGGCGTCCGGCGTGGCGTGGGAACTCGGGCTACCGCGCGTGATCATTCCACCCGGCCCGGCAAATTTCTCTGCCCTGGGAATGCTGATGGTCGACGTAGTCCACGATTTTTCTCAGACCTTGGTCACCGACCTCCATACGGCGGACCTAGCAGCCATTCGCGAGGCCTATGCACTCTTAGCCCAACAGGGGACGCACGCCCTTGAACAGGATGGCTTCAGCCCCGCCGACCGACGCCTTATCCGCTCGGCAGAGCTCCGCTACCACGGCCAGGAGCATACGGTGAATATTACCCTCCCTGGGCATGAGATCACGATTGATGACCTCAGCCGAATGACCACTATGTTTAATGAATCACACCGTATTCAGTACGGTCATAGTATGGACGATCCGATTGAGCTGGTGACGCTGCGCCTGCGTGCGGTCGGACTGCTCCCGCGCCCTCGCCTACCAAAGATCGCCTCAGGGTCGGGTAGTGTCGAGGTCGCGCGAAAAGGGGAACGACCGGTCTACCGGCCAGGCCCTGATCAAAACGAGCATCAAGTCAATTACGCCGTGTATGATCGCCTCAAGCTACGCCGAGCGGATCAGATTGCCGGCCCGGCCATCATCGAGGAGCCGACGTCAACCACGATCCTCCATACCGGCGATGCGATGACGGTTGGGGAGTACGGAGAATTAGTGCTGACCATTGGGGAATTGTCCTAATACGGACAGGAGAACGCTATGCAGACGGTCGATACTATTACGGTTGAAGTGATCCACAATTATTTACTGTCCGCTGCCCGTGAGATGAATCGCAACCTGATGCGCACGGCGTACAACACGATTGTGTATGAGGTACGGGATTTCGGACTGGGCCTGTATGACCGTCACTGCCGCTTATTGGCTGAAGCGCCGGGGCTGGCGATTTTTACTCGAGCGAATGATTACGCGCTCAGAAAAATCGTTGAGTTTCTGGGTGAGGACAATATTCATCCGGGTGACGTGATTTTGCTGAATTATCCGTTCTGGAGTTCGACCCATACTCTTGATGTAACGGCTTCATCCCCCATTTTTTATGAGGACCAGTTGGTCGGTTTTACCGCAGTTAAAATTCACTGGCTGGACCTGGACCAGAAAGATGCCGGTTATTGTCTCGACACTACGGACATGCACCAAGAAGGCTTATTTTTCCCGTGCTCCAAAATCTATAAGCGTGGAGTATTGAATAAAGAACTCGAAGATATCATTCGCTTTAACTGTCGCATGCCCGAGCGGGTCCTGGGCGATATGAACGCCCAGATCTCGTCGTGTCGGACAGGAGAACGACGGGTCCAGGAGCTGGTTAAGAAGTTTGGTCTTGAAACCTTTACCCAGGCAACGGCACAGATCCTTGACCACGGAGAACGGCTGGCGCGGGCACGTTTGTCTGCCCTGCCCAAAGGCAGTTGGTCTGCTGAGGACTGGGTGGATGATGACGGGATCGAGAAAGACACCATGCTCAAAATAAAGGCAACCGTGACCATCTCAGAAGACGAGTTGCTGATTGATTTTAGTGGCTCTTCCGCCGCGGTCAAAGGTCCGGTGAATATTCCCATCGGGCTCACCATGGGTGTGGGGGCGCTCATATTCAAGGCGATTACAACACCGGATACACCGGCCAATGACGGCAACTTCCGTCCGCTGCGAGTTGAGGCGCCGCCGGGCAGCCTGATGCATGCGGTCCCGCCTGCCGCAACGTTTACCCTGTGGCCAGGCATCTTGGCGACTGAGGTCGTCACCAAGGCGCTCGCCCAAGGCATACCGGATATTGTGCCCGCCTGTTCGGGGGGAGACCTGTGCTCCATGATGGGCGTTGGTACCCACCCCAGCACGGGAAAAATCTGGCTTGAAAGCACGAACGAGGGGGTCGGCTTTGGCGGCCACGTGGGCGGCGATGGTGAACACGGCATTATGCATTTGACAGAACCGGGCTGCCAGAACGTTCCCATTGAAGTCATGGAAACGAAAGCGCCCTTGTTGATCGAACGGTACGGTTTGCGTCAGGACTCGGGCGGCGCGGGTGAACATCCGGGTGGACTGGGTGTGAGCCGAGCGTATCGATTCCTAGCCGAGGCGTCGGCGTTGACGCTGATCAAAAAGACGAAAACCCGACCCTGGGGTATGGCGGGCGGTCATACTGGAGAAAATTGTCACGTGATTCTTCGCCCTGGAACAGACCAGGAGCAAACCACCGGGATGGTCTATGAAGCTATGGCTCCGGGTGAGGTCCTGGTGAACTGTTCCGGCGGGGGCGGCGGCTGGGGAAATCCGCTGAATCGCGATCCGGAAAAGGTCCTCAACGATGTGAGGAGCGAATATATCTCACTGACGAGTGCCAAGCGAGATTATGGCGTCGTTATCGATCCGGACACCTTGACGGTGGAGGCAGCGGCAACCGAGGCATTACGGAACGAGAAGAAGACCAGAGCTGGGACGCCGTGACGCGAAGACCCTCGCTGCATTCTTTCCCCTTAGCCGTCTTCGGACGGCTTTACCAAACGGCGTCGGCGGGCGGTCAGGAGAGACTCAAACGCCGCCCTGACCTCAGGATTATCTATAGGCGGAATAGTGGCATCACGAAACTGCGGCAGTGTCCGTTGCGGAGAGGACAGTGTCGCGGCATCCTCCTGTCGTATAGGCCCCCGCCCAAAATAGATATGCGTAATCACCTCTGCCCCAATGAGGTGATTCAGTCGGCGGCGGATACGCTCTTTCACAAAGTGTAAATCTTGCATCAGGGCGGGATGCAAGACTGTCACAAAGAGTTTTCCATTCCGAAACCTGGTCGGTTGCGCCTTTTCTGCATTGGCCGGACCCACCACCTCAGGCCACACTTCCCAGGCCCGATACACACGCAGTTTTTCAGGGTCGGCACTGTCAGGAAAAACCGTTCGTAAGACCCCAGCAACGGAATTCCAGTACGAATTCTTGGGCTGACTTCCCATCTTGGTACCAGGATAGGACAAAATTCTCGAAAACAGAAGGGATTTTTCACCTACCAGGGCTTGGGCTGCAAGGAACTTGACACACAAGATATAGTATGCAATTCAGTTTTCTTGTCCTTTATTCTTTAACGTTTTGTTGAGTGGGGAGAGGAGGAGGCCATGGCAGCGAAGGTGCGGAGGGAAGAGCGGACGGAGGAAACAGCCAAGGCAGATGGGGGACCCGTGGCAGAACAATCCAAACGACAAGCGGTCCAGAAAAGCACAGGTCTGACGATTCAGCGGCATTTCACCAGGCCGAACGTCGATCCGTTCGATGCGGTTGAATGGGAAAAGCGGAGTGCCGTGATATCGGGTGAAAACGGAGAGGTGGTTTTTGAACAACACGAAGTCGATATCCCGAAATCCTGGTCTCAGCTCGCGACCAATGTTGTGGTTTCAAAATATTTTCGAGGGCCGCTCGGGACCCCACAGCGAGAGTCCAGCGTTCGCCAGATGATCGGGCGCGTGGTCAACACGATTACCACCTGGGGGAAGCAGGGCAGCTATTTTGCCAGTGCAGACGACGCGCAGGCTTTTTCAGACGAATTAACCTATTTACTTGTCCAGCAAAAATTGGCCTTTAATAGCCCAGTCTGGTTCAACGTCGGCGTCGAACCCCACCCCCAATGTTCGGCGTGTTTTATTCTTTCAGTCGACGACACAATGGACTCCATCCTGGATTGGTATCGCAGGGAAGGGGTCATTTTTAAGGGCGGCTCAGGGTCGGGTGTCAATCTGTCCGCAATCCGCTCGTCAAAAGAGCAGTTAGGTGGCGGAGGAACGGCGTCGGGGCCGGTTTCTTTTATGCGGGCCGCAGACGCCTCTGCTGGGGTCATCAAGTCCGGCGGGAAAACGCGTAGAGCCGCGAAAATGGTGGTCCTCAATGCTGACCATCCGGACATTGTCGAGTTTATTCAGTGTAAGGCCGAGGAGGAGAAAAAAGCCTGGACCTTGATTGAGGCCGGCTATGACGGCTCCATCGACGGAGATGCGTATAGCTCTATTTTCTTCCAGAATGCCAACAACTCGGTCCGGGCCACGAATGGCTTTATGCAGGCCGTGGTGAATAATGCCGAGTGGCAAACACATTTTGTCCTGACCGGTGACCCGTGCACGTCCTATCAGGCGCGCGACCTTATGCATATGATCGCCACGGCAACGCATCACTGTGGCGATCCGGGTATGCAGTTCGATACTACCATTAATGACTGGCATACCTGTCCGAATACCGGTCGGATTAATGCCTCGAACCCGTGCTCGGAGTATATGCATCTCGACGATAGCGCCTGTAATTTAGCCTCGCTCAATCTGCTGAAATTCCTCAAAGACGACGGGAGCTTTGACACCGCTGCGTTTAAGCACGCCGTTGAGATCAGTATCACGGCACAGGACATCATCGTCGATAATTCCAGCTATCCAACGGAGGAAATCACCGCCAATGCCAAGGCGTTTCGTGAACTCGGCCTCGGCTATGCCAACCTCGGTGCCCTCCTGATGTCCCTCGGCCTACCCTATGATTCAGAGGCCGGACGGCAGTACGCCGGCGCGCTCACTGCCCTGATGACGGGCCAAGCTTATCTGCAGTCGGCCCGTCTTGCAGAAGAGATTGGACCTTTCTCCGGGTATGCGAAAAACAGTAAGCCTATGCTGAAAGTGATCGACAAGCACCGCTCCTATGCGTATAAGCTGGACCCCGCCCTCGTTCCGCTTGATCTGCTGTCGGACGCGCGTAGGGCCTGGGACGAAGCCTTGCTGTTGGGACAAGCCGCTGGCTATCGCAACTCGCAAGCGAGCGTATTAGCCCCAACCGGTACCATCGCTTTCATGATGGACTGTGACACCACCGGCGTTGAACCTGATATCGCCCTGGTCAAATACAAACGCCTAGTCGGCGGCGGCATGCTCAAGATCGTGAACAATACAGTTCCCCGCTCCCTCAAACGGCTCGGCTACGACAGCAAAGAGATCCAGTCCATTGTGGAATATATCGACGAGCATGAAACGATTGAGGGCTCTCCCTATTTACGTGACGAACACCTCAACGTATTTGACTGTGCATTTAAGCCGGCGAATGGGAGTCGGACGATTCATCATTTAGGCCATTTGCGCATGATGGGTGCGGTCCAGCCCTTTATTTCCGGGGCAATCTCAAAAACGATCAATATGCCCAATGATGCCACAGTCGAAGACATCACCCATGCCTATATCGAGGCCTGGAAGCTCGAACTGAAGGCCGTCGCTATTTATCGGGATGGCTGCAAGCGGGTTCAGCCCCTCGGAACACAGAAGCAGTCACCTCAATCAGGACAGCAAACCGACCAGACCGTCGCTCCTGCTGAGCCAAAACCGACCCGCAGGCATTTACCGGAAGACCGGAGTGCAATCTGTCACAAATTCGAGATTGCTGGGCATGAAGGCTATATTCACATCGGCTTTTATGAGGACGGGACGCCGGGTGAAATGTTCATTCGGATGGCGAAAGAAGGCAGCACGATTTCAGGCTTAATGGACACGATAGCCACTCTGACCTCGGTCTCGTTGCAGTATGGCGTGCCGCTCGAAGCCTTGGTCTCTAAATTCAGCCACGTCCGCTTTGAGCCGTCAGGCTTCACGCGGAATCCCGATATTCCGTTTGCGAAATCCTTGACGGATTATATCTTCCGCTTTCTGGGAACCCGTTTCTTGTCTACAGAGCAAAAACAGGGAGCTGGGTTAGCCGAGACGGGGACCGACCACCTTCAGACAGAGGCTCATACGCCAGCACCTGTCGCATCAGTGGAACACGTCGAAGAGACACCACCTGCGGCTATTGATGAGCGTACACAACAACCACCAGTTGATACCTCCTCCTATACCCGCCCGACTTGGCAGACCCAAGCCGACGCGCCAAGTTGTGCGGACTGTGGCTCAATTATGATCCGAAATGGGTCGTGCTATAAGTGCTTGGATTGTGGTTCAACAAGCGGCTGTTCGTAGACTTTGTCCAGCGGGGGAGAGAATCCGGTGTGGGGAAAGGGAGGCAAGGGGCAGCATAATGAGGGAAATGAGGATGCCTCTCTGTGATGGGCCGGTATCAAACCGGGCGGGGCGCTGTATAGCGCCCCGCGGTTGGCCTCGGTCGAGGTAAGTCGATTTTTTGAATACGACTCCACTGAGCGTAGGCCGGTTCAACCGTAGCCTATGAGGATCACAGTCTCGCTCATAGCCCGAGCCTGATCGGTTCCCGGCTACGCGTTAATTACTCAGCGTCACCGGCATCGGGATAGGATAGGCATACGAAATGCCATAAATCAGATGCGGACCTGCGGACTTTGCCATTTTCATTTCTTTTGGCTTGGTCCGCGGGGAAATGTGTAAGACAAAGCCGTTTTTTGCTGTCAAAAGGCGCTGCTGCCTATGCGATTTCTTTCCTGAAGGCTGCATAGTGTGTAAGCGGATTCTTTTGGTATGTCTGGACTAGTGGCCAACCTCTTTGGCTAATCCTGGAGAGCTGGTCTCCTCAGCCTGATCAAGTAAATAACCGAGTTCCCGCAGCCCTTCATTCATATGGTAGGCTACGGACAAGAGGGAGCCATAGGTATCCTCATCCGGATCATACAATTTGAGGTGATCGTTGATGACACACAGGAGCTCCCGCATCTGCTCTTCAGCATGTATGAGATGCTCACATGGAGCCAGCGCCTCCTCCGTCTCATTGAGCAGTGTTGCCATAGCTTGCATTGTAGCCGACCTGCTACGTGTCGCCTAGTGGGAGACATATTTCCCCAACCTCTACGCAGTGGTCTTGACTCATAGGGGAAAAAAGAGCTCTGATATTATTCATAATGGATGCTGTACTAGACTTACAGTAAGGCATATTGGAGGCATTGTGAGACGCATATATATGGGCCTATTGGCCCTCGTCGTAAGCTTTAGCCCTGCTGAGCCACTCGCAGCGGATCCCCAAGATTATATTGACAGCGGACGTAAATTCGAGAACGAGATGCGCTGGGGTGAGGCCATGGCCGAGTACCACTGGATTCTCACCGAAATTGACGAGAACCATGTAGAGGCACACTATCGTCTCGGCGTTGTTCGCGAAAAAGTTGGTGCAATGGAAGACGCCATTCAATCCTACAAAACCGTCCTGCAACTCAACCCCAGCCACCCTGGGGCAAAGAGTTTTCTTGAAGGATACTATGTGAACGAAGGGATTGCGTTTCGCCGAGAACAGCAATTTGACAAGGCCAGGGCCGCATTCCAGCAGGCACTCCAGATTAATAGCTCATCGGCAGCCGCCCATTTTGAGTTAGGCCAGGAGTTCGCGCGCCAGGGACAACTCGATCAAGCGATACAGGAATATCGGGAATCGATTCGGCTCGATCCAAGTAAGAGTACCGCCCATACTCGCCTGGCCGCGGCGTACACAGAAAAAGGGCAATACGAACAGGCCATTCAGGCTTACCAGGAGGTCATCAAACAGCATCCCCGGGACCCTGCTGCGCACGATGGACTCGGCGTTGCGTACAGTAAAACCGGGCAGCGAGAGAGAGCCATAGAAACGCTCGGACAAGCGGTTCGGTTTTATCTCGTTCGAGGAGAACGTGAACAGGCCAGGCCAGCCTATGAGCTCCAAAAGAAACTGTTAGCGGAAAAAAATTCGGGAAAGAAGTCAGATATCGGGCAATCGCCTTCACCCCGATAGATCCACCGTATCCAGCCTTGGGAAGAATGTCCGGCATACGCGCGAGATCGTTTCGGCAGCCCGCTTTCGGCATTGCTGGAGTCGGACGAAAAACGGCAGATGTTGCGGATGGGTTGCGATATGGGTCACCGCTTTGGAGAGTCGGATTTTTCCCTCCGCGGTTGTGACCCCTTTCATAGGTGGAATGGCCATATCAACCGAATCCAGAATAACGCGCAGAACTAAAAATGGCAACGTGCGCTCGACAGCAAAGGCAGCGTGTACGCCACTCTCCATCTCAACGGCAATACAATCTGTCTCTCGTCCTCGCTTTTCTTTTTCCTGTCGAGTAAAGAGGACACGGGGACTCGTGACTATTCCCCCTTCAATCGTTTCTACGCCTGCCCGCTGGGCGGCGTCCCGAGCAGCGCCGAGTAGACGACTATCGACGCCAAACGTATCGAGCTGTCCTTCCGGCTCTTCGGTATACATACGCAAAGCCGGAGGCAGAACAAGCTGGCCGGCGGTGAGCCCTGGAATTAACGCCCCAGCGCAACCGATAGAGAGCACAGCCGAAAGCGGTGTATTCGTAAATTCTTTAACCGTCTGACGAGCCCGGCGCGGACCTATCCCCCCGGTAACAATAAGAATATCCCGCCGCCCACTTGAGCCGCGCCAGACTCCCTCCCTCTCTCGCCTTACTTGCCGCAACACCGAACGCACAGCTGCGCTTTCCCAGGCAAGCGCGGTAAAGACAACGATAGGCCGTGTCATGCTGACCCCTGTCCAAACGCGTTCCGTAACCTAACGCCAGTCAACGCGTTTTTTCCGTAAGTGGCGAAATGCCGAATCGAGTGTCATCGCTTCATAAAGCATTGCGGCCAACGGCAGGCTGAAGCCCCAGACGCTACGTAAATCAAAAAAACGAACGGCAGGAAGATACACCATGGTCATCAGTCCCCAGGCGATTCCTCCTTCGAGCATCAAAAGGAGAGCCAGCCGCGCCGAAACCTCGACATCAACAACTGATGGAAGACCGAAAAACACGAGGCCACAAAGAAAAAAGAGAGGGGGGAGACCAAATGCAACGGCTAGACCGACAACAGTGCCAATGAGCCGGAGCCAGGAATAATTGAGCTCGGTAAAGGCAGTTCGTCGGACCATGTGCCAGATACTGTCTACTGTATCGTAGACACGCAGGCTTTTGACGGCAGTGCGACTCAGGCAGAGCCGAATCGGGAGCCCTACCTCCTTCACCAGTTGGCCAAGGGTCACATCGTCTATGATCTGGTTCCGCAAAGTCTGAAATCCACCAATGCTGATGAGGGCCTGTGAGGAGAGCAAAGCACATCCGCCAGCCGATGCGGCAGTTGTTTTCCGGGGGTCATTTACCCAACGCAGGGGATACAACAGGATAAAAAAGAAGACAAAGGGCGGGATGAGCAGGCGTTCGGCAAAGGACGCACAACGCAGACGAGCCATCCGACTATTGAGCGCGAGTTGCTCAGCCTCACTTTCTGTCACCAAGTGCCGAAGAGAATCGGGGGCATGCCAAATGTCGGCATCGGTCAGAAGAAGATAGTCGGGAAGGCCCTCAGTCGAGCCCGGTGCAAAGCCACACGCCACGGCTCCTTGCTGGAGCGCCCACACCTTGCCGACCCAACCGGCTGGAAGCGCTGTCCCTGAAACAACACGCAGGCGGTCTGTGGCCTGGGCGTGCTCAGCAATTGCAGCAGCAACGATCGCGGTCTGATCTTGGGAGCGATCATCAATAACGCTCACTGAAAATGGCCCTGGGTAGTCTTGATTCAACAGAGAGGGCAGCGTCTCGCGCAATATCGGTGCTTCGTTTCTGGCTGGGATTAAGACCTGAACAGATGGCCATTCATATGGCTCAAGAGGTAAAATATTGTTCTCTCCAACAGGACGAAAATCCCACGGACGGGCCGGATGTAGCGCTATGCCAACCCAAATGAGCAGAGCAAGCGCCCCGAACACGAGACAAATTGCCACACCTTTCTCCTAGAGGGATGGTGTCGCCCCCTACCCTTTCACATAGCCGTGGGCGCGAAACCACATAATGGCCTTGCGGAAGGCTTCACGTACGGGAGTCTGCGGGAGTCCTAATTCACGGATAGCCTTGGCCGGACTGAAAAACATTTTTTTCCTGCTCAGTCGGACTCCAACGGGAGGAGCAAAAGGTTCGCGGCCGGGAATAAGACGGGCGAGTGCAGCATCACCATAGGCAACCCCTAAGGCGAGCGTATACGGGACCTTAAAGCGAGGCGCTGGACGGCCGGTGAGTTCAGCGAGGAGTTGGAGGATCTGCCGGAGTGTCAGGTTCTCATTACCGAGAATGTATTTTTCTCCTGTTTTTCCATGGGTTGCAGCCAAGAGATGGCCCTGAGCCACATCCTCAACGTCGACCACGTTTAACCCAGTGTCCACATAGCCCGGCATGTTTCCGTTCAGGAAATCCACAACCAGCTTACCGGTGGGAGTGGGCTTGATATCACCTCCACCAACGGGGGTACTCGGGTTCACGATAACAAGAGGCAGACCGTCTTGGGCATATTGCAGTGCGACTTGTTCGGCCAGGAATTTACTCCGTTTGTAATGCCCGACCATATCAGCGAGACGAACCGGAGTGTCTTCCGTGCCTTGATCGCCATCATTCGGAATACCGAGCGTCGCGACGGAACTCGTGTACACGATTTTTTCCACCCCGACCTCGCGCGCCGCGCGTAAAATATTCTCCGTGCCGAGGACATTACAGTCATACATGTCTTGTTTACGACGGACCCATAATTTGTACAGCGCGGCAACATGATAGACTTGGTGACAGCCGTGGGTCGCCTGAAGGACGCTCTGATAATCCCGCACATCGCCGGTAACGATATCGACCGGGAGATCTTTCACCAAATCGGTATTTGCCGTCTGGCGCATGAGGACGCGGACGTGTGCACGGGCCTGAACGAGTGCACGGGCAACCGCTCCACCAACAAAACCGGACGCGCCAGTTACCAACACGGGCATAGCCTCCTCCCGTAAATTGCTTGCCATCAGGTGTCAAGGGTATAGGTTCACCGGCTTGTGTCTGTTATGAGAAGAAAAGCTTTTTTGTGAGGAGGCAGGCTATGGCTGATATTCAGCAGGTTTCAGATTCCAGTTTTGATGGTGATGTGCTGAAGGCGGACGTCCCGGTTCTGATCGATTTTTGGGCTCCGTGGTGTGGCCCCTGTCGGGCTATTGCGCCGATTGTTGAAGAACTCGCCAGCGAATATGATGGTAAGCTCAAGATTGTCAAAATGAACGTCGACGATAATCCCCAGACGCCGGCCCAGTACGGGGTCCGGGGCATTCCGAATCTGATTTTGTTCAAGGGCGGCGAAGTCAAGCAACAAATTGTAGGGGCGGTTCCGAAGGCGCATCTCGTAAAAGCTATTGACGACGTTGTCTAGGGCAGTCGGCCGGTATTCAAAAGAACAGGCGTCTAGTGCTCACATTGAGCGCTAGGCCGATTGCCACCATCGTCGTGAGCAAGGAAGAACCCCCGTAGCTCAAGAAAGGCAAGGGCACTCCGACGACAGGCAGCGCCCCGACATTCATCCCGGCATTGATCACGATCTGCCAGAATATGATCCCGGCGACCCCAACGGAGAGGAGCAAACCGAACCGTTCACGCGCCCGGAGAGCAATGACGAGCAGACGTGCCAACAGGACGCCGTATACTATTAACAAGCCAAGAGCCCCGACAAATCCCCATTCTTCAGCAAAGACGGCAAAGACAAAATCCGTATGCTTTTCAGGCAGAAAATCGAGACGATTCTGTGTTCCTAACAGGAACCCTTTGCCCCAGACCATTCCTGACCCAACCGTCACCTGTGATTGAATCATATGGTAGCCTGCGCCGAGGGGGTCGACATCCGGGTATAAGAACGACAAGACTCTTTGCTGCTGGTAGGGTTTGAGGTAAGCCCAGATGAAAGGCAGAATGCTTCCTCCGGCCAGGGCAAGAACGGATAAGGACTGTAAGCGTAGGCCCGCTGTAAAAGTCAGAGTGAGAAAGAGAAGTCCCAGCGTGATGGTAGTCCCCAGATTTGGCTGCCAGAGGACGAGGACTGCCGGGGCGGCAAAAAATACGGCTGGAGCGAGAATATCTCTGATACCATACCCCCCCGGAGGTACGGTACGGTGGTACCATCGGGCCAGCACGAGGAGCAGCCCAATCTTCATGAATTCAGCCGGCTGGAGAGAAAACATACCAACATAGATCCAGCGGCGTGCGCCTCCACCAAAAGAGCCAATGAGGGGCACGAGGACAAGGAGACCGAGCGCCGCTCCGTATAAGAGATAGGCCCACTGTTCGAACCGGCGATAGTCAATGGCAAAGGCGAGACCCATTCCACAAAGGCCCACAGCAGCCCAGATGAGCTGTCGGATGAACTGCGGACTCGCCTGCGGTGACCCGTCATAGGTTGCGCTGTAGAGCCCAAGCAGGCCAAGACCCAGCAGCCCGACCGTCAGACAAAATAATATCCAGTCGAAATGCTCAACCAGACGTCTGTCGAATCCCATTATTTTCTCGATCCCGTTGCTCAACGATGCGAAAATATGCTTCCAAAACCTGACGAACAACAGGTGCAGCAACGGCTCCACCGCCCTTACCGGCGTGCTCGATCAGACAGGCAACAGCAATTTGAGGGTTCTGGACCGGTGCAAATGCGATAAACCAGGCATGGTCGCGGTGGAGGCGGGGAACTTCCTCTTCTTCATCATGTATGCGACTCACCACCTGCGAGGTTCCCGTCTTACCCGCGACTTCAACATGGGGAAGGAGGGCTTTCTTTCCCGTTCCCCGCTCGCCATGTACCACCTCTCGCATTCCATCTCGAACGACGCGGAGATGCTCTTCATGGATGTTAATTCGCGTAATGACCTTTGGAGAATAGGTCTGGATAGGCTCTCCATCAGCGCCGTTCACTTGTGTGACAAAGAAAGGGCGATAGATGACTCCCCCGTTTGCAAGCGCCGCAGTTGCAACAGCCATCTGGAGAGGTGTTGTGAGTACATAGCTTTGTCCGATCACAACGGACAGCGTCTCACCCTTATACCATGGGGCATCGAAACGACGCCGTTTCCATTCGACGTCAGGAATCAAGCCTGATGACGCAGCAAGGGTAAGACCGAGGTCTTGGCCTAACCAAAACCGACGAGCAGCCTGAGCAATATTCTGTATCCCGAGACGTTGTCCAACTTTGTAGAAATAGACATCACACGACTGGGCGAGAGCTTGTTTCAAATCTATCAAGCCATGTCCAGGCCGCTTCCAACAGTGGAAGGTGCGCCCGCCAAAGGGCAGACCTCCCTGGCAGTTGAACTGCGTCTCAGGTGTAATAATCCCTTCCTCCAGTGCCGCTAGTGCTATAAAGGGCTTAAATGTAGAGCCTGGAGGATATTGGCCCCGGAGGGCCCGATTGGTAAGCGGGCGTAGAGGATCCTCTACGAGCGTCTGCCATTCGTTGGGCTTGATACTGAGCGCAAAGAGATTCGGATCAAAGGTGGGACGACTGGCCAGGGCCAGAACCTCCCCGGTCTCGACGGCAAGGACCACAACGGACCCCTCTGCCTCTCCTAGAGCCTGTTCGACCTGTTCTTGCAGTTCAAGATCAAGCGTTAAGTGTAGATTATATCCGGGCTGGGTCTTCACTTCGTCTAAAACACGTAATTTTCTTCCCGTTGCATCAACTTCAATCTGCTGTCCACCATTATATCCACGCAGTTCCTCTTCCCAGGCTTTCTCTAATCCGACCTTGCCAACAAGGTCACCCTGCCGGTACCTCTTATTTTCAGCGATCTCGGTCTGATTCACTTCACCGATATAGCCTACGAGGTGGGCAGCAAGATTCCCTGCAGGATAGAAGCGCTTGAGACTCGCCTCAACGGTGACACCGGGCAGGTCTAACTGGTGAGCTTCGATCGCGACCAGCGTATCCCAAGAGATATCACGGGCTACAGAGATGCCTTCGTATGCGGGCCGACGTGGATTCCGTGGCGCCTTTCCTTCTAAAAAATCTGTGGCCTCAGGCAAATACGGTGCGAGAGTATGGAGCGTTGTCAGACGATCTTGCACATCTTCTGGGACCAGAAGGACATCAAACGACGGGTGATTTCCTACAACGACCCGTCCGGTTCGATCAAGCATGAGGCCCCGTATAGACGGCAGCCGCTTCAGGCGAATACGATTCTTTTCCGACAGTATTCGGAAACGATCACCCTCCACGATCTGCAGCTGCCACAACCGAAATCCCAGAGCACAAAAAACAAACAGGACGATGAGACTAATGACACCGATGCGGCGGTAGCACGCGGTGAGCGTTTCCTGAGACGCAAAGAACTCTGACTGTCCGTCCATTTATACTCTGGCGATAGCGCGCTCCCCCCTTGTCAGGAGGACAAAGATGAGCGGGGTCAGGGAGAGAGCCATGAGTAAGTCCCACAGCACGTATTGTGTGAGAAAAGGCCAGATAGGAGCGACTGCCCAGTGTACTTCGAGCAGCGCGAGAAAAATGCTTGCCTTTAAGAGGACTGCGCCGGCGACGAGTCCGAGGACACAGAGAGGATTCTGAATCCACAGCCTTTGGGACAAGAGTTTTGTCACGGTAAAAACAAGACTCATAGCGAGAGTCCACATTCCCGCAGGAGCTCCTGAACAGCTATCTAGCATATACCCTAAGAAAAAAGCGCTCGCTGCCCCCGCCATAGCACCGTGGTAAATGCCAAGATAGACACAGAAGATGAGTAATAGATCAGGAACAAATGGGAAGTGAGGGAAAGCTGTTGTTTGTAAAAGAACCGCTCCGACTCCGCAGGCTCCAAGGAGTCCAAATGTCCGGAGCCTATTCGTCTCGGAAGGGCTCGGCTCCTGCTCGGACGACAGCTGGAGCAACCACCAAGACTTCTTCGATCTCTGCGAGTTCAGCACTGAGCGCAACCTCTATGTCTTGGAATATCTCGTCATCTCGTGTGGCAACTCGCGTCACGCGCCCAATCTGCTGCCCCTTCGGAAAGACCCCGTCAAGCCCAGAGGTAATGATTATATCCCCAACCACGACATCACTACCCTGCTGAACATATTTCAATTGGCAGTTCCCAGCAATGGAGCCAGACACGATACCAGAGACACGTGAACGCTGAACGAGAGCATCGACTCCACTATTGGCGGAAGAGATCAGGAGAAGGTGGGCAGCATGTGGACTAACAGACACAATTTTCCCTACAACACCCGCTGGGGTGAGCACTGCCATTTCCTTCTGGATTCCGTGCCGTTCCCCTTTGTCTAACACCGCCGTATGCGTCCATGCCCCAGGATTTCGTCCAATTACGCGTGCGGCAATTGACGTATCTGAGCTTTGCGTCCGTAAACCCAGCAGGAGCTCTAAACGCTGATTCGCCAACTCTAATTCGAATAACCGTTCCTGCGTCTGCTCAAGTGCCTCAAGCTGAGCGCGGAGCGCTTCGTTGTTTTGATGGACGGAGAGCAGGTCGCGATATTGATCAAGGACTTTTCCTGTACCTTGGACCATTACCGTCGCTCCGACTTGAAGGGGTTTCATCACTTCGAGAAACAGCACGCCAACAGGGTCGATTCGGTACGGAGACCGGGCGTTCACTGTCGCCAACAGTAACGCGACAAAAAGAAAGAATCCGCAGGATAAGAGCAGACGGTATCTGTACAGGATCTCAAGCATGCTTCACACTCAGGGCACCGCAACCTCTCTGAGAAAAGAGAGTTCTTCGAGCGCTTTTCCCGCTCCCATCACAACCGCGGTCAAAGGATCCTCAGCCTGGACCACCGGCAGCCCGGTTTCAGCACTCAACAGAACGTCGAGGTTGCGCAGGAGGGCACCACCTCCAGCCAACACAATCCCGTTCTCAACGATGTCCGAAGCCAATTCAGGCGGCGTTCGTTCCAGAGCGACTTGGACCGCCTCGACAATCTGATTAATAGGCTCAATCAAGGGCTCGCGCATCTCTTCAGCAGAGAGTTCTACCGTCTTTGGGATCCCAGTCATCAGATCGCGGCCTTTAATTTCCATGATCAGCTCTTCTTCTATAGGATGGGCTGAGCCTATGGTAATTTTTATCAATTCGGCAGTTCGTTCACCTATTAAGAGGTTATATTTTCGTTTGACATACTGAATAATCGCCTCATCCATTTTATCGCCGCCAGACCGCACCGAACACGAGAACACAATGCCCGCAAGCGAGATCACAGCAACCTCCGTCGTTCCACCACCGATGTCAACAATCATGTTACCGATGGGCTCGGTGACTGGGAGTCCAGCCCCGATAGCCGCCGCCATGGGTTCCTCCATCAGGTAGACCTCACGCGCCCCTGCGGACTCAGCAGACTCCTTGACAGCGCGCTTTTCTACCGCTGTACTGCCATTGGGTATACAAATGACGATACGCGGCCGCATCAGGGCGCGACGGCTGTGGACCTTACGAATGAAATAGCGCAGCATCGCCTCGGTTGTCTCGAAATCCGCAATCACTCCGTCCCTGAGTGGTCGGATAGCGACAATATTTCCAGGCGTTCGGCCGAGCATCCGCTTTGCTTCGATGCCGACCGCAAGAACGCGGCGGGCCCCTCGAGTCGCCTCCTGTTGTACTGCAACAACGGAAGACTCATTGCACATTATCCCATGACCCTTTACATAGATCAGGGTATTCGCTGTGCCCAGGTCAACTGCCATGTCAACCGACAGCGCTCCCCACAGCGCGTTAAGAACCATGTTTTATTTCCTTCGTTCTCCAAGCGGGGTCTAATAGAACAAGGTTTCTAGCAGAATTTTGGTATTAGGGCAAGTCCTTGTAATACAGTTGCTTTTTCTTCAACTATCCACTATGGCATGATGAAATAGGAGGTCAACCCATATGCTTGACTTTATGCGCCAACGGGCTCGGTCAGTATGGACCAAAGCGCTCTTTCTGATTATTGCGCTTGTCTTCGTGTTCTTTGGTATTGGGAGCTTTGGAGACGACGCACAGGTACAAATCATCGTAACGGTCGATGATGAGCCTATCACCCTTCAGGAATTCCAGCGCGCCTATCGGAACGTCGAGGCCAATTACCGGGAAATCTATAAAGAACGTTTTACTCCAGAGCTCGCCCAGCAGATGAATCTGCGACAACAGACGCTTGATCAGCTCGTTGATACGAAATTGTTGGCCAAAGAAGCGCGCCGGATTGGTTTCAGAGCATCAGATGAAGACGTGCGACAAGAGATCGCCGCCTCCCCCACCTTTCACAGCTTCGGCTCTTTCAGCCCAGACCGCTACCGTCGGCTTTTACGGTATTTACGGATGACGCCTCAGGAGTTTGAAGAGCAGCAACGGAATCAGCTCGTCATCGAGAGATTCCAAAAATTCATTGACGGATCAATCCGCGCTACGGATTATGAGGTAGAGGCATTATTTCGTTTTGAACAAGAAAAAATGAATCTCGCTTTCCTCAAAATCGCCTCGGCAGACCTGGTCGACATGGTCACAATCACTGAACAGCAGGTACGCGAATTCTACACCAACAACACGGAATCTTTTCGGATACCCGAGCGTGTCCGCCTGCATTATGTCTCGTATGCACCGGAAGACTTTGAAGCAGAGGCCTCGGTCTCTGAAGATGAGGTGCTCGATTTTTACAACGCCCATAAAGGTGATCGCTTTACGGAAGAGAAGCAGGTCCAAGCCCGTCATATTCTCTTCTCTCTGGCTGACGGCGTCTCGGATGAAAGGAAAGCGGACACGCGGAGCACGGCGCAAAGGATTCTCGAACGAGCGCGTGAGGGAGAAGATTTTGCTGTCCTCGCCGAGGAATACTCACAGGATACGGGAACGGCAAGCAACGGCGGAGATCTCGGCCTTTTTGGACGGGGCCGTATGGTCAAGCCGTTTGAAGAGGCCGCTTTCGACATGGAGGTTGGACAAGTGAGCGACCTCGTCGAAACAACCTTCGGCTTTCACATCATCAAGGTTGAGGCAATCCAGCCCGAACGCATCAAACCGCTTGAAGAAGTCGCCGATACGGTCACCGAAGAATTGCTGGAGCGGAGAAGTCGATCCATTGCAGAGCAACGGGCACGCGAAGATCGGAAGAACATTGCCGATGGCACGACGCTCCTACAGTTTGCCGAATCCGTTGGATTAGAGGCAAAGGAAACCCCGCTTGTCAATCAGAACGAGACGATTCCAGGCCTTGGTCGTCGTCCAAAACTCGTTGAAACAGCCTTTGGACAGTCACCAGGACAAATCAGCGATCCCGTTCAAGTTGATAACACCTGGTTCCTGGTATCGCTCACGGAACGGGTACCCTCTCGGATTCCAGCATTTACGGCAGTGCAAGAAGAGGTCGAAGAACAGTACCGGAGTGAACAAGCCGAACGCCTGGCCCAGGAGAAAGCGGACAAACTCCTCACGAAACTCAAGGAGACAAAGGATTTGTCCAGTTTGGCAAAAGCAGAAGCACTCACAGTAGAAGAGACTGGGGCGTTTGCGCGTCGGGGCGGCTATATTCCAAAGATCGGTGTTGTGCCGGATCTGAAAACCGAGGCATTTCGATTAACACCAGAAGCCCCTGTCGCCTCCAAAAGCTATACATGGGGGGGAAATACTTTTGTTGCGGTTCTTAAAGAATATATTCCGGCCGATTCGGAGCAACTCGAAGAGCAGCGTGATGACCTTCGTCAGTCGCTCCTCCAAAGGAAAAAAACGGCAGCCTATCAGGAGCTCACGAAATATCTAAAAGAGCGGGCAAAGATTGAATATAATCAGCGGAATCTGTTAAGCGCGCTATAACTGGGAATGGCACCGCCTGACCATAGGGAGAACAAGTATCATGTTGCAAGTAGGAGACACTGCGCCAGACTTTACGGTCAAAACACACGAAGGCAACGATCTGTCTTTATCGGCCTTATGTGGCAAAAAAGTCCTTTTATGGTTTTATCCAAAAGCCGATACCCCTGGTTGAACGATTGAGGGTCGTGGGTTCTGCGACCAGATTGAAGACTTCAAATCGCAAAATGTTGAGGTTTTGGGAATCAGCTTTGATACGGTTGAGGAAAACGCTGCTTTTGCGAAAAAATTCAGCTTTCCGTACGCACTCCTGTGTGACACGACGCGGAGTATAGGTCTGGCGTATGGTGTATGTAATGATGCCAGCGCGGGCTTTGCCAATCGGATCAGTTACCTGATCGATGAGAAGGGCAAGGTGCAGCGCGTCTACGCCTCCGTCAATCCCCGCGTTCACCCCGCTGAGGTGCTGGCCGATCTTGTCTCGTAGATATCGCTAGCGAGATTCGTCCTACCCGTACTCGCTCTCCGCATCCTGCAGAGCTGCCTCATACACCAGCCTGAGTGCAACATTTTTTTCCTGGGCGAGGCGTTTACAGTCGTCATATTCTGGAGCACAGTTGATCTGCCCGTTGGGCCGATAGGCAACTTTGACCCTAACCGAGCCGTATTTGGTTTGCACCTCTTGCTGCTCCCGTCGGAGTGACAGACGATCGACCGGATAGGACCGGATGCCTAATGTCGAAGTCTCGTTAAAAATTATGCCTGAAAGCTGGCCTTGGTCCTGAGGATCGCATAAAACCCAGAGAAAAATCCCCGGTCGATTTTTCTTCATTTGAATCGGGGAGAAAAAGACATCCCGGGCGCCTGCGGCAAAGAGCTGTTCCATGACATGTTCGTACCACTCTGGATTGAGGTCATCGATATTTGTCTCCAGGACAAGCAGTTGTTCGTGTCGCACCTCAGGGACTGGGTGTCCGAGACAGACCCGGAGGACATTGGGCCGATCAGACAGGATACGTGCTCCTGCGCCATAGCCGACCTGCGCAATGGAAAACAAGGGTGGCCCCGGTTGGGCCAACGCGGCGAGAATAGCCGCTCCGGTAGGCGTGACCAGTTCAGACTGACCGTCCTCGAATCGAACGGGTAGCCCTTTTACGAGTTCCGCGGTGGCAGGGCCCGGCACGGGCAGCGTGCCGTGGCGGGAGGATACGAATCCGCTTCCCATGGGAAGCGGGCTGGTGTACATGGCCTGTATCCCCAAAGCTTCAAAGCCGATGGCCGCACCAACAATGTCAAGAACCGAATCAACCGCACCAACCTCATGAAAGTGGACGTCTGCAACTGAGGTATTATGAACGTGGGCCTCGGCTTCAGCGAGTCGGGTGAAAATCTTGAGCGCAGTTGTTTTTACCGACCCACTCAGCGGGCTTGCCTCCAGCATGTCGGCAATGGAACGAAAGCTGCGTTCATGCTGTTGCGCACTGACGTCTACATCGAACTTGATCGCGCGAATGCCACTGTGAACCCGCTCTGATTGATGCAGTGTGTAACCCTCGAGCGGGAGCTTGGAGCATTCGGCTTTCAGCAGATCAAGCGATAGACCTAGGTCAAGGAGCGCGCCGATGACCATATCACCGCTGATACCGGAAAACGCATCAAAGTAGGCAATTTTCATAATCTCGCTCGGAGCGTGTCAGATCCGTACTTCATTGAGGCCCTGCTCCAATTTTTCATAGCTAGACCGTCTGGATTGAGCGGACATAAGAAGAAAATGTCAAACCAGAGCATACGCATCGGTGACACTCAGCTCATAAATAATCCAGATTCCTAATGCCACGCTTGTAGCACCGGCCGCAATACGGAGAGATAGGTTTGTCCCTTGGAGGTGTCTTTGCGTGAGCGAGAAGAAGAAACCAAAGGCGAGGCTCGCGGCCCCCATGCCCAGTACGGACCCACAGCCAAAAGACGCTATATAGAGCAGGCTTTCCACCGGAGACGGAGCCGTTGCCACTGTCAGCAAGAGCACGGCGGCGCTGCCGGCTAATCCGTGGACCATACCGACGAGGAGAGGCTTCCATCCTGTTTCTCCTCCATGTCGATGGGAGTGCTCCGGACCCTCCACATGTGTATGAAAGTGGAGGTGCGTGTTTCCTCCATGCGTATGTTGGTGGAGGTGAATACGCCGGCGCCGGCAGTCGAATAGAGTCATGGATCCTAAACCGACCAGCATGACCCCAACCAAGCCTTCCAGAGAAAGCTCCAGTACGGGGGGAATGCTCACCTGAAGGATGAGAACAACGCCGCCGACGGCCAGGAGCGTAGCCGAGTGACCAAGCCCCCAGATGACACCAAAACGGACACTTTTCCATAGAGAGCGCTTAGGCGTCACGAGTGTTGAGACAGCAACGAGGTGGTCTGCCTCAAAAGCATGCCTGAGTCCGAGTAAAAAACCAAAGACAAGAACCGATGCGAAACTCACCACTCACATCCCCCTTCCGTGACTCCCTTCGTAGCATAGGGGAGGCGGCTATGTCTCGGCCACTTACGTCTCAGCCGAGGTCCAAGTGCTTGCGTTGGCCTAGGTGGACGACTGTGGTAAAAAAATAGAGATGATACGGGCTGTCTTCTTGAGCTTTGTCTGTTTCAGTCTGGCGCTCAGCGCGCCCATCCTGGCGCAGCCTTCACACTATGGCGATACGGGGGACAATATCGGGACGTGGAAGTGGGGGTCAACATCGCCGCGTCAGGCTGATGACTTTGAAGAAGAGGATGACTACTACGGGACAACCTGGGAACAGATGTATGAGGACCGGCTGTATGAGCAGGAACTCGAGAAGGAAGACGAGCCTGATTCATTTTCGCTGTTAAGCGCTCCCGTCAAGATCTGGCGTTTCTTTTGGCCCCAAAAAGACAAAGACACGCTTGAGTAGGACGCAAAACCCGGTTGTGTCCTAGCCGCCCCCCCCTTCCCTTCCGTGGTTGGCACCGCAATTTTTTTAACAGCAACCAGATACAAAGTCAGCTTTGTCCGCTCCAGGGTAAAGCGGATATGGTCGCCTGGCTTGAGGTTATGGAGCAGACTAGGCTTGTTCACTTCAAAGCTCATAGTCATGGCATCCATAAAGCCTGGAATGTCTTCGTGCGCGACGACAACGCGTCGATCTGGGATCACGACCTTTTCGACAATCCCTTCGCCCGTGAGAATTTCAGGAGCAGGTACAGGACCGCAACCTGCACTCATCCCAAAGAGCGTGCACAAAATAAGACTGAATGTCTTCACAGTGACGAATGGGTGGGCGTTTTATTGCATGGGAGAAAATTCCGTTGGGCTCAGAATTTTATTGCTCTGGCTGAGGATCACCCCACGCAGACGCTTGGCTACTTCAGCCCGGCGCGGATCCTTGGCCCAGCGTGCCCACTTTTCTTGTCGCTCATTCAGGTCGTTATATGCCCAGAGGTGGACGACTTCGTTCAGCTGACCAATCTCGCTATACCAGAATCCAGCGGGCTTGATCCCGTGTTCCGCTACGCCGGGCAGGATGATCGTTTCTGCAACTTCGAGATATTCGGCCAGACCGCCAAAGGCGAGTTGGTAGGTTCGCAGCTCATAAATCATAAGACCTCCTCCATAAGGAATACCACTCTCCACCTATCCCACCCAAGTCAGAAGTCAAGCTTGTATATCGCTTGACTCTTCCTCCTCTCTTCCGTTACTGCTCACATGTACCGAATGAGAAAAAGAGGAGGCAAGCATGGCTCTTAACCCCAAGAAAACAGCGCTGATCGTCATAGACGTTCAGAATGACTACTTTGATGGGAAATGGCCCATCCCGGATGGCAATGCGGCACTGGACAATATCGAGACCGCGATTGAAGCCAGCCAACAAATAGGCGCCAAAGTCATCTATGTTCAGCACGAAGTCCTGAACCCCGAGCGAGGGATTTTCATTCGAGGCACCAATGGCTTTGAACTCCACCCACGCCTTCATCCACGCCCCGAGGACCATCGTATCGTTAAACATTATCCCGGATCGTTTTCTAAAACCGACCTGGAAGAGACCCTGCGAAAAGAGGGCATCGAGACCTTGGTCATCTCGGGTTATATGACGCATATGTGCTGCGACACGACCGCGCGCGAGGGGTTTCAACGAGATTTTCGCGTCCTATTTCTCAATGATGCCACCGCGACGCGTGACGGTGCGCATCCGACGCTGGGGAAAATCGCGCATAGTGAATTACACCGCTCCACCCTGATTACCCAAGCGTCGATGTTTGCCGAGGTCCTCCCTACCCAGGAATTGGTCGAGCGTTTGCAAACGAGTTAGACACGCCGGCAAAGCGGAGAGACCGGGTATCACCGCGTCTCTCCACTCACTTCCTGAAATACGGGATAATGTGTTCGCCTAGCAGTTCCACTACCCGGTAGGCATGAGAGGCTTCCATACCTGGCCACCAGATTCGGAAAATAAAATGGTCGATCCCGAGTTGGTGATGATGGGCTTCGATTTGTTCAGCGACCTCTTCAATGCTGCCCAGAATAAAACGATCCCTGGCCAGTTCCTCAAATGATACGCGAAACGACTCCTCGCCGGGCAGTTCCTTGTCCTGCCCCCAGTCGGCATAGGCTTGATATTTTTTCTCCAAATACGGCTGGGCAATGGCCAGCGATTCGTCATGCGTTTTGGCGACGTGCATTTCCTTGATGATGGGGATCTCCGGCGTATCGGTATAGCCGGCCGCAGCCAGAGTGGCTTTATACAAGCCCATCTGCCGTTTCAGGGTGTGGAGGGTGGCATGCGGATTGACCAGCCATGAGCATCCCAGGCGGCCGGCACGCTCAATGGCACTATCATTGTTCGCAGCAATCCAGATAGGCGGATGCGGCTGCTGGACGGGCCGAATCGTACTCGTCGCGTTTTCGATACTGAAATGGTTGCCCTGAAAGGATACGTTTTCTTCTGTCCACAGGCGGCGAATGAGTTCCAGGGACTCCTCAAAACGAGGAATGCGATCGCGGCGGCGCGTATTAAATCCCTGATACTCGATATCTCGATAGCCGAGCCCGACACCAAATACGGCGCGTCCTTCACTGATGACATCAAGCGAAGCCACATCTTCAGCCAGACCCACCGGGCTATACAATGGGAGCAGAATTACCGACAGCACGAGTGACATCGAACCACTCTCGGCCGCCAGCCGTGACAGCAGCGGCAGGCTCTGGATATTCTGATACGGCGGAGCAAGGAAATGCTGACCGCAGGCAATCGAGTCGAGGCCAGCATCCCGCGCGAGGCGGGTCAGTTCAACGGTTTCCCTGAAGCGTTTGACGGGCGAATCCGCTCGGGGATGCTGGGGCATGGCCATGATGCCAAATTTGATCATGCAGCTTCTCCTGGAGAAAAAGGGCGATCACAAGCGGACCGCCCCTTCCTTATCCCATTGATGGTCCGTTCTCTCTAGAGCACTTCTTTGGCCAGAGACTCCAATTCTGTGAGGACGGCGTTCTCGCCGTCCTCACTCTGTGTCAGCCATATGGTGACATGGTCCACGCCAGCAGATTGCAGCTCATTGATTTCCTCTTTGGTGCGAAATTTGCCGGGCCAGCCAAAGGCGAGGACAGAGATTTCTTTTGGATCGCGGCCAGCCTGTTCGGCCATCTCGTTGAGGCGCTGTCGCCCGGCTTGAATGTCTTCCACAGGGGACAGAACCGGCATCCAGCCATCTCCCCATTCGACTACCCGCTTAAAGACGTATTTTGACGAGCCGCCCATATAGACCGGCGGATGAGGTTTTCGTGCAGGTTTCGGGAAGGAACGGACGGCGGGGAAATCGTAGTACTTGCCGTGATACTCGGCCTCGTCCTGCGTCCAGAGTTCCTTCATGGCCAGGACGGCGTCTTTGGTCTGTCCCCAGCGGTGATCAAAATCACCCCCCATGATCTCCGTCTCTTCTCTCAGCCAACCTGCCCCGATACCAAAAATGAAACGACCTCCTGAGAAGTGATCTAAGGTCGCGACTTCTTTGGCTAATTCAAGCGGATTGCGCTCCGGTATCAGACAAATTCCCGTGCCGAGTTCAATCGTCTTGGTCACGGCCGAGGCCCGCGCCAACGATACAAACGGATCGGTGATGCGGCCGTACTCGTCTGGAATGATGCCGTCTTCCGAGGCTGGATAGGGCGAGCTGGTTTTGACCGGAATAATCGCGTGTTCGGGTACCCAATAGGACCCAAAGCCCAATTCCTCTGCGCGTTTTGCAATGATGGCCGGATCAACCGAGCGATCGATGCAGAACTCGAAAACTCCGATTTTCATATATCCCTCCTTGTCTTCTGTCTTGATATCACGCTGCTGACTCTATCACGGGCCCTTTGACACGCCTAGCAGAGATAGTGTCCTTGCGCGGAATTCTTCGATAGTATGCCTGGCGTCTTCATGATTTCAGGCGACAGCGAGCTGTCGTACCAGAGGGAGGATTGACATCTATGCGGATGATTTTAGTCGGACCACCGGGGGCGGGCAAAGGGACGCAGGCTGTCCATCTCGTTGAACGGTTTAAGATTTCTCATATCTCAACCGGTGATATGCTCCGCGCGGCGGTCAGTGAAGGGACCGAGTTGGGCAAACAGGCCGACGGCTATATGAAGGCCGGTGGATTGGTGCCGGATGACCTCGTCATCGCGATGGTGATAGAGCGGATTGGAAAACCTGACTGTGCAGAGGGATTTATGTTGGACGGCTTTCCTCGCACCCGACCCCAGGCTGAGGCCCTGGATGTCGAACTGCAGAAGGCCGGGGTTGCCCTGGATGTTGTGCTGCAAATTGAAGTCCCGGACGATTTGATTGTCGAACGCATTACCGGTCGACGCCTGGATCCCGATACGGGCGATATTTACCATATGAAATTTAAACCGCCGCCGGCAGATATTGCCGGTCGGGTGATGCAGCGCAAAGATGACACCGAAGAAGCCTGCCGAGCCAGACTCGAAAAATACCACTCGGAAACGGCACCGATTATCCCTTTTTATGCGGCCCAAGGAAGGCTGAAACGGGTGGACGGTAACGCCGCACCGGACGAGGTCAGCCGGCGTATTATGCAGGTGTTGGGCTGAGGGGTCTCCAATCCGCACAAAAACTGGGGGCAATTCATGAATTGCCCCTACCTATCTGACCTATTTTGGCATTGAGAATTCACGGCAGGGTAAAGACCGCAACAGCGCTCCCCGGTGTGGTGTGGGGATATTTGCCCACGATGTCCACGACCAAGCCTCCGGCGCCACTGGGAACGGCAACGTACTGTTTATCCCCAACCTTGTAGGAGACCGGTTGTCCTCGAACCGCGGATCCGGTCTGAAACTTCCACAAAACTTCGCCCGTTGCGTCATCTAAGGCTAGCGCAAATCCCTTTTGATTGCCCGTAAAGACGAGTCCGCCAGCTGTGGCGAGCGCGCCCCCCACCATCGGCCACTCGTCCTTATAGCGCCACTTCACCTCGCCGCTGGTCGGGTCTATGGCCGTGACGTGGCCGTAGGCCGTACCGAGGTCGCCCTGCGTTTGTCCGGGCCCTCCGCCCCAGAATGGGATACCCTTGATAAAAATAGACCTAGCCTTTTCCATTTTGCCGCAGCTCTCGATCGTCGGGACAAAGATGAGGTTAGCCAGCGGACTGTAGGCCGCGGCATACGAACCGTTTTGTCCTCCTACGTTCCCGGGACAGATGAGTTCAGGATTGCCACCTTCCATGGGCACGTACTGGGGGTCAACGATCGGACGGCCATTTTCATCTAGCCCTTTCGCCCAGTTGAGTTGCTCAACATACTGGGAGCCATGCAGAAACTTCCCATCCCCACGATTCAGGACATACATATACCCATTCCGATTGGGCTGGGCTAAGGCTTTAACAGACTCCCCACTGCGCGTGACGTCGAGCAGAAACATGCCCGTGTTGCCATCATAGTCCCAGACGTCGTGTGGGGTGAATTGGAAATACCATTTGATCTCACCACTGTCTGGGTCAAGGGCTAACGCCGAGTTCGTGTAGAGATTATCGCCCTCACGTCCATCACCGTTCCAGTCAGGGGCCGGGTTGCCCGTTGCCCAATACACCAAGTCAAGGTCTGCATCATACGAGCCAGTCACCCAGGCCGGACCACCGCCTTGTTTATACGAATCACCGGCCCAGGTCTCGACACCGGGCTCGCCTTCGTCAGGCACGGTATAACGACGCCACTTGCGCTCCCCAGTCTCAAGATCATAGGCATCGATATAGCCACGAATACCGTATTCACCGCCCGCAATACCAACAATGACGTTATCTCGAACAATCAAGGGTGCTAGGGTAAAGCTAAAGCCACCCGCATAGTCGTCGGCTTTAGTATTCCACACGACAGTACCGGTTTTTCTGTCGAGCGCGACAATACGCGCATCCAGGGTAGCCATAATGACCTTATCCCCAGCCAGCGCCGCGCCCCGATTACCCGGCCCGCAGCAAATCCGCATATCATCTGGCAATTCATGATCGTATTTCCAGAGCGGTTTACCCGTTGCGGCGTCTAAGGCAAACAGCTTATTGTAGGCCGCAGTAAGATACATGACGCCATCGGCAACCACCGGTGAGGCTTGCATTTGTGCCGGCACGCCGGTTTGGAAAATCCAGGCGGCCTGGAGTTTTTTGACGTTCCCACGGTCAATATCCTTCAGTGGGCTGAATCGCCAGCCGGCATAATTCCCGCCGTACATCAACCAGTCATTGGCCGGCTCCTGGAGTAAGCGCTCCTGCGTCACCGGCTGAAGCGCGTCGGCGTAAAGCGCGCCGGGAGAGAGAAACATGAGAGTGAATGCTATTGCTAAAAATTTCCACGACCAGGAACCTCGCATGAGTAATGCCTCCTCAGAGTGATTGCCAATCGAAAAATGTGGTCGAACCCTACTGATTTTTATACCAGAGGTCAAGAAAGAGGACACTGCATACGCCCCAGACTCTTAGGGAAAGAGGCGTAATCTTCTCCCCGCGAAGAGCACCCCGACGATACCGAATAAAACGATCGCTCCGTGCGTCCAGCCGTTCCAGACAAGTACATACGGGTCTCGCAGACGCGGTCTGGTTACGCCGGGAATGCTGGGAAGATCTCCATCTCCAGCGCCCACCTTAAGCTGCGCCTTCATTCCCTTTTCCATATGCTGAGGAACGTCACAGTGCACTAAATAGGTCTTGTCTCCGGGTGGGAGAATAAAAGTGCTTGTCCGCTGTCCTTTACCTGCCACCTCAAGCGTAAACATGCCCATGGGGTAGATATAGCGTGGCAGACCGTGCAGCATCCACTGGTGACGAACGGTGTCCGTATTGATGAGCGTTACCGTGAGTTTCGTACACGGCGCAAAACTCCATTCGTTTCGATCATACGCAAACATCGTCCCCGGCTGGGCGAATTCTTTGCCGGCACGAACAGTGATCTCGTGTTCACCAGAGAGACGTGGACAGCCTCTGGGGAGTTGGTCCGTGTTTTCATTCATCACCATACCCGCAGTATCGAGATGCATGCCATGATGCGCATGATGATGGTGAGACTCAGGCTCTTGAGTCGAACCAACCTCACTGGAAAGCAAGACAAACAAGGTGCATACGACCAGTGTAGAGACAGTCTTCTGGAGTTGCCCTCCCCGGAACACCCCTGCCCTCTTCTGACTATTTTTCCTCAGAAAAAATCCCATCAAAGATTCCTCTTAGCGGTATCGAACTCGTCGCTTGCTCAAGGCGAAGGCCGCACCGATAAGGAGACCGATACCTATTCCAAGTATGAGGGCATAACTCAGGGGTAGGGAACGAGCGCTGGCCTCCCCAAGCAGACCGAAGTCCTTCAGTCCGGCCCAGATGGGAAGCTTTTTTTGATAATACTCCTTGGTGAAAAACGGCGCCCAGTCCATCCCCTGTGTTTTCGGCTGACCGGATGTATCCAAATAGTCCTGGTAGACAATGGCGCTAATATTTCCACCGGGGTTGATCCCATCAGTGGTGATCGCTTTTTCCTTGTGGTCGTGGAGCAGCCAGACGCCTGGCCCATAATTGTGCAGGCCGTCATCAGTGGTGTTGAGAAGAAGGTCCACCCGTTGGGCCGGGCTAATCCAGACCACATCACGAGTGATTTGTGCAGCCGGATTATGTTCGACACCATCATAATGCGTCAGTGTGACTTTATGCCCATGCGTATGCAGAGAAACGCCTTCTGCTCCGCCGTTGAGCACACGCAGTTTGACACGTTCATTCGGAGCAACAACAATCAGCGACTCACGGGTCGTGTAGGGAAAGGAGCGGCCGTTGAGTAGGAAATAGTCGGGGTCTTGATCTGTAATATCATAGCGGCGGTTGGTCGCCTCGGCGATCAACCGGGGATCACCTGCGGTCTGAATAATATTATTCAACGCCGGGTCAATGTCCTGGTAGTGCAAATCGAATTCCCGGTCATAGGACTCTCTGACTGCTGCGGAGACAGCGCGTACCCGGCCAGCCCCAATATTGAGCGTTTGAAGCCAGTTATTCGGACGGTTGTCCTCAACCACAAACATTCCCTGGAGCCCCATCAGAATATGGACATGCGGTTGGACGTGACAGTGATAAAACATCGTCCCCGTTTGACGCGGAGTCATTTCATAGGAGCGGCTTTCCCCTGGTGAGACTGGCATTTCGCTCGCAATCGGCACTCCATCATTTCCCTCACCAGTGGCGTCAACAAAGGGATGGTCAACCCCGTGGAAGTGTATGGTGTGTGGCAGATAGTGCGTATTCTCCAAGGTTACCCGGAGCGTATCACCCTGCTCTACACGAATCACCGGAGACGGGGCTCGCAAGGTCGGATGTGCCCACTCGCTCTCAAAATTTTCAGTCGCCATACCGCGTGATTTTGGTGCGAAAACCCACAGCCCTGGCTGGACACCCGGCGCAATGGCGTAGGCGGGAAACGGTGCAGGATCATCCGGCGAGTGCCCATTCAGTTCTACGACTTCAAGCCGGACATGAATCTCGTCAGGATCGCCATCCCCGTCTCTGTCGTTCTCTTTTACCACGGTATTTGGCGTCAGCCGGGTCTCCATAAGGGTGTGTAGACTAATATTATTCGTTCCTTTGACAAAGGCCGCAATTTCGGCCGGATTATCTGGGTCACACACGGGTGAGGCTTCTATGGTAACATCTTCAAGCGTCTGAGACTCCCGCCAGTCTGCATGTCTGTCCAGACAGAATGGCTCCACACTGACAGGGCTTATTTGACGGCTGGGGGGTGGCTCCTGGTAAGACTCTTCACCAAGATATTGATACGCAATGTCTTGTATTGGGCGGGGGAGCCAGGTACGCGGCACGAGAAAGAGTGTACCGATAGCAAGCACACTAAGCAAAAAGAAGAAAAGCAGACCGCGGAGCCACATCGTTCAACATGTACTGTGAACAGGGCGTTCGGGAAAGGGGGGCTGTCCGGTTCCGCAGCTATCCCTTGAGCGGGGTCGAGACTTTATTTCATAGAAAACGGTGGCCAACCGCGTTTACCACCGACAACGTAATAACCCACGCCACCGCCAATAAGCAGGCCCGCGATCAAGACCAGCATGGTATTTGAGAGAGAAGCGACGCGGATTGGAAACCGCACCGCCCCATCAACCCCGTCAACTGTCATCAGGGCCGTGTACTGTCCGGGCGTATCAAAATTGACTTCAGCGTTCACTACACCGCTAGGATATACCCGCGCCGGAATATCGAGTAACAGTCGCGGTTCAGCCGCATTGGTTTCCTCAATAATACGAACCGCGGCCGATTTCTTACGCAATTCAGGATCAATCAGATCAAAAACGAGAATCGCACTCCCAGTCTGAGGAACGCTCCGACAGAATTCCTCGGTTGCGTATTCCTGCGGTTGGTAGGCGGAAAAATGGACCAGATAGACGCCTGCCCGCTCTACGCAGGGGTCCAGGTCCATGGCGACACCCCCATGTCCCCAGGCTCCTATTGGGACAAGGAGCATGGCAACAAGAAGGAACAGTTTCACAGCGCTGTCCAGTTGTGCTCCAGAGCGGGACGTGGGCTCCCCACTCTAGATCTTATGGCAGATAGGTTGAACGAAACTGAGTGGGGACGACATTTGAACGGACCGTCACCAACTCATGCCCCTCATTCCCATTCTCAAAGCGTAAGACTGCGCCAATAAACTGTTGCGGCGCTTGCGTCGGGATGAGACGTTCCTCACCGAAAAGACTGCTTGAAACAGTCAGGGTCAGCTCTTTTGTTTCGTCCCGGAGTAATCGGTCCGTCCGGCTGTACTTCGAGGCGACCCACAAAATCACGCGGACCGGCCTTGGCTTGCTCGGCTTCCGGTCCGTTCACAAAGGTCGCCATTGCTATAGTCAACTGCTTGAGTTCGATGTCGCTCTCGGCAACATTCGTCACCTGGACCTTCATCTCAAGCGTTTCACTCGCTTCGTCATATGTCGCTCCGCTGGCCTGTGCCTCGGCCATCTTTTCACCAGAAGAAATGAATTCCGGTGTAAACCAGTCCGTTTGCTGCGGCCACCGAACCGGCGCATTTGAGGTGGCGTACGTCCAACCGATAACCAGCATTACCAGGGTTACGCCCACGATAACATTCATCCACATATGATCACGGGGCGTGATGAGACCGATATCGGGAGCATCATCGTTCACCGGAAGCTGGACAGTAACGGCAAGATTGGTCACTGTTCTTTTGTTTGTCGTCCAGTACAGTATCCAGGCGACCCCCAGGACAAACCCGGCAAACGACCACCACCAGACGAATGCGCCGCCATACGTACTGAGCTCAATCGTCTCACCGGACAGCAGGGTGAGCGGGAAGGAGAACGGCTCCGCGCTGGGTTTGACGGTCACCCATTCACCGGGTCCAATCAGGGTGCCGGTCCCGTATACGGCGATACCGGGATGGACATGCCAGTTCCCAGGCTCTTTGCCAACAAGCTCCATTTCAAACTCGTAAATACCCCCCTTTTGGGCAAAGAACGATCCAATCGCAGCCGTTCCGTTGACAAAACGCTCTTTGAGCACAAAGACCGGTCCGGGGACGACCGGCATAATGGAAGCGATTTCCGGCGTTTCCAGCGTATGAGGCCACGTCTCGAGAATCTTGACCGACCCCGTAACCTTGACCGGCTCTCCAACCTCAATTTCAGTCGGCGACACGCTGACATTGAAGAAAGCCGTGGTCATGTTTTTCAAAAACGGTTCGTCGGCAGCCTCACCGTGGGCAAAAGCGTTCGGAGTATGAGTAACGACAACGGCCACTATGGCACATAGTGCGCCAACACAGCCAATCATAAATCGCTTACCCATCGGCTGCCCTCCTGGTTTCAGGCTGCTCGTCTGGGAGTTGGAGCTTGGTTTCTATGACACGCAATCGGGGCTTACGCTTGATGCGAATAGCCGGACCCGTTTCCGGCGACCCGCGTCCGTCCGTCTCCACACCTTTCGATGCTGGCCACAAAACCACCAGCCAGTAACAGACAAACGCTAAGATACTCGCGGTAATGACGGGCGGGGCTATTTCAGAGATATTCATACCGTGCGCATACACGGGAGAAGGAAACAGAGACAGGCCGGCAAGAAGAGCCATGAGCACAGAGCAGACTCTTCCGTATTGGGCGGGCTGCTGAGGTTCGAAAGACATACCGCACCTCATATTTGTCTCACACAGTTTTCAGATAGCGCCGAATCGGCCACACCGCCAGATACCGACCAATAAACTGACCGATCCAGTAGCCAGCAAAAGCCGCCGTTCCAGCAAAGGCCAGCGAAACGTATTGCGTCTCACCCAGGAAACTACGCAACGCGCCGCGTTCAATCAGCCGGAGGTATTCTGGAGTTTGAGAGCGGATATAGGCAATACCCTGAACATCAGCAACCGTCACCACATGGTCCATAAAATAGGCCGGCTGGAGAAAGGCAGCTAGGGGGACGTAATTATAGGCCCACACCGCAATCGCCCACACGTGGGCGCCGATCAGCGAGGTGAGGATAAAACTCTTGGTCTTCATTAAGGTCCAGTCCATCAAGATCCCGGCGCAGACGACGGAGGCAGGCCACACGAAGTTCATAGGGTAGGTCGCTGCGAGGTCCCACTGAAAATACCGCCCAACCCAAGCCGCAAAAAACAAGCAACACGCAGTGTAGGTCGCACCAGTCGGAAAGCGCCAAGCCGTCCACTGGATGTATTGCAGCGTCGAGGGAATAATGATCGTGGCAAAGGCCGTGACCACAGGCCACCACTGTGGGTCTTTCCAATCTGTCCAGAAATCCCAGTCACCGGCAAATAACTGCTTGGTGATATCAGCGGCACCTGCTACCACAAAAACCGCCGTAGTCCAGAAGACAAGGTCCCACTTCCAATCAACCCATTTATATTTCTTGTTGAGCAGTTCTTTGAGTTCGAGCCGCCGTTGCCGTTCCGCCGCATCTGCGATGTCGGTTACGGTTGTGGTTTCCGTCGCCATGCGCACTTCCTCTCTGCACGAGGATTTTCGATCCGTTTATCGACCAAAGCCCACACCGCCGTTATTAGTCGGCGGCGATCGGCGACTCAAGCGAGGCTTCCGGGTTCGTATCCTCTTCGATCTTCTCTATCTCGAACATGCGCACCAGCGTCTCGCCCCACACGGCAAACATGCCTGCCGCAAGCCAGCCATAAATCACAAACGGCCAGTGGAATGGAACAGAGAAAATTTCCTCGGAGATCCACAGGCTGTGGCCCCATTCATTTGCGGCAACCGCCATGCATTCGAGCACACAGGCGCTGATCAGCAGAAAGAACGACCAGGGAAATCCTTTGTCTCTTCCGTACAGCGCAGGAATATGGAACCGCCCGTAGATATAGGTCCCAACGGCCAATATGACCGAGAGGGGGAAGAAAAAGTAGAACATCGGGATATGGGTCGGGGTGAATGCCGTGTCACGAACCATGGTTTGGTGCCACGATCCATCCCAGTTCGGCCAGAAGCTGGCCATCAGATAGATAGCCAGACTCGTCGCGCCAATGAGGCTCCACAAAATCGCAATCCGGCGCGTCTCTTCGGCGGGTGAGCATTCTTGTCCTTCAATGGCCCGGCCATTCCGGATGAGCCAGCCCAACCACACACCGCTGAATATGCCTAAGACAATCAGTTCACCCCAGAACAGCGTCCAGTAATACATCGTGAATTCAGCGCTTGCTGAGTTCAGTCCGGCGGAGAACATAAAGGCGTAGTTCCAGTACCAGAAAAAAACATTGGCCAGCATGATCAGCCCGCACCCCCAGAAGAGAGGGTGCCAGCCGACTGACCAATCAGTCGGATTGGCCGGGTTGCCAGTTGTCATGGAACCATCGCCGGAACCTTTTGGTGCATTTTGTACTGCTTGCGCCTGAGCCATGCCTATTCCTCCTCGATAGTAATAACGATGTTACTGTATACTCTCTTTCTTTATTTCACCAGTTCTTCTCTACCCCGAGCAGTGATCTTATAACGAATCACCGAGACCGCAAGAACGATAACCACTCCAAGGGTAATCAGCGCTGGTCCGACTAAGGCCTTATACCATGCCGCAACCTGAAAGGGAAATGCAAATTTGCGCGGTTCACGTTCATCAGCAAGTCCGAGCATCACACGCACTTCGTAGCGTAGCCCTGCCTTGACAACGACTTCAGCGTTGGCCACGCCACGTTCATATACTTGGAAAGGCAGGGACAGGACCGTATTCGACTGTCCGGGCTCATCTGAGGCAACGAGTTCAACACCGAACGGCATTTCCCACAGGTCGGGCGTCACGTCCACGACCAGGAAGGCATTCCCCACACGCGGGATTTCCTCACAATACTCCGTAACCGGGTCGAATTGAGTCTGATAAAACGTAATATGCAAGAGCGAAGCACCGACCTCCCGTCGGCATGGGTCTCCAGGCCCCCTGTCTCGATGCGCCCAGGATGACGCGGGAAGCACCAGGCAAAGCGTCACTACTACAGCGAGAAGAGAGGAGATTCGGCGAGTTCGTCTCATCGGTCGGTTCTTACAGAATTTCGGCATTGACCAAAGGCCCTGAGATAGCAGGATGAAAGAGTAGGGACAACTCCAGAACATAGCATTATCTAAGGAAGGGAACGATCAATATCCATAAAGAACGAGAGGAGGACCGTATTGAGCGGGGGCCACTGCCGATGGGTACCAGTTCCTTCACAGTATATGGTTTTGCTATTTGTCCTACATCCTGAGTAAGCCACACAGCCATTTTCATCCTTCTCAACCGAACCGGACTGACACTCGTTACACGCAGCCAGCCAGGAAGCCGCCTCAGCCCCGTAGCCGGGGAAAAGATGGTCGTTAGCACTGTGCATAATCAGAACAGACAATGCTTCGGGACACGAGAAGGTTTCGAGGTCGGTCCGTCTGAACCCGGCGGCGCTCGGCGCCACCGCTGTCGGGATATGGCGTGTCTCGTCTAAAAGCGCGAGGGCCAGGGCAACCGTGCCACCATCAGAGTGACCGGTCAGATAGACCCGCCCTTCATCAACACACCACTTTTTGGCGATAAGTCGCGGGATCGTACCGAGTTCGGGAATAACTTCAAGCGAAAGGCGGCGTGAGTCGGCATAGACGACAACGAAGCCCGCCGTCGTTGCCGCAAAAGTCAGGTCTGTCAGGCGCTCGGAGCGAAAACGACTTGAGCCTGCCGGGGCATAGACCATGATGAGGGGGTGGAGAATGCCTGGGTTGTAGTTGGCGGGCGTCCGAACCATATATTTAATCCCGTGTTCGGTCTGCTCGTCGTTACTCAGCCCACCCGAGCCGCTCCGCTCGCCGAGCGGACACGGCCCAGTGCTGAGGGCATGGTCATATTCGTACCGGCCTAACTTCGGGGGTTCGCTTGGCAGTCCAGAACACCCCCAGAGGACGAGCACAACGAGACAGAGCGTCCGGCA
This sequence comes from Thermodesulfobacteriota bacterium, assembly GCA_964291405.2. GTDB lineage: Bacteria > Desulfobacterota > Binatia > Bin18 > Bin18 > Bin18. The sequence goes on from OZ219926.1 coordinate 221,956, forward strand.
CTGGGGCCTACTCATCAATATAGGGCGACAGCCGCGTCTCTCCGCTTGTCCCACTGGCCCTCTCCTGCTTGCCGCGTCAATACGTCTCAGTTTATACTGCAAAAGTTCTCATCCTGCTCTATCTGAGGGAACAGCACTTGGTAAGGAGGGATATATGCTCTCAGTTTTTTCAGCCCCAAGCCACTACGTACAGGGGAGGAACGCCACCGCGGCCCTAGGAACGGAAATGCAGCGCATCGGCCTACGGGGGCCAGCGTGTATTGTTGCCGGGAAAAGTGCCATTCGGCTGCTTTCAGAAGTCTGGCAGAAACATTTGAACGATGCCGGCATCACCCATGTCGTCCACCAGTTCGGGGGAGAGTGCTCCTATCCTGAAATCGAGCGTATCAAAGAAACAGCACGAGAGAATAAGGCTCAGGTCATTATTGGAGCGGGCGGTGGCAAGGTCTTGGACGCGGCCCGGGCCGCGGCAGACGACCTTGATCTTCCCGTCGTCAACTGTCCGAGCATTGCCTCAAGTGACGCACCGTGCAGCGCGCTGTCGGTGATCTATACCCCCGAGGGGGTATTCCAGGAATATCGCTTTTATCGAAAAAACCCAGACTTGGTTGTCGTGGATACCTATGTTGTCGCCCAAGCTCCAGCCAGGCTGCTTGTGGCCGGGATGGGAGATGCGCTGGCCACGTGGTTCGAGGCTAAAACCTGTGTTGCCGGCCACGTCCAGAATATGCGTGGTGGAGCCTCAACGCGCAGCGCCGAAAAGCTGGCGGAGCTGTGTTACAACATCTTGGTTGAGGACGGCCCGGATGCCAAACGGGCCGTGGAACGGCATGTTGTCAATCCAGCCCTGGAGCGGCTGGTAGAAGCCAACACCCTGCTGTCGGGTTTGGGCTTCGAGTCCTCGGGCCTTGCCGCGGCCCATGCCATCCATAATGGTCTCACCGCAGCTCCACTCACCCATCCGTACTATCACGGGGAAAAAGTCGCCTATGGCCTGATGGCCCAGTTGGTGCTCGAAGGTCAGCCACGCTCGGTTATCGATCCGGTGCTGGAGTTTTCATCCGCGGTCGGTCTGCCCATCACTCTGGCCGAGATTGGGCTCAGCGAATTCTCAGAGGATATGCTTGAACAAGTCGCAGCGCGGGCGACCGCGGAAGGCGAAACCATCCATAACGAACCGTTTGACGTCCAGCCCGACATGGTTGCCGACGCCATTCTGGCCGCGGATTCGATGGGCCGCGCCTGGCAGGCCACGCACGAGGCACAGTAAGACGCGCGAAGGGGGCAGGCAAACGCAACGCCAGAGATATTCTCTCGCGCAGACGCGCTTAGCTGTCGCCCCTCCCCTCCTCAAATACCAGCTTGCCCTCGCGCTCCTGGGCCTCAATCAAGGCCCGCACGTCAGGTGACAAACTGATAGTACGCGAGTCTGGGAATTTTCCTTCTTCGAGCGGGGGCCGCAGATAGAATTCGTCCGGTGAGTTGAGACTCATCAGACCCTTGGGCGGTACAAGGAACCATTCGCGGCGCATAAATCCGGAGCTGAAGAAGATATTTTTGTCTTCCTCTGACCACGTCTGTGGGACAAATCCGTGGATCGAAGCGGACAGGAAGTCAATAGACACATCCCACCACAAGTCAAACTGGACCGCATAGCCATGTTCTTTCAGAGTTGGATTGGCCAGGGTCGCAATCCGGGTATTCACAAAACTCAGCTGCCCCTGTCGGTCATATTCTTCCATCCGCAAAGGAAAGAACGCATATTGATCAACCCAGTAAATCAGCTTATGGGCGTAGTAGTCACGCAGCCATTCGGCCTTTGGTATGGCTTCGAGCACATAACATTTGACCCCACCGTCTGCGGTATAAAGCGGGTATTCTTTGCCCATGAGAGAGAGGTCCTGGGCGGCAACTTCAATATACTGCCCTTTCTCGTCGGTCAGCACGGCTGTTTGGCGCGTCTTGGGAAAACGCACCGTCTGATACAGAATATCCGTCCCGAGGATGCGCCACGAGAATTCCCAGGCATCCCGTCCGATCAAATTATCAAACGTTGCCGCGCTATTGGGTAAACGGTCTTCCCGACGAGGTTGGGGCTGACGACGGATCCGCCGGAGCGATGGGGAATAGGCGAACATGTCTATTTTCGTCCGGAACGTTTGATCCGTCCGATAGCCTATCCATAAGGTCTGATTCCCATACCGTTCGGGTGGAGAGACGCTTTGGGAGAGCCAGCGATAGATTTCCTGGCCGGGCTGAGCGGCATACAGATGTTCTCCAAACCCATTCTCGGGAAAATACAGGATGGGAATAAGCGTCACGCGTTGATCCATAAATCCCGAGTTCGTCACGGAGAAAGCCATATCGATCAGGACACAGTCCCAGAATGGCGAGTGTGGGAACTCCATAGCTCGTAGCGCCATTTCTTCAGCCGTATAGGGTGGCCGAAACGGAAAAGACTCGGCCGGTAGATAGAGGACCTTTGCATCCCGCGGCGTGTCACTACGGAGGTCGAGCGCATTCTTTTCTTCGTCCGTGAGCTCGGCAACCGTTTTCCAGGTTTTTCGTGAGATCGGACTGCTTTGATCTGCCGCTACAATCGCGGCCCCTATACTACCGGAAGACAGCAGGCAGGAGACAACGAGCCACAAGAGCTGTTGCGCGCGAAGAGCCATCTTACTGCTGCACTTTGGCCTCAATGAGCGGAGAGGAAATGTCGAAGACCAGATGTCCGGCTTCTTCTTGCAAACGGTAGCGCTGCGCCAGCTCTGCAGAAATGGCAACGGTCCGGTCTTGCGGGAATTTCTCTAGATACAAGAGCGGGCGGAGAAAGAATTTTTCCGGAGAATAGACCAGAGATTGGGATTTGAGCGGATACTTGAGCCAATTGCGGCGCATGAAGTCGGGCTCGAACATCGTCTCTCGGTCTTCCTGGGGCCACTCCTTCACCCAGTGGGCGTCATGGGCGCTATAGCTCATCAGGTCGAGGGCGAGGTCGTAGTAGACCGTAAACAGTCCGGCGTAGCCGCGTTCTTCCAGTTCCGGGTTGGCGAGATAGGCATTCCGCACCTCAATCATCCGCAGTTGATTGTCATTGTCATACTGCTCGATACGCAGCGGATAGAAGCTGTGCTGATCGAACCAGTATATCAGCCGGCTCATACGGTAGTGCGGCAACCAATCTTCTTTCCTGGTCGCCTCAACCACATAACAGGCCACGCCACCGTCCGCCGTATAGTGCGGATAGGTATCGCCCAGCATTTTAATCTGGTCCGACGGGACCTCATTAAAACTTCCGTCGGGCGTGGCCAGGGTGACCGTCGGACGGGTATTTGGGAAACGAATAGTCTCATGCAGCACATCCGTGCCAAGCAGGCGCCACGAGAACTCCCAGGCATCGCGCCCCACCACATCGTCAAAGGTCTGGACATTATTGGGGAAGCGCGCGTCCCGGCGGGGCTGAGGCTGGCGGCGCACGCGGCGCAGGTTTGGGCTGTAGATGAAATTATCGAGTTTGGTTGTTTCTTCCTTGTCCGTTCGTCTCAATATCCACAGGTCCTGAAGACCCTGGTTCTCGGGTGGATAGGTATAGAAGAAGACCATCCGAAAATAGGCCTCCCCCGGCGCCATGCTGAGCTGGCCGGGTACCCCATACTCGTCCGGGATATAATGGCTATAGGCCAGTGTTATGCCTTCATCCAGAAAGCCGTTGCTGGTAATGGCGCCGAACACATCGGCCATGGCGTGCGACCAGCGGGCGATGTGCGGGAATTCCATGGCCCGATAGCCCATCTCTTCCGCGGTATAGGGCGACTGAAAGGGATAGGCTTCAGCCGGGAGGTAAGGAATCGTCGTATCCCGGGGGGTATCGACCCGGAAATCAATGCGCGATTTTTCCCCTTCGGACAGTTCTTCTACTATCTTCCAGGTCTTGCGCAGGCCGCCGTTCTGCTCGGCAGCCCCGGCGACCGGGAGCGCCAGGCTGGACAGCAAGGCCCAGACCGTCAGGAAAAAAAAGCGCCCATTCATAATCGGTCAGAACTCGTAACTCAGTTCCCAGCCGATATTGTCCCATTTATTATATTGACCGTACAGGTCAGTCCGATCACCGCTACTGAACGCCGTATAAATAAGGCGGCCCGTAATGAATTGGGAAAAACGGTAGCTCGAAACAAATTTCGTTTTTATGCCCTGCCACTTCTTCTGCGGCAGACTGATCACTGGAACGACGGTCAGCTCCAAGCGCAAACGGTCACGGGTGAAACGAAACGGGCGCCCAATAAACATAACCGGCAGGAGGCTCATTTCATCTCCGATTCCTCCGCCAAAGCCACCGCCGAGATTGCGACGCCAGTCAAAGGTATACAACAGGGAAGGCTGTATAATCGCGGAGGTGTTGCCGGGGAAGGCGAACTCCAGCGCAATCGCGGCCCGCAAGGTGTCACGCCGAATGATCCCAGAGTTGAGATATCCGTCCCGTGCGCGCTGCTGATGGTCAAAGTCGGCGAAGGGAACGTCTTTGGTCCACAAGCCCTCAACCCGCAACACAATCGGCAGTTCGCCAACAAGCGGCATGTTCGAGAGCGCGGAGGCATAGTCGGCGGTGATGCCGAGATGATGCAAGCGGGTAAAACGGGGCTGAAAGGTCAGATAGGGGTCCCCGGCGGCATCAATATCGCGGTCGACAATGAAGGATGTCGGGTTTTTATTCCAGGCGTAATAATAGATGAGACCCCAGGTGAGCGGTTCCATGGAAACATCAAGCCGCAGGCCGTACTGATGATCACCGAAATCCCCCGCAGACGGGCGCTTCGTCTCTCTAAACTGATCCCCGGTCGCGTTTTGCCGGCCGTCCAGGAGGGCTTTCGTCTCCGTATCCCTGGGCGGAGCCAGGGGCGAATACCACGGCGAGCCGGGGACCGGATTCCGGTCCTGCTCAAAGTTCGGAATCCACAGGAAGTTGAGAGAGTTTGCCCCAAAGAAATAGGTCACGTTGGCCATCCAGGCCGGCAGCCGTCGCCACTCGTAGTCACTCGCCTCAAGCTGGACGGACTCGCGCCGGTCCATGCCGTTGATGACGTCAATATATTGGCCGTCCATTTTTCCCCAGGCGATTTGTTGCTTGCCCAGGACTACGTCGAGGTTATGGGTGCGATAGCTGATGTACAACTCGCGTACAATACGCTCGAAGTTATGATAGGCGCGGAATGTCTCGCTCGTCCGGGGGGCAAACAGACCGGCGGAATCCTGCCAGTTGTACACGCTGTCGTACATAAAGTTGTTGATATTGGTGATTTCGATATTGGGTGAGACTTGGTAGTGGAGTTCCAATTCCAACAAATTCTGCATCTGGGAGAAGCGGAAGTCTTTCCGTCGATTGCCGACACGACGATCACCCGAGAGTTGGATATCAGACCATTGACGGAGAAATCCCCGGAACGTCAGGGCCGGGACCTGCCGTTCGACGGGCTGGCGGACGTAGCGCCCGGCCGGATCAAAGGTGGACAGAAAACGATCAAAGCGTGACCAGGCATTCACGACCTTATCAACCTGTTTGTCCATGAAATAGCCGTAACAGGGAGAAACATTGGCCGAGATCGCCAGGAGGAACAGTCCACCGAGGATACTACAGACTACGGATATAAGCCCGCGTTTACCGTGCATGAAATATCTTTCCTTACTCGTGTTCTACGGGCGTTGGGCGGCTGACGAGGATACCGTCCCGCGCTAACCGCTCCAGTTGGTCAGCGCTATAGTCCAGATAATTGCAGAGGATGGAGTCGTTGTGCTCTCCCAAATCCGGCGCCTCAAACGGGGCATCGGTTCTGGCTGGGCTCGAAAAGCGGAACGGAAACCCAGGCAGAACAAAATCACCCAACACCTTATCCTGTATCGGTCGGATAGCCTCACGCTCAAGCAAATGGGGATGATTGACCACTTCCGGAATGGTCAGGACGGGTGCGGCCGGCACGCGTTCACGGTGTAGAGCGGCGACGGCCTCTTCTCGATTCGGCATGGTGCCGAGCCAGGCTTCAATGGCCTGGATGAGTTCTTTTTTATGATGGACCCGATCCCGGTTGGTACGGAAGCGCGGATCTTCTACAAATTCCGGATGTCCAATGGTTCGCGCCACGCCTTGCCATTGATGGTCAAGGGCGCCCACGATGACCACGAACCCGTCTTTTGCCTGAAAAATACCGCACGGGGCCAGCCCCATATGGTGGGCGCCACTCCGGGTTGGAACGAATTTACCGCCCGAGGCGCTATGTGATTGAATCGTAAAATCATGCGAATGGATATAGGCATCGAGCAGCGACACGTCGATATACTGGCCTTCGCCTGTCCGCTCACGGTGCAACAGCGCACAGGCAATCGCGCCAAAGGCGTGCACCCCAGTACTCACATCGCCAATCGCAGCCTGGGGCATGGCTGGCGCACGGCCGCGTTCGCCAGTGACTTCATTGAATCCAGAATACGCCTGGGCGATGAAATCATAGCCGGGCACATGGGACAGCGGGCCGGTCTGACCAAGGGCTGAAATTGAACACATGATGATACGCGGGTTCAGTTTTTGCAGTTCTTCATAGGCAAAACCGAGCCGTTTGATCGCACCCGGACTATAGTTCTCGACCACCACATCCATATGCGGAATGAGCCCGCGTATGATGTCCCGCCCCTCCTCCGTCTTCAGATTCACACACAGACTTTGTTTGCAGACATTGTGCTGGATAAAATAGCCGCTACGGCCCTTTTTCAGAATCCCGTTGAGGCGAGCCGGGTCTCCTTTCGGGGCCTGCTCAACCTTAATAACTTCAGCCCCCATTTCGGCCAACAGGCGTGTCGTCGTCGGTCCGGCAACAATCTGCGTAAAGTCCAGCACTTTATAGCCAGCTAACATACCCTGACGTGACGCGCCTGCCATACTGAGTCCCCTTCCCTCAATACTTATAGAGTAGTTTGGCCGAACGGCTGAATGAAGGTTCAGTTACATGAACTGCCGCGATCCTAGCCACAAGCCACCACCGATGCAAGGTGGGGTTCTTATGATTCTCTTACGGAATGCTGGTCGCCGGAGCTAAGTCAGCACCTGCTCGTCCCGCAGTTTTTGCACCTCGTCGCCGGAATAGCCGAGAATATCCTGCAACACATAGTCCGTATGTTGCCCGCGCTGTGGGGCCGCAGTTTGGACTTCGCACGGAGAGCCGCTCATCTGCCACGGGATGCCAGCGTGAATGCGTTTGTCGAACTCGGGATGTTCTTTTTGCACGAGATAGCCGCGTTCTTCCAGATGTGGATTAGTTGCCAGGTCTTTATTGCTCTGAGACGGGTAGGCAGCTACGCCGGCTTTCTGCAGTACCTCGGTCACCTCCCAGCGGTCGCGTTCGCTCGTCCAGGCTGTGATGAGTTCTTCGAGCGCATCCTCGTTCGCTTTCCGAGCCGCCGCATCAGTAAAACGTTTGTCCGTAGCCAGTTCTGGCTGGCCTATGGCCTGGCACAGGGCCAGCCATTCCGCGTCGCTACCACACACAATGGTCACCCATTTCTCGGCATCGCCCTTGCACTTAAAGCAGCCGTGGGGCGCCATCCAGCGGTCCCGGTTGCCGTCGCGTTCAGGCTGAGTCTGATTCATCACATAATCCATGATGCCTTCGGGCATCAGGACAAGCAGGGCCTCCCATAATGCCAGATCAACATGAATCCCCTTACCGGTGCGGTGGCGATAGGCCAGCGCAGCTATGGCGGCAAACGAGCCAAAGATGCCGGCGTTCGGATCACCATACGAAATACCGATCTCCGCCGGCCCAACCCCCGGATAACCGGTTAGCGACGAGATCCCCGCCAGTGGAACGGAGGCCGGTCCATAGCCCATATATTTGCGTTCCGGCCCGGTTTGTCCGTAGCCACAGATGGAAATCATGATGATATCGGGTTTGAGTTGCTTGAGCGTGTCATATCCAAAGCCCATGCGGTCAATCGCCCCGGTTGAGAAGTTCTGCACGACGATATCGCTCTTGGCAATAAGCTTTTTGACAATCTCCGTTGCCTCGGGTCGAGCCAGATCAAGCTGGAGGCTTTTCTTGCCCTGACTGTATTGGTTGAAATAGCCGGCTCGGTTCGGTCCTGGTTCGTTGTCCGCAAACGGCGGGATCAGTCGGGTGACGCACGGACGTTTTTCACTTTCAATCCGAATCACTTCCGCGCCCATATGCGCCATTTGGAGCGTGCAGTAAGGCCCCGCCCAGGCCCAGGTGAAATCGGTTACGCGAATGCCTTCTAATGGTCGTCGTGCCATGACGTTCTCCTTTGTCTCATTCCCAGGTCAGAGCGGTCAGCTTCCCTAAATAATCCCGCCCTGCTTCAGCTCATCGATCTCGGCTTGGGAGAGCCCAATCCGAGCGTAGACCTCATTATTATGCTCGCCGAGCTGCGGCGCCGGACGACGGATGGCGTAGCCAACGTCCTTCACTTTAAAGGGGGCGCCTGGATATTGCAGCGTGCCGGCTACCTGATGGCTGATTTCCGTAAAGAATTCCCGCGCCTTGAGGTGCTCCGAGGCCATCAGATCTGACATGGTATTCACTGGGGCCATGCAGATGCGGCGCTCTTGACCGGCTTTATACAGGTCGGCAACCGTCCACTCCGCGGCGAACTCTTGAAGAAAGGGCATCAGGGCATCATAGTTCTGGCCCCGGACGACGCGATCGGCAAAAATCTCCAGGGTTGCCCATTCAGGATTACCCATCAGCTCGACAAGGCGCTGCCACTGATCTTCTTCCACGCAAATCACAAAGAGTTTTCCGTCTTTACAGTCGACCATGCACCAGGGATAGATGGACCGCCGGCCCAGCCGTGAGGTTTCCAGGCCGCTATAAGTGTAGTGCATGAAATTCATTTCCAGGATGGCGGCAATACATTCTTGGATGGAGACATCGAGGTGCTGGCCTTCGCCCGTCAGACATTTATGATAATACGCGCCAAGCGTTGCGACACCGGCGTGCACCCCGCCCTGAAAGTCGGTCTGATGGCCAAACGCTTTGAGGGGCGGCAGTTCCGGGTAATCGGAGGCGCCCGGGCTGATAAACGCCCATCCCCCGGCGTTACTCGCCGTCAGGTCATAGCCGAGGTAGTCACTGTGCGGTCCGGTCTGACCAAAGTAAGAAATCGAGGTCATGATCAGACCCGGATTGATCTGACCCAGCTTCTCGTAATCCAGACCGACCTCGGGCATCTCGCGCGGGCTGTAATTATGTAGCAGGATATCGGCCTGGGCGCATAAACTCTGCAAGACCGCCTGCCCTTTGGGTTCGCGCAGATTCAGCGTGACGCCTTGCTTATTGGCATTCAAGTACAGGAATAGACCGCTCTTTTCGGCATGCGGGGTATCGCCAGGAAAGGGCCCACGTTGTCGGGCGACGTCACCGCTCGGCGCTTCTACCTTCACCACATCCGCCCCAAAGTCGGCGAGCAGCTTGCCGGTATAGGCAGCAGAAACCATATTGCCGCACTCAACGACGTTAATCCCTGACAGGAGTTGTTCAGCCATGACAGTCCTCCTTTGTTGAGGCTTTGATTGTTCAAATGACGCCGCGTGCGGTCAGGGCGGCCAGTTCATCTGAGCTAAAATGTAATAAACCAGAATAGATCTCTTGGTTATGTTCTCCGATTGCCGGTCCCGACCAGCGTGCCTCGCCGGGGGTCTCGCTGAGTTTGGGGACGATGCCGGGCATTTTAAGTTCACCCAGGACCCGGTCGTGCAAGGAAACCAGCATGTCGCGCGCCGCAAAATGCGGGTCTTGGACAATGTCGGCGATACTGTAGACCGGACCGGCGGGAATGGTTGCGCCCTCGACCAGCGGCAGCAATTCTGACAGCTCATAGGTCACCGTCCAGTCCGAGACAATAGCATCAATAGCCTCACGATTTTCAGCCCGCACGACCTGGTTCTCGAAACGGGGGTCGGTGAGTAATTCTTCGCGACTCATGAGCGTACACAGCCGCGTGAACAGCCCATCGGTGTTGGCGGCAATCACAATCCACTGCTCGTTTTTACACGGATAGAGATTCGACGGCGCAAACCCAGGCAACAAGGTCCCGGTCCGTGTCCGCTGGTAGCCGGTTTTTTCGTATTCCGTCAAGGTCGCCTCCAGCACGGCAAACACGGCTTCATATAAAGCCGTATCGATCACCTGGCCGGTTCCGCCGTTGACATCACGATTATAGAGCGCCATCAGTGTGCCCAGCGCGGCAAACATACCGGCCAGGGAATCACCAATGCTGATACCCACCCGACAGGGGGGTCGGTCCGGAAAGCCAACCAAGTGGCGCAGACCGCCAAAGGCTTCGGCCACGGCGGCAAAGCCGGGTTTTTCTCGATACGGACCGGTTTGTCCATACCCGGAGACGCGGGCAAAGACGAGACCTGGATTCAGCTCACGTAGAACCTCATAGTCGAGGCCCCATTCTTCAAACACTCCTGGACGAAAATTTTCCACCAGGACATCGGACTGACAGACCAATCGGCGAAGCAGTTCCTGCCCTTCTGAATCACGCAGGTTGAGAGAAATACATTTTTTATTGCGCGCAACGCTCGGCCACCACAGACTTTTGCCGTTCACCAGAGACTGGCCGACCGTGCGCATGGGGTCGCCCTTGTGGGGCGCTTCGACTTTAATGACCTCAGCCCCAAAGTCGGCCAGCAGACGGGCGCAAAACGGGCCGGCCAGCAGAACGCCACATTCAACCACCCGAATACCGGCCAGTGGACCGCCAGGTTTGCTACCCTGTGTTCCCATATCGTTCCGCCTATCCGCGCGCGTACCGTTTCGCGGGCACGATAAGCCCTCTGGGTGCCATGGTCAAGATCGTTACTGCTACGACCAACTTGCACCAAGCTGTCAAAAATGGTCAGTATGCGCAGGAGTTGAACGTTCGTATGGATTTCAAAGCCATCGGTGCAGTTGCCGAGATCGTAAGCGCGATTGGCGTTATCGCCTCGCTGGTCTATCTCGCCATCCAGGTACGGCAGAATACGCGCGCGGTCCGCAACTCCACCCATCACGCCCTGACAACCACCCGACTGGACTACATTGCCCTGGTGGCCGAGAGCCCCGATCTCTCTCGGATTTTACGCGTTGGATCGGAAGACTATGCTGTGCTGGCCAAAGACGAGCAGCACCGTTTTGATCTGATCATGTATTATTCCTTCTCCGCTGGTGAAAACTTCTTCTATCAATACACCCAGGGCGCCTTAGACCAGGAACAGTGGGAACGCTGGTGTGAGACCTTACGACAATATTTTGCCCAGCAGGGGATTCGGGAGTGGTTCGCCTCGACACCACGACGGTTTAGTGCGAGTTTTTCCGACTTTTTAGAGAACGAGTTCAAGAAAGCCGGCCAGACACAATGAAACTCAACCAGCCTCCCTTCCCTCCTATCGACGACGACTTGGACGCAGAAGAGCAGCGTACGGCTGAAATCCTCAAAGAACTCGCCCAGCTCAACAACCCGACCTGCTTTCGCTGCTCGCGGTCTATCTGCTTCCACGAATATGTCCTGAGCGTCGTAACCGGCTTCAAGACAACGCCGCACTGTACCGCCTGCCTCGCCAGCGGCTTAGGACGTTCACCAGCAGATTTTGTGAGAGACGCCTACGCCTATATTCGTCGCCAGACCTGTTACCGCAGCGGCTGGCGCTGGGCGAGCCAGCAGGAAAACCAACCCATTGAACAGCCCGCCTGTATCTGGCCCGCCATTCCCTCACAACTTCAGACTCACATGGCAACACCAACAACGGACATATCAGCCGACCCCAACGACACCTGGGACGCCGGAGATATGGCCTGCGGCGAGTTGGTTTTGAAGCTCCGCCTGCGTCTCAAGTCCATGCAACCAAGCCAGGTCCTGCTCCTCATCGCCCAAGACCCCGGCGCCCCCGCGGATATTCCCGCCTGGTGCAATCTCACCGGTCACCACCTCCTTTCGGCCGAACCTCCTCGGTATAAGATACAACGAAAAAATGGCTAATCAGGGTTGGGCGGTGGCCCCGTAGGCCGGGTGGTGCTATTAACCGACTGTGGCTCGGTGTCCATGGCCTGCTCTGCCTCATAACGCAGAGCAGTCGCTCGCTGCGGGTGGCTGAACTCTAACCTCGGTGAGCCGAAATGTGGCCTATCTGTACCGCCAAGCCCGTGGATCGTAAGCCTCGGCATGTCCCCACACGCCACGCCTTACCCTGCGCGCTTCGCGTTCTAGATGTTTGTACTGATCACCGTAAGCGGCGATTGCATGTCCGTTTCGGACGAGCCATTCACCGACGTCTTTACCGTTAAACAGTACGGTGCCAATGACGCGATCGTATTTGTCGTATCCCTCGACTCTGACCTGGACGTTCTTACCGCTAATCGCTTGAATCAACGCACTCTTCACACGCATTCCTTGTTTGTACCAGTAGCCGTGTTGGTGTTTTGCCCATTGATCCACCTCGGGCGCATCGAGACCACTGAGGCGTATGGTTTGTCCAGATACCCTTATCGTGTCACCATCGATCACGAACGCCTTGCCGGTAATGGTGTCTCCGGGCCGTAATGTTGATAGGCCCTTGAAATAAAGGATTATTGCTACGATAGCCGCAATAACAACAATGGCGGCGTATTCCATGGTTCGAGTTACTCGCCTTGTGCGGAATACGAGAGACAGCTGTTAATCGCCCCAGGGCTCAGGACGGAGGGACACGAAGCAGGAGGAGTCAGGCTCCTCCTGCTTCGCTAATGTTAATAGAGAAGATTTACTTGCCAACCCGGGCTTCAGCAGCGGCCACATCGACCGGCGCTTTGGCTTGCGGGGTCCACTCGTGCATCATCGGACCGACTTCTTTGGCAAAGAGACGCATGCTGTCTTCGACTTGGTCAAAGGGCTGACTCTGGAAGCTGAAGCAACCGTTGACCTCAAATTCACCAATCTGGCCACGCCGCGTTTCCAGCTTCTCGATGATCATGTCTGGCGTGCCCCACAGATTGGCTGCCAGAAAGTCTTCCAGAATAGCCTCGTTGCCGGCTTCCTTCATCATCTTGGCCGCTTCGGCATAGTGGGCATAGGATTTGCCTGTCTGCGCGAAGTGGTCGCCCAGCATCTCGTAGTGCTCCATCACGCTGAAGTAGTAGCCCACGATTTTTTCCCGCGCGATCTCTTCGGCCTTCTTGGCGTCGTGCGAGCAGACAACGAAGTCGGCGCAGTTCACCGGAGGGGCCTCTTCGCCGTTATTATACTGACGATATAGTTCACGGTAGTTGTGGATGCCGTCGGCAACTTTATCCCACGTCGTCTGAGAGAACATCATGGCACCCAGACCGAGGCTGGCCGCGACCTCAAAAGACTCGGGCGACATGCACACCATATAGCGGCGATCTTTGAAGCTCTTGATCGGCCGGGGGCGCACCTCGATGCGATGCTGCTTGTAGTACTTGGTGTCCGCTTCAACAAAGCCGTCTTCCAAGCCCTTCACGATAATTTCCGCGGCCTCGTTAAAACGGTCGCGTGCTTCACCCATATCCACGCCAAAACCGGCATACTCACGACGAGCAAGGCCACGTCCAAGTCCGAGAACCGCCCGTCCGTCCGACAGGTGGTCGAGCAGGACCATCTTTTCCACTGCCCGCATAGGGTTGTTCCACGGCACGATAATAGCGCCAGTGGCCAATTCCAGTTTTTCCGTCCTGGCGGCGATATAGCTCAGATACTGCATGTTATCCGGGCAAATAGAGTAGTCAAAAAAGTGATGCTCCACCGGCCACACGATATCGAACCCCATCTCCTCGGATTCAATCGCGAGGCGGGTTTCGTTTTTGTACATCACCCGATCATCGTGCTCCTTATGGTTTTGAAGCACCATCTGAATACCAATGCGCATACTGACTCCTTTCTGGTCTGACCTCCGCGCATTGCATCCATGCGGTTTGCACTCCGCTGGCTGTCGCTCTTCGTGCGCGAAGCCGTAAAGTTTTGATGACACTATCGAAATATCTGCCGGGCGACAAGACACGCCCTCAGATAAAGTTGTCACAGTGGACCTGCTCTTCCAATAGCTGATCGGCAGGACACCAGAAGTTTTGACTACAGGTTGTGCGCTAGAGTACTTCATGATGAGTATTGAGCGCTCAAGGAAAGGAAGCCTCCATGCCAGCGGTTAAAAAAAGAAAGCGGGCTGTTCAATCGCAAGACCTCGTCGGCGGAAAGCCGCCAACGGATTACTCCATCTGGACCTTGGCCTATTGCCAGGCGGACATGCCGTATGATTTCTTCGGCGGTTCAGGATTGATGAGCAACCAGGGAACGATCCAGATTCCCATGCTCTACACCGTTCTCGTCGGCGGGGCGCAAGGTCAGAAAAAACACGTAGTGCTGGTTGATGCCGGATTCGGCAACCAGGACTGGCTGTCGCGCTATCGCTTCTTTGGGTGGGAAGACCCCTCAACCGTACTGGCAAAAATCGGACTCACCCCGGCAGATGTGGATACCATTCTGGTAACGCATCTGCACTTTGATCATATTGGCAATTTCTCGGCCTTTCCAAACGCGCACCTGTATATTCAACTGGACGAGTACATGGGCTGGCTGCGCACCCTGTCTTTGCCAAAAGACTTTGGTGGGGGAGAGAGAAGCTGGATTCTGTCCTCGCTTGACCCGCAGGATATTCATAATGTAGCGATAGCGATCAGTCAGGACAGGGCTACGTTGATTGAGGGAGATGTCGAGGTCTTGCCCGGCATTACTGCGCACTTGGCCAAGGATTCCCATACCTTTGGCACGCAGTGGTTTGAAGTCCAAACCCGCAATGGTCTTTTTGCTATCGCTGGTGATGCGGTGTATTGGTATTCAAATATCGAGAAGATGTGGCCGCCCGGCTATAATCAAGGCAATCCGTTTAACCAGCTCTTTACCTATGAGCGCATTCGCAAAACCTTGAGCCGCGAACTCGAACGCCTCATTCCCGGTCATGATCCCCTCGTCTGGCGGCATCACCGGACATGGACGACTGGTCCGAATGAAGTCGCCGAGGTGAACTTGGCCAGGGGCCAGCGGTCTCAAAAGCGTCTGAAGAAGAGTAGGAAAGCATAGGTGCGACGGACCAGGGGCCCCGGGGAACTGGACGAGGACGGGTAAAAAGGGTTCAGACCAATCAGGCTGGCTCTTCGACACCGGCGTCATATTCTTCGGAAGAAGGTGGCTCGTCTTGGGTGACGCGCATCACTTCCGACACCGTGGTAATGCCGGCGCGGACTTTGCGCCAGCCATCATCCCGGAGCGTGCGCATGCCATTCCCGACTGCGAACTCCTTCAGCACATCGGCTGATGAACGCTTCAAAATGAGCTGACGTAAGCCTTCGTCAACGAGCATGAGTTCGAAAATTCCCTTTCGGCCCCGGTAGCCGGTCATGGCACATTCTTCGCACTCCCCGGTCTCATACGAGAGCACGGGCTCAGGCGCATGACCATTCACTGGAAGCTCTAAGTGAGGGAGAGATTCCTGCCCACCGACCGGACGGCGACACGCCGGACAAAGCTGTCTCACCAACCGCTGGGCCATTACACCAAGCAGGGATGAAGCCAGTAAATAATCTTCCACCCCCATTTCCAGGAGACGCGATATCGCGCCAGCAGCGTCATTGGTATGCAAGGTCGAGAAGACCAGGTGGCCGGTCAAGGCGGACTGGATTGCGATTTCAGCCGTCTCATAATCGCGAATCTCACCAATCATGATCACATCCGGGTCCTGACGAACAATGGAGCGCAGCCCGGCGGAAAAAGTCAGCCCGATTTGTGACTTGACATGAATCTGGTTGACGCCGTTGAGCTGGTATTCAACCGGATCTTCAATCGTAATAATTTTTTTCTCAGGCGAGTTGATTTTGTCCAGGGCACCATACAAGGTCGTTGTTTTGCCACTCCCGGTAGGGCCGGTGACCAGAATCATCCCGTGAGGTTGGAAAATGAGGTTTTCGAATGCGGACAAGGTATCTTCGGGAAAACCCAGCGACTCAAGGCTGACGTCAATACTCGAGCGGTCGAGGATACGCAGCACAACGCTCTCGCCATACAGGGTCGGCAGGGTTGAAACACGCAGGTCTACCTCACGCCCCAACATCCGCAGCTTGATGCGCCCATCTTGCGGCAGGCGGCGTTCCGCAATATTGAGCTTGGCCATAAGCTTGACTCGCGAGATCAGAGCGGCTTGCAGTTTCCGGGGCGGCGCTTCGACATCGTGCAGAATACCGTCAATGCGGTAGCGCACACGGAGTTCCTTTTCAAACGGCTCGATATGAATATCCGACGCACGCTGCTCCATGGCCCGGGCGATAAGCATATTCACGAGTCGAATGACAGGGGCTTCACTCGCGAGGTCTCGCAGATGGGCTTCATCTTCTTGATCATCTTCCAGGTACTCGACCGTGCCGACCTCCTGACCGTCGGACGGACCGTCCGCTACCCCGTCGGCATAATAGGCATTCAAGGTCTCAAGAATATCGCGCTCACGCGCCAGGCGGGGTGCAAGACGCAGCTTCGTTGCCTTCTCCAGGGCCTCAATAACGTAGAAATCGCCAGGGTCAGCCATGGCAATAATCAGTCCGTCATCTTGGACCGCCAGGGGACAGACCCGCGCTTGGCGAAGAAAATCGATCTTCATCTCGGACAAGGGGGGCGGCTGCTGCGGAAAGTCCCGCGCACTCATGAGGGGGGCATGATAGTATTCAGCCAGGACCGGGAGAAGGTCATCTTCAGACATGAAGCCGAGCTCGACCAGTAAACGCTCAAGTGTTTCTCCGCGCTCTTGCTGCACGAGTTGAAGGCGGCGCAGATCATCCTGAGAGACTTTGCCACTCTCAAGCAACATGTCTTCGAGCCTTGGCACTCTGACTTCTCCAGATGGACGAAAAAACAAATGCGCCCTACAAAATCCGTGGAAAGACTGGGCGTATTTACTTTTTATACTAGTAAATAAACGCCCCGAGTCGCTCCCAACGCACCCAACGGTCCTGGCCGTCCCACGACCAATATATCAGAAAAGCCTTGCCTTTCACGTCTTGCGTATCGACAAAGCCCCAGAAGCGGCTATCGTGACTGTGGTCCCGGTTATCCCCCATGACAAATAATTTACCGGGTGGCACGACAACAGATTCATTGGACCTGTCAGGCAGCAGGGGCGGATAATTATCACGAGGACCGGGAATAATACGGTCAGGATTGGCAAAATGCGCATACGGACTCTCATCCGCTACGCCGTTGACAAAAAGCTTCTTATTGCGAATCCGCACCTCGTCACCGGCGACGGCAACGACCCGCTTGATAAAGTCTTTGGTTTCATCCTTTGGATAGACAAAAACAACAACGTCCCCCGGTTCTGGCCGAGTCCATTCGAACACCAGGGTTTCAAAGGGATACGGTAAGCGCAGCCCATAGGCAAACTTGCTGACCAGAATATGATCCCCAATTTGGAGCGTCGGCAGCATGGAGCCGGACGGAATCTTAAACGCCTGCACGACAAAACTCCGGATAAAAAGCGCCAGCACGAGGGCGAAGAGCAGGGCTTCGGCGTATTCGCGGACGGCGGATTTCTGTTTTTTGGAGATTGTCGACGTGGATAGCAGTCTGCCGCCTGTCTGCTGGTTCGCCAGACCGACAGAGCCTGCCGAGCCTGGGGCTGCTGTTTTTCCTCTGGTCATGTCTGCTACTCTACTAGCCTCGCCGCTGCGCCTCACCCTCGCTCACCTGAAGCAGCGCCAGGAATGCCTCTTGGGGAATTTCCACCCGCCCAACCTGTTTCATCCGGCGTTTTCCCTCTTTCTGTTTCTCTAGCAGCTTTCGTTTACGGGTTATATCCCCACCATAGCACTTGGAGGTAACGTTTTTGCGTAGAGCCTTCACAGTTTCTCGCGCGATCACTCGACTTCCGATGGCGGCCTGAACAGCCACCTCGAACATTTGGCGCGGAATCAGAGCACGCATTTTTTGCACGAGTTCGCGTCCACGGGTATACGCGTGATCGGCGTGGACGATCAGGGACAAGGCATCGACCATATCGCCATTAATACGGATATCAATCCTCACCAAGTTGGCCGGACGCATATCTAGAAACTCGTAATCAAACGAGGCATAGCCACGGCTGATCGATTTGATCCGGTCATAGAAATCAACCACAATCTCGTTGAGCGGCAGCTCATACTCTAAGGCGACGCGCGAAGCCCCCAGGTATTTCATGGCACGTTGTTCTCCACGCCGTTCCTGACAGAGCCGCATGACATTGCCCACGTATTCTTCGGGCACATGAACACTCGCCAGGATAAAAGGCTCCTGGATGGACTCGATTTCCTGTACCAGCGGGAGCGAGGACGGATTCTCGACAAGTAGGATTTCCCCATCAAGCGTCAAGACTTGATATTCAACCGTTGGCGTGGTGGTAATTAAATCGAGGCCAAACTCTCGCTCCAAACGCTCCTGGACGATTTCCATATGGAGCAAACCCAGGAAACCGCAGCGAAAACCAAACCCAAGGGCCAGCGAGGTTTCTTTCTCGTACGAAAAGGCGGCATCATTCAAACGGAGCTTTTCGACCGCGTCGCGCAGCGCCTCGTAATGTTTCGATTCGACCGGATACAAACCACTAAAAACCATAGGTTTCGCAGCTTTAAAGCCCGGCAACATGGCCGTAGTAGGACGTTGAGCGCCCGTAATCGTGTCACCGACACGGGCTTCGCGGACCTCTTTAATGCCGGCCATGAGAAAGCCCACTTCCCCTGGCCCGAGCGCTTTGACCGCTTGAGCGTGCGGAGCGAAAACCCCGACCTGTCCAACCTCATATTCTTTACCGCTCGACATGAGCTGAATGGACATCCCAGGCCTCAGCACCCCATCGAACACCCGGACGAGCACAACAGCTCCCTGGTAGGGATCAAACCAGCTATCAAAAAGCAGCGCCTTGACCGGCGCACTAGGGTCTCCCTGAGGAGGAGGCATGAGCCGCAGGATACCCTCCAGCACATCAGCAATCCCTCTGCCCTCTTTTGCGCTGGTTAAGACCGCATCACTGCCATCCAGCCCGATGATGTCTTCAAGCTCTTGCCGAACGCGCTCGGGTTCGGCGCTGGGCAGATCGATTTTGTTGATAACGGGAAAAATTTCGAGATGATGATCCAGCGCAAGATAGGTGTTGGCCAGCGTTTGCGCTTCGACCCCTTGGGTTGCGTCAACGACCAGGATAGCCCCTTCGCAGGCGGATAAACTGCGTGAGACCTCATAGGCGAAATCAACATGACCGGGGGTATCAATCAGGTTCAGATAATATTCGGCACCGTCCTGTGCCTGATAGCGCAGGCGGACGGTTCGGGCTTTAATCGTAATGCCCCGCTCTTGCTCAAGCTCCATAGTGTCCAGAAATTGTGCCCCGCTTTCCCGCTCACTAATCGAGCCCGTCTGGGAGAGGAGTTGGTCGGCCAGTGTCGATTTACCATGATCGATATGGGCAATAATGCTAAAGTTTCGAATCTGTTCAATATTCATACCGATGTCCGCAGGGAGGCAACCGTTTTCTCAAGTCCGTCGGCAAGCCGTACCAGTGGCTTCCAGTTCAACGTGTCTGCGGCTCGGCTCCAAGACAAGACACTGCGACGCTGTTCTCCTGGCTTGGCAGCACCGTGCTGCGCCCGATCGCGTGAGCCAGTTATCCGCTGTAAATGCTCGGCTAGCGTATTCACCGTCGTCTCGAGGCCCGTGCCGATATTGATCGCACCGGTATAGTCGGCAGTCAGGGCCGCCAGGTTCGCCTGGGCCACATCATCCACAAACACATAGTCTCGCGTCTGCTGACCGTCGCCGTTAATCGTAATCGTCTCCCCCGCCAGTAGGCGCTGGGTAAAAATGGCCACCACACCGGCTTCGCCATGAGGGTCCTGCCTCGGCCCGTACACGTTCGCATAGCGCAGGCTCAGCGACGGGATACCGTACTCTCTCTGGTAAAAATACAGATACCGCTCTCCAGTTAGCTTACTGACGCCATATGGACTAATCGGACGGGTGGTATGGTCTTCGGTTGCTGGAAAAGTGTCTTGTTCCCCATATACCGTCCCGCCGGAAGACGCAAAGATAATACGCTGGCACTGAGCCTGCTGCGCGCCTTCAAGAATATTGAGCAGTCCAAGAATATTCACCCGTGCATCAAATAGCGGATCGGCAACCGAGCGACGGACATCCATTTGCGCCGCGTGGTGGTTGACCACCTCAATGCGTTCGTCAACCATGAGCCGCCGCACTGCCGCATCGGTGATATCCACTTGGACAAAGTGCGCGTCGGATGGAACGTTAGTCTGCTTGCCGGTTGACAAGTCATCGACAATCCAGACTTCGTGGCCCACCCCGAGATAGATTTCCGCGACGTGAGAGCCGATAAAGCCTGCTCCTCCGGTTACCATTATCTTCATGTACTGCGCCCTCTCCGGAGCCCTAGCGATACCTCTCTCCACTCTGGAATCTAATGGACTTCCAGCTTTTCCTGGAAATAGGCGATAGTTTTGCTCAATCCGTCTTCGAGGGAGACACGTGGCTCCCAATCTAATAGCTGGCGGGCCACACTCACATCGGGTTGGCGGACTTTCGGGTCATCTACCGGCAAAGGCTCAAACGCAATGGGGCTGGAACTCCCGGTCAGCCGGATGATCGTCTCGGCGAATTCCCGGACGGATAATTCGTGCGGATTCCCCAGATTCACGGGTTGGGTGCACCCTGAGCGAAGGAGGCGGACAATACCCTCGACTAAATCGTCCACAAAACAAAAACTCCGGGTTTGACTCCCGTCGCCATACACCGTTAACGCTTCTCCTCGCAGCGCTTGGGTGATGAAATTAGGCACAACGCGGCCATCCCCAAGGCGCATACGTGGCCCATAGGTATTAAAAATACGGACAATGCGGGTCGCCACGCCGTGACTGCGATGGTAGGCCATGGTCAGGGCTTCGGCAAACCGTTTTGCCTCGTCATACACGCCCCGCGGGCCGATCGGATTCACATTGCCCCAGTAATCTTCCGGCTGAGGATGGACGAGCGGGTCACCATAGACTTCGGAGGTCGAAGCGAGCAGAAAACGGGCGGCTTTCACCCGGGCCAACCCGAGTCCTTTATGTGTGCCGAGCGAGCCTACCTTCAGGGTCTGAATCGGCAGTTCAAGGTAATCGATCGGGCTCGCCGGCGAGGCAAAGTGGAGAATCGCATCAATATAGCCACTGACGTAAATATAGTTCGTCACATCCTGATGGACAAAGGAAAAGCGCGGGTTGACAAACAGATGCGCCACATTATCCATATCGCCAGTAATGAGGTTGTCCAGACACACCACCTCATCCCCGTCGGCCAAGAAACGCTCACACAGATGCGAACCGATAAACCCGGCCCCTCCGGTGATTAAGATGCGTGCGATGACTCTTCTCCTTTCAATTCGTGCTTGGGTATCGACGCTCGGCAGCAGAGTAATCCGTCTTTACTTATTCTAACACGTCCTTAATCCAGTAGACGGGCTTTTCCTGACTCTCGTGGTAGGTGCGAGACAGCATCTCAGCGATTAAGCCGGTGGTCACAAGCTGGATACCGGTGACAAGCAGGAGAATCCCCAGGAGTAAAATTGGACGGTTTGCTAATTGCACGTCAAACAGGAGGCGTTGAATCCCTAGGACGGTCGTTATCCCCCCGCCAACGAGGACGGCAATCAAACCCAGAAAGCCAAATAAATGACTCGGGCGGGTTGCATAGCTCGACATGAATTTAACGGTCAGTAAATCCAGCACGACCCACAATGTTCGGGTTAAGCCGTATTTTGAGGTGCCGTGCTTGCGCGCATGATGGGTGACCGGAAGCTCGGCAATCCTCGCTCCCATATCCCCGGCCAGAGCTGGAATAAACCGGTGCATTTCTCCATACAGCTTGAGACTCTTTGCCACCTCACGGCGAAACGCCTTGAGCGTACAGCCATAATCGTGCAGTTTGACCCGCGTTGTGAGCGAGATCATATGATTGGCGATCTGAGACGGGAGACGCCGGTGCAAAAATGGATCTTGTCGATTGACACGCCAGCCGTTCACCAAGTCATACCCCTCGTCCAGCTTTGCCAGCAAACGCGGAATATCGATGGGATCATTTTGAAGGTCACCATCCAGCGAAACAATGACGTCCCCATGGGCGTATTCAAATCCCGCGGCCAGCGCGGCAGTCTGGCCGAAGTTGCGTCGAAAGCGGAGGACCTTGAGCGTATCGTCCTCGGCGTGCAGCTCGGCTAGCAGCTCACTACTCCCGTCCTGACTGCCGTCGTCGATAAGAATGAGTTCATAACTCCAGTCCGTCGGCGCTAGTACGGCATGGACCCGTTCACACAACGGACGCAAATTATCGACCTCATTGTAGATCGGTACGACGATGGAAAGGTCCATAGCAATTCAGCGCTGACGGGCTAGAATTCGGTCAGACTCACGAACTGACGATAACGCTGTTCAACGTCGTCCCGACCCAGGGCGTGCAGACGCCGCAAGCTGAAATCTTCTACCGTGAACGAAGCCACCACACTGCCGTAGACAATAGCTTTGCGCAGTCCGGCCTCAGACGTGTCGTTCGACTCGGCCAAATAGCCGAGGAACCCGCCGGCAAAGGAGTCGCCGGCCCCGGTCGGATCAACTACGTCTTCCAAGGGATAGGCCGGGACGGCGAAAACCGACTGGGGGGAAAACAGCAACACCCCATATTCGCCCCGCTTGACGAGCAATGTCTTTGGTCCCATGTCCAAAATCCTGCGTGCGGATTTCACGACATTGGACTCACCGCTGAGCATACCCGCCTCTTCATCGTTGATGATCAGTACATCGACACGTTTCAACACAGCTTCAAGCGCCGCACGCTCGTGCTCAATCCAGTGACTGATCGTGTCGCAGCCGATCAGGCGTGCCCCATCGATTTGGTCTAGCACCTGGCTCTGCAACCCAGGGTCGATATTCCCAAGAAACACAAAAGGCGTGCGACGATACTGTTCGGGCAGTTGCGGAGCGAAGTCCGCAACCACATTCATCTGGAGGTCTAATGTGTCGCGAATGTTGAGATTTTCGTGATAGCGGCCGGTCCACCGAAACGTCCGCCCTGCCCCTACTTCCAGCCCGTCCAGGTTAATATTCGGTACGGTCAGGGTCGTCCGCGCATCTGAGGGAAAGTCTTCACCAATAACGGCAACAACGTTCACCGTCGTAAAATAGCTCGCCGCAACAGCGAAATAGGCTGCCGAGCCCCCCAGGACTTCGTCAGCCTTACCGGACGGCGTTTCAATAGAATCCAATCCGATCGAACCGACAACCACAATACTCATTATGTCCTCTTGGCGTTTATCCATTGATGTATTTTCCAATAATTGGCTCAAGTTCGTTTTTCACCGTTTCTGGAATCATCCCCCGGTCGGTGATGATCGCATCTGCGAGCGCGGTCTCACAGCCACACACCTGCTCAGGAGACAGCCGCCGGGCCGTGTCCCGTACAATGCGCTGAGCGGTGACAACATTTTTATTCAGAATTGCCAGCACCTCTTCTATCACCACATCGCCGGCCTCAGTATTCCAGCAGTCGTAATCGGTTGCCATGGCCAGGGTGGCAAAACAGATTTCGGCTTCACGCGCGAGCTTAGCTTCTTGGAGATTCGTCATACCGATGATATCGGCGCCCCAGCTCCGGTACAGCAAAGATTCGGCCCGCGTAGAAAATTGCGGACCTTCCATACAGACATACGTTCCCCCATGGTGAACGGATATGTCCAGGCTGTCACTGGCCTCAACCAAAGACTGAGATAAGAGCGGACACACCGGGTCGGCAAAGGCGACATGGGCGACAATACCCCGGCCAAAGAAGGTGCTGATGCGCCCACGGGTCCGGTCGATAAACTGGTCGGGGATGACAATATGGCCAGGCGCAATCTCCTGTTTCAAACTGCCCACCGCACCCACGGCAATCAAGCGCCGCACGCCAAGCTTTTTCATCCCGTAGATATTGGCGCGGAAATTCAGCTCCGAGGGCAGTACCCGGTGGCCACGGCCGTGCCGCGGCAGGAAAACCATACGGATGCCGTCTAATTCGCCGACAAAATATTCATCCGACGGTGCCCCAAACGGCGTCTCAACGCTCACCCATTCGCCATGCTCGATACCGTTCATCTGGTATAGGCCGCTGCCTCCAATAACACCAAGCGTGATCATGACTGCCCCTTTTCCTAGGCCGCTTGCTCCAGGGGGGCGGCGAGTTGACCACAGGCGGCCTGTACATCCTGGCCACGGCTTTCGCGAATGCTGGCGTAGATGCCCCGGTCGAGCAAGATTTGACGGAACCGTATGAGCCGCTCGCGCGACGATGGGACAAATGATGCCCCAGGGAAGGAATTAAACGGAATCAGGTTGACCTTACCCCGGATGCCATGCAGGAGGGACACGAGGCGTTTTGCGTCGGCTGGGCTATCGTTCAGCCCGTCCAACAGGGTATACGCAAAGGTCATCCGGTTACGCGCGGCTATGGACAGGGACCGACAGGCCTCCAACAACGTCGCCAGAGGGTAGCGCCGATTAATCGGCATGAGGGTGTTCCGCACGGCATCGGTTGTTGCGCTTAAGGAGATGGTGAGGTTGACCTGGGTGTCATGCAACAGGCGCTGCATTTGCGGCACTAATCCAACCGTCGATACGGTGATGCGGCGAGGAGAGAGCTTATACCCCCAGGCCGACGTCAGAATGGTGATGGCCTTCACGACCTGATCGTAGTTCGCCAACGGTTCGCCCATACCCATAAAGACGACGTTGGTCACCGCTTCGTGTTGGGGCCGTCGGTACTGGACTTCCCAAATTTGGCTGACGATTTCCCCTGCAGTCAGGTCACGCACTGGCCGTACGCGGGCGGTGGCACAAAATTGACAGCCCATTGCACAGCCAGCCTGGGAAGAGATGCAGAGCGTCCGGCGGTGCTTACTCGGAATAAAAACGCTCTCAATCCGACATCCATCGGCAAGGGTCAAGAGATATTTCTCCGTTCCATCAGCCGCCGCAGTGTGGCTGCTACAGTCCAGACGGGCAAGCCTAAAATGCTGAGCCAACTCCTCACGCAGGGCCAGGGGTACATTGCTCATCTGCCCCACGTCTGTGAGCCGGTGTTGATGCACCCATTTCAAAACTTGCTGCGCCCGGAAGGATTTGTGTCCGCGCGCAGTCAGCCAGCGGGCTAGTTCGTCTTGGGTACAATCTTTAAGGTCCATACCGATCAAACAGGCATAGAGCACGGTGCATCAGATTCCGAAAAGGCTCCTTAAGCCAGGTCTAGCCCACTAAAAAAATAACTGATCTCCCATTGGGCCGTTTCGGGCGCATCGGAGCCATGCACGGCGTTCTGCTCGATGTTCGTGGCAAAATCCTTCCGAATCGTACCCTCATCCGCTTCAGCCGGGTTGGTCGTACCCATAATTTTTCGGTGGGCTTGAATGGCCCCCTCACCCTCAAGCACGGAGACGAGAATCGGACCTGAGGACATGAAGTCTGTCAGGCTCTCAAAAAATGGGCGTTCCTTATGGACCGCATAAAAACCCTCGGCTTCGGCTTTAGTCAGGGAAACCATTTTGGTAGCTACGATTTTGAGCCCTGCTGCTTCAAAGCGGCGGAGAATCTCACCAATGACATTCTTCTTGACTGCGTCAGGCTTCACAATAGAGAGGGTTCGTTCCGTCATACGCATCCTTTCTTGTACTGCATGAGAAGTCTATCCATGCCCACTACAGGGGTCAATGTTCACACTCTCAGGGAAGATTGAGCGGTGGGGGGAGCGGAGTGAAATACAAGCCACAGCTTCGATAGGCTTGTCTCACCGCCCGCCAGTCGGGGCTCTCCGCTACCAGGGCAAGGCCAGTAAGCGCATGGCAGGCTTCCGCCCGGTAACCAAAGCGCTGGGCCTCGTCATAACAGCGAGCAAATGCGGCCTTCGCGCGTTTATGTTTTCCCTGTGAAAACGCTAATTCCCCGGTTCCCAGACGACAGTAGACCGACCCGCGGATGTCGCGCGTTTCGCGGAAGAGCCGTTGCGCCCGGCCGAATGTCGCGTGGCTACGTTCATGATCGCCCTGCATTTTGAAGACCGTGGCTATCGCCCAGACCGTATAGGCAAAGCTTGCCTTATCGCCAATCCGACTGTATAACCGCTCGGCTTTTGCAAAGAACCGCAAGGCAGGCGTAAATTCTTGACGCATACGGGCCGCATTGCCAAGGCCACAGTATGAATAGGCCCGGCCGTATACATCATCTTCAACCTCAAACACCTCGTTTGCTTCGGCGTAATAGTTCTGGGTATCCACAAATCGACCCATTAAACGCGATGCGCCCCCCAGACCGCACAGCGCATATCCGGCTCCAAGCGTGTCGCCCTCCCGTTCGGCAAGTCTGCGGGCCTGCTTGAAATGGCTCAGCGCTTTTTTGAGGTCGCCACAGAAGCGGTACGTCCCCCCCATGGCCCAGACAATAAAGCCTTCCCGGTCGTACACCCGCGCTTGACGATAGAGGGTCCGCGCCGCGGCCAGATACGGCAATGCGCACTGAGGGTTCCCTTGGGCGCGGATGCTGAGACCGATGCCAGCCAGACTCTCCGCCTCCCCTTCCATATCAGCCAAACGGCCAGCGAGGCGGCTGGCCCGCTCATAGGCGCGTTTGGCAAGCCCAAATTGTCCCTGCATGCGCAAACAATCGCCAATACCGAGGTGGGCATCAAGTTCGCATTCTCCAAGGTCCGCGGTTTTTGCAGCCTGACGCGCCTGTCGATAGAGCGCCAGCGCCTCAGCAAAGCGACTTTTCAGGCGGGCGCGTTCGCCCTGCTGAAACAAGGCGCGAGGTGTCTGGTCCGTTGACATGAAACTGTAGGGGCGGTTCGTGAACCGCCCCTACCCTATTTTGTAAACTGCGCTGTCAGGGCTTATCCGAATCCCTTAGCCCATGGCGTCCGCCATGGTTTTGCCCATCTCAGCCGGACTCGAAATAATGGCCACACCGGCATCCCTGAAGGCTTGAACCTTCTCAGCCGCTGTTCCCTTCCCACCGGCAATAATCGCCCCAGCATGTCCCATGCGCTTGCCTTTGGGGGCCGTTTGGCCGGCAATAAACGCCGCGACCGGTTTGGTCATATGCTCTTGAATGAACGCGGCGGCTTCCTCTTCTGCCGAACCGCCAATTTCACCAATCAACACCACACCTTCGGTTTGGGGATCATCTTGAAAGAGCTGTAAGACGTCGATAAAGCCAGTTCCATTCACCGGGTCGCCACCTATCCCGATGCACGACGACTGACCGATACCCAACTGAGTGAGTTGATGGACGGCTTCATACGTTAAGGTTCCACTGCGCGACACCACACCGATTGATCCGGGGGTATGGATATACCCCGGCATGATCCCAATCTTGCATTCACCTGGGGTAATCACGCCGGGACAGTTCGGGCCAATCAGGCGGGACTTTTTGCCGGCCAGGTAGCGCTTGACTCGGACCATATCGAGCACCGGGATCCCCTCAGTAATGCAGATCACCAACTCCACTTCGGCATCGACCGCTTCCATAATGGCGTCAGCGGCAAACGGCGGCGGTACATAGATAACGGAAGCGTTTGCCCCCGTTTCCGCAACCGCCTCCGCAACCGTATTGAAAATAGGAATGCCTTCGAAATCCGTACCGCCTCGGCCAGGCGTGACCCCCGCCACCATCTGGGTGCCGTAGTCTCGACAGCCCCGGGTGTGCAGTTGGCCGGTTGAGCCGGTAATTCCCTGCGTCAGGACCTTGGTGTTTTTATCAACAAGAATGCTCACGAGCGTGCTCCTCGATTTCTCACCCTACAAATTAATACGAACGGTTGAGCCAGTGCGTCGTCTACGCGCCAATCGCCTCGACGATCTTCTTCGCGCCGTCGGCCAGATCGTCGGCAGGAATAATATCAAGCCCCGACTCAGCTAGAATCGTTTTCCCCAGTTCGACATTCGTGCCTTCTAAGCGCACGACCAAAGGGACCGACAGATTGACTTGCTTGGCGGCTTCAACTACCCCGTTGGCCACTACATCGCAACGCATAATTCCACCAAAAATATTGACCAGAACGCCTTTGACATTCTCGTCCGACAGAATAATTTTAAACGCCTCGGTGACTTTTTCCGTGGTCGCGCCCCCGCCTACATCCAGAAAATTCGCCGGCTCAGCCCCGTAGTGTTTGATGATATCCATGGTCGCCATCGCCAGCCCAGCCCCATTGACCATGCAGCCGATGTTGCCGTCCAGCGCAATATAGTTGAGGTCAAACTTGGACGCCGCGACCTCTTTCTCGTTTTCCTCAGTCACATCCCGCATCTCACGGATATCAGCGTGACGGAACAGCGCGTTGTCATCAAAGCCCATCTTGGCGTCCAGAGCGACAAGATCGCCGGACTTCGTCAGTACCAGCGGATTAATTTCAGCCATAGAGGCGTCGCTCTCGGAAAATGCCCGGTATAAGCCGCGCATGAAGGCCACGGCTTTATTGACCGAATCCTTAGGCAGGCCTAGACCGTAGGCGAGTTGGCGGCCCTGGAAATCCCCGAAGCCGACAGCGGGATCGATGGTGGCGCGGAGAATCTTCTCGGGGGAGCGCTCGGCCACCTCTTCAATTTCCACGCCCCCCTCGGAGCTGGCCATCACCGTGATCCGCGCGGTCGCGCGGTCAATGACCATACCGAGATAGAACTCTTGATCAATGTCACAACCCTGCTCGATAAAAACCTTTTGAACTTCTTTGCCTTCGGGCCCGGTTTGGTGGGTGACCAGAGTTGAGCCAAGCAGAGCCGTCGCGTGTGCGCGGGCTTCCTGCGGCGTCTTGGCGAGCTTAACCCCACCGGCTTTGCCTCGTCCACCGGCGTGAATCTGGGCTTTGACGACACACAGACCACCACCCAGTTCTTTGGCCGCAGCTTCGGCTTCGTCCGGGGTGGTAGCGACCCTACCGTCTAACACGGCCACCCCATTTTTCCGCAATATCTCTTTTGCTTGGTATTCGTGGATATTCATACCTTCTTACCTTACTGTGGCCTTCTTCTCTGATGGTGGAAAGCTACTCACTCTTCTCCAGGATGGCGTCCATAGCCGTCACCAGTTCACGCACATGGCCGACGGATACCTCCATTTCTTGTTTTTCTTTGTCGCTCAAGTCCACTTCAATGACGCGCTCAACACCACCGGCACCAATAGACACCGGGACACCAAAGTACACACCGTCAATCCCGTATTCGCCTTCAAGATAGGCCGCGCAGGGTAGGATTTGTTTTCTATCCTGCAGATAGGCCGCAGCCATCTGCACGGCTGCAGAAGCCGGAGAATAAAACGCTGAACCCGTCTTGAGCAAAGCGACAATCTCACCGCCGGCCTGACGGGTGCGCTGCTCAATTTCTTCCAAACGGGCCGTAGAGATCAGTTTTTCAACCGGTATCCCACCGACCTGGCAATAGCTACGCACCGGGACCATGTCGTCACCGTGGCCGCCGAGGACCATAGCCGTCACATTCTGGACAGACACACCGAGTTCTTGAGCAATAAAGGTCCGGTAACGGGCGGAGTCCAAGACACCCGCTTGGCCCACGACTCTGTTCTTGGGGAAACCCGTCACCCGCTTGGTCAAGGTCACCATGGCATCGAGCGGATTGGTAATCACAATCACCACCGAATCCGGCGCATATTGCTTAATATTGCTGGACACGTCGCTCATGATCTTGCAATTAATACCCAACAGATCATCCCGACTCATGCCCGGCTTCCGGGCAACGCCGGCAGTCACAATACAGACATCCGCGCCGGCAATATCAGTGTAGCTCGTTGTCCCGGTAATGTTGGCGTCATAGCCTTCAATGGGTCCGGCTTCGAGCATATCCAGGGCCTTTCCCTGGGGCAGGCCATCAATCACGTCAAACAGTACGACGTCGCCAAGTCCCTTGAGCACACACAGGTGGGCAAGAGTGCCGCCGATATTACCTGCTCCAATGAGTGCAATTTTCTTCCGAGCCATAATATTCTTCCCTCCGGTCTCACATCCATGAATAATATAGAAAGAGGACAGTCAGGACGGCTGTCCTCATCTCAATCCGTTGAGATATTGCTTATTCGGCAAGGTTTTGGGGCAGGATGCCAAAATTCCCATAGCCTGTCTAGGCCAGAAGGTTATTAAAAGACTCGCTTGTGGCGACTGGGATATGTATCAGCCTCTGTTCGGTATCGAGAGAGCACCAAGGAGCAACTCGCCTTCATGAGCCTGACTACCCAGAACGCTGTTTTAGCCGATTTCGTTCAGCGTCAGAGCGACGGATATACTGCGGGACGAGTTGGGATGCGTCGTCGTGATCTCCCTGTCTGAATCGCATCCAGGCTAAGCGGGCGACAATGCTGCCACGTGGCGGGACAGCAGCAAGCGGCAGAACCTCTGTATGAGGTCCGCAGTGCTCCCGAATTATTTCACCGTAACGCTCAACGCCATCTCCAACAAAGAGGCATGGCTCAATGATTTGGTTGGCCAACTCTTCGGGTGAGAGAACCATATCGTTAGTCAGACGGGTAATGTGCCCGTCCGCGCCACGGACAAAGCAGGCGGCATACACTTCACGTTTGCGAGCGTCCAGCACAACGCACAGTCGGCCGGTCCAATGGGTCACTGCATGGGCAAGCGTGAGGAGCGTCGAGACGCCGGCAACCTGTTGAGACAGGGCATAGGCAAAACCTTTTGTCGTGCCGAGCGCGATACGCAGACCAGAGAAGGCCCCAGGGCCGATGGTCACCCCTATACCTGCGATCTCAGGCAGGCTGACGTGTGCTTGATCAAGGACGCGATGAATCAAGGGTAAAAGATTTTCCGCATGACTCGCCGTAGCACCACCTGACTGTTCTGCCAGAACACTGCCGTCCTGTATCAGGCCGACACTCGCAATCGGGGTAGCCGCGTCAATACCGAGAACGAGCATGTCGAGATATCAGCTGACAAGGCGTGAAATATCGTTGTAGAAGACCAGGACTATGAGCGAGACGATGACCAGGAAGCCGACACGTAAGGCCATCTCTTTGGAACGATTACTCAACGGGCGACCGATGAGGAGTTCAATGAGCATCAGCAACAGATGGCCGCCGTCAAGAATCGGGATAGGCAGAAGATTAAAGATGGCTAAGTTGACGTTCACGATAGCCGTGAAGCGCAGCAAATAATCCAATCCCAGACGCGCCTGCTGTCCGGCCACCTGCGCAATGAGAATGGGACCGCCCAACTCTTTGGTTGAAACCTCTCCACTGATAAGCTTGACGACGCTGTCCAAAATGAGGTGCGTCCACAGCCAGGTTTGCTCAGCTCCGAGCGTTATCGCTCGTCCTACGGTAACAGCTTCGTTCGTAAAGGCTCGCTCAATACCAATCACATAGACTTGTCCGCCGACGGGGTTGTCACGCAGTTGAGGGGTGATCGTTGCTACAATAATCTGGTCGCGGTTCGTCTTTTTAATGACGAGGTCAATCTCATTCCCATTGCTGTGTTGGATCTGCTCGGCCAGTTCCTCCCAAGTGTGGACGGCAACCCCATCGACTTTGAGAATCTCGTCTTCCGGTTCTAGACCGGCCGCTTCTGCGGGCATATTCGCCACGACTCCGCCCACCGTGGGCTGATCGATCGGGACATTAACGCCAAATTGGGCAAAGGCCAGACTGAAAACGACGAAAGCCATTAGGAAGTTAGCCAAAGGCCCGGCAGAAACAATCAGAAAGCGTTTTGGCAAGGATTTATGGGTAAAGGAACGGTGCAGGTCAGCCTCATCCACCTCCTCGCCGATTTCTTCTCCAATCATCTTCACATAGCCACCCAGAGGAATGGCGCTGAGTAAATACTCCGTTTCGCCAACCTTCCGACCGAGGAGTTTCGGACCAAATCCGAGCGAGAATCGCTCCACTCCAACGCCGGCCCATTTGGCGGTCAGGAAGTGTCCCAATTCGTGCACAAAAATAATTAACCCAAAGACAATAACTACTCGTAACGCAACATCAAAAGTCGAAAGATCCATGCCCACGTACTCCTCGGTTTTCGGGCCAAATTTAAGGCCACAACGTATTATAGTAATAGATAAAGGCACCTGGGAAAAGTAAACTATCGATACGGTCAAGCACCCCGCCGTGGCCGGGGAAGAGGCGTCCTGAGTCTTTGGCGCTGCAGGCCCGCTTCAAGGCAGACTCACAGAGGTCGCCCAACTGGGCGAGAAGCCCCATCAGAAGAGCAAGTAGTACTAATTCGAGCGCGGATCGATTGGGCAGGAGATACTGCCAAGCGACGAGAGTGGCAATGCAGTTTCCGCCTATCGATCCGACGCTCCCCTCTATTGTTTTGCCGGGGCTGATATGCGGTAGCAGTTTCCGTTTTCCCCATATCCGTCCGACGGCATATCCTCCGGCGTCTCCAAGCATAGCCACAAGCAGTATGAAAAAAACCCATTTCGCGCCTTCCGAGCCGCGGTGTATCCACATCAAATGCGGAAAAAGAAACCCAATATACACAACACCAAGTACGAAGAGGCTCGTTGTCTGGATTCCTCGCGCTGGCTGACGGTCTCGAAGACTGAGGATAAAAACCAGTACAAAACCGAGGGTGAATACAGCGCCGATGAGCCGTGTATCGCCCGATAACATGCTGAGTGCGACAAGCATGCCCCACAGTTCGCCGATGACCGGAGAGAGGGAGCATTGGGATCGTGTGAGTGAGAAATATTCATATAGGCCGACACCAGTCAGCACCAGAATTGCACTCGAAAAGCCCCATTCCGGCGCAGAGTGTATCAGGAAGATGAGAAGGGGAAGCGCGACCGCGGCGGTCAGGAGCCTAGTGCGCAGCACGTTTGAGCTCAGTCTCAATCAGTTGCTCGGCCGTCCGACCGAAACGCCGATCCCGCTGCTGATAATCAGCCAATGCCTGCAAGAAGGCGTCGCGGTCGAAGTCGGGCCACAGGGTATCGGTCACATAGAGTTCCGTGTAGGCCAACTGCCAGAGCATGAAGTTACTGATCCGGAACTCTCCACTGGTCCGAATAAGGAGGTCCGGAGCGGGTATATCTGCCGTCCACAATGATTGTTCGATCGCCTGCTGGTCAATCTCGAGTGGCCGCAGATGTCCCGCCTGTACGGCGGTCGCCAGAGTCTGTACGGCGGCAACGATTTCTTCCCGAGCACTATAGCTCACGGCTAAGACAACAGTCAGTCCGGTGTTGTCTCGTGTTGCAGCAATAACGTCAAGCAGGGATTTCCGAACCATTGCTGGAAGGCGGCCCAGATCGCCAATGGCACGCAGGCGGATATTGTACCGCATCATACGGCGTAATTCCGTCCGAAGGTAACGGTTGAGGAGTCCCATAAGCGCACGGACCTCACGTGGTGGCCGCTGCCAGTTCTCCGAAGAAAATGCGTACAGGGTCAGATACGAGAGGCCGATGCCACGACTCGTCTCGACGATATTGCGGACCGCTTCTTTCCCACGCTTGTGGCCTTCAATACGGCTCAGTCCGCGTCGCTGCGCCCACCGTCCGTTCCCATCCATAATAATGGCAACATGACGGGGCAATTGGTCTTTCTCAAGGATAACGCTCACGCGTATAAACAGCAGGTTAGAATAGATTGCTCACATGGCCAGTCGCAGGAAAACACTATCCCCTTATACTGCCATCAACTCTTCCTCTTTAAGCTTGAGGATATGGTCAAGTTTTTCGATATATTCATTCGTCATCTTTTGTACACGGTCCTGTGCGGTGTGCAATTCATCTTCGGTAATTTCTTTATCCTTTTGCATTTCCTTGAGATAGTCATTGGCATCGCGTCTATGGTTCCGCATAGAAATTCGGTATTCCTCTGCACTTTTCCGAATTTTTCGGACAAAATCTTTCCGCCGCTCTTCGGTGAGTTCGGGTATGGGGACGCGAATAATTTTCCCATCGTTGACCGGAGTCAGGCCCAAGTCGGCCTGATAAATCGCCTTTTCCACATCACCGATGATATTTTTTTCGTATGGCTGGACAACAAGGAGGCGGGCTTCTGGTGCAGACAAAGAGGCGAGTTGATTGAGTGGAGTTGGGGACCCGTAATACTCGACCATCACGCCTTCGATTAATGATGTGGAGGCACGGCCGGTGCGCACTTTCGAAAACTCGACACGGAGCGACCCAAGTGTTTGCTCCATTTCTTGCTTCATTTGTTCCAAAACTTCGGCGCTCATAGCTCCCCTCCATTGACCACCGTTCCAATAGGCTCTCCACGTACCACACGCTGGATATTGCCAGGCTCAAGCATACTGAACACAATGATGGGGAGATGATTATCCATACATAATGATATGGCAGTGGAGTCCATGACCTTGAGGTTTTGCTGTAAGACTTCGAGATATGTCAAGTGTTGATATCGCTCGGCCGTCGAATCTGTCATCGGGTCAGCACTATAGATCCCGTCAACCTTGGTTGCTTTAAAAATGGCTTGCGCCCCAATTTCCATCGCTCGCAAGCTGGCGGCGGTGTCCGTGGTAAAATACGGATTCCCGGTGCCAGAAGCAAAAATGACGACGCGGCCTTTCTCAAGATGGCGGGTTGCGCGCCGTCGAATATACGGCTCCGCCACCTGCGATACGGTCAGGGCTGACATCACGCGCGTAGGGACCTCCACCTTCTCCAAAGCTTCCTGCATGGCTAAACTATTGATCACCGTAGCCAGCATCCCCATATAATCGCCGGTCGCCCGCGCAATCCCTCTTGAACTCGCGTCTACCCCACGCAGTATATTGCCTCCACCGAGGACCAAAGCGATCTCACATCCCAGCGCATGAATCTCCTGAATCTCGCCGGCGATGCGGGCTAAGACAGCGTCGTCAATCCCATAGCCTCGTTCGCCAGCGAGGGCCTCTCCTCCCAACTTGAGGAGAACACGCTGGTATGGTGCAGCCTTTGTCGCCATGCGGCCTACTCAGTCCCCCCGTCAGCGGCGCTCGCTTCTCCGATCTGGAAACGCGCAAATCGGTGGACGACAATATTTTCACCCGTCTTACTCACTGCATCATTGACAATCTCTTGCACAGTTTTGCTCGGCTCCCGAATATAGGCTTGTTCGAGCAAACATACTTCGCTGTAAAACTTCTCAACTTTTCCTGAAACGATCTTCTCAATAACCTGCGCTGGTTTTCCGGACGCTTCGGCCTGTGTCTGGTAGACCGTCCGCTCCCGATCGAGCTCTACCTCAGTAATGTCTTCTCGACGCACGCAGCGTGGATTTGCGGCAGCCACTTGCATCGCAATATCTTTGACAAGCTGTTGGAACTCCTCGGTCCGAGCCACAAAGTCAGTCTCGCAATTCACTTCAACCAAGACGCCGATCTTGCCACCCCCGTGAATATAGGAGCCAACCACGCCCTGCTCTGCCGCACGTCCGGCCCGCTTTGCGGCAGCGGCCAATCCTTTCTCGCGAAGAAAGTCAATGGCTTTTTCAATATTACCGTTATTTTCGGCGAGCGCTTTTTTACAGTTGACAATACCCGCGCCTGTCCGCTCGCGCAGTTCTTTTACCTGGGCCATCGAAATATCACTCACGCCTCGTCCCCTTCCTCAATAGACGCCGCCTCTGTCGGAGTGTCTTCGGCTTGCACCTCAGGAGATGGCGCGGGAGCTTCCGTCATATCCGGTCCAGCGTGCGTTTCTGTTTCTTCTTGGTTCGCTTGGTCAAGGGCTTCACCTTCGCCTTGTTGCTGCTCTTGATACAGCGTCCGCCCTTCTATGGAGGCGTCAGCGATAGCATCCACAAAAAGACGAATCGCACGAATGGCATCATCATTCCCTGGGATTTTATGCGTGATAAGATCTGGATCACAGTTTGAATCAATCGCCGCGACAACTGGTAGACCGAGCTTATTTGCCTCCCGCACGGCGATTTCTTCCTTCTTGGTGTCAACGACAAATATCGCATCAGGCAGCTTCCGCATCGTTTTGATGCCACCTAACACATTCATCAGCTTATCCCGCTCCCGGCTAATTCCCAAGAGTTCTTTCTTCGTCAGCGCGTCAGCAATCGCGGATGTTTCGAGCATCTCTTCGACGCGTTTCAGCCGATCGATAGACTTCCGGATGGTTTGAAAGTTCGTTAACATCCCACCCAGCCAGCGGTTATTGATATAAAACATTTCACACCGCTCGGCTGCTTCGCGCACGACTTCCTGCGCCTGCTTCTTGGTCCCGACAAAGAGAATCTGCCCACCATCTTCGACCAGATCTCGAATAAAGCCGCACGCGTCACGCAACATTCCCACGGTCTGCTGCAAGTCGATGATGTGGATTCCGTTGCGGGCACCAAAAATATAAGGCTTCATCTTTGGGTTCCAGCGACTCGTCTGGTGGCCAAAGTGAACCCCAGCCTCAAGCAATTGCTTGATCGTAATTTCAACCATGTAGAGGGCACCTTTCTTTCTTAATTATGCGTGGAATATGCTTGATTTCAGGGAGAAATTTTGTATCAAAGGCGAAAAATCTTTGCAACGCGCCAGAGAGCGCTATTGATTCATGGATTCAAGAAATTCTTGATTGTCCTTTGTCCCCTGGATTTTATCCATAAGAAATTCCATTGCTTCGACGGCGTTCATTTGGGTCAACAATTGTCTGAGAAGCCGCACTCGGTCCAAGGCCTTCTTAGTCAGCAACATCTCTTCCTTGCGGGTACCAGAGCGGCCAACATCCATGGCAGGGAAAATCCGCTTATCCATCAGGCGGCGGTCCAGGTGGATTTCCATATTACCAGTCCCTTTGAATTCTTCAAAGATGACCTCATCCATACGACTACCGGTATCGACCAGGGCCGTCCCAATAATAGTTAAACTCCCCCCATCTTCAATGTTGCGCGCCGCTCCAAAGAATTTTTTCGGCATACGTAAGGCATTGGCATCGACACCACCAGACAGCAATTTCCCACTCGGCGGAACCACAGCGTTATTCGCGCGCGCTAAGCGGGTAATACTGTCGAGTAAGACGACAACGTCTTTTCCATGCTCGACCAGACGTTTTGCTTTTTCTAAGACCATCTCAGCCACCTGTACGTGCCGATTCGCCGGTTCGTCAAACGTCGAACTCACAACCTCGGCGCGGACTGAGCGCTGCATATCGGTGACTTCCTCCGGTCGCTCGTCAATCAATAAGACAATCAAAATGACCTCTTTATGATTGTGAACAATGCCATGCGCCAAACTTTGCAGCATCATGGTCTTGCCCGTACGAGGAGCGGCAACGATCAAACCACGCTGCCCTTTTCCTATGGGAGTGAACAGATCAATGGTCCGCGTTGTATACTCCTCAAGATTGTGTTCGAGCCGGAGTTGTTCCTCGGGGTAGAGGGGCGTCAAATTGTCAAAAAGGATTTTATCTCGGGCGCGTTCAGGCTCCTCATAGTTCGTTGCTTCAACTTTCAGCAACGCAAAATAACGCTCGCCTTCCTTAGGCGGACGGATTTGCCCAGCCACCACGTCTCCGGTCCGGAGATTAAACCGTCGAATCTGGCTCGGTGACACATAAATATCATCCGGCCCCGGTAGATAATTGTAGTCAGGAGAACGGAGAAAACCGAATCCGTCAGAGAGAATCTCTAACACTCCCTCGCCGTAGATGAAGCCGCTCTGCTCGGCCTGGGCTTGGAGAATAGAAAAAATCAAGTCTTGCTTCCGGAGACTGGAGGCTCCCTCGACATTAAAATTCCGTGCAATCTCCGCCAGTTCTCCAATTTTCTTTGATTTCAGAGACTTAAGGTTCAGACCGACATCTTCGCCGTCTCCATTAATACGAACCTCCTGAAGTCCATTTGCATTATTACTCTTTGCGGCCGTTCGACCCATATCTTCCTCCTATGCAGTAGTAAACTGGAGGGATGTATCCTTGGTATTACACATTGCCGAGGCATAGCCGCCTCGGACGCCAATTGCCCGTATTAGGGGAAAAACCATCAAGAAACAGCGGTATGACCGGTGAGAAATTCTTTTTCAGAGTGATCTACAAAGGACGGTTTATCCTCTGAGAGATACTTCCATATAATATACCGTCACCAACCTGTCAACGAAAAGACTCACTCCCAGACAGAGGACAGCTCCAGCAGGAGTCCGGCAAAATCAGCAGGATAAGGCGCCTGAATTGTTACCACTGTATGGTCTTGTGGGTGTATGAATTCGATAGCCGCAGCATGCAATGCCTGACGAGGAAAGTGCCGGATCTCAGGGAGCAGTGTTTTCTCCATACGCCGCGATCCATACAGACCATCCCCTATGATAGGGTGGTTGAGCGCAGCGAGGTGAACCCGCAGCTGGTGGGTCCGGCCAGTCTTAGGAAAGAGCTGGACAAGGGAGACACTCCGACACGACTCCAGAACTTCATACCGACTGACCGCTGGACGGCTCTTCCGTGCGTGGATGGACATTTTCTTCCGGTCCTGTGGATGCCGACCAATAGGAAAAGAAATCTCTCCCTCATGCTGCGGTAGGCAGCCGACCACGACGGCTCGGTAGGTTTTGCGCACCTGTCTCGATTTAAACTGTTCAGCGAGGGCTTCCAACGCCGTATGATGCTTTGCGACGAGCAGGACGCCGGACGTATCCTTATCAAGTCTATGTACAATCCCCGGACGGAGCGATGCTTCTTCGATATTCCATCCCCAGCGTGCCAGCAAGGCGTTCACCACCGTACCATGCCACTGACCGGGGGCGGGATGCACAACCATACCGGGCGGTTTGTTAATCGCGGCCAGACTATCATCTTCGTACAAGATATCGAGTGGAATATCTTCAGGCACGGCGGTCGTTGGTTGTGAAGGAAGGGGAGAGATTTCTATGATTTCACCGCTGCGGACAGGATAGCTCGCCTTTTGGGGAGCTCCGTCTACCAAAACACAGCCGCGTTTAATGAACAGCTTGGCCTGGGACCGACTGATTTCCGCTAGGGAGGCAACCACCAAGTCTAAACGCTGACCGACCCGGGCGGGCGGAATCTGAAGATGCTGGATGGTCACGAGGGAGTATTTTCCGTTGAGGAGAGGAAGCGACGAGCCTGGTCAGCATCCTCTCGTATCTGCTGCACGAGTTCTTCGACCGACGAGAACTTCCGCTCTGCTCGAAGATGCTTGACAAAGCCCACCCGGAGACGTTTTCCATACAGGTTGGCGGAGAAGTCAAAGAGGTTCGTTTCAACCGTTCTCTGATTTTCGCCAAAAGTGGGATTCACCCCAACATTTGCTACGGCATTATACTCCCTGTCGTCCACACAGGCCCGGACCGCGTATACTCCATTGGGTAAAAGGACTGATGTCCGAGGACGGATATTCGCAGTCGGGAATCCGATCTGCCGACCACGCTGAAATCCTTTAACAACCCGGCCGCTTACCGTATACGGCTGCTCCAGCAGTTTGGTTGCTTCGGACAGTTTGCCAGCTTGGAGCAGTGAGCGCACCGCCGTACTGCTGACTTCTTGCCGCCCCACAGTCACCGACCCTATGACCTCCACCTCAAATCCCCACCGTTTTCCCAGAGAGCTAAGCAGGCGTACATTGCCGGCCCGGTCTCGGCCAAAACTGAAATTATGCCCGACCAAAATCTTTTCGACACCAATTGAGTCGAGCAGATATTGACGCACAAACGCTTCGGGGACGAGTTGGGAAAAGTCGAGCCCAAACCGCTGTAACACGATCCCATCGACACCCAACTCAGCAATCCTCTGGAGCTTCTCACGTAAACTGAGAATCAACGGCACTGGACTTCCGGGCCGCAACACCGAAAGGGGGTGAGGGTAAAATGTCATAGCCAGAGCGGTTCCCTGGCGCGCTCTGGCCTCCTCAACAAGCCGAGAGAGAATCATCCGGTGGCCTAAATGCACCCCATCGAAATTTCCGAGACCAATAACCGGATGGGGGAACGGCGAGTGGCGCGAGGCGTGTCGGATAATTTTCATACTCAGTGCCCCGAAGAAGTCCAGGGGTGGGTATGCTAACGTCCAAGCGTCTGAAGCATGGTTTGTGCCTCAAGCGTTTGGGTGGCTGACGGGTGGTCGCTGACGAGCTTCTGGAGGATCAGGCGGGCGTCCGTCTTATCTCCAATCGCAAGAAATGCCTGGGCTTGTCGCAGGAGGGCTGCGGCAACGCGATCCCCCCGTCGGTATGAGAGAACATCATTAAACTCAAGGATGGCTCGATTATAGTCATTTTGGACGTAGTGGCTCTCGCCTATCCAATACTGTGCATCATCCGCCATTTGCGATTCAGAGCAACGACGCTGAAAGGTGCGGAATTCCTGAATAGCAGGATTATACTTTTGTTCTTGAAAGAGCCGGACTGCCCCTCGATAAAGGTCTTGACACTCTGGAGTATCAGTCGTCGAAGGTAGGCTGATGGAGGCTGGGGGAGTTCTCGGCGGATCAAGAGGGAAAGGGAGAGAGGAGGTAGTAGGCATACGAGCGCTTGGTCCAACAGGTTCATCCAATCCAGACCCGGGGTTGCGTCTGGCAGAGCGCAGCTGTCCTTCAACGGCGACCAACCGTTCCTCAAGGACGCCTAAGCGCTGCTCAATCTTACGCAGAGATGGGGCAGTTCCACTCTCCCGTTTAGAGAGACGGGTCAGGTTATGCCCGAACTCTTCAAGCTTGCCTTGCATCTGCTGGACCTTACGCTGGAGGCCATCAATCGAGGCGTCCGTATTGGCCACTTGGGTGCGTATTGCCCTGCGTTCGCTCTGCACCTGTTGCAGGTCCGCTTGGGTTGCGCATCCAGCAAGCCAGAAACCCAGCACGATTACAGGGCACAGCAGGCAACGACTAGCTCTCACAACACGTGTGTATGGCCAGAGCTGACGCCCGTTACCTAGCGTAGGACTGAGAAATGGCCGCGTCGATTTCGCTGCCAACATGATTCATTCGCGTCAGTACATTGGGGTAGTTCTTCCCCGTAACTAATGACGGAGAGCCGCTCAGCAGGGACCCCCAATGTAATGAGATAATCCTGCGCGGCACGGGCACGTTTTGCGCCAAGGGCGAGATTGTATTCGGCCGTCCCCCGATCATCGCAGTGCCCTTCAACTTCCACTTTCGCCTCGGCATTATTTTGCAACCAGTCGGCATTCGCTTGCAGGGTTTGCCGCGCCTCTTCAGACAGCTCAAACGAGTCATAGCTAAAGAAGACGTCTTGTAAGGGCCCGCCCTCCCCCTCCTGCTGGACGCGCTCTTGGATGCGTTCGTCCTCCCCAACCGCAGATTCACCCATCCTCGACTCGCCAGAACCCGTACTCGGAGTGCTTCCATAGCTCATCGGCTGAGGAGATTGTTTCGGACATCCGATCAAGCCAAGAGAGAGCAGGAGGACACTGATCAGCCACCCACCACGGAATTTATTGTTATGCATTCTTCACCATTTTTCCTCGTCCCACGCATACTTATGGGAGGCGTGGTGACCACGCCGGACTAGTATCATTTCCACTTCCCCCGGTCAATTGCTGTATGCTCTGGCCGTCTCGACTTGCCAGATAGAGTCGCCCTCGTCGCGTCACCGCAAGATAGCGGCCGTCCGGCGACCACGACGGGTGCTCACCACGGACAATGTGCGTGGCTTCTCCACCGTTCGGATCGATTCCCATCACAAGAAATCCGCCTGAGCGGGACGTATAGGCGATCCGATCTCCTTTTGGAGACCAGGTGGGATCAGTATTATAGGCGCCCTGAAACGTAATCCGTTTGGGCTGTCCGGTTTCGATGTCCATCACATAAATCTGGGGGCTGCCACTCCGGCTCGAACAAAATGCCAGTCGGCGCCCGTCTGGCGACCAGGCGGGCGAGACGTCGATGCCGCTGTGGTGGGTTAAACGACGAATTAACCGACCTTTGGACGAGAGCAAGAAAAGATCAGAATTGCCATTCTGATCGAGACTGACAGCGATACGGGTGCCGTCCGGGGACCAGCTTGCTCCATAGGCAATACGGGCGTCGAGCCGCGCCGACCGTCCACTCGCCAAATCGAGCTTAAACGAATGGGGTCCACCCTGCTTGTACGAGATAAATAAAAGTTCTGCCCCGGTTGGACTCCAGCTCGGTCCGAGGCTCAGCGTCCTGTCCTGCGTGACCCGGCGCACTTCGGCTCCACTCAGGTCGGTCACATAGACTTCTTTGACCCGTCCATCAACACGGTCCGAGATGAAAGCGATCTTTGAATTAAAAGGTCCTTCTTCGCCGGTCAGGAAGAGCATGATCTGGTCGGCAAAGCGATGCGCCATACGGCGCACGTCACGTTTGTGTCCGATATACCGTCTGCCACCAAGCTGTTTTTGCTGGGTCACATCGAACAGGCGCGCCTCGATAGTCAATTGTTCCCCGTTCAGCCAAAAACCACCTTTGACCAGGGCTAACGCGTCCAGTACGGACCAGTTTTGAAAATTAATGCGGTCGAGCACAAACCCCTCTGGCCCTTCGATATACGCGCGCCGGTCGAGCACACGGAAAAGACCGGAGAGAGTGAGATCTCTGGCAACAGTACTGGCAAAGGTTTCCCCGATTTGTCGCTTGGCGTGGGAGTCCGGATTCGAAAGGGGCGAAAGGGCGATCGGAACTCCCGCCCCGCCGGGTTTCGGCACTTCAATACGTATTTGTGCAGGAGCCGGCGTAGCCAATACCGCAAGTGCAGCAATTACCGTCAGCAGCACTCCCAGTCGAGTCATCCGCAGCGGCGGTCCTCCCCGGCTCATTTCACTCGCCCCGAACCTGCGGCGACCGAGCGCGCCGCGTCTCGCCAAAAACCACCTCAATCTTTTGCCGAGTAAATTCGTTTCGGTAGGCCTCTGGTGGGGGAGGAAGCGGATTGGCCTTTCTCACCGCGCGTATTGCGGATTCATCGAAAACAATATCACCGGACCGTTCGGCCAACTCCACCCCGACAACCTCGCCATTGGCCAGGATACCGAACCGGACTACTGCCGTAAGACCAGACTTATGCTCGGCAACGATCCAACTTTGCTTTACCCGCTGTTTCACCTCTTGCGTGTATAAAATAAAGGGAAGTCCCCGCAGCGTATCACCGCCTCCGCCCCCGGACGCCGAGATTGAGTGAGAGGTCTCGGCGGTTTGACGCTGGTCAGCCTGCACCCGCTGCCGGATTTTTTCTACGGCCGCCGCGATCTGCTGCTCACGGTCCTCAGCGCTCAGGCGTTGTTCCTCAGGTTCTTTGGGAGCCGATGATTGCGGCGGCGGTTTTCTTGCCTGCTCGGGTTTTTGGGCCTGAGGTTTTTTGACTTCCGTTTTTAACGGCGCCTTTTTGGGTGGTGGTTCTTTCTTCGAGGCT
Source organism: Thermodesulfobacteriota bacterium (assembly GCA_964291405.2). Lineage (GTDB taxonomy): Bacteria > Desulfobacterota > Binatia > Bin18 > Bin18 > Bin18. The sequence continues at coordinate 265,377 of OZ219926.1, forward strand.
ATTTTCACACTCTTTTTCGGCTTGGCTACTTTGAGTTTCTTTTCTGCCTTTGGCTTCTTTACCTCGACTTTCGGCGGCTGTGGCTTGGGTTTAGGTAAGGGTGTAACCGCCGCAGATTCTACCTTCTTAGGCTTAGGGCTGGGAGCTGGAGGAGGCTCGGTAGCGAGCCCCAAGGCAGCCGGAGCAACCAAAGAAACGGTATAGCTTTGGGGCGTCCAGGGCTTTGACTGAGGCGGGTCGGCAGCAGAGACCAGAGCCAGGAGCAGCCCAGCATGGAGCAGCCCAGAAAGCATCACCATACGGCCGAGCCGTTTATCCTGAGGCGGAGTGTTGTACGATTCCGGGTTTTTTTGGTTTTTTTTGATCACGACTTAGGATTGGTTTTGTTGGGTCAAGTCAGCTTCTGGAAGCGGCTCGGTCACCATACCGAGCTTTGCTATACCCGCGCTCCGTATTGCCGCCATGACCGCAACGACTTTGCCATACACAACATCTTTATCTGCTCGGAGATAGACGGTCCGATCTGCCCGCAGCTCTACAATTGCAGTCAGTTTTTCACCCAGGGCGACAAGATCAAGGGGAGTATCGTTCAGGTGGACACGCCCCTCCCCATCTATCGCTACAACCAACTGCTCCTCTGTATCAGAGACAAGGGGTCCGGCCTCTACAGCGGGCAACTCGACGTTGACGCCTTGCTGCAGGATAGGTGCGGTCACCATAAAGATAACCAGAAGGACCAGCATCACATCAACGAAAGGAGTCACATTGATGTGTGAGATGCTCCCTTCATCGTACTGTTCAAAAGCCATGGTCTGGTATCCCCTCGTTTAGAGAAAGTGACGTTCGGCAATATTAAGGAATTCAGCCGAGAAATTCTCCATGTCCGTTGCCAGGACGCGGACCTTTCGACTGAAGTGATTATAGGCCATCACCGATGGAATCGCAGCGGCAAGCCCGATCGCGGTTGCAATCAGCGCCTCGGCAATACCGGGTGCGACAGCTTGAATGGTCGAGGTCCGAGTCAGACTCAAGCCCCGGAAGGCATTCATAATACCCCAGACTGTTCCAAAAAGACCAATAAATGGCGCAGTGCTGGCCGTTGTGGCTAAGAAAGTCAGCGCGCGCTCCAAACGGGTCACCTGCTCGCGCACGGCCCGGCGCATAGCGCGATCGATATTATCAATCCCGCCTTCTTCCGGAATGGTCAACGGAACAGGATCAGTAGCTTCTTCAGGTGACTTCCTCGTCCGGGTGAGACGCATGAGTTCTTGATAGCCCGCTCGAAAGACCTGGGCGAGCGGACTTTCCTGCATTTCGAGGGCCGCAGTGTGAATAGCGGGGAGATTCTTGGTTTCCCAAAATATCGTGGTAAAGCGCTCAGACTCCCGCCTGGCTTGACGCAGTTGGCGAAATTTATAGAGCATGATACCCCAACTCACGATGGAGAAGCCCAAGAGGATATAGAGGACGGCCAGGACCACCGGTCCTGAGCCTGTCACCATATCGATAATACTGTGGGACTGCCGAAGCGGAACATCGGCCTGAAGCGCAAAACGCCCAAGAAAACCATCCATTAGTCCACTCCCCACCCTCCACACACCGGTTGGCACACATTGGGGGCTTCGTTCCTACCGTGATCGGGGAAGCCTCAAATCATCATCATTGATTGGTAGGACTAATACATGAGGAGAATCGAGTCAATCGTTTTCCTGAGGTTGGTCACTTTTACGTGACGGGCTTTCACCGGACACGAAAGTATGAAAGAAGACTTGGCGAAGTCACTACCATACAAAAGAGGCGACCATGGCGATACGTGTAGGAATCAATGGATTTGGCCGTATTGGACGCAACGTTTTTCGTGCCAGTCTCAACGAACCCAAACTTGAGTTTGTTGCCATTAATGACATAACAGATGCCGAAACCCTGGCACATTTGTTGCGCTATGACTCTGTCCACGGTCAGCTTGACGCTGATATTATTGCCGAAGACAACGCCTTGGTCGTCAATGGCAAAAGGATTGAGATTATCCAAGAGCGTGATCCAGGTAAGCTGCCCTGGGGCAATCTTGGTGTTGACATTGCTCTGGAGTCAACCGGTCTGTTCACCGCACGTGAGCAGGCATCACTGCATCTGTCGGCTGGCGCCAAAAAAGTCATTATTTCTGCACCTGCTAAAAATCCTGACATTACGGTCTGCTATGGCGTTAACCATACAAAGTACAACCCAGCCGCGCATCACATCATCTCGAATGCGTCGTGTACAACAAATTGTCTCTCCCCCGTAGCCAAAGTCCTGCATGAATCTTTTGGTATCACGCATGGCCTGATGACGACCGTCCACGCCTATACCAACGACCAGCGTATCCTGGACCTGCCCCACTCGGACATTCGCAGAGCAAGAGCTGCTGCACAGTCGATGATTCCGACCTCGACCGGCGCTGCTCGCGCCGTGGGCGAAGTGCTCCCGGAACTCAAGGGAAAACTCGACGGCATGGCCGTCCGTGTCCCAACCGCGAACGTCTCGGTCGTCGATCTGGTCGCTGAACTCGGCAGAACCGCCTCGGCAGACGCAGTCAACGATGCTATGCGTACCGCAGCCGAAGGGCCGCTCAAGGGTGTATTACAATATTGCGAGGAAGAGCTGGTCTCCGTTGATTTCAACGGAAATCCACATTCGTCTATTTTTGACTCGGCCCTCACCAAGGTGATGGACGACAATTTTGTAAAAGTTCTTTCCTGGTACGATAATGAATGGGGATTCTCTAACCGTATGCGCGATATGACCCTGTTCATTGGGAACCAACTCTAGGTAACCCCATGGCCACGCGGCTGCCCCTGATTGCGGGCAACTGGAAAATGCATAAGACGCCGGCGGAGACGGCTGAACTGCTCTCAGCCCTAGTCGCACGGCTGCCTGCTACGCTTTCGGATCGAGAGGTTGTGGTCGCTCCCCCCTTTACCGCCTTGGAAACCGCGGCTAGAGCGCTACGCGGCAGCCCGGTCCGTCTCTCAGCCCAGGACCTCCACGCTGAGACGCACGGCGCGTTCACCGGCGAGGTGTCCGGACCGATGCTGAAGGCGGTTGGCTGCCGGTACGTTATTATTGGGCATTCGGAACGCCGCCAGTATTATGGAGAAACCGACGAACAGGTCGCCCAAAAAGTTACAGCCGCCCAGCGTGACGGATTGATCCCCATCGTGTGCGTGGGAGAGACCTTAGCCGAGCGCGAACGCGGCGATATGTTCACTGTGATCTCACGTCAGATTCGGGCCGGTCTTGCGGGTCAGACCGCCCAAGCCCTTGCCGCCCTCGTCCTGGCCTATGAGCCAATCTGGGCCATTGGGACGGGACAGACCGCTTCGCCGGAACAGGCGCAGGAGGTACATGCGGCCATTCGGTGGACGCTCGTCGAACTCGCCGGCCAGTCCAGTGCCGCTGCGGTCCGTATTATATATGGCGGTAGCGTCAAGCCGGATAACGTCGATGGACTGCTGGCCCAGCCCGACATTGACGGCGCGCTGGTCGGTGGGGCCAGCTTACAGGCGGACTCGTTTGCTCGTATCGTTCACTTTGAGTAGGATATGCTCCCATGATGTATACAGCCTTGATTGGCCTGCATGTTTTCGCCTGTATTTTTCTGATTGCGGTCGTACTTTTACAAACCGGCAAGGGTGCTGACATGGGAGCCGTGTTTGGCGGCGGCTCGAGTGAAACCGTCTTTGGCAGTTCCGGGGCAGGCAATTTTCTGACAAAGCTGACAACCGGCATCGCCATCCTCTTTATGTTGACCTCGCTGGTCATGACCTACGGGCTCGCACGTCAAACATCACAAAGTTTGTTCGACGATGTCCCTGCCCCGGCTGTTCCCCAAGAGGCAACGGACGGGATTCCCCCGGCTGACATAGAAGAAGACTCAGACGCCCAATCCGCCGCTCCTCCGCTGACTGAGACCGATGCAAGAGAGGGCAGCACGACAATGGAATACGGGGCGGAAGCTGACTCAGAAGCGGCAGCGCCGGTGGTATCCGAAAGCGAAGAGCCTCAGGCCGAAGCGCCGGCGGCAACGCCGAGCAACTAATCTTGAGAGCATCGGGTAGGACTCGCGTGCCGCATGCGCTACGCAGCATTTACGGCAAGTGCGAGTTGGCCCACGCCGTCCGGCACTTATTCGATTCCGTCTGACATGATCTTGCAGCAGTAGACGCACAGGAGCAACGCATGTCGCATACTCACGCGGTCGTCATTGGTGGCAGCATGGCCGGCTTATGCACCGCACGCATACTCAGTACGCATTTTGACAGGGTCACCGTCCTGGACCGGGATGCCTGTCCCGACGGTGCGCGTGAACGTGCCGGGGTTCCGCAGAGCCGCCACGTCCATGCTTTGCTCGTACGCGGCCGGCGAGAGCTCAACCGCCTCTTTCCAGGCTTTGACACCCTGATGCTTGAGCGCGGGGCGCATGAGATTGACTTTGGAAACGACTTTGCCACGCTCCGGAACTGGGGCTGGGAACGCCGTCGCCCCACCGGCATGATGACCCTGTTCGCCAGTCGCAACCTCATTGAATCAACCGTCCGCGAGTTGTTCCATACGCTGCCCAATGTCGAGGTACGCGAGCAAACGAGCGCGATCGGCCTGGGCATGGCTGCCGCCGGCCCTTCGCGCATTGATACGGTGCGTATCGTACCGCGCGACACGGGAGAGCCCTGTTCGATTCGGGCTAACTTGGTCGTTGACGCCAGTGGGCGGGCGTCAAAAGCACCGAACTGGCTCCAGGCACTCGGCATCCCACTTCCGCCTGAGACTATTGTGGATGCGCATACAGGCTATAGTTCGCGTTGGTATCAAGCACCGGACCAGCTCCCCAAGGACTGGTGGTGGAAGGGCGTTTGGCTTGACCTCAAACTGCCGGAACACCCCCTGGCCGGCGTGCTTTTCCCGGTCGAACGCAACCGTTGGATTGTCACCCTGGCAGGAGTCTCCAAACACTATCCACCCAAGGACGAAGAGGAATTTACGGCGGCGCTGTCGCAACTGCGCTCTCCGGTTTTGGCCGATGCGGTACGTCTGGCCGAGCCTATCTCTTCAGTCTATGCCTACCGGAAAATGGCGAACCGCTTCCGCCGGTATGAAAAATGGAAGGCCGGCGTGGGCGGCTTTATTGCTGTGGGAGATTCCACGTGCGCGTTTAATCCCGTATATGGACAAGGCATGACAACCGGAACCCTCTCGGCCGGTGCGCTGGACGAGTGCCTCAAAAAATACGGCCCGACGCATCCGGACCTGTCGCGGCATTTCTTTAAGGCCCAGGCTCGGGTCCAGGCCGCCCCGTGGGGTCTCGCAACCGGAGCCGACTTTAGCTTGCCGACAACGGAAGGCGAACGGCCAAAAGGCGCGCGTCTTGTTGGCCCTTATATGAATGCCCTTTTCATGGCCGCTATCGAAGACATGACCCTCCGGCGTCACGTCGGTGAAGTCCTTCAGATGCTCAAGCCACCCTCTAGTTTTTTTACACCGGCGGTCATGGGACGCGTTGCCAAAGGCACGCTCCGTCGGTGGTGGCAACATCAATCCGAGCAGCCGGCTCCTCCGGCCATGCCACCAACGCCAATGCCCGTGGTCTAGGGGATAACCGTGCCCCCTTGCCCCCCTAGACCAGCTAAGAAGAGCGCGGTATTATCCCCTGTCCACACTCATCTTTATGGTGAAAGTGTCCTATTTTCGCGAGGATGGCGGAACTGGTAGACGCGCTAGTTTGAGGGACTAGTGGGGTAACACCCGTGGGGGTTCAAGTCCCCCTCCTCGCAGGCCGAACCTCCTTCCTGCTCTTTATACCTGCACGCCTCCTGCCTACGTATTCCTTGACTCCCTTTCGGGGGTGTGAAACACAGGGGGGCCATGCCGAACGTCTCGTCGAACCCCACAACCGACCCGCAACAGAATCCAGACCGTCTGCTTTTCACGCTCGAAAACGGCCTTCGCGTTGCCATTCAAGAAGACCATTTTGCGCCCGTCGTCGCTATCCAGATATGGGTCAAGGCCGGCAGTGCCGATGAAACTCCCGATGTTGCCGGTGCCGCCCATGTCCATGAGCATATGCTCTTTAAGGGCACCCAGAGGCGTCCGGTCGGAGCCATCGCCACGGAAATCGAATCATCCGGCGGCAGCATCAACGCGTTTACTACTGCAGATCATACCGTCTACCACATCGTCCTTGCCTCCCGACATTTTTCCGATGGTCTCGATATTCTGACCGATGCCATCCAAAGCTCGACTTTTGACCCGCATGAACTGGACAAAGAACTCCAGGTCGTGATGGAAGAATGGAAGCGCGGCGAGGATTCACCCACCACCCGAGCGGCAACCGAACTGTTTGAGGTTGCCTATACACAGCACCCGTACGGTCGTCCGATTATTGGCTATCGTGCAACCATCGAGGCGCTCAATCGTGAGCGCGTCGTGCACTTCTACCAGCGCTGGTACCATCCCAATAACATGACGGTGGTGATCGTTGGGGATATTGATCGGGAAAAAGCTCGACAAGAAGTCCAGCGGCTCTTTGACCAGACTCCCTCCGTGCAACTTCCTGTCCGTCCTCGTCCGCCCGAACCGGCCCAGGCCGAGCTTCGCCTCTCCAGCGTGGATATGAACGTCGAGGAGTTCTACCTCTATATGGGCTTTCCCCTTCCACCGGCTGAACATACAGATATTTTCGCCCTTGATCTCCTCAGCTTTATCGTGGGCGGCGGAGAAAGCTCGACTCTGGTCCAAAAGCTCCAAGCCGAACAGGAATTGGTCAACTGGATTACGGCCAGTGCCTATACGCCGGCCGATTCGGGCCTGTTCATCCTGGCGGCCGCCCTGGAACAAGAGAAGATTCGGCCAGCGCTCGAACAGAGCTTGGCCATACTCTTCCAGTATAAGCATACGCCTGTGACCCAGGCAGAACTCGACCGGGCTCGAACGAATCTAGCCAGTGATTTTGTTTACCGGCGGGAGACCGTCCAAGGCCAAGCCCGCCAACTGGGGTATTTTCTCACGGTCTTCTCTGACCCCGACTATGAGCAACGCTATCTCACAGGCTTGGCCGCGGTCACACCCCAAGACATTCAGCGTGTCGCGCGTCAATACCTCTCTCCGACCAAGCTCAACGCCGTCATCCTCGGTAAGACGCAGGGCGCCAGTATCCCGACCACTGAGGACATCACACAATTGTGCCATCGCCTCGACCAACCGGTCAGCAGGACCGGCGCTCCAGCGGGAACGAACGGGACGAACGGCAGCACGGTGACAGCTATTCGCCTCGATAATGGCGTTCGTCTGCTGGTGAAGGAACACCATGGCGTTCCGGTCATGGCAGTTCAAGCGGCAACACTCGGTGGCCTCTTGTTTGAAAGCGAACACAACGCTGGCATCAGCAATTTTATTGCCGGAATGTTAACTCGTGGCAGCCAACAATTCTCACGCCTCAGCCTGGCGGAAGCGGTTGAATCGCTGGCAGGCGGCCTAAACGGTTTTTCTGGACGGAATAGTTTAGGCTTATCGGGCTCGTTTCTCACGACCCACGTCGATGAAGGCATTGATATTTTCCTTGAGACCCTACTCCATCCGGCTTTTCCAACCGATGAAGTCGAAAAACGTCGGCGTGAGATTTTACTGGCGCTCAAAAACCGCGAAGATGATCTCGCCCAGGTTGCGTTTGATCTGTTTTACCAGACCTTGTACGAGACGCATCCCTATCGCCTGCTTACCCTCGGTAGCGAAGCCAGCGTCAGTGCCATGACGCAAGAGCAGGTTGCCGCTTACTACAAAACCCTCCTCGATCCTGAACGCCTGGTGCTGAGCGTTGTTGGCGACGTTGAGACGACGCAACTGATTGACCGCCTGAGTGCCGGATTATCAACCCTACCCGCAGTCACGCCACCCTCCGCCCCCGCGCCAGAGGCCCGCCCGAGCGGTGTTCGAGCCGCAACCAAAAAAGTGGAGAAACAACAAGCCCACGTGGTCCTAGGCTTTCAAGGCGTCACCCTTGACAATCCTGACCGATATGCGCTGAAAGTCCTCGATACCATCCTGTCTCGCCAAGGGGGACGGCTGTTCTATGAGGTGCGTGAACAGCGCGCCCTGGCCTATTCCGTGACCGCGTTCAGTGTTGAAGGACTCGCCCCAGGGACGTTTGGTGTGTACTTAGGTACAGACCCAGGCAGCGTAGACGAAGCGGTGAGCGCCACACAAACGGAGCTGGAACGTCTCCGCCAGGAGAAAGTCACATCTGACGAGCTCGAGCGAGCCAAGAAATATATGACCGGTAGCTATGAGATTTCCCTCCAATCAAATGCCGCGCAATCTGAAGAATTGGCCTTCAACGAACTGTACGGTCTCGGGCATACGCATGGGCGTCTCTATCTCAACCATATCCAACAGGTGACAGAGGCAGATGTGCAGCGTGTTGCCAATACCTATCTCAATCCAGCCGAGCAGACTCTGGTTATTGTGGGCCAAAATGAATGAACAGTCCTCCAATAGCCATGCAGATGTTTGAGTACATACGTTATGGGCGCAGAGCGATGGCTGCGTGTTGCGGTGTCCGTCCCCACTGAGGCGGTTGAGGCCGTCTCCTATTCCCTGGTCGAACTCGGCTCAATCGGTATTGCTGAGGAAGAATGGAAACCGGACACGCCACCGCCAGCCTGGACGCTCGTCCAAGGTTTTTTCCCTGCAGACCGGGACTCCGCGGCGTTGTTGACAAGCCTCACGAAACATATCCGGCATATCGCCACCGAGTATCCTGCCCTAGTCACCTGTATTCCTGAGTGTGAGGTCATTACCAGTGACAGCTGGCAAGAGCGCTGGAAAACCCACTTTCCTCCTCTTCCGGTTGGACAACGCCTGCTCATCCTCCCACCCTGGGAAGTACGGCCCGCGTACTCGAAGCGAGAGGTGATTGAGATTAATCCCAGCATGGCGTTCGGCACAGGTCATCACGCGACCACACACACCTGTCTGGAAGCGCTCGAAGCGTTATGCGACATGTATGGTCCTCCCACGCAGGCCCTGGACCTGGGCACCGGGTCTGGGATTCTGGCTATTACCTTAGCCAAGCTAGGAGTTCTTTCCGTTTGGGCAACGGACATCGATCCGACCGCACGCGAAGAAGCGCAGAAAAACGCACTGGTAAACGGTGTCGCAACAGCCGTCCATATCAGCGCTGCCAACCTCAACGAACTTCCGGCACCTTTTCAATTAGTCGTCGCCAATCTTTTTGCCTCAACGCTGATTGCATTCTGTCCAGCGCTCACGCAAATACTGACGCGTTCCGGCCACGCCATCTTATCCGGTATCCAGAGCGACCAGACCAAGGCCGTGCTTGGGGCATTCAGCGCACCAGACTGGGTTCTGGTAGAGCACCGCTCCAAAGACGACTGGGCAACTCTGATCTTACGTCGGAGCGGCGACCCACCGGACGGCAGATGATATGCCACGCTTCTTCATCTCATCCCAGACCATCGTCCAGGATCGGGCTCAGCTCAGCGGGGCAGAGTTTCATCATCTGCGGCATGTCCTGCGGCTCGGGCGTGGCGCACGAGTCACCCTGTACGATGAAAGAGGAGCGACCTATCACGGTGAGATTCTCCATATCGCGTCGGCCCACGCCGAGGTCGGCATTACGGAACACGCCCCTCCCGCAACCCCCGCCTTTCACTTCACCCTGGCTCAGGGAACGCTCAAAGGACGTAGAATGGACCTCGTGATTGAGAAAGCCACCGAGCTCGGCGTTCATACTATTGTGCCCTTTGTCTCGGCCTTTACGGTTGTCCGTATTTCTGACAGCAAACGGGCTGAACGTCTAGCGCGCTGGCAGCACATCGCCCGCGCCGCGGTAAAACAGTCGGGCAGCCCGCCTCCCGAGATTCGCCCGCCGCAGTCCTTTCCTGAGCTCTTACGCTCCGTTCCGGCTCCTTCAGGGAAGCTTATTTTCTCAGAACGAGAGCGGACTTTGCACCTCAGGGATTTTGCGCAAAACTCTGCTCAGTTCGATGCCCTCTATATTCTGGTCGGTCCGGAAGGCGGCTTTGCTCCCGAAGAAATCGAGCAGGCCCAGGCCGCCGGGTTCGTGTCGGTCAGTTTGGGCGCTTCGGTGCTACGGGCGGAGACGGCGAGTATAACCGCTGTCGCCCTGTGTCAGTTTCTGTGGCGTGATATCCAATTTCCCCCCTTGCCTTAAACCCAACGACTGCCTAGCATGCCGCACCTGTGGGCAGAGGAAACCCTTCTTCGACTCGACGGGAGCGTGCCGACTAAGAGGAGGCAGCATGATGCGTTTCGCCTTTATTATGGACCCGATTCAACACGTCCTCATCGATAAAGACACTACCTTTGTTTTTATGCTTGAGGCACAGTCCCGTGGCCATGAGGTCTGGTATCTGGAAATGTCCGACTTGTTTATTGAACGCGCGCGCGCCATGGGCCGAGTCCGCCGGATCGAACTGCGCCGAGAGCTGGACAACCATTTTACCTTTGGCGCAGAACACACGGGCCCGTTGGGTGAGTTTGACGCGATTTTTATGCGCAAAGATCCACCCTTTGATATTGCCTATCTACACGCTACCCAACTGCTCGACCTTGCCCGGAATGAAGGGGCGGTTGTCCTCAACCGCCCCTCTGGTCTGCGCGCGGCAAACGAGAAACTCTACGCCCTCAACTTCCCCAGCGTCATCCCCGCTACCTTGATCAGCCACGACGCCAAGCGCCTCAAGGCCTTTCTCGATGAGCTAGGCGGAGAGATGATTATTAAACCCATAGACGGTCATGGCGGGGCCGGCATTTTTTATGTCCGTCAGGATGATCGAAATCTAAATTCTATCCTCGAAACCCTGACCCAGAACGGTCGCGAGGCCATCATTGCCCAGCAGTATATCCCGGAAGTCCGTCAGGGCGACAAACGTCTCATCGCCCTGAACGGTGACCCCATCGGCTGTACCCTGCGGGTGCCTCGGGCCGATGAAAATCGGGGCAATATCCATGTGGGTGGAACCTGCGTCAAGGCGGATATAACCGATCGTGATAAAGAGATCTGTCGAACCGTCGCCCCGTTTCTCCAAAGGGACGGGCTGTATTTCGTCGGGCTCGACATCATTGGCGACTACCTGACCGAGGTCAATGTCACCAGCCCAACCGGTGTGCAGGAAATTGATCGGCTCAACCAGACCTGCCTGGAGGCTCAGGTCATTGACTTTGCCGAACAACAGGTGGCAGCGCAGCAGCGCAGCCGTACGTAACTGACACCCAATGCCGCACGACACGCGCACTCCGGCTGGCCGGGCTTGGTCGGTGCATACCCGCGAGGTTCTCTATTCTTTTCTGGCTGGAATTTTTCTCACCTCGCTGACCTTGGGGAACGTTGTCGGGATTACGAAGTTCGTCGATCTTGGCTGGTTTGTAATTCCGACCGGACTGTTGGCCTACCCTTTTACTTTTTTGGCCACCGACCTGATCAGCGAACTCTATGGCCGACGGCGGGCGCAGTCCATCGTCTGGGTTGGTTTTTGCATGAATTTCTTCATGCTCTTCTTGATGTGGTTTGGCCATGTGTTACCGGATGCTACGGGCGTATCGGGGGCAACCGCAACGTTTGACGCGGTGTACGCCTTTATGAAGCCGGGCGTTCTCGCCTCTATGGTTGCCTATCTGGTCGCTCAGTCCGTTGATGTGCACCTCTTCCATTTCTGGCAACAGCTCACCAAGGGGCGACATTTGTGGCTGCGCAATAACGGCTCGACTATGCTCAGCCAGATCGTTGATACGTTTCTCATCTCGTCAATTCTGTATGCTTCTGGCGCGCTCGGTTCAGCCGTGGATTCGATCGACAAACTTATTCCGCTGGCGCTGTCCTCGTATGCGTTTAAGCTCGTCTTTGCCCTGCTCGACACACCCCTGTTCTATCTGGGGGTGTATTGCCTGAGAGACCGCGTCCCAGCCGTAGACGAGAGTCGCCCTACAGCGTAACCGACACGCTCAGGCGTACGCCGTAGCCGTGTCAGCCGGCTATTCAGATTGCCGGGTCGCCCACTCCTCAAACCGAACCATGCGCAGACTATTGGGCGTTTCATGAAGGACATAGGTGGCTGGTTCGCGAAAGGTCTTGGTCTTAAACGCTTTTTGAGCCCGTTCCCACAGGTCAAGGTCTTCTCCATAGTTCAGGTCACAAAATCCGCCCAACTCGGTAAAGACTGTACGCTTTCCGAACAGCGTCCCGCCGATCACACATTCGGATATGCGGATGAGCTTGGTCGGATCAAAGAAGTCGACGACCCACTGCTTGCCAGCGACCTGGACGCCGCCTTGAATCAAATCAAGGCCATGCTGACGCAACAGTTCGAGCCGCGTCTCCAAGTGGACAGGGCGATATTCGTCATCACTGTCGAGACAGGCGATATATTCTCCACGGGCTTCCGCAACGCCACGGTTGCGGGCCGCCCCAACCCCATGATTTGTCTGGCGGACATAGTGAATCTGGTCAGATTGTTTCTGCCACGCCGCGACAACTTCGGCCGTATTATCGGTGCTACCATCGTCGATAACGATCAGCTCCCAGTCCGTGAACGTCTGGGCCAGTACCGATGAGATACTCCGTGGTAATAAATCTGCTCGATCAAAAGTCGGCAGGATCACCGATATCAGCGGCGTGTTGCGTCTTGCGCCTTGTCTCCCCGACATTGCTGCGTTCCTCCCCGCCCAACGTCACTATCACTAGATGTTGATGTACCGCCCACTAGTGGTCAAATCGTCCGTTTCTCCTCCACGCGCTATCATCACCGACTTATCAACGTCAACGGTTCGAGCCTCGCCTCTTGTGCCCTCGTAACAGGGCTTGCCAAGAAACTGGATTAACTGCTATGAGGATGCCCCACCGTGTGGGCAGGTAGCTCAGTCGGTAGAGCAGAGGACTGAAAATCCTCGTGTCGACGGTTCGATTCCGCCCCTGCCCACATTTCTTCTCCACGCCATCAGTGAAATGAGATCGGACAGCCATCCACGACCAACCAGGTGTGTGATCAAGAAGCTTGTTTCAATTCCGTGGTATGCGGATTTCCTCAACCATGTCTTGGACCGCGGGTGGTGGCGGGCTGGTGAACGAGGAGACGACAAGCGCGACGCCAAAGTTAATCAGCATACCAACCCCGCCGATCCCTTCGGGCGAGATACCCCATAGCCAGTGCTCGGCGGTATTGGCTTCGGGGCTGATAAATTTGAAATAGATAATATAGGCGGTGGTAAAACTCATGCCGCAGATCATGCCGGCAATCGCCCCGGCTCGGTTCAGGCGTTTGGAGAAAATCCCCAAGACAATCACCGGAAAGAAGCTCGAAGCGGCCAAGCCAAAGGCAAACGCCACGACCTGAGCGACAAACCCTGGCGGGTAAATGCCAAAATAGCCAGCGATGATCACCGCTCCGGCCGCGGCGAAACGGGCATAGCGAAGCTCTTGCTGCTCAGTGATGTCCGGGCGGATCACCTTTTTCATCAGATCATGGGAGACCGACATTGACAGGACGAGCAGCAATCCGGCAGCGGTAGACAGGGCGGCCGCCAGACCGCCCGCCGCCACCAAGGCGACGATCCAAGCCGGCAGTTGGGCAATTTCCGGGTTGGCGAGCACGATAATATCGCGGTCGATGTACAACTCGTTGCCCTTCCAGCCCTGCGTTGTCGCACGCTCGGCAAAGGCTGGATTACCATCATTATAATACTGAATCCGACCATCCTGGTTCTTATCGGAGAATCGGATCAGACCAGTTTCCTCCCATTTTGAGAACCAGTCAGGTACCTGGGCGTATTCTGTGTTGTGAACGGTCGTCAAGATATTGGTCCGAGCAAACGCCGCCACCGCAGGAGCAGTGGCGTACAGGATGACGATAAACAACAGGGCCCAGCCGGCTGAGAGACGCGCATCTTTCACTTTCGGAACCGTAAAGAAGCGGGTAATGACATGCGGCAGACCGGCCGTACCGACCATCAGGGAAAGGGTAACAAAAAAGACATCGATCGTCGTTTTACTCCCCCGACCGGTATAGGCTGCAAAACCGAGTTCCTGACTGAGGCCGTCGAGCTTATCCAGCAGAGACGTTCCTGGCTCCGTTGTCAGTTCCGCCCCAAAACCAATCTGGGGGAGCAGCGTATCAGTCATCAGCAGGGAGATAAAAAAGGTGGGTAGCATATAGGCAAAGATCAGCACACAGTATTGGGCGACCTGCGTATAGGTAATACCCTTTTGTCCACCGGTTACGGCGTAGATAAAGACGATGGCCATACCGATGATCACGCCGAATTCAACCGGAACTTCTAAGAAACGCGCAAACACGACACCGACCCCGCGCATCTGACCAGCCACATAGGTAAAAGAGACAAAGATGGCGCAGACAAGCGCGGCGACCCGGGCGGTCTGTGAGTAATAGCGTTCGCCAACAAAGTCCGGTACGGTGTATTTCCCGAACTTCCGTAGGTATGGCGCAAGCAACAGGGCTAAGAGCACATACCCGCCCGTCCAGCCCATCAGATACATCGCACCGTCACGCCCCAGGAAGGACATCATGCCTGCCATCGAGATAAACGAGGCCGCGCTCATCCAACCTGCGGCGGTCGCCATGCCGTTAGCGACGGCACCGACCCGCGAGCCAGCAACATAAAAGTCGCTTGTTGATTCGGCTTTGGCTCGCCAGGCGATGCCGATATAGAGCGCAAACGAAAGACCAACGATGATGAAGGTCCAAATTTTGACCGGATCTGTCTGAAAGAGGTCCATCACTGGACACCCCGCTCGCTGCGTACCTCTTCTTGTTCCTCCAGGCCATATTCCCGGTCCAGACGATTCATCAGCCACACGTACACGAAGATCAGGATGACAAAGACATACATCGAGCCCTGTTGCGCCATCCAAAAACCAAGCCGAAAGCCGCCCAGCCGGATGGTGTTCAGTTCGTCAACACAGAGAATGGACAGCCCAAAAGAAACGATAAACCAGACGCTGAGCAGGGCTCCGACAATGAGAAGATTCGTACGCCAATAACGCTGGGATATATGAGGTACAGATTCATCTTTCATATATGACACACCTCTTGATAGGCCAGACGGAGTAAACCGAGGAGATAGAGCCGAGGTCTTTTCCTGAGCTGGAAATCAACTAGGCAGCGTCCGGTGGCGAGGGGAATTCATGCGAGACAATATAGTGAAGTACAGTCTGGGGGGTGATCAAACCAACCACAACATCTTGGCGAACCACAGGTAAGTGATGGATTCTCTGCTCTCGTAAAATGGCGAGCACCTGATCCGCGGGGGTGAATTCATCGACGGTTATCACATGTTCCGTCATCAGTGTTTCCACGGTCACGTCGTTGGAACGCTGGGCAAGAAAGGCGTTGAGCATGTCGCTTTCGGTGATGATACCAACTACTCGTCCGTTCGCATCGGTGACGGGCAGGCCGGTGATGTCCAACCGGGCAAGTTGGCGTGCGGCCTCGGCTAGGGTCGTCTTAGGAGAGACAACCACATCGTTTGCCGCCATAAATTGTCGGGCGTGCCCTTTCACTGACACCTCCCTCTCCACCACCGGGTGTATCGAGTCAAACGGGGGTATTGTGACACACTCAACCTATCACGTCGAGATTGCCCATAATGGATTGCTCCCCGGCCGCCGCGCTCACCTATGGCAGTGTCACCATCAGATCGGCTCGAAGACACCTCACTTCTGTGATATTGGTGCAATAACACCTTTTAGAGGAGGAGTAGAAAGATGCCAGTCGTCCACAACGAAGCAGTAGAGAAATTTGCCCTCCCCGGCTTGGAACACCAGACTCTGGCCGGTCCGGAACATGGCATGCAGACCTTAGAAATGTGGATGCAGACCATCAAGCCCGGTAGTGGGACGCCCGTTCACCGTCACGACTGCGAAGAGGCTATCGTGGTGTTGCGCGGCTCGGGACGCTTGACGGTCGAGGGAGAGGATACGGATTTCGGTCCGAACTCAACTCTCCAGATCCCACGCGATGTGATTCATCAGATAGTCAATACCGGAACGGAAGATATGTTCATTGTTGCAGCTCTCGGCCAGGCACCGGTCAGAGTCTGCACCGCAGACAATGAACACATGCCCCTCCCCTGGCAAGACTAAGGCGTCGGCGCGCTGGCTGAGGGTCGGGCCTCTTCCCCGGCCCTTCTTCTTGTCCACAGAAAGAAGCTACCAGCACCCAGTCCGCCGCCTATCACATCCGCGACGACATCCACCGCGCTGGACACACGTCCCGGCACGAAGTTCTGATGCCATTCATCGCTGAGCCCATATCCAAGAGTAAAGAGAAGGGTGAAAAGCACGACTGCCAGGGACGAACATCCCTCCCACGTCTCTCTGAGCGCGACTGTCCAGAGCCAACCCAATACGGCATACGCGGCTACATGGGCCAAGGTATCGGAGGAAGGCACCATCTGAGGAGGACGCAATCTAGGTTGATCGGACAGATAGTAGAGGAGTCCGCAATAACTCATGACCGCGGACCATGCCAGGAGCTGTCGGCCCCAGGTCGCCCTCCCCTTTTGTCCCACCTGTCCTTGTAGCATGATGCGATCTTCCCCACGTCCTTAGCCGTCCACTAGTCGAGGGCCATAATCTGCGTATTCACAAAATAGGGAAAGTCGAACGTTGTCATCTCACCGACCTGCTTACCTGGGATTGGGAGCAGACGAACGGAGAGCGGCTTCTGCAACTTCCAGCCTAAAGCCCCAACATCGGAAAGGAGTCCTATCAGTTGATGCTGAGAGACGTTACCTGCAAGCGGTATGGTGTCGAGCCCCGTGCCACATACCGCGGAATATGTCAGCAGTTGGGGCAGTCGGATTTTTCCTTGATTATTGCGCTCGGCAAGACCGGCATCTTCGAGCACCGGCAACATAAGCCCACAGTAGCCACATTGATCGAGAACCGTCTCTTTGAGTGCCGTGGTGACCAGGGCGGCTGCCGCAAGCGTGCCCGGACTACCGAAGGGAACGGCGCTGATCCGCTCAATTGCCCGGGCAATACTGCTCCCAGGACCCGGCGCTGGTGACAGGTCAAAACCCGCAAATCGAAAATGCTGCTGCCCAAGGCGTTTCAGACGGCGCTCAAGAGGGCGAAGCTGGCGTTCAAATGCCTGTTGTATCTGGGCGATAAGCCCGGTCGGGCTGAGATCAGACTGGGCAACGGACGCCACCACATCGGCGGCTTCAAGGGCAAGGGAGACGGCCGGCGTTCCAGTGTGGAACGCCACCGGGAAAAAAGGGGTCTGGGCGCGGATGTGGATCGCGGCCGCAAATCGGAGGTTGCCAAATCCATCTGGCGTTGTGTCCGCGATCGTTTTCATAATGCCGGCAATCGCTTGGGTTACAGGCTGAGCGGGGACTTGGGCGCCGTTGCTGAGACGCGCGCTGACAAACATTGTCTCAGTCCCAGCGATCAGGTCTGGCAACAGGTCAACAAACTGGTGCTCCTCGGGCACGTTGGGGTCTACTGGTCCGAGCGCGCAATAATCCAATCCGTTGGCGAGACAGCAGGCTTCCAGTTCTTGGGCAAAGCGAAGGACCGTGGCAGGGGAGCAGCCGGCCAGATACTGAGGAAATGGGGGAGTGGCCAAACGGAGGGTTTGCACCGCTAATCCCTCCTCCTCGCAGATGGTCTTTACTGCTTGGGCAAAGCGTCCGCCTTGCGAGATCCGAGCGGTCTTCAGCGGAAAGCCGGGATCGAGTCCTATTGTAATGGACCGAATCTTCATAGGTTCTTCCCTAGATCAGCGGCGAGTAGACGCATCTCCAGCACTATCGCATACACGTTCTGCCCATTGGCACCGTTTCCATTTATCAGTATTATACCTGGGAAAAATAGAGCGATCCGACTATGGCGAAAAAAGAGGAGCCTACGACCCTATTGGACGAACAGGCGACGGGAGAGGGAGCTGATGTTCAGATTCGCCTGACGCGCCGTCCTCCGTGGCAACCGTCCCCACGCCTCCCCGATTATTTGCTGGAAGACGAACTCAATCGGCTCATGGACCCGCGCGAGTGGAAAACCTACCGAGCCTTGTGGCGACACTCTATCGGTTTACGGCGGACCCCACTGATTACGGCCGGCTATGCTGAAATCTGTGAGATGACAGGTTTGTCCCGCGCCTCGGTTATCCGGGCATTGAAAGGGCTCATGAAGAAACGCTACGTCATACGGATCCTCGGACCGGAGGCAAAAGGTGAGACCCGGGTCGAAAAGGCCCGCTTACCAACCAAACCGCGCGACGGACATCGATATCTGGTCTGTACGTATCGCGAAGTGATAGAAGGGCGGCTCAAGGATGGAACGCCGCTCAAGGATATTCCCGAAGGGGGCCTTTTCCCGGAAGAGGTCCAGGTCTTTCGGCGTGAAGAGCAAGACCCGTTATTCTCAAGCTAGCGCCCTTGCATCCAGTCTCCGCGTGGGGCATCCTCAGTCGATTACGAGTGGCAGAAAACCTATGAGTGCAGGAGTAACGCAACAGTATCGTGGACAGAGAGCAGGCGTGACGCTCGGTATCATTCTGTTCCTCGCCTTCAGCCTTTTCGACTGGACCCTGCCGTGCGTCTCTGAGGCCCAATTTTTGGGCCAGGGGACCCGATTGGGCAACCGCTTGACGCGCGAGAGTCGGCTGCGGCTACGCCAGGAAAAGCAAAAGCGCGGATCGGGACCAGAAATGGAAGAGATTATCCGTCGTCTGGGGAATGACCGGCCGGAAACACGCATGAGTGCGGTGAAGTCGCTCGGAGAGATGAAAAACCCGCAGACGATTGACTATCTGCTCAATGCGACCGCAGATGCTGATATTCGAGTCAAGGTTAAAGCCATTGAATATCTGGGCAATATGCGAGCGACAGATGCCACCCCAGCCCTGGCCCAACAGTTATTTTTACGTGACGTGCATGCCGGAGTCAAAAAAAAGGTCCTGATTGCATTAGGCAAAATTGGTGACCCGCGGGGCGCCATGCCCATCATGGAGTTTCTGCGACGTGACCTTGATGTGCCGACAAAGGGAACCGCCCTGTTTGCCCTGAAAGAAGTGGGGACGGAGGATGTCCTCACTTTTCTCGACGAATTCTCCCGTATCGAGGAGTCTGTCCCTTTGCGGAGGCTGGCTGCTGACGCGGCGATGGACATCCGGCACCGCCTCTCACCAGAATTTGCTCCGGTTGTCCCCTCGTTCGTGAAACAGGTTGAGCTTCGAGAAAAGATGAATAAGGGAGCGCAACCGTAATCCTCGGGCGTGGCTGGAATATATTTGTCTCTGGATTGTTGCTGGAAAGGGAAGGAAGGCATGCGTAAGAGCGGATCCATACGATACGGCGTCTTCACCGCTGGCATCCTCATACTGTCAGGGTTGCTGCTGGTGGACCGCCCTCCCCTACACGCCCTGGAATTATTCGGTTCAAAAAAAAAGGAAGGAAAGAGCAAAGCGGAAGCGCCTCCACCGGTAGTCACAAGCGTGGGTCAGCTTCCCGATTTTGCCAATATAGCGAAAACAACCATGCCCGCGGTCGTGAACATCTCAACGACCCAGACATCGACTCGGCGCTCCCAGCGTCGCCAGAGACCGCTGCCAGGACCAAATCCCTTTGGCGGGGAAGACCCATTTGAAGAGTTCTTCCGCCGCTTTTTTGGCGATCGTCCACCCCCGCGCCAGCAACGCAGCTTAGGCTCCGGCTTCATTATCAGCCAAGACGGCTATATTGTCACCAATAATCATGTTGTTGGGGATGCCGACAAGATTACGGTCCGTCTCTCGGATGAAGACGAGTTTGAGGCGCAAATTATCGGGACCGACGATAAAACAGATTTGGCCCTGATAAAAATCGAGTCAGAAGAGCCCTTTCGGAGTGTTCCGCTCGGGAACTCGTCGGATTTGCAGATTGGCGATTGGGTCATGGCCATCGGCAATCCGTTTGGGCTCGAACAAACAGTGACGGCTGGTATCGTCAGCGCTAAAGGGCGAGTGATCGGTGCCGGGCCGTATGACGATTTTATCCAGACGGACGCCTCGATTAACCCCGGCAATTCCGGCGGCCCGCTCTTGAACCTGCAGGGCGAAGTCGTAGGCATTAACTCGGCCATCTTTAGTCAGGGTGGCGGCAATATTGGTATCGGCTTTGCCATTCCCATCGATATGGCGAAGTCGATCATTAACCAACTCAAAGACACGGGGAAAGTGACTCGGGGCTGGTTGGGTGTCGCTATTCAAACGGTCACGGCAGAGCTGGCAAAATCCTTTGACCTGGAAGAGCCTATCGGCGCCTTGGTCGCTGAGGTCACGGAGGGTGGGCCGGCAGAGAAGGCGGGGATTGAGCGGGGCGATATCATTACCCACTTCAAAGGGGAACAAATTCTGAAATCCCACGACCTGCCGGCTATGGTGGCGCGCACCCCGGTGGGAGAAAAGGTCCAGGTCACCGTTCTCCGGGGCGGGAAAGAACAAACCATCTCTGTCGCGCTTGGAGAATTGACCGATCAGATCGCTCAAGGCGGGAGCCGCGAAGAGAGTGAGGCAAGCTGGGGACTGACCGTCGCCGACATCTCAGACGAACATCTCCAACGTTACCGTCTGCCAGACAATCAAAAAGGCGTCGTTGTCACGGCGGTTGAGCCTGGTAGCCCAGCCGAGATGGCCGGCATCCGTCCCGGAGATGTCATCGAAGAGGTGAACCGCCAAGCCGTCAAATCGGTGCGTGATTTCACAACGGCCATAGAGGAAGTCAAAGACGCAGAGACCCTCCTGCTCCTTGCCCGGCGAGGAAATTTCACGTCGTTCTTCGCCCTCCGTAAACAAGGCTAAAAGACTCCTGCGGGGCGCTAATCGCCCCGCAGTCTCTTGGCGTGCTCGGCTTTTTCAGGCGAACAGAAACGCACCGACGACGACGGTACATCTCAGGCTATAGCCCCTGAGCCAACTCGATCAAATAGCCATCCGGATCACGCACATAGGCCGTCCGTTGCCCCCACGGGCGGGTTGTCGGCGGGGTGACCGACGTCGCTCCGCCCGCCACTATTTCCGCATAGGCCGCGTCAACGTCAGCGACCTTGAAGCCCAACTCGAAACCAGGAGCAGTCTGTTGAGCGGGCTCCAGAGCGAAACCGACCACGGCGGCCATGGCCGAGCGGGTATAGAATCCAATGCGGGTCACACCGGTGTCGAGTTGCGCGTAGTCTCCAGAACGATGGCCGAGTTTGAGCCCTAAAACCTGGATATAAAAATCAAGGGCGCGGTCGAGATCATCAACAATCAAGATGATATAGTCGGCCGCTTCAAGTTGCATACGTGTGTCCTGTGGCAGGGCCAGTCTCAGCCCGCTACTGGCGCAATGGAGGGATAGGGCTGCAAGACCTCTTTCATTGTTCGTGACTGGTCAAAGAAAGACAGCACCCGCAGCAAGACTTCGTCCACAATGGCATCTGGACAGGACGCCCCACAAGTGAGGGCGATATCAAGTGGACGGTGTTCGGGCAGCCAGTTCTGCGTAGTCTCGATCTGTTGCCGGTCTAAAACAAAATGGTCGATATGGGACGGGGAGACGATATCCTTTGCACCCTGAACGAAATACGTCGGCATGGCCGCCCGACAGAGCTCGACAATATGCGAGGTGTTTGAGGAGTTATACCCGCCGACAACAAGGCCCAGATCGGCCCCATGCTCAATTAACGCATACGTGGCATGTTGGTTCTCATTCGTCGCATAACACAGGGTGTCGGACGTGTCGGCAAAGGTCTTACTCAGCCGCTCCTCACCATAACGGTCGGCCAGGGCCTGACGCAAAATCCGGGCAACCTGCCGTGTTTCGGAAGCCAACATCGTGGTTTGGTTGACGACACCGATCCGTTGCAAATCGCGCTCAGGGTCGAAACCGTGAGAGCAAGTATGACCGAAGTGCGCAAAGAAAACGTCCGGCTCAAGTCGGCCACGAATAATGTCACCTAAGATATGAGCTTCTTCGAGATTGAGAACGACGACGGTCGGCGCATTTTGAATACTATGAGAGAAAGTCGCACGGGTTTCCTCATGAGAAGCTTTGCCATGCACGACCACGGTATAGCCGCTACTGCCGAGTTGCGCACTCCGTTTCCAGACGCGCTCCACAAACGGACAGGTGGTATTATAGGTATACGGGTCTAATCCGCGTTGGGCTAAGGCGTCCTGGACCTCCACACTCGCCCCAAAGGCTGGTACGACCACAATATCCTCTGCGGTAAGTTCATCCCAGGCGATCAGGTGTTCGCCCGCGGAGGAAAAAATAAAGCGCACCCCTCGCTCCTGGAGGTCCTGATTCACTGCGGGGTTGTGGATCATTTCGCTTAAGAAAAAAATCCGCTTGTCGCTATTATCCTGAAGCGTCTGATACGCGATCTCGACCGCATTCTCCACGCCAAAACAGAAACCAAAATGGCGGGCAAGAATAAAGCGTACCGGGCCAAAGTCGAGCACCGTGGGCAGTAGGTCCTGCTTACGGGGGTCTTGCAGCTGACGGTGTTTTTTCACCCGGGAAATGATGGGACTTTTATAGAAGTCTGGGATATGAAACTGCCGAGCCATGCTACGTTCTCTTCACCCTAACCCATGCTCTGGACGAGCGGAAAGCCTTGAAAACCAGTGCACTCCCCCTACCAGATTGCCCTATTCTTCGCAATATTGTTGGGATTCTTCACGCCTTCGAGGCGGCATAGGAACCCCTCGTCAAGGCTCCGCTTGTTCATGCCTGAGGGCTGTGGTACGGGGCAGGTGTACTCATACCTACAGGGAGGCAGTATGAAAACACGCGCAGCAGTAGCCTGGGAAGCCGGCAAGCCACTCGAACTGGAAGAGGTTGAAGTCCAAGGCCCGCAAAAAGGCGAAGTGTTAGTCCAGATAAAGGCGACCGGGGTATGCCATACTGATGCTTTTACCCTGTCAGGAGATGACCCGGAAGGAGTCTTCCCCGCTATTCTCGGTCACGAAGGCGGGGGCGTTGTGGTCGAGGTTGGTGCGGACGTCACCAGCGTGAAAGAGGGCGATCATGTCATTCCCCTCTACACGCCGGAAGACCCGAATTGCCCGTTCATCAAATCGGGCAAGACCAACCTGTGCCAGACGATACGTGGGACACAGGGCCGTGGACTCATGCCAGACGAGTCCAGCCGCTTTTCGCTCAACGGCAAAACCATCTACCATTACATGGGAACCAGCACCTTTAGCGAATACACCGTGCTGCCTGAGATCAGTACCGCGGTGATCCAGAAAGACGCCCCACTCGAAAAAGTCTGCCTGCTCGGCTGCGGTGTCACCACCGGAATCGGCGCGGTCAAGAACACGGCAAAGGTGGAGCCGGGCAGTACGGTTGCGGTGTTCGGTCTGGGCGGGATCGGCCTGGCCGTCATCGTCGGGGCCGGCATGGTCAAGGCGGAGCGCATCATTGCCATTGACGTCAATCCTGGCAAGTTCGACCTGGCCAGGAAGTTCGGGGCAACCGATGTCGTCAATCCACAGGACTACGACACTCCTATCCAGGACGTGATTGTGGATATGACCGACGGCGGCGTCGATTATTCGTTCGAGTGCATCGGGAATGTGAACACCATGCGGGCTGCGCTGGAATGCTGTCATAAAGGCTGGGGAGAGTCGACGATTATTGGAGTTGCGGGTGCGGGTCAGGAGATTGCAACGCGGCCCTTCATGCTAGTCACGGGCCGGGTCTGGCGCGGTACCGCGTTTGGCGGGGTGAAGGGTCGCTCGGAACTTCCCTGGTTTGTGGAGCGGGCCATGACGGGGGGGATTCCTCTTGACGACTTCATTACGCATACCATGCCGCTCGGTGAGATCAATACGGCGTTTGAGCTCATGCACGAGGGCAAGAGTATTCGGTCGGTGATTCATTATTAGAGACCCTTACTCCCTGAGACAAACACCGTAGCGGGACGGCCCACTGCCGCTTTCCTGTAGGGCTTAGTATGGATATTCCTGATCAAGCAGATAGCCTTCTCAAAGCCGTACATGACCTCGCTCCCCAGGTCCGTTCGCTCAGTCATCAGATCGAAACCCAGCGTCGCCTTCCCCAGTCTCTTGTTGATGCTATGGCTGCCGCAGGCCTCTTTCGTCTGCTCATTCCTCGCTCGCTTGGCGGTCTTGAGATTGATGTCTCTACATTCATCCAGATTATTGAGGCAGCCGCAGCCTTGGACGGGTCAGTCGGCTGGTCAGCCATGATCGGTGCAACAGGAGGGCTGACGAGCGGCTATCTTCCGCTGGAAACTGCTCGGGAGATCTATGGCAGCGATCCTCATATCATCACTGCCGGGTCCCTTGCTCCACACGGTAAGGCCAGACTAGTCGAGGGAGGCTATCACGTTACAGGACGTTGGCCTTTTAACAGTGGTTGTGAATATTGCGCCTGGCTCATGGGCAACTGCATTATCCATGAGGCTGATGAATCTCCCCATCTGCGTTCCGACGGACAGCCAGATATTCGTCTGATGCTCTTTCCTTCGGCGGAAGCCGAGATCATCGACACGTGGTCAGTCTCCGGCCTGCGAGGAAGCGGCAGTCATGACATCGCGATCCATGACCTCTTTATTCCTGCAGAGAGAACCGTAGCATATGGCCTTGAGCCTCCTACGCAGCCTGGTCCGCTCTATGCCTTCCCCACCTTTGGCCTATTGGCAATCAGTGTTGCCAGCGTAGCCGTAGGCATGGCTCGAGGCGGTATTGATTGTCTTATGGAAGTTGCACGCACCAAGATTCCAACCGGAGGGCGTCGCCCGCTCTGCGAACGCCCATTCATCCACATGCAGGTGGCACAGGCCAGAGCGCGGCTCCAGGCAGCCCGCGCTGGACTCTTTGCGATAGCCCAAGAGATATGGGATATGGCGTGTCAGAAAGAAGCAATTCCCCTCGAGCAGCGGGCGGCTATCCGTCTTGCAGCCAACCACGCCACCAGCGAGTCAGCCGCAGTGGTAGATAGCATGTATACGGTCGCGGGGACCAGTGCCATCTGGGACACGAGTCCGCTCCAGCGGGCTTTCCGCGACATCCACGTGCTGACCCAACACGCGGTCATCGCGCCACCCCTGTATGAACTTGCCGGTCGGGTATTGTTTGGCCTCAGAACCGATACGTCGATGCTATAGCCATCCGGCCACTTTCCTCTTCTCGTATGTCAGGGAACGACTTTTTTGAGCAACTGGAGGCTGACCTGAGGGTCGTGGTACGGGCCGCTGACCTGAAACGGCAGTGCCGTGAGTCGGTCGGTACTCTGGGCGAGCAGCTTGCCCGCCAACGGGACCTTTTCAACAACACTCGTAATCCCACGCAGTGGAATCACATCGGTTGTGATATCAAGCATTTTCTGCCGTAAGTCCACTTGGCCTCGCGCGTCCAGGCGAACGGCCTCTCCGATGAGAGAAAGATTCTCTGTGGTGAGTTCCCCGTGTTTCACAACAATATCTCCAGTCAGCGAAGAAAAGGGGAGTCCTTCGCGGGGCAACTGCGGCAACGAAAAGCTGAGAAGACTTTGCAGACTGATGGCGGTCCAGAGCCGAACGAGAATCGGGAGTTGCTGAGCAATCCCATCTTTAACTGAGAGCGTCAATTCACCATCCCATTCCTCTGGGTCATCCCAGAACTCCCAATTGACAACCTCGATGTCGCCGCTGGCATCTAAGATGCCTGAGAGGGTATCGGTCGGATGGCCAAGAGCCGCAAAAAAATCTGCCGCCTCAACCTGGCTTACCTGCGGTGCGAACGAGAGTGCGGACGAGTCAAGCCAAAACGTCCCTTCTCCCCGAATATGGCCTGCTGAGACACCAGCTTCTTCGAGGCGAAAATCGACCTGACGATCATGCCGGTCAACAAAGGCCCGGACCGGTGCCGCGCTCAATGTCTTATACCGCACCCGGTCGCAGTGGACATCGACACGTACCTTGTTCTGTTCTGCTGTCTCTCTCTTCTCCGGTTGAACGGCATCAGGGATCAAGATCGAGTCGAAATCCAGCTCGCCACATTCCAGGCTGACGCGCAACTCCAGGGGCTCAAAGCTCAGCAACTCACCCGAGCCCGCCACACTCCCGCCGGGCAGGCTGGCCTGCTCAATGACAAATCGGCCCTGCTGTCCCTGCCAGGAGAATTGTCCGCGCGCGATATCGAGCGGCTCAAGAAACGACAGCACGTCCACACGGGCTTGGCTCAGCGCAATCCTCCCCTCGGTCTCCAGGCTGTGACGTTGCGGACCAAACCGGGCAACCAGACTGCCGCTGAGCTGTCCAGACTGCAGGTCAACCACAGTCTCGTCAAGCAGCGGAACAAAATCCTGGACGGTCGCCTGCGGGATGGACAGGGCAACACGTCCCTGCTGTGAGGCAGTAAAGGGCCGCTCGATCGTTCCCTCCAGGGACCCGACCGAGGTCCCTACACGAAAACGGATATCCTGTAGCCTTGCCTCCTCCGGCGTGAGATGCACGGTCCCGTTCACCTCGGACAGGGTCAGCCCCCACTCGGGAAGGGCCATGCCGGCGGAACGCCATTCCAGCGTCGCGGCGTACGAGAGCTGGGTGCTCCTGCCAGGGGGAAGTTGCGCGCGCAGCCGAAGGTCAGCCTGCCCTGACGGCTGGTGCACTGCTGGCAGGAACGCCTCCCGTTCTTTGCGTGAAACGAATGAGAGCAAAGAGTCTAGGTCATCGGCGAGATCTATCTGCGCGGCGAGTCTGACTCCGAGCGTTGGCGACTCTTTTGAGAACAGAGGTCCCCAGTCAACACTCAACTCCGTGAGCACCGAGGATCGTCCGTACGAGCCCCCCAGTTTCGAGGCGTGCAGTTGACCGTCCTGCAAACGAAGTTGTCCCGAGGTCAGACGAGCCGGGAGACCATTCTTCACAAACCGGCCCTCCACCTCTTCAAGCGTGGCGTTGAAGATGAGCGAGGCTGAATTTTCAGCCAAATTTTCGAGCAGCCCAGCGACCGGCGCGACCACTACCCATGAGGAAGCGTAAGGCGGATTCTCCCAGCGCAAGTCTGTCAGGTCGATGCTGCCACGCTCAATCGTCAGGGGTGAAAGACGGGCCTCTCGTACGCTTATTCGACCCGAGACGGTCGTACTCGCGTTCGCCCTTCCGGTATACTTCCCCGAGAAGTCTGCACGAGCCGAGGGCCAATCTACCCCAAACCATGTACCCAACTCCTGGACGGCAACATTCTGGAGGCGAATGTCGCCTCGCCATTCTGCTGGAGACGCGTTCGGTGTCGTCTCCCAGTATGGAGAGTGAGAACGGAGCGTCAGTTGTCCAACATCTCCATTCCTACCCAAGTCCGCGCTCAACTCTCCCCATACACCACCTATATCCCAAGCAATCCGTAGCCGCGCACGAGTGAAGATCACGGGAACTCCGGTAGATATTTGCCGAAAGACAAGCGTCGCATCTTCCAGGACAAGTTGGTGGACCGACAGTTGTGGGGAAAACCAGAGATTGGCATCAGACGGAGTTTCCTCAGCCTCGGCTTCTTGGATAAACGGATTCACCTGATGAGAGAACAGGCGCGCAACCGGAGCGGTCGATTCAGCATTCGATATCGGTCGCGCGAGCTGGACGCTCGGCTTCAGGAAGAAAATATGACGAAAGAGCAGTTGCCCGCGTAAGAGCGCCTTAAGATCAAGCACGAGATCAATGCGTTCGGCAGTCATCAATGGATCGGTACCGCCATACGCCTGCACACGGACCGTCTTGAACTGAACCCCCACCCCCTGTCGAAAGGAGAGCGTACTCGATGCAATCTCCACTTCTGCGCGCAAGAACTCTTCCAGTTCTTGTTCAAGGAAGGCAACATAGCGCTGTTCGGACAAGAACCAGCCGGCGAGAAGAAGCCCCACCAGGACGCCACTCAATCCAAGGACAACCAAGCCCAGAGTCAGTCGCCGCAGGTAGCGAAATATTCGGGGTCGCTGTTCTTCCGTTTCCGTCTCAGATCGGGTCATGCTTACGTCTATTCAGTCGTACCAGGAGAAAGTTCATCCGCGACGAAGTCGTGAATAGTTTGGAAATACCGTTGCCCAGCAATCCTGTACAGGCCAACATGTTCCCCACCCGGGACTTCATAAAACTGCTTGGGTTGAGAGGCCAGTTCATACAGGTCGCGCCCCTGCTGAAAGGGCACGAGTCCATCCCGGGTGCCATGAATAACGAGCAGTGGAACCGTGAGCTTTGGAATAAGCCGGGCTGAGTTGAGATCGTCTTTCACTAAGAAGGCCAGGGGTCGGAGCAGAAGCAGGGTTTGTCCCATCGCGTGCAGGGAGTAAAACGGGGCTTCCAGAATCATACGTTCCGGGCGCACCTCCAGTGCGGGGTCAACCGCAAGGGCAATCGCGACCGCACAGCCCAGGGATTCGCCAAAAAAGACGAGTCGCTTTCCTTTGCTCCAGCCCCGTTCCTGAATGAGCCGAATAGCGGCCCGGCCATCGGATACAATACCGGGAATCGACGGACGACCATGACTCAGACCGTAGCCCTGGTAATCAAACAAGACGTGGCTGCCGCCAACATGAGTGTGCATCAAATAGGCGTGCTCTAATCGATGCTTAATATTGCCGCCATTCCCGTGAAACCAGATAAAGATGACGTCCCCCGGGCCGGGAATATACCAGCCGTGCAAGAGCGTCCCATTCTCTCCTCCAAAGCGAATGTCCTCGTAGGCAAGCTCATAAACGGCTGGCGTGACGTCCACAGTCGAGCTGGGATGGAAAAGGAAAAAATTCTTCAGCCATTCGGCCGGAGCGACAAGAGTCGAGGCAAAAAAAGCACTCCAGCCAAGAACGATCTGCGTCATGCTTGTCACTGTATCGTTGCTCTACTCGCGCAGGCCGGAAGATGGAGCGTGGAGATGTTCCTACGGTTTCACCTTCTGGTGGGCCGGTCGTTTCTTCTTTTGATATAAGCCAGTCCGCCCTTCTAACAAATCACGTTGGGCGAGCTCTTCTTCCGGACTGTCCTGACCACTCACAAAGCGATAACTAGCCTGCACGAACTCGTCGACCTTTCCTTCGTCCGTCAATGTCTCCGCACTGAGCGCAAGATATTCCCGCATCACAAACTCCCCGCCACCGGGATGAAAAAGGTCTCCAGCCCGACTGGCACTCGCGGAAATTAGCTGCATGGCTGGGAGTTTTAAGGCCAGATCTTCGCCTAGGAGAAAAGAAAAGGGATTACCATTGGCATAGTAGCACAGGCCGCCAAACATGCGGCGATGCGTGACCCCCGTCAGTCCCAAACGGGCAATTGCTTCATCCAGAGTCAACTGATGACGTGGAGGCGGACGCTTCGCCTTTTGCTTTGATATCTTTTGTGCCACGACGATCAAGATAGAAGGGAAAGATAGAATGGATACCTGCGTCTGCTGTCTACAAGAGATCCTGTGGCCCCTCTCCCTCCATGACGCCTCCAGGGGCGGCGACCAACCCCAATCCGACCAGGACCCAGAGCAGGACAATACCGCACACAATCCCTATGGCAATCGCGCTCCAGTACGACGCGAGTTCACCACCTTGTTGGATATGCAGGGCAATGGCCCGGCCCTGCAGACGAGTCGTCAGGAAATACATGACAAACACCTGGAGACCCACCAGTAGCGCCTCAAGCATGCGTTGCTCTTGCGGGATTAATCTGCTGAGGAGCAACGAGCCTACCGTCAGCATCCCCGTCCAGAGAAAAACATCTCGAATGGCGCGGGGTTGAGACAGTCTCCGGCAGTTCATTGACAGCAGCACACCACCGGCAAGGGGAGAACCGAGGAAGGTGGCGAGGACAACTGCCCACACAGAATAGAGAGGCTCCTCCAGGTTATTCGTCCTGTGGCTCGGTAGATCAGTCGGCGGCATAGCCCTCTCCACAAAAGATATTCGTCGGTCACGGTCGGCACACGAAGGTGCTCTGAGGCTACCCTTTGCCCCAGGACAATTCAACTGAGTATGACACCGGTGCTCGTGCGTGTGTTTGCTTCCTCACCACGGGCTATGCCACACTCAGGGTATGCCGTCCAGGAGGCCAGCGTATGGCAAGAGGCATAGTCATCATCATTTTGAGTTTTGGGGTTCTTGCCTGGCCGCAGGTGGGACTTGGGCAAGGCACGATTTACACCTGGGTTGATAGCAAGGGGACCGTCCACTATTCCGACACACCAACCCGTGAAGCCCGCTCGATCAATGACGAGCTTCCACCGGCGGCGAGTTTTGGGATGCAACCGGATTCCGTGCCACAATCGGAAACACCACCCCCTGCTCTTCCGGCCCAAGGAGTGACAGCAGACGCGGCCGCTGATGCCTCTGAGCGTGAAGGGTATTTAACTCATGGGATGAAGAGGCTGAAGGCGGCCCATTCGGACGAGACGAAGATTTTGCACTCGGTCGAGATGGGCCGTTCGGCACAGACGACAGCGACGCCAACTATTGAAAGGATTCATCGCACTCAGCAACGGTTTCAGGATCGGTGGCGACTTGATCGGCCCACTCGCGGGTCTGGAACCAGTACTGGCTTCGCTGCTCAAGCCAGCCGCTAGCCTTGTTGGCCTCGATCCAGGTATTGAAGAAATTTAGGGTATCGAGGTCACCTTTCCGCACGGCTATCGCTCCCACTTCCGAGGCAAACGGCGCTTCAGAAGGCCGGTAGAGCGTGGTCGGATGGGCTTCAACCCACGTGTTCCGCGTTGTCGCGAACGCCGCCGCGGCATGAGCGTCACCTGCGACGACTGCCTGAAGGACAGCGTTATCGGTATCAAAGAGCAGTAACATGGCATCAGGAAAAACACTCTCGACAAACCTCACGGACGATGCTCCCCGACGGGTCGCAATCGTAACATCGGCACTGTTAAAATCTGCCAGTGTTCTCAAGGTGGCGGCTGCTTCGGTATTCGCCACGAGATAGACACCAGTAGAGTTGTACGTTGACGTGAAATTGACCCGGAGATTGCGCTCCGGAAGGGTCGTCATACCACTAATAATGACGTCAAACTCCTCAGCAATCAGTTCCGAGATGATGTAGGTCCAGTTCGTCCGCGCAAATTCAAGCTCAACCCCCATGTCTGCGGCTACTTTGGTCGCGACATCGATCTCGAAGCCGATCAGTTCGCCGTCTGCATTGCAGGCCGACCAGGGCTCGAACAGGCCGAGACCAACTTTCAGAGTCCCACGATCCTGGACCTCCTCGATAACGCTATCGAAAGCCCACCACGGGAAAAACTCGGCCGTCGCGCGCGAGCTGAAACCGCCAATCAGGGCAGTAACGACCAGACCACACAATACGTGCTTTATCCGCATCGGACACCTCCTTTAAAGATTCGCTCCTCTCAGCCCCTAGCACACGTGACGCGGTTTTCAAAATCTAAGTGGGCGCTCGGGTGATCGACGTATCCTCTCTCTACGTCACACCACCATTTGCTCCTACCGTTCTTGCTGGGCTTGACCGGGACATCTTCAGCTTATCGACCGGCTGTCTCAGGCGAGGTCTGGTCGAAAGCAGAGAACAGCGCTAGTATTGGCTCATACTCACCGCGACGTTCGCAAACCGGCCCACTGCGGCCAAACGAAAAAGGGGGTGCAGTGTGAGTGCGCTGGATCATATTCGAATACTCGATTTAACCCAATTTGAAGCCGGCCCTTCGTGTACTGAAATTCTGGCCTTTCTCGGTGCAGACGTGGTGAAGGTGGAGCCGCCCAAAGGAGGGGACCAGGGCCGGTATCTCATTACCGATAAGCCGGGACTCGACTCACCCTACTTTCTCTTGTTGAACGCCAGCAAAAAAAGCATCAGCATCAATCTCAAAAGCGAAAAAGGGATGAGCATCTTTAAGCAGCTCGTGCCCCATTTTGACGTCCTGGTCGAGAATTACGGTCCGGGTGCCATCGCCAAACTGGGTCTGGGGTATGACGTTGTCTCGGCAATCAATCCGCGGATTGTCTACGCTCAGGTTAAAGGGTTTGGGACCTACGGCCCATATTCTGGATTCAAGAGCTTTGACATGATTGCGCAGGCCACCGGCGGAGCTATGAGCGTCACAGGCACGCAGGACACGCCACCGCTCCGCCCTGGTCCGACCATAGGCGATACCGGAACCGGAATCCACTGTGCCGTGGGTATTCTCTCTGCCCTGCTCCAGCGCGAGAAGACCGGTACCGGTCAACGGGTCGAAGTGGCCATGCAGGATGCGGTGGTGAATCTGACCCGCATTGGCATGATGAGTCATTATTACGGCAGCGTCCCGGCCCAACGCTCGGGCAATCGGCTCGCAGGTCTGGCCCCAACCGATCTCTATCCATGCGCACCGGGCGGTCCCAACGATTATGCCTACATCATTAACACGACCCCGGCGATGTGGGAGGGCACCCTGACAACCATCGGACGTGCGGACCTCATCAGCGACCCACGCTTTTGCGACCAGAAGAGTCGCAATGAGCACTTTGACGAAGTGTTTGCCATCATTGCGGACTGGACGAAACAGCGCGACAAATTTGCGGTTATGAAAGCTTTTGGTAAAGCCGGCGTGCCGTGTGGAGCCGTGCTCGACAGCGGCGATATCCTCGCCAACGAACACCTCAAAGAGCGCGGTATGATCACAACGGTTGAGCATCCAACGCGTGGGTGTTTCACCATGCCGGGCTGCGCAGTTCAGATGTCAGATTCTCCATCTGAGGTTCATCCTGCTCCGCTCTTGGGGCAGCACAATGCCGATATTTTCGGCTCCCTCCTGGGTCTGACGGAAGGCGATTTGGCGGGACTCAAGGACGACGGCATTATCTAGTCGGTGACCCCGTTCCTCAAGAGAGACACCCTTGCGGCTCCGCCTCAAAGCTGACACAAAAAAGAGCCGTACAGGAGGATTGGCATGGAAGAGGTCACCAGAGAAATTTTGTGGAATATCTCACTGACAGGCAAGGTCGTGATGTATATCCTACTGTTCACGACCTTCTTTGGTGCACCGCTCTATCTCGCCTACGAATGGTGGAACCGGATTAAGCACGGGTCTGCGACCACGCGGATTGATAATATTCCGGAACGGACCAAACTGTTTCTGCTCGAAGCCTTTGGACAAGGGAACGTCGTGCAGGAAAAGCCGGGCGGCCTCTACCATCTGACGCTGTTTGTCGCTTTCTTCGGCCTGTTCATTGGGACCGGGTTGGTCACTCTTGAGCATGACACGCCCATGCACTTCTATTTTGGCGCCTTCTACAAAGTCTATAAATTTGTCCTCGATACCTGCGGGGTATTGCTCATTGCCGCCTGCGGCCTGTTTCTGTATCGCCGCTACGTCCAGCAGCCAGCGGCTCACGCCGGGCCGGCTCAAGAAAAAATGGTTGATAATTTTGAGAACCGTGTCGGCTATGGCCTGCCGTTAGTGCTCATCCTGCTCATTGGCGTGACCGGCCTCATGCTCGAAGGGGTGCGCATTCATACCAACCCTGCGAGTCATCCGGGCTGGGCCTATGCGGGGATGGCGTTTGCCGGTGTTTTTGCTCTGGCCGACGCAGGAGAGGGTACGCATCAAATCGTGTGGTGGGTACACCTGCTCATTATCACCGCATTTTTCGGTCTGATTCCGTTTACCAAGATGCGGCATATATTCCTGGCACCGGTCAATATCTTCTTCAGCAATCTGAAACCACGCGGCCGCCTGGAGCCGATTACCGACTTTGAAACCGCGGAGACCTTCGGCGTCTCACAGGTTGAGGAGTATAGCTGGAAACAACTGCTCGACATGGCGTCCTGCCTTGAGTGTGGACGCTGTACGCTCAACTGTCCTACGGTCAATACGGATAAGCCCCTGAACCCCAAAAAGCTGGTCATGGTTCAACGCGAGCATCTCATCCAAAAGACGCCCTTTCTCTTGCAACTTGCCGCAGTCAAAGCGCAAAACGCGCAAAACGGCGAGCAGGTTGAACTGCCGGTTTGGGAGGGGGCGGATATGATTACCGAGGTGGCGACCGAAGATGTCATCTGGGGCTGTACGACGTGTGGTTGGTGTGAGGAAGGCTGTCCGGTCAATATCGAGCATATCCAGCGGATTGTGGACATGCGGCGCTACGACGTGATGATGGAAGCACGGTTTCCACAAGAAGTGGTCAACGTCTTCAAAGGCTTGGAAACCAATTCTAACCCGTGGAATCTGGGCTTTGATAAACGCGCGGATTGGGCCGCCGGTCTTGGCGTGAAGACCCTGGCCGAAGACCCTGAAGCCGATGTACTGTATTGGGTTGGCTGTGCCGGTTCGTTTGACGAACGTAACCAAAAAGTCTCTACCGCCATGGTCAACATCTTACAGAAAGCCGGCGTACGCTTCGCCATTCTGGGTAAAGAGGAGGGCTGTACGGGTGATCCGGCACGGCGTTTGGGCAACGAGTATCTCTACAGCATGCTGGCTGAGCAAAATGTTCAGACTCTGAATGGCTATAATGTCAAGGAAGTGATTACCCAGTGTCCGCACTGCTTCCACACGATTGCCAACGAATATCCGGACTTGGGCGGGAACTACAAAGTCTACCACAGCTCGGAGTATATCGAGGAGTTGGTCAAGCGAGACAAGATCAGCCCGCGCGTCCTGAATGAGCAGAACACAACCTTCCACGACCCCTGCTATTTGAGTCGTCACAATGGTCGCTACGCGCCGCCTCGCGAGGCGTTGCGGGCCATTCCGGGCATCAAGCTCAATGATGTCGAGCAGTCGAAAAACCGCACCTTCTGTTGCGGTGCTGGCGGTGGCTCGGTCTGGAAAGAAGAGACGCAAGGTTCACGGATCAACTACACCCGCGTGGACCAACTCATGAAGGCCGATCCCGAGACCATTGCCGTTGGCTGCCCTTACTGCATGATCATGATGGACGATGCCGTCAAAGGGAAAGACCTTGACGAGCAAGTTCAGGTCAAAGACCTCGTTGAACTCGTCTCCGAATCACTCAATGACGAGGAAGAGACGGCACCCACGGAAGAGACGGAAGCAACCCATTAAGCTATCACAAGCATTACATACTCTTCCGTTTCAAAAACACCTCCCTCTCTCGAAGAGGAATAAGGCGAAGGGAAAGGCGCTTCTCCTTCTCTTCTCCGCTGTTCTTTTCGCCTGCCCTGCTACATCTTCCTCTTTTCCCCAGGTCGTTATCCACCCCCAAAGCGGAACCCCCATTCGCGTCGCGGTCGAAGTTGCAGACACGCAAGAAAAACGTCAGCTTGGCCTCATGTATCGCAACGAACTCCCGGCGTTCGGCGGTATGCTCTTTATTTTCCCGCAGGAAGGCCCGCTCAGTTTCTGGATGAAAAACACTCCACTGCCGCTCGATATCATCTATATCAACGCGGATTTCACCATCGTTCATATCGCTGAAAACACGGCACCCTACTCCACCGCCAACATCCCCTCTAAACACCCGGCCAAATATGTACTTGAAGTCAATGCCGGATTTTGTCGGCAACACAGCATCGTCGCCAAGGATCGGGTTGAGTTCTCACGGGTTACATCAAAACTCCTGTAACAGCTAAGGGGTCGGGAATAATTTGGATGCGCAGTCAAAAAATGATAAGGTTCCGCATCGTGACGGTTGCATCATACGTCCCCCTCTTTGTTTTAGCCGTACTCACGCTAGGAGTAACACCACTCCCTGGGCACTCGTCAGCCCTTCTCGGGTTCTTCCCTTCATCACTGCCTGTCGTCTCAGACGAAAGACTGGAAAAAGGGAATTTCCTCGTTGCAGCAAATCATCTGCATGACCCCAATTTCTCACAGACCGTCATCTATCTCGTTGCCTACAGCCAACGGGGTGCTCTGGGTGTAGTAGTCAATCGCCCGACGAACATTCAATTGGTGAGCGCATTACCACATTTGGCAGACCAGCCGCATGCGGAGGATGTGATCTATGCCGGAGGGCCGGTAGGACGCACCCGGATGCTCTTACTCGTTCGCTCACAGACATTTCCACTTGGAGAAACGCTCCCGATCACGGAAGAGGTCTCAGTGACATCCAGTCTCGATAATCTAACCAAGCTGGCCACGACCGCAACGGCACAGTTTCACGTGTACGCGGGCCATGCCGGCTGGTCGCCCCTTCAGCTTGACTCCGAAGTCGCACGGGGCGACTGGCACGTTATGCCCGGTAACCCGGCAACGCTTTTTGATACAGACTTGAAAAATGTCTGGTCAGATCTGAGTAATAAGGATGCCCGTAACGCTGCGGAGTGGATCTACCATAGACAGCCCATATATCCGAAGAGACCTCTGGACAGCTACTAAAGAGTTCAGGAGGAAACACCATGGCAAGCATCGAATGGATCACTCGTTTATTTCACTCCATTGACACCAACGACACCAATACTTTTGCGGGCTTCCTCGCCCCTGATGCGCTTTTCAAGTTTGCCAACCAAGAGCCAGTCATCGGGAAAGAGGCGGCACGTCAAACGGTAGCTGAATTTCTCTCTAGCATTAAAGCCATTCAGCACACCGTCCTGGACATCTGGGAGAAGGAAGGAGCGACGGCGTGTCACGGTATCGTGACCTATACGCGCCACGACTCCAGTCAACTCCGCGTCCCATTTGCCAATGTGTTCAAAATGCAGGGCGATCTGATTCAGGAATATCTGATCTACGTCGATGCGTCACAACTCTATACTCCAGAGGGGGACGCGTCGTAGTGCTATCGGATAAGGCGCCCCTGAACGAGAGCCTTGGTGGAGAGGCTGGCCAGAGGGACATTGACAGAGAAAGGCGTCCTCGGATAGGGGCCTTTGAGATGCAAACAGTATGCATAGTAGAGATAGAGTAGAGAAACCCTTGTTTTTACTGGTCAGAATCTTTCAAAATGAGGCACTACCAGAATTTGACTTCTTCGCCAGGATATATTAGCAACCTGTGTACTGATCCCATACGGTCGCGGTAGAAGTGGTTCACGAAGGAGAGACAGGAGAATTATGACACACAAGACATACCTCATATGGCTACTCGTGTGGGCCTGTTTGAGCGGCTGGTCGGAGCGTGTCAGTGCCCAGCCGGTTGAACAATTGATAGAAACACAAAGTGATGCGGTAACGGAGGCCATCCGCTCCCAAGACACAATCGATGCTCTTGCAGACGAAACACAGCGCATGCTGAGCACCTATCGGAATGCCATCCAACAGACAGAAAGTCTTGGAGTCTACGTTGAGCAGCTCGACCGTCTCCTTGATTCCCAACAGAAAGAATCCGCCTCTCTCGAGACTCAACTCCAAGAAATTGAGATCACCCAACGCGACATCGTGCCTTTGCTCGTCCGCATGCTAGATCATCTCGTCCAGTTCGTCGCCCTGGATATTCCTTTTTTGCCCGAGGAACGTCAGGAGCGGCTGAATCGTCTCCGGAACACCTTCGATCAATCGGATCTGACGATTACCGAGAAGTATCGGAGCATTATGGAAGCGTACCAGATTGAGACGGACTATGGCAGGACGATCGAGGGCTATCGTGGAGCAGTCAATGTCGGTGGGCAGGAACGCACGGTTGACTTCTTACGGATTGGACGGCTGGCACTGCTGTATCAGAGCCTGGACGGCCAAGAGGTGGGGCACTGGAATCGGAGCACCCAAGAGTGGGAGGCCCTCCCGAGCAGCTATCAACGGGCCATCAATCGGGGGCTACAGATCGCTGCGAAACAATCAGTTCCCAACCTCCTGTTGCTCCCCGTTCCAGCTCCAAGCGAGGTGACTCAGTGAACATATTACGATGGAGTGTTGTGTGGGTGCTCTTCCTGGTCGGGTCCCCCGACTGGAGGTTTTTGCGCAAGAAGGTCCCCAATCTCTCCAGGAATTGTTTGACCAGGTTCGTGCTGAACGGCAGGCCGACTCCGAAGTGCATAGCGAGCGCGAGTCTCGTTTCCTGGCAGAGCGTGACCAACGTCAAAGCCTGCTTCAGCAGGCCGAGAGAGAACTCGCCAGCGTCAAACAAGAGAGCGAAGAGAAACAGGCAATCTTCAGGACAAACGAAGATAATCTGGTGCAACTCCGCAGCCAACTCAAAGAGCGGGCTGCCTCACTGGGCGAACTCTTCGGTGTCGTCCGACAGATCTCACGCGATACGGCTGGGATGATCGAGGGGTCGTTCGTTTCCGTCCAGTCCGGCGAGCGAGTCGATTTTCTCAACACGATGGCCGAAAGCACGGAGCTCGCTTCGCTGGAAGAGCTTGAACGGTTATGGCTCGTCCTGCTGGAGGAAATGACACAGTCCGGACAGGTGGTAAAATTTGCCACGACCGTGACCGAGCCAGATGGTGCGCAATCAGAGAGGGAAATTGTCCGAGTCGGGACGTTCAATGGCGTCTCTGAAGGACAGTATCTCCGGTACGTGCCGGAGACCCGTCAGCTCGCCGAGCTGGCACGCCAGCCCGAGGGGCAGTATATCAGCGCCGCGCAAGATCTCGAACAGACAACGGAGGGGTATACGGCGTTTGGTGTTGACCCGTCCCGAGGAGCTATTCTCGCGGCTCTTGTACAAAGGCCAGGCGCGTGGGAGCGGATTGAGCAAGGTGGCATTATTGGTTTCGTGATCCTCGCCATCGGCCTGATTGCCGCAGGGCTGATTGTGGAGCGTACGGTCTATCTGTGGCGGGAAGACCGGCGCATGCAGGCGCAACGCCAAATGGATGAGCTCAAAGCCGATAACGCTTTAGGACGCGTCATGCTCGTGTACCAATATGACACGGATCAAAATGTTGAAACTCTGGAAGCGCGCTTGGAAGAAGCGATCCTAGAA
Source organism: Thermodesulfobacteriota bacterium (assembly GCA_964291405.2). Classification (GTDB taxonomy): domain Bacteria; phylum Desulfobacterota; class Binatia; order Bin18; family Bin18; genus Bin18. Next base: position 304,181 of record OZ219926.1, read on the forward strand.
CAAATTCCGATCCTGGAACGTGGCTTGGCCACGCTCGGAATTTTTGCCGCAGTTGCCCCGCTGCTCGGGCTGCTCGGCACGGTCGTCGGTATGATTGATACCTTTCAGTCCATCACGCTGTTTGGAGCAGGTGATCCGCGGGTCATGTCAGATGGCATTTCGCAGGCGCTCGTGACCACCCAGCTTGGGTTAAGCGTGGCGATTCCGATCGTCCTCCTGCATTCTCTGCTGTCCAGCAAGAGTGGCCGCCTTGTTCATACGTTAGAAGAACAGAGTGCGGGGATGATCGCCCTGTTAGCCGGGCGGTCGTCCTTACTAGCCGGACAGCCGGGTGAGTCCTCCTGATGCTCTATAATCTTCTTATTGGTCCACTCCAACAGTTCTTTGCAACCGGCGGGTCGGCGCTGTGGGCTATTTTTGTGGTTGCTATCGCCTTGTGGGCACTCATTATCGAACGCTTTGTCTTCTTTTGGACACGCTATCCATTGCTTGAGGATGAAGTCGTTTCTCGTTGGCAAGCCCGCAGCGACCACCAGTCGTGGTATGCTTTCCAGGTCCGCAAGATGGAAATCATCCAGATGGACTTTCAGCTCCGCAGAGGTCTTTCTCTGATTCGGACCTTGACCATTGTGCTGCCCATCTTAGGACTCCTGGGAACGGTGAACGGTATGATTTTCACCTTTACCGTCATGCAATTATTTGGAACCGGGAATGCCAACGGTTTGGCCGGTGGAATTTCCGAAGCGCTGGTCACAACGATGGCCGGATTGGTGTGCGCCGTTCCCGGACTCTATTTCAGTTCCAACTTAGACCGGAGAGCGGCAAAATCTGCTCAGAGGATAGCCAGTCTCTTACGTGTGGACTAAGACGATACCTTAAGGATGGTGCCGAATGAGACGTCGCCGGGACAGACGTGACAGTGCTCCTGAGATCAATCTGACGCCGATGATAGATATGGTGTTCATCCTCCTGATCTTCTTTCTGGTCGCATCCTCGTTCGTGAAGGAAGCCGGGATTGAGGTCAACCGACCCGTCGCACAGACAGCTCAGACGCAAGGGCGTGGGACGATTCGTATTGCGCTCTCAGAAACCGGCGAAATATGGATGGAGCGGCGCTCGATCGATATTCGGGCCGTCCGGGCAAACGTTGAGCGCATGCTCGCCGAGAGCCCTGAGGCCAGTGTTGTAGTGTTAGCTGATGAAACGGCCCACACCGGACTGCTGGTACAGGTGATGGATCAAGTCCGGTTGGCCGGCGTAAATGATATCGCGGTTGCCGCCCGACAACAGGAGGGCTGAAGATGTTCAGGCGAGCCGTCGTGTCAGGTCTGGCCGGCCTGACAATTGCCGTCCTGCTCTTTCTGATCATGCACGTACTGATTGCACGTTCCCAGCGCGCACGCTCCTATCCGGATGCCTACCCCATCGTTGATTTTGTTCGCCTCCCACCTGAAGCAGAGCCCCCTCCGCGAGATGAGCGTGAACCACCGAGGAACCCGATCCGCCCGAAGTACCGCCAACCCCGAGCTTTGCCTTACAGACGGCGAACCAGCCTCAACTTTCGGCACCGCAAATTGAGATGACCGCAGCCATTACTTCGGGTCCTTTGCTCGATATGACTCCCCTGGCTGCGCCGGCCAGCAACAAACAGACAGTCCTGTCAGGACATGAATTGATGCCGTTGGTCCGAGTACCGCCCCGTTATCCGGGCCGGGCCGCGCGTCTTCAGATCGAAGGTTCAGTCACGGTTGAGTTCACCATTACGGCAGACGGCAGCGTAGCCGATCCCGCAGTTATCGAATCCGACCCCCCTCGAGTCTTTGATAAGGCGGCGCTGCAAGCCATTGTCCAGTGGAAATTCAAACCGCGCGTGGAGAATGGGCAGGCGATTGAATCACGGGCATCACAACGGATTGAGTTTGCCCTGGGAGGAGGCTGATGGTGCTCGGGAAAGCATACCACATTGCAGCTTGGCTCCGCGTGCTGTGCAGCCTGGGGATAGTGTCTTTGTGTTTGGCCTCGCCCGGAATCGCTGTCGGCGAAGAGCCGAGTCTGTCGCAGGAGGTTCACGAGCAGTTGGTAGCCGTGCAGGAGCTGATACAAAGCGAACAGCATCAACAAGCCCTGACGCAGCTACAGACACTCGCAACAGACACCTCGTTAAGTCCATATGAAACAGCCCTTGTCCAGCAAACGTTAGGATACGCTCACGCCGGCTTGGAGCAATACGATCAAGCGGTCCATGCCTTTCAGCAATGCTTGGCTGGCGGAGCCTTATCGCCAGCCAACACCCAAATCGTTCGATACAACCTGGCCCAAATGCTGATGAGCGCCGAGCGTTACGAAGAGGGGGCACGCGCTCTGGAAACCTGGTTGGCCAACGAGGAGAACCCTCGTCCACAGGCTCGGGTTTTTCTTGCCCAGGCATATATTGAACTTAAACGTTACGCCCGGGCTGAGCAAAGTATTCAGCAGGCAATCGACGGGACAACGAAATTCCACGAAGCCTGGTACCAGATGTTGATTGTCGTCCAGATTGAGCAGGAGAAGTTTTCCCAGGCCGCTGCCACACTCCAGCAACTGCTCGGTCAGTATCCGCAGAAAAAAACCTATTGGCAGCAACTCTCACAGATCTACAGCCAGGAGGAAAAGCATCAACGAGCCGTTGCCACCCTAGCCATGGCCTATAAACTAGGTCTTCTGAATGAACGGGAAGCCATACAGGTCGTGCAGTACTATCTTCATCTCGGCTTGCCCTATAAAGCCGCCAACCTGTTGATGGATGGGTTGGAGAAAAAGATCGTGCAGGATGTGGAGACCAATCGCGAATTACTTGTTACATGTTGGCTGCACGCGCGAGAGAGTCAACGCGCGTTGGATGTTCTTGAGCAGCTCGCTGACCGGACCCAAACGGGCAAAATTGATCTCCGGCGTGCCGAGATATTTGCTCAATTAGAACGTTGGCAGGAAGTGGCCACCACCGTCTCCGAAGGTTTGAGAAAAGGCGGCCTGACCAATACGGGCAAGGCATTCATGCTCCTTGGTGTTGCCGAGTACCGGTCCGGAAAACTGGACGAGAGTAAAGTCGCCTTTACCCAGGCGACTTCCCACAGAGCTTCAGCCAAGCAAGCTCGCCAATGGCTCAGGCTCATTGAACAGGAAATGGCTAAACAGCAATAATCGAGAGACCGTACAGACCCCGCGTCAAGTCTCCCCTTCCCTAACTCTCCCCGTTCTCGTTTTCGGTGAGATATCCCGGTCCGAAAAGCGCTGGCACCTGACCACCCCTTCCTTGATCTTTTTTGTCTCGCATAATACAAGACCAAGGTCCCGCGACTTTGCAAACGGAAGAATAGGAAAGAGTATGGGTCTCAAGGAAACCATCAACAGACTTGAAAACCTCAACCAACAAGCACTCCAGGGTGGTGGTGCAAAGCGTATTGAACGCCAACACGAGCTCGGCAAAAAAACAGCTCGGGAACGGATCGACGCCTTCCTTGATCCGGGTAGTTTTGTCGAATTGGACCGGCTGAAAACCCATCGCTGCACCGACTTTGACATGGATCAAACCAAGATCCCAGGCGATGGTGTTGTCACCGGCTATGGGACGGTCGACGGCCGTCAGGTTTTTGTTTTCTCACAGGACTTTACCGTTTTTGGCGGCAGTCTCTCCAGTGCGTTTTCCGAAAAAGTGTGTAAGGTCATGGACTTGGCCATGAAAACGGGCTGTCCGGTGGTGGGCATTAATGACTCGGGCGGCGCTCGGATTCAGGAGGGAGTAGAAAGCCTGGCGGGCTATGGAGAAATTTTTCTTCGTAACGTCCTGAGCTCCGGCGTCGTGCCCCAAATATCCGCCATCATGGGTCCATGTGCCGGCGGAGCGGTCTATTCTCCAGCCATCACCGACTTTATCTTCATGGTTGAGAATTCCAGCTATATGTTTATTACCGGGCCGGATGTCATTAAGACGGTCACGCATGAAGAGGTGACCATGCAGGAGTTGGGTGGAGCAGCAACGCATAATGCGACCAGCGGGGTCGCTCATTTTGCTTCTCCTGATGAAGATGAGTGCTTTCACTCGATTCGCGAGCTGCTAAGCTATCTCCCCAGCAATAATATGGAAGACCCGCCGTTTCAGCCAACCACAGATGACCCGAATCGGCGAGATGAAGCGCTCGACCAGATCGTTCCGGATAATCCCAACCGACCCTACGACGTCACCGAAATCATTCGGTCGGTGGCGGACGAGCAGCATTTCTTCGAAGTCCAGAAAGACTATGCGCGCAATATTGTCGTTGGGTTTGCCCGGCTTGGCGGTAAACCGGTTGGCGTAGTCGCCAATCAGCCCGCCTTCCTGGCCGGCGTGCTCGATATTGACGCCTCGGTCAAAGGGAGTCGGTTCGTCCGTTTTTGCGATTGTTTTAATATCCCCATTATCAGCTTTATCGATGTGCCGGGTTTTCTCCCAGGCACCTCCCAGGAATACGGCGGGATTATTCGTCACGGCGCGAAACTGCTCTACGCCTACTGCGAAGCCACCGTGCCAAAGATTTCGGTCATTACACGTAAAGCGTACGGTGGTGCCTATGTTGTCATGTCGAGTAAGGCCATCCGCGGGGATATTAATCTCGCCTATCCGACTGGCGAGATCGCGGTCATGGGTCCAGACGGTGCGGTGAACATTATTTTCCGTAACGCCATCAAAGACGCAAAAGATCAAGACACCGAGCGGACCAAATTAGTTGAGGAATATCGCGAGACATTTGCCAATCCATTCAAAGCCGCAGAATTAGGCTATATCGATGAGATCATCATGCCCGCGGATACGCGTCCCCGCCTCATCCAGGCACTCACGATGCTACAGAACAAGCGTGAGAAAAATCCGCCCAAGAAGCATGGCAATATTCCCTTATAAGGGGGATAGATGACGGGCGGGTAAGCAAACACCCAGCTCCTAATCTCGCCAAGGTAGGACCTATGTTCAAACGTGTACTGATCGCAAACCGGGGAGAAATCGCCGTTCGAGTCATTCGCGCCTGCCGTGAACTCGGCATCGAGACCGTTGCCGTGTATTCAGACGCGGACCGCTCTGCCCTGCACGTCCAATACGCCGACCAAGCCTATCCGATTGGTCCGGCTCCGTCCTCAGAGAGCTATCTGGTGATTGAAAAAATTCTCGACGTGGCCAAGCGAAGCGGCGCGGATGCTGTTCATCCAGGTTATGGCTTTCTGTCTGAACGCGCGCCGTTTTCCAGAGCGTGTAGTGAGGCGGGTATTACCTTTATTGGACCGCACCCTGAGGCGATTGAAAAGATGGGCGATAAGGTGACTGCGCGGGCCATTATGGAAGCGGCAAACGTCCCGGTGGTACCAGGCACCGACGTGTTAGGCGATGAGGACGATGTCGTTGCCGCCGCGGAAAAAGTTGGCTTTCCCGTCATGTTCAAAGCCTCAGCCGGTGGCGGCGGCAAAGGCATGCGGCTGGTCGAAAAAAAAGAGGATGTACTGTCCGCCCTGCGCGGGGTGCGCTCTGAGGCGCGGTCGTCGTTTGGCGATGACCGGATGTATATGGAGAAATTTGTTGAAAAGCCACGCCACGTTGAAGTCCAGGTATTGGGCGATACGCACGGCAACATTATTCACTTGTACGAACGCGAATGTTCCCTGCAACGTCGGCACCAGAAAGTCATCGAAGAGTCACCCTCGACGGCAATCAATCAAGACGTCCGCGAGCAAATGGGCAAAGTTGCGGTTGAGGCGGCCAAGGCGGTGAACTATGTCGGGGCTGGAACTGTGGAGTTTTTGGTGGATGCCCGGCAGAACTTCTACTTCTTGGAGATGAATACCCGCATCCAGGTTGAGCATCCGATTACCGAACTTGTCACCGGAGTGGACTTGGTCAAGGCCCAGATCGAGATTGCGACCGGAGAGCCCCTGACCATACAGCAAGACGCGGTCCAGCAGCGCGGCTGGGCGATCGAATGTCGGATTTATGCCGAGGACCCGGCGCGAGACTTCTTTCCGTCCCCTGGGAAAATACAAATTTTACGCACTCCTGGCGGCTACGGCATCCGCGATGACAGCGGCGTGTATGAAGGCTGGGAGGTCCCGATCCATTACGATCCCATGATCTCCAAGCTGTGTACCTATGGTCGCACCCGAGACGAAGCCATCCAACGTATGCTACGGGCGCTCCAGGAATACACCGTTGAAGGGATTATCACCAATATTCCTTTTCACCGCTGGGCGCTGACCCATCCACGCTTTGTGTCAGGCGACTTGGACACTGGCTTTATTCCTCAGGAGTATGGAGGATTACCGGAAGAAGAAGACCACCTGCGGCATGAAATCATTCTGGCGGCGGCCGCCCTGGCGGCTTATCATAAGGAAAAAGACCTCGCCAAATCGGTCTCCAGCCCGCAGGGAAGCCCTGGCAACGTCTCGGCCTGGCGCGCCACAGGCTGGCGCGAAGGCGTCCGTTAGCGAACGAAAGGCACCGCCCAAGCAAGGACTGCATCTCTATGGCCTATAAAGCACTGCTCGGCGACCAGACCTATACCATCAGCGTCCACGAGTTGGACGAACACCAGTACAAAATCGTCATCGACGATGAAGAGCATATCATCGACGGCAGACGCTTGACCGGCCATATGTACTCGCTCATTGTTGAGCACAAGTCGTTTACCGTCGATGTGGCGGAAAAAGACGATGCGTATACCGTCGCCTATGAAGGCAAAAGTTTTCAGGTTGGGGTGCTCGATGAACGTAAGGCCCGCCGGGGCGGAGCCGGGGCGAGCCTTGGTGGAGCGGACGAGAAAGATGTGTGTTCGATGATGCCGGGGAAAGTGGTCGAACTCCTGGTTCAGGCAGGCGATACCGTAGAAAAAGATCAGGGCGTCATCATCATCGAAGCAATGAAAATGGAAAATGAAATCCGCGCTCCCGTTGCCGGAACGGTTAAAGCCGTTCACGTTGAGGCGGGTCAGGCGGTTGAGTCCGGAGAACTGCTCGTCGAACTTGAATAAGTATCTCCTCGCAAGGTGGCTGCTTGCAGAGCCACACGATTCGCCGTTATGAGCGAAGCCCTTTCTCCCGCAGACACGCAGAAGCTTGCCCCATTCTTTACCAATCTGACTGAACCCATCTTTGGCCTAAAGCTTCCCCAAGAGGTCGCCGGCGCCCTCTTCTCTCGCTATAGCCGGTCGTCAAAAAGCTTGCGTCAAATTTTTCTGGATGAATTTCTTGGCCAGGCGGACCTACAGGACAGTCTGTTTGGCGATGGAGCCGCTCCAAGCGACGATAGCCAAGCAATCCGAAAAGCACGGGCATTCTATGACCGAGTCCTCGTCGGCTATGGTGACGATTCGGTAGCTCAACTTGGTGGCGCGCACATCGCGTGTGAAGAGATTTCAAACGTTGCCGCCAAAATTCTTGAAGATGCCCGGATCGGCATCGCCCCGCTAGAGAAGTCGACCCGCTATGTCCGATTTGACAGCCACGGTCCTGACGGTGACTATCTCTTCTATAAGGAACCGACCATCATGGGCTCGTCGCATCGGGAGGCGTATCTCAGCTGTCTGCGCCACTTGTTCGAGACCTATGCCGCCCAAATCGAGCCCATGATCGCCTTTGTGCGAGACAGTCTGCCCATCGACACTGTTGAGTGGAAACATCCGCAAACGGGCGATCCCCTCACCTATACAGAGGCACAGCGGGACGAAACTCTCAGAAGATGGGCCGAGGGAGCGTATCGCTCGACCGTCAGAGCACACGCCTGCGACATCCTGCGATCGTATCTCCCGGCAGCTACGCTAACAAACGTTGGTATCTTCGGTGTCGGCCAGGCGTTTGAACACCTGCTCAACAAGCTGTATTCGCTTGACCTAGCCGAGGCTCAGGACCTTGCCAAGCCTATGCACAAAGCCCTAGAGGCGCTCATTCCGTCTTTTGTCAAACGCGCCCAGCCTAACGAATATTTGGTGCAAACAGCGGTGGATACCCGAGCATTGTCGCAGACACTCCTGGACGGACAGACCGTTCAATCGACTGGGCCGGTCAGTCTCGTCGATTACGACCGGAACGCTGAGGATCGCATCCTGACGGCCATTCTCTACTCGAATGCGCGCCTGCCGCTCGGTCAGGTGCGCTCCCTGGTGAAAAAACTTCCGGCTGAACAACGGGGACAGGTCTTCGACACCTACATCGGACAACGCCGGCATCGCCGTGACAAACCCGGTCGGGCACTTGAGCATGCATACTATACCTTCGATATCATTGGTAATTTGGGTATTTACCGTGATCTCCAACGGCATAGAATCCTCACCCAGGAGCGCCAGGATTTCACCACCGTGCATGGATATGACACGCCGCCTGAGATTGAGCAAGCCGGATTTCAGTCATCGTTTACGGAGTGCATGGAACGGGCGGCCGCAGTGTACGAGCGAATCTTCGCGGATTTTCCAGCCGAGGCTCAATACGTCGTGCCGTTTGCCTATCGGGTCCGGTGGTATATGAAGCTCAACCTGCGCGAGGCCATTCATATGGGGGAACTCCGCACCCTGCCGCAAGGCCACCCCGACTATCGCATTATTGTCCAGGAGATGTGGCGGCTCATCGGCAAGGTCCACCCGGCCCTCGCCCGGAGTGCCACCTTCCTCGATTGGCAGACTTACCGCCTAGGTCGTCTCCAGTCTGAAATGCGGACCGAGTATAAAAAGTCTCGGCTTACTCCGGCCACTTGACCTGATGCTCTTGGGCCATGAAGTTGGTAATGAACGCTTGATCCAGGAATTTCGCTCCATCTGGCCATGAACCTTCGGTAAATTCTTTTGAATTGACCAGCGTATCCCACGCCGCCAGATCTTCGACCCAGAGTTGGGCCACGCCGTCCCATTTCGGCTCGGCATAGTTATAGGCCGCGTCGATGGTATGGCACTGCACATAGCGCTGGAGCCCCGGTAGCTCACACACGATCGGACCGTGGACCTCAATCCAGTATTTTCGAAAGTCTTCAAGGTTCATGCCCGGCTTTCGTTTGAGTTGAAAAATGCCCTTCACCTGCCGTGGGGTTTGCGGGCCGTCCTTGATGACGCGGTCTTGTGTCACCAACCATTCCACGCGGTTCATATCGATGAAATTGGGTTCATCGACGAGCGCACCGTTCACATATTCGGCACTCGTGCGCAAAGCATCCATTGCGGCTTGGTCCTCAATCCAGGCTTCCGCCGCCCCATCATAGGGAGAGTTCGTTCCCTCCACCGGAATACGGTGACTCTGCTCATACCGCCACGTCTGAGCAATGCGCGCGGCAATCGGTCCGTGGGTGTCCTTCCAATAGCGATGAAACTCCTCATCACTCAAAGATGGCTTTCTGGTAATGAAATAGAGCAGGTGCAGCATGTCTTGTCCTCCTTTATATCTATGCCTACTCGCTGTCTTGTATACTTTTGGAGCAGCCTGGACAAACGCTTCGTAGGGCGGGTGTCACCTCGACTCCGTCGTGGACAGCTTCTCTTCCTGTTCATTAAACCACCTGAAGGCGCGCGATAAATACTGAAATCCCGAGACAGTGACGGTGGCTCCGGCAAGAATTTCACTTGTGTCCCGGAGGAGTGGGATTTGCCAGGCAGCATTATGCAGGGCGACCAGAGCCATGATGACCGTCAACAACTGAAAAAAAGTACTGGCCTTTCCAATAAGCGTCGGTCGAACTTCGATAGCGTGACCCGTAACAAAAAACAGCACACTATAGCCGATCAGAATAATCACATCCCGCATGATGACCAGGACCGCAAGCCAGCGAGGAATATCACCTAAAAAGGCGAGAATGACAAAGGAGCTCACCAGGAGCAATTTATCGGCCAGGGGATCAATGAAAGCGCCTAATGTCGTGCGCGCGTCCAGCCAGCGAGCAAGTAAGCCATCCAGAGAGTCGGTAATGCCCGCCAGAATGAAGACGATCAGCGCTTCGGTGTACCGTTCGTCCACCAGCAGGATCAAAAAGACCGGAATCGCCCCTATGCGTAATAGGGTAATGAAATTTGGAAGATTGAGTACAGAGAACACCGGGAATCAGGAATCCTCTTCTTTAATATCTAGGCCTTAGCGCTCAGGTCAGCCTGGGCCAGACGTTTCTTGAGTTGGCCTGCTACTTTTGCCGAGACCCGCGTCGCCACCTGCACGCCGGTCTCCGTATACGTTTCTTCTATCACTGTTCCGCTGCGCCGCAACCAGGCCATCAACTCCCCACTGCCAAGCGGCACCTCAACCTCGATCACCTCTTGATCAAGGGTACACAGCCGAGCGATTTCCTCTACCAGTGGGTCGATGCCTATCCCCTGCTTTGCAGAGATGCGAAACTCCCTATCTTGGTCATACTCTCGTCCGTTCGTGACACGCGCCGGGGGAGAACTCCACCAGTCGTCCGTATCGAATTCGTCATCGTAGTGGACTTTCACATCTGCCGGCTGCGTCAGCCTGTCAATCTTATTGAACACGGTAATGGTCGGTTTATTCCGTACTCCCATGTCTTCGAGCACACGTTCAGCAATACTTTGATGCTCGGACCAACGCGGATGGGTCGCATCAATCACGTGCAGCAGTACGTCCGCTGTCCGTATCTCTTCCAGCGTCCCTCTGAACGCGTCCACGAGTTGGTGCGGAAGTTTATTGATCAGTCCGACCGTGTCAGTGATGAGTGCAGATTGACCGTTGGGTAGATCAAGCCGGCGGCTCGTTGGGTCCAGCGTAGCAAACAGCTTGTCTTCGACAAAGACCTCGGCCTGGGTCAACCGATTCATCAATGTCGATTTTCCCGCATTGGTATAGCCAACTAGCGCAACGCAGGGGAAGGGAACCCGAGCCCGTTCCTGCCGGTGCAGGGAGCGGGTACGTTCGACCTCGTGCAGCTTGCGGCGCAAGGTAGCAATGCGCTCGCGAATACGGCGCCGGTCCACCTCAAGCTGCGATTCACCAGGGCCACGTGTCCCTACCCCGCCACCCAGGCGCGACAGATGGGTCCATTGGCGCGTGAGTCGGGGACGCAGGTATTCAAGCTGGGCCAACTCAACTTGTAATTTACCCGCTTGGCTGTGGGCACGTTGAGCAAAGATGTCAAGGATTAGTTGGCTTCGGTCGATGACCTTACAGCCTAACGCGCGTTCCAGATTGCGCTGCTGAGCCGGAGACAAGCTCTCGTCAAAGATAACAACTCCGGCCTGGAGTTCCTCCTGGAGTCGTTTCACTTCCTCAATCTTGCCGGCCCCAATAAACGAGGCGGGATGGACCCCTGTGCGCAAATATTGAATAGTCTGGCCTGAGACCGTCAGACCGGCGGTTTCGCTCAGGCGGGCAAGTTCTTCGATCGATTCTTGCGCTGAGAAGAGCCCGGCTCCTGTCTCTCCATTTAGTCCCCCAGAGTCTGCGCCAACAAGAAAAGCGCGCTCCGGCGGTGGAGTACATTCAGATGCGTGTCGACGGCGACGGCCAGCCACAGGAGATTATCTCCCCTTCTTTCCTGTGCGCACGCTACTGAAACGAGGCGACGCCGCGGTCAAATAACTGTTCGATATCCGTCCGCATCTCTGCGGTCGGCGCAACCTTGAGTTGTTCCGGCAATGAGATGATCGTTTCGGAATGGTCCGCATGGAGCACGTGCAAAAACGTCCGACACTGGCCCTGGTGTTTTGTCAGGACCGTCTTGAGCTCAACGATATCTTCCTTGGTCGTACTGTCGGCCGACACTTGGATATGGACCTGCTTGACCTCGGCTTTCGCTACAGAGTCGAGCGGTACAATCTCATTGGCAATAATTTGACACCGCTCCTCATCGACATCGAGTGAACCGCTCACCAGTACCGGCTGTTCGGAATGGACTTCGGCTTCATGACGCCGATAGGCTTCCGGCCACACAATGACTTCAACGCCCCCGGCCTTATCCTCCAGGGTATAAGTCGCGTAGCGGTCTCCTTTTTTGTTGTTCTTGAGTTTCAGCGACTGAACCACGCCGGCGAGACGGACTTTCTCTTGATGATTGCGTCCTTTGAGGTCCGCCGTGGTCAGAGAGGTCACGCCGTGCAGGCGCCCAACATATTTATCCAGCGGGTGGCCAGTAATAAAAAAGCCGAGCGTCTCACGCTCCTTATTCAGCTTCTCGATATCTGACCATTCTTCAGTCTGGGGCAATTCAGGCTGGGCCGGGTCCGCTCCACCATTTACAAATAAGCCCATCTGATTGGCATTGCTGTGACCACTCGCCTTTTGGGCAGCCCAGCGCATAACGTCTTCAATACCGGCCAGGAGCTGGGCACGGGGCGTCTGAAACGAGTCAAACGCCCCACATTTAATTAAACTTTCCATTACTCGTTTATTCGCTTGCGCACTCTGCACCCGAGTACAAAAGTCATGGACATCCGTAAAGGGTCCGTCCTGGCGGGCTTCCTGAATCACCTCAATCGCCTTCGACCCGATACCCTTCACCGCGCCAAGTCCAAAGCGAATGGTCTGGCCACGAACGGTAAAATCCTCACCGCTTTCATTCACATCGGGTGGAAGCACCGGGATATTATGCACTCGGCATTCTGCCATGTTTTTATACGTTTTATTGGTATCGCCCATTTCCAGGCTAGTGAGTGCCGCCATGAATTCCTGCGGGAAGTGGGCTTTCAAATACGCGGTTTGATAGGAAATCAGGGCATAGGAGGCTGCATGAGACTTATTGAATCCATACGCGGCAAACGTCTCCATGGCGTCAAAAATTTCTCCAGCGAGTTTATCCTTAATCTTATTCTCCGATGCGCCCTTCAAGAATTTCGTCCGCTCCTCCTGCATGACTTCCTTTTTCTTTTTTCCCATGGCGCGGCGCAGATTATCCGCATCACTCAAGGAGTACCCGGCCAGGGTCTGCGCGATCTGCATGACCTGCTCTTGGTAAATCGTCACTCCGTAGGTTTCTTTGAGAACGGGTTCAAGTAAAGGGTGAGGATAGGACACCGCCTCTTTGCCATGTTTGCGCTTAATAAACTGTTCGGCTGCACCGCTGTCGAGCGGTCCGGGGCGAAACAGCGCAATCACGGCAAAGATGTCTTCAAAGCAACTCGGCTTGAGCTGAATGATCAGCTTGCGAATGCCACTACCCTCCATCTGGAAAACGCCGACCGTGTCTCCTCGGGTCAGCGAGCGATAGGTCTGCCGGTCGTCAATCGGAATCGTATGCAGATCAATGGCAATGCCTCGGCTCTGTTTAATCCGCCACACGACATCGTGAATCAGCGTCAATGTTTTTAAGCCAAGAAAATCGAACTTGATCAGCCCAATGGTATCGACATCTGGGCCGGCATATTGGGTCAGGACATTCTTCTCCTTGTCAACATAGAGCGGCAGGTGCTCAACCAGAGGGGTGGGTGCAATCACAATCCCAGCCGCGTGTTTCGAGGCATGGCGCAATAAGCCTTCGAGTTTCAGGGAGTGGGCAAAGAGCTTCTGCTCACGCTCCCCATGTTCGCGCACCTCACGCAGCCGCGGCTCCATATCGAGCGCGGTTTCCAGCGGGTGATCTTTGCCCTGTTTTGGTGCGGGATAGAGTTTTGCAATACGGTCGGTTTCACCGTACGAGAACTCCAAGGCACGGCCTACGTCTTTAATCGCTTGTTTGCCTTTGAGGGTTCCGAACGTAATGATCTGGGCGACCTTGTCCTCGCCATATTTGTCCTTGATATAACGAATGACCTCGTCCCGCCGCTCGTAGCAGAAGTCCACATCGATATCGGGCATACTCTTCCGGCCCGGATTCAGAAACCGTTCAAAAAGCAACTGATAGCGGATGGGGTCAATGTCCGTAATCTTGAGCGCATAGGCGACTAGGCTGCCCGCCGCCGACCCACGGCCCGGACCAACCGGAATCCCCTGTGACCGGGCATAGCCAATGAAGTCAGCCACAATCAGGAAGTAGCCAGGAAAGCCCATTTCCCCAATGACTTTGAGTTCATAGTCCAGGCGGTCTCGATATACCTGTTCTTTGGCGCTCTCCCAACCTTCCGCGGTGCGCAGGGGTTCGAGGCGTTCTTCCAGGCCTTCGCGAGCCGTCTGTTCCAAACAGTCTTCCAGCGTCCCACCGGACTGCACATCATAGTTCGGGAAATAGAAGTTGCCAAAGGACAAGTCGAGGTTACACCGGTCTGCGACTTCGACGGTATTGGCAATCGCGTCGGGACAATGGGAAAACTCTGCGGCCATTTCCTCCGGGGTTTTGACGTAGAGTTGGTCGGTCCCGAACCGCCAGCGATTCTCGTCGGACATGACCTTGGCACTCTGGACGCACAGCAGGACTTCGTGGGCTTCAGCATCCTCGGCTTTCAGGTAATGACAATCATTGGTAGCAATCAGGGGGAGCGAGAGCTGACGGGCCAGTTCGATCAGGGCCGGGTTGACCTTTTCCTGTTCCGGTAGATGATTGGCCTGAATCTCGACATAAAAGCGATTATTAAAAATCGACGCGTATTCTTCGGCTGCGGCCCGGGCGCGCCTGCCATCGTCCCGCAACATGGCGCGGGCCAGTTCGCCGCTGAGGCAGCCGGACAGGGCAATCAGGCCGCCATTGAGTTCGCGCAGCAGCCCGCGGTCAACGCGAGGTTTGCGGTAAAAGCCTTCGGTGAATCCGGCTGTCACCAAGCGGCACAGATTCCGATAGCCCTCCAGATTCATGGCCAGCAGAATCAGATGAAAATTCCCGCCATGCTCCAAGTCCTCCGCGCCCCTAGGCTGCTTATCGAAGCGGCTCTTAGGCGCAACATACATCTCACAGCCAATAATAGGTTTAACGCCGTGGCTGGCCGCGGTCCGGTAGAAATCGATCGCGCCAAACATATTGCCATGATCGGTCATGGCCACCGCTGACATGCCATGTTTAGCCACCCGCGGCATCAGGTGCGAGACCTTGTTGGCCCCGTCCAGCAAGCTGTACTGCGTGTGCAAATGGAGATGTACAAACTCCTTCACTGCATCCTCCCCTCACTCCCATTCAATGGTTGCCGGTGGTTTGGAAGAAATATCGTAGACGACCCGGTTGATGCCTCGGACTTCGTTAATGATACGATTAGATATCGTACCCAACAGCTCACCGGGCAGGCGCGCCCAGTCCGCTGTCATACCATCCACACTCTCAACGGCCCGGATGGCCACAACATACTCATACGTCCGCGCATCACCCATGACGCCAACCGTCTTGACCGGTAATAACACGGCAAAGGCCTGCCAGACCCGATCATAATAGCCCGCGGCCCGGATTTCCTCGTCGACAATGGCGTCCGAGGCACGGAGCAGGTCCAGGAGCTCGGTCCGTACCGGACCGAGTATACGAATCGCTAAACCCGGCCCAGGAAAAGGCTGGCGTCCGACGATGTCTTCGGGAAGACCAAGCAGCCGGCCCAGCCCACGCGCTTCGTCTTTGAATAATTCTCGCAGCGGTTCCACCAAGCTGAGCCGCATCCGTTCCGGCAGACCGCCGACATTGTGATGACTCTTGATGGTGGCCGCCGGCCCCTTAAAGGAAACGGACTCAATCACGTCAGGATACAGCGTTCCTTGGGCCAGGAATTCCACATCCGGCAGCGAAGCCGCTTCTTCTTCGAAGACCTCAATAAAGACGTGGCCAATAATGCGTCGCTTGTGTTCTGGATCGTCGACCCCAGCGAGGCGCTCAAGAAAACGCTCAGAGGCGTTGACTGGCCGGATATTCAGTCCCAGTTGGGAGAATAGGCGCACGACGCTGTCCGCCTCGCCCTGACGCAAGAGGCCGTTGTCAACAAAAATACAGGTCAGACGGTCGCCAACCGCCCGATGTATCAAGAGAGCGACAACGGCTGAATCCACACCTCCGCTCAGGCCACACACGACCCGTTTGTCTCCAACCTGGTCACGAATGCGCCGGATTTCGCGTTCGATAAATCCCTCCATCGTCCAGTCCTCAGCACAGCCACAAATCCGGAAAAGGAAATTATGCAGGATGTCTTTCCCCCGTTCGGTATGGACAACTTCGGGGTGAAACTGGACGCCAAAATACCGGCCAGAATCATCGCGGCAGGCGGCTATAGGTGAGTTGTCCGAATGGGCTAGGACCGTCCAGCCTGTTGGCAGGGATTCCATTTTGTCGCCGTGGCTCATCCAGACCTGAGTCGCTACCGTAGACGAGAAACCGGCGAAAAGGTCGGTCGCATCGTCAATAACCAGTTGGGCCGGACCAAACTCACGACGGTCCGCCTGAGCAACCTGCCCCCCAGCCAGTTGGTGCAGAACACCCATGCCGTAGCAGATCCCCAAAAACGGAACCGGAATACCAAGGATTGGAGCGGCGAGCGCTGGAGCGTCTTCATCGTACACGCTGGCAGGCCCTCCCGATAGGATAATCCCTTCGGGATTCATGGCTTGAATACGGTCCACGGAAATATTGTATGGATGGATCTCGCAGTAGACGTGCGCCTCGCGAATGCGTCGGGCAATCAGCTGGGTATACTGACTACCGAAGTCAAGAACTAGAATCATAACTGCCAATCACAGATGTTCGCCTGGTATGGCCGGCCATCCCCTCACCAGCGACTATGGACCTCTGCGCCCATAGCCAGTACAACCACTACTCCAACCGATAATTGGGCGCTTCTTTTGTGATAATCACGTCGTGGACGTGGTTTTCTCGCAACCCGGCCGGAGAGACACGGACAAATCGAACCTTGGTTCTGAGCTCCTCCAGATTCCGGCAGCCGGTATACCCCATACCGGCCTTCAGACCGCCAACCAACTGATCGACGACGACCGATAGTGGCCCCTTGTACGGCACACGGCCTTCAATCCCCTCGGGCACCAGCTTGCCCGCGCTTTCCTCCGCGTCTTGAAAATACCGGTTCCGGCTCCCTTCCCGCTCGCGCATAGCCTCAAGCGAGCCCATGCCTCGGTATTGTTTATACGAACGGCCTTGATACAGAATGGTCTCGCCTGGGCTTTCTTCCGTACCAGCGAAGAGGCTACCGATCATCACCGCCTGCGCACCGGCGGCTAAGGCTTTCACGATATCGGCGGAAAAACGAATCCCACCGTCAGAAATCACCGGGACTCCGGCTCGTTCGGCAATCCGGACCGTGTCGACCACTGCTGTCAGCTGCGGCACCCCAACCCCCGAGACCATACGCGTGGTACAGATGGACGCGGGCCCGATGCCGACTTTAATGCCGTCCGCACCGGCCTCGATCAGCGCTTGCGCGCCCTCGGCAGTGGCGACATTGCCCGCCACGACCTCCAGACCTCTGAAATTCTGTTTCAGAGATCGAAGTGTCTCAACAACGCTGGTTGTGTGCCCGTGAGCCGTATCAAGGACAACCACATCTGCACCCGCTTCAACCACGGCTTCCGTCCGCGCCTCCCGATCATCGCCTGTGCCAATAGCAGCCGCCACCCGCAGCCGCCCGTACTCATCCTTGCACGCATGTGGATGCTGGCTCGTCTTCTCAATATCTTTCACGGTGATGAGCCCCTTGAGATGCATGGCCTCATCAACAACCAGCAATTTTTCAATCCGATGCGTATGAAGAATGTCTTCCGCTTCTTCGCGGCTGATCCCCGGCCAGGCAGTCACGAGGTTGTCTTTGGTCATCACTTCCGAGACCAGACGGTCCAGCCGTTTTTCAAAACGGAGATCACGGTTGGTTAAAATACCAACCAGTTTGTCATCTTTGATGACTGGTAGCCCGGATATATGAGAGCGATCCATGATCTCCCGCGCCTGGGCGATGGTCGTGTCAGGAGCAATGGTAATAGGATCGATAATGACGCCACTCTCATGCTTTTTGACCGTGGCGACCTCGGCGGCCTGGGCTGGAATACCCAGATTGCGATGGATCACTCCGATACCGCCCGCCTGAGCCATGGCAATGGCGGTCCGCGCCTCAGTCACCGTATCCATAGCTGCGCTCACCAACGGCGTATTCAGGCGAATCGCTCGCGTGACATAGGTCGAGACATCCGCGTCTTTGGGCAAAAAATCAGATTTATCAGGCAAGAGGAGGATGTCATCAAAGGTGAGACCTTCGGGGATTTCTGCGGGCAGCATAGGCATATTCCTCAGCTCATAGTTGCAAAAAAGCCCATCTCGTCTACGGATGAGATGGGCTCCATTTCGTGTCGTGTCAGACAGTCGTTGCTACCATGCCTCTCCTTATCAAACCCCTACCCCTTTCGCAAGCCAGAGCCTGAGGCACAATATATAGGGGTGTCAACGTCTTTTCAAACTAGGCAATCTCTTTCATTTTCTGATAGGTTGCGTGGTCCATCCAGCCCGAGACCTTACGCGGATTCGTTTCCACCTCAACGTCGTCCAGGACTTGGGTCTGACAGGCCAAGCGGTAGGATTTCCCTTCCCAGGCGACGTGCTTCTCTTCTTTGACACTCAACGGTGAGAGTGCTCTATGGTCGTTCACTTTCACCCGACACGTCCCACAAAACCCTTTGCCCCGACAATTGAGCAATTTTGCAGGAAACGGCATTCCAGTAAATGGATCGGGACCAAAGAGTGGATACAGGTCTATCTTATTTTCTAGGGCGACCTCACGCAGGTTCGATCCTTTGGCCACTTCAATTGTCAATTCCTGCTTGATAAACGTTACTAACGGCATGCGCTTGCAGCCTCCTTCACCCTCGTGTTAGGCAGTTGTTTATCTGGTCTGACCACACAAATCCAGAGGTGGGGCATGTACGTTGATGTGAGTTGCAGAAAATGTGGACAGCAAAAACGGATGGACATTGGCGCTCCCCGCAATGATGCCCTTGAAGATCATCTGCACTACTTGAAAGAACGCCTCACCCACCAGCCCAGCTTCCAGTGTTTTGGCGGCCATTTTGAGCTGTCCGCTCCGCTGCCTGACTTTTGGGACATTCACTGGGAAACGCTCGGAGAAACCTAGAAACAGTCGACCTGACTCAATACAACCGGCATTGGAGCATATATGGCACAGCAACCGGAACAAAGTGGAGAATTCTTCACTGAAACCACCACGCCGCAAGCCTCGCAGGAAGTCAAGCGGTGGCATCAAGACCCTGACTATCTCCCCCCGTTTAGCATTATCCGCTGGCGTGTCATTGATGAGGTGTGGAACGGACAAAGCGCCATCGATGCGGTTGTCCTGGTTGAAGTGAAAAAACAACACGATTTTGGCGCGGCACAAGGGGTGGGAGGCGTCCATGCGTTGGACCAAGCCCTCCGCCAGGTCCTGACAAAGCACTTCCCCTTTCTCGAGGGTGTGGACCTCGTTGAATTGTATACCCACCGTGGCGGTGCCGGGACGGCAGCGGAGGTTGTGTCCATCATGAAGTTCGGCGATGGCAGACGGCAGTGGAGTACCATGCGTCAATCACGGGACTTACTCGAATCAGCCTGGCTGGCCCTGATTGACGGCTACGAGTGGATTATTGTGAAATCTCGTCAGAAAAAGATGTCGCAATAAAAGAAGGGAAAGGAGGAGAAAGCGAGATGCCAAAGGCTCGCCTGGACTGGCAGTATCATCGCCCGAGTTGAGTGACCTGCAAAAAAGCGCAAGAGTTTCTTGTGCAGAAAGAGGTGACCGCCGCCAGCGTTGTGAATGCGCGCAAAGAACAATTTGATCGC
Organism: Thermodesulfobacteriota bacterium; assembly: GCA_964291405.2. Taxonomy (GTDB): domain Bacteria; phylum Desulfobacterota; class Binatia; order Bin18; family Bin18; genus Bin18. Next base: position 323,826 of record OZ219926.1, read on the forward strand.
GTTCGGACACTGGAATTGCTGCAACCACTCAGCGAAGTCGTTGCCGTGAAAGGCAAGAAAATTCTTCGTTTTTCTCTGAAAAAAGACCAGCCACCACCGGACGCCTTGCTTTCGGCCGTCATTGGCCCTTCAGGTAATCTGCGTGCCCCAGCCATACGCGCAGACAAGCTGCTTGTGGTCGGCTTTCATCCTGCCGTCTATGGTGAGCTTTTTGCATAGCGGCATACCCACGGATATGGAATGGGTGCCGCTCCTCGACCCGCTCTATACCGGTCGTTTCAACGACGTCCCCCACTGATCCACACAGGTGACCTCCTCAACTCCCATCCGGCGTACGGGACCAAATTTGCCCATGGGATAGCCGACCGGGAGGAGGGCATAGGTCGAGATGTTATCCGGCAGATTGAGAACAGGCCGCAGTTCTTCCTCGTGCAGCGAACAGACCGTGGTGAGCGTGGTCCCGAGCCCCAAGGCACGACAGGCCAGCAGCATATTCTGTACCGCAGGATAAATGCTCGACCCTGACAGACGGGCCAGCTTGGCCGCTAATTGCGCGCCAGCCTCACCCGGCGGCATCGGTCGTTCTTTGAGACAGGCGAAAATAAGGACAGGCACTTCAGCCAGATTGTCGGCCAAGTAGCTTGCGGCGTCCAACAATCTTCTGAATTTTCCTTCTTCCATATGGCTCGGTCCCGGCCGACCATCATAAATGGTCCGCGCTTGTTCCCAGCCTTTTTGATAAATGTGTTGGACCTTTCGTTTGACTTCAGCATCTTTCACGACGAGAAAGCGCCAGTGCTGGGTATTGCCACCACTGGCAGCCCGGATACCAGCGTCAAGGATTTGATAAATAATGTCGTCTGAGACCGGGTCGGTTTTCAGCCGACGCATACTCCGGGTCGAAAACATGATGTCGAACAATTCCGCTTCTACTGCCATGAACCGCCTCCTTACTAACGCCTCGATGCGTGTGCATGTTCTCCTGCATCCCCTTGTCGGAATTCCTCAGCACGGCTAGAGTGACCGGCCAGAATTTTATTGTCCACGACAAAATCAAAGAGATGAAGAATGCAGGTGCATTGTGCGTGTCTGCCCGCCCTGTGTCAAATGGAACACCGCGGTCTTCTCAGGCTGACACGATAAGGAGTAAGCAGGTTATGGATGGGCTTCGAAACCGGCAACAATCACATACAGGCAGAGGCGTACTCCTGGTGGTCGCCTTCATCTTGACCGGCTGTGGAGGTTCGGCGCCGAGCCTGACAGGAGAGGAGATTCAAGCCAGAAATCCAAAGCATACCTATGTGGAAATTGACGGTGTTGCGCTGCATTACCAGCAAACCGGCCTGGGCCGGCCGCTTATTTTCATCCACGGCCTGCTCGAAGACTACCGTATCTGGCGGCATGTCACCCCAGGGCTGACCTATGGCAACACAGTCTATGAGCTGGACTTGATGGGCTTTGGCCTGTCTGAGAAACCGCAAGACAAAACCTACGATCTGGATACCTATCTGTCGCAACTCACGACGTATATTGAGAATTTTCACCTAGAAAACATTATTCTTGCGGGACATGACTTCGGGGCGGTCATCGCGGCAGCCTATGCCCTCCAGAGCCCGACCAACGTCCATAAACTGATTCTGATGAGTGCCCCAATCTCGGCGCACGAAAGCCTGCCGCTCAATATACGCCTGCTCGGGGTTCCCCTGATCGGCAGCCTGCTGAGCGGAGACTGGTTTCTCAAGCGCATCCTTCAGGAGGGGGTGTTTGACAAGCAAGTTATGAGCGACGCCATGGTCAAGCAGTATCTTGAGCCCTTCGAGGATGACCCTGGGGCTCGCGCGGCTCTGCATAAATTTCTCCGCGAGTTTGATCTCGACCGCGTCGTTGAAGAGGATATTCTTCCCAATCTGAGTGCTCTCACCATGCCCACCTTGCTCCTCTACGGCGGCCAGGATCAATTTACCTCCATGGATGTTGCGCGCGAGCTTGATGTGGCCATTCCAGGTGCGGATTTACAAGTCGTCACCCGCAGCGGACACTACATCCTTGAAGACCGTCCGGAAGATGTCCGTCAGCAAATCAAAGAATGGATTGACAAAGATTAGAGAGAGAGTCCAAAGACCAATTGACAATGTGGACCTTACCAGTCTAGCTTGGAAGACAGAAAAGAAGATTCAGTATCCGCTGAAGGAGTAAGACCATGAGCTACGAAGAAATTGAATTCAGCCGGCACTGTGATGCTATCCAAATCCCCCAAGGCATCAAGGTGACTATTCCCAAAGGCACGCCCGGCGTCATCACTCAGGCATTGGGCGATACCTATACTCTCCAGCTTGCCAACGCTAGGAGGTCTCTACCGCGTCTCCGACACGGACGCGGACGCTATTGGAAAAGAAAGTAAGGGACCTGCCCCAGCCGTCACTGCAGGTGCGGGTGGCAACGTTACTGAGGATCAAGTCTGGACGCAACTCAAGAATGTCTACGACCCGGAAATCCCGGTGAATATCGTTGATCTCGGTCTGGTGTACGACCTCAGCGTGAAAGACCGGCCGGAAGGTGGGACCGACGTTGATGTCAAAATGACCCTGACCGCTCAGGGCTGCGGCATGGGACCGGCTATTGCGATGGACGCCCAGATGCGGATTGAAGGCATCCCTGGGGTTGAAGATGCCAACGTCGAGGTGGTGTGGGACCCACCCTGGACACCGGCCATGATTTCACCCGAAGGCAAAGAAAAACTCGGTCTTGATTAGACACCAACGGGGTGGTCAGACAGGCTGCCCTGCCTCCACGTTCAGCCATTTTCCTCACTTCGACTGAAACGCAATCCGTCCACCGTAGTAATATTACTCGATGCCGACGGCGATTCGAATCAAATGCGCCCCCTATTATTTTATTGGAGATAAAAGCTTAGGGGTTGTAACTATTTTTCTTATGCCGTGAGCATGATCCTCTTTAAATGGATTTTTCTCACACCATTCATGTAAAGAGTTAATATTTAATAGCTGACAGCTTTGACTAACATTCCAGGTCACTTGGAGAGGAGAACATGTTTGTTCAGTATACTTTGGCCCTGTGGTGGAGCCTAAAAACTCTAGAGCGTCACTACGGTCGGGTAGCTGTTTAACTTGATGAAATCCATCTTTAGAAGTAGTCACTGTATAGCGAGAAAAACTTGGTGCTTCGTTGTCATTAACTAATAAAAACACCTTGGTCTCAACTCTTAGCTGTGGATTTGCACATGATTCTGAAGAACATGCCTGAAGGCCTTCTCCTGGTTTAACATCACAGCTTGAGTATACCCAGTGAATTTCTATGGTATCCCCGGGTACAACGTTTTTACAGAATTGATTAGATGCAGGAGCCTCTAGCTGTGAAGAGGTCAAGGATTGAGTTTCGTTACATTTCCACCCCCCAGCACCATTTCTCTCCGCTGGTAGTGAAAAACCAGATGCTTTGTGTTCAGCATGTTTATGAAAGTGGATGTTACACAAATTTAACTGCTTATGGTTGGGAGAAAGGTTAAATTTGACTGGATTTTTGCCTTCTCTTTCAGTTAAATCCCGTGGCGTTTGTGGACCAAAGTTTTGGCAAATTTCAGCATTTAATACGCCTGAGAATAGCACTGAAAAAATAGTTAATACGGATAGCTTATACATACAGTAATTCCTTTTATTTAATTTCTAGTGAGGCAAATGCATTTGATGCTGGAGTAGAATGGACCGGCGACTTTCGTCTCGTTGCAGGAGAATTGGCAACACGCTGTAAGAACTTGCTGCGAGTTTTATACACTCATTGTACTCTTATGTATCCTGTCCTTTCCATTTGGGCTGAAAGTCTTCCCTGCCCATGAGCTTCCGGTACGCCTCGGGTGGCGGACAGTCCGTGAGCGCCACCTGAAAGAAACTCCCGCCTCCGTCCGCTCGCAAGACACTGACAACAATCTCTTCACGCGGATTATACGTCCTCAACAGGCGTATCGCGTCTTTTTTCTGTGCGGTTTGTGACAGCGCGGCAATCCGCCCCTCTGGCAGGTAGCCGAGTTGAACTTCTCTCCGCGCGGTCTCCTTCTCTGTAGACGCACCCTCGTTCACAGCTTCGTTGATGTCCTGGTCGGCCTCATCTGGCCACTGCCGGGCGTCCATGAGCACAAGGCCACGGCCATAACGCAATAGCCCGCTCCAACTCAACGCGCCGAACTTCTGCCGGTTCTCCCAGATAAAGCGTTCATAGGGGTCCTTGAGGTCTGGAACGTTCCGCTCTGTCGCGTCGGAGGGATCGACTGTCGGTTTGCTGACGTCAGCTTGAGATTCGTCTTGTTCGCTCATACAACGCCGAAGCCTGTAGCCGGGAACCGCTCAGTCTTCAATAATAGCGCTCAACGACGTCCGCCAGCCGGACATGGCAAAGCGTTGCTCCAGGCCGTACCGCTTGATTTCGTCGAGTCCGGGCATACGCGTGACCTTCCAGCCCTCGCATTTCGCCGAGCTACACGGACAGGGGTCCGTCATTGCGTCGAGCAGCGCCGTCGGCATATCCAACCCTTTTGCCAAACGGGCGACAAATTCTTCTTTTGAAATATGAGCCATATCCAACGCTAGGCGTTTCTCTTTCCTTCTGAAACCGCAATCACAATAACGGCGATGATCACGCCGAGGGCCGCGCCAACAAGAATCGGACTGTCTGAAAAGAACTCATACAGCGCGCCCATGGTACTCCACCTAGCCAGAATGCCCCTGCTGCAATTCTGCCCGGACCAGCCAAGCCCCATCGGCAAGGGCCTGCATCTTTCCTCGCGCTGCGGTGCGCGAGCGCGGAATCATACCACAGTCCGTACAGGGATAGAGATGCTCAGGCGCCACATACTGCAACGCTGTCCGAATACGCGCCGCAACCGTTTCACGCGTTTCCACCTCTTCGGTGCCAACGTCAATAACCCCGACCATCAAATCTTTGCCCTTGGCCTCGGCTAACACTGCCGGATTGACGCCAGAGGCGGCACACTCGACTGAGATCATATCAATCGCGCTGGTCCGCAGCAGCGGCAGCGTACGCGCATAATGGCCCCAGTCCGTGTTCTGGCTCTTCCACTCAACGACCGCAGGGATACCGTATCCATAACAGATATGGACTGCAGTTTTAGCCTGCACCCCTTGAGCGCACTGTTCGAGCGTCTGGATGCCCCACTCTTCCACCGCATCGAGATAGATATTGAAACACGGCTCGTCGAACTGCACGATATCACACCCGTTCTCTGCCAGCTCACACGCCTCTTCATTTACCAGCCGCGCCAGTTCGGTCGCCAGCTTCCGGCGCTCCCCGTAGTACTCATCCGCAACCGTATCCGCGATGGTCATCGGACCGGGCAAGGTGACTTTGACCGGCTTTGTCGTGTGCTGCTTCATAAAACGAAGCGCCTCAACCAACACCGACCGTGGACGACGCAACTGCTCGACCACCCGGGCGGCCCGGACTTTGATGCCGTAGCGGTTCCCTCGCGTTTCGATCTCAACCAAACGGCTGAAGTCCAACCCGGTCAGCCCTTCAACGAACCCCCAGATATAATGCCGACGCCGCTGTTCGCCGTCGGTCACGATATTGAGACCCGCCGCGTCCTGGTCAGCAAGCGCGAGCAGCACAGCATCGTCCTGGCCCTCACTCAGCATATCATCTTGCAGCTTCCACGAGACATACATGGCGTTCGGGGGAACGAGCCAGGTTGGACGGGGTAAGCTCCCGACAATCATGGTTTGCAGCATCTATAGTTCCTGTTCTCTGTACCAGCCGAGGGCCTTCATCACCGGCGCGTCAGAAAAAGAGAAAAGAACTGCGTCTACGGACGCCGAGGTATTCTCATGCGCATGACTCGCCCAAGTTGGGACAGCAAACACATCGCCCGGCCCCCATTCAAGGGTCCTGCCGTTGACAACTGTCTGCCCAGTCCCCTCAACCGTAAGATAGACCTTACTTATACTTTGCCTACGCGCCTGCGTTTTCTGGCCGGGTCGGAGGCGCTGCAGGAAGCTGGCCATGGTCGCGAGCGACGGGCCGCCTGTTACCGGATTCACATATTCCAGCGTGGTGCCGTCAAATGGACTGTCAGCGTCTCTGCCGAGGTCTAGCAGCGCGGGGCGTGCCTCGCTCCACGCATATTTGAGTAAAGACGACTGCCCATCAGATGGGCGTTGCCAGGTTGGCAGGAGTCCGCCGCGTTTATAGCCGCGCGTTGAGCTATCCTCCGGCTTGGTCAAGTCTTGCGACTCGGTCCGACCGGGTTCAAAAAATGTTCCGGCCAGCATGCCGGCCAAGGGCAGGTCCAGTCCGTCGAGCCAGACAACGGGTTCCGTGCCTTCACTGCCGTGCTCATGCCACGTCCAGTTCGGGGTTAAGACAAAATCCCCCGGCTCCATAGGCAGCTTTTCACCATCGACGACCGTATAGGCCCCCTGTCCTTCCATGATGAAACGGAGTGCGTTGGGTGTGTGCCGGTGGGTTCGCGCGACCTCACCGGGCAGGATGAGCTGAATCCCGGCATACAACGTGTGGGTTGTGGCAACCCGACCTTCGAGCCCTGGGTTGAGCAGCATGAGCACCCGCCGTTCGGCTTCGGCTGCGGAGACGAGTTCGCCTGAGCGCAGGAGTTGGGGACGCAGGTCTTTCCAGCGCCACAGATACGGCTTGACCGGTGTTTCCGGTGTAGGTGTGAGCTGTTTACCAAGCACCTTCCATAGCGGCCCGACATCGTACTGAGACAGACCGGTCAGAAAGGTCTCTACTTCGTGCGATTGGGTTGGTTGCGCCATAGTGTTGTGCTCAGTTCTCAGCGGTGTCTTTTAGTCGGGCGCGGCGATCTCCTCGCACAGCATGACCTGGAAATTCAGACCGGCGTATTTTTCATCAGGACCGTGTACGGACCAGCGCTGCGTCCAGCCCTGGGCAAATTTCTGGAGTTCCTCATTCCCCCAGACTTTCTCCCAGGCTTCCAGATCGTTGATCTCAAGCAGGTCATAGTGCGTAAACTGCACCGTCCCCAGTTTTTCATCCAGCACTTTCCAATTCGCATAGCGCTTGACACCTGGAACGCTGTTGAAAAACGGATTATCCACGTCACGGAGCCACTGCTCGTACTCCGCATGATTAACGTGTTCCCCAAGGGTATAGGTCAATAGCAGCATTGCTCTGCGTGTGGTCATTTCAAAAGCCTCGTATCAGGCCAGACCATACCGCACCCAGAAGCGTAACGTCAACGAGGAAGGTATAAGTTGTCGGGGCATAGCATGCCATATTGGGCGAGCTATGCCGCTGGTGGCAGGAGGGCACTCACACTGCTCTGGCGGAGTCGCTCAAAAATAAGCTGGGTCGCTCGGGAGCGATTCAGGGTGTAGAAGTGAATGCCGGGCGCGCCACCGGCGAGCAGGGCTTCACACTGCTGCCACGCCCAGTCAACCCCGATTTCAAACACCGCGTCACTCTCCTCAGCGACCGGCTCCAAGCGTTCTTGCAGCGCGAGCGGAATGGATGCCCCGCACATCCGGGTGAAGCGGACGATCTGACGGTAGTTCAGAATGGGCATGATGCCAGGAATAATGCGCTGCCGAACCCCAAGCTGTCTCGCCAGCGCCACAAAGTCGAAATAGTCCTGTGCGTCGAAAAACAACTGGGTGGTCACAAAATCGGCCCCACAGTCCACCTTTGCCTTGAGATGCTGCAAGTCCTGAAGCGCATCCATACTTTCCGGGTGCGCCTCGGGATAGCCCGCAACCCCAATACAAAAGTCTCCGCTGCGGCGGGCCAGGGCAACCAACTCGGCGGCGTGCGCAAAACCGTTCGGGGCCGGGGTAAACGCGGTTTCGCCGCGGGGCGGGTCACCACGCAGACACATGAGGTTCTCGACACCACGGTCTTTCAGCTCAAACAGAATATCTCTGAGTTCTGTTTGGCTGTGACCCACACAGGTCAGGTGGGCCATACCGATGAGCCCCAGTTCGGCTTGGAAACGACACACCAGATCGATGGTATTCTTTCGTGTCGAACCCCCGGCCCCGTAGGTCACAGAGCAAAAACTGGCCCCCAACTTCTGGAGTTCGCGGGCTCGATCAAAGAGCGCCTCTCCATCTTCTGCTGTCTTTGGGGGAAAAAATTCAAACGAAAACGTCTGCGGGTGAGAATCAAAGAGTCTTCGGATTTTCATGTTCTCCAAGCTGTATTTTCCACCTTTGAGATAAAACTTTTAGTGAGTCATTCGCTATGCTACCAAGCAGCCTGAAACGAGTCAAAGCCGGTCTGCGTCAGGCGTTCTGCCGTTTCACCTTTACAACCCGATCTTTCCCAGTATACGATTCAGCGCGCGTACGGAAAGCAAAGGAGGACTTATGTACCCGCTGAAAGACCAAGCCTGTATCGTCGGCGTGGGCGAGACCGCTTATACCCGGGGATCGGGGAAAACCGATCTCGTGCTGATGCTCGAAGCCTCAATGCACGCCCTGAGCGATGCGGGTCTGAGTCCGCATGACATCGACGGCATTATCCCCCCCCCGCTGCCGTCAACCTCTGAACATTTTGCCGCCAACCTTGGAGTCGAGGACCTGCGCTATGCGGTCACGGTACACATGGGCGGGGCCAGTCCGGTCACTTCGCTCCAAAGCGCGGCCATGGCAGTTGCCTGCGGGGTAGCGAAAAATGTCCTCGTGCCGCTGGGCTGGAACGGCTACTCCACGATGCGTGTCCGCGACATGGGCAATAAGAGTAAAGGCAACGGCGGTGGGGGCAGCGGGGCACCCGGCGCCCTGGCCAACACGATTGGCGAATACTATCTGCCCTATGGGGCCAACGTTCCGGTACAGTGGTACGCTTGGCTCGCCACCCGCCATAAAGAACTGTACGGCACCCCGGACGAGGCCATGGGCACCGTGGCGGTCACCTCACGCAAGCATGCCCAACTGAACGATAAAGCCTATATGCAGGGCCGCCCGCTCAGCATGGAGGACTATCTGAACGCCCGCTGGGTGTCCAAACCCTTTCGGCTGTTTGACTGTTGTCTGGAAACGGATGGGGCTGCCGCAGTGGTCGTGACCTCGCCGGAACGGGCTCGCGATCTCAAACACGACCCGGTGTATATTTCGGGTATTGCCGAAGGCCACCCCTACCCTGCGGATGACATTCCTGCCCGGCCTGATCCGTTTACGATCGGGCTCAGCTTTGCCACGCCAAATGCGCTGCAAATGGCTGAGGTCGATCTCAAAGACCTCGACTTTGCCGAAATCTACGACTGTTTTACCTACGTCGTGCTGCTCCAGATGGAAGCGCTCGGGTTGTGCAAACGGGGAGAGGTTGGTGAGTACGCGCGGGGGGACAGATTTACGCTGGACGGCGAACTGCCCTTGAATACCCATGGCGGCCTGCATTCCGAAGCGCATGTGTGGGGCATGAATCATATTGTAGAAGCCACCCATCAACTCCGTCATGAAGCCGGTGAGCGTCAAGTCAAAGACGCCCAACTCGGTCTGGTTACGGGCTGGGGAGATTTTGGTGACGGAAGTCTGGCAATTATGCGCCGATAACAGGAGAGCGGCTATCATGGCAGAAACCCAGGAATATCGGCGTCCGGTCCCGAAAATGCGGGGCTTCGCGGCCGAGTTTTACGCGTATTGCAAACAGCACGAACTGCGCTTTCAACGCTGCACGAATTGCGGCACTTGGCGCCATGTGCCGCGCGATATGTGCGCCAGGTGCGGCTCGTTTGAATGGGAGTGGGCCAAGTCTTCGGGCAAAGGCAAACTCTTTTCATGGACGACGGCCATGCAGCCCATGTTGCCGCAGTTTGCCGACTTGGTGCCCTACAGTCCGGTGGTGGTGGAACTGGAAGAAGGAGTCCGGATGCTCAGCTGGCTGACCGATGTGGAGGACGCTGATTTGCGGCTGGATCTGCCGCTTGAGGTCGTGTTTGACGATGTCACCTCAGAGGTGACTTTACCCAAATTCAGACGGGCGGGTTGACCCTCCCTCCAACCGCGAGCATGTCTCATGAACGATTTCCAAGGCTATACCCTGCCCGAAGAACTCACCCTGCTGCAAGATCAAATTCGTCGTTTTGTGCGCGAGGAAATTATCCCAGCTGAACAAGCCATTGATCCCGATGCAGCGGACCTGCCCGACGACGTCTATACGCGTCTGTCAGCCAAAACCAAGGCCGCCGGTCTCTGGTGTCCGGGCGCCCCCAAGGAGTACGGGGGCGGGGGGCTAAACACCTTTAGCATGTCCATCGCCTTGGAAGAGATGGCCCAGCATCGCATGGGTTTATACAATCCTGGCTGCGGAACATTTGGACGTTATCCACCGAACCCTATTTATGCCGGTACCCCGGAGCAGATTCAAAAATATGCCGTGCCCACGCTGAAAAACGGCCTCTACACCTTTTTTGCGATTACTGAACCGAGCGGCGGTTCAGACCCGGCTGGGGCCATTCAAACCCGAGCCGTACGCGACGGGGACTCGTGGGTGATTAACGGCTCCAAGATTTTCATTTCGCACGCACACGAAGCCGAATGGGGTGTGGTCTTTGTCCGGACCGACCCGGAAAAAGGCCGCAAAGGCATTAGCTGCTTTATTATTGACAAAGGAACCCCTGGCTTTACTGCCCGCCCGTTTAGGACTATTCGGACTGTCTCACTGCCTAACGAGGTCTCATTTGAAGATTGCCGGGTGCCGGCCGAAAATATGATCGGTGGAGAAGGCCAGGGACTCTACCTCTGCTTTGATCTGCTGACCAAAGCGCGCTTTCCCTACTCGGCCGCAAACCTCGGGGTTGCCGTGGCTGCCCATCGGATGGCGATCGAACACGCCAAGCAGCGGGAAACGTTTGGCGAGCTCTTGAGCCGGCGCCAGGCGATTCAGTGGATGCTGGCCGATGCGGAAGTTGAGTTGCGCGCAACGCGCCTGCTCATCTGGGACGGTGCCTGGAAAGCCGACCGCGGAGAAGATGCGCGCGTTGAAGCCTCAATAGCCAAACTGTATTCGAGCGAGGTCTTGGGCCGTGTAATCGATAACGCCGTCCAGATTCATGGCGGCTATGGCGTATCAAAAGAGTTTCCGCTGGAACGCTGGTATCGTGAGGCCCGAGTCCGACGCATTGGAGAAGGGCCATCCGAGGTCCACCGTATGGTGATTGCGCGGGCCTTATTGCGTTAGCACAGAACCTTGTTCGCACAGAGAAACCCCAGAGAGATGCGCGCTACTCGGACGCGTCCCACCGCGGTCCCCGCAGATTCGCCCTTATACCGATGCCGCTCTTTATTCAGACTCGCCTTTATCCTGGCGGCCGGCGCCCTGGGGATCGTTATCTTTGCATTCCCACAGAATGTCCGAGCGCAGCCTGCTCCGGAGACGCTCAAGCACTTGCTTCAACAACATCAGCTAGACCCCCAGGACGTTGGCTACCACCTGTTTCGTCTGACAGACGGCCAGGTTGTTGATACCTATGACGCTGACACGCCCCGCATCCCGGCTTCAACCACGAAACTCATCACCGCCCTCGCAGCTCTAGAAATTTTAGGGGGGGCCTATCGATTTAAGACTCGCTTGCTCGTAAGCGGAGAAGTACACGAGTCCACCCTGCACGGAGACCTCTATCTGGTCGGGGGTGGAGATCCGACGTTATCGACGAATGATCTCCAAGGCTTTGTTGACACCCTAAAAGCCGCCGGCATTACCCAAGTGAGGGGACGGTTTGCTTTTGATGAAAGCTTTCTCACAACGACGCAGGAGATTAATCCCAAGCAACCGGCCGCAGCCGCGTATAACCCCAGTGTGAGCGCCCTCTCGCTTAACTACAACCGTGTTCAGTTACGCTGGAAGGGCAGGCCCGGAGCCAAGAATTTTCAGACTTGGCTGCGGTCGCCGGCGGACGGTATTTTTCTTCCAGTTGCCGACGTCAGTACTGGGCTGATTCCCATAGGCGCGCAATCCGATACCCCCATTCTCCTTGATGGAGGGAACACGGACCACTGGCTGCTCTCGCGTCAGCTTCCGGCACGAGGTTTCAAAGAACTTCCGATCAGGCGCGCCCCAGGAAAGGTCGCGGCCTCTCTGTTTCGTACCTACTGTCTGCAACGGGGTATTACCCTGCCCCTGCCCCAAGCCGCTCCGGCCCCAACCAACACACGCCTCCTCTATACTCATTACAGTAAACCCCTGCCGGAAATTCTGAGTGGGATGCTATTCCACAGCAATAATCTGTCCGCCGAACTCGTCGGCCTCGTCACCTCACGCACGCTAAGAGACCTCCCGTTATCCATTACAGACTCAGCAGCACTGTTGACAGACTGGTATCAGCGTCGTCTTCCGCGGACAGACTGGAGCGGATTTGTGAGCATGAACCATTCAGGACTGAGCAGCATGTCTCGCCATTCACCGCGCCATCTCACCACAATACTCTATAATGGAGCGACCCTCACATCCGGACAAACCGGGTACGACGGGCCGGAGACGCCCCCTCCTTTACTCGACCTCCTGCCGCATCCGGAGTGGAAGAACGAGTGGGCGGAACTCGGGGAAAAAGTGCGGGCCAAGTCAGGCACGATGAGCTATGTAGATAGTCTGACCGGTATCCTGACAACACGCAAAGGCCGCCAGTTAGGCTTCGCCCTCCTCCTGACAGACTTTGCCAGACGAGCGGCATTTGATGCGGCCCGTCATGCCGAGAAAGTCCAAACGCCCCCAGAAGCAGAGGCGTGGACTGAGCGGGCCAAAGCGTTTGAGCAGGCCTTGCTCTCATATTGGAGACGCACTTATTGACGATTCAGTCGGTTGACTGGTCGACAATCTTGAACAGTCTTTGGGAGCAGTCAGAGCTGCAACGGGATCAGGAACATCGCTACCAGATTGAACACGACCAGAAATCCGGCCAGAAGCAGACAGTAGCCCATAATGTCGCCAAAGCGCAGCCCGGCAACGGTGAGAATGGGAATCGCCCAGAACGGTTGCAACAGATTGGTCGTCATATCTCCATACGCATAGCTCAGGGTGACGGTTGGGATGGAGAGTCCCAAGGTCTGTCCGGCCGGGATGAGATAGGAGGCTTCAACGATCCATTTCGATCCGCCCGACGGCACGAAATAGTTCAGCACCCCGGAATACAGATACACAATGGAGGGAAAGGTGCGCGGTGAACTGGCGTCAATGAAAAAGGCCGTCAGCACCTCACCCAGAGCCGTATATGACATCAGTCCGAAAATTCCTGCGTACAACGGATATTGGATGACGATCCCCCAGGTGTTGCGAATCCCTTGTTCACAGGCGTGTAAAAAGGACTTGGGGTACCAGTGCAGGAGAAGACCCAAAGCCAGGAAAATGAGATTGTAGTTGTCAATCGTCCAGGTCTGGCCAAAACCTTTTTCGAGAATCTGAAGCCCGAAGTAGAGCAGCATGGCGCTGCTGGCAATCAGAGACCAGCCGGGCCACCATTCCATTTTCTCTGCCGGGCGTGTCGCATCCGGTTTCTGTATGGGTTGGTTCAACGCTTCCAAACGATCGGCCTGTTCGGCTGAGGCAGTCACCGCGTCCGCTGCTGGCGGGACGAGAATGGCCGCAACGAAAATGCCCACCAGCCCGGCCACAAGCGCGTACCATAAATTAAATGTAGCGAACATGGTCTGCGTGGTCGGAATGGTTTCCGATAAGATTCCAGCCTGGATGAGGAAATTATCCGGCGTGGCAATAATGAGCGGAGCCGAGCCAGACAGGCCGGTATGCCACACGGTTCCGACACCGAGATAGGCACAGGTTACGAGCAGGCGGAAGTCCACGCGCGGGTTAGCGCGCACAATAAAAGGGAGAAACGCCGCCGAAATGACCAGACACAAGGCCCAGTTGAGCCAGGCGGTGATGGTCGAAAATACAGCCATGAGGATGATTGCCTGGCGCGGCTTGTCAGGGTCAGGACGCGAGGCTAGCCACACGAACACCCGCTTGAGCGGCGGGGAGACGGCGCAGGCGTACGCCACGACCATCATGACGGTAAACTGCATGGTGAGACTGAGCAGGGCCCACAAGCCATCTCCCCACGCGGTCAAAACTGTTGCAGGTGAAGCGCCCCCGACCGTGAGGGCGAGGAGGGCCACCACGAGCGTCAACATGACGGCAATGACCCACGAGTCGGGTATCCAGCGCTCCGTCCAGCGCGTCAGGCTCATACCCCAGCGGGCCAACCATCCCATTATGATACTCCGTTATGCCCTCTCGTTCGTCGGGCGGTGAGCGCTCGTCAGCGGCTCTGCCACTTACTTCAGTAATTCCAGTTCGCGCAACAACCCCATGCTATTCGTCCATCCTTTTGAAACTTTGACAAAAAGTTCCAGATACACCCGGCAGCCAAAAAAGGCCTCCATACGCTGACGCGCGGCCTGACCGATTTTTTTGAGCCGTACTCCCTTTTGACCAATCACAATAGCCTTCTGGGATGGCCGTTCAACGTGGATGGTCGCGTAAATACGTAACAGCGATTTCTCGGCAGGCTCTTCAAACTGCTCAACAATAACAGCCGTACGGTACGGGATTTCCTGCTGAGTGTGGAAAAAGAGCTGTTCCCGGACCATCTCCTGGGCGAGGACTCGTTCACTCTGGTCCGTGATATTATCATCCGGGTAGAGTGCCGGACCGGGCGGGAGAACAGCCATCAGTGTGGACATGAGTTCGGCCGTATTCTCCCCTTTGAGGGCGCTGATAGGAATGACGTCACGCTCAGGTATCAGACGCCCCACCTGTTCAAGGAGCGGGATGAGTGCTCTTTTTGGGACAAGGTCAATCTTGTTCAATCCGACCAAGACCCGGGTCCTGAGCTGAGGGAAGCGCTGGGCGATCCGGGCATCGGCTGAGGTCAGCCCCTGCGCCGCATCGAGCAGGAAGAGCGTGACATCGGTCTCCTGTAGAGCACGCAAGGCAGTATCAACCATGTGTCGGTTGAGGAGAGACCGCTGACCGCCATGAATTCCTGGGGTATCAACAAAAATGAGCTGGGCGTTGGACTGGGTTTTGATCCCGGTTATGCGCGTTCGTGTGGTTTGGGGTTTGGGCGAGACGATGGCGATCTGCGCCCCTATCAGCGTATTGAGCAGCGTTGATTTCCCGACGTTGGGACGGCCGACAAGCGCAATAAAACCACACCGATGGGTCAGGTCAGGCGAGGATGGCATGGCACGTCAAGAGGGGGGCGTTACCTCTGGTCCAAAGACAACCTTCAGAATGCGCCGTTTCCCAACCTGGAGGACCACCTCTCCTTGCGCGGGAACCTGCAACTCCACGTCACTGACCCGCTCCCCATCGATCCTCACCCCACCCTGTCGGATGAGCCGACGAGCCTCACTCGTGGATTTCACCAAGTCTGGGGTCTTCAGCAAATGGCACACCCACACGTGGGACTCTGTCCCAGACCAGGCGTACGACGGTATCTCCTCCGGACGTTGCCCGTGCTGAAAACGTCGAGAAAATTCTCCGGCCGCTCGTGCGGCCGCCGGACCATCATGAAAACGAGTCACCAGCTCGGCCGCTAGTTGTTTCTTGGCCTCCATCGGATGGACGCGTCCATCCGCAACCGCTTGAACGTGAGCGGCATCAACGGTACTGAGCAGTTCGTAGTAGCTCAGCATCAGCTCGTCAGAGATCGACATGATCTTGCCGTACATGTCGTCCGGCGGGTCGGTGATGCCGACCGCATTACCGAGCGATTTGCTCATCTTTTGCGTTCCATTAATGCCTTCGAGAATAGGCGTCGTCAGAATCACCTGAGGTTCCTGACCAAAGCCGCGCTGTATCTCACGTCCAACCAGGAGATTGAAGCGTTGATCCGTTCCACCCAGTTCAACATCAGCCTGAAGAGCAACGGAATCATAGCCCTGGAGCAACGGGTACAGGAACTCATGCACATGAATCGGCACCCCGGTTTGGAGGCGCTTCGAAAAATCATCCCGTTCAAGTAACCGGGCCACGGTGTAGTGGCCGCATAGTTTGACCATATCGGAGGGCGAAAGTGGATCGATCCATTCTGAATTAAAGCGGAGTTCGGTGAGGTCCGGATCAAGAACCTTGAAGACCTGCTGGGTGTAGGTCTCCGCATTCGCCTTGACCTGCTCGCGTGTCAGGGCCTTCCGCGTTTCGGAACGACCGGTAGGGTCACCGATCATGGCAGTAAAGTCACCGATTAAAAAAATGACCGTGTGCCCTAACTCCTGAAACTGGCGGAGTTTATTCAGCACGACGGTATGACCGAGATGCAGGTCCGGGGCGGACGGGTCCGCCCCCCATTTCACCCGTAAAGGTTCTCCGCGTTCGAGCTTTTGCACGAGTTCTTGCCACGGAATAATATCCACGGCTCCACGTCCAATTTCCTTGAGTTGTTCCTCAACTGACAGGGTCATAGCCTCGCTGACCTTTTACCGTGCGTATTCGGTGGATCGTGATTCACGAATGACGGTGACTTTAATCTGACCAGGATACGTCATCTCAGTCTCAATTTGCTTGGCAACCTCTCTGGCGATACTGGAGGCATCACCGTCCGACACTGAGCCTGGATTCACCATAATGCGCACTTCGCGGCCGGCCTGCACCGCAAACGACTTCTCTACGCCATTGAATGAACTGCTGATACGCTCCAGGTCTTCGAGTCGTTTGACATAGCTCTCCAGAACCTCGCGCCGAGCGCCCGGCCGAGCACCGGACAACGCATCCGCGGCATCAACAATAGGGGCCAGAACGGTTTCTGCCCGGACCTCCTCGTGGTGGGCAGCAATGGCGTTGACTATTTTTGCCGACTCACCGTATTTTCGAGCTACTTCTCCGCCGATGATCGCGTGCGAGCCTTCAATCTCGTGTGAGACCGCTTTCCCAATATCGTGGAGCAGTCCAGAACGTTTGGCCTGTTTCTCATTAAGCCCGAGTTCGGCTGCGATAATACCGCAGATATACGCCGTTTCTATTGAGTGCATGAGGACATTCTGGCCATAGCTATATCGATACTTCAACATTCCGACCAGCTTGACGATCTCGGGATGAACCCCATTGATCCCAAGTTCAAGCACGGC
Source organism: Thermodesulfobacteriota bacterium (assembly GCA_964291405.2). GTDB lineage: Bacteria > Desulfobacterota > Binatia > Bin18 > Bin18 > Bin18. Next base: position 340,898 of record OZ219926.1, read on the forward strand.
TCGTTGACCAGCCTCGCGGACCGATTCTTCAACCTCGCCTTCCGCTTTTTTTACGACCTCCTCGATACGGCCCGGATTAATACGCCCATCCGATATCAGGCGTTCAAGCGCTACGCGCGTAATTTCTCGTCGAATGGGACTATGACTCGAAACCAGCACCGTTTCGGGCGTATCATCAATAACCAGATCGACCCCGGTCGCAGCCTCAAACGCCCGGATATTGCGTCCCTCACGGCCAATAATACGACCCTTCATATCGTCGCTGGGAAGATGAATAACTGACGCGGTCCGCTCGGAAACAAACTCACCGGACAGGCGTTCAATCGCAATACTAATAATTTTTCGAGCTCGCCGGGTCGCTTCTTCTCGGGCTTCTTCTTCGACGGTCATAATCCGGCGTGAGGCGTCCTGGCGGGCCTCCTCGGTCATCTGGTCAACCAGGACTTGTTTCGCCTCATCCCGACTCAGGCCAGCTATTTGTTCAAGTTTCTGGCGCGTTTGGTCTATTAAGCGATTGTACTCTTGCTCTTTTTTCTGCTGACTGTCTGCTTTGCTCTTGAGGCTTTGTTCACGCCGATTCAAGCCCTCTTCCCGATCAGCCAGTGCCTCGGAGCGCTTCTCCAGCGCTTCATCTCGTCCTTGGAGACGGCGCTCAACCTGTTGAATTTCTTTCCGTCTTTCGTTTATCTCCTTCTCTACTTCGCTTTTCGCCTGCAAAATCGTATCTTTAGCCTGAACTTGGGCTTCTCGTTTAATGACCGATCCTTCTTTTTTTGCCTCATCGAGAATCTGCTGTGCAGCCTCCTCTGCACTGTGTATGGTTTCTTGGTTCCATTTTTGTCGCAGGAAGACGAGTCCTCCGGCACCAGCTGCTCCTATCAGCAGTCCTAAGACAAGTTCCATTATTACCCTCCTTACCACACTCAGGTCGAATAACCTCGCTGTGGTAGCTACTACCCCCTATACGCATCCTCTTCGTAGATATCCTTTCTGATCAATACGTATGGTCTCGGAGGCCACGCTCAATAAGCGCGGCTCCTGCAATAACAACCAGCACAGACCATTATCAGTTGTCACAGTCTCCTTCCTTCTTCACCCAAGGGCGGAAGGAGCGCAAGAGGGGGGCGTGCAATCGAAGTCACTCGCCTTCAGAATGCGAGTGGTGTTACGTGCTCTCTTCTCAGTCGAGAGTTGCAGACAACTAGCCGGTAGAGTGTGAGTTCAACGGATTATCAGCCGTTGTCTCATCTGCGCGGCTTTCGGCTTCCTCCAAACGCTGAAGAAGTCGGCTTGAAATCAACTCAGCTTCCTGGATGAGCTGGGTTTCTTGCTGGTTCGATTCCTGCTGACCGGACTTGGCCAATTCGTCGGCAATACTCAACGCCGCCATAATCGCGACTCGAAAAGGGACCGTCACTTTTGCACTTTCCGCAATCTGGCGCATGCGCTGGTCAACAAAAGAAGCAATTTCTCGAACATATTGCTCATCATCTTCACTCGTCACCGTGAAGGTTTGTCCAAAAATATGCACTTCCATTAATCGCTTCATCGCCTAGCCTTCGTCCTCCCAGGCAATCCCCAAATGGCTGAATTGAGTCAGGATTTTCTCCAAGCGGCTCCGAATCTCGTTTCGCTCCGCTTCGTATTGCTGGATTCGCTTAAGCAAGAGCGCATATTCGTGCTCTTGTTCATCAATTCGAATCAGCAGTGCACTATTTGCACTCTGGACCTGCTCGTGGCGTTCCAAGAATCCATCCAGTTTCGCCTCAAGAAGTTTTAGGCTTTCCAGCGCCATTACCACCCTAGAATAAAGTAAAAGTTTACCCTATTGCCTCTTAGACGTGGCGTCAAGAGAAATATTTATTCCGTAGGATGGTCGAAGAGTGCCGTAATAAAATCATCCGGGGAAAAGACTTCTAAATCTTCAAGCTGTTCTCCAAGTCCAATATACTGAATCGGCACACCAAGCTGGCTCCCGACAGCTAGGGCAACTCCGCCTTTTGCTGATCCATCCATTTTCGATAAGATCACACCGGTAAGCGGGAAGGCCGCCTGAAAGGTCCGTGCTTGGCTGAGAGCATTCTGTCCAGTTCCGGCATCCAAAACCAGCAAAACCTCATGCGGTGCCCCAGAAATCTCCCGCCCAATGACTCGGTGTGTTTTTTTGAGCTCCTCCATAAGCGGCGTTTTGGTATGGAGCCGCCCAGCCGTATCAATCAGGACGACATCGACCCCACGTGCCACCGCAGCACGGACACCGTCAAAGACCACGGCTGAGGGCGAGGCGCCGTCCTGATGCTTAATGATATCAAGGCCTAAGCGCTCGGCCCAGACTGAGAGTTGCTCAATGGCAGCGGCTCGAAAAGTATCTCCGGCGACCAGCAGGACCGTTTTTCCTTCTTCTTTCAGCCGCGCCGCTAACTTCGCAATAGAGGTTGTCTTCCCCGCACCATTAACACCGACAACCAGAATGACTCTTGGACATGCGCCATCACTCCATTCAACGGGCTGAGCCTCACTCTCAAGAAGGGACTGGAGTTCAGCCTTGAGATCAGAACGGAGCGATTCGGCCTCGTCCTGAGACGGTTTACCTATCTGGACTGTATGTGTACGGGCACGTAGACGCTCTACAATCTGCAAGGAGGTTTCAACTCCAACATCGGCTTGGATAAGGACCTCCTCCAGGTCGGAGAAGAAGATTTCTCTCGACTGTCGGCGCTGCTCTGACGAGACATCAAAGGGACGACGCAAAAGGTCCCGCAATCGAGTGAGTCCACGTCGCCAGCGCGCATCTTTCGGAATCGGGGCAGGAGTATGTGTATCTACGACCGGGGGAGAAGCAGAGTCCGTCTGCACCTTCTCTTTTCGCTGCCAAAATCGGAGAGCCATCAGGACACACGCACGGACACCATGGTCGACACACCCGGATCCTGCATAGTGACGCCGTAGAGCGTATCCGCCACCTCCATAGTGCGCTTATTATGCGTAATCAGAACAATCTGCGTCGTCTCGCTCATTTCTCGCAATAACTGGTTAAACCGCCCAACGTTGGCATCGTCCAGCGGCGCATCGACCTCATCGAGAATACAGAACGGACTCGGCCGTATCAAAAACAGGGCAAATGTGAAACTCAGCGCGGCCAGGGCCTTCTCTCCTCCAGAAAGAAGCTGCATAGAGCGGAGGCGTTTACCTGGAGGTTGAACCTCTAGTTCGACACCACTCTCAGACAAATCCGCTTCATTGGTCAGAGTAATATGGGCCTGACCACCCTCAACTAAACGCGCGTACACCTCATCAAACTTCGCGTTCACCTGGTGGAAGGTTTCCCGAAAACGATCCCGCGACTCACGGTTTAACTTATTGATTGTACTTTGCAAATCTTCAATTGAATGCAACAGGTCAGCCTTCTGGGATTCAATAGAAGTAAAGCGCTCCTGGACCTCATCAAGCTCAACCGCAGCGTTGGGATTGACCTCACCAAGCCGAGCAAGCTTCTCGCGTAATTCCTGACGGCGCGATTCTCCCTCAGCTTGGTCAAGTTCCTGGTGACTATAGACTGAGAGGACTTCTGTCAGCTTCACCTGATAGCGTTCCTGAACCGTCTCCTCAAGATGTTCACGACTCACCCGCTTTTCAGCCAGACTCACCTCAACCTGTCTTTTTTCCTCTTGCAGCTGAGTTGCCGCCTGTCGATTCTCTTCGATAAGCGTTTCACACTGCTGGGCAGTTGCCCGGAGCTGGGCACACTCAGCATCGTGACGGGTGCGTTTTGCTTCCGCCGAATCAAGGCTGGAGAGCGTCTGGGTCACCTGATCTTCTAACGCAGCCTTTTCCAACAGGAGACGCTCTGCCTCTTGCTTGCCAGCCTGGATATCAGCTTGGCCGGCCTGTATCCGTTCTTCCAAGTCCTGCATCTGGCGTCTGAGTTGGTCCACCTGAGTCTGGAGGCCACCGTAGCGTTCTCGGTGTTCGGCAAGGCGGACACGCAGGTCATCCATCTGCGTACGGTGCCGGTCACACACGACTTTTGCTTCTTCCATCTCTACTTGTCGAACGGCTAGCAGGTCTTCACGCTCCTGACGTTGCGTCGCAATAGCGAGTGCCTGCGTGTGGGCCTTCTGTATGTCAGCCTGTAAAGACTGACTTTCTTGTTCCAAGGCGTTCTGCTCGTAGCTTACCCCTTCTCCACGGTCAAGCAAGCGGCGTACTTCACCTTCAAGCTGCCCCGCCTCGCGCTGAAGTGCTTCATTCTCTTGGCCCAGCTTCTGGGCTTGCACGTCAAGACTCCGCAACTCACCTTCGAGTACCTGTTGGCGTTGCTTCAGGGTTTGCCGTTGTTCGACAAGGTTGGACACGCGCTCAGCCTGTTGGGATAGTTCCTGCCGCAACCCTCGAATTTCACGTCGCCGCTCAAGGAGGACTGCTCCCGCAACGCCACCACTCCCTCCACTGACTCCACCAAGAGCGGAAATGACTTCTCCCTGTGGCGTAACATAGGTCTGGGCGTCCTTGCTCTGGTTCCAGAGTTCCAGCCCAACCCGGAGGTTGGGAACGAGCACCACATCACCCAGGAGGGCTTCGACCATCTGTCTATAGTCGGGCGGAATATCAACGTGGCGGATGAGGGGAGACACTCCCTCTCCAACAGTCGCCCACATCGGCCCGTCAGCCCTAGTCAGACTCGGCGTCTGTTTGTCACACTGGAGTTGGAGCGGAATAAAATGCCCGTGCCCAGACTGCATCTGGTTCAAATAGTCAACCGCAGCGACACCGGCCTCGGTGTCTGTCACCACCATATACTCCAGCTTCTCCCGTAACACAGCGGCAACCGCGCGCTCATAGGCTTGCGGCACTTCTATCATTTGCGCCACGACTCCAAGAATGGCGGCAGGAAAGTCGCAGTCAGTCATGACCGACTGGACGCCTTGGTCATAGCGGTCGTACCCTTGTTCGAGCTCTTCCAAGGTCGTCAAGCGCGCTTGCATTTCTGCTTGCTTGGCCCTCGCCTCAGAGAGAGTTGTATCCAGTTGTTCTCCAGCACGAATAGCTACCCGCAGTTCTCTATCCTTTTCTTCGCGCTGCTGCTGTCCGTGTTGGACGCGCTGGTGAAGAGCCGATGATTTTTCCTGGAGCACGGCAAGTGCCTGCTCACGATCTGCCTGGAGTTGGCCAACCTGCTTGGCGTCGTCAGCCAGCACTTCTAACCGCAGGGTAACCTTCTCAGTCTGCTCACGGGAGTTGGCCAGTGTGTTTTGGACTTGCGATTCCTGAGTGAGAAGATCAACCATTTCGGTCTTGAGTTCTTCAACCTGGGATTCATGCTGCAGGGCAGTGTCTTGCAGGTCGATGAGGGTGTGCTCTTGTGCCTGCAGGGCGTCTTCATCGTGTCGTATCTGCTGAGCCACCTCTGCCGCACTCGCCATTCGCTGAGAGAACTCTTGTTCCACCTGCTCTTTTTTCTCTGACACCAGACGATAGTCATGCTCCGCGTTGGTAAGACGTGATTGGACCTGCTCCTCCTGCTGTGCTCGGAACGACTGTTTCTGCTCGGACTGCTGAAGCGTACTTTCCAGCGCGTGGAGGCGCTCCTCAAGTTCTCGGAGCGCGTCCTCCTCACGTGCAACCCGCTCTGCTGTGGACATCCGCTCTGCTTGAAGGGTGTGGATCTTTTGGCTGAGTTGCTCTTCTTCTCGTCCGACCGCGGCCTGTCGGCTAACCAAGCTGTGGACCTCTGCTGTCAATGCCTGGTAGGCGCGACTCTGGAGCGTGATATCAATGGTTTTCAACTCGTCCTGGAGCACCTTATATTGTTCGGCCTTTTTTGCCTGACGACGGAGGGTACCCAACTGACGGTCCATCTCATGCAGCAGATCAGAGACCCGAGACAAATTCTCTCGGGTTCGTTCGAGTTTGCGCTCGGCAGCCAAACGGCGACTACGATACAAACTCACTCCGGCGGCTTCTTCCACGAGTACCCGGATATCTTGTGCTTTGGCGTTAATCAGCGCCTCGACACGACCTTGCTCAATAATGGCGTAGGCTTTCGTGCCCGCTCCGGTCCCAAGAAAGAATTCAACAATATCGCGCAAACGGCAGGGGACCTTGTTGAAAAGATATTCAGAGTCTCCAGACCGAAAATAGCGCCGCGATACCATGACTTCGGTCCAGTCCGGCCCGGTGCCATTCTTATGGGCACCGTTGTGGCCATTCGTCCCGTTAACGGACAGGCCGGGGGGGGCCACATTTTCCAAGAGGAGGGAGACATCGGCCATGCCGAGCGGCGCACTGCTGTCATTCCCGGCAAAGACCACATCACTCATCTCCTGACCACGGAGATGTTTGGCGCTCTGCTCGCCCAGAACCCAGCGTAAGGCGTCGACAATATTCGACTTCCCGCAGCCGTTTGGACCAACGACGGCAGTAATTCCTTTCGGAAAGGTGAGCGTCGTCTTCTGCTTAAAAGATTTAAATCCGAGGAGTTCGAGCTGTTTGATCCGCATTTGCCCCACAACGCCTCCAAATCCTCCCCGCCTCTTTCCTCGTACCAAGGGTAGCACCGACTCACTGGCTACTCACGCAAGAGAAAGGGCTCTGAGATCATACTGCTACTATATCTTGTGGATACAAGAAAATCCAGCAGGAATCAGAGAGAAGGAGGTCTGAAGACTACCGTTCCAGGAGCTCGGTATTCCAGTAGGCCGCATCGACCTCGTTGAGAAAAGGCAACCATTCCTGGTAGCGCTTGAAGGTGAACGTCTCAAGCATAAAGGGGGTCCACTCGGGTTGAACCGGCTTCTTGATCAACCTCATTCTTGCTTCTTCAGGCCGGCGGCCACCTTTCACGCGGTTGCAGCGTAAACAGGAGCAGACAATATTTGCCCAGGTCGAGAGACCACCCTGGGAGCGGGGGATGACGTGGTCGAGATTCAGCTCGCTACGCGAAAGACGCCGGCCACAGTATTGACACGTATTCTTATCGCGCGCAAAAACGTTGAAGCGGCTGAACCGCACCTGGCGTCGCGGAATCCGATCATACGAAACGAGCAGAATGACGCGTGGCACCCGAATGGCACGCCCGATAAGACCAATGGTATCATCGTGGACGGTTGCTGACAGTGCGCTCCAGCTCTCATAGTCAAACGTGCGATACTGCTCATCGACCGCTTTCGCAATGCCCTGATAGAGCAGGGAGAATGCCCGCCGGACCGATGTGACATGCACCGGAAAGTAAGACCGATTAAGAACGAGCACTTTGGTATTGAGAACGCTCATGTGCTCCTAACCCATCAAGAAAAACAGGGTTTTCCGTTGATCGAGAATATCGGACCCGTATACCCAGCCCTGTTCTACGTGTCAAGGTTTTCACCAGAATTTAACGTGATGATTTGACACACCATCCAAAGGGGGATGTCTTCTCCTTGCGGGGCTGTCGGGGTTTCCGATATAAAGAAGTATGAAGAGAGGTATCTATTGAGTGCGGGGATGAGGAAGGAGACCGACCTCCGACAGGCGTACGCCACCATTCTTCCGTTGGTTGAACAGCCTTCTCGTTATACAGGCGGCGAACTCGGGACCATCATCAAAGACCCTACGGATATACGCCTACGCTTCGCACTGGCCTTCCCCGAGGTCTACGAAATCGCGCAGTCCCACTTCGGCTTACAAGTTCTGTATAATTTACTCAACAATCGTCCCGATATTCAGGCGGAACGCGTCTATGCCCCGTGGCTGGACATGGAAGAGCAGCTCCGCCAGCACCATTTGCCGCTCGTCTCCCTTGAAACCTACCGGCCATTATCCGCCTTTGAGATCATTGGCTTCAGTCTCCAGTACGAACTGACCTATACCAACGTCCTGGCCATGCTGGACCTTGGCGGGATTCCCTTGCTCTCGCACGACCGCGGTGCGTCTCATCCACTGGTGATTGCCGGCGGACCCTGCGCATTTCATCCAGAGCCCATCGCCGACTTTATCGATGCCTTCCTCCTCGGAGATGGTGAGGAGGCGATTTTTGATATCTGTGACGCCTATTTAGCCTGGGATGGAAAAGACCGGGAATCCCTCCTCCAAGCGCTGCGCCACATTCCAGGTGTATACATTCCAGCCTTTTTTGAGCCGGAATATACCCCGAGCGGCACGCTGAGCGGCACCCGCCCTCGCTATGCGGACTCCACGGTTGTCAAAAAACGAATTGTTGAAGACCTCAATACCATCCCCCAGCTCACCACCCAGGTCGTGCCGAATGTGAATATCGTACACGACCGCGTTGCTGCGGAAGTCATGCGCGGCTGCGTGCGCGGGTGTCGCTTTTGCCAGGCGGGATATATCTATCGCCCCCTGCGGGAGCGCGACCCCCGCGCCCTCCAGGAACAGATAGACCAATTAGTCAAAAAGAGCGGCTATGAAGAGGTTTCCCTGCTCAGTTTGAGTACCGGCGACTATAGCTGTGTGAACCCGCTCCTGCGGTCTATCATGAATCGTTTTTCAGACCTCAAAGTCTCTGTCTCTCTGCCCTCGACACGTGTAGACGCCCTCTCCCCCCATATCCTGGAAGAAATCCGCCGGGTACGAAAAACGGGATTCACGCTTGCACCCGAGGCTGGCTCACAGCGTCTCCGAGATGTGATCCAAAAGGAATATCAGGAAGAAGAACTGATCGAGGCGGCGCGTCTGCTATTTGGTCTGGGATGGAAAAGCGTGAAATTATACTTCATGCTCGGACAGCCGACCGAGACAGAAGAAGACCTGCTGGGCATCGTTGACCTGAGCCGGAAGGTCTCTGCGGCCGGTAAGCATCAGCGCCAAGTCACGGCCAGTGTCTCGACTTTTATCCCCAAACCGCATACGCCGTTTCAATGGGCCGCCCAAGTCGACCTGGAGGAAACCGAAGCGCGGCAGCAGCTCCTACGGCGGGAACTGCGGCGTTACGGGATTCAATTCAAATGGCACGATGCGCGGCTGTCTTTTCTTGAGGGTGTTTTCGCTCGGGGCGACCGGCGCTTAGGCGCTCCGCTGTTGACCGCCTATCGGCTCGGCTGTCGGTTTGACGGCTGGACAGAGCAATTCCGGCTCGATCTGTGGCAGCAGGCCTTTCGTGCGCACCACATCGAGTCCAATTTGTATCTCCGGCGGCGCCTGCTTGGTGAGCCGCTTCCATGGGACCATTTGGATAGTGGCGTCACCAAGCAATGGCTCCAGCGTGATCTGGCAAAAGCACTCGAAGGCACTCTCACCCCCGACTGTAGCGTGGAACGCTGCTCGTATTGTGGAGCATGTGACTTTAAGAGCGTCCGCAATGTTACCTATCATCTAAGCGGCGCTAAAGGCGCCGACCATAGAGGACCGGAGGTCGATCCTTGGGCGCGAGCAACCCTGCCCGCCCAGGATAGATGGGGCACCCGGCAATGGCAGATGATGCAAAAGAAGAAGGCAGAGCAACAGCGGGCAAGAATCAAACGCTATAGCGGCATATTGGATGAAGACAAGCTGAAAGCGACCCCCCTTGGAGCACTGAGTACCGCTCCATCCGAGGCGCCCCAGCCTGCCGCTCAGCCTCCAATTTCGGGCAACGCCGATGAATGGCTTGCCGGTGATCCCAATACCATTGCGGCGAGCCAAGGTAAGCCGCAACGGGCCATCATGCGTTTTCGACTGCGGTATAGCAAGCTCGACATGGCTCGCTTTCTGGGCGCGAAAGAAGTTGCGACACTCTTTGCCCGCTCCTGTCGTCGGGCGTGCCTCCCCCTTGCCTACAGTCAAGGCTTTCATCCCTTACCTCGTATGAGTTTTGGCCCGGCTCTCCCGGTCGGCATGGAGAGCGAGGAGGAATTCCTTGATATTCTCCTGTATGAAGAAATGTCGGCAAAAGCGATACAGCAGCGCCTGAACGCCGAGCTGCCGAGCGGCTTTCAGATCCAGCAGGTGCAGCAGATCGACCTGGACAGGCCAAGCATCGATGTGAGTATTGCTACCCAGCGCTATCAGGTTGCCCTCGATACGCTTGCCTCGAAAAAACGTGACCCGCGCTTCGTACAGGAGCGGTTAGGTCAGTTTCATCAAGCCCAGACCTTCCCCATCCGCAAACGGACCCGTCATCGGGAGCGCACCCTTGACGCCAAGCAGTTGGTCTCAGCTATCACCCTGGAAACACCGCTCACACTCTCAGTCGACATCGCCATGACAGATGTGGGCACCCTTAAACCCCATGAATTCATTGGTTCCCTCCTCACCTTGTCCCCGCAAGAGGTGAAAATCTTACGGGTGACAAAAACCGTCACACAATTTCGCTCGGATGCCTTTCCTCAGAGAAGGCCTCAACCCCCCGAGCAAGAACTGCTTCCGACAACAGGCTAATACTCGTGCGTCACAGAATCGTTATTAATTCGACCCACCAAGAGGCCCGTGTGGCCCTCCTCGAAAACGAAACGCTCGTAGAGATTCACATTGAGCGCGCTCAGCAGCGCAATGTTGCGGGCAACATCTATCTTGGACGCGTCAATCGTGTCCTCCCAGGGATACAGGCGGCGTTCGTTGATATCGGACTCGAAAAAGCCGGCTTCATCCATGCTTCGGATGTGTTTGGCGGCCCGTTGCCCCCCGGTATGATCGATGACGTCGACGACCAGGACCCAGACACAGACGATCTGCTGAGCGCATTTGACTTGGCCGACCCTGAGAGCGAGCCTGACGAGGAAGAGGAACCGCCCTCGAATGTCGAGCCCAAACCCACACGTGGGCGTCGCCGTTCCCGTTCCGAGCCGCGGATTCCACTCGAACAAAAGCTGAAAGAAAATCAGGAAATTCTTGTCCAGGTCGCCAAAGAGCCGATCGGGACGAAAGGTCCCCGACTCACCGCGCATCTCTCTCTGCCCGGACGACAGCTGGTGTACACACCGACCATCGAACATATTGGTGTGTCCCGGCGCATTGCGGATGGCAAAGAGCGGAGCCGGCTCAGAGAAGCGGTCACCAGCCTGCGGCCGGCTGAGGGCGGTTTTATTGTCCGCACCGCCTGCGAGGGTCTGACCAAAAAAGAAATTCACGACGACATGAAATTCTTGCTCAAGCTCTGGGGCAGGATCACCAAAAAACGTGAGCAGCACGCAGCCCCAACCCTCGTGCACGACGATATGGACGTCATCCTGCGTATCATTCGCGATGTCTTCACGCCGGATATTAATGAGATCATTATCGATAATGCGAATGATTACGAACGCATTAATGAATTCATCGCGACCTTCATGCCGCGTTTAACCGGTCGCGTGAAGCTCCACGACAAACAGGCTCCTATCTTTGAGCACTACAAAATTGAGCAGCAGATTACCAAAGCGCTCGACAGACGCGTCCCCCTCAAATCCGGCGGCCATATCGTGATTGACCACACAGAAGCGCTTACCGCGATTGATGTGAACACGGGCCGCTTTGTTGGGAAACGGAACCAAGAAGAGACCATGCTGCAGACTAACCTTGAAGCCGCCCAGGTCGTGGTCGAACAGCTACGCCTGCGCAATATTGGGGGTCTCATCATCGTCGACTTTATCGATATGGAGCGAGCGGCCAACCGCACCAAAGTCACAGAAGCCCTTCGCGCGGCCCTGAAGAAAGACAAGACCCGCAGCAATATGCGGAAGATTAGTGAACTCGGACTGGTTCAGATGACGCGCAAACGGACGCGGGAGAGCCTCCAACAGCAACTCTGCGCCCCCTGCGCCGCTTGTGACGGCCGGGGCCATAGACAGTCGGTTCCCACTATCACCTACAATCTCATCCGCCAGTTACACAAAGAAGTGGCGCTTCAGCCGCACGCCCAAGCCGTCACCGTCTATGCCCATCCAGACGTTCTCGCTTTTTTATACGAGGAGGAAGAAGAATGGCTGGATGCCCTTGAGGCTCAACTCAACACCCGCTTCTTTTTTCGGACCGACTCTGACTTTCATATTGAACAGTATGAAATCGAGATCACCGAAAAACGACCCGCACCCAAGGCAAAACCGAAAAAAGCTCGGCCGAAGAAGAGTGCGACACCCAGAAAGCGGCGCGCCGGAAAACGGGCGACCCAGACTGCTAAACAGGAGCGCAGCGCAGACGCGGTATTGCTCTGATCACTGTGTTGGATGTGCTTGGTATGACAAGCAGGGTAGCCCCTTACGTCAAGGTGACCCCACCATCAACAATAATATTCTGACCGGTCACAAAATCCGAGGCTGGAGACGCCAGAAATAGGGCAGCACCGATCAGATCGCGCGGTTCACCCAAACGACGCAACGGAGTCTGACGCAGCATTTCTTTTTCGACCTCAGGCCGGGTGAGATGCGGCGCCGTCATGCCGGTGCGAATATAGCCGGGGCTAAAACAATTCACATACACGCCGTGTCTCGCCCACCGCATGGCCAGCACCCGGGTGAGCTGGATAACACCGGCCTTAGCGGTCGAATAGGTCAGCCCCGAGTTGACTACTAGGCCCGAGATAGAGGCTGTGTTTACAATTTTCCCGCCGCCATGGTCCATCATATAGCGACCTGCGGCCTGGCAACACAGGAACACGCCAGTCAAGTCAACGTTGAGTTCCTCCTGCCAATCGGCTTGGCTGATATCTTCCGGCTTCCCAAGTTTCAGGATGCCGGCATTGTTAAAGGCAAAGTCCAGTCCACCCAACTCTTCGGTTGTCGTCTGGATCAGCCTTTCAACCTGATCTTTTTGCGACACGTCTATCGCCAGAGAACGGGCTTCCCCATGCTGAGCACAAATCTCTTCCGCCACTTTCCGGGCCGCCTCTTGATTGATATCGCTCACCACAACCGCCGCGCCGGCCTCGGCCATACCCAGGGCAATAGCGCGCCCCAGTCCCGAGCCGCCGCCGGTGACATACCCTCTCTTGCCGCTGACATCGAATAGACTATGTCCGCTCATAGCCCGTCCTTTCCTTGTCGTTTTTTCGGAGTCTGTTTGTATCGATCTTCTCCAGCCGGAACAAGGCAAGTCGTCCGGCCCAGTCACCCTTCGCCGTTGAAGAAGTCGCTGGGGTGTGGCATAAGCGCGAAACAGGTCACTAGGAAGCGCTACGAACCGGATTCCATCTAGACACAAGGTAGGACCACCAGCATGATGACCCAGACCCAAATGTCGAGAGGCCAGGACCGCCGTGTTTGGTTGTCTCTGCTTCTTGTCTTCCCGCTCGTCTTTACCCTTCCATGCCCGGCGGAGACCCAGACCATCCCGGACATAGACTGGGCGGCGGTTGAGAAAGAGGCCGGCGAGCTGCTCAGTCAGGTCGTACAAATTGACACGTCCAACCCGCCGGGGAACGAGACGGCCGCAGCCCAGTTCTGGCAGAACATCCTCATCCAAGAAGGCATTGAAGCCCAGGTCTACGAGTCGGAGCCGGGCCGGGGCATTATCTACGGCCGGCTCAAAGGTAACGGCAAGAAAAAGGCGCTCATCCTCCTGCATCATCTCGATGTGGTCCCCGCTGATCCAGTGGAATGGGAGTTCGACCCATTTGGCGGGGTTATCAAAGATGGCTACGTCCACGGGCGGGGTGCGATCGATTGTAAAGGCGTGAGTGTCGTCCAGTTTCTTGCGCTGGCCTTACTCAAGCGTAGTGGCCTGAGTTTTGAACGCGACATTATTTTTCTCGGCACAGGGGACGAAGAAGTCGGTGGCAGAAAAGGCGCCGGCTGGTTTGTTGACACGCATTTCGACCTGATTGCCGACGCAGAGTTTCTCCTGACCGAAGGGGGCGGTATCCGGCAGCGCGAGGGCAAGCGCTCGTATCGCGTTTCAGTGGCGGAAAAGGCACCGTGCTGGATCGAGCTCAAGGCAACAGGACCGGCAGGACATGGATCGAGCCCAAAGCCGGAGACAGCGGTGAACCGCCTCGTGCGGGCCTTGGATAAAATTCGTCGCCATGAGACGGCTTTCAAGGTCGTGCCTGCGGTTCAGGCGTATTTCAGTGCCCTGGCCGACTCCGAGGATGGGGAAACGGCGCAACACTACCGAGCGCTTGAACAGTCCCTCCAAGACGAGACGTTTCGCAAGAAATTCACGGCAAATCCGGGCCATAATGCCCTGGTGCGGAATACCATCTCCCTGACCGTTCTTAACGGCAGTCCGAAAACCAATGTTGTGCCGGCCTCGGCGTCCGCCCACCTTGACTGCCGCCTCCTGCCGGGAGAAGACCCGCAACAATTCATCGCAGAACTCAAACAGGTGGTGGATGATCCGCATGTCCAGTTCTCAACCCTGTTAAACTTCCCTTCCGTTGCCTCGGCCCCGGATACATCCCTCTTCGAGGCGATCCGTTCCGTTGCCGCACGCAGAGACCCGCACGCCCCGGTTCTCCCCAGCGTCCTGGGTGGCTTCACCGACACGCATTATTTCAGAGAAAAAGGCATTACCAGCTACGGCTTTTCAGGCCTCGCACTCGCAGCAGAAGACACCCGTGGAGTACACGGTCTGAACGAGCGGATGCCCCTGGCGGCCTTACGGGATGCCGTGCAGGTGCTGCTTGAGGTCGTGCTGTCCATCGACGCTCAGCCTGAAGGAGGGAACGCGCATGGCGGTTAGTCAGGAGCTACTGGCTATCCTGGTGTGTCCGGAGACCAAACAGTCCGTGGCACTGGCCCCGACCGAGCTGGTAGACACACTCAACACCCGTATTCAAAACGGCAGCCTCAAAAACCGGGCGGGCGAGGTCGTCTCCGCAGCCATGGAGGCGGCCCTGATCCGTGAAGACCAGCACTATTGCTACCCCATTCGAGACGATATCCCGGTCATGTTGATCGACGAAGCCATTCCCCTGCCTCCGCCCGGATAATCGGACTAGGATGTGGGGCGTCGACCCTCCCCTGTCGTGGTATCGCATTAGAACGTTGTCCGCAGGCCGATTGTCACCACCCGTCCGGGCTCGAACACTTCCCGGCCGGTAAACGGATTCTCTCGGGTGATATGCTCGTTATAGTTCTTGTCGAACAGGTTCTCGACCTGCACCATGAGTTCGTGACGCCCGAACAAGCGCCAACCAGCCCCGATATCAACCGTCACATGTCCCTGCGTCGCGTCTTCGCCGAATGCGGTATCAATGCGATGCTGGCTCTGAACGAGGCGCAGCATCGGGCTGAGCCAGAATCCCCGGTGCGGATGCTCGTATCTCAGCCCAAACCGGCCTTCCAAAGGCGGAATCTCGGGCAGCGCCCGGTCGTCTTCCTCGTTTTCTCCACGCACATAGGCAAAGGAGCCGTGCAGCGACAGGTTTTCGCGCAGTTCATAGCTCAGGCTCAGGTCCGCGCCCAGCAATGTGGCATGATCGATATTGCGAAACCCACGCAGGTTGCACGGTCCGTGCGGACACTGGAATGCCCGGTCCAGAATGTATTGCAGAATGTAGTCCTCAATCCGATTGTAGAAGAGGGCCCCGTCCACGGCCAATCGGCCCCACCTCGTGTGGATACCCGTATCGACCTCAAAGCTCTCTTCCGGGTCTAAACCGGGATTGCCGATATAAAAACCGCCCGGTCCGGGTCCCAACGCCAAATACCGCTCGGTCGCATCCGCGGTGCGCGCAGCGCGGCCCACCCCGACAAACAGGTCGAGCGCGGATACCGGCGAGTAGACCAGCCTTGTGTTGGCGCTGACATTCGTCTCGAAGGCGTCCACGGCGTCGGCACCGGCACTGTAATAGGCACGGTACTGCATGCGCTCGGTCGGGCCCGGATTCGCGCCGGCAGCGACAAAATCGACCCGCGCACCAACGATGAGACGCCACTTCGGAGTCGGCAGATAGACGTACTCGCCAAAGATGCCGCCGTCCATAATGTGCGTCCCCGGCCAAGCATGGAAATAGCGGGTGGTGCCGACCCTGTCTCCACTGAGAAACGAGAGATGATTGGTACCCTCGCGTTCGAGTCTGTACACGTCTCCACCAAGAGACAGGCGGCCCCCAAAGCCCGGCAGGATGTCTGCCTGCACCCGTCCGCCGAATGTTCGGGCGTCCAGCGGAAAGACAATGCGCCTGACCGGGTGCGCATGTCCGGCATGCTCTCCATGCCCGGTATGTATCATGTCGCCGTGGCCAGTACCTGTCATATGGTGGCCCTCGTTCATCATGTCGCCGTGACCATGTCCAGCCATGCTGTCGTGCTGACTATGTTCTTCATTCCTCCGCCCGGCAGGGTGTCCAGAGCCGTCCTGCATACCGGGGCCGGAGCCGTCCTGCCCTCCTCCGCCGGTGCCACTCCCGGCCCGATGGGGCTTATGGTCATTGTTCATGCGATGATGCACGTAGTTGTAGTAGCCGCTGAATTGCAGGCTCTCCACAAATGAGAACGGATTGCTGAGGGTGTAGGACACGGAGCCGAGATAGGCGTCATCTTCTTCCAGGTGCAGCGGCAACGCGTCGAAACGGGTATCCCGGTCGGACTCCCGGCTTATGGACAGCAGAAAACGATGATCGGCGTGCGGTTGCCACAGGAGCGTGCCGGAGACCGATTGGCTCTGAAATCCGGACTGTATCCGTTCGCCGTCACCCGAGTCATAGTCCTGATAATCGCGGTAGCTGCCAGCCAGCCGAAACGCCAAGGCGGGCCCACCGGCACTGACCGATGCCTTGGTGGTAAACCCGTTGTAATTGCTGATGTAGGCTGCTCCAAGCGAACCATGCGCATCCCAGTGTGGTGAAAGTTCCGGTTTCTTGGTGACCAGGTTGATCGTTCCACCGATACTGCTCGGACCCCGTGTCACCGAGTACGGTCCCTTGATCACTTCGATGGCTTCCAGCTCATCCACATCCAGCAGCGAGGTCGGCGGGTCCATGCGAAACGGCCCGCCCCCCCATATCTTCGTGCCATTGGTCATGACACTCAAACGGTCTTCACGCAGCCCGCGGATAACCGGGTCAAGATTGATGCCGCCACTCCGTTTGCCGGTCACGCCGGGGACCCTGCTTTTCAGGGCTTCGGCGACATCCTTGGCCTGAGATGCCCGGATCTGCTCGGCCGTTACCAGAGCGGTCGATGCCCCGCTGACAGGGGTAATACGCTCAACCGAGACGAGTATGTCTTCAAGTTCAATCGCTTCCGCTTCTCCGGAGCCCGAAGTCTCTTTTTGGGCTTGCGCCAAGCTCGTCCGTTCTCCGATAGTTACGGACAGGCTCAGAACAATCAGGCTCCAGACGCATCTTCTCCAGATGCCCGAGTACAGTGCTAACATCGTGTTGTTCTCCACTTTCAGTCGGCCGGACGCGAGTCGTCCGGCACTTCGCCCCGCCCGTGTGACAGTATTCTCGCCACGAAGAGCGGGTGGTCCTTTAACGCGCACTGTCTGATAAGACCGCGCGAATGATGCTTACACGAACCGTGGAGAACGTGGCGGGGGCGTGGGGGGTACAATAGCCAACTCGGCATAGCGGAGCGGCTGTGAAAAATAGAAACGTCGCTCAGGCTGAAGGCCGGGCAGTCCGACGCTCTGCGTCAGCACGAATCGCAGGGCCTGCGCTGACACCACTCCATCCGGCCCGGACGGATGGCATGTTTGCAAAGCACACTGAAAGCTGGTCCGTGGCTTCTGGTGTGCATGCGGGCAATTCGGGCTATGAGAGGAATGCGTACGAGTCTTCTTTCCGTATGAGATGGGACAGTGCTGTTTCGTTTCACAGCAGGCATGCTGGTTTGCAAAGAGGAGCAACTGGAGTCCCTGCCCGATTCGGCCCTGGCCCAGAAAGGCGAGAGCGAGTAGCAGAACGAGACAACGAATGATAGAGGGCCGCTTCAATACAAATCTCCCAGCCCCCCTGTACTATAAGACGCCACCCCCAGGAGCAAGACACACCCTTACCTGTACGAGTCCTCGACTGCAAAAGTATGGTACACTTTCACAGGAGTCGGAAACGGAATCGCACAATAGACCAGAGTAAGGAGTCATTCATGGACGCATATAAGAAGCTCGATACTACCCCCGCCGAGCAGCCCTCAATCAAACGCCGCGATGTCCTGCTGGGTGTGTCGGGCGCTACCCTGGCCGGGCTAGTGGCCTCTCCAGCTCTGGCCGCCCATCACGAGCAGGCTGAGCATGCACATGACGACGCCCCCAAATACCGTCCGCTCGTCCTAGCGGCCCAAGCCTGCGTAGGGATCGGAGCGATGTGCCTGAAGCATTGTCTGAATCTGTTTGCGGCAGGTGACACATCACTGTCTGCCTGCGCTGCGCGCATTCAAGAGATGAACGCGGTGAGTGAAGCACTGGGGGTGCTCGCCGCAGCGGATTCCGCTCAGCTCAAAGCCTTTATCCCTGTCTGCATAGCTGTTCACGACGCATGTGAAGAGGAATGTCGCAAGCATACCCACCATCCGCTCTGCATAGAGACCGCCGAGGCATGCGCTAAAGTCACGGCGGAATGCAAAAAAGTGGTGGCCTGAGAAGGACCGTACTTCTTACCTCTCTCCATCTAATCAACCCGACGCTGCCGGGACGGCCGCTTCCCGACAGCTTTCCGTGAACGCGCACTTCTTGAACCTGCTGTGCGTTTGCGTGGCTTTGGACGGTCAAACGCATAGTCGTAATCGATACGCAACGGCGCATGATCGGAAAAGCGTTCTTCCTTGTAGATCGCGGTCTGCGTTGCCAGTTTGGCTAAACCCGGTGTGACCACCTGGTAATCGATCCGCCAGCCAACGTTTTTCGCCCAGGCCCGGCCACGAAACGACCACCAGGTATATTCTTCCGCTTCCGGGTTGACCCGTCGAAACGCATCCACCAGACCGACTTCATCAAATATCTGCGTCATCCAGGCGCGCTCTTCGGGGAGAAAGCCGGAGTTCTTCTGATTACCTCGCCAGTTTCTTATGTCCTTCTTGGTATGGGCGATATTCCAGTCCCCACACAGGACAACATGACGACGGCTGGCTCGCAGCGCCTTCAGCTCCGGCAAGAGTTGGTCCATGAAGCGATATTTCACCCGCTGCCGTCCCTCGGAGCTCGAACCGGACGGCAGGTACATCGAAATCACCGCAAGCCGGCCAAAGTCCGCCCGCAGATAGCGTCCTTCGCGGTTCGCGTCAGGCCAGCCCCA
Organism: Thermodesulfobacteriota bacterium; assembly: GCA_964291405.2. Taxonomy (GTDB): domain Bacteria; phylum Desulfobacterota; class Binatia; order Bin18; family Bin18; genus Bin18. The sequence continues at coordinate 359,961 of OZ219926.1, forward strand.
GCCAACCCGAACCCTATCCGGTTGCCGTCGGGCATAGATGCCCACGCCGGAATAGCCCGGCTTTTCCGCGTAATGAAAAGTCCCGGTCAGGGCTCCGACTTCCTGGTAGGTGGGGATGACATCTTTTTCCTGGGCTTTGAGCTCTTGGACACACACCACGTCGGCGTTTTGTTTTTCCAGCCAGGCAAAAAACCCTTTGCTCGCCACCGACCGAATGCCGTTCAGGTTACAGGTAATAATCCGCATCGCCGTGTTCCTCCCCACGCAGCTTGAGCGCCACCTTGCCCCACCGACGGTAGGCGGTCAACAACCCGCTCTCCCCTACAAGACAGCCGCCTTTGGCCACGATATAATATGGTTCCTATCTCTTGTGAGTCGGAGGAGAAGATATGACACGATTACACGTCGAAGGTGAAGTCCGGTCACCCCAGGCCTTTAGTTTTGCCGAGCTACGTACACTCGCGGATCAGATTGAGGACGTGAGCCAGCTTGTTCCTGGCCGAGAGGGCAGCGCCGTCCGCCTGCAAACGGTATTGGAGCAGGTCGGGCCAAAAGAAGCCGTCCGCTATATCACCCTGGAGTCCACAGACGGAAAATTCTCCGCTAGCGTACCGCTGGAAGCCGTACAAGAGGGGATTATTGCCTATCGTTTCAACGATACGGCCCTACCGGAGAACAAAGGCGGGCCGTATCGCTTTTTTATTCCAAACGTTTCAGAGTGCCATGTGGGTGAGGTTGACGCCTGCGCCAATGTCAAATTTCTGGGCCGCATCTGCCTGAGCCACGAGAAAGGCCGGGATGTCCGACCGACCAGTCCACAGGCGCATGAGGAGCATCATCAAAAGCCCGGCCACGAGCATCTGACCTGAAGGAAGGGGGCAGACGACTGCCCCCTTCCTTCACAAACTCGGTGAAAAGCCACGCCTAGCGCGTGAAATTCAGCTTCAGGCCCGGACGCGGCCAGTCCATGGCCACCAGCTTGCCCGTTCCCGACAGCGTGATATAGGCGGTTTTCAGATCCGGTCCACCAAAACAGATATTGGTCACTACCGGGTCACCGGGCACGGGAACATGCTCGACCGATGAGCCGTCCGGCGCAAACACGGTAATACCACCATTTAAGATAGTCGCCACACACACGTTGCCGTTGGCCTCAACCGCTAATGAATCCAGCAGTTGATAGCCCGGCAAACCGGCCACCAGGACGCCACCACCCGGACCGGCCAAGAGCGGACCACCCGCCCCTTCCACGCGTTCCAACTCACCCGGACCGGTCACGTTCCAGCCCCACACCCGCGCTTCAAACGTCTGGGCCGCATACAAGGTGGCATCGCCAGGGGCCAAGCCGATGCCGTTCGGTCCCTGGATCGGATAGACGACTTCCTTAATGAGCGAACCGTCCGGCTTGGCATAGTAGAGACCGCACACGTCGCGGTCACGGTCGCGGATCTTGCCGAAGTCGCTGAACCACATGCCGCCTTGGGCATCAAACACTATATCGTTCGGTCCGCACAGCTTATTGCCGTCGCACTCGGTATAGATCGTTTCCACCACCCCAGTGTCGATATCGGCCCGTTGGATATAGCCGTTGGTATAGCTTTCAGGGATACCGTGCGGCACGGTCAACCCCCCTGCCTCTATCCACTCAAAGCCGCCGTTATTACACACGTAGCATTTGCCGTCCGGCCCGATGGCCGCGCCGTTCGGCCCACCGCCGGTCTCGACCACGACCTCCTTGGTCCCATCAGGCTTGACCCGCGTCAGCGTACCGCGCTTGATCTCCGTCAGGATGACGCTGCCGTCATCCATGGCAATCGGGCCTTCGGGGAATTCCAGGCCGGAGGTTATTTCACGTATTTCTGCCATATATGCTCTCCTTTCATTTTTCCTCCGGCTGTATGTAGCATGCTCCGGCGGGGGGTGTCAGGTAGCCTCGTCTTCGGGTCTTTTGGGTTTCTTGGGTCTCAAAGACTCAATGGACTCAATAGACCCTGACTCAATAGACTCAATGGACTCAACAGACTCTATTCTCCTTTATGCGAAACGGACAGCCCAGCTCCTGTCCATCCGAGCATGCCGCCGGACAGAACCATGAGAGAAGAGAAGCCGTTTTGCTCTAACAAGTCCGCCGCTCTGACTGAGCGACGTTCTGTCTTTCATACAAGGACGACCGTTTGGGAACGACTAGGGGCCAGCTCGTTCATTCGTTTGTCTAAATCGGAGACCGGTATCAAGTGAGCCCCTTCAATATGACCAAGCTCGCCGGTAAATTCATCCAGGTCTCGCACGTCGAGTAGATAGGGTGGATTTTCTTCTCCCAGCATTTCGCTGAGCTGAAGGGGGGAGATGTCTTTCCACGTTTTCTCCAGGGGAATACGAGTCTGAAAGGGGAGGAGCAACAACTGCCCGAGGTGAAACGCATCTCGATAATATGACAGTCCGATCTCAAGGCCCAGTTGCCCTAAAGCCGGCTCGGCCCGGTAGGTTCCGCACAGCCGATCCCACCATGGGATAGAAAAGCCGAAGTTTGCATTGGTTTCCACCGTTCGTGTGGAATGATGAATCCGATGCATGTCTGGCGTAACCAGGAACCAACGTAGACGCCGGTCAAGCCTTTCAGGAAGATTGACATTACTGTGGTTAAAAACAGACGTGGCGTTCAGGATGATTTCAAAGGCGATAGCGGCCCAAGCAGGTGCCCCCAGCGCAATAATGACAACCGCTTTGTAGGCGAGAGAGAGAAAGACCTCGATGGGATGAAAACGGAGGCCGGTCGTGGCATCGACTCCAAGATCAGCATGATGGACCTGATGCACACGCCACACAAGGGGGACGGCATGGAAGAGGCGGTGCTGGATGTAGAGGGCGAAGTCGAGGACCAGGAGGGTGACCGGGACGGCGAACCAGAAAGGCGCTGACAGCCAATGCAGCAGTCCAATCTGGTGTTCCGCCGCAAAGGTGGCCGCCATATATGCCACGGCACCGACCAGAGCCCATACCAAAACCGCATTGAGCAGAGTAAGCCCCAAGTTCGTAGGCCAGCGTTCCTCTCTTCTTTGAGCAAGAATACGGCGCGGGGAGAGAAATTCCCAGGTTACCATTATGGAAAAGACCGCGAGAAAGGGCCAAAAGCGCATCCACATTTCCATAACGAATACTCCTCGAAAAACGGTCGGATTCGCCCCTACCTTTTCCACCCTACGTTGGCTTTGTCTCCGGTTATGCAGTTGAGAGTTTTCTTGTGAAAGCCATAAATTCATGGCATAGCATATGTCATGTCAACATCGTTCCACAATATGCACGTTCCCCTTTCGACCGATATCCATACTCGTCTCAAAGCAGAAGCAAAACGCTCCGGGCGGCCCGCAACTGTCCTGGTCCGGGAAGCTATTGAAACATGGCTTGAGGAACGGGAAAGAGCGGCGCTGCATCACGCTATTGCCCACTACGCCCAGGCGGTTGCCGGTACTTCCGACGACCTGGATGCGGATGTGGAAAAAGCTGCCGCCGAACATCTTCTTGCTAGTGAACGAGGCGAGGTGTGAGACGTGGTGAGGTCTACTGGGCACATTTAACGCCTCGCTCCGGCTCGGAGCAGAGGGGTCGCTGGCCCGTTGTCATCGTGTCCCATGATGGATTCAATCAGGTACACGGCTGGCGTTCCGTCATTATCGTACCGCTCTCAACATCTCCTTCGCAACGGCAGCGCGGTCCGACAGCCGTTGCCCTGCCCAAAGGCGCAGCGGGGTTGAGTAAGGACGGCATCGCGTTATGCCATCAAGTCACGACGCTTGACCGGACGAAGTTGTCGCGCCGTATCGGTACGCTGCCAACGAACATTATGGACACGATAGACGCCAGCCTCAAAGCTGCGTTGTCGCTGTGGTAAGCCCACCGACAGGGGAAGAGGTATGATGACAGTTTCCTAGCCCTGCTCGTCTCCGTCCACGCTTGACTTGACCGCGCGATAGAATGCGAGGCTGCCATGCGCGGTCGCCAGGGAACCCTGAATGGTCACCTTGGCAAACCCGCCCTGTCGGAAGAGCTGCGGCAGGAGGCCGGCCACATTGTCCCGGGTGCGTGAAAAACCATCGAGAAGTTGTATCGGCCAGAACAACCAACGCATCAGGCATTCATGTATCTCCAGAAACAACGGACTTATCCTGTGTTTGTGGGAGGTTCACGATCCAGTTCGGGTATTCTCTTGATTTACTCCGGCTAAAGTGTTTGATGAGATGAAAGGCCATCATGTAGGCGGGAATCTTCCATCTAACGCCAGCCCCGTAGATTCTTTTCCAGATGACGTTCGGCTTTTCTATAACGTTAGACCGCCTTCCTTCTTCCATGTGGCAGCAGCCAGACTATTGGCTCCGGCAGGCATTCTTTATTGGGCGACCCAAGGTGCCAGCCCCGTAAGTCGGCTTAGCGGAGCATAAGCCGACAACCCTCTCGGATCATATTTCCGGCTCACCCATCCAGGTCGGGAGGTCGCGCTGGCTATGGAGCACACGCCACACATCAATGTGGTCGTCCCGCTCGACATAGAACACCAAGTAGGGGTAGCGCTTCAACGGCCAGGCGCGTAGGCCCGGCAAATCCAACTCCTGAGCGTAACGGGGTGCCCCCGACGCGGGATGCCGAGCGATATGCCGGTACGCCTTTTCCAGCGCGTCAATAAAGCCCAATCCGACCCGCTCTCCGCCCTCGTCCAGATAGTGATCGAGGGCTTGGTCAATATCGCGGTTGGCCAACGCCCGAGGAATGACCGGCTTGACGCTCACCCTTGCCGCCGTTGCTCCGCTCTTTTATGGAGCGTCTTGCGTAGCGTGTCGAAATAGGCCGCATCGGCAACGGACGATGGCTCAGACGCGGCTCCTGCGAGCAACAGAGCGCGTAAGTGCTGCCGGTCCTGGTCTTTGCGGATCAACTCACGGACATACTCGCTACTGCTCCCGTAGCCGCGCTGCGCGACCTGCTCGTCTACAAAGGACTTGAGAGAGACTGGCAGGGAAATGTTCATAGTGCTCATCTGCCCAAGATAGATTGTTTGGCAAAAATTGGCAAACTCGTAGGTCAGGTTAGTGAAGCGTAACCTGACCTCCCCAGCCACGGCTTAGCGTTTCCGTGATGCTCTTGCCAGGCGGCGGGCCGTATCCTGATAGATGCTTGCACGTGAGCCTATGGCACTCACTTCGAGAACCGTTCGGGTTGTCCGGTAAATAATCCGAACGCGCCCAACCCGGAAACTCCACCACCCGGAGAGTTCACGCCGTAACGGCTTTCCTGCCGATGGATGTTCCCGAAGGATGTCTAAAGCTGCCCGAATGCGTTGCTTGAGTGCCGGGTGCATGGCTCGGATGGCCGCCTGGACTTCGCGCGGGAGTCGGACCCGGCGCACGCTATGCCTCATCAGAAAAGAGCTGGTCGAGGTCGGTATCCGTCAACGGCTTATCGCGGCCCTGTTTAAGCTGCTGCATTCCGGTGTGGATCTCTTTGACCAACTCCTGGTCCGACAGAACAGCGAGGGTCTCCTGCCAGCTCTCAAACTCCTCGTAGCTCACGAGGACGGCGGTCGCCTGACCGTTTTTGGTAATCGTAACCTCTTCGTCGGTAGTCGCAATGTCGGCCACGAGTTGACTCAGCTTGGCCTTTACCTCAGCTAACGGCAGGATACGCATACAGCCCTCCAGTAGTCTGAATTCGGACTACTTTAGCTCAGGGCTAGCTGGTTCGCAATCAATATGGAAGGGGCACATTGGGAACCGGAGTCATCAAACCGGCTGAGCCGCCAGCCACGCCTGAGCTGCCGCTGCAATCAAGCGCAAGGCGGCGCGACTGCCTGCCCCTTCACCCTTTTCAAAATCGCCCTCGACTTGGCCCATCTGGTTGGTGACATGGGCGAAGCACACGACCGCCTTGTCCCGTGCCTGGGCGAAGGCGTACAGGGCGGCGGCCTCCATTTCGACGGCAAGAATCCCGCGCTGTTCCGCGTGCCGAATCGCTTCTTGTGTTTCTCGGAACGGGGCGTCGGTTGTCCAGGTTGCTCCACGATAGACCGGAGGGTCTCCGTCTGAGAGAGCACTGGCAAACAGGTCCAGCAGGTCCGGCTTCAAGAACGAGAAATCGGACGGCGGCAGATAATGATAGCTCGTGCCTTCGTCGCGCAGAGCTTTTTCGACCAGGATAAAAAACGGCGGCTCTTCTTTGTGGGCAATTTGCCCGGAGGACGTGACGTGGATGAGCAACTGACAGCCGGAGGCAAATAATTCCTCGGCTACCAAAACGGCGAACGGTGCACCCACCACATGCCGGATAATACCGATCTCAATCCCGCTGAGCGTGAACCGATGTAATGTCGTGTGGTAACAGGCCCAGGTGTCGTGTTCGTGCGCCTCGCCACGGCCCAGCAGACTGGCGACAATATCCCCGTCCGGGTCAAGTACGCAGATACTCGGCACTTGGCCTTCTGGCAGGCCCATTTGACGCCGCGCTTCGCGCAACAGATTTTCCGGGACGAATTGCGATGGCCGGTCGTAGGCTTTGTGTTGGAGAACGGGGGGAGATGAGCGGGTGTCGGCCATGTTCGCAGGAGAACGTCACACCGCGCCTTACAAGCGCTGCAACGCGAAGACGGCGGTGGTGGCGCGTAGGTTTTTATAGCGCAGACTCTGCAAACGCCGGCTGCGGGATAGATAGATCTCTTCCAGTATGCCGAAGCCCAAATGGTGACAGAAGTCGCAAAAGTCAGCCACGGTAAACGCCTGCCAGCGCGGCGCTTCGTACCAGCGTTCGGCCAGATCAAAGACTTGTGGAATGCGACCGGCAACGAGCATTTCGAGCCGACAGCGCCAAAAGCCCCAGTTCGGAAAACTGACGATCGCACGGCTGCCAACCCGGAGCATCTCGCTCAGGATCATGGCCGGATCGTTCAAAAAGGGCAACGTCTGGCTCAAAATCACCGAGTCAAAACTCGCATCCGGGTAATCGGCCAAGCCCTCTTCCAGATTTCCCTGGCGTACACTCAGCCCGCGCCGGACACAGGCCAGCATGCCCTCTTCGCTGCGTTCTACGCCCCGTCCCGTCACCTGCTTGCTATGCACCAGATATTCGAGCAGAGCCCCGTCACCACAGCCCAGGTCCAACACTCGCGATCCGGCTGGGACCATATCGGCAATGGCAAGCAGGTCTGACCGCAGCAGGACCGGACTCCCGCTCGATAGAGCCGGACGCGGAGGCGCAGACGGTTCAACCTCACCACTCATGCCGCGGCCTCGGTCTTTGTCTGCTCCTTTGGTGGGACGGGTGGCGGGAAACCGGGCGGGATGGCCACCCGCTCCGATTGGACCAAGCGCTCCAGAAAGCCGCTGAGCAGCTTGGTCATGGTTTCGACCTCAAGCAGAAACGCATCATGTCCCCATGAGCTTTGGACGTCCAAATAGGTCACATCGGCACCGGCCGCAGTAAGCGCACTGACCAACTCCTTGCTGTGATAGCTGGGGTAAAGCCAATCGCTAGTAAAACTCAGCACCAGGTAGCGCAGGTCGGCCGAGTTGGCAAAGGCGGCCGCCACTGAGCCGGTCTCTGCGCTCAGATCAAAATAGTCCATCGCCTTGGTCACATACAGATAGCTGTTAGCGTCAAACCGGCGCGTAAAATTATGACCTTTGTATTTGAGGTAGCTCTCGACCTGAAACTCGGAACGAAACTCATAGCCGTACCGAACCTGGTCCTGGAGCCGCCGCCCGAACTTCTGCTGCATGGATTCTTCGCTCAGATAGGTAATATGGCCGACCATGCGGGCGACCGCCAGGCCGGCATCGGGTTTGAGGCCCGCGTCGTAATAGTCCCCATTATTCCAGGCCGGATCAGCATAAATCGCCTGCCGTCCCACTTCGCTCAGGGCAATCAGCATGGGGCTGTGATGGGCGGTGGTCGCAATGGGAATGGCGGCTTTCAGCCGCTTCGGATAATGTGCTGCCCACTCAAGCGCCTGCATCCCACCCATTGAGCCGCCAGCCACGCACAGCAGGCTGTCGATGCCCAGATGATCGATCAGCCGAACCTGGGCGCGCACCATGTCCCCAATGGTCACGACCGGAAAGTGCATGCCGTACGGTTTACCGGTCGCCGGGTCGGGGTCCGACGGTCCGGTCGAGCCGTAGCAGCCGCCCAGGACATTACTGCAAATAATAAAGAATTTATTGGTATCAAAGGCTTTGCCCGGTCCGATACAGTCGTCCCACCAGCCGGCTTTGGCTTCGTCCGGCTGGTGGTAGCCAGCCGCATGCGCGCTGCCGCTCAGGGCGTGCGTAATAAGAATGGCATTGGTCCGGTCGGCGTTGAGTTGACCATAGGTTTCATACGCCACGGTCACCGGCCCCAGGGTGGCCCCGCTGTCCAACTGAAAGGACTCGTCCTCAGCAAAGGTCAGCCGCTGCGGCTGAACGAGCCCGACTGAGCCATTCGTGCTCATGCTCTATCCCGTCACTCCTCAGAACCCACCCCGCTGCTTCGCAGCACCCCTCCCAAGAGGGGATTATTTTCTTTTCCCCTCCTCGGAGGGGTGGCCGAAGGCCGGGGTGGGTTCCATATTAAAACGCATTCCGACTCGACTAGCCTACCCGGTCGCTGCGTGCAGGGCTTGTTCCAGATCCCAGATGATGTCGTCAATATCTTCCAAGCCAACACTCAGCCGGACAAAATCCACTGTTGCACCAGCACTGATCAACTCGTCTTCATTGAGCTGGCTGTGGGTCGTACTGGCTGGGTGAATCGCCAGACTCTTGGCATCTCCGACATTGGCGACATGGCTGTGCAGCTTGAGACTGTTAATGAATTTCTCACCCGCGGCCCGGCCACCCTTGATCTGAAAGCCCATGATCGAGCCGGGTCCGAGCGGCAAATACTTCTTGGCCTTTTCATGGTCCGGGCTGTTGGGCAGCCCAGGGAAAGCGACGGCGTTCACGCCGGCATGGCTCTCCAGAAACTCGGCGACCTGCTGGGCGTTGGCCACGTGGCGTTCCATGCGCAGGCTTAGCGTCTCGATCCCGAGCAGGGTCGTAAAGCTGTCAAACGGTGCCTGGCAGCCGCCCACATCACGCAGGATTTGCACGCGCGATTTGAGTATCATGGCCGGGGCGCCGAGGTTGGCGTATACCAGGCCGTGATACGATGGGTCCGGTTCGGTAAAGTTTGGAAAGCGTCCGCTGGTCCAATCGAAATTGCCGCCATCCACAATCATGCCACCAATGGCCGTTCCGTGGCCACTCAGGAACTTGGTCGTGCTATGCGTCACAATATGTGCGCCCCACTCAAACGGCCGACACAGATACGGCGTAGCAAACGTATTGTCTATCATTACCGGGATATGATGCGCCTCGGAAATGGCCGACACTTCCTCGAAAGGGAAAACCGTAATATCCGGGTTGCCCAAGGTCTCGCCGTAGATAATTTTGGTATTGGGCTGGATGGCCTTTTCAAATTCTTCCGGCTTGGTCGGGTCTACAAAGGTCGAGCTAATGCCCATGCGCGGGAAGGTATGCGCGAACTGATTAAACGTGCCGCCATACAGCCGACTGCTGGTCACAATATGGTCGCCCTGGCCACACAGCGCCATGATGGCCATCATCTGCGCCGCGTGCCCGCTGCTGGCCGCTAACGATCCGACCCCACCCTCAAGGGCGGCAACCCGTTGCTCCAACACATCATTGGTCGGGTTCATGATGCGCGTATAGATATTGCCGGGTTCGCTCAGCGCGAACAGATTGGCCGCGTGCTCGGTATTCTTAAACTGATAACTCGTGGTGTGGTAAATCGGGACGGCTCGGCTGCCCGTCGTCGGGTCGGGGTTTTGTCCTGCGTGCAACTGACGCGTATTAAAGCCGTATTTGCGTTCGTTAGTGTCGTCTGCGCCCATGCGATTCTCCTCTTCCTTTCGTGGCTCCCACAGTCTTAGCCGATTCCGGCGCATAGGGCTATAACACAGCTTCCGCTTGTCCCTATCCCCTCTCGGGAGGGGTGCCGAAGGCGGGGTGGGTTCCCTCCTGCCGGGCGCGAGGCAGCACCCACCCCGGCCCTTCAGGCCATCCCTCCGAGGAGGGGGTTTCACTCTGCTCGGTCGAGCGTTGTTGTCTCAGTCAGCGTCTCTGGCTATGATGTTCGCGCTCGACAAAGCAAGGACGGCAAAGGAGTACACGTTATGGCAGGACAATTCTGTGTCTCACTAACTCACTCAAAGGATAATACCGACAAGGCAACCGTCGCCTTTGTGATTGCCAATGCCGCGGTGGGTTCGGACCAGGACACCCTGGTCTTCCTCAGCACCGAGGGCGTACGTCTGGCCGTCAACGGCTACGCCGACGATATTCATGAGGACGGCTTTGCTCCGCTCAAAGAACTGATGACCAATTTTGCCGAAGCCGGCGGCACGATATACGTGTGCTCGCCCTGCTTTAAGAAACGCGGCCTGGATGAGAACAACCTCGTGCCGGGGGCCAATATTGTCGGTGGTGCCAAGCTGGTCGAGTTCCTGGCCGGAGGGACGCCGAGCGTGTCGTATTAGGGCCTACTCTCACCCTAGCCCTCTCCCAGTAAGGAAAGGGAAGCGGAGCACGGGAATAGGAAAGCATGGATTCCGATACTCAGACGCACCCGTACCAGCCGACGGACAGTTTTGACGGCGGAGACCTCGACTGTGGCAATGGTTTGTTGTTGCTGATCCGCAAGCATATTGATCCCCTTACCCCAGGCCAACTGCTCGAAATCCTGTCCACCGAAACCTCGGTGGTCGAAGACCTGCCGGCCTGGTGCCGTCTGACCGGAAACGACTTGGTCTCCCACATCAGCCGGGGCAAGCAGAACAGCTTCCTGGTTTCAAAAGGTCCGGCTCCGGACCTCCGCTCCGCTGAGCCTGAGCTAGCGACTCCCTCAAAAAAGAACAAGAAGAAGACGAAACACCGTTCAGCACGCGAAAAGGAATACGCGCCGATTACCCAGCCCATCGCCGAGGTCGTGATTCCCGACCACCTGCCGCAGCCTGCCCCGGCTCCGAGCGTTGCCCCGCTGTCTGTCATGGGCGTCGGCAGTTGGCCGCGACCACCCTGGCTGCTGCGTGCCCTCAACGATCATCTCGAAGGCCGCATGTCGGCCGAAGAATTTGACCAGACCGCCGATGATGCCGTGCGACTGACGGTGGCCGCCCAGCAGCGTGCCGGTGTCGATGTTCTCACCGACGGCGAGCAGCGTCGGGATAACTACGCCAGCTTCGTCGGCGGGCTGCTCGATAACTGCCAGCTGATTCCCATTACCGACCTCCTGCCGTATGTCGACGATCCCGAAGAGTTCGAGCGCGAGTTGCGTGCCTTGGACGTCCCGGCCGGCAAGGTACGCCATCCGGCCGTTTTCGGACCGTTGGGCAGAAGCCGTTCGCTAACCGTTCACGAGGCAAATTTTCTTACCAGCCTGACCGACCGGCCACTCAAGGTTGCCCTGCCCGGTCCCTATCTGTTGACCCGCACAATGTGGATGGAGTGCATCTCCGACCGAGCCTATGACACGCGGGAAGAACTCGCCATAGATGTCGTCCGGGTCTTACGCGAGGAACTCCACTACTTGCTCGCTGCTGGCGTCTCGCTGGTTCAACTGGACGAACCCGTTCTGACCGAGGTCGTCTTCAGCGGCACCTCAAACAATCGCACCTTTATGTGTGGTGCGCTGGGAGAGAAGCGCGAGGCCGCTGCGGAGTTGGCCTTTGCCGAATCGCTCATTAATCAGACGGTCGCCAATCTGCCCCAAGAACGACTGGCGCTGCATATCTGTCGCGGCAACTGGACGCCGGATGAAAGCGTGGCCCTGGCCGGCGACTATGAGCCCCTTCTACCCCTATTGAAGAAAGTCGCAGTAGGCACGCTCATGCTGGAGCTCTGCACGCCTCGGGCTGGAGATGAGGCCGTTTTGCGCGGCCTGCCGGACGACCGGCGCGTCGGCGTTGGGGTTGTGAATCAGAAGACGCAAAGCCTTGAGACAGTAGACCAGATTGTCACAAAGGCGGAGAAGGCCATTCGTCTTTTTGGGGCCGAGCGTCTCCTCCTGACCCCCGACTGCGGCTTTGCCACGTTTGCGGATAATCCTATCGCGTCAGCCACGCTTGCCGAACAAAAACTGACGGCCATCACTCAGGCTGCGACCATCCTTCGCGACCGGCACGGCCTATAGGTCTGTGGTTGCCGGCCCACCCCGCCCGGAAGAACGCCGGACAGCCCCTACACACGTCGGTTTGAGCCATCCCTGAATCCTGGCTCCTCGCCTATCCAGTCTGGTGTGGAGCAATACTCTTACAACCCAATTGCAAATACATTAAACCCTTGATATTAGACTCCCGTCCATCAAGAGAGAAAAGCTCCCTTGTGAGAAAAGGAAGTAAGAATCATGCGCGATAAGAGTATTATATCCCTCCAGAGCTTCATCATCCGCTGGAGTGTCGCTTTCCTCCTGCTGTTCGTCTGGGCACTGCCGGCCCTGGCCCAAGACGATGGGCAGCTCATCGTCGCCGACCCGGCAGCAGAGAAGCTCTACGTCTATGAACTCCCGTCACTCACCCTAAAGGCGGAGTTCGATAACATACGCATGGCTCCACAGGCGGGTTTTCTTCCCCTCAAAGGAGAACGGCTCATTTTTATCAATGAAGAGGCCGCTCCGCAGGACGAGCACGGCCATCAGGACGAGCACGGCCATCAGGATGAGCACGGCCATCAGGATGAGCACGGCCACGCTGACACCCACAGCGAGACCATTCCGAGCGGCGAGATGATCATGCTCAAGATGAATCTCAGAGGGGAGCCGGCCATCATTGGCCGTGTAGTCGTGAGCTGGACGGGTGGAGTCGGCCAGATTGCCGTGCATCCAAAGATGGAATTTGCCGCAGTTGCTTCGGGCGCAGTCTCCACTGAGGAAGGTGACCACGAAGACGAACACGGTCACGAAGACGAACACGGCCACGAAGACGAACACGGCCATGAAGACGAACATGGTCACGAAGACGAACACGGCCATGAAGACGAACACGGTCACGAAGACGAACACGGCCATGAAGACGAACACGGCCATGAGCACGGCACGGGCGGCGGGTCAGTCTCCGTGATCGATTTACGTTGGTGGACTTCCTCGTCCTACAGCACCATTGCAACGAACCCGATTGAGAGTGAAGCGCCCGGTATAGCCATCGCCAGAAGCCCCGACATGCTTTTGCAGAGCCTCGGAAGCGAGCTGCCTTTTGCGTATAGCGCTCAGGCTCATGATGAGGCGGGTGAAGACGAACATGAGCATGATCACGAGGGCGAAGACGATCACGAGGGCGAAGACGACCACGAGGGCGAAGACGACCACGAGGACGACCACGAAGGCGACCACGAGGGCGAAGACGACCACGAGGGCGAAGACGACCACGCGCATGAGGACGAGCAGCCAATCGGCCGTCTGCTCGTCGGCGACGGAGATACGGGCGCCCTTTCGGTCATTGACTTGGAGCACGGCGATGTCGAGCAGGACGCCTTCGACATGGGATCGCGCGCCGGACGCATATACGCCACCAAGAGCGGGCGTTTCGCCATCGCCGTGGCCACCGATGCCAACAACGTCCATGTCTTCGACGGCGGCATATACGAGGAGGAGCACGGCGACCATTTCGACTTGATCAATAATCCGGTGCAGAGGCTGGACCTCGATTTATCCGGCGACCGCCCGGCGCATCTGTCCGTGGGCGGCGAGTGGGCCGCTATCTTTTATGACGGCTCCGGCAATGTCGTGCTGCTCAACGAACGTGAGCTGGAAGAGGAAGGCGCAGATTACTCGCCGCCAGTCTTCAATATCGGCCCTCAGCATGGGGGGGCGGTTCCGCTGTATGACGGACTGATAGCCACCACGACCCAGCACCCGGATTACGATTCCTCCCCCGCTGATTACCGCCTCCCTGTCGGCGCCGACATCCGCGACCTCGCCGGTAACGTGCTGTACAGCGCCACTGGTTGCGACGGCCTGCACGGCGACGCCGGCAACGGCCATGTCGCCGTCTTCGGCTGCATCGGCGGGGTATTGGCAATCGAGGCACACGACGGTCAGTATGGACACGTATTCATACCTCCCCCAGCGGGCGAACCTGACGATTTCCGTCTGACTTCAGTATGGGGATACGCCGGCTTGGACCACTTCTTTGCCCTCGGCTCTGCAGTGGGGCTGTATGTGGTGGAGCCGGAAGAAGGAAGCATGACGCAACTCATCCCGGCCAGCGAAGAGCTCCGGCCGATAAACGTCGCCATCAGCCACGACGGCCATGCCCTGCTGGTGATGATGGGCGACGGTGAACTGCGGATGTACGACGCCAAAGACCTCGATCTGCTGGCATCGGCGACCGGCTTCCTGACCACTCCAGTGGAGAGCGGCTTCTGGGGCCGTCCGCATATCGCCACCGCTCCCGGTGCGGTCTTCGTCACCGACTCGGTGGGCGACAAGGTACTGCAACTCGATTCCCACGACCTCGACGTAGTGCGGCATTGGGATGTCACCGGCAACCCCACCAAGGTCGCCTTCGTCGGCATCAAGGGAGAACCCGACACTCACGGCCATGACCACGAGGGCGAGGACGACCATGAGGGTGAGGACGACCACGACCACGAAGGCGAGGACGACCACGAAGGCGAGGACGACCACGAGGGCGAGGACGACCACGAAGGCGAGGACGACCATGAGGGTGAGGACGACCACGACCACGAAGGCGAGGACGACCACGAAGGCGAGGACGACCACGGACATCACGAAGAAGGTATTCATGAAGCCTTTCGTCTCAGTCGCCTCATCAGCAACGAAGAGGCATTCCTCAGCGATGTTGAATTAGGTTCCCGGCCTCAGGGCGATGTGATCAGCCATAAGCTGAAAGTCTATTGCTCAGCGACTGACATGGGCATTGAGTGCTCAGACATCGATGGCGGTAATCTGACGCCTGGTATCACCTTGCCCTATGACACTGCTGAGCGCAGTGGAGGGCGCGCGGTGTATGTGCGCCTTGCCGATGACCAGCGGACGGTTTTCTCCTTTATTCGGGATGATGCTGCGGACCCAGACGACTGGACCACATGGTCAAACGACGCCTATATCGGCAACCTCGAAACTGGAGATGTCACCCGAGTCGCTCTTGGTCCGGGACTACTGCATCGCTTTGCCCTGTCCGAAACCGTGGCGCTCTACATCCTGCAAGGCCCGCAGGGCGACCGCGCATTCCTGCTTGATGCCGATCCCCAGTCTCCCACATTCACGCAGATTAGGGCCACGATTGCGCTTCCGGCCTTACAGGAGCCACTTGATCCGGACTTATCGCCATTTGCAGCGGGACAGCAGTTGCGACTGCCAGCACTGACTCCAGACGGGCAATGGGGGTTTGTCACACACGGCGGAGATGGCCTGATCTCGGTCATCAATACGGCTCAGGCAGAAATCATCCAACAGCTTGAGGTTCCCACACCGCTGGGCGGTGGAGGCTATGTCACTGCCGTCCAGAAAAAAATGAAGCTGTCAGATACGATTGGACGCTAGAGCAAATCACGATGTTGTGGAGTGCGGGCTTCCAGCCCGCATGGCGGCCAGGATGGCCGCCCTCCCAGGAGGGGGCCTTCTCGGCGAGCGCGGACTGTGACTACAACGTATCGTGAAACGCCCTAGGGTTGCGGGCCCTCGCCTCTGAGCGCGGGCCGGGCTACCGTCCGCGTCTAGGCCGCACAACGATCGCACCGGCCGGTGAGTTGCACTTCAAAATGGTGATTTCTGATCGCACGAGGCGTACGGTCTGGTGCAGATACCTCGATGTTCGTATCGGGCAGACACTCGACCTCGCCACAGTCAATACAGGTAAAATGAGGATGTTGTTCGGTCTGGCCGTGCGCCTTGTCACGTAATTCAAAACGCCAGACGTGATCGCCATGATCCGTTCGCGACAAGAGGCCGGCGTCAGTCAGGTCAATGAGATTCCGGTAGAGCGTCGCCCGGTCCAATCCCGCCGGCTCCAGGGCTTCAGCGATCTCCGCATGACTCATAGGAGTAATTGCCTGCTGAAGCCGCTGCAACACAGCAACACGGGGACCTGTGCTCCGTAGCCCAGTGGATCGAACCAGGGCACGGAGTTCTGCGATTGATCGAACGATCCTTTCTTTTTTCATAGCGTCACCTATCCTACCGATTTCTGTAGCCTCCGGCAAGAAAAAATTGCCGCAGGTCTGCCGCTTACAACCGACAGCGGAAGGCCACGTGCCTCCCCACTCCACACTTCTCCCTCTATATGAAACCTTCGTCATAATAATCTTTTTACAATATAGTTGCAAATACATCAAATACTTGATATTAGAGACCCCGTGATGGACCGCATTTCGTTTTCCCAGGGTTCACCGTCTCTCAATCCCTCTCCGGGCAGAGGAGAGAGGGTGCTATGAGCGCCTGCCTTCCTTGCCCGGCCCCCCGACAGAGTTTCCCTCCTGTTACTCTGTTGGGGGTGCCTTTTTGTCTCACTCGGCTGTCTTTTGCGTTATGCTGTCTGTAAAAACGCTATTCGAGCACGCTCCCAGCATCCCCATCTACGTCATTTCCGGTTTCCTGGGGAGCGGCAAGACAACCTTCCTGCGGGGCCTCCTGGCTTATACCGCGTCACAGGGTCTCAAGCCGGCGGTTCTGATTAACGATTATGGAGACGTGAGCACCGATGGTGAACGCCTCCGGGGGCAAGGCTATCCGACCAAAACGTTTGCCGATGGTTGTATTTGCTGTACGCTGCGGCCGGATCTGAACTCCGCCCTCACGGCTCTCATCACCCAGCAGCCCGATGTCATCTTTATCGAAGCAACCGGGCTGGCCGATCCTGTCCGCCTGTTGGATCAACTCACACAGATAGAGATGCTGTCACGCGCGTTTGTTGCCGCGATGATTGCCGTTATCGACGTGCGGGGCTCATCCCAACAGATGGCAGGCTATGGCATGCATTCATTTACTGAGACGGCAGACTTCGTCTTGATTAACAAATGTGACCTCGCCCATTGGATGCAGCTCGCAAGAACGGCTCAAGAAGTCCAACGCAAAAACTCCCGAGCCAAAATTCTCCTGACCACCTACGCCGAGGTGGACTTTTCTGAGGTGCTGAGTCAGCAGGGGACTCGGACGGCCCCCACCACTGCTCGCGCACCTCAGCATGACCATTTCCATACACTGACCTATCGCGCTCCGTGTTCCTTTATACCGGAGCCCTTCGCCGAAGTGATGCAAGCACTACCCGACGAAGTCTGGCGGGCGAAGGGCTTCGTTCGCTTTCACGACTCCTCAAAACAGTGGGAATTACAGTTTACTGGAAAAGAGTTTTTTATCGGACAGGTAGCCCTGACCCCACAACCTCAGGATCATCTGGTGTTTATTGGCGCGGCGTTTGACCGCTCGGCGCTTCTTGCCGCGCTCGATTCATGTCTCGTACCGCACTAGGACCATGGCAATCCCGGTCGGCTTGACAATCTCTGGTCGTTCTTTAATGATGTTTCTATTACAACTATTATGCAACAAGGAATCCCCATGCGCACAACACTCGTGATCGCTCTCATATCGGCCACCTCCATCCTTTTGTCCCCGCCGGGCGCCAGCGCCCAGGCCGGCGACCCGGCCGAGGTCCAAGCCCTGCGCAGTCAGGTTGACCGTCTTGAGCAAACTGTCGAGCAACTCCAGCAAACCATTTTGCAAATGCAGAAGGACTCGACCTCACGAGATCAAGTACTCAAGCAACAAGTCGAGGCACAAGAAGCGCAAGTCCAGGCAATACAGCGGCAGCAAGTTGATCGTATGGCCGCCCAAGTTGACTCTCCGTTAGACCAGGCGCTGGATGAACTCGGCGTCCCGGATTTTGAGCCAGCAGCACCGGACCGGCGGGCGCTCTGGTCACAGCCGCTGGGCGGGGGCGCGCAATTGCGCTTGATTGACATTGCGGCCGATGTGCTGTTCTTCGCCGGCGGCTCCAGCGAGCGAGACGCCGCGATTTCAACGCTCCAGGGTGGTAGCCACGACCCGAAACAGCGCGGCTTCACCCTGGGTCAGGCCGAGTTTTCCCTGTCCGGCGCGGTTGACCCCTACTTTACCGGCGATGCGCATATTCTCACCTCGGTCAACCCAAGCACCGGCGAGACCACGCTTGAGCTTGAAGAGGCATTTCTCACCTCGTCGGCCCTGCCCTATGACCTTCAGCTTGAGGTCGGCCATTTTCTGACCGAGTTCGGTCAGATCAACCCGCAACACCCCCACTTCTGGGATTGGATCGATCAACCGGTGGTCAACTCTCGTATGTTCGGCGGAGACGGCATGCGGCAGGCCGGTTTTCGGGCTTCGTGGCTTCCTCCCACACCGTGGTTCTCCGAGTTTCACTTCGGCATGCAGAACGCCAATGGCGTGACCATGGCCAGCTTCCTGGGCGGAGAACTGGCCCATGCCCATGGGGGCGGCGGCCACGGCGGTGAAGACGAACACGGCCACGGCGGTGAAGACGAACACGGCCACGCTCAGGAGCCGACCGGCGGCATTCATGGTGACGGCATCGCCGGCCGGCCGATTGTTGCCCAGGACGTGCGCGGCTTTGGAGATTTCCTCTATCTGACTCGTTTGGAAAACTCGTTCAACTTTACCGACGACGTGACCGCGGTGTTCGGCCTGTCCGGTCTGTACGGGCCAAACTCGACCGGGCGGGATGCCGACACCTGGCTATATGGGCTGGACATGAAGTGGCGCTGGCAGCCGCCCAGCAATTTCGGCTATCCGTTCCTGACCTGGCAGACCGAGATCATGAAGCGCGACTATCACGTGGCCCGCTATACTCAGGAAACCGAGACCGGCGATCTCGCCACCCTGCCGGGCCGCACCCTCAAGGACTGGGGTCTGTACACCCAGCTTTTGTACGGGTTTCAGACCAATTGGGCCGCCGGCCTGCGCTATGAGTACGCCGGCGGGAGTGGGCAGAGCATCGGCGGACGTAAGAACGACCCGTTCCGTGATGACCGCCACCGCCTCTCTCCGTTGCTGGTCTGGCGGCCGACCGAGTTCTCGCGCATCCGGCTCCAGTACAACTACGATATCGCCAGCCACCTCAATGACGACGCGCATACCATCTGGCTCGGCTTCGAGTGGCTGTACGGGCCCACGCCGCGCACAACTTCTAAGCCAACAGCAGGAGAATAAGCCCATGTTGAGCATCCGTTTTCTTATCTCTGTCATAACACTCGCAAGTCTGGTGACCGGCTTGTGGCTGACCCCGTTCGCTCAGGCACAGCCGCTCAAAGTCTGTGCCACGGTGCCCGACCTCGGCAGCCTGGTCCAGGAGATTGGTGGCGAGCAGACGACGCTGACGGTCTTTGCCAAAGGGACGGAAAACGCCCACTTCGTGGTACCCAAGCCGAGCTTCATCAAGGCCCTGAGTACTTGCGATATGTACGTCCAGATCGGTCTGGACCTGGAAATTGGCTGGGCGCCGCCCCTGCTGCAAAATGCCCGGAACGGCGCTATTCTCCCTGGCGGCCAGGGCTATATCGATGCGTCCACGGTCATCGCTCCGCTTGAGGTTCCCAGCACTCCGGTCGACCGCTCCATGGGAGATGTGCATCCATCCGGCAACCCACACTATCTGCTCGACCCCATGAACGGCCTGCGTGTCGCACGGCTGCTGCGGGACCGGCTGAGCGCTCTCCGACCGGCCAATGCCCCGTATTTCGCCGAGCGCTATGCCGACTTCCGGCGGCGTTTGGGCGTGGCTCTGGTCGGCGAAGCTCTGGCCGACGCCTATGACTTCGAGAAGCTGATAGTGTTGGCCCGACACGGACGGTTGGACAGTTTTCTCAAGAGTCAGGGCCAGGAGGCTCTGCTAGGCGGCTGGCTCGGCAGCCTGCGGCCCCATGCGGGCAACAAGCTCGTCGGCGACCATAACGCCTGGGTGTATTTTGCCCAACTCTTCGGGTTCGACATGGTTGCCTATCTCGAACCCCTGCCGGGTATGCTCCCAACCACGAAACATATGGGCGCGGTGATCGAGTTGATGAAGACGAACAGGGTGAAAGCCGTTCTGAACGCGGCCTATTACGATCCCCGCTATGCCCAATTCGTCTCCGAGAACTCTGGCGCGACCGTCGTCCCCATGGCCGAACAAGCCGACTCTCGCCCTGGTACGGCACACTACCTCGATATGTTGGATTACAACGTGAAGCAGCTCTCAGCGGTGTTAGGAGGAACACCAGAGTAGAGTCGTCGGGGGAAACGCATGCTTTCACATCCAACTCTCGCCCTTTTTCCTAAGCCAGGTCCAGCCCCTCTGTGGATTGACCAGGTCGGGGCGGGACTGTCGCTGGCCTGCGCTGCTCATTGCATGGCGGCTCCCCTGCTCCTCTCTCTGCTCCCGTTCGTAGGGCTCGGCTTTTTTGCTGACGAATCGGTGGAAACCCTGCTTCTGGGTACCTCACTCGTACTGGCCGTGGGGAGCCTGTGCTGGGGATTGCGCATTCACCACCAACGCCGTACTCTGCTGCTGCTCGGGGCGGCGCTCCTGCTCATCGTCGGTGGACGCCTTTCTTCCGAAGAGACGACCGAGGTCGTGGGTGTCGTGCTCGGAGCCGTGCTGCTGGCGTGCGGGCATCTGCTGAACCGGCATCTCTGTAAGACCTGTTTGCAGTGCCAGGCCGATGAAGTACAGTCCGGTCCCATGGACAGCGAGATTGTTTTGCAAACGACCAATCTGTCGGTCGGGTATGGCAACTTTGTTGTGCTCGGACGCGTGAATCTGGCGATTCGGGCCGGCGAATTGTGGTTCGTGCTGGGCCGGAACGGGAGCGGCAAGACCACCCTGCTTCAGGCCTTGCTCGGACTGCTCAAGCCGCAGACTGGTCTCCTTCGCCGGCAGGTAGCCAACGGGGTCGGATTCGTGCCGCAGCGCTGTGACATCAATCCCACGCTGCCGATTACGATTCGCGAGTTTGTCGGCCTGGGTCTGGTCGGTACCGGCCTGAACCGGGCGGCACAACGGGAGTATCTGGACCGGGCCCTGGGCACATTTGATCTGGCCCAACTGAAGCACAAGAACTACTGGACGCTGTCGGGCGGCCAGCGCCAGCGCGCGCTGGTTGCCCGAGCAATGGTGAGACGCCCCGCCCTGTTGATTCTGGACGAGCCGACGAACAACCTGGACCTGGCCGCGGAAGGCGACTTCCTGCAAACCTTGACCGATATTCACAAGCGGGAGCACAACACCTGTCTGTTTGTCACCCATAATCTTGGCATTGCCGAACGCTACGCCACCCATATCGGCCTGGTTGCGCAGGGGACTGTTATTGCCGGTCCCAAAGCCCAGGTGCTGAATGAGTCCAACCTGGACCGCGTCTATGGTCGCGGCCAGCGTATTCATCTGCACGTCTCACCAGAGGATTCGTCCGACCTGCACTCCCAGGCTCCGGAATGATCGACAGCTTCGTGAGTTCGTGGCCGCTCTTCCAGAACGCCTATCTGTCCGGCTGGTTGATTGGCATTCTGCTGTCACTTATCGGGGTGGTGGTGGTCGCCCGCGATCAGATCTTCATCGGCGCGGCGGTTTCGCAAGCGTCGTTGTTGGGCATCGCCCTAGGCATCTGGTCCGGCAGCCTGCTCGGTCCGGATTCCTGGTGGAATTCCGATCTGGTCCACTCCTTTATGGGCGGGCTGTTTGCCGTGCTGGCCGCCTTTCTCACCACGGGCGGCGGACGGCGGGCCAGCCAGGAAACGCACGAAGCCATCACCGGCTGGGTCTTTCTGTTCTCTGTGAGCGCCTCCATTCTGCTGCTCTCCCACAGTCCACACGGCATGGAGGAAGTCAACCGCCTGTTGTCCAGCACGATCATTGGGGCGCGGACCGAAGATGTCTGGATTTTTGCTGGTATGACGCTGCTGACCGGCTCGGCCCTGGTTGTGTATTACCGCTCCATCCTGCTGATCACCCTTGACCCGGTCATGGCCCGTGCGGCCGGTCTGAGAACCGGGCTCTGGAACGGCTTGCTCTCGACCTGGCTCGGTCTGACCGTCGGGTTTTCCATCCGTATTTCCGGCGTCGTATTTGCTTTTGCGAGCCTGGTGCTGCCGGCCCTGGTTGCCAAGAGCCTGGGCCGGACGGCCGGCAGCCTGTTCATCCTGGCTCCGCTGGTCTCTCTCGGCATGAGTGTCTTCGCCTTTATTGTGGCGAATGCGTACGATTACCCCCCCGGTCAGATGGCCGCCGCCTGCCTCGCCCTGCTGTTGGCTGCGGCCTGGCTCTTTCGCGCAATGCGACCGCGTTAGATGCCCTTCCCTTTCGTCGAGTTTTTCTTTCTTCTCCGTCCATGAAAAGATATGGGGACGGAGGCAGAGGGAGGGCGACGGATGGAGAAAGCACGGGGCTCCCCGTACTGGCTGCGGGTAGGAATCATCCTGGTTGTCACCACCATGCTCTATAACGTGGTGGAGGCAGTTATTGCGCTATGGGCCGGCGTTGAGGCGGCGAGTATCGCCCTGATTGAATTTGGCTCCAACAGTGTCATCGAACTCGTGGCCGCCAGTGTCCTCATCTGGCGGCTGCGCCTTGAGGCGCGCGGGGCGGATTCTGACCGGGTCGCCCGCGCGGACCTGGTAGTCCATCGCTTTGTGGGTCTGTCTTTTATTGCTCTCGCCCTGTATGTCCTGATCCAGTCCGTTTGGATGCTGTGGCATCGAGAGGTGCCAAGCGCGAGTACTATCGGCATGCTGCTGGCCACAGCCTCCCTCATTATTATGCCGCTGGTCTCGTTCGGGAAGTTGCGGGCAGCAACGGAGGTCGGCAGCCGGGCGCTACGGGCCGAGGCCAAAGAGACGCTGGCCTGCTCCTATCTGTCGTTTACCCTCTTGCTTGGACTCGGAGCAAACGCGGCGCTGAGCTGGTGGTGGGCCGACCCGGTCGCCGCACTGCTGATGATTCCCTGGCTGGTGAAAGAGGGGCTGGAGGGCCTGTCGGGCAATGAGCATGAAGCCGAGTCACGAGTCGCCCAGGCGTCCGTCAATTCTTCATGAAGTGTCGCTACGCGGGTAAACCGCCTCAGCTTTACAACAGTACAGCCACTGCATCTAACTTGTATTGGCAACTCTGAAGGGATAGTGCCGCGTGCTCCAAATTGGTAGGCTGACCTAGCCCGGTCAGAGGATGCTTCGAGCACGGCTTTCGGCGGAACGCGATTATGATAGCATTTTGGGTAGCTGGAGCGACTTTTGTCCTGACCCTTTGTGGCGGGCTGCTCGTTTTACGCCTCCAGGTCTATCAGGGCGTGGTTTTTGCCTTTTGCGCGGGCGTATTGATTGCCGGGGCGTTGATGGAGGTGATCCCAGAGTCGCTGGAATTGCTCTCAACCACCGGCTCGACCTTCCATCATCATCATATCTTATTGTCCTGTGCTTTGGGGTTTCTGTGTTTTTATCTCGTCGAACATCTCACCCATCAGCGAGAGACACCCGCCGAGCAAGCCGCACACCATGCCCACGCCCCGCACGCTGGCATCTGGGGCGCAACCGGCATTCTGGTGCATAGTCTTTTTGATGGGTTTGCCATAGGTCAGGGCTTTCATGCTGGCGAGCATGTGGGCTGGGCGATTGCCCTGGGTATTACGCTTCACAAAATAGCGGACGGTGCGAGTATTGCCGGCGTCATGCTCGGTACGCAGCAGACCGTTCGGGCCACCAGAATCATGCTCGTTCTTACCGCGCTGGCACCACTTGTCGGCGTCTATGCCCAGTCGTTTGTAACCTTTCAAACAGCATTACTCGCCCTGCTGCTGGCGTGGTTTGGTGGGGTCTTTCTCTATCTGGGAGCCGGGAGTCTCCTCCCCGCAGCGCATGACGCCAGTCACTCACGCCAGCTCCCGGTAGCAACCCTTGCGGGCGTACTGTTTGTCTACGGAGCGCAGATCCTGGCACATCATTGAGGAGAGTCAGATCGCGTCGCTATGACTCCGGCTTTTTCCAATTCCTGGATTTCAGCCTGCGTACAGCCAATCTCAGCTAGCACCTCGGCGGTATGCTCCCCGTACAACGGAGAACGGCGAGCCAACCGTACCGGCGTCTCGGACAGTTTCGCCGCCGGGCCCAGCACCTGTACGGTCCCTCCAACCGGATGTTCCATCTCCTGCACCATGCCGCGTGCTTGAATATGCGGGTCGGCAAAAACCTCGGCGTAATTTGAGATCGGCCCGCACGGGACGCCTATTTCTTCGAGCACGGCGAGCCAGTGCGAGCGCGGCTGTTGTATCGTGACGGATTCTATTTCTTGCGTGAGTTGATGCCGATTTTGGACGCGGAGACCATCTTCCGCGTATTCGGACCGGTCTAGCAATTCGGGGCGTCCAATGGCGTAGGCAAACTTCTCCCACGTGCGGGTATTGGCCGCACCCAGATTGATATAGCCGTCTGCACAGCGAATCGCCTGATACGGGGCTGACATACGATGGGCCGAACCCATAGGCTCAGGGATACCTCCGGTTGAGAAATACTGAGTCGATTCCCAGACAGACAGGGCGACCCCGGCTTCCAGCAGCGACGTATCAATATATTGGCCCTCGCCTGTTTTGAGCCGATGGATGTAGGCGGCAAGAATGGCTTGTTCGGCAAAGAGACCGGCCCCAAGGTCGGTCACGGGAATCCCACATTTGACCGGCGGCCTGCCTTCTTCGCCCGTCACCGACATAATGCCTGACATGCCCTGGGCCACGAGATCAAATCCCCCCTTGTGCGCGTACGGGCCGGTTGAACCAAAGCCGGATACCGAGGCGTAGATGAGGCTGGGCTGCTCCTGCTTCAGACTGTCATAGTCCAAGCCGAATCCGGCCATCACACCCGGACGATAATTCTCCACCACCACGTCAGCCTGTCGCGCGAGTGTCTGTACAAGATCCTGGGCGCGGCGGTCTTTGAGATTGAGCACAATCCCGCGTTTGTTCCGGTTGACCGCCCAATAGCCGGTACTCTCCATCCCCTGCCGTTGCCCCATACGCCGGGTGGTATCGCCGCCCGGCGGCTCGACCTTAATGACATCGGCCCCCAAGTCCCCAAGGAGCATGGCGCAAAACGGCCCGGCCATGACCTGGGTAAATTCCAGGACGCGAACTCCCGCGAGTGCCTGTTTCATATCTTCCCCTCATTTCTCATAGGCTCAGCGTTCTCATACCAAGGCTGGCCGGAACAAAACAAGCCAGGACCTGCGGCGTATGAGCGTTCACCCAAGAGCGATATGCACTGGAGAGAACAGGGAGAAAAAAGACAGGGAAAAGGATGGGCCGACCGGGAGTCGTCCTTACGAGCGACGATGTTCGTGGAGACGTTTTGATTCGTTCTCCCCGTAGTGAACAACCCCTTTGTCAATCCGAATAGTAAAACAACAGGCGGGATTCGTACACGCCCAGACTTTGAAGTCGAGATCTGATCCTCGCGGACCGTAATCGGACAAAGGGACAAGCACTCCTTTTGGACATTTTCGACACCGAGGAAGATCCACGCCAACCACCTCCAAGGGTAACCAATTAAACCTATACCTATAGTATGCCAGAGAAAAGGTTTGAGAGACAAGAATTTTTTTCAAAACGTTATGCCTGCCGAGAAGGATCAATCTTCTCCCGTGGGTCCGGCTCAGGGGTTTTGGCTATCTAATAAAGGTGGTATGCATCCCTATGGAGTACACGGACCAACATCAAGCGGATCAAAAGGTGGACAACAATGGATGTTTTTAAGCAGGTCGCCGCCCAGATCGCTTTTTCGTCCGAGAAGATGAAAAAGGTCAATCTGTTTACGACCGACCGCATGTTCTGCGATGTGTACTGCTTTGAACCCGGACAAGAACAGACACCCCACACCCATACCGGCTCCGACAAAATCTATTATGTACTGAACGGACGGGCCACGGTCCGGATTGGACAGGAAACCAGGGAACTCGGGGCTGGCGACATTGCGATGGCTCCGTCCGGGGCCGAGCACGGCGTCAGCAATACCAGCACCGAGCAACTGACCCTCCTGGTTTTCATGGCCCCGAAACCATCATAGGGAAGGCATATGGAAGAACGCGACGCTGTCACCGCGGCAAACCAAGCCTTTTACCGCGCCTTTGAAACGCTGAACATCAAAGAGATGGAAAAGGTCTGGCTGCAAGCCAGCCACATCAAATGCGTCCATCCGGGATGGCCGCTCCTGGCAGGCTGGGGGCCGGTTATGGCGAGTTGGGAACGGATTTTCACCAATACGGAATCCATGCGGTTCGATTTGACCGATATCCGTGTCGAAGTGTCCGGAAGCCTGGGCTGGGTGGTCCTCATCGAAAACCTCGAATCGGGTGGACCGGACGGTACCTCTCGGTCGCGGATTTTGACGACGAATCTGTTTGAAAAGCGGGATGGCCAGTGGTTCATTGTGCATCACCATGGCTCGCCGATTTTCGCACCATCAACTCCGGCCGCAGATCAACTGCATTAGCGCGACTCGCCTTGCCCGCTTTGCCGGGCCAATGGTAGAGTAACACGACTGAAAATAACCACGAACAGGAGGATGTAGGACGGATGCTCATACCAGCGACTCAGCTGCGCGTGGGGGCGCTTGTTATCTATCAGAACGATCTCCATCGCATCATGGATTTGATACACGTCACTCCCGGCAATAAGCGCGGCTTTGTACAAACCAAACTTCGCAATCTGCGGAGCGGCTTACAAACAGAGCATAAATTCAGCTCGAACGACAAAGTTGACCGGGTCACGCTCGAACAGCGGGAAATGGAATATCTGTACGAATCCGGCGATGAATACTGCTTCATGAACTCCAAGGATTACGAGCAGATTACCTTGTCGAAAGACCTGCTCGGCGGCTCGGTGCACTACCTTGTCCCCAATATGAAGATTACCCTCGATCTGTACGAAGAAAATCCGGTCGGCATCAGCCTACCGAAGACGGTTGATCTCACCGTGACCGACACCCCACCCGCCATGAAGGGGGCAACCGTCACCAACGAGTTGAAGCCGGCTACCATGGAAACCGGCCTGGTCGTCCGCGTTCCTGGCTTTATCGACATCGGCGAATCCGTTCGGGTAGACACCGAAACCGGGGAATATGTCTCCCGGGCCAAATAGGCCGAACAGCGACACGAGAAAGCGCCGGGCATGAAACGTTTTTTCCTGGGGCTGGGTGTCGGATTGATGCTGGCGCTGGGCGGCCTCGGAGCCGGCCTTGCAGTTCTGGTCTACACGCCTGCGAGCGCCGTCGGCACGACGGTCAAACCGATCCTGCTTATCGACCACGAGCGCATCGCCGTCTGGAAACTCGTGCTGGAGCCCGGTCAGTCCACCAGGCAGCATACACACGAGTTTGACGAGGTTGTGATTTGCCTTGAGGGCTCAAAGCTCAGGGCAACACTCGCCGGGCCGGAGCCCGAACGCCAGACGCACTACCCTGAGGCTGGCCAAGTCATTATGCCCCAAGTCAAAGGCGTGACCCACACGCTGACCAACGTCGGCGACACACGCTACAGCCAGATTTCCATCGAGTTAAAGGAGTAGCTACCGAGAGTCTGGTGGAGTGGGAGAGCGGGAGCAGCCTGGCCCTTCCTCCCGTGAGGGGAAGGGCCAGATTCGGTACCGTGCCTATCCCCCAAAGTAGTTTTTGGGATTTTCGACCGTCATGGTATGGATAGTGCCCTCGCTTACCCCCGCTCGGCTCAGTTGCGGAATGATATTTTTCAGGATGTGCGAATAGTTCCAGTTCGGACAGGCCTCAAGGAACTGTTCCCACGCCTTGCTCGGGCGGCCCATCATGCAGTGCACGGCATCATGCGACAGCATAATCCGGTCATACCCAACAGCCAGGAGGCCGATGAGGGAGGCCAGGCGCATTTTATCGGAGGCGATGGTTTCGACTCCAAAGCGGTCAAAACCGATCCACGCGCCCCGCTCAAGTACGTCAAAGTAGTAGCGCATATCACCCACACCACACGCGTGGCCGATCATCACCCGGTTAAAATCAACCCCTTCGTCTTCAAAGACGTCTAAGGTTTCCCGTCCGAACGGACCCAACTCATCGTTGTGGCATAGAATGGGCATACCTGTGGCCTTATGCGTCCGCGCCGCGGCCCGCAAACACGTCTCTTCGTGTTTCCCAATACTCGTCGCCGTCTCGGTCATGCCCGGAATGCCACCGGTTGCGGTTTTAATGATACCCGCCTTAATCCCGGTATTCCCGATCCCTTCAGTGATCTCACGCACATAGACCTCGGCGATATCGTCCGCCCCCAGACTCCGGAAGTGTGGCGGGATACCCAAGACTTCGTTGTACAAGCCAGTGGCAATGATGACATTCAGCCCAGACCGCTCGGCGCATTCGGCGGCGAACTCCGGGTCGCGGCCTAATTCCATGGGACAGGGGTCAACAAACGAGGTCACCCCCAGCTCTTTGATCTCTTTGAGCTTTTCTACCGCACTATCGACCTCTTTCTTACGATCAAAACTGGTATTGTCCCATTCATAGCCGGGGAAGCCGGCCGTCAGATGCTCATGTACGAGCGTGAACCCCAACTGGTCCGAGGTAGTGTCGCCAAGAACGGTTTGTACCTTTGCCATCACATTCCCTCCTCTATGATGTTGTTCGTTTTTCCCTATCTCAGCCGAAAAAGGATGTATAGGCGTATCGATTAGGCCGCGGCCGGCTGCCAGGTCTGGCGTATGATCTGCAAGGCCTCGTCTATGTCCGCTTGTGATATGCCGTAGTGCGTCACCGCACGGAAGCGTTCGCCACCGATATCGCCGATTTTAACGCCGGCCTGTCCGAGCACCTCGGCAAAAGAACCGCCGTTGATGTGGGGTGTCGGCACGGAAAAGATCACAAGATTGGTCTGGACCGTCTCCAGATCAATATGCACACCGGGCAGTTCAGCCAGGCCCTCAGCCAGCCGCCGGGCAGTCTGGTGGTCTTCGGCCAGACGTTCGACCATCTGGTTCAAGGCCACGATTCCCGCCGCGGCAATGATACCCGCCTGGCGCATCCCGCCGCCGACCATTTTCCGATAACGCCGAGCCCGCCGGATAAACTCTTGACTCCCACACACGAGAGAGCCGACCGGAGCGGACAGTCCTTTGGACAGGCAAAATTGGACCGAATCGACAGGCTGGGTTAAGGCAGGCACCTCACAGCCCAAAGCCACTGCGGCATTAAAGATACGCGAGCCGTCAAGATGTACCGGCACGCCGACTGTATCGGCCAGCTTCCGGACAGAGCGAAGATACTCGACCGGCAGGACCGTCCCTCCGCAACGATTATGCGTGTTCTCCAAACAGATCAGACCCGGTGGGGCGTAGTGCTCATCAGGGGGATATATGGCCCGTTTGATATCCGGCAGGGCGAGTTCTCCCAAACGGCCCGTGGGCACGGTGTGAAAGGCCAGCCCGCCCAGAGCCGACGCTCCCCCGGCTTCGTATTTGAAAATATGGCACTGGTCGCCAAGAATGACGTCCTGTCCCCGGGTGCAGTGGCTCAGCAGGGAGACCAGATTTCCCATAGTTCCACTGGTCACCAGCACAGCGGCCTCTTTACCCATCTTTTCCGCGGCAAGCTCTTCCAGCCGATTGACAGTCGGGTCTTCGCCCATGACATCGTCACCCAGCTCGGCACGCGCAATGGCGTCGCGCATGGCAGGGCTTGGCAAGGTTACCGTATCGCTCCGAAGATCAATCATCGTATATTCCTCACGTCCTCGGTCCACATTCGTTCATCGTCTGTGTAACCATTCAGTCTCACGGCGCTCACGCTTGGTCGGACGCCCACTGCCCCGTGACCGGAAAGACGGCTGGGCAAGGAAATCAAAGTCCGCGTCTTGCTGCGGCGAATGGTCCTCATACAGTAAGCGGGCTGCAGTTGCCGGGCCTCGCTTATCAGAGACCGCCAGTACCTTGAGCTTCTTGAGTCCATGCGGATGGGGGAACTCAATCATATCATCCACTCGAACCAGCTTATGCGGCTTTGCCGTATGCCCGTTGACCTCAACCTTCCCTCCCCCACAGGCTTCGGCCGCCAGCGAGCGGCTCTTATAAAACCGTGCGGCCCACAGCCAGCGGTCGGCCCGCACCGCAAGATCGCTAGGGTCAGGTGTCGAGTTTGTCGCTTTGTTTCCTTTTTTCTTCATACAGACATTCCCCTCCTTGGAGGGGTGGCACGAAGCGTCGGGGTGGGTTCTTATCCCCTATCCGCCAAACGCATCCAGAACCGCGTTGACGCCCCGCTCATAATCGCCGTCAATCGCGGTCGGATACAGTATCACATATGACGCTCCAGCCCGCTCAAACTCGTCAAGCTTTTTCTGACAATCCTGCGGAGTACCCAGAGCGGCAACCTGTTCCGCCATTTCTTCGGATACAGCTTCGGCCGCCGCAGCCATGTCGTTCTTTTGGGCCGCCGCCATAATACCGGCAGCTTCTTTCTCAAAGCCCTGGCGAACAAAGAGCCGGTTGTAGTACGGCATGCGTCCGTAAAAAGACAAAGTTTGTCGCACGGAGCGGAGCGCAACCGCTTTATCTTCACACACACAACAGTGCATGATGAGCCCGATTTGGACATCCGTAGGTGAACGCCCAGCCTCTTGCGCGCCGGTCGCAATCCCCTCCACCACTTCGTGCAGCCCGTGCGGCGCGTAATTCAGCGGCAGGCTGCCATCGGCCAGCTCGCCGGTGAGGTGAATACTCTTGGGCGAAATACCGGCCAGATAAATGGGAATCTTGTTATCGGCTTTCATCGACGGCAGCCCAAGCGCCGCCGCAGCCTCATCTTTCCCGTCAAAGATGTTCCGCACCGCCTGTACATATTCCCGCAGGGCGGTCAAGGGTTTAGCCATATCTATACCGAACATGCTGTTTAACGGGACATGACTGGTGCCCAGGCCGAGCAAGAGACGTCCCGGAGCAAGACGATCTACGGTCATGGCGTGCAGGGCCGCAATGAGCGGGTTACGCAAATAGAGGTTGGTAATACCCGTGCCGACCTGGATTTCCGAGGTCACGGACGCCAGGTGCTGGGCGAGCGCCAAAGAGTCGGTAAACGATTCCGTCACCAGAAAATTGCGCAGGCCACGCTCCTCTGCCTTTTTGACATAGGCGGTGTACTGATCCAAAGAACCTGGAGCCATATTGCTCATTATCAACATACCGGGAGTTGCCATACCGAGTCCTCCTAAGGTGGGATCAACCCTTCAAATCACAAGCTATCGGGAGCCGCAATGGAATACGACTATTCGTCAGAAAGGAGAGGCGGAGCGTTTTGCGCCAGCACGCCTAACTCTTCTTTGACCGCAACCCCACTCAGTTGTGCCCGCCGCATGAGTTCCGCCAGGCGCAGGATACGGTCTGCGGCTTCCTCAACCGCCACACCACGGGCATGAATGTTTGAGATCAGATTTCGCTCGGCGTCAGTATGGCCGCTCCGGGGACGATAGGCCATATATGCCGAGAGGCTCTCTGCGGTCAGCAGTCCCGGTCGTTCTCCAATGAGAAGAACCAGGACGGTTGGAGCAAGCAACTCGCCAATATCGTTCAGCACCCCGACGCGGCAGTAGCGGACAGCAAAGGGCCGCCCAAGGCGCCAGCCCCGTTTTTCCGCACCGGCATGGAGCAACGGCAATAGGGCGGGCACCTGTCTGACAACGGCAGCGACCGAGAGTCCGTCACCGATCACAACCTGGAGATCGGCACCAACAGCGCAACGATTCATGATCTCCGCCTGGTCGTGCTCACTGATTCGGCGACCCAGGTCGGGTCGCATCAGGTATTCGGCTTTATTCCGCGCTTGGCTGGAGACGGTAAACATATCCCAGGCTTGTAGAAAGTCCAGCCCAAGACCTCGTTCCCAATCGATATCGGTCTGCACCGCGTCCCTGGCTGAGGCATGGTCCGAACGCAGGCTGAGCTGCGTTTGCGTCCGATAAGCCGACCCGGACCGACCGGCAAATATCCGGGCTGGAGTCCGCGTCCGGATTGTAGCCAACGGGTCGTGAGTGTCCGATATTGCAGGTGTCTTCATTATTCTCACGGCTACGCAATCAGCTTGACCGTTTCTTCGAGACGTTGCCGAGCGGGACTCTCCGATGTCACCAGATTCCCGTTCCGCACGATGTCCATCCGCTCCAACCAGGCCAAAAATTCCGGGGCCGGCTGTAAACCAAAGAGTTGACGGGCGCCGAGTGCGTCGTGAAAACTGGTGGACTGATAGCTCAGCATCACATCATCAGCACACGGCACCCCCATAAAATAATTGCAGCCAGCCGCGGTTAATAGCAGCAGGAGATTATCCGCCGAGTTCTGGTCAGCCTGAGCGTGGTTGGTGTAACACACGTCACAACCCATGGGCAGTCCGAGCAGCTTACCCATGAAATGATCTTCCAAACCGGCCCGAACGATCTGGCGTTCATCATATAAGTACTCGGGGCCGATAAAGCCCACGACGGTATTGACAAGGAAGGGTGCAAACGCGCGGGCTACGCCGTAGGTTCGGGCTTCGAGCGTAAGTTGATCCACGCCGTGATGGGCATTGGCCGACAACGCACTCCCCTGCCCGGTTTCAAAATACATGACCGCATCACCCGCCCAGGCGACCTCACGACTTCGATGATGTTCGAGGACACGCTCACGGCCCTCACGCAGAATATTCAGATTGATCCCAAAGCTCGTATTGGCGGCCTCCGTCCCGGCAAGAGACTGAAACAGCAGGTCCACGGGCGCGCCATGCTCAAGGCTGTCGAGCTGCGTGCTGATATGTGCCAGGCAGCACGATTGGGTTGGGATGTCATAGGCTTCAATCAGATGCTGAAGACCGTGCAGAATCTGGCTGACCGTTTCTACAGACTCGGTCGCCGGGTTCACGCCGATGACGGCATCTCCACACCCAAACAGCAAGCCATCAACCGCGGACAGGAGGATCCCACCGATATCATCGGCCGGATGATTGGGCTGCACCCGAATACCCAGGACGCCGGGCTGACCCATGGTATTGCGACAGCGCGTGATGTTACGGATTTTGCTGGCAGCCACAACCAAGTCTTTATTGCTCATCAGCTTTGTGACAGCCGCAGCGACCTCCGGGATAATGGCCCAGTGGAGCGCACCCAAACGAGCACCGTCCTGATCCTCGTCCAGCACATACTCGCGGAACTCGCCGACCGTCAGATGGGCAAGCGGACGGAACGCCTCCTGGTCATGGGTCTCAAGAATCAGACGGCTCACTTCGTCTTGGACGGGCCCTATGAGGGGATTCGCCACGATGTCCGACAACGGAATATCGGCCAACACCAGCTTGGCCGCAACCCGTTCCTGCTCGGAGGTGGCGGCAATCCCGGCTAACCGATCGCCCGACTTGTCTTCATTGGCCTTGGCAAGGACTTCACGCAGATCAGCAAAAGAAAAACGCTGGCCGCGAACGGTAGTAGAGTAGCTCATACGACCCTACGTCCGACGTCTCACACGACGGACTCTCCCAAGCGCATCGTCCGCAATCGTAGGGAATTCGTCAACACCGAGACCGAACTCAAGGCCATGGCGGACGCGGCAACCATGGGGTCGAGCAGAATGCCAAAGAACGGATAGAGCAGTCCGGCGGCAAGCGGAATACCCGCGGTATTATAGGCAAACGCCCAGAATAGATTCTGCCGAATGACCTGGACGGTTCGCTGCGACAGGGCAATTGCCGTTGCCACGCCGCTTAATTCGCCACGCATTAGCGTAATATCGGCAGCCTCAAGGGCAATATCCGTCCCGGTACCCACGGCAATACCAACCGTCGCTTGGGCCAGGGCTGGGGCGTCGTTGATTCCATCGCCGACCATGGCGACGGCAGCGCTGTTTTCTTGGAGGCGCGCAATCTCGGCCGCCTTATCCCCGGGCAAGACTTCGGCCAATACCCGTGTAATACCGGCCTGGCGGGCAATTGCCTGGGCGGTGTGGCGGTTGTCTCCGGTCAGCATGACCGTTTCGAGCCCCATCTGTTGAAGTCGGTGGACAGCCTCGGCAGCCTGAGGCTTGAGCGTATCGGCGACCGCAATCAGCCCGACGACGCGCCGGTTGACCGCCACATAGAGCGGTGTCTTCCCCTCACGCGAGAGGCGCTCGCCGTGTTCCAGCATATCGTCAGACTGGATACCACGCTGGGCGAGGAGCCGTCGGCTGCCCACCAGGACGAGTTTCCCATCGATCCGGGCTTCGACGCCGTGTCCGGCCAGCGCCACAAACGACTCGACCGGCCCGAGCGTCACCCCCTGCGCCTTGGCCTGTTGTACAACGGCCTGTCCCAGCGGATGCTCGCTGTGCCATTCCGCACGCGCGGCCACACACAGGACCTCTTTGCTGCTCAGCGTTGCCCGCTCGGGCAGCGTCTCGGACGGAACAACCTCAGTCACCGCGGGCTTTCCAGTCGTCAGGGTACCGGTTTTGTCAAAGACCACGGTGGTCAGGGTATGCGCCCGCTCCAATATCTCTCCGCCTTTAATGAGCACGCCGTACTCGGCCCCACGCCCGGTGCCAACCATGATGGCGGTCGGAGTGGCCAAGCCCAGCGAACATGGACAGGCAATAATCAACACGGCCACAAAGGTCATGAGGGCAAAGGTGAGAGACGGGTTCGGTCCGAACATCAGCCAGAGACAAAACGTGACAACGGCAGTCGCAATAACCGCTGGCACAAAGTAGGCTGCAATTGTGTCGGCCAGGCGTTGAATCGGCGCTTTTGAGCCCTGGGCCTGACGGACGAGATCAATGATTCGAGCCAGGGCAGTCTCTTTGCCGACCTTGGTCGCCAGTACAGTCAGCGCTCCCATTGTGTTGAGCGTCGCCCCCGTCACGCTGTCTCCGGGCTCCTTTTCAACCGGCAGGCTTTCGCCGGTCAGCATGGATTCGTCAACCGCAGACGAGCCCGCTTGGACGATACCGTCGACAGGAAGGGACTCACCAGGCCGGACAAGAATCTGATCGCCAACCTGGACCTGCTCGACCGGAACGGTTTCTTGCTCCCCCTCCCCACGCAACACTGTCGCCGTTTTGGGTTGCAATTGGGCAAGCCGCCGAACGGCTTCGGTCGCTCTTCTCTTCGCACGCGCTTCCAGCAAACGACCCAACAGGATCAGGGTAATAATCACCGCGGCAGTATCGAAATACATCTGGGGCTGCTGTCCGACTGCCACAAAAAAACCGGGAGCAAACACCGCCACCGTACTGTAGAGATAGGCCGCCGAGGTCCCGACCGCGATCAGGGTATTCATATCGCTGGAACCGTGCCGCGCCCTGGCCCAGGCATTTCGATAAAACTGTCCGCCGACCCAGAATTGGACAGGGGTGGTGAGGACGAACAGCCACAGAGGAGCGCCGAATGGCAGGAAAGATAACAGCGGTGTCATGCTTCCCATCAGGATCACCACCGTCAACACGGCGCTGACGATCAGCTTCTTTTTCAGCAGGAGGTAGTCCTCCCGGTGCTGGCGCTCGATCTCCCCTTCGGCTATCTCCCCGCGTTCGACCATTTCAAAGCCGGTTGAGGCAACCGCCACGCCAATACCAGGCAGGCTGACTTGCCCGGGCAGATATTCCACCACGGCTTCTTCACTTGCCAGGTTGACACTCGCCCGTACGACACCCGGCGTTTGGGACAGAGCCCGTTCGACTTTGGCAACGCACGCGGCACAGTGCATGCCGCGAATGCCGATACGAGTCAAAGTCGGGCTTTGTGTGGATTCAGCAACAGCCTCCATTCACTCGCCTTCCAGAGCATGCAAAATAGGACAGCCGTCGATTGAGCCCTTACCCTCACACAGGGCAGTCACGTGTGCCAAAGCGTCTCGCATTTCCGTAAGATGCTGAATCTTTGCCTCAATGTCTTCTAATTTCGCCTCTGCCCGGGCTTTAATCGACGCGCGGCTCGTCTTAGGATTTTTACGGAGGAAGAGCAAGTCTGAAATCTCATTCAGCGAAAAACCGAGCCTTTGGGCACGTTTAATAAAACGGACCTGTTGGATTGCCGTCTCAGGGTAGCGGCGATAGTTCGTCCTACTCCGCGGCGGTTTGGGTAGAATTCCTCGCCGTTCATAATAGCGCAGGGTTTCGATATTCACCTCCGC
Organism: Thermodesulfobacteriota bacterium; assembly: GCA_964291405.2. Lineage (GTDB taxonomy): Bacteria > Desulfobacterota > Binatia > Bin18 > Bin18 > Bin18. Next base: position 396,145 of record OZ219926.1, read on the forward strand.
CTACTTTGCCACCTCACCTGTAGTTAATCCATTGATACCAGGCATACGGTCTCCTATCTGTACAATAACTATACACCCCGGATCCAGGTACGGAGTCAAGAGCGATTTTCGTTTCCTGCTGGACGCCAGATACGCCGGTGTGTTAGGGCGAAGAGAATCCTCACCCCAGCCCTCGCTCTTGGGGAGAGGGAAATAAGGAGAACAGTATGAATGCGAAGGCCGGCGCGCAGGAACGATTTACGCAAGCTCAAGATGACCTGATTGCTCTGAGCCATCGTATTCACGCTCATCCAGAGCTCGGTTTTGAGGAGGAGAAAGCGTGTGCCTGGATTGCAGAAACGCTCAGCGACGCCGGCTTTCGCGTAGAAACCGGCATTTGTGGCCTGCCGACCGCTTTTGTGGCACGCGCCGGCAGCGGACCGTTGCATATTACCATCTGCGCTGAATACGACTGCTTGCCCGGTATCGGCCATGCCTGCGGTCATAATATTATCGCCGCATCCGCGGTGGGCGCCGGGATTGCCGCGGCTCAGGTGGCGGACGAGGTAGGGCTGACCGTGAGTGTGCTCGGGACACCCGCCGAAGAAGCGGGAGACGCTGGGGGAAAGATTCTCCTCTTGGAACGGGAGGCATTCACAGATGCTCATGCCGCCATGATGGTCCACCCGGCTCCTATGGATGTGGTTGATCCAGCCATTATCGCCTGCTCCATGTTTCACGTGCATTATACGGGCAAGGCGGCCCACGCTTCTGCTTTTCCCGAACACGGCATCAATGCGGCTGACGCCTTAACAGTGGCACAAACGGCCATTGGTCTTCTGCGGCAGCACATCCGCTCAACGGATCGCATTCACGGTATTATCACCCAGGGTGGAGACGCTCCCAACATCATTCCCGCTCATACCGAGGCCAAGTATATTGTCCGGGCCAAGACCCTGGACGATCTGGATACTATCAAAGAAAAAGTTCAGCGCTGTTTTGAAGCGGGTGCCCTGGCAACCGGCGCAACGCTCGAAATCGTTGGCGGAGACAAGCCCTATGCGGAGCACCGCTCCGATATGGAGATCGCGAATCTGTACGAACGGAACGCGGAAGCGCTCGGGCGCGTTTTTCCAGAACGCGGTCCGGCAATTGAACGCGCGGCGGGTTCAACGGATATGGGCAATGTGTCTCTGGCCCTCCCCTCGATCCATCCATTTATCGGGATTGACTCGTTGCCGGCGGTGAATCACCAACCCGAATTCACTGCGCACTGCGTAACCCAGGCTGCGGACAAAGCCTTAATCGACGGAGCCCTGTCCATGGCCTGGACGGCCATTGATATGGCGACAGATGAGCGGATACGTGACCGACTGATACAGCGAAAAGCCGCTGAGGCGACCGCCTAGGGTATTATCCTCCCAAGATGGCAAAGCCCAGCAGCGCCACGGCGAAGTAGGCGGCGATCACTGCCGCACCAGCGTAATCTTGGGCCAAGCGTTGACCGAAGAACAGGCACAGCAACGAGACGGTTGAGAATACCAGTCCCAACACGGCCAGGCTCGTTCCCATACCGAGCAGGATCATCAGCGCGCCAAGGCCGCTCAATACGCCGGCCAGCGATTCGAGGACCGTGATGGTCCAGAACATCGCCGGAACCATGGCGGCCAGCGGACTATTGGAAAAATGGCCGCTGAAAAACTCGATATTCCCCGCGCGATCCAGCCACTTATCGGCTGCCGATTGTAAAAAAGCGATGGCAAAAAAGACCGAAACAGCGAGTTGTCCACACCAGACGGTATCCATACAATCCTCCTTCTTCTTTCTCGCTTTCACAGACGCCCTGCCTTCATGTACCACGTTCTTTCGTCGATTTGGAAGGATATTTTCTCCTGGACGCCGCGGCAGGACGTGTGGTAAGGCAGGAAGGGAAAAAGGAGTGCCCATGGATGCCAAGGCTGGAGCCCAGGAACGATTTGACCAGGCACGAGACGATCTCATTGCCCTGAGTCACCGGATTCACGCCAACCCCGAGTTGGGCTTTGAAGAAGAAAAGGCGGCCCACTGGCTGTCAGAAACGCTGGTCGACGCGGGATTCTCGGTTGAAACGGGCATCTGCGATCTTCCGACCGCGTTCATAGCCCGGGCCGGAAGCGGACCGCTGCATATCGGCCTCTGTGCGGAATATGACAGCCTACCTGGGATCGGCCATGCCTGTGGTCATAATATTATTGCCGCAGCGTCGGTTGGGGCCGGAATTGCTGCGGCAAAAATTGCGGATGAGGTAGGTCTGACCGTAAGCGTGATCGGCACTCCGGCAGAAGAAGTATGTGATGCCGGAGGGAAAATCCTCTTGCTCGAACGCGGCGCGTTCGAGGGCATGCACGCGGCGATGATGGTCCATCCCGCGCCAAAGGACGTGGTTGAATTCCCCATTATTGCCGCCTCCATGTTTGAGGTATGCTATCACGGTAAAGAAGCGCACGCCTCAGCCTTTCCCGAACGCGGCATTAATGCTGCGGATGCCCTGACTGTCGCCCAAACGGCCATTGGTCTACTCCGCCAACACATCCACTCTACGGATCGGATTCATGGCATGATTACCAAAGGGGGTGACGCGCCCAACATCATCCCCGCCCACACGGTGGCGAAGTATATTGTCCGGGCGAACACCCTGGCAGACCTTGATGAGATCAAACAGAAGGTTGTCAGGTGCTTTGAAGCGGGCGCGCTGGCAACCGGCTCCAAGCTCGAAATCCACGGCGGTGAAAAACCGTATGCGGAGATGTTGCACGACCCGGATATAGCCGCGGCCTATCGTCAGAATGCCGAAGCGCTGGGCCGGGTTTTTCCAACCCTTGATCCGTCCCTCAAACGCGCGGCGGGCTCAACGGATATGGGCAATGTCTCCCTTGCCATGCCCGCCATTCACCCCGCCATTGGTATTGATTCGCTGCCCGCCGTCAACCATCAGCCCGAGTTTACCGCTCACTGCGTAACCGAAGCTGCGGATAAGGCCATTATTGACGGAGCCCTGTCACTGGCCTGGACCGCAGTTGATATGGCGATAAATGTGGAGGTCCGAGATCGGCTCTTAGACCGCGTTATGAAGGTCGAGTGAGGTCGCCGGCCTGAGGCCCCTGCCCTACGCGCTAAATATTTGCCGGTGTCACCGCCAGACCGGGGGTATCCACCCGGGTACGAAAAATCGTTCCCTTCCGGTCCGGGTCTTCGGTATTATCCGCCGTCACAATATACAGATCGCGCCGGTCCGCGCCGCCAAAACATAAACTCGTGACCGCCTTGGCCGGCACCTCAACCTTCCGGTCTTCCTTACCCTCAGGCGTGTAGCGCAGGGCACAGCTACCACCATAGACAGCGACCCACACGCAGCCGTCCTCATCAACCGCCAAGCCATCAGGCACCCAATCAGCAGGCAGACTGGCCAGAACGCGGCGGTTCGTCATCGACCCGTCAGCCGCAACATCGTGCAGGATAATATGCCGTGGCACGCTGTCCGAATGGTAGAGTCTGCTCCCGTCCGGCGAGAAGCCAATGCCGTTGGTGATACCAACATCGCCGTACAGTTCAACCGCCGAATCCTCACCCGCCAGCCGCCACAACTCGCCGGGGACCTGAACCTTGAGCTTGAAGGGATCGGAGCGCAGTGAGCCGACCAGGACCCGGCCTTGGGAATCCGTGAAGAGATCGTTAAAGCCGGGAATATCGTCGCGCTGGAACAGGATGCGCGTCGTACCGTCTTTGACATGACACACGTTCTTGCCGGAGATGACCAAGCCACCAGCCGCATGCAGGGCGATGCCACCAACCCCACGCCGGCGCGGCACAACAGTCGAGATCTCTCCGCCTGGTGCGCGGCAGTACACCCCGCCGTTGGTCACATCACTGAAGTATAAATTGTCCGCGTCGTCTACTCGTGGACCTTCAAGCAGTCCATATCCGGAAGCAATGGTTTCAAGCATGCTCTCCCCTTTTCCTTGACGCTGATGCAGCCATCAATCCAGTCCGTAGACTTTCGCAACGCTGTCGCCCAGCAAATTCTTTCGAGCCGTATCTGACAGAGGGCTGACCAGATTGTGCAGCGCCTCAATATAATTGCCCGGATGATCAAAATGCGGGTAGTCCGTGGCCCAGAAGAAACGATCGTTGCCCACATGCTCCACGATGTGCGCCAGTGCGGTCTCGTCCGGGTCGCCCGATATCCAACACTGGCGCTGAAAATAAAAACTCGGATTTTCTTTGAGGCGAACGCTATGCCCGAGGGCGGTCCCATAGGTGGCATCCATGCGGTCAAGCACGGCCCCTATCCAGCCGGCCCCCGACTCCAGGAGCACGATCTTGAGGCACGGGAATCTGTCGAACAAGCCGTACTGAAACAAGATGTAAAAAGCCTGCTGCGGCCCCTGGGCACCAAGCATGGTCTGATACCAGTCCGCCCACTTGATATCCGTAAAGCGCTGATACACGCGTTTACTGGGATGCTCGGCCATGGGGTGGATACCAACCGGGACATCCAAATCCTGCGCGGCGGCCCAAAACGGATCGTAGTCCGGGTGGGCATGGGCTTTTGTGGTAATCGTGAACGGCGCAATAAACGCGCCCTTGCAGCCGGCTTTGACCGCCCGTTCCAGTTCGGTGGCTGCCTGCTCGCCACTCGTCAACGTAATATGCGCAATGGGCACTAGCCGGCCGTGCGTGTCGGAACAGAAGTCAACAATCCAGCGATTGTAGGCACGGGCATAGGCGTCGGCTAAGGCCGGGTCTTCCGTTTCGCACTCCCAGACCAGGCCGATGCTGGGGTAGAGAATCGTTGCCCGCAGTCCTTCTTGATCCAATAAAGCAACCCGCTCTTTCGGGTCCATCGCGCCAAAGGGCGCCGCTTCGGCATAGGTCTGGGTTTTAATGGATGTAACGATATCAGACGCGCTACGGCCCATTCCACCGAGTGAGGCAAACGCCTTGATGTTGAAGAAGCGCGACGGACGGCCGTCGAGTTCGAGGTATTCCTTGCCGTCAGTGTTCAGACGGATGCGGAGCGCTCGCTCCCGAAAGGTCGGATCGATGTATTTTTCCCATACATCAGGCGGCTCCAAAACATGCCCGTCCGCGTCGATAATGTTGTCGTGACCAAGTAATTCCGAGGCCATCATCGGTTCAGCCATAATCCTCTACTTTCCGGCCCATCTACCCGGAGTCGCCCACAAGCTACAAGATGGCCCTCGACTGTCAAGGGTGAAGGCCAGGGTACAAGCTTGCACGGAGTCGTCCGACAAGACTATAGAGCATATACTTGCCTTGCCACTATTTCTTTACCACGAAGGAGGGGACTATGGCGTTCAATCCCAAACACTCCAGCCACATCATTACCGAGGGCCGCGACCGCGCCGGGGCGCGCTCCATGTTCAAGGCTATCGGCTTTACGGACGACGATCTGGCCAAACCGCTGGTCGGTGTGGCGCACACCTGGATTGAGACCATGCCGTGCAACTTCAATCAGCGTCGGCTGGCCGAAAAGGTCAAGCAGGGCGTGCGGGAGGCCGGCGGCACACCCATGGAAATCAACACCGTCTCCATCAGTGACGCCGTGACCATGGGGACGGAGGGCATGAAAGCCTCCCTCGTCAGCCGCGAAGTCATTGCCGACTCGATTGAGCTGGTCGGTCGGGGCTATATGTTTGACGCCATGGTCGTTATCGTGGGATGTGACAAGACCATTCCCGCCGGGGCGCTCGCCCTGGCCCGCCTCAATGTTCCAGGGCTGCTGTTGTATGGCGGTTCGATCGCACCCGGCCGCTTTCAGGACAAAGACGTGACCATTCAGGACGTGTTCGAGGCCATTGGTGCCAATGCCGCAGGACGCATGAGCGACACTGACCTCAAACATATCGAGGACTTCGCCTGTCCGGGAGCCGGAGCCTGTGGCGGACAGTATACTGCCAACACCATGGCCACCGTTATGGAATTCATCGGCCTGTCGCCCATGGGCACGGGCAGCGTTCCGGCGACCGCTACGCGCAAAGACGCGGTCGCGGTCGAGTGCGGGCAGCGCGTGATGGATCTGCTCAACAAAAATATCCGACCGCTGGACATCTTGACCCGTCAGGCGTTTGAGAACGCCATTGCCTGTGTGGCCGCAACCGGCGGGTCAACCAACGCGGTGTTGCATTTACTGGCAATGGCGCGGGAAGCCAGTATTCCGCTCGATATTGACGATTTCGATACGGTCAGTCGCCGCACCCCGCTCATCGCCGACCTCAAACCCGGCGGGAAATACGTGGCGACGGATGTGGACAGAGCCGGCGGTATCCAACTGATTGCCCAGCGCCTGGTTGACGGCGGGCTGGTTGACGGCGAGCAACTGAACGCCAGCGGGGAAACCCTTGCGGTTGAGGCGGCAAGGGCCGTTGAAACCCCGGGTCAGGATGTCATTCTGCCGCTAGCGCGGCCTCTCAAAGATACCGGCGGGCTGGTCATTCTGCGAGGCAATCTCGCGCCTGACGGCTGTGTCATCAAAGTCGCCGGGCATGAGCGCCCGTATCATCGCGGGCCGGCCCGTCTCTTCGAGTGTGAAGAAGACGCCATGGCAGCGGTCACGCAACGCCACATCAAAGGGGGCGATGTCGTGGTCATTCGCTACGAAGGCCCGAGGGGCGGGCCGGGCATGCGAGAGATGTTAGGCGTGACCGCTGCCATCGTGGGCGAAGGGCTCGGCGACTCCGTGTCCTTAATCACGGACGGACGCTTTAGCGGGGCGACGCGCGGCCTCATGGCCGGTCATATTGCGCCGGAAGCCGCAGTTGGCGGCCCTATCGCGATTCTCCGGGAAGGCGACGTGGTGGTGATCGACATTGAAAACCGTCAGCTCAATGTTGAGTTGAGCGATGCCGAAATACAAACCCGCCTGGCCGACTGGCAACCACCGACCCCGCGTTACACCTCCGGCGTGTTCGCCAAATACGCGGCCCAGGTCACCTCCGCCTCCGAGGGCGCGGTTACCCAGCCGGGTAGTATCTAGATGCCCTATATGAAAGGGCCCTGGCCTAGCAACGGCAGAGTCGGAAATTGATTAGATATGCCCCGCATCGCTTCGCTTGCGAAGCCTCAGACAGGTGGGCTATAAGGGGGCATCTTACTCTGATCGGCATCGGTGCGACGATGCACAGCAAAGGAGGTCCGTATGAGTGACGCGAGTAAAGGTGTTGTCCTAGGGTTCTTTGAGAATTTTTCCGCCGGGAATTTTGACGCCGCACTGGACCTGATGACCGACGACGCCACGTGGTGGGTGGCCGGCAAGTTCGAGTTGTCCGGCACCAAGACCAAAGCGGAGTTCGGCGAACTGGTCAAAGGCATTGGCGCGGCTATGCCGAACGGCCTGAAAATCACGCCCAAAGGTGTGATTGCCGAGGGAGACCGGGTTGCGGTTGAAGCCGAGTCGTATGGCGAGTTGGCCAACGGCAAGGTCTATAACAACCAGTATCACTTTCTGATTGAATTATCGGACGGCAAAATCAAAGCCGTGCGGGAATACCTGGATACGATCCACGCCAAAGAAATTCTGGTTGGCTAATATCTCATGAGGGCGGCGGGAACGTCGCCCTCATTCTGGAAACGCATACCCACCCAGTAATCTGGAGCTGGAACCCGGACCTACCTGCTCCCGGAACACGAGGCTGGTCCACTGTAAATAAGGTGCATCCTCCACCTTTTCGACGGCGTCGGCTTTAATCCCACTGATCTCAGACTCGCCATCCTGTGTTCTTTTAATGAGAAACACACCGGTGACTTTACAAATCTGACCCTGCTCACACGGGGAAGTGCCCGGAATGAAAATCGGGATCGTACCGCTGCTGTCCGTGAGCTTGAACTTCTGGTACGTCCGTGCCCCATAGCGGGTGGTCAGGCTCGTCACTTGTCCGGTCACACTCACGAAGCGCCGATCAAACTGCGTCTGATCGGCGAGGAGCGCACGCACCGCGTAGACCGGAGCCGTGTAGGCGGGGGCTTCCGCCGGCTCGTCGACCGGAGCCTCGGCCACCGATACGGACGCGGGTTCCGGTTCGACGGGTTCAACCGTGCTGGCCACGATACCGCTCACCTCGCCTGTGCCGTCATTGGTCGGCTTTACCAGGAAAACGCCATCGACTTCATACGACTCACCTTCAGTCAGCGATCTGGCTCCATTCATAAACACCGGGATCTCGCCACTGACATCGTGCAGTTTGAACTTGGTGGAGGGATGGTCTCCATCTGTGACTCTCAGGGTCGTGACTTCGCCCGCAAGGCTGATAGCCAGCCGATCAAACGCAGCCGGGTCCTCTAACAGGTCAGCCACCAAGAGACCTATGGGGTCATCCAGAGCCGTCTCTTCAGATTCTGCCAGCTCATCCTCCAGTTCTTGCAACTCGAACTCCTCAGCCGTTTCGTCCTCCGCGAACTCCAGGGGCTCTTCCGCCAGGGGTCTCTCCTCCAGAGGAAGAACAGTCTGGCCTACAATCCCACTGACCTGCGTCGATCCGTCGCTAGCCGGTTTGACCAGGAACACTCCGCCAACCTCATAGGTCTCGCCCTCGGTCAGTACCTGGACGCCGCGCATAAAGACCGGAATCTCACCACTGGGATCGTGTAGCTTAAACTTTGTGGAAGGAGTGTCTCCCTCTATGACTCTCAGGCTCGTGACTTCACCCGCCAGGCTGACGACCTGCCGATCAAACGCCTCTGGGTCCTCTAACAAGTCGGCCACCAAGAGACCTATGGGGTCATCCGGAGCCGTCTCTTCAGATTCTGCCAGCTCGTCCTCCAGTTCTTGCGGCTCGAACTCCTCAGCCGTTTCGTCTTCCGCAAGCTCCAGAGGTTCTTCCGCCAGGGGAAGAACGGTCTGGCCCACAATCCCGCTGACCCGCGTCGATCCGTCTCTGGTCGGTTTGACCAGAAACATCCCGCCAACCTTATACGTCTCGCCCTCGGTCAGTGCCTGGACGCCGCGCATAAAGACCGGGACCGTCCCGTCCGCGTCACCGAGCTTAAATTTGGTGTACGGTTTTTCGCCTTCCTCAATGATAAGGCTTATGACCTGACCGGTCACTGTGACCTCTTGCCTGTCAAAGGCTGTCGGGTCGGAGAGCAGCTCGTCAACGCTTTGGGGCCAGGTCGGCACGGGCAAGAGCAGGACGAGTAGCACCACCAGACCCCCAGCGCTTCGACGAAAAAGGCAGCCCCCTGGGGCTGCCCCTACTCTTGTGTCTGGAAGGGTTGTCAACCAACGTATTCGCAATGTTTCTCCTTCGGGCCGATCTGGCCTAGGGCCAGAACATTTTCTTTGCCGCGCGTTTCAACTCGGGCTGAAAGTCGGGATGCGCGATGCTGATCAGGGCCTCGGCGCGCTGGCGTTGCGTCTTGCCTTGAAGATTCACCATGCCGAACTCGGTCACCACATAGTCCGTGTACTGGCGTGGCGTGGTCAGGGTGCTCCCCGGCTCCAGCATGGGAACAATGCGGGACAGCGAGCCTCGGCGCGCCGTGGACGGCAGCACCATGATGGATCGCCCTCCCTCCGAATACATCGAGCCCATCATAAATGTCATCTGCCCGCCGATACCGGAGTACATTTGCGGGCCGATCGACTCGGCCGCGGCCTGCCCGGTCAGGTCGATTGATAAAGTGCTATTCACCGCGACCTGACTCTTCTGGGCGGCGATGGTCAGCAGGGAGTTCGTATACAATACGCTGTACAACTCAAAGGCCGGGTTGTTATTGACGAATTCCAGGTCCGCGCCGCCCACGACCATAGCTGCGACCGCCTTGCCCCTGTGCATCGATTTATATTTACCGGTCGCCACGCCACGCTTGACCAGTTCAACATGGCTGGCGGTCATGATTTCGCTATGAATCCCCAGATCGTTCCGGTCCATCAGAAACAGACCAATAGCTTCGGAGATCGCGCCAATGCCCATTTGGACGGTGTCGCCGTCCTTGATCAGGGTTGAGGCGAATTCCCCAATAACCTCTAAGGTGCCCTGTTCCTCGTCCGGCGGTGGGGGGGTCCCAAGCGGAAAAGGCTTGGTCTCTTCGACCAGATAGTCGATCTCAGACACATGGATCCAGTTGTCGCCGTGGGTCCGAATGCAAGCCGGGTCAACTTCCGCAACAAAACACTTGGCCGCCCTGGCCACGTCCTTGTTATACCAGAGGGCGTTACCGAAGCTGCAATAGCCTTTTTCATCCGGCGGTGAGACCACGCCAAAGAAAATATCGGAGTTCCAGGTATTGGTCCGACCCTGTTCGGCCTGCTTGGCGTACTGGGGATAATCCAGCGGCATGAAATCCACATAGTGCTTTTTCATGCCCTCCCGGCAGCCGGCCCCGACATAATCAACGATTCGAGTGAACGAGGCGTCATAGACGGCGTCGTTCCAGATGGGGTGCTCGTACAGTGGATAACACTGGATAAGGGTCACCTGTTCCAGCTCTCTATTCCGCGCCGCCAAGGCGTCCAGAATGGGGATGGGCGGTTTGCCGATATGCAGCCGGACTAAGCTGTCCGATTTGACAAGGCTGGCGGCCTGTTCGGCTGAGATGAGCTTATCCTTATACGTATGCTGCCAGGGTGCCATACTTTACCTCCCGGTTTCTGTCTCCCATTACCCAACCAAACTATGCCCGCCATCAACGAAGAGCGTCGTGCCGGTCATGAAGGTATTGGCGTCTGAGGCCAGAAAGATAATCGCCGGTTTGAGCTCCTTGGGGTCACCAACCCGCTGCATCGGGATCTTGCCTATGATCCCCTTCCCGCCTTTGGTCTCCCAAAATTCGTGGTTCATCGGCGTGTCAAAATAGCCCGGACACAGGGCGTTCACCCGGATATTATCCCGAGCCCATTCGAGCGCCAGAGTACGGGTGAAAGACACCAAGGCCGCTTTGGTCGCCCCGTAGGCGGCCATATAACGTGCGACAATTTTCGAGAACAGGGAAGACACGTTAATAATATTACCCTGCCTGCGTTTGGCCATCTCAACCCCAACATGCTTGGAACATAGAACCGGACCCTTGAGGTTGAGGTTCATAAAACGGTCCCACTCTTCTTCGCTCAGATTGTGCACCGGAGTCGTCCCTCCGATACCGGCGTTGTTAACCAAAACATCGATCTGCCCGAACTCGGCCATGACCGCTTGCACCATGGCCTGAATCTCAGTGTCTTTGGTGACATCCGCGGCAACGCCAATCACCCGGCGCCCGGTGGCTGCATGGATAGCGGACGAAACGGTATCGAGGTCGGCCTGGGTGCGGCTGACGAGCGCCACATCGGCTCCGGATTCAGCTAGAGCGTAGGCCATCTGTTCACCCAGGCCCTTACTGCCTCCGGTGATAATGGCCTTTTTTCCGGAAAGATCGAAATATGGAGAAGTCATGGTCGTCCTTTAGGGGCTGGGGATTGGGGGTTAGGGAGCCAATCCCCAACCCCCAATCCCTAATCCCAATTCTCAGCAGCCCAACTGGCGGGCAATCACCATGCGCTGCACTTCGCTGGTTCCTTCACCAATAGTGAGAATCTTTGAGTCCAGATAGAAACGGGAGACGGGCGATTCGCGCATGTAGCCATACCCACCGTGAATCTGGACAGCTTCCTCTGCCGTCTTCACCGCGATTTCAGACGAGGCCAGCTTGGCCATAGCCGCCTCTTTGGCATAAGGTTTACCTTCGTCGCGGAGTGTGGCGGCACGGTAAATCATCAGCCGTGCCATCTCGGCCTGGGTCGCCATATCGGCCAGTTTGAACTGGATAGCCTGATGAGAGGCCAGGGGCTGGCCAAAGGTTTCGCGCTCCAAGGCATGCCTGAGCGACAAATCCAGGCAGGCTTCGGCCAGCGACAGGCCGAGCGTGGCGACTGAGATGCGCCCGCATTCGAGCGTCTTCAAAAACGCCCGAAAGCCCGAGCCCTGCTCACCCAGGAGATGGTCACGCGGCACGCGGACGTTCTCAAAAATCTGCTCTCGCGTATCAACCGTATGCCAGCCTATTTTTTTATACCGCTGGCCAACCGTATAGCCGGGTGTATCTTTGGGAATAATCAGCGCGCTGTATTGTTTTTTGCCGTTGTCGCTAGTGCCATTCGTGGTAAGCGCAACCAGGCCGTAACTCAGCGGCGTCCCTGCGTTGGAGATAAAACTCTTGGTGCCGTTCACCACCCAGGAATCGCCCTCAAGACGGGACGTGGTCATAATATTGGCGGCATCCGAACCGGCCTGGGGTTCGGTCAGACCGAAGGCTCCGAGGTGTTTCCCTTTGGCCAGGGGAGTCAGCCATTTTTTCTTTTGTTCGTCCGTACCAAAATGCAAATACGGCAGCGAGCCTATGGTCAGATGGGCCTGGAGCGTTGTGGCAATCGACTGATCGACCTTACCCAACTCCTCAATCGCCATGACCATGCTCATGGTGCCGGCGTTGGAGCCTCCGTACTCCTCGGGGATGAGCAGCCCCATCAACTGCAACTCGGCGAGCTTGTGAAAAATCTCAGTGGGGAAATACTCCACGGCGGACCACTCGTCCGCGTACGGAGCGATCTCTTTTCTGGCGAAATCACGACACAGGTCGCGGATCATTGTCTGTTCTTGCGTCAGTTCAAAATCCATAGCCGTCTTACTCCAACACCGTCGGACAAGATTGGACCCATCTGCTTGGCGTCTCGGACGTTCTTGGCATCTTGGCTGTGGTCCTCATGATTGTCAAGGTAAAACCCCGTAGCGCCACGGCAATAGACGGCACGCGATCGAGACGATAATAAGCCTCTTGGAGAGACAATACCGAGTCAACCACACGCCCTGACGACGAGAGGAGAACACCATGGCCCGTCCCATTCAATTTGGTCTGTTTCAGCCCCAGATCGGCCTACCGTTTCCATTGCTCAAAGAACGGGCCCTGGCCTGCGAGGAGTACGGTTTCCACTCCATCTGGTTTACCGATCACATGTGGCCGCGCGGGCTGACCCAGGCCGATTTCCTGGAGGGCTGGACGGTCATGTCGTCCATGGCCATGGTCACCACCACGATCCGCGTCGGCGGTCTGGTGCTGTGCAACTCCTATCGCAACCCCGCCTTTCTGGCCAAGATGGCGGCCAGCCTGGACAACATCAGCGAAGGCCGGGTTGAAATCGGTCTGGGAGCCGGCTGGATGAATGAGGAATATGAGGCCTACGGCTACCCCTTTCCGTCCGGTGGTACCCGAGCGGACCAGATGAGAGAAGGCGTCGTCATCATGAAGAAGATGTTTACCGAAGACGCCGCCTCGTATGCAGGCGAACACTACACCATCGCGGAGGCCCACTGTAATCCCAAACCAATTCAGAAGCCCTACCCGCCCATTACGATCGGGGCCATGGCCGAACGCAAGGGGCTCAAGATTGTTGCCGAACACGCCGACCGCTGGAACTGTCCGGCGGCCGCGGCCCATAGAATCGAGCAGAAGTGGGCGGTGATTACCGACCACTGCAAAACCATCGACCGCAACCCGGACGAGATTGAAATCTCCGAACAGACGCTGGTTGTCCTGGGGAAAGACAAACAGGATTTTGACAAGAAATACCCGCTGGCCAAAAAGACCCTGGGTCGGCTGGCCAACCTCGACAAATGCGGCGTATGCGGCGATCCGAACGGCGTCATTCAGGCCTTGCAGGAGAAAAATAAGAAAGGTGTGACGCTGTTTACCATGATATTCAGCGATATGGCGCAGGACGATTTCCTGGCCACGCTCAAAATCTTTGCCAACGAAGTCATGCCCGCCTTCCGGTAAGCAGCCATGCAGCCGCAGCCAAAATCCTTTGACGACGTAGAGATCGGCGACGAGATCGGACCGGTCTGGAAAACCCCGACAAAAGAGACGGTGCTCCGCTATGCGGATGCGGTCCAGATCACCGGCCTTAAATTCTTCTTTCACCAGAAGGACGCCGAGCAGGCCGGGCTGACCAAGCCGATTATTCCCGGTCCTTTGAGCACCACGTATCTCTGTCAAATGCTCAAGGACTTTTTTGTGGGCTGGCGGCTGCGCAGCCTGAGCACCACGTTTCGCACGCCCGTGCGCCACGGCGACACGATTGCGCTGTGGGGCATGATTACCGAGAAAAACGAGGAAGACGGCGTGCCAACCGTGTACTGCGACTTGGTCGTTGAGAACGAGCACGGCGAACGTACCATTACCGGCACGGCCGTACTGGTTCCGTACACTCCGCAGCAATAGAGCCGGTTTTCCTCGCAATCTACTATTTCATCCTGCGAATCACGGCCCGGGCAAAGGCGTCGATGGTCGTACGGGCGTCCGTCACTGGCTGGATCGCGACCTGTTTGATGCCGGCTTTCTTCATGGCCTTGACCGATTCCAACACTTCTTCCTTGGTGCCGGTCAGCGTGGTGGCCCGAATCATCTTCTCCGTGACCAGCGGCTCGTGCTCCTTCTTAAAGCCTTGCAGATAATCGGCGTAGAGCTTGAGGTGACGAGTTTCGATTGAACCCTCGGGGGCGCGATAGGCATTCTTGAAAGCCATCAGGTCGTCCCGCACATCAGCCGGCAGGTCCTTCGGGTTGGGACAGGAAAAGGCAAAGATATTGCTGGAGGACGAGACAAACGGACCGACGGCGCTACGGACTTTCGAGGTTTCGAGCGACTCGCCCTTATTGGTGAGATGGAAGGCGGTCATGCACAGGGTGTAAATCCGCTTCGGGTTGCGCCCGGCCCGCTCGGCTCCGGTCCGGATGTGATTCATTACGAACTCAATCAGGCTGGGGCTGACGGCGCCAAACAGAATAATGCCGTCGGCGATTTCGCCCGCCAGCTCCAAGGTCTTGGGACCGCTCGCCGCCACATAAATCGGCACTTTTTTCCTGATGTTGATCCAGCCGCCCTTGGGGTTGAGGAACTTCACCATGCGGCGACGGTGGCCCTCCTGGTAGGGCGTGGTCTTGCCCGCCAACAGGTCGCGGCAGGTCTCGACGTGCTCGCGCATGTCTATCAGCCGGGCCGCCGGCATGCCCAGGGTCCGCCGGGCCGTATTCCCCGTTCCAATCCCGAGGATGGTCCGGCCGGGCGCCAGTTCGTTGATGGACGCAATCGCGCCGGCCGTGACCGGGGCGATGCGCGAGGCCGGATTGGTCACTCCAGGTCCCAGCTTGATCTTTTTGGTGTTCACCGCGCACAGGGCCAGGGAGGCATAGACATCGCTGAACAACATCTGGGAATCATACAGCCAGGCGTGCGTATAGCCGCGCTTTTCCGCCAGCATGACGTCTTTATAGACATGCACTCCGCCAGGAAACACATAACCATAGTCCATTCTTCACTCCTCCAGTACGACGTTCGCTTTCGATTACAGTCCTTGGGTCACATTGCGCAGATCGGATGCGGCTTCAAGCGCCCGGACCGCCTCGCACACCTGGTTGGCGCGTGCGTCCGTCCAGACCGCGGTCGCGAGATCGGTGTATTTCGCCGTCAGCTCATCCCACGACAACGGGTTTTCCGGGTCGCCTTTTGGGAAACGCACCTGAGCGGAGACTTCCTGCCCGGTATCCAGAGCGACGCGCGCCCAGGCCGGCCATTCCTTGGGATAGTTTTTTTCCAGTTCCGGGTCACGCTCGTACCCGACCTTGGCCATGAGAGCGCCGACTGCGGCATCCTCCAGCATGGCGTCGGAGAACTCATCCAGCCCGGCTCGCCGCTTGACCAACGCCACCGCAACACCAAAGGGCAGACTGAACTGGGCCTCAACCACATTCGTGGGACGATACTTGCGCTCGGCCGGCTCGCAGATGACCGGGATGCCGGTTTCGAGCATGCCGATGGTAACCCGCTCGACCTGCTCGGGTTGCAGGTCGTGTTCCTGCACGATGCTGAGCACCGCGTCGATCGGGGCCTGTGTGTAACGGCAGCAGGCGTGCGGTTTGACCGCGGTTTGCAGAATCTGAAAATCCTCGCCCAACCCCTGGCTGATTTTGCTTGGCTCGGGCCGCACCCCATACGCCTTGAGAAAGCCGTCCCGCCCTTCGAGGATCGTCTGTGGGCCAATGAATCCTTCCTTGGCTAACAGAGCGGCGTGGATACCACTGAACGCGGCCCAGCCCGGATGGAAGCGCTTTGTCCAGGCCCCCTCGGCCAGGAACTCCATCGACCCGGCAGATTGACTGCCGGCAATACCGAGGGCGGACAGTAGTTGGGCCTCACTCAAGCCCAGCAACTTGGCCGCGCTGGCCGTAGCGCCAAAGGTGCCACAGGTCGCCGTGGGATGAAACCCGCGACCGTAGTGCTCGGTCGGTTTGAGGGCCATAGCCAGCCGGGACGCGACCTCAAAGCCGACCACGCTGGCGGTGAGAAAATCCTTGCCGCTCGCGCCCACTTGCTCTGCCACGGCGAGCGCCGCGGAAAAGACCGACACGCCCAGATGAATCGACCCGGCCTGATGGGTGTCGTCCAGTTCCAGGCTGTGGGCGGAGGTGCCGTTGGCCAGGGCTGCATACGGGAAGTTCGCCTTCTCCGTCCGGCCCAGGACCGTTCCCTGCCCGGCCGAGGCCAGGCTATCTGCCAGACGGTAGAGCGGCTGACTCGAATCGGACAGCGAACCGCGTACCGCAACGCCCAGATAGTCGAGAAAGAAGTATTTGGCCCGATCGACCACCTCGGCCGGCAGGCTGTCATATTCGAGCCGGGTACAGAATGCGGCCAGATGTTGAGTCAGCGGAATTTCCATATACCGCCCTCCCCCTCTCCCCCTAGGGTCGGGGCGAGGGTCACTGAAAAAGAAACGCCCTTACAACTTCGGAATCACTTTTTCGCCAAAGGTGCGTATCGCTTGCAACGTATTCTCGTGCGACGGACCGCCCGGCTGTCGAAAGCGCATGATCAAATAATCCGGCTGAATTGCCTCTTTCCACATCTGGAGTTGCTCCAGGCAGTCTTCGGGCGAGCCTACAATCAGCCGCTCCTTGGCGGCTATGCCAAAGCTCAGCTCCTCGGGCGTCTTGACATCCTTGATGTGTTCATCCTGGACATAGGCGTCATACTGAAAGTAGAAGCGGTGGGTATACATGGTCGGCCCACTCGCGGCTTCGGCGTCGGCCATGCTGTCGGCCAGCACGGCATCGCGCATCAGGCAGATATACGGCTTCCGGCCCGCCTTTTCCGCAGCTGCCCGGTAGCGGGTGGCATAGTCCTTAATGACCCCGAGGCTCTGCACCGGGTCGGCGATCCAGCCGTCCGCCAGCCGACCCGCCCGGCGCAGCCCGACCGGCGTCCACGATGCCATCCAGATCGGCGGACCGGATTGTTGGCTCGGACCGGGCGTAATCAGGGTGTCCTGATAGTGAAAATGCTTACCCTCAAAAGAGAAGCGCTCCCCGGTCCAGCTCTTGCGGATAATATCGATGGCTTCTTCGGTCCGGGTGGCCCGCTCGGTGATCGGAATCTCGAACGCGTCGAAATCGTGCTGCTGATACCCCACGCCGAGACTCAAAACGAGACGCCCCTTGGTCGCCTGGTCAATCACGGCGCAGTCTTCCGCAACATGAACGGGATGGTGGAGCGGCATCAACAGCACGCACGTGCCGACCTTGATGCGTTCGGTCTTCATCCCAACCAGGCCGGCCAGCAGCAACGGGTTGGGCAGATAGCCGTCCTCCTGCTGGTGGTGCTCGGTCAGAAAGCAGCCGTCCCAGCCACTGGCCTCCGCGGCCTGGGCTTCGGCAATAATTTCATCAATCACCCGTCCCATATTCGTCCCGGACGGGGGGTCTTGAGTGCAGGGAAGATAGCCAACTGGCAGCATACGCGTTCTCCTTTTGGGTTCGTAGTAGGGACTGCCTAGGAAAACAAAAACTCCCGCGCTTGTCTATCGCCGGGGCGCGGGGCCGGAGGTAGTGTAACTACTTCCGGCCACTACCCGCAGCAGGAAGCGCCGGTCTATGTCGCCACGGTCATCAACCGATTTTTGCAGAAGCAGTTTTGAGGGAGGGGAGCAGATCGTCAGTTTGGAGATTTTATATGTCGCAAGGGTATAACACCGATTCGAGAGTTACGATCTGATCTACTCACTCTGATCTTCCATGATATTCGGAGCTACAGTCTTTCTAGCTCTCTTTAGCCCACGGCGATCAAATTCAGCTTCGGCGATCCCTGGTCTCCCAGCCTGAATTTTGTTGCTTCACCTAGAAATGTTGACAAGATATCTTCGGTCGGATGACGTACATCGTCCTTGCTTCTAGCTTCTCTGAACAGGTTGCGGGTCAGGCGATCAATCAGTTCCTGGGGGATCTCTGTTCCTTTTTCTTCCTTCCACTCTAGAGCCATCTCTACTACCCAACTCGCACGGTCGATATCTACATCAAGCTGCTTAAGCCGCAACTCTTCATCAATGTGACGTTGCGACCAGCTATCAAGCCAGCGGATGTAAAAAATTGCCATCCCGACAAGGGCAACTAGACTTATTGGAAGGCGGGCACGATCATACCAGTCCGCTGTTGAAGACAGACTACCCTCGATCGCCCCAACCGCAGAGAAAATTAGAGCGATAAAAATTGCTATAAAGACAGCGTGAATTGGGACGCGTTTTTTTACGGTTGAGTCCGAAAGAGAATAATCTGTGGTCCGCTCAGCTATCAGTTTTTTAAAATCTTCTCTCAATGTCCTCCGAGCTTGTTGGTTATCTTTTTCGTCAAAGATCTTTTGTTTTTCAATTATCTCCTGTTCACGTTGATGCAACGATTTTTCTTTCTTCTCGTATTTCGCCTCAAGTTCCTGAAATACTTTCTCTTCTAATTGCTGTTGCAAATTATCCGTCTTCGCATCTAGCTCTCTCCGATATGCCTTTGACTCTATAAGCTTCTGTGAAACCCCTTCTAGTCTGAGTAGCGCCTCTTCCCGCTTAGCATAGAACTCTGTGAGTTCAGGACCCAGAAGGGTATCTAACTCCGGCGTCCGTACGAAAGGTCGAAGGTGCTTTTGAGTGACGCCTAATAATCGGGCGACTTGGCCTTGGTCCGAGTTATCATTGAAACTAACCCTGGCCTGATCGAAACCATTGCTTCTCTCAACGTTTACTAACGCACCAAGAAATTGTCCTATTTCAAGGCTCACTCTCCATATGAGACTTCCATTCCAATCCCTCAGCTGCTTTATGAGAGGGTCGTTATCTATCTCATCAATTGAGATTTTGCTTCTAGCATTCCCATTGGCAAGATCAATAATTAATCTCCCTGAAGGTGAAATGTCTAACTCGGTATGAATCTTTAATAACGACTCAATGAGTTCTCGGTCGGGCACCTTGAAAATTTGAAAGTTCGTGTCGGGCACGATTTACCCCATACAGTTAATCCTAACCCACTATGTAACGGCTCTGGTTGACATGCAAAAGGGGGAACAAGATGCAGTGAACTCTTGGATGGACGCCCCTGAGCTAAACTCACGAGGACGGATACTTACTGTGGACGAAATAAGGTCATTCGTACATCTGTAAAAATGTGAAGGAGCCCAGTATGAAACCTGAGTTTTGTTGCCTCACCTAGGTTAGCGAAGCGTAACCTGACATCTTGCAATAATCCGTCACTCGCCCTGCGTCAGATTCAGTTCCAGCAGTTCGCGCAACGCTTCATCGTCAGAAATATCCGTGTCCCAGCCGTAAACCGCCGCCACAGCGGCATCGAGACTTGCATGTGCGTCGGCCAGCCATTGCGGACGGGTATTATACAGGTTGGTCAGGGTGCGTTTCTTGAGTTCTTTCGCTGCGTCCTCGCTACGGGGCATCGGGCGCTTGGGATAGCCGGGGACCGGCTCGTCTACCCACTCCACCCATTCGGGCGGGTTGAGCCAGCGGTCGCGCAGTTCGACCAGCCGTCGAGCAGCCTCAGCAATGGCAACAGCATGCGGGTTATCGACATAATCGGCGGCGGGAATGTCGGGCGACAGTCCTTCGGGGAACGGGAAGGTCTCGAAAGTGGTAGTTGGCGTGTAGCGTGGACGATCTTCCAGACTCGTGCCGAGCCGCAAAGACCATGCTTCGTGAAATCGGCTGTGCAGGATGCCGAAGGTCGTATCGTCGTCGCGGGCGATGACGACCAATTGGCAGTCGGGGCAGATACTAGCTTCGCGCCAGACGAACAGCCGGTGCTTGGCGACGCGCGGTGTGGCGATGTAACGGGACAGCCGACTGAGTGCCCCCCACATGCCGGAGTTTGTCTCTCCATGCTGCCACCAATACATCCGGCGCCTCTTGCGATTATTCTCGCGCCGTACGGGGTAAACGTGACTCATCACGTATTGAAACGGTTCTTCGTAGAGTGCGGCCTCCGCTTCCGACGACTGAGCAAAGTCCCGCACAGGCACGGATAATCCATTTGCCGGTGGGTCGTCGGGTCACGTCCATGCCGTTGATCCACGGTTTCAGAACGTCGGAGTTGGGGCGTCCATTTGGGTTGGTGGGCAGTTGAAGCCATTCCCTAGCCAACTCGCCCGGAATTTCGAAAGGACCGTGTTTGAAGATTCCCCTGAACGAGACGTCCTTGTTGCACGCCAACGGGACCGCCTTGGTGAGATCAAGGTCCCCAGAGGAAAGGGCAGAACTGATTCGAGTAGTTTCTTTACCATCCAAGAAGCGAATTAATTTTGATCCTGCTGGCCCGAAACAAATCAGAGAAACTCGAACCGCCGCTCCATCAAGAACCCACGGTTCATCGGACCACACATCGAAGATGGCTGTCCGATCTACGATGCGGTCAAGCACAGCCCTGTTGGCACCGCCTCGAATTGAATTGGTGGCAACAAGGCCGGCGTGGGCGATTTTCCTTTCCGCCACCAGCCTGCCCGCCTTGCTGAACCAGAAGCACACCAAGTCAGCACCGCCTGGAACCTGGCCTTCATACGCCGCCCGCAACCTCTCCGTATAGAAGTCGCCAAGGACGGCCCGAAAGCGCTGTACGCCCAGAAATGGCGGGTTGCCAATCACCGCATTAGCCTCTGGCCACTCAGGCTCCCCACCCTCCGGCGTCAGAATCGCATCGCGGCATTCGATGGTATCAAGCGGTTTCAGGATAGGGTCACGGGATTCGTTGAAGCCGTTGCGCCGCATCCAATTTCGCCAATCCTCGAGACGCGGGCCAGTTCAGCGGCATAAGGGTTGATTTCAATGCCTCTGACGTTGGCTGGGCCGATGACGGGAAATTCTCGCTCCAAGCCCAGCGCCTCGGCCTCCAACTGTACCCGATGCTCCAGGTCTTTGAGAACATGCAGCGCCAGATACAGGAAATTGCCTGACCCGCAGGCAGGATCGAGCACCGTAAAGCTCCGTAGCCGCTCAAGAAACTCGCCTAGCAGGCGCTCGGCTTCGGCCCGGCGGCGCGTGCGTGTGGCCGGAGATTTGGCGGTCTCCGCTTTTTCCAGGACGGCAGCAATTTCAGCCTTGGCCGTCTCCCATTCGGCCAGCCAGGGGCGAATAATCACCGGCTCGACGATCAGCATGATCTTATCCCGGTCGGTGTAATGCGCGCCCAATTCGAGCGCTTGTCCGGGTCAAGCCCGCGCTCGAACAGCGTCCCCAAAATTGAGGGATCAATCTCCGACCAGTCGAGTGCCGCCGCCGCGAGCACGGTATCAATGTCGGTCTTCTCCAACGGCAGAGTCGTGTCGTCGTCGAACAGCCCACCGTTGAACCACGCCACTTCCTCGAAACCCATCGCCACCGGTGGACATCGCGCTGAATAGGCGCGATGCATACTCGACAAACTGCTCCGGCTTGAGCCGACTACGTTCCAGCATCCGCGTGAACATATTGTTCGGCAGCAAGCCTACGTCTTCGGCGAACATGCAGAACACCAGGCCGGTTCACGAAATGGGCGACCGTATGACTCTCATGGTCTCGCTCCCGTAACGCCTGCGCCAGGGCGGCAAACGTGGTGGCTGCGCGTTCGGTGACGGCCTGCCGAGTTTCACCGGGCCGGAGCCACTCGGGCTCACATCGCCCACTTGAGCATGTTGCGCGTGGCTGCGTCCGCGAGGTCGTCCAGCGTGAATTCGTGGGCTCGCTGACAGTGTTGGTCCAGTTGGTGCGGATACGGAACCGCGCCATGTCCGAGACGATCAACAGGGGCGGGTTCTCCAGTGCCAGGGCGTACTGCCGTAACTGATTGAAGGCCGCGTTCAGGTCTTTGTGTTTACCTTTGTACTCCCAGGCAAAGTGATGGCGTTTCCACACGTCGGCCCAGCCTTTGCCACCGGTGTCTTTGCGTGCGCCACGCTCAAAACAGTAGTGGTCGCCGGTGGGGTCGGCGTCAGCGGGTGTGGGTTCGCCCAGCAGCCGGCACAGGTCGATGAAATGCTCTTGCGACGCTGAGCGTTCCTTCAACTCTGAGGCGCGCCACTTGGTGATAAACTGGCTTGGCGTCATAGCCTCATCTACAGTGGTGTCCTACTTCCGCGCCTCGGCAATATGGTGCCGTGCGGAGGTCAGCGCTTTTTCATCCACAATGCTCGCTACTGCCTCAAGCAGGGCATCGACCAGGCTGTCATCGCCCCCAACGCGGAGCAGGGCTTTGTAGTGAAACGCGATCTGGGGCGCTCCCTGGGCAATCAGCGCGCCGAGCACGATGGCCTCGCGTTCGATCAGGAGCAGTCCGGCTCGACCAAAGACCCGGCCAAAGTCGTCATAGCGCACCCATTCGGCCAGTTCGGGACTGATCTGACTGAGCTGCTGGATGAGCTTTTTGTTCTCCTCGCTGCCACCGGTCAGCTGCTCTTGAATCTGCATCCCGCGTTCTCCCCAGATGGTTGGGGCATACTCCGGCCAGGGCTCGGTCGGCTGCGGACTCTGCCCCTGGGAACGTTGGCTGATGTAGTCGGGATACACCTGCTGAAAGCGTCCCAGCGTGCTCAGGGTCCGCGGATAGCCGATGTAGGGCAACAGGTTCAGGACGGCCTCGTACATCTGGAGTTCGCTGAGCCCGGCGTCCTTGCCCTCGCTGAAAAGCTGCTCGGCGGTGTCGAACCGGCCCGAGGTACCGGCGGCGGATATCTGACACAGCGCGACCAGAGTGATCTGATTGTAGGCCGTGTTTTGGGCGTGGACAGTCAGCGGCAGCAGGCCCACGGCACAGACCAGCCCGATGGTCAGCCTCCCGCTCATCCTCCAACCGCCAATCATTCTTTTCCGCTTCTGCATACGTTCTCCTTGTCATGAGCCGAGAATCAGCTACCCCTCCGCATTCTCAACAAGGATGCCCTGGTCCTTTAATTCCTGTATTTGCTCGGCCGTATAGCCGCACAGGTCGCCCAGCAACTCGTCCGTATGTTGGCCGAGGCGGGACGCCGGTCCGGGGATGCGTGGCGGTGTCTTGGAGAATTTGTGGGGGGATTGGAGCAACTTCAGTTCGCCGTAGTCCGGGTTGGGCATGGTTTCGACCATGCGTTTGCTTAAATGCGGGTCTTCCGCGAATTGGCCGATGGACAGAATCGGGGCAACCGGCAGGCGGAGTTCATCGGCCATAATCCGAATCGCCTCTTCGTCACTCGGCAGCGATTGCAGCCACTCTTCGATAATGACGCGCAGAGCGTCCGCGTTCTGGATGCGCCAGCGGTTAGTCTTGAATTCGGGTGAGGTCAGCAACTCTTCGTGTCCCATGCGTTTGACCAGGGTCACCCAGTGGTCCTCGGTGATCAGTCCGATAGCGATATACCCATCCTTGGATTTGAACGCGCCATACGGAAACGCTCCGGCCCGCTGCGAGCCACCGCGCTGCGGGTCGACCGCGCCGTTGGTCACGCTGTAGGCCGCCAGCGCCCAGTCGTGCGAGTTATAGGTGCAGTCCACCAGGGCCAGGTCGATATGCTGGCCCTCACCCGTACGCTGCCGATGAAACAGGGCCGCCATGATCGCACCAAAGGCGTTGAGCGCAGTCATGTGATCGCCAATGGCCGAGGCTGGATAGGCTGGATAGCCGTCCGGCTCACCGACCAGATGCAGTAACCCACCGGCCGCCAGAGCGACTAGGTCGTTGCCGATGCGGCGGGAGTACGGCCCGGTCTGTCCATAGGTCGAGACCGAGCACATGACGAGGCTCGGGTTGACGGCGGACAGACTCTCATAGGTCAGGCCGTAGCGCTCCATGATGCCGGGCGTGAAGTTCTCGAACAGTACGTCGCAGTGCTGGACCAAATCCTTGATAACGGCCTGACCGGCCGGGGTTTTGATATCCACACACAGGCTCTTCTTGCCCCGGTTGTGCATGATGAAATAGCTCGGCGTAGCGCCATCCTTGCCGTCCTTGGGCACGATGCGGATATGCCGACTGTGTTCGCCTTTGGGTGGGAGCTCAACCTTGATGACCTCCGCCCCAAGGTCCACCATCAGCCGCGTGGCCTGCGGGCCGGCCAGCCATTGGGTCAGGTCAAGAATACGAACCCCCTCAAGAATCTGTTTCTGTTCGGTCATGTCACACTCCCTTAGATAGCCTTGCCGGCCACAAACCCACCGTCAATCGGAATCGTTGCACCAGTCATGAAGTCGGCGTCCTCAGACGCCAGGAACAACATCAGCTTGGCGATTTCTTCCGGCTGAGCCCAGCGTCCGGCCGGATGCGCTTTTTTGAGCGAGGCTACGATATCCGGCTTATCAAAATAGCCCGCGGTCATGGCGGTCTCGACCACCCCTGGGGCAATGGCATTGACCTGGATATGCTTATCGGCCAGTTCCATCCCCATTTCCTTGGTCAGGCCGACCACCCCATGCTTGGAGGCCACATAGGCCGCCCGGTTCGGCACGCCCATAAGACCGGCGACCGACGACAGGTTAATGATCTTTCCGCTTTTATTCTGCGCAATCAGGTGCTGGGCAACGGCTTGACTGCACAGAAACGTCCCGGTCAGATTCGTGCCAATGACCTTCGTCCATTCTTCGGCGGGCAATTCCAGGAACGGTACGATCTCGCGTACCCCCGCGCTGTTGATCAGCACATCGAGTGAGCCGAGTCCGACCGCGGCCTGCTCGACTAGAGCCCGCACCGAATCCGGTTGCGTGACATCGACCTGGAGGGCCACGGCCATCCGCCCTAATTCTTCAACCGCGCCGGCGGTTGCCTGGGCCGACTCAAGCCGGAGATCTGCTGCGGCAATCGCAGCGCCTTCTTCGGCAAAGGCCAGGCTTGCCGCCCGCCCGATTCCGCTCCCCGCGCCGGTGATCAGGACCCCCGTGTTTTCAAACCGCATGAATGCCTCCTGTTGGCCTTCCTATATCCTAAATACGCTTGCTTTTTTAGCCTGTCGGGTGCTGCTGGCGTAGAATTGTATGACAGCGTCATACACGCTATGCTCGTAAGTATCTACTCTATGAGGAGATGTCATATGCGAGTCAATGCAAGATTGGATGACGAGCGGGCGGAGAAGCTGCGACAACTTCAAGCGCTAACACGACTCAGCACCAGCGAGATCGTCAAGCGTGCCATCGACCTCTTGCATCGCCAACAAGCCGGGCGATCCCGCGACAAGATCGACGCCTTGTTGAGCAGCGACTTCGTGGGCTGCGCTACAGGTCCCGCAGACTTGGCGAGCCAATACAAACGTTACCTCAGACGTGACCTGGGGGAAAAACATGGTATTGGCTGACACCGGCTATTGGCTGGCGTTGGCGAATAGCCGGGACCGCTGGCACGAAGCCGCGCTTGAGGCCAGTCGAGGCATTGACGAAACTCTCGTCGTCACATGGCCGGTAGTGACGGAAACTTGCCACCTCATGCTCTCACAATTGGGAGTACATGCGGAATTACGCTTCGTCGAGCAAGTGTGGAAAAATGTAGACATTCACGAGATCGGGCAGGGACATCTCGGCGCTATCCACGCATTGATGGAGCGCTACGCGAATCTGCCTATGGACCTAGCGGACGCCTCACTTGTGGTGGCGGCAACCGAACTCGGAGAAGGCCGGATTCTTTCTACGGATCAGCGCGATTTCGAGACGTATCGATGGAAGGATACGCAACCGTTTCACAACCTGCTGCGTCCCTTCGCGGCATAAGTTCACCCCTGCCAACCGACCTACTCGACGCGCATCACCACCAGGGGCGGGACATGCCCTCCCCTACCCCCGGAAGCTCGGCATGATCTCCTTGGCGAACAGCTCCAGCGAGCGGGTCGATTTCTTGGGGTCCATGCCGGCCAGTTGCGTGCTCATAATGAAATGCGTGCATTGGAACTCGTCTTTGAAGCGTTCCATTTTTCGGGCGACCTGGTCCGGCGTACCGATCATCACCGCTTCTCCAAAGGCCGAGTGGCGGAGTTCCTCCGGCTTGGTGTAGGTCCACACGTCCTTATCTCCAGGCGCATCGTTCGCCTCGGCCAGAATATGGCCGTAGAATTCCATCATACTGAACAAATGCTCCTGACAGTCCTCCCAGGCCTGGTCTTCGGTTTCAGCCAGATACACCAGGCGTAACTGCGCGATATTGAAATCGTCCGGGTTGCGCCCACACTTTTTGAGTTCGTCGATATACCACGCCGCTGGATCAGGCCCGATGGTTGCCATGAGATGACAGCCCAGCCGGGCCGCGCTGCGGGTGGCCTTCTCGGCCCGCGCGCCGATCCACAGCGGCATGGGCTGCTGCACCGGCTTGGGGCTCAGGGTCAGGTCTTTCACCTGAGTGAAACGCCCGTCAAACGTGACCGCGTCCTCGGTCCAGACTTTTTGAATCAACTCAACGCCCTCGCGTAAACGCGCCGAACGTTCCTTGCGCGGCATACACAGGGCGTCAAACTCCATATACGAATAGCCCTGCCCGACGCCCAGGTCGAACCGACCATTTGACCAGATATCGACACAGGTTGCGTCTTCCGCCACCCGAATCGGATGCTGAAACGGCAGCAGCAAAATAAACGTCCCAATCCGAATGGTGCTCGTACGGGTGGCAATCGCCGCCGCGGTCGGCAGCAGCGACGGATTATAGCCATCCTCAGTAAAGTGGTGCTCGGTCAGCCAGACGTGATCGTAGCCGAGTTCCTCGGCCCGAACGGTTTGGTCTAAGATCGCGTTATACAGCTCGGGAAACGGCCGCGCCCAAGGCTCAGGGTTCCGAAAATCTTCCATAAAACCAAATTGCATATACTCGTCCTCCTCTTCATTACGAATTGCTCAGAACGCTGCCCGCTGCCCCAGCCTCCAACCCCTAATCCTCAATCTCCGGCCTTCTTTCCCCTACCCGCGTGGCCTGCTCAAACGCATGGGCCAACTGAAGCACGCCCAGTTCGTTCTGGTGTCGGCCAACGATCTGCACACCAACGGGCAGGCCCTCTGGTGTGAAGCCGCACGGCACCGAGATGGCCGGCAGGCCGGTGACGCTGATGTAGTAACACGAGCGCATCCAGTCCAAATACGTCTCCATCTGTACGCCGTTAATCTCCCGTACGTAGCGCTGTTTGATATCAAACGGCGGCACCTGAGAGACAGGCAGAATCAGGAACTCATACTGCTGCATGAACTCACGCACTCGGTGATAGAGCAGCGTGCGCTTTTTCTCGGCCTGCCCGATTTGCGGACCGGTGAGTTTTGTCCCCTCTTCGATATTCCAGATGACCGTGTCCTTCATTTTGTTTCGGTGTTCGGGCAACAACTCGCCCAAAGACAGATCAAAATACCACGCCCGCCAGACGCGAAAGACTTCGTCGGCATCTTGGAAGTCAGGGGTCGCTTCCTCAATGACGCAGCCTAGGTCGGTAAATACGCTACGCCGGCTTTCGAGCACTGCGGTCACACGGGCGTCCACCGGCAGGCCGCCCAGCGTCGGACTCCAGGCAATCGGGGTATCCGCAAAGGAGTGTTCAAGCGGCTGAAGGAACTGCTCGCCTGATTCGGTATTGGCAATCGGCACCCGAGGGTCGGGCCCGGCCATAACGCTCAGCAACAACGCCACATCCTGAACGGTGCGGGCCATCGGCCCCTCAACGGCAAACGGAAACCAGCCGACCCGGTGCGGCCAAGTGGGCACGCGACCGGGCGAGGGCCGGAACCCCACCACGTTGCAGAAACTGGCCGGGTTGCGCAGCGAGCCGCCCAGGTCGCTGCCGTCGGCAATCGGTAGCATTCCGGTCGCCAACGACACCGCGGCCCCACCGCTACTGCCGCCGCAGGTTGCGGAGAGATCGTACGGGTTGAGGGTCTCGCCAAACACTTCGTTATACGTCTGCGAGCCGGCCCCGAACTCGGGCGTATTCGTCTTGCCGATGGCAATCGCACCGGCCGCACGCAGGCGTTCGACAATAATCTCGTCCTGGTCGGGAACAAAGTCGGCAAAGATCGGCGAGCCGAGCGTGGTGCGTACGCCTTTGGTCAAGACCAAATCCTTGCACAATCCCACCTCAGCTTCGGGGCACGTTTTACCGGAACGGTCCAGCCAAACACGTCGTTGGTACACTGCGGTATCGGCATGGCAATGGGCAAGCCGTGCAGTGGACCAACCTCCTGGTCTCGCCCGAGCGCTTCATCAGCTGCGGTCGCCCGCTCCAGGCCATACTCGGCCAACAGGGTCACAATCGCGTTCACTCGCGGATTGACGCGCTCGATCCGGGCTAGATGCGCTTCCATGACCTCCCGGCACGACACCTCGCGGGTGCGAATGCGCGCAGCCAGTTCGGTTGCGCTGAGAAAGCAGAGTTCGGCAGCAGACATACTCCCTCCCTTGGACGAGACCGTCCCTCCTGGTCGTCCGAGCAGCCTAGCGTCAGCGGAGTCAAAGGACAACGGCGCTTGAAAGGCGCACCAATATGCAGTCCAATATACACACCCTCAACCGCGCAACAGGAGGATAGCATGAGCCGGCCTTTTCCTGACGATCCATTTCTCCAGGGGAATTATGCTCCCTGGCCCATGGAGGGCGAGATTCACGACTTGGTAGTTACGGGCGAAATCCCGGCCGAGTTAAACGGCACCCTGTACCGGAACGGCTCAAACCCCCAGTTTGCACCCCGCGGACAGTATCACTGGTTTGACGGGGACGGCATGATTCACGCGTTTACCCTGGGCGCGGGCAAGGCGCATTATCGAAATCGCTGGGTCCGAACGGAACGTTTCAAGCTTGAGCGCCAGCACGGGGAAGCGCTCTTTACCGGCCTCAGTGACCTGAGTAATACGGACGAACGGGCCCAGGGCGTTTTTCCGAATGCGGCCAATACGAATATCGTCTTCCATGCGGGACGACTGCTCGCCCTGTGGGAAGGTGGTCCGCCCTATGAACTTGACCCATCGACCCTCGAAACCATTGGCGTGTACGATTTTAACGGCAAGCTCCAGGGGGCCATGACCGCTCATCCCAAGGTCGATCCGGAAACAGGTGAACTCCTCTTTTTTGGTTACGGGCCGTTCCCGCCCTATCTGCGCTACACGGTCGTCTCTGCGGACGGTGATATTACGCGGAACGAAGAGATTTCCCTGCCAGTACCGGCCATGATGCACGATTTCATCGCCACCCGAGAGCACGTCATCTTCATGGTTTTTCCGGCGACCCTGCGCCCGGAAAATCTGGCTTCCGGTTCTCCCGTGCGCTGGGAGCCAGCACTGGGAACGCGCATTGGGGTCATGCCACGCGACGGAGGAGGCGAGGATACCGTCTGGTTTGAGACCGACCCCTGCTTTGTGTTTCACGCCATGAATGCCTACACCCAAGGCAACACGGTCAGCGCTGATGTATGTCAGTTCCGCCTGCTGCCACTGTTTCAGGTTGACGGAGAAGACCTGGAGGCCAACATCCCGGTCTTCACTCGCTGGTCGCTTGACCTGACGACCCGCTCAATCACCCAGGCACAACGGGACGACCGGCTCAGCGAGTTTCCCCGACTGGATGAACGCTACGCCGGTTTGCCCTATAGGAAGGGATATGCGGCAGGCCGAGAGGACGCCGTTCCTTCCTCGGAAGGTCTGTTTAGCACGGTCATTGGGTATGACCATGCAAACGATCGGTCCCATACTCATGCGTTCGGCCCGGACAGCTACTCCTCGGAGCCGATTTTTGTCCCGCGTTCTGCGCGGTCAGCCGAAGGCGAAGGCTTTCTGCTCGTGGGGGTATACCGCAAAGAGGAAAATCGGAGCGACTTGGTCATTCTCGACGCGGAAAATATCGTGCACGAGCCACTGGCTACCGTTCACCTCCCCCATCGGGTGCCGTATGGCTTTCACGGCAATTGGGTGGAGGGGTTGTCGGTGGAGTGATGCCTTGACCCGCCTTCACCAAAGTCGTCATGTATAAAGCGTGACGGCTTACACATCAGTCTGCTGGTACGCCAGCCTGCTCATATTATTTACCTTTGTCCCGCCTATCCACGCTTACCGGGAAATCACAGTTAAGGACGGCGGTAGCATCAGAGGACAGGTCGTATTCGACGGTAAAGTACCACCGCCGGTCACCCTCCCCGTCCACAAGAACAGAGCGGTCTGCGGAGAAAGCATGCCGGATGAGGGTCTTCTGGTTGATGCTTATGGGGGCCTCAAAAATGTCGTCGTCGTCCTGGATGGTATTCGCGCTGGGAAAGGCAACCCCGTTCTTCCCGCCCTACTAGACAATAAAAACTGCGCCTTTGTTCCCCGCGTCCAAACCATAGCCGTCGGGCAAACGCTCGCGCTGCGGAACAGCGACTTCATCCTGCATAATGTCCATGCCCGCCGAAATGGCTACGAGACCATATTCAATCTGGGCCTGCCGTACTGGTCCGAGAAGACCTATCGCTTTACGCGACCGGGTCATGTGCTGGTCGATTGTGATGTGCTGCATACCTGGATGCAGGCGCATATCATTATTACCGACCATCCCTATACCGCGGTAACGGACGCTGCCGGTCGGTTCGACATCAGCCACATCCCTGCAGGCGAGTACGGCCTGCGCCTATGGCATGAGCGGCTTGGAGAACAAACTCAGCCGGTGTCCGTCCGAATAGCCCAGGAGACTCGCGTCCGGCTGACCTATACAGGCAAGGGGCAAAAAGATAAGGGACACTGAGCTTGTAGGGGAGAACATCCATGTCAGACAATCCGGTACACTATGAACTGAACGATGCGATTGCCATTCTGCGTCTTGACGACGGAAAGGCCAATGCGGTCAACCATGCGCTGATCCAAGGCGTGAATGACGCTTTGGACAAAGCCGCGCAGGAAGCCAAGGCGGTCGTCTTAACGGGCCGGCCCGGTCGTTTTTCCGCTGGATTCGATCTCACCGTCCTCCAGTCCGGTCCGGAGGCCGGTGCCATGCTCGTGACTGCCGGCGCACGGATGCTGCTCAAGCTGTTCACTCATCCGCAACCGGTCGTTGCCGCTAGCACGGGTCACGCTATTGCCGCCGGCGGCTTTATGCTGCTCGCCAGCGATACCCGTTTAGGCGTCCAGGGCGATTTCAAAATCGGGCTTAATGAGGTTGCCATTGGGATGACGCTACCGGAGTTTGGCCTGATGTTCGCGCGCGAACGATTGTCCAAGCGTCATTTTACCAACGCGGTGATCCAGGCCCGCTTGTACAGCCCGACCGAGGCCGTCGATGTCGGTTTCTTGGATCGAGTATGCGAGGCTGACACTCTGTTAGACGAAGCGCTCGGCGAAGCCCGTCGCCTGGCGGCGCTCGACCTGCCGTCCTACGGTCGTACCAAGGGGCGCGCCCGGAACGCACTGGCCGAGCAGATACGCAGCGGTTTGGACGAAGATATCGCCCGCTTAATGGCCTAGGAGCGGTTTGCGAACCGCCCCTACTTCGACAGCTGGTTTGTCGTGTGGCCGTTCAGCCCTGTTTCGACTGTCTCCTCCGACAGAATCGTGGCCGCGGTTTCTTCGACCACCGTTCCCTTGAAAAAGTCCGGGTTGGCCTCACCCCAGAAACGGATCGGATTGGTACACATAAAGTCACGAAAGCCAGCATCGCTGACCAAGCCTTTTTCAACGAGCTCATACGCTTCGGGCACCACGTGGCTCATATTCGCCACGTCGAAGTGGCCAATATCAGAACCGAAGAGCGCGTTGAGCTGCGCCCCAAACGGATTGCACTGCCGATTGAAGGCCCAAGCATTCATCTTGTCGTCCGACTCGCAGCCAAAATAGAAATTCTTGACAAACAAGTCGTGAATGTCCGACGCCTGGGTGATCTCGCAGGCTGAAAAGTCGTCCAGATTATCAATACCGCCGACGGCGGTCGCACCCTGTGTACTCAGTACGGTGTCCATGGCTGCGTCGCTCTGCGTGAACGCCTCAGCCATGTCCGTGCTGCCGTATTGCCGCACCAATTCGTCCAGAAGTTGCTGGTCAAGGTTAGCCGGATCAACCTCTGCCAACGCTTCGATATTTCGCTTCTCCCAGTGTTCGATCAGATCAGCGTATAACTGACATGCCCAACCGACCCCACCCTCCAGAAAGGCGAACTTGAGCGTGGGGAAACGCCGGGTAACGCCGCCGAGAAAGAGGGCTTTGCACACGGCTTCGTTTGCCGCGGCAAAATGGCCAATATGGTTGTACACAAAATTAGAGGGGGAAATCCGTAGCGCATACCCGCGCGAGCCGGTATGAAACGTTGGCGACAGGCCCCGTTCAATGCACATCTCCCAGACCGGGTCGTAGTCGTATTCGCTGTCCAAGCCCAGCACGTCGCGCCACGTCATCAGTTCTTCCGTACCCGGATAGTGTTCGACTGCGGCGGGAATGGGCCGTTTGATCATGCTACCCAGCATGATCACTTTCATGCCGAGCTGCGATGTCACATAGTCGATTTCTTCCAGGGCCTCCTCGGGCGTATTCATCGGAATCACCGCCGTTGGAGTCATGCGATCGGCATAAGCCCGAAAATAGTCCGCGCTGAAAATATTGAACGCCCGGCAGGCGGCTTTCCGCAGTTCGGTATCGCTGCCACGGGTCAACCCCAGACCCGCAGTAGGATAGAGGATGGTGAAGTCTATGCCGAACTCGTCCAAGCGTTCATACAGTAATTGGGGCATCATGGCCGTTGCCCGGTCGTGCGTGTTCTTGGTTGGAATCCCCCAAAAGGCCTGCTGGGCGGTCCGCTGGTGGCGCCTTTCGGCCACTGACAGGCTTAAATGTTCTTGGACGAGAGTGGTGAACACCGAGAAACCTTCGACTGCCTTGGTGCCGCCGATTTTTCTCAGTTGTTCGCGCACCAGCGGCCCGAACTCCAGCCAGTGTCCGTCCGCGTCTATAATCGGGTGCTGCAACCGGGCGCGTATACCCGCTCCGTTCGTCTGACCATTACTACTCATAAAAACCTCCCCGAGAGGGATACCGCCCCTCCGACGCTTGACTCTTTTCCAGAAAAAGTAGGCCGAGTATAGGAAGTCAGACGGAGATTTACAATGCTTCGCCCGGCAGGGCTTCGTTCAGCGCTGAGGCAGTTTTCCTCTCACCCCAACCCCTAATCCCCAGCCCCCAGTCCCTATCTATGCATGAACCGGCGTAAGCTCATCCAGCAATGACTTCGCCGCTCGCAGGTCGGGCGTATCGAGTCCCTCGGTAAACCATGAATAGATGTCCGACAGGAGTCGGTAAGCGTCGTCCGGCTTTCCGTGCGATTGCCAGAACGTCGCCAGGCGGGTTGCACTGCGGAGTTCCAGGGATTTTGCCTGCTGGCCGTGAGCGATCCGGATAGCACCCTCAAAACAGGCGGTGATTTCCTGGCTGTTGTGATCCGGACCGTCTTTGGATGCGAGTAATAATTCCCCCCGAGTGCGCAGCAGCTCGGCCTGCCACCATTTTTCGTTACTCTTGGCCATCTCGGCTTCTGCCTGGGCCAACACGGTGAGGCCATCCTCGACGCGACCGAGTTTGCCATAGGCCTCTGCCAAAAGCAAAGACACCTGACCGAGCTGCCGAATACCGAACTCCTGCCAGATACGCTGGCCCTCCAGCATGTCGGCAATACCCTCCTCCACCTGGCCCTGTTCTGCTAAGGCCCAACCGCGCAAATAGGTCCCGGCGGCGTGAAAATAGGGGAAGCCCTGCTCACTCGCCAACGCGACCGCGCCCTCTGCCTGGGTTTGGGCCAGCGCTCCTTCTCGTCGAAAGCGATGGACCGCCGTTCCAAAATGCAGGGCAGAGACCAAACTGTAGGGATGCGAAATCTCGCGCGCGAGCGCAATGGCTTCCTGGCTGCGATGGAGGGCTTGGTCGGGATAGCCGAGATGCCACAGCATCCAGGCCAGAAAGGCCAGACTGGACACACCGGGGTCCTGGCCTATCACGCCCTGGGCGTTCTCCGGGCCGTGGACACTTGGATCGTAGATGTCCACGGCCCGTTCCAGATGGGCTCTGGCGTCAGCAAACGCCCCGAGCCGAAAGGCAGTCAATCCAAGCGCCTGCTGAGCCGGTAGAAATTGCTGGGAGCCGGGCATGCATTCGGACAGACGTTGGAGCTTTTCAGTCATTTCTCCTGCTGCAGCATACTCTCCACGCACCAGATGAAAACGCCATAAACCAAAAAGCACAGGAAACTTCTGCGGTAGGTCTCCGGTCGCACGCGCCAATTCGCGGGCGCGCGTATACACACGTTCCACTTCGGGCGCGGCAAAGCCCTGGGTTGCCATCAGGCAGGAACCGAGCGAGATGAGCAGGGTCAGCTCTTGCTGCGGACGGTCCGGGGTGTGAGGCAGTGTTGGCAGCAAGTCCAGCGCGTAATTGAGGTCGCGAATTGCCTCAGTATAGGCCGAATTCTTCAGCGCCAGCTCTCCGGCACGCTGAGAATACTCAGCGGCTTTCTCCGTATTCCCGCTCCGGGCGGAATGATAGGCGAGTTCTCTGAGGCGACGATCATTCAGTTGCTCGTGGAACAGGGAGGCAATGGCTTGGGCCGTCCGGGCGTGCACTTCCTGACGGCGCTCGGACAAGAGCGAATTATAGGCCACATCCTGGGTAAGCGCATGCTTAAAGGTATATTCGACTTCGGGAAAGGCGGGCTGCTCATAGATGAACTCGGCTGTCTGTAAACGGGATAACAGAGGCACGAGCGTTTCCTCATCCTGTTGAGCAACCTGGGTCAGGAGGCTGAGCGAGAACTCCCGGCCAATCACGGCGGCGGTCTGGAGCAGTTCCTTTTCCGCAGCGCCTAATTGGTCAATCCGACCGGCCAGAACACCCCGGACCGTCGCTGGGATATGGATCTCATCGAGTGGCTTGGTAAGGGAGATGCCTCCCATGCTGTGGACCAGGACGCCCTGACCAAACAGCGCCCGGACCATCTCCTCCATAAAAAACGGCGTGCCCTCTGTTTTCTCCAAGATGAGCTGTTTGAGGGGTTCAAGCGAAGCGGCCGTAACCGGCCAGTTTGCCTCGTCGAGGAGTGCGGCCAGGAGTTCTTTGGCATCTTCCAGACCTAGCGCATCGAGTCGAAGCTGGCTGTAATAGGTCTTGCTTCCCCACTCGTGCCGATACTCCGGGCGGTAGTTGACCAGCAACAGCATGGGCGCGGTGGCCAGGCTCTCACTCAGAGTATCGAGAAAGGCCTGCGTGCCCTCGTCCAGCCATTGCAAGTCCTCAAAGATCAACACCACAGGCTGGGTGAGGCTCTCCCGCACGAGGAGTTGTTTAATGGTGTCAAAGGTGCGTTGTTGACGGATGTGGGGGTCCATCTGCTGAAGCGCCGCGGCGAATTCCGCATGACCCAAGAGGCTTAGCAGATAGGGCAGTCCGTCTTCGAGTTCACGATCAAGCGCAACCACCCGTCCGGCGACTTTTTCATGCAACGCCCGTTCGTCGTCCTGGGGGCGAACATGGAAGTAATTCCTCAGTAACTCGATCAAGGGCAGATATGCATAGCTGCTGCCATGGGCGGCACAAAATGTTTCAAGGACCAGACAGTGTTGCTCAGATAGCAGCTTGAATTCGTGAAACAGTCGGGATTTGCCAACTCCTGGCTCGCCCACCACCCCGACCATCTGTCCCTGGCCGGTGACGGCTTGTTCGCGGACCTGTTTGAGATGTTCGATTTCTTTCTTGCGACCAACGAAACGAGACAAACCGCGCGCGGCTGACACTTGGAGCCGGGTGCGCAGAGCGCCAACCCCGAGGAGTTCGTAAATCCGTACGGGCTCGCTGACGCCTTTGATCTTCGCTGCGCCCAAATCCTTGAACTCGAAATATCCCTCGGTAAGCTGGCGGGTATCCGCACTCACGACCGTTGTACCCGGCGTGGCCAGTCCTTCCATACGGGCCGCCAAGCTGGTCGAATGACCAACCGGAACATAGTCCGTGTGCAGATCGTTTTTCCGAATGGAGCGCACGACGACCTCGCCAGTATTGACGCCCACCCGCATTTGCAGATTGATCCCTTTGTCGTGCCGGAGCCGTTCGGCATAGGCCCTGCCCTCTTCTTGCATGCGGAGCGCGGCAAACAGGGCGCGCTGGGCGTGGTCTTCATGGGCGAGCGGCGCCCCAAAAAGAGCAAAAATACCATCGCCCATAGACTGGGCTACATAGCCTTCATAGCGATGCACGGCGGCCATCATGAGTTGCAGGGCCGGATCAATAATGGAGCGCGCGTCTTCCGGGTCAAGATCCTCAATGAGTTCCATCGAGCCCTTGATATCGGCGAACAGCGCGGTAATGGTTTTGCGCTCGCCGTCAACCGCCCCACGCGCTTCGAGCGCAGCCTGCTCGGCGCGGATACGCTCGGCCAGATGGGGCGGGGTGTAGGTGTGGGGGCCGGGAGCTGGGGGTTGGGGATTGGGTGACTTGGTGAGCGCCGTCCCGCATTCCATGCAGAATTTGGCTCTGGCAACGTTCTCACAACCGCAGTTCGGACAGCGGTTCTGGAGCGCGGCTCCACATTCGATACAAAATTTTGCGCCGTCCGGATTGTCGGTGTCACACTGGAGACATCGCATGGGCTTTGACGCTACTCCGGTGTGCGCAGCTTATAGCGCTGAATTTTTCCGGTCGCGGTCTTGGGTAGCTCGGAGACAAACTCGACCCAGCGCGGGTATTTATGCGGTAGCGTGCGGTCTTTGACAAAAAGACTCAGTTCCCGGGACAGGTCTGCTGAGGCGGTCCGGCCTGTTTTGAGCACCACGAATGCCTTGGGTTTGATCAGACGGTTGTCGTCTTCCCAGCCGACAATCGCAGCCTCCAGCACGGCCGGGTGTTGAAACAGAATCCCCTCGACCTCGGCCGGCGAGACCCATTGGCCTGAGACCTTGAGCATATCGTCCGCCCGGCCGCAGTAGGCAAAATACCCCTCTGCGTCTTGGGTATAGGTGTCTCCGGTGTTCATCCAGTCTCCCAGCATGGTTTGCGCGGTCTTCTCAGGGTTGTTCCAGTAATAGGCGGCCCCGGACTGGCCCCGAATCAGGAGGCGACCCATCTCGTCGACAGCAACAGGCCGCCCGCTTTCATCCACAATCTTGGCCTCGTAGCCAGGAATCGGGCGACCGCTAGTGCCTGGCTTGTAATCGTCCAGACGGTTGGAAATGAAAATGTGCAGCATTTCGGTCGAGCCGATCCCATCCAGAATCGTCAGGCCGGTGCGCTCTTTCCAGCGCCGGAACACTTCAGCTGGCAGAGCCTCGCCCGCCGAGACACAGGCGCGTAAGGACGGGAATGCGCGCGGGCTCTGCTCCAAGGCGAGTAACTGGGCGGCGTACAAAGTTGGCACCCCGAAATAGAGCGTGGGCCGAAAACGTTCGATCAGTTCGAACGTCATCTCCGGTGATGGGCGCTGGTCGCTTAAGACTGCGGTTGCTCCGCACCAGAGCGGAAACGTCATGGCATTGCCCAGGCCGTAGGCGAAGAACAGCTTGGCCGCGGAAAAACATACGTCCTCTTCGGTCATACCCAGCACGGCTTGGGCGTACTGCACACAAGTGACCACCATGTCGCGCTGGCGATGGACCGCGCCTTTGGGCCGGCCGGTCGAACCTGAGGAATACAGCCAGAAGCAGGCGTCTTCGGCCGAAACTGGCGCGGGCTCCAGCTCTGTAGACGCGGATCGCATAAGGGCCGCGAGAGGCGAGTCCTCCCCGGCGACGCATAGGGACTGCGGTGTGCGTTCGGCCCCGGCAAGGGCGGGTTCTACAGTCTGGGCGTACTCAGTGGAATAGGCGACAAGCGTACACTCGGAGTCGTCAATCATATATTGATAATCGGCCGCCCGGAGCAGTGTGTTGACCGGCACTGGCACAATCCCAGCCTTGATAGCCCCCCAAAAAAGAAAGAAGAATTCGGGACAGTCTTTCACGATCATCAGCATCCGGTTGCCGGTCCCGACACCCATCGAGCGCAAAGCATGGCCACACCGATTGACCTGCTCGGCAAGCTGACCATAGGTCACATCGCCGTGGACCGTACGGATGACAATCTTCTGCGCCCGCCCTTCTTCCAGATGCCGGTCGATAAACGGTACGGCTACGTTAAAACGTGGAGCAAACCGGATGGACGCTGAGGAATCCGCCGGATCAATAGCAACGGTATTGGCCTGCATGCCTACTCTCCCCTTGGGCTATCTGCCCATTGCACATAAGGAAAGTTGAGGGGTTGATTGTTGATCCCGCGGGCCGGCGGGGCAATCCAGCTTGCCATTGCGCCAGGTTCGGTAACCGGTTGCATGAGCGAGGCGACAAAGGCGTGATCGTCCTCGGTCGGCAACCACGAGGCAAGCTGGCGCTGCCACTCTTCGGCTGTCACCATTTCTCCCTGTGGCGATATGTGGGCATCGGAGAAAGCACCGATTTTGCGGTAGAAGCCCCGATGGGGCAGATAGAGCGGGTTCTCAATGCCCTGCCGTGCAATCACCTTGTTCCAACGGTCCAGACCCCGCTGCGAGTCGGTAATATAATCGTCGCGCAAGCGTTCGTTAATGGCGAGCAGGGCCGGGACGTCCTCACAGACGATGGTGCTGTCTGCTGGGCGCTGGACCGGCCAAGTCAGCTCCGAGAGCCGATGGTCGTCATTGATGCGGGTTTCGCGATAGCGACCTTTGAGGCCGGTCGTAAAATAGTCGGCGGCGTTGGTCGAACGTTCTTGGCCGAACAGGTCGAGCGAGACGCTGTAATGAAAATTGATGAAGCGCTGCAAGGTCGGCAGGTCTATAGCCCCGGTCGCACGGATGCGCTCAGGGTCATCGGTCTTGAGTTCGTTCATGACCTCACACGTGCGTTGGATAATCCGCATCACCCCAGTCTCACCCACAAACATATGGTGCGCCTCTTCCGTCAGCATAAACTGGCAGGTCCGGGCTAGCGGATCGAAGCTGGATTCGGCCAACGAGGCGAGCTGATATTTCCCGTCACGGTCGGTGAAAAAGGTAAACATGAAATAGGACAGCCAGTGCGGCGTCTCTTCGTTAAACGCCCCCAGGATACGCGGTTTGTCCGCATCACCGGAATGGCGTTCCAGCATCATCTCGGCTTCTTCCCGGCCATCACGACCAAAATAGGCGTGCAGGATATAGACCATGGCCCACAGATGACGCCCCTCTTCAACATTAATCTGAAACAGGTTGCGCAGGTCGTACAGCGAGGGGCAGGTGTGGCCCAGATGGCGCTGCTGTTCGACGGAGGCCGGCTCGGTATCCCCCTGGGTCACGACCAAACGGCGCAGGAGGCTGCGATATTCGCCTGGAACTTCCTGCCAGACCGGTTCGCCAAGGTGGTCTCCAAAGGCGATACGGCGCTCCTCCTGCGGCTTGGCCAGGAAAATGCCCCACCGGTAGTCAGGCATTTTCACATAGTCAAAATGGGCCCAGCCGTCGGACTCGACACTGATAGCCGTGCGCAGGTAGACGTCATACGCCTGCGTCCCTTCTGGACCACAGCTATTCCACCAGCGTAAATAATTCGGTTGCCACGACTCTAAGGCACGTTGGAGTCGGCGGTTCTCGGCGAGAGCAACATTGTTCGGAATGCGCTCAGTATAATCAATCGCCATGGCTATACCCTCTGTTTCCGAAAGCGACTTTGCTTCCCCGAGCCGTACAGCGTCAACGCCCCGTCCTCGCCAACGGCATTCGGTCGCTGAAAAATCCAGTTTTGCCAGGCGCTCAGACGCCCGAATATCTTGGTCTGGAGTGTTTCCTGACCGGCAAAGCGCAGGCTGGCCTCCATGCCGGTGAGGGCATCGGGCGAGAAACTGGCCCGTTCTTCCAGGGCTAGTCTGACCTCGTCTTCCCAGTCGATATCATCCGGAATAAAGGTGACCAGCCCAAGTTCATCAGCCGTCTCCGCGTCGATATCCCGGCTCATATACGACTGCAACTCCGCAATATGATCCGGTTGCGCCGGGAAACGACTGCTTAGACGAGTGCTGCCGTTATGCATCGGCAGGGGACCAAAATTCATGGGCGTCAAACGGAGCGCGGCCGGAGGCAGTTCACTCTCCTCGAACCTGCCGACCAGCATATACGACCGGTCGGCAGCCAGCGCGAGTTCGAGTAAAGTACCAGTGAAACAACCGCCCGGCTCGATCAGGGCGATCAGACTCCGCGCGCTCACGTCCAGACGCTGGAAGGTACGTTTGAGATATAAGGTAATCTCGCGGATCAGCCAGTCATCGACATGCTCGGTCAGGAGACGGTCAGCGGCTTCGACCAGCGCGGCCTCGCCACTGGTGCGAAACACCCAGGTCCCGATATCTTCTTCATTCAGCCGCAGATGCAGAATAGCATCGTCCAACTCACGCGCCAGCGCCAGGGGCCAGAAGCGCGCACCGGCAGCATGAATGGCTTCCACTGTGCGCGGCAGGTCTCCGCTTGGTGCGTGGACCGTGAATGAGGCGGTCCGTAGCGCTCGGTCCAGCTCGATTGAGATATGCTCGTAGGTCATGGTCGTGTCCTCAATAGAGCGAGCCAGGGGAGTCAGGGCAATGCCGCCCGCATCCGCGGGGCGGTCCGATTGGGCGACAAAAGCCAACGCGCGAGCCTGAACCGTTTCCTCAAAACGCGAGCGCGGGGCGATTTCGTCAACCAGATTCCACTCACAGGCCCGTTTCCCACGCAGGCCCTCAGACGTTGTGCAGAAGAAATCGGCCCGATCACGCCGCACGTGCCGTTTGTCGACAAGCCGCGTCAGGCCGCCGGTTCCGGGCAAGACCGCAAGCAGCGGTAACTCGGGTAGGGACACCGCGCTTGAGCCATCGTCAATGAGAATAAGATGTGCACACGCCAGGGCCAGTTCATAGCCGCCGCCTGAGGCCGCCCCATTCACGGCGCAGACATAAGTTTGCCCGGAGTGAGCGCTAGCATCCTCGATGCTATTGCGCGTCTCGTTCGTAAACTTGCAGAAGTTGACCTTATGCGCGTGTGAAGACTGAGCCAACATGCGAATATTTGCTCCGGCACAAAAGACCTGCGGCTTGGCCGAACAGAGCACCACCGCGGCGACTTCGGGATGCTCGAAGCGAAGACGCTGAATCGCGTCGTAGAGTTCGATGTCCACGCCCAGGTCGTACGAATTGAGCTTGAGATCATAGCCCGGAACCAAGGGCGCATCTTCCTGCACATCCATTGCGAGCCTGGCGACTCGACCGTCAATCGACAGTTTCCAGTGCCGGTAGTGTTCGGGCTGGGTCGTAAATTCGATTCTGCTTGAAGTTGATGAGGCTGACTCGGTTTGCACCTCAGGTCGCAGTGCCTGTTCATCAGCGCGTATGGCCGTACTCATGGGACGTCTCGCCTTTGGTCTCCACCCGTCACTCTAACGTCATTGAAGCATCTATGCCACTAGCCGGGTTTTACGTATTGGGCGGCTTGGGTCGGAGGATTGTTTTTTCGGCGTTTGGTACTGCGCGGGCGTCTTGGACAGATAGGCCGCGCTTGCCACAGTGTGATCGGAGGAGGCGAGACAGGCTTGCTGTCCTTTAAGATAGGCGGACAGAAACTGCTCATACGGAAGATCATAACTCTGGGCTAGCAGTTTTTTTGATTCCCGAAAGGCGGTAGGAGCGGTTTGGAGAAACATGTCCGCAGCGCTATTCAGTGTTTTTTCCAGGTCTTTGGCTTTGACAACTTGGTCTACGAGTCCCCATTCCAGCGCTTGTTTGGCTTTGATCTGCGAGGTCGCCAAGGCAAGCAGC
Source organism: Thermodesulfobacteriota bacterium (assembly GCA_964291405.2). Classification (GTDB taxonomy): domain Bacteria; phylum Desulfobacterota; class Binatia; order Bin18; family Bin18; genus Bin18. The sequence goes on from OZ219926.1 coordinate 438,176, forward strand.
CGACCACGGCCCATCCCAACGACACGGGGCAAACGAAACGTACCAAGACCGGGAATGATGCTATGCCGCACCGCGGTGAGGCTGAAAAAGGCATTATCCGCAGCAATCCGCATATCGCAGGTTAAGGAGAACTGAAGCCCCCCACCGATGCAGGCACCGTGAATGCCACAGATCACGACCTTATCGTACATGGTCTCAAACAGACGCAGAGCCTCTTCCCACTCTCGAAACCAGGGCATCTGAATCTCGTCCTGGGATACGGCCTTGAGATCAATGCCTGAACAAAATCCTCGTCCGGCCCCGGTGATGATGACCGCCCGGAGGTCTTTGGCCTCGGCCAGAGTTTGGCCTATGGTATGAAGCTCTTTCACAAAGTGTCCATCCGTCGCATTCACAACCTCGGGTCGGTTAAAAATAATGCGAGCGATGGGCGGGGCCTTTTCCAAAAGGATGCGTACCATTGTTCTCTCCAGCTTCTTAATATATCATTTATAAAGTGTATAGTATATAATTTGTTATATTAAGTCAAGCAAAATGTTATTGCTTCGCATATGATTTGTGAGACATGCGTCCACGTTCTCTCCTCTTTACTCTGTTCGGTGACTTTGTTCGCAATTACGGCGGTGAGGTCTGGGTCGGCAGCCTGATCCACCTCATGCAGGAGTTTGATATTGCTCCGCAAGCGGTACGAGTCGCACTTTCACGCATCACTGCCGACGGCTGGCTACGCAATCGTCGGCTTGGCAAGAAAAGCTTCTACGGACTGACTGCTCAAGGCGAACGGCGCATGGCTGAGGCGGCAAGTCGGATCTATAAACTCGATAATCTGGCCTGGAATGGTGAATGGCTGATTGTGACCTACACCATTCCAGAGAAACGCAAAGTCGTTCGGGATAAAATTCGGCGTGAATTAAGTTGGACTGGCTTTGGTCAACTTGCCAGCAGCGTGTGGATCAGTCCGCGCGACCTGCGACCGCAGCTCATCGAAATTGCTCAGCGCTATGACATTGCGCCCCATCTCGACTTCTTTACCGCTCGCTACCGTGGTCCAGCAGAGAATCAGCGCCTCGTTGACAAGTGTTGGAATCTTGATGCAATCCAGCAAGGCTATACGGCCTTCATCGAGGTGTACCGCAGCAAACTCGACCAGCAGCAACTCCTCTCTGATGAGCTCTGTTTTTGTGAAGAGATCCAACTCATCCATGAGTATCGCAAGTTTTTATTCAGTGACCCTGGTCTGCCGAACAATCTCTTACCCAACACTTGGCGTGGGCACGAGGCCGCCCACCTCATGCGCGAGTACTATCAATACGTTGCCCCAGGGGCCCATCGTTTTTTTGAGAGCGTTTTTGTTGGGCATCCGGATAATGCCGCCTTCATCAGAAAGCTCGGGAGGCATCCCCGTCTTGATCCGTTTGCAGAAGAACTCCGCCGTCAACAGCAGCAGTACTCTGCTGTCGATCTCTAGCCCGCTCAGCAGATTGCTATCCGGCGGAAAACCGCGATAAGGTCGGTTGAAATCCCGCATGAGGATAATGCACCATGACTCGCCAGATAGGCCCAAGCCCGCAAGAGCTCCAACGTGCGCTCTCTGAGGCGGCGGCATGGGTCGCGTCCTATTTACAGAAGGTCGGCGACCGGCCGGTCCTGGCGCGAGTCTCACCGGGCGATATCGCGGCAACCCTGCCCGAGAGCCCGCCCGAATACGGCGAGTCACTGGAGATCATTCTCAAAGATGTAGACCGCCTCATCCTGCCGGGCATTACACACTGGAATCATCCGGCCTTCTTTGCCTATTTTGGGATTAGTGGATCGGGTCCCGGTATTGTGGGCGAACTGCTGTCCGCAGCGCTCAACGTCAATGCCATGCTGTGGCGCACCTCGCCCGCGGCAACCGAACTGGAACAACGCACACTGAGATGGGTTACCGAGATGCTCGGCCTACCGACTGACTGGTTCGGCGAAATCACAGACACGGCCTCAGCCTCCTCTTTATACGCACTGGCCGCAGCGCGTGAGGCAGCGGGCCTGGACATTCGCGAGCACGGCATGGCCGGTCGGGACGATCTGCCGCCACTGGCGATGTACACCTCAACCCAGGCGCATAGTTCGATTGATAAAGCGGCAATTGCGCTGGGTATCGGACGGCGTTGGACCAAGCATATTGAGACAGACGACGCGTTTCGGATGCGACCGGACCGCTTGGAGCAGGCCATTACGAGTGATCTGGCGGCTGGAGTCAAACCCGTCGCCGTTGTGGCAACGGTCGGCACGACCTCGTCAACCAGTATTGACCCGATTCCGGCTATTGCCGATATTTGCGAACGGCATCAGGTGTGGCTACACGTTGACGCCGCCTATGGTGGAGCCGCAGCCCTTGTCCCCTCGCATCGAGGCGTGCTGGCCGGCTGTGAGCGCGCCGATTCGTTTGTCACCAACCCGCACAAGTGGCTGCTGACCCCAATCGATTGCAGCCTGCTGTATACGCGCCGGCCCGACGACCTTAAACGTGCCTTTTCGCTGGTGGCCGAGTATCTCAAAACCGACGAGCAGGATGTGGTCAACTTTATGGACTACGGCCTGTCTCTGGGCCGGCGATTTCGGGCGCTCAAACTGTGGATGGTCATCCGCGCCTATGGCCGGGCCGGGCTGGCCTCAATCATCGGCGGCCATATGCGAGAAGCACACTGGCTGGTCGAGCAAATCGACGCCGCACCAAACTGGGAGAGGCTGGCGCCAGTCCCGTTCTCCACCGTCTGTTTCCGTCACCTGCCGGCCGGCGTCCAAGACCCGGACGAGCATAACGCGGCCCTCATCGACACGGTAAACGCCAGCGGGCAGGCATTCTTGTCGCACACCAAGCTGGACGGCCGCTATGCCATCCGCGTCGCTATCGGCAACCAGGCTACCATGCATGAACACGTGGTGCGGGTGTGGGAGTTATTGCAGGCTGCGGCAGCGCAGCCGGAATAAGAGGCGGCCTTACGATGTCCGGCGCGTATTGCCGTTTTGATCTGTTTGTTCTGATGGAGACGGACGTTCCTTGAGACGCACACTCACGCTCGACGGGTCCATACCGGCGACTTGAAGGCCAAGCGGGATGTTGACATCGTGCTCGGTCAGGGGAAAACGGCTCCGCCCAGCCTGGGCGCTTGAGAGATCAACCTGCGCCCGCAGGCCACGTGGGTCAAGCAAGGCCAACAGTTCACGCGATCCCCGCACCCGCAGGTAAACCTCCTGGGTATTCTTGCCAGTCATGTCCAAATTCCCCGGGATATTGTAGTAGACTACAGGAACCGCAAACCCAACCTCAGTGTTTTGCGGGCCAACCAGGATCAGCCAGAGGATGCAGACCGCCGCCAGGGCACCCAGCTTTGGGCGAATATTGGCCTCTAGCATATCGCGCCACCGCCAGTGAGCCCGCCTTTTCTTGGCGCCGGAAAGACGCACATTCAGCCATGTCAACAGCTCGGACGATCCCGGCAGTGTCACCATGCCGCCCCGGTCGACAACAGAGACCGCGCCTCGCTCTTCCGAAACAACGACAGCCAGCGCGTCAGAGCGCTCCGTAATCCCTAACGCGGCCCGATGACGAGTCCCATACGTATAGGGTAGCGAGCGGGATTCTGAAAGCGGCAAGATACAGCCAGCCCGACAGACCCGTCCGGCCCGAATATAAACGGCACCATCGTGCAGCGGGCTGGAGGGCGTAAACAAATTATCAAGGAGTAAATCGCTGACTTCGGCATCAATCAGGACGCCCTGGCTCCGCAAGAGGGGTTCCACCGGGTCGTTCTGCTCAAAAACGAGAATTGCGCCGTAGCGCTTTTTCGCCAGGCTAAAACACGTGTCTGCTATCGTGACCAGGAAATCAGCAATCCGAGTTTCAGCAGGAGTTCGACGAAAAATCCTTGGGGTAGAGAAGACAGGATTGACCTGCTCAAGAATCTGACGAATTTCAGCCTGGAACACGACGACGACCAGGATAAAGGCCGCGGCCCAAATACCGCCCAGTACCCAGGTGGTTAAAAAGAGCCCCGCCTGGCTGGCGAGGAAATAGAACAGGCCGAGTACGGCCAGCCCAACCCCTATCCGTGCGGCCTGCGTCCCACGAAAGCGGATATAGGCCTGGTATACGACAAACGCCATGCAGGCGATGTCAATCCCGTCTCGCCAGCGAAATTCCCAGCCGAGCGGGATGAAATTGAAAAATTCTGTCACGTTTTGTTACTCGGTGTAGTTCTCGTAAAAAACATAGCTGGTTGAGTAATCACTAAATTCAAAATAGACCTTCTTCTCACCTTCATCGACCCGAAAATTCAGATTCTTATCAGCATAGCCATAGCCGAAACGGTAGGGTCTCGCCGTGCTGCCATCACCGGTTGATGCCGCGGTGCTGAGTTTGTCGATCTCAATAAAGCGTAGCACCAGCTTTTCTCCGGCGTAGATATCCAAGACGCCGTTGGTTCCCGTCCAGTTTTGGATGGAACGGCTCAGCCGGTTCTGCGATTCCTGCGTACAACCGGCGAGTCCTCCTCCCAGCCCACACAGGAGAAGTCCGGTAACAATAATGATTCGGGAGCGCTGCCACAAACACTGCATGGGGAATTCCTTACACTCGAACGTCTCTTCTAATTCAGATTACCATCCCTCCTCGCCGCACGCAAAATAATACGTCAAAACCGCGCGCTCTTGACCCTGCCCCAGGGAACCCATACTGAGCGGAGATAAGGCTGTTGTATGGCTGTTCCCCTGCTCGATCTCAAAGCTCAATATGTCACAATCCGGGAGGAAATCCGGGTTGCAGTTGAGCGTGTGCTGGAGTCTCAGCAATTCATTTTGGGACCAGAGGTTGAAGCCCTTGAGCGTGAGATTGCGGCTTACTCCGCATGTCAGTACGGGATCGGGGTGTCATCCGGTACGGATGCCCTGCTAGTTGCCCTGATGGCGATAGGCATTCGGCCGAACGATGAGGTCATCACCTCGCCGTATACCTTTTTCTCCTCAGTCGGGAGTATTGCCCGTCTCGGAGCGCAGCCAGTCTTTGTTGATATTGACCCACTGACATATAATCTGGACCCCGCCCGGATCGAAGCCGCCATCACCCCACGGACCCGAGCCATTATCCCGGTCCATCTGTTTGGCCAGATGGCAGACATGGACCCGATTCTTGAGATTGCCGCTCGTCGGAATCTTTTTCTGATCGAAGATGCCGCGCAGGCAATCGGCGCGGAATACAAAGGCAAACGAGCTGGCTCGCTTGGGCATTTGGGTTGTTTCAGTTTTTTTCCGTCTAAAAATCTCGGCGGATACGGTGACGGCGGGATGGTGACCACCAATGACGCACAGCTTGCGCAGCGGGTCAAACAGTTGCGGAGTCATGGGGAGCAGTCCAGGTATGAGCATACTCGGGTGGGAGGGAACTTCCGCTTGGACGCCCTCCAAGCTGCGGTGCTGCGCGTCAAACTGCGGCATGTAGATGCCTGGACGGCGGCCCGGCAGCGCAATGCCGACACGTATCGTCGGCTGTTTGCTTCCCAAAAACTTGGAGAGATGAGCCTGCCGGTCGAGGCTCCGCAACGGCGACACGTCTACCATCAGTTTGTTGTCCAGAGCACCCATCGGGACGCCCTGTTGGCGACGCTCCAGCGTCAGGATATTGGCGCGGCAATTTACTATCCAACGCCGCTGCATCTCCAACCCTGTTTTTCCTCTTTGCACCATCAGCGTGGCGCATTCCCCCACAGCGAATACGCCGCAAGGCACAGTCTGGCCCTCCCCATCTATCCGGAGCTCACCCCGGCCATGCAAGAAGAGGGGGTGCAGGCTATCGTGGCTTTTCATCGAGACTAGAAAAGCGCGCAGTCCCGTCTCGCTTTCAGAAGCAAGGAAGACGCTCGACCTAAAGTCTCCTCCAAACGTTGACAGCTCATCTGTGGAGAGCGATAATTCTCCACGCTTTTATCTCGTGCAGGAGGGTACACCATGCGCAGAAATTGGATCGATCTCAATAGTGATATGGGCGAGTCGTTTGGCAACTTCGTGCTTGGCCGACCGGAGGAGGTCATGAAGCGCATCTCCCACGCCAATATTGCCTGCGGCTTTCATGCCGGAGACCCGGGCTGGATGAGTCGCACGGTGGAATGGGCCAAAAAGTATGGAGTCACCGTAGGCGCCCACCCCGGCTTTCCTGATTTGCTGGGCTTTGGCCGACGGCTGATGAACATCACCCATCAGGAGGCGACCGATTATGTCGTCTATCAGGCCGGCGCCCTCAAGGCCTTTTGCGAAATGCACGGCCTCACGCTGCAGGCCGCCAAGCCACACGGCGCGTTCTATTCGTGGGGGATACAGTCCGAAGACAATGCTCGCGCCATTCTGGAGGGTTTTCAGGCTGTTGAGCCAAACCTCACCGTCTACCTGCCCGCCCTGCCCTCTTTCCCGCTGGTCTCCACCGCAGAAAAGATGGGGTTTCGGGTGGTCAAGGAATTCTATCCGGGCCTGAACTACGACGCGACTGGTGCGATTACCGTCAAGCGCTCGTATGGCACCGAAGATGTGGAAGAGATCGTTGAGCTCGTGCTGCGCTTTGCCGTTGACGGACAGACAACCGCAGATAGTGGAGACGTGATCGACGTTGAGGGAGAAAGCGTGTGTGTCCATGGAGATGTGGTCAATGCCCCGGAAGTCCTCGACGGACTGCATGCCGCCCTCCAACGAGAAGGCATAGCTATTCGGAGCGCGATTCATACCGAGAGTGCGGACATTCTGCCTTTGCAGGAACGAGCGAGCGCCTAGCTTCTGGCCAGTGGAACTTCTCGGCGATGCTACTCGGTAGGTGTGGAACAGGGTGGAGCCATGTCAGAGACGCGCTATGACTACGGTGGCGATGAATATCTGCTGGTGGTCTTCAGCGAGGCAATGGACCTCGCCATTAATTTCAAGCTGCTATCAATCTGTCGCGAGATTGAGCGCAGGCGCATCCCTGGGGTCATTGAGGTCTGTCCGGCCAATGCTTCCTATCTGGTCCATTTCCGTCCCGAAGAGACCCATCCCGACACCTTGATTCGGACGCTTAAGGAGCTCGAACGCGAGATTCAGTCCGCGGAGGCGCTGACCTCTCGGCTGGTCGATATCCCGGTGCTGTTCGACGATCCCTGGACCCAGGAGTGCGCCAAACGCTTTGCCGACCGGCATCAGGATCCGTCGGTGTCCAACCTCGAATACCTGATGCGGGTGAACGGCTATTCCTCGAAGGAGGAGTTCATTACGGCCTACTGCGACCGGCCGTACTGGATCTCCATGGTCGGCTTTGTCCCCGGCACGGCCTGGTGCTATCGCATGTGCCCGCCCGAGCAGGCCATTCAGGCACCCAAATACATTCGCCCGCGTACGGACACCCCCGAGCGTGCCGTGGCCCATGCCGGGGTGTTTCTGTGCATTTACCCCGTGCAGGGACCGGGCGGATATCAGCTGATCGGCATGTCTGCCGTGCCCGTGTATGACCCGGAGGAACACCTGCCAGATCTCAAAGGACGCTATATTCTGGCCAATGCCGGGGATCGCTGGCAATTCCGACCTATTGACATGGATGAGTATAAGGATATCCGCTCGCAGGTCGAAGCCGGCAGCTATCGCTACCGCATTATTGAACAGAATTTTCATCCGGGCGAATATATGCGCGATCCGGAACACTATCTCAAACACCTGCGAGAAGAAGCCGCTCATGCTTAGCATCCTCGAGCCCGGCCTGTTGACCACCGTCCAGGACCTCGGTCGCTTACTCTGGTACCACATCGGCATGCCGCCTTCGGGCGCGCTGGACGATTTCTCATTTCGGGTCGGCAACCTGCTGGTCGGCAACCCGGAGAACGCCGCGGGGCTGGAAGTGACCTACTCCGGACCATCGTTCGAGGTGACGAGTGAGGGTTTGATCGCGGTGACCGGTGCGGACATCGCGTTTACAATCAACAATCAGCCCGCGGCGCAGTGGCGCGCTCACGCCCTGTATCCTGGCGACCGCGTCAGCATGGGCGGAGTGCGCCGTGGGGCACGGGCCTATATCTGTCTGGCCGGCGGGATTACGGTGTCCGAACGGCTCGGCAGCCGCTCGACCTATATGCTGGGCCGCTTCGGCGGTCTGGACGGACGCAAACTTGAGGCCGGCGACTGCCTCCCGCTCGGCGCGCCCCACACCTCACCCGATGCGATGCTAGGACGTACCTGCGATCCGGCACTGATCCCGGTTCCGCAAAAAGAACTCGATGTGCGCGTCGTAATGGGCATGTGTAGCCATCGTGTGGCCCCGGACAGCCTGAAGGGCTTTCTGGCTGCGGACTGGGAAGTCTCGACCGAAGCCGACCGGATCGGCTATCGACTCAAAGGCCCGACATTTGAGTTCAACGCTGGCGAGCAGCCGTTTGGCGCGGGCGCCGATCCCTCCAATGTGGTCGATCTGGGCTACCCGATCGGCTCGATCCAGATTCCGGGCGGGCTGGAGGCCATCGTTCTCTTAAACGATGCGGTGACGGGCGGTGGCTATACCACCATTGGCACGGTCATCAAAGCGGACCTCGATTTGATTGCACAGGCCTCACCCGGCGGTCATGTCCGCTTTCACGAGGTCACTATTAACGAGGCGCTCCAAGCACGCCGGGAGCGCGAGGCGCGCCTGGAGTTAATTCGTCTGGAGTTGGGGCTGTTCGACCAAGCCGGTGTGCTGGGACAGTAGAAGACGTCAGCGCTACTATTCCCTCACCGTCATCACATACACCCCAGGGTTATCCAGCCGGACCTGCCAGCCGGGAAAGACCACGATTGCGGTCGTGATTTCCTCAATAATTGCTGGCCCGACGACCACGTTGCCCACGAGCAATTTGGCTCCATCGTAGACCGGTGTCGTCACAAAGGCATTGTGCTCTTCAAAGAAGGCCGGGCGTCCGACAACGAGACCACCGAGAACGTTCGCCGGTCTGGGCGCCGGCGGGGTCAGGAGTTCCACTGGCGAGTGGCGGCAATTGAGGCCGTGCGACTTTGCCCACGACAGTGGACTCCAGATTCATGATCTCGACCGCATTATCCCGCTCGCAATAGGTGAACAGTTCTTCGTGACGCGTGTGAAACGCCTCGGCAATCGCGCCGATATTACTAGTCGAGATGTCCTCCGGCGGGATATCGACCTGGCATTCATGGACCTGATCGACGTAACGCATGTCCAGCGAGCGGGAGATTGTTATCGCGTCCGGGTCCACTCCAGCGCTGCCCAGATCGTGCCGTCCCTGCGCTTCCATGGCCGCAAAGGTGTCGTTGAGCTGCGCGTAGTCCACGGCGTCCAGGCGGACCGCGCTGGACGACAGATAGCTGTGTTTCATATCCGCCAGGATCTCACCAAACGCGCAGAAGGCGGAGGATATCTTGGGAATGAGAATGGTCGGAATGCCAAGCTCGCTGGCCAACCGACCGGCATGGGCCGGTCCAGCCCCACCGCCAACAACCATCATGAAGTCACGCGGATCATAACCACGTTCGATTGATACCCGCCGGATACCACTGACCATATTGGAGTTCACCAAAGTGAAAATCCCCTGGGCGGCTCGTTCAACATCCAGCCTGAGCGGACCGGCAATCTCGGCGGTAATCACGCGGCGGGCCGCCTCGGCGTCGATCCGTAGCCGGCCGCCCAGCAGTGCTTCCTGGTTCAGATAGCCCAGCACGACCAGAGCATCGGTCACGGTCGGACGCTGTCCGCCCTGGCCATAGGCGGCCGGTCCCGGCTGGGCGCCGGCGCTCTCCGGCCCGACCTGTAATAACCCCATACGGTTCACGAAGGCGACGCTACCACCGCCCGCTCCAAGGGTCTCGACCTGCAGCATGGGGATGCCGATCCGGTAGCGCAGAAAATCAACATCCTTGACGATATTCGTCTTACCGTCCTTGCTCAGGCTGATGTCGAAGCTGGTGCCGCCCATATCCACCGTGATGATGTCACGCGGCCGGTCTCCAGTGTGCTCTTTACCTTCATGAAAGAACAGGCCGGCATTCGGCCCCGCGGCCGGTCCGGAATTCAGGGCGTAGATGCCCTTGTCGGCCAGGAAGCGACCGGAGGTCAGACCACCGTTGCTCTGCATATAGCGCACCGGATTGGCGTAGCCCAGGTCGCGCAACAGGCCCTCCATACGCTCGACATATTGCTGGATGAGCGGACCGATATAGGCGTTCATCACGGTCGTGCTGGTCCGGGTGTACTCACGGATCTGGGGCAGCAGATCGACCGATAGCGTGACGTAGGTCCCAGGCATTTCTGCCCGGACCAACTCGGCGATACGCCGCTCGTGTTCGGGGTGCAGGAACGACCAGACCAGAGAGATGGCTACGGCCTCAACGCCCTCTTCCCGAAAGCGACGGATACCGCGCCGGACATCGGTTTCGTTGAGCGGAACACGGGCCTCACCCGTACTCAGCACGCGCTCTTCGACCGGGAAACGCAACGCGCGCGGGACCAGCATGGTTGCTTGGGGAAAATCCGCGTCATAGCGGTGCCCGTCTTCCTTGTGGCCGAGACGAATTTCGAGCGAGTCTTCATGGCCAGCGGTGCAGAACAGGCCGGTCTTGGCGCCCTTGTGTTCGAGCAGGGCGTTGACTCCGACGGTCGTGCCGAGAATGACCAAGTCGCAGTCTTGCAGGAAGTCCGCCACACTACAGCCGAGGTCGGCTCCAATCCGCTCAAGTCCTTCGCGCACGGCACTGGGCGGGTCGTGCGGGGTAGACGGCGTCTTATAGAGACGGATGCCTTCACCGGCCGAGGCCAGAATAAAGTCGGTAAACGTCCCGCCGGTATCGATGCCGAGACGGTAAGCATGCCGTGACATGGTTACTTTCCGGCCACGAGCTTCTCTTGGACGCTGACCACGTAAGGCCGGTACCCCTGCGTGTCGTCCTCGACTTGGACCCCGTACTCCTCCCAGGCGCCTGGACGGACACGAAGCCGTTGCGCACGTCTTCGAGTACCTTGTCACGGTCGCGTTCACGCGGGTCGCCCACGCCGCCGCCACCGGGGTTCTGGTTGGCGAAGCGTTCGCCGGGCTCGATTTCGGCAATCCGGTTGGTCTTGATCTCCTCGACGCTGCCGTCTTTCTTGTAATACAGCGCCCGTCCCACCTTGGGCTCACACAGCTTCGAGGCCGCACCGAGCGCGCCCTGAGCCGGATAGCGCCGTCCTTCGCCGAACATGACAACCGTCATGGGATCGCGGAGCGGTTCGACTTCCCAGTGTGTACCCGAACCGCCGCGCAGTTTCCCTGCTCCACCCGAGTCCGTCATCAAACCGTAACGGTGGATGATGATGGGATATTGATATTCAAGAATTTCAACATCGCCACTTGTCAGGGCACCAAAACAGCACTGCGGCCCCACTGCCGGCCAGCCGTCCGTCTTATGCGAGGCACCACCACCGCTGATGATGGTAGCCAGGATCATAGAAACGTACTCTTCACCCGAGCGGTAATCCTGCCCGGCAATGTTCAGGCCATTTGAATGTCCCCAGGAAGCCACCGCCTTTTCGGGCAGGGCCTGTTCGAGCGCCATACGCACGGCGTCCGTAATCGACTCTGACGGGGTGGTTGTGCAGTTCGCGTGCGGCGCCGGTTCTTTGGCGTTGGTGAGGGTGCCTTCCGGGCCAACATCAACCGTAATGGGCCGATACAGCCCCTCGTTATACGGCGGGGGCAGTTGGGCGAACATCATCACCCCGAGATACACCCCAGACAGCGAGTTGGCCGCATAGGAGTTGATGAAATACGGGATCTGGGGTGGGCTCGACAGCGAGACTGCCATGGTGTCTCCGGCGATCTCGACGGTCGCGGCAATCTCGATATCGCCATAGCCGTGTCCGGCGTCTTCGAGAACGGATTTACCGTGGTAGGTCCCATCGGGAATAGCGCTGATAAACGCCCGCATCTGGTGTTCGGCCAGATCGAGCAGTTCCGCCATACAGACCATGACCACATCTTTGCCGTATTTCTCAAGCAGGCCGATCAGGTTGCGCTCGCCAATCGTGACCGCGGCAAGCTGGGCGCGCATATCCCCGGCTTGAAGCCGGCGGGAGCGGACATTGGTCAGAATAAAATTCACCACATCTCGCCGCTCTACCCCGCGGTCCCGTATTTTCAGCGGCGGGATGCGCAGACCCTCGGCATAAATCTCTTTGGCTTCGGGGTTATAGCCGGCGGGTACGGGGCCGCCGATGTCGGTGACGTGCCCCTTGCTGACCGTCCAGAACACGAGCTCGTTCTGGTAGAAGACCGGCTTATACATGCAGCAGTCAACAATATGAGAGCCACTCCAGGCGGGATCGTTGTGATAGAACACATCTCCCGGATGAATATCGTCGCCGAAATAGTTGGCAACGGTCCGCAGGGCCGGCATCAGCGAGCCTAAGTGAATGGGAATGTCCTGGCCTTGCAGAATCATCTCACCGCTACCGAGAAACAGGGCATTGGAGTAATCGCGCGCAATATTGAACACGGACGAGCGCGACGTTTTCTCGATGGTCAGCGTCATCTCACGCTGGGTTGATTCAAGCATGCCCTGGACAACCGCCAAGGTGATCGGATCGGTCTTTGCCATACTATCCTCTCTTCGCTTTGTGACGAGCGAGATCAGCCCCCTTGCACATCGTGGGCAACATAGCCAGCCTCTTCCTCCTCAGCAAGCCGTATTTGGCACGCGAGGCGAGTTTCTGCTATCTCCTCGGAAGGAAAACAACAAGGAGGACGACATGGGCCGTTTAGATGGAAAAGTCGCGATCATTACCGGAGCCGCGCGCGGTCAAGGCGCGGTGGCCGCCCAGACCTTTGCGCAAGAAGGCGCGTCCCTGGTGATCAGCGATATCCTGTCAGAGATCGAACACACCGCCACTCATATTCCTTCAGCCGGAGCCCAGGTCGAATGGGTCCAGGCGGACACCGCGGACCCGGACGGGATCAAGGCGGTTGTCGAAAAGGCGATGGCAAGCTTTGGTCGCATCGATGTTTTGTATAACAACGCCGGAGTTATTTTAGGCAAACCGTTTCAGGAGACCACCCTGGAAGAATGGGAACGGATTATTCGGATCGATCTGACCGGACCGTTCCTGATGAGCCAGGCAGTGGTCGCACATATGGAGAAACAACAGAGCGGCTCGATTATTAATATCTCGTCAGCCGGCGGCATTCTTGGCTATCCGCAGATGTCGGCCTATGGGGCGGCCAAGGGCGGGCTGGTGAACCTGACCCGTTGTATGGCGGTGGACCTGGCTCCGTATAATATTCGGGTCAATGCCATCTGTCCGGGCGCAATTGATACTCCCATGCCGCGCGAATACATCAAGGACATGGACAACAAAGAGGCGGTGTGGCAACAAATTGCCGACACACATCTGCTCAAGCGCTTTGGGAACTCGCACGAAGTGGTCTCCCTGGCGCTTTATCTGGCCTCGGATGAGGCGAGCTTTATGACGGGGGCAGTCATTCCGGTTGATGGCGGCCATAGTGCGCATTAAGTTCGCTCTGCGCCCTCGCTTCCCGCTGGGTGACGCAAAGGCGGGCCGAGGGAGTTGATTCTGTCGCATCGGGCACGATACTGTCTGCGTCTACTGGAAATGAGCGCACTATCATGATCGAAGCCTCAGGTCTGACGAAACTCTACGGACCGTTTCGCGCCATCTCGGATGTGAGTTTTTCTGTTGACCACGGAGAGATCGTGGGACTCCTCGGTCCGAACGGAGCGGGCAAGTCTACGACCATCCGCATTCTCGCCTGTATTCTGTCTCCGACCACGGGCACTGCCAGCGTTGCCGGCCATAACGTGCTGAGCGAATCTTTGGCCGTCAGACGTCAACTCGGCTATATGCCGGAGCACATCTCACTCTACCCGGAGATGGAGGTGGCCACCTATCTCGATTTTGTGGGCAAGCTCAAAGGGCTAGGCGGCACGGCACGGCGGGTCCGTGTGTCACAGGTCATTGAAGAACTGGACCTCGGCTCTGTTACCCGCGTCTACATCGGGACGCTTTCAAAAGGCTACCGCCAACGTGTCGGTCTGGCCCAGGCCATGCTGCACGATCCCAGTGTGCTCATTCTTGACGAGCCGACCATTGGCCTTGACCCTGAGCAGGCAGCCGAGTTTCGACAGCTCATCCGCGGCATGCGCGGGAATCGGACCGTCTTGTTGTCCACCCATATTTTGCCCGAAGTGCGTATGACGTGCGACCGAGTGATGATCCTCGCCAGGGGCCAGTTGCTGGCCCTGGATACCCCAGACAATCTGACCCACCGGCTGCGCGATGCAAGTGAGATTGTAGCCCATATTGAGGGCCCGCAAGCCGAAGTGGAAACCCTCCTGCACGGCCTGCCCGGTGTCTACGAGGTCCAGGTGACCTCCCAGGAGAATGGCGGTGCGACCTCCTATACGGTCCGTGCCGCTCAGCACGAGGATGTCCGGCCCAGCATCGTGGAAGCCGTGTCCGGACGTGGTTGGCGTTTATTTGAACTCCGCTCCCGGGAAATGGACCTCGAGGAAATCTTCCACCGGGTGGTTGATCAGCCGCAGCCATAAACAACGGCATCGATGGGACCGGCATATGGTTCTCCGCGCAATTTTCGTTAAAGAACTCCGCTCTTACTTTGGCCTGTTTCTGGCGTACGCCATTGTGGCGGTTGCCCTGGCCTTGTGCGGTTTCTTCTTTTACACCGACATTAGCTTCTTTATGATGTGGGGCGGCCAGAACCTCGCACGTGGCTTGTGGGAGTTCTTTTTCCACGACCTTCGCTATGTCCTCCTGTTGCTCGTCCCGGCCATCACCGCGCGCTCGTTTGCGGAAGAAAAAAAACTCGGTACCCTCGACCTGTTATGGACCTACCCGATACCGGAGAGCAGCGTCTTACTGGGCAAATTCCTGGCGGCCGCCACCCTGCTGTTGGTCGTTCTGGGATTAACCCTGGTGTATCCCCTCGTCCTCTCGCATTGGCATCCCGAGGTATATTGGCCGGCGTTAATACCCGGCTATGTCGGTCTGCTGCTCATTGGCCTGGTGTTTATCAGCGTGGGTCTGCTCTTATCAGCGCTCACCGACAGCCAAGCGATTGCGGCCATGGCGACCCTCGGCGTACTCGTCCTGTTCTGGTCACTGACGTGGAACGAGCAGGCCATGAGTGAAGCCTGGCTCCACGTCCTGCTGCAAATTTCGCTCTTCGATCGCTTTTACAATTTCGCCCGCGGTGCGATTGACAGCCAGGAAATCACCTTTTTTCTCTTCTTTTTCTCATTCTTTTTGTTACTGACCTGGCAAGCGCTCCGCGCGCGGCGGTGGCGTGGCAAGGGGGAGTTCTCCTCGTTCAGGACGTTTCTCGCCACACCAAGCCGAAAGCAGTGGGTCACGGTGGCGGTTCTTGACCTGCTTATTTTGACCGGTCTGGTCGGTCTCCAAACGCTCTCCATTCGCAATAATCTGCGCTGGGACTTCACCCCCACGCAGACCTTATCCGTGTCAAAGCAGACAAAAAGCCTGCTGGCTGACCTGGACAAAGACGCGCGGCTCACTTTGTTTTTTGGCGGCTCTCCGGATGCGTATCAACGCTATGAGGATGTGCTCAAGCGCTTTCGCGCGGAAAACGCCTACTTCCAGTATCGGATTCTGCACCGGGACCGGAACATCGGGCTGGCCCGGCAGTACGGGGCGACCCATTACGGCACCGCGGTCCTCGAGTACGACGGGCAGCACAAACTCCTGCCAGGTGCAGGCGAGAAGACCATCACCGAGGCCCTGTTTCAGTTTCTCCGCCAGGAGCAAAAAACCATCTATTTCGTTGGTGGCCACGGCGAAAAAGACCCACGGAGCGGTCAGCCGCAGTTGGGCTATAGCCAAGCCGCTTCAGCCCTACGCAACGAGAATTTTATTGTCCGCCCCGTCTTTCTGGCTCGGGCCGAACGCATCCCCGAAGACGCGGCTCTCGTCGTGGTCAGCGGCCCGCAGACCGACCTCTTACCGGACGAGCTTGAGCGTCTTGCCCACTATCTCTCGGCAGGCGGGAGCCTCCTCTTCATGCTCGATCCCATGCCGGCACCCAACCTGACCGCCTTCCTTGCCCAGTACGGTGTCGAGCTTGACCAGGATGTTGTCTACGATCCACAGAACAGACTCTTTGGAGGCGACGCGCTGAGCCCGCTGGTGTCGCTGTATAATACCGGAGTCGAGATCGTAAAAGACTTCCAGGTCGGCACCATTTTTCCGCTCTCCCGTTCGGTTGAGCCGGCCGATTCATTGCCGAGCAGCGTGCTCTCAGCCGAACCGTTCTGCCGCACTGGCCCGGGTGCCTGGGCCCGCTTTCGGGCCGGAGCCGATTCCCCTGAAGGCGCAGTAGATTTTGAGGGCACGAAAGCCCGACCCGGCCCGATTTCCCTGGCAGTGGCGGCAACGCTTCGCCGCGCTCAAGCGGTCAGCCCGAATCCGGCGGACCAGCCGACCAACGGCGCTGCGCCGCCCGCCGATGCCGACGCGGAAGCGGGTGGCCGCCTGGTTGTGTATGGGGACAGCGATTTTGCCAGCAATGCCCGGCTGTCCCTGCTGGGCAATAGAGACCTCTTTCTCAACACGGTGCAGTGGCTGGTGCAGGACGAGAAGTTTATTACCGAACGCCCCAGGGATGCGACAATTCAGCAGAAAATTTCCACCTTGGTGCTTACCACGGAGCAGACGCGGCAGTTATTCCTCATCACCATTGTTGCTGAGCCTGGCGCGATTCTTCTGCTTGGCATGCTGGTTGCCATCTATCGACGCAGACACCGGCGCTAGACAGCCAAGGCTCAATCCTACGAGCCTCACGTATCCGCTCTCCAGGGACTATTCGTCCGCTGTGGCTGGCTTCACGTGCCATTCGGTTAGCCACAGGCTGACCTTGCCTTGCCGCGGCCCAGCCTCATCACTCAAGCCACCCAGAAGGGTAAAGGATTCATCCCGCTGGACCATGCCAACACCAGGGGCGTACAGCGTCACTGCCTTGGCCTGGCCATTGCGGCTCCAAAAGGTGACTTCGATGCAATCTTCAAATACGCCCGCCGGTACTGCGGCCAACGTATCCAGCCCGGTGATTTCGTAGCGTCCGGCAGACGTTTTCCAGGTCGCCCCTAGTGTAAGTGGCGTTTTGAGGATGAACTGAGGCTGCCCGTCTTCGGATGCGGCGTTGCTCGGCTGCATAACGACCCCAGTGGACGATGCGGAGACAAACTCCGCAGGAGCGTCCTTGGCCAGGAGACTCTGCTGAATGCGCAGCACATAGCCCGCCCCCTTTCGGCTGACCACCTCCCAGGTCTCGGTTACGGGGTTCGTTGGGGTGCCTTCACTCGACTCGTACAGCCAGCGATTGGCGATCGACAGGGGGAAATAGTCGCCGGGCAGTTTGGTTACCTGGCCGGTCGCCGGGCTTGCCCCCACGGTCAGCAGCAGGGTCCCTAAAGTAGAATAGACGCACCATCGAATTACCCTCCCCCTAGCCCTCGCCCAGGGAAAGAGGGCTATACCCAGGTCTGGCAGGAGTCGGACATTGCCAATACTCGGCCTTGTGTCAGTTTTCTTTGTGCCCCTATAATCACCCATCTTTTCGTAACAAGGGCCCTATGGAGCGCAGCATGGAACGCATTGTAGACATCGTAGCCTACCCGACCTCTTTTCCTCTACCCCAGAATGCGACCGTTCAGCTTGGTATTGGTCGCGCTGTCAAACGCGACGCTGTTGTGGTTAAGGTCCACACCGAAAATGGACTGATTGGCTATGGTGAGTCTCACCACGCGCGGGCCCCCGGCACGGTCGCGCATGTCGTGAATACGACCTTACGCCAACTCGTGCTAGGCATGGATGCATTCGACACCACAGGAGTGTGGGAACGTGTCTATACCATGCAACTCCAGAGTCACGGCTTGGGCGCTGGGGCTGCCATAGCCCTGAGCGGCATTGATATGGCGTTGTGGGACATTCGCGGGAAGGCCTCAGGTTGGCCCTTGTACAAACTCCTCGGCGGCTCGGCCCAGCCAATTCCTGCGTATGCAGGGGGTGTTTCCTTGGGCTATCAAGCGCCGGAACATCTGGTGGAAGAAGTGCGTGCCCTGACGGAGCTGGGCTATAGCGCCGTGAAACTCCGCGTTGGAGATACTCCACAGCGTGACCTCGAACGGGTCCAAGCTGTCCGTGCCGCGTTTGGTCCTGACCTCACCTTATTGGTTGATGCAAATACCGGCTATTGCCTTGAAGATGTCCGTCAGGTCATGTCGCGATTCGACGAACTCGCGGTCGGGTGGTTGGAAGAACCCTTTGCGGCCCACGACTACCGGAGCTATGCCACTGCGGCGACTTTTGGCCATATACCGCTTGCCGCGGGAGAGAATCATTACACTCGGTTTGAGTTTGTGCGGCTTATCGAGGATGGCGCTATTCGTATTCTACAGCCGGACTTGTCAAAGACAGGTGGTGTGACTGAGGCTATGCGCATCGCTGCGTTAGCTTCAGCATGGAAGCTTCCGATCCACCCACATACATCGATGACTGGGATTAACATGGCTGCCACCATCCATTTTCTCGCCGCTATTAACAACGCCGGATATTTCGAAGCGGATGTTTCTCAGAACAATTTATTTCGTGACGAACTCGTCTCTACACCGTATAGGCTTGATGCCAAGGGCAGTGTTCTCCCCCTTGAAAAGCCGGGAATAGGGGTAGAAGTGGACGAAGATTTCCTGAGTGTACACCCCGTGATTGAAGGGCCTGGCTACGTCTAATCTTCCAAGTTACAGGCCGGAAAATGGATGACCAGGATGAGATTCTTGCCGTTACGCGCGAGCGTTCATTGTATCAGGACGAAGCGGTTTTGGAGACGTGCGTATATGAATCGCTTGCAGGAAGCCGAATTGAATGAGAGACAGAGTGATCCTTTAATCCATCATTTTTTCTGCAAACTCTTCAATAACCGCAAGAGTCTTTTGCGTATCAGCCGTCGTCAGAAATAAGATCAGCTCTTGTACGCCAAGTTCGCTCAACCGCGGTAGGGCTTCTGGCTTGCGGAGTAAGGGTCCAGCGGCGCTCAGGGCGGAGATGTATAAATCGGAATAATCTCGGCCGCGTTCAGCCATAAGGGCTTGTAATTGTGGGACGCTTTTTGACAGCACTTTGAGGGAGGCCGTGCCCGGCTGCCACCCGTCTCCCAAGTCGGCCACCCGCTTGAGGGCCGGCAGACTCTCCCCACCGAAAATAATGGGTGGATGCGGCTTTTGGACCGGCAGGGGAACATTGTGAATGTCTGAAAATGTGAGGAACTCGCCGGAGAAACTCGCGGGCTCGGCCTGCCAGACCGCTTTCATGATGTGCAGATATTCTCGGGTTTGTCGTGCCCGCCGGGCGAAGTCTTCCCCTAAAGCATCGAACTCTTCCTTAAGCCAGCCGACCCCAACCCCAAATTGGAACCGTCCGTGTGATAGCAGATCGACGGTGGCGACCGCCTTGGCAACCGCCAGCGGATTTCGATAGGGGATGACGATGACGCTCGTGCCCAACAGAATCTGCGAGGTTGCCAGGGCCAGACCTCCAAGCAGGACAAAGGGGTCTGGGAACGGAGCCCGGCGTGGAAAGCCGGCGGCTCCGTCCGCCGAATATGGATAGGCCGCCTCAATTTTTTCCGGAATCACAACATGGTCTCCCAGCCAGAGCGAGTGATAGCCAAGCTCCTCCGCCTTTTGGGCAACCTGTATATAATCGTCCGCCTGGGGATCGGCGTTGACGCCAATGGAATAGTGAATGCCGAATTTCATACTGGTTCTCCTCGTGCTGCGCGGTCTGGGTCACACACATCATATCCCTACCATTGACGCAAAGGACACGGCACGTCATCGTGGAGGCAGAGACACCCGCCACAGAAAGGCAAGCGCATGGATGGTGCTATCGATATCGTCTGTAATCTCTTCACTCCACAAGAAGTCCAGCAGGGCCAGACCGGGGTGGATGAGTATTTTCTCGACCAGGTCCGGTTTCCAGCCGAGTTACGGCCTGGCGTCCCGCTGGAAACCTATCTGGAGAAAATGGACCGCGCCCGGATTCAGCGCTCCCTGCTGGTTGCGGTTCGGGCCGGCGACCTGCGCATCAGCGGTTCATTCGAGATTCCGTATGCACGGGTGGCGGACATCTGTCAGCGCTACCCGGACCGCTTTTCCGGTCTGGCCGGGGTTGATCCCACCCGAGGGATGCAGGGTCTGCGCGACCTGGAATACGCGGTCAAAGAGTATGGATTTGTTGGTGCCCATCTCTACCCACACTGGTTTGGCTTACCGCCCGACCACGCTCGCTATTATCCCGTTTACGCCAAGTGCTGCGAGCTGGAGATCCCGATTATGATGCAGGTCGGCCACTGCCTGCGCTATCAACGCAACCGGATTTTACCGAGTGTCGGCCGGCCGATTACGCTGGATCAGATCGCCATTGATTTTCCTGAGTTGGTGCTCATCGGGATTCACTTGGGCTATCCCTGGACCGAGGAGATGATCTCGGTGGCCTGGAAGCATGAGAATGTCTATATCGGCTCGGATGCCTATGCGCCGCGCCATTGGCCGGAATCTTTTGTCCATTTCATCAATACCTGGGGGAAAGACAAAGTCCTGTTCGGGACGGACTGGCCGGTGATTGATCCTGAACGGGCAATCAAGGAGATCGATGCGCTCGAACTCAGGCCGGAATCCAAGCAAAAATTCTTGCGCGACACAGCCCTGCGTCTGTTCTACCTGCCCGAATCGCCTGCAACCTAGAAGAGCATCGTTCTTGATCCAGGGGCAATCGCAGTTATATTCTCTCCCCTAAGAAGAATACTGATCCGCTACGGAGAAATATGGACGCTGACCTATGGCAACGACCGACACCCCCCAAGCCGCAGACTTTATTCGGACGATTATCGCCGCGGACCTGAAGACCAATAAACATAACGGCAGAGTCGCAACCCGCTTTCCACCCGAACCGAACGGTCATCTTCATATCGGACATGCCAAATCCATCTGCCTGAACTTTGGGGTGGCACTGGAATATGGCGGAACGTGCAACCTCCGCTTCGACGATACCAACCCGACCAAAGAAAACATCGACTACGTCGAATCCATTAAGCGGGATGTCAAATGGCTCGGCTTCGACTGGGACGATCGGGAATACTACGCCTCTGACTATTTCGAGCAGTTGTATGCCTATGCGGTCCAGCTCATCAAAGACGGGAAAGCCTATGTGTGCAGCCTGAGCCCTGACGAAATCCGTTCCTATCGCGGCACCCTGACCGAACCGGGTCGAGACAGCCCCTATCGGCAGCGCTCGGTTGAGGAAAATCTCGACCTGTTTGCGCGCATGCGGGCCGGCGAGTTTCCGGAGGGCGCCCACGTCCTGCGGGCCAGGATCGATATGGCCTCGCCCAATATCAATATGCGTGACCCCGCGCTGTACCGGATTCTGAGGGCCACGCACCACCGCACGGGAGAGAGCTGGTGCATCTATCCCATGTATGACTTCACCCACTGCCTGAGTGACGCGCTCGAAGGGATTACCCACTCGCTGTGCACCCTGGAGTTCGAGGATCATCGTCCCCTGTACGACTGGGCGTTGGACGTCCTCCCCGTTCCGAGTCATCCCCAGCAGATCGAATTCGCCCGCTTGAACCTGACCTATACGGTCATGAGCAAACGCAAGCTCCTGGCTCTGGTGACGGATCAATACGTGAGCGGCTGGGACGATCCGCGTATGCCGACCCTGGCCGGACTCCGCCGCCGGGGCTACACGCCGCAGTCGATTCGAACCTTCTGCGAGCGCATCGGTCTGGCTAAACGGAACAGTACGGTTGACTATGCCATGCTCGAACACTGTATCCGCGAAGAGCTGAATCGAACTGCCCCGCGGGTCATGGCGGTCCTCCGCCCCCTGCGGGTTATCATAGACAATTATCCCCAAGACCAGGTTGAATACCTCGACGCGATCAACAACCCGGAAGATGTCAGCGCAGGCACGCGGCAGGTCCCCTTCTCGCGAGTGATCTATATTGAGCGTGAGGACTTTCGTGAAGATCCGCCGCGCAAATTTTTTCGTCTCGCGCCCGGCCGGGAAGTGCGCTTGCGCTACGCCTATATCGTCAAATGCGTCAGCGTCGTCAAAGACGACACCGGAGAGATTACGGAAATTCACTGCACCTACGATCCAGAGACGCGTAGCGGCGGGCCGGCCGCCGGTCGCAAGGTCAAAGCCACGATTCACTGGGTGTCAGCCGAGCAGGCCGTTAACGCCGAGGTCCGGCTGTACGATCATTTTTTCACCAAGCCCGACCCGGACAATGTGGAAGATGGAGCGGCGTTCACCGACTATCTGAACCCGCACTCGCTCGAAGTCCTGACCGACTGCAAAGTCGAGCCGAGCCTGGCCCAGGCCGAAGCCGGTCGTCGCTTTCAGTTTGAACGGCAGGGCTATTTCTGTGTGGATACAGTTGACTCGTCTCCGGGCCGCCCGATCTTTAACCGAACCGTGACCTTGCGTGACACCTGGGCCAAAATCCAAAAAGCGGAACAGCAGAAAAAGGCATAGGCTCGCATGGCAACGTCGCTCCGAGCGCTGCAATTTACGCCAACCGAGCAGGCCGGTGCCGTCTCTGCGCTCCTCCTGCGGCCCACGTCCGCCCGTGCCCTGCTCGTTCTGGGTCATGGAGCCGGAGCCGGGATGCGGCACCCTTTTATGCAGGCCGTGGCGGAACAGCTTGCCGCCCAAAAAATTGCGACGTTCCGCTATCAGTTTCCGTATATGGAAAAAGGAAAGAAAAGTCCCGACTCTCAAACGACATTACGCGCAACCATCGTCTCTGCGGTTGAGACGGCAAGAAAAGCGGCCCGAGGGTTGCCCCTCCTGGCCGGCGGAAAATCCATGGGAGGCCGGCTGACCTCGCTTGTTACAGCTGAGGGTCGCCTGCCGGATGTCCAAGGACTGATTTTTTTCGGTTTTCCCTTACATGCAGCAGGAAAACCGTCGAGCGAGCGGGGGGCGCATCTCGCTCAGGTAAACGTCCCGATGCTCTTCTTACAAGGGACGCGGGACAGGCTGGCCGAACTCGACCGCATCACGCCCTTATGCCGTGGCCTGGGCAAGCGAGCGACCCTCCACATTGTTGAGGGCGGCGACCACTCCTTTCACGTCCTCAAACGCTCAGGGCGAACCGATGAGGACGTACAAAACGAGTTGGGTGAGATTGTGGGGTCATGGGTCTCAGGTTTGTAGAATAGAGATATGGCCGGGTTGTACCCGGATGCGGTCAAGCCATATCCGAATCGCCTTAAAACGATCCAGTTCAAAGCCTCCCTCATGGGCGACATGGGTGTAGGCGTAGAGCGCAATATCCGCAATCGTATAGCGCTCGCTCACAAAGAAGGTCCGTTTTGCGAGGTGCTGCTCCATGACCTCAAGCGCGGCATAGCCGAGGGGCCGTTTTTGCTCCAGCCCGGCGCGTCGTTCGTCTGTCAGCTCACCGTGCATCAGCCAAAAACGCGACGTGGCAATATTGGGCTCATGGCTATACTGCTCAAAGAACATCCACTGGAGAATTTGCGCCTGAGCCAGGCGGTGGTCAGGCAGGAAGGCGGTTCCCTCGGCTAAATAGAAGAGAATCGCATTGGACTCGGACAGACAGGTGCCGTCTTCCAACTCCAGAACGGGGATACGACCGTTGGGGTTGATCTTCAGAAAGTCCGGCGTACGCGTCTCGCCCTGGAGGATATCGTGCTCAATACGCTCAAAGGGAATCCCAAGCTGAGTGAGCAATAATCGAACTTTATACCCGTTTCCGGAAGACAAATAATCGTGCAGTTTGAGCATGTAGAGCCCTCCGTCTGTCAGCCGATAACCTGTGATTCCCGTACGGCGTCAAGAATGGCCAGGCGTGTGGCTTCCGCGGCTATCGTCCCGACCAGCGTCACATCAGTCCGCACCTGTCCGGCGGACACGCTGAATACCAGATCGCCGTCCCACGGGCTAAAGGCGGGTGAAAGCGCCCGGGCGAACCCTGCGGTGGCCATTTTTGCTACGATAAAGAGGGCTTCCTGGCTCAGGGCCGCATTGGTGACAACCGCGACCAGGGTGGTGTTTTGGGGGAGTGAAGTTCTGGCCTCGGCGCTCCCGCGCAGCAGATGCTGTTCGACATTGAGAAACTGCCCGTGCGGATCAACCGCGCCGGCAATGATTTTGTCGTTTTCCCTGACATCGCCAAAGGCGTTCACCGCCGCACACGCCAACACCTTGAGTTCGCCCGCCTGTATATGCCCGACGCCGAACCCACCGGTCATGGGGCGACCGTTCTCCAGTCCCTTGCCGACCGTCGCACCGCTTCCAACGCCGACTCTCCCGCGTGCATATTCGCTATTGGTGGCAGCTTTGCAGGCGTCATAAGCGTCCTGGGCCGCCGGATAGACCGGCTTACCGTAGGCAAGGTCAAAAATGCAGGCGGTTGGTACAATCGGCACAATCCGACCCGGTGTCGCCAGTCCCCGGCCCTGTTCCTGCTGATATTCCATAACGCCAGTGGACGCCCCGAGCCCATACGCGCTCCCACCGGTAAACACCAGCGCGTCGATCTCTTCAACCGAGTTTCCCAGATTGAGCGGGACAACATCACGTGTGCCTGGGGCCGAGCCACACAGATGATACGCACACACCACCCGCTGCGTAAAAAGGAGAACCGAAATACCGGTATTTCCCGTCAGGCTCTTGTGCCCAATCAGGAGGTTCTCAAGATGCATTACCCTTCCCCTGTATAAAACGCACGCACCATAACGATCGCGGGCAAAAGGGTGCGAGACTAGGGGCAGACCATCCTCTCGTCAACCACGACCTCGTAGGCATACCCTTACTTCGCGGTAAAGCCGCCGTCCACCATTAACAAACTGCCCGTTACGTAATCCGCCTCTGACGAGGCCAGGAAAATCACCGGACCGACCATGTCGGGAATCGCCCCCCAGCGACCGAGCGGGGTAAGGGCTTCGACGGTAGATTTGATGTCTTGATTTTCGTGAAATGGGCGTGTCATGGCAGTCGTCAAAAAGTTGGGGCAGATCGCGTTGACGTTGATCCTATGTGGGCCGTAGTCCACCGCGAGTTGACGGGTGAGGTTTGCCGCTGCCGCTTTTGAGGCGCAGTAGGCCGGTTCCTCGGGTAAGCCGATCACCCCAGCAATCGAGACGATATTCACTATTTTCCCTCCGCCCCCCTGTTTCAGAAACTGGCGAATGGCTTGCTGGCAGCCATTCCAGACGCCTTTGGCATTCACTCCCATGGTAAAATCGTATTCTTCCTCAGTCTTTTCATGGATGGGAGCTAAACGCGTGAACACACCGGCATTGTTGACCATAATGTCAAGCCGACCAAAGCGCTCCACCGCCTGTCGAATGACCGCTTCGACCTCGTGGCCTTTGGTCACATCCGCTTGCACAAAGCAGGCCTGGCCACCCTGGGCCGTAACCACCTCAGCAGTCGCCCGCTGGGTGTCGGCATCATAGCCCTCGGGCCGGGCATCAGGCCGGATGTCCGAGCAGACGATTCGAGCCCCCTCGGTGGCGAAGCCAATGGCAATGGCCCGACCGATGCCGGAGCTGGCACCGGTAATTACCGCGACTTTTTCCTGCAAGCGTCCCATGCTTTTCTCCTTTTTATCTCCAAGCTTTCGTCTTGCTCCAGGTTTCATCTCTCTTCCCGGCACTTGATACCTGCCCGTGGAAAAGAGTACAACACGCTGGAAAGGTGGTCGCAGCGCCTCGACAACTTCTGCCCACCTGATATTGAGACGACATGACTCGAAGATCACGCTAGCCGGAGGATATCAGCGTGCGAACAATCACCCTGTGTAGCGGAAAAGGTGGCGTCGGAAAGACCTTGCTGGCAACCAGCTTAGGCAGAATTATTCAGCGACAAGAGCAGTGTAATGTCCTTCTCGTCGATTTGGACCTGTCAGTCCGCGGCCTCACCCTCCTGGCCTTTCAAAACAAGTATGAACTCGATCAGCTTCCGTTCTCCTTAACGGATTATTTTTATTTGGAAGATGGAGATCAACCGGCGCTCCTGCATGCACTCCACAAAGGGCTCGCCCAAAACAATAACAATTCCGAGGAGAGCCAAGAGACAACGGCTCAGACAACGGCCGGCCCCTCGACCTATGAACGGTTGGACGGGCTTTTTATCATCCCTTCTTCTACCGAAAGCGAGCGGCCCGACTGGACACCGTTGCACCACTTAGAGCTCAACGAAACGATCGATAAACTTGGCAAGTTCTACGAGTTTGCAACGTCGTCGTTACCCGTCGACTACGTCATTTTTGACACGCAAGCCGGGCTCGGGAGTCTGAGTTTGGCGGCCACAACCCTGAGCGACATGAACCTCATTGTGTTGGAAGAGGACGATATCAGTTGGCGGACCGCGCTCAATGCCTTCATGGAAATCTCAGCGCTCAACAAACGACTCCAACGAAAATCCCACAGTTATTTTCTGGCCAACAAGGTCAGTTCCAGCATGCTGGATGCGGCGGATAAGCTCAAAGCCTTTTCATTTCTCCCCCCCGTCCCGTTTGATGCCTGGGTGCAAAAGCTCTTTGCTCACGCCACAATCACCGTGCTGGCGAGAGATTTCGAGGGGAGTGATTTCTTCAAGCAAGTGGAGTCACAGGTGTGGCAGGAGTTAGCGGTCATTCTGGGCGTGCGGCAACGGGCGACCGGGAACGGCCCGCGGTCTTCATGGTGGCGAGGATAGCCTGTAGGGACGACCGTCGCCGGTAGCGTTCCTCGCCGTCCCGTCTCAGCAAGCCCTCCCTACTCCCGCTCCAACCAGACATCCGGGCAGGTCACCACACCATTCCGTTCAAAAATCGCGTCGATTTCGGCAAAGTCTTCTTGCCTGATATCCCATCCAAGGGCACCGACGTTGTCTTCTACCTCGGCCGCTTTACGACAGCCAACCAAGGCCGTACTCACCGCCGGATGTGAGAGCGTCCAGCGCAGCGCAAACTGCGGCAAGCTTCTGCCATAGCTGGCGGCCAAACCCTTCAGCTCTTCCACCGCCTTAATGTTGTTGGGAAAGTGATCAGGGCCGAACATGGTCTGGAACAGATTGATGCCACCCATGCGGCCCTGACGCGCCCGCCAGTCTCCTTCGTCAAAGGTCATATCCGCGTGAAAGGTTCCGCTCAGCAGACCGTAGGCGAGCGAGCCATAGGCCATGACACCCATGTTGTGCTCGCGACAGTAGGGCAGGATTTCCTGGTCCATACGTCGGTCAAACATATTCCAGCAGTATTGAGCGACGTCCACCCGGCGGGTCGTCATACTGGTTTCAATCTGCCCACGCCGGAAGTTCGAAATGCCGATGGCCCGCGCCTTGCCCTGCTGCACAACGTCGTCCAAGGCCCGCATGGTCTCTTCAAAAGGCGTGTTCAGATCCGGCCAGTGGACCATATACACGTCCACATAGTCCGAGTTCAGGTTCTTCAGGCTTTTCTCGATCGAGACCATGACCCGCTCGCGGCTGCTGTCTCGATAATTCGGCGCTTCTTTGTAGCCGATACCAAACTTGGTAACGACAATGGCGTCTTTCCGACGCTCACCAAGCGCCTTGGCCAACGAACGCTCCGAGGCCCCAAACCCGTAGGCTTCGGCGGTATCAAAACACGTAATGCCCAGGTCCAAGGCGGTATGAACCGCGGCAATAAACTCTTGTTCTTCAATTGACCCGTAGCCACCGCCAATCTCCCAGCAGCCGACGCCAATGGCGGACACTTCTATACCGGTTTGTCCAAAAGGACGATATTCCATGAGCGAGTCCCCCTCTAGTGCATTTCGATGCCACCGTCGACATTGATGGCCTGTCCGGTTACGTTCTCGGCCAGGGCGAGGTAGACGGCCAGTTGCCCGATATCGTCCGGCGTTTGGGGTCGGCCTTGGGGGATCACGTTCTTGACCCAGCGTTGCCAGGAGTCCTCCTTAGATTCGTCCGGTTGTTTGAGCGACTCGGCCAGGTACTCCCACATCTGGGTGCGCAAAATGCCCGGACAAATGGCGTTGACGCGGATATTGGCCTGGGCCAGCTCTTTGGCCAAAGAATTGCTGAAACCCACAACCGCAAACTTTGAGGCGCAGTAGTGCGCCAGACCGCCAAAACCGTTCTTGCCCGCGATCGAGGCAATATTGATAATCAGGCCCCCACCCCGGTTTTTGAGGGCGGGAATCGCAGCCTGACAGGAAAGAAAGACCCCTTTGGCATTGACCGCAAAGGTCAGGTCCCAGGCCTCTTCGGACATGTCTTCGACCTTCACCATATTCACCACGCCAGCGTTACAGACCATGATATCCAGGCCGCCCAACGCACCCGTGGCCTCCTCGACCATACGCAGAGTATCGTCTTTCCGAGTGACATCGGCCTGAATCGCGACTGAGCGCCGCCCGAGGGAGATGATTTCTTCCGCAGTTTGCTGTGCCTGCGTAAATCCCCCGACCGCGGTCGCGCCATACTGCTGGGCCGTGCTCGTCATGGTTTCAATGTCCGACACGGCCACATCAGCTCCGGCGTTTGCCAGGGCCAGGGCAATGCCCCGCCCAATCCCCCGTGCTCCGCCCGTCACTAGGGCCACTTTTCCATCCAGTTGTGACATACGTCTTCCTTTCTCCCTCTGCTTTAGAAACCGGCCGGGCGCGGACACCCACCCATCATTTCAAACAAATGTTTCGCCACGTGCAGGGTTGTCCGGTCTTCAAGATAGGGACCGACGATCTGGATACCTATTGGCAGTCCATTGTCGAGCTGACCCACCGGAATCACCGTGGCCGGCAGCAGACAGGCACCGGCTGGCGCCATCCACGTCACCAAATCCCAATACGGCCGTTGCTGCCCGCCAACCAGGGCCGTCCGTCCGGCTTGGGGCTCGGAGTGGTCGTGCTTGATCGCCGGACATGGCATGACCGGCAGCAGCATCACGTCCCAGTCCTGGAAGAACTCTTCCCAGCGTTTGCGCATCTGCATCCGGCGTTCATTATAGCTCAGCCATTCGCGATGCCGCATGGCAAACAGCCGCCGGGTCTGGTCCGTTGAGGTATCACCGCTTGACTGCGCGTACTCTTCGATTTTGTCCCGCGATATCCCACCTGCCAGTGCGGACTGCAACAGAGCCATAAAGGTCGCCGCAATTTTTTCCAGGCTGAATTCGGGCCGCGCGTTCGCACTCACCGTTGCGCCGGCGCTTGATAATGCGCTGGCAGCGTTTTCCAGCAGGGTTCGCGCTTCCGGCTCGACCGGACAACGGGGATCGTCCAGCCAGGTCGCAATGCGGTAGTCCTTGAGTGCCTGTCTGCGCGGAGCTGGTAGCTCCAACCGCCACGCCGGTTGTTCCCAGCGGTTGGGGCCGGCCATGATATCGAGCCCCAGTTCCAGGTCTTCGACATTCCGGGCCATGGGTCCGGCAACCGCCAGGTCGGCCAGCGTCAGGGTTCCCGGCGGACCCGGAATCTGCCCGTGGGCGGGCACAATACCATAGCTCGGCTTGTGGCCGGTGACACCCGACATATGAGACGGCAGGCGAATCGAGCCACCAATATCGCTGCCCAACTCCAACGGCGTGAAGCCACAGGCCAAAGCGGCTCCCGAACCGCCGGACGAGCCGCCCGGCGTACGCGTGGTATCGTGCGGATTATTGGTTGTGCCAAAAATCTCATTATAGCTCTGTAGATCACCCGCGTAGATCGGCAGATTGGTCTTGCCGTAGATAATGGCCCCTGCTTCGCGCAGTCGGGCAACC
This sequence comes from Thermodesulfobacteriota bacterium, assembly GCA_964291405.2. Lineage (GTDB taxonomy): Bacteria > Desulfobacterota > Binatia > Bin18 > Bin18 > Bin18. The sequence continues at coordinate 468,025 of OZ219926.1, forward strand.
GGCCAGGCGTCTTCCTCTGGAATGAAATCCTTGAGCTCCGGTGCACCCGACGTCGTCCGCATACCTTTGGTTTGATACGAGTCCTTAATCGTCATCGGCACACCGTGTAGCGGTCCTCGAGAGGCGCCTCGGACCAAATCCGCATCCGCGGCATCGGCCTCTGCCCGCGCCCGTTCCGCATCGATCGTTACGACGCTATTAATGGTCTTATCGAGCGCTTCGACTCGAGCAAGAAAATAGTCAACGGCTTCGCGGCTTGAAACTTCCTTCCTTTGGATCATGGCGGCGACTTCTGCGGCCGTCGCATAGGCAAGCTGAGACTGATCAGACATGTCTCCCTCCTTCTTCAGGCTGCCGTTAGAGTTCGGCTTGTGCCAAGCAGCAGCATCTTGCCACGCACCCGGCAGGGACACAAGCTTACAGAGCTGATACACTTGATACAGGTCGGGCGAACGGAGCCCCCTCTCATAGCTCGCACAGGAGGTAACATGACCGCGACACAAGAGATCCTCATCGACACCCTCTACCACGCCCGCCGAAACGGAACCCGACCAGCCCACATTGATCCCATCCCTTCGGACCTGGACGAAGCGCTCGCCGTCCAACTCCGCGTTCTCCGGCGCTTCGAGGCCGCAGGGGAACGTCTTGGCGGTTGGAAGGTCGGGCTAACCTCGGGGAAAGCCCGCGACCGTATGGGAAAAGACGTGCGGCCGTTCGGCTATGTCCTCCAGAATCGGGTTTTTTCGTCCGGCGCGGCCCTTCCCGTCGCTTCAATTATGAACTGTCATATTGAGCCCGAACTCTGCCTTATAGTCGGCTCGGCCTTACGTGGCCAGGATGTCGATCGCGAGCAGGCCAAAGCCGCGGTTCGGGCCGTTGCCCCGGCATTTGAGATCAACGAGGTTCGTGTCCAGCCGGATCAGGGCCCCATGCCCTTGGTGGCCGACGGCTTGGCCCAGTGGGGGATCGTCATTGGACCGGAAGCCCCGGTCCGAGACGGGCTGGTCGATACCACGGCGACATTTTCGCATAACAATCAGGTGGTCGAGATCAAGACGCCAGGGACAACAATGGATGATCCCTATCTCTCGCTATCACGCCTGTGTCATCGCCTGTATCCATTCGATCTGGGTCTGGAGCCGGGTCAACCCGTCATTACCGGTTCATTTTGCCATCACGCGGTCACACAGCCAGGGAGCTATAGCGCGGATTTTTCCGGCGTCGGAACCGTGTCGGTTCGGTTTCACTAAGCACGCCGCCTGCGGACGCCTAGTCTCACTAGCGTAAATTCTATAGGCTGCGCAGGACGGCACTCGCCAGAGCGAGAATCCATACACCTGAGAAAGAGAGAAAAATATGAGCGAACACACCAACCCGAGGGTATTTTTTGATATCACGATCGGAGATGATGCGGCCGGACGGATCGTTTTTGAACTCAGAGCCGATGTCGTTCCCGAAACCGCAGAAAATTTTCGAGCGCTGTGTACCGGCGAGAAAGGAGCCGGTCAATCCGGCAAACCGTTGCACTACAAGGGTTCGACGTTTCATCGCATCATTCCCGACTTCATGTGTCAGGGGGGAGATTTTACCAACGGCAATGGTACCGGGGGAGAGTCTATCTACGGTTCCAAGTTTGCCGACGAGAATTTCCAACTCAAGCATACCGACCCTGGCTTGCTGAGCATGGCCAATGCCGGTCCTGGCACGAACGGCTCCCAATTCTTTATTACTACCACCCAGACACCGTGGCTGGACGGCAAGCACGTGGTGTTTGGCAGTGTGGTCGAGGGCATGGACGTGGTCCGTACCATGGAGGCCCAGGGCAGTCAGAGCGGACAACCCAGGCAGCGTATTGTGATTACCGATTGTGGTCAGCTCGACTAGGGCGCCCAAGCAAGGCCGGACAGCACCGGCATATGACGAAAAGGAGGGATGGACAGCATGCCGACCGTCTCTGCCAATCAGTGTGAAATGTATTACGAGGTTGATGACTTCACTGATCCCTGGATAACGGACAAGGAGACGGTGTGGCTCCAACATGGTGTCGGTCGGAGTACCAAGTTTTGGCATCACTGGGTTCCTCCGCTGGCGCGTCACTATCAAGTGATCCGTCGCGATATGCGTGGGCACGGCCAGTCTGCTGATCCCGGCCCGGATCATCGCTGGTCATTGGACGAGCTGGTCACGGATATGCACGACTTCATGGACGCGCTTGGTCTCCAGCAAGTGCACTATGTGGGCGAATCCATCGGCGGTATCCTCGGTGTGCTCTTTGCTACGCGTTGGCCGGAGCGACTCAAGAGCCTGACGATTTGCAATTCACCGACGACAATTCGCCCGGCAGGCACACGCGCCTTGTCCGGTAAGCAGGGCAACCTGCACCAGCTCCTGGCCTCCGAAGGGTCTGTCGGCTGGGGCCGTTTGATGATTGAGCGTAAGATCATCAGCGGAAACAGCCCGGAGCACATTGAATGGGTGCTCAAGGAGTGGGCGAAAACACCGGCCCATGTCTTACAAGGGATTACCAAGACGCTAGACGGTGCGGATACGGCGCCGCTCCTGCCTCAGGTCAGCGTCCCGACGCTGGTACTGGCTCCTGCCAACAGTCCGATCACACCCCTGACCGACCAGCTCTCCATGCGCACGGGGATTCCCAACGCGCGAATTGCCATTGTCGAAGGCCCTGGGCACGAAATCTATGTAGATAGACCCGAGGAGTGCCTGAGCGCCTTACAGAACTTCCTGGAGTCGCTCTAGCCGTGAGGCTTTGAGCCACTGCGCCCTGGAGGTCAGAAAGCAGAGCGGAAGGGGAGAGCGACCTTCCGCCCTCAGCGGTGCGGCTAACCGCCCATGCCGCCCATAAACACCGCGACACACAGCACGACGCCGCCGATATACGTGCCGAGAGCGCCGACGAGACGGAGAGGATGAGGTTGCGCGAGCGTCGAACAGGCGATCATGCCGATGGCGTGCAGATAGCGACAGGCGGTCACCAGTATCATCGTCCACATGACCCAGGCCGGGACGGCCTCTGCGCCCATCGCCGCGATGAGCATGAGCAGGGCCAACATGGGCGCGTACTCGGCTGCGTTGCCGTGAGCACGTACCATTTTATATAAGCGGTCGGTGGGGTCCGCATTGACACCACTGGTGGTTTCCGTTTTCCCGCGTGTCATAGAAACCATAAAGCCGAGTACAAAGACCAACAAACCCAGTAAACCGGAACATAGGACTGCCGTTTCCATATGCGCCTCCTTCGTGTTGAACACTTTAATCTGGGAAGTATGCTGCTCTCCGCGACCTCTTACCTGGGGCCTTCTGTATCGTGCGTCCGAAAGATCATTCGAGTCAAGACTTGGGGGGAAATAGTTGTCAGGGTAAAAAGCAATAGGTCGGGTGAGCGGAGCGTAAACCAACTTACACCATCACTAACCCGATCCACATGGTTGAACCTGGACAGTTCCGTTATTCTTCAGGCATCACACGTTGGGGATTAGGTAGCCATAGTCCATTTTTATCCGGCTGATAATCCTCTAGCCACATTAAGAGGTCCTTTTTATCTTTCATTTCAATGCCTCGTAGAGAGAGTTCAAGAGGAGTATATTTACGCACACTTCTAAAGCCGCCTGTTGAGACGATGAGTCCTGCATGCCAGCCAAATTGGTCGCGTTCCGTTATCATTGCTCCCAAAACTTCATTGATGACCTGAATCCCGATAGCGTTACGATTCCGTTTTACCTCAATGAAAAAACGGAGCTTAACCCCAAGGGGGTCATAGTTAGCAGCAGCATAGATATCAGCCGAAGTTTTCGGATCACGTCCAACGAGCCGTACATCCTGGAATCCACGTGTTGCCAAGAATTCTCCCACAAGGTGTTCAAAAACATCCCACCGTAGTTTATCGAGGTCATCGTTGTGTGACTTTAGATGGGCGATAAGATCAGGCGTGAGTGTTTCAGCCGCCTCGACAACATCAACCAGCCTTGTGGGAGGTGAACGAAATGGTAGTGTTTGCGTTAGTAGCTCATTAATTGGTTTAGAAAGTGTCTTTTCAATATCTTCAAAAGATCGGCCCGCTCCTCTGAGCTGCGCAAGCGCATTGTAATTTATAAAATCTATTTCTTGAGGGGTCAGGCCCAGAACTTTTGCAATTTCCGTGGGAGAGTGTTCATGATGCTGAGGATTTCTTCCACCAGCCAGCGGATGCCCCGATATTCGTCCTGGTCCAGTTCGTCCAGAAAATCGACTAGCTCACGCAGCAGGGCAAAATTCGTCGGGATATAGCGCTTGGCGTTTCCCAGCGTGACTGCGGTCGTCTCCCCGGCATTGAGCTTCGCCAGGAACAGCCCATAGCCCAGCGTTTGGGCAAAGGCGTCGGCAAATTCCTTGAGGGTCAGTTCCTGGAACACCTCTTCCTTGAACACCACGTACAGCCCGTACAGCCGCCCTTCCTGATGTTCCTTCTCTTGTCGTTTCAGTTCTTCCAACAGGAAATCGCGCAGGTCGTGACAGCGCACAGCTAAGGCGCGGGACAAGATGTTGGTGTTGCCTAACTTGGCCGGTGGGACGGACAGGAAGCCAGCTATCAGCTTGGCGACTTTTGCTGCCTTGTCCGGGTCGAGGCGCGCCCTGCGGTTGCCTGTATCACTGGGGTAGCAGAGCGTTTCACGCTGGATGATTGCGCCGTCTCTCAACCATATCCACTCCAGATAGTCGGTGAGGATGAGATTCCCGGACAGTCGTTTGTATTTGGCGATTTGATCGGAGTGCAGAATCGCGTCCAGGTTGTCGCCAATGGGCTTGGTTTCGAGATAGCCCAGGATTGCTTCATGCAATTTGATCTTGAAATCGGGCGCGCCCAGCCTGGTCTTGTCTCGCTTGGGCTCGTGAATGATGACGATATTCGAGTTTTTGTCGGCAGCAAGAGTGTTCAGCAGACTTTCCAATGCGCCGCGTAGAGTGTGTTCGGTGGCTTCGGTAGTATCCAGGCTTTTGATGGTCTTGAAGTAGGGGCTCAATGGGATGGTCATGCCCGCCCGTCCTCTCCGTTAGACTCAGATGAACACGGCGGGTGAGACATGAAACCGCTTGGCGAGGGCGCGTATGTGTTGGACGCTCAGTTCCTGTTTACCGCTCAAGACCTCTGACACAATCTCTTGAGAGCCGATTTCAGGAAAACTAGCCCGCGTCAGTCCATGCTCCTCCATGAAGAAGCCAAGCACCTCCCGTCCACTACAATCAGGGATAGCGTGATGCCGCTCTTCATACGCATGGATGAGGGTGCCCAGGGTATCCAGAAGTTCATATAGTGGATGGGCCTCGTCCGTGCCGATTTCGTCGATGAGGTCGTTGAGATATTCAACAGCTTGTTCGTATTGCGCATCGTTCCGTATGGCCAAGAGCGGACGAAGGGCTAACCAATGCTGTTGGAGATTTTTTTCAAGCGTGGTCATTGCTTCCACCTTTCCCGATCATATTGACTGTGCGTCAAGACATGGCGAATATAGACCTTACCCCGGTTAAAATGAACCGAGGCTATCAAGCGATATTTGTTCCCACCGATGTTGAAGACAATCAGATCGTCAACATAATCTGCGGCAGGAAAGGTCGCTCGGAGTTCGGAAAAATTCTGAAAATCCGTTGTCCTCATAATTTTGAACCACCGGACCAGCCCAGTCTTGCTGTCAGGCTGTTCTTCCCAGAAATCTTTCAATGCTTTACGGCTGATGACGTGCACGACTGCGCAATATCTTATAGCAAGCTATCCCTCAACTAAGCAGGCATACAGATTACGTGTTTTCTTCTATCTCCCTTTGGCGTAGGGTGTGGCTGTACGATGACGTACTGAGGAGGACAGCATGACCAGCGTATCGCAACTCGGGTATTTGGGACTGAGCGTCAGTGACATGGCCGCCTGGGAACAATTCGCCACCTCGGTGCTTGGGCTGGCTGTGAGCGAACACGCCGATGACGGCTCGCTCTATCTGCGGATGGATGAGTACCACCATCGCTTTCTTGTGCATCCGACGGGCAATGATGACCTCGCCTATATTGGCTGGGAAGTTGCCGATGAACATGCTTTACATGCAGTGGCAGAACAACTCGGGGCAGCCGGTGTCGAAGTTACCCCAGGCACGCCTGAGGAGCGAGCTGTCCGCCGGGTGGCCGGGCTGATTCGCTTCCAGGATCCGAGCGGTATTCTGTCAGAGATTTTCTATGGCCCGCTCGTCCATTTTGACAGACCATTTCAGTCTCCACGGCCGATCTCGGGCTTTAAGACCGGTGAGCAGGGCTTGGGGCATTTTGTGATCCTGGTCAATGACGCCGAGCAGAGCATCAACTTTTACCGAGATGTCCTGGGGATGCGGATCAGCGACTATGTCCATATCACGCCTGCTCCGGGCACAACTTTTCAGGCCACCTTTTTCCACTGCAATCCGCGCCATCATTCGCTCGCCTTTGTCGAAGCCCCCAACCCGCCCAAGCGTTTGAATCATTTCATGCTGCAGACACAGTCGCTGAACGATGTTGGTTCAACTTACTATTTATGCCAGGACCAGGACGTGCCGATTACGATGAGCCTGGGCCGTCATACCAACGACCATATGACCTCGTTCTATATGCAGACGCCGTCCGGCTTTGCGGTTGAATACGGCTGGGGCGCACGGGAAGTGGACGACGCGACTTGGCAGGTCCAAATGCACACCTCTGGTAGCATTTGGGGCCATGTCCGGCGGACACCCGGTCTGGGCGGTGTCGCGCAGGAGCAGGCGTAGGACGCTGTGTGGTTCCGATTATTCGGGAGCACTCAATTAAGAAGACCCCTCACCCTACCCCTCTCCCTCGGAGAGAGGGGACGAAGGGTAGGACGACCGCAGCTTCCTCAAGTCGGCAGATTGTCCAGGTAAGCCCGGACAATATGGTCAAAGGTTTCGGGCTGTTCCTCATACGTCCAGTGACCAGCCTGAGGAATGACTTCGAGTTGACAGTGCGGCATTCGGTCGTGGAAGTACTCGGAATATTTGACCGGCGTAAAATAATCTTCGTCTCCGCAGATGGCGATCGACGGGGTGTGGATGTTGGTGACTCGGCTCATACAGTCGAACATGTCGTCGCTGATCCAATCCTTGTAGGTCACCTTCGGATCGGTCTCGGACGTCAAGGCATTGAGCGTATCGATGATGGACTGGGGCGTGCTTTTGGCGAAGCCTAAACGCGGATCGATAGCAATCCCGGCTTCGCCCGCAGCCAGTTGGCGCGAGTTCTCAAGGACGTTCGGGTCCACCCGCAGCCGCGCGCCCGTATCAATGAGCATCATGCCGGTAAGACGGTCCGCATAATAGATGGCCGTGGTCAGGGCGATCCCGCCGCCGAGCGAATGCCCGGCAATCACAAACCGATCCCAGCCCAAATGGTCGGCCAGCCGGACCGTATAATGGGTGTAGTCCGCCGCACCACGAAAACCGGTGCCGGACGATTGGCCGTGTCCCGGCAGGTCTATCGCCACCGGCGTATGATGGTCGGCTATCGCCCGCATATGCCTATGCCACACCCGGCCGTCACAGCCGGTTCCGTGGACGTATAGGACGCGCTGTCCGTGTGAGCTGTCGCCAATGGTGTGATAGTGTATCCGCAGTCCGTCAATGTCAGCGTATCCCATACGTTCTCCTTCGTTGGCTGTCTGCCTGGCTATGCAGAGACACCCGTATCAGCCATCAGTCCAGCCGCTTCAATGCCGGCCACGGCGCATTCCTCATCAATATCCGAAGTATCACCCGATATCCCGATCGCCCCGATAATGGACTGAGACCCATCTCGGATCAGCACCCCACCCGGCACCGGCACGAGCTTCCCCTGAGCAACTGCGGTCAATGCTTGCACGAAATGGGGCCGCTCGACCGCAACACTGCCCAGCACCCGAGACGAGCGGCCCATGCCCAACGCGCCCCAGGCCTTGCCGATCGCCACATCGGCACGCATCAGACTGGTTCCGTCTTCGCGCTGAAAAGACTGAAGCTGTCCGGTTTCATCCAACACCGCGACCGCGAGTGGAGCGGTCTTCATAGCACGGGCCTTTTGGAGTGCCGCAGTGACAATCGTATTTGCCGTTTCCAGGGGTAAGCGAGCCATAGCGTCCTCCGATTCCTCCGGCGATCCCGTTATTGGTCCTAACATTGATCCTATCGTTACAGAGAGACGACTGCCTCGCGGTGGATACGCATGAGTGCGGGTATGGTTTCGGGTGAGCGACGCCCAAACCCGCACTCAGTTGCAATGCCAAATCCACTCGCATGTTTCTGAGCTGTCTCTAAGCGTTTCAGGGTTCCCCGGATACCATCCGTGTGGTGAACAAGGCCCAAGAAGAGCTTGGCATCTGCAATGGCAAGATCAGCCAATGGGGCAAAGTAGCCATCATCGTCACGATTTCTGGGTACAGGCATATGAACGAAATCAACCGGACGGCTGACCGCAGCAACCCCGGCATTCGCCATCCGCACAACCACCCCCAAATCTTGAGGCTCCTTGAAATGTTTATGACCTAGGTCGCCATAACACAGATGGAGTCCAAGCAGGGTCTCGTCCGCAACGTGTTGAGACAGGTCCACCAGTGCCTGCACATAACGCTCGAACGGGTCGCCCGGAGCATCCCAGGGAAGCCCCAGCAGTGGATCATGGTCGTTGCTTTCAATGCTGGCCACCTCCGCCGCAATGTCCCATTGGATGGCGAGATCGCGAGGAGGAATCTCCTGGCCGAGACGCGCAAGCTCCCGCCCCATGGCATCCCGATACGCGTCCCACATGGGCTGGAACGACTCGGGTGAATGCCCAAGGAAGAGGCGTGTACCGCTTTCAATCAGGGGGAGGGATACCTGAAAGCGCACGCCCTGAGGAATGATCCCCTGGTCACGGAGCGTACAGAACGTTCGGTAGGAATGCTTGGCTTCCTGCGCATAGCCGAGTTGTTCGAAATGGAGGGGACCCGTTCCCTCTTTGACTTTGAACTGCCAGTGATCCTGAAAACCACGCGGCATCCAGTCCATGTCTGGATTACGCCACTCATCAGGCGCGTTGGGATCGATCGGCTGCGGACGGGTGATACTTTCCAACTGCTCAGATACTGCATACGTTTCCGCAGCCAGGAAGTTAATCCAGCCTTGTCGGTAGCCCGTTTCGCCGTCGGGCAAAGCAAACAGGCTATCGCCTAAGCCCTTGGCACAGCTGGCCATCACAGCCTGCGCAGTGTTTCCCGGCACACTGCCGACCAACAACACAGAACCTGTGACACGAGACATTATGATTTGCCTTTCCAATTCACTCAAACCAGCCTATCTCATAGGGTCGGCATCGGGCAGACCGAGCAGAAACTGCCCGTAATTTTCATAGGCTGAATCATTGACCATCAGATGGGCCGCGGCGGTATGCAAATCCCGCAGGCAGCGCTGCAAGACATGCTCCAAGCGCACGGCGCTGCCCGCACCAGCACGAAAGGCGTGAGTCGTAATCTCAAGCGCTACGTCCGTGGCCAGGGCCGCGACGCTACGCATTTCAGCCTGGAGCGCCGGACCCGGCAACCGGCCGGCGCTAGCCGTCTGCCAGGCTCTTTCGAGGATATCGATAACGACCAAGCGTGTTCCGCGCAACCGGAGGGCTGCCTGGGCTATCATCCTTTGAACGACGGCTCTATCGCTCAAACGCTGTTGAGGCCCATAGCCTCGTTTCTTTGATTGGGCCAGCTCAATAATCGCGTCAAGCGCACAGCGGGCAATACCCAGTGCAAAGGCTGCGTGTTCATTCGCCACATAGCCCGGCCAGCCCATGAGATATAAGGGCCCGCCACGCTGTGGCGGCGTACTGCCTACGGCAAAAGTAAACGCCTCGGGAACAAACAGGTCCGAGACCGCGTAGTCACAACTGCCGGTGCCTTTCATGCCAAGCACATGCCAGTTGTCGATGACCTGAGCTTGGGCAATCGGGAAGACCACGGCCCGCACCTCTGGTGTCTGGGAGTCACGCTCGACCAAGGTTTGAACCAATACCCATTCGGCATAGCGGATGCCGCTGCCCCACGACCAGCGACCACTAACACGGTAGCCGCCCTGCTCGGGCACAGCTCGGCCGGGCATCAAGCCGCCCGCCATGGTCGGGACGCGACCATGGGGGAACACTGTGGCTATGGTTTCGTCCGGGAGAAAGGCGCCAGCCATGCCAACAATGGCAGCGCCAATAAACATACACCAGCCCGCAGACGGATTGATCCTTGTTACAGCCTCAATCACTTCTAATTGCGTCACCGGGTCGGCCTCGGCCCCACCGAGCTCCGCCGGCAGTTTCAGCTTGAACAGGCCGGCCTCGCTCAAGGCCGCCACCGAGGCGTCGGGCAGCGTCCGGGCTTCCTCGGCTTCGTCTATCTGGGCGGCAAGCGTCCCCCGGACCTGCTCGACTGCCTGCAGGAGTACCTGCCGCTTCTCAGCCCGTTCTGTGGGGAAGGATACCGGCATGAGCGTGCCTCTTTTACTCCTCTGCGTGCGCGCCGAGTTTTGGGCCGGTCTTTACCTCAGCCATCACACGCTCCTCTCTCCAGAACCGGCGAGTCTGACAATCGCCTTGAGTAAACTATCCAGCGAATCGGCGTCAATCAGGCGATGTTCGTTTCCGGTCCGAATTAAAGCAGAATCGGGCAGGCCGCTCTGGCGGACCAGTTCAGCACTGTGAGCAAAAGGAACGGCTTCATCAGCCTCGGCGTGGAGGATAAGGGTATTCGGCTTGACAGTTGTCGCCCTGCCCCAGCGTTTCCATGCCGGGCAGAGCAGCACGAGCGGCGTCTCCCCGCTGTCGATATTGATCGCGACCGCGCCACCCCGGCTGGAACCCACAACCACATCGGGCTGCTGACGGTCAAACTCGGCCTGAGCAATACGCACACAGGCGTCAAAGTCGTCATTCGGCAGAAGAGGATTACAGACCTCAAAGCCATTGGCCTTGAGGAACGTCGGCTTGGTCCCTCCAGGGGTTGCGCCAAAGCCGTGCAGGAAGAGGATTTTCATTGCTTGGCACCTGCTCCGTGGGAATCGTGCCGAACGGAACAGAAAAAACGGGGCAGGAGCGCTCTCCCCTACCCCGCAATAACGTGTCTAAAACACGGCAATGGGATTCACCGGCGAAGCCGTCCCCTTGACCAGCACCAACGGCGCCACCGTCAGCATGAACGTCCAGCGTGAGCGTGCGGCGCAGGCCGCGCTCAGGTCGTCCAATAGGCAGTTGTCAAGCAGATGTATGCCCATGGCCACCAGGGTACACGAGTGGATGGGCATGATGAGATTGTCATAGCCACTCGGCACAACGTCACTCACCCCGTCACAGCCCAGCACGGCAACTTTCCGCTCGTGAATCCAGGGCAGGCAGGCCGCGCCCAGCCCGGCCAGGCCGTCCTGAAGCGCGTCCCAGTTACCCTGGGCTTTTTGGCGCACGTGGCGCCCGGTTCGCACAAAGAGTACATCGCCTTCTTCGACTTTGAAGTTTCCCGCCTGTTCCGCGGCTTCCAGGTCCGCCGGCGTAATCGCCTCGCCCGGTTCCAGATAGTCGCGGTTCTTGAGCGGCGGGATATCGATCAACACCCCGCGCGACACAACGCCGTTTTTAATGGAATGGATCGCCCCGTTCAGCGCGCCCTGGGCGGTCACGTCAGAAGAGGGATAACCGTTATACATCTTATCGTTGTGAAACACGTGACACAGCGCATCGATATGCGTGTTGGCGACCCCATGCGGGGCGATGGCAAAATAGTCGGCGCTATACGGCAGGGGGACCAGACTCTCCTCACCCGGCGCGCCAGTCTTCATCATCAGATGCATGACCGGGGTCGGATTGTCCGGCCCGTGATGCGTCGCCAAGGGCAGAGATAATGACACCGAGTGTCCGTCTTGTACCTGGGCTGCTGCCTGCGCGCGTTTCTCAGACGTAATATAGTTGAGCGCGCCAAGCTGATCGTTTGCTCCCCATTTTCCCCAGTTGCTCAAGGTCGAGAAGAACTCCTCTACCTGGGCTTCAGTCAGATCATCGTTGACTGCCATAACGTCCTCCTTTTTTCGTTCCGTCTCGTCCCACGCTTTTAGCGCAAAAGCGCGGAAAAGAGAAAGAGGTCCAGGGACACACGAGCCAGGACTCGTTTTTACATTGACAGGCCGCCCCGTTTGGTTCGATAATCGCCTCGGACTTATTTTATCCACATACCCAAAAAGGAGGCTGCTGTGTCACATGACATCGTCCTAAAGAACGGGTTAGTCGTTACGCCGAACGGCGTGATCCGGGGCGGGATTGCCGTTGAAGGGGAACAGATCGTCGCGGTCGGTGCGAGCTCAAGCCTCGGTCAGGCCAAACGCGAAATCGACGTTGAGGGCAAAATCCTGTTCCCTGGGACGTTTGACCCCCACGTCCACTTCGGCATCTCGGACCGCTTTGGCGATGAGGCCATGGTCGAAGATTTCTTGCGCGACACCAAGGATTGCCTGCTCGGCGGAGTCACGACAATTGCCACTACCACCCTGATCGGCAAGGATCCGATGTTGGACCTGTTTGACCAGGCTGTCGAGTGCGGCACCAATCATTCGTGGTGCGATTTCAAGGTGACCTGTGTGGTTAACACGCTCGATCAGGTCGCCCAAATCCCGGCCGTGGCCGCGAAGGGCGGTGTGTCGTATAAATTCTTTACCGGCTATTCCGGCCCGCAGGCCGAAGCCTTTGGCATGAATCCGGACGGCATCACGCCTTCATTTTTTCATGCGGCCTGCGAGCAATTGGCCCACTGTGGCCCCCCGACCTTTGCCAAGATTCATGCCGAAGATCCGTACGTCCGCGGTATCCTGATCGATCGCTTGCGCGAAATGGGCCGAGCCGACCAGCTCACGGCCTGGGCCGAGTCCAGTCCGGAGTGGGCCGAAAGTGTCCAGGTCTATACCTATGGGATGATTGCCAACCAACTCCGCGTCCCGATCTACCCGGTTCATATCAGCGCCGCGCATACCGTGGAAACAGTCAAGCGCCTCCACGCCGAAGGGCTGAACGTTGTTGGGGAAACGGTCGCCTGTTTTCTCAACACCACGGCTCCGGAAATGGACGCGCTGGGTATGGGCGGCAAAGCGAAAATTCAGCCGCCGATTCGTTTTGAGAAAGACAAAGAGCGGCTATGGCGAGGACTTCAGGAAGGCACCCTGTCTGTCGTCGGAACGGACAGTCTGACCTACTCTTCGTCGTTCAAGACCGATGGAGATTTCTGGGACTGCCGTGTCGGCATTAACCTTCAGGTGGCCGATACCCTGCCCCTCCTGTTTCACGAAGGGGTGAACAAAGGTCGTATCGATCTGGGGACTCTCTCAAAAATCCTGTCCGAAAATGCGGCCAAGCTGTACGGCCTCTACCCCAAGAAGGGGGCCCTGGCCATTGGCTCAGACGCAGACATCGTGGTTCTCGACCCGGAAAAGGACGCCGTACTGGGGGTCGACCGAATGCGGTCGCGCGCAGACTATTCCTTGTGGGAGGGCCGGCAGGTCAAGGGTATTCCGGTAAAAACCTTTCTGCGTGGCCAGTTGGTTATGGAGGACGGCGAGATTGTGGCCGAACAGCCAAGTGGCCGATTTGTTGAGCAGGTTATTCGACCGCGCGGATTATAAACGAAGGAGGCGGCTATGGCTCAGACTGAAGATAAAAATGCGATTTATGAACATGCCCAACTCGGCCATAAACTCGGCTTCGGAAAAAAGCCCGCGCTGATTGTGGTGGACTTTCAGTTGGGCTTTACCGTTCCGGAACAGTCCCCGCTTGCCGGCGATCTCGGCGCCGAAGTCGCGGCGACAAACGAGCTCATCGCCGCGGCTCGCAAGAAAGACATTCCGGTTATTTTTACGGTTGTGGGCTATGATCCCCACCGGCAGGACGATGCCGGCCTGTGGCCCGAAAAGGCACCCTCTCTGCGTATGCTTACTATCGGAAGCGATTTGGTCAAGCTCGACCCGCGCCTCAATCAGGAGCCCGGCGACCTGGTGATCACCAAAAAATACGCCTCCGGTTTCTTCGGCACCTATCTGGCCTCGACCTTAACCATGCAGTCGGTTGATACCGCTATCGTTACCGGCTGCACTACCAGCGGCTGCGTCCGCGCAACGGTGATGGATGCCCTGGCGAACGGCTTTCGGCCCATTGTGCCGATTGAGTGTGTCGGCGACCGGGCCCAAGAGCCACATCAGGCCAATCTGTTCGATATCGGTGCAAAGTACGGGGATGTCATGCCGCTTCAGGAGGTGTTGGAGTATCTGGAACAGTTGTAAATCCGCAGCGTGTTGAGCACCCTGCGCAGGCACTTCCCTTCGTCCCCAGGCTGGGTTAGGTTGTCGGGCGGTTGCAGTTGAGTATTTGGAGGAAAACCGATGTGGGGAGTGAAGCAGTTCGTTATTTTTTCAGTCGTCTTACTGGTCAATCTGCCTGGGTGTTCGGAGGCGGGTGGCGGAGCAGCCGGAGGGCCGGTTGTCCTCATGTCAACGTCCAAGGGAGAGGTGAAAATCGAGCTGTTTCAGAAAGAGGCGCCGGAAACGGTCACAAACTTCCTTGCCTATGTCAACGATGGATTTTATGACGGGACGATTTTCCATCGGGTGATTCCCGGCTTCATGATCCAAGGGGGCGGCTTTACCGAAGCCATGCAGCAGAAGCCGACCAAGCCTGCCATCAAGAATGAGGCCGCCAACGGCCTGACCAACGATACCGGAACGCTGGCCATGGCCCGCACAAACGTGGTTGATTCCGCCACCTCTCAGTTCTTCATCAACGTCAATGATAATGACTTTCTGAACCATAAGGATACCTCGATGCAGGGCTTCGGGTATTGCGTGTTTGGCAGAGTCATAGAGGGCATGGACGTCGTGAGTACCATCGAACAGGTGCAGACCGGGCGGAAGGGCATGCACGCCGACGTGCCGCAGGAGCCCATCATTATTCAGTCCATGAAAGTCGTCTCCGAGGCGCAGTATGACGCCACAAGTGAGTCGTAAATCCAATATGTAGCGGAGGTAGTATGCGTTTACACACACGTTTCCATTGGTCTTCCTGGGTTCTCCTGGCCGTGCTGAGTGGCACGTTCGTTTTCCTTGCGACGCCACAGCAGTCCGCAGCCGAGCTCTCCTCGGAGCTAAAACAGGCACTGGACTCCAGCAAATATGTCTATATCCAGTCCGAGCGGAAGAGCGGCGAGTTGGGCTCAAAGGCTGAGATCTGGTTTTTTGAGCATGATGGGGCCGTCTGGGTGGGGACGCCAGTAACGACGTATCGCGTCAGGCGCATCCAGGCTGGACGCACAAAAGCCAAAGTCTGGATCGGCTCGCGCGATGGACAGTCGTTTGATGCCACCGGGTCGCTGGTGAAAGACGATGCCGTCACCGAAATCATGTTCAAGACCTTTGCCGAAAAGTACTCGGACGGCTGGCCGCAATATGAAGAAGGCTTTCGGAGCGGTTTTGCCGACGGCTCACGCACCCTGGTGCGCTATGACCCAGCGGGCATGTAGGCAGCGGGCTGATACGGGCGGAGACTTCTCTGCCCTCACCTAGAACGTTTCACGATAAATTGTAACCACGCTCGTACACGCTCGTCATGCCGGACTTGATCCGGCATCCAGAGGTCGGAGAGCGGCCTCACAGCAGCGTGATTTGCTCTAGTGGCCACTATTGAAGACAAAACGGCGTGGGAGATTCACACGCGCGAGACGAGGCGCGTGCGGTTGCGGAGCCTCGCCGATTCCATCAACGATACGGCGCGCACGGCGCGAACTTCTCTGTCGCTATTCTTGATAGTGGCGCTCTATCTGTTCCTGACCTTGCTGTCCTCCACTGACGAAAACCTGCTTCGCAATAGTCTGGTCGAACTGCCACAGGTAGGTGCCGGCATCTCGCTTAAAAACAGTTATATCTTTGCACCGCTGATCTTCCTCTACCTGCACGCTCAGTTGTTGTTCCAACTGACTGTGTTGGCAGGGAAAGTGCAGACGTTCGAGGTTGCGCTGAAGGAAGAGTTTCCTGACACAGTAGCCCCGAACATGCAAGAGAAAGTTGAGGCGAAAAGGAAGGAATGTTGGAATTGGCTCTCCGCGTTCACCCTTGTTCAGCGATTACGGCTGCCCCCCGGCAAACTGTCCAAGGTGTTCGTATGGCTCGGCGTTGAGGCGATCCCGGTGGTATTGCTGTTCGTTCTTGACCTCTCATTCGTCCGCTATCAATCCGGTTGGATTACGTGGGAACACCATATCATCTTCCTCCTCGATTTGGTGCTCCTTGCATGGTTCAACTGTCGGGTATTTGATGGATGGTTTCGGGTATTTTGGAAGAAGCTCATCAGTTGCTTCCAAACATTGTATGCGTGGATAGCGAAAGGAGAAGGGCAGCGAAGGACATCGGGCCCTGGACGTCCCACGCCCGCGGAAAGACGACTCTGGGAGATATTAGCGAAAGGACCGGAGCAGCCAGGGACACGTGCAGAAAGACGACTCTGGGAGATATTGAAGTCCGTTTGGGGAGTGGCGGTTTTCTGTATGGTGCTCTTGTTGAAGCTCACTTGGGGAACAGCGGTGTTCTGTATGGCGCTCCTGTTGCTCCGTGCCGCCTATCCACCGGAATTTGATCCTAAAACTGAGGAAGAGGACCGACTGGGTATCTGGAGATCGGCAGTAGTAGAAGAAGACCGGCGATCGGAGATGGCAGAAAAAGTCCGGCGACCGGCGGTGGCAGAAAAAGCCCAAAAGTCTACTTGTCAAATGATCGAAGAGTTCTGGCAGGCGGTGTGGGAGAATGGAGAAAACATAATCGACGCTGGTCCTTGCGAGTGGTGGGGCTTAGCCTGCCGCTATCTTGATGTCAGCCATAAGCGGCTAGTCAAGACTCAGGCTCATGAGATATCTGATCAACCCAGTGACGAAAGCTTTGCAACCATCGATTTATTTGGGCGGAATTTGCTCTTCGCATATTTTCGAAAAACACAATTGCAGGGTGCGAACCTTGTTAGGGCGCGCTTACAAGGCGCGGACCTCGTTAGAGCACAGTTGCAAGGTGCAGGCATTTCGGAGGCACAATTGCAGGGTGCGAACCTTGTTAGGGCGCGCTTACAAGGCGCGGACTTCGTTAGAGCGCAGCTACAAGGCGTGGACCTTGGGAGCGCACGCTTGCAAGGCGCGGACTTCGCTAGCGCACAGTTGCAGGGCGTGGACCTTGGGAGCGCACGCTTGCAAGGCGCAAGCCTCAAGAATGCATGCTTGCAGGGTGCGAGCCTCAAGAATGCATGCTTGCAGGGTGCGTACCTCCAGGGCACACAGTTGCAAGGCGCAGACCTTGGGAGCGCGCAGTTGCAGGGCAGTTTTGGTCAGCCAGGCCGACAGTATTTGGCACAGGCGCCCAGCGTTTCGTGCGACTTTCCTACTGACAAATCATCCTATCTGAATTTGGTATGGACGCCCGGCGTTTCGTACGACTTTCCTACTGACAAATCATCCTATCTGAAAAAGCTAGTCCCCAACGAGAAGATAGCGACTGTCAAGCTTCTGTGGGGGAAATTGTCGTCCCTGAAGGAACACTTGCAGGAGCGCATGGAGGCAAACCAGAGTTCTATAGACCCCCTTCCAGACAGCTCCCGCCGACCTAATTGGGAAACCTGGGCCAAATGGACAGCCGAATTTGCCTGCAAGGACGTATACACTGCTCGCAGTAGCCTGAAACGCTGGACGTCAGAAGAACCTCTGTCCGGTTTAGTTAGAGATTTTGATGCGTATCAACTTGAACTCCTCAAAGATTACGCGGCCGCACGAGAGCAAGAGACAGGGGAAGCATGCCTCGGTCCTCGTTTGTCCGATTTATCCAGTTTAAAATATAGAGATTTTGATGAAGCTCAAAAACTTGTCCGCGAAGCTTTAGTAGCCGCACGAGAGACAGGGGAGGAATGCCCTGGTCTCCATTCCATCCCGGACGACGAGTGGAAGAAAATTACTGGTAGTTGGCCTTGACCGTAGAGGCAGGTGAAAGCTTACTCCCCATCCCCAGCCAGGATACGACCCTGAAAGCGGCGGATGAGGTCGCGGGCGATTTGGCCAGAGTGACGCATAGCCGATAGAGCGTTTCACAATAAGTTGTATTGTAGCTGGGCCGCTACCCTCTCGTCATGCCGGACATGATCCGGCATCCAGAGGCTGGGGGCTGGGGGCCTGGATTCCTGCTTTCGCAGGAAGGACGGGTGGCTACACATCATCGTTATTTGCTCTAGCGTCGGAGGAACGACTTCCTGCCCTTGGCTGTCCGTTGCTTGACTTTCTTACCGGCGTTGCGTTGTATGCCCCTATGAGCAAGTCCTTGATTACGTGGACCATCGGACTCCTTCTCCTCGTGCTGGCCGGTCCAGCCATCGGGCAGACCGATGAGGAGATAGAAGAGTTGTTCTGGAAAAGTGTGGAATGTCAGAGTAAGCGGCAGGTGCAGGCGTATCTGGAGGTGTATCCGGCAGGGGCGTATGTAGCGGAGGCCCACGCCTGTCTGGAAGGGCAACTTGGGTTGGACCGGGCTGCGCGACGGTTGGTACAGCACGGGTTGACAGCACTCGACTACTCGGTCGGGGCAGCGGATGGGCTATTTGGACCGGCGACACGGAAAGCAATGCGAGAATGGCAAGCTGGGAAGGGGTTTACGGGGACGGGGTATTTGACGCGAGAGCAGGCCGATGCCCTGATAACGCAGGGGAGCGATGCCGTGGCCGAGCAGCGGCAGCGAGAAGAGACCCAGCGAGAGGCGGAGGAAGCAGAGCGCCGACAGGCCGCCGAGGCAGAGCGGCAGGCGCGGGAGGCGGCAGCACGGGCGGAAGCAAAACGGCAACGACAGGCGCAGGAAGCCGCAGCTCAAGCAGAAGCCGAACGGCAACGGCAAACGTGTACAGGTCGGTCGGAAGGCGCCGAGTGTTTTATAGAACTGGCTGGCCGGCCTGGATGCTACGTCTTTACTTTCAACTTTTTGCCGGGCGGAAGCATGACCTGGGCCGGTGAGTGTACCGACGGTCTGGCCCACGGAATGGGGACGCTGACATTTACAAGAAATAGCTCCAAGACCGAATACTCTGGACTTATCCAGGACGGTAAGCGGCAGGGCCACTTTGTCCGACGTAGGGGGAATGGGGATGTAGGAGAAGGGCCATTTGTCGATGGCAAGCCACACGGCCACTGGGTCATACGCCAGGCAGACGGAGATGTCTGGGAAGGACCGCGTGTAAGCGGCAAGCGCCAGGGTCGTTGGGTCATACGCTATGCAGACGGAGATGTCTGGGAAGGGTCCTATGTGGACGACAAGCTGCACGGTCATTGGGTCAATCGCCAAGTGGATGGAGATATATACGAAGGACCCTATGTAGACGACAAACAGCACGGCCGTTGGATCTTGCGCAAGGCAAACGGGAGTGTCAGGGAATTCACGTATGTGAACGGTGAGCGCCAATAGTGGCTTGACCTGAATCTGGGACCACCGAGGATACGGAGCAGAGGGGCGATGGCGCAAAGCAGGGACAACTGGTCGGGAACGCTGGGGTTCGTACTCGCCGCTATGGGGTCGGCGGTCGGCCTGGGCAATATCTGGCGCTTTCCGTCGGTCACCGGAGAATACGGTGGCGGCGCATTTATCCTGGTCTATCTGGGTTGTGTCATGGCAGTCGGCATCCCGATTATGACTGCCGAACTCCTCATCGGACGGGGCACGCAACGGAGTGCCGTTGGCGCATTTTCTACGCTGCGGCCAGGCTCGCCGTGGCCCATCACGGGCTGGCTCGCCGTGACGACCAGTTTTGTTTTGCTGTCCTACTATTCGGTCGTCGGCGGCTGGGTTCTGCATTACATTTTCTTATCTCTTGCCGATAGTTTTACCAGTCGATCAACGACAGAGATCGGACAACTCTTTGACTCGCTTTCAGTCGCTCCAGCCCTCCAAACGTTTTGGCATGCCGTTTTTATGGTCCTCACCATAGGGTTTGTCTCGCGCGGCGTCTCGCGTGGCATTGAGTGGGGCAATAAAATCATGATGCCGGCCCTTTTCCTGATGCTCTGTTTCCTGCTGATCTATGCCCTCACGACCGATGGTGCCTCGGAAGGCATTGCTTTTTTATTGACGCCGGATTGGGACAAGATTGGTCCCGAGGCGGTGCTTGCGGCCTTGGGACAAGCCTTTTTCTCACTGAGCATCGGCCTGGGGATGCTCATCACCTATGGGAGCTATCTGCAACGCGACAGCAAGCTGCCCCGCTCCACTCTCTTCGTGGCGGCCAGTGACACCGGGATTGCACTCCTGGCCGGGTTTGTCATCTTTCCCCTGGTGTTTACCTTTCAACTGGAACCAAGTGATGGTCCGGCGCTTATTTTCAAGACACTCCCTACCGTATTCAGTCAGCTCCCATTCGGACAATTCCTCTCCGTCCTGTTCTTTTTGCTCCTCACCTTTGCGGCCTTAAGTTCTGCTATGG
Source organism: Thermodesulfobacteriota bacterium (assembly GCA_964291405.2). Classification (GTDB taxonomy): domain Bacteria; phylum Desulfobacterota; class Binatia; order Bin18; family Bin18; genus Bin18. The sequence goes on from OZ219926.1 coordinate 488,545, forward strand.
CCGGCCTGGAAGTTGTCGTCGCCTATTTTGTTGATGAGCGAGGCTGGGCTCGCGTGCCGGCCAGTTGGGGGCTGGGGGGCGTGATAGGGGCTCTGGGCATTTTCTCGGCCGTGAAAGGTGTCGGTCTGGCCGACACCATAGTCACGAGCTATTTGCTGCCCGTTAGTGGGCTACTGGTTGCCTTGTTTGCCGGCTGGTGGCTGACGCATCAGGAGCGGCAAGCGGAAGTCCCAGCCAGCGATCTGAGACCGGTCCTCTATCTGGGATGGGTCTTTCTGCTGCGCTTTGTGGCGCCTATTGCCGTGACGATTATTTTGTTGCAATCGATCGGATTGTTCTAGCGTGGGTACGCACGAGACCGCGTGCTGCATCGTTGGTGGGGGTCCGGCCGGGGCCATGCTCGCCCTCCTGTTGGCGCGTCAGGACGTGCCGGTCACGCTACTTGAAAGCCACCTCAATTTTGACCGTGATTTTCGCGGCGATACGCTCCATCCGTCGGTCATGGAGATACTGGATTCGATTGGCCTGGCCGATCGTCTGTTGAGCCTGCGTCATTCCAAGATCGACCGCCTCTCTATCCAAACGCCCGAAGAGTCGCTCCAGTTGATCGACCTGCGCCGCCTCAAAACACCCTACCCGTATATCACCCTGATTCCCCAAGTCGATTTCCTGGACTTCATCACCGCCGAAGCAAAACGCTACCCCCACTTTCAGCTTCAGATGGGAGCCAATGTTCAGGATTTGGTCAAAGAGAAGGGTAGCATCCAGGGCGTTCGCTATCGGGCCGCGCATGGAGACTGGCACGAGGTCCGCGCTCAGCTCACGATTGGGGCGGACGGCCGTTTTTCTCGGCTGCGCCGCCTCGCCAAGCTGGAACCGCGGACGTCCCGGCCACCGATGGATATGCTGTGGTTCCGGTTGCCGCGGCAGTCGGACGACCCGATTGATGCCGGCGCGACGCTCCGTATTGGGCAGGGACGCCTGCTTGTTCTTCAGAACCGGTATACCTATTGGCAGATCGGCTATGCCATCCTTAAAGACAGCTATAGGCACGTCCGGGCCGCCGGTCTGGAAGCCCTGCAACGGTCCGTCAGCGAGCTCGTCCCCTGGGCTCACGACCGCGTGGACCAGCTCTCGAACTGGCAGGATATTGCCGTCCTGTCCGTTGGTGCCGACCGGCTGTCGCGGTGGTATCAAGCCGGCCTGCTGCTGATAGGCGACGCCGCCCATGTCATGTCTCCAGTCGGCGGTGTGGGCATTAACTATGCGATTCATGATGCCGTGGTCGCGGCAAATATTCTGGCTCAGCCCCTCCGGAGCCACACTGTCCAAGAGTGTCATCTGGCGGACATACAGCGGCAACGCGAGTGGCCAACACGCGTTATCCAGGCGTTTCAGGCGCAGATTCAGCAGCGCCTTATTGCCCCGGCATTACGCGGCAGCGCGTCGTTTCGGCTCCCCCTGTCCATACGGCTGGTCCCACGGATTCCGCTGCTGCGCACTATTCCCGCCGCGTTGATTGCCTTTGGACCCAAACGGGTTCGCGTAGCAGCATAGACGCGGCACAGGGCGCCGTTTCCCCGCATGAGTTGGCCGTGATATCACTATGATTACCAGAGCCCTGCTTATGGCTGATGCACACCCGACCAGTAGACCGCTTTGTCTGGGCTGAGGGAGTGAGGAGGAGTCATGGATTGGAATGCCCTGATAGCGGCGACGCTCACCATCTATAGACGCGCGACAAGAGAGACGGTCGAGAAACTCGGAAAAGGCTGGTGGATCGCCCTCCTGCCCTTGGTGTACACGCCGCTCATCATTCTTGCGGCAACCTTTTTTGGGCGGATGGGTTTTGTCGGAGGACTCCTGGTTGGACTGGTCATGGTCCTGTGTACCAGCTCGTACTTATATTTTATTGACGGCGTTGTGCACGGCCAACGCGTTCAGCCACAAGAGTTACTCGATAGTTGGCGGCCCCACTTTGGCTCGGTTATCAGCATTCTGTTCTTCCTGATGTTGGTCCGCCTGCTGTTCTCGATGCTGCCCGGCGGGGCTGGCTCTCAGGCCCTGTATGTGCTCGTCCACCTCATTCTCCCGATCCTGCTCAGCCCGGTCACAGAGGTCATCTACCAAGGCCGAACCGACGGATGGGCCATGATCCAGGAGAGCGTTGAGTTTCTGCGTGAAAGTGGTGTGGAGTGGTTTGTGCCCTTGGTTGGGCTGGTGGTGGTGGTGTCGGTTCTCGGCGGTTTACCGCCCATTGCCCTGGCTTCGTCGCTCTTCTTTCCGCTCGATATTCTGGCCATGCCCATGCAGATTGGTCGATCAATGCTGCTGCCCCTTGGCATCGGGTTTTGGAATTCGGCGGCGGAGATTATCTGGGCCGCAGGCTGTTCTTTTTTCCTCTACGTGGTCATGGTTTTTCGCGGCCTGTTGTTTCGGGCGCTCGCCGGTGGGACCCGCCGGCAGCGTATTTTCCGTTCCCGCCTGGACTAGAAACAAGCCTTACTCAATGGGGCCGAGTTCTATCTCTTCTAATATCTCCTCTTCTTCAGGACTGAGTTCGACATCTTCTAGGCCATAGTCTTCTGCAAGGTCGGAGTCCAGGTCCTCCTCTAAGGCGCTGAATTCCGTTTCCTCAAATTCGTCCTGCTCTTCCAACTCGGCTTCGTCTCTTTCTTCAAAGTCTTCGCCTAAGGCCTCTTCCAAAGGGCTCCATTCCGTTCCGTCTTCTACAGTCTCAAGGGTCTCATCCGCCTCTCCCGTCCATTCGGCAATAGATGCTAGCAAGGGCCTGGCCAGAGCGGTCGGAATGCCATAGGCGGCTTCGGGCCCGGGCTTGCCCATGGTCACATAGGACGCCTCGTCATCGTCTTTTACTTTGAAGAACACTCCGGACATGATCCTGCGCCCGCCGACAAACTGAATCGTCTCAACGCGGAAAAACTTCCCGGTTACCTCACCGTTGATATTTCTCTGGTCCCCCATGGCGCTGACTTCCCAGCCGTTTTCCGACGCCACGTCCCGAAACAGCATGAGCGCCATTTGTGGCGAGACGTTCAGATTCAGTTTCTCACCAGCCTTGATCCGCTCTTCTTTTTTCGGCTCTACACCTGGAATGATGGCTGACACGGATGACACTGTTGATTTCACAGAGCCACAGCTCACGAGGCCGAGGAAGCTCAGGCTAACCGCCCAGACGACATTGCGCGTTATTTTCATGACCGCTTTTCCTCTCACATGAGAGCTGATGCTTATACGTGTTGGGCCCGCTCAACAATAGGCGCGAGTTGCTTAACGGCTTCAACGCCATTGCGAAAGGCAGCTTGAGCCGCAGCCAGTATCACTCGGGTGACGCCAGCTTCCTGGTAGTGTTTGAGCGTATCGCCATCCAGGCCGCCTTCGGGCGAGGAGAGCAGGAGAACCGAGAATTCAAGGGCTTCGGGGTCACGACCAGCCTCCCGGGCCAGTTGTTTGATGACCGGAATGTCTTCCTTGGCCTGCTCGGGCGTGAGCCCCCCAGGGCACCAACCATCGGCATAGCGGGCCACCCGCTTGAGCGCGTAGCGTCGATCATGCGCGCCGAGAAAGATCGGCGGAGTAGGCTTTTGAACCGGCTTGGGAAAAAGTTTGACCGACGGAAAGCGGACAAACTCGCCATCATAGCTGGCTTCCTCCTTGGTCCACAGCTCTCGCAGGGCTTCCACCGATTCACGCAGGTGTTGCCAGCGTTTGGGAAACTGCACGCCCATAATTGCGGCTTCCTCAGGGAGCCAGCCGGCTCCGACCCCGAAGAGGAGCCGTCCGTTCGAGTACAGATCAATACTCGCCGCAGCCTTTGCCGTCGTGATGGTGTTCCGTTCCGGCAAGAGGCAAATCCCCGTCCCCAGACGAATCGTCTGTGTCGCCTGCGCAGCTGCCGCCAAGGCCACAAACGGGTCAATCAGATGTGCGTAGAATTCAGGGATTTTCCCATCCGGCGAGCGGGGGTAATAGGTCGTAGAGTGTGTCGGTATGACTAGATGCTCGGCAACCCAAAACGACTCAAACCCGAGACGCTCGGCCTCCTGGGCAATATTCCCCGGCTCTCCGGACTGTTCGGTTAAAAAAGCGAGCACCCCGATCTGCATGACTAGCCTCCCTTACCTTGTGTCAGTTTTTCTGTAAAAATTTGACCTTAGTAGGAAATGGCCAGAGACTCAATTGCGGCATTCATCCCACCACTCACAACGTAGTTTTTCTTTTCCCTGTATGCAGCACCGTATTCGCTTTTTCTCTCTTTGTCTGCTGTGTTTCATCGGCAGTTCAGCCCTCGTCTGGTCTCAAGACAACGCTGACGTTTCCCCCTCCGCAGACGTATCGCCCTCCTCTGTCTTTCTGCCCGGCTACCACGCGTTTCAAAACAAAGACTGGGAGACTGCTCGCGCGGCCTTTGAACACGTACAGCAGCACGAGCCTCTGCTGGCCGATTACAGCTTGTATTTTTTAGGGGAACTCCATCTCAAGGCTGGTAGCCCGGTGGAAGCGCGCGCTGTCTTCGAGCAGCTTTTGGACGAGCACCCGACGACGATCTGGCAGAGCAACGCAGCCCTGGCCTTAGCCCGGCTCACCTTTGTAGAAGAGCGGTGGAAACGCACCCTGGCCCATGCCAAGCAAGCGCAACAAGCTCCGCTAGTGACCGACGCGGTTCGGCATCAATGCACACTCCTCATTGCCCAAGTCTACGAACGACAGGGGAAGCAGTCTCTCGCCTATCAACGCTATCAAGCCCTGCGGGCAAGCGCGCCACGGACGGCAGTCGGGACAACAGCCAAAGCCCGAGTCGCCGCGCTTCGAGAGCAGTACCCGGAGGATTTTCCACTCCGGACGGCACGGGCGTATTACGACGAGACCAGGTTGTTAGTGAAGGAGGAAGATATTGAAACGGCACGAAACCTCGCCGAACAGTTTCAGACGCGCTTCTCCACCAGCAGCCTGAGACCGGCCGGCCTGCTCTTACTCGCCGGGCTCTATAAAAACCTGGGACAACGAGAGGCAGCCATCGCACAGTGGCAGGAGGTTGTCGAACGCTATCCAAACACTCCATTTGCCCCCAAAGCCCTATACCGCTGGGCACGGTTTTTCTGGAATCAAGACGAAGACGACGCGGCCCTATTGCTCTTCAAGCGGCTGACCAAAGCGTATCCACGCCACGACCTAGCCGCAGAGGCGTGGAATGCCATGGGGCGTATCTTTCAATCCAAGCAGGACAATGCCAGCGCGGCTGCGGCCTATCAACACCTCAGACAAAAGTTCTCTCGCACGCCATTGGCCCTTGAAGCGCACTGGCGCCAAGGCTGGATGGCCTATAGCCAGGGGAAGTATCAAACCGCGCAGAAGATATTTCAAAAACTCGCGCAGTCTGTGCCCGGAACCGTCGAAGGCATACGCGCCCTGTACTGGCAGGCGCGCGCAACCGGGCGCTTAGGTCAATCCGAGAAAGCGGCCACCATGTATCGACGGCTCCTGCGTCGCTATCCGCATGGCTATTATGCGCTGTGGGCGGAAAAGCGCCTGGGCACAACGCTATCGGCCCTTCCCCTCAAGACTCCGCCGGTCTCCCCTACCCCTCGCCTCTCTACGATCCAGAACGCACACTATCAGCGCTACACCACCCTCGTGGACCTCGGACTCCTAGACCTGGCGCGTCGTGAGCTCGACTTCGTCCGCCACCACGCACGAAGGGGAGCGTCCTGGACAAAATTTTTTATCCCCGAGTATCAGCGCGTCAATGACTATACCTCGGTGTTTCGGTTGCTGCCGCAGCTGAACCTGCGTAGCGCGGCTAGGCAGGCCTATCTCTACCCACAAGCCTATTGGAACTTCGTCCTCACACACGCCGAAAAAAAGGACCTCGATCCCTATCTCATTATTTCCCTCATTCGACAGGAAAGTCTGTTTGACGCAGCAGCAGTCTCACGGGCGAACGCTTATGGACTGATGCAGCTACTACCAACAACTGCGGCTAGACTCACCGACTTGCCGCTGAACGGTGGGAGCGCTTTAACCGACCCGGCACTCAATATTCATCTCGGGACAACCTATCTACGGGGTCTCTTGGAGCGCTATCAGGGGAGTCTTATTTTAGCTTTAGGTGCCTACAATGCCGGCGAAAGGGCGGCTGACAAATGGCTCGCGCGATTTGGAGAGCTGGAACCGGACGAGTTTGTCGAGAACATCAGTTACGGCGAGACACGCCGCTATGTGAAGCTGGTCCTGCGCAATTATCGAACGTATGTGCAGATGTACGGGAATGGAGCAACGGTCACTGATATCCGTTTGCCTTAACCGTCCTGCAACGTCGTGAGGAGCTTACGTGGCAGCCCCCCAAATGCGCCGTTCGACATCACCAGTACGACATCACCAGCCCGGCACTCCGCGGTGAGGCGTAGACGAATATCCTGCACGCTGCCGCCGGCCTGGGCATATTTGCCACGGGCTTGGAGGTCGGCGACGAGTTCGGCCGGCGCGAACAGGTCAGCGGTGGCAAGCGGGTCTTGCGGTTTGGTAAACACCGGGCCAAGCAGGATGCGGTCGGCGCGCCCAAGTGCCTCGGTCAGGGGTTTTTGAAAGATCTTTCTCCGACACGTATTGGAGCGCGGCTCGAAGACGGCCCAGACCCGGCGTCCAGGATAACGCAGTTGGACGGCTTCGATCGCCACAGTGACGGCAGTGGGATGATGCGCAAAGTCGTCAATAATCGTAATTCCTTTGGCTTCCCCGACCAACTCCTGGCGACGCTCAACCCCGAGAAAGCTAGCCATACCAGGGGCAACCTCATGGGCGGACAAGCCAATCATCGAAGCCAAGGCACTCACCCCCAAGGCATTCCGCACATTCATGCGCCCCATCAGCGGGCAGGTAAAATGCCCCCAGGCGTGTTGGCCTCGCGTAATCGTAAAAGCCAGTTGACGACCGTCGTCCCGGATGTCGTGCGCCTGCCAGTCAGCCTGCTCGTTTAAACCAAACGTCACAAACGGTTTGCCTATCGCTCGCGCGACGTGCAGAAGCTCCGGGAAATCGTTACAAGCGACAATTGGGGCTCCTAACGGGAGGAGCTCAAGCAGACGTTGAAAGGCCGCTTTAATCTGGTCGAGGTCCTGATAAATGTCGGCATGGTCAAATTCAATGGCATTCAGGAGAACCGCTTGAGGGCGGTAGTGCAGGAATTTCGGGCCCTTATCAAAAAAGGCCGAGTCATATTCGTCGCCCTCAATTACAAAATCTCGGCCGCTACCCAGACAATAGCCCCGGCCAAAATTCCGGCTGATTCCACCAACCAGCAGGCCTGGGGACTGACCAGCCTGGGCTAAGACCCAGGCTAACAGCGCCGTTGATGTGGTCTTGCCATGCGTTCCAGCGACAACCAACGGGCGTTTGTCAGCAAGAAAGAAGGCACCGACCGCCTGGGGGAAAGAGATATAGGGGATGTTCGTGTCTAATAAGGCTGCGACTTCGGGGTTCGTGCGGGAGACCGCATTTCCCACAACGACGAGGTCTGGCGCGGGGCTCAGATTCTCCCCTTGATAGCCCTGGATAACGGGGATGTCGGCGTGAGCGAGAAAGTCGCTCATCGGAGGATAGATTTCCCGGTCCGAGCCGGTCACCCGATAGCCGCGCTCTTTCAGCATGGCAGCCAGCGTTGCCATACCAACGCCGGCTATAGCGATACAATGGATGTGACGGATTCCCCTCAGGTCCGGTTCAGTGACATGCGGCATACCGGGCTCGGCTCACGCAGTCGTGTTCAGCCGACGATTCACGAGGCTAAAGGGAGGGCTCCGGATTCTCCAGAGGCTGCTTCACCTTGCGTATCCGGACGTCCTGTTGTCTCAGGCGCGGGCTCACTCGTCCTCTGTCTCTCGGCGTCAAGCAAAGCCTTCATGACGGCATTATGCAGGATGGGCCGAAAGGCGGTGATCTTTTCGTTCTCCCGGCGTGGATGGACGCGGTTACTCAGCAGAATGATGTGGATGTTCCGCTCCAGATCGATCCACACCGAGGTTCCGGTAAAGCCTAAATGGCCCATGGAGCGAGACGAGAAAAATTCGCCAGCACTTGACCCCTGCGGTGAGGGGGTGTCCCATCCACAGGCCCAGGTCGAATCCGGCACCGCGGTGTTCACGGTCCAAAAGTCGCGCACGACATCGGCGGGCAGAAAGGGATGGGCGCCAGCATGACATTCCACCAGAGTACTGACTAAGCGATCGACCTCATCAATGGGCGCAAAGAGACCGGCATGGCCAGAGACGCCGCCCATGGCGTAGGCGTTGTCGTCGTGGACCTCCCCACACAAGATGCGTTCACGCCACGGACAGCGTTCGGTCGGAGCGATCATCTCGGTGGCCGTCTCATATCTTTTCTGGCGTAGCGTCTCGATATTAATAAACCCAATAGCCTGCAGGCCGAGCGGGCGATAAATCTTATTCCAACAGTATTGGTCAAGACTCGTGCCACTCATATCTTCAATCAAGGCACCGAGCAGCATAAAGCCGAGGTCGCTATACAGCGCCCGCGCGCCCGGTTCATATTCAGCTTTTTCGCGCTGGATTTGGGCATAGATGAAATCCCGCGCGCTTTGTGAGCCTAGCGTCGCCAGTCGGGAGACCTTCTGTTTCTGCGCCCTGAGCTCTTTGTAGTATGGCCGCCAAGCTGGCAGCCCAGAGGAGTGAGAGAGGAGCTGCCGTACGGTCGTCGCCGTTTTGCCACACGTCCCAAAATTCGGGAAAAAGCGGCTGATCCGATCATCGAGTCGGATTTTCTTTTCCGCCACGAAGCGCATCAGGGCCACTGTGGTTGCCAGCGGCTTAGTGAGTGAAGCCAGATCAAAAACCGTATCTTCGCTGAGCGGCGTGCGCTCAGGCTCCAGGCTCCGATATCCGTGCGCCTTGCGATAGACGACCTCTCCGTCTTGCCTGACTAAGACGACAGCTCCAGGAAATGTCCCATCTCGCACCGCCTCTTCTAACACCACATCCACCGCCGAGAAGTCCATCTTCCCTCCCTCCGCTTATGTTACTGCAGACTCGAGGAATACTAACTGCTGCTGCCCGACATCGAGGCGAACACGGGTACCCAACGGTAGGGCGAAATTCTCTCCGCCGTGCCCGGCCGGCAGACCAAACCCAACTGGATAGGAGTAATCTGCAAATGCGTCAGCAATAACAGACAAGAGCAAGGTCGGATCATCTTCCGTTCCCCAACACCCTTGCATATCCCCAAACACAACCCCTGCCAGATGTTCCAATACACCACCCTGCTTGAGCTGAACTAACATTCTGTCAATACGATACGGCTTTTCGCCAATATCTTCAAGGAATAAAATAGCGCCTCGCGGATCAAAAGCAAAGGGTGTCCCCAGTGTTGCGACAAGGACGGACAAACAGCCGCCCAATAACGGCCCCTCAGCCACGCCGGTCCGGAGGGCCGTCGAGAAGGGCAGCGATGCCTCGCCTGTACCGCGAGTCAGGAGATTGAACAGATGCGCACGGGAGCGTTCGGATAAGCCTTCGGCGAACTCACCAGCGACAAGGGGCCCATGAAAGCAGACCAAGCCGGCCCTTTGGACAAACGCATTCAGCAGCAGGGTGACATCGCTATAGCCGACAAAAATTTTCGGCTGTTGCGAGAAGATCGTAAAATCGAGCAAGGGCAGGAGACGACCGGAGCCATAGCCTGCCCGGCTACAAAAAACCGCCTGAATACTCGGGTCCGTGAACATAGCCGTCAACTCCTCAGCCCGAGTCTGGTCCGTCCCTGCGAAGAATCGATCGCGTTGGAGCGCTTGGGCTCCAACCTGGACCGAAAATCCGCACTGCTGAAGCGCGAGACAACCCTGCTTCAGCTTGTCTTCTTGAACGGCAGCCGCAGGAGAAACAATGCCGATCCGATCGTCTGACTTGAGCCGAGGCGGCTTGTGTATGGCCATCCGTTACCGTGCACCAAAGAAGCGCCGCTTGTCCTCAGTGACCCGCGTCTCGTACTTCCGTTCGAGTAAGGCACTGGGCACGTAGAGGGGTTCGAGGCGTTGGCGCGTCTCCCAGACCTGCTCGCAGGCGGTGACGAGGTGCTTCAGTTGTTCGGGGAATAGTCCTTGAAAGCCGTCTGATTTGGCAATGAGCGGATTGGGATGGCATTCGACCAGGACGATAGAGGCTCCGGCCATGATGCCGGCCAGGGTCATGGGATGCACCAGATCGCGCAAACCGGTTCCGTGCGAAGCGTCTATGGCAATCGGCAGACAGGACAATTGATAATGGAAGGCTGCCACTCCACCCAGGTCCAGGGTATTGCGCGTGTATTTATTGGCGCTCAGGATTCCCCGCTCGCACAGGATGACGTTTTCCTTGCCCAGGGCCATCACCCGCTCGACCCACAATAAATAGGCCTCCATGTCCAGGGAGTTGCCACGTTTATGGATGATGGGCAGCGACGTGTCACGCAAGCGGTTCAGCAATGCCTGATTTTTGGCATTGGGCTCCCCGATTTGGAAGCAGTCCACTCCCAAGTCCTCGTATATAGGCACGTCGCCTGGGTCGAGAACTTCAACAACGGTCGGCAACTCGAATGCCCGTCCGGCTTTGACGATCAGATTGAGACCGTTGCGCAAAGCCTCGTCGGAGCTCGATCCAATGCCCTCCCAGCCGCTATACGGACTGGAACGGTATTTGACCACCCCGCCACGCAGCACTTTCCCCCCGGCTTCTTTGACAATCCGGGCGGCTTCCATAATCTGGGCCTCACTCTCAACCGAGCACGGGCCGGCAATGACCGTAATTTCGTCGCCCCCAACCTCGACCTCACCGATCTGGACGCGCTGATGCATGAGGTTGTCGGGCGAGCCCTTTTGCGCCGCTCGTTTATACGCTCGCGAGATAGGAATCAGACTCTCTACGCCGCCCATTTCTTGGACTTCGCCAGTCGGCAGGCGGGTAATATCTCCATACACCCCGATCAGGGTAATCTCCTCACCAACCATTTTGCCGGTTTTATAGCCCCAGCCATGCAGTTTTTTTTCAACAGCGGTAACTTCGTCTTGGGTTGCCCGCTTCGTCATTTTAATCAGCATAGTTATACCTCAGCGATTGCTTGCTCCAGCAAGAGAAGAGAAAAGACAAAAATAGGCCTGCGATATGAACAAAAAAGATGTGCCCCCTAGGGGGCAAAATAGAAAGCGAAGGAAAACGGTGAAGAAGAGAGCCGATCCGCCATCATCTTTCTACCACTACCGCTTCTGCTGAAGCGTTGTCAATATGGCTGACCGGGGAAACAGGTGCCGCTTACCGAGGCTGCAACGTCATCATCACTGGTCGATTCGGGCGCAAGGTAAAAACAGGATCAGGCTCAACCGTACAGCCGGGAATCAAGCTCAGTCGATATTTTTGGCCCACCGTTGCCAGGACGAGCTGGGCTTCCATGAGGGCAAAGGTATTGCCAATACATTGATGCGGACCCCCGCCAAACGGGAAGTAGGCGTAGCGCTGACGTTCAGCCACCTGTTCGGGCGTAAAGCGTTCGGGTTCAAAACCCTCCGGATTGTCCCAGATATCAGGCCGCCGGTGGGTGACGTACGGGCTGACGATCATTATTCCGCCCTTCTGAATCTTGAAGCGACCAATCACATCATCCGCGACGATGCCGCGACCTATCGCCCAGGCCGCCGGATACAGCCGCATGGTCTCTTCAATAATCATGCGGCTGTATGGGAGTTGGGACAGGTCTGCGGCGTTTGGCGCACGGCCTCCGAGTACCGTATCCAATTCGGCGTGCAGCTTACGTGCCACCTCTGGATGTTTGGAGAGGAGATACCAGACCCAGGCCAGCGTGACGGCGGTCGTTTCGTTGCCCGCGCCAATAAAAGTCGTGACCTCATTACGGAGTTCCTGATCGGTTAAGCCCTCGCCGGTCTCTTCGTCTCTCGCGGCCAGCAACATGCCCAGCAAATCGTTTGGTCCGTCGGTGTTCAGCGCGAGGTTCTTGCGGCGTTCCCGAATAATGCCGAAGACTCTCTCATCGGACAGCTGCGCGGCTTTCTGAAGACGTCGATTGGCCGGAGTTGGGACCCAGAGCGGCAGGGAGAGCGGGCGCCGCGTGCGCCGACTCAGATATTCCAGGGTGATCCGCGACCACTGCCGCATCTCATCGGTATCAGTCGCACTGAGATCGGTACTGAACAGCGCCCGGCCGACAATCGTCGTGGCCAAGTCCTGCATTTCGGTCATTACATCAAGGGGTTTGTCTGCCTGCTGGACTCTGGCCCAGCGCTCCAGCATGGCCGTGGTCTCATCGACCATGGTTGTCGCAAAATTCTCAATCTGCCGGCGGTGAAACGCGGGCTGAGCCAGCCTCCGCCGTCGGCGCCAGACCTCACCCTCGCTGGTGATGAGGCCGTTGCCAAAGACCTGCTTCACCACTTCATTGAAAGCAGATTGCCTACTGTAGTTGTGATTATTGCCCTGTAAGACGTGTTGGACGTCGTCTGGATGACTAACAAAGTAAAACTGCCACGCTCCGGCCCCCATGCGGACAACATCCCCATACTCTCGCGCCAGGTCTATATAGATACGTGTCAGGTCACGGGGTGAGCCAAACACAAGAAAAGAAAGGAAGCCGAGGAGATTTGTGGGGGGCCGGGAGGGTCGATTATCACTTGTGACTGAGCGGGTCGTGAGTGAAGTTCGGGCTCGACCGCTTGGGCATCAGTTTGCATCTCCTGCCTCCTTGGGGGATATATGTTTGGACTCGGATCGGCTAAATAGTCTGTATTCGTGCCTCGGTTTGGCTGATAATGAGCCTAACACAGGGAGCAGAGAAAATCCTGGAAAAACAACGCTATTCCGGTAGTGTTATGGTAGTATTTCGGTAGCGTCACCAGTGACCCCAGACCGACATTACGTCTTTCCGCCCTTTCGCCTCGACCCAACTAATGCCTGCTTGTGGCGAGACAGTATCCGTATTGCTCTTCGCCCCACCCCTTTTGCCATTCTTCGGTATTTCATCGAACATCCCGGGCAGCTTGTGACCAAGGAAGAACTCCTCCGTGCTGTCTGGGCCGACACGCAGGTCAGCGCCGCTGTTCTCAAAGGATATATTCAGCAGATTCGTAAAGCTTTGGGGGATGACGCGAGAGCGCCACGATTTATTGAGACCGTCCAACGGCGTGGCTATCGCTTCATCGCCCCACTCACCATAGCCCAGCTCCCCCCACGTCTTGATTCCCCAGGACAGCAACCGCTCTCCTCCACTCCCCAATCCGCCACTCTCGTGGGCAGAGAAAAAGAACTGGTCCAATTACAGACGTGGTTTGAAGTCGCTCAGTCCGGTCAGCGCCAGATTGTCTTTGTGAGCGGTGAACCAGGTATTGGGAAGACAACTTTAGTTGAGGCGTTTCTTGAGCGTATTGGTCGCATCGACGGTCAACGTCAACGCATTGCTCGCGGACAGTGTGTCGAATCGTATGGCACTGGAGAAGCCTACTTGCCTATCCTTGAAGCACTGGGCCGTTTGTGCCGCGTTGGAGAGCACGAACAGGACAACTCAATCCTGGCCGAGCGGATTACGGGCAAACTCGATGTGCGTAAGGCAGCGGTCCATCTGCCCGACGCCGAGCCTACCCAACTCAGACGAACTTCCCTGGAGAGACCTTGAAGATTTTGGCCAGTTTGCGGGCTGTTTTCATACTCACCGGGCGGAGGCCACGTTCCATATTAGACACATGTTGACGAGGAATCCCCCCGAGCATTTCGCCTAATCGGGCTTGCGTCAGCCCATGATTCTCTCGGTATATCTTGAGGACATCACCCGGAGTGGTCTTTGATTGAATCTCTCGATACCACTCGGTTGCAAAAACATCCAAGACCTCCTCATCACTCTCCTCTGTAAGAAGCAGCTCTTTGCCAAATTCTTCTTCCAAAACCGCAATCAGCTTAGGGGGGAGTTCCCCCCTGATGTTGACCTCAATACGGGGCGTTTTCACGACTGCCTGCATAGGACACCTCAATGATGACGGAATTGCGCTCATGAGACCAGCAAGCCACCCAACTATGGGCGAGGTGGCAATGGTATTGATCTTTTCCCAGTTTGCTGAAATTTGGCCAATCATTTCTTATTGGACCCTTGTCACGTAAATCTTCTACAAGATTGGCCATCTTCTTCTGAATAGGCTCAGGCATTCTGCTTATGCTCTTGAGCGTTTTTCTCTTGATGATGACCTTATACATATTGAGCATGTAACCGTTATTTGATTACATAGCAAGACGACTCCAGCGAAGGTAAAACTCGAACTGTCCCTCTTCAGGGTATGCGCCTGACACGGGGATAAAGGACAATCCCAGGAAAGCAACGCACCCGCGTACTTTTAACCTACCGCTCTTTATCATCGGCAATTATATTTGCGTTCTGAAAAAGAATGATTATTGAAAAGAACGGAACGCTCTAGGCACCGGAGGGTGGACTCTGCCTGCTTGTGCCTGTTTTGATACTGGAAGAGGAGAAAACAATGGGGGAACAATCGAATCAGACCGCTGAGACGTTTGCCTTTCAGGCGGAAACCAAACAACTGCTGAATCTCGTTATTCACTCGCTCTATACCAATAAGGATATTTTCCTGCGCGAGCTGATCTCGAACGCGTCGGATGCGTTGGACAAACTGCGCTTTGAGTCGCTGACGAAGCCTGAGCTGTTGCCAGACGCGGCCGCGCTCGAAATTCGCCTGGAAGTAGATAAACAGAGCCGCACGCTCACCATTACCGACAACGGTATTGGCATGAGCCGGGACGAGGTGGTGAGCAATATCGGGACGATTGCCAAATCCGGTACGCGCGCCCTGCTCGAACAGGTGCGGCAGGACGGACAGTCGCCGGAAGCCTTATCAGAGTTGATTGGCCGTTTTGGCGTTGGTTTTTACTCGGCGTTTATGGTGGCGGATAAGGTAACCCTGATCACCCGCCGCGCTGGCGAGGACGCCGCCACGGAGTGGGAATCCACGGGAGACGGCGAGTATTCACTGCTAGCAGCCGAGCGTCCTCAGAGCGGGACCTCAATCGCCCTCCAACTCAAGCCGGCGGACCCTGAAAACGGGATTGAGGATTTCACGGACTCCTGGGTACTGAACAGTATTGTGAAACGGCACTCCGATTTTGTCACCTATCCGATTAAGAACAAGCAGGAACGTGAAGAAATCGAACGGGATGATGAGGGCAAGCCCAAGGAAGGCGCGCAACCGACCATTGTGGTGGAAGACAAGACCCTCAACTCCATGAAGCCCATCTGGACGCGGACACCGTCCGAGGTCACAGAAGACGAATATACCGAGTTCTACAAGCATATTGCCCACGACTGGAATCCACCGCTCAAGACGCTCAATTTTCGGGCCGAGGGACGCTTTGAGTTTCAGGCTCTGGTTTTCTTGCCCTCACAAGCCCCATTCGATCTCGCCTTTCATGCCTCGCCGTTCGGGCTCCAACTCTACGCCCAACGGGTCATGATCATGGAGCAGTGCGAAGACCTCATTCCGCGCTATCTTCGTTTTCTGAAAGGCGTAGTTGATTCCGCTGACCTGCCACTGAATGTTTCGCGCCAACGGCTCCAGCAGGATCGGCATATTACCCAAATCCGTAATTGGTTGACCAAAAAAGTGCTGGACTCGTTGAGCACCCTCGCCCAGCAGGATGCGGAGGCTTATCTCAAGTTTTGGGAACAATTTGGTCGGGTCCTCAAAGAGGGACTGAGTACGGACTTTGAGAATAAAGACCGTATCGCCCCGCTGCTGCTCTTTCCTTCCTCCAAAGACCCGGAAAAGCTCGTCAGTTTGAAAGACTACGTCGAACGCATGCCCCTCGCTCAGCCGGAGATTTTCTATTTAACTGGCGAATCCCGGAGCGCGGTTGAGAACTCTCCGCATGTGGAAGCCTTTAAGCAGAAAGGGCATGAAGTCTTGTATTTGATTGACCCGGTGGATGAGCTCGTCGTGCAATCCCTGACCGAGTTCGAGGGAAAAAAGCTCAAGTCCATTGGGAAAGGCACGGTCCACATCGGCAGCGAGAGCGAACGGGAGGCGGCAGAGCAAGAGCTTAAACAGAAGTCCGAGGGCTATACGGATTTACTCCAAACGCTCCAGAAAATGCTGGACGAACATATTAAAGAAGTCCGCTTGTCCAATCGGCTGACGGCATCTCCCGTCTGTCTAGTCAGCGAGGAGAGCGACCCGAGCCCTCAAATGGAACGGCTGTTACGCCAGGCTCAGCAAGACCTGCCCAAACAAAAGCGGATCATGGAGCTGAATCCGACCCATCCCCTCTTGGAGAAACTCCAAGCGCGCTTTCAACATGACAACGATGACCCACACCTGAAGATCTACGCCGAGTTGCTGTTTGGCTATGGCCTCCTGGCCGAGGGTTCGGAACTCCCCGACCCGGTGCGTTTCAATACCCACCTGGTGGAACTGATGGCGACCAACCTGTAGGTTTGGGACCGGCATGCCTTTTCGCATTGGTCAGGGCGTAGATATTCACCGGCTCGTGCCGGGACGCAAGCTGATTCTGGGCGGTGTTGAGGTCCCGTGGGAGAAGGGCCTCCTGGGCCACTCCGATGCCGATGTCGTCTGTCATGCTCTGAGCAACGCGCTCTTGGGCGCCCTGGGCGAAGGAGACATCGGCCAGCATTTCCCGGATTCCGATCCTCGTTATCGTGGCGTGTCAAGCCTTGCCCTGCTGCGGGTTGTCATGGAGAAAGTTAAAGCCCAGGGCTACCGCGTGTGCAACGCGGATTTAACCATTCTTGCACAACGGCCAAAGCTCGCCGCCTATAAAGATGCCATGCGTCAGAACATGGCGGAAGTCCTGGAGGTCGAGCCATCGGCTACGAACATTAAAGCGACCACGGGCGAGACTCTGGGCTTTATCGGGCGCGCAGAAGGCATGCGGGCCGAGGCCGTTGTCCTTCTGGAGGCCGCTCCCACCGGGACGCCCGACTAGGGCCGTGCCGCCCCGTCTACGAGAGCTTTCCAACCGATCAGCAGGGTAGGACCGAGGCCTATTTGAGCGGTTTGGCGGAAAAGCCGTCGTCGCTATACGACAGCAGCGCCCGTTTGCTGTTGACGACCGTCTCCAACACGACCTCATGGCCCCACAGGCGATGCAGGTAGGAAATCGCTTTCTCCGCATATTCGAGCTGGAGGTCGCGCCCTTCGTGGTGATGTTTGACGTACAGGCTACGGTTCTGATTGTAATCCGCGTCTTCAACTTTAATGACCGGCACCCCGCCCATGCCCACGTTCTTGATCAGGGTTTCTTTGATGTCGCGCCAGTCTTCTTTATCTGAAACCTTGGAGATCACGAGGTCCTCGCCACGTGGCTCATATTCGAACATGTCCATTTCGCGCATGAGTTCTTCGGTCAGAAAGCGGCGCAGGAAAGAGGCATCCCGGTCCACTTCACGGGCTTCGAAAATCGCTTGGGTGCCGGTTTTGGTTGGCCGGCCATATTTTTCGATCTCCTCCGGAGTCGGATCGTCGTGGCGGCGTTTAATATCATCCCACACTTTGAGACCCAGGTAATAAGGGTTCAGGCCCTTGGGAAAGGGACGCACAACCTGGTTATGTCGGACGAGAAATTCCAGATACAAATCCTGGGGGAGATCGAGGCTGTTCATGATTTCGCGGTGCCAGTAGCTGGCCCAGCCCTCGTTCATGATCTTCGTCTCCATCTGGGGAATAAAATACTGGGCGGTCTCGTGCACAATAGTCAGCAGGTCACGCTCCCAATCGCTCAGCTTATCGTTATGGTCACGAATAAACAGCAAGAGATCCTCTTCTGGAGAAGCCGGCAGTTTGTTGAGGTTCGGGACTTCGACATCTTCCTGCTGGTGCAGGTCTGCAAACGGATCATCCGCGGGGCGCGCGGCCTCTACCATCCTCTCCCGCTGCTCTCGTAGCGTGAGCTTTTTGATCGCAAGATTCCGCCGGCACTGCAACGAGAGACCGTGGGCGGCATCCAAAATCCATTCGACTTTTTCAACGCCAATAGAAGGATCCTCAAGATAGGAGCGGACCCGATCGGCCTGGACCTTGAAGCGACTGATGGTGTGCTCAGACTGAGTACTTTTGAAGGTGAAATTGTTTTTGAAAAAATCGTTATGGCCGTAGACATGGGCAATCGTCAGAACCTGGAGACAAAACGAGTTGTCGGTCATCAAGTAGGCGATCGACGGGTCAGAGTTGATGACCATCTCATACGGCAAGCCGGACACCCCGTAGTCGTACATGGTTTTGAGCTTCTCAAAGCTCTTCCCATAGGACCAATGCGGATAGTGCGACGGCATACCCGAATAGGCCATATAGCCCAGCATCTGGTTATGGTCACAGACTTCAAACTCTTGATCAAAACAGGATAAGCCGAACTCCTGGACCTTGACGCGAATTTTTTCGTCCCAGCCCTCCAGGTCTTTCACATTCCACTCAGCCATACCTGCTCCTCTGCCGCCCGGTGTCCCTATTGTTCAGCCGTCGCACGCGTTTCCGTCGCGATCGGAGTACGTTCTTTGGACATAAAGGTCTTAAAGCTCGGCCAGATGTCTTCTTTGCGTTCGATCAGCACGGTCTGGAAATTCTCGGCTTCCAGGCGGCGGAAAATATTGAGCATGGAGCTTTCGTAATAGCGCGATCCGAGTGGCTTGATCTCACCATAGCCAAACAAGTTACACAGTTCGCACAGTTCTTGGGCGGCCTTGAGGGCTGCGGGGTTATCGGAGTCAAAATTATCTCCGTCCGAACAGTGAAAGGCGTACAGATTCCACAATGACGGATGATAGCGGGCCTGGATCACTTCGAGCGCTTTCGTGTATCCGGAGGAGATGAACGTCCCGCCCGACTCTCCCTTATAGAAAAATTCTTCCTCGGTGACTTCTTTCCCCTCGGTATGGTGCGCAATAAAGGCAATCTCGACATTCCGGTATTTAGTGCAGACAAATTGGTACAGCATGAAGAAGAAGCTGCGCGCCAGATATTTTTTCAGGGTATCCATCGACCCCGAGGTGTCCATGATGCACAGGACCGCGGCGTTGGATTCCGGCCGGACATCCTCGACCAGATGGCGATAGACGAGGTCCTCTTTGCGAAAGGGGAAGCGCTCCTCCTCGTCCGTTTGATCGTCGTCCTGCCTGGTAGTAGCCAAGCGACGTTTAATGCGTGATTTGACCGTCCGTTTCTTATCCAGCCGAATCCGGATGCCCGCTTTCCGAAAGCCCTTGCGCTTGCTGATGCGGTCGGACAGGACCTCGCGCAAAATCTTGCGTTCCATATCCGGCAGTTCGAGGTCCTCGAACATGATCTCGATCAGCTCTTCCAGGGTCACATCAGTCTCATAATAATCAACACCGGGCTGATCGCCGGCTTTATCCTCGCCCTGCCCTTGGCCGGTTCCATCGGTCTTGCCAATGACCTGGCCTTTTTCCGAGTTGCCGTCTCCCTGGCCAACGCCGGATGCGTTCTCACCGTAGATAAAGCGGTATTCCTTGACCCCACGGATGGGGACTTTGATGACTTTATCCTTGTTCTTGCCGATGATGGATTCTTCGGCAATCAGGTCGGCGATGTTCTCGCGCACCGCTTCTCTGACCTTCTGCCGGTGCCGCTGCCGGTCGCCGGCACTCCGGTCGGAGCGCAGCGCATCGGACGACGAGTACGGACGAAAGATCGCGTTGATTGTCGGTTTCATACCCTGCACCGCCTCAACTCACCTCCGCAGGCCAGACTGAAGAGCAGCCGGCTGCACGTTAATCTTTCCACAAATGATTGGCCGCGTATTTTAAGATCACGTCAACACTGTCTTCCGGATACCCGAGTTCAATCAAGCGCCGCACCATGGCCGCATGTTTTTGCTGCTGTTCCTCGTCTCGCGTCCGGGCCTTGGTAATAATGCGGCTGATATCACGCACGGAACTCATGAGCTTTTTCTCAATCGCGTCCTTCAGCGGCTCATAGCTCTCATAGCCAACCTTCTCTTCCCGGCGTAATGACGCCCAGAGATAGGCAATCACCTCCTGGCGGAAGCCGTCTGCCGCCGAGCCG
The DNA here is from genome assembly GCA_964291405.2 of Thermodesulfobacteriota bacterium. Classification (GTDB taxonomy): domain Bacteria; phylum Desulfobacterota; class Binatia; order Bin18; family Bin18; genus Bin18. The sequence goes on from OZ219926.1 coordinate 508,646, forward strand.
ATAATCGCAATCTGCTCCTCAATGGATTTGAGAAACCCTTCGTCCGGCAAAAGCTCTTCCTTGGTGTTGCGATCCTTGACCTTCGTCTGGTTCACATACGCTTCGGCGTGGTCCAGGTAGTTCTGAAAGAGGGATTCGGCCTGTTCCTGATAGGAATAAACAAAGGCTTTGGTAATCTCTTTCTCCAGAATTTCGAGATATTCTTTATGGATCGTGTCTTGGAGAAACTCCAGATACTGCTTGCGCGTATCGTCGGCAATTTCCATTTCCTTGACCATCCGAATCAGGGCTTCGCGCACACTGATCGGATTAATCGAGGACCCCCCGTCCGACAGAGCATTATCAAGCGCTTTCATCACAAAGCGGGTGGATATGCCGGACATGCCTTCGCGCTTGGCATCCTCGCGCAGTTCTTTGACGGTGATCTTTTTGGTGCGGCCTTTTTCAACCACTTCCTCGCCGTTGTACAGGCGCAGCTTGGTCATCAGGTCGCATTTTGGCGAGGGCTCCAGACGTGACAGGATGGCGAACATCGCCGCGATTTCGAGCGTATGCGGTGCCACGCTCGCTCGGAAGTCGGAATTGTGCAGCATCTTTTGGTAGATTTTGACCTCTTCCGACTGGCGTAAATTATAGGGCACCCTGACCACCACAATACGGTCCAGAATCGCCTCGTTGGTATGATCGGCCTTGAACTTTTGCCACTCTGCCTCGTTCGAATGGGCCACAATAACCGTGTCGACAAAGACCGTCCCGTGGCGACCTGGCGCGGGCACGAATTTCTCCTGCGTAGCCGTAATCATCGCGTGCAGATATTCCGTCTCGTTCTTGAAGACCTCAATAAACTCGACCACGCCGCGGTTACCGACGTTGAACGCCCCATTCAGTTCGAGTACACGCGGGTCGCCTTCTGAGTAACGGTCCAATTTTGAGATGTCCTCCGAGCCGATCAGCACCGAGGTGTCCTGATTGTTGGGATCAACCGGCGGTACGACACCAATCCCGCGCCGGTTTCGCTTGGAAAAACCGACCGTGGTGACCGGCATTTCCTCATACCGGTTTTTGAATTCCTCACGCAGGCGCCAGCGGGTCACCGGACAGAGATCGCCCTCAATCCGCACGTCGAGCATCTTCTCGAATTCTTTGCGCAAATGGCGAGGGATGAGCAAGAGCGGCTCTTCGTGCATGGGCGAGCCCGCAATCGCATAGATCGGATCAAGCCCTTCCAGCCCGCGCTGGAGCTTCTCGACGAGCGAACTCTTCCCGGCCCCAACCGGTCCCATGAGATAGAGAACCTGGCGACTCTCTTCGCCGCGCATGGCTGCGGACTGAAAGTAGCGCACGATCTGGGCCAAGGTTTCTTCAATGCCGAAGAATTCGTCCTTGAAGAAATTATAGACTTTGAGTGACTCGTCCTTGAATAGCCGTCTGACCCGTGGGTCATCGGTCTCGTTCACATGAGAGACCCCTTCGCGCATGATCATATCATAGGTCCGCGCATGGGCGTGCTTGACCAGCGAGGGGTCTTTCCTGATCTTTTCCAGGTATTCGATGAAGGTTCCGCTCCAGTGCTTGCTCTCTTGATTCTCCCGGTCTGCCTTGATCATCCGCTCAAAAACATTTTGCTCGGCTGCCATAAAGCGCTCCTTGTATGAGTGCAAGGGGTTGCGTTGACAGTTACCCACCACCTCTTGGGGGCATTATAGGAAGTGGGGATGGCGAATCAAGACCTAGATTCGGACCATACGAACAAGAGACAGGAAAGATGGTCCCAACGGGATTTGAACCCGTGTCGCCGGCGTGAGAGGCCGGTGTCCTAGGCCAGGCTAGACGATGGGACCAAGGAGAGAGCTGAGGTGGTAGGACTCGAACCTACAATCGCCTGATCCAGAGTCAGGTGGCTTACCAATTAGCCCACACCTCAGTGCTGTTCACAATAAATAAGCAACCATAGGAAGTCAAGATTCAGCCGTGACCGGTGGCTCCGCTAGGACACGGTCAATCCGGGCAAGACAGCGTTCCTTTCCCAACACCTCCATGACTTCAAAAATCCCAGGGCTCGCCGTCTTTCCGGTGAGTGCGACTCGAACCGGTTGGGCAATTTTACCCAATTTGACCTGCTCGGTTTCCATAAACGCAACAAATACCTCATGAAGTGTCGGCTCATCCCATACTGTCACGTCGTGCAGTTGGGTCCGCAAGCGCGCCAACAGCGGAAGAGTGGCGGCCTTCAAAAATTTCTTCGCCGCCTTCTCCTCCAATGGAATATTGTCCGACAGATAGAAATGGGACTGCGTGCCCAATTCGACCAGCGTTTTCGCCCGAGGTTGCAGCGTTGTCACCATCCGTGCCAGCCAGCCGTCATCAGGCATGGGACGTTCCGTTGCAGAGAGAAAGGGCTTCACTTCTTGTGCGAGTTGCTCGGCAGGCCGCGCATTGAGATAGTGCGCATTCAGCCACTCCAGCTTTTCCGGGTTAAAGACGCCGGCTGATTTACCGACATCTTCGAGCTTGAATTTTTCTTCAAGCTCCTGCCACGAAAAGACTTCGTCGTCGCCATGCGCCCAGCCGAGACGCGCTAGAAAATTCACCAGCGCATCTGGCAAATAGCCCGCTTCTCGATACGCGCGGACGGCGGTCGCTCCGTGGCGCTTGCTGAGCGGTGCCCGGTCGTTACCCAAAATCAGAGGCAGGTGAGCGAAATGCGGGAGCGAGGCGTCCATTGCCTGGAAGAGCAGGACCTGACGCGGTGTATTTGTCAGATGATCATCGCCTCGAACAATATGAGAGATGTGGAGGTCGGCGTCGTCGAAGACTGAGCAGAAGTTATAGGTTGGTGAGCCGTCGGAGCGCACAAGAATCAGATCATCCAGTTCCTGATTCTGAAACACTACCCGCCCCTTGAGCAGGTCATCAACAACGGTCTCACCTTCTTTGGGACTTCGGAAACGCACCGTGTAGGGGCGAGACTCGCCCGACGCGGGCAGATAGTCCCGGCAGGTCCCATCGTAGGCCGGACTGCGCCCTGCGGCCAGTGCGGCTTTCCGTTTTGCCTCAAGCTCCTCGGGAGTGCAAAAACAGCGAAAGGCTCGCCCTTGGCTGAGCAACCGTTCCCCCATGTCCTGGTACTGCACCGAGCGCTGGCTCTGATAGTACGGGCCCTCGTCCCAAGCCAGACCAAGCCACCGCATCGAATCCACAATATCGTCGTGGAATTCTTGGGTAGAGCGTTGTACGTCGGTGTCATCAATACGCAGCACGAAAGTTCCGGATTGTTGCCGCGCAGCAAGGAGGGCAAACAGAGCGGTCCGGGCTCCACCAATATGCAGGAAGCCGGTCGGACTCGGGGCAAAACGTGAACGGACGGTTGTCATGTCCGGACGCTACCCACGGGCAGCCGACAAGTCAACGCCGGGCGGGCCGCATATCCGACTCCTAATACCGGTCCGCAGGGTGGGAGGGGGTTTGAGTTCTTGAAGTGTATCAGGTAAGGTGCGCTGAGCTGAGCCGATAGCTCAGTTGGTAGAGCATCTGCCTTTTAAGCAGAGGGTCCCGGGTTCGAGCCCCGGTCGGCTCATCCCTCTTTTACAATCCATTCTGTCCCCGTCGTCTAGCCTGGCCCAGGACACCGGCCTTTCACGCCGGCGACACGGGTTCAAATCCCGTCGGGGACACTCTCCTCACACAAACATCCCCAGAGGCTCGAACTCCTCTCGGAGCAACGCCTTCGTATCATCATAGCCCAGCCATTCCTGAATCAACGTAGCGTAGACACGCCGGAAGTCGGTCGTATAGCGCAGATTGCCGTCGTCCAAATCGGTCAGACTGGGCGGCGTGCTGTAGAAACCACCCTTGACCTTCTCCCCAATGACGTAGACCGGCGTGGCCGTACCGTGGTCAGTGCCTTTACTGGCATTCTCGGGGACGCGTCGGCCAAATTCGGTAAAGACCATAATCGCGACGTCATCGGCCCGACCGATGCGGTTGAGGTCTGCCATAAAGCCACGTAGCGCGTCGGTGGTATAGGTCAGGAGACGGAAGTGGAGATCGTTTTGGTGGACGTGTGTATCAAAGACGTTGCCCGCATAACTGACGTAGTACAGCCGGGTCGGTATCTCGGCTTTGATTAAGGCCGCAACCTTGCGCAAATCAAGCCCGAGACCGGCCGCCCGCACGCCGTAGTCGACCGGGGTCTGATAGTCCGCCCATGCCTGACGAACAAAGGCCGCGCTTTCCGTTGCGTTTTCAGCCAAGCCAGTCAGGAAGTCCAAGGAAGCGTTGGGTGTTGCCCGCTTGTCGCTCAGCCGCGGGAAGAGCGGTTGTTGCTGGTGAACACCATTCCGTTTAAACCCTTCTGGGTCATAGAAGACCAGGGGCGAGTGATGGCGACTCCGCACGGCGAGGGATTGCGCGGTGGCAATATTGACCAGATAGTTGCGCTGCACCTCGGGGTCGAGCGTATCGGCCAGACGGCCTAACCAGCCAAGCTTTTCGCCCGCATGAGGACTGCCCGTATGCCAAAAGCCCATGGACGCAAAATGCGACAGGATCGGATTGTCGTATCCGCAGGCGTGCACAATCGCCAGCTTGCCGTCTTTGTATAGATGCTCGAATCCGGCCATGGCCGGATGAAAGCCAAAGTGCGCGTCGATCTTCCGCACATCTTGGGCCGGAATACCAATGGTCGGGCGCTGCTGATAATAGGCATCGTCACTATATGGAATGATCGTATTCACCCCGTCGTTCCCACCCGAGAGTTCGACCACGACAAGAATGCGTTCCGGATGCGCATGGGGTGACGTCGCAGCCTCCACTTGCTTTGCCAGTACTGAGAACGGGCCGCGGGACACAAGGGGAGTACCAAGTAGTCCGGCCCCAACGCCGAGGCCGTACATGCCCACTCGGAGGGCGTCGCGCCGTGAGAGTGACCTATTCAATAGAGACGTTTTTACCGAGGTCTTAGCCATACGCCTTATCCTTCGTTAATTAGCCCAACTGATATTCTGGCGTGCTCATAATGAGATGGACCAGATGACGGACCGGCTCCTCCAGATAGGTCATCGCCGGTTTGATCGTATCTGTCCCCAGCTCCCGAGTGAGGAAGTCAATAAGCGCTTGTCGGTCGTCTTCCGCCAGGGGAACCCGCACTAGACGATCAAGAAAATAATCAACGACCTCAGACGTTGTAGCAAGCCCAGCCTGGCGAGCGATGCTGGTCATGGAAAGCTGGGCGGCAAAACGAGGAATGGGTTTCACCCGCCGAAAAGCTTCTTGCCAGCCGTGCGTGCTCCCGTAGCGAGTGTTATAGTCTTCGTCCGCTCCCGCCATCATATTAAACATGGACATGGACTCGGAGCCTGACGGGTCCATGGCGTTACCGGACATGGCGTTATCATCGGTCTCAATCGTCGCCGCCGTGATTTCATAGCCTTGGGCGATCTTGGTCGCCACCTTTTGGTTGGTCACCGGCATCCAACGGTCCGGTGGCCGAAAATTCACCATATCGGGAAAGAAGACCGCGCGAGCGAAGTTTCCGCGTTCAAGCAGCAAGGCGGGCGTGATCCAGCTCCGTCCCCCCTCCCAGCCCGCGACGTTCGGCGGATGAAAGAGTTCTTGGCCCAGGTCGCGAGTGGTCGTGTTGAAGTCGGGCACTCCGGGAATATTGGTCAGCCCGAGCTTGCGATAGGTCGAAATCACGAGATGCACTGGGCTTTTGATCTGGGTTCCGTAGGCTGGCGGACTGTAGAAGTCGCGCGAGAGAAAAATCGTCGCCAACAGCGGCGCGATTTCGTAGTGATGCTCTCGCAGGATTGCGCCGAGTTGCACCACCAGCTCGGGCGCGGGATTTTGTCGAACAAAATAGCGATATAACTTTGCCGCAATAAAGCGGGCCGCCACATCCTGTTCCAGAATAATATCAATAATATCGGTGCCGTCGTAATTCCCGGTATGTTCGAGGAAGGTCTTCTGCCCGTCGTCGTGCAGCTCGGGTTTGACCACAAAGTCCAGCCCGACATGGGTCCAGCCGGTAAACGCCCGGGAGGCCTCGCGAATGTCAGTCTCGGTGTAGTTGCCCACACCCAGGGTGAAGAGTTCCAGGATTTCTCTGCCAAAGTTCTCGTTGGGGTGGCCTTTGATATTCTCCCCAGCATCCAGATAGACGAGCATGGCCGGATCCTGGGCGACGCCGATGAGGAGATCGCGAAAACTCCCATTCCCCCGTTGCCAGAATAATTCGAGCTGTTTGAGGAGCTTGCGGTAGTCCCGCACCTTGGTATCTGAGGTCGCAAAATGGCCGTGCCAGAACAGGGCCAATTTTTCCTGAAGCGGACGCTTTGTCACCAGCATACGCTGAGCCCACCACTGTCCGGCCCGTCGCATTTCCAGTGCGTCGGCCCGCAGCCAATAGAAAAAACGATCGACAACGGGCTGGAGGGGACGACTCCCGCCGGGTTTGACCTTGACCCCCATGGACTCGCCGTTGACACGGGCAATACGTACGGCATCAGCTCGACTTTTCGGAAACGGGTCAAGCGTTGGGTCGAACACCCCAGATTCGTCGAACGGCGGGACGTGGCTGTTGTCCGTGTCTTGGTAGTGAACGAGATGACGAACGGCGGCGGCTGGCGTCATCGCAGCCAAGTGGTCAACTTCTTGGGGTGGGCCGCCAAAACCGGCCCGCTCCAAGAGATGGGCGGCCCGGTCCCGACTCCATTCTTGGGCGGTTATGGGCGTGAGGTCGCCCGTCCATGAATGGGGTCCGGCTCGAAGACCCTGCTTCTGGGGACGAGCCTCCTCGGCGAAAAGGGGGGGTATCAGAAGGACGAGAAAGATACAGGTTCCAGTCCCTACCCTGCTGACGAGCCGACTCAGCCTCGGGCTCCAAATCCATTCCATGAGCTGTTCTCTCCTACTCCAGATATATACTCGTTGATCCGGCTACAGCACAAGATGCCAAAAAACACCCCCGGTTTCGCGTTCCTGTCCTTCGCTGCTCCCTTGCCTTGATGGGCGAGAGAATATATCCGCTTAGCCAAGCACCGAATTATCATTTTACAATAGGCACTAAAGGTGGGGGGATTGGTCTATGGCACATAACCTTTTTGATTCTTTGCAAACCTTTACCACCGCGGCTGGAAAAACCAGCCAGTTTTACGCCCTGCCCCGACTCGAAAAGGCGGGCGTCGGACCAGTTTCTCGGCTTCCGATCAGTATCCGTATCGTGCTGGAGTCGGTCTTGCGCAACTATGACGGCCAGAAGATTACCGAAGAGGACGTCCGGACCCTCGCCAATTGGGGACCGACAGAAACCCGTACAGCGGAAATTCCCTTTGTGGTGGCACGGATTATCCTGCAAGACTTTACCGGCGTCCCCCTGCTGGTCGACTTGGCCGCTATGCGTTCGGCCGTGGCCAAGCTGGGCAAAGATCCCAAATTGATCGAACCTCTGGTGCCGGTGGACCTGGTGGTCGACCACTCTATTCAGGTCGATCATTCAGGGGTGGGAAACGCTTTACAACGGAATATGGAGATCGAATTCGAGCGCAATCAGCCCCGGTATCAATTTCTGAAATGGGGTATGCAGGCGTTCGATAGTTTTCAGGTCGTGCCGCCGGGTATCGGTATTGTCCATCAGGTCAATCTGGAATACCTGGCCAAAGGCGTTCTTGAGAGAGATGGCATCTATTATCCGGATACCCTAGTCGGCACGGATTCGCATACCACCATGATTAACGGCCTTGGGGTGGTCGCCTGGGGTGTTGGGGGGATTGAGGCAGAGGCCGGCATGCTAGGGCAACCGGTGTACTTTCTCACCCCGGATGTCGTTGGTATGCATATGACCGGCCGCCTGCGTGAGGGGGTCACCGCGACGGACCTCGTGCTGCACTGTACCGAGATGCTCCGCGCCGCCAAGGTCGTAGGGAAATTCGTGGAATATTTTGGCGAAGGTGCGGCCTCCCTGCCCCTGACCGACCGAGCAACGATTGCCAATATGGCGCCGGAGTATGGCGCGACTATGGGCTTTTTCCCGATTGATGAGGAAACCTGCAAATACCTGACAGCCACGGGTCGAACCGAGGAACAGGTTGATGCGTTCCGGAGCTATTTCCAGGCCCAGCAGATGTTTGGCATTCCGCGCCGGGGTGAGGTGGACTACAGCCAAGTACTTGAACTCGACTTGGCCGATGTGCAGCCTGGTCTGGCCGGTCCACGTCGTCCGCAGGACCGGATTGATCTTCCGGATATGAAGGAGACATTCCAGGGACTCCTGACAACGCCGCTCAACGAGGGTGGTTTCCATGTCGACCAAGCGACGCTCGACCAGCGCCATGCCATACCGAAAGACGGACCTTCGAATTTCGGTGATATTGGACATGGGGATGTGCTCATTGCTGCGATTACTTCGTGTACAAACACCTCAAACCCGAGTGTGATGTTGGCAGCCGGGCTCATGGCCAAGAAGGCGGTCGAACGCGGCATGACGGTCAGACCGACGGTCAAAACGTCTCTGGGTCCGGGCTCGCGTGTCGTAACGGAATATCTGGAGAGAACCGGATTACAACAGTATCTCAACCACGTTGGCTTTCAGACCGTGGGCTATGGCTGCACCACCTGCATCGGGAACTCCGGCCCTCTTGATTCGGAGATCGAACAGACCGTCACACAGCATAATCTTGTGGCTGCCAGCGTCTTGAGCGGCAATCGCAACTTCGAGGCCCGCGTCCACCAAAATATTCGAGCGAATTTCCTGATGAGTCCACCGCTCGTCGTGGCATTTGCCCTGGCAGGTCGGGTTGATATTGACCTGACCAGCGAGCCCGTGGGCCAGGACAAAGACGGAACCGACGTCTATTTACGTGACCTGTGGCCGAGCGGGAATGAAATTCAAGACCTGATGGCATCCGCCATGGACTCAGACACCTATCGCCGGTTGTATACCGACTTTGAAGAACAAAATCCGCTCTGGAACGACATTTCCAGTTCAACCGGTGCAGTCTACGAGTGGAACGCGGAATCGACCTATATTCAGGAGCCGCCCTTCTTTGATGCTTTCGGCCTCCAGGCCGGGACGATTCAAGACATTACCGATGCCCGTCCGCTGGCCGTGCTGGGCGATTCCGTCACCACCGATCACATCAGTCCCGCGGGAGCGATTAAGCCGGATGCGCCAGCCGGACAGTATCTCCAGGAGCATGGAGTTGCGGTCAAAGACTTCAATAGTTACGGCTCACGCCGCGGTAATGATCGCATTATGACCCGGGGCACATTTGCCAACGTGCGGATTAAGAACTTGATGGTGCCTGGAGTTGAGGGTGGGGTCACGCAGTATCATGCGGCTCATGGGAATGGTGGCGAGCAAATGGCGATCTACGATGCGGCCATGCAATATCAGGCCGATGGCACCCCTCTGGTCGTGTTGGCCGGGCAGGAGTACGGCACGGGAAGTTCACGTGACTGGGCCGCCAAAGGGACGCGGCTGCTTGGGGTGAAAGCGGTCATCGCCCAAAGCTTTGAGCGGATTCACCGCAGCAATTTGGTCTTTATGGGCGTGGTGCCCTGTCAGTTCAAAGAGGGCACCAGCGTGCAAACGCTGAGCCTTGACGGGACTGAGAGGTTTGATCTCATCGGCCTCAACGCTGACCTCAAACCTCTTCAGGACGTGACCTTGGTCGTCCGCCGTGCCAATGGACAATCAATAGATGTCCAGGTTACCGTTCGCATAGATACGCCCATTGAGGTCGAATACTACCGGCATGGGGGCATTTTGCCCTACGTGTTACGGCAGTTGGTTGCCTGATGCTACGGGGCAATTCAAGAATTGCCCCTCTCCGACCATTCCCCCGGAGGCTCTTATCGAGTGCTGTTTGCGGGCACTTTTTACCCTTGCAAAGTGCCTATTTGCTTCCTATGATCCGGCCAGACATGGTCTTACGAATCTTCTCTCTTCTTTTGAGTTTCTTCCTCGCTTGCCTCGCATTCCCACCAAAGGGCCAGTCCACGACTGATCTGATGGATCAGTATCTCTCTTTATCAGGTGCGTTTTCTTTTGTACGCCGGGCTCCAGAGGGGACAGAGTCAAAAAAGATCGTGCTGAGCGTCTTTGAGGATTTTCTGTGTCCACATTGCTATGACGTCTTCTCCAACCTCATCCCGGCACTCAAGCAAAAATATCCAAAGCAGCTCGATGTCCGCTTTCACGCGGTCCCGATTGTCCATGCGTCCTCTCAAATTCCAGCCCGGGCTTATGCCATCTCTCACGAGTTGGGGCTGAGTGAAGAGATGCAGCGCGCGCTGTTTCACGCACGCTTTGAGGAAGATATTGATACGGGTAGCCGAGCCGGCATCGCCCATGTCGCCCACCGCATCGGCCTCGATCCCGAATTGCTCCTGAGCCAGCTCGATGCAGACGGGGGGAAGGCTGAGCTTGAAGCAACCATTGCCCTGGGGAACAGCTATCATATTGAGGGGGTTCCGACCCTGATCATCGACGGTTGGATACGGGTGCAGGATCTCTCTCCTCAGAACATCGAAACGATTATTGACGAGCTACTTGAGCGTAAACGGGGGAAACCGTGAGTCCAAAGGAGAGCTGACTTTTCCCATCTGGCGAGACAGTCGTATGTTCGTCAGCACCCGCTAGGACCACAGTGCAACGCAGACAGGGGGGTGGCATGAGCACTGAAGAGCGTGGCTATTTATATACACTGGGGGAGCAGATTATTGCGCGGCGCAGGCTTGTTTTGCTGCTCGTTACCGTCGCCACCCTGATTTTTGCCTCGTTTGCCGTCCAGCTCGACCTCGTCACGCGTTTCGACGAACAACTGCCGGAGAACCACCCTTTCATTCAGGTCCATAAAACCTACGCGCCGACCTTTGGTGGGGCCAACGCCATCATGCTGATGTTGGAGGTTGAAGAAGGCACCATCTTCAATCAGGCCACGTTGACCAAGATTTTCAATATGACCCAGGCGTTGGAACGGGTGTATGGCGTAAATAACGAATTGGTCAACTCCATCGCCCACCGAACCAACCGCCGCGTGATCATGAAAAGTGGCGGGATGCAGGAAGTCGAGCCGGTCATGGAACGGGCACCCGAGACCGAGGAAGAAGTTGAACGCGTACGCCGGATCGTACATTCCTCACGGAATTTATACGGCGTGCTGGTTTCGCTGGACGAAAAGGCCGCCCTGCTCAATGCCACTTTTATCGAGCAGCGGCTCGATTATCGGCGGCTGTTTGAGGAAGTCCGGCGCTCTATCGTTGAGCCATATGAGGATGACAACACACGGATTTATCTGGCCGGTCAACCGGCCCTGTACGGCTGGGTGTATTTCTACGCCAAGCAAGTCTACGTCATTTTTCTGGCAACGACGGTACTGCTGTGGTTGCTGCTGTACTGGTATTTTCACGATGTCCGAGGGGCGCTACGGCCCACCTTGACCGGTGTTATATCGGCCATTTGGGGGCTGGGATTTATCAAGATGATCGGCTTCAGCCTCGACCCCCTCACCCTCGTCATTCCCTTCTTTATTACCGCCCGGGCGGTCAGCCACTCCGTCCAGATGCATGAACGCTATTATGAGGAGTATCGCAAGGCGAATGGGCAAAAAGAGCCGGCCATTATTGCCTCGTTCGCCGAGCTTTTCGTGCCCACCCTGTCGGGTATCCTGACCGATGCCCTGGGCCTGTTGGTGATCCTGTTCGTGCCCATTGTGCTCTTGCAGAAGCTCGCCATTAGTGCGGCGGTGTGGATTCTCGCCATTACCGTGAGCGAGCTCTTGCTGAACCCGATCGTCTACCACTACCTGCGTGAACCCGACATCCGAGTCGTTGAACGGCGCGAGAACGGGCTCTTCAGGCGCATTGTCTCGACTGCGGCGAATTTTCTCGTCTCCCCCGCAGGCAAAGGGCTGACGCTCGCCAGTTGGGCACTTGTTTTGGTCATAAGCGTCTACTTCTGGCAAAATCTGGTGATTGGCGATCCAACCGCGGCCACCCCACTCCTGTACCGCGACTCTCCGCACAATACCGCCCATGCCCGCATCCAAGACACCTTTGGTGGGGTTGAGCAGCTCATGGTTGTGGTTGAGCGTAAAGAACCGGAGAAAGAAGAGGCCGAAGACGCGAGCGAAAGCCTGAGTGCGCTCGACCGATTTCGTCAGCAAAGCGAGGAGCCTTCATTGGCAACTCCTGAGGTCTTGCCCTGGATCGAACAATTTCAGCGTGCGCTCGAACGCGACCCGGCGGTAGGGTTGAGCTTCTCATTTGTGGATATTTTGTCGGTCGTAAATGGAGCCATTCATGAACAAGAACCCAAATGGGAGGTCCTTCCCCGACGCAGGAGTGAAGTCCGGCTCCTGCTCGCCTCCTACTTCTTCGGCACCTCATTTCAGGAAAGCGCACAGGTCATTGATCACCAGTATCGCTCTGCACCCGTCCGATTCTTTCTGACCGACCATCAGGGGGAAACCATTCGACGGGTTATTCAGCGGGCTCGCGCCTATATCGATGCCCACCCCAGTGACATCGCCCAGTTCCGGCTCGCCGGCGGCCCTATTGGCGTGTTGGCCGCTGCCAACGAAGAGCTGTTTCGGAATGATATTCTGGTTAATATTCTTGGTTTTGGCACGATCTTCCTTGTCCTCGTTATTACCTACCGCTCGATCATGGCCGGGGTGTATATGATTATCCCTCTGCTCGTCGCGAACGCCGTGATTAACGCATATATGGGGGCCCGCGATATTGGTATTAATATCCATACCCTCCCAGTGGTGACGGTCGGCGTCGGATTTGGCATCGACTATGCCCTGTATGTTGTGAGTCGTATTATCGAAGAGCATCGGCTGGGTAGCGGGCTGGATGACGCGGTGAGGACGGCACTCGCAACGTCCGGGAAAGCGGTGACCTTTACCGCGCTGACCATGATCCTCGGTACGCTGTTCTGGACCATGTCCAGCCTCCGCTTTAGTGCAGAGATGGGGCTGCTACTCGCCCTCTGGATGGGGGTAAGTTTCTTGGCGACCATGACGCTTTTACCCGTTCTGGTTGCGCTCTTCAAACCGCGCTTTGTCACGGCACAGGCCGCCGGAGCCGCAGATTAACCGCTTTGTCCGTGGAACACTTGAGGAGAAGAACCGAAGAAGAATATTCCCCCGATCCTGCCGCCCCTCCTCTGGGAGGGGGAAAAAGCCTCTTCTGAAACTATTGACAAATATGCCCTCTAATAAAGATAAAGCCATTATAGAAAGGATACGATTATGAGCCGTGCCCCCCCGTGCTGACCAAACCACCGCTCGCATATATCTCGCAGGAATATTATAAAAAAGGAGAGGATTTTATGAGAACCTATTGGTGGGCCAGAATTGCCTGCGCACTGACGCTCGTAGGCGCGATGAGTCTGTCAGCCCCGAGCTGGGTGGCTGCCGATGTCAACCCAGGGGACACCATTACCAAAGACAACATGGCCGAGGCAGGTGAACTCCTTATCCCAGGCATACAGTGGTTTGTCGAAAACGGCATGCCCATTAAGGTCATTGAGTATAAGAAAGTCAATCTGCCTAAACTCTACGCCGAAGCGACCGAGAAATACTCAGGCCAAGTCCAAATCTCGGCCGACGGCCGGGAAATGTTAAACTACGTAGCCGGTCTCCCGTTCCCAAACATTGATCCCAACGACCCCCTGGCTGGGGCGAAGATCATGTGGAACCAGGAGCAGAAGCCTTCTTATGTGGACAACGTGGGGACCGAATGGATCATGGAACTCGTCAATAACCGGGGCGAGATGGAACGTATGTACGGCTCCCAGTTCTGGCGTCGGATGATGTGGACCGGTCGTCTGTACACCGACCCCAAACCGATTGTCCCGAACAACCCGCCAATGCGGTATACGGAGCAGTTTGGTCCGCTTTTTATTCCCAACGACCTGAAGGGCGCTGGCGTGCTCAATACGCGCTATCTGCCGACGAACATTCCGGATGACTCCTATATGTATCTGCCTGAGCTGCGTCGTGTGCGTCGTATCAGCGTCGCAAACCGCTCGGATGCCTTCTGGGGCACGGACATGGATCTCGACTCCCTGTGGGGCATGAATTCCAAGCACGCGTACTGGAAGTGGCGCCTCTTGGCCGAAAAGCAAATTCTGGCCCCGGTCCATATGGGACAATACGGCACCAGAGATGTCTGGTGTGCACAGCCGGACGGCAGAAGCGGCGTGATCGCGGGTATGCCGTGCAATATCAACTGGGAAAAGCGCAACGTCTACGTTGTTGAAGGACTCCCGGTTGCCTACAGCCAGTATGCCTATTCCAAGCGTATCATGTATGTCGACAAAGACTTCTGGGCTCAGAATTTCTCGGAAATGTACGACAACGGTGGTGAGCTGTGGAAGCTCTGGTTTAATATGTTTGAGTATGGCCCCCTGCCGTACGAAGGCTATCCGGTAAAACCGATCCGTGGTGCCAAATACAATTACACGGATGACTGGGCCTTCACTCCGCATGGGATGCAGATGGACCTCCAGCTTGCCCACTTCAGCAAGTGGGATGCGCCATCCGGCTATGAGAAGCGGGAAGACTGGATCAACGAGTGGTATTTCAACGAGGCAATTGAATTCAACACCTCCAAAGCGTTCTCGGTGAACTTCCTCATCCAGAGCGCCCGTTAGCCCTACGAGCCAGCGAGAGAGGTAACAGCCATGTTACCTCTCTCGCTCATAACAGACTAACCGGCGGCTTTTTCTCTATTTTCTTTTTTGCTAGGGTGCCCGTACTTTCATTTTGCGGAGGGGGAATTATGGCCAGTGATACAGAGCAGGCAGGCGGGGACAGTAATCTTTCAAGAGCGGTTTGGTATTACATCAGCGTTGGGGTGCTGTGGCTTGGGTTAATACTTACTGGCCTCGCCTTTGAGCGCCTCGGACTGACCACATCGTATCTGACAGGCATACTCCCAGGCGAGGTAAACAGCCTCAGGACACAGGTCGCAGAGCTTGAGGGCACCAACAAGGAACTCACCCACGATAGGGACCGCGCGGCGAAAACACGCAACACGCTTGAGGTCGAGGTGAATAAGCTGAAACGGCTCCAGCGGGAACTCGAGGCCGAGATTGATGCATTGAAAGCCGCGCCTGCCGCAGTGGCCACGCCCTCAGCGTCATAGTCCAGCCAGCAAGATTTTTGTAGGGTTTTTATGATCGGCGTTCAGAACGTTACCAAATATTATGGGCAAGTTTGCGCCCTTGACCGAGTTTCCTTTGATATCAAGAGCGGGGAAATTGTCGGCCTGCTCGGACCAAACGGTTCGGGCAAAACGACGCTCATGCGTATCCTAACCGGATTTTTTTCGGCAACGGAAGGGACAGTCCACGTGGCCGGGCTTGACGTGTCGACGTCTTCGCTTGCGGTCCGCAACCGTCTGGGCTATCTGCCGGAAAACGTCGTCCTCTACCCGGACATGTCGGTCCGAGCATTTCTGAATTTCTGCGCTCGGATCAAGATTAATAGCGTGTCACAGCGGCGCACCAATGTTGAACGCGTCCTCAGCGAGTGCGCGCTTGAAGACATGGCTCATCGTCAAATGGGAACGCTGTCGAAGGGCTACCGCCAGCGGGTAGGGTTAGCCCAGGCTCTCCTGAGTGAGCCTGAGGTTCTCATCCTGGACGAGCCGACGGTTGGCCTTGATCCGAACCAAGTGATCGATATCCGTGAGCTCATCAAGGGACTGGGCGGGAAGGCAACCATCCTGCTGTCAAGTCATATTCTGCACGAGGTGGAATTGACCTGCGAACGGGTGGTCATTATCGATAAGGGTCGCATCATTGCCGAAGATACCACGGAACGCCTGAGCGAGCGGATTCAGGGCATGGCAAGCGTGCTGGTCCGAGTGGGCGGACCGCGTCAAAGCGTTCTGCATGCACTACGGGCGATCAAGGCGGTCGCCCAAGTCACCGAGCAAAACAAGAAAGACGGTGACGGACCAGAGGATGCTGTTTTTACGGTTCAGTCCTCCAATCAAGATATCGCCCGAGAGGTTGCCCAGACAGTAATCAATAACGGCTGGGCTCTGCATGAGCTCAGACCGGTCACCCTCGACCTTGAAGCCCTTTTTGTCCGTTTGACCAGAAGAGCAGAGCAAAAGGAGGCGGCGTGAAGAGTCACGGAGCCCGTCACATCTCAGCATCGAGGTCAGGCGATCAGCGTCATCGGGTAGAGAGTGGATAAGACATCTTATAAAAGGTGGGACGATGTTTGCGAATTTTTGGGCCGTCCTGAATAAGGAATTACGCTCGTATTTTCTGTCGCCGTTTATTTATCTGATCTCGGCGGTCTTCCTGTTGCTGAGTGGCTATTATTTTTACTCCGACCTGGTTTTCTATGTCCAGTTTGGCTTTGGTCTGAATATCATGGAAAACTTTTGGCAGCTCATGTTCACCGACCTGCGTCTGGTCATCATGCTCACCGTCCCCTTCCTGACCATGCGTCTCTTCGCCGAAGAAAAACGGCTCGGCACGATCGAACTCTTGCTGACCTATCCGATGCGTGACGCCGACCTCTTTTGGGGCAAATTTGTCGCGTGTGCTATTGCCACGCTGTTTATGCTGTCATTCACTCTGATCTATCCAGTGTTGATGTTTGCCCTGCAACCGTTCAATTGGACGCTGATAGTGCCTGGCTATGTTGGGCTGGTGATGCTCTCCCTGGCGTTTATCGCCTGTGGCCTGTTTATTTCGTCTCTCACGGATAACATCGTCGTTGCAGGTTTGGGTTCGCTCGGGACGCTGCTCTTTTTTTGGATTCTGAGCTGGAATGACGGGGCAACGCAATTCGGGCTCATCAGCACGATTGCCTCCGTCTCCATGGTCACCCACTTCCAGAGCTTTGCTCTTGGGTTCATCGATGCAAAAGAAATCACCTTCTTTTTGCTCTTTATTATCTTTTTCAGCTTTCTGACCCTTCGCTCCCTGGAAGCGCGACAGTGGAGGGGACGCCGATGAATGCCAACGTTCGCAACACGATTAAACTCATTATTGGAACTCTGGGATTCTTTGCTCTGATTGTTGCTGTCCAATCTATCCTATCTGAATACAATCAGCGGCTTGACCTGACTCCACAGAAAAAGTTTACGCTCTCGCCGCGGGCGCAACAGGTCGTATCCGACCTGAAACGCGATGTCCAGGTCATGGCCTTTGTTCACAGTGACCGTCCGGAAAATTTCTTTATCAAGGACATGCTCAGCCGCATGGCCAACCTCTCGCCGCACTTCAACTACAGTATTGTTGACATCAATCGGAATCCTGCCCTGGCCCGGGAATACCAGGCTACCCAATACGGAACCATGGTGTTTGAGTCGAGCGGGATACGCAAAGGGACGCTGCTGGGTAGGGGCGAATCCGCAGCCGTTGCCACCCTGCTTCAGGTTTCGCGTGCACCAGGCGACAAAGTTATTTACTTTCTGACCGGGCACGGGGAGGCGGCTCTGGCCGACGCCTCCCCGCAGCGGGGCTATAGCAAGCTCCGGGGGGCCCTGGTTGATGAGTTTTATGATGAGAAAAGCCTCTCACTCGGAGAGAGCGGAGCGGTCCCGGAGGATGCGACTGCGGTTGTCATCTTCGGCCCAACATCTGAGTTTCTCCCGTTTGAGTTGGAAGCACTGGACGTCTATGTGCGGCGTGGTGGCGCCCTGTTCGTATTGCTCGATCCGGACAGCTCGCCCTCATTTGTTACCTTTCTTGAGAGATACGGCATTAGCCTGCCCCCCCTTATTGCAGTCGATCCCACTAAGCGTCTGTTTGCCGGCGAGATGTTGACCTTCCGGGCTTCCGCCACCAAGAAGCCGCACCCGATGATCCGCTCGGTTAATGCGCCGCCTATTTTTTCACTCGCCCGCGTGGTGTACATGGAGCCAGATGAGGAAAAGGGCCTGATGGCCACAGCTATTCTGGCTACCTCGCCCCAGGGCTGGGCCAGTGCCCAGGAAAACATCCCACGCACCGGGATTACAAAATTTGAGGAGGGGCGGGACTTTCGTGGCCCAATTCCTATTGCCGGTGAGATGGCTATTCGGACTGAGGATGCGCTCGGACGTATTGTGGTGTTTGGCGATGCGGATTTTGTCAATAATAATTTAGTCGAACAGGGCGGCAATAAAGACCTCTTCATCAATGCCATCAATTGGCTCGCCGATGACCAAACTCAGATGGCGGCCAGGCCGGAGACACAACAGTCGGGCGTCAATCAACTCTTTCTCTCCTCGGATCAAATTCAGACCGTTCTTGTCACAAGCACCGTCATCGTGCCAGGCTCTTTCTTGTTAATCGGGGTGGGTGTCTTTACGTGGCGGAGGTATCACGGATGACGTGGCAGCGGGTTGGGCTATACTACATTCTTGCCGTTGTACTCGGTGGATATTATCTCCTCTTTGAATGGCGTCCGGGCGGCCCGGAGGCGCCTATCTTTGAACCGCGTCCAGTCCGGGAGGGGACTTTTCTCACCCTCAAACGCGGCACGATTCATAGGCTCTCCATCCATCGCCAGAAGCACACCTTTGTCTCGCAGCGCAGCGAGGCTCAGCCGGGTGAGACTCAGGCGGAGTGGCGGACCCTTGAGCCGTCAGGTGCACCGGTCACCTCTGCGCTTGTGATCAGTTTTATTGAAAACCTCACCCCGGATAGAAAGGTACCCATCGTCCATGAGGCCCCGGAGGATTTGACATCGTACGGTCTGGCCCCCCCTGCTTCAACCGTCATCGTTGAAGGCGATGGAGAGCAAGGCAAAGAAACCGTTTTCATTGGCGGCTATAATCCGACAAAAACGGCCGTCTATGCCCGTAAAGACGGCTCTCCCGAAGTGCTCCTATTGGGCTATAATGTGAAATATTACGAAGACCTTATCTTTCAGGCGACACGGCGTGATACGGAAGAGAGTTCCTAATCGGCGACCAGTCTTAAGCCGCCGCCCGAGCAAGAAGAGTCAGATGAACAAGCACTCTCGGCGGTCTTGTTCAAGGCTGCTTACATTATCGCTTTTGTTTATCTGGCTCGCTGTGCTGCCCGGCTGCCAGTTTGAAGAAATAAGTATCCAGGACGACCTGACGACGTATATGGACCAGGCTCGCCTCTGGGCGGCGACCGAGGCAAAAATTAACAACGCGATCGCCAGCGCCCGAGAAGACCAGTTCGTTCATGACGACTTTGTACTGGAAACTATGCGCCCGGCAATTGGGGTCGCCCGGGAGTATGTTGTCGAGTTAGAGCGCTATGAACCACAGTCCCCGGCCCTGATGCAGATACATCAGGGCTATATCGAATCCTGGCGCGCCCATGAGTTCGCCCTGGTGTCGGTCGTTGATGCGGTTGAGCGACAGGATTACATTCAGCTCTCACGGGCGAACGATGAGCTGCTGGAGGCGCAGCGCTCGGTTTCGGATGTTCTTGCCGCTCTTGCGCGGCTGCTGCGTGAAGCGGGCCTGGCCCCGGACACGCCGACCGGACGGCCGCTCGCCCCCCCGCGTGAGGGATTCAGCATTGACCCCTCTTCCTGAAAATACCTATTTCAGGACGGCAAAAACACAGTCCCATCAAAGCCTGGCAAAAGACCCTGGATTTCCTCCCCTTCCGCAGTAGTAGAAAAAAACCTGCCGCTGAGCTATTGATCCTTATCCCCACACTCCATATTACAGTGGGGAAGAAATCCCACTCAGGGCAGAGGTTTTCGAAAGGAGGCTTATATTATGAAGCTGAGAGCAAATTTTTTCGCCGCGGTCGTATGCGCGGCAGCGGTAAGCTGGGTCGTCCCAGCCGCCGCGAACTTCCCCCAACCGGGGGATGTTGTCGATCAGAGCAATATGGCCGAGGCGGCTGATGTCCTCAATCCAACGGCAAACTGGATGATCAACCAGGGCATGAAGATGAAGGTCATCGAGTACCGCAAATACGAATGGCCCAGGTTGTACTCAGAGGCTACAGAAAAATTTGCCGGTCAAGTGAATTTGTCAGAAGATGGTCGGACGTTGACCAACTACGTCGCTGGGTGCCCGTTTCCTAACATTGACGTCAACGATCCCCTCGCTGGCGCCAAGGCGATGTGGAACCACGAGTACTTTCCCGATTTCACGGACAACGTGGGCTGCCCCTGGATTCTCGAGCTTGTGAACTACAAGGGCGAGATGGAGCGCTTCTACGCCTCGCACTTCTGGCGGCGTATGAAGTGGGAAGGTCGGCTGGTCATGGACCCGAAGCCGATCGCGCCGTTTAACCCACAGATCACCTATACCGAGCAATGGGGACCGCTGTACGCCCCCAACGATCTGAAGGGCGCCGGCGTGCTGAACTTCCGGTATACCCCGCTCGAAAATCCGGATGACTCGTATATGTATCTGCCCGAACTGCGCCGTGTACGTCGTATCAGTGTGGCGAACCGCTCAGACGCCTTCTGGGGCACGGACATCGATATCGACTCGATTTGGGGCTTCAACGCCAAGCCCGGCTACTGGACGTGGCGCGTCTTAGCCGAGAAAGAGACTCTTATGTCGGCCCATTCAGGCCATTATCAGAGTCGAGCCGTATGGGCCGCTGCACCGGACGGCCGGAGCGGGGCGACTGCCTTCCTGTGGTCAGACCAAGTGCAGTGGGAACGTCGGCCGGTATGGGTCGTCGAAGGCATCCCGACCGGGTATAACCAGTATGCCTACTCCAAGCGGGTTATCTACCTCGACAAGGAGTATTTCAACACCTCATGGTCAGAGACGTATGATCAGGGTGGTGAGATCTGGAAAACCTGGACTCAGCTCATGAATATTTCGACGAAGCCCTCAGACAAGTATATTGCGGCAGACTACGACGAGGAGCAGGTCTTTACCCACAACGGTCAGGTGATCGATATGCAGATTACCCATAGCTCCAAGTGGGACTGCCCTCCGGGCTATGACGAATACTACGTGCCGAAGTATGACTGGTACTTCAATACCGCCAAGGAGTGGAACACGCCTGAGGCGTTCACCGTGAATTTCCTGATCCAGAGCGCTCGCTAAACGTCACAGCCCCCTGCCCTGTTGTGATGAAAAAATCCCCCGTACAACCCTGTACGGGGGATTTTTATTTTGATAAGAGGGTTCTTCGTTTTGAGGAGGAAAGTGGCGACAAGGTCGAGGCAACCATACTCCATCGTCCCTTGACTTTTGTCGTAAAAAAATGCAAAGGACGGAAGGCACGAAATCTTGTTGGGGAGTCCTCGTGCAAGTCGTCCACACCAAAAGGGAGGTCACCACATTATGAATACCAATAGGGCCTGCTTGGCCCGGAGATGCACCAGCCTTTTCGCCTTGCTGTTTACTCTTGCGACCCTACTTGGCCTGGCGGGCTGTCACGGAGGACAGCCAACCGAATGGAGCACATCATTGCTTGCGCGGACCGACAAATTTTTTGGTGCAGCCCACGTCACGGACGACACCTTTGTCGTTGTGGGCTACGCCGGACGCATCCTGCGGACTGAAGATGCGGGAAACACCTGGGCAGACGTTGATAGCGGTGTGATCTGGTCGCTCAACAACGTCAGCTTCTCCGGTGAGCATGGCTGGGCAGTCGGCCATAATGGGGCCGTCATTCACTCTCGGGACGGCGGGAAAACGTGGGCTCCACAAACCGCGGACACGGACAAGACCCTGATGGCGGTCTCCTTTGTTGACCAACTGCACGGCTGGGCGTGTGGCGATGAATCAACCTGGATGTGGACCGACAACGGTGGAGAAACCTGGAACGTCGAGCGTATGGACGTGTCCCAGATCGGCCTGTCCGAGTTCACCAGTCTGGCCGTGCCTGACATCATCTATTACAGCGTGCAGTTTCTGGACAAAAACACCGGCTGGATAGTCGGTGAATACGGCAATGTCCGCTATACCACGGATGGCGGCAAAACCTGGGGGGCACAGCACGACACTCTGCTCGATGAACTCGTTGAGCAGGGGGCGTGCGGGACGTCATGGTGATGGGTGCGTTTTTCAAGGTACACTTTAGTGACCCCGATAATGGAGTGATGGTCGGCGCCGGTGGGGCGATTGCGAAAACCACTGACGGCGGTCAGAACTGGACCTGGATCGCGCGTGAGGGCAGCAATGCAGATGTCCCGGCACTGCATCTCTACGATGTTGATACGCCGGGTGGAAACGGTCGCCTTGTCCTCGCTGGCATGAATGCGGTCGTGCTTGATACCACCGACAGCGGGGCCAACTGGGGTCCGACCCAGACGCCGGATGGGGTCTACACCTGGATCAATGCTGTTGCGTTTGGGGAAAATGGCAAGGGCGTTCTGGTCGGCGGGAAAGGCACCATCATGATCACCAGCGATGGGGGCAAGAGTTGGGAGGTGGTTGAGCAGGAAGTGGAAGAAGAGGAGGCCGCCGCGCATTAGTTCGGCGGCTGAACGTCGGCGCACAGCAGCATCACGCAGAGTGAAAGATTAGCAAAAAGGAGAAAACCGTGGCTGAGAGAAAGATACCGACTATTGAAGAGCTCGAAGCGCATTCCAGGGATCGTGCCGCCCTCTATCGTTTGGGAGAGGGCCTGATCCGCAACCGCTTTCTGATCACGATCGGGGTGTTGCTTATCACCGGCTTTATGGCCTGGCAGGCGTTATCGATCCAAATGTCGACCAGCTTTAACGATCTGCTGCCCTACCGCCATCCGTTTGTCCGCGTGCATTTCCGCTTTGCCGATCAATTCGGCGGGGCGAACAATGTGAACGTGATGCTGAAAGTGGATAAGGGTGACGTCTTCACAGTCGGTCTGCTCAGAAAAGTCTACGATATGACGCAGGCCATGGACCGCGTCACCGGGGTGAACCACGACCAGATCGAGTCGATCGGCCACCGCACGACGCGTTATCTCACCGTGTCAGGAGGAACGATCGCCACTCCCCCGGTCATGCGGCGTCCACCCAAGACGGACCGGGAAGTCGCCGAAATCCAGGAGATTTGCTACAACACCGAAACCATTTACGGCCAGTTGGTCTCCCTGAACGGTCAGGCCCTCCTGCTGAAAGCCAACTTCATTGAGGGTAGACTTGACTACAGGACCGTCTTTGAAGAGATTCGCCGGACCGTCAAAGAACCGTTTGAGACTGCCGAGGAGACGATCTGGGTGGCCGGCGAGCCCCAGCTCTACGGCTGGATCTACTACTACGCGAACGAGGTGTTCTACATCTTCCTCGCCGCGGCGGCAGTGTGCTGGATTTTGCTCTACCTGTACTTCCACGATTGGCGGGGGGCATTGCGCCCGACCATCACCGGCGTTGTATCGGCCTTTTGGGGTCTGGGTATCCAGGCCATGATGGGCTTCTCCATGGACCCGCTGGCTTTGGTGATTCCATTCTTTGTCACGGCCCGGGCCATAAGCCATTCGGTGCAGATGCACGAACGCTATTATGAGGAATACCACAAGTGGCAGTGGAATAAGGAAAAGGCGATTGTCGCCGCGTTTGCCGAATTATTCGTGCCAACCCTGAGCGGTATTATTACCGACTCGTTGGGCATGCTCGTCATCGTGGTTGTGCCGGTGGTCATCCTGCAGAAGATCGCCATCTCGGCCTCGATCTGGGTCGCCTCGGTGGCGATCAGCGAACTGCTCATGAACCCGGTGGTGTACTACTACCTCAACGCGCCTGACCCGGAAAAGGTCCTGAAACGCGAGAACGGCTGGTTCCAGCGTTTTGCCGACGTATGCGCAGCCTGGATCACGACGCCCAAAAACGCCAGGATGATTGTTATCTTCTGGGTTGTTTCCTTTCTCATTGCCCTGACCCAGATTCGGCACCTTACCATCGGCGACCCGACCGCGGCCACGCCGCTGTTGCATCTGGAGTCGCCGTATAATCAGGCTCATATCGAGATTCAGAAGTATTTCGGTGGAATTGAGCCCCTCATAATTGTGGTTGAGGGACGAGACAAAGAAGTGCTCAAGAACCCCGATTTATTGCGGCAACTTGAAAAATTCCAGCGTCACATGGAACGCGACAGGGACATTGGCTACAGCTTCTCGCTGGCTGACATCATTCAGGCCATTAATATGACTTTCTATGATATGCAGCCACGCTGGGGCTCCATCCCGGCCAGTTCCCGGCGGGTGAGTTCGCTCTTCTTCTACTATTTTGCCGGAACACCACCCGGCGAGTCATCGAAATTTCTCGACCCGAGCTATACGGTTTCACGGGTGACGTTCTACTGCGCCAATCACCAGGGAGATAATATCGCCCGGATTATCCAGGAAGCGCGGAAATTCGTTGCCGACAATCCCCTGCCCAATGCAGACTGGCGTCTGGCCGGTGGTTTGATCGGGGTGACGGCCGCGGCGAATGAAGAGATCCTCAAAAACAACCTGTATATGCACGGCCTGGGTTTTGGGACGATCTTCCTGATCGTGATGTTTACCTACCGTTCCCCGGTCGCCGCAGTTGTGATGATGATCGGCCTGTTTCTGGCCGACGGTGTGGTGAATGCGTATATGGGTTTCCGTAATATCGGCATCAACTTGCAGTCGCTGCCGGTGGTGACCGTCGGGGTGGGATTCGGCATTGACTACGCCTTATATATCGTCAGTCGAGCGGTGGAAGAGTATGACGGCGATATCAACGACGCCGTCCGCCTGGGACTTGCGACAGCGGGGAAAGCCGTGGCCTTTACTGCGGCAACCCTGATCACCGCGACGGTCCTGTGGGCATTCTCGAACATTCGCTTCTGTTCGGAAATGGGCCTGCTGCTGGCGTTGTGGATGGGTATCAGCTTCCTCGGC
Source organism: Thermodesulfobacteriota bacterium (assembly GCA_964291405.2). Classification (GTDB taxonomy): domain Bacteria; phylum Desulfobacterota; class Binatia; order Bin18; family Bin18; genus Bin18. The sequence continues at coordinate 533,424 of OZ219926.1, forward strand.
GCCTGTACCTTTGTCCCGTCGGCATTGGTGCTCTGGCATCCGAAGTTCTTTGTTCGGGCGGCCAGGGAAGGTATTATTGCCTAAAACCGCTATCCCTTCTTGACTGAAGGCAAAAGAGGCAGCCTCATGAGGCTGCCTCTTTTTTTGTCCAAAGACTGGCACAGTGGCGGAACTGAACGCGCACCCGGACGCCTTGAAAAAGATATTGGAAGAGCGGGGCTGAGATAACGTCGAAAGACTCAAGCGACGCTCCACTGGAGTACCCCCCCTACTTATCGTAGGAGCCACTCAAAGCAGGTCGTCTATATGTGAGAATGGACCGGGGGGGACAGGCGCGCGGTCACAATAGCCACGCGCGAGTTGTTACTAATAATGCGAAAAGGCAATCTGGAAAACAAAGCGGAGAGCTTTATTCCTGATTTTCCAGATCTTCCCCGCCCTTTTGCATCGCCCCTTCAGGGTTTGTCAGCAAGGACTCACCCAGGGCTTTCGGGTTCGCAGCCAATCCGGGCTCTCGGCTATCCTTATTGGCTTGCTTATACTGGTCGACCAAAGACGGTTTGGGCTCAGCATCCTTGACCTCTTCGATGGGGGGGGCGCCAAGTTCACACCCGCCCAGCACGACAATCGATCCAATTCCACATGCAATGAGCCCGTTCCGCAGCCATTTGCCGCAATGAGAAAAAATATCCTGCATGGAGCGGTCTATTAAAGAAAGCCGACGCATTTGTCAAGAGCAGAAACACAGGAAGGAAATGCCGTCTGGGCAGTTGCAAAATATGAAGAATAGCGCTAGAAGCAGCCTGGAATACCAAATCATCTTTTGCATAATGCATTGCACTAAGGATCTATGGGGAAAGGGGGTGACCTGCTGCAACCAGGGAAACAGCAAGTGAGTCAAGGTAGGGAGGATAATTCTTTGTTACAGGAGGGAAAGTTTATGATCAAACACAACGGGAAAAAGCATTCGGGCCTGAGAGGACTGGTGGCCGGGCTAGCCATCGCAGCCGGGCTCGTTTGGCTCACAAGCCCCGCGCAAGCGGTGGTCCGGGTGGGCGACTCAGAGATTCAAGTCGTGTACGAGATGCAGCACGCATTTCAATTTGACGGCAGCCCTGGAGATAATTTCGAGTGGGTGCAGTGGCGTAACGAGTTGCGCGTGGAGTACGAGTATCAGGATCTCGTGTCAACCGAGGGCGGGTTGTTCGGTAAGAACATCAAGATCCCAGGGGTGCGGCGCGCTGACTTCTCCTTCATGTATCGGGGCCGCTTTGACCCGGTCTATGAAGTCCGCGACAAGTATGACGATATGTACTCCCACCGCATCAAGCAGTTCAAGTCCTTTACCTTTCCCGAGAACGGCTTTCGGGAAATGAATCTGGACGTGGACTTTGGGGATGTGATGGGCCACCGGCTGTCGATGAAGCTGGGCAAGCAGCAGATCGTGTGGGGGGAATCCGATCTGTTCCGCTCCATTGACATTGCCAACCCGCTACGGCTGGACCAGAACCAGGCGGTGGGAGAAGCCTTTGAGGACTTCCGGAGTCCGATCTGGGCCATCAAGTTTCTGTACGACATCGGGAACGTCGGATCGTTCTGTCCAACGTCGGTCTGGAGTTGTTCTACACCCCGCGCTGGCGGTCACTCGTGCAGCACCTGGTCCTGGAAGGCGGCTGGGGCGGCCTGCGCTATGACGACCCGAACTATATTGGCGACGTGGAAGATTACTTTGATTCGCCAACCTCTCCTGGCACCTTAACCACCAAGGGCGTGCCTTGGGGGCCATACCATGACTACGCCCGGAGTCGTCACCCCTGGTCCGTGTTCCGGGTCGGGCGCAACCTGGCGAATATGGCCCCGGACAGCGGGTGTAATGCCGATGTCCCATGTACGGACGACGCCGCCGGCCGCGGCACCAACTTCCTGTACCGGATTGGCGGCGGTCGCCATACCCACCACATCCGCGGTACAAAGTGGAAAAACAGCATGGTCGGCGCACGGATGATGGGGAAGATTTTTGACAACTTCGACTTCACCCTGAACTATATGTACAAGCGCGTCGATCCGTATGCCGTGTTTGACCTGCCGTCCTTCTTCGGCACAGACCACGACGACGGTCTCGGCAGGGTGGACCAGTACGGTCGGCGACTCGGCTCCTTCAGCAACACTCTGCTGGGTTCACCCGGCGGGTTCTTTGCGCATGACCCGACCAACCCGAACAATATGCTCAACTTCCGTCGCGCCCTGGACCGGTGTTTCGAGGAGAATCGAGCCTCGTTTTTCAGCGGGGTCGACATGTTAGGTTACAGCCAGGACGGCAACCCGAACAACGACCGACTTGCGACCGCCTGCTTCGAGGTTGCCCACTCGTATCCGTGGACGAACGTGTTTGGCTTCACGGTTACCTATAATGACTTTGATTACACCGGTGCGGTGTTCCGCCTGGAGCAGAGTTGGTCGACCAACGAAGGGCGCAACTGGGGCGGCTCGAACTATGGTGGGCAGTCTCAGGCGCACTTTGATGCGAAGTTGCAGCACGCTCGGGAGGTCTATCTGGACAGACTGGATGACAACCCGGAGTACGCCGCAGCGGTCGATCAATATGCGGCCGACAACGGGGTTGACCGTCGTGGCGCGGTATTCGGCGCACCGGACGTTGACCCGCTCATCACCGGACCGCACAGCGATGGAGAAGGCAATCCCTGCGTACCGGGTGTGAACGTGTGTCCGGGCAAGAAGATCAACGGCGCGCGGATCAAACAGGGATCGTCTGTGTGGCGGAGCATGATCGGGTTTGACCTGATTCAGTCCATTCAGTCCTTTCCGGGCATGGGCTGGACACGCGGCCTGCCGGGCGGTATTGGTGACCAGGCCACCTTCTACACCTTCCAGGCCCTGACCACCTATCAGAACGATAACCGGCCCTCGGGCGTCAACGCCTTCACCAATGCGCCGCGAGACCGGCACCATCGGTTTAATCAGTTGTACACCTTTGGCCTGTCGGGCTTCTACTTCCGAGGCAAACTGGAACCGCTGTTTGCGGTCGCCTACTCGGTGAACTCCAAGCATCCGCTGATTCTGGCCCAGAGCTACTGGCACGGCTTCCTCTTCCGCAACCTCGACATCTTTGCCGGCACGGTCATGTATATGGGCGGCCGCAACGACACCGATGGTACGGGGCTGCACCTGTGGGCCGACCGCGATCTGTTCTGGATTCGCCTCCAGTACTACCTGCTGTAGTCACATCGATAACCACTAACCGGGGCGGGTATGATACCCGCCCCTTTTTTTCCCACCTCACCCGTAACACCTCCACTTACGTTTCTTGACTTTTCCATGTGGACGGCATTGGATAGGTGTATGAAGGGTCTTCTGCTCACCTGCTTACTTTGGGCCGGGGCGCTAGTTGTCCCGCCTGTTCCCGGCTGGGCTCAAGACCGCTCGTCGGATGCAGCCAGCCGGGAAATTATTGAGCGACTGACACGGGTCGAAACTCGGCTGGACGGATTAGAAGATAGCATCAGACAACTGCGGGAGGACATGAACACCCAGAACCAACAACTCCGCACGGATATGCAGCAACTGCGCGAGGACATGCAGCTTCAGAACCAGCAACTGCGCGAGGACATGCAGCTTCAGAACCAGCAACTGCGCGAGGATATGCAGCAACTCCGCGAAGACCTGAATCATCAATTGGACCGGCACTTTCAGCTCATCCTCGGCGTCCTGGCGGCCTTTACTTTCATGTTCATCAGCATCCTCGGCTTCGCCATTTGGGACCGTCGTACCATGGTCAGGCCATTTGCCGACAAGGTGAAAAATCTGGAAGACGACCTCTCAACAAAAGGCCGTCGGTTAGGTGTCATTCTTGATGCACTTCGGTCCCTGGGACAGCGCGACGAGCGAGTCGCCGCCATTCTCAAACGCCTGAATCTGCTGTAGCGCGTTTCACGTCAAGCTGTCGCCATACTGCCCCGCTCTCGTCATGCCGGACCTGACCCGGCATCCAGCGATCTCCCGTTTTTCCGTTCGGGTACATGACGCATCGTTGTCATATTCGCTTAACATTTTCGCTTGACATTCAGGCCATTAAAGTATTATCCATGGGGGACCAATCTTTTCAAAGGAGGGAAGGCTATGGTCGAACGCACTAGGGGGCGAAGGCGAAGGGCAGGCCTGAGGGGATTCGTGGCCGGGCTAGCCATCGCAGCGGGACTTGTATGGTTGACGAGCCCCGCACAAGCGACGATCCGAGTGGGGAATTCGGAGATTCAAGTCGTGTACGAGATGCAGCACGCATTTCAATATGACGGCAGCCCAGGGGATAACTTCGAGTGGGTGCAGTGGCGCAACGAGATGCGCGTGGAGTACGAGTATGGTGATCTTGTGACGCCCGAGGGCGGGTTGTTCGACAAGAACATCAAGATCCCGGGGGTGCGGCGCGCCGACTTCTCCTTTATGTATCGCGGTCGCTTTGACCCGGTCTATGAAGTCCGCGACAAGTATGACGACATGTATCCCCACCGTATCAAGCAGTTCAAGTCCTTTACTTTTCCCGAGAACGGGTTCCGGGAGATGAACCTGGACGTGGACTTCGGGAATGTGATGGGCCATGGGCTGTCGATGAAGCTGGGCAAGCAGCAGATCGTGTGGGGCGAATCCGATCTGTTCCGTTCCATTGACATTGCCAACCCGCTACGGCTGGACCAGAACCAGGCGGTGGGCGAATCCTTTGAGGACTTTCGGACCCCTATCTGGGCGATCAAGTTCCTGTACGACATCGGGAACGTCGGGACGTTTATGTCCAACGTCGGTCTGGAGTTATTCTACACGCCCCGCTGGCGACCCATCACTCAGCACCTGGTGTTGGAAGGTGGCTGGGGCGGCCTGCGTTACGACGACCCGAGCTTCATTGGCGATCCGACTGATTACTTTGATTCGCCGACCTCACCAGGCATCTTGACCACCAAGGGCGTCCCTTGGGGGCCATACCATGACTACTCCCGGATTCGCCATCCCTGGTCGTTGTTCCGGGTCGGGCGCAACCAGGCGAGGATGGCAGGTGATTCCGGGTGTAGTGGTTCAGGACCGTGTACGGACGATACCGCCGGCCGGAATGCAAACTTCCTGTACCGGATTGGCGGCGGTTCGAAAACCCACCATATTCGGGGCACGAAGTGGGACAACAGCATGGTCGGCGTGCGGTTGATGGGGAAGATTTTCGATAATTTTGACTTTACTCTGAACTATATGTACAAGCGCGTCGATCCGGGCGGCGTGTTCCATTTCGACACCTTCTTTGCCGACTCACCGCTCGATGCGGATGGCAAACGGACGGTGGGCTTGGACGGCCGCCCGCAATCGGCCGGATACGCAGGAGGTGTCCCAACGGAGGGGAGATTTGCGGGTAGAGCTGTCGCCCCTGGGACGTTTGTTCATGACCCGACTGACCCGACAATATGCTCAACTTCCGCCGCGCCCTGGACCGGTGTTTCGAAGATAACATTGCGACCAACTTCGTCGGGGTTGACATGTACGGCTACAGCCAGGATAGCAACCCGAACAACGACCGATTGGAACCGCGTGTTTCGACGTGTCTCACTGGATGCCGTGGACAAACGTGTTTGGGTTCACGGTCACGTATAACGACTTCGACTACACCGGTGCGGTGTTCCGCCTGGAGCAGAGTTGGTCCACCAATGAGGCGCGCAACATAGCACCGGTCGCGAACGGCGGCAGGTCTCAGGCGCACTACGAGGCGCGCGTAGCCGCGGCGCAAGCCAGGGCCATAGCAGAGGGCAGGACGGGCTCGCAGATTCCGACCCATCCCTTTACGGACGGCGACGGCAACCCCTGCGCCGAGGGACACGGCAGCTTCTGTCCCAGCCCACGCCAGCGCGTTGCGCGCATTAAGACCGGCACGTCTCGTGTGGCGGAGCATGATCGGCTTTGACCTGATTCAGTCCATTCAGTCCTTTCCGGGCATGGGCTGGGCACGCGGCCTGCCGGGCGGTATTGGTGACCAGACCACCTTCTACACCTTCCAGGCGCTGACCACCTATCAGAACGATAACCGCGCAACAGGCCTGAACGCCTTCACCAATGCCCCGCGTGACCGGCACAGTCGGTTTAATCAGTTGTACACCTTTGGCATGTCGGGCTTTTACTTCCGGGGCAAACTGGAGCCGCTGTTTGCGTTCGCCTACTCGGTCAACGCCAAGCAGCCGTTGCTTCTGGCCCAGACCTACTGGCACGGCTTGTACTTCCGCAACCTCGACCTCTTTGCCGGCACGGTCATGTATATGGGCAGCACCAACCAGGTCGATGCCACGGGGCTGCACCTGTGGGCGGAGCGCGACCTGTTCTGGATTCGTCTCCAGTACTACCTGCTGTAGACTCACCAGTAACCACTAACCGGGGCGGGTATTATGCCCGCCCTTTTTCTTTCCCTCCCTCGCCTCACCTCAGTTAGCGCATTTCACGATAAGTGGTAGCCCTATTATTTCGTCTTCGTCATGCCGGAATGATCCGGCATCCAGAGACCGGGGGGTGGGGATGGATTCCTGTTTGCACAGGAATGACGGACGGCTACACAGAATCGCGATTTGCGCGAGGTGGTGAGACGTTCCTTCCTGAAACCAGGAAGCATTGACGTGGGCAGCATTGTATAGACACATGAGGGGTCTTCTGCTCACCTGTTTACTCTGGACCGGGGCGCTGGTCGCCCTGCCCGCTTCCGGCTGGGCGCAAGATAACGCCACGGACGCAGCCGGCCATGAGACTATCGAGCGGCTGACACGGGTGGAAACTCGCCTGGATGAAGGACTGAAAAGACTGGAAGGCAGCATCACGCAACTCCGTGAGGACCTCAGTCTCCAAAACCGGCAACTCCGTGAGGACATGCAGCAACTCCGGGCCGACATGAACAAACAGAATGAACAACTCCATGACCGACTGGGCAATTTTATGCTGCTCTTTACCGGCGTGATCAGCATCATCGGGGTTATCCTGGCCAGCATCATCGGGTTTACCGGACGGGAACGGAAAGGGGCAAGGACGGAGCGGAGTGAATTGGCAGACATCCGCGCTGCCTTACACGCCTGGGCCCAACGCGATGAGAACGTTGCCGCCGTGCTCAAACAGTTCAACCTGTAGCCATTCTGCTGTAGCTTCGACAATCGTATCGAGCAAGAAAAAAGGGGGGTCGCATAATGGACCTCCCTTTTTTCTTTGGGTGAAATATGGGAAGATGCCGCCTGCTTGCGTAGGGTCAGAACAAATTGAAGGAGGAGTATCAATATGGCGACAGTTGACGGCGGGACGCTGATTGGACGGATATTACAGGAACAGGACGTGAAGTATATGTTTGCCGTGAATGGCGGACACACCTTCCCCATTCTGGCCACCCTCAGAGATAATGGCATCAAACTCATCCACATGCGCCACGAGCAAGCCACCGCCTATGCCGCGGATGGCTACGCCCGTGTGACCGGCAAACCCGGCATCTGCTGTGTCACGGCCGGTTGTGGCCTGACCAATGCGGTGACCGGCCTGTGTGGCGCCGGTCTGACCAATAGTGCGGTCGTCTGTCTCGCGGGTCAGCACCCCACTACCGAGGACTTTATCGGCTCCTTCCAGGAAGCCTACGGTTCGGATGTGGTGAGTTCGTTCTCGAAATTTGCCAAGCGCGTACTCGACTGGTCAACCATTGAAATCGACCTGCGGCAGGCATTTCGGGAAGCCACCTCAGCCCCCCAGGGCGTCTCCCTGCTCGAAATTCCAACCAATATTCTCTACCACCAGGAGGACGAGTCCAAACAGCGCAAAGGCGCAAAAGTCTATGGTCCGGATGAACTCCGCTTCCAGGGTGACCCGCGCCAGATTGAACGCGCGGTTGAACTCATCTTTCAGGCGAAAAAACCGCTCATTGCCGGTGGAGATGGAATTTTCTGGTCCGGGGCCGAGGCCGAACTGAAAGAATTGGCCGAACTCACCAGTACCCCGGTGTACTGCCGTCGCGCCGGCCAGGGTGCGGTTGACGAAGACCACCAACTCGCCATTCGTGGCGCGTGGAAAAAGCCGTTTACGGGCGAAGCCGATGTGGTGCTGGCCATTGGCTTCAAATTCTGGAGTGGAGAAAAATTCGGGCAACCCCCAACCTGGAGCGATAAAGCCACCTATATCCAGGTCGATGCCACCGCCCAGCGGGTTGGCTGGCACGTCCCAGCCGAAGTCGGCATTGTCGGCGACCCCAAGCTGGTGCTGCGTCAGATGATCGACACGGCCAAGGCGATGCAGCTTGACTTTAGCGCCAAGCGGGAGAGTCCCTGGCTCCAGAACATGGTTGAGGTGCGCGAGAACTATAATAAGCTCATCAGCGACCGTGAGCAGCAGCATCACGGTGCCACCCCTATCCACCCCGACCGTCTGGCCAAGGACCTCACCTCTGTTATCGATAAGGATGCAACCCTCATCGTCGACAGCTTCACGCTGAGTGGCTACACGAGCCAGTGGTTTACCGCCCATGAGCCGGGTCAGATTGTCGACGCCGGGCCACTGGCCCCAGTCGGACACGGCGTGGGGATGGGTATTGGGGTGCAGCTCGGGCGTCCGGGCAAACAAGTCATCGTGGTCAGCGGTGACGGAGGTCTGGGCATCGGCGGCATGGATATGGAGACCGCAGCCAAATACAACATCCCGATTATTACCCTGCTGTGGAACAATAGCTCGTGGGGGCCGACGTTTGAGTCCATGCCCCTGCTCAAAGGCCGTACGGACCCGTTCGATATGATTAAGGACATTCGCTATGACAAGGTGTTTGAACCTATGGGTGTCTACACCGAGCATGTGGAGCAGCCGGACGAGATTATTCCGGCTCTGGAGCGCGCCCTCTCCTCCGGTAAGACCTCGCTGATTAACGTGTTCGGCGATAAGAGCGTCGGGCACCCATCGCTCGGCGGGAACTTGTTAGGCTCAACTCAGGTCTAAGGAAAGAATCGCCAATCCAAAAAAGGGCAGGCATAATGCCTGCCCTTTTTTCTTGGTCCATATAGGTCTCACTGTCCCCTGAGCAACCGCCCTACCCGCCCTCTTTGCGCATCACGATTTCGATTTCATCAAGCGGAGAAACCCCTCGATTGCGAATATGACAGTTCCAGCCGGCAAACTGGCGTAAGTACGTAAACACTTCCCGGACCAGACCTGGCTTTACTTCTCTTTCCCATTCGTTCAGCCATTCGTCCCCCTCAAAATCGTCATCGTCCCATGCCTCGGGGGGGATGTCCGCACTCAGAGAGAAGCGCAGATTGAACCGATGCTCATCTTTTTCTGCCATACAGCGCCTTTATGTGACGCCCAGCGCCGCCAGGTCTTCCAGATAGGCTTCCGCCGGCACCATGCCGATTTGGCGCCGTTTCCCGCCAATCAGGACGGTCGGCACCGCACTCACGAAATACGTATTCATCGCGTCTTCGCACTGCTGACGCACCTGGTCCTGGAGGGCGGTATCCTCAATATCGTGCAGGAAGGTGTTCATATCGAGACCCACCTGCCGGGCAATCTCCACGCAGGTCTCCTTTTCAATCAGACTCTTGTTCTCGATAAAAAAGGATCGGAAGAGTCCGGAGTGAAAGCGGAGGAAGGCGTCTTCGCCCTGACGCTGGGCGGCCGTACCGGCTTCCAGACCGGGCATGCTCCAGCGTGGAAATTCCGCATGCGGCCACATGGAATATTCCAGGCCATCCGGTTCAGCCAGGGCTGACGCCCGCTGCCAGGCCTGCTCCACATAGCTGTCCTTAAACTGAAACGAGCGAGCCTCATAATGCGGACGAAGGGCAAAAGGATGCCATTTGACACTGACTCGATCACCAAAGCGTTCCTTGATTTTGCGAAGCCGCTCCGCGGCCGGGAAACACCACGGTCACAGATAGTCCGAGAATTCGATGATTTCAATTGGTGTATCCATACGGTTACCCCCCTGTTGTACTGCCCCAGTTCTACCCGAAACAGGCTACGCCGACCAGGGGCCGGTCCAATCCCTTGCATTTTCCACAAAACAGCAGTACCACCATAAAAATACTAGACACCGCATCACAGTAAGGAGAACGAGTCATGCGAGTCATTGATGGAGATGCCCATTTTCTCGAACCGTTGGATCTTTTTCGGCGCTATATTGACCCTACCTACCGCGAGCAGGCGATGCAGATTGAAACCGACCGGGTGAGCGGGGAAAAAAAGTTTCTGGTCAACGAGAAACCCATGCAGATCTTCGATGTCGAACAATTTCTGAGCGCGGTTGCCGGCTACGGCCAAAAGGAACAAGGCCGGGACCTGAACACCTTCGACCGGTACCATTATTACAGTACTGAGTGGTCAGACATGGGCCAGCGGGTGCAATTCCTCAATGACGAACAGATGGCCTGCCAGGTCATCTACCCGACGCTCGGCCTGTTCTGGGAGGGCGAGGTGGACGACCCCTATCTGGCCGACGCCCACTGCCGCGCGTATAACACCTGGACATTTGAGGTGTGCCACTCACACAAGGACCGTCTCTACCCTGCAGCGCATATCTCACTCCGTGACCCGCAGTTGGCCGTGCGAGAAATGGAACGCGTCGCCAAGCTTGGCTGCCGGACGATCTTTGTGGCGGCCGCACCCATTGACGGCAAAAGTTTTGGCTTACCGGAGTACGATCCGGTCTGGGCCGCGGCCCAGGACCTCGACCTGAGTATCGGTCTCCACCTCGTCGGTCATAAAAACTACACCGGCAGCGAGTGGTTCCGGGATCGCGACCCCGGCTTTATGTATCTGACCATGAGTATCATCCAAGACCCGCGTCATGCCGTGACGGCCATGATGTATGATGGCGTGTTTGAACGCTTTCCCAAGCTGCGGGTCGCGACCATCGAGGCTATGGTCGGCTGGATAGGCGAGTGGCTGGAGCGGGTAGACTATCGCTACCAGTACATGGGCCACACCTCACAGATGAAACGTCCGGCGAGCGAGTATTTTGCCCGCAATATCTGGGTCAACGGCGACCCGGAGGAAAAAATGTTTCCCCTGATGGTTCAGTTTGCCGGCGACGACCGCTTCTTCATTGGCTCCGACTATCCGCACGCCGAAGGATTCGTCGATCCGGTCCAGAAGGCGCGGGATGTCCTCTCCTCCTTACCGGCGGAGTCCGTGGATAAGATTCTGGGCACCAACGCGGCGACGTTCTACGGTATTTAATAGTCCTGACACGTTGAGCCAGCATGGGACGTTGTCTCCATGCTGGCTCCCTCAGCCTTGCAGCAGACAGAGAATCTCGTCGTGCAACTGCCCGTTCGAGATCACCGCATCCCCGGTGTAAATAGACGGTGTTCCGGCAAAGTCGGAGAACCGTCCGCCCGCTTCGGTGATCAGAATCCTGGTTGCCGCCACGTCCCAGGGCTTGATCTCCGGCTCCAGGGCGACCTCGGCCAGCCCCTTCGCCACCAGACTGTGTCCTAACGCATCCCCAAAGCCTCGCTGTCGAGCGGTCGCATCGACCAAGCGCAAAAAAGGTTGCCAGCACGGCCGGGCTTTCAGGTCATTCAGGCCGCCATGAATCAGCATGGCATCGTGCAGTTGGGCCACCTCCGAGACAGACACCTGTTTGCCATTGGCAAAGGTTCCCTGCCCTTTCTGGGCATACAGCAGGTCGTCAAGGGCTGGTGCGTACATCACACCGGCAGTGATTTCCCCGTCTTCTTCAAGAGCGATGAGCGTGGCAAAAAAAGGAATCCCGCGAATAAAATTCTTGGTGCCGTCAATAGGGTCGATAATCCACCGGGCGGACGTGTTGCCCGGCTGCTCGCCGAGTTCTTCGCCCAGAAAGCCATGGTCCGGGAAGTGCGTGTGCAGCACGTCGATAATGCGTGCCTCACACTCCCGGTCGGCTCTGGTGACGGGGGTACGATCAGCTTTCAGCTCAACCGTCAGATTGGTTTTGAAATAGCGCAGGGCAATATCGCCAGCGGCATGCGCGGCGGTTACCGCAGCGTGAAGAACAGGGTCCACGCTAGAGCAGCCCCCGAACCGCGCCACCATCAATCTGAAGGCTCGTACCCGTAATATAACTGGCCGCCTCCGAGGCCAGAAAGACAATGCCGTTGGCCATTTCTAGCGGCTCTCCAATCCGGCCGAGCGGCACGTCTTTCCCACCTTCCTCTAGAGCCTGTTCCAGGGAGATACCGGCCTTTTCGGCCCGGATGGCCAGCGCCCCGGTGAGGCGGTCGGTGAGAATGCGGCCGGGTAAGACCGTGTTGACCGTGATATTATACTTGCCAACCTCGCGCGACAGCGTCTTTGCCATGCCGACCACGGCTGGACGCACTCCGTTCGACAGGATGAGACCGTCAAGCGGTTCTTTGACCGACATGGACATGACGCTGACGATACGGCCCCAGCGCTGCTTTTGCATATAGGGCAACGCTTTGCGAATCAGCCGGACGGTGCTGAGAAAATTAAGCGCAAAAGCCTGCTCCCAGGCGGTGTCGTCCATGTCTCCAAAGCCGCCCAATGGCGGGCCGCCAGTATTCGGTACGAGGACATGAACGGTGCCAAATTTGGCAACGGTCTCATCGACCAGCCTTTCGGCTGCTTCGGCTTGCGCAAGATCTCCGGCTACGGCTAATACCTCGGCTCCTGTCTCACTCTGCATCTCGCGCGCAGCCTTGTCCAAGAGCTCCGGGTTACGGGCGCAGATGACGACTTTTGCGCCCTCTTTGGCAAACGCTAATGCGGTCGCCTGACCAATACCCTTACTGGCGCCACCGACAATGACAACTTTATCCTTGAGACCGAGATCCATATATCTCTCCTCATGCGTTCTGGTCGCGTCTCTTTGGTCGCCTACAGATACCCCTTTTTCTCATAAAACCCGCGGACCGCTGACTCAAAGCCCTGCGGATTATCTCCCATGACAGAATGGCCAGCCTTGGGTACGAGGGCAAACTCCGAACCAGGAATCAGTTCTTGTAGGTCCCGTGCGCCATCCAACGAAAAGACATCGCTCTCGCCGCCCTTGACCACCAAGGTCGGACATTGGATCTTTTTGACCGCCGCAGACAGCTCTGCCTGCATCTGCTTGACATCAACCTTACGGTGACCGTCGCTGAAATACGTATCGTATTTCCAGGTCCACTTGCCCCCTGGAGTCTCTTTGAGATTATACACCACCGTATATTTGCGTATGACTTCGAGCGGACGCCGTGGATTAAACCGATGAATCACCTCTGCCGCCTGATCCAGGGAGTCGAACTCACGGTAGTTTTTCATAAAATCACGAATATGCTTGATGCCTTTGGGCTCTACTCGCGGGCCAACATCCACGACGACCAGGGCTTCGACTTTGTCGGGACATTTTGCCGTGAAGGCGAGCGAGTTTGCCCCCCCCATCGACATGCCAGTCAGAAAGAAACGCTCCAGACCGAGCGCATCGGTGAAGGCATCGGCATCCTCGACCATGGAGGCGCGTGAATAGTCCTTATCGGCAGCCCAGTCCGTATCCCCATGGCCACGCTGATCGAAAGCCATGACGTGAAAATGGTCAGACATGGCCGCGGCAAACAGATCCCAGGTATGACAGGTCTGCCCTACCCCATGCAGCAGGACTAATGGTGGCTTTTCCGGGCTACCCCAGTCGAGGTAGTGAAACCGCAGTCCGTTCGCCTGAACGTATTGATCCGTGAATTGTTTCGCGTCCGAGTTTGATTCCTGGGCCGTCATGCATCGTCCTCCTTTGGTGCGCTTCCCCTGCACTGTTGAGGGGCTACAATAAAGGAAAAGCTGCGGCCGGGAAAGGTATTAGAGCAGTGACCGCACCACCTCGGGCGTGACTTCTCCGAGGTCGGACAAGACGAGGGCCGCCTGACTAAAGTCGTTGTTTTGGGTGTATGCGTTCGGCACGGCGATGCAGGCAATGCCGGCTCTGGCAGCCGCTGTGACGCCACGATACGTGTCTTCCACGACCACGCACCGCTCTCGGGCCAAGCCGAGCTTTTTTGTCGCAGCTAAGAAGGCATCCGGCTCGGGTTTCGCCCGTTCATAATCCTGGCGCGCGACCGTGTGATCGAAAAACCGATCGAGGTCAAATTTCCTCAGGACGAAGTCTAAATGTTCGCGCTGGCTATTGGTTGCAACAGTCAGTCCAAAGTGCTGAGACAACTGGGTGAGGGTCTCCTCCACATAGGGCATCAGCGAGACTTCCGTTTTCAACAACTGAAGAAAAATGGGCGAGCGAAGCTGGCGCAAGGTGGCCGGCGCGACTGGCAATTTGTGCTTTTCTACAATGTATTCGGGTCCGATTCCCCGGGCGATCCAGTACTCTTCATATTCGCGTTGGGTCACGCTGACGCCATACGGCTTGAGCACTTCACTATACGCGCGGTAGTACAGCCCCTCAGAGTCAATCAGAACCCCGTCCAAATCGAAGATGACGCCAGCGTCTCCCATCCCTCGCTCACTTTCTCCAACACGCAATTCATTCGTTGCCTGTTTTGTAGTATGCTCTTTGGCCATAAGCATTCAGTATTGATACTGAATGGTAATTGATATGCCGAATGGTATAAAGGAAAACAATGCTATGCAGCATAGAGCATTACCGCTCAGAAGAAATTCTGAGCGCTCCCTGAAGGCGGCCCAAGACGATCCGTCCGCAGCCTGGGTCGAGATATTTCGTGAGCTTGGCTTTCCGGCCTACCCTGTTCGGGTAGACGGAGACATGGTCTGTATTATGGCCCCGGCGGCGGATTGTCCGCGTTTACTCGAAGAGACCATCCGTGAGCCGCTGATTCAACATGGCAAAGCCCTGGGCTACCGGTTTATTACACTCGACATCGGACACTTTGTGGAGTAACGGACAGCGTGCTCACTGCGTATCAAGGTCGGCTCGGGCCTGCTCCCAGTCCTGACCGTTGAAGCGCTCGATTTCCAACTCTTCCAGATTCACGCCCTCCACACAGCGCAGATTCACATCGATCATATCGGGGTGTGAACGCGGGATATAGTACGAAGAGATGCCACACGTAGAACAAAAGTAATGCTTGGCCGTCTTGGTATGAAATTCGTACAGGCTGAGGGCGTCTGAAGAAGACAGTAAGTGAAAGCGCTCAGGTTCAACTATCCAGTGCAGAAAACCCTTCTTCCGGCAGATTGAGCAATTACAGTCCAGTACCCGATCAATCTGACCGGAGACCTCAAACCGGACACGCCCGCAATGACAACCTCCTGTGTAGCTTGGCATATTCGCCTCTCATCAGCCTCGACATTCTCGGCGGAGGTCTCATGACCTCTCCCCTGCATAGCAAGAAACAACCGACCAGAGAAGCCGTCAGGCCCTTGACCCTTTGAGTCCCCAAGCGATATGAGGGAGCAGATCGGGGTGTGGCGCAGTCTGGTAGCGTACTCGCTTGGGGTGCGAGTGGTCGGCCGTTCAAATCGGCTCACCCCGACCACATTGGCTCCGTGAGGAGAGGCGATCACACCGGTGGTCGCCTTTTCTTTTTCTCAGCTTTCTGGTGGAATATCGCTATGATGATTCTGGTGTCGAACGACGACGGTATCCAGTCAGAAGGCCTCCGTTGCCTCGAAGAAACCCTCGCCGGTGTTGGTGAGGTCTATACCGTTGCTCCCGACAAAGAGCAAAGCGCGGTCAGTCATTCGCTGACCTTACACCGGCCCCTGCGGATCGAAGAGGTCGCCCCACACCGCTTTGCCGTCAACGGCACTCCGACCGATTGTATCAATATTGCCGTCAAGGGGTTTTTACCCGTTCGGCCCGATCTGATCGTTTCAGGCATCAACAAAGGGCCGAATATGGGAGACGATATTACGTATTCGGGTACGGTTGCCGCTGCACTGGAAGGAGCCCTTTTAGGTATTCCGGCCATTGCCGTTTCGCTGGTAACGTTTACCCCTCCCTACCATTTCCAAGCGGCCGCCGAGTTCTCGGCCATGCTGGCAGCCGAAATCCAGACTCCTCGGTTTCCAGCGGACAGCTTGTTGAACGTCAACGTGCCGAACCTGCCGCCTGACCAGATCAGAGGCTATCGTTTTACCCGCCAGGGCAAACGGCACTACGGTGAGAATATCGACGTCCGCACGGACCCGAGAGGCAGAAAATACTACTGGATCGGTGGTGATGACCTTGGCTTCGATCCCATAGAAGGCTCGGACTGCGTCGCCGTCCACGACGGTTATATTTCAGTCACCCCCTTACGCGCGGACCTCACCCACCACAGCGCCCTCGAAGCCCTTCAAGACATCCGGCTACCGTGGCGCTAGGGAACGGATCGGCCGACACTCCATGCAGCAGATCTATCTTGACCATAACGCAACGACGCCCATACGGCCGGAAGTCGTAGAGGCCATGTTGCCCTACTTCACAGGGACATTCGGCAATCCGTCAAGCGTGCATTGGGCCGGTCGTCAAGCCAAACAGGCCCTGGAAACGGCGCGTGACCATGTGGCGGAGCTGATTGGAGCCAAATCCTCAGAAATACTGTTTACCAGCGGTGGGACAGAGAGTAATAATCTCGCCGTGCATGGGGTGCTCAAGCCTCGGGGAGTAACCCCCTTTCGTATCGTGACCACGCCCATCGAACACTCGTCTGTTCTGGCAACGATTAAAGCCCTCGGTACCGCCATCGCGTCTGTTGAGGTTGTGACGCTTGCGGTAGATGACCAGGGGCGCGTCAGTCCGAGCGCTCTTGAAGCCGCCCTGACCCCGGACACCGCCCTCGTGAGCATCGGGCTTGCCAACCACGAGATTGGTACCCTCCAGCCGATCCGGGAGTTGAGCCCCATGATTCGGGGGCGCGCTATTCCGTTCCATGTGGATGCGGTCCAGGCGGTGGGGAAAATCCCCGTTGATGTGAACCAACTCGGGGTCGATATCTTATCCTTGTCCGCGCATAAAATTTATGGTCCCAAAGGGATCGGGGCGCTATATGTACGGCAGGGAACAGCGTTGTCTGCGGTTTTTCGTGGCGGCCCCCAGGAGCGTGAAAAACGGCCCGGCACGGAGAATGTGGCTGCCGCCGTCGGCTTTGGATACGCTGCTCAACTCTGCGCCCAAGATATTGAATCAACGCACCCACGTCTGATACATCTCATAACTCGCCTGTGGGACGGCATACAGCAGCATATCCCGGATGTCGTCCGGTACACGCCAACGCAGGCCTGCTTACCGAATACCCTGAATGTCGGCTTTGCGGGAGCCTCAGGCGAAGGCTTAATGATGGGCCTTGACCTCGCCGGTGTTGCCGTTTCCACTGGCTCAGCGTGTGCGGCAGGGTCGGTTGAGCCGTCTCATGTTCTCCTGGCTGTGGGCTGCGACGAGGCCGGGGCCAGGAGCGCGATTCGGTTTAGTGCAGGCAGAGACACGACGGAAGAAGACATCGAAACGGTCATACGGATACTGCCTGGTATTGTGGAACGAGTCCGAAAGGCGGGTCGTAGCGGGGAAGAGGAACGACCGCTCAATTCTCTATAAGCATTCAGTATTGATACTGAATGGTAATTGATATGCCGAATGGCATGCAGGAAGACAATGCTATGCCGCATAGAGTATTGATACTGAATGGTAATTGATATGCCTGAATGGTAATTGATATGCCGAATGGTATGAAGGAAGACAATGCTATGCCGCATAGAGTATTGATACTGAATGGTAATTGATATGCCGAATGGTATGAAGGAAGACAATGCTATGCCGCTGAATGCCGAATGGCATGCAGGAAAACAATGCTATGCCGCATAGAGTATTGATACTGAATGGTAATTGATATGCCGAATGGTATGAAGGAAGACAATGCTATGCAGCATAGAGCATTACCGCTCAGAAGAAATTCTGAGCGCTCCCCCAACCTTCAAGAGAACCACGGCACCCGCGTCCTTGCAGCGCTGAGTGGCGGAGTGGACAGTGCAGTCGCAACGGCTCTGCTTGTCGAGGCCGGCTACGAGGTTATTGCCATTTCCATGCTGCTCGCCGGATCGGCCGAGGGCCATGCGGGTAGTTGTTGCTCTATTGATGATTTTCAGGATGCACGCCGTGTGGCCGAACAACTCGGCATTCCGTATTACGTCCTCAACCTGAAAGAAGCCTTTCAAACGCGCGTCATTGATGTTTTCACTCAGGAATACCAGCACGGTCGGACACCGAACCCCTGCCTGCTGTGCAACCGTGATCTCAAGTTTGACCTCTTATGGCAACGCGCACGCGAACTCGACGCCACGTATGTGGCTACCGGTCATTATGCCCGGATTGGTTGGGATGAAGTGACCCGGACGGCCCGTCTCTTACGCGGTGCAGATCCGTATAAGGATCAATCGTACTTCCTGTTTACCCTCAACCAAGCCCAACTCAAACGCACCCTCTTTCCGGTTGGTCATCTGACCAAAGAGCAGGTCCGGGCCAAGGCACATGCGCTGGACTTGCGCATAGCCGAAAAGCCGGAGAGTCAGGATATTTGTTTTGTCCCGGATGGGAATTATGCTCGCTTTCTCGAACAGCGAATAGCATCTGATCGCGTTGTGTCAGGGGAAATTGTTGATCAGACGGGGCAGGTTTTAGGTTCACATTCTGGCATCCATCGCTTTACAATCGGCCAGCGACGCGGCCTGGGGCTCGGCGGATTGACTCAGCCTCATTATGTCACCCACATTGACCCTGCATCCGGCCGCGTGACCGTTGGTACACAGGAGCAACTCAAGAGGTACGGCCTTCGGGCAAAAGACGTCAATTGGGTATCAGGCAATCAACCGGAGAAAATCCAGGTTGCGGCCAAAATTCGCTATCGTCAGGACCCTATTGCCGCAACGGTCAGCGCCACCACCGCCACCACCGCAGAGGTGTGGTTTCAGGAGGCGTCTCCAGCTATCACGCCGGGACAGGCAGTCGTATTTTATGACGGCGATCTCGTGCTGGGCGGTGGCTGGATTGAGAGTCCTCTACCGTAAAGGATGCTGTATTCATGTCGCTTGTCACCTCACTTGACATGACCTCTTCACCGCACACCTCGCGTCGTGTTGCCATCACCACCCTAGGTTGCAAAGTGAATCAGTATGACACGGCTACGCTGCAAGAGCGTCTCTCTGCAGCAGGCCACCAGTGTATCCCGTTTAGCGATGCGGCCGAAGTCTACATCATCAATAGCTGCACAGTCACCAATCAGGCAGACGCTGAGAGTCGCCAGTTGGTACGCCGGGCGAAGCGGCGCAACCCGGATGCCCTGGTTATTATGACCGGTTGTTATGCTCAGGTGAGTCCCGAGGCCGTGGCTCACATACCCGAAGTGGACTATGTTGTTGGTCTCAATCGGCCCGATGATCTGGTGCGCCTGGTTGCTCAGGGAGCCCCAGCCACTCAGCCACCAGACCAGAATATTTTTGTCAGCAAGCTGCGGACCGCCAAGCATGAAGCCACACCAGGTATCAATACATTTGGGGCAGCGACCTTTCAGGGCCAGACTCGGGCGTTTCTCAAAATTCAGGAAGGCTGCGACCTCTTCTGTACGTTTTGTATTGTGCCCATGTCACGCGGGAAAAGTCGCAGTATTGCACCGCGTGTCATCCTGGAGCAGCTCGACCGCCTGGCCGACCAAGGCTTTCAGGAAGTAGTTCTGACCGGTATTCATCTGGGCGGCTATGGCGCAGACCTCAATCCCCATGTCAGTCTAATCTGGTTGCTCGAAGCCCTGGAGGAACGGCGACCGGTTCCGCGAGTGCGTCTGAGTTCGCTCGACCCGCATGAAATCAGCCCAGCCCTCATACAGCTCCTCACTCACTCCGAGATCCTGTGCCCCCATTTGCATATCCCTCTCCAATGGGGGGAGGATTCCATCTTGGCTCGGATGCGAAGGCGATACGACACTGCTCTCGCCAGAGACATTCTGACCGAACTGCGGGAGCGTTTACCAGACGCGGCCTTGGGGACGGACCTCATTGTCGGCTTTCCCGGTGAGGGCGAGGCGGAATTTGCCCAGGGAATAAGATTTTTGGAGGAAAGCCCCTTCACGTATTTTCACGTCTTTCCCTATTCAGTCCGGAGCGGGACAACCGCGGCAAAGTTCACAGACCGAGTCCCCCCATCCGTTATCCAGGAGAGAGCAAGACAGGTTCGTGCACTCGGCGAACGCAAGAAGGCGGCCTTCATCCGTCAGTTTGAGTCTGAGACTTTACCGGTTCTTTTTGAGCATCAGCGGGACAGAGCCAGCGGACGACTCAAGGGCTATAGCCGCAACTATATCAGAGTCTATGCGGACGGCAGTGATGACTACATGAACCGGGAAGTTCCGGTGAGAATGGCGCGGGCCGATGAGGGGTTACTGTCCGGTACTATTCTTCAGGACGCCGCATGAAGAGTTGTGCTCGCGCTTTAAGACCTATGTCTGATTCGACTGACATCACTGCTCTTCAGTCCATCCTCGGGTATACATTTACCAACCCAGCTCTCCTCCAACTCGCCTTAACGCACCGGTCTGCCCAACTTGAGGAGGGCGAAGAGCAAAACGAAAAACTGGAATTCTTAGGCGATGCCGTTTTAGGGCTCGTGATGAGCGACCTCCTTTTCCGTCAGTTCCCTCAATACCGTGAAGGAGACTTATCAAAGATGCGCGCCTCGCTGGTCAACGCGGAAGTGCTCGCAGTCAAAGCCCAGACCCTCTCTCTCGGAGACTGGCTGCGTATGGGACGGGGCGAGGAGCGTAGCGGCGGCCGAGGCAAACCCTCTATCCTGGCCGCTGCGTACGAGGCCATACTGGGTGCCATCTACCTCGATGGCGGCTTCCTTCCCGTCACCCTGCTCGTAGCCAAGCATTTTGCCGAAGACCTGCAAGAGACAGAGCGGATGGCCGCGTTTGATAGCAAAACCCGTTTACAGGAAATCACTCAAAAAATATTTAAACAAACCCCGTCCTACGAGGTTATCAAGGTGAACGGGCCTGACCACGAAAAGCGGTTTGTCAGCCAAGTATCCATAGCCGGGGAAATATACGGCCGGGGCGAGGGACGCAGCAAAAAACGCGCGCATCAGGCAGCAGCGTCCCAGACTCTCGAACTGCTCAAGCAGAAGAATCTCACGTCGCTGAAAGACGTATAAATCGGGGCATGATCTATTCCTTTCTGCGCCCGCTGTTTTTCGCCCTCGACCCTGAACATGCCCACCACCTGTCACTCAATGCGCTGAAACTGCTCCAGGCGTCTCAGCGAAGACCAACGCCAGTATTCAGCCATCCACGGCTCGCCCAAGACCTCTGGGGCCTCCACTTTCCCAATCCCGTCGGTCTGGCAGCCGGCTACGACAAAAATGCGGCGGTTCCCCTGGTCTGGTCTACCCTGGGATTCGGGTTTGCCGAATTGGGTACAATCACAGCCAAAGCTCAGCCTGGTAATCCAAAGCCACGTATTTTTCGTCTTGCTCAAGACAGGGCGCTCATTAACCGCTTGGGTTTTAACAACGATGGCGCGCGCGCTATCGCCCAGCGCCTGCCGTCCCTTTTGTCTCCTCACAGTTCTCGGCCTATTCCTTTGGGCTTCAACATCGGCAAATCAAAAATTACCTCCCTCAGCGATGCCGTGGCAGACTATCTCGAAAGTTGCGAAAAACTCCTCCCTTTTACAGACTATCTGGTTGTGAACGTCAGCTCTCCCAACACGCCAGAACTCCGTAAACTGCAAGAGGCCGAACGATTGGGCCGATTACTCGAAGCCCTCCTTGCCTCTATGCAACAGTTCGCCGAGACGGCGCACGCTTCCCCTAAACCCCTCTTGGTCAAAATCGCCCCGGACCTCGACGCGGCCGCCATTGGAGAAATCGCCCAGCTTGCTCTGTCTGTCGGTGTCTCCGGCTTGATTGCGACAAATACCACCGTTGAACGGTCCGGACTCCGCGCAGGATCACATGAAACAGGCGGTCTGAGTGGCCACCCCCTTGCAGCACGCGCTCGCACAGTGCTACGCACTGCCTACCGCGCGGTTGAAGGCAGGCTGCCCATCATTGGTGTGGGCGGGATATTCTCGGCAGAGGAGGCGTACGAACGCATACGTGCCGGGGCATCATTGGTCCAGATTTATACCGGGCTGATTTATGAAGGCCCTTTTCTCGCCCAGCGGATTGTGCGGGGGCTGATACGAATTATAGAGAGAGAAGGATTGCCCCACCTCCGAGACGCAGTCGGCAGCGACGTCTAACCTATCTATGCCAGCAGAGCGGTCGAGATCCGCCTGGATTTTATCGGCCTCCATACTCTGGCACACCAGTGCTGCGCTTTAGCCAACAACACACGCCTGAGCCAAATCGGAAAATAACGCCCAGCGCTCAATGCTCCGCGGCTCCTCAATAAGACCGCTGGTCAGACCCACGAAAGTGAGGGCACGAACCGGGTCGGCCCAGGCCATGATGCTGCTGGCACCGGCATGGCCGTATGTTCGTGGCGAGGCGAGCGTACCAAAATATGAGGGGAAGATGCCGCTCCCGCGTACCCAATACCCCAAGCCGCGATTCGCCGGGGCAACCGGCCATTGTTTTGCCACGCGTATGGGTTCGATCAGCCGGTCTTCCATATCACCGGTGTGAATCGTGGTCGCCAGCTCAACCAGGGCTGGACTGAGCAAACGGACGCCGTCAAGCTCGCCCCCGTTGAGCCACATTTGGTAGAAACGCGCCAAATCATACACAGTGGAATACGAGCCACCGCCCGGAATAGCTGCGGCCTGCACTTCAGGGGCGTTGAAGGCTTCCAGAAACGACATGGGAAACGGAACGCCACCCTCATCGAGTGCTTGGACTGGCACCCGGCGTTCTTGCATATCGGACCGGACGCCCATGTAGGAGTCGTGCATGCCTAATGGGCCGTACAGATCCTCTTGGCACATTTGGGCAAAGCTGCGCTTACCACCGTCTACCCGGCGGGCAATCTCAGCTAAAATCCACGACCCCGTCAGCGCGTGATAGTGTACGGCTTTCCCCGGTTCAAACTCTAACGGCTGGGCACAGATGCGGGCGATCGTGGCATCCCAATCTCCCCACTTTGACATCGGCCAGTCTATAGCCATAGTCGGGAATCCAGCCGTGTGAGTCATCGCCTGAGAGACGGTGACACTCCGCTTGCCGGCAGCGGCAAACTCCGGGATATAATCCGCGACTTTATCAAACAGCTTGACCTCACCTTGGTCAACTTTCATGAGTAACATCGTAGCGGTGATGGGCTTAGTGGTCGAAAACAAACAGAAGATGTCATCCGTTTTTGCTACCCGACCCTTGGGCGGTTCCGAGTGGCCAAGCGCTCGCGCGGCAACGATCTTGCCGTGTCGGGCAAGTAGAAACGCGCCACCAAACAACCAGCCTTCCTCGATTTTACGCTCCACTACTGAAAAAAAACGTTCGACCCTGGTCGGGTCCATACCAACTGCTTGAGGTTCAACTGTCTGCATGCTTTATCCTCCCTTTGGTAAGTGTCTGTGGCACTCCGGTTAAGCCTCTGGTGGCTTTATCGTCATCCCCATAATGTTATAGCCACCGTCAATATGCACGATCTCACCGGTAATTTTTTCAGCCATTGGGCTGCATAAAAAAAGCGCCACTTTACCTGCATCCGTGTTCCGAATTTCCTCGCGCAACGGTGCATATTCGCGCATATGATTCTGCATAATCTCGAAACCGGGGATACTGGTTCCGGCCTTAGTCGCAGTCGGACCGGGCGAAAGCGCATTGACTCGGATACGATGCGGCGCCAGGTCAAAGGCAAGATTCCTGATGATATTGTCAAGCGCCGCCTTGGTAATACTCATGAGTTGGTAGCCGGGAATGACCTTTTCGCCTGCGTAATAAGTCATGGCCAAAATGCACCCGCCCCGGTCCTTCATGAGCGGGAACGCGCCCCGTGCCAGCGTAATCAGCGAATACGCGCTGACATCCATGGCCAAAGCAAAATCCGCGCGTGAGATGTTCACGAAACGTTGCCCAAAAGACGTTGGCGGGGCATACGCAATGGAGTGAATCAGATAGTCCAGATGTCCGAACTCCTGCTCGACCTGTGAGAAAAGTCGTTCAACCTGTTCGTCCTTACTCACATCGCACTCAGCAATCAGCGGATTATTCAGTTGGTCCGGGATATCTCCCATCATACGCCGGACGGCTCTCCGCTGAATGGAGAGGGCAATCCGAGCGCCGCCGTCGTTGAGCATCTTGGCGATGGGCCAGCCTATGGAATTTTCGTCCAGCACACCCGCGACCAGGGCGGTTTTCCCAGAGAAGTCAAGCAAGCTTCCCACATTTTCATTACGATCAACCATTCTCCCTCCAGTTCCCCCGTGCGGCCCTTGCGCCGTGAAAGACTTCACACAAACTTTCTGCGGTGCGGAAAGGTCAGCGCCAACAGAATAAGAAGTATCACGGCATAGAACAGCCCAAAGCCAACGATGCGCTCGGACTCGTTATAGACCCGTGCCCATATCACGTATGAGACCAGCATATAACCAACGCTGAACACGACCAGATGCCAGCCAAAACGCCGCATTGTCCAGAGATGATACGCGAGGCTGCCCGCAACCAGCAGTTGCAAGGCGTGCATGAGTTGGGCAGACAGGCCGAACACGCGAAAGCCCAAAATGACACTGACCGGACCTTCAGCATAGGACCGCTCAAACGGAGCAATAATGTCCCAGACAATAAACAGGCCCGCATAGGCAGCCACCAGACACGCCGCAATAGTCACCATAAGCGGACGTGTCGGACGAGACGAATAGCGGGGCTGAGTGTGCGTCGCGGCCATCAAGCACAAAGACCCTCAAGGGTCTCCTTTCCCGGTGTTTATTGCCCGGTGAATCGGGGCTCCCTTTTCTCCACAAAAGACTGAATCGCCTCTCTATGGTCTGCCGTATGAAAACAGTGCTTTTCTATCGATAGGGAAGTATCGAGAACGAGGTTGACCGTGTCACGGAGAATTTTATTCACCGAGACCTTGGTCCCCCGAATCGCCATACGCGGGCCATTCGCCATTCGGGTCGCAAAGGCCAGGGCTTTTTCCATAAGCTGATCCGCGGGAACGACATGGTTGACAAGACCGATACGCTCGGCCTCTTCGGCTTTCACTAAGTCGCCGGTCATGAGAAACTCCTTGGCTTTAGCCGTCCCAATCAACCAGGGCCAGATAATGGCTCCCCCGTCTCCAGCAACCACTCCGACGCGGACATGAGGGTCACCAATTTTTGCGTTATCCGCCGCATAAATGACATCGGAGAAGAGCGCCAGGGTGGCGCCCAAGCCGGTTGCCGGACCGTTGACCGCAGCGATAATCGGCTGTTCCACTTCCAGCATGTCGATAATGATCTTGCGCGCCTCGATGAAGAGCGCGTCCAACTGCGCGGACGTCATATCCTGGAACCACTTGATATCACCACCCGCACAGAACGCGCGGCCTTTGCCCGTCAGTACCACAGCCTCCGTCTCAGTATCCTGAGCGATATCGGCAAAGATCTGGGACAGTTCGGTATGCAACTGGGCGTTAATGGCATTCAGGGCTTGCGGACGGTTGAATGAGACCGTCAACACCTTCCCTGCGCGTTCTGCGTGGAGACATTCGTAACGGCTATAGTCCATTGGCTCTCCCTCCTTTTCTTCTTAACCAAGGCAGCCTATCATCAGGGCGGCTTATTATCGGTCAGGCAGCATCAACGATCAAGGGAAGGTGTTATGCGGATTTACTTTTGCCGACAGGGTTTGACTTATGTGTGCCGTATCCTTCGACAGGAATTGCCTGAGGATGACGTTCTTGATTGCCCACCCGATGCTGTTCCGGAAGCAGCCCGGCACGCGGATGTCTTGATCCCAACAGTCTCACCTATCGGCAGCGATGCGCTACAGTCGCCTCGGCTGCAGCTCGTTCAGCAGTACGGCGCGGGTTTGGACTCGGTCGATATTCCGGCGGCTACCGCTGCGGGTATCTACGTGGCGAATGTGCCAACGGCCGGAACTGGCAATGCCGAGTCCGTTGCCGAGCTTGCCCTGTTTTTCATGCTCGGTCTGGCCAGAAAATACCGGCAGACTCAAGAGAGTATCCAAAACAGAGTCCTGGGATCACCGATGGGGCAAGCCCTCAAGGGTAAAACAGTCGCCATTATTGGCTATGGCGGCATTGGGCGGGCCCTTGCCTGGCGTTTGACCAGCTTTGAAATGCACATCCTGGCCGTTTCCCGCCGGGGACCAACGGCAGACAAGTCTGATGACGGTCCGTCCATCGTCCAGCACGTTGCGCAGGACGAATTTCATGCCGTCCTACGAGAAGCCGATTTTGCAATTACCGCCCCGCCTCTGAATGACGAAACGCGCGGCCTCATGGGCCAAGCCGAGTTCGCCTGCCTGAAGCCGGAAGCCTTTGTGATCAACGTCGCCCGTGGGCCGGTATTAGACTACACGGCCCTGCTGGCCGCCCTAAAGGAGGGCCGTATTGCCGGCGCGGGTCTGGACGTGTTCTGGTCCGAGCCCTTTGATCCGAACGACGAAATTTTCCAGTACAACGTCCTGGCGACCCCGCATATAGGCGGCGCAACCGATGTCAGCCTCCAAGGCATAGCCAAGCGGGTGGCTGAGAATGTAAACCGGCTACGCAGGGGCGAAATGCCTCTGAACTGCGTCAACGCAGAGGTGAAGCCGAAGGGGTAATTTTCAAAATATTCCCGGTATCCAGGTATGCAGAGATCAAAGAGAACGCCTTTCCACCTCGAAGTTGCCGCATAGATTTCTGTTTCCAAACCCAGCAATAAAAAAGGCAGAGAGTTTTCTCCTCTCCGCCTCGTATCGGGTTGCGAAATAAATGCTACGGTCGTTGTTCTGACGAGATATACGGGGATTGGTGACTCCCGGTGTATACCTGTGTCGGTCGAAAGATACGGTTGTTCTTGAGCTGCTCGTGCCAGTGGGCCAGCCAGCCAGCCACCCGGGCAATGGCAAAGATCGGTGTGAACTGATCGATGGGAATGTCCAGCTTGTCATAGACTACGCCGGAGTAAAAATCGACGTTCGAGGCAATCCCTTTTGCTCCGACCCGCTCGCTGATGATCTTCTCAACCTCTTGGGCGACCTTGTACAGCGGATGCTCACCCTTGGCTTCAAACAGCTTGAGGGCCAGACCTTGCAGAGCGTTCGCTCGTGGGTCCTTGACCTTGTATACCCGGTGACCCATGCCCATGATTTTTTGTTTGGCTGCCAGACGCGCTTCGATAAACGGCTTGGCATTGTCCACTGTTCCGATCTCCTGGAACATCTTGAGCGCTTGCTCATTAGCTCCGCCGTGGAGGGGACCGGTCAGGGCGCCAATAGCCGACGACACCATGGTATACGGGTCGGCCTCGGTAGACCCGACGACCAAGCCGCTGAACGTCGAGGCATTCATCGTATGCTCAGCGTGTAGAATCAGGCATACGTCCATAATCCGCGCATCAAGCGGGTCGGGCTCCTCCTCGTTTAGCATCCACAGAAAATTCGCCGCATGAGACAGATCGTCCCGTGGCCGAACTGGTTCGTCGCCGTGGCGCATGCGCTCAAAGGCCGCCACAATGGTCGGCATCTTGGCAATGAGGCGAATGGTCGACCAGTAGCGCTGCGTTTCATCTCGGATATCCCGGGCTGGATAAAACATACCCATGGCGGCCACCGCGGCCTGGAGCATGTCCATGGGATGACCATTTTCCGGCATGCATTTCATCATATCGAGAATGCGATACTTGACCCGCCGGTGGGTACGCAGATCTTGATCAAAGTTCTTGAGTTCGTCACGAGTGGGCAGTTTCCCAAACAGGAGCAGATACGCTACTTCCTCATAGGTACTCTTCTCAGCCAGCTCCTCAATTGAGATGCCACGGTATTCCAGGATGCCCTCTAGGCCATTAATGAAGCCGATTTCCGACTCCATAATGGGCACCCCTTCTAGTCCGGGTACCAGTTTTTCCATATATCAACCTTTCTACGCGTTCACCAATCTTCCGCATGTAAGCCAGGATATGACCTTAGCCCATCTGTTTGTTAAACGATTCGAGATCAAAGTAATCGCGCCAGGCAGAGATCTTACCATCCGTAATTTCAAATATGCCCGCCACGGGTAAGGAGATCGTCTTTGGTCCCATGACAAAGATATCAACCCGCTCGTTCATCACCACGTTTCCCGATGAGGTGGTATATTTGATCTCGAACTGCGCGCTTTGCGCATTCTTTAAGAACGGCTCGGCAAAGGCGCGGATTGCGGCGTGGCCGACACAGGGCTCCATGGGGATATTGTGATAGAAGCAATCTTCGCTCAGATAGCCCAACAGTTCATCCACGTTCAGGTTTGACCAGGCGTTACAGAAATCCGTAACTAATTTTTCGTTTTCTGCACTCATAACAAGATCCTCCTTCGATATTGGTTGGACGCTGGGACCCCAGCTGCCCTGTTATTCCTATCGGAAATGGGCCATGCATAGCAAGCCTCTATCTGATTCGGTCTTTCAGGTTCTGTTGACGCCCGAGCAAGCCTTGTTTACCCTGCACGGATGGCTGACTTTTATCACCCTTTTGCTCCAACAGCAGACACACTTCGTGCCCGCCGGCCTGAAGTCAGCGAGATCCTCCCCAACCTCTTTGTTGGAGAATACCCGAGCGTTGAAGACATTTCGTGGCTCAGACAAACCTTCGGAATATCTGCTGTTTTAAGCCTCCAGGATGCCGAGGATCTCACCCTGAAGGAATTAGATATCACCGCCCTTCATAGCGCCTATCGTACCAATCAGATGACATTCCTCCGAACGCCTGTGGCTGATTATAATTGTGACAGCTTGGCTGAAGCTCTGCCTCAGGCCCTTGAGTTACTCCAGACCAACCTCCAGAGTGGCAACCGGGTATTCCTCCACTGTAATGCCGGCTGCAATCGTGCCCCAACAGTTGCGATTGCCTATCTGCATGCTTATCACGCCATGTCACTCGAGGAAGCACGCGACTTTTTTAAGGCGCGTCGTCCCTGCGGCCCATATATGAACGTGCTGTATCGGTATTTTGGCCAAGAGACGGGGTACGAAAGCTAAAAAAAGCTCGCAAAAACACTATCTGCCACCAGCAACCCCTTGGGGGTAAGTTTGACCTTTCCTGCACTCTGGGTCATGAGCCCTTCACTCATCATATCGGCCGCGTGCGGAAACTGCTCAAAGAAGGGTCGTCCAAACCGCCTCGCAAATCCACTCAAGGACATGCCATCCATCTGGCGGAGATTGAGAAAAAGAAACTCGCCACGCGCCTGCTCTTCGGTCAAGTGTTCGACATACTGGTCTGCCCGGCCCGCAGTGAGCGCCATCTCCATATAGGTCTTTGGATTCCGTATATTGCTCCAGCGTACTCCCCAGTCTGGCGTACACGAGAACGAATGCGCTCCAGCTCCCAGCCCGAGATAGGCCCCGCCCTGCCAATAGCGCAGGTTATGTTGAGATGCGTACCCAGGTCGGGCAAAGTTAGAGATTTCATACCGCTCGTAACCATGAGCGGCACAGGCCGCCTGGGCTTGGGAGTACATGGCGACCTCGGTCTCTTCATCCACCGGTTGCAATACCCCTTTTTGGCGCATTGCATAAAATGGAGTGTTCTCCTCATAGGTCAAACCGTACATCGAGATATGCTCCGGTTCACAGCCAAAGGCCTGATTGAGGTCGCGCGTCAGCAAGTCCAGCGTCTGATTCGGTACGCCGAATATGAGGTCGATATTCAGATTGGAAAAGCCGGCTGCTCTGGCAAGCTCGATTGACCGCAGCGCCTCCTCTCCTGTATGGAGTCTGCCCAGCGTCCGCAGCACAGACGGCTCAAATGACTGGATGCCAAGACTCAGTCGGCTCATCCCGAGCGCCTGATATCCAGAGAGCGGGTCGAGCGAAACCGTAGCCGGGTCAGCTTCAAGAGACACCTCTAAGTCAGGAGCTAGCGGACAGTGCTCGGCAACGCGGATGAGGAAACGCTCCAGCGATTCTGGCTGAAAGAGCGACGGTGTTCCGCCACCGAAATAGATTGTCTCAAGCGTTCCGCCTTGCCAGGGCGGAGTCTGCATATAGCAGGCAAACTCTTTGCACAGGGCGTCTATATAACGCGCCTCAGGCCAGCTCTGTGCGGCGTAGGCGTTAAAGTCACAGTAGGGGCATTTGCTGAGACAATAGGGAATATGAACGTAGAGAGAAAAGGGCACGGCTCAGCCTCACTTCCCATATTTTCTCAGGACGGCAACCACAATACCGCGTACTTCCACCTCCTCTTCTCGCGCAAGAATCGGCTCCATGCTCGGGTTGGCGGGTTGGAGGCGAATCAGGCCATCGGCTTGTCGATGGAATTTCTTGACGGTCGCCTCCCCCTTGACCAGCGCGACAACAGTCTCCCCATTGTCCGCGCTGGGGCGTGGCTCGACAACGATAAAATCACCATCGAGAATGCCCTCGCCAACCATCGATGCGCCCTGGACACGGAGCGTAAACGCGGTGTGTGGTCGACGGACGAAATCAACGGGCACCGCAAGTCTCGCCTCGGTTTCCAAGGCCTCAATGGGCGAGCCCGCCGCCACTTCTCCCAGCAGCGGTAGCTCAACGGCTTCGACTGACTTCTCAGGTGGCGTGAGTTCAATGGCTCGGCTCAGGTTCCACGTTCTGGTAATCAGACCTTTGCGTTCGATATTCCTCAAATGTTTATGGACTGTTGCCAGCGAGGAGAGGCCGAAGTGAGCACCAATTTCCTCAAGGGTTGGGGCATAACCATGTTCTTCAACATAGGCGGCCAGATAGTCCCAGATTTCTTTTTGTCTTCGGGTCAGCGTCATCATGTCCTCTTGTCAGCGTTATGTCAGCGAACAGAAGGCGAATCAAGCTGGCCGGCGACACGCCGTCTCCCTCTCGGTCTGTTTCCATTGTCAAATCCAAGTTTTAGTGATAGGGGCTGCGTGGGATACTGAGTGAAACGAGTCACGTGATGCGATATGTTGTTCTGATACTCGTCAACCTGTTTTTTCTTATTCAGCCACTCTCCTCCGGCTTTGCCAATGAACCCTTAAAAGAAAGTCTGGAAGAATTTATAGCCGGCGTCCAAAAGGTCATAGAGCAGACGGACCCTGTTTTTCGAGACAGCATCTTGCTTCAGTGGGCAAAGCTCACCTTTGGTATACGGCATATGACCTATATTGTGGACACCCGCGATCCGGAAAAAACTCTCGGTATCGTCACTTTTACCTGCAAAGTGACACAGAGCGACTTTTTTGAGACCAAGGAAGAAGCTGAACAGGCGCCCATCAAGAATATGATTCCACGCCTTATCCCATGTCGGGCAACTTATGAGTGGAAAGCAGATAGGTGGGAGTATACTGGTGGGGCAACCTATATCCGCGGTGGCGACTGGAAGCCCATCCCCACCGATAAACCCGACGCCTTTCCCCAGCTCTACTTCAACCTGATGAAAGGTCCGCCTACCAGCTCGCTGAGTCTCCCGAGTACGCAAGAAGAGGCCTCGTCTTAATTTCGGGAACTGTTTGCGGATGACGAACGCGCTTGCGCAGGGCATGGGGCGCCATACCTCCAAGAGAATGCGCTGATGGCTCACCCCCCGAGTTCTTTCTCATCGTCTCACCAACAGAGTGTCCCGCTTCGAGCCGGTGTGGTTGGGGTGGGCTATCTGGGACGCTTTCATGCCCAAAAATATGAACGTTTGGAGGGTGTCGATTTAGTTGGCGTTGTCGATACCAATGCCGCGCGAGCTGAAGAAGTCGCCCAGGAGTGTCAGACCTCAGCCCAGACCGACTATCGCACGCTGTTTGGAAATGTAGACTGCGTAAGCATCGCCGTACCAACCCAACTACACGCCACAGTCGCCCATGATTTCCTCGTGCAGGGTATTGACGTCCTCGTTGAAAAACCCCTCACGGCAACCGGCGCCGAAGGCCGTCGCCTCGTTGACCTCGCGCATGAGCACGGCTGCATACTCCAAGTCGGACATTTGGAACGCTTTAATCCTGCACTCCGGTCGTTGACTGGCATATTAACCTTACCACGCTTTATTGAGTGTCATCGCGTCGCGCCCTTTATTGAGCGCGGGACAGATGTTGATGTGGTGCGGGATTTAATGATTCATGATTTGGACGTGATTCTCAGCCTGGTCCGTTCACCGGTTGTATCCCGCGAGGCGTTTGGCGTACCCGTCCTGACGGACGACCCGGATATCGCGAATGTCCGCCTGCGGTTTGCTTCAGGCTGCATCGCGAATATTACTGCCAGCCGGGTGGCACTCAAGCGAGAACGGAAGATGCGCGTTTTCCAGCCCGACACCTATCTTGTTGTGGATTATGGTGCGCATACCATACGCATTTGTCGCCGCGAGCCGGCAGCAAACGAGACAGCTATGCCCAACCTCTCTTTTGAAGAGCGTACGGTAGGGGGCGAAGACGCGCTGGAAGAAGAAATCAGAGCGTTTCTCCGTTCCGTGCAGGACCGCAGCACACCGCTTGTCAGTGGCCTGGACGGTCTCCAAGCCCTGGAAGAGGCCGAGCGCATTGTTGAAAGCTTGGAGATTCCCTAGTGCGGATTCTGCTCGTTGCTGGGGAAGCTTCAGGTGACGTGCACGGAGCCGATCTTGCCTTAGCCCTGAAGGCACAGCAACCGCAGCTTGACATCTTTGGGGTGGGTGGACCTGCTCTGCGGGCGGCTGGTATGCAGACCCTGGTCGATTCGGCCGCCATCGCCGGCATGGGCCTATTCGAGGCAGCCGATAAGCTCACCGCCCTGTTACGAACCTATCGTGAACTGACCCAAATCCTGCGCACACATCCCCCGGATTTGCTGGTGCTGATTGATTTTCCAGAGTTTAATTTGCGGCTGGCAAAAGTCGCCAAGCGGGTCAACGTCCCCGTCTTTTACTATATTAGCCCTCAGGTCTGGGCTTGGCGGAGGAAGCGGGTCTACACGATTGCTAAGTGGGTGGACCTACTTGCCGCCGTGTTTCCGTTTGAGCCAGACTTTTATACCGCACATGGCTGCTCGGTTGAATTTGTTGGTCATCCGCTGGTCGGTCGCGTCCGGCCAACCCGTTCTCGAGCCGACACTCTGCGTCACTACCACCTCGATCCGGCTCGCAAGACGATTGTCCTGCTGCCGGGCAGTCGAACGCAAGAGATACGCTATTTGCTCCCCCCGCTCCTTCACGCAACAACCGCTCTGGGAGATACGTATCAATTTATTCTCGCCGTCGCCTCAACGCTTGACCTCGACCAAATCGAAACAATGGTCCGCTCCCACTCGGCCGCCATTCAGATTGTCCAAGGGGATACCTATAACGTCGCGCATGCCGCCGACCTCGCCATCGTGGCCTCTGGCACTGCTACGCTGGAGATGGCCCTGCTCGAACGGCCCATGGTGATTGTGTATCGTCTGGCTCCAGTGACCTATGCCCTGGCTCGTTTGTTTGTCCACGTCCCCTTCATTGGTATGCCCAATCTCATTGCCGAGCGTCAGGTTGTGCCCGAGTTGATTCAAAGTGCCGTCACACCAGAGCGGATTGCCGCGGAGGCGCGGCGGTTGCTAACCGATGCCCAGGCATATAGCGTTGCCCAAGAAGGGTTACGGGAGGTACGGACCAAGCTCGGGGAGCCTGGAGCCGCCAAACGTGCGGCGGACTTGATTTTCAATTTGTTGGCCAAGCGCTCATTGAGTCTCGCGGAGTTATGACTGTTTACCGGCGTCTGCTGTTGTATTTGCGACCATACCTCTACCGTGCGTTTCTTCCCGCAGTCGTGTGCATGGTCTTGTTCAGTGCCACAAACGGCGTATTGCCCTTTCTGGTCGAACACGTGTTTGACGATATTTTTGCCGACAAGAATCTCTCTGCCCTCAAGACCCTTCCTCTCATTATTATCCTGACCTTCAGTTTTCGGAGTGTGTGTAATTTTGGTCATATCTATCTGATGGAATACGTAGGCCAACGGATCGTTGAAGATTTACGCAATACCCTGAATGCCCATCTTCAATCGCTCTCGCTGTCTTTTTTTCAGCGCCACCCAACGGGCACCCTGATATCGCGGGTAACGAATGACACCCTGCTCGTCCGCCAGGCGCTCACCCAGGCCACGGCCTCAATGATGCGAGATGCAACGACGCTGATGGTCCTGGTGACGGTGGCGTTTATCAAGGATTGGGTTCTCGCCAGTATCGCCTTCATTGCCTTTCCCGCAACCATCCTGCCGCTCATGCGGATCTATCAGAAGGTCCGTCGTTTGAGTCGCAAAGGCCAAGGCTCACTCGGGTATTTGTCCGCATTGTTGCAAGAAACCATCCAGGGGACGCGCGTGGTCAAAGCCTTTGGCATGGAAGGCTATGAACGACAGCGCTTTGCCGCCGAAAATCACAGGCTGTACAAGCATGCCATTCGGGCCGGACGACTCAAGGCATTCGTGCCTTCCATGGTCGAACTCCTGGCAGCCTGCGGCATTGCCGGGGTTGTCTGGTATGGCGGGCTGAGCGTTATTGAGGGGGAACGCACCCAGGGTGAATTTGTGGCGTTTCTGACGGCCATGCTGCTGATCTATCAGCCCTTCAAGCATCTTACCCGAACGCAGACCGCGGTGCAGAACGGATTGGCTGGGGCAGAACGGTTGTTCGAGGTCTTGGACGAGGGCAGCGATGTTCAAGACCGGTCGCAGGCGCACAGCCTGTCACGATTCAGGCAGCGTATCCAGTTCCACGATGTCTCCTTTCGCTATCAAGAGGAGTTGGTCTTACGACATATCAACCTCACAATAGACACAGGGCAGGTCGTGGCCTTAGTCGGCCCCAGTGGAGGCGGCAAGAGTACCCTGGCCGATTTAATTCCGCGCTTCTACGATGTCAGTGAAGGACAGATTACTGTAGACGGAACAGATCTGCGCGACCTGACTCTCGCCTCATTGCGCTCCCAGATTGCCGTGGTCACCCAATCCACTTTTTTGTTTAATGACACCGTACGCAATAATATTGCCTACGGTATGCCGCAACGGCCAGAGGAGGAGATTATTGCCGCGGCCAAGGCCGCCCATGCCCATGACTTCATCATGGCGCTCCCGGAGGGATATGCGACCCAGATTGGCGAGCTTGGGGTGCTGCTGTCCGGAGGTCAACGCCAACGGCTCGCTATTGCACGGGCGCTCTTGAAAAACGCACCCATGTTGATCCTTGATGAGGCGACCTCTTCCCTTGATAACGAATCAGAGCGCCTGGTCCAAGACGCCATCGGCCGCCTGATGGTTGGGCGGACCGTGCTTGTGATTGCCCATCGCTTATCAACTATTCAGAAGGCCGACCGGATTGTGGTCTTAGACAACGGACGCATCATGGAAGAAGGGCCGCATGAGGAACTTTTGGCGCACAACACCCACTACCGACGTCTGTATGAGCTCCAGTTTCGCGCCGAGCCGCGTTCGGCTGCTTGACACCTATGTTCAATTCAACTCAATCTCCCGCTGACCCTGCCATGGCTGACTCTTTACCCCATCCGTTCAGCCGACAGCCACACTTCCCATTCAGCGAAGAGCTCAAAATTCGTCTCTGGGCAGGTCTCACCTTTGCTCTGCTGTGGTTACTCAAGGTGACGACCAGGAAATGTTATGTCGGTGTAGACGATTTGTTCGCACGCTGGGAACGGGGCGAACAGGTCATCCTGGCCTTTTGGCATAGCCGTATCGTGCTAATGCGCTTTGGCTATCGCGGCTCAAAGGCCTGTATCATGAATAGTATCCACCGTGACGGAGAAATTATCACTCGTGTGCTCAAACGCTTCGGTATTGCTGCGGTCCGAGGATCGTCTTCTCGCGGTTGGGTCAGCGGACTCAAAGGTCTGATCGAGGCGTATCGACTCGGTTACGATCTTATCGTTGTTCCAGATGGACCCCGTGGACCTTGCCAGCAGGCCAAATCCGGCGTACTCCAGCTTGCCCGCACCACCGGCGCTCCTGTATACCCGACCGCATATAGTGCGGCGTGGCATATCAGAATTGGGAGTTGGGATCGTCTCATGATCCCCTTCCCTTTTAGTCGAGTCGTCTACGTGGTGGGGTCGCCTATCTCCGTTCCAGCAGAGACGACCCCCGCGCAACTGGAACAGAAGCGGCAAGAACTGGAAGAGCGTTTACGGACCATCACCGGGCAGGCCGACACGTATTTCGCACACTCATGAGTCTCGCGGTCTATAATGTTCTTTTGACGGCGTTCATTGTTATCGCTTTTCCCTTTGCGGTTATAGCGCTCATTCTGAGGCCACGCTATCGTATCGGCCTGGGGCAACGCCTCGGTCGGCTACCCTCGGACGTTATCCAGCTGACACGGGATACAGCACCGTTCTGGCTCCACGCTCCCTCTGTTGGTGAGCTCCTCGCCACTCGGCCCTTCTTATACGCGCTGAAGGAGCGCTTTCCAGACACACCGCTTGTAGTCTCAGTGCAAACCACGACGGCCTATCAAACCGCAATCGAACGGTGTCCCGAAGCAGATGGGGTGTTCTATTTCCCACTCGACTATCCGCTTGTGAGTCGTCGCGTCCTCAAACGGATCGGACCACAGGTATTCTTTTTCACCGAGACGGAAATGTGGCCAAATATGTTAGCGAGCCTTGCACGCCAACGTATACCGGCCCTCCTGGTGAGCGGCCGCTTCTCCAGACGCGCACAACAGCGCTATGGCCTGCTCTCCCCCGTCTTTCGTCCAATCTTGCAGAGCATTACCGCATGTTGCATGCAGACCCAGGAAGATACGCACCGCCTTATTGCCGCTGGCGCAAATGCTCAACGTGTGCAGGTGACAGGAAATTTCAAGGTTGACGGAGTGAATGGCGGTGGAGACGCAGGCAGGACAATTTTAGCCCAGGCAGGTTTGGGCGACCGTCCACTACTTATTGGCGCAAGCACCCATGATTCCGAAGAGGCAGTCCTCCTCCAAGCCGTTCGGGAGCTTCGAGGTGAGCTGCCCTACCTTCTGTTACTTCTTGCTCCCCGGCATCCCGAACGATTTTCTTCAGTCGAGGCTTTATTACAACGGCAGGACTGGCGCTATATCAAACGTAGTGCGTGCTCTGCGCCGTCCCCCCCTGACACCGAAGTGTTTCTCTTGGATACACTTGGAGAGCTTGTCAGTTTCTATGCTGCGGCTTCCCTCGTCTTTGTTGGTGGCAGTCTGATTCGAGGTCCTGGCGGGCATAGTATGATTGAACCGGCTCTTGCCGGAGTCCCGGTCTGTTTTGGTCCGTATACGCATAATTTTTCGTCGATTGTCGCAGATCTGAAAAAAACCCAGGGAGGAATTGAAATTTACGACGCGCACAGTTTATATGACGCCGCTCTGCCGTTGCTGACCGATGCCGACTTACGACAAAAAACAGGAGCGCTGGCGCGTAAAACCATCGAGCAGCAACAAGGCGCGGTTGAGCGCACCTTAGACGTTGTCCTTCAGCACTGTCCGACCCGCGCTCCTTCCCATCCCTAGCCTGCGTATGGTTTTCCCCCAG
Source organism: Thermodesulfobacteriota bacterium (assembly GCA_964291405.2). Classification (GTDB taxonomy): domain Bacteria; phylum Desulfobacterota; class Binatia; order Bin18; family Bin18; genus Bin18. The sequence goes on from OZ219926.1 coordinate 570,955, forward strand.
CGTCTCGTCCAGAAAATCTGGACTCGTCAGGGCGTCCTCGGCGTGTTGGGCTGGCTGGCGGCCGTTCCACTCTCGCTCCTGTTCTCATCCGTCGTCCGAGTCCGCAATTTTTTATATGAAAAGGGTATCCTTCGCAGTGTACAGCTCCCCCTCCATATCATTAGCGTGGGTAATCTTACCGTTGGCGGAACGGGGAAGACGCCCTTCGTTCTCTGGCTCGCTCGTTTGCTGCACGCCCAGCGTTACCGGGTCACCATTCTCTCCGGAGGATACAAAGGGCAGAATAAAGGGGTCACAACAGTGGGTACGGACGGTCGGGCCCAGGCAACGCCGGAAGAGGTTGGAGACGAAGCCGTGATGCTGGCCAGAACCTTTTCCGGTGTTGTTCTAGCCGGACGCGACCGTGTCCGAGCGGCCCGGCTAGCACAAGAAACCTATGGTATTGAGGTATTGATTCTGGATGATGGCTTTCAGCATCGACGCTTGGGCCGTAGCATCGACATTATGCTGCTTGATGCCCAACAAAGAGAAACCGCTGAGTGGTTGCTCCCCGCCGGTCCATTCCGCGAACCGTCTACCTCCATACACCGAGCAGACCTAGTCGTTGTGACGAAGGGGGAGACGGTACAGGCTCAGCAGGATTACGCTGCCTCCCTTCACATACGGGAGAAACCCCTCTTTTTTGCGAATTCACGTCCGGCTGCGCTTGTTCACTCTATACGTGGAGAATGGCAAGAGTTACCTTTATTCTTACTGGCGCATAAGAACGTTATGACAGTAAGCGGTGTTGCCACTCCAGATCTGTTCCACCGTTTTGTCAGAGAGGCAGACGCGAAAATTATAGACATGATGGTATTTCCAGACCATCATGTCTATACAGAAGGGGACTGGCAAACGATTGTATCAGCCAGCCGAGCGTGTGATCTTGTGGTGACAACGGAAAAAGATCTGGTGAAGCTTGAGAAGTTCCCGTTTGCCACGGATAAACTCGTTGCTCTCCGTATCGATATGGAGGTCAACGATGTCAAGCAGTTCTTAGCGTTTATTGAGTCTCAACTGAAAGGAATAGGAAAGCAAAAAAACGGAGAGTAAGAGCGCTATGGCAGCTCCGTTCCTTATTCAAGCCGTCTCCGACCTTCTGGCTGATATTCCTGACGAGGGGAAAACCCTCCTCGATGTCAGCTGTAAAGAAGGGGACGTTTTAGCGTCGTTACAACATCGACGTTTCACGCTTCGGGGGACCAACTTTGAAGCCAACGGGCCGGATAAGAACGGGGTCCCTATTGATTACAGTGTGGACCTGCGAGAGCGACTGCCCTACGACGATGCAAGTTTTGATGTGGTTTTGCTGGTTGAGGTCATTGAGCATCTGTCCGACCATCAAGCTGCGCTAGGCGAGTTAGCGCGTATTCTCAAACCCGGCGGATCGCTGATTTTGACTACACCCAATGTTATGCGTCTAAACTCGCGGGTGCATTTTATGCTCAGCGGATATCACAAGACCAAACGACGCTTTATTCCATTTGAGACTCCCCTCAACCACGCCCATCGGTTTCACAACTACCCGATTGAGCTGCCGATTTTATACTATCTGTGTAAGCAAAACGGGCTCCATCTGGAACGCCTGGGCCACAGCAAGGTCAAGCTCTACTCACGGTTCTTGCTCGCGACGCTGGGTTTACCCGTGATGGTCTATACCTGGTACACGCTGTGGATACGTGAGAAAAACCCGAGCCAGCGACTGGAGAACAGAAAGCTGCTGCGCTGGCTGTGTCACCCCCGTCTTCTGATCGAAGACAATTTAGTGTTACGACTCCAGAAAGTTGAGACCGTCTGATGGAGCGTCTCCTCGTTGCCCAGACCGGTTTTCTTGGGGACGTGGTTTTGACTACGCCGCTCCTCAGCACCCTGCGGCGCGAACTCGACCTGGAGTCACTGACCGTCCTCACCACCCCCCAGGCACAACCGCTCGTCCAAGATCATCCCGCAGTGGACAACGTTCTCGTCGATAGCAAACGCGGGAACGACCGAGGGTTTCGCGGTCTGCTGCAAACGGCTCGTCGACTCCAACGCCAGCACTTTACGCTAACGGTCGCACCGCATAAATCCTTTCGGACTGCTCTGCTGCTGGCCCTGGCTGGCATTCCCCACCGTGTTGGATTTCGCCAAAGTCCCGGTTGGTTCTTGTATCATCAGACCGCCCAGCGAGACACCGACCGACACGAAGTTGAACGTATTTTATGCATTATGCGGGCCTTCGGTCTTGAGCCCGAATCCTGCGACCGTACACCATATGTCGCCTATCACCCAGCTACCCGGACCAATGTCCAACGATTCTTTGACGAGGCCCAGATTGCCGCCTCCGACCCGGTGTTTATCGTGTGTCCAGGCTCGGTCTGGTATACAAAACGCTGGACAACGGCAGGCTATAGTGCCTTAGTTCGTTCGCTGGCACGTAACTACGGACGCGTGGTGTTGTGTGGCGGACCGGATGACGTGCCCATAGCGCAGGAGGTCGAAGATCAGGCCCAGGTGGCGGGCCTGCTCAACCTTGCTGGTCAGGCCGACCTGCAAACGTTTATGGCTCTCATTGATCGGGCTCGGGTGGTCATTAGCAATGATAGTGCGCCTCTGCACCTTGCCGTTGCGCGGCAGGTGCCGGTTGTTGCGATCTTTTGTGCGACCACGCCAAGCTTGGGGTACGGCCCGTATAGCGACAATGCGGTAATCGTTGAAGAAAAGGAGTTGTTTTGTCGCCCCTGCCGTCGGCACGGTGGCCCTTCCTGTCCGCGTGGCACTGAAGAGTGTATGCAACTGGTCACAGCCCACGATGTTCTAAACGGTGTTGATAGGCTTCTCAAACGATCTGTGCCTCGTACTGTGCAGATAAGCCAGGGCTAGTAGCGTTCCCATGACACTCCAAGAACGCTTTGCCGCACTCAATGCCACAACGTCGGCAACCGCCAAAGAATGGGCAAGACAAAACAAGCAGGTTAAATCCTGGCATTTTATCTTTTCCCCTCTTGGCGCATTCTTTTCCTCTTATCTTGGCAGGGGCAAGTGGCGACACGGAATGACTGGCTTGACGATAGCGTTGTTCGATTCCTACGCCGTACTTGTCACGTATGCCAAGCTGTGGGAAATTCAAAACGTACTGACAGATGAGGCCCCTAAACCTCAAGACAGCTCATCCACCTCTTCCAGTCATGCACACTCGGACGCGGCTTCAGGGTAAGCTTGCTACGCATACATCCCTGGTACGATGTTCGCCATCTTCCGTTCGCTTTCCCCCCCCAAAGGATTTACCGCATATACCACCCCCGGTAGCTGGTGGCTCAAAGACGGCTACGGGCGGGCACTGTGGGCCGCTCTGGCAAAAATCAAAGACGGTAAGGCTGACCGTCTCCAGGGCGGACGAGGCATAATCCAGCGCGTTCCGTTCGACACCCAGAGCCCGGCTATCGTCCGACGCTATCAACGTGGGGGCCTGGTTCGCCATTTTGTGGACGACCTGTATTGGGATCGTCCACCACGCCCCTTTGCAGAACTCTGCACGACAGTCATAGCCCACGAGCGTGGTGTTCCGACGGTTGAAGTCCTGGGCGCTGGGGTTGAGTGGCAGTCTTTTGGATTGTATCGAGGAACCCTCATCACTCGTGAAGCCCAAGGGTTCCTTAACTGGCGGGAATGGCTGCAAACCAAACCGCCAGTTGAGGAACGGCAGGTTGTTACTGACAAAGTCTTGCAGACGGTCGACACCATGCATGAGCACGGCATCTTTCATGCGGACCTCAACCTTACGAATATTCTCGTTCGGAACGACTCCAGTCAGCACGAGGTGCTCATTATCGACTTCGACCGGGCACGCATCTTTCCCACGCCTCTCCCCTCTTCCCATCGCAAACGAAACCTTGCTCGCCTTCGACGATCAATGGCAAAATTTGACACCGAGCAAGAGTTGTTTGAACAAGGAACAACTCTTGAGGTGTAATAGAGGGCTGTCCGACCTATTCCGCCAGGATCAAAAATGATGAGCTCGCTAGGTCTATCTACCGTGAGAGAGGTCAGAGCCGCTTACGGGCCCAAATTATAGGTTTTCGCCCGGAGCTAGGAGACGAAGGAGCATATTTATTATACCATCCGTAGCGTGACGCGACCCGCTGTTGCTATCCAACCTGATCGCATTCTCATCCTCCTCTTCGGGGCAATTGGGGATGTGACCCGGGCGCTGCCCTTACTCACTCGAGTCCGGCTGGGCTATCCACAGGCGCACATCGCCTGGGCGGTAGAACCAGCGTCAGCTCCTTTGCTTGAAGCGCACCCTGCCCTCAATGAAATATTGCTCTATAACCGGTCTCAAGGGCCTCGGCAGTTTTGGCCCTTTCTCCAAATGATTCGGTCTAAACAGTTTGATCTGGTCCTCGACCTGCAGCGCCATGCCAAGAGTGGCTTGGTCAGTCTCTGGTCGCGGGCACCGGTTCGGCTGGGGTTTCATCGTCAGAACACCAAAGAAGGCAATTGGCTGTGTAATACACATACGATTGATCCCATTCCAGACTTTTCTCTCAAACTTCGACAATATTTACGTTTTGCGGATACTCTGGGTCTGCCCGATGACAGGGTAGTATTTGACCTCCGGCTGCGGGAGGAAGAAGAGCGCTATATAGACACCTTACTCGCCGATACCCCGCGTCCTTATGTGACCTTTTTTCTTGGCTCGCGATGGCCAAGTCGATTCTGGTTTCCAACGGCAACCGCTCAGGTGGCACGAACCCTCCAGCAAGAGTATGATATGGGCACAGTGTTGATTGGGGGACCGGGAGAGGTGGTGTTTGCGAGCCAAGTCAGCGTCGCGCTGGGGGAGGCAAAAGCAACCGATTTGAGTGGGAAAACTAGCCTGCGTGATCTGATTGGCATTTCTTCGCGTACCCGGCTCTGCATTGGACCAGATTCAGGCCCCATGCATATTGCCGCAGCAGTTGGAACGCCCGTGATTTCCCTGTGGGGCGCCACAAGCCCTGTCCGCTCGGCACCATGGGGCTCGGAAGATCTTGTTCTGTACGGCTCAGCGGCGTGCAGTCCGTGTTATACGAGAGACTGCAAAATTCAGCGTGCCTGTATGCAGCGCATTACCCCAGAGCAGGTCCTTGAGAAGGCGCGTCACGTCCTCAATCGTGTCCAGACTACATAAGCATGACCCAGGAATCAGGGTCCAACCGGCATATCTGTATGAGTCGTCCGAATATCCTTTTTCTCTTAATTGACTGTTTACGTGCCGATGCTGTTGTCGGCGAGGACCGGAGCGCACGGACGCCGACCCTAGACCACCTCGTTCGTTCCGGTGTGGCTTGTACGCAGGCCATTGCCTCAGCTTCGTCAACAACGCCCTGTGTGGCCAGCCTGCTGACCGGCAGCTACTCCTTTGTGCACGGCATTCGTTCGATTTTCGGGCTGAAACTGAACCCAGCAGTTCCATCCTTGGTCGACGCCTTCCGGGCGTATGGCTACCATACCTGGGCGGAAGTGAGTGGCCCCCTCTTTCCTGAGACCGATCTGGACCGCGGGTTTGACGTCTATCACTGTCGAGAGGGAGCAGCCTACCTGTCCACAAATTGGGGCACAGATTTTCGGCAGCGCCTGCAAAGCCTATCGGTGCAGCAGCCGTGGTTCGGCTTTTTACACTTATGGGAACTGCATCATCGGCGGCATATCCTACCGGCCTTCCGAGGCCAGACCTACGGCCGGAATCGCTACGAGCGCGCATTATCATGTCTAGACGTCGAGTTGGGCAGGCTCCTCACCGTGCTGCCTGAGAATACGCTGGTCGTGGTTCACGGCGACCATGGCGAACATGTCGTCCAGACAGACCTCCGATACCGCTGGTATCGCCTGGTGCGCGATCTGTCCGGACGGAAAACGATCAAGCGAGAGGGGCATGAGATGGACGTCTCCGAGGATCTCGTCCGTGTGCCGCTGGTCTTTTCTATGGTAGGAGCTGGGACAGATTCTCTCAGCCTGCCAGTGGGCAAACTCGCCCCTCAGCTCGTCCGCCAGATCGACGCCCTGCCAACCCTGCTGGACCTCGTTGGGGCTCCGGTTCCGCATGGGATTCATGGGACGAGTATCAAGCCGACACTGCTAGACGATATCCCGCTCGGCCTGGAGGCTTATATAGAAGCGTTTTTGCGCGTCCGTTCAGATCCGCGCGATCAGCGGATCGGTTGGCGTACATCCGAGTGGAAATACATCTATGCCCCCAATAATACGCGGATTCCTGCAGAGCTATATAACCTTCCGAACGATCCTTCGGAACGGTACAACTTGGTCCATCAACGCCAAGATATGGCTGAGCTGCTTCAGCGCCGGATTGAGGACATCCGACACGGATCGCATGTCGCAACGCCAGAGTTTGTCATGTCAGAGACGGAAAAGGCCGACCTTGAAAAGCGTCTGACCGATCTCGGCTATATGTAGGGAAACCAGTCGTCGTGAGCGTTACGAGTTCCGTTAGCACGACAGAGCCCGCTATTGTCCATTCACATCTGGATGCTGCGCGAGTCACAGACCTCGTTTCCTCACAGCCAACACACTGGCGGTGCACCCGTATTTTCAAACAGGATGCAGGCACGACGGTAACACTGATGTCCGATTCGACCCAGTCCGTCGTTGTCAAGCGCCACAAATTGACCCATTGGCGTCGCCGGGCGGATGCATTGATCCACGGCTCCCCGGCTCGCCGGGCGTGGCGTGGAGCGCAATTGTTACAAACGCATGGCTTTCCCGTTCCTCAACCATTGGCCGTTGTGGAGAAGCGGAGAGCCTGCCTGGTACAGGAAAGTGTCTATATCAGCCAAGCGCTGCCGTATCCTTCACTTTCGGACTATTGGCGGGAGTCTACGCCGCGCTGGTCTGTGGCACAGCGTCGCCTTTTTCTTCGCGAACTGGCCCTCTTCGTGCAATCTTTTCACGCGGCCGGTCTGTATAGCGGAGACCTGAGAGACGCGAACCTGCTCGTGGAAGAATGCGAAGTGCAGCATGGACCGAGGTGGCGATTTTATCTCGTTGATCTCGATCGCCTCAAACACTGTCCGAGCCTGACGCTGCGGCGGCGCGTTAAAAATCTGGTGCAACTCGACCGGACTCTAGGCCGTCGAGCCCGGCAGACTGAGCGCTTGTTCTTTTTGTATGCCTATCTCGGTCCTCCTCTGCCGTCATCCAAGCAGCGCCGCGCCTTGCTCAAAACGTTGCTGTCCGTGCGTCGCCGGAAAGATCGCGAATACGCCAAACGAAAACGGCGTCGTGCGCCATCTGTATCCAGCGTGCAGACACCTGGTGCGGTCCACGTTCTCGGCCCATCTCCTAGCGTCGTTCCTCGGCGTCCTATCTCGTGCTGTATTGTCTGCTTTAATGAGGAGCAAGCTATTCGGCGCTGTCTTGAAAGCGTCAAGTGGTGCGATGAGATCGTCGTGGTTGACTCCTTTTCCACCGATAAGACTATAGAGATCTGTCAAGATTATTCAGCGCGTATCATTCAGCGTGCGTGGCCGGGTTATGTTGAGCAAAAACGTTTTACGCTCTCTCAGGCAAGCCATGAGTGGATCCTCAACATTGATGCAGATGAAGAAGTCAGCCCCCTCCTCCAGAACGAGATTCGGACGGTGTTGCAACAGGATGACCCCGCAGTCGACGGATTCTATATCCCGCGCCTCGTCCACTATTTAGGGCGCTGGTGGTGGCACGGCTGGTATCCGAGCTATCGGCTCCGGCTCTTTCGGAAACACAAGGTCAGGTGGGGAGGTGTCGATCCCCATGAAAAAGTGCTCCTGCATGGCCGCGCCGAGCGCCTGAGCGGCAACCTCCATCACTATACCTATACCGATATCAGAGACCATCTTCGCACCGTGAACAGCCTGACAGATATCTCGTCTCGTGAGTTGATACTGCGGAAGCGCCAGAGGTATCTGAGCGACATATTGTTGCGCCCGTTGTGGCGCTTCCTGAGTTTTTATTTTTTCCGAGGCTGTATCAGAGATGGGCTTCCCGGCCTTTTTGTTGCTACGACCTCGGCATTCTACGTTTTCCTGAAATACGCCAAGCTGTGGGAGCAGGCATCAGATTCTGCGCAGAGCTCGTCCCGAAACACTTCTCATGACACGCCGGCTACGGATCCTACACGTTGACCCAGAACGGCATTGGGGAGGCGGAGAGGCCCAGGTGTTGGGTCTGACCCGCTACCTTCACCGCGCTGGCCACATCTCCCATGTTGCAACTCCGCTGTACGGCGTCTTGGCTCAGCGCCTCCAACACGACAACCTCCCTGTTCAGCCTCTCTCGGTCCGTAATCACCTTGATGGTCTGGCAGGCTGGCGGCTGCGTCGTCTGGTCTGTCGGGAGCGCTACGACCTCGTGCATTTCCATACGGCCAGAGCACACGCACTCAGTCCGTGGCTCCATGCCCTGCCAGTCCGCCGCCTTGTCACGCGTCGGATGGATTACCCAATCAAGGCGGGCTGGTTGAGTCGGCTTCTGTATGGCAGGCAGGTTGACATAATCGTCGCGATCTCCTCAGGCGTAGCGGCCACACTTGAAACTGCACATATTTCCGATAAGGCTATCCGCATCATCCCGAGCGGTATTGACACCAAGCAGTTTCTGCCCACGGCCTCCCAACGCATGGCTATTCGACACCAATACGGACTCGGCGCAGATACCACAGTTATTCTCATGGCCGGTGCGCTGACGAAGCGCAAATCACCGCACACGCTGATCGAAGCAGCGGCCCAACTCCACTCCCACTGTCAACAGGGTCAGCACGCTGAGCAGACTGGCCAAGCGTTATCCCTCCATTACCTCATCTGCGGAGATGGTCTCCTCCGGCAGGAACTAGAAGCCCGTGTACGGGCGCTTGGCTTGGCTTCCGTGTTTCACTTTGCCGGATTTTGTCGAGACGTGTCTGCCTACTTAGCCGCCGCAGACATTTTTGTTCACACTCCTGTCTGGGAAGGTCTGGGTGTCGCTGTTATTGAAGCGCTGGCAGCGGGTCTCCCAGTGGTGGCAAGCCGGGTTGGCGGTATTCCCGAGCTTATCACCGATAGAGAAACAGGTCTCCTCATACCAGCTCAAGACCCCTCAGCCTTGTGCAATGCGCTCCTCCAATGCCTGCGCTCCCCTGACTGGGCAAAGACTTTGGGCGCTCATGGACAAATCAAGGTCCGTACGCATTTTGATATCGAGACAACAGCGCGTGCTAATGAAGCCCTCTATTATGAACTCTTGGCGGCAGCGTCGTGAGCGTCAGAAAGGATCGCTATGAAGCCTCCGTCTTCTCGCCGCCGTCAATCGTTCGGCAACCTCGCCTCCCTCCTCCCGCGATTCTCGCGCGTTCGGGTACTGGTCATTGGCGACCTCATGCTCGATCGTTATATTTGGGGCCAAGTCAACCGTATCTCCCCTGAAGCACCAGTTCCTGTCGTGCGTGTCTCGCGTGAAAGCCTGCACGCCGGAGGGGCCGGAAATGTGGTGACCAATATCTGCGCCTTGGGTGGCAGTGTGACGGTTTGTGGCCTCGTAGGAAAGGATCAGGCCGGACGGCTCCTGCGACGAGAATTACTGAGACAGGGCGCAGACGTCGGGGGTATGGTAACCAGCAGTCCATATGAGACGATCAGCAAGACCCGTATCATTGCCCACAGCCAGCAAGTCGTCCGCCTTGATCGTGACCCGACCGACAGCCCGAGTGCGCGCGTACGAGTGCGACTGCGGACCTTTATCCAGCGCCATATACACGACTTTGATGTCTGTGTGGTGTCAGACTACGGCAAAGGGCTGATTGAGGCCGACCTGCTCGACCTGTTGGCCAGGCTGCGAACGCAACTCGGCTTTGTCTACGTGATCGATCCGAAACGCCGGAATTTTGTTCATTATCGCGGCGCGAGTCTTATGAAGCCGAACAAAGAAGAAGCAGGACAAGCTACTCAGATCGACCTTGTGGACGATACAGCCTTGCAACGGGCTGGCACTCAACTTCTTGATCTATGGAACACGGAGGCCGTACTTGTTTCTCGCGGTGAAGAAGGCATGAGCTTATTTCAACCGGATCGTCGCGCGGCCCATTTCTCAACCACCACTCGCGAGGTCTTTGACGTCACAGGGGCAGGTGACACTGTCGTTGCCGTGTGCGCGCTCGCCCTCGGAACCGGTGCTGGACTCGAGACTGCCACCATTCTCGCCAATCACGCGGCTGGAATCGTTGTCGGCAAAGTCGGCACGGCAACCGTCAATAGGGAAGAATTGAAAGCGGCCCTAAGGACACCCTTGTCATGAAAAGTATGACCGGATTTGGGAACGGGAGCCGCGCCTTTTCGGGTGGGCGTGCGACAGTCGAGATCCGTGCGGTTAATCACCGTTTTCTTGAAGTCAAACTCCACCTACCCCGTGGCTTTCTCGCACTTGAAGACGAATTGCGAGCAATGATTGCCACGCAGGTAAAGCGTGGGCGGATTGAAGTTTTCCTTACGCTCTCAGGGCAGACAACACGCTCATACGCAGTTGTTCCCAATATTGATCTTGCGCGAGCGTATATAAAGGCTGCCAAGCAACTCAAGGGTATGCTCGACCTCGGAGGAGACCTGACTCTCCATTTTTTTCTATCCCGGCCAGAAGTGTTCCAGGTCGCCGAAGCACACCAGCCCTCCAGCACCGAGATTGGGGCGTCAAAGAAAGCGCTACAGCGTGCACTCACCGTGCTGGAGCGACACCGTCGACGCGAAGGGAAATTTCTGCAACGTGATCTCCGCGGGCGGATTCTGACCCTCGAAAAAATACGTCGGAGTGTCGGGCGGCGCAGCACACATACTCAACAGGCCACGCGACAGAAATTGGCAGACAAGGTCACCACGCTTTTGCCCCATCTCGACTCTGATCGCCGGCGCGTTCTGCAGGATGTGGCAAGTCTGGCCCAAAAGAGCGATATCACTGAGGAATGCGTCCGACTTCAAAGTCACCTCAGTGCGTTCTCCGATCTCCTCCGACTAGCTGAGCCGGTTGGAAAACGGATGGACTTTCTCCTGCAAGAGATGCAACGGGAGATCAACACGATTGGCGCAAAGGCAGATGATGCGTCTATCCGCCATCTCGTCGTCCAGGCCAAGGAGGAGGTGGAAAAAATTCGTGAACAAGTGCAAAATATAGAATAACGTATGCTGGATGATGCAGATCAATGCTTGAGTTTCTCTCGGCGTGGAATTCTTCTGATCTTGTCAGCTCCCTCTGGGGCTGGGAAAACCACCCTGGCGCGTGAACTGATTGCGAGAACATCGAATCTCGGTTGGTCAATTTCGCATACCACTCGACCTCGCCGGTCTGGGGAAGTAGACGGTAAAGACTATCACTTTGTGAGCGAAGAGACTTTTCTTTCGCTTCGAGATCAAGGGTCCTTTGCCGAATGGGCTCGGGTCCACAGAGCCTACTACGGGACAACGCGCGCAACTATTGAGAATACGCTCAACACGGGTCAAGACCTCCTATTGGACATTGATGTCCGGGGGGCTGAGCAACTCAAGTTGTGTTATCCAGAGGCCGTGCTCGTTTTTATCCTGCCGCCTTCGTGGCAAAAACTGGAAGATCGCTTACGCGCGCGGGAGACTGACGAGGAAGATGCTATTACGCAACGCATTCGGCATGCGCAGGAAGAGACCCGAGAGTTAGCCCGCTATGACTATTGCGTCATCAATGACCAACTCGAGGCCAGTGTCGCGGCGCTACACGCCATTCTCTGTGCAGAAAGAGTCCGCGTATCACGCCTGGACCTCTCTCCCCTACGTATCGCTTCCGCTTACTCAACGTGCGATGCACCACCCATAGGGACCGAATGAACCAGCACCGCGACTTGAATCAAATTATTACGAAAGTCCAGTCCTATCATCCTGAGGCGAAGGTCGGCCTGATCACGGATGCGTACGCATTTTCGGAGCAGATGCATCAGGGTCAGAAGCGCCACTCTGGCGAGCCCTATTTTATCCATCCGGTGGGGGTGGCTGAAATCATTACCGACATGAAGCTTGATGTGCCGAGTGTCGTTACCAGCCTGCTGCACGATACGGTGGAGGATACCTTAACCACTCTCCATCAGATCGAGCAGCATTTTGGCAATGAGATCGCCGCCCTGGTCGATGGGGTGACAAAGATCAGCAAAATTCACTTTACCACTCGTGAAGAGCGTCAGGCCGAAAATTTCCGGAAAATGATCTTTGCCATGGCCCAGGATATACGCGTAATTCTGGTAAAGCTCGCCGACCGTACGCATAATATGCGAACCCTCTCCTACCTCAGTGAGGATAAACAGCGGGAGATTTCGTCGGAGACGCTCGAAATTTATGCCCCGCTGGCTCATCGTTTAGGTATCTATTGGATGAAGAGCGAACTCGAGGATAACGCGCTCCGCTATCTACACCCGAAGGTCTACTCTGAACTGAAGCGAAATATTATCAAGAAGAAGAGCGAGCGGAAGCAATATATTACCGCAGTCATTGACATCCTCAAAAAGACGTTGGCCGAGGCCGACATTACAGCCCAAGTCTCCGGCCGCCCGAAACACTTCTATTCGATCTACCAAAAAATGCGGTCTCAGAATCTGGTCTTTAGCCAGGTTTATGACTTGGTCGGCTTCCGCATTGTCGTGCAATCCATGCGTGAATGTTATCAAGTGTTAGGCATAGTCCATAGTCACTGGCGCCCCGTTCCCGGCCGCTTTAAGGATTATATTGCCCTGCCCAAAGCGAATATGTATCAGTCGCTTCATACCACCGTCATTGGACCGCATGGCGAACGGATGGAGGTTCAGATTCGCACACGCGAGATGCACCGGGTCGCAGAGGAAGGCATCGCCGCCCATTGGACCTATAAAGACGGCCAGGGACAAGAGGAAGCACAACGTTTCGCCTGGCTGCGCCAACTGGTTGAGTTACAACAGCACGTCCAGGACCCTCAAGAATTTCTCCATACCATCAAAGAAGACCTCTTTACCGAAGAAGTGTACGCCTTCACCCCGCAAGGCGACCTCAATAGTTTTCCGCGTGGCGCGTCGGTGATCGATTTTGCCTACCGTATTCACTCGGAAGTCGGTAATCATTGCACCGGTGCCCGGGTGAATGGACGTCAGGTTCCATTGCGGTATCAGGTCCAAAACGGCGATGTCGTCGAAATCATCACAACCAAAAACCAGTCGCCCAGTAAAGACTGGTTGAAAATTGTCAAAACCCCGAAAGCTAAAGCCCGGATTCGGCACTGGCTCAAAGAAGAACAGCGAGAACGCAGCGTTGCCCTTGGGCAAGAACTCCTTGAGCGCGAGTTAGTCCGCAATCACAGCTCACTGACAGCGATGCGTAAACAACGCAGAATCGGACCAACGCTAGAGGCACTGGGATTTAGTAATGAAGAAACGCTTTTTGCGGCCCTGGGTTACGGGCAAGTGACAGCAGGACAGGTGCTCAGCTACCTCCTTCCTCAGTTCACCGAGACGCTCGATCGGACGGCGCATACCATCGAGCTTGAAAAAATCCGCCAGAAACCTCCATCAGATGATTCAAGTGGGGTGAAGGTCGGTGGGATTGGGAATGTCCTGATTCGGTTCGGACGCTGTTGCAACCCCCTCCCTGGGGAACGCATTGTAGGCGTTATCACGCGAGGCAAGGGAGTCACCGTTCATACGATTGCCTGTCAGCGCCTGCTGGAAAGTGATCCTCAACGACATGTTGCTGTCAGTTGGGACCCCACCGCAGATTATACACGTCTTGTGAAAATCGAAGTCCTGTCCGAAGACCGCCCCGGCCTCCTGACCAATATGAGTAAAGCGATCAGCACCGCCGGACTCAATATCTCCAATGCTAATGTCCGGACTCTGTCGGACAAACGCGCCCTCAATGTATTTGAAGTCCTCATCCCAAGCGCCGATGATCTTCAGCGTGTCATGCGCAACCTGGAACGGGTCAGGGGCGTGGTCAGAGTGTCACGCGTGCCCTCCTAAGGGGTGTTATAGCCGGCCTTTTCCCCTTGAGAAGAGAGGTCAAAAAAAGGGACGGCAGGCGAATGGGTTGGAGAGACAGAGAGGAAAGGTGTAAGCTCTTACGCCGCCTTTACAATTTTTCCAGAACGGATACAGCGCGTACAAACGCGCAGGCGTTTCACCGAACCGGCGACTCTTGCCCGCACTCGTTGCAGGTTCGGTAACCAGCGGCGTTTCGTCTTGTTATTTGCGTGACTTACATTATTACCCACTGCGGGGCCTTTTCCACAAATTTCGCATCTCTGGGCCACAGCCATCCTCCTGAAAGCACCTACGTATACCACAGGCACGACACGCGCGCAACACGGGGGAACCGAACCGTTATTCCTGATAGGCAACAAGAATACATTCAATCAGATCTGTCGTCGAAAAGCCGTCCTGATGACGGACCGCAACGACCTGTCCACCGGCGTGTTCAACAACTTCTTTTCCCACAATAGCCTCGGGGCTCCAATCTCCCCCTTTGACGAGGACATGTGGTTGAAGCCGACGAATCAAGGCAAGCGGCGTGTCTTCTTCAAACGTGGTGACATAGTCAACGGCTTCAATGGCCGCGAGCAGAGTCAGACGACTGGCTTGATCCAGAATTGGCCGTTTATCTCCTTTCAGCCGCTTGACCGAAGCGTCGGCGTTCATACCAACCACAAGGATATCGCCAAACGTCTTTGCCTGAGCCAGCATATAAACATGACCGCTATGCATCAGGTCGAAACAGCCGTTGGTAAAGACGATGCGCTTACCCTGACGGCGGAGTCGAGTCAGCTGCTCCGCCAGCTGTTCTTCAGAAAAAATCTTTTGCATAGTGGTCCAATGCAGACGGCTCGATCAGACTATCCCAGAACAAACGATTACATATTTCTCTCAAAACGCGCTCTTGCCAGCTGACGTAATGCCAACCAAAGATAAGGAAAACCGAAACTCAACCTCATCAGGGTTCACTTTCTCAACAACCCCGAAATCAAACGTCCAACACTTCTGCGGTGAGAGGACACGAAAGAAATAGCGAGACCCGATAAATATTTGGTCATTTAGATCATAGCGCGTAAAGTAGGCGACTGTCAGATATTCATTCAAGCGGAGAACAACCCGAGAATTGATCTCCTTCAGGAGGCGGTCGGCAATGGTTCGATACGAAACCCCAAGGCTCGTCCGTCGCTGCAGATTGCGCAGTAACGGGCTCGTCTCAGGGATCGGACGCGGGTCCTGGAGATATCCACCAATACGGGCGGCAATCATGTCTCCTTGATCAACATCATACGTCGTCTCCGCCGCGAGGGTAAAGAGTGAGAATGGACGGACATGCGCACTGATATCCACATCAGAAAAATGTTGATCCGTCTCACTCAGGCCAAATCGTTCGCCTTCTTCTCGCAGACGTCGGCTCGGATCGTAAGCCTGGGTCACCGATACACGGAGCAGTTCACGGACGCGAGCTTGCCGATTGGAGGCGCCGGGGAGCGGGTCAAATTTTCCAAGGAGTCTGTTTGAAACACCATATACAAAGAGGCTACGCCGGTTAATCCGGTCGAGCGCATCATAGAGCGGCAGATCATCTTGACCAACCCGAGGGACGTAGGAGAATGAGACATGCGGCTCGATAATGTGTTGGAGTTTACTCACCCGTCCCCAACCAATATCGAAAACCCGGGAGAGGCGTGTTCCGAACTCAGCCTGTAGCTGGACCGTCTCCCTGGTCTGCGTCTTCTTTAGGCGGCTGGAACCAGGCAC
Source organism: Thermodesulfobacteriota bacterium (assembly GCA_964291405.2). Taxonomy (GTDB): domain Bacteria; phylum Desulfobacterota; class Binatia; order Bin18; family Bin18; genus Bin18. The sequence continues at coordinate 586,745 of OZ219926.1, forward strand.
GATCGGGCGCCCCCGAGCGCGGGAACTCATGTGGTAGACTGTCTCCCGCCCAGTCGCCGTCACCGAACCATAGACATACCTGCCGAGGGAGAAAGGGAGCGATACCCAGGGAGCGAGATCAAAGCGCTGACCATAGTAGCCACGGTTCCGAAAAAAATGGCTACCCTGGATGGTCACCCCAGCTTCAAGTCGGTCATTCCAGAAACGGCGATGGCCCTGAAAATTGACCTGAGGCAGAACCTGAAAGACATCATCCTGATCGTTTCGCAAATCTTGATAATAGCGCGCCTCGGAACGAAGCTGAGCGTTCTTCCAGGTTTTCAGACCGCCGGCTCGGGAAGCGGTAAACCGCCGTGAACGGAGCTGATGATCTTCAAACCCTGGATGGAAGGAAATATTGAATTCACGCAAGAAGAAATCATCGCTCACAAAAAAGAAATCACTATACACCTCCACGTTATCGGCCATACGCTGCCGATGTGCCCCCGTAACACTCCAGCGATCAACAGGAGAGGTCGTTGAGGCCGGTCCCCGAATCTGTTCATTAAAATAGGAGGCGGAGAAATCGCCCTCCACCCGCTCACTGGGCGCATAGCGGTATTCTCCCAGGAGTCCAACCCGAGCGGAGGTTTCAATATCCGCTGTGAACGTAAAGTCCTGACTCTTACTGATTGCCCAATAGAAGGGCTGTTCCCACTGGAAACCGCGCTTACTCGAAAAGCCGGACCGGGGCGCGAGCGCGCCACTTTGACGGTCCTTGCGAACAGGAATCGCACCATAGGGGATATATAGAAGCGGGATGTCTCGAGCTCGCAGGAGCCCGCCACGAAGCTTACCGGTTCCAGCAAGGGTAAGATCAAACTCGGAGGCGTCCAGCCTCCAATCTGGCTGCTCGTCGGCTTCACACTCACATGTTGTTATCGTTCCGTCTTCAATACGATAGGTCTGACCGTACGATTTTTGGAGCCTTCTCCCGGTAATCGTATATTGACGCTGAGGCATGTGAATGACGCCATCTTCAATTTCGCCTGTTTCATCCGTGAGTTCCAGGCGTAACGCCTCAGCCTGAATATTCCCTTGAGGGTCTTGCAGCACGACATTTCCACGGGCCTGAAGTTCATTCCTGGTCCGACTTACACTCACCGTATCTGCGGTGAGTGTCGTCTGGCCCTTGGTGACAACGACGTTCCCTTGCGCCGACACCGTCTCCCCGTCCTCTTCATAGCTCAGCGTGTCAGCATTGACCTCGACAGACTCTTGTGCGGAGACAGCCCCTGCCTCGATGAGCCAGGAAAGCGTGATCAAGAGAAAAAAATAGAGAATTCTTTGCATGACTATCTATGCTCTCTCAGACTGGCGGCTGTTTGGCTTGGGAGATCGTGGGGTCAACACAGACTTCGGGAAAGAGTGGCAGCACTTCTCCAACCAAGAACAACGAGCCACACACCACAAGAGCCTCTTGAGGACCGACTTGATGGAGCAGTTGTCGACAAGCTTCCGCGGCCCCCTCAATGGTGCGTACGGAACAGTTGGCAGAAAATGCCTGTTGCACCGTATAAGGGTCTTCGGCCCGTGGTTGCGCGACCGCTGTCACGACAACCGCGGCAGCGACCTGTTCCAAGGCGGCTACCATCGGACGCCACTCTTTATCCCGCATGACCCCAAAAAGAAAAATAGGCCGCCGATTCGGAGCGAGGTCGGGGAGTTCGGCCAGTAACGCGTGAAGGGCTTGGATATTATGCGCCCCGTCAAGAATGACAAGGGGGTGTGTCGACACAATATCCAGCCTACCCGGCCAGTGTACCGACCGTAATCCCGCATGAATTTGAGCATCTGTCACCAGGAAAGCATCTTGGAGATATTCCAGACTCGCCAAAGCAACCGCAGCGTTGTGTGCTTGGAATTTTCCGTTCAGAGAAAGCTGAAGATTCTTATATTGATACTGCTTTCCGCCGTAGCAATATCGGCCGGAAGCGTCCTTCTCAAGAGTAAAATCCTGGCCATACGACAGAATCGCGCTGCCTTGATCTCGAGCCCTCTGATATAAAACGTCACGGCTCTCCTGATCGAGCTTCCCGAGCACGACCGGTACCGCGGGCTTAATAATCCCGCCCTTTTCACGCGCAATATCAGTCAGAGTGGACCCCAGATATTGCTGGTGGTCAAGTCCGATACTGGTGATGATGGACACCAAGGGGGTGAGAACATTGGTGGCGTCGAGTCTCCCACCCAAACCAACCTCCACAATGGCGATATCCACGCAGGCTTGGGCAAAGATACGAAAAGCCAACACCGTCATCATCTCGAACGGAGTCAACCGAATGTCCGCCGGTTCGAGGTCGGACTTGATTGCCGCCACGGTATCCACCACCTCGCGTGGGGAGATCCACCGCGTGCCAATCCGAATCCGCTCACAAAAATCGATCAGATGTGGAGACGTAAACAATCCCACCTTATACCCCGCAGCGCTGAGGATGGCATGCAATATGGCCGCGGTGGATCCCTTCCCATTCGTGCCGGCTATATGAACGCTGGGGAATTGGTGCTGCGGGTCATCGCCCAAACGGAGCGCGAGCGTAGTCCGCTCAAGCTTGAGGTCCATACGCTCGACTTCGAGTCCGTACAACCACGCCAAGGTATCTGAGTAGTCGCGCATCCTGTCTTTCTGAATAGCAGATTACAGGATGAGACGTTATGGGGGAGAGTGAGACGCTTTTTGGGTTGAGTCAGGGGTGGGTACAGGATTGCATAAGAGACCAAGCAACTGGCTTAACATCCCACGCAAATCCTTGCGCTCAACAACAAGGTCTACCATACCATGGCCCAATAAGAATTCCGCTCGTTGAAACCCTGGGGGAAGCTTTTCCCGGATGGTCTGTTCAATCACGCGTTGTCCAGCAAAACCAATCAAGGCTCCGGGCTCAGCAATATTGATGTCGCCCAGCATACCCAGCGAGGCGGCAACGCCACCCGTCGTGGGATCTGTCAAAACCGAGATATACGGCAACCCCGCTTCTCGTAAACGACCAAGCGCCATAGTGACCTTTGCCATCTGCATTAGCGAGAGCACCCCTTCCTGCATCCTGGCACCGCCGGAGGCAGAGAAGAAAATAACAGGCAATTGTTCTGCGCGGGCGTGCTCGATAATCCGCGTCAGTTTTTCCCCCACGGCAGTCCCCATACTGCCACCGAGAAAAGAGAAGTCGAAACAGCCGAGAGCAACACGACGCCCGTCAAGGGTCGCTACCCCACAGACAACGGCTTCGGCACGTCCCGAGCGACTGCGCGCATCAGCTAACCGTTGGGCGTACGGTTTCCGGTCGGTGAAGGCGAGAGGATCGGTGGAGTGTACGTACGGTGCATATTCAATGAACGAACCGCGATCAACGATGGTGAGCAGTCGTTGTTCGGCGGTCAGTCGGAGATGAGCGCCACATTTGGGGCAAATAAAAAGGCGACGCTCGACCTCCTTACGAAATAAAATTTCTTGACACGTCGAACATTTGAGCCAAATGGCCTCCCCCTCTTCTTGACTCACCGTGACTACCGGTTCTGCCATACTCACTCTTTCTTCAGTGCTCTCCGCCTGTCCCCAGGATTATGGCGGGACTATAGTAGTCATGGTATCGTTTGGAGTGGCGGTCGCGATGCTGCATAGGGCTGTTTTGAGCTCAGCAATAAGCGCTCCCACACGCGGCACCAGGTCCGGCTGTCCCAGCGATTGTTCAATGACCTGCGAGATGGCGCTGCCGACAATAGCAGCGTCAGCCACGCCCGCGACCTGGACGGCATGTTCTGCTGAGGAGATACCGAACCCAACACCAACGGGTACAGGGGAAATAGCGCGAATGCGTCGAACCATATCACTCAAATCCGCTGGGAGTGCCACCCGTACGCCCGTCACGCCAGTCACCGCGACATAATAGATAAATCCACGCGCACGAGCCAGCACCTTCTGAGCTCGGTCCAGCGAGCTGGTCGGAGCGAGAAGAAAGATCATATCCAAATCGTGGCGATCCGTCTCCCGTTTCAACTCCTCTGCTTCCTCGGGCGGGAGGTCAACGCATAGTACGCCGTCAACACCTGCCTGGCGGGCATCGGCGGCAAAACGCTCCCCACCATAGCGCCAGATCGGATTATAATAGCCAAAGAGCAGGATTGGGATCGTGAGCGACTGTCGTAAACGACGCACTAGTTCAAATACGTGAGACAAGGACGTACCGTGCTGCAAGGCACGTTCTGCAGCACGTTGCAGGGTTGGCCCATCGGCCATCGGGTCAGAAAAAGGGACGCCGAGTTCGATGATGTCAGCCCCCTGTCGAGCCATTTCATGGACTAATGCAAACGTCGTCTCGATATCGGGATCCCCCACAGTAACGAATGGGATGAGGCCAACCTCTCCGCGAGCCCGCAACTGGGTAAAGGTGTCGGCAATGCGCGTCATAGAGCATTTTCACCAAGAAAGCTGGCCACGCTTTGGAGGTCTTTATCACCTCGACCAGAAACGTTAATCACCACGGTGGCCGTGGCTGGAAGTTGTGGGACGAGGTTCGCAGCATAGGCGACGGCATGGGCACTCTCCAAGGCAGGAATGATCCCCTCCGTCTCAGCCAAGAGCCGCATCCCCTCGACTGCTTGCGCGTCCTGGACCGTCACACAGCGAATGCGCTGCTGGTCATTCCAATAGCTCAATTCTGGTCCAACGCCTGGATAGTCCAACCCCGGCGCGAGCGAATGTGTTGTGGAAATCTGGCCGGTCTCGTCCTGGAGCACATACGTCTTGCTGCCGTGTAACACGCCAGCGTATCCGTTTGCCATTGAGGCTGCATTCCGGCCTGCACCGAGTCCCCCGGCCTCAACCGCAACCATGTGGACTGCGGTCTCGGGGAGAAAGGGAGCAAAGAGGCCCATCGCGTTGCTCCCACCCCCAACACAAGCGATGAGATAGTCAGGCAAACGACCCTCGTGCTGCACGATCTGTTTTTTGGTCTCACGTCCAATAACGGACTGAAAGTCACGGACCAACATAGGATACGGATGCGGACCGGCGACTGTTCCGATGACATAAAAGGTATGCGCCACATGCGTAATCCAGTCACGCAAGGCTTCGTTCATCGCGTCTTTCAGGGTCTGGCTCCCAGAAACGACCTCTCGCAGCGTCGCCCCCAAAAGTCGCATACGAAAAACATTGGGCGCCTGGCGCACGGTATCTTCACGGCCCATAAAGACTTCACACGAGAACCCGAGGAGAGCCGCGACAGTCGCCGTTGCAACCCCATGTTGGCCAGCTCCGGTTTCGGCAATAAGTCGCTCTTTTCCCATGCGTTTTGCCAATAAGGCTTGACCAATGGTGTTGTTGATCTTATGCGCACCGGTATGACACAGATCTTCACGCTTGAGATAGACCTTTGCCCCCCCAAGCCGCTCGGTCAGGCGGGCGGCAAAGGTGAGCGGTGTCGGTCGGCCAATATATTCACGCTGGAGTGCGCGGAGTTCTCGCTTAAATGTCGAGTCTCTGCGGCATTGGTAATAGACCTCTTCGAGCTCAAGCAGAGCCGGCATCAGGGTCTCCGCTACATAGCGGCCGCCATAGAGACCAAAATGTCCATGTTTATCAGGCAGCTTTGGCATTGTTGATGAACGTGTGCAGTTTTTCTGCATCCTTCCGTCCGGGAGCCGACTCAACACCACTAGCGACATCGACGGCCCACGGCCGCACGGCCTCAACCGCAAGGGCTACATTCTCTGCATTGAGCCCCCCAGCCAAAATCGTCCGGTCCAAGGTCAATCGAGAGAGAGTCACAGCATGCCCCCAGGCGAAGGTCTCGCCCGTCCCTCCGTATCCGCGAGAACTATACGTGTCAAGGAGGAGGTAATCAGTCTGAATCCCTTCGAGTTGCTCAGGGAGAGAGGTCTCCGAGCCAACCCGAACCGCCTTGATAGTCGCAACCGACCAGTCCGTCAGAGCAGCAGCGTCCTCATCACCGTGAAACTGGACCGCGTCAAGAGAGAGCGCGCGAATATAGGCAGCGATACGCTCCCGCTCCGCATTGACAAAGACACCCACACAGCGAACATGCTGAGGCAGAACGCTCCGGATCGCTTTAGCAGTTGTCTCAGAAATACAGCGCGGGCTGGGCGGATAAAAGTTCAGGCCAATCAGATCGGCGCCAGCCCGCACGGCAAGCCGGGCATCAGCGACTGTCGTAATACCACAGATTTTGACGTGGACGGACATGAGTAGGCTACGTGGGATGTCCCAACAGCGAGCGGAGCGGCTCTCCAGGGTCTGGCGCTGCCATAAAGGTCTCACCAATTAAGAACGCCCGCACCCCCTGAGCCTCGAGTCGGTCTAATTGATGCCGGGTTGACAGTCCGCTTTCAGACACCACCAGTACATCGGAGGGCAGATTTTGCACCAAACGTTCGGTGGTCTCAATCGTTGTATGGAAGGTACGCAGATCCCGGTTGTTAATACCCAGCAGAGACACGCCTTGGGCCAGGGCGCGCTCACATTCCGCCTCATCATGCACTTCGACCAGACAGTCGATCCCCAGCGTTTGAGCCAGATGCATCAGATCGTGCAGCTGGGCGTCTTCGAGAATCGCGACAATTAAGAGAATAGCACTCGCTCCGGAGGCACGCGCTTCGTACACTTGGTAGTCATCAAAGACGAAATCTTTTCTGAGGAGGGGGAGTGCGACCTGCTGGCGAATTTGTTTGAGGTACTCGAGGCTGCCCTGAAAAAATTTCTTTTCCGTAAGCACAGAGATAGCGGCTGCTCCCGAGGATTCATAGAGACGGGCGAGAGCAAGGGGATCAAAGTCTTGCCGGATCACACCCTTGGAGGGAGATGCCTTTTTTACCTCGGCAATAATCGTCCGTCCGTTCCAGGCAGACAAGGTCTGGAAAAGACCAGGCGGCTGAGAATGGAATAACGGCATGTCTTGAAGCTGGCCGAGCGATACCTGCTGTTTTTGGAGCGCGAGTTCCTCGCGTTTGTAGGCCACGATGTCGTCAAGAATCATACCGTTTCCCTGTGTGTCAGCGGGATAAACCGTTTCAGCGTCCGGGCCGCGTCTCCACTGTCAATCGTGGTCCTGGCAAGCACAATCCCATCTGCTAGTGAAGTAGTCGCATTTCCGGCATAGAGGGCTGCTCCAGCATTAAGCAAGACAACGTCTCGGTGGGGACCTGGGGTTCCAGCCAAGACTGACCGGATGATATCTGCCGATTCCTGGGCACTCGAGACCTGGAGGGCGGTTAACGGACGACACTGAAAACCGTAATCTGTCGGATTGATGTTATACGTCCGAACGCCCTGTGGTCCCCACTCAGCAACTTGCGTCGGACCGCTCAGCGACACCTCATCAAGTCCATCCTCTCCATGCACGACCAAGCCGTGCTGACAACCCAATCGTCCGAGTGCCGCAGCTAGCGGCTGAACCCAACGCTGGTCAAAGACGCCAATGAGTTGATATTGCGCTCCCGCCGGATTCGTGAGGGGTCCAAGGATATTGAAGATAGTCCGTATCCCAACTTCCCGACGTGGGCCAACGGCATGGCGCATGGCTCGATGAAAGGCTGGAGCAAGTAGAAAACCGAAGCCGACTTCCCGCATACAATAGGCCACCTGCTGTGGCGACAGTTCAATACGAGCACCGAGGGTTTCTAGGACATCGGCACCACCGACCGTTCCAGACATTGCCCGATTGCCATGTTTTGCCACGCATAAACCCGCGGCGGCAACCACAAAAGCAGCACAGGTCGAAATATTAAACGTATGGCAGCCGTCTCCCCCAGTGCCGCAGGTATCAATAACCGCGCGCCCCGGACGAACTGGCGTCGCCATAGCGCGCATAGCCCCAGCCGCTCCAGAGATCTCGGCGACGGTCTCACCCTTGATGTGGAGCGCGGTCAATAGGGCTCCAATCTGAGCTGGGGTGGCCTGTCCATCCATCAGGTCGGTGATGACGGCATACATCTCTTCTTCCGTCAGATCTGCACCGGCAACCACGTGGGCGATGGCATCTTTGACCGTCATGGATACAGCGCGAGGGGTTAATCTGAAACCAGGTAGGCCTGGGCGAATTTCTCTTCGCGTCGAAAGCGCGCAGCCACGCGTTGGGCCTCTTCTTGGGTAAATGTTCCGACGCGCAAACGATACAATGTTTCTCCGTTCTTTGTCAGCCTGTTGACGGAGGCCGTATAGCCTCTTTTGCGGAGTTCCGCGGCTAGTTGATGTGCCGTACTTCGACTCTTTGTGACATGGACCTGAATGTTCCACCCACTCACAACCTGCTGCTCTTTTTGGCCTGGCGCTTTGCCTTCGCTTGGAGCAGATGCAGTCAGTGCGGTCTCTCGTTTTTTATTTTGCGGCGTCAGTGCTGGGTTCGGAGAAACGCTCTCTCCGACGGGCGGGGTTGAGGGCTTCGTCTGCGATTGGTTATTTTGAGTCTGTTTCTCTAAGGTCTTCCTTAAAGTCAGCGGAAAGGCCTGGGACGCGGGAATCGCAGTCTCGTTGTGGTCAGTATGCCCAACAGGAAAGCGTACGGTCCGCGTCTCCTGGGCAGTTTTATACGCCTGCACTTCTTTTCCGATATAGATCCCAAAAGCAAAGACAAGAAGAAAGCTCACCACGACACTCACACATACGATACACCCCTCGGGGAGATTAAAGTAGAAGGCATATTGCCGAACAGCCATGGCGAGTCCTTCCTCCTATTTCCTCATATACACCTGACTTACCCGAGAGAACGACAAAGGGGGAGCAACGCTCCCCCTTCCCGACTCGTCCGATGAGGTGTGCGCTTCGAGGAGCTGTTCAGATTCTCGAATCACCCCGGCTGGCACCTCGACTCCCCGCCCTTACTTCTATGCGCTCCTAGCGCCTCCTCCGGTTGAGGGAGCACTTGACCGTTCCGTAAACTCGACAAGTGAGACCGGAGCAGCATCCCCACGGCGAGGACCTATCTTCAGCACCCGTGTATATCCACCCACCCGACCCTGAAAGCGCGGGGCAACCTCATCAAACAAACGTTGGACCAGTTTCCGGCTACCAAGATACGAGAAGGCAAGACGGCGCGCATGGACCGAATTCTTTTTTCCAAGGGTCACCAGACGGTCCGCCCAGCGGCGGAGTTCTTTGGCCTTCGCGTCAGTCGTTCGGACTTGTTCACGCAGCACCAACGCCTTCAATAAGTTCCGCAGTAGCGCCTTTCTGTGCGCTGCCGTGCGATTCAGTTTTCGCCCTGCTTTCAGATGTCGCATCGTCCTCGCTTCCCTGCTGCTCCGAGACTCTGGCTAAGCCAGATTGCCCTCGCGGGAGACTCGCATTCGATCCAACTCTTCCCGAGGGGGAAATGCTTCCAGATGCATTCCAAGCTCTAATCCCATCTCATGAAGTAATTCTTTAATCTCGTTGAGTGATTTCCGTCCGAAATTTTTCGTCTTAAGAAGTTCGGGTTCGGCCTTGACAACGAGTTCACCCACATAGCGGATATCTGCACTTTGGAGGCAATTGGCAGAACGAACCGAAAGTGCCAGTTCTTCAATGGGTCGAAAAAGATTTTCATTCGTCGGTGACTGGTCTTCCTGTCCCGGACGCTCTTCTTGGCTGTCGATCTCTTCTGTCGTACCAGAAAAAATCGAGAGCTGATCCTGAGCGATCCGTGCGGCCTCGGCTACCGCTTCTTTCGGCTCAATGCTGCCATCGGTCCATATTTCAAGCGCCAGCCTTTCGTAGTCCGTCCGCTGGCCAACACGTGCGTTAGTTATGGTCACATTGACCTTTCGAACAGGAGAAAACACCGCATCAAGGGGAATTGTGCCAACGGGGCTCTCTTCAGACTGATTCCGGTCAGCCGCCATATACCCACGCCCTGTGCGAATCTCGGCTTCAACTTCGAGCTTTCCGTCTTTGCTCAGTTTCGCAACATGGGCCTCTGGATTGAGAATGTCAACCTGAGGACCCACGACCAAATCACCAGCGCTCACACTCTTTGCACCATTGACCCTCAGGGTGGCCGTTTCCATATCGCTGTCGTGGAGACGGAATCGGACTTCTTTCAGGTTCAGAAGGATATCTGTGACATCTTCCGTGACACCGGGAATCGTCGAGAATTCGTGCACAACGTCTTGAATCCTGACCTTGGTGATGGCCGCCCCAGGCAAGGAGGAGAGAAGAATTCGCCTCAGGGCATTGCCCAACGTTGTCCCGAATCCACGCTCGAAGGGCTCGCCGATAAAGCGGCCATATGTGGGGGTCAGGGTTTTGTCTTCAACATCGAGTGTCTTGGGCTTGATGAGATCACTCTCCTGCATGCTGCTCCCTCTTTCGTCCTGCATCCATGCCTAATACGGTCCGCCACGCCAATCTATTGCGCTAGACTTTCGAGTATAGCTCAACAATAAGCTGTTCGTTGATAGGCAAGGTGATCTCCGACCGAGCCGGTAGGGCACGGACTTTTCCAGAAAAAGAATCCGTTTGGACCTCAAGCCATTCTGGCACTCCACGTCGCTGGGCAAGCTCGACGGATTCTTGGATACGGGTAATTTTTCGGCTCGGCTCGCGTACTTGCACCTCGTCTCCGGCCTTGACGCAGTACGATGGAATCGTCACTCTTCGTCCGTTGACGTGAAAATGGCCATGGCGTATCAACTGGCGAGCCTCTGAGCGTGAGGTCGCGAATCCCATCCGGTATACCATATTATCGAGACGACTCTCGAGAAGAATCAAAAGATTTTCCCCGGTGATTCCACGTTGGCGCTCGGCCCGCGCGAAAAGACGCCGGAACGGCCCCTCAAGCGTCCCATAGATACGTTTCAGCTTCTGTTTCTCTCGCAACTGAACGCTGTATTCGGTCGCCTTTCTTCCTCTCCCTTGGCCGTGCTGTCCCGGCGGATAGCTTCTTCTCTCAATTGCACATTTATCCGTGTAACACCGTTCGCCTTTCAGAAAGAGTTTCAACCCCTCTCGACGGCAGAGACGGCAGGATGGGCCTCGATAGCGTGCCACAAAAACCTCCTGATCTGTATCAGCTCCCAGCTCGTACACTCGGTCTCTTAGACCCTGCGACGCTTGGGCGGACGACAGCCGTTGTGAGGGATAGGCGTGACGTCCCGGATAAGACTCACCGCAAACCCGGCGGACTGCAAGGCTCGCAGAGCAGATTCTCTCCCAGCACCAGGCCCCTTTACATGCACCTGAACCGAGCGCATACCGGCATCAGCCGCTTTACGCGCCGCGCTCTCCGCCGCCATTTGGGCAGCAAACGGCGTGCCCTTCCGAGACCCCTTCAGGCCTACACTTCCCGCGCTCGCCCAGGCCACAGTATTTCCTTGCGGGTCGGCAATGGTCACGATGGTATTATTGAAGGTCGAATAGATATTCACCACGCCTTCTGGAATGTTTTTCCGAATTTTCTTCTTCCGTGAGACAGACCGCCTCGCAGCTTTTGCCATACAGTGCCCCTCTCCTCACGCCGTCCACTATTTAGGAGTAGGCGCGACTTTCTTTCCGGCAACGGTCCGTCTCGGTCCCTTACGCGTCCGAGAATTATTTTTTGTCTTTTGACCACGGACCGGCAGATTTCGGCGGTGTCGGAGGCCCCGGTAGGCCCCAATGTCAATATAATGTTTAATATGACTCGCAACATCGCGCCTGAGGTCTCCCTCGACACGGTGGTCTTGATCGATAGCCCGCCGGATATTTACGATCTCATCATCCGCCAGCGCGTCAGAATTGGCGTCTGGGTCAACTCCCGCCTCGGCCAGAATTTTGAGGGCGGTGACCCGTCCGATCCCATAGATATAGGTGAGACCGATGCCGATTTTCTTGTTCCGGGGTAATTCGATACCCGCAATCCGTGCCATACGCCTTCTCCACTCTTATTTTCGTCCGCGTAGGGAAAACACCTAGCCCTGTCGCTGCTTGTGTCGCGGGTTCTCACAGATGACCCGTACAATGCCCCTGCGTTTAATAACCTTACACTTTCGACACATTGGTTTCACAGAAGCCCGAACCTTCATGCCAACCTCATTTCCATTCTTACCTAAAAACGGTTCCGTGTATGAACACTTTTCTCTTACATGCTACTGAGCACCACTGGTCCATCTGCCATGATCGCAACCGAATGCTCGAAGTGCGCTGAGAGACTGCCGTCTTTTGTCACAGCAGTCCACCCGTCCTCTAGCATGGCGACCTCCGGAGCGCCTATGTTCACCATGGGCTCAATCGCGATGACCATTCCTTCGCGCAAGCGGACACCTCGGTTCCGCATGCCATAATTGGGGACAGGCGGATCTTCATGCAGCCTACGACCAACCCCATGTCCAACAAATTCTCGCACAACAGAGAAGCCATCTCGCTCGACACACTCCTGAACTGCGGCAGATATATCGCCAAGACGGTTGCCAATACAGGCGTGGCCTATTCCTGCTTCAAGGGCGACGGCAGTCGTCTCTAAAAGCTGCTGAACAGACCGGCCAACCTCTCCAACCGCAAAAGACACTGCGGCGTCACCATAAAATTCATCATACACTACACCAAAATCCAGGCTGACAATATCCCCGTCTTGAATGATCCGCTGGTGAGAGGGGATACCGTGGACGACTTCGTTATTCAAAGAGATACAAATATGGGCCGGGAACGGAACAGAACCGTTCCGAATCGTATACCCTTTAAACGCGGTTTGAGCCTTCTTTTTTGCAATCCATTCTTCCGCAATACCATCAAGCTCTCCGGTTGAGATGCCTGGCCGAACACGCTGCCGCAGTTCGCTCAGGATTTCCGCAACAATGCGATTCGCAGTCCGCATTGTCTCTATCTCTTCAAGGGATTTCAGAAAAATCATCGGTGAGAAAATCGGACAGCGTCCTCTACCCTCGTCGCCCTCTGATGCGCCCGCGCTTCATGAAGCCTTCATAGTTTCTCATGATGAGCTGTGTTTCAATCTGCGCTACTGTGTCCAAAGCGACGCCGACGACAATAAGCAGCGCCGTTCCCCCAAAGAAAAATGGTACATTAAAAGACCCTACCAGAAGATTAGGCAAAACACAGACAATGGAGACATAAATTGCTCCCGTCAACGTTATCCGACTTAAGACCCGATCGATATAGTCCGCTGTGCGTTGCCCAGGACGGATACCAGGAATAAATCCGCCATTCTTTTTCATATTGTCGGCAACATCAGTAGGGTTGAAGACAACAGCAGTATAAAAATAACAGAAGAAGATAATCATCGCGACATAGCTGACGTTATAGATCGACCCGCCCGGCGTCAAAACATTCGCAACGGTTTGAGCCCACGGATGGTCGGCAAAGCCGGCGATAGTCGCCGGAAAAATCAAGACTGAGGAGGCGAAAATCGGGGGAATAACTCCAGCGGTGTTCACTTTCAGTGGCAGATGAGAACTTTGCCCACCATAGACTCTTCGACCTATAACCCGCTTTGCATACTGCACCGGAATGCGGCGCTGCCCGCGCTCCATGAAAATCACTGCGGCAACGATGGCCACCATGCCGACTAACAGGAGCAGTAATAAAAGGATGCTTAATTCACCCTCTCGAACAAACTCCGTCGTTGCGGTCACCGCTGAGGGAATACTGGCGACAATACCAGCGAATATGATGAGAGAAATGCCATTGCCAACGCCACGCTCGGTAATCTGTTCGCCTAACCACATAATAAAAGCAGTACCGGCGGCCAGCGTAATCATCGTCATGAGACGAAATCCCCAGCCTGGATTAAAAACAACTAAGCTTCCGCCAGGTGCCTGAATCTGTTCGAGTCCGATGCTGATAAACAGCCCTTGGAGAAGAGCTAAACCAACAGTGCTGTAGCGGGTGTACTGGGTAATCTTACGCCGGCCTTGCTCCCCTTCTTTTGACAAGCGCTCAAGGGTTGGGACCACGACGGTCAGAAGTTGGAAGATAATGGAGGCACTAATATAGGGCATAATGCCCAGGGCAAAGATAGAGAAACGCTCAAGGGCACCACCAGAAAAGAGGTTCACTAAGCCAAAAACAGTGCTGGCCGCTTGCTCGAAGAACGCCGCAAGCGCCTCTCCATCAATACCTGGAGTTGGTATCGCTACGCCGATTCGGTAGACGGCGAGCAAGGCAAAGGTAAAGAGGAGCCGGCGGCGCAGGTCTGATATCTTTGTCGCGTTTTGTAAGCCTTCGAACATGACTACCCGACCTCGGCTGTCCCCCCCAGCGCAGTAATCTTTTCACGCGCTTGCGCACTAAAGGCATGGGCTCTTACAGTCAGGGCCTTTGTCAGTTCCCCCTTTGCCAATATTTTGACTTTACACTTACGACCACTCACGAGACCAGACTGGCGAAACACATCAAGGTCAACGACGCTACCGACCTCAAAGCGCTCCAGACTTCCAATGTTAATAATGGTGTATTCTTGTCGAAATGGATTGTGAAATCCTCGTTTGGGCAGCCTGCGGGAGAGCGGCATTTGTCCACCTTCATAGCCAGGTGGAATATTGCCACCGGAGCGCGCGCCGCTTCCTTTATGCCCGCGACCTGCTGTTTTGCCGAGTCCAGAGCCTGGACCGCGGCCGACCCGCTTTCGTTTTTTCATCGACCCGGGGGCGGGCCGTAAGTGACTAAGATCCATTCTCACGCACCTCGATAAGATGAGATACTCGATTCACCATCCCTTGGAGTGAGGGCGAATCGTTTCGCAGCACGGTCTTCCCAACGCGGGAGAGGCCAAGGCCACGTAAGGTCTCGCGCTGGCGCCGCGTGCCCCCAATGGCACTTCGCTTCAAGGTGATGGCTAAGACCTGCCCTTTTCCTGCGTCGGCCATGCCTTATCCTTTCATACTCAGCGCGGGTTTCCCCCTCCGCTCGGCAACCTGCTCCGGACCGTCCAGACTCTCCAGGGCAGCCAGTGTCGCCTTTACAGAGTTATGCGGATTCGTCGATCCGAGACATTTTGTGAGTGCGTTCCGTACGCCAGCCAATTCCATAACGATACGCACACCGCCACCCGCTATGAGGCCGGTACCGGCTGCGGCGGGTTTGAGCAACACCTTGCCCGCACCGTGCCGACCAATAACCGCGTAGGGTAACGTATCTTCGACGAGCGGAACGCGAATCAAAGACTTCTTCGCGTGCTCAACGCCTTTCCGGATGGCTTCTGGAACTTCGTGGGCCTTCCCCAAGCCGTAGCCAACATGTCCCGCACCATCCCCAGCCACAACAACAGCGCTAAAACTGAAACGGCGTCCACCCTTGACCACTTTACTCACACGATTAATATGAACGACCTTCTCTTGAATATCGAGTTCGTCAGGATTAATCCGATCATCGTCAGTCGCCACAGGCATACTCCCTAGAGTTGTAGGCCAGCCTCGCGCGCCGCATCAGCGACCGCGCGGACCTGTCCATGAAAGAGGAATCCGTTCCGATCAAAAACGACGGTCTGTATCCCCTGCTCTTGACACTTTTTCGCAATGAGCTGCCCCACTTCTTTTGCCGCAGAGATCGTCGCCGCTTTTTGCTGCATCCGTTCCTTGAGGTCTGCCGAAAGGGTTGAGACGGACGCTAGAGACTGACCACTCTCATCAGAGATTACTTGGGCATAGAGATGCTTATTGCTGCGGTAGATGCATAAGCGCGGCCGGCTGTCCGTCCCACGCACTTTCCGTCTGATCCGCTTTCGACGGAGCAGGCGGCTCCGTTCACGAGGGTTCGTCCCGACCATTCCTATCCTCCAGCAACAGCGGTCTTTCCAGCTTTTCTCCGCACGCGCTCATCTATGTATTTAATCCCTTTTCCCTTATAGGGCTCAGGTGGCCGGAGCCGACGGATTGATGCCGCAACTTCTCCAACAAGTTGTTTATCAACACCCTCAATTGTAATCTGCGTCTGGCGATCAACCTTGGCATTGACCCCCGTGGGCATTTGGAAAAAAATAGGGTGAGAAAATCCGAGGTTCAATTGGAGTATATCCTTCACCGCGTCGGCCCGATATCCAACTCCATTAATTTCCAGTACCTTTGAAAATCCAGCCGAGACCCCTTGAACCGCATTGGCGACAAGCTTTCGAGTGAGCCCTTGCCGTGCTTTAGAGCGGCGAGAATCATCCGCCCGTATCAACAGCACACTGGATGTCGTAATTTCGACCGAGAGGGCGGCGTCAACCGGCACGTGCAGGACTCCCTTTGGCCCTTCAGCCGTCAGCGTTCCCTGGTCGTATGAAACTTTTACCGCATCCGGCAGCAGGACCGGCTTGTGCCCAACACCAGCCATACGTTATTGCCCTCTTTCTCCTTTACCACGCACTACACAGAACTTCCCCACCTACGTGAAGCGTGCGGGCGTCCCGGTCAACGATAACCCCACGAGAGGTCGATAGAATATTCACTCCAAGTCCGTTTCGCACGGCTGGAATCGCATCCGCCCGTACATAGGTTCGTAGGCTCGGCCTACTCACGCGCTGCACCCCGTGGAGTGCGGGGCGTCCCGCGTCATCATACTTGAGCTCAATGATGAGACAGGGAAATCCGTTATCCTCAACGTTACGATAATTTTGGATGAAGCCCTCACTGACAAGGATTTGAACAATGGCTTCCTTGATACGGGAGCGCGGCACCGAGACGGTCTTTTTCCGCGCCCGTAACGCGTTGCGGATACATGTCAACAAATCGGCAATAGGGTCAGTCTGCATAATCCTCTCCCCTACCAACTTGCCTTGGTCATGCCAGGAATTTGGCCCTTCAGCGCATAGGTCCGCAAGCAGATACGACACATACGGAATCGACGATAGAAACCACGAGAGCGACCACATAGTGGACAGCGATTATATTCCCGAACGCGAAACTTCGGCTTCCGTTGTGCCTTTACGCGCAAACATGTTCGTGCCATAGCTCTTAACTCCGAAAAGGCATGCCAAGGGCCCGTAGTAACGCACGCCCCTCTATATCTGTTTTTGCCGTCGTTACCATAGAGACGGTAAATCCTTTTATTTGATCAACCCTATCCAAATTTATTTCAGGGAAAATGGTATGCTCCCGAATCCCGAGAGAATAATTCCCGCGACCGTCAAAAGAACTATCGGATATGCCTCGAAAGTCTCTCACGCGGGGAAGCGCGACACTGACTAGGCGGTCAAAAAACTCATACATGCGCTCCCCGCGTAACGTGACTGCACAACCGATCGTCATGCCTTCCCGCAGTTTAAAATTCGCAATCGATTTGTGAGCCCGAGTAACCACCGGCTTCTGTCCCACAATCAGTCCAATTTCCTCGACACTACTTTCGAGCAATTTGGCGTTTGTGGCTCCTTCTCCCAGCCCCATGTTAATAACAATCTTTGACAGACGAGGGACCTGCATCACGTTGGCACACCCCAACTCTTGCTTCAGAGCGGGAAGTATTTGTCTATAGTAGAGGTCTTTAATACGAGCCATAACTATTAGTCCAACACATTCCCGGTTCGCCGACTCACCCGCATCTTCCGTCCATCAACGACCCTGAACCCGACCCGAGTCGGGCGCCCATCTTGAGGGTCGACCAGCATCAAATTTGAGAGATGAATGGAGGCCTCTTTTTCTAATATCCCGCCAGAGTCTTGTGGCCCACGCGGCTTGACGTGGCGCTTGACCATATTGAGGCGCTCAACAACGGCTCGGTCCTGTTGCGGCTGTACCCGGATGACCTTTCCGATTTTTCCTCGCTCTTTTCCAGCGATAATCATCACAGAATCATTTTTTTTAATGCGTGCAGCCATGGCCTGTCCTATAGCACCTCTGGGGCGAGGGAAATGATTTTCATAAAACGCTTCGCCCGTAGCTCACGCGCCACGGGTCCGAAAATACGTGTTCCAAGCGGCTCACGCTGGTTATCGAGCAGCACGGCGGAATTAGTATCAAAACGGATATACGAGCCATCCGGACGGCCGAGTTCCTTGGCCGTCCGGACAACGACGGCGCGCATCACATCACCTTTTTTCACTTTCGCATTGGGAATGGCTTCCCGGACCGAAACAACAACTTCATCACCAACCGACGCATATCTCCGGCGTGTCCCACCCAGGACACGAATACACCGGACGCGTCGTGCCCCCGAGTTATCGGCAACGTCAAGCACGGATTCCACCTGAATCATACGCCCACCTCTTTACTGTACCGTCCCCGATGTCTCCGACTTCAATACCGCTCGTACGCGCCAGCGTTTATCTCGGCTGAGGGGTCTCGTTTCCGTAATGGTGACAAGATCTCCGGTCCGGCATGCGTTGGCAGGGTCGTGCGCCTTATATTTTTTCCGTTGGCGAATATACTTCTTGTACATCGGATGACGGACAAGCCGCTCAACTTGGACCGTGACAGTTTTATCCATCTTATCACTGACGACGATCCCTTGTCTGACTTTCCGGTTTCCAGGCACACCTAGCTCCGTTCTTTACTCGCGGTGCGAATACGTTCGTGTTGTATGGTCTTTACCCGAGCAATATCTCGACGAATTTTTCGGATCCGCATAGCATCTTCAATTTGCCCCGTCCCTCTCCTCAAACGGAGACGAAAGAGTTCTTCACTCAGCTCTTGCGCTTTTCCCTGCATTTCTTCGTCGGTTAACTCTCGGACTTCACGCGCCCGCATATGTCGCTCCTAGTCGCTCTCGTATCTGCGTACTGACGGGCAGTTTATTGGCAGCAAGCCGCAACGCCTCACGGGCGGTCTCGCGAGGGACTCCTTCGATTTCGAAGAGCATCCGTCCCGGCTTGACAACAGCAACCCAAAATTCGGGCGATGCCTTGCCCTTTCCCATTCGTGTTTCCGTTGGCTTTTTGGTCACTGGCTTATCGGGGAAGATACGTATCCAGATACGCCCCCCGCGGCGGACATGACGGGTCAAAGCAATCCGGGCGGCTTCTATCTGCCGGGCGGTCACCCAGCCACGTTCAGTCGTTTGCAAGCCATAGTCACCAAACGAGAGTGTGGCTCCACGGTGGGCGTTACCGTATATGCGTCTCCGCTGCTGTTTTCGGAACTTCGTTTTCCTGGGCGAGAGCATATCTGGCGTCCTTTACGCACTCACGGTTGAGCGATGTTGCTCTTCTTCTTTCGTGAGGACTTCGCCTCGGAAGATCCATACCTTCACCCCAATCACACCATATGTGGTTCGGGCTTCTGCCACACCATAGCTAATATCGGCCCGCAAGGTATGCAGTGGAACCCGTCCTTCTCGGTACCACTCGGTACGGGCGATCTCCGCTCCACCGAGCCTCCCTGAACAACGCACTTTCACTCCTTGTGCTCCCATGCGAATGGCGCGTGTCACACTCTCCTTCATGGCACGCCGAAAGGCTACCCGTCGCTCAAGCTGAAGAGCGACGTTTTCAGAGACGAGTTGCGCGTCCAGGTCGGGACGTCGTACTTCGTGTATATTCAGATAGACTTCTCTATCGGTCTGCTGGGCGAGTTCGGTTTTCAGCTTTTCTATCTCCACTCCCTTTTTCCCAATCACAATGCCGGGGCGGGCGGTATAGATATTGATTTTTGCCTTGTTCGCAGCGCGCTCGACTTCAATTTTCGCAATCCCGGCATGATAGAGACGCTTCTTAATGAACTCTCGGATACGAATGTCATCGTGCAGCAACGTGGCATACTCTCTCTCTGCAAACCAGCGAGACTCCCACCCTTCAAGCACGCCAACCCGGAACCCCTTCGGATGTACTTTCTGACCCATCCTATTCTTCTTTCCTCTATTTCTCGTCGACAATAATCGTAAAATGACTCGTACGCTTCCGAATCGGCGTTGCGCGTCCGTGCGCGCGGGGAGTAAAGCGCCGAAAAGTCGCTCCCCCGTTTACGGTGGCCTGTTTCACATACAATGTATCAGGATCGACATTCTGCGTATCTGTAGCATTGGCAATGGCAGCCTGAAGAGTTTTTGTAAAAACACGCGCCGCCTTCTTCTGGGAAAAACGCAGGACCATAAGCGCTTCTTCGACCTGTTTGCCACGGATGAGATCCGCCACTAGACGGGCTTTCCGCGGCGCCATTCGCACATGGCGAGTGATTGAGCGAACCTCCATAGCTGCTACCTTCTATCTCCTTTTCACGTCACCCTTCTTATCTCCGGCATGGCCATAGAATGTCCGCGTTGGAGAAAATTCACCGAGTTTATGACCGACCATATTTTCAGTCACATAGACGGGGATGAATTTCCTTCCATTGTGCACGGCAAATGTCAATCCAATCATTTCAGGGATAATCGTGGACCGGCGGGACCAGGTTTTAATCACCTTTTTATCACCGCTTTGCACGGCCGTATCGACCTTCTTCAACAAGTGGTCGTCAATGAATGGACCTTTTTTGACTGAGCGGGGCATCTTATTTCTTTCTCTTTTGGACAATATATTTATCTGACTTTGAGCGCCGTCTAGTCTTATACCCCTTGGCTAGCACCCCCCAGGGACTCATGGGATGATTCCCTTTACTTCTTCCTTCACCTCCCCCAAGTGGGTGGTCTACCGGATTCATGGCAATGCCTCGCACGCGCGGCCGACGGCCAAACCACCGACTCCGACCCGCCTTCCCATACGAGACGTTCTCATGATCGAGGTTGCCGACCTGACCGATAGTAGCTTTACAGTTTTGATGCACCAGCCGCATTTCTCCCGAAGGGAGCTTCACGGTTGCGTACACGCCTTCTCTCGCCATCAGCTGCGCAGCGGTCCCGGCACTTCTGACAATCTGAGCCCCTTTGCCTATCTTCAGCTCTATGTTGTGGATAATCGTACCAACCGGAATACACCGCAACGGTAAACAATTGCCGGGACGAATATCTGCTGATTCTCCCGACATGACAACATGACCAACATTCAGGCCAGCAGGGGCGAGGATGTAGCGTTTCTCTCCATCCCGATAATGGAGTTGGGCAATATGGGCAGAGCGGTTTGGATCATATTCTATAGCAGCAACCTTCGCCTCAATACCGTCCTTGCCGCGGCGGAAGTCTATCAAACGATACCGTCGTTTATGGCCACCGCCCCGGTGAAGGACAGTGAGTCGCCCTCTATTATTCCGCCCACCATGCTTATGGAGGGGTGCCAGCAAGGACCGCTCCGGCCCTTCTTTTGTCTTCGCTATCTCACTGAAGCCAGAGACACTTTGGAAGCGCCTCCCAGCAGACGTTGGTTTGTACTGTCGGACAGCCACGAGTTATGCCCCTTCAAAGAAGTCTATACGGTCGCCATCACGTAAGGTGACATAGGCCTTCTTCCAGGCTGCTTTTCTACCCTGCGACCGACCAACGCGCCGATGTTTGCCGATATATTGAATAGTCCGCACTTGCTTAACTTTCACATCAAAAAGCGTCTCAACTGCGTTTTTAATACTTACCTTATTGGCCTGCGGGTGTACACGAAAGACGACCTGATTGCCAACCTCACTTGCCAAGGTTGATTTCTCAGTGATCAATGGCGCGACAAGGACAGAATAGACATCCATATTACTCCCCACCTAGTCGCTCACTGATCTGTTGCATCGCCGCTTGTGTCACTAATATCTTTCGGTAGCGAAGCAGGTCATATACATTCAGCCCTTGACTCAGTAGGACTTTTACCCCAGGCAAATTACGCGCGGATTTCTGGACGTTTACGTCTGCATCCGCCAAGACAAGCAAAACGCTATCGCCCATCTCAAGTTGTGCGAGCAGGGTGACCATCTGCTTTGTTTTTGGCTCATCAAACTGAAGGGCGTCGATGACAACCACCTCGTCTTGGCGCAGTTTCTGCGCGAGGGCGGCACGCAGGGCAGTCTTCCGGGCCGATCGCGGCATACGGTAGGCATACGAACGTGGCTGGGGGCCAAACACGGTTGCACCACCGACCCACACCGGAGATCGGTTACTACCTGCCCGCGCCCGTCCCGTTCCTTTTTGTCGCCACGGTTTTCTTCCTCCACCACGCACATGCGCCCGCGTCTTTGTTGCCGCCGTCCCAGAGCGACGATTGGCCAACTGCATTCTCACCGTTTCGAACAAGAGGTGCTCCCGCTGTGGCTGCTCAGAGATCACAGCGGGAAGAGAAATCTCTCCAACCTTCTCGCGTTGATCAGAGAGAACGCTAATAGACGTTTCCTGGGCTGCCATTGGTTATCCTTGCTTATGGATGAGGACAACTTGTCCCCTCGCACCCGGTATAGACCCACACAGGAAGAGCAGATTTTCATCTGGCTGGACGTCAACTACTTGCAGATTCAGTGCCTTCATCCGATCATTCCCGTAATGACCTGCCATTCTCTTCCCTTTGAAAATTTTTCCAGGGTAGGAGCGGTTTCCGATAGCCCCACCATGGCGGAAGTACTCATGCGTTCCATGACTCTTCGGGAATCCGCCCATGCCGTGTCGTTTCATCACTCCGGCATAGCCCCGACCTTTTGTCCGACCGACAACGTTAACCCGATCTCCAGACTGGAAGACTTGTGCAACTGTAATTTCACCGCCGACCTCGTAGCCATCGGTGTCATCTATCCGAAACTCGCGGAGGACAGCGAAGGGACCGGCACCAGCCTTCTGAGTATGTCCTAAAACAGGCTGGGAGACACGTTGTGGTTTTTGACTTCCAAATCCCAGTTGGAGCGCAGTGTAACCATCTCTCTGCTGAGTTTTCTTTTGCACAACGGTACATGGTCCAGCCTGTATCACCGTAACTGGAACGAGGTCCCCCTCAGCGGAGAAAACCTGAGTCATGCCGAGCTTCTTTCCTATTAACCCTTGCATTGTCTCCTCTCCCGCTACTCCAGCTTGATCTCAACATCGACTCCGGCGGCCAATTCCAGTTTCCCAAGCGCATCAATGGTTTGCTGAGTCGGGTCAAGGATATCAAGCAAGCGCTTGTGGGTTCGTATCTCAAACTGTTCCCGCGACTTTTTATCAACATGAGGTGAACGGTTCACCGTGAACCGTTCGATCCGCGTCGGGAGCGGGATAGGGCCAGCGACCCGCCCCCCGGTCCGCCTCACTGTTTCGACAATCTCTCTGACCGATTGATCGAGTACCCGATGGTCATAGGCTTTGAGGCGGATACGGATCTTTTCATTCATAATAGTGGTCATAGGACCCTACTCCAGAATTTTGGTGACGACCCCGGCCCCTACCGTGCGGCCCCCCTCCCGAATCGCAAACCGTAACCCCTCATCCATCGCAATCGGCGTCAGTAACGCCACCGTCATCTGCGTGTTGTCCCCCGGCATCACCATCTCCGTCCCCTCTTGTAACGTCACCGACCCCGTCACGTCCGTCGTCCGAAAATAAAACTGCGGCCGATACCCATTGAAAAACGGCGTGTGGCGCCCCCCCTCATCCTTCGTCAACACATACACCTCGGCCTCATACTTCGTGTGCGGCGTGATACTCCCCGGCTTGGCCAACACCTGCCCCCGCTCAATCTCCTCCCGCTTGATCCCCCGTAGTAAACACCCCACGTTGTCCCCCGCGACCCCTTCGTCTAAGAGCTTGCGGAACATCTCAACACCGGTCACCGTCGTCTTCTGCGTCTCCCGAATCCCGACGATCTCCACCTCTTCCCCCACTTTGATCCGCCCGCGCTCCACGCGCCCCGTCGCCACCGTCCCGCGTCCCGAAATCGTAAACACGTCTTCGACGGACATTAAAAACTCTTGGTCCACATCCCGCGCCGGCTCGGGAATAAAACTGTCCACCGCGGCCATCAACTCCAGTACTTGCGCCTCCCCGTCGGCCTCCCCTTCCAGTGCCCGCAACGCACTCCCCCGAATGATCGGTGTGTCATCACCCGGAAAGTCATACTTCGACAGCAACTCCCGCATCTCTAACTCGACTAAGTCCAACAACTCCTCGTCATCCACCATGTCCACCTTGTTCATAAACACTACGATCGCGGGGACTCCCACTTGCCGGGCCAGTAAAATATGCTCCCGGGTCTGCGGCATCGGCCCGTCCGAGGCCGCCACCACCAATATCGCTCCGTCCATCTGCGCCGCCCCGGTGATCATGTTCTTGATATAGTCCGCATGCCCCGGACAATCCACGTGCGCATAGTGCCGCTGCTCGGTCTCATATTCCACGTGCGCCGTGTTGATCGTGATCCCCCGCTCCTTCTCCTCCGGCGCTTTGTCAATCTCATCAAACGCCACCGCCTCGGCCATCGCCCGCTCGGCTAAGACCTTCGTGATCGCTGCC
This sequence comes from Thermodesulfobacteriota bacterium, assembly GCA_964291405.2. GTDB lineage: Bacteria > Desulfobacterota > Binatia > Bin18 > Bin18 > Bin18. Next base: position 610,935 of record OZ219926.1, read on the forward strand.
GTCAGCGTCGTCTTCCCATGGTCAATATGCCCAATCGTCCCCACATTCATGTGCGGCTTCGTCCGCTCAAACCGCTCCTTCGCCATCGCTCTCCCTTTCTGCGTAATGCGATAAAAGTATTCGTACGAACGGAGGGGGCCTGTACGACCCCCTCATCGTTGGAACTCGTCTTCGGAGAAGCGTATCAGAACCTGGTACGCTTCCTTATTCTGAAGTTCGCAATTCTAAATGCTATTTCAGAAGAGTCAACCGCCTACGGCAGTAGATATTTAGGACCGTTCCCCTCTACTCTTCCCTCGTCTTTTCTTCAGGTCACACGAGACACCAGGAGTGTTCACATGTAGTCGAAATATGAAAAAGAAATCCGTTATCCGTCCGATGTCATAGGTAGCTTTATTACCAACGATAATGGGCAAATGCTTTATTCGCTTCCGCCATGCGGTGCGTATCTTCACGTTTCTTCACGGCACCCCCTCGATTCTGAGACGCCTCAAAGAGTTCGCCGGCCAGCTTCTCTTCCATGCTCTTTTCCGAGCGCTGCCTGGAAGATTGGACAAGCCAGCGCATCGCCAGGGAGTTTCGCCGGACTTGGCGTACTTCAACTGGCACCTGGTAGGTCGCACCACCAACTCTACGTGAGCGGACCTCAACAAGCGGTTTGACATTTTCTAATGCACGCTTAAAAACCTCGAGTGCTCCCTCCCCCGTTCTCTGCTGGATCAGGTCCATTGCGCCGTAGATGATCTTCTCGACTTTTCCCTTTTCTCCGTCGAGCATCATCATATTGGCGAATTTTGATACACTCATATCGTGGTATTTCGGGTCCGGTAGGATTTCGCGTCGCGCGGCAGGTCCCTTACGTGGCATACTTTTTCCTCTCGTTCACTTGGGCTTCTTTGCGCCATATTTTGAGCGGCCCTGCTTTCGCTCCTGGACACCGATGGAGTCAAGCGTGCCACGGATAATATGATATCGGACGCCGGGTAAATCCTTGACTCGACCGCCACGGATAAGCACAACGGAGTGTTCCTGCAGATTGTGTCCGATTCCGGGGATATACGCTGTCACCTCAATACCATTGGTCAGTCGAACACGGGCGACTTTTCTTAAGGCCGAGTTCGGCTTTTTCGGAGTCGTCGTATAGACCCGGGTACACACCCCACGCCGTTGAGGACAGGATTGCAAAGCTGGAGCGGTCAATTTTCTGCGTTGTTGCACTCTTCCTTTTCGTACGAGTTGCTGAACCGTAGGCATTCATCCTCCTTGCGACTCTCGGCCTGCCGTTCTCAAAGAGGGAACGTGTCCTCCAATACATGATGCTGCTGGACACGTTCCCTCTTTCTATGCTTCGAGTATTTGGGCAATGGGCAAAGGTTCTTCTTCCTCGAGCAAAACTTCCGGGCTTCCGGCAGTGAGCTGCGTATAACTCGGGGTACCGGTTCCGGCAGGAATGAGCCGTCCCATGATGACATTCTCTTTGAGCCCCAACAGGTGATCAACCTTGCCATTAATAGCCGCTTCCGTTAGCACCTTAGTCGTTTCTTGGAACGAAGCGGCTGAGATGAAACTGTCTGTCGAGAGACTCGCTTTTGTAATTCCCATCAGGAGCGATTTCGCTTCTGGGGGGGTTCCTCCATCAGCCAGCACACGTTCTGTCTCTTCTTGGAAGCGCCACTTCTCGACTTGCTCGCCAACCAAGAAATCAGAATCTCCAACCTCGGTCACGAGCACACGCCGCATCATTTGTCTCACAATCACTTCGATGTGCTTATCATGGATACGCACCCCCTGGAGGCGGTAGATTTCCTGAATTGCGTCCACCAAGGACTTTGCGAGTTCGCGCTCTCCGAGAACACCAAGGATGTCATGCGGATTTGAGGACCCATCCATCAGCGGCTCTCCCGGCCGGACGTAATCGCCTTCTCGTACGCTGATATGTTTTCCCCGAGGAATGAGATACTCCCGCGCTTCGCCCACTTCAGGGGTAATCAACACCTTCCTTTTTCCTTTGGTATCTTTCCCAAAAGAAACCGTCCCCTCAATTTCGCTGATAACGGCGAACTCTTTCGGCTTTCGCGCCTCAAAGAGCTCGGCAACCCGAGGCAGCCCACCAGTAATATCTTTCGTTTTGGTAGTTTCTCGTGGGATCTTTGCCAGCACATCCCCTGCCTCAACCCGTTGGCCCGCGCTCACATTAATATTGGAGCCAACCGGCAGCAGATAGCGGGCGTCCAATCCATTCGACAGCTTCGCCGTTTTACCGCTGTCATCTTTGATTGATACCCGTGGGCGCATATTTGGATCACGGAATTCGATAATGACCCGTGTAGATAGACCCGTCCGCTCATCTACCTTTTCTTGCATGGTCCTATCGTCGATATCACCGAATTTTACCTCACCGCTGACCTCAGTCAGGATGGGGACGGTGTAGGGGTCCCATTCCGCGATTAAATCGTTGGTTTTGACCTTGGCCCCGTCTTTCTTTTTCAGCTTTGCACCATAGACGATCTGATACCGTTCTCTTTCACGCTCCCGTCCTGGCTCGAGAACCTCAGTCACAGCAACCTCTCCGTTGCGGTTCATTACAACGAGATTGCCATCCCGGTCGACCACGGTCTTGAGATTGATGTAGCGGAGTACGCCCTCATGCCGAACCGTTAGTGTCGTCTGCTCGGCCAGCCGGCTGGCCGTCCCACCAATGTGGAACGTCCGCATTGTCAGTTGGGTGCCTGGCTCGCCAATTGACTGCGCAGCAATGATGCCGACCGCTTCACCTAAATGTACCATCCGCCCACGGGCAAGGTCCCGGCCGTAGCACCGTGCACATATGCCTCGCCTGGTCGTACAGGTCAGCGCAGACCGTATCCATACACGCTCAATCCCGGCTTCTTCTATGCGTACGACGCGGTCTTCGTCAATTTCTTCGTTTGCGCGAACAACAACCTCTTGGGTAAAAGGATCACGAATATCATCGAGGGCAACACGTCCTAAGACACGCTCCCCAAGGCCTTCTATTATTTCCCCGCCCTCAACCAGTGGAGTCATCTCTATACCATCAATCGTACCGCAGTCCTCTTCGCTCACGATCGAGTCCTGAGCGACATCAACAAGCCGTCGGGTCAGATAACCAGAATTCGCTGTCTTGAGAGCGGTATCAGCTAACCCCTTCCGCGCCCCGTGGGTTGAAATAAAGTATTGGAGCACGGAGAGTCCTTCACGGAAGTTAGCCGTAATCGGTGTTTCGATGATTTCCCCCGATGGCTTTGCCATGAGACCGCGCATACCCGCGAGCTGGCGAATCTGCTGCGCACTGCCGCGCGATCCAGAGTCTGCCATCATATAGATGGGGCTAAACCCGGCTTTGTCTTCCTGAAGTCCTCTGAACATCTCATTGGCCGCTTCATCGGTGACCGAGGCCCAGGTATCAACAACCTTATTGTGCCGCTCACCGTCTGTAATCAGACCTTTTGTATATTGGTCCTGAATCTCTTGCAGACTCTTTTGCGCTTGATCCAAGAGATGGCCCTTTTCTTGCGGAATCACCATGTCTTTGATGCCGATTGAAATACCGGCCCGCGTGGCATATTCGAAGCCAAGATCTTTCAAACGGTCCGCGAAAATCACGGTGGCCTTGTTGCCTGCTCTCAAAAAGGCAGCATCAATCAAGGTGCCAAGTTCTTTTTTCTTCATCACTCGGTTGATATCCGAGAAAGGAATCTCCGGCGGTACAATTTCCGCCAGCAAGACCCGACCCACCGTTGTTTCGACCCGTTCACCATCCAGGCGCACTGTGATCTTCGCCTGCAAGTCAACCGTGCCCTGGTCGTAGGCAACCCGGACCTCACCCGGACTGCTGAAAACTTTTCCCTCACCGAGCGCACCGGAGCGCTCACGGGTCGCGTTATACAGTCCAAGGACAACGTCTTGGGTGGGGGCGATGACCGCCTTGCCGTGAGCAGGTGAGAGAATATTATTGGTTGACATCATCAAGCTACGAGCCTCAACCTGGGCCTCAACCGACAGCGGGACATGCACAGCCATTTGGTCGCCGTCAAAGTCGGCATTATAGGCCATACAGACGAGGGGATGCAGTTGAATAGCCTTACCTTCAATCAGGATGGGTTCAAAGGCCTGGATGCCGAGTCGGTGCAAGGTTGGGGCGCGGTTGAGTAGAACCGGATGTTCCTTGATCACCTCGTCCAGGATATCCCAGACTTCAGGCCGTTCCTTCTCCACCATCTTCTTGGCACTCTTGATCGTGGTCGTATACCCCCGTTCCTCAAGCTTGTTGTAGATGAACGGTTTGAACAATTCCAAAGCCATATACTTCGGCAGACCGCATTGGTGGAGGCGTAATTCCGGTCCGACGACAATGACCGAACGGCCTGAATAATCGACGCGCTTTCCGAGGAGATTTTGGCGAAAACGTCCACTTTTGCCTTTCAGCATGTCGGACAAAGACTTGAGAGGACGTTTGTTTGGGCCAGTCAACGGACGGCCACGACGGCCGTTATCAAAGAGGGCGTCGACCGCCTCTTGGAGCATGCGCTTCTCGTTTCGAATAATGATATCCGGTGCGCTCAGCTCCATAAGCCGTTTGAGCCGGTTGTTGCGATTAATCACTCGACGATACAGGTCATTCAGATCTGAAGTCGCAAAGCGCCCCCCATCGAGCGGGACGAGGGGACGAAGGTCTGGTGGAATGACGGGGATGACTTCCAGAATCATCTCTTCCGGACTGTTGCCAGACTGCCGAAAGGCATTGACGACCTTGAGACGTTTCGCGGTTTTCTTCCGTCGGGCTTCGCTCGATGTCTCGACCATTTCAACCCGAAGCTCCCGTGCTAACTGTTCCAGGTCAAAGTCTTGTAATAGTTCGCGGACCGCCTCCGCACCCATCCCTGCTCGGAAGCTCCCCGGACCAAATTCCTCAACAGCTTTCCGGTACTGGGTTTCACTCAGCAGCCCTTTTTGCTCGAGTGGCGTTTCGCCTGGATCAAGAATGATATAGGACTCGAAGTACAGTACGCGCTCAAGTTCTTTGAGCGTCATATCCATGAGTGTCCCGATCCGGCTGGGAAGGCTCTTCAAAAACCAGATGTGTGCCACCGGGCTGGCAAGGTCAATATGGCCCATTCGTTCACGACGGACTTTCGACTGAATGACCTCGACCCCGCACTTCTCGCAGACAACGCCTCGATGACGCATCCGTTTGTATTTGCCACAATTACACTCGTAGTCTTTGGTTGGTCCAAATATTTTTGCGCAAAAAAGCCCGTCACGCTCAGGCTTAAACGTGCGATAATTGATGGTTTCAGGTTTCTTGACCTCGCCATGGGACCAAGAGCAAACCATCTCTTTGGACGCCAACGAGACCTGGATGGCATTAAAACGGAGCGGATTTTGGGGTTTTTCAAAAAGACCCAGAAAATCTTCCATTTCGTCCTCACCTCACCTTATTGATTTTCTTCAAGCAACTCGACATTGAGTGCCAGGCTCTGGAGCTCGCGAATCATCACATTAAATGACTCGGGCAGACCAGGTTCCAGAACATTTTCACCTTTGACAATCGCTTCATACATCCGCGTCCGGCCGGCAACATCGTCCGATTTTACCGTGAGCATCTCTTGCAGGCTGTACGCAGCACCATAGGCTTCCAGTGCCCACACTTCCATTTCGCCAAGCCGTTGTCCCCCAAATTGCGCTTTGCCACCGAGAGGCTGTTGCGTCACCAGAGAATACGGCCCGGTTGAGCGCGCATGAATCTTATCTTCAACAAGATGATGCAATTTCAGGATATACATTACACCAACGGTCACTGGCTGGCTGAATGGTTCCCCTGTTCGCCCATCGTAGAGCCTTGTCTGTCCGTCTACCTTACCAGTAACGGGATTGAACAGGTCGGCCTGCTCAAGCAAAGAGAAAATTTCTGTCTCCGGGGCGCCATCAAAGACCGGAGTTGCAACGTGAGAGCCGTGTTTCGAGCGACTGGCCAACTCTTTGACCTCGGCCTCCGGGAGCTCATCAATCAGCTGAGAAACCTCTGTTGAACGAGCAAAGTCCTTAAGCCGCGCACGAAGACTGTCGGTCGCGGCCTCCCCCTTTTCCTCCGCATCATTCCCAACCTGTTTGCCAAGGGACTGCACCGCCCAACCGAGATGGGTTTCCAGGATTTGTCCGACATTCATACGAGAGGGTACGCCGAGGGGATTCAGGACAACATCGACCGGAGTACCATCCTCAAGATACGGCATATCCTCTTCTGGAAGAATTCGGGACAGCACCCCCTTGTTTCCGTGTCTTCCAGCCATCTTGTCACCAACCTGGAGGCGACGTTTGATGGCGATAAAGACCTTCACCATCTTGATAATTCCTGGGGGCAGTTCGTCTCCACTCTTCAGTCTCTCAACTTTTCTTTCGCATTCCTCACGGATGGCGCCAACATGGTCGGCAAGGGAATCTGCTGTCTTCCGTATCTCCTCTTCTATTGTCTCATCTCCTACTCGGACCCTGCGCCACAACTGCTCTGGCAGCGACTCCAGAAGCTCTTCCGTAATCTCCTGCCCTTTGGCGATCACTACGCGCCGAGACTCATCTTCACTGACCCGCATCGTTGCCGCCTTCCCAACCAACAGTTGCGTGATCTTGCCACGCGTACTGTCTCGGATAATATGAATCTCCTCGTCTCGATCTTGTTGCAGCCGTTGGACCTCGGCCTCTTCGAGATCCTGACTACGCTCGTCCTTGGTCTCACCTTTCCGTGAGAATACACGGACATCAATCACCGTACCTTCAACTCCAGGGGGAACACGGAGCGAGGTATCCCGAACCTCTCCGGCTTTTTCACCAAAAATTGCTCGGAGTAATTTCTCTTCTGGAGAAAGTTGCGTCTCGCCTTTGGGGGTTATTTTTCCAACGAGGATATCACCCGGCCGTACTTCAGCACCGATTCTGACGATCCCACTCTCGTCAAGATCCTTGAGTGCCTCTTCTCCAACATTCGGAATATCTTGAGTGATTTCCTCTGGTCCGAGTTTTGTGTCCCGAGCGACGCACTCAAATTCCTCGATATGGACCGATGTAAAGACGTCGTCGCGAATAAGTCGCTCACTCACCAGGATGGAATCCTCGAAGTTATAGCCCCCCCAAATCATAAAGGCGACCAGGACGTTCCTCCCCAGCGCAAGTTCTCCCATCTCTGTGGCTGGGCCATCGGCGATAACGTCTCCCACCTTAACCCGATCGCCAATTTGAACGATAGGGCGCTGGTTAATACACGTATTTTGGTTAGAGCGCTGGTATTTCGTGAGGCTATAGATATCAACACCAACGTCTCCCCGTGTGGTCTGTGATTCAGCTTTGATCACGACCCGAGTGGAATCCACACTCTCGACAATTCCATCGCGCTGAGCGACAAGGGCAGCCCCAGAGTCCCGAGCCACGACCTGCTCCATTCCAGTGCCAACAAGCGGCGCTTCCGTCCGTAGCAGGGGTACCGCCTGCCGCTGCATATTAGATCCCATCAATGCCCGGTTAGCATCATCATGCTCTAAGAAAGGAATCAGTGCGGCAGCCACACTCACCAGCTGCGTCGGAGAGACATCCATGAGCTGAACCTGATCGGGAGGCACCATCACAAACTCTCCACCCAGTCGAGCAGAAACCAATGTATTGACAAAAGCACCTGTGGTATCAACAGGCGCGTTCGCTTGCGCGATAGTCTGACTCTCCTCCTCTAGGGCAGATAAATAGCGGACATCCTCAGTCACTCGCCCACTCTCTACTGCCCGATAGGGCGTCTCAATGAATCCAAACTCATTGACCCGAGCATAGGTCGAAAGACTCGAAATCAGCCCAATATTGGGCCCTTCCGGCGTTTCAATCGGACAGACGCGACCATAGTGAGTGGGATGAACGTCACGCACCTCAAAGCCGGCACGTTCCCGGGTCAGCCCACCAGGCCCCAGCGCGGACAGTCGTCGTTTATGCGTGACCTCCGACAGCGGATTCGTTTGGTCCATGAACTGAGAGAGCTGGCTCGATCCGAAAAACTCCTTGAGCGCCGCTGAAACCGGCTTATAATTGACCAATTCTTGCGGCATTAAGGTCTCAACATCCTGGAGACTCATCCGCTCTTTTACGGCCCGCTCCATCCGGACTAAGCCAATACGAAACTGGTTTTCGACGAGCTCGCCGACCGCGCGAACGCGACGATTGCCTAAATGGTCGATATCGTCCACGACGCCATTGCCGTTTTTGAGTTCGACGAGATACCGGACGGTCTCTAAGATATCTTCATGACGGAGGGTCCCTTGATCCAGCGGAGCGGTGAGTCCGAGCTTATGGTTGAGCTTCAGACGCCCCACTCGAGAGAGATTGTAACGCTCGGGATTAAAGAACAGGTTCTGAAAAAACGACGTGGCCGCCTCGTTGGTCGGCGGATCGCCGGGGCGGAGACGGCGATAAATCTCAATCATTGCCTCGGCCGGAGAGGCGATCTTGTCCTGGAGGAGCGTATTGCGAAACGAAGAGCCGATATGCGTATCGTCAATAAACAAGACTTCAAACTGGGACACGCCACGCTCAATGAGGAGGTCGAGATATTCCTGCGTCACCTCCTCATTACACTGCACGAGGATTTCTTGGTTCGCGGGATCGATGATATCGTGGGCCGCCACCCGTCCAAGCAGTTCCCCTGGCGAGATGGGTATCTGCTCAAGACCAGCCGCCTCTAACTGTCTCAGTGCCCCGCGGGTAAACTTTCGGCCTTCCTTTACTAACACATCACCGGTTTCAGGGTTACGAATGTCCTGCGTTGCCCGCAGACCGAGGAGATGGTCTGGCAGAAAAGCTTGTGCTGGTATTTGTTCCCCTGCGTTGTTGAGAAAGATCGTATCCCTACGATAGAAATAATTCAGTAGCTCCTCGGTCGACATCCCCAACGCTCGCAAGAGCACGGTTGCGTGAAACTTGCGGCGGCGGTCAATCCGGACATAGAGAATATCTTTTGGATCAAACTCAAAATCAATCCATGATCCACGGTATGGAATGACACGCGCAGAGTAGAGTAATTTCCCACTCGCATGCGTTTTCCCTTTGTCATGATCGAAAAAGGCTCCGGGGGATCGGTGGAGTTGACTCACAATCACCCGCTCAGTCCCATTGACCATAAAGGTGCCATGATTGGTCATTAACGGCACCTCGCCAAAATAGACTTCCTGCTCTTTGACGTTTTTGATCGTCCGCGCACCGCTCCTGGCATCAACATCCCATAGGACGAGTTGAATAGTGACTTTGAGGGGAGCGGCATAGGTCATCCCTCTTTGGTGGCATTCTTCGACTGAGTATTTCGGCTCGCCAAGCGTATAATTCACAAACTCCAGGGACGCTGTCTCGTTGAAGTCTTTGATCGGGAAAACGGACCGAAAAACCCCTTGGAGCCCGGCATCAGTCCTCTGGTCAGCAGGTAGTAACCGTTGGAGAAATTCGTCGTAGGAGTGGCGCTGAATTTCCAACAGATGCGGGAATTCGATAATTTTTTCGATATGACCAAAGGACCGTCGGATACGGAAATTATGCGCTAATTTACCAGCCATATCAGCCATACATGCCCTCCTACCACTCCGTTTCTACTGCAGCTCGACCGACCCTCCAGCCTCTTCTAGCTTGTTTTTGACCTCTTCCGCTTCCGCCTTGGATGCGCCTTCTTTGACCGCTTTGGGCGCACTATCGACGAGCTCTTTGGCTTCTTTGAGCCCAAGCCCGGTCAACTCACGGACGACCTTAATGACTTGGATCTTTTTCTCTCCGGGACCGGTCAGCACGACGTTGAATTCATCCTTCTCCGCTGCCGCAGCAGGCTCAGCATCACCCCCAGCGGCTCCTCCCCCCGCAACGACCACAGGAGCCGCGGCGCTGACTCCCCATTTGTCTTCGAGCTTCTTGACTAAATCCGAAGCCTCAAGAATCGTGAGGTCAGACAGCGTGGTAATGAGTTCGTCCATCTTCTCTTCTGTCAAAGCCATACATTCCTCCTTCAGGAAAGTAATTTTCAGTTAGTCTGCGTTCAGTTGGGACATGCGTTCATTGAGTAATCGGGCGAGTTGGCTCCCAGGAGCGGATAACGCCCCGACCAAGCGGGTAGCAGGTTGAGTGAGCGTCCCGAGCAATTGCGCGCGGAGGGCCTCGGCACTTGGCAGGGTCGCTAATTTCTCTATGCCCGCAGTCTCCAGGAATTGCCCCTCTGTGACTCCTCCCTTAATCGTGAACTTCTCGTTTTCAGAGGCATAGCGAGCAACAACCTTTGTGAGTCCAACGACATCACCATATCCAAGGACCAAGCCATTCTGGCCGGCAAGGAGTTCCTTCAAGGACAGGTACGGAGTACCATCAACGGCGAGCGCGACCAGCGTATTCTTTGCGACGCGATATTCTCCAGACACTTCACGCAGTTCGCGGCGTAGCACATTGAGCTCTTCGACTGCTAACCCTTTGTATTCGGTCACCACTGCCGCCGTCGCACTGGCAAATCGATTCTGCAAATCGATAACCGTTTCTTCCTTTTTTTGTCGGTCCATTATTTCTCTTTCGTATCGCCACGAGGAATGGCGTCGCTCTTCCTCGCCTTAACGGAAGGAGCCAGTTGGGTCGACGCGGACTCCTGGCCCCATGCTGGTACTCACCGTAATACTCTTGAGATAGGTGCCTTTTGCCGAGGCAGGCTTCGCACGCACCAAGCTCTCAAGAAGAGACTGGGCATTATCAACGAGCTGCGTTTTTTCAAAGGATGCTTTACCGATCGGCACATGCACATTGCCCGCTTTGTCAACCCGATATTCGACCTTGCCCCCTTTCAGGTCTTGAACCGCCTGGGCAATATCCGCGGTCACCGTCCCAACTTTCGGATTTGGCATGAGGCCTCGTGGTCCGAGAATTTTTCCGAGCCGCCCCACAACCCCCATCATATCTGGGGTGGCAACAGCCTTATCAAACTCCAGCCATCCTTCATCACTGATGCGCTTTGCCAGGTCTTCACCGCCGACAACATCAGCACCCGCATCCTCTGCCTCTTGGGCCTTCTCCCCCTTGGCGAAAACAGCAACACACACGGATTTCCCAGTTCCGTGAGGAAGGAGCACTGTCCCCCGGATGTTTTGGTCAGCCTTCCTCGGGTCAACACCGAGTCGTACGGCAAGTTCGACACTCTCATCGAACTTGACGCGTTTCGTCTCGCTGGCAAGGACAAGCGCTTCCTCTAAGGGGTAGCGCTTGGTCCGGTCGACCTTCTCTTGGGCAGAACGATAGCTTTTGCTTTTTCGAGCCATATCAATTCACCACCTCAATTCCCATGCTGCGCGCCGTCCCGGCAATAATGCGCATTGCGCCCTCAAGGTCTTTCGCATTCAGGTCCGGCATCTTCGTCGTGGCAATCTCTTCAATCTGTTTTTGAGTTACGGAGCCCTTCATCTCCCTCGCCGGTTCACTGGAAGCTTTTTCCAGTCCGGCAGCCTTTTTCAGGAGCGTAGAGGCAGGCGGCGTCTTGGTGATAAAGGAAAAAGAGCGGTCTACATAAACGGTAATCACAACGGGAATCAGCAAACCTTGCTGGTCCTGCGTTTTCGCATTGAACGCTTTACAGAATTCCATGATATTGACCCCCCTTTGCCCAAGGGCAGGGCCAACGGGAGGGCTGGGGTTCGCTTGCCCAGCCGGAATCTGAAGCTTGATTGTTGTGTCTATTTTCTTTGCCATCGATTCTCACCATTACTTATGCTTTTTCAACCTGGACAAGATCAAGCTCAACCGGAGTGGCCCGGCCAAATATACTAATCAAGACGCGTAACTTCCCCTTATCCGGCTTCACTTCTTCAACAACGCCGGTAAAATCCTGAAAAGGGCCATCAACAACTTTCACGCCCTCTCCTGTCGCAAATGAGATTTTTGGCTTAGGCCGTATGGCCCCCTCTTCGACTTGCTGGTGAATCTCGGACACCTCGGCTTCTGACACTGCCGGAATAGTCTGAGGGTCGTTTGTTCCACCAACAAATCCGGTTACTTTGGGCGTTGACCGGACAACATGCCAAGTCTCATCATTCATCTCCATCTGTACGAGGATGTAACCCGGAAAAAATTTTCGAGCCGATGTGCGCTTTTTACCTTTGACTAACTCAACGACTTGCTCCTCTGGTACTAGCACGTCCCCGAACGCCTCCTGCTTCCCCAGAGTCCGAATACGTTCCTCTAAAGCGGCTTTCGCCTTTCGTTCGTACCCAGAATAGGTATGGACGATATACCATTGCTTGCCCATAACCTCAGGCCCCTTTATACCGATAGTTAATTTCCCAGGAACGAGCGAAACAGCCACGACAGCACAGCATCGACCGAGAACAAGAACAATGCAACGATTGCAACAAGGAGGAGCACAACCAGCGTCGCCGAGCGAACCTCTTTGCGACTCGGCCAATGAACCTTCTGGGTCTCTGCCCACGCCTCTTGGCAGTATGCCCGCGCTGTCTCAAACGCACCCATATAGTACTGTCCTCGTCTCGCTAGAGGAAACGCACCTCCCCAAAGGGAACGGGTCAGGCAGGACTCGAACCTGCAACCCCCGGATTTGGAGTCCGGTGCTCTATCCAATTCGAGCTACTGACCCTCCTCTCTCACACCTTTACTTCTTTATGTGAGGTATGAGAGCGACAGATCGGGCAAAATTTCCGTCGAACAAGTTTATCGGGGGTGAGTTTCTTATTTTTGGTTGCGGTATAATTTTTGTTTTTGCACCGCTCACAAGAAAGTCCAACAAGATCTCTCATAACGATTTCTCTCTTCTCTTACTCCAGAATTTTGGTGACGACCCCGGCCCCTACCGTGCGGCCCCCCTCCCGAATCGCAAACCGTAACCCCTCATCCATCGCAATCGGCGTCAGTAACGCCACCGTCATCTGCGTGTTGTCCCCCGGCATCACCATCTCCGTCCCCTCTTGTAACGTCACCGACCCCGTCACGTCCGTCGTCCGAAAATAAAACTGCGGCCGATACCCATTGAAAAACGGCGTGTGGCGCCCCCCCTCATCCTTCGTCAACACATACACCTCGGCCTCATACTTCGTGTGCGGCGTGATACTCCCCGGCTTGGCCAACACCTGCCCCCGCTCAATCTCCTCCCGCTTGATCCCCCGTAGTAAACACCCCACGTTGTCCCCCGCGACCCCTTCGTCTAAGAGCTTGCGGAACATCTCAACACCGGTCACCGTCGTCTTCTGCGTCTCCCGAATCCCGACGATCTCCACCTCTTCCCCCACTTTGATCCGCCCGCGCTCCACGCGCCCCGTCGCCACCGTCCCGCGTCCCGAAATCGTAAACACGTCTTCGACGGACATTAAAAACTCTTGGTCCACATCCCGCGCCGGCTCGGGAATAAAACTGTCCACCGCGGCCATCAACTCCAGTACTTGCGCCTCCCCGTCGGCCTCCCCTTCCAGTGCCCGCAACGCACTCCCCCGAATGATCGGTGTGTCATCACCCGGAAAGTCATACTTCGACAGCAACTCCCGCATCTCTAACTCGACTAAGTCCAACAACTCCTCGTCATCCACCATGTCCACCTTGTTCATAAACACTACGATCGCGGGGACTCCCACTTGCCGGGCCAGTAAAATATGCTCCCGGGTCTGCGGCATCGGCCCGTCCGAGGCCGCCACCACCAATATCGCTCCGTCCATCTGCGCCGCCCCGGTGATCATGTTCTTGATATAGTCCGCATGCCCCGGACAATCCACGTGCGCATAGTGCCGCTGCTCGGTCTCATATTCCACGTGCGCCGTGTTGATCGTGATCCCCCGCTCCTTCTCCTCCGGCGCTTTGTCAATCTCATCAAACGCCACCGCCTCGGCCATCGCCCGCTCGGCTAAGACCTTCGTGATCGCTGCCGTCAGCGTCGTCTTCCCATGGTCAATATGCCCAATCGTCCCCACATTCATGTGCGGCTTCGTCCGCTCAAACCGCTCCTTCGCCATCGCTCTCCCTTTCTGCGTAATGCGCCCAACACTGAGAAACTTGTCCCAACCTTCCCAACAGTCAAGCTTTTAATAACTAGTTTCTTTTGTGAAAATGGGACAAGCCCAGGAGCGGGCTTGAACCGCCGACCTCGTCCTTACCAAGGACGTGCTCTACCGACTGAGCTACCTGGGCATTAGAGTCAATTTTCTCACTTTGTCATAACCTATAGATAGAATGCGGTGTCTGTCCTACAAGATGCTAGAAACATTATTAAGGAAATATTGTTCCCTCTTGCAAAATATTGGAGCGGGAAACGGGACTCGAACCCGCGACCCCGAGCTTGGAAGGCTCGCGCTCTAGCCAACTGAGCTATTCCCGCCCAAAGTCTTCCCTGTTTTAGAGTGGAGAGGGAAGGATTCGAACCTTCGAAGGCATATGCCGGCAGATTTACAGTCTGCTCCCTTTGGCCGCTCGGGCACCTCTCCATGAGCACGGTTTTCATCTCGACGAAAGCTGGCGATAGGAATTGAACCTACAACCTACTGATTACAAATCAGTTGCTCTACCGTTGAGCTACGCCAGCGTGACCGAGTATGATTTCCCGTAGCTCAATAATGTAGCTCAATAATTATGTGGATTTCAGGGCCTTTTCAAACGAAACCTTGTTATATCTCAGACGAGCAGCCCATCCTACCCTAGCTCATTCCGGCAGTCAATAGCAATGAAATTTCTTAAGCTCTTTCCTCTTCGAAAAGAAAATTCCCTTCAATTTCTATATCTTACGGATAACTAGCAAAAAAACAACCTGGCGGCAAGTAAGGACGCTCCCATGAGACTTTCTAGTATTACGACGTACGAATCTGACGGAGCCGTTCATAGAGTACGACGGCACCGGCGACAGAAACATTCAGAGAGGAAATCTGCCCTTCCATCGGTATTGATACTAAGTAATCACAGGTATTCTGGACGAGCGGGCGAATTCCTTTACCTTCGCCACCTAGGACGAGAGCGACTTTTCCATGCATATCGAGATCATACACGGTGGCGGTTGCCTGCGGATTGAGTCCGACAAGCCAGAAATTTGCTTGTTTTAAGGCCATGAGGGCATGCTGCAAATTGCCAACTCGACATATAGGAAGATATGCTGTTGCCCCAGCGGCGGCTTTTTCAACACTTGCCGAGAGTTGCGCAGAACGTCGTTTCGTTAATATCACGCCTCCAACCTGCGCTGACTCCGCTGTTCTGAGCAGTGCTCCAAGATTCCGGGGGTCCACTATCTCATCGAGTACCAGAATACAGTCTACTGGGCTCTGTGTCAGCTCAGTTAGGGTAGCATACTGAAACGGATGCATCTGAGCGGCGACTCCTTGGTGATTTCCCTCGTGCGTGAAGGCATCAAGGAAAGCTGTGGATTGGTATTGAATGGGTATGTGAAGCTGTCGAGCATGTTGAATGATGCTCTCCGTTTTTTTCAATCGGAGAGCATAAATGGTCTCAATGGTTTCTGGCTGTGTCCGGAGGTACTCGTTGAGAGGGCGGAGTCCATATATGACACGCGATTTACAGTGCAACGTATTTCTTCTAGGATTTCGTCTCATGGGCAAAATTCTGACACGCTATATCTTCCTCGAAATTGCTCTGCCCTTCTGTCTCAGCTTGCTCATCTTTACCTGCATTTTGTTCACGGCGCGTATCCTGGAACTCATTGATTTGGTCATCAGTCGGGGCGTATCAATCCTGCATATCAGTAAAATGCTGTTTTTCGTCCTTCCTTCTTTTCTCGAAGTGACGGTGCCGATGGCCTTCCTCCTTGCCATTCTGTGGGGATTTGGCCGACTCTCGACAGATAGAGAAATCATTGCGCTGAAAAGTTGTGGTATGAGTCTTTCTCAAATGGCCGTACCGCTTTCTCTGCTGGCAGTGGTCCTTTTAGGGATCTCTTTTTTCCTCACGCTCTCTGTCCGTCCGTGGAGTAACGCTGGACTCGATCGTGTGTTCTATGATGTTTCGAAAACACGGGCAACTGCGGGCTTAAGAGAGAAGACGTTCAATAGTGAATTTTCAGGTCTAGTTATCTATGCGGAAGAAATTGAACCACCAGGGACGGTCCTCAAGGGGATCATGATCGCTGATAGTCGGACTCCACATAGAAAAGATACCATTTTTGCTCACAATGGCCTCATTGTTCCGAGTGCTAAAGGAAATCTATTGACCCTCCGCTTAAACAAGGGGACTGTGCATAGCATGCAACAGGCAGAAAAGGGTCATCAAACCACCCATTTCTCTGTCTATGATGTTACGTTGGATACTGCTGCACTGCTCGCTCACGTGAGCGAGCCGAACCATAGCCCCAAAGATATGACTATAGCGGAACTCCTCCACCGTTTGTCTCAGAGTCAAGAGGCGTCTTCACAACATAATAAAGCGCTTGTTGAATTCCATCGCCGCCTTGCCCTGCCGTTTGCATGTGTGGTCTTTAGTCTGATCGCTCTTCCCCTGAGTGTGCGAACGACTTGGGCCTTTCGGTCGGTCGGATTTGGTATAAGCCTCGGCATTATCCTGCTCTACTATCTGCTGCTTACTGCCGGGGAGACGTTTGGAGAAAGGGGAGTGCTCTCTCCTGCTATTGCCCTGTGGATACCGAATGTCGTCTTAGGCGGTCTCGGTGTCTATCTCTTCTCTCGGGTGACGCAAGAAAAACCCCTTTTCCCTCTCCTGGCTTGGTTGTCACAGTGTTTTTCCAAGCGCCCATTGTCCTCTTTTGTCGTCCAATGATTCCGATACGGGTTATGGATCAAACGGGCCTTCCTTTTCCTTCTCGACTCATCACAGTCTATCTGTGCAAAGAATTTATTCGTCTCTTTTTACTCTGCCTTCTTCTCTTTCTCGGACTCTCACTACTGGTTGATTTCTTTGATCGCTTTAGTAGTTTCGTGAAATACAAAGCCCCCCTCTCCGCTGTAGGCAGCTATTTTCTTTTTAAATTACCCCTCTTTGTCACCCAGGCTGTCCCTGCCGCGGCACTCGCCGGGTCGCTGCTGAGCCTCGGAATGCTCTCCCGCCATAAGGAGCTCCAGGCACTCAAAGCCTGTGGTGTGAGCGCCTGGCAGATGGCCGTTCCCCTCCTCGTATCTGCCAGTGTATTAAGTCTTGGTGGATGGGTGTGGAATGAGAATGTCGTTCCGTACGCCTTTCACAAGTCCCGATATATCAATACCGTGGAGATTAAAGGCAAGGCTTTTAAAGGTCTCTTTCAGACGCGAGGGTTCTGGTACCATGGAGCAAACAGCTTCTACCATATCGACCACTTTGATTCACGCCGGAATGTCCTTTCCGGCCTCACTATTTATACCCTCAGTGAGAATTTTCAGGTGCAGTTTTTAACGAAGATTACTCAAGCCTCTTGGCGAGACGGAAGATGGTATTTTGAAGGAGTCCAGGAGAGCATGCGGGAGCGAGGAGACACGCAGCATTCGCTCCCGCCATCTCTTCTACTCAAGGAAACACCAGAAGACTTCTCCCTTGTTGCTATGAAATCCGAAGAGTTTTCATCACAGGCGCTCAGGGCTTATATCGCAGATCTCCAACAAAAGGGCCTCGATACGACAGAATATCAAGTGGACCTCAAACTCAAGGGTGCAATCCCTTTTGCGGCATTCGTTATGACACTGTTAGGGGCAGCACTTGCGATACCGGGCGCGAAGCAACTTACCGTGCCAACAGCACTCGCTGCGGCTCTGCTTGTTGGGTTTGGCTACTGGGTCTTTCTCGCCCTCACCGTTTCTCTCGGTAACGGCGGGCTCCTTCCCCCGACCCTCTCCGCTTGGCTCGCAAATGGGACGCTTAGCTTGGTTGGTATTTATTTCCTTCTCGGCATCGACTAGTTGGCCTATAAAATCTTACCGCTTTGAATACTGAGGGCGCTTCCGCGCTTTGTGCCTGCCATACTTCTTGCGCTCAACTTCTCGTGAGTCGCGAGTAATAAATCCTTCTTTTTTCAGGGGGGTCCGAAAGTCTGGGTTGGCTTTGAGAAGAGCACGGGTAATCCCATGACGAATAGCAGCAGCTTGGGCAGAGTTTCCGCCCCCTTGGACGTTGGCCTTGACATCGTATTGGTCTTCCGTTTGCGTCACAATGAGTGGCTGTCGCGCAATCATCCGGATTGCTTCACGGCCAAAATATTCGTCAAGGGCTTTTTTGTTGACGGTATACCGCCCTTCCCCAGGAAGCAGGCGAACTCTGGCAATCGCTGTTTTTCGTTTTCCAGTTCCCCAACATTCTGATTGATTCTCAGCCATACAAAGCGCCTTCCTTCTCTCTTTCTCAGCCCCTACTCTTTATCGAGCGATGGGCATCTGAGCGGCGTGAGGGTGGGATGCGTCAGGATAGATTTTTAGTTTCTTTACCAACTTGCGTCCAAGAGCATTCTTCGGCAACATCCCAGCTACCGCCTTTTTCAGGATGTATTCAGGGGACGACTTGATCAGCTGTTCCGCAGACCGCTGTCGTATACCGCCCGGGTATCCCGTATGCCGGTAGTATTGTTTATCCTGGAGCTTCTTTCCCGTCAGTCTGACATGACGTGCATTAATAACGACAATAAAGTCTCCAGTGTCAGTATGAGGAGAAAAGGCTGGATTTCCCTTCCCTCGTAAGGCGCTCGCGATGTTACTTGCAAGACGCCCGACGACTTGGTCTTTCGCGTCGACCAGATACCAAGGGCGTGCGGGGAGCGCTTGTTCCTGGGGTAATGTTTGCGTTTCTTTCTTCATGGATCACAGCACCTTCATCGACAGGTATGAGGGATGGCGGGGCCGACGAGACTCGAACTCGCGACCTCCGGCGTGACAGGCCGGCGTTCTAAACCAGCTGAACTACGACCCCACCATATGGGCGGTATCCGATTTGAACGGATGGCCCTCGGCTTGTAAGGCCGATGCTCTTCCTCTGAGCTAACCGCCCTACATGCAAGGACGAAAGAGGCTAGCGAGCGCACCTTACCCTAAACGAGGCTCTGAGCTCTACCACTGCTCCCTTTCCTAGTCAATCCCCTCATGTTTCTTAATGGGTCACGATCTCGGTTGATTCAGTCGGGTCAGGTGCATCGGAAGAATAGAGAGGATCCTCATCAACCACGGTCTCTTTCTTTGCTAGGAATTCCTCGGGCTCGGCAAGGACGAGCGCATTGCGGAGCACTGCGTCAAGATGGTCAACAGGTTCGACATGGACGGCCCGCAAGATATTCGCTGGAACTTCCTGGAGGTCTTTTTCGTTTTCAATTGGGACGAGTATTCTTGTTATCCCTCCACGGTGGGCAGCGAGTATCTTCTCCTTAAGCCCACCAATGGGGAGCACACGACCACGCAGGGTAATTTCTCCGGTCATAGCCGTGTCATGTCGAACCGGGATCTTTGTCAGAGCTGAGACCAGGCAGGTTGCCATTGTCACGCCGGCCGATGGGCCATCTTTCGGGATCGCTCCTTCTGGAATGTGGATATGCACATCAATGTTCTGGTAAAAATCCTTATCGAGCCCTAACTCATCGGCCCGTGAGCGCACATAGCTCATCGCCGCCTGGGCAGATTCTTGCATCACATCGCCAATTTTTCCAGTAATGGTTAACTTCCCTTTACCAGGTACAATGGTCACCTCAGTCGCAAGCAGCTCACCTCCCATATCCGTCCAAGCCAAACCCGTCACGACACCAATTTTGTCTTCCTGCTCCGTCTTACTTACCCGATAGCGGACAGGCCCTAAATATTTTTCGAGGCGTTTCTGATTTAACCGCACATGCGTATCTTTACCCTTTTTGACAACTTCTACTGCAACCTTTCGACACAGCGTCGCAATTTCCCGTTCGAGATTTCTGACTCCAGATTCTCGAGTATAGGAGCGTACCACGGTAGACAGAATCCGGTCAGAGCACGTGATATTCTGCTCAGTCAGACCGTTTGCTTCACGTTGCTTTTTAAACAAAAAATGCTTCGCAATATTTAGTTTTTCCCACTCGGTGTAACCAGGGATTCTGATGATCTCCATGCGGTCCTGGAGGGGACGGGGAATCCGCTCAAGATTATTGGCCGTACAGATAAAAAGAATTTTTGACAGATCGTAATCTACATCAAGGTAATGGTCGTTGAAGGTCGTATTCTGTTCTGGATCAAGGACTTCCATCAACGCGGCGGACGGATCCCCCCGAAAATCGGTTGACATCTTGTCGATCTCATCAAGAAGAAAGACCGGGTTCCCTGACCCCGCTTTTTTCATTCCCTGGATTATTTTCCCAGGCATTGCTCCGATATAGGTCCGTCGGTGCCCCCGAATTTCTGCCTCGTCGCGTACTCCACCGAGGGAGACTCGAACAAACTCTCGGTCCGTCGAGCGGGCAATGGATTTTCCCAGGGACGTTTTCCCCACCCCCGGAGGACCAACAAAACAGAGAATCGGCCCTTTTAACTCGCCGACAAGACTTTGGACGGCAAGATATTCTAGGATACGTTCTTTGACCTTTTCCAGACCGTAGTGGTCCTCGTCTAAAATCTTTTCTGCATCTTGAATGTCCAGCTTATCTTCCGTGTATTCATACCAGGGCAGGACGAGCAACCAGTCAATATAGTTTCGCACAACGGTCGCCTCGGCAGACATCGGCGACATCATCTTCAGCTTCTTGAGTTCCTTTTCTACTTTGTCCCGGGCCTCTTGAGACAGCTTCTTTTGTCGGATTTTTTCTTCGAGCTCTTGCAACTCATTCTTGAATTCGTCTTTTTCTCCGAGCTCTTTTTGAATGGCCCGCATTTGCTCGTTGAGATAGTACTCCTTCTGGGTCTTTTCCATTTGTTTTTTGACCCGGTTGCGTATCCTCCGCTCCACCTCAAGTATCTCAATCTCGGAACGCGTAAAGCTCAATACTTTCTCCAGTCGTTCAGCGGGATCGATCGTTTCAAGCAGGGTCTGTTTATCCTCCAATTTAATACCAAGGTGGGCAATAATAGTATCGGCGAGTCGAGACGGATCATCAAGCGCCGAGACCGACATAATCATCTCTGGAGGAATCTTCTTATTCAGACGAACATAGTTCTCAAATGCCGTATTCACGCTTTTCACCAACGCATCGATTTCGGCTTGTCGTTGTGACGTCTCTTCAACCTCCTCCACGTCAGCCCAGAAGAAGTCATTCTGCTCCACGTATTGGACGACCTGTCCGCGCTGTTTCCCCTCAACCAGCACCTTCACGGTCCCGTCTGGCAACCGGAGGAGTTGCACAACATGCCCAATGGTACCCATGGAATAAATGTCATTGGCAATCGGATCATTGACTTTCGCATCACGCTGCGTTGCAAGAAAAATCAGTTTATCGCCGGCAACCGACTCTTCGAGCGCCTTAATCGACTTTTGCCGTCCCACAAAGAGGGGAACGACCATGTGAGGAAAAACAATAATATCTCGTAACGGTAAAAGCGGTAGACGCACGGCCCCTCCTTTTTCCGATCTCTCTTTATTAGTCTTTCTGGAACAACATGCCGCTGCTTTCCGAATCAGGTCGTCAGGCACTCTCAGCCGTTGCCTTTTGGTACATCACAATAGGCTGCACATTGCGTGACACCACTTCTTCGGAAATAAGGACTTCTTTGATATTCGGCTGTGAAGGGATATCGTACATGATATCCAGCATGATGTTTTCCATAATAGCACGCAGCCCGCGAGCCCCGGTTTTTCTGGCTAATGCCTCACGAGCGATCGCAGTTAGCGCGCCTTCCGTAAAGCGCAGGTGAACATTCTCCAATTCAAAGAGCTTTTGGTATTGACGAACGAGCGCATTTTTTGGCTCACGCAAAATTCGGACTAACGCCTGATCGTCCAGTTCCTTGAGCGTCGCTAAAACGGGAAGACGGCCGATAAATTCCGGTATCATGCCAAATTTCAGCAGGTCTTCTGGTTGCACTTCTGTGAGCAGACTGCTCCCCTTCAGGTTGGTGCTTCGGACATCTGCCCCAAACCCAAGACTCTTCCCCCCAATCCGTCGTTGAATAACATCTTCCAGACCGACAAACGCGCCGCCACAGATAAAGAGGATATTCGTCGTATCCACCTGGACGAACTCTTGCTGCGGGTGTTTCCGTCCTCCTTTTGGGGGTACGCTCGCAACTGTCCCTTCAATAATCTTGAGCAACGCTTGTTGGACACCCTCACCGGAAACATCTCGCGTAATCGAAGGATTATCACCTTTTCGGGCGATCTTGTCGATTTCATCGATATAGACGATTCCCTTCTGACATTTCTCGACGTCATAGTCAGCATTTTGTAATAAGCTTAAGACAATATTCTCGACATCCTCCCCAACATATCCCGCCTCGGTCAGACTTGTTGCATCACCGATCGTAAAAGGCACCTGGAGGAAACGAGCCAAAGTTTGGGCCAGGAGAGTTTTCCCTGACCCCGTTGGACCAAGAAGGAGAATATTAGACTTTTGGAGTTCTACCTCACTTGTCATTAATTGCGAGTCAACGCGTTTGTAGTGATTGTGGACGGCGACGGAGAGAATTTTCTTTGCTTGCTCCTGTCCGATGACGTATTGGTCCAAAACACGCTTTATCTCTGCCGGCTTTGGGACGGTCGAGGATGCTGCCAGCGAGTCTTCCTGGTCACACTCCTCTGCGATAATGTCATTACACAGATCGATACATTCGTCACAGATATAGACCGTAGGGCCCGCAATCAGTTTGCGAACTTCATCCTGACTCTTGCCACAAAAAGAGCAAACCAAATTTCCGGGACGATCATCGCCATTTCTGGGCATAGCTACTCCTTGGATCGTTTTCAGACCGCACGGTATAGGGATATGTGCTCCGGGTTAGCGTGGTGTCCCTCCGCTCGGAAGAAAAAACAGTATCCATACTCACTTACCAGTCCGTACTGGATAGCCATCAGATACATAGTGTCGCAGAGAGAAGCTTTCATCTTTCAGCCCAATCACACGGGGTGGAAGAGTTCTTCACCAAGGATCCATACTAATCGTTTTCCTCGACACCAGCAACGTCTTCTTGGACCACTCGAACATGGGCCTTTCCCACAACCGCCTGAAGTGCCTTTTCTCTGCACAGTCGCCCTTGCAGCATCTGACGATTCCTCGGATCAGCGTAGAATGTCTCAATCTGCTGTTGCTGTTCGACACTCGCCGCTCCAAAATCTTCAATCTTTAGATCAACCTCTTCCTTCGTGCTTGTGATACCGAGTTGCTCTACCAGTGCATCAAGGAGCAGTGTCGTCTCAATCTGTCGCTTTGCCCGCTGGGAAAAATCCTCGCGTATGGCCTCAGGAATAGTCGGGTCATCAAAGCTGACATTACTCTGTCCCTGCATGCCCGACTCAACGAACAACTGTTGCGCTTGTTCACGAATAAGGCCAGGGGGGACCTCAAAGGGATTTTTGTTGAGGATTTGGCTCAGTACAGCGTCATGCATCTGCCCTTCGGCTGTCCGCTCCGCCATCTGTTCCATATTCTCCCGAATCTTGGCGCGTAACTCTTCAAGGGTATCACACTCTCCGTGGTCTTTCGCAAACTCATCGTCTAAAAGCGGGACTTCCTTTTGGGCAATATCGTGTATGGTGACGTGAAAGGTAGCAGTAGGCATAGCTTCCTGCTGATCGGATTCTGTCTCTTGAGGTCCCTGAGGCAATGGCAATGAAAATTCAACAGCCTGTCCTTTCTTGACACCAGTGAGCTGCTCTTGAAACCCAGGCAGGAGCGACTCTTTGCCCAACTCAACCAATCGGCCCTTTCCTTCGAGCCCCGGAATGGCTCGCCCGTGCTGTACGGCCCGGTAATCCAGGGTGACAACGTCTCCCGACTCAACCTGCTCTCGATCCGTTACGGGGTGAAGCTGAGCAAAAGATTCGGCAAGTCGCGCTAAGGACTTGTCGACCTCCTGCTCCGCTACTGACGAGATCACTTTGTCAACCGCTATCCCCTCGTAATCAACGTTCTTGACCTCAGGCTTCGTCTCAACCGTCGCTGAATAACAGAAAGGGTTTCCTGCGACCAAGCGCTCAGTCACAATCTGAGGCTTTGTCACAATAGCAAGTTCGTGCTCCTCTATTGCTTTGGTAAGAGACTCCTCAACCAGAGAGGAACTCACTTCTGCAGCGATCTCTTCTCCAAAGCGACGTTCGAGCACCTGCCTTGGCACTCGCCCAGCACGAAAGCCTTTCAGTTGAACGCGGTTTTGATAGGTTCGATACACCTTGTCCAGTCCGGCTTGGACTTGATCTGCAGGAATCTCGAAAGCAATTTTTTGCTGGACCGAACTCAGCCTCTCAATCGAAATCTTCATACAGCAACAACCTATTGCGAATATCAACAGAGTTCTTCATACCACTCGGACAAGACATGCGTGCGAGAGGGGGGACTTGAACCCCCATCCGCTTCAAGCGGACTAGATCCTAAGTCTAGCGCGTCTGCCAATTTCGCCACTCTCGCATATGTCCTCGCCGAGGGTGATGGGCCGCCGGAGATTCGAACTCCGGACCCGCTGATTAAGAGTCAGCTGCTCTGCCAACTGAGCTAGCGGCCCACGGGCACCATAACTACTATTCTTAGCCATGGCAACCGGAGCCGTGGCCGTGCATGTCAGTAGAATATCAGGCGATGGAGTGAAGGGGATAAGGTGGGTGAAGGGACTTGAACCCTCGACTCCTGGGACCACAACCCAGTGCTCTACCAACTGAGCTACACCCACCCTATGCGCCAGAAGGGATTCGAACCCCTGACCCACGGCTTAGAAGGCCGTTGCTCTATCCAGCTGAGCTACTGGCGCCCTCAAGGTCTAGACTGTCAGGAGCGTTGACCTATTCCTCCTGACAGTAAAATCGTATCGGGGCGAGCCGATTTGAACGGCCGACCCCCTGCTCCCAAGGCAGGTGCGCTACCAGGCTGCGCTACGCCCCGACATGGCTCAGTTCCCGTTCAACGTGAGGGTTGCGACGTTCTCGCCTCCCTAGCCTAACATGCCGTCAAAGGCTGGACAAATCGAGTCCTGTTCCCGTTCCAACGCCTACGTGTTCGCTAACTGCCTAAGAAAAAACGCGTCGAGCGGTCAGCAAAGTCGAAAACAGGTGCCCAATACACCCCGAGGACAACAGTCCCCACACTCAAAATTGCGAGTAAGGACCCATTATGGGGGTCGAGCGCAACCTCACCTTCCGCGTCAGACGGCTCATCAAGGAACATCGTCTTAACAATGCGCGCATAATAATAGAGGGACACGACACTGTTCAATATCCCAACCACCGCAAGCCAATAGAATTGGCCCTTCACCACCGCCGCAAAGAGATAGAATTTTCCAATAAAACCAGCGAGCGGAGGCAGACCCGTGAGCGAAAAGAGGAAAATTGCCATGGCTACCGCAGGCAAAGCGCCTCCTCTCCAGGCAAGCCCACGAAAGCCTTCTAAGTCTTCACGGCCCGTATTATTCGCCACCACCATGACGACGATAAACGCCCCAAGGTTCATCAAGTAGTAGACGACGATGTAGAACAGCATGGCCCGCAGCCCCTCGTCGCTGAGCACGACAAAGCCCATGAGGATGTAGCCGGCGTGGGCGATACTGGAATAGGCTAGGAGACGCTTCACATTAGACTGGTTCAGGGCGGCAAGGTTCCCAAGCGTCATCGTCACCATCGCTACAATAAGCATGAGTTGTGGCCACTCGACACCGGGGACGAATTGCCACATGCCAGCGTCTCCACTTTGAGACAGTGCTGGATAGAAAAATCTCATCAGGAGAGCGAAGCCCGCCGCCTTTGAGCCGACCGAAAGAAAGGCGGTCACAGGAATGGGAGCCCCGTGGTAGACATCGGGGGCCCACATATGGAAGGGAACCGCGGCAATTTTATAGCCGAATCCGGCCAACATAAGGACAAGGGCGATAAATAATGTGAGTTGATCTGGAGCATTTTGCAGCAGCGCCGCGTTAATTTCCGCATAATCCAGGCTTCCGGTCAAACCAAAGATCCAGCTCATGCCATAGATCATGGTCCCCGAGGCGACACCGCCATAAATGAGATATTTTAGCGCAGCTTCTCCAGATCTTCGATTTCGTGTCAAATATCCCGTAAGCACATAGGATGTCAGACTGACGAACTCTAAAGACAGATAGGCCAGGAGCAGATTCGTTGCCGAGGCCATGAAAAACATACCGAGCCCGCTCGCCAGTAAAATTCCATAGTATTCACCCTGATTCGGGCCGTTAATCTCCCGCGAGCCAAGGGACATCCAGACGACTCCTACTACGGATAAGGAAAGAATCACCTTAAAGAAAATGGCAAAACTATCCAGCGCAATCATGCGATGAAACAGCCATCCTTCCCCGGCTCCTTGTAGTCCTTCGATAAAACGGACGCCAAAGAAAGACAGGCCCGAAGTAAAGACCAGGGCCAGAGCGGCTCCAACCAGGGCAATATTGCCGAGCCGCTCCTTATCCTCCACACATAGGTCTACAAGAAAAATCGCCAGAATGGAGAGAACAAGAATCCCTTCAGGGTAGAGATATGCCAAGCTTTCAATACTGCCGAGGTTCATGGCATGCTTTCTCTCTCGTTCAACACGCTAGCGTAGCGCAACTGCCGCAGCATCAGGACTATTCGTGCTTGCAGACAGCACGACCTCGTTGAGCCCCTGGAGCGAGACATCGAGCAAGTCCAGAACGGCGTGCGGATAAAATCCCAGAATTACAACAATAGCCCCGAGCGGGACCAACATACACAGCTCTCTCGTATTGATTTCTGAGAGGTGCATGTCTGCATACTCCTCACGTGGTTTTCCGAGAAACATTTGTTGGATCGTCCACAGCAGATAACTCGCTGTAATAATGACGGTCAGAGCGCCGAGTAAGGTGGGAATTTTATGCGTATGCCATGCACCGAGGAGGCACAGGACTTCAGAAATAAAGGCCGACAGACCAGGCAGGCCCATAGCCGCGAAAAAAGCCAGACCCATCACGCCAGTATAGACCGGCATCACAGAAGCTAAGCCACCAAATCCATCAATGCGCCGGTGGTGGGCCCGATCATAGATCACTCCAACAATGAGGAAGAGCATGGCGGTAATCGTTCCATGATTGAACATCTGTAAGACCGCACCGTTGATCCCTTGCGGGGTAAACGATGCCATCCCCAACATGACATATCCCATGTGGCTGATGCTGGAATAGGCCACGAGTTTTTTCAAATCCTTGGGCTCAGTAAAACACTGGGATAAGGCACAGAAGGCTCCATAGACGATGTTCCATGCACCTAAGGCGGCCAAGCAGTACGGTGCGAAAAAGAAGGTTTCTGCCGGAAGGAGAGGATAATTCACCCGTAAAATCCCATACGTTCCCATTTTCAGGAGAACCCCAGCCAGAATAACGGAGATTGCGGTGGGCGCTTCGACGTGTGCGTCAGGCAGCCATGTATGGAAGGGAAAGGCCGGAATTTTTACGGCAAAGTTCACAAAGAGCGCGAGCCACATGATTTGCGGCAAAGAGAAGCCAAACAGGAGCGGCTCGGTCTGAAAATGCTGCGCCACGGCCGGGAGTTGGGTCAAATCAAAAGTGTATCCAACGCCTTCGATGGCCCCGGCTTGAAAATAGAAGACCAGCATACAGACCAACATCAGCGCACTGCCAAGCATCGTATACAGGAAAAATTTAATTGCAGCATATTCCCGCCGCGGCCCGCCCCAGATGCCAATCAGGAAATACATCGGCAGCAGCATCAATTCCCAGAAGATGAAGAACAGGAAGAAGTCCATGGCGCAGAAAACACCCGTCATGGCCGTATCCAGCAGCAAGAAAAGGGCGAAATAACCCTTCTCAGCCCGCTCAATATTCCAAGAGGCCAGAATGCAAATCGGGCATAGAAAGGCAGTCAGCAAAACCATCGATATACTGACGCCGTCGACGCCGACAAAATAGCGAATATTGAATGACTCAATCCACGGGACGTTCACAACAAATTGGAGCGCGGTGGTCGTGGTATCAAAGTTCTGGTAGAGCCAGATGCCCAAAAAGAACGCCGGCAGGGTAAAAGCAAGCGCCGTCCATCGAATTAAATCTTTTGCTTGGCTCGGCAGGCAGAAGACAGCGACCATGCCCGCCAGAGGAAAGAAAATCATTAAGGTGAGAATAGAGGACTCCATAACGGCTCCTTACCGCACATCCACACAAGGGGCTTGATAAAAAGTCTGATTCACCGGAGCTCCGAGACTCCCTCTTTTGTGAACATCAGACGCCACTGGATTCGTCTGGTGGAGAGCCACAGCGCTATTCCGACCACGATCACCAGGGAGAGAAATACCATCACGACAGGGAGTAATGTGTCCACTCCCACACGCGGTAAGAATTGGGAGACGGCAATCGCACCAACAATGACATACAGATAAATACTGAGATTGCCGGTCTGGATTTGGCGTAGCCGATTGCCGATACCAAAAGTGACATCGGCCAGCCCATTCACCAGCCCATCAATGATGTAATGATCAAATCGACCAACCGCCCAGCCTACCACGCCGGTCACTTTGGCAACGCCATTCACGATAAAGTCAATGACATTCCGATCAAAGGCGGAGCATAACCAGCTGACCACCAGGGTCCCTCGGACGGCGGTCGCATGGTAGAGTTCGTCAACATAGTATTTGTTGAACACGGCTTGATACGGGACACCGCCTCCGACCGCAGTAAACGTGTCGGCGGATAGGGACTGCCGATAGTAAATCAGATACGCGAGGAATATTCCGACGGCCGCAATGCCAACGGAAGCTACCATCAGGACATACTCGATCACCTCAATATGGTGATGAGCAGCATGGCCACCGCCATGACCACCGGCAAAGACGGGCTCTAACCAGTGCTCCAGGATATTGCTCCCGCCGAGAGCGGGGGGTACCCCAAGAAAACCGGCAAAGAGCGCACCCACGGCAAGAACAATTAAGGGGTAGGTCATCACTGGAGGGGATTCATGCAAATGCTCTTTGGTGTGCTCATCGGCACGATTCTCCCCAAAAAACACCATAAAAACCTGACGAAACATATAAAATGCGGTCATCCCAGCAGCCGCAAGCCCGATCAGCCACAGGAACGGATGTCCACCGGAAAACGTCAGCCAGAGGATTTCGTCCTTTGAGAAAAATCCGGCCAGGGGCGGGATACCAGCGATAGCAATAGTTGAGATCAAAAAGGTCCAAAAGGTGAGCGGCATTTTCTCTCTGAGCCCACCCATCTTACGCATATCCTGCTCATCACCCATCGCATGGATGACGCTTCCCGAGCCCAGAAACAGGCAGGCCTTAAAAAATGCATGCGTCATCAGATGGAAGACAGCAGCGCCATACGCTCCAACACCGACACCCAGCACCATATAGCCGAGTTGACTGACGGTCGAATACGCGAGCACTTTCTTAATATCAAACTGGGCGAGGCCAATAGTTGCCGCAACGAGCGCAGTTAAGGCTCCGACCGTCGCCACCACACCGAGCGCAACCGGCGACAGAGAAAAGAGAAAGTGCATCCGAGCCATCATATACACGCCTGCGGTCACCATGGTCGCAGCATGGATCAGTGCACTCACCGGAGTCGGTCCGGCCATCGCATCCGGCAACCACACATAGAGTGGAATTTGCGCGGACTTCCCAGTCGCTCCGACGAAAAGACACAACGCTGCGAGCGTCGCCGCCGGGACGCCCCAGACCATCTGACCTTCCAGGTGATGAACCAGATGACTCAGGTCACGAAAGACCGCGGTCGTCCCGTGTCCCGCTTCAAAGAGACTCCAGAAAATAATAAAAATACCCAGTGTAAAGCCGGCGTCACCAATCCGGTTGACAATAAACGCCTTGTTTCCAGCAGTAGTATTCGCCTGTTCCTTATACCAAAATCCAATCAGTCCATAGGAGCACAGGCCAACACCTTCCCAGCCCACAAACATCAACACCAAGTTATCAGCCAGCACCAAGGTCAGCATCGCCGCGGTAAAAAGATTGAGATAGGCAAAAAAGCGCCAGTACGCTTCGTCATCATGCATATAGCCGATTGAATACAGGTGAATCAGACCGCCAATACCAGTGACGATCAGGATCATCAGGCCGGAGAGGGGATCGACAGCGAACGCGATATCAACCTGAAGAGCACCGATATGTATCCAGCGCAGGAGCGTATCGAGCAGGTAGCGTTCTTCAGGCACCAAACTGGTAAGCTGAAAAAAGGCCCGTAGCGAAAAGATAAAGGCTAGACCAACAGCCGCGCAGGCAACAACGCTGATCCCGTTCTTCCCAAAACGCGCCTGGATCTTCGCCCCGAAAACACCATTGATAACGGCACCGAGCAGGGGAAAGAGAACGATCCAGCGCAGGTAGGAGACGAGAAGCGGGTGATCCATAGACTAGCCTTGCAAGCTATCGACTGCTTCGATGTCGATCGACGAAAAATTCTGATAAATCCCGAGCACAATGGCCAAACCAATCACCGCTTCGGCAGCCGCTAGCATAATCACGAAAATCGCAAACACCTGGCCATCGTAATTACCGGAAGAAAAATGTGAAAAGGCAATATAGTTAATGTTTGCGGAGTTCAGGATCAACTCTACGCCCAGAAGAATCCCGATGGCATTCTTCCGGGTGAGGACACAATAGAGGCCGAGCACAAAAACAATCAGACTGACAAACAGAAAATGTCGTAGCCCTATATCGAGCAGTAGTCCATCCATAATCATTCGTAGCGTGTGGAGGGTCGTCCCGTCTTAAATGGGAGGAGGAAAAAAATCAAGGGAGGGCGTCGAGGGAGATCACCGAGCTTGGACTCGGCCATTATCCGTCGGCCATGGGCCCACGCAGTTCCTTACGTGACACAACAACTGCCCCAATCAGCGCAACGAGCAATACGACTGAAGCGAGCTCGAATGGCAAGATATACGGCCCAAGAAAAGCCTCTCCAATACCAAATGTCGTCGGCTCGACCATAGGTTCAGCATGCTGCACCCATTCGGCCGCTCCAATACAGACCCCCATGATGGTCCCGACAACGCCAAGAATCAATGCAGCGGGAATACGTCCGACCGTCCGGTTCGAGACATCGACATCAGCGATCCGATGGGTGAGCATCACCGCAAAAAGGATGAGCACGAGAATACCACCAATGTAGAGCATGACCTGAATCACCGCGACAAAGTCGGCGGCTAACAGCGCGTACAAGCCGGCCACCCCCATGAATGTCCCCAACAGAGCAAAAGCAGAATAGACCAAGTTATGAGAGAGCGCGACGATGAGAGCCGACCCTATGGTCAAAACGGCCAGCAGATAGAAAACCAACGCTTCCAAAGGCATTGCCAGATCTCCTCATCCGCAACTTATGAGGCGGCCTCTTCCTGTTCTTTTGCATATTTCTTCATATCAACGGGCTCTGCCCATTCCGCCAAAAATTCCATGCCACGGTCCAAGATCGGCGCAATCAACGGATCAGTCTCCTCCCCTTTCTTCGCCTTATACGCCAATACAGGGTCCTTTACGAAACGGCGGATCATACTTTCCAGTGAGTAATCCGCCCCTTCAAACTCGGTCGTATGATGGATCGATCCGGTGGGGCAAACCTCGCTGCACAGACCACAGTACATACATTTGGCGATATCGATATCAAAACGGCTCAGGAGCATCGCCCGCGTCGCTTTGTCCTTTGGCGCGTCAATCACAATACAGTCAATCGGACACGCTCGCTCGCACGCCAGACAGCCAGTACAAATCTCTAGGTCAACTTCAAGAATACCTCGATAGCGCAGGGGAAGCGTATCTTGGACGCGGACCGCAGTCCGGTCTGGATACTGAATAGTATATGGCTTGCGGACGAAGTGAGACATAGTGACACTCATCCCTTCGAAAATCGTAGCTGCCGCATCTTTTGCGTGCTTCAGATATTGGCCAATACTATTCGCCATAGAGCGTTCCCCTAGCAGTCACTTTAGATTGCCGGATTAAAATAGAGTTCCGGCTTCGCCCGACGTAAATGGTACAGGACACGTCGGAAGAAGATGACAATAAGAGCCAGCGTACCGACAACCATGAGATACGGCACGAACGCATTGCCATCCGGCCAAATCACCATCCAGACCGCAGTCCCAACCAAATTCACAAATCCAAGCGGCACCAAATACTTCCAACACAACGACATCATCTGATCCACCCGGATACGAGGCAGGGTGGCACGTATCCACATGGCCAGGAACACCCAAAAATACGCCTTGAGGAAGAAGACCGCGAGTTGCGCGATATTCAACACAACCGTGTTATTTGTCCATCCGGTCGGGATCTGCCAGCCACCCAGGAATAACACGGCCATAATGGCACCCGTGACGTACAAGCTGCCCCACTCTGCCAAGAAGAAGAGGGCGAACCGGAAACCACTATATTCGGTCGCAAATCCAGCCACCAATTCCGATTCCGCTTCTGGAATATCAAAAGGCGTCCGGTTGGTTTCCGCCAGGGCGGAAATGTAAAAAGCAAAGGCAGCAATGAACGTAAACGGGCTATGGAAGAGGAACCAGTCCCAGGGTGCCCAGCCTTGGGCTTGGATGATTCCTTGCGTGCTCAGGGTTCCGGTCAGGAGCACAACGGGCAGCAATGCCAGTCCAGCGGGAATTTCATAACTCACGACCTGAGCAGCTGATCGAATGCCTCCCAACAGGGACCATTTATTATTCGATGCCCAGCCCGCCATGAGGACACCGACGGCAGAAAGCGCAACAATGGCCACAATATAGAGGAGCCCCACATTGAGGTCAGCAATAACGAGCGCACTGCTGAACGGAATGACAACAAAGGTCGCTAGAAATCCCCAAACCAGCAGATAGGGCGCAAACACAAACAGCGGGCGGTCTGCGGCATCAGGAACCACGTCTTCCTTCAGGATATTTTTCACCCCATCGGCCAACCCTTGCAGGACGCCTTGAGGCCCAACTCGATTCGGCCCGACCCGCGACTGAATGCGCGACCAGACCCGCCGCTCAAGCCAGATAGTGATCGTCACCAGGGGTAAGACAAAGCCAAAGACAACCAGGGAAGCAAACAGAAACATCATGGCGGGGTAGACCGCCTCCGCAGGGAGCCCGCCAAATACGCCGCTGGCAATTAGACCGTCAATAAAGCTCTGCATAGCGCCGCACTCGTACCGTATTTCCCGTTACCGGTCAACTTCGGGAGCCACCACATCGAGGCTGGCAATCAGCGCAATTAAGTCAGCAATCATAATCCCACGACTGAGTTTGTCCACTATGCTCATCGCGGAAAATGACCCGGTCCTGATTTTTGTTCGATAAGGAAACTCACTTCCGTCACTGACCACATACCAGCCCATATCCCCCCGAGAGGCTTCGACGCGGACGTGCGCATCACCAACCGGCGGTTTGAGCTTCTTGGCCACTCGCGCCAGGACCGGCCCGTCAGGAATTATCTCTAGGCATTGGCGGACGATTTTGCAGGATTCTTTTAATTCTTTAATCCGTACCATATAGCGGTCAAAGCAATCGCCCAGGGTACCGACTTCGCCGGTCCCGACAGGCACTTCAAAATCTAATTCCGGGTAAATCGAATAGGGCTCATCCCGGCGCACATCATACTGAAAACCGCAGCCGCGCAGATTTGGTCCAACCAAGTTGTAGTTAATCGCCTCTTCTTTGCTGACCGCAGCAACATTGGCTAAGCGTTCGACATAAATCTTATTGTAGGAAATCAGGTCGTTGTATTCGTCAATAAGGGGTTCGAACTGGTCCAGGAATGCAGTCACCTGTTCAGTGTATCCGGGCGGTAAATCCCAGGCCACGCCGCCAATACGCATATAGTTAAAAGTCAACCGCGCACCGCACAGGTCTTCAAGCAGATTGTTCACCTTCTCCCGCTCCCGAATCGCGTGCGTAAATGGGGTCATACCACCAATATCCATGACCATGGTCCCAACCGAGAGCAGGTGACTGGCGATCCGGCCTAATTCGCAAGCAATGACCCGACAAAACTCTCCCCGCCGAGGAACTTCAATCCCGGCCGCGCGCTCACAGACCATGGCCCAGCCTTGGTTACACTGCATGGCCGATACATAATCGACGCGATCCGTATAGGGCATAAAGCCGTGATAACCGACCTTCTCGGATATCTTTTCTATGGAGCGATGCAGATAACCAATATCAGGAAGTGCCGTCCGCATGATTTCGCCATCCGCCTTGACCACAAAACGCAACACCCCATGCGTACTCGGATGCTGGGGACCCATATTCAGGGTCATCTCTTCTGTTGCGAGACCGTCATCACGTTGGACTTCAAACTCATACCCTGCCAGGCTCATATATGCCTCCCGCTTTGGGCTTGAAGAAAAAGGGCTAGAGAAACGACGAAGGTGGGGTAGAACACGGGTGTGAACTTATTTCAGCAAGCTCTCTCGACGCGTGCTGATTCCATGGTACTCTTCAGGCTCGACAAAATCCTTGCGGAGCGGATGCCCGATCCAGTCTTCCGGCATTAATAAACGCCGCAAGTCCGGGTGTCCGGTGAAAACGACACCAAGCAGGTCGTAGATCTCGCGTTCCAGCCAATTGGCAGCTTTCCAGATCGCTTCTACAGAAGGCATACTCGGCTCTTCGCGCGACACATTCACCTTGATCACTATCGCGTGTCGATGGGAATAGGAATACAGGTGAAGAACCACTTGGATGTAGTCCTCTTTTAAGAAGTCCACACCAGACATATTCGTCAAACAGTCAAAGGCCAAATCCGGGTCGTCGTGAAGAAATCGACACACCTCCACGATGGAGTCCGGCTTGACGAGCATAAAAGGATCGAGGGCGTCAGCCGCAAAGGATGTAACGGCGGCGGCGTACTGGTCTTGTAATCTTTGGTGTATCTCTGTGGGACTCATAGTTCACACACTGCCGTGCTCTTCCTGATGTACCACTTGTCGTCCAGAGCCTTTAGGCTGCGGCTTGCGCAGAAGAGCCCTTCACCAACCAGCGCTCCTGCATCATTTTTTCTTGGAGTTTGAGCAGCCCCTCAGTCAGGGCTTCGGGACGAGGCGGGCAGCCGGGAACATAGACGTCAACGGGAATCACCTTATCGACACCATCGCAGACCGAGTACGCTAGCTGAAATAGCCCACCACAATTTGAGCAACTCCCCATAGAAATCACATATTTAGGATCGGGCATTTGATCGTAAAGGACTTTCGTCCGCAGCGCCATCTTCAATGTGAGCGTCCCGGCAATAATCATCATATCGGACTGACGCGGGGTAGCCCGAGGAGCCGCCCCGAAACGCTCCAAATCCGCTCGGGGACCGCCGGTTTGCATCAGCTCAATAGCACAGCACGCCAGACCGAAGAGCATGTACCATACAGATGATTTCCGCGTCCAATTGAGAACCTCATCAAGCTTGGTGGTAATCACCATCTCCGGCACACTATTGATCAATGACATGCTTCCTCCTCAGGCGGCTTTCGGCAATTCGGATTCTTTCGCTGCGGTCTGAGCTTCGGCTGCGGCTGGTTGCAGTCGCTTGAGCCATTCAAGGTCACGCTTAGCCCAGACATAGACCAGCCCCACGACAAGAATGCCCAGAAAGATTAAGATCTCGACGAGAGCAAAGAGCCCTTGCCCATTGAGCAACCAGTCACGAAAAGCCACGGCAACCGGGAAAATAAAGGCAACCTCGATTTCAAATATTACAAACACGAGGGCGATCAGGTAGAAACGAATATTAAAATTAATCCAGGCACCCCCGGTAGGCGGCTCTCCACATTCATACGTGGTCAGCTTCTTTGCTTCTGGATTGTGCGGACGCAGCAGCTTTCCCAGCGCGAGATGGACGGCACAGAACGCAATGGCAAGAATGGAAAAAACGAGAACATTCCCAAGATTAAACAGCACCGTACAAGCTCCTTCTATTCAACAGGCTTCTCCCAGGTTTCCATTCTCCCGTTTGGAAAGTAGGCCACCTTCAGAGCGATGGCTCAACAATATGATGACGAGCAGATTCTGTATACTCTCCCTGCCCGCGATGAGCAAGCTCTTCTCGCAACCCCACCCTGTGTGCGATTTGTCCAATGGAGACATTGGCCAGATACGACCCTAGCAATCGTTGAGCCTCCCCCCACACAGAAATCTGGTTACACACCGGATGATAGCAGCAGGCATTCCCGTCTTCGTCGAGACATTCCATCAGTAATAGCGGTCCCTCCAAACACTCATATACCGCTCGCAAGCTGATGTCAGACGCGGGCTTCTTAAGCGTAAACCCGCCACGAGCCCCCATATAGGACTCGACCAATCCTCCAGTCGCAAGCTGTTTCATGATCTTCGACAGAAAGTGTGCAGGAATATCTTGTTTTGTCTGGATCTCCCGCCTTGGGACAATCCTGTCCTGAGGCTGGGCGGCAAGATAGGTCAGCGCACGCACGGCGTAGTCCACCCGCCGTCCGATATTCATAAGAGAGCTACGCTCGGTTGATTTTGAAGGTGCTCCGGCACCCAGACGAGAGACCATAACTATTATTCCGTGACCTCTACAGTTCGGCTCCGCGGAATTTCTGCTTTTGGCTTTGAATTTTTCGCTGCAAAGCCATGAGGGCGTCCAAGACATTCTCAGGACGGGGCGGACAGCCCGGCACATACACGTCAACAGGCACAATATGGTCGATACCCGCGACGGTGGTGTAGTTATCGTAAAATCCGCCGGTCGAAGCACAAGCCCCAAAAGCCATCACCCAATTCGGCTCTGCCATCTGCTCGTATACACGTTTCAGGATGGGAGCCTGGCGGCATGTCACCGTTCCGATCACCATCAGTAAATCAGCTTGTCTAGGACTAAACCGGGGCAGTAAAGCCCCAAAACGATCGATATCATACGGCGTCATCGACAGCGCCATATACTCCATGGCACAACACGCGGTTGCAAATGGATAAGGAAAAATCGAATACTTCCGAGCCCAACCAATGGCTTTATCTAACTGGGTCAGAACAACCGCATCGCCCAGCAAGGCTTCTTCTCCGCCCTGGAGCCGTGTGGCTGTTACTTGCGTTGCGTTGTTTTCCATATCTTCCCCGTCTCGGTCCCGGTCTCGTTGCGCCCTTGTCTAGGCGGCATCCTTCTTGGTGGCGCCCTGGCCCCGCCAGTCCGCCACCGCTGCCTTGATCGCATCCTCCGCTAACACCGAACAGTGTATCTTCACCGGCGGTAACGCCAACTCCTCTACGATCTGGGTGTTCTTGATCTCCCCTGCCTCCGCCACGGTCTTCCCCTTCACCAACTCCGTCACATAACTCGATGACGCGATCGCCGACCCACACCCAAAGGTCTTGAACTTCGCATCTTCGATCACTTCGGTCTGCGGGTTGATCTTCAACTGCAACTTCATCACGTCCCCGCACTCCGGGGCGCCGACCACGCCGGTGCCCACGTTCGCTTCCTCGGCCTCGAAACTCCCCACGTTCCGCGGCCGCTCGTAATGCTCTATCACTCGCTCGGTGTATGCCATCGCTCGCTTCTCCTTGTAAATAAAAAGCCGTTATACAGGAAGTCTCTCGATCATTGGTCGCCCTGATGATAGAGTTCTAGAGTCCAACTTGTCAACCGTTCCGCTGTGAGAAGAATGCCGTACAGCTTCTTTTCCGACAATAGCTCAATGCCATGGCTCTACCATTTTTCATATTTCACCGCCTGACGCTCGTATCCGGCTCCACGGAGGAGGTCTCTCAATAGCAGAACGGGCCGCCCTATCCCGCAGATATAAAACCGTCGGCTGTACTGTCTCACCTCTTTTACAAAATGCTGCTCGACGTAAGGCAAAAGCCCCTTCTCTATTGAATACTCCTCCGGTTCACATGCGGCGACGAGCGGCCGAAAGGAAAAATGAGCGCACTGGCGCTCCCACCCGTGCCACTCGGCAGCGTACAGCAAGTCTCCTGCCCGTGGCGCAGCATACAGCAAGCGGGCGGTGAGCTTCCCCCTCGCAGTCAGGAGGCGGGTAATCATAGGCCGAAAAGGCACGACGCCAACCCGGTCGGCAATAAAAATGTATTCGGCGTCCGTTGGCTGGTCGAGGACAAAGTTTCCCCATGGGCCGGTAAAGCAAAGGACGTCAGCTTCTTTCCGGCTGAAGAGATAGGATGAACCGGGACCACCATCAATCTGATTCAAACAAATCTCAAAACATTCCTCTTCCTCTGGCAGGGAAGCAATCGTGTATGCCCGGGTGAGCGTCTCGCCACCGACCGGGAGCAAAAACGAGAGGAATTGGCCCGGCAGAAATGAGAGTTTCTGGCCACTCGCAACCCGGAGAAAAAAAGAGCGAGTGTCCGGGGTTCGTTCAATAATCTTTTCGATAGTTGCGGTAAGGGTCGGCGAGGAAGACATGCGCGCGGCTACTCTCCATTAGACCTGTTGGTTAATGGTGTGGCGAGGAATACGGATTTTCACTTCACCTTCAGTCATAACCGCTTGGCAGCCTAGCCGCGACGTTGACACCAAACCAGGCGCCTTGTCGAGCATATCGTCTTCTTCCTCTTCGTTCTCAGTCAAATGTGCCATACCTTGGGTGACAATCACATGGCAGGTTGTGCAGGCACAATTACCGCCGCAGGCGTGTTCGAGTTCAACACCATGGCCGAGTAAGATATCGAGGATGGAACCCGGCTCTCCGTCGTGGTGAAAAGGCGCCTGAGACGGATCAAACTCAATCACCTGTTCGGGATTCCCGTTTTCAAACGAGACGTATAGCTTTGCCATACCGATGGACGGAGATTGCCCTATTGGAGAGTCTCAGGGCGGACCGACGGGGTTTCGACTTGCTTCAGCACCTGTTGGGCAATCTCAAGAAAAGTCTGACTTTGCGGGTGGCCAGGCTGGGCGATCACCAGCGGTATGCCCGCATCTCCTCCGGCAACAATCTCGTGGACGAGAGGAACCTGGCCGAGGAAGGGCAGGTGAAACCGTTCGGCCATTTTCACTCCGCTGCCGTGAGAAAAAATATGCGCTTCGTGCCCACAGGAACGGCAAATCAGGTAGCTCATATTCTCGATCACGCCTAAGACTGGAACGGAGACTTCCTCGAACATCTTGATACCGCGCCGCGCATCAAGCAGCGCCACATCCTGGGGCGTTGTCACGATAACCCCGCCGGAGAGCGGGACCTTTTGCACCATGGTCAACTGGGCATCACCGGTGCCGGGCGGCAGGTCAACAACCAGCACGTCCAATTCTCCCCACTCGACCTTAGTGATAAACTCGGTCAGCAGCTTGTCGATCATCGGTCCGCGCCAAATGACAGCGTGACCATCTGGAATCAGGAAGCCCATAGACATGATCTGCATGTCGTATTTGGCAACTGGGATCAATCGTTTATCTTCCGTACTCTTGGGCTTCTCGGTAATGCCCAGCATGAGTGGGATACTCGGTCCATAAACGTCGGCGTCCATCACTCCAACCCGCTGGCCTGTTCGCGCCAGCGCGGTTGCCAGGTTCACCGAAACCGTTGATTTTCCAACCCCACCCTTGCCGCTGGCCACCGCGATCACATGCCGCACCCCTGGGATCCCAGGCTTGGACTGGGGCGTGGGTTGTGGGGCGGCCGGCTGCTGGATGGAAATCTCTACAGGCAGTTGAACGAGCGGGCTCAGCGTTTCAATCACCCGCTGTCGAATGTTTGCGATGACCTCCGCATTGCCGGTTGAAGGGGCGAGCTCTACCGTTACCGCCGCGCCGCCGACTGCAATGTCCTTGACCACGCCGAAGGCGACAATATCCCGGCTAAAGCCGGGATATTTGACCTGTTTGAGCGCTTCTAATAATTCCTGGGGTGTTGGTGGTGTTGACATAGCTGCGCCTTTAGGGTGTCCCCTCGGGGTTGTTGTGGCTGTGCGGATTGTCTTGGCTCTCGCCTAAACTCCGCAGGTAGGCGAAGGTGTAAATGCCCGTTTCGTGGCCATCGCCCCAGGTCGGATTCACGGCATAGTTGCCGACCATATCGATACTCACGAGTTGGGGATTTTCCACCTCAATAAAGTGGCGTTCGCCACCATGACCCTGGCAGACCGCGCACGGACACCAGCCCCGCAGATAGGCGAAGGGATAGTCGTTCAGGGTATCGTCATCCCACAGCACCCGCAGGAGCCGATCTTCCGGGATGGGCGTTAGGAGCAGGGGAGTCGGCATAGCGTTACATCCTCGTTATTTAGTGGATCAACTGGGGCAGTTGCATTTCCTCTGCCGCGACGACCTGTCGTGCAATCCCAAAAAACTCCTGGGCAACCGGATGATCGGGAGCCGAGACAACCACCGGCTTGCCGGCGTCGGCACCAGCGCGGACTTCTTCAACCAGGGGAACCTCGCCCAGAACCTTCAGACCCGTTTTCCGTGCGCCGCCATGGCCGAAGATTTCTTCTTTTTCGTGGCAGACAGGACACTCGTAAAAACTCATGTTCTCGATAACCCCGAGAAGCGGCACGTTGACCTGTTTGAACATGCTGATCCCACGCTGGACATCAAGCAGGGCGACATCTTGCGGCGTCGTCACGACAACACCCCCATGCAGGGGCACTTCCTGAGCCAAGGTGAGGGCGATATCCCCCGTGCCAGGCGGTAGGTCCACAACTAAGTAGTCCAATTCACTCCAGATAACGTCCCGCAGAAACTGGCGGATAATGCTCATCACAATGGGTCCACGCCAGATCACCGGAGATTGGTCATCCAGAAAAAAGCCCATTGAGATGAGGCTGACCCCATACTTTTCAACCGGGTAGATCTTTTTGTCCTGCCCGGCCCGTGGCGTGGCCTCGGTCCCCATCATCAGCGGCACACTAGGCCCATAAATATCGGCATCAAGCAGCCCAACTCTATGTCCTAACGACGCCAGTGCCAGGGTGAGGTTGACCGCAACCGTAGATTTCCCGACCCCACCTTTGCCGCTGGCCACGGCCAGAATACGCCGCACACCAGGAATATCCGCTCGCTCTCGCACGGCTTGATTGCCCGCTTTGCCGCCCTGGTCTGGTTGCCCGGTTTGAGCGGGGAATGCATGGATATGGACGTGCACGATCTCGGGTAAGGTCGTCAATTCTTGCGTTATGCGCCCACGCAGGTGCCGAAGCACATCTTCTTTGATACTGCTTGCCCGAATATGCACCACCGCACTGTCTGCCTGAACTTGGACCTTGCCAACGAGTCCTAACGTCACAATATCCCGCTGCGAGCCTGGATATTGAATCTGACTGAGACGCTCAGTGATACGAGTGTGGATGTCAGGGGTGTTGTGTTCGTCCACTCGGTCCTCTCTTTAGCATCAAATCTGCTATCGATTTCTTCTTAATACATTGGCGACGGCAAAATACGTGCAAATGTAGACTTGTAAAGTCTACATTATCAAGCCCAGGTGATCCATTCAAGAATGGTCGTGTTGCGCTTTAGAAAGGCCACGCATACGGAATGCAAATCATTGACACAAGGAACAGCAGGACCTTGAGGGGAATAACGATCTTCACAAAATCCAGGAAACGATATCCACCCGCTCCATAGACCATAAGGTTGGTTTGGTGCCCAAGTGGAGATGCAAAGCTCGACGACGCGGCGACAGTCACAGCAATCGCAAAGGGTCTGGCATCAACCCGAGACCGGAGTGCAGCTTCGCAGGCAGTGGGAAAGACGAGTGCGACATTCGACATATCACCCGCCCTGACGGTCGAACGAGCCGGCGATGAAGACGGCTCCGCTGAAGAGGTCAACGCCAATAGCAGACGCGCCGAGCCTTTTCAGTTGGCGTCTTCTTTTTCTTCTTTCCTTTGGGGTGGCAGAGTGGGCGTCTCCGGGGGGGTGGCTGAAACGCTCCTGAGTAAAATATACGGATCGCCACCAATACCCATTCCCCGCGTAATACCCATCGTCCCGTACTGATAGCCGATCAACGTCCCGGTAAACCAGTACGACTCGCCCTTGAGAGGGATATCTTTCACAAGAGCCCGGTCCGCATAAAACAGGAGTATCCGGTCCATGATACTCGCCTTCATGGAAACGACACCATTACCGACAACCAAGGTCGGAAGCATCGTCATCCCATAGTATTCCACGTACTCAACCTCACCCGTCTGCCTATCTCGGATAAAATAGCGTCGTTTGTCTCGATCAGGGAAACGTCGGAAGCCACCTGTCACCGTGATCTCTTGCCCGACTTTTTGGTTTGCGAAAAAGCGTACAAATGCATCCGCCCACACCTCCGCACTGGGGTAGAAGAACACCATTCCAAGGAAGAGAGGGAGCCAAAGCGTCGCCGTGCGACATCCCCTCATCGTCTTCTCCTCTTGCCAGAAGCTTACCGCCCGCAGTCTATGTAATTTCCAGACAAAAGAAAAGGATTGCTGCCCTTGCCGCTCTCTTGCCGTCCCGCTCCTTTCAGGCCACAATAAGTGAGGATGTGCAGGAGGGTGTAATGCGGCGAAACTGGCGTGCAAAACTGACTCCTTTTCAGCAGCGAATCTTTGATCGGAGCACTGCGGTCACAACGATTGAATTTGATCCGACCTCACAACTTCGAGCAGCGATCAAAGCCCTGCCCGCCGCGCTTGAGGCAGAAGAGCAAGCCCGTGTCGCAGCGCTCTCCCAAACCATTGTCAATCACATCTGCCGGCAGCTCAGGGTCCGCACGGTCCAGGTCCGCGTACACGGCACCCGTCCTTCAAACCAACAGGGGGAACTCCACGGGCTCTATACGCAATACAGCGGAGGCAGTAAAAATGATTCGATCCAAGTCTGGATGCGAACGGCAAAACGAAAACAAACCGTTGCGTTCCGAACCTTTCTTAGAACCCTGTTACATGAGGTCTGCCATCATTTAGACTATACCTACTTCCACTTCCGAGAATCCTATCATACTGAGGGGTTCTT
Organism: Thermodesulfobacteriota bacterium; assembly: GCA_964291405.2. Lineage (GTDB taxonomy): Bacteria > Desulfobacterota > Binatia > Bin18 > Bin18 > Bin18. The sequence goes on from OZ219926.1 coordinate 653,863, forward strand.
TCAGCGCGAATCCAGCCTCTTTCACCGCTTAATGTCTCCAACGACACAACCGTCGCAGGCGGCTCAGAAGCCGTCCCAGTCCTTATCCTCTCTGGCACAGGAATTCCTCCCAAGTCAGAGGCAGACTCAGCCGGAACGCTAGCGACCACTAACCAGAACTCTTGGACATCCGACTCGGCCTCATGTCTTCCTCTTCCTTTGTGCTATAGTGCTCTTCTAAAAAACGTTCGGCAATCCAGGAAGGAAATGCCTATGCCTGAGTGGGTTTATGTCAAGGATATTGCCCAATACGAAGGGCAAGAAGTCGAGCTCCGCGGCTGGTTGTACAACAAGCGCTCCAGCGGAAAGCTGCACTTTCTTCAAGTGCGCGACGGCACCGGCACGATCCAGTGTGTGGTATTCAAGGGTGACGTCTCAGCCGAGGCCTTTGCCTTAGGACAGGATCTCACCCAGGAGTCGTCCGTTATTGTCCGGGGCACAGTCCGGGCTGATAGGCGCTCGTCGATTGGCTTCGAACTCGGCGTGAGCGGCGTACACCTCACCCAGCAGGCCCACGCCTACCCGATTACCCCCAAAGAGCATGGGGTTGCCTTTCTGCTCGACCACCGCCACCTGTGGCTTCGCTCCTCACGCCAGCAGGCGCTCTTGCGTATTCGCAGTGAAGTCATAAAAGCGTGTCGAGACTACTTCGATACGCATGGTTTTACCCTGCTCGATGCCCCGATCTTCACCCCGGCCGCCTGTGAAGGAACAACCACCCTTTTCCCGGTCGACTATTTCGATGACACCGTCTATCTCACCCAGAGCGGTCAGCTCTATATGGAAGCCGGCGCCATGGCGTTCGGCAAAGTCTACTGCTGCGGCCCGACCTTTCGTGCTGAGAAATCCAAAACGCGACGCCATCTGACTGAATTTTGGATGATTGAGCCCGAAGTGGCCTACTGCGACCTATATGGTGACATGGACTTGGCTGAAGATTTTCTGGAGGCTGTTGTCCAGCGCGTCCTGACCAACCGACAAGCGGAACTCCAGACGCTTGAGCGTGATATCGCAAAACTCACTCAGGTAAGAAAGCCGTTTCCGCGTATCAGCTACAGCGAGGCTATAGAACGCCTGCAAGCTAAGGGCGTTGATATTCAATGGGGAGACGACTTTGGCGGGGATGACGAAACCGTTTTATCCGAACAATTCGACCGTCCGGTTATCGTCCATCGCTATCCGATAAACAACAAAGCCTTCTATATGAAGACCGACCCGCAGGACGCCACCGTTGCCCTCTGCATGGACGTCTTAGCGCCAGAAGGCTATGGCGAGATCATCGGGGGCGGGCAGCGAGAAGACGACCTCGCCGTCTTACGAGGGAAGCTGGAGGCGCATGACCTGTCTGAAGAAGCCTTCTCTTGGTATCTTGACCTGAGACGCTACGGCTCCGTTCCCCATGCAGGTTTTGGCATGGGCATTGAGCGCATGGTCACTTGGTTGTGCGGTCTGCACCACGTCCGAGAATCAATTCCATTTCCCAGAATGTTAGAACGGGTAACACCCTAACAGATCACTGGAGAGCAGAGGCGGTCTTTGGCGCGGTCTCCGGCACGCGCGGAGCTTGCTCTTCTCGGATTGCTCGCAGCAAGGCAACATTGTCCCCATGTCCCGTCCGGTAGGCAGTCACTTTGCCGCGGATAGGTTGGCCTAAGAGGTAGAGGTCGCCAAGCAGGTCAAGAATCTTGTGGCGGACAAGTTCATCCTCAAAGCGGAGTGGCGGATTGATAATCCCTTGCTCGCCAATTACGAGGCAGTTATTCAGCCGGCCGCCATTGGCAAGACCCATCTCTTCAAGTGCTTCAATCTCCTTGAGAAAGCCGAAGGTCCGTGCCGGCGCGATCGTCCCACGATAGCTGTCCGCATCACGCTGGACGTAGTGAAACTCCTGTCTGCCAACTGGCTCTGGATACTCTAGACAATAGTCGATCTCAAGCTGCTCCGAGGGCTCAATGCGGAGGAACTTACCCGCACTATGGTCACCGACCTGATAGGTCCGGTCTACGCTCAACGCCTCTATCTCTTCGTCTTGTTCAACGATTCCAGCACTGTCGAGCAACTGACAAAATTCCAGCGCCGATCCATCGAGAATAGGAACCTCCCCCTGCATTTTAATGAGCAGATTGGTGATGTTATAGCCGTGCAGCGCCGAGAGCAGATGTTCAACCGTTTTCACTCCCGTCCCCTCCCGATACAAGCTGGTTGCGTAGCCGGTCGATTGAACATACTCGACCGTAGCTGGAATCAGGACGTCTGAGGACAAGGGACCGAAAACAATGCCGCTGCCCGGCGGTAAAGGGTGTAAAATAATCCCCGTGCGCACCCCCGAGTGAAGCCCCCGACCATGCACGACCACACTCTGGCGAATGGTCCGGGCCGGGATTTTCTGCGTCATGTGTGCGGCGGGAAAGTCCGTATCAGCCGTAGCGGCGGCTATTTGGGCAGTGGTGGGGTGACTCGGCTCTGTTCCCAGGGCACGGTGGACCGAACGGAGTAAGGTATCCAGCGAGAAGGGCTTTTCAAGGAAATCGGCGGCTCCGAGTTTTGTGGCGCGGACGGCTGTTTCGATCGTTCCGTGACCGGAAATCACAATAATCGGCAGTTCAGGCTCCCGAGACTGGAGTTGTTCGAGCAGAGTGATCCCATCGACGTGCGGCATCCAGATGTCGAGGAGAACCAGACACGGTTGCCACGTAGCGACCAAGTCAAGAACGTTTTCACCCGAGTCCGCCTCAAACGTACGGAACCCTTCATCTTGCAAAACGCCCCGTAACATCGTCCGGATTTTTTCTTCGTCATCCACAATTAAGATCGGCGCTTCCATAGACGTCCCCCCCTGCCTCACGCTGCGTCTTCAATGGACGGCGACGAAGGCTTCTCACGCAGCATCTCTGTCTGACGAGTACTGCTGCGCACAGGCATCTCAATAATGAACCGGCTGCCTCGTGGCGTATTGTCTCGTACACGGATAAAGGCCTGATGGTCCGCCACCACGGTGGCAACAATGGCCAGCCCGAGCCCGGTCCCGTCCTTTTTGGTTGAAAAATACGGCTCAAACAACCGCTCCTTTATGTCTGGCGGGATCCCACAGCCATTATCAGCGACTTCGATACGCGCAATGCCAAGCGAGCGCATATATCGAGTCGTGACTTCGATACGGCCCGGAGGTTCCTCCGGCCCTTCTCGGCAGGCGACAACAGCATTGTCTAGCAGATTACGCAGGACGCGGCGCATCCCCTCGCGGTCAAGCTCGAACAACGGTAGGGAGTGGTCCGGCATAAAGACAATGTCCAGGTCGCGGTAGGCTTCGGCGATCAGAACAATTGTCTCCTGCGCCAACGCGTTCAGGTCATGTAGACTATGCTTTCCAGCCGACAGACGGGCAAACGTGGAGAATTCGTTGACAAGTTTTTTAATCGCGTCGACTTCATGCGCAATGCTCTGCACACACTCGTCAAACACTTCGTTCCCGTCCGTAATCTGGGGACCAAACCGGCGCTGGAGGCGCTGCGCCGCAAGCTGAATCGGGGTCAGCGGATTTTTTATTTCATGCGCAATCCGACGGGCAACCTCGCGCCAGGCTTCCATACGTTCGACCTGGACGATCTGCGTTACATCCTCAAAAAAGCATAACACCCCGAGCGCATGACCACGGTCGTCAGGCAGAGAGGTGCCCGTTATTAAGAGGGAGTGGATGTGTCCATCGCGATCCAGACGGAGCTGTCCTTTCTGTTCTTGACCGGCATCGTTCCCGTTGCCGTTTTGCCCAAGAAGGAGTTCCTGAACGATGCGCTGCACTTCCTGGAACTCATTTGCGGAGAATATATCCCGATAGTCCTGTCCAATAACGCTATCGGCGTGTAAATCCAGCAATTGCTCCACCGCCCGGTTCAGGGTGGAGAGCCGGCCATCCCGATCAAACGAGACGACGCCAGCATTGATATTCCCGAGTAAGATCTCCATATAGCGACGCCGGGCCTCCAGTTCCTGGTGACTCTGCTGGAGGTCGACGGTCATCCGATTGAAGGCGGAAACGAGCGTTCCGATCTCATCCTCACCCTCTCCCTCAATCCGGTGCGCCCAGTGACCCTGAGCGACCTCCCGGGTGGCGGCCGATAATTGTTGGAGGGGAACGGTAATTTTTTTCGCCAGATAGACACCCACCCAGATCGCCGAGAAGATGACGACCAGGGTGACCAGGACCATCGTAATCACATAATTGTTTTTGATTGGCTGCTTCAATATCCTGAGCTGGCGATACTCACCCAACGCCTCAACCACCTGCAACCCTTGTCTGACGACGTTCACGGGAACCTGGGTGCCGGCTACAACAACACCGGTCAGGTGTTCTCCAACGATGACGGGAACACCTCCGTACACCAACTCGACCTGCTCCAGCGTCACGATTTGCTGGACCTCTTCGGTTGCAGACCGGACTCGTTCCAAGAGAGTCTCGCTGAGTTGGGGAGCCGCCAGCGCTCCGCTCGTCTCCGGCGCATTGGCCACAAGGGTGAGCGCCGCGGAGTACACGACGAGTTGGGTCAGGCCACGTTCGTGCTGCTCGCTGTTCATGCGGGATTGCAACCGCTCGTAGTGCGTCGGCTCAAGGAGTTCTTGGGCGATAATCGTCTGAGCGATTGCCCGCGCGTGCGCCAGAGTCTCATCAGCAAGACGGGCATAGACACCGTCAACGACCTCAAGCGAGCTGCTTAACGAGCGCTCAACACGCAGGGCAAACCAATTCTCGATCGATTTCGTCAGAAAACCGACCCCGATAAAGAACAAGAGTACTGCCGGGAAAAGAGAAATACCTAAAAAAGCGAGGACGAGTCGAGAGCGGAGGTGTGCACCGGGCAGCTTCCGACGGCGCTCGTAAAACAGCTTCAGCAGGTTCCGACCAACCAGGAAGACCAGCAAAACAAGCAGGATGATATTGAGATTGATCAACAGAATGAAGATAATGTTGCTGATCAGACTTTCGCCGTCGCTGAGTTGTGGCGAGCGGCTCTGAAGAAAGGCAAACAAAAAGACGCCCAGCGCTGCCGCGATGATGACAACGATCTCCCAGAACTGGCGACGTTTGTGCTCCTCCAAGCGATTTTCGTGGACTGGGGCTTCCATACTCCCTCGCCCTGCTCATATCAGCAGCAAAGACAGTGAAGATATACCATCATAATCAGAGTTCCACCATTATCCATTTGGATCGCTTTCGCTAGAACAAATCGCCCTGCTCTTTTTTACCAGGGTGGTCGATATGCAAATGCTGGTAGGCCTTGAGGGTGGCCAACCGCCCCCGTGGTGTGCGCTGCAAAAACCCCTCCTGCAAGAGATAGGGCTCGTATACGTCTTCGATGGTGCTCTTCTCTTCGCCAATGGCCGCGGCTATGGTCTCGACACCGACTGGTCCACCGTTAAACTTCTCGATAATCGTTCGCAGAATCGCCAGGTCCATTTTGTCGAATCCGGCCTCATCTACTTCAACCAGCGTTAGGGCGGCATGGGCCACTGCTTGCGTCACAACCGGCTCTTTCTTCACTTGGACATAGTCGCGTACCCGTCGGAGTAAGCGATTGGCAATCCGAGGGGTTCCCCGTGAGCGACGCGCGATTTCTGCGGTTCCGCCCGTATCAGTCTCAATCTCAAGAATTGAAGCCGACCGACGAATGATCTGTTCCAACTCGGACACCTGGTAAAAATCCAGGCGAAAGGTTGACCCAAAACGGTCTCGGAGCGGTGAGGTCAACAGTCCAGCACGGGTGGTGGCACCAACTAGGGTGAAGTGCTTCAGGGGCAGCTTGACCGTTCGTGCCGACGGTCCTTGGCCGACAACGAGGTCCAGTTCAAAGTCCTCCATTGCCGGATACAAAAACTCCTCAACCACGTGATTGAGTCGATGGATCTCGTCAATGAAGAGCACGTCGCCTTCTTCCAGGTTGGTCAGAATAGCGGCCAAGTCGCCGGGCCGCTCAATTACCGGGCCGGTAGTGGCCCGAATCGTGACATCCATTTCACGTGCGATAATATGCGCCAGGGACGTTTTTCCTAATCCGGGTGGACCACAGAAGAGCAGGTGGTCAAGAACGTCAGCCCGTTGCTTGGCCGCCTCAATGGCGATCGCAAGATTCTGCTTCGTGCCTTCCTGTCCGATATACTCTTCAAGACTGCGCGGGCGGAGCGACCCCCCGAAACGTGGCTCGTCAGGCCAGTCAGCCCCACCGTCCGACGGAGCGTCCAGCGTCGACAGATGGGGATTCAGCACGTCGCGCCCTAGACTATCCGAATTTTCGTATATTTCTTTTGGCATGTCTTTCGCGGCACGGCTCATGTACTGAGCCTCCATAACGATTCTCGGATCACATCGGCAATAGTCGTGTGTCCATCCCGAACAACCGCGCGCACCATCTTCTCGGCTTGCGCCTGTCGATAGCCCAGATTCACCAGAGCAGAGGTCGCTTCGGTCGAGAGTGGACTGGGCGTTGCCGTCGGAGTTCCATTCTGTACTTCACTTGCGCCAACTTTCTCCTGGAGTTCGACAACCAAACGTTCCGCCGTCTTTTTTCCAACGCCTGGAGTCGCAACCAAGCGTGTTACATCACGCGTATGCAGCGCATTCTCCAGCTCATCAACCGGAATACCCGACAGAATATTTAAGGCCAGGCGCGGGCCGATGCCGCTCACGCCGCGAAGCAGCAGAAAATACGACTTCTCCTTTTCTTCCAGAAAGCCGAATAGCTGGAGGGCATCTTCTCGTGCATGGGTATGGATGAGCAAGCTGACCGGCTCCCCGACTCCCGGCAGATGATAGAAGGTTTGCAACGACACCAATACCTGATAGCCGACTCCACCAACGTCGACAATGAGCTGCTCAGGGGTCTTTTCGTGAAGCACTCCGTGGAGGCGCGCAATCATAGAAGTTGCCGTGCGAGCGTGTTAATCGTGCTTTTTCTGGTCTGCGGCGAGCATCTGGGCTACCGTCTGTTCCGTAAAGACATCGCGTAGAGAGCGGGCCTTCCTGCCCCCAGCACGCCGCGGCTGAGCGCCAACTTGGTGGAGCAGATCGGGCAGGCGGGCAGCGCTACAGTGACAAATGGCTGCCGCCAGCGCATCCGTCGCATCCTGGCTTGACGGAAAGACCCCCGCCTTTCCGTCTGGATGGTGCAGTTGGGAAAAGACCGCTTTTTGGACCTGCATTTTCCCTGCCCGGCCATATCCGGTCACCGCCGTCTTAATTTCCGTTGGATTATACTCGGCAATCCGTAGACCGGCTTGGGCCGCGGCTAGGAGCACGACGCCCCGCGCCTCGCCGAGGCGTAGAGCGCTCTGGACGTTATGTGCCACAAAGGCTTTTTCAAGACTCAAGGCATGAGGAGCCCAGCGGTCAATCACCGTCACAAGCTCTTCGTAGATGAGACGCAGGCGTTCAGGCAGGGAGCGGAAGCCTTTGACAGAGACGACATCTCCGGCACAAAAGGTCAACGTCCGGCGCGTCTTCTCAATGACACCCCATCCGGTCCGTAGCGTGCCAGGGTCTATCCCCAACACGCGCAGTGGAGTCTGAGCGTTGCGAGCGTTGATGGTCTTTCCCTCCCTTAGGCCGCACTGAGTCGTTCCATCTCCTCTTCAGCAATTTCTACATTCGCGGAAACGGTTTGGACATCGTCAAGCTCCTGGAGGGCATCGAGCAGACGTAGGGTTTGTTCGGCTTCCTTGCCGGAGAGGCTGACCGTGTTTTGGGGCACCATCGTCGCCTCAACGGACATCGTCCCAATATTGGCATTTTCGAGCGCCTGCCGCACGTCTTCGAGGGCATCGGGAGCTGTCACAATCTCAAACATATCATCGCCCGTTGTGACATCTTCCGCCCCGGCGTCAAGGGCAATCTCCATGAGTTGATCTTCCTCAGCCTGGTCTTTTTCTATGGTAATAATGCCCTTGTGGGTGAACATCCACGCAACGGAGTTAGGCTGGCCTAAGCTCCCACCACTTTTGGTGAACAGATGACGCACTTCGGAAACTGTCCGATTTTTATTGTCCGTCAGCGTCTGCAGCATAATGGCCGCTCCGCCTGGCGCATGCCCCTCGTAGGTCACCTCTTCATAGCTGACGCCCTCAAGCTCTCCAGCGCCTTTTTTCACCGCCCGGTCTATAGTATCGCCTGGCATACTGGCCGCCTTTGCCGCGGCTATGGCCGTGCGTAGGCGTGGATTTGCGGACGGATCGCTCCCGCCCATCCGGGCCGCAATCGAGAGGTCTTTAATCAATTTTGTGAACATCTTGCCCCGACGGGCATCCTTGACTGCCTTCTTATGCTTAATGGTGCTCCATTTGGAATGGCCGGACATGACCGTCTCCTCCCGGCGTAAGACTTGCGGTCATGGGTAACATACTTCTAGGGGAGAGTAAACGCACGAGCGCCCTGTTGGGACATCTGTTCCGATACAGTAAAGTCCTGCAATAACTGGGTTTTCGGCTTCTCCCACGCTAGCCGGACTCCATGAGGGGAGTGGCCGGGGACGAAAAAACACGATACATCCGAGCCTCGCGGAGACTTACTCCCCTTGGGGAAAGGACATTCCGAGTGCGACTCATTACCATTCTTGCTCATACCGGGGTTGTCACCGGACTCGCAGGCTTGTTCTTTGGCGGCCTCGCCTGGATGTATAATTCTCCGTTTGGAGCCGTCATGGTTCTCGGCAGTCTCGTCCTTCTTTTCGTCAGCGGCCTGTTGGGCTGGTATTACGGTTTTAGTCCAATGTGGCGACCGTCCGGGTGGGAAGAGCAGGTCACCCACGACGATCATCATTATGTGGTGTCAACGCAGCGCTACCCGCCCTATCTCGTTCGCCAGGCGAAGAGGCAGGGCGGTATGCAGTTTGGAACGGCCGTGTATGCCATACACGCAGCGGACCAGGAAGTGGCCGAGGAAGCACAGGCCGTATACGGACTGCAATGGCGGGAACACCAAGAGGCACAAGAAGGGCATCAGTGGGTTGTGCACATCTTGCGACAGGGCCGCCTGTCCGAACTGGAAGGGTTTCGGCCAGTGTCAGAGGACATGATCTAAAGACACCCTGGTTCTACACTTTCGTTTTCAAACGCCGGCATCATGCTGCCGGAGGAGGCGTCCGTTGCAGGTCCCGCGGTGGCGTCCCTGCTCTATGGTGACTGTCCCGTTCACAATAACCGAGTGAATGCCGGAAGGATGACGGCGCGGCTCTTGATAGGTCCCAACATCGGCAACCGTCTGGGGATCAAAGATGACAAGGTCAGCATAGGAACCGTCACAAATGAGGCCACGGTCTCGAAGACGGAATTTTTGTGCGGGTAAGCCAGTCATCCGATGAACCGCCTCTTCTAGGGTCAGCAGCCGTGCGTCCCGGACGTATTTCCCCAGGACACGGGCAAACGTGCCGTACAGACGAGGGTGCGGCTTACCCGCAACAGACGGAATACCATCGGAGCCGATCATGGTTGTGGGATGCGCTAGTACGCGACGGACATCTGCCTCATCCATCCCAAAAATAACAGCGACCGTACTTTCTCCTTCTCCGGCAATAAGCTCGGCCACAGTTTGCTGGAGGGACTTCCCAGTCAGTTGGTAAATGTCTTCTAAGGTCTTGCCTTCATACTCATGCTTGACGGGCGTTGAGGCAATCAAGACATCGCTCGGAGCAGCGCGTTCAATCACACCACCCTGGACAAGCGCCGCCAGCGTAGTACTGCCTGCGGTATACGGATAGGCGTCAGAGGAAATATCGAGACCGCGCGCCCGCGCCTGTTCAACCAGGGCCAGAGAGTCCCGCACTTTGCCCCAATTCTTTCGGCCCATAGCTTTGTGATGGGAGATTTGGACCCCCGCGCCTGACTCTTCACCAATGCGGATCGTTTCCTGAATGGAGTCGAGCAGGTGATCAGCTTCATCGCGCATATGCGTCGCATAGACACCATTGTATTCGGCCACGACTTTTGCCAAGGCAATCACTTCTTCTGTCTGAGCATAACGGCCGGGCGCGTAGAATAGTCCGGTTGACATGCCAGCCGCCCCGGCTTCCATCCCTTCTTGGACAAGGGCCTGCATGCGCTCGATATCCTGAGCGGCAGGCTCCCGCTCTTCACCAGATAGCACTCCGTACCGAACGGCGGCGTGAGGGATGAGACAGGCCACATTTACGGCGGCTGGTCGGGATTCGAGCGCGTGATAAAACTCAGCCGTTGTCTCCCACGAAAAGTCGCCCATCGGACCGAACAAGAGCGGCCCAAAGCTCAGTAAGAAGTTGCGATAGGCATCATTTGCCGGGGCCGCCCCAAAGCCGCAGTTGCCTATGACCTCAGTCGTGACACCCTGCAGAATCTTGAAATCGCATAGCGGACGATCAAGCAGAGCAAAGTCATCGTGGGAGTGGACATCGATAAAACCAGGGGCAACCACATGGTCCGTTGCGTCAATCGCCTGGCCCGCATCACCACTCAGGCTGCCAACAGCGGCGATCCGATCGCCCTGGACCCCTATGTCTGCCTGCATGCCGGGTTGCCCAGTACCATCGATAATCGTTCCGTTCCGAATCACGATGTCGTAGTGCATGCGCGACCTCTACACTTATGCCAGGACCGGTCGGAACTTCAGCACCGCTATGTCCTCGGACCAGTCTTCAAAAACACTTTCAACCGGCATCCCAATCGCCACCTGCTCAGGGTCACACTCGATAATATTACTCATTAGCTGCGGACCTTCCTCCAGGGCGACAAGCGCCACGACGTAGGGCACATCCTCGGCGAACGCTTTGGTCACCGGACGATAGACAACGGTAAACGATAGGATCGTTCCACGGCCGGACGCCCGCACCCACTCGACTTGCTCGCTCATGCAGGCCGTGCAATAGAGACGCGGGTAGAACTGGTAGTGGCCACAGACGCTACACTGCTGGATGTGCAATTCATGATTCCGACAGCCCTCCCAGAACGGTTGCGTTTCGCCAGTCGGAGCGGGTAGGGCTTTTTCTAGTGGCGTTGTCATTACACGGCCTCCTTTCCAAGAATCATGGAGCAGTGAGTGGACATGATCCCCCCCTGCGCGTGGACAAAGGCAATGTTGGCATCTTTGACCTGACGCGGTCCGCATGTGCCGCGCAGTTGGAAGACCGCTTCCGTTACCGAAAACATCGAGCCGGGATGCCCAGGGTGACAGTGCGACATCAGCCCGCCATGCGTATTCACCGGGAGCTCACCCCCTAACTCAATCCGGCCGCCCTCAACAAAACGCCCCCCTTCCCCCTTGGGACAAAAGCCCAAATCTTCCAGCTCAATGACCACGACCGGGGTAAAGCAGTCGTACAGCTCAGCCACATCAATATCTTTGGGCCCCAGCCCGGCCATGGCATAGGCACGTTCACCAGCCTCTTTTGCCGCCGAGGTAGTGAGGTTGCGGGCTTGACTGATGTGTTCGTGCGAATGCCCCTCCCCGACCCCCAGCATATAGACGGGAGGATGAGGGAAATCCTTGGCCCGTTCGGCTGAGGTAAGAAGCAGAGCCGCTCCACCGTCGGACACCAGCGAGCAGTCCAGAAGGTGTAAGGGCGAGGCAATCATCTTTGAGTTGATAACATCGTCAACCGTAATCGGGTCGCGCATCTGCGCGGCCGGATTCATCGAGGCGTGTCTCCGACAGGCTACCGCCACCGCGGCCAATTGCTCGCTGGTGGTTCCATAGGCGTGCATATGCGCCTGGGCAATCAGCGCATAAAACGCCGGGATGGGAGGCCCGTAGGGTCGTTCAAACTGGGCGTGCCCGGCCGTTGACATGGCTTCAATCGCCCGGTCCCGGGAGAGGCCAGACAGCATATTGTCCGCCATAGTAACGAGTACTGTGTGGCATATGCCACTGGCAATAGCCGCGGCGGCGTGATGCAAAATCGCCAGGGTCGTTCCACCTCCCGTGGCAACGTTGAGACAGTAGCGCGGGAAGATCTGCATATACTCGGCGATCATTTCCGCGTGATACATATACGGCTCAACAAACGAATTGCAGGTGATCAACCCATCGACCTCATCCTTTGTGATGCCCGCGTCTTCCAGCGCAGACTTGGCTGCCTTGACGTAGAGTTGAGTGGCACTCAGATGCGGGACGACACCAACCTCAGTATCGGCTACCCCCACAATGGCGACTTTTCCTCGGAGCGATTCCATAGCTCTCCTCCGCATGCATCTGTTTTCATCGTTCTCTTTACTTGGCATTATCTCGACCCGCAAACAAGGTACTGGGCAGGCTGCTGGGCCGGCACGCCATGTTTACAAATCAGGCAGGGGTTCAACCAGATCAATCCCAGGCGGCAACTCGAACTTGAAGAGATCGTCCCCCAGCGCCGTTTCCCGTTCGATATTCGTAAAGGATACCCGCGTGGTATTGCCCAGCGGGTCAGTAATCAGAGCTTGGAGGATGTCGAACGTCTCTTTACTCACTTCAATGTCCAACAGACCGATGGCCTCAGCCGCCCGCCTGGGCGTGAGACGGAGTTGATACACGCGGCTGGTCTCCCCTTGAGGCAGGACGGAGAAATCTTCCTCCAGGCGGCCGACTCCGGTAAGAAACGATACCGGCGTCTGCGAGCTGAAAGCATGTTGAAAAGGCGTCTTCACCACTTGTCGCTCTGAGGGTTGATACAGCCAGAGTGCGCTTCCATCGGCGATCAGAAGCTGCTGCGGTTCCATAAATTCCCAACGCATCCGGCCCGGTTTCTTAAAGAACACCTGCCCACGAGACCTGAGCGTCTGTCCCAGTGTGGCCGAGGTGACCTCCTGGATAAAGTCGGCTCGGAAACCATCGGTTTCGTCGTAACGTGCTTGGAGACGGGCCACAATCGTTTCCCGCGCAGGTGTCTCGTTCGGCACTTTCGTGCCGGCAGATCGACCCTGGAAATCCTCAGCTGGAGGAGCGGCAAAGAGAGGACCTTCAGGCAAGACGAGCAGGAGGAATAGCAGGCTGATCCTAAAAAAACGCAGAGGCCATCTTCGCACAGTGTAAGAATAAAACACGGCCGACCTACTCAGCCTCAGCCTGGACCTGCACCAGGACCTCACGCGGTTTCCCGGCTTCACCGGCAGGCGCGATGAGACCTTCGCGCTCCATCCGTTCGATCATGCGCGCAGCCCGGTTATAGCCAACGCGCAAGCGACGTTGCAGCCAGGAGATAGAGGCCTGGCGACTTTCCATCACCAGGTCACGCGCCTGCTCATACATTTCATCGTAATCCTCTTCTTCGTGCGGACCGGCCCCCTTCTGCGTTCGCGCCGATTCGAGCGCAACGACCAACTCCTCGTCGAAAACCGGCTTGCCTTGCTTCTTAATCGCCACGGCGAACTTTCTGATCTCGGGTTCTGAGACAAAGGCACCATGGATACGTTGGGGTTTGGCGCTGCCCGGCGGAAGGAACAGCATATCGCCATCGCCCAGCAGACGCTCGGCACCAACGGCGTCCAGGATCGTCCGGGAGTCGATACGAGAGGAGACCTGAAAGGAAACACGGGCGGGAAAGTTGGCTTTAATCAACCCCGTAATCACATCAACCGACGGTCGCTGGGTTGCCAGAATCAGATGAATCCCGGCCGCTCGCCCCATCTGGGCCAACCGAGTAATCGGCTCCTCGATTTCCCGACCGACCGTCAGCATCAGATCGGCGAGTTCATCTACCAGGACAATCAAATAGGGTAAGCGTTGATGGTTGAGTTCAAGTCGGGCCTTGGACTGCAGTTGCGCGGCAGTCAGCTCGTCCTCATCGTCGTGAACGACCTCTGTCAGCTTGATAATGCCGCTGGTGTCCGTTTCCCCGGTTTCGAGGACGCGGTTATAGGCCCCGATATTCCGCACACCTTTATCCTTGAGCAGCTTATAGCGGTATTCCATTCGCCGCACGACTTCCTGAAGGGCAACACCGGCCTCCTTGGGGTTGGTAATGACATGCGACAGCTGGTGCGGCAGACCCTCATATAAGGAGAGTTCCAGCATTTTCGGATCAATCATAATAAAGCGCACGTCACGCGGCGTCGCCCGGGCCAGAATACTCATAATCATCACATTGAGTGATACCGACTTACCGGTCCCGGTTGCCCCCGCCACCAGCAGGTGGGGCATCCGCGCCAGGTCTGTCACTACGGGATTGCCAACCGTATCCTTACCTAAGGCCAGGGCCAGGGGCGACTCGGTCTGGTGACAGGCACCGCTGTCCAGAATCTCACGCAGACACACCTTCTCGCGCTTGGAATTAGAGACCTCAATCCCTACGACGGCTTTGCCCGGAATAGGGGCCAGGATGCGGACAGACACAGTACGTAAGGCCATTTGCAGATCATCTGCTAATGACACGACGCGATTGACCTTGACACCCGGCGCCGGTTCAAACTCATAGGTCGTAATGACCGGGCCGGGCCGCACGGCGACCACGCTGCCGGAAACACCAAAATCACTCAGCTTGTTTTCCAATATCTGAGAGCTGGCGTGCAGTGCTTCTTCATCGACCTTGACCGCTAAACGGACGGGCGGATCAAGCAGGGCCAGGGTGGGTAAGGCATACGGTCTATTGTCCGCGCCACCGGTCGGGCTTGGAGGATGCGCTGGAGGGGCAGGCTTGTCCGCATCCGTCGCTGCGGGTGGCCGACTAATAATAATAGGCGGCTTACTCTCCTCCGATTCATCAAGAGCGGCTGGCTGCTCGGATTCAGGTGCCGGTTGGCGCATTTTCTTCTTTGGTTGCGGATTGGGCGGCGGCTCTTTTTTGAGCGTATAGACTTCGGCGGCCTCCTCTTCACAGAAAAGCGGTTCGGATGGAGGGGCTTGTCGCTCTGTCCGCCGGGCCGTCCAACGCGTTACGAGCCGTTCGAGCCAACCTGATATCTGACCCAAAACCTGGCCGGAGAGAGCTCGCAGTCGGGACCAACCGAATCGCCCTATTACGCAACCGACTGCAACCAGCCCACTCCCCAGTTTCACCAGTGAGAGCTGCGTTGCACCCATAAACGAGACCAGCAAGACGGGAAACAAGAGCAAGTAGGCACCGACAAGATTCCCGGCTTGGCGCAGATGGAGAGCCAAGAAGCTCCCGACCCAGCCTCCGGCTTGGAAGACCGGCCATCCATCGAACCAGAGAGCCAGAAAGGCTGAAGCCGCCAGGGTAAAGACAACAAACGAGATGCTCTGGACGAATGGGGCGGCGCACCGCAGCCAGTGAAAGCGGAGTGCCATAGCGTACAGCAAGATGACTGGAAATAGATACGCCGTCAGGCCGAGTGCTCGGCACAGAACGTGGGCAATCAAATATCCGACCCGACCGACCTGATTACTGTCCGCAGCGTCAGGTTGATACGAAAAAAAGGCGAGTCCCAAAAAGATGATGAGCGTCACGCACAGAACACCAATCCCCTCGCCCAGGGTGGAGCGTTCCTGAGAAACGGAGCGTTCCTGTTCGGCATCTTTGTCTTGCCGGCGTAAGTTTTTCCTGACTGCCATTCCACCCTCCCCACATCTACATCTCCATGACAAACGGCAAGACAACAGGCCGTCGCCCAAGTGTCTTGCGAAAATAACGCCGTAAGGCCAGCCGAACCTGCTCCTTCACGACACCACTATCAGTCCGAGACTCGGCCGGTAGCTCATCAAGCATGGCGCGGACCACCTCTTTGGCGGCTGCATAGCCGTCTCCGTTCGTTGACGGCAGAAAGCCACGCGAGAGTAGATCGGGTCCGCTCAAGAGTGCTCCGGTCTGTTGTTCCAGGCCGACGATGGCGACCACCAGGCCGTCCTCAGCCACGTGTCGTCGGTCACGCAGGACTTCTTCTTCGATCCCGGCCAACCCATCAACAAACACCCGGCCGGCGGGAACCGACCCGGTCAGACGAGCTTCCTCGGCATGTATCTCCAATACCTGTCCATCTTCGAGCAGAAAGACATTATTGGGATCAACACCCACCTCTCGGGCCAGCTCACAATGACGCGCCAGGAAACGATATTCTCCGTGTATGGGAACAAAATATTGAGGGCGCACCAGGTTGAGCATCAAGCGCAATTCGTCCTGGGCCGCATGACCAGACACATGCACACAGGCAATGGCCTCATAATACACCTCGGCTCCCCGTCGGGAGAGATGATCAATCAGCCGCGCAATGGTCCGCTCGTTGCCTGGAATAACCCGTGACGAGAGGATAACGGTATCCTTAGCCCCTAGCTGTATTCGCTTGTGATCTCCGACCGCAATCTGGGATAGGGCCGACAGGGGCTCACCTTGTGATCCGGTGGTGAGCAAGGTCACGGTGTGCGGAGCGCGGTCCGAGACCCTCGCAACATCGATCAGCGCCTCCTGGGGCAGCGGGAGGTGCCCGGTCTCCTCAGCAATGCCAATATTGCTCACCAGCCGTCTGCCCACAACGCCGACTTGGCGACCCTGTTTGACCGACAGATCAACAACTTGGCGTATGCGGTGAATATGCGAGGCAAAGGTTGCCACCAGAACCTTGCCCTGCGCGTGGGCAATAATATCCTCAAGCGGTCGGGTGATCGTTCGTTCGGACGGGGTGGAGCCGGCGCGCTCAACATTGGTCGAGTCGGACATCAAGAGTAGCACCCCTTGCTCTCCCCATTCGGCAAAACGATTCAGGTCGGATTGGCGCCCATCTATCGGCGTCTGATCGAACCGAAAGTCTCCGGTATGAATGATGGTCCCGAGTGGTGTGGTAATAGCCAGAGCCGAGGCATCGACAATACTGTGCGTGACATGAATCCCTTCAAGACAAAAAGGGCCAATCTCCCAGGCTTCCCGAGGCTGGAATTCGTTCAGTTGAACCTCATCGTCAAGGTGATGTTCATGAAGTTTGTCACGCACTAAGCCAAGGGTGAACGGCGTTCCATAGACCGGCACCTGAAATTCTTTGAGCAGATGCGGCAGAGCGCCGATATGATCCTCGTGTCCGTGTGTCAATACCACAGCCTGTAGATGGTGCTGCTCGCGCAGATAGCTCAGGTCGGGGATGACGATATCTATCCCCAACATCTCCTGTTCTGGAAACATCAGCCCACAGTCTATGGCGATCGCGACGGTTTCCGCAGAGCTGGCCGGACAGTACTCAATCAACATCAGATTAAGCCCAATCTCGCCCAGGCCGCCCAGTGGCACAATACGCAGGCGACCCTCACTCATGGTGTGGCCCTATATTCGGTCTCACGGCCGTCTTGTTCACCCAGACGTTCCGGTTGTACGACTTGTGGTAGGGATGACGTCTGCTCGGCATACGTCGGTGAGGACTCGGCGGTTTTCAACTGAGCGGCGATTGCCGCCTCAACCTGCGCCAGCAGGGCGCTACGGGCCGCCTTTCGCGGGCCGTCTCGACGAATCGGAATGGGTGTCCCAAAGATAATCTCAATTTCTCCAGAACGGACTTTCCAGTCTCCAGGAGGGAGAATCAATCGGCTGCCGTTAATCGTGATGGGGACGACCGGTACTCCCGCCTCTACCGCAGCCATAAAACCGCCAGGCTTAAACGGCAAGAGACGACCGTTCTCCCCACGCGTCCCTTCTGGGAAAAACAGGACGGAGATATGAGCACCAAGCAGCTCCTTGACTTTACGCAATGTAGCAACCGCCTGGGTCCGGCTGCCCCGGTCGACTAATATTTGATGGGTCCGATACATACACGCGCCCAAAATGGGCACTTTCCGCAGCTCGTGCTTTGCCACCCAACGCAAGGGGAAATCTTCGAGTGCGACCATCAGAGCCAGGATGTCAAACTGGCTCTGATGATTAGACATAAAAATATAGGCCGAGTGAGGATTCAGTTGACTCAGACCCTGTACACGGACGGACACGCCGCACGCCCACAGATTTCCTTTTGCCCAGAACCGGATGAGACGGGCCGCGCGCTCGGCATATGGATCAAAAAAAGAGAGGAGATAGATTGGGCCGCCCCAGAACACGGTATGCAGGACAATAAATGCCATGCGTAGTGTGGCAAGAATGATCAAAGACCGCTCCTCTTTACCCGCTCCCTCGTCTCATTCTTATTATAGTTTCTTCTCCAACTGGCCGTCAACGCAGTTGATTTTTCTCCACCTGGGCATACAATCGCAGTGGATTGTAGGAGGTGGCGTGTGATTGTGGAATGCCCTTCCTGCCATACTCGCTATCGGACCGACGTGGCAGGGGTGGTTGATGAAACAACGTTTTTTGAATGTTCGCGGCCAGACTGCGGACATGTTTTCCAGTTTGCCCCGCCGCTTGTCCAAATAGACCACCTTCCAGAACAAGACGTTGATCCAGAAGTCGCACCGTCCGAGGCCCCAGCCGACGATCCTGCCTTTACATCTTCTGGCGATTTCTCCTCTTCCGACACTCTTTCGACACAGCTATCTGCTTCTGATTTGCCCACAGATCAAGACTGGTCGGATAGCCTATCCCCTGATTTGCCCCCGGATAGAGAATCGGAAGCCGCAGATTCAACCAGCTCAGTAAGGTCTGCAAAGCCGAGGACGGGCCACGTCGCGCCCACTCAGTTCACCCCGGCCACGTCGCGAGCGCTTGATACCCGTCCGTCAGCCACAGACTCTTTCTCTCACAAGGACCACTCTGACGGAGACCGGGTTAAGCAGCCTGCCCACCCAACTCCGACCTCGTACGAGACAGTTTTTTCATCCCGGTTACCCATCCTGCTCCTTGGCCTAATCGTCGCCGGCTATGCCGGCTTGACCTTTATCGCCTCCTCCTACATAGAGCAGACCGCAGCAGTGTTCTCCCATCTCCCGGTACTCGGCTCCTTACTCGACGCCGAACGCCCGTCCGCGCGACATATTGCCCTCACAAAAATGCGGGGAGGCTCTTGGCTCACAAAAGACGGACACCAGGTCTTTGCTATTGCAGGCAGGGCAGTGAACCAAGCCACGGCACCTGCACAGCGCATTCAAATCGAGGGCACGCTGCTCGGCGATAGTGGTCAGGTGTTAGGCCAGCGGCTCATTTTCTGCGGAACCGAGACCGCACCAGAAGTGCTCGAAAGTCTCTCCCGTCGGCAGGTGCATATCTTGCAGAGTCTCATGCCGCCCAAGCAGTTCTGGGTCGCAGCAGGAGAAGGTGTTGATTTTCTGATTGCTTTTACCGATCCGCCCGACCGGGTCGTTGAATTTAGCAGCCGTGTTATCGCGGCTCAATTCGGGCGATCTTCTTAAGACTGTTCGTCAGTTCCTTTGCCTGATCCCTGTTCGGGCGTGACATCTATCTCATCGGGATTTTTCACGGCTTTTCGAAAGCTGCGTATGCCCTTGCCGAGTCCCTCCCCGATCTCCGGCAATTTCCCTGCCCCAAATATGATGAGGACGATAACGAGAATAATAACGAGTTCGCCAACACCGAGACCAAACATGGTGAGCCCACTATAAGCCGGCCTGCGCTGCCGGGCAAGGCATACGCGTTTCCTTGCGGCCCGTGTCCGAGACAGCTAGAATGCCTCAAATGTCGGCTGCGGTCTTAACACCTTCCCCTCCCGCACAGCGTGACCCGCTCGTGCTTTTCCTCCTGTTCTCCCTCCTTCTCCATCTGATCCTGCTCCTGTTGTGGCCTCACTTCAAACGCGCCGAAGCACCGCCACAGGAACAATTGACTGCGGTTGAGCTGTTACCGCCGGAGGCGTTCATCCCGCCCCAAGTCGCGCAGGTTCCTCCCCAAATCCAAGAACCGGAGCCGGCCGAAGAACAGCCCAAAGAAGAACAGCAGCCACCTCCGGCAGTCCCAGAGCAACAGATCGTCAGCGTACCGGATGAGGTCAATGACCAAGTTCCGGACAAGACCCGTTTTCTCAGCGACCGAAATACCGCGGTCGAAGAGCAGACCGTCGCAGTCGGGACGCCGCTGACCAAACCGCCCGAAGAAAAAAAGCAGCCGACGCCGGACAAGGCCGACAAAATACCGCAGCAAGAGCCGACCCAACTGGCCCTCAACACACCAGGGCGCAGTCGGAAACCGCCAGTTGACAATCCTCTGGAACAAGCGCTGAAGGATACCAAACACAAGCGTTCACCACTGCAAGGTGACCCCAAAGCGCGCAAAGCCAAGCCCCAACTCTTTGCTCGACCGGATGACGTATTGGCAAAAGGCTGGCTGTCAACAGACGGCGAGGCGGAAGATGAAGAAGAAGCCCAGCGCACCCCACCCTCGGGCAACGAACTCCTGGCCATGGCTCCACCACCAGCCCGCGAAAATTTCCTCACCATGCCGGGACCGCGCGGGACCCTCGACTATCTGCCCGACGTCCGTAAAGGCAATCTCACCTTTCTCAATACCAAAGCGAGTCGCTTTGCGCCGTTTGTCCGCCGGGTTGCCCAGCGCGTGTTTCAGCATCTCCTGATTCGGCAGCGACGCAATCTCCAGGTTGACGATGTCGTGGCCGCCCGCAACTACGTGCAACTCCAGGCCAAGCTGGACGACAAGGGGGTGCTGCGCGGCGTGACCCTGCATACGCGCTCAGGGAGTTACGCCGTTGACGAGAGCCTGTTGGACGCCTGCCAGCAGGGGGCGTGGGACGAAAACCCGCCGCCGGAGGCCAAATCCGAAGACGGGTTTTATTACTTTATTTTCCGCTCACGCATCAACGCCCGTTTCGATGCCACCGGTCTACGTGGCATACTCACCTACCTGGAAGTCGGCCTCGTCTGACTTCTGAACGATGATGAGCCTGCTTGCAAAAACCGGTGGGACTGCTAGCGTTGGGAGGTTCGCAGCCGTGCACGCCAGCCGCTATTATTTGGGGCCGTAGCTCAGTTGGGAGAGCGCTAGAATCGCACTCTAGAGGTCGTGGGTTCAAATCCCATCGGCTCCACTTTTCCCCTCTCGCAGATAAGAACGCAACCAGCCGTCCCGGATTCCTTGGGCGACAAAGCTGGAAACTGATTGGCCTGTAATGCGGTCGAATTCAATCACATGGCCGTGCTTGGTCTGCCGCAGACAGGCATGTTCCTGATCTTCCTCAAACCCCAACCGCGTGAGCAAGTCCTGAATTGAGGCAAAGTGCAGCATCTCAGCTTCGGACAGGCGTAATAACACCCCTGTAGGCGTATCAACGCGGACCAAGCGCGACAGGGTTTCAACGTCATACCAGCCACGGAACTGTGCCTGCTCCCATTGAATGGCCACCACGTCCATCCCGACCGAGATTTCAATCACCTCACCCGCGTCCGGCCCCTCAACCCGAAACCCTCCACCTAAATCTAGGATGGACCCTTCACGAAGAGCCACATGGTCTCCAATATCAAGAATAAAGGCTGCCATACGCTTTGGATCGGAACCGTTCTCAGGCGGTTCTCCCCTACTTCGTGTGTTCTTACATAGCACGCTGTACTGGAACGAGAACACCGCTCCATCTTCTCCAGGTCGTAGGCCCTATGCTATGGAGAGAGATATCGAAATCGATCAGAGATAAGGAGACTCGTATTATGGCAGTCAAACACCCGACCATTGATGACCTCGCAGATATTGCAACCGGCTATGGCTTGGAACTGACCGATGAAGACCTGAAATCGTTTCAGGGGCTCATGGGTGGAGTTCTGGAATCCTACGCCCGACTGGATGAGCTTACCGAGCCGAGCCTGCCGGTCTCCTATCCGCGGACGCCGGGCTATCGGCCCCAACCGGAAGACAATCCGCTCGGGGCCTGGTACTGGCGGACGGACATAAAGGGCGCAGCCTCAGGGCCGCTGGCGGGGAAAACTCTGGCCATCAAGGACAACGTCTGTGTCGCCGGCGTCCCCATGATGAACGGTAGCAACATCCTCGAAGGCTACACCCCGGAAATCGATGCCACCATTGTGACACGCATTCTTGATGCCGGCGGACATATTGTGGGTAAGGCGGTGTGTGAGAATCTGTGCTTCTCCGGCGGCAGCCATACCAATGCCACCGGTCCGGTGCTCAACCCGCACAATCACAGCCGCACAACGGGGGGATCTTCGTGCGGTAGCGGGGCGTTGGTCGCGGCTGGCGTGGTCGATATGGCGATTGGCGGCGACCAGGGTGGCTCGATTCGCATGCCGTCCTCGTGGTGCGGCATCTATGGGCATAAACCAACCTATGGCCTGGTTCCGTATACCGGCATCATGCCGATTGAAATCACGCTTGATCATACCGGGCCGATGACGCGTAGCGTGCACGATGCGGCTCTCCTACTTGAGGTGTTGGCCGGTCCGGACGGACTAGACCCGCGCCAGCAGGCCGGGCTCCAGGGCCAAGTCTATACCCAGGCGCTCAGCGGAGATGTCAGCGGGCTGCGGATTGGCGTGGTGGAGGAAGGCTTTGGCTGGGACGTGTCAGAACCGGACGTAGACGACAGTGTCCGAGAGGCGGCTCAGGCGTTTGAGAAGCTCGGGGCTGCGGTCACAACCGTGTCCTTGCCCTGGCACCGCGATGGCCGGCATGTCTGGAACAGCATTGCCACCGAAGGCCCGACCCTGCTGATGGTTGAAGGGGGTGGCATGGGGACAAATTGGAAGGGGCATTATACCACTAGCCTGCTTGATGCTGCGGCACGCGGGCGGCTCACCCGCCCGAACGACCTGTCGGAAACCGTCAAAATGGTCATCCTGCTCGGCCGCTATATGCAGGAACACTATCATGGCCATTATTATGCCAGGGCCCAGAACATGGCCCGCGCTCTGGGAGCGGCATACGATGCCGCCCTGCAAGAGCATGACCTGCTGCTCATGCCCACCCTACCGATGAAAGCCACCGAAATTCCCGGACCTGACGCCAGTCGCGAAGAGTATGTGCAGCGTGCGCTCGAAATGCTGCACAATACCTGTCCGTTTGACGTGACCGGTCACCCTGCGTTGACGGCTCCCTGTGCGGTCTCGGAAGGCTTGCCGGTAGGCATGATGCTGATCGGCCGACACGGTGATGACGCCACCGTCTTACGCGCCGCGGACGCATTCGAGAAAAACGTGTTTGCCGCGCCCACCCCACCGCAGGCGTAAAAATGCTTACAGTGGCCGCGCTCTATATCTATCCCGTGAAGTCGTGCGCGGGGGTCCGCTGTGCGCAGGCCACGCTCGACGCGCGCGGACTCCGGCACGACCGCGGCTGGATGATCGTTGATGGACACGATGAGTTCGTGACCCAGCGCGAGCATCCCCGCTTGGCCCTGATCACCCCCCAGCTTGAGGCCGACACATTGCACCTCTCAACCCCCGATGGACAGGCTGTCTCGGTACCAACGACAGGTGTCGTCGGGCCAACGCGCCGTGTGCGGGTATGGCGAGATTGGTGTGAAGCGGTCGATCAAGGCGACACAGCGGCCCAGTTTTTCTCCGACTGGTTGGATGAATCCGTCCGGTTGGTCAAAATGACCGACTCCTTCGAGCGCCACGTGGACTCGCGCTATACAAAAACCCCGGCACTCACCGGCTTCTCCGATGGCTATCCGCTGCTGCTGGTCTCGCAAGCGTCCTTGGACGACCTCAACACCCGGCTCGACACGCCGCTGCCCATGAACCGTTTCCGTCCCAACTTGGTGGTCACCGGCTGCGACCGGTATGCCGAGGACGGTTGGCAGCAGGTACAGATCAACGCCATCACCTTTGACATCGCAAAACCGTGTGAGCGGTGTACGGTCACCACCACCGACCAAGCGACGGGCGAACGCAGCGTCGAACCGCTACGTACCCTGGCGACCTATCGGCGGTTCGGTACAAAAGTCTATTTTGGGCAGAACATCATTCACAGGACGGCAGGCACTCTTGCGGTGGGGGAGTCAGTCAAGGTTATGCTCAGAGAACAACCACGTTCGTGACGGGGGGAGGACTCCATGCTCGTAGACGGCAAATGGGAAGATGACTGGCAGATGAAAAAACGCACGGACACTCAGGGCCGCTTTGTCCGTCAGGAATCGACGTTTCGGCACTGGGTCACCCCGGACGGTGCGCCCGGTCCGACCGGAGACGGCGGCTTTCGGGCGGAGCCGGGCCGCTATCACCTGTATATTGCCTACAATTGCCCGTGGGCCTGCCGGGCTCTGCTCTACCGTAAGCTGAAGAAACTGGAGGATGTCATCTCCCTGTCGGTCGCTATCCCGGAATTCACCGACCAGGGCTATAGCTTTGGGAAATACCCGGACTCCATTCCCGACCCGCTTTTCAATATCCGCTACGTCCACGAACTCTATACCCGCGCCGACCCCCATTTTACCGGCCGTCCGACCGTTCCGGTGCTGTGGGATAAGCAGCGGAACACAATGGTCAATAATGAATCGGCTGACATTATCCGCATGTTCAACGCCGCCTTTGACGCCTATGGGGACGCCTCAGTCGATTTTTATCCTGTAGACTTACGGCCCGAGATTGACGCCCTGAACGAGCGGATATACGAGGGCCTCAACAACGGCGTCTACCGGACCGGATTTGCCGTGAGCCAAGCGGCGTATGAGTCGGCCGTGACCGATGTGTTCACCTGCTTGGACGAACTGGAGCAACGGCTGGAGGGGCAGCCCTATCTCCTTGGCGAGCGGCTCACCGAAACGGATTGGCGGGCGTTTGTGACCCTGGTTCGCTTTGACATCGCCTACCACGGCCTCTTCAAGTGCAACCTCCGCCGCATTATCGACTACCCCAATCTATCGGCCTATCTCAAACGGCTGTACGACCTGCCCGGCGTAGCCGAGACAGTGAATTTCGAGCACATCAAACGGACATATTATACCATTCGGAGAGTGAACCCCAGCGGCATTATCCCCAAAGGGCCGGAGCGGGTGTTTTAGGAAGAAGGGATTAGGTACTGGGAATTGGGGGTTAGCCCTAATCCCCTTACACTCGTTCCAATGACGGCTCGGCAATTTTTAACAATTGCTTACCCTGATTCTTGCCTTCAAACAGCCGCAGAAACGTGCGTGGCGCGTTTTCAAATCCCTCTTGGATGTCCTCCTGAAAGGTCAACTGGCCACTGGTAATCCACTCCGTCAACTCTTGGGCCGCCTGCCCAAACCGGGCAGCATAGTCAATGACAATAAAGCCTTCCATCCGCGCCCGCTGGATCACCAGATTCATATAATTTTTCGGTCCTGGCGGCGGGGTGGCCTCGTTGTAGCGCGAAATGCCGCCACACAGCACCACGTGTGCGTTGAGCGCAATATGCGCCAGCGCCGCATCCAGGATGTCCCCACCAACATTGTCAAAATACAGATGGATGCCGTCCGGGCACAACGCGCCGAGCCGCGCTTCCACGTCTTCGGTCTTGTAATCGATGGCCGCGTCATAGCGGGCCTCTTCGGTCAGCCAGCGACATTTTTCCGGTCCACCGGCAATCCCGATGACCCGACAGCCCTTGAGCTTGGCAATCTGCCCGGCAATCGAGCCGGTTGCCCCGGCCGCGCCCGATACCACGCAGGTCTCGCCAGCTTTGGGCTGCCCGACATCTAGAATGCCAAAATACGCGGTCAGACCCGTCACCCCAAGGACACCCAATGGCCAAGTTAATGAAGCGTCGACCGGAATCTTTGTCGGCGGCATCAGACCACCCCGTTCACTGGCCGCCGCATACTCCTGCCAGCCGAAGCCGCCCTGTACGCACTCACCCGTCCGAAAATTCGGATGGCGCGACTCAACGACCTGGCCCACACTCAGAGCCCGCATGACCTCACCAATCTGTACCGGCGGGATATAGCTCTTGCGGTCTTCGATCCAGCCGCGCATGGCCGGCTCGAAGGCGAGGTACAGATTACGGACCAGAAACTGACCGTCCTCAAGCTGGGGCATCTCGGCTTCGTGATAGGCAAAGTCCGCTTCCTTGACCATGCCCTGCGGACGGCAGGCCAAACGCCACTGTCGATTGATATGCTGGCTCACGAATACTCTCCTTCCAGACTCATCATCTTCCTGCCACACCATAGCATTACGGTCATGGACCCGGCTATGGCGGGACGATAAAGTCCCAGGCGTACCCGCCGACAGACCGAGTTGTCCCCCTGCTCGACTTGGCTTACAATCGGGACAATGCCTCCACCACTCTACGAGACGGAGGAGTGGAAACATGGAGCGAAAACCGATTGCAAACAGAAACGAGAAAGGATGATGCGCATGGTTGTGCTTTATGTGTGTCTCTCGCTATTCCTCCTGAGTCTGCCGGCATGCAGTAAGAGCCTTATTCCAAAACTCTCAGGCTCAGACAAATCGGCTTCAACCACACCACTCGCAGAAGAGGGGAAGGTCGATGCGGACTCTCAGACCGCCCACTTTTCAGTGCCGCCGCAACAACTGGCGGCCCTGTTGATTAAGACGGCCAAGGACGAGGGTTGGGCGCCCAAGCAAAAGGCGGTTGAAAACGATGAGCGCTGGGTGGTAACCATTCGCGACCCGGACAAACCGCTCGGCAAGTCAGAACAGAACGTCTTTATTGAAAGCAATTCCGATAGTGGCAGCATCATTCGGGTTGGCTCCGGCATGGCGTCGCTACCCGAGCGCTTACTGACACCGCTCAAAGCTAACGTGACGACCTATTATGAGCCACCCAAACAGGTGGCGCAGACACCAGCGGCGACGGGGGAGCGGGACTATTCCGATAGAAAGTCTGCGGCCGATGTGGTGGTCACGGCCGGGACGCCAATGCGGCCCTACCGGAAACTCGGGAAAGTCCGGTCAAGCGTGCAGCGTAATGAGAAAACCCTCTCCCAGAAAATCTGGGACGCGCCGATGTCTCTGATTCGAGACGCCGACGAGGAGAGCACCAGCAAGACTCGTCTGTTCAATAAACTCAGTTCCAATGCGATACGCAAATACGGCAGCCAGGTCGATGCCATCATCAAAGCTCGCTACAAAGCACGCACGGACGGCAGTGCCTTTGCGTCGGGACTGGCGGTGCAGTACGTCGCAACTGAAGAGCGCTTGGAAGAGATCGAACGGCTGCATGAAAAAGGCTACCTGACCGACGCCGAGTACGAGGACAAACGGGCGAAAATTCTGCAAGGGCTCTAAATCCTGCTCCGGGAGTGCGGGCGTCTCGACCGCGTCCGTCTTCACTTCACCACAATGGGATTAATCGGCGAGCCGGCAGCGCCGACAATCTTGAGCGGCGTACAGGCGTAGAGAAAAGCATACTGTCCGTCTTCCGCACAATCGGCGGCCAGATCTTCGAGCCAGTTGATTTCGCTGAACAGGACACCGAGATTGCGCATGAGTGCTCCGTGGAGCGGTACAAAGCAGCCAGACTCGGGGTGAGACGTTTGCTCGCTTGCCAGGGTATCACTACCCAGGCTGGGGATTTCCATCTCGTGAAACCAGTTCACCAGTTCGGGACTGTACGCAATCCCCGGTTCACTCATGGCCTGGACAGCCGTATCGGGCGAGTCGTCTGTCGCGTTTTCACCGTAATAGGCCGCCGGTCCTTCGGTAAAAAAGCGATTCAGCCAGCCGGTCCGAATCAGGAGAACATCGTGTTTTTCTATGGTCAACTTTTGATGTTCGGCCGTCTGCCGCAACTCGTCTAAACTGATACCATACCCGGCAGGTAGATGGGGTAAGTCTTTGTAGCGAGCCACATCGAGCAATACACCACGACCGACCACGCCGCGTTCCGCCACGGGTAGAATGCTGTCTTTACTGAGTCCGCCACCCATGGTCGTTCTGGCGTCATAGCCGTTATAGAGTTTATCATCGAACCAGACGTGGCCCAGTGCATCATACTGCGTCGTGGCCTGGAGATTGGTCATCATGACGTCATCGGCGTACTCGATCCCACCCGGGAACGGCTGGGCCTTTCCACTCAGATAGTGGCCCTTGTCCATGACCATCATCCGGCTCGGCTGGCTGCGGCCCTTGTAGCCGGGGTCGCCGTCGGGATGGCACATCCGCACCTGGAGGGTAAAGACTTTGCCGCTTTGAACAGCTTTCACCCCGCGCAATACTTCCGCTTGGGTCAGAAAATTCAGAGAACCGAGTTCATCGTCGGCACCCCAGCGTCCCCAGTTTTTGGGCGCGTCTTTTAAGAGTTCTGTCAGCGTTTGAGCCATGCCTGCCTCCTTCTGAAAGAATTGAAGGGACGGATAACAAACCTCAGATACTCAGACAAGTATTGATTCGACCCGTACCGCCTTATCCGCCGGTCGCGTCTTTCTATCCGTATCGTCCCCGCTGGAACGTCGCTGCCGTTCCTGGCAAAAAGGAGGTAAGAATACCGAAACGGTTTCAGACACGTGACTCATAGACCGAACATCTGTCGATTGCGGGCCCTGTTTTTTTCTCTTGTTATTGGCGTGGCACTCTGTAGCAGTCCCGATGCTGCCGCCGAGTCAGACGGTTCGCCAGCACCCAGCCAGGAGAGCTTTAGCCTCGTGGACGAGGGCGGCAATTCGCCGAGCGACCTGGGTCTGGACCCGCATATCGACCCGCCCCAAGTCGGCCTCGACCCAACGGCTATAGTCACCGCCCACAACGTTCTCGGACTAGTGTTTCAGCAGTCAGCCGCCACCCGACAACTCTGGTTCCTCTTTGCCGGAGTTGGGTTGGGACTGCTGATTTTTTCTACCGTCCTCGTCCGGCTTGCTGATCGAACCTGGACCGTCACCGTTCTCTTGGCGTCCTGGGCACTGGCCTTCAGCGTGTTCGCCTATCTACACTGGACCGCCCTGGACACGGTTCAGCAGCAGCACCTCCTCCTGATACGGCTGGTCCAGTATGCGGCGGACCAGGCTTCCGCGCCGGACTTTCTTGTCCCTCTGGCGGCCACAATCCAACCCCTTTCCCGAGAGCTGTTGGCTGCCGCGCATCTCTGCCTGGACATCCTGGTCTTGGGGACAATGCTGCTCCTGTGGCGAAACGGGAGACCGGACAGCCCATAATCGATTCGTTGGGACTCACAACGCCGGGTTATCCAAAGGCAGTCCGACCCGGACCCGACCGTGGGTCGCGCCGTTCACGTCCCAGACATGGGTAAAATGGCGAGTTGCCGTACAGATATCGCGATAGGCGCGCGCAATGGGGTTATTCATATAAACCCCACGCCCACCGCCGGCATCCCAGATCAGGTTCGCGGCCTGAAGGGCCAACTTGCCAGCGTAAGCACCTGCGGCTCGATATTTTGTCCGCTGCTCGGGCGACGGCAGGTCACCCGCTTCGAGGATTTGCATGATCTCGTCGCAGTTTCTGTACAGCAGGGCTTTGGCGGCTTCGACCGCCAGCGTCGCTTCCGAAATTTTCGTATGCTGTAACGCCTGCTCGTGCAGGCTCTGGCCGGACATGAGCGCGACCCGGCTTTTGACCTGCTCGATATAGTCACGCACAATACCCTCGGCGATCCCAACCGACGCGCTGGAGATAAGAATGCCGAACGTCATATAGCTGGGCGAGCGGTAGAGCGGGGCACGATTGACCTTGCGCCCCGGACTCGTCTCTCCGCCTTTCAGGTGCCGCAGCGGCAGCGTCATATGGGTCGGGATAAACACGCGGTCGGCTTTGACATCGTGACTGGCCGAGCCCCGTAGTCCGATGGCGTCCCAGGTATCGAGAATCTCAAACGCGCCCTGGGGCAGGATGAAATAGCGTTCTTCGGGCTTCCCGCCTGGGCCGTTTTCCACCATAGCGGCAAACAGGCACCAGTCGCAGCTCGTGACACCACTCACAAACGGAAACTGCCCGGACAGTTCATATCCACCCCGGACCTTTCGGGCCTTGCCTAAAAGGGGGATAAGAATACCGCTCAATAGATTTTGCGGACTCGCGCCCCAGACCGTTTCTTGAGCACGTTCCGGCCACTGTGCAACCATGAAGTTATGGCCGATGTATTGGGCTAGACACCAGGCGGTTGAACCACAGCCACTGCCGACCGTCGTCAGAATATCGACCATACCGGATAAGTGGGCCTCACAGCCCCCATAGTGCGCCGGCTGGAGAATCCGGGCGAGACCAGCCGTCCGCAGTTCCTGGCGAGTTTCATCGGGCAGGTGACGGATGTCATCGGTGTACGGCGCGCGTTGGCGCAGGACGGGCGCCAGCGCCTGGGCGCGGCGGACGAGTTCCTCGTGTGAGCCAACCCGGTGGTAACGCCGCCGGCGTGGGGCTGGGTGAGCTGTTACTCTCTGCTTGCTCATACTATCCTCCTCCTGTTGTGTATGCCCCGTAGAGCGGTTAGCGGCAAGGGTGAGCGGTCCGGTTCGACGTGCAGCGTCGCTCCTCCCTTGCAGGGATGCCAGCGGATAGGCTAGGTTCGAGCCGCGACCACGAAGACAGGAGTATCCGTATGGCGATTACCACCCTCGCCCATTATTTTGATTATAAGAGTCCGTATGCCTACCTTGCCCAGGAGGAAACTTTTCAGCTCGAAGACGAGTTCGATGTGACGGTAGACTTTCTGCCGCTGACCTTGGACATTCCCAAATTTCTGGGTTCTGCCGAGGTCGATGGCGCGGGCAAGGTCGTTGCCGAGGAGCGGAATGCCCATCAGTGGCGGCGGGTGAAATACAGCTATATGGACTGCCGCCGCGAGGCCACCCGGCGCGGTCTGACGATTCGAGGACCCCGCCATATTTTCGACTCTTCGCTGAGCCATATCGGCATGCTGTACGCCAAACAGCAGGGGGATTTTCGGCCCTACCACCATCTCGTGTATGAACGCTTTTGGAAACGCGAACTCGCTATTGAAGACCCTCAGGTGCTGAAGAAAGCGCTGGAAGAGGTCGGCATCGATACCCAAGGATTTCTCGATTACCTGAACGGCGACGGTCGCCGCGAGTTGGAACGTATACAAACCGAGGCCGAAAAGGTGGGCGTGTTTGGCGTCCCAAGTTATGTGGTCAACGGCGAGCTGTTCTGGGGAGCTGAGCGTCTGGTCCGTGTGCGCGAGCGACTGGCAGCCTAGCACCCTGGTGCGAAGGCCGAGAAAGGATTCCATCGCCATTATGGGCGTCCTTCTCGTTACACTCTTGACGATCCTGGTCCTTTTCTACGTCTGGTCCCGGGGACGTGGACGGGCTCAGAGCGTCCCTTCCTATTTCTTCAATGCGGTGAAAGTCTATGCGTTGCTGGGCGAAGAGGACGCCAAAGTCGCAGCCCGAGCCGCTGGCAAGATGGCCACACCCCGTCAGCGGACCATGATGCTGGATTATCTGAACAAACGGACGTCAGAACTGCTGCTGGAAACAGTGGAACAGAACGCCGGTCAGAATCCGCTGGTGGTCGTCGATCGCCTCTTACAACTCAAACAGGAGATGAGCCTCCAAGCCGAGCCCACGGACGAGCGAGCGCTTGACCTCATTCCCGAAAAACAATGGTTGCAGGACCATAATCAGGCATATCTGCGAGCGCTGGGGCGAGGCGACCCCAGCGTGTTTGTTGCCCAACATCCGGATCTCTTCTCCTCTCAGACCACCAAGCCGGCCACGGCCAAAAACGATGAAGCAGTCTGATTCCTCCCAGACACGCCCAGACCTGTCCGCCCTTTCTCAAGCTGGGGTCACGCTTTCCGCTTCACCCCCAGCTGCGGCACCCACTCGTGCCGCCCGGGTGGTGCGGCCGCGCTGGCTGCTACTCGGCCTGGCGGTGGCCATTATTTTTACCGATGCCGTGGGCTATACGGTTATCATCCCGGCGCTGCCAAGTTTTGCGGCGGAATTGGGCCTGGGAGAAACCCGCACGGGTACGTTGTACGCCTCATACGGCTTGATTTCTCTTCTGCTCTACCTCCCCTTTGGTCTGCTGGTTGACCGCTGGGGCGAACGACGGTGGCTAACAGTCGGTATGCTGGCCCTGGGACTCGCCTCGCTCGGATTCTGGCAGGCAGACGGGTTCTGGTCTCTACTCGGCTGTCGCGTCACGCAAGGGGTCGCAGCGTCCGCAACCTGGGCTGCGGCCCTCCCCCTCGCGGCCCGGCTGGCGACCACGGAGCGACGTGGCGTGGAAATGAGCGTCCTGATGATGGCCTTCAGCATTGGTGTGGTTGCCGGGCCGGCCCTCGGCAGTCTGGGTCAGGTGCGTGACCCCTTCCTGTATTTTGCTGGTGTGCCGTTTGGCTTGGCCATCTGCGTCTTTGTCCTGCTGCCGCGGCATGCGACGCCCTCCACCCAGGCGGTTGTTCCTGCCGCCGCTGCGGCGCCAGCCTTTTTTCGAGACGGGCTGCGACGTGAACTCGTATGCGCCTGCCTGGTGATTCTCGTCACCTGCGCCACGCTGGGGGCGATTGAGATACTGCTGCCGCTCCAATTCTCCCGGCTGGGCTGGACGCGCCAGCACATCGGGCTGTTTTTTTCGGGCTGGGGTCTGGCTATGCTGATTATCCAGCCGCTCATCGGTTGGTGGTCGGACCGGCGCGGTCGACGGGAACCCATCCAATTCGGCCTGCTCGCCGCGGCGGTCCTCACGCCTAGCCTGTTTTCCGCTCTTGATTCGGTCTGGCTGTTCCCCCTCGCCCTGGGAACAATTCTTGCCCTGTCAGCCGCCCTTGTCCCCACCCTGCCCCTGATGGCGGACTATCTCACCGACGGGCAGTCCGGCAGAGCCTTTGGGTTTTATAATATGGCGTTCAGTCTTGGCATCGTGGTAGGACCCTGGTCAGGAGGCTATATCACCGAGCACCTCGATGTGCTCTGGGCCGCGGTCCTGGTCAGTCTTCCCCTGCTGGTTATGGTGCCGCTTGTTCCCTATCTGTTACGCCAGCCGCATCCACGAAAGGTATAGCCAGTGGCGCAATTACAGTCCCCAACTTACGATCTTGCCGATGTTGTCGCCGTCAATGATATGTATCACCAGCGCGGCTGGACAGACGGTCTGCCCATTCTTCCCCCCACCGAGGAGTTGGTTCAGGTCTGTCTCGACGCGACCGGCCTGGCACCAGACGCCGTTGTTGGCGTCGAGTCCGTCCGCCAACGTCCGATTACCGCAGAGAAGGTCGCCATCAATGCGGTGATGGCGGGCTGTCTGCCGGCCTATATGCCCGTGGTCGTCACTGTAATCAAAGCCATGTGCCAGACAGAGTTCAATCTGCACGGCAGCACGGCGAGCACTGGTGGCAGTGCCCAGTTTATTGTGGTCAACGGACCCATTCGACAGCGGGTCGGGCTGAACGCCACCCATAATGTCCTGGCTAATCACAGCCGGGCCAATGCCAGTATTGGCCGTGCCATCCGCCTCGTGCTCATTAACGTACTGGGCTGTGTCCCCGGACAGCTCGACCGCTCTACCCTGGGCCATCCAGGCAAATTCACCTTCTGTATTTCCGAGGACGAAGAAGACAGTCCCTGGATACCCCTAGCGCAACAGCGTGGCATTCCTGCCGGTGTGTCGGCGGTCACGATTATGGCGGGAGAGTCACCGCACCAAACCATGAACGAGTGGACCCGCGACCCGGAAGAAATCGCTGAGACCTTTGCGGCGGAGCTCCGTCACAATATGTTGACCTATTCGATCTGGGCCGGGAATTATGCCTTGATCGTTCCCAAACAACTGCGCGATCTCATTACGGCTGCGGGGTGGCAAAAGCGTGATATCCAGGAGTACGTCTATCGCTCTGCTCGGGTTGTGCGCCGCGACTGGGCTACGGTGGGGAAAAAGCAGATCGTCAACCTGGGCAAGGGAGCCGACCAGCGCTTCAGCGCCTTACGCTCACCCGACGATTTACTGGTGGTTGCCGCCGGTGGTCCGGCAGGTGGGTTTGGGGCGATTGTACCGCCGTGGTTAGGCTCCCGGTCGCAGGCCGTGACGCAGATCATCGAAACCCCATAAAGGAGCCAGGCTATGACACTACGCGTTCTTGATCCAACTTTTGACGGCGGCCAGGCGACCCAGACCACCGTCTCCCGCCTGTCCTCTCTGGCCGGACGGACGGTCGGTCTGCTCGACAACGGCAAGCTTAATGTAGACACCTTGCTCAATCACGTCGAAACACTCCTGCGTTCACAACACGGCGTCAGTACCGTCATCCGCCTGCACAAACCGGATGCCAGCCGTCCGGCTCCTGAGGGTGTCGCAAAAGAGTTCGCAGCGTGTGATGCGGTTATTTCCGCGGTCGGTGATTGAGGTAGTTGTTCATCGTGCAGTTTGCACGATGCCCTGACTGCCGAAAAGGCCGGCGTAGCGGCCACCGCCATTATTACTGATCGTTTTGTCCCAACGGCTAAAGCCATGGCCACGGTCCAGGGTATGTCGGACTATCCCTTTGCCGTTATCCCCCATCCCATTGCCAGCAATACCGAGCAGACCCTACGTGAAAAGGCAGCGGATGCCGTGCGGCAATGCGTTAAAATTCTGTTGCAAGGCGAGCCACATGCCGATGCATAGCGACGGAGTAGCGGAGGCTTTCCCGCTTGAGCCCTCGGCTGGCGAGATGCGTCACCTGGTTGACCAGGCGATGCAGTATATTACCGCCCATATTGAGTCGTTAGCGGACCAGCCGGCAGCCAATGCCGAAGGCGGAGCCGAACTAGCCCGCAGCTTGCGAGAGCCCCTGCCTGAGCATGGACAGACCTATGCCGAGCTTTTGCACACGCTCTTCCATACGGCCATTCCGCGCAGTTTCAACTGTGCTGGACCAGGATATTTGGCCTATGTCCCCGGTGGCGGCATTTTTCATGCCGCCGTGGCGGACCTGATTAGTGATGCGGTGAATCGCTACGTCGGCGTCTGGGCCGCGTCCCCCGGTCTGGCCCAGCTTGAAGCCAATGTTGTGCGCTGGTTCTGCGATATTATCGGCTATCCAGCTTCCGCCGGTGGTTTTCTGACCACAGGAGGTTCACTAGCGAACTTCTCGGCCATTTTTACCGCCCGCCGCGAGCGGCTACCCGAGAATTTTCTGGCCGGCAGCATGTATACGTCCAGCCAGACCCACCACTCAGTACAAAAGGCGGCCCTCCTGGCCGGATTCCCTGCCCACAACGTTCGGGAGATTCCAACGGACGAACAGTTCCGCATCCGGCTCGATGCCTTACAGCAACACATCGAAGCGGACCGGCAGGCGGGTCTTACACCATTTCTCATCATCGGGAACGCAGGCACGACCAATACGGGTGCGGTAGACGATCTCACCACCCTGGCCGATATTGCTTACCAACACGGGCTCTGGCTTCATGTTGACGCGGCCTACGGCGGCTTCTTTATGCTAACCCAGCGTGGTCGGGCTCGATTAGGTGGAATTGAGCGAGCGGATTCGATCACCCTTGACCCGCATAAGGGCCTCTTCCTCCCCTTTGGCACCGGGTCTCTTCTCGTGCGAGAGCGTGAGGCCCTCAAACGGGCGCATCAAGGTGAGGCAGCCGCCTATCTACCGACCATGCAGGATGATCCCGATTGCGTAGATTTTTGCCAGATTTCGCCAGAACTCTCGCGCGACTTTCGCGGGCTACGTGTCTGGCTGCCCCTCAAGATGCACGGCATTCAGCCCTTTCGTCAGGCCCTGGACGAAAAACTCGATCTAGCCGCTTGGGCGACCGCAGAACTCAAAAAAATCCCGGAGGTTGGAATCGTTGCCGAGCCACAATTATCCATTGTCGCCTTTCGGCTGAACCGACCCGGCTTGAATACGCGAGCTCTCAACGCGCTGAATCACACCTGGCTTCAAGCTATCAATGCCCGCAAACGAGTCCTGCTGACCGGCACGATGCTGGGCGACCGGTTTGCCATCCGTATCTGTGCGTTATGTTTTCGGACGCACCAGGATCGTCTGGAGATGTGCCTGGAAGATATTCGAGCGGCGTGCCAAGCGATGTCAAACGCATAAGCAGGTCGCGCCCTTGCCCTAGGCTTGATCCAGGCTTGACGTCGTCTCCTCTCGTATGAGAGGAGGACAGATATGGGCTAAAAGGAGGGACGCCATGAAGGGGACAGCCATCGGACTCGTGGTCGGCAGTTTTCTGTGTTTTCTGCAGAGCGTTGATTATCTGCGGCAGAGCGACCTCAAGGGCCTTGTCTTGTTAGGCATCGGCGGCGTGTTTCTGTACTTAGCCAAAATGGCCTGGGAGAAGCCGCTAGGCGACCCCGATGACTAAGGCGCAGAGGATATGTTTTGCGGCGACGGTTTTCCCTCCTCCATCACCCGACAAAACAGATTCACCTGTTCCATGTGGGTCAGGGTCTGACAGCGGGTACGGGCCAGGGCCGGGCTGGCAACAACGATGGCCAGACTCTGGGCACGTGAGAGGGCGACGTTGAGTCGATTTTTGTGAAATAGAAAGTCGATCCCGCGCGGAGACGTATCGCCCCGGCTGGCACACATGGACAGAATGACGACCGGCGCTTCCTGACCCTGAAATTTATCGACCGTACCGACCCTGGCATCCGGCCCCAAAGCGGTCTGGAGTTTACGGACCTGCATATTGTACGGAGCAACACATAGGATGTCGGACAGCTGTAATGGACGCAGCCGTTGTCCGCTGGTATCCGTGATGTCCCGGCCAAGCAGTTCGCCAACCACCTCGCGGACGGCCTGTACCTCCTCGTCACTGGCCTGTGTGTTGCCCTCGTGTGGCACGGAGACGAAAACCAGACCGGCTTCCCGAGTAATGATTCGACCTCCTGTTTGGGAAAGGCAGACGCGCCGCTGGGCCGTTTGGGGGGCGGCATGGAGGCGACCTTCGTATACCGCGTCAGAGAGAAAATGACAGAGCTCAGGATGCAGCCGCCAGGTTGTGGCTAAGAATACACCCATATCGGGCGGTATGGTCGCCTTCCCCTGGAGCAGGTATTCAAGAATGGACAGTCCGCTCTCTCCGGGATGAGCGCCCTGTACCGGTTGACCCAACTGCATCTGATCGCCGCACAGGACGATATTCTCCGTGGCCGCGGCCATACCCATGAGGTTAGCCACCGACACCTGACCGGCCTCGTCTACAAAGAGATAGTCCAGCTTGCCTCGCAACCCAGGATCGCTCAGCGCCCAAGCCGTTCCTCCGAGCAGCCGGAACTGCTCCAGGCGTGGAATTGCGTCTCGCACGCGCTGAACATAGGCCGCTTCGGGACACAACTCAAAAAACCGCTCCTCGGCCGGACCGCCTATTTTGAGGCACTCCAGCCGCCCCTGCCGTAGCTCTTTGCACTTGCGCATGAGGTTAAGAATGGCGGCATGGCTGTTGGCGGTGATGCCCACGCGCTTGCCTCGATCCAGCAGGGACAGAATCATCCCGGCGCCCAGCGTGGTCTTGCCACTGCCCGGCGGGCCTTGCAGGCATAGGGTTGAGTGGTCGAGGGATTCGACGAGCCGCAGGACGGCACGGGAGAGGTCTGTAGGGTCTGTGGGGTCGGACCCAATCGACTCAACCGACTCAAAGGACCCAACCCGCGGGGGCCGACGTAGAAGAAAGTCGTGCAAGGCGGGCGGGAGTTGGTTCTCTTTCTGCCAGGTTTGGGCGATATCCCGGACAGCGTTCTCAATCACCTGGGCAGAGACGTATTCATCCGGAATCAGGGAAAGCGAGTCAGGAGGTAGCCCATTCGGAAGCTGTTTCAGCCGTCGTGTACTGAATTTGAGACAAATACGTCCCCACTCCTGGTCCATAGCATGGATGGGTATCTTCATCTCAAGATCGTGGGCAAAATAGCACTGGGCGCCGACATCCAGCTTGGTATCCTGATCGGGATCAAAGCCATACCAAAAGCCATGAGAGCGTTTGATTGGCTCCGGTGGCTGGGAGAGCCGCCTTAAACCACCGAGGCAGTTCATATCTTGCACAAGCTCTTCTTCAGTCATGGCGTGACGGTCAAACATCGCCCACCACATCGGTTTCGCCTCTCGACGGTGAAATTCAACCATCTGTCCAAGCAGTTCCTGCGCCTGCCAACGCGCAGCCTGTGTGCGTCGCTGCGGGGCGGGTGGGATCTCCGCGAGCAGCGTTTGAGCCAAGGCTTGGGGAGAGGCAGGGTCGGCGAGGGGATCTGGCTCTTCCGGGGATTCTAGGGGTACATCCTGTTTCGGTATCCAGGCAATCCCGGCTTCCTGCTGACGCTCCCAAAGCCAACAGGTCAACTGCCAGGTTGATTCACAGTCGTCTCGGTTATAGGCACGAATCGCCTGGAGGAGTGGAGAGGCTGTCCAGTCTTGGGCCTCGCCACTCGCCAGCCAGCGTTCGTAGACCGCAATGGAGTCAACCGCGCTGGTTACCTCGCCGACCCGTACGGGCCGGTATAAACGTTCGAGGTTTTTAATCGAATAGTGCGGCTCGCCGACCCGCACACCGTGCCGAACAACGGCATACAAATCAATAAAAACTTCGTGACGCAGAAGCGAGTCAACCTCGGCTTCTCGACTCCCATGCCGGCCCATCAGCCGCCGTAGCGCCGCCACCTCGTAGTTGGCGTAGTGATAGATGTGCATAGTGGGATCGGCCTGCCAACGAGCGTAGACCCAATCGATGAAATCACAAAAGGCCCGCCGTTCCTGATCGATGTCATGCGCCCACCAGTCGTGGAACATGCGCTGATCGTCATCAAGCGTAAACGCACCAAAGAGATATTCCAGTCCGCCTTTCACCAGCGGATAGCCCTCCATGTCAAAAAAGATGTCACCCGGAGAGGCTGGAGGCAGCAGGGCTAAGCCACGCCGCTGGGCCGGCTGGTCAGGAGTAAGAATCCGATAGGCCGGCTGGTCGGCCCCGACTGAGGCGGCTTGCAGTTGCGCCTGCTCCTTGAGCCGGGCAAACACAGTGTCCTCAATTCTTGGGACATGCGTCAGCGTAGACTCTGCCAGGGAGGTAAGCGTAGTGATACCGGCCGCGTTGAGTTTCTGAATCTGGCTCACGGAGATACTGGCCACGCGGCTCAGATGGTCGGCTGTCTCAAGTATCCGGGTCGCCTGCACAGTCCAGCGGCCGTAATCCCCGCCAAGCTCCGGACTGGGTTGTACCGCTGGATCAAAGTGCTGCATGTAAGCCAGAAAGGCCTGTTTCAGGGTAAGATAGTAGTAGATGAAGTCGGCGGTCCGAAAATGGCGACGTTCACCGGAGCCGAGCCATAGCAGCATCGAGTCCGGCCGTTGCCCCTGAACGGCCTGAAGCAGGTCGGCAGAGCAGCAGAGTTGAATCAGATGAGCCGGACCCGACTGCGTGGCGAGGGTGGCATCCCACACCTCATAGCCATAGTTGCCCAGAGCGGACGCCCCCGCAGTCTGCACCAGAAAGTCGGGTCGGCCGAAAAAATACTCGGGTCGAACATCTTGGACCGCACTGCTTTGTAACCAGCCTTGATAGATGACTTCGTGGCCGGCCTGCATAGCCGTTATGGTCGCCTCCATTCGGTCCACGCCCGCAGGTAGCATATAGATCTCACGACCCTCTTGTCGGAGTTGGGTCAGACACGCCTGTTCATGCCGGCGTCCCCGTTCGGTGAGCGTGGTTAGGGAGAGCGGTTCGGGGTCGGGCTGAGCCTGACCGGGAGAGTCCAGGGCATAGCGCGACATCCATGTCGCAAATGGCGAGGCAAGAAATTCGTTCAGGTCTGTCGGGCCGTAGTAATACCGTCCGTTGTCCTTCTGCATACGGCAGCCCTTCCCCACCGCTATTCCAAAACGGCGCCGCGAAAGGATGGCAGCGTCGCTCCTCCTATCGGTGTCCGTGTGGCCAGCAGCTGAGAGAAGGAAAACCGTGCATCAAACTCGGCTTTGGCCCGTTCAAACTCCAGCGTATTTACCGGTTGCTGAGAGACGGCACGTCCAGTCTGGTTCAGCAGCAGACGGACACGATATCGCTCTTCCATCGACCATACCCGCTCTTGGCCCACCCCACCGCTCAGCGACATATTTAGAAAGACAAAAACAAAACGCTCCTGGAGGGCGAGATGTTGCAGGAGAACAGCGTCCTGGTTTTGCAGGGGGTTAAGGTATACTTGGCCGGCAATGTGTCGCTCAGATTCCGCACCGAGCTGAAAGGCGAGGGCCACGACCCAGACCCCGCCCTTCGCCTGATAGCCAACACAATTCAATAAAAACGGCTGGAGGGGCCGGCGATACGAGAAGACTTCCTCTACGCGCATAGCTAGGGCGGTCTCACGGCCACCCCTCAACTCGACCATAGTAGGCGAGTCTGGGGCGGTTGTCTGGAGCCGTTGGTGAGACCTTGAATCGAGCTCAACTTTCATTGCCCCTGAGTCTTATCGCGTGTGAGGATGTTCAGCTACCTGAGCGATAACAGAGGGACGATATCTCCTCGCCTCGGGCAAGCCATGGGCTATGCATTCGACCACTGCTGCTACAAGAAGCACAGACCGCGCTCACGAGCGGAACGCATCGAGCCGCCCGGCCAGAACCTGGGCAACCGGAGCCATGGGTTCGAGCCGCTCGAACAGAATCTTCAGGATGGCGGTCATTGGGGTGGCCAGCAACATACCAACAACGCCCCACAGCATGCCCCACACGATCAGGGCCATGAGAATGACGATCGGGTGCAGGTCAAGAGCTTCCCCCATGACCTTGGGTTCAATGATATTACCGATAATGATTTGAATCAGACTTGGCAACAGGATAGCCAGGATCGCAGTTGTGGTCGAGATATCCGGGCTGACGACAACAACCGGTAAGGGAAGCAAGGTCGCGATAATCGACCCGACGCTGGGAATGAAATTGAGCAGGAAGGCGAGCAGGCCAAAGACCAGCGCCAGATCGACACCGAGGACGGCCAGGGTGAGGCCAACCAGAACGCCGGTGGCCAGAGAGATCAGGGCCTTGGTCACAATGTAGTGTTCGATCCGCGTCTCAATCTCCGCCCAGACACCACCAGCTTTTTGCCGTGCGCCACCAAGCAGCAGGTACAGAACAAAGATCAGGACCAGTAAGCCTTGGGAGAGCAGGCCGACTATGGCATTCGTCGTCTGTAGCAGCACACCGCTGATGTTGCCGAGGGGCAGTTGGGCGAACGGGTTCCCTTCGGCGCGGAACGTGCCGGCTGGAGAAGAACCGACACCTTTGCACCGAGCAGCTCAATCTGCTGCTGGTAGGCAGCGGCATTCGCTTGTAACTGACTCACGGAGGTTGAGATGAGCAGGCCCAGACTACCGAGAATCAGTACGCCGATAACCAGGGTTGAAGCCACGGCGACGAGGTAGGGCAAGCGGAGTCGGTGGACCTGGAATTCAACCAGCGGCAGCAGCCCGTAGGCAATAAAAACGGCCAGGACAAAAGGAACCAGAACGGGTTGCAGCCAATACAGAGCGGCCGCTACCGCTACTGTGCTGACAATCAGTAGGCAGATCGTTTGAATACGGTATTCGTGCCGGGTGGGATCCAATTGTTCGGATATTACCCTTGCGGCTGGGCATCTTTGAGGAGCCCGACGATTTCGGGATAGCCTCTGCCCATCGCGACTGCCTCAGGCGTCCAGCCATCTCCGCTGCCGCCTCGTACGTCGGCCCCTTTGGCTAAGAGGGCCTCAACGATCTCTCTATGGCCATTGTATGCCGCATAGCGCAACGGTGTGAAGCCATCCTTATCTTCAATATTGACATCCGCACCAGCTTCGAGCAGCACATTGACAATGTCGGTCTTACCAGTGGACGCGGCGTACCGGAGGGCTGTTTCTCCGTGCGCTCCAGCGACATTCGGGTCCATACCGGCTTCGAGCATGAGTTGAATCGATTTCAGATCACCCACCTGCGCCCGGCTCCGAAACATCTTTTCACTATATTTCACGTTCCGGGCCTTCAATTGAGCCCGAGGGTCTTCCGCCGGCGCAGGCGCGCAGCCAGCGGCACACACAAGCAGCACGAGGACACTGTAAACGACTGACGTGAAACGGCGCTGTGACATTCCTTCCCCTTTTCGACATACACTCCAGACTCTATATCCCATGCCATAAGTATTAGGATGTACAAGGGCTGAAAGAGTCGTCATATTTCCCCTATCAATTACCAGTCCTGCCAGGACGGGCAAGACCCCTAAGACCCTAGTGCAGACCCTCAATGCTTGAACTACAGACTCCCGTTCTTCTACCGTCTCGCGGAGGCCGGGCTTTAAAGAACGAAAAACGCACACCCTGAGAGGACTATCTCTGTCGCTGCATCATTACGAGTGAATACGGCTCAAACGTACCCGCCCCAAAATCGACCTCAAGCCGCTCCTCAAAGCCGCTTTCGTGCGGACTCAGTATCTTCCGTGCGCGTTTCGCTTTGGGCTGATGTCCAGGAGGGCGGTCCGGAAAAGAGAGACTCTGTCCATCGTAGCTCAGTTGGTAGTCAATCAGCCCTCCCCCATCGGTGTAGGCACGGGCTTCGAGTTGCTGGCTAGTGGCGTTACAGCCGAGCATCACGCAGGCTTCATGCACGTCCAAGAGCGCGTCCTTCAGCGGATAGACGACACGCATGCGCAAGGACAGAAATTGGCCGCCCGCCTCCCACACTCCGACCACCTGCTTGTGAAATCGCCGCCGGCCTTTCGCGTAGCTCCCGTCTCCATGAAAACGTCCCACGAGAAATTCGAGCTTCTGGAGCAGTTGCGGTTTAGGCGGGTGGGCGAGTTTGTCAGACGGCAGTGGGTCCAGCATGTATCCTCCTCACGAACACTGGCGTTGTGCCCCCGTAATTTTATCCCGACGGCCAAAGCTCTGGCCCTTGTCCAAGATATACCCGACTCCCCTTTTGCCGCCATCCCGAATCCGATAGCCAGAAAATAAGGAATGTCTCTCAGACTCGCCGCGGCATGCTTTTAGCGATGGGAGTCCCAGTACGGAATTCGACACGCCCATGAGTACAATCGAACCTTCTTTTGGTATTACCCTGGTACTCGGCGGTGCGCGCTCGGGCAAGAGTACCTTCGCCGAGAGCCTGGCGCGCTGCCATAACCAGCGGGTCTATATCGCGACTGCCGAGTGTGTTGACGACGAGATGGCACATCGCATCGAGACGCACCGCCGCCAGCGCGGGGCTGACTGGCGCACGGTAGAAGCACCGCTTGAGCTTGCAGAGGCCATTCGGCAGGAGGGTGCACCCAACGTCTGCCTGCTGGTCGATTGCCTGACGGTGTGGCTTGGCAACCTCATGCATTATGGTTGGGAAATCGACGCTGCCCAGGACGCGCTACTCGATACGCTCACCGAGGCATCCGGGCCAATAGTATTGGTCGCCAATGAAGTCGGCCTGGGCATCGTGCCGGACAACGCCGTGACGCGCGCCTTCCGCGACCACGCCGGCCGGCTCAACCAGGCCGTCGCCCGGTTGGCGGAGCGTGTCTATTTTGTGGCCGCGGGCCTACCCGTCCTGCTCAAAGGTCCCGAGTAAACATCTCTGGCGCACGGCCGTCACGGCGACGACATCACCCCGACGACTCCGAGATACATCCCCAGCTCGCTCGTTTGCTGTACGCCACCGAGACAGTCTCCGGTATATCCACCCAGCCTGCGCTCATACATGCCCCGCATGGCGAGATGCCCGGCGGCAAGCCCTATTAGACCGACGGGAATGACGGCCTGCACACCCGTTACACCTAATCCACACACCGCGACCCCACCGGTTGCCAGGGCGAATAGAAGGCCGCCAGGACGCAGCGTCTCGGCGACCGGTGTGGCCATACCGGCGTCCCGTACGTAATGGCTCGTCGCGATCACAAGCACGACGGATGACCGGCTCGCGGCGTGCGTGGCGATCAGTAGCCACGGGATAATATGGGGCGGCAGCGCGGCGAGGGCCAGGAATTTCGTCGCAAGCATAAGCCCGAGCCCGGCAGCGCCATAGGTTCCGAGCCGGCTGTCGTGCATGATGGCAAGCGTTTTCTCCCGGTCCGCACCGCCGAACCCGTCGCAGACATCCGCGAATCCGTCCTCGTGCAGGGCACCGGTCGTGAGCAACGAGGCTGCGATGGAGAGGACCACTGCCAGACTCATCGGAAAAGCCAGATGGGCGAGCCAGAATACGCCACCCGCAAACACGCCGATCAAGGCGCCGACGAGCGGGTAATAACGGACCATGGCAGACAGTCTCTCCTCAGAGAAGACACCCGACACCCGTACCGGCCAGCGAGTCAGGAACTGGACGGCAAGCAGTAATGCGTCGAGTTCCCGACGGGCCACGTTCACTCTCCCGCTCCGCTGATTCCGGCAGTCTCGAAAGTTGCCATGTCCGAAAGCATGGCCGCGGCGCATTTGAGGATTGGCCAGGCCAGCAGTGCACCTGTGCCTTCGCCGAGACGCATCTCCAGGTCAAGCACCGGACGGGCGGACAGGGACTCAAGCACCACGTGGTGGCCTGG
Source organism: Thermodesulfobacteriota bacterium (assembly GCA_964291405.2). Lineage (GTDB taxonomy): Bacteria > Desulfobacterota > Binatia > Bin18 > Bin18 > Bin18. The sequence goes on from OZ219926.1 coordinate 698,046, forward strand.
TTCGGCAGAACGATGGGCGAAGACGAGGTATTCCCGTAGCGGCGGGGCAAGCTCAACCGCGGCGAGCGCCGCGGCGCTCGCGATAAACCCATCGACCAGCACAACCGCTCCGGCCTGTGCCGCACCGATAAACGCCCCGACCATCATCACTACTTCGAACCCACCGTACTCGCGGAGCGCCTCACACGCATCGAGCCGTGCCGGGGTACGGGCCGTGGCGCGCGCGAGAACCACACGCTTACGCGCCAGCCCGGCGGCGTCAAGTCCAGTGCCACAGCCGATCAGCACGTCGAGTTCAACACCAGTGAGCTTGTGGACGATCAGGCTTGCGGACGAGGTGTTGGCTATCCCCATTTCACCGAACGCTACGACCTCCGCGGTGATGTTCTGACCAATCTCACGACCACTGCCAAGCGCGGTCTCACACTGTTCCGACGTCATGGCAGCCTCCACGGCACTGTTTCGGGTGCCGGCAGCGATCCGCCGCGAGGTGAGTCCGGGGACCTGGACCGCAGCGCCAGAGACGCCAGCATCAACGACGTGCAGGTCTACACCGTTCACGCGCGCAAAGATATTTGCCGCAGCGCCGCCGGTGAGAAAATTGGCGAGCATCTGCCGCGTCACCTCTTGCGGATAAGCAGATACTCCCTCAGCCGCTATCCCGTGGTCGCCCGCAAAAATGATCAGGCGGCAACGGTCCAGACGCGGCGTGAGCGTATCCTGGATGCGGGCGATCTGTGCGGCCAGTGTCTCGATGGCTCCCAACGCACCGAGCGGCTTGGTTTTGGTGTCGATGGCGTGCTGGATCGCGGTATCCCGTGCGTGGGAGACGGGCCGAATATCAAACATGAACAGATTTCCTCGGCTGGCCTCAGTCGTCTCGTGGCCAAGCCGTATGCATTTCGTGTGCGGCGGCGCGCTGTCAACGTTTCGGGACCCTAGCATGGAGCGGGGGTAGCGGCTAGCCACAGGAAACGAGGATCGGTGAGGGTGCAGAACTATGTGTGACACTAAGAGCGCTACCCTTGACTTCGGCTGGATGGTTTGTATGTATGTGGCCTGCATTCAAAGCCCATGGACACTCCCGCCACGCATAAGGAAAAGATGAAGGCCCTACAGGCTGAGCACCGCCGTAAGGTGAGTGCCGCCCGCCATCCGGGGCGAGGCCTAGTCCTGGTCTATACCGGCGACGGCAAAGGTAAGTCGAGTTCAGCCTTTGGTGTGATTGCGCGGGCACTCGGCTGGGGCCAGCGGGTCGGCGTCGTCCAGTTCATCAAGGGCAAGTGGATGACCGGCGAGCGGAAATTCTTCGCCGGATTTCCCGACCAACTCGTCTGGCACTGCATGGGAGATGGTTTCACCTGGAACACTCAGGACCGCGACCGTGACACCGAGGCCGCTGTGGCGGCCTTTGCCAAGGCACGAGGGCTGCTGGAGAGCGGTGACTACGATCTGGTCGTGCTGGATGAAATCAATATTGCGCTCCGTTACGACTATCTGTCCGTCGAGGCCGTGCTTGAGGGCCTTAAAGCCCGCTCGACCCGGACAAGTGTCATTCTGACGGGACGCGACGCCAAACCGGAGCTTCAGGACTATGCCGACCTCGTCAGCGAGATGCGTGAGGTGAAGCATCCTTTCAAAGCCGGTATCAAAGCCCAGCATGGGATCGATTTCTGAGGCGGTGTTCCGGCTGGTCGCCTGGACCGTTCTCGGCGTGTTGGCCGCGTGCAGCCCCGCTGAGCAGCCAACACGCTTAGGCCAGCCGACACGCATCGTGAGTCTTGACTACTGCGCCGATCAGTACATCCTCAAGCTGGCACCGCGCGAGCGCATCCTGGCAGTCTCGCCCGACGCCGAGAAAACCTTCTCCTATATGCGTGGCCACGCCAAGGGGCTCAGACAGGTTCGCCCCCGGGCCGAAGACGTTCTCGTCCTGCAACCCGATTTGGTGGTTCGCTCCTACGGCGGTGGGCCGAACGTCACCGCGTTTGTCGAGCGCATGGGCACACCTGTGCTGCAGATCGGCTTTACCAGCGACCTCGACGACGTCAGAGACACGATCACAGCAGTGGCAGAAGGGCTTGGCCAGCGGGATCGCGGCACAGCAATAATCGCCGAGATGGATACGCGGCTGGCGGCTCTGCGCGCCCTACCGGACGCGTCGTCGGCGCTGTATATGACGCCGGCTGGTGTGACGAGCGGGCCCGGAACCTTGGTCCACGAGATGCTGAACGCCGCGGGCTTGGCCAACTTTCAGCAGGAGCCCGGCTGGCGGTCCCTGCCACTCGAGCGTTTAGCCCGTGAACAACCTGACCTCGTGGCGGCCGTCATCTGGGGAGCCACGAATCACGATGACAATTGGAGCGCAGCCCGCCACCCCATCGCCCGCCAACAGCTTCGCGAGCGGCCCGTCGTTTCGCTTGAGGGAGCCTGGATTGCCTGTGGCGGATGGTTTCTGCTCGATGCCATTGAGGCACTGGCGCTGACAGGCGGCGGAGAGACCGCGCAGTGACCGCGAGTGGGCTCAATCTTGCCCTGGCCACGACGGCTGTCGCGGCGCTGGCGGCCGCCTGTTTTCTCGGGACAACCCCCATGGGCGCACCCCGCGTACTGGCAGCATTCCTGGGGCAGGCTCCGGTCGGCGACAGTCTGGTCGTCTGGCATATCCGCTTGCCGCGTGCGATGGCCGCGTTCGTGGTCGGCGCCGCGCTGGGGGCAAGTGGCGCCGCAATGCAGGGTCTGCTGCGCAACCCGCTTGCGGAGCCTGGGGTCTTGGGCGTATCGGCGTCAGCCTCTCTGGGTGCGACGTTTGTGCTGTACTACGGTTTCGCAGATGCCTGGGGGTATAGCGTGCCGGTGGCCGCCATCACAGGTGCGTCCGCAGCGTCGGCCCTCATCGCCCTAGTCGCGGTTCACACCTCATCGGTGGTCACGCTCATCCTGGTCGGCGTCGGCCTGTCAAGCTTCGCGGGGGCGGCCATGTCGCTACTGATGAATCTTGCCCCCAACCCGTTCTCACTGGCAGATATGGTGAACTGGATGCTGGGCTCCGTCGCCAACCGGAGCATTGACGACCTGGCACTCGCTGCCCCATTCATGGCTATCGGCCTGGCCATACTCTTCGCGACCCGCCGGGGCCTGTCGGCGCTCACGCTGGGGGAGGAAGCCGCCGTCGGCGTGGGCCTCAATCTCCGTCGCCAGCGCCTCGCGGTTGTGCTAGGTACCGGGCTGGCTACCGGCGCGGCAGTTGCGGTCGCAGGCGCTATAGGTTTTGTCGGTATCATCGCGCCACATATTGTGCGCCCGCGCGTCGGTCACGACCCGGCGCGCAGCCTGCTACCGTCAGCACTACTCGCCGGGCTCGTCCTCGTACTTGCCGACATCGCGGTCCGTCTGTTGCCGACCAGTTCGGAGTTGAAGCTGGGCGTGGTCGCCGCTTTTATCGGCGCGCCCGTCTTTGTCTGGATCACTCTACAGCGGAGGGCAGTCCGTGACTGAACTCTGCGCAAAGAACGTGACGGTCAGAGTCGGTCGAGCGACGCTCGTGGAGGCGGCGTCCTTCAGCCTGCGATCCGGTGAGTTGGTCGCTCTGCTCGGACCTAATGGTGCGGGCAAGACCACCTTGCTACGCGCCACGCTGGGTCTCGGACATCTTTCCGCAGGATCGGCGACGCTAGACGGCACGACCACAGCGCGACTCTCGTCCGTGGAACGGGCGCGCCGCGTAGGCTATCTTCCTCAAGTACGCCCGCTTGCTTGGCCCAATACCGTGCGTGACGTGGTCGCGCTCGGACGGTTCGCCTACGGCGCGGCACTCGGACGACTGCGTGCCAAGGATGCCGAAGCGGTCGATCGGGCGGTGGTTGCGTGCGACCTTGCTGACCTCGCACACCGTCGAACCGATACCTTGTCCGGCGGAGAACTCGCCCGTGTTCACTGTGCCCGAGCCTTTGCCACCGAGGCTCCGCTGCTGATTGCCGACGAGCCGACCGCGGCCCTTGACCTGCGCCACCAGTTCCAGGTCATGGATCTCCTGCGGCGTTTTGTGGATGCGGGTGGCGGTGTGTTGGTCGTCCTGCACGACGTGGGGCTTGCCGTCCGCTTTGTCGACCGGCTCATTTGGATGAAAGGCGGGACAATCCTTGCGGACGGTCCGCCTGAAGAGACCCTGACCACGGACCGGATACGGGCGGTCTACGGTATGCACGCGCGGGTTGAGCGGCAGGGCACCGAGTGGAGCGTACAGATCGAAGGGGTGGCCTGAGCGTGTCGTCGGCCATGCTCATGTTGGGTGCATTCTTGGTCGAAGCCGTCTGCGGCTGGCCTGACTGGCTCTACCGCCGTATCCGTCACCCGGTGGTCTGGATCGGCAGCCTGATCTCCGCGCTCGAAGCAACGTTGAATCTGGACCATTTCACCCTCACCGTGCGCCGCGCGCTCGGGATGCTGACGGCGCTCGTTGTCGTTACCGTGGCCACGCTGGTCGCTTACCTGCTCGTTGTCCTCCTGCCAGAAACGCCGGTCGGTTTCGCTGTGGAAGTGGTAGCGGCTTCCAGCCTCCTGGCAGGTCGTAGTCTGTATTGCCACGTCCTGCGTGTCACCCAGCATCTGGAACACGGCGATCTGGAAGAGGCACGGCAGGCTGTCGGTCATATTGTCAGCCGCGACCCCGCCGAACTCGACACCGGAGGCGTTGCGCGAGCGAATCTGGAGAGTCTGGCCGAGAACGCTTCCGACGGCGTTATCGCACCCCTCTTCTGGGGCAGCCTGCTCGGCTTGCCAGGACTAACAGCCTATAAGACCATCAATACGCTGGATTCCATGCTCGGCTACCGAACCGATCGTCTGTGGTCGTTCGGCGGCTTTGCCGCCCGGCTCGACGACGCGGCCAACCTCATTCCGGCTCGACTTACGGGCAGTCTCATTGTGCTGGCGAGTTTCAGACCCGCCGCCGTTCGCGTCATGCTCCGCGACGCCCGAAACCACCGCTCGCCCAATGCGGGCTGGCCGGAGAGCGCCATGGCCGGGGCGCTCGACATTCGGCTGGGTGGCCCGCGCGTGTATGCAGGTTCTGAGACGGTTGACCCCTGGTTGAATGCAACCGCCCCCGACCCCAGACCAAGTGACGCGCGGCGCGGGCTGCATCTCTACGTGCGGACCATGCTGCTGGCTGCGCTGCTACTGCTCGCCCTAGCGGTCGGGGGAACTCAGCCATGAGAATGGACGAGTGCGGCCACGGAGGGGCGCTTGACCTCATGCGTGCCCGTTTCCCTCAGGCGCCAGAGCCCTGGATTGATCTGTCCACCGGAATCAACCCCTGGCCGTATCCGCTGGACAGTTCGCAGCCGGAGACCCTCCAGCGTTTACCGACCGCCACCGCAACAGCAACTTGTAGGAACGCAATGGCGGAGACATTTGGAGCGCCGGCCGAGTGCGTCTTGCCTATTCCAGGCAGCGAGTTGCTCATCCGTCTCCTGCCGACCCTGCTCCGGCCTCGGCGCGGGACACGGGTGGCCATTACGCGGCCGACCTTTGCCGACCATGCCAAGGTCTGGCGAGCAGCGGGATGTCGGGTCATCGAAACACCGGACCCCTTGGATGCCCTTGCCTCGACCGATTTCGTCGTCCTGTGTAACCCCAACAATCCAGACGGCCGTGTCTGGAACCCGGACCGGCTTGAGGCGGCGCGGACGGTACTGGCCGAAAGGGGCGGCTGGCTAATCGTTGATGAAGCCTATGCCGATGTCCGGCCGGACCTGTCCATGGCAGCAGGCGGCGGGCGGGCGGGTCTCATCCTCCTGCGCTCGTTCGGCAAATTCTTCGGTCTGCCCGGACTCCGGCTTGGGGCACTGATGGCGCCGTGGGACACCCTGGAAACAGTCCGGCAGTGTCTGGGCGTCTGGAGCGTATCCGGCCCGGCACTAGCCGCGGGAGCACAGGCATACCGAGACCGCGGCTGGCAGCAGGACACCCGTCACCGGCTGGCAACGGCACGCGCGCGTCTGGATGCGGTTCTGAACGCGGCCGACCTGCGCGTGGTGGGCGGTGTAGAGCTCTTCCGCTTTGTTGAGGTAGACGCCGCCGGTAGTGTCTGGCACCACTTGGCCAAGTGCGGCATCTCCGTTCGCCGCTTTGACTGGAGCCGAAACCGGCTGCGTATCGGTCTACCGCCCGATGCAGATGCAGAAGCACGTCTCGCCCAGGCGCTGCTCGCCCGCTGACCTTTCGAGAGTATCTCCGGGTCGGGCGCGATTTTGCAGTCGGAGTTCCGTCCGGCCCGCGATTCAGAACTCCGCCCGGAAGCCGGTCATGAAAGTCGTCTCCGCGGACGAGAAGTACAGGACTTCCTGATAGTCGGCATCAAACAGATTCATCACCTTTCCCTCCAGGGTCAGAGCCCGGATACCCCAGCGGTCCTCGAACAGCAGATAGGACAGGGCCACGTCCGCCCGCTCGTAGCCGTCATGGAGGGTGCCACGCCGTTCGGTGACATTGCCCTTGATATACAGATGAAAGTTGGCGTTCAGGCGCTCGCCGGCGTAGTTCAGGGTGAAGGAAGCCACGTGCTTAGGCCGTCGAACCAGGGGTCCGCCCTGCCTGAAGGACCCGAACCCGTCGTTTCCGGCGTTCGCGAGCACCTTGGTTTCCAGATAGGTATACGAGCCCCGTATCGAGAATCCATAGGGTAAGATGGCGGATGTCCCGACTTCAAGCCCGCGACTCCGGGCGCGGTGAACGTTCACATAGTTCGGTGCTGGTGCAGGCGCGAAGGTATACGCGATCAGATTTTTGTATTCGGTCGAAAAATACGTCAGGCTCACCTGGGTGTCGAACATGCCTAGGGCGAAGGGCTGGTCAATGCCGATTTCCCAACTCTTGGACTGCTCCGCCTCCAGGTCGGAATTTCCTCGGGAAAATGCGGTGTCGATGTTCTGGGAAAAACTGGCCGCCTTGATGCCCTGGCTGTAGCCGCCCCGCAGTTTGGTGTCCAGACCGGGGAGGATCAGGGCGGCCGAGACCCGCGGGCTGACGTGCGTCCCATACGTGACCGCGTCATCCAAGCGGAACCCGGACGTCAAGAACATCGTCTCCTGCCACGCCAAATGCAGTTGAGAGTAGAATGCCTGGGCGTTCCGACTCCCGCTGGGCCCGTTCTGTTGATTGTAGTGCTCGTCTTCGACATAGCCCCCAAGGGTAAAGGTCGGCACAACGCCGAGCATGACTGGCAGGAAAAAATCGGAGGAGTAGTCGGCAGACAACCGGTACTCCCTATTGATGGTGAGGGAGCCCATACCGTCACAGTCGTTCCAGGTCGCAGTGTCGTCGTCTCGGCAATCGACCCCGCCGTCTTCCGGGTCACGATAGGTGAACCATTCGTACAGCAGCCCCAGTTGGAGATTATGTCTCCACCACGAGGTAGGCTGATAGGTAGCCCGCGGGCCGAGAATGAGACGACGGTTGTCACTGGTCCCCCGTGGGTCCAGTCCGTTCCCCTGCCGGTCGAGGATATCGCCGCTGTTGGTGGCCACATGAAAGCGGCTGTCAATATAGCGGAGGGTGGTCGTGAGTTGCAGATCGTTACTGGGGTCAAGGTCAAAGCGGGAGGCGACGGTCGTGCTGCTATAGTCGTTATTGATCGGTAGGATACCTCCGCTATCAATCCGTCCTACGGCCACGTTATAGCCATACAGCTCTGTCCCACCGGAAATGCTGAGACTTTCCTCAAAGGTATCGGGGTTGCCGGCACGGAAGCTCAGGGTTCCGCGGGCCGGTCCCTGTCCGCGCGGTGTCAAGAGTTGGATGACCGTACTCATGGCATCAGAGCCGTACAGAGCGCTCTGCGGGCCGCGCACTACCTCAATGCGGCCTATACCCAGGGTCGTCATATCGCCGAACTTGAAGCTGCCACCCGCCCGGTTGACCTTCACCCCGTCGATCAGGATCATATTATGGTCCGACTCACCGCCACGCGTAAAAAGCGAAGTCCTCGCACCGCGACTACCGGTCTGGCTGAAGGAGAAACCCGGCACCTCGCGCAACTGGTCGAACAGGTCGGTTGTCTGACGCCGCGCAATGTCTTCCTGCGTCACGACCGTTACCGCATTTGATACCCGTGAAAGTGGCTCTTCAAACTTTGACGCCGTGACAATGATGGGGTCCAGCGCGGTGGTTGGTACGGGTTGCTGGGCCGCGTGCGTCTCATCGGCCGGAGCAACCGTGGGAGATGACATCGAAGGAGACTGGGCCTGGGCCGACATGGATGGACCACCGCCGCCCCAGATCAAGAGCGATACGGCAAGAACGAATATCGAATATGCGGACTTTCCCATCTTCCCTCCTCGGGGAAGCCTTTCCCTGGTAGAGAAGAGAAGCGGGTATGTTGGGAGCTACTGAAAACCATCCAGAGCGGGTGGGCAGCAACCCGCGTATCCAGAATGGTAACACGCTGTAACCCTTCTCCCTCCGCGGAGAGGCCGGTTCACGGCTTCAGGCAGGTTTCCTGGCTTAGGGGTTCAGGGGTTTCCCCCCAATGCCTGCCAACGGCCTTCCCACCGGCTTGCACCAGCAGTGGCGTCATCGAGACAGGCTCCCCCATCACAGTGGCGGGACCGCGCCGGCTTTGCACCGACTTCCCTTATTTCACCCGGTATGGGCACCTCAAGCACGGTTCAGGCCAGTTGGTATAGGAGGGTCTGTATATTGTCAAGCACAACACCGGCAAACGCGGTGTCGCAATGGCTCATGCGGAAGCCAGCCGGACGAGTTGCTGAGCAAAGGTCGGATTGCTACCAAAGTGCAGATGGATATAACTCGCCAGGCAGCGCTTATACACATGACCCTCGGGTCGAGTCGCCTCCGCTGCACGCTGGCGGACCTGATACAGCGTCCGAGTCTGCTTGACGGGAAGGTCCGGCACCAATTCCGAGTAGTGGAATTCGTGACCACGGACCCGCAGGGCGGGGAACAGACCATTGGTCGGCGGAATAGTCACCTCTGCGTATCCCAGCGCGCTCAGGCGCGACTGCATGCGTACAACGGTGGGATAGACGCCAACCATAGGAAAGTCGTGTCCCTCAACGTCCCGAATGCCTTGGGTCAGATACATGAACCCGCCACACTCGGCATACACCGTTTTCCCGTCTTGAATAAAGTCTTTCATCTCCTGACGCATAGTCGTGTTGGCGGCTAATGTCTGGGCGTGGACTTCAGGATAGCCACCCCCCAGGTAGAGACCGTGCAGGTCCGGGGGGAGATGCGTATCGTGCAACGGACTAAAAAAAACGAGGGTAGCGCCTGCGTGTTCCAGGAGTTCCAGATTGTCGGGATAGTAAAAACAGAAGGCTTCGTCCCGGGCGATACCAAAGCGCACAGGAGAGGCCGGTGACACCCTAGCGGGCTGGGGCTGGGGGTTGGGGGTTGGGGGTTGGGGAAAGGTACTCAGCTGAAGGAGTGAGGACAGGTCGAGGTGGTCTTCTATCACTCCGGCCAAGTGATTGATCTGTCCGGCAGACACTGGCCGCTCTTCTCTGGTGACCAGTCCCAAGTGGCGTTCGGGCAGGGTGATGGTCTCGTCGGATGGAAGTCCGCCGAGTATGGTAATATTGGGAACATCACGGACGGCTTCTTCGAGATAGCGCAGATGCCCTGGCCCGCCTACCTTGTTAAAGATCACACCAGCGACATTCAGCTCCGGATCGAAATACTGAAATCCGTGAATGACGGCTGCAACACTGCGCGCCATGGCTGAGGCATCAATCACCAGGAAAACTGGCAGCCCCAGCCATTTTGCTATTTCTGCTGTACTACCTGCTTCGCTCTTGCCGTCATAGCCGTCAAAGAGGCCCATCATTCCTTCCACAATGCCCACATCGTGGCCGTACAGACTACGGTTGAACACGGCGGTGTTGTACGCTCGTGACAACATCCAGCCATCCAGGTTTCTGGATGGAACCCCGGTGACCGCAGTGTGGAGCCCTGGGTCAATAAAGTCCGGACCTATCTTAAAAGGCTGGACGGACAAGCCGCGTTTTCGGAAAGCGGCCAGCAAGCCCAGGGTCAGCGTGGTTTTCCCAACACCGCTCTGCGTACCGGCAATAACGAATCCGTGCACCAATCCTCCTTATCCGTGCATCATAGGCCATTACCTTGCAATCTGTGAATGTCCTCGGCATCATGGCCCCCCATGGCTTTACAAGACCCCCCTCCCCTGGGCTCGGTTGAAGGGCAAAAGGCCGGCGTTGTGGCGTATCGGCAAGAGCCGGACGGAACATATGCCATCCTGATCATTACCGCCCGGCGGCAGCGCGATGCCTGGATCTTCCCGGTCGGAACGGTTGATCCGGGCGAGACGCTGCAGCAAGCCGCAGCTCGCGAATGTATGGAGGAGAGTGGCTATACGGTTCGAACCGGGCCGCTGCTGAAAGCTCTCGATCTCACACATAAAAACGGTCTCCGCCGTTTTTCGTTTTTTGCTGCCCAGGTGACGGGCGAGGTGGACGAGTACGAAACTGATCGGCGTCGACGTTGGGTGCCGCTGGCCCAACTCGTCGATACCGTCAGCGAGGCGTTTGCTCCGGTCGCGCGGGCGGCGCTGGTCTATCTGTCCACTTAGCTTACCAGATGCAACCGCCATGAGCGCACGGGCTCTCATGATTCAGGGAACCGGCTCCGACGTCGGAAAGTCTGTCGTGGTCGCGGGGTTGTGCCGCCTGGCCAAGCAACGAGGCTGGAAGGTCGCTCCGTTCAAGCCACAAAATATGTCGAATAACGCAGCCGCGTGTGCGGCTGGCGGGGAGATTGGCCGGGCGCAGGCTCTACAGGCTCGCGCTGCCGGGCTCGAACCGCACCCGGATTTCAATCCCGTGTTGTTGAAGCCACAGACTGACCGCGGGGCGCAGATCGTCGTCCACGGCAAACCGGTCGGCCTGCTGAACGCCGCGGACTATACCACCGGACGCGCCCGTCTGATGACTGCCGTCATGCAGAGTTTCCAGCGTCTCGTCGCCGCCCATGACCTGGTTATCGTCGAAGGGGCCGGCAGTCCAGCCGAGGTCAACCTGCGAACCGGTGATATTGCAAATATGGGGTTCGCGCTCGCCGCAGGGGTGCCTGTCTGCCTCGTCGGCGATATTGACCGTGGAGGTGTCATCGCCGCCCTAGTTGGGACCCAGAGTGTGTTGGACCCCGAAGACAGCGCGATGATCGTCGGGTTTCTGATCAACAAATTTCGAGGTGACCCAACTCTATTTACAGAGGGAGTCTCGGTAATTGAGCGACGCACTGGCTGGACGTGCTTTGGCGTGGTCCCGTGGATGCCGGCAGCGACGCGCCTGCCCGCGGAAGACGCGGTGTCGCTCTCACTCGGGCACAGCGAGCGCACCGATTGTATCCGGATTGCAGCACCCCTGCTGTCCCGCCTGGCCAACTTCGACGACGCCGATCCGCTCCGGTTTGAACCGAACGTGGATTTCATTTTTGTGCCACCCGGTCATCCGATTCCGCGTGACGTGGACGTCGTGATCCTCTTTGGCACCAAATCGACCAACGGTGACCTGGACTTCCTGCGCGCCCAGGGCTGGGACCACGACGTGATAGCGCACGCCAGAGCCGGCGGCCGCGTATTGGGCGTGTGCGGCGGCTTCCAGATGTTGGGCCGTCACATTCACGACCCATCGGGTGCGGACGGTCCGATCGGGTCGCGCCCTGGGCTTGGCCTTCTCGAACTCGAGACGACCATGGCTGGTGAAAAAACCGTTCGCCCGGCACGTGGGCACTGCACCCTGAGTGGTGCATCTGTCGCGGGCTATGAAATTCACACTGGTCAATCAGACGGTCGCGCCCTTACCCGGCCCATGTTTCAACTCGAAACCGGCCCGGACGGCGCGCGCAGCCAAGACGGGCTGATCGAGGGTACGTATCTGCACGGGCTGTTCGGGAACGATGCGTATCGACGCGCCTGGCTCGGACGCATCCGCGACACCGGGACTGCGACTCTACAATACGAGGCCAGCGTCGAGGCGGCCCTGGACGACGTAGCCGCTACGCTGGCCGATACTGTGGATACGGATGCGCTGTTCTCTACGGCGCGGCAACCCATCCCAGCAACGCCGGCGGCTCAGATGCCGTAGACCTGGGCGACGCTATCCCCGAGCAGATTATTGCGCGCGGTCTCTGACAGCGGCGCGACCAGCTCCTCTAACTCTTCCATATAGTTTCCGGGATGATCGAAGTGAGGGTAATCGGTCGCCCAGAAGAAACGATCGTTACCCACATACTCAATGATATGCGCCAGCGCCCGCTCGTCCGGGTCCCCGGAAATCCAGCACTGGCGCTTAAAATAGACGCTCGGTTTTTCCTTGAGCGGCACATTATAACCGAGGCTGGTTTCATACGTCGCATCCATCCGGTCCAGGGCCGCGCCTATCCACCCCGCGCCAGACTCAAGCAGCACGACTTTGATCTGGGGAAAGCGATCAAACAGCCCCCATTGAAACAGGCCGTAGAGCGCCTGCTGTGGCCCCTGCATACCGAGCGTGATTTGCATCCAGCGCGCGCGCTTCATACCATCAAAACGCTGATAGGTCCGAATCTTGGGATGCTCGGTCATAGGATGAATGGCAACCGGCACCCCGAGTTCTTGGGCTTTTGCCCAAAAGATATCGTGATCAGGATGGGCATGCGGGATGCGGGTGAGCGTATAGGGGGCGAGAAAGGCGCCCTTGGCTCCTGCGCGCACGGAGCGTTCGAGTTCGGCCGCAGCCGCGGTCGGGTCGGCCAGCGAAATATGGGCAGTGGCAATCAAGCGGCCGTCCGAGTCAGAACAGAAGTCACAGATCCAGCGGTTGTACGCTTTGGCATAGGCCAGGGACAGATCGACGTCATCGATCTCACACTCCCACATTAAACCCAGGCTGGGGTAGAGAATGGCTTTGGCAATGCCTTCTCGATCCAGTAGGGCTACCCGCTCCTGGGGGTCCATGGAGCCAAAGGGAGCGCTGCCGGGATAGGACTGCTTCATCATCTGTCCGATCTCTTTGGCCCCCTTCCCCATGCCACCAAGGACCGTCAGGATGTGTACGTCATAAAAGCGAGACGGCATACCGTTCATTTCCAGGATGTCCCGTCCCTCAAGCGTCCGAATGCGGAGCGCCCGGTCCCGATAGGCAGGATCGATATACCGCTCCCAGGTGTCTGCCGGCTCAAGGATGTGGCCGTCCGCGTCGATGATGTTGTCATAGTCGAGCGCCATTTCACTCTCTCTCCCTGTTCCGTTTCTCTTCCAGCCCGTCTTCCAGATTGGAATGTCCCGCCTGCGGCGTATGAGACACCATATGGTCTTGGACTTTTGTCATACCAACTTCCAGCCGGTCCATCTACTCAGCCTGCTGCCTGACATGTCAACCGTGATGATCAATCCGTGAGTCCGCTCTTATCTTGACACCCAGGACATAGGCATCCCGTTTGGTGATCTGGCACACCTCGCTCACCACGCGCGCGGCCTCTTTCACGCCGACCCCGTCCGCCAAGAGTTGCCGCATCAGTTCGGCTGCGGATTGTGCTGGAGCGTCCCCATCTTTCCCGTCCCAGCCCTCGACCACGAGTGCGACTTCACCCTTGACCGACCGGTTGTGGAACGCGATGCAAACCGTGCTGATGGGTCCACGCAGGATTTCCTCGAACTGCTTGGTCAGCTCCCGGCCAACCACGACGCGACGATCCCCGAAAATATGCGCAAGGTCAGCCAGAGTGCTCAACAGACGGTGTGGAGACTCGTAAAAAATGAGAGGCCGCTTCTCGTGGCAGAGCTCCCGCAACGCTCTTTGGCGCTGCCCTTTCTTTGCCGGCAAAAACCCTTCAAAAACGAAACGATCGGTTGGCAAACCGCCTACACTCATCAACGTGGTCAGCATGGATGGACCGGGAATGGGCACGACCGGGATGTCGGCCTCAGCGGCACCCTTGACCAAACGATAGCCAGGGTCGGAGATGCACGGGGTACCGGCATCACTGACCAGAGCGATGTTCTTGCCCGCCAGCAAGGTTTCAATGAGTACGGGAGCTTTGGTTGATTCGCTGTGATCGTGATAACTCGTCAGCGGAGTCGGAATGTCATAATGTGTCAGGAGCTTGCGGGTATGGCGGGTGTCTTCTGCCGCGATCAGGTCAACTTCCTTGAGGATACGCAACGCCCGGAGGGTGATGTCCTCTAAGTTGCCTATGGGCGTGGCGACAATGTAGAGCGTGCCGGCCACGTCACCGGCCCCAGTCGCGGGCATACCGAAAATCACGATCAATCGTGCGCTGAGAGACCTTGGCAATGACCGGAAGGCGGCGCTTGTACTGCGAGTTCATGATCCGGCGCGCAATCTGATCGATAAAGTCGGCATGAAACCCCTCGGCGCGCAATTCCTCACGAGAGTAGCGTTGGTCGACCAGGAGATATAATAACTCATCAACCTCCTGATACGAAAATCCCAGTTCCTGCTCATCGGTCTGCCCCGCCCACAGATCTGCGGAGGGCTGTTTGGTCACAACGGCCTCTGGCACGCCTACACAATCGGACAAGGCCCAGACCTGGGTCTTATACAAATCGCCCAAGGGATTAATGGCTGAGGCCATATCGCCAAAGAGTGTCCCATAGCCCAGCAGCAGTTCAGTTTTATTACTCGTACCCAGCACAAGCGCATTCCAGCGGGCCGAGTGGTCATACAGAATAGTCATACGCTCGCGGGCCATTTTATTGCCACGGCGCATATTGTCGGCGTCGGGGAATTTGGCGAAATACGCGTCCACCTGGGCTGAAATATCAACCGTGATCGACGCTATCCCAGTTGCGGCAATCACCAGGTCGGCGTGCTCGATACTCTCTTTACTCGACGTTTTATACGGCATTTTTACGGCCAGCACATTGTCGGGCCCCAAGGCCGCAGCCGCCAGACACGTGCTCAGGGCAGAGTCCACCCCACCCGAGAGACCCACAACCACCCGTGTGAGGCCGACTTTATGGACTTCGTTGACAATGAATGCAGACAAGACGTGCCGGAGGAGTTCCGGATTGGTTGGAATACGACTCATGCTCACCCGTCTTTTGTCACTCGCGTCGTGGCCGGAGGCACACAGGGCAGTCGTCCCTCTCAGGGAGCGCGTCCTTAGCCCATCAGCCCAGGGTTGGCTCCGCCGTCTATGGTGATATTGGCACCGTGGATAAAGGCCGCACGCGCGGAGGAGAGAAACAGGATCAGGTCCGCGACTTCCTCCGCTTCGCCAACGCGGCCCAGCGGGGTCATTTTGCGGAGGGTTGCTTCAGGGCTGCCGCCTCCCTGACTAAAGACGGAGGCAAACTTTTGGAGCCGTTCGGTCAGAATCGGGCCGGGGTTGATGCCGGCGACTCGAACCCCGTGCTTCGCCCCTTCGGCAGCCAGGGCTTTGGTAAAATGGTTGAGCGCCGCATTAGCCGCGCCACCGACCATATAATTGGCTATGGGCCGCAGGCCACCGGTTCCAATAATATTCACAATAACGCCGCTGCCCTGCTGCTGCATGTGCGGAAAAACCTCGCGCGCCATCCGCACATAGCCAAAAAACTTGAGCGTCCAGTCCTCCGTCCAGTCCTCGTCCGAGATTTCAAGAAACGGACCGGGCCGGGCACTGCCGGCATTGTTCACTAGAATGTCGATCCGTCCGAATTCTTCCAGGCAACGTGCCACCACGTTTTTGATCGCCTCAGCCTGGGTAAGGTCAGCCTGCACGGCGATGAGGCGTCCACGCCCCACACCCTGGGCAAGCGCGACGGTCTCGTCCAGGGCCTCTGAGCCCCGAGCGCAAATGAGGACAGCCGCCCCTTCGGCGAGAAAACCAAGCGCGGCCGCCCGGCCTATGCCTTTGCTGCCGCCGGTTACGAGCACGACTTTGTTTTCGAGTTCGAGTTGCATGCGACGCTCTACACCGGACGAAATTTTGGGATCTTAACCCCAGGTTCGTGTTCAACAAAGACGACCTCGACCGGCATATCCATGGTGATTGCGTCATTGTCGATATCGACCAGACTGGTCACCATAATAAGGTCGACATCTTCGTCCAATTGCACCTGCGCCACGTTATACGGCACTTTTTCATTCGCGGCCGGGTGGACCGGATGGACAATAATGGTCCACGAAAACACTTTACCTCTACCGCTCATTTTCACCCATTCGTGCTCCAGGGCGTTACAGTGCGGGCACATGGGTTTGGGCAGCCAACGAAACCGCTGGCAGGCAGTACACCGCTGCATCAGCAGTTCATCGCGATTGCAGCCATTCCAGAATTCTTCATCGTCGATATTCGGTACCGGGCGAGGAAAATTTATTGCGTCAGCCACACTCAGGTCTCCCCTTTCCTTATCCTGGTGATTTTCCTTATCCCAGAACAACCCTATTGAATAGAGGTAATCAGCTTTGCGTGCCGTTCGAGAACCGGCCACTGCGTGTCAGATTGGTCCGGCTCAATAAGAAAGAGGATGCGATTCGCCCCAACGCTCAGCAGTTCCTCAACCCGGCTTTCGACCGAGTTCTCTCCGGCAAACGCTGCTCCGGTGATCACACTCAGGTCAAACTGATCCATAGAGCGCCCGTACTGCTCCATCTGTTCGCGGATCGCAGCGAGCCCGCTAGCCAGGTCTGGTCGATCAATGGGAATCCAGCCGTCACAGTATTCGGCAATCCGCTTTGGCGACCACTTCGAATCCGCGCCCATTAGGATCGGCGGGCCGCCCGCCTGTACCGGCTTGGGCCAGCACCAGATAGGATCGAAGTCAACAAACTGACCGTGAAATTCCGCCTCGTCCCTGGTCCAGATTTCCCGGATGGCCAGAACGCGTTCGCGGGTCTGTTTCCAGCGATCCTTGAACGCTATCCCATGATCGCCCATCTCCTCGGCGTTCCAGCCCGCACCAATACCAAACAGGAAGCGGCCGTTGGACACCCGGTCCAGACAGGCTGTGCTCTTGGCCAGATTAATGGGATTGTGCTCCGGCACCAGACAGACCGACGTTCCAATCTTGAGCGTGCGGGTCACTGCCGCAGCCGCGGTCAACCCGACAAAAGGATCGTAGAACTCGCTGTAATACATGGGGAGTTCCCCGCCCAGCGGAAACGGCGTCTTGCGGCTAGTGGGAATATGCGAGTGCTCTCCAAAGAACAGGGACTCAAAGCCCTTCTCTTCGGCCCAACGCGCCAGGTCTGCGGGTTGGATGCTGTAATGCGTTGGAATTGTTACCAGGCCAAAGTCTGCCATACGTCTCTCCCTTCTATTCCCTTCCCTGAGTGGACCAAAAAACAAAAAGGGCGGCCGTGCGGTCGCCCTTTCAGTACGGTTGCCATCACCTTAGTGCGCATGCGCCGGCTGCTTCTTCTTTTGCTTCCCCTGTCCGTGGCGGTGGGAATGGGTATGGTCGTGCGCCTGCCCTTTTGTCTGTGCGTGTCCGTGGAGCCGGAAGTTGGTGTCATGACTGTGCGTGTGTCCGTAGTCATGATCATGCCCGTGCGTCGCCGGTGCATAGGTGGGCTGTTTGAGCCCACGCTGCTTGCGGACTTCCTTGGCCCGAGCAACGGAGTCGTCAAACTGGTTGCCCTTGCCCGCGGCGTGCGCGGCAAAACGTTTAACCGAATACTCATCCATGTGGCAGGACAGCGGGATTTGCGAGTGCTGCATACACAAAGGTCGTGGGTCACGCGAGTTCTTGCGCGAGGCGGCCACCGGATCATAGGGTTCCCCGCTCACGCCATGAGAAATGGCAAAAGAGGAAACGATCCGGGGAGCCTTTCTGCCACAGTCCGGACAAGGCTTTTTCGTCTGCGCCTCACCCAGGGAGCAGAGTTCTTCAAAGACGATGTCACAGGGCGGGCAGTGGTATTCGTAGAGTGGCATGCTGACATATCCTCTTTACCTCATGGCTTTACTCAATGGCGGTTGGTGCGTGGGGCAGCTCATCCCAGTCTTCCGGATCGTGCGAGATCCAGACCGTACACTCGTGCAGATCCCGAATAGCCCGTAGGCGTTGGATGGATAACGACGAAGTCGCGGGGTCGGTGTCCAGCGGCATCCCGGACAGAGTGTTGAATTGCTCACGCAGGTGGAGCGTGTCGCCGACCAGGAGGATGGAACGATTCGGCAGACGGACATGTAGGGAGCTTTCCCCAGGAGTATGCCCCGGAGTTTTCAGCATATGCAGGCTGCCGTCCCCGAAAATATCAAAGTCGCCGTTGAGCTCAAGCCACTGAAAACCCCGTGTGGGAACGATATCCTTGAACACAAACACGTCGCGCAGGTGGGGCTCCGGCCAGTAGGCGTAACGCAACTCGTCCTTCATGATGATGAAGGTCGCGTTGGGGAAGGCGTGCATATAGCCCGTGTGGTCGAGGTGTAGATGGGAGAGCAGGACATACTTGATGTCCGACATCTTGTAGCCGAGCGCCTGAATCTGCCGGTCGAGCAGCATCTCCTTGGGATACGAAACCTGAAGATGCTCGGCAAACGGCCCCCAGTGCGCAACCGGGTCATCCGCCACCGCGGGGTGGCAGCCGGTGTCGAACAGAACCAGGCCCTTCTCATGTTCAATCAGATAGGCCGGACAGGGTATGGTCACCAAATCCGGGGCACCGCCGTGCATCAGCAACGCTTGCGGAACGGTCAGTTCCGCGTTCGGCAATGCCCACATACGCCGCGCTTTTCCATCCGCCATAAAACCCTCCTGTTTTTGTCGGAAAGCCCTGTTGGAAACCTGCTCGAAACCGTTGAACGCATCCTAGGCCATGCCTGTTCGCTGTGTCAAACACAGCATCCTCGCCCACCTACCTTAAATTATTTGGTTGCCCTGTGCTGACGTAGGAGGTTGGCGATTTCCATGTGGCCTGCCCGTGCCGCCCTATGAAGCGCGGTCGCTCCGCGCCAGTCTTGCTCGTCCACATTCGCCCCGTGCTCCAAGAGAATCCCGACACTTGCCGTGTCGCCTGCTCCTGCCGCCCTGTGGAGCGCGGTTTCTCCGCACCCGGCTTGCGCCTGCACATTCGCTCCGTGTTCCAGGAGAGCCCTGACAATTTCCGTATGACCACTACCTACCGCCGAATTGAGCGCGGTCCAGCCGCCCTGGTCTTGTACATCCACATCCACGCCGTGTTCCAGGAGCAGCTTGACGGTGGCCGTGTCGCCCGTTCGTACCGCCTCGTGGAGCGCGGTCCAACCGTCTTTGTCTTGCACGGACGCATCCGCGCCGTGTTCCAGAAGCACTCTCATACTTGCCGTGTGGTCCTCCCATAGCGCC
Source organism: Thermodesulfobacteriota bacterium (assembly GCA_964291405.2). Taxonomy (GTDB): domain Bacteria; phylum Desulfobacterota; class Binatia; order Bin18; family Bin18; genus Bin18. Next base: position 717,343 of record OZ219926.1, read on the forward strand.
CAAAGGAACGCGGTCGCCCCGTCCTTGTCCTGCGCATCCACGTCCGCCCCGTGCTCTAGGAGAATTCTGACGAGGTCTGTCTTGTCCGCCCATGCCGCCCAATGGAGCGCGGTCGCTCCGTCTCCGTCTGGCGTGTTCACATTCGCCCCATTTTCAAGGAGGCGCTTAACGGTTGCCGCGTCACCCGCCCTTACCACCCTATGGAACGGGGTTGCTCCGTCCGTGGCTTGGGTATGGGTATTTTCGGCCATGTCTTCTCCTTCCGTTCTTCTCCGCCACCACCTTACCGACTTTTCGGTAACTTCAGCACGCGCTCGCCGATGACCCCACGCAGAATTTCATTTGTGCCGGCGGCAATGGTCCCGGACCGGGCGGTGAGAGCCCGGTACGACCAGCGTGCCTGATCAATGGCAAATGGGGAGTCTTTGGCCAGGGTCGAGTAAGGCCCCAGAAGCTCCATGGCAAAATTGGCGACACGCAGATTCAGTTCCGTAGAAGTGATTTTCGCAAAAGACCCTTCCGGGCCCGGCGGCTGTCCCTTTATCTGACGCGTAAGCCGCCGCAGTTCATTATACTTTATCGCTGCTCCTTCTATGGCAAACTGGACGAGTTGCTGGCGTACGGCGGCGTTTTCGCTGGCCGGCTTTCCATCGCGTTCCAGCCGGTGTGCCAGGTCATACAGTTGGGGCAGGAGCGTCTCCACCCGGTAGTAACTGCTGGTGGCCACACGTTCAAACATCAGGGTGGTAATCGCCACCATCCAGCCGCGGTTTTTTTCGCCAACCAGGTGCTCTTTGGGCACCCGGACGTCTTCGAAAAAGACTTCGTTAAACTCGGCATCGCCATTCATTTGGACGAGCGGCCGGACCGTAATACCAGGACTACGCATATCAACCAGCAGATAGCTGATACCGTTATGCTTGGGCGCGTCCGGGTCAGTGCGGACCAGCAAAAAACACCAGTCCGAGTGCTGCGCCCAGCTTGTCCATACCTTCTGACCGTTCACCACAAAATGATCGCCGTCTTCCACCGCACGCGTCTGGAGGGAGGCCAGGTCCGAACCCGAGTCCGGCTCGGAGTAGCCCTGACACCACAGCTCTTCGGCCGGCAGGATTTTGGGCAGGAAGCGCTGCTTTTGCTCCTCCGTCCCCCAGTGCATGAGCGTTGGCCCCAGCATGGTGACCCCGCTCATATTGATCCCACCGGGCACCTGGGCACGCGCCAGCTCTTCGTTGAAAATTGCCTGCTCACTGACCGACGCCCCCCGTCCGCCGTATTCCTGCGGCCACCACAGGCCAATCCAGCCCCCGGCGTGCAGTGTTTTATGCCAGTCCTTTCGCCGTTCCCAGCGTTCGTCGACGCTGAGGTCATCGTCTTTTCCGGCTCGTAAGTCGGCTGGTATATGTGCTTCCAGCCAGGAGCGGACCTCATGGCGAAATTGCTCTTCTTCGGACGTATAGCTGAAGTCCATACCCTCTCCTTTTCTGCGCAGTCTGGGTATTACACCAAACGTCTTTCTGAGGCACAAGAGGATTGTTGAGCAGCAGTCTGATGCAGAGCCCGGAGCCTGACTCCGTGAGGCAGGCAATTTCCGTTGCCGGAGAAAACTTATACAATCACTGAAGTCTGAGATAAGGTAGGCAAGAATCGATCCTACCCGGAAGCAGCGCAGATGATTACCACAGCCTGTATTTTTATTCCTGCGACAGGCCCTGACCCCTTGGCCCTGCTAGGGGGGATATCTCTTCTCAAACGCGCCATCCTCAGCGCCCAACGCGTTGGAGCAAAAACGTGCTATCTAGCCATGGACGCACGCTCGGGACTCCAGTCCGCCCGGCAGGAAGCACTGCAACGCGACCTGTGCGGCGATAAACGCCTCACGACTCAAATCGTCTGGACGCAGACGACTGACGCTCAACCCGAACCAGTCCGGACTGTTACCAACGGGCGCTGTCTCTACTATTCGCTCGCCACGCTCTTTTCCCCAGCTCTGGCATTTGACCTCGACCGAACTGCTCAGCCTGGCGAGACGCTGAGCGTCGGAACGGAGGGCGGCACGTCCGCGTTGGTCCTCGGCCCGCAGCCGGATGCAGCCTGCGGTCTTCCTGTCCAGGAAACGGCAGTCAGGACTGGGACGACGGCTCTGGCCGCCCACCCTCAGACACCGCTCAGGGCCGTTTCTGCCTCCCCTCACCTGCTCTACCGGTTGACTGATTCGACTTCCCTCCGGCGCGCGGAATCGGCCCTCCTCGCCTCGCTCGATAATCCAAAGGACGGTTTGGTCGATACCTATCTCAATCGCAAACTCTCTCGTTCTTTGACGCATTTTCTTTTACGGACGGCTCTGACTCCGAACCAGATTACGTCACTGTCCTGCCTGATTGGCCTCTTCGGCGCGGCCTGTTTCTTTCGGGCCGACTATTGGGGACCCGTTTTTGGCGCCCTCCTCTTACAGCTCTCCGCCGTGCTTGACTGCTGTGATGGAGAAGTCGCCCGGATGAAGTTTCTCGAGTCCCGGCTAGGTGCCTGGCTCGATATTACGCTCGACACCGTCGTTCACCTCGCCACCTTCGTCGGCCTGGGCTTCGCAGTCTGGGCTCAGGGCGGGACGCAGGCGCCATTTGTTCTTGTCGGCCTCATGGTCGGAGGAATCGTGTTGTCTTTCGCCTGTGTCGTCGTGGCGGACCGAACGGTCGTACCCGATCCGTACCAGCGCACCTGGCAGGCTAGGCTGTTACACAGAATGGTATTCGGCTTAGCAAGTCGTGACTATTCGTTATTGATCTTCCCGTGCGCGGTATTTCAACAATTATCGTGGTTTCTCTGGGCCTCGGCCGTTGGAGTACAGGTGTTCTGGCTGACGGTGACGGTCTTGTTGTATCACGTCCGACGGTTCAAACGCGCGACCCATTGCCCGGCACACGCGCCCGTGCAACACTCATCTTCCCGCCTGCCCTAGGCGCGTCTCACCGCCACGCCTTGCACGGCTCTGCTCCGGTCCGTACCATGTGATGGAACGCCCGACAGCCCAAGGATAGTACTATGGATTTTGCCTTTTCAGAAGACCAACTCTTGCTGCAACAGACCCTCCGCCAATACGCCAAAGACAAGCTGGCGCCCAATTATCACCGCTGGGACCGGGGCGAGGTCATTTCCCGTGCGCTCATCAAAGAAGCCGCTGAACTCGGCGTCTTTGGCCTGCGGGTCCCGGAACAGTTTGGTGGGATGATGGCCGACTACGTGACCTGCGGCTTGATGGCCGAAGAACTATCTCGGGGTGACTTTAACTATAGTCTCTATATTCAGCTTGGTCTCATTGCCTCCGAACTGTTGGCAGACTTTGCCCACCCCGGAGTCCAGGCAGAATGGCTCCCCCGGCACGCGGCCGGCGAGGCGGTGATCGCTTTTGGCCTGACAGAGCCGGGGGCGGGTTCGGACGCGGCCAATATCACGACCCGGGCAAAGAGAATGGGCGACGACTACATCATTACTGGAGAAAAAGCCTCCATCACTTTTGCCGGGTATGCAGACGCGTGTATTGTCTTTGCCCGGACCGGAGACACTGGCGCACGCGGGATCTCGGCCTTTCTGGTTCCGCTCAACGCTCCCGGCGTCACCCGCCAGCCCTATTTTGCGGCTGGAGAGCGATTGACTCAGCGCGGATCTCTCTTTTTCGATGAAGTCCGAGTGCCTGCGCGCAATATGGTAGGCGAGCCAGGCAAAGGCTTTTACCAGGCGATGATCGCCTTTGATTTCAACCGGGCAATCATTGCCCTGGCGTGTATTGGAGCGGCTCAGCAGTCTATTGATGAGACGATTGAGTATACAAAGGGTCGGGAGGTGTTTGGCAAACCGCTAGCAACATTTGAAGGGGTCGCCTTCCAGATTGCCGAACACTTGACGCTGTTAGAGTCCGCCCGGGTATTGTCGTATAAATGTTTGTGGCTCAAAGATCAGGGGCGCAAACACACGTCAGAAGCAGCCATGGTCAAATGGTTTGGCCCGAAGTCAGCGGCCGAGGCCATTCATGCCTGTATGATCTTACATGGGCACTACGGTTATAATATGGAATCTCCGCTTGAACAGCGCTGGCGCGATGTAGTGGGACTCGAAATCGGCGACGGAACACCGGAGATCATGAAGGGCATCGTTGCCCGGGAAGCGTTTGGTCGGGAATATACTTCGTATCGATAGAAGCAAGGGCACGACTTGCCGTGCCCTTGCTGAACTTAGGCCAGAAAACTCCGGACCTTCTTAACAAACGTATCCGCCTGCTCAACCTCGGGGCGATGACCACACCCCTCCAGCACGACCAGTTCGGAGCCGGCAATGGACTGCTGATAGACCGCGGCCGCGCTCACCGGAGCGATTTGGTCGTCCTGGCCCCAGATAATCAGCGTCTTGACTTCGTCGCCGCACTCAAGCAGGGGTCCCAGACTGGGGTTGAACATATACGGCTCCCAGGCAATGCGTGCGCTTTCAGCCCGCGCATCTTCCCATGCCTCGAATTGCTCTGGAGTGGGTTCGCCACCGTACAGCTTTGCAAACTCTGGGGTCCCTTCAATATCCTTCACACCCGCGTCCAGGTAGGCCTTGGCGGTCACCTGGAACATATCCGCAATATATCCCTCTGGAGGACGAACGCCAAAAGGCGCTACGAGCACCATACGTCGAAACTGAGCAGCATTGCAGGCCGCCATCTCGGCCGCAATCCAGCCTCCCAGGGAAAAACCGATAACATTTGCCGGCGCGAGATTCTGTTCTCGGAGTATACGACTGTACAGGCCAGCCAAGTCACGAATATTGCTCACCCACTCGACACGCTCGGTCTGACCGAATCCCGGATGTAAGGGGATCATGACCGTATGGTCCCGAGCCAGTTCGTTATGCCAGTTCGTAATCCCAGGGTGGCCAAGTTCTTCATGCAGAACGATCAGAGGGCTGCCGGAACCGCTCTCAATAACGGTCAACTCAGCGTCCCCGACTTTAACTTTCTTTTCCTCCCATTGTGTCTCTGCCAAAGCAGTGTCTCCTTTCCTTTTATATACAGAGCGGCCACCCCTACCACACCCCGTTCGGGATGGAAAGAGCACACCGTCGAAAAGGGTAATACGTACGACATTTACCCACCTATCGGGACTGACCGGATAGGTGAGAAGAAGAGCAATCAGCTCTCAACGTTTTGATTTAGTTCCCGCCAGGGAGAGGAGAGAAGTGCCAGCTCACAATCTGCCATTGTCCCGAGGGACGCGCATACGTGAACATGTACTGCCCATTCACCGTCTGCACCATACCGCCCTTCGGCTTAGTCGTCAGTTGATAGAGCCCCCAGGCAACTCCGGTCTCCCCGGTGACCATATATTCTTCATGCGCCGGGTTGAGGTTCGCCTCTTCAAAGGTGTCAAAGTAGTCTTGTACGGCCTGGCGGAAGGCTGCCTTACCGACGGCAGGAAACGGAGAATATAACCCAAACAAGACAACATCCTCGTGAACGTGGGACATCACGGCATCGAGGTCTTTCCCGTTAATTGCCTGGAGTTCCTCCCCAAAGCTCGTAATTAAAGCATCACGCGTCTGCTGGGCAGCGCTCTCCGAGGCGATATTCCCAAGCACCAATACAACGGCGACAACAAGCACATATCTCCAACTCATGGTCCTTCTTTCCTGGTTTCTCATTGCACCCCTCCTTTACTCTTCGACCCCGAGTGGAGAGAAATGCAGCCCAACCAGGACCCATTTCCCATCTCTTTTTGCGTAGGTGAATGTATATCGACCATGGATTACCTCTCGCGGCCCAACAGCTGGCACCTCGGTATTCGTAAAATGCCCCCAGGCCAAGGCACTCGCGCCGATAATGCGGAATTCGGGATTAATCGGCGTCAAGACAACCCGTTCGCTATCGGCAAAGAATCCTTCCAGCATTTCCGTTATGGCTACTTTGCCCCTAACGGCAAAGGGCGACAGCATGCCGAATAGCACCACATCATCATGCGCGTTCGTAGCAAAAGCCGATGCATCCTTGGCATTAAAACGCTTCATATCGGCGTTAAAGGCCGTTCTCACATCATCCAAGTCATCTCCATAGGCTGCTCCGGTTACGCACAAGAACAGCAACGCAATACCAGCGACAATTCCTCGCTTCTCGTAAACCATGCGTCCTCCTTTCTGTCGGATCATTTTTCTTCCCCTGAGGTTTGTAAATATGAAAAAGGACGAAAACGCAAGGGTGACAGTGTATCCAATGGCCACTACAACGAATGGAGCCGGACATTGCCGGAAACAAAAGAAAGAAAGCGCGCCCTGGAGGATTCGAACCTCCGACCTACAGATTCGTAGTCTGCCGCTCTATCCGGACTGAGCTAAGGGCGCGCAGGTGGGAAAACGTGGGAACAATTCGGCAGAGCCCCTTCCTTACCACACGTAGGAAGGAAACCGCAACGTCGATCAGAACGGAGAGGGAGGGATTCGAACCCTCGGTACGCGGTTAAACGTACACTCGCTTAGCAGGCGAGCGCCTTCGACCACTCGGCCACCTCTCCGTATCAATGTGAGCTGCCGATAGTATCGATTCCTTCTCCTACGCGCAACGATGCCGCTTTATGTTATCGATAAATCTCTGTACCAGGGTATTGACAATTGAAATTGAAAATGATTTTCAATTTCATCTATGAACGAAACAGGCCAACCTTCCAAGTCTGTTACCGATGTTCACGTTGTTTATGAATGTCGGTGTCCGTGCGGCAGTCTGTTAGCCAGGCAGAACACTGACGGCATAGAACTCAAGTGTCGCCGCTGCAAGCGCGTTGTTTTCATCCCCTGGGAGACCCCTTCGACATGGCAGAGTGTCACAACGCAGTCACCCGAGGGACAGGCAGAACAATGCGAACCTGGACAAAAAAATGGACGGCCCCAATGAAGCGACCGCCCACGAAAACACCAAGCGAGGTAGAAGTTATTTCACTCGACGAAGCGTGACCTCAGGCTCAACATTTTTCGTTTCCACCATGCCCAGGTACATCTCCAATTCTTCAATGTCCTCCTGCTCCCCTTCGATATGGTTCTCAAGCATGGAGCGTAGCGCGACATTGCCTTCGGCCAGGGCATGGGCTTCCAGATACGCCTGCATGGCTTCTTTTTCGAGCGCCAAGTCCTGCTGTAGCATTTCTTCCAGGTCGGTTGACTGGTGCACCGTCGTCCCAATCTCAACTGAGGGGACACCACCCAGGGAAACGATCTTTTGGCCAAACGTATGGGCATGGGACAGCGCGGTCTTGCTTTGGCCTTCAAAAAAATCAGCAAAAACCTTACGCCACAGACCGTTCACGAGGAGGGCATGCTGCTGGTATTGGAGGGTCGCGGCGTGTTCAAGGGAAATGGCTTTGTTCAACGCGGTAATAACTTTTTGGGTATCCATGAGAGACCTCCTTGGTTACGAAAATTAATCAACCAACGATGAATACACTATACACATCCGCATGACCCTTGTCAACCCTAAGTTATTGATTTTATTGAGGAATTGATTTTGAAAATCGTTTTCAATTAAGTACCGAAACGATTTTGAAATTCACTTTCAATATGACCCGAATAACGCTCTATAGCCCGGATAACAGACCTACGACAGAGATAATCGAACAGACAAAAAGGAAGGGAGAGACTGATGAGACACAATGAGAAAGGCGGGCAAGACCTACAGGATCAATTTGCGAAGGTCTTTACCAATGACGCCGGTATTACGGCGCGCGTCTGCCCACAAGGACATGTCTATCTTCAGGTGGGACACACCTGCATTTCGTTCCGTAAAGAGCACTTTGTGGACTTGGCTCAGGTCGTCCACGCGGCAGAACGACATATCTTAGAGACCAGCTCCCATTGGAGCTCGCACACACAACATTAGAGCGCTACGACAATCGACGATGCTGTAACAAAACACTCAACAACCTTCCCTGAGCATACAGCGGCCCGCGGTCCCAACCCAGAGCCCAGCGCAAAACGCACTCGGGTATCCGTTTCATCGGAGGGTAGAATGTTCCGCGACCCGTTCATTGCTGAAGCTTGGCAACTCCGTCACCAAGCAAACCTCGTTCCTTTCCACGTCTTCCTGTCGGCAGCCGTGTGGCTGGAAGAGCGCTATCAGCGTTCCCCATCGGCTCAGACCGCTCGCAGCATTGCTTTCCACTATTTACTGCTGGCCATGCGTCCGAACTTGGCGTCTGTCCACATGGCTGAGGAGTATGCTGCCCGTGCGGTCCGCTGGCGAGAACGGGCTGGAGAAGCGTTCACGCCTGAGCAGGCTCTCTTCTTACAATAACAGTGGGGGGAGTCCTCCTCCCAAGGTCCCTAGAGCGTGTTAGGGACTTCTGGTAACCTCTTGATTTTAGTATTTTTCACGAGATCGCCCAAGACCACTCTGAGGGAGCTCCTGAATCATCCTCCGAGGAAAATGAATCGCCTAGGGATCCCTCCTCCCTAGGGACCCCCTCCCTCCTTCTCTTATCGAACGGAGGCGTGAACAGAGACGGGCGAGCAAAACAACGTCGTGCAGAAAAAGGAGCGTACAGAATGGCTGGGCCGTAACATTTCACCAAGAGTAACGTACCGGGAATCCCGCCAGCTCTGACCGGGCAGGCGGACAACACAACAGCAGACACAAACAAGGAGCACACAGAATGACCGCATCTCAACCTTTCACCATATCGACTTGGAAATGGCTGCTCGGTCTGAGCGTTTTTTTTCTCGCCCTACTTATCAGCGTGCCGAGTTTTGCCCGGATTGTCGTGACACTCGAAAATCCAGGCCAGGGAGACACGGCCTCGGGTGTGACCGCGATTTCGGGCTGGACCTATTCGACTGAAGGCGCAGACGTGACTGTCAAACTGCGTCTGAACGGAGAAACAGGCGAAGAGATCCCGTGCTGTGGTCCACGTGAGGATGTCAAATATGCTCTCTCGGACGCCCCACTGGAAACCGGCTTTGGGCTGTTATTCAACTATGGGCGGCTTCCAGCCGGGGTCCATACCGTTGGCGTAGAAGTCAGCGCCGGCGAAGAAATCATGGTCGTCGATCATGCCGTCACCGTCGTTGTCCCCGCTGATTCTGAATTTCTCAGCGCCGTTGATCTCAGCGGGGCTTCGGCCAGCATTGAGGGGGACAAAATTGTCGTGAGCGGGGTTGAAGTCACGGATAAAGACAGTGGTGATATGATGACCGTCGATGTCGACCTCAACTATAAGACCGGTCTGCAGTCCTTTCAGGTCACGGAAGCGCAAGGGCCTGCTGGTGACCTGCATGTAGACGAAATCTTGATGGATGTCGCCCACGCCATTTTCGCCACCTATGACGCCCTGAATATGGCGGCGCACGACCCGGATGCGGCGGGCGGCAGAGAGGTGAACGTGGACACCCTGTCCTCAGCAGTCTTTTCCTTGGTCGGGGTAAGTGCTGCTAGCGAGGCTGATGCTATTGCCCTGTTGCCCGCCGTCCAACATGCCTGGCGGGATGCGCGTGTCCCCTGGGAGCAGAGCGAGGCGTTTCTGTTCGGGCCGGTGGACACGGACGAACACGACCCCTTCCTGGACACCTGGCCACTTAACGTCACTGACCTCGAAGCCATCATCGCGTCCAACGCTGACATTGATGCCGTCGAGCTTACTGATGACGTTCAGGGCTTCCATGCCCTGGAATATCTGCTGTTCCAGGATATGAACGGCAACACCGACTCAGCCGCGATTGTGAATGCCCTCCACACCGACCCACGCAGGAGAGCCTACATGCGGAGGGTGATGGGGGAGTTTACCAATCACACCCAGGCACTTCGCGACAGTTGGGATCCCGATATGGGGAATTTCGTGGCGGAACTTGCCATGGCTGGCCACGGCAGTCCCCGTATGACCTACGGCAGCGAGAGAGCGGCCATGCAAACGCTGCTCGAAGCCATGATAGGGATTGCTGCCGAGCTGCATGACGCCAAACTGGGGGCCTCAAGCCCCGCTGAAGAAGAGTCGCGCTTCAGCAACAACTCCAGGATCGACTTCCTCAACAACGTGCGCAGTATCAACAACGTCTATGAGGGCCGTTTTGATCAGAGCGACAGCACCTCGATGGGGGTGACGGATTTTGTCGCCAATAAAAACCCGGCCCTGGACGCGGAGGTCCGAATGGCAATCCGTGATGCCAAGGCGGCTATCATCGCCATCCCGGAGCCCTTTGGACAGAGCATCACCGCCCATCCCGATGCTGTCGCAAATGCTATCCAAGCCGCCATGGCATTGGAGACGAAGCTGGTAGAGGTTCTTGACGCTGTCAATGCGGCGGATTTCGGCCACGACCACTAACCGCACGATTGCAGGACCAATGAGCCGGAGTGGGGTGATCCCGCTCCGGCTACCAAGACAGGGCCTCACATTGGGAACAGTTCATGCAGAAACCTCGCTTTGTCGTCTTCACCCTCACGTTGGTCACCCTGTGTGTCTCCGTCTTCTTCCGGCATTCCTCGGCCTGGGCCACTATTACCGCGACCCTGGAAAACCCGCCCGACGGAGAACACATGTCCGGCATTCATACCATCTCGGGCTGGGCGTATAGCGATACGGGCGCGCCGGTCAGTGTCCGGCTGCGCATTGACGGCGAACTCCGGGAAACGATTCCGTGTTGCGGGGAACGCAACGATGTTCAGGCCGTTTTTCCGGACGCCCCTTTGGCCACATCTTTCAGTTTGTTGTTCAATTACGGCCGGCTCAGCGCCGGGGTACATATCATTGGAATTGAGGTCCAGGCCGCTGGTGAGACCACAGTGGTTCTGGATCACGCTGTGGCGGTCGTCAAACCGGGGGACGTGGAGTTTGTGGAGACGATGGATATGACGGCCGCCACTGTCCGCATTGAGGACAACGAGCTGCTGATAGCCGATGCGCTTGTCGAGCATATCCCGACTGACCTGCGTCTCAAATATGCCACCAGCCTCCAATCGCCGCTCCTCGTTGAAGCCAGGCCGAGCGGAGCCGATGGCAGCCAGAGCGCGGCCCTGGCCGGCGGAGCCACCACGCTTTTTGATGCCTCCAGCCAGGCGTTTGAGATGCCGGCACCGAATCTTGAGGGGGCACGGCTGGATAAGCATCTGGCTGGAGATGTCGCTTTTGGAGATAGTTTTGTCACCGCTCCTGCTCCGATCTTCAGCGGGCTGGGACCCATCTTCAATAATACTGCCTGCGATAGCTGCCATCCAAAAAACGGCCGCGGACGACCGCCGCGAGACGGCGAACGCATGGCCTCCATGTTTCTTCGGGTCAGCCTGCCCGGCACCGATCCCTTGACGGGCGGTCCTCTGGCGGTCCCCGGTATGGGCACGCAGTTCCAGCACCTGGCCAACTTTGGAGTGCCGCCCGAAGGCGATGTTGTTATCAGCGAAGAGTTCAGCGACGGCATGTTTGGCGCTGGCGAGGCGTTTGAGTTGCGCCGTCTGCACTTTCAGATCGAGAATCCCGCCCAGCCGATTCCGGATACGGTTCTCACTTCACCACGGGTGGCTCTGCCAGTCTTTGGGCGGGGTCTGCTTGAAGCGATTGATGAGGACACGATTCTCGGCTTAGCGGACGAGGACGACGCGGACGGCGATGGCATCTCGGGTCGGCCCAATTGGGTCTGGGACGTGGTGCGGCAGCGAACAGCGCTCGGACGCTTTGGCTGGAAGGCCAATAATCCAACCCTCTTGCAGCAAACCTTTACCGCCTACAACCAGGACATGGGCGTGACCAACCCCTTCCTTCCCCAAGAAAGCGCATTTGGTCAGATCCAGGATGACGGCTTGGCGGATGACCCTGAGATTGATCTGGAAACGGTTGATGTCGCCACTTTTTATATCCAGACACTCGCCGTGCCCGCCCGCCGCAACCTCGACGATCCGCAGGTACAGCAGGGAGAAGACCTCTTTCATGAGGCGCAGTGCACGGGCTGTCATATTCCCACTATCCGAACCGGCGTCTTAGCCGGGGTGCCGGAAGTGTCCAACCAGACCATTCATCCCTACACCGACCTGCTCCTGCACGACATGGGAGACGGCCTGGCGGATGGCCGGCCGGATTTTGTCGCAACCGGCCGGGAATGGCGGACACCGCCGTTGTGGGGCATCGGCCTGACCCTGCGCGCCCAAGGTCACACCCTGTTCCTGCACGATGGTCGGGCGCGCAATCTCACAGAGGCCATTCTGTGGCATGGCGGAGAAGCCGAAGCCGCCCGGGAGGCTTTCCGCCTGATGACCCTGGGCGAGCGCGAGGCATTATTCACCTTTCTGGAGTCGCTATAGAGGTCAACATGCAGCGAACAAGCGCGCCACATATCTATGGAATATCAAGTTGCAGGGGGGAGGCTGCCTTCCCTGCCGCAGGCCCTGGGGTTTTCCTACCCCAACCCTGGGGCCTGCTCCCCTCGGGCTGACATTTCGGACTAAATGAGGATTAGTATGGTACGAAAAAGCGTATCCTCCCGCAGACGGCAGACTGGCTATCTCAGCGCCCGTGCCATGCTCTTGCTCTCCGAATACAGCCTGATCGTCTTTCTCTTGTGGGCGGTCGCTGTCGAGCAGACCAAATCCACCCGGCCATCAGTTGGTCAGCGACCCGGAGCCGCAGAGAGGTCGCTGAGCAGCGTAGCCTATGCAGCTCTCCCGTCCCATTTATCGCCGGCACAACACATGCCCACACAGTGGCAATGTCAGCCGGCTGAAATCTCTGGGCAACTTCATGGCGTGCCCCAGGTTGATCTGTGTCCCGACCCTGGCGTGCCCATCCAAATCGGCATGCTCCGTTTACACGTCTGTCAGCGCGACTTTTTTCAGATAGCCCAGGCTATTAGCAGCCGTGGCTGAAACAGCGACACCGCTGAACAAAACAAACCCGGACCATGGTCCCCAAGAATAAAGGAGAACGAGTATGTATGACACGCACCTATGGCAAACGCCGGATAAACGCATCACTGTTTCTTTGTGTTCCGAAGGCTGTCTTCATGTCATGGTGGGCCGGGCCATCATTAAAATGACCCCGGAAGAATTCTTTGCTCTACAAACCGTGGTAGCCAAGGCGGCCCAGGATTTGCGGAATTCGCCCGTCCCCCAGCAAGACTCGGTAGGCCATTAAGAGCGGTGATACGCTCGGAAGCGATCTACAGGCCCCAATAACCAACGATATCCGTCAGAATAGGGTCAGTGCGTTCAAATCAATCTCGGCAATATGGCGCGCCGTTGCAAAGGATAATTCTCAAACGTCTCATGATACCATGCGTGGCGCCAGAGTGCCCTCGGCACCATGTTTGCAATCGTCCACAGGGCAAACGCGAGGCCCGGCAGCGACCAGCTCAACAGTGCGAAGCCGACCCATTCGATTATTTCGCCCAGCAGATTGGGGCACGACACGAGATTGAAAACACCGCCGCGGGGAATGACGTATTTGCCATCGTTATCCATACGCAATCGCCGGAGACGATAGTCAGACCAGATATTTAACATGCCCCCGCTTATTGCCAACGTCAGACCGATGGCAAATCGCGGGTCAGTCACCCAATCGTTGGCATACTCGGCGATGTATCCCATAGACCATCCCCATAAGCCGCCATTGAGTACATTGAAAACTATGCCGGACACGCACAGCATGACTCGCATCTTGCTATCGCGTCGTGGAACAATCCACGGCCATATCAGCGCTCGATGGGTGTAGTGCGCGACCCACAGAGCGACCACTGTATTGCCGACAAAATGGTGGTGCGGACTGAAAAAGTATATGCCCGGGAAGGTAAGTAGCGCGGGCGCCTCCATTACAAACCAACCCCAGCGGCTGTTGATACGAGGCCCGATACCTGTGCCCCCAACGCGCTCCACCGGGTCCCACTTCATCAAACCCGCGATCAGTACCAACGGCGACAGCCCCACCCAAATCCCGGCGAGGATCTCAAATGAGGGAAATTCCCCGCTCACAAATACATGCCTTGCTCTTTGAACCAATTGAGGGCATCGCGGATCGATTCTTCAAGTGGTCGAGATTCGTATCCCAATTGTCTCCTCGCCGAGGACTCATCAACAGACACCGGACAGTCGCGCAAAAGGTCAAGCGAATTTCTGGAGTAAAGAGGTGGTCGATTTTTTATCGCGGCATACAGTTGAACAAAAGGCAAACCCGCCAGGGCCAGAAAATAGGGCATGGCGGGGCGCGTCACACGACGCCCCAGAATGTGGGAACACAGACGCGCTAGTTCAATAATCTTTGCGTATCGGCCCACGGTAAAATACACCTCGCCATGACATTCGCTCTGCCCCACCGCATTTGCGGCAGCGGCCGCCACATCTCGCATATCGCTCCACCAGAATCCCTCGTCAATGAGACATGGCAACCGCTTTTGCGCGATGGCGAGCAACATGTCACCAACGAGGGTCGGCTGCGTATCGCCGGGACCTATAAGACTCGAAGGACAGATAACAGAGGCATTAATCCGACCACTCCTCGCCGCTTCGAGCACGCTGCTATGCGCTTCGGCTTTTGTAGCCGTATAGGGGATTTTGGAATGCTGTCCCGGCTTTGAATCAGCGTCTAAAACCCGTCCACGCAACGGGCTGAATGCGTGTATGGAACCGATGTGCACCAGCCTGCGTACGCCGTTGTCAACACACGCTTTAATCACGTTTCGGGTACCCGTCAGGTTGACCGCCCTGACCAAATCCTCGGGATCGGTGCCAATCGTCACCATCGCAGCATTGTGTACGACGGCATCAGTATTTTGGAATGCCAAGTTCAACGATTCGACATTTCGAATATCCGCAGGCCACAATTCGACCCGCTTGTTCAGGTCATCGGGGAATTTGCGACTGCTGCCCTGACGCGTAACAGCACGTACCGTATACCCACACCGCAGCAAGGCGCGGCATATATGGCTCCCGAGAAAACCCGCAGCACCGGTCACGGCAACGAGGCGTTTGGTGTCTTTAGGACCGTATGCCTTGTCGTTGGAATCGGACATCACCCATTCCTCAGTTATCATTGGTGGCGCTATTGGCCAATTCCAGGACGAGTGTCACTCCCTACGCCTTTCTCCAGACCGTGCAACACGAAGACTTGCACCGACAAATCCTCTATCCACTTGTGAACGCGTAAAAAATCTCTTCAGTGAACCTCGACATGCTACAGTATCCGTTTCAATATCCTTCGTCACTTGAAAAGACGAGAGCCCTTCAGGGCCAACCTCGCCGGCTGCTCCGCTGTTGGAAATGCAGAGTGGCGGTCCGGCCGGTCCTAGGTCTGTAGGGAGAAGCCCCGGGGCGGTAGGAGGGATGCCCCGGGGCCGGATGCAAGGTCCAACACCAAACCTTGCATAGCGAAAACGACGAACCTGCGGCCTGTATGCTACCTTGCACAAAAAAGCCCGCAGCGACGACTACTGCGGGCTCGAGGCTCAAAGGCCGTGGGCCGGGTACGGATTCAATTGAAATTGATATTCAATTTCAATTATGCACTTCTAGCCTTCGAGACGATATTTGTCAAGTGCTGCAGTCAAGGGAATGTAGGTAGGGATATGGAGAATGGCGTTTCTACCGAAAGAATGGCTACTTAGGCACCGGTACAGGCGCGCGCTCCTCTGCCTGAAAGCCCGCTTCTATGTGGCTGCCGTCACAGTACGGCTTGTTTTTGGACTTGCCACACCGACATAAATACAGTGGGTCTTTTTGTCCCCGGTACTTCCCCCCTCTCCTGTCGGTGAGACTGGTTTCTCCGCGCACTTCATAGGGACCGTTCTTTAAGGCGCGGATGATCACTTTTGCCATACAGGTCGCTTTCTTTTTGGCATTCTTGGAGCCACGCTATCATTCACGAGAATACGCGCTAGGGCGGTTCTACCCCCAGCCGAGGGCGCTTTGGAATCGAACCAGAGTTCGACAGGGCTTGTTTCTATAATTGAAATTGACTATCAATTTCAGCTAGGAAGAGAAATCGGGCCTACCTGAACGAAATCCCCATACTTCTACGTATCTTATGAAAACACTAGCCGACCTCGGCCCCGAAGAGCAGGGACGTATTCACTCCATCACGGGCACAGACGGCATTTCCCAGCGGCTGGCTGAACTCGGCTTTACCAGCGGTCAGACCGTGCGGGTCATCCGTTTTGCGCCGTTGGGTGATCCCATGCAAATACGTATCCGAGGCTTTTCCCTCGCGCTCCGGCTCCATGAGGCCAAACGGGTCCATCTTGCCGAACAATAAAAATGAGGAGTAGGCTACCTAGTACGTGCCTCGCCCTGTCGCTATGGATGTCGAAACACCAGTTGCTTCGTCTGCTCGTACCGCCACCGCCCCCGATATCGCTTCTTATCGGGTTGCGGTGATTGGGAATCCCAATACGGGCAAGACAACCCTCTTTAACGCCCTCACCGGACTCAGCCAACACACCGGTAATTACCCTGGAGTGACAGTCGAGAGCGCGCTCGGCGAGTTTCGTCAGAATGGCGTGCGGTTTCTCGCGGTTGACCTGCCGGGTGTTTATTCGCTGGCGCCCCGCGCTCCGGATGAGATGGTCGCCGTCTCTGTCCTGCTCGGCTCCGGCGACGAATCAGTCACACCGGATGTTGTCCTGTGCGTGGTCGATGCGACGAACCTCGATCGCAATCTGTATATTGTGACCCAGATCATGGATATCGGGCTTCCCTGCGTCATCGCGCTGACCATGCTCGATCTGGCGGAAAAGCAGGGCATGCATATCGATATTGCTACCCTTGAAAAACGTCTGGGAGTGCGCGTTGTCCCGGTGCAGGCCACAAAACGTCGAGGGATCGATCAACTCCGTCAGACCCTGTGCGATACGCTCAACGCAGGCGTCTCCCCTTCCCGCCCTGTTGTGTTTCCCGAAGCGTTCACACAAGAGGCCCAGACGCTGGCCCAGCAACTCACCCAAGCTCATCCGACTGCCCGCTTCCCTCGCTTTCTGATTGAACGGCTGCTGATCGACACCGGTGGCATGGTTGAGCGGGACCTCACCCGACAGCACGGAGAGCAAGTACGTGACTCCGTCCGCGCGGCTCGCCAGCGTTTAGCCGCTGACGCGGTCCAGCTCCCGCAGATGGAAGTGGATCACCGCTATGCATGGATCGCCCAGGTCGTGGCGGACGCGCGTCGCTCTTCGTCCAGCCTGGGCCGTGACCGGACCGATTGGTCCGAGCTGATTGACTCCCTCGTCACCCATAAAGTCTGGGGGCTGGTGATTTTTCTGACGGTTATGGGCGTGACCTTTCAGTCGATTTTTTCCTGGGCGCTCCCCCTTATGGACAGCATTGACACCGTCTTTTCGGCACTGGGCCCCTGGGTCGGCAGCGCGCTGCCCGAGGGTCCGCTGCAAAGCCTGATGGTCGATGGCGTAATCGGCGGAGTGGGTGCGGTTGTGGTGTTTGTCCCGCAGATTGCGATTCTGTTCGGTTTGATCGCCATCCTTGAAGATTCCGGCTATATGGCGCGAGCAGCCTTTCTCATGGATCGGGTGATGGCCGGCTTTGGACTGTCGGGGCGGAGCTTTATTCCGCTGCTCTCCTCTTTCGCCTGTGCGATTCCGGGCATTATGGCAACTCGAACGATCGATAATCAGCGTGACCGGATTGCGACCATTCTTATCGCGCCCCTGATGAGCTGTAGCGCACGGCTACCCGTATATGTGCTGTTGATCGCGGCTTTTATCCCGGCTCAGACCGTGTGGGGCATTTTTGGCTTGCAGGGGCTGACGCTCTTTTGCATGTATTGTCTCGGCCTGTTTGTTGCCCCTCCCGTTGCCTGGATACTCAAGCGGACGCTGCTGAGCGGCGAGGCCGTGCCTTTTCTCATGGAACTGCCGCCCTTTAAGCTGCCGGCCTGGCGGGTGGTCGTGTTTCGTATGTACGACCGTAGCATGGCCTTTCTCAAGCGTGCCGGCAGCATCATCCTGGCCACGACGATCCTGGTCTGGGCCCTCTCCTATTATCCGAATCAGGATCTCGTCTCAGAGGAATTTGAGACCCGCCGGGCAACTGCCACGGAAGCCGAGTTGGCGCTGCTTGAGACTGAGGCGGCCGGCATTCGCTTACGTGAAAGTTATCTCGGACAGGCCGGACGAGCGATTGAACCGTTTGTTCAGCCCTTAGGCTGGGACTGGAAAATCGGCATGGCCACGCTGGCGAGTTTTCCGGCTCGTGAGGTGATTATTGCCGCCCTCGGGACGATCTATAATCTGGGTGCCGGTCAGGATGAAGAGAGCGTCGAATTGCGCCAAGCCATGCGGGCGGAGCGCTGGCCGGATGGCCGACCGGTGTACACACCGGTTGTGGCGATTTCAATCATGGTCTTTTTTGCCCTGTGCTGTCAGTGCGGAGCCACCTTGGCGACCATCAAGCGGGAAACTAATTCCTGGGGCTATCCGCTCTTGACGTTTGTCTATATGACGGGTCTGGCGTATCTTGGAGCGCTGGCGGTGTATCAAATAGGCAGCCGGCTGATTGGGTAAACCATGGATTTCCAAACTCTGCTGATATTCCCGGTTCTTATCGTCGCCGTATTCTACATCGGCCGCTCGCTCTGGCCCAGACGTGAGAAAACAGCGTGCGCCTCGTGTCCGCAGAATCGGCAGCGCGCAGACGACTACGTATGAAGTGAGGCACTGCGGACCCTACCCCTGCCCTTTTGCGTTCCGGTTGTCCGTTCCTTCCAACGGCCCCTAACCGCCATGAACATGCGCCAAGCCACCCCCCTGGCTCTCTTCTGGTTTCTGATCATGGGCGCCCTCGGAGTCTTTTTCCCCTACTACGGTCTGTATCTACGTGAGAATATCGGCCTTGACGGGTTTCAGGTGGGCGTTGTCTTTGCCACCCTGCCCCTGGTCGGCTTCTTTGTTCAGCCCCTGTGGGGCATTGTCGCGGATCGGAGTGGGCTGCGGATTCGCGTCCTGGCGGTGTTAGCCTCGGGTTCGGCGGTCGGGTATTTCTTCCTTGGTCGTGTGGAGAGCTTTCCGGCTCTGGTGGGTATCACGGTTCTGTTCGCCTTTTTTTCTCGCGCCCTTATTCCTATGACGGTTTCGGTGAGCCTGGCGGTATTACAGGGGAGTCAGCATGCCTTTGGTATTATCAGAGCGTTTGGAACACTCGGGTTTTTCTGCGCCGTGCTTGGATTTCCGTGGCTGTTGGCCTCCCTCCCGCCGCCGGCAGTCTTCCAGACAACCCATCTTGGTCTGCCGTCAGAGCCCCAGCTTGGTATACTGTTCCCGCTGGCCGCCGGCCTTACCCTGTGTGCAACCGCCTCAGCGCTCACCCTTCCCCACCGTGGGCCAGTTGCGTTGCGCGCTCTGCAAGGTGAGTGGCGCAGCCTCCTCTCTCAGGGCCCGTTCCTGCGCGTGACCCTGGTCGGATTTCTCGCCTTTTTCTTTCTCCACGGCCCGATGGATATCTTTCCCATTTATATCCGCGACCGAGGGGGCGATATCGAGACCATTCGCAACATGTGGTGTGTGATGCTCATCCCGGAGATTATCTTCATGACCTTACTGGGAACGAGTGTTCGCCGCCTCGGTGCGCGTGGACTCCTGGCCGTGGGGATCGGTGCCGGCGCCATCCGCTGGCTTTTCCTCAGCCAAGTGACCGCCCTCCCTCTGCTTTACCCGATCCAGGTCCTCCATGCCCTGACAGTCACCGGGCTCTTTCTGGGGGGACCGCTCTATCTCGAAGCAACGATACCGCCCCAACTGCGCTCAACCGGCCAGGCCCTCTTTAGCATGATCAGTATGGGCTTGGGCGGGGGGTGTTCCAGCTTGATGACCGGAGCCCTCCTTGAGCAGGCCGGGATTAACGCGCCGTATCTCGTCGGCGGATCTGGCGCGCTCCTGTTGGCCCTGCTGCTCCCGTCTCTCCTCCCGTCCCTTCAGCCCCCTCCCCCGTCGCGTGACCACGGCTAAATTACTGCGGGATCTCGATGTAAAAGTCGCCGTATGCTGAGACCTTCAAGGTATGGCCGGGAAAGACGATAATCGTCGTGGTCGGCAGCTCGACGACGGCCGGGCCCCGTACCGTCATGCCGGACTCGAGCGCTTGATCCGCGTAGATATTCGTGTCGGTGAAACCGTCGTGGTCGGGAAAGTAGAGCGGCCGCGTGCCCGACTTTGCCGATGACGGATCTTCAGGACCTAGCGTCTGCTCTTCCAGCAGCAGCGGCGGCAGCTGGCCTATCGCGGTGACCCGCCAACCGTTCATGTCGACCGGCATATCGCGCAGGCTATAAGTGTAGAGGCGTTCGTGGGCACCGTGGAAGGAGTTGGCCATGCGTTCGATGTCGTCCTCGCCGAGTGGACCGCTCGGGATCGATACGATGATTTCGTGCGTCTGGTAGGGGTATTTCGCGTCGGCAAACCGTGTCGTCTTGATGTTCTCGGCCGCGAAGCCCTGCGCCTTAAGCTCCGCCTGAGCCTGCGCCTCCATCTCGTCGTAGATCGTATTAACGACACTAATATCCATGTCCCCGGTATTCATCGGGCGCGTCGTGAGGTAGGCGTGTCCGACGTCTGCGGCGAGCATGCCGAACGCGCACAATCCGCCTGCGATGGTCGGGCAGATGGCCTTGCTGACACCGAGCTCCTGCGCGATCTTTGCAGCGTGCGCGCCGCCGGCTCCGCCACCGACGACGACGGTATAGCCGCGCGGATCAACACCGCGCATGACCGACACCGCGCGCATCGCACCGACCATCTCGGTGTTGATGATTCGGTAGATTGCTGCGGCCGTTTCGACCGCGCTCATGTCGAGACGGTCGCCGATGGTCGTCAACGCGTGTTCGGCCGCCGTGCGGTCGAGCGTCATCCGTCCGCCGAGAAAATTCTCGGGATTGATATAGCCGAGGATCAGGTTCGCATCGGTAACGGTCGGCGCCGTGCCGCCGTGGCCATAACACGCGGGCCCCGGCGCAGCGCCGGCGCTTTGCGGTCCTACGCGTAACATGCCGCCGGGATCGATCCACGCCATGCTACCACCGCCCGCCCCGATCGAATGGATGTCGACGGCGGCCACACCGAGCGGAAAGCCCGCAATCTCCATATCCGTGCTCATCGGGATCTCGCCGCCCGTGATCATGGACACCTCGAAGCTCGTGCCACCCATCTCGATCAGCATTTGATTCTGCTCGCCGTAGCGATGACCGATGAATAAGCTCGCCGGTGGACCTGCGGCGGGCCCCGAGCCGACCGCGAGTACCGGTCGCTTCTGGATCTCGGGCACACGTGCCGATCCGCCGGTGACCTGCATGATCAAGAGGTCCTTCTGATAGCCATTGTCACGAAAGAACTCGGCGATTTTGGTCAGATAGTCTTCGATCGCGGGACCGACGTAGGCGCTCAACACCGTGGCACAGGCCCTCGGGTATTCCCGGATCCGGGGTAGGATGTCGGTGCTTAATGCCGTATAGGCGTCCGGCATTTCCTCGGCGAGAATCGCCTCGATGCGCCTTTCGTGCGCGGGATTGATCATCGACCAAATCAGGCACACGGCGACCGAGTCTACGCCCTCCTTTTTGAAGTGGGCGAGCGCACGCCGCACGCTGTCTTCGTCGAGCGGTTCCTCGACTTCGCCGGTATAGAGCATGCGTTCGGATACGCCCAGGCGCAAGTGGCGCGGGATCAGCGGCTCGGGAGGCAAGAGCTGGAGGTTATAGCGGTCCGGTTTGTAGCCGTCGCGAAGGTATAGGATGTCGCGAAATCCATCGGTGTGAAGGATTCCCATCTTGGGGCCACTGCGATTGATGATGGTATTGGTGGCGATGGTGGTTCCGTGGATGATGTAGTCGCACCGTGAGACGAATTGTGCGACGTCCAGGCCCTGTTGCCGAGCGAGGTCCCGCACGCCGTCGAAGACGGCTTGCTCGGGCGCCGTCGGCGTGCTCGGCGTCTTCCAGACCTTGAGGCCGTCCGCCTCGGTCGCAAGGATGAAATCGGTGAATGTGCCGCCGATATCGATGCCGAGGCGCGTGCCCATGAATGCCGTTTCCCTGGTCGTCGGAGTGGGAATTAGAGCGTGGCGTCCGCATCCTCCGGCGGTAGCGGATTGAGCGCGTACTCGTCCCCCGGTCCGAGGAGGGAGCGGAAG
The DNA here is from genome assembly GCA_964291405.2 of Thermodesulfobacteriota bacterium. Classification (GTDB taxonomy): domain Bacteria; phylum Desulfobacterota; class Binatia; order Bin18; family Bin18; genus Bin18. The sequence goes on from OZ219926.1 coordinate 739,454, forward strand.
TAAGTCCCCGCGTTCGGCCCTGGCGGATCGATGATCTCGATGGTCTGATCCGCCTGCATCTCGGCGCGTAACGCCTGGGTGGCCGCTTCGTCTACCGCGAGGGTTTCCGGATCGAGCACGACGCCGTAATCGTTGCGTGCGGTTTCGACGCTGATGAACTCGTCGCGCACGTCGCGCACGACTTTGTCCATCGGGCGATCGAGTGGATTGCCGTAACCACCGCCGCCGGTCGAGACTGCACACCAAGTCTCGCCTTCGCGCGTACGGAAGTACGATGACGCACTCACGATATACTTCTTGCCGTCCTTGTCCACGCGGTACAGCGCGCCGCCGTCACCTGGCTTGCCGCCGAACAAGCCGAACGGCGGATTGGACATGCCGTCGCCGTACCCGTAATTGTCGATCTGGCCGGTGCCGCGTGGCGTCACAAAGAAATTCAGACCCGGTCCACCGCAATGCTTGCCGGCGCCCATCGAATCGGTGCGTACCTGGTATTCCTTCACCACGAGCGGGAAGTGCAGTTCGACGATCTCGGTCGGAGCAAAGCGCAGCCCACCCACCGTACCGGGTGTGACCATAAACGGCCAGCCGTCGGAGGTTGCAGACGCACCCCCGCCGGAGCTGCCGTTGAAGAGGATCACCCCGAAGGGTTTCTCAACGCCTTCGATACGTCGGTCGATCCCGGTCGTCACGCAGTTCGGCGTCACGTGCCCGCAACCGGCGACAACCTTCTCCGGGATCGCCTGTGCGAGACATTTCCACACCGCGTCGGTGATCGAATCGGCCGGCACAATGGTTGCCGCGGCAGTCGGACCCGGCCATTCGGCGTTGACGATGGTGCCCTTCGGCGCCTTGACCTCGATGTGTTGCAGGCACCCTTCGTTGTGCGGGATGCTGGGATCGATGCACATGAGAACCGCGGTCGACACCGAATTGCGGCAGGTCGCCCAGCCCGCGTTCACGCCACCGCGCCCCTGTGGATCGGAGCCTTCGAAATCGACGCTGAGCTTGTGTCCGTCGATGGTCAGCTTGCAGCGAATCGCGATATCGGTGCGCCCGTAGCCGTCCGAATCGACCCATGCTTCGGATTCGTAGATTCCGTCCGGCCAGGTTTCAAGCTCTTCGCGCGCGCGCCGGTCGGCGTACTCGATGATTTCGCGCGAGAAGCGTTTGAGCGTACTGGCACCCCAAGTGTCCAGGAGCTCTAGCAGGCGCTTCTTACCGGTTTTCGCTGAACCGATTTGTGACATCAGATCGCCGTAGATGAAGTCGCGGTAGCGGACGTTTTCCAACAGGAAGTTCAGGACATCCTTTCGCATCTCGCCGCGGTCGGCGATCTTCAAGGGCGAGATCTGCAGGCCCTCGCTCCAAATATCGGTAGCGTAGGTCGGCACGCTGGTACGATACGCCGAGCCGACGTCCATTTGGTGCCCAGTCGCCGCCGCCCAGAACAGGTGCTCGCCCTTGTAGAAGACGGGTGTAGCAAGCACAAAATCGCCCAGATGCGTATTTCCGTAATAAGCGCTGTTGACGAGGATCAAATCACCGTCGTGGAGTTCCTCGGGGCCGAAGAACTTCGCGATCTCGCCGATCGCGACGGGCTGTGCGTTGACGTGAATGGGCAACCCGTCGAACACGCAGAGTGCGTTCGGCGGGATCTCCGCATCGTAGACCGCGCAGGAGAAATCCCGCGCCTCTGCGATGATTGACGACCACGCGGAGTACTCGAAGGTCAACGACATCTCCTTGACGATCGCGTTGAGTGCGTTGAAGACCACCGCAAAGGTGGTCGGATCGAGTTTGCGCGTGGCGTCTTCGAGCGTCCCGCACGCCGTCGTGAGATCCTCGGCGAAAGCGTCCTTCTTGATTGTGTTCACCACACCGTCACCCGATCACGCAACGCGGGTCGAGGGTTCGGGTAGCTGCTTAAAGGCCTCGAGCAGCTGCTCAAGACTCCACACGGCACCCCAGCCAACTTCGCACATTCTGATGGTCGGGGCGTGTAGATCGGGTACGGTCGTACCGCAGCAGTCCTCGATCATGATGGCCTTATAGTCGCGGTACATCGCGTCCTTCGTGGTGCCGGCGACACATTGATTCGTGAGCACACCCGAGATGATCAGGGTCTCGACCGCGAGCCCCTTCAGGATCGTATCGAGCTCGGTGTTGAAGAACGCACTCAGGCGCCGCTTGTCCACGGTCCACTCGTCGGGGAGCACTTCGTACTCGTCGTATATGCCGTGGCCCCAGGAGCCGACGCGGAAGCCGCCGCCGTGTAGAAACGGCCGAGTATCCCAGAAGACCCCGGCATCGATCTCGTTGTGCAGGCCGTGGGTGGTCCATATCACCGGTATGCCCTTGGCGCGAGCGCCGTCGAGCATGCGCTTGGTCGGCTCGATAACGCGTTGCATGTGGGAGATGTCGACGCCGCTCTTCGCGTACCAGCCGTCGTCCGAAAGAACGTCGTTTTGTAGGTCGATCAGGACCAAAGCGGTATGGCCGGGCACCAGTGACCAATCGGGAGCGTCATACGGTTGTCTTGACATTGGAAACCTCCTCTCAGCGAATATAAGGCATTACCTTGTTGGCAAACAGTTCGAGCGACTTGGCCACCTTTTCGTGTGCCAGGCCTGGGAAGTGCCACAGGCCCCACACCTCGTGGATGTCGGGATAATCTGCCTTGAGCTTGTTCACGCGTTCGATCGCGTGCTCGGGCGTACCGACGATGTAGAGGTCGTCCGCCAGCAGATCATCTGCGTTGAGTTCGTCACCGATCACCTGGGTCACGCCGCGATCCTTCGAATTCTGAAACCATTTGTCGTAGACCTTCATCATGTTCTCGGCATAGGGTTTCAATTCAGCCCAGGTTTTCTCAGGATCCTCGGAAACGACGAAGTAGCGAAGGTGGCGCACGTCCCCAGGTCCCCAGCCGAGCTTCTTGCATTCCTCTGCGTAGAGCTTGGGGGACTCCATGCCTGGTCCTTGAGAGAGAATTCCGACGCGGTCTCTCGCCGCACGGCGCAGGCCAGCGGGCGCGCGGCCGCCATAGAGGATCGGGATATCATGCGCGGGCGGCGGGTCCGGCGTGATGTTGGAGTATTGCCAGAATTCGCCGTCGTAGCTGAAGGTCTCACCCTGCCAGCACTTGCGAATGATGTCCGCGCCTTCGCTCAGGCGCCGTCCGCGCTCACTGGTCGAGATCCCCCAGCCGTCGTACTCGACCGCACGGTAGCCCTGCACGAGCCCGAGGCAGAAGCGCCCGCCGGACATCAAGTCGATGACGGCTGCTTCCTCTGCCACCAAAACGGGGTCGTGCAGCGGCAGGATGAGGTTCGGCCCGATCTCCATACGTTTGGTGCGCGCTGCCAGCGCGGCGCAGACCGCCATAGGCGAGGTGCAATGGCCTTCGGGCTCAGTGAAATGATGCTCATAGACCCAGCAGCTGTCGAACCCCAACTCTTCGGCATACACAGCGAGATCGATTTCATCCTGATAGAGCTGTGACCAGGATTTGGTGCGGAACTGCTGTGGATACCTCATGTGGATCGAGAAACCTACTTTCATGCGGTTCTCCGTTGACTGTCTATCCAATGCAGAATGGTGGGCAATTGCTCGAGTGACGGTGTGGGCGTAACCATGGCTTCGTTGTTGCTGTGGAGCGATATCTAGCGTACCAGTAGCCAGCCAATAAGCTGCACTATAACACTATACGAATGAAAAGCGCTATACTTTCATACTCCGAAATAGGCCACTGCGAACACCGCAGCCATTACGATAACGCCGATCCCGGTCATCCTCCTCGGCTGTCGCAAGACCACGGATGAACCGCCATCTTCGCGGTACGGTTTTCTAAGGACGACTCTCCCGCAGCACACCCGTCAGTCCGTCCGACGAATGACTTCCACCTCGATAGTGGACGAAGAGGCGGGCGTATGGGTCTCAAGGCGCCGCCGAATAGCGCGCTTCAGCGCGGCCCGAGTTGGGGGGAAGAGCAAACTGAAACCGACGATATCGGTCACAATCCCCGGTGTAATCAAGAGGAGTCCGGCCCCGAGAATAAGCGCAGCGTCGATCAACTCTCCGGTTGGGGCAATCCCGTTGTGGAGGTTTTCCTGCATCTGTCGCAACGTCCGCCAGCCTTCCAGCCGCGCCAGATACGCGCCAACAACCCCCGTGCCGACAACTAGGAGGATTGTCAGGCCGACTCCGAGGATACTGCCGACCTGAAGGAGCAGATACAATTCCGCGAGCGGAACAATGGTGAACAATACGAGGAGTCGAAAGAACATGGCTTCCACAACATCGGGGCCAAGCCTGTCCGAGGCGACGAAAGGCAGTGACAGGATCGTTACCGCACGTCGCGTCTCAATCGATCAGGCAGAAGATTACGCATAAACGGCAGTCCGACCACGAGAACGGCTGCGCCGAGAACGAACCAGATTCCGTTACGCCACACCAGTCCCATGACGATCATGGACACACCCCACAGGGCGATGAGAAGACAGAGGGCGGCTTGTAGGACAACAGGATTCATCAGCGTATCTCTCCTTGAAGAGATTCTCATTCGGCGCGCGCTGCCCTTAGGGGGCCTTCTGGGCCTGGTCGGCAGCCAGGGCGTCAACTCTATGGTCTACCAGGGCGTCGGCTCGCGCGAGCAGGGCTTCATCGTTGGTGAATTTCTCGACCATATAACTCAGGTCGCTGAGATCGTGAATCAGGAGCTTGACCGCCTGTTCACGGACCATCTGTTCGCGGACGACATGGAGCAGGTCAACGACCACGTCTTCTAGCTCGGAGCCTTCGACGTCTATGGCCATTTCAAAAGCACGCTCGACGGAAATCTCTTTTCCAGCCTCGCGGCTATAGGCGTTGAGGAGAGACCGGAGACGAACCACGGTTGACGGATCGAACCAGACCTTGCTGCTCTCTGCAACACTAGGGTCGTTTTCAACCACGCCTTCGACGAGGGCCAGCGCTCCAAGATGACTGGCTTCGTGACGCGCCATGCCAAACCAGAACTTGCGCAGTTCCTCCTGGCCTTCAAACAGGTGGGTGAACTGCATATAGAGGGCCATCGCCTTTTTCTCGAGATTGACCGCGGTACGGAGAATATCTCTCACCGTTGTCCGTTGCGGTCGCCGCCGCAGATCCGCTCGCTCAGCCATACACTTCTCTTAGCAAAATTGGGGTGGAGAAAAAACCGGGACGTGCAGGCTGGGGAGGCATTACAGCACGACTTTCTGCTGCTTCAGCATCACGCCTTGTTCCGGGTCAAGGGTCACGACAGCCACACTCCCGCCGTCATCCACCCCCATATATAACGGGGCCGGCGTGCCGGGATAACACGACGTTGTTACCCCCTGACTGAGGTCACTGAAAACATGCACATGGCCCATGGCCAGATAATCCAGGCCGGACTGTGCGATCTCTTCCGGTTCCACTGGCGAGGAGCGCTGTATCTCTTCCTCTTCGACGTAATAGCCGTGGGCCATACCGATATGCCACCAATCTCCTTGGCGATTCGGTACTCCGGCCAGGGGGCGGAAGGAGGGGTCATGATCGACCAGGCCCTTGCCCCACACGGTTGCCTGCAATTCCGGGAATTGGATTGTGCGGCCCGTCTCTTCCGTCAGGGTGTGGACGTGCGGTCCGGCCGCGGTAAAATCGACCTTTTTGTATATCGACCGATGGTCATAACAGTCGTGATTGCCAGGAATGAGGATAACCGGACAGGGCACACGCCGGAGTTCGGCATTGACAAATTCGACTCCGGATTCCGGCACCCGGTTTGAGTCAAACAGGTCGCCGGCAATGAGGAATAAATCGGCCGGCGTATCGCACACCAGGTCAACGACTCTTCGGAACGCGTCCTGAATACGGCTTCGATAGGCCTGGCCTGCCTCTCCACGGCCAAAGGTATCGCTCTCAAGATGAACATCAGAGGTATGAATAATCGTCAGGCGTGATTGCGCCATGTACACTCCTTTGGGCGGTCTAGGTCGAATCAGGATCAGCTTTCAAAGGCAGGAGCACCGTCGCACTCCCAAGCGTGAGCCGAGCCGCTTCCGCATCCTCAACCCAGATATCGCAGATGACATGGCCCGTCCCGGCTTCAATCCACTTCTTGGTCACCGTGCCTGTACACACCAGACGCTCATTGACATAGGCAATATCGCGGTTGGCATACGATAGCTTCTTCAGCGTTCCTTGTTCACCAATCCACCCCGTCAATAATTGCGATAAAAACGCCCCGCGCAGCGGACCGTGCACCACAATATCCCGATAGCCTTCGCCCTGGGTGAAATCCTTATCAAAGTGAATCCGCTGGGGGTTCCAGGTGATACTGCTATACAGGAACAGCAGGGTGTTTGACGGCGTCTTCTCCAGACTCGGCAGCGTCATCCCCTCGGTCACGTCTTCAAAATACAACTGTGTATCCATGACTCCCCGGCCCCGCACCTGTCAACGCAAAATAGACGACCCTTTTTCAACAACGACGACCTCATCGTTCTGGTTCGTATAGGTGGTCTCTCGCACCACGAAGATCAAGGGTCCAGATCTCCCTTCTTTCTGGTAAATGTCCACGATTTTACTGCGCGCGGTCAGGATATCGCCAACGCGCATGGGAACAAAAAACTCGATGTCCGTTCCGCCATCCATCAGGCGCGGAAGCGGGGTCGGAGGAATGGGGAAGCGCCCTTCGTAGGGCAGCCCGTCGGGACGGAGTTCGTCTTCGGGGACCGGGTCCGTCAGCGGGGCCATATAGAACAGGGGCGGCGCTATCAGCCCGCCATAGCGGCTCTGCTTCGCTCGCTCGGCATCCGTGTAGAGTGGGTTGCGGTCATCGGTTGCCACCGCAAAGCGTTTGACATCCAGTGCTGTGACCTCAATCGTCCAAGGCGGCGCCTGACGACCGATCCAGGCCCGAATTTCGTCCGTAATCAGCAATTCTGCCACAATCTTCCTCGTCAGCGATCTGATAATTAGTCCCATCTCCCTACCAGTTGGCCGTTGGAACGGCAAGCGGGAACACCGCGCCCAGACTTCCTCAAGGAGGCTCTCCCTCCCGGCTTGAGATCATATTCGGGGGTCGGTACAGTCCGGGCATGACTGACTTTGCGCATACATTTCTCCTCCTCTTCGGCCAACTCGCCTTTGGCGGTATCTTTGCCCTGAGCGTACCGGGGTTCCATGAGATTGAACGTGGGTTTTTCAAGTCCACGGCCTGCGTCTATCTGGGGTGTGGTCTGATTATCTGCGTCGGCAAACTGTCCCTGGCCTACTCAGCACTTCCAGGCACGCTATGGAATACGCGGACCTTTGAAGGCAGTTTGTGGCTGCTGTTTTGTGTGCTGTGCGGACTGTACACCTATACGTTATGGGGAGAGCGCTTTGTCCTGCGTGCACGTGCCTACCTGTTCACCCTCCTCTCTGGGCTGATTGCTTTGAGTTTTAGCGCCAGCGTGTATCGGACGGTCCCGTTTTTTTCAGTCGAGACGCTTGTCTATCCGCTCAGTTTTCTGACCTCGGCCCTGATGCTGGGCGCGGTGGCAACCGGTATGTCCCTGGGGCACTGGTACCTCATCGAACTCGACCTCTCTCTCGACCCTTTTAAGCGCATCTTCAGGTTCTATGCCGGCACTATCGTCGTCCATCTCGCAACCCTGACGCTTGGCCTCGGCCTCCTTCTGCTCAGTAGCCATGCGGTCACAAGCACGAGCGTCCGGGAGCTGTGGACAGATCATCAGACTCTGCTCTGGATGCGGCTTGGCTTGGGACCGCTAGCCTCACTCGGTGTCGCCTATATGATCTGGCGGACACTTCAGATTCCGCAGACCATGGCGGCAACCGGTCTTTTTTATGTCGCTATCCTGTCGGCTATTGTGGGTGAATTTTTGGGGCGTTTTGTACTGTTTCGGACAACCCTGCCGCTCTAATGACCGTGCGCCTCAACAGATGAGGGCTAGTCGTAGATTTTCAGGGTCGATATGCGCAGCCCCTGCGAAGTCCAGCCAACGTCAAAGCCTACACGCATGCCCTCGGTCAGGAATCGAATGTCCAGACGCGGGGCCCCAATCAGCCGTAAAAACGGAAAGACAAAGGGAATTTCTTTCCCGGAATCGCTCAGGACGACACCGGTTTCATTGCCGGAAGAAATTTTATGGATCACTCCCCGGTAGAAACGATCCTGGGAGTGGTCCGAAGCGGGTTCGCCCTCCGGCTTTTGCGGTGTATCCTGTGCCACGGCTGGGCCATTTTTCCTGTTCGGCTCTACGCAAAGAGCATTTCGTGCATGGCGCTACCGGCCGGCACCATGGGGAACACCCCTTCGCTTTTTGGAATGACCACTTCCACCAGAACGGGCCCCGCCTCCGCAAAGGCGGCCTGTAGCGTGGCGGACAGCTCGGACGATTTTTCTGCCCGAAACCCTTTGGCTCCATAGGCTTCGGCCAGTCTCACAAAGTCCGGCATGGCATCCATATAGGAGTGAGAGTAGCGCTCCTCGTAGAACTTCTCCTGCCACTGCCGGACCATACCCAGATAGTGGTTGTTCAGAATGATAACTTTGACCGGAACATTATATTGGACGGCAGCGGACAGTTCCTGAATGTTCATCTGAATACTGCCGTCACCGCTAATCACGACGACCTGCCTGTCAGGAGCGGCAAAATGAGCGCCGATCCCGGCCGGCAAGCCGTAGCCCATGGTCCCCAATCCCCCCGACGTCAGCCATGAACGCGGCTGGGTGAACTTCATCATCTGAGCGGCCCACATCTGGTGTTGCCCCACATCGGTCACGACAATAGCCTCGCCTCCGGTTATCTGATTGATCTCTTCCAGCACGGCCCGGGGGAGAATTTCCCCATTTGCGCCCTGGGTCTGATAGGGAAGCGGCTTTTCCTGTTTCCAGGCCATGATGAGCTGACGCCATTCTCCCCATATCTTCTGGCGCGGCGCCAGTTGTTCGCGGGTTTTCACTTTTCCGAGCATGACCTGCAAGACTTCCTTGATATCACCCACAATGGGGACATCGACTTTGATGTTCTTACTGATCGAAGAGGGATCAATATCGATATGGACGATCTTCTCTGCTTTGGGGGCAAAGTCGCTCGTCCGGCCCGTGACTCGGTCATCAAACCGTGCTCCCACGGCAATAAGCGCGTCACAGTTCTGCACCGCCATATTGGTCCAATACCCGCCGTGCATACCCAACATACCCAGGCTCAACGGGTCATCGCTCGGATACACGCCCAAGGCCATGACCGTTGTAGTAATTGGAATCTTGAGACCGCGGACCAGTTCGATGAGCGGTTCGGACGCCCCGGACCACTGCACCCCGCCGCCCACGTAGAAGAGCGGTCGTTCGGCCTGTTCTATGACTTCGAGTGCGCGTTCGATCTGTCGGATATTCCCCTTGAAGGTCGGCTTATAGCCGCGCATGCTCACGGTTTCGGGATAGGAAAAGGGAGCTTCGGCGGTCTGCACGTCCTTGGGTAAATCAATCAGGACCGGTCCCGGTCGTCCGCTACCGGCAATGTGGAAGGCCTCTTTAATCGTCCGGGAGATGTCGTTGACGTCACGGATCAAATAATTGTGCTTCGTGCAGGGACGGGTGATACCGGTCACATCGGCTTCCTGAAAAGCATCATTGCCGATCATATTGGTCGGCACCTGACCACAGATGACAACGAGAGGGGTCGAATCCATATAGGCATCCGCGATGCCGGTAACCGTATTCGTTGCCCCTGGTCCCGAAGTCACCAGCACGACCCCGGGACGACCGGACACGCGCGCATACCCCTCGGCCATATGGGCCGCGCCCTGTTCGTGTCGGACCAGGATGTGGCGCAAGGCCGTATTCTGAACCAGGGCGTCATAGGTCGGCAGGATGGCACCGCCAGGGTAACCAAAGATGGTATCCACGCCTTCAGCCAGCAGGCTTTCGATTGTAATCTGTGCACCGGTCATTGTTGTCATGATGTGCCTCTGCTCCAGTCTCTGGGCGGATAATTATACGAGGGACAGGAAAAAACTCAAGGAACCACAAGCTCCTGAATATTCGCTTGACAGAATAACCCATTCTCCGCTATTTGTTAGCCCCTTGGCGTCCTTCGCCTCAATAAATTCGGCATGTGATCAAAGTGAACAGGGCCCATATGGAACTCGACAGTATCGACCATTTGGATAGGCATATCCTCTCGGTTCTCCAGGAAAATTGCAAACTGCCACTGGTGAAAATTGGCGAACGCGTGGGACTGTCGGCTCCATCCGTTATCGAACGGATTAAGAAATTGGAAGAGAGCGGGGTCATACGCGGGTATACCGCCGTTCTCGATGCCCGCAAGCTGGGGAAGGATACCACCGCTTTTATTGGCGTTTCCATTAATCATCCGAAGCTGATTACGCAGTTTGAAACGGCTATTGATGGTTTTGAAGACATTCAGGAATGTCACCACGTGACTGGCGAATACACCCTCCTGCTGAAGGTCAAAGCCGATAACACCTCAGACCTTGAGGAGGTCATTCGTCAAATTCGCTCGCTTGAAGGGGTGGAACGGACGGAAACATCCGTGGTGTTGTCCACGCATACTGAAGGACTGTGGCTGAGGCTCCAGTCGGAGCAAAAGGCGGTCGTGGACGGCCGGCAGCAGGCAGTGGCAACTGCCCTCGCCCCGCGGGTGAGACGCGGGGCCTGACAGCCCACGGAAGCAGGAATCTCTATACGGCACAGGGACAGGAAGGGGCGTATATGACACACGCCGGTATACCTCAGAAACAAGGACTCTACGATCCCAGCTTTGAACACGACGCCTGCGGTATTGGCTTTGTGGTCAACATCAAAGGTGAGCGTTCGCATCAAGTGGTCGAACAAGGTTTAACCGTTCTGGTCAATCTGGATCATCGTGGGGCGCGCGGCTGTGAAGAAGGCACGGGAGACGGAGCGGGCATGCTCCTCCAACTCCCCCATCGCTTCCTGAGTGCAGCCTGTCGGGCTCTGGATATCAGCCTGCCCGCTCCGGGTCAGTACGGGGTCGGTATGGTCTACCTGCCACCCGATAGGGCTCAGCGACACGATTGCGAGCAGCGCCTGGAGACCATCGTCAGAGAAGAAGGCCAAGCGGTCTTGGGCTGGCGGGATGTCCCGACAAACAATGCAGGCCTGGGGGAGACGGCCAAGGCGTGTGAACCGTGCATTCGGCAAGTTTTCATTGGTCGTAGTGCCGACGGTCTGGCGAATGATCTCGCCTTCGAGCGCAAGCTGTATGTAATCCGCCGTCGCGTGACGAACGCCATCCGTTACGGTGGAGTCACCGGTGGAGAATATTTCTATATCCCCAGCCTGTCGTACAAAACCCTGATCTATAAAGGTATGCTCACGCCGCAGCAGCTCGAAACCTTCTATCCGGACCTGTCCGACCCGAACCTGGAAGCGCTATTGCCGTGGTCCACTCACGCTTTAGCACCAACACCTTTCCGAGCTGGGAACGCTCCCACCCGTATCGCTACCTCATCCATAATGGCGAGATTAATACCCTGCGGGGGAACGTCAACTGGATGCGAGCCCGGCAAGCATTAATGGCGTCAGAACTCTTTGGTGACGATCTGTCGAAAGTCTTTCCCGTCATCCTGGAAGACGGCAGTGATTCCGCCATCTTTGATAACTGCTTGGAATTCCTGGCGCTGAGCGGACGTTCGCTGCCCCATGCGATGATGATGATGATCCCCGAGCCGTGGGAGAATCATGCCAGCATGGCCGACGCAAAGCGGGCCTTTTATGAATATCACAGTTGTCTGATGGAGCCCTGGGATGGCCCTGCCTCCATTGCCTTCACGGACGGCACCCGCGTGGGGGCCGTCTTGGACCGGAACGGACTCCGTCCGTCTCGGTACTATGTCACCAAGGATGACCTCGTCATCATGGGTTCCGAGGTCGGTGCGCTCGAAGTCGAGCCAGAACGCGTCTTAGAGAAACGACGGCTCCAGCCGGGGCGGATGTTCCTGGTCGACACGGAGAAGGGCCGCATTATTAGTGACGAGGAGTTGAAACAGGAAATCATTAGCGCCCAACCCTACCGTCAGTGGCTGAACGAACACACGGTGTATTTCGATCAGCTCCCGGATGTAGAAGAGGAGCAACCGGTATACGATCATGAGGCTACGCTCCAGCGTCTGCGTGCGCTTGGATACAGCTTTGAGGATTTGAAGGTCAATATCGGGCCAATGGCGATGAATAAAATCCAGCCCATCGGTTCCATGGGCACGGATACGCCGCTGGCCGTGTTGTCCGATAAGCCACAGCTTTTATACAATTATTTTAAGCAGCTCTTTGCCCAGGTGACCAATCCTCCCATCGACCCGATTCGAGAAGAACTCGTCACCTCAACAACGCTGACGCTGGGCTCAGAGGGCAATTTACTCGACCCCCGGCCGGATAATTGTCGCCAAATCCGGCTGCCTATTCCGATTCTGAAGAATTCGGACCTCGAAAAGCTGCGGCGTATTGACCAACCGGGGCTCAAGGCCGTGACCTTGCCCATGCTCTTTAACCCCAAGAACGGTAAAGACGGCCTGGAGCAGGCTTTGGACGAGCTCTGTCAGGCCGCAGATACCGCGATTGAGCACGGCGCAACGCTGCTGATCCTGTCAGATAGAGACGTGAATGCCGAACGCGCCGCGATTCCGGCTTTGCTGGCGGCGTCGGGCTTGCACCACCACCTGATTCGGGCCGGTAGCCGGACCCAGGTCGGACTCGTGCTCGAATCGGGTGAGCCGCGTGAGGTCCATCATTTCTGTGTGCTGCTCGGTTATGGCGTCCAGGCGATTAATCCCTATATGGTCTACGAGTGTCTGAACGACATGATCGGCGAGGGCATGCTGACGGGCATTGCCTATCATGACGCAGTGAGCAGCTATATCAAAGCCGCGGTCAAGGGTATCGTCAAAGTCATGTCCAAGATGGGCATTTCAACGATTAAATCGTACTGCGGCGCGCAGATTTTTGAAGCCATCGGTCTGGGTCGGGATCTGGTTGATCGATATTTTACCTGGACACCCTCCCGCGTAGGCGGCATTAGTCTGGCGGAACTCGCCCAAGAAGCGAGCCAACAACATGCCAGGGCCTTCCCGGCCATTCCGGTTCGTGGTGAGACGCTTGAGGTGTACGGTCAGTATCAGTTCCGCAAGGACGGCGAACTGCACCTCTTTAACCCGCGTACTATTCATCTGCTGCAAAAGGCTTGTCGCATAAACGACTATGCCACCTTTAAGGAGTATACGCGGCTCATAGACGACCAATCAGAGCGGCTCGCTACGCTGCGCGGGCTGCTGGAATTGAAACCGGCGGCTGAGCCGATTCCGCTTGAGGACGTCGAGCCGATTGAGGCCATTACCACCCGCTTTAAGACCGGCGCCATGTCCTATGGCTCGATCAGTAAAGAGGCGCATGAAGCGCTGGCCATTGCCATGAACCGTATCGGAGGCAAAAGCAACACGGGAGAAGGCGGAGAAGATATTGCGCGCTATACGCCGGACCCCAATGGTGACTCGCGGAATAGCGCGATCAAGCAGGTCGCCTCGGGCCGTTTTGGCGTCACCAGCGAATATCTGACCCAGGCGCGTGAAATCCAGATCAAAATGGCCCAAGGGGCGAAGCCCGGAGAAGGCGGTGAGCTGCCCGGTCGGAAAGTCTATCCGTGGATTGCCAAGGTGCGGCTGTCCACCCCCGGCGTCGGACTGATTTCGCCGCCTCCCCACCACGATATCTATTCAATTGAAGACCTGGCCCAACTCATTCACGACTTAAAGAACGCCAATACCGAGGCACGAATCAGCGTGAAACTGGTCTCCGAGGTCGGGGTCGGCACGATTGCCGCCGGCGTTGCCAAAGGTCATGCCGATGTCGTGCTGATTAGTGGTCACGATGGCGGGACCGGGGCCTCGCCGCAGACGAGTATTAAGCACGCCGGCCTTCCCTGGGAGCTTGGCCTGGCGGAAACGCATCAAACCCTGGTCCTCAACAATCTGCGCAGCCGGATTGCCGTCGAAACCGACGGTCAGCTCAAAACCGGACGAGATGTGATAATCGCCGCCCTGCTGGGCGCGGAAGAGTTCGGTTTCGCCACAGCCGCCCTGGTTTCATTAGGCTGTATTATGATGCGGGTCTGCCATCTCGACACCTGTCCGGTCGGCGTCGCGACCCAGAATCCTGCCTTGCGTAAGAAGTTCATGGGCGACCCGGTCCACGCAGTGAATTTCATGCAGTTCGTTGCTCAGGAAATCCGTGAGTATATGGCCCAACTCGGTTTTCGGACCATGAATGACATGATTGGTCGGACTGATAGGATCGAGGCCCATAAAGCCATAGACCACTGGAAAGCCAAGGGGCTGGACTACACCGATATTCTGCACCAACCCCAGGTGGGTCCCGAGATCGGGCGGTACTGTCAGATTGGCCAGAACCACGGCATTGAGCGCTCTCTGGATAAGCAGGCCCTGATTGACCTGGCACGTCCGGCGCTGGAACGTCAAGAAAAAGTGTCCGCTACGCTACCCATTCAAAACGTCAACCGCGTCACCGGAACGATCCTGGGCAGTGAGGTCACCCGACGCTACGGTCGAGACGGCCTGCCGGAAGATACCATACACTTTCATTTTCAGGGGTCAGCCGGTCAGAGTTTTGGAGCATTTGTCCCACCCGGTATGACGCTGGAACTAGAGGGTGATGCCAATGACTACTTCGCCAAAGGGCTTTCTGGTGGAAAGGTCATACTGTATCCCCCAACAGGTTCGACTTTTACCGCAGAGGAAAACATCATTGTCGGCAATGTCGCCTTTTATGGAGCGACCAACGGGGAGGCTTATATTCGCGGTATGGCAGGGGAACGCTTCTGTGTACGCAACAGCGGTGCACGCGCCGTAATCGAAGGAGTCGGCGACCATGGCTGCGAGTATATGACGGGCGGGCGCGTGATCGTGCTGGGCGAGGCCGGGCGCAACTTCGCTGCAGGCATGTCCGGGGGAATCGCCTACGTCTTGGACAGCAACGCGACTTTTCACAACCAGTGCAATCTCGAAACCGTCACCCTGGACAGGCTCAACGAGGGCGATCTCCGAGATGTCCGCGCCATGCTGCAAAAACACGTCCAGTATACCCACAGCACGCAAGCGCAGCAGATTCTTGACAACTGGGAGGCGAGAGCGCTGGAATTTGTCAAAGTCATGCCCAAGGACTATCAACGCATGCTCGACGCGATTAACCGGGCCGAGGGTAGTGGCTTAGCCGGCGACGAAGCCATCATGGCGGCCTTTGAGGCCAATAAGAACGATGCCGCACGGGTGAGCGGCAACTAACACTTTGCGACAGCAGGCAGACTGACGAAGGAAGACCGTATGGGGAAGCCTACCGGATTCATGGAATACGAGCGGGAGTTACCCGTAGACCGTTCACCAGCCGAGCGGGTTAATGACTGGGAGGAGTTTCATCAGCATTTTCCCGAGAGTAAACTTCAGGAGCAAGGCGGCCGCTGCATGGACTGCGGCATTCCATTCTGTCACACCGGAACCTTGATCAGCGGCATGGCCTCGGGTTGCCCGATTAATAACCTAATCCCGGAGTGGAACGACCTAGTCTATCGTGGACTCTGGCGGGAGGCGCTGGAGCGGCTGCACAAAACCAATAATTTCCCGGAGTTCACCGGTCGGGTGTGCCCGGCGCCGTGCGAGGGGTCATGTGTCCTCGGGATTACGAATCCACCGGTCACCATCAAAAATATTGAGTGCTCCATCGTTGATCGAGGCTTTGCCGAAGGTTGGGTCATCCCGCACCAACCGGAGAAACGGACCGGGAAAAAGGTGGCGGTGGTTGGTTCGGGTCCAGCCGGGCTCTCGTGTGCCGCGCAGCTGAATAAGGCTGGCCATACAGTTACGGTCTATGAACGGGCTGACCGTATCGGCGGCCTACTCATGTATGGCATTCCCAATATGAAGCTGGACAAGGCCATTGTGCAGCGCCGTATCGACCTGATGGCTCAAGAGGGCATTACCTTTGTGACGAATACGGCCATTGGCAGCGACATTCCGGCTGCGCAATTACAGGAAGATTTTGACGCCATCGTCCTGTGCGGGGGAGCGACAAAACCACGTGACCTACCGGCAGAAGGCCGCGACCTCAACGGTATTCATTTCGCCATGGAGTTCCTCCACACCAACACCAAAAGCCTGCTCGACTCGGACCTTGCGGATGGAGCGTATATCTCCGCGACAGATAAAAATGTGATTGTTATTGGAGGTGGAGATACCGGTACCGACTGTGTTGGCACGTCACTCCGCCACAAATGCAAGACGCTGACCCAATTTGAAATTCTTCCTCAGCCTCCCTTGGATCGGCAGCCGGACAATCCCTGGCCGGAGTGGCCCAAAATTTTGCGGGTCGATTATGGACAAGAGGAAGCAGAAGCCCGGTTTGGTGCGGACCCGCGTATTTATCTGATTCAGACGGAACGATTTACAGGTGACGCACACGGCAATGTCAAAGAGCTGCACACTGTCGAGATAGAATGGGGAAAAAACGAAAACGGCGCATTTATCCCCAAGCCCATCTCAGGAACAGAAAAGGTCTGGCCGGCAGACCTAGTTCTTCTGGCTATGGGCTTTCTTGGGCCGGAGGACCCGGTCCTCGAACAGCTCGGGGTTGAGCGTGATCCGCGCTCAAATGCTAAAGCAGAATATGGCCAGTTCCAGACAAACGTGGACGGCGTATTTGCCGCCGGCGATATGCGTCGCGGTCAGAGTCTGGTCGTCTGGGCCTTTAACGAAGGACGCGGGGCAGCCAGGGAGGTAGACCGATACCTCATGGGCAGTACCGAGCTGCCATAGGGCATGCTCTTAAGATATACAGATAACGGAGTGAAAGGATCAGCCTTCATGAAAAAGATTACCGTCTACTCAACAGATTATTGAGGCTTTTGCACCGCAGCAAAGGCTTTGCTCACCCAAAAAGGCGTTCCATTCGAAGACATTGACGTGTCGGACGATCCCACGATGCGGCAAGAGATTGCTCAGCGTTCAGGACAGCGCACCGTACCCCAGATTTTTATTGGAGAAGAGCCCATCGGCGGCTTCATGGAGTTGCGAGCCCTGGAAGTCAGTGGCGAGCTAGACGATATGTTGGCCGAGTAGCACGACACCGCTTCGCCTCCGCATTCTCCATCTCAGCCGGCTTGCTTCTCTTTTTCTCCTGCCTGGACTTTGCTATACCCTCAACATCTTTTTTGAGGAGGAATAGAATGGCACTCTATCTTGACGAAGTCTGGCTCAAGGACCCAAGCCCGGAGCGAATGAAGGAGTTTGTCGGGCTCATCGGCTCGGCCGCAAAAAATCCTGCCTCGGTCGGCGCCCCACAAGAGGTCCGCTTTGCCGGTGGCCCATGGTTCTCGAATGAAGAGCCCAAAGTCATCTTTCTGGTGGATATTCCCGACCATACTCCGACCTTCCAGGTCTTTGGCAAAATCGTCTCGAGCGGCCTGGTTGAAAAGCGACGCCTGACTCCGATTGTGGAATGGAGCGAGGTCGAGAAGCTGGTCGAGCAGTTGTAACGGTCCCGGCAAATGGCTCTTCTCTCAGTCAGTCGCTGGGAGGAGGTTGGACCAGCTCAAGAACGATCTGGTCGGGGTCCCAAAAGTAGCAGGTGTACCCTCCCCGGTTGACGCCTGAAGTGATGGCGTTCGGCGGCGAGAAGAAATGAACGCCGGCCGCCGTGAGTTGCTCGTAACGAGCGTGGATGTCTGTAACCGTTAGCGCGAGATGGGCCTCGCCGGGATTACAGATGTCCGGCTTCTGCCGCCTGCCTTTCGGATGGATGTACTCAACCAACTCAAGGTCGTGGGTCGAGCGACCGCGCGGCTGGCCTGGGATGACGAATTGGGCAACCTTGAGGTGGGCGTTCTCGTACCCAACCAAACGACTCGTATAGGCGTTGGCCTGTTCCTGGACGAGCAGCAACTCGAGTCCGAGCTGCTGGTAAAACGCGATTGATCGTTCAAGGTCCGAAACGGTTAGGCTGAAATGCCATACGCCCAACATGGCAGACTCCTTTGACGCTCAAGAAATAGAGAGCGCGTCTTCCGGATCCCTCAGTCAAATGCCAATCCGCCGCAGACGTTAAGCGCTTGGCCGGTTATATAGCTCGCTGCATCTGACAGGAGAAACCAAATAACCTCAGCAACTTCCTGGGGACTTTCGATCCGTCCGAGGGGAATCGTGTCGGCCAACCCAGCCAGGGATTCTTCCACGCTGATGCCACGCCGGACAGCCCGTTCCCTATGGATGCCATACGTCATTGGAGTATCAACGATTCCTGGGCAGACCGCATTGACTTGGATATTGGCAGCAGCGAGACTGGCGGCGGCGGAGCGAACCAAACTGATGAGGCCGGCCTTACTCGCCGCGTAGTCGCTACTATCGGCACGTGGACCACGCCCGGCAACCGAGGCAACCATCACCATCCGGCCGGGTTGATTGTTCTCGATCAGGTGACGCCCAGTGGCCTGGATACTGCAAAATGCACCGGTCAGATTCACCTCGAACGTCTGTCGCCACTGACGGAGAGACAGCTCCAGGAAGTTGCCGGTATAGATAATGCCGGCCGTATACACGAGCCGGGTGACGACACCGAAGGCCGCGTGCGCCTGGGCAATCAAAGAGGCAACGGACGCCTCATCGGTTACGTCAACGCTGCGGGCGAGGGCTTCGGTGGGGAGATTAGCGACGCTTGCCTCAGCACGCGCATAATCGATATCAGCGGCAACAAGCGGGACCCCCAGGTCGGCGAGCTTGGCAATAACCGCGCTGCCAATACCACCGCACCCAACCACCACAGTGGCTCCGCCAAGTGAGTCACGCCCTGCCATTGCGTCTCCTCGGAGGGAAATCCCCACCCTGGCCCTCTCCCGAAAGGGGAGGAAACAGATCTCGGGGGCGATACTGTCTCCCTCTGCCTGACAGTCTGTGTCCGCCTCTTAAGCCGCCGTCTCACACACCCCGCAGGCTTCCGGGTCGTTCTGCTCGGCCAGAATACGGTCTTCTTCGGTTTGATACTGCGGAGTATCGCGGCGTGGGGTGCGGGTGTCGCCGTCATTCATCACGCTATCTTTCCAGCCATCGTCCTCCGCCCAGCGGAACGGCAGGTGCTTGATCTGACCAGGCTCTGTAAACGAGGAGAACGCCTCAAGGGCCTCTAGCAGGATCGCGCGCTGGAGTTCCGGCTCGAACGGCTTGCCGGTTGTGTGGCCGAGCAAGTAGTCGAGAAAGGCCGCGCGCGGCGGATAAACGGACTGGAGAATATCCAGCGCACTCCCCATGCATAATGTCGGGATACCGGCGGCCTCAGCACTACGGGCAATCAGTCCCACGGACTGATGACACACCGGTCAAACGGGGACCAGCAAAGCCACATCAACGCGCTCGGCCTTCAACTGTTCGGTCAATTGCGGGGCTAATGCCTCACGGACTTTCCGAGTCGAATAAATCCCGCCCATAAAGGTAAAGGCACGGTCAGCCAGCTCACCAATGACGCCCTCTTCTTCCAAGCGACGGAGCGTGTCAATCGGGAAAACGACGTTGGGATCACGCCGGGCGTCGGTCTGGTCGTAGGCAAAATGGGCGGTCCGCAGGTCTGAGGTTGCGACATCCTTGGGGATCGCTCGGAAGGAAAAATCATCCTTGGTATGAAAGGCGACCTGGCCGGTCACATAAATGCCCCCGGAAGCGATCAGACCCAGGCGGCACTCCGACAGTGGCTTGGTCAGCGGGGTCCACGGCGGCGTGTCTTCGTTATGCACCCATTGATACGTCTTGTAGCCCAGCGCGGCATAATTATCCGTAATGCGCTTGATGTACTCGACTGGTGGCTTCTGCATATATTCCTCCAACGCCTTCAGACTGTCAGGTTTTCTTTCCAAAGACAACGGGCCTCTGTTCCGTTTTCCCGAGTCTTTACGCTGATACGTCGTCGAATGCGGCAATAACCGGTGCGTGATCCGAAGCTCCCTTGCCTTTGCGCGCCTCGCGGTCTATAGCAACGTCCGTGCAGCGCTCGGCCAACGACTGGGTGACAAGAATGTGGTCAATACGCAGCCCCTTGTTTTTGGGGAAGGCCAGTTGACGATAATCCCACCAGCTATACAGCTTTCCTTCGGCGTGATGGAGGCGAAACGTATCAACCAGACCCCAGTCACACAGAGCAGAAAATGTTTGGCGCATGTCCGGATGAAACAGGACGCTGTCTTCCCACTCCTCCGGGTCATGGACATCCCGCGCTTCGGGCGCGATATTCAGATCTCCGCACAGGGCGAGCGGTTTTCCGGCATCACCCTGTGCGTCAAGAAAGTGCCGGACGCGACTCAGCCAGGTGCGCTTATACGCAAACTTCTCGCTTCCGACTATCTGTCCGTTCGGAACGTAGAGACACAGGATATGGACCCCTGCAATCTGGGCGGACAAGAAGCGAGCTTCGGGGTCTTCGGGGTCACCATCGAGGCGGCGCACGACCTGGCTCGGCTCCGAGCGAGACAGGATAGCGACGCCATTATACGTCTTTTGTCCACAAACGGTCACACAGTAGCCAACATCCTCAAATTCGCGGTGAGGAAAGGCATTATCCACGACTTTTGTTTCTTGCAGACAAACAATGTCAGGCAGTTGCTGGCGGGTGAGCCATTCCAACACCCGCTCCTTGCGCGCCCGAATCGAATTAACGTTCCAAGTGGCAATACGCACCAGTCGGCCTATGATCCGGCTCCGGCCAAGAGTGCTCCCTGGAGACCAATCTTGCCATACGTCAGACCGGCAAAGGATGGGACCGAGTGCGTTAATTCGCTAAAGACGTCAGTAATCGAAACAGAGTCCGGGCCGTCCAACTGCGTGCTCAGCAAAGCCAGCGCTTCCCAACCGGCTTTCGCTTCTCCCGGTGGCGGGAAGGCATGAGAGAGCCGCTGGACCCGCCCGGCCTGATTCGTACACGTCCCGTCCGTCTCCACGGCCGCCGCGATCGGCAGAATAATGTCTGCATACTCTGTCGTGCCATTATAATCCGTGTCAAGCACGATAACGGTTGTTTCGCCCAGGGCACTATCAATGCGTTCTTGGCCGAATGCCGTGACGAGGTCCGCGCCAAGAATAAAGAGGACTTTTACCTCCCCCTGCTCTACCGCAGCGAGAACCGCCTCGGCCTCGCCTCCTCCGTTCAGCAGGCCCAGACTTTTCAGTCCTTGCGTATTCGGGTTTTTGTCGGCGTGGATCAAAAAGTCATCATGAAACGCATCGGCCGGAGACCATGACAAGCCTGCCGTGTGTGTGGAGCCGATTTGCTCTCTGAGGAGACGGGAAAGAAGAAAGGCTTCTTCGTTGGTTGCCTTGGCACCAATAACCGCCGCGACCGCATCCGCACCATGCTCGTCTTGGGTCGAACGGACGGCTTGTGCCACCTTTTTTCCAGCCTCGTCCCACGAAGCGACTGTAAAAGACGATTCACTGCGGACTAAGGGGGTGGGAATCCGGCTTTCCTGTTGGAAGGACTTATACCAATGCCGCCCCTCATCACACATCCAGTACGCATTGACGTCGAGATTTTGGCGCGGACGAAACCGAAAGACCTCGCCCCGCCGATGGTAGATATCGATATTGCAGCCAGTGGCGCAGCGGGTGCAGGTTGAGGGCGTTTTTTCAAGATACCAGACCCGGGACTTGAAGCGGAAATCCTTGCTCGTCAGTGCCCCCACCGGGCACACATCAACAACATTGCCGGAGTAGGGATTGTCGAGTTGCTTCCCAGGAAAGAGACTGATGCGGGAATGATCCCCGCGTTCAAAAATGCCTAACTCGCCAGTCTGGGTTATTTCATCGCAGAAGCGGGTACAGCGGGCACATAGAATGCAGCGCTCTTCGTCGAGCACAACTTCAGGTCCAAGGTCAACCACTTTCCCCTTATGCACCTTGGCTTCAAGCTGCATCTCGCTCTTATAGGCACCGTACAGCATGTAATAGTCTTGGAGCTTGCACTCGCCAGCCTGGTCGCAGATGGGGCAATCGATCGGGTGGTTAATGAGAAGAAATTCGAGCACCGCGGCTTGGGCATGTTTCGCTCTTTCACTGGTGGTTTTTACCACCATCCCATCGGCAACACGTGTATTACAGCCAATCTGAAGTTTGGGAACGTTTTCGATCTCGACCAGGCACATGCGGCAGTTGCCCGATATGCTGAGTCCGGGATGGTAACAGTAGTGCGGCACTTCAATGCCGACCTGTTCGGCAGCCTGGATGACGTTGAGGCCATCTTCGACCGTCACTTCTTGACCATCGATTTCAAGTGTTGGCATGAAAACCTCTGGGGTAGACTTAGGCGGCTTCGGGCTGGACCGCTGCTTTTTTCAGCGGGCAACCGCCTTCCGTCACATGGGCAACGAACTCATCACGGAACTTCGTCAGATAACTCTGGGTTGGCATGGCAGCCGCGTCAGCTAGGACACACACCGTATTGCCCATCATATTGGTACAAATCCGATCTATCAGGTCGATATCCTCGGCTTTGCCGTTGCCTTCTTCGAGTCGAACCAGGAGCTTGTGCAACCAGCCGGTTCCCTCCCGACACGGCGAGCACTGGCCGCAAGACTCATGGTGATAGAAGCGGTCAACGATCTCCAAGGCGCGCACCATACAGGTATCTTCGTCCATCACGATAATACCGGCGGTGCCCAGAAAGGCGCCAATGGCGCGCATGGAGTCAAAATCCATATGGACGTCAATCTCATCCGGCGTCAAAACGGGGAACGACGACCCGGCCGGCATGACGGCCTTGAGTTGCTTGCCATCCTTGATGCCCCCCGCATAGTCGTAAATCACCTCGCGCAGCGGCATACCCATGGGCAGTTCGAACATACCGGGCTTCTCAACATGCCCGCTGACTCCATATATTTTAGGACCCGGCCCGCTTTCCGGCCCAATGGACCGAAACCAGTCCGGGCCGTTTTTGATGATAGACGGCACGCAGGCAAGCGTTTCCACGTTATTCACAATAGTTGGACACCCAAATAAGCCGTATACGGCCGGGAACGGCGGTTTAATGCGCGGGTAGGCACGCTTGCCTTCAATCGACTCAATCAGGCCGGTCTCCTCCCCACAAATATAGGCCCCAGCTCCCCGGTGGATATAGACCTCAAGATCAAATCCGGTGCCGAAAATATCTTTGCCAAACAGTCCCTGGTCATACGCCTCGGCCAAAGCCTGTTCCAGGCATTTTGCGCCGTAGGCGAATTCACCCCTAATATAGATATAGGCCGTATGGGCGTTGATGGCGTAGCAGGTGATGAGAATCCCTTCGAGCAGGATATGGGTGTTCTTCTCGATGATCGCCCGATCTTTGAACGTTCCGGGCTCACTCTCGTCGGCATTGCAACACAGATAGACGGGCTTATCCGAGTCCTTGGGTAAGAACCCCCATTTGACGCCGGCCGGAAAACCCGCCCCACCTCGCCCACGCAGGTTCGATTCTTTTACTTGGGCAGTGACTTCCTCAGGCTTGAGCGTCGTCAGCGCCTCGCGTGCTGCGACATAGCCATCATGGGCCAGGTAGACATCAAGCTTGTGAATGTCAGGGACATCTTCATGGCGCAGTAAGACGTTTTCGGCCATTCGTCCTTCCTTATCTCTCCTAAGGGAACATAAAATAAAGAGAAAATATCAGCTCCGGTCAGGATATCGGCCCCAGTTTTGAGTGTCAAACATCCTTATCGGGCGGCCATTTACATTTCTAGTGCCCTCTGGTTTAACGTCCGCCTGATGAGTGATTTCATTCTCTTATGGACGCATGTCCTCAGCTTGGCGGTCTTCTTTGGCAGCGGCGTCACCCTCCTCGTCACCCTGCTTCCACCAGCCGCTCAGATTGATGACCCAGCGGCAAAACAAACCTACCTGGCCAAGGGTCTGAAATACTACAATCCACTCAGCATCGGCTCACTCGGAGTCGTGCTGATGACTGGCGCGTGGAATCTCACGGCATTCAAAGCCAAGCCAGGCTTAGCATTCTTTACTCCAGAGGGATATTTATCAGACTTTGGAAGTCTGCTAAGCCTCAAACTCCTCATTGTCTTTATTCTGATTAACGTGAGCGCTGCGGTTTCCCTGGGCATGGGTCATCGCCTGGTCCGCACGGAGGTACGCGGGGAGGCCTTCCCGCCGGATAAGCTGCCTGGTCTGGTCAGGCGCATTCAAATTTTTACCGGAGTGGCGCTGGCCCTGACCGCCTGGATTGTCTGGATTTCGCTCGATATGTCGCGGCTGGGGTTGGCGGTGTCGGGATTGAGCTCATAGGCACTCACTTTCCTGACCAACGTGGCGGACGCTTTTCGGTAAAGGCGGCGACACCTTCCCGGAAGTCTGACTCGGTCATCATGCGGTCAATCAGGCTGCGCGAACGCCGGACCGCCGAGGCCGCGTCGCCGTGCAAGTCGGCATAGATCTGGTTTTTGGTTACCCGCAACGACCCAGGGGAAACACGGGCTATCATCTTGCGGATGTAGTCGTACGTGTAGGGTAGGAGTTCGTCGAACGGCAGGACTTTATTGACCAGCCCCAATTCATAGGCTTCTTCTGCCAGAAAGATGCGGCTCGTGAGCAGGATATCATTCGCCCGCGTGACGCCCATCAGGCGCGGGAGCAGCCAGGACAGACCAAACTCAGCCGGCAGGTTCAGGGCTCCGTGAGCAGTTGTGAATTTCGCGCCTTCCGCGGCAAAACGGATATCGGCATAGCAGGCGACAGCCAGACCAGCACCAGCGACCGCGCCGTTAATGGCCGCAATCACCGGTTTGGTCAGGCCAAATTGATACGCGAAATCCGCGTCAAACTCGGGTCGGACACCATAGCCAGGAGTCGGCATTGAGTCTGGAGTGCCTGGGTCGTAGCCACCTTTTTCAACATGTCCTTCAAGCGCCCGCGAATCTGCCCCAACGCAAAAATCTCGGCCCGCTCCGGTCACGAGAATGACTCGCACCTCCGGGTCGTTCTCGGCTTGCTCAATAGACCAGCGATACTCAACGTGCATTCTCCCCGTCCACGAGTTTCTGCGCTGAGGACGGTTGAGGGTGATCGTGGCGATATGGTCTCTGACGGTATATGCAATGACTTTCCGTTCCATAGCATCCCCTTTTATACGTACGGATTACCCCCGCCAACTATTTGCCAGGCGCGCAAAGGCCTCAAGGCTCAGCGTCTCGCCACGGCGCTGCAAGTCAATATCCGCTCGTTGGCCAATGGCTTCAAGGTCTGCCCCACCAACTCCGCGCAACGCGTTACGGAGTGTTTTTCTACGTTGATTGAAGGCCGCCTTCACGATCCGGCGAAACAGGCTTTCATCAGCAACGGCAACCCGGGGCTCCTTGTGGAAAATCAGTTTAATCACTTGAGAGTGCACTTGGGGTGCAGGGAAAAAGCTGCGGGGTGCAACCGAGTACACCGCTTCCGTCGTCGCGTAGAGTTGAATCAAGACGGACAGCACGCCATACGCCTTTGTCCCTGGGGAGGCCGTAATGCGCTCGGCCACCTCTCGTTGGAGCATGACCGTGGCCTGCGGGAACTGCGTCCGATGATCGAGCAGTCGAAACAGGATGGGAGTCGCCGCATTGTAGGGGAGGCTAGCTACGACCTTGAGAGACTGGGCTCGAAACATTTCCTTCAGCTCCAGGCGAAGAAAGTCAGCCACAATCATCTGGACGTGCCCATCGTGGGCGAAGCGTTCAGCTAGTCGTGCAGCCAAAGTCGTGTCCATTTCGACTAAAACGAGCTGCCCTGCTTGTTTGACCAAGACTTCAGATAACGCCCCGAGCCCCGGTCCGATCTCCAACACGTTATCTTCAGGGCGTATGGCCGCCGCCGTCACCATACGCTGGATCACGTCGGCATCAATCAGAAAATGCTGACCAAGACGTTTATGGGGACGAATGCCAAGTTCGCCAAGGGCGAAACGGGCTTGTTGAAACAAAGTTGGCGGGACGGCTTTCACACCGGGGCTCTCCTAGAAATTTTCTAACGGCAGCACGGCAGACGCATTCAGATCCAACCCGGAGCGCTGTCCCGCGGCAAGACGCCAGGCCCCGGCAAAAGCGATCATCGCCGCATTATCCGTACACAGCTTCAACGACGGGAAGAAGGACCGGAAACCGTTTTGCTCTCCAGCTTCGATCATGCACTGGCGCAGCCGGGAATTGGCCGAGACGCCGCCGGATACGACAACGCGACTGATGTTCAGATCACGAGCCACTCGTATAGAGGTGTCCACCACAGGGTCTACCACGGCTTCTTGATAACTAGCCGCTATATCGGCCTGGGTATACCGATCTCGCTCCGGAGAGACCAGAAATTGTCGTAGCGCAGTCTTAAGCCCACTATAGCTAAAGTCGCACCTCGCCGTTTTGATACGCGCACGGGGAAATCGAATGGCGTCCCGTCGGCCTGCTTTAGCGAGTTCATCAATAATCCGACCGCCTGGGTACCCGAGGCCGAGCATTTTCGCGCCTTTGTCGAACGCTTCACCGGCCGCATCATCCCGGGTCGCGCCGAGACGCTGGTAGTGTCCCCAATCCCGCGCAAGATATAAACTCGTATGGCCACCGGACACTAATGCGCAGAGGAATGGAAAATCGACCTCGTGTTCAAGCTGCACCGCCAGCAAGTGTCCCTCAAGGTGATTGATACCAATAAAGGGGAGATTCTTGGCAAAGGCGAGCGACTTCGCAAGCGACACGCCAACCAGCAACGAACCGACCAAACCCGGCCCAGCAGTGACGGCAATCCCGTCAATCGCGTCGAGAGTGATGTGGGCTTGCTCCAACGCCGCATCGAGAACGGGAAGGGCATTTTGGATATGCTGCCGCGAGGCTAGTTCGGGAACAATCCCACCATAGGGGCCATGAACCGAATCCTGAGATGAGACAATATTAGACAGGATACGCCGTCCACGCAGGACGGCCACGGCCGTGTCATCGCACGAGGACTCAATGCCCAAGACCGTAAATTCCTTTTGACCCGGCATGTTCACTGCTCACTCTCATCGGGCAACCGGGCAAGGCCACTCATAGCGCGTAAGCTTTGCGGAGAAATTTCCAGGCAACGTTGGTAACTGCGTCGAGCCTCCCCATATTCTCCTAAATCCTCATGAATCATTCCCTGGAGACACTTCGTTCTCGCCATCCAATCCGCGTTCTCTTCCGATAACGCGAGCTCCGCTTTCAGTAAAAATACCAAGGCCTGGTGTGCGTCACCTTGAGCAAAAGTCGCACGACCGAGAAAATAATAACCGTAGGGTTGCAAGGGGGCCATATTCACTGCTTGCTCAAAAAAGATACGGGCGCGATGGAAATCTTCCTGACTCAATGCGGCCTGGCCTTGTTCTACAAAATGGAGGGCTATGCGATCCTGGGGAGAAAATACGGCAGGGTCAGGTAGGGGAGGAGCCTCGTGCTCTTGCAGCATTCCTCGATACTGTCGTTGTCCTCCGTTTTGCTGCGCTGCTTCTTCGACTTGATTATGCGCTGTACCTTCTTGCGCGTATCCGGTGAGACTTCCACCTACCAACACGAGAATGACACTCGGCAGCAGAGACCTCGCTAGAGAACGCAGTAGCGCGATTACAATATATTCCACCACGGTTTTGATCGGCTCGGTTGGAGTGATGGCGTATCGGCTGAAACGGGGTGCAAAGACTCAGACAGCACCACAGGCGGTGCTCCAACAGGAAGTTTTGGTTCTGGGAATTGGTGGTCTGCTGACGTCGTACGAACGGGAGGACGGTGGGGGATCGGGCCAGACGTATGGTACGGACACGAAAGAATCGGCTCCTGCCCCTTTGGGAAAGCTTCTTGCATGACATTGGGACAATATGGAGTCGCACGCAGACCAGTTTGTTGATCAATCGCCACGAGCGTCACTCCAGGTGGAGACGAAAAGTCCGTGACCGGCCTCCCTACCGTCGCGCGCTTCATAAATGCAGTCCAAATAGGTAAGGCTACTTGGGCGCCGGAGAGGTTGAGCGAAATTCGGCGATCGAATCCGACCCACACAGCCGTTAAGAGATCGGGCGTATAGCCTACAAACCAAGCGTCTCCGTAATCGTTCGTGGTCCCCGTCTTTCCTGCGGCAGGACGGACAAAGCCCCGCCGACGGGCTCCCACACCCGTTCCCTGTTTCATTACGCCCTCCAGCAGGTGAGTCAAAACATACGCATCATCTGGATGAATCCGCCGTTTGACCGCCATCTGATGCTGCTCAATTATTTCCCCCGTACGACTGGTGATCCAGTGAATAGTCTCTGGCCGTGTCGCAATACCTTGATTGGCCAGAGTACTATACGCGAAGGCGACCTCGAGGGGTGTCACCTCAGCCGCTCCGAGAGCAAGTGAAGGGTAGGCCGGCAAAGGACTGGTAAAGCCCAGACGAACAGCCATTTGGCGAGCGGGTTCAAGGCCGACTTCCTGGGCGATACGCGCCGTCGCCGCATTCGATGATTTTTCGAGAGCTTTTCGAAGACTCATCATGCCACGATAGCGATTTTTATAGTTCCGCGGACTCCATTCTTTATCTTCATAGAACCAACTGAAGGGCGTATCGTTCACCAGACTGGTGGGAAGGAACCGACCGTCTCGCTGTTGTCTTTCTTTTTCAAGGGCCGCCAGGAACACCACTGGCTTAAAAATCGAGCCAAGTTGCCGGCGGGCTTGAACTGTCCGATTAAACTGCGACACTTGGTAGTCACGCCCACCCACCAAAGCGAGAATATGTCCAGTTTGGGGTTGGATCGCAACAAGGCATGCCTGGAGGCGCTCCTCGGGCATCTCTCGTTTCAACTGCGGGTGTTTTTCCTCAAGTTCCGTCAGCCCTGTCTGAATGACTTCACGCGCGATCTGCTGAAGTCGCATATCTAAAACAGTAAAGATATTGAGCCCGGCCTTGGTCAATGTTCCGGCAGGGTAGTGGGCTTCAAGCTTTTTTCTGATGAAGTCAACAAAATACGGTGCTTTATTTTTCTCAGGTGGCGTCTGGCGCGGTCCCGCTTCTTCGTGCCGGGCCGTGCCTGCTTCCTCTTCCGTAATGGTCCCTAATACGACCATTCTTTGGAGAATATGATTGCGCCGCAGGATGGCACGTTCAGGATGACGGTTGGGGGCGTATCGGTTCGGCGCTTTGATCATGCCGGCAATGATTGCCATTTCTCCGAGCGTCAAATCCCGAGGCGCTTTTCCAAAGTAGAATCGAGCCGCTTCCCAAATACCCAAAATACTCTTTGCGCCCCGCTGGCCTAAGTAAATTTCATTCAAATAATTCTCGAGGATTTGCAGCTTGGAATAATGGCTTTCAATAATGAACGCCAGACAGACTTCGGTCAGCTTGCGCTTGATAGTTCTTTCTTGGGAAAGAAAGAAATTCTTAATCAGCTGCTGCGTCAGCGTGCTGCCACCTTGGACGGTTCGTCCAGCAGTGACGTTTGCCCATAAAGCTCCCAAGATGCGCCACCAATCAACCCCGCTATGTTCAAAAAAGCGGTGATCTTCAGCCGCTAGCACGGCTTTGACAAGCAGAGAAGGAACTTCGTAGAGTTTCACTACCCTGCGTTCTTCCCATGCTTGAGCATAGAAACGCGTAATGATTTCCGGCTCCGTCTCGATAGCCCGGATTTCAGTCTCATCGTCAAGGTCGGTCAGGCGTTCGATTCGCCCCTGTGCTACGGACAGCAGAATCCGTCGAGCAGAGCGCTCTCGTCCGGGATACGTGGATTCTCGCAAAAAAATCTGGACTTCCCCGCTCTGGACATCGCGCCAATAGTCTCCCCGAGCACGAATGGGATGGTCGACCTGTTGATAATCCAAGCGTGCCAAATGGTCAAAGAGAGCAGCCTCTTCGACATTGAGTCCGGGGTAAAGGAGGAGCGGACGCGCATAGACCTTGGATGGGACTGCCCAGCGGTGGTCAGAGAAACGTGTAACTGCTGCGTCTTCTACCTTGTGGTAAAACTGCCAGCCAAGAACGCTCGCGGTTCCAAGCAATCCCAGGAAAAGACAGCCAATGAGACTCCAGAATATCCGTTGCATATCTACCACAAATAAAGACGGAGAACTGCGGTGTCACCCCACTATGCTGGACGGCCTTCCCTTTTGAGCTTGACGTATCGCATCCGCAAATCGTACAGCACATTTTCCAGCATCTGCCCCTCACCTGCATCAAGGTTACCGGAAGTTTTTTGCTGTAACATGGCAAGGACGTCTATCATCTGCCGTGCGGCGGTAAGATCGGTTTGGGTTGCCTGACCAGGAGCGGCTGGAATCTCTCCGAGCGATATGAGCGCCTGCGTACTCAGGCCAAGAATAAAGCTCGAAAAAGTGATCTCAATCTGGTCAGATGTGGCCTCATGAGGGCGACCTTGCGCTGATGTCTCCTGCGTCTCGGCTTGAGGCGGTACCGATTCTTGCTGAGTATCCGCAGTGCTCTCCTCTGTCTGTGTTGATCGGGGCTCTCCTGACTCTGAAGAGAAGCGGCGTCGATCAGTGACCCGGAATCCCTGGCTCCGCTCTTGTTCTTCTTCGCTCATTGCGATTGCCCTCCATCATTATACAAACCCATTATGCCACACTATAGTGTGTTCTCGCACGCTTTGACACTCAGCGGGCACATCCAAGCCCCATAGTCAGTCTCTCCAAGACTTGCTCTGGCGTTACTTCTTCCGGAGAAATCCCCTCTCGATCCGGCCATCTCTCGCGGTAGCGGGTATCCTTGATGACCTGTAGCCCTCCCCCGAGAGGACGCCATTGTTCGGGCCGAGTTGGTCCAAATATGACAACGCCTTGTGCGCCGACCACCCCGGCAAGATGGCTCACTCCAGAGTCGTTTCCTATATAACAGGTTGCTCGGGTGAGAATACTCGCGACCTGGGGGAGCTCAAGAGATGTCTCAACATGGCCGTAGCGACGCCAATACTCGCCTTCCTCCGCTTCGGCAGGCCCAAGCAATATGAGCACTTCCCGATCTCCGCTGTCCCTCCACCACTCTGCCACTTGCCGAAATCCTTCTGCTCCCCATCGTTTTCTCTGTCCACCGCTACCTGGGTGGATGATTAAGACATGCTTCGACTCCCACCCTCGTTGTCGCCAATATTCCACTCCCCATTGGAGCCATGGCTCTTTGAGTTGGACGGAAGGAGGCCTATGCAACCCCCCTTTTCCCTGCTCCCCCAGACAGCTCAGGTAATAAACGCTGGCATGAGACTCAACCTGACCTGAAAAAAAAGGGAAGACTGTGAATCGACCAGGCGCGTATTGCTCTAAATTCTTCTTCAGCTGCGGGAGAGAGGCGCCGAACCATGAGAGAACTGAGGTGCCAGGCAAAAAAAAGCTGTCGAGATCAGCATCTCTAGTTAAAGAACAAGAAGCAAAAAGGCGGGCAAAGCGCGCATCGTCGATGGAAACAGTCTGTACCGAGACGGGTTGAGGGAAACACACGAAGGCCTCAAGAAAGGCACGAGTCGTTTCTCTGCCGACAACAACGAGGTTGTGTTGAGGTTCACCAATTGTCTGTAACGCGGGTAAAAAGCAGAGAAAGTCTCCAAGACTGCCAGGGAAAAGGACTATTGTACGGGCCATCGCTGAATTGACTTTCAAGGTTGACCTGGGTAGCGTGGGAGTGCTTAAGTACTGAGCATTTTTATTTGTTGCATTATGCCTGCACCTTGCCAAGTCGCAGATTCTCTCCTTCAACTCATTGGGAATACTCCCATCGTTCAACTCCGTAATATTCCTAGCCCTGGAAGCGCCGAGATATGGGCGAAGCTCGAATCACTCAACCCTGGCGGGAGCCTCAAAGACCGGATTTGTCTCAGCATGATCGAAGCAGCGGAACGCTCGGGAGAGTTAACGTCAGGCATGACCATTGTTGAACCGACGAGTGGTAACACCGGGATAGGCCTAGCCCTTGTTGCTGCAGTGAAGGGCTATCAATTGACCCTCACAATGCCAGACACGATGAGTGAAGAGCGCCAGAACCTTCTTGCCGCATACGGCGCTGACCTTATTTTGACGCCGGATACAAAGGGGATGCACGCGGCGATTCAAAAAGCGCAACAAACCGCTGCCAGTCATCCCCACTATTTTATGCCACAACAATTCGATAATCCAGCAAACCCAGAAATACATCGGCGAACAACCGCTCAAGAAATCTTGCAGCAGCTCCCTCACCTCGATGCTCTCGTCCTCGGAGTTGGGACTGGTGGCACAATTACTGGGGTTGGAGAGGTGCTGAAGCAAGCATATCCACATCTCCAAATCTTTGCCGTTGAGCCGACTGCCTCTCCCGTTCTTGAAGGGAAGGACCCTGGCTACCACACCATTCAGGGGATTGGTGCAGGGTTTGTTCCCTCAATCTTGGATACGGAGATCTATGACGAGGTCCTCTCCGTGTCAGATGAAGAAGCCACAACGTATACACGGGACCTCGCCCGCCAGGAAGGTATTCTTGTGGGTATTTCATCTGGTGCAGTCTGTGCAGCATCCGTCCATGTTGCAAGAAATTTAGGAGAAGGGAAGGCTGTTCTCACTATCTTTTGTGATGCTGGAGAGCGTTATCTCACAACAGATATCTTCCACGCGGAGGGCATTTAACGTGAATATTGAGCCGTATACGGATATGGATATCGAACTCACCCAGAAAATCGATAGCCTTAAAGCATATCTTGAAAGGATAGGGCCTACCCTTGTCGCTTTTTCAGGAGGAGTTGACTCCAGTTTCCTCCTGGCAGTTGCTTCTCAGGTCTTACGCAACGATGTTATCGCACTGATGACGGTTTCACCGTCGACCCCCCCTCACGATGAACAACAGGCAATTGAACTGGTCAAGAGGCTGAATGTAAAACTCCTGCGAATCCAGCATAATGAGCTAGATATATCGGAATACGCAGCGAATCCTATTAATCGGTGCTATTTCTGTAAAAGCTCCTTATATGAAATCTGTCAGAG
>OZ219926.1:777500-4895696 GCA_964291405.2 Thermodesulfobacteriota bacterium
GTGCCCATCGTTTACGGCGTGGACTACCAGGGTATCTAATCCTGTTTGCTCCCCACGCTTTCGTGCCTCAGCGTCAGTAACCGTCCAGAGAGTCGCTTTCGCCACCGGTATTCCTCCCGATATCTACGCATTTCACCGCTACACCGGGAATTCCACTCTCCCCTCCGGTACTCAAGTCCATCAGTTTCTGGCGCACTTCCAGGGGTGAGCCCTGGGCTTTCACGTCAGACTTGAAAGACCGCCTACGCACCCTTTACGCCCAGTGATTCCGAGCAACGCTCGCACCCTCCGTCTTACCGCGGCTGCTGGCACGGAGTTGGCCGGTGCTTCCTTTGGAGGTACCGTCACTTCCTATAGATATTCGCTATAGGAGCGTTCTTTCCTCCTGACAGGGCTTTACGACCCGAAGGCCTTCATCACCCACGCGGCGTCGCTGGATCAGGGTTTCCCCCATTGTCCAATATTCCCCACTGCTGCCTCCCGTAGGAGTCGGGGCCGTGTCTCAGTCCCCGTGTGACTGGTCATCCTCTCAGACCAGCTACCCGTCTTCGCCTTGGTAGGCTTTTACCCCACCAACAAGCTGATAGGCCGCGGGCTCATCCCTTGAGGGGGGCCGAAGCTCCCTTTGACCCCTGGAGTTGCCTCCTGTGGTCTTATTCGGTATTAGCCCGGGTTTCCCCGAGTTATTCCCACCCTAGGGGTAGATCACCCACGTCTTACTCACCCGTTCGCCGCTGTACTCAGGAACCGAAGTTCCCTTTCTCGCTCGACTTGCATGTGTTAAGCACGCCGCCAGCGTTCGCTCTGAGCCAGGATCAAACTCTCCACTTAAATGGAGTAAGGAAAACGAGTTTCCTTAATATAGGCTTAGGCATGTATTCTGCATACTGGCACTTCCTCCTGGTGGAGGAAGTTATGACTACTGTTTAGCTTTCAAAGAGCTTTCCGCGAACTCTCAGTTATAGAGACTCGCTTCATCCTTGTCAAGCGGGACAAAAGTTTTCGTACCGCTCAATACGAAAAGATCAGCAGGCCTCCCTAGGGGTTTGCTTTCTCCCTTGAGCTCCGCGAGGAGGTCTTGTATCTTTACTGACAAGCGAAGTCAACTCCTCAACGTGGTAGGGCTCCCTGCTTCGAATCAATTCTAAGGATGTCATCCTATGAAAAATTCTCCGGCCGACTCTCAATCACAATTTCTCGATCAATACGACCTGACAGCTCGACAACTGGAGCAGGTCCTCGAGACCGCAGTTGAACGTCGAGCAGATTATGCAGACATTTACTTTGAATCCCGAACGGCTGAAGCGCTTTCCCTCGAGGAGGGGATTGTAAAAAAAGCTTCTCGCTCGGTCTCACAGGGTGCCGGCGTCCGCGTCCTCACCGGCGATAAAACAGGCTACGCCCATTCTGACGAAATTACACAGGAAACACTCCAAGTCGCCGCAAGAACAGCGAGAGCCATTGCCCAAGAGACAACGCAGACCCAAGTTGTTCCTCTACAGAGCACTCAGCCACCCAGAGACCTCTATCCTCTTGCCACTCCCCCTATTGCAGTTCCTCTCCGAGATAAGATCAAACTCCTCCAACAAATCGATGAAGAAGCACGGGCGTATGACTCTCGGATTACCAATGTTCTCGCCTCCATTGCAGTTGAGCAGAAAAATGTTCTGATCCTCTCATCGGACGGCAGCCTCGCCGCGGACACCCGCCCGCTCCTGCGCCTCCAAGTGACCTGTATGGCCGAGGATGGCACAACACGGCAACAGGGGAGCTATGGTGGTGGCGGGCGCGTCGAGTTTGATTTTGTCTATGATGACGCGCGCTGGAAAACCTTTACAAAAGAAGCAGCTCGCCAAGCGATTCTCGGGCTTGAGGCGGTTGATGCTCCTGCGGGATCTCTTTCAGTCGTGCTGGGGTCTGGTTGGCCGGGCATTCTTCTGCATGAGGCGATTGGCCACGGTCTTGAAGGCGATTTTAACCGCAAGAAAGTCTCTGCTTTTAGCGGTCGCCTGGGCCAGAGGGTTGCGTCCGAGCTCTGTACTGTCGTTGATGACGGCACCCTCCCGAACCGCCGTGGGTCTCTAAACTGCGACGATGAAGGCACACCCACGGGTCGCACAGTCCTCATAGAGAACGGTACTCTCACTGGCTATTTACAGGACCGTCTCAACGCAAAGTTGATGAATATGCAACCGACCGGGAACGGGCGACGGGAAAGTTTTGCGCACATGCCCATGCCACGTATGACGAATACGTTCATGCTGCCTGGCGAATCAACGCCGGAAGATATTATTCGTTCGGTTCCGAACGGCCTGTACGCCGTCTCTTTTGGAGGTGGCCAGGTTGACATTACGAGTGGGAAATTCGTTTTTTCAGCAAGTGAGGCCTATCTGATTGAAGATGGGAAAGTCACGCGACCTGTCAAAGGGGCTACTCTGATTGGGAATGGGCCGGATGTCCTGACGCGTATTTCCATGGTCGGCAATGATCTCAAGCTTGACGAAGGCATTGGTACCTGTGGCAAAGAAGGCCAGTCCGTCCCTGTTGGCGTCGGTCTTCCCACTATCCGAGTCGATGGGCTGACTGTTGGCGGAACTCAGACATAGGAAGCGTCGCGCGCAACAAGTACACTCCGTATGCGGTGGAATCTTCCCCATCACATTAAAGGACAGATATGGACCTGACAGAACTTGCTGCAGATGTTCTCGATCAAGCCCGTCGGCAGGGTGCAACAGCAGGAGATTTGGTAATTGCGAGCGGGGAATCTTTTTCTGCGGGTATCCGCCTGGGAAAAGTCGAGAAAATTCAAAACTCCCAAGAGAAACGGATGGGGCTGCGCCTCTTTGCGGGTCAGAGTAGCGCCATTACCTCAACCGCAAATTTTACGCATGCGGCATTACAGGCTTTTGTTGCGGAAACCCTCGATCTTGCCAAAGCGACTGCAGCTGATGAATTCTCCGGTCTCCCCGACCAGTCAGATTTGGCCCAGGACGTTCCAGACCTCGATCTCACCGACACCAGCGTATCCCTCACCCTAAAAGAGAAACTTGCGCGAGCCCAGGAAGCGGAGGAAGCGGCATTTGCCAGCGATTCAAGGATTACGAATTCTGAGGGTGCCGAGTTCGCAAACGCATCTCGTGAAATGGTCTATGCAAGCTCCCTGGGATTTTGTGGTAGCTACCACACCACGAGCTTCTCACTAAGTGTTGTTCCGGTCGCTTCCCAAGACGGAGGGATGCAGCGAGACTACTGGTATTCATCGCAACGGAAACTCAAGGACCTTGAAGCGGCAAAAGCGGTCGGCCAAAAAGCCGCAGAACGGACGGTCCGTCGTCTTGGGGCAAAACAAGTCCAGACTCAAGAAGCGCCGGTCGTCTTTGAGCCGGAGATGGCAGCCAGTTTACTCCGTCATCTGGCCGGCGCGATTTCCGGCTCGGCCTTATATCGAAAAACTTCCTTCCTGCTCGATAAAATCGACGAGAAGATTGCGGCAGATGGGATCTTTGTCGAAGACCACGCGCGCATTCCCTCCGCTTTAGGCTCAAAACCTTTTGACGGAGAAGGACTGCCAACCCGCCAGAATATTGTCGTTGAAGACGGGGTGCTCACGAGCTATCTCCTGGATACCTATTCTGCACGTAAACTCGGACTCAGATCTACCGGCAACGCCAGCCGTTCTTTTGCCGATACTCCGGCGGCCAGCACAACGAATTTCTTCTTACGGCCCGGTACGACCCCACCCGAGGATATTATTCGTTCGGTTCGGTCCGGCTTATATGTTACCGAGCTGTCCGGATTCGGTGTAAATCCCGTGACGGGCGACTATTCGCGGGGAGCGGTTGGACTGTGGATCGAAGGCGGAGAGATCGCCTATCCGGTGGAGGAGATCACTATCGCCGGTAATCTGCTCGATATGTTCAAAAACATTGAGATCATAGGCAACGACTTAGAACGGCGCGGGACGATCTCCGCACCAACAGTGAAAATTGCCCGTATGACAATTGCCGGAACATAACCGTCCTTTTGCCAAAGACATGGAAAGGCGCTAGGCTACGCTCCGCGTGCGACAGAAACTTTACGACTATCTCGCGGACCGGCCAGGTGGAGCAACCTCGGCCGAGTTGCTCCACGAGATTTTCGTCTCGGGTGCGATTGCCCCCTTTCCTTCTCAACGTGACCCGGAGCTGGGCGCGCGCCTCATCCATGCGGCCCTTGGCGCTGATCAACACTGCGCCTACGATGCGAAAACAGACCGTTGGACGCTCACGCTCCACGTCGACCTCAATCGACCACTCCGCGATATCCAGTTTGTCGTTCTCGACCTCGAAACAACCGGTCTCAAGCCCGGCAAAGCGGCCATGACTGAAGTCGCCGCAGTTCGAGTCGGCCACGGGAAGCTTGACGAGGAGTTTCATACCCTACTCAATCCGGGCCAGCATGTTCCAGCCGGGATAACCCGTTTGACCGGCATCACCGATGCCATGCTCAGAGACCAGCCGCAGATTGAAGAAATCTTTCCTCAGTTACAGCGTTTTCTCGGTCAGGCAGTCATCGTTGCCCATAATGCCAGCTTTGACCTTGGCTTCCTCAACTTTGACGCGCAGCGTCTCTCTTCTGTCCCTTTACGAAACTCCTCAGTCTGCACCCTGAAGCTGGCTCGACGACTCTTATCTGGCATTCGGTCCCGTTCGCTCGACTCGGTCGCTGCCCACCTTGGCGTCTCGTATCCGACCCAACATCGTGCCTTGGCCGATGCACGGGTGACGGCGGAAATCTTTTGTATTTTTCTGGAGCAGCTCGTCCAACAAGGGGTCACCACGCTTGGTCAGCTACTCGAGTTTCAACAGAGCGCCCGCGATGGCCGCCGTTTTGAATGTTTTGTCCCCCGCCCGACGCTGGCAAATATTCCGGCAAGCCCTGGAGTTTATCGGATGCTCGACGCCGAGGGGAAGCTGCTCTACATCGGCAAAGCCAAGAATCTTCATCGTCGAGTCAACTCCTATTTCACCAATTCTGCGGGACACAGCGACAAGGTCCTCGATTTGGTCCGCCACGCGCGCGACGTTGTCTACGAACAAACCGGCTCGGAGCTTGAGGCGTCGTTACGCGAGGCTAGCCTGATTCGCGCCCTCAAACCACCGTATAATCGACTTTCCAAGCATCTCCCCCGGGTCGCATTTCTCAAGCTCAGCGTCAGGAATGCCTATCCCCGCCTGTCGGTCACGGCAAAGCCAGGAAGTGATCGTGCCCTGTATATTGGCCCGTTCCGCAATCGCGACTTCGCCGAACGAGCCCAGCGACTTCTAGCTCGACTTTTTGGCCTCAGAACCTGTCCGGGCAACCTCTCACCGACTCCTGAGGCGTCGCCTTGCGTGAGCGGTCAAATTGGCGCCTGTACCGCGCCGTGCGTAGGACGGGTCTCCCGCGAGACCTACCGGGAGCAAGTGCAGCGTTTCAGCGCGGCGCTCAGTGGTGAAGTCCCAATACTGCGAGAGACGTTAATCACAAAACGTGACCGTCTTGCCGCGGATTTACAATACGAAGGGGCCGCCCGCCTACAGCAGGATATCGAGTTGCTCGACCACGTTCTCCATCTGCATCAGCGCTTTCATTGGATTGTGACGCGGGCGAATGCCTTGCTCTTATTGCCCAGCCGCCAAACCGGAACGGCCCAGGCCTATCTTGTCCTCAACGGACGTCTGATCGAAAACCGCGCCGTCTCCAGTCTTGGCGACCTGGAATGTCTGGCGGCCCTCGCGGATGAACACTTTAATACAGACCGTGATGTCCCTTTACGGCCTCACGAAATTGACGCCAGCGTGATTCTCTCCGCTTGGTTGCAGAACCCGGAGCAAGCGCAGAGCGCCGTTTTTTCGATTAGCGCCCCGTCGACACTCGGCAACCAACTGGACGATCTTCAAACAGCCCTGAGCGACCTCCAGCGGATTGAGTTTGCGTGAGATTCAGCGGAGAGTACGAAGATCTTTAGGGACTTGCGACCCGCCGAACCGCCCCCTATAGTTTGCCCACCATGACAGCAACGGCACGTCTGCAGGAATTACTCAAGCAGCCCGATCCAGCTTTGGTTCTGGGGGCACACGACGCCCTGTCTGCCCGGCTGGCCCAGGAGGCCGGATTTGATGCCATCTGGGCCAGTGGTTTTGGCATCTCGGCTACCAACGCCATGCCGGATGCCAATATACTCACAATGAGCGAGACCCTGGAGGCGGTGCGGCGGATGAGCACCGCAGTGAATATTCCGGTGATTGCCGATTGTGATAACGGCTTTGGCAACGCCATTAACGTCATACGCACGGTGGCCGAGTACGAGCATGCTGGGGCAGCCGGCATTTGTATTGAAGATAATATCTTTCCCAAACGATGCAGCTTTTACGCCGGAGTCCAACGCGAACTCGTCCCGATTGACGAGCACGCCCGAAAAATCCAGGCCGCGACGGCCGCACGGCAGAATGCCGACTTTGTCATTATTGCCCGCACGGAAGCTTTTATTGCCGGTTGGGGGAAACACGAGGCACTACGTCGAGCCCGTGCCTATGTTGAAGCAGGCGCTGATGCCATCCTCATCCATTCCAAAGCAGCAACGTTTGATGAAGAACTGAGAGATTTTGCGGCAAGCTGGGATATGCCCTGTCCGCTCGTATCCGTACCAACAACCTATGCCGATATTACTGCCCACGACCTTGCGGCCGCCGGTTTTCAGCTCGTTATTTTTGCCAACCAGACCCTGCGCGCCGCTGTCACCGGAATGCGAAACGCGTTAACGACTCTCAAACGAGAAGGCCGACCGGCGGCGGTTGATAAACAGATTGTTACCTTGTCCGAAATCTACGACCTCGTTGGTGTGCCCGACCTCCAAGCCAACGAAAAGAAATTTCTCGTCCCCGGCGGACATGAGGTGACCGCGATTATTATTGCGGCCGGCTTTGAGGAGGATCTCTTACCCCTGATCGAGGACCGTCCAAAGGCCATGCTTGAAATCAGAGGCAAGACCATTCTGGAGCGACAGATTCAGGTGCTGAACGAGTGCGGGGTCAAGGATATCGTCGTTGTCCGGGGCTATCACAAAGAGCGGATCAATCTGCCGAATATTCGCTACTACGACAATGACCGCTTCCGTGAGACTGGCGAGCTCGCCTCCCTCTTTCTGGCCGAGGCGGAGATGACGGGTCGCTTCCTCTTTCTGTATTCGGACATTCTTCTCGATCCTTCCATTCTCGAAAAATTGCTCAAGTCTCCAGCTGATATCAACATCGTGGTTGACCGTGCCTGGAACGATCACGAACCGGGACAGACGGAGGCACGGAGGAAGAAGCCAGACTTGGTGGTCACCCAGAGACCGCCCAAGACAGGCTATCGCTACCTCCCAACCGCCGAGACCACGACGCTGACGCAGATTGGCCAACATATTACACCACAGGATGCCGATGGTGAATTTATTGGCCTCGCCATGTTTTCCGCCTCGGGAGCGCAAGTCTTGCGGACGACCAATCAAGAGCTTCAGACGTTTACTGCGACACAGCGCTTCCATGAAGCCAGCACCCTGGAAACCGCAGCTTTCACCGACATGCTCCAAGAGCTCATTGATCGCAACCACGACATCGCCTGTGTGGATATTTATAAAGGCTGGCTTGAAATCGATACCTTCGAAGATTACCGACGTGCCTGGGCAAAAATCCACTAGCCCTAAGATGGCTGGTACGAGCATCCAGGCTTGCGGTACGGTCTCGGGTGGGGTGCCCTATGGACGTACGAAACATTAATACGCTTATTAAAGACGAGTACGCGTTTTTCTTGCGCGAGCGGGACAACTGGAGCCTGACCGCCGGTCCACAAGACCTTGAACTCGTTGCCCACGCGCTACGCGTTCTCTTGCACGCACGAACCACTCCAGATTTCCTGGACGACTATCGCGCGCTCGTGGCCTGCCAGAATGGGGACGGCGGCTGGAGTCCCCTCTCTTCCAATACCGAGAGCACCGTCTGGGTGTCGGCGTTCTGCGGCCTCATGCTTATTCGCGGCAACCGTTTTCTTCGGCACGCGCAACTGACCGGGTCGGTCCAGCAAGCCATCGACTACTTTCTCGATACCCAGCACCAGGACGGCCGGTGGGTTGACCCGGCCTGGGCCGACCTGGATACGACCAGTCATCCGGTCAGTTTTTTTAATGTAGTCATGGCCTTGGGCGAAACCCACAGGCAGCAGGAGGTCCGGCACGCCTGGCAGCAGGGCATGCGCTTTATCATCGACAACCAGAGCCCGGATGGCGGCTGGTATGATGATGAGTTTCATCCGTCTGGCGTAGAGATTACTGCCCACCTAATCCAAGACGCGCTGGTCGCCGATCTCGTTCTTGACCAACAGGTCAGCGGAGTCCGCGAGGCATGCGCCAAAGGGGCCGCCCGGTTATGTGACTGGCAAGCCCAGGCCGGCTCGTGGGACGAAGAGAACGTCGACCACACCATGGACTGTACGCGGTCGCTTATGCTGGTGACCCATATTCTACAAGAGCCCCACAAGCGTGAGACTATTCTGCGTGGCCTCGGTTGGATTCTGGACCATAAGAACGACCACGGCTGGGGCGACTTTCCAGGCATGGAGACAAATCTGGAGCGCACCTGTGACGGCATCGACACCCTGCTGAAATATCAAGCCTACCGTAACAGCGACACGCACGATGTTGTCAAACTCTGGGGGTATCTCCCCTAGACATCCGTTGCACCTGGTTTATGCCGCCTCACGCTCCGGCAAAAAGCGGCTGGCAGGCAGTCTGCCAGGCCGACGCACTTCTCCCAGGAGAACGGAAACTCGTTACAGCCAACGGCGTGGAGATTGCTCTTTTCAATATCGACGGAGCCGTTTTCGCCATTAACAACCGCTGTCCTCACCGCAAGGGACCCTTGATTCGTGGCTATACAGACAGTGCAGGCGGTATCAAATGTCCG
Source organism: Thermodesulfobacteriota bacterium (assembly GCA_964291405.2). GTDB lineage: Bacteria > Desulfobacterota > Binatia > Bin18 > Bin18 > Bin18. The sequence continues at coordinate 786,464 of OZ219926.1, forward strand.
ATGCACGGCTGGCGATTTGATCTGCGGACCGGCCAGAGCCGACGGCCAGCCCAGGCCACGACGTACCGGACAAAGATTGAGAACGGCACGATTCTTCTTGCTCTCTAACCGACCTTAACAATAAAGGCCATTTCATTGCTCAACACACAGCGCTTGACTCTTATCCGTTAAAAAGCTGATGATGAAGAAGGCAGTTGGATTTGGGGGATACCATCCCTTCTGAGTGAGAATACTTTCCGGATCGTCTCATGCAGACACACAAGCAGCGCAAACACCTTACTGCTTTCATATGGCTTCTTCTTTTGCTCCATCCCATTGTCGGAATGGGGATGGCTCAGGGAGCGGTCCTTTGCCTTACCCCCGATGGGCATTTTGCAATAGAAGTCCCTCATGCAAAGACTGGCTGCGTGGCCGCACACAAAGTTGCTCGTTCTCCACTCTCTGAGACCTCACTTAAAAATCCGAGTAACTTACCGTGTTCGGATATCTCAGTCTTCGCAGATGGCTCGCACCTCACGATTCCTTCCGGAGGAGAACTGCTGTCTCCGGCTTGTCAGCGGACCGTTGTTTTCATTTTATCGCAGCGGGAATCCTCTGCTCACCAACCCCTCCATTTTCAGGACGCTCTCGTCCCCCCACCCTCTTCCTACACGTCTTTGCGTGGCATTATTCTCCTCGTCTAAATCTCCACTATTTCAGTGCTGAAAAAGCTTGCGTTGGCGTCGTGCGCCGCGCGGCTGTCGTTTTCTTTGCCCAATAACGTTTCACGACCTCCAAAGACTTTTGGAGATGACAGATATGTTTTATCGCCTTATACACTCTCAACGTTTAGTCTTTTTGACCCATGTGAGCCTCGGCGTCTATCTACTACTGGAGCTGACAGGCTGTGGCACACTGCCTGTTGCGGAAAGCACACTTGAGCCACGTCGTTTAGGCCAAGAATACTCAACCTATAATGCTCCGCTCACGCCGTCGGAAGCAGAGACTCCCCCTCCCTTTGTAGAGCCACGCGGCGAACTGACACTCCGTTCGGCCCTGGTGGCAGCCCTCCTGAATAATCCGACCTTGGCCGCGTTTTCGTGGGAGGTTCGCGCTCGGGAAGCACGAGCCTTGCAAGCCGGCGTTCTCCCGAACCCGCAAGCGAGTCTTGAAATGGAGGAGTTCGGCGGAAGCGGTAACCGGACAGAGTTTGATGAAACAGAAACAACGCTCTCGTACAACCAACTCCTCGACCTCGGAGGCAAGCGGGCCAAACGTCAACGCGTGGCAACGTTGGAACGGGACTTAGCCGTGTGGGATTATGAAGCCCGACGCCTTGATGTCTTCACCGCTGTTGTCAAAGCCTTTGTGGTCACACTTGCTGCGCGGGAACGGGTCGCGCTCGCCGAAGAACAAGTGCAACTGGCAGAAGAAGCCCTCAGAACCGTGGGTCGGCAGGTCAAAGCCGGGGCAGTGTCACCTGTAGAAGAAACTCGTGCACGAGTCGCATTAGCCAGCAGCCAAGTCGAACTTGCGCTACGACAACGGAAACAGATTGCTACCCGGCTCCAGCTTGCCGCAACCTGGGGCAGCACGGTGGTCACGTTCTCAACGGTCGAAGGCGATTTAGAGCCTGTCATCCCGCCGCCAGCCGCTGACGATCTCCTCCCGCACCTCATCCACAATCCTGACATTGCTCGCTGGCGGATGGAAAAAGAACAACGCCTCGCCGCGTTTGAACTGGAACAGGCCCGCCAGATTCCAAACGTCGAGGTCGGCGCGGGCGTGCGATATTTCAATACAGATGATACTGCGGCGCTGATCTTTGAGACCCGCATGCCGCTCATGTTGTTCGACCGCAATCAAGGCGGCATTCAGGAAGCCTATGCCCGCTTAGCCAAGGCGGACGCGCAACAGCGAGCAGCAGAGATCCAGAGCCGGGCGGCCTTGGCGGCTACGCATCAATCCCTGTTCTCTGCTTTTGAGCAGGTCTCTACACTGCGAGATACCATTCTGCCTCAAGCTCACTCCGCTTTTGAGGAAGTGAACCAAGCATACCGGCGCGGGCTGTTTCGCTACCTGGACGTTTTAGACGCCCGGCGCACGCTGTTTAAACTGCGCGAACAGTATGTAGAGGCCCTCGCGAGCTACCACACGGCCGCAGCTGACGTGGAGCGCCTCATAGCCGAGCCGCTTCATGCTCTCAACCATACAGACGGGACACACTAATATGAAAACAGACACACGATATCGCTCAGTCACTCACGTGCTCATCCTCCTCCTGCTTACACTGCTGTTTGCCTGTCATAGCGCAGAAAGTGAAGCGCCTCACGGTCACGACGAGGAGTACAGCCCCGAAGAGGGAGACGAACATGAAGAAGGGGTCGTGCAACTCTCCCCGGAGGAACTTACCGAGTTCAGTATCGAACTCGCTCGTGCTCAACCCGGCACAATTACACGCACAGTTGAGCTACCGGGGGAAGTACAGCCAAACGAAGACCGGCTGGCGCATATTGTCCCGCGCTTTCCTGGCATCGTGACCACTGTCTACAAAAAGACCGGAGATACGGTTCACGTACGCGAAACTCTCGCGATTATCGAGAGTAATGAGAGCTTGGCTCCATATGAACTCAAAACACTCACCGCTGGAACAGTCATTGAAAAACACATCACCCGTGGCGAGGCAGTCACCCGTGAGAGTCAAGCATTTGTGATTGCCGACCTGAAAAGTGTGTGGGTCAATCTAAGCGTGTATCAGAAGGATTTACCCGGCGTGCGCGTCGGCCAGTCGGTCACGATTTCTGCAGACCACGGTCTCTCTGAAGCGACAGGAAAAATCTCCTACGTAACGCCGACCGTCGACGAGGAAACCCGCACGGCGACCGCACGGGTCGTCCTGTCGAATACCAAGAAGCAATGGCGGCCGGGGATGTTTGTCACCGGGCGTGTTGTGGTCGAGCGTACGGACGTACCGCTTGCGGTTCCCGTCATCGCCCTCCAGACGATGGCCGCCCAGACCATAGTGTTCGTCGAAACAGCCGAGGGCTTTCAGGCCCAGACTGTGACGACGGGACGCGCTGATGACCGCTACGTAGAAATCCGAGAAGGGTTAAAGCCAGGGGAGCGCTACGTTAGCCGTGGGGGCTTTACCCTCAAAGCAGAGATGTCTCGTGAACAGTTTTATGATGGCCACGGACACTAAGGGGGCGGCGGCCATGGAGCGCATCATTCAGTTCAGCCTCTCCAACCGTTCGCTCATGGCCGTTCTCGGCGTCCTCCTGGCGGTGGCCGGCTATCGCAGCTACGCGCAGCTCCCCGTGGACGCCTTTCCCGATGTCTCCCCCAATCTGGTGCAGGTGTTTACCGAGACCGAAGGGCTTGCGCCAGAAGATGTTGAACAATATGTCACCTATCCCATTGAAGCCGTCATGAATGGGCTGCCCGCCATCGAGCGTATCCGGTCCGTCTCGAACTTTGGCCTCTCTGTCGTCAATATCTACTTTGCGGATGACACAGACATCTATCTTGCGCGACAGCTTGTGAACGAACGGCTGCAAGAAGCCCGAGAGCGGATTCCCCAAGGTTTTGGAGACCCCAAGCTGGGTCCTATCTCGACCGGCATGGGTCTCGTCCTGTTCTACTATCTGGAAGACGAGGCTAGTCAGTATACGCTCGAAGAACTCCGGGCCATTCAGGACTGGCTGGTCAAGTTTCATTTGCAAACGGTCCCTGGTGTCACCGAAGTGCTCGGCATTGGGGGATATGAAAAACAATTTCAGGTAGCCGTCCACCCGGAACTCTTACTCCGGGCCGGGGTCACGATTCGCGATGTGATGACCAGCATCCAAGAAAACAACCTCAACGTCGGTGCCCAATTTATCGAGAAGAACGCCGAAGAGTTTGTGGTGCGTTCGGTGGGGCTGGTCTCGAACATTGCCGATCTTGAAAACATTGTCATCAAGGCCAAGGATGGGACGCCAGTCTTTCTGCGCGAGCTTGCAGACGTCCAGGTCGGCGGCGCCATTCGGCGTGGTGTCCAAACCAAAAATGGGGTCCAGGAAGTCGTCGCCGGGATGGTAGTCAAGCTCTTGGGGACAAACTCCTCGACGGTGATCGGACAGGTTGAAGCCAAAATGGCAGAGATCAATCGGATTCTTCCGGCCGGAGTCACGCTTACTCCTTATTACGAACAAAAGACCCTGGTTGCGGCCTGTGTGGCAACGGTTCGGAATGCCTTGGTTCAGGGCGTGATTTTGGTGGTGTGCGTCCTCCTGCTCTTTCTGGGCAGCCTGCGGCCGAGTGTTGTTGTTGCGCTGGCGGTTCCCTTCTCCGTCCTGTTTGCCACCTTCTGGATGGGGTATTTGAACATCTCGGCCAATCTCATGTCCCTGGGCGGACTGGCTATTGCGATTGGTATGCTGGTCGACGGGACGATAGTCCTGGTAGAAAACGTGGACCGCGGGCTGCGGGAGGCGACTCCTGCCATCCCACACGCACAGATAGTCGCTCAGGCGTGTACAGAGGTCGCGCGGCCGATTTTCTTTGCGATTAGCATTGTTGTGGTTGTTTTTCTCCCGCTCTTTCTCCTCCAGGGGGTAGAGGGCAAAACGTTTCGTCCGCTCGCCTACACAGTGGTGTTGGCCATGGGCGGATCGCTGCTCTTTACGCTGTTTCTTGCTCCCGTCCTGGCGGTGACGATCATGCGCCGCTCATCGCATCGCCAGGCGTCTTCCACATCCTCCGCGGGTCTCCTCGTCCGAGGGATTATCCGTCTCTATCGGCCTGTGGTGAGGCTCTTTGTACGGCGACGGGTGATGGCCGTCAGTGTCGCCGTCCTTTTGGTCGCGCTCGGTGGCCTCGTGCTTCCCTTGCTTGGCTCGGAGTTTACCCCTCGGCTCCAAGAAGGGACCTTAGTCTTGCGGCTCACGATGGCGCCCTCAATTTCGCTGCAGGAGAGTCAGCGAGTGACCATGATTGTCGAGCGACGGCTGATGAAAATCCCAGAAATTCTCGGTGTGACAACGCGGATTGGCCGAGGGGAAGTCGGCGCGCATACGGACCCGATCAATAATGCCGAAATGTATATTCTGCTGAAGCCCCAAGCCGAATGGCGAACGGCGCGGAATCAAGAGCAGCTCGAAGGTGTTATTCGGAAGGAGTTGGGCCGGGTTCCCGGTGTGTTGACAAACTTTACCCAACCGATCGCCATGGCCGTCGATGAACTCCTTGAGGGTGTCCGCGCAGAGCTTGCCATTAAGCTTTTTGGCGATGACCTCGAAGTCCTCCTAGCTAAAGGCAACGAAATTGCCAACGTGACGCGACGTATCCGAGGGGCAGCCGACGTGCAGGTAGATCAAGTGGCAGGGACGCCACAACTCGTCATCCGCGTCAGTCGCCAAGCAGTTGCGCGGTACGGGATGAATGTGGCGGACGTCCAACAGACGATCCGAACCGCAGTCGGGGGTGAGGTCGTGGGACAGATTTTTGAGGGTGCTCGCCGGTTTGCCATCCTCGTCCGGTTTGCTCCAGAATATCGAAGCACGCGCGCGGCAATCGGCAACATCCTCATTCCTGGTCCGGGGCGCGTACGCGCCCCGCTCTCAGAGCTGGCAACGATTGAAGAAGTGATCGGCCCGCGCCAGATCACTCGAGAGAATACTCAGCGTTTTCTCACCATTCAGTGTAATGTCATGGGCCGGGATATTGGGTCATTCGTGCAGGAGGCCCAAGCCGCCATTGACGCCCAGGTGCGTCTTCCAGCAGGCTATCTGGTCACTTGGGGCGGTCAATTTCGTTTGCAACAAGAGGCAAATAAACGCCTAGCCATCGTGATTCCCATCACCCTGCTCATCGTCTTCTTGCTCTTGTTCTCCAGCTTTCAATCGCTCAGAAACGCGTTGTTGATTATCCTCAATATTCCGTTGGCACTTGTGGGCGGAGTGGTCGCGTTATGGGTGACGGATCAAAACCTCTCCGTTCCCGCTTCGGTTGGCTTTATTGCGCTCTTTGGCCTTGCTCTTGAGAATGGCATGGTGTTAGTCACCTATCTCAATCAACTGATTCGGGAAGGCGTCGCGGTTGATGACGCGGTCGTGAGAGGCGCATGTTTACGCTTACGGCCGGTGCTGATGACCGCCGTAACAACCGCCTTGGGCCTTATTCCCCTTCTGGTCTCGCAAGGTACGGGGAGTGAGGTACAGCGCCCACTGGCAACCGTTGTCATAGGAGGGCTGGTTTCGTCAACCGTGCTCACCCTGCTGGTACTCCCCGCGCTGTACGCCTGGAGTGAACAACGACATCTTCGTCGGACGATATAGGCATGGCAGCCGTTCCCACTGACTCAGCTCTCAACCCGTCTTTGAGCTCGAAACTCTGCGACCCCGCAGTACAGGACCGGCACGACAAATACGGTCAGCAGAGCGATGGCCATGCCGCCGAAGGACGGGATGGCCATCGGCACCATGATATCGGCCCCACGGCCCCGCGAGGTGAGCACGGGTAAGAGGGCCAAGAGTGTCGTTGCCATAGTCATCAATGCCGGCCGTATACGCCGTTGAGCCGCCAATCGAACCGCAGCCCGAATTCCCTCTCTCGTTCCGGGTCCATCTTTTTCAAACCGCTGTTCGAGATAGCTTGCTATCAGGACTCCGTTATCCGTCGCAATCCCAAACAGCGCAATAAAGCCAACCCACACCGCGACGCTCAAATTAAAGGGACGGACCTGGAACAGGTCACGCAGATTGATCTCGCCTAGGCCGACGTTCAAAAACCAGTCCTGAGCATACAGCCACAGCATAAGAAACCCGCCGGCCCATGCGACAAAGATACCCGAGAAGATAAAAAAGGTCGTTGTGACTGAACGGAATTGCAAATACAGAATAAGAAAAATCACAAAGAGGGTAAGTGGAATAACAACGCTGAGTCGCTTCTTTGCTCGGAGCTGATTCTCATAGCTTCCGGCAAATGTATAGCTGACCCCGGCTGGCAGCTGCCATTCGCCGCTCGCAAGTTTGTCTTGCAGATACACCTGTGCTTCCCTGACCACTTCCACTTCGGCATGGCCGGGCTTTTTGTCAAAGACCACATAGCTCGTCAGGAAGGTGTCCTCACTCTTGATCACTTGCGCACGGCGTTCAAACGAAATATCTGCGAGTTCACGGAGCGGGATGTGTTGGCCGAGGGGCGTGGGAATGAGAATCCCGCCCAAGGTGTCCAGGTCGTTTCGAAGTTCTCGGAGGTATCGAATCCGCACCGGATACCGCTCCCGTCCTTCAACCGTCAGCGTCAGCGGCTTGCCACCAACGGCGACTTCGATGATGTCCTGGACAGCCTTGATCGTCAGTCCGTAGCGGGCGATCCGGGCACGGTTAATCCGAATCTCCAGATACGGCTTGCCGATGACGCGGTCCGCGATAACGGTTGCCGGTTCGATAGACGGCACTTCTTTCAGCCACGTTTCAATCTGTTGCCCAGTGGTATCAATAGTTTCCAGGGTCGGCCCTTTCACTTTTACTCCCATGGGCGCACGCATGCCGGATTGCAGCATGACGATGCGAGCGGCGATGGGTTGGAGCTTGGGCGCGGACGTGACGCCTGGGATTGTGGTGACCCGGACAATTTCATTCCAGATATCATCGGGAGTACGAATGTGGGCCCGCCACTGCCGATACGGCCGTCCGTCCGAGTCTGGAATAAGCTGGCCCTGCGCGTCGCGGACAAATTCGTCAGCGGCTGTGTCATAGCGAAAATATACCGGATACCCATTGGCATCGACGATGTACTCCGACTTGTAGTTGATAACGTTCTCAAACATGGAAATAGGGGCTGGGTCGAGCGAAGAATCGACTCGTCCCAGTTTCCCCACGCTCAATGCAACCTCAGGAATCGCAGCAACGGCCATATCGAGATTCTTCACCACCTCCAGCGCTTCTCCAATGGATGCATGCGGCATGGTCGTCGGCATATACAGAAATGACCCCTCGTCGAGCGTCGGCATAAACTCCTCGCCCATACGGGACCAGATCGCTCCACCCGCTACTACCACGCTGAGAGGAATGACCGCGAAGAGGAGTTTATGTTGGAGACACCAGCCGAGAAGTCGTGGGTACACGTCCTGAAAAAACTTGAAGCCGGTCAACACCAGGACAATCAGTACTCCCACAAAGACCATGTTGATGGGTGTCCCGGTCTCAACTCCAATGGGGAGCCAAGACCGGGCCAGAAAGAACAGGGTGACGACGATAATGCCAGTCAGAGCGAGGTAACGTTCGTAACGGGAAAGCCACACATAACGAGAGAGAAACGTCTCACGCGCCAGGTTAGAGACACCCAGCAGCATCAGGACGAGACCAGGAAAGAGGTAGGTCCACATCAGCAGGAGGCCAGCGATGCTCTCGACGAGGTAGAGTCCTCGCCTCAGTCCGGTTCGCCCCGTCCAGTCCCGAAAAAGGAGATAAGCCGCTGGTGGGATCACAACGAGCGAAACAAACAGCGCCCCCAGAAGAGCGAATGTCTTGGTGTAGGCAAGCGGCGTAAACAGTTTTCCTTCCGCGGCCTGGAGGGCAAACACGGGCAGAAAACTCACAACCGTCGTCAGGACCGCGGTGCGCACCGCCCCGGCAACCTCAACGGTCGCTTCATAGACTATCTCCAGACGACTCTTACCGGGCGGGGCGGCGTTGAGGTGGAAGAGAATATTCTCACACAGGACAATACCCATATCGACCATCGTGCCAATGGCAATCGCAATGCCGGAGAGCGCCACAATATTGGCCGGCACTTGAAACGCCTGCATCAGGCCAAAAGCAATGAGGATAGCCAGGGGAAGCACCAGAGCAATCAGGAAGGCGCTCATCAGGTGGAAGACCATGACGACCACCACGATGACGGTCACGAGGATTTCTTCCGTAAGCGCGGCCCTGAGCGTCCCGAGCGTCTCAAGAATCAATCCGGTCCGGTCATAGAAGGGCACGATCGTGAGTTTTGATACTGTGCCATCGGCAAGCGTCTTTTCCGGCATACCGGGAGAGATTTCGTCAATCTTCGCCCGAACGTTCTGGATTGTCGTGAGAGGATTCTCGCCATAGCGGACAACTACGACTCCTCCCACGACCTCCGCCCCATCTTTATCAAGCGCCCCACGGCGCAGAGCCGGCCCGAGCCGCACCTGCGCGACATCTTTGACCTGAACCGGGATATTGTTCTCCCGAACGGTGATGGCGATATCCTCGATGTCTTGGAGCGTCTGGATAAAGCCCACGCCACGGACGATATATTCCACCCGGTTCACTTCAATAGTGCGCGCACCGACATCGAGATTGGAGCTACGAACCGCATTGATGATCTGGGCAAGACTGACATCATACGCCCGAAGCGCATCGGGGTTGATGTCGATTTGGTATTCTTTGACAAACCCGCCGATAGAGGCCACCTCGGCAACGCCATCCGCCCCTTGCAGCGCATAGCGAACGTACCAGTCCTGGACGCTACGGATCTCGTCCAGATTCCAGCCACCGGTTGGATTGTCATCAGGATCACGGCCTTCGAGCGTATACCAGAAGATCTGTCCCAGGGCGGTCGCATCCGGCCCTAGAGCGGGCGAGACATCGTCCGGTAACATGCCTTGTGGGAGGCTGGAGAGTTTCTCCAACACCCGGGAACGGGACCAATAGAAGTCCACTTCATCCTTGAAAATGACGTAGATGGAGGAGTATCCAAAATACGAAAAGCTCCGGATGGTTTTGACACCGGGTATCCCCAGCAGGGAGACCGTCAGCGGGTGGCTGATTTGATCCTCAACATCACGCGGAGAGCGTCCCGGCCATTTCGTAAAGACAATTTGCTGATTCTCGCTAATGTCCGGGATGGCATCGACCATGACCGGGTTCCGGGGGAGAAAATCGAGCTTCCAATCAAACGGGGCAACCATGATGCCCCACGCAGTAACGAAGATAATGAAGAGGGCAACGACCAGCTTATTTTCAAGACAAAAGCGGATAGCGGTATTCATGCAGAACTCCCCCCGTGTCTTTGGACCTCAATGGGCATGCGTACCGCCTGCCCGCCCGCCGTGGGGATTCATCATGCTGCGTTTGCCCTGAATCTGGAGGTCTGCATCAATTTTGAACGAGCCGCTTGAAACGACACGTTCCCCCTCATGGACGCCCGCTTTGACCACGTAATAGTCCCCTGCGCGCGGACCGAGCGTAACGGTTCGGCCCTCGTACGTCCCAGTGCCCGGTTTCTGCACGTACACAATGGCGCGCTTCCCCGTAATGAGCGGTGCGGACGCAGGAATAACCAGTGGCGGCCCTGCCCGGTGTTCATGACTGTGGCCCAGCAGAGGAAGACTGTCGGCCAAGACCAGAGTCATGCCGCAAATGGGGCAACTGCCCGCCACCTGGCGTATCACCTCCGGATGCATAGGGCAGATATACTGGCCGGTATAAGAAGGCCCAACGACGGTTCCCTGGTCCGAAATCTGAGCCTGGATCGTTGCGGTGACGAATAATCCGGGCTTCAGCCTGAGGTCGGGATTTTCCACGTTCACCCGCACCCGGACTGTGCGTGTTCTCTCGTCCAGGAAGGGCTGAACGAAGGAAACTACGCCGTGAAATTCTTCTCCAGGGAACGCTTCGGCCTGAAAGGCCACCTGTTGCCCGTAGCGAAGCCAGGGCAGATCAGACTCATAGGCGTCCAGATACAACCACAGGCGTGACAGATCGGCAATCGTATAAATCTCGGTGCCCGTGTCCACATACATGCCCTCGTTGATCTGCTTCTCCACCACAATCCCGCCTATAGGAGCGTAGATGGTGACCTGCTCATCGGCCTGCCCCCGTTTCTCAATCTGACCCACCTGCGTACTCGTCAGCCCCAACAGGCGCAGCTTGTCTCGGGCGGCTTGCACCGAGCGCTCCGACGAACGTTTCACGATGGGACTGGTGCTCCCACGTAGCCGGTCGAGTGAACGGGCCGCCTGAATCAGCTCTTCCTGAGCAGACAGGAGCTCCGGGCTGTAGAGAGAGACCATATGATCGCCCTGGTTGACGCGAATCCCGGTATAGTTCACATACAGGCGGTCCACACGCCCGGATACCCAAGCAGTAATATGCTTGAGCCGTGTTTCGTCATAATCAATCTTTCCGACCAGCCGTACCTCCCGGGCGACCCATTTCCGCTCCACCAGTGCGGTCTCAAGCTGGATCAAGCGCTTGGCAGTGTCGCTGAGCAGAATCTCCTGACCGGAGGCCTCAGCTTCTCCGCCCGGCATGGCGGTAGCATGCGAGGCGTGTCTGTGCGTGTCATGACCTGCGTGCTGAGCGATACTCTTCTCAACTCCAGTCAATATCGTCAGACACAGGAGCAGACCGTTCAGCACGAAAACGTTGACATGTCTCATTAGATTCACCTTCCCCTCTCCCCATCAGAGAGGAAATCGCTATATCCACCGCTCAGCATAAAAAGCTTCGCGATGGCGATGGCTCGGTCCGTTCGAGCCCGGCTCAACGACAGTTCGAAATCCAATAATCGCCGGCCTGAGTCGAGCACGTCCAAGAAGCCTGCCTGACCACTCTCATAGGCAGTAAAACTGGCTTCAATAGACTCTTCTGCTTTTGGCAGCAGCGTATGGGTAAAGAGGGCTATCTTGCGCTCGGCATCGCGTAGCGCAAACCGCGCTCTGGCAAAGTTTGAGGCTAATACTACGACGCTATCTCGACGCTGTGCCTCGAGGCTGTATTGCCGCCATACCGCTTCCTCGACGATGGCCCGATTCTTCTTCCCATAGATCGGCAGGGTCATTGAGAGCGTTGGTATCAGGGCGTCTTTGCCACTATCGGTTGGTCCCGGACGCTTATCCGTCGCGATATAATCAAGACCAAGCGTAAAATCGGGGTAAGCCGTCTTCCCGGCCAGTTCGACCCCCACCCGTCTCGCCTGAATGAGGGCATCGAAGCGCGCCAGCTTTGGATTACCTGAGAAGACGGTCTCTTCGGTCAGTTGCCGGGCCGCGCGCGCTTCCGCATCCAGAGCCGGGTCCAGGAGCAGGCTGGGAGGAATGTGGATGGCTGCCGTCGCGGGACGATTCAACAGCGCGTTAAACGCCACCTGGGTCGGTTGGATGACCTCGCGGAATTCCGCGAGGCGGTCCTCTAATTGCCCCAACTCGGTCTGTACGCGGACCAGATCGCTATGGGTGCCAATACCAGAGCGAAAACGGACCTGGAGGACTTTTTCCCAGGATTGGACGAGTTGGAGGGTATCCTCGGCAATGCGGACCGTGGCGTGCAGATAGACCAGTTCGGCATACGTCTTGGCCACCTCAAAAACGAGTTCGTTTTTGAGACTCAGAAAACGAGAAAAGGCCGCGCGCGCCTCGAAGTCCGCCTCATCACCACGCAGCGCCAGCGTTCCGAACCACGGAAACGCCTGGCTCAGGCCAAGCCGATGCTGTTGCGCTCCGACCCGAGTCTCAACCGAACGCAAGAAATATCCATAGGTCAGTCGGGGGTCGGCAAGAGCCGTGACCTGAGGCCGTTTCTTGAGGGCCGCCTGATAGGCCGCAAAACTCCCTCGCAGCCTCGCGCTGTTTTCGAGCGCATAGAGGACATAGCCATAGAGGGTCTTCGGAAATCGCTCTGTCGTGGAGGCGGTAGACTTCGCTTGTCTCCCTGGGGTGCTGGCCGTGCCAGACGTATCTTCTCCCAGAAGAGGCGGTAAAACCTGACTCTGAGGCATGGGAGATGACCCGCCTCCGGTACGTGCCGTGAAGATAGAAGCCGTCGTACACCCCGACGGCAGAGGAGTTATAATGACAAGTATCACAATAAAAAATCGCCACGCGAAACTGTTCATCATCAGAGGCTACTTTCTCACTACTGGTATGAGCGTGCGTCTTCGGAAGACACACAAAGAGCGGTTCGGCGGCAATGCGCCGGCACGACACAGAAATGGGCAACTATCACCTGCTAGGTGATAGAGCGGGATTTAGAGACGGAAAATAGAAAGGGACAGATACCGGGGGACAGAGTGTTGGGCTCGTCCTTCTGAGAGTCGAAGATCAAGGGAGAGCGACTGGGGGAAAAAACCAACCGACGCATCCAAGAACGAAAGAGAGCGTGCCGCAGGTGAGCTTGCAGACAGTTCCGCACCTACCACTAACAGAGGCTTGAGAAAGAAATGCTCTCCGCAATCTGGACATTTTTCAGGAGTGGAATGCGGCTCCCTGTCCGGTGTATGACACGGGGTTGTCTGGGTGCTCTGCGCTACATCAGGAGGAGAGACACTGGTCGTCCGGGTATGGCCTGCAGCAAAGCATATCTGTGTGCAATGCAGGAGTACCACCAGGAAAAGAAAGGTGACGCAATACCGCTGGTAAACTCGACCCATAGTGGTAGGCTAGCACAGGAGAAGGATTGAAACCATGCAGTCTGCTCGGAGGGTCTCACGCCAGCCGTGCCAGCCGTTCAGGAGATAGCCCAGCCGAGAAACGAGTACGCCGATGAAATGCCAGCGCGATTTATTTTCTTTGCCCGACGGTCAACACTACCTCAACTGTGCCTATATGTCGCCGCTGTTAAAAGCCGTTGAAACGGCCGGCATCAACGGCCTGCGACGCAAAGCCGTGCCCGCCGAGATTGGGACGGCCGATTTCTTTGACCCGGCAGAAGAACTGCGCCTTGCGTTCGCCCGGCTCATACATACCTCGCCCGAGCGGATCGCCCTTATCCCTGCGGTCAGCTATGGGATGGGTATCGCGACATATAATCTCCCGCTCAGACCGGACCAGAACGTCGTGATTCCCGGCGAGGAGTTCCCGAGTAACGTCTACCCCTGGCTGGAGCAGTGCAAGCGCACGCGCGCTACCTTGCGTCGAGTTGACCGGCCCCAAGAGTCGCACGCACCGGGAGCGGTCTGGAACGCAAGATTTCTCGAAGCCATCGATACCCATACTGCCGTCGTCGCCCTGAGTAGTGTGCACTGGACGGATGGCACGCTCTTTGATCTGGAACAGATTGGACAGCGGGCTCGCGCTGTGGGCGCCCTGTTTATCGTGGACGGCACCCAGTCGGTCGGCGCTCTGCCGTTTGATTTCGAGCGGGTTCAGCCCGACCTTTTGGTCTGTGCCGGTTATAAGTGGCTGCTCGGCCCCTACCAGTACAGCTTCGCGGCTGTCGGTGATCGCTTGCTGAACGGCGAGCCATTTGAGCACAACTGGATTAACCGCAAAGACAGTCAGAATTTCAGCGCCTTGATCAATTATCAGTCCGAATATCAACCAGGGGCGCGACGCTTTGATACCGGGGAGCGCTCAAATTTCATTATGATTCCCATGCTCTTCACGGCCCTCAAGCAGATCGGCGAATGGGGAGTGGACAATATCCAGACTTACTGCGCACGGCTGAGCGAAGAACTTGGTCAGGCCCTTGAGGGGACTCCTTACACGGTCGCGCCACCACACGAGCGCGCAGCCCACCTATTTGGTGTTCGGATTGCCGATGTCGAGCAGATCTCCGCTATTCTCGAAGCCTTACGTCAGCGCGACGTGTACGTCTCGCAGCGCGGCGCCTCTATTCGCGTGTCGCCCCATGTCTACAATACGAAGGAAGATATTATGGCGCTGGCCGAGGCACTGCGGGCAGTCGCACGCTAGCCCCCACCGATATCTTTTGATCGTGCTTGTGAGCTTGTCGGGTTTGACTATTTGGTATATGCCTCTGATTTTCTCATGGTAAATGGCCAACCGACGGGCTGGACTACTTCTTCTCTGGAAACCCTGCCACTCTCCAAAGAAGAAAGGCGGGGAATATATGGTGGCAATATGGCGCGATTTCTGAAACGCTAGATGGACAAATCAGGGCAAAAATTTCTCAGCAGGGACACACGTAAAGAAAGGAGAGATGAGCAATGCATACGAATACGTTTCTAGCTGTAGCGATGCTCGGAGCCGCCTTGACATGGACGGGATGCGAATTGGGAGCCGGAGATTCAGAAGTCAACGTCGAAGCCATTTCCGGCAGCAAGATGGTAGTGACAGGGATCGATGACTTCGAGTGCTTTCGCGCCGAGGTCCAGTCGGCACAGCAGCCGCCCGTGCATGTCCCCCAGGACGAAGGGGCAACAGAAAAAGTCGTCAATGGAGAGGCCACGATTCCCGTAGCTATGAGCGTCGGCGAAATCATCGTTACCAAGGTGAGGCTCACGATTCCAGAGAACTGCGGGTCGGTGAATGGGGAAATTGAATATAGAGGGGATCCCAACTCCAATGTGCACGGACCTCTCCCCTTCACCTTTATCTCTGGTGACACCCAGACCTTTCCGCGCCACACCTTCAAATAGCGCCGGGTCCGACCCTATCTCTTCAGACGGTCTGGATTCGAGCCCCTTTGAGACTGACCTCTCAGCGCATCAGTGCTGGGAGGTCTCCGTCCGAGATCAGGAGACGAGTGTGAGTGATACGGCGACTCGGCGAGCGGAGTGGGAAACCCGCTATCACACCGGCCACACCGCTTGGCAACGGGAAGCGGCCAACCCGGCCCTTTTCACCTGGCTGGCGCAAGGCCTGCTGCACCCGTGTCGCATACTTATTCCCGGCTGTGGGCGTTGCCATGAGGTGGTCACCCTGGCCCAGCAGGGGTTCGAGGTCACCGCCGTTGATCTCGCCCCAGCGGCAATACACGGCGCCCAACGGTTGATTAAGAACGCGGGTGTTGCCGCGGAAGTCATTCAAGCCGACTTACTCGACTGGGATGCCCCGGCCCGCTTCGATGCAGTCTACGACCAGACCTGTCTGTGTGCCCTCGATCCCTCAACCCGCCAGGACTACGAACGCCAACTCTTCTCGTGGCTCAGGCCGGGCGGACAACTGTTTGCCCTCTTTATGCAGGCGACCAATCCGGATGGTCCTCCGTTTCCGTGCGATCTCGACACCATGCATCAGCTTTTTCAGGACGCTCGCTGGAAATGGCGGGACGCTGAGCCGCTCTCCATTCCACATCCGGCCGGACTGCACGAGTTAGGCTGTATCCTTACGCGTCGGGCCTAGCGAATCCGTTCGCCTCCTGTGACCTCTCTCAAGGCAGACTCCATCGCAGCGCGCGGGTGAAACACCAGGAGCGGATTACGTGCCACCTCTTTCGTAGTACTCAAAAACACGAAAGATAATCCGCGCCGGTCTAAAATAGGAGGCGTTCTTATTAACGACTTGGCGCTTGACCGTTTGGGTCGTCCAATTGCCGAAGGCATCGTACCGATAGGTAAACATCTCGGTGTGGCGCCGCCGACCATCATCCACGTACACAATACGCTCAGTCGGATCACCGTTGTTATTGAAGTGGGTGTCCGTTCGCTCACTCAACCGGGAGTTCGAGGCATAGACAAAAGAGACTCGGGTCACCAGGGTTCCCCGAAAATCGCGGTGGTAGACGACCTTCTTCACGAGCGTATCTGCTGCGTCATACCACAACTGCTCTTCAATATTTCCCTGAACATCGTAACGCGAGGCCGTACGGTTTTTCAGCTCACCGCCTGGCTGATAGGTACGAGACTCGATTTCCCAGCCATGGTCGTCATACTGAAAATTTGTTTGTTCTGTCAGCACATCCCTGGCCGAATAGGAACGCGACTCGGTCGGGGAGCCGTGGTCGGCATAGGATGAGACAGCGCGTCCCAAAAGGCTGTTCTCCGGCCCGTAGCGCAGCACTTCTCTTTCATTTGTACGCGCGTCGTACAAAAAGACTGCACGCTCACGGAGCGTTCCATCCGGGTCATACGAGAGGCGCTCAGTGCAATTGCCACGCCGGTCAAACCGATCAGCACGAATCGGCAGTTCTGCCTGCGACTCCCACTTGTCACCCTGTTTCACTAGGTCGGCCCGAAAGATGGATAACGATCTGACGGGCCCCCGCAGTCCGAGGACGTCCCTTTCGGTCTCCGTTTGCTGTCTCGGGCCAGGAGAGCGCACGCTTTCGCAGGACAAACAGAGCAGTCCAAGGAGAAAGGCGCTGAGGAACCGATACAGGTCACGCTTGAGTCTTGGCATTATTTTTCTATTTTCCGTATTTGAAAAAAGTGTGGTAGATTTCATACTGCTTGCCTTAACTCAGATGAAGAGCGCTCATCATGCTGTTTCGCGAACTCAACCGCAGCGCCACCAAGACCTATCTGATTGGGTGCGAAAAAACACAGGAAGTCGCCCTCATTGACCCGGTCTTGGAAAAAACCGACCGCTATCTCGCCCTGCTCGCCTATTATGGATATACGCTCAACAGCATCATCGATACGCACACCCACGCGGATCATTTAACGGGGAGTTGGGAGTTGCGGGATCTGACCGATGCGCCGGTGATCATGCATCGACGAGCCCCCGCCCCGCATGTTGATATGCATGTCGAAGACGGACAACTCATCCGAGTTGGGACGCTCACCCTACACGTGCTCGCAACCCCAGGCCATACGCCTGACAGTATGTGCCTCCACGCCATGGATCGAGTGTTCACCGGCGATACCCTGTTTATCCACGGCACCGGGCGGACCGACTTTCCCGAGGGCGACCCAGGCGCCCAGTACGACAGCATCTATCATAAACTGTTTCCGCTGCCCGACAGCACGCTGGTCTTTCCCGGTCATGATTATCGGGGACATACCCAATCCACTATCGGCGAAGAAAAACAGACAAATCCACGCGTTGCCGGGCGCAGTCGCCAGGAATATGTCGATTTGATGAACAACCTCCACCTCTCACTGCCGGATAAAATTCAGGAAGTTCTCCAACCGAACCAGTCTGCCATTGAAGACCAATCCATCCAGTTTCCGAGTCTCTCGGCACTGAATGGCGTGCGCCAGCTTTCCGCCCAAGAAGTCCAAGCCCAACGGGAGAGCACTACCCCCCCGCTCTTGCTTGATGTTCGTGAGCCAGACGAGTACAGCGATGACCTTGGCCATATACCGGGCAGCATCCTCATCCCCTCAAAGAGGTGCCGGCACGGGCGGGAGAAATTGAACACCATAAAGACGGTCATATCATTGTTGTATGTCGGGCCGGAGTCCGCAGTACAACGGCCGCCGCTATTCTTACCGGTCTTGGATTCGAGCGTGTTTCAAATCTCAAAGGGGGGATGCTGGACTGGAATGAACAACAGTTACCCATTGCGCGCTAGTTGGGAGAGCGTGGCGGCTCGCCCGAGATCCGACGCACACCGCGGGAAGGAGCAGACCACATGGAAGCAGCCACTCACGAAGCGTCCCCAGCAGCACCCGAAGTGAGATGGGCCAAGGTCATTGATCACACCAAATGTATTGGCTGCCATGCGTGCAGTACAGCCTGCAAATCAGAAAACCATGTCCCAGTCTCGGTCAATCGCACCTATGTGAAATACACCGACGTGGGCACCTTCCCGAACGCTCGGCGAGCTTTTCAGGTCACCCGTTGCAATCAGTGTCAGGACGCACCCTGCACCCACGCCTGTCCGACCGCGGCCATGTACGCCCGGTCTGACGGCATTGTGGATTTTGACAAATCCATCTGTATTGGCTGCAAAGCCTGTATTGCGGCCTGTCCGTACGACGCGATCTTTATCAACCCCGAAGACCACTCGGCCGAGAAATGCAATTTTTGTGCGCATCGGATCGATATGAACCTGGAGCCGGCCTGCGTTGTGGTATGCCCGACAGAAGCGATTATGGTGGGCGACCTGAATGACTCCGGTTCAAGCGTGGCGGCAATCGTGGGCCGGGAGCCCGTTGCCGTGCGGCGTCCTGAAAAGGAAACCCACCCCAAATTATTCTACACCGGCGCCCACCAGGCTACGCTCGACCCACTGGCTGCCACACGGCCCGAAGGCGGCCTTTTTCTGTGGAGTGAGCAGGGCCGGGGAGCGCAACAGGTGACCTCAGGCCATCCGACCCGGCACAACAGCTCCGCCCAGGCCGTGCTGGCCTATGACGTGCCACACCGTGCCCCGTGGGACTGGCGGCTGAGCCTGTATACCTGGACCAAAGGACTGGCCTCGGGAGCCTATCTGATTCCAGCCTTTCTGGTGCTCTTTGGAGTGCTGAGTCCTGAGCATATGCTCTGGCAATGGCTCGCCCCGATTCTGAGCGGGATATTTCTCGCCCTCACCGGTCTGATTCTTATCGCCGATTTGGACCACCCCGAGCGCTTTATGCTGATCTTTACCCGCCCGCAGTGGAGGAGTTGGTTGGTCCGGGGCGCTTTTATCATCCTGGGTTTTGGCAGTGTTCTATTCCTCCACTTTCTGGCCACCCTCCTTGTAGGCGGAACCGCATGGCAGTCGGGCCTGATGCTGATCGGTATCCCACTTGGCGTACTGACGAGTGTGTATACCGCCTATCTCTTTGCACAATCTACTGCCCGTGACCTGTGGCAAAACCCACTCCTTCCCCTCCATTTTCTCGTCCAAACGCTTATTGCAGGAGCCGCTGCGCTCCTCCCCTGCGCGGTCTGGTGGGCACCTACCGTGGTTTCACCGGTCGCCACACTCCTGGGAGTAGCGTGCGCGCTGCATCTCCTCTTGGTGAGCGGGGAATTCACCCTGCACCATCCCACCGTCCATGCGCATCTCGCCGCTGCCGAGATGACGAAGGGCCAATACCGGACGTATTTCTGGGGTGGCGTACTCCTCATCTCTCTCGGCCTGCTCGCGCCGTGGGCCGGCATACCAGCAGGGTGTGCGGCCCTCATTGGATTGCTGGCATATGAACACGCCTATGTTCAGGCCGGGCAAAGCGTACCGCTCGCCTAGGGGACATCATCATGAGTACTGAGAGACCCAATAAACGCGTGTCTGCCGCTCGTCAGGATACAGAGGCACGGGAGGAGACGTTTTATCCAGGACCAAGTCGCAATCACCTCGCGTCGTTTCCTCCCAAGGAACGCTGGGACGATTGGATTGAGTTGGACGCCCGCGCCTGGCCGCGACGCGTCGAACAACGCTCGATGCTTGTTCCCACCACGTGTTTTAACTGCGAGTCAGCCTGCGGCCTGCTGGCCTATGTTGATCCGGAGACGCTCAGCGTCAGAAAATTCGAGGGTAATCCTGAACATCCGGCCTCACGGGGCCGGAACTGCGCCAAGGGCCCAGCCACACTCAACCAGATCAACGATCCTGACCGCATTCTCTACCCCCTGAAACGGGCGGGAAAACGTGGCGAAGGAAAGTGGCAACAGGTTTCCTGGGACGAGGCGCTCGGTGATATTGCCGGCCGCCTTCGGCGGGCGCTCCAGGAAGGCCGTCGCAACGAAATCATGTACCACGTTGGCCGTCCTGGCGAGGATGGTTACACCGAACGCGTCCTGGCCGCCTGGGGTGTCGATGGCCACAACTCCCATACCAATATCTGTTCGTCCGGGGCTCGCGCCGGATATCATTTTTGGATGGGTGCGGACCGCCCCAGCCCCGACCACGAACATGCCGATGTCATCCTTCTCATCAGCGCCCACCTGGAATCGGGCCATTATTTTAATCCGCACGCCCAGCGCATTATGGATGCCAAGCGGCGTGGGGCCAAGCTCATCGTCTTTGACGTCCGCCTGTCCAATAGCGCCACCCACGCCGACCATTGGGTTGCACCCTATCCGGGAAGCGAGGCGGCCATTCTACTCGCTATAGCCAATCACCTTATTCAGACCGAACAATACAACCGCACTTTTGTGCGTGACTGGTGGAACTGGCAGGAATATCTCCAAGAAGAGCGGCCTGACCTGGAGCCTACGTTTGAAAACTTTGAGGCCGTGCTGAAACAGCTCTATACTGAGTACAGCTTCGCCTTTGCAGCCCAGGAATCCGGGGTCAGCCCGCAGACCATTGAGGCCATCGCCACCCTGGTTGCCTCCGCTGGAACGCGACTGGCGACCCACACCTGGCGGAGTGCGTCCGCCGGAAATCTCGGCGGCTGGCAGGTGGCGCGGGCGCTGTTTTTCCTCAACGCCCTCACGGGCGCGGTAGCAACACCGGGCGGGACGTATCCCAATGCGTGGAACAAGTTTGTGCCACGGCCCATCCATACCCCACCCCATCCAGCCATGTGGAATACGCTTTCCTGGCCGGCCGAATACCCGCTGGCTATTCACGAACTGTCTTTTCTACTGCCGCATTTTCTAAAAGAAGAACGCGCCAAACTCGATGTCTATTTCACCCGTGTGTATAACCCGGTCTGGACCAATCCCGACGGGTTTTCGTGGATTGAAACCCTCAGCGATGAACAAAAAATCAGCTTGCACGTTGCCCTGACTCCAACCTGGAACGAGAGTGCCTACTTCGCCGATTACATTCTGCCCATGGGCGTTGGTAGCGAGCGCCACGACACGCATTCCTACGAAACGCACGACGCCCAGTGGATCGGGTTCCGTCAGCCCGTCCTGCGAGCCGCCAGAGAACGCCTCGGTCAGCCGGTGACAGATACGCGCCAGGCAAACCCAGGCGAAGTCTGGGAAGAGAACGAGTTCTGGATCGAGTTATCCTGGCAGGTCGACCCGGATGGCTCGCTGGGGATACGCCAATATTTTGAATCCAAAGCCCACCCAGGCCAGAAGCTTACCCTTGACGAGTATTACGGGTTTATCTTTGGGCAGTCAGTTCCAGGGCTCCCGGAACAGGCCGCCGCCCAGGGACTCTCGCCGCTGGCCTATATGCGTCGCTACGGCGCGTTTGAAATCCAAAAAAACATCGGAGCGGTCCACGCACAAACAGTCCCACCAGTTGAACTGGACAATACCCAGGTTGACCATCTGGGCCGTGTCTTCACCGCAAGCCCCAAGCCCGCCGGTCCGAATATCGTCCCCCTGCCCTCGCCGGATGGGGATACAGATGGCCGTCGCCATGTTGGCGTCAAAATAGCGAGCCGAGACGGTAACGTATATCGCGGCTTTCCAACCCCAAGCGGACGCCTTGAGTTTTATTCAAAGACCCTGAAGGACTGGGGCTGGCCGGAATACGCCCTCCCCACGTATAGCAAGAGCCATATCCATCCCGACCGGCTCACGGACGACCAAATGGTCTTGATCCCGACCTTTCGCCTACCGGTCCAGATTCACACCCGGAGCGCAAATGCCAAATGGCTGGACGAGATTGCCCACACCAACCCGCTCTGGCTGCATCCCGGTGATGCCAAGCGCCTGGGTGTAGTCACAGGAAACCTCGTCCGGGTCGAGACCGAGATCGGCTATTTTGTGCTCAAAGCCTGGGTGACAGAAGGGATTCGACCCGGCATCGTTGGCTGTAGCCACCACATGGGCCGCTGGAAGCTCGATCAGGCTGGCCAGCGTCAGATGATGGCCACGGTCGGACTCGACCGAAACGGCAGTCAGTGGCACTTGTCTCGCAAGCAGGCAGTCCACGGCTATCCGAGTGAGGATGCCGATAGCGCACGTGTCTGGTGGACGGATACCGGCGTACATCAGAATCTCACCTTTCCGGTCCACCCTGACCCGATCTCCGGCATGCACTGCTGGCACCAAGCCGTTCGCGTTCGTCCTGCCCAAAAAGGCGATCAGTATGGGGATATTCAGGTCGATACGGACAAGGCGCATACCGCGTATAAGAAGTGGCTCGAACTGACCCGGCCGGCCAGTCAGGTCTCGCCAGACGGCTCACGGCGGCCCTACTGGATGTTACGCCCACTCAAGCCAGGCCGAGAGAATTATCAACTGCCTGAGACGGAGCGACCGCCTAAGGACTGATGAAGCGCTTTCTCCCGTTTCTCGACCTCCGGGCTTACCAGCTTCGTCATCTTCCTCGGGACCTGCTCGCCAGCCCGAGCGTGACCTTTCTCGACATTCCCCAAGGCGTGGCCTATGCCATGATTGCCGGTCTTCCCCCGGCCATGGGCCTGTATGCAGCAGCCATGCCGGCCATAGTGGGCGCGCTGTTCCGCAGCTCCCGCCATGTTGTGACTGGCCCTACGAACGCCGTGAGTCTGCTGGTTGGCACCGCCGTCGCTGCCGAGGTGGCGCACGGTGGCGCGAGTCCCATGACCGTCGGAGTCACCCTGGCCTTTATGGTTGGGGTTGTCCAATTTCTCGCCGGGCTACTGCGACTCGACGCGCTCGCCGATTATATCTCACAGCCGGTTGTCCGTGGGTATATCTCAGGAGCCGCCGTCCTGATTCTGATCGGCCAGCTTCCCAATGCAACCGGCACGGTTCGCGTTGTCGGCAATCCCATCCAGATGATCGGCGGCTGGCTGTCTTCGCTCTCGGAAGTCCAACTGCTCGCCGTC
Source organism: Thermodesulfobacteriota bacterium (assembly GCA_964291405.2). GTDB lineage: Bacteria > Desulfobacterota > Binatia > Bin18 > Bin18 > Bin18. The sequence continues at coordinate 809,681 of OZ219926.1, forward strand.
CTTTTCACCCTCGGCACAATTGCCTGTGTCCTATATCTGCGTCACTTTTATCCCCGTCTGCCAGCCGCCATTCTCGCCCTGGGGCTCAGCATCGTTGTGGCACGCGTCTTTCAGTTGTCTGACGCCGGGCTCCAACTAGTTGCCGACCTCGCCCCTCTGCCAGCCGGTCTGCCGCCGTTCACCGTGCCGCACCTGGACCAGTGGGCGAGCCTGCTCCCGATGGCACTTGCCTGTGCTGTCCTGTCCCTGGTTGAGTCCAGTTCTGTGGCCCGTACGCTTGCGACCAAGTCGGGGCAGCGACTTGATATGGCGGCCGAATTTTCGGGCCAGGGACTGGCAAATATCGCTGCCGCTTTCTCGGGCGGCTACCCGGTCAGCGGCAGTTTGGCCCGTTCAACCTTGAATCAGCAAGCTGGAGCACAGAGCCGTCTGTCGGCGCTGTTTTGCGGACTGTTGATGCTGGCCGTGCTGCTCTTTCTCGGACCCGTGGTCAATCAGACTCCGATTGCCAGTCTGGCCGGTCTGTTGTTCGTCTTAGCCTCGGATCTCATCGACAGGGATCGTATTCGTATGATACTGCGCGGTACCCGGGGCGACCGGGTGGCATTTCTCACCACGCTCGTCGGGACGTGGCTCGTACCGCTCGATCAAGCCATTTATATTGGCGTCGGGATCAGTATTCTCCTCTTTTTACGTCGCGCCCGGCTGCTCACGATCCGAGAGATGACGATCAGCGAGAAAGGCCGCTTTCGAGAGGTTGACCAAGAGCAGGAAGATCAGGGGCAACACTGTTCCGCTATTCGTATCCTCAACCTGACGGGCCCATTATTTTTTGCAGCATCAGGAGAGCTACAAGCCGCGGTTGAGCGAATAAATGTCGAGCCTCATATCCGCGTCGTTATTCTCCGCATCCGCCAGACGCAGGGCCTGGACATCACCATCGCCAGCCTACTCGAATCCAGCCAACGTCAGTTGGAGAGCTCCGGCAAAACCCTCCTCGTCCTGGGTCTGCGTCCCGACGCCATGCAGCTATTTGAAAAAACCGGTATCGCTACGCGTATCGGGCCGACAAATCTCTTTCCGGCCCAATCCGGCTGGTTTACCGCCATGGAGGCCGCTCTCCGCCGCGCCCTCGCGCTGGCAGGAGGGCATAGCTGCGGCACGCACTGTCCGTTTGCCGCATATCTCACCGCCCAAGAGGCACTTCGTGGTAATCCCGCAGCATCACATTGACAGAAGGCAGACCTATCTGAAAACCCTCAGTCCCGGTCGCAGGGCAACCTCCGTTCCAAAATCCCCTTGCCTTGGCCTCTGCGTCTGGTTACGTTGATGCCGTTTTGTAGGAGGGGTCCGTACCCAGGGGAAGGATGTCACCGGATGTCGCAGTACGTTGAAGGACCAGACGCAGGTCTTGTTGTTGAAGACCATGCCCAACTCATCGAATACTTCTTTGACGCTGCAAAGCCCCGAGCAGACTGGCGTATTGGCACAGAGTACGAACTGCTCGGCGTGTCACGTCGGAGCGGTCGTGCCGCGCGCTACTCCGGTCGACGCGGCATTGAGTATATCTTGAGCCGATTGGCAGACTCCCTGGAATGGGAACCCCAGGAAGAAGAAGGCCGTATTATCGCCCTCCAGGGCGAGCGCGCCAATATCGCCCTTGAACCCGGTGCTCAGCTCGAACTCTCCGGCGAACAGTGCGAAACTGTCCATTGTGCGGACAAAGAACTTCGTCGCCATCTCAAGCACCTGCTACCCATTGCGGACGAATTGGACATTGACTTCGTGAACTTGGGAGTCCAGCCGGTCAGCCCGCTCGACGACATCCAGTGGATTCCCAAAACGCGCTATCAGATCATGGCCCCGTATATGGAGAAGGTCGGCACGCTGGGACACCGCATGATGAAGCAGACCGCTTCCATTCAGGTCAATTTCGACTTCAGCGATGAAGCCGACGCTATGCTGAAGTTTAAGGCCAGCATGGGCCTCGTGCCCATCCTGTCTGCCATGTTTGCCAACTCCCCGATTTCAGATGGCAGTCTGAACGGTTTTATGACCATGCGCGGCCACGTCTGGACTGCAACGGACAAACGCCGGTGTGGCCTGCTGCCTTTTGCCTTTGCGGACGCTCCGACATTTGAAGACTATGCCGAATACGCGCTGAATATTCCCATGTATTTCATTGTGCGCAAGGGTCAGTGGATCAATATGACCCATATGTCCTTTCGCCAATTTTTGGAGGAGGGACATGAAGGCGAACGCCCCACCCTGGAAGACTGGAGCATTCACCTGACAACCCTTTTTCCGGAAGTGCGGATCAAAAAATACCTGGAGATCCGCTGCTTCGACAACCAGCCATTCGAATACATGCTGGCCGTCCCGGCCCTCACCAAGGGCATCTTCTTTGATACCGACCCCCTGCTGGCCGCCTGGGATCTGGTCAAAAAATGGAGTTGGGACGAACGCCTCGAAGCCTATCATCAGGCCCATCGCCAGGCCCTGGGCGCACGTGTGCGGGGCATCCGCCTGCTCGATCTGGCCAAAGAACTGGTAACGATTGCCTGGGAGGGCCTGGGACGGCATAACGACTGCAACGAGGCCGGCGCAAATGAGACCATCTATCTTGAGCGACTACGTGATGAGATCGACAAAGGCCAATGTCCAGCCTATCGCGTGATTGAAGAGTGGATGACCCACTGGAACTATGACGCCAAACGCCTCGTTGACGGCACGGCCTACCGGCTGCCGGATGAGGACGAATAAGCAGTAGCCCCTCCCTCAACACCGCTTGCCTCTCCCCACCACCCTGCCGAGGACCGCGGCATAACGGCCTTACCCGCTCTTGAGGTTACACCGAGCCGTCAACGCGTACGGTCAGAATATCAACGTTGTGATACTGTTGGTGTCGTACAGATGAGGCGAAGTGGCGCAGCAAACGTAGCGAGATTTCACGCTCGTTTGGCGTTTCCACGTGTTCTCCGAGCAAGGCCATGTGGTCTTCAAGGTTTTCCTCGCCAATCGCCGCCATAAACTCCAACTCCACGGCACCGCCGTCCTGACGCGCGATCACGTGCAAACGGCGTCCCGCGTGAGTCGCCGAGTCCTCCCGTTGTTGCACCAGACTCAGCATCGCTTCCTCGCCGATCAAACCCAGGCGTTGGGTCGCTTCTGTGCTCCACCTCAGTCGGGCGGCACACTCGCTCAGGAAAGCCTCAAGCTGCGGCAAGCTCTCGATTGCCAACTCCATTTCAAGATGTCTGCGGCGGGGGCTGGTCAACTCCATGAATGCGGTTAATCCCACCACCATGAGCCCCCCCGCGGTGATGCCGTCGCTCAGGAGCAGTTCCCAGGCCCCGCTCAGGTAGTCGGGGAAAATGGCCTGATACTGGAAGCCCACCCCAACCCAGAACGACACGCCGGTCACCAGCGCTTTACGATAATCGCTCCCTCCTTGGAGAATAAGTTGCATCCCCTGATTCAGTATGGGTCCAAACAGAATAATGAGATAGGCGGCAGCCACCGGACTTGGAATGGCGATCAACACGGCCATCACCTTCGGCAGGAACGCCAAGACGAAAAAGACGACGCCGATGCATACCCCGACACGACGCGCTGCCACACCGGTCAACTCCACAAACGGCGCACTTGATGGAGCAGTCCCACTCGGTATCGTCCCAGCGATACCACACAGCAGATTACCCAAACCGACGGTGGCAACCGCACCCTGGACCGAGCGGAGATCAGTCGCCCGCCGTCTGCGCCACGAGACCCGCTGAGTAGCAACGGCATGGCCGAGGGTCCCGGTCGTTCCGATTAGTGCCACAAACAGGAACCCCGGCAGGAGAGACCAGAAGGCGGGACTAAACGTCAGCCCCACCCCTGGCCAAGCATTCGAAGGAAAACCGACCCAGGGCGCGGCTAATATCTGCCCGGTATCGTACAGGCCAAAAGGCGCGGCCACCGCGCAGCCTAGCGCAATCCCAATAAGCGGCGCCCATGGTCGCCATGCCGCTGAGGCCCGTAGCGAGAGCGCTAAAGCCACGGCAAAGGTGACCACCCCACTCGTCGGGGCCGCAGCCCATGGCGTCCCTTCCGGCACCTCGTTCAGCATCCGAAAGACTGCTGGCATGATGGAAACAGGTATCAGGGCGAGAATCGTCCCGGTCACGACCGGCGTGATGAAACGCCGCAGCAAGGAGAGACGGGTGGCCAGCGCAAACTGAAATATCGAGGCCACAATAAGCAGGGTGGCCATCAGGGACGGGCCGCCTTCAACGAGCGCCGTGATACATACGCCGATGAAGGCACTGCTGGTCACCATGGGGAGCACATATCCGGAGCCAAAGCGCCCGATGCGGAAAACCTGCAATACCGATGTCGCCGCATTCACCGCAAACAGCGCAAAGATGCTCCAGGACAGATAGGTGTCGTCCTGATTCGCCGCCCGCATGATAATAGTCGGAATGAGTACCAGGCCGGGACACATGATCATCGCCCGCTGAAAGCTGAGCCCAAAGGCGAGCGTATACGGTGGGCGTTCATCAGGTTCGTAGAGGAGAGAAGGCATCATTCACCCTCATTCCATGCATAGTCTCGTCCCAGCCGGCCTAACGCAGGGCCGGTGTAATGAACTTGGCACAAACATCACTTTCGCTGAGACGTGTCTTTTCCATGGCTAGCTTACCCATATTCATCATATCTCACCCCCATACGCCAGCACAGCGTCTCCCCATCTAACCCCCATCCCCTTTTCTGTTTCCCCTCCCCGCGTTTCGTGTTATGAAGCCGGTACACAACGATTGAAATAAGGAGGGTCGTATGGATATTCCCAAAGACAAGCTCCTCTGGATTTATGAGCGTATGCAGCTCATCCGGGTGTTTGAAACCAGGGTCAGTACCGAGTTTGGGAAGGGAAAGATCCCAGGCTTCGTGCATCTCTATGCCGGGGAAGAAGCGGTCGCGGTCGGGATCTGTGCCAATCTCACGGACGCTGACTATATGACCTCTACCCATCGCGGACACGGGCACTGTGTGGCAAAAGGGGTGGACGTACAGGGCATGATGGCCGAACTGTTCGGCAAAGCCACGGGGATTTGCAAGGGCAAGGGCGGCTCCATGCATATCGCCGATATGGACAAGGGTATGCTGGGAGCCAACGGGATTGTCGGCGGCGGCCCGCCGCTCGCCTGCGGGTCCGGCCTGACCGCCAAAACCAATGGCACCGACCAGGTGACCATCTGCTTCTTTGGCGATGGAGCCTCAGAGCAAGGCACCTTGCACGAGAGCCTCAACCTGGCCGCAATCTGGAAGCTGCCTATTATTTTTGTGGCCGAGAATAACGGCTATGCCGAGTCGACGCCGGCGCATTATCATTGCAGCGTCGAGAATATCGCCGACCGCGCCGCAGCGTACAACATGCCGGGCGTCACCATAGACGGGAACGACCTGTTTGCCGTGTATGAATCGGCGCATGAGGCCGTTGCGCGCGCCCGGGCCGGACAGGGCCCGAGCCTGCTGGAGTGCAAGACCTATCGTCACCACGGCCATTTTGAAGGCGATGCGCAGACCTATAAAATCGCGGAAGAAAACGAAAAATACCGTACCGAACTCGATCCGATCAAGCGCTTTAAAGACGCCGTCCTGCCCCGTGGCCTTATATCCGAAGACGAGTTGGCGGCAATCGATCAACGGGTCAACGGCGCGATTGACGAAGCCGTCACATTCGCGGAAGACAGCCCCTTCCCCGAGGTCCAGGAAACCTTCACTGATGTGTATGTGAGTTATTAGGAACTTGCGGAGAAATACTATGGCAGAGCGAGAATTGAATTTTGGTGAGGCGCTGAATGAAGCCATGCGTCAGGAGATGCAGCGCGACCCGAAAGTGGTGATCATGGGCGAGGACGTTGCCGGCGGAGCCGATGTCGATCACCTCGAAGGCGACGAAGCCTGGGGCGGCGTCCTGGGCGTGACAAAAGGTCTGGTCAAAGAGTTTGGCCGGGATCGTGTTATTGATACGCCTATCAGCGAGTCCGGCTTTATTGGCGCGGCTGTTGGCGCCGCGGCCACCGGCCTACGTCCCATTGCCGAGATGATGTTCGTCGGGTTTATGGGCGTATGTTTTGATCAGCTTCTGAACCAGGGCGCCAAACTCCGCTATATGTTTGGCGGCAAAGCCAAAGTCCCCCTGGTGATTCGGACCATCTGCGGGGGCGGATACCGCGCCGCGGCCCAGCACTCTCAGGTGTTGCATTCCCTCTTTACCCATATCCCCGGCCTCAAAACGGTCGTCCCCTCGACGCCGTATGACGCCAAAGGGCTCCTGATTTCGGCGATCCGGGATGATGATCTGGTGATCTTCTTTGAGGATATCACCTTCGGCGGCATCAAGGGCGCCGTGCCGGAGGAAGACTACAGTATTCCGTTTGGAAAGGCAGACATTAAGCGGGCCGGTGAGGATGTCACGATCGTGGCTATCGGCAAGATGGTCCATCATTCCCTGGCCGCAGCCACGGAGCTAGAAAAGCAGGGCAAAAGCGCGGAGGTGATCGATCCTCGCACCCTCTCGCCCTTTGACGAAGACGCGGTTCTGGCCTCGGTCGAAAAGACGGGCCGACTGGTGATTGCCGACGAATCGCACCCACGCTGCAACGTGGCAACCGATATCGCGGCCATGGTCGCGGACAAGGGGTTTGATTATTTGAACGCGCCCATAAAAATGGTGTCGGCCCCTCACACCCCGGTGCCGTTCAGCCCGCCCCTGGAAGATCACTATCTGCCCAACCCGCAGAAAATCAGCGAGGCGGCTCTGGGATTGTTTTAGGCATGAGGGACTGAGGCTTGGGGAAACCTAATCTCCAACCCCCAGTCCCCAACCCCTAACCCCTATTTCCCATGTTATCCGTCGGTATTATTGCAAACCCGCGTGCGGGCAAGGACATCCGCCGCCTTGTGGCACATGGTTCCATTCTTGATACTCAGGAAAAAGTCTATATCGTCCGGCGGGCCATTCTCGGCATTCAAGGTGCCGGGGCGAACGAAGTGGTCCTCTTTCCCGACCCGGCCAATATCTTTACCAAAGCCCTGTCCGGGATAGAAAACGAGCTGCGTCTCATCACGCGTTTTCTTGAAATGTCGATCTTTGATGAGGCTAGCGATTCAACCCGAGCGGCGCAGCTCATGCGCGAGCAAGGGGTGGCCTGCGTTATCGTCATTGGCGGCGACGGCACCAACCGGGTGGTCACCAAAGGCAGTGGCAGCATGCCGCTCGTTCCGCTTTCAACCGGAACGAATAACGCCTTTCCCCAGTTTTTAGAGTCAACCCTGGCGGGCTTGGCCGCAGGCTATTACGCGGCCCGACACTTCTCCCCGGAAACGTGTACCCGCCCGACCAAGCGGCTCAACCTGTACCGGAATGGGACGCTCGAAGACATCGCCCTGGTTGATGCGGCCGTGTGTGATTACCAGTTTGTTGGCGCCAGGGCCGTGTGGGAGGCCGAGCGTATCAAGGAACTCTTTCTCACCCAGGGCCAGCCCACGAATATCGGCCTAGCCTCAATCGGTGGCAGCCTGCATCCTATCCGTCCGGCTGACGATGCCGGGCTGTATGTCCGCTTCGGGGGTAATACCCGCTCGATCAACGCGCCTATTGCGCCTGGGATGGTGGTTCCCGTCTCTATCCAACACCATGGCCTGATGGAGATTGGCGCTCGGATGCCCGTCACTTTTACGCCCTCGATTATCGCACTCGATGGTGAGCGAGAACTGGTCGTGAATGCAGACGACCGGTGGGAAGTTGAACTCTCGTGGGATGGCCCGCGCGTGCTGGATATTGAAAAGGTCATGGACACCGCCCGTCAGCCCACCGAGTAAGCCGGCCCCAACCCAGGAAGACGCGCCGCATGAAAATCGTTCTATGCTCTACCCATTTCCCTCATTGTTCCGAGACGCTCCGACACCATCTGCCGGATGACACCATTATTGCCTGTCCGGCGGAGGAGGTGCTGAGTACGACGCGCGATGCCGATGTGGTTGTGCCGACCATGCACCGCGTGGACGCGGAAATTATTCGAGCCACCTCGGCACGCATGATCCACCAGTTCGGCGTCGGGCTCGAAGGCGTGGATATTCCGGTTGCGACCGAACAAGGTATCTATGTGGCCAATGTCCCAGGCCAGGAAGGGGCGGGCAACGCCGCCTCAGTCTCGGAGCACGCCATCTTTCTCATGCTCGCCTTAGCCCGAAAATTTCCCCAGGCGGCTGAAAACGTACGGCGCGGTGTCTTTGGCTCCCCTATGGGTAAGGGACTGCTGAATAAGACGGTCGCCATTCTCGGCGTCGGGAGTATCGGGACGGAACTGGCCAGTCGCCTGCGCCATTTTGACGTGCGTCTGCTGGGCCTGAAACAACACCCGTCCGAACGCATCAAAGAAGAATACGGGTTTGACTTCCTTGGTGGGCCGCCCGACCTCAGTCACGTCCTGGCAGAAGCCGACTTCGTTGTCCTGGCCCTTCCGGTCACGCCCCACACGCGGGAGGTCATCAATGCGCAGGCCCTCGCCGGCATGAAGAACACGACCTATCTCATTAATGTTGGGCGTGGCCCGGTCATCGATCATGACGCCCTAGTGACGGCTCTGGCCAATAAAGATATCGCCGGAGCAGCTCTGGACGTTTTTTGGGACGAGCCGACCGACCCGGCCGACCCGCTGTTTCGATATAATGTGATTGCTACGCCCCATACCGCGGGCGTGACCGATTTGTCGTATAACGACATCGCGCGCGGCTTGGCTGCCAATGTCAACCGTCTGCGCGCCGGCGAGCCGCCCATCAACTGTGTCAATCTGGCGGAAGTCCGAGCCAAATAGCTCCCTGCTCTATGCATTGCTCTCAATCGATCTGGCTGATTTCCATTGGAGCCCTGCTCTCGCTGCTCCTGGCCTGCAACAGCTCGACGCCGTCCAAGCCGCCTCGCCAACCCACCCCGCTCGACCTGTCTACGGTGGGCACGATTTCCGGAAGCATCCATTTCGAGGGTCCCGTGCCGGAGCAGAGCGTGCTGCAACTCGGCGGCTGGTCGGAATGTGCCGTCCAACACGAGGGGACAGTTTACGCCGGGGATGTGCTGGTCACTAACGGCAGGCTGCAGAACGCCCTGGTGTATATCAAGGACGGTCTGGGCGAGCGGGTTTTTACCGTTCCTGAAGAATCGGTTGAGAACGACCAAAAAGGCTGCGTCTTTCTGCCGCGTATTATGGCGATTCGGGTCGATCAACCGGTTCGCTATCTTAATAGCGACCCCATGGCCCATAATGTCCACGGCCTGCCGCGCAATTCATCCCACTGGAATTTCAGTCTGGGGCTCAAGGGTACATCGCGGAACGTGACCGTGGATGCGGAGGAAGTCGGCATTGAGGTCAAGTGTGACATCCACGGCTGGATGCGAAGTTATCTGGGCGTGTTCGACCACCCGTATTTTGCCCTGAGCGATCAGGACGGAGCCTTCAGGCTCCACAACGTCCCACCGGGCGAGTACACCATTACCGCCTGGCATGAACGGTTTGGCACGCGCTCACAAAAAGTTGCTCTATCGGAAAAGGGAGAAGCAAAGGTCGTGCTGACGTTTCAATCAGACGCACATCAGGAGTAGTCCGTCACTCCTCTACCGGCCAGTCTCTGGCTACCTTCCCACTGATCTGGAAAATCAGATGATAGGCTAGACCGAAGCCGAGCACCAGGACAATAATCAGCCACAGCGGCCCAAAGGTAATCGACGGATAATGCCCGGAGCCGGTGATCATGCCAAACAGCATGGGGACGGACAGAAAGGTGTTTGTGCGAGAGGCGAGCAATGCCCTCTTGGGCAGCGCCGGGTCCGGCGCCTCGCCCTTGACCGTAGCGGTAATGATCTGCTGCTGGGCCGGCCAGATAATGAACCAGACGTTGAACCACATGATCGTACCGAACAGCGCACCCATGCTGATCCACAGCCCCGCACTCGATCCGAACAGACCGGCATCGCCGGTAAAGCCGCTCCCTAGCAGGAAATACTTCCAGAGAATCATCAACAGACCGGACAGAAAGGTGAACATGGCTCCCCAGCGGAACCACCACAGCGTACGCGGCATGATCTGCGGGACAACCTGTTTGCGAACCTCCGCTTCGAGTGCGCCCTGAAAGTGGGCGTTAATCAAATTGAAATAGTACAGTAGTCCGATCCAGGTAATACCGGCCAATAGGTGAATCCAGCGGAATAGCGCTTGGAGAATATCATCCATCGTCTTCCCTCCGTATGACTCTGCCTCTTCTCCCGTACCACTACTAAAGACCGTCTCATGGCGGGAGTCAATAACAGGGTAGCGTGACATCTGAAAAGGACGGACTATCTCCGGACGAATCGCTTCGCTAAGGAAAGAAACGGGAATCACATGTGCTCGCAAACAAAGGGGGAAGTCGCGTGCAATATCTTCTGATTGGATTGGGAGGCTTTTTGGGTGCAAACGCGCGCTTTCTGGTTTCAAGCTGGGCGGCGCGGCTTCTGGGAACGAGCTTTCCGTACGGAACGTTTCTCGCCAATATAAGCGGCAGTTTTCTCCTTGGCGTCGCCATCGCCGTCCTGCACGACCGAGCGCTCCTGGCATCCCCACAGCGACACTTCTTCGCCGTTGGGTTTCTGGGTGCCTATACCACCTTCTCGACGTTCACATATGAGTCGATGCAGTTGTTTCAGAACGGCGGCGTTCTGCTCGGTGTGTTGAATATTGTTGGTAGCGTTGTGGTCGGTCTGCTCGCTGTTGTGGGTGGTTTCTGGATTGGCAGATTATTGTAAACCCTCACGGCTTCCATTACCTATGCATGACACAGACCTGTTCTACAGGTCATACCTGGGAGAGAAGGAACACCGATGGAACATATTCCGCCAGGCTGGACCGAACCTGAAACCGTGGCCGTTCGTCCGGAAGCCGCTCTTGATCTGAATGTGGTGGATACCTATGTGCGTGAGCGTCTACCCGATGCTGACGGCCCACTAACGGTTGTGCAATTTGCCGGCGGGCATGCCAATCTGACCTATCTGGTGCGCTTTGGTACTCACGAATACGTCCTCCGCCGGCCGCCCGGTGGTCCACTGGCCGTAGGGGCCTATGATATGGCTCGGGAATTTCGGGCGCTGTCTGCCCTGTGGCCGGTTTTTCCACCGGCCTCGCGGCCGTATTTTTTTTGTGACGACACAAGCGTCCTGGGTGCACCGTTTTTTGTCATGGAGCGTAAAAGCGGCCTGGTTATCCATAAAGACCTGCCAGCGGAGCAGCTTGGTCGGCCGGACGTGTATACCCGCCTGAGTGAAGCCGTTGTGGACACCTTGATTGACTTTCACGCAGTAGATTATCGGGCGGTCGAACTCGACACCTTGGGCAGACCCCAGGGCTTTGTCGAACGGCAGGTTCGCAACTGGCGCAAGCGCTGGGAGTCGGCCAAGGTCGAAGAACTCCCGCTTATGGACGAACTCGGACAGTGGTTGGCTAGCTATGTGCCAGCTTCGCCCTCTCCGACCCTGCTGCATAATGACTATAAGCTCGACAATCTGATGGTCGATCCAACAGACATCACCCGGATTATTGCCCTCTTTGACTGGGACCAATGTACGCTTGGCGATCCGCTTATTGACCTGGGCCTGTTACTCAATTATTGGACCCAGCACGATGATCCGCCGGGCCGGCGGGAGATTGCCCAGATGCCCGTTTTACCGGGGTTCTTGTCTCGGGACGCAATCGTCCAGCGCTATGCTCAGCGGAGTGGCCGTGACGTCGGTAATATCAGATTTTATGAAACCTTCGCGCTATGGAAAACAGCCGTTGTGGGTATGCAGCTCTTTGTGTTGTACAAGAACGGCCAACTCAGGGATGAGCGCCTCGGCGATTTTGATCGCCGCGCCGTCATCCTGGCTGAGACCGCGCATGCGGTCGCTCATCCCAGCCAGTTTTGATACAAACGAGTCGGTATTCCCCGTATAGACTAATTGGTTGCGACTAGGCATGAGCAACACATTGTTTGCACGATTCGGTTGTCTGCTGATCTGCTGTCTCGTTTTGAGCCAGTGTACACCAGCACGCCGCCTACCGCCGCCTGCACCTCAGCCGATCAGTGTGACCCCACCGTCCCCGCCGCCGACACCGCCGGTTTCAGCAGAAGAGTTGCTCAACCGGTTCAACATCACTCTGGACCGGGCGTAATCCGGGTGGGGTTACGCCCAGCGCATTGACCCTGTAGGTACGCACACAGGGAGGTTACTAAGCGGAGGATTGTGCCTCCTGCCCTGGAGTGGTCTCCGCGGGGTGCAGCGGGCAGGTCTGCCCAATCTCCAGACCGAGCACATGAATCAACCGACCGTAGCCGACAAAGGTCACAATTCGCCAGCCCAGTTCCAGGATTTCCGGCTCGGTAAAATGCTCGCGCAAATCGTCAAACAGCGCTGGTGAAGCCAGGCGGTGGTCTCCGGCCAGGATATCCGCAAAGCGAATCGCCGCTTTCTCGCGCGGTGTAAAGAGTTCACTCGTCTCGTACTGGGGCAGCGCTGCAATCAGTTCTTCCGTCACTCCTTGTTGCCTTGCCAAGGCAAACCGGGCGTGCATTCATAAATTGCAGTCGTTGCGCTCAGCCACCTTGAGGCGGGCCAACTCGGTCAGTTTGACGTCAACCTTGCCCCGTTCGCCTGACACCAACGGGAAATAGAAATTGATAAACGACTTGAACACCTCAGGCGCGTGGGCAAACACCTGTACGAACTCCGACCCGCCGAGTTCCTGGTCGTACTCGCGCATAATTGCCTGAAGTTCAGTGTCAACCTGATCAAAGGGAACCTTACTCACCCGATCCATGGGACTCCTCCTGCTTTTACAATATTTCCTCTCTTCCGCGATTTTTTTTTCAGATGAAAAAGCAAGTCCGCCACGCTGATGCGGGACACGGTCGCATTGACAGGCAGTTGTGTTTTCTGAACCATAAGAAGACCAGCATGCCCGTCTACCAACTGACTGAGGAACTCGTCTTTCCCAATCCTGAATGGGCGAACCCGGAAGGGCTGTTGGCGGTCGGCGGGGATCTGGGTCTCAAGCGTTTATTGCTGGCCTATCAACTCGGTATTTTTCCGTGGTATAGCGACGATTCCCCGATTCTATGGTGGAGTCCGCCGCAACGCTGTGTCATCGATCCGGACGGGTTTCATATCTCCCGCAGCCTGCGTCGGCTGCTCCGGCAGGGGCGCTTTTCGGTCACGTTTGACCGGGCCTTTGAGGAGGTGGTCTACGCCTGCGCGGAAACCCGGATTCGGAACGGAGAAGGTACCTGGATTACACCCGACATGCTGACTGCCTACTGCGCCCTGCATGAAGCCGGCTTTGCTCACTCGGCTGAGGCCTGGGACAACGGTGAGCTTGTGGGGGGGATTTACGGAGTGAGTTTGGGGCGCGCGTTTTTTGGCGAGTCGATGTTCAAACGAGTGGCCAATGCCTCAAAAGTCGCCTTCTGCCGCTTAACGCAGCAGCTCCACCAATGGCAATTTCAATTGATCGACTGTCAGATCGTTAATCCGCATCTACAACGGCTTGGAGCGTATGAAATTCCACGCAGCGTTTTTCTCCAGCTCCTCGCCGAGGCCCGGCAGTTCCCGACCCGGCGCGGGAAGTGGTCATGCCTCAAGGCTGTGCCACTGCTTGACCGGTATCCTTGAATTTATTATTCTCCGGTAACGTTTCCGACGGGGGAATAGTGTCATGCTTGAAGGAACAAAGCAGAGTTCGGCACCAATCAGGGGGCGACGCGTTGAGGTCACGGTACCCGCCCAGGATGTCGGCCTAGTGAAGGCCGTCGCTGGCGCGCTCCGCACGGGCGGCGATCGCCTGCGCGACGCTCTCGCCCCTCTGACAGCAGTTAATTGCTAGCTTTTCTACGGGCCTCTCCGCTTGTGGGGGAAGACCTGACAATCGAGCCGACCGAACGCCGGGCCGCGTGGTGGACTTTGAATAGTGGCGTTTCTGATCGACACGAACGTTATCAGCGAGACCTTCCGTCCACGCCCGGCTCCCCGAGTGCGTGAATGGGTCAGTCGCCAGATGGCGAGCGACCTGTTCCTTGCGGGAGTCTCGGAGAGCTCGTGCGCGGCGCCCGTCGTGTGCGGGACAGGACGCAACGGGAGCGCCTCGCCCGCTGGATCAATCACGATCTGGCCACACAGTTTCAAGGTCGTATCCTCCCCTTTGATCGGGAGGCGGCGGTGATCTGGGGGACAATTATGGGCGAAGGTGACAGGACCGGTCAGCCAAAGCCCATGGCGCGCAGATCGCAAGTGGCGTTGGCCTAACCCTAGCGCAATATCAGGGATTTCAAAGACATGGGGGTGGCGCTTCGATCCCGACGGAGTGATAAGCTGAGGTTTGGGGAGGCGGAATGTCGAGGGAAGCCGCCCACGCCTCTCTTGCCGTTGGCCAGCGTCTTTGTTTTTCCACTTCCGGCACCTGTAACTTGGATATGTCCATGCACGGCAGCGATGGCCCTGCCTGTTCATCGTCCGGCATGTGTTGCTCACCGTTCGCAGAGCTTGGGGTATTTTTCGCGGTCCACGCCTTTACAAAATTAATTTTCTCTTGCTCGTAGGTCTTTTGCGGGATAAGGCTGGCGCAGGATTTTGAAAAAACGAATCAACACCAAGAAATCAGACTGTAGCCGTCCACGGACCTCTTGAAGCAAGGCCTCGCGCTTGTAATGATCGCACACGCTCTTTTTTGGCCCCGGATGCTGGCCAGCACGGTAGCTTTCTTTTCAAACTATACGTAGGGATCCCTCGATGGGAGCAGCCGTCTTTCATTTCGCTATGAGAAGAGCCAACAGTGCGCCTCAATATCAGCAGACGGATTGATCTCTTCACTTGTTATTTTCGACAGTCTTTCCAGAGAGTGCCCTAGGTCCACCGTATGGAACCAAGGGGGAATATTTCGAGGTAATTGGCTCTCATCGAACGAAATTTGACTATTAAATATGACTATTCCTGAGATGTGGTCCTTGGAATTCTGCCTGACGGCAGTTCAGGCGTTGGAGAAAGTTGAGAAGCACACTCTTATTCTCTCGTATTTGAAGATAGGGGTTACGCCCCTCCATCTCGACCCCGTCGGCGTACCATTGCCTTCAGAAAGTAATCTTCCCTCCATAGTCCTTGAAATTAAGAACGACTACCTCGCTTCAATATCAACGGTCAGAATCTTTACTCCAAGCGCGTCTTCGCCGGAATCTTCCCAGCCCAACTGGAGTTGAGCGAGTAGAGCGTCGAAAGCAGTATTCGCTTATGTGTCCGAAACGCTCGCCGCCTATATGCTCTTACGGTCATTCTGGATGCAGTTCGATATTGAATTGACTGGGATACGGCTGTTCTCGTGAGATGGACCGGTCCACGTCTATCAACACTACAGCCCTAACACGTCTTTCATCGAATACAGCCCGTTGGGCGTGCCAGCCACAGGGCGGCCCGGACCGCGCCACGGGCCAGGCATTCACGGTTCAAGGCCCGATGGGTCAGCTCCAAGCGTTCGCCAAAGCCGGCAAAGTGTACGGTGTGCTCGCCTACCGTATCGCCGCCGCGTAAGGTCATCATGCCGATTTCTTCGTCGGTCCGCTGACCCGTAATACCTTGACGGCCATACTTCGCTCTGATCGAAATCCTTGCCCTGCGCCTCGGCAATAATCCGGCCCAGAGCGAGCGCGGTTCCGCTGGGCGCGTCGATTTTGAAGCGATGGTGTATTTCCACCACCTCGGGATCAAAGTCTTTGCCCACAATCCTGGCCACGTCCTCCACGACCTTCATTAAGACATTCACCCCAACGCTCATATTGGGGGCAATCAGGACCCGACTCTGAGGAGCGATACGGTCCGCCTCGGCCCGTTGCTCAGCCGACAGACCGGTCGTCCCAATGGCAATGCCAGCGCCACTGGCGACGGCCGTTCGCAGATGGTCCATTGCCGCATCGGCCAGGGTAAAGTCCAGGGTAACAGTATCCGGACCAGCCACCGCCGCATAATCACTCGTCACCGGCACCCCGAGTGATCCGATGCCGGCGGTTTCGCCAGCGTCGGAGCCAAGGGCGGGATGGTCGGCCGCTTCGATTGCGCCAACGAGCTGGGCATCGGGATGTTCGTGAATGAGACGCACCAACATTTTTCCCATGCGCCCGACCGCACCGCAGATGACAATATTCGTTTCCATATCTCTCCCCCCGTTTGCTCCGTATAAAGAAAACCCCCTCACCCTGGCCAGAGTGAAGGGGCAAGGGCACGCTATGCAGCATTGCTAAATCAGTTCGTATTTCTTGAGCGTGGCTTTCAGCTTTTCCTTATTGGCGTCGGCCATGGGGGCCAGCGGCTGACGCAGCTCGGCTTCACACATGCCCATCAGCGCCAGGGCGGTCTTGGCCGGAATTGGGTTGGTCTCGATAAACAAGGCGCGGATGAGCGGGACGAGGCTGAGTTGCAGGGCGGACGCTTTGTCCCACTCCCTGTTCAGCCCGGCGTTTGCCAGCTCGGCCATAGCCTTGGGCGCAACATTGGCCGCGGTGCTGATAACACCGGCGCCGCCCAGCGCCATCATGGAAAACGTCAGCGTATCTTCGCCCGACAAGATGGCCAGGTTGTCGCCGCAGGCGAGCCGGATGTCGATCACCTGATCGACTGAGCCGGAGGCTTCCTTGACGCCAACAATGTTCTCGATCTGGGACAGACGGGCCATGGTCTCGGGCAGGATATTCGAGCCCGTTCGGCTCGGAATATTGTAAAAGACGATGGGGAAGCCCTGGGCCGCCTCGGCTACCGCTTTGTAGTGCTGGTAGATGCCTTCTTGCGGTGGTCGGTTATAATACGGCGAGATCATGAGCGCGCCGTCGGCCCCAATTTCTTGGGCTTCGCACGTCATGTGGATGGCTTCCGCGGTTGAGTTCGACCCCGTCCCGGCCACTACGGGAATACGCTTCCTGGCGACCTCGACGACCAGTTTGACCACCTGCGTATGTTCCTGGTGAGAGAGCGTCGCAGACTCACCCGTTGTCCCACACGGAACGATCCCATGCGTCCCGCTTTTAATATGCCATTCAACCAGGTCTCCCAACCGTTGCTCATCGACGGCATTGTTCTTGAACGGCGTAACCAGCGCCACCAGTGATCCTGAAAACATGCTGCCCTCCTGTTCTCTTTTGCGATCAAAGAGGAACGCCCATACTACTCGACTTCGACAATTCCTTCAAAGACTTCTTCCGCCGCGCCGGTCATATAGACGTGGTTATCTTCGGCGCGCCATTCTATTTCCAGGTCGCCACCCCGCAGGTGGACGGTGACCAGGCGCTCCGATTTCTCGTTGAGAACCGCGGCCACACCCGCTCCACAAGCCCCCGTGCCACACGCCCAGGTTTCTCCGGATCCGCGTTCCCACACCCGCATATTGAGTTCGGACGGACTGACCACCTGAATAAACTCGGTATTGACCCGGTTGGGGAAGAAGGCGTGACTCTCAAACTGAGGACCGATTTTTTCCAGCGCTATGGCCTCAACGTCGTCGACAAAGGTGACGCAGTGCGGATTGCCCATGGAGACACAGGTCACGGCATACGCTTGCCCGTCAACGTGCAGCGGCTGGTTCACAATGTGGCCTTCTGCGGCCACAGGGATCTGTGGCCCGTCAAGGATAGGCTCACCCATATCGACCGTCACACGGGCCACTCTGCCATCTTCAACTTCGAGAAAGAGCACCTTCAGCCCAGCGTCTGTGTCCACTCGGAGCGGATTGTCGGTCGCAATGCCGTGGTCGTATAGATATTTCCCGACGCAGCGGATTCCGTTGCCACACATCTCTCCGCGGCTGCCATCCGCATTATACATCTCCATGCGGGCATGGGCCGTCTCCGACGGGCAGATCAGAATAAGCCCATCTCCACCTATACCCGTCCGGCGCTGACTCACCTGCCGGGCGACCCTGACGGGGTCGGGAAGCTGGGTGTCAAACGCATTGACATAGATATAGTCGTTGCTGATGCCATGCATCTTGGTAAACGGAAGCTTCATGCGTACTGCCTTCCACTGACTGCATACCGGCTAGAAAGAGTAAACGTGTTCAGCATCATCATGTCATTGGAGAACACGTTTACCCTTTGCCCCCTCCGGCTTGCTCCTCCCAGACCAGCTCAACCGTATTCGAGACATTGCCCAGATAGCCGTCCAAGGTGACGGCCAGAACACGGTAGCGGTACAAGGTACCAGCCGTCAGCGGCTCGTCCGTATAGCTGAACTTTCTCTCTTGTTGAAAGCGATCACGGTCTTCTACCGGAATCAGTGCCAGCCGGGTGAAGGGCTGCCTGCCCGCCCCGTCTCGTTGCGCCCGTAGTACCACAAATCCGCCCAGGTCGTCCATCTGGCTGCCATCAGCGTAGCGTTGGGGGCGCCCCCAGCGAAGCGTGACGCTCCGCTCTCCTATGGTCAAGGCTAAGTCACTAATCGCTTCGGGCGCAACGAGCGAGGGGGGACGAATATCGGTTTTATGTCCGCAGGCGGACAGCAGGAGCAGCGCCCCACTTCCAAGCAGGCAGGCGAGAGCGTATTGCCTCAGCACGATCATACTCCTGCCGAGCGAAGCTGGCGCTCAACATTTTTTTGCGCAGTCCCGCCATAGGACTGACGCCGCTCGACCGCGGCTTCCAGGCTGAGGCGCGGTAGCAGATCGGCCTCGAACAAGGGGGAAAACTGCTGCCAGTCCTGAAGCGTCAACTGGTGGAGCTCTTTTCCCTCAGCCACACACCACTGGACCACCGCACCGACAACGCTATGGGCCTGACGAAACGGCATTTTCTTCTCAACCAGATAGTCGGCAACATCGGTTGCCAGCATGAATCCGCCCAACGCCGCCTCGGCCAGTCTCTCGGTACGGAAGCGCAACTGCCCCAGCATAGGCTCAAGAACAGTCAGAATACCCTTGAGCGTGTCTACCGTGTCAAACAGGGGTTCCTTGTCCTCTTGCAAGTCGCGATTATAGGTCAGCGGTAATCCCTTAAGTACGGTCAGCAGGGCGAACAGGTTACCGTATAGGCGGCCAGTCTTGCCGCGAATAATTTCCGGGACGTCGGGATTCTTTTTTTGGGGCATCATGGAACTGCCGGTCGAAAAGGCCTCCGGCAACTCAATAAAGCCGAATTCACTGCTCGACCACAGTACGAGTTCTTCGGACAAACGGCTGAGATGCATACCCAGAATCGCCCCGCCGGACAGAAACTCGACCACAAAGTCCCGGTCAGCCACCGTATCCAGGCTGTTTTCACTCACCCGGGCAAAACCGAGTAAACGTGCAACATAGGCGCGATCAATCGGCAGTGTAGTGCCGGCCAGCGCCCCGGCTCCCAGGGGCAAGACATTCACACGCTCGCCGCTCTGTTGCAAACGTTCGGCATCGCGGCTGAACATCTCGTGGTAGGCGAGCAGGTGATGGGCAAGCAACACCGGCTGGGCACGCTGGAGATGGGTATAGCCGGGCAGGACAACGGCCCGGTGGCGCTTGGCCACTCTGGCCAGCCGTTTCTGCAAGCGGCTGAGGAGTTTGAGAATCGCCGCGATCTCGTCGCGCACAAAGAGGCGGACATCCAATAGGACCTGATCATTGCGGCTTCGGGCCGTATGCAGCTTGCCGCCGAGCGGACCGACTTTCTCCGTGAGCCGCCGCTCGATGGCCATATGAATATCCTCATCCGACGGCAGGAAGGGAAAGCGGTCCTGCTCCAGCTCACGCTCGATATTTTTGAGTCCGGTCAGAATTTTCTGTCCCTCGGCTCGACTCAGCAGCTTCTGTTTGACCAACATCCGACAGTGAGCCACGCTGCCCTGGATGTCGTAGCGGGCCAGGCGTCGATCAAAGGCCAGCGAAGACGTGAAGGCTTCCATACGCGGGTCGGCCGCGGCAGCGAATCGTCCGGCCCAGGCTTTTGTGCTTTTTGATTTCATCGAGACATACGGGACAGGGACCCGCGGCTGGCTCCACCCTGTCGATTCTTGCCCATCGGGAGACGTTCGTCCCTACTTCTGGGCCAGCCTACGAATCCGCAAACGCAGGGAATTGAGGCGGATAAATCCTTCCGCGTCTGCCTGTTGATACTCGCCACTCTCGTCAAAAGACGCGACCTCGGGATTGTACAAGGTGCGATCGGATTTGCGACCCACCACCATCACATTGCCTTTATACAGCTTGAGCCGGACTGTGCCGGTGACGTTTTTCTGCGACTCATCGATAGCAGCCTGGAGCATCTCGCGTTCAGGTGCAAACCAATAGCCATAATAGATCATCTCCGCGTAGCGCGGGATCAGCGAGTCGCGCAGATGCACGACTTCGCGGTCCAGGGTCAGCGTCTCCAGCGCCCGGTGCGCCGTATGCAGAATCGTACCGCCGGGCGTCTCATACACACCCCGCGCCTTCATGCCCACGTAGCGATTCTCGACCAAGTCGCATCGCCCAATGCCGTGTTTCCCGCCCAGCTCATTGGCTTTGGCCAGCAGGCTGGCCGGAGACAGAGCTTCACCGTTAATCGCCGTGGGATCGCCGGCCACAAAATCGATTTCAATATATTCAGGCTGGTCGGGGGCGTTCTCCGGTGCAACCGACAGCACAAACATATCTTCATACGGTTCCCGCCAGGGGTCTTCCAGGATGCCGCCCTCAAAACTCAGATGCAGCAGATTACGGTCCGTGCTGTAGGGCTTCTCCCGGCTGACCGGAATGGGGATCTGCCGCTCTTCGGCATAGGCGATAAGGTCGGCGCGGCCCTGCATGTCCCACTCCCGCCAGGGCGCAATCACGGTGATATGCGGCTCCAGGGCATAGTAGGTCAGCTCAAAGCGGACTTGGTCGTTGCCTTTTCCCGTCGCGCCATGCGAAACCGCATCCGCGCCCTCCTGGCGAGCGATTTCAATCTGGCGCTTCGCGATCAGCGGCCGGGCAATGGAGGTCCCCAGCAGGTAGCCGTCCTCGTAAGAGGTGTTGGCGCGCAGCATGGGAAACACATATTCACGCACAAACTCCTCGCGCAGATCTTCGATATAAATCGCGCTGGCCCCGACCGCCTGGGCTTTTTCTTCGACGGGTGCAAGTTCCTCCCCTTGGCCAAGGTCGGCACAAAAGGCGACCACCTCGCAACCATAGATATCAATCAGCCAACGCAGGATGACCGAGGTATCGAGTCCGCCACTATAGGCAAGAACGACTTTTTTCACATCTACCACAAGTGATTTCCTTTCAATCCAGACGGCTCAGCGCCGAAAAGAGTAAACGTGTTCAGCCTCTCATATCTATTGGAGAACACGTTCACTCTTTTTACCCTTGAAGCAGCCAGACCATAATGGCTTTTTGGATATGCAGACGGTTTTCGGATTGGTCAAAAACGACCGACTGTAGACCGTCCAACACGTCTGCCGTGATCTCCTCTCCCCGATGGGCGGGCAGACAGTGCATGACCAGCGCGTCCGGTTTTGCCAGGCTCATCACCTCGGCATTGATCTGATAGTCGGCGAACGCCTGGCGGCGAACTGCTCCTTCCTCCTCCTGGCCCATACTCGTCCACACATCGGTATAGACCGCGTCAGCCTCACGCGCGGCCTCAGCCACGGTATGGGTGACTGTCACCCGCGCACCGGCATGACGCGTCTGCTCCAGGACAGCCCGGTCCGGCTCATATCCGGGCGGGCAGGCCAGCACAAAACGAAACGGCAGTTTCACCGCGGCATGTAACCAGGAATGCACCACGTTATTGCCATCGCCGACAAAAGCGATTTTCAGGCCCTCAAGAGCGCCCCGGTGTTCGATCAGGGTCAAACAGTCGGCCAGCACCTGGCACGGGTGGAGCAGATCGGACAACCCGTTGATGACCGGAATCGTTGCGGCCTGGGCGAGTTCGGTCAGCGCCTGATGTGAGAAGGTCCGAGCCATGATGAGATCAACCCAGCGCGAGAGGTTCTTGGCAACATCGGGAACGGTTTCCCGTGTACCCAGCCCGATATCCTGGGGTGAGAGATAAATCGCATACCCACCCAGTTGGTCCATGCCAGCCTCGAACGTCACACGGGTGCGCAAGCTGGGCTTCTCAAAAATCATCGCCAGCGTTTTGCCCGCTAGGATCGGATGCGGCCAGCCCTTTTGGCGGTCAGCCTTGAGCCGCTGCGCCAGCGAAAAGAGCGCCTCGACCTCCTCCTGGGTCAAATCGCTGATACTGATTAGGTCGCGTTTCATTGTCGGGCCAGTACTTTTTCAAGGATGTCCAGGCCTTCGTCGATCTCATCCTTGGTGATGATCAGCGGCGGGATAAACCGTAGCACTTTTCCCGCGGCGCAATTGATCATCACCCCTTCGGTCAGACAGGTGTCCGCAATTTTTCCGCCTTCGCGGTCGAGTTCAGCTCCCAGAATCAGCCCTTTTCCGCGCACATCGGTAATAAAGGAAAACTTTTCTTTCAACGCCTGAAGCCGGCTCAGAAAATAGGCTCCCATCTCGGCACAATTGTCGAGCACGCCCTCGTTGAGCAGGGTTTCAACCACCGCAATCCCGGAGGCGCAGGCAATCGCATTGCCGCCAAACGTTGAGCCGTGCGTTCCGAGGCTGAGGCTTTCCGCCACCTCGGCTGTTGTCAGCATGGCCCCAATCGGCACCCCTCCGCCCAGCGCCTTGGCGAGCGGCATAATATCCGGAGTCACCCCTTCGTGTTCATGGGCGAAGAGTTTTCCTGTCCGCCCCATGCCGACTTGCACCTCGTCAAAAATGAGCAGCAGCCCGTTGCGGTCGCACAACTCGCGCAATCCTCTAAGATAGCCGTCGGGCGGCACGACCACCCCGCCTTCGCCCTGAATCGGCTCGACTAAAATCGCGACGGTCTTATCCGACAGGGCCGCTTCCATGGCCGCCAGGTCCCCAAACGGCACATAGCGGAAGCCCTCTAGCACCGGCCCGAACCCCTGGCGCACTTTTTCCTGGCCGGTGGCGGCAATCGTGGCCATAGTCCGACCATGAAACGAGCCCAGCGTGGAGAGAATCTCGTAGCGCCCCTCACGCTTATCCACCCCATATTTACGCGCTAGTTTAATCGAGGCTTCGTTGGCCTCGGCTCCGCTATTACAAAAGAACACCCTATCGGCAAACGAATGAGTACACAGCAGTTCGGCCAGACGCGCCTGCGGAATAATATAATGCAGATTGGAAATATGCGTGAGCGTCGCAACCTGCTCCTGCACGGCTTTGACCACCGCAGGGTGACATTGCCCCAGGTTCATCACCGCCAGGCTGGCAAAAAAATCCAAATAGGACTTCCCCTCCGCATCCCACAGGCGGCAGCCTTCACCCCGGACAAAGGCAACCGGAAAACGGGCATAGGTGGAACATAGATATTGATTATTCAGGTCAACGATTTCCTGGCTGTTCATATGCTTTTCCCCCTGGCTGCTTTGTCAAAAAATCACGCTTTCACAGTCGCAGTGCACTCACACCTCTTGCTCTTCTTGCAGAAGTTCACCCCTATACACCTGCACCCTATTTTTGCCAAGAGCGCGTGGAAAAGCGTTACGCCGTGTGCCGAACCACTTCGGTCCCGATACCGGCTTTGGTCAGAATTTCCAGCAGGATAGCGTGACGCACACGGCCATCAAGAACATGCGCCTTTTGCGCCCCGCCATGCAGCGCGGCAATACAGCACTCGACCTTAGGGATCATCCCTGCGTGAATGACGCCCTCGGCGATGAGTGCCTCAGCTTCAGCCGCGGTCAGTGTCGGCAGGAGCTTATCGTCTTTATCCTGAATCCCTGCGACATCGGTCAGTAAAATAAACTTTTCGGCTTGGAGGGCTTCGGCTATTTTCCCGGCAACCAGATCGGCGTTGATATTATACGTTTCACCATTCAGGCCAATGCCGATCGGGGCAATCACCGGAATAAAGTCCTGGGCGGTCAGGGCATGAATCACGCGCGGATTCACGCCTATAATCTCTCCCACATGACCAATATCACGTTGCACGGTCCGTCCATTTTCTTCCGTATCGACCAGCATTTGACGCGCCACGACGAACTCGCCATCTTTGCCGGTAATCCCAACCGCGGGGTTTCCCTGTTGATTGATGAGGGTCACAATCTCCTTATTGACCCGGTTGAGCACCATCTCGACCACTTCCATAGTCGGATCATCGGTCACGCGCATACCGCGTACAAAGTGGGAGGGAATATCCAAGCGTTTGAGCAACTGCCCAATCTGCGGGCCACCACCGTGGACGACAACCGGATTCATACCCACGTATTTGAGGAGGACGATATCCTCGGCAAAGTGTTGCTTGAGGTCCTCGTCCTGCATGGCGTGCCCGCCATATTTGATAACAATGGTCTTGCCGGAAAAACGACGAATAAACGGCAAGGCTTCCAGCAGGATATCGGCCTTTTGAATGAGTTCGTCCATATGCACATCCGTGCTCAGGCATACTGCCTAGTGCGCTCTGTTTCACTGTGTAGTGTGACTTGCCCTGGGTCAAGAGCGGCTTGGTTTCTAGTTTCACTCGACTATAATGGCAGGCCATGCGGTCACGTCTATTTCTTTGGCCAATGTATTTCGCCGGCTTCCTCTATGTGAGCAGTCTTGGGTACCCGGCTGAGGCAGGGGCCGACCTCTATCGTTGGACCGACACAAGGGGGATTATTCACATTGTGGATGAAAGCGTAGAGATTCCTGAAACCTACCAGGATCGGGTAAAAATCTATCGCTCTTTCTCCTCAGACGTTGCCTCATCACCGGCCCTCATCACCCCGAGCCGCGAGTATTCCGCCCTCAGCCAGGGAGCCTTTGCCCAAAAAATTGCCGTAGACTTTGGCCTGATCAAAGACGGGAGCATCGACGCCTTGGGCCCGCTGAACGGAGTCGGCATCCAGCCCGCGGGAGGCTGGCAGGTGAGCCGCAACCTTGACCCGGACAGTGTAGACCAACTGGCGGCGGCGGTCCGACGGGCTGCAACAGCCCAGCGCCTGGCGCTTTCCGCCGATGGAGCCGAAGCCATTATCCGCCAGGCCGCGATTGACTTTATTCCGCCACCACCGCCACCCGAGCCCGTAGTCCAGGCAGAGCCGGACGTTGTCATTGTCAAACAGCCCCCGCGTATTATCGAAGTCATCCGCGAGCCCTATTACGTTGAAACGCCAGTGGTAGTGCATGCCCTGCGCCCTTATCGTCCGTACCGGCGGCTCCGTCGTTTCCCCCGTCAGGAGCGCAGAGAGCGAGAGGTTTACCGCCCGCTGCATACGATTCGGCGCCGCAATCCCTCAATTCGTCCTTCCAAACCGTCCATCAGCCGTAAGACTCCTGGCCACTCGATTCGTCCATCCGGGCCATCCATCAGTCGCAGGCCTCTCAGCCACTCGATTCGGCGCGGCCCCTTTATCGCCAACACAACAACCCAGGCCACAGCACCGTTTATCCAGCGGTAAGTTTCTCAGGGAGTTGTAGAAAAATGGAAGAGCAGCCCGCAGTCATCCCCCCCGTACCGCTCGCCCTTGAAGGCTCGGCCATACTCCACCAGATGTTTCGCGTACGCTGGGCGGACTGGAGGGCCGTATCCGCCAGGGCTCAGAACGAAATTCTGGACGACGCAGTGCGAGCCTTTAGCACCATGGAAGCGGAAAGCTCCGAACAAACCGGGCTCTTTTCCCTCTTGGGGCATAAGGGTGACCTCATGCTTGTCCATTTTCGACCGACCTTTGATGCTGTGAACGAGGCAGAGTTGCAGATCGCAAGGCTCGGGCTGAGCGATTTTCTTGAGCCCACGACCTCGTACGTCTCGGTGGTCGAGCTTGGGCTGTATGAAGCCTCGATCCACCTGTACCGCAGCCTGGCCGAACAGGGCCTCCAGCCGGGCACGGCCGAATGGCGTGAGGCCGTGGAGAAAGAGCTCGCACAAAAGCGCGAAGCGATGGCCAGTCGGGTCTGGCCGTCCATTCCGGCCCGCCGCTATCTCAGCTTCTATCCTATGGACAAGAAACGCGGCGAGGACAAAAACTGGTATCAACTTTCCATCACCGCCCGGCAGCAGATGATGCGCGAGCACGGCATGATCGGCCGTCGCTACGCCGGGCAGGTCACCCAGATCATTTCGGGCTCAATTGGTTTCGACGACTGGGAGTGGGGTGTGGACCTTTTTGCCGATGATCCCCTGGTGTTCAAAAAACTGGTCTATGAGATGCGCTTTGACGAGGCTAGCGCCGTGTATGGGCTTTTTGGGTCGTTCTATCTCGGGCTGCGTTTTCCGGCCGCGGAACTCGGCAGTCTGCTGAACGGACGTGCTCCGGCCTTTCGGCAGGAGTAAGGGCCAGGTGCGTCGCTCGCTCTTTCTTTTCCGTTGCCGATCATTACAATAGCGGGCCATGACAAGCGCAGATGTCGTCGTTCTTGGGGCTGGCGTAATCGGCAGTTCCATTGCCCACACCTTTGCCCGACACCAATACAAGACCATCCTGGTCGATAAACAACAGCCGGGCCAGGAAGCGTCAGCCGCCGCGGCCGGGATTCTGGCCGTTTCCAGCGGACGCTCGAAGCGTGGCCCGATGTATCAACTCAAGAAGGCCAGCCAGGCGCTCTATCCTGCGCTGATTCAAGAGATTCAGCAGGCAACCGGTATTGACGTTGAATATCAGACCGTCGGAGTTTTCTGCCTCATCCGCAACGACGCCGACGAAAAAAAATATCGTAAGCTGTACGAGCTCAGACAAGAACAGGGCCATCCCGTCACCTGGCTGTCAGCCGAGGCGCTCCGGCAGGCGGAACCAGCTCTGAGCCCAGACCTGCGCGGAGCCGTCCATTTTTCGAGCGATCATCATCTGCATAATGGCAAGCTGGCCACCGCTTGGGCACTGGCGGCTGAAAAATGTGGCGCGCAACTAAGAACTGGCATAACGGTGACCGAGGTTCGCCGGACAGGGGGACGTGTCCAATCTGTCCGTATTGGCGACGAGTGGGTTGAAGCTGGGACGGTAGTGATAGCCACGGGCTCTTGGTCGCGTCAGGTCGGGGAGCTGTTTGGTATCGCGATTCCCGTCGAGCCGGCCAAAGGTCAGATGTTGGCCGTTCGCGCCACTCAGCTCAACCACGTGATCTCGTGCGATGAGCACTATCTGGTCCCACGCAAAAACGGCGAGGTCATTATTGGCTCAACCGTCGAGTATGCCGGGCATACAAAAGACGTCACGCTGGATACGATTCAGAATTTCATTGACCGTTCAGAAGCGCTTGTGCCAGGGATCAGCAAGGCTCCGCTCAGTCGATTTTGGGCCGGATTACGACCCTATTCACCGACGCGTCGGCCCATTCTGTGCCGGGCGCCCGACATCGACAACGTTGTTCTGGCTACCGGTCATCATCGCAACGGCATTGTCCTGGCCCCTATTACCGGCAAATTGATTTACGAGCTGATCACAACGGACCAACCCTCACTGGACCTGACTCCCTTCGCCCTGCCCAGGGAACCCCTTCCGCCACCGGGTCCGGACGAATCACCCGATGAGGCAGACTGAAGTCCGTATCGCATTGCCACGTCCACAGCAGTGTGCGATAATTCGTTCCATTCAGGCAGAGGGAAAACCATATTCCGGAGGGAGGAAATTTCATGGACGAGGTCAAAATTCGAGTGCTTAAGAACGGGCCATACGAGGTCAAAGGCACAGTCACGCTCACGGACCAGAAGCGCAACCCGTATACGGTTGAGGACGACGCCATTTATCTGTGCCGCTGCGGTCAATCGGCAAACAAGCCGTTCTGCGACGGCACCCACACCGACGCCGGCTTTAAGGCCGAAGAAACAGCCGAATAGCGTCTTAAGAAAATGCAAATACGCCTTCTTACTACATTTGCATTTGTTTTCTTCATCGGCTTCGGTCTGTACGGAGACATTGAGGCAGCCTGCAGTTCCCAGAACATCGGGGAAACGACCTTCCATTCATGCTCTGACGGCTCGACAGGCGTTTCCCGTAACCTTGGTGGTACCGCCTTTCACACTTGGTCTGACGGCTCGGTCGGCGCCTCTCAAAACTTTGGTGGTACCGCCTTTCATACTTGGTCTGATGGCTCGGTCGGGAGTTCTCAAAGCCTTGGCGGTACCACCTTCCATAATTGGTCCGACGGTGCGGCCGGCGCTTCTCGCAACCTTGGCGATACTACCTTTCACACTTGGTCTGATGGCTCGGTCGGGAGTTCTCAAAGCCTTGGCAATACTACCTTTCACACGTGGTCTGGCGGCTCGGCAGGCACTTCTCGCAACCTTAGCGGTACCACCTTTCACAATCGGGATTAGTCGTGCTTTAGACCCTTATCAAGCTCGGGCATCCTCATATTTTTCGATGTTGTCTGTTGAGCCGTATCGCTCAGCACCTGAACCGCTCGCACACCGGCCCCGTAGCGATAGACCATTTCCCCCCCCCAATACCCCTGGATCGTCAGACCGATTAATCCCATGCCGGCCAGGATGATATACAGGAGCGGCAATTGCTCGCGAATTTGTAACCGCGCCACAAGCAGGATGATAAAAAATCCGAGCAGCACGTATCCGCCATATTCGTGGTAGAAGAGTAGTTCCCCGACTTGGGGATCAAAAACACTGCCGGGCTGTGGGAGCTGCTGTTCGATCCAGCCACTCAGGACAGCCAGGCCCACCCCGCCAACGCCGGCGAGAAAACCGATCTTGCCGGTCTGTTGCCAGTCTCGCCGTCCGCCAAGGCTTCCACCACAGTCAAGAAGCACACCAAAAACAACCAGGGCAATGGCAAAATGAACGCACACGGGATGCAGCAGGACGATGAGACCGGCGTCAAGCGGGGGTACTGGAACGCCGTCATCGGCCCAACCGAAACCGACAGTCAGCACGCAGCTGGCGCCGAGGATGCAGCATACCTGCCTCCAGAGTTTCCCGTTTTTCATGGCGCTGGGCATCTGCGTATCGATTTCCCTCCCCCGGTCTCGATGCTAGACTATGTTGAAACGTACGCGGATACTACAGGAGGTAGGAGTGCCACCGTCTGAGATGCCCCCTTCAGTCACTATTGCCCAATTGGGAGAGATCGAGCCGGGAAAGACCAAAAAATTTATGCTGTCAGTCGAGGGACGAGAGACCGAATGTTTTGTGGTGAACTACGATGGCCAGTACTTCGCGTACATCAACCGTTGTGCGCACGTGCCCATGACCATGGACTGGATCGATAACCAATTCTTGACCGAAGACGGTCGCTATATCCTGTGCGCAACGCATGGGGCGGCTTTTGAGCCGGATACGGGAGAATGTGTGTTTGGTCCGCCGTGCGGAAAATTTTTAGTCCGCGTGCCGCTCACCATAGACGGCGACCGGATTCTGGCTGGTCAGCCGATTGAAGATGAGATAATCGACTGATTCGTTGCCCCCGTCGAGCCGTCGGGAGCTGGGGGTAGACTATTGACACCCGCTTCCGCACTCAGCCGTTATTCCCACTCGTCACCGAAGTGGGCGCGTAGCAGGCGTTGTTTGAGATAGTCCAGACTACCAAGGTCTTCGATGATATCGCCGCCGGTATCATAAAAGAAAATCTCACCGCGCTTATTGCGTCCGATCGCCACCAGCCATTCGAGCTCATCGCGATCTTCCAGCAAGTAATTGATGGTCTGTGAGACCCCTTTGGCAGGGATCAGCGTGACTTTTGAAGAGTGTGGTTTTTCTTGTGTGTTTGATGGCATATTCTATCTCCACCGAAGCGCTTTTCCAGGTGCGGTACGGGGATGTTGCAGGAAGCATAGGAGGCTGTTTTCATCAAGTCAATACAGCAATCGCGATTGTTTCAACGTGGTAGGTATGGGGGAAAAGGTCGACGGGCTGGAGGCACTCAACCCGGTATCCCAATTGGCCGAGACGGTGCAGATCACGGGCGAGTGTCGTGGGGTCGCACGAGACATAGACCACCTTTTGAATCTTCAGTCGAGGGATATCGTCGAGGCTATCGGCGGCTCCCGCCCGAGGCGGGTCCAGCACCAGGATATCAGCCTCTACCTTGCGCTGGACTAATGTTTGCAGCCCGACTCGGGCCGAGGCATGAACAAAGGTCACATTGTCCAGCCCCGTCCGGACAACGTTCTCGCGAGCGTCGGCAAGCGCATGCGGGTCCTGTTCGATGCCGATGAGCGCGCTGACCCGCCTGGCAATCGGCAGGCTCAGATTACCGGCGCCCGTATGACATTCAATCACTTTTTGTGACTCATTAAAATCGCTCAGCCGAAGAAGAGCGGCGATCAGGAGTCGGTTGCCCGCAGGGTTGACCTGCGTAAACCCGCCCCGCTTCACCTCCAGAATCAGGTCGTCAACGCCCAGGTCCAGCACAATACGGGTCTCACCCCACACGCGGCGCCAGCCGCGGCCAAAGAGTATCAACCCGGCCACATCGTCGTGTCTGGCGACAAAGGCCGTGCATTCTTCCTCATCATCGGCCTGAAAATGCCCTTGCGCATTCCCGATCAGAACCACCCCGCCGGTCGCCGCCCGGAGCGGGTCGCTCGTGATCAGCTCGATGCGTCGTACGATGGTCCGTAACCGGGTCAGCCAGGCGCGGGCGCGCGCCAAATGCGTCGCACAGTCCTCTCCGGCAATGAGACAGTCCCCGAGTTCGACCAACTCGTGCGACTGGGACTGATAAAAGCCGAGCCGGGTAGGCGGTTCGGTCCGCAGACGGATACGATGGCGATAGCGCCACTCCTGCGGACTGGGAAGAATCGGGAGTACGGGCGGGTCCTCCACACCTCCAATACGCCGCATATGCTCTCGAACGAGCGCCTCCTTGGCCCTGAGTTGTTCCGCATAGGTCACATGCTGCCACGGGCAACCACCGCAGCGCGGCACATAGCGACACGGCGGCATCCGCCGGGCCGGGCCAGGTTGCCGGACAGCGACAAGGTGGCCGTGTGCGTACCGTTTTTTTTCTTCGGTCAGGACAACATCCACCCGGTCCCCAGGGGCCGTCTGCGGGATAAAGACGACTTTCCCTCCGTCTTTGCCGTTCACCCGGCCGACGCCCGCCGGACCGTAGGACAGCCTGTCAATTGAGAGCGGGATGGGAACCGAGGGCATGCGACCTTCAACTTGGGCTTTTTCTTTATCGGACGGCCACTCACCCACAGACTGCGAGCAACTGGTATTCCTGGCTTATGTTAATATGTGGTAGGAGACAAGCCATGCTCACCATCCGTCGCGGAAGACGAACCGACCTCACCGCCTGCCAGACGATGCTCTTCCCGGACACCCCTGACGAGGAGTGGCGCCAAGCGGAAGTTCGTCACTGGCGGCGCCTCGCTCGGGACCCAGCGCTCGACTTCTACGTGGCCCAGCATGCCGGCGTGCTCCAGGGTATGATTCTGATCAACTATATTCGTCGCCTCCGCCGCTCCGGTTGGCTGGCAGTTGTCGATATCGCGGTCTTACCTTCTGCGCCGGCGCGGGTCGGGCAAGCGTTACTCAATTTCGCAAAGGAGCGGGCCCAGAAACGGGAGTGTCCCAGCGTGGTCTGGCTGCCGTGTTCGGGCCAGTCAACAGCGCAACTTCTCCCCGCCTTTTTCAGGGATAGTGGCTTTCAACAGGTCGGAGAGTTCTGGTCGTGCCCCCTAGAATAGGAGTTGGCGGATGGATAACACCGCGCCAGACACCAGTCCCCTACTTGACCCTGGAACCCGGCCCGAGCTATTAGGAAGCGAATAGTGCGACGTGTCGGGGTGTGGCTCAGCCTGGTAGAGCACACGGTTCGGGACCGTGGGGTCGCTGGTTCAAATCCAGTCACCCCGACCATTGCTCTCTCGCTTTCCAGGAACTCGGACATATCCGCCAGTTATACTGACGGGTGAGGCAGACTCGGACATCATGCTCTCAGACCCCGACCTGGACGTTCTGATCTTTTCCAGTGTTGCGGCCTATCTGTGCGGCTCTATTCCAACTGGTGCGCTCATCGCCAAACGACAGGGGATCGCTGTCCAGGAGGCGGGGAGTGGTAATATAGGGGCAACGAATGTTGCGCGTACGGCAGGGAAAAAGGCCGGCATACTGACCCTCATAGGGGATATCCTCAAAGGTCTCTTCCCCGTTCTCATTATCCGCTGGCTAGGACTGGGCGAGGTTGTTCAGGCCAGTGCTGCCGCGATGGCAATTCTGGGTCACCTTTTTCCTGTCTTTCTCCGTTTTATGGGTGGTAAGGGGGTTGCCACCGGGCTGGGCGTTTTCTTGGGCCTCGCACCAATAGCCATCCTGACGGCACTGCTCGGTTTTGTCCTGGTGTTTGTGGTGTTCCGTATTGTCTCGCTTGCATCTCTTGTGGCGGCAGCGCTCACACCCTGCTTCATCTTCTTTTTCGCCTACCCGCGGCCTGTTCTTCTTGCGGGCATCGTGATCGCCGGGCTGATTATTGTCCGTCATCACGACAATATCGTGCGTCTGCTGAAAGGTGAGGAACAAAAGTTTCGGGCAGAAAAGTCGGTCCCTTCTGCCTAAAAAAAGTGCGTTGCCTGGGAACTAGGCAGCATGAGCCCCCTGTATCTATGCTGTTTCTTAAGGAATTTCCCGCTCCTGAGGCCTGTGCAGACTGGCATTTGTCTTGCTCATATTCATGAGAGTGCCGTAAGGTGGATTACGCCCTCCGCAGTACGCCTGTCCGCTTTACATGTTGCATATTTTATTTTAGAGAGGGCCTAGAGAGGGTAGTAACATGGGCACACTGAAAAAGGTTGAAGCGATTATTAAGCCGTTCAAGCTGGATGAGGTGAAAGAGGGTCTGAATGCGGTCGGCTTATCCGGGCTCACCGTGAGCGAAGTCAAGGGCTTTGGTCGCCAAAAGGGGCATACCGAACTCTACCGGGGCGCCGAATACGTGGTTGACTTCCTGCCCAAGGTCAAGCTGGAAATCGTCGTCAGAGAGGAGCAGGTGGCCACGGTTGTCGAGACCATTCAGGAGGCGGCCAAAACGGGGCGCATCGGAGACGGCAAAATTTTCGTCAATTCAGTTGAAGAAGTCATTCGTATACGGACAGGTGAACGCGGGGAAGACGCACTGTAATGCCGACCGCGAGCATCTGCACGGAACATCATTGCTAGTGTAAGGAGGAAAAGAGTCACTATGACGCCACAAGAAGCTATCGCTCTGGCAAAGGAAACGGGTGCTGAGTTAGTCGACCTCAAGTTCATGGACCTGATCGGGACCTGGCAACATTTCACCATACCGCTGAGTGAATATAACGAAGACCTGTTCGAGGACGGATCAGGTTTTGACGGCTCTTCGATTCGCGGCTGGCAGCCGATTAACGCCTCGGACATGCTGGTCATGCCCGACCCCAGCACAGCGGTCATGGACCCGTTCTACGAACGGCCGACGCTCAGCCTGCTCTGCAATATCGTGGACCCGATCACGCGTGAGCCGTACTCGCGCGATCCGCGCGGCATCGCCAAGAAGGCTGAAGCTTATGTCCAGTCCGGTGGGTTCGGCGAAGTAGCGTATTTCGGACCTGAGCCGGAATTCTTCATCCTTGACGAAGTCCGTTTCGATCAGAATGCGTACGAAGGCTATTATCACGTCAATTCGATTGAAGGCGTCTGGAACTCCGGCCGGGAAGAAGGCCCCAATCTTGGCTATAAGCCCCGGCACAAAGAAGGCTACTTTCCGGTATCGCCCCTCGACTCGTATCAAGACGTCCGGACTGAGATGGTTCAGATGATGGAGCAGGTTGGAATTCGAGTTGAGAAGCACCACCACGAGGTCGCCACCGCTGGCCAAGCGGAGATCGACCTGCGCTTCCTGCCCCTGGTCCAAATGGCCGATGCGCTGCAATGGTATAAATATATTGTCAAAAACGTGGCCAAGAGACATGGGAAAACCGCGACCTTTATGCCCAAGCCAGTCTTTGGTGACAATGGCTCGGGCATGCATACCCACCAGTCGGTCTGGAAGGACGGCAATCCGCTCTTCGCCGGTGATAGCTATGGCGGCATGAGCGAATTTGCCATGCACTATATTGCCGGCATCCTGGCCCACGCGCCGGCCATTTGTGCTTTTGCCGCCCCAACGGCCAATTCCTATCGTCGCCTGGTTCCGGGATTTGAAGCGCCGGTCAACCTGGCCTACTCTTCCCGCAACCGTTCGGCAGCCGTGCGTATTCCCATGTATTCCATGAGTCCCAAGGCGAAGCGCATTGAGGTTCGCTTTCCGGATGCAACCAGCAATGGCTATCTGGCCTTCTCGGCGATGCTGATGGCTGGTCTCGACGGAGTTGAGCGGAAGCTGAACCCAGGCGATCCACTGGATAAAGACATTTATGCCCTGACCCCCGAAGAGCTGGCCCATGTCCCATCCGTGCCCGGCTCACTGCCGGAGGCCCTGGACGCCCTGGAAAAAGATCATGATTTTCTGTTAAAGGGAGATGTGTTTACCCAGGATGTGGTAGAGACGTGGGTCGAATACAAACGGACCCAGGAGATTGACGAACTCCGCCTGCGACCCCATCCCTACGAATTTGCGCTGTACTACGACGCCTAAAGCGGGCGATTCAGCCTTGCTATAAAGCCCTGGAGGATGGAGTCTTCCAGGGCTTTTTTCTTGTGCCAGACGCCTCGCCGCCTTGACAAAGCCAGGCGTCTCAGGCAGACAAGGGTGGCGTAAACGCTCTGGTTTACTGAAAAAATTAGACCAACCAAACAAGGAGAAGAATCTATGCTGCTCGATGAAAGAGTCGCTATTGTGACAGGAGCCGGACGTGGAATCGGACGAGAAGAAGCCCTGCTCCTGGCAAAGAATGGAGCCAAGGTTGTGGTTAACGACTTGGGAGGCAGCTTCGATGGTACTGGCTCGGATGACAGCCCGGCCCAGCAGGTGGTCGACGAAATTAAAGCCGCGGGTGGCGAGGCCGTAGCGAATTTTGAAAGTGTCACTGACTTCGCGGGAGCCAAACGTATTGTCGAATGTGCGCTCGATTCCTTTGGCAAACTCAATATTCTCGTCAACAACGCCGGTATCCTGCGCGACCGGATGATCTTCAATATGTCCGAAGACGAGTGGGACGCGGTCCTGAACGTCCACCTGAAAGGCTCTTTCAACTGTTCCCGCCACGCCTGCGAATACTGGCGCGAGCAGCATAAGCAGGGAAATCTTTTGAATGGCCGCGTGATTAACACGTCCTCGGACGCCGGTCTGCTCGGCAGCCCCGGTCAGCCCAACTACGGTCCGGCAAAAGCGGCGCTGGCCACTATGGCCATTATCGTTGACCGCGAGATGCAGAAATATGGGGTCACCGGCAATGCCATCGCCCCGCTTGCGCGCACGCGGATGACCGTGGACGCGACGCCGCAAACTGCTGGTCTGATGGCCGGGCCGGAAGAAGAAGGCGCGCATGACTATTTTGATCCCGGCCATATTGCGCCGTTGGTCACTTGGCTGGCGAGTGAAGATGCGGCAGATGTCCACGGCGAGGTGTTTCGGGTTGGTGGAGGCTGTGTGTGGCTGATGCAGGGTTGGCATTCCGTCGGAACCGTCAAGAAAAAAGGCATGTGGGACGCGGCCGAGTTGGGCGAGCAACTCAAGGTCGAACTGGCCAAGGGCAACACCGCCAAAGAAGACCTGGGATCGATATTCAAGTCCCTCAAACAGGACTGAGTCCGCTGACCTTAGACAGTCGGTACCAGAAGAGGAGGGCCGGACCTGCCCTTCTGGTCCGTCTCTCTTTGTACTCCAGGACATGCAGAACCCGGACATTCTTGTGAGCCAGCCATCTGCCTATAATATTCTTATTGTGTGCCACGCGAATACCAGCCGGAGCGTGATGGCCCATGTCCTCTTGGAAAAGATGTTGGTAGACCGCGATGTCCGGCATATTGACGTGCGCTCCGGTGGCATAGCCATTTACGCCAGGGATGGCATGATCGCGTCCCTTGACGCCTATTTCATTTTGCAGGAGCACGGAATTCAGATTAAGCGCGACGAGTTCGTTTCAACCGACCTCAAACGGCATCGAGAGCTTATTGCCGATGCCGACCTGATCCTGACTATGACGAATGAGCAGAAATCCATGCTCGACGCCTATCCCGAAGCAGACGGCAAAGCGGCCTTTACGCTCAAGGAGTTTGCCGGCGAGCAGGGAGATATTGAGGACCCGGCCATGCAGGGCGAAGAGGCCTTTCGGGCGCGTATGGTCGAAATCAAACGTTGTCTTGAGCATTCGTTTGACGACCTCCTGCAACGGGCCGCGTGACCACTATGGCGCAGTCGTCATCCTGGGCCGGTTTTACCAATCCGGCCGACGCTACGATCCGGGATATTCTGGCAACCCCGCGGACGATTGCCGTTGTCGGCTGTTCGCCTGACCCGAGTCGGGACAGCCATCAGATCGCGACCTTGCTCAAGGCCAAGGGCCATACGATTATCCCGGTGAACCCGCACTGCCAGGAGGTGCTGGGCGAGCAGTGTTTTCCGAGTCTGCGCGTCGTGCCGACTCGCATAGAGATGGTTGACGTGTTTCGGCGTTCGCAGTTCGTCGGCCAGGTCGCCGAGGAGTCCATAGCCGTAGGCGCGTCCGTACTGTGGCTGCAATTAGGCGTCATTGACCCTGCTGCGGCGCAGCGGGCACACGCGGCAGGGCTCACTGTGGTCATGGATCGCTGTCCGGCTATTGAATACCGGCGGCTGTTTTAGCGTTGCGTTATGTCCGATTCGCCACCGAGCAAGCTCAAGCCCTGGCAGCGTCTCGACTCTGAAACCGTCTATTCGTGTCGCATCTTTTCGCTGCAAAAGAACCGTTCCCGTTCGCCCCGGACAAACGAAGAGCATGACTTCTTCGTGCTCGACAGCGGTGATTGGGTCAATATCATACCCGTGACAGCCGATGACCGCGTTGTGCTGATCCGGCAATATCGGCACGGGACGAACGATATGACCCTCGAAATTCCAGGGGGTATGGTTGACCAGGAAGACCCGTCACCGCTGCACGCCGCCCGTCGGGAGATGCAAGAAGAGACCGGCTACGACTCGGAGGACATTATTCCGCTGGGCGCGATCCACCCCAACCCGGCGATTCAGGGCAACCGCTGTCACAGCTTTCTGGCCCGTAATGTCGAACAACGCTTTGAGCCCAGCTTCGATACCACAGAAGAAACCGAGGTCATACTAGCCCCGCTTGTTGACATTCCTGACCTCATTCGCCAAGAACATATTACCCACGCGTTGGTTGTGGTTGCATTTCACTGGTACGACCTGCTCAAGCGTGGAACTAAGTAACTACCCTCTTTCAGCCTTCCCCGCCTAGATTTTCGCGCACCAGCCGACCCATTTCCTGGCAGCCAACCACCCGGCACTCGGGCTGGGCAATGTCAGGCGTGCGGTAGCCATTTCCCAGCACCTGATCAACTCGCCTCTTCAATCGCCAGGGCGGCCTCGTCCTGGCCAAAGGAGAGACGCAGCATGAGCGCGATGGACAGAATCATGGCCAGCGGGTTGGCCTTGTCCTGACCCGCAATGTCCGGCGCCGTGCCATGAATGGGCTCAAACAGACCGCGGCTGCCTTCGCCCAGCGACGCAGAGGGCAGCAGGCCCATGGACCCGGCCAGCATTGAGGCTTCGTCTGTCAAGATATCGCCGAACATGTTTTCCGCGGCAATCACGTCAAAGTCGGCGGGTCGCCGGATCAAATGCATCGACATGGCGTCCACCAACACGTCTTCATACTCGACATCGGGGTACTCTTGGGCGACTTCATTGGCGACCTCGCGCCACATACGTGAGGACGCCATGATATTGGCCTTATCGACCGAGGTGAGCTTCTTGCGCCGCTTCCGCGCCAAGTCGAATGAGGCCCGCATGAGTCGCTCGACCTCTCCCTCGGTATAGAAAATCGTATCGACTGCCTCCCGCCCGGACGCGCCGGTCCGGCGTTCGCTCGGCCGGCCGTAATAGACGCCCCCGGTCAGTTCCCGGACGACCATGAGATCGACGCCTTCCAAGACTTCGGGTTTCAAGGTCGAGGCGTGCAGCAGATGGCGGTTGACCTGAACCGGCCGCAAGTTGGCAAAAAGTTCGAGCTCTTTGCGCAGCCCAAGAATAGCTTGCTCGGGTCGAACCGAGGCCTTCGGGTCGTCCCATTTCGGCCCTCCGACGGCACCAAGCAGGACGGCGTCGCTTTCTTTGGCAAGCCGCAGAGCCGAATCCGTCAGAGCCACACCGTGTTCGTCAATCGAGCAGCCGCCCGCCAAGGCCAACTCAAAAGAAAAGGCAATGTCAAATTGTGAGCCAACAATCTCGAGGACCTTGATTGCCTCGCCCATGACCTCGGGACCAATACCGTCTCCGCCAAATACTGCAATATTATGCGCCATGCTTTCTCCTTTTCGCCGGTCAAACCCATCACAAACGGGAGCACAAGCAAATAGGGGCGACCGTCTGGCCGCCCCTTGATACTCACCCGTCGTTACGCGGACGAGACTTATGGCCCCTCGCGATGGACGCCGGACCGGTCTCCATAGCGTTCCATTTGAGCGAACTTATTGAGCGCATTGGTGAAGGCCAAGGCACTGGCCATAATAATGTCGGTGTGGGAGCCCTGGCCGTTCACGGAGGCTCCGTTTTTGCGCAGGAGGCACGAGACCTCGCCCTGGGCATCAGTCCCGCCGGTGATGGATTTGACCGAGTAGCGCTCTAGCTTGAGGTCCATTTGCGCAATCTGGGCAATCGCCTTGTAGCAGGCGTCAACCATACCGTCGCCGGAGGCGTTCTCAATCAATTCCTCGCCGTTCACCTTCATCTTCACGGTGGCATGCGGAACCGCCATGCTGGATGAGGTGACATTCATATACATCAGTTCGTACTTCTCGGGGATACGGGCCGTCTCTTCCATCACAATCGCCATCAGGTCTTCGTCGTAGACGCTCTTTTTCTTGTCGGCCAGGGCCTTAAAACGCATGAAGGCCTTATTCATATCGGTCCCCGTGTAATCAATACCCAGGAATTTCAGCCGCTCAATAAAGGCGTGCCGACCCGAGTGTTTCCCTAAGACGAGTCTATTGCTGTCCAAGCCTATCGTCTGAGGCTGCATGATCTCATAGGTCAGCTTGTATTTCAGGACGCCGTCCTGGTGAATGCCGGCCTCGTGGGCAAAGGCATTATCACCGACCACCGGCTTATTGATGGGAACGATGATGCCGGTAATTTGAGACAGGAGTTGACTGGAGGGGTAAATCTGCTCGGTCACGATCTGCGTGCCGACATTGGCGAATACGTCCTCTCGCGTTCTGAGCGCCATGACGACTTCTTCCATGGATGTATTCCCCGCGCGTTCGCCTATGCCGTTAATCGTGCACTCCACTTGGCGGGCACCGTTCTCAATGGCCGCCAGGGAGTTCGCTACGGCCAAGCCCAAATCGTTGTGGCAATGCGCACTCCAGGTCACGTCTCCACCGCCGGGCACCGTTTCCCGCAGATACTGAAACAAGGCACCGAATTGATGGGGGATAGCATAGCCGGTCGTGTCCGGGACATTAATGGTCACGGCTCCGGCCCGAATGACCTCACCAAAAATCTGGACCAGAAAGTCGCGATCCGTACGAGAGGCGTCTTCGGCTGAAAACTCGATATAGTCAAGGTGTTTTTTCGCGTACTCGACCGCCCAGACCGCGGCGTCAACGCACTCCTGACGACTCATCATGAGTTTATGTTTGAGATGAATATCGGAGGTGGCAATAAAAATATGCACCCCGGGGTGCTTGGCCTTCTCGACGGCCCGAATCGCGCGCCGAATATCGTCTTCCTTGGTGCGCGACAGACTCAAGACAATAGGCGTTGAGACGAGTTCGGCAACACGCCGGACCGATTCAAAGTCGCCCTCCGACGACGCGGCAAAGCCGGCCTCGATCACGTCCACATTGAGCTTTTCGAGCTGTCCGGCGACCATCACCTTTTCTTCAATATTCATGGTCGCGCCGGGCGACTGCTCACCGTCGCGTAGCGTGGTATCAAAAATCCTTACAAATTCGCGTTCCATAACGTCCTCCTCAGTATTGTCCATATAAAAAAAGGGCTGCGAGTATACCCGCAACCCTCTCAAACAAGAGGCCACGGATCAGAATTTCCGCCCGTGGCCTCCAAGAGTCTGGTGTGACCTATACACCTCCCTCGGATCCCTCAGGCGGGATGCTAAGCAGGAGGCCGAGTAGGAGACCTAACGTGTTAGTCGTGTTGGTCATATACCTTCCCTTATACCGAACCCTTTTTCTCATTGTCAAGTGAACGGGGCTGCTGCTCGGAGGGTTCACGGACCTGTTTTGGTTGGACGAGGGCAACGTCGGGCCCGGCTTCCTCCGACCGTCTATTCTTCCACAGACGTACGACCATACCGACCGGGCCGGACAACGCATACACGCAGGTAATGGCAAATAACATGATCTGCGGCTCGGCAATGGTCAACTGTAAGAGAATGATGCCTACAACCAGCAGGCCAAAGGGCTGACGGTCGCGTAGATTCAGATCTTTAAAGCTCGCATAGCGAATCGTACTGATCATCAGGCCGGCCAGCACATACACCAACAGGAGGAGGGTAATATGCTTGCTTGTCGTCCCTTCCCCACCTAGATAGTCATACACCCAAATCGTCGTTGCGATGACGGCCGCCGCAGCCGGAATCGGTAGACCAACAAAACTCTCCTTATCCACCACTCC
The DNA here is from genome assembly GCA_964291405.2 of Thermodesulfobacteriota bacterium. Lineage (GTDB taxonomy): Bacteria > Desulfobacterota > Binatia > Bin18 > Bin18 > Bin18. The sequence continues at coordinate 850,437 of OZ219926.1, forward strand.
ACTTTGGACATTAAAGCGAGCCAGACGGAGGGCACCACACACCACGTATAATGCCGCCGCCAACCACCCCCACGCGCCCCACGGCTCCAACGCCCAGCGATAGGCCAACAAACCGGGGGCCACACCAAAAGCTACGAGGTCGGACAGAGAATCGTATTCCGCGCCAAAACGGCTGGAGGTTTTCGTCATACGGGCGATACGGCCATCGAGGGAATCGAAGATCAGCGCAATCAGGATCGCGGTAGCCGCGACCCTGAACTCTCCCTGCAGGGTGGTCACGCTGGCGTAAAACCCGCAGAACAGCCCGCCCGTCGTAAAAAGATTGGGCAGCAGATAGACGCCCTTGCGCAGAGGGGGGCGTATTTTTTTGCGGGTCGGCAGCCGCCGGACTTTCTCGCGGGTCTGCATAGCCACGGGCACACTCCCTGTTACGTTTTCGTGCTAGTGCGGTATTCGCCGATCACTGTCTCTCCAGCCTTTACTCGTTGTCCGACGGCTATTTTCAACTCTACCTCTGTCGGACAATACACGTCCACCCGGGAGCCCAACATGATCATGCCGTACCGGTCACCTTGTTGGACTTGTTCTCCGTCCGTCAGACGGCAGACAATGCGCCGGGCCAGCATACCAGCAATCTGGACCAGGACAACCCAGCGACCGTGGGTATCCTGAATACTGACCGCATTCTGCTCGTTGACCTCGGCGGCATCGGCGGCAAACGCAGCTCGAAATTTTCCCGGCTGATAGCGAATCCGGGTGACCTTTCCGGTCACCGGTACACGATTAACATGCACGTTGAGCGGAGACAGGAAGATGCCGACCCGAGAAGCAGGTTGCTCCGAGGCGTATTTGCCGCGTGCCAGCGGCTCAACCGTGATAACGCGTCCATCGGCAGGAGAGACAATCGCATCGGTTTCGCCAGGAATCTCACGATCAGGATCACGAAAGAAAAAGGCAATAAAGAGGGTTAGCCCAAGGAGAATCCAGCCAGAGAAGTGAAAGTCGAGCAGACCGAGCACGAGAGAGAGTGAGCCAGACCCGAAAATCCAGGGATATCCCTCACGCGCAAAATGCATAATCACAACACGGGAAGCGAAAAGAGGAGGCCACGCTCCCCTCCCCGCGTGTCTGCCCCGTCATGGCCCGAGTTAATTTTTCGCCTTATCGACCAGCCTATCCTGCTGGAGCCAAGGCATCATACCGCGCAGATTGTCGCCGACAACTTCAGCCCTATGACTCGCGCCCTCTTTGCGCAGGGCGTTAAAGCGCGGCAAGCCAGACCGATATTCATTCATCCATTCGTCGGCGAATTTTCCAGACTGAATATCAGCCAGGATATGCTTCATCGCTGCACGGGTTTCGTCTCCAATGACTCGTTTACCACGGGTCATATCTCCAAACTCGGCCGTATTGCTGATGGAATAGCGCATATTCGTGATCCCACCTTCGTAGATGAGGTCCACGATCAGCTTCATTTCGTGCAGGCACTCAAAATACGCCATCTCCGGCGCATAGCCGGCATCAACCAGGGTCTCAAAGCCGGCCCGCATGAGTTCGGTTACCCCACCGCACAGGACGGTCTGTTCCCCAAACAGATCGGTCTCGGTCTCTTCTTTGAACGAGGTCTCTAAAATCGCAGCGCGTCCCCCACCGATGGCCGACGCGTAGGCCATGGCCACCGGCTTGGTATCCCCGGACGGGTCTTGCGCCATCGCGATCAGGCAGGGCACACCACGGCCTTTCTCAAATTCACTCCGGACGAGATGGCCGGGACCTTTGGGAGCGACCATGAAAACGTTCACCTCTTCGGGCGGAACGATTTTCTTGAAGTGGATATTAAATCCGTGCGCACAAGCGAGGTATTTCCCGGCTTTGAGACCGGCTTTGATGTCAGATTCATACATCTCGCTGGCGACCTCGTCGGGTGTCAGGATCATGATGATATCGGCGTCAGCCGAGGCTGCTCCAACCTCCTGGACCACAAAGCCGGCCTCCTCGGCCTTTTTCCAGGAGCCGCTGTCTTTCCGCAGCCCAATCCGGACGTCCATCCCGGAGTCACGCAGGTTGAGGGCATGGGCGTGGCCCTGGCTGCCGTATCCGACAATGACGATTTTCTTTCCCGTGAGCAGGGATAAGTCGGCATCGTTGTCATAATAAATATTCATGCTCATGCTATTTACTCCTTTTGTCTTTTCCTCCTGAGCCCTTTCGTCTGCACTCGTGACGAAGGGCCTCTGGATTCTCCTAGCGCAGCCGACGTACCTTCCGCTGCTGCTCTAGTGTGTTGTCCGCAGTCGTTGCTGAGAGTGTCTGAAGCCCGCGCTGAACAGCGACTTTTCCGGTTCGCACGATCTCCTTTATGCCCAGCGGCTTGAGCAAATCCAAGATGGCAGTAATCTTCCCCTCATCGCCGGTCACTTCAATCACAAAGGAGCGTGGCCCAGCGTCAATCACTTTGGCTCGGAAGATATTGATGATATTCAGGATTTCGCCGCGTGTGCGTTCGTCTGCCGCAACCTTGATGAGCGCCATCTCACGTTCCACGTGAGGTGTGTCTTGGAAGTCACTGACCTTGATGACGCAGATCAGTTTATTGAGCTGTTTCGTGATCTGCTCGACAATCTGATCGTCGCCTTCCGTGACGAGCGTGATACGGGATAATGATGGGTCCAGGGTCTTTGCCACGCTCAGGCTATCAATATTGAAGCCACGGCCACTAAAAAGTCCGGCGACCCGAGCGAGAACGCCGAATTCATTCTCAACTAAGATGGAGATTGTATGACGCATAAATCCTGTTGCTCAATGAGCTTCTGAGAAGGAAACGTTTAACCGGGCGACGCCCCAGCCATACGAACGGGGTTGAGGTACTCCCAGGCGAGTCGAAACCGTGGACGCAGCGATCCTCGGTTATGCTGCTTGTCGTTTGTGGCGGGCGAGGATTTCCATGATGCGATCTTTACCCGCTAGTTTTTGTTTTTGAATCGTTTTTTCTTCGACCTCTTCTTCTTCAGTCAGGAAGGGTTTTGCCCTGAGTTCTTGAAGGCGCTGTTTGAGTTGAGCGTGTTCCTCATAGTGGCGGCGCAGTTCGGGGTCAGTATCGAGCAGGGAACGGATCAACTCTTCTTCTTTGACATCCATAAGTAACCCTCCTGAAAATGAAAGGAAAGAGAACTCTAGTATAGCCCGAGTGAGGTTGTCAATGTCTCATCTCGTGCCCGGCGGACAGGCGGAGGCTCTCCGCCGGGGCTTGCATATGTTTAATGACTGGCTTCCTCTTTCGCCTGCTTACTCTCTTGAATGATTTTTTCCGTTAAATGATGCGGCACTTCCTCGTAGTGCGAAAAACCAACCTCAAAGGTACCGCGTCCACTGGTCATAGACCGGAGATCAGGCGCATAGGTTAATATCTCAGCCATGGGAACGGAGGCCTTAATGATCTGATTGTTGCCCTTGGCGTCGACACTCACGAGTCTGCCACGTCGCCGGTTAATATCACCACTGATATCACCCATATATTCCTCTGGCACAGTGATATCGAGGTGCATAATGGGCTCCAGCAACACCGGCTTCGCCTTTTCCAGCGCGTGTTGGATACCAATAGAGCCGGCAATCTGAAACGCCATGTCCGAGGAGTCCACCTCGTGGTAGGAGCCGTCATACAGCACCACCTGGACATCCACGATGGGATAGCCGGCTAGAAACCCTTTGCCCAGGGCGTCGACTACACCTTTTTGCACTGACGGAATATATTGACGCGGAATCGCGCCGCCTCTTATTTCGTTGACGAATTCAAAACCCGCACCACGGGTGAGAGGTCCGACTCGCAGCCAGGTATCGCCAAACTGGCCTCGCCCACCCGATTGTTTCTTCAAGCGGCCCTGGGCCTCCGTTCTGCCGGTAATGGTTTCACGATACGGCACCTTGGGCGCTTTCAGCTCCACGTCAACGCCGTATTTCCGCTTCAGTTTTTCGACCACCACTTCAATATGAAGTTGGCCGGCACCGGAAATGAGGATCTCGTTGGACTGTTGGTCCCGGTCCACCTTGAGGGCCGGATCCTCCTCGTTGAGGCGGTCCAGAGAGGTCATAATCTTTTCTTCGTCGCCGCGAGACTTGAGCCCCAGGGCGAACGAGATGGCCGGATTGAATTCGACCAGCGGAGGCAAGAGAGTGGGATTTTTGTCGTCGCACAGCGTATCGCCGGTATGCGTCTCTTTGAGCTTGGCCACACCGATGATATCGCCCGGCAATGCCGTGGCCACGGGTTCCTGCTTTTTGCCCTTCAGATGGAACAACTGGCCGAGACGTTCTTTGGCATCACGGGTCGCATTATACACGACCGAGTCACTCTCCACCTTTCCAGAAATCACATGGAAGAGCGCCAGTTTGCCCGCTTGTGAGTCAACCGTCTTAAACACCCGGGCGGTAAACGGCGCGCTCGGGTCAGGACTGCGCTCAACTTCCTCATGGGTTTTCGGGTCGGTAGCGGCCATACCCGGACGGGAGGCCGGAGAGGGAAGCAGGTCAACCATGGCGTTCAACACCGGCTGGATGCCCAGAGTCTGGCTCCCGGAGAGACACAGTACGGGAAAAATCTGGGAGGCCGCCACACCTGCACTCAATCCCTGGGTAATGTCTTCCGCGCTCAACTCCTCGCCCTCAAGATAGCGTGTCAGGAGATCGTCGTCTGTTTCGGCAACTGCCTCAATCAATTTTTCACGATAGTCATCCGCTTGACCTTGGAGGTCATCGGGAATGGCCTCGGCCGTGACTTCGCCCTTATCGCCTTGAAACATCAGGGCTTTCATAGACAACAGATCCACTACCCCCCGAAAGCCAGCCTGAGAGCCAACCGGAATGTGAATCGGGGTCAGGGTGGTCTCAAGCGTACTATTCAGGGCATCGATAGCCGCGCCGAATTCCCCCTCCTCGCGGTCCATCCGGGATAGACAGACGATGCGAGGAAGCTGCAGGTCCTTGGCCCAATTCCACAGCCGTTCAGTCTCGACCTTGAGTTGGCCGGCTGGGCCGGCGATGAAGAGGGCTCCGCTCATCGCCTCCATGGCATAGCGTGTGTCCGGTAAAAAGTTCGCATATCCAGGCGGGTCAACCAAACAGATGTCGTGCTTCTTCCAGTGCAGCGTATGGAAGGCCGTGGAGAGGGTGGTTTTTCGGCGCATTTCCTCGGGCTCAAAGTCGAACACCGAGCTTTCATCCTCCACCCGTCCCTGACGGGTAGTCTCGCCAGCGGCGTACAAGAGCGCTTCCCCCAGGGTCGTCTTCCCGGCCCCACCTTCAGCGAGTAGTCCAATGGTTCGGATGCGATGGATATCATCAGCAGCCATATTTCCCTCCTTCATGGAAGCGTGGCACGATCTGCGTTACTGCGTTGCGTCACAGTCGTCTTCATATCGCATCTACGCTCTTAATGATTTCGTTCATACAGAATACGCAGGCCCTCCAGGGTCACGAACTCATCGACCTCCTCAATGGTTCGTGATTCTGCCGCGATCAGCTGGGCAAATCCACCCGTGGCGATCACGTGGGCCTGCGCGCCATTTTCATGCTGAATACGCTCTACCATCCCGTCAACCAGAGCCGTGTAGCCATAATAGATACCAGATTGGATGGCGTTAACCGTATTGCGGCCAACAATCTTGGGCGGCTTAACCATTTCCACCCGGTAGAGTTTGGCCGTTTTGTGAAAAAGCGCATCCAGGGAAATCCCCACCCCTGGGACAATAGCCCCCCCCAGGTATTCTCCGGCTTGCGTCACATAGTCAAAGGTTGTGGCGGTCCCAAAATCGACAATAATCGTGGCGGTCCGGTAGCGTTCATAGGCTGCCACCGCATTCACGATCCGGTCGGCCCCAACCTCTCGAGGGTTGTCATACAGGATCGGCATCCCGGTCTTGATGCCTGGGCCGACAATGAGAGGAGTCAGCTGAAAATACGTCTGGGCGAGGTCTTCGAGCGTTTTCACCATTGCCGGCACAACGCTCGACGCAATAATACCGGTCACACAAGAGAGGCTGAGTCCGCGAGCGGTAAACAGGCTTTGCAACAATACCCCATACTCGTCTGCCGTTCGCTCCGCCTCGGTCACAAAGCGCCAGTGATAGGCGAGGTCTTGCGTGTCGTAGAGACCAGCGACCGTATGCGTATTCCCCACATCAACGGCGAGTATCATGGGCGTCCACTTCGATCAGTTCACTGTGTCCGTCTTTCGATAGCCATCAACCACGGTCACATCACCGGCCAGAATACGCTGGACGCGAGGGGACGGCCTCTCCTGCCCTTCCGGAGCCACGGATTCAACCAAGAGTGCACCGTCCCGATCAATACCACGCACCGTCCCTGAGATTATCCCTTCAGGCGCTGTCACCGTGATCGACTTTCCCAGCAACTCAGACGCATAGCCTTCCCAGGCTGCACCTACTACCGGGAATCCTTTTTCTAGCCACAGAACGTATAATTTCTCAAGATGGGTCAGCAAACTGACAGTAAACGCCACCCGGTCAACCGGCTCCCCACGCATCAGGGAGAGCGAAGAGGCCTTATCCTGTAACTCTTCAGGAAATGACGAGAGCGGGGCATTAATATTGATTCCGATACCGACAATGACGGACCTGAGCTGCGAGCCGTTTGCCTGCATCTCAGTCAGGATACCGCACACTTTTTTCCCCGAGACCAGGACATCGTTAGGCCATTTTATGGAGGGCACCAACTGCGTCTGTTGGACGATGGCTTCGGCCACTGCCACGGAGGCCAGCAGACTTAATTGTGGTGCGGCTGAGGTAGGTTTCCGGGGGCGGAGAATGACCGACAGATAGAGGTTTACTCCGGGCGGCGAAACCCAACTCCGCCCCAAGCGGCCCTTACCGCCAGTCTGCGCATCAGCAATCACAACCGTTCCCTCGGCTGCATCCTCTCGGGCTAGTCTGGCAGCCGACGTATTGGTGGAATCGATAGTATCAAAAAAATGCAGCGGGCGACCGAGCAGCCGCGGCACCGGTTGGGACAACTGAGACATAAGGGCTATCTCAAAGCTGTGGTCAGGCAGGTCGTCCATGAGAGCGTTCCAGACCCTACGACCCCGATTCACAGGTCACAGCCATGCTTAGGTCTGCGGCTGGAGTTGAATGGGTCAGGGCACCGACCGAGATAAAATCCACCCCTGTTTCCGCCACTTCCCGCACGCGCGCCAGCAATATGTTGCCCGAGGCTTCAACCAGGGCCCGTCCGCGTATCAGGTGCACGGCCTCGGTCATCTGGGCGGTGGTCATATTATCCAGCAGGATGATGTCGGCCTGGGCGTCGAGCGCTTCCTCGACCTCAGCCAGAGTTGTGCATTCCACTTCGATACGCAGCCAGGTTGACGCCTGACTCCGCGCCTGGCGGACCGCAGCACCCACCCCACCACAGACGGCAATGTGGTTATCTTTAATCAACACTCCGTCGTCCAGCCCGAGCCGATGATTTCTTCCCCCACCCTGGACAACCGCATATTTATCCAGCAGGCGCAGGCCGGGTAGGGTTTTTCGAGTATCAATAATGGTGCAGTGGGTCCCGGCCACAGCCTCAACAAATTTTCGAGTCAGGGTCGCCACCCCGGAGAGGTGTTGCAGAAAATTGAGCAAAGTCCGCTCCGCAGTAAGCAGCCCGGCGGCCTGTCCTCGCACCCTCGGCAACAACCGTTCCGACCGGAACCTGTCTCCCCTCTTGCACGAGTAACCGCACCTCAGCCGTTTTATCCGTCTGCGCCAGAACCATTGCAATGAGTGGTAGTCCTGCCAGCACAACATCGGCCTTGGCCGTAATTTTTCCATGCGCCGCCTGGTTGATGGGAATCGTCGCTCGTGTGGTCGCATCGCCCCGACCCACGTCCTCTTCCAGCGCGAGGCGAATCAGCCGGTCCACAGCCGGATGGTCAAACGGATACATGGACTAGGAATGTATATAGCCGGAGAGGCTGAAACAAGGTGAGAGTGTGCCGAGCCCTCGTGCCGGGTGGGCAACAGACGTCAGGGAATCTTTATAGTAATGCTCGTCGCCTAAACCTCTGCAGACTCCTCGTACTCCGCGATAATCGTATCGTTCATATGGGAAAGATGCCGCGTCTCTCCCAAAGAATTAATCGAGTCATATGAGAGGAACGAGCACTGTTCGTATTCGGTGAGTGGATAACTCCTCGGTGTATCTTTCTGCTCCTTTAGCAACCCCACTAAATAACTCCCATCCTCGTCTTCAAATTTATTAAGAGAGCCGCGGAAGAATCCGGTCCAGGAACTATGTCCCCTTTCGTACTGATTCGTGATGGATAACATCTTCCAGACCTTGTCCTCATAGATAGGTATCGCCAAATCGGGCTCCAGAACGACAATTGGCTCAACCCTAAAGCGAATCGTGAAAGGATCTGGGTCATCAAAAATTGGGCTATCATCGTGGTAGGTCTCAGATTGAACCTGAAGCGCTCCACACCACCGTGACAAGCGAGTCAAGTAACAGAGGAAGATGTCCCCGGGGCTAACTCGCTCACCCGCCAAGCGTCTATGTCGTTCCCGGAAGCCAGTGACATCTGCGCCATTCTCTCGGAAGGCGAACCACGTCTCAGGTGTAAACAGATCTAAGAAATATGCCACATGACCTCCTTCGTAACGAACGAGTGAGACGGCAAGGTTGGAAGAGAAATTTTCAGGTGTCCTCTGACGCGCTCTCGGTTGAGGTGTGTCAGCATCCAGACCGCCTAGCTTCAGAGTTGTCTGATATTCGGCAGGGTGGCCATCCTGCGGTCCAGCGTCAGCACTCGCAGGTCAGCGCGGGAGTAATCGTCAGCAATGAGGCGATCGAACAGACCGGGGCCACCAGACGCTTCCAGGGCCTCAATAACGGCTCGCCCGTTGAGAGGGGCGACCAAGCCGCTGGTCAGTGCTCTTGACAACTCCGAACGGGCCTCGGTCTCAGATACGTCGTAGTGGTGCTGGACCGCAACGTAGGCTTCTCCGATAACTTGATTCGATGCGAATATCTCTGCGCCGCTGACAACGAGTGCATTCAACCGTTCCACACAGTGCTCAAATGCGTCGGGAGGCTCACCGGTGATCAGCCTTACGAGCACCGAGGTGTCAATCCCGTAGCGCAGGTCCATGTCCTTGTTCCCGTTGGTCTCGGAACTTGCGGATGTCGAACGGTGGATGTCCGGGTGGAATCTTGTCGCGAAGCCCCCCGAGCCGAGACAAATCTATCCGCCGCGGCCGCAGAATGAAGCCGTCAGGGCCTTCTTCCAGTTCGAGTTGGTCGCCTGGGCCCACGCCGAGCGCGTCCAGCACCCTCGCCGGGAAAGTCACCTGGCGCTTTGATGTGATCTTTACAACCATATCATCTCTCCTTACAAAAAATATACATAAGTAAGGAGAAATGATCAAGCGATGTATCTATCGCAGCCTGACGTAAGGGAGCATCAAGCGTTTACCCCAACGCGGCGAGATTCTCGTTGAGCGTCCCTAACTGCGACTCCATGTCGGCCAGCTTGGAGCGCTCTTTTGCGACCACCTCGGGGTTTGCCCGTGAGAGGAATTTCTCGTTACCGAGTTTTTTCCGTACGCCCTCAAGCGTACCACTCAGCTTTTTGATCTGTCCGTTCAAACGCGCCCGTTCTTTCTCGGTATCAATGACCCCGAGCACGTACACCTCAAGCTCGCCCACAACCGCGGTGGCGGAATCGCGCGTCCGTTCGGCGTCGGCGGCCATCTCAACAGACTCGACCCCAGCCAGGCCTTGAATATGGATCAGACCCTTGTTCAGGATATCCGGCGCTTGGTCCACGGTTTTGATGCGCACCTGCACCCGCTGTTTCGGCGGCACCGTATACTGGCTGCGGATATCGCGGATGGCCCGAATAATGTTCTGTAAAAAGTCTACCTGCTGTTCGAGTTGCTCATCCTGCCAACTCGTATTCGGTTGCGGCCAGGGCGCGTGGGATATCGAGGCCGGCGTCTGAAGCGGGCTCTCGATTCCGCGCCGGGCGGCATGTTCATTCAGTTGTTGCCACAAGAAGTCGGTCACAAAAGGAATAAACGGGTGAAACAACCGCAGAGTCTGATCTACGCAAAAGGCCAGGACTTGTCGGGCGCTGTCCGCGCCGTCCGTGCGTAGACGCGGCTTGATCATTTCCAGATACCAATCGCACAGCTCCGACCAGAAAAAATCCCGCGCCACGGACAGGGCGGCCGCCGGATTATAGGTCTCAAGCTGCTGCTGTACTTCGGCGATTGCCCGCGTCAGACGGGATAATATCCAGCGCTCCTCGAACGGCAGTGTAGCCGGATTCAACTCCACGAAGGGGGCCAGCTCAAGGTTCAACAAGGCAAACCGCGTCGCGTTCCACAGCTTGTTGCAGAAGTGGCGACCGACCTCAAAGCGGTCGCTAATCAGCTTGGCCGAGGGGATGTCCGGCATAGTGCCGAGCACATCAAATTCTTTTCCAGTTTTGGGACACACATAGGTAAAAATGCTGCTGCCGTGCTTGGCTTTTGCCAGGTCTACGGGCTCATTGGTAAATGGCGATATGGCTTGAACGGGGAGGCGAATGTCCTGGGAGCCGGTTTGCATCTCACACAGGACGTAGCGCATGGCATCGCAGCCGTAGCGTTCGATAATATCCACCGGGTCGATGCCATTGCCTTTCGACTTGCTCATCCGCTCGCCCTTGCCATCCAAAATCGTGGCATGGATAAAGACGTCGGTGAACGGCACGTCACCCAGGTTATACAGTCCCATCAGGACCATGCGGGCGACCCATAAGGTAATGATGTCGCGCCCGGTCACCAGACAGGAACCGGGATAATAATACGAGAGGCAGTCGGGGGAACCGTCGTGTGTCCCCAGGGGCGACTGACCGGCTTCAATAGCCGCAGTGTTGGGGTCGGGCCAGCCCAGGGTGCTGTGCGGCCACAACCCGCTCGAGAACCAAGTATCCAGCACGTCGGGATCACGAACAAAGCCAGCCGCTTCCAGGTCGCTCACCACGTCCGCTTGGCTGGACGGCTCACGCAAACACACCAGAATTTTTCCCTGGATTTGCGCTAACGTGTCGTCGGCAACGGATCGAGCCAGGTGATCGGGCGTATCGGGACCAATGAGTTCGTTGGTGTCGCCCGTTTGCAAACGGGCGACTACATCTTCCTGTGTTAGATAGGGTGTAAGCCAGGTAAGCTGTTCCAGTAATGCCTGGCCTTGAAAGCTACCCGACCAGATCGGAATCTGATGCCCCCACCAGAGCTGGCGGCTGATGCACCAGTCCCGCTTCTCGGCGAGCCAGTTGATATAGGTGTTCCGGTAGCGAATGTCCGGATGAAATGAAACGTTCTTGCCCGTGGGCGAGCGCCACTTGCCTTCGGCAGCATCGAGGGCGGCCTGGGCGAGTCCGGGTGCGACAAATTCATTGGCCGTCCCCCGGCCGCATACGACACCCCCGTCCACATCACCCATGCGCACGAACCACTGCTCCGACAGATAGGGCTCAACCGGCGTCTTGGAGCGATCCGAGTGGCCGATTTCGATCTCCCGATCCTCAATCGCCTCAAGCAGGCCGAGAGCGTCCAAATCCTGGATAACCTTGTCTCGGGCCGTAAAGCGATCGAGTCCTTGATATGATCCGGCCTGGTCGTTCAAAGAACCATCGGCACTCAGAATGTTAATAATGCCGATCTCCTCGCTATGACGGCCCCAGACATCGTAGTCATTGGGATCGTGGCCTGGGGTGATTTTTACACAACCGCTGCCGAGTTCGGGTTTTGCCCATTCGTCGCAGATGAGTGGAATCGGGCGGTCCAGCAGCGGGAGGCGCACCAGACGGCCGGCTCTGGCCATGGCCGCGAGCTGTTCAAGCTGCCGTAGATGTGTATCGCGTCGTTTTTCAAGCCGCGCCACTTCCGCTTCCAACTCGACCCGCTCTTTTTGGCCGGCTCGGGTCAGGCGCTCCTGTGTTTTGCGAATCAGTTCTTCCAGGGCTCCGCGTGGGTCGGGATGGCAGGCTACCGCCGTATCACCCAGCATAGTTTCAGGCCGCGTTGTAGCCACCACTACGTATTCCGGTTCGCCGGGCTGAGGGTGAATGACCGGATAGCGCAAATGCCAGAAATGCCCCTGGACGCTTTCGTACACAATCTCGTCATCCGCGACCGCAGTCTGCAAGTGGCAGTCCCAGTTGACCAGGCGCGTCCCACGAAAAATCAGACTGTCCCGGAACAGGTGAAAAAAGGTCCACTGGACGGCCCGGGCACAAACCGCGTCCATGGTAAAGCGCTGGCGGTCCCAGTCACACGAACAGCCCATGGCTTGCTGTTGACTGACAATGCGGGCCTGGTATTGCTCTTTCCAGTCCCAGATGCGTTCGACCAGTGCCTCGCGGCCAATATCATGCCGCGTTTTACCTTCCAGTTCGAACAGGCGCTTTTCCACAACGGCTTGCGTGGCGATACCGGCGTGGTCCGTTCCGGCCATCCATAGCGCGTTCTCTCCCATCATGCGATGCCAGCGCGTCAGCATGTCCTGCATGACGTTGTCCATGGCGTGCCCCATGTGCAGAGCGCCGGTGACATTCGGCAGCGGCATCATGATCACATAGCGTTGCTCGTTGTCATCTGGTGTCGCGGCAAAAGGTTTGGTCTCTGCCCAGCGTTGGACAATCGTCTTTTCCAGTGCGGTTGGGTCGTATTGGCTGGCCAGTTCGTTTGGCATTAGCTCGCTCCTTGGGAAAGCAGACTCACACGATGAAAGGCGCGATCTGTTGTCTCAGCATCCCAGTAAAAAGGGGCTTCCCTCTTTTTGAGAAAAGCCCCCTGACTTATGCGAAAGGGGGGACTTGAACCCCCACGGGTTTTACCCCACAGGATCCTGAATCCTGCGCGTCTGCCAATTCCGCCACTTTCGCGTGAAGTACGTGAAGTACTTACCCGCCGCCCTGTTCGCCTGTCAATCCCGCGGGAGTGCAGCATGCCGGGGATCGCACCAGCGGATCTCGCCTGGCGGGGCTGGTCACTCTTGAACGGCCCACGCTGACACAAAACAAAAGGTTATGGGGAGGGGTCGCTCCAGCCCTTACTCCGGTTCCTGATGACCCGCGTTGGCCAGGAATGAGACAAACACGGCCACGCTGAGTGCACCTAAGACGCCCAGCGTCACGGCCCCAGTCGACACAAACCCCTCATCAGAAAAACCCGCGGCCTGCCAGGATCCGACCAATACGGCCGCCCCAACGACTACGCCTAATACTGTCCCAAGCATGCGCGAAACTCCTTGTCTTCCAATACAGCCTGCTGCTTCCTTTACCAGTTCTCCGGGTGGAGGACTAGGGTACTCCGGGGATCTAGGCGGATTCTCTTGCCCCAGTACAGCAGTCCTCAGACTTGCAGACTAGTATTTTTTCTGGATTCTCGGTAAGGGAAAGATACAATTCCATACAACACTAAAGGAGGTTTATATGTCAGCGGGGAACGGTGAAGTCAGTCTTGAGGGGTCCATCGATTGTGACGGCCATATTTTGGAGCCGTCCGATTTGTGGGAACAATATCTTGATCCGCAATACCGCGAGCGGGCCATTCGGATTAAAACAGACGATGAGGGCTGGGAGTATTTTGAGTTTGATGGCAAACCGTCCCGACTATGCGAGCGCGGTTTTCCCGGCATTCTGGGCGCCATGGGCCAGCCGGATATCGTACCCGGTCCGGACCGCCGCTATATTGATGGTGCGCCGTTTGGCTCAATGGACGCCAAGGAGCGCATAGAGCGGATTGATGGTGAAGGACTGGCAAAATCGATTCTCTACCCCACCATCGGCCTGTTGTGGGAGAGTGAGATCCAGGACCCGGAAATATCAGCCGCCTATTGCCGAGCCTATAACCGCTGGATTGTAGACTTCTGCTCCGAGTCGGGCGGCCGCCTTATTCCCATTGCCCATCTGTCTGGCACGGACGCCAACGAAGCGGCGACAGAACTGGAGCGTGCGGTCAAGGCGGGTTGCAAAGGAGCTTTTTTCGCGCCGTTTACCTGGACGAAGAAATCGCATGGGCATCCAGACTACGATCCGGTCTGGGCAAAGGCGCAGGAGTTGGACGTGCCCATTGCCCTACACCCCACCTTTGAACCCATCCAGTTCATGCCCCACGGGCGGTTTGAAGAACTCGTGCCAACGGAGCCGATTGACTTTAACTGGTATTTTGATGTGCTGGTCGCTCAGAATATGCAGCAGGCGTTTGTCTCGCTCTTTCACCATGGGGTGTTCGAGCGCTTCCCAAAGGTGAAGGCTGTCGTGCTCGAATCCCAGGCCGGCTGGATTGGCTATTTACTCGACCGGATGGATGCCGTGTTTGAGGGTCCGCTAGCCCATTCGACCCAACTCAAGGAGCGGCCCAGCTTTTATTTTCAGCGCCAGTGCTGGATTTCAGCCGACCCGGACGAAAAAGCTCTGCAGAACATCATTGAATTCGTCGGGGCCGACAAATTCTTCTGGGCCTCGGACTTCCCGCATCCGGACCACAGCGACCAGTATATGCCGGCCCTGAAACGACTGGTCACACCACTCTCCGAAACGGCCCGGCAGCAGGTCATCGGGGCAAATGTGGCGGAGGTCTATAAGCTGGGACAGTAGCTCTTGGTGGACTAACGGAGGACGACTCACAGGCCCGCAGTTATTGCGGGCCTTTTTACAGGAGCCCGGACCGGCCGGGCTAGACCGCTTTCCGTACACCATACCCCGTGCACTACAAACTCCTGCTCGAATACGACGGGACCAACTATCATGGCTGGCAGATTCAGCCCACGGGTGCCACTGTTCAGGGGACGCTCGAAGCCGTCTTATCCCGAATTCTGAATAGGCCCATTCGCGTGCGGGTGGCTGGGCGAACAGATGCAGGGGTTCATGCGCTGGGCCAAGTGGCCACTTTTCAGTCTACCCCTTCTCTCGACCTTGTCCAGTTTCAGCACAACCTCAACTCGGTTCTGCCTTCGGATATTGCCATCCACGCAATCAGCGAGGTGTCGGACACCTTTCATCCGCGCTATGATGCGCGCAGCAGGACCTATCAGTACCGTATATGGAACCGGCCCTACCCCTCGGCCATTCAGGCCCGCTACTCGTGGTATATCCCCTATCCTTTGGACCAGGAGGCAATGAATGCCGCCGCGACCCTGCTCATCGGACATCATAATTTTGCGTCTTTTCAGGGAGCGGACTCCGTAGAACGCACACCGTGGCGCACAGTGATGCACAGTGCCGTCTGTCGCGAGCACGATTTTCTCATGTATACTGTCGAAGCCCGGTCATTTCTGCGCCATATGGTCAGAAATATTGTGGGCACCCTAGTAGATGTCGGTCGAGGCGCTTTGAGCACAGACGAATTTGCCGCGGTCTTTGCGGCGCACGACCGCTCTCGGGCCGGACTGAACGCACCGCCGCAGGGCTTATTCCTGGTTGCCGTCCGCTATTAAAAAGGCAGACACCTATGGGACTTCTCCAGGATATCGCAGCAGCTCTCGCCCCCGTCGGGCTCAACCTCATCGGGACAACGCCGAGGTCTGACTATGAGGCCCTGGTTCCGCCGCGGTATCATATCAAGCAGCAGTTTCCTGAGACCGAGACTGTCGTTGTTATTGGGAATGGCGGTGGAGAATTTTGGAACCACTTCCGGGAGTATACCGAGGTACGGCCAGACTATCTCCAGCAGCATGAACATCCGCTGGACGACTACACCGTCGAAGTGATAAGGGCGCGGCTTACGCCGCTTTTAGACACGGCCCGCGCTCAGTATCGCCTTATCTATCCGTTTCAGTTTTTCAGCGGCCTGACCGTATCCTTCATGCATCTGGCGCAGGCTGCGCGGCTGTCAGTGCCCAGTATCCTTGGCGTCCAAATCCATCCCCGGTATGGGCCCTGGATAGCCTGGCGCGCCGCGGTCTTGATTGATTACGACTTATCAGCGCCCTCGGCCCCGGCCCAAGACTTTGATCCGTGTTCCACCTGCGTGGAGCGGCCCTGTATAGCCGCCTGTCCGACCCAGGCCGTCAGCGCCGCACAAGGCTGGGACCTGCTTGCCTGTACGCAGTATCGTCTGCACGTCCCGACCGATTGCGCTGAGCGCTGTCACGCCCGGTACATCTGCGTCTACGGCCGTGAGCATCGCTATCCTGAGGACGAACTCGCCTATCATCAGCGTCTCAGCCTTGCCACAGCGCAGGCGTACTTCAGGAAGTCCGAGGGGGCAAGCTAGTCGTTTGGCCGCAAATTTCCCTGCTCATCGAGCCTGAGATTCGTCTGCTTGGCCTGCTCAAGCACTTTCGGAGCCCAGGCCACATGACCGGCATCGGTTCCGCCTAGAATGGCCATCAGATGCGCGTCTGAATCGCCGACATTTTTGAATCCGCGCATCACGCCGGGCGGGACTGAGACCGTATCCCAGGCATCCAGGATCACTTCCTGTTCACCCTCATCTCCCCAATAGATGGACCATTTCCCCGACAGCGGGATGAACACTTCAACCGTACTGTGACTGTGCAGCGCCGCGCCTTTGCCCGGACTCGCACCCACATAGGTGACGTTAAAGTCCTGAACCGCGGTAATCGCAGGGTTGAGGTTCGTATCCTCGGTCACACCTCGGCCAATCACATTATAGATGTCCCGTTCATGGCCCGGGATCTCACTATCAAGAAATGCCTGCGGGCTGGACTGAAGCTCTTTGAAACGGGCAACGCGTTCGAGCATCGCTTCTTTTGAAACGTGAGTGTTTGCCATTGGTCCCTCCTTAGCGGTCTTCTGCCGTGATTCTTCTTCCTTACCTCGGCCTGACCGGGAGGTGCAAGAGTTGAGTGGAATAATTGGAAGCAGACCCTATCCACCTCCCCAGAGAGAAGGTCGCTTGCATGGACGGGGAGAATCCAGTAAGCGCAGGGCATGGCGACAAAGAACGGACGCGGCCGGGGGAGAAAGAGCAAACGTCCCCTCCCGTCGGACAAAAAAGCTGGGGATACTCACTCTTTTAAGCAGGCTCTGCGCGAAGAGGCAATTCTCCAAGCCGCGGCAGACTGTTTCGGCGAACAGGGCTACCGGGCAACGACGCTCGAAACCATTGCCGAGCGCTTGGGGATCTCCCGCGTCACCCTGTATCGTTACTGTCCGAGTAAAGAAGAGTTGCTGATTCGGGTGTTTGAGCGTTCTATTGCTATTTTTCAGCGCGACCTGCGGCAGATTTGTTCTCAGCCCATCGCGCCCGAGGAGAAACTACGGCAGATTATCCGGCATCAGGTCCGCCTCATGGCTGACCACCGCAACTTTTTGACGGTTTTTTTTAGTGAAGAGAGTCATCTGCCCCAGGAGATTGCCAAACGGGCACGCGCCGAACGACGGGTATACGACGGGCTTATTGAGGATGTGATTGCTGCGGGTGTCAAGGCTGGCCGCCTCGCCCCGCTTCCGGCCAAGCTGGTGTCGTTTGCTATTCTCGGCATGTGCAACTGGCTGTATCAGTGGTACCAACCTGAAGGACCGCTCTCCGCCGATGAGGTTGCCCGCAATTTTATCCAGTTGGTCGAGCAGGGCTATCTGCGTGCCGATCCGCAACAGGAAATTCTTCAGCGTTTAGAGAGAATGGAATCCGCACTGTCGAACCTGCGGGACGCTCGGCAATCGGACGGGTAGGTCTACTCGCCACCCCGCACGGGAATCGGAGAGTTGCACCAGCGGCCGCCAGCTTCGTCATAATGCGCCCACCACCGCCGACCGTTTTTGCGAAAGAGTTTGAATGAACAGCCATGATCGTCACACCACGGCGGGCTGGGTTCGGTCTGGGGTGGAGGAGGAATAGGCTGCTGGGACTGGGGACGTGGCTGCTGGTGCTGGGGCCGTTGAGCGGGCTTCATTTTTGGCTGGCGAGGGGTAAAACCCATGGCTTCGAGCTCGACGATCACGGCGGCCATACCGCCGGCACCATCAACCGGCATCTCCAGACGGCACTCATAGCCCTCGGGGCTGATGCACCAGACCTCGCACGTCCCCATTGTCACCTGCGGGCTTGGCACCGGCAGAGGGGACTCTTCCGGCGGGGCATCCCCAGGACTTTCGCCAGGCCACTCCTCATCCCAAGCGGGCGAAGCCGGGAAGGAGGGGACAAATCGTTTGGATGATTTACGCTCCATTGACCTCTCGTCGGACAAGCTGGGCTCCTGCCACCAGGGCTCTCAGCTTGGCTCGGGCTAAATTCCGGGACGACGCAGAAAAACCACAATCGCAGGTCAGGTAGAGCTTTTCCGGATTCACATGTTCAAGCGTCAGACGGATACGTTCGGCCACATCTTCCGCCGTCTCCAGGTACATAGATTTCACATCAATGACCCCAGCCGCAAACTCACGCTCATCACCGTACTGGCTCCAGAGTGCCAGCTCGGCCATTTCTCGATTCGCAAATTCCAAGGCGAATTGATCAACCTTGACGTCAAGAATACCGGGGAACAGCGGTTTATACGTCCGCTTCATGGCCGGCCGACCCTGATTATTACCAAAGCAAATGTGCAGGGCGATTTTGGCCTCCACACCCTCCAGGGTGGTATTGAACAGCTTCACTGTTTCTTCCATGGACAAGGCTGGCTCCCGGCCCACGGCGGATGGTTCGTCAAGTTGAATAAAGGTCGCACCAGCCGCAACAACACCACGGAGTTCCCTATTCACCAACTCTGCCAAGTCGTACAGGAGCGGCAGATAGTCGTCCTGTGGATAACCAGCCTTAAGCCGGATGGGCATGGCAATCGTGAGCGGACCGGGACAGCAGACTTTGAGCGGTCTATCGGTTTGGGCTCGGACAAAGGTAAATTCGTCAACCAACCCGAAGCCGTCAGGGGCGCTGACCCGTTCGGTTGTCTCAAAACGCGGCGCACTATCATAGCTCATGATACCGAGCTTGCGTTGCGCACGGACCATATTGAGGCCGGATAATTTTTCGACCACGTTCCACAGAAAGCGCTGACGACGAATCTCACCATCGGTCAGAATGTCTAGGCCGGCTTCTTCTTGGTCCCAGACGGCCATTTTTACTGCATCTTGAATGGCTTCTTCGACATCTGCCGGACCGGCAGTCCCGGCTCGGAGGGCCCTTCTGGTGGCAATCAACCACGATGGTGAGGCATAGGAGCCAACGCCCATTGTGGGGAAAAGCCCAAGATCGGTGCCATTGAGGGTCGGCATGACTACTTTCCTGTTCTTCCTATAACGCCTCTGGAAAGAGGGCGAGCAACTCCGTCCCGTCCGGGGTCTGCCACGCCCCGCGAACCATATAGGTCTGGAGGGTTTCCACCCGAAAGCCCACGGCGAGCAACTCTCGTAATAATGTTGCGTGCCGCGTAGGAAAACGCATACGCAGGGCCTTTCCCTGTTCGCGCTCCGCCGCGGACAGAATCAGTGCGCGTAAGACCGACGGTTGCGTTGCTGCAGCGGGACCAAAAAACGTCCCTGCCTCTGTGCGAAGAAAACACAGGTAACCCACGAGTTGCCCCTGAACGAGGGCGGCAATATGCGGCGGCTGGGCGTGGAAAAACCGCATATCCTGTTTACGCGCGATACCGGTTAAGCACGTATCCAATGCAGCCAAGTGTTCGATATCCTCCGTCACCCACTCCCGGATTTCAACATCCCCCGGAACGTCTGCCTGAATGCGCTGCCCAACCAATGAAGCAATAGTGCCGCGCGCCTCAAAACCAAGCGTGCTATACAATGGAAAGGACACCACGTTAAAGGCGTCTTGCACCAGCCGGAGCGAAGGACACACTCCCCCCGCCTCAATCACGGCCCGCATCAGTGCGCGTCCGGCACCTTGGGCTTGGGCGCTCGGATCAATAGTAATAGGGCCAATCCCGGCCGTATCGCCCCGAAGATGGATGAAACCGGACCCAACGATCTGTCCATCCTGGAGCGCGGTGAAACACTCGTTTGGCTCAAGCCGTGCATACCCTTGTGCGATGGATGTTCCGGCAGCCAGCGACGGAAATGGCTCAGGATAGCCATGGCGGCGAAAGAGGTCATTGAAGGCGGCAACCATGACTGCCCCAACGCGAGGAATATCTTCCTCTAACATGTGGCGAATCGTCACGGTCATTACGCCCCCTCTTCCCTTCCCCTACCTGCCGACACCTGTAAAGAGTGGTGTATTGCAGCGTTGTAACAAAAAACTTTCCTGCTGTCTGCCCACGAGCGAATATTTTCTGGATAGGCGCCCGCGTGAAGGGGACAAGGCCGGCCTGACTTTTCCCACCTGTCTGAGCGTGGTACCGTAGCCGAAATTTTTTTATCATCAGCAAGAACAGCCAAGAGAGGAAGTGTATGGAAGCCTGTGGTGAGTTATCCCCGCCTCCCAGAACCTTGTTAGGTCCCGGTCCGAGCAACGTCCATCCTCGGGTGCTGCGTGCCCTGTCCACCCCGCTTGTTGGTCATCTTGATCCTGAGTTTATTCAGCTGATGGAAGAGACCAAGGCACTCCTCCGGTTTGTCTTTCAAACATCAAACCCCCTCACCCTCCCGATTTCGGGGACCGGCAGCGCTGGCATGGAAACCTGCTTTGTGAATATGGTCGAGCCTGGAGACGAGGTCGTCATCGGCGTCAACGGCGTATTCGGCACCCGCATGGTCGATGTCGTGAAACGCTGCGGCGGAACACCCGTTATCATGGAAGCCCCCTGGGGATCCGTCTTTAACCCGGACGATGTCCGTGCGGCCCTCAAGCGCTGCACTCGACCAAAGTTGGTGGCGCTCGTCAATGCCGAAACGTCAACCGGAGCCTGGCAGCCTTTGGCAGACATTGCTCCGCTCGTCCACGAAGCAGGGGCGCTGTTTCTGGTTGATGCGGTCACGTCGCTCGGCGGCTGCCCCCTCAAAATAGACGAATGGCAGATTGATGTCTGTTATAGCGGGACCCAGAAGTGCCTGAGCTGTCCGCCCGGCCTCTCGCCCGTCACCTTTAGTCCGGCCGCCCAAGAGGTCATACGGAACCGCAAGCACAAGGTTCAGAGCTGGTATCTGGACCTGAGCCTGCTTGAGCAATATTGGGGTGAGGAGCGCGTGTACCACCACACCGCCCCTATCTCGATGAACTACGCCCTGTGGGAGGCCTTACAGCTGATTTCCGAAGAAGGCTTAGCCGCACGATTTCGTCGCCACGAGAATAATCATCTAGCCCTCGCTGCCGGCCTCAACGCACTGGGGATGCGGCTTGTCGCTCAGGAAGGCGCCCGCCTCTGGATGCTCAACAGCGTCGCCATCCCCGATGGCATTGACGACGCAACCGTTCGCAAGCACCTCCTCGCTGAGTACAATATCGAGATTGGTTCCGGCTTGGGAGTGTTCGCCGGAAAAGTCTGGCGTATTGGTCTGATGGGAGAATCCAGCACCCGTAGTAATGTTCTGCTTGTTTTAAGCGCACTGGAGGCCGTATTACAGCAAAATGGTCATGCCTGTGCAGCCGGGGCTGGCGTCAGCGCGGCGCAAGAAGTCTACGCGACGCGGGAATCCGGAGCGCGCCTCAATCAGCATGAGGCACGGTAAAAAGGCTCACCAGGACAGCCGGCAGCCCGCCGGTGTGATATGATGTAAGAGAAGCGCCGAGGAATAATGCGAGCGTCCGTTAGCCCTCTTGTCTTGCTGTGTTTTTTTGTTCTCCTGCTGCCGGTGACAGACAGCCGGGCTGGGCCGACACTCACCCTGCTGTCCGCCGATCAGATCCCCCCCCTAGTGGACGATCTTGACCGCAGATCTCTCAAAGCCGTGCTCCAACAGAGCCTCGCAGCCCTGGAGCAGAAGCCGGACTCCCAAGCATTTCCCTTTGGACGGAAACAGGTCAGCGTCGGCCGGGTCCGGGGCAGTCTCAGCGCATTTCTTGCACTGCTTGACCAGCATGAAGACCTCGCCATGGAGGTCCAGCGAGAATTCGACCTCTATCGTGCGACCGTCCCTGTGCTTTTCACTGCCTACCACGAACCCGAACTACAGGGTAGTTTTATCCGAACCGAGCGTTATCGCTACCCTTTGTATCGTCCTCCCACTGACTTAGTAAAAGTTGACGCCTCCCGATTTACGACCCAGCGGTTTCCGCAAGACATGTACGGTCGCGTCGCAAACGGGCGACTCGTCCCCTATTTCTCCCGGGCTCAGATTGATGGACAGCGTATTCTCGGGCCTCAGCACAGAGAAATCGTCTGGCTTAATGACCCGGTTGAGCGCTTTTTTCTCCATATTCAAGGCTCAGGGAGAATTCGGCTGCCGGACGGTGCCTGGTTTCGGGTCGGCTATGCGGCTTCAAACGGCTGGCCGTATCGGAGCATTGGCAAACTGCTCCTCAGTCAAGGAAAACTCCAGTCCGGAGAGGCGTCGGCCCAGGGCATCCGCCACTATCTGCGGCAGTATCCAGCCGAACAAGATCGGATATTGTTCCATAATAGTCGTTATATTTTCTTTCGGGTTGTCTCTGCCGGGCCGCTAGGCAGCTTGGGCGTCCCGCTGACACCGGGCCGTTCGATTGCGGTCGACCCGAACTGGTATCCGCCGGGCGCGCTCGGCTTTATCCGTGCCACGAAGCCTCACCTGGAGGAGAACGGGCAGGTTTCGTGGCAACCCTTTTCACGTTTTGTGGCTCTGCAAGATCGCGGCGCCGCCATTACCGGTCCCGGACGTGCGGATATCTATTGGGGGAGTGGACCACAACCAGAGGCCGGCCTGATGGCCCAACGCGGCGAACTGTATATTTTTCTCAAAAAGTCGTAGCTCCCCTACTCAACGCGAACCAGATTTGTCACAATACGCACACCCCTGCGGTAGGACAGACATCTATGGCCTCTGAGGCAAAAATCTCCCACTCCGGCCTGCGACATATTGCCCTGAATGTGGCGGATGTTGTCGTTTCGGTTGAGTTTTACACGACCCTGTTCGGCATGCAGGTCGTCTGGCAGCCCGATCCAGACAATGCCTACCTCTCCTCGGGCTGTGACAATCTGGCCCTGCATAAGGCGACACCCCGACGCGGTCGAGCGGGGCAACGTCTCGACCACGTCGGATTTATTGTTCCGCGGAGCGACGATGTCGACCGAGCCGCCAAGATACTAGAGACGCACGATGTCCCCATCGTCAAACCAGTCCAGACCCATCGGGATGGCAGCCGCTCCCTGTACTGTGCCGACCCGGATGGCACGATTATCCAAATTCTGTATGAGCCCACCCTCAGCCAACAGCGCGTCACATGAAGTGAAAGGTCGTATACGTCTTTTTGCCGCCTGGGCAGTCCACGCCTACACGGCTTCCGGGGTCATCGCTGGATTTCTCTCCCTCCAGGCTATTTTTCTGAGCAAACCTCGGCAGGCCTTTGTCTGGATGTTAGTCGCAGTACTCATTGATGCGACCGATGGCGTTCTGGCGAGAGCTGTTCAGGTGAAACGGGTTGTACCCTGGTTTGACGGCGCCAAGTTGGATGACATTGTTGACTATTTTACCTACGTTATTATCCCCGCCGTTTTTCTCTACCAGTTTCAGTTACTTCCGGCTTCTGGAACGCTGCTCTTCGTGGCAGCGTTGCTCCTTTCCAGCGCGTATGGTTTTTGTCAGGCCGAGGCCAAAACACAGGATTTCTTTTTTACCGGTTTTCCCTCCTACTGGAATATTGTGGCGTTCTATCTCTACGCAGGCGGGACGCCCATTTGGCTGAACGGTAGCTTAGTGCTCCTCCTTGCCATAGGTGTCTTTATCCCTATTCGCTATATTTACCCGACGCGTACCGTTCGCCTGCGTCTCCTAACGAATGTGCTTGGCGCCATTTGGGTTGGCGTCCTTCTCCTTCTGCTATCCCAGCTCCCTCAGGCCCATCCCTGGCTCGTCGTTGCCTCTCTCTACTACCCCCTCTACTACACCACCCTCTCCTTCTACGTCCACTTCACCACCTCATCCCCTTCTTCAAAATCTCCGACTCGGACTTGACAGCCAGAAAATCAGACACATCTTTCTGATAAGGCTCACTAGAGGGGCAGAACAGATGGAGATAACAAAAGACCGCGAGGAAAAGGCATCGGCTCTCTTATACAGAGGCTATCAGGCCCAAAGACAAGGCGACCTAGGGGAAGCCATGCGCTTCTATCAGGAGTCCATCCAACTGCATCCGACCGCAGAGGCGCATACTTCTCTCGGTTGGACGTATGGTTTTCTCCGTCGTTACGAAGACGCAATTGAAGAATGCCGCACCGCCATTGCCCTCAATCCCGAGTTTGGCAATCCGTACAACGACATTGGTCTTTATCTCATGAGGATGGGTAAGCTGGACGCCGCCGTCCCATGGTTAGAGCACGCGATAGAGGCGACCCATTATGACACGCCTCATTATCCATATCTGAACCTGGGCCGGATTGCTCTCGCAAAGGGGGATCTCCTCCAGGCCGCCCGAGAATTTGGGCGAGCGCTTACGGCCGAGCCCCGCTCACTGACTGCTCGCCGAACCCTTGCCGCCCTTTCCGCTCAATTAAACTAAACGCACCCATCCCTCTCGCCTGACCAGGCGAAAGGCACGACTCATCGTCAAAAGAGAATTTCGTCCCCTCTCGCGCTGCTAGCGGAGCAGAGAATTGGGTCGATTCAACATGAATGGCACGATGTCGACAGCGGGTCTGCGACGACGTCTTTCCGGAGAAGACAAGAGGAGCGGACCGAGGATGAGACCGCCCAGAAAACCACCGATATGGGCTCCCCAGGCAATAGGGGTCGATGAAAAGAAAGCGGTCTCTCCAATAGCGTATACAGAGATAGCACCGATCACATGAAAGAAAACCCAGCCACCCAAGAAGAGGATCGTAGAAGCTCCCTCAAGAGGCCGAGGGGGGGATGTGCGGTGGTAGCGGGCTCCTGGGGTGAGAAAAAAACTAGACAATAGACACCGGCGACGGCTGCAATCGCCCCACTCGCGCCTATCATTGGAGTTGAGGAAAACGGCGTAATCGCCGCCTGGGTTAACAGGGCGATAACGTTGCCACACAAATATAACGCCAGGTAGCGGAATGCTCCTAACCGCGCCTCTACGGCGTTCCCGAGAAAAAACAGGCAGAGAAGATTGCCAACCAGATGAAGCCCACCCCCATGCAGGAAGAGACAGGCAAAAAGCGAGGAAGAGACGGGGAATTGGCCCTGCGTTAGCGCCAGAGAAAATTGTGCGGGAATCCAGCCATAGGTCGTCAGGAAAGGTTGGAATGCCGGGCCGAGTGTGAGCTCATAGGCAAAACAACACAGCATCGCTCCCATGAGAACGTGATTCGCCCACGGGAAACCTGCGCCCTGGCGTTCTTCTTCGAGGTAGTGCACGCTCCTGATCCTAGCTCAGGTTTTCTCTCACCAGCGTATTCCACCACATCCTCCAATTGTTCCATCCACTCGTCCAAGCACGGTGAAGTAGAATTTTTCTATAGCACCTCCAGCAGAGGTGTGATAGGGGGAGAAAAGACATCATGCCGATCTACGAATACTACTGCCGGGCGTGCAACAGGCAACAAAGTCTCCTTTTTATGAAGATAGGAGACGTCCAGAAATCTCCTCGGTGTCAATACTGCAAGCAACGCCGCCTCACCCGACTGCTCTCCGGTTTTGCCTATCATCAGGGTGAAGAGGCTCGACTCAAGAATCTGGACACCAAGGCCCCCAGAGACGAAGCATTCTACCGCGACAACCGCAACGTGGGCCTGTGGGCAAAGAAACGAGCAAGAGAAATGGGCGTTGATCTTGGCTCTCAGTTTGATGAGACGGTAGAAAAGGCCCGCAGTGGTAAAATTCTCGATGATCGCTAGCCTGTCTTGATCCTCTTGATTGTTAGGCTGACCAAACATGCTCCGTGCGGCACGCGATCAGCTCTGGCGCCTTTGCCGGATCGTTAGTGGGATTGTTCTCCTGCTTGTGGGCCTCTTTCTCAGCCTGCCCGGCATTCCCGGTCCGGGTATTGTGTTAATTTTTGTCGGCTTTGGGATTCTGAGTCGAGATTTTGAGTGGGCCAAGCGCTGGCACCTCCGTCTCAAAGACACGGCTCAGCAGATTATCAACCGTCGAAAAACGGCCAAGCGCCAAGATCAGGTAGCAACCGGACAAAAAGAGTAAACGTGTCCTCCACTAGACATGAGATGCTGGACACGTTTACTCTTTTGAGGCCAGCCATGATTAAGCTCTACGATTTTCCCCTGTCTCCCCGCGCGCGCAAGGTGCGGATCACCCTTGAGTCAAAGGGGCTGGAGTATGAAAAGATCCCGATTGACATCACCAAGGGAGAGCAGAAAACGCCTGAATATCTGGCAGTTAACCCCTATGGGAAAGTCCCCGCGCTCCAGGACAATGGGACAACGGTCTATGAGTCCACCATTATCATGGAATACTTGAACGACACCTACCCTGCCCCGCCATTGCTTCCGGACGATGTCGGACAGCGAGCCCGAGCCCGCGTCCTCATGCATTATGCCGATAACCCGTATGAGCACGCCGTAGCAACCCTTGCCGCAGAGCTCCTGCTCAAACCCCTGCAGGGCGGTACCGCTGACCACGAAGTCGTCTCGCAAGCAAATGCGGCTCTGAACCTGTGCTTCGATCACCTTACAAACGAGCTTGGCAACAATGATTTTCTGGTCGGCTCTACATTGACCCTGGCAGATATCCCGTACGTGTCGTGGGCCCTCCTGTTTCCCAGGTTAAATGTCGATATTCCGCATCCTAGGCTTGAGGCGTGGATCAACCGACTCAAAGAGCAGCCGAGCGTACAGGCGGCGGGCTGAGACCGGGGGTGAAGCCAGACACAACGCTCCTTCATTCCCAATCCCTCCGAGGTATTATGTTTAGCGGCATTATTGAAACAACCGGAACCATCACGAAGATCGACACCATTGCCGAAGGTGTTCGCCTCAGGCTGCAAACCAATCTTCTCACCCAAGAGATCAGTCTGGGCGAGAGCATTTGCACCAATGGTGCCTGCTTAACCGTGACCGCAATTGAGGCAGATCAACTCAGCTTTGACGTTTCAGCGGAGTCACTGCGACGCACGACCCTGGGAGAACTCCAAGTTGGCGATAGCGTGAATCTGGAACGCTCACTCCGACTTGAGGACCGTCTGTCCGGCCATCTGGTCTGGGGTCATGTTGACGGAGTTGGACACGTCACATCCATTCAGCCGGAAGGCGATTCGTTTCTCTATACCTTCGCAATTCCTGCCGAACTTAGTCGCTACCTGGTGGAGAAAGGCTCGGTGGCAGTTGATGGGATTAGTCTGACGGTCTTTGATTGTCAGCCCACAGCATTTACCTGTGCCATTATCCCCCACACCCACACCGTCACCACGCTGCATCAGCGCAATCCTGGTGATCGGGTCAATATCGAGGGGGATATGCAGGGGAAATATATTGAGAAGTTCGTCCAGGACGTGCTCGAAGGGATGTTGTCCGCACCCCTCCAATCCATTCGGGACGAGGTAGCCGCCCTCCGTAAGCAGATCGAACAAAAAGCCGGCTAGGGTCGGAGCCTGTCTTTTCTTCGACGGCATTTTCGCCCTCCCCGCTCTGCCTGAGCAGTGGGTAGCCTCCCATTCAGATTGCCCACTCCCTCCTGCTCGGATAAGAAGAGCGCTCAGGCATCAGAGGGGGAACCTATGGCCGATACCACTGCCCGCACTATTGTCCAACACGCAAAAGAGCAGCATCGTTTGGCGCTGACCGAAAGAGAGGCAAAGGTCTTAGTTCAATCGGCCGGCATCCCTACCGTACGAACGGAGCTGGCCCGAACCGCCGAGGAGGCTATTACACTCGCCCGAGATATGGGGTTCCCGGTTGCGCTCAAGATCAGCTCAGCCGACGTCGCCCATAAAAGCGATATCGGTGGCGTGCAACTCAACCTCGCCACCGAAGCCGCCGTCCACCGTGCGTTTAATGACATCGTGACCTCTGTCCGCAAGACACAGCCTGCCGCGGCCATCGAAGGCGTCTCGGTTCAACCTATGGCCCAACCTGGGGTTGAGGTCATTATCGGCCTGACATCCGATCCACAGTTCGGCCCGCTCATCATGTTTGGCCTGGGTGGGGTGCATGTCGAGGTGCTCAAAGATGTGGCGTTCCGGGTGGCGCCGCTCCGCCCGCAGGACGCCGCTCGCATGATCCGTGAAATCAGCGGATTTCCGTTGCTCACCGGTCATCGCGGTCAAACCGCAGTTGACCTGGCCGCTCTGGAGCAGACCCTCCTCTCTCTGTCGGCCTTAGCCGAGGCTCAGCCGGATATTCAGGAACTCGACCTCAACCCTGTTTTTGCTTACGAGGACGGCTGTCTCGCCGTTGATGCCCACGTCGTCCTCCACGCTGAGGGTCCCCGCGCCCTGCCCCGCCCGCTGTCGGACGAGACGCGGGCGGCCTTGGCGCGCACGTTTCATCCGCGTGCGGTTGCCGTGGTCGGCGATAAACGCGCCATGAATTACCTGTGGCTACGGAGCCAGGCGACCTTCGAGGGGAAAGTCTATTCCGTCCAGATTGACGAACGGGAGATCCGGGGCATTACGGATTTGGGGATTCCCAATTACCCCAGCCTGGAGTCGATTCCGGACGAGATCGACTATGTCATCACCGCGGTTCCCCGTCAGGTCGCGCCGCATATTGTCGCGGAGTGTGCCGCAAAAAAGGTCGCTGGGGTGATGCTCTTCACCTCGGGCTTCTCCGAAGTCCACGACGAAGAGGGCCAACGCTTAGAACAGATAGTGACCAAAACCGCACGAGAGGCCGGACTCGCCCTGATCGGTCCGAACTGCATGGGCATCTACCATCCAAAAATCGGCCTCCGCAATTACCCCGACCTGCCGGCTGGGGAACCGGGCTCAATCGGGTTTATCGGCCAGAGTGGTACCCACACGATCACCTTTAGTATGGCGGCCGCCAGTCATGGACTGCGTGTGAGCAAGGCCGTCAGTTTTGGGAATGCGACAGTCCTTGATGCCAGTGACTACCTCGACTATCTCGCGCACGACGACGAAACGGAAATTATCGGTATGTACCTTGAGGGAGTACGAGAAGGGCGCCGCTTCTTTACCCTACTCCGTGAGATCACGCCCCACAAACCAGTTGTTATTTGGAAGGGTGGCCAGACAGAGGCCGGCCAGCGGGCCACCTCGTCACACACCGGCTCACTCGCCGTCCCCGCTACCATATGGGCGTCCATGGCCCGTCAGGCCGGAGCCATATCCGTGAGCAGTTTTGATGAATTGCTTGATGTCATCAAGCTGTTGCGGTTTACCAAGCCAGCAACCGGAGACGGAGTGGGGCTGATTGCCATGACCGGAGGTCCTTCGGTCAGTCTCACCGATGCCTGTGCCGCTGCCGGTCTCCGCGTTCCCCCACTCAGCGATGCCTCTTACGAAGAACTGTCTTCGTTCTTTAACGTCATTGGCGGCAGCTTTCGCAACCCACTCGATTCCGGTCATACGATTGGGATGGGTCAGAGGACCGATACCCTGGAACGGCTACTCTCCATCCTTGACCGTGACCCGCATATTGATGCGATTGTCATGGATACGGGGGCCGGCTTGGTGGCCGGGCAGTGGGAAGCCCGTCCCCAAACTCTGACGACCCTGCTCGACACCCTGAGTCGCTTTGCCGCGCATTCAGCAAAGCCCTTTTTTGTTGTGCTCCAGCCCTTTGCCCATGAAGCGAGTCTGCTCCACGCCCGAGCCCAGTTTCATCAACGTGGTATCGCGACCGTAGCCACCCATGAGCGGGCTGCCGCAGCCCTCCGTCTTGTGACAGACTATCATCGCATCCACTCCGCTTCCGCGTGATAGCGCGCTTCGCTCTCATCACGAACCGATTGTTCCGGGTGAGATGACGGCTCCGATCAATACCTCCTCGCACGGATCACCATACAGGTGTGCTGCCTCACCTGTGTCTGTAATTGACCTGCCCGAAATGATGCGATAGCAGTGTGGGGCTCGCGGTGCGGGTCCGTTCTTTACCTGCTACTCGCCCGCTTTGGACATGATGCAAGGAGGAGACGATGACATACATCATCACGAGACTATGCCGGGACTGCGTCGACACAGGCTGTGTGGCCGTTTGTCCGGTTGACTGCATTTATAAATATACTGGCGATGATACCGAAAAATACCCGAACCAACTCTATATTCATCCGGACGAATGTATTGACTGTGGGGCGTGTGAGCCCGAATGCCCCTGGCAGGCTATTTTTGAGGAAGTTGCTGTACCCGACGTGTTTGAATCCGACACTCCGCTCAACTACGCAATGGTTGATGACGAAGCAGATTTTGAGGTCGCCGGTCATGAGAAAATAGAACACCCCACCTCGGATGAGATTGCCGAGAACAAGCAGAAGTGGGGGTGGGACGGCTGACGTCCGGGAACACAGTAGTGAAAGAAAACGAAAGAGGGCAGCCATGATGGCTGCCCTCTTTACGCATATCCTTTCCGCACAGTTCGGCTATGCACTCCGCTTTAATTCTTCTTCAACCAAGACCAGCCGGTCATTCCCGAAAAACATGGAGTCGCCGTTGACATAGATCGTCGGCGTCCCGAATCCGCCGCGTTCGATCACCGCGTCCGTATTCGCCCGAACCCGATCTTTATAGTCCTGACGTTTGATCTTGTCGAAGTACTCTTCTTCATCAAGGCCGACTGCTGCGACGATCTTCCGCAGCACCTCATCCTGGCTGATGTCCTGATCCTCGCCCCAGTAGGTCTCAAACACCCGATAGCTATAGGGTAGAAACTTTCCAGGATGTTCGAGCGCGACGAGTGCGCCACGCAGTGCCTTGACCGAATTCACCGGAAAAACAGAGGGGGGCATGACAATTTTCAGGCCATAGTAGCGTGCCCAGTCGCTCATATCCTTTGCCATATACTGTTGCTTGGCGGGCACCCCCTTTTCCCGGAACTCATACACCGAAGGATTGACCGTATTGAACACTCCGCCCACCAGAAACGGACGCCACTGAAGGTCGGCATTGTATTTGCGGCACAGCCCATCGATCTTGGTGAACGCCAGATAGGTCCATGGACTGGAGTAATCATAAAAAAATTCTACGGTGGCCATAGCATCCTCCCTGAATCGTACCCGTTAAGACAGCAGAAACTCGACTAATAATTCGTTAAACGCATCGGCGTAGAAGAGATGAATATTATGTCTTCCGTCTGGAAACACGTGTAAGCGCGACCCGGCGATCCCCTGCTGTAAGACATGTGCATGAAAGGGCGGTACCAGGGGATCTTTGCCCCCATGTATCAGAAAGGTGGGGCAGGTAATCTGCGCGAGGCGATCCCGGCACAAATCGCCACCCGCTTTCAACAGCATCTGCTGGGCGTCACACCAATGAGCCCACAGATCTTGAAATTCATCTCCATACATCGCCTGCATCGGTGCTGCCGTGCGTGGAGACCAATCTGCCACGCGGCGCGTTTTCTCGTAGGCATCAATATCCTCCTGGGAAACGTAGGCATTGCCACCCCAGAGCGCCATCTTGGTCACCCGTTGCGGATAGGCCAAGGTCAGTAATAAACTCGTAATCGCGCCGTCGCTCCATCCACCAACGGCGTAGGTCGAGCAGCCGAGCGTCTCCATCAGGGCCACGAAATCCTTGGCGTCCTGCTGATAGAAATCGGGCGGAAACTCGCGGGCGGGCGGACGGGATTGGCCGTAGCCGCGCGGGTCGGGCGCAATCACCCGGATACCGCGCCGGGGGAGGGCCTCTAATTGTGGAGCGAAATCCGATTGTCCGGTTCCCAGCGCTCCGGGCAGTAAGAGGAAGGGCCGCCCATTCCCAATATCTTCATAATGGAGTCTGACTCCGCGTATGTCTGCGTATGGCATGCGTCCTCCGCACAGTAACGTTGCCCGCTGTGATACCACGCCCGTCAGCAAGAGAGAAGCCGGCTTGCCCTTGCAGCCGTCCCCTATCTCTGACACAACCAACCCAGCGATATTCTCCGCAAGGCCATTCTCCACAAATATAGAGGACACATGAAAACCATTGGACTTACCGGCGGGATCGGCTCAGGTAAAAGTACAGTCTCCAATATCCTGGCCACGCTTGGTGCCCATATTATTGACGCGGACATCGTCGGGCATGAAATCTATCTACCGGGCAAGGCCGCCTGGAAACAGGTCACCGAGGCCTTCGGACAGGAAATCGTCGCGGAAGACCAAACCATAGACCGCAAAAAACTGGGAGCTATTGTCTTCAGTAGTCCTGACGTGCTCGCCCGGCTCAATGCCATCGTCCACCCGATTATGTTCGAGGAAATCCGGCAGCGTATCCAGGCCAAGCGAGCCGAAGGCTTTACCGCGCCCATTGTGGTTGAGGCGGCGATCCTGATTGAGGCCAACTGGCTGCCCCTGGCAGACACGGTCTGGGTGGTAGAGACCGACAAAGACGCGGCCATTCGCCGGGTGGCCGAGCAACGCGGCATGTCCGCCGCGGACGCTGAAGCCCGGATTGCAAATCAGCTTTCAAACGCAGAGCGTCGCAAACACGCCCAGGTTGTCATCCATAATAACGGCTCGCTCCAGGCCCTTGAGCAGCAAATCCAACAGGCGTGGGATCAGCTCGGAGAATGAGCCGTATACACGCGACAGGTCTTATCTTCGATGTGGATGGAACGCTCGCCCAGTCGGTCGAGTTTTTCTATGAGATCGCCTTGGAGGTCCTTGCCCTGGCCGGTATTCCTCCAGTTCCGCGCGACCGGGTGTATGAGCTGATGCGTCGCGGAGTTGAGAATCCACTCGTCCAGCTCTTTCCCCCCGGCTATCCCAACCCAGCGGATCGTATCAAGCGTATCACCGACAGCCGTATGGACGAATGGCTGCGGCGCTATCATGAAGAGACGCAGGCGGTTCCGGGGAGTCTCGAACTTTTGCATCGCCTTCATCAACACGGCTTTCAACTCGGGATCGCCACCTCATCCGGTCGCGCCCTGCCCTTTCTTGATACCTGGGGTGTCCGTCACCTCTTTAACGGTATCGTCGGCCGGGAAGACGTCACCCATCGGAAACCCCATCCGGAACCCGTCCTGAAGTGTCTGGAACATCTACAGCTTGCCCCTCACCAGGCGGTGTATATTGGCGACTCTCCCATTGATATTCAGGCCGGTAAAGCAGCCGGTGTTGCCACCGTCGGGGTCCTCACCGGGACCAGTACCGACGCGGTCATGCGGCAGACGCAGGCGGATTATATCCTGCCGAGTATTGCTGAACTCCCCCGGCTGCTCACCATCTAGGCGTCCAGTCGGCACTCTTCGGATACCCAGACCTGCGGCAACATCTTCGGACGGCCGGCGTTCATCAGGCATCCTCGTACTGCGGTTCGCGTTTCTCCAGAAAGGCCGCAATGCCCTCGCGCACATCGTTGGTCCGTGTGGTCAGAATCTGGTTCCGATCTTCCATCGCAATGGCCGCCTCCAGCGTTGGCGCGTCAACCGAATAGCGCAGGCATTCTTTTGTCAGCCGCACCCCCAGGGGCGAGTTGCGCAGAACACGGCGGGCCATCGCTTCGGCGGCCTGGTCCAATTCGGCGTCCGGCACCAGGCGAGAGGCCAGCCCCGTTGCCAAGGCCCGTTGCGCATCAATAAAGTCCCCGGTCAGTAAGAGCTCGGAAGCGACCGAAGAGCCGACCAGCCGGGGTAGAAAATAACTCACGCCCACATCACAGGCAGACAGCCCTATGCGGATAAATGCCGCGTTCATACGCGCAGATTCCCCAACAACGCGCATATCGCTCGCCAGAGCCAAGGCAAAACCACCCCCGGCGGCCGGGCCGTGAACAGCAGCAATAAACGGTTGTGGGGCACGGTGAATCTTAATCGCCAACTCGGCAATCCGGCGCTGGTCCCGCAGCCCCTGGGCCACGGAATAGGTGTCGGTTGCGGCGCTTGACTGTTTAAGATCAAGTCCAGCACAAAAGCCGCGGCCCGCGCCACGCAGGATGACCACCCGGACAGTCTGATCCTGGTGCAGTTCGTCGAGAGCGGTATGCAGCTCGTGGACCAGCAGACTATTCATGGCGTTCAGCGACGCCGGGCGATTCAAGACGAGCCATAAGAGGTCTGTATCCCGCCGCAGCTCCAGGGTTTCGTAGCGCTCATTCATGCTTCTCTCCAACCTCACCCAGCGTTAATATTTAGAGACTTAAAATAATGCGTACCCGGCTTTCCAATTCCCGCATCGTAGCGCTCGGCAACACGCCGATCTCTTGCCGGAAAGAAGTGTTAGCCACTGCAATTAATTGACCCAAAAGGAAATCACTGTCCCGGTCAAGACCAGCTTGACTTTTCTCCATATGTAAGCGGAGGATGCCGGGCTCCTCAACCAAACGAGTTGTTGTTGGAATGACGATCGTCGAAGGATAACCGGCTTCGTTCACCAAGTTCGACTGCAAGACCACCGCAGGACGCAGCTTACCCGGTTTGGTCCTGACCCGAGGATTAAAGTCAATAATATACACATGTCCGCGTTTGATCTCCATCGGGCAGCTACTCCTCGGGAAGCGCATGCGCCGTACTCGCAGGAAATAAGGCGTGATTTTCTTTCTGATCGGCGACCGCACAATGGCGAACAGATTCCCGAATTTCCGCCCGGAGCCGCTCTTTTTCCGTTTTTTCCTCTAAGGTTTGTAAGGCCACACGCAGAATACCGGCCTTACTGGGAATCCCTAACGCTTTCCGGAGTCGTTCAATCTGTTGTTCCGTCTCCTTTGATACGGCAATTGCTCCCATTATTCTCATCCTTATAAATTTTATAATTTATAGAATAATAAAATATACAATAAAGAACAAGACTCTCCTGTCAGATTAAATCAACGAGCGTGACTGACAGCCGTCAACAGTAATACACGCCCCGGAAACCCATTGGGCGCGTTCCGATGCCAGAAAAACGACGACGTCCGCCACTTCTTCCGGCTTTCCAAAACGCCCGACCGGCAGCTCGGCTTTGACAAAAGCGGCAATGCCTTCGGGATTTTCTTTTTGCCGTTGTTCCCACGCTCCCCCAGGAAAGAGAATCGACCCCGGCGCAACGCTGTTGACGCGAATCCCCTTGGGCGCAAGCGTACGGGCCATTTCCTTGGATAAACTAATCATGGCCGCCTTGGCGGCGTTATAGGTCATCGGTCCGCCCCACTCGCGGCCGTAGATCGAGGCAATATTAATCACACAGCCCGCCTTGCGTTCTTCCATAACCGGGACGACCAGCTGGCACAGGTCCAGCGCGGAAAAGAAATTGAGGGCAAAGCCGGCCTGCCAGTCTTGCCGGGAAGCATTGAGGTTGCCGCCCGGACGGGACCCGCCAACGTTGTTGATGAGAATATCGATCCCACCAAAATGTTGCTGCGTAGCTTCAACCCAGCGCCGGGCCTCAGCTTCCTGGGTCACGTCCAGCGCCGTAGCCAGCACTTCAACGCCCGCTCCCCGGGCTTCTTGAGCGGTTTCCTCAAGCTGTTCCCGACCCCGCGCGCACAGGCTCAAGCGACAACCTTCCGCGGCCAGTCCCAGTGCAATAGCGCGCCCAATGCCTCGACTCGCTCCGCTAATCATTGCAACGTTGTTTGAGAGTCCAAGATCCATACCGTCCTCCTTTATCTGCTCGATTCGGACTAAACATATCTCATTTCCAAGAAAAAGGCCGCGCCCGCCTCTCTTGCCAGACGGCAGGGCGTCCGCTTAGATGAGGCCGCCATCGTATGCAGCCAAGGGGGCTCACCGTGCCAGAACATTTTCTTTTGGAAAAAGACGGGACCATTGCCACGCTCACCTTTAACCGGCCGGAAAAACGCAATCCACTCAATGAAGACATTGCCCTGGAACTGGAGCGCCTGCAATACCAGATACGCGACGACGCCGACATTCGCGTGGTTGTTTTTACCGGAACGGGCAATACATTTTCAGCCGGTGCAGACCTCTCGCCCATCAGAGGCATCAGCGACCGCCAGGAACGGCGGAAAATTTTCGCTCCGCTCGGTAAGCGGTGGACGCGCGCCATTGCCCGCACGCTCGATATGTTTGCCAACATGGAGCCGGTCGTGATTGCCGCAATCAACGGCTACGCGATTGGTGGCGGTTGGTCACTGGCGCTGGCGTGTGATTTTCGGATAGCGGTCGAGGAAGCAGAGTTCTGGTTTCCCGAAGTAGACCTCGGCGTGCCGCTGAGTCCACCCTCAACTGCCCTGCTGGTTGCCAATGTGGGGCCGAATCGAGCCAAGGACATCATCCTCAACTGCCGG
Source organism: Thermodesulfobacteriota bacterium (assembly GCA_964291405.2). Taxonomy (GTDB): domain Bacteria; phylum Desulfobacterota; class Binatia; order Bin18; family Bin18; genus Bin18. The sequence continues at coordinate 886,727 of OZ219926.1, forward strand.
CACCTGAAGGCGGACGAAGCCCTCCAACTCGGCTTGGTCAATCAGGTGGTCACACAAGCAGAACTCCTGCCGACCGCGTACGCCCTGGCTCGCAGTCTGGCCGATAAAAACCCGACTGCTGTCATGGTCTCCAAGGCGACCGTGAACAGTCTGGCCCGCGGCAACACTGTCCTGCGTCCCGACCTGATGTTTACAAGAGAGTAAAACACACCCGCGAGCGCTGATGTAGCGTGTATTGAGAGGGAGGAAACCCCATGCCAGAAAAAGAACGCTGTCCCGAAATTCGGAATGAGATGCGCAAATTCTGTAGTCAGTATGGAGACGAATATTGGCGCGAGCTCGATAAGGAAAATCGCTATCCGGAGCAGTTTGTTGATGAACTGACCCAAGCCGGCTGGTTGGCGGCCTTAATCCCCGAACAATACGGTGGCTCGGGACTGACGGTGACCGAAGCCAGCGTGATTTTGGAAGAGATCAACCGCTCGGGCGGCAATGCCGCCGCCTGTCATGCCCAGATGTACATCATGGGCGCCCTGCTCCGGCACGGCAGCGATGAACAGAAACAACGCTATTTACCTCATATTGCAAGCGGCGAGATTCGCCTCCAGGCCTTTGGTGTCACCGAGCCGGACGCTGGCTCCGATACGACGCATATTCGCACCACAGCCAAAAGAGAGGGCGACTATTATATCGTCAACGGCGGTAAAATTTTTACCTCCCGGGTGCAGCACTCCGATATGCTCCTCCTCTTGGCCCGGACCACTCCGTACGACGAAAGCCCCAAAAGAACGCTCGGCATGAGTATCTTTCTGGTGGATTTGCGGGAGGCCGGAGACACTGTCGAGGTGCGCCCGATTGACGCCATGATTAACCATGAAACCAACCAGCTCTTTTTCCACGAGCTCAAGGTCCCGGTCGAAAACCTGATTGGCGAAGAGGGCTCCGGCTTCTACTATATTCTCGACGGCATGAACGCCGAGCGTATCCTGGTCGCCTCCGAGGCCATTGGTGACGCCCGCTGGTTTATCAAGCGCGCCGTCCAGTACGGCAATGAACGCGAGATTTTTGGGCGGCCCATCACCAAGAACCAGGGCATCCAGTTTCCACTGGCTCAAGCGTATGCCCAGACTGAGGCCGCGGACCTCATGCGCTTTCGCGCCTCCGATTTATTTGACGCCGGTGAAGCCTGTGGCGCAGAGGCCAATATGGCCAAGCTTTTGTGCTCGCAAGCCTCCTGGGCCGCCGCCAACGCGGCTATCGATACTCACGGCGGGTATGGCTTTGCCGCAGAGTACGACGTGGAGCGCAAGTTCCGTGAGAGCCGCTTGTTCTCGATCGCACCGATCTCGAACAATATGGTGCTCAACTTTATTGCCGAGCACGTGCTGGGCATGCCGAGATCGTATTAGGAGCCGGCCATGAAAATCGACACGGCCCTGATGCCCTCGACCTTTGAGGCCGCGGCAAAGGTTGCTCGTGAGGCCGAAGAAATGGGCCTGGATGGGTTGTGGACTGCGGAGACCAGCCACGATCCGTTTTTTCCACTCGTGGTCGCCGCCAGGGAAACGGAACGCATCCAGCTTGGCACCGGTGTTGCCATCGTCTTTCCGCGCAGTCCCATGGTGCTGGCAAACATCTGCTGGGATTTACAAGCCAACTCCGGCGGGCGCTTCATCCTTGGGCTGGGCACCCAGGTCAAGGGCCACAACCAGCGGCGCTTCAGCGTCAAATGGGAAGCCCCGGTGAAGCGCTTGCGCGAAGTCGTCCTGTCGCTGCGGGCCATTTGGGACTGCTGGCAGAACGACACCGCGCTCAACTTTGAGGGCGAGTTTTATCAATTCTCGTTGATGACGCCGTTCTTTAATCCCGGCCCGATCGAGCAACCGCATATTCCCATTATTCTCTCCGGTCTGAATCCCTTGATCAGCCAGCTGGCCGGCGAGGTCGGCGACGGATTCTTTGTCCATAATTTTCACACCCCGGCCTATCTCAAGGAAACGGTGCTGCCCAATATTGAAAAGGGCCTGGCCAAAGCCGGTCGAAAGCGCGAGGACTTCACCCTGCAAACCGGGACGTTTATTGCCAGCGGAGCCACGCCGGACGAAGTCCGCAAAGCCGTCGGCGCGGTGCGACAACAGGTCGCTTTTTATGCGTCAACGCGGACCTATAAAGGCGTGCTCGACACTCACGGCTGGGGAGAGACCTGCTTTCGGCTGAATGAAAAGGCCGCCAAGGGCGACTGGGACGGCATGGCGGCGGAAATTACCGACGAGATGTTGGATGAAATCGCCGTCATCGGCATCTATGACACCATCGCCACAAAACTGGCCACTCGGTATAGCGGACTCCTGGACCGCCTCATCGTTGGCTTTGGTGCCTCAGAGCGTCAGGACCCAGGGCGCTACCGCGAATTCGTTCAGGAAGTGAGATCGCAGATGAATACGTAAGAGAAAGGCAGGAACCCACCCCGGCCCACGGCCACCCCTCCCAGGAGGGGATGGAACACCGTGTGAACTGAAACCGGGGGAACAGGAGGAAAGTATGGGGGCACTGACTGACAAATACTGCATTGTCGGCGTGGGAGAAACGCCGCATATGCGTCCATCCAATCGCACAACCTTGTCCATGGCGTGTGAGGCGGTCAAAAAGGCGATGGCCGATGCCGGTCTGGAGCCGCGCGATATTGACGGCATGACCAGCTATCAAGCCGGAGACTCAACCACCTCGAATCATATCGCCACATCGCTCGGCATGCGGCTCAACTATTCGGTGGATATTCTCGGTGGAGGGTCGAGCACCGAGGCGCTGATTGGCAATACGATCGGCCTGCTGGAAGCCGGTTATTGCAAAACCATGGTGATCTTCCGGTCCATGAACGGGCGCTCCGGGCGCCGTATGGGCGGACAAGCGCCCAGCGGTCCGGTGCCGCCAACCCGGGCAGCCGAGGATAATCAGTTCATGATGCCCTGGGGCTGGACCTCACCGGCCCAACGCTTCGGCATGTCCGCCATGCGCTATTTGCGCGACACCGGCACGACCACCAAATCGCTAGCCGAAATTGCGGTTGCGCATCGCTATCACGCCAGCCTGAATCCCAAGGCGGTCATGCGTCACCCCATCACAATCGAGGATCACCAGAATTCGCGCTGGGTGGTCAAACCCCTGCGGCTGCTCGACTGCTGCCTCGAAACCGATGTCTCGGCCTGTCTCATTGTCACGTCTCGTGAACGCGCCTATGACCTGCGTCAGCCGCCGGTTTTCATTATGGGCGGGACGGGGCGGACCATGGCTCCCAACGCGGCCTGGAACTACTCGCGCCCGGAGATCCACTACGTCGCCGGGAATTACGGCCGTAAGCGTTTGTTCGGCATGGCCGGGATCAGTCAAAAAGACGTGAACCTGATTTCGTGCTACGACGCGTTCACCTTCACCACCCTCATTCAGCTCGAAGCCTACGGTTTCTGCGGCAAAGGCGAGGCGGGGGAGTTTGTGAAAGGTGGCCGGTTGCAGATTGACCACGAGCTGCCGTCCAACCTCTCCGGGGGACATTTGTCCGAAGGCTACACCCACGGGGTGAGCATGGTGATTGAAAACGTCCGCCAACTCCGCCATCGCGCCGACGACGCCTGTCCGGGCTGGGCCGAGGGCAAACACAGCTACGACCGCCAGGCCGGCTGTCGTCAAGTGCAGGATGCCCGCATTGCAGCCTGTCTCGGTTGGGGAACGGAAACCATGTCGAGTTCGGCCATTCTACGTGGGATTTCAGCCTAAAGGAGCGCTGACTATGCCTGGTCCAATTGATTACAGCAAAATCACAATCACGCCCGACTTCGATACCGCCGAATGGTGGATGGGCACCAAAGAGCATAAATATCTCGTGCGCCAGTGCAAGGACTGCGGCCACAAATGGTTTCCGCCCTTCCCCGCCTGTAACAAATGCAACTCTATGGATCTCGGCTGGTTTGAGACCGCCGGCACCGGTGTGCTCCACAGCTATATCGTCGTGACCCAGCCCATCCTGGGCGCATTTGTCGAAGCGGTCCCCTATGTTGTCGGCCTGATTGAGTTAGACGACTGTCACGAAGCCGACGGCTCGCTCGTCCGCGTCGGCGGAGTCATGCTGGACGACGAAGAAGATGTGGCAATCGGTCTGCCCGTCACAGTGGAATTCGAGCAGACCAACGAGGCCAATATCGTTGTACCGCGCTGGAAGATCAGCGGTACGGCAGAAAACACCTGGAAGTTCAGTGAATGATTTTTCAAATTGACGCAGATATTATAGGCTCGTGCAGGTTTGGCCTCATGGGCAATGGTTATACTGAAGATGCCGACCGTATTAAGAAGAGGACCATATCGATTCTTTTTCGTCTCACTTGACTATAATGAGCCGGCACATATTCATGTCCAACGAGAGCGCATGGTCGCAAAATTCTGGCTTGACCCTATCGCCCTCCAAAAGACGGGAGGTTTCAGCCGGACTGAGATCAATACTATCGCAAGGCAGAGCAGTTTCCTCCGTGGTGTAGCGAGGTGCTCTCCAGAGTTCTGTAGGGTGCACGAACCTTTCCCCGGTGCTAGAAAGAGAACACTAAACGAAGAAAGAGAACACTTACTGGAGGATTGGCATGACTTCTTCGGCCATGGGGATTGAAGAAGCACGGGCTCAGGGGGTCGCCGTTGAGGACGACTCCCTTACAGTTGACCTTGTTGATGGCCGGACTGTCATCGTCCCGCTCACTTGGTACGCACGCCTATGGCACGGTACCCCAGAGGAACGAAAGAACTTTGAGATTATTGGTGATGGGACGCTCATCCATTGGCCCGACCTCGATGAAGACCTGAGTGTCTCTGGTATTTTAGTTGGACGAAAGTCGGGGGAGAGTCAACAATCGTTAAAAAAATGGCTGGAAGGACGGACAAAGTCTGGAAATCAGCCAGCATAGTATATCTGTAACTGTTCCATGCAACTCCTGGCCTTCATCGGCCTCTGGCTCCTCTGCGCGGTTCTGTCGGCCTGTATTGCCGCCAGCAAGGGCCGGGAGTGGCAAGGCCGTTTGATCGGAGGCGTATTGATCGGCCCGTTCGGACTGCTGATCGGGCTTCTCCCGGCCCGCTACAAAAAGCCGCTGAGGCTTCCCCCTCGGCTGTCCATCGTGTGTGCCATCGCCGCTGCCCTCATCTCGATTGGCGCGTTTTATGCTCTCCACATTAGTTACTGGGGCAGTGCCGTCCTCCTCTTTCTCGTGACCGGTCTTCTGGCAGAGATTGTCTTTCTGACCGACTCGGCGGATACCAGCCGGGAGCCTGACGACCCCAATCCTCCCACCCCCCCACCGAGTCTCAACAGCCGCCCGCTCGTGTAGGGACTCTCAAAATAGACCCGAAGACCGATCAGCGGTTTTCCGATGCGGGAATGGTAGCGACCTCCGCCCCGTCATCTTGACCTCTCTCGGAGAAACCGTTTAGCTAGGCGCACATATCCTAAGGAGGCGCATGTGGCTGAAGAAATTCTGTGCTCAATCGACGAAGGCATTGCAACCATTACCCTGAACCGCCCGGAAAAGCGGAACGCCATGAATACGGCGGTGCTGGAAGGATTGGAGCATTATTTTGACGAACTGGAGACCAACAACGACGTCCGCGCGATCATCGTCCGCGGCGAGGGCAAGGCATTTTGTGCCGGTCTGGACCTGCGGGAGCTAAATGCCCGTCAACAGAGCGACGTAGACGCGGAAAGCGGCATTATTGAGCTGCTCGGAAAAATCGAAACGTCTCGACATCCGACCATTGCCATGGTCCAGGGCGATGCCCTGGCCGGCGGCTGTGAACTCGCCCTCCACTGCGACCTGCGCGTTGTCTCGCAAGTCGCCCGGTTCGGCATGCCCCTGGCCCGGCTGGGGCTCATTGTTCCGTTCCGCTTGGGTCAAAAACTCGTTGAGATTGTTGGGCCAGCCTTCACCAAGCAGATCCTCCTCACCGGCCAGCCGGTAAGCGCTCAGCGGGCATATGAAATCGGCATGGTACACCAACTCGTCTCTGCCGACGAACTGGAAGCAGCCACGCTGACACTGGCCCGGACAATTGCCGCCAACGCGCCGCTCTCTCTGGCTGGCATGAAAAAGAGCATCCTGCGTATGATCTCGCTCCGGGACGGCATAGCCTCCGACGATCTCGACACCCTGGTCCGTCAGGCGCGCAAGAGCGAAGACGCCGACGAAGGCGTGCGGGCCATGCTGGAGAAACGCCTACCGCGTTTTCGTGGGGTATAGACCCTCCCTCCTCCTGAGAGAGGGAAGCGGCCTACGCCCCGCAGACGCTTGAGACCTTTCCATGCTGTCCCTCCGGCTTCGCGCTACGGTGTATACGCTTGTCATCCCCGGCTTCCTGGTCGGCTATCTGCCCTGGAAACTACGACCGCTTGAGGCTGTGGCCCCCCTTCCCTTCTCGATGCTGTTTTCCCTGCTCGGCTTTCTCCTCTGTCTGGGCGGCGGGGCCTTACTCTTTTCGGCGGTGTATTATCTTGTCCGCCGCGGCAACGGCACCCCTTTCCCCCTCGACCCACCCCAGCGCATGGTTGTTGCCGGCCCGTATGCCCATATTCAGCATCCCATGCTGGTCGGTCTGTTTGCCATGCTGTGCGGCCAGATCGTCTGGTTTCCGTCCATCCACGTCTTGCTCTATACTCTGTTGCTGCTGCTGGTCAGTCGCGCACTCGTGCTTCACATCGAAGAACCTACCCTGAGAAAAAGATTTGGTGAGGACTATATGGCCTATCAGGCGGCTATACCGCGCTGGTTTCCGTCGCTGGTCTCATCAGGGCCGACAGATACCTGACTCCAGGAGCTTGTAAACGAGAGAACCTCATGGAAGGAGAAAATCGTGAGTAACAGACACCTTGAACTCGGCGTCTTCGCCCCCACCATTGGCTGCGCGCCCTCATTTGGCAAAAATGCTTTTGTCCTGGTCTCGTCCGCCGAGCAGCGTACCGAGCCGACCTATGACTACAACCTTCGCCTCGCTCAACTCCTCGACCAGAGCGGCCTTGAAATTTTTTTCATGGCCCAACGGGGTGGGGCGGGCTTTGGTCCGGCACGTTTCTGGAGTTACTCGCTCGACTCGTTTACCACGGCCGCCGGCCTGGCCATGGCCACCCAGAATCTCCAGCTCATCTCCACGGTCCACACCGCCTTTTATCATCCCGGCATGGTGGCCCGCATAGGCGCCACTTTGGATCAGATCAGCCAAGGCCGCTGGGCGCTGAACATCGTCAGTGGCTGGGCGGAGCAGGACTTTCGCATGCTCGATATCCCCCTGCTGGAGCACGATAAGCGCTATGCGCAGTCCACGGAGTTTGTTGAGGTCCTCAAGAAATTCTGGACCGAGGACTGGTTTGATTATGCGGGCGAGTTTTTCTCCATCAGCCAGGGCACCTGCCATCCGAAACCGGCCCGACCGCCGCTGCTGTATAATGCCGGGAGCTCGCCGGTTGGCCGGGATTTTGCCGCCCAGCATTGCGACTGGTATTTTGCCGGAGCCCAGTCACCGGAACTCCTGGCCCAGGAAGTGTCCGACGTTCGCGCCCGGGCAGCCAAACAGGGCCGTGAGGTAAAAGTCATCATCTATCTCTTTGTCTTATGCCGAGATACGGAAGAAGCCGCCCGCTCGGAAGTCGAAGAGATATTTGCCCACGCGGAGTTCGATAGCGCCCGCGAGTGGCTGGAAACCTTAACCGGCCAAACGGTGGGCACCGTCGCCTCGACCCTGGGTCAGGGCATTTCCGTCGAAGACATGCTGCGGAGCGTTATTCTCGGGGTCGGCAGCGGCAAGCTGATTGGAACCCCGGAGCAGGTCGCCCATGCCCTCGCCCAGTTTCATGCGGCTGGCGCCGATGCGGTCGGCTTGACATTCAGACATGTTGAAGAAGAGCTGAGAGACTTTATTGCCAGCGTCGTTCCCCTTCTCGAACGTGAGGGCGTCCGCCGTCCACGCACGCTCGAAGCGGACTCGCTCAGGGCATCCGGCTGAGCGGTTTGTCCACCCCGGCTCAACCGATCTCCTTCTCATACGTGACGGAAGACTGGAGGCGATCCTCGGGAATATCGTAATATGCCCGGAGGACGGCCTCCGGGTCTGCTGAAAGCGCATAACCGGCGCCTTCCAGCGCCTTCCGCGCTTTGTAATTGCCGGTATAGGTGCCAACCACGATCCGGCGTACTCCGCAAATCTGCTGCTCTATATATGCCCGCAGCAGAGAGCCGATCCCGCTCCGCTGCCGGTCGGGCAGGATATACGCGTGACGCAGGAGCGCCACATCTTTGACATATTCCAGACCCATTACACCAAGGAGCGCATCCGGGGTAAAGGCTCCATACCAGGTGAGACGTTTCGTCTCTTTAGCCCAGTCGTCTTGTGTCATCTCCGGGTCGTGATATTCCTCGGCGGGCAGAAACTCCCGGTACCAGCGTGCCGCAGTATTAATGACCGCCAGGGCGGCCTCACGGTCGCCTTCGGTCAGTTGCCGTATCCGTATGTCACTCGGTACGTCAGCCATGAAGCGCTTCCAATCTTTTCGGACAGGCCGTCTACTTGCCCTGATAGCTGATCCGATAAATCACTCCAGCACGGTCATCGGACACCAGCAGCGCTCCATCCGGCATCACCAGGACGTCAACCGGACGCCCCCAGGCTCCATCTTCTTGGAGCCAACCCTCGGCAAAGACTTCGTAACTCGTTGCAGTATTATTCTCCAGGCGGACCAGCATCACCCGATAGCCTATTGGGGTGCTACGGTTCCACGAGCCGTGCTCGGCAATAAAAATCTGGTTCCGGTAGGAAGTCGGAAACATCGAGCCGGTATAAAAACGCATACCCAACGGCGCAACGTGTGGTCCGAGTTCCTGCGCAGGTGGGGTAAATGCGGTACAGGGCCGCTCTTGCCCAAAGTCCGGGTCGGAGATGCTGCTACCGTGACAGTACGGAAACCCGAAGTGCAAGTCGGGCTGGGGAGCCCGATTGAGTTCACACGGTGGGGAATCATCGCCCAGCCAGTCTCGCCCGTTGTCCGTAAACCAGAGTTCCTGGGTTTCAGGATGCCAGTCAAACCCAACGGTATTGCGCACGCCACGGGCATAGTTTTCCAGCGCGCTGCCGTCCGGCTTCATACGGAGAATCGAGGCGTAGCGCGGGTCACTCTTGGTACACACATTACACGGGGCACCAACCGGGACGTACAATAAATCATCGGGTCCGAACCGGATAAACTTCCAGCCGTGCCATGTGTCACGCGGGAGCGTATCGTTCACCACAACCGGCGGGGGCGGGTTGCCGAGGCGGGCCTCAATATCATCATAACGGAGAACACGGTTGACCTCGGCCACGTACAGCGCACCGTCACGAAAGGCCACACCACTCGGCATGAATAAGCCCTCGGCAAGCGTATGCACGGCATCCGCCCGCTGATCCTGATCCTGATCGACAACCGCATAGACCTTTCCCGCACGCTGGGTGCCGACAAAGACTGTCCCCCGATCCCCTAAGGCGAGCGCGCGCGCATTTGGGACACGGGGCGCATATACGGCAATCTGAAAGCCGGGAGGCAAAGAAATCCGAGCAAGCGGAGAAGACTGCGCCCGGACAGCACTTGCTCCACCCACGATCAAGAGACCAATCAGAATACACACCCGGCCGAAAACCATCTTCAGATTCCTACCCGCCCTTCACGTAGTGTTCAACAGGGACAGGGTGCTTCCCTCTCGCTTGAGCGACCCTGGTCCGATATGCTGCCGTCACTCATCTTTCTACAATCACCTTGCTCAAACCATCTTTTCTCATACCATCAAGGACACCCACATTGTCGCACGCCTCTTCGCCAAACACAGCACCCTCCCCCTCGACTCCCCCTGACGCCTCTCAGGGCCTTCCCCCGTCTTCCGACCAATCGCACACACCGGTCCTTCTGCCAGCACCCTACTTCTGGTTTCTGGCCGGAACCGGTAGCTGGTTCATGGCCATTGGGATGCAAAGCGTTCTTTTTTCCTGGTTGGTGGTCGGCGTTCTCAAGGCCGAGGCGGAGTGGGTCGGGATCACCCAAAGTGCGATGATGATTCCGGCAGTCCTTTTGGCCCTGCCCGGTGGAACCATTGCCGACCGCTACGACCAACGGCGTATGCTGATGATCCTGCACCTGATTGCGAGCGGTATTTCTGCCGGCCTTTTCCTGGCCGTTGCCAACGCCTGGTTGTCCATTCCGCTTCTCATCGCCTATGCCATTGGGATGGGCACGGTGCAGGCATTTGTCATGCCCGCCCGTGACGCGCAACTCTCTCAGGTCGCGGGCTCCAATATGCTGCGCTCGGTGACCGGGATGACCATGACGCAGTGGGGCATGCAGATACTCGGCTCTCTCCTGGCAGGGACGGCACGCTGGATCGGGACGGTGCCGGCCTTGGGCCTGCACAGTCTTGTGCTACTGGCCGGTATTCCGCCGTTACAGCAGCTGTCCAGCCCGAAGAAACGCCAGTCACAGGGCAGTCTGCATCTCTCGGACGTAATTGAAGGGGTACGAGAGGTCCGACAGTCCCCGGCACTCTCGGCCACGCTGCTGCTCGCAGTTGCGGTCGGCATTTTCTTTATTGGCCCATTCCTGGTGGTCCTGCCCCTTTTAATCCGGGACTTCTACCACGGCGGAGTGGACCAACTGGCCCTCCTCAATATGACCTTTCCGCTGGGAACAATTCTTGGCTCCCTGGGCATGCTCTGGGCGGGCGGAATTCGACATAAGGGTGAAGCCCAAATCGTGTCCCTCCTCTTCGGCGCGGGCTGCCTCTTTATGGTTTCGTTCGGCTTGCCCTTTTGGGGTACTATGCTGGCCGTTTGTGCCTGGGGAGTCAGCGCCGCCCTCTTTATCAACGCCGGCCGGACGGTGTATCAGGAGCAGGCCAGCGTCGCGAATCGCGCCCGCGTGCTGTCTATCTATACCATCGGTTTTATGGGAGCCGCCGGCATACTCGGGGCTCCCCTCTCCGGGGTCCTGGTCGACGCTATCGGCCCTCTGACGACCTGCGTCGTTATGAGCAGCGCCATGGTCGTCGTGGTTGGGTTCGTTTTTCTCCGGACAGCAATCCGGCAGGTCGCATAGGGAGGCGACCCGACAGCGTCGCCTAGAGCAAATTACGATTCCGTGTAGCCGCCCGTCATTCCTGCGCAAGCAGGAATCCAGCCCAGCCCCTCGGCCTCTGGATGCCGGATCAAAGCCTGCCCCGGACATGATCCGGGGTCCGGCATGACGAAGACGGAATAATATGGCTACAACTTATCGTAAACCGCGCTAGCGTCCCATTTCCATCAGGGCGTTGGTCGTATGCGAATCCGGGTCCGCTCCTCTGACTCCGGCTTCGTTGAAATAGGGCTCCCCTTCCCATTCTGACGGGCTTTGTTCGGTCGAGGGAATTTCACCCACCGTGGCCAGCATTTTCTGAAAATCAACCATCACGAAGTTGGGGACAAACAGTTGTTCTTCCTGGTAGTTATAGCGCGCCCCGGAGAGCGGGTTGGACGGATAGCCGGGGTGTGGTTTCTTTGTCACAAAGGCACAGTGGACGAGCCCCTTTTGGAGTTCTCCATTCGTATCGTACATCTCGGCGATCCCGACACCGAAGGTTTCCTGGTCAACGTACAGCACGCGTTTTGAATAGGCGTACTTTCTGGGAAAGTTAAGCGGCGTGGCCTCCACCACCCACACCCGCCGCTTTTCCCAGCTCACGCACGGCAACGCCGCCAGGAGGCCCTGGCCCGTGTCCCGCCGGCCGCACCATTCAGCCGGGTCCCCATAGCGACCGCTGTGCAGCACCCCAAGAACGTCTTTTTCCGCCAGGAGCTTGAAATCCCAGCTTCCGATTTTCGCATTAAAGCCGTAAAACGAGTCAAGATCATAATCCGAGCCCCAAATACTGGCGCTGCGGTCCGCCACACTAATCCGCCGCACGCGGCGCAGTTGCGGCGAGTAGACGTAGGTGTCATCTGCCGCACTCGCCGGGATATAGCGAAATTCGAGCACGGCCAGTCCCTTATGGCGGTTGGGCAACACCAGCGGCCCCCACATATGACTATGCCGCACCGCAGGATTGTGAGGGATGATGGGCTTCGGGTCCGCGTACAGGCGCCCCGTCCACATCACCCGCCGCCACGAATTCTCAAAGGACTGGTCCACATTACCCTGGCTGTTGACGAGATGGGCGACATAGCTCGCCCCGATATTGTCGATGCTATAGGGCGGCTGGGCATGGTTCCACATGATCTTGTATCCGGCCAGATGGTCCTGGGCATCAATGACGGGAAACGGCGCCCCGGCAATATAGTTTGCGATTTCCCGTCCATCGGCAGAGATGACAACCTGCCCCGCGTATCGTTCCGTTGCTTCCTGATACGCTCGGGGCCAGGTGTAGGGACGCGGCTCGCCGATCCACATCGTCATGCCCTGCTCCAGCATCCAGCGCGTGGACGGGGTGAGCAGGTCGGCGGCCTGGGCCATATTGGCCGCGGTAATAGTGTCACCCGGACTGACATCCGCCCGGCCAGACGGCACTGCCCCGAACACCAGGACAGTGAGACTCAGCAGCGTGCACCCTAGCTTGCTCTGCATACGCTTCCCTTCCTTTTGCAACATGTATAGTCCCGGCCAGCCCCCAGCATAGCCCGTCAACGCACTCGCCTAAAGGACCACCTGCAATCGCGTCCGGCCCGACCGGACTTGCATCTTCGTTTGAGAGGGCTATTGTTCTCCCCAGTCTTTACACCGAAGAAAGGAGAGCAGTATGAAACTTTACGATTGCCAAATGGCCCCCAACCCCCGTCGGGTGCGTGTTTTTCTGGCAGAAAAAGGGGTCGATATTCCGAAGACCGAGGTCAGTATTATCGAAGGAGAGAATCTCAAGCCGGAATACCTGGCGGTGAATCCGCGCGGCCTGCTGCCCACGCTTGAACTCGACGACGGGAACCGTATTGACGAGACCATCGCGATTTGTCGCTATATCGAGGAGACGCAGCCGGAGCCGAACCTCATGGGCCGGGACGCCCTGGAGAAGGCCCAGATCGAGTCGTGGCAACGCCATATGGAATTCGACGGCCTCAATCCTACGGGCGAGATGTTCCGCAACTCGTTTGACCCCTTTAAGAACCGGGGCTTGCCCGGTCTGGAGAACGTCCAGGCTATTCCCGAACTGGCCGTCCGGGGGAAGGCCGGCGTGGAGCGTTTTTATGAGCGGCTGGAACAACGCCTCAGCCAGAGCACCTATATTGCCGGGGAGCGGTACACCGTTGCCGATATCACCGCGCTGTGTGTGGTCGATTTTGCCAGTTTCGCCAAGATGGGCATTCCCGAGGCCAATACCAACACCAAGCGCTGGCACGCGGACGTTTCCTCACGACCGAGCGCCAAGGCGTAACCGTTCTCCTATTTTTCCTCCCTCTCCCTCTGGGAGAGGGCTGGGGCTTCCCTACTCTCAAAGCCAACTCCTTGCCCTCCTCCCCGCTGGTGGGTATGGTGAACCACCATGAGTGTTGAATTGATCAGCGTCCTGATAGCCGTCCTTGCGGTCGGAGCAACCCTGGCCGGTTTGATGCTGAGCGGGCAACGGGCCATCCGTGCCGAACCCGCCACCCAGCGTAAGGAATTCAGCGAACGGTTCACCGCCCTGGAGCAGCAAATCGCCGAACTACGTGAGCGCATGGCCCATCTCGGAGGGCTACTGGACGGCCTGCGCGAGGCCATCGCCATCCGACAGGGAGCCGCGTAACGGCATCTTTCCCAAGACATTCTTTTGACCAAGCGGCGGTGCCCACAGCCACCGCCGCTCACACAGGCATCCCACTCCGCAAACGTCACTTCATACACCACCACCGCAAATAGCTCCGCAATGGTGACCCGGAACACCTCCCCTACCTCACCCCTCCCCCTTCCGCCAGTGGCCTCTCTTGCAGATAACCTTCCAGACCGATGAACAGTTCCTGCATATGGGCGGCGTGCCTGCGGGGGACCCCGGCCAGTCTGTACACCAGACCGTAGAGCGGATTCTTGGGCACGATCCGCATCTCAAAGGAGAGCAGGGTATATTCCTGTTGCGGAGCAAATCTCCAGACCCCCCACCCGGTGTGAAAGCCCTGAAAATAGGCGACCCGAATCTGCTCCACAGGGCTCACGGCAGTAATTTCCCAGCCCGTCCATATGCCGGGTACGGGGGTAAACGCGAGGCGGTCGCCGATCCGTTCGCGGCCCTGGTCAGGCAACTGAGAGGGCTGGAACCGGGGATGAAACTTCCTGGGCCACCACAGCGGATAGTCTTCAAAGGCGAGGATAGCCTCGTACACGCGGGCTCCGGAGCAGGGGATCAACCGGCTTTCAGAGGTGTGGATGATGGTCACGGACGAGAAACCTGAGCCGCCCTGAGTGCACTTCGACTTCGCCCCTCTGGGGCTACGCTCAGCCCGAACGGTCCTTCCGTTCACCCTGAGCGTAGCGCAAGCGAAGTCGAAGGGGACCGGGGTGGGTTTGGAACGGTAGTCAGTGGGAATCCGCCCCGTTTCGACTTAACCCGCCGACCAGTTCTCCATGGAAAAGTTTTCGGGCAGCGGGGCAAACATCACCCGCGCCGATCCCCCGAGCGTACGCGTTTTATGGCCTTGGCCGGTGACGTCGGCAGCGATAAACGCTTCGCCGGTGCTCCACTGCCGGACCTGATTATCCGTGGTGGTGACTTCCAACGTCCCGGACAGGACAACGACGACCTGGCGCGTTGGCGCCTGGTGCCAATCCTGATTCAGCCCTTCGGGCAGGTCGACAAAACACACTCCCGGCGAGGTATAGGTGTTGGATAAGAGCAGGGTGTGCCCTTCGGCATCTTGTCGCTCGTTCGTGATCGGGATATCAATCTCCTCGAACTGCGACCCGCCAGTCGCGGTTGCTACGAAACGGGTGATTTTCATATGTCCTCCAATGAGTAAACCTACCTCTCAACAGACATAGAGATATTGGTACGTTTATTCATTCTGTTCTTGTGCAGAGCCTTTCACATGACTCAGACAACGGCAACAGACACTCCCGCAGCAGAGGCTCCACCGCCGCCGACCTTTAGCAGACGCCGGGTGATTGGCCTGTTTACCGGAATAGTCCTGCTCCTGCTGTTTCTCTTGACCGGCCCACCGGCGGATATGAGCGTGGCCGCCTGGCACACCGCAGGTGTGGTTGCCCTGATGGGAGCGTGGTGGGTCACCGAGGCCACCCATATTACGGTCACCGGCCTCGTCCCGCTCGTCCTGTTTCCGTTGCTCGATATCTTGAGCGCGCATGAGGTCTCAACCGCGTATGCCGACCACATCGTCTTTTTATTCTTCGGCGCCTTTTTTCTGGCCATCGCCATGGAGAAATGGCAGCTCCACCGCCGGGTCGCGCTGCTGATCCTGTCCGGTATAGGCCGCTCGCCCCAGTTGCTCATTCTCGGCTTTCTCAGTACCACCGCCCTGCTCTCCATGTGGGTGTCCAATACCGCCTCAACCATTATCATGCTGCCCATAGCCCTGGCGGTGCTGCATCATGCCGCAAGCCAGGGCTATGACACCACCCAGGGCTTTGGCATTGCCCTGATGCTCGGCCTGGCCTATAGCGCCTCGATCGGGGGGGTGAGTACTCCTGTCGGCACCCCGCCCAACGTCGTGTTCATGGGCGCGTTTACCAGACTCTTTCCGGACGCACCGGATATCGGTTTCTTCCAATGGATGCTGTTTGGCGTGCCGACCGCGGCTCTCATGGTCGTCAGCGTCTGGTTCTATCTGGTCTATATCTATTTCCGGGTGCCGAGTACCGGCTGGCAGGATAACC
Source organism: Thermodesulfobacteriota bacterium (assembly GCA_964291405.2). GTDB lineage: Bacteria > Desulfobacterota > Binatia > Bin18 > Bin18 > Bin18. Next base: position 902,598 of record OZ219926.1, read on the forward strand.
AGACCTTTTTAGCCCAACAGCTCAAGGACCTCGGTCCCATACGCGGTGGAGAACGGCGGGTGTTGCTGTTATCGCTGACCACTGCGCTGCTCTGGATCTTCAGGAAGGATATTGATTTCGGGGCGCTGTCCTTACCCGGCTGGGCCAGCCTGTTTCCCCACCCGCACCACATCCAGGATTCGACCGTCGCCATACTGGCCGCCATCCTGCTGTTTCTTGTCCCGTCCGGACAAAAAAAGGGCGAGTTCCTGCTGACCTGGGATGACACCGCCAAAATTCCGTGGGGGATTCTGGTCCTGCTCGGCGGCAGTCTCGCCCTGGCCGAGGGCGTGGGACATTCCGGCCTGGCGAACTGGGCCGGCTCCCAACTGTCCTTTCTGCGGGATGTTTCCCCTTTTGTCGCCATCTTCTCCGTCTGCGCCCTGATGGTCTGGCTGACCGAGTTTACCAGCAATACGGCCACGACAACCCTGGTCATGCCCGTGCTCGCCGCCACCGCGACCGGCTTGGAGGTTGACCCGTTGTTGCTCATGATCCCCGCCACCTTTGCGGCCTCCTTTGCCTTTATGCTGCCGACCGCCACCGCACCGAACGCCATTATTTTTGCCAGCGGCCATGTCACCCTGCCGCAAATGTTTGGGGCCGGTTTCGGACTCAATATCCTGAGTATCCTTATTCTGACCGGACTTTTATATGTGATTGGGGTACCGGCGTTCGGGATCGGGCTGGACAGCCTGCCGGATTGGGTACCGCGGTAGAGGCCGATGACGAGTCACACACGCATATCTCAGCTCGACTGGCCGGCCATAGAAGAGTCGCTGTGGATACAGGGCTATGCCACCACGCCTCCGATGCTCACACTCCAGGAATGCACGACACTCGTTCGTCTGTATGCGAAGACCGCACGATTCCGCAAGCGGGTCAATATGGCTCAGCATCGATTCGGCGTCGGCGAGTACCAGTACTTTGCGGACCCGCTACCGCAGCTCGTCACTCGCCTCAGAGCGCAGGCCTACCCTCCTCTGGCCCGGATTGCAAATCGCTGGATGGCCGCTCTCAAACAGCCCGAGGCCTTTCCTCCAACGCTGGCGCGTTTCTTACGCCTCTGCCAGGAACAAGGCCAGGTCAAACCGACCCCCCTGCTCCTGTATTATGAACAGGGCGGCTACAACTGTTTACATCAGGACCTGTATGGGCCCATCGCCTTTCCCTTGCAAATGACGTTCTGTCTGAGCTGTCCACAGACCGACTATACGGGTGGGGAATTTCTGCTGGTTGAACAACGCCCCCGGGCACAGTCGCGCGGTATTGCGCTTACCCTGCAGCAAGGGCAAGGTATTATCTTTGCCACGCGCTATCGTCCGGTGCGCGGCACACGCGGCTATTATCGTCTGACCGTCCGGCATGGCATCAGCACCGTCACCTCCGGTCAGCGCTATACCCTGGGTATTATTTTCCATAATGCCCAATAAAGGCTGGTATGATTCTCGTTCTCTTCTTTCTGTCCGGTTTTACCGCCCTGCTGTACGAAGTGGTCTGGGAACGTCTCCTGCACGTCGTGTTCGGGCTGTCGACCTATGCCGTCACCGTGGTTACTGCGGCCTTCATGTTGGGTCTTGCCCTGGGCTATATGGCCGGCCAAAGCCGCCGCTTGTCCCGCTATCACCCCTTTGTCGTGTATGGCCTGGCAGAAGGATTGATCGGTGTTTTCGCCCTGATTTTTCCCTTTCTGCTGAAAATGATCGACGTGGTCTATGTAGCCTCCGGCGGCAGTTTTGCGCTGCAAATCGTTCTCACCCTACTCGCCCTGTCGCTGCCCGCAACACTGATGGGCCTCACCCTGCCCACCCTGGCCCGGCAGCTCGCTCAGGAAGGACGCACCGGACGCCGGATCGGGCTCTTATACGCGATCAACACCACCGGTTCCGTGCTCGGAGCGTTTTTCGCCGGGGTCTTTTTTATTCGGACCTATGGCGTGTTTCAGACCACGCTGATCGCAACCGCGATCAATGCGGCAATCTGTCTGGTTGCCCTGATCCAACCCCGTCGGCCCGTCAAACAGGCGGACCACTCTGCAGAACAGACCGAACGTACGGGGCAGACATCCTCGCTCCCCGTCAGGTTGCTCTTTTTTCCGTTTATCACCGGCTTTACGGGCCTCGCGCTCCAGATCATCTGGGTGCGGACCCTGATCTGTGTGGTGTCGAACAACACCTATTCCTTCTCGGTTGTTCTGGCCGACATCCTCATGGGGTTAGCCCTGGGAGCGTGGCTCTATGCCGCGTGCGGGCCGTCACGCGCAAGCCAGCCGACCAAGGCGCTGGTGTTTCTGCTCGTTCAGGCTATTGGGGCGAGCGCAATTCTCGTTTCGTTAGGGATATTCAACCAGCTCCACGACGTCACCCTGGACCTCAGTCGCTGGGTTGGCGGCAATCACTGGTTCGGCCTGGGTCTGGTCCGTTTTGCCGCGGCCGCGGTTGTGACTCTTATTCCAGCGACCGCTTCGGGCTTTGTTGTTCCTCTCCTCGTTGATCTTTTTCGCGACCAGACCCGGCGCTCCCCGCACAGCGCTGCCGGTGTTGTCTTTGCCGCCAACACCTTCGGCAGTCTGAGCGGTGCGCTCAGCGGTGGCCTGATCCTGATTCCACTGCTGGGACTGAGTCATGGCATGGTCTTTTTGGCTCTGCTGTCTGTCGGCGTCGGCCTCCTCCTGCTTCTGCTGACCCGTCCCTCTGGTGCGCTCAGGCTCACCTGGGGTGGCCTCGTCACGGCAGCGACCCTGGTGGTCGCCGTGCTCGTCCCCAAAGAACTGACGCTCATGAAGTGGTACGACCGCTTTGAGAATATCGAAGGGGAACTGCTGTTCTATCGGGAGGGCGTGTCCGGGACGTTGGCCGTTTTCCAGGTCGGTGAGATCAAAGAACTCTTTATCAACTGCATCGAGGAGGTGCCGACCCATCGGGATGCCGTCGCTACCTTTAAGATGCTGGGCCACCTGCCCCTGCTGCTCCAGCCCGACCCCAAACAGGTCCTGGTCAACGCGGTCGGCGGAGGAGTCACCTTAGGAGCGGCGACCAAACATGACGTGACTGTCGAGGCGGTAGACATTGTTCCCGATGTCCGCGCGGCCATGCATTTTTTTGGAGTCGAAAACGGCAATGTCGTTGAACGCACAAACTGGACGCTGATTGCCGATGATGGGCGAAATTATCTGAAAGTATCGCCCCATCGCTACGACGCGATTACCGCGGACGCCACCCATCCGGCCGCGGCAGAGTCCTGGATGCTGTATACGCTGGAGTATTACCAACAGGTTTATGACAAACTGAATGACACCGGCGTCTATGTCCAGTGGCTGCCTTTGCACAATATGGCACCGACCGATTATTTGTCGGTACTGTCCACCTTTCGGCGCGTGTTCCGCGAAGAGACCTTACTCCTGTTCACGAGCCGCTACACCCTGCTGGTCGGAGCCAAACAGCCCCTTGCTCTCTCTCCCGCCGTCCTGGACCAGCGTCTCAGTCAACTCAGCGCGGAGGTCCGTGCCGACCTGGAAGAGATCGGCATTACCCGCGGGCAGGATATTCTCAAGTCTATTATTTTTGATGGGCCACGCATCGATGCGCTGGTCGGAGATGACTATCCGCTCCTGACCGACGATCATACCTCGGTCGAGTTTGCCGAACTCAATCGGCTGGGCATTGCCGGCACGATGCCCTTTATCCTGGCCCGGCTTCTGCCCCATATTCAGCCGGACCGGTTGGCCGAACAGTATGGTGTCGAACCGACCGTCATGCTCGCCCGGGCCCTCTTCATGCGCTCCAAAGCGGTAGGCACGGATGAGCCGCTCGAACGTTCGTACGCAGCCCTCAGCGAGGTTGACCAGGCCGCTCGCCTGACCCCGGACGATAAGGATATTGCCTATTACCGCGAGATTACTACGCGGGAATTTCTGGACCTGCTGGTCGCCCGCTATGCGGAGTTGCTCAACTCCCCGAATCCGGGAACCCTTCTCCCCAAGGCCAGGCTGGCCGCCCACCTGCGACCGGACAATCCGTTTGTTCAGGAGTTGCTCGGTGTAACCTTGCTGAAATTAGAGCGGTACGAAGAAGCGCTCGCCCCGCTCGAAGCAGCCGTAAAGGTGAGGCCGGGCGATTTCAACTATTTGTCGAATCTGGCGTTTGCCTATGAGCAGGTCGGACACTATGCGGATGCGCTGCGTATGCTTCAACAGGCCAAGGAGGCGAACCCCAACGCGGCGCAAGTCCTGGACCAGGCCAGCACCCGCGTGGAACACAAGATGCGGACCACGGACGAAGCAGCAGGAGCCACCGAGTAGGCACTGCTAGAGCGTTTCACGATACGTTGTCGTCATGCCAGTACGCGCTCGTCGGGAAGAACACTGGCCTGCACCAAACGGCCTGGGAGGGGATGGGGGCGGCTCCCCTCCTGGGAGAGCCGCCAAGATGGCCGCTTGCGGGCTGGAAGCCCGCACTCCTCAAGGAGAAGAGAGACGCGCTCCTCAGCATCGTGATTTGCTCTAGGCCGAGCGGCGTTCGGCGATCAGTTGGTCAATTTCGTCCTTGAGGCGGTCCAGCACAACGTCGTAGCCGAAGTGACCGAGCTTGACACTCTTCTTCTTGAGATTCACGGTTGTCGGCCCACACCACAGCCCCAGGTCCGCATCGTCGGTTTCTCCGGGACCGTTGACCCGACAGCCCATGACGGCAATGGTGATGTCATGCTGCTTGGCGTAGGCGGACATGGTCTTGACCTCCTGCGCGAGCTCGACGAATTTCTCATTTTCAACCCGCGAGCAGCTTGGACAGGAGATGATGTTCAGACCCTTTCCGAAGTCGGGGACTGAGATGAAACGGCCGTTTTGCGTGTCGTTGAGAATGGAGAAACCGGCGCTGACTTCCTCGTGTTTGCGCTCGTTGGGCAGGGTCAGGGACACACGAATCGTGTCGCCCACACCATTGGCCAACAGCTTTTCAAAAGCAATCCGGCTCTTGATCACACCGTCCGGTGGCAAGCCGGCTTCGGTCACACCCAGATGGAGAGGCACATCCGGGCGCGTCTGGGAAAACCGGGTATTGGCCTCGACGACCTTGGCCGGGTCGGAATCCTTGAGCGACACAACGAAGCGCTCGTATTGCAGATCTTCCATGAGCTGGCAGTGATACAGGGTCGATTGAACCAGGGCTTCCATCTGATCGCCGGGATATTTTTCAAGGAAGGCGGGGGCTACCGAACCGCAGTTGACGCCAATCCGCATGGCGACATCATGCTCTCGGGCGACATCAACCAGCCAGGCGACCTTTTCCGGAATGGTTTTCCGCTTTTCAATATGGTGCAGATGGCCGGGATTGTAGCGGATTTTGTCAACATGGGGTGCGACCTGGTTCGCGACCTTGTAGTTCTCCTGGAGATCGACGGAGAGGGTTGCCGTGGTTTGGGCCCGGATCTCTTTGAGGGCCGCGGCCTCTTTGGGATTGTCCACCGCAATACGGACAATCCCCGCTCCGGCCTCTTCGAGTTGATGCACCTGAGCGACGGTAGCATCAATATCCGTTGTTTTGGTCGCGCACATGCTCTGCACAACGATGGGTGCGCCCGCCCCAACCCGGACTTTGCCAACCTGGACTGCACGTGTGGGTTTTCTTTTCGGCATGCTTTCAACCACTTCTGAGGTCTAGTGTTTCACCGGCATTTGGACAATGGGGGCATTGGGGTGCTGTTCGGCGTGTTCCTCCAGCCGCTGCTGGACCTCGGCGATCCATTGCCGGGCCTTTTCCTCGTCGATTTCCCCAGCGTCTCTCTTGCGGGCGACCTCATCCACAAACCGCTCGAAAAATGTTTTCATACGCCACTCTATTCCGCCCCTCGCCTATCACGAAATCGGCGAATGAGCTAGGCGGCCCGCTTCCGCCCGTTTGTGTCAGATGATACCGTCTCCACATGGGGGCCCAGATCGTCAAAGGCAAGGTCATCGCCCAGTCAGTGTATGCGGAACTTGGAGCGGAAATCTCCGAGTTGATCCAGAGCACCGGACGAAGACCCGTGCTGGTCAGTATTTATATCGGCTCGAACCCGGCCATCGAGGTCTATATCCGATCGATGAATCGGATTGCCCGAGGGTTGGGGATTGAGTATCGCTGGTACCATCTCCCGGACAATGCCCAAGAGGCCGAGGTGCTGCGCCGGTTGGAGCAGTTGAACCAGGACCCCGAAGTCACCGGCGTGATTATTCAGCTCCCCCTGCCTGAACATGTACGCCGCTCAGTCCTGGTCAACCATATTGCCCCACAAAAAGATGTGGACGGCACCCATCCGGAAAATGTCGGGGCCGCCGTCACCGGAGAGATGCGCATTGGCTCCTGTACCGCCCTGGCCGTCATGCGCCTTTTGGACGCAACCGGAATCGACATGGAAGGCAAAGAGGCGGTTATTGTCGGACACAGCGATCTGGTAGGGAAACCGCTCAGCCTGATGCTGGTCGACCGCTTAGCCACCGTGACCATCTGCCATATCGCGACCGCTCAGCGGGGGCTGTTAGCCGAGCATGTTCGTCGGGCAGAGGTCCTCATTGTGGCAGTCGGCTCTCCCGGGCTGATCAAGGGCGACTGGGTCCGCCCCGGGGCAGCCGTGATCGACGTTGGTATCAATCAGGTGGGCTCACGTCTCGTTGGCGATGTGGAATTTGACGCGGCCAAGGAACGCGCCGCATTTATCACGCCGGTTCCAGGCGGCGTCGGACCGGTGACGGTGTCCATGCTCATGAACAACACCGTCAACGCCTTCCGTACCCAGGTGGGACATCTGTCCGAAGGCTGAGCACCCGGTCGATGAGGCCAACCCCCAAGATTTCATCATGCCGCCGACTGCCGATGCGATCAGGAGAGAGCGAACGCCGTCCTCATAGATGACCGGCAGCAACGCGCCGCGGTACATCTCAGGACGGGTTTACGGTCCCAACGGTTCTTCTTCGAGCGTCACCGTAATCTGGAGGGGCCGGTTCTTTCGCAGGACTGAAAAGGCCACCTGGTCTCCGGGGCTGTAGCGCTGCATGGCTTCGGTAAAGTCCTGAGCGGTCCGAACCGGAGTGTTCTCAACCGCGACAATAAGGTCGCCGACAGGATGGCGCTCCCTGGTGATATGATCGTGAGCGGCAACGAGTGGCATGACAAACGGACCGGCCGGTGACATGGCCAGCGCAATGATAGCGGCCTTCTTCACTAAATCATTCCGGTTGTGCCGCGTTGGCGTATTCACGCCTTCGAAACCGGAACGATGCGCCGGACTGCCCTCAATGACGCTTAAGACCCGGACGCCCTCCGGTCCCTCCTCGGCTGTGGCATACAGGACGCCGAGATAGGTGCGTTTGGACTCAACCGCTGACGGGTCGGGCCATTCAGACAGCTGACTGTCCGTTGCGGCAGAGGACCAGTCTTCGTGCGGATGCAATTCTCTGAAATCAGACGCTGGGAGTTCGGCCGGGGCGGCCGGTTGGCTCAGGCCACTCCGGACAGGAATCTCCAGCACTTGCGGGGCGCCGACCTCCTGGGCATGCTGGTCCGTATCAGCCGGAGCGTTCTGCGCCTGGGTGAGACGAGGCGCGGTCCAGAGACCGGCGGTCAGGACACCGGCCATAACAACTGGAAACCAGAGGACACGCGCCTGCATTATCGGGCCTCCTTTTTGCCGTCCGCGCTCTTGGCTGCCCATTATTCATCCCTCGCTCTCAAAGCGCAAGCAGGCGCGTATTACCGGGCCGATTTGAGCTTGGCCAGCTCAGCCTCCAGCTCACTGACCGGAAGGACCTCTCCGGGGTTCTGCATGACGCGGACAAAACGCACCACCCCGTCCGTATCAATCAGCACATAGGCTCTCTGGCTGAGCCGCTTTTCCCGGTCCAGCCAGCCGACATAGTTTTCAACCACCTCGGGGGCGTCAAACGCACTCAACAGCGGATAGCTGAGGGCCAGTTGTTCGCGAAATATGCGCTGGGAAGCCGTGTGGTTCGTACTGATTCCCAGGACCACCGCGTCGAGTTGCTTTTCCTGCCGAGCATCCTGCCCGTTTGCTAACTGAAGGGTTCAGCCTGGGGTAAAGTCCAAAATATAAAACAACAGCAGAACATTCCGTTTTCCCGTAAAATCCGAGAGACAGACCGTCTCACCATCCTGTGCGGGCAAACAGAAGGCAGGCGCAGGACTCCCGACTTCAACCGCGGCACCGACGGGACGACCCCACAGCAGCAGACCGGCGATGAAGACTACGCACCAATTCCAGTTCAATTTGTTCATACCTATTCTCATCCGTCATACGCCTAGCGTACGGCATACACGTCGTAGCGCACTTCGCCCCGTTCCAGATACGCCTCTCCGACCCCAACACACAGGCAACGATTCATCCATACATAGTCGGGGTGAGCGGTCTGACACCAGGGGTTCGTCCGAATCGGCGCCCCGCTGGGCGGAAGCTCGCCATCCAAAAATTTCTGATAGCCGTCCGCACCCAAATCCAACACGCCATTATAGGTCACATAAATCAATGCCCCATCATGGGCCTCAACGGTCGCCCGCACGTCGAGATACGCCACCCCATCGGGCCGGACAGTCAGCCAGTCCGCGCCAACCGGACGCAGCTTGCCTTGCAGTTTGGGACCTTCGACTTCGCCGCCCGTGACGTATACATTGACCCGAGCACCGCCGGGCACCGGCCCTATTGTTTCAGGCGGCATTTCCAGGGTAGCGGTATAGGAAAAGAGGTGCTCCATAGTATACTCGAACATGTCATCTCCTTTTTACGGCGGTAGCCGATGAACAAGAGAAGACCTACCCCGTCCCCCCCAAGGCGTCAAGACAAAGGAAAAGGAGTCAGCCTATGGCGAAAGCCCAACACTGTCTGATGTGTGCCGACGAGCTCTATCGGATGAGCAACTATGGAGAGCCGGCGGACGGCAACTGGCCACCCATGGTTGAGGACGAAAAATACGGGACGCTGATTATCTGTCCCGCGTGCGAGGCGGAGCACCTCACCTTTATGGATGACACCCCCGGTCATCCACCGGTGCGGCGTATTCGGATGCTCAAGCCCCGCGAATAGACTCAGTGCCCGGCGGACGCCCGCGCCTGTATGGCCTGGTATTCGGGCTCAAAGAAAAATTGGGGTTCCCCGCCGGCGGGTTTGAGGTGGTCGAGCCAGGTTGCGTCGGGGTCGAACTTGGCAAAGAACGGTCGCTGGACCCAATCGGCATTCCGCCCCTGGATAAAGCGCAGGACAAAGACTTTTTCGCCGTTTACTTCAGTGATGCCCTGCACCTCGACCTTGCCCGGTCCCGCGCTCATGGACGGGCCACGGGCGGTCCGCGCCAGGCCGGAGACCTGGGAAATGGCCTCACGGTAAATCTCCCAGGCACGAGCCAGCGGCACCTCAAAATAACACCGCGCCCCGGTATCGCGCTCAACGAACATATAGTACGGAATGATGCCCAAGCGGACCTGTGTCCGCCACAACCGGGTCCACACCGCGGCGTCATCGTTGATATGGGCCAGGAGCGGCCCCTGACCACGGATAACAACGCCGGTCGAGCGCAGACGCCGGACCGCCTCACGGACCTCCGGCTGTTCCAATTCTCTCCAGTGGTTATAGTGCGCCATGAACGCCACATGCTTGCCGGCCGCGACGAGCTGCTCACACAGACGCATGAGATCGTCGGCATCCGCATCGCTCGTAAAGCGGAAGGGCCAGTAGGTCAGCGCTTTTGTGCCGATCCGAATGGTCTGGACGTGCTCGAACTCCGGTTGGAGCAAGGGACGCAGGTATTCGGCCAAATGGTGGGTCTTCATGACCATCGGGTCTCCGCCGGTCATGAGCAGATCACTCACCTGCGGCTGTGAGGCCAGATAGCTATGCAGTTGACCGGCGTCGTTTGAATTAAAACGCAGCTCTTGAATGCCCACGAACTGCGCCCAGCGAAAACAGAAGGTGCAATAGGTATGGCACGTCTGGCCTTGGCTCGGGAAAAAGAGGACGGTTTCGCGATACTTATGCTGCATGCCGGGCAGAGATTCGCCGTCCAGGTGCGGGACGTTCATCTGCTGTTGGCCGGCGGGATGCGGGTTCAGCCGAATACGGATCTCGTCCGCTGCGGCTTTGACCGCGATGCGATCCGCCCCTTTCCTGAGCAGATCAGCCATGCGCTCAAAGTCTTCCGGCTGCAACATGCCCGGCTGCGGAAAAGTCAACTGGAACATGGGGTCATCGGGGATATTGTCCCAATCAATGAGATGCTCGATGACGTACGGATTGATGCGAAAGGGCAGGACAGTGGCGACAACCCGCATCTGAAAACGTTGCTCATCGGATAAGCGTTGCAGTTGCGGAATCTGGTCGAGGTGGCGCTCATTGTACACCTTGAAGCGTGGAGCGGAGGATTCGGGCGTGACGGCAATAGAGGAGCCGTTTGCAATATCCAGGCGGTGGGCCGTTTCGTCCAGCATAGAGATACCTCCTCCGAGGAGTCTCCTCTTTCCCACTCACACCGCTTCGTACCCACTCACACCGCTTCATATCCACTTACCAACACATACCGCTTCATACACTGCGAGCCTGAGAAAAGAGGGCAGCTCTCCCTCACTGGAGAGCGAAGGGAGACTGTAGAAAGAAATAGGCGAAAAGTCAAATAAAAAGGCTATTTACGAGAACGGAGTTTTATTCCAGACCAAAGAAGGGGATGCGTCCTTCTGCCCTCTCCTTGGTCTGAAGACGCTGCCGCCTGGTGAGCGTGAGAGGCGGAATTTACGCCACCTCAGCCACCGGTGCGGTCGTGAAGGTGAGGGCGTGGTGGTCGTAGTCGACGATCACGTGAGCATTCTCAGCCACCTCGCCGGCGATGATTTTCCGGCCAAGATTGGTCTCTATCTCTTTCTGGAGGAGACGCTTGAGCGGCCGCGCCCCGTAGGTCGGGTCATAGCCGGTCTGGGCAAAATATTCCTTAGCACTTTCCGTCAGTTCGAGCGTGATTTGCCGCTCGGCCAGCCGCTCCCGCAAGTGTCCGAGCTGAATCTCGACGATCTGTTTGAGGTGGTCTCGGCTCAGACTGTGGAAGACCACGATCTCGTCAACCCGATTCAGAAATTCCGGCCGGAATTCGTTTCGCAGGGCATCCAGCACATCCCCCTTCATGCGCTCATACGCCTCGGCGTCATCACCGCCCCGATAGCCCAGGATCAACTGGCTGCCGACGTTCGAGGTCATAATGATAACAGTGTTCTTAAAGTCAACCGTCCGTCCGTGCCCATCGGTTAACCGTCCGTCGTCCAAAATCTGGAGTAAGGCATTGAAGACGTCGGGATGGGCTTTTTCGATCTCATCAAACAGAATGACGGAATAGGGTTTCCGCCGGACCGCTTCGGTCAGTTGCCCGCCTTCGTCATAGCCCACATACCCCGGAGGCGCACCAATGAGACGCGCAACCGTATGCTTCTCCATATATTCCGACATATCGAGCCGGACCATATTCGTCTCATCGTCAAACAAAAACTCGGCCAGCGCACGGGCCAGTTCGGTTTTTCCCACGCCGGTCGGTCCCAGAAAGATGAACGACCCAATCGGTCGGTGCGGGTCCTTGAGTCCCGAGCGGGCCCGAATCACCGCGTCGGCCACCGCCTGGACGGCCTCTTCCTGACCGATCAGCCGGTGATGTAACAGCTCGCCGAGCTGCAATAATTTTTCCCGTTCGCCTTCGAGCAGCTTTGCAACGGGAATGCTCGTCCAGCGCGAGATAATGGCGGCGATATCGTCTTCGTCAACCTCCTCCTTGAGGAGGCGACTCGGACCCTGTTCGCTCTGGAGCTTGGCTTCCCCATCCGCCAAGTCGCGCTCAAGCTGGGCCAACTTGCCGTATTTCAGTTCGGCGACCCGGTTGAGGTCGTAGTCGCGCTCGGCCTTTTCAATGGCGCGCCGGGTCTGCTCAATTTCCTCTTTGAGACTGCGGAGCTGACCAATGCTGTTCTTCTCCATCTCCCACCGGGCGGTGAGCGCCCCGGCCTCAGCCTGGCAATCCGCCAGGTCCTTTTCCAGCTTCTCCAGCCGGAGCCGCGAGGCCTGGTCGGTCTCCTTGCGCAGGGCCTCGCGCTCAATTTCAAGCTGCAAGACCCGCCTGGACACCTCGTCCAGTTCGGTCGGCATGGAGTCGATTTCGGTGCGGAGCCGGGCCGCGGCTTCGTCCATCAGATCGATGGCCTTATCCGGCAGGAAGCGATCACTGATGTAGCGGTGCGACAAGACCGCCGCGGTCACCAGCGCCGCGTCCTTGATGCGAACCCCGTGGTGGATTTCGTAGCGTTCGCGCAGTCCCCGCAGAATGGAGATCGTGTCTTCCACGGACGGCTGGTCAACCGTGACCGGCTGAAAGCGCCGCTCCAGCGCCCGGTCCTTTTCCACATATTGACGATACTCGTCCAGCGTGGTCGCCCCGATGCAGTGCAGCTCGCCACGGGCCAGCATCGGTTTCAGCAGATTGGACGCGTCCATGGCGCCCTCCGACGCTCCCGCGCCGACCACCGTATGCAACTCGTCTATAAACAGAATAACCTCGCCCTCGGACTCCTGGACCTCTTTGAGTACGGCTTTGAGCCGCTCCTCAAACTCACCCCGAAATTTTGCACCGGCAACCAGCGCGCCCATATCCAGGACGATCACGCGGCGATTCTTCAGACTTTCCGGCACATCGCCGCTGACAATGCGCTGCGCCAGCCCTTCCACAATGGCGGTCTTGCCAACACCCGGGTCACCGATCAGCACCGGATTGTTCTTGGTGCGGCGAGAGAGCACCTGCACGATCCGGCGAATTTCATCATCCCGGCCAATAACCGGGTCGAGCTTGCCCAAGCTGGCCGCCCGCGTCAGGTCCCGGCCATAACGTTCCAGGGCCTGGTAGGTGCCCTCCGGATTTTGATTGGTCACACGCTGGTGGCCGCGCACTTTCTGGAGCGCCGCAAGCAGACGCTCTCGACTCAGGCCGTGGTCGCGCAGCAAACGACCCGTCGCGCCCTCGTCTTCCAGCATGGCCAGCAGCAGATGCTCAACGCTGACGTAGTCGTCTTTCAGTTCCTTGGCTTCATCGTCAGCGCGGGTGAGCAACTGGGACAGGCGCTGGGTGACGTAGACGTGGTCCGGGCCACTGGCCGGACCGGAAACCTGCGGAACGCGATTCAGAAACTTTTCAAGCTCAGCGGTCAGCGCATCAAGGGGCACCCCGGCCTGGTTGATAAGAGCCGGAACGATTCCGTCGGGAGATTCCGTTAATGCGGCCAACACATGCTCAACATCAACTCCCTGGTGATTTCGTCGGGTTGCCAGCGCCTGGGCCTGGCGTAGAGCTTCTTGCGATTTTTCAGTCAAGCGATTGAGATCCACGTAGCCCTCCTTCCTCCCGGCCGTTCGGGCTCGGTCGTTTTTAACTGGCTGTGACTCTTGACTGTAAAAAAGGTAAGGCTGATTTGGGGCGTGTCAAGGAGAAAAGGAGTGCGGGCTTCCAGCCCGCATGGCGGCCAGGATGGCCGCCCTCCCAGGAGAGGAGGCCGCAGGACCGGGGTGAGGGAGAAATACAAGCTGGGACACGGCCCGGACGGCGTATGCCCGGCGCGTTTACCCGACGGCTCTTTCTTTTCGATCCATCAGATCCACGACCTTGGGCGACTGTGTCTCCGCCACCCAGCTCGTCATACGCTGCACGGCTTCGATCATATCGCCACACCAGCGCTCGATAAAATCGGCCGGGAGATCGTGGTCGAGCGGGATTGCCTCACTCGCGGTGAGAGCCCGCGCCCCGTCAAAGCCGACATAGGCAATCCGGGCGGTGAGTTCCTCCCGCGGGCGCTGAAATGCCGACCCGGGCAGGACGGCAACACCCGTATCGCGCAGGAGCGCCTCACACAAAGAGTCACTATCCATGACACCACGCTGCGCCAGCCGCTCGGCAAAAGGTGAAAAATCCGGGAAGAGATAAAAAGCGCCAACCGGCGCATGCACCCGGACACCGGCCGCCTGAAGAATCTGCGTACAGCGTTGGCCCAGGTCCGACAGAATGCGACGGACGTGCGAGAGATAGCGTTCGATCCCGATGCTGGCCTGAAACGCCCTGGTGGCCGCATATTGAATCGGGGAGCTGACCGACGTATAGGTCTCGCTGGCCACGGCCGCCATCGCTTCCATCAGCCAGAGCAAGTCCGGCGGAAAGGTAAACGTCCCGAGTCGCCAGCCGCCGGCGCCACACCATTTGGACAGCCCGGAACTGATGATTGTTCCTTCCGGATAGAAGCGGGCGACAGACACGTGCGCTCCCTGGTGATGGAGTTGACCATAAATTTCATCCGACAGCAGAATCACCCCGAACCGCCGCGCGACCGCGGCCAACTCTTCGAGTTCGTGCGCCGTATAGCTGCCCCCCTCAGGGTTGCCAGGATAATTCAACACCAGAATACGCGGCCGGTCCGGATCGGCTTTGCAGATGGCTTCCAGGCGCTGGGGGGAGACGCGCCAGTTCTCTTCGAATGTCGTCGGGATCAGATTGACGGTGCGACCAATGATGCGAGCCTGCGGGATATAGGACACCCAGGCTGGAGACGGCACGAGCAATTCGCCGTAAAAGGTCAGCTGCAAGAGGAACAGGAGTTCCTTTGAGCCGGGCCCGACCAGGACGCCCTCGGGGCGGGCCTGCACGCGGTCTTTCTGGCGATGAAACTCCGCCACGGCTTCCCGCAGGGCGGGCAGACCGGCGACGGGCAGGTAATCGTCTTCGTGGGCGTGCAGCCGGAGCGCGTTCACCACCTCAGACGGAATGGGAAACGGCGATTGACCCAGCCCGAGTTTATAGACGCGGCGCCCTTCGCGGCGGAGCACGTTGCTCCGCTCGTTGATCGCTAAGGTTGCGGACTGTCCAAGCCCTCTCACGTTGAGATTGAGGCTGCCACATCGGTGATGACCCTGAGTCTCCACTGCATCCACCTCCCCCACCATCCCCCGGCGTTGTCTCACGGTCGATGCGCCTTGCGTGCGCTCCTACCAGAATACCGTATGTCTGGGAGAGATACAAATATGAGCGAATTTTGGTAGTGGCTGATGTATTATACGGTGGGCTTGTTCGACTTCCGCCTTCGTAGCAAGGTGGGATCGTGCACCTCGAATTTCAACCGGTAATTCCCTGACATCGGTCATGTCACTGCGAAGGCTGTTCAACTCGGTGGTGACGATGTTTCGGAAATATTGTTAGGTACTCAAACCCGATGCGGACCTATTTCGAGTTTACCAGCGCCACCCCCGTGCTCGTCACGACCCTCATCATCACGGTGACGCTGCTCGGCTGGGTGTTTCCCGCCGTGCCCATTGATGGCGAGTCCTTGGACGTCAAACCCGGCTATACCTACGAGGAAGCCCTGTCGGCCCTCGAAGGCTATGGCGCAGAAGGCCGCTGGGTGTATGCCTGGGCCAGCCTGACGCTCGATACGGTGCTGCCCATAGTCTATGTGAGTTTCTTCGCGGGCCTCGTGTATCGACTCCGACCGAAAGCATCCCTGTGGTGGCTGGCGTACCTGCCGGTCGCGGTCGGCGTGGTTGATGTGGGCGAAAATATCCAAATCGTGCTTATGCTCATGCAGTATCCCGACATCTCCGCCGCACAGGTCGCGAGCGCCTCATTCTTCACGCTGTCAAAACACGCCGGGTTCATCCTGTGCGTGGCGCTCGCTGTCATCCTGATGGCGAACACGATACGCGAGCGTCTGTACCAGGACCGGGGATAGAACGCCTCTTACAGCGCACAGCCTAAGCCCCAAACCCCGCCAAAACTCCGCGAAAGTCGGCCAGGAAAGGGGAAACTCGGCCAGTACCCGAATTTCGGCCGGGAATCGGAACAAAACGTAGCGATGAGGAAACGCTGAACCCATCAATATTTCTTCTGCCATAAAATATGGGCCTCGCTGGCCCCCCCCGAACTGGAGGACGTATCGATCTGCCAGTGCGGGCTGAGCTGATAT
This sequence comes from Thermodesulfobacteriota bacterium, assembly GCA_964291405.2. GTDB lineage: Bacteria > Desulfobacterota > Binatia > Bin18 > Bin18 > Bin18. The sequence goes on from OZ219926.1 coordinate 918,644, forward strand.
TCCAGAGAGACTTTCCGCTCACCCTTCTTCGTCAGGTCATGAGCGACGGATACCTGTAACCCCTTGGGCAAAGAGAAACCAAAGCCGACCGTCCCGCCGGCGATATCCAGATTCGAGAGTTTGAGGCCGGCCCCAAGCCTCTCCAGCCCAAGCGCTTGCGAGACCGACTCCCCGATCTTGGTCGCGGCGTAACCGCTCGTGATCGCCAACGCCTGTTTCTCAAGGTCAAGCTTTTCGCCTTGATCCAGCGCGCTGGCCGGCTTCCCAAACAGGAGAACGGCCAGGATATCGGCATGCTCCAATTCCGGCTGGCTGCGTAAGACGAGGCTGGGTTCGTCTGCGGTTCCCCGGACCACGGCTTCAACGGCATGGTCAGGTGCCTGGTATTGCGCCACAATGTCCAGACTCGGGTTGATCTTTCTCCCCCCGGTAAACTGGACTTTACCCCCGTCCAGGGTGAAACGCCGCCCCTGGAAACCCGCCCAGCCTTGAACGACTTTGATATCCCCGACCAGGCGGGGCTCCGCCCCACGTTCTTTCGTCACCGTGACCATACCAGTCAGATCAACTGCGGCGCTCGCGTGTTCGATCCGGGTATTTCGGTGGACTCGGACAGTCAGATCCATGGTCGCATGACGGGCGGCCCTGCCCTCGGCCCTTTGTTCTCTGACTGCGGCGTGCTCGGCCACAGAGCGAGCGGTCTCACCGACCGGGATAATGCGAATGGTTTCGTCCCGATTGACCGGCCTGCTATCGAGAAAGGCCAGGTCCGGGCGCAGGGTGGCCCGCAGAACTTCCACCGTACCGCTCAGATGTGGTGCAGCGAGGGCTCCGGATATGTTGACGGCCGCACCGACATCAGCCTGATACTGCCTGGTATGAATAGCCGGCCATTGGTGAGCGGTCAGGGTCACATCGATGCCCTCTGGCGTGTAGTTGCGTAAGCTGATTTCTCCCTGGCCTGTCAGCCTGCCTTTTCCGGAGACAGCAGAGATTTCCTCAATGCGAATCGCCTCAGGGTGAGCGGCCAGCGTCAGCGTTGCATCGGAGATCGTCGTTCCGAGTGGAGCGACCGTCACCTGACCATTGCGGAGCGTGATTGTTCCTTGCGGGAACAGGTCCGTCAGCGGTCCACGTAGGGCCATATCAACATGCAGTTCCCCAGCAATATCGCTGGCCTCTTTGCCACTCAGAGCGTTCAGAAAATCCAGGTTTAATCCGCTGGAGCGCGCACGGGCGTCGAGGTCCCCCAGGATTCCGGCTGTGAGCCCATCGTACCAATGCAGGGCAAGCGGCAGCGTCCCGGAGACCTGCAAGGCATGCTGCTCATCCTGCGCAAAGGTCAGGTCGAGCGCGGCCTGCCTGTCCCGATAGGTAAACGAAGACGACAGCCCTTGATATGGCTGTTCAACGATGCGTAACGGATCGATCGCCAGGTTTCCCTCGATAATCGGGGTCTCAGCAGTCCCGGAGAGCCGAATATGCGTAGACAGCGCGCCGGCAACGGTCGGCATATCCGGTACGAGCGGGCGCAGCTCGGCTACGGCAAACTCCTCGACCCATACCTGAAAATCCTGCGCGCCGTGCGTTGAGGCGTGCCCGTCCAAGGCAATACGTTGATCCCCGTTCCTCAGTTGCAGGGCCTCGACCGCTATGGCCCCAGGCTGCTGTGTAACCGTAGCAGGTTCTCCCAATTCCCAGACGCCGCCGGGCAGTGTCAGTGCAAGCGCGCTCACGGACGCGCTCAACCGGTCGGGCTGCCGGACAATCTGCGTATCCAGATAATGGTTCCGAGACGTACTATCCGTCGCGTGAACCGTCAGCTGTCCCCCAAGAGCCTCTGTATGCGTCAACTTCAGTTGGACAGCAACAGATTGCAGTTCAACTCCGGCATGCAGTCCGGACAGTTCAACCGTTATCCTTCCCGTCGGCCACAGTTCGCCTCCGGTCAGATGATACTCGATCCTTCCTTGGGTGAGCGTCCCCCCTTGCAGCGCAACAGAGCGTGTCTGCCCGGTGCCAGAGGCGGCGAGTTTGGTCAGATTGCCCTCAGCTTCACCCATCAGCGTGAGCTGACCGGTCCCCTTTTGGCCGGCCAGAGCCAGCCATGGGGCCAAGTCGGAGACGTTGAGCTGATACGACAGTTTCCCCATCTCCGCTAACGTCGTCCCCAGTTCCCCCCGCATCGCCAGACTGGCATTCCAGGCTTTGAGATGAACATCAGCAATATCCACCCTGCCATCGGCCACCGAGGCATCAAGACGTCCACTCCGTATCGATATTGGGCCAAGACGCGAAGGAGCGAGCGTAAACAAGGCCCGGACATCCATGCCGGACGGGTCTGTCCCTCTGCCCCGCACCGTACCGGACAGGTTGAGGTCGCTCGTCATGACCGGGTGGGGATCGGCTTTTCCCCGCGTTCCGTTTCCTGCTCCCACACCCGGAACCATTTTTTGCAAGTCAAGGTGGTCAACCGCAAGCGTGAACGTGTACGCAAGCTCGTCCGCAAGCCGGATTTCAGCCTTCCAGTCTGCCCGACCCGACCTTGCGGCAATCGTCCCTGCGATCTCGCCTACTTGCTGCTTGACGCTACCGGTCAGCCCCACTTCGCCGACCCGCCACTCCCCAATACGAAAGTCCCGACCTTGAGCCACAGCATTGCCGGTCAGGCCGACCAGGCCGGTCCCCCGCCCCGCCAATTCCAGGTTCCCCTCAAAGATACCGCCCAGGGCTTCGCTGCCTCGCAGCTTTGTGAGGTCAAAGCGGGAGAAAGCCACCGTGCCGGCGTACGCAGGTTCGCTCTGACTCAGGTCGGTCCACACCTGCCCCTTGAGTTCCGCGTCCGCGACTGCCAGCCGGATATCGGTGTGCAGGTCGGCGAGTTCGCCCGCAACGCGGACTTCTCCAGATACCGCCTCGTGGACCGGCCAGCCGGGAACAAGCGCAGCCAGGTCAGCCGCAGCCAGCTTTTGAATGGAAAGTGTTCCGTCCAGTGTCAACGTGTCCAGGTCCGCGACCTGACCGGTAAACCGCATCCGGGACTGCGCGGAAGTGAGATCAATATGAGGGATGTCAATGGAGAGATGTTCCAGGTCTCCGTGGACTGCCGCCGAAGCGGCGAGGCTCAGCCGTGGGGCCGGAGCCGCGGCAATACTGGTCGTCAATCTATTGCATACGACATGCAATTGATCGCCCTCTAGTGCAGCCCTGGCCTCAAGGGTCATCTCGTGCAAACGATACGGAGCACGGTCGGCAGGAGCGACCTCGACCGCCCCGTTGTGGATAGTGGCGGCACCGAGAACAAGACCCAGACCGATTCCCGGCGAGGGGTTTGCACCCCGGTCTGTGTTCGGCACGAGGGCTTGAACCAGATCCCAATTGCCCGCCTCGTCTTGGGCCAGTCGAACGACAGGCTCATACACGTCAACCTGCGTCAGGCTCACCTGACCGTTGAGCAGCGGACGGAGCGCATACCGGACGGTCAACCGAGGAATATGCACGACATCCTTTTTGTCATACCGAACGATCAAATCGGTGAGTTGCAGACCCCGCCACACCGACCCGCCCAGACCGCCCAAGCTGACCTCTCCGGGCAGGGCGGTGTTCAGGGTCGAGACGATATGGCCGTGCAGGAATTTCTGGAACTGCGCAGTCCGCAGGAAAAGGAGCGCCCCAATAACGAAAACAGCGCCCAGGCCTCCGACAATCAGCAACGTCCGCCACACGTACCGCACCCGTTCCCCCCTTAAAACGATTGTCCGATGCCAAAATGAACGCGCCACGGCTCATCATCGTCCGCAGGATCAATGGGGAAACCCACATCGAACCGCAACGGCCCGATACGCGTGGCGTAGCTCAGCCCAAAGCCGGGCGCAAATTGAAGATCATCAACCGGAATATCGTAGCTCTCAAGCGAGAGCTGACCAAAATCGAGGAAGACCGCCCCGGCCAGTTCACGCCATAACGGCCGGCGCAGTTCGACCGACCCTTCGATCGCGCTGAGTCCTCCGAGCGGGTCGTCCGCATCGTTCAGGGCACCAAGTTTACGTCGGCCATAGCCTCGCACCCCTCCATCGCCGCCGGCATAAAAACGCTCCGACAGGGGAATGTTGCGCGGTGAGCCGAAAAAGTCGCTCAGGCCCATTTTCAGGCGAGTGGCAAGGACAACCCCCCATCCGAGACGCTGGTAGTGCTTTGCCTCAGCCGTCAGGCTAAAGAACCGATAATCCCCGCCCCAGACCGTCCCGGCTTGATTGGCAACCACGGACAGCATTCCGCCCTGGGCCGGATTCAGGAGGTCTTCGGTCGTATCCCAGACCAACCCAAGCGTCGGACCGGACAGTACGCCCTCGCGCCGCAGGCCCTCCAGAGCCCGGATAGTGGAACTGCCGACCTCGTTGAATTTCAGAAACTCGACCCGATAGTCAACAAAACCGGAGACGGTCGGAGAGAAGTGGCGCTCGATACGCGGACGCAGACGGGAATAATTGAGGAGATAGGTGTCTTCGTCTTCCTGTCCCTGCTTGGCGTCAATGAGCAGCACGGTATCATGGGCCAGAAAGTAGGGCTGCACGAAGGTGGCTCCAATAGAGCGCTGGATGGCTGACAAACGCAGTTCCGCGGACAGCCGGCGACCGCCCCCCAACCAATTCCGGTGCTGCCAGGCCGCCAGACCGATAAACTCCTCGTCCGTACTATAGCCGGCCCCAAGCCGAATACTGCGCGGCTCTTTCTCGGCCACACGGATGCGGATAGGAACCTGACGCGGTTTCTCGCCCTCCTGCTGGAATTCCATCTGGACCGAGTGAAACAGGTCCAGATTCAGCAGATTCTGGCGCGACCGCTCAATAGCTGCCAGAGAAAACGGCTCGCCGGACGCATAGGTCAATTCTCTGAGCACGAGGTGCGGATCGACCGTCTGCGTGCCGGCAATATCGGTTGTCCCGAATATGGTCGGCGGTCCCGGCGAGATGGAGTACGTAACCCGCGCCTGCCGGGTATTCAGGTCAACCTCGGCCTTCCGCTCGATTTCAACCCAGGAATGACCATGCTGAAGAAAAATCTGGCGGAGGGCCTGATCGGTCTGCACGTAGGCTGACTCAGTGAAGAGTGCCCCGGACTCAAGCGGGAGACGCTCGGGAAGCGCCACACCGGTCCGGGCTTTTGCTCTGACATCGACGCTCAGCGCTCCAACCGTAACAGGCTCGTTTTCTTGAATCCGCACCGCCAGGGAAACGCTCCCCGTCGCGTCATCGGTGTACAGGTCATACGTCACCTGAGTCTGATAATAGCCCTGAGTTTCATAATAGTGTCGAACCCGTTCGAGATCTTGTTCAAACGTGACAGGGTCAAAGAGCGGCTGCTGTTTCCACGGCATATACCAGGGTCGGACTGTGGTTTGCAGCTCAGCCAGCAGGGTTTCGGTATCGAACTGCTCATTGCCGGAAAGCACAATCGACTCGACCCGCCATGCACGTTCCGGGTCGAGTTGTTCGAGCGAGCGGGCGAAAACGACCGCCCCTCCCCAGCCCAGCAGCCAGACGAAACACAAAAGGAAGATGCCGGACACGGACCAGCACCCCTTTTTATCTCGCGGCTTTGTCATATGAGGCACCAGAAAACATGAAGAAAAGAACTGTCGGGGTCGTTAATGTCCCGAGGGATCGTCGGTGGCCAGAGAGCGGAGCGTAATGCCGTCAAGGGCCTGCTCGACCGCCCGATTCCGCCGGTCAAGCAGAGCCGAGATGGCATCTCCGCCATCAATGGCAGCCGGCTCATCACCAGGCGCGCGCAGGATAGCCAGCACGCTCGCGACCGCAATCTGCTCGGGCGGACGGCCAGGGACTATACCCTCCGGCTCAACGGTCTGCAAGAGCACGCCTTTTGCCAGCAGCATATCAATCAGCGGCTCCAGCGCAGAGAACTGAACGCGCATATTTTTGGCAAGAGCGGCAACCGACCACGGCGCTTGTTCGGCGAGATAGCGCCGCGTGATTACAACCAGGGCGGTCAGCGCGAGGCGTTCCTGCGACAGCGGGGTTTTGCCATTCAGTTCGGCTCGGTAGGAACTCGGATATTGATGAAAACAGGCGACTTCGGCACCCACCAGAATAATCAGCCAACTGGCATACACCCAGATAAAAAAGAAAACCAGGATGGCAAAGCCCGAATAGATGGCCGCATAGCGTGCGGAGCCGGCAATAAAGGCGGCAAAGCCGACCCCGGCCAACTGCCACAAAACAGCCGCGACCACCCCGCCCAGCAGTGCCGAGCCAAAGCGCACCGCAGTATTGGGAACAAAGACGTACAAAAACGTGAAGGCAATACAGAGAAAGGCGAACGGCATCAGTTGCGTCGCCACAATAATGAGCGGGCCGAGCAACTCGTTCGCAATCAGATACTGCACCACGGTGTGACTCTGGGCCGAGGCAATGACGGTCAATGCCGTAAAGACCAGAACCGGACCAACCAGGACCACGCTCAGATAGTCACTGCATTTCTTGCCCCAGGTACGAGAGTGACGGGCCTGCCAGATATGGTTGAACGAGTCTTCAATTTTGCTGATCAGCGAGACAACGGTGTAGAACAGGGCCGCCACTCCGACCGCGCCCAGCACACCGACGCGCAAATTGCTCACAAACTCCAAGACATGCCGGGTAATTTCAGCGCCCTGCTCACCCAGCGGCTCCAGGGCCTGGGCCAGTGACGGCTCAATGAGATTGTGTACTCCGAATGCCTTGAGCACGGCAAACATGACCGCCAGGAGCGGCACCAGGGCCAAAAGAGTCACATAGGTCAGCCCCATGGCCCGCAGGCTGAGCGCATCGTCCTGAACTTTTTTGCGGACAACGGAAAAAAAGGCAGAGCCCTGTGGTAGCCACTGTGTGAGAGATATCCACAGGTGTTGGAGAGCGAAATTCTGTGCCTTTTTGACGCGACACTCCTGGTCCATGCAGCAGTCTATCCTAATGCGTTTTTCAGTAGATGGCAGTACCGGTGACTGAACATCTCCTGTTTGGTTTTGTCAGTGTTATTGTCCTGGGGGCAGGGGCGCAGTGGTTGGGCTGGCATCATCTGACAGGGAGGGTCAGGGTCGGCCCCTGGGATTTGGTCTGTCCGGCTTGCAGGTCAAAGAGTTGGCGCAGCAGCATAAAGGTCGATTTGGATTCCAGGTCAGTGTCTTCAATATAAAACCAATGGCCTCGGTAGTAGGTCGCGATATACGCGTTATCAGGCCGTTCGACCTGGGTCCTGACTTTGAACCGACGGCCGGCGGGTGTATCCGTCCAATCGAATGCCTCACCGGTTTTCGACGTAGTGACGGTCACCAGTCCCTCTGACTGATGCTGCTCCGGGGTTTCCACAGTCTGGGAGAGGTAATACAGCAGGCCGGAGATGGAGCGGGTACGGACCGTCCACTGTGTCTTTTTTACCGCAAGGAAATCCGTACTCAGATCAAAGTCCTTAACCTTCCGGTCGAGCTGGAGCAGCGCATAGATGCGATCGATGTCAGCTTGGTATTCCGCATCATCCGCGACCAAGCGCACGAGAATACCGGGGGAGCCTTGCTGGTGCGTGGTGCCGATTTCGATGAGCCGGCTCCTTTGTAAACGGTGCAGCGATTCAAGCAGGCGGTTGAATTCTTCATAGTCCGGCTCCAACTGCGGGGTTGGCCCGGAGGCGTTGGGAGCGTTGTACAGGTTGTTGACCCTTTCAAGACACAGGCCGAAGACCCGGTCGATATTCCAGCCGGACTGGGTCAACACGAGAATAGCTTCGAGTTGGAGGGGGCTGAGGATGCTCTTTAACAGGTTTTCCCCCTGTAACGGAGTGTAGGAGATGGTCGGATTATCGGCATAGCCAACCCCGACGCCGGGGCTCAGGGAGTCCCGGGTGCCGAAATTCAGCGCGGCATCTACCCCGGCACTGGCCTGTAGGGATAAACTCGTGGTGACGCTCCCGATTTCCAGAAAAAACGTGACATCCCGATAGCGCATCCGCACCAGATTCTGGAGCATCTGCTCATTGATGGAAGCGATAATGGCTTCGTTATAAGCGGGGTGCGTGCGTTCAATGGCCTGCGGCCCGAAGGTCGCCAGACAGCCGGACGCCAAGGCGGTCAGTGCCACGACCAAGAACAGGACAGGGAGCCGGTGTAGCGGAATCCTTGGAGATGACACGGGACGAAACGACCTCCATGGGAGCATTAGCAGCGAGTCACCATATACCAATCCCCTCACGGGACCAATCGGCCTCCCTCCCGCTGGCGCTGGTACACTGCGAAGCCAACTGGTACAGTTCGACCCGCCAAGGGCTGCACTGTGAACTTCAAAGTGGGGTCATTGCCCGAGTACCCCATTTTTCACCCGAGGAGGAGGCCGATGAAGATTCTGGTTGCTTATGACGGTTCGAGTTGCGCCGACGCCGCCTTAAACGACCTCCGCCGAGCAGGACTCCCGGCCGAGGTGCAGGCGAGAATTCTCTCGGTCGCCGATGTCTGGGTCGCCCCAAGGCCAGACGAAGAAGTGCGTCTCCAGCCAGCCATGACAGTACGAGAAGAGCGGATTATTGCGGCTCGGAATCAGGCTTACGAAAAGGCCATGCACGCGGTTGAGGAGGCTCGGGCGCTTGCAGGCCGGGCTTGCAGACGGGTGCAAGCGTCCTCTCCGAGCTGGGAAGTTTCCGCCGAAGCCAGTGCCGATTCCCCGGCCTGGGCAGTGCTCAAAGAGGCGAATGACTGGAAGCCGGACCTGATTGTTCTTGGGTCGCACGGTCGTTCTCCTCTCAACCGTCTCATGCTGGGCAGTGTCTCTCAGAAAGTCGTTACGGAAGCACGGTGTTCCGTACGAGTGTCACGCGGTCACAATAAGCAAGCCGACGCTCCTCTACGCCTTGTTCTTGGCGTCGATGGCTCCCCTGGGGCGGACGCCGCAGTGCGGACACTGACCCAACGGTCCTGGCCTGCGGACACGAGGGTCTATGTCGTTGCGGTCATGAACCCTGTTTTGGCCGCAGCCATACTCTGGCGCGAAACGGATGAACAAACACAAGACGCCCCAGAACGGGTCCAAGCCTTGGTTGAAGCGGTGGTCGAGCAGTTACGGGGTGCCGGGCTCGCCGCCTCTCCCCATATCCTCAGCGGCAACCCGAAGCAGGTTCTTGTAGAAGCAACTGAGCGTTGGGATGCAGACTGCATTTTTGTCGGGGCACGGGGGCTACGCGGAATCGGGAGACTCTTTCTCGGCAGCGTGTCAGCCACGGTCTCCTCGCGGTCACACTGTTCGGTTGAGGTAGTACGTACAGACAGCGAAAATGAGTAATCTGCTACTCTCGTGGGAGAAGCATCCATTTCTGCTACACTGCGCGTATGCCTGAAGTTGCATATCTCAAAGACCTGGTCATTGTGTTTGGGGTGGCGGTGGCGGTCGTCACCCTCCTGAAGCGCGCTCACTTTCCCTCGATTGCCGGGTTCATTCTGACCGGGGCGCTCGTCGGGCCGACCGGCCTCGGGCTCATCAACGACGCCCATCATGTCGAGGTCCTGGCCGAGGTGGGCGTCGTACTCCTGCTCTTCGGGATCGGGCTGGAACTCTCCCTCGACCGTCTCCAGCGTCTGTGGAAAGTCATCCTGCTGGGCGGGGGTCTGCAGATCGCCCTCACGGTTGCGTGCACGGCAGTGTTAGCCATGTGGTTCGGACTGTCGCCCGGCCCCGCGCTCTTCCTGGGTTGTGTCGTCGCGGTCTCCAGCACGGCCATCGTCCTGCGGGCGCTTTCCACGAGCGGCGAACTCGAAGCGCCGCACGGCCGCCTGGCGGTCGGCATTCTCGTCTTCCAGGACCTGTGTGTGGTGCCGATGATGTTGGCCGTGCCCTACATGGCTGGAGAAGGAGGCGCCATCGGGGACATTGGCGTGACGGTCGGCACGGCCCTCATGGTCCTCGTGGGGGTGTTGCTCGCCGCGCGCCGTGTCGTCCCGCGCTTGCTCGCGTTCGTGGCCCGGACCCGCGAGCGCGAACTCTTCATTCTGAGCGTCTTTCTCGTGTGCTTCGGCACGGCCTGGGCGTTATCGGTGGCGGGCATCTCGCTGGCCCTCGGGGCGTTTCTGGCCGGCCTGGTTGTCGCGGGCAGCGAGTTCCGGCACCAAGCGATGTCAGAGGTGATCCCGGCCCGCGAGGTCCTGGCCAGCCTGTTCTTCGTGTCGGTCGGCATGCTGCTGAATGTGGCGGACATCGGGGCGCACCTGATAGCGACCGTCGGGCTCCTGTGCGTCATCCTGGTCGGCAAGTTCGCGATTATTCTCGGCACCGCGCTGCTCCTCCGCCTGCCCTTGCGGGTGGGTATCCTATCCGCCGCCACCCTGTGCCAGATCGGAGAATTCTCCTTCGTGCTCTTGAACGCCGCGTCTGGAACCGACCTCCTCCCCGCCCCGCTTGCCCACAATCTGCTGATGGCCATTGTTCTCTCCATGCTGCTGACACCGATGGCCATTGCATTTGGCCCACGCCTCGTCGGCGGGGCGGCGTATGTGCCCTGGCTGAACCAACTCTTGGGGGCAGAGCCGCCCGGCATCGATCTGCCCGAGCCGCCCAGCGGCCATGTCATCGTGGCCGGCTATGGCCTGACGGGTCAACGCGTCTGTCGGGCTGTGCGGGGGATGGGGTTGACCTATGTCGCGGTTGACCGGAACCCGGACAAGGTCCGCGCGGCCCACGCCGCCGGCGACCGGGCCGTCCTTGGAGACGTTGCGCAACAGGAGGTGCTGGAGGAGTTGGGCTGCCGGCAGGCCCGTCTGGTGGTCGTGAATATCAACGACACGCAGGCCGCCGAATCCGCCGTCCGTACGGTGCGGGCGACCGCCCCGCACGTCGCGGTGATCGCCCGAGCCCCGTACGAGATGGACAAGGACATGCTGCAATCCGCCGGGGCGGCCGAGGTCATTACGGCCGAAGCCACGGCGAGCGAGGCGATCGTGACAACCTGTCTGGCGGCTCTGCGCACGACGCAGCCACCGGCCTAAGCATACCAGACACACCCGCCCGTATCCGAGCCAGAGATGGCCCAGCCACACGGTGAGCCGTGCATAGCTCATGTGATCGTCGCGCAGCCGAGACGGCACACCTTGATCTTAAGGTCACCGGCGTCTGGATTGGTGTGAACACCCCTTGCGGTTTCGACCGCAGGGTGCGGGGCCTCTTCGGAGGCCCTTGCTTTTTCTTGGGCGGGCGAGGGCAATACGTTTACCTAGAGCGTTTCATGATAGATTGTAGTCGTGCCAGTCCGCTCTCGTCGGGAAGGACAGTGGCCTGCACCAAGCAGCCTGGGAGAGCGGCCATCCTGGCCGCCTGCGGGCTGGAAGCCCGCACTCCTCAAGGAGAAGAGAGACGCGCTCCACCGCAGCGTTCTTTGCTCCAGAGCAAAATCACGATGCTGTGTAGCCGCCCGTCATTCTTGTGCAAGCATCTAGGTTCTCCGCCGCCGGATAGGCCCTTCGACTTCGCTCCACTACGCTCAGGGCGAACGTGAGGCCGTTTGTGCTGAGCGTAGCCCGGAAGGGCGGAGTCGAAGCAGGGATACCGGATCACGTCCGGCATGACGAGAACGTCATGGCATGACTACAGCCTATCGTGAAACGATCGAGCGTTCTTCTGCCACCGCCGCAATGGCGCGTCCCACTTGTGTTCCGCAGAGTTTTCGCCTACCCGAGTGAGACAAGAAGGAGGAAGCTATGGAAGAGCACATCACCTTTCCGGTTGGCGAGGGCGAGAATGCCATCACCCTAGAAGGGCTCCTTTCGACCTCACACCAGGCTCCCGCGCTTGGGGCGGTGCTGTGTCATCCCCATCCGCTCTATGGGGGCGAAATGCATAACAACGTGGTGTCAGCGTTAGCCCACGCCTTCCAAAAGGAGGATATCGCCACGCTGCGATTCAACTTCCGTGGGGTTGGACGCAGTGAAGGCGCCCACGCCGAAGGCGTGGCCGAGTGCGAGGATGTGAAAGCGGCGGTCACCGCTCTCCTGGACCGGCAGTCCGTCTCGACCGTCGTGGTTGCCGGCTACTCGTTTGGCTCAATGGTGGGGCTGCAAGCCGGAGCGCAAGACGACCGCGTCCACCGCCTGATTGGCGTGGCTTTCCCGCTTGGATTCCGTGACCCGGCCTTTCTTGTCAGCGTGACCAAACCGATCCTGCTCATCAGCGGCGACCGGGACACCTACTCCCCCATCCCCGCCCTGACCGAGCTGGTTGCAAAAATGTCCGCCCCAAAGCAGCTCGAAACCATTAGCGGCGCGGACCATTTCTTTATGGCCAGAGAGGGCGAAGTCGCCCAAGCCGCGGTCTCGTTTCTCCGGCAGACCGGGGAACCGGTCGGATGACGCTCCGCCAATCCGATCTACGTGTCTGATTTTTCAGGCGAGATCTCCTCGCCTGCATCACCCTGGGCAAGGCGCATCCGTACCTGGGTTGCCCTGCCGCCTTGCTCCTCAACAACCTCGGCAATAGCGTTTCGGAGCCGGCTTGGGTGGCATCGGGAAAGGCGGTGGCGACCATGCCGTTTTCGGCCGCCGCCGCTTTTTGGTCTGCGGTCGGGGCGAAACGGCCCTCAGAGGTTGAGATCTTCACGTCTGGAAGCCCTCTGCGGCAAGGCGAATGGTCATCGCCAAGACGGCGGCCCGGTCGATTAAGCTGTCGCGCAGAATATACCCGTTGGGGGTCTGCGTCGCACCGCCAATCGGGCCAAAGCCGTCCAAGGCCGGAATCCGGTCCGGGACGTGACAAATATCAGACGAAGTATCCCGGTGCAGACGACGACGCAGCGCCCGCAGAGCGGCCAGCATGACCGCCAGGCCGTCCTTACTCTCGGCAACGCCCGAGCCATAGAACCGGCCGCGCTCCTCACGAAAGGAATGGCAGTGTCGTCTTTCCCGTCCCTGCTTCGCGAGGCAGCGAGCAAACCACCATCCGGCCTGTCTCAGCTGTCGGCCGGAACCAGGCCCACGGTCAGCCGTGTGCCGGTTGCTTCGGCGTAGCGGCGGAGGGTCGCAAAGGACGGCGACACCCGGCCACCTTCCAGCCGCGCGACAGCGGACTGGGTCGTGCCGAGCCGTCGGGCAAGCTCCGCCTGCGTCAATTTCGCTGCCGTGCGGGCGCGGACCAGCGCCTCGATGAGCGCATACTCCTCGTCGATGCGCGCATATTCCTCCCGGAACTCGGCATCCTCCATGAGGCGCGCCTTCAGATCCTTCAGCTTTGTCATGTCATCACCTGCCTCATCCGTTCCCTGGCGGTCGCGAGCGCACGGCGCGGTGTCTGGCGCGACTTCTTCTCGAAGACGTGCAACACCACCACCCGCCGGCCCGCCGCCGTCACGTAGATCCCCCGGGCGATACCGCCTTCTGCCCGTACCCGAAGTTCCCAGAGCTTTCATTATTCTTCAATAATACGTTTTTCTCACCGCCTCAAACGGCTGCTCCGCGTCCTCGGCCAGGGCGGTGATGGCGTCCAGCGTCCGCCGCAGGTCGTGATCGTGCTGCTCGTACACCCGCTCGAAGACGCGCAAATCTTTGAGATAGGTCAAATAATGCAGGATGACCGCGTTATTGAGCTGTACGGAGGCAAAGTCCGAGGTTTGCGCAACACTCCCGGGCAGTTGGCGGAATTCTTCCTGGAGCTGAGTGAATGCGTCTTTTCGCCGCGTCAACTTCTCCGCTTCACTGAACGGAGAGGTGTATAACTTCGTCAGCCGCTGACGGGACTGTTCGAGAAAATGTGAAACGGCCAACTCCTTTTCCCATGTGGCTCGCAGGTGTCGGGTCAGGGTGTGGGTCTCCCCGTGCGCTTTGACAAAAAAGGCGATAGCGCCACGATACCCGGCAAAATTGGCGAGCGATTCGTTAAAGGCCGTCTGTCCGGACAGGTAAAACGTATTATGAAACAGCTCGTGCAGCACAATATTGGCCAGGGTGACCCCATCATATCCCAACAGTTGAGGCAGGAGGGGGTCGGCAAACCAGCCCAGGGTGCTAAAGGCTGCCGCGGTCCGAATATAGGTGTCAAACCCCTGGGTCTCTAAATGTCGAGCCTCTGCGTCGGCTTGCGCGCTGTCAAAATACCCCTTGTAGGAGACCCGGCCGACAATGGGAAACCACCAGGTATAGGCTTCCAAACGCGTCCGGTGTGCTGCGGTGACCACGTAAATGGTCGGCGGCGAGGGGAGTTCGGACACGCTGCCATAACTCCCCCCAACCCGAAAGCCGAGGTCCTGCTCGGCAAAGGTCCGCACACGCAAGACAAGCCGGAGTTTTTCCTGGGTGGACAGGTCGAGCCGACCGGGCTGCCGCAAGATATCGGCAATCGGTCTGCGGTACCACAGAATCTTTGCCTCTTCATAGCCGGCCCGCAGAATGTACAACGGGGTACAGGCCGGCAGCACGCACAGGCAAGTCAATAGAACCCAAGGCCGCACGCGCATAGCCGCCTCGTTACACGTCTTCCAGAACGAGTCCGTCCGTGCGGGCTTGGGAGATGCCGGCGGCGTGGGCGTACTGCAGTTGGTATAAGCGCCAGTAAATGCCGCGCTGCGCCATCAATGCCTGATGAGTGCCAACTTCCCGCAGCCTGCCCTTGTGCAGAACGATGATGCGGTCGGCATTCTGGATGGTTGAGAAGCGATGCGCAATCACCAGCGTTGTCCGGTTCTGCATCAGCTTGGTCAGCGCATCCTGAATGAGCACCTCAGCCTCCGGATCAACGCTTGAGGTGGCTTCATCCAGGACCAGGATGGCCGGGTCGTAGGCCAAGGCACGGGCGAACGACAAGAGCTGACGCTGACCGGCCGACAGGTTGGCGCCCCGCTCGTGCAGGTGTTCGTAGTAGCCGCCCGGCAGTTCACGAATGAAGCGCTCCGCATTCACATGCTGCGCGGCGTGCTGCAAGTCGTCCAGCGTCAGGTCGGTCCGACCCAAACTCAGATTGGTGGCCACATCGCCAACAAACAGGAAGACGTCCTGTAACACCACGCCAATCCGGCGGCGCAGGGTGTGCAGGTCCCACTCGCGAATATCGACGCCATCCACCAGGATGTGGCCCCGCTGGATATCATAAAAGCGGTTGAGCAGCTTACTGATGGTGGTCTTGCCCGCGCCGGTCGCGCCGACCAGGGCAATACTCTCACCAGGGGCGACCGAAAAGGACACGTCCCGCAGCACCCATTCCTCCTCGTTGTACGCAAACCAGACGTGGTCAAATTCTATCCGGCCCGTCACCGTGTGCGGCCGATGTGCCTCAGACGGAGAGGTGATCGTGACCGGCGTATCCAGCAGTTGAAACACCCGCTCGACCGCGGTCATGGCCGTCTGCATGGTGGTGTATTTTGTACTGAATTCCCGAATGGGCACAAAGAACTTCTGCAAATACTCGATAAAAGCCACCAGCGTCCCCAGGGCGACCAAACCCTGGCCAACCTGGCCCGCGCCATACCACAGCATGAGCGCAATAGAGATGACACTCAGCGCCTCAACGATGGAGAACAGACTGGCCTCGTAAATATTGGATAAGTGGTTGGCGTCGCGGTGGGCGCGATTGCGCTGCTCAAACTCGGCAAACATTTTTCGTTCCTGGGCAAACACCTGCACGACCATAATCCCGGACAAGGTTTCCTGCAGAAAGGCGTTGATCCGCGCCAGGCGTTCCCGGATGGTCCGATAGGTCACGCGCGTCCGGGTCCGAAAAAAATTCAGGATGAGCAACAACGGGGGCAGGAGAGCCAGCGTCACCACGGCCAGGTGAAAATCGATCGACAGCATAATCACGACAATGCCCACCAGGGTCAGGATGTCCATGAAGATGGTCAGGGTCCCGGCGGAGAACGCCTCGTTAATGGCATCGACATCGGTGGTCAGACGGGTGACCAGACGACCGACCGGCGTGCGCTCAAAAAAGCTCGACGGTAGTTCCTGCACGTGGGTGAACAGGTCACGCCGCAAATCGGCCAGGCAGCGCTGGGCGACCAGCATCGTCGCCTGAAACTGAATGTAAAAGAATAAAAACTCACCGAGCAGGGCAGCGGCAAACAGCAGGCCAATGCGCGTCAGCCCCGCAGCGTCCCCCTGCTCGATATACCAATCCACGCCCAACTTGAGCAGATACGGCTGGGCCAGGAGACAGGCGGAGGTCAGCGGCAGACACACCAGCGCCACGATAAATGTCGCGCGGTACGGCCGGATATAAACCCACAGACGACGCAGGAGCGCCAAGTCGTAGGTTTTGCCGAGGGCGGCTTCGTATTGCCCCTGGTTCACAGTTCCGCCAACTCCTCTTCGAGCGCCTGATCCTGAAAGAGTTCCGTATACATGCTCCCCTGCTCGACCAACTCGGCGTGCGTTCCCATCTCGACGATCCGTCCCGCATCCAGGACAACGATGAGGTCAGCGTCCCGTATGGCCGACACCCGGTGGGAAATGATGAGCACCGTCTTTTCCGTGGTGCTCGTCCGGAGCGCCTGGAGAATCTTCCGCTCCGTTGTCACATCAACGCTGGACAGCGCGCAGTCCAGGACGAGGATGGGCGTGTCGGACAGCAAGGCCCGAGACAGCGTCAGGCGCTGCTTTTGCCCGCCCGACAGCGTCATACCCCGCTCACCAATGACGGTCTCATAGCCCTTGGGAAAATCCTCAATCTCGCCGTCCACACTGGCCAGGGCGGCCGTCCGGCGCACATCGTCACCGTCCACCTCCGGCTGGGAAAAGGCAATATTGTCTTCAATGCGAGCCGAAAAGAGAAACGGGTCCTGGGGCACGAAGCCGATACAGCGCCGGAGCTCGGCCAGGGAGAAGAGCCGAATATCCCGCCCATCAATGGTGATGGCGCCGCGTGAGACGTCGAACAAACGTGGCAGCAGGTTGACGAGCGTACTCTTGCCCGCGCCCATACGACCGACAATGCCAACGGTTTTTCCGGCCGGGACCGTGAACGTAACATCGTGCAGTACGGTTCGTCCGTCAGGCGCGTGGCCATTGCCCACGCTACTGTCCGGCCTGCGGTCATCAAGCGGATAGGCAAAATCCACGTGTCGAAACCCAATCTCGCCGCGTATCGTTGGCGCGCCCCGACTCGCGCCGTTCTCCTGACCGTCAACGATGTCGGGCCGGGTTTGCCAGATCACCTCCAGCCGTTGCATGGCCGCCTTGCCACGCTGATAGAGAGAGATCAGCCAGCCCATGGCCATGGTCGGCCAGGCCAGCAGGTGGAGATAGCCCATAAACGCCACCAGGTCGCCCAAACTGAGCTGACCGGCAATGACCTGTGAGCCGCCATACCACAGCACGACCAGCAGCCCGGTTCCGGATATGCCCTTCATGAGCGGCGGAAACAGGCCGCGCAGGCGAGCCAGGGCAATATTCTCGGTCCTGAAGCGCTCATTCAGCGTGCCAAATACGCCGTTCTGCCAGGCCTCACGCACATAAGCGCGCACGACGGGCATACCGCTGACGCTCTCCTGGACGCGGCTCGACAGGTCGGCCAGACCGGCCTGCACGTTGAGCGTGCGCTCCATGAGCTGGCGACTCATCGCTCTGACCACCAGAAACATGAAGGGATACGGAGCGATCGCCAACAGGGTCAGGATCGGGTCCATGGCCAGCATGGCCGCCATGGCATACACGTAATACAGCGGGGTGTTGAGGATATTGATAATGCCCAAGCCGAGCAGCAGACGCACCGCGGTCACGTCATTGACCAGGCGCGACATCAGGTCGCCTATGGGCTGGCGCTGGTAATAGCTCAAGGACAGAGTCTGCAAATGGGCAAACAGCTCGTTGCGGAGTTGGTACTCGATATCCCGCCCGGCGTTGAAGATCAGAAAGCGCGAAAAGGAGCGGACAAGCCCCTGGAGCAGGGCAATCCCGATAATCAGCAGCACCGTAGACACGATCTCGTCGACCGGCCGGCCATGCTCGATCCCCTCGACCGCCTGCTTGAGCAGCCACGGGATGGACATCGCCAGGGTCGCCGTCGTCACCAGACAGGCGATGCCACGCATATACCGATAGCGGTATTGATAAATATAGCCCCACAGACGTTGCATGCGTTCCGCTCAGCTTCTCGGAGCTGCTGTCGCTGACACGGCCCTTGAGTCCCTCTCCTCAACACCGCTTGCGACCCGCATCATCAGCCCCACCGTGGCCCACCACACCAGCCCGACTTCCGCATCCCCCCAGTTATACTGGGTCAGGCCGCCAATCAGAAAACCGACCAGGCCGAGCCAGCAGCCCAGGGTCAGGCTTCTCAGCGGCTCGGTCCGTTGTCTCACATAGGCACGCCAGCCCGTCATGATAATCGAGCCGACCAGGAAGAGAAAGGCCGCCAGACCGAGCAGGCCGGCATCCACCCACATCTGGAGGAAATTATTGTGCGCATGGGCATCGGTGTCGGCCCGAGGATAGCGCTGATAAAAAGCCTCCCGAAACTGCTTATAGTTCCCAAACCCCCAGCCGGTCAGGGGTCGCTCTTTGATCATATCGATATTGGCCAACCAGATCTGACTGCGCCCGATATTGGCCTCAAAGTCAAAGATCGAGAGCCCCCGTTCGCGCACCCCCTGTCCGGCACCGACAAAGAGCAGACCACACACCGCCACCCCCCCAACCACGGCCAGCACGGCGCGACGGCCCTGTACCAGCCCATACACCACCAGCACCACGCCATAGGCGACCCAGACGCCACGCGTGAGGGAGAAGAACAGGGCAAGCAGCATAAGCGCCCACCCCCCGACCAGCAGGAGGCGCTGCGCTTTTAGGAGCCCAGGGGACAATCCCCAGGCGGTGATCAGGCACAGCGGAAAGAGCAGGGCATGAGCATAGGTCATCCCGGACGGATGCAGCCCCTTTACCCGGTAGCCCTCCTGGCGGCCGAACCAGAACGGGTCGAGGTTGGACTCCTTGCCGACCAGGGTTTTGGCCAGATCAAGCCCGGTAAAGTGCTGCACAATGCTGTAGGCCGCAACCGCTCCGGCTACCCAGAGCGCCACGGTCAACACTGTTTCTACTTCCCGCCCGTTGCGGACGAGTACAAAGACCGCCAGACAGCCGCCCATGAGCCACATTTTCCGATAGCCGATGAAGGACTGAAGCGGGTCGGGGCTCAGAACGGTTGAGACCAGAAGCGCACCGAAAAAAAAGAGGAAGGGTTGCCACAGCGGCACGCGGGGCAGAGAGCGGGTCCGCCACAGCGTATAGCCGAGAAAGGCCAGCAGACAGCCCAGCGCGGTTTGCTGAAAGGCGATGGGTAAATTCCAGGTTGCAAAGAACAGCACGAGCAGGCCGGCCCGCAGAGTGTCGTCCCACCGCTGAGGTTGTATCAGGGCCGGCACAATCCGAATCCTATACGCCTCGCCGGGTCAGGATGACCTTGACCGTCTCCGTCAAGACGCGGACATCCAGCCACAGCGAATAATTATAGATATAGGCCAGGTCGTATTTCAGCTTGTACTCGGGCGTCGTGTGGTATTCGCCATTGACCTGGGCCAGGCCGGTCAGGCCCGGCTTGACCTGCAAGCGTTCCGCATAACCGGGAACCGTCTGTTGAAACCCGGCCACAAACTCGGGCCGCTCCGGGCGGGGACCAACCAGACTCATGGACCCGTTGAGGACATTGAAAAGCTGCGGGATTTCGTCAATCCGGCTGGCCCGCAACAGGCGACCGACCGGCGTCACCCGGCTGTCGTCCGAGCGCGCCAGCACCGGCCCGGTCCGGGCCTCGGCCTCATGGACCATGGTGCGCAGTTTATACAGGGTGAACTCTTTTCCATGCCGCCCCACCCGACGCTGCCGGTACAGCATCGGTCCTGACGATGAGAGTTTGACCAGGCAGGCGGCCACACCCACCAACGGCAAACACAGGACCAGCAGGACGCCGGCAATCAGACGATCGCTGATACTTTTCACCATAAAGGCCAGCTCTTCACGCGGATTCTTCAGCACCTCGACCAGGGGCACATCGTGCAGGCGCAGGGACGAAACCCGTCCCACCAGAATGTCGTACACGGAGGGCACCACCAGGACGCGCGGCCGTTCAGCCGCCAGGTGACCGGTCGGCAGATTCAACAGCCGGTCAACAAACGTATCCTTCCAACTGGCGGACGACAGGAGAATGACCTCATCGATCTCGACCTGTTCGAGGACCTGGGGCAGACTGTCCAGCCTGCCCAGCCACGGGATACCAACCTCTTCTTGTGTCTGACAGGCGGATTCCTCCAACCCGATTGCGCCAACAACATCGAGGCCGGGAGACGGGCGGAGGTCCGTCAGACTGGAGAGAAACATCCGCACATCCCGCACCAGACCGATCAGGAGGACGCGCACCGGGCTGGCGTGTCCGAGGCGATGGTCCGCCCAGAGTCGTACGCCAACAATGCCAAGGGTGTTAAACACCCAAAAGACCACCAGCACGGAGCGCGGGAAGGAGAGGTCACCGCGAAAGAAATACCAGGCCGCGGTGGCCAGCAGTTGGATGCCGAGGGCCATCGCTACCCGCGTCACCAACCGGATACGCTGGTGCAGGGAATGCTGATCGTACAAGCCGAAGAAATAGAGCAGTACCACCTGCGTTCCCAGGAGAAAAAACAGAGGATGGGCAACCTCGGTGAGACGCGAGGCCGGCAGGAAATCCGCGGTCAGGGGAAAAGGCAGATAGACGCGCAGGGAAAAGGCGCTCCCATACGCAATGCCGGCCCACACCAGGTCGGCCAGCACCAGCAGCAGAACGATCTGATCATCTCTTCGGGGAGATCGTCCTTGCGTTCCGGACGGGGGTACGGGTTTCACAGTGTATCGCTCTCCCTCGGGGCGTTTGGAAATCGCGCGTACAGCGCCCGACGAGAGACTATATACCGATGCTTCCAAAAGTAGTAGGCAAGGCCACGCAGATGTTTCCAGCCCAGGCGCGAGAACGCGGAGCGGGCAATACGTTGCTCGGCGTGCGTCACTACCGCGGCCGGCTGGTAGACTACCTGCCAGCCGGCTTGGTGCATGCGCAGACACAGATCAATATCTTCCGGACCGTAAAAAATCCGTTCGTCCAGCAGGCCGACCTCATCCAGCGCCCGCCGGCGTATGAGTTGGCAGGCGCCAATCATATAGTCCACCGGCCGTAGCGTATCGTGCGCCCAGTCCGCCAACTCGGCCTGCCGGGCCGCGCGGCGCGTGAGCGCGGACGGAAAACGACGTCCGAGTTTGTCCAGGAGGGTCGGAAACAAACGGCACGACAGACACAGCTGCCCCTCGGCATCTACGAGTTTCGGCCCGCACAGGCCAACCTCCGGCCTGGAGTCAAGCAGTTGAACGAGTTGGTCCAAGGCGGTGGGATGCACAATCGTATCGTCATCCAGGATGAGGATGTATTCTCCCTGCACGCATACCGGATACCCTGATTCCGCGCGGGCGCAACCCCGCGGTTTTTTCGATTCGCAATAATACGGACGTAGGGAAAGCGCCTTCTCAACACCGACACCGTCCGATCCCGTGAGCCGTTATCAACCACAATCACCTCATAGCTGACCGTCAAACCGGCGGGTAACGAGTCCAGACAGGCTTCAATCGTAGACGCGGAATTCCAGACCAGGATGATAATCGAGACCTTCATTGTTGAGCCCCAGACTGTCCAAACGGTCGAGACGAGGCTGGGGTCGATGCCTGAGCCGCTACGGACCAGCGTTTAGTCGACACAAAGGGCCGGTATAAACTGTAGAAACCGGCCCGTTTGAGGCGTCTCCAGGCCCACAGCCTGGCCAGACCACGAATGCCCAGGGCCAACAGGATCAGCCCATACTCACGTATCCGCATAGTGCGGAAGAACTCGGCCCAGGGATACGCCGCGACCGGACCGTTTGCGAGCAGGTGCGCGTGCTGGCGGCGAATCTGCATTTTGCCGCCCTCGGCCCGTACCCGCTCGGCAAAATAATCCCGCCACGTCTGTGGCAGAACAAAAAACACCTGAGCCTGCATCACTTTACGCACACGCTGTTTTCCGACCGCAACCGTCAGCCAGGCATCTTCCAGCAGCAAGTCTTCCGGCATGGGCTCGCTCAGCACATTTTTGCGTATCAGGAAGAGGCGGCCGCCGGCATTGCCGAAGTTAAATCGATACGGCAGTGCGCCCATACGACTCCAGATACCCGTCTTTGGCTCCAGCATCGGGACTTCACGCGCGGCAACCAGCCCCAACTGCGGCTCCGTCCGCATACGCGCGTATAAACGAGCAATGGCCTGCGTATCAATGCGGACATCGGCATCACAGAACAGGAGCAGGTCGCCGCACGCCCATTGCCACAAGGCATTCATGGCTCGGGGTTTCCCCCGCCAGTCTGCCAGCAGCACGCGACACGTCAATGCTCCCTGCCCCTCAGCCCCCGGAGAAGACGGATACGGTGTATGCGTTTGCGCCTGCTCTGCGGAGGAGAGCGTAATCTCCCGGAGCGATATGGCGTGACGCGTACAAAAATCCCGGACCGCCAGCAGTGGCGGGCAGGCCCTTCGACTCGGCTCAGGACAGGGCCGGTCCGGGCCGACCCCGTTAATACAGACGAGCAGTTCCCGGACACAGCCGGACGGAAGCCGGGGAGACAGACTGGCCACCAACAGGCTCTCCAGCGTGCTGCCCAGGTCCGGTTCATCCGCCCGGCACGGAATAGTCAGCGAGAGTGTTTCGTCAGTCATCGCAAGAAAGAAGGATCGACCATGTTGGGTACAGCGTTGCGGTTAATGTAACATATCGGTCAACCAGAACCGGTGGCTCCGACGCCTATCAATTTTTCTCGTCACCGACGTGTCGTTTCGCTCTCGTCATGTCGGACGTAAGCCGGCATCAATGACGGTGGGAAGGCGCCGCCGCTTAGTGCAGCACTTCGAATGCGAGCCGGCGACCGCGTCCGTATCGGAAGACGGAAAAATCGTTGTCGAATGAGATAACACGCGAGATGCCGAGCCGTTCCATGAGCGCAAAGGAGGTGCGATCAACGAGGGAGAAATCCTGGTCGGGGAAGCGTTCGCCGATTGCCCACGCGGCTTCGAGGTCTGCACTGGTCGTCTGTTCAATGCGTGCGACACCGCTGCGCAGCCCACCCCAAAAGGTTTCCGCCACACTGGCCGAGATGAAATGGTGGATGAGACGCCACGTCTCAATCAGTACATGGTCACTCGTGATCAGCCGTTCGTCCGTTGTCAGAAGTCGCTTGGCACGAACGTTCTGGCGGTCGCCACGGTCAGCCGCAGCATACCAGGCCGAGCTGTCCACAAAGATACTCATGGCGCATCGGAACGGCGCCGCTTCCCGGCGCCAACCGCCTCTCCGATCATCCGCGCTTTCTCTGATGCGATATCGGTCCCTTCCGAGGTGCCGAGGTCGAAGACGATGGACCGGTCAACGCGGCGGGGGGATTCGGCCAAGTCCTGATTCACGAGTTGGCGTATGTACTCGGCAAGAGAAATGTTCAGAGCGGCTGCACGCACACGAACTCGTGTATGCAGCTCCGAACTGAGGGAGATCTGGGTACGAATCATCATTGTGGCGCCACCATACAGGCATCCGAACAGGGTTTCAAGCGATAGGATAGGGTCCCGAATCTGAAGTTCGTGGCATAAGTAGTGCTCGACCCGGTGACAGAATCGTTTGACGGCCGCGAGGATATCGGCGGCGGACTTCGTCCATATGAAGGGTTTCGGGTCGGCGTTGCAGGCGTCGCTGAACGCGCGGATGATCGCCCTCCCAGGCAGCGCGGGGGCCGGGAGGGCAGAGGCGTGGGGGAGAGCGGCCCATCAGTGCAAAAGACGCCGATAGTGTTGCTCAAGCAGGGCGACGTCTGCGCTAATCGATCTGACCGCCGGGAATGCTCGTGAGAGCCGGGCGACCAAATCCGGTTCGGTAATAAAACGCATCATCTTTTGACGCAGGTCATCAATATTACGCGGCTGAAACAGGAGTCCGTTTACGCCGTCCCTTACCCACTCGCGCATGCCGCCAAAGTCGGCGGTGATCACAGGAGTGTGGGCCAGAAAGGCCTCCCGAATCACCAGTGGAGCATTTTCATACCAGATTGAAGGCACGACGACGACATCCACCTCAGCCAGAATGCGACTGAGCTCATGCTGTTCGTAACGACCCATACACCGGATACGGGGCGAGCTGGCCAACTGGGAGCGGAAACGTTTCTCGTCCGGATAGGGCGCATAGGCCGCCTCCCCGCCATAGATACGCAGTTCCGCCCGGGGCAGGGTCTGAAAGGCTTCGACCAGCAGATGGACGCCCTTCACCGGGTCAACAACACCGATATAGCCGAAAATAAGGGGCCGCTTGTCTCCGTTTTTCTGAGGAATAAGAGCTCTCGGAGCGGGCTGAATGGCGTCGGTCTGCAAGCCACACTCGTGAAACAGAACCTTCTCTTCCGGCAGCCCAAAAGCCACAAACTGCTCGCGCAGGAAGCGCGACGGCGCCAAAAACAGCGAAACCGACTCACACAGCGCCCGAATATGGGCCATCCGGGCCTGAATCTGTTGCCGAGCCGCGAGCGAGACGGACTGGGAACCGGCCCGTTTACCATACCAACGCCGCGCCTGCTCTCTGAGCCAGGATTGTTGACCCAGGAGCGGTTTCAGCCAGCGATAGAGGGTTGACATCTTTGGATCGAGCAAATGGTGGAAACACCGGGCGCAGCCGGCGTCGGTCTGGCCGGGACAGACCGACAAGTCGGGTTTCAGAAACCGGCCGCGCTGGCAGACGAGCCAGTAGTCATGCAGCGTCATCACCACCGGAATCCGGCGCTGGGCCGCTTCTCGCACGCACGTTGTGGACAGGTAGACCAGATGCTGAAAATGGACAATGTCGGGCTGGAAACGATCCAACACCTCGCCAAAGCGGGTAGCAATGGCGTCGTTTTGATAACTGTCCACAAAGCTCGTGCTCTGCCGCAGGGTATTATTGATACGCGTGATCTCAACCTGGTCGGCCGTCGTTGTTTCCACCTCGTACTCAGGCTGCCTTGTGTTTTCACGCCGCGCAAAAACCGAGACGGTATGACCCTGGCCCGCCAGCTCTTGGGCAAGAGCGGCGGCGTAGGTTTCGGTCCCTCCCAGATATTCCGGCGGTAAACCGTTGACGACCTGGACAATACGCATTTTCTACAGACTCTTTCAGCCGTCTCTTTCCATCCAAAGAGAGCCTTTCTTCCATGTACCTATACTCACTCTTTGAGGAAAGAGCCCTCTTGCCCTTGCCATTGAGAAAACAACGAGGATCAGTTATTACGAGTATGTTACATGTATATGAAAGCTATATGAATCGTGTGACATAGGGAGGGAACAACACGTGCGCCGACTTGGATATCTTATCCTCATTGTCTTTTTCCTTAGTCTGACAGCCCCTTCTGTGGCCTTTGCCTATCTTGACCCGGGCAGTGGTAGCATGCTGCTCCAGCTCGTCCTTGGCGGACTGGCCGGCCTGGCAGTGATCGCTAAGCTCTACTGGCATCGACTGCTCGCCCTCTTTGGTACGCATTCCCAACAGGAGGAAAACGATTCGGAAATGGATTCGACCTCCCTCACGACCTCAGATTCATCTGATACCCCACAGTAGATTCGAAGAGAGCGGACAAGAGCAGCCCCGTCTTTCCTTTTCGCCTGTCCAGACTCATATCAGCATGGTTGTCCCCCATTTCGAGCCGGGTTCATTCCGTGACCGCACCAGCCGGGTCTTTTACCAGGACGGAACGGTTCTGCGCGGCATTAATGCACCTGCCGTCCAGGAGTGGGAAGTCCTCAAGACCAAGCCGTTTTTCCAACAATTCATGGCCGAAGGGAAAATTGTCCGAACCGATCAGGTCACACCCATAGACGTCTCACCCTCGCCCCATACCGGGCAATGGAGTGAGCACTGGTCCATTGTTCTCAAACACCAAACCATTCCGTTTATTTCTTATCCCTACGAGTGGCCCTTCAGCATGCTCCAGGACGCCGCCCGGCTGACCCTCGAACTCCAGGCCGCGGCCCTGAATGCCGACATGACGCTCAAAGACGCCACCCCTTTCAACGTCCAGTGGTCCGGCAGCCAGCCGGTCTTTATTGATATTCCCTCGTTCGAGCGTCTACGGCCCGGCGACCCGTGGGTCGGTTATCGCCAGTTCTGTCAGTTGTTTCTCTATCCACTCTTTCTGCAAGCCTACAAAGATATACCCTTTCAGCCCTGGCTGCGCGGCAATCTGGAAGGCATTGAGCCAGCCCAGTGCGCCCAACTCATGTCGTTCAGAGATATGTTCAGACCGGGCGTGCTGTCGCACGTCGTTCTCCAGGCCAAAGCCCAAGCCTCGTACGCCCAGACAGAGCGTAATCTCAAGAAAGATTTACGTCAGGCCGGTTTCCATAAGGCACTCATCCAGGCCAATGTCGGTCGTCTTCAAAAACAGCTAGCCCAATTGACCTGGAAGCAGTCGCGGTCAACCTGGTCAGATTACACCGAAGCCCTCCCCTACACGGAAAGTGAACAACACCAGAAGGCCGATTTTGTGCAACGCATCACCCACTCTCAACGCTGGCATCTGGTCTGGGACCTGGGCTGCAATACCGGGACGTTTTCGCGCATTACCGCAGAAAACGCTGAATACGTGCTGGCAATGGACATCGACACTCTGGTGATCGAGCGACTCTATTGCGCTCTCAAGCAAGAACAATCGAGTAATATTCTGCCCCTTATCGGCAATGTGGCCGATCCTGCTCCAAATCTTGGCTGGCGTGGGCTGGAACGGAAGGCGCTGGTTGAACGTGGCAAGCCCGACCTGACCTTATGTCTGGCCTTGCTCCACCATGTGGTTATCGGTGCGCATATTCCGCTCAGAGAGTTCATCACCTGGCTGGCGAGTCTCGACACGGCCCTAGTGATTGAGTTCGTTACCCGGGACGACCCCATGGTCCAGACCCTGCTGCGGCATAAGGCCGATCACTATACGGACTATGACCTGGGGTATTTCGAGCGCTGTCTGGCTGATGCGTTTGAGATTGACCAGCAAGAGCCGCTCGAATCAGGCACACGCATACTCTACTACGCGCGGAGCAAACGCCAAGTGTGAGACGACAGGGATATGGGTCTCACACCTCAAGCTCTCCCCCCTCATAGGACGAAAGCGGACTTTCTTTTTCCCGGCCTGCACCTCCTTGTCCTGTGGAACTTTGCGGTCGCCCAGCCACTCTTTGATCTCTTCTCCCGCACCGCGGAATTCTTTGTCCTGCGTCAGTCGCCAGCGCTTGACATCGTCCTGTTCACCATCCTCCTGAGTGTTGTTGTTCCGGCTCTGGGCATACTTGTTGTCTGGGGAATCCGCGTCGTTGGTGCCTGGCTGAGCACAGGGCTGCATGTGCTCCTGGTCGGGGGATTATCTGCTATGCTCGCTCTCCAGGCATTGCAGATGCTCCAGACACTTCCCCATATTTCGGGCGTCGTCCTGATGCTCGGAGCTGGCGGGGTCGGGCTGCTCGCGAGCGTCGGCTATCATATGCTGCCTCTGGTCCGAACATTCTGTACGCTCCTCTCACCCGGCATCGTGCTCTTCCCGACTCTCTTTCTCTTCTTCTCTCCGATCTCAACGCTGCTGTTCTCGTCACCCGTTGATATTGCCCAGGTGAAGATCAACGACCCGCCACCCATCGTGCTGGTGATCTTTGATGAGTTTTCATCAATCTCCCTCATGAATGAAAACCGTCAGATAGATGCTGAGCGCTATCCGAATTTTGCCGCACTTGCAGAAGACGCAACCTGGTTCCGTAATGCCTCGACCATGAGCAGTTGGACTCCCGCGGCGGTCCCGGCCATTTTAACGGGCAGCTATCCGATTCCGAATCGGCTCCCAACCGCATCCGGATATCCGCGTAATATCTTCACCCTGCTCGGCGGGACCTATGCCGTCCAGGCCCACGGCACTATTACGGAATTATGCCCGCATGCATTATGCAACCAGCTCCGAGAGCCCTGGAGTGTCCGTATGCGGACACTCTTTTCTGATGTCGGCATCGTCTATCTGCACATTCTCCTGCCGGAAGATCAGAAATCCGCTCTGCCTTCGCTCCAGGCCCGCTGGAGAGATTTTGCCGGCGTCCCTGCCCTGTTATCCCCGGCTGAGGAGCGTCAGATTCCCGCTGACGTATGGAAATCTCTCCAAGATTCGATTCTGGCACAGTTGGACCTACGCCTGGACCGGCCCCAGATATTTCACAGTTTTCTCCACACCATTCGACCGACACACCAACCGACACTGTACTATCTGCATATTCTTTTGCCCCACGTTCCTTATGAGTATCTTCGGGCAGGCCAAACCTACAGTGTAGATGGTGGCCATCCCGGAATCACGAAAGAAATTTGGAGCGGTGATGTATGGGCCACTACTCAGAGCTATCAGCGTTATTTACTCCAAGTAGAATTTGTAGACACTCTCGTAGGGCAGTTAATCGCTCACCTGAAATCGGCGCGACTATACGAAAAATCGCTGATTGTCATTACGGCCGATCACGGAGTCAGCTTTCGTCCGCACGACAACAGGCGACTTGTCACAAAAACGAATTTTGCCGACATTATGGCTGTCCCCCTCTTTGTCAAGGCACCTTTTCAGCAGCAGGGCGAAGTTCTTGATCGCAATATGGAAACCATCGATATCCTGCCGACCATAGCGGATATCCTGGAAATCAAGCTGCCCTGGCCAGTTGACGGTGGCTCGGCATTTTCGCCCGAACCACGAGCAGGAACCGAGAAAGCGTCTTCTCTTTCTACCCAAATCGCCCTGGATCGATTCAACACTGCGGTCCGGGAAGCGGTCAGCAAACAGGCCGACCTATTCCCACCCGCTAACCCGGTCGTGCCCCACGCTTCACCTCTGGCTCTCGTCGGACAACCTATCCAGGATATGTCTCTGAGTGAGGATGCCCAATTTGCAATCACGATCGATCAATTAAAACATTTTGCTCAGATCGATCCGGAGGCCCAGTTTCTCCCTGCCCACATCACCGGCACGCTCCACTCGGAAGAATTCAGATTCATCGCCCTGGCGTTGAATGGAACCGTGCGGGCTATCACACAGCCCTGGTCCTTTGCCGTCAAAGAAAAACACGGACGGTGGTCGGCATTGCTTGACCCGCAATTTTTTCGGGCGGGCAAAAATACGATTGAAGCCTTTGGAGTGAGAACACCGAACGACCAGGCAACCCTCATCCGTGCAGCAGGGTCACCTCAGCACCTGTCTGTATTCCAGCCACGAGTTGAAGAGCACAACGACTTGCAAAAAGAGGAATAATCATCAGCGCCTACCAGGAAACGAGACAGCTTGACCACCACGTTGAAATCGAGAAAACAGATGCTTATCCAGGTGGGAAGCCGGAGCAGATTTTCCTCTACATCTTTGTCTCTTTCCCCAGGAATCCCTGAAAAAAATCGGACAGTTGTCTGAAGGTCGAAGCGTCCAGACGGCCGGACCAGTCGGACGTGTAGAGCGAAAAATTACTGTGATTGTCATCGTTCGTCTCATTCCCTACGGACTCTCTCAGGGTGTAAATCAGGAACGCTTCGATATGATTTGCATGGAGAAATGTTGCCGGAACCTGCTCGAAAAAGGCTTCCCACTTGTCTTCCCAGACAAGGGCCCCTACCCCGTCCGGTATCCCGGACGCACGGTCATAGATAAAAATTTTCCAATGTCTGGGAATCGACGCGTTGGCTTTGCCCAGTTTTTTCGTCGGAATCCCAAACTC
This sequence comes from Thermodesulfobacteriota bacterium, assembly GCA_964291405.2. Classification (GTDB taxonomy): domain Bacteria; phylum Desulfobacterota; class Binatia; order Bin18; family Bin18; genus Bin18. The sequence continues at coordinate 948,414 of OZ219926.1, forward strand.
CGTCACCCACACGGCCTTGCCCGATAAGCCGTAGCTCTTCTCCCAGTCAGGCTCGGCAACCAGGGCGGCCAACTCACGAATGAAGTCAAAGCGTTTGAAATAGTCCCGAGCGAATGCACGGGGATTCAGAGCGGGCCAATCCTTTCGCGACTGCGCATCAACAAACGTCATATCGTGGATGTCATGCCGGGGCCAATGATAGGGGTGGATGGCAATTTTATCGACGTATCGAAAGGTCTCCGGATTGGCTCGGAACATCCGCATGAACCAGTCGATATTCACGTGGGTGACCGCAGCGGATACGATGACCATATCCGCCCCGCCCCGTGAGATTTCATCCTTTGCAGCGAATGAAACATGCTCGTGCAGCTGGGCGAAAAACGTGACATAGACCTCAAGTTTCGATCCCCAGCGAAAATCTTTCAGAGAGGTTTCGCTGGCGGACACGGGGAGCGGTTGTTCCCGATAAAACCCGTCCTTCCGCACGCACCCCTTCCCCGGCAAGTCGTTTTCCGGGACCTGAGAGAGATGCAGTTGTGTAATATATTTATCACACGGATACGCGTCCGGATTGAGCGCCTTTTCGATCTTCAGTTCGTCCGGCAGCCACATATAATCGGGCTCATTGATCATCTCAATCGCCGCAACAACCGGGAACGGGGCCGGCACCCCGTCTCGTGCATAGCCCTGCCCGTAGCGCTGCACCAGCTTACGGACAAAGCGGATATGCGTCTCCTGGTAGAGCCCCCGGACCTCCTCCCCCTCGGGTGCTTCAATGATCTCCGCCGGCGGGAAGGAAGTCAAAACTATGGTCACCAGGACGGCCGGATGTGTACTCGCCGGGTCGGCTGCCAACTCGGTATTGTATTTCTGGATGCCGGCCAGGAGGGCGTCCCACTGTTGCCACTGCAAAGGCTGGCCGGTGACGTCCTGATCCTTTTCCATTCCGGCCAAGCTGGCCCGTAAAAACGTCGCAATTTTCTCTATGGTCGCAGCAACCGTGTCCGTGTCAATCTGATAGAGCGGCTTGCGGGTAGACGCAGTGACCGACGGCAGTCCTGAGCCGAGCACCGTCCACATATAGATCGGTACACGCACCATATTCCCGTGCAGCCCGGACGTATGCTGCGCCATCAGGTAGCCCTGCTTTTCAAGATAGGCCAACCGTTCGGCCTCATTCGCAAAGACTTCCGCTACCTGCCAATCCGGTCCCATAACAGAGAACCCGGCGTATCGCGGAGTACCGGGGCCAATCGGAGTGCCGGGGCCAACCGGAACAGGCGTCTCGGAGTGGCATCCAGACACCCCAACCAGAATCAGGAAAAAGAAGGCCCACAATCGGGCATAAAAACGCCAAGCGGTTCTCATACAGACCCCTAACATGCTCCCAGCCTCCTCACCAGTTTTTTTACCGAACCGACAGCCGCACCGTATGCGCATTGCCGTTCCAGCTCGGCGCTCCGGCTTCCTAACAAGCCGAGCATTTTTTCCTACTGCATTTTCCAAAAACACTCTATACTGTATACATCGAATAATAAGGAGCACGAAGGGTATGACCGTTAAGCCGGAAGATATCCGATTAAGTCCAAGGCAAAAGCGTCTGGTGGCTGAGCAGGCAAACAGCAACGGAAAACCGTGGCAGAGCATCTTGCAGGAAGCCCTTGACTCCAGTGGGGTCACAGACCGGGAAGGTCTGGATTCGGAGTTCATGGACTGGTGTACCGAACAGATGCGCGGGAAGAAGATGATCTCTCTTGACGAGGCGCACCGTATTCTCTCCAAGTGCTCCGGGTCACTGGCTCAAGATATCATTGATGACCGTAGCGGTCGCTAAATGAGTCGCTACTTTTTCGATTCCAGCGCGTTGGTCAAGCGATATTGCCCCGAGGCTGGTACTGACGAAGTAAACCGTCTCTTTGCCGATTCAGACGCGACCCACTACATCTCCCGACTTGCGGTAGTTGAAGTACAACGAGCGCTTGCCAGGCGGGTACGTACCGGCGAAATCCGAGAGCCGGAGTTGGACCACCTCCGCAACCTTTTCTATAACGATATCGGACAGCGGCTGTTGCAAGTGCGACGCTTCCGAGATTTTCACTATCACCATGCCGTACGCTTGGTCAGAAAATATGCCGCTCCCCAAAAGACCCCCTTGCTGGGCACGCTTGATGCCCTCCACCTTGTCTCAGCCTTGGACCTCCGCAGCAATAACGCTGTCGATGTGTTCGTCTCTGCGGATAAAAACTTATGTGAGGCGGCTGAGGCTGAAGGCTTAAGCGTCAGAAATCCCACTCTCTGAGTTGATCCGCGCAATTTCAACATCCTCAACCGGAGTCGTTTCCAAGACGACAATCAAGAAAATTCCGTCGAACACTCCCGGTTATCAACAAACGGCAACAGCTTCCCTTTCTTATTACGATTGCGTGCCGCCGCTTCGCAAGCCGCCTTCCAGGCCCAATCGGCAAACATCCGCTTCGGCGGTAAGATGATCCAACCGTCATCCTCATCGCCAACGGCGGTGAATTCACCGGCGGCGACACAGAGCGCCGTGAGCGCACAAGCAAAAGCCGCCCGATCATCGTGGTTCGTAATCTCACTCGGTGCGTACGCCCACCGCCAGTCGTTAGGCAAAAGCTCAAGGAACCAATCGAGACGCTGATGATTCGCCAAATGAACGAAATATCTATCCGATTTCTGTTTAGGCCGTTGTAATGCCTTCGGACGGTCAACCATCACCCCGAGAAACGTTGTGGGAAAGGCTTCGACGATCGCGTGCTCATCTCTGCACACCTGATGACTCGCCTTGCTTACACAGCAAAAATTTTTCACAAGTAGAGCAGGTCAGAGCGGAGGGGCATCGGGAAGAAGAGCTCGCAATAAAACCGGCGGATACCACGGAAGCAACCATCACGATTCAAAAAGTGAAGGGCACGCCAAAGTATAATGTGACCCCGGTTGAGGACCAACAACTGGTTGTGCTCGATATGGCTGCATAGTCCTCCCATTTCCTGCTTGACTTATGGCGACCTCGGGACGTGCTCGTATGAGCAAAATACGGCGCATGCTGAACAAGTGTGCGTCCGGCTATTCTATTGAGAAAAAGAAACATAGGCAGTGGGTCCGGTACAACGGGAAAACCTATAAAACGCAACGTACACTCACCTTGGCCAACCCGGCGTTTCGCCCGATGTTCATCGCGTCCTACGATCGAACAGACAGCCGCACCGTATGCGCATTGCCGTTCCAGCTCGGCGCTCCAGCTTCATAACGGAACCCGGCCACTTCACACATGGCTCTGAGGGCCTCAGCCGTCGGCAGCCACCACCAGGGGCCGAAATCCTCAAAGCTCCACTCCGCCACCTCCTGCGTGATGCCGAACGCCCCATCGCCGACAACGCCCTGCCAATACGCTTGGACAATCTCACGCTCGCGGCCGTGTAAAGCCGGAATACACAGCATGGCCGCGGCGGGCAGCTCAAGAACCCCTTTTGCTCCTTCAATCCGAGTCGCGGTGATCGCCGAGGTAAGGACGAGAGCCTCGCGGGTTACCTTGCGTAAGGCGCGTAAAAACTGCATCGGCTCGGGCATGTGATACAGCACCCCGGAGCAGTGCACGACATCGAACTGCGGGCAGGGGTCCGCCTCGGCCAAGGTCAGAATGTCCGTGCTCATACACTCAACCCCTGGCAGCCGGAGCGTGCGCCGCCGTTCATCAAATAACGCCCACAGCTCGCTGTCGGGCGGTGAGACATCAATCATGGTCAGCACGCGCGCGCCGTGCGCATGGGCAACCGAGACCTTCTCATTGACCGTCCCCCACAGCCCACCAACATCGGCAAACGATTTGCCGGCCACAACCTGACTAATATACGTATCCCGCACATCTCTCATGGAGTGCCCTCACGCAGCAAGCGCCGTTTGAGACGATTTTTCAGGGATAACAGCCACGGCCGGTTGGTCTTGAGCAGGGCGGTATAGAGCGGCAAGAACATCCGACGGACCGAAAAATACAACACCGTCCGCCAGGAGTGGCCATACGCGGCAACGAGATGGGCCGGTATCAAGCTCGTTCCGGCATCCACCCTTTGTTCAGCTCCCTGCTCCCGTTCTTGCCAGAGCCAGTCCGTCACGGTTGTGATCCGCAGATATTCTACGGCTTGCGTTGCACAGGCGCGCCCGAGGCCAACTCCGGGCAGCGGTGCGGTTGCCGCTGCCCGTTCCTGTCGCGCGGCTTCGTAGGCCGCCAGAACAGTGTCGGTCATCTGCTCCAGCCGGAAGTGATCCTGAATACGTTGACGCCCCTGTTGGCCCATGCTCTTCCGTTGCCCCGGCTCGTCCAGGAGTTGAGCCAGGACGGTGGCGTACTGCCGGGCTTCGTCTTCTTCCGATCCCCGGCCAATCAATACCCCACATTCAGGCGTGACCAGCTCACGCTGCCCGCTCACATCTGCTCCGACAACCGGCACCCCGCAGGCCATAGCTTCGTAGACTGAGAGCGCTATGCCTTCCCATTCGGAGGGGAGAAAAAAGATGTCCGCGGCAGCAAGAAGGTCCCGAATATCATCATTGGGTAGTGCGCCGAGCAAGCGAACCTGTCGCTCCAACCTGTTCTTATGGATAAAGGTTTTGAGCCAGTCAAAATCCGGTCCATCGCCGGCAACCATAAGCACGAAATCAGCGTTGGTTTGGGTGAGGCGGAGTGCTGTCTGCGCCAGGACTTTCGGTTGTTTTTGCGCACATATACGCCCGACAAATACAATCAGCGGCGTTGAGGCGGCAATATCGTAGTGCTGACGGGCACGATGACCCCGCTCAGCGTCGGGCTGCCACGAGTCGGCGTCGATATTCGTATGACATACCTGGATAGTGGCCGGGTCGGCGCCCCGCCCTACCATCCAGCCTTTCAGATGTTCCGACGAAACCAAGCTGCGATCAAGCGTTTCCTGGTAGATAACCGACATCTGCGGATAACCGCCATTCTTCCACGATTCCTCCTCAATATGACAAAAATCGAGCAAAGGCAGCTTTGGACAATGTGCCCGCAGGTAGGGCAGGATATGATACCCGAACTCGCTATGCGAGGTGAGCACCGCATCGATCTCTCTGCTCTGTATCAGATAGCGCAGAAAACGCGGATAATCCGCGGGCCGCAGAAAACGGTGCAAAATAAAAATATCGGGCGTAAAGTCGGCAAACTGGGCCAGCCAGGGATGATCGCTACTGAGCGTCGTCACGATGGTCACTTCCCAGCCGCGCCGGACGAGTTGACCGAGCAGGTCCAGGTTGAACTTGTCCGACCCACCCATGGCCAGCCACGGCACGATCAGTAGCAGCCGTGGCTTTTCCTTGTGGAGTCGATTCTCCCACGGGAGCGTATCACAGACGGTTTCATACGGTGCGAGCGGCGCTGCCTGGGGCGTGGGAAACTCCTCCCAGAGACGCGGGTAGCGCTGGCGCAATTTTTTCCGAAAGGCGGCCTCGCGCTTCCCGCCATCCCAGTTATCCCAGCGGTCCCCGTGGTTCTTGCGGCGGCGGTACCAGTCGAGATACTCCGGTAGCGTCGTGCCCCAATGGCCCTCGCTGGCGCAGTGCAGCCAGAAGTCCCAGTCTTCCAGCCCGCCCCGGATCGTTTCGTCATAGCCGCCGACGGCGGTATGCACGCTGCGCCGCACCGCGCTGGTGATATCCACAAGATTCTGTTCAAGAAAAACACCACCGTTGTGGAAGCCCTGCTCCCACAGGTACTCGTTGGCATCGAAGCCAACCGAGTAGCCCTTCACAAACGCGAATTCGGGATAGGACTCCAACAGCCAGATCCATTTTTCTATGGCGGTCGGCTCCAGCATATTATCCGTATCGAGCTGGACGATATACTCTGCACGCGCGGCCCGATACGCCGTATTCCGTCCGGCGCTGGGCCCCTGGTTGACCTCATGGTCAATCACCCGAATCCTTGTATCTGTGTTACGGTAGGAATCGAGAATAGCCAGCGCTTCCGGGTCGGTCGAGCCGTCGTTGACGATAATCCACTCCCACTGCTGGAAAGACTGCCGCAGGACGGACCGCGCCGTGTCATGAAAAATCGCGCCGGTATTGTAATACGGCGTCACGATGGTCACGACCGGCGGAGCGGCCGGATCGACCGGACGATACCCATAGACCGGACGCCGGTCCGAGGCCGGGGTGTTCGCGTAATCGGGACTGTTGGGATCAATCATTGTTTCTACTTTGGCCGGCTACTTTGGCCGGAAATCCCTGGACCGGCTTGACCAGTTTCATCCGGGTGCCCAAGCGGCCCCACACACTCTCTTGCCAGTAGCGTGTCTGTGCCTGCCAGTGGGCGATCTGTTCCTCGTGCTGCCGAGCAATTTTCTCCCAGTTACTCCGCTGCTCCTCCAGCCACGCCTTCCCCTGCTCCAACTCGCCCATCCATGCCTGTTGCTCCTGTAATACTCGCCCACGTTCCTCGGCTAACGCCTGCCAATTCTTCCTCTGTTCTTCTTGCCACGCCTTCCCCTGCTCCAACTCGTCCATCCATGCCTGTTGCGTAGCCCGCTGCTCTTCCAGCCACGTTTTGCCTGTTTCGAGCTCTTTTATCCAACCCCTGAGTTCTTGAATCAAATCGTTCTGGGTCTCGGCAACACTCCGCCAATTGGCCTGTTGGGCTTCTTGCCACGCCTTCCCCTGCTCCAACTCACCTATCCACGCCTGTTGCGCAGCCTGTTGTTCTTCTTGCCACGTTTTGCCTGTTTCGAGCTCTTTTATCCAACCCCTGAGTTCTTGAATCAAATCGTTCTGGGTCTCGACAACACTCCGCCAATTGGCCTGCTGAGCTTCTTGCCAGGCTTTGCCACGTTCCAATTCACTAATCCAGCGGCGGAGCTTGGTCAGCGTGCTGAAGGCTTCACCCAGCACGCGGCCTTCGGACTGCGAGCCCCGGTCTTGAGAGAGTGAGAGTGCACGACGACCGGCTTCAGTGATTTCCTCTACACCACGCTCAAACTGGTAGGCGTGCGAGGCGTTACCGCCGTGCCAGCGGTAGCGGACCAGGGGACGGGCCAGAAAGCCAACCCGATAGGTGAGGCATAGCCTGAGCCACATGGCATAGTCACAGGCAAAGCCCAGGTCCGGGTCAAACCCACCCTGTTCGAGCAGGACACGGCGCCGAGCCAGCACGGTCGGCGCACACACCCGGTTGCCGTTGAGGAGCAAGGTCCGAAAATACTCCGGCCCACCCCAGACCGTGTCTTCAGTCGCGTCCTCAATCCAGTCGGCAAACGAGCTTGGCGCCGACTCGTCAACCAGCGTTTCCACCCCGGAATGGACAAAACCGACGGTTTCGTCCGTGCTCAACAGTTGGACCTTGCGTTCCAGATTGTCGGGCAGCATCACATCGTCCTGGTGAAAGACGCACACGAACTCTCCACCGGCGAGTTCAAGACAGCGGTTCCAATTGGCCGGAATACCCAGCCGCTCCGGGTTGCGGTGTATCTGTATTCTCGGGTCAGAGAACGACTTGACGATATCGAGCGTGGCGTCGGTTGAATGATCATCAACAACCAGGAGTTCAAAGTCCTCATAGGTCTGGTTCAAAATGCTGTGCAGCGCCTCTTCAATATAATCCGCGCCGTTATACGTGGGCAGGCACACGCTGACCGCACGGGTCGGTGTCAGCCTCTCCGCTTCCGTTGAGAGAGCATCAGGACGCGGGCCTTCTTCCGACGGCTTGTCCCCCCGCACGGCCTCATATACGGCTTCCATATCCTGGGCGTACACCTGCGGGTCTCGCATTGGCGTCGCGGCCGGCGTGAGCTGTTCCCGCAGCCGGGTGTCGGTCTGCAGCCGCTCCAGGCAACGCCGCAGGTCGCCTGCGTTCTCGGGTTCAAACAACAGACCGTTCACTCCATCCTGAATGACTTCAGGTAATGCCCCACGCCTGGTGGCAATGACCGGCAGACCGGCCTGAAGCGCCTCTCGGGTGACCAGCGAAAAGGTTTCCTCACAGAGGCTGGGTACAACCAGCACGTCGTGCTGAGTCAGAATGGCGTTCAACTGATCGTGCGTATAGGTGCCACAAAAACGAATGGGGAGACCGACCGCATCCGCCTCCAGTTGGTCAGCATAGGCAGACCAGGCCGCGGCCCGTTCACCATACAGGGAGACGGTAAGGCTAGCAGCCGGCATGCCGCGCACGGCTTGTAGAATCAGCTGTGGGCCTTTGTGTGGCACGAGCGCACCAATATATAACACCCGCAGCCGCCCGTCCTTGCGGTCGTCTTGGCGTCTCTGCTGGATGGGTATGACGCCAGGGGCAAGTATCTGGAGACGAGGCTCCAGAAATGGGAACAGGTGAGACATGCGGTCAGCCAGAAACCGGGACGGCACAATAACCCGTTGCGGGATGCGGAGGAGTTGCTCAAAATACCGAAAACGCCGGCGGACCTCCTCCGCAGTTGTCTCCGTATGTAAGCAAGCGACGCAGCGCTCGCCCCGGTCCGGCCCCGGACACAGCCGGCTGTGGTTGTCCACGAGATGGATGCGGGCACAGGCGAAAAAGAAATCGTGCAGGCTAAGGACGACCGGATAACCCAGCAGGGCCGAGGACTGGAGCACACTCCCGGACAGATGGATGACGTGCTGAACGTGCACGACATCGGGACGAGAGTCGGTCAGGACCTGGTGAAATGCCTCGTCGAGAAATGGATGGTCATACTCCAGGCGAAAATGTGAGGCGTGGCTGAGATTGTTGACAACCCGCACAACGCGCACCCCAGAGTGTCCATCCGTATCAGAGGGGTCTTGTTGCACTGAGAATTCCGCGGCAGCGGCATCGGTTGTCCGGGCGAAGACCGTCACCTGATGACCTCGCTGGGCGAGCGTCTGAGCCAGAGTTGCGGTGACGAATTCCACCCCTCCCCACTTTCGGGGCGGGTAGCCGTGCACGATCTGGAGAATGCGCATAGACCGTTTATTTCTGCTTTATGCTCTCCTGTAAAGAAATCCGGCGCACCAGAGAGGGAGCCAAGGCATGCTTTCGTTCGCCGAGCCAGGTACCGCATAATGCCGCAAGATGCCAGGCCAGGGCTAGTCCCCCCCAACGCAGCCCGACGCGCAGCCGTCCCTGGTTTGTGAGCCAGCGCCAGAACGACAAGTCCCGGCGGGCGGCGCGCCAGGTCAGGGGCAGCGTGCGTCCCAGGGACAGACGAGAAGCAGCATCAATATCGCTCAGCGCGCGCGCATGATCGAAATGCCGCCTGAAATTGGGCCAGGGGCCATAACCGTGGGAATGAGACACCAGCGAGTCGGCCCGATAGGCGGTTTTATACCCGGCCTCAAGCACTCGCCTGGCCCACAGTTGGTCCTCGGCGAATTCCACCTCGGGAAAAGGGAATTGCTGCCATACGCTGCGACGCAGGACCGAACTGACGTTAGAGAAAAAATAGCAAGAGGCCGGATTGCTGGCATAATCAGGGGTGTCACTACTGTTCAGACACGATTCCGCCCGGCCCGACAGCTCATCCTCAACAATGCGCCGCCACTCCATGGGGTGACAGTGCGGGCGGGGGAGATGGCGGCTATACGCCCCGGCAATCAACGGGTCGGCCTGGAGGGGCGCCAGCAGCGCGTCCAGCCAGTCGGCATTGGCCGGGGTCGCATCCTGGGTCAGGAACACCAGATACTCGCCCCGCGCGTAGCTTGCGGCCAGATTGCGGGTTTTGCCGTGGCCGAAATCCTGGGGTGGAATCCGTATGACGCGCACCGCGTGAGACGCAAGAATGGCCAGGGTTCGGTCGCGCGAACCGGAATCCACCGCGAGGATCTCGTCGAGTTGAAAGCGGCCCCGTTGTTGACCGATACGGTCCAGCACTTCGGCCAGATAGCGCTCGCCGTTTTTTGTGACCAGGAGAACGGATACGGTCGGACGGTCGGTCATAACGTCTGGAAAATAGCTGCGCCCGCTCCCCTACATCCCCTCTCGGGAGGGGTGGCCCGCAGGGCCGGGGTGGGTTCCCCAGCCGTCAGGCGTTTGTCTTACGACACACAATCGCGGCATTGTCGGGCCGTGCCCACATGCTGTTGATGGCCTCATTGGCTCCCTCTGCCCAGACGGCCATTGCTTTTTGCTGCGCTTCCATATGCCGCCGGAGGCGGGCTTCCAGAGCCGGCAGGTCCGCAGCGGGCGCGAGTCGCAACCGGCGCAGGAGTTGAAAATACACGGCCCGGAGCTTTTCTTTCAGCCACCCTCTGGGCCGTGGAGTCTGGTCCCTGCCCGCCTCCACGGCCTGCGGCAGCACGAGCGGCGACAGCAAATGGGGCACGTCCTCCCGGTTGGTGTGTATCACCTCAAGGCCGGCGTGCCGACAAATCGCCTCAAGCAACTCGGGATGATAGAAACGGACGTGCTCGGGGTCGCGCCAGAAGCCCAACAGCTGCATGCGGATGGATTCGGGGTTGGGTACGACAATCACCACGGTGCCCGCGGCCCTGACGCGAGGCGCGAGGAGTTCAAAAAACCGCAGTACCTGCTCAAAGGGCAGATGCTCCAGAAAATGCGAGCAAAAGACCCCGTCATAGGTCTCGGTCGTCCGCTCCAGAAAGGCGAAAACATCCTGCTCGACAATATCCCAGCCGTGCTGTTTCACCCAGGCCACAACCGTGGGATTGCGTTCAACCCCGAGCGCGGGAATGCCCTGTTCGGCCAACAGCTCCAGAAAAATGCCCGAGCCGCAGGCCAGGTCCAGAACCTTGTGACAGCCCCGAAAATGGGCCACATAGCCACTCTGCATCTCCCGGTTCCACTGCCGGTCGCGCAGCGTGAATTCATAGTGAGAGTAGTCGAAGCGGTCAGCCATTTTTTCACGCGCCGGGCGGGTTGGGTTTCAGAAGGGACCGTGGGCCGCCACTTCATCTATCATGGCCCGTTGTTCGTGTTCGGGCAGCGTCACAAACCAGCGCACCATCAGGTATTGGTGTCGGGTGTGAACATAGCCGATACGCCGGGCAATCGCCACGGAGACCGGATTATTGAGGTAGGCAAACAGGGCTTTTTTCGGGGCGGGGTCGACGAAGGCGATACGCGACAGGGCCTCACCCAGGCCCCGGTTCCGGTAGCGGGGATCGACACACAGCCCCCCCACCAGACCGTACGGGCCGCACTCCGTGACATGGTAATAGCCGACGGCCTCGAACCGGGCCGGCCCTATTTTCGCAAAAGCCACATAATGGGTCGGGTCATGCGGCGGGCTCTGGTTAAACGTCTGCCGAAAGAGGTCGGTGACAAAGACCGCCGCATTATCCACCCTCACAATCGAGATATCGCCCTGCTGTGCCATGGCTCCCTACTCATACAAAAGATCCCCTCCTCGGAGAGGTGATAGGCGTTGTGTCGTGAGCCTCCCGGGGCCGGGCCGGCGGCCCCCGCCTCGGGCCGCTTGCCCGCACGCTGCCTGGGAGAGCGGCCATCTTGGCCGCTTGCGGGCCGCTTGCCCGCACTCCTGGCCCCCTGCCGCGGACAGGAACTGCGCAGGGGGGCGGGGGGCCGCCGGGCCGGAGTGGGTTCCTGTTCGCATCACACGTCCGCAGCGGTTGCCCCATCCAGAATAGCACCCAGCCCGGCCGGGGTCGTCCACCCGGATCCGGAGACAAACCGGGGCAGCGCCCAGCGTGAGCTCGACGCGGTCATATAGCCTCCGTTCGCCCCGAACGCGGCCTGCATCCGGTGGGCGGTCTGATGGGCCGGCAGATAGGTTTCGCGCAGATAGGGGCTCGACTGGCCCCACGGGTAGGCCAACAGGCTGGGCCAGGCAGGCTTGATTTGCGCGTGGATAAACGTCGCCGCCTGCTGTATTTCGTTCCGGCACTCGGCATAGCTGTCTATCTGTTCAAAATCGCCCGCGCGCTGCTCGACCTCGCACACCCAACTGGCCTCGGGATGATTATGGTCCCAGCTATGGTTCTCAATCCCGAACAGGCCGGACCGCGCCGCCGCGGCCCACCAGTCGTCCGTCATGCCGTGCAGGCCGAGCGGAGCCAGACAGCGCGCGTCCAGTTCTCTTCTCACACCGGGCGAGGCAATCACAAAACCGGTCATATGCAGCAACGGTTGGGCCGCTGCCCCCACTTCCGTCTGAAAATCCCGCAGGATGTTGTAAAAACTCCGTTGGGGTCCGTACACCGGATGGTCACAATCATAGTAATCCGCGTTCGCACCATCGTCACAACTCAGACCTATTGCCCCGGCCGGCAGCTCCTGCGTGTGTGGCGCAACAACCCACGCGGCGAGTTGGCGTAACGGGACAATGGTGAACCGCCGGGCGTGAATCGTCCGCAGATCGTGATACAGCGCCACATGATCGTTGGTTGCGTAGCCTGTGCCCTCGATCCGATGCGAATGATAGGCCAGAATCGGAATCCGCCGGAGCGCCTGCATGACCGTGTATCCTCTTCCTTTAGAGATAATCGGCAAAAAATCCCCGGCAGCGCCCGAACGCATACCGGCCAAACCAAAAGAGCCCGACCGCCCAGCATACGCTATACGCCAACGTGCCGCCCAGGTTCAGGCTGCTCGACAGAATAATCGAGCGGTAGGCATCGGTAATCGCCACCATCGGGTTCAGAATGAACAGCGGACCGATGGATTCCGGGATGAGGCTGGCCGGATACAGAATCGGGGTCAGAAAAAACCACAGCATAAACCCGGCGGTGGCGAGCTGTTCGACATCCCGAAAGAAGACATTCCCACAGGCGAGCAGCATACCCAGCCCAATTGCCAGGAGCAGCGCCAGACCGAGGGGCAGGCACAGCAGCAGCCCGATCCCACCAATGAACGTGCCTTTCCACACCATCAGCCCGACCAGGAACAACAGGAAGCCGATACCCTGCACCAGAAAGCTGGCCAGCACCACCGCCACGACCAGCAGTTCCGACGGGAATTGCAGTTTCTTGACCATATTGGCGTTGTTGGTGATGGCGGTCACCGAGCGCAGGCAGGCCTCCTGAAACGCCAGCCACGGCCACAGGCCACAGAAGACAAACTCGGCAAACCCGTGCCCGCCCTCAATCTCGCCCACCCGGTAGATCGCCGAGAACACCATGGTGTACAGACCTAACAGGATGGCCGGCTGGATCAAGGACCACAGACCGCCCAGACTCGTGCCGGCGAAGCGGGCGCCGATCTCACGCCGGACCATGGTCACCAGGAGATAGCGATGGGTCGTCAGGGTGGTCAGCATACGTTACAGCCGTCGGGTTACGCTTCGCCCACCCGACCTGCGGGCTTGCCCGCCTTCCTCCATCTTCCTACATCCTGGGAGCGCGGGCATCTTGCCCGCCTGTTCCCTTTCTCCCCGGAGTGCGGCCAGCTTCGCCGCTGGCGGGCTGGAAGCCCGCACTCCCAGGGCGCGAAGCGTCAAGCGGCCGCCTGCTTGCGGCGTTCCTGGGCCAAGTCGTAACTCACTTGCATCCGCATCCAATGTTCGGCGTCACTCCATCCAATCCGTTCCAGCGCCAGCGCCATTGCCGGCGAGACAGCGGCGTGGCCGTTCAGCAGCCGCGACAGCGTATGTCTCGCCACACCGAGCCGGGCGGCGCATTCCGTCACCGTCCAACCCTCCGCCTCCAAGCTGTCACGAACCAGTTCTCCAGGGTGTGATGGATTATACATGGGCATGATGCGACCCTCCTAGTGATAGTCGATCAGGTCAATGTCTACCGCCTCGCCGCTCTCGAAACGGAAGACGATTCGCCAGTTGCCGGATACGCGTAGACTCCATTGCCCACGACGGTCGCCTTTTAGCTGATGCAGCCGCCATCCAGGCAAGTCCAGGTTCCGCGGCGAGCGCGCGTCTTGCAGTGCGGTCAGCAGGCGCCGGATACGCTCTACATGAGTGGCATCTAACCCGCGAGCATCATCGTGTTCGTAGAATCGACGCAGTCCTTTGTGAGCGAACCTCATACCAGACATAGTGCCGTGTACCGTGTCGCGATACAAGCCAGGCACACTATAAGCACTCACCTCTTTGAGCGGGTTACGCTTCGCCCACCCGACCTGCGAACCTGCTCTCTTTCCCCCATCTTCCTACATCCTGGGAGCGCGGGCATCTTGCCCGCCTTGCTTTCCTGGGAGCGCGGGCATCTTGCCCGCCTGTTCCCTTTCTCCCCGGAGTGCGGGCAGCCCCCCCCCTGGGAGTGCACTCCCAGGGGGGGGGCTGCCCGCACTCCCGGAAGGAAGCATGACAAAGCCGCACTAACGGGAAACCAGAAAATCGCCAATAACGAGATGATCCATACCCGTCTGCCGGAACATGGCAATGGCATCATACGGCGTATTCACGATCGGGTCCCCTTTCAGATTGAACGACGTGTTGAGTACCCCATGAATCCCCGTCAGTTTGCCGAATTCGGTAATCAGCGCGTGGTATAGCGGGTTGGCCTCGGGTGCCACGACCTGCGCGCGGGCCGTGGCATCGACGTGCATGGCGGCGTTCAGGTCGCGCCGGCCGGCCGGGGTCGTCGGCAACGCCATGGTCATATAGGGGGCCGACATGGACGTGGGGAAATAGCGCGCGCGCTGCTCCACCACCACCGAGGGGCCAAAGGGCCGCCAGTCCTCGCGGTGCTTGACCCGATTATTGACTCGATCCTTCATGGCCGCGTCGCCGGGATTGGCCAGGATGGAGCGATTCCCCAGGGCGCGCGGCCCCATTTCCATCCGGCCCTGAAACCAGCCCAGAATATTGCCGTCGGCCAGCAACTCCGCCCCGCGGGTGGTCACATCCGAGCAGGCCGCATACGAAACACCGGTCTCCTCAAGGGCGGCTCTGATGTCCTGGTTACTCCACTCCGGGCCGAAATAGGCGTGAGGCAGGGGACGGGGGCGTTTGCCCGTTTCCCTGGCATACAGCGCAAACGCCGCACCAATGGCACAGCCCGGGTCGTTGGCTGCCGGCGGTATGTAGAGACGCCGAACCGCGGGATGCGCGGCCAGTTCACCGTTCATCTTGGCGTTCAAACCGACCCCGCCGGCCAGACAGAAGTCGTGCCAGCCGGTCTGGGCGAAGAGCAGATCGAACAAATGCGCGCCAATGCGCTCGGTCACCGCCTGGAGCGAAGCCGCAATATGCTCATCCGTGCCGTCTATCGGGTTTCTCCGATACGCCCGCGGCGGCCCGAAAAAACGACTCAGCCCGACCGGCACCTCGGACAGCCAGCCGACAATGGCCCGTGACCAGTAATCGTCCGGCCGGGTGACAAACCCCTCCGGCGTCGGTGTCACGATCTGGTCGAACACCTCGGCGAAGCGGTCCTCGCCGTACGAGGCCAGCCCCATGACGCTGCCCTCTCCGTCCAGAAACGTAAACCCGAGAAAATTGGTGACCGCAGAGTAGAGCATCCCCAACGAGTGCGGCATGGGGACTTCGGCCAGGTGGGTGATCTGCGCGCCCTCGCCTTTTGCCAGGATTGCCGTGACCGCCTCTCCCCGCGCGTCCAGCGAAAGGATATTGGCCTGCTCAAACGGCGAGCACAGGAAGGCGGTCGCCAGATGGCAGTCGTGGTGGTCGATCACCTCAAGCCGGACGCCGACGGTTTTGGCAAAGGTCTCGACATAGCTGCGGATCGTTTGCAGGTTTCTGAAATAGCTGAGCAGATCGTGCGGATGACGCTGGAAGTGCGAGAAAAACGGCTCGACCTTCCAGTCCTCGCACAGGCTGCGGGTACAGTCGTAATAAAACGCCAGGGCATCGAGATCGCGGAAATCAACCCCGGCCTGGCGCAGGCAGAATTGGATCGCCTGATGGGGGAATTGACCGTGGGCGTGTTTTTGCCGGATCAGGCGTTCTTCCTCGGCATAGGCGACCAACTCCCCGTCCCGGACCAGGGCCGCGGACGCATCGTGAAACAGCCCGGTGACGCCCAGGACGATCATGCCTCCCCCTCGGCGGCACGCTGGCTGTGCACCTCGTGGGCTACGGCGGCCGGATCGACCAGCGCCGAGGATGAGACAATACTCAGGAACAGCCGCGCGGCCTGGAACACCTGGGCTTCGGTCAGGCTCATGGCGAATTCGTCCTCAAGCGCGCGCAGGGCCGCCGCGCGTTGCGCCTCGTCCAGGAAACGTTCGTTCTCCTGCATACGGTCTCTCCTCTTGCTTCGTTTCTCCTGGGAGCGCGGTCCAGCTCCGGTTGTTCCATCTTGGCCGCCTGTTCCCTTTCTCCCCGGAGTGCGGCCAGCTTGGCCGCTTGCGGGCTGGAAGCCCGCACTCCCAGGGAGGAACCCACCCCGCCGCTGCGGCCTTTACACGCGGCGGCCCCGTCGAGGTCTCTGATAAGGGCTCTAATTTTTCGAGGCATCCGTATTATAGCCGACACGCAGGGCCGGCCTCTACATGTTCCTTCTCTTCTCCTCCTCTGCGCATCACGTCCAGCGGTGCGGCAAACGACACACCCCCAGCTCCCGGCTCTCGCCCCGCACCGAAAAATCCTTTTCCACGGTATCAAACATGCGCAGGCCGGACGGGTCAAGAACATGGGTCCGAAAGGTGTAGGTGCCGGGTAACAGGCTGAGGCTGACCTCATACCCGATCCGAAAGGTGTGGGCATCCACGCGCTGGGGTTCGACCCGGTCCATGTCGCTGAAAATGCCGTACACGCCGAACTTGTCGTTCCGCCGGACATGGCCAACGGCAAAGACGGGCGGTTGGCCGTCGGGCACCTCGGCGATCATTTCGATCCGGGCGGTATCGCCCATGTCAAACACGTTGGTTTCCCGGTTGTCCGCGCCCAGCAGGCGGACCTGGCGCAGGCGGCTGGGCCGGGAAGCGTCGGCGACGGGCTGGGCCTCCGGTTGCTGCTCTTCCCGGGCCTCCAGCTCGCGCAGATAGTCCTCAAACGCCAGCGTCACCTCGGCCGCGCCCCCCCAGGCCCGGACCCGACCGTGGTCGAGCCACAAGGCTTTCTGGCACAGCTTCTGGACGTGGTACATGCTGTGGGAACAGAACAGGAGCGTTTTTCCTTCGTCCAGAAACGCCTCCATGCGGCGAATGCACTTCTTCTGAAACGCCTCGTCGCCAACCGACAGCACTTCGTCCGTAATCAGGATATCGGGCCGGATGCTGGTGGCCACGGCAAAGCCCAGGCGCATATACATGCCCGAGGAATAGGTTTTGACCGGCTGGTCGATAAAGTCGTCCAGTTCGGCAAAGGCGATAATCTCCGGGACCAGGGCCTCGGTTTCCGCGCCCTCCAGGCCCAGCATGGCCGCGGAAAAATAGATATTCTCCCGGCCGGTGTATTCCGGGTGAAAGCCCGTACCCAGCTCCAACAACGCGCCCACCCGACCGGCCACCTCGATCGTGCCGGACGAGGGTCGGGTCACGCCGGAGATGAGCTTGAGCAGGGTGGATTTGCCCGAGCCGTTGCGCCCGATAATGCCGCACGACTGGCCGGCTTCCAGGCAGAGATCAACCTCCTGCAAGGCCCAGAAGTCCTGGTGATAGCGGCGGGACGCAACAAACAGTTCCTTGAGCCGGTCGAGCGGCCGGGCATACAGCTTATAGCATTTGCCTAAATGATCAGTGCGGACAACCCAGTCTGACGAAGGGGGATTCTCTGCTCCCTCTTCCCCTGGGGGAGAGGGCCGGGGTGAGGGGGACAACACAGAACGAGACACAATCGATATCTACAACAGTTTCACGATCGCCGCGACCGCCGTCACAATGCCCAGCGCTACCAGCCAGAGCTGCTTGTATAAGCCCGCGATGTCCGCCTTCAACTCGGCCTTCACCTCGGCTATCTCCGCCTTTACCTCGGCAATATCGGCCTTGGTCGCCACGCTCTCGGTGAACGCCTCCCGGATCGTATCCGTAATGGCCTCGGCTTGCTGTGCTTCAAAGCCCGCCGCGGTTAGCGCCTTGGCCGCATGTAAGGTATCGAAGGTTGCGCTCGCCATAGGGCACCCAGCCTACCAACTCGTCAGGTAAAACGCAAAGCTCCCGCCCTCCCATCCCCTCCCTGGAGGGAAAGAGGGCATGGTTCAAGACAAAAGAAGAAAGTTGATAGTCATTTTTTGAAGAGGTCTGAATGGGTGCCGGTTCGCAGGAATACGATTTCTTCCGGGTCCTCGTCATTCCAGATAAGAAGCCAGTCAGGCTCGACATGACATTCCCATGACGGTGCCCATGGTCCGGCTAAACGGTGGGGCTTATGACGCGGGTCAAGCGGTGTTCCAGTCGCAATGTTCTCGATGACCTCTTGAAGTTTGGCCGTATCCTTTCCGCGTCTCTTGGCTTTTTTGACGTCCTTTTTGAACTGCGTCGTGAGATGCAGCTTATTCATCGTCAAAGAGGTCGGCCATCAATTCATCCACGCTGTTGTAGCTCAACAGACCCTTCTTTGTGCGCGCCTGCCGAATAGCGGCCAGACTCTCGGCATTGGGGATTCTTGACTCGTCAGGCTGCTTCGATGTGGACGGCTCATGAACGTCGGCCACTCCCCGGCGGCCCCGTGCATGCAGTCCGCTATTTGGGTTCGATTTCCCCTTGTCCATGGTTGCCTCTTTCTCGTACATCTCGAGTTCTCTTGTACAAAATCATCTTCCGGCTGCACGTTCAAGGGTGCGGAACGACGCAACCCACCCCGCCGCTCCGCGGCGTAAAGAGAAAACATGCCATCATCCACCTTTTCTATCGAAAGACACATTTCCTCTTTCCCTCCCTGGAGGGGATAGGAATCTACTGTTACGACCGAGGAGCGGGACGCCCTCCCAGGGCGGGCAGAGCTGCCCCCCCTCCCAGGCAGGAAGGACTTGGCACAACGAAGGACTTGGCACAACGGGACGACGCCCCCCCCACACGGCGACCGCGGTCATGTCACGGGCTTCGACAGTCGGGTCACGCGCTCGAGATCGTCCAGCCGGAATACCGCGTCCGTCCAACCCGCGCCTTCCACCCGGCGACAGCGCGCCGCCTGTCTATCCGGATGCACCCCCATAATCACCATGACCGGCCCGCCCGCTTTCGCTCGGACCAGATCGCCTTTCTGCAACGGCCCCGGCCCTGCCACCTCGGGCGGCCGCCTTTCTGCCTGCTGGAACATGGCCCGGGCCACGAGATGCGGGTTGGTGGAAATCAATCGAGAGGTGGTGCCCCGCCGAATCCGGCGGATCATCGACCGGGCGGTCCGGCGACTCACGGCCAGCGTCTGGCAGATCACCGGCAGACTCGCCTCCTCTGTGCGGTGCATCGTCATCACAAAGATCGCCAGCACCCACGCCCGCAGCGGCAGCCTGCTCCGCTGGAGGGCAGTGCCCGTCTTGAGGTTGAAATACTGCCGGCACGTCGCACACCGGTACATGGGCTGCGCAGGGCTGACAGTGTTGGTCTGCGGAGAGCCACAGTGCCCACACACCCGTCCCTGCGGCCAGCGCACACTCTCCAGCCAGCGCCGGGCCGCGGCTTCATCCGGGAATTGCTCAACCAACGCGGCAACGGTCATCCGGGCGGCCGGGGTCGCGCCCGGGTTGGACGGAGTCGGACGCGAGCCCGGAGGGGTCGGGGGCTCGGCGCTGAGCCTCTCGTCGTCGGTGTGGGGCGGCAACGGGGAGTCCTTGGCGTCTACGACGTGCTGATCGTCTTTATCCTCTTCCACGATTGACGCTCCAGGAGCGCGGGCATGCCCGCACTCTGCTCACGCATGCCCGCCCCGCTATCAACCAGGGCGTTGCCCTGCGCGATCATCATCTGATTGGTGGCGACCCGGCTCTCCTTGTTTCCCTGCATCACCCAGGGGTGATAGGCCATAGTGGTCTGTCTTGACAGCAAAAGTCAACCATTTTGGCATGCGTTATAATGCTGATGAGAACAGCGCCCACCCCTTTCCTTTGTCGAAAAACAGGGTCGCCCCGGAGCAGCAAGGCCGCGCCCTTGAAGTCCCCATAGAGCGCACCGCCCCCCGGTCGTAGCACACGCGGGGGAATTGTTTGGCGGGTCCTCGGCGGGGTGGAAGCCCGCAAGCGGCCATCTTGGCCGCGCTCCCAGGAAAAGAAAATAAACAGGCGGGCAAGATGCCCGCGCTCCCAGGCAGGAAAGACTTGGCACAACGGGACGACGCCCCCCTCACACGGCGACCGCGGTCATGTCACGGGCTTCGACAGTCGGGTCACGCGCTCGAGATCAGTACGCAGCCTTGTAGGTCGGGTTAGCCGCAGGCGGAACCCGACACCTCCGGCTGTGTCGGATTACGCTCCGCTCATCCGACCTACTGCTAGGCCCGCGTTGCGCGGGCTGTGAGCCCGGTCGGCGCTTGAGCGGTGTAAATTACCAGGCTCGTCCAAACACAGATACATGAACTCAGCAAATGACGAGGCTACCACTTGAGGGCTCTCTCCACCCACCATCACGATAGTCCCTTGACCGGTGGAACTGAGATCAATCGCGTAGCCGTGAGACCACAGCAGGTAGTCCGCGAACAGATAGTAGCCCGTATACCCTGCTGCCCACGGAGCCTCAACTGCTTCCTGCAACGGTCTGACCTCCTCCAGAGGCCAGAACCGGATATGACTCTCGGAGTCCATTTCGTCCAGCTCCATCCCATTCACCGCCTCGAAGTAGGCGTGGATATCGGGTCCCAGCCGGGCCTGAAACTTCTCCTCAAATTGTGCGAACTGTTCGGCGGAAACACCTGGCCTGATCTTCATCCGGGCTTCCTTCCACCGTTGAGTCAACCGGTCTACGGCTTCTTTCGTTTCCATCACATGGCTCCTTCATTTACCGGAGTTGGGAGGACAGCCTGTCTATAATCCCTATCCTCTTTTTCTGGACTCCGGTTGTATCCCTGCCCTTAGCGATGGCATCCTCGGCAATTTTTCTGTATCGCTCAAGTGCGTCACTCGTCACGCCCTCAGGAATTTCAATCGTATCACGTCCGAGCATATCTTCCGCACCTTTTAGACCTTGACCGAACAATTTTCGTAGACCCTCATTTTCTTCTGGAGTAAACTTTTCACCCATCTCAATCCTGATTTGTACGACTGGTCTAGCGGGCCATGCCACATGAGCACGAAGCGGATACTCCTGTCAATAGGAATCAACCCCCTGAAAAAACTCATCTTTTTGCCAAATTCCATCGGTGTTCTGTGAGCCTTGTAGGTCGGGTTAGCCGCAGGCGTAACCCGACACCTCCGGCCGTGTCGGATTACGCTCCGCTCATCTGACCTACTGCTGGAGCAATTTGGGCAGCGTCACAATCACCCCACCCTGGGCAATCAGCGCCCCCACCATCCACTTGAGCAAATCGGCCTTGACCTCGGCGATATCCCGTTGGATCGCAGCGACATCGGCTCGGGTGGCCAGGTTGGAATTGAGCAGGCTCACCACGAACCGATGGGTGTCAAACGCGATCGCTTCGGACATGGGACGAGACTATAGCGTAGTCCACCCGAGCGGGGCAGGTCCGGAGGCGGCCTTTCGGCATCTGAGGAGAAAAAACCATCCCCTCCTTGGAGGAGTGGCCCAAAGCTCTCGTAGGGTGCGCCCTGCGCACCAGGAAGCTGGTGCATGGGATGCACCCTACGGAAGGGAACGGCGGGCTATACGGAATCGTGAATTGCTCTGGCCAGACGCGCGAGCACGGCGGACAAAGCCGCCCCCATTGGAGGGCGGCCAGCCTGGCCGCTTGCGGGCTGGAAGCCCGCACTCCCAGGAGGGGATGGGAAAGGAGGTGATATGATTCGCACAGATGGGGTTGGGAGGTCACTCCCCTATGAATCTCGGGACGAGCACGGGGACAAAGGTTTCAGTTTTAGGGGGCAGTCCGCTCGATCAGCGCCTTTAAGGCCAGCATATTCTCTTCATGCTGCTGGTCACGGTGGCGCGCGCTCTGGCGCATGAGCTTCAAGCCCCAGGCAATCAGAGCGCATTGTATCAAGCCCACCACCCCAGCCACCCCGGCCTGCACATAGGTCGCTGTCAAGCTGGACTGCTGGTGGACGAGGGAAGCGTTCTGGTAGGCGATGGTGGCTTCTTGAAAAGCGATGGTGGCGGCTTCAAGCTCCGTCATGGTTTCGTTTCTCCTCCTCGTCCTTCGTGTCAAGATTGTCGGGCTATGGGAGTGGCCTCATGAGGCAGTGCAGCATCAAATGGGGCTACTGCCTGGAGGGGGCGGTGCGGCGGATGAGTTCCGTGAGGGCCGTCATGCTGGCTTCGTGCTGGGTCTTCAGGGCGGTCATGGTTTCGTCGTGTTGGGCTTTCCGCTCGGCAGAGGCTTCCCCCATCCGCCGTAAGCCCACGTCAATCAACCCACATTGCAGCCCCCCGATGACCAGGGCCACCCCGGCCTGCACATAGGTCGCCCAGACGCTTGCGCGGCCAATCTCCACGCTCACCTGTTGGAGCGTTAAACTCGCGGTTTCGTAGTCCGTCATGGGCCTTTCTCCAAGGTGAATCTTCCACCCACCCTAGCCCACGGGCAACGGAAAAGCAATTTGCTGCCTGGGAGCGCGGCCAGCCTGGCCCCCTTCGACAAGCTCAGGACAGGCCTCCCAGGAGGGGATGGGGAAGGACAAAAAAAGAGGCAAGGGTTTTAGCCCTGGCCGCCTGTTGACCGAGCCGGGTGAGGGAGGTTATTGCTTCCGGTATATCTCTCTCCGGTGCCCGATAGTCTCCAGAGCGAACACGATAAATGGGAGGGCGTCCACTCTGTTGCCCGCGTAATTTGAGGTGTCTCGTGTTTGTGTTCAGCAAAGCCTCAATTTTCTTGACCATACGAATTTATGCTTTTCGGGGAAGCTTGGCCAAATTTTTCAGCGCGGTCTCATCGTACCCAATCTGAGAGACATCCATTTAAGAATCGAGGATTTTGCGGAGTGCTTCGTCCAAAGCCGCGCCGGAAATAACGGAGGAGCGGCCTGCTTCTATATCCCGCAACCGTTTTTCTGCAATTCTCAGGTCTGCCATGTCCTCTTTTGCTCTTTCAGATTCGACAATCCTGCGCCGTGCATGACCCCGCCTCCCTTCCAGCATACCCAGTGCGGATATGCTTTCTACGCTGTTCGCCTTTTCGTCGGCCATCGGTATCCTCCTGCTCTTTTCGTCCCCCCGCGGAGTTTTGACATTATCCTTGTTGATACAAATCTAGGGGGCGTAGGAGGGCCGTGTCAAGAGATGCTGGGGGTCCATAGGACAAAACCAGCCGTGTAGGTCGGGTGAGCCGCAGGCGTAACCCGACCTCCTGCTATTTCAGGGCCAGAAAGACCGCTAGAGCGGGTTACGATACGTTGGAGCCTTCGTCAGGCCGGACCCCGGATCATGTCCGGGGCAGGCTTTGATCCGGCAGCCAGCGGCCGGGGGGGGGCGGGAGACCTGGATTCCTGTTTTCACAGGAATGACGGGCGGCTACACAGCATCGCCATTTGCGCTAGTGGTCTTCTCTATGGATCAAGCTACTCATCTGCCCTTTGAGTTCTCCTACGTCGTGGGTGAGCGTCAGCAGAGTATTATTCATGGTGTCGAATTTCCGATCTATGGCTTCAATCTTCTTTTCCATTTTGGAGTCAAGTTGCCACCAGACGGTAGCCAGGGCTCCAAGATTGATAATAAGCGGGGCCGCGGTGGTCCAACTGATCTCCACAATCTCCTCTCCGTGTATCGCTTCCGGTCTCTAACGGGTAGCTTCCACCCTAGCGGACGGGCGGGGGAAAAGCAATTTGCTCTAGATGCCTGAAAACACTAGAGCAAAATTCACATGAGTGTAGCGTCCACCGGCCTCCGCGCGTTGCCCGATACGTAGGGTGCGCCCTGCGCACCGGGGAAAGGTGGTGCATGGGATGCACCCGACGGAACTCTGGAGAGCACCGCGCTACACCACGGTGGAAACTGCTCTAGGCCCGCGTTGCGCGGGCTGTGAGCCCGAGTGGCGCTTGAACGGTGTAAATGATCAGGGATGGGGAAGGACAAAAAAAGGCGGCACGGACCGAAACCCGTGCCGCCTGGTGTGAGTGCCGTGTTCCGGGGAGAGCCGGGTGTTTATGAACGCGGGGCGGTGCGGCGGATGAGTTCGGTGAGGGCCGTCATGCTCTCCAGGGCCAGCACCGCCCGCAGGGCCAGTTCCTCGTTCATTGCGACTCTTCTCTTCGTCCTGCCTGACAATCACACACAAAAAAGAGGCAAGGGCCGCAACCCTTGCCGCCGGGTATGAGAGCCGAGCGCCATGTAGCAACTCAGGGCTGTTGACCGCGCTCCAGGAGCGCGCGAATTCCGGCACTCTGCTCGCTTTGCGCGGCCCGTTGCGCCCGAGAGAGTTCCAAAGGAGGGGATACACAGTCAGATGCAGCAAGGCCGGCTGAGTACTCAGCCGGCCTTGGTTTATGCCAGAGGAAAGGGACAGGCCTCTTTGCCTCTTTGTAGAGGAGAGCGGCCTGCCCCCGAAGGGTTTATCCGGCGTCTTCGATGACGAAGTTCTGGGTGCTCTGTTCCCTGCTGAAACGCCTCGTCACTGACTGACAGGCCCTGCGTCGATAATCACGAAGTTCTGCGTGCTCTGTTCCCACTCCAGGATCGTGGCTTCCCCAAGATCAGGAAAATCGTCCACGCGGCACTCAGTACCCAGCAAGTCCTCGTCTCGCAGGAATCTATCGTCATCGTTGACGGCGAAGGTCGTCAGATGGACGACGTTAAAAGTCTGCGCCGCGCCAATCAGTTCCTCACCGTCCGCAAAGGCTCGCATCGTGTACTCGCCCTCACGCAGATGATTGAAGTTGTACGTCATTCCAAACCCGGTATTGGGGTCGTTATGCCGACACTGCCCGACCGTATCGGGCCGGCTCGTTCCGTAGGCGACCGCAAGGGTCACCGGCGAGGAGCCCTGGCGGTCGTTAGAAGAAATGACGACCTCAACCTCGTTGGCCGAACACGCCCAGCCCGAGATGATGCCAATGCCGCTTCTGAACCCACCACCGGAGGGATTCTCCAATGCGCCCGTCGCATCAACCGGGAGCATCTCTGGCTCCGGGCACTCCGGCGGGTCAACCGGATCTGTCGGTGTCACCGAATCCACCTCTGCTTCTATGAAGCTCGTGACCAAATCGTAGGACCCTGCATCTCGGTCAGTCTGCCCTTTGACTCTCAAAATGTACCGCCCTGGCATGACCGACTGAACAATACGAAAATGATCGTTGTCATCGTCGATAGCGGAGTTCTGCGCAATCAACTGGCCATCCGCTCCCTCAAGAAACCCCCGTGAGTCCAGGGCTGCTGACGCGTTCGTTGGATTTCGTGCCTCTATGCTCAACGTCCCCGCCTTGGTGACGTTGATCACGTAGTACCGCGTTCCCCTTGCCGCTATTTCTTGATCCGTTTCCCATACGTCAGTAGCCTCAGTAATGGGACGAACTATAGCTTCAGCGGCTTGTAGTGACACCTCCAAAGTATAATCTCCCGTAGAGCTTCGCCCCTCTACCTGTACAATATAGCGCCTCTTCCATTCCTCACTACCATCAACATAAACCGGCACGTTAATCTCGAAATTGGTCGTAGAAGGTGCGTCCTCCGTCTGCCTTTCGCTACTCGGCCAATACAGCGTTCCTCTTGTCTGCGTGTTCCCCGTCGTCTGCACGGTCAGGTGTCCCTTTTGGTCTGCGACGCCGGCCAAAAACCAAAAGTAATCGTCCTGAGTATTCGATCCAACGTTGCCATCAACCATACCATCATCAGTAATAGAAACGGTACCAACCGGCGTCGCAACTTTGAAGTCCACTACCAAGCGGTATAATCCTGTCTCGAATTCATCTCCCCCGGACACCTCGACAGTGTATTCTCCAGCATTGACCGGCACGTCCATCTGAAAATTTCCCCCGGAGCCACCGTCTTTGGCCGTCGCAATTGCGGTTGTTCCCGAGAGGAGAGTTCCTGTCGTGTCTGTGCTTCCTGTCGTTCGTGCAGTCAGGAGTCCAACTGTATCAGTCCCGACGACATAAAATGCGTGCTCTATGAAATCTCCCGCTCCAATATCGCCATCGGACGAGGGATTATCTTCATTAGGCATCACGCCCTCGAATGCCACTTCTATACTTGTAGAAGTGATTGCTCCAGCCGTGTTAATAGCCACTCTATCACCATTGGTATCATCTTCACCGTCACGGACTGTCCGGCTCTCTATCACAGCGTAATAGGTTCCCGGCGAAGCCTGCTCCGCCACAAGCTCCGTGGGGCTCTGGACATTGACAACATCCGGGGTACCTGGAGAGTTCCGATTTTGTGTGATGGTATATCCGAAACGGTCAACCGTGCTCGTGCTGCTCCGGCAGAGAATCCCTCCACTCACCGGGCTTCCCTGATCCGTACTCACGGTCAGGCGCCCCGCTGTATTTTCGGGGACTACGATCCTGACAATCGCCCTATAATAGGTTGCGGCCTGAGTCTCGGTCCCCTGACTATCCGTCTTTCGATCGGTGAGCATTACAACGTCATTATCAGTAAGGGCGACAGAGAAACCGTCTGTAAGCGTCCTGTCGTAACGAAGGGCGGGCTTTACTGGATATTTTTCATCGTCCATCAGGGTAACCGGCGTCGTCCCGTCACTCTCGAACTTGTCAGCGATAAAGTCACTACTAGTCTGGCAGCTAGGAAAGGTCTGCGCCTGAACAGGCCGGGCGGCCAGCAATGCCCATAGTGCGAGGACTGAGAAAACAACTAGGAACGGACCGATTTTTGTCTCTAATAATGTGTGCATTCTCTCCCCCTCATTCCTCGGTGATAGACGTTCTTGCCACATACATTTTTCCCTACTTCCATAATTTTAGAAAGTACCAGAGCATCTATCAGTTCGTCAACTAAGTTGGGCAGAGAGCATGGCCC
The DNA here is from genome assembly GCA_964291405.2 of Thermodesulfobacteriota bacterium. Lineage (GTDB taxonomy): Bacteria > Desulfobacterota > Binatia > Bin18 > Bin18 > Bin18. The sequence goes on from OZ219926.1 coordinate 975,259, forward strand.
ACCACAACGGAAAAGTCAACGCGGGTGAGGCTGATGTGCCAGTTATGCCAGCCATTAAAAAAGGAATAGGGATGATGACATGTGAATACTGTCATTGTCGTTGGCAAGCAGACAAAAAAAAGAGGCACGGGCCGCAACCCGTGCTTCCTGCTGTGAGCGCCGTTTTCCGGGTGGAGCCGGGTGTTTATGAACGTGGGGCGGTGCGGCGGATGAGTTCGGTGAGGGCCGTCATGCTGGCTGCGTGCTGGGCCATGTTTTCGTCGTGTTGGGCTTTCCGCTCGGCAGAGGCTTCCCCCATTCGCCGCAGACCCACAGAAATCAAGCCGCATTGCGCCAGCCCGATGACCAAGGCCACCCCGGCCTGCACATAGGTCGCCCACACGCTCGCGCGACCGATCTCCACGCCCGCCTGTTGGAGCGCCAAACTCGCGGTTTCATAGTCCGTCATGGACCTGCCTTTTCCAGAAAGTGTACCCACCCTAGCGGACGGACGACGGAAAAGCAATTTTCTCGGAGATCACAAAAAAAAAGAGGCAAGGGCCGAAACCCTTGCCTCCTGTTGTTAGAGCCGTGTTATGGGGTGATGTTATTTGCAGGCAGCGACCCGAGCCGGATCAGTCGTACCAAGCTCCTGGCAGTCCGTATCACTGGCCATGCTGTACGCGGGGAAGTTCATGCGATAGTGACCCATCATCTGCGTGATATGGGTAAACGCCATGCCGGCACCACTGCCATCCGGCATCATGATTTGCAGCACACCGCGGTCACCCTCGCACATAGCGGTGAGATCGCCCAGGGCGTCACCAGCAGGATCGATCATGGTCAGCTTGTTCGGGGCGTCGATCATAATGTCCACCATGTCACCAAACATGTCTTCCATCTTGTTGATCACCATCCCGTCCTCACATTTGATCATGACCTGAACATCGCGGGACATCCTTGGATGCGTGTTCTCGGTGTCCTCACCGCCTGCCAACCACAAAACGACCATGGACTCATCCATGGTATCGTACCGGGCGAAAGCAGAGCCACGCGGAGTCGCCTCATCGGTAGCAGTATTGGGGTCATTGTGACCGTTCATGTCAGCATCCGTGGTAAGCCTAGTGTTATCATGCCGTTCGGGGATCAGGCCACATCGCTCCCTATTAAAGGGCCCCATGGTGTTTGCATTGGCCACTTGAGGATCGCCAGTCGTCCCATCGAAGGTTTGTAGAGGCTCATCATAGCAGGCGATTTCCGCCATATCATCCTCACCAACTTTTGCATTGAGCATGACAGTCGAGGTCGGCACTTCCGTCCCGAAGAAGCCCATGCCCACGTCCTGGATGATGGTCCAGGCGGCGACCTGGGTCATCGTGCTCTCAGTAGTCATTGCGTCGTCAGCAGTTATTTGAGCAGCGGTACGGGTATCAATATTCATCCTTGGGTTCACGCGGGTGCCGCCGTCGCATGACGACAATTTCTGAGTCTCCGCTATGACCTTCACCCAGCCGTATGCGGGGATTTCATCATCCATCATGGAGAGGGTCTGCATCTGGTAGTCGTTCCCCATCATGGCCGACGGACCCTGGAGCGCCACCACGCCGAACTGATGTTCCGCCAGACAGAGCTCTGCCGACCCCACCATCATGCCCATGGCGTCGTAGACGTTCACCGCAATAAAGAGGTGTTCGGTCATAACCTCGCCCATCGCCTTCTCAAGAGCTGCTTCGGCTGCCGCCTTTGTATTGAGGTCGTCATCGCCAAGCGTGTGCGGATCGCCTGAAGTAGCAAGTGTAGCACCTTCAGCGTTAATCCTCTCAGTTGCAGTGCTTGCCGCCGCTATCGCTCCGTCTGCACCATCGTTCAGAAAGCCCCGAATGGCCGCAACGAGCGCATGCTGATTCATCGTAGTCTGCTCTTGCATGGACATGTTCTGGACACCGATGATGGTGGCTCTGGTATCTCCGGCCTCATAATAGGGGACCAGCTTTATCACGGACGGGTCACCGCCTATGTATCCTTTGGTTGCGAAGGCACTCCCGGCCGAGAGGGCAACGCCCGCCACGAACGCGATCAGGCCCGCAAACATTTTATTCATCTTCATCACGTCTCTCCTTTCTTCCTGAAACCTTCTCTCTTCTTTTTTTTGTGTCGTGTTGTTCATATACCCACCAATCACCGGGAACCTGTTTGTATTGTTGTTCTCCAATACCGCTCCTCCTTCATACGGCCCTTGCGGGGCCCGCCCGAACATCAATATTGCCTTTCGGTTTTCCCCGTGTGGCGTGATTGCTGAGCACCATAATGAATATCCCACACCCTGTCAAGCAAACATTCAGCCCTTTTGGTCTGTGGGCTTGCCGAGCTTTTTGGGTTTCATGTTGCGGTACCACTGGTTGTCTTCAAGTCGGACCCAGTGCCCCTTTATCGGCATTGCCATGGGCAAGTCAACCATGCCCGGTACGTCCATCCGGTATTGTATTTTAACAGTGACCTGGGCGTCGTTTTCCTGCTCCTGAATATTGTCGATGGTGTAGGCCATATATTTCAGTGTCGGCGACCGGGCCTGGACAAATTGAGTGGCGGTCATTTCCCCGGTGCGGGCGTAGGTTATGTATTGATAGGCGCTGACTTCATCTCCCTGAAGACGGGCGTCCCAAAAGGCTTTCACCCGCTCGGCCAGCGGTACGGTTTGCGGTGCGGGCGGCTCGGTCTGAGCGACCCCGAGGCAGACGATCCCGGCCACCAGGGCCACGGCCCATCCGGCGATTCGGCGCTTCGGCTGACAGCGCCCGGTTTTCCTCGTACACAACCCTGGCCTCGTACCCAACACCGACCTCATACACAACGTGCTCGCTTTCCATCCTTCATACGGCCCATCTGGCCCATACGACATAACACAATGTTGTCTGTGTGTCTTGTTACTATAGTGTATGCAAAGAAAAAGTGTCAATAGCAAACCGGCTTGCTCACCGCAACCGGTGCCCCCACACATTTGCCTTCAACAACAATAGATTACATTAGTTCAAACCCACTTTCGGTTGTCAAGCGGACGGCTGGGAATGCCGGACTCCTTCCCTGGGAGTGCGGGCTTCTTCCCTGGGAGTGCGGGCTTCCAGCCCGCAAAGAATAAAGAAGGCGGGCAAGATGCCCGCGCGCCCAGGAGAAGAGAAAGAAATAGAAAGGCGGGCAAGATGCCCGCGCTCCCAGGAGAAGAGAAAGAAAGGAAAAGGCAGGCAAGATGCCTGTGCCCCCAGGGGGGAAGAGGAGATGGGGAGAGGTATCACTGGTGGTGATGGCCTCAAAATCTCCCCCTGTCTGTCTAGTTAGGCCGCGCGCATGAAGGTATAATACAGAGAAGAGCAGCCGGACACACGTCCGCCTGCCGGTATCACAGGGAGTGTTGAGCTATGACGTATCGTTCTACCAAGGAAAAGGCCGAAGCCCAAAAAGTCGCTCGGAAGCTGTATGTCACAGATAGGCTGTCCCTGAAAGAGATTCACGAGCAGACCGGCGAAACCATGAGAACACTCAGATCGTGGTGCACCCTCGGCGACTGGGACAGCCTGCGGGAGGCAGAGGACAAGACCGAACTCGACCGGTTAGAGAGCTTACGGGACAGCCTGCTCGACAAAGCCGAAGCCCAGATCAAGGCAGGCAAGCTGCCACACATCGAGACCGGGCTCATATACAAGCTGGAAAGGTTGATAGTCCAGCGAGAGAAAAAAGAAGAGAGGGCCACCACCATAATGGGGAACACCCTTCGACATCTGGCCCTGTATCTGATGGAACATGATCCGAAACTTGCGCGAGCTTTAGTCATTAATCATATGGAGGAATTTAGCAGATGGATCGTTAAACAAGATCTCGTCCGTCCGCCGGAAGAGGCCGACCGTTCGGTGCAAGAGCTCATCCATTTGCCGCGAGAGTTCAGCCGTGTGCCGCAAGAGCCCACCCCTGCGCAGAAAAGGTTTGCCCGTATGCGGAAAGGGGCTAAAGGGCTTCCCCGTATGCGGAAAGGGGCTAAAGGGCATGCCCGTATGCGGAAAAATCTTCCCCCTTCGATGAAGTGAGCGCAGGCAGAGGTCCGACCGTACGGCGTCTGTGGGACGCCATTTGAGCAGCTTATTTTTCAAACACTGTTTTGTCTTAACAATTCTCCCAAAAAAATAATAGGGGGGGGTCTCCGACCTGAATTCAATAAAATCAATAACTTATTGAACCACAGGGGTGTTTTTTGTGCTCTTTTCTGCTCCTTTTCCGCCCTTTTCTGCTCCTGAGTTGGGTAAAATCAATACCTTATTGAGCCGTGGGGGTGTTTTTTTCGGCTTACAAGCGCCGCCGTTTCGTACCCGGTCATGTATAGCTCCTTACTGCGCAGCTTCGGCAGCGGCCACATTTTCCTGCTGTGGTTCAGGAATACGCATAAGCCGGCAGTTCGTGTATGTTCATGGTGGTATTAGTCCAAACTCACTTTCTGTTGTCAAGCAGGAACCCCCCCCGGCCCTGCGACTCCGTTCATGCTGAGCCTGTCCTGAGTCCCCACGAAGGGCGTAGCGGAGCGAAGTCGAAGCAAGGACAGGCCCTGCGACTCCGTTCATGCTGAGCCTGTCCTGAGTCCCCACGAAGGGCGTAGCGGAGCGAAGTCGAAGCAAGGACAGGCCCTGCGACTCCGTTCATGCTGAGCCTGTCCTGAGTCCCCACGAAGGGCGTAGCGGAGCGAAGTCGAAGCAAGGACAGGCCCTTCGACTCCGTTCATGCTGAGCCTGTCCTGAGTCCCCACGAAGGGCGTAGCGGAGCGAAGTCGAAGCAAGGACAGGCCCTTCGACTCTGCTCAGGACAGGCCCTGCGACTCTGCTCAGGACAGGCCCTACGGGCTTCTTCCCTGGGAGTGCGGGCTTCCAGCCCGCAAAGGAAATAGAAAGGCGGGCAAGATGCCCGCGCGCCCAGGAGAAGAAAAGAAATAGGCGGCCGGCGCACCGATCGATAAGAAATTTCACGACTCCGCGACCGATACGGCAGACAGGGTATCCTTGGCGATGACCGCATGCGCGTAGGCGATGCACGCGCGAATGTCATCCGCTTCCAGGTCGGGATAATCCTCCAGAATAGCCGCTGGCGTCACGCCCTGTGCCAGCAGACTCAGGATGAGTTCCACCGAAATACGCATATCCCGAACAATGGGTTTGCCGCCAAAGACATCCGGGCGCACGGTGATGCGGGTCAATAGGGAAGCGTTTATTTTGTCTTCGGTTGCGGCCATGGATGGTATTAGTTCAAAGCTATTTTCGGTTGTCAAGCGGACGGCTAGAGCAAATTACGATTCCGTGTAGCCGCCCGTCATTCCTGCGCAAGCAGGAATCCAGCCCAGCCCCTCGGCCTCTGGATGCCGGATCAAAGCCTGCCCTGGAAAGGGGGATGAAAACAGACAGGCGAGACGGGTTGCCTCTCCTGGGAGACAATCACGGAACCGGGCTGCTACCAGCCTCAGCCCTGGAGCAACTTGAGCAGCGCCACAACCACCCCACCCTGGGCAATCAGCGCCCCCATCACCCACTTGAGCAGGTCGGATTTCATATCGGCCAGAGCGGCCTGAGTTCCCAGGCGCAGGGCCTCAATGTCGGTCTTGGTCCCCCGGCGCAGGGCCTCAATGTCGACCTTGGTCTCCTGGCGCAGGGCCTCAATATCCCGTTGGACCCCGGCGATGCTGGTCTTCGTCTCCTGGCGCAGGGCCTCAATATCCCGTTGGACCCCGGCGATGCTGGTCTTCGTCTCCTGGCGCAGGGCCTCAATATCCCGTTGGACCCCGGCGATGCTGGTCTTCGTCTCCTGGCGCAGGGCGTCGATATTGGCCTTCGTCTCCTGGCGCAGGGCGTCGATGTTCGCTTGCGTCTCCTGGCGCAGGGCGTCGATGTTGGCCTTGGTTTCCTGGCGTAAGGCGTCGATGTCCTGGTGGATCGCGGCGACATCGGCTTGGGTGGCCAGGTTGGAATTGAGCAGGCTCACCTGCTCGTCGGCCAGGACTTCGGCCTGCTGCTCGGTAAAGCCGTTCTCGGTCAGATGCTTGACGAACCGATGGGTGTCAAACGCGATCGCTTCGGACATGGGACGAGACTGTAGCATAGTCCACGCGCCCCTGGGAGGGCGGGCTGCCAGCCCGTAAAAGAAGCCTCTTCCCTGGGAGTGCGGGCTTCCAGCCCGCAAAGAATAAAGCAGGCGGGCAATGAGAGATTCCCCCCTGGGAGTGCGGGCTGCCAGCCCGCAGAGGAAGGAACAGGCGGGCAAGATGCCCGCGCGCCCAGGGGGGGAGAGAAAAAACAGGCAGGCAAGATGCCTGCGCTCCCAGGGGGAAGAAAAGAAAAAAGGAAGCGGATAGGATGACCGAGCGGACAGAAGAGGGTATGCGCTCCCCAGAGCCGAGATGGCACTCCCGCGGCTATCTGCCACACTTCGAGGGCGGGGCCGTTCCCCAGACTCTCACCTTTCGTCTGTACGACAGCCTTCCGGCGACATTACGAGCCACCTGGGCATCAGCGTTGGCACATCTGCCTGAAGCCGAACGACGTTCACAGAAACGCCGGCGCATCGAGACTGCGCTCGATAACGGCTATGGCGCGTGTTTGCTGGCAAACCCGGACGTGGCCCGGCTAGAGCAAATTACGATTCCGTGTAGCCCTTCGACTTCAGGCGCGTTGCGCCTGCCGCTCAGGACTAACGGTCTGCCGTTCGTGCTGAGCGTAGCGGAGCGAAGTCGAAGCAGGGATGCCGGAGCGCGTCCGACATGACGAGCACGTAACGGCAGGGCTACAGCCTATAGTAAAACGCTCTAGTGGTAGATGCCCTCAAGCACTTCGACGGGGAACGCTATCATCTTCATGCCTGGTGCGTGATGCCGAACCACGTACATGTTCTGGTTACGCCGCTCGGGCGCCATACGCTTTCCTCAATCGTCCATTCGTGGAAGTCGCATACGGCGAATCGCGCCAATAAACGGCTGGGCCGGCGCGGAGCGGTGTGGATGCAGGAGTATTTCGACCGGGCGGTCCGCGACGAACGGCACTTCATCGCGGCTGTGGAGTATATCGAAAACAATCCGGTGCAGGCCGGGTTGTGTGAGCAAGCCATGGATTGGGAATGGAGCAGCGCGGGAGAGAGGAGCTGAGATTCCTGCCTGGGAGTGAGAGATTCCCCCCTGGGAGGGCGGGCTGCCAGCCCGTAAAAGAAGCCTCTTCCCTGGGAGTGCGGGCTTCCAGCCCGCAGAGGAAAAAACAGGCGGGCAAGAGGCCCGCGCTCCCAGGAGAAGAGAAAGAAAGGAGACTAGAGCGGTTTACGATAAGTTGTAGCCATATTATTCCGTCTTCGTCATGCCGGACCCCGGATCATGTCCGGGGCAGGCTTTGATCCGGCATCCAGAGGCCGAGGGGCTGGGCTGGATTCCTGCTTGCGCAGGAATGACGGGCGGCTACACGGAATCGTAATTTGCTCTAGTAAAATACTCGCTGTTATTCCTCGCTGGTTTCGGGCTGCGCGGCGGCGGGCTGGCGGGTGCCTTCGACGACTTCGCGTAGCCGGTGGACGCGGTTGGTGAATTCCTCTGTCACAATTTGTGCTTCGTTGCGGTCGCGAATGACGTGGGGGGTGATCAGGATGACCAGTTCGGTCCGCTCGCGCTTGTCCTGTTCGACCCGAAAGAGGCGGCCCAGCACGGGCACGTCCATCAGAAAGGGCACGCCGTTGCGGGTGCGCTCGACCCGTTCGTCAATAATGCCGCCGAGCAGCACGGACTCGCGGTTCTGCACGACGACCGTGGTTTCGGTTTCGCGCGAGGTAAAGCTGGGCGAGTTGGTGTCGCCGAACGAGGCGACTCCGACATCGCTGACCTCCTGGCGAATCTCCATATTGACCAGGCCGGCCGAGTTGACCTGGGGCAGGATGGTCAGAATCGTGCCGGTATCCCGGTACTGGATGCTGGACACGATATTCGCGGCCGCCAGGGTGCTCTGCTGGGTGGAGGTCAGAATCGGCACCTCTTCCCCGATCAGGATATGCGCTTCGCGATTATCCGCGGCAATCACATGCGGGGTAGCCAGAATGTTCACCCTGGAGCGCGAGTTGACGGCGTTGATCAGCGACATAAAATGCTTCTGGTCGGTAATGAAAGAGAACAGGCCGCTCTGGCCGACATTCACCGCCCGCTTGGCCCCGGCCTGGAGCAGCGAGCCGCTGGTGCCACTCCCCCCGGCCGAGTCGAGAATATCCCCTATTTTCCCGGAGGCAAAGGCGTATTCGATGCCGAATTGCAGGTCGCCGGTCAGCCCGATCTCCGCAATGATAGCCTCAATCAGCACCTGCCGGGGAACCACGTCGAGCCGGACCAGCACCTCCCGGATTTTGTCGTAATCGCGCGGGGTGGCCAGAACAATCAGGGAGTTCGAGATCTCGTCGGCCACAATGCGGACGACTTCCTTGAAGAGCGGCGTCTCGCCCTCTATGGGCTCGATCAGGACGCTGCGGCCCCCACCGCCGCGCGAGCCGCGCCCGCCGAGTCCCCCGGAGCGGCCGATGCCGGTCTCCGAGTCTCTGTCGCCGCGGTCGGCATCCTGGTTGACCTCCCGGTCGCGCCCGCTGCGGCTCCCGCCGCCACCCCCGCCGCCGTATAAGTCGCCCAGCACACTGGCCAGGTCGGCGGCCTTGGCGTTCTCGACCGCGTACACGTAGACGGTGCGCCCGCCGCCCTTTTCGGGCGGGACATCCAGGACTCTGATCCATTTTTCGATCTGGCTGAAAATCTCCTCGTTAAAGCCGAAGACGACAATCGCGTTCAGCCGGGTGAGCGGAATGATGTACAGCCCGCGCTCTTCCGCGTTCTCGGCGGTCACGCCGTAGGGCTGGAGAATGCTCGCCAATTCCTTGCCCAGGTCCTCAACGTTGGCGTGTTCGATGCGGTAAATCTGGGTGTGGAGGGTCCGAAACGTGTCCGTATCGAACGCGGCGATCAGGTCGCGCAGGCGTTCGACGTTCGAGGCCAGATCGACCAGGATGACCAGATTGCCGCGCGGGTAGGCCACCACGTCGCCGCCGGGCGAGACAAAGGGTTGCAGAATTTCCGTCATTGCGGTGGCCGCAATATGCTCGAGCCTGATCAGTTCGATGACGAACTCGTCCTGCGCGGACGCGGTGCGGCGCTGGCCGCTGCTGCCGCTCAGCAGGGGCACCTTGGTCTTGGCCTCGCCCACCGGGGCAATATGGTAGATGTCGCCGACCTTGACCGCGGCGATGCCGTGGATGCGCAGGATCTGATGGAACAGCGGAAAGAGGTCCTGGCCGTGAATTTTGCTGGCCGTCCGCAGGGTGACCGCGCCCTGCACCCTGGGGTCGATCGAGTAGTGGATGCACAGCCCCGCGGCCAGCCCCTGGATGACCTCCCGAATGTCGGCTCCCTCGAAATTCAGTTCAATGAGTTCGTCCTCGCCAACCGGGACGCATTCTCCCGCGCCGCCGGCCGGATAGCGGCCAGCGCCGGGTCATCCTCGTCGGACAGCCCGTCGTCGGCAAACGGCTCGTCTTCAGACAGCGCGTCGTCGGCCTCCTGCGCGCGGCCCGGTGTCGGCCAGATCAACAAGAAGCTCAACAAGAAAAAACACAGGAGAAGACATGTCCATTCCCCGGCCCGTCCCATTCCCACTACCCATGTCAACATAAAGTCCTACATTCCTCTCTATACTGCTTTACCGGCCTCTCAACTCGGTCGTGGTTCAGTTTGCTTCTTCCCCCTCACCCCCGCCCTCTCCCTCCAGGGGAGAGGGAGCAGATTTTCCCGCCCCTGTGAGGGAGGGGGAGCACTCCGTCGGCTGGGGGCAAGCGCGATGTGAAACTGAACCACGAGCCTCAACTCTGGCCTCTCACTCTGGCTCTGCCGCCTGCGCCTCTGCTTCTACCGGCTCTACCGGCTCTACCGGCTCTTCGGCTTCTCTCGCTTGTTCTCGTTTGGCCCGGCGCTCACGCGCGGCCTGTCGCCGGATCGTGCGCAGGCGGCGCTGCAACTGACGGATATTCTCCCGAATCTGGGCCGGATCATCGCCGCCCGTCTCAACCGCGGCCTGGGTCTGGGCCTCTGCGGCCTGGCCCTGATCCTGTTTCGTTTGTTTTTTGACGGGTGCCTTCTTGGGGATCAACTGGGGCAGGCTCTTGGCCTTTTTACTGCTGAGCAGAGCCAGGGGCAAGGCGACCTCTCCCCCGCCATTCCCCAGGGAGAGGGTGGCCTCGGCGGCGGTCAGCCGGGTGAGGCGATACAGGTCGCCGATCTGCTCGCCCTTCTGTACCCGCGTCACGCGATTACCCTGTGAGGAGTCGGACAGAAATGCCTCCTCCCGCCCTGGGGTCAGCAGGACGCCGACCAGGGTGAGATGCGAGGGCGGCGGGGGCGGTTCGGCGGAAACGACGGGCTGGACCACGACCGGCCGCTTGCGGTCCGGCGAAAAGAGGTCCTTGTCGGTGATCTGTTGGGCCAGGCGCTGGCCGGCCCGGATGCGGCGCGCCGGCAGGGCCGTGGCGGGGCGGTCCTTTTTTGGGGTGCGCGCCGACTCCGATGGGACGCCCGGCATGGCCCGGCTCCAGGTACTGGCCACCTGCCAGACAATACCGAGGGCGATGACCGCCAGGATGATATGAAAAAATCGCCGAATACGCATACCCTGGGCTTACTCTCCCTTGGCTTCCTGTGCTTGCTTGGCTCCCAGCGCTTTCCTGGCGACCTGAAGGGCCGCTCCCCCCTGGGCGCTTTCCCGCATGATGCCTTCCACCTCAAGCGTAATCGTGAGGGGTGGGCGGGCGGCCTGACGGCGACGGCGACGGCGGCGCTTGGAGGTGCCGATATTCAAACGGGAGACCGACAGCAACCAGTCCGCATATTCCACCCGGGCCAGGAAATCCGCAACCGCCGGCGTGTCGCCCCGAAACGTCATCTGTACCCGCGTCTTGCGCAGGGACCCGAGCGATTTGTCTCGCATGACCTGGGTCGTGACCAGGGTCAGCCCGCTGCGGTCGGCAAAGGTCTGGACCCGTTCCTGAAGCCGGGCCGCGGCCAGGGTCGGGGTTTCACCGGGGACGAGCTGGTCATAGGCCGCGGCAAACTGTTTCTCCAGGAGGCGCATCCGTTGTTGGACTGCGGCGGCGCGCTCCCGTTGCCGCTGCATTTTTGCCAGACGCTGCACGTCGCGCTCGATCCGCTCTTCGAGCTGGGCGGTATAGGCCAGATAGGGGGCAACCACGCCATAGCGGAGGACGACCAGCAGCAGGGCGCCACAGGCCAGACCGGCCAGGACCCGCTCTCGGGCGGAGAGCCGCCGCCAGGCCTCCAGGAGTGCGGCTAGTCGCATGGGTTCACCTGTGCGCCCAGGGTAAAGGTTTCGCCCCGGCTTGAGGTCTTGAAGGGCGCTTTGGGCGCCACGTCCTGCAGGCAGGGCGAGGCTTCCAGGGCGCCGACCAGATCGGAGGCCGAGCCGGTCTTGGCCACGCCCGTGAGTTCGACCTTGCCGTTCCTGAACTGGAAGGTGGTGAGGTAGACCTGCTGGGGGATGCGCTCGGACATATCTTTGAGGAGCGGGGTCAGCCGGATGCGGGTCTCGGAGCGCAGGGTCTGGAGTTGGGCCTGGAGGCGTTGCGCGACGGCTTCATCATCCTGGACCTGACGCACCGCCGGGGCCAGGGTGTGAATCTGGTCCCGGACCCGGTTGAGGGCGCGGCGGTCCTGGACCATAACGGACGCGGCCCAGACCAGGCTCAGCACCAGAATACAGCCGACAAAGACCAGGGTGAGCGGGGAGAGCAGCTTTTCGCGGTGCGCCCGGCTTTCCGCCGGCAGGACATTGACTTCTTCCCCCTCGCCTACGGCCTGGAGGGAAGCGCCGATGGCGGAGCAGGTCACGACGGACATGGCCCCGTCCGCGGCGACGACCGGAAAGTGTTCCTGGGCGGCGTGGGCCAGGTCCCGTTCCGGCTCCACGCTCACGGGCAGCGTGCCGTGCCCGTCCCAGGTAAAGACGGGAATCGTGTCCGGCGCGCTGCCGGGGAAGTTGCGGGCAATGCTGTGGGCGAGCGTATCGGCCCACATCCCGGCCTCGGCAACGCGCGCAATCGGCACGGTATGACTGGCCACGAGCTGCCGCTCGTGCAGAAAGTTCAGCTCCAGGTTCCCGTCCTCCCGAGCGGCAAGGACCTGCTGCCGGTCCTCGACCGGACAACAGGCGGACAGGGTGGTGGCGTGTGCGGCGCTGCTCAGGGTGACGCTCTGCGGGCGCAGATTGTGCTCGACCAGGAGGTTGACCAGGGGATCGACGGTCTGGCGGGGAAAACAGAAAATGACGACGCCGAGCCGCCGCTCCTCCCCGCCCTCTTCGGTCGTTACGTAATCGTAATAGATCTCTTCCTCACGGAAGGGCAGCAGGCGTTCGACTTCATAGCGGACCACCTGTTCCAGCGAGCCACGCGCGGCTTCCGGCACGACCAGCCGGCTCACGCTCGCCTCTTTTCGGGGCAGGCACAGGACGGTCTGGTCGGGCAGGGTTTCGATGTCGGCCAGAAAGTCGTCCAGGGCCCAACGGATGGCGGGCAGATGGTCCGCGGCGGTTTCCGGCAGGGGAACGGTCCGCGTCGTTTTCAACCCGACCTGAAAAAAGCGCTTGGTGCTGTGCACAAAGCTGACCGCGTGCGACCCAACGGCGATGCCGAGGCCGTCACAATAGTCAACCGCGGCGAGGCGCTGTACGCTCGGCGGGAGATTCACCCAAGCCTCCTGGAGCGGCCATCCTGGCCGCCGGCGGGCTGGAAGCCCGCTCTCCCAGGGGAGGAGCGGAACATATCCCCTCCCTGGAGGGGTGGCCGACGGCCGGGGGGGGTCTTTTTCGCATCACCGTCTTCCTGTCACAGCGCTTATTCGGAACTGAGAATATCGGCATCAATATCGGCACCACCGGTCGCGCCGTCCGCGCCGTAGGACAGCACCTCGAACCCTTTCCCGGCATGGCGATAGACATAGTCACGGTCCCAGGGGTCCTTGGGCACCTGCTTTCTGAGATAGGGGCCGTCCCAGCGCTCCACGCCGGACGGCGCCTGGCGGAGCACGGACAAGCCTTCCTCTTCGGTCGGATAGCGACCGACGTCCAGTTTGAACATCTCCAGCGCGCTGGCGAAATTCTCGATCTGCACCCGGGCGGCCTGGGGCTTGGCTTTCTCGGCCCGGCCCATGACGTTCGGCCCGACCAGGGCCACCAGCAGACCGATGATGACCATCACGACCAGGAGTTCGATGAGCGTAAAACCGGCCTGACCGGACATTTGGGTCGGTTGGGTGGATTGAGGGGGATTATGTCGCATACGCCTTTTCCTTTCTGAGCGTTCTTTCTGCCTGTCTCTTTCTATCTGTCTCTTTCTATCTATCAGAGGGGCATGTCGTTGATGCTGAAGATCCCGACCAGCATGGAAATGACCACAAAGCCGATGATCAGTCCCATCGTCAGCAACAGGATGGGTTCGACCAGCGAGGTCATCCGCTTGATCTGCCGCTGCGTCTCGCGTTCAAAGTAATCGGCCACCTGCTTCAGCATATCGTCCAGCCGGCCGGTTTCCTCGCCCACCCCGATCATTTGGAGTGCCAGCGACGGAAAGGCGCCGGTGCGGCCGAGCGGGGCGGCCAGCCCCTGCCCTTCCCGGACACCGGCGCGGACTTCCTTGACGGCCTGACGGATAACGCTGTTCTCGACAACGGCCTCCACCACCTCCAGCCCCTGGAGCAACGGCACCCCGCTGCTCAGCAAGGTGCTTAAGGTCCGGGAAAAACGGCCCACCTCGCGTTTTTGGAGCAAGGAGCCGAGCAGGGGGAGGCGGAGGCGGAAGCCGTCCCAGGCCAGGCGACCCTGGGGAGTAGCCACATAGCGCTGCCCGCCGAATACGCCGCCGGCCCCGGCCAAGAGGAAGCCCCACCAATAGGACCGCAACACCTCACTGGTCGCCAGCATGAACCGGGTCGACGCCGGGAGGCCCTGGCCGCTGTCGGCAAACAAACCGGCAAAGCGCGGCAGGATGAAGATGAACATGAAGATAATCGCCCCGGCGCCAAACAGGACGAGCAGGACCGGATAGGTCAGCGCCGACTTCACCTCCTCCTGAACCTCCTGGGCGCGCTCGAGATATTCCGCCAGGCGTTGCAGCGCCGTCTCCAGAAAGCCGCCGACTTCTCCGGCCCGAACCATGTTCAGATAGAGGGGAGGGAAGATGGTGGGGTACTGGGCCAGGGCATCGGCCAGCGATTGACCCTGCTGCACGGTCTTCAGCACGTCGTCCGCCACACGGCTCAGGGCCGGTTTTGACGCCAGCCCGACCAGGGCGGACAGCGCCCGGTCCAGGGGCAGTCCGGCCGACAGCATGGTGGCCAGCTCACGGGTCAGGAGCAGCACGTCGCGCTGCGTGACGCGGCCACGCCAGGGTATATCCGGCAGGGAGAGCTGCCAGTTGCGCGCGGTCTTTGCTTCCCGGCCGTGCGGGAGCGCGACGTTGAGGGGAATATAACCCTGGGTGTGGAGCCAGGCCACGACCGCACGCTCCTCTTCGGCTTCTCTGACGCCTTCAATCAGCTGTCCTTGGGGTGTGGTTGCCTGGTATTGGAACTGCGGCATTTTTTTGAGTCCGTTGAGTCGATTGAGTCTATGGAGTCTGTTGGGTCATGAACGATAGCGGGGCAGGATATGCGTGCCGAAGAGTTCGAGTTGTTTTCTCAACTCGGCCCGGGGCAGGAGCCCCTGGTCAAACAGCCAGGCAAACCATTCCGGGTTGGCCGCGTCGGCCAGGGCGTCTATGCCGCGGACTACGTTGTCCACCGGCCCGGCATACAGATAATTCGCCCGTATCATACGCTCAACCGTCCATTCCTCTAGGGGCAGACGTTGCTCCCCGCTCGGATATTCGAGTTCATCCTCGGGAAAACGAAACGCCTCCCAAAAACCGAAATGCCCCCAGAAGCGTTTATATCCTACCCCGACCAGGCCCTCTTCCGCCAGACGGACGGCCTGCGGAACGGTGTCGGCAAAATATATCTGGCGCAGGACGCCGATGTTCGACCCCAACGGCAGCCAGCGTCCGGCCCGGCCGGCCTCTTCGGCATAGATCTGGGCGAGCTGGCGGACCTGTTCGTGGCGCGACAGGAGAATCATGGGAATGACCCCCTCTCGGGCACACCAGCGGATGGTGGACTCGCTGATCGAAAACGCCTGAAACAGCGGGGGATGGGGTTTCTGGTAGGACTTGGGTACGACGGAGATACGGTGGACGTTGCCCTGGCTGTCCAGCTCTCCCGGCGTGCCGTATTCCCTGGTCCACGGCGCGGGCGGCCAGGGCGTGCCGCTCTCATACGGGTAGGGGTATTCGTAAAATTCGCCCTGAAAGCGGAACGGCTCATCCGACCAGGCCAGCTTGAGAATATGGTAGACCTCTTCAAAGGCGCGCCGATTGGTCTCGTCCAGGCTGGACTGGTCGCTGGTTGTGGCGGAAATATGCACCTTCTGCGCCATCTGGTTCAGCCAGCGCTGCTGGTAGCCGCGGGCAAAGCCGACAAAAGAGCGGCCCTGGGTGAGTTGGTCCAGCCAGGCCGTTGTGACCGCCAGACGCAGCGGGTCCCAACCGGGCAGCACATAGCCGATGGGGCCGACCTGTATCCGTTTGGTCTGCATGGCCACGTACAGCAGAAACTCGGGCGGAGCGCCCATCTCGAAGCCTTCGCTGTGCAGGTGGTGTTCCGGGAAGGCGACCGCGTCAAAGCCCAGCTCTTCGGCAAACCGGGCGAGTTCGACGACCTCCTGAAACATGGCCTGCCAGCGGTCCGAATGCGCGGCAATCGGCCGCAGGGCCTTGCGCTCTTCCAGCGTGGCCGGGATTGAGGGCAGTAAAAACAGCATGAACTTCATGGCGTATCCATTCGGACCGAAGACGCCATGATTATATACGACTTCCGCCGGACGCGCAGCAGCCGGGCGTTTTTGAGTCCCCGACGGGGGGACGGGGACCGCAGGCCGGGGGTCGTTCTTTGTAGGGGCAATTCATGAATTGCCCACGGGGGCGCGCCGGGAGTGCGGGCTTCCAGCCCGCTGGCGGCCAGGATGGCCGCCCTCCCAGGAGGAGGAGCGGGGTGGGTTCCTTTCTCAGAACCGGACGCAGAAAAGCCCGACACCGAGGTTGGGCTTCAGAGTGAAAACAGGAGGGAGGAACTACGTGGCGGCTTGATCCATCATCCAACTAGTCGGCGGTTGTGAGGCCGATTGTCTCAAGCGTTCGAGAAGAGTCTGAAATCCGGTACCATCATCAATATGATCCAGATAGAGCAGCCGGATGAACATATCGTTCTTTTCAGATGGTGAACATTCTCCCTTTTCCCATTGTGTTACCGCCTCAGGCGTGCATGCCAAAATCTCTGCCAGTTTGTCTTGGGTCCAGTCCAGATGCAAACGGAACCAACGGAGTTCCTTGGGTTGGAGCGGCCCGTCTTGCTTTGCCAGACAGCGCCCAATAGCACGATGTAAATCCTCCAAGTCTTGTACCGACACTCCTTCCCCGTCTTCCAACTGATACAACTCGTACCCATTCAGCAAGTAGACATTATCCAGGCCACACGCAGTATAGCGATACGGTCCCTTGATTTCGTCTTTGTTGTGTCGGAAAGCGAGTTTGGTCTTCATGGTAAGTCCTCCCATTCCACAGTTACTACACGTAACTCTGGCCTATTGGAGTACACAAGGTACTGCTGTCAACACGGATTTATCCCCTCTTGGGACGTGTGATGCAAATGACATGACTCGGCGGCCCCCCGCTCCCCTGCGCCGTGCCTGTCTGCGCCAGGGGGCCAGGAGTGCGGGCTTCCAGCCCGCAAGCGGCCAGGATGGCCGCTCTCCCAGGAGGAGACGGGGCCGCAGGCCGGGGGGTCGTTCTTTGTAGGGGCAATTCATGAATTGCCCACGGGTCAGGCGCTGTCCGGCGCGTCTGTTCCCAGTTCTTCCAGAACCGCGGCGCACAGCAGCGGGAAGAGGATTTCGTGGTGGCCGGTGAGCTGAAAGCCGCGCCCGCCCTGTTGGGTAGGACGGTGGACCACGTTGACGGTCGGTCGATAGTGCCGGATGAAATCGAGATCAACCGTGGTCAGGGTGCGGACCGGATGGCCGAGATTCCGCGCCAGAGAGAGCGCTTTCAGGAACACCTCGGGAATGATCACGGCGGAACCCAGGTTGAGAAACACCCCGCCCTCCAACTGGGCGACCACCGAGGTCAGCTGGTGAAAGTCGCGCAGGCTGCCCTCCCCGATGGCCCGACCGTCCACGCTGGGGTGCATATGGATGATATCGGTCCCGATCGCGACATGCACGCAGGCGGGCACCTCCAGCCGGGCACACGCGGCCAGTACGCTCAGCGCGGCGTGGGGCAACTGTTCCGCGAGGATACGGTCTCCCACGGCCCGGCCAATCCCGACCCCCTGCTGCATCACCCCGGTTTGCATGGCGGCGTTCAGAAATTCTCCGGTTTCCTGCGCCATGCCGAACCGGCCCGTATCCAGACTGGCGGCGACGTCTTCGGAGGTTGCCCCCTGATAGGCCAGTTCAAAGTCGTGGATAATACCGGCCCCGTTGAGCGCAATCGCGGCAATAATGCCGCGCTCCAGGAGGTCGATAATCAACGGGGACAGGCCGACTTTGAGCGGGTGGGCGCCCATGCCCAGGACAACCGGCCGCCCGGACCGGACCGCGCTCGCGATACGGCTGGCGACCTCCGCCAGGTCGGGAGCGGCCAGAATACGGGGCAGAGAGTGCAGAAACTCTCTCAGGCTGCCACCCACCCGCCACGGTGTGCCCAGGCCCTGCGCGGCAACTTTGCTGCTGCGCTGACTGAGCGGATAGGTGGCGGCCTGCCTCGGGTCGATGGGGGGGAATTTCATTGTGTTTCTCTTGCCGGCGGGCCGTCACCCGGCGTTCATCCGGGGCTGGTAGCCGGCGCTCCGTGTTTTTTCTATTGCCCCGCCGCTGGTCGTGGCTCGTAGCGCGCAACCTCGATTTCATCCTCACGCGCTTGCGCCCGTGCAACATCGTAGGCCGCCTGCAGGCGTATCCACGTCTCCGTTGTCGAGCCGAAAGCTTTCGCGAGCCGGACCGCCATGTCGGTAGACAGGCGGGCGCGGCAATTCACCAGGTTCGAGAGGGCTTGGCGGCTGACGCCGAGCACCTTCGCGCCTGCGGTGACATTCAATCCGAGCGGTTCCAGACAGGACACCCGGACAACCTTGCCGGGGTGTGGCGGATTCTTCATCGACACGGGGGTTCTCCTTTCCGTTAGTGGTAGTCTATCAGTTCCACGTCATAGACGTCTTCGCCTTCAAAGCGGAAGATGATTCGCCAGTTTGCCTTCACCGTCACCGACCAATACCCTTTCAATCTGCCTTTGAGGGCGTGCAGCCGATAGTGGGGAAGACGCATCGCTTCGGGGGAACTCGCAACATCAAGCTGGGCCAGCATGACTTCCACCCGGTCGTGCAGATCGGAGCGGATCAGACTCCGGTCACCACGCTCATAGAGTCGCTTGAGCCCACGGTGTTGGAAGCTCCGTATCACGGGCAAGGTGTAATGTGTCTATCGACACTTGTCAACTAGCCGCCGGGGTGGCGCTGGCTTGCCGGGGTGCGGTCCGTTCGATCAGCGTCCGCAAGGCTTCCCCTTGCTGGTGCAAGGCCAGCATGCTTTCCTCATGCCGTTTCTCGGCAAGGTCCGTTTGGCCTTGCCGGTCGACATTGCTCCGCTGCATCATCTTCAAGCCGTAGGCAATCAAGCCGCATTGTACCAAGCCTGCCAGGCCCGCGATCCCGGCCTGGACATAGGTTGCCCATAGAGAAGCATTCCGGAAAGCAAGCGTCGCTGTCTCAAACTCGCTCACAGGGTCGTTCTCTCCCATGCCCGGTCCTGTGTCAAGCCGATTGGCAGCGCGGCTATCGTCCGGTCCTGGTCATGGGTGTGACATCTTCCCCTTGGTATTCATCCCATCCACGGATTGAAGACCGGGACGCCTGTTTGACGAAAGTCGTCCTCGTTGCGGGTGCATACAACGAGAGCGTGTACCTGCGCGGTGGCGGCAATGAAGAGGTCAGGCTGGCTGAAAGTAATCGCATGTTCTCGACCCCGGGCCACCATCCGACGCCATTCCAGAATCACCTCCTCATCCACAGGCAGGATACGCCCGGCAAACCACGGCCGCAGCCGGTGGTCGAGCCAGACTGTCAGTTCATTACGGAATTTGAGGTCAGGTTGTCTTTCGATGCCATACCGGATTTCAGCCAGCGTGACGCTGCTGAGGAAGAGGCTGTCCGCGGCTTGCGCGTCCGACCATGCCTTGACATGACTGTCAGGTCGCTGCTTGCGGAGTTCGGAGACCACATTGGTATCGAGCAACCATCCCGTCACAACTCAACCTCACGGACCGGGCTCCGCACTCCGTCTCCACCGAACGTGATACGGCTCAGCGGAGATTGGGACAGGAGTTCGTGTAAGCTGCCCGATTGCTCCCGTGCCCGGAGGGCTTCGAATGTGTCTGCCGCAACGATGACCACGGCATCTTTCCCGTGAACCGTGACCCGTTGCGGCTGCCCGGATGTGGCAAGGCGGACGAGTTCACTGAACTTTGCCTTGGCCTCTCCCAGCTTCCAGCCGGGAGCCGGAGCCGGGCCGGTCTGCCTGACTTGACGAGATGTATTCAAGAGCGCTCCTCCTTATGACCAGATTAGTCAAATTTAGGGGAAGTCGCTGTATACGTCAAACTCATTCCGCAGATTGGATGAGTCGGAGGCGTTCCAATACGTCCGCAGCGGACGCACGGGCAGTGATCGACCAGGGCGGCCATGGCTCCTCCTCATCCTTGCCCCGGTCACTCGGGCTCGACCGTCTCATTACCGACCCGCTCGAAGAGCACGATCCCGGCATCGTCGGTTGTCAGGTAGGCGTGCGTGCCGTCGGGGCTTGCCGCCATGCCGCGCACGAAGCCGAAGTCGGGCAGGTGGTTGTTAAAACGATCCTGCTGCCAGTGCGCGACATAGTCGGTCGCTTCGAGCTCGCCGGTTTCCAACCGCCATCGCACGCTGAAGGCGGAACTGGTGCAAAAGGCATCCACCGCCGGCAACCCGTTTCGCGCGGCGGCGACTTGACACCCGGTCCACTCCGACTGCGGCGCGTTCTCAAATGGCGGCAGGATGTCGAGGAATTGCGGGTTCGAGGGGTCGTCCAGTTGGAAGAGGATAGTCCGGTTTCCAGCGGCGTCGAAGACGAACAGGTGGCGGTCATCGTCGCTGAGCGCGATGGCTCGGGCTTCTTGCAGACCTTCGACCGTCCCAACCTGCGCGAGTTCGCCGGTTCCCGGATGGCGCGTAAAGACGAGCAGCGCATTCCCCGTCAGCACATACAGGTGACTACCGCTATTGGAGATCAATGCGCTCATTATGTCAGCATCGATTTCCACGGTCTGCACCGGCCTGAGAATGCCCCCCGTGGCGCCGGAGAAAATGGGGAAATTGAAGGCGAGGACTTGTAATGCTCCCCCCCCGCGCCCAAATACATAGAGGAACGATCCCCCGGAGTCCATGAGCACATCACCGCACGGAGCAGCGCGCTGGGCGGAACCGGTTATGATGAGTGTTCCCGCATCCCTGAGCGTCCGGTGGGTTCCATCCACGGGTACGAATCTGCGCCAGGTTCCACAGTCGTGGGCGTACAGCTCTTCTCTGTGTGGGTCCCAGATCAGCGCGCTATCCGACACATTCCCATCCAGGGACTGTACGAGCGCCAGATCGCCGGTTTCGGGGTTCCGTTCGAAAACCCGCAGCCCGAGCGCCGTGCCCACATACAGCGCCGTGCCAGTACTGTTGAACGCCAGGTCTCCCGGATCGGAGAGTGCGACCGGGTTGCCGTTTGCGTCCGGGGCGCCGGCGTCCAGACGCCCGGCGTATCTGAGCCACACCGGGGGTTCGGCCTCGCCCCAGCGCAGGGTGAATGCGTCGCCCGTCGCGTCGCCCGTGAGCCCGAGCCGGACCGTGTAGCGCACCCCCGCCTCCGCCCGGAATACGACTGCGCCGGCGTCGGACGGGATGCCGGCGAACTGACTCGTCCCGATCAACTCCAGCGAGCCGAACCCGTCGCCGGCGTCTCGGTAGACGGCCAATGTCCAGGGCGCGTCGGGTTCGTCAATCCAGAAACGATACCACCCGGCAGCGGGCGCCGCAAAAGTCCACCACAGAGACGAGTGGCCCAGAACGCCGCCGCGCTCGCCGCGTTCCGCAGTCGCAAACACGCTTGATCCCGTCACCGAGCCGCTGGCATCCGTGAGGGAGACGGCACCCGTCAGGGCGTCGTTCGACGGCGTCGGTCCCCACACCAGAGTTGCGGTCGCCGGCCCAAACCAGAATGCTCCGAGGTCGCCGTTCTGAAAGCCCACCGAAATCCAGTAGCGCCGGCCCCGGACGGCTGCAAAAGTGAACTCGGTCGCGGTGGTGTCCGGCCCGGTCGAGGCAACCAGCCGTAATGCTCCGAGGGTGTCGCCGGTAAACACCGACACCAGCAACTCGGTGAAATCCGTCTCCGTGAGCCGCCACGTGTAGCGGCCGTCCTGCGGTGCCGTCCACACCCACCACCCCGTTCTGATACCGCTTTCGATGGGCTCGTTGGGTTCCACGGTCGCTTGAGCATCGGCTTGGACAAAATGCGACGACGATGGCGTACTCGCGATTGCTTCGGCACCCTGGAGATCGTCGTTGGTCGCTCCGCGCTCGGTCGTCTGCCACGTCAACTCAAAGGCTCCTCCGGCGGCATAGGCGTTGGAGGCGGCGACGGCGATGCGGTATTCCTGGCCGCTGCCCGCCGGAAACGTGGCCGAAGCGTGAGGCAGGCCCGAAACCAGCCGCAGTTCGGAGAGGCTGTCGCCGACGAACGCGAGCACGTGCAGGTTCTCGTTGCTCGACGCAAACGCCCAGGCGCCATCGCCGGGCGCCGTCCAGCGATACCAGACGGTGGACGCCAGCGCTCCGAACAACTCGCCCGGTTCCAGGGTGGCGCCCTTGTTGTTCCCTGCGACACCGCCCTCGGCGCCGGCAAGGGCAACGCCGGCAGCGAAGGCGTCGTTGGCGGGCCGCGGTCCCTGGGACCAGCGGAGGATCAGCGGAAGGCTTCTTCCGGTGTGACTCACCCGGACCCGATAGGTTTGCCCGGCCTCAGCGAAGAACTCGACACCCCAGGGGCCTGATGCCACCCGCTTGAGGGCGGTGATCCGATCACCCTGGAAAACAGTGATATTGACTTCGCCCGCGTCCCGGACATCCGCATCCCGGCTGGCACCAAACCGGGCTAAACGATCGGTCGGGGCCGTCCAGATATACCAGGCGGAACCACTCGGGCGTCCATGGAAGGGATCGAACACCGGTTCCCCCACCTCCGGCAGCGCGAGCAGCAGATCCAACACCCGGGAACCCTCTTCGCCTTCCAGCGTGGCAGCGGCCGCGAATGCGGCATTCGCGGGCGGTTCGGCTTCGGGAGCCTCGGACTGGTCCGTGCCGCGCGTTCGGACCACGACCGACATCGAAGCGGCCCGCGCGTTCCAGGCGCTCGCCGTGAAGTAGAGGCACGCCGCACCCTCGCCCCGGTTTGCAACCCTGAGCGTGACTTCCTGGGACTCGCCGGCGGCGATTTCGCCCAGCGCGATGGCCGCACCGAGATCGCTCCACTCCTCACCGTACACCAGGCCGTCCTCGCGAGTCGCCCCCACGTCCCGGATCGCCAGGTGACAGTTGGGAGAGCCGCTGGCATCGCGGCAGTCCACAGCCAGCCGCGTCCCGGCGGCGACGTAGGCGTCCGCTGTCAGCGTCAGTGTCAGTGCGTCTCCGCTGTGGAGGACGGTCTTGTCCGCGTCGATGTTGAGCTTCGGCGTGGATGCGCCGCGGATGACGGTCCAGGCCAGGGCGGCGCGCGGCGCGGCGGTATAGACGCGCTGTGACACGACCTTGGCCCGGTAGGTTCCAGCCGGTGGGTTCCTGACGATGACCCACTCCACATTGTCCGTGCGGGAGAGCGACGAGTACTCCCCGCAGGCCCCCGCTCCGCAGTCGCCGTCCCGGTCCAGCCACAGGTCCAGATCGTTCAGCACGGCGTTGGCGATGGTGTCCGTGGGCGGCTCGTCCCAGGTCATGACCAGGTCCAGGCGGCTGGCGCCCGCCGGCACGACGATGTCGTGATAGGCGTATTCGCCGTCTTGCAGTTCGGATATCGCACCGCCGCTCGTCCAGCCGTCTCCCCGGTCCCGGTTGAGCACGCCGGTGCGGGCCGATACCTTGCCCAGCCCGTACCGGGCGTGCAGCGCTCCCGGTCCGTTGGAGTTGTCGGCGGGGAACCGGATCGGGTCCTCCAGCCACGGGTCCGGCTTGATGGCGCTCGCCATCAAGCGCGCCCGTGTCAGGGCGGGCTGTTCCCGGTGCGCCGGGGCCGCGTCCATGAGCAGGGCCGCCACGCCGGCGACCGAGGGCGACGCCGCGCTCGTGCCGCTGGCGCTGACGTAGGCGCCCCTGCTCCCCCCGCCCCGGGCCGAGTGGAGATCGATACCCGTCGCAACAACCTGGGGGGCCAGTCGTCCGTCCGCGGTCGGGCCGTGGCTGCTGAAAAAGGCGAGTTCGCCGCTGTCCAGCACCGCGCCCACGGCCAGGGAGTTCTTGGCCGCGGCGAAATTTGAGAAGCCGTGAATACTTTCATTCGATTGAGCGACGACGTAGAGCTGGCGGTGGCCCCAAACGATGGAATCGAGCTTGCGCTGGTCGACGCCTCTCCCTTCGAATAGCAGGGCGCTCCCCCCCAGGCTCATGTTGACGATCAGCGGTTTGACCCGGGCGGCGCTCCAGCCCGCCTCCGGGCAGCCGGTAGGCCGGGCCAGGAAGTCCATCCCCCGTATAATGCTGTCTACGAGACCGAAGCCCTCATGGGAGAGCACCTTGGCGAAACGGATATGCGACACCAAGGGCGCCATGCCGGCGAAACGCGGGTCGGCGGAGCCGTTCCCGGCGATAGTGCCGGTGACATGGGTGCCGTGCCCGTCAGCGTCCACCCACAGGTCCAGAGCGTCGATCCGGGGTTCGAAATAGACGAAGTTGGCGCCGCAAATGCTCTCCCGGTTCGAGGCAATGTCCACATGGTTGATGTTGAGCCCCGTATCCAGCACGCCGATGGGGACGGACGCCCCGCCGATGCCGGAGAAGAGCCGGGAGGAGGGCTGGTAGAGTCGGAGCGCATCGGCCCCCATGGCGGGGACGGCGGTGTCGTGGGCGGCTTCCACCAGGCCGATCGGTTCAACGGCCAGCACAAAATCCGCCTCGGCGAGGGCGGCGAGCGTGTCGTAGCTGACGTTGGCCGTGTAGACCCGGATGTCCGAATCGAAACGGCCAACCACAGCCCCGAGGCCTTCCAGCGCGCGCCGCCACTGGCCGCCGGGATCATCCGTCATCAGGGTGATGAACACCGGCAGTTCTTCATCACCCGGCCGGGTCAGCGCTTCGGTGGCCAGTTCCTCGGCGATCTTCCGTTCCGTGGGTAGCGCGCCCAGCCCGTCGACAGACGGCAACTCCGAGACCGCCTGGAGGCGGGCCGGGTCGCCCGGCAGCCGGGCGCGGACCAGATCCCCCGCCGAGCCGAGGACCTCCACATTCAGCCCGTTGAGCGCTTGTCTGAGATCGTCCAGGCTCGCGCCGGGGGCGAGGCGCAGCCACCCGAAGGACCAGTCGCGCCCCGCCGCGGCCGCCTGGCTGACCAGCCGGTCGAATGCCTCGGGGGTCCCCAGCCAGTCGGGGTCCGCACGCTCATATGCGGCTTCGTCCTCGCGCTCCATCCGTGCCGTGGACATATCGCCGTGCGAGACGACGAACGAATAGCCGTCGGGCGGCTGGACGGGGGCATCCGGGGAGGGGGTGTCTCCCCCGGCCGGCGTTTCAGGCCCTCTCGGCGCTGCCTCTACGCGTGGCTCCCGGACCGTCCCGCGGCGGTGGGCGCTGATCTGCGCCATTGCCGCATCGAGCACCGTCCGCTCGGCGGATTCCGGGCGGGTTTGCGGGGGGTCCTGGGGCTGCGGTTTCGACACCAGCATGGCGACCACCAGGCCCACCGCGGTCAGCAACAAGAGAGTTCGCCCTCTCCTCATCACGCTCCTCCTCCCGGAACTCCCTCTCTCGTATCACGCCGTCCAGGGAGGGGTGCCGCCCCCGAACGCGCGGTTTTTTTACTGTTCACTCTCCGGGCGTCCGGTCCCACTGTTCACTCTCCGGGCGTCCGGTCCCGTAGAGGCGGCGGTCAACCATCTCGCAGATCACGTGGCCGATGAGAATATGCGTTTCCTGAATCCGGGGTGTGACGGTTGTGGCCGAGACACACAGGCAATGATCGACCAGGGCGGCCATCGCTCCTCCACTCCCACCCGTCAGCCCGATGGTCGGCATGCCGATGGTGCGACAGGACTCAAGGCCGCGCAGCACGTTTGCCGAGTTGCCGCTTGTCGAGAGCGCGATAGCGACGTCATTGTCTTTGCCAAGCGCCTGTATTTGCTTGGCAAAAATATCGGCGGGACCGTAGTCGTTGGCGATCGAGGTCAAAGCCGAGGAGTCGGTCGTGAGCGCAATCGCCGGCAGCGGCGGACGATCGATCAGGTAGCGATTCACGAACTCGGCGGCCAGGTGCTGGGCGTCGGCAGCGCTGCCGCCGTTCCCGAACAGGAGAATTTTCCCGCCCGCGCGCAGCGTCCGTATGACGGTGTCGGTTGCGGCGATCAGTTCGCTGCTCTGCGTCCGCAGGAAGTCGGCTTTGGCCTCGATACTCGCCTGAAAAATATGGGTGATTTCTTCCTTCACGGGCCTCACGGTAACGACGGATACCAGGGGCGTCAACCGACGCGGGTGGGGGACTCTTCAAGTAAGCGGATTCCCTCTCCCCTCCTTGGACGTGTGATGCGAAAAGGAACCCACCCCGGCCTTCGGCCACCCCTCCAAGGAGGGGAACAGCACACACCCCCTCTTGGGAGGGAAAGAGGAAACGTGTCCAGCCTGTGCCTGGCTGTTGGAGGACACGCTTCCTCTTTGTGCCGCGCTAGCGCAGTTTCCTCCGTGGTGTAGCGAGGTGCTCTCCAGAGTTCCGTCGGGTGCATCCCATGCACCACCTTGCCCCGGTGCGCAGGGCGCACCCGACTTATCAGGAAACGCGCGGAGGCCGGTGGACGCGACACTCATGTGCATTTTGCGCTAGCGGCGGGGTGGGTCCGCCTGTACTGCGTCAAGCGAGCGGACACTGATGACTCAGAGAGAATGGTATAGGCGTCAGTAATGGTAGCGTAACTGGGCTATGAGCATCGCACCATCTACGATTTTGTAAACGATGCGATGCTCATCGTTTATTCGCCTCGACCAATAACCGGAGAGCGCATGCTTCAGCGGTTCCGGTTTTCCTATGCCCTTGAAGGCATCGCGCTGAATATCTTTTATCAGAGCATGTATGCGGTTGACCATTTTCTTGTCTGTCTTCTGCCAGTACAAGTAGTCTTCCCAGGCTTTCTCCGCAAAGATCAGTTTCACTCAATGAGTTCCCTCTCTTTGCCTTTGCCTTCCTCCAACTCGGCCATAGCTTCAACTAAACGTCTCATATTCTTTGGACTTCTGAGGAGGTAGGCCGTTTCTTCCAGAGCCTGATAATCCTCCATGGAAATCATCACGACCGCTCCTTCCCCCTTCCGGGTAATAGCGACGGGAGCGTGATCATTACAGACTCGCTCCATGGTTTTCGCCAGACTGTTTCGAGCCGCAGTATAACTGATACTGTCCATTCTGCCCTCTCTCTGCCGGTACCGGAACCGTGCCTCACGGTAACGACGGATACCGGGGGCGTCAACCGACGCGGGTGGGGTATACGGGCAGAATGGCTTTTCGTTGTGGCTCCGGCCTAAGCCGCTGTGAACCGCTCCACCGTCAGTTGCTCGGCACGGGGCCGAGCCTGCCAGAGGTCATAGGCCATCTGCATCCCCAGCCAAGTCTCCGGGCTCGACCCGAACGCTTTTGAGAGTCGGATGGCCATTTCGACCGAGATGCCCGCTTTCTCGTTGACAAGATCGGACAACGCTTGCCGGGTCACCCCGAGCCCTTGCGCCGCCCGCGTGACCGAGAGACCAAGCGGCTCAAGGCACTGCCGTCTCACTACTCCGCCCGGATGTGGAGGGTTGTACATAAGGGTCTCCTTTGTTTTGCTTGTGTTCCGGCTTTCCCCCTATTGCCTCAGTCTGTCCTCCTCATGGGACCACCCCTTCCTTAATGGTAGTCCGTGTAATTGATATCGACCGCATGGCCGTCCTCGAACCGAAAAGTCACCCGCCAATTGCCCGATACCGACACGGCATAATACCCGCGTAGATTGCCTTTCAGGGGATGCAGCCGAAACCCCGGAAGGTCCATGTCCACCGGGCTCCGACTGTGATCGAGCGTAGTCAGGATGTCTCTCAGCTTCGAGATGTGTTGCGGTGGCAGCCTCCGTGTCTCGCCCTTTTCGTACAGGGCCTGGAGCCCACGATGTTGAAACGACTTATTCACCGTCTCCGACTTTTCCTCGGCTCTCCAGCGCGAAGGTCACCCTGCTTGATCAATTCAATCACCGAGCCACGCTAACCTGTCACCCGTCACTTGTCAACTGTCACCCTCTCGTGTCTTGCTCCTCGCCCTCCCCGTTCCTCTTGCTCCTCTCACCGAACAGCCTGCCCCGCTCGGTTCTTGTCCCACTGGATGTCGGGGCTCGGATTGCGCGCCTGGGCAACATCGTCCCAGCACCTGAGGCCTCTCTTTGTTGGTGAGAATCTGAGGGGGAGTGCCCCCTGCTTGCAAGAGGCGGCGCCAGCTACGACCAGATGCAGGCCCGGCTGCACTACAGGGCGGGAGTCTTGACACTCCCCGGTGAGGTCGGTATTAAAGACAGCTAGAAAATTTCCCCGGTCTTAATGGCGGAGGGGCCACACCCGTTCCCATCCCGAACACGGCCGTTAAGCCCTCCAGCGCCGATGGTACTGCAGCGGAATGCTGTGGGAGAGTAGGACGAGGCCGGGGTTTTTCTTTTTCCAGGTTGCTCTCCCGGCTTTGTTGGATGGAGGGGCAGACGATAATCCTGAGCGGGCGTAATTCAGTGGTAGAATGCCAGCTTCCCAAGCTGGACGTCGCCGGTTCAAGTCCGGTCGCCCGCTTTTCCGTCCCAATCATTAAACGTGCCGACCTCCGCGCTGGAGGACGCATTTCCTCGTTTGATCAGGTGAGCTGTTATGCGGACAGTCAGATGCCCGGTGTGCCGTAAGGAAACGGCCTGGCAGGACAATGTCTACCGTCCTTTTTGTTCGGAGCGCTGCCGGACGCTGGACCGCGGAGCGTGGGCGAGCGGGACCTATCACATTCCCGGCGAGCCGGCCGCCCCGACGCCCGCAGAGGACGACAATGAGTAACCGGGTCCTCCGAAGACCAGCAGTGTTGGCACGGTTGCTCATGTCAGCCGCGCCGCCCAAAATGTAAGACCTTCGCGGGTCAGGCATGGCGATTCATCCAACAGCCGTTATTTCCCCCCAGGCCGACATTGACCCCGGCGTTGACGTTGGCCCCTATGTCGTGATCGACGGCACCGTCCGGGTCGGCCGCGGCACCCGGATTCTGGCCCACGCCGTTCTGACCGGCTGGACGGAAATCGGCGAAGACAATGAAATCCATATGGGCGCGGTCATCGGCCACGTTCCGCAAGACGTGTCGTACTCGGGCGCAAAAAGTTTTCTCAGAATCGGTCACCGCAATATCATCCGTGAGCACAGTCAAATTCACCGCGGAACCCAGCCCGAGAGCGCAACCGTTATCGGCAACGATAATTATCTCATGCAGCACGCCCATGTCGCGCATAACTGCCGGCTGGGCAATCAGACCATCATTGCCGGCGGGGCGCTCCTGGCCGGTTATGTCGAAGTCGCGGACCGGGCTTTTGTGTCGGGCAACTGTGTGGTGCATCAGTTTGTCAGGATCGGCACCCTGGCCCTGCTGCGGGGACTGTCCCGGACCAGTCGGGATGTCCCGCCCTTCTGTATTATGGACGGCACCCATACCGTGCGCGGCTTAAACGTCGTCGGCCTGCGGCGGGCCGGCTTCAGTCGGGAGCGGATCGCCGCCCTGCGGCGGGCGTTTGCCACCCTGTTCCGCCAGCGGGGCAATATGCGCCATCAGGTCGAACGCCTGTTGGAGACCGATCCGTCTCCCGATGTCCGGGCCTTGCTGGATTTTATCCGGAACTCGGAGAGGGGGGTGTGTTTTGGGCCGCGGCGCTATTCCGGGCCACAGCACGAGGGCCGGGATGAAGAGGAGTGACAAGGCGGCGACCGGATTCGAACCGGTGAATGGAGGTTTTGCAGACCTCTCCCTTAGCCACTTGGGTACGCCGCCGCGTCGGTCCTGCTTTGGAGCAGGATTTGCTAATCTACCCCGCCCCTGAGGTGGTTGCAAGACCTTTTTAATAACGGGTATAAGGAATGGATAAAGTGGATGACTCCGCTTGAGTGGCCGTTGACAGTTCCTTCTTTAATTGTTAGTAATATTTCCATGAGTTTCGTCCCGTATGGTTTACCATACGGTGCCCATGGGCTACGGTTCATGGGCTTTTTTATTTCTGAAATATGACTCCTCAGCGTGTAGCTGTCTTTATTGACGGTTTTAATCTCTACCACGCCATAAAAGCCCTTCGCGTAGAACACCTAAAGTGGCTCAGTCTTCGTAAACTGTCAGAAGAGTTTGCTTCTGCTCCGCAGTTTACGATCGATCACCTCTTTTACTTCTCCGCATACGCAACATGGATTCCCGACGCTTTGATTCGCCACAGAAAATATATCAAAGCTCTAAAAGAGGAAGGGACAACAGTTGTTCTCGGTAAATTTAAGAAAAAAGACAGGAAGTGTCCTGCCTGTCACACACGTTGGAAAGGCCACGAAGAAAAAGAAACCGATGTAAACATTGCCCTCTACTTGTTAGATGGCGCATACCGGAATATCTACGACCATGCGATAATTCTCTCTGCCGATTCTGACTTAGTACCGGCTATCCGCATGGTCAGAGAACGATTTCCAGAAAAAGGTATCCGGCTTCTGCTTCCTGTGGGAAGGCCCAATAGTGCGGAACTATTAAACGCGATAGGAGACCCTCAAGGGGTGCGCAAAATAAAACGGCTGCATCTGGAACGTTGTTTACTTCCCGAATCCATAAGCGATGAGAAGGGAAGTATTATTGTCCGCCGTCCTACGGAATATGACCCTCCAGTCTGATGCTTAATCCCCCACACAGAATAATAAAGAGAGCCGACAAGCGGAAACCTGAGTCGAAACGGCAGTATATTCGCACCGTTCAACCGCCCCCTCTTTGGTCGCTGCCGAAGTTCTGATAGCACTGCGCTCATGATCGAACGTTACACCCGTCCGGCCCTGCGTAAGATCTGGTCGGAGGAGAACAAGTTTTCCACCTGGCTGGAAGTCGAACTGCTGGCGTGTGAGGCCCTGGCCGAGCGCGGCGACATCCCGGCGGAGGTGATCCCGCAGCTGAGGCAACGCGCCCGGCTTGATATCGGCCGCATGCAGGAGATCGAAGCCGAGGTCAAGCACGATGTGGTGGCCTTTGTCACGGCTGTGGCTGAGAGTGTCGGCCCGGAGGGACGCTATCTGCACCTCGGCCTGACCTCGTCGGACGTGATTGATACCGGCTTTGCCGTGCAGTTGTGTGAGGCGACGGATGTGATTCTGGCCGATCTGGACGCCCTGCTCGACGTGCTGCGGCGGCGTGCCCAGGAACATCGACACACGGTCATGATCGGCCGCAGCCACGGCGTTCATGCCGAGCCGATTACCTTTGGTCTCAAAGTCGCCCACTGGTTCGCCGAGATGGAGCGCAGTAAGGCCCGCCTGATACACGCCCGCCGCGAGATCGCGGTCGGCAAGACCTCGGGCGCGGTCGGCACGTACGCCAACATTGATCCCGCGATCGAAGCCTTCGTGTGCGCGCGCCTGGGGCTGGTGCCGGAAACCATTGCCACCCAGGTGGTCCCGCGCGACCGGCACGCCTCTTTTTTCTCGACCCTGGCGGTGATCGGCAGCTCGCTCGACCGGATCGCGACCGAATTACGCCATCTGCAACGCACCGAAGTCTTTGAGGTTCAGGAGCCGTTTACTCCGGGCCAAAAGGGCTCGTCGGCCATGCCGCATAAACGCAATCCGTGGCAGTTGGAAAATGTGAGCGGCCTGGCCCGCCTGCTGCGCGGCTACGCGCTGTCGGCCCTGGAGAACGTGCCCCTGTGGCATGAGCGGGATATCAGCCACTCCTCGGTCGAGCGGGTGATCGGCCCGGACGCGACCACGCTGCTCGACTTTATGCTGGCCCGGCTGACCACGCTGGCGGACCGGCTGGTGGTGCATCCCGAGCGGATGCAGGCCAATATGGCCGTGCTCGGGGAAGCGATTTATTCCGAACATCTGCTCCTGGCCCTGGTCCGCAAGGGGATTTCCCGCGAAGAGGCCTATGGCTGGGTTCAGCGCAACGCCATGAAGGTCTGGGAGCATCAGGCCTCTTTTGCCGCTGAGGTGCGCCGGGACCCGGATATTACCCGGCTGTTGGAGCCGGCTGAAATCGATCAACTCTTTGACCCAAGCCACGCGCTGCGGCATACGGAGCGTATCTTCGAGCGCGTGTTTGCGCGCACGGAATGAGTGAGAGAAGTGGAGAGTCAAGAGTGTGGGACAGGGAAACCCGCCCCGCTGCTACGCAGCGCAAAGAGGGGATAAAAAAAGCTCCCCTCCTCGGAGGGGTGGCCCGAAGGGCCGGGGTGGGTTTGAGAGTGGGCGGTGAAGTACTGTGGGAAGTACTGTGGGAGCGGAGCATGCTGGCCAAAGTCTACGTCACGCCGAAAAAAGCCATTCTCGACCCCCAGGGAAAAGCCATTGCGCACTCCCTGCACGCCCTCGACTACCCGGAAGTCGGCGAGGTCCGCATGGGCAAGTATCTGGAGGTTCGGCTGACGGGCCTCTCCAAACAGCACGCCGAGCAACGCGTCGAAGAGATGTGCCAACGCTTATTGGCCAACCTCATCATTGAAGACTTTCGCTTTGAGATCGTCGAGGAGTAACAGCGAGTGAAGTGGGGTGTCGTCACTTTTCCAGGCTCGAACGACGACCGGGACTCCCTCTACTGTCTGGAGCGCGTGCTCGGGCAGGAGGCGGTCTCGTTGTGGCATAAGGACCAGGATTTACACAGTGTCGAGGCGATTGTGCTGCCGGGCGGGTTTTCCTATGGGGACTATCTCCGCTGCGGGGCGGTCGCCCGCTTCTCGCCGGTCATGTCCAGCGTGATGGCGTTTGCCCGAGCCGGCGGGCCGGTGCTGGGCATGTGCAACGGGTTTCAGATTCTGTGCGAGAGCGGGCTCCTGCCGGGGGCGCTGGTCCGCAACCGTTCGCTGTCGTTTATCTGCGAGTGGGTTTCCGTACGGGTGGAGACAACCCGGACCCGTTTTACGGCCCGGTATGCGGCGGGCGAGTGTCTGTCCCTGCCGATTAAACACGGTGAGGGCTGCTATGTGGCGGACGAGGCGACCCTGACGGCGCTCCGGGACAACGATCAAATCGTCTTCCGCTATGTGAATCAGGACGGCGAAGCGCTGGACTCGGCCAACCCGAATGGGGCCGTGCAGAATATCGCCGGCGTGACGAACGCGAACGGGAACGTGGTCGGACTCATGCCCCATCCCGAACACGCCGTCGAAGCCCTGCTGGGAGGCGAAGACGGGCGGAAACTCTTTACCTCGGTCTTTGCGTAGCCCTATGGCATCCATACCGGTTGATCTGCAGCTCGCTCACGACCACGGCCTGTCAACCGACGAGTACGACCGCATCGTCCGGACCCTGGGACGCACGCCGACGTTCGAGGAGTTGGGCGTGTTCTCCGTGATGTGGTCGGAGCACTGTAGCTATAAGAGTTCGCGGCGCTTTCTGCGGCGGCTGCCGACAACCGGACCGGCCATATTGCAGGGACCGGGTGAGAATGCCGGCATCGTCGATATCGGCGACGGTCTGGCCGCGGTCTTTAAGATCGAAAGCCATAACCATCCGTCTTTTATCGAGCCCTATCACGGGGCCGCCACCGGGGTCGGCGGTATTCTCCGCGATGTCTTTACCATGGGCGCCCGCCCGATTGCCTCGCTGAACTCGCTCCGCTTCGGAGCGATCGAGCATCCGCGCACCCCCCATCTGCTCAGGGGCGTGGTGGGAGGTATCGGCGGCTATGGAAACAGTGTCGGCGTACCGACCGTCGGCGGCGAGGTGTATTTCAACCCCGGCTATAACGGCAATATCCTGGTCAACGCCTTTACCCTGGGCATTGCTCGGACTGATCGGATTTTTCGGGCGACTGCCGCGGGCGTGGGGAACCCGGTGATCTATGTGGGCTCCCGGACCGGCCGGGACGGCATTCACGGCGCGAGCCTGCTGGCCTCGCGGGAATTTGATGACAAGTCCGAAGAACTCCGGCCGGCCGTCCAGGTGGGCGACCCGTTCACCGAGAATATCCTGATTGAAGCCTGCCTCAGCCTCATGCGGCAGGACCTGATTATCGGGATTCAGGACATGGGGGCCGCCGGCCTGACCAGCTCGTCGGTGGAAATGGCCGACCGGGGCCAGGCCGGCATCGTCCTGGACCTGGACACCGTCCCGACCCGCGAAGCCGGCATTACCCCCTATGAGCTGCTGCTGTCCGAGTCCCAGGAGCGGATGCTGATCGTCGCCAAGGAGGGGTGTGAAGAGGCGGTCAAAAACGTGTTTGCCACCTGGGACCTCCAGGCCGTCGTTATTGGGGAAGTCACGGACGACGGCCTGTTCCGCACGACGTGGCAGGGAGAGGAAGTCGTCCGCATTCCGGTCTCGGCCCTGACCTCGCAGGCCCCGGCCTACGAACGCCCGGCGGCCAGACCGGCCGACCTGACGTTGAAACAACAGTTGGATCTCAGCGCCCTGCCGCTGCCCACCGACTATGCCGCCGTCCTGACTACCCTGCTCACCACGCCGAATCTGGCCAGCAAGGAATGGGTCTACCGGCAGTACGATTTTCTGGTTGGCGGGAATACGGTGGTCCAGCCCGGCTCGGATGCGGCCATCGTTCGGCTGAAGGAGTCGGACAAGGGGCTGGGCATCAGTGTCGATTGTAATAGCCGCTATTGCGCGCTCGACCCCTACCGGGGAGCGGCGATTGCGGTTGCCGAGAGCGCGCGCAACCTGGCCGTCAGCGGGGCCAGGCCGGTGGCCCTGTCCGACTGCCTCAATTTTGGCAACCCCGAGAAGCCGGAGGTGATGTGGCAGTTCGTCCAGGCCATTGAGGGCATGCGGGCGGCCTGCGAAGCCCTGGAGGTTGCGGTAGTCAGCGGCAACGTTAGCTTCTATAATGAAACCGATGGTCAGGCCATTCCTCCGACGCCGACCGTAGCCATGGTCGGGATTATGGACGCGGTCACGCACCATGTCACCCAGTGGTTTCAGCAGCCGGGCGATCTCATTGTCCTATTGGGAGAGACCCACGAAGAACTCGGCGCGAGCGAATATCTGGCCACGCTCCATCACCAGGAGTGCGGCCGGCCCCCGCGGCTTGACCTGGAACGGGAAAAACTCCTCCAGCAGGTGTGCGTCCGGGCCGCCCAGGCCGGGCTGTTTTCCTCGGCCCACGATGTGGCGGAGGGCGGGGTAGCCGTGGCCCTGGCGGAAGCCTGTATCAGCCATCCCCGGCAGACTATTGGAGCGCGGGTGACCCTGACGGGCGATCTGCGCCCGGATGCCTTACTCTTTGGAGAGAGCCAATCGCGTGCTATTGTTTCTGTCCGGCCGGCCGACTGGGACCGACTCAAGGCGCTGCTCCACACGAGTCGATTACCCTTCAGCGTCCTGGGTGAGGTTGGCGGGACGGACCTCGAAATCGCGGGCTATATGAAAATCGCAACAGCGGCCTTACGCCGGCAGTGGCAGACGGCGCTGGCTCAACAGCTGACAAATGAGTAAACGTGCCACCATCTACCGGTCTGGTGAAGGGCACGTTTACTCATTCTGAGCGGAGGGGGGATAGGGTGGAACACGATACAGCCGATGCGGTGTTCGACAGGTTCCACGAAGAGTGCGGAGTCGTGGGCGTCTATGGTCATCCGGAAGCGGCCAACCTGGCCTATCTGGCCTTGTATTCCCTGCAACATCGGGGCCAGGAGTCTGCCGGCATTACCTCTTCAAACGGCCAGGCTCTGCTGACGCATAAAGGCATGGGGCTGGTGGCCGATATTTTTGACGAAAAGTTGATTCGTCGCCTGGAGGGGGCGAGCGCCATTGGCCACAACCGCTATTCCACCGCCGGCTCGACCATGCTCAAGAACACCCAGCCCATGCTGGCCAAGTATACGCTTGGCTCGGTGGCGATTGCGCATAACGGCAACCTGGTCAATGCCGAAGAACTGCGCGCCCGGCTCGAATCGGGCGGCTCGATTTTTCAGTCTACGGTCGATACCGAGGTCATCCTGCATCTCATTGCCGCCTCGCAGGCCGGGCAGCCGGTTGACCGCATTATCGACGCCTTGTCCCAGGTGCGGGGGGCCTACTCCCTGGTCTTCCTGAGCGAGGATTATATGGTTGCGGCGCGCGACCCCTACGGGTTTCGGCCGCTGGTGCTGGGGCGCGTCAAACACGCGGGCCAGACGGGTTATGTGGTCACGTCCGAGACCTGTGCGCTGGACCTGATTGGGGCGCGGTATGAGCGGGAGGTCCAGGCCGGAGAGGTTATTCTGTTTGATGCCAACGGTATGACCTGCTATAGCCCGTTTCCGCAGGCGCCATCGGCCCGCTGCATTTTTGAGCATGTCTATTTTGCGCGGCCGGACAGCACCATGTTCGGGCAGAATGTCTACCAGGCGCGCAAGTCGTTCGGCCGGCAGTTGGCGCGCGAGGCTCCGGTCGAGGCGGATGTCGTTATTCCCGTTCCGGACTCCGGGGTGCCCGCGGCTTTGGGCTATGCCGAAGAATCCGGACTGCCGTTTGAAATGGGCCTGATCCGTAACCACTATGTGGGCCGGACGTTCATTGAACCCCAGTCGTCCATCCGTCATTTCGGGGTGAAGGTCAAACTCAACGCCCAGGCCGATATTCTGTGCGGCAAACGGGTCGTGGTGGTGGACGACTCCATTGTGCGCGGGACGACCTGTCGGAAAATTGTCAAAATGATTCGTGCGACCGGTGCCCGGGAAGTCCATTTGCGGATCAGCGCCCCGCCGACGATTTCTCCCTGCTTTTACGGGGTGGATACGCCGACCAGACGGGAATTGATCGCCTCTTCTCATTCGGTCGAGGAGATCAGCCGCTACGTCACCGCCGATAGTCTGGCCTATCTGAGCGAGGAAGGCATGTACGCCGGGCTCCAGGTCAACGGGAACGGCTTTTGCGATGCCTGCTTTACCGGGCGCTACCCGCTGGCGCTGGGGAGCCGTCCCAAAGGCAGCCAGCTCTCGCTGTTCGGCGAACGGGTATAGGCTCGTTCAGGCTGGATGAACCGATCATCTTGCTCAACCGTCCCGGGAGGGGAGGCGGGGCTACGCCTCCTCGCTCCGGGTGATCACGGGGAAGACCGCGACCATGAACGAAAGGGTCAGGCAGCGGTTTTTCCGTGCGCAACTTCCCAGCCTGGAAACACGAGCACGGCGGGATGCACCCGCAAGGCACGCGCGAGTGTTTTCGCCCGTTCCACCCCCAGCTTGACCCGGTCTCTTTCGATGGCCGAGATCGTGGATTGCGGGATGCCGGTCTCGGCGGCCAATTCATTCTGACTGAGGGCCTGGAGTTCCCGCATGATCCGGACCGACTCGCCAACTGAGAGCTCCACGCGCTTCTTTGCTCTGCGGTACTCCGCCATTTATTTCCTCCGATAGTCATGCGGCGTGAGACTCACCACTTCCACATATACGCGGTCCCGTTCGATGCGGTAAATGACCCGATACTGGTCATTGAGCCGCGAGGAGCGATGCCCGCTCCACCTCCCACGCAGGCGCTCGTCTTTAAACCCACGAATCTGTCGGAGTCCCTCAGGCCCCGAGATTACCACAATGTCCTTCCATTTTTCATACCGCTGCAGGATGTCATGCGGGAGCCGTCTGATTTGCCGATCCACGCGTCGATGCTCGAAAATGTCCCACACTGAAACGCAGTGTACATACCATTTATGGTATGTCAACAAGCCGCGCGTGCAGCACCTGATGGGCAACCATCATCCGGCCCGGGCCACCGCCGAGCAA
This sequence comes from Thermodesulfobacteriota bacterium, assembly GCA_964291405.2. GTDB lineage: Bacteria > Desulfobacterota > Binatia > Bin18 > Bin18 > Bin18. The sequence goes on from OZ219926.1 coordinate 1,012,671, forward strand.
CAATGGGCGCCCTTCGCAGGAGGAGAGCATGGCGAAGCGCTACGCATTGAGCCACCGGCACTGGGAGCGGCTTAAGGATAGCCTGTCCGGCATGGTAATGGACTGCGGGCGCATCGGCCCGCTGTATTTTCGCGCACGTCTATGCCTGTTTTACCGGGCGCTACCCGCTGACGCTGGGGAGCCGTCCCAAAGGCAGCCCAGCTCTCGCTGTTCGGCGAACAGGTATAGACTCGTTCAGGCTGGGTTATGGGTGGCCTCGGCCACAGCTTCGCGTCGCCCTTCCCCGCGAGAGCAGTTTCCTCCGTGGTGTAGCGAGGTGCTCTCCAGAGTTCCGTAGGGTGCATCCCATGCACCACCTTTCCCCGGTGCGCAGGGCGCACCCTACGTATCAGGAAACGCGCGGAGGCCGGTGGACGCTATACTAATGTGAATTTTGCTCTAGAGCCAATCACGCTGCGGTGGAGCGTGTCTCTCTTCTCCTTGAGGAGTGCGGGCTGGAAGCCCGCAAGCGGCCAGGATGGCCGCCCTCCCAGGAGGGGAGCCACCCCCATCCCCTCCCAGGCCGTTTGGGGCAGGCCGGTGTCCTTCCCGATGAGCGCGTACCGGCACGACTCAATGTCGATTCAGCCTAGTTGACCGACTCTAAGACCAAGCTTTGTTGACTCGTTTCCCACACGAAGGTGGCGTTCTCACCCATGTGGGGAAAGTTGGGAATCGTGCACATCCCCTCAGCATCGGACAAGAAGTCATCGTCGAATGCCGCCACCGTAAACGTGGAGGACGCCACCTCTTCGCCGTTCCGTATCAAGCGGGCCGTTCGCTCGCCCGGCCCCAAACGACCCCAGTTGAAGAGAGAGGAAAACCCATTATCGATATCCCCACACACGGCTTCGGTGTCAGTTCGCTCTGTACCCTGCAACACCGTCTGGGTCAGAATGACGCCCTCAGCATCACTGAATTCCACTTCCAACTCTCCACCCAAGCACGACCAGCCTGATACCAGCCCGATCCCACTGACGTTTGTCCCAGGGGACGGGATTTCAAGGGACGCACCAGCCGGCGGAACGCTCCCATCGGCGAGTTCAAAATCCCCTTCCAGTTCAAAACTCGTTGTTCCTGCATAGATGAAGAAGCCTTCAGGCCCCCCCGTTTGCCCTACCTGAGTAAAGGTCCCAGCCCCCGAGGTCGTCCAGCTTCCACTCGAACCTTCTGCAATCCCCGTCCCACCTGCTGCTGTGACACTCTCCGTATAGGTAAAAGAGCAGCCTGCTTGCGGGGCCATGTTCTCATCAAAGCAAGAAGAAGGTGAGCAACCCGTGCCGATACCTATCGAATGAAAAACATCCTCAGTCCCTTCAAGTTGGCAGTGATAATGGTTCGTGCTTACATTTTCGAATTCCCCCGCATCGCAAGCTCCCGTAGGCTCTTGGAGGAATTCAAACCTCATCTGGGCTGCGTGACACAACATGGCACCACCGAGTGTGGTATAGCCACGTAAGGTGTTAGTGCCAATCGTGTGAGAGAAGGTGCCATCCGGATTGAAAACTAGGTTCGTAGTAAAAAAGCCTTGCGCCGTCCCCGTAAACGGAGCTGCCCATGCAGAGCTCGCGGTGCATATAAGCGCCCCAAGAATAAATGATCCTAGTTTTCCGAATCTCCCTCTACGGCTTCCCCTTTCGTTTGTCTGCATACTCTTCTCCCTTCTTTCCTTTGCGTTTGGAATACCCATACTTGATAGGATCATCTTTTTCACCCCCACCCACCCCAAGGTACAGTAGGGGTCTGATTTATCTCTGTTTTTTTGACGGCGAGGATCGGATATTCGGTCAAGATTGAACCGAAAATCCTTCGCGTTCGTCATGCTCTCTGCCAATCACGGAAGTGCGGGCAGAAGAAGAAATGAGCGAACTGGGGTAAGTCGGTTAAAATTTTACACCGCCCTTCCCCGCTAGCGCAAAGAACGCTGCGGTGGAGCGCGGCTCTCTTCTCCCTCAGGAGTGCGGGCTTCCAGCCCGCAGGCGGCCAGGATGGCCGCTCTCCCAGGATCGGGAAACGCGCTGGTGACCACGCAGACGGAGCCCCGACCCCGGCCTGGCAGGGTTTGACCCTGCCCCAGGGAACTTCTATTCTAGGCGGGAGTTTTGCTCGCACCGGGGCTGTGAACGTCCGGAACTCGGCATGTCAGATCTCCCCAATCTTTTGAGCTTCCTGCGCATCGCGCTGGTTCCCTTTCTGGTCTATTGCCTGACGGATACGGACCCGGCCTCCAGCCTGATGGCGGCGGGGATTTTCTTCATTGCCTGTCTGACCGATTATTTCGACGGCTATCTTGCCCGAAAGCACGGGCAGACAACCATTCTCGGCACCTTCCTCGACCCGCTGGCCGATAAACTGCTGGTCATGGCCGTCCTGGTCATGCTGGTGGCCAGCGACCGTGTCCCGGGCCCTCCGGCCTGGATGGTGGTGGTGATCCTCGGGCGGGAAATCGCGGTGACCGGGCTGCGGAGTGTCGCCGCCGGACAGGGACTGGTCGTTTCCGCCGACCAGCTTGGCAAATATAAAACCCTCTTCCAGATGTTTGCCCTGCACGGCCTGATTATTCACTATCAATACGGCTTCATCGATTTTCATCTCCTGGGGATGTATTTTTTGTGGATCGCCCTGGTTGTCGGCGTGTGGTCCGGCCTCGCCTATCATGTCACGGTGGCACGCCTGCTGCTGGGCAAACATCGGGCCGCAACCCCGGCGCAACGCGCCTCCCTACCCGCTTCGACCCCGCCTGCCCGGCAACAACCGGAGAGGTCGGCATGACGGTCCTGGTGACGGGCGCGGGCGGTTTTATCGGCTTTCATGTCGGCAAGTATTTACTCGAACGCGGCGATACCGTCGTCGGACTCGACAACCTGAGCCCCTATTATGATGTGCGTCTGAAAGAAGCCCGCCTCGCCCGGCTCACCGCTTATGAGCGGTTTGCATTTGTACGGCTCGACCTGGCTGACCGGCAAGGCATGGAGGACCTGTTCGCCCGTCACGCGCCGGAGCGGGTGATCCACCTCGCGGCCCAGGCCGGGGTGCGCCACTCCCTGACCAATCCGCACGCCTATATCGACAGCAATCTCGTGGGGTTCATGCATATCCTCGAAGGCTGCCGGCAGACCAGGGTACAGCATCTGACGTACGCGTCGAGCAGCTCGGTGTACGGTGCCAATACAAAGCTGCCCTTTTCGGTGCAGGACAATGTTGACCACCCGGTCTCCCTGTATGCCGTCTCGAAAAAGGCCAACGAACTGCTGGCCCATACCTACAGCCATGCCTATCACCTGCCGACGACGGGCCTGCGCTTTTTCACCGTGTATGGCCCGTGGGGCCGGCCGGATATGGCCCTGTTCATCTTCACCAAAGCCATCTTGTCCGGCGAGCCGATTGAGGTGTTCAACTACGGCAGGATGCAGCGCGCCTTTACCTATATCGACGATATTGTCGAGGGAGTGGTGCGCGCGCATGACCGTATTGCCCAATCCGACCCCCGCTGGTCGGGCAGGAACCCGGACCCCGGCACGAGTACCGCGCCCTACCGCGTGTATAATATCGGCCATCCCCGGCCGGTGGAGTTACTCCGCTTTATCGAAGTGCTGGAACATACCCTGGGAAAGAAGGCCGAAAAACGCCTGCTGCCGCTGCAGGCCGGCGACATCCCGGCCACCTGGGCCGATGTTGAGGACCTCATGCACGATGTGGGCTTTCGTCCCGTCACGACCATTGAGGAAGGCATTCCCCGCTTCGTGAAGTGGTACCGTGAGTATTACCGGGTCTAGCGCAGTTTCCTCCGTGGTGTAGCGAGGTGCTCTCCAGAGTTCCGTCGGGTGCATCCCATGCACCACCTTTCCCCGGTGCGCAGGGCGCACCCTACGGATCGGGCAACGCGCGGAGGCCGGTGGACGCGACACTAGAGCGTTTTACTATAGGCTGTAGCCCTGCCGTTACGTGCTCGTCATGTCGGACGCGCTCCGGCATCCCTGCTTCGACTTCGCTCCGCTACGCTCAGCACGAACGGCAGACCGTTAGTCCTGAGCGGCAGGCGCAACGCGCCTGAAGTCGAAGGGCTACACGAAATCGTAATTTGCTCTCATGTGAATTTTGCGCTAGCGCACCTGGCGATGCTGTGTAGCGGGTCTCTCTCCTCCTTGAGGAGTGCGGGCTTCCAGCCCGCAAGCGGCCAAGATGGCCGCGCTCCCAGGAGGGGAGCCACCCCCACACCTTCATGACCCCACAGACTCCACAGACCCCATAGACTTTTACGTGCGTTCGTGTGGCGCGAGGGTGGTCAGCGCCAGCGCGTGGATCGTCTGCTGCATGTCGTCCGCCAACGCGGCGTAGACCAGGCGGTGGCGCTGAACGGAGTTCTTGCCGGTAAACAGCGGAGACACCACCGTGACCCGGTAATGCCCGCCGCCGGCCGCGGCTCCGGCATGGCCGGCGTGCAGGGCACTCTCGTCTATGACCCGCACCTCGGTTGCGGACAGGGCCTGCCGGAGCGTGGACTCGATGTGTTCCTGAGTGGTCATTGGTCACAGAGTAAACGTGTCCTCCAATAGATACCAGATGCCGGACGCGTTTACTCTTTTTCGTGCGCGGAGGGAAAAACCGGGGCACGGCGTTCCATCACGGAACTGAGCCCCTCGCCCACGTCTTTGCCAAAGAAGCCCAGCATCTCCAGGGCGAGCGAATAATCGAACGAGGTATGCGCGGCGGCCCGCAGCCACTGGTTGAGCGACTGCTTGGTCCAACGAATGGCCTGCTGGGCGCCCGTCGCCAGTTTGTTCGCGACCTCCATCGCCTTGGGCATGAGCTCGTCCGGTGGGACGACCATGCTGACCAGGCCTATGCGCTCGGCTTCTTTGGCATCCAGCATGTCACACGTCAGCAAATAGTATTTGGCCTTTGCCATGCCGACCAGGAGGGGCCAGATAACCGCGGCGTGGTCTCCGGCGGCCACCCCCAGCCGGGTATGCCCGTCGGTAAAACGCGCCTTCTCCGAGGCAATGCTGATATCGGCCAGCAGTGCGACCGCCAGCCCCGCCCCGACCGCCACGCCGTTAATCGCCGAAATAATGGGCTTGTCGCAGTTGATCATATTGTGAACGATGTCCCGCGCTTCTTTCATGGTCTCGGAGACCACATCAAGATTGCCCATGGATTTCTCGACCACATCAAAATCGCCCCCGGCCGAGAAGGCCCGACCGGCTCCCGTAATCACCGCTACGCGCACCTCCGGGTCGTCTGCGATATCGAGCCAGACCTTGCTCAGCTCGTAGTGCAGGCGGAAGTTGGTCGAGTTGAGGGACTCGGGCCGGTTAATCGTCAAGAGAGCAATTCCATCGTTCTTCTCGATGACGAGATGTTCGTAATTTTCCCGGTACGCCATGCTGCTTCCTCCTTCTTCTTATGCCGGTATGGGTTCCAGCTTTTCAAAGCCGGGCGGATTTGTACAGTCAGGGCAAAGTCGGTGGAACCCACCTCGCCGCTACGCGACACAAAGAGGAAACGTGTCCTCCAAACAGAAGGGCCGGGGTGGGTTTCCAGAAGTGCGGGCTTCCAGCCCGCAAGCGGCCAGGATGGCCGCGCTCCCAGGAGAGGAGCCACCCCCATCCCCTCCCAGGCCGTTTGGGGCGGGCCAGTGTCCTGCCCGACGAGCGCGGACTGGCAGGCACGTGATCGGGATGTTCCACCTCAGCAGGGACGGAGCCCGATGTCAGGGAGCAAACAGTACGAGGACCACCGCTGCCTAATGCGCCTCGGCCCAATTGCCGCCCACACCGACATCAACGCGGAGCGGGACGTTGAGCGCCATCACCCCTTCCATGCTCTCGCGGACCAGGGCCTGTAGCCGCTCAAGCTCGGCGTCCGGCACCTCGAATAACAGCTCGTCGTGCACCTGGAGGAGCATGCGCGTCTGTAGCCCCTGCTGGTCGAGCTGGCGCGCAATGGTGACCATGGCGACTTTGATGAGATCGGCCGCCGTGCCCTGGATGGGGGTGTTGATGGCGACCCGCTGCGCGGCGCTGGCCAGTTGGGGGCTTTTGCTCCCCAGGTCCGGGACATAGCGCCGGCGACCGAACAGCGTCGAGACATAGCCGCGCTCCTGGGCACCGGCCAGCGTGCCGTCCATATAGGTCTTAATGCTGCCGTAGCGGCTGAAATACTGGTCGATATAGGCTTGGGCGGTTTTGAACGGAATGCGTAAAGTCCGCGCCAGTCGCCGCGCGCCCATCCCGTAGATCAGACCGAAATTGATCGTTTTGGCCTCACGCCGCTGGTTGCTCGAAACCGCATCTATGGAGGTCTCGAAAATTTCCGCCGCGGTGCGGGCGTGCACGTCCTGCCCTGTGTGAAAGGATTCGACCAGGACGGGGTCCCGGCTCAGGTGGGCGAGGAGGCGCAGCTCAATCTGGGAGTAGTCGGCGGAGAGGAGGCGCCAGCCGGGTTCCGGCACAAAGGCCGTGCGGATGCGCCGGCCCTCTTCGCTCCGGATGGGGATGTTCTGCAAGTTCGGGTTGCTGGAAGACAGCCGGCCCGTCGCCGTCACGGTCTGATTAAACGAGGTATGCACACGACCGGTGTCTGCCCGGATGAGCTTGGGCAGGGAGTCAACATAGGTGCTCTGGAGTTTGGCAAAGCTCCGGTAGGCCAGAATTTTCTCCGGCAGCGGATATTCCTCAGCCAGGCGCTCAAGCACGGATGAATCGGTGGACGATCCCGTCTTGGTCTTTTTGCCACGCGGCAGGCCAAGCTTCTCGAACAGGATGGACTGGAGCTGCTTGGGGGAGGCGATATTAAACGGTTCTCCGGCCATGGTGTGGATTTCCGCTTCAAGCCGGTCTCGCTGTTGCCCGAATTCCTCGGACAGGCGCGCCAGCACGGCGGTGTCCACCCGCATCCCGGTCCGTTCCATGTGGGCCAGCACCGGAACGAGCGGGGTTTCAATATCGACAAACAGGCTGTCCATGCCTTCTTGTGTGATCCGGGGAAATAAACGGTGAGCCAGCCGGAGGGTCATATCCGCGTCTTCCGCGGCGTAGCGCGTGGCGTCTTCGACCGATACCTCGGCGAAATTCTTTTTGGCGCCGTCGGTCACGTCCTCATACGAGACCATGGTGTAGCCCAGATGTTCTTGAGCCAGGTCATTCAGGTTGTGGCGCTGGGTGGGGTTGAGGAGATACGAGGCCAGCATGGTGTCGGCCAGGCGGTTGTGCGAGCGCAGGCCATAGTTGGCCAAGACCATCAGGTCGTATTTCAGGTTCTGACCGATGAGGGTCAGCGAGGGATCGGCAAAAAGCGTGCGGAGCGCGGCGAGGGTCTTGTCGAGTGGTAATTGGGGAGCGGCATCGTCCGAGCGGTGTCCAACCGGAATATACCAGGCCTGCCGCTCTTCGATCGCCAGCGACACACCCACCAGCTCCGCATCGAGCGGGTTGAGTGCTGTCGTTTCCGTATCGAGGCAGTAGGTTTTGGCTGCCTGAATGCGGGAGACGAGCGAGTCGAGCTGTTGCGCGGTGTGCACGGACTCGTAGACACCGGGGGGTTCCGCCGGCGCGGCGCGTTCATCGGCCAGGGAGAACTCCCAGTCGGTGTCCAGATCGGCCAGGAAGCGACGGAATTCAAACTCGGTAAACAGCTCGTGTAACCGCTCGTGGTCAGGTTCTGTCAGCGCCAGGTCTTCAAGCGCCGGGGTCAAGGGCACATCCTGTCTGAGGGTCGCCAGCGTTTTTGACAGGCGGGCCAATTCGGCGTGCTCCCGAACCCGCTGGCCCAGCTTGCCCTTGATTTCGGCGGCGTGCTGCAGCACGCTCTCCAAATTTTGCCACTGCGTGATCAGCTTGATCGCGGTCTTCTCACCAACACCGGGGATGCCGGGGATATTGTCGGTGGCGTCGCCCATCAACGCCTGGACCTCGACAACGCGGCCCGGCTCGACGCCGAATTTTGCCTGTACTTCGGCGAGGCCGATGCGCCGGTCCCGCATGGTATCGAGCATGCTGACGCGCTCCGAGACAAGCTGCATCAGGTCTTTGTCCCCGGAGACAATGACCACCTCCACGCCGTCTCCCTCCCAGCGCGTCGCCAGGGTGGCGATAATGTCATCAGCCTCGTAACCGGCAAGTTCAAGAATGGGGATATTATAGGCTTGGACAACCTCTTTTATGCGGGGGATCTGCACCCGCAGCTCGTCCGGCATTGTGGTCCGGTTGGCCTTATACGGCGGATAGATCTCGTGGCGAAAATTCTTTCCTGGAGAGTCAAAAACCATGCCGATATGGCTGGGTGCATGCTCCGCATGCAGACGCTGGAGCATATTCACAAAGCCAAAGATGGCGTTGGTTGGAAATCCCTGAGCGTTGGTCAGATCCCGTACCGCGTAAAAGGCACGGTAGATGTACGACTGTCCATCAATGAGGAAAACGGGAGTGGATACTGGTGTCACAACGCAACTGCGGCAGGAGAAGGAGAAAGCGGGTGACCGGGGTCGAACCGGCGACCTTGTGCTTGGCAAGCACACGCTCTAGCCAGCTGAGCTACACCCGCGTTGAGCACGATAATCAGGGGCTGAATCTACCACACCTCAGCCGAGAGTCAACTGTCCGGGCGGGCTGCCGTGCCGGTATGACCGAACCCGCCGTGACGCTGCGTGGAGTCGAGCGCATCGACTTCAGTCCAACGGGCCCGTGCCACTGGAGCGATAATGAGCTGGGCGATGCGGTCGCCCCGTTTGACCTCAACCGGTTTGTCGCCAAGGTTGATGAGCAAGATCTTGACCTCTTCCCGATAGTCGGCGTCTATCGTGCCGGGAGCGTTCAGGATGGTCAGCCCCTGGCGCAGGGCGAGTCCGCTCCGGGGGCGAACCTGGGCTTCGTAGGCCTGCGGCAGGGCGAGGGCGAATCCGGTCGGAATCACAGACCGTTGGAGAGGGGCAAGGACGACGGTGCCCGTAAGAGCGGCGGCAATATCCATCCCGGCAGAGCCGGGGGTCATATAGCGGGGGAGCGGGATCGCTGGCTCGCCCAGTTCATCCTGGCGTACGCGCGTAATGGGAACGACGATCTGTGCGCTCACCCGCTCGTGCTCCTTCGGTGGTGTTCTGGACCACTAACGTGCCGCGCCCTGCTCTGCCAGGGCTTCGCGCCGACTGAGACGAATTTTTCCCTGCCGATCGATCTCAAGGACTTTGACGGTAATCTCGTCCCCTTCGTCAACAATATCGGTCACCTGCCGCACCCGCTCAGGCGCAAGTTGAGAGATGTGGACCAGGCCTTCTTTCCCAGGCAGGATTTCGACAAAAGCCCCAAAATCGACCACCTTCTTGACCGTTCCGGTGTAGAGCTTGCCGATCTCCGCATCCGCGGTGACCGCCTCGACTTTGCTGATCGCCCGATCCATGGAGTCTCCGTCGGAGGAGGCAATAGACACCGTGCCGTCGTCTTCGACATCGATTTTGACTCCGGTCTCTTCGACGATAGAGCGGATCATTTTTCCGCCGGGGCCGATGAGATCGCGAATTTTATCCGGCTTGATTTTCAGGGTCAGAATCCGCGGCGCATGTTCTGCGACCTGTTCACGGGGAGTTTCGAGCGACTCGGCCATCTTCCCAAGAATGTGCAAACGCCCGTCACGGGCCTGATATAGGGCCTGGCGCATGATTTCACGCGTGACGCCGGCAATTTTGATGTCCATTTGGAGGGCGGTAATGCCGTCGGCCGTGCCCGCAACCTTGAAATCCATATCGCCCAGATGATCCTCGTCACCGAGAATATCACTGAGAATCCGGACCTCTTCTCCTTCTTTGATCAGCCCCATCGCAATGCCGGCGACCGGTGCCACGATCGGGACGCCGGCGTCCATCAGCGACAGCGCGCCGCTGCATACGGTGGCCATGGAGGAAGAGCCGTTTGATTCCAGGATTTCCGACACGACCCGGATAGTATAGGGGAACTCATTTCCCGCCGGGAGAACGGCCAGCAGTGCCCGTTCGGCAAGGGCGCCGTGCCCGATCTCTCGCCGTCCGGGATTCCGCATCGGACGGGCTTCCCCCACACTGAAAGGCGGGAAGTTGTAATGCAGCATGAATTTCCGGTACTGCTCACCGATCAAAGCATCCACCCGTTGCTCGTCTGCGGATGTCCCCAGCGTCGCAACCGCCAGGGCTTGTGTTTCGCCGCGTGTGAAAAGAGCCGAGCCATGCGTTCGGGGCAGCATGCCGACTTCACACGAGATGGGACGAATATCGGTCAATCCGCGTCCGTCTACGCGCTGGCTCTTGTCAACAATCGCCGTGCGCATGATTTCGCCAGTCAGCTTTTCCAGGGCTTCCGCAACCTCCCCACCCCGCTCGGCGAACTCTTCCCCGAGCGCCTCAGTCGCTTCCTTCTTGGCGGACTTGATGGCGGCCCCGCGCTCCAGTTTCGCCGCAATCGTCAGAGCCCCACTGAGCTTTTGGGTCGCGGCGGCCCGAACGCGGTCGGCCAGCTCGGTATCGGTCACGGGCTCTGCGAACTGTCGTTTTGGCTTTCCGGCGACCCGGACAAGTTCGTCCTGCACGTCGAGAACCGGAGCCGCGGCTTCCTGAGCAAGGAACAGTGCCTCAAGCATGTCTTCTTCAGAGACTATGCGCGCGCCGCCCTCGACCATGACAATGGCATCCCGGCCGGCAGCGACAAACAGGTTGATATCGCTGTCCTGGAACTGGCTCTGCAACGGATTGACCACCAGTTCTCCGTGTAAGCGTCCGATCCGGACGCCGGCGATGGGCCCCCCAAAAGGGATATCGGAGACGTGCAGGGCCGCAGAGGCACCGATGAGGGCCAGGGTATCGGCATCGTTTTCCCGGTCCACCGACAGGACCGACGCAACAATCTGGGTCTCACAGGCAAAGCCCTTGGGGAAGAGCGGCCGAATCGCCCGGTCTACAATCCGCGAGGTCAGGACTTCCCGCTCTGCCGGACGCCCTTCCCGCTTGAAAAATCCTCCGGGAATTTTCCCTGCGGCATAGGTTCGTTCCTGGTAGTCAACAGTCAAAGGGAAAAAGTCGATCCCCTCACGCGCTGAATCTGACGCCACCGCAGTCACCAGGACAACGGTTTCCCCGTATTGGACGAGGGCTGCACCACTCGTCTGTTTCGCAAGACGCCCGGTTTCAATAGACAGCGGGCGACCGTAGTATTCCATTTCGATCTTTTTATACATGTCTTCCTTCAATGTTCCCTGCGCCAAGGTTCTGACGACGCAGCGACCACTCTCTCCACAACACTCTCTCCACAACAACGGCCAACAGCACTGAGAACGTTGGTCTAGCGTCGCAAGCCGAGGCGCTGGAGTATACTGCGATAACGCTGTATATCCCGACTCCGCAGGTAGTCGAGCAAACGGCGACGACGACCCACCATTTTCAGCAGGCCGCGCCTAGAGAGGTGATCTTTTTTATGGGTTTTGAAATGCTCGGTGAGATGGACGATCCGTTTGGTCAGAATGGCAATTTGGACTTCGGGTGAGCCCGTATCCTTATCGTGCACCCGAAACTGACTGATGGTTTCGCTTTTCTGTTCAGCCTCCTGCATATGTCTTCCTTCTTTCTTCCCTACTCTTCTTTACTTCCTTACTCCTTGGTTATTCTTCTCATTTTTAACACGCTGTTTTCCTAGTGTAAAGTTAGGGAATTATAGGGTCCTGGCTTAATTCAGCCACGGAATTGAACTTACGCCATTCGTGGCGCTGTTTGAATGGGAGAGTGGCACAGGTTGGTCCATGCACAGATAAGGCCAGAGCAGCGGTCTTACTATTCGCTATAATTCCCTAAAGTCAGAACACCCGGGCAAGCTTCCAGGTCTCCTGCGCGGCGGTCACAATGGCAATCAATTCACGCTCCGCACTCAAAATCCGGGCCGTCTCCCCTGCGGCCTGGGCTGCGGGCAGTGTCTGTAAAAAAGCCTGCTGTCCGTGCCGGATAAGCGTCGCCTCCGGGGCCGATACCAGAAAGGTCCGGTAGGACTGGGTCGCCTGGACTAATGAGAGCAGGGGCAGCGGCTGTCCCGGCTGGGGACTCCGGACCTGAGAGAGCGGGACGGCCTGGTCGATGCTGAACGCACCAAAAACCGTCCGGCGGAGACGCGTCAGATGGGCGAGAGTGTTCAGCGCCACTCCGATATCGGCGGCCAGGACCCGGATATAGGTGCCCTTTGAGCACGAGACGGAAAAATCAATGGCGGGCGGCTCTCCGAGCGTCAGAGCGAGGTGGGACACATGCACCCGACGGGGCTCGCGCTCCACCTCAATGCCTTGTCGGGCCAGTTTGTACAGCGGGACCCCTTTTCGTTTCAGCGCGGAATACATCGGCGGAGTCTGCCAATAATCGCCGAGAAACCGCTGCTCGATCTTTCTCAGCTGCGTCGGAGGGCAGTCTGGAACAGATGCCGTGCGGGTGACCGTCCCGGTGCAGTCGAGCGTATCGGTCTCAACGCCGAGTCGCAGCGTTCCGGTATAGGACTTCTGTTCGGCCATGAGGAACGGCGAGAGTTTGGTTCCGGCCCCCAGACAGATGGGCAGCAGGCCACTGGCAAAGGGGTCAAGCGTCCCGAGATGGCCAATTTTTTTGACCCGCAGCGCCCTTTTGAGAATGCGGACAACCTCCGCAGACGTCGGCCCTTGTGGCTTGTCGATGAGGAGGAGCCCATCAAGTCCGGCCACTAGTGGTCTTCCTGTTTTATTTGATGAAAAAGATTTTCCAGGTGGTTGACCTCATCCAGGGTCGTGTCATAGAGAAATTCCAGCGTGGGGGTGTAGCGGAGTTGCAAACGGGCTGCCACCTGACGGCGGATATAGCCAGCCGCACTCCGGAGACCGGCCATGGCCTCCGCACGGGTTTCGTCCTGGAGGGTCCGCACGAAGATGCGCGCGAGGCGCAGGTCGGGGCTCAGGGTCGCGGCAGTGACGGTGACCCCATTGACTCTGGGGTCTTTCACTTCCCGTAAGACAATATCGGCAACCGCGTGGAGGAGCAGACCACTCACCCGTTCAGGACGGCGGACAGGCATATCAATCTTCTAGTAATGGAGAATCTCGACTTGGGTTTCACCCAGCTCAGCGACGTGCAGCCGTTCAATAAAATTCGTCACCGCCTGTAAGGCGCCCTCAACATAGGCGTGATCAGAGCCGACTTGGCAAACCGCCAGCGCAATGGTTTGCCACTGGTCTTGCTCGGCGTACTCTGCGACAGAAACGTTGAACTCGTTGCGGACGCGGCTCTTGATCTTCCGAACAACGCCACGTTTCTCCTTTAAGGAATGACTCGCATGACTGTAGAGGATCAGTCGAAGCACGCCCACAACCATCGGCCACCTCCCGATAGGGTGCAGGAACGAACGGGCAGCAGACTCCCCTGCCTGGTCGCCCCACCCCTCCGCCTTCCTCTGTACCGACTACGACGCGTGTTGTTCCACTTCCTGGGGGCGTGGTTCGAGACGCCGCACGACTTCTTCGAGCTCATACACCTCCAAGACATCGCCGACTTTGACATCCTGAAAATTCTCGACGCTGGCCCCGCATTCCGTTCCGGCCGAGACCTCGCGGACGTCATCCTTGAATCGACGCAGCGTCGAAAGACGTCCGGTGTGAACGACCACGTGATCACGGACCACTCGAACCTGAGCCCCGCGCGTGACGCCGCCTTCGACCACCATGCAGCCGGCAACCAGGCCAATCTTTGAAACCGAAAAGACCTCCCGGACTTCCGCCCGACCAAGCGGATTTTCTTTATAGGTCGGGGCAAGCATGCCCTCCATGGCCGCCCGGACATCGGCAATGACATCATAAATGATGCCATATAATCGCAGCTCAATACCCTCCCGGTCCGCCAACTGAGCCGCCTTGACCTCGGGGCGGATATTAAAGCCGATAATAATGCCCTTCGAGGCCGAGGCGAGCAGGACGTCGGATTCGGAGATGCCGCCAACAGAGGCGTGGAGCACGGTCAGCTTCACCTCGTCGGTAGACAATCGGGTCAGCGCATCTCGCACGGCTTCAGCCGAGCCCTGGACATCGGCTTTAATAATCACCCGAAGCTCTTGCACTTCTCCGGCTTGGGCCTGTTGATAAAAGTCTTCGAGCGAGGTCCGACTACTCTTTGTCAATTCCGTCTCACGCCGTTTCTCTGTCCGGTAGTCTGCGATCTGGCGCACCTTGGCTTCATCTCCAAGGGCGACAAACGTATCCCCGGCCTCAGGCACTCCGGTCAGGCCGAGAATCTCGACCGGCATGGACGGGAGGGCAATTTTTACCTTCTGGCCCCGACTATCAATCATGGCCCTGACCCGGCCATGTTCCGTGCCACACACAAAGGGATCGCCGACTTTCAACTGTCCTTCTTGGATGAGCACGGTGGCGACCGCCCCGCGGCCCCGGTCGAGCTGGGCTTCCACAATGACCCCACGCGCAAATTTGTTCGGATTTGCGCGCAGTTCCATGATGTCGGCCTGGAGCGTCAGCATCTCCAGGAGATGCGCAATCCCCTCTCCGGTGAGAGCGGACACCGGAGCAAAAATAATATCCCCGCCCAAATCCTCTGCGACCAGACCCTGGGACATCAACTCGCGCTTGACCCGTTCGGGGTCTGCCCCCGGTTTGTCTATTTTATTCACCGCAACAATGATGGGCACCTCGGCGGCCCGGGCGTGGTTAATGGCCTCAACGGTCTGGGGCATGACCCCATCGTCCGCAGCCACCACCAGCGTCACAATATCCGTTGCCTTGGCGCCACGCGCGCGCATAGAGGTGAATGCCTCGTGGCCCGGGGTGTCGAGAAACGTCACGCTGCGGCCCTCGACCGGCACATTATAGGCGCCGATGTGTTGAGTAATTCCGCCCTGTTCGTGGTCGGTGACATTCGTCTGTCGGATCTTGTCCAACAGCGATGTTTTCCCATGGTCTACATGCCCCATGATGGTCACCACCGGCGGCCGCTGCTCAAGCGCACCATCATCTTCTGCGGCTTCGTGCTCGTCTTCCAGGACAGACTCCGCGTCAAAGGCCACATTCTCGACCGTATATTCGAAGTCCGCGGCCACGAGCGAGGCCGTATCATGATCGAGGACCTGGTTAATGGTCGCCATGACCCCAAGGCCCATCAGCTTTTTAATGACTTCTCCAACCTTCACCCCCAGACTGTGGGCGAAATCTCCAACGGTAATCACTTCGGAGATTCGAACAACCCGCTTGCTGGCCTTGGGGACTGTAATTTCGGTCTGCCGCTGCTCCTTGCCCGGCAGGATCCGTTTCTTTTTGGCCCCGCGCGAGACGTGCGCCTCCCGCTCTTGGACATCGAGCGACTCGGCGTTCCGGACAACCTTCCGCTTCTTGCCACGCTTTTTCCCGCTCGCCCCTATCCCTTCACCACTCGTACCCTCACGGATACCGACATCAGTGGGGAAAGAGGGAGAAGAAGGGGGTCGGGTGAAGGCCTGTGGGGCGGGGGGCCCGGCGAGTTTACCAAGATCAATCCGGCCCAGCACCCGTACCGGACGAGCGCTCTCTTTCCCGGCGTCCTTCGATGCCGGAGCCGAGTCTTCAGCGGTCTCTCCTTCGGTGGGAGCCTCTGCCACAACCACGGGTGGCGACTCCTCGGCTGGAGTGTCGCCGCCGGGGATAACCGCGCTGGGCTCTGCTTGTTCAGCAGACTCCTGTTCTTCCTCTGCGCCGGCTGTTCCGTCATCAACCAGCACGGGTATGGACGGCCCGGGGACCTCACCTCGGGCCTCCTGTTGGTGGGCCTCGTCTATCGACTCGGGAGGGAGCTCGAAGGCGGGCGTCTCGGCAGAGAGCGGTTCGGAAATAAACGGAGCGGGCTGCTGTACGGGAGCATCAAACGAGACCGGAGCAAAGGTCGGCAGCGGCTCTTCGACGGTTGGTGCTGAAAATGCGACAGGGGCAGATTCGGACCAGGTAGCCGTGTCTTCGTTCAGGACTTCGACCCGCTTCCGGCGGCGAATAACGTTTGGGCGAATCCGATTCTCGCGAGTCTCTTCCCGGGCGGTCACCACATGCTCTTTTTGCTGGTCAAGCTCGGTGACAACGCGCTCGGCGACGACTTTTTCTTCTCCGAGTACCAGTGGAGGAGCCGTAGGCGACTGCAGCGCCTGCTGTACGGCATCGGCCTCTTGCTCAGAGAGGGTGCTTTGGGCCTTTTTCCCGTGGATGCCCTGAGCTTCAAGCTGAGTCAGCACTTGCCGCGTTTCGACTCTCCATTCCCTGGCTAATTCATGGATACGCTTGCGTGACATATGACCTCATCGCCGTCTCTTCACCCCGGCAGGCTGGGCTCTATCAGGGCGGCATAGCTCACCCGCGCCTCGCGGGAGCATACCACCCGTAAGGAGCGACAACTCTTCGTCCGTACGTTGACAAAAGCATTAACACATTCTCGACTCGCATGGAGATATCCGCCTCGACCACGATTGTAAGCGGGAATGAGCTGGCCTTGAGACGTTACGGTCAACCGTAACAACCGGCCTTTCTTCTCCCGGTGGCCACATCCCAGACAGGTCCGAATCGGCTCGGTACGCTTCATACGTCTTCAACCGTTGTCCCTGTCGTCTCTGCCTGGTCTCCTCCATCAAGGGGAGCCGGAGCAGATTCTTCCTGCATATTTGCCGCCGGCGTATCAACGGCCGCCGTGTCCTGTTCACTGAGCGCGGCCTCCTGTTCCGCCGCTATTTTCTCCGCCTGCTCCTTGGCCGCGTCCCAAATCACCGCGGCCCGGTCCGGTCCAATCCCTTCCACTTCAAGCAGCGCCTCAATATCGGCACCAGCGATTTCCTGAGCCGATTTAAAGCCCTGTTGGTATAAGAGCTCTGCCGTAATATCGGCGTTCGACTCCCCTATGCCTGGGATGGCATTCAACGCCTCAAGGGCTTGGACATGTTCCAACTCGACTTCCGACTCGGACCGGACGTCCAGCTTCCAGTTCGTCAGACGGGAAGCCAACCGGACATTTTGGCCCTTCTTTCCAATAGCCAGAGAGAGCTGATCGTCCGGGACGATCACTTCCATGGTGTTTTCATCTTCATCCAGAATAATCTTGGCAACCTTGGCCGGCAGAATGGCGCGACAGACGTATTCAGCCGGGTCAGGTGTCCAGGGAACAATATCTATCCGTTCTCCCCGGAGTTCTTGGACAACGGATTGGACGCGCGTCCCCTTCATCCCAACACAAGCTCCCACAGGGTCGACATCAGGGTCGGTTGAGTGCACCCCAATCTTTGCGCGGGTGCCCGGTTCTCGGGCGGCACCCTTGATTTCCACAATGCCTTCGTACACCTCCGGTGCCTCTTGCTCGAACAGTTTGATCAAGAACCCGGGGTGCGTTCGAGAGAGTACGATCTGGGGGCCTTTTTGCGCGAGGTCGACATCAAGGATATAGGCCCGTATCCGGTCCCCCTGACGGTATCGCTCCCAAGGAATCTGTTCCTTTTCGGGCAGGACCGCGTCAGTACGACCCAAATTCACAATGATGTTTCGCCGTTCAACGCGCTGGACGATCCCGGAAAAGAGTTCGCCTTTCCGATTCTTGAATTCATTATAGATCAGCTCGCGTTCGGCCTCGCGGACCTTCTGAATGACGCTCTGTTTTGCCACTTGGGCGGCAATGCGGCCAAAAGACGCCGCGGGAAGCTTGCTGAGCAGTTCGTCGCCAATCTGGGCCTCAGGGTCCAGCGTTTCTTGCGCGTCCGCCACCTCTATTTCGGTTTCCGCATCGGTCACGGTCCCGACCACCGTTTTCATTTCAAAGAGTTCAACCTCACCGATGTCCTCATTAAATTTCGCTTCGATCTGCTTCTGGCCAAAGGTTCGGCGGGCCGCGGACAGCATGGCGCTCTCGAGCGCTTCAACAATAACGCTCCGGTCCATCCCTTTTTCTTTACTGACTTGTTCGATCACCCGATTCAAGTCTGGCTGCATAGCGGTTACCTCGTCTGGCGGCGTCTGCTTTTCCGTTTCTTCCTCTCGGGACTCTTCCCAGGCAGGGGGAGAGGAAGATCAACATGGGCCCGTGCCACATTTGCCCAGCTCACCCGAACTTTTCCTCTTTCTTGGTCAACCACGCTAATAGCATTCTCTTCTACTTCACATATCGGACCAATGAAAGCCCGCTTCCCGTCCTGGGCTGTTTTTGTCTGTAAGCGGATCGGTTGTCCCATATAGCGTTGACACTGGCTGGGGCGAAAAAGCGGACGCTGAAGACCGGGAGAGGACACTTCAAGTGTATGGCGCCATGGAATCGGGTCGTGTACATCAAGCACATCGCTCAGTTGTCTATGGACTCGGGTACAATCATCAAGCGTCACCCCATTGGTGTTGTCCAGCAAAACCCGTAATATCCAGCGGCCATTCTCGGTCAACAAGTCGACGCCCCACAACTCGAAGCCTTCATCCTCGGCCAGGGGGGCGGCCAGGGTCTCAACCTGCTGGATAATCTCTCGGACTGAGGGTTGCATATGGAAAAAAAAAGTGGGCTCCCGCCCACTTTTCCCCTGCTTCCCGTTCTAGGCTAAACGATCCTCGCCTATCACGCAAGAGGCGCAGCCCGCCTCATTCTCCCTCTCCGCTGTTTTCAAGGTCGTGCAGGGTTGCCAGCTCGATAATCGTATAGGACTGCTTCCCTTGAGGAGTGACGATCTCCACCTCGTCGTCGAGTTCCTTGTGCAAAAGGGCCTGGCCAATCGGAGAGTGGAGCGAAATTTGCCCCATAGCAGGATCAACTTCTTCGGGAAAAACGATCTGATACTCGACCACGTCACCCGAATCGACCTCTTCGAGCGTGACTCGGCTGCCGTAGGCAATCGAACCTTTTGGAATACTCGACAGGTCGTACAGCGAGAGTTGCTGCATCCGTTCAGTCAGTTGGGCGATCCGGGCTCGGACATAGTCTTGACGCGCCCGCGCCGCATCATATTCGGCATTTTCACTCAGGTCGCCATGGGCAGCAGCCTCGTGGAGATCTTTCGGAATACGGACATTGAGTTCGTGGTATAATTCGTCAAGCTCTTTTTTCAGCTTTCTTACAATCGGTAGGTCCATAACTCCCCCATACGGTCGTCTTCTGTCTGGCAAGGACGTTCCGCACAAGCGCGACAGGGGTTGGTGGCACTCGTGCACCAACCCCTCCACAGAATAATCGTATCCTTCAGCAGTTAGACGGTCAGGATATGGATCGTACAGGCCGACCCGAGGCCAATGACATGGGCGAGGCCAGCCTTGGCTCCTTCAACCTGGCGCGCTCCCCCCTGGCCTCGAAGCTGGGTCACGAGCTCATAGATATTCGCGACTCCGGTTGCCCCAAGCGGATGCCCCTTGGAGAGCAGGCCGCCACTGACGTTGACCGGAATATCGCCCCCCAGTTCGGTTCGCCCTTCGTCAATCATCCGCCCGGCTTCCCCTTCAGCGCACAGGCCCAGGTTCTCGTAATGCAGCAGTTCTGCCGTGGCAAAACAATCGTGGAGTTCGACCAAACTCAGGTCTTGTGGCCCGATACCGGCCTTTTCATAGGCTTCTTTTGCCGCATTCTGAGTCAGGGTATTGACATCGGGCATGGTCAGGTCCCGATCGGTATAGGGATCCGAGGTCAGGACGGAAGTCGCGATTTTTACCGGCTTACTGGTAAACTGCTGTATCTTGTCTTCCGACATCAGGATCGCCGCCGCCGCACCGTCTCCGGTCGGACAGCACATATAGAGCGTATTGGGATAGGCAACCATACGGGCGTTCATCACGTCATCCAGCGACACCTCAATCTGGTACTGGGACAAGGGATTGTGAACTGAATGTTTATGGTTCTTCACCGAGATCTTGGCGAAATGCTCGGCCGTCGTTCCGTGCTTGCGCATATGTTCCACACCGGCCTGACCAAAGACGGCCGGCATCAGGCCACTGCCCAATACCCCCTCAACGCTCTCTCCGCCGCTGCGGGCTCCGCCGCCGAGCAAGCCCATCTTTCCCATCTGCTCAACGCCAACGGCCATGGTGATATCGTACATCCCGGACGCGACGCCGACATAGGCCTCGCGAAAGGCGGTCGAACCGGTTGCGCACGCGTTCGAAACATTGAGTGCAGGGATGCCGGTTTGGCCAATTTGCTGCAGAATCTTCTGCGCATTCATGGCATTGGCCTGGAACAAATTCCCACACACCAGCATCTCGACGTCTTTGATGGACGCCCCGGCGTCTTTGAGGGCGCGGACTCCCGCTTCCGCTCCCATCTGGGACACGTCCTTGTCAGGGTAGCGTCCAAACTTAATCATGCCGACACCGACCACATATACGTCTCTCATAACTTACACCCCTTTGCCGTTATCAGCTTCCTTCATCTTTGCCTGGCCTGAAAAAGAAAGCAATAATATCGATTGTCTCTTCGTCTCCGTGTGCGTTTTTTTCCTTGCGTTCGCGCACTTTCCGCGTCACCATGTCCACCGGCATACCGAATTCAATCTTTTGCGGGTCGGGCTCGATATCGACGAGATTGCACCGAACGCTCACCCCTTCCGGGAGGTCAACAATGGCGGATACATACGGGACCGGAATGCCGGGCGCGGACTGGTGCACAATGGAGTACACATAGAGCGTGCCGTGATCGCTGAGTCGGACCTCGGGCAAATCTCCGACAAAGGTACACTTGCTGCATCCGACTCGGTTCCCGCCGATATAGGTCGCGTTACAAGCGGGGCATCGATAACCGACCAGATACGGTTTTTCGTCCGGAGCAGCGGGCAAGCGCAACATCGGCGCGATTGCCCGTTGTGTATTCGCCATTACCAAGTCCTCTCCACTGGTCCAACCCTGTCTCCGGGTGCTCAGCCCTCCTCTTATGGGTCAGGAGTACCGCCTACCGGCCTTCTGCTCGGACGCCTGGGCAGGACCGAAAAAAGTCTGTGCTACAGTGCAGCTACCAATATACGAGCGCTCCTGCCAAAACAAGGCCTTGAGCGTTTTTTCAGAGACAAAACAAGCGCCAGGAAGAGGGGAAAATACAGGCATGCAGCAGGGACAAGCGTTTCTTCATCGGCTCGGTACTGCGGCTCGAACGGCACTCACCGTGCTGTATCCGTGGCGCTGCCTCAACTGCTCCACCTGTCTTCCTTCGGACCGGGCGTTCTGCCTGAAGTGCCAGGGCTGGATTCAGATCGTCCACTCTCCGCTTTGCACCCGTTGCGGCCGCCCCTTTGCCTCCGGAGTCGGGCCCGACCATGTCTGCCACCAGTGCGTGCAACAGCCGCCCAGTTTTCGCTCCGCGCGGGCGTGGGCTGCGTATAGCACCTCGAGCGGCTCGCCCCGGCCTCTCCGTCAGAGCATCCTCCGGTTCAAATATGGGCGCAATATGAGAGCCGGAAAGGGACTCGCCGAACTCATGGTGCGCCACTTTTCCCGTACCCAAGGTCAGGACGCAGGACCGCTGGAAGACTATGACCGCGTTATTCCTGTTCCCCTGCACCTGACCCGACTGCGCTGGCGTGGATTCAATCAATCGCTCATCCTTGCCCGGAGGATTGGGCTACGGATCAAGACCCCGGTTGATCCCTGGCTGCTCAGTCGCACCCGGCCGACCCAGCCCCAGACGCAGCTGAGCGGAGAAGACCGTCGTGCCAATGTCCGGGGAGCCTTTCGGGTGAATACCCCCGCCCTGGCAAAGGGAAAGCGCCTCCTCCTTGTGGACGACGTGTATACATCGGGCGCGACGGTTGAAGAGTGTGCCCGAACCCTGTACCAGAATGGGGCGCGCAGTGTTGATGTTTTTACTCTCGCCCGAGTGGTCGATCCCTAAGAGCGTATGACGACATCTCTCTCTCTTGGCGTTCTCATCTCCGGGGGCGGTACCAACCTCCAGGCTATTGTCGATGCCATTGAGCGCAGAGACCTGCCGGCCCGGATCCGTATTGTGGTGAGTAACCGGAACGATGCCTATGGCCTGGTGCGGGCCCAGCGCCACGGCCTCTCAACCGCAGTGCTGTCTCACACCGGCTTTGCTTCCCGGGAAGAGTTTGACCGTCACTTGGTCACTCTCCTGCGAGACCACGAGGTTGAGCTGGTCATTCTGGCCGGCTTTATGCGTCTGCTCTCGGCTCGTTTTATTCAGGCTTTCCCGCAGCGGATTCTGAATATCCACCCGGCCCTCCTGCCGGCCTTCCCCGGTTTGCACGCCCAGCGTCAGGCCCTGGAACGCGGCGTGCGGATGAGCGGCGCAACCGTCCATCTGGTTGACGAGGAAATGGATCACGGCCCGATTATTATGCAGGCCGCCGTCCCCGTCTATCCGGACGATACGGAGGACAGTTTGAGCGCGCGGATTCTGGCCCAGGAACATCGCATCTACCCCGCCGCCATCAGGCTCTTTGCCGAAGGCCGGGTCGTGGTCCAGGACAACAGAGTCCTCATTCGTGACGAGCACCATCGTCCGCAAACCGCCTTCCGGTCTCCCGCCGTATGACGACCGCCTCTCCTCGCACTGGCACAATTGGGATCGATGAATCCGGCAAGGGCGATTATTTCGGCCCGCTGGTCATCGCCGGGGTCTATGTGACGCCGGACCAGGAATCTCAGTTGCGCGACTTGGGCGTGCGGGATAGCAAAACGTGCTCGGACAAACGCGCCCATACCCTGGCCGCCCACATCCGCACGTTGTGTCCGACCACGCTCGTAGCCATCGGCCCTGAGCGCTACAACAGCCTGTACGCCTCGCTCAAGAATCTTAACACCCTGCTCGCCTGGGGACATGCCCGCGCCATAGAAAATCTCTTGGAGACCGTCCGGTGTGAGCGGGTGATTGCCGACCAGTTTGGGAACGCGCGCTTGCTCAATAATGCCCTGATGCAGAGAGGCCGGACCGTCGAACTCATTCAAAAGCCGCGCGCCGAACAGGAGATAGAGGTCGCGGCCGCCTCGCTGGTCGCCCGGGCGGAATTCTTACGCCGCTTGCAGGATTTGGGCAGCCGCTTTGCCATCCCCCTGCCCAAAGGCGCCAGCCCGCAGGTCATCGCCGCGGGCAAAGCGGTTGTGGAGCAGTACGGCCCGGACGGCCTGGGCCAGGTCGCCAAGCTGCATTTTCGCACAACGCAGAAAGTGCTGGCGTGAGAGACGCGGTCCGGTGCTGTCCTAATCTAACGCAATGTGTCCTAAGTTCAGCAAGCCTGTCCTATTTCACTCCGTGAGCGCCTCATAGATATGCCCCGCCACGACCTGGAGCCCTTCTTTATTTGCGGCGCCCTAACCCACCCTACGAACAATGTCCGGCACATGAGAGTCTTGCGCTCAACGATCGCTCCTCGATGAGAATTATATACGATCTTATCCACTCCAGGGTACGCGCATCCGTGCGTCTACATTCCCTATTTTTCCGGCTCTTGGCTCCCAGAATCTTTTACACTGCCGTAGTTGACACCAGAGAATACACAGATAGATATATTCTACATGAGGCGACATTTTGTCGTGTCATCCTGGAAAGGAGGGGGTTGATGGCAACCCAAAAGAAAACTGGCCGCGAGCGCATCCTTACGTCTCATGTAGGTGGCTGCCCGGCCCATGACTGAGTTGATCCCGGACTCGCCCGAAAACATTGCGAAAGCGTGCATGGTAGGTCCACCGAAGAAGCGGTGGCGGTATGTTGCTGGCAGCGGGAATTAGTCCTCTCAACACAGTCAGTTATATTTTTGAAGAAGGGAAGAATGTATGCCTTTGCAAGTGGGTGGTAGGGTGTGGCTCCCCTGCGAAGTAAAGCCGGGGCCTTTTTCAAATGAACGCCTTGTTCGTATTGAACTTCCAGAAGGTCAGTGGGTTGGATTTGTTGATACTCGTGCACTAAAGGAAGCAATAGAAACAGGGTCAACCTCCGTTCTCGCTCGTATTATTGCAATCACAGAAAACGATGTAACTGCCATCGTGCAGGGGCACGCTTTTGACACTCGTCAAGTGCAGGCGTCAACTGCTAAGGTACAACCAGTTGTTCCTCTCTCGCCCTAAAATCCTCGAACATCTTAAGAACCAACACCTACGCTTTGACCCGGAAATTCCAGAGGATAGGGTAGCGCAGGTGTCAATTGATCTGCTTCCTGGGCGGTACTTTACCACTTTCAGGGAGAAGCCTGGTTATCTTCCTTCGATACAGATGGACCCTTCACTCTGGGATTCAGAGGACCTCTGGGAAAACGAAGAGGCGGACACCTTTGTGCTAGAGCCCAATCATTTTGTCCTTGCGCAAACACTAGAACGTGTCTATATGCCAAACTCGTTAATGGGGCTCGTTGAAGGGAGAAGCAGCTATGCAAGAATCGGCGTTACAGTCCATGTAACTGCTCCCAAGATTGATCCTGGGTTCAATGCTCACATCACATTAGAGATGGCGAATTTTGGAAAAATACCCGTACAACTACGTGCTGGAGTAGATAAGCCTGCTCAGCTTCTACTTGCTGAAATTACTCCACCGCTAGCAGAGTCTGAACTGTATGGCACAAATCCAACAGATGTTTTTCAAGGTCAGACTAAGCCTATTCCGAGCGGGCGTAAGTCATGACTGTGTCCTAATCAGGACAGCACGGCTGTCCTTGCCCCCGGCCCGCGTTTCCTCTAAAGAGGGTACGTGTCCTTCCACAGCCTGAAAGGCTGGACACGCGCCCTCTTCATCCCGTCTGCCATGGCACACGATCCCCACCCCGCGTTTGACCGGCTCGTCAGCATTATGGCGACGTTGCGCAGTCCGAACGGCTGCCCGTGGGATCAGGAGCAGACGCCGCAGACGCTCAAACCCTACCTCGTCGAAGAGACCTATGAGGTGCTGGACGCCCTTGAGGCGGAGGACTGGGCTGAGCTGAAAGAGGAATTGGGGGACCTCCTCCTTCAGATCGTGTTCCACGCCCAGCTTATGGCCGAAGCCGGGGAATTTACGATTGACGATGTGGCCCAGGCCATTGTCGATAAAATGACCCGCCGCCATCCGCATGTCTTTAGCGACCTGAAAGTCGGGAGCGCCGCAGAGGTCAGTCAGAATTGGGCCAAGATCAAAGCGCAGGAGAAAAGGGCAAAAAAGAGGGAAAGAGGGGCTGCGGATCAATCCGTTCTGGCCGGTGTTCCCAAAGGCGCACCGGCCTTGATCCAGGCCCAGCGCTTGGGCGAAAAGGCCACCCGCGTCGGTTTTGACTGGCCGTCGGCTGCGGCGGTCTTTGAAAAGGTCACGGAAGAGTACCAGGAATTGGCAGCGGTACTGGCAACACGGCACACGGAGCAACAGGAACATGAACTCGGCGACCTGTTGTTTGCCTTGACCAGCCTGGCCCGGCATCTTGACCTGGACGCCGAGTCTGCCCTGCGTAAGGCCAGCAGCCGTTTTAGCAGACGCTTTCGTTATATCGAGGAGCAACTCGCGCGCAACCGGGAGGACATCCATCACACCTCACTGCCGCGGCTGGAGGAATTGTGGCAGGAGGCCAAGCAGACGGTGGGGTAGGATGCCCAGTAAGGCTCGCAGTTCATCTTTCCCACCCGGCCAGACCAGGACAACAAAGCTACACACACCGATCAGGACAGCCCCGCCGAGACTCCCCAGCCGGCTGAGCCGGGAACCGCCCGGGGCAAGCCAGTCAATCTGTCCCACACACCACCACAGTACGACCAGCATCCCGACCGAGGCGAGGCCGCTCCACAGCAGAGAGACGGCCCATTTTTGCCACGGAAAGGCTGAAAGACGTCGTGACAGGCGAACGGCCTGAAATACCAGATTGGCCATGGCCGCGAGCGAGGTTGCGGCGGCAAGGCCAACAACCCCCCAATTCTGCATCGAGACCATGCCGCTCACGGCGGCGACACCCTGCGCCAGCCAGTTCGCCTCGCTAGGGAGACTGATACGGCCCATGAGGACAAGGCTGGCCCCTATTTTTATCATGAGGGCGACCACGCCACCCCAGACTGGCGTCCGGGTATCCCCGAGGGCGTACAAACAGGCCGTGACCTGGCGGGTCGCCGCAACCGCCCAGAGGCCCAGGGCCAGCGCCTGGAGGGCGGTCGCCGTGACCACAACGTCCTGGGCGGAAAAGGCGCCTCGGAAAAACAGGACCGTCGTGACAGGCGTTGCCAGAACGGCCAGCCCAACCGCCGCGGGCAGCGTGACGACATTGACCAGCCGCAGGGCGAACCCCAGACTGTCCCGCATGCCGGTCCAGTCATGCTGCTGGGCGTGCGTCGCCAGGCTGGGCAGGACCGCGGTACTCAGGGCAACAACAAAAATTCCAACGGGAAACTCGAACAAACGGCTGGCGTACCACAGGCAGGCGACGCTTCCGTCCGCGAGCAGCGAGGCCAGCAGGGTGCTGATGATTTGATTGAGTTGAAAAATACCGGTCCCAAAGACGAGCGGTAAGAGGAGCAGACCCATGCGTCGTAAGGCCGGATGGCATGGCTGCCAGCTCAGACGCAAGGACACTCCGTGGCGGACGAGGGCGGGCAACTGCCACAGGAGTTGGCAGACTCCGCCCAGCACGACCCCGTAGGCCAGACTCATCACGGGCTCGGCCACCTGGGCAGACAGACCGAACACGCTCACAATCACCGCGGCGTTAAACAGCACCGGCGCAAAGGCCGGCGCCGTAAAGTGTCGGAGCGCATGCAAGACCCCCATGGCTAACGCGGCTGCGCCAACGCAGAAGAGGTAGACAAACATGACGCGGGTCAAATCAATGGTGAGCAGCAATTTGTCGCTCGTAAAGCCGGGCGCGAAGAGGCGGGTAAGGGGGTCGGCAAGGCATATCCCCAGGCCGGTCAAAACGAGCAGCAGGCCAAGCCCGGTTCCGAAGAATGCGCGAATCATGCGACTCGTCGCGCGGGATCGCCGGCTCAGATATCTGGTCAGCACCGGGACAAAGGCGGCGTCGGTTGCCCCCTCACCGACGAGACGCCGGAGCAGGTTGGGAATGCGGAACGCCACAAAGAACGCGTCAGCGGCCAGACCCGCTCCAAAGACAGAGCCAATCACCATATCCCGACCCAAGCCGGAAATACGGCTCAACAGCGTCAGCCCGCCGATCTGTCCAACGGCCCGCACCACCTGGGTGTTTTCTCCGGAGTCGTGTCGTGCGCCGCGGACACCCGACCCGGCAGCCCTGGCTCCACTCTGTTGCCCAGCCGGCCTCTTCAACCGCCCGCTCTTGCGCGACATTGATCAGTCTCCCCACTCATGGTAGGAACAGTGCCTCAGAGAGGAGTATTGTACGTGGCATCAGGAGAAAAAAAACGTCATCGTCAGAGCGAGGTTCGGCGAGCCCGCAACCACGCAGCCAAATCGCGGGTAAAAACCCTTATGAAGAGAGTCACAGAAGCCGTCGAGGGTGGAGAGAGCGCGGTAGTCGAGAGTTCTCTGCGGACGGCGGTCAGTGCACTTCACCGGGCGGGTCAGAAACGGATTATTCCCAAACACGCGGCAGACCGGTATATCGGCCAGCTCTCAAAACTGGTCCACAAACACCAAACCGCCGCCTCCGCCTGACCCTATCGGCAAGGGGTCACGGGCCCTTTTCTGTTTCCCCTGGAAATTATCGCCCAGACAAAACGAGACCTCACGCGCCGCTGCGGTAAAGAGGCGCGCGGTGGCGAGGCTGTGGTGCATCCCGCATACCACTCAGGCCCAGTTTTGCACCCGCAGCGGCTCCGAGACGATATTGGTATCCAGCAGGTATTCCACGGCTCACAACTCAACGTCGCGTCCCGGTACCGCGTCCCGCACAGTCCCGAACACTTCGTCGGGATTCAGCGCGAGGGTCGGCAGGTCGGTATCTCTCTCAAAAGCCTCGTACGCTTCGGTGAAGCGGCGCCGGCCCGCGGCAAGGCGCTCGAAGGCTTTCCGTCCGATGAGCACAGCCACCGGTTCCCCGTGACGAGTCAGCTCTACGGCGGTGCCGCTCTCCGCTGTACGCACCAGGGTCGGCAGGTTGCGACGAGCCTCGGCAATCGAATATCTGTCGGCCATTGCTGCATCCTTTATGCTCATGGTTATGTACACTCTAGAGCGGTTTACGATACGTTGTAGCCTTCGTCATGCCGGACGTGATCCGGCATCCAGCGGTCGGGAGGGCGGGAGACCTGGATTCCTGTTTTCACAGGAATGACGGGCGGCTACACAGAATCGCAATTTGCTCTAGCATGTCTCGCATGGTGACAAAACCGTGGCCTCGCTTTGTTTCCGTGTTTCAGGGTAGCGGAGAATCCCCTCCTTGGAGGGGTGACGCGCTAGAGCAAAATTCACATTAGTGTAGCGTCCACCGGCCTCCGCGCGTTTCCCGATAAGTCGGGGGCGCCCTGCGCACCGGGGAAAGGTGGTGCATGGGATGCACCCTACGGAACTCTGGAGAGCACCGCGCTACACCACGGAGGAAACTGCGCGAGCGGCGGGGTGGGTTTTGCGGCCTGGTCGTACCTGGGAACCCCACCCCGGCCTGCGTCCACCCCTCCCGATACGTGTGATGCCTACTGTGTCGTGAGCCTCCCGGGGCCGCTCGCCCTCCCCCTTCCTGGGAGAGCGGCCATCTTGGCCGCTTGCGGGCTGGAAGCCCGCACTCCTGGCCCCCTGCCGCAACGGCGCAGGGGGGCGGGGGCCGCCGGGGAATGTCATGTGCATCACCCCTCCGGGGAGGGGATGAGGGCTATCCGGAGGTGGAATCCTTATCCGTGGATACGGAACGGCAACTCCACCAATCAGGGGGAGAGTAAAAGCAGTTAGAAATTGTCGCCCAGACGAAAAGAGACCTCACGCGCCGCCGCAGTAAAGAGACGCCCAACGGCAAGGCGGCGTTGGGTTTCTGAGAACTGCACATCCGTGAGGCCGGGCAGGTCTCCAGGGTCGAGCGTTCCCTGCAGGAATTCCGGCGAGGTTGTCACCAGGACCTGGGGAATGGCGCTGTAATATTCCGTCACCCGCAGATTGTCTGCCCGCCACAGGACCTTCCCGCTTCCTCGGTCGATGAGCTGGACATCGAGGGCCAGCACCATTTCATACTCAAGAACCTGAGCGCGGCGGTCAAAGGAGAACGGTCGCAGTTCCAGCATCTGGAGTTGGGCGGAAATCACCCCTTCGCCCGTGTCGGTGACGCGGATATTCCGACGGGTCCGAAACTCTCGCTCCATGGCCCACTGGAGTTCCTTTTCCATACCGGTCTCAAGCGTACGATTGGAAAATTCAGCAAAGCTCACACTCTGGATTCCCTGCGGTAAGGGGGCGGTCCCCGCGAACTGATAGCCGCACGCGCTCCACAGGCAGGCACATACGGCGATCAAAATGGCATACGCTTTCTTCATGAAAGACCTGAGCCGGGGAGTTTTCAGCGATACACTAGGCAACAACGAAGTTCACCAGTCGCCCCGGTACGACGATTTCGCGCCGGATGGTCTTGCCCGCTAAATACGTGGCCACCTTGTCCTGCTTCCTCGCCGCGTCCAGGACCGTTTCCTTATCCGCGTCAACGGCCAGCTCAATGGTCGCCCGGAATTTTCCGTTGACCTGGACCGCGACCGTAACGGTCTCATCCTGAACGAGCTCCGGGTCGTACAACGGCCAGGTTTCGTACGTCAGCGTCTCCGCGTGCCCCAGACGCTGCCACAATTCTTCGCCCAGATGGGGCGCAAAGGGAGCGAGCAAAAGCACAAATCCCTCGGCCAGCACCCGCGGCAGGCGCGGGGCCTTTTGCGCGTCGTTCACAAACATCATCAGGGCGCTCAAAGCGGTGTGGAAGCGCATGCCTTCGATGTCTTCCGTGACTTTTTTGACCGTTTTATGAAAGAGGCGGGTGAGCGCAGCGTCGGGCTGGGGTTCCACGTCGGCAATAGCCGGGCGCAGGTCGCCGGAGTCGGCCACCATCAGCGACCAGGCCCGATGCAGGAAGCGATACACGCCGGCAACCGAGCGCGTATTCCAGGGTTTGACCTGCTCCAGCGGTCCCATAAACATCTCATAGCAGCGCAACGCATCGGCCCCATACTCCGCGATTACGGCATCGGGATTTATCACATTGCCCCGTGATTTCGACATTTTGTCGGTTTGGGGCTCCAGTTCCAGGTCCGTATCATCCGGGTGATAGGGCTTTTCGTCGCGCCATACCACCCGGTCTACCGGAACGTATGCCACACTGAGCTGTGTTGTCGGCTCTGCCCTGAGTGCGTACTCGGCTTCCTCGCTACCGTCCCGAGTGATCTTCTCAACGTCCTGAACCGCATAACGCTGTCCCTGCTCGTCCTGGTAATAGCGGTAACTGAATCCCAGAATCATGCCTTGATTAACCAAACGCTGAAAGGGTTCGGGCGTGGACACGAGGCCGCAGTCATGCAGGACGTGGTGCCAGAAGCGGGCATACAATAAGTGCAGCACGGCGTGCTCCACGCCCCCGACGTATAAATCTACCGGCATCCAGTACTGTTCGGCCTCCTCACCCCACGGCTTGTCCGTATTCTGCGGGTCCAGGAAGCGCAGAAAATACCAACAGCTCCCAGCCCACTGGGGCATGGTATTGGTTTCCCGCAACGCCGGCTGACCCGAGGCCGGTTCGGTCGTCTCCACCCAGTCCTGCGCGGCGGCCAGCGGCGGCTCGCCCGTTCCGGTTGGGCGGAAACTCTCGACTTCGGGCAGGAGCACGGGCAAATCCTGCGGCGCGACCGGCTGGGGCTGTCCGTCTACGTGGAGAACAGGAAACGGCTCGCCCCAATAGCGCTGGCGGCTGAACAGCCAGTCCCGGAGCTTATAGTTCACCGTGCCTTCGCCGTGGCCGTTTTCCTCCAGCCAGGTCTGCATCTTTTTCTTGGCCTGGGCCACATCGAGGCCGTCTAAAAAGTCTGAGTTCACATGGGGCCCGTCTCCGATATAGGCTCCGGTTTCCATATCCCCACCCTGGACCACTTCGACAATCGGGATGTCGAACTGGCGGGC
This sequence comes from Thermodesulfobacteriota bacterium, assembly GCA_964291405.2. Taxonomy (GTDB): domain Bacteria; phylum Desulfobacterota; class Binatia; order Bin18; family Bin18; genus Bin18. The sequence goes on from OZ219926.1 coordinate 1,043,656, forward strand.
AAACTCCCAGTCTCGCTCGTCTCCGCCCGGCACGGCCATAATCGCCCCGGTTCCATAGGTGAACAGGACATAGTCGGCGACCCAAATCGGAATCGGCTCGCCATTGACGGGATTCAGGGCATAGCCGCCGGTGTTGACCCCGGTCTTTTCTTTCAGCAGTTCCGTGCGGGCCAAGTCGGACTTGCGCAGTGCCTCTTCTCTATACGCCTCGACCGCGGCCCGATTGTCCGGGGTGGTGATGCGCTCAACCAAGGGATGTTCCGGGGCCAGAACACAATAGGTCGCGCCAAACAGCGTATCCGGGCGCGTAGTGAACACATCGAAAAAGGCGTCTGCTTCCGCAAACGGAGACCCATCGCCGCGACACAGTTGGAAACGAATGCGGGCGCCCTCACTCCGCCCGATCCAGTTGCGCTGCATTTCCTTGACATTTTCCGGCCAATCGAGGTCGTCGAGTCCGGCGAGCAGCCGTTCCGCATAGGCCGTAATCCGGAGCATCCACTGCCGCATGGGCTTGCGGATAACTTCATGTCCGCCGCGCTCACTCTTGCCGTCAATGACCTCTTCGTTGGCCAGGACCGTACCCAGGGCCGGGCACCAATTGACCGGCACCTCTGCTATATAGGCCAGACCGCGCTCGTACAGTTTGAGGAAAATCCATTGCGTCCAGCGATAGTAGTCGGGATCACAGGTCGAAATCTCCCGGTCCCAATCGTAGGAAAAGCCCAAGGATTGGATTTGACGCCGAAAAGTCGTGATATTGTCAGCCGTTGTCTCACGGGGGTGCGTACCCGTCTCAATCGCATATTGCTCCGCGGGCAGTCCGAACGCGTCCCAGCCCATGGGATGCAGGACGTTCAATCCCCGCATGCGCTTATAACGGGCCAGGATATCGGTTGCGGTATAGCCCTCGGGATGCCCGACGTGCAGTCCGGCGGCACTCGGATACGGGAACATATCCAGGATGTAGTATTTTTGCTTCCGACGGTCGATCTCGGCGCGGAAGGTTTTCTGTTCATGCCAATAGCGCTGCCATTTCGGCTCGATGACACTTGGCTGGTAGCGTACTTTACCGCTCGGAGGCGCTTCCGCCGTGGCTCCGTTGGGCTGCTTATTCGAGAGACTCATGAGGCTGTACTTTCTTCCCGACAACGCGCGCGATCCGATCCAGCACGCCGTTGACAAAGGTCGGCGCGTCGTCACTACAGTAGCGGCGAGCAATTTCAATTGCTTCGTTAATCGTCACCCCCGCGGATAAGTCGGGGTAGGCTGCCAATTCATACGCCCCGAGGCGGAGCAGATTCAAATCCACCTTGGGCAAGCGACCGATTCGCCAGTGCTCGGCGGCCGCGGCGATCATGCTGTCAAGCTGACGCCGCTCGCGCCACGTCCCGTTCACCAAATCCGCGGTAAATCCCCGGACCTCGGTCGCCTGGGTAAAGCACTGCTCAAAAAGCGCCAGCGCCTGCTGTGGAGCCACCCCGCTGATATCAATCTGGTAGAGGACTTGGAGGGCATATTCACGCTCCTGGCGTCGAGTTCCACGGGCTGCCATATGACACTTACTCGATTTCCTGTAACGCCCCGAGGGCGTTGACCATCTCAATAGCGGACAGGGCCGCTTCCCAGCCCTTATTCCCAAGTTTTGCTCCGGCCCGGTCAAGCGCCTGCTCAACGGAGTCCGTGGTCAGCACCCCAAATGTCACGGGCACGCCGGAGGAGAGCATAATTTCTTTAATGCCCTGCGTCATGGCCGCCGCAATATAATCGAAGTGCGGCGTCTCACCCTTGATGACCGCCCCAACACAGACCACCGCCTCGTAGCGGCCGCTGGTTGCCATCCGCTTCGCAAACAGGGGGATGTCAAACGCCCCCGGAACCAACACCACATCAATGTCTTCGTCCCGCGCCCCATGCCGGCAGAAGGCGTCAATGGCACCCGCCTGTAAGCGCTCGGTGATCAGACTATTGAACTGCGACACGACGACGCCGAACCGCATCCCCGTCGCATCCAGCTTGCCAGTAATGACTCGGGCCATAGCTTCCCCTCTTCACGCAGTGATCACAGCCTTAGAGCAAGGGTTTGAGCTCAGAGAACAAATGCCCCAGTTTTTCCTTCTTGACCTGGAGATAGTGAATATTTCCTTTGTGGGGGGGCGTCTCAATGGGCTGGCGTTCAACCACGTTCACCCCGTATTCTTCGAGCCCGCTTATTTTCTGCGGATTATTCGTCAGCAAACGCACCTGCGAGACGCGCAGGTCGCGGAGAATCTGGGCGCCAATGCCATAATCCCGGAGATCGTCCTCAAAGCCAAGGTGGAGGTTGGCCTCAACCGTGTCCATGCCTTTATCCTGGAGGGCGTAGGCCCGGATCTTATTGGCCAGTCCGATCCCCCGCCCCTCTTGCTGCAGATAGATCACGACCCCGCGGCCTTCCTCTGCAATGCACTCCATGGCATGCGTGAGCTGGTCTCCGCAGTCACACCGTTCCGAACCAAACACATCGCCGGTGAGACACTGCGAATGGACGCGGACCGTGACGGGTTCCCGAGTCGTAATCCGCCCTTTGACCAGGGCAATATGTTCGTGGCTATCGACTTCGGTGCGGTAGACAATGGCTAAAAACTGCCCCCCAAACGGACTCGTGATTTCTCCCTCACCTACCCGGTGAATGACGGATTCCGTCCGGAGGCGATAGGTGGTCAGGCTGGCTATGCTCACAATCGGTAGGGCGTGCTCTTGCGCAAAGGCTTCAATTTCCTGGCCCTGGGCAATATCACCATCGTCGCGGAGAATCGTACACAGGGTTGCCGCCGGCTTGAGATCAGCCAGTCGGGCCAGATCAATGCCGGCTTCAGATAAGCCGCGTCGCGCCAACACCCCGCCCCGGTGCGCAAAGAGCGGAAAAATATGACCCGGCATCACCAGGTCGGCCGGACGGGCGTCATCGCGGACCGCCGTTGTGATCGTCACCGCGCGATCATAGGCCGATATCCCGGTTGTCACGCCGCGGCGGGCTTCAATCGAGGCTCCAAAGACCCGTTGACGGCTCCCTTCATGCCCATGCCCGAGCATGGGAATCCCGAGCTCGCGAATTTTCTCTTCGGTCAGGGCCAGACACACCAGGCCACGACCGTGGGTGGCCATGAAGTTGACGCCATCCGGTGTGGTCAGATCAGCCGCCAGACACAGGTCCGCTTCCCCTTCTCCAGTGTCGTTTTCAACCAGGATCACCATTTTTCCTTGGCTGAGCTGTTGGAGCGCTTCTTCTATTGGTGAGAGCGCGATTGGCATAGCCCCTCCTTACGTCCGAATATACCCTGACACCACCACATCGTTCCCACTGCGGTCCACCTGCATTGTATGGAGTTTTATTCCCTCGGCAACCCGTCCAACTCCTAACGGGGCGAGCATGGCCCGTCCATCACCGCCCAGCAGCACGGCGCCGTAAAAAAATACGAGCTTATGCACCAGCCCTTCTTGCAGGGCGGCCGCCGCAATCTGTCCGCCCCCTTCGATCAGTACGTGCTTTGCCCCGCGCTGCGCCAGGGTTTCGAGCACCGGACGGAGCAGAATCTTCCCCCGCCTTCCGGGAAAGGCCAGGATTTCAACACCAGCCCGCTCGAACGCCGCCCCACGGAGTTGGGCGGCGCGGCGTGTTGTGGCAATCACGGTGGCGGCTTTGGAAGAGAGGTGGCACACGTGCGCCTGGGGGCTGATCCTGAGCCGTCCGTCAAGAATAACGCGCAGGGGGTCTCGCCCTCCACGGATGCGGCACGTCAGTTGGGGATCGTCGGCCAGGACCGTTTCCGCGCCGACCAGGATCGCGTCCACCTGGTTGCGCAGCTCGTGGACTTTGCGGCGTGATGCCGTTCCACTGATCCAGCGGGCGTCGCCGCTCGCCGCGGCGATGCGGCCATCAAGAGAAGCGGCCAATTTCAAGGTGACAAAGGGCAATCCGGTCTGGATCGCAACCGCAAAGTCCTCATTGGTCCGTTGGCAGCGCTCTTTGAGCACGCCGGTCGTGACCGCAATGCCGGCACGGCGCAGACGCCGAATCCCACGCCCTCTGACCTGCGGGTTGGGATCGGTCATGCCTATCACCACCCGGGCAACACCGGCCTCGATCAGAGCTTGGGCACAGGGGGGCGTTCTGCCGTAATGCGAGCACGGTTCCAGGTTGACGTAGACGGTGGCCCCACGGACCGGGCGGGTCGCTTTGCGCAGCGCTTCGATCTCGGCGTGCGGCCGTCCCGCCTGTCGATGATAGCCCTCGCCAAGGACACGACCGTCGCGGACAATAACGGCTCCCACCACGGGATTCGGACTCGTCCGCCCCTGCGCCCGCAGGGCTAAATCCACCGCGCGCTGCATAAACACTTCATCAGTGTTCATGATTTCGTCTTTTCCGACTTTGCGCGCCGGGCCCGTTTGTCGTCGTCCGCGCTGCGTTCCCGAATGAGGTCCCTGAGCTCCGACATGAACTCGTCAATATCTTGAAAAGAGCGGTACACGGAAGAAAAGCGGACATAGGCCACCTTGTCCAGGTCGTACAAATGGCGCATGACTTCTTCGCCAATCATCGCGCCCGGGATTTCTTTCTCGCCCCGCCCCTGGAGCGTCCGCTCGATGTGATCCGCAATCTCTTCTATGGTCTCAATGCTGATCGGACGTTTTTCACACGCCTTTTTGAGGCCGGTGATCATTTTGAGCCGATCATAGGTCTCCCGTCGCCCGTCCTTCTTGACGACCAGAGGGAGAATTTCTTCAACCCGCTCATAGGTCGTGAAGCGCCGCTCGCACTCCTCGCACTCTCGCCGCCGGCGGGTGACGTCACCCTCCCGACTTAAACGCGAATCAATGACGCGACTTTCCAGGTGGGAACAAAAAGGACACTTCATACGCTGCGGGGGGGAGCAGGGCTCACGCCATCACCTGACAATTCGTGTTCTCCGTTTCAGCTTAGGCAGTCCGCGCAACCCGGTGGGCATAGACGGGGAACTGCTGGCACAGCCCACGGACCTCTTCACCAATGGCGGTCAGTCCCCGCGCGTCGCCAACTCGCTGCAGAGCGCGAGCAATGAGGTCGGCAATGTGATCCATCTCGGCTTCTTTCATACCCCGACTCGTCACTGCTGGTGTGCCAATACGAACCCCGCTGGTCACAAAGGGAGAGCGCGTATCAAACGGGATCGCGTTTTTATTGACCGTAATCCGAGCCTGATCCAAGGTTTCCTGGGCCACTTTGCCGGTCAGTTCGGTCTCGCGCAGGTCGAGCAGCATCAGATGGTTCTCCGTGCCGCCCGAGACCAGGCGGAACCCGCGTCGGACGAGACTGGCGGCCAGGGCTTGCGCATTGGCGATAATCTGCTGCTGGTAGGCTCGAAACTCCGGTGTTGCCGCTTCCTTCAGCGCCACGGCCTTGGCCGCAATCACATGCATCAGCGGCCCGCCCTGGTTACCGGGAAAGACCGACGAGTTCACACTTTTGGCCAGATCCTGACGGCATAGAATCATTCCACCGCGTGGCCCGCGCAGCGTCTTATGGGTCGTCGTCGTGACAAGATCGGCATACGGCACGGGAGAGGGGTGCAGCCCGGCAGCCACCAACCCGGCAAAGTGGGCAATATCGACCATCAACAGCGCCCCGACCTCGTCCGCGATGTCTCGAAAGGGCGCGGTGTCAATCTGGCGTGGATAGGCACTGTGTCCGGCCACGATCATCTGCGGCCGATGTTGACGCGCCAGGGCGGCAATCTCGGCGTAGTCAATACGTTGATTGTCCTCCCGGACGCCATAGGGAACGACCTGAAAGAATTTTCCGGAAAAATTGACCGGACTGCCGTGCGTGAGATGCCCGCCGTGCGATAAGTTCATGCTCAGAATGGTATCTCCGGGCTGGAGCTGAGAGAAATAGGCGGCCATATTGGCTTGGGCTCCGGAGTGCGGCTGGACATTGACGTGCTCGGCACCGAATAACGCCTTGGCGCGGTCAATGGCGATCTGTTCAACCACATCCACATACTCGCAGCCGCCGTAGTAGCGCTTCTGGGGATAGCCTTCCGCATACTTATTCGTGAGCACGGACCCCTGCGCCTCCAGCACAGCCTCGCTGACCACATTCTCTGAGGCGATGAGCTCAAGGTTGTACTCCTGGCGTTGCGTCTCCTCTTGAATGGCGGCATAGACATCAGGGTCGCGCTGGGCGAGCTGACTCGTCATACCAGTGCTCCTTCCCTCCCCCGTACGGCAATGCTCACGGTCGAACCGTTCCTTTTCTCCTCATAGATACAGAAGAATCGCAGGGCTTCAGAGGGACCACTGCGATTCTTTCGGTCTGGACACTCCTGAGCCTGTGTACGGCCAGCGGGCGGTTACTCCTCCTGCTTCGGCGGCTCAGGCAGAGCGGGCCTCTCCGGTCGCTCCAACTGACCCTGAGGGCTTTGGCTTTCGATATAGTCGATAACGTTCCGGACCGTCCGAATCTTTTCCGCCTGTTCGTCAGAGATCTCGGTATTATACTCTTCTTCCAGAGCCATTACGAGCTCGACGATATCCAGCGAGTCTGCGCCCAGATCTTCGATAAACGAAGAATCCAGGCTGACCTCGTCCTCACTCACACCCAATTGCTCACAGATAATTTCCTTGACGCGCGCCTCGGTCGAAGCTTCTGCCATAGCCGTGACCTCCTCTCTCCTTTCGCTCGGCAGTATCTGAAGAGTTGGCCGAACCAACTCCAGTTACATATACATGCCGCCATTGACGTTAATAATTTGTCCAGTGATATAGCCCGCTCGGGGGTTTGCCAAGAATGCTACTGTGTCGGCGACTTCCTCAACCGTTCCCCAACGGCCAGCGGGAATATGGCTCAGATATCCTGTTTTCGCCTCTTCTGGCAAGGACCTGGTCATATCGGTCTCAATAAATCCTGGGGCGACGGCATTCACCGTGATCGACCGGGAGGCAAGCTCTTTCGCCATCGTCTTGGTAAAGCCGATGATACCGGCTTTTGCGGCTGAATAGGCCGCCTGTCCGGTATTCCCGGTTTGGGCAACCACCGATGTCAGATTAATAATCCGACCAAAACGCTGCTTCATCATGGAGCGGGTGACCGCCTTTGTACAGCGAAAGACACCGGTCAGATTGGTGTTGAGGACCGCTTCCCACTCGTCTTCCTTGAGCCGGACCAGGAGCGTATCAATCGACATGCCGGCATTGTTGACCAGAATGTCGATCTTTCCTTGCCGCTCAAGAATATCTCGTGTTGCTGTTGTGACGGCAGCGCCGTCTGCAATGTCGAATTGACAGACCTCAGCCCGTCCGTTCCGGGCCTCAATACCGGCGCGGACATCCTCAGCCGCAGCCTGATTCCTGACGTAGTTGATCACCACCGTCGCACCGTCTTGAGCCAGACGTTCCGCGACCGCACGGCCAATCCCACGTGAGGCGCCGGTCACCAGGGCGACGAGTCCGTCCAAACCGCCGCGTGCGTCCACGCTCATGATCGCAACCACTCCAGGCTGGTGGCCAAGCTATCGGGATCGCTGACGGAAACGCACGGGAACTTCCGATCAATGCGTTTGAACAAGCCGCTGAGGACGCGCCCCGCGCCCAGCTCAACCGCCCCCTCACAGCCGAGGTCGCGCACCCGCTGCATGCTTTCTTCCCACCGGACGGGCGCCGTGACTTGTCGGACCAGCAGGTCTTTGACCTGCTCCGAATCCCGGTTGACTTCGGCCGTGGCATTGGCAATCACTCCAACGCTCAGAGGACGGACGGTGCTCGGTTCGAGGACGCGTGCCAGCCCATCCGCAGCCGGGGCCATGAGGGCACAGTGAAAAGGCGCACTCACCGCAAGTTCGACCGCCCGCTTTGCCCCACCTTCCTTGGCACCGGCCACGGCTCTTTGGACTGCCCCGGCATGACCGGCGATGACCACCTGATCGCCACCATTCAGATTCGCCGGAGAGACAACTTCACCCTGTGCCGCTTCCGCACACACCTCTGCGACAACCTGCTCAGACAGACCAAACAGGGCCGCCATCGCGCCCACTCCGGGCGGGACGGCCTCCTGCATCAGGCGGCCGCGTTCTCGCACGATCCGTACCGTATCGGCGAAGTCCAGCGCGCCAGCCACGACCAGGGCCGAATATTCGCCTAAACTATGACCGGCAACACAGACCGGTTGCAGGTCTCTCTCCTGGGCCAGCACACGCCAGGCGGCAACGCTGGTTGTGACAATGGCGGGCTGCGTGTTGTGGGTCAGGGTGAGGTCTTCTTCCGGCCCCTCAAAACACAGCGTGGATAACGAGAACCCCAGTGCGGCATCAGCCTCGGCAAACACCTCGGCCGCCACGGGAAACCGCTCCACCAAGGCGCGTCCCATGCCGACAGTCTGAGACCCTTGCCCAGGGAAAAGAAAGGCCAGCGGACGGCTCATTCGGTAGGCTCCGGCGGCTCCGTTTCGTCGCGGTTATCGAGCTGGTTGATTGAGCCGCTCTTGCCAGGCGCAGCGTGTGTTCCGTCCCCTGCTCCAGCGTCCTTGGTAGAGCGAAATTTCTGACGGAGTTGTGACCAGATTCTGCGCCCGCGTCCGTCCCCGGCAGTCAGCGCTTCTATGCCTGACATGTGCTGCAAACTCTCAGTGATACGCTGGTTCACTCCGCGCTGGAGCGATTCGTGGGCAACCCGGATGGCGTTCTTGATCGCCTTGGGTGAGGACGATCCGTGCGCAATAATGGTGACGCCGTCCGTTCCCAGGAGTGGAGCGCCTCCGACTTCGTCGTAATCAATACTGGCCCGCAAATCGGCAAACGAACGCTTGAGCAGCAGAAAGGCGAGCTTCCCGCGCCAGCTTGACGAGAAGAGGGAACGGAGTTGACCTTGCGTGAAGTCATAAAATCCTTCCATCGTCTTGAGCGCGATATTCCCGGTAAATCCGTCGGTGACCGCGACGTCGACCCCGCTGCTGTTGAGCTCCCGGCCTTCAATATAACCGATGTAGTTCAGTGGCAGCCTGGAGAGGACGGCATGGGCGGCCCGCGTTGTTTCGGTCCCTTTTGAGTCTTCCTCACCATTACTCAGGACTCCAACACGAGGACTCTGAATGCCCCGCACGACCCGGGCGTAGACTTCGCCCATAATGGCGAACTGCACCAAGTGCATGGGTTTACACTCGACATTGGCCCCGGCGTCAACCAGGCAGGTACGCCCGGTGAGGGCAGGAACGGACGTGACGATAGCCGGGCGATCCACATCAGGCAGGCAGCCGAGCATGGTGACCGCCAGACCGAGGACAGCACCCGAATTCCCGGCGCTCACGACAGCACCCGCCCTTCCGTCCTTGACATGCGTAAAGGCGACCCGCAGGGATGAGTCACGCTTACGACGGAGGGCCACGACAGGAGAATCTCCCATCTCAATGACTTCGCTCGCGTGCTGGATAACGAGCTGAGAGGACTCTCGCTGTCCGTTCCGGCGGAGCTCTTGTCGAATCTTTTCCTGATCCCCAACGAGGAATAGTGAGACCCCGTACTCCTGGGCGGCCTGGACGGCCCCGGCAACAGCGGCCTGGGGAGCGAGATCGCCCCCCATGGCATCTAGCGCGATATGCATGGTGGGCTGCTCACCGCCGTTCTTCCTTGGGTCAGAAAGAAATCTTCCTCAGCGCAGCGCATGGGAAGCTACTCTTCTTCTTCGATCGCAATCACTTGTCGCCCGCGGTAATAGCCGCAGGTGCCACAAATACGGTGTGGTAGAACCGGGTCCCCGCACTGGGAGCAGGTCGACCACTGCGGGGCGACAAGCGCGTGGTGAGAACGACGTTGGTTGCGTTTTGACTTTGACGTTTTGCGCTTTGGTACAGCCATAACTTTCTCTTCCTTATATCAATGTGTACGCTAGGAGTGGGCTTTTTCCGTCTTCTGAGACGAGGCCCGCTGCGAAAGAGTGAACGTGTCCAGCATCTCACGTCTATTGGAGGACACGTTTACTCTTTTGGGCAGGCGGAGGGTCGCCAGGGCGGCGAGACGCAGGTCTGTCCATCTGGGCGGGCAGGAACACTCTTCGCTGTTGCGATTTACCCCGCACTGTTCACACAGCCCTTTACACGTTTCCTGACACAGCGGGGAACTCGGGAGCGATAAGAAAAACTGCTCTCGAACCAGGAGCGACACATCAACCCGATCTCCACTATAAAAACTGGCGGCCAAGTCTTCCTGGTTCAGTTCGGTTTCACGACCAAGCGCACCCTGCGGATCGGCCGGTAGGAGCACCCAGGAGAAGGGACGACTCAATGCCAGCGGAAACTCTTCGAGGCAACGGGCGCACTGCCCGGCCAGGTCAGCGCTGAGCGTGCCGTCAAACAAGAGGTCTTCGCCGGAACGCATATAATGCAGAGCAACCCGCAGTGGACCCGTCAATCGATACTCGCTTCCATCACGTCCCGGACGACGGCTCAGGAATCGGTTCAGCGTCTGAGCATCCTCATCAAACTGCACCGCGGTTGGGGACGAACCGATATTTTCAACGAGGATTTGCACGCGACACCTACCTGGGGGGAATGTATAGTGAAACGCACGGCAATGCAACGTAATCGCACCGAGATCCGAGCGCTCGAAAGCGCCCCTCTGCCGAATCGCTTCGACGCTTTTTCGGCTTCGGGTTCGTTGCCGTCACGTTCGCTGTCGGTATATGCTGCCAACCCCATGCCGCTTTTGTCTCACATCATCGGCCTGGTGCTGTGCATCGTGTGGGTCTTCAGCCTGTGGTTGCTCCTGGCCGGCCGTCGCTGGTTTCCCTCGCGCAAGCCGCTCCGGCCGCTGGCGCTCCTGGGCGGCATGCTGCTCTTTTTCGTTTTAAGCCTGACCGGAATGGTTTACCTGCAACTCCTGTTCCCAAGTTGATGCTGCGGGTCGCGGCAATAAAACTCGGCGCAAGGATAAGGGCCTATTGAAGGAGAGGCTTCCGTAGGGGGAGCAGTTCCCCCACTTCGTACGCTGATCCATCATGTGTGAGGTCAAGACAGCATATGTAGGCTTGCCAGACTGTAGCCATCAGGCTACATTTCTCTTATGGTTCGGGTCGTCCACTACGTTTCCGAAGACGGCACCGATTACTTTGATACGTGGTTTCGGACCCAATCGCCACAGGTCCGCGCCCGTATCCAAACCCGTATCGACCGTATGGAGTTGGGGAACTTTGGAGATCACAAAAGCGTCGGCGGAGGGGTCTCTGAACTACGAATCGCCTTCGGTCCGGGCTACCGGCTGTATTATGGCCGTGAGGGGAATACGCTGGTGGTTCTGTTGGGCGGGGGGACGAAGGCACGCCAAGCTCGCGCTATTGCCACCGTGCGATCCTGCTGGCAGGCGTACAAACAGGAGAGACGATATGCCCGTCAAAGCTCATCAGGCGAGTGATTATCTCAAGACACCGGAAGACGTCGCGGCGTATCTGAACGCGGCGATTGAGGAGATGGGGGAGGACCCGCGCTTGCTCATGAAAGCTCTGCGCAACGTCGCCGCGGCGCAAGGCGGCGTGTCCGCGCTGGCGCGGCAGGCCAAGCTGGACCGGGTGGCGTTGTCTCGCGCCCTGTCCGGTCGACGTCATCCGCGACTGGACACGCTCGCCAAAGTAGCCGCCGCGTGCGGTGTCAAGCTTCAGTTCTCGGCGTAGTATGGGTACTGGCCTAAGTGAGGATGCAGTGCCTATGTCTCACTCGATATCGAGCGCATCATGGATCTTTGCGCACCGCAACGAATACCTACTCTCCGAGTAAGCACCACCGTAATCACCTCATCAACACGAAGGAGAATATCGTGAAGCTATTCATCGCAATTCTTATCATTGTCGTGACCGGGACATGGGGACAAGCGCAAGAAGGGAAAGCCACGAACACTCACCCCCTCTCCTTCGGGTTTGACCAAACCATCATTGACTTGAATAAACTGGAGTGGGCTTCTCTGGAACATGAAGGCGTGCCACCTGGGGCAGAGATTGCCGTCCTGCGGGGGAGATTCGAAGGGGGACCGTTGGAAGTTGTGGTCCGGCTGCCCGCGAATTATACCTTTCCCAACCACAGTCACACCAGTGCGGAGGTATATCTCTGGATAACTGGAGACTTTACCTATGTCGCTGCCGATGGAACGTCAGTTGACCTCAGCGGCCAGAGCTTCATCAGTCTGCCTGGCAGCACTCCTCATGCGTTAATATGTCAGGAGGCTCCCTGCATGTTTTATGTGCGGTACGCCCGATCCTTTAACATGCAGATTCACCCGATGCCGGAATTAAAGCCTTTAGCCCTGGAGTAAAGAACAATCTTTGCTCACCTGCCGGGCGGTATCGTCCCTCTGAAACTCGTCTGATGGAGACACGCCAGTGATTACTCTTACAAAAGACGCCAACGTCTATACGATGATCGTCCATTTTGAGATAGAGCCGGCACACCAACAAGAACAAATCGATGCGATTGTGGAGTTTGTTGAATCCGTCGTGAAGCATCAGCCCGGATTTCTGTCTGCCACGCTGCACAAAAGCACAGATGGCACCAGGATCGTCAATTACGCCCAGTGGGAAAGCAAGGCGGCCTGGCAGGCCGCGTTTGAAAGCCCGGCAGTCAAGGTCTACGCAAAAAACCCCTTTCAGTATGCGAAACCAGATGGCCATGACTATGAGGTGTATCACGTCACAGATTGTACTGAGGGCTAGGAGACCATTCATGCCGGCATCTTTTTCTGGAGGCGGCGTCCTCGACGGTGGATTCGGCAAATCCGGTCATGTGTTCAGCCAGTCCTCATGATGCTGATGACCGAAGGAATGGACCATGGTCTGATACCATGGTACGATTCGATTATGGAAGAAATTCAAATTTCGAAATTCAAGGCCACATGCTTGGCTGTCCTTGACCGTGTTGGCAGAACGGGACAGCCGGTCCTGATAACCCGTTTCGGCAAGCCGGTCGCCGAGATCATCCCTCCGACAAAGGCTCCCTCCGACGCCTGGTTAGGCGCCATGCGGAGACGGGGCGCCATCATCGGCGACCTGGTCGAGCCTGCCGCCGCGCCGGGCGACTGGGAGGTCTTGGTCGATATTCCTGGGAAGACAACCCCGTAAATGTCGTTCCTTCTTGATACGCATATCTGGCTCTGGAGTCTACTCGAACCGGACAGGCTCTCAACCACAGTGCGTCGCACCCTCACCGCGCGCGGAACGGCGCTACGCCTTGCGTCCATCAGCTTGTGGGAGACGCTGCTGCTGGCCGAGCGGGGTCGGCTCGTCCTGGAACCGGACGGGCCGAGATGGTTGCGCAAGGCAATGTCCGAAAGTCCGGTCTCAGAAATTCCCCTCACGATGGATGTGGTGCTGGTGAGCGCGTCCATCAACCTTCCGCATCGCGACCCCGCGGACCGTCTCATCGCCGCCACTGCAAAGACATTCGATCTAACCCTTGTCACGGCGGACCAGCGCCTGATCGAGTGCCGGGATATCAATGTTCTTGCCGCGTGAGCGGTGAATGCCGTTGGCAACCAGGAGAGAGGTATTCAACTGACGGATTCCAAGATAGGTCCCCGGGTTTTGCCAAGGACCGAGAAAGTTCTTGTGGTGTCAAGCTCCAGTTCTCGGCGTAGCATAGATGGGCCGCTGCCATGGACACCTTACCGCCACCCCCTATACTAGTTCACTAAACTAGATTGATTGAGGGCAGCCATGATTGAAGTTGGCACCTTTGAGGCAAAAACTCATTTGTCCGCCCTGCTCGAAAAAGTCAGCCAAGGGCAAGAAGTACTCATCACCAAACGGGGCGAGCCGATTGCGCGGCTGGTGCCGGCTCAACGGTCCGACCGGACACAGGTCGCCGCTACCATTGACACCGTGTTTGAGTTTCGCAAAGGCATGAAGCTGGACGGTCTGGACTGGAAAGCTCTCCGCGATACGGGGCGCCGATGAGCACGTTTGTACTGGACTGCTCTGTCGCACTGGCGTGGTTGTTTCAAGATGAAGCCGGCCCCAACACAGATCAACTACTCAAGGAGCTACGGGATGATGACAGGAACGCAGTCGTCCCTCATCTCTGGCGCCTGGAGCTCGGTAACGTTCTGGTGCAGGCGGAACGACACGGCAGGATAACAGCCGCACAGCTCACGACCGCCCTGGAGCTTGTTCGCAACCTTCCCATTACCACCGATGCCGAGACCGACAGCCGAGCATTCAGAGAGATATTGAACCTCGCCCGTGCCACATCTCTCACAACCTCCGATGCCTCTTATCTGGAACTGGCTATGCGACATGGGCTTCCCTTAGCAACGCTGGACAAAGCCCTGATTCGGGCAGCCCGCAGCGTTGCCGTGAATACCGTACCGGCCTAGCTGGCAGTGCCCCTAATCCAGCGTATGCTGGGCCACGAGTTCACGATTCCAGGTCGCGTCACCAAAGGTCACCTCCGAGCCCTTGGCGCGCTTGAAGTAAATATGCATGTCGTGCTCCCAGGTAAAACCGATACCGCCGTGAACCTGTATGCCTTCGCTCGTCACCTGACGGTAGGCATCGCTGCAATACGCCTTGGCCATCGCGGCGGCCAGCGCGGCATCGGGCGTCTCATTTGAGACGGCCCAGGCCGCGTAATACGTGGCCGACTTGGCTCCCTCGACCTGTACCAGCATATCGGCGCATTTATGCTGGATGGCCTGAAACGACCCGATCGGGCGGCCAAACTGCTCGCGCACCTTGGCGTATTCCACACTCATGTCCAGCACCTGTTGCGCGCCCCCACACATTTCGGCGCTCAGGGCCACTTTGCTCTGATTGATGACACGAGACAAAATATCCCAGCCCTGCCCGGGCGCTCCCAGCAGTGCGTCGGCACCGACGTGCACATTGTCCAGGGTCACTTCACACAGCTTCCGCGTCTGATCCATGGTCTTGAGCAGACGGGTTCCAAGGCCGGCCTGTTGACGGTCGAGCAGAAACAGCGCCACCCCTTCGGACGTGCGCGCGGCACAGATGATGTGATCGGCTACATGGGCGTCCGGCACAAATAATTTCACCCCGTTCAACACATACCCGCCGCCGTTCTGCTCTGCGCTGAGGTTGATGCCGGCCTCGTCCCAGCGGGCGTTTTCTTCGAGGCAGGCCAGGGTCAGCGTGGTCTGCCCGGACGCCATACCGGGCAGCAGGGCCTTTTTCTGTTCGTCGCTTCCGGCGGCCTGTACACACAGACCGCCCAGCGCCACGGTCGAAAAGAAGGGACCGGGCAGAACGACCTTACCCATCTCTTCCAGCACCACGACCAGATCGACCATGGACAGCCCGGCCCCGCCGTATGCTTCCGGCACAATCAGCCCCATCCAGCCCAGCTCGGCCATCTTGTTCCAGACCTCGTCCGCATAGCCCCGCTCATCCTCCATCATTTGGCGGACATAGGACATGGGGCACTCGTTGCGTAAAAAGTCGGCGGCCGATTGACGCAGGAGATCCTGCTCTTCACTAAAACCGAAATCCATGACACCCCCACAAAAAAGAACGAGGACTGAGTATCTCCCAGTCCTCGCTATCACCCGTTACTATTTGCTTTAGCTATTGGCCAGAACGGTCACGCAGCCAACCGAACCCGGACCACCCAGGTTATGGGCCAAACCCACTTCCGCATCTTTGACCTGTCGCTCACCGGCTTTACCCCATAAGTGCTGCGACACCTCGTAGATCATGCGAATACCGGTCGCGCCAATGGGATGCCCGAACGATTTCAGCCCACCCGAGGGGTTCACGGGAACCGCACCGCCGTCGATGTTCGCCCGGCCCTCGGCCACATAGCGCCAGCCCTCGCCTTTTTCGCACAGGCCGAGGTCTTCATAGTTCAGAATCTCGGTGATGGTGAAGCAGTCATGGCATTCAACCAGGTCAATATCCTTGGCCGTCATCCCGGCTTGCTCGTAGGCCGATTGGGCCGCCTGAGCCGTGGCGGGGAAGCCGGTGTAGGCGAAGCTCGGTTTCATATACGGCTCACCCGAGGTGACGGATAGGCCGATGCCTTTGACTTTTACCGGGTCCGGCCGGAGCGAGCGGGCCAGTTCTTCCTTGCAGATGATCACCGCCGCGGCCCCGTCCGTGGTCGGGCAGCAGTCCAGCAGACCGAGCGGGCTACAGATCAGCGGCGCGTTGACGACCTGGTCTTCCGAGACTTCCATCCGAAAATGTGCCTTGGGGCTCATTGTCCCGTTGTGATGATTTTTGATGGCGACTTTGGCCAAGGCGGTCTTATCAATGCCATACGTTTCAAAGTAGCGGTTGGCCGCCATGGCAAACAGCGACGGGGCCGTCGTGCCATAGCCCACAACAGGATGGTCGCCAAACGTTCCCAGACCGCGCTGACCGGAGTCACGCAGCTTCTCAAAACCCAGCGCCAGGACCACATCGTACATGCCGGAGGCAACTGCCATGCACGCATTCCGAAACGCATCCATACCCGAGGCGCAGTAGTTTTCCACGCGGGTAATCGGGATATTGAAGAGCTTGAGCGGGTCGGCCAGGGCGTTACCGGCGCTGGCTGAGCTGAGCGTCCCGACCCAGGCGGCTTGAATCTGACTCGGATCGATGCGCGCGTCCGTATACGCGTCGAGCGCGGCCTCGACAATCATATCTTCGGCGCTCTTGTCGTAGTTTTCACCAAACTTGCTGCATCCAGCCCCAATCACCGCGACCTTGTCCCGAATATTCATACTGCCTCCCTTCGAGGATGTTGTGTCTTGCCGATGTTCGCCTATTCTGCCGGTCGTGCCTTCCAGAAATAATTCTTGATCCCATAGCCTTCATGATATTTGCGAAATGTCAACTCGAGCGGCATGCCAATTTCAACCCGATCCGCCTCACAATCCGTCAGCTGGACAAAGACGCGCCCGCCGCCCTCAAGATCAACCACGGCGTGTGTTGTTGGCGGGTCTGGCGTCTCGGTCAAATAGTCGTTCGTAAAGGTAAAGAGCCTCCCCCGCCGCGCTAGCTTGATCTCTTCCAGCCCGTCGCGATAGCCACATTCCGTACAGATGCGATGAATGGGAAACTGAATGACGCCGCACGCCGGGCATTTGCCGCCGTACAGGGGCAGAATCTGCTTCTGGTCACGCAGCAGCACGACTGGCGTGGATTCGTCTTCCGTCGTGTAATCCTTCCGAATCAGCTTCCGAAAACGGGCGTATTTGCCGTAGGATTGCAGCGTCCGCTTGACCTCAATCTGCGAGTACACGCTCCGGGCCACCTGAAAACCGGCAATCCCGTCCGTGACCCGAAACAGCGCCGCATCACCCCCATCCCCATAGCCGGCAACCAGGATCAGATCGCCCGGCTTGGCCCGTTCAAGCACCGCGGCCAGCAGGACCAGCGGTTGGGCGGTCCCGGCGTCTCCAACCGTATTCCAAAATGTTTCCTGCACCTGGCTCTTCATATCGAATCCCAGGCTGCGCAGGGCGCTCTGCAGGGCTCTCTGGGTGGGGGCGGCAATCGCCGCGTTGGTAATATCCTTGGCTTCGAGATTGCATTTTTGCAGCAGACCCCGAACGGTTTCCGCAATAAAACGGTTATAGCCGAACTTGTTCTCAAATCCGCCGGGAAACGACTTGAGGTAGTCCTGCTCTTCGGTTCGCCAGGTCCCGATAAATTCCTGGCTGACCGTATGGGTGCCCACCAGCTCGGCGATGACGTTTTCCGAGCCAATGACCAGGGCCCCGCCGGCATCGCCGTAGTTCTGTTCTTGTATAGTGTCCGGCTCCCCCATGCGCGCGTCGCCGGCACACACCAGGAAGAGTTCGCCTGCCTTGGCTAAATCCAAGGCGGTTAAGAGCGCCGAGGTGCCGGCGCGCAGCGAATCCGTAAAATCCATGGTCCGCAGCTCTTTCGCCGTATCCAGGACAGTGGCAACGGTGGCCGCGGCCTGCTTCTCCCGGTAGGGCGAGGTCGTTGAGGCGAAGAAGATCCCGGCGACCTCTTTCGGGTTGCGCTCGCCCAAGGCGTCTATACTCGCATTCATGGCCAGGGTCAGGCTGTCCTCATCAAAACTGGCCAGGGCCCGCTCTCCGCCTAAGGACGGGGTGTCCCACTCTTTGGCGATCACATCGCGCGGGAGACGATAGGAAGGGATATACGATCCATACGAAACAATGCCGACCATAGTATTCAGCGCTCCGTTTTCTCGTGTGACGCGGCTTAATTGAGCCGGCTCTCCGGGATGCCCGCGCGGGTCATGCAGCCGTCAACCTGGAGGTTGACGCCGTTCACATATCCCCCCGCCTTTGAGGCCAGGAACACGCACGGCCAGGCCACTTCGAGACCCGTCCCAAAGCGATTCAGGGCGGTTGAGCCGGTGGCTTTGTCTTGCAGTTCCTTGGTTGGCCACAGGACTTCCTTGACCCCCGGGGTTTCGATCGGACCGGGCGAGATGCAGTTCACGCGAATGCCATAGTCGGCCCACTCAATGGCCAGGGAGCGGGTCAAATTGATGATCCCCGCCTTTGCCGCCCCATAGTGCGACATCGTGGCCGAACCAAACACCCCGGCGTCCGACGAAATATTAATGATACTGCCGCCGGTCTTCTTTTCCATCATCACCAGGGCCGCGGCCTTGGAAAAGAGAAAGGTGCCGTTCAGATTGATAGCCACAATGGCGCCGAACCCATTCGCCGAGATCTCGTGGGCGTTGGCCACAAAGCTCGCCCCGGCGTTATTGATCAAAATATCGACCCGACCCCAGTTCTGGACGGTTTTCTCGATCACCGCCTCGACCTGATCGTTTTTGCGCACATCGCACACGATAGCGTCAACTTCGCCGCCATCCTTTTTGATCCCTTCCGCAACCGGGCCCAGGTGGTCCATCGTCCGGCTGGTAATCATCACCGGAGCACCACGGCGGCAGAACTCAGCCGCGATTTCCGCCCCGATTCCGGTGCCGCCGCCGGTGACAACAGTGACTTTTCCCGCAATATCAAACGCCGCGTCGGTCATAGTCTTTTTTACTCCCCAGTGTACACCTTAGCCAAAAACGCGCAGCCAACTCTGGCCGCCGTCCGTCGTGCGTAAGATGGCTCCATATCCCCCCACAATCCAGCCATGGTCAGCATCGTAGAAATCAACCGCCCGCAGCCAGGTTGCGATGGGCATACCAACACTCGTCGGTTGCCATTCTCCACTCTGAAGGCGCAGGACCCGACCAGCTCCGCCCACGATCCAGCCACCGTCGCCAGCGCCTATTAAATGCGGCGCGTATAACGGTTCCGTATCGAACAGGGCTCCATCGGCTTGCCCGATAAAGGTCCAGTGCTGGCCGGCATTGGCGGTTGTCGCAACCTTCCCCTCAAGTCCGACAACTACCCCAGTGTTCGCATCGGAAAAGGAGATCCCGAAGAACGTAGGGAGGTTCAAGGCATCGCTGAATCCGGCCTGTCCGAGCAGGCTGTTCTGCTGCTCTCCCCAGTTCTGCCCGCCGTCCGTGGTATGGTAAATCTTGCCAAACTCGCCCACGATCCAGCCCGTATTTTCATCCAGAAACTGCACATCGTAGAAGATGGGGTCCACCAGGGCCAGGGTGGCATCCGCTCCGACTCCTTCGAGCGAGGGCTGGATATAGCCCGACTCCCAGGACTCTCCGCCGTTTGTGGTTTTCAGGTAGGTTGCCCGGTCGGCCGCGGCCCAGCCGTGGCGGGTATCGATAAAAGAAATCCCGAATATCGGATCGCTCAGTTGGCTGTCCTGCGGCTGCCAGGTCTCGCCCCCGTCCGTGGAGTGCAGCATGACGCCGTCCTGTCCACTGATCCAGCCATGCCGGTCGTCAGGAAACGCAATGCTGTACAGGGCGGCATTGGTCCCGCTGTCCTTGGCCTGCCAGCTTTGGCCGCCATCGGTGGTGAGGAGGATTTTCCCTGCATAGCCGACGACCACGGCTTTCTCGGCCGAGAGGGCTTCCACATCAAAAAATTTATCCGTCAGCGCAATCAGATTGGTACTCAGCGGAACTTCCTCAACCGCGTCACGGCACGCTGAGAAGGCGCTCAGGATACAGACAAGGATGCACAGGAGAGGTATTCGTCGCATATCGGCCTGCTTCCGCTGGCTGAACCCACTGTCTACTCTCTTCCCCCACGCTTTGCAACGTGGCTGCGAGCGGCTGTCCGTTCCACCGCCCTTCCGATTGAGCTGGGATTTGGTATAATCCCGCGCGCAAGAAATCGGCACACCATGAGAGGTAAGGAGAGAATATGACCCTGGCAAAAATTACGTGGACCCAGATTGATGAAGCCCCGGCATTAGCAACCTTCGCGCTCCTCCCTATCATCCAGGCGTATACCAAAGGGTCGGGTATTGAGGTGGAAACCAGCGATATTTCCCTGGCTGGCAGAATCATCGCCAACTTTCCCGACAAGCTGACTGAGGAGCAAAAAATTCCCGACTGTCTGAGCCAACTCGGAGAGATGACGCAAACATCCCAGGCGAATATCGTCAAGCTGCCCAATATCAGCGCGACCATTCCCCAACTCAAAGACGCGATCAAAGAGTTGCAGGCCAAAGGCTACGATATCCCCGATTATCCGGAAGAGCCCCAAAACGACGCGGAGCGGGCGCTCCAGGCCCGTTTTGCCGTGGTCCTTGGCTCGGCCGTCAATCCGGTGCTGCGGGAAGGCAACTCCGACCGTAGGGCGGCCGCTTCGGTCAAAAAATTCTTTCAGAAGAATCCCCACAAGATGATGCAGCAGTGGCCGGAGAGCGGCTCCAAGGCCCGGGTGGCCCATATGCAGGGCAGGGATTTCTACGAGAGCGAAAAATCGACCACCCTGGAGGCCGCAACCCAGGCACGGATCGAATTTGTTGCCGGAGACGGCAGCGTGACCGTGCTGAAAGACGGTCTGGCCCTGCTTGAGGGCGAAGTTATTGATGCCTCGGTCATGAACGTTAAGTCCCTGCGCGCCTTCTATGCCGAGCAGATGGACGCGGCCAAGAACGACGGGGTGTTGCTGTCCTTGCACCTCAAATCGACCATGATGAAAGTCTCCGACCCCATCATGTTCGGCCACTGTGTGTCCGTCTATTTCCAGGACGCGCTCGATAAGCACGCCGAGGCGCTTAAAGAAATCGGGGCGAACGTCAACTACGGCCTGGCCGATGTGCTGGCCAAGCTCGACCGCCTGCCGGCCGAGAAAAAAGCTGAGATCGAAGCCGATATTGCCGCGGTGTATGAAAAGCGACCGGCGCTGGCAATGGTCAACGCCCGCCGCGGCATCACCAATTTGCACGTGCCGAATGACATCATCATCGACGCCTCCATGCCGAACGTGGTGCGTGACGGCGGCAGGATGTGGAATAAGAACGACGAACTCCAAGACACTATCGCCATGGTGCCGGACCGCTGCTACGCGACCATGTATAAGGAAATTCTGGAAAACGCCAAGCAGCACGGGCAGTTCGACCCGGCAACCATGGGCAACGTCTCCAACGTCGGGTTGATGGCCCAGAAAGCCGAAGAGTACGGCTCGCACGACAAGACCTTTGAAGCCCCGGCTGACGGCACCATACGCGTTGTGGATGCGGCCGGGACCACTCTGCTTGAGCAGTCTGTCGAAGTCGGCGATATCTTCAGAATGAGCCAGACCAAGGATGCCCCGATCCGCGACTGGGTCCGCCTGGCGGTGTCACGCGCAAAGGCCTCCGGGTCACCGGCGATTTTCTGGCTGGACGAGAACCGCGGGCACGATACGCAAATCCTCAAGAAGCTCAATGCCTATCTGCCGGAGCACGACACCACGGGTCTGGACCTGCGCGTGATGAAACCGCAGGAGGCCATGCGCCTTTCCCTGGAACGGATCCGGAGAGGAGAAAACACGATTGCGGTGACGGGCAACGTCCTGCGTGACTATCTGACCGACCTGTTCCCGATTCTTGAGCTGGGCACCAGCGCCCGGATGCTGTCGATCGTGCCGCTGATGAAAGGCGGCGGCCTGTTTGAGACCGGCGCGGGGGGCTCTGCTCCCAAGCATGTGCAGCAGTTCGTGCAAGAAGGGCACCTCAGATGGGATTCGCTTGGCGAATACTGTGCCCTGGTACCCTCGCTTGAGCTGATCGCGGCAAACACCAAGAATGAAAAAGCTGCGCTGTTTGCGGAGACGCTGGATCAGGCCATCAGCACCTACCTGGAGAACTCGCGCTCTCCATCCCGTAAGGTGAACGAAATCGACAATCGGGGCAGCACCTTCTATCTGGCCCTATACTGGGCTCAGGCCCTGGCCGCCCAGACCAAAGATACAGCCATACAGGCCCGCTTTGCCGGGGTGGCAAAACAGCTCGAAGAGCAGGAAGCCACGATTACCGCAGAACTGCTGGCCGCCCAAGGCGAGCCGGTCGATATCGGCGGCTATTACGTGCCCGACCCGGAAAAGACCAGCCAAGCCATGCGGCCCAGCGCGACCTTTAACACCATTATTGACGCGTTATAAACTCCAACTTGATCTGTTTATAGAAGACGGAAGGGGGGAGAACGTATGCCCCTCCTCCTCTACTAGCAGATTCTCAGTCGCGCGCCGCTGCCCGGCGCAAGCGGTCCATGATTGCCCGACCCATACCGGTCTCAGGAACGGATTCGATGATGACTCGATCCAGTCCGGAAGTGTCCAGCCGCCGGAGCGCGGCAAACAGGTGGGCCGCCGCATCGAGCAGATTCCCGTCCTCTGACAGCGCTTCCGTTACTGTATAGCCGCGAGCATCTGATCGAGGGGTAAGACTGAGCAGCCCGAGCCGTTCTCCAGCCTCGGGCTGAGGCAAGGCGTCCCCAGGTCTCAGTAGGAGAACAGGGACGCGCGGCGCATAATGCGACAGCAGCGTTCCGGGTGAACGCCTATCCGTTTGCTCTGGCTCCCCCAGGCGGACCGGGCCGATGACCGACTCGATCTGTTCGAGCGTTACTCCTCCGGGCCGGAGCAGCACGGCCTGTTGCTCGGTCAGCGCACAGACCGTTGATTCAACGCCGACCGGGCACGGACCACCATCAATGATCAGATCAACCTGGTCCCCAAGTGAGTCACCCACATGCGCCGCGGTCGTCGGGCTGACGTACCCGAACGGGTTGGCACTCGGAGCCGCAATCGGGAAATCGACGGTCCGCAGGAGGGCCAGGGCAACCGGATGCGACGGCATGCGCAGCGCGACCGTCCCCAGCCCGGCAGTGACCAGGTCCGGAATGACAGGCCGTTTGGGCAGAACAAGCGTCAACGCGCCCGGCCAGAAAGTATCCATGAGTTGCCGGGCACGTTGATCAAGGGCGGTGGCATATTTTGCAGCGGCTCTTTTGTCTCCAATATGGACAATCAGCGGGTCGAACTCGGGCCGGTTCTTGGCGGCAAAGACTTTGGCCACCGCCTTTTCGTTCAGCGCGTTCGCGCCCAGGCCGTAGACGGTTTCCGTGGGGAAGGCCACGATCTCTCCGGCCCCGAGCCGTTCGGCCGCGTGCAGAATGGTCCGCGGGTCGTTACCGTCGAGAATGCGGGACATCGTATTTAGGGATTGGGTACTAGGGGTTGGGGATTGGGGCCCCAATCCCCAACCCCTAATCCCTACCCCCCCTCTTCCTCGGGTGTCAGATACGTATAGCTGCCCAGGACGGCTTCGTATTCTCTGAGCAGGTCTTCCTCCGCTTCGGCAGGGACGCCCGTTTGCTCAGCGCCTTCGCGTATGCGGGTGCGGAATGCGGCGAGGAGTTCTTCTCGTTCGTAGCGAAAAATATGGAGAACGTCTTCTACCGTATGGCCCGGAATGATCTCGGCGATCTGCGCCGTACCGTTTTCATCAATCACGACCGAGACATCGTGGACGTGGCCAAAGAGATTGTGGTAGTCGCCCATGACATCCTGATACGCGCCCGTAAAAAACACCCCCAGATAATACGGCTCCCCGTTCAGGGCGTGGAGTTCCAGATACTCCTTGATGTCCCGCAGGTCTATAAAATTATCGACCTTGCCGTCCGAGTCGCAGGTGAGGTCCGCCAAATAGCCCTTCCGCTCGGGAATCTCGTTCAGCCGGTGAATCGGCATGATGGGAAAGAGCTGTTCGAGCGCCCAGGAATCTGGAATGGACTGAAAGACGGAAAAATTACAAATGAATTTATGCGCCAGGCGCTGTTCCAGGTCTTCAAACTCCTCGGGCATATGCTTGACCGCCTTGGCAAATTTGAGCGCCCGTTCGCACGTGCCCCAGAAGAGTTCCTGACCCAGCCCGCGGTCCTCCAGGGAGAGATAGCCAAGATTGAAGAGCGAAAACATTTCTTCGCGCTGCTCCAGGATGTCGTGATAATACTCACGGTAGTTCTTGGCGTTCGTCCCGGTATAGATATCATACATCTCCTGGATGACTTCCGGCCGGCTCTCATAGTCATCGACCCGCACCGGGCCGTTCGAGAGCCCGATTTCATCGACGCTATTGAAGACCAGCATGGCGTGCGGCGCGGCGATCATCCGTCCGGTTTCCGTCAGCACGGTGGGCTCTTCAACTCCCTCGCTCTCACACACCTCTTTGATCGAGTAAATAATGTCGTTGGCATACTCCTGGACAGAATAATTGACGCTCGACTCCGAAGCCGTGCGGGAGCCGTCATAATCAATGCCCAGCCCGCCACCCACATCGAGACAGGTAAGCTGCGGACAGAACTGGCGCAGCTTGGCGTAGGTGCGGGCCGCTTCCTTGACCGCGTACTTCACCCGTCTGATCTCCGTGACCTGTGAGCCGATGTGAAAGTGCAGCAGGCTCAGACAGTCGAGCATGTCGGCTTCTCGGAGGGAACGAATACATTTGAGGAGGTCTGTTGTGGTGAACCCGAACTTGGACAAATCACCGCTCGATTTCTCCCACTTCCCGCTCCCACGGGCCGACAATTTGAGGCGGAGGCCAATACGCGGGCGGACGCCGAAGCGTTGGCTCCACGCCAGCAGAGCGTGCAGCTCAAAGATGCTCTCCACTACGATAAAGACGCGCTTGCCGATCTGCGTGCCGATCAGAGCCAGTTTGATATAGCCTACGTCCTTCACCCCATTGCAGATAATGGGCGAGTGCCGGTTATGGGTCAGCGCCAATGCAACGGCCAGCTCGGCCTTGCTGCCGACCTCAAGACCGACCTGGTACGGGTCTCCAAAGCGGAGGACATCCCGCACCACCTCTTTTTTCTGATTGACCTTGATGGGATAGGCCGGGATGTAGTCCTTGCGGTAGCCGAATTCCTTGATGGCAGACTCAAAGGCTCCGGCCAGGATGTTCAGCTGATGCTGGATAATCTGGGGGAAACGCAGCACAACCGGCGTAGCAATGCCCTGGTCTCCGAGTTGGGTAACCAAGGCTTTCAGTGGGGTGTGAGCGGGCTGCGACGTGGGGAAGGCACACACGACTTCTCCGTTGTCATTCACCCGGAAGTACTCACTGCCCCAGTTCCGAATACCGTACAGGGCGATCGTCTCTTCCAGCACCGTTTGGGCAGACAAGGCTCGGCTGTCCACAACCGTCACCTCGGCTCCCCACGCCGGTGTCAGGGAAAGCTGTCTGGCTTCCTTGGGTTCGCTCTTGGTCAGACGAGTCATGAAAGACACCCACCTTAGTCAGTCATATATCTGGTACACTGTTGCTCTCTCAGCAAAGGAGGGGCAACGAGTTCTATGACAGTTGAGTTGTGACGGATACAGGTAAACTGAAGCTGACGAGTGATACTCGACGGGAGAATTTCACCCAAAGGGGAGCTACTGCGGAAAAAATAGTGAAAACAATGAGTTCGGCCAATGTTCGGGATCGCAATCTGTCTCTAATTTCCAGCCCGTCCTCCAGCCCGTCCACTTATATAGTAATTTTCACATTTCGTGTCAAAAGTTCAGCCGTGAGGGTGGCATTGAGCCCGGAAACGCCATCCCTTACAATTTCTCCCGTCATGACAGCGACCCCTTCCTCCGCTCACACCCAGCAGGTCATCCTCGGCCTGGTGCAGATGGCGTGTAGCGACCGGCCAAGCGCCAACCTGGACAGGGCTATTGCCGCTATCCAGGGGGCTGCCCGGCAGGGGGCGCAGATCATCTGTCTCCAGGAATTGTTCGGGTCGCGCTATTTCTGCCAGAGCGAAGATGTTGAGCAGTTCGCCCTGGCCGAGCCCATCCCCGGACCCACCACCGAGCGCCTGGGCCAACTCGCCGCTGCCCATCAGGTCGTCCTGATCGTACCCGTATTCGAGAAAAGAGCAGAGGGGATTTTTCATAACACCGCGGTGGTGATCGATGCCGACGGGTCGCTCCTCGGTCAGTACCGCAAGATGCATATCCCGGATGACCCGCTCTATTACGAGAAGTTCTACTTTACCCCCGGCGATCTCGGCTTTCGGACCTTCCACACCCGCTACGCGCGGATTGGAGTGCTCATCTGCTGGGACCAATGGTTTCCCGAGGGCGCACGGCTCACCGCACTGAGCGGCGCCCAGGTCCTGTTTTATCCAACCGCTATTGGCGACCATCCGGACGACGGGGCCGAAGAGCATCAGGCGCAGCGGGAAGCCTGGCAGATCATGCAACGCAGCCACGCGATCGCCAACGGGCTGTATGTCGCCGCGGTCAACCGCGTCGGCCAGGAAGGGGCGCTCAATTTCTGGGGCACGTCCTTTGTCAGCGACCCGTTTGGCCGCATCCTCAAGCAGGCGAGTGCCGACGACGAGGAAACCCTGATTGTTCCGTGCGCGCTCGACCGGCTCAACACCACGCGCCAGTATTGGCCGTTTTTCCGCGACCGCCGGATTGACGCCTATGCAGACCTGACCCGGCGTTGGGGAGAGTGAAGTGAGTGGTAGGGGCAATTCATGAATTGCCCCTACATTTATCAAAGTATGACCGCCCGCTCACCATTCACCACTCTCCGCTCTCCCACACCCGCCCAGCTCAGCTTTCGGATGCCTGCGGAATGGGAGCCGCACGCCGCCACCTGGCTGGCTTGGCCGCATAATCGGGACACTTGGCCCGGCATGGACTCGGCCATTGCCGCGGTATACGTCCAGATGATCGCCGCCCTGCACCAGGACGAACGGGTGCATATTTGTGTGAATGATCCCGAGACCGCGGGGCGCGTCCACCGTACGCTAGACACCGCCGGAGTGGACCTGGCTCGTATTGGCATATACGAAATTCCGACCAACGATGCCTGGACCCGGGATCACGGCCCGATCTTTCTGACCCGTCGGCACGGACAGCTGACCGAACTCGGTCTGACAAACTGGACGTTTAACGCCTGGGGGGCCAAATACCCGCCGTGGGACCTGGACGACCGCGTTCCGGAACGTATCGCCCAGTACCTCAACCTGAGCTCGTTTACTCCGGGCATGGTGCTTGAGGGCGGGTCCATTGATGTCAACGGCCGGGGCATGCTGCTGACGACCGAGTCCTGCTTACTCAACCCCAATCGCAATCCGACGCTCACCCGCTCCGATATTGGGCATATCCTGAGGGAGTTTCTCGGGGTTCACCACATTGGCTGGCTCGGCGAGGGGATCGTTGGAGATGACACAGACGGCCATGTGGACGATATTGCCCGGTTCGTCAATCCCACGACCGTGGTGTGTGCGGTCGAAGACGATCCAACCGACATGAACTACAAGCCGCTCCAGGACAACCTCCATCGACTGCGGTCCATACGCGACCAGGACGGGCGACCGCTCCGCATTGTGCCGCTCCCCATGCCCGGTCCGGTAGGGGATGACGCCGAACGCTTACCTGCCAGTTATGCCAATTTCTATATCGCCAATCGCACCGTACTGGTCCCAACCTATGACCATCCCCATGACCGCACCGCTCAGGCCGTCCTCCAAGAGCTGTTTCCGGGGCGACGCGTCCGAGGAATTCCGTGTCGCGAGCTTGTCGTCGGCCTCGGCGCGTTGCACTGCGTCACCATGCAGCAGCCAGCGTGTGACGGGAATTATCGACAGGCGTGAACATGTACACATCGCGCTCGATCAAGGATAAATAAAGAGAGACTGGACGTATCGACGGGACAATGAAATGGCTGCCGATTCCACGGCTGTGAGCCAGGAAATCCGACAGGAAGTGGAGCGGTTACGCGCGGAGTTGGCGTTGCATAATCATCGCTACTACGTCCTTGACGAGCCGCTCGTCAGCGACGCCGAATATGATCAACTCTTTCGGCGCTTGGTTGACCTGGAAGCCGCGTATCCCGAACTGCACGACCCGGCCTCTCCCACCCAAAAGGTCGGCGCCCCGCCGCTGGCAGCGTTTGCTCAGGTTCGCCATAGCGTGCCGATGCTGTCGCTGGCCAACGTCGTCTCCCGAGTCGAGATGCAGGAGTTTCACCAGCGCGTCCAACGCGCGCTCGAAACAACGCAGGACGTTGAATACGTGGCCGAGCCGAAAATCGACGGGGTCGCCGTCGAGTTGGTGTATGAAAACGGGAAACTGGCCGTGGGCTCGACACGCGGGGACGGGGTCACGGGCGAAGACGTCACGGCCAACCTCAAAACCGTGCGGTCGATCCCCTTAACCCTCCTCCTCCAGTCTGCGCATCCGATTCCGAGGCGGCTCGAAGTCCGTGGAGAGGTTTTTTTGCCCAAGGCGTCCTTCCGCAGCCTTAACGACGCTCGGGCAAAAGCCGGCGAGCCCCTCTTCGCCAATCCGCGCAATGCCACCGCCGGTTCGCTCAAGCAGCTCGACTCGTCTATCACGGCTGGGCGGCCGCTCGATTTCTTTTGCTATGGAGTCGGGCAGATCGAGGGCGACACGTTTGCGTCCTATTGGGACCTGCGCCAGGCGCTCACCGGCTGGGGCATCAAAGCGGTTCCGCTGGGTCGCATATGCCCGACCGTCGAGGAGGTCTTCGCGGTCTGCGACGACCTGGAAGCGCGACGCGACAGCCTGGATTACGACATTGACGGGGTGGTGGTCAAGGTGAACAGCTTTGCGCTGCAAGCCCAGCTCGGCCAGATTTCACGCTCGCCCCGCTGGGCCACGGCGTATAAATTCCCGGCCATCCAGGCAACGACCACCGTCCTGAATATCGTTCCGCAAGTCGGCCGGATCGGCACGCTGACCCCGGTGGCCGAGCTGGCTCCGGTCCATATCGGCGGTGTGACCGTCAAAAGCGCCTCCCTGCACAATATGGATGAAATCCGGCGCAAGGACATCCGTATTGGCGACACCGTTATTGTCGAGCGGGCCGGCGATGTCATCCCCTATGTGGTGAAAACCATCCCGGAGAAGCGCACCGGCCGGGAACGGAGCTTTACGATGCCGACCGCCTGTCCGGTGTGCGGCGCGCAGGTCGCGCGCGAGGAAGGGGAGGCCGCGTATCGCTGTACCGGCCTGGCCTGTCCGGCCCAACTCAAGGAAAGCCTCAAATTCTTTGCCGCCCGCGGCTCTATGGACATCGACGGACTGGGGGAGAAAATCATCGACCAGTTGGTGGACAAGGATCTCGTCCAAGACCCCGGCGACCTCTACCTGCTGACCGCTGAGCAGTTGGCCGCGCTTGACCGGCTGGGGGAAAAATCCGCTCATAATCTGACCGGCGCTCTTGAGCGCAGCAAGACCACCACCCTGCCCCGCTTGATCGCCGCGCTGGGTATCCGCCACGTGGGCGAGGCCACGGCTCGTCAATTAGCTGAGTATTTGGGTGATTTGGATCACATCATGCAGGCCGAGGAGGAGGCCCTCCAGGACGTACCCGATATCGGACCGGAGGTCGCCCGGAGCCTGGCCGCTTTTTTCGGGCAGGAACGTAACCGGGCTGTTGTCAAGAAATTGCTCGACGCCGGGGTGCATTTCCCGCGGCTTGAGGCCAAGCCGGCCGGCAGCTTGCACGGACAGACCTTTGTCCTGACCGGCACTCTGGCCAGCCTGACCCGGCCGGAGGCAAAACAGCGCCTCGAAGCCCTTGGCGCAAAGGTCACGTCCAGTGTCTCAAAAAAGACGGACTATGTCGTGGCCGGCACTGACCCCGGCTCAAAACGCGATAAGGCCGAAAAGCTGGGAGTCCCTATTTTGAGACGAAGAAGCATTGCTGGAGAAATTGTCCGGACAGTAATGTTGTGGCGGGAAGCCCTTACCCACCACCCTGTAAATCGTGGCTCATGCGGATGGCCGCCTCGCGACCCTGGTAATAGCCCGGCAGGTGTTTAACCTGGCGGTAGCCGAGCCGACGGTAGAACGCCTGGGCACCGGGGTTATTGGCGCGGACCTCTAAGTTGACGACCGGGATGTCTCCGGCGCGCGCCACCTCTTCCTGCCACTCAACCAAACGCTGTCCTATCCCCAACCGGCGGACGGCCGGCTGTACCGCAAGCAGGTTCAGATGGGCCCGTTCGGCGTAAAACTGCATAATGGCAAAGCCGACCAACTGCCCTTCATGCCAGGCGCCGAGGACATTGCTGTCGCGTCCGCGAATATGCGCGGCCACCCGCCGGGCGGTCCACGTCCATGGCAAGCCGTGCTCAACGAGGTCGCGTGACATAAGGGCGATATGTTGTGCGTCCCCCCGCCGCACGAGTTTCAGCTCCGTACGGTCGGGTTGTGGAGCAGTCGCCATGGCCGCATCCTACGCCCTGGGGCACAGAAAGCAACGCGCGGGCCGCGACCACGCGGGCTAGAAGCCCGTCCCCCTAGGTGGTATGACTCGGACGATCCAATACAGAAAGCGAGCGACATGGAGACGCAATCAAGCTCACAAGCCCTGACTGGTGCGGAAGTTGCCATTCAGACCGCGGCCGCGGCCGGTATTGATGTATGTTTTGCCAATCCGGGCACGACCGAATTATACCTCGTGCAGGCCCTCGACCGCTGTCCGGGCATCAAACCGGTGCTGGCGGTTTTTGAGGGCGTGTGTACCGGCGCGGCTGACGGCTATGCGCGGGTCGCCGGCCGCCCGGCCTTGGCCCTGCTCCATCTGGGTCCGGGGCTGGCCAACGGACAGGCCAATTTGCATAACGCCCGCAAGGCCCACTCGCCCGTGGTGTCCATTGTGGGCGAACACGCCACCTGGCATATTGCCGCCAACGCGCCGCTGACCGCGGATATTGAAACCCTGGCCCAGCCCATGTCCCAATTCGTCCTGACCGCAAAAAGCCCGGACACGGTCGGGCAGGACATGGCCGAGGTCATTGCTCGCGCGGCCCAGTTGCCAACCGGCCCGACCACGTTGATTCTGCCGGGCGATATCCAATGGGCAAACGTCAACACTCCACCCGTCCAACCGGAGATTGCCGCGCCCGCACCGCCGGATGCGGACGAGATCGAACGCGCGGCCCGGGCGCTCCGTGCGGGCCAGACCGCGCTGGTGCTGAGCGGCAGTGCGCTGCGTAGCGCGGGTCTGCAAGCCGCCGACCGGATCGAACGGGCGACCGGCTGCCGAGTGCTGACGCCGACCTTTCCGCCCATTCAGGATCGCGGCCTCGGCTTGATCTCCCCGGACAAAATCCCCTACGCGCCGGAACCGGCCAGTCAGCTCCTGGAGCCGTATGAAAACGTCATACTGGCCGGCGCGCACGAACCGGTCGCGTTTTTCGGCTATCCGAACACCCGCAGCAGTCTGTGCGCAGAGGATGCGCAGCTCATTCAGTTATGCAGCGACACGATCGACCCGGCGACTGCCCTCACC
The DNA here is from genome assembly GCA_964291405.2 of Thermodesulfobacteriota bacterium. Lineage (GTDB taxonomy): Bacteria > Desulfobacterota > Binatia > Bin18 > Bin18 > Bin18. The sequence goes on from OZ219926.1 coordinate 1,075,294, forward strand.
GCGCTCGCCGATGCGCTTGACGCGCCCGCCGTGCGCACAGCGCTCGCCGTGCCCCGTCCGGAAGTGCCGAGCGGTCCCCTCACCCCGGCCAATATGTGTCGAGCCCTGGCCGCGGCCCAGCCCGAGGGGGCGATTGTCATGGATGAGGGCGCGACCGCGGGGTTCGCCTATCATGGCATGGCCGGCGGAGCGCCGCCGTTTACGTATATGGCGCTAACGGGCGGCTCTATAGGCCAGGGGCTGCCGTGTGCGGTGGGAGCGGCGGCGGCGGCCCCGGACCGTCCGACCATCTGCCTCGAAGGCGACGGCTCTTCGCTGTACACCATTCAGTCCTTGTGGACCATGGCCCGCGAGCAACAGAATCTGACCAGTATTATCTGTAAGAACCGAGCCTATTCCATTCTGCGCTGGGAGTTGGAACGCGCCAAAATGACACCGGGGGAGGCCAGCCTGTCGCTGACGGCGCTCGACTCGCCCGAGTTCGACTTTGTGAAATTGGCCGAGGGCTTTGGGGTGGAAGGCCGGGCGGTGCATACCACGGAAGAACTCAACGAGGCTCTCCACTCCGCCTTCAAAAACCCAGGGCCGATGCTTATTGAGGCCAATCTCGAATAGGAGCGTCGTGCTATCCGCTGAACGATCATGAACATTCCGTCCGAGCTGTACCGGCCCTCCCTGACCCTGCTGACCGACCTCTACCAGCTCACCATGGCCTATGGCTATTGGAAGTCAGGGCTCGCCGACCGAGAATCCGTTTTTAACCTCTTCTTCCGCCAAAACCCCTTTGGGGGAAGCTTCAGCATTGCCTGCGGCCTTGAATATATGGTGGATTTTCTGCGCCATTTTCGGTTCGATGCGGACGATACGGCCTTTCTGACCGAGGTGTGCGGCGCCGACGGCAAACCCCTGTTCGACCGGGCGTTTCTTGACGCCTTGGAGTCCATGACCTTCAGTTGCCAGATCGATGCCATCCCGGAAGGCACGCTGGTTTTTCCGCCCGAGCCGCTGGTCCGCGTCCAAGGACCACTGATGCAGTGCCAGCTTATCGAGACGGCGCTGCTCAACCTGATCAACTTCCAAACGCTGGTCGCGACCAAAGCCGCCCGGATCTGCCTGGCGACCGGCGGCGAACCCGTCCTGGAGTTCGGCCTGCGCCGCGCCCAGGGCATCGACGGGGGCCTGGCCGCCAGCCGGGCCGCGTATATTGGCGGCTGCGACGCCACCTCAAACGTGCTGGCCGGCAAGCTGTTCGGGATTCCGGTTAGAGGCACGCACGCGCATAGTTGGGTCATGGTCTTTGAGGATGACCTGGAAGCATTCCAGACCTATGCCGAGGCCATGCCCAATAACTGCATCTTTCTGGTGGACACCTATAATACCCTGGAAGGTGTCCGGAAAGCCGCCCAGGTGGGGCAATGGCTGCGGGCTCACGGTCATGAAATGGTCGGTATCCGCCTCGATTCGGGCAACCTGGCCCAGCTCAGCATCGCAGCCCGGAACATTCTGGACGACGCCGGCTTTCCCAACACGCGCATTGTCGGCAGCAGTGATCTGGACGAACGCCTGATCACCCAACTCAAGGAGCAGGGCAGTACGATTGATGTGTGGGGGGTGGGGACGAAACTCGTGACCGCGTACGATCAGCCCGCCCTGGGCGGGGTGTATAAGCTGACCGCGGTCCGCGCTCCGGATGGCTCGTGGCAGGACAGAATCAAGCTGTCGGAAGAGACGGTGAAGGTGACCAATCCGGATATTCCCCAGGTTCGCCGTTACCACGCACAAAAAGGGTTTCTGTGCGACGTGATGTATAGCAAAGAGGCTGACCTCGCAGACGGCTGCACCATGGTCGATGTGAGCGATCCGGCCGGCCGCCGCAGGATTCCGGGGGACACGGCTTTTTCCGACTTATTGGCGCCGGTGTTCCGTCAGGGCAGAGCCGTCTACGAAAGCCCACCTCTGAGCCACATCCGCCAGCGGACTCAGGAACAGCTCACCAAGCTTCCGAGTGATATCACCCGCCTGAACCGGCCGGGACAGTATCCGGTCGGGCTTGAAGAAAGCCTGTACGAACGCAAGACCCAGCTTATCCGTCAGGCGGAGTTGGCTTCCGCTACTACAGATGCATAAATAGCTGACGGCATCCTCTCAGCCGCTACCAACTCCTTACCTCACGAGCCAGGGCACCAAATCCGGTAGGAAAGCGCTGTTCGAGGAGCTGTAAATCCTGAACGAGCCGTCGCGCCTCTTCTGTTGCACGACGGGTTTCCTGGTCCAGCGAAGGACGTGACGTTTCGTACACATCTTCTTTCAGGCTTCTCGTAGTATAGGGAAAAGGACCCGATGAAAGTCCTGCTATCCAAGCAGCCTCAGTGACATGAGGATCGAGACCACATTGATACCAGGCTTCTACTGCTGGAACGGCTATACCGACGGCAATCTTAATCTGAGGGCGCCCCTGAACGGGTCGAAGTCGGGCAAGAACCGAATCAACAGTCTGACGTATTTTGCAAAGCCTGCACCTCTCATCGACACCGCCCTCCTGCTCATGCTCCGGCTTATGCACCGGTGTCTGGTCGGAATCCACTACAATGACGAGAGCATCTGCATCCGTTCGGTAGTGCAAGTGCTTTAGGACAGTTGGAAGGATTGTGAAAACGCCGGAGACGCCGCGTACTCGGATTGGGGGCATATCAGCCGGTTGAGTGTGGTTACCGAGAATGCCGTCAATGAGAATACGAATCGCCGCCTCGTCCGCCGGCGATTCGCTCAGGACCGCTACCCTCATTGCTCGGCTGGCACGCCACCGAGAATACCGCTATACCAAACCTCACCCAAGGGGGCATCGTCCAGCACTTCCATAATGTGAGGCTGGTCGGACAAGCGTTGGAATGTGGCTCCATCGGCAGTCTTTTGAGCAATGACAATCTCTTCCGGATGATCTTTATAGAGGTCCAGGAAGTACGGAGAATGCGTTGTTGCAATCACTTGAACCGGCTGACGATCTTCGCCGAACTGTTTTGGGTAGCTTAACCGGTAGAGCGCCGTCTGGATGTTCCGCAAAAGGCGAGGATGGACCCCTCGTTCCGGTTCCTCTATCCCGATCAGTGGCGGAGGATCAGGGAGGTACGCCAGGGTGAGAATGGCCAGGGCCAGCACCGTCCCTTGGGACAGGTCTCTAGCCGGTATCTTATGATGGCCTTTCCGGGTGCGGAATAAGAAGGCTCGCTGTCCGGTCTCTGGCGTTTCAAAAAGGATACGATCAAATTCCGGCAGCCACCGTCCAAGTTCTTTATTTAACCCCTCAAATCGCTCGGGGTCTTTATCTCTGAGGCTGTCCATCACACCCACAAGATTGTGTCCGTTCGGAGAAAGTTCAGGCACAGATTCAAGTTGGACGGATTGAATTATGGCCGAAGCGTCTAACGAATAAACTCGGATTCCAGACAGTAAGGAATTCGACAAATGTTCGGAAAATTCAGATGACCTTCGACCTGAAGATGATTGAGTGTGCCGAAGGAGGTCGCTGTGGTCACAACGCCAAGGCGCAGTCGTTACCCCTTTGTCATATCGCTCGCTCCATTGGAGTCTAATTTCTACGCTCGTCCCACCTGTCACTTTCAGACCTGCGGTGACAAACTTTTCAAAATTTGTCCGACTAGTTCGCTGCCCTTCTCGTTCCCGGAGTGCTCGTTCCTTGACCGCTAAAAGGGCCTGCAAAGCCGTACTCTTGCCACTCCCGTTCGGTCCGACAATTAAAGTAAAAGGCGAAAGGGGAAGTGTCGCGTTTCGTAATACTTTGAAATTCTGAAATTGGATTGAGTCAAGCATACGAACCGCCTTCGGGCTCTTAGGGAGAAGGGATGGACGAATGATAAAATAATGTCTGTTTCCAGCTTGATATGCAACTCTTGGTACTGTCCTAAGTTGGGGTCTTTGGGGCGGCTGCATTATCGCTGCAGTTCGTCAAGACATCCCTTCCACCTGAGGTGACCTGAGTCTGGTAATTTGCAGGCCTCCATGCCATGTTCTCTTGCAGACAGGAGGGAACGATGGAACTGCAAGATATCCTGTATGAAAAGCGTGGCCCTGCGGCCTGGATTACTCTCAATCGTCCGACCGTGCTGAACGCGCTCTCGCCCGCACTGGTCCGGAGCCTCAGGCAGGCCTGTACCGACGCGCAAGCGGATACCCAGGTGCGGGCGGTTGTCTTCACCGGTGCGGGTCGGGGATTTTGCGCCGGCGCCGACATCAGCACCATGGAGCACACGCGTCTGGATGACTTCCGGACATTTCTCAACGAGTTGGCTACGACGTGGTCGTTGATCCGCACCCTCCCCAAGCCAACCATCGCGGCCATCAACGGCGTGGTTGTGGGCGCGGGCTTCGAGCTGACCCTGGTGTGCGATTTCCGCATTGCCGCAAGCACCGCCCGTATCGGTTCGGCCGAGGTCAATATCAACCAGCCTATGACCAACGGCTCTACGCATATTCTGCCCCGCCTGGTTGGCGAGACCAAGGCCAAGGAACTCGGCATGACGGGCAATATCATCGAGGCCGCCGAAGCCGAGCGGATCGGGCTGCTCAACGCCTGCGTACAACCGGACGCGCTCGAAGAACATGTCCGCACCCTGGTCGATACCCTGGTCAGCCGCGGGCCGATTGCCGTCTCCCAGGTCAAACAGTGCTTCGCCCGCAACCGGGACGTTGACATCGAGACGGCGATCATGGGCGAGAATGAAGCCGCGACCGAGTGCTTTTTATCGGCCGACCAGCAGGAGGGCTTGCGCGCCTTTCGTGAAAAACGCGCTCCCAACTGGTCAGGGACATAAGGGCTGCACGGAGAGCAAAAGGAGACTAAAAATGAAAGTTCGCAACACCTCCCATATTGCCATTGGGGTCAGCAATATGGAGCAGTCGCTCACATTTTACCGCGATATATTGGGACTGCGGGTCACCCTGGACGATCCGCAGGAGAATCCGGGCGGGGCGCTGGCCAAGCCGCGCCACGGGGTGTATCTGCGTTGGGACGACGGGCCGGACGCCACTTTTATCGTCCTGTCGGAGAACCAGCCGGTTTCCGGTGGGGCGCTCAGTCTCAATCAGGTTGGCATTCACCATTTTGCTTTTTGGGTGGACGACCTCGAAGATACGTTTGCAAAAGTCCGGGCTGCCGGGGTGCCGATCGTTATGCCGCCCACCACCTTTGATAGTGTGGCCTATGGCGAAGAACCGGGCGGACAGGTGCTGACCACATTATTCAAAGATCCCGACGGCATCGTGGTGCAGCTCGACCAGCGGGTGGCGTAAACGCAGAGTAATAACGCAACACCCTTTGGATAATCCCATGTCCGGCTTCTCCGTACAGCCCCAGCGTCGCTCCCTCCGCTTACCGGGATACAACTACAGCAGTTCGGGGATGTACTTCCTGACGATTTGTACCGGGAAAAGAGCAGCGCTATTCGGAAGAGTCGATAAAGGAAAGATGGTTGAAAACGTATGCGGGCAAATAGTGCGCTCCTGTTGGGAAGAGCTGGCATTTCGGGTTGAGCATATTCAGACTGATGCATTCGTTATCATGCCGAACCATATCCACGGCATTCTCGTTATCCTCGGTAATGCCGCTATAAAGCCTGACGTAGGGGCAATTCATGAATTGCCCCTACAACCGACCAGGGCGCGCCGTCAGATGTTACTCCCCAAGGTCATCGGGCGTTTCAAGATGAACTCTTCCAAGTGTATCAACAAACTTCGTCATACCTCCGGCTCTTCCGTCTGGCAACGCAACTACTATGAGCACGTTATCCGCAACGATGAGGCTCTCACAAGAATACGAGGGTATATACAAACAAATCCTCTCCGCTGGGAACTCGACCGGGAGAATCCCGAGCGGTGCGGCACAGACGACTTTGACCGTTGGTTATGGAAAGAAGGGGGTATAAATCATGGCACTGGGACAGAATAAGGTCGAATACGAGGTCATCGAAGGCTGGGAACACCTGCCCGAAGGCTGGTCGTTTGTTGAGGTTGCCGGGGTCGCGACCGACTCACAGGACCGGGTGTATGCCTTCAACCGGGGCGAGCATCCTATGATCGTGTTTGACCGGGACGGCACGTTTCTAAACGCCTGGGGAGAAGATGTCTTTACCAACGCCCACGGCATTTTTATTGGTCCTGATGACACCATCTATTGTGCCGACAACTTCGACCATACGGTCCGTCTCTTCACCCCGGACGGTACGCTCATCAAAACGCTGGGCGAAAAAGACAAGCCCGCGGAGACCGGCTTTCAGGCCTGGACCACGCCGGTCCAACAATCCGCCGGTCCGTTCAATATGGTCACCAATGTTGCTCTCTCGCCCCAGGGCGATATGTATATCGCCGATGGCTACGGCAACGCGCGGGTACATAAATTCTCGGCCGCTGGCGAACTCCAGTTCTCCTGGGGAGAGCCCGGCAGCGGTCCCGGACAGTTCAAAATACCCCACGCGATTGCCGTTGACCGGCGCGGACGGGTGTATGTCGCCGACCGGGAGAACTCGCGTATTCAGATTTTTACCGGTGACGGCGACTATGTCACCGAGTGGACGCATGTGAATCGGCCGGACGATCTGTATATCGACGAGGACGAAAATCTCTTTGTCGCCGAGCTGGGATTCAAAGTCGCGTCCATGCCGAATAATATGGGGGCCGCGGTACCGCCGCACGAACCACCCTCGTGTGTGACCGTGCTCACCCTGGACGGGGAGGTCCAACACCGTTTTGGTGAACATGGTTTGGAGCCGGGCAATTTCTATGCGCCGCACGGTATCTGGGCCGACTCGCGAGGCGATCTCTACGTGAGCGAAGTGAACTATAGCGCCGGGGGGAGACAGGGATTGATTCCCCTTGACGGTCATGTGCTGCAAAAATTCGTTCGCCTCCACAAATAAGCGCCGCCCGGAGACAGAGGCATGGTACGCGTTGCCGTCCTGGACGATTATCAGGACGTGGCTCGAAAGATGACGGACTGGAGCGTACTGCCGGAGGACGTTGAGGTCGCGGTGTTCCGCGATCACCTGACGGACCAGGCTGCCGTGGTCGAGCGTCTCAAGGACTTCGACATCGTCATGGCCATGCGGGAACGGACGCCCTTCCCGCGTACGCTGCTGGAGCAGCTTCCACAACTGCGACTATTGACCACAACGGGTATGCGCAACGCCGCCATCGACATGCAGGCCGCTTCGGACTGCAACGTCCTGGTATGCGGAACCGGCGGCATCCTGTATCCGACTGCCGAGCTTACCTGGGGTCTGATTTTATCGCTCCTGCGTCATATTCCGGATGAAGACCAGGCCACCCGAGCGGGACGCTGGCAGGTCAGCATGGGGCTGGGGCTGCATGGCAAAACACTTGGGCTGATGGGGCTGGGACGGTTGGGGTCAGAGGTGGCCAGAGTCGGCAATGCCTTTCAGATGGACGTTATTGCCTGGAGCCAAAATCTGACCGCCGAGCGCGCGGCTGAGTGCGGCGCGACCCTGGTGAGCAAAGACGAACTCCTGGCCCGCGCCGACATTCTTTCGATTCATCTGGTTCTGAGCGCGCGGTCACGGGGTCTCATCGGACACCAGGAACTCAACCGGATGAAGCCCACGGCCTATTTGATTAACACCTCGCGGGGACCGATTGTCAATGAGGCAGCGCTCATCGCGGCCCTCCGCGATGGGACGATCGCAGGTGCAGGGTTGGACGTGTTTGATGAGGAGCCACTGCCGCTGGACCATCCGCTGCGGCGGGCGGTAAACACCATCATCACGCCCCATATCGGCTATGTGACAGAGGAGACGTATCAGGTGTTCTTTGACGAGACGGTAGAGAACATTCAGGCATTTTTGCAGGGGGCTCCCGTGCGGGTGTTGAGTTAAGCCTGCCCACAATGACCGACCGATAAAAACGCTGAGGACTGGTATTTCACGCCAATCGTTGGGCAATCTCGGCGTATGTGTCCAAGAAGGGCAGAATCACCTCGCGGCCTTCGGTTGGAATACGCACTGCGGTCCTGACGGCTCCCATATCCCGGTAGCGCTCCAGACGCTGCTCGTCCGGGGTGTCGATACAGAAGAACGAGATGGGGATGGACCCTGGAGCGCGCCCGGCTTTTTCCGCACGCTCGTTCAGGTCGGCCAGGGCGGCCGGCCAGTCGTCAATCAGGGTCTCGATGGGCAGCCAGCCGTCGCAGTGATCGACCACGCGCTGTCGGCCCAGCTTGGAACTCATGCTGCCCAGAATGATGGGCGGGTGCGGTACGGTCAGCGGCTTGGGATAGGACCAGACCCGGTCGAAGTTCACGAACTCGCCGTGATAGGAGGCTTCTTCCTGCGTCCACAGGGCTTGCATGGCCTCAATATGCTCTTTGAAGACCTGCCAGCGCCGATTGGGCGGGGTGCCGTGGTTCTGCATTTCTTCCCGAATCCAGCCGGCACCCACGCCGAACAGGAAACGGCCGTTGGAGATGCGGTCCAGGGTCGCCACCTGCTTGGCCTGGTAGAGAGGCTCGTGCTCGATGATCAGCGAGACACCGGTGCCCAACAGGATTTTCTCGGTCACGGCCGCGGCCGCGGCCAGGGTTGAGAACGGGTCGGACATGTGGATGTATTCCTTGGGCAGCGGGCCGCCAGCCGGCCAGGGGGTTTCCCGGCTGGCCGGAATGTGGGTGTGTTCGGGCACCCACAGGGACTCAAAGCCGCGTTCCTCGCAGGCGACGGCCAACTCTGCCGCCGACATGGTGTATTCGGTATTGAAACTGAAAATACCAAGCTTCATGCGTCCGCTCCTTCCGGGTCAAAAGGGATCAAACGAATTCGAGGTCCCGGTCCATGGCTGTGGTAGAGCGGTAATAACACGTCTGCCGGGCCTGACCGGTGGCGTCTTTGGTATGACACACTCCGCCTTTGCGGGGGATGACGCGGTACAACACGGAGTTCTGTTCGCAGTTGACGCGGACATCAACCAGATCGAGCACATCGCCTGAGGTTGCGCCCTTGCGCCATAACTCGTTGCGCGAGGTGGACCACAGCACGGCCTGTCGGGTTGCGAATGTTTCCTTAAGTGCCAGGTCGTTCGCATAGCCGATAAACAAAACCTCGCCGTTCTCGGCGTGTTGCAACACGACCGGGATGACATCCTGGTCGGTTTCCGCGACCTTGCGCAGCTTCTTAAAATCGAGAGTGAGTGCCTTGCCTTCTTCAAGGGTATTCATGCGGGGACACCTCTTCCTAATAGCCTGCGTCTTCGTACGGTCCCAGACCGCGTTTATAGATCAGGAGTTTCCGCTCGAACGAGCAGACTTCCTGGCCGTCCTGATTGATCGCGCGGGTGCGGACGTGTAGCACGGCCTGCGCCGGACGGGAGCGCGATTCGCGCTTGTCGAGCAGTTCGGACTCGGCATAAATCGTATCGCCGGCTTTCACCGGAGTCGGCAGTGTGACATCAGTCCAGCCGAGGTTGGCCACGACCTTATTGAAGGTTTTCGTTGTCATGGCGGTGACCGCACTCAACACCAGGGTTTCGCTGATGACGTTTTCTCCGCCATAGACCTGGTGATTATACTCCGTGTCAGCGGTACGGGCGGAGAGGTCGGCAGACCGAAAAGTATGTTGCCGATTGTCCTCAGCTGTGAACGTTCGTCCCGGTCGGTGTTCAAAAACCTGACCGACTTCAAAGTCTTCAAACTCGATGCCCGCGATCTCCATGAAAACGTTTTCTTCAAGTTTTCGGTGCGAATGAAACTGACTCATAGCGGTTTACCTTCGGTCTAGTAATTGACGGCTTCAAAGGGCACGGCGTCACGTTTATACACCAGCAGGTCATAGCCCATCACGCACACCAGCTTGCCGTCTTGATTGATACCTCTGGTTTCGACCGTGAGCTTGCCACACGCGGCATCGCTCTCAACCTCCTCCTTGCCGGTAATCTCGGTCTCGGCGTAGAGCGTGTCTCCGCCAAAGACAGGGGCCGTCATATTGAGCGCAGACCAGCCGAGGATGCGCGTTTTCTTGAAAAATGTTTTCCAGGTCATGCCGATCAGACGTTGCAGGGTCAGCGTGCTGACGACCAGGGGTTTTTTCCACTCGGTCTTGGAGGCGTAGTGTGCATCAAAATGGATCATGGCCTGATTGAGCGTATCAAATGATTCTTCGAGGTTGTCCTGTTGGGTAATCGTCAAACCGGGCCGATGTTTGAAAATCTGGCCAACCTGAAAGTCTTCAAAGTCGAGTCCGTAGCGTTCTCGAAACCGCTTCTCCCCAACCTGTATATGTGACGTATAGGCGAATTCAGCCATACCAATACACTCCAATCTTCACGCTTCTCGCAGGTCGGTTAGCCTACCAGGAATCGGGTCGCTCGGGTAGGGTCTGCGCTGTCCCGGACGGTCGTATGGCGCCCTGCCCGGCTGACAAACGGGGCTAATACCGTGGACGGGAGCAGGCGAACTGGTACGAAGCGGCGTACGGGCAAGCTGCCTGAACGCCAGTTATCCTATTACGGTATGTCGCAGTGTAGGTAGCGGAGGGTGGCGGTATACCCAGAAGGAGGCGGCGGATTATGCAAGGCTCATCCGGCCGACGAGGCTAGGCGCTGCCCCGGCTGGCGTCGACGCTCCACATCCCTGAGCCATGCGCAGAGATAAACAAAAAGGCGAAACAGTAGACAACGGCCAACTCGCCCTGATTCTGAAGCGGGAGGAGCGCATTCATGCCGTGGGCCATCCAATAGGCGGCTGCCATCAGGCCACTACAGATAAAGGCCGCCCAACCGGTCATCAGTCCGATCATGACCAGGGCCCCGCCAACCAGCTCGATAGGACCCGCGACATAGAGGATAAACGCGGGTGCTTCCGGTGGCGGCAGGGGGAAGCCCAACAGCTTTTGGGTCCCGTGGAAAAGGAAGGTGAATCCCAAGACAATACGCATCAGCGCATACGTCTGTCCTCCATACGCCCCCATGAACGAAGCCATAGCTTCCCTCCTTTGGTCTGGAATGACTCCGTCATAGCAGTGTCAGAGACAAAACTTCAAGCGAACTTTTGAAGCATGGGTGCGTACGCATCCAGAAACGTCCGCACCTGCTCCCGGTCTTCGGTCGGTATGCGGACAACGGTCCGGACCGCGCCGTAGCGCTGAAAGCGCTCAAGAATGTGCGCCTTGGGCGCGTTGGTACAAAAGCAGGTGATCGGGATGGACTGCGGGTCACGCCCAATGGACTCGGCGTACTCGCGCATTTTCGCAATCGAACCCGGCAGGTCCTCGACTGCGGCCGCAACCGGAATCCATCCATCACACAGATCAACGACGCGTTTGAGTGCAATTTTTGAGCTCAGGCTGCCGAGCAGAATCGGCGGGTGCGGCACGGTCAATGGCTTGGGATAGGACCAGACCCGATCAAAGTCGACAAACTCACCGTGATACGAGGCCTCGTCTTGGGTCCACAATGCCTGCATGGCCTCAACGCGTTCGGTCAGGACGGTCCAGCGACGGTCGGGCGGCGTGCCGTGATTGCGCATTTCTTCTTTATTCCAGCCCGCGCCGATGCCGAACAGAAACCGGCCCTGAGAGAGGCGATCCAGAGAGGCAATTTGCTTTGCCTGGACAATGGGATCGTGCTCGGTCACGAGAGAGATACCTGTCCCCAGCTTGAGCGTCTTGGTCACCGCGGCCGCGGCAGCCAGCCCGATAAACGGGTCGGACATGTGGATATATTCCTTGGGCAGCGCTCCGCCACCGGGAAATGGGGACTCCCGACTGGCCGGGATATGCGTATGCTCCGGCAGCCACAGCGACTCATAGCCCCGCTCCTCGCAGGCGACCGCCAGTTCATCCGCTGCCATGGTATACTCGGTGTTATAACTAAACACGCCAATATGCATACAGACTCCTTCGCGGTTTTCGCTCTCCCTTTTTAGTACTTGGCCATCACCTTTTCGGCAAAGTCGGTCATCTGCCGGACCGGGTCGTCGTCCATGACCTGAAAGGCAAAATGCGACAGGCCGGCGTCTTCGAGGGCATGAATACGCTCAATAATCTCGTCCGGCTGACCGATGATGGCCACCACGTCGGCCAGTTCCGGCACGATAAATTCCGCCTCGTCCTCGCGCGGATAAATGATATGACCCTCGTGCAGGGTGAGATGGCGCGTTTCCGCAGGGAGTTCCGCCGCATACTTTTTGTAGCGCTCTACCCAGTCCGCCACTGCCGGAATGGGCGGCAGCAAGGCGCTACCCCACTCTACCTGGACATGCAGGAAATTCATAATGAACGGAGCGACCAGGCTCATGATACGCGGCGTCGCGGTGGTCTCACCAGGAGAGAGGACAGCAGTAGGAAAGAAACATTTTGAGGGTACGTCACCCGGTGATTTACCGTGATTCTGGGCCGCGTCGTCGATGATGGTCCGGGCCGCCTGCAGCCCGTCTGGGTCTATGCCCCAGGTGATGTGGCCGTCCGATTCCGAGCCGCAGTAGGCCAGAGTCTTGGGACCCAGGGCGGAGATGCTGACCGTTACGGGGTCTTTGAGGTTGATATAACTGCGGTGCGGATGCAGAAAACGAACGGCGTGCTCTTCGCCCTCTTCCCGGAGCGTTCCCGTCTCACCGTTCAGCAGGGTCTGGATCAGACGCACTTCCTTTTTCATGCGCGTGAGGCTGATGGGTCGTAGACCCATCGTCAGCCGGGCGGTGTTGCCGGTTCCCACGCCTAATTCAACCCGGCCGGGAGCAAGTTGGTTGATGGTCGCAATCGAATGGGCAATGGTCGGGGCTATGCGCGTCGTCGGTACGGCCACGCCGGTTCCGAGTCGGATCGTGGAGGTCTTATGTGCGGCCAGGGCCATGGTCGCATAGACGTCCGAGTAGATCATCTGCGAATCGTAAAACCAGGCCTGGCTATAGCCCAGCCGCTCGGCCAATTCGATCAGTTCAAAATCGCCAACCCGCGAAGGAAAGGTCACCCCAAAATCCATCAGCTTCTCCTCTTCGAGTGGAATGCCGCATGCATATCGGGACAGCGGGCCGAGGTCCAGCCGCAGGGCATTATGTCTGGCGTGATATTGATCTCCGGTAGGGCAATCTTGACGAATAGTAAACAAATTGTTTATCGTTACCTGTGATTCGTTCGTTCCGTGATACTGAGACGGAAAAAATCTTCAGGCGTCGATTCGTCCGCACACTTCCGCGCAGTATTCAACAGCGAGCGTTTATGAAACTCAACGCAATCGATGCCGCCCTCAGCCTGGAGGACCTACGCCTTCCCCCTTCGAATCGGCTGGAAGCCCTGAAAGGGAACCGAAAAGGACAACACAGCATTCGTATTAATGCCCAATGGCGTATCTGCTTTGTCTGGCACGCTGGACATGCGGAGCACGTTGAGATCGTGGATTACCACTAAGGAGGCAATATGGCCAAAGCACGTCTCGACCCGATACATCCGGGAGTCTACCTCAAAGAACTATTGGACGAGGTCGGCCTGACTCAATACCGCCTTGCGCGAGATATTGGGGTACCCGCAATGCGGATTAATTATCTCTTCCACGGGAAGCGACCGGTGACGGCAGAACTCGCCTTGCGCTTGGGACGGTATTTCGGGCAAAGCCCACGTTACTGGCTGAACCTTCAGAGTCGGTACGACATGGATGTGGCCGAGGATAAGATGGGCGACCAAATTGCCCAAGAAGTTCGCCCCTTCAAGGCTGTTGCCTGAATCAGTCTCGCGGGTAGAGCGTTCGAGAGCGTCCCGCTTTCTTATCTATTCGGAGCACGACATGGCTACCCGGAGCAGGATCGACCAGGCAATCGAACATCACATCAACGGTCAGTTGGACCAGGCCCTCGGACTCTACGTGCAGGCCCTCCAGGAGGACCCGCAGACCCCGGGGGCCGCTGACCTCATATCGGCCATCCTCCGGACCTATCTGGAATTGGCCCTGGCTTTGATGAAAACAGGACGCGATAAGGACGCGATCCGGAGTTTTCAGCGCGTCCTGGCCATCCAGCCCGATGAGGCTGTGGCGCATGCCTATCTCAGTCGGCTCTTCATATCGAGTAACGATTTACAACAGGCCACATATCACCTGCGCCACTATCTGCGTCTCGTGCAGGAGGATCATATCGGAGCCAGGATGCTCCTGGCTTATACGGGCGCAGAGACGATCCCGGAGCGACCCGCACCGGCCTATATTACGCGCCTGTATGATAATTATGCTGCCTCGTACGACCAGAAGTTGGTCAACAGCCTGCACTACCAGTGCCCGCAGTTGATTCGGGCGGCATTGGAGCGGCACTGTCAGGATAAAGTCACTATTCTTGACCTGGGCTGTGGAACCGGTTTGTGTGGCCAGGCGATCAGTTCGATGGCCACGCGCCTGGATGGTGTGGACCTGTCCCCACAGATGCTGGCCAAAGCCAGACAGCGCGCGATCTACAATGAGCTGGCAGTGGGCGACCTCTATTCCTTTCTGGAGAAAAAGGCGAATTGTTATGACGTGATTGTTGCTGCCGGTGTATTTGAGCATATCGGCGACCCGCACCACGTCTTCCGGGCCGCGTTCGACGCACTCCGGGACTCCGGCCTGTTCATTTTCACGGCCGAGGACAACCCGACCCGGGAGCTGAGCGTGAACAGCTCAGGGTACTATATGCACGGCCGGGACTATCTTGCAGAGCGAGCGGTGCAGTGCGGATTTGCCGTCAGTTCTCTTGAGTCAGCCACGCTGCGCCTTGATAATGGCGCAGCGGTCCGGGGGCTGTGTGTCGTGCTGAGCAAGACCCCGTAACGAACTGGCAAAGAACCGGGGGCGATGTGAGTGGTCGGTTTACTCAACCGTCTCTACTGGCTCAGCAGGCTCTTCTGCTTCGCTGTCTGCCGGGGTGTAGGAAAACGTCAGCTTTTCCTCGTCAAAGTCGATCTCGACCTCGCCCCCTTCTTGGAGCTGCCCGAACAGAATCTCATCCGCCAGCACCTGCTTCACCTCGGTCTGGATCAGGCGAGCCATCGGGCGGGCACCAAAGGTCTTGTCATAGCCCTTTTCCGCCAGATAGCGGCGCGCAGCTGGCGTTAGCGTAATGGACACTTTGCGTTCGGTGAGTTGCTCGACGAGTTCCTTCACGAACTTTTCAACCACGCGCTCAATGGCCTGCATGGGCAGGGAGCGAAAGTGTACGATGGCGTCCAGGCGGTTCCGAAATTCCGGGCTGAAGAGCTTCTCAATCGCCTGCTGATCCTTGCCTTCGTTTGAGATATTGCCAAAGCCAATGGCATGCGCCGCTATCTCACGGGCGCCGGCATTGCTGGTCATGATAATAATCACATGCCGGAAGTCGGCCTTCTTACCATTGTTATCGGTCAGGGTGGCGTGGTCCATAACCTGCAATAAGATATTGAACAGGTCGGGATGGGCCTTTTCGATCTCGTCCAGCAGGAGAACCGCGTGCGGATTGCGCGTAACCGCGTCGGTCAACAACCCACCCTGATCGAAGCCGACGTATCCCGGAGGCGCGCCAATCAGACGCGAGACCGTATGCTTCTCCATATACTCGCTCATATCGAAGCGCAGAAATTGGAGACCCAGGGTTTCCGCCAGTTGCTTGGCGACCTCGGTTTTGCCCACTCCGGTCGGCCCCGAGAACAGAAACGAACCAACGGGTTTTTCGGGTTGGCCCAGGCCGGCGCGTGCCAGCCGAATAGCCCGCACCAGGGTTTCAATCGCCGTATCCTGGCCAAAGACCACGCCCTTGAGGTCGGCATCCAGGCTCTGCAAGCGCTCCTTGTCCGAAGCGGAAACGCTGCGGGGCGGTATGCGGGCAATCTTGGCCACAATGGACTCGATGTCGGTGTCATGAATAATCTTCTTACCGTCTTCCTCCGGAGCGGGGCGAATCTGAAAGGACGCCCCCACCTCGTCTATCACATCTATCGCTTTGTCCGGCAGAAACCGATCATTTATATATTTTGCCGACAGTTCGGCCGCGGCCTTGAGCGCGTCACGCGTGTATTCTACTCCGTGGTGTTCTTCGTAGTGGGGCTTGAGGCCGTTCAGGATTTCCACGGCGTCTTCGATGCTCGGCTCGTGGACTTCAATTTTCTGGAATCGCCGGGCCAGGGCCCGGTCCCGTTCAAAATAACTCCGGTACTCGTGATAGGTGGTGGCGCCGATACAGCGCATCTTTCCGGACGCCAACGCCGGTTTGAGGATATTCGAGGCGTCCATGGACCCCCCGCTGGTTGCGCCTGCTCCGACAATGGTGTGGATTTCATCGATAAACAGGATGGCCCCCGGCTGTTTATCGAGCGCTTTCAGCACGGCTTTGAGCCGTTCTTCAAACTGGCCCCGGAATTTTGTGCCGGCCAGGACTGAGCCCATATCGAGCGAGTAGATGCGGGCCTCTTTTAAGACCTCGGGCACCTCGTCCTCGGCAATCTTGAGCGCCAGCCCGTCGACAATCGCGGTCTTGCCGACCCCCGAATCGCCGACGTAGATCGGGTTGTTCTTGCGCCGCCGGCACAAGACATGAATGGTCCGCTCAATCTCGATCTCGCGACCGATTAGCGGATCAATATCCCCGTCCTTGGCCTTTTGTACGAGATTGGTGGTAAACGCCTCAAGCGGGTCTTTGACCGGACGGGGCTCGCCGTCTTCGTCGTGGCTGTCGTGCGCAGCGCCGGACTCGGCTTCTTCATCGGACGGCGTTTTGGAAATGCCGTGCGAGATATAATTCAGCACATCAAGTCGGGTCACGCCGTGCTTCTCCAGGAGATAGACCGCGTGACTGTTGTCCTCGCGAAACAGGGCGACAAAGAAATTACGCGTCTCAATGACTTCTTTGCCCGCGGATTGCACATGAGCCGCCGCCCGCTGTAAGACCCGGTGAAAGGCCAGGGTCTGCTGGGGGTCAACCTCACCGGCATCCTCCGGCAGCGACTCCAGATTCTCTTTGAGAAATTCCTCAAGGTCGGCTTGGAGTTCTTTAACGTCTCCGCCGCACTGCCGCACAATCTCGGCTACGGTCTCATCGAACAGCAAGGCGTGCAGCACATGTTCCAAACAGAGAAACTCGTGCCGGCGGCGCCGTGCCTCGTTAATCGCCAGACCAATCGTGACTTCCAGTTCTCGACTAATTCGCATGGTAAGGGCTCCGCTCGCTAGGCTTCTTCCATACTGCACTTTAAGGGAAATTCATGTTTCTTGGCTAAACTGTCAACGCGGGAGACTTTCGCCTCCGCCACCTCATAGGTATAGACACCGGCCACACCAGTTCCCTGACGATGGACGTGGAGCATGATCTGGGTGGCCTTGGTTGCGTCGTGACGAAAGACGGACTGAAGAATATAGACCACAAACTCCATGGTCGTGTAATCATCGTTGTGCAACAGGACCTTGTAGAGCGGTGGCTTCTTGAGCTTTTTTTCCGTTTCGGTAACTGTGCCGTGGTCGAGATCCGTGTCACGATCATTCTGGTCTCTCATAACACCCTCGCACTCTTCATCTACTCCTGTGTTTTCTACCGCGATCAAGTGACCTAGACAAGCAGGCAGCCGACAAAACCCTACACTCTTATCAGGGCAGGACCTCAGCGTCACCCTGAGCTGCCTGTACCAATTGCTAAGGCCGTTGCGCTTCTGGTATCCCTATTCGCACAATCCTCATACGCGCCCTGAGAAACCTGTGAGATATTTCTCTACGGAGGTAACATGCCAGACACGTCGTCACATAGGCTGCCCGAAACCGCGACACCCGAACGGTACGTGATTCGCCTGACTCCCGATCTGACCCACTTTACTTTTACGGGTGAGGAAACGATCACCCTCACCGTTCACGAGGCCACTCACACCTTGGTCCTGAACGCCTGCGAGCTGACGATTCAGCAGGTTGCGCTTGCTGATGAAACCGGCGCAAGCCAAGCGGGCAGCGTGACTCTCGACGAACCAAACGAGCGGGCGGTGCTCGAGTTCCCGCAGGCCATCAGCCCCGGCCACTATACCTTGCAGATCGCGTTTGAAGGCATCCTCAACGACAAGCTGCGCGGCTTTTACCGCAGTACCTATAAGAACGCCGAGGGTGCGGACGTCATCTTGGCCTCAACCCAATTTGAGTCCACCGACGCCCGGCGGGCCTTTCCGTGTTGGGATGAGCCGGCGGCCAAGGCCGTCTTTCAGGCAACGCTGGTGATTGATGAGGGGCTGACGGCCATCTCCAATACCGCCGTTGTGAGTGAGGACCCGCTCCCCGGGACGGGCAAGAAAGCCGTCGTGTTTGCCGACACGATAAAGATGTCTACCTATCTGGTGGCCTTCATCGTGGGTGAGTTTGAGGCTAGCGAAGCCGTGCATATTGATGGCAAACCGCTGCGCGTGTGGGCCATACCGGGCAAACAGCATCTGACCGCCTTCGGGCGTGCCATCGGCGCTGCGTCGCTGCAATTCTTCAGCGACTACTACGGTCGGCCCTATCCCGGTGACAAGCTCGACCTGATTGCCATCCCGGATTTCGCAGCCGGGGCGATGGAGAACTTGGGCGCCATTACGTTTCGGGAGACCGCCCTGCTCATCGATGAACAGACGGCCGCCCGGAGTGAGTTGGAACGCGTCGCGGACGTGGTCTCACACGAGAATGCACATATGTGGTTTGGTGATCTGGTGACTATGCGCTGGTGGAACGGCCTGTGGCTCAACGAGGCGTTTGCCACGTTCATGGAAATGATGGCCGTCGATGCCTGGAAGCCCGAATGGCAGCGCTGGACCAGCTTTGCCGTCTCGCGGGCCGCGGCGCTCCAGGTTGACGGGCTGCGCAGCTCCCGCCCCATCGAGTTTCCGGTCGAACACCCGGACGAGGCCCAGGGTATGTTCGATATTCTGACCTATGAGAAAGGCGCCGCCGTTCTGCGCATGCTGGAGCAATATCTCGGCCCCCAGGCATTTCAAAAAGGCATCGGCCATTATCTCGGGAAACACGAATACGACAACGCGGAAACAACCGACCTGTGGGATGCATTAGAGGAAGCCACCCAACAGCCGGTCCGGTCCATGATGGATAGCTGGGTCTTCCAGGCCGGTTATCCCCTGATTTCCGTTGCTGTGGACGGCTCTGATCTTGTGCTGTCTCAACAGCCGTTTCACTATATGCAAAACGGCAACCGCCAGGCTGAAGACAAACGCTGGCAGGCCCCGGTTTTTATCAAAACCAAAAGAGCTGCCGAAACCGAGACCCAGACCGCCATGCTGACCACCGGCGAACTGCGCCTGCCCCTGTCGGAGCGGCCGGACTGGGTCGTCGTCAACGCGGGCGGGTATGGCTTTTATCGGGTCCGGTATGCGCCAGACCTGCTCGACCAGCTTACCGCGGATATACACGCCCAGCTCTCTCCGATCGAGCGCTTCAACCTGATCAACGATACCTGGGCAACCGCGCAAGCCGGTCTGACGCCGCTATCCGCCTACCTCGACCTTCTGTCCGTATTCCGGGAAGAATCAGACCACAATGTGTGGGCCGCCATTCTCGGCTCGTGTCATTATCTTTACCGCCTGCTCGACCCGGAACAGCGGCCGGCCTTACAGCGTCATATCCGTGAGCTGCTCACCCCGCTCATCCAGCGGTTGGGCTGGACGCCTCAAGATGGGGAAGATGCTCTTATCGGCCAGCTCAGAGGAGATCTGCTCGGCGCTCTGGGCACCCTGGGAGACGATACCGCCACCCAAGCGCAGGCGCGGACGCTCTATACGCAGTATCGGGCCGATCGAAACACTGTGGACCGCAATCTGGTGCCCGCGCTGGTGTCGATTCTGGCCTATACTGGCGACGCTACGACGTACGACGAATTTCGGCAGATTTCACACAACGCCGCAACACCGCAAGAAGAGCAGCGTTATCAGTTCGCGTTGGCCAGCTTCCGTCAGCCCGACCTCTTCACCCGGACCCTGGATATGACGCTCAACGGCGAGGTTCGTACCCAGAACGCGCCCTACCTCATGCGGTCGCTGTTGATGAATACCGAGGGCCGCGAACTGGCCTGGCAGTTTCTCCAGGAACGCTGGGACGACATGCTGGAGAAATGGCCGGATGTGTCTATCGTGCGCATGTGCGAGGGGATCGTCGCGCTCGTCACACCCGAGCTTGAGGCCCAGGTCAACACCTTCTTCACCGACCACCCCGTCCCGAACGCCGGCAAGATGATGGCTCAACACCTGGAAAAGCTGCACGTTGCGGTGGCCTGCCAGCAACGCGAGGCCAAGAACCTGCGGGAGTATTTTGAGCGGACGGGGTAGCGTGGGTCAATGAAGCAACGGAAATTACGTTATCACTATGATCGTGAAGCGGATGTCATGTATTTTTACTTCCATCGTCCGCGAAAGGCTAAAACCGTGGAATTGAATGCAGACTTTTTGCTGCGGCTTGACCCGGTAACTGAAGAAGTCGCCGGTCTGACCGTCATCAGCTTCTCGCAACATTTTTCGTTCTTACAAGGGAAGGTGCCGGATGACGGGGAAGTAGAAACCAAGACAATTATCAAGACCCTGCTGGCGGCCTGAGTCCCGGAGTTGCGCACCCCTATGCGAGGTTAAGGAGACCTCTTGCACCGTAAAGATGTTCCGATGAGTGAGTTTGTTATCTGTATCGACAGCGAGAGTAACCCGGCTAGAGCAGTTTCCTCCGTGGTGTAGCGAGGTGCTCTCCAGAGTTCCGTAGGGTGCATCCCATGCACCACCTTTCCCCGGTGCGCAGGGCGCCCCCTACGTATCAGGAAACGCGCGGAGGCCGTTGGACGCTACACTAATGTGAATTTTGCTCTAGTCTGATCGTGGGGAAAGTCTACCGTACTCTGTCTGACGCTGAGGCCCGGACACGCGGCCTCCTCAGGGTTTTGGATGAAGATACGTCGGAGCCAGATGGATATCTCTATCCGGCCTCCATATTTGCACCGGTTGACCTGCCTGAGGCAGCAAAGAGAGCTTTAACCGCAGCGTGTGTTTGAGTCTAAGGGCTGTCGGATTACGCGGTGCTAATCCGACCTACATATCTAAAACTTTTTTCTTATCTGTGGTGGTTTCACGTTTCGACATAACTGTCCCCCTCCCTTCGGACTCAGCCTGATATTTCTTCTTTATCGATGTGCCATACGCCTGAGCAGCGGCATAAAAGTCTCCTTGGTTGGCAAAGTCCCCAAGCTGTACACGTTTCATATGTGTTCTGTTATCGTCGAGTTCGACCACACACTCGACAAATCCTGTTAAGGCTTCGGGATTGCTAGGAGTCCAGCCTTGATCCTTCAAGTCAGGAATGCTGAAGACGTCCGAACGGAGCAGGGGTTTAGCAGCGGTGGTTATCTGTTTGCTCTGGTCCCGGCGCTCCGTCAACCAAGCGTCGAACTCCTCCTGGCTGATGCTCGTCTCCTGCCAGAACGCGGCCTGATCGTAGGACAGTTCCCGGAAGCGGCGCAGCAGGAAGTCGCGGTCCAGAAAGGCCAGCAGGTTACCTGCCTTGGGGCCGGAGTCGCGGTCGAGCAACGTCCGATAGATAGCCTGAAAGGCGCGAGCCGGCGCGAGCGGCGTGAGACGCGCGGTGTCGAATAACGCGGCCTGCAAAGCGTTATCGTCCTGCGGAATATCGGGCAGGCGGGCGGCGAATTGGTGCAGAAAGGCGCGCTGGCTGGCGGTCAGCTCTGCTGCTCGCTCCGGTAGCGTCTCCTGCAAGACGATCCGCTCCTCAGGACTGGCGTAATGCTCCAGCCAGTAGCGGGCCGCCTGGGACCGGCGTTCGAGTTGCTGCCGTTCAATGGCCGTCAGGGCCGCGCCCTTGCGCTTTTCGATCTCTCCGCTGAGGTCAAGATGCGGCAGTTGCGCTATCGTTGCGACCAGTTGAAAGTCCGCAGCGTAGAAATCATCCTCCAGGGTGGTCTGCGCCAGTTGATACACGCGCTTATCGTCTCCCGATACCTGAGGATCGCGATACGTCCGGGTATGGAATCGATCAAAGTCATTGAAAATCTTGATAATGGATTTTTCGTCCGGAGAGAAATTTACCGGCTGCTTGGGCTGGGTACGGATCATGACGAACCGCAGGATTTCGGGCGGCAGGAAATCCGCCATCTCCCGGGCGGAGACACCCAGTCCCTTGGACGAACTCATCTTGGCGCCGCCGACCAGAAAAAACTCGTACGGGATGTTGAGCGGTGGAGGCTGATGGAAAATTTTCCGTAAACAGGCTGCGGCTACGTCCCGAGAGCCGCCCTTTGTGGTGTGATCTTTGCCTGCGCCCTCAATCGTAATATTGAATGTTTTCCATTTTGCGGTCCATTCGAGCTTCCACGGGAGTTTGCCCTTGCCGTCAAACGGCGAAACTTTTCCCTGGTAGCCGCACCCGGAAGCCCAGGTGACGAGGTCGGGCCGACAGGTATAGGTGACTTCTTTACCGTCGTAGTCGGTGACCTCGGTCGTGCCAATGCGTCCGCACTGTTCACACACGGTCTGGAAGGGATACCAGTTATCCGATCGCTCGGACTTACTGACCTCTTTATATACGCGTCGGACTGTCGCGGCGTTACGTAAAATATCATCAATGGCCTCGTTGAATTGACCCGAGCGATAGATATCGCGCATCCGGTAGGTCTCGGCCTCGACATCCAGGTCACGGAATACACTGAAAAAATCCTGAATATAGTGCTCGGAGATATCGGAAAAGGACGAGCCGGGCGGGGGCGGCACCTGACATAGCGGCGCGCCGAGATAGGGTCGAAAGAATTCTTCTTCGCCGGCCGGCAGTTCATCTAATGGATCATAGTCATCAACCCCAAAAGCATACCGGACCGGCAACCCACGGGCCTGAATAGCCCGGAAAACGACATCGTGAATGAGTACGCCCCGCAGAGCGCCAACGTGAGCTCGGCCCGAGGGGGTCTTCGAATCGTTGATCAGTTGTTCTCCCTCAACCTGGGCAGCGATTTTATCACACCAAAGCATGCATCCTCTCCAACCTGTGTATTCTCCCGCTCGGTGAGTGGGAATCCAGCCAAGAAACAGGCTCTGTTATGCTATGAAAACATAAAAAAGGCAAAGGCGGAGCCTCTCTTCGTCGTCTGCGCTTATCGCTTCGTTCGGGCCTCATGGAGAACCGTTCTTCGCTTTACAGGCTTCGTGGCAAGTTCTATGAAGGAGAGAGGGTCGTTGTGAGGTAGTGAGGTAGGCGGGACACAGCGGGAAGGAGACCGCGGATTGTGGAACAGGACCGAGCAGCCATTGTACATGCGCTCCGGGTCTCCGAGCAGATTCTTTCCCTGGTTCATAAACATACAGAGCAAATTGAGCAGCTCCGGCCCGGCACTCGGCATTACCTCGACCTGGGGCAGGTCTCACATCTCAACGGTTTGGAAGCCGCAACCCTGCTCCGACTCGTGCAGCACGGAAAAAGTCGGGGGGTGACGGTCCAGTTCACCGGCGTCCGTCAGCAGGCCCATCAAGCGTTTATTGGACTTGATCTCAGCCTGCTCGATTCACCTGAACACACGCGAGGTAGACGGTCGCTGCTGGAGTCTGTTGGCGCACATACCCTGACCGCCGTGGCAACGGGCCGGCGACTCATCGAAATGATCGGCGAACTCGCGTACTGGCTGTGCATTGCCCCCTGGCGCGGGAAAAGCGTCAAATGGGACCGAACCCACGAGCAAATCGTGAAGATTGGCGTGGACGGCATCCCGATTGTGACCTTTCTCTCCTTTCTGGTCGGTGCGGTCCTGGCCCTGAACGCGGCCAGTCAGCTCCGGCAGTTCGGTGCCGCCATCTATATTGCGAATCTCGTCGCCGTTTCCATGACGCGCGAGATGGCTCCCCTGATTACGGCGATTATTGTTGCGGGACGGAGTGGGTCGGCCATTACCGCAGAGTTGGGGACCATGGTGGTGTCCGAAGAGATCGACGCCATGCGCACCATGGCCCTCAGCCCAGGTCGCTTTCTGCTGCTACCACGCATGCTGGCCCTGCTATGCGCCGTGCCAAGTCTGACCATGCTCTCGAATGTGACCGGCATTTTTGGCGGCTATTGGATTGGCGTTCTGGTCCTCGGGCTTGGCAGCCGGAATTATCTCCAGCAAACCGGCCAAGCCCTGCTGATGAGCGATCTGGTCACAGGTATGATAAAAAGCCTGGTCTTCGCCGGCCTGATCGGTTTGGTCGCCTGCTACCGCGGCTTCTATGTGCACGGCGGAGCCGAAGGCGTGGGGACGAATACCACGGCCTCCGTTGTCGCCTCTATTGTCCTGTGCATTCTGGCAGACGCCGTCTTTACCACGATATTTTTTTATCTCTCCTGACTAAGAGCGAGTTAATTTGATGACAACAACACACGCATCTCCGTCCTCTCCCCCTGCCGTTCTTGTGGACGGGCTCGTGGCCGAGTACGATGGACGGGCTGTCCTTGACCGCGTCAGCATGCAGGCCCACCAAGGCGAAATCACGGTAGTGTTAGGGGAAAGCGGCTGCGGGAAGACAACTCTGCTGCGTCACATCGTCGGGCTGCTGACGCCAAAGGCGGGGCAGGTCTTTATCAACGGGCGGAATTTGTACGCGGCCGGCGAAGAGGAGCGGGAGCGGATCTTGCGTGACATTGGCATGTCTTTTCAGGGCGGAGCCTTGTTCAGCTCGCTGACCCTGGAAGAGAATATTGCCCTGCCCATTATCGAGCATACCCAGGTGGACCGGGAAACCGCGACCCTGCTGGCCAGAATGAAGCTGTGTGTGGTGGGCCTGGAACACGCCGCCCAGTTGTTACCCGCCGAACTCAGCGGTGGCATGAAGAAACGAGCGGCCGTTGCCCGTGCGCTGGCCCTGGATCCCGGTTTGCTGCTCTTCGACGAACTCTCGGCCGGGCTTGATCCTGTCACTGCACGTGAATTGGACGAACTGATCCTCCGCTTAAAAGAACATTTGGGTATGACGATTGTGATTGTGACGCATGAACTCGGGAGTATTCAAATGATTGCCGACCGGGCCGTCATGTTGGATGCCGGGAGAGTCCTGGCCGCGGGTCCCTTGGAGGAAGTCCGGCAGACAGACCACCCGAAGATTCAGACCTTTTTTGACCGTCGGCCTCGCGCCAGGACCCTGCGTGGGGATTTGCGTGACAGCCTGATCGTGAATGGAGAACGCTATGGGACAGGATCGGGTTAAGGTCGGTCTGTTCGTCACACTCAGCTTCTTTTTGTTTGCCAGCGCCCTCCTGTGGCTGGCCGGCTCACGTTTTTTTCAGCCGGTCGATACCTATACTATTCTCTTTACGGAATCGGTCAGCGGACTGTTACCCGGCGCTGCGGTCGAATACCAGGGAGTGACCGTGGGGAAAGTCGAAACCATCGGTCTGACCCAGGATACGCCGCCTCGTGCCCAGGTGGCCATTGCCCTCCAGCCCGGCACCCCCATCCGGCGTGATACCACAGCGCATCTGATCGGCTCCTTTGTGACCGGCATTCGCTATATCGAACTGGCGGGTGGGTCGAGTGCCGCTCCAATCCTGGACCCTGGGGCCGTCATTCCCGTGCAACGCGGGGGACTTGAGGAGTTCCGGGATCGGGCCGGGGCCATTGCCGAACGCTTGCTGGATACCCTGACACGCATTGAAAATGGGGTGCTGAGCGAACACAATTTGACTGCGCTTACGGATTTTCTGAAAAATATGTCGCTGCTGACCCAAGACCTGCGCACCTCGCTGGCCGAAGTGTCGACGCCGGATACGCGGCTGGCCTTACGGCAGATGGTCGAGAATCTAGCCCAGACCGCGGCCGGGCTGAAAAGCGCCACAGCCGCCATCAACACGATTCGGGAAGAGCTGTTTCAAGATGGTAAAGCCATGCTGATCCAAATTCGGCATACCGCGGAGGTCACCGCCGATCTCGCCAACGACGTGCGCCGCTTGACCCAACACATGGATGAGCTTGTGGTCGATAACCGACACGAGGTCCGGCAGGTCCTGAGCAATTTGTCGCACACTTCTCGCGAACTCAGAGAGCTAAGCGAATCCTTACGCGCCGACCCATCTTCGCTCGTCTGGGGGACCACGGTCTCGGCAAAAGAAATTCCCGACCCATGAGGTATCCCAGGCTCTTCTTACTGACTCTTCTCACCAGCCTTGTGATCGGCGGGTGCAGCCTCACGCACTCCAAGCAAGAAGTGCAGTATTACGCCTTAGCCATCTCTCCCCGCGCGTCTGCCCCGTCCAGTCCTGCGCCCGTCCAGGCGTCACTTGTTGTGCGACCGTTTACCGCCCAGCCGCCGTATAATCGCGACCGGATGGTCTATCGCGCCTCCCCCTATGAGTTTGATTTTTATCACTATCACCGCTGGGTCACGAAACCGGCCGACATGCTCACCACCCTGACCCGACGGACCCTGCAACAGTCGGGTCTCTTTACGACCGTCTATCCCACCCCGGACGCTCAGGCCGACTTGCGTCTCGGAGGCGTGGTCCGGCAGTACGAAGAGGTTGATCAGGCGCAATCCTGGCAAGCGGTTCTGAGTATCGAGGTGTGGCTGTCCCGCTCCCAGGAGCCGGCCCCTTTTTGGTTCCAGTCCTATAGCGCAACTCGGCTGGCGGCGAAACGCAATCCCGCGGCTGTGGCGGAAGCGATGAGCCAGAATTTACAGGATATTCTTGAGCGACTGACCCACGATCTGGCCAACGTACTATCAACACAGCCCTGACTCGGCAGGTAAAGACCAGGGTATACGCAACGCGAATAGGGGGAGATCATAGATTCTTGATCGCGCTTCTAGTTTGTATTCACCTGGGAATTTGTCCCACAAGATTTGAGTTCATAGACCGTAGGGGCAATTCATGAATTGCCCCTACATACGTCCCGTAAAGGGTGGGCCTCACTCCCCGTTCACCGAAAATGCGATCAGGGCATTGCCCGACATGCCGCCCCACAGGCCGTAGCCGGACATCACGTACAGCATGCCGTCTACGATGGTCGGGCCCGGACCGTCAAAAGACCCACCCTTGGTCTTGACACCATTGGTGCTCGCATACTCCTGGTCGGCGTTATAGTCCCAGACGACATTGCCGGTGTCGGCGGCATAGCCGCGCAGATAGCCGTCAACCGACCCGGAGAATACCACGCCGGGCAGGGCCGACACGGCCGCCGACTGGGCCGGACTGCATTGCGGTCGGTCTCCACAGCCGACCGGCGGAACATACCATTGACGCTCGCCGCTCTCGATATCAATAGCAAACATGCCGCCCCCGACACTGCCATCCAGGGTCGTGGCCCAGCCCGTGTCTGAATTCTCTACCGTCCTGAGGCCGATATCGGACAGCGCCACATAGACCTGTTTGGCATCCGCCGCCGAACCCCACTGAATCCCGCCGGCCAGGCCGCCTTTGCCCACGCGGTGCTGCCAGAGAATCTCACCATCGCGATCCGGGTCTATGGCGTGCATCACCCCGGACTTCTGGCCGGCCAGGATGACCCGCCGGCCATCCGGCAGAATGCGCAGGATAGGCGAGGAGGCAAAGTCGAGGTCGGGACCACGCGCCTCGGGGCAGTTGGTATCGTCCTCGGTCTCGCAGGCGACATTCCAGGCGTCACCTGCAGTGAACTGTTTTGACCACAGGACTTGTCCGCTCCTCATATCAAAGGCCATCACCGCATCGCTCGTCAGCGAGGCCGGGTCGGAGTAATTATCGCCCGTGGTCACATAGATGCGATTGCGCTCCGGGTCGAGCGCCGGCGAGGACCAGACCGAGGCGCCGGACGGCCCCCAGAGCTGTACGCCGATCGCATTCTTGCGAACAGGCGCCGGCGGCTCCGGGATGGTATACGCCCGCCAGACCAGCTTGCCGTTAAAGCGGTTTAAGGCCACCATGGAGCCGCGGAAGGTGCAGCACTCATAGCTGGGGTCACCGCCGGCCACCTCTTCGAGCGCGGTGGCCGAAGCATAGATGCGGTTACCGTGCGTTTTGGGGGTGCCGGTGATACGCGCCAGGGGATGGTCATCGATTCTGACCCGCCAGAGCTGCCGGCCGGTCTGGGCGTCAAGGGCGTAGAGATTGGCCTCGACATCGCCGATGTAGACGACATGGCGCGGCGGGGTGGTGGCGGGCAGGTTATCAACTACCGGGGTGGCGCGCACCCCGGCCGCAGTTTTGACCGACCAGTGCAGGCAGCCGGTCTTGGCGTCAAGCGCATATACCAGGCCCTTCATCGAGCCGATAAACACCCGCCCGCCAACCACGGTCGGCTGGGAGACCCGAAAATCCATGGGCAATCCAAACACCCATTTGACCTTCAGCTCAGGCACCTGGGCGGCGTTGATCCCGGCGGCCTCGGCGGATTGGAAGCGGGTATTGAAGTTATCGACTCCCCAGCCGTTCCACTGCGGAGCGCCGTCTTCAACCACGAACTCGCCCGGTGCGTCTTCACAGAACCCGGCGACCGTCTCGTCCTTTTCGGTCGGAGGCGGCAGTTGCTTGCCGGTGATCCACTCCGATATGGCGCGCCGCTCCTGATTGGTCCGGGTCATACCCTGGAATTGCATCTTGCCGAGTTCCATGGAGTGCAAGACCATCACGGCCGGCAGGCGCTGCATGACACTGCGGTGCGGTGCGCGTTTGACCTGCCCCTCGTGGCAGCGCGCGCAGTGCGCCTGGTAGAGCGCCTCGCCGTCAGTTCCCCCTTCGGTTGGTGTGAGAGCCCAACTCGATGGAACCACCAAGCTCGACAACAGCACACCGCACACAAAAGTCTGGATCATGATGCGTATTTTTTGCTCTGGAGACCTATCACGGACAGACATACACCGACCTCCTTTTTCCGATCTCTCTTTTCCCCCTTTTTGCCTCGGAGAAGCGTTTTGTGTCAAACCCCTCCAACCTGCAGACAAAAAAAGGGTCGCCCCTGTGGGCGACCCTTTCCTTCGTTTCCTCAGACGCAAGAGCCAGCTACTCGCCATTCACCGAGAACGCAATCAAGGCATTTCCTGACATACCCCCCCAAAAACCATAGCCGGAATTGACGTACATCATACCACCCGCAATCGTTGGGCCAGGGCCGTCAAACGACCCGCCTCTCGTCTTGACCCCGTTGGTGCTCTCATACTCCTGGTCGGCGTTGTAATCCCACACCACCTCCCCGGTGTCGGTCGCATAGCCACGCAGATGACCATCGACAGAACCGGAAAACACCACACCCGGAAGAGCGGAAACCGCAGCGGATTGAGCCGGACTACACTTGGGCCGGCCCTCGCAACTGACCGGTGGAACATGCCATTTACGCTCTCCGCTTTCGATGTCGAGCGCAAACATGCCACCGCCCACACTGCCATCCAGCCGCACCGCCCAGCCCGTATCAGAATCCGAAATCGGGACCATACCAATATCGGACAGCGCCACATAGACCTGCTGAGCGTCGGCTGCCGATCCCCACTGAATCCCGCCGGCCAGGCCGCCCTTGCCGACGCGATGTTGCCACAGAATCTCACCGTTGCGATCGGGATCTATGGCGTGCATCACGCCCGACTTTTGCCCGGCGAGAATGACACGCCGGCCATTCGGCAAAATACGCAGGATCGGTGACGACGCAAAGTCAAGATCCGGACCGCGAGCTTCAGGGCAATTGATATCTTCATCCATCTCACAGCCGACATTCCAGGCGTCACCCGCGGTGAACTGTTTTGACCACAGCAGTTCGCCAGTACGCATATCGAAAGCGACAACGGCATCGCTCGTGAGTGAGGCCGGGTCAGAATAATTGTCGCCCGTGGCGGCATAGATCCGGTTACGCTCGGGATCGAGGGCGGGCGAAGACCAGATCGAAGCGCCGGACGGTCCCCACAGTTGGGTCCCGATCACATTCTTGCGGACCGGTGCGGGGGGATCAGGCAGCGTATATCCCGTCCACACTAATTTGCCGTTGAACCGATTGAGCGCCATCAATTTGCCACGAAAGGTACAGCATTCATACTGAGGATCGGAACCCGCCACCTCTTCGAGCGCGGTGGTCGAAACGTAGATGCGGTTGCCGTGCGTTTTGGGCGTGCCGGTAATGGTGGCGAGGGGATGGTCATCCACGTCCACTTTCCACAATTGCTTCCCCGTGCGGGCGTCGAGCGCATAGACATTCGCCTCCGTGTCTCCCACATACACAACATAGCGCGGCGGATTCGTCCCTGGCAGAGTATCCACCACCAGAGTCGAGCGAACACCACCGGAGGTCTTGACAGACCAATATAAACACCCGCTTTTGGCATCAAGCGCATACACCCGCCCTTTGGTCGAACCGATAAAAACACGACCGCCCGCAACGGTCGGCTGGGAGGCACGGAAATCCATGGGCAGCCCAAACACCCATTTGACCTTCAGCTCAGGAACCTGGTCGGCACTGATACCAGCCTGTTCCGCAGACTGATAACGGGTGTTGAAGACGTCCACCCCCCAGCCATTCCACTGTGGAGCACCGTCTTCAATGGAAAACGTGCCTGGAGTCTCCTCACAAAATCCGGCAACCGTCGCCTCTTCATCCGAGGGTGGAGGGAGCTTCTTACCCGTGATCCATTCGGACATGGCCCGCTTTTCGCCACTGGTCCGAATCCAGCCTTGGACGCGCATCTTCCCGACTTCGAGCGAGTGCAACACCATTTCAGCGGGCAGGCGTGACATGACGTCACGGTGTGGCGCTCGCTTCACTTGTCCTTCGTGACAGTGGGCGCAGTAACGACCATAGAGCTGCTCTCCGTCAATCTCCTGTTCCGACGGCGAGAAAGCCCAACTGGGCGCAGCTATGAAAAGCCCGAGCGCCAGGGTCAGCACGCTCGACACGCCTCTCGTCATACTTTTGTTCGGCCACGTTCGATATGTTTCGATCATGAGTGCACTCCCTCCCTCTCTCCTCATTCTTTTGCCTCTTGGCAGTAGTCTGTGTCAAACCCCTGTGTCTCTCACGGGGCTCTTCCGGGAGACATCCCCCCTTCCCTGAGACACAGAAAAAAGGGCGACCGTTTGGTCACCCTTTTCACACGACAGGAGCGCGCATTATTCCCCGTTCACCGAGAACGCGATCAGGGCGTTGCCCGGCCTCCCGCCCCGATAGCCGTAGCCGGACATCACGTACAGCATACCGTCCACAATGGTCGGCCCCGGGCCGTCAAAAGACCCGCCCTTGGTCTTGACGCCATTGGTGCTCTCATATTCCTGGTCGGCGTTGTAGTCCCAAACGACCTGTCCGGTGTCGGTGGCATAGCCACGCAGATGGCCGTCAACTGAACCGGAGAACACTACCCCGGGCAGGGCCGACACGGCCGCCGACTGGGCCGGACTGCACTGCGGCCGGTCTCCACAGCCGACCGCTGGGACGTGCCACTTCCGCTCGCCGCTTTCGATATCAAGGGCGAACATGCCGCCCCCAACACTGCCGTCCAGGATCCTGGTCCAGCTCCCGTCCGCATTCTCTACCGTCTTCCTGACGACATCGGACAGGGCCACATAGACCTGTTTAGCGTCGGCTGCGGAGCCCCACTGAATCCCGCCGAGCAGGCCGCCTTTGCCAACGCGGTGTTGCCACAGGATTTCACCATCGCGATCCGGGTCGATGGCATGCATCACCCCGGACTTCTGGCCGGCCAGGATGATGCGCCGCCCGTCGGGTAAAATACGCACAATGGGCGAGGAGGCGAAATCCAGGTCGGGGCCACGCGCCTCAGGACAGTTGGTGTCGTCCCCAATCTCGCAGGCGACATTCCAGGCGTCACCCACGGTGAACTGTTTTGACCACAGGGCCTTTCCGCTCCGCATATCAAAGGCCATCACCGCATCACTCGTCAGTGAGACCGGGTCGGAGTAATTATCGCCCGTGGTTACATAGATGCGGTTGCGCTCCGGGTCGAGGGCGGGCGAGGACCAGATCGTGGCACCGGACGGCCCCCAGAGCTGCACGCCAATCGCATTCTTGCGAACAGGAGCCGGGGGCTCTGGCACGGTATACGCTTTCCAGATCAGTTTGCCGTTAAAGCGGTTAAGGGCCATGATCTTGCCGCGAAACGTACAACACTCGTAGGTCGGGTCGGCGCCGGCGACTTCTTCCAGGGAAGTGGTGACCACGTAGAGCCGGTTGCCGTGGGTTTTGGGTGTGCCGGTGATACGCGCCATGGGATGGTCGTCCACGTCCACTTTCCAGAGTTCTTTGCCCGTGCGGGCATCCAGCGCATACACATTGGCTGCTGCGTCCCCCACATAGACAACAGAGCGCGGCGGGGTGGTGGCGGGCAGATTGTCAACCACCGGGGTGGCGCGCACCCCAGCCGCGGTTTTGGCCGACCAATGCAGACAGCCGGTTTTGGCATCAAGCGAATAAATACGGCCCTGGAGCGAGCCGATAAACACCCGGCCGCCGACCACCGTCGGCTGGGAGACCCGAAAATCCATGGGCAATCCAAACACCCATTTGACCTTCAGCTCAGGCACCTGGGCGGCGTTGATCCCGGCGGCCTCGGCGGATTGGAAGCGGGTATTGAAGTTATCGACTCCCCAGCCGTTCCACTGCGGAGCGCCGTCTTCAACCACGAACTCGCCCGGTGCGTCTTCACAGAACCCGGCGACCGTCTCGTCCTTTTCGGTCGGAGGCGGCAGTTGCTTGCCGGTGATCCACTCCGATATGGCGCGCCGCTCCTGATTGGTTCGGGCCATGCCTAGGAACTTCATCCTGCCACGTTCCAGGGAATGCAAGACCATCACGGCGGGCAGGCGTGACATGACGTCACGATGCGGCGCGCGCTTGACCTGCCCCTCGTGGCAGCGTGCGCAGTGTGCCTGGTAGAGCGCTTCGCCGTCACCTCCCCCTTCGGTTGGAGAGAAGGCCCAACTCGAAGCAATACTCACGCTCGACAACAGCATGCCGCCCACAAGAGCCTGGATCACGACACGTATTTTTTGCTGTGGAGACCCATTACGGACAGACATCTACTGACTTCTTCCTTCCCACTGTCCACTCTTTTTGCCTGGGAGGAGTATTTTCTGTCAAACCCTTCCAATCTCACTCCGGCTTGAAGAAACGCCTCGGGGGCAGATGTCTTATTCTCCATTCACGGAGAACGCGATCAAGGCGTTGCCACCTATGCCACCAGAAAAGCCGTAGCCCGAATGGACGTAGACCATACCATCGACAATGGTCGGGCCCGGGCCGTCAAATGAGCCGCCGCGGGTCTTCACACCGTTGGTGCTCTCATACTCCTGGTCGGCGTTGTACTCCCACACCACCTCTCCGCTGTCGGTCGCATACGCACGTAAATGGCTATCCACGGAACCGGAGAAAACCACCCCGGGCAGCGCGGACACCGCGGCCGACTGGGCCGGACTGCACTTGGTTCGCTCCCCGCAGCCTGGCGGTGGGACGTGCCATTTCCGCTCGCCGGTTTCGATATCAAGGGCGAACATGCCGCCGCCCACACTGCTGTCGAGCCTGGTATCAAAGCCGATATCGGAATCCCTGACAGTCCTCAGCCCGATATCGGACAGGGCCACATAGACCTGTTTGGCATCTGCGGCCGACCCCCATTGAATCCCACCGACCAGGCCGCCCTTGCCGACCCGCTCCTGCCAGAGAATTTCTCCGTCCCGGTCCGGGTCGATGGCGTGCATCACCCCGGACTTTTGTCCGGCCAGGATGATACGCCGCCCGTCGGGCAGAATGCGCAGGATGGGTGATGAGGCGAAGTCCAGGTCCGGACCGCGCGCCTCCGGACAGTTGGTATCGTCCTCCAACTCACAACCCGCGTTCCAGGCGTCGTTTGGCGTAAATTGCTTCGACCACAAGACGTCGCCGGTACGCAGATCGAGGGCGACCACCGCATCACTCGTCAGCGAGGCCGGATCGGAATAATTGTCACCCGTCGTCACATACATGCGGTTGCGCTCCGGGTCGAGCGCCGGCGAGGACCAGATCGACGCGCCGGACGGTCCCCAGAGCTGCACGCCGATCGCATTCTTACGGACCGGTACGGCTGGGTCCAGCATATAGGCCCGCCATACCAGCTTGCCGTTAAAACGGTTGAGCGCCATGATCTTGCCGCGGAACGTACAGCACTCGTAGGTCGGGTCGGCGCCGGCTATTTCCTCCAGGGCGGTGGTGGACACGTAGAGCCGGTTGCCGTGCGTTTTCGGCGTGCCGGTAATCGTCGACAAAGGATGGTCATCCACATCCACTTTCCAGAGTTCTTTGCCCGTGCGGGCATCCAGCGCATACATGTTCGCCGCCGCGTCCCCCACATAGACAACAGAGCGCGGCGGGGTGGTGCCCGGCAGGGTATCGACCACCATGGTCGAGCGTACCCCACCGTCCGTTTTCACCGACCAGTACAAGCACCCGGTTTTGGCATCGAGCGAATAAATACGGCCCTGGAGCGAGCCGATAAACACCCGCCCGCCAACCACGGTCGGCTGGGAGACCCGAAAATCCATGGGCAATCCAAACACCCATTTGACCTTGAGATTGGACACCTGGTCGGCCGGGATGCCAGCCTGCTCAGCCGACTGGAAGCGGCTATTGGTGTGATCAACTCCCCAGCCGTTCCACTGCGGAGCGCCGTCTTCAATGGAGAACTCGCCTGGAGCGTCCGCACAAAACCCGGCAACCGTATCGTCCGTATCCTTGATCTTCTTGCCGGTGATCCATTCAGACAGGGCGCGGCGCTCGGCAATGGTCCGCATCCAGCCCTGCATACGCATCTTGCCCACGCTCAGCGAATGCAGCACCATCTCGGCGGGCAGGCGTGACATGACCTCACGGATCGGGGCCCGTTTCACCTGACCTTCATGACACTGGGCGCAGTAGGTGTTGTAGAGTTGCTCCGCATCGGGCGTCTGGTGGGCGTCGGCCTCCATTGCCCAACTCGCCGGGACACTCCACTGGAGCACGGCAAAGCACAGCGCTCCGCTCAGCCACGTTATCAGGTTTTTGCGCCCTACCCTGTCCGTCGTACCCATAACACTCCCCCTTTTGTGTGTTGTAAGAGCATGCCTATTCGTTATCGACCGAAAAGGCCAATAGCGCGTTGCCCGGCATGCCGCCCCAATAGCCGTAGCCGGAATTCACATACAGCATGCCGTTGACAATCGTCGGGCCAGGTCCGTCGAACGAGCCCCCTCGGGTCTGGACTCCATTCGTGCTTTCGTATTCCTGGTCGGCATTATACTCCCAGACCACGGCGCCGTCGGCGGTTGAGTAGGCGCGCAAATGGCCATCAACAGAGCCAGAGAAAACCACGCCGGGGATCACGGATATGGCCGCGGACTGCGCCGGGCTGCACTGCGCGCGCCCATTACAGCCTGGGGGCGGGGTATACCATTTGCGCTCACCCGTCTCGACGTCATAGGCAAACATCCCGCCGCCGACACTCCCGTTGAGGCTGGTCGTCCAGCCCAGGTCTTTATCTTTGTGGGTCTCAATCCCGATATCGGACAAGGCCACATAGATGGTCTGGGCATCGGCCGCCGGTCCCCACTGGATGCCCCCGATCAGGCCACCCTTGCCCAACCGCTGCTGCCAGAGAATTTCGCCATCCCGGTCCGGGTCTACGGCGTGGAGGACGCCGGATTTCTGTCCGGCCAGGAGTACGCGCTTGCCGCTAGGCAGCGTGACCAGAATCGCCGACGAGCCAAAGTCCAGGTCCGGCCCTCTGGCCTCGGGACAGTTCGAGTCGTCATCCGTCTCACAGCCGATATTCCAGGCGTCGTTCGGCGTGAACTGTTGCGACCAGAGGAATTCGCCCGTCCTCAAATCAAAGGCCACGATGGCATCGCTGGTGAGCGAAGCGGGGTCGGAATAGTTATCGCCAGTCGTGACATACAGCCGGCCGCGTTCCAGATCGAGGGTGGGGGAAGACCAGACCGAGGCTCCCGAGGGGCCCCACAACTGGGTGCCCTTTCTGTTTTTCCGGACTGGTACGGCCGGCTCCGGAATCGTATAGGTCTTCCAAACCATCTTGCCGTTAATCGGGTTCATGGCCACCAGCGTTCCCCGAAAGGTACAGCATTCATAGTCGGCATCCGCGCCGGCCGCCTCTTCCAGAGCCGTCAGGGGCACGTAGAGCCGATTCCCGTGCAGCTTGGGCGTTCCGGTGATGCGTGCCATGGGATGATCGTCAATCTTGCTGCGCCATAACTCCGTGCCCGTTCGGGCGTCCAGGGCATAGACCGTGGCTTCGGAATCCCCGAAATAGACCACATAGCGGGCCGGATCGGTCCCCGGCAGTTTCCCGACGACCAGGGTCGAACGAACACCGGCTCTGGGTTTCATCGACCAGTACAGGCAGCCGGTCTTGGCATCGAGTGAATACACCCGGCCTTTCATGGTGCCGACAAAGACCCGGTTGCCGACCACGGTCGGCTGGGAGGTTTGGTAGTCCATCGGCAAGCCAAACACCCATTTGACTTTCAGCTTGGAGACCTGCTCCGCGCTGACCCCGGCCTGTTCCGCGGGCTGAAAACGGCTGTTGACGACATCCACACCCCAGCCGTTCCACTGCGGAGCACCGTCTTCGACCATGAATTCGCCTGGGGCGTCGGCGCAAAAACCCGCCACCGTCTCATCGGTGGCCGCTTCCGGTTTAAGCTTCTTGCTGGTGACCCACTCGGAGATGGCGCGACGCTCTTCGTTGGTGCGCAGCACGCCCTGGAATTTCATTTTGCCCAGTTCCAGCGAGTGCAGCACAAATTCGGCCGGCAGGCGGCGCATAATGTCAAGCTGTGCCGCACGGGTCGATTGCCCGGCGTGGCATTTCGCGCAGTGCTGCTCATACAACGCCTGCCCATCGGGCTTCTGCTCCGCCGGGGCAACGGCCCAGCTTGGAGAGCAGAGCAAACCGGTGAGCGCTACGGCCAAGCCGGCTGCCCAACGGATGTGCCACCGGTGCGTGCGGGCCGAGTTCCAGTACTGTGTCATCATCCCCTCCTTATGCTGAACAGGTCGGCGACCGCCTTCGCCGCTCTCTCCTATTTACCGCGCATTTGGTCGTTCTGCTAGCGGAGCGCTGGTAGGTCGGAGGGGAGGAGAAGAGGCTTATGATTTATGCAGGCGATGCTCCCAGTCATACTCGCGATTCGTCACCACATCTTCCATCCGTTGGATGCGACGGTCGAGATGATCAAAGGTGTGTTTCAAACGGTGGAGCGCCAGCCCGCGCGAGTTGACGTAGGCATCATAGAACTCGCGTTCGCCTGTACTTGCGAACGGCACGACAGGCTCCGGCTTCATCACCACCGCGGCCAGCAGGTATAGGCCGCCCACAGGCCAAAAACCGGAGAAGAGAAAAAACAGGACGGTCAGCATACGTGTCCAAAAAAGTGAAATATCGAGATAGTCGGCGATCCCTTTACATACACCGAGCAGCATCCCGTCGCGTGATCGGTATAAGCCCGTCGGGCGTTCGGCTGTTGTCATGGTTTTCCTTCTCCTTTTCTCTCCTGGTCAAGCAGAAGCGTTTCCAAAGCCTCCACACGGGCCTCCATCTTCGATAAGCCCTGATAGAGTTCCTGAATCATCTGGGCTTCATCCGCCTGCGCCAGATGGCCCTGTTTGGGCGTACTTTTTCTCCAGATGAGCCACACGGTCAGCGCCAGCCCTCCAACTACCGCAACAAAGACCGAGCCGAAGAACAAAAGGACGGCAAGCAGCCCAACGTCTATCATTTGTGCCTCCATGTTTCAGACCCACTCTCCCTCAGCTTCCTTCGAGGCAACCAGTTAGTCCTGAGGCAAAGCCGTGGTCTTTTGCTCAACCGTGGCTTTGAGCTTGGCTAACTCTTTTTCGATCTCCTCATCGCCTTCCAGTCGGGCAAACTCTTCCGCGAGTTGATGCTCAGCACTGGGACCGGGGTTCACCAGGTCGGCTTCCGCTTCCATACGTTCAATCCGATTTTCGAATTGTTCAAATCGGACAAACGCCTCCGAGCTATCGAGGCGGCGCATATCCTCCTGGGCGCGTTTCCGCTTTTGGGCATGGATATGGCGCTGGATGAGCAGGCGCTGCTTTTCGCGGACGGTCCCGAGTTTATTTTCCAACTGGGTAATATCTTCCTGATACTGACGAATCAGGGCATCACACTCGGTGCGTTCTTTTTGCAGCGCGGCGCTGCGTTCGGTGTAGCCACGCCTCTGTATGAGGGCCTCGCGTGCCAAGTCTTCGCGCCCTTTGTCTACTGCAAGCTGGGCCTTTTCGCCCCACTGGCCGGCTCGTGTTTCGACGGTTTGACAGTCACGCTCGATTTTCTTTTTTGCGGCCATGGCACCAGCACAGGAGGCTTTAATCTCAACCAGCGTATCCTCCATTTCCTTGATCATGAGCCGAATGAGCTTCTCCGGGTCTTCCGCTTTATCAAGCATGGCGTTGAGGTTGGCGCTGATAATGTCACGGACTCGGGTGAAAATTCCCATGATGCTTCTCCTTTGCCGTCAATACACTCTGGGGTGGTGCATCTTGCGTGCCAACTCAGAAAGCCTTTTCTTTTCAGGTGCTTATAAAAAACAAAGGAAATAGAGTTGATTTGTTTTCGCTCTAAATATGCGATATACGCTTATATATGGCAAAAAAAACCACTGCCATGGCTCCTCATACTTCTTCCGGCCCGCAAGAAGCGCTTGGCCAGTCAGAAGCATTCCTGGCATTTCAGGAGCGTCTATCCCGTGTGGCTCGGGTCAACCGGCCGGTTCTCTTGATAGGGGAGCGCGGAACGGGTAAAGAACTCGCCGCCGCTCGGCTGCATTACCTGTCTGAGCGCTGGCAAGGGCCCCTTGTCACTCTCCACTGCGCGGCCCTCTCACCCAGCCTGATCGAAGCCGAATTATTCGGCCATGAAGCCGGGGCTTTTACCGGAGCAACCCGACAGCGCCTCGGCCGTTTTGAGACGGCTCACAACGGCAGCCTCTTTCTTGACGAAATTGGACAGGTTCCACTCGAAACCCAGGAGAAAATTCTGCGGGTCGTCGAGTATGGCAGCTTTGAACGGGTCGGCAGTTCGCAGCCCGTTGAGAGCGATGTGCGGATTATTGGCGCAACTAATGCAAACCTCAAGGCACTCGCCGCACACGGGCGGTTCAGAGCCGATTTGCTCGACCGGTTGTCTTTTGAGGTGCTGTTTCTCCCCCCCCTACGCGAGCGTCCCGAGGATATTGTGCTCCTCACCAACCACTTTGCTGCGCGTATGGCCTTTGAGTTGGAACGGGAGGATGTTCCGCAGTTCAGCGCCGCGGCGCGTACCGTTCTGGATAATTATCCCTGGCCGGGCAATGTCAGGGAATTGAAAAATGTGGTTGAGCGCGCGGTCTATCGGGCGGATACGGGGTTGATTCGTGAGACCGATATCGTCCTCGACCCGTTTCAGGCTCCGTTTCAGCCTGCTGCCCAGGCGTCAGAGGAACGAGAGGAGGAACCAGCTGTCTTCCCTCGAGCGGTACCCGCGGATGAGAGCGCTTCTCCCACATCCTTTACCCAAGCGGTACAGGAGTTCGAGTGCCGGCTGCTGGTAAACGGGCTGCGTGCGACGCGATATAATCAGAAAAGGACCGCCGAGCGACTCGGCCTCACCTATCATCAGTTTCGCGGCCTATACCGGAAATACGCGGAACACTTACAGCGCCAGGAGGACGAGGAGCGGCCGGGCGTTCCGACAACGGTTCCGCTCCGCGGAGGCCGGTCAGAGTAAACCGCCCTAGGCGTAGAAGCGATACACACCCTCGGCCACACAAGCCGGCTTACTGCTGTCTTCCACCTCAAACGTCAGACCGACCGAGACTTGCAGGCCGCCGGTCACATCTTCCACATTGTTCAACGCGGCCCGCGCCCGCACCTTTTTCCCGACCGGGACAGGCGACGGAAAGCGGAGTTTATTCAGCCCGTAGTTCACGCCCATTTTAATGCCCTGCACCGCCCAGATCTGATCCATGAAATACGGCGCCAACGAAAGGGTATAATATCCGTGGGCCACCGGACCGCCAAAGGGCGACTCTTTTTTGGCACGCTCGACGTCAAGGTGAATCCACTGATGGTCATGGGTACACTGGGCGAAAGCGTTAATTTCTTCCTGGGTGACCAGATGCCAATCCGAGACGCCGAGTTCCTCACCAACCAGAGATTTGACGTCGTTATAGTCTACTTTTCGGGCTGCCATACTTGGACTCCTTTCTGTACGAAACCGGATGCGAAATCGTGTTCTTTCCCTATTGGCTTGGATGTCGTGTTGTCAAGGGGAATGCCGGCCTATAGGCTTTCCGCAATGACACAAGACGCACCCCCGCCCCCAGAGGCCGGCCTGTGCGCCTCCTGCCTACATACCCGTGAGATTGTGAGTGGCAAGGGCTCCCGCTTCTACTATTGCGGACGATCTGAAACGGACGCACAGTATCCCAAGTATCCGCGCCTGCCGGTTCATGAGTGCCCCGGCTATCAAGCCTCTCCGACCCAAGAAGTAGAGCCCTAAAAGAGAATTACGGTACTATCGCAGGCTAGCGATGGAGCAGCATCGCGGTCGTGGGCACCCCGTTGCCTGAGGAGACAAAGGCCACCTCGGCATCCGGGACCTGGTTAATGGCCTGGCTGCGTAATTGACGCACGGCTTCAACGACATTTTCCATGCCGTGAATATAGCCCTCGGATAGGTTACCGCCACTCGTGTTGAGCGGCAGCGAGCCATGCGGCCACAACAGCTTGCCGTCAGAGACAAAGTCTCCCCCTTCGCCGCGTTTGCAGAAGCCAAGCTCCTCAATCGCCATGAGGACCAGCGGGGTGAAATGGTCGTATACAAAACACACATCCACGTCGCCGTGCGAAATCCCGGCCCGGGCAAACAGGGCTTTGCCAGTCACCGTGGATTCCGTTTCGGCTTTCTCAACGTTCTTCACCACACGCTGGGCATTCCACTCACCCGCCCCAAAGGCCCCACCCATAATATAGGCCGGTTTGTGCGGACAATTTTTTGCCCGGTCAACCGAGGTAATCACCACCGCGGCCCCGCCGTCGGTTTCCAGACAGCAGTCCAACAAATGGAGTGGGTCGGCGATGATACGCGAGCTTTGATGGTCTTCAATGGTGATAGGCCGACCCCGCATAACCGCGTTGGGGTTGGTCTGGGCGTGCGTCCGACAGGCAACTGAGATGGCGCCAAAGTCCGCACTCTTGGTCCCGTATAAATGCATATGCCGGCGCGCCGCCAGGGCCACCATCTGGGCCGGGCTGAAGAGCCCGTAGGGTTCGAGGTAGGCACCCACACCGGATGCACCCTTACGAACTGCGGCGCGTCCGAAGCGTGGCGTCCCGCGGCCCGAGCGTTCGTTCATGGCCCGGAAGGCGACCACGTAATTGGCCATGCCGGTAGCCACGGCCATGGCTCCGAGCAGAATCGAGCCGACCGGTCCGCCCCCACCGCCATAGGGCGCTTCCGCGTAAAAACGCAGTGCCGGGATACCCAGGTTTGCCGCAATATCGATCGGATCGTTATTATCCATGGAGAACTTGGCAATACCGTCGATATCGCTCGGCTTGAGTCCGGCGTCGGCAATCGCGTTACGAATGGCTTCAACCGCCAGGCTCATTTCGCTGCGACCTGAATCTTTTGAGTATTCGGTGTGACCGATGCCAACGATGGCTGTCTGGTCTCCGTTCCATACCGCCCTCCCGGAACCGAATTGAAGCCGGGATTAGAGCACAGGTCGGCCGGATTTACCACAGCCGCACCCCGTGAACGGCTCCATTGAATAGTGTAGGATGGAGGCGCTGTTTCCAGCCTTGGGCAACGCACACAAAACGTGGAGAAATAATGAGTTGGAAGCCGAGGTCGAGACGTCAGTGCCATGTAAACGGAATATGAGGATATGGTAACGCCAGCGCGCGCTTCAGACGCGATTCGCCATACGCCGGAGCCGGCGCGAGCCGCAACAGACCGGCGTCGGAATTCGAGCACGACCGCTCCCGGATTATTCACTCGGCCGCGTTTCGGCGCTTGCAGGGCAAGACTCAGGTTTCGGCATTTACGAGGGCGATTTTTTTCGGACCCGTCTCACCCACTCGCTTGAAGTCGCCCAAATTGCCAAGGGCGTCGCCCTGACTCTGGGAGCCGACCCGGATTTGGTCGAGGCGATCTGCCTGGCGC
Organism: Thermodesulfobacteriota bacterium; assembly: GCA_964291405.2. Lineage (GTDB taxonomy): Bacteria > Desulfobacterota > Binatia > Bin18 > Bin18 > Bin18. Next base: position 1,117,431 of record OZ219926.1, read on the forward strand.
ACGATTCTGGGCCATCCACCCTTTGGCCATAACGGCGAGCGGACGCTGCATCAACTCATGCGAGCGCATGGCGGTTTTGAGGGCAACGCGCAGACCCTGCGTATTGTGACCCTTCTTGAACACAAGCATGCCGACTATGCCGGCCTGAATCTGGCCTATCAAACTCTGGACGGCATGCTCAAATACAAAACCTGTATCGATGCAACCGCGATAGCCAACGCGCCACAGATTTGGTCAAAGGCTTTTACGCCGAAGACCGCGCCCTCGTCGAGACCATCATCCGCCAGACCGGCAGCGGGCGGCAGCGCAGCCTTGAGTGCCAGATCATGGACGTGGCGGACGATATCGCCTATTCCCGTGCACGACTTGGAGGACAGTCTCAAAGCCGGCTTACTCTCCCCGGCCGACCTGCGGCGTCTTCCGCCAGCGCGCGTGGTGCGCGCGGTCAATACAAAGCTGGCGGCTTGGGGACGGACCGCCACTGAAAGCACGGTCCACAACGAACTGGCCCAGATTGCTGACCGACTCGAACAGCTTGAACAGCGCTCTCTTCGAGCCGGTAGAAAAATGCTGACGCGTGATCTCATTCATGAATTTGTCAGTCCGGTGGCCTGCCAATCCCACGGTCTGATTGATACCGATTTTCCCAATCGAGTCCGTATCGAAGCCCTCAAGGCGTTTGAATCTTATAAGGTCATCAACAATCCGCGCGTGACCACCCTCAGCCATAAGGGCAAGGAAGTCCTCCGGCGACTGTTTGCCGTGCTGGACCAGGGCCAGGAATCCATCGGTCTCTTCCCCGAAGACCACGGCGAGCACTATGAGAACGCGCTGCTCAACGGTGACGAGGCCGCCCGTAAGCGGGTCATCTGCGACTTTCTGGCTGGCATGACCGATTCATACGCCCTACGGTTTTACAGTCGATTGTTCGTTCCGGGTGAGGGCAGCTTTTATGAGATGTTGTGATTAAAGCCGTCCAGGCCAGGTAAAGAGATGGAGTTAGTAAAGACAGTAACAAGTAAAGGACAGGTGACTATCCCGGTTGAAGTGCGAAGACTCTTGGGGATAGCCCCACACGCGAAGGGCGCGTTTATCGTCGAAGACTCCCAGGTTCGTCTTGCTCCGGCGAGCAGTATTGTAGAACGCACAGCAGGAAGCCTGAGGTCACGGAAGGCAGTAAGAAGTGCGAGGCAGTTACGACGAGTGGCGGAACAGGTCATTACAGATTGAGTTATTGAGCGTAGTTAAGTCGAAAACATATGCGCTTCGACAAGTTCCGGTTCGGTATCACAGACACCGCACAGGCCCTTGGTCTCAAAGCCGTCTGCTTTGTGATTGAGGGGGTCCACAATCAACCCACACATCCGGAGTTTGAAAAACTCAAGGCGCAGACGCTGGCCCAGGTGACCGCAGACCTCTCGTCCGAAGCCATACAGGCCGATCCTATTCTGGGGGGTTTTCGTGCCCTGCATGACGCGATTGAGCGCTCCAATCGGAAAAATGTGGCCTCGCCGGAAAGCTTGCTCAAGCTGGTCTTACAAACAGGCGGACTGCCGCAGGTCAATCTGCTGGTTGATATCTATAACCTCGTGTCAGTGAAAACCCGTCTCTCTTTGGGGGCGCACGACCTCAGGGCGATCAACGGCAATGTTCAGCTTCGTCTCACGGACGGCAGCGAGACCTTTTGGCCGATGGGTTCGGACAAGCCCAAAGTCGTGAGCCCCGGCGAATACGCCTACATCGATGACGCGCACAACGTGCTGTGTCGCTTGGAAGTACGCCAGTGCGAGAGAACGAAAATCACCCTCGATACGACCGACGGTTTTTTCATCGTGCAGGGCAATGCCCGGACAGCAGAGACCTACCTGCACCACACAGCGAACGAACTCCTCGCCCTCATCAAACGGTTTTGCGGTGGGCAGGCACGCGTGCTGTCGCAGTGAGGCTGCTCGTTTCAGATACCCCTTCGGGAGTCCTCTTCTCCGGTGGGCAGGTTGTGGTCCATCTCGAACGCCGGCTGCTGGAGTTTGGCGCAGTGGCCCACCAGCTTGGCCGGTACACCGGCAACCGTACAGCCCGACGGGACATTGTTGAGCACGACACTCCCCGCGCCCACTTTCGCGTTTGCCCCGACCTCGACATTGCCCAGAATCTTGGCCCCGGCACTGATCAACACCCCCGTCCGAATCTTGGGATGCCGGTCACCGGTCTCTTTTCCGGTTCCTCCGAGGGTCACTTCCTGGAGCATGGACACATTGTCCTCAACCACGGCCGTCTCCCCAATGACGAGGCTGCTGCCGTGGTCAATAAAGATTCCCGAACCAATGCGGGCCGCCGGGTGGATATCCACGCTGAAGACTTCCGAAATCCGATTCTGCAAGCAGAAGGCCAAGGTCTTCCGGTCCTGCTGCCACAGCCAGTGCGCCACGCGATAGGCCTCGAGCGCGTGCAAACCCTTATAGTACAGCAGAGGCGCTGAATAGAACGAACAGGCCGGATCGCGGTCGCGAACCGCGCAAATGTCCGCCCGAACAGCCTGACCGATCTGCTGGTCATCGATCAGCGCTTCCATAATAATATCGCGCAGGGTAATGGACGGCAGATTGAGATTCGTCAGCTTCCCGGCCAAAAGATAGCTCAGCGCTTCCTCCAGTGAGGAGTGATTCAGAATAATCGAGTGTAAAAAGCTCGCCAGCACCGGCTCGCGGTCGGCTTCCAGCGCGGCTTCGTCTCGAATGGCTTGCCAGACCCAGTCGTCAGATGTTTGGTGTTGCTCAACGGCGCGCATGCAGGTCCTCCCGAGAAAACTTTCTGGTATAATCAGGCTTTCTCCTTGCCTAGGCTTTTCCTCTACACGGAACGGCGAGGAAGAACAACATGATAGTACGAATATGGGATACGCTGTATGAAACGTCTCTGTGTTTTTACCGGGTCGTACCTGGGCGCCCGACCGGAATATCTCTCGGCCGCCCAAGCACTTGGCAGAGAACTGGCCACCCGGGGCCTCGAACTGGTCTACGGAGGAGCGCATATCGGTCTCATGGGCGCGCTGGCTGACACTGTCCTGGCCGAGAACGGGCGGGTGATCGGCGTCATTCCCGACACGCTGGTTGACCGTGAGGTGGCTCATCATGGTCTCTCGGAACTCCACGTGGTCGGCTCCATGCATGAGCGCAAGGCGAAAATGGCCGAACTCGCCGACGGGGTGATCGCCCTGCCCGGTGGCATTGGCACACTGGAGGAATTGTTTGAAGCCCTCACCTGGCGGGCGTTGAATATCCACGCCAAGCCCTGCGGCCTGCTGAACATCAATCATTACTACGATCTGCTGCTTCAATTCTTGCAGCACAGCGTGAATGAGCAGTTTTTGAAAGCGCAGTATCGCGCCCTGCTGCTGGTTGAAGAACATCCAGGCAAGCTCCTTGATCACTTGGAACAACAAGAGGGCTCACCATGACGCATACGCCCATCAATCTGACGCAAAAACTCACCACGTTCTCAGACCATTGGTCCCCCAAAATCGTCGCCCGGATGAACGACTATCATCTCAAGCTGGTCAAACTCAAAGGCGATTTTGTCTGGCACAGGCATGTTGAGACGGACGAAGTCTTTCTTGTTCTACAGGGATCGATGCGGATTGATTTTCGGGATGGCAGCGTTGAGCTGAGGGCGGGAGAAATGTTTGTTGTGCCGAAAGGCGTCGAGCATAAACCGTGGGCCGAAAAGGAATGTCATGTCCTGCTGGTTGAGCCCGCCGGCACGGTCAATACAGGCGACGCCGGTGGCGCCTTGACCGCCGATGATGATAGTTGGGTCTAGGAGCCCCCTATGTCTACCGTCACCGTTGTTGAAGCGGACTTGCATCGGCCCGATCACCAAGAGGCAGTCCTCCAGCTCGTGAACAATTACGCCCGCGATCCGATGGGCAATAGTCAAGACCTGCCGCAAGACGTGTGCACTCGCCTTATTCCAGGCCTACAGGCCCACCCGACAACGTTGATTTTCCTGGCCTATCGAGGAGACGAAGCCGTGGGGATTGCCGTGTGTTTCCGGGGTTTCTCCACCTTTGCTGCGAAACCGCTGATAAACATCCACGACTTGGCGGTAAATCCGGACTGTCGTGGACAAGGCATCGGGCGCTTATTATTACAGCACGTAGAACACACGGCACGTGAGTTGGGCTGCTGTAAGCTGACATTGGAAGTACAACTCAATAATACGGTTGCCCAAGGATTGTATTTGGGTGTCGGCTTTATTCGAGCGACCTATGATCCGGAGGCTGGACAGGTTCTTTTTCTGCAAAAGCCGCTGTGACACAATTCTTCTTTCATCGAGCAGTACGAAAAAGATGGCGAACACGAGATGGAGGCATAGACGACCGTCCCGATTGCGTGCTTGACTCCCTCATCACAGCGGTCTACTCCTCAGAAGGATGAAAACAATCTCGATTGCCGTGGACGAGCACTTGCTCGAACAGATTGATACCCTTGCCCAGGCTAGACACAAGAAGCGAGCTGAGTTGTTCAGTGAAGCCGTTCGCCAGTGGCTCAAACAGCAGCAGCTCAAAGCACTCGTAAAACAGGACCGCCAGGGCTATCGCAAAAAACCTGTCCAAGCCGATGAATTTGGGCCTCTCCTCCGCGCCCAACAGTGGGAGAAAATGTGAGGCGCGGTGAGATTTGGAATTTTCGTTTTGACAGACCGGACAAACAACGTCCGGTACTTATCCTGACTCGCCAAGAGATCATTCCCGTGCTGCATACGGTCACAGTGGCACCCCTCACAACTACAATTCGAGGCGTGCCGAGTGAAGTCGTGCTCGGTCCTGAAGCTGGTCTTAAAACTCAATCCGCCATCAATCTCCACCATCTGGTTACTGTTCCAAAGTCTCAACTTAGGCGCTTTGTCGGAACTGTTTCTCCTGCAACACTCCAACGCGTCAAGGAGGCTATGCTCTTCGCTCTAGGTTTTGACGATTAGCCGACGGGGCCGGCGGGGTATGCCCTGCGCCTCACAGGCGACTTGCAGTTGCGATTCTCACATGGACACTCCGCCGCCGGACTACTATTACCGCAACTTCCCTTCCCAGGTCCTGCCTGCCCGAACGCCGTTTACCCGTGTCGGTCGGGGGGATGCCGGACTCTTGTTTATTTATGTCTCCAATCGCCGCCAACGCTGGAGCGTCTTACTCGACAAGAAGCAGGTGGAGCACATCTATCCGGAAGCACGCAAGCAGATTCCGCCCGGCTTCGCGCACGTCTGGTTGTTGGAAAAATGCTATAGTACGCGCCCTGCCGGTTTCCACACACGGACAAAACACGCCTCTCCGCTCCGCCAGCCCGCTCACGGAGACCGCACCCCGGTCACCGGACTGGGAGAGTCGTTCATTCTCTTAGCCGAACCATCTCCCGCGCCCGGCGTGCAGGGCGACGTCCTGTCCTACCACTTGCAGGAAGGGGCTGCTATCGAGGCGGCCGAAGAATACACCAAACGGTTCCACCGTCGCGCCGTGGTGGGTTTGCTGGTGTGGGACGATTATTGGTTCTAGCGTGTTTCACGATCAGTTGTAGCCATTCAGCCGTTCGTGTGGGAGCTGCCAGCGGAGGGAGGGATTCTGACACCGGAGGGCCATCGCATTCCAGGCCCAGCCCTGAGCACGGCAACGGTGATCGCGGCGATACCCCGTAGGCTTGTCACGAACATGTTCCACTCCTCCTCTTCCCCTGCCGCCTCTCCACCCCCTGCCGTGCTTTTGCTGTCGCAGCAGGAGGGCAGCGTGGTTTTGTGATCACCAGCCCCAACCGCACCACGTTCGCCTGCTGGGTGATGCCTTGCTTGCGGTCAATCTGCTTCAGGGACCAATAGCCGGAGACTGCCATACGTCCCGGCGGCCCGCGCTGGCCAGGCCACCAAGGGCGGGCCCTGGGGGGCAGCCGGCCCTACCGCGCTCAGGCTCACTCGGCGAGCGACAGCACCAGGCGCACCAGATCCGCCTGCCGGGTAAGGCCGAGCTTGTGGTACATCTGCCCCAGGTGCCAGTGGATGGATTTTTCCCGTAGCCCCGTCGCCGCGGCTATCTCGCGCACGCTCTTGCCTTCCGCCAACCACACCGCCACCTGGCTCTCCGTCGGCGAGAGCTCCAGGGCCGCAGCCACCAGCATCGGATCGAGGCGGGACTGGCGGCCCGGCTCGGCGATCAGCACCAGCGCGGCGACCCGCTGCGCCCCAAAGTCTGGCCGCCGGACGACCACGGGTTTGACGTGCACCACGAGCGGCGGCCCCACGGCCGCACGCCGGAGCAGCATCGACCCACTGAGGGCGCTCCCGGCAGTCGGCAACGCCTGAGCCACGAGGCGCGCCAGCCGGGCTTGGTCGGCCGGGGCGCGGGCCCGCAGTTCGCCGTCCCGGTCGAACACGCCATCGCCATGGCGCAGCAGGGCCCGGGCGCGGTCATTCGCCTCCACGATCCGCCCCCGCCGGTCCAGGTAGAGGACGCCCATCCGCGGCGTGTCGAGCAGCCCGGCCGCCGACACGCCCTGCGCCTCGGCTTTGGCCAGCGTCTGCTGAACCCGGACAAATTGGCGAATATGGGGCAGCAGCCCCTGAAGTAGCGCCAGTTGCGGCCCTTCCCAGCCCCCCGGGCCGACCGGGTCAGCGGTAGCCCAGGTGATATGGGAGCCGTCCGGCCCGTCCAGACGGACATTCAAGCTGTCCTGGCTGCTGGCCCGGAGCATCGACTCGTTGTAGGCAGGCGAGGTCTGCAACTCCTCGGCCGTGTACAGGTCGGTGATGTGGACCACGCGGCTGTCAGGCAGGCGCCGTACGCGCGGCACGCGCTCGTCGATGGGGTGATAGAGGGTGAGGTATTCGCGCTCCAGGTCTTCGCGGCGCTCCCCCCGGTAGTGGGCCTGGGCGAAAAGGACTCGGACATCGTCCTTGGGGCCGGCGCCGACCAGCAGGCCATTCCCTTGCATACCACAGGCCTCATCGATCAGGGCGGAGGTGACCGACCACAGGGTCTCGTCGAGCATAGTCTCGTATAAAGAGGCCAGGATCCGTTCAAACACGTCTTGGTCACTCATACCGTTGCTTCCTGCATTGCGTGCACACACGCCTCTTCCGGTTCACCCTACACGATCGCCCAGCTCCTCTCACCGAGAAAATTACTGGTTTCCTACATAATATCAGCAGATATTTTCATAAAATAATAAAGAGGGCCGGATAAAGCCCACCGATAACGCCGGGTGGCGGGGATGAAAAAGTGACGCGGCAGCGCGCTCAATCCGTCGAGCCCGGCCCGGCGCCCCGCTGCGGGGTCTTCCCCTGCTCCCAGAAGGTACTGACAAACCTTGTAAGACTACCTGGTAGTTTTCCCAGAGTAAAACACCCCGAGATGGTGTATAGGAGCGTTTCACATGCGTGGACGCCGGCCAGGCACCGGACGGCGGTCCCTGGAGAGGGGGGGGGCTGTGGAGACGCGAGGAATCTTGGGGGGAGCGGGCCGGGGGCAACCAGGTAGAGGCCGGCGGCGCCATGCGGCTGTTGGACAGCGAGACGACGGCGGCAATCTCGATTCCCGGCGACGGGAAGACGGGCATCGTTGAGATTAATCAGACAAAATGACGTGCAGCGCAGAACGGAGGAGCGCACATGAGACAGCATACGGATCGACGGATGACTTTGTGGGAGGCACGGCGGGTTTTGCTCCTCCATCTCTGTCTGGGGTTGGTGGTCTTGGCGTCGTCTCTGGCACAGGCCGCCTCGCTGGAGAATCCGAGTGGGGGGCTGTTTTATTCGGGCGTGGGAGTCATCTCGGGCTGGAAGTGTGAAGCCAACGGGGAGCTCACCGTGCGCTTTAACGGGGGAGAGCCGGTTCCCCTGGTGTACGGCAGCGAGCGGCCCGATGTTCTCGACGCCGGGGCGTGTGCCAGCGCCGATGTCGGCTTTGTGGCTATCTGGAACTGGGCGCGGCTCGGGGATGGGACCCATACGGCCGTGGCCTACGATGATGGGGAGGAGTTTGCCCGCAGCACGTTTCAGGTCGCCACCCTCGTGGAAGGTGAGGACTTTGTCCGAGGGATAAGTGGCCGCTTTCGGGCGCGGGACTTTCCGGACCCGGGGGTGAATGTGCTGCTGCGCTGGAATCAGAATGTGCAGGGGTTTGTGATTGAGGGCGTGGAAGAGTAACGGGCCACAGGAGGGCCGCATGAAGAAGCTAAGCACCATCCTGCGTCTCCTGCTCCTAATCGTCCTCCTTGGCTGGACGGGAGTTATTACACAGCCCGCCTCAGCCCAACAGACCGTCACCCTGTCCGGGCGGGTCACCGACGCTGCCGGCAATGCCGTCTCGGGCGCAACCGTGAATCTGGAAGACCCCGGCTGGGTTGGACAGGAGACGGACGCGAATGGCAACTATCGCCTCTCGGTGGCCCCGAGGACCTACCGTCTGCGGGTGCGGCCTCGGCACGGTCCACTCATTGCCCAAAAGATCGAAGGGCTGCGGCTCTCAATGAATACCACCCGCAACTTTGTTTTGGAGGAAGGGGTGACGCTGTCGGGACAGGTCACTGCCAATGGGCAGCCGGTACCCCATCCGTGGCTGTGGGTCGTAAACGACGAGGGTCAAGAGGTCAGTTTCAATTCTGCGAATGCCTCCGGCCACTACAGTCTGGGGGTGCCTACCGGGACCTATAAGGTCAACGTGTATAGCGAAGACTTCTTGGGCACGACCGTGGAGGGGGTGGCGATAACCCAGGACACCGTCCTCAACATCACCCTGGAATCCGGCGTACTGCTGGAAGGCACAGTGGTGGACGACGCTGGCCAGCCCGTGCCGGACGCTCAGGTGTGTGCCCGCCTGCCGACCGAGCGACCGTATGGGCACACCTGTTCTGAGGCCGATCCTGGAGGCCGCTTTCAACTCAGTGTCGCTCCGGAGGTGTATGTCGTTACGGCCACTCCATTAGCCCCGCTCCACCCGACCCGGCATCGCCTGGAGGTCAGCGGAGCGGGAGTGACAGACCTTGTGCTGACAGTGAGTCGGGACCCCACGCCGTTTGTGCCTGACGACCCCCCCAAGGCCGCGCTTATCAGTATCTCCCCGCCTCCGGTGGACGGCGAGGTGACGGTAACCGGAGCGGCCGGTTCCGTTGCACCGCACAGCACGGTCGTCGCTACGACTCTGGAGACCGGGACCTTTACCACTGCGCAGGCTACGGCCAGTGGAAGCTTTACCGCCAGAGTGTTCGCCCCGGCCAGCACGTCTGTCCTCATCAAAGCTGACCCGTTCGGTCCGAGCGTGGCGCAGTTTTTACCTGCCCCTGGCGATGAGACCGACCATCCGATTCGACTGAGCAACGGAGAGCAGGGTGGCAGTCACACGGCGCTCGCAGGCCTCTCCGGAACGATTCTCCGCGTGGCCGACCCCTCAGGCGCAGGCATTCCGAGCGGCGGGGCAGGGCGGATCTATTGGGACCGGCTTCCCGCTTGGACTTTCCAGGGCTCCATCAATACCCAGACCCTGGCCCCCGGTGATCCGCTACAGGTCCGCGGTAGGGTCCAGATAGATTCACCAGCCTTACAGGGGGTCAGCGCGCTCCAGGTGGTTACACGCCTCGAGCTTGAGCGGCTCTCCGACACCGATGGATCGAGTATCCTCCGCCGCAACACTTTTGCATCTACCTTCGTCACCCCTACCGGGCTACCGATTGAACGGGAGCCTCGGTCTTGGAATGCTGGCTTAAGCCAATTCCAAGACGCACCTTTGGTCAAAACGTCTTCCACTCAGGCCGAAGCAGAGGTTAATCTGACCCTCGCCCTGCCGCCAGACTTGCCTGCCGGATATTATCGTCCATTTCTTGATTTTGACCTTCCTGAGATACCACAGGAAGAGCCTCCTAGCCATTCAATTCTTACGCTGACACACTCACCGCGCCGAAGTTCGCCACTCGAAGCCCGCCTGCCGATTATCCAGGTGGGGAGTCCAGCCCAACCACGCCTGTATTGGACTCTCTTCTTCGACACGCTCAGTAACGGGTCGCGGGGGGTCGTGGCCGTGGAAGACGCCGACCGTTTTGGCATCGCCCAACGGATTCTCACCTCGTCGGAAACATTTGTGATCCCGCGGCTGGGGATGGCCTCGGGCCAGCCTCTGACCTATCGCCTTGAACCGTTTGTCCCGACGGTGTCCATTGCCAACGGCGCGCAAGGGAATCTCCCCACCCCGCCTCGCATCCCCTTCCAGTTCCCCTCCGGAAGTCTCACCGTCACGATTCACCGCCCCGATGGGACCGAAACGGTTCTGGGACCCGCCCCGTTCGTGCAGCCGCGGCTGAAGAGCCTCGTGGACGACGAGGGCGATCTCTTAGATTTAGGTGGGGGCCATATCACCAATGCCTACCAACTCAGCACGATGGACCCCCGCTTTGAAGTTTCCTTTGCTCAAGACGGCCTGCACGTCATTACCGTCGAGGGGACGATTGACGACATCTGGGGGAATACCTGGACCGGAGGTGGGACCTACGAGGTCCAGGTTGGTCGGGTTCTGGCTCTGGATACCGCCGTGCTACCCGGCACCCACTTTGAGGTGGGCGATGGCTTCAACCCAGGCTTAGTAGTCTCTCCACCGATGACGGCCGAGGTGGAGGTCCGACTTCAGCACATCCCTCACTCGGATGTCAGCCAGCTCCAGGAGCAGGTGATCCGAGGCCGGACGAACCGCTTTGGATATTTTCAACCGGCGGGCAACAGTGTGATATTCGAGCAGCCGGGCGAGTACCGGGTGGATATCACGGTACGGGGTCGGGATGACCGGGGGCAACTGTGGATGGGCTCCCGTACTTGGGGCGGCATCGTGGCCCCCATCAATCCCACTATCGTCGCCCACGGGCGGCGGGGTATTGATGACCAGGACACGATTGGACCGCAGTGGTTCACGCGTGACCAGATCGGCATTCCGGTTGGTGGAAGCCATGTGCACTTTCCCTTTCAGTCCGGCGATGTCACCTGGCTCGAAAATGCAGACGCCTCCATCCCACTCCTGACCTTTCATGACCCGAGCCGCCAGCTCACCGAGCTTCTGCGGCCAAGAGCAGACACGATTCCTCTCGGATTTGGCGCCGGTAGCTTTGCGGAGCGCGTCGTGGTGGGCGAAACCCCCCTGTTCCTCAGTCGGCCCGATGAGATTGATCCCCATATCGATCCCACCAAAGTCGACCTCTGGGCCTACAGCTATCGCTCCGTGCAGCGCCCCCTCGTTCGTGTCCGTGAAGAGATTGGCGAAGAAGCCATTCCGAATCCGTACTGGCGCTTTGACGAACGCTACGCCAACCAGATCGGGGTAGGCCAACATGGCGACCTGCCCGGCGAGTTCAAGTTTCAGTATGGGGCGGCGGTGCTGCATGGCTCCGCGCTTGACCAGTCCCACTATGCCATCCACGGCTCCCTGTTTGTCTTGGTACCGGATGACGACCCCGCAGGTTCGCGCACCTTTCCGCCGTTTCAGGGCAATGGTGGGGGGCCGAGCGGTGGCCCCCTCTTTACGCTCAAGGGAGAGGAGATCGATCTCTTTATCCATCTGACCGGAGTCCGACCCGGCAGTGTATTGGAGACCGGCAACACCTTTGCCCTTGTCGGGGCCATCGGTCCCACCCTGCCCGCCCAGGTAACCTACACCGTTACTGCCCCGGATGGCAGCCAACGGACCTTCAGCGGACAGGCGAATGAAATTGGGTATTACTATGAGCCGGAGGATAACTTCATTGTCGACCAGCCGGGGCGATACACCGTTGATCTGCAAGTCACGTATGATGGGAGTACCTCCGCTGGGCAAGTGACCGCGCCCTTTCCCCAGGGAGACGTACTCGGCACGGCCCGGGGACGTTTCTCCGTGTATGTCGTCTCGCCCCATAGTATGCCGTTGACTGTGGACTTGCCTCGGCATGATTTCCTGACGGCACCATCGGACTTCACGGTCACGGCCAGTACACCAACAGAGATGACGCTTACGAGCGGGCATATGACAGCGTTGATGCCGGGCGTGGTACTGGAGGATGGGCCACTGTCGGTGGAGGCCAACGGGCTGACATATGATTACAATCCCGTGAGTCTGGCTGCTGGAGTCCCGATCCTGGATGTAGAACGCTTTGGCCAGCCGGTCGCGGCGGATGTAGTCACGGTGAGTCTGTTTGGGGAGGGGACGGACAGCGAAGGCCAGCCGAGTTATGCAGCACGAGTGGTGACATTGCACGGGGCAGAGTTCCTCAATCTGACACCGGTCGCGCCTAGCCCCAATGCGATCCGTGACCTGGAACCGCTGGAGTAAGGGGAGCAGACCTCATGCACAAGCCAAATTCGGTCCTACGTCTCCTGCTCCTAATCGTCCTCCTTGGCTGGACGGGAGTTATTACACAGCCCGCCTCAGCCCAACAGACCGTCACCCTGTCCGGGCGGGTCACCGACACCGCTGGCCAGCCCGTGTCCGGGGTGACCGTGAATCTGAGTCGCTTACCGAACTGGGTCTGGGTTGACGGGCAGGAGACAGACGGCAACGGGGCCTATCGCTTCTCGGTGCCGCCAGGAACCTACCTCCTTCAGGTGCAGCCTCCCGGCCCGCTCATTGCCCAAGAGATAGAGCTGACGCTCTCAACGAATACCACGCACAACATTGTCTTGGAGACCGGGGTGACGCTGTCGGGGCGAGTGACCGGCCCTGCCCGCCAGCCCGTGCCGTGGGCATGGCTATCCGTCCGTAACGATGCCGGTCAGCAGATCAGTTTCGGTCAGGCAGACGCGTCCGGCCACTACAGCCTCGGCGTGCCCATGGGAACCTATCAGGTCGACGTGTATCACGAGGACTTCATAGACCTGAGTCTGGAGGGGGTCACAGTGGCCCAGGCCACCGTCCTCAACATCACTCTGAACTCCGGGGTGATGCTGAGAGGCAAAGTCGTGGACGCTGATGGTCAGCCCGTACCGGACGCAGAGGTCTGTGCCCGCCTACCCGCTGAGCAGCCGTGGGAAGGCGTTTGTTCTGAGACCGGTCCTGAAGGCCGCTTTCAACTCAGTGTCGCTCCGGAGGTGTATGTCGTCACGGCCACCCCGTTAGCTCCTCTCCAACCGACCCGCCTCCGACGGCTGGAGGTCAGTGAGGAAGGAGTGACGGACCTCGTACTGACGGTGAGCCGGGACCCCACGCCGTTCGTGCCCGATGATCCTCCCAAGGCTGCGCTTATCAGCATCTCCCCGCCGACGGCAGACGGTGAAGTAACGGTGACTGGAACGGCGGGCTCGGTTGCTCCCCAGAGTGCGGTCGTTGCCACGACTCTGGAGACCGGGCATTTCACTACGGCCCAAGCCACGGCTAGTGGAAGTTTTACGGCGACCCTGTTTGCGTCGGCAGGCACATCAGTCCTCGTCAAAGCCGACCCGGACGGCGCGGCTGTCAGACGGTTTTTGACCACCTCTGGAAGAGCGCTTATCATTCTTTTTAGCAACGGGGAGCAAGGCGGGGATTCCAGTGCACTCGCAAGCCTCTCCGGCACGATTCTCCGCGTACCCGACCCTCCAGGCGCCGGCATTCGGATCGGCAGCGCCGGACGGACCGATTGGCGAGAGCCTGGGCTGCCGGCCTGGACCTTCCAGGGCTCCATCAATACCCGGACCCTCGCTCCCGGTCATCCTCTACAGGTCCATGGCACGGTCCAGGTGGATTCGCCAGCTTTACAGGGGGTGGACGCGCTCCAGGTGGGGACGACCCTCAGGCTTGAGCGGCTCTCCGACGCCGAGGGGGCGAGTATCCTTCGCCGCAACACTTTTGCGTCCACCTTCACCACCCCCACCGGGTTGCCGATTGAACGGTCCCCCCTACGTTGGGATGCGGGTTTAGACGTGTCCCGACAAATACCTTTGGTCAAAAGAGTCGCCACGCAGGCCGAGGCGGAGGTCGACCTGACCCTCACCCTGCCGTCTGACTTATCCGCCGGATATTATCGCCCGTTTCTGACGTTCTACTTTCCAGAGATGCCGGTGGAGAATCCGCCCAGCCGCTCAGTCATCAAGATAGTACACTTTGCGGGCCGAGGTTCGTTTAACGAAGCCCACCTGCCGATTATTCGGGTAGGCAGGCCCGCTCCTCCACGCCTGTATTGGCCGCTTCTCTTGGATACGTTCAGCAATGGGTCACGTGGGATTCTCGCAGAGGAAGACGCGGACCGCTTCGGGACAGCGCAGCGAGTACTGACCCCGTCGGACACGTTCGTGATCCCACGACTGAGCGCAGCCTCGGGCCAACCGCTGACCTATCGCCTCGAACCGTTTGTCCCCACTGTTGGACTGAGCGACCGAGATATCCCAAGCCCACCCCGTATTCCCTTCCAGTTTCCCTCCGGGAGTCTCACCGTCACGATTCGCCAGCCCGATGGCTCTGAGAGGGTCCTCGGTCCTGCACCCTTCGTGCAATCTCGACTCAAGAGTCTTGTGGATGAAGAAGGCGTTCTCCTCGAGAATGGGGGCGGGCATATCAGCGACGCCTACCAACTCAGCACCATGGACCCCCGCTTTGAAGTCGAGTTTACCCAAGATGGTCTCCATATCATTACCGTAGAAGGCACGATTAATGACATCTGGGGGCATACCTGGAGTGGGGGCGGCACCTACGAAGTCCATGTCGGTCGGGTCTTAGCCCTGGATACGGCTGTGTTGCCCGGCACCCACTTTGAGGTCGGCGATGGCTTCAATCCGGGCTTAGTCATCTCCCCACCGCTGACGGCGGAAGTGGAGGTCCGGCTCCAGCACGTCCCGCACTCGGATGCCAGCCAGCTGGAGGAGCGAAAGGTCCGGGGCCGGACGAACCGCTTTGGGTATTTCCAGCCTGCGGGCAACAGTGTGGTGTTCGAGCAGCCGGGTGAGTACCGGGTCGATATCACGGCGCGGGGCGAGGATGCACAGGGACGGTTATGGATGGGCTCACGCACCTGGGGCGGAGTGGTAGCCCCCGTCAATCCGACCATTGTCGCCCACGGGAGACGGGGCGTTGATAAGCAGGACACGATTGGGCCGCAGTGGTTCTTTTTCGACGACATCCCCCTGCCTGAAAGTGATAATCCGCATGTCCCGTTTCCCTTTCAGTCGGGCGATGTGACCTGGCTCAAAGAGGCAAGGTTAGGCTCCGCCATCCCGATGGTGACTTTTCACGACCCGAGTCGTCAGCTCACGAGGCTCCTGCGACAAAGAGGGGGTGAGGACCAAGTCCCTCTGCTCAGCCCCGGTAGCTTCGCCGAGCGGGTGGTGGTGGGTGAAACGCCGCTGTTCTCCAGTCGGCCCGATGGCATTGATCCCCATCTTGACCCCAGCAAGGTGGACCTCTGGGCCTATAGCTACAGCTCGTCCCAGCGCCCCCTCGTGCGGGTCCGCGAGGAGATTGGCGAAGATGCGATACAGTCAGCGTACTGGCGTTTTGATGATCGCTACGCCAAGCAAATTGGGGTGGGTCAACACGGTGACCTGCCCGGCGAGTTCAAGTTTCAGTATGGGGCGGCGGTGCTGCACGGTCCGGCCCTTGACCAAGCCCACTATGCCATCCACGGTTCGCTGTTTGTCCTGGTGCCCGATGACGATCCCTTGGGCCAGCGCACTTTTCCCCCGTTTCAGGGGAACGGTGGCGGGCCAAGCGGCGGCCCCCTCTTTACCCTTAAAGGCGAAGAGATTGATCTCTTCATCCATCTGACCGGGGTCCGGCCGGGGAGTGTGTTGGAGACAGGCAATACCTTCGCCTTGGTCGGTGCTATTGGCCCTACGTTACCGGCCCAGGTAACCTACACCGTCACCGCCCCGGATGGCAGCAAACGAACCTTCAGCGGTTGGGCCAATGAAATCGGGTATTACTATGAGCCGGACGATAATTTCATCGTGGACCAGCCTGGGCGGTACACGGTTGATCTGCAAGTGACATACGATGGGAGTACTTCCGCCGGGCAAGTGACCGCGCCGTTTCCGCAAGGCGACGTGTTGGGTACGGCGCGGGGCCGTTTCTCGGTGTATGTCGTCTCTCCCCACAGCTCTCCCCTCACCGTGGACCTACCCCGGCACGACTTCCTGACGGCACCAGCGGACTTTACGGTCACAGCCAGCGCGTCTAGTGGACTGACGCTCACCGAGGGGCATATAACAGCCTTGATGCCGGGAGTGGTGCTGGAGGACGGGCCACTAACGGTGAGGAACAACGGACTAACCTATGATTACGATCCGGTGGGCTTGGCCGCGGGGGTGTCGATCCTGGATGTGGAGCGGAATGGGGTCCCAGTGGCGGCGGATGTCGTCACGGTGAGTCTATTCGGACAGGGGACGGACAGCGAAGGTCAGCCGAGTTATGCAGCGCGAGTGGTGACATTACACGGGCCGGAGTTCCTAAGCTTAACGCTGGTCGCGCCCGGCCCCAATGCGATCCGCGATCTGGAACCGCTGGAGTAAGTCTTCCCCCGTCTGATGTGGGGCTAACGGCGATGGAAGACGAACGGGGAAGCCCTGTCATGCGTATCGTCTCCCCCTTATTGCGGAGTCTATACTTCCTAGCGTTGATTATCTGCGTCCTCCTCTGCTTCCCCACCTCCACCCCCGCCACAAGCAGTATCGGTCTCACCCCAGACGGCACGACCGTCTTTGTCGTCAACCCGGACTCCGGCTCCGTATCCGCAATCGACGCCGCCTCAGCGACCACGCGGGCCGAACTCATCGTGGGTCGTGACCCCCGCATGCTCACCATCGGGCCGGACGGCCAGCGGCTGTACGTCACCAGCCAAGCCTCGGCAACACTGACCATCCTGGAGACCCAGCCGTTCTCGATCCTTACTAAACTCCGCGTCGGCCCGGAGCCCTATGGCGTCGTCGCCGACCCCACCGGCCACCTCGTATACGTGGCCGCATCCGGCGCCGACCGGATTGACGTCATCGACACCGAACTCGTCCAAGTCGTGGACACCATCCCCGTACAACCCCGGCCCAAGGGCCTCGCCATTTCTGAAGATGGGACCCGGCTCTACGTCACCCATTTCCTGTCCGGCACGGTCTCGGTTATTGATCTGGAAAGCCGAAGCGTGCTCGAAGTCATTGCCACCGGCCCCGAGAGCAACATCGCCCAACGTATCGCCCTGCACCCCACGAATGGCCGCGCCTATCTGCCCCATATCCGCTCCAATGTCAGCAACCCCCACCCCCTGTTTGATACCACGCTCTTTCCGGTCGTCTCCGTCATTGACCTGGCAACCGACCAACATCTGCTCCCCGAACGGCTGGAACTCTCGGTCGTAGACCGGCCGGTCAATCTCCCCTTCGATCTGGCCCTGTCGTCCGATGGGCAACGGATGCATATCGTCCACCTGGGGAGTGGGGATCTGTCGGTCATTGATCTGGAAACCCGCCAAGTGCTCGCGCATATCGAGGTGGGGGATGGGCCACGGGGCATCGTACTCACCCCGGACGACCGCACCGCCTATGTGGCGAATGCACTCTCGGGCGATGTGTCGGTCATTGATCTCCGTACCTTCGCAGAAGTCACCCGCATTCCGGTGACCACCAGCCCACTCTCGCCAGAGTTGAAACGAGGGAAACTCTTGTTTATCTCCAGCCGCTCAACCCGCATCTCCCGGGACCAGTGGATGAGTTGCGAGAGCTGTCATGCAGACGGGGAGCAGGATGGGCGGACCTGGCTGTTTCCCGACGGTCCCCGCAACACGACGAATCTCAGAGGGCTGGCGGATACCCACCCGCTGCACTGGAGTGCGGACCGAGATGAGGTGCAGGATTTTGAATTCACCATCCGGGAGTTGCAGGCGGGGACGGGGTTGCTGGAGGACCCGCATCTCGAACTCGGATCGCCCAATACGGGGCGGTCGGCTGATCTGGATGCGCTCGCGGCGTTTATCGAATCGCTGCAACCCAAGCCCAGTCCGTTTCGACGGGCAGACGGAACGCTCACGTCGGAGGCGGAGCGTGGGCAAGCCATCTTTCACCGGGCGGATGTGGGCTGCGCGGACTGCCATATCCCACCGCTTTTTACCGATTTGCAGGTGCATGATATCGGCACGGGTCACGGGCCAGGTGAACTCTTGGGGCCGGCGTTTGATACGCCATCGCTGCGGGGGGTCTGGCATACGGCTCCCTATCTGCACGATGGGCGGGCGCCCACTCTTCGGGATGTGGTGGTCACTCATAACCCTACTGGCCAACATGGTCAGACCTCGCAGTTATCGGAGGTGGAGGTGCAAGATCTAATCGCCTTTCTGCGGTCTCTGGAGGGAGACAAGAGCCGGGTGCAGGACTTGGAACGGCTGGAGTAAGGAAGGAGGAATTCAGGGCTTGACCCGACATACCTCATCGTGAACCGCGCGAGGTCTCACCCATCACAGCCAGCCCGATTTGCGACGGCTTGGCGGTTCCACACCGGTCAGACAAAGCCGCACCGCGCTCCAGGCCGCGTGAAATGCGCTGCGCAAGGCAACCGCGTCAACGGCGAGTACGCGCATCCAGACACCCGCATTGTCAGGCAGAATCGACGCACCGGTATAGATGTCGGGAAGAGGATCGAGCGCCGCTCGTAAGGCGGTCACCAATTCCTCGGTATCGTGGTCCGACACCACCCAGAACGTCCCCTGCGTCTGATAGCGCCGCAGGGCCGAGGGCAGACTCGTAACGAACTCGTGACCGCTCATCTCGAAGCGGTCCACACAGCGACGCTGTCCGTCCGGTCGCTGGAATACGGTTTCGCTGAAAATCGAACCAAACGGACGGCCCAAGGCTTCCGGGTCGTGCAGTCCAAAGGCATCGCCGCTAATGGCCGTCGCGCCTTCTTCGACAGCGATATGGACCGAAGAGCGAAAGTGCGCTTGGGGGAATAATGCGAGCGGGTCGGGCAGGTATTCGACAAAGCTGCCCTTGCCCGCTCGAATGGAAACCTGTTGTGTGGCGACCCTCCCCTCCCGCATCGAGTGGACAACAGTCGCCCCTTGGGTGGTCAGATGCACACACGCGCCGTCTTCCACCGAAAAATCAAGCGTTAAGCGCTCATTTTCATACACCCCACCAGAGATGGACTGGAGCATCAGCGTCAGCATCCCGTGCGGAGCCCGGTCGAGACAGAACGGCTGGGTAAGGGTGAAGGGATAGGTCGTCCGTTGCTCGGCGAGAAAGGTTTGACCGGAGGGGTCACGTTTGAAGCTGAGGGAAACGTGCGGGGACGTAACGGAGCATGGCTCAACCGAGAGCCCAGGGGCGGATGCACTGCTCATGGCGTTCCACGGAAGCGGCGCCGCTCAGCGTAAAAAATACTTTCTGGCGAGCGGGACTTCATCCGCGGGCTCGCACGTCATCAGCTCGCCATCGGCGTAGACCTCATGCGTGTGCGGGTTGACGGTGATGTCCGGGCAAGTGTCGTTATGCAGCATATCCCCCTTCCCCACCGCGCGCGTGTTCCGAATCGGCAACATGGGTTTGTGGAGTTCGAGTTTGCGCGGAATATCAGCCTCAAGCGCCAGGGAACTGGCGAAGACCGCACTCAGGGCAGACGGCGCGCTGCCCACCGCTCCCCACATGGGACGCTGGATAATCGGCTCAACCGGGAAGATGCAGCCACTCGCGTCTCCCATGATGGACCAGGCCATAAAGCCGCCCTTCATCACCATCAACGGTTTGGCACCAAAAAATGCCGCTCCCCACAGTACCAGATCGGCCATCTTCCCGGCCTCCAGCGAGCCGACGTAATGGTCAATGCCCATCGCCCGGGCCGGGTTGATGGTATATTTGGCGATATAGCGTTTGATCCGCTCGTTATCGGCGCGCGCTGTTCTTTCCGTGGGAAGACGGCCGCGTTGGTCCTTCATTTTACTCGCCAGCCGCCAGCAATTCGTAATGGTTTCATGCACCCGCCCCATCCCCTGCGTGTCCGCGGCAAACATCGAGATCGCGCCCAGGTCGTGCAACACGTCTTCCGCGGCCATGGTCTGCGGCCGAATGCGGCTTTCGGCAAAGGCGACATCTTCCGGTAAGCGCCAATTCAGCATATGGGCGTCCATGGTCATGGGCAGGGCTTCGTCGAGCGCGTTGCGCGAGTAGGGGTTGGTCGGATTGGTGGAAGACGGCAGGCAGTTGGGCTCGCCCGCCACACGGATGAGATCGGGCGCGTGGCCGCCGCCGGCCCCCTCGACGTGGTACATATGAATCGTCCGACCGGCGATCGCGGCCAGCGTGTCCTCACAGTAGCCGGCCTCGTTGATGGTGTCGGTATGGAGCTGAACCTGAAAATCGTATTGATCCGCCACCGTGAGCGCGCAGTCTATGGTGGCCGGCATGGCTCCGAAATCCTCGTGGACCTTGACGCCGATCGCCCCACCGGCCACGCTCTCCTCAATCGCGGCGCCGACGTGCGAGTTGCCCCGTCCCAGAAAGCCGAAATTCAAGGGATAGTGCTCGCAGGCTTTGAGCATCTTGGCCAGATTATTCGGCCCCGCGCAGCTGATATCGAAATGCGGCCCCATGGTGCCGCCAATAATGGTCGTAATGCCGCTGGCCAGGGCGTGTTCACACTGCTGCGGACACAGGAAGTGGGCGTGCGCCTCCACTCCCCCTGGGGTAATGATCAGGCCATCGCCGTGCACGATGGTCGTACAGGGACCGCAGACCAGCTCGGGCTGGACCCCGTCCTGGATGGCGGGATTCCCGGCTTTGCCCACACCGACGATCTTACCCTCCTTAATACCGATATCGCCCTTCACGATGCCCAGCACCGGGTCGATGATCGTGGCGTTCTGGACCACCATATCCAGCCCACCCGACGCCGCGGTCGTGGCGGCGTGAAAGCCCATCCCGTCGCGCATCACCTTGCCGGCCCCGGTCAGACACTCGTCGCCATAGACCGCAGAGTCGTGCTCAACCTCGGCCAGCAGCGAGGTGTCGCCCAGACGCACCATATCGCCCGTTGTTGGCCCATACGTGGCCGCATAGGCCGCCCGTGTCAGTCTGGCCATGTTCCCTCCTATGCGCCCTTAAAACCGCGCTCTTTGGCCCGTTGGAGAGCGGCCCGCTTGACCGCTTCGGAATGAATAGAGCCGTTGGTGAGATTGTTGAGACCGGTGACTTCGCCGCTGCCGCCCAGGGCGACTAACGGAACGGCTTTCTTCACCCCGGGCTCAAAGCGCACCGACGCGCCCGCCGGCACGTCCGGACGCATGCCGAACGCCTGCGCCCGATCAAACTCCAGGGCCTTGTTGGCTTCAAAGAAATGAAAATGGCTGGCCACCTGGATGGCACGATCTCCGGTATTGACGACCTCCAGGGTCAGGGTTTTGCGGCCTGCGTTCAGGTCTATCTCTTCGTCAGGTGTGATGATCCCACCGGGTCGCCCATACGGTGATTCAGGCAGGGGCTCGGAGCCGGGGCGGATCGGATTATACACGGCAATGAGCTTGGTCCCATCCGGGAACATCCCATCAACCATAATCCGGGATACCAGTTGGGCAACGCTGGGCAGCACGTCGTCTGTCGTCAGCAGCGTTGACCCCAGGCTGACCAGCTCCGCGACCGATTTCCCCTCGCGCGCGCCCTCAAGCAGTTCGTCCGTGATATAGGCAATGGCCTCGGCCGCGTTGAGCTTGAGCCCTTTGGCCTTATGGCGGCGCGCAAGTTCAGCCGCCATAAAAATAGTGAGGCGTTCGTTTTCCGTAGGCGTGAGGTTCAGCATGGGCGTTCCTCCTGGAGATCGACTACTGAGCGTGGGGTCTGCACCAGGCGCACAGGTCAGTTTGCAAACAACCGCGTCGCCTGGGTCTCATGACGCATCATGGCAATATCCGCGACCGGCGTAAAGCTGCTGAGAAACTCGGGTAAGGGCGTGACAAGCAGCGCGGTCAGCGTGGGGCGTATGTGCTGCACAATCAGTTGGGCCTGGATATGGCTTACAAAGCCGAGCCGGATGGCGGCACTCACAAACGCCATGCCCTGGAGATGGCCGGACAGCAGACTGGCCTGCTCCGCGTCTAACCCGACCCCCCGCCAGACCAGCCCTTGAACAACCGGGAGATGACTCCACGCCTGCCCGGTTTTGACACGCTCCAGATAGTCGGCCGCACGGGGCGTCTTAAGCCGGTCGTGCACGCGCAGCAAGACCCGGCCGGCCCGCTGCGATACGACGCGCAACTCGCGCGCAAGCGAGAGCGCTTCCAGTTCTGCATCAACCACAGCAACTTTTTCCAGCTCGCCCGCGGCGCGATGCGCCCACACCAGGGCGGGTCGGTCGCAGCATGCCCAACGATGGTGGAGTTGACCCTGGACAAAGTGCAGCAAGGTCTCGGCGTCATGCACATAGGAATCGGTGAAGAGCGTCTCCAACCCCCACGAAGCCGCAAAGCCACCACCGGGGAAAAAGCTGTCGCCGTGTTGCAACGCAGTCAGCAGGGCAATCGAGTCAGTCATGCGGATTTTTGATGTGTCAGCTATTCTGGAGATGTCGTAAGTTCCTCATACGGCGATACCCGGCGTTGAATTTCTGCTCCCAGGGCGTCTTCGGCCTTTTCCAGATCATAATGCAGCTGTAGATTCAGCCAAAATTGGGCACTATTCCCAAAATACCGTGCCAAGCGGAGGGCCATATCCGGTGTAATACGTCGCTTGCCATGAACGATGGCATTGATCCGTGGAGGCGGCACATCGATATCTCGGGCCAGTTTATTCTGACTGATTTGCAGCGGTTCAAGGAATTGGTGGAGGAGTAATGCCCCTGGCAGGATCGGTTTGAGTTTCTTCCCCATGGTTTTCTCCTAGTGATAATCCACAATTTCTACGTCATAGGCATTCCCGTCTCTCCAGGTGAAACAGAGCCGCCATTGACGGTTGATCCGAATACTCCACTGGCCTGCACGGTCTCCTTTCAATCTCTCTAACCGGTTACCGGGCGGGACTCTCAGATCATTCACGTCCGTTGCTGCGTGCAGCAACGAGAGTTTTTCCCGAGCCTCCCGTTCAAATCTCTGAAAGCGACGCGCTCGCTGACGCAAGAACAGCCGATGCGTGTCTTTAGTGCCAAATGTCCGAATCATTTATATAACGTTTACCGTATGGACAATCGGCCGTCCGGCCTTCCATCAGCCGCGAGCCGCCTTTGCTTCGGCTGTCATGCTGCTCCCTCATTAGCCGAGGCCGACTCCAAATACAAACTCGCCTGGGGTCGATTTTTTTGTTAAGTCAGGCTGTCTATGCAAGAGGCGTATCTTCGGTTCTTCCCCGAGGAGAACCCGGTGCTATGACCACACCTGTGGAGCCTCCAGACAAACATCCGTTCGTCCTTCACCCTCATCGCACCTTTACGACCCTGAGTCTGCCCGTCATGGCCTCTCTCGTGGTCGAGCCGTTTGCCAGCCTGGTCGATACCGCATTTGTGGAACGGCTGGGCGCGGCTTCGGCAGCCGGACTTGGCGCGGCAACCGCGCCAAGTCCGGCTGCCGAAGCCGCGCCGTGACCCAGCCGCTCAACGCACTGTCCTTTGTCACAGACGGTATTCATTGGGGGACTGGTGACTATGCCTATCTGCGCAACGCCATGATCGTCGCCACGGGGACGGGTGTTCTCGTCCTGCTGTGTATCGACCCGACGCACGCTCAGGCGTTTGCTCAGGTGTGGCTGGCGATGGCGGTGTGGATCGTCATCCGGGCGATGTTTGGCCTGCTGCGTATCTGGCCGGGCATAGGCAAGGCGGTTCTGCGGCTGTCAGGGTCGGACTCGGTGGTCCATCGGTAAAAAATATAGTCCTCTCCCTATCCCCCCATCTCTGCGATACGGCGCGCCATCCATTCGACGTAGGTCGTGCGGGTCATACCGCGCCTTCGCGCCTCAGCGTCGATGAAAGCAGCCACGCCCTCGTCGAGCGCGATATGGATGCGCACGCTCCGACCCGAGGGACGGATCAACGGGATGGACACAAGAGCCTGCCCGGCCAAGGGTTTCACCCGTTCCAGAGCGCTTGGCGGCAGGATTTCCTCGTCGTCCTTTTCCACCTCAACCGCATAATCGCGTAGCGCTTCCTCAGCGTTCAGCATTGCCTCGTCAACGGTTTTTCCCATGGCGACAATGCCAGGAAGGTCGGGAAACGTCACGCCGTAAGCGCCCTTTTTGCCGTCGATCAGCGCGGGATACCGGAGCATGCCTACGTCCTCCTCTTCAACTATTCTGGCCAGCCCGCCTTTTTTGCGATGGAACGAGCCACGCCGAGGGATACCGTCTCATGTCTGGGCAGGGTAATGATGCCCTTGATAGACAGGTGCCGATAGATGTCGTGGCCGGAGCCATGGCGCGCCAGATACCATCCGTCCTTTTCCAACTTACGCCTGATCCGGTCCGTTTTCGTTTCTATCACCACATTTTTCTTGCACATATATATGCGCCCTTTTATGTGGATACATCAAGCCTCTCCGACCAAGGATTGAGCGATACAGACAGGAGTAGTCTGGTAGGAGTATATTGCGAAGATTATACTGAGAGACAGGAAAGGAGGCGGTCATGTCTCGCTCGTTCTCTGGTGGCTGCGCGTGTGGCACAATTCGATACGAGTGTACGGCCGACCCGGTGTTCTCGTGGAATTGCCACTGTCGGGACTGTCAACGCGCGAGCGGCAGCGCCTTTTGTCCGGTCTCGTATGTCCCCAAGACCGCGCTCTCCAGCACCGGAGCCGTTACCTATCACGAAGTGAAGGCCGAAAGCGGGCGGGCCGTACGTCGCGGCTTTTGTCCGCAGTGTGGCTCACCGGTCTTTATCCTGGCCGAGCTTGTTCCCGACCTGATAGGCGTCTGGGCCGCCAGCCGGGATGAGCCGGATCAGTTTCAGCCCGCAGTCAATGTCTGGACCGCGAGCGGCCAGCCCTGGGATGAGATGCACGCCGCCCTGCCGGCCTGTCCAAAAGCCCCGGCTGACGCGGAGATGCAGCAGATATTGAGCTCTAAGTGAAAGATCCGAGATCAAGATCCATATTTTCCCTTGACGCGGCTCCAGCGTTTTTCATACAGTCGAGAGCAATCCCACGCAAAGAGGAGGCACTCTATGATCACGCGCAGCAACCCGGATGTGGATTATATTCCGGACGAGGTCTTCCAGACCTACGGATTCACCCAAAACATCAGAGCCGGCAATACACTCTATCTGTCGGGCGTCGCCCCCTTCAAGGGCAACCAGGAGCAGGTTGAGGTCGTCGGGGTCGGAGATATCCGCGCCCAGGTTGCCCACACCCTGGAGATCATCAAACGGTGTCTGGCCGCCGAAGGGGCAACGTTCGAAAACTGGGTCGTCCAAACCGTCTATACCACGAATATGACCGAACTCCAGAAAACGGCTGACATCTTTCGCGAGGCATTCGGGGACTATACGCCGACGAGTACCTGGGTCGAGATCAAGGGCCTGTTTGTTCCCGAGCAGATGGTCGAGATCAACGGGACGGCCATTTTAGACTGAGTCCATCGTCCTTTGCTGAACGGCACCCACGTTCCTTGTCTATAGCCTGTATTAAAGGAGTTCCGTCATGCCAGACCAATTTACGTATTTGGATGCGACCGCCCAGGCCGAACTCGTCAAAAACGGAGAGGCTTCGCCCCTGGAGCTGGTCGATGCCGCGATTGCCCGGATCGAACAGCTCAACCCCCAGCTCAACGCGGTGATTCACCCCTTGTTTGACAAGGCGCGCACCCAGGCCCAGGCTGCCGACCTGCCGGACGGTCCCTTCCGCGGTGTGCCGTTTGTAATGAAAGACCTGCTCGGCGGACCGGCCGGGGAGCCGTTGCATAATGGCATGCAGTTCCTGAAACGGCTGAACTTCACCTCGAAGCAGGACCCCTATCTGGCAGTGAAGTTTCGCGAGGCCGGTTTTATCAGCGTGGGTCGCACCAACACACCGGAGTGGGGGCTGATGGGAACGACCGAACCCGCGGCCTACGGCCCGACCCATAACCCGTGGAATCTCGATCATTCTCCCGGCGGCTCAAGCGGCGGCAGCTCAGCCGCGGTGGCGGCGCGCCTGGTCACGGTCGGGCATGGGGGCGACGGCGGCGGGTCGCTACGTATTCCAGCCAGCATGTGTGGCATTGTCGGGCTTAAACCCAGCCGTGGCCGGGTGTCGTTTGGGCCGGGCATGGGCGAGTGCTGGCATGGGATGGCCAACGAGGGCGTGATGACGCTCTCGATGCGCGACATGGCCGGTGTGCTCGATAGTATGCAGGGCGTCATGCCGGGCGACCCCTATGCCGCTCCCACGCCTGTTCGGCCGTATACCGAAGAGGTCGGTCGCGACCCCGGCAAGCTCCGCATCGGCCTCATGCTCCAGCGGCCTCGCAATGACGCCCCCCTGCACCCGGAATGCAAGCGCGCGGTCGAGCAGACCGGCAAGCTGCTCGAATCGCTCGGCCACACGGTCGAGATCGCGCATCCCGAAGCCTATGACGAATCTGAGTGGCTCGACCACTGGATCCTTGTGGTCAACGCCCACTCGGCCCTGACCGCGGATGAAATCGAAGCCGCCGCCGGGCAGCGCATTGGCGAGGGCGATATTGAGCCGTACGCCTGGCGCTTTGTGGAAGAGGGCCGCAAGATTTCGGCAACCAGTTATCTGGCGTCAATGAACTGGCTGCACGCCTGGGCACGCCGCCTGGCCAGTTGGTGGACTGACGGCTTTGATCTGCTGGTCACCCCGACTCTGGGTGAGCCGCCGCCGCGCCTGGGCGATATGGGCGGGCCCAGCGCGGACAATCTCGCCAAGTGGGAGCGCAATCTTGAGGTCATTCCCTTTACGCCGGCGAATAATGCCTCGGGCCAGCCGGGGCTGTCGCTGCCGCTCCACTGGACCCCGGACGGCCTGCCGGTCGGAGTCCATTTTGTCCCGGCCTATGGCCAGGAGGATCTGCTGCTGCGGATTGGGTCCCAGATCGAGCAGGCCCAACCGTGGATGGAGAAGCGTCCGCCGGTGTGCGCGTAAGCCTCGCTCCCTTGGGGAACGTGTGATGCGAAAAGGAACCCACCCCGGCCTTCGGCCACCCCTCCCAGGAGGGGATGTGTGCTGCTCCCCTCTTGGGAGGGGTGCCGCGCTAGCGGCGGGGTGGGTTATCTCCGGCCCAGTGGCCCCCCACGTTTGGCGAGCGCTGGTTCCTGGGAATGGGCAGCACACGTCAGGGAGGAGAGTTGCATGAGGAGGAAGCATGGAATTCGGGATTGCCTATCCGGCCCGGCTTGATGCCTGGAAAGACCTGGTCCGAGCCGAAGAACTCGGCTTCAGCTATGCCTGGTTCTATGACTCGCAGATGCTCTACAGCGACGTATACGCCTGCCTGGCTCTGGCGGCCGAGCATACCAAAACGATCAAGCTCGGAACCGGCGTTGCGATTCCCAGCAGCCGGCTCGCCCCGGTTACGGCGCACTCGATTGCCACCATTAACCAGCTTGCCCCCGGGCGCGCCATTCTCGGCATCGGCACGGGTTTTACCGGTCGCAACACCATGGGCCTGCCGCCCGTCCGGCTGGGGCCGACCCGGGAATATATGCAGCAGTGTCGGGCGCTGTTACGCGGGGAAGAAGTCCTCTTCCGCGAAGGCGAGCGCGAACGCTGGATTCGCTTTCTGCACCCCGAACACGGCTATATCAACCTGCAAGACAACATTCCGATTTACTTTGCGGCCAACGGCCCCAAGGCGATGGAACTGACCGGGGAGGTTGCGGACGGCTGGATTACCGTTTTCTCGGATGCCGAACATTTCAGCCTCGACCTGGCAACCGTGGCGCGGGGCGCGGAGAAAGCGGGCCGGTCGGTCGAGGCGATTGCCCGCATGGCCCTGACAACGACCTGCCTGCTCCAGCCGGGTGAGTCGCCGATCTCGCCCCGTGTCATCGAACGGGTTGGGCCGTACGCCATTCTGCCCCTGCACGCCATGTGGGAAGGGTCGGCGGTGGCCGTAGAGCAGTCGCCCCTGGGTCAGCTCTACGCGCGCTACCGTGACCATTATATTGCCAAGATGCAGACTCCCCGGGATCGTCGCTATCTTGAAGTGCATGAGGGGCATTTGATCTATCTCAAACCGGGGGAAGAAGACTACCTGACCGAAGACCTGATTCGGACCTCGTCGCTGACCGGGACAAGCGAGGAGATTATCGCCCGCATCAAGGCGCTCGAAGCCGCCGGCCTGACGCAGATTGCCGTTCAGGTTGTAACGGACGGCCGGGAACTTATAGAAGAGTTTGGTCGAGAAGTGATTGCGAAGTATTAATCATCAGCCATAAGGAGGAAAGAGCATGGCAACGAAAAAGGCTACACAGAACGCCGCGAAGATTATCGATCCGGGCTGGAGCTGGGACGATAAGCTGCCCTTAGCCCAGGCGAAGCAGATCGGCAACACCATTTATGTGTCCGGCCAGGTCGCGTTCAACTCGCAGGGAAAGCTGGTCGGCAAGGGCAATATGAAGACCCAGACGCGCCAGGTCTTCCGCAATATCAAGGCGGTCCTGGCCGCGGCGGGCGCCAGGATGGAGCATATTATCAAGATCAATACCTATATCACCGACGGCAGCAAGTTCATGGAGATGCTCGAAGCGCGCGGTGATATCTTCGGCGATAACCCGCCGGCCAGTACGGCTGTTGTGGTGGCCGGCCTGGCTTTTCCGGGGCTCCTGATCGAGGTTGAAGCGATTGCCGTCAAGCCGTAACGCTGCGATTCTCGACCGGACCCGGCATCCGCAGCAAAGAGTGAACGTGTCCCCCGCTAGACATGAAAGGCTGGACACGTTTACTCCTCACCTCAAGGGCCTGCTGCTCATGCTCGGCGCAAGTTTGTGTTGGAGCACGGGTGGCCTGTTCGTCCGCTCCGTCAGCATCCCCAACAGCTGGGAGATTGCCTTCTGGCGCTCGCTCGCCATGGGGATATTCCTGTTCGTCTGGCTCTCCTTTCGCTACGCGGGCAACGTACGACGGGCGGTCGTCGCCATCGGACCGGGCGGCTTTCTGGCCGGCCTGTGCCTGGCTGCTGCCTTCCTGGGTTTCATCCTGGCCGTCACACAGACAACGGTGGCGCATACCCTGGTCATTGCCAGTACTTCGCCCTTTCTAGCGGCGATTTTTGGCCGGGTGTTTCTGGGCGAACTGGTGCCGTTGCGGCGCTATGTGGCGATGAGCGTCGCGCTGGCCGGCATCGTCGCCATGTGTCTCGATTCTTTCACCGCCGGGACGCTGGCGGGGAGTATCATCGCCGGCGGCGTGGCGGTCAGCTTTGCGCTGTGTGTGATTCTGCTGCGCCGCAGTCAGGCGCGGGCCGATATGACACCAGTCGTGCTGGTGGCCGCGCTCATCTCCGGCGGGGTGGCCCTACCCCTCAGCCTGCCGTTGCAGGCCGCGTGGCAGGACATCGGCACCCTGGCCTGCATGGGCACCCTTCAGGGTGGGCTGGGTTGCCTGCTCATGACGCTGGCGGCACGGTATATTACTGCGGTTGAAGTCAGTCTCCTGGCTCTCCTGGAAACGATCCTTGGTCCGCTGTGGGTGTGGATCGGCGTGGGAGAACGGCCCAGCGATCTCGCCATTGTTGGCGGCGTGGTAGTGGTTGCCTCGTTGGCGCTGAACGAATTCCTGGGCCTGTACCGACAACGTACAGTGGAAGCACCGCTGCCCTCGGATCAATCGACAGGTCAACCCGTGTGATCTCGTTTATCATTCCCGCCTATAACGAGCAGGCCAACATTGGCCGAACCCTCCAGGCTCTACAGGAGTCCGTTCAGTCCTTAGGCACAGCCCATGAAATTCTGGTGGTGGACGACGCCTCGACCGACCGGACCGCTGCGCTCGCCGCAGCCGGTGGCGCGCGCGTCCTTGCGGTCAGGAAGCGTCATATTGCGGCCACCCGCAACGCCGGAGCGTACGCGGCAACGGGGGAATATCTCTTCTTTATTGACGCGGATACCTGGGTCAACATGCCTCTTCTCCACGCGGCCGTTCACGCCCTCCAACAGGGGGCGGTGGGTGGCGGCAGCCGGTTTCGCTTTGACCGGCCGCTGCCGTGGCATGGTAAAATCGCCGAGCGCATCGTCCCGCCGCTCTACAGCCTGGCGGGGCTGGCCAGCGGCAGTTTTCTGTTTTGTACCCGGTCCGCCTTTGAGGCCGTCGGCGGTTTTGACGAGAGGCGCTACGCGTCGGAAGAGGTCTGGCTGAGTCTGGCACTCCGCAAACGGGGCAGATTCGTTATTCTGCACGAGCACGTCATCACTTCAGGCCGCAAACTCCGGGTGTATTCACTCCGGGAGACCCTGCGCCTGTTCGGCTATCTGCTCCGCACGGGTCCGCGGGCACTGCGTCAACGCGAGGGGTTGGAGTTCTGGTATGGCGAGCGGCGGGCGGATACGACCAAACCGGGGAAGAGCGGCTGACCGCCACTCTCCCGTTCAGCTTTGAGAAATCCCCGCTCGGGAGGGGTGATGCAGATTACATTCCCCGGCGGCCCCCGCTCCCCTGCGCCGTACCTGTCTGCGCCAGGGGGCCAGGAGTGCGGGCTTCCAGCCCGCAAGCGGCCAAGATGGCCGCTCTCCCAGGCAGCGGGAAGGCGGGCGACCCCCGCCTCGGGCCGCTGGACCGGCCCCGAGAGGCTCACGACACAGCAGGCATCACACGTCCAGGGAGGGGTGCCGCGGAGCGGCGGGGGGGGTCCCCAGCTGAGACTATAAGCCGGCACCTGAGAAAGGATTCAATGGTTGTTGCGGGCCACCATTTGTAGTAATTTACCTACAAGCAGAAAGAGGAACAAAGGTTCAATATATGCGGATCACAACCGTTACCAGCCGCGAGTTCAACCAGGACGTGAGCAAGGCCAAGCGAGATGCGGCGGGGGGGCCAGTTTTTATTACCGACCGTGGCCGGACGGCACACGTCTTATTGACTATTGAGGACTACCTCAAGATTACCAAGACGGAAGCAAGCCTCATCGAATTACTCGCCATGCCGGAAGCCGCCGACATCGATTTTGAGCTGCCCCGCTTGGACGCTGAAATAGGCAGAACGGCGGACTTCTCCTGATGTATCTGCTCGACACCAATGTCATTGCCGAGCTGAGAAAAGCGAAGTCCCCCAAAGTCGATCAAAAAGTCCTGGTGTGGGCCAATAGTGTTCCGGTGGCAAGCCTTTTCTTATCGGTCATTACGGTTTTGGAACTTGAAAAGGGCATCCTTCTGATCGAGCGTCGAGACCCGACGCAGGGCGCGATACTCCGCTCTTGGCTCGATACCTATGTGTTACCGGCGTTCCGTGATCGCATTTTACCTGTCGATACCGCAGTTGCTCAAAGTTGCGCCAGACTGCACGTCCCGACCCCACGGCCAGATCGTGATGCGCTCATCGCGGCCACGGCATTGGTTCATGGGCTGACGGTCGTCACCCGAAATGTCGCTGACTTTGCGCCGACAGGCGTCGAGATAGTCAACCCTTGGGAATGAGCAAATCCCCGCTCGGGAGCCATCGGAGCAGGAAGCCGACAGGGCCGTGCTTGTCGGATGACGCTCCGCGAATCCGACCTCCTCACTACAAAAGTCCCCTCCTCGGAGGGGTGCCGCGTAGCGGCGGGGTGGGTTTGCTCGCAGGTGCGTTCTAGGAACCCACCCCGGCCCTTCGGGCCACCCCTCCCGAGAGGGGATTTTCTGGGACCTTAGGCACACACCGGCGGCAGTTTATCTATCCACGGCTGGGCCTGTTCGAGTTGAGCCGCAACGCTGAGCAACACGTCTTCCCGTCCGTACGCAGGCATGAGATGCACACCAACCGGCAGACCGTCTTCACTCCAGTGCAAGGGCAAGGAAATCCCCGGCTGGCCGGTCACGTTCGCAACCGGAGTGTACGGGATAAGGTCAATCACCCGCCGATACACCTCGGCCGGTTCGGCCGCGGCGCTGCATAATTGGCCTAAAGGCGGTGCCGGTGAACTCAGGGTCGCAGTGAGAAGCAGGTCAAACCCGTCTGCCCACCAGGCGGCGAGACGCCGTTCCCAGCGTTCCAGCCATTCAAGCGCGGCAATATACTCCGTCACGCCTATGGACCGGCCCCGGTTCATGAGGTCCCAGGTGTAGCGCTCAAAATCGCCGGGTCCGACTTCGCGGCCAAGCGCGTCGGCGACGTCTTCCGCGGTCCGTGCGGAGTGGGCGAGCACAATCGTGCCAAAGGGAGCACCCCATTGCTCGTCCAGCGCTTCCGGATACGCAGTTTCGACCTGATGCCCCAGAGACTCCAGTAGCTTGGCCGTGTTCTCTGCTGCGGCTATAGATTCGGGATGCAGGGCGTCTTGATTGCCCGGCCGCTTGGTCATCAGACCGATACGGAGCGAGCCAGGCTCACGTTGGGCGGCCTCGGCGAATGAGCCCTCGCACGCGGGAGCCGTATACGGGTCGCCCGGCATGCTCCCGGCGGTTGCATCGAGGATGGTGGCCGCGTCACGCACGGACAGGGAGACTACGCCTTCGGCAATACAGCCGGCCCAAGCTTCGCCATAATCCGGCCCGAGCGATAACCGACCCCGGCTGGGCTTCAGGCCGACCAGCCCACACGCGCTGGCCGGGATGCGAATTGACCCCCCGCCATCATTGGCGTGTGCCACGGGAACTATACGCGATGCCACCGCCGCGGCACTGCCGCCGCTCGACCCACCGGTCGAGTGGTTGGTATTCCACGGATTCCGGGTTGGCCCGTAGGCTTCCGGCTCCGTCGTGGTGGCGAACCCGAATTCCGGAGTATTGGTCTGGCCAATCGTAATCAGGCCGGTGGCACGGAATTTCTCGGCCAGATAGGTACTGTGCGGCGCCGTGTATTTCCCCGCTTTGAGCGCCTTACAGCCGCTATGGATTTCGTCACCCGCATGCACGCAGAACAGGTCTTTCAGCAGAAACGGTACCCCCTTAAGAGGGCCGTCGGGTAAGCTGGCCGAGTCCGCTTCGGCGCGCGCTTTTTCATAGCGCGGACGGATTACGGCATTGAGTTGCGGATTGAGCTTTTCAACCCGCTCGATAGCGGCATCCACAAGCTCCCGCGGACTGGCTGCTCCGCTCCGCACCAGCTCGGCCTGCGCGGTTGCATCCATTTTTGTGAGATCGTCTGCCATAGTCTCTCCTCCCTTGTGGTTGATCGTGAATTATCTTGCCAGGCGAGAAAGTTTGTCAAGGAAAAGAATGAAGGAAGGGGAAATATTTACTTGTCATTGGGTCTTCCCATCGCTACTCTTTTCATCGCTATTGAGTATGAAGCCTGATGCACGAACATGATCGTGTTGTTATGGAATTTACGTGGGACGAAGAGAAGGCAAGAGCGAATCTCTCCAAACATGGGTAGGGTTTGACGAGGCCAAAACCGTATTTGATGATCCGCTCTATATCGATTTCTATGATCCCGATCATTCCGACGACGAGTATCGTTATATTATTATAGGAGAGTCACAACATGATGGCCGCTTGCTGATCGTAGCCTACACAGAAAGGGAAGATACAACACGATTGATCAGCGCCAGGGAAGCCACAACGGCAGAAAGAAAAGCCTATGAAGAAGGATACAACACCGAAAGATGATGAACTGCGCCCGGAGTACGATCTCAAAAACTTACGGGTCAGAAAAATGGGACCGGGCCGTAAAAGTTTTGGCGATACGGTTCGCTTAGAGGCTGATGTAATAAAAGTGTTTCCCAGTGCGGAGGCGGTGAATGAGGCGCTACGCTTTCTCATCAAGGTCACGAAAGACAGCACCCACACGCTTCGAAGTGGTAAAGACGATATTTAACTCCTAGCTCTTATTGTGGATGGCTTGTCTGCCTGAGTAATACCACTGGAGAGCACACATATGGACCGTATCGGGGTTGGTTTCTGGGGCGGGATGGCGGTCAATGAACTCATTGACTGCGTCAGCCTGGCAGATCAAAAAGGCTACGAGTCTGCCTACCTGATCGAAAGCTTTGCCGATGCCTTTGGCGTCCTGGCGGCGTGCGCGCGTGAAACGTCCAAGATTATTCTTGCGACCGGTGTAGCCACGGTCTTTACGCGCAACCCGACGACTATTGCCACCGCAGCCGCAACCGTGGACGCTATTTCAGCGGGCCGCTTTCGACTCGGCCTAGGCATCGGCCACTCGGAAATCCACCAGGCGCGGGATAGTCTGGAACCGGACCGTCCCTTCCCTTTTGACCGACCCCTGCGCCGGCTGCGCGAAACAACCGAGGTTGTCCGAACCGTCCTGAAAGGTGCCGCCGAGGGCAGGCGTATCAATTATACCGGTCAGGTCTTCCAGATTACCGACTACGAGCCGTGGCTTCACCCGTACCGCGATACGATCCCATGCTACTTTGGGGCACTGTCGGAAAAGACCCTTGCGTTGGCGGGCGAGATCGCCGACGGCGTCCTGCCCATTTTTGTCCCGCTCGATATGGTTCCGGATGTCCTGTCAGCGGTCCGGCGCGGGGCGCGGCGTATTGGTCGTGACCCGTCTGCCATTGATATTGGCTGCTATCTGCCGTGTTGTGTCAGCCCGGACCCCGCAGCCGCGAAACGCGCCATGCAGTACGTGACAGCTATTCATGTGAGCGCTTATGTCCTGTACGCACAGTATTTTGAAAGACACGGCCACGCGGAGACGGTCGCGCGTATGCGGACCTGCGCGGCACGTGGCGATATGGATGGGGCTACCGCCCTGGTCACCGATGAGATGGTTGACGCCTTTGCCGTCTATGGGTCCGCCGAGCAGTGCTCCCAGAAGATCGCTCGCTACCGAGAGGCCGGAGTGACGCTGCCCATTGTCTACCCCATACATCCGACTTTCACCAACTATCTGCCGGATGCCGCGGCACGGGACGGCATCCGCCATACCCTTGAGGCTCTGGCTCCGGGCTAAGAGAGCTTAAGCAGCAAGCGTTGCTCTGCTGATGCGTGGTGTCTTCACTCCGCCCGTCTGAGGACACCTTCGTTTTCCAGCGCTCGAAGATGAAGTAGGCGCTCCGATCATCCTTGAGAAAGGGCATCGCCCGCGAAAAATCACCTTTGGGCGCAAGCTCCACCTTGATAATCTCAGCGCCCATCTCGGCCATCAGCCGTGTCACCGTCGGCCCGGCCAGCACCTGCGTAAAATCCAGCACCTTGTAGCCGTCTAAGACGTGGACCAGCTCTTCGTTTGACATACGCTCCTCCTCATAGGCCATCACTCTACCCTGCCCGTTTTTAACGGGGAAGTGGCGAGGAGGCTCGCCTCGCGCCTCGTCCTGGGGTAAGAAAAGTGCAGGTAAAGAACAGGCAGCACAGGAGGAAACACATGCCAGCCTATATCATTGCGGATGTTCAGGTGACCGACCCCGAGGTGTACGTCGGTTACACCAAACTCGTTCCGGCAACCGTTGAAGCCTACGGCGGGAAGTTCGTCGTCCGGGGGGGAGCCGCCGAAAATCTTGAGGGCGACTGGGAACCCAACCGGGTGGTTGTGCTCGAATTCGAGAGCGTTGCCCAGGCCAAGGCGTGGTATGACTCGGAAGAGTACCGTGAGCCCAAGGGCATCCGGCACAGCGCCTCTCATGGGAAAATGATTGTGGTTGAAGGGGCAGCGTAATCGCGTATGCAATTCCTGACGACAGATTTATGTGACACCCATCCATACCTTGTCCGTGTTGTGGAACCACTGTTTACCAATTACGGCGGCAAGGTCTGTTTTGGTGGTGAGGTCGTGACCATAAAATGTCACGAAGATAATTCCTTGGTAAAAGAGAGCGCCGACAAGCCGGGGCAGGGAAAAGTCATGGTCGTGGACGGGGGCGGCTCCATGCGACGCGCCCTACTGGGCGATATGATCGCAGCCACGGCACTCCGGAATGGCTGGGAAGGGTGCATTATCTATGGCTGTATTCGGGATATTGATGCCATCCGGGGGTTGGAGCTTGGCGTGCAGGCGCTCGGAGTCATGCCCCTGCGAACAGAGAAACGTGGCATTGGCGACCTGAATGTTCCGGTCACGTTCGGGGGGGTCACCTTTCAGCCGGGCGAGTTCGTATACGCGGATAATAACGGTATTATTGTGTCAGCCGAGCCGCTTATCACGCCTAACGGGGGATAGCTTGATTTATACATTGCCATGTGCAAGCATCCGCACATGGCGACCAATTTGCAGATTGACAACAATTTGATGCAAGAAGCCCTGAGACTGGGCGGACATCGGACGAAGCGGGCAGTTGTTGAGGCAGCGCTCCGTGAGTATGTCCAGCGCCGCAAACAAATCAAAATCATAGGGTTGTTCGGTACTATCGAGTATGACACCGGCTATGATTACAAAAGACAACGGAAAAGAAAGTGAAGGTCATCGTCGACACGTCAGTATGGTCACTGGCACTGAGACGTAATCGAAAACCAGATGTCCCACATGTAACGGTATTCCGAGATTTAATCGTTGACGGCCGGACCGCGTTATTAGGGGCCGTTAGGCAAGAAATTCTCTCCGGGCTTCGCCATATTGATCACTTCGAACGGTTGAAAAATTATCTTCGTGCATTCCCAGATATTGAGATGAGCATAGAGGATTATGAGTTGGCATCGGAGTTCTATAACACCTGCCGGAGTAACGGCGTTCAGGGAGCAAATACGGATTTCCTTATTTGTGCGGCGTCCGTGCGAAGGAGTTATGGCATTCTGACGACGGACAAGGACTTCGACATTTTTCGTAAACACATACCTATCGTTCTGGTGGAACCGTAAGGGAGAGCCCCACTGAACTGCGGGTAAGCCAAAGGAGGTCCCCATGCTCATCGATCAGCCCGACGGCAATTTCACCTTCATTAAAAGCAGCGGCCCTTTTTCTTCGGGCTGCCGGGCCCAGCCCGGCTATGAGGTGGTGCACGCCAGCTTTCATCCGCTGCCTGCCCTGGAAAAAGGCTATGACTTGATAGCGCGTCATCTCCAGCAACTCGGCCGGCCCATCCAGGCCCTGTGCGGTATGGAGCTGCGCATCCCGCAACCGCTCTCGCCCCAGGGGTTTGCCGAGTTTAATGAACCCTACGTCCAGCGGATTACGGACTGGGGCGTCCTTGTTGATGGCCTCAACCCGACTGCGCGGACCAATGTGGCGCTAGCCGTGCACCCGGTTGCCGAGCCCTCGCTCTACGGGTTTTCCTATACCGTGCCCACGGACCACGACCGTCCCAGCTTTATGCTGTCCGGGGCGGCTGAAATCCAGCGGTCCGAAAAAGGAACTGAAATCGTCAGCCGCGGAGACGTGTCGCTGCAGGGCCTCAGTCAAAAGACACAGGCGGTTCTTGAGATCCTGACGGACCGCTTACAGGAGTTCAGCCTCGCCTGGACCGATGTGACGGCCGTCGAGCTGTACACCGTTCACAATGTACACCCGCTACTGGAAACGGAGGTTCTGCCCGGTCTGGTCAGCGGGGGGCATCACGGCCTGCGCTGGCACTATGCCCGTCCGCCGGTCACCGAGGTCGAGGTCGAGATGGGCGCGCAGGGGGTGTATCAGGAATGCGTACTGCCTGGCTGAGACGGCCATATGTCACGCTACACTGTCTGGCTGTACGTTGTCCTACTTTCCAGCTTCTTCATAGCCGGGAACTCTCCTACAGCGACCTTCCTTGCTGGCAATAACCTCATCGTCCTGGAGGGCGGCACGCTGGTCGACGGCACGGGGGGAGAATCTCGGCCTAATGCAGTCGTTGCGATGAGCGACGGTACGATTGTGGCAGTGGGTACAAAGGGAGAGTTTCGGTATCCAGCTGACGCAACCATCAGAGACGTGACAGGACAGTATATTATCCCTGGCTTGACTGACATGCATGCCCATATTCCCGTTGGCCCTTTCCAACCACAAGAGGTCGATGGCAGGGTCAGGATGCGCGTAGGCTATGACGCGGCTGCAACCGAACAGTTCTTGAAGACCCTGTTGGCCATGGGTATCACCACCGTCCGCAGCACAGCGGGCCTAACGGCTGAATCGGTGGCTTTGAAAAAGGCGGTCGTAGCCGGAGCGCTGATCGGACCTGATCTGTACGTGGCTGGAAACGTGATCGACGCGCCGCCCAGTTACTGGGTGGGAGACTTTGTGTCCGAAGTCCGTACCGAGGAAGAAGTCCGGGCAGAGGTCCGCAGGCAGGCCACCGCCGGAGTTGATTTCATTAAACTCTATATTTCTTTGCCACCCGAACTTGTCTGCGCCGGGATTGAAGAGGCGCAGGCGAGCAATATCAAAGCGTTGGGGCATCTGTCCGCGACAAGTTGGACTGAGGCTGGCAAGTGCAAAATAGATGGCCTAGTTCACGCTATCCCCTCTGCCGCCTCTCTTCTCCCGGCTGCTCAGAGAGCCGAGTATGCGAAGTTCACAGATATGCGCGCGCTCTACCAATGGCCCGCTCGGGTTGATCTCAACGGAGCGGAAATCGATGAAATGATTACGGTACTCGTGGAACAGAGAATACCCGTTGATCCGACGTTGGTGGTATTTGAAGCGGTCTTTTGGGGGGATGATCCGTCCTACAGCGATCATCCAGAGCTCGGATTGACCCCGGCAGTGGTAGTGGACAGCTGGAAGCAGGGCGGGCACTCATCAGGTTGGACAGCCGGAGATTTTTCGGAAGCGAAGGCAGCCTGGCCTAAGGTCCTGGGCCTCACAAAAATGATGTATGATCGCGGCGTGCGCATCCTGGCCGGTTCGGACACCCCCAATCCATTCGTTATTCCAGGTGTGAGTCTTCATCGCGAGTTGGAATTACTCGTTGATGCCGGCATTCCACCTGCGCAAGTACTGAAGATTGCCACACGAGACAGTGCTGAAGCGCTCGACATCCTGGACACGCAGGGAACGGTTGAGATTGGCAAGACCGCAAACCTGGTGGTCCTGACTGCTGACCCTTTAGATAACATTCAGAATACCCGAAAGATCGCAACGGTGTTTAAGGCAGGCGTCGCCTTTGATCCGCAGTCGTTACTTGCCACACACTGATCTTGACCGAGGCCCTCAGGGAAGCCGAACAGTTTGGTGAAACAGATGTGCGCCTTACACTTGTGTTGAACAACTTGGCCGATCTGTATCTCGACTAGAGCGTTTTACTATAGGCTGTAGCCCTGCCGTTACGTGCTCGTCATGTCGGACGCGCTCCGGCATCCCTGCTTCGACTTCGCTCCGCTACGCTCAGCACGAACGGCAGACCGTTAGTCCTGAGCGTCAGGCGCAACGCGCCTGAAGTCGAAGGGCTACACGGAATCGTAATTTGCTCTAGAAAAAATACGCACAGGCCGAGCCGCTGTATCGCCGGGCTTTAGCGATTCGGGAAGCGCGGCTGAGCCCCACACATCTACTGGTCGCGCAGGGCCTGAATACTCTGGCCACACTGAGCCGAGACCAAGGTCAATACGGTGAAGCAGAAGCCTTCATCAAGCGCTGCCTGTAGCGTGCGCCGTGCGCACAACAACCGGCATACGCGTCCTCCTGATAACGTGAACAACCGTAATACGTCACGCCTCATCAGGCAAATACGCGATGGCCTCGACTTCCAGCAGGAGGTCTTCAAACGCCAGGGCGGCAACCTGGACACCCGTACTGGCCGGATTGAACTTGGTGAAGTATTCCCGCCGGACCGCGAAATACTCCTCGTAGTTCTCAATATTGGTGGTGAAATAGGATGTCATTTTCACCACATTGTCGAAGGTCGCGCCCGCCTGCTCCAAGACCGTTTTCATATTCTCAAAGACTTGTCGCGTCTGTGCCCCCAGGTCGCCCTTGCCCACGACTCGACCGTCAGTATCGACTGCGACCTGGCCCGAGAGAAACAAGAGGTTGCCGATCTTCAGTCCTTGTGAGAGCGGAAAATTTTCGTCCCATTTCCAACCCGGATCAATAATGTGCGGCGTAATCATCGGCTCTGCCCTCCTGTTCGTATGCGTTCATTTTCCATTGGATCTCGCGGCACGTGCCTGCTGTGTCGCGGTTTCGTCAACCGTGTGTGAAACCGAATCAATCACGACCCCGTACTCGCTCTCAGCCCCTTCAATCGAGACGTATTCGTTTTTCACATCGGCCAGAACCGCGGCGGGATCGCGCTTGAGCGGGTCACCCCAACCGCCACCACCGCAGCTCTGAAAAAACAGGACGTCTCCTCGCTCCGAGGGCTCAAGAAACGCCACGTCGGTGACGGTCCGCGCCTGTTCGCTCTCATAGTGGACAACCGCATAATTCCCCACCCCGTCCTTCCCTCCGCAGTAGCCCTGCAAGGTGTGGCGGGCGCCCTGGACCCAGATATTCAAATAGATGGGCGAGTCGGTCTGGTAGGCCATGCGCTTCATGCTATAGGCCGGAGCGCCGCGCCACTGGCCCGCCGCGGCTGAGTCCGTGGTGTACTCGCCTTCCAAATACAGGAAAGGATACTGGATCTCGGTCATTTCGACTGAAGCCAGTTGGAGAGCGCAGAACAAAGCCGACCAGCCGCCCCAGCCATCGACTCCATAGCTTCCTCCGGAGCTGATGGGCGAGGCGTGATAGTCATAGCTGATGAAAAAATTCTTTGTGCGGGGGTCCTCCCCGTGCGTCCAGAGCATGCTCAGGTCTATGCTGGTGGTGCCAACCAGTTCGGGCACAATTTTTCCCAAGGCCTGCATGACCGCTTCCCCGATCGTGCAGCCGATGCAGATGGTGGCATATCCGGCCGCGGCCGGCGAATTGGGATTCACCACCGAGCCCTCCGGCAGGACGACCCGAATCGGCCGGAAAAATCCTGAATTGATGGGCACGTCCGGACACACCGCGGAAAAGCAACCGTATACGTAGGAAATGGTATTCCCCACGACGCTGTTAATAACCCCCGGGCTCTGGGCGTGGGTACCAGTGAAATCAACGACCACTTCACCTTCTTTCACTTCAATGCAGACATCCACATTGATGTTCTCGTTGCCGCGAAAGTCCTGGTCCAAGAGGCTGCGGCCGGTATAAGCACCCTTGGGCCACTGGGCGATGGCATTGCGAAATTTCTTCTCGCTGTAGTCGAAGGTGTACTGGACGCCCTCCTGAACAGTAGCCAGACCGTATTTATCGACCACCGCCCGAATACGCTCTTCACCTATTTTGCAGGCACCGATCATGGCGTTAATGTCGGCGATGGCGATATCGGGTAAGCGGTTGTTTGCCTTCAGCAAGTCCCAGACGTCCCGCCGCCGTTCGCCCTTTTCAAACACCTTGACAGGAGGAAAGCGAAAGCCTTCCT
Source organism: Thermodesulfobacteriota bacterium (assembly GCA_964291405.2). Classification (GTDB taxonomy): domain Bacteria; phylum Desulfobacterota; class Binatia; order Bin18; family Bin18; genus Bin18. Next base: position 1,158,680 of record OZ219926.1, read on the forward strand.
GCCAGACTTCCTCGGCCTCGGCATTGAGCCCACCCGGCACCGGACCGCCGACATCCAGCATATGCGCGCGCACCGAGGCAAAGAAGACCGGTTTGTTATTGCAGAAGACGGGCAGGATGATGGTGTAGTCGCCGATGTGGGTCCCGCCAAAAAACGGGTCACAGGCCAGGATCACATCGCCGTCGTTGAGGTCACCACGGAAGAACCGGATACTGGCTTCGACCGAGGTCAGGCAGGCGTAGATATGCACCGGCACCGCATCCCCCCGAGACACCAGCCCGACCTGCTTGCCGTCGTAGGAGAACACGCCGGCCGAACAATCATGGGCTTCGTTGAAAATCGGCGAGACCGAAGCCCTGACCATGGTCTTGATGATTTCTTCCGCAACCGACTCGAAATATTCCCGGATGATCTCCGCGGTGATTGGGGTAATCATGAGCTTACTCCTGTCTGACGCATATGCACTCGTCGGTTAAAGCCTGCGATCAGCGACGCCTTTCGTCTGGGGCTTCCGCTTGCGCACGGCTGGTGTATCCGCCACCAGTCGTGCGTAAGGTCAAGACTCCGCTCGCAAGGCGCCGGTCGGTGCAGAAGGTATCAACGCGTAGCTCCGCGTCTTCCGTCTGGATACTGAAGACCGGACGCATATCCGGGCCTGTCTCACCGGACGGTCCGTTGAGACAGGCCGTTACGGAGGCTGGTTGGCGGAGCGCCACCCTGACTTCGGAAGCCGGTGCGCCGTACTCGTCTCCAGCGGCTCGCCTATCAGCAACGATTTCCAAACGTTCGATAGATATCTCAGGAAACGCGATCTCGCATTTTTCGACTGACGGCAGCTTGCGCCGTGCCAAATAACCGGGCGGACCCCAGCCGTTTACCCCGTCCACACCCGCCGCCCCAGGATAGATCAGAGCGTCAAGCGAAAAAATCCGATACTTGGCAAAACAACAACGCACGAACGCCTGGGTGGGCATACGGGGCAGAGGCTGGCCCGTACACGCGCTGAGCGCGGCCGAAACCGCGTTGATGATCTCACTGCCTGGGTGAGTCTGGCCCCAGCCGACCGCCGCGGGGTAAGCCGGTCGAACGAGCGATCCTTCTGTGGCCTGGAACTGAACGACGCGCAGGACCCCGGAATTCATGGGCAGATCGTCCCCCAGCAGACTGATCACCGGCAGCAGGGCACTCCCACAGCTCGCACCCCAGGCACTATTCATAAACGAGGGGCTTTGGGTATCCGAGTCGGAAAAATCGAGCGTTACCTGTCCGTCGCCCACTTCCAGTTGACAGCGGACAACCGGCGAGCGCTCGGCACAGTCATGGCCCAATGTGGCCTGACCGTGAAAAACACCCGACGCCCAGTCGCGGAGCCGCGTCCGGGTCGCTGCTTCCGAATAGTCCAGGGCATATTCCAGCCCTTCGACAAGAGGCTCGAAACCGTACCGGGCCAGCATACGCTGGACGCGCTCCTGCCCCAGCGCCAGGGTGGCCAGCATGGCGTCCAGCAGGCCCCGGGTCTGGTCCGGCACCCGGCTGTTGAGCAGAACGGTCTGGTGGACATCTCTGTCCAGCCGGCCAAAGCGGGCAAGTTTGATCGGAATAATACGCACGCCTTCGGCCCAGACTTCCAAGGCCGGCGGGTTATAGCCGCCCACAATCTGACCGCCGAAGTCCGGCATATGGACCCGGACGAGGAGACAGCCCACCAGTTCCTCGGTGGCGTAGACCGGCGCAAAGACCGTCAGGTCCTGGGTCCGCGTCCCGCCCCGATACGGATCGTTGGTCACCACCAGATCGCCGGCCCGCAGATTGAACTCGTAATAATCGAGAATGGCCTGCGCGGTGAGTGCCAGGGAGGGGATGTGAAACGGGTTTTCGGCAACCACCACCTCACCCCTCGCGTTGGTGAAGGCCACCGCATAGGCGCGCGCCTCACTGACCGTCTCGGACGGGCTGTTATGCTCCAGGGCGATACTCATGTCGTCCACAATCGCCCGCAGATTATGACGCAGGATTTCGCGTTTGACAGGGCTTAATTTCGGTCTCTGGTCCATAGGGCTTATTTGGCGACCTGAATGACATAGGTCAGAAACTGATCGAGCATCGCCTCTTGGTTCGGATAAAGGACCACGCTCGTGTTTGCTTCCTCAATAATCGCCGGACCGGTGATCAGGTTGCCGGGCCGGACCCGCTCACCCGCGTAAATATCCGTTTCCACAAAGCCGTGCGGCTCGAAGTATACCGGGCGGCGGCCTTTGCGCGCATGGCCGGCGTCCTCGTCTTCAAACGGATGGCTTTCAAAATGCAGCGGCGCCCGCACTCCAATCATATCCAGGCGCACGCTGACGATCTCCACCGACTGCTCGGGCCGCTGAAATTTATAGATCTGCTCGTGCAGTTCGTGGAACTCCTCCAGGGTTTGCGCCAGACTGACCTCGCTCAGACGACGCGTCCGCGCCTGGATGGGCACGATCACTTCCTGGACCTGACCCTCGTAGCGAATATCGAGGAAACGCCGGACCAGCACCTCGCGGATGCGGGAGCGATCACCTAACAGCGCCTCAGCCTCCTGGTGCAGACGCGCCAGCACGCCGTTCAGCTCCTCCAGGTCAACGCGGTCGGACTTGGCAATAAACGATTGCACTTTGGAGACTTTGAAGTTGGCGATTAAATTTCCCAGCGCGGACAGGACCGAAGCGTTTTTCGGAACCAGAATGGTGCGGATGCCAAGGTCGCGGACCTGCGTTCCCGCGTGGACCGGACCGGCTCCCCCAAAGGCCAACAGCGCGAAATCCCGCGGGTCCCGCCCCCGGGCGACCGACACATAGCGGATGGCGTTGATCATGCTGTTGTTGGCAATGTCAAAAATTCCGCTGGCCGCCTCTTCCACACTGATATTCATGGGCTCGGCAATATACTGTTGGATTGCCTGGTGGGCGGCGTGTCGATCAAGCGCCATGTGTCCATCCAGAAAAGAGCCCGCGTCGAGATAGCCCAGGACAAGGTCGGCGTCCGTCACCGTGGGCTCGGTGCCGCCCCGGCCATAGCAGGCCGGCCCAGGTTGGGCACCGGCCGAGCGCGGGCCGACCCGGAGTGCCCCGGCATCGTCGAGCCAGGCGATCGAGCCGCCGCCAGCCCCAATGGTATGAATGTCTATCAGCGGAACAGCGACCCGATAGCGGCTGATCCAGTTATCCACACCAACCTCCGGAGTGGAATCCTTAATCAGACAGACATCGTAACTCGTGCCGCCCATATCGGCCGTGATGACATTTTTATAACCGGACTGCTCGCCTAAGAACGTCGCCGCCACCACACCGCCCGAAGGACCGGACAAGACGGCATCCACGCCGTGCTCGCGCGCAAAGCCGATATCCATCATCCCGCCGTTGGACTGCATCAGGAAGAGTCCGCCCCGGAATCCCTGGGCTTCGAGCCGGGCGGACAGCTGTTCCAGGTAGGCCCGCAGTTTCGGGCTGGTATAGGCGTTCACGACCGTGGTGCTGACCCGTTCGAACTCCCGTACCTGGGGCAGCACGTCCGAGGACAGCGTGACGAACAGGGCCGGATCAATCTCGTGGATAATGTCGCGCACGCGCCGCTCATGGACAGGATTCACAAAGCTGAACAGCAGACACACGGCAACGGCCTCGACCCCAACACCGCGCAGGTGCTCCAGCGCCGAATACACCTCCGCCTCTTCCAGCGGCGTGACAATCCGACCGCTGGCATCAATACGCTCGGTCACCCCCAGTCGTTTCCCGCGCTCAACAATGGGATGGGGCGGCGGCAGACGGATATCGAACAGGCTTTCTTTATACCCGCGGCGCAGCTCAATAACGTCTCGAAATCCCTTGGTGGTGATCAGACCGATATTCGCGCCGGCAAACTCCAGCATGGTGTTCGTGACAACGGTCGTGCCGAGGACGATGGGGTCAGTCTCGGCCAGAAGCGTCTGAAGAGAGATGTCAAAGTGAGCCGCAATCTGCTCCAGTCCGCCAAAGACGCTGGCCGCTTCGTCGGCGGCAATCGTCGGCGTCTTCCCGCTATACATCTGCTGGTCGGTATTGACCGCCACAAAATCGGTAAAAGTCCCGCCAACGTCGATTCCAATGCGATAGCCCATGGGTGCGTCTCGAATAGTTCTTAACTGAAATAAAGAGAAATACAAAAACCCTATGAGACCTTCTATGTCTCCCCTAGGGTACGACAGCCATTGCCTCAACTTCGATTCGGACCTCATCCGAGACAAGCCGGGCCACTTGGACCGTGGCCGAGACCGGCGGCTCACTCGGCCAATACTCGTTCCGGACCTCTTGAATGGCCAACACATCGTCCATGTCCTGAATATAGACCGTCATTTTGACGACATCGTTCAAGGTCGCACCGGCCTCGGCAAAGATCGCTCGCATCTGCTCAAAGATGCGCCGTGTTTGCGCCTGCACATCGCCGGGGGCGACTGTGTTCCCGTTTTCGTCTCGCGCAGTCATGCCCGTTGTAAAAACAAGGTCGTGCCCCGCAGGTACCTGGATCGCTTGTGCCCAAGGCCCAAACGTGCCTGGCCGTGACCAGAACGAGGTGTTCAGGATCTTCTTTGTACGCACTGTTTCCCTCCTTGGTTCATCGAGCGTGTTCCATTCGGATAAGACCCGGCCCTTTGGAGGACCGAATCTTGTACCCCGGCTACCGTTCCTTGCCGAGTTGCTCGCGTAGCTCTCGCGTGGCCTCCTGGTCGATAGCGAGCGTTTCATCCTCAATGCTACCGGTCAGGACAACGCCATACGCGACGCGTGCCTGCTCGACCGACACCCAGCGTTCAAGGACGTCACGACGAACATCTTCCGGATTGCGCTCGGTCGGCGGACCATAACCGCCGCCACCACAGTCCCGGTAGCGTATGAACTCACCAGGTAGCAGTTCTCCGGTAAAGATGTTCGGCAACGGCATCTCGTTCCCGTCCCGCTCGATCTTCGTTGCCCAGGCCTTACTGCCGGCCTGACCGCCCCGCACCCCTTTGGCCGGAGTCTCGTAGCCTTCCATAGGAAAGGTAAATGTCACTGCATCGCCTTTCGGACCGTATTCCGCTTCAATCGCAGGCGCGCCTCGAAACCGTCCCGGTCCACCGCTGTCCTGGGCTAATTTTTCAGACTTGACGAACAACGGGTACTTCTGTTCGTCGATCTCAACGCTGTCCCGGTACAAGAGGCCCGAGATAACGGCAATCCCGTAGGTCACCCAGCCGTCGCACGCAGGAGAAGCTGGCCCGCCATTGCCCCCAAGGATGAGCTGGTTGACGTAGGCAGCACCGTTGCGCCGCGTGTCCGTACCCGAGATAACGGCATAGCCTGCGTTTTGGGCAACCCCGCCTTCCGCCGTGCCCCAGCCATCACCGAGTTCGGCAAAGGCCGACTGGGTGATGCCTACCAGCCGGTTGGCCGGATTCGTGGTCGCGAGGGAACAAGAATGCGGAAAGCGCGGAATACCGACGACGCAACCTTCCCGGAGCTTGACGTGTATACGCCGGAAGCTGCCGGCATTGTGGGGGACGTCAGGGTCCAACGCGCTAAAGATGCCCTGCATGACGCTCGATATCGAACAGGCCTCCGACGAGTTCGCCCCGCCGGCAACGTTGTCCGGGTTGTCGCGGAGGTCGACTTCAATCCGACCAGCCTGCGTATCGATAGCAATTTCGACCTTGAGCGGGAGGCCATCGGGCAGACCTGGAAACGGGTCGTGCCGACCAGTCCCGATCACGTCGCCACTTGGCAGCTGCCTGATGGCGTGTATCATACGTCGTTCCGAATAATCCAACCACTCGTGAACGAACGTCCTGATCGTCTCGGAGCCGTACTTTGCGACAAGGTCCTGAATCTTACGCTCCCCAACCCGGGCCGCGCCTAACATTGCCAGATAGTCCCCATACCACTGCTCGGGAACGCGGATACGCCGGCGACACAAACGGATAATGTCGTCGATATTTGCGTAGGCGCATTGAACGCGGACGCAGGGGAAGAGCAACGCTCCCTCTTCATAGACGTCGCGCGCAGCCGGCATATACGAGGTGGGCAAGGCATTGCCGATATCGGACAGGTGGGCCTTCGCAACCGCCGTGAACAGATGCTGCCCCTCGCAGAAAACGGGCACGAGGATGGTGTGATCTGCGGGATGGGAGTTCCCCAAGTATGGGTCGTTATGCAAAAAGGCATCGCCCTCGGCAAGATCGGGATGCAGCTCACCCATGGCCTGGGCCTGAAGATGAGAGCCGTAGATATGAGCCGGCAACCCTTCCGCTGCGGCCAGGAGCGCGTGCCGGCCAGTCACACTGGTTGTGATTGAACATGAAAAATCACGCGCAATACTGATCGTGGCCGAGCGGCCGGCCCGGAGCAGGGTTTGGGTCATCTCGCGTACAATCGCTTCAAATCGGTTGGCCAGCACGGCCAGCAAGGTCGGATCAAGCGTGGTCTTCTGCACCTCTCGACTGTGTGTCTGCGCTGCCATCCATGCCGCCTTTCTCATACGCCAATCAGGGTATGCTGATGAGGTAGTTATTCAGCGACGCCACCTGGGCGACGCTATGGGGGTAGAGCACTATCGTCGTTGTCGGCTCCTCGATGATCGCCGGTCCGTGGAGCTGCATGCCGGGCTCAAGCGCTGATCCCAAGTACAGCGGAGTATCAGTGCGACCCTGACCTGCGAAATACACACTCCGGTGCGCATGGGGAATGGGCCCCCGCGGTGTATCCCGCGCAGGCGGACGGTCTGGTTGAATCCGATCCAGGAGCCCGGTCAAACGGCCCTTCCAGTACAGGCACTCGACCTCGGCCCCTTCTTCCTTGACGGCAAAAACGCGCTCGTGCACCCGATGGAAGCCTTGGACCAGGGCTGCTACGTCGCGCGGACCATCAAAGCGGTCCTTTTCCAAGGGAATCTCGAGTTCCCATACCTGAGTGGGATAGCGGGCTTCAACAAAGAAGTCCCGCTTAAAATTGCGGAGGCCCCGCCCCCGCAGCTCCGACTCAAGGGCGTCCATTTCGGTGTGCAGAGACTGCAAGGCCGCATTCACCTCGGTGTAGGCGAAATCGTCTGTCACGGCCAGTCTACTCAGACTGAATTCAGCGACAATGTCCGAGTACTGTGCGCCGCAGGCGCTGAGCGCACCCGCGGTCCGGGGGACGAGCACCTGAGGACAGCCCAGGGCTTGGGCAATAGAGACAATATTCAGTCCGGCGGCTCCTCCCCCAGCGACAAGCAGTGTCTCGCGCGGGTCAATCCCTTCGTTCACCGAAATCTCCTGGATCGCCTGCACCATGGCCTCACCGGCAATAGTCAGAATAGCCTGGGCGGCTTGGTCGATCGTCTGCTCCAGCGGCTCGGCAATGGTTCCAACGGCGTGCCGCGCGGCCTCCGTATCCAGTTGCATCTGGCCTCCCAGGAAGTACGCGGGATTCAAGTAGCCAAGCACCAGGGCCGCATCCGTGACCGTCGGCCGTGTCCCCCCCCGTCCGTAGCAGGCCGGACCGGGCTCAGCGCCTGCACTGTGTGGGCCAATACGGAGCAGCCCACCAGGGTCGATCCAGGCGATCGAGCCGCCGCCGGCACCAATGCTCCGGACATCGACGGACGAGAGGCCGGTCATATGTCCAACCCACTGACCACCGAGCCAGGTTTCACGCGTGGCCTTTATCAGGCCATCCCGCACCAGACTGACGTCGAAGCTCGTCCCGCCCGTATCACACGTGATGACATCTCGGCTGCCAACTTCAGCCTGCGCGTAATGCAGCGCAGCCACCGGTGCAAGCGCGGGACCCGAGCGGATAGTATTAATAGGACGCTCCGCCAGCTCCTGAATGGGCATGACGCCACCGGACGATGTTGCGCCGAGGATCTCGCCACGAAAGCCGGCGCGGCTCACATCCTGGGCAATCTCCCGCAGATGGCGCTGCATGAGCGGTTTGAGTGAGGCATCGATGACGGTTGCCGAGGCCCGACGATATTCACGAATAATCGGGTTGAGCCGGGATGAGAGCGTGTAGGCAAGCCCCGGCAGTTCCTCCTCAATCAACCTGCCCAGAGCCGCTTCGTGTACCGGGTTGACAATGGACCAGACCAGACAGACACCAATCGCCTCAATATGATGCGCACGGAGGCGCTTCAGAATACTGCGCGCATGCTCCACATCGAGCGGGACAACAACATCTCCCTCCGCATTCACTCGCTCCCGTATTTCAAAGGTGAGACGCCGCGGGACATAGGGTTCCGGGTAGGGTGCCGTGAAGTCATAGGCGTTGGTCTTGCCGCCCTCGCGGAGCACCAGAATGTCGGGAAAGCCCTCAGTTGTCAGAAATGCCGTCTTGCCGGTCTTCCCCTCGACCACGGCGTTCGTCGCGGTGGTCGTCCCATAGATAAAGAGGTCGGCCTGGCTGAGCAGGGTGGGCACGTCAGGCTCGCCAAGCTGCCGGGCCACGACGGTCAGGCCCTGCTCCATACCGTGAAAGAGCCGCTCTCGGGTAGTGAGGCCCTTTCCGATCGTCATGCGCCCCGTGTTGTCAGCGACAACAACATCGGTGAAAGTCCCGCCAACGTCAATGGCAATGCGATAACCCATGGGCAGCCCCAAACGATGCTGAGCTGAAATGCCGGATAAGTCCGGGCATTATACTCTCAGTCTTCCAGATATCCAGCGTTGTCTGTATATCTCACTGTTTTTTCTCCTGCTATGCGTGCTTACCAGCGTGTCCCTGTAAGCGTCCCTGTGGCAATGATCTTATCACTACAGATAGCGTATCTGGACAGCTTGAGCCGGTGGCGTATTATTCAAGCGAGTGAAAGGAAAAGATGTGGCACGGGGACAAAAGCAGAAGAGACAAGACGATCACTCGCAGGACACCCATGACGCGACGACCGGCTATGAGGCCCAACTCTGGGCCATGGCCGACGCCCTGCGCGGCAGCATGGACGCCGCGGAGTACAAGCATGTCGTTCTCGGTCTGATCTTTCTGAAATACATCTCCGACGCCTTCGAGGAGATGCACGCCCGTCTCGAAGGTGAACAGGATCAGGGCGCCGACCCCGAGGACCCGGACGAGTATCGCGCCGAGAATATCTTCTGGGTGCCGCCCGAGGCTCGCTGGACGCAGCTCAAGGCCCAGGCACGGCAAGCCACCATCGGCCAACTCGTCGATACCGCCATGACCGGTATTGAGCGCGACAACCCGGCACTCAAGGACGTACTGCCCAAGGACTATGCCCGCCCGGCGCTCGACAAGCAGCGGCTCGGCCAGCTCATCGACCTCATCAGCAATATCCAGGTCGGCGACGCGGAAGCCCGCTCCAAGGACGTGCTGGGCCGCGTTTACGAATACTTTCTGTCGCAGTTCGCCAGCGCCGAGGGCAAGAAGGGCGGCGAGTTCTACACCCCGCGCTGCGTGGTCACGCTGTTGGTCGAGATGCTGGAGCCCTATCAAGGCCGGGTCTATGACCCCTGCTGTGGCTCCTCCGGCATGTTCGTGCAGTCGGTCGCCTTCATCCGTGCCCATCAATCCGGCAACGGTAATGGTGGCAGCGCCCCACAGGCCACCAGGGCCGACATCTCGATTTATGGCCAGGAGTCCAACTACACCACCTGGCGGCTGGCAAAGATGAACCTCGCCATTCGCGGCATCGAGGGCCAGATCGCCCACGGCGACACCTTCCACAACGACCGCCATCCCGACCTCAAGGCCGACTTCATCCTAGCCAACCCGCCCTTCAATATCTCCGACTGGGGCGGCGAACGGCTAACCGAGGACAAGCGCTGGCAGTACGGCACCCCACCCAAGGGCAATGCTAACTTCGCTTGGGTGCAGCATATCGTCCACCATTTGGCACCGGTCGGTACGGCCGGCTTCGTACTCGCCAATGGCTCCATGTCGTCCAACCAGTCGGGCGAGGGCGCTATCAGAAAAAGTCTGATCGAAGCTAGCCTGGTGGACTGTATGGTGGCGCTCCCCGGCCAACTCTTCTATTCAACTCAAATCCCGGCCTGCCTGTGGTTCCTGGCCCGCAACCGCAGGAACCGGCAGTCCAGCGGCCGGCGCGGCGAAATCCTGTTCATCGACGCCCGTAAACTCGGTCGCATGGTGGACCGCACCCACCGCGAACTGACCGCCGCCGACATCGCCCGCATCGCCGACACCTACCATGCTTGGCGCAATCACCCTCCTTCCCCCTCGCAAGGCGAGCCCCATCCTACCCCCTCTCCCTCGAAGGGAGAGGGCCGGGGTGAGGGTGCCGCCGTCTATGCCGACATCCCCGGCTTCTGCAAGAGTGCATCCCTGGCAGACGTACGCAAGCACGGCTATGTGCTGACCCCCGGTCGCTATGTCGGCGCGGAAGCACGAGAGGACGACGGCGAGCCGTTCGAGGACAAGATGAAACGGCTGGTAGCAGAGTTACGCATGCAGCAGGCCGAGTCTGCGAAGCTGGACGTGGCTATCGAGGCCAACCTGAAGGAGCTTGGATTTGGTGGGTGACACCGCGAATCTCCGGTCGTTGCTTATCCACACGCGCGATGGTGAGTGGGGAGTCGCCAAGCCTGACGACGGTCTTGTTCCCGTACATGTCATCCGAGGCACCGATTTCGAGCCCGTTCGACGGGGCGACCTAACAACGATCCCAACTCGATACCTGCCGGCCGAACACAGAGCGAGAAAGGCGTTAAGACCGGGCGACATTCTTATTGAGACTGCCGGAGGCTCAAAGGGTCGTCCGACTGGCCGTACTTTACTCATTCAGGCGCGTACATTGGAAGGCACCGAAATTCCTTTCACCTGTGCAAGCTTTGCTCGGTTCCTTCGTGTAGATGAAGCCCGCATCAATGCTCCATATTTGTACTGGTTTCTCCAGTATCTCTACCAGATTGGGGAGATGGAACAGCATCAGGTTCAACACACAGGTATCGCTAGATTTCAGTTCACTAGATTTGCTGAAGAAATTCAGGTCCCTCTGCCACCCCTCCCTGAACAACGCACCATCGCCCACATCCTCGGCACCCTGGACGACAAGATCGAACTCAACCGCCGCATGAACGAAACGCTCGAAGAGATGGCGCGGGCGCTATTCAAGAGTTGGTTTGTGGACTTCGATCCCGTCCATGCCAAAGCCACCCTCAGAAACCACACTCCTAATCACTCCCCCCTTGATTGGACTGTGGAACGGGCTCGGGCGTATCTTGACGGGATGGACTCAGACATTGTCGCATTGTTCCCTGATAGTTTTGTCGATTCGGAGTTGGGGGAGATACCGGAGGGGTGGGGAGTTGGAAAATTGAAGGATGCGGTGGATCAACTCCGTGACAAAGAGAACCCGCTTACGTCACCGAGTGCTTCCTTCAGCCATTTTAGTATTCCTGCTTATGATGAGGGGCAAACACCGAAGCAGGAGCTAGGTGGAAGTATCAAAAGTACAAAGACACGGGTGTGTCCTGGCGTCGTCCTTTTGTCCAAGCTCAACCCAGAGATTGAAAGGGTTTGGTTAGTGGATGTATCGCCCGATGACCAAGCAGTCTGTTCGACTGAGTTCTTGGTTCTCCGTACCAAACCGCCTTTTCACCGCAGCTATGTCTACTGCCTACTGCGTACCTCTCTTTTCCGGCAGCAGATTAAATCACTTGTTACAGGGACATCTAAGAGCCACCAACGCGCCCAAGCGGAAGCCGTCCTAGACCTCCCCATAGTCTTTCCACCGGGGGCTCTCATAGATTCGTTCGAGAAGGTCGCCGAAAATTTTCTAAGTAAAACACTGAATTGTCGCTCCGCATCCCGCGCTCTCGCCACCCTACGGGATGCACTACTACCCAAGCTCGTTTCTGGCGAGCTACGGGTAAAAAGTCAGAAACAGTATGATTGATCCGATCCATTCACTCGCATTTTCCATTCAGGCAAATCGAGGCGTTTATGCCGCCCTTGTCGGCTCAGGTATATCCAGGGCGGCAGAAATTCCGACCGGTTGGGAAATAACGCTAGGCTTGGTTCATGGGCTTGCAGCTCTCCAAAACAATACAGCGGAGCCCGACCCTGAGACTTGGTATCGGGAACAGTTCGGGAGAGAGCCGGACTATTCCGATCTCCTTGAAAATCTCGCCAGGACGCCCGCCGAGCGGCAACAATTGTTACGCAGCTATTGGGAGCCGAATGAACAGGAGCGTGCCGAAGGGAAGAAGCAGCCAACCGCAGCACACCACGCTATCGCTGCATTGGTGGCTCAAGGATTCATAAAGGTCATCATTACCACAAATTTTGACCGCCTGATGGAAAGCGCCTTGCGTGACGCTGGAGTTGAGCCAACTGTTCTGAGTTCACCAGATCACGTCCAAGGGATGCTACCGCTTATCCACACTCAGTGCTGCGTTCTCAAGCTCCATGGCGACTATCTCGACACGCGTATTCGCAATACGCCCAGCGAACTCGAAGCATACCCCGAGGAATTCGACCAACTCCTTGATCGTATCTTCGATGAGTTTGGTCTTATTATCTGCGGCTGGTCAGCTACCTGGGACAATGCGTTGCGTAACGCAATCGAGCGCTGCCCATCCCGGCGGTTTACGACCTATTGGGCGGTACGTGGCGAGCCCAGCGATGAGGCTCATCGGCTGATTAACCATCGTGGTGCTGAAGTGATCAGTATTGAGGAAGCCGACACGTTCTTTCAAACCGTTCAGCAACACGTCGAGTCCATCGAAGAGTTTTCGAGGCCCCATCCCCTTTCAACCGAAGCCGCAGTGGCAAGCTTAAAGCGCTATCTCTCTGAGTCCAGATATCGGATTCAGCTTTCGGACCTCATTGACGAAACAGTGGATAGAATTATCGAGGCGACCTCCGGCGAGGCTTATTCCGTTCAAGGCATACCTATAAATACAGAATCAGCGACGGCCCGTGTACGCGGCTACGAAGCGGCGTGTTCGACATTACTGGCAATGGCACCGGTCGGAGGGTTTTGGGCAGAAGAGGGACACTATCATGTTTGGCAACGAGCACTGGAGCGTTTATCCCCAGTTAATAGTAATGGTTCTCCATTTTGGTTGAGCTTGCAATGCTATCCAGGAACACTGCTGCTTTACGCCTTGGGCCTCGGTGTGGTTAAGGCACATCGATTGGAATTCCTTGAACGCCTCTTCGCAACTATGATCCACAGGGAACATCGTGAGGCGATTGCTGCCGTGCAACTACTTCCCCCATTCTGCTTATTCAGTGTGCATAGCCAAGGCGGCCAGGCTGCTCAAATATTAGAAGGTATGGAAAGAAATTATGTACCGCTGAACATCTGGTTGTATAACGCACTAAGACAGTATGCAAAGCGAATCATCCCTAGCGATGATGAGTATATGTTGGTCTTCGATAAGCTCGAAATTCTTATCGCGCTTGGATATGCGTACCGAGAGCGTCTTAATTGGGTTCCAAGGGGAGTATTTATTTACCGAGATGAGAACAGACATCGAGTTTTACAAGAGATCAAGGAATCTACATCGGCACTCCAGGAGCAATCGCCGTTTGTGAAAAGCGGTATTTTTGGTGAAACTGTTGAGCAATGCTCGCAAAGCTTGAAATTTTTCAACGTATCTCTCGCGCGAGCCCATCGGTGATGATGGGAGTAAAGTTTTCACCGTGAAGGAGGTTGAGTAGTGGCAATGAAACGCGCATTTATCAGTTTTGACTTCGACCATGACGAGGAACTGAGAAATGCTTTGGTTGGTCAGGCAAAAAATCCAGATTCACCATTTACTATCGCGGATTGGTCGGTAAAGGAGCCATTCACCGGGGATTGGAGAGGGAAGGTTCGCGACCGAATACGCAGAACCGACCTGACCATTGTCATCTGTGGACGGTACACACATACCGCCAAAGGGGTTGCTGCCGAGTTGAGCATCACCCGTGAGGAAAACAAACCTTACTTTCTACTAAAGGGGCGCCCTGATTACACTTGTACTAAGCCTGACATGGCCCGTCGTTCAGACAAGATTTATAGATGGACATGGGAAAATCTGAGACGGCTGATTCGCGGAGAGAGATAGCCTGATGTCCCAGCAGTCGAATGGGCGTTTGGTTAATTACACGAAAGAGACGTATGGAGATTCCTTCGGCACGGACCTTCTTGAGCAATATAAAATATACGTGCAGTCAGCCGAGAATGTCAGCGCGCGCCGGGTGGCTTCGAGTCGCTATCTCCTCACACTCAACATCGCGCTCGTGACTCTCTACGGCATTCAATCTGAGGGGTTCGTTCAGAGCTATTGGGCGATACTGGTTCCAATACTCGGCATCCTAGTCTCTTTGCTTTGGTACCAGATCATCAAGTCTCACAGTGATCTGAATACCGTCAAATTCAAGATAATCCACCAACTTGAAGAGCATTTGCCAGTTGCGCTGTATGCCTATGAGTGGCAGTTGGCCGGAGAGGGGCGCGGGACATCCTATAGTGCCGTCACTCACATAGAAAAGTGGATTCCGAGAGTCTTTATTGCCCTCCACAGCATTCTCTTTATCTCACCGTTTTTGGTAAAGAGCGACTTCCTGATTTGACTACAATAATCACCTGCCCCGAATCCACCCTCGAAACAACGTCCAACATGGTCTATACTGGACCACTATCGCTTAGTTGCCGGAGGTGTGACCATGGAAGTCTCCAAACCCCAGCGTGTATGGACTGTTGCCGAAGCGAAGGCCCGTCTGTCCGAGGTCTTGCGGCTGGCCGAGACGGAAGGGCCGCAGCGCATAGGTACCCGGCGTCCGTTCGTTGTGGTGCCCGCCGAGGCGTGGGACGCGAAAACGCCGCCGCGTAAGCCCTTTGGCCAGTGGCTCATAGAGAACGTACCACGCGGCACCAATCTTGAGGTGCCGGAGCGGAGCTCCAATCGCCCGATTCCCTTCATTGACGAAGAAGACGAATGACTGGCTACCTTCTGGATACCAACGTAATCTCGGAGTTGACGCGGAACATTCCAGACCCCCGGGTTGTGGACTTTCTGGCCGAGCGAGACGATGTATGGGTGTCGTCTGTCCTCATCCATGAAGTAGAATACGGATTACGGTTGCTCCCACAGGGAATCCGCCGCAATCGGCTGTCTACCATGCAAGCAGCCATTCTTTCGGGATACGCCCATCACATACTGCCATTGGACAGGGCAGGGGCCGAGTGGGCCGCCGAGTTTCGGGCGAACGCCCGGCGCTCTGGATATACGATCGACGTGGGCGACGCCTTGGTCGCCGGAATAGCCCGAGCCAATACCCTCACCGTCGCCACTCGGAACGTCGCCGATTTCCGGCCCTTCAACGTCGCAGTCATCAATCCCTGGGAAACGTCGTGACCGTCTTCACCGAATCCACCGTCGAAGACGCGGCCCTGGCCTGGCTCGAAAGCCTCGGCTGGAACATCGCCCACGGCCCCGATATCGCGCCCGATACACCGAGCGCAGAGCGTGGCGACTACGGAGCGGTGGTGCTGGAACGGTGGCTGCGCGATGCGCTCGCCCGACTCAACCCCACCCTGCCGCCCGAAGCCCTGGGCGACGCTTTCCGTAAGCTGACCCACTCGGAAGGGCCGACGCTTGAGGCCCGCAACCGCGCCTTTCACCGTATGCTCGTGGATGGCGTGACGGTGGAGCATCGTACAAATGACGGGACGGTCCAAGGCGCGCAGGCGCGGGTGGTCGACTTCGATACGCCCGTCAATAACGACTGGCTGGCGGTCAATCAGTTTACCGTCGTCGAGAATAAGCACGAGCGGCGGCCCGACATCGTGCTGTTCGTCAACGGCCTGCCGCTCGGGGTGATCGAACTGAAAAACCCGGCAGACGAAGACGCGACCATCTGGACCGCCTGGCAGCAGCTCCAGACCTATAAGGCCGAACTGCCGACCCTGTTCAGTATGAACGCGGCCCTGTTGGTCTCGGACGGGGTTGAAGCGCGTATCGGCACGCTGACCGCCGGGCGGGAGTGGTTCAAGCCCTGGCGCACGACCTCGGGCGAAACCCTGGCCGACTCGCACCTGCCCCAATTGCAGGTCATGCTCGAAGGCGTGTGCCTACCGGGCCGCTTTCTTTCGCTGGTCCGCGACTTCATCGTGTTCGAGGATGACGGCAGCGGCGTCCTGGTCAAGAAAATGGCCGGCTATCACCAGTTCCACGCGGTCAGGGTTGCCGTGACCGAGACGCTGCGAGCCGCAGAGCTACCGCTGGCGGAAGGACAGATTTCCAGTGGGTTTGGCCGCTACGAGTCGGGCCGCAACCCCGGCGGCGAGACCGGCGACCGGCGTATCGGCGTAGTGTGGCATACGCAGGGGTCGGGCAAGAGCCTGACCATGGCCTTTTATGCCGGACGTATCATCCGTGAACCGGCGATGGCGAACCCGACTATCGTGGTGCTGACCGACCGTAACGACCTGGACGACCAACTCTTCGGTACGTTCGCGCGCTGCCGCGACCTGTTGCGCCAGCCGCCGATGCAGGCGACAAGCCGGGCCGACCTGCGCGCCAAGCTCGCAGTCGAGTCGGGCGGCGTGGTCTTTACCACCATCCAGAAGTTCTTTCCTGAAGAGCCCTCAGCCGGGGAGCGTGAGGGGGCCTCCCCTCACAAAAAAGCATCCTCAGCCGGGGAGCGCGAGGGGCGCACCCCTCGCACAGGAAAGCGGGGTGACCGGCACCCGTTGCTGTCGGAGCGGCGTAACATCGTGGTCATTGCCGACGAAGCCCACCGCAGCCAGTACGACTTCATCGACGGCTATGCACGTCATATGCGGGACGCCTTGCCGCATGCCTCGTTCGTCGGTTTCACCGGTACGCCAATTGAGTTGCAGGACGCCAACACCCGAGCCGTTTTCGGCGATTACATCAGCATCTACGACATTCAACGCGCGGTCGAGGATAAAGCCACCGTGCCGATTTATTACGAGAGTCGATTAGCCAAGCTCTCACTCGACGAGAGCGAGCGACCGAACATTGATCCCGAATTTGAGGAAGCAACCGAAGGCGAGGAGATCACTCGTCAGGAAAGGCTCAAAACCAAATGGGCGCAACTCGAAGCGATTGTCGGCACTGAAAAGCGCTTGAAGCTCATCGCCCAGGATATTGTTGCCCACTTCGAGCAGCGCCTGGAAGCGCTCGACGGTAAAGCCATGGTCGTCTGCATGAGCCGGCGCATTTGTATCGAGCTATACCGCGAACTGGTGCGGCTACGCCCGGACTGGCAGCAGGAGGAAGACAACAAGGGACAGATTAAAGTCGTCATGACCGGCTCGGCATCGGACCCGCCCGCTTGGCAGCCGCATATTCGCACCAAGCCGCAGCGCGAGGCCCTGGCGAAACGCTTCCGCAACCCCGGCGACCCGCTACGCCTGGTGCTAGTGCGCGACATGTGGCTGACTGGCTTTGACGCGCCGAGCCTGCACACCATGTATGTGGACAAGCCCATGCGTGGCCACGGCCTGATGCAGGCCATCGCCAGAGTCAACCGGGTGTTCCGGGACAAGCCGGGCGGGCTGGTGGTGGATTACCTGGGGCTGGCGCATGAACTGAAGCGTGCGTTGGCGACCTACACCGAGAGCGGCGGCAGCGGGGGAACCGCGTTCGACCAGAAGCAGGCAGTAGAGGTGATGCAGGAAAAATATGAAGTCTGTTGCGACCTGCTCCACGGCTTTGACCGCTCGCAGTGGATCACCGGCGCGCCAACGGAACGGCTGGCCCTGTTGCCGGCGGCGCAGGAACACATCCTGGCCCAGGAGAACGGCAAAGATCGTTACCTGGTCGCGGTACGGGAGATGTCTCAGGCGTTTGCCCTGGCCGTCCCGCATGAAGCCGCGTTGCACATTCGGGACGAGGTGGCGTTCTTTCAGGCCGTCCGGTCGGTCCTCGCCAAGCGAGCGTCCGGCGATGCCCGTCCCGAGGAAGAGTTGGACCATGCGGTGCGCCAGATCGTTTCGCGGGCCGTAGCCTCGGAAGGGGTGCTCGATATCTTCTCCGCCGCCGGGCTGGAAAAGCCCGATATCTCGGTTCTGTCGGATGAATTCCTGGCCGAGGTGCGGGATATGCCGCAGCGTAACCTCGCAGTCGAATTGTTGCAGAAATTATTGAAAGGCGAACTCGCCGTCCGTCGGAAACGAAATGTTGTCCAGGCGCGGTCGTTCGCCGAGATGCTGGAACACACCCTACGCCGCTATCAGAACCGGGCCGTCGAAGCTGCGCAGGTGATAGAAGAGCTTATTCAGCTTGCCCAGGAGTTGCGCGAGGCAAGTGCTCGGGGCGAAAAACTCGGCCTGTCGGAAGACGAGGTCGCGTTCTACGACGCGCTCGAAACAAATGACAGTGCGGTTCAGGTGCTCGGCGATGAAACCCTGCGCGATATCGCCCGTGAATTGGTGCAAACCGTGCGCGCCAACGTCACCATTGACTGGACGCTACGTGAGAATGTCCGCGCCAACCTGCGCCGACTGGTCAAACGCATTCTGCGCAAACACGGTTATCCACCCGATAAGCAGGAACGAGCGACGCGGACCGTGCTGGAACAGGCCGAGGTATTGTCAGCGGGTTGGGCGGTCTAACCGGAGGCAGGGCGCCTTAGGGATGTTCGCCTTGACCTCCAGATATAAACGCGCGATGGTTCTGGAACTGACACAGTCGGAGGGAAGCCCATGACCACGGTCGGCACGGGTAAGATGGTTGGCGCCCAGGTGAAACGGGTCGAAGACCCGCGGGTGCTGTTGGGTCAAAGCCAGTATGTCGATGATATCCACCTGCCCGGCACCCTCGGAGTCGCCTTTGTCCGCAGCCCCTACGCCCATGCCCGGCTGCTCACGATCGATGTCAGCGCCGCTCAGGCGTATCCAGGGGTTGAGGCGGTCTTGACCGGGGCGGATGTTGCCCAGGCGATCCGCCCCCTCCGCGTGGAGTATGATCCGGCCAAGGCCCCGAAACATAAACCGTGCAACTGGTCGGTGTTAGCCCTGGACAAAGTCCGCTTCGTGGGAGAACCCGTAGCGGTCGTGGTGGCCTCGGACCGCTACACGGCAGAGGATGCCGCGGCTCGCGTGGCAGTCGAGTATGAGCCCCTGGAGGTTGTGAGCGATATAGAACAGGCTATGCAGCCGGACGCACCGCTCATTCATGAGGAATGGGGCGACAATCTCATGCAGACAGTGGACATGGAGGCCGGCGCGATTGCCCAGGCATTTCAATCGGCAGACTGCATCGTAGCCGAGCGCTTTGCGACCGGCCGGCATGTGGCGCTACCCATGGAAGCCCGCGGCTGTCTGGCCCACTATGAGCCGGCTTTAGGCTCCCTGACACTGTGGTCCTCGACCCAGGTACCGCATCTGATGCGCGCCCACCTGGCCCGGCTGCTCGACTTTCCCGAGCACCATATTCGGGTCATTGCGCCGGATGTCGGCGGAGGGTTTGGACCCAAAGCCTATGTCTATCCCGAGGAAGTCCTGCTGACCTTCCTTGCCAAGCATGTCGGCCGCCCGGTCAAGTGGATCGAAGACCGACGCGAAAACCTGTCCGCCTCGACCTTGCAGGCCAAACAACAAGTCGTGCAGGCGGAACTCGCCCTGACACAGGAGGGGGCGGTCCTGGGGGTGAAGGGGCGTTTTATCTGCGACGTGGGCGCGTACTCGGCCTATCCGTGGGGCTCGGCCCTGGAGGCCGGCATGGCGGCTTCGGCCTTCCCCGGAGGCCCCTATAAGGTCCCAGCCTTCCGCTGCGAGGCCCTCTCGGTTGTCACCAACAAGGTGACGAGTGGAGCCTATCGTGGGGTGGGCTTGCCGGTCAGTATCCTGGTCATGGAACGCCTGCTCGACCTGGGGGCACAGAAACTTGGGCTCGACCCGGCCGAACTGCGTCTGCGCAATATGATCCGCAAGGAGGAACATCCCTATCAGATCGTCACCGGGGTTGAGATTGAAAGCGGCAGTCACCGGGAAGCGCTGCAAAAAGCGCTGGACATGCTCGACTACCAGGCTTTCCGGGCCGAGCAGCAGCAGGCGAGACAACACGGGCGTTACCTCGGCGTCGGCCTGGGCTGTTATGTCGAGAGTTCGTCCTACAGCTATCGCAGTTTCGAGCCGGTCGGCATCACCTGGGGTGGCTACGAGTCGGCCACCGTGCGTATAGACGCGAATGGCAAGGTCACCGTCCTGGTCGGCACCCACTCGCACGGCCAGGGCCATGAGACGACGTTTGCCCAGGTTGCGGCAGACGAACTGGGCGTGCCCGTGGCCGACGTCAGGGTGATCCAGGGAGATACCACGACCGTTCCCCACGGCTGGGGGACGTGGGCCAGCCGTAGCGCCGTGCTCGGCGGCGGCGCCATTATCCAGGCGTCGGGCCAGCTGCGGGAGAAAATTCTGCGTACGGCCTCGCGCCTGAGTGAAGTGCCACAAGATGATCTTGAGCTGGCCGAGGGGCTGGTCCGGCGCAAGACGGACGGCCTGGCGCTCATGCCCCTCCAGGACATCGCCCACCTGCTGGTTGTTCGGGCACCGGCAGGTCTACCGGAAGACGAAGAACCGGGCTTGGAGGCAACGGCACACTACACCCCACCGCCCTGGACCCACGCCAACGCCACGGTTCTGGTGACGGTCGAGGTGGACATCGAAACCGGCTCCGTTCGGCTGCTGCGTCTGATTGTGGTCGAAGACTGCGGCACAATAATCAACCCGCTGGTGGTTGACGGACAGATCCAGGGCGGCGTGGCCCAGGGGATCGGCTCGGCCCTGTACGAACAGACCGTGTACGACGACAACGGGCAACTGCTGACGGGCACGCTGATGGACTATCTGGCCCCAACCGCGGTGGACGTTCCTCGGGTTGAAATCGGACATATAGAAACCCCGGCTCCGAACACGCCGCGCGGCATCAAGGGCATGGGCGAAGGCGGAGCCATTTCACCGCCGGCAGCCATAGCCAACGCCGTGGCGGACGCCCTGGCACCGTTGGGGGTACGGGTCAGCGAGATTCCACTCACCCCGGAGCGGGTGCTCGCCCTGATTGACCAGGCACGGGCATGAGACAAGTAATAAGGGTGCGCGAGAGGAGGAGCATATGCGTCTAGGCCTTACTCTCACGGGCGACCAGTTGACAATGGCAGATATCGTCCGTTTTGCGTGTCAGGCTGAGGAGGCAGATTTCGATTCGGTATGGGTGACCGAGGCCTGGCGCGAGGCTTTCGTTCCCCTGACCGCTATCGCCATGCAGACGAGCAGGGTACGCATTGGCACGGCCATCGCCCTGACTATGGCACGCAGCCCCGTTCTGATGGAGCTGGCGGCAACAGCCGTGGATGAAATTGCCCAGGGCCGCCTTGTTCTTGGCATTGGCCCCGGCCCCAAGGCCTGGAACGAAAACTGGCACGCCGTGCGGTTCTATCCCCCGGCCGCGTATGTCCGCGAGTATGCGGAAGTCCTGCGTCTGATGTGGACCGCCCACTCCGGAAAGAGCGTAGACTACCAGGGCAAGTATCTCCAGATTCGGGAGTATCAACGCTTTTCCCGTCCCTACCGGGATCGAATCCCCATCTATTTTGGAGCGGTCATGCCCAAATTCCTCCGGGTGACAGGGGCGGTTGCTGACGGCCTGTGTGTTGCCGCCTGCAATACTCCCCGCTACATCGCCGATGTCGCGCGCCGTTATATGGCCGAGGGGATGCAGGAAAGCCAGCGAGAGGCGAACACGGTGGGCTGTATGAGTTTAGTCATCTGTGCCGTTGATAAGGATAGAGAGAAAGCCAGAGACAGGGCGAAGCGGCAGATCGCCTTTTACACGACTTTCCCCTACTACGATATTGTGTTGGACCAGCACGATCTCGCTGAGGAAAAAATGCGAATTCGCGAGGCCTGGGCGCGGAACGACACCACGGGGATGGTTGCCAGTGTCAGCGACCAGATGGTGGATCTCATCTCCATTGCCGGTACGCCACAGGAATGTCGCCAGGCCCTCTCCCGCTACGAGGGCATAGCCGACGAGGTGTCCCTCTACTCGCCCAGTTTTGAGCTCAGCCGTGAGGAGGTGCTCACAAATCACCAAGCCATCCTGGAAGCCTTTGGTCGCTAAACAGGAAAGCCGGCAACAGGGCTGTCAAGGGGCCGCCGTACGCTTCCGCTCATCACCCGCCGGTCTTCATCTTGAACCGGAAGTCGCAGTAATTGGCACCCTTCATGATCGTTTGCGTCCGGGTCATGGTGACTCCAGGACCTCCCACCGCTTCGATATCCACGTCCATCTCACACGTCAGCAGCGCGCCGAGTTCGGGTTCTCCCAGTTGCCGGAAGAAATCAGCGTAGCGGCAGCTGGTGATATTAAACTCCCAGGCGTCCGGCGTCTGCTTGAGCATCTCAAGGTTCACATCGCCGCCGACCTGCTTAAAGAGGGCTTTATTAAAGGCGTCCCATTTCTGCCGAGGGCTGCCGGAGAGCTGATCCCCAATGTCCTGGAAGAGCTTTTCCGACCACTCCCGGAGTGCCTGGCTGGCAATTCGGTTCGCTTGCTCCTCCCCCAGCTCAGCCCGAAAGGCACGGAGCATGGGCACGAGCACCTGAGCTTGAATCTTGACCTTTTCAAGTAGAGAGAGACCGGCTTTGCCAAACGCTGGTGCAAAAACATCCGTAGTGGCGTTCTCTTGCGGCTCGTTCGCTTTCAGATCATTGGTACTCGCCATGGCATTCCTCCTGTATTTAATGGGCTGCACGTAGGACGGGCTAGTTATGACAGTATCGGATCAAACTCTGAGGTGGCGTGTCAACGAGCGGAACGCAATTAGTTCTCCGCAGCTCTTGACATAATCGATTTGAAAGATGCAGAAGGGCTGTGAGAGAGGATGAACGCAGCCGACAATTATGAAGAAGATCACGCCCAAATAAGGAGGGAGTGCCATGCAAACTGCTACGGAGAACAGACGCTGGTCAAAGGAATACCCCGAGCTGGGGACCGGGCCCGTGCCGGCGGAATCGTGCATTTCCCCGGAGTATTTTGAGCTTGAACGCGAACGGGTCTTTCGCCGTACCTGGCTCAACGTCGGCCGCGTCGATGATATTCCCAACGCGGGCGACTTTTTCGTGCGCGAGCTGGCGGTGTGTAAAACCTCGATTCTGGTCATCCGAGGCAAGGACGGCGTCATCCGCGGCTTTCACAATGTCTGTTCGCACCGCTCCAACAAGCTGGTCTGGGAAGAGCGCGGCACCTGTCGTGGAGCCTTAGCCTGCCATTTTCATAGCTGGGGGTATAACGCCCAGGGGCAACTCACCGGCGTCCCGGATGAAGAGAACTTCCACGATCTTGATAAGAGCAAGCTGGGACTCACCCCGGTGACCACCGATGTGTGGGAAGGGTTTATCTTTGTGCATCTGGGTCCGCAGCCCCAAGAGACGCTCACCGACTACCTGGGTGGAGTAGCCGAACAGTTCAAAGGTGCCGCCTTTCATAAGCGCCGCCTCACCCATACCTATAAAGTCGAAGAGCAGGCCAACTGGAAGGTCGCCCTGGACGCCCAGAACGAAGCCTATCACCTCCCCTTCCAGCATCGCTATTCCTTTCCCGGGATGTTCGTCCTCAAAGACAACCGCTATCTGCGTCTCTCGGGTGTGAAGCTGTATAATCATCACGCGGTCTGGTCGACCACCTATAATTCAGAAAGTACGCCGACGCCGACCGGAGCACTCATGAACCAGCTCAATACGGCGACAACCAACAGCCGCCTGCCCATGCTGGGGGATTTTGACTTTTTTGTGATCTTTCCCAATTTTGTCATTCTCCAGTTCCGGGGCATCGAAGACGACTATTACATGACGTATAATTTCTGGCCGCTGGCGGTTGATCGCTGCATCTGGGAGATCAAATTTCATTTTCCGCCCGCCGAAACCGCCGGCCAGCGACTCAGCCAGGAATACCTCAAACACCGCATCTGTGATGTGCTCCAGGAGGACGCCGTGGCGCATGAGACCCTGCAAACCGGTCTGAGCTCGCGGGCAAAAACGCATCTCATCCTCCAGGACGATGAGATTCAGATTCGGCATTTTCACAAAGTGTTGGAAGACTATATGGGGTTCTTCAACGGATGGGGGCACTGATGGCCGAAGTGCCCCTGCCGGAGCCGTTTCAGAGCCTTGAACCATTCAGCGCCTGGGCTCTGGCCACAGAGCGCGAGCGACGCGCCAAACGTCTGTCCAGCAGTATGGAGGATATTCAGGCGTTCTACGACGCGCTTTTTCCTCAACTGGAAGCTGTGGTTGCCTATCTCGACCAATTTCCGCTTGACCAACTCCCCGCAGAGGCGCAGCCGCTCTACTATCTGACGCTTTCGCTGGTGGAAGTCACCAGCGCCGTAGAACTGTATCACAATCCCCATATCTTTGAGGCCATTGAGCCCACCCGCTTCCGGCGAGTGGAATAACACTCCCACGGACGGTTTTCATTAGAACGGTTTTCATCAGAAAGGAGCAGCGGCCATGGCTGGGCGATTAGACACAAGAGTAGCACTGGTGACCGGTGGTGGCTCAGGCATTGGACGCGCCTCGGCGGTGGTTTTTGCCAGAGAGGGCGCCAAGGTCGTTGTTACCGACGTGGATGAGGATGGCGGACAGGAGACGATCCGCATAATCGAATCGGCCGGTGGAACGGCGCGGTTCGTCCGCGCGGATGTCTCCCAGGCGGCGGAGGTGGCCGCCCTGGTCGAGCAGGCCGTGAGCACCTATGGCCGTTTGGACTGCGCCCTGAACAACGCCGGTATCCAGGGAGACATCAAGCAGACCGCCGAGTGCAGCCAGGAGAACTGGGACCGGATCATTGCAACGAACCTGACCGGCGTGTGGCTCTGCATGAAACACGAAATCCCGCACATGTTGAACCAGGGCGGGGGCGCGATCGTCAACACCGCCTCCAACTTTGGACTGGTGGGATCGAACGGGATGCCGGCCTATTCGGCCAGCAAGCACGGCGTCCTCGGCCTGACGAAAACCGCGGCCCTGGAGTACGCCAAATCCGGCATTCGGGTCAACGCCGTCTGTCCGGGACCAGTCCAAACGCCGCTGGTCGATAAGGTCCTGGCCGCCCAGCCCGAGCTGGGCGACCAGATCATCAAGGCCATCGAGGCCAGAGAGCCGGTGGGGCGCATGGGGCAGCCGGAGGAGATTGCCGAGGCGGTAGTCTGGTTGTGTTCCGATGCCGCCTCTTTTGTGACCGGAACGGCCATGTCCGTAGATGGCGGCTTTGTCACGCAGTAGCAGCGCGAATCAGGGGAGGGAGCCATGTCCAGCCAGGCGACGAGTCACTATGCCACCATCAACGGCCTCAGGATGCATTATGTGGAGTGGGGCGATGCCCAGGCAACGCCTATAGTCTGTCTGCACGGCTTACGGGCCTATGGCCACTGGTTCGATGAGTTGGCCGTGGCCGTGAGCGACCGGTATCGGGTCCTGGCCCTGGACCAGCGCGGACGAGGGGAGACCGACTGGGCGGCGGACGGCGACTACACGCGGGAAGCCTACGTCTCTGATGTGGAGGCCTTTGTCGAGACGCTTCAACTCGACAGGTTCACCCTGATTGGCCACTCGATGGGCGGTCTCAACGCCATGCACTACGCCGCGCGTCACCCCGAGCGGATGCTGGCGCTGGGCATCCTGGACATCGGCCCGGAGATTGACCCCGCCGGCATGCAGCGCATACGCGCCGAGCTGGGGGAGACGCCGGCGGGGTTTGACTCCTGGCAGGCGGCCAAGGCGTTTCTGCAGATGCGCCACCCCAAAGCCTCGGAAGAAAACCGCCAGACGCGCCTCACCTGGATGCTCAAAGAGGGCGCGGACGGCAGGATAGCGTGGCGGATAGACCAGGCCATTTTCGATCCAAACCTGAAGCCCGACGATCCGCAGCAGACCTGGGACCTTTTGAGTCAGATTCGCTGCCCGACCCTGATCCTGCGCGGTGGGGAGTCGGACGTGCTGAGCGTTGACACGTGTCAAAAAATGCTCACCCGCATCCCGGACGGTCGGTGGGTCGAAATTCCCGGCGCGGGTCATATGGTGATTGAGGATAATCCCGAGGCGTGTAATGCGGCGCTGCTCGACTTCTTCAACCGTTAGGAGGATATCATGTCCGCCCATCTCGACCTTCAGGACTTCTCAAAAACCCGGCAGGACCTGCTGCGCGCCAGGCATCTGCCGGGCGAGTTTTACACCTCGCCCGAGATTTTCCAAAAAGAGATCGAACAGATCTTCATGAAAGACTGGGTCTGCGTCGGACGGGTCGAGCAATATACTAAGCCGGGCGACTACCGCGCCCTGCGGATTGCCGGCGAGCCCGTCCTTGTCTGTAAGGATAAGAGCGGCGCACTGCATGCCTTTGCCAACGTGTGTCAGCATCGCGGGGTCGAGGTGGTCCAGGGCGAGGGGAATACCCAGGAGTTCAGCTGTCCGTATCACGCCTGGACGTACGGTCTGAACGGTGAGCTGACCGGTGCGCCCTACAGTGCACAGGTCACGGATTTCGACTGGAAGTCCTGCCGTTTGCCCAGCGTTCAGCTCGACACCTGGGCGGGCTATATCTTTATTAACTTCGATCCCCAGGCAGAAAGCCTGGCCTCCTATCTCGCCGTCGACCGCGTACAGGAAGCCGCCGGGTTTCTACGCGCCGAAGAGACGCGCATCGCCGACGAGTACACCTTTGAGCTGGACTGCAATTGGAAGTTTATCCCGGAAAACCTGATGGACATCTATCACGTCGGGGTGATTCATGGTTCGTCTTTTGGCAAGATCTTTCCCGTCGATAAATTTCCGTTCTACCTGACCCCCAACGGCTACCACTCGGAGTACGAAAGCCTGACCATGGCCCCGGATGGCGCCTGGCTGTTTGGCAAGGCCATGCCCTGGCTGGAACAGAAATCGAAATCCTTTGCCTTTACCATCTTCATCCGGCCGAGCTTCAATATGTTTGCCCGGCCCGACATGCTCCAGCCGTGGTTCTGTCATCCCATCGCGCCGGACAAAACGCGCATTACCATATTGACCCAATACCCGGACGAGTGGTTTGAACAGCCAGCCTTCGAGGCCAAGAACACGGTGGTCAAGGATTTCATTCGGCTGGTCGCCGGCGAAGACACCGAGATGATGCTCTCGCTCCAGAACGGCGTCGGCTCCCGCAACTTCCGTCCCGGTCCGACTATGGGCCTCGAAAAAGCCATCCACCATTTGCTGAACTCCTATCTCGATCGCATGTTCGGAGCGGAGGCGGCGGGGTGAGTCCATCGATTCGCCCGTCTATTTTGGGTGGGCGATAACGCGCCATCACACGCATCGGGATGGGAGACGAGCATGGAGCACGAGCGTTTCAGTTATTCACCGATTGTCGACCGCAAGCCGCTCCGGTTTCCGAACGGCGCTCGCGTCGCGGTCTGGGTGATTCCGAACATTGAGCACTTTCACTTCGACAAGCCCGCGACCTCGATCACGCCGGTTACGGCGCATCTGAAGCCCGACGTGCTGAACTACTCCTGGCGCGATTACGGCGTGCGGGTCGGTATTTGGCGCATGATGGAGGTGATGGATCGACACGACGTGCCGGGCACGGTCGCCCTGAATTCGGAGGTCTGTGCGCACTATCCGCAAATCATTGAGGCCGGCAATCAGCGGCACTGGGAGTGGATGGGACACGGCACGACGAACTCGGTGCTGCTCAACGAGCAGACCGAGTCCGAGGAACGGACACTGATCCGGGACGTGGTAGGCACCATCCGGTCGGCAACCGGGACCGCCCCCAAAGGCTGGCTGAGCCCAGCGCTGAGCGAATCCTACCGGACGCCGGATCTTCTGGCGGAGCATGGAATCGAGTACGTCTGCAACTGGGTCAACGACGAGCAGCCCTACCCGATGCGGGTCGCACAGGGACGCTTGATCTCCATGCCCTATTCGGTCGAGCTCAATGACATACCGGCCTTCCTTGAGCATGGCATGTCAGCGGAAGAGTTCTACCGGATGATCGTGGACCAGTTCGACGTGCTGTACGAGGACGGGGCCAAGACCGGGCGGGTCATGGCGATCTGTCTGCATCCCTTCCTGATCGGCCATCCCTTTCGCAGCAAATACTTCGCCAAGGCGCTCGCCCATATCACCCAGCGGGAAGAGGTCTGGGTAGCAAAGGGCGGAGAGATCGCAGACTGGTATACCACCCACTGTCTGGATGGGTCCGATGGGAGGGAGCAAGCGTGAAATTCGGCGTCTTTCTTCCGAACGGCAGAAGCTAAAGACCTGCGCCGTAGATTCGGAGAGCCGGGCGGACCGGAGAGGCTCACCAGTCTCAGGTCAGATTATAGAATTGAATAGCACTGTCGGCGAGGACCTGCCGCTTGTGTTTCTCCGAAAGTTTGTCGGCACTCATATGACGCCCTGCCCAGCCAGTAGGCTGATTTCGTCATCACTGAAGCCGGCTTGCTTGAGGACCTCTTGCGTGTGCTCGCCTAAATGGGGGGCACCACACTGGAAGGCCGTTACGCGCTGCTTGCCGTCCGTGGCAACGGAGACCGGGTAAGAGAGGTCGCGGTCGAAGCCGGGCTGACGGATTGCCTGAAAGGTGCCGCGGGCCTGGAAATGTGGGTCGTCGATGTTCTCTTCGGGATATCTCACGCTCGCCCACAACAAGCCTTTGGCCTGGGCGCGATGAAACACTTCCTCAGCGGTCATGGACAAAACCAGGGTGTCGATCAGCGTACTGAAACGCTTATGCGCCTCGGACGGTGAACGCTCGGCTAATTCGCGGTAGGCGTCCGATTCGAGATCGTGCTCAATACCAGCCTCATTCAGCATCTCCGTAATGATCCGCACGTCGCGGTCGCCCCAAAACAAGAATGCCTTGACGTAGCGCCCGTCCTTGGTCCGGCGCAGCCACGGCGGTGTCCGGCCCACACCCGCGTGGCGTCCGGTCTGCCGTTGCACAACTTTTTCATTATAGATGTAGCTTGGTAGAGCGACCTCGGTGCAGGTGCTGACCGCTTCGTGAATCGACACATCAATACAGTCGCCCTCACTCGCCGACTCGCCCAACTCGCGAAAATTGAGCGCCGCCGTGATCGCAATCACCGCGTGCTCACATGCAATATGATAGGCGTGCCACATGCCGGGCGCGATCGGCGGCGTGTCATACGTTTTATCGGGCCGCGGATCGTATCCGCACGACGCCATCACCCCGCCCATCGCCAGCTGCGTCAGGTCCGTCATCTTGAAATCACGATAAGGACCGTCGAGCCCAAAAGGGGTAATCGTGCAGACGATGAGACGCGGATTCGACTCCCGCATCTCTTGATACAGCCCAAGCCGCCGGTCTACGTCGGCGGCCTCGCCAGCATCGATAATAACGTCAGCGCGCTGTCCGAGGCGTTCCAGTACGTTCCGTCCCGCCGGCTGGTCAACCTCAAGACGAACGCTCTTCTTCCCCAGGTTATAACGCCAGAAACACAGGCTTTGTTCCGGATCGGGTTGGGATGATGCAAAGGGACCCAGACGACGTGAGGGGGACCCCTGGCGGCCCTCCAATTTGATCACGTCGGCCCCAAACGATGCCAGCAAGACGCCGGCGAATTCTCCGCGCTCATCACCGTTTTCGATGATGGCAGTTCCGTCGAGGGCTGCGCTCAAAGCCGCTTCAGTATTCAAATGATCCAGTCCTCTCTGAGTTGCGCAATTGCCTCGGGGGTCAGCCCAAGCACATCGCGGTATACGGCATCGTTGTCCTCACCCATACACGGTGCAGCGCGGCCTGGCAGTCCGCCGACTTCGACCGGCATAGTGTGGAACTTGGCGGGAAAGCTTTCGATCGGCCAGGTTCCGATTTCGCTGTGAGGTAATGGCACAAAAGCGCCCCGCTCCTTGAGTTGCGGATCGCGCAGGTAACGATCGGCTGCCGTCTGCACGACACCGGCTGGGACGCCCCGCTTCTGCAGACGGTGCATCAGCTCGTAGCGGTCTTCACTTTTCGTGAACTCTGCCATCGATCGGTCAAGGTCATCTTCATGGGCTTTGCGTCCAGCCGCTGTCCTAAAGCGGGCGTCCCGCGCCCAGTCGGGCGAACCGATCTCAGCCACAAACGCTTGCCACTGCTCATCAGTCTGCACGGCTAGCGCGATCCATTCGTCAGGCCCGCGACAGGGGTACGCGCCATGCGGGGCCCAATCCGCAGCAGGCATCCGGTTGCCATAACGGGGAGTCGATTGCCCGGTCAGCTGGGCTTCCAGCACTGCGGTCCCGGACGTCA
The DNA here is from genome assembly GCA_964291405.2 of Thermodesulfobacteriota bacterium. Classification (GTDB taxonomy): domain Bacteria; phylum Desulfobacterota; class Binatia; order Bin18; family Bin18; genus Bin18. The sequence continues at coordinate 1,188,936 of OZ219926.1, forward strand.
TGACCCCGACCTCCGTCTGCGACAGATCAATATAACAGCCACGGCCGGTCCGCCGCCGATTCAAGAGCGCCAGCATCACATGCATAGCCCCGTAGTAGCCGGTTGAATGGTTAAGATACGAATAGCCCCATCCCGCTGGCGGCATGGGCGCGGGCAAGCCTGACATATGGGTCAAACCCGAAAGCGCCTGTGCCGTCGGTCCGACGCTGAGATAATCGTTATACGTCCCCGACTTGCCCATCCCGCTGATCTGGAGATAAATGAGCCCGGGATTGATCGTACGCAGTGTATCGTAGCCGAGTTCCCACCGCTCCATCTGTCCGGGACTGTAGTTTTCGCACAGGACGGATGCCTTGGCGATCAAGCGTTTGAACAGGTCGCGTCCCTGCGGCAGGCTCATATTCAGTGTAATGCCATACTTGCCGGGGTTGATGTTATTGAACAGTCCGCTGCGATTCAGACTATCGGCTTCCCCATCAGGGGCTTTCGGCAGTACTCCGCGCAGCAGGTCAAGTGCGCGCTGATCGTGCCATTCGACCCGGATCACCTCCGCACCCATGGTCGCCAGCATCCGTGTCGCATTGGGGCCGGCTACAATCTTCGTCAGATCTATGACCCGCACTCCCTCAAGGGGACGACGGCTGGCGGATTTATTGGGGCTTTTTGGTGTAGCCGGTTCGGATTGCGTCATTTGTGCCATCGGGGGTCTGCCTCCAGTTCTGTCTGTCCGCGAACATACTCCGGATAGTCTCTGCCTGCAATAAAATACGAGTTGACATTGCCTTTCCCACGCCATACGACGGCTGCACATGAAAAGGGAGTGTAACGCATATGACTGCTGTCAAACTGGACGAACCGCTATCGATTCTCGTTCTGCTCGGGTTGACCTTGCCCGAAGTGTCTGAGGGCGACCTGGCAAAGATTCAGGCCGCGGCGCTGGGCGTGTTCAGGGCCGGGACCGGGACGACAACGGCGCTGTCGGTCGGCTCGTTGGCCTATCTGTTGACCGCCTACCCGCGTACCCGGGGCAGCGGCTTTCTGGTCTGGCGGCCGGATCGGAATATGTAAGGCAGGTTGGGAATCCCTCGTAAAAATGCGCAAAGGCAAAGAATTCGGACAATATATTGTCGTGGACCAGGACATCTGTCATGGCCAGCCGACCTTCAAGGGGACCCGGATCATGGTCAAGAGTGTCCTTGAAATGCTTGTTAAAGGTTGGGACTGGGATCGGGTCTCGGCGGCGTATGATGGCCGGATCGACCATGCCGCTATCGCTGAAGTCCTCTCGCTTGCAGGTGAAGCGCTCATCGAAAAGGCTGAAGGATAGCCGCCAGAAATGTCCCTTCTACAGCTCAACGTCCTTGCTTGACCAGAACAAACTTTCGCTTTATATTCGCCCTAATGGGCCAAACGCTAGCATATAATTGTGAGGAATGTGTGGCGGACAATCTCTTCTTTGTTGAATCCACGGAGCAGTCGCAAGTCAAAACTGCAATCGTTGCGAAATATTTCTGGGCATGGGCCAGGGTGATCATGCCAATTGCCAAAAAGCATGGAGGAAAGATAGCCTATCTTGATCTCTTTGCAGGGCCAGGTCGCTACGAGGACGGCACCAAATCCACTCCGCTATTAATTATTGAACAAGCAATTCAAGACACTAACATGCGATCAATGCTTGTCACTGTGTTCAATGATATGGATTCCGATAATAGCCAATCGCTACAAGCTGCTATCAATGAAATTCCAAATATCGATACCCTGCGTTACAAACCCGTCGTCGAGAATGAGGAAGTTGGTGAGAACATTATCAAGATGTTTGAAGAAATGAGTCTTATACCAACTCTCTTCTTTGTTGACCCGTGGGGCTACAAAGGACTCTCCCTACGGCTGATAAACTCCGTTCTTAAGAATTGGGGATGCGATGCTATTTTCTTTTTCAACTATAATCGAATCAACATGGGGCTCACAAACGAATCTGTTGAGCAACACTTGAATGCTCTCTTCGGTCAAGAACGGGCAGACTCGCTCCGTTCCTATATCTCAGAACTCTCCCCAGAAAATCGTGAGGTCGCTATTGTTGAGGAGATCAGTAACGCTCTCCAAGCCATGGGGGGAACCTACGTTTTGCCCTTTCGATTTCGGACTGCCACCGGCGCACGGACCAGCCACCATCTCATATTCGTGAGTAAGAACATCCTTGGTTATAAAATAATGAAGGAGATAATGGCTAAGGAAAGCTCTTCGACAGTTCAAGGTATTCCTTCGTTCGAGTACAACCCCGCAATCAGTACGCAAGGAATTTTGTTTGAGCTAAGTCGTCCGCTTGATGAATTGGGAGAGATGTTACTCAACGATTTTGCCGAGCAGACGTTGTCGATGAAACAGATATACGAACGTCATCATATTGGGAGACGGTTTATAGAACAGAACTACAAAAAAGTATTGTCTATGCTTGAGGACGAAGGAAAAATCGTCGCATCACCGCTGCGGCACACCGCCGTAGAGGTACTTTCGCAAACAGTGTAAAGGTCACCTTCCCGCCGGAGAGGTAATTCCTATGGCAAAGTCTTCCATAGAGTGGACTGAGACAACTTGGAATCCCCTAACAGGCTGCCAAAAGATTAGTCCGGGCTGTAAGCACTGCTACGCCGAAAGGATGTCTCATCGTCTCCGGGCTATGGGGCAGCCCAATTACGGTAATGGATTCGAGCTAACATTACATCCAAGGGTGCTCTCTGCTCCTTTATCTTGGAAAAGGCCTCAGATTGTTTTCGTTAACTCTATGAGTGACCTCTTTCAAGAGGAAGTTCCAGTTAGTTATATACAGGAAGTGTTCTCGATAATGCGTGCAGCATCATGGCATCAGTTCCAAGTCCTCACCAAACGAGCAGAACGCCTGGAACAGCTTAGCGATGAGATTGATTGGCCAGATAATGTTTGGATGGGTGTCAGTGTCGAGAATCAGAAATATACTCCACGGATCAGTTGTCTTAGTCGAACTGGAGCTCACATAAAGTTTCTTTCTCTAGAACCTCTCCTTGGACCGCTTTGGAACCTCAATTTGGCAGATATAGATTGGGTTATCGTGGGAGGAGAATCGGGTCCTGGAGCCCGACCGATTCAAGAAGAATGGGTCCTCAATATCCGTGATCAGTGCCACGCCTCGCAAGTTCCTTTCTTTTTTAAGCAGTGGGGGGGCGTTAGAAAAAAGCGGACAGGTCGCATTTTGGAAGGACGAACTTGGGACGGGATGCCCAGAAAGTTTCGGCTTGGTCAAAGAGTCTTGTCCGATGTAGCCAACAAGTCTAGCTTTTATCCGTCAGTAGGCCGTGACCTCGTAGGTACATAAAAATTTTCTGTAGGAAAACTTTAGAGAGCCAGGGGCGGATGGTTGGTTACCATGATTTTGAGGGACGTTAGAACTCACCAATCTCAAGTCAAGTTATAGAATTGAATGGCGCTGTCGGCTGAGATCTACTGCTTGTGCTCCTACGAAAGTTTGTCGGCAACTATGGCCGGGGCACCGGGTGAGAAGCCCTCGGGATGGGGATAATCCGTAACCTAGAGAATCTTGTGCGGGTCGAGATGCTCGGCCAGATAGGCTAATTCAGGGTAAACGGCATAGAGCAGTGTAACGAGCTTCACTATTCCCCCTCTTGCTCAAGCAGCGTTTCTGCCCACATAACAACTTCTTCCGCCAAGTGTATGGCGCTCTGATATTCCTCTTCGGTTATCGGCTCAACAATACCCGGATATCGTGTTTCCACTGCATATCGAGTGAGAATGATCGCTTCTTTCACCTCTGACGGAACTTCTATCCCCTCGTCTTCAAGCCCTTTGCCCAATTCTTCCAAGTCATGAATATATCGAAATGGAAGTGCTCTTGATTGGTAGACCGCTTTGAGCGCCTTTTCCGCTGCTTGCTGAGCCAAAAAACACAAATCTTCCCGAAATGCTCCTTCGACTTTCGACTGCTTAGCCAAAGCGAGATTCCCCTTAGCGCGTGCCAACCATTCCTGTGGACTACCTGGAATAGTGTTATCCCGTGGCATGGTAGAGTTCCTTGCCCGTTTCGAGCGCCTCCTTAATAACGAGGGAAGGATTCGCGGCATGCTTTTGGATATCGCTTTCCGTAACCACCACGATATCCTTAGCGAAGCCAAGACCCCACAGGTGGCGATATATCTCTTGAGCAGTCTTTCCACGGTGACTGCCATCGGGCATGACGATCAGAGTATCCAGATCGCTATTTGGTCCCATCTCTCCGCGGGCGGCAGAACCAAATAGGATGATCCGTAGTGGATGTACCGCATCAACGATGCGACGCACAAGTTCCTGAAGGACTCTCTGGTCGGGTTTCATGACAGCTCTCTCACCAGATGTTTTTAGCATACCATAAGATGTCACCGACAGAAGCGGTTATTCGTCATCAGGGTCGATACGTTGACAGCGTCCCCACCACGTCATACGACTGCTGACAGCAAAAAGGGGGCGTGAGACCTATGACCGCTGTCAAACTGGACGAACCGCTATCGATTCTCGTTCTGCTCGGGTTGACCTTGCCCGAAGTGTCTGAGGGCGACCTGGCAAAGATTCAGGCTGCGGCGCCCGGCTCGACCGTCAAGGTGGCCCCTCGGGTGGGCGATGCCATCGCCATGGCCGATGATGTCGAGGTCATCCTCGGCTTCCTGCCCGAAGCCTTGTTTCAGGCCGCCCCCCGCCTGCGCTGGGTACACGCCATCGCCTCGGGGGTGGACATGTTTCTCTACCCGGCGATGCGGGATTCCGACGTGGTGCTGACCGGCGAAAAGGGTCTGGTGGGCGGACACCTGGCGGATACCGGGTTCGGCCTGCTCCTGGCGCTCACCCGCCAGATCGCGACCGCCATCCGCCTCGGCTCGTCCAGTTGGCAGGAGCGTGAGGCCATGCGTCGCAAAGAGATTGAGCTTGAGGGGCTGACCATGGGCATTGTCGGCTTCGGAGGGACCGGTCGGGCGATGGCTCGCCGGGCGGTGGCGTTTGGTATGCGGGTGTTAGCCCTGGACGAACAGCCCGTCCCGGCGTCGGACGGAGTGGACGCGGTGTGGGGACGGGAGCGGTTGGCCGAGTTGCTGGCGGCCTCTGACGTGGTTGCGATCTGCTGTCCGCTCACGGCCGAGACGCGCCAGATGTTCAACGCGGCAGCATTTGCCGACCTGAAGCCGGGCGCGCTGCTGGTCAACGTCACCCGAGGTGAGATCATAGACGGGGAGGCGCTGGTACAGGCGCTGCAAGATGGGCGGTGTGGCGGCGCGGCGCTCGATGTCGCCCCGGTTGAGCCCCTGCCGGCCGATCATCCCTTGTGGACGTTTGAGAACGTCGTCATGACACCGCACACGGCCGGCGCCAGCCAACTCCGCGCCACGCGCAACCTCGACCGCTTTTGTGAGAACCTGCGCCGCGTTCAGCGGGGCGAGCCCCTTCTCGGGGTTGTCGACAAACAGCTCGGCTACTAAGGACCGTCACAGAGAAAAGGCAAAGGCTAGAGCAAATAACGATAACTGTGTGGCCACCCGTCATTCCTGCGAAAGCAGGAATCCAGGTCCCCGGCCCTCCGAATTCTGGATGCCGGATCAAGTCCGGCATGACGAGAGCGGACCGGCACGGCTACAACTTATCGTGAAACGCTTCCTGAGCATTTCCCTTCGATATCAGACCGGGCTTTACGGAGGGGTGACGGGTGCGATCTCCTTCAGCCGGGGCAGCACCTCCCTGGCGAAGAGTGTGATCCCCTTCTCGGCCTCGGCATGGGTCATGAATCCTGACCGCCCAATCATGACCAGATGACCAAAGCCGCCGACCTTGCGGTAAAAATCCATAATTTGCTGGTAGACGGTATCAGGGCTGCCCGCGAACAGGATCCCTCGCGCCATAGCTTGCACTGAATCTATGTTGGTCAGCCCTCCGACGTTGAGGATGGCCGGAGCGACAGGCTTATCTGCCTTCGCGGTCTGCGCCCCGCTGCTGTCCGCCGGCCCCTCGGCCCGAGTGTCCGGCCTGGGTGCGGTGCGGTAGATCTGGGGCGCAAAGTGTGGCGGCGTCGCCCCAGGCAGAAACCGGGCGTACTGGGGCGCCATCTTCAGACTGGTGTTAAGAAACCACAGCAGCTTGCTCCCAATCTCCACACCCTCTTCATGGGTGTCACCGACATAGACCAAGGCCGCATACGCAAAATGGTCAGTCATGACCTTGGGCAGCCCAGCCTCCGCACGCGCCTGACGGTACGCGGCCCAGGCACGCTTGGTCCCCTCCTCGCCGCGCAGGACTAACACATTGACCATCCCCCGCCGGCCGACCTCGCTCGCCGTTTCCGGATCGCCCGTCGCCGCCCACAGCGACGGATGTGGTTGCTGCCACGGGCGCGGCCAGATGTTCACGTGCCGGTGCGTGTAGTGCTTGCCCTCCCAACTGAACGGTCCCTCCTGAAAGGTCAACGCCTTGGTGACGAGATCGATCGCCTCCCAGTAGCGCTCAATATTCGTCACCGGGTTGGCATTGTTCGACGCCATCTCACTCGCGCCTGACTTCACGAAGCCGATATCCAGACGTCCACGGGAAATGACATCCGCCGTGGCATACTCCTCTGCGACTCTGACCGGGTCTGGCCGCAGCGAGATCAAGGTCCCCATACTGAGAATGCGGACCTTACGTATCTGGCGGGCCAGGATACCCAGGACCAGCGGGTTGGCCCCAAACAGGGAATTAATTCCAGCGTGATGCTCGATGGCGACAACATTGATTCCCCGCTCGTCACACAGCATGAACTCGTCAAAGGTTTCCTCGAACAAGTCAGCAGCGATCTGTGGATCGCAATACTTATTCGGCAGGCTGGCCCGGACGGAATCTGCACGATCGAGCACGTCTGGTGGGACGAAGGGATACGGGTTCTCGTTGTGATACCAGACTTCCATGGCGTGCTCCTCAGCCTCCTCTTCGCTCAACGCTCTTGTGCCAAGAAGGCAGCCACGCGCTCAACAAAAGCCTCGGGCTGCTCGATCTCGGGATGGTGTCCCGCCTCGACAATGACATCAAAGCACGAGCCAGGGATCAACGCGCTGTAGGCCCGTCCGTAGGCCGGCGTTACGATCCCGTCGCTCGCCCCCCACAGCACCAGCGTCGGCCGCCTGATCCGACGCAGCCAACGCTTGAGCTGAGGGTTGTACATATAGGGATGCCAGCCGTACAGGCACAGCGCGTCCCAGTTTCGGGCGTGGACGACGATGTCGTCATCCGATAGCGCGTTAAAGTCCGGCGCCCATTTCTCGGGATCGTGCCAGCGGTTCTGCTCCACTTCCTGGGGGGAGGTATTAAAGACGTCCAGGATATCCGGGGTCTCGCGATCGCTGATCTTGATACCAAAGGCATCCACCAGGACGAGCCGATCAATACGATGGTGACACGCAACCGCGATTTCCGCCGCCAGCCAGCCGCCAAAGGACAATCCCACGAGGCTGACCCGCTCATACGGCAGCGCTTCAAGGACGTCTAAATACAGATGGACCAAGTCGTATACGGTATCGAAGTCCGCTGGACGTTCTGAGTGGCCAAAGCCGGGGTGTGAGGGGGCTATGATCTCTGCCCGCCGGCCGAGTAGATCGAGAAAGGGCGCCTGCGGATCGACGCTGTGCAGGCCGTGCAGAAGCAGGACTGGCCGTCCCTGACCCCGGCGTATCACTTCGAGCTCAATGTCCTCGACTGACAAACGCTCTCCAGCCGGCGCCTCGATGTCATTCATCCTGACTTCCTACGGATATTCGTTCTCCGTGCTCTACTATCGCATCCCGACCGAGCACGAAAATGCGAACGGCATGCTCGTCCAAGAGACCATAAGCGACCCGGATCGTGTTCTCAAGCGCTGTGTGGCTATTGACGATGAGGACTGCGCCGCATGACGGCTCTGCCGTACAGTCTTTTCTGTGCGGTACGCAACCGTTATAGTTCAGCCCTATACGGGGTCCCAAAAGGAGGCAGCAATGAAATTCGGACTGATGCATGACTTCCGTAATCCCACGCCTTGGTTTCGACCCTATTCCGACCTCTACCGGCTCTTGCTTGACCAGTGTGTACGGGCCGATAAACTCGGCTATGACAATATCTGGTTGACTGAACACCACTTCAGCGGGGACTATAATCCGACGCCGTTACAGGCCGCGACCGCCATTGCAGCGCGGACCGAACGTATCCGCATTGGCACGTTTGTGCTGCTACTGCCTTTCTATCATCCTGTGCGCGTGGCCGAAGACGTGGCTTTCATTGACAACCTCTCCAAGGGACGATTTGACCTCGGGGTAGGACAGGGCTATCGCGTCGACGAATTCTCCGGCTTTTGTATGTCCCGCAAAGAGCGTTCGGCCCGCCTGGCCGAGGGGCTCGACCTGATCCGACGCCTGTGGACCGAGGATACGGTCACGTTCGAAGGAAAGTTTACCCAGATCAAAGAGGTGCATATCCAGCCCGAACCTGTGCAGCAGCCCCACCCTCCCATCTGGATTGGCGCGCGCACCGAAAAAGCCATGCAGCGAGCCGTCCGCGAGGGGTATCATCTCCACCTCACCCTCGGCCCGGACTGGGCACCCCGCTACTACGAGTTGCTGAAACAGCAGGGCCGCACGCCGGCTGACTTTTCGACCACCCAACTGCACTTCGTGTATGTGGCACCTACCGAGGACGAGGCCTGGGAGGACATTCAGGATCAGGCCCACTGGATGATGCAAGTGTATGATGGCTGGTTTAAGACCAGCGGAGATGTCGCGGGCGACGAGCGGCTGTGGGAGATCAAAGAGGCGCGAGACATTCGCCACTCGTCCTATGGACGGGCCTGGATGGTAGGCACTCCAGACCAGGTGGGGCGTAAAGTTGAGGCGTTTGTCAACACCTCATCCTGTACCCATTTAGTTATGGCTATGCAGGTCCCGGGGGTCGAGCCAGCCAAGGGCACCCGCTCGATGGAACTGTTCGCTCAGGAGATCATGCCGGCATTCCGCTAAGGGCAATATTCCCTGGCGCAAGCCAAAGACGCGGAATGTTGATCCGGTTAGGCGGCGGCAGTGCGCAGTCGGGCCGCTCGTCTGACCTGTGGTTCCTTATGGAACGCACCGTCCTTCATGATCATGAGGAGATTGTCCGGGTCCTGGAGCAGGCTGATATCCTCGACGGGATTGCCATCGACTAGGATCAGATCGGCCAGATAGCCCTCTTTGATCATTCCAAGCTGGTCACCGAAACACTCACCACCGGACTTGGTCGCCATCATGAGCGTTTCAGCTGGGCTGAATCCCATCAGATTCACAAAGTGTTCGAGGTCCCGAGCATCCTTACCGATCCGGTTCCAGGCAAAGCCATAGTCGCCAAACGGCAAGACGCGCACCCCGCGTCTGTGGAGTTCTTGCGTGGTGTGTATGGCGCTTTCCAGTTCGTGCTCAAAGCCCCACGCTTCGGCCATAGCCCGAGTGACACCGTACTCTTCCATCTGGTTCAGCGTGGCATAACTGAGGCCGATGGCTGGATTGACGAAGTACTCGTCCTTGTTGGCTTCGAGTAAGTCGAGCGCTTCTTCGTCGCAAAAATTCGCGTGGTAGATGAGTGTGATGCCGTGCCGGATGCACATTTTGACAGATTCAGCCGTACGCGCATGCGCGACCACGCGCCGGTTGTGCGCGTGCGCCAGACTACAGCATGCCGCCACTTCGTCCTCCTGCATCACTGTCATTTGCGCGGTACCGGTTCGCACGAAGTTGTCCCCCGAAATCATGAGTTTAATAACGTCGACGCCCTCGCGGATCATCAGCCGGGTGTATTTCCGGATCTCTTCGGGACCGTCGAGGACCTCCGCGAAACCTTCATGGTACATATGCAGCTGCCTCAAGTCGCCCAGCCCGCCGGTCACGGTGAGTTCTGGCGTGGCAGCTTGCATGCGTGGCCCCGGGATCTTGCCGGCATTAATCTCATTACGGATAACAATATCGAGTCTCGCCTTGGCAGAAGAGCCGTTCACCAGGGCGGTGAAACCGTGATCGAGCATGGTCTTCACGTTGTGCATGGTGATGAGCACATGCTCCTCCACGGGGATTTCGCCGGTCTCGTAGAGGTCCGCTCCCATGTTGGGATAGGTCGGGTGCCCGTGACAGTTGACCAAGCCTGGCATCAGTGTGGCGCCGTCACCGTTGACTACGGTGGCGCCGTCCCGAGCCATGGTGTGAGCACCGGCAGCGATAGTCTTGATACGCGTATCCTGGACGAGGACCTCACCCAAGTACGGCGCACTCCCACTTCCGTCGAGAATCATCACGTTGGTGAATACAGTATCCGACATGGGCCTGCCCTCCTTCATGGTCGCCTTGGGTCACCAGACCAACTATCAACTCTGCGCCATTATGCCATGGAGGCGTGCGTTCCAGAAGATGAAGGATTGAGGATCTTTACTTTACTCGCGAATGGCTTCTTCTCGCTTGCCGGCTTGACAAACCCTTTCCAATGGCAGGACAATCCCGAATACGAAGACTCAAAGGAGGTCATTATGCTCGGAGCTGTCGCACATGTAGGGATTACCGTCCCAGATATGGAGAAAGCCATTGCCTTCTACCAGGATGTATTGGGGCTGACGGTGATAGGTGATTATAGCATCGAGGGGGAAGAGATCAGCGATCTGGTCCAAGAGCCCGGCACCAAAGTACGCTCGGTATTCCTGCGCAACGAAGACGACCGCCACAGCGCCCCGGTTGAACTGCTCCACTTTAGTGAATCTGCGGAGCAGGGCGGCCAGCCGTATGCGGGCGTCACCCACAACGGGATTACGGAGATTGCCTTTTGGGTGAAAGACATTGAAAAGACCTATGAGGCGCTCCGGAACCAGGGCGTGGAGTTTTACTCGCGGCCCCACACCTTTACCCTCGACAACTATGGCACGGCGAAGGCGGTGTATTGCAAGGATCCGTTCGGTACGACCCTCGAACTGATGCAGATGGTCAAGGAGTAGCAGCAATAAGTCGGATTAGAGGTCAGGTCCTGAACCGACCCCCTGGCGTGACTACAGCGATTTCCACCTGGGTTCACTACGCTTTTTCTCTCACCCCAGTCACCTCGCTCCTGTTTCCCTCTCCCCGCGGGGAGAGGGTTCTTCCTGATTGCCTCTCTCTACAAACGCAACGCTGCATTGCTTGAGGACTAGGGGTCAGGTCTTGCATTTGCCCCCTCGCGAGAAACGACACCCCCAGAAGATTGGGCTGCATTGATCAAACACAGAGCTGACCCTGTAGAATGCGGGAGATACTGCCACCCTTAAAGGAAGCGTGCGGAGGGACACGATGAACCACCGACAAATCGTTGAGGCAAAGCTTTTAGAAGTGGGGATCAAACTCAGTAACGATGACCTTGAGCAGCTCACTACGGCCTATGCAGCGTTGCTCGAATGGGAATCTGTCGTGCAGGGCATGGTGCGACCGGAGACAGAACCCGCCTTGACCTTTAAGGCAGCAGTGGAGGATTAAACGATGGCACGCTCAAGCTCCGAATTCGCTTACATGTCGCTCGCAGAGGCCGCTGACCTCATCAAGAACGGTGAACTGTCCCCGGTTGAACTGACCCAAGCCATGGTGGAACGCATTGCCGCGCTCGACTCGCAGGTCCACGCCTACGTCACAGTCTTTGCCGAAGAGGCGCTGGCTGCCGCTCAGGAGGCAGAAGAGCAAATCCGGGCTGGAGACTATCGAGGCCCGTTGCACGGCATTCCTCTGGCCGTCAAAGACATCTATGAAGCAGGTCGGACGACCGGAGGCTCAAAGTTACGCCGGGATTATACGGCTCAGCAGGACTGCACCTCCGTTGCGAAACTCAAGCAGGCCGGTGGGCTACTGCTCGGGAAGCTGGCAACCTACGAATTTGCCGCAGGAACGCCAACCCTGGCTTCGCATTTCCAGCCGGCCCGTAACCCCTGGAACCTTGAGATTGACCCAGGCGGATCGAGTAGCGGTTCAGGAGCGTCCTTAGCCGCCGGAATGATTTTCGGTGCCATGGGGAGTGATACGGGCGGCTCCATCCGCTGGCCTGCTTTCTGCTGTGGTATTGTCGGTATGAAGGCCACGTACGGCCGGGTGAGCCGCACGGGCGTTTTCCCCCTGTCATGGAATCTCGACCACACGGGGCCCATGACTCGAACCGTTCAGGATAGTGCCCTCATGCTCCAGGCTTGCGCTGGCTACGACCCCCTCGATCCGGCGTCTGCTAAGGTGCCGGTTCCCGATTTTAGTGAAAAGTTGGGCCGCGATATCAAAGGCCTGCGTCTCGGCATTCCGCGCACACTCTTCCAAGACAACTGCGGGGAGGAAATCCTCGCCACGTTTAATACGGCCGTGACACAAATGGAAACGCTTGGGGCTGAAATCGTCGACGTGGAATCAATCACACTTGGCGAACTGCAAGCAACATTCTGGCCGCTCCTCTGTGCCGATGCTGCTGCGTATCATCTGGCAGACATGCAGACTCAGGCCGAAGACTACAACCAGGATCTGCGTCTCATCCTTGCGCTGGGCAATCTCGTGCGAGGGACGACCTATCTGCAATGTCAGAGAGTCCGGGAGCAAATCCGTACTCAGCTGCTGCAGCAATTGGAGACCGTTGACCTGTTCATGCTCCCTACTACTGGAGTGATGCCCGCTCCGATCCGGTCGGAGTCGCCCGGCCTGTATCTGATGGCCAAAGACTTCGCGATTTACACGCCGTTGTTCAACCTGACAGGCTTCCCCGCGCTTGCGCTCCCCTGCGGCTTCAGTAGTGCCGGGCTGCCCATTGGCTTCCAGCTCGCAGGTCGGCCGTTTGATGAGGCGACGGTTTTTCAGGCCGGGTATATCTACGAACAGTCAACACCGTGGCACACCCAGCATCCGTCGCTCTAAACGAACACAAGATTCGCCCCTATGAACAGAGTCGCACATTGCTCTAGCCGGTCGCAACGCAATAGACCTGATCGGCATCCGCCGGTAGCGCATGCGCGCTCCAGGTCGCCCCGGCGTCAGCGCTGGTGAACACCTGGCCCCTTTTGCTGGCGCAGACCATGCGGTCGGTACGGCGTTGGTCGATGGACATGGCGAAGAGTGTGCTGTTGATCTCATGGCCTATATCCACCCGCTCCCAGCTCAGACCGCCGTCCTCGCTGTGGAACAGGCCACCGACGTTGCTCTCGAAATCACCCCCGCCGGACAGCCACAGCTTGGTGGGAGCGCCCGGCACCTCGCGCAAGCAGCGGCAATAGGTGGTACCCTTCTCGTTCAGCGACTCGATGGGTACACGCTGCCAGTGGTCGCCCCGGTCGGTGCTGCGAAACATGCCGACGCGACAGATGGCCGTGACCGTTCCCGGAGCCAGACGGCTGGCCAGCACACCGTGCATATCCACGGTATCGTCGGTGAGGTATTGGCCGTGGCTGAGGTTTTCCCAGTGTTCCCCCCCGTCCAAAGATCGGAGCAGTCCCCCGACCTCCAGAGAGGCGTACAGCTCGTCCTGGTCGGCAATGCTGCCGGACATCATGAGCACCCGCTTAGCCGGTATGCCCTGAGGGGGCATCGTCACATCGGGGAAACGGACGCTCACCGGGAGCTGGCGCCAGCTCTCTCCGGCGTCGTCGCTCCGATATATCTCCGCCGACTCGTAGCCGGCGAACATGATCTGCGGGTCGGCCGGATGAAATAATAACGACCACATTGGCAGACCGTGGTCAGGAACCACCACCTTCTCCCAGTGGTCGCCGTGGTCATCGCTGCGGTACGGGCCGTCTTGAGTGGCGACGTAGACCACCCCGGGCCGCTGGGGATGGATGGTGATGGCACGGACCTCGGGCGCGTCCGGGAGCCCTTTTGTGAGCGGTTCCCAGCCCCCCTGCCCGAAGACACTCCGATACAGACCGCTTTTGACGACCAGCTTGATACCCATGTGCTTTTCTACCCATTCGATACCTGGGCTGGTGTCACCGGCCAGACCGGCGAAAACGTAGGATGTGCTATTATCCATGGCCTCTTCCTCCTTATTTGAGCGGCGGTACGATCTCGCTCGGGTCGAGCCCGAGTTCCAGGGTGCCGACGCTGGACAGACAGTAATCGCTGGGCGGAAACTGGACCGGACCAACGGCGCCGTCCCGGAACAGCCGCTCAAGCGGGACGGTCTTGAAAAGCGTATGGGCGCCGCCCAGCGTGAGCGCCGTCCGCGTAATCCGCGCCCCGGCCTCGCCAACCAGATACTTGGCACGGAACAGCGCCGCCACAGTCTCCGGGGTCGGCCCCTGGGTGTCGCTGAGCCAGGCCGAATGGTAGGTCAGCAGCCGGGCGGCCTCCAGATCCACGCTCATGTCCGCCACACGCCGGCGCACATCCGGATGGTAGGCCATCGGCTGGGTATAGCCCCGCGGGACCCGTTCCTGCACCAGTTCACGCACGACATTGTAGGCGGCCGCGGCCACACCCAGATACACCGCCGTATAGGAGGCCCACAGCCAGTTCGCCCCGCTACGGATGAACGGCAGGATGTCGTCGGTCTGGTAGAGTACGGCGTCCTGAGACACGAAACAGTCTTCGAGAATCAGAGAGTCGCTGCGTGTCGCCCGCATGCCGAGCGTATCCCATACCTCGTCGACACGCCGTCCCGGCGCCCGGCGTGGAACCATCAGCAGGAGAGCGGCCCCCGGCTTATCGATCTCCTCGGGATGCGCCAGCACGGCACAGAAGTCAGCCGCCTCCAACATGGAGGCAAACGCTTTTCTGCCTGTGATCTGATACCCGCCCGCCACCTGCCGGGCGCGCGTGGCCGGCCGGTAGGTGGCCAGCAGTCCGGACGTCCTCGGCTCGGAGAAGTTCCCGGCAATCAGCCTTTCCTCTTTGACGACCAGATCGGCCAGGCGCTGCTTGGTGGTCGGAGGGACGATTGGACTCTCGAACAGGGGACCGATGATCGAGAGATGCATATTGAACGAGAGAGCCGTGGCCGGACAGCCCTGGGCGAGTTCCTCGGCCGCCAGGGAGTAGTCGAGCAGCCCGACGCCCTCCCCTCCCATCTCGGTGGGAACATTGAGGCTGTAGAATCCCTCCCGGCGCAGGGCCGCGTAGTTTTCCAGCGGATGGCTGGCTTCCTGATCATGCTCGGCGGCGCGGGTGGCGAAGTCTGCTGCCAGCCGCCGGCTCCGCTGCTGGAGGCGTGTCCCTGCTTCGCTGACCTGAAAGTTCATGACCGCCCTCCTTTGTTCAGCTCCGAGGTCAGGCTGTCCAGAATCGGGAAAGAGTCCTACACCCTAAGGCTTTATCTCCCCACCGGAGCCTGCCTGTCAACCCAACAGCCCCCGGGCAAGAAAATTTATTCCGCCGCAAAGCGACAACGCGGCGTCCATTGTATTCCCGGCCGAGATGAAGCAGGATGGCGTCATATTCAAGGACAGCACGTCAGACGAGGGACGCGATGCAAGACAGTACAGACACACACGTCAATGGCAAACGCTGGACGCTCGACCACCCAGAGCTCGGAACCGGACCTCTTCCCATCGCGCCCTATCTTTCCGCAGAGTATTTTGAGCAGGAGCGCGAGAAAATTTTTACCCGCACCTGGATGTGTACGGGCAAAAAAGTCGAAGAAATTCCGCAGCCGGGCGACTATCTGGTGCTGGATATTGCGGTCGGCAAAACCTCGGTCCTCCTCGTCCGGGGCAAAGACGGCCGGGTGCGCGGGTTTCACAACGTGTGTAAACATCGTGGTAATCGACTGGCCTGGAACGACCGTGGCGCGTGCGGGGCCGGGTTGACGTGTCGCTTCCACGGCTGGACCTATGCCGCGGACGGCCGCCTGATCGGGGTGCCGGAAGAAGATATGTTCTTTGACTTTGACAAACGGGACTACGGCCTGAGTCCGATTGCCACGGATGTCTGGGAAGGCTTTATCTTTATCAACCTCGATCCCGACCCGCCGGAAACGCTGCACCAGTATTTAGGTGAAGTGGTTGACCTGCTGCGCGGCTATGCGTTCGACCGCCTGCCGCTGAGTTGGTCGTATACGGCCGAGCAGAAGTGCAACTGGCGGATTCTGCGCGACTCACAGCTCGAGTTCTATCACGGCAAAGCGCTGCATCAGCAGTTCGCCGGCAAGGTGATGATAAATAAGCAGCAGCCGTCCTGCCACGTCCTCGACGCCAAACTCTTTCGTCGCCACAGCATGATGTCGTTTTACGGCGACCGCCGGAATACCCAACGCACGCCCATGGAGCTGTTGATGGCCCAATTCGGGGCCAGCTTCAAAACCTTTCCCAGTGCGCGGGATATGGACCGCTGGCCCCTGGGGGTCAATCCCACGCGCAGCAGACAGTGGTTCTTTGATATTTATTATATCTTTCCCAATTTTCATCTGGTGATTCTGAGTCCCTTTCTGTTTGTCGCCCATACCATGTTGCCGGAGACGGTGAATCGCTCGACCTGGAACGCGCGGGGCTATTTCCCGCAGCCCACGACTGCCGCAGAGACGGTGACGCGCGAATATAATAAATGCCTGGCGCGGGACGTGTGGCTGGAAGACGGCAGTACCCTGGAAAACACCCAGCGCGGGATCGAGTCGGGCGTCCTCGGCCAGTATCCGGTGCAGGACCAGGAACTACTGATCCGCCACGCCCATAAGGTGGCGGAAGAACTGCTCGCCGGCGACGGGCAAGCGGGGTGAGGGATGTCCGCTACGAGCCTGCCCGAGGCGTTCGCCGACCTTGAGCCGCTGGCCGCGGTCTGGGCGCTGGCGACCGAAACCGAGCGCAACCAGCAGCGCCTCAGCAGCACCATGGCGCAGATTCAAGCCTTGTACGACACCCTGCTGCCCCGCATGGAGGCCGTCCTCACCTATCTGAGTCAATTCCCACCAGAGCCGCCAGACGCGCTGCCCCAAGAGGCCCGGCGGCTCTTATACCTGGCCCTGGCCATGGCCGAAATCACAACTGCCGTGGAACTCCATCAACAGCCCAGCGTACCCGCCGGTTTCGATCCGCAGCGCTTTATTCCCGACCACGAGCGAACGAAACGATAGCTCAGCTCAGGGCCGCATTCACCTCTTCGTCCAGGTCGACCAAGGCAGGTGGACTGACGATGGTTCCGTCCTTGACGATTTCCTGGCCAGCGATTGATATCGATTGCAGCGACATAACCGCGTCGGGATGGTTTTCCCCCCCGCCCGGCATCCACGGGGGCAAACCCAGGCCGATGGCGTTGTAGCCGGTGATGCGCTGATCTTCGATGAACGATTTCCCGGTAAAGCGAGCCCCTGGGTGGAGACCACAAGAAAAGTGGACCACATAGCCAAATTCTCCACCTCCGGCTCGGCGCAGAGCACGCTCCATCACCCGCCGTTCCGGCCCGCCACCGGTCACCTCCTGAATCTTTCCGTTCAGGGCGAGGCTGAGGGGTTCGGCCATGGTCGTATAGTACTCATGGAAGACGGTCTCACATTTGATCACGCCGCGGACTGACTCCAACTCTGGAATCAAGACCACCGTACCCGGAACAAAATACCCACCCGGCTCTTCGGCTTTGGCCAGCGCAAACCCATCCGGCTCGGCCAGGGTAAAGGTGACGTCCGTGCCCAGGCGGTTGGTAATGTGGCACTCCTTCCCGCTCGCCTCGCCGACGAGCGCGCCAAAGGCATTCGAGAGGGCAAAGAGTTGGTCGAGCTTACCCTTGCCCAGCAGGCGCGCTAACCCACCGGCCCCAATATCGGCGCCCAGGAAATAGCGGGTTCGCTGGTTTTGCATGGCCGAGTCAAAAGCCTTGGAGCCGGCCAGATAGGGAAAGCACAGATCAATCCAGACATCACATTCCCGGACTGCCGCCTTGAAGTGATCGGGCAGGTAGGCGTCGGCCAGCGCGCCCTGATACGGCAGCCGCGGCGCAAGTACGATCGTTGCGACCTTTGCCCCTATACTGCAGCAGGCGTTTTGGACTGCTTCCACAGCGGGCATGTCCGTACTCGTATCGGCCGAGATCAGGACACTCTCGCCTGCTTTGATACACATCATATCCGCCGCCAGTACCCAGGCGGCGCTGGCTAACTCCGGAGTAATCCCGTTGTTCATCATGACGCTTACCTCTTAATCGGTCGGTTCGTTCTCAAAACCAATCCGCTTCATATTGTACGTAATCATATTATGCACAGCCGCTTCATATCTGGAGAACGGCCCAGGCCGATAGGCTTGTGATTTAAAGCCCCGCTGTAAGGATTGGACCATACCGACATCTTCCCCCAGAACCGTATGTATGAACTCCTCATAGATCGCCACTTTTTCCTGAAAATCTTGCTGGGCAAGTAGATGTAGCCTGGTAGGTGCCGAGCTTGCGGCCGCGGCGGGAGCGTATACTCGTGTTGCTGTGCCTGCTGTGTACCCATGATCTTCCTCTCGATGAATAGATCTATCCTCTCGATGAATAGCAGCGAACAGCTACGCGCTCTTTTGAAAATGGGGCATCACTTCTTTGGCAAAGAGCCGCATGGCCCGGACCGTTTTCGCATGCTCTACCCCAGGGAACTGCATCCAGCACAGCAGATAATCCATGCCTAGTTCTTGCTGGTATTTCTCGATCTCCCGAATACAATGATCCGGGTCACCGATAATGAAACGCTCCCGGTGGGTGTCAAAGGTCACGGTTGCCGGGTCCTTGACCAACTCGCCCTTATCGTCTTTGAGCGGTCGGACGTTGGCCCACTTGCCGTACATCCCGGCGTGCAGATACATGATGCCCTCCCGGGCCTCTTCTTCGGCTTGGGCCGTGGTCTCGGCAACATAGACCTCGCGAATGACCGGCGTGGCGCTGGCCGTCTTATTGAACCGCTGGAGCTGCTGCCGGTACATCCGATAGTGCTCTTTCAACTCATTGATATGATGCCGGGGAGAAGCTACCAAGGCTGAGCCCCACTGGGCCGCCCGGCGCACCCCGCCGCGGGTTGAGGCACCGATCCAGATCGGCGGGTGCGGCTGTTGGACGGGCTTAGGGGTAATGGACAGGTCTTCCACCTGGTAGTACTGGCCCGAAAACGAGAAGCGCTCAGTCGTCCAGCCTCGAATCATCAGATCGAGCTGTTCTTCCATCCGTGGCTCACGCCCCGAACGCTGTTCTTCATACGCGGCGAACTCCTCCGGCCGATAGCCGGTCGCGACGCCGAGGATAAAACGACCTGCGGCGATATTATCGAGCACCGCCACGTCCTCGGCGGTCTGGACCGGCCGATGGAGCGGCAAGAGATACATACTCGTCCCGATGATGAGCTTTGAAGTCCGTGCGGCCATAGCCGCCGCCGTTACCAAGAGCGAGGGGCAGATACCGTCTTCCAGAAAGTGGTGCTCGACGAGCCAGGCCGATTCAAACCCAATCTCTTCGGCAATGACAATCTGGTCCAGCATCTCGCGATAGAGCTGCTCATGGGTCTGGCCGGAGCCTGGCCGGAGCTGCATAGAGAACGGACCGATCCCGAATCGCATCATACCCTGCCCTCCTTTGGTGAAGCCATTAAAATTATTCTCCTCTGAAAAAGGGCTGTCAACGTTTGGATGGACCGAAGTTGGCTCTTAATTCACCGTTGGTCTGACCGTTCTTGCATGGCTGGCGGGCCGTAGCCGGCCATCAACTGATCCACAATAGCAGGACTCGGCATTAGATGTCGAGGACATTCCGCCGGCCTTTTTCACCAATATTGACCACTGGGTGCGCATGTCCCTGGCCCATATGATCTTCGGTGGCGTCTTCGAGCGCTATCCGCGCCTGCGGGTCGTTTCTGTAGAGCAAGAGCTGTCGTGGGCCCCACATTTCTTGAACCGGCTGGTGGAACTCGTCCCACGGTCTCCCGATAGGCGTGGCCGCGTACAATGACGGATCCCGATAGGCGTGGCCGCGTACAATGAATGAGGCCCCGGCATAGAACTTCTCATACTGCTGATGCCGGCCCGCGAACTCGGAGCCGACCATATCCCAGGCCAGCTTGAACAGCTTCATGCGTGCTACCGCGTCTGCCTGGGGTGTCTGAAAGTAGGCTTCAAACTGCTCGGCGAGTTTTTCGTCCTCCATGACCGAGATATCCGCCGGCATCTGAAACACGCCCCCACCGCACAGATCACGCAGTTGGTCGATAAACTGGCTATAGTTCTGGGTGCACCAGTCGAGGGCCGCGTACATCATCCGCCGGTTAAAACACACATGGCCGTCCGGCCAGCTCTCACAGGCGTTGATCTGGCCGTGTACCATGCCGGCAATGGCACCCTCGACCGAAGCCATTTTGCCAAGCGTCTCTTGCACGGTCGGAATTTGAGCTGCGCCGGTTGTGTGGGCAATCTTGCTACACAGGCCGAGCAGCAGGCGCATCTTCGACCAGTACCGCACGTTGGACTGGTGATTGCCAAAGCAGTGGCTCGGGGTCTTGAGATAGATGTCCCGCGATAGCACCGCATCGTTGTGAACAAAAACCTTCTCCCAGGGCACCTTCACCTGGTCGCACATGACCATGCTGTCGGTTTCGTCGTATCGATAGGCCAGTGGTGAATCAAACTCCGAACGGCATGCCGCTTCCATGGATTTACGCGACCACAGACTCAGCCCTGGGGCGTTGCACGGCACGGCGCACGTAATCGCCTCTTTTTTCTGGTCAGGCGACAGGGGGATGACATTCCCGATCCAGATATCATTGGCGAACACCGCGCCCGTCGCCAGCATCTTCATGCCGGAAATAATTACGCCGTCGTCTTCCTCACGGACGACACGGAGGGTGGGGACCGGCAGATTCTGGCGCTGATAGAACTCCGGGTCTCGGGCGGCCTGGGGAGGCAGCACGGCGTAGACAGTGTAGATATCGTTATCGCGCACGTAGCGATAATAGGCGAGCAGATTGTCCGGATTGCCGCACGGCGGCTTGAGTTCATCCGGCTTCATGGCCATACCGGTTACAAAGCTGGCTACGTGGTCGGGCGAACGACCGAACATGCCGTATGTCAGGTCCGCGATTTTTCGGTGCCCGACCATCCGGCGTTGCAGGTCGTCGCGCGTCTTGGCCCGCAAATAGTAAATCGAGTGCCGGCTGCCGTCCTCTTCGAAGGTCAGCGTCTCGCGATTTGCCGGGTCCGCCTTCATATCGTAAATGGCAGCCACCGTGCGGGCAGCGTTGCGGAACGCCGAATGGGTGGTGACATCCTCGACTCGTTCGCTGCCAATATAGACCACCCGTCCATCCTGAAGGGACTCCAAATGCTCCTGACCGGTCTTCAGCATGGGCCTCTCCTTTACGTCGGCTCAGTATGAGCCGTGCATAGCACGCATTGGGGGCGAAATCGCGTTAGCCACTCAATTGAATATGAGAGGAGGCAGCGGGAGGACGCCCCTCACAGCAGGTGATGGCATATGAACTAAAGGGGAGAGTCTTGCTTGACTTTTGCCGCCAACTGACCCAGTTTCTCTCCAATAGTTGTCGTTGTCTGGATGAGTCCACCATCACTGAAGAGCGCACGCACGGGCGCACGCAATAAGGAACGTCAGATGTACGAAATGTTATCCGGCCTTCGCGTGGTCGAAATGGGCCATATTGCCCTTGGCCCCCTAGCTTCCCAGATGTTGGGTGACTACGGCGCGGAAGTCATCAAAATCGAGCCGCCAAGCGGCGATGTGTACCGCGCCCTCGGAGTAAGCCGCAACCAGGGCATGAGCGCCCAATGGATGGCTTGCAATCGCAACAAACGCAGCGTGGCCATCGACCTCAAGCGGGAGGAAGGCCGGGAGCTGCTGCGCGACTTACTGAAGACGGCGGACGCGTTCCTCCACAACATGCGTCCACCCGCTGTTCGCCGCTTAGGCTTCGACTACGCGGCGGTGCGCAAAATCAATCCCGACATCGTCTACTGCTTCTCCGGCGGCTTCGGACAGAATGGTCCGTATAAGGATTACCCGGCGTTCGACGACATCATCCAAGCGTACTCGGGCATCGCTGCTGTCAATAGCCTGCAGACAGGACAACCCGAACTGGTCCCCATGGTGATGTGCGACACCATGACTGGACAAGCGCTCGGACAAGCCCTCCTCGCAGGGCTGCTCAGTCGTCAACTGCACGGCGAAGGAGTCTGCATCGAAGTACCGATGTACGAGTTGGTTGTGAGCGCGCTCATGAATCAACACCTGAACGGCAAAGGCTTCGTTCCCGCGGAAGGGCCACTGGGTTACAACCGCGTGCTGAACCCATCAAGACGTCCGTGTCGAACGAAAGACGGCTTCATGGTGCACGGCGTCTACAAGGTCGAGAACTGGCGCAAGGTGTGCGAGGCGGTGGGCCGCCACGATTTGCTCGATAGCGGCATGCTGGACGACCAGCACACCGTCGCGGCCAACATCTCGACCCTGTACAAAATCATGCTCGAAGAGATCATGCCGCAACGCACGAATACCGAATGGGTCGCTCTCTTCAATGCATTGGACATTCCTTACGCTGAAGTCCAGCAGCTGGACACGTTAATGGACGACGCGCACTTGCGTGCCGTTGGGTTGTTCGAAGAATATGAGCATCCGACAGAAGGCACCGTGCGGCAAATTCGCCAACCGATCAATGTGACTGGACGTGATCGCTGCGGCGACCGGCCACCGCCGCAGGTCGGCCAAGACACCGTCACCGTCTTGAACGAGCTGTACGGCGATGAGGACCATGTGCGCCAGCTCATCGATGACGGTATTGTCGTCGCCAAGTAAACACCGGCGAAGGAATCGAAAGTGGTACAATTCATTCTGCACGCGTAACTGTTGCCGAGGAGTAAACGTCCATGCCTGCTCACGATAAAAACGTCGAGTTTGACGCGGCCGCCATCGCACCGGTGCGTTACGGCACGCCGGAAATGGAAGCCCTGTTAGCCGCAATTGGGGAGAGTGCGGCGGCGAGTAAAGCGGCCGGAAAGAACCCTTTTCCCGCGATCGATCTGGTGCGCGATTCACGCCTTGGCGCGCTCAGAGTCCCGGTCGACCAGGGCGGCGGCGGTTGTACGGTACGAGAATATTTCGCCATGTTAATGGATCTCGCGGCTGCGGATTCCGATGTTGCCCAGATCTTGCGCGTGCATTTCTGGTTTACCGAGGAGCGTCTGCGCACACCAGACGAAACCGTACGGCAACGTTGGTTGTCACGCGTTGTGGCCGGCAAGATATTCGGCAACGCATTTACCGAGGTTGGCACCAAAGAAAAAGCCGGCAGCTTTGCGATGCAGACTCGCCTTGAGCCGGTGGACAATGGCTACAGGCTGAACGGCACCAAATACTTTTGTACCGGCAGCTTGTTTTCTGATTGGGTCCTGGTGGCGGCATCAACACCGGAAGGCAAAATCGTCAATGTCGTCGTGCCATGCGGTCGCGCGGGGGTGACGTTCGAGGACGATTGGGACGGCGTCGGCCAACGCTTTACGGGCAGCGGGACCGGCCGATTCGAAAATGTCGCGGTCGCGCAAGAAGAAATATTGCGACAAACGAAGTCAGCGCACACCGCGGTCGACGAAACGCCCTTGCCGACAAATACCTACATAGGCGGTCAGTTTTTGCAGCTTATCTTGACCGCGATCGTGGTCGGTAATATGCGGAACGTCGTCGCCGACGCGATTCGCCTGGTGCGCACGCGGAAACGGACGTTTACCCACGCGAGTGCCGATACTGCCGCCGCAGATCCGCAATTCCAGGAAATGATCGGGCGCTTGTCGAGCTCGACGCTC
This sequence comes from Thermodesulfobacteriota bacterium, assembly GCA_964291405.2. Lineage (GTDB taxonomy): Bacteria > Desulfobacterota > Binatia > Bin18 > Bin18 > Bin18. The sequence goes on from OZ219926.1 coordinate 1,212,694, forward strand.
GCGGCTGAGGCGACTGTTCTCGCTGCCGCGGAGGCGCAAGGGCTGGCGCTCGATTCCGCCAACCAGGGCCAGATCGATTTCGAACTCGCCCATCGCGCCTCCTTACTCTCGGCGCAAGCCAAAGTCTTTATCGACGAAATCGCGCCGCGCGTGGCGAGTCTGATGTACGAACTCGGTGGCGCGTCTTCGACTTTGCGGACAACCGGACTCGACGAACACTGGCGCAACATCGTGACCCTCTCGTCGCATAATCCTGCGGCGTTCAAGGCACGTGCGATCGGGGATTATCTGGTCAACGGGACGAAGTTGCCGGCGAATTTGTATTTTTAGGAGGAGCGCTGGCAGGGGTGAGTCTCACCTGACTTTTTCCGCCTGGTATAACCCCTCGACCGTGACCGGGACACCGTTATATACCGCCATGCCGGTAACGGGATCGACCCGCTGAGCGTCGGTGAGATCATTGGCACTGACCCCCGCGTGTTCGGAGGCAATACTCTGCCGGACACCCTGGCGCCCATGGTCAAACCCGTGCGGAATACTGACAACACCGGGCATGATGTCCTCGGTCGCAGCGACCGGCAGGCTGACCGCACCGGTCTGTGACGCCACGCGAACCATTTGCCCGTTCTGCAGCTGGCGTTTGGTCAGATCGTCCGGATGCATGAACAACTCACATAGGTTGCGCCCCCTCATGAGGCGCTGGCAGTTCTGGGTTTGTGAGTTTTTGCTGCGAACATGGCGCCGGCCAATGAGTAAGAGTTCTTCGGACGAGCGTGCCGCGAGCAGCTCGGTTTCTAGCCGGCGAAGATCCGCCATCAGTTCGGGCGGTGCGCAGTGAATCCGTTTGTCAGAAGTTTGCAGGCAGTCTGGGAGACGCGATTGTAATGGACCCAGATCGATGCCATGTGGGTGGTCCTTCAGCTTGTCGAGGGTCAATGCCGCTGGGTGGTCCGACGCTTTACCGTAGTGCCCGTTCTGCAAGGCGAGATCAATCATCGCGCCCGGACTGATCGTCGGCTCGACCGGCAGCCCCTTACGTTCGGCAATACGTTCACCCAAGGCCACCAGTATTTCCCAGTCGTGCTTGCCTCCGTCCGTTATTGGCAATGTCGGTTGCATGTACTTAGCCATATTCCGCACGGAGAAACTGTGGAAAATCAGCTCGTAGTGGTCGCATTGCAAGTGGTGGGCTGCAGGCAGGATGACGTTCGCATGGCGCGAGGTCGCGGTAATGAACGGCTCTAAGGCAACCATGAAATCCAGCGATGCCAAGGCTGCGTCGAGCTGGTGTCCATTGGGAAACGACAATACTGGATTGGACGCAATGCACACGAATGCGCGAATCTGTCCTGTCCCTGCTGTCAGCATTTCTTCAGCGAATGTCGCCGCCGGCACCTCGCCGCCGAACGAGGGCAATCCCCGTACCCGGGTACGCCACTCAGCGTAGCGTCCAGGGTCGGAGTTCGGGTCGGCGGCGATATCGACGGCAGGCGTGTTCCACATAAAGCCGCCCGGTCGATCCAGATTCCCGGTCGCAATATTGATCAGGCTGAACAGCCACTGTGTGACGGCCCCATACTGCTGGGCACAGGTGCCGATACGCCCGTACCATACCGCCCGGTCGGCCGCGGCGAACTCTCTTGCCAGCTGACGAATGCTGTTCGCCTCGACACCCGTGACTGCTTCGGCGCGTTCTGGGGTGAACGCTATGAGCGCGACCGCCACCTCATCAAGTCCGTTCAGGTACCCAGATAGTGAGCGTGGATTTGCCAATCCTTCCTCGAACAGTGTGTTGAGGATAGCCGCGGCAAACGCAGCGTCGGTCCCGGGTTTAATGAAGAGGTGTGAGTCTGCAAGCTTGGCGGTTTCGGTCCGGCGGGGATCGATGATCACCAGTTTTCCGCCGCGGGCCTTCAAAGCCTTTAGCCGGTCGCGCACGCCGGGTGCGGTCATAAGGCTGCCGTTAGACGCCAACGGATTTGCGCCCGCCATGACGACATACTCGGATCGGTCGAGGTCCGGGACGGTCAACAAAAATTGATGTCCGTACATCAGCGCACTCGTTATCAGATGGGAGATATGATCAATCGACGCGAGTGATGCGCTGTTTCGAGACTTCAAGGCGCTGCGGAGGTAGCCGATGTGCGTCACGATGCCGTAGATGGTCCCATACGCGTTCCCGATAAAATCGGCAACAGCGTCGTCGCCGGATCGGCGCTGTACATCGACCAGGCCGTCAGCAGCAAAGTCCAAGGCTTCGTCCCAGCCGATCTCCTGCCAACCCGATCCGCTCCGCTTGACCGGTTGTTGCAGCCGGTCCGGATCTTTGTACATCTCCTCAATGGCAACGCCCTTCGGGCAGATATAGCCTTGGCTCAACGGGTCGTCCTTGTCGCCGCGGACCGAAATCACGTGGCCATCTGCGGTTTTGATCTCCAGCCCGCACACGGCTTCACACAGGTAGCAGTTCCGGTAATGCGTCTCGATTGTGCCCTCTACTTCAATCGCCATGGAGCTCTCATCCGGGTTGTCGCCTATTTTTTCCTCGGTGTGGTACAGCAACAACTCCTCAACATGACCCTGGATTCCCGTCTACACGAGAATGATGGCGAGGGAAATTGCCGGTGTCCGTCTGCTAGCCCATATTCTTTACCATTCCACCGTCGATGTCATACGCCGCCCCCGTGATAAAACTGGCTCGTTCTGAGCACAGAAAGGCGACCAGGTCGGCAATCTCTTCGGGTCGGCCAAACCGTCCGAGCGGAATATGGGCGGTGGCAAAGTCGTTGATCATGCCGTCCGGGTCGTCGGGATTCAACGTCTTTGACAGACCACCCCACAGTGGAGTCCGCGTCGGCCCTGGGCAGACGGCGTTCACCAGGATGTTATCCTTGGCCAGTTCGTCGGCCAAGGTTTTGCTCAGACTGATGATGGCCGCTTTCGTGGCGTTGTAGTCGATCAATCCGGCGTTGGGCTGTTTGCCGAAGATCGACGCATTATTGACAATCCGGCCCCATTTTTGTTTTTGCATCAGGGGAACGGCAAGCCGGGAGCAGCGAATCACGCTGAACAGATTGATATCAAGATTATCCTGCCACTCCTCATCTGACAGACCCAGCCCCTGACTCAGATGGTACCAGCCAGCATTATTGACCAGGATATCAAGCTTGCCGAACTGCTGTACCGTTGTGTCAAAAAGGGTCTGGATGTCTGCGGCTTTACTGACATCAGCCTGGACTGCCAGGGCCTGCGGACCTAAAGCTTGGGCGGTGCGAGCTAATTGCTCCTCACCGCGTGCGCAAATCACGACGTGGGCTCCCTCTTTGACCAGGCGCTGGGCCATAGCCTCGCCCAGACCGTAGCTCGCTCCAGTAATGACCGCTACGCGATCTTTTAAACCAAGATCCATGTCTCCCTCCTTTCGACTTTATCGCTTATCAATTCGGGGTTGCGATATCAAATCGTGGGATGACTTTACAATACGGTGGGCAGGTACTAGAAGGTGAGTTGCCATATGAGCAGATAATTCAGAAGGAGGCAACGATGGCGATGGGACTGGACCAGGTACAACCAGCGGCCCCGCTGGATTTTTTAATGATTGATGCCGACCACCATTACTATGAGCCAGATGATTGCTTCACGCGTCATATGGAATCAGCCTATGCCAACCGTGCGGTCAATATCCGCAGAGGCGAGGGCAAGTTTGGACGGGTGTATATCGGCGATGAACGTATGCGATTTTTTAGCGTCATTCCTGGTGACCACACGGGCGGGCCTGGCGCACTGCAGGAATTTCTCAAGAACCACTCAGGCGAGGGCGATGGCCTGGTCTCGGGCGAGACTGTCTCAGCGCCAACATTTCCCGAATCAACAGACTACAACGTGCGGTTGCAAAAGATGAATGAACAAGGGATCGAGGCAGCCCTGATGCTTCCGACGCTGGGTGTCGGCATCGCGCATGAGCTCCGCCACGAGCCACAAGCCTTGTTCGCCAATTTGCGTGCGTTTAACCGTTGGCTCGAGGAGGACTGGAGCTTTGGGAAGGATGGCCGTCTCTATGGTATTCCCGTCTTGTCGCTCGTGGATATTGACCTCGCAGTCGCCGAACTCGAACGGGTCCTCGCCTTAGGCGCGCGAAGTGTGAACTTAACGCCAGGTCCGGTCAATGGGCACTCGCCGGCAGATCCGCTGTATGATCCGTTCTGGGCGCGCTGTCAGGAAGCCGGCATTCCGGTTGTGTTTCACCTGGGCAATGACGGCCTGACCGAAATATACTCTTCACAATGGAGTGAGAACCCCTCCCCTCCGAGCCACCGGCTCAGTCCGTTCCAACGGGTGATCGCTTCGACGGAACGCGCGACGGCTGACACCCTGAGCGCGCTCGTGTTCCACAATCTGTTTGGTCGATTTCCGGGTCTGCAGGTCGTAAGCATTGAGAACGGGGCCACGTGGATTGCACCCTTACTCAAGGCCATGGACCACGCGGCGCGGTTGTCGGGTCCACGAGATTGGACATTCGGACATGCTCCGGACCGACCCAGCGAAATTTTCAAGCGACACATTAAAGTCTCTCCCTTTCCGGAAGAGGACATTCCGGCGCTGGTCGAGGTCCTCGGGCCAGAAAACGTGTTGGCCGGTTCCGACTGGCCGCATCCTGAGGGATGTGCTGAGCCGATTGATTATGTGGAAGGGCTGGAAGGCTTGCCACCTGAGGTGGTGCGTGCGGTGATGCGCGATAACACACAGAAGCTCTTTGGCGTCTAACCCGGCCCCACAGGTCTTTACCTGTCCCACGGGTCAAACTGTGTGACCAATCCGTGGGGCCGTTCTCCCCAGGAGGGAACATCATGGCACACATGGATCAACACCAGCCGCAAGGCAACGGAGCGGTCGAGCACTATGACGTGGTGGTCATCGGGGCGGGCTTTGGCGGCCTGTACGCCCTGCACCATCTGCGCGGGATGGGCCTTTCGGTGCGCGTCTACGACGGCGCTGCCGGCGTGGGCGGCACCTGGTGGTGGAACCGCTATCCCGGTGCACGGGTCGATTTTCCGGGCAGCCCCTTCTACTGCTACACGTTTTCAGAGGAGCTCGTGCGGGAGTGGGACTGGCCCGAGACCCAGCCCGCTCAGCCCACGGTGCAGGCCTATTTGGAGTACGTCGCCGACCGATTCGACCTGCGCCGCGACATCCAGTTCGAAACCTGGATGCGCAACGCCTGCTACGACGAAGAGGCGCAGCGCTGGATGCTCGAAACCAGCGCCGGCGAGCGCGTCTCGGCCCAGTTTCTGATCTGCGCGGTCGGCACCCTCTCGGCGACGCATATGCCAGACATCCCTGGGCTCGACACCTTTACCGGCGAGTGTTACCACACCGGCCGCTGGCCGCATGAGCCCGTCTCCTTTGCGGGGAAGCGCGTCGGCGTGATCGGGACCGGCTCCTCGGGGGTGCAGGCGATTCCCGAGATCGCCCGCGAGGCGGCACACCTGACGGTGTTTCAGCGCACACCGCAGTACAGCATCCCGGTCCGCAACCGTCCTATGGACCCCGAGGTGGTGCGGCAGGCCCGCGAGAACTGGGCTGCAATCCGAGCGAAGATGACCGCCTCACCCCTGGGCGCGCCGTTCGAGGTCTCCGAGCGATCGGCCTTCGAAGATACGCCCGAGCAGCGCCAGGCGCTCTACGAAGAGCTCTGGCAGCAGGGTGGCTTCCATATCCTCTTTGGCAGCTATGCCGACATCCTGACCAACAAGGAGGCCAACCGCACGCTGGCCGACTTCGTGCGCGGCAAGATCCGCCAGATCGTACGCGACTCCGCGACCGCCGAGAAATTGATGCCCGACTACTACCTGGGCACCAAGCGCCAGCTCCTCGACGACGGCTACTACGAAACCTTTAACCGAGACAACGTCGCTCTGGTCGACCTGCGCCAAGACCCGATTCAGGAGATCACGCCCGAAGGCATACGCACCGCCAACAGCGAACACCTGCTCGACATGCTCGTGCTGGCGACGGGCTTCGACGCCATCACCGGCGCGCTGGTGCGCCTCAACCCGAGGGGACGCGACGGCGTCAGCCTTGAGGAGAAATGGCGCACGCGCTTCGACTCTTACCTCGGCATGACGGTAGCCGATTTTCCCAACCTGTTTATGATCCACGGCCCTGGGTCGCCCTCGGTGCTCTTCAATATGCCGCTCGGCGCCGAGCTCGAGTCGGCCTGGATCGGCGACTGCGTGCGCTACCTGCGTAAACACGGTCTGGGCGCCATCGAGCCGACCCCCGACGCTGAGCAGCGCTGGGACCGGGAGGTCGCCGCGATCGCCAACGAGACGCTCTATCCCCTCACCGACTCGTGGTACACAGGGGCTAACATCCCAGGCAAACACCGCCAGTTCTGCGTGTACCTGGGCGGTCCCGACTACTTCCGGCGCCTCTCCGAGGTCGCCTCTCAGGGCTACGAGGGCTTCGTGTTCGAGGAGGAGTCCCGTCAACTGACCGAGAAACTTGCCAGCTAGAGCAGTTTCCACCGTGGTGTAGCGAGGTGCTTTCCAGAGTTCTGTAGGGTGCATCCCATGCACCACCTTTCCCCGGTGCGCAGGGCGCACCCGACTTATCGGGAAACGCGCGGAGGCCGGTGGACGCTACACTAATGTGAATTTTGCTCTAGCGGTTTCGTATACCGGAACCGGAGCATACGTTCTCGTACCACAAGTCATCGGGCCGTCTATTATCGTTCCCCACTCTGATAACCCGACGGCCCCCCGTTGGTATTTATCGTCGGGGTCGCGTCCAGTACATTATGCGGGGCATAATGTAATCCCTGCCACTCAAAAACTGCCGGGTAATATTGGAAGGAGCTATGCATGCACGACCCCAAGTTTGGATTACTTCTACCTGCGGACGACTTTGCCGCTGCCAAGCAGGCAGCCTTACAGGCGGAAAGCGACGGCTTTTACTCAGTATCGATGATCGATCACTTCTTTACTCCGCTCGGAGAACCTCAAACACCTATGTTTGAGTGCTATACGACGCTAACGGCTATTGCCGCGGTGACCGAGCGTATCCGTCTCGCGCCATGCGTGACGTCCGTTTCGTTTCGCTCGCCGCCGATGTTGGCCAAAATTGCGTCTACCCTCGACAACGTCAGCAACGGCCGTCTAACGCTCGGGTTAGGCGCGGGCTGGAAGCCGGATGAATACCACGCTCATGGCTATCCCTATCTCTCGAATCGGGAGCGATTGGATCAACTCGCGGAAGCCGTTCAGGTGGTGAAGGCGATGTGGACCCAGGAAGAACCGCGCTTTCAGGGCAAACATTTCTCGATTCATAACGCCTACAACAATCCCCGGCCCGTCCAGAAACCTCATCCGCCGCTGATGCTGGGTGGCTCGGGCAGCGGTCTGCTCAAGATCGCCGCCGCAGAAGCGGATATTCTGAATATCAACCCACCGGTCTTTAATGGCAAGGATTATCCGAACGATCCGGCTATGACCTTGAAGTTCAACACGCCCTATTTGAAAAAACGGATTGGCATGCTGCACGGCTATATGGAAGAATGCGGGCGTGACCCACAGGAGATAGAGTTGGGTTCTTTAATGGTACTCCACCTGACCCGAGACTCCGCAGACGCGGCACTCGCCCAAACCGCGGCTTTTCTCGGCTTCCCCGATGCCGACGCTGCGCTGCGGTCGCCCCTGACCTTGATGGGTACACCAGACAGAGTCAAACGGGATATCCACACTCGTATTGAGGAGATGGGTCTTACCTACACGATCGTTATCCCGGTCTCCCCAGAGTCTCATGAACTGTTTGTGCATGAGGTGATGCCTGAGTTTGTGTCGTGAGGGGATCAGTCCAGTCGAACGGAGAAAAACAGTGAGCGACATCAAGCAATCCATACACGATCAGTTTGGTCGGGCAGCTGCGCAGTATAAAACCAGCCAGGTCCATGCCACGGGCGAGGATTTGGCCCGGATTGCCGAGCTGGTGCGACAGCAGGAACCGCCGTACGCCCTGGATGCGGGCTGTGGAGCGGGCCATACCTCGGTGGCCATCGCTCCGCATAGCCGCCGGGTCGTCGCCCTTGACCTCACTCCGCATATGCTGGAACAGGTCGAGCAGTTGGCCGCCGAACGTGGCTTCTCCCATATCGAAACACGTCAGGGTGATGTCGAACAGATTCCGTTCGCCGATAACAGCTTTGACTTGGTGGTCTCCCGCTATAGCGCCCATCACTGGCCGAACCCCCTGACGGCGCTCCAGGAATGCCAGCGCGTGCTGAAGCCCGGCGGGCGGTTTATCCTGAGCGATATTGTGTCGCCTGAAGAGCCGGCGTACGACACCTTCTTACAAACGTTTGAACTCCTGCGTGACGCCTCGCACGTCCGGGACCACACGCTTGCCCAGTGGCAGGCCATGTTTGAACGCAGCGGGTTTCAGTCACGTGTCGTTTCCACCTGGCGTCTGCCGCTGGACTTCCAGGCCTGGACGGCACGGATGGCGACTCCGCCGGCACGAGTCGCCATGGTGCAGCATTTGTATGATAGCGCGCCTGAGGAGATCCGAACGGCTTTCGCTATTCAAGACAATTACGATTTTGCCCTGTACGGAGCGCTGTTTGAGGCGACCCGTCAGAGCGGCTAGCGGGAGGCAGCCATGGGCACGATAGTCTTACGCGACGGCGTCATCTTCGACGGCCATAGTCCCGAGTTGCTCGACGGGGCGGACGTCCTGATCGAAGACGGTGAAATCAAGGAGGTTGCCGAGCGGCCGCTCAAGACCGTCGGCGCCCAGGAAATCCGTCTGGGTGGGCGTTTTCTCATGCCCGGTCTGATCGACGCCCACTTTCACGCCTATGCCGCCCATGTCAATCTCGCCAGCCTGGACGATTGGCCCATGTCGCTTTTGAGCCAACACGCCCGCACGCTGCTGGAAGACGCTCTCCAGCGTGGCTTTACCAGCGTGCGAGATGCGGCCGGAGCCGACTTTGGCCTGGCCGCCGCGGTTGAGCAGGGCTTGATCAAGGGGCCCCGTCTGTTTTTCTCGGGCCGGGCCTTGAGCCAGACCGGCGGGCATGGCGATACGCGGCCGGTCAAACATTTTGAGCCGTGCGCCTGCGGGTTTCAGGGCTGTCTGTCACAGGTCGCCGACGGGGTGGACGCGGTCCGTCGGGCGGCCCGGGAAGAGCTGCGCAAAGGGGCACATCAGATCAAAATCATGGCTACGGGCGGCCTCTCCTCACCGACCGACCCGGTGTGGATGCTGCAATACTCGGACGAGGAAATCCGCGCCGCGGTCGAGGAGGCAGCCTCGCGGCGCACCTATGTCATGGCCCACGCCTACACCGCGGAAGCCGTTGCCCGCGTCGTCAAGCTGGGGGTGCGCTCAATCGAGCACGCCAACCTGATCGACCAACCAACCGCCGAACTGGTCGCCCAGCACGGAGCCTATGTCGTCCCCACCCTGGTGACGTATGAAACCCTCGGAGAGCTGGGCAAGGAGTTGGGCCTGCCCGAGGGCAATATCGTCAAGCTGAAAGAAATTCAGACCGCGGGGCTGACCTCGCTTGAGCGGTGTCGGGCGGCCGGGATAAAGCTGGGCTACGGAACCGATCTGCTGGGGCCCCTACACGCCCAGCAGTGCCGAGAGTTCCTGATTCGACGAGAGGTCCTCAACCCCATCGACATCCTGCGCTCAGCAACGACGATCAACGCCGAAATTCTGAACCAGTCGGGAAAACTTGGAACGGTTGCTCCGGGAGCGTACGCCGACTTGGTTGTGTTTGATGGCAGCCCGCTTGAAGACCTCGGGGTCTTACAGCCCGAGGCTGGCGGGCCGCAGCTGGTGATGAAGGCCGGCGCGATCTACAAGAACTCGTTGTGACGAGACGGTTTATCCGCAACTAACGGGAGGCCGTTTGTGCTGAGCGCCCTTCGCCTGGGCTCAGTAAGTAGGTCGGATTAGCGTAGCGTAATCCGACAAGGACGAGCTGTCGGCTTACGCCTGCGGCTAACCCGACCTACAAGGCTGCTGGCGGATCAAGTCCGGCATGACGAGAGCGTACCGGTACGGCTACAACTTACCGTGAAACGCTCTAGCCTTCGACCTGTTCGGCGAGCCGCTGGGCCGTATCAATCAAGGGTTGGGTCAGCGCCGCCACCTCGGGGTCGGCACACATTATGATCTTGTCCGGGTCCGCAGCGAGGGGGTCAACGTCCACATGTCGGTGCGCAATGCGCCACTGTCCGTCCTGTTTCACCAAACGGTCCACGTAGCGCCCCTGGCCAAAGATCTTATACCCCCCTGGGGTCGCCAGCGCGGCCAGGACGCTAACCTGTCCGGTCGCTTCGTTCCCGTTGACCTCATACAGCAAATTACTGGTCATATGCCGACAGCGAATTTCCCGCACGTGCACGCGGGCATATTCGCGCAGGGCCGCGTGACCGCGGACCACCCAGGTTGCGACCTGAAAACCTCCGTCGGGGGTGAAGCACTGCACCCAGGCTTCAGGCTCCAGGTTGTCTATCGCATGGGCATAGCGAGCACATAATTCTTGGATAGCGAGTTTCTCGATCCAGGTCTGTTCCATACCGCACCTCTCTTTCTTCCCACTCTCTTTCATGAAGAGAACGCCGGATTCAAGAGTTATTGCGAGCTAAAGAGTAATGGTGCTAGGGATCGAGCAGAGGAACGCTCTCACATGCTCATCGATCACCCGAGTGGCAATAACGTATTGATCACTTATCTTGGTCTCCATTCTTCACGATGAATCGCTTCGGCATCTCTATGGGCATCAGTCCCCGCGAGCCGCTCGTCAAGGTCGGGGAGGTAGCCAAAGCAATTGAGGCGAGGGGGTTTGAGACCTTGTGGTTCATTGATTTTCAGCTCGGTCTGAAGGATGTCTATACGGGCATGTCTCTTGCCGCTTTGGCTACCGAAAGGATCGCCATCGGTCCGGCGGTGACGAATGTGATCACCCGGCACCCAACGGTCACTGCCAACGCGATAACCGCGCTGGACGAGCTTTCAGAGGAGCGCGCCCTGTTGGGGCTGGGCGTGGGTTGGTCGGCCGTGCAGGGGGCTGGCTATAAACCGTCTGCTGTGAACGAGGTCCGCGCCGGGATAAGTGCGTTCCGCCAGATGTTTACCGGCGAGGAGGTCGCCCTGTACGGTACGCGCGTTCAACTCGCGACTGCTCGCCGTCAGATCCCGATCTACCTTGCAGCGGCCCAACCGCGCATGCTCCGCTTGTGCGGTGAAACCTGCGACGGGCTCATCCTCATGGGGGCCGCCGAGCCGGCCTTTTGCAACTGGCAGCTCAACTCTCTGTATGAAGGTTTGGAGAAGGCGGGCCGAAAGCGGAGCGAGCTCACCATCGACCTGTTTGTGACGATGAGTATCAACGAGAACGAAAACCTGGCTCTCAATGATGTCCGCGCCTGGGCCACCAGTCAGGCGGCAACCTTCTCTACCTGGAAACACCTTCCCCCGACCTGGGAGCGTTTTCGGCCGGAGTTCGAGCGCGCGGCGCAGCACTACCAGTTGGTTGAGCACTTGTCCTTACGAGCCGGTCACAAAGAAATCGTGAGTGATGAGTTTGTGCAGTCCGTCGCTATTGCGGGTAATAGGCGCACGTGTATCGATCGACTGCACGAGTTGGCCCGGCTTGATATTGACCGGATTACGTTTGCTCTCCTGTCTGGGGGACGGATACGCCGCTTAGACGAGTTGGCAAACCATGTGATGCCCGCCCTTGCCGGGGTCGAGCCGAGCTAGGCGTCAGGTCAGAGGTATAAAATCGTATTCGCCGGCCTGCAAAACCAGGAACACGACTGACTCCTCCCCAGCGTTCGTCACAAGGTGAGGACGGCGTGGCCCCACTGCGTATGTCTCACCGGGTGCCAGGTAGATGTTTTCTTTGGGGTCTTGCATAAAGATACGCAGGCGGCCGTGGAGAACGTAGAAGGTATCCTGGACCTCGGTATGGAAGTGCCAGGGGACTTTCTGGCTTGGGCTGAGTTGCAGTTCGGCGATCTGAAATCCCGGTCGCTCGGCGTGGTAGACCAGACGCTCGACGTCCAATAGAGAACTCGGATTCTTGATCGGTTCCGTTTTCATTGGCGTGTTCCTCGTTGACTCGATCTCATGCGTAGATAAACCATGAGAGGCGAGTAAGGCAACGCTGGCCACGACTTCGCCGGAGAGAGACACGTAGACAATTTTATCTTGTTTCTTGTCGGGGCTGGTGCTAGGCCGGCACTAGAGGGCCTGGAGAGAATCTGTCCGTTTGCTTTGTAGAGCGTTCGTCTCACAATCTAAGGGAGGGCTGGCCATGTCGCGTATTATTGATGCGGATGCACATTTTGCCGAGCCGCTGGATTTATGGCTCCGGTACATCGAACCGAAGTATCGTGACCGTGCGTATCACGTCATGCTGGGGAAGGAAGCGGGGCGGGGGCAGGTGGTTGTCGAGGGAAAAGTTTCTGCGTTGTTTCCACCGGAGTGGTTTCGTGATGTCGTTCCGCTCACCATGGCCTTCGGGCAAACCGAACGCATCCTGGATCCCGACTTTACGTACTATGATGGAATTCCGGCGGCGTACGATGCGGGGGAGCGAATCAAGTGGATGGATGCCGAAGGTATTGACATGCAGTTCATCTATCCGACCTGGGGACTGCTGTGGGAAGGGGACATCGAAGACCCGGAGCTGGCTGCCGCACACTGCCGGGCCTACAACACCTGGCTGTGGGAGACGTGTTCTCCCTACATCGATCGCTTTGTCCCCATTGCTCACATCTCATTACGAGATGTGGACTCAGCGGTAGAAGAGTTGCGGCGTGTCGCCAAGCTGGGAATGAAAGGCGTGTTCATCGGTTCCCGCCCACACCAAGGACGCAGTTTTGGGCACCCCATCTATGATCCTTTCTGGACTGAACTCCAGGAGCTCGACCTGCCGGTAGGAATCCATATCGTGGTTTTTAAGGATTATATGGGTAGTGACTGGTATCGCGACGGGGCAACCTCCGAAGTCATGTATTTTTCCTATATGAGTCGGATGGATACCCGCTTGGCATTCAACAGTCTGCTCTACGATGGTGTATTGGAGCGATTCCCACAACTCAAAGTCGTGCTCGTCGAGTCGCAGAGTGGCTGGCTGGTGGAGTGGTTGGACGGGATTGATCACCGCTATCAATATCTCGGACGGCTGTCTGGAATGAAACGGACGGCGAACGAATATTTTCAACGCCAGGTTTGGGTGTCCGTGGATCCGGAAGAACGGACACTGGCTGCCACAACGGAAATCTTGGGAGCAGATAAATTCTTTTGGGGGTCAGATATCCCGCATGCAGAGGGGTATACGCACCCGGTGGAGGAAGCCAGGAAGCATCTCGGTTCTCTACCCGAAAGCGCTCAGAGAAAGATTTTGGCAGACAACGTCGCCAAACTGTACGGGCTATGAGAAAAATGGCGTCGCGGGCACACAGCTCTTAAGTAGAGCAAAAGAAGGAGGGGTACGCATGAAAAAAGAAGCGATCAATCCCGACAATGTCTGGAAGCCGGAAGACTACTTCAATATCTACCACTCTCCCGGTTTACCCACGGTCCCGCCCGAAAAATCGGGCTGGGAACAAGCCGTCAAAAAGGGCAACTGGCTGTTTATCTCGGGCCAGACGCCGACCACGCCCGACGGAAAAACGGTTGCCACCGATATGCATGCTCAGCTCCGACAGGCGTTGCAAAACACCCGGAATATTGTCGAGACCGTGGGCGGCACGATGGATGACATTGTCTCGATCCGCTACTACTTCAAGGCCGGGTATATGGAAGAGGGGCTGGCCGCGCTGCGGGATTTGGGCGGTGAATATTTTCAGAGCCCCTACCCCTCCACGACCTGCGTCGAAGTCGTGCGGGTGGCCTGGGCCGACCATCATTTGGAGATTGAGGCCATCGCCATGCTCGATGCGTGACGCGAGTTCCCTCCACGTCTCAGTCGGTAAAGGTCGCCTCGACACGTCCGAGCGGACCAAAGTCGCCGAGCACCCGGACACCCGGAGCGATACCAGTCGGCTGGATGCACGTGCCCGTCGTCACGATCTGTCCGGCCTTGAGACCGTCCGCCCGGACCGTGAGTTCATTGGCCAGCCAGGTGAGGGCAATACGCGGGTCACCGAGCACGTTGGCACCGCGTCCCTCGCCAGCCCGAGCCCCGTTCAGGCTGAGCCAGACGGGATGGGCGGCAAGGTCGAGCGTTCTCCAGTCAGACGCGGCCGCGCTTCCCCAGACGAACAGCCCGGCGCAGGCACTGTCCGCGATGAGCTGGGCGGGACCGGCGGTGCTGAAATCCAGGAATCGCGAGTCGGGGACCTCAATGGCCGGATGGAGGCTCGCCACACTGGCCAGGACCTCGTCCATCGAGTACTCATGACCGCGCGGTGGCAGGTCGCGCGCCAGACGGAAGGCGAACTCCAGCTCCACCACACGCATCCCATTCGCACCGAGCGAGAGCGTTGCCGGGCTGCGGCTGATCTTCCCTGCCAGGAGCCGTCCCGCCAGCGGCCCGTCCACCCCAATATGCGCCTGTCCGGCCTGACTGGTAGCGGCAATCTTCCAGCCCGAAACGGGCTGCCCCGAATTGCTGGCCAGCCTGGCCTGAACCGCATACCCATCCTCAATGGTCAGCGGCCGACACGCATCGGGTAATTGTTCGAGCTTTCGGCCATCCTGCCAGGCGTTCCAGAGTAGCTGGGCAGCCTCTTGTATTTGTGCCTGGTCCATACGTTTCATCCATACTCAATACGGAACGGTCCTCAGATTGTGCCGGGGTGATATCCCTATTGCGCAGCTTTTACTTGCCACTCCTTCGTAATCCGTTCCTCTTCTCCGCCAGGCGTCCAAATCACCAACGCGTGCACCGGGTCCTTGGACTTTACCGTGTGCCGCGTCGTCGTGTTGGCCGGTACCAGACAAGCCATACCGGCGCTGAGCGTCTGTACCTTTCCCTCACTCGTTTGTTCCATCTCTCCGGACAGAATATAAAAAGTTTCGGTTGACTGATGGATGTGGTTGGGTACATCCACCCCAGGCGGCACGACCAAGTACCCGAGCGTGAGCTCGGTCGTTCCCCCGAGGTGTTGATCAATCAAGATGGTCACTTCGGTCTTTGTGACCGGGTCGACGTATGTCGTTGCCTGTTCGGGGCGGACGAACCGTGACACCTCCTCGGCCAGGGCTGTTGGTACAATGGATACGAGCCCCGCCAGTATCACAGCAAGACTCGTCCAACGTGAGGGACACAGGGTAGGCATCGTTGAAATCTCCTTTTGACATTCGCTCCCGTTTGGCAGGATAATACTGACCAGTCAGCACCGGAACGCTCCAGGTCAGCTTAGGACGATCACCCAGGCAACGGCAAGAGCCGTGTAGCACAGGAGGGATGCTTATGGCCGGTAAAGACAGCAGCGATCGCAGCCTGCGTATCGCCTCGATGACAACCATGCTGGATTATCACTGGATGTTTCTACGCACCCTCTCGTCTGCGGTCCGGGAGTATTTGGGCGAGGCCGGCCTGGCGGCGCTTGAGCGTGGCTTCCGGCGGGCGGGGTATTATCGCGGCCAACGCATTCGTGACCGCCCGGAGACCTTTGCCGAAGGGCGTGACGCCCTGGCGCTGATCCGTCACTGGGATATGGGCGAGCACGCCATGGCCGCAGAGACGGGTCCGTTCGAGGTCAGCGGCTCAGCCGCCCAGGCGACCCTGACCTTTCCCCACGTCCCGGGCGCGGATTACTTCAGCACCCATCCAGGGGGCGAGATACTCGAACCCTATTGGCGTAACACCCTGGCGGGGATTGCTGAAGGCTATGATGCGTCAGCCGGGGTCGAGTGTTCTGCCGTGACAGTGGACCTGAACACGCCCTGGCGGCTCACCTGGACCTACCGAGGTGAATCCGAAGAGGTCACGGCCGGGCCACCCGAGGATGTTTTTGCCCAGCCGGCCAGGGCCATCCAGCTCACCCGCAGTACCTTCGCCGTGTTTGCCGTCATGCAGATGTATGTCGGCTTCGAGCTGATTGATCGGTTTGACGCCTCGGGCGAGCGGGCGCTGCGTGAGGCCCTGTATCAGTTCGGGGTCGAGCGCGGCCAAGGCATGCGCGAACAGGCGCTGAGCCAGGGGCGACCGCTGGACTTTCAGTCCTGGTTCGAGGTGCTCCAGGAACGCGACCCGGCCGAATCGGTTTTCGTTTTTCGCGGCGATACCCGTATCTCCCCCGGCGTCATGCAGGCCGAGTGTACCTATTGCCCGCTGGCCGAGGTCTGGTCGGAAGAAGGCGAGCGGGGGCTGAAGCTGGGCTATATGTACGATGTCGAGGTCCACCGGGGTCTGGTGGAATCCTATCATCCGGGTGGGCGGATTGGCTGGAATACGGTCAAGACCCGTGGGGATCGGACGTGCAAATTCCATTTCTCAATCCCGGACCTGGTGACGGCCGATGATCCCGATTGGGCCCAGCCCCGCCGAACAAAACCGGGCCAGGCTTAACCAAAAAGCTGAACGACGTGGTTCATGACCGCGTAGAGGAGGCGCATCATGCTCGATATGCTCGACAACCCTGTTCCGTGGCCCGACGGCGCGCGCTGCGCAGCATCCATCACGTTCGACATGGATACGGACAGCGCCCTGCACCTGTCGCATGCCGACGCCTACAAACGAGTGGCCGCCCTGTCGTGGTTACGCTACGACGAGGTCGCGGTGCCGCGGATCGTGAAGCTGTTTAACCACTATAATATCAAGGGCACCTTTTTCGTACCGGGCTGGTGCGTTGAACGCTATCCGGCCACGGTCGAGCCGATTGTCGCCAGCGGCCACGAACTGGCCTATCACGGCTATCTGCACGAGAACCCCATGGACCAGACCCGCGAGGGCGAGCGCTACTGGCTGGAGCGCAGCATTGAGGCGATCGAACGATGCAGCGGCAAACGACCGGCAGGCGGCCGGGCGCCGTATTACAACTACTCGCCTCACTCCACCGGGCTGCTGGCCCAGGCCGGCTTTGTGTACGATTCGAGCCTCATGGCTGACAGCCAGCCCTACGTCATGCGCGCGCCCGAGGGCGAGGTCATCGAATTGCCGACCGACTGGGCCATGGACGACTGGCCGCAATATGCGCACAGTCCGGACTTTCGGTATCTGATGCCCACCCGCGCGCCGGACAAAGCCATGGAAATTTTCATGGCGGAGTTCGAGGCGGCTTATGAATTCGGCGGCCTGTGGGTCACGGTCTGGCATCCGTTTGTGACCGGGCGGCTGGCCCGCCTCGCCGAAGTGGCCAAGATGATAGAGGCGATACAAAACCGGGGCGACGTATGGTTTGCCACCATGGAGGACATCGCCCTGCACGTGCGGCGCTGTATCGCCGACGGGAGCTATACACCCCGCATTGTGTCCATGCCCTATTATGAGGAACCAATCCCGGAATTGACCGAGGGATTTCCCGCGGGCCTGGAGCTCAGAAAGCCGAGCGGTTAGGTCGGACGCCGTGTATGCCAGGTCGTGCTCTGCTCGTAGGCATACGCCAGGCGCAGGACCGTCGCTTCCTCAAATGGCCGTCCGACAATTTGGAGCCCGACCGGCAGACCGTCTTGTGTAAACCCGCACGGCACTGAAATGGCGGGCAGGCCGGTCATATTGAACGGTCGAGTTGCCCGAGCGATATGGGCGGCAACGGGGAATTCCTTGTCGCCTATGGTGACGGTCGGCTGGTCTATCCTGCTAGCCGCCAGGACGGTTGTCGGCGTCACCAACGCGTTGACCTGGCCGAGCAGGTCAAGCATCTCCTGGCGTAACAGCGACCGGAAGCGTTGGGCCTTGAGATATTGCGCGGCCTGCACGCAAGCGCCGAGCAACAGCCGGGTGCGCACGTCAGCGCCATAGTCCTGGCTGCGAGTTTGCGCAGTCCGGGCATGAATCTCGTACGCCTCCGCCGCAATGATAGCGGTCGAGCTGGCAATCACATGCTGAATGCTGGGGATGGAGACGGCTTCGACTGTCGCCCCCAAGTCAGACAGATGCTGTATGGCGGCCTGCACGCTCTCCCGGACTGCCGGCTCAATATCGTCAAAAAAATACTCCTGCGGCACACCGAGACGGAGCCCTCGGATGTCCTCCTTCAGGGCCGCCGTATAATCCGGCACCGCCGCCGTGCTGGCGGTCGGGTCGTTGGGGTCGGGGCCGGCGATGGCGTGCAGAAGTATGGCAGCATCGGCAACCGTTCTGACCATAGGGCCGACATGATCGCACGAATGGCTCAGCGGATAGACCCCGAACCGACTCACCCGCCCATACGTCGGTTTGAGACCCACGATGCCGCTGAGCGAGGCCGGGATACGGACCGAACCACCCGTATCTGTCCCGAGCGTCCCCATGGCCAGTCCGGCCGCCATGGCCACCGCCGAGCCGCCGCTCGATCCACCGGGAAGACGCGTGTGGTCCCACGGGTTGCGGGGGGTGCCGTAGTGCGGGTTGAGCGAGGTCCCGCCCCAGGCGAACTCGTGCATATTGAGTTTCCCCAGCAGAACCGTGCCGGCCTGCCTGAGTCGGGTAACAACCGTGGCATCGCTGTCCGCGATATGGTCGGCCATGATTTTTGAGCCGCAGGTCATGCGCACGCCCTTGACCGCAAACAGGTCCTTGAGCGCGATGGGAATGCCGTGGAGCGGACCTCGATATTGCCCGTGCGTAATTTCCTGTTCCGCGCTACGCGCCGCGGCCAGCGCTCCATCGCCGAGGATAGTAAGATATGCCAGGTATTCGTCGTTCAGCCGCTCAATCCGGTCAAGATAAGCCTGGGCTACTTCTACGGGTGAGACTTCTTTCTTTTGGATGAGAGGCGCTAACTCGGCAATGCTCGTAAAGGCCAACGCTTCAGTCTTCATGGCGTTCGCCCTCCGACATGACAAAACGTACCGCCGGCTCTATGTGGCTGAGGTTCAGCGCGTCCAGTGCGTCCAGGCCCGCGGACAATTGCACATACAGCGTGGTCAGCTCTTCCAGAGCATCTTCGCTCAGCGGTTCCGCGAGTTTGTCTCGGAGAAGAGCAGCTACGAGTTCCCGATCTCTCATGTCCATGTTTGCCTCCTTCGGAAGCTGTTCATATACCACGTCTATCACGTACGACGCTTGATCAGACCTTGTCCCTTGACTTCTCAAGAGCGGCAGCACTAGAAGAGGGGACACGGAGAATTTGCAAAATACCGCCTTCGCCACTCTGCCCGCAAGACAAGTCAGATCCGAGAGGGAGAACTGGGATTCTTTCAAAAGGGAGGGCAAAACGTATGGCAACAGCAGCAACGGACTATGCGCCTCTCAGAGTCCCCTTACCCCAAGCGCGTCACCTTCCCGGATATTTCTATACCTCACCCGAAATCTACGCCTTGGAGAAAGAAAAAATCTTTCGCAAAGAATGGCTGTGTGTGGGTAGAGAGGAGGAGATCGAGCGACCCGGAGACTATCTGACGTTTCGGGTTGCCGATGAGCCCCTGCTTGTCTGTCGGGACGAGCATGGCCAGCTCAACGCCTTCTACAACGTGTGTCGCCACCGCGGGACCGAGGTCGCTTGTGGACGGGGAAATGCCAAGAGTTTCAGTTGTCCCTATCACGCCTGGACCTATAACCTGAAAGGCCGCTTGGTCGGTGCCCCGCATACCAAGGAGATCGAGAATTTTCAGTTCTCCGATTTCAGCCTCGTGCCGTTACGCATCGACACCTGGGCCGGGTTCGTGTTTGTCAGTTTTGAGTCGCACCCGATCAGTTTGACCGAGTTTTTAGGTGACTTTCCTGAAGTGTACGCACCCTACCGATTTGAAGAATTACAGGTGGCTGACACGATTGTTTCAGAACTCGATTGCAACTGGAAGTTCGCGGTTGAAAACCTGGTCGATACCTATCATGTGGCAGCGCTTCACGGGGAGTCGTTCGGCGCCTATCAACCACTGGACACCTATGAGTTTCAACTGACCAAGGGCGGCTATCATAGTCAATTTAAGGGCGGGACGATCACACCTGACGGCAAATCGCTCTTCGGACCTTTCCCCTGGCTTCCAAAGGAATATCTCCATGGCGGGTATTCGAGTCACCTGCGACCGAATCTGGCCTTTTTTCCGCGATTCGACTTCCACTCTTTTATTACGTGTTGGCCACTTGAGACCGAGCGATGTGTGTCCATCACCTATCTGCTGTTCCCAAAACAGCACTTTGAGTTGCCCGACTTTCAAAACCGTTGTCAGGTGTATGTCGATTTCTATAAGGCCATTCTGGACGAGGACAAGAGCATGATTCTGTCTCTCCAGAAGGGGATGAAGTCCCGGGCGTTTCAGCCCGGACCGATGTCCAGATTTGAAACAGCCATTCACAACGTAGCAAACCATTACCTGGATTGCCTGTACGGCGATGCCGAGCACTAAGGAGGTGGGCTATGCTATCCAATCTGGGTCCGGAGTTGGCCCATGCGGCAGAGGTCATGACCAGAGATGTCCTGCTCATAAAGCCGGGCGAGACCGTGCTGATTACGGCAGATACCGCCTCGGATATGAACGCGGTCGACGCGATTCAAAACGCCGCGCATCGACTCGATGCAAAAGTCGCTGTTCTCATCTCACCGCAGTTGCCTTTGCACGGCGGCTTTGCCGAGCCGTATATTACCGAGCCGGTGAGATCGGCGATAAAAAGCTGCGACGTGTGGATCGAGCTCAACTGGCCCTATATGGCGGGCTCTCAGGCATACGATGAGGCGATGGAAGGCGGACGGGTCCGCTACTACCTCTCGGTCGGTCTGACCGGAGAGGCCCTGGTGAGGCTGTTCGGGAAATCGGATTTGGATACCGTCTTCGCAGTCACGGACGCTTTCCACGCCCAGTTGGAGAAGGGGAAACAGTGTCGGATGACCAACTCGCTTGGGTCCGATGTGACCTTCACGATTGGAGATCCCATCACGATCGGCTTGTGTCGAGCCGATGGGGTCGGTTGCTTTGGCCTGCCGGGAGCAGTGGCCATCATGCCCCAGGAGGAGTCGGTTCAGGGCGTGATCAAACTGGACGCGATCTTTCACGAATACTATGCGCTCACCCAGTCGGAGCCTATCACCCTGACCGTGGACGGGAAGATCAGAGAGGTCAGCGGTGGATCGTCTGAGGTCCGCATTCTCGACCGAGCTCTCAGGCGGGCCGGTGGCGGCGAATATGGCTATGTCATCCACTTTACCTGCGGCATCCATCCAGCCGCCCGATTCACCGGCAACTGCTTTGTCGAGGATCAGCGGGTGATGGGAAACAACGCCATCGGCTTGGGCTTGCCTTTCTGGGTACCGGGAGGCGGAGAAAACCATCCCGACGCGGTCATGGCCAAACAGTCCATCTGGCTGGAGGGTGAACAGATTGTGAAAGATGGTCTGATAGTCGGACCGCCCTCTCTGGCAGAGGTGGCGGTGGACCTCGCGTAAAACTTTGGCCCAACAGCGAAACAGGCTCACCGGTCTTCGAGGCCGAACAAAATGAGGAGGAAACATATATGCCGCGTGCACGGGTAAACGGAGTCGAGCTCGCGTATAATTTGGAAGGATCCGGAGAGGCCCTGGTCTTGCTCCACGGCGGACAAACAGACCAAAGCGTCTATGCCGGCATCCTGCCCACACTCACAAGCCGATTTCGGGTGCTGAACTTCGACCAACGAGGCTCGGGAGAGAGCGAAAAGCCGGACATCCCCTACAGCATGGCTCTACTGGCGGACGATACCGCCGCGTTGATGGATCATGTCGGCCTTTCTTCAGCGCATATTGTTGGCACGTCCATGGGCGGCATGCTGGCGCAAGAATTTGGGCTGCGTCATCCAAGCAAGACGCGCTCTCTGGTTATCGGCTGCGCGGTCGCGGGCGGGCCGTATCCGGTGAGTCTGGGGAGTGAGGAGTCAGAAAAGGCGTTTTCCACCGAAGCCCTCTCCGCGGAAGAGCGGGCGAGAGCGCTGGCCGAGTCGATTTTCACCCAGGGTTATATAGAGACCCACCCGGAAATCATCCCCGCACTCATTGAGGCTCGGCGCAACAAGCCTATTGACCCTGTGGCGCTGGGTCATCGTCTCGACGCTGCCTACGCCCATGATACCTACGACCGCTTACCGCATATCTCGTGCCCGACTCTCGTCATTGTTGGCAAGGATGATGCAATTATTCCTTGGGAGAACTCTCGGATTATTGCCGAGCGCATCCCTGGCGCAGAACTGGTTGTCTTGGAACCCGCCGGACATGGTTTCTGGCTGGAGCGACCAGACGAGACGTGTCAAACGATTCTAGAGTTCTTAGGGGAAGGCGGGTGACATCGAGAGCCGTGTATCAAAACCTCGGTTCGTGTCTCGGCACAAACCGAGTGGACTCAAAACCGTCAACCACCTCCGGCTGCCCGAACAATTCTACTGCTGGCGCAATCTCCGCCAAGGATAATGTCAGAAAAAATAGCCGCCGCACTTCCCCAGGCATTGCATCAGGGGGAAATTGCTTCAGATATTCAAGGATGACCTCCATGCGGGGAAAGATCGCATCATAAAAGGTCTGGAGCTCTTCCCTGGTGCTTGACAGACGCCTTCTATTGCGCGCTCTTTCTTCCGCCAGAGCCCACGCACTGACAAAAGGCTCGAGGTCGGTAAACTGACTCGGCAACAAACCGTTAGGCATGGGCACCCCCTATTGTCCGCTACCGCCTATAAAGTCTTCCGCCACCTTATTCGCGTGTCTGATCATGACCTCCTGATCTTGCAGGGGAGAGTGCGTTATTGCCCCGGAAGTGAGCCCTCTTTGCACGTTTTCCAGGGTGCTGCCGTCTTCCAGCCACACGTCACGAGTGACGCATCTCGTATATTCCTGGCTAAACCATTGGGCGGTGTCTTCTGCCTTGGGTAAATACAACCGGGCCTCCCAAAGCGACCGATCGACCGTTATCGGCCACATATAGTGGGTGAGGCAGAACCCACCAAACAGTAAGAAGTGGAAATTCGGGAAGATATAATAGAGATCAAAAGACCAATTCGGACTTCTGGTCGGATTGAGCACCTGCGGGGGCAGTCGCTCAAGAAAGGAGCCGGTTGCCTCCGCACTGAGCATCGCCCCGAATCGGGCAGCGAGGGCTTCTACGGGCGTGGGCGTATGGTTCTGATTGCCGTAGCCCGAGAGCATGCTGTGGCGGTCATAGAGTTTGACGTCGAGGGTATGAACCGCGGGATTTTCTCTATTGGTGAAAAAATCCGGAATCGTATGCGCGTGCAGGCTCTTGGCGTGATACGCCTCGAGCTGGGAGTCTCGTGCAACTCTCCAGTTGCACTGCAGCTCTGCCTTATAGGAGTAACAGGCCGGTAGCTCCGCAAAGGGAAATTCTCTCAATACCGTCGCCACCTCGCCCAGATACTGCTGCAAGGTTTCCTGTGGGTTGGGATCCAGATGGATGAAGATAAACCCGCCACAGATGTCCGTGGTAACCGGAGTCAGAGCATATTCTTTTTTCTCGAAATCAAAGAACATCTCCTCTTCCGGCACCCCGACCAGCTGGCCGTCTGGCGCATAGGTCCAGCCGTGGAATTTGCACGTCAATTTCTGACACGAACCCGAGCCATGCCAAACTAGCTTATTCCCTCGATGTTTACACACATTATGGAAAGCCCGCACGACTCCGTCCTGTCCGCGAACCACAAGAATCGAGGTGCTGCCCACGGCAAGGTCCTGAACAAAGTAGTCTCCGGCCTGCGGAATTTCTTCTACTCTTCCGACGTTGAGCCACACCCGCCGAAAGATCCGCTCACGTTCCAACTCAAAATATTCCGGCGAAATATAGGGCTCAATCGGCGCTGGGCCGGTTCCCAGCTCAGGATACTGTGCTGTCCAGCGTGGATTGTTGGTTACAGGCTCCATGCTCTCCCTCCTTATCTGAACGTGTTTTGAGGGGAACCTATGGCCAGGCTAGAGCAGGTCTGCCCCGGCCTGAGCACATTCCTCGTCCTGCTGACCCGTCCCCCCACCAACACCGCACCCGCCCTCAAGGACTCCACCGCGCATGATCGCAACGCCCCCCTGGCTGGCGATCATGTGGCCTCCTTCTGCGGCAACAATCCCGCGCACAATCGGGCTGTCGGCCATCTGTTGGAGGGCGCCACTGGGCCGGGCAAAGCCGGCTGAAGCGACGGCCTTCCCCTGAGAGCCGTAGACACCGGCCCATAGGGCATCGTCCATACGGTTGAAGGCCATGAGGCGCCCCCCAGCGTCACACACGGCCACGCTGATCTTGATGTTAAGCTCCTGAGCCTTGGCTATGGCCCCGGCAACAATGCGGTTCGCTTCCTCTAATGTCAGTGCCATACGGTAAACCCTCCTCTCTCAGTATAAAATTGAACTTGCAAATTCCGGGTAATTTTGCAAACGATGCAGAGGAAAAAGATAGCAGTGTTTGGCCGAGCAACCTACAGGAAAGGAGCAGTCACATGAGGGCAGAGAGTCTGGAATATAAAGACGGGGATGTCACGCTCAAGGGATTTGTGGCGCTGGATGACCAGAGCAACCATAAGCGACCCGGCATTCTGGTGATGCCCGAGGCGTTTGGATTGGGCAAGCAGGCCAAGGACCGTGCTCTGCGGCTGGCCTCACTCGGCTATGCCGCACTGGCGGGCGACCCGTATGGCAACGGCCTGGAGGTCAGCGATCTTCAGGAAGCGATTAAACACGCAGGGGCCATACGTGAGGATAACACCAAGTTTCGCCAGCGCATCCGCGCCGGACTCGACGCGCTGACGGCGCTGCCCCAGGTTGATACCGACCGGCTTGTGGTCATGGGCTATTGCATGGGAGGGTCCTGTTCTCTGGAGATGGCGCGGGACGGCGCACCACTCAAGGGCGTGGTCTCATTCCACGGCGCCTTGGAAACGCAGAGTCCAGCAGAGCCGGGTAAGGTCCAGGCAAAGGTCCTGGTGTGCCACGGCGCGGATGATCCCTTTGTTCCGGTCGAACATGTCACTGCCTTTGAAGAGGAGATGACCAAGGCCGGGGTGGACTGGCAGGTCATCAGCTACGGCGGCACGGTGCATAGCTTTACGAACCCGGAGGCCGACGGCTCCATAGAAGGCATTTGCTACAATAAACAGGCGGATGCGCGCTCGTGGCAGGCGATGCAGGCCTTCTTTGACGAGATTTTCGCCTAGCCGCTATCCTGACCGGCCCGACCGGATTGCATACACATCGACCTCTTCACGTCCAGCCATCCAGTCCGTCTCGCGGTGCTGGACCTGGACGTGAAAGCGGGCGGCCGCAAGTTGCTCTAAAAATTTTTCGACGCCCTCCCGTCGCGGGTCGCCGAAAAAGGCCATACCTCCCGTTTTGAGCGTGGCCGCCAGGAGTTGATACATCCAGCCGCCGTCGACCGCCTCGTACAAGACGTCAGCTCCGACAAGCACATCGTACTGGCCAAGCTGCCGCACGCTGCTCTCATCCAGCCAGCAGCGGCACTGTTCCTGGACACGGGGGACGGTGTTGAGCTCGCAGTTCCGCTGGACCAGCCGCAGAGACTCGGGAATATGATCAAGCGCAGTGACACGCGCGCCCAGTGAGGCCAGCACCACACTCTCCAGCCCGACCCCGCAGCCAACCACCAAGGCATGTTTGTCGCGCCACCACTCCGCGGGATAGGTCGAGGCGAGATGCTGCGACAGAGCGAGGCTCGCCGGCCAGGCCAGATGCCAGTAGTCGTTCGCACCGCAGTACGGACAGCGGGAAAAATCGGGCTGGACGTTGCGGAGTTCAATCAGACGCACGACGAGCTGCGGCGTGACCCGATACGGGAGAATGCTTTCCTCAAACAGTGGGCGCTCGCTCATACCTCGGCGATCCTTTCGAAAGACATGCCACCATTATCAGGAAAAAGGCGGATGGGGAGACCCATTTTCGCTTGACAGCGACCATTCCGGTGCACTAGGACGGGGACACGGGGAAATCACGGAGAGCACGCACTATTTCTTTCAGTCAACGTTGAGCGAGAGGAGGGACACTATGGCACGGCTCAGTCTCGTTGATCACAAGCAGATGAGTCCGCAGTATGCGCAACTGGTGGAACGGGTAAAGAGTGCGGACGGCTATGTCAATTTTTTGAGCATGATGGCCCACCGCCAGGAGGTGGTTGAGCCCATGTGGCGGGCCTATGTCGATATGTTCGAGGGCGGCGTTGTCGAGCCACCGCTCAAGGAGTTGGTGCGCATCAAAATTGCCTATCTGAACGGGTGTTTATTTTGACAGGGCTTTCGCTACGCATCGGTGATGCGCAAAGGCCTGACCGAGGAAAAAATCGCCCAGCTTGAGGATTATGAAAACAGCCCGGCCTTTACTCCGCGCGAGAAAAGCGCCCTCAGATTTGCCGAGAAGCTGGCCATTGACTATGACTCGATTGATAACGACGAGTTCTTTATCGGGCTCCAGCAACATTTTACCGACGCCGAGATCGTCGAGCTCGGTATCGTGATCGGATATGACATCGCTTTTGGCCGGCTGCTGCGCGTGTTTGACGCCGACCCGAAGGTGTGTGAGGTTCCAGAGCATCGCGAGGTTGGCGTAGACGTGACCCAATCCTCCGCTCTGTCCACAGCAAAATAATGAATGCCACGGGTGGGTCAGACCGGCCCACCCGCTTCTTTTGGATAGCCTACCGGAACGGCTCGGCGCTGTCGTCAAACAGCGCCCTCATATCCGTTCGATAATCGTGGCAATGCCCATACCGCCACCGATGCACATAGTGACCAGCCCGGTGGTTTTATCCTGACGTTCGAGTTCGTCGAGAACGGTGCCCATGAGCATGCTGCCAGTTGCGCCGAGCGGATGACCGAGGGCGATCGCCCCACCGTTGACGTTGACCGTGTCCGGGTCTATGTCACAGTCGCGCATGGTTTTCAGGGGGACGACCGCGAATGCCTCGTTGATCTCAATCAGGTCAATATCCTTGATCGTCATGCCGGCTTTTTTGAGCACCTTTTTGGTCGCCGGAACCGGGGCGGTCAACATGATAATGGGCTCATCCCCCGCGGTTGCGGTGGCGACAATCCGAGCGCGCGGCTTCATACCGTGGCTGCGGGCATACTCCGGAGAGGCGAGCAGCAGGGCTCCCGCACCGTCAACAATACCCGACGAATTACCGGCGTGATGTACGTGGTCGATCTCTTGCACGTCCGTGTAGCGCGACCGCGCCTTTTCGTCGAAACTCAGTGTGTCGCCCTTTTGCACATACTTCCCCAGTTCCGCAAAGGACGGCGGCAGTTGACCAAGCCCCTTAAGCGTCGTGTTTGGTCGGGGATACTCGTCGTGTTCCAGGATGAGCGTACCGTCAGCATCGCGCACGGGAATCAGGCTCTTTTTCAAGCGGCCCTCTTCATGAGCCCGGGCGTAGCGCTGCTGGCTCGATAGCGCGAATGTGTCACAATCCTCGCGGCTGAACCCTTCTCGGGTGGCAATCAAATCGCCGGAGATGCCTTGCTGGACAAGCGGGTGGAGTTGACGCAGATGCCGATTATGGCCGTCAATCCCGCCACGGTCCGCATTCATCGGCACGCGAGACATGGACTCCACACCCCCGGCAACCACCAGGTCCTGCTCACCAGCCTTGATACCCATGGCCGCAAAATTGACCGCCTGCTGTCCCGAGCCGCAGAACCGGTTAATCGTCACCCCGGTCGAATCGTTCGGCCACTCGGCTGCCAGCACGGACATCCGGGCGATGCACATGGCCTGTTCACCATAGGCCGTCACGCAGCCGACCACCACGTCATCAACATCGCGCGGGTCCAGGTCGTTTCGTTCTTTTGTGGCATTCAGGGCTTGCGCCATGAGTTCCTGGGGATGGATCCCTGCCAGCGCACCATCCTTCTTTCCCCGTCCGCGCGGGGTTCGAACGGCATCAATAATCCAGGCTTCACCCATGACTTCCTCCATCCTTTCCTGTCAGCTAATTCAGTGAGGCGAGACGGTGCTGCCGACACCGCTGTCACGGCCGGCTCAGTGCGGCGAGATGGCCATCGCCATCATGACCGACCGCTCAATTTCGGCGATCACGCTACCGACTTCGTGACCGATCAGGTCCATCTTGCGCAACTGCTCAATACGGGGAGTGGCCCGTTCGAGTTCCCCGGCGGTGAAGATGTCGCGCAGGAAACCGGCAGCGTCGACCAAACAGATCATGGCCACATCCCTGGGGTCGGGGATATCATCGGACAGCAACACATCCGAAATCCGCAGTCTGACCTCGCGTTCGACGCGCCCGTCAATCGTCGGATAGCGTCGCGCCCGGAAGACCCACAGGAATTTCTTGTCCTGGGACTCCAGAATGCCACGTTCAATCAAACTGGCCAGGGCCTGCTGCCGGATTTCGGTCGTATCCTGGCCGGCCAGGGTTTCTATCCAGCCCCTGGTATCCTTGGGCTGACTGGAGTTCGTAATATGTGCCAGAGCCTGATCGAGAATCGGATTTCCGGTCGGTGTCGTGTCGAGACAGGTGAGGTGCTCGAGGTCGGTATCAATGCGGTTGGCAAAGGCCAGGTCCATCAGCACCGCACCGGCGAGGATGTATTCCATCGCCCCGCCCCGGGTTGGCAGGAATGACCCGTCGTCGTCCAGTATCAGCAGCATGATCTCTTCGGCAAAGGTCAGCATAACATATCCTCAGGACTGGGCCGTCAGGGCGCTCTCACGCGTGTCGTAGTAGTCGAGCATGGTCAGAAAGCCGCTGCTCTCCATGACGGATTTGCAGGTCGCCCGGAGCGTGCAGAGCATCAGCTTACCGCCACCCTGTTGGCATTTTCTGGCGCCCACAAGCATGATACGCAGACCGGCGCTGCCGATGTAATTCATATTGCTGCAATCGAGCAATATCCGGGTATTACCGCGGTCAACGACACCCGAGATATACTTCTCCAGGTCCGGTGCGGTAGAACCGTCAACACGCCCGTCCAGCGAGACAATAACCACAGAGTCTATCGTTTGCTCTTCAATCTTCAACGGCGCGTCCTCAGGATTGTGCGGCCAGGGCACCCTCACGGGTGTCGTAGTAGTCGAGCATGGTCAGGAAGCCGCTGACCTCCATGACGGATTTACAGGTCGCCCGGAGCGTGCAGAGCATCAGCTTGCCGCCACCCTGTTGGCATTTTTTGGCGCCCACAAGCACAACGCGCAGACCGGCGCTGCTGATGTAATCCATATTGCTGCAATCGAGCAATATCCGGGTATTACCGCGTTCAACCACATCCGAAATATGCTTCTCCAGGTCCGGTGCGGTGGAACCGTCAACACGCCCGTCCAGTGAGACAATAACCACAGAGTCTACCGTTTGCTCTTCAATCTTCATTGGCCAGCCTTTCTCTTCGATCTCAACCGACTCGTCGCATTTAACCGTTTGGCTGAGGCAGGGATAGCACAGTGACCGGTAGGCGGCAACCCATTTTTTGGCCACCGGCAGAGCCCGCCCGGGGCAATCGGCACCCTTGGCGAGGCGGACGATTGCTGGCAGAATACCCCGAAGTCAAGGGGCTGGACACTACAATCGAACAGGGAGATGCGTATGGACAACGGAATTCTATCAGGACTGCGTGTGATTGACTGCGGGACCTATGTTGCCGGGCCGGCCTCGACGACCATCATGTCGGATTTCGGTGCCGAGGTATTGAAGATCGAGCGCCCGCAGGGCGGAGACCTCTATCGCTCCATGTCGGATTTACCGGGATTTGCCAAGGCAGACCTCAACTGGGGCTGGATTCTGACCAGTCGGAATAAGAAGAGCGTCGCTCTCGACCTGGCTTCACCCCAGGGCAGAGAAGTGCTCATTCGGCTGATCAAGACCGCGGACGTGTTTGTCTCCAACTACCAGCATCCGCTGCTCGAAAAGTTCCGGCTGACCTGGAAAGACCTTCAGCCGGAAAACGATCGGCTCATCTATGCCCATCTGAGCGGCTACGGAGATGAAGGCGAAGATGCCGACGCGCCCACGTATGACGCGCTGGCCTATTGGGCGCGCTCGGGCCTGATGATGAGCGTTGTGGGCATGGACGGCACACCGGGCGGCCCGCGTCCGGGCATGGGCGACCACCCGACCTCGGTATCCCTGTTTAGCGCGATTATGCTCGGCCTGTATCAGCGCGAACGTACCGGACGGGGATTGAAAGTCGGGACTTCGTTACTGGCTAGCGGGGCCTGGGCCAACGCCTGCGACCTCCAGGCAAAATTCTGTAACGCCACCTTTCCGGAACGCGACGAAGACGGCACACCGCCAAACCCGTTAGCCGCCGGCTATCGGAGTCGTGACGGCAAAGCCTTCCTGGCCATCCTGCTCGACCCCGACAAGGAACTCCCCAATCTGTGCAAGGCCCTCGGCCAGGCCGAACTGGCTACCAACCCGCTGTTTGCCACCAACGAGGCCAGGGCGGAGAACGCGGCGGCCCTCTTTGCCATTTTACAGGGCCAGTTTGAAACGCGGGACCTCGATGAGTGGCGAGTGCTGTTCAAGCAGGCCGACATCAAATGGGCGCCTCTACCCGTGCGGGACGAAGTGGTCGAAGACCCCCAGATGCGGGCCGCCGGCGCATTCGTGGACATGGAGTACCCTGGGCACGGCAAGCTGACGACCGTCAACAGCCCCATTTTCACGACTGACGGTGAAAAGCGAACGCCAACCCCGGCCCCGCAGTTGGGCGACCATACCAGCGAAATCCTGCGCGACCTAGGGTATGACGAAGCGGCCATAGCCGCGCTGGTACGTGACGGCATAGCGGCAGTGGGCGGGTGACTTCGGCCGGTAGCTGTCGGATTACGCCTGTGGCTCATCCGGCCTACGGGACTGGGGGGGAGGAATCGTGCAATACGTCTATCCATGCGACCTCACCCCTGATGTCGAAGAGGGCGAAGGATACGTCGTGACCTTCCCGGACGTTCCCGAGGCCATCACCGGCGCACGAACCAAAGAGGAGTCTCTTATTCTGGCCGAGGATGCCCTAGCTGTCGCGCTCGGCGCATACGTCGAGAACCGTGAAGACATTCCAATCCCAAGCACGGCCGTAGACGGCCAAGTTTTGGTCGCCCTCCCATCCATCGTTGCCGCCAATTCTCCGGTCAGTCGGTAAGCCGCAGGCGGACAACGTCAATGCCTGGAACGAACACAAAACTGACAACCGCAGTCGAAGACTACCTGACCGACCTCCGCCGGATACGGGCCTCGGGCGGGGCGACCGGCGAGCGGTCGTACTATCCGGCGCTGTCCGCCCTGCTCAACGCCGTGGGTACAACCCTGAAACCCAAGACGTTCTGCGTGGCCGAACTCGCAGCCCAAGGGGCGGGCCATCCCGACTTCGGGCTCTACACGGCCAAGCAAGTGCAGAAAGGCCAGCCGAAAGAAGGCCAAGTCCCGGAACGCGGTGTGGTCGAAGTAAAATCCGCCAGTGATAATGCCTGGCTGACCTCAGAGTCGGCCCAAGTCAGCCGCTATTGGGACCGCTACCGTCTCGTGCTGGTCACGAACACGCGCGACTTCGTCCTGTTGGGTGAAGACCCTGCCGGACAGCCGGCCACGCTCGAAACCTTTCGGCTGGCTGACAATGCCGAAGACTTCGCTCGGCGTCTGGAGCACTCCCGCACCTTTGCCCGCGATATCGGCGCTGGGCTCGGAGAATATCTCTGCCGCGCCCTGTCCCACCGGGCCGCCCTGACCGAGCCCAAAGACTTGGCATGGTTGCTGGCCTCGTATGCCCGTGACGCCTTAGCCCGGATTGCGACTGCCGACGACGCCCCACAACTCACCGCCCTGCGTACAGCCCTGGAGGAAGCGCTCGGAGTCCAATTCAAGGGCGACAAGGGCACGCGCTTTTTCTATTCAACTCTCGTCCAGACCTTATTCTACGGCGTCTTCTCCGCCTGGGTGTTGTGGGCGCGGCAAGTCCCGTCGCCACGGGGCACGTTCAACTGGCATGAAGCCGTCTGGCATCTCCGCGCACCAGTACTACGCGCCTTGTTCCAACAGATTTCCGACCCCGGGCGTCTACAACCACTCGGTCTGGTCGAAGTCCTGGACTGGACCGCGGCGGCCCTCAACCGCGTGGACCGCGTGGCCTTCTTCGCCCGTTTCAACGAGGGCGAAGCCGTGCCCTATTTCTACGAACCCTTCCTCGAAGCCTTTGACCCCGACCTGCGCAAACAACTCGGCGTCTGGTACACCCCCGCCGAAGTCGTCCGCTACATGGTCGCCCGCGTGGATAAGGCGTTGAAGGATGACCTGAACATCCCGGACGGGTTGGCTGCGGACAATGTTTACGTCCTGGACCCGTGTTGCGGTACCGGGGCGTATCTGGCCGAAGTGTTACGCCGGATTGCTGAGAACCTTACCGGCAAAGGCATGGGCGCGCTCGCTGGCGCGCGGGTCAAACAGGCGGCCATCAACCGGGTGTTCGGCTTCGAGATCATGCCTGCCCCGTTTGTGGTGGCCCACCTGCAAGTCGGCCTGACCATGCAGGACTTGGACGCCCCCCTGGCGGACGACGGCAATGAGCGCCCCGGTGTCTTCCTCACCAACGCCCTGACCGGCTGGGAGCCCCACACCACCAAACCCCTCCCCTTCCCCGAACTCGAAGAAGAACGCGACCGGGCCGAGCGGGTCAAGCAGAACACCCCGATTCTGGTGATTCTGGGTAACCCGCCCTACAACGGCTTTGCCGGCATGGCCGTAGACGAAGAGCGGGTATTGTCGGAAGCCTACCGCGTGACCAAGCGGGTACGGCGGCCTGAAGGCCAGGGGTTGAACGATCTGTACGTGCGTTTCTTCCGTATGGCGGAACGCCGGATTGCCGAGAAGACCGGGCAAGGGGTGGTGTGTTTCATCTCCAACTATTCGTGGTTGGATGGGTTGTCGTTTACCGGGATGAGAGAGCGGTATCTGGAAGTGTTTAACGCCATTCGGATTGATTGTCTCAACGGCGATAAATACAAGACCGGCAAGGTTGCACCGGACGGGACACCCGACCCGAGTATTTTTTCCACGCCCAGTGACCCGGTAGGGATACAGGTGGGGACGGCTATTGCGACGCTGGTACGCAAGGCCAACCATGCCCCGGCTGAAACTATTGGCTTTCGGCATCTGTGGGGGCAGACGAAACGGGAGGAACTGTTAGAGACAGCGGAGGCAGAGCCAGCGACGCTCTACGACGCTATCGAGCCCGTACTGCCGCTGGGGTTGCCATTGGTCCGAACGGCGGTCAGTAAGGACTATTTCGACTGGCCAGCGCTGCCTGAACTGTTCCCAGCCTCATTTCCTGGAGTGCAGACTGGTCGTGATACGTTTCTCGTTGATATCGATCTTGACCGGCTCAAGGAGCGTGTCAACGATTACTTCAATACATCGTTGTGGCATGAAGAGATCGCGCGGCGCTATCCGCGTGTGATGACGGACACGGCACGGTTCGATGCACGGAGAGTGCGCGACACGCTGCTCACGCGTGGCGGTCCAGACGAGGCTGGCTTCGTCCGCTACGCCTATCGACCGTTCGATAATCGGTGGCTGTATTGGGAAGCAGAAACGAAGCTGCTACGCGAGAAAAGTCCCCGCTACCCGCGGCAAGTGTTCGAGGGGAATAAGTTTATTGAAGCACGCGAGCGGGAAACCAAAGAAGACTTTTCACGGGGAACTCTGGTTCGAGGCTTGGCTGATAATTTTGGCAATGGGTTTTCGAGCTTCTTCCCTATGTGGCTCTACGACGACGGGATCAGAAGCAACGGCGACAGCACACGCCGCGTCAATCTTTCGGGAAAGGCCCAACGATGGCTCAATCATCTTGGCATGGGCGTGGAGGACTTGTTCCATCATATCTTAGCCGTCCTGCACGACCCCAATTACCGTGAAGCCAACGCCGACGCTCTGCGCATGGACTGGCCGCGTATCCCACTCCCCGGCTGGCCCCTTCCTGGGAGCGCGGGCATCTTGCCCGCCTCCGACGCAACGAATGCACTCGCCCAATCCGTAGCGCGTGGACGTGAGCTCGCCGCCCTGCTTGACCCGGATACGCCCGTGCCCGGCGTGACAACCGGAACCCTCCGCCCGAAGGTCGCTGCTATTGCCGTACCCGCTACGGTGGACGGACGGAACATGATCGGAGACGATTTCGCACTGACCGCTGGGTGGGGACACTACGGCACGGGTGATGCCGTTATGCCCGGCCAAGGGCGGGTGGTCGAACGCGATTACACGGCGGACGAACGCACTGCTTTGGGGGATGCTCCCGGCGTGCTTGGTCAGACCACGTTCGACATTTACCTGAACGGCAACGCCTACTGGCGCAATGTTCCGGCTGCTGTCTGGCGCTACAAGCTGGGCGGCTATCAGGTGCTCAAGAAATGGTTGTCATATCGGGAACGGGCCGTGCTGGGGCGGGCGCTGTTGCCGGAGGAGGTGTGGTATTTTGCGGAGGTGGCGCGGCGGATTGGGGCGATATTGGATCGATAACAAGCTATATCGTTCTTATTAACGAAACGACTCGGGTCTTACGATCTCGCACATAAAGCGAATAGCGTCTTCGACGCGAGTTTTTATCGAGGCCAATTGCTGTGGCGAGAATATTCCGGCAGGACCATGCGCGCCAGAATTTAGTTCTTTGAAGAGGATAACGACGTTATCAATGTTAGCGTTAATGAAGTCTTCAAGTTCGTTATTTGCACTATCGTTTCGATCAAGGCAGTAATGGATTTTGGCGCGGCGGGTGGGAGTCCCTTTATCTGTGGTTTGGCAGTTAGGAAAGCGAGCAAAAACATCGTCATCTGGTGCCTTGGTATCAAGAATCTCCGTAATGATCTCTCGGGTACTGATACAAAAATGGCGGGCAGCATCGGGATTCTCAGGATTGAGTGCGTAGATAGCACCATGCCAGCGGCGGTCCAAATCCGGGGAGATGTGTGCTAACCCATCGGCGATCAGAGTGTTCTTGAGATCATCATCAGAAACTTGGGAATCAGCAGTATCGTCTAGGAGGTCGTTGAGGACGGTTACGCCGTTGGTCGCTTCCTGTTCGGCAAGATCCGAAAGGAAGGGGTTGGCTCCAGCAGTGTCCAACCGCTTGTACGCAGTGGAGAGTGTGGATACTGATTTGGAGAGCGCGGTATAGCGGACGGTGTTGGTCTGCTGAGCGAAGCGTTGTAGTGCAGATTGTAGGCGGGTTCGGTTAGCTCGTACGCGTGCATTGTGGGTGCGTACATCCCGGTTGTAAGCGTCAATCGCCTGTTTCCTCTTGGTGTTGTATTGTCGGATCTCGTTATTGAGCTTTTGAACATTCTGGCGCTGCTTAGCCTGCGCCTGTCGCAGCATGGAACGGTATTGGGACGGGGTTACGCGGCGGGCCATAATAATATCCCTCGCAGATAATATAAGCTTGCTAAATGTAATATATTGTATTCCTAGACTCAAGACACACAGTATATAGTATCAGTGTTGCCCAGCCCGTAGGTCGGCTTACGCTGCGCTAAGCTGACCTACGGGCTATCGATTATCCCAAATGGACAATTTCGACATCGCCCCATTGCCTTTCGAGATATTCTGCAACCAGCCGGCGGTGGCAGTGCTCGGGCTTGTCCTCACTGCATAACAGGCATCCATTGGAGATTGTCCTTTTTATGCCCTTCTTACTAATACGCCTCTTGTCCATAAGGGCCAAAAACTGGCGCTCATATGTTTCCCAGTCCTTGTGCTCTTTACGATAGGCGTCCAGCATCTCTTTGGTAGGGGCAAGGTCCGGCAGATGAACGTACTTCATCCGGCAGATTTTTTTCAGAAAATATGCAAGGTCATCTCTTTTGGCGAATCCCGCCAGTTGGGAGATATTGTTCAGTCGGACATCAACCAAACGTTTTGCGCCGGACTCGCGGAGGAGTTCAAAGAAAGTGGCAGCGGATTTTTTCGTGAAACCAATAGTATATACTTTCAAAGCACACTCTCCCGCTGGTTGGCACTGGCCTGGGATTTTTCGTCAGTATAGGCCACTTTCTGCGCCTGACGGGTAAGAGCGTCAGCGATGACCTCTGCTCTGGAGGTGAACATATCGCCATCATGGGGCAGTTTGAACAGGTCCAACAGCCGGTCCATAGCAGCGGAGTGATTTTCTATTCTGCCGTCGGCCAGGATATGCTCAACTGCAACGCCGCGTTCTGAAAGTATCCGGGCAACCAACAGCGTACGGTGGCATTCCAAGGGTTCTTTCTCGGTACACATCAGGGCAATGCGGCGTTCATTGGCGTCTCGCATGACACGTCTGAGACCGTCATCAAACAGGGCCGTATTCGCTACCCGGTCGTACCGGACTCTCCCCTTAGTATCGTAGCACGAGCGGTCGGAAGGTCGTCCGCCCAGTTCGCGACCCAGAAACACATACCCGATTCCCATGCCCTCCAGCATTCTGTTCAGACTTTCGGAGTTGAAGTACGAAATATGTCGGCTGTACGGGGTCGAGCGAACATCAACGACTTCAGCCACGTCGTGCCGTAGCAGCAGTTGGATGAACGTTTCCGGCGAATGGTTGGAGTGGCCGACCGTGAACACCGTATATTGGGTTGCGCTCATTGTGTTATTCCTCCGTCAAGGCTCGATAATGGCGGCAATGAGTTTGTAAGCATAGCCGTGAAAGGGCTCGCCAAGGCTGACCGTGAGAAACCTCTCTCCAATTTGATAACTACCATCAGGTTGTCGCAGATACTGCCGCGTACAAGTAGGATCTGTAACCCGAAGCCAATAAGCTATTCCATTATACCTAAACCGGCCTTGCACGCTTCGTCGGTAGCTACCCAGTCGGGAAACATATAATTCTAGCCTGTCAACCTTGATGAGGCGTAGCGAGTGATTCAGCGATCTAGCGTCACGGATTGGAACTCTGTCGTTCATTCCGTTTGCGGAACTACGTCCGTTAATCCAAAGCGGCGCTACTGGGTCAGTGAATTGCGACAGTTCATTCGGAGTGACACTGCGAATCTTTTGCCAGTAATATTCTGGATCAAGCAACCAATTCTCTTGTTGGTAATCTTCTGGTTGCGCATTGAGAATAGGCACGTCAATAACGTCAAGAACGCGAGGATCACTCCCGTCCTCATACTGCCGCTCCTCCTCCGATACTTCCTGACTCTCCCGATCGCTTACAGGGCGAATCCAATCTCTAACCTGCCCATCCTCTCGAATCTCTTTGCCTGCTATACAGCGGCCACTCATCTTGCGGGAGTTTGCAAGGCACACGATACGCTTGATGATCTTAGTAGCCATCATTTTCCTTCTGTAAGATGATCTGACACTATTATACAAGCGATTCTACAGACACAACTCCGCTAGCCCCGTAGGTCGGATTAGCGGAGGATAATCCAACATTTCCGTTGCTTTTGTACTTGTCTGTCGGACACTTTTATTTGCACGGTCAAAGTCAGCGTCGGCGTGAAGTTCCCGGCAGTAATAGCTGTTGGGGAAATGCAATCCGGTCTGTGGGACTGACCCGTCTCAGCATCCGCGAGCGTACCGTGCCATCTGGACGGAGAATATCAATTTCCCTTTCTCGAAAAAGTTCGAGGACGACGGAATCAAGGTCTGAGAAGCGAGCGGCGGTTCTATTCGCAAACATATGCCGCATCGTATCTATGGTGACAGGCTCTTCAGACGCCAAACTGAAAAGCTCGTCGGGCATTGAGTTGAGCAGTTGCCTGCGCATAGCCTCGGCGTCCAGTTCTTCAAAATGGAACAGTGGAAGTGTTTCTGAGTTCAAAGCGTCCCATCCCAGCATGTCGAAGCCACCGGGACCATAGTGCTCGAATTTATTGTAATTGTTCCAGTGACATTGGATCATCACATCACGTGCTGTGGGGTGTCTCGAAAGATGAAGAAACCACAGGGCGCGCCGCGACTGTCTGGGCCGAATAAAGAACGGCGTATCATAGGTCGCTTTCGTTGCGTTACGAATGTGTCCCCGGAGTACTCTTTGAACGAGTGCTCTTCCGCCATCACCATTACGGAGTTGGATCAAGTCGGATATTCGTTGTTCTGTCAGTTCGAGTGGAGTGACCATTCGGACAAATTCCGGCGTCTCCGCAAGAAAGTTGGTGAGGGCGTCTGCCGCAAACGTCAGAATAATCTCCGCAGCAGGTAGCTCACTGAAAATCCGAGCGATGAGGCTGATTTCCACCTGTGAAAAGCCGCACTGGTCCAGCAGAAAAAGTGAGCGGCCAGCTCTTGGTTGGCGACGGCGAATTTCGGTGATAATCCCGTCCACCACATCTTCAAACGGACTGTTACGGACAACGATCTTTTCGTTATCCACCTGATAGCCGCGTTCGTCCAAGACTTTTTGGAGGTGGTTTGTGTGAGCAGCTTCTACATCAACAAAATAATATTTGAAGTCGAAATGAAGGGTTTTGGTACGATCCTGGCTCAGCCTCTCTATCGCGGCTTCAGATTCCTCAAGCATGATTAAAGGCGTGCCGGACACGATCTCGTCGCCATCCAGAAACGTCCCTCCGCCTGCGAAGCCATCAATAAGATCGAGCTTGAATTGATCGCGAGAAGGGTTGATGCTCAGCCTGTCGAAATAAGCACGAAGATAACTGCGTAAGACATCAAGTTTCGCCTTGCTGTGTTCTTCTATCGAAGGCGGGGGTTCATCAGGATGCCATTTGAAGTCTGCCATCTTCCCCCGCCTCCAAATACCTGGGCACCCCGTTGTACTCGATTCCCTCTAGTATGCGTCCCTTTGCTTTCGGCGTCGGTCCACCCCACTGCTTGAAAAAGAAGGGCACGCCCTCCTGCTCGCAGCGATCCCGTACCTCAATGACCCACTCGGGCCGCATGGGCCGGGCCTTGGGGCCGCTTTCTCCGCCGACGATGACCCAGGCGATCCCCTGGAGGTCTAGATCCCCTATGGGGCCGAGCAATGGCTCGATGGAAAGAAAGCGCGTGGAGATGGGAGCCTGCTGAAGATGCCGGACCCTGGCGGTCGCCGTGTGGTCTTCAACCGACACTCCGCACCAAATATGCCGTGGGGTAGGACGCGATTGATAGCGGCGCTGGACATATCTTTTCATGAGCGTACTCCGCTTCGTCAATATCTGGAAAATATGCCGATCAGCCGCTTCCATGATGTCGAACACTTGGTCGATAAATGTTGTGGGAACCCGCTTGTGGAAGAGATCACTCATGGAATTTACAAAGATCATGCGTGGGCGTTTCCACGTCAGTGGTTGGCTCAGGCGCTCAGGCCGTAGCGTTAAATCGAACCCGTGTTCAAAGGGGTGTCCGGGAACGCCCCGAAAGCGCTCGGAGAAGCGCTCAGCGTAACAGTGGTCACAGCCCCGCGTGATCTTGGTACAGCCTGTCACCGGGTTCCAGGTTGCGTCCGTCCACTCGATTGTAGATTTATAGCTCATGGTGACACTACGTTACGTTATGCGCACGGCGTGCGCTACTTGGTTGTCTCAGCATCGGTATCAACTCATAGGCGAATATAAAGCGAAAGTAAAGCTCGAACCTGATGTGAATAACGTCCCAGCCTCGGCAGGGCGAATCGCGACGATATTGGTGACAACCGATACGCCAGCAGTATCGGATTATGCCTCCGGCTCACCGATCTACAGGACTAATCCATTTTGTTGCAGCTCAGCGTCGATTTGAGCCTGATTGTATGTTTCAGTAAACTCACGGACAAAATAGGTTTACTCTCTGCTCGGAGGACGAGCAAGAAAGGAGCGCAACCTTGGAACGAAGAATCCGTATACTCGCCCTGAGTCTGATCCTCCTATTCTGTCTCGGTCTCGTCAATCTCTCCTTCTCTGATGACGCGATTCGTCTGGAAAGCTGGCGGCATAGACCGAATGAGGGCAACTTTGCCCAAGGGATTGCCGGAGTCTACCTCATCCGCCACCTCACAGACGAGGGCACGACGAATTCCTTCCGATTGATTTCCTTAACTGCAGAGGGGAACTGGGCCAGCACCCATTCCGGTCAGCACGACATCTTTGGCTCCGCCCGATTCAGCGACCAGCACGGGGTGTGGGCGCGGTCGGGCTGGCGGGAAATTACCGCGGAGGTGGTCGATTTCAACCTAGACGCCTTGACCGGAGCGCATACCGATATCGTGCGCGTCCGCTATGTGGTGCAATTCAGCAAAGATTTACAGTCCGTCACCGGTACGCAGAGGGGGCGGGTCTTTCCGCTTGATCAAGACCCGCTGGACCCGGAGGCGGTACCGGCCATGGAGTTTGACTCGATATTCTCAGGACAGCGCGTGACAGTCGAGTCCGAGTAGCAACGGCGTGTGTGACGCCGAAGGGATCTGTCGTAAGCGGTGTGTCGATACCGTCTAGAGCTCGGGTGCAGGAATAGCCTATTCGGCGCTCATCGAGTTCTCCCCGGATCGGTATGGACGGTCGTAGCTCCTGACGATTATGTTGTTCTGGTTCAGTGCTGAGGCAAGCTCCGCAAACGATAGCGATGGGGTTCCACGACACAATAGCATTGCTTGAGATATTCTTCCGTATGTTCTCTCAAGGGGCGTTGTAGCTGTTGATGGACATCCTCAAAATCGGTGGAGATTATGTGGCATAGGCCACACAGGCTTTCACATCAGGTCAATATCAAGGTCAGGGTAATACTTTTCACTAATCTCCTTAAAGGGAATGCCTTCTTGGGCCAGTTCCAGGACATGCTCAACTAATATCCGTGTCCCTCTGATATACGGTTTTCCGAAA
Organism: Thermodesulfobacteriota bacterium; assembly: GCA_964291405.2. Taxonomy (GTDB): domain Bacteria; phylum Desulfobacterota; class Binatia; order Bin18; family Bin18; genus Bin18. The sequence goes on from OZ219926.1 coordinate 1,253,487, forward strand.
TGGACCTGTGAGTCTACACTGAGACGGTCACGATACTTCATAGAATGTGTATCCTCCTGGGCGTCAGTCTGAGATACCTGAGCACATCTTTGAAATAAACACTTACTTCACCACTTCTCATTCAACCACACTTAACGGGGGTCGTTGGGAAGCGCGCGCTGGGTAAATCCCACTACCATGCCAAAGGCTTGCTCCGGCCCGAGAATGACGGTGTCTGCGCCGTCCGGTTCGGGTCGGAGTTGCTTGTCTCTCAGAAAATCCCGGGCCTGGCCGAGGTCCGCGGTCTTGAATATCAGGGAGTAAATGCCCTCGCCGTTTTGCTCCAACTCACGGCCTTCCGGGCTGATCGTGGAAAGGGGCTGGGCCAGTTCTACGACCGTGTCTTCTCCAACAGCCACAAAGGCACTCTGCTTGCGATCCTCAGTGTGCTCCTCGTGGAGCAGGGTCCCGTCCAGAATGTCGCAATACAGCCGCTTGGCCGCGGACAGGTCCCTGACGACGACACCGATGTGCGAGGCACGCTGGATGCCGAGCGGATGCTGGCGCCAAGGGTCGCTTGACCAGCCCGGTTCCAGCCGCGGGTCGGCGATGTAGTCGCCGGACAGGGCAAACTCCAGTTGGCCGGGTGTCTGTCTCGGATGCGTCCAAATGGCCGCCGTATCGTACGGCGGCTTTACCTCTTTGCCGACAAGGTTATAGAGCCGCAGGCCGGCTGTATCGAGCCGGGCAGAGATGGCCGCAACATCGTCTACATACCAGGCAATGGAGTGGAAGTGCTGCCCGAAACGATCGTGAAATTTTTTCACCGACGGGTTTTTGAGGTTCTCCACGCGGGCGGGCATCATCGGTTCCATGATGACGTCTCCGATGGCAATCAGGGAGGCGTTACGGCCGGCCAGCTCTTCATAGCCGTTATAGAAGCGCGTGACCGAGAACACGTCGTCATACCACCGGTCAACGGCTTCGAGGTCGTCCACAACATGGGTGAGATGAAACAGTTTGCCTATGGTGAACATGCGTGTCTCTCCTTGCTTTGCACGTGCGAGCTGGTCACGGCCTTGCGCCGTTCAGTCGTTGTTGGCCCAGCTCTCTTCGTAGTTCGTGTGCATACGCCCACGCGCGCGGAGGTGCTGTATCTTCCACTCTCCGTTCACTTTGACGTAATCGTCCTCATAGCGCGCCGCCAGCCACTTGGCCTGATTGTTCTTGTAGAACGTGAACGGCCCAAAGAAGTACCAGATACCGGTGGCCCGGTCGCCGTCGATTTTGATGATCGGGTTCATTACCTGGTGCTGGGAGAAGCTGATCAGCGTCTGAAATTTTTTGAACAGCTCACGAATGGCCTCATGGCCCTGGGCTTTGCCGAAACCAGCACCTTCCCAGATACCGTCTTGGGCAAAAATCGTAGTGATGCGCTCCGGGTTGTGGTCATCATCGCAAATATCGCAGTAGGTTGCCTTGAGTTGTTTGATGGCCTCAAGGTCCTCAATACGCGTGATACGTTGTTCCAGCTCGGTCATATCCATTGGTGTACGCTCCTTCCTTCGTTTCGGGCTTATTGCTCATGAGTGCGGAGCACCTGCCCCGGCAGGCCGCCGACATATTCTCCCTCTTCGTACAGTACGTGTCCGTTCACAATCGTATGGGTGATCCCTTCCGACTGCGTGACGAGCCGACGGCCGCCGCCGGGTAGATCATGCCGAACCTCCGGGCGTTCCGGAGAGCGCACGGTGTTCAGGTCGAAAATGGTGATGTCCGCCGCCATGCCGGGCCGCAGCAAGCCGCGCTGAGGCAGGCCGAAATACTGTGCCGGCTCGGAGGTGATGCGCTTCACCGCATGTTCCAGCGTAATCGCCTGTTTGTCGCGCACGAAGGTGCCCAACAGATAGGTTGGATAGCCGGCGTTACACAGCATATCGACGTGCGCACCACCGTCAGAGATGCCGATCAGCGTGCGTGGGTCACTGAACTTCTTTGCTACCCGTTCCTCATTGATATCGAGCCGCGGCAGCATATAGTCGAGCCTGAGCCCATCTTCAAGCGAGAGGTCAAAGAAGGCGTCGAGCGGCGCCACGCCACGCTCCTGAGCGATCTGGGCGATCGTTTTCCACTCGAGCGCCTTGAGGGCGGGCTGCGTCGCTTCCTTCACCTGCGTATTCTTCCAGATGTCACGCAAAAGCGGACGGTGTTCCAGGTCGGCGGCAAACGCGCGACGAAACTCCGCGTCCGCATAGGTCCGCTTTTGATCTTCGAGCGAGGCATCACCGAATACCGGCTTCATGGAGCGCAGACTGGCGAACAGGAACGGGTTGCGCAGATTAAACTCAACCGTCAGTGGCCGCACGGCAACCTGAGGGCGACAACCGCGGTCCAGTAGCGGCGCAACCTGGTCCAGAGTGTCGGTCCAGGCTGTTGGCGCATCGTCCCGGTCACGCAGATTGAGCCAGGTGACGGGCCGGCCGCTCTCGGCCGCGAGCAACTCAAGCAGCGCGTATTCTTTTGCGGAAACCGTGCTCGGCTGTTTCGTCAGCGCGATTTCAATTGTGCCGCGGCCGCGTTCCGCGAGGAGCCTGGAATAGGTACGCAGTTCATCCCGGCTCGCCAGACGGCAGGCCAGCGGTTTGGCTTTGTAGCCGATATGCTGTGGCAGGACCGTGAGCGAGAAGCCGAGTGCGCCGGCGTCAAGCGCTTCGCCCAGCAGCGCGCTGATCTTCGCCGTTTCATCCTCTGTGGCCTCACGCTCCATAGCGTCGTTCCCCATGACGAACTGACGGAACGGAGACAGGGCGGCCAGAAATCCGACGTTGATACCAACCCCGCGCTGAGCCGCCGCGGCCATATACTGTGGGAAGCTTTCCCAGTCCCACGGGAGGCCCTGGTTGAGGACTTCGTAGGGAATCGCCTCAACGTGGACAAGGTTCGAGGTCGCAATATCGCGCTCTTCGGGCCTACAGGGAGCCAGACCGACACCGCAGTTGCCCATGATGACGCTGGTCACGCCATGCCAGGATGAACAGGTGACCAGCGGGTCCCAACAGATTTGGGCATCATAATGGGTATGTGGATCAATAAAGCCCGGCGCAACAATGAGATCGGCGGCGTCGATGACACGCGTGGCTCCAGCCGTGATTCTGTCCGAGCCCTTGCCTATCTCAACGATACGACCGGCCCGGACTGCCAGGTCGGCCCGAAAAGCGGGCTGCCCGCTGCCATCGACGAGGGTTCCGTTTTTTATGAGTAGATCGTAGACCATTATCATTACCCCCTTTATTGGGCTCCGGTGCGTGACTAATCACTGCCTGTGGCCAGCGCGAGTTCGGGCTGCTCCCCAGGTTGTCCGATCTGCCATGTACGGGCGAGGTCCTGAGCCCGCACCATGCGCGCATAGGCACGGTTATGAGCCAGCAGGCTCTCGTGCGTGCCTTGCTCCACAACCCGTCCGTGGTCCAGAACCACGATCAGATCGGCGTTGCGGATGGTGCTGAGACGATGGGCTATGGCCACGGTGGTGCGTTGCGCGGTGAGACGCGAAATCGCTTCTTGGATCAAATGTTCGGTTTCGGTGTCGACCGAAGAGGTCGCCTCGTCAAGGATCAGAATGGGGGCGTCTTTGAGCAGCGCCCGCGCAATGGACAGGCGTTGCTTTTGCCCGGCGGATAAGCGGACTCCACGCTCGCCAATAAGGGTGTCATAACCCTGGGGCAAGTCGCGGATGAATTCCTCGGCATTGGCCGCCTGCGCCGCGGCGCGCAGCTCGGCCTCCGAGGCGTCCGGCCGGCCAAAGAGGAGATTCTGGCGAACGGTACCGTGGAAGAGAAAGACATCCTGCAACACCATGGCGATATTGCTGCGCAGAAAGTCGAGGTCTAAAGATTGCACTTCGTGTCCGCCGACGCGAACCGAGCCATGCTGGGGGTCGTAAAAGCGTGGAATGAGGTTGGTCACCGTAGTTTTTCCCGCACCGGTCGCGCCAACCAACGCGACCATGGTCCCGGCGGCAACAGTGATGTTGATATCGTTGAGAACCGGTCGGTCCGGCTGATAGCCGAACGTGACGTTTTGGAACTCCACGTCCCAGGTCATTCGGGCCGGCCGTACGCCGTGGGGTGGGCTGACAATATCGGGCTGGAGGTTGAGCAGTTCAAACACCCGCTCCGAGCTGACCGTGGCTTTCTGGAGCGTGTCGTTAATATTGGCAAGTTGCAAAAAGGGTTGATAGATCTGGGTGAGATACACAATGAACACAAACAGGTCAGCCGCGCTCACCTGACCGCCGAGCGCCATAACGCCCCCCAGGAGTGCGATTAGCACCACCCCGACTCCGCTGGTGACTTCGATCACGCCGACCGGAACGAACGACAGGGTGCTGGCCCGCAGCATATCGTCCCGCAGCCGTTGGCTGCGGTGTTCGATCGCCCGCGCCTGGAGCTTTTCCTGCACAAACGACTTGATGACCGTCACACCGGACAGATTATCCTGCACCTGGGCGGTCAGGTCTTCGAGACGCTGCCGCACGGGACGCCACTCGGTGCGGACTTTTGACACTGCGCGAAAAACGATCCAACTGGCCACCGGCAGCGGCAGCAGGGCCACCAGGGCGAGCTGCCAGTTCAGATAAAACAGCACACAGATCATGGCCGTCGGCAGCACAAAAGCGTTGATCGTTTCCGGAATGCCGTGAGCGATAAAATCCTCAATGGCCTCAATGTCGTTGATCGAGCGGGCAATCAGCCCGCCGGTGCGTTGCGTATGGAAAAAGCTGTGAGGCAGGCTTTGCAGATGGGTATACACCCGGACCATGAGGCTATGCAGGACATCGAAAGACACCTCGTGGGAGAAACGCCCATAGCCGTACCGAAACAGCCCCCGGCCGATATACACCACCAGCAGCAACCCGGTAATGCCGAGTAAGGCGGGCAGCGTTCCGCCCCCTTCGGTGATCCACTGAATAATCTGGCGGATGAGCAGTGGGGGCACCAGGCCGGTACCGGCGAAGAGCAGACCGCAGGCGACCGCCACCAGCATCTTTTTTTGGCTGGCGCGCAATAATTGCAACAGACTCAGCAGGGTGGGCATACGCCTCCTTATGCGTCCAAATGGTATATTCTGGCGGTATTGCCACCGACAATCTTGGCCCGTTCCTCCTCGCTGCACTCGCTCAGAATCTCGTCGAGAATCTGCTGTGACCGGGGAAAGGTACATTCGGGGTGAGGATAGTCCGACCCCCACAGGAGATTGTCCACGCCAATAAGCTGCCGGTCTCTGATGCCCAAGGCATCTTCCTGAAAGCTGATAAAGACGTTGCGGTGGAAATAGTCGCTGGGCAGCATATCTTCCGTAAACCGATACGCGCCGTGCTGCGGCCTTTGGGTATAAGTATAGTCCAGACGTTCGAGGAAATGAGACGCCCAGGAGACCTCCTGCTCGATTGAGCCCACCTGGAGTTTCGGATAGCGCTCGAAGACCCCACTCAAAATCAGGCGGGCGAGCGACATGCGCACCCAGTGGTCTACATTCACCAGGGCCGGGTAGTCAATGGTCTCAAGGGTCCCCTCATCGATATAGCCCGAACCCGGCCGATTGGTCGCCAGGTGGAGGCTGAGCGGCAGGTCCAAATCCTGGGCCGCGGCCCACAAGGGTTCGTATATCGGTCGGTCGTACGACTTCTGCTCGGTCGGATAGACCGAGATCATCGCCCCGACCAGCCCCAGTTTGGCGCAGCGCTTCATCTCACGGATACCCGACTGAACATCGTCAATGTCGAGCATGGCGATGCCTTTCAGACGGTCGGGGAAGGCGCTACAGAATTCGGCCAGCCAGCTATTATACGCGTAGCATAAGGCGGTCAGCAGTTCGCTATCCGGATGGCCGTACAGCAACAGCCCCTGGCTGGGATAGAGGAGCGCGACATCAATGCCATCCGCGTCCATATCGGTAATACGCGCCTCGGGGATATAGGCTCCAGGCCGGACATTGTCCATGCGATCGGCAAAGCTCATCTTTTCCGGGTTTTCAAACCGCATCCCCATCTGCGATCCGCCCGACCCGCCACTGGCTCCGATGAGTCCGTCGCACATCCACCAGTCGGTGTCGTCCTCCGCGCGGTGGACAACGTGGGGAGCGCGGTCCCTGAACTTCGCCTCAACCCGACTCGTCCACAAATCGGCCGGCTCAAAAACATGGTCGTCCGACGATATGACTCTCCGGCTCGCCATGGTAATCCCTCCTTTATACGGCCGCTCCGTGGCGGAGCAGTTTGCCCGGGGTCGCCTGCGTACACTGCCCGTCTTCGAAGATAGTGACCCCGTTGACCAGAATGTGCCGATACCCTTCGGCTTTCTGCACACGGCGCCACTCGTTGGTCGGCAGGTCGTGCACCACTTCCTCCGGCAGCGAGCGCAGTTGCTCCAGTTCATACACCACAATGTCCGCCGCCATGCCAACGCGCAGGCTACCTCGATCTTTGAAGCCCGCTGCCCAGGCCGGCATCCCGCTCAACCGGAAATGCGCCTCCTCCAGACTGATGATCCCGGCATCCCGGACCAGCCAGGATAAGACCTCCGTCGGATAGATGGCCGGGGTGATGAATTTGACGTGGGCACCCCCATCGGAGAGGCCCGGCATGGTGTAGGGCGAGTTCATGACATCCCGGTAGCCCTCGATATTGGCATTGGTGGTCGGCCCCGCCCATTCGGTCCGCAAATCGTCCGCCACCGACAGGTCGAGCATGGCGTCAACCACATGCTTGTGCTCCCGCTCGGCAATCTGGGCCACCGACAGCCCCTCGTACGTAGTTTTGAGTTCAGGATTGCGGACCTTGCGAGCGATATAGCGCGTCAACGCTCCAAAGGCGAGATCCAGGGTTTCAAAGCCGCCCTGGTCATAGTCCTGTCGCATGGCCTGGCGCAGTTCGGGATTGGACAGTTTCGCTTTCTTTTCTTCCACGGTTCCGAGCGTTGCCTCGCGCCACAGCGGGGAGCCGTCGAACATATTCCAGTGTTCGAGAGTCATCCGAACCGGTGCCCGGGCGGTTACTGCCTGGCCAAACACGCGACGGCCGCGGTCGTTCGCCTCGGCGATCCATTTGAGTTGCGACTGGTGCGACTCCGGATGGGCATCAAAGATCTCCACCGAGTTGTACAACAGCGGGCGGCCACTCTCCGCCGCCAATTTTTCCAGAAAGATAAAATCCGCCTCAACTCCGAGCAGGCTTTCACCTGCCCCGGATTGAGAAAACTGGATACAGCCCTCTCCGCGTTCAGCCAGCGCTCGTCCCAGAGCCAGGTAGAATTCGTCCGGTAAAATGTCGGTAATCATCGGCGTGCCGTCATAGTCGCGCTGGACCGAAATCCGGCTCTCCGGCACAAAACGCTGGGCCGACCAGCCCACCGCCCCGGCGTCCAGGGCCGTGTGCAGATGACGGATAATGGCCTGCGTCTCCTGTTCATTCGGAAAGCGCTGCTTGGCCGCGTCAAAGCCACCCATCTCATAGGCGACGGCCGGGGCCACTGGAAACAGATGCGAGATATTGATCCCCAGCGGCATCCGGGCGAGCGCGGCCATATATTGTGGAAAGGTCTCCCAATCGGCCTGTATCGAGACTTTCATGGGCTCAAGCGGAATGGCCTCGTTGCGCGACAGGGCCAGCATGGCCCGCTCGGCATCTTGGGCGTGGAGCGGCGCAAAGCCAAAGCCACAGTTCCCGATCGTCACGGAAGTTACCCCATGCCAACTGCTGATCGTACAATAGGCGTCCCAGTGAATCTGCGCATCGTAATGGGTGTGCAGGTCAATAAAGCCCGGCGCTACGATGTACCCACTGGCGTCAATCACGCTGGCCGCCTGACTGGTCTTGAGGTTGCCGATGGCTGCGATCAGGCCGCTCTTGATGCCGATATCGGCTCGGTAGCGCGGTACCCGGGTGCCGTCGATGACGGTCCCGTTTTTGATGATCGTATCAAATTGCGGCATAGCGCCCTCCTTGATTACGTGTTTTCTGAGTGGCCCGAACTTGACGCCGGGCGATAATCGGCGTGCAGGTCAGCCGCACAGACCCAATCGTGCTCGCCTCGGCCGCTGGCAACTCCAGCCTCAAAGAGCCGTGTCAGGGCATCAAACATACCGGGGTCAATGTCCGCGTCTCGACTGTAGTTGGCAATCAGCCGGCTAATGGCAACCATGACACTGACGCTGCTTTCAATCTTGTCGGGGTTGGTTGCGAAATCCTCTTGCCGAGCTTTGTCCAGGATATCCGTCACCATCAACGGAATAGTCTTTTTGATAAAGGCTTCATACTGATCCAGGGGAACGCCCTCGTTCCGGCAGATCTTGACCGCCTGGAGCAAACCGACCACCAGGGGCGCGACGGGGATGATGCAGGACAGGTCGAAGGCGGATGCAGCTCCAGGGTTATCGCCTAGAAAGAGGACGCCACCGAGCCGCTCCAGCATGGACCGGCAGGTTGAGAAAGCCGCCGGGTCCCCGCTACACAGAATCTGGAGTTGAGGGGTTCCCACCAGATTGGGATAGCCAATGACCGCCCCGTCCAGATAGCGTCCGCCGGCCGTGGTGATGTGGTCTCCCAGCCGGCGTGCTTCGTTTGGCGTGCCGGTCGTCAATTCAATAATGATTTTTCCTCTCAGTCGGCGCTGTTCGTTTTCAAGCAGGGTCAGGCAGTCGGCGCAGTTCGCGATATTGAAAATCGTCCACGGACTGGCCTCAAGGGCCGCCCCAACAGAGTCGGCGACGGTCACCCCGGTCACGCCGGACCGGACAATCGCCTCGGCTTTCTGTCGGGTACGATTCCAGATTGTGAGTGTGGACCCGCCTTTTGCCAGCGTGCGGACCAGGGCCGAGCCCATTAGCCCACACCCAATGATGCTGATCTCACTCATAGCCCCCCCTCGCCTTCGTCACTTACCATATTCTTGCGGAGAAAAGGAGTTGGTAGTTTTCCCTTTTCACCGCAGAACAAAGAAGCTGAAAGCGGGCGGCCAACCCCCATCATCGTTCGCACCTCAGCAGCGTTGAGGCGGCCCTGCGCGCCCTTGGACGCGACTTGACCTATGCGGAAAAGGTCACCTCGGCCAGAGATGCTCTATCCTCCGAACATATACTTCATGGTGAACATCACCGAGTATTGATGCGGGCTGCTGAAATGTTCGTTGGAGCGAAAGTCAGGGTTCTCTCGATGAACCGGATGATCGCGGTAGCCTGCTTTGGCTTCGAGATCGTCCATAATGGAATACGTCAGTTTCACACCTGCCAGAATCTTGTCAGTCAGGTGGTAATCGGTGCCAATGTAGAAATTTCCAACTACGACCGTATCCCACATATCGGCATCCTTATGGGAGTTATAGAATGACAGATCCCTCGAAGGGTCGGCCAAATCTTCGTAGTTGGTGGAATAATGCACGTCGGACATCTCGCCGAATGCGACACCCAGGCCGACACCCAGGTAAGGCGTAACCTTTGGGTGGAATACGTCCAGGAAATCGTAATACACGTTTAATGACAGGGTGCGCGTCGTGAGATCGTCAATCCTGGACACACTGTTGGAGACAACCTTGTTGTGTGCGGGCGGTTGATATGGAGCCCTGTCATCCAGATAGGTGCTGCCGGTGAACGTCTGGTCAATATCGTTCTTACGTTGTGCGGCCGAAATTTCCAGGCGCCACCGGTTGAACGTGCGGCCGAGCGAAATCTCGAACGCGCTGCCGAGATCCAGATCAAGATCGTAATTCCAGCGGTACCCCGGAATGGAAATTCCTTCGATGTTCTCGCTCAGACCCGGCTCATCACAGATACGAGGAGAGCAGTATGTATCCCGATTCCAGCCCTTCTCTTCTATGTCGTGAACCCAATTGGCCCCAATCCCACCACCAATATACCACTGGGACCGTTGTGGTTCCGCACCCGCTTCACCTGATATGGAACAAACCAGCACCATTGTACTGACAGCAACCCACCGTATTAGTGAGCGTTTCATCGGGGATTCCTTTTGCCGGCGTCTTCGTTCACAACCAATGATGTTGATCTCACTTATAGTTCTCCTCGCCTTCATCACCTACCACATTTCTACGGAGAAAAGGAGTTGGCAGTTTTCTCTTTTAACCGTAGAACAAATCGGCTAGGACAGGTGCTGAAACCTCGCTCAGCGGGACACGGACTACCCGGTACGCCCTGCCGCGTAGGAGAAGGGGGAACAGCATGACAGCCAACCGAACGTATGAGATTGATGTAGAAGACGTTGAGTATCTCCGTCACGGGGACAAGCCCTTACTGGCACGTATGTTCAAGCCGCGCGGGCCGGGGCCGTTTCCGGCCATAATCGAACTCCACGGCGGAGCCTGGTGTTTAGGCGACCGATTGATGGACGTTACCATCAACGAGCCCCTGGCAAAAAGCGGGGTGGTCGTGGCAGCGCTCGATTTCCGCGTGCCGCCCGAAGCCTCGTACCCCGGCTCTCTGGCTGACATCAACTACGCCATCCGGTGGTTCAAGACACAAGCCACGGAGTTTGGGAGCCACCCGGACCTCGTGGGCGCGTTGGGTAGCTCTAGTGGTGCCCACCAGGCAATACTGGCGGGCATGCGACCGTTCGATGCCAGGTACGCGGCCCTCCCATTACCTGCCGGCGCGTCGGATGTTGATGCACGTCTGCGCTGTGCCGTCCTGTGCTGGCCGGTTATCGATCCCCTGGCGCGCTATCACTATGCCAAGAAGCTGAAGGCGAGCGGTCAGCCCTACCCCGATTTAGTGGACCTCGTGCTGCCCCTGCACGACAAGTACTGGAAAACCGAGGAGGCCATGGCCGAGGGCAATCCGGTCCTCGCCCTGGAACGCGGAGAGCAGGTCGAACTACCGCCCGCGCTCTACATCCAAGGCACCCGCGACAGGGCCCATCCCCGTCCCGACCTCGACCGTTTTGTCGAACACTACCGCCAGGCCGGCGGTCAGGTCGCCCTGGAGATGTACGAGGACGAGGCGGAAGGGTTTATTATCAGGAATCCGTCTTCACCAGCTTCCGAGCAGGCCCTTCAGAAAATCATCGAATTCGTCCACGCACAGCTTCAGTGAAGATAGAGTGGGCTGCTCCATATGACCGTCGCTGATTTCACGCGGTTGGGCATTTCTGATGTTGTCGGCCTGATTCGGACGGGCCAGCTCTCGCCGGTAGAACTCGTTCAGTCCTGCATCGACCGCATCGAGTCGCTCAATCCTGGGTTGAATGTCTACCTCACCGTCCTGGCGGACGAGGCGCTGGTTGCGGCCAAAGCGGCGGAACAAGTGGTAACGACGGGAGATGCACTCGGGCCGCTGCATGGCGTTCCCGTTGCGCTGAAGGACAACTGTGAAGTTGCGGGAGTCCGGCTGACCGGGGGGACACCGTTCTTGAGGGACAACGTTGCGACCGCCGACGCCGAAATCGTCTCACGCCTGCGCCGGGCGGGTGCCATTATTCTGGGCAAGCTCAATATGCACGAATGGGCCATTGGCGGCACGACACGCAATCCGCATTATGGCCCGTGTCATAATCCCTGGGATCGAGACCGCATTCCCGGCGGTTCCAGCGGGGGCTCGGGCGCAGCCGTTGCTGCGGGTATGGCACTCATAACAGTCGGTACGGATACGGGTGGGTCGGTACGTATTCCGGCGGCGCTGAATGGGGTCTGCGGTCTTCGACCTACGATGGGTCGCATCAGCAATCGGGGCGTTATTCCGGTCAGTTGGACCTTTGACACGGTGGGTCCGCTGGCCCGACGGGCGGAAGATATCGCGCATGTGTTGCAAGTCCTGGCCGGCTATGATTCGCACGATTTGACCTCCCTCGATCAGCCGGTTGGAGATTATTTGACCGGACTCAACGACGGCGTCAAGGATTGGCGCATAGGACTGCTCGGTGGACATTTTCAGACAGAGCCCCAACCGGCGGTGGTGACGCTCATCAAGCAAGCGGCCCGCGTTTTTGAAGAGCTGGGTGCCCGCGTAGAAGAGATAGAGTTGGTTGACGCGAAAGAAACGATTGAGCGCGCGAGTGAGATGCTTCTGGCTGACGCCGCCGCATTTCATCAAGCCCGGCTTGCGGAACGGGCGGAAGGTTTCGGACCGGACGTCCGGACACGGTTACAGATTGGCGCACAGGTCAGCGGCAGCCAGTATGCCCTCGCCCGCCAGGAGCAGCGCCGCTGGCAACGCCAGCTCAAGCAGACCTTTGAGCGCTACGATCTCCTCCTGGCACCGACCTGCGGCATTCCGGCTCCACTCATTGAAGAAAGCGAGGGCGTCCAGACAACCCGACTCCTGACCCGTTTCACCTATCCGTTTAGCTTGGCCCAAGTGCCAGTGCTGAGCGTCCCGTGCGGATTTACCCAAGGCCCGCTTCCGGTCGGCATGCAGCTCATCGCCCCAGCCTGGGCAGAGGCCGCTATCCTGCGTGCGGCACAGGCGTATCAGCAGGTCACCGACTGGCATATGCAACGGCCTAACGCGGGATAAGAGGCAATACGATATGGGAGGGGCGGCTCTCATCATGAAACACGCGCTGCAAGGCTGGTTCTAGCCGCCGCGCCTCGGCGGCAGCTTCTCCGGTCTGCGGATTGCGATCAAAGCGTGGGAAATTCGAGCTGGCAATCTCGACCCGTATGCGGTGGCCGGCTTTGAAGACATTGCTGGTGGCCCATAAGTCTATGGAGTATTCGTAGACCTCTCCCGGGGTGAGCAGTTCCGCCGCTGCGCGCGATTTCCGATAACGCCCGCGCAGAATGCCGTCCGTGAGATTACACGCATAGCCGTCCGGCTGTACGTCTACCAGCTTGGCGGTAAAATCCGTATCCACAGCGCTGGTTGCCGCATACAAACTGAGCGTGACAGGACCGGTCACCTCCAGGTCTCGCTCCAAGACTGGCGTGGTGTAGACCAATACATCCTGCCGTTCCTCGATTGCGCGTTGATCGAATGCTCCGCCCGGCATAGCTGCCGGCCAGCCGGTTACCCCGCCGCCTCTGGTTGGTACGGGGTTCCGGGGGTCGGAGACATACACATCCGCCGGTTCGGTACGCGGCGGCTCGGGACTCAACCGGCCATCGCCGCGCAGGCTCTTCGCGTTGCCGTTACTGTGCAGGTAATATTTTGTGTATTGGGTGCGGGCGAGCGGCCATTCATTCTCCATCCGCCACACATTCTCGCCCATGACAAAGATACGCACTGGCGGCTCTTCTAAGAGCCCGTTCTGTTTTCCTTTGAGCCAGTAGTCAAACCATTTGATATGGAGGCCGTCCAGGTCGGTGACGAAGGCATGACTGGAAAAGCCGTAATCCACCTCTCCGACTACGTTGCCGAGGGGCAGGGTGTGATACCAAGGGCCAATAACGAGTTTTTGGCCCTGCCGGGATTCCTGAGTCGCCCCATGCTCACGCATGCCGAGATAATTCCGGAGCGTGCCGCCCAGAAAAATATCGTACCAGCCGCCCACATTGCAGACCGGCACCCCGACCGCGCTATGTCGGGATTCAATATTCCAGCGTGCCCAGTACTCGTCGTCGTCAGGGTGGGCAAGCCAGTCATAAAAATACGGAGCAGACTCGTTCAGGAGCGGGAAATCGTTCAGCGGCAGATGCTGAAACCATGCGCGCAGGTCATCAATCGCGCCGATCAACTGCCTGAGTCGGTCCGCAGGCGCACCATCTTTCCGGATCAGGCGCATCAACGTATCCGGCGCAAGGCGAGCCAACGTCCAACTGACGTTAAACCCGAGGGCAAAGGCTCCGCCCTGATACGCCCAGCCTTCGTGATAGTGGGAGGCGGTAATCAGTGGAAAAATGGCTTTGAGATGGGGGGGCGTACTGATCGCGGCGAGCCACTGGGTCGCACCGACATAGGACGCCCCATACATGCCAACGTTACCATCAGACCAGGCTTGAGCCGCACACCACTCCACCGAATCATAGCCGTCCAGGATGTCATCTCGGAAGGCATAAAACTCCCCATCGGACGCGTACCGCCCGCGGGTGTCCTGGATGACCACGGCATACCCCTCGCTAGCCGTCCGTATGACGTCAAGCATCAGGATTACTCCAGCGAGCAGATTTTTATTATACGGCGTGCGTTGGAGGATAACGGGATATTTCCCAGGTGTGGCCGGGCGGTACACGTCGGCTCGCAACACGGTCCCATCCCGCATTGGGACAGGGACGTCTTTTTCAATGCTGAGACTTGATTCTCCCATAACGTTGCTCCCGACCGGTCATACTAACCACGCTTGCAAACTGTCCCTGATACGATTCGGCACCTAGCCGACCAGCGGCTCGAATGTCAAGGCGAGCACCCATCCCACGAGCAATAAAGCGGGGGGTCCTTGGCCCACCCCAGCTAGCCTGTAATGGCAAATGGTTTTTCCTACTTTCTATCTGATCTGTGAGCATGATACCGTCCTGTCCCAGATGTCTGGTGGAACTGCCTCGGGAGGGATATTGGCGCGCCTGCCAGATGTTTAACCCGAACAACACAAAGCGGGTGTGTGGTCAGTGTGGGGCTACACATCCGCCAGTTGATTTCACAGGCGTTCACTGGCCAGAGATTGCGGCTGCAATCAGGAGTGAACAGGACTAAGGGGGCCGGTATGGACACGCAGAATGGAAAATTTGTCGATTGCTCGGGCGCGTCAGCACCAAAGCTGAACCTCTGGCCGTCCGTCCTCATTTCCAAGGAAGACATTGAGGCCGAAGTCGCCCGCCTCGCAGATGGCTCCACTCCGGCGAATGGCCGGCGTGCCTCCCTGATCGTCCATCCAAACGCTCGTGAACCAGGTCTCGGGCTTGCGCCTGGCATCCGCGTGACGCTGAACGTACTGCGGCCCGGCGAGCAGACCCAGCCGATTCGCCATAACTCCACCCAGGTGGATTTTTGCATCCGTGGTGCGGGCTCCGTTATGGTGCACGGCAGGCGTATCGACTTCGGGCAGTATGATGTGTGGAATACTCCATCAATGGCCCCATATTGGTACATGAATGACGGTGATGAGCTGCAAGTGCGACTCACGTATAGTAACGCCGCTCTGCTCGAAAAGATGAACGTGCATATTGTGGATGACGACCCACCGCTGACAGAAGGGCCTGAGGAAGCGCCGGAAGCAGAGGCAAGCGCGCAGGGTGAAGGCGAAAGTCCCTTTGGCACCTTCCAATTAAACGAGGACGGCGCGTTCTTAATGCCCTATGAGCGCCTTATTAATCCGACAGCAGTCGCGTCCGCCCCGCTGCACTGGCCCTGGCAGCGAGTCAAGGCGGAACTCGATAAATTAGCCGCGCTGGGCAAGGACTACGTCGGACGACGGTTGTATCTGCTGTACAATCCAGCCACCGGCAGAACAAACGGCACCACCCAGAATTTCTTTGCGACCATGACGGTACGGCCGCCTCGAATAGTTGACCGTCCACACCGCCATACGTCGGCGGCAATCAATTATTATTTTGCCGGTAGTGGGCGCAGCACGGTCGAGGGGAAAATCCACGAGTGGAAGGCGGGCGACCTGATGCTGTCAGCACCGGGTTGGGGCGTTCACAACCATGCATCGTATGATGAGCCGGTGTACGAACTGACGATTCAAGACCAGCCCCTCAATATCGCCATGGAGTCGCTGTTGTGGCAGGAGAGTTTACAGCAATCCATGAAAGTACTTGGTGCGCAAGCCGGGTTCGCCACCAACCGGAAGGTTGGGAGGAATTAAGGGGTCCTCAGCGGTCTAAAATCCGGCACGGCCTGTTGCTATATAACGACTTCATCTCAACCGAACCTCGCAAATTTGGTTACTGACGGAGTTTTACGGTCCAATAAAGGAGATCACGATGAAAATCGGATTCAACATGCCACAGCTCACGACGTTCGCCAGCCGGCGGGCCGTCCATGAATTTGCAGTCCGTGCCGACCAGTTGGGCTATGACTCACTGTGGGTCCAGGATCACTTGCTGTATCCAGAACGCCCTGCCCAGAGTCATCCCATACACCAAGCTGTCCTTGGGCCGGACAAACTCGTGCAATGGCCCGAGGCGTACGAAAACTTACTCGCGCCTTTGGAATCACTCGCCTATGTCGCTGGGATAACCCAGCATATCCGCGTCGGGACTTCCGTTCTGGTCTTTGGCTATCATCGGCCCGTGGCGCTCGCCAAACAAATCGCAACTATTGACCTGCTCTCGGGCGGACGGTTCGATCTTGGTATTGGCCTAGGCTGGTCACGCGAAGAATACGCACAGATGGAGACGCCATTTGAGAAACTGGGCGCTCGTTGTAGCGACTTTATTCGCGCCTTACGCGCGGCGTGGAAGACGAATCCAACCCAGCATGACGGTCCATTTTACACTATTCCACGGGGATCAACCTCACCCAAACCGACGCAACGTGACGCCCACGGTAACCCAGCCGTACCGATTCTTGGTGGCTTTCTGAGCGACGCAGGCTTGTCACGGGTAGCTGAGTTGTGTGATGCCTGGCATCCGGCTGGTCATACCGTCGAGCTTGCGATCACGCGCATGCAACATATTAACCGGATGGCAAAAGAGGAGTTTGGCCGCGGTCCGCTTCAACTCGTCCATCGTGTGTTTGCCGCCCCTGCCTTACCCAGTATTGAGAAAATCGGTGACCAACTCATGCAGCCAAACTGGATCGGCACGCCTGACGAGATGCTGCCACAGCTCAAAGAATGTAAGGAGGCCGGCATCGATGAAGTCGTTATTGACACGAGCTTCTTCCAAGAAATGACAAGTGAAGACGACTGGATCGCCCAACCCGACTTTTTTAAGCCGTTGTTGGACGAAGCGCATCGGTAATTGCACAAGAGGAGGACACCCATGCCAGCCCGTCTGACCGACGGCTATGTCTCAGCTGACGGCCATGTCGTTGAGCCGGCCGATTTATGGACGACACGCATGGACCGGCGCTTCCGAGACCGGGCGCCCCACATCGAGACCCGCAAGTCGGTCGATTTCTATGTGATCGACGGGCTCGACCCGGTGGCGGTCGGTCTTGATGGCGCGGCCCTGGAAAGCAAGATTGCCGGCAAGGTCGAGTCGCCGGTGGCCCGTCACGCGGATACCCGTCCGGGAGCCTGGGACCCGCAGGAACGGCTCAAAGACCAGACGCTCGACAACCTACGGGCCGAGGTGATCTACCCTGGTCAGTGGAGTCTCATGTTCTACCGTATTGCGGATGCCGAGTATCAACGCGCGGCCGTCCGGGTGTATAACGACTGGCTGAGCGAGTTCTGCGCCTATGCGCCGAGTCGTTTGCTTGGTGCGGCCATCCTACCCATGCAGGGACCGCTCGAATGGGCTGCCGAGGAAGCCGAACGCGCCGCCAAGATAGGCCTCAAGGCGGTCATGATCCCGGCAGCCGTCCCGGCCCGACCGTATATTCATCCCGACTATGAACCGTTGTGGACGCGTTTGGAAGAGATCGGGCTGCCAGCGGTCTCCCACTCGGGGACCGCCGCCGATATTGGGGCCTCAACCCACGAGAAAGCCCGTCGGGTCGGGCCGGGTATGGCGTTTATGGATGAAAAGGCATTCCAACCTATGAACGCCATGACCGAGTTGATCTGGAGCGGCGCGCCCCAGCGGTATCCCAAGCTGAAGTTTATCATCTCCGAGGGCGGGATCGGCTGGATTGCCTGTCTGCTGCGCCTGATGGATCACTGGTGGGAAGATCATCGCCACTGGATGCAACCGCAGCTCAATGAGCCGCCCAGCACGTATTTCAAGCGCCAGTTCTGGGCTACGTTTGAAGACGACCGGGCCGGGATTCTGACCCGCGAACTCATTGGCGTGGAGCGCCTCATGTGGGGGGCCGACTATCCCCACACCGAGGGCACCTTTCCCAAGTCCCAACAGCAAATTGCCAAGGATTTTGTCGGCGTCCCGGACGACGAAGTGTATCAAATGGTGGTCGGTAACGCAGCGCAGCTCTTCGGGATACCGCTCTGAACAGAAGGAGAACACGCATGATCGAACCGTATAATGCCGTTGGTTTAGTTCCGACGTTTTGGGGTATCCGCACGCGGGCGGATATGCAGAAAAATATCGAGCATATCCGCAGTTTGACCAAAGCTGCTTTCTGGCTCTCCAATCTTGATATTCCGGTCCGTCTGCTCGCCATCCCGGAGGGCGCTCTGCAAGGTTTTAATGACGAAGTCCTGGACGTCGATCACACCGAGTTTGCACAGACGTGTGCGATTGACATCCCGGGCCCGGAGACCGACCAGCTCGGCGAACTCGCGCGTGAGTACGGAGTTTTCATCATGGCCCAGGCCAAGGCGCGGCATGAAGACTGGCCAAACCTGTTCTTCAATGTTGGCTTTATTCTCGATCCGGACGGTCAGCTCATTCTCAAACACTATAAGATCTCCGCCTTGTTGCCGTGCGAGCGTTCGGTGTCGCCCCACGATCTTTTTGACTGGTGGATTGAAAAATACGGACGCAGCCTGGAGGCCTTTTGGCCCGTGGCCGACACCGAGATTGGCCGTCTCGGCATTATGATGGCCATGGAGGGTAACTACCCGGAGAATGGCCGGGGGCTGGCGATGAACGGCGCGGAAGTCGTCTACCGCGCCTCCCTGCCCGGCCCGTTCACCCAGAACGATATGTTTGAGATCTCCAATCGGGCCCGGGCGCTGGAAAATAACATGTATATTGTTGCCCCCAATATCGGCGGCTACCACCTCTACCCGGACAGCGAGACGCCGATTGACGCCGGCAGCGGCCAGTCCATGGTCGTGGATTACAAGGGAACGATAGTCGGCAAGCAGCGCGACACCAACGGGTCGACCTACGTCAGGGGCGTGATCGACATCGAAGCCTTACGCCACCACCGGTCCAACGCCCAGGTCACGAACTGGATGAAGGACGTGCGTGCAGAAATGGCGCAGCTCATCTATGAAAAACCGATCTATCCCAAGAATCGCTATATCGACAACATCCCCGGCAACCACGCGCAGTACAAAGAAGAAGTCATCGACCAACAGATTGCCCTGATGCAGGCCCGCGATATCTGGAAGAAGCCGGCGAAGTGAGGAGATAGGGAATAGGCACGGGAGAGAGAATATGTCACGGGAACAGGACAATTTACTGCCCTTAGTGAGAAAGCTTCGCAGGCGGATTAAGATTCATCGTCCTGCACTTAGCCAGAGCGAGATGCAGACCCGCTACGCACTGATTGATCCTCTGCTACGAGAGTTGGATTGGGACCCCGAAAACCCTGCCTTTGTGAGACCCGAGTTCAGAGGGAAGGATGGTAGGCCAGATTATGCCCTACTCATTGACGGCAAACCTGTCGTGATAGGGGAGGCTAAGAGGCTGAAGGCGGAGAATCTGGAAGACGCCCGCAAGCAAGGATTTGGTTACTGCAAAAAAGAGGCGACTCGATACCTCTTTGCTACTAATGGCAAGCAGTGGGAAATCTATGACACCTACAGAAATGTATCCACCCCAATAGTATGGTTCAACTTGGAGAAGCATACGGCTGCTGAAGTATGCAAGAAAGTGAAGGCGTTGCAGAGAAAGAACGTGCTGAGGAAGCATAGACAGCCCATATCCATATTGAGATGGAATCCACCACCAAAATCTCGTCCAATAAAAATTCAGTTCCCCGACAATTCGGATGTCTCAGTTAAGACGTGGAGATCACTCTTAGTCAAGGTCACACGTTGGCTCATAAATGGCAATCACCTCAAAACAAGCCACTGTCCTATCCTGTGTAAGTTGAAAGGAAGAACACACTACGCGGTATCTACCGAACCTTTTCATTTGGGTGGGAAGCCATTTGGATCTTCCGTCAAAATAAGATCATTCTATGTTGAGGCGGGCGGTGGCAGCGAATATGTCTCTATCGCCTGTCGAACCATCATTGAACACGTAGGCCAAAACCCGGCGAAATTCAAAGTCTGGTTTTCTTCACCAAGGACTTAATCTGCTCCTTCATAAGGAAACCACATTCTCTCACGGTCTCAAGAAAAGGGCTGCAGCGAGCTTCAAACCCTTTGAACGAAATCGGGTATAGGGAAACCTGACGCTTTGTCTAATAATGCGCAATAATTTCCCGCGCAAACTCAACAATGCTCTCCTCAACATAGCCCCATGGCGGAGAGATCACCATTTGGGTCAGACCGGCGGCTTCTAATTCTTTGAGGCGCGTGATCACTTCCTCTCGGGTTCCGGTCACGCTCATGGCTCGAATCACCTCCGGGGTAATGAACTCCTCTTCGCCTGGCTGTAGAAACCGTGAGTGGGTCACATGAATGTCATCCCAGCGTTCGTCCAGATACGCTCGGTATCGTGGCGTGAGAAACGGTTCAAAATAGGCGGGCGCTTTCCTGCCCTGTCGAACGACCTCATACGCATAGTGCAGCCCAACGGCAATGCGTGGCCCTACTCGGGTGAGGACCCGAGGGCTATCGAGCGTTTCGCCCGGACGCAGTACGCACGCGACACCGACAGTGACGACCGGATACTCCTTGTGGTCGCCCCGATGATTGCTGCCTGCCCCTGGCCGCTTTCTCCAATGTCGCCGTCAGTGCGTCGGGGGTAATGGTACTCACGGTAATCAATCCATCACCGAGTTCTCCGGCTAGGGCCAGCGCCTTGGGATATGAAGCAGCAAGATAAATCGGGACGGGATCGTTGACGTTGATATATCCGCGCTCGCGGTCGAGGAAACGGATCCGACTGTGACGCCCGCGTTCATGGTATTCAACGGCTTCTCCGCGCAGCAGTTTTCGACACACGTCGATAGTATGCCGGAACGTATCCAGGCGGACGGGCGGCATGCCCATGGTGCGCCAGGCAGTGTGGCCAGTCCCGAGGCCCAGAATGGTCCGGCCTGGTGCGAGTTGGTTCACCGTGGCGATCGAGTGGGCAGTGACCGGGGCAATACGGGTGCCGGCGATGGCCACGGCTGTCCCAAGCTGGATGGTGCTCGTATGCTCAGCCGCCAGGGTCATACACGCATACACGTCTGAGGCCAGCATCTGGGTATCGACAAACCACGCGTTGCTGAAGCCCATCTGTTCGGCCAGCACGGCATGCTTCCAACTATTTTGAATATGCGACTGAAAACTCACACCAAAGTTCATGGCATGCCCCTACCCGATCTCAACGTCTTCGACAATAAACATGCGGGAGTTGGCGAAGTCCACAAACCTTGCCTCATCCGGGCGGATAATTTCGAGATAGCGGGGATGGGTAAACGCCTTGCCAATATCCTCCACACTGTCAAACCACAGCTCGGCGATGCCATCGAATGGCTCATAATCTGACGGCGGGAACCCCGGCACGGAAGCGCTGAGCGTATGACCCTGGACATATTTGCGGACGTACTGCCAGAACTCGGGCACACTTTTGACCAGTGGGCCGTGGTTGTTCTTCCAGTAGTCCTGAAACTCGGCCACACTCATCCCGGCCTTGCGGCGCGCGCACCCAATGAATTTCACCATACGTTACCCCCTCCATCGAAAGTCGGACAAAAATAATCGTTGGCATGGTCGGGTAAATCCGTGTACGAGTCAAGTTGTGATCCCGAAGGAGGACGTATGCCCTACGCGAACGATAACGGAGTCAAGTTATGGTACGACGTGAATGGAACCGGCGAGCCGCTGGTTGTCAGCGGAGGATTCGGCCTTTTACACGACCAATTCGCGTATATCCGAGATCTGCTCACACCCCACCTCCAAGTGATCGATTGGCATTACCGGGGCGCCGGCTTGTCGGACCGCGCGTGGCCCGGCGGTTATCCTTTTGATCGCTGGGTCGATGACTTAGAGGTGATTCTGGATCAGGCGGGTCTCGATGCGGTCCATCTGTGGGGGACTTCGACCGGCGCACCGCTGAATGTCCGGTTTGCTGCCCGGCATCCCGAGCGTGTCAAAAGCCTTATCACCTATCCTGGGATTTCTTTTAGCCCCGAGAGCCGCCGCATGTTTCAGGTCTTTCAAGACGTGACCGAAGCGTTCGGATACGAGGCGTTAGGGCGCCTGACCCAATGGATAGGCAGCGCCGAGCACAACGTGTTCGGCGACAGGGCCAATGAGATCGCCCTTTTTGAAATCGAGTCTTTCAAGCGGAATTTTTCCATCCCGTCTCTGGCAAAGACGCTGGAAACTTTTTCCCATTGTGACCTGTCTGCCGATGTCGCCAGGCTCACCATGCCGGTCCTGGTGTTCATGGGGAACTCCGGCCATCTGGGAGCGGCCACACCAGGACAAACCGCGGCAATCGAAGCTTTTACAGCCCTGTGCCCCCATGCCGAGGTGAGGCTCGTTGAGAACGGCGGCGGGACCTATCACATGATCGAGCAGCCCGAACCGACGGCTGCTATTGTCATTGATTTTGTGAACGCCCATGCCGGAGCCTGAGCGAAGCCGGAAAGGAGGAAAGAGTTTGATTATGTGTTGCGTTTGTGTCACATTCTACGCATGAATAAGTCAGCGGTCATACACGCGCGGATAGAGCCCCAAATAAAAAATCAAGCCGAGGGCGTTCTCCAGAAGCTTGGACTCAGTCCCACGGAAGCGATTCGGCTCTTCTACCGCCAGATTTGTCTACGCGGAGGTCTCCCGTTTCCAGTCCTTATCCCTAACAAATTGACGGCCAAGACGCTGAAGAAAAGCCAGCGGGGGGAGGACGTCGACACATTCGACTCACTGGAGGATATGCTTGAGAGCTGGGAGAAATGAAAAAGCTCTCCCAGACAAAGCAATTCGTGCGGGATGTCAGACGGATGCGCCGCCGCGGTAAAGATATTGGCAAGCTCAAGACCGTAGTGGGCCAGTTGGCACAGGGAAGGGCTCTTGATGCAAAACACCGCGATCATGCACTGACAGGGATGTGGAAGAATTACCGCGACTGCCATATCGAGCCGGATTGGGTCTTGATCTATTCGATGGACAGGAACAATCTTCGACTTGAGCGTACAGGCTCACACAGCGACCTTTTCGAATAGCCGTGTCTAAGCGAGATCGTGGGAATTCGTGTAGGAGTCAAAATGTAATTCCCGAAGGAGGACCCTGCCAAACCTTGACGGCAGGTCGAGCGCTTTGCGATAAGAAGGTATCCAGTCTAAAGGAGGGGTCCTATGCTCGATTGCATTATCAAAGGTGGACAGGTCGTTACTCCCCAGGCAGTCGGGGAAATGGATGTCGGCATCCAGGGCGAAAAGATCGTCGCCGTAGGCTGGTCAGGCACGCTGTCTGAACAAGCCACCCAGGTGATTGACGCCAGCGGTAAAATTGTCATCCCGGGCGGTATCGAGCCGCACGCGCATATCGGTATTCCCGTGCCGAGTGAGTGGTCGGGTCAGCCGGATATCATGACCCAGCCACCCCAGGACGCCAGCCGGGCCGCGGCGTTCGGTGGTGTCACGACTATCGTCGATTTCGCCGGGGATCTGAGTTTTGCAGAGGTCGAAGACGCAACACCCAAATCCATCATGAGTGTCGTGGAGGAACGCCGCAGTGTGTTTCGCACGCACTCCTATACTGACTATACGTTTCATTACATTCTGGCGGGCGAGGTCGCGCCGGAGACGATCGGCGAGATTGGCGAGGCCATACAGGAAGGGGTCGCCAGTTTCAAAATCTTTACCACCTTCCATCCCATCCGGGTCCCCTACGGACATCTGTGGACGATCTTTGCCGAGGTGGCCAAGCACGGCGGCATTATGGCGGTCCACGCCGAAGAAGACGAAGTCGTGCGCTATATGACCGAAAAGCTCAAGCGTGAGGGCCGCGACCAGGGGTATAACCTCCACCTCGTTCACAACAACATCTCTGAAGATTTGGCCTTCCGTCATATCATCCGTCTGGCCCAACATACTGAGGCGGGCATTTATTTTGTGCATACGACCGCCAAAGAAGGCGTGGCAGCAATCGCTGAGGCGCGCGCCGCGGGTCAGCCGGTGTATGGCGAGGCGCTCCACAACTATCTCCAGTTTACCTGCGATGATTACAAAAAACCCGGCGGAACCGCGATTCATACCTATCCGGCCATTAAGTTCGCGGATGACCGAGACGCGCTGATCTCCGGCTTGATGGACGGTCGTCTGGCGACCACGGCCACAGATGAATACACGACCCATAAAGGCCCGAAGCTGTGGGGCGATACCATTGAGACCGTCTGTGGCGGGCATAACGGCATTGAGACCCGCATGCCGGTCGCCTTCACCAAGTTTGTGGCAGAGCGCAATGTGTCTCTGCAACGCTTTGTTGATATTACCTCAGCCAACGCCGCCAAACTCCTCGGGCTCTACCCCCAGAAGGGGGCGATTCAGCCGGGGAGCGATGCCGATATCGTCCTGATTGATCCCGACATGCAAAAAACCCTCACCATGGACGATCTGCATGCCGACTCTGACTACAGCATCTGGGAGGGCTTCACCTGCCTGGGCTATCCGGTGTTGACCATGCTGCGCGGCAAGGTGATTGTTGAGCAGGGCAACCTGGTCGGGAGTTCGACTGACGGCCAATGGCTCAAACGGCGGGTGTCGGGGGATATCATCTCCCGACCAGTGGTATAGAGCCCTGAGGACCGGGAGGGTTGCATGAAAAAAGTAGGCGGAGTGCTGGCCTGGCATCCCGAAGTGGCCATGACCCAGGAAGAGATCGACGATTTTCTGTCCGGGCGCTGGGTTGTGCGCCTGGCAACACTTGCGCGGGACGGATATCCGCACGTGACTCCGCTGTGGTACTACTGGGACGGTCAGTGTCTCTATCTCGCCCTGACCCGGAATCGACTCGCCTTCAAACACCTCAACCGCGACCCGCGCTGCTCGGCCGCCATTGATATGGATGACCGCCCGCTTATGGGTATGCGGACCAATCTGGCCAAGGCGGTGGTGATCAAAGGCAAGGCGGAAATGGTGGCGGTTGGCTCAGGGAAAACCGTGCAGATCGAGGCCGGTCCGTGGCAGGGTGAGCATACCCCGGAACACCTGCTGACCTTGCTTGCCAGACGCTATAGCCTCTCCGCACACGATGGGGCGCTCGGCTTTAGTCACGAGGAGTTTGGCGAGCTCTTCGCTCGGCCCGAGGGACGGGACAGCCAGCTCTTTAAGGACAACGAAGGCCGCGTCATCACAAAAATTCGACCGCAAAAGATCCAAGCCTGGGACTTCTCAAAGGCACCTATGGGCTATGTAGAGTGACGCGCAAGGAGACATGGCATGACACGTTCTTTCACAGTGGCCGCGGCCCAGCTCGGGCCGAGTTCCGACACCAAGGCCCAGACCGTCGAACGCATGGTCGCGCTGATTCAGGAAGCCGGACGGCGAGACGTCGAATTACTGACCTTTTCCGAGCTTTCCCTGACCCCGTATTTTGCCACACGGGTACGCGAAGACTGGCAGGATTTCCCTGAAGACGGCCTGCCTTCGCCGCTGACCCAGCCGCTTTTTGAGGCCGCGCGTCAGGCTGGACTGCACTGGGTCTTTCCCTTTGCCGAGCGCGAAAATGGCCGTGTCTATAATACCGCAGTTCTCATTGATCCGACCGGAGCCATTGTCCAGAAATACCGAAAGGCTCATATTCCCGGTGTGGTCGAGCCGCGGTGGGAGGGCCTCGATATTTTTGAAAAGCGCTATTTTACCGAGGGGAATCTGGGCTTTCCGGTGACAGCGTTACGGACCGGCGAGTCAGCCAAGCTGGGCATGCTCATCTGTTATGACCGGCGGTTCTCAGAGGCCTACCGGGCACTCGCGCTCGGCGGGGCTGAGCTGCTCTGCATTCCATACAATACACCCACGTTTGGCCGCCCCCGAGAAGAAGGGCATGAAACCGCCGAAATTCTCCTGCGCGCCGCAGCCATAGAGAACCAACTCTTTATTGTCGCAGCCGGAAAAGCCGGCGTTGAAGATGGCGTCGAGTATATCGGGGGCAGCGAGGTCATCTCGCCCGAGGGGAAGGTATTAGCCAAGGCCCAGACCGACGGGGATGAACTGGTCATCGCAACGATCGACCTGGATGCGATTACCCAACTCAAAGCCAAGTGGGATTTCATGCCGGACCGCCGGCCGGAGCTATACCAGCCCCTCTCAGACGAGGACGGTACACCCACAGAGTCAGCGGGAAAGTGAGAGCAGCATTCGCGACTGCGCGTAAGACTGTGGAAGAAATGACGATGAAAGCCGAGCACGACGCATCTGAACGTCGAGCGCGCTGTAGCGTGTCGGACGAAGAAATCCCGATCCTTGATTTGGGCCCGTTTCTCGCGGGACAGGACGGGGCGGCCGAAAAGACTGCGGCGGAACTGCGCTCCGCGCTCGAGCAGATTGGTTTCTTCTATATTCTGAACCACGGTGTTGCCAGAACGCTGCGCGACCGCCTGCTTGAGCAGACCGCGGCGTTCTACCGCCTGCCGCTTGAGCGGAAGCTGCCGCTCAAGATGGACGCCTACGGGGTCGGCTATGTACCCAGGCGGGGCGAGTTGCTCAAAACCTCACCGTATTACACCGGCACGAAAAAACCCGATGTGTGTGAAGTCCTGATTCTGCAACGCGACTGGGGGCCGGGCTCGGAAGCGCGGCAGAATTCATGGCCGGACCATATGCCGCTGTTCCGGCAGGCGGTTCAGGACTTTTTTGAAGCCACGGAGGATCTCGCGATTCAGATGATGCCCTTATATGCCTTGGCACTCGGGCTTGAGCACGACTTCTTTACGCAGAAGTTTCGCAAATATAAAGCCCTCAACGCCCTGCGGGTTTCGTATATGCCGCCGGATAGGCTGGATGACGACGAGTTTCACGTCGGCCCGCATACGGACGGATCGTTCATGACTCTGCTGGCAACATCGGATCAGCTCGGCTTGGAAATTCTGTCGCCGTCCGGGCAGTGGCTGAAGATGCCGCTCATTCCAGACGCCTTTGTGGTCAACTCGGGCGACCTGTTAACCCGCTGGTCCAACGGGCGGGTTCGTTCCACACCGCACCGTGTCATTAACACCTCGGGGGAGGACCGCTATTCGATCCCCCTCTTTGTGCAGCCCACCGCGGACACGATCATTGATTGCCTGCCGACCTGCTGCAGCCCGGACAACCCGCCCCAAGAGCCGCCTATCGCCTGTGTCGATTACCTCCGGTGGTTTATGGCAGAGAATTTTGCGCTGGGAGAGCGCAGCTACGATAGGCCGGAGTCGTCATAGGTTTTTCAGGAAAGGAACAGACTGCATCTACCACCATGACTCACACTCCCATCGGACGACTACGCTTGGTCGGCATTGCAGAAGGTATTTCTTTTCTCATTCTCCTCGGCATTGCCATGCCGCTGAAATATGTATGGGGACAGCCGCTGGCGGTGCGAATTGTCGGTCTGATTCACGGCCTCCTGTTTCTCTGGTTTTGCGGCGTATTACTCAACGCAAAAGACGCGGCCGGCTGGGACCTGAAAAAGGCCGGTCGGATTCTCGTTGCCGCACTGTTGCCTTTTGGCCCCTTTGTGATTGATAGAAGCTTACGCAGAGAAGATGAGACACTGAGAGCAAAAACACCGACCTAGGAAAGGAGCAAGCCATGCAAACAGTCAGCAAGGAGCATATTGTCCGCACCTTTGACGCGACCCATTCGCCCGCGGCCCGTGTCCAGCCGGGAGAAGTCTTTGTCATGGAAACCAACGATCGCTTCCGGGATTGGAACGACGGCGGCCGGTGGCCTATGGAGCAGTTGTCTGTGATGACCGGCCCGGTATGGATCGAAGGCACCCAGCCCGGTCACACCCTGGCAATCGAAGTCCTGGATATTCAGCCTGCACTGGGGTTTGGCTATGTGGTGGCGATTCCGGGCTACGGGTTGCTCAAGGACCAGGTCGAGTTTTGCAAAAAGGTCGTGCCGATTGAGGGCAACCGTATTCGCTACAGCGATACAATCAGCCTGCCGTTTATTCCGAATATCAGTAAGATTGGTCTTGCTCCTGCCGACGAAGCCCTACCGAGTAACGCGGTTGGCGCCTTTGGCGGCCAGCTCAGCAACAGCCAGCTTGGTGTCGGTTCCACCGTATTTTTGCCAGTAAGTGTCGAGGGTGGAATGCTGACCATCGAAGATGTGCATGCCCGGATGGGCGATGGCGAGGCAACGGCGTCGGCGGTTGAGATTGCCGCAGAGGTAACGCTGCGCTGTCGCGTCGCCCACGAGTTTCCGGTGCAGCGGCCGCTGGTGATCACGCGGGATGAGGTCCTCACCATGGGCGACGGAGAGACGATGGAGGTCGCCGCACGTCAGGCCCTGGAAGACCTGTCCGGCCTCTTAGTAGATCGTGCCGGGGTCAACCCAACCGAGGCCGCCATGCTGGCCAGTGTGGCCGCCGACCTGCGCATTTCAGAAGTGGCAGGCTCTCCGTGCCATGTGCGGGCCGCAATAGATCGGGATATTCTTAATTTATAAGTATTCTCCCCGGCGGCTTCCTTAGCCTTGGGGTGGTTTGAATGCCGGCGCCATCACGGCGCTGGCATTTGTCGTAATTGCCAGACGGATATCTTTGACCGGTTTGTACTCCGGGTCGTCCATGAATTCCTGGATTGCCTGCTCGGAGGGGAATTTGAGCACTACCACACCTTGGGCGGGCTCACCCTGGAGCGGGGTTGCTTTAAAGTCGGCCACCACGACTTCGGCCTGATACTTTGCCAGAAAAGGTAACACTCCAGGGATGTACTCCTTCTGGTACCGATCTGGGTCCGTAATCGTCTGGGTCAAAATAAAATATGCTGACATCGTTATCCTCCTTGAACGGTATTTACTGTTTTGGGGCCTGCCCGAACGATCCGCTACCGGAGTCCAGAAACGCCTGCTCTTCCGGCGTGGACGTTCGTCCGAGCAGGGCATTGCGGTGCGGGAAGCGACCGAAGCGCTGAATAATAGACAGATGCTTTCGGGCCGAGCCTTGAAAATCCTCGATCAGTGCTACCCACTCCGCGGGAGCAGTCGCCAGCACGGCATCTCCCCGACGCACCGCTTCCTCCTGGAGTGCCAGGTCCTCGGCGTGCTGGAACGGCATCAAACAAAATAGTTGCTCCAGCACGCTCAAAGAAGCATAAAAGGATCGCTCAAAACCTCGCCTGGCGACGTGTTGCGCTAACGGATCAGCCGCAAAGGCTGCGGCCGTGCCGCGGTAGAGATTCCGCGGCAGTTGGTCGAGGGCGATAATCAGCGCCAGCCATCCGCGGGGACGAGATTCCCAGGACGCCAATCCGCCGGACTGGGCCTGCCTGACGAGATCGGAAAAGCGGGTTCGGATGACGGCATCGGTTTCGGGGGTGGCCTGAAACCAAAAAAGATAGCGCTCTTCGGCCTTGCGCGCGTCTGAAGCCGCATCGGCGAACCAGAACTGAAGCAGCTGTTCGGGATCCATAGGCGGCCGGATTATCCGCTTGGCTGGAGAACTCTGACGTTCTCCCCGTCCTGAACGAGAACGGTAGGGGCCATCCCCACAAACAGCCCCGAGTCAACAACGCCGGGAATCGAGAGGATGTCTTGTTCAAATTGGGCGAGGGCTGTAATCGTGCTGATCGCACAGTCAATAATAGCGTTACCGTTATCAGAGAGGAACACTCCAAAGTCAGTCTGGCGAGGTAGTGGGTCGCAGGACAACGCCCGGAGGTGGCGACAGCACGTCGTCACCCCAAACGGCACGACTTCAACCGGCAGCCGGCCGCGCTCTCCGAGCACAGACACCAGCTTTTCAGTCCCCACCAGAACAATGAATTTTCGGGCCGCGGCAGCCACGATCTTTTCGCGGACCAGGGCACCGCCGTAGCCTTTGATGAGGTTCAGGGCGGGATCAACCTCATCCGCACCATCGACGGCAATATCAATACTCTCGACGGCATCAACCGTTGTGAGGGGAATACCAAGCTCCTGGGCGAGAGCCCTCGTTCCGTGGGATGTCGGGATCCCGCGGATATGTAAGCCAGCCTGTACCCGAGCGCCAAGCGCACGCACGAAGGCGCTCGCGGCCCGGCCCGTGCCCAGGCCGACAACATCTCCATCTTTCACAAATTCGAGAGCACGTTCAGCGATGGTCATGCCTTGCTCTGCTATATCAGGAGAGACATCTAGGCCAGGGCCTGGGTGATTGTCTCGCGCAAGGTTCGCAAGCCGGCCGGTACGTCCGACCCGAGGTGTACGCGCAGCACTCGCCGCCCCCGTTCGGCCAGCACCGCAAAGTCTCCCTGGGCCTGGAAGGATTTCAGCGTGCCAAAACTATAGCGATGGCCGGGAATGTCCAGATCCTCGGCGTCGTCTGACGTAATCTGTAGAAAAATGCCGGAGTTGGGGCCACCCTTATGCAGTTGGCCGGTGGAGTGCAGGAAGCGCGGACCAAAACCGAGGGTGGTGGCCACTTTCTTCGCGTCCCGTACGGTGCGGCGCAGGGCTTGCAACTCGGCGCAGGTTTCCTCGTTCATTTCAATATAGGCGTTGATGGCAAAATAATCGCCTGTCTGAAGCAGTCCGAGATGCGCACTGAGCAACGCCACCGCGTCCCGGCCGGCTGCCGCCTGGAGCGCTTTGGCGTTTCCTGAATCCGAGAAGAAGCGCAGGTCCCGGTCTTCTAGAAACGGCGTCTCGTCCGGCACCTGGCCGGTCTCTTCAAACGCTGCGGTCAGCTGTCGGGTTGCCCTTTTACTGGCTTCCACGTCGGGCTGGTTAAACGCGTGAACCCCGAGCATGGCGCTGGCTACAGCCGTCGCCATTTCCCAGCGGAAAAATTCCTGACCAAGGCTGAGTGTATCTTCGAGGCTGATACGCACCACCGGCTGGCCAGCTTTTTCGAGCGCGTCCACGGCCGTATCCTGTTCGTCTGAAGGCGCGCTGTTGAGTCGAATATAGATAAAGAGCCGATCCTGCCCATAGACCTCGGGTGCGCCCAGAGGCTCTGCGTCAATCGGAATAAGCCCGTGCCCCTCCTTGCCGGTCGATTCGGCGATGAGTTGCTCCAGCCACGCGCCTAAGGCGTCGATGCCCGGCGAGGTCACGAGCGTCACCTTGTCTCGACCGTGTTGCGCCAGGGTGCCCATAATCGTTCCCAGCGTGACACCGGGATTGACCTCGGGCGGCACACTCGCCGAGCAGGCCTGAACCATCAGGGTGGAGCGGTCCAGGAAACGTTGGACATCGATGCCCATCAGGGCGGCCGGGACCATGCCAAAATTCGATAGGGCGGAATACCGGCCGCC
Organism: Thermodesulfobacteriota bacterium; assembly: GCA_964291405.2. Classification (GTDB taxonomy): domain Bacteria; phylum Desulfobacterota; class Binatia; order Bin18; family Bin18; genus Bin18. The sequence continues at coordinate 1,284,683 of OZ219926.1, forward strand.
AATGCTTGACACCCCCGGAAAGATGGAGCGGAACTGGTGGTGTTCGGCGAGCTGTTGGAGCGGGCTGGCGGGGTCAGTAATGGCGATAAACCGCGAGCCGGCCTTGTCCGTGCCAATGGCCTGGGCAACTCGATCAAAGAAATATTGCGTAAAGGCATTCGGCTCGGTCGTCCCACCCGATTTTGAGGAGACGATAAACAGCGTCTTCCTAGAGTCGATCTTTTGCGCACAGGCTCTGACTTGAGCCGGCACAGTCGAGTCGAGAACGAGGAGTTCGGGGTGACCGTCGATCACGCCAAAGGTGCGTTTCAAGACCTCCGGGCATAAACTCGACCCACCCATGCCAAGCAAGAGAATATACTGAAAGTCGTCGGCCTTGATCTCTTCGGCGAGCTGAGTGAGGGGGCGGATGTTCGTTCGCTGCGCCTCCACAATATCGAGCCAGCCAAGCCACTGATCCTCATCCTTGCCTGACCAGAGCTTAGGGTCCTTCTGCCATAAGCGCCGGACTTTCCCCTGTGTCCGCCATTCTTTCAGGCTGGCTTCAATGAGAGTGGAAGCGCCATCCAGACTATACGTCTGCTGGGAAAGCTCACTGCCCAGCATGGTCTGGCGCTTACGCTCTATTGAACTGAGCAGAGTGTCGAACGGGTCAACGAATTTGCGTACGCCTTCATCCAAGAGTTGGTCGGTTGCAGCGTGCAGAGACACCCCGACCTCGGCCAGGGTACGGATGATGGTCCGTGCGTCTTCTAGGTTTTCTTCCCAATTAGTGGTCAGCCTTGGCTCGGCCCGACCTCCATCCCGAAAGGCCGTAAAGGTTTCGCCCGGTATGGTATTAACGGTGTCCGGGCCAATCAGTTCATCAACATAGAGCGTTTTGGAATAGTGCGGATTTTTCGTACTCGTGCTGGCCCATAAGAGGCGTTGCGGGCGGGCACCGTTTGCTTCGAGGGCACGCCAGCGTTCACTGGCCATCAGGTTTTTATACGTCGCGTAGGCAATTTTTGCGTTCGCAATGGCGACTTTCCCGAGCAGGCGCTCGATCTTGGCCTTTTGCTCGGCGCTGTCTGCGGCCTCAATAGCCTGGCCGAGTTTTTCGTCGATCAGAGTGTCGATACGACTGATAAAAAAGCTGGCGACACTCGCCACCGTACTCAGGTCTCCACCCTTTTGAGCGAGCTGCTCCAAGCCGTCCAAATATGCCTCGGCAACCGCCTCATACGCCTCGACCGCAAAGAGCAGGGTCACATTGATATTGATCCCCTCACCGATCAACCGGGCGATGGCCGGAACGCCGGCCTGGGTGGCCGGCACCTTAATCATGACGTTGGCCCGATCGACCATTGTGTACAGGCGACGGGCTTCTTCGAGGGTCCCTTGGGTGTCATGGGCCAGATAGGGAGAGACTTCAAGGCTGACATAGCCGTCTTTGCCCTCGGTTTTTCGGTAGACCTCAGACAACACGTCCGCGGCCATCCGGATGTCCTGAAGCGCCAGACGCTCATACACGTCTATGGCCGACCCGACCCCCTGTTCGACCAGGGCCTGCATGGGTTGATCGTAATCGGAACTGCCCGTCAGCGCCTTCTCAAAAATAGCCGGATTCGACGTCATGCCCAGGAGGCCGTCATGATCGACCATGGCCTGGAGATCACCAGAAGTGATCAGACTGCGGTGGATATTGTCATACCAGATGCTTTGACCCAATTGCTGGACAGCAACTAATGGATTCTCCATGCTCTTCCTCGTCCTTCCCCCTCACCCCAGGCACTCATTCCTACCGGGTAGGGTCTGATATGGCATCAGCGATCTGCACGACCCACCCTCTTCTAGCATAGCTCCTTTCTTGGCGGCAAAGGGGGCGGATTTGAGCAGCGAGCGTCGGCAGGCTATCCGCACTTACAGGGGCTCAGTCGGGAATATCGGATTGCGCGCCCGCGGCCTGGGCGAGCCGGCCTTCTTGCTGAGAGACGGCCTGGGGACGGTCGCGCTCTGCATCGACGATGCAGAAAAACCCAAAGGGCTCCTCGCCATCAGCCAGAAATTGATGGGGGGTCCAGGGAGCAACGTACACGGTATCAAGCGCCTGCATCTCCCAGGCTTGATCGTTCAGTATGACCCGCCCCTGCCCGCGCACGGCAATCACCACATGCGCGTGGGCATGTTTCTCCAAGCTGGAGTAGCCGCCCGGTTCGATCTCAAAATAGCGCAGATGAAAGCCGGTCTCTTCGGCCTGTTTACCGACCAGAACCTGACGGACAATGCTTTTCCACTCTCGTCCCGCTTCCTGGCCCTGCTTGTAGGCCTCACATTCGACCTCGGACCAAGTGTACGGGTCATGGTCTTTTTGCGCCCGGATGAGACGACTTTTGGGAGCGGACGCCGCCCCCCTTTTCCCTTGTGGGGGCTGCCGAGTAAAACGAGGCGGGGGCAAAATGGCCTTCCTTAGGCAAACTCAATGATCGTCTTGAGTGAGTCTCGCGCTTCAGCCGCGTTGCGATAGGCCGCGTGGAGTTGATCGAACGGGAAACGATGGGTGATGAATTTCTCGGCCGTAATGACGCCGTCCTGAACCAGCCGAAGCGCTTCGCGGGTATCGTTCGGTCCGCAGGAATAGCTGGGGATCAGGCGGACTTCGTTAAAATACAGATCGTTGGGCGAGAGGGTCAGCGTGTCGTCCGGTTTACTGGCCGTAAACAGCACCACGGTTCCGCCTTTGGCCGCACAGCGCAGACCCAGTTGCATGGCTTCGATCGAACCCGGTCCGACAATGACGATCTCGGCCATCTCGCCCTGGGTATATTCCCGCAGCGCGTCCTCGATATTGCCATCTTTCACCTCGTGCGGATTCAGCGTGAGATCGGCGCCGAGTTCACGCGCCTTTGTACAGCGGTATGGGACTAAATCGGTTCCAATAATGGACCGCGCTTCGGCGTGTTTTGCCAGGGCGACGTGCAACTGCCCCATGATACCGAGTCCGATCACAAAGACACTGTCGCCGGCCTGAAACCCCGAGCGCCGTAGGGACTTGACCGCGCAGGCCGTGGGTTCGACTAAAGAGCCGTCGGCAAACGACATCTTCTCAGGCAGGCGTAAAGTATCACCGGATAAATTATCCTTGGGCACTACGAAGTATTCAGCCATTCCACCCGGAACAATCTTTGTTGCCCGCCACGTTGGACATTGGACAAACTCGCCGCGTTGACACGCCCGGCACGAAAAACATGGGGCGTGATGATGGACGAACACCCGGTCGCCGGCCCGAAAGTCCTCTACTCCCTCGCCGATTTCAACGATTTCACCCGCGGGTTCATGCCCAAACACCAGCGGGGCTTTTTTCTTCATATACCAACCCATCACATCGCCCGAACAAATCCCGCACGTCCGCGTCTTCACCAGCGCCTCGCCCGGTCCAACAGCGGGGATAGGGTCGTCTTCAAAACGAATATCGGTTGAGTCATACAAACGGGCAACTTTCATAGTGAACATAATGTGGGGAGTTTCCTTTCTGCCGAGTGGACCTGGACCATTATGCCAGGATGGGAATTCCCGGCAAGCCGGACGGAGTTCTTGCGACAATCCTGCGCCGTCGAGTTTGTCATAACAACAAGATGAGGCAGGGAAGGTTCTTTTCGGCCGCTCTTTTATATGGATAAAAATAGCTATAAAAATATATATTAGAGCGCAGGAGGAAATATGAAGACTGTTCAGATGACATTGGATGAGGATTTAGTCAAAGCCGTGGATAAAACCGCTCGGAAATTACGAACCTCCCGCTCTGCATTTACCCGTGCAGCGCTACGTGCAGCCTTAACGAGAATCAGTGAGGAAGAGCGAGAAAAAAAGCAACGGGCAGGGTATCAGCACAAGCCTGTCCGGAAGGGAGAGTTTGATATTTGGGAAAATGAACAAGTCTGGGGCGAATGATGCAACATGGGGAAGTCCGTTGGTATAAATTCGCGCGGCCAGACAAGAGGAGGCCGGTTGTCATCCTGACCAGGGATTCCGCACTAGAGTTTCTCGGAGAAGTCACCGTCGCCCCAATTACCACGACGATCAGAGATATTCCTTCAGAGGTTGCCCTCTCCCAAATGGACGGAATGCCGCGAGAATGCGCTGTGAATCTCGATCATATACAGACTGTGGCAAAAGCGAAGATCGGCCCGGCTATCACAACATTAAATAGGAATCGGCTGACCGAGATTCGCGCGGCCCTGCTGTTTGCGTTGGGCTTTTAAGCGAATGGCTACGGCCCACCTGTCACATAGGCCGCGAGGTTGATCGGGCCGAGCGGAGCGGCCAGAGCGGCAAGGCGGGTCATTTCCTGACGGAAGCGCGGGCCATGGTGCACATTGGTCGCTATATGGGCCATTTCGTGGAGCAGGATGCCTTCCCCTTTGGGGAAAGGAAAAGCCTCTAGCAAAATTCGGCGTCGTTTCTTGTCGCAGTAGCCGGCTATGTATTTGCTCATTGCGGCAGGTGTCCCAGGGACAATGAGCGGGTCATGGAGCGTGACGCGGTATGGGGGCAGCGCATTGGCGAAGTACTGGCGGTTGAAATACTCGAAGTGGCGCTGGTACTGCTCCTGCCACTCGGCGAGCTGGGCGGCGGTGGCTCTATGGCGCTTGCGATCTTTCCAGGTGGAAAGAGTGGAGCGAGCGGCTCCCATGTATTTTCTCCTGTCGTGGTCTGAAGTTGTATAGAGGGAAGGAAACACTCTCCCCTATTTAGGGAAAGAGAAACAAGATGTGGGCAGGAAGAGCTTACGCCGCCATCATCCACTTGGCCATGCGGAGCATGTCCTGCGGGCTCTCGGGCAGTTTGCGCATGACCGAGGCCTCAAAGCCGGAGTGCATGAGACAGTTCTGACACAAGGCGTCTTCACGTTTTTCCCAATAGTCCCAATCCACCCCGTTCCAGAACTCGTCCCAGGTCTTGAAGTATTGCTTGCCGATGAGGTAGCACGGGTCCTTCCAGCCAAAGGGCGTCCGGGTGACATTGCCCCATGGCGTACAGGGATAGTCGCGCTCGCCAGCGGCGAATTCGAGGAAGAGCGGGGTGAGCGAGATCTTGTAGCGCTCGGACAGTTTCAGCACGTGTTTGAACTTTCTGGTGGATCTCGTTCCGATAGAGAAAGTGGTTGGTCTTAAGCGCCTCGTAATGATAGCCGGGCGAAATCATGATGCCGTCGACTCCAAGCTCGGTCAGCATCTCGCACATCTCTTCGATCTCTTCCATGCTGGTTTCGCGGAACACCGTGGTGTTGGTGCACATGGAGTAGCCGAGCTGTTTGCCGAGCTTGATCATTTCAACGGCCTTGTCAAAGACGCCAGGCTTGTCACACACAAAGTCGTGGGTGTCGCGCATGCCATCCAGATGAACATTAATGGACAGACGCTTATGCGGCTTCCCTTTGGCGTAAAATCGCTCCAGCAAAATCCCGTTGGTACACAGATAGATGTGGCGCTTACGGCCAATAATGCCCTCGACAAGCTCCGGCAGCTCCGGATACACGGTTGGTTCTCCACCACAAATTGACACCACCGGCGCACCGGACTGATCCACCGATTCAAAGCATTGATCGAGAGAGAGCCGATCTTTGAGGTCGCCCTGGTGCCGCTCCGGCGTACATCCCACACAGGCCAGATTACAGGTATAGAGGGGCTCAAGCATGAGCACGACGGGGTAACGAGACTGGCCGCGCAGCTTGTTCTTGAGCTGCCACTTAATCATGTCGGTCGTGATATGTAATGGAAACCGCATACCTTTCCTCGCCCTTGGCCTGCTAGGCTTTTTGATCCCCCAGACCTGCAGGCTGACCGTTCGGTTAGGGGATATTACCGATCCATAGGCAAGCTCGCAAGGGGGAAGTTTGCGTAATGAGCGCTTTACAAGTTTTCGGGCCTTGGTCACAATAGAGCTATGGTAAAGAAGAAGATGGGTGGTCGGGGTAGTGGTGGAAGACAGGAGAACGCGACGCTCGGAGAGCTGAAAGAGGTCGCGATACGGCTGGGCATTCAAGTCCGAGAGGAAAAATTGCTGCGTGAAGTTGGGTATCGTGTTCGTGGTGGAAGCTGTCGAGTGCACGATCAAGATGTCGTCTTCCTCGACCGAGATCGCCCGGTGACCGAACGGGTTGACATCTTGCTCGACGAGTTATCGCAACGCGAGGTTGATACGCGGGCGCTGTCACCATCGATCCGTCACCTTTTCGCAGGAACCACAGGAGACCATCCATCATGAGTGAGCGGCTTGACACCTTTCGGCTCTGGATCAAAGAGCAGGGGCTCAAGGCCACCGCTCAACGAGAGGACATCGCTCGCGTTTTTTTCTCGACCACCCGCCACATCAGTGTGGAAGAACTCTATAGTGAAGTCCGCCAGGTCAATCCGCGGGTGGGCTACGCCACCGTCTACCGGACCCTCAAATTACTCAAAGAGTGTGGGCTTGCTGAGGAGCGCCATTTTGCCGACGGGCAAGCCCGCTTTGAGAACGTTGAAGCCGAACGGCACCACGATCATCTGATCTGCGAACGCTGCGGGCGCATTATCGAATTCGTCCAGCCCCGGATTGAGGAGCTCCAGGAAGAGCTTGCCCTGCGCTACGACTTTGTGGCGACCACGCACAAGATGGAAATCTACGGGATTTGCAAAGAATGCCGAGAAAGTCTTGACCCGCGTCAGGGGCGTTCCTTCAGCGGTTAGGCATCAAGCCGAAAGAGACGCGCGGTATTGCGCCACGTGGCCTGAGCCACCTCTTCAAGCGGTACGGCCTTCAGCCGGGCAATCGTTACCGCTACCTGAGAGACATACGCGGGTTCGTTCCGCCGACCGCGGTATGGGACCGGAGCCAGATACGGGCAATCGGTCTCAATGAGTAGCCGGTCCATTGGCACAAGGGGCACGACTGCGCGCAGGTCCTGCGCGTTCTTGAACGTCACAATCCCACTGAACGAAAGAGACAAACCCAGGGCCAGCAGGGCCTCGGCTTCTGGTATAGTGCCAGTGAAGCAGTGCATGACGCCTCGGACTCGGCCACCGCCTTCTTGGCGGAGAATGTCAGCAGCCTCAGCGTAGGCCTCACGGACATGCATGGAGAGTGGCAAGTCGAGTTCGAGCGCGAGTTGGATAAAGGCTCGAAAATGCTGCTGCTGCGCTTCGCGTGGAGAATACTCGTAGTAAAAATCCAAGCCGGTCTCACCCAACCCAACGACCTTGGGCTCCTGGGCCAAGCGGCGCAGTTGGTCATAGGTTTCCGGGGTAATCGTTTCGGCATTGTGCGGGTGCACTCCGACCGTGGCAAAAATATCGGGGTGGTCCTGGGCTAGCGCCACGGCTTTTTCGTTATGCCAAAATTCGCCCGTCGCTCCAATCGTAATAAAACGTTCGATGCCGGCCTGGCGTGCCCGGGTCAGGAGGGCGGCCCGGTCTTCGTCAAACTGCGTGTCGGTCAGATGACAGTGTGAGTCGGCCAGGCGCATGGTCGGCGTCGCTCCCCGCTAACCCGCCGCCTCTTGCTCCGGCACGTTTTCATCGAGTTTGACAAATAACGGCGTGGGCTGCCGCAGGGCTTGGCCTGGGACGAGCGTGCCTGGTTCCCACTGGCCGATAGCTGTGCTGTTGTCATAGCGCAGCACGAGATGCTCACCTCTTGTGTCTTTGACGGTCTGCGTATACTGACGGCCAAAGAGCTGACCATCATAGCCGAGGAACTCGTGGAGCTGTTGGCTGGTGTGGGGCAGTATAGGTGCCCAGAGAATTTTCAACCAGTCGATGGCTTGCAGCGCCACATAGACTGACGTGGCGGCTTGTTGCGGGTCCGTCTTGATCGTACTCCAGGGTGCGGCATCGTGCAGATACTGGTTCGCCCGTTGGCTCAGGCGTCGGACTTCCTGCATGGCGGCTTTGAGCTTCACACCGTCGTATAAGTCCCCAACGCTGTGGAACCCAGCTTTGACTTCATCAAGCAGACCCTGCTCTTTTTCGCTCAACGGTCCAGGCTCGGGGATGACGCCCTTCCACCGCTTATAGGCAAAGCCTAACACCCGGTTCACCAGATTGCCCCAATTTGCCACCAGTTCGTTATTCACGCGTTCCACAAAATCGTCCCAGGTAAAGTCCACATCGTTTGCTTCCGGCGCAATGGCGGTGAGCGCGTACCGCCACGCGTCAGCCTGGTAGCGTTCGAGCACGTCCAGAATGCTGATAATCCGCCCCTGACTTTTGCTGAACTTCCGGCCGTACATATTCAGGTATTCGTTGGCCGGCACGTCATAGGGCAAATTCAGGTTCTGGTAGCCAATCAGCATCGCCGGCCACATCATGGCATGAAAGGGAATATTGTCCTTGCCGATAAAGTTATAGATACGAGCCTGGGGGTTGGTATTGGCATCCCACCACTGCCGCCACTGTTCGGCGTCGCTGTTGAGTTGAGCCCACTCTTTTGCCGCACTCAGATAGCCGATGACGGCGTCGTACCAGACATAGATACATTTCCCTTCCGTGTTCGGCAGCGGGATTGCCACACCCCACTCCATGTCGCGGGTGATCGGACGGCCGCGCAGCTCCGTTTGTTCGACCTGGGTACGCGCAAAATGGATGACGTTCGGACGCCAGTGCGTTTTGCCGTCTTGCAGCCAAGACCGCAGCGGTTCCTGGAGTTTCGATAAATCCAGGAAGTAGTGTTCGGTCGCACGGACTTCGAGGGTGGTGTTCCCGGTAATCCGCGAGCGCGGGTTTTTGAGCTCGACCGCTTCGTAGGTACGCCCGCACTGATCACACTGGTCCCCGCGCGCTTCGTCGTAGTCACAAAACGGGCAGTTGCCCTCAACATAGCGGTCGGGCAGAAAACGGTTTGCCTGAGCGTCATACAACTGCTGCTGGCTGTCCTGGTAGATATAGCCTCCCTCCAGATGGGTGCGAAAAATATCCTGCGTCACATCCCAGTGGTTTTGAGTCTCTGTATGGGTGAAGAGGTCGAACGTCAAACCGAGCTTGAGGTAGCTGTCAACAAACGTGGCATGAAACCGATCAACAATTTCAGCCGGGCTGACACTCTCTGCCTCAGCTCGGACGGTAATAGGGGTGCCGTGCGTGTCGGAGCCACTCACCATCAGGACATGGTTGCCGCGCATACGCTGGAAGCGGGCAAATATATCAGGTGGAAGATAGGCGCCGGCAATATGGCCGATGTGCTGTTCGCCATTTGCGTACGGCCAGGCGACGCCAACAAGTATATGCCGTGGGTGATCCATGTGTGTCTCCTCGAATCTCTCTAAAGAGCAAACGTGCCCAGCTTCATTTGGCTGTTTGGAGGGCGCGTTTACTCTTTCCTAGCGGGCGGGCGCCACCTCAGCAAGTTCCAGCAGCATATCTTCGACGGCGAGTCGCGGGTTGGCGTTTCGGTCCAGGGCCTGCATTGTATCGTAGACGGCGTTAAGATCGCGTAAGGCCCTGGAGATACTCACGTTCGCGGTCGCCTGGCCCAAAGCGGACAGGCAGTCCTGATAGCGCACGACCGCGCTCTTGCCAAGTAAGAGGTAGCGCAGCCCCTCTTCATACCAGGCCAGAACGAGTTCCAGGCGAGCGCCTCTCTCCAAGGCTTGTGGCGTCTCGGCTTTCTTCTTTGCCTTGGGGGTACGGTCGGCTACCAGCCATTCAGCTAGCTGGGATAAGGTTGAAAAAGAAGCACCGTGTACGGTGGAGAGGTGCTCGACAACCCGCTGTCGCTCCTCAATCAGGGTGGGTGGATCAAGGCTGAGGGCACGGCCAATACTCCCGCGACTGTAGCGGGCGAGGAGGCTGGCTGTGTCGGCCTCCAGACCGGCCGCCTGCCGCAGGATGCGTTCCACGTCCTGAACCGGCAGGGGAGCAAAGCGCACGTGTTGGCAGCGCGACAGTAGAGGTAGAGAGAGCGTGGCCCCGCTCACGGCAATCAACACGATAATCGCGTCGCCGGGCGGTTCTTCAAGAACCTTGAGCAGGGCACTCTGCGCCTGATCTGTCAGAATATGCGCCCCATTGAGTATACAGACTTTCTTGCCGCCACGAACAGGCCGGAGCCCTAAAAAGCGCTGCATCGTCCGAATCTGATCGATACCCATGCTCTGCTTTCCAGGGAGGGGCGCGCTGAAATAATAATCCGGATGGGAGCCCGCTTGCAGAGACACGCAGGCAGAGCAGGAGGTACACCCGCGCTGAGGGGCCTCCTGGCAGAGTAAAGCGTGGGCCAGGGCAACGGCGGTACAACGCTTACCGATGCCGTCCGGCCCGGTAAAGAGATACGCGTGGGCAACTCGATCATTGGCCAGTGCCTTGCGCAATGTCGCAAGCGCTGAGGCATGGCCGTGTATCTGATCCAGCAGCATGGTTTTCCCTCTGTCTCTCCTTAGAGAAGGGCGGGCAAACGATTGCGGACACCGGCAAGAACAGTAGTGTGTACAGCCTCGATATCCTGGGTTGCATCAATTAAGCAGACCCGCTCGGGCTCAGCGCGGGCAATGGCTAAGAACCCCTCGCGCACCCGCTCGTGAAAACTCGCTGACGCAGCCTCAAAGTGGTCAATCGCCGCCCCTCCCCGTCGTGCGTTGGCTCGCTCCATCCCAACGGTAACCGGCAAATCCAACACGAAGGTCAGTTGCGGTCTGCATGCGCTGCACACAAAGGCGTTCAGCCGCGCAACCTCAGCCAGATCAAAGCCGCGTCCATAGCCTTGATACGCGGTGGTCGAGTCCGCGTACCGGTCGCATAACACAATACGCCCGGCTTGCAGGCTGGGTAGGATGACCTCATGAATATGCTGCGCCCGGTCGGCAAGCATGAGAAGTAATTCAGCCGAGGGAGCGAGCGGGTCAGTCGGCTGCCCGGTGGACGGGCGTAACAAGAGCTGGCGCAGGGTCTGCCCGATTGGCGTGCCGCCCGGCTCGCGCGTCTCAACAACGTCGTGGCCGCGCGCGCGCAACGCCTCGGCCAGGAGAGAGATCTGGGTGGTCTTCCCGCCGCCTTCACTCCCCTCAAAGGTGATCAAAAATCCGCTCATGAGACGTGCTCTCTGGGCGTGTGGAACATAGCGAAAAAGTTAGCCGACTTCCAATCCAACCGATCGCATCAGCGCTAAGGCATTACTCTTTTGGACGACACCGGTCCGCATGCGATAATCGAACTGCAGATCGCCGTCTTCGAATTGATCCTCAAAACAGAAGACTACGTTGGTCACGCGCGGAGATAGACTATCGGCAATCCGGGCCAAGGCGAGATCGTGGGTAGTGACCAAACCAATGGCCCCCCGTTCAAGTAGACTCCGGACCACGGCGGCTGCACCAATCTGGCGGTCGTGAGAATTTGTCCCGTGAAAAATCTCGTCCAAAAGAAACAGCAAGGGTACCGGACCAGCCGCACCATCCATCAGTTGGCGGATGCGTATCACCTCCGCGTAGAAGCGAGAGGTGCCGGCATGCAGAGAATCCTGGATACGCAGGCTTGCCCCGAGCGTCAGCGGAGAGAGGCGGAGGCATCGCGCCCGCACGGGTGCACCAGCCAAGGCCAGGACGGCGTTCACCCCGACGGTCCTGAGTAGCGTGCTCTTGCCCGACATATTGGAACCGCTGACAATCAACGCCTGAGGAGATTGATTCAGGGTAATATCGTTACGTACACAGCGCTGTTCAGGCATCAACGGATGACCGAGCCCAGTTCCTTCAAAACAGACACAACGTTGGCCATCCTTTTGCCGGGACACAATTTCCGGGAAGGGGTCGGTCGGATGTTCATACGCATAGCCGGCCAGCGCATTCAGGCCCTCGAATTGGCCGATCGCACGCAGCCATTGGGCAATGTCTCGGCCCGATACGGCCCGCCAGCGTTCGATGGCAGCGGCAATCTGTGTCGTCCACAGCAGCAGAGCGGCCAGTGGAACAAAAATCTGATTCTTGCGAGATTCGAGCAAGGTAATCAAACGGTTGAGTCGAGCAATCTGGCGCGATGGCGGTGAGCCGCTCGTTGCAATGAATGCCTGAAGACGGGCCAGCCACGGACACGCAAACCTCTCTTGTTCCAGACAGGTCAGAACTGCGGACAGCAGGCTGAGCTCGCGTCCGATCCGCTCGATATTCACAACGGCACGTCCGACCCGCTGCCGAACACTGGCGGCAAAAAGACCTTGCACCACACTTGCCACCACAAACGGGCCTGGCCCTATCGATGTCAGTCCCCAGGCGGCGAGGGTCGCTAACGACGCAAACGAGAGGACGCCGGCAACAATAGACACCCACCAGCCAGAGAGATGCGGCGGCGCTTGTCCCCAGTCTTGCAGGATCTGGGGCGAGACACCAGCTTCAATATCGTCGCCACGGATGGCCAACTCTTCGCGCAGGTCGAGGCGGAGACATAATTCATCAATAGCGGCCTGACGAGCGCGAATCTCTTCGGGCGTCGCTGGTGTTGTGAGCCATGCGGCCAGGGTCTGTCGTCCGCTCGAAGTCCGCGCGGTACACAGCAAGGCGAACACCGAGCCTGGACCAAACAGGTCGAGGTCGGCGGCATAGGGATGACCGACCCGCTGACTCTCTTGCAGGAATTCGTCCCCAGACTCCCCGCGCTCAACCCAACGCTCTTCAAGCCGGTCTAATCCCTGGGTGTAAAACGCTACACTCCGCTCTGCCCGCAGCCGCCGGTGCTTAACCCGTTCATGGTAGAGCACGAGTCCGGCAAAGCCGATCACAAAAGGCAGTAACCAGCCCCATGACAGGGTTCCGGGCCGCAGGAAAAACCATGTAACACCACAGCCGACAAGAAAGAGCATAAGACGCGCATTGCCTATCGTGCGGTCCCGCTGCGTACAGTAGCGAAATTGGCTTTCGCGTTGACTCAGCCGCTCAGTATACACGGCCTGCGGGTCCGCGGGACGCGGTTGGTCTTCAGTATTCCGCGACAGGTCGGCCGACATTATGCTGTAGTCCTTTTCACGTTAAAGGTGGAGTCGGTTAGCGGAGGCCGAGATACCACACGATCAGGGATTCTCCTATGAAGAGATAACACCCTGCGCCAAACGCCAGGAACGGACCGAACGGTAAAGCGAGTTTGGAGTCGGCCCGACGCCGTATCATAGTGACAATTCCGATCACCGATCCGGCGCAGGAAGCGATCAGCAGGGTGAAAGGTATGGCGCGCCAGCCCAGAAAAGCACCTATCATGGCCAACAGTTTGATATCTCCCCCGCCCATGCCCTCGCGTCTCGTCACGGCCCAATAGCCGAACGCCACTATCAGCAGGACACCGGCGCCAAGCCCAGCGCCTATGAGTGATTCCCAGAACGTTACATGTGAGGAAATTAGAGAAAAGAGCAGGCCGAGGATAATCCCAGGCAGACTAATGACATCGGGAATAATTTGATGATCCACATCAATAAACGTGATGACGACCAAAGCTGCGGCAAAGACGAAATACCCTAGGGTTACCAGGGTGACGCCAAATTGAATCACCAGCAGGATGGCAAGACAGGCGGTCAGCAGTTCGACCCAGAAGTAGCGGACAGAAAACCGGGCGCCGCACACCCGGCAACGTCCGCGTCGAACAAGATAGGAGAACAACGGAATATTGTCGTACCAGGTAAGCGGGGTTGAACAGCTACGACAGTGGGAACCTGGGGAAATCACCGACTCCTCAAGAGGGAGACGGTAAATACATACGTTCAGGAAACTCCCAATACAGGCGCCGCAGACGCAAACGGCCAGGGAAACGAACAGCGGTGGGAGGTCAATGGGTAGCAACCACTGTAGTCTAATCGATCCGGACCCGACCGGCAAGATTGATCACAATGCGTTTCGAGAATTGTCCGTCAAGAGACGCCAGCGTGAGAGGCGTCCCACCGCCAACATGGCCACGAGGACTTCAATCAGCGAGCTGCATAGCAGTCGGTTTCTTCTATGCAGGCTTTTTGCCCTCCCTACTCCTCTATCGATCTCTACTTTTCACAAGAGGTCGTTCGGTTCATGTGAGGATTTGCGTCCTTTGTCTCGCCTCATCCGTCTGTATAGATAGACGCTGTTATACAGGAGGTTTTCTATGAACGGTCAATCTGCAGTAGAATTTGCGACTCCGACCCGAGTCCACATTGGTTTGTCAGTCCGTGATACGGAGCGCTCCACTACATTTTATCGACACCTGTTCGCCCAGGAGCCGACCAAGGTACGCCCAGGCTACGCAAAATTCGAGGTCGCCGACCCTCCCGTGAACCTCACATTGAATGCAGATGCGGACCGACAGACCCGGCCCGGTCCAAGTGCCCACTTCGGGGTTCAGGTCAAATCAACCGAGACCGTCGCTCGGATCGCAACCCGGTTGCAGGCCACGGGGCTCAATCCACGCCTGGAAGATGCCGTCTCGTGTTGTTACGCTGTGCAGGACAAAGCCTGGGTCACCGACCCGGACGGGAACGCCTGGGAGATTTTTGTGGTCCTGGATGCCGATGCGCCAGATTACACAAGAACGAAGCGGAATGCCGGCGATGCGGGAACGGGTGACGCTGCACACCAAGAAGCCACTCAAAGCTCTTGTTGTGCAGTCGAATGCTGTTCGGAATAGGAGGCCGGATGAACGTCTCAACTGAGCATGCCTGGCAGACGCTGAGCCAGCAGATGCGCGCGTTCTTTCGCCGCCGTGTCACGGATGACCAATTGGCGGAAGACCTGCTCCAAGAGACGTTTGTACGGGTCCACAACGGACTCGCCTCCCTCCAGGAACAGGAACGGCTGGCAGCCTGGGTCCAGCGGGTTGCCCATAACACGCTGAGAGATTATTTCCGCAAGGGCTTCGTCTCGAAAGAGGTACTCGCCCCTGACGGTGTCGTGGCGGAGGCTATTCCTGAAGAGCACATCTCAGACGATAACTATAATCAGGAGATCGCGGGCGGCCTAGGGGACATCGTGCAGCAGCTGCCGCCACGGTATCGTGAGGCAATAGAGCTAGCGGAACTCGAAGGGCTGACACAAAGTGAGGTCGGTGCACGCTTAGGCTTGTCCCTGTCTGGGGCCAAGTCTCGCGTCCAACGCGGTCGGGATAAGCTGAAAGATCTGTTACTGGAGTGCTGCCATTTTGAGCTTGACCGGCACGGCAACGTGGTCGATTACCAGCCGCAGCGCGCGTGTTCTGACTGCTGCGGAAACCCGGTTAAGACCTAAGCCGCCCCGGTCATGGCGAGCCAGGCAGATAGCCGCTACGGGGAAAGAGGAATCGCTCCAGAGGGAGACGCTCAACACCTCTCATAGAGCGCCTGTCCATTGTGTAGACTCCTCCCTCGCCCACCCCCCGGTTGCTCCATACGCGTGAGCAACTGCACATTGCATCCTTTTTCGAGACCGCATAGTTTTCAGACAGAGAGGAATAAAACTATGCCGCATGAAACCTTGTTAAAATTCAATTACCCGAACACTCTGCTGCGCGAGTATACGCACTGGGCGGTCTTACTGCGTCCACAGCAAGTGACAGTCGGTTCACTCGTGCTGGTGTGTCGCGCAGAAGTCACGAGTATGGCGGAGGTCTCAGCCGAGGCTTTTGCCGAGTTGCAGACGGTTACGGCTGACCTGGAGGGAATGCTCAAAAAAGTCTTCGCCTTTGACAAAATTAACTATCTGTTACTTATGATGGTCGATAGGCATGTCCACTTTCATGTCATTCCGCGCTACGCCACCCCGCGGACGGTAGGTGGTGTTGAGTTTCCTGACCGAGCGTGGCCCAAGCCGCCTGACGTCACGCAAGCGCTGGAGTTGACCGAGCAGCAGTTTGCGGAATTATTCCAACTGCTTCGGACGGCGTGGCCGACATAAGGCATCGGACGCAGCCAGCCCTTCGATGTCAAGGCTCGCGCCTCTCCTAGAGAAATGTTCACGATCTTCGAGAAAAATATCTGCCACGTAAAAATATCGGAGGAAAGATCGATAGGGGGGTTGCAAAATCTGCACTAACAGCTAGTAAGCTATAGCTATGATGCATGCTGCTGTGGATATGATGATGATGGTGGATGTGGAAGGTGGCGAGCAGCAGCCCCGCTATTCGTCATACAACCCATTCAAAGCGCTCCTCCGCAACGTCTTATCCGATGCCTTTGTGGTACGCGATTTGGTGCGGAAGGGTAACAGCTTGTTTCTCTCTCAGTTTGAGTTAGACCGGATGTGGTTCTTCTCAAAAGATGAGAGCCCGTTCAGCTTCCTGTGGATCTGTCAGCACCTGGCTCTCGACCCGCAGAAGATCCAAGCCCTGTATTGCTCTGCTGAGCCGACGAGGATCCCACGTTGGTGGGCGGCGTAAGAGAGAACTGCGGCTCTTGCCGCGAGACAAGTTTACCGCTCAGCCTTTGCCTTTCGTAAGGCCTCGGTCAAGAGCGGCACGACTTCGGCGTAGTCGCCGACAATGCCGAGATCGGCCGTTTTGAATATCGGCGCTTTCGCTTTGATGTTGATAGCCACAATGGTGCCGGCCTTGCGCAAACCCACCATATGCTCGAACGCGCCTCGAATACCAATGGCAAAATACAGCTTCGGTGCGATCGCCCGACCGGTGATGCCGACCTGATGTTGTCGGGGAAGCCAACCCAGGTCCGAAATATCCCGCGTCGAAGCCAGTGGCACCCCGCCTAACACAGCGGCCAGTTGTTCAATCACGGGCAGATTCTCCGGCCCGCCTACACCTTTCCCAACGCCAATGGCGATATCTGCGGCATCCAGGGCCGCGGCTTTGGCTGCGTCGGCGCCCGTTTGTGACACCAGTTGCACCCGGCTGTGAATATCGTCCTCAAGCGTCAGTCTTTCCACCCGTGCCTGACGGCCGGCAACGGGCTGAGAGGGGGACAGCATACCAGGTCGGACCGTTGCCATTACGGGTGTTGTTTTCGACAGAATCGGTGCAACGATATTGCCGCCAAACGCGGGCTTGAGTTGCAGCAAGCGCCCCTGATCGTCAACTTCCAAATCCACGCAATCGCCGGTGAGGCCCAGGCCAAGCCGCGCCGCAACCCGCGGCGCCAAGTCGCGGCCAATCGCGGTTGAACCCAACAGCAGCACCTGGGGCTTGTGGGTTTGAACCGCCCGACTCAAAAGCGCGGCGTAGAGGTCGGTGTCATAGCAGGCAAGACGAGCATCCTCGGCCCGATAGACCACGTCGGCGCCATACTCAGCTAAAGGTGCAATATGCGCTTCAAGACCGTTGCCGATTAAAACAGCACCCACTTCACCGCCGTACTGGGTCGACAGCTCAACAGCTTTTCCCAAAAGCTCAAAGCTGACCGGCCGGAGCGTGTCACCTAAGGTTTCAGCCACAACCCAGATGGCCTTTCCCGGCTCGGGGTCAGCACTTCGGACTTTCTTTTCGTCCGCGGTCCCATCATCGGTCCACGTTCCAAACAGCCCACGAGCTAACAGTGCTTGGACCAGGGTATCGATCTGTTCAGGTAATTCCCCTTCGAGCACACGGCTTTCACGGTTGTCTTCAACAGTCTGGACAGACTCCACCCAGGTCGGCGATCCTGCGGCCCCAAATCGCGCAAGGTCCGCAGAAAGGTCACCTGCCGTCACCATCTCCACCGGCTTCTCTTGGGCAGCCTGTCGATCGGCTTTCCTGGGGAAGCGTTCCGGCGCCAGATCTTCGGTGGCTGACACCAAGACCGGCAGGGGGCAGTCAAGGGTGTCAAAACCGCTATCGGTCTCACGCTCAACCCGGAGAGTCTTTCCATTGGTGTTGAGCGTTAATGCGGCCACGCCCGTCACCTGAGGAATATCAAGCAACTCGGCAATCTCCGGTCCAACCTGACCGGTTTCCGCATCGGTGCTATGCCGGCCACACAGGATGAGGTCATAGCCTTCTCGCTCGCACGCCAGGGCTAAGGTGCGCGCAGTCGCCAGCGTGTCTGCCCCGGCAAAAGCCCGGTCCGTCAAATGCACGGCCCGGTCCGCTCCCAGGGCCAGGCAGTAGCGCAGCGCCTCCTCTGCCTGGGGTGGTCCCATCGTCAGCGCAACCACTTCGCCGCCGTGTTCGTCCCGCAGTTCCAGCGCTTTCAACAATCCACGGATATCAAATGAACTGACCTCGGACGGCACGCCCTCCCGCTGGAGGGTTTTTGTTTCCGGGTCGAGCTTCATGGCCGAAACCATGGGCACCTGCTTCACCAACACAATACTCTTCATAGATACGCCCACTCCCTGGATCAAAGCGGTGCGCAGCAACCTATCTTGCGTAGCCGCACAGCGTCAACCAAGCAGGCTGTCCGTTCTCAGGCACAGCTCCCGCGGGCATACACTCCCAGCGGTGAAGGCAAAAGAGTCGCCGTCGAGAACGGTTTTAGTCGGGACCGGGTAGGAGAACGCTGTGACCGGAGAAAGGAGGAGATACTAACTGGAGCTACTCCGCCCCGCGTCCGGGTGTATATTCGTCGGCCGTGAGGCTGTAGTAGGTAATGATCTTGCGTTCCTTAAACCACCAGCGGCCTTCGTCTTTGATGAGTTTGTCATCATAGCGACCAAAGACGATCATGGGCTTATTCGTCGACTTTGTGATGGCGTCAGCATCCAGATAGCAGGTTGAGGTGGCCTCGTTGCCTGATACTTCAATCACGGGCGACTCGATTTTGTGGCGCAGAAAGCGCACGCCGTTCCGTAGTGTATTGTCGTAGTTGGCATACCAGCCCTTCACGGCGTCGCGGCCCTCATAGCGCTTGTCGCTTTCGTATGCCGGAAGCAGAACCGCGTCGGTATGAAACAGGTCGGCGATTTCGTCTACCGTGCCACGGTCTACCACATGGCAGTAGGTATGGAGCAGTTGCTGAATGGCAATAATATCGTCCGCGTAAGACATGCTCGGTCCTCCTGTTGCGTATTTATTGTCTCCGTCCACGTATCCGGAGTAATTCGTTAATCGTGAGATCGATATCCTCATCTCGCAAGAGCGGCGCCGCGACGCGCTTCCGCCGGGCGACATCGAGGCTGATGTCCGCGGTCACAAAATCTTCCTCGTAATAGCGTCCTTTGGCAATACATTGCCCAAAAGGATCGATCACCTCTGAGCCACCCCAGAACCCCACTCCATCTTCAAATCCGGCACGATTAGCGTAGATCACAAACACCCCGAAGGTTTCGGCATAGACGCGATTCAGCGCCTCCCAATAGCGCGCGTTCTCGTCCCGTTCTCTATTGTCGACAATGCCACGGAGCGGGCTGGACGACGGACAGATGAGCATCAGGGCCTGATCGAGGGTCGCAATATACGCCGTGGACGGATGCCACAGATCTTCACATACCAGGGTTGCCGCGCGACCGTACGGGGTGTCAAAGGCGCGCACGCTATCCCCGCGCGCGAAATAGCGTTGCTCGTCAAACATGCCGTAGGTCGGGAGATAGACCTTGCGATGAACGTGGCGGATATCGCCCGCCCGGAGATAAACGGCAGAGTTATAAAAACGAAAGTCCGGGCTCTCTTCGACCAGCCCGACCAGACAGGCCACCGATTTGCTCAGCTCCCGCAGTTGGGCGAACTCCGGCGCGTCTTGACGCAGGGCAACCGTCGCCACCATGTCCCGCAAGTGATAGCCGGTCAGACTCAACTCGGGAAAAATGAGAAGCTCAACGTCCTCGTTCTTGGCGCGATCGATGGCCTGTTCGTAGAGGGTCAGGTTGGCGGCAACATCTCCGAGGCGCGGGCTGAGCTGGGCAAGGCCGATTTTGAAGTGCGCGTTCACAGTGACACGGTGGTTACGCGGTGCTTCCTTTTCCAAACAGACTACTCAGCCATCTGACGAAGGTCCGCCACAGCCCTTCCCGTTTCCCGGTTTTGACCTCGTCGGGCAAGGCTTGAATTTCGGCCTCCATGGCCCTGAAGAACTGGCCGATCAGCATCTTTGCCGCACCGTCTACCAGGCGTTGTCCGACGCTGGCCAGCAGCCCGCCGATCTGGACATCCCCGTGGTAGGTCAGGATGGTCTGGCCGTTTTGCTCGGCTAAATCAACCGTGCCCGTCCCCTTGAGAAAGCCCTGCTTACCCTTTCCATCAAGGCTAAGCTTGTAATGCGAGGGGGGCTGGATCTCCTCCATCTTGACCGTCCCGTTATAGACGCCCTTGACCGCGGCCACACCAACCTTGATCTCCCCGCTGTACTCATTCTCGCCGCTCTCTGTCAGACTCTCACAGCCGGGCATGCACTTGGCGAGTTGGTTCGGGTCGGTCAGAAAATTCCACACCTTCTGTTGGGAGGCTGGAATGGTTCGTGTTCCGTTGAGTTTCATAGGTGTTGTCCTGTTCGTGCGGGTTCGCTCCTGACAGCTTATGCTCTGAGTGACCGGAAAAAGGCGCGGATATCATCGACCAGGAGTTCGGGTTCTTCCATTGGCGCGAAATGTCCACCCGAGGGCATGGACGTCCACCGTTGTAAATTGTAATACCCTTCGGCCCATTTGCGCGGCATGAGAATAACTTCTTCTGAAAAAACCGCAACGCCAGTCGGTGCCTGGACAATCGGAGTCTTCTCATGCGACGGCTTCCAGGGGTTATGGGTTGCTTCATAATAGTAGCGTGCAGATGTGCCAAAGCTCTGGGTAACCCAGTATAACGTCATCGTGGTACACAGGTCATCCTTGCTAAACCGTTTTTCGACATCTCCGTTGCAGTCGCTCCAGGTACGGCGCTTTTCCAGGATCCAGGCACACAGCCCGACCGGAGAGTCATTCAGGGCAAAGGACAGGGTTTGCGGCTTGGTGGTCTGCAAGGCGGAATAGCCGCTCTCAGCGGCAAAAAAATTCAGGTTCTTTTCGTACCAGCCCTCCTCCCCCGGACCATACTCGGACGCCGCGGGCATGGGGCCGACAAAAACATCCAGCGGAACCATAAGGTTGACATGACAGCCGAGTAGGTGCTCGGCGTACTTATGCCCAAGCTGGGCGGTAATGAGCGCGCCCCAGTCTCCGCCCTGGGCGGCGAATTTTTCATAGCCCAAGACACCTTGCATGAGCCCGCGCCACAGGTCGGCCGTTCGCCAGAAATTGATACCTGGGGTGGTCAGCGGGGTGGAAAATCCATATCCCGGCAGGGACGGTACAACCACATCAAACGCATCGTTCGGGTCGCCGCCAAACGCGGCCGGGTCGGCCAGCGGCCGAATGACTTTATGAAAGTCCCAGAAGGTCCACGGCCAACCGTGGCTCAGGATCAGCGGTGTCGGATTTGGGCCTTTTCCCGGCTCGTGTATGAAATGGATCGGAACGCCGTCCATCGTCGTCTTATAGTGGGAGAAGGCGTTCATCTCGCGTTCAACCGCACGCCAGTCGTAGTCGGTGCGCCAGTACTCGACCAGCTCTTGGAGATAGGCTTGATTCGTCCCGTACGCCCACTGCTCGTTGGCAAACTCGCCCGGCCAGCGCGCCTTTGCCAGCCGCTCCCGCAGGTCCCTCAACACCTCATCCGGGACAGAGACCGTAAACGCTTCCTTGCTCATGACGCCCTCCTTTCTGACTCATCCAGTGCGTTGCGCACCCAGCAGGACAGATACTGCCCTAAAGAGTAAACGTGTCCTCCAATAGACATGAGATGCTGGACACGTTTACTCTTTTCCCCACGGCTGGCAAGAGGGGCATCTTCCTGCCGAAACGCTCAGTCCACCTCGACTGTCGCCGGCGCTACGTCGGGCTGCCTCTCGAACTGAGCGGCAACTCTTTCCAGCTCTTCCCCGGATATGGTCTCTTTCTCTAATAAGACCTGGGCGGCCTGACGCAGAATGGGGAGCTTCGCCTTCAATATTGTGGTGATACGTGCGTGCTGGTCCTCGATAATACGGCGGACCTCATTATCGATCTCCCGAGCGGTCTCCTCGCTGTAGTCACCCGGTCCGTGCGGTTGGCCGTTTTGCAGAAACATGGGCTGGCGCTCCTGGTCAAAGCTTTGCTGACCGAGCGTATCGCTCATGCCGTAGGCTTTGACCATACTCCTGGCCGTATCCGTTGCCTTGAGCAGATCGTCCCGGGCCCCAGTCGAAACCTCCTGGTAAATCAGCTCTTCGGCCACCCGACCGCCGAGGAGCACCGCAATTTTGTTTTCCAACTCGGATTTGGTCATCAGAAACCGATCTTCGCTCGGCAGTTGGAGGGTATAGCCCAAGGCCGCGACACCCCGCGGAATAATCGAAATCTTTTGTACTTCATCCGACCCCGGTAACGACATGCCCGCCAACGCATGCCCAATCTCGTGGTGGGCGACGCGCGCCTTTTCTTTTTGGCCTAGGACACGATTCTTCTTTTCCAGTCCGGCAATCACCCGCTCAACCGCTTCCTGGAGTTCGGATAAGCCCACCGTGTCCTTGCCGCGCCGGACCGCCAGCAGCGCCGACTCGTTGACGATATTAGCCAAGTCGGCACCGGCAAAGCCCGGTGTCATGGCAGCAACCACTTCCAGGTCGGTTTCAGCCTCAAGGGGAACAGCGCGGGCGTGCACCTGAAGAATGGCCAGCCGGCCGGTTTTATCCGGCCGGTCTACCACCACGTTACGGTCAAAGCGCCCGGCCCGCAGCAGGGCTTGGTCCAGAATCTCAGGTCGGTTGGTGGCTGCCATCAGAATGACACCGGCCCGCTGATCAAACCCGTCCATCTCCACGAGTAGCTGGTTCAGGGTCTGTTCCCGCTCATCGTGCGAGACGGGTCCCATACCACGCGCTTTGCCCAGGGCGTCCAGTTCATCCATGAAAATAATGCAGGGGGCCTTTTCTTTGGCCTGGGTAAATAGGTCTCGAACTCTGGCCGCCCCGACGCCGACAAACATCTCCACAAACTCGGAGCCGCTGATCGAGAAAAACGGCACCTGAGCTTCCCCCGCCACCGCCTTGGCCAGGAGGGTTTTCCCGGTTCCCGGCGGCCCAGCCAGCAAAATACCTTTTGGGATTTTCCCTCCCAGCCGGCCAAATTTTTCTGGCGTCTTGAGAAACTCAATGACTTCCTGGAGCTCCGTCTTGGCTTCTTCAACTCCGGCCACATCGGTGAAGCGGACTTTGACATCCTGCTCCATATAAATCTTGGCTTTGCTCTTCCCGATCGACATAAAACCGCCACCGAAGCCTCCACGCTGGGCCATCCGCCGCATGAGAATCAGCCAGACGCCAAAGAATAACAGGACAGGCAAAATCCAGGACAACAGGTCGCTGACAAAGGTGCTCTCAATCTCCCCGGCGAAGCGCACCTCGCGGGTGGCCAACTGCTCGGCCAAGTCGGGTGCCACCCGGACCGTCACAAACTGGCTGGGCTGTCCTTCGACGAGATCTTTGAGCGTGCCTTGGATGTAGTGCTCTGAGATACGAATCTCTGCGATACGACCGTCATTCAAGTATTCCTGAAACTGACTGTAGGGGATCTGTTCAATGCGGGTCGCCTGCATCCATACGCTATGCAGGATGACGACACCCCAGAGCGCAATAAAAAGATACCAGATGTTAAACTTTGTCTTTTTGTCCATGGCTGCTCCATTATAGCGCGCCGAAACCGACTGCCTAGTCAACGTCGTCTTTCTACTGACGGAGCCCGGCGTTCCGCGTCAGGACGCGGCATTCGCCTTGCACTTTCATCTGAGCCGGGCAATAGTCAGTACCCATGCGTCACTCCCCCACGAACCGCTTCATCCATGTAAGCGGTCTTGCCCTGCATTACCTGGAATGGGGCGAGGCGACGAATCCCGCGCTCATCCTGCTTCACGGCGGTTCGGCGCATGCCCATTGGTGGGACCATATGGCCCCGGCGCTGGCACAGACGCACCGTGTGCTTGCCTTCGATCTCCGCGGTCATGGAGAGAGCGCCTGGACGCACCCGCCCGCCTACGAGATCACGGATTACGTTGCAGACCTTGAAGGCGTTGTCGCCGCTCTTGAACTCGATGCTCCCATTCTTATGGGTCACTCGCTCGGGGGCTTTGTGGCACTGCGTTATGCCACAACAGCTACAACGAGCTGTGGCGCATGCGTTATTGTTGATATCGGTCCCCGGCTGCGCTCGAGTCGCACCATGCGTCTGCTGCGTTCTCTGCCTCCGCCAGTGTACTCCACCGAGGCTGATGTCTACACTCGATTTCGCCTGCTGCCGGCAGAGACACGAGCAACGCCTGAGTTGCTGAGACATATTGCCCTCCATAGCGTAAGACCGGACCATACAGGGCGTTTCCACCTGAAAAGCGATCGTGCGGTCATGACCCGTCAGCCGTGTGACCTGGAGCCCCAGCTTACACGTATCGCTTGCCCCATCCTGTTTATCCGAGGCCAACACAGCAGCACCCTCTCGGCTGAGCGATTAGCCCACTTGGTCCAGGCCTGTCCGCGGGCCACAGGGATTGAAATTCCCCAGGCCGGACACCATGTTTTTCTCGACCAGCCCGCAGCCTTTCTTGACACGGTGACCACTTTCCTGCACGAGACAAGCAAGGCTCCCGCCTGATTCACGCAGAGAGTCCAGAGTGGATGCTCTTCAGGCGCTGGTGGCAATAGGAGGTAGGGTCTATGTTCTGGTTTGGCTTTATTGTTGGTGCGGCCGCGGCCACCGTATTTATTCTGTACGGCAATGGTGAGTTGCTGGTGAAACTCCGCGATCGGATCAAAAGCGTCTCTGATCGGTTTTGGGAGTCGCAGAAGAAATAAACGCCACGTCAGGCCGATCTCTCACAGCGTCCTTTCTCTGGGTGGTCTTTTTTCTTTCGCTCACTTTGTTCGCCTCTTGTCCTTGTGCTAGAGTTCGGGCAAGCGAGAAGCAGACACAAGAAGCACATCAAAGGAGGGCATTGTATGGCAAAGCCGCTGGATGGAATTCGTGTCCTTGACTGGACCATATGGCAGCAGGGACCGGTCGCGACCATGATGCTCGGCGACCTCGGGGCTGAGGTCATCAAGCTTGAAGAACGCGTGGGGGGCGACCCTGGGCGTGGCGTGATGCAAATTGCCGGAGCCAAAACCGGCGCGCGCAACTATTATTTTGAAGCCAACAACCGCCATAAAAAGAGCCTCACGCTCGATCTCAAGAAGCCCGAGGCAAAAGAAATCGTCTATAAGCTAGTCGAAAAGTCAGACGTCTTTGTCCAGAACTATCGGAAGGGCGTGGCGGCCAAGCTCGGCCTTGATTATGCCACCCTCTCGAAATACAACCCCAAGCTGATCTATGCCAGCGCAACCGGCTATGGTCCGAACGGACCGGACGCCGGAGAACCTTCCTTCGACTATATGGGCCTGGCCCGGTCCGGGGTCATGACCGCGGCGGGCGAGCCGGACATGGATCCCATGAATATTACCGGGGGTATCGCCGACCAAATGGGCGCCATCATGCTGGCCCACGGAATTACCGTGGCCCTGTTGGCCCGCGAACGCTTGGGCGTCGGTCAGGAGGTCGATACCTCGCATCTGGGCAGTATGATGGCCCTCCAGGGGCTCAATCTGGCCTGTCGCCTGACCCTGGGGAAGGAGTTCAAGCGTTTTTATCGCACCAAAGCGATAAATCCGCTCTGGAATCACTATAAGTGCCAGGACGATAAATGGATATGTCTGGCCATGCCGCAAGCCGACCGCTACTGGCCGGATTTCTGTAAGACGCTCGGCATTCCGGAGCTGGAGAAGGACCCACGTTTTGAGAACATGAAAGTACGCGGTCGCAACGCCGAGGAAATTATCGCTATTGTCGATAAAATTTTCGCTTCAAAGCCACGCGCGGAATGGATGCAAATTCTGAGAGCCGGTGGTGACTTCATTTATACGCTGGTGAATAACATCACCGACCTGCCCGACGATCCGCAAATGCAGGCCAACGACTATGTCGTGGATTATGATCACCCCACCTGGGGTGAAACGCAGATCGTCGGCTCACCCCTGATCCTGAGTGAGACGCCGGCCGACCCGAAAGCCCCGGCCCCGGAGTTTGGCGAGCATACTGAACAGGTACTAGTCGATATGCTGGGCTATTCCTGGGAGGACGTGGGGAAATTACGAGAGGCTGAGGTGCTGTAAGGATTATGCGGGGGCAGCCTTTGTGGCTGCCCTTGTCGCTACAAAGAGTGAACGTGTCCAGCTTCTATCTATTTGAATTGAAGGACACGTTTATCCTTCGACCACACAACTCGATGCCGCAGCTCTTCCCCTGCTACATAACGCCGGAGATTGTCCAGCCACAGTTCGCCGACCCGCGGCAGATACAACGGCGAGGTTGAGGCCGTATGCGGGGTGATAAACACATTCGGCATATCCCATAAGTCATCGTCCGCAGGCCACGGTTCGGTAGGTAAGACGTCGAGGCAGGCGTGACGCAGCCTTCCCGCTCGCAATGCCTCTTTGAGCGCCGCCATATCGACGATGACCCCCCGCGCGATATTGATCAGGGTGGCAGAGGATTTCATAAGGGCCAGTTCGTCTACGCCGATGAGCCCGTGCGTCTGGGGGGTAGCCGGAGTGGCCAGAATGACAAAATCGGCCTCGGAAAGAAATTGGTGCAGGTCGGCCAGCGTGCCTTGCTGCTCCACCCCGACCACCGGCTGAGCTGATTGACGAATGCCGAGGATCCGCATCCCGAAGCCGGTGAGCATGGCAACAATGCGACTGCCAATGGCACCGAGACCAATGACCAGAGCGGTTTTGTCGCTCAGGCTCTCAAGCCTGGCCTCCTGCCAGCGGTGCTGGCGTTGACGGGCGGACAATTCACCAAACCGTTTTGCCGACCACAGCACAAAGCCCACGGCGAATTCAGCCACCTCAGGCGCATTTGTACCGGGACTGTGAGAAACGAGCGCCCCCTTAGTCCGCATGGCATCATAAAAACGGCCGTCCGTGCCAGCGTCTTCGGTATGCGCCCAACGTGGCTGAGGGAGCTGTATCATGGCGTCGATGAATGCTTTGCGATACGCGTCGCCGGCTAACACGATGAGGTCGCAGTCATCCGGCGAGGCGGACCAGGAGCCGTCCGGCTCAATCAAGGCCCAGCCCAGCTCTGGCACGATAGCCTGGGCAGCTTCCCCAAAACGGACAAAAAATTCTCGGCCGGCCGCAACTTTCATCAAGACCTCCCTCTCCAGCGGTCTTACCACGAAAGAGAAGCGTATGCCTATAGAGACAGGAAAAATCAGCGGGAAAAGCGTACCCTACGTTGACTGGACAGCCCAGTCCAAATATGCGACACGGCAGCACGGAGGAGCACTGCATGAAATTCGGCATTATCCATGACTTTCGCAATCCCGCCCAATGGCACCGCCCATATCCGGAACTGTATCACGCCCTGCTCGATCAGATTGTTCGGGCCGAAGAGCTGGGCTATGACAACGTCTGGCTGGCGGAACATCACTTCACCGAAGACGGCTATAACCCGTCCACCCTGCCGACCGCCGCGGCCATTGCCGCGCGAACGAGCCGCATTCGGATTGGGACCTATATTCTGCTGATGCCGTTTCAGCATCCGGTCCGAGTGGCGGAAGACGCGACGTGCATCGATATCTGGTCCAACGGCCGCTTTGATCTGGGTGCCGGTCAGGGCTATGCCGCGGGCGAGTTTCACGCTTTGCATATCCCCCGCAAAGAACGCTCGGCGCGCCTGGCGGAAGGGGTCGAATTGGTCCGCCGCTTATGGACCGAAGAAAACGTGACGTTTGCGGGCCGTTTCACGCAGGTTAGCGGCCTGACGCTCTCTCCGAGGCCAGTCCAGCAACCGCATATTCCGCTGTGGATTGGCGCGCGGGCCGACAAGGCAATTCGGCGCGTGGCTCAAATGGGCTGTCATCTCATGGCAACGATAGGGCCGGACCCCGCCCCCCTCTATATCCAGACCCTAAGAGAAAACGGCCATGATCCGGCCGAGTTCAACATCGGACAAATCCGGATGGTCTACGTCGCTGAGAATGAAGAGCAGGCCTGGGAAGACGTCCAGGAGCATCTGCACTATTCCATGCAGTACTACGGCGTTATCCTAGCCGAGGCCAACGACGCGCCGGGCGACGCAGACGGCTGGCAGTTTACCCACGCCAGCCAACTCCGTGACTCAGGCTTTGGCCGGGCCGCCATGATCGGTACTCCAGACCAGGTCGCCCGCAAGATGGAGAAGTTCTACCAGCGTTTTCACTGCACCCATTTTGTGATGGGGACGCAACTCCCAGGGCTCGACTCGCAAAAGGTCACACGCTCGTTAGAGCTGTTTGCCCAGGAAGTCCTGCCGTCGTTTCGAGAGAGGTAGCACATACGCCCGTTCCAATCCTCTCGCTTTTCAGTACAATAAAATGTAAGAATCTTCGCTATGCTTCAAAGACTTCCTCAATTACTCAAAGAATTAACGCCTCAAGAACAGGCGCAGGTCGAAACCTTTGCGGCCTTCATTCTCGCTCGCCGAAAACTCCAGCAGCCTCAACTCCTCACGAACGATCCTTCAGTCCAAGAACTCACCGAGCTTGTTGCTTCAGCAGGAAGCTTTGGGTGGCTCGAAGAGGAAGAGGATATTTATTCTCCTGATGATGGTGAGGCAGTGCAGTGGCCCAGTCCCCCGTCAAACGAGGAAGCGTAGTTCTGATACGCTATCCGTTTACGAACCTGACCGGAGCAAAGGTTCGACCCGCACTCGTTCTGACACCTGATTCTCTGCTTCCTCGTCTTGATGATGTCCTCTGCCTCTTTATCTCATCCTCAATCCCTGAAGGCCTTCTCCCAACCGACCTTATCCTGAACGCGGAGCATCCTTCTTTTCCCAAAACAGGGCTGAAACGTCGCTCTGTGTTGAGAGCACACAAATTAGCCTTGCTTCAAAAGTCCCTTGTGCTGCGCCAACTAGGAGAAATTGAGCAGCCGCTACTTGAGGAAGTCAATCAGCGGTTACGGTTGGCTCTGGGGTTATAGTTCTATCGCGGACTGAGGCAACTCACGAAGTCCGCAGCATCACAGCAACCACCCACCCTCAGATTGCAACGTACTTTATTGCTGCCAGGCCAACTCCTGCTCGATATACGCTAGGGCTTGCTGAGGCGCGGAGACCGCAGTGTAGAGACCACGAAATTTCTGGTTGATGAGCGCCTCGGCAAAGCCACGCTCGAATTGCTGCAATAAGCCGTCGAAATAGCCGTTGGTGTTCACCAGAACGATCGGCTTGGCGTGAAAGCCGAGCTGTTTCAAGGAGATGACCTCAAGGACCTCCTCAAATGTCCCGAACCCGCCCGGAAGGGCGATAAAGGCGTCTCCACGTTCATCCAGTCCTTGCTTCCGGCTACGCATATCATCGGCGGTATGCATTTCATGCCCGGCCTGTGCGTAGCCGTCTTCGAGAAAGCGCGTCAGGATAACACCGACTACCTTGCCGCCGGCGGCAAGCGTGGCGCGAGACAAGGCTCCCATCAAGCCGGTATTGCCACCGCCGTAGATTAAGGTGTAGTCGCGCTGCGCCAGCAGTTGGCCCAGTTCGGCCGCCACATCCAGATACACCTGCGGGCAGCGTTTGCTTGAAGCGCAGTAGACGGTGATGGCGCGTGGAGGGGAAGAGGGCATAGCTGTGTAATGAACTTGTTATGTAGTACACTCGGGGAGGAGGTCTGATCCCCCAGGGAGTCAGTACTCCTCCCCGCTTCTCCCTTACGAGAGATTGTTCACCACACCGTCCATACCACTCCACTCAACAATAGGCGTGAGGCGGCGTTTGGTAATCAGGCCCTGGGCAACGAGGGTCGAAAAGGTGGTGAAGGTCTTGGCATGATCTTGGATATCCAGAACCAGCACCATCTTTGCCTCTTCGTTCGAGGCCCAGGGTCCGGCCTTCAGCGTGACCCCCTCAGGAAAGCCGGTTTCCCCGCTTAAAACCCCCTTGAATATATTATGGACCTCTTTAGTCCGGGACGGTTCCCAATAGATTTCGTCGAGATAGAGCGGCATACGATTTCCCTCCTTCTGGGATAGATTTGCTCGGGGCATAGCAAAAAAACCGCGCCCAGCCTAGCCCTTGACCACGCCAGGCAGCGCTCATGCCTTTGGCAATCCGGGTGCGGTGTGCTAGCGTCTGCGCACGGATTGTTGACGACACGGGAAGGAGGCACCAATGGCACTACCGCTGCAAGGGATTCGCGTTCTGGATATCGCCAGCATGTTGGCCGGTCCGTACGGCGCGACCATGTTGGGCGATATGGGTGCGGACGTGATTAAAATCGAGCCTCCCTATGGGGATGAGTCCCGTGCCATTGGTCCCAGGGTCGAGAATGACAGCGGCCTGTACGTCGGGATTAACCGCAACAAACGCGGCCTGGTGCTGGACCTGACCCAGCCGGAAGGTAAAGCCCTGTATTTCCGACTGGTCCGAACGGCCGACATTATTGTCGACAACCTCCGCCCCCAAGCTAAAGCCAAGCTGGGGGTGACGTACGAAGAGACGCGCCAGTATAACGAGAAAATCATTTGCATCTCGGTCAGCGCCTTTGGCCAGGACGGACCGTATGGTGGACGACCGGGCATCGACCCCCTCGCTCAGGCGCTGACCGGCTTTATGAGCGTTACCGGAGAGCGGGACGGAAAACCCCTGAAGGCCGGGCCGGCTATCGCCGACGCCACCTGTGCCAATCTGGTTGCCTTTGCCGCCATGGTCGGCCTGTGGACGCGTGAGCAGCAGGGCGTCGGTCAGCAGATTGAGCTGTGCCTGATGGACGGACTGATCCACGTCCAGCCGTCCCAAGTCGGCCAATTCTTTCTCAGTCAGTACATCCAGCCGCGCGTCGGGAACGCCAGCCCGTTTTATGCGCCCTATGGAACCTTCAGGTGTAAAGACGGTCGGGATATTCAGATCGCCTCGTTTAATAACAAGTTCTTCCACAATATCTGCCGCGCGATAGAACGCGAGGACCTGATAGCGGACCCGCGTTTTGAGACCGGAGAACTCCGCTTGCAACACGAAGCAGCACTCAATGAGACGCTCCAGGCCGAGTTTGCCAAACGAGATGTAGACGACATGATGCGCCGCTTGAGCGAGGCGGACGTGATGGCCGCGCCGGTCAACACCTTTCACGAAACCTTTGCCGACCCGCAAGTCCAGCATAACAATATGGCGGTCGAGGTCGATCATGCACGGGTCGGGAAACTCAAGGTTGGCGGCATTCCGGCCAAGCTCAAGAAAACGCCGGGCGCCGTGCGCCTCGCCCCTCCTACTCTAGGTCAGCATACCTGGGAGATTTTGCAGGAGATAGGCTTGAGCGGCGATGAGGTGGAGCAACTGAAACACAAAGGTGTGATCAAGTAGATGCAGAAGGGAGGGGGCATGCCCCGAGGAGCCGATGGCATAGTTCAAGCCCTGAAAGAGTCGGACGTCTCGACCATTTTTGGTATCCCCAGCATTCATAATATCGGCCTGTACGAATCCTTACGCCACGAGCCCTCGATTCGACATATTGGGTGTCGGCACGAGGCTGGCGCAACCCATATGGCGGACGGCTATGCTCGGGCAAGCGGGGGGCTGGGGGTTATTGTCTCGTCGACTGGCCCAGGCGCGGGCTTTACGGTTTCGGCCCTGCAAGAAGCCTGGGGCAGTTGCTCGCCGGTCCTGATGATTACGACCAATATCGACGCCGCCAAGATTGGCCAAGGCTTGGGTGTCCTGCACGAACTGGAAGGGCAGACTGCGCTCTTTCGGACCATTACCAAAGAGGTGATTGTTGCCCAGGCGGACGACGACCTGTACGCGCTTGCCAGACGCGCCATCTCTGTGGCTCAAGCCGGCCGACCCGGTCCGGTGTGTTTGGAAGTCCCCACCGACCTGATGGCCGGAGACGTGCCTGCGGCGGCCCCAACACCGCAGGGCAGTACCCCAACCTCCCCGCCGCTGCCCCCCCGGCTCGACGAGGCCGTCGCCATTTTGCGCAACGCAAAACAGCCTCTCATTCTGGCTGGGACGGACGCGTCCCGGGCAAATATTGCTGGAGACATCCAAGCCCTGGCCGAAGCCTTATGCGCACCCGTTGTCACCAACACGCCGGGTAAAGGTGTGGTCCCGGAAGACCATGCCCTGGCCTTTGGCAATGCGGCGCGCCGACTGGTTGTCAAAGAGATTGTGCCCGGCTGTGATGCGGCAGTGGTGATTGGTTCTCGGCTACGTGAGGTCGATGCCAAACGCCGAGGTCTGGTCCTGCCCGAACAGTTGATCCATGTCGATTGGGACGAGCGCTGGATCAGCAAGAATTATCCAGCCGCGGTGCCACTGGTCGGAGATATTACAGCCATTACCCGAGCGCTGCGAGATCAACTTGAAGGAGAACCCTACACTGGGCCGCGCCAGGAGCGGACCGCAGCGTGGCGACGGGAGGCGGAGGCGGAGATCGAGCGTCTCAGCCAGGAGCGGGCGGAACTTCAGTCACTCCAGGCAATCCGGGCCGTGCTGCCACGGGACAGTGCCCTTGTGATTGATAACACCCAACTTGGCTATTGGGCCGAATATTTTTATCCGTCCTACCAGGCCAACGGGATCATCGGGGCCAAAGGTTCCGGTCTGCTCGGCTTCAGCTTTCCGGCCGCCATTGGCGTCAAGCTGGCGCGACCGGATACCCCGGTTGTCGGCCTGATCGGCGACGGGGGCTTTCTCTACACGGCTCAGGAACTAGCCACGTGCGTGCGCCACGATGTTGGCTTTCCGCTTGTTGTCGTCAACGATAACGCCTTTGGGGTGATCGACTATTTGCAGCGGACCGCATACCAGGAGGCATATCAGGCTCAACTGACAAATCCAGACTTCCTGGCCTTCGCCGCCGCATTTGGCGTCCCCGCAACGCGTGTTCAGTCCCCGGCAGAGCTCCAATCGGTCCTGGACCGGACGCTCGCCTCTGGGGAGATGTATCTCATTGAGTATCAAATGACCATTCAGGAACCCCCGTTTGGGAAATATTAGCGCAGGGAGGCAGCATGACACAGCGTCGAACCACTATTTGGGGCTGGGGCTTTGAAGACGAACAGCCCACCCCGGAACAGAAAAAAAATATTGCCAAAGGCATTGTCGAGAGCGTCGGAGCCAGCGACTTTACCCTTGACCCGGAGCCACGCGTCGAAGACATTCAGCTCCGCAAGCCGCGCCTCTCACCGCCCGCGTCTCTCGCCGGCATTTGCTCAATCGAGACTTACGACCGAGCGGCCCACTCCTACGGCAAAGCCCTGCCCGATATTGTGCGGGCCTTCCATCTGGACTTTCCGAACCCGCCTGATGTGGTGGCCTTTCCCAAGACCGAGGACGATGTGGTGTCCGTCTTAGACTGGTGCAACGAAGTGGGGGCTGCCGCTATTCCGTTTGGCGGAGGATCGAGCGTAACCAGCGGCGTCGAGCCTCCGACGGGGGATGTCTACCCTGGGAGCGTTTCCATTGATCTGCGCTACCTCGATAAAGTACTGGAAATTGATGAAGCCTCGCGCGCGGCCCGCATTCAGGCCGGCGTGTACGGCCCTGCCCTGGAGGCCCAGTTAAAACCGCACGGCTATACCCTGCGGCATTATCCGCAGTCGTTCGAGTTCTCGACTCTGGGCGGCTGGATCGCCACCCGCTCGGGTGGGCATTTTGCCACGCTGTACACCCATATTGACGATCTGGTCGAATCCACCCGAGTCGTCACCCCGAGCGGTACTGTCGCCTCGCGCCGCCTGCCGGGGTCGGGCGCCGGCCCAAGCCCGGATCGCATGTTTATCGGCTCGGAGGGGATTCTGGGTATTATCACCGAAGCCTGGATGCGCTTGCAGCACCGCCCCGTGTATCGGGCGTCAACCGCGGTGCACTTTGAAAAATTCGAGAATGGGGTTGAGGCAATTCGGTTGCTCAGTCAGTCGGGCCTGTATCCCACCAACTGTCGCATTCTCGATCCGACCGAGGTCAAACGGAACAATGTCGGCAATGGGACGGGCGGCAGCCTGCTCATGCTCGGCTTTGAATCCGCGGACCATCCGCTCGAACCCTGGATCAACCGCGCGCTTGAGTGCTGCACCGACCTGGGCGGCACGACGCCCAACGGGGTGGTGATTAAAGGCGGTGGAGAGACTACTGGTCGCGGTGGCTCGGTTGGCGACTGGCGCAACGCCTTTATCCGCATGCCCTACGCCTTTTCGACCATGGCTGCCATGGGTGCGATATTCGACACTACCGAGAGCTCTATTCCGTGGAATCAGTTTCACGCATTCCACGCCGGCGTGATGCGGGATGTCCAAAAAGCGTTGGATGAGGTGTGCGGTGGCGGCGTGCTGTCGTGCCGCTTTACCCACGTCTATCCCGACGGTCCCGCGCCGTATTTCACCTTTACCGGACTCGGCAAAAAGGGCAGCGAGTTGGAGCAGTGGCACGAGATCAAAACCGCGGCTTCCGAGGCGGTGGTGCGCTACGGTGGCACGGTGACACATCACCACTCCGTCGGTCGGACCCATCGGCCGCAGTACGAGAAGCAACGCCCGGAGCTGTTCGCCAGCGCCCTTCAGGCTGCGAAAGCCGCCCTTGACCCGCAGGGCTTGTTAAACCCGGGGGTGTTAATCGATCCGATTCACTGATGCCAACGGAGCAGCGCACGAGGAGGAGAAGTAGATAACCATGACGATGGAGATGAAGAACATCCGTGAAGCCATCATGGATGGCCAGACCAAAACCGCAGACTTTGAGGGGCTTCCGCTCCCGGAATCAATGCTGGCGATCACTACCCATAAGGACGACGTGAACATGTTCCAGGGGCTGGAGTCCTGGGAAAAGGACCCCAGGAAGAGCCTGCACCTTGACCGGGTATCGATCCCGGAGGTTGGCCCGAATGAGGCCCTGGTCGCGATCATGGCGTCCAGCATTAATTTCAATACGGTCTGGAGCGCCATCTTTGAGCCCCTGCCGACTTTTTTATTTTTGGAACGGAACGCCAAGAAAAGCCCGTGGGACAGCCGGCATAATCTGCCGTATCACATCCTGGGCAGCGACGCGTCCGGCGTGGTTTTGAAAGTTGGGCCTGGGGTGAACCTGTTCAAGCCGGGCGACGAAGTCACCGTTCACTGCAACTATGTGGATATGCAGGCCCCGGACGGCCACGACGATTCCATGCTCGACCCGGACCAGCGTATCTGGGGCTTTGAAACCAATTTTGGCGCTCTGGCTGAAATTGCGGTTGTCCGGGCCAACCAGCTCATGCCCAAGCCGCCGCATCTCACCTGGGAAGAGTCGGCCTCTATGCCGCTGGTCAACTCCACCTCATATCGCATGCTGGTCAGCGAGAACGGCACCCATATCAAACAGGGCGATATCGTCCTGATCTGGGGTGCGGTTGGCGGGCTGGGCGGCTTTGCGTTGCAGTATGTGTTGAACGCGGGCGCATTCCCCATCTGTGTGGTGTCCTCGCAAGACAAGGTCAAGTTATGCGAAACCATTGGTGCGCGCTGGGTGATTGATCGGAATGCCGAGGGCTACCGGTTCTGGAATGAAGACGGGTCGCAAAACCTGGGCGAACTGCGTCGCTTCGGCAAACAGATTCGTGACATGACGGGCGGCGAGGACCCGGATGTGGTGTATGAACATCCGGGCCATGAGACCTTTGCGGCCAGCGTCTTTATCGCACGGCCCGGGGGGCAGGTCGTCACCTGCGCTTCCACCAGCGGCTATAATCACGAATACGACAACCGCTATTTATGGATG
Organism: Thermodesulfobacteriota bacterium; assembly: GCA_964291405.2. Lineage (GTDB taxonomy): Bacteria > Desulfobacterota > Binatia > Bin18 > Bin18 > Bin18. Next base: position 1,320,300 of record OZ219926.1, read on the forward strand.
CACAAGAAGCGCATCATTGGCTCGCACTTTGCGAACTACAGAGAAGCCTGGGAGGCGAATCGCCTGGTCTGCAAACGCGCTATCCATCCCCTCCTGTCGGAGACCTATCCCCTGGCCGAGACCGGTGAGGCGGCATATCGGGTACACCATAATGCGCAGATTGGAAAAATCGGCGTGCTCTGCCTCGCCCCGGAAGAAGGGTTGGGCGTCACGGACGAGGAAGGCCGCGCGCGGCATATCGGGCAGATCAATTTGTACCGGAACGCCGTCAAGGGTGACTTCCGCCTGGTGAAGACCGAACCGTAATGGGGGAAAGTCCGGTTCATGCCTCGCATCACTATTCGTTCCGCCACTGCGGACGACGTGCCGCTCATCCTTGAGTTTATCAAGGCATTGGCGCGATTTGAGAACGAGCCGGACGCGGTCAAGACCACGCCCGAAGACCTGCTGCGCGACGGCTTTGGCGAACGGCCTCAGTTCGAGGTGCTGATTGCCGAACGCCATGAAAAGCCGGTGGGCTTTGCCCTGTTCTTTGTGACCTACTCCACCTGGGAGGGACGGCCGAGCCTGTATCTCGAGGACCTGTTTGTCACCGAGTCGGCGCGCAAACATGGAGTCGGGCGGGCGCTCATGGCAAAACTGGCCGCTATTTGTGTCGAACGCGGTTATCAGCGCCTGGAGCTCCAGGTTTTGGACTGGAACCCCGCTCGTAAGTTCTACCATCGTTTGGATATGAGCCATATGAACGAATGGCTGCCCTACCGGCTCAGCGGTCAAGCACTGCACGTACTGGCGGCGGAGATAAAGCCCTCATAGGGCCCCCTCGTCCGAATACGCATGTAACCCAAATGTCTGGCTCAGGTGTCTTATACAGATAGAGGATGACTGCGTCCATGCTCGTCGGAGTTGGAATAGCTGAGATGGAAGCACTGCCGGCTGAACGTGAGGAGTGTTTCAGCGCGTTTGTCGCTCTTCAGCGCGACCGGGCGAGGCGGCTGGCCTGGCGCTTGGTCGGTGGCGACGAAGCCGCGGCCGAAGATGTCACCCAGGAGGCTTTTGTCAGGGCCTATCAGGCTCTTGACCGCTTTCGGGGCGAGGCGAGTCTCGAAACGTGGTTCTACCGCATCCTCGTTCGTCAGGCGCAGAATTATCGCCGCTGGCGGGCCGTGCGAACCCTCTGGCAGCCAGAAAGCGAAGCAGAGCCCGCCGACCCAACGCCTGTAGCGCAAGGCGACCCCGGGCTGCGGCGGCGGATCGCTCAGGCCCTGGACCACCTCTCACGTCGGCAGCGCGAAGCCTTCGTGCTGGTCCATCTTGAGGGATTTACGGTGCAGGAGTGTGCCGATTTTCTGGGGAAACCGAGCGGGACCATTAAGAGTCATCTCCACCGCGCTCTGGTCAAACTGCGCGCGGAACTGGCCGACCTGAACGAAGGTACGGACCATACATCAAAGACAGGAGGTGCATAGTCATGCCCTCTTCAAATGAGCGTGAATACCTCAGGCCCGACGATCGGCGGTTTATTCGGCGTATGGCCGAGCACTATGCGCCCCAGCCACTCTCGGCGGCACGGCGGGCGACGTTTGACCAAACGCTTGAGGAACGGCTGACAGACTCTGCTCGACCCCCTTTCCTGCGGCCCGCCAGTATTCTTATCCCCATTTGTGCAGCCTTGTTGCTGTGGTTTGCGCTCCCTTCGCAGCAGGCTTCCAGTCCGAACTTCAAAGTGCTCACTCCACCGTCAGCCCCAACACCGCTCGCGCAAGACACGACCTCTCACCCCACCCTCTTGGCGTATGCCTATTACCAATCAGAAGCGCAGGACGACTTTCTTCCCGTTGAATATATCGCCTTGGCTGATGCTTTTGAGCTGCTGTAAACAGGCCATGATGAGAAAGACCGGCATATTTATACTTGTAGCCGTGTTCACTCTGTGTGAATGGAGCGGCTGGATGGCTGGCGGCTGGGCACAGCCCCAAGGTCCGCCCGCCCGTCATGCGCCTCCCGGTCTGCGCCTTGAGCGCCTAGTCGAGGAGTTGGGGCTTGATGCGCAAACCCTGGTCCAGGTAGACGCTATCATTGACGCTTCCCGTAATAAGAAGCGGACTCTGCGGCGTCAATTGCGGGAAGCACGCAAGCAGATGCGCAGCCTGTTGGAAGCAGAAGAGCCCCAGGAAGCCGAACTGTTGGAGCAAGCCGACCGTATTGGTGGCCTGCGGACGGAACTCCGTAAAGAGCAATTAAAGACCATGCTCCGCGTCCGCGCTCTGCTGAGCCCGGAACAACGCGCTAGGCTGCTCGAACGGCTCAATAAGGGCCCCCGGCACGGCCGGCGTGGATTTGGTCGGCATCAGGGCTTCCAGTCCGCTCCCCCGCTGGACCCATCACAGTAACCCGGAACCCGTCCGGGCGTGTCTAATCAAACAGACTCACAGACCAAGGAGGTCGATTCATGACAAAAAGCAAATGGATCATCGTCGGTGTCAGCGTGGTGAGCGCAGGATTTTTGCTCGCCTCGCTCGCGTCCGCCCGTCCCGGACACGGGCGCTCGGGTTGGGGCGGGCCGGGGTCCTTCCCCTTGCGGGTGTTACGGCACCTGGACCTGAGCGAGACCCAGCAGGCCAGTATCGATACGATCAAGAAGAAACATCGAGAAAACCTGACCGGTCTCAAAAAAGATCTGAGGGCGACCCGTCAAGAGATCATGAACCGCCTCCTGGGAGAGTCGGACGTTGAAGCTGGTGACTTCACCGCCCTGCAAGCCGAGTTGAGCCGGCTTCACGCGGCCCTGCTTGAAGAATCGCTGACAATGGCTCTAGCTATCCGGGCCGAACTGACTCCGGCGCAACGTACGGAAGCCGCGACCCGGCTTGAGGAGATGCGGGCGCGTTGGGCCGAGAAACGCGCCAAGCGGCATCACGGGGAATGTGCCGAACGACATCACGAGGAATGTGCCGAACGGCATAAAATGAAGAATAAGGACGGCTAACCGCCCGGCGCAATCAAGCAAAGGGGGAGCCCAGGGCGCCCCTTTTTGCGCCGAATCGACAGTCGCTACTGCGCCACCAGGCCACCGTCCACCTGCATCGGAATGCCGGTCACAAACGAGGCGGCATCCGAACATAGCCAGACGACGGCTTCACCGACTTCCGCGGGCTGTCCAAAGCGGCCAACCGGCTCCATAGACACGGCAAGTTCATCGAACCCCGGAGACAATTGCGCTCCCCGTTCGACCATGGGGGTTTGAATCACTCCCGGACAGACCGCGTTCACCCGAATGCCGGATTTGGCGTATTCCAGCGCTGCGGTCTTGGTCAGACCGACCACGCCATGTTTACTCGCCACATAGTCGGGCAGGCCGGGAAAGCCAACCAGACCGGCAGCCGAAGCCGTATTGACAATAGCCCCACCGCCCTGGCTGAGCATCTGTTGGATCTCATATTTCATGCACAGCCACACACCGGTCAGATTCACCGCAATCGTCCGGTCGAACTCTTCCTCAGTACAGTCAATGGTCGGCTTCACACCACCCTCAATCCCCGCATTATTAAACGCGCAGTCGAGACGACCATACGTCTCGACCGTCTGTGTGATCAGCGCCTCTACATCGGCAGCCTTCGACACATCAGCTTTAACAAAGAGGGCCTCTCCACCCGAGGCTTCAATCTGCTGCACGGTTTCCTGACCACCTTCAACCACAATATCCGACACAACGACTGTGGCACCTTCTCGGGCAAAGACGAGGGCCGTGGCCCGACCAATACCGGACCCCGCTCCGGTCACGAGTGCAATTTTGTTATCCAATCGTCCTGGCATGCTTTCCTCCTCCTGGCCTCCTACTGGGTGACCAGACCACCATCGACCGCCATGGGGTGGCCTGTGACAAATGAAGCAGCGTCGGAACACAGCCAGACTACTGCCTCTGCAATCTCCTGGGGCTGACCGAGCCGACCGACCGGCTCGACTGCGGCGACCGACTCCGCCAGCTGCGGATTGTGGCGAAAGGCCCGCTGGACCATGGGAGTGTCAATCACACCGGGACACACGGCATTGACCCGAATCCCGGCCTTGGCATATTCCAGCGCTGCGGTTTTTGTCAGTCCCACAACCCCGTGCTTGGCCGCAACATAGGGAGCGATGCCCTGAAAGCCGACCAGCCCGGCGACCGAAGCCGTATTGACGATGGCTCCGCCGCCCTGTTTGAGCATCTGCGGAATTTCATACTTGAGACACAGCCAGACGCCTTTCAGGTCGATAGCCACGACCCGCTCCCAGTTGGCTTCGCTGCACTCGGTGGTGGGAGACTGCTCGCCCTCAATGCCCGCATTGTTAAACGCGCAGTCGATTCGCCCATAGGTTTCAACCGCCGTGTTGACTAACGCCTCGACCTCAGCGGCTTGAGCAACATCGGCCTTCACAAAGGCGGCCTGTCCACCTGCGGCAATGATCTGCTGCACGGTTTCCTCACCGCCCTCCACCACAATATCCGAGACGACAACCTGGGCGCCTTCCCGCGCAAAAGCGAGCGCGGTTTGCCGTCCAATACCCGAGCCTGCGCCGGTTACAAGCGCAACTTTTCCCTCGGTCAGTCCTGCCATACGTTTCCTCCTGTTTCGGTTGGTTTCTTGAAAGGTGTATCAGAAAAGGGTGGGTCAGATGATCGGTCCTGGCGAGAAACGACACGGCAGATGCTTGATCCCATGAATAAAATTATGCGTCAACCGCTCGGGTTCTCCGGTGATTTCAATATCTGGAAGGCGTTGAAAAAGTTCCCGGAACATGACTTCCATCTCCCGCCGGGCCAGGTTTACCCCCAAGCAGAAGTGGGCACCCGCACCAAATCCGAGATGCTCATTCGGGCTCCGGGTGATATCAAAGCCATACGGGTCCTCGAAGACCGCTTCATCTCGATTGGCCGAGGCGTACAAGAGGAGGACCTTCTCGCCCTGACGTAGCAGCTGCCCCCCGACCTCGGTGTCACAGGTGGTCGTGCGCCGCATATAGATGACCGGGCTGGCCCAGCGGACAATCTCTTCGATGGCGGTCTTGGCATAGGCGTTAAAGTCCGACTGCCATAGCCCGCGCTGGTCCGGAAAATCACTCAGGAGCTTGATACCGTGGCTGATCGCATTGCGCGTGGTCTCATTGCCGGCGGCAACCAGGAGTACGAAAAAAGAGCTCAGCTCCTGGTCGGTCAGACGGTCCCCATCCAGTTCGGCATGCATGAGGGCTGAGGTCAGATCGTCAGTGGGGTGCTGGAGACGCTGTTGGCGCATATCGGCCATAAGCTGGCTTAGGCTCTGACCGGCTTGTATCACCGCTGTGAATCGCTCGGCCAGATCTTCTGTCCCGTACTCGGGGTCTATACCCCCCAGGATGATATTGGTTTGCTCGAAGACAAAGGCGTGTTGACTGTCTGGAACACCCAGCATGTCGCAGATGATTTGAATCGGAAACGGCGCGGCAATGGCATCGACAAAGTCACACTCGCCCCGTTCGATGATGGTATTAATCACCCGCCGCGCAGCCGTTCGTACGTCGTCTTCGACCTGCCGTAAGTGACGCGGGGTAAAGGCTTGTGACACGAGGCTGCGGAGGCGTTTATGCCGAGGGTCGTCCATTACAATCATGGAGCCGAAAAATTCTCGCGCTTCGGACGGAGTATCGATGATGGTAATGCCTTTGGCCGAGGAAAAGATCTGGGAATTCAGGCTGGCGTGGAGCACATCGGCATGCCGACTCAACACCCAATAGCCCGCTCCCTGTATCGGAACGCTGGTCTCACCTTCCTCAAAGAAAGCAACGGGGTGCTCTTTGCGCAACAGTGCAAAGGCACCTTCTCGTTCTTCCAGACTTTTGCGCCAGAAGTCCCAGTTCGATAGATCAATCTCGTCAACAGAGTCAGGATAGTGAAGCTGCATGCCTCGCCTTACGGCCTGAGACTAATCATTGATGCATGTCCAGCCCTCGCAGACCGCGGTGACTTCATTATTCACCAGGGATTTGATATCGGCGGCCGCCTTTTTTGAGGTCGCGGTTCGGGTGCACATATCTGTGGTCACGGTCTCGCCGACCCCATTAAAGGCATAGACCAGATATTCTTCCCCTTCCCGGAACAGCACCCCGCACAGTTCGGTGGTGGCGTACGTTTCGAGGATCAGTTGGGATTTGTCCGTGCCTTTGATCGCGGTGCCGACATCCATTGTGACCCGGAGCGTCTCAAACTCGTACAGGTGCTCAGAGCCCAACATGGACTTCCACGCCCCGTATAGCCAGCCGTCGGCCTCAATGTGCTCGACGTTCGCGGCCGTCCCCACAAACACGACGTCGACGGCTTCCGCTCCCTGGCTGGGCGACGGCGGAGTGAGACAGGTACAGGCCTGCACCGGAATAGGCAGCAATCCGAACGCGACAATACAGCCAACTATAAGCCCTAGGAAACGATTCATCACGCTTCTCCCCTTTCGCGCTATTTCAGAAACGTTAGCGTCCTTTCCGTCTTGTATCAATCTCCGTCCCTTCAGAGTTTTACCCAACTCAGGGCACCACGAGCGGCAAACTCTTTGGTCCTCGAACGATGAGGGATTCCATCCTGGTAACCGGCTCATCCGTGCCAGCAAGCGCGGGAAACTGAGCAGATAATTCCTCAAAAGTAATTTTGGCTTCAAGCCGGGCGAGCTGAGCACCTAAGCAATAATGAATCCCATACCCAAATGCTAAGTGACCGTCGGTATCACGCGTAATGTCAAGTCGTTCAGGGTCTGGAAACTTCCGCTCATCTCGATTTGCCGAGGCAATGAGAAGAAAGACCAACGCATTAGCCGGTAACGTCGTCTCGGCGATTTCTATATCCTGGGTGAGCTGTCGAGGGATACCCTGGACAGGACCATCAAAGCGTAAGGTTTCTTCTATGGCGTTAGGAATAAGAGACTGGTCGGCCCACAACTTTTCCATCTGATCCGGATGATCCAAAAGGGCGAGCATCATATTGCCGATGAGGTTTGTCGTTGTCTCGTTTCCTGCCACCAGAAGCAGCATGAGCAAGCTGAGCACTTCCCATTCATCCAGCTTTTGATTCTTCTTCAGCCTGGACCAGTGCGGTAGTCAGGTCCTCACGCGGGTCGACTCGACGCGCGGCAATCACAGCTTGGAAGTAAGCACGAAACTCAGCAATACTCTCGCGAATCCGTTTTTCATCTTCGGCGGTAAACATGCGGTTGGTCGCCAGAATGAGATCGTCTGACCAGCGCTTAAAGTCCGCTCGGTCTTCGGGCTTCACCCCGAGCATCTCGGCAATAACGATAACTGGGAGTGGGCTGGAAAGGTCGTGGACCAGGTCGAACTCAGATTTTCCAGCGAGCTGTCCGACTAGCTCCCGAGCGACCTCACGAATGCGAGGTTCAAGACTTCGAATAATACGCGGTGTAAACGCTTTATTGATCAGTTTGCGTAAGCGAGTGTGATCGGGCGGGTCGCAGGAAACCAGGGAGGGCGCCTCCGGCACAGGATTAAGGTCGCCAAGCATATTTGCCAAGAATGTAGAGGAAGAGAAAAAACTCGGGTTTTTGAGCACGAAATCGATATCGTCGTAACGGCTGAGGGCCCAGAAACCGAGTCCTTCGATCTGATAAGCTGGCGCATGTCCACGCAGGTAGGCGTAATAGGGATACGGATTTTCTTTCACTTCCGGCAGCATTGGATTGTACTCCATAGGTCCTCCTCTTTCGCATTTTTCGCAAACGTTAGTGCCCGTTCTGTCTCGTATCAGTCGCCACCCGCCCACGTGCCAGGTCCAGTCAGATTCGGAGGCAGCACAGCTCTCTGGGCATCTGCTGGCGTGGTCAGTTCCCGGGCGAGCGTATTTTGCGGCACAACACGTTTGCGATAAATATCAACCTTCCACGCTGCTTCATGAACCCCCTTGCTGTCCGCATACGTAAAACGAACCCAGCGTCCACCCGGCGCTTCAAAGATATTAAAATATTGGCTCAACGTCTCAGCGAGGCGGTCGGTCTGAGACTGTAGACCAGCCTCCCACATCCTCCAAGACCAAGCATTGCCAGCTTGTCCCGACTCTCGCGCTTTGTGATCAACGTTTGAGACGACGCTGAAATAGCCTTCACTAGGCGCATAGCTTTTGACCAAGCGAATCGCTTGTTCTTCTTTGGCGGTCATTGGCCGCTCACCACAGGCAGTTCCAAAGAAACTCAGCAGCAGAAATACAAATGGAAGTACTCCTAACCGAGACTCTGAACGTCGTCGAGAGAGACTCTCTTCTTGTTGCTGAGAACGGTGTTTTCGACGGGATGGGGGAGGAAGAAGATCGGCAAAAATATCGTTAGCGATCTGTCTGACATCGCGCTCTTTCCTCTCAGTCGGACTACCTGTTTTCTGATATAGACGGTCTACAGATACTTTCATCGACGGCATAGTAACCCCCCTCTTAAATTTTCTTTACAAAATTATTTCATACTGAAACAATTTGAATATGTCAACATATTATGCTAGACGGGACCGACAGGAAGAGAGATAAAGTTCTCGTGTTAGAGAAACGGAGAGTAGGGAAATGACAACAAGGGTCTCTCAGCTAGACGTGCAGAATGATTTCCCGGCTGAGGCAACCGAGCTGTTCCTACCGATTCACTATAAGATCGGTATGGCTCTCGAAGATGTGCTGCGTTGCGACCAGTTGTCACGCAAGCAGGTTGCCATCCTGTGGCTGATGCGGTCAGAGCGAGAGGCCGATGGGCATATGCGCCGGAAAGACATTGAACGCCTCCTCGCGTCCTGGTTTGAAACCAGCAGTTCCACGATTACGCGTGCCCTACGCGACATGGCGAATGCACCGCTCAAACTCGTCCGCCTCGTTGAGGACCCAAACTCAGGTCGAGAGAAACAAGTCATTCTGACCCCAAAGGGAGAACGCTTCCTTCAGACAATGGAGGAAGAAGGGAAGAAGTTTCTCCGGCCCTTCATGGCTCAGATGCCGCCAGCGGAATCGAGAGAACTCTTTCGCCTCTTACGCAAGGGCGTTAGCCTCTTTGAGAAGGAGGCAAAACGTTGATGTCTCAGGCAATTCTTCTGTCAAACATAGCGTAACGAGGGCGGGCCTGTTAGGGTAAAATCCTCTTTTCACCACCTATTCGCAAACAATCCAAAGGAGGAAAGGTATGAGCGGCTATACGATTATTGATGTTGATACGCATGTGACGGAGAGTCCGGACCTGTGGACGAGTCGAGCCCCGGAGAAGATGCGCGACCGGGTACCCCACGTCGAAACCGATAAAGACGGGCGTTTGTCCTGGTTTGTGGGGGGAGAGTCATTACTGGCCAACCCCGGTATGACCGCGACCGCAGGCCGCGGTAATATGCAGAATCCGCCCAAGAACTACGAGGAGATGCACCCAGGCGCGCATGATGCCCAGGAGCGACTCAAGTATATGGACCAGATGGGCATTTGGGCCATGGTGATGTATCCCAACGTCGGCGGGTTCGGCGCGCAGGAATTCTTAAAATTGAACGATCCTGAGCTGATGCTGACCTGTGTGCAAATCTATAACGACTGGCAGACCGAATGGGCCTCGGCCGACTCGCGGCGCTTGCTGCCCATCACCTCGTTGCCCTTCTGGGATGTCGATGCCGCGGTCACGGAAATACGACGGTGTGCCACCATGGGACACCGCGGTATCCTGTTCACCGGCGAGCCGCAGTTCTGGGGGCAACCCCTGCTCGGCGACCCGCACTGGAATCCCCTCTGGGAGGTCTCGATTGAGTTGAACCTGCCGATCAGCTTTCACATTGGGTCGGGCAATATGGAGCTGGGCCTGCTCAAGAACAAGATCGAGTCCTACGGCAAGATGGCGGCTTTTACCGAACTCTCCGTAGATGTCTTTTTGCGCAACGGCATGCAGATGAACGACCTGATCATGTCCGGTGTATTGGCCCGCTACCCGGAGATTCAATTCATCTCGGTCGAGAGCGGCATTGGCTGGATTCCCTTTGTGCTCGAAGCGCTGGATTATCAGTTTCAGGACAACGGAGTCTCCAAGGACAATCCGGAGTTTGACATGCTGCCGTCCGAGTACTTCGCGCGTAATATCTACGCCTGTTACTGGTTCGAGCAGACCGCGCCCCGGCGGCTGATCGACAAGGTTGGGGTGGATAATATTCTGTTTGAGACCGACTTTCCCCATCCGACGTCGCTCTATGGCGACGAGGTGCATAAACGGATCAAGGGTGGCTTGTCCGACTGTGAGGAGTCCGTCCGACGTAAGATTTTGTGGGACAATGCGCAGCAGCTCTATAAAGTCGAAGTCCCAACCGCACAGGACGAGGCCAAACGCGAAACCGTAGCTGTGGCGGCATAACACGCAAGAGCAGCGCGATAGCATGTCACAATTCCGTGGTGTCAGGGAGGGAACACATGGGACGCACGTATAATGCGATCGATTCGGATGGTCATGTCCTCGAACCGCGCAATTTCTGGCGAGAGTATATTGACCCGCAGTATCACGATCGGGCGCCTGAGCTGATCGTCGATGGCGACGGAAAAGAGCGCTTTCAGATAGAGGGGAAATTGCTCGGCCCGCCATCCGGCCTTGGATTGATCGGAGCGATTGGCGAGCGCGAAAAGATCGACGGCAAGTGGGTTCACGCGCCGAAAGTGTCCCTCAAAATGGCCTATACCGAGGGCCGGGCGGGCGGCTTTGATCCGCACGCCCGGATTCCGGATATGGACCTGGACGGCATTGACGCCGCCTTTCTGTATCCCAGCCTGGGTCTCTTTGCCGGGGCGATTGAGGACCCTCAACTCGCCGCCGCGGCCAGCCGGGCTTATAACCGCTGGCTGGCCGATTACTGCGCCCCCTACCCGGACCGGCTGTTTGGCGTAGCTATGCTGCCCATGCAGTCGATCGAGCTGGCGGTGGAAGAGATGCGGTATGCGCGCAACGAACTCGGCATGCGGGCCGGTTTTCTGCGGCCCAATCCGTATAACGACAAAATGCTCGGCCACCGGGACTACGACGTGTTCTGGGCCGAAGCCCAAGACCTCGACTTTTCGGTCGGCATCCACGAAGGAACCGGTGGCATGCCCGCCGTCGGGGTGGAGCGTTTTCGGAGCTTTGGGGCCAAGCACATGGTGTCGCACACCATGGAGATGATGCTGGCCGCGCTCTCGATCATCTGGGACGGTGTATGCGAGCGCTTCCCCAGGGTGCGGATCGGTTTTCTGGAGTCAGGCGGGGGGTGGATGGCCCCCTGGCTGGACCGTATGGACCGCCACTTTGAGGATAAAGGGCTGTTCAACGATTCCTCGCTGACCATGCCGCCCAGCGAGTATTTCAAGCGTCAGTGCTGGATTTCGTATGAACCGGTGGAGGGCAACCTCACTCATCTGGTGGACTATATCGGTCCGCACAAAGTCCTGTGGGCGACCGACTATCCCCATCCGGACGGTTTCTTTCCAGGGGCACCGGAACAGATTGCCGAGAAGCTGCCGGACAAACATCGGCACGCGGTGTTGGCCGGGGGCGCTATGCAATTTTACAATTTGAGTTAGGACCTGCGGTCCCGGAGAGCTAGAGCAATTCACGGTTCCGTATAGCCCGCCGTTCCCTTCCGTAGGGTGCATCCCATGCACCAGCTTCCTGGTGCGCAGGGCGCACCCTACGAGAGTCTGGGCCGGGAGTATACTGGTATCGCTACAACCTATCCTGAAACGCGCTAACTGCGATGGAGCCGCCCTCATGAATCTGCTGCAAATTCACAATTTATAGGATGTGGACGCCACCTCGTCGTCACTACCCAGCTATCCGTAGTGCATCTGCCAGGGCTTGGGGGATTTCGAGCGGGAAAAATCGGTCGGCTGCATAACCATAATCTTCTCCGCTCTCGTCAATAACGCGAATGTATCCGTGAGAGGCAGCTTCCTCATCCGGAATGACTCGATACAATTTCCCTACCTCCAACGACGCTTTGTAGTCCTCGTTGCTGATACAGACCGCGAAGCGAGACGTTTTTACGATCTTCTCTTTCATGGCTTATCTGGAATGTTTTCTGAATATATGGAGGTTGAAATATACAGCCAAGAGCGTTATTATTCCTAACGTATGAGAAAGTATTTCACAACAGGAGAGGCTGCCGAATACCTTGGTGTTACACCCTCACGAGTGCGTCAGTATATCGTTGAGGAACGCCTCGAATCTGAAAAATACGGCAGGGATCATATGATTCAGGAGAGCACCCTGGCCGAATTTGCAAAACACGGAAAAAAGAAGCGGGGCCGACCCAAAAAACAACAGCAAAACTCACGAATGCGCTGAGAGCATTTCAGGCTGCAAAAAATGACGACAGCCCTTCAAACAACCGCCAAGACCAGCATAGCCCTACCAACTCGGCAGCATCCAGTTGTGACGCTGCATGGGGATACGCGTGACCTCATTCGACAACTCCCAGACGAGACGTTTCAATGCGCCATCACGTCACCACCGTATTGGGGTGTCAGAGACTATGGCACTGAAAATCAGATTGGTGCCGAGCCGGACTTATCCCAGTATATTGAACATCTTGTCGGCGTCTTTCGTGAAGTCCGCAGGGTGCTGAAGCCTGATGGTACATTCTGGCTCAATATCGGTAATACCTACTCGTCTGGTGGCAGGAAATGGCGAGATGCTGATGATAAAAATAAGGGTCGGGCCATGTCGTACCGCCCACCAACCCCGCCCGGACTGAAGAAGAAGGACTTGATTGGGGTCGCTTGGTTATTAGCCCTGGAATGTCAAAAAGACGGCTGGTATCTGCGGAATGATATTATCTGGCACAAGCCCAATTGCCAGCCTGAAAGCGTCAAGGACAGGTTCACGGTTTCCCACGAATATCTGTTCATGTTTTCAAAATCCGAGCGGTACTATTTTGACCAGGAGGCAATTAAGGAGAACACGACAAACGGCAATGGCCGGAAAAACAGGCGGACGGTCTGGTCGATCAATACGGAGCCCTGCCCAGAGGCGCATTTTGCGGTCTTTCCCAGAGCCTTGATTCGCCCCTGCATTGTTGCTGGCAGTCGGAAAGACGATATTATTCTCGATCCTTTTTATGGGGCCGGCACGGTTGGGATTGTGACAAAAGAACTCGGACGGCGGTGTATCGGCATAGAACTGAATCGTGAGTATCTGGACATCGCAGAGCGGAGGGCAGCAATGGTGCAAGCGGCCCTCATTCCTGAGGTATAAAAAATTCCCACTGCGCGTGCACTCGACAAGCATCTTTACTCAAGTTCTTGATCTGTAATTTCCTCTCACCTCCGCCGTCAAAATACAGACTGAAAATAATCTGGCCGTCCTCATTACGAACGTAACAGTAGCCGGGCTTTGGAAACTGTTTGCTGCCTAGTTTCATTTCCAACTGACCGCCATTGGCGAGCCTGAGGATATCTATCGGGATTTCAACAAGTTCATATTTCCAGCGCGGGGCCTTTCTGACAGCCCGGAGACTCAGTATCTTCTCATAGCGCTCCAGATGGTTGAGAAACTGGATACGCAACCCTTCAAGGTCACTGGGGGCATCGCCCCAATCTCCTCTCCCCAATTCCATGAATTTACTGATCCATAAGACGTTTTCCCTAATATTTTTATCCGCCTGCGTTTTCAGCGAGAATTGGACTCCATCAACGGTAGCGTCATGGCCCGGATTGCCTTTTGGGGCGAGTTCCGCCTCATGGCCGCTCATCTTCAGGACATGGACGAGAACGTATTCAAACTTATCTTTACTGAATGGTTCTGACGAGAAACTATGATGAACCCGCAGGGCATCTCCAAAGTTTTGTAGGGTGGTCTCATCGAACAAGTCACTCCCACTTAGGATAAATCTGTGATCGGCAGAGAAAACAGAGACCACACGCTGAATCCAATGGAGTTGGCCGGCGGTCAATTCCGGGATTGAGCGCACTAAGGATTCTATAAGCTGTCGTTTATCGTTATTCATTCTTTTTCAGAGCTATCCATCAGAGAGAATTGGCTCGCGCTCACGCCGGGCCGCTGCGCAGAATCTGCTTGCGTTCCAACTCTTGCACCTGCTCCGGCGTATAGCCGAGCCATTGGGTCAGGATTTCCCCGTTATGCTCGCCCAGTGTCGGGGCTTGCAGCTCAAGGGTCTGGGGAAATTCCGAAAACCGGAGCGCGAATCCCGGCACCTCCATCTCACCGAGGAAGCGGTCATGGACCGTTCGGACCGTTCCCCGCTGGCGCAGATGCGGATGCTGGAGGGCCTCGGGTACGGATAGAATGGGCGCAACCGGCACATGGTACTCCTTCAGCGTCGCAATGGCTGCATCATCGCTCGGCTGAGAGCGGAGCCAGACCTCAATGGTCCCCACCAATTCGTCCAGATGATTCATACGCGCCTCGTTGTCGGTAAAGCGCGGGTCCCGCGCCAACTCCGGCTGCCCCATTGCCTCGCACAGCCTGGTCCAGTGCTGCTCCAGGGGCGCAATCAAAATCATATAGCGCTCGTGCCCCTTGAACACGCCAGCGGGAGCTGCGTACCACGAATGCGCTCCCGAACGGGTCGGGTTTATTTTTCCTTTGCTCAGGCTGTACATCTGAAAGCTGGCCTCATGGTAGTGCGCATAGGTATCGAGCAACGCCAGGTCCAAATGCTGTCCGCGCCCAGTTCGCTCGCGGTATAACAACGCTGCGCAGACCGCGCCCATGGCATGCGCTCCGGTGGAGACATCGCCCAGGGCCACCATCGGGAATATGGGCGGGCCGTCCTTTTCGCCACCCATCGAAGTGACGCCTGAGTAGGCCGCGCCCACCCAGTCGAAACCGGGTTCGTGGGCGAGCGGTCCGGTCTGCCCAAAAGCGGAAATCGAGCACATCACCAGCCGGGGATTGATCTGACTCACAACATCGTAGCCGAGACCCAGACGGCCAATGACTCCGGGGGCATAGTTCTCGACCAGCACATCGACTTTCTCGACCAGTTCTTTGAGAATGGCCAGCCCCTCCGGTGTTTTAGCGTCAATACATAAGTCCTTCTTGCCGCGGTTGTGCTGGACAAAATAGCCGCTCCGACCGTCAACTATAACCGGCCCTATGCGTGCGCCGTCGCCCGCCGGCGCCAATTCCACCTTGATCACCTCGGCTCCCATTTCCGCCAGCATCAGCGTACAGGTCGGTCCTGCCACGATCTGGGTGAAATCCAACACCTTGTAGCCATCCAGCACGTGCTTCGGCTGATTCATTGTGCCCTCCAAAAGTTTTATACTGCCCCCATACCAGCCCAGGGCAGAGAGGCAAGAGGAGGCAGCAGAGCCACATCAGATATGCTTGTGTTCAACGTCACTCTTGTTCTCATCTGCTCAATATGCCAAGAACTGACCGTGGTCAGCCAATGAGCACGCCCGTTCGACCTCGTGCCATTCTGGAGGAGGTAGAACCCGGGCAATTCATAGGAACGGACGTATGGACCTCGTCACCACCGCGCTCGAACTGCAACCCATAATCCGGAAATATCTCGACAAGGGAGAGCAGGAAGCCAGACTGGCAAACGAAGTATTCGCCGCGGTCGGTCAGGCCGGGCTCTTCAGACTCTTCGCCCCGCACGAAGTCGGTGGCCTGGAAGCCTCCCCGGCTGTCGCGCTCGCCGCTATTGAGGCAGTCAGTGCCGCCGACCCGGCCGTTGGCTGGTGTATCGGAAATTCTCAACCCGCTTGCTTGGCTGCCGGCTGGCTGGCTGAGGGCGAACGGGCGCAACTCTTTGCTGAGCCGAATCGCAACTTCGGCTTCTCAGCGGCACCGGCCGGACGTGCCGTTGCGGAAAACAACGGCTATCGCCTCAGTGGTCAGTGGCCGGTTGTGACGGGCTGTGAGGATGCTAGCTGGTGCGCCCTGGCGGGTCTCGTCATGGATGGGGATACGCCGCGCCAAGTAGATGGCGTACCCGATGGACGGCTTTTCCTGATTCCAACGGCGGACATTGTCATCTCTCCTACCTGGCAGGGGGCTGTGGCCATGCGTGGAACCGGCAGTAATGCGGTGAGTGTCGATAAGGTCTTCGTGCCTGAGGGCTTTGCCCATACTCCGGCGAAGCCACGCGTGATTGACCGTCCCTTGTATCGCCTCCCACTCCCGTTGTTGTTTGCGCCCGCCGGTACTGCCGTCGCCCTGGGAGCCTTGGACACCGCCGTGGCAAGTGCCAGAGAAGCGCTGGGAGCAAAGGTCTCCTCCTTTAGCGGGCAGACGGTCCGTGACCAAACGCCGATTCAGGAGCTGATTGCTCACAGCAGCGCCGCATTACGGGCGGCCCGAGCAGGACTTTTGGCTGCAACAAACGCCGTCTGGGATCTGGTCAAGACTGGTTCTGAGGTCCCGCTGCCGCTCCGGGCGGAACTGTACGCCTCCGCTTTCTATGTCCTGGACACGGCGCGGGATACCGTCAGCCAGCTGTACGCCCGGGGGACGCGCGCAGGGTTTATGCAGGGCAACCCACTGGAACGGGCTCTCAGGAATCTCCACGCTATCGCCTTTGGCTATGAATCCTCGCGTGGCATTCAGCATTCTGCTGGGCGGGTATTACTCGGCGGCGCACCGCTCGACCCACTGTTCTGAACGGAGATGCCACGTGTCCGCTTTCGTGGCTGGGTCGTGCCACTCGAAACCAGCACGGGGATGCGATATATCTAGGCAACAAAGGACACCTATTAAGGAGGGGGACTATGGGGAATATGCAACAGCATCCGCAGAAGCCAAACGGCAACGGTGCGGTCGAGCAGTATGACGCGATCGTGATTGGCGCCGGGGTGTCGGGATTGTATCAGCTGTACAAACTCAGAGAGATGGGGCTGTCGGTGCGCGCCTTTGAGGACGCGGGCGGCGTGGGCGGCACCTGGTATTGGAACCGCTACCCGGGTTGCCGCTTCGACTCCGAGAGTGAAACCTATGGGTACTCATGGTCGGAGGAACTCCTACAGGAGTGGAATTGGAAGGAGCACTTTTCCGGTCAGCCGGAAAATGAGCGCTACCTCAACTTTGTGGCTGACAAGTTTGATCTGCGGAGAGACATCCAACTCGACTCTCGGGTCAGCTCGGCGGTCTACGACGAGAAGGAGCACTGCTGGGAGGTGCAGATTGAGGGCGGGCAGCGCGCCCGGGCGCAGTTTCTGGTCGGCGCGGTCGGTGTTCTATCCGCGAAGTATACACCGCCCTTTGAAGGCATCGACAGCTTCAAAGGCCAATCCTTTCACACCTCAAACTGGCCGAAGGAAAAGGTTGATTTTACTGGCAAACGGGTCGGCTGCATCGGCACGGGGGCGACCGCGGTCCAGCTTATCCCGATCGTAGCGGAAGAAGCCGGTCAGCTGACCGTCTTTCAGCGTACCCCGAACTACTGTGCACCGTGCAGAAATTCGGAAGTCAGCCCGGAGGCCCAGGCCGCGTGGAAGGCCCGCTACCCGGAAATCCATAAAAAGTGTCGCGAAACCTCGGTCGGCTTTGAACATGAATTCGACCCACGCTCAGCCCTGGAGGTCTCGGAGGAAGAGCGCTTGGAGCTGTACGAGAAGTTATGGATACAACCCGGCTTCACCAAATGGCTCGGCAATTTCTACGACATTATGACCAATCGGGAAGCCAACGAGACGTTCTCCGAGTTCGTTCGCAACAAGATCCGCGAGCGGGTGCACGACCCCGAGGTGGCCGAATTGCTGGTTCCCAAGGATCATCCATTCGGGGCCAAGCGCATCCCGTTGGAAACCCATTATTACGAAGCCTACAACCGGGACAATGTGAAATTGGTTGACGTCCGCAAGGCCCCGATCGAACGCATCACACCCAAGGGAGTGCAGACGCAGGATGCCGAGTACGAACTCGACGTGATCATCTATGCCACCGGTTTTGACGTGGTGACCGGGCCGCTGACCCAAATCGATATTCGCGGGGAAGGTGGACAGCAGTTCAAAGACAAATGGGCCAATGGGCCACGGACTCATCTCGGTATTCAGACCGCAGGCTTCCCGAATTTCTTCATTGCCGCGAGCACGGCCTTCTGCAACTACACCGTCTGCGCTGAGATGATTGTGGAGTGGATTGCGGACTGTATCGGCTATCTGCGCGAGAAGAAGCTATCGAGTATTGCGCCTACCCAACAGGCAGAGCAGGAATGGGTAGATCACTCGAACGAGATTGCTTCGCAGACGCTCCTGACCGATACCGACTCCTGGTTTATGGGAGCGAATATTCCAGGCAAGGCGCGCGCCCTGCTCCTGTACGCCAACACGGTTCCAGAGTATCGGAAGAGGTGCCGAGCCGCAGCTGATGGCGGCTATAAGGAGTTTGTCCTGCAATAGACCATGTCTTTCGGCGGGCGATCACAGGGGGTCGCCGCTCGTGGGGATGAGATATATCTGAGCAACGAAGAACGCCTGTAAGGAGGGGTCCTATGGGGAACACACAAAAACATCCGCAGAAGCCAAACGGCAACGGCGCGGTTGAGCAGTATGACGCGATCGTGATCGGTGCTGGGGTGTCAGGCTTGTATCAGCTGTACAAACTCAGAGAGATGGGGTTGTCGGTGCGCACCTTTGAGGACGCGGGCGGCGTGGGTGGCACCTGGTATTGGAACCGCTACCCGGGCTGTCGTTTTGATTCCGAGAGTGAGACCTACGGCTATTCATGGTCGGAGGAACTCCTCCAGGAATGGAATTGGAAGGAGCACTTTTCCGGTCAGCCCGAGAACGAGCGCTACCTCAACTTTGTGGCCGACAAGTTTGATCTACGCAAGGACATCCAGCTCAACTCTCGCGTCAGCTCGGCGGTCTACGACGAGAAGGAGCACTGCTGGGAGGTGCAGATTGAGGGGGGCCAGCGCGCCCGGGCGCAGTTTCTGGTCGGCGCGGTCGGTATTCTGTCCGCGAAATACACCCCGCCGTTTGAAGGCATTGACAGCTTCGAGGGGCTGTCCTTTCACACCTCAAACTGGCCGAAGGAAAAGGTTGATTTTACTGGCAAACGGGTCGGCTGCATCGGCACGGGGGCGACCGCGGTCCAACTCATCCCGATCGTAGCGGAAGAAGCCGGTCAGCTGACCGTCTTTCAGCGTACCCCGAACTACTGTGCGCCGTGCAGAAATTCGGAAGTCAGCCCGGAGACCCAGGCCGCATGGAAGGCCAGTTATGATGAAATCCACAAACGCTGCCGCGAAACCTCGGTCGCCTTTCGACATGAGTTTGATCCGCGTTCGGCGCTGGAGGTCTCGGAGGAAGAGCGCTTGGAGCTGTACGAGAAGTTATGGATGCAACCCGGCTTCACCAAATGGCTCGGCAATTTCCACGACATTATGACCAATCGGGAGGCGAATGAGACCTTTGCCGAGTTTGTCCGCAACAAAATCCGCGAGCGGGTACATGACCCCGAGGTGGCCGAGCTGCTGGTTCCCAAGGACCACCCGTTCGGGGCCAAGCGCATCCCGTTGGAAACCCATTATTACGAAGCCTACAACCGGGACAATGTGAAATTGGTCGATGTCCGTAAGGCCCCGATCGAACGTATTACACCCAAGGGCGTAAAAACTCAGGATGCCGAGTACGAACTCGACGCGATCATCTATGCCACCGGTTTTGACGTGGTGACCGGGCCGCTGACCCAAATCGATATTCGCGGGGAAGGCGGGCAGCAATTCAAAGACAAATGGGCCAATGGGCCACGGACTTATCTTGGTATTCAGACCACGGGCTTCCCGAATTTCTTTATTGCCGCGAACTCGGCCTTCTGCAACTATACCGTGTGTGCCGAGATGATCGCAGAATGGATTGCGGACTGTATCGGCCATCTCCGCGAGAAGAAGCTATCGAGCATTGCGCCCACCCAACAGGCCGAGGATGCCTGGGTCGAGCACTCCAACGAGTTGGCCTCGCATACCCTGCTGGGTGATACCGACTCCTGGTTTATGGGAGCGAATATTCCAGGCAAGGCGCGCGCCCTGCTCCTGTACGCCAACCGCGCCCCTGAGTATCGCAAGAAGTGCCAGGAGGCTGCGGCCAGCGGCTATCAGGATTTTGTACTGCAATGAACAGTGGAGGGGTGAATACAAGATGCGCCCCTCCATAAAATAAGGAAGATCGCATCATGCAACACGCAATCAGGTTGTATGGGGTTGGCGGGACTCGGTCGGCCCGGTGTCGCTGGGTGCTTTATGAGTTGGGTCTGGATTTTGAATATATAGACAGAGATGGCTTGATCGGCAGTGACGAGTTGCGCACCTTTCATCCTCAGGCGAAAAGCCCGGCAGCGGTCATTGATGGTCTCGTTTTGTTTGAGTCATCCGCAATCTGCAACTATCTTTGTGACATGGTCGCCGACAATAAACTGCTAGCACCGTCGGGAACACCGGCGCGAGGGCGGCATGAGCAGTGGGTGTCATTTGCCCAGTCAGAGATAGAAGGATGGCTCTGGAGTAATTTTAAGCATAGAACACTGTACCCTGAGAAAAGACGTGTTCCAGCCGTCATCGAACAGAACTACAAAGAAATTCACGCGGGACTTTCGGTGTTGGAGAAGACGTGCACTGAATCGGATTATCTTGTTGGCGACGAGTTCAGTGCGACGGATATTATTGTTGGTTGGACGGTGAACTGGGCGAGGAACGGAGGCAAGGTAAGCTTCGATGAATTTCCATCGCTGTCCGCCTATCTCGGTCGTCTGTTTGCGCGCGAGCATTGTACGCTGAGTCCTCCCGACTAAAGCGCTCGCTGAGTCGGGAGCGTGTCATACAGATAAATTATTGGAGGAAAGCGTGATGAAACCAGTCTGTTTGGTTCTGGGTGCCGGTGCCGGTATTGGCGGAACAGTGGCCGCTAAATTCGCAAGCGAGGGCTATCATTCGTGTTTATGTCGCAGAACCGATCAAGAAGGTTTAGATCGGTTGGTCAAAAAAATAGAAAACGACGGTGGCTCCGCTACCGGGTTTTTAATGAACGCCATCGAAGACAACGTGATTGAAGACCTCATCGAGTCGATCGAATCGGACATCGGTCCGATAGAAGTCGTTGTCTACAATTTGGGTGCCCAAACGGGTATGAAGCTGCTGCATGAGACCACGTATAAGGAATTTGAGTGGGGCTGGAGAATAGCCAACCTCGGTTTATTCAGAACCGCAAAAGTCCTGTGTCCACTGATGGAAAAAAGAGGAAAAGGAACGATCCTTGTCACCTCTGCAACCGCTGCTATGCGAGGGAATAAGACGCAACATTCTCACGCCTCAGCGATGGGTGGAAGAAGAATGCTGTGCCAGTCGTTGAATGCGGAATTTGCTTCCAAAGGTATTCATGTCGCGCATATTGTTGTCGATGGTGCTGTCGATGCCCCGGACACTCTAGGCAAGATACTGGGTCCCGAAAAATACCAAGCGTTAAGAGAAACGAAGGGCATGGAGCACGATGGCTTAGTCTTGCCTGAGAAAGTAGCAGAAACTTATTATCATCTGGCCCAACAACATCGATCCACTTGGACTCACCAAATCGATTTGCGCGCCTTCTCAGATCTCGCCTGGTGGAATCACTAAACAGTCTTTGAATGCGTTGACTCAGAGTCTCGTATCTACTCGGCTGAGAGAATGACGGAGGTATCTTGTATGATTGACGTTTCCTATACCACTGCTCCCTGCCCTGTCCGGGCGGACATCGAGGAAGCGCATACCCTTTTTTGGCAAAAACTCGCCGCTCCCGGCACGTGGTGGACTGGTGCTGAGCGTGTGGCTATCGGTGCAGAGGTGCGCCAAGCCCGTCACTGCCAGCTGTGCCAAGAGCGGAAGGCGGCCCTTTCGCCCACAGCGATCCAGGGGACTCACGATACTGGGGGAGTGTTACCGGAAACCGCCGTTGAGATGATTCACCGGGTCACGACGGACCCAGGCCGGCTGAGTAAGCGGTGGTACGACGACCTGCTGGCCCGGGGACTGCCAGACACCCACTATGTCGAGGCGCTGGGCGTCGTTGGGCGCACGGTCAGTGTCGATTCGTTTTGTCGTGGCCTGGGTCTCCCGTTGCATCCCCTCCCAACCCCCGTTGCAGGCGAACCGAGCCGGCGGCGGCCGCCTGAAGCCACACTCGATGGTGCCTGGGTTCCTATGGTTCCAAACGGACAAGCGAATGTCATCCGTGCCCTCAGTCTCGTCCCGGCCGAAGTGCACCTCAGTATCGAAGTTCTGCTTCCGGTTCAGTACATGGAAATCTCTGAGGTCAGGAATTTGTCGAGCGATCCCGGCCGTGCGATCAGTCGCTCCCAGATAGAGCTCCTCGCCGCGCGTGTCTCCGCGCTCAACCAGTGCTTCTATTGAACGACCGGTCATACGACACTGCTCCGGGGGAGCAGCCAAGTTGATGGAATCGATGTAGAACTGACGTCAGTTGTTGCTCCAGGTGTAGAGAGCGGCGTGCCTCATGGGGCATGCCTGACCGCCTTTGCGGAGGCCGTCCTCGGAACCGATGCTACCGCTCTGGTAGCGGCTCGTCAGCAGGTCCTGGCAGAGCTCGGTCCAGCAGGGCTGGTTGATGCGGCGGCCGTGGTGGCCACGTTCATGCAGATGGACCGGATTGCGGATGGGGCCGGGATCCCTCTCGACGCCGCTTTTGTTGAGCCAACCCAGGAAATGCGGACCAGACTGGGATTCAACGACTTCGCCTCGGCGCAGAATACGCTGAGCGTGGCTACCTAGTCACATACGAAGAGAGGTCTTGCTGAGGCCTCGCCCAGCCCTCTTGGCTTTCCAGAGATGTTGGTCGAATGGCACCAGATGCACCCCTTGGCCTCGGCGTGTTGTCCAAGCACTCCTCCTGACGCGATCATCCGACGATCACTTTATTATGGGCTTTTAACAGACTCTCTGGAGGGGAAAAATGAATAGATATCTTTTGGCCCCAGTCGCTTTCGCTATGAGTACGGTTCCAGCCTTTGCGCACCACCCGCTCGCCGGTGCGCCGATGGAAACCCTCACCGACGGAATCCTATCCGGCGTTGGACACCCGCTCTTGGGCTTTGATCATCTCTTCTTCGTCATCGCCGTTGGCGTGGCGGCGCTGTACACCGGTCGCGCGAAACTGGCAACGGCAGCCTATGTTGGCGCGATGCTGACTGGGTGCCTGCTGATGAGTTTTGGCCTTGGTCTTCCTGTCAAGGAATTTGTGATCGGCATGTCGCTGCTGGTTGTCGGCTCTCTCATTTTGTCCGGTCGTGCCCTGGGTCTTACGCCGGCTGTCGGACTTTTCGCGGTTTTCGGCCTGTTCCACGGCTCAGCCTTTGGCGACACGATCGCGGCCCAGGAAGCAGGGGCGAGTGCTGCTGTTCTGGTCGGCTATTTGGTCGGGCTTGGCCTGGTGCAATACGGCTTGGCGCTCTTGGCCGGATTTGTTGTTCACAATCTGCTGAAAGCAACAGCGGCGCAACATATTCATGCCCGCCTGGCGGGCGCTGTTGTTGCTGGTGTCGGCATGTTTTGCACGCTTGAGAATATCGAAGGCCTCGTCTTCAATATGTTGGGCCTGGCTGTCTAGAGAAGCCAAGCCATCCGGCGCTGAAGTCCTGCATCCCGTGAAGCTGTTTGCGAAAGAGATTCTGCCAGGTCTGCCTTAAGCTGGTTCAATAAGGGAAGAACACCTCATGGCAGAAACACAAGAAATCATGTCGGGCCTCCTGTCGTGGTACAGGCTACGGAAACGGTCCCTTTGTGTCATTTGGCCCGTTGTGCACGGCTTCCCGTTGGGACCGACGTGATCGGTCCCCTACTCTTTCATTCACCACGCGATTTATCTCAGCCCCCGGAAGCAGGTGCGCACCTCGCGTAGATACGACTCGGGTTGTTCGAACGCGGCAAAATGGCCGCCCTTGTCGAGTTCGTTGAAGTACACCACGTTCGCGAAGCGCTTCTCGGCCAAGCGTCTGGAGGTGTGAAAGATTTCCTTGGGGAAGATGGAGCATCCGACGGGGACGTTGACCGGATCCTGCCGGGCGAATGCCTCGTTGAAGCTCTCCCAATACAGTCGTGCAGAAGATGTGGCGGTCGCCGGCAACCAATACAGCATCACGTTGTCGAGCAGCTCATCCCGCGTAACAACGTTCTCCGGATGGCCATCGCAGTCCATCCACGACCAGAACTTCTCGATAATCCAGGCCGCTTGTCCGGCGGGGGAATCGGTCAGACCATACCCGACCGTTTGCGGCCGGGTGCTTTGCTGCTTGGAATAGCCGGAGTCCCAGTCGTTGTAATACTTCATTTTTTCGAGCGCCGATTTTTCCTGTTCCGTCAAATCGTCCATCGTCGGATCGGGCATCGCCAGCACGAGGTTCATGTGAATGCCGAGGCAATTGTCTGGATCCTGCACGCCGATGTACATCGTCACCACCGCGCCCCAATCGCCGCCCTGGGCAGCGTAGCGCGTATAGCCGAGCCGCTGCATCAACTGCGACCAGGCGCGTGCAATGCGTTGCACCTTCCATCCGGTGCGTGACGGCTTATCGGAGAATCCGTAGCCCGGCAGCGACGGGGCAACCACGTGAAATGCGTCGGCAGCATCGCCCCCGAACGCGGTCGGATTTGTCAGCGGCTCGATGACTTTATGGAACTCGACGATCGATCCCGGCCAGCCGTGCGAAATCACCAGCGGCATCGCATCAGGATGCGGCGAGCGAGCGTGAATGAAATGAATCCCCAGTCCGTCGATCGTGGTCCGGAACTGCGGAAAGCGATTGAGCTGCTCCTCGCGCGCCCGCCAGTCGTATTGTTCGAGCCAGTATTGGCACAGCTCCTGCGTGTAACTGAGCGGGATACCCTGGGTCCAGTCGTCCACACATTCCGGCTCGGGCCAACGGGTGTTGCGCAGCCGCTGGTTGAGGTCGTCGAGCTGCGCGTCAGTTGCCGCAATGCGAAAAGGTTCGATATGATCACTCATGAATTGCCATCCTTCCGATCATGGGTTTACAGCCAGCAGTCATCATAGGATGCCTTTACGTACCACAGACTCAGATCAGAATCATCGGTTTCCACCCGCAACCATTAGCGACCAGTGACAACAAGGCTTGACAAAATCAATGAAACGAGAAGATATGGCACCAGCTTTTTTTGAGATACCGGGGCATTTTCCTATCGGGATAGACTGCCGGTGAGGTGGCCGCACACTCACTCGTTTCCCATTAGGGCACTGGCTTCTCCTTCATTGGCATTTTCCTGGAAGACGCTCGGAAAGGGGAGGGAAATCATATGAGTGACACGATCGACGATCTGGTGGCGCGTCTGACACGCCTGGAAGACCTCGAAGCCATTCGGCATACGTGGCGGGACTATTGCATGCGACTGGATTCTGCGGATTGGAGTGCGCTCGGTGATGTGTTCACCGAGGACGCCGTCCTCGAGATGGATGGACTGGACCATCTGATCGAGGGACTAGATGGTCAGTATTGCGGCCGACAGACGATCATCAACGACTTCTATCGGCAGACCGGGTCTGTGCTTCCGCACGGCGCCAAGCCACTGTTCGTCACCGGTCATCTCAGCACAAACATGCAGATCGAGCTCCAGGGCGACGAGGCCACCACGCTCGCGTACTTTTTCGAGATCGTCGCGAACGATCGGGTGTTGATCGGGACGTATCAACATCGACTCCGTCGCGAAGCGGATCGCTGGCGGTTTCGCTTCTTGCGCATCGCGATTCGGTATCGGGCTCGGCTGGAAGCCACGGACGTAGGCGGCCAATCGCTGAACGACATCCTCGCACGTCCGGTCTAGCTTATCGCTGGTCGTCCTCCTGAACTCTTGCGTCCGCTGGACAGGGTGTGAAAGAACCACGGAGAGAAAAACAAGGAGGAAGAGATGGCAGACCCACAGTTTGACCAGGCAAGAGCCGACGCCTTTTCCCAAAAGATGCTCGGCATCTTAAATGACGCGAGTGTGGCCCAGATGATAGTCATCGGCCACCAAGTCGGCCTGTTTGACACACTGGCCGGCTTAGCCCCCTCGACGAGTGAGCAGATTGCGGCGGCGAGTGACTTAAACGAACGCTACGTACGCGAGTGGCTCGGAGCCATGGTGACCGGCCGGATTGTAGACTATGACCCTGCCGGGAAAACCTACCGCCTCCCGCCTGAGCATGCCGCCGCCATCACTCGAGCGGCCGGCCCGAAGAACCTCGCGGCGCTGCTGCAAATGGTGCCAATGGTGGCGAGAGTCCAGCAGGGCATCGTGGACAGTTTTCGCAATGGCGGCGGCGTGCCGTATTCAGCGTTCAGCGACTTCCATCAGCTGATGGCCGAGGTGAGTGGAGCCGTCCACGATGTGTCTCTCGTGAACACGACCCTGCCCCTCGTCTCCCAGCTGGTCGAGCGTTTACGCACGGGCATTGACGTCCTCGACGTCGGGTGTGGAAGTGGCCATGCGGTCAATCTCATGGCGCAAGCGTTTCCGCAGAGCCGCTTTACAGGCTATGACTTCTCGGAAGAAGGCGTCGCTGCGGGACGGGCGGAGGCGCAGGAGTGGGGGCTCACCAATACCCAGCTGGCCGTCAAGGATGCGGCCGAGCTCGACGAGGTCAGCCGCTACGACTTTATCACCGCCTTTGATTCTATCCACGACCAGGCGCATCCCCGCGCCGTGCTCAAGGGCATTGCCCAGGCCTTGCGGCCCGACGGCACGTTTTTGATGGTGGATGTGAACAGCTCGAGCAATTTGGAGGAGAACCTCGACCATATCCTGGGGCCGATGCTGTATAGCATCTCATGTATGCATTGAATGTCGGTCTCATTGGCCCTCCGGGGTGAGGGTCTCGGCGCGATGTGGGGCAGACACAAGGCTCAGGAGCTGTTGAGCGAAGCCGGCTTTACTCAGGTCACCATCAAGAATGTGGAACAGGATATGATGAATAACTACTACATCTGCACGAAGGGCTAGCGAAGACGGCGGCATGTGGAGGGGTTAGAGGTTGTAGGGACAAAGATAGGCCGTTGTCCTTATGTGGGAGATATCTGAGTATCCTCCAGGCTTTCCATTTCCTCCTCCCATGTCATACGCTTCCTCAAGGAGTTCAAGACCGGTTCGGAAGGCAGGGCTTCAGGGAAAAGGACCCCTCGCTGCGTAATGGTCCCATCGGCTAAGAGCATGATGGCAGCGACCGCTGGTCCGGTGATAATCAGGTTTCGATCGGCTGAAGCCCCACGAAACGTACAGCGGGTACGGACACCGTGCTTCTCTCCCTCGACATAGACAACGACCCCAAATCCAGTCCCCTTGGCAGCATCGAGCGCTGTAATCCGCTGAAATAGTGGGCTCTCGACAAAGTACCGCGAGGTCAAAAACTCCACCATAAAATCAAAGGGGACAATAGGACTCTCGCCAACTTGCAAGGGTTCTGTGGTGCATAAACGCGCGTCTCGCAGAAAGGTCAGGAGTGAGTTAAACTCCTCCACCCAATACCCACCCTTACACACGACTGCCTGCGGCTCCTTGAGCAGGGCACGAGAGGCGTGGAGCATCAAGGGCTCCCCATGTCCTACTACCCGTACGGTCTGCCGACCGATCGGCGGGGGAAAATCTAAGCTTTCCTCCTCTGTCCAGGCCTGGATCTCTTGGATCTGGCCAGCGCGACAGACAGGAACAGAGGCGCTCGCCATACCCATCCGATGGATCCACAGGGCGCGGGCAAAAACGCTGATGCTGGCAATCCAATTGAGACCAATCCGATCTACGCGCTCCAGCCTATCTGCCCCAGCTCGGGCCCAGAGGTTCGTCAGTCCTGGGGAACCTCCGATTCCCAGGACGAGCGTACAGCCACGCCGCTCAGCTTCTCCACTATACTGAGCCGCCAGATCACTGACGTTGAGATCATCGTTGATATCGACATAGTGGACTCCCGCCTCTACCGCAGCGCGCATACCGGGCAGACCCGTATCGGAATACGGGCCGGCAAAGTTGCCGATGAGATCCGTGTTGCGCGCGGCCGCCAAGAGGGCCGTATGATCACGAATATCCAGACCGAGACCTGCGCTCGCCCCAACCTCTTGAGCAACCCGCTTGGCCCGCTCCCCGTCCAAATCTGAGACGACAAGTTCAGTAATACTGTTTTCCTGGGCCAAAAGCTTGGCAATCCGAGAGCCTTGGGTGCCCGCGCCTCCGAGTAGCAGCACACGCATCAGTCCCCTCCCCTTGTGGCGAGCGCTCGTATTTAGGCAGTCGCCCGCAGGCGGTCCGGCACTTCGAGCTCAGCGATCACTTCATCGCTCGTGAGCACCCGGCAGAAGGCCAGACGCAGAATTTCGAGGCTTGCCTCATGGGCCTGTTGCGAATAGGTGGCGTTGGCGTCGCTGACAAAAAACACCTTATAGTCCAGCATCGCAGCGTCCCGTGCGGTGGACTCACAACAGATATTGGTAGCAACCCCGGTGATAATCAGACTTTCCCTTTTGAGACCTCGCAGGAGGCCCTCAAGGTTAGACGAGCCAGGAATGAGCGCGCTCCAGCGACACTTTTGGACCTGATGATCTTCAGGCTGGACGTCAAGCTCGGCGTAGAGCTCGACCCCCGTCGTCCCTTCGATCATGGGCGGCAGAAAATCCCACATCAGGCCGGCATCGCTGCCGTCTTTCCGTTCAACATGCCGGATCCAAATGACAGGGACTCCCGCCTGCCGGCACGTGTGAGCCAGCCGGTTGATGGTTGGGACGATCTCACGAGCGGCCGGGACCTCGCTGTGCGCTCCAGGTAGCAGGACGTCGTTCTCCATATCGATAACGAGAAGCGCGACGTTTGCCGGATCAATGTGCCAATCGGTTTTCCTGTGCGGATCAAACGCTGTCGTGTGTGCCATGGGACATCCTCCTTTTCGTCAGCGAATTGTCAGATAATTCGTGCAGGGAGTATAGGCTCTTTGGCTTCTGCAAGTCAAAGAGACATTGAAAAGCCAACCATACAGTCGAGCTAAGAAGATGACGAAGCCCTGCCCAAGGTCATGGGGACGAGGTTGCTCTGCCTATCCCCGAAGCCGCTCCGGTAATCAGGGCTACTTTATCTTCGAGTCGCATGGGTCCACTCTCCCCTATTTGGACAGCAAACTGGCCGCCACCCCATTCACTTGCACGGCGGGGGTTCCTGCGGCGAGCACAGCGGCGGCCTCTTTCTCGACCAGCGTGCCATTGAAAAAATCCGGGTTGGCGTCGGCCCAGAAATGGACCGGATTCGCCAGTACGAAGTCACGAAAATTGTCTGCATCCATCAAGCCATCTTCAACCAGTTCGTAGGCTTCGGGTAAGACCCCAGCCATGTCCGTCACGTCGAAATGGCCAATGTCCGAACCGAATAAGGCGTTCAACTGCGAGCCGAGCGGAAGATTCTTCCGATTAAAAGCCACGGCGTTCATTTTATCATCCGCCTCGCAGCCGAAATAAAAATTCTTGGCAAACAGCTCGTGAAAGTCCTGCTTCTTATCGATCTGGCACGCTGCGTAATCATCCAGATTCTCGATGCCACCCGTCTCGGGACCATACGGCTGCGTGACCGTGTCCAGGGGCGATTCACTCTCTGTTAACGCGTCGACGATTTCTTGACTTCCGTACGATTCAGCCAACTGCCGCAGCAAATCCACATCGAGATTGTCTGGCCTGACTTCCTCCAAGGCGTCCACATTACGCTTCTCCCAGTGCTCGATCAGATCAACGTACAGCTGACACGCCCAGCCGACGCCGCCTTCCAGAAAACCAAACTTCAGGGTCGGAAACCGACGAGTCACACCGCCCAAAAAGAGCGCTTTACACACCGCTTCACCGGCAGCGGCAAAATGGCCAATGTGGTTGTAGCAAAAGTTCGAGGGCGAGACGCGCAAGCCGTAGCCTTTGCTACCGGAATGGAAGGTCGGCGAGAAGCCTAACTCGACACACTTCGCCCACACGGGGTCATAATCATGTTCGCTGTCGAGTCCGAGGACATCGTACCAGGCGGCAACGCCTGCGGCTGTGGGATGTTCTTCGGCAATAGCGGGTATCTGACGTC
This sequence comes from Thermodesulfobacteriota bacterium, assembly GCA_964291405.2. Taxonomy (GTDB): domain Bacteria; phylum Desulfobacterota; class Binatia; order Bin18; family Bin18; genus Bin18. Next base: position 1,350,321 of record OZ219926.1, read on the forward strand.
GCATCATGCTGCCCAGCATGACGACCTTTAAGCCTAGTTGATGTTTCACATGTTCGAGTTCTGTAATGGCTTCTTCCGGCGTGTGCATCGGAATTACAGCCACCGGCGTCAGGCGATCCGAGAAGTTGCGAAAATAATCGGCACTAAATGTATTGAAGGCCCGGCAGGTCACCCGTCGCGTCTCGTCATCGGCAATCGTGGGGAGTGACAGACCTATAGTCGGATACATGACCGAAAAATCGAAACCGAGTTCATCCATGCGTTCATACAGCAACTGCGGCATAAACGCCGTAGCACGGTCGCGCGTATTCCTGGTTGGGAATCCCCAGAACCCCTGCTGCCCAATCCGTCGCTTACGCCGCTCAGCCACCGACATCGAGAGTTGCCGGTCGACCAGCGCGGGGCGTAATGAGAACCCCTCCGCGGCCATGTCCCCACCAATCTTTCGCAGCCGTTCCTCGACCAACGGCCCAAACTCCAGCCAGTGTCCGTCGGCGTCAATGATCGGGTGGTTCAGCTGCTTCCGCAGTACTGTGTTCCTGGTAGTTCCGTTACGACTCATGATCGCCCTCCTTGCGCCGATTTTCGTATGTTCCTCTTCGCCGTTATCACTTGAGACACTTCACGGATATTCCGCGGAGAAGTCAAGCGGGACAGCGGGTGCTGTCTGACTGAACTTCTACCGAAAGGCGTTGCGGTGTGCCGCCGCCGGGTGGGTAGCCGGAAGCCTATCGTCACCAAAGATTTTTCGGCGCAGGGTACCGGGAGTGTACACCTCTTTGGCAAGCCCCCGCTTCCGCAGCTCGGGCATGACGTGCTCGATGAACTCCGTGTAGCTACCGGGGATGGTGGCGTTGATGACATTGATACCGTTTCTCCCCTTTCTTTTGACACCCGATACGTAACGGGTTACACTGCGCCATGATTCGCAGCTTTCGCCACAAGGGATTACGGCAGCTTTACCGGACGGGCAAGACTGCCGGGCTGAATCCCCAATGGTTGAAACGTTTGCGGGCCATCCTGGCGCGATTGGACGCCAGTACACGGCCCCAGGATATGGACCATCCGGGGTTACGGCTCCACCCGCTCAAGGGGGAGTGGGCCGGATTTTGGGCGGTCGAGGTATCGGGGAACTGGCGGGTGGTGTTTCGCTTTGAAGATGACGCCCCCAGCGACGTCGATTTGATCGATTATCACTAGGAGCAAAAGACCATGGTAATGCATAATCCTCCCCATCCTGGCGAAACGATCCGGGAACTGTGCTTGGAACCTTTGGGCCTGACGGTGACGGCGGCGGCGGAAGGTCTGAGGGTCTCGCGGAAAGCCTTGTCTGAACTGCTGAACGGCCATAGCAGTATTTCTCCGAGTATGGCCGTTCGCTTAGAAAAGGCTTTTGGTGGGAGTGCGGAAAGCTGGCTGCGGCAGCAAATGCAGTATGATCTATGGCAGGTGCAAAAGCAGGCCGGGAAGATCAAGGTCAAACGCTTTGAGTTGCCCCCGGCCTAGACCCTGCGGTTGCGTCTCGGTATGGAGATAAGCGCTCCGTTGAAACACGACCTTCCAAAGCTGCGAGGATGGTAGGTGTATAGGGAAAATCCTTGGCCAATGGAAGGTTGCGTACTTCTCAAGGATTGTTGTAGATCAAATGGGAGACGCTCTAATTTTAGAGGCTTTCTTAACAGGAAGGACTGTAAAGCAGCGATAGGAAGCCATCCCTCCAGATTCCCAGCAACGTTTAGACTCGTTTACGCTGATATTTTCGACCTAACGCCTCCTCATCGCGCAGATATTTGGCCATCCGTTCATGGCTGAATCCATACGGTCCGCTACCGAATAAACCGACTTCTTCAATCGCCAGCCGCTCTAATTCAGCATTACTAGATAAATCGCCTAAGCCTTGCTCAGTCGGCAGCTCGGCAGCCCGCCAAGCGTCAAATCCGCCCTGCAATACTGCGACGCGGGTATAGCCCATGGCTTTTAAGGTGGGGACGGATAAGGGCGAGAGATTCCCCTTGCGGCACATCAGCACCACCAGGGTCGTTTTGTCCGGTACTTCATGTTCAATCTGGAGGTCGAGCTTGCCCCGCGAGAGCCAGCGTGCGCCCGGCACATGAGCAGTGGCGAAATCGCCCAGACTCCGCACATCGAGCAGTGCAGGCTGCTCACCAGCATCAGCTGAGTCTGCAAGGCTTGCGGCGTGAGGAGTTCGGCCTGCGCACGAGCTTCAGCCAAGCCGGGGATCGGCAGAGCCTGGGGCTCTACCCCGGCCGGCAGTCCCTGCAGCAGCCGCGCCATCCATACGGGCTGGCCAAAATCAATCTCTTGGGGGTCGCCAGTCTCAAGCTCAAAACCGGCGGCTTTCCAGGCGGTCGTGCCGCCGTCCAGGACACTCACGTTTGGATAGCCAGCTCCCTTGAGTACAGACGCGGCGATAATCGCCCGGGCGCGGCCGGCACACATGGTGATAATCGGTGCGTTCTTCACGCCGATCAAACTCTCGACCAGGAGGGCAATCTGAGTCGCGGGACAAAAATGGGCGCCGGGAATATGGCCGGCCTGATACTCGTCGAGCAAACGCACATCGAGCAGGTAGAGCAACTCACCCTTTTCCTGCCGAGCGTGCACGTCCTGAGGGGTGATACTGGAAACGTTGTCTTCTGTGGCAAGGTGCTCGGCAAACTGTTTGCACGTTGAGATACCAGTCTCAGAAAGTCGGGGCACGGGGACGCCGTCGCCTTTCTCAAGTTCCCCGGTGTAGCCGGCAATGCGCCAGGCCCCGGTGCCACCCTTCAGCGCGTAGACGTCGGTAAAACCCATCCGCCGTAAAATATGAGCTCCCAGCAAGCTGCGTGTGCGGCCGGCACAGTTGGTGACAATCGTCCGGCCTTTGTCTGGTACAACCTCGGGCGCGATCAGGGCTAACTGCCCGCCTGGAGCGCAATACGCGCCTGGCAAATGCGCAGCCTTGAATTCCGGCTCAGTGCGAGTATCAAAGATATACAGCTGTTCGCCTTGCTTCAGGCGCGCATGGAGTTCTTCGGCCATCATCTCGGGGATGTCCTCCTCGACCTGGAGACGCTCGCCATAGACTTTGCCCCGTAAACTCCAGCCATGCATTGTCTCATAGCCAGCCGCTGTCCAGGCGGTGAGACCGCTGTCCAGGACCGACACATTGGTATAGCCCAGGGTTTCCAGGCTGAGGGCCGCCCGAGTCGAACGTTGGCCGGTATCGCAGTACAGAACTGTAGGGATATCGGTCTTGGGGACTAACACCGAAATATACTTTTCTAATGATCCGCGCGGGATGCAGTTGGTGCCAGGAATCTGGCCCAGGGAAAATTCTCCCCAGTCCCGGACATCAATGACCGCATACAGCACCTGGCTGTCTAGAAGCGCTTTGAGATCTTGGGCACTCATACTGCCTGCCATGAGAGTTCCTCCTTGTGACGCGTACGGAAAAGTCCGCAGGTGCTTGACCGCGCCCATATGACGTTGGACAATCGAAGCCTAGGCTCGAGAGATGGTCAATACCCATAAGATGAGCTGACTGCTGCAAGGGAGGGAGATATGGCTGAAAAATGGAAAATTGAGGGTGATTATTTTGAATCGTGTAATTGTGACACGATCTGTGCCTGTTTGATCCAGAACCCGCCCCCTCGTGGGCGGTGTGACGCGGCCCTGGCGTTTCATGTGAATCAGGGGAGCTATGGCCAGACGAGCCTCGGCGATCTGAACGCCGTGCTCGTGGTGTCCTTTCCCGGTCCGGGCAAGATGGGGGACGGCAACTGGACTGCGGCCCTGTACGTGGACGACAAGGCCTCCACAGACCAGCAAGAGGGGCTGAGTGCGATTTTCTCCGGTCAGGCGGGTGGGCCCATGCAGCTGGTCTCGGGTCTGATCAGTAATTTTCTGGGGATCAAGACCGCTCCCATTGCGTTTACGATAGACGCCAACAATCGGCGGCTGACGATTCCGGACGTGCTGGAGATCGACATTGAGGCACTGACCGGTCGGGACGGCAGTGAGCCGCTATGGGTCACCAACGCCAATCACCCGGTTTCGCCCAGGCTGTCGCTGGCCAAATCCAACGCGTATCGCTACACCGACCACAACCTGGCCTGGGACGTCGATAATACCAACGGCCACTTTGCGCCGTTTAGCTGGCAGAATTAGCCCGTTTTAACGTGGCTGGACCGTGCGTTCAGCCCCCGACCCCTATCGACCTGGTTGCCCTTTCCCCGTTGGAAAAGGACTGAGGTGAGGGAAGAGACTGCCAGCCATGACCTTACGAGATAAGATCATCATCGTCACCGCTCTCGTGCTGCTGTCCGTTCTGGCCTGGATTGCCACCGTGCACCAGGCCGGAGGGATGGGGCTTGGCCTGATGACCATGAGTATGACTATGGGCCTGCCATTCTCGGTCTCTAATGCAGTCCTGTACATTGCCCTCTGGGGTGTCATGATGGTGGCCATGATGTTCCCGTCTGTCGCGCCAACGGCCGTGCTGTTCGCCACCGTAACGCGCCAAAAACGAGAGCAGGCTGCCCCCTTTGCTCCGGCGTGGCTCTTTACCGCTGGGTATGCCGTGCTGTGGACCCTGACTGGCGGGGTGGCCTATGCTGGGGACATCGCCATCCAGTCCCTGCCCGACACTTTTCTTGGCCTGCGAACGTATGGCTCTGCTATCGGTGGGCTGACCCTGATCATCGCCGGCCTGTATCAGCTCAGCCCGCTCAAATACGTCTGCCTGTCGAAATGTCGCTCCCCACTCGGCTTCCTGCTCAATAGTTGGCGAGACGGGTACTGGGGGGCGTTTCGGATGGGCTTGCACCACGGCGCCTACTGCCTGGGGTGTTGCTGGAGTCTGATGGCCGTGCTGTTCGTTGTCGGCACCATGAACCTGGTGTGGATGGGTGTTTTGACCCTGATTATTTTTATGGAGAAGATTCTTCCCTACGGGGTGGCACTGGGAAAAGGCACGGGCATTGGCCTGATCGGCCTGGGACTGGTCCTGGTTGTCGCCCCCAGTACGCTGGCCGTGGGCTAAGCCGGCGACGCAAGAGCACTATTCGTTGTTTTTTTAAGACATAGGAAACACGAATGCCAACACCAGGTTGGGACGATTATATCGCCCAACTCCGGCACCGAAAGACTGAAGCACGGAGCCAGGGCGGTCCCGAGGCCATCGCTCGGGCGCATAGGCGGGGGAAGCTGACCGCCCGTGAACGGCTGACCTTACTCCTAGACGAGGACAGCTTCCACGAAATTGGACTGCTGGCCGAAGGCAGCGTAGACACGCCTGGGAAACCCGCCCAGCACCTCCCAGCCGACGGAGTGGTAACGGGCTGGGGCACGATACACGGCCGCCATGTGTGTGTGGTGGCCGACGACGGTACCTTGGTGGGAGGAGCGGCCAGCCTGAAGAATATTGCCAAACGCTTTCGCCTGCGCCGCTTGGCCCTGGAACAGGGCTATCCTTTCATTGGCCTCTATGAAGGCTCTGCCATCCGCTTCCAGGACTCGATGCAGGCCCGCCAGATGACCCAAGTGCCGGCCTTTCGAGAAGTCACCGATTGTGTAGGGAGGATTCCTCAGGTCGCCGCCATGCTGGGTGCCTGTTTTGGCCGGCCGCCCATTGATGGGCTGTACGCCGATTTTACGCTGATGGTCAAAGGTTCCGGCTTTGTCGGCTGGTCCGGACCGACCCTGGTCCGGGGCGGGCTTGGCGAGGCGGTCGATATCGACCGCCTCGCCGGCCCTGATATGCACGCCCGGACAACCGGGTTTGTTGATCGGGTCTCAGCCAATGAGCAGGAGTGTATTGCCGCTATCCGGACCTTTCTCACCTTTATGCCTCAAAACTGCTGGGAGCTGCCGCCGCGCGAGCCCTCCACCGATGACCCCAACCGTCTGTGCCCCGAACTGCTCGATATCGTCCCTACTCGTCTCCGCAAGCCGTACGACGTCGCCCGGGTGATCGCCGCTCTTGTTGACCACGGTCAGACCTTTGTTTACAAGCCAGACTTCGGCCAAAGCGTCATGACCTGCCTCGCCCGTCTTGACGGGCTCGTGGTGGGGATTGTGGCCAGTCAGCCGGACTACCAGGCCGGAGCCCTGGACTGGGCGTCAGCGGCCAAGGTCCGCCGTTTTATTGCAGTCTGTGACTCGTTTCACATTCCGCTCGTTTTTCTGCAGGACCAACCAGGCTTTCTCATTGGCCAACAGGCCGAGACCAGCAATATGCTCTACTGGGGCGGTACGCTGATCGATGCGGTGGAGCGGGCAGGCACTCCCAAGATCACTCTTATTCTGCGCAAGGCGCATGGCGCGGCGATGTGGGCCATGGGTGGACGCGGGAGCCCGTATTCGCCCGATCTACAAATTGCCTGGCCGCTCGCGATCATGACCGGCACCGGTCCGACCTCGGCCGTCTATACGGTCCACAGCCGGGAGCTGCAAGAAGCGCGCGACCCAGACCAGTTACAGGCTGAACTGGAGGCCAAGTACAGTCGCCAGGGATCGGTCTACGAAGCCGCGGCCGCATTTGGGGTTGATGATATTATTGAACCGCCCGAGACCCGTCGGTACCTGATTCAGGCCCTGGCCTTTCTGTGTGGCAAACAGACCCGACAGCTCGGACCCAAAGTCCGCTGTCCCTAGGCGATAAATTCTCGGAGAAAACGGATGCTACGCTATAGAGGCTATCGAGTCGAGCACCTGGATATCATCTTCACCGAAATCTTTCACCCTTCGTATAGGTCGAACCGTCTTCCTTTATGTATCGACGAAGGCCGCCGTGCTCCGAGTAGTGGTTCACCTATTCCGGCGTTGGGGTCATCTCGGGCTGGAAGTGTGAGGCCAACGAGCCACTGTCCATCTCAATGAAGACATGGTACTCGCTTGGGACCCGATTCCCCGGGACCGAGCGGACCGATGTCCTCAACGCAGGTGCCTGTGACAGTGCAGATGTCGGCTTTGTCGCCATCTGGAACTGGGGGAATCTGGGGGGGGATGGGACCTACACGGCCATTGTCTACGATAACGCGGTGGAGTTTGCCCGCAGCACGTTTACGGCCACAACGCTGGAGAGGCATTTGTGGAGGGGGCGAGCGGCAAGTGCACTATTGCGGATTTTCCGGCCTCTGGGGAGAGTGCGCGGTTTGCGTGGAATGAGAACTCGTGCTGGTTCTTGGCTCATCCGCGCCCTCCAGGGCACCAATGAGCTCGGTCCATGGACGACCTGGCTCCGATGCAGCATTATGACGCAGCGGTTATCCCAGATCACCAGGTCACGGGACGTGTATCTGCCACCGCCGCCCGACCGGTCCAGAGCAGCTCGGCGATCCCGGCCAACCCCAGACCGGCGTGGCGGCTGACCATGGCGGCCCGACCACCCGGCAGCTTTCCGTCAGTCGTATTGCCGAACGCAGCAGTCCCTGGGGATCGGCCCAATGATTTCGGGCAGGACTCCGTGCCATGGTCAACCGTGTACGGGCCTTCTCCCACAATGTGGCTGGCATGCCGACTTCTTTGGCTCGGGCTCGACAAAGAGTGAGTGCTTTCTGCGGATACCGTCTCTTCGATGAGCGTTGAAACTCCAGGCGAGTTATGAGCAGATATTTCAGGCACCTCATTCCACTGGCGGAGCGCCATCCGAAGCGGCCCGTTGTTTTTCGGATGTGGTTGAAGCCCCCAGCAATCCCGGCTCAGACTTTCAGGTTCGGCGGACGGGGGCGACGCGTTCAGGCGTCGCGTCATTAAATCGGCAGATTTACCGTGGCTGTACGCAGTGGAGTGTGGGGAGTCCCATGCGGAGGCCACACTGCCGACAACCGCGTGCGGGTTGTGCATGCGCGCCGGAGGAGCGCCGTGGCTGACCAGATCGGTAGCGGTGGCGGCGGTGATTGAAGGCGAGCGCATAGCCGGTCGTCGGCAAGCCTCGCGCCAGGGCACCGATAGCAGCTTATCGCGACGAACTCCTGACGTTATCGGCTCCATTGTCCGGGTCATCGCAAGCCACCCGAATTCTTGGCTCATCAGGGGGCCATGGTCGACCGCGATGCAGTAAGCGGTTATCCCAGATCACCAGGTCACCGACGTGCCACCGGTGTGTAAAAATACGCGGCGGCTGACACGCGCTTTCCGTCAGCTCACGCAGCAGTGAACGACTGCGTTCAACATCTTCTCCCACAATGTGGCTGGCATGCCGACCGACAAAGAGTGACTTTCTGCCCGTCTCTTCATGGATGCGGACGATCGGATGCGCGACCGGCGGCAGGGCTGCGCGTTCGGCGTCGGTCATTAAATCGGCAGATTTACCGTGGCTGTACGCAAAGTCATGCACAACCAGCTTGTCTGCGAGCCAGTCTTTACGCGCGGTGTCGAGCGCGTCGTACGCCGCCCGCATATCGGCGAACTGGGTTTCTCCTCCCGACGAGGGCAAAGTATGGGCTCGGAGAGCTGAAGCCTTTGAGGTAATACGTTTGTATGAGCTGTCGGAGTGCCACTGCCGGTTGCCCCGATTTAACGCATCATAGGGGCCTCCTGCGGAGTCGAGGATGCCGTCCGGACGGACATTCGCAACTCGGAATATCTCAGGCTTTGTGCCCTCGATTGCCGTTGTGAGCAGACGTTCCAAATGGCCAAAGCGACGACTGAAGGTGATGTGAGCCTCATCATCGAGATGTTGTTCGGGAAAGGCGAGCACGCCGTATTCGTGCCACGCTTCAATGATCCGCTTGCCGGTTCGATCATCGAGATGATGCAGATTCACACCGTAGATACTGGCCCCAAGTGTTGCCTCGCTGGGAACGATCTCCATGAGGCATACTCCTTTCGTTCGTCTCTATGCCAGCCCAATCCCACCTGCAAAACAGGCTGTCCGCGATCATTCGTCGTGCGTCGAAGCTGCGTCGGCTAGTGTATGTGCGGCACGATGTGCGATGTAAAAAGATCGAGCGATCTTTGGCTTTCCTCCGGACTCAATGAGCCCCATGCGAACGAACCGACGAAATAATTGATCCCACTCTCCGAGACCAATTGTTGAATTTGATCGCGGACTTTGTCGACCGATCCGATCAGTATCGTTTCTCCCGCGAGGCAGAGGTCCCACGCAAAAAAATTGTCGTAGGCGTGATCATTGTGCTGATGCCAGAGCTGCATGATTGAGTTGTACCAATCATCGTACGCCGGCTTCGCCACCGCAAAGGCTTGTTCGTCGGTTTCCGCCACATAGATTTGGCGCATTGCGCCCAGTTTCAGCGTGTCGGCGCCGCCATTGCCGCTGTCAGCGGCGACTTCTCGATATCGAGCCATGAGATTCGTGATGAGCGACGGTGGGCCGAGGGTCATGAAGTGCATTCCCTCACGCGCGGCAAATTCGACCCCGGATTCACTGAACGATGGATACCAGAGCGGCGGATACGGGTCCTGAAACGGTTTGAGAGTCATTGGTACATCTCGAAATTCGAAATGTTTTCCGGCGTAATTCAGTACATCGTTGCACATCCCTTTACGGAATATCTCGAGGACTTCGGTGAAGATTTCCCGGGTCTCTTCCGGATCGACACTGTAGGTAGCGATTTCGTACGGTGACACGCCACGGCTGATGCCAAGTTCCATGCGCCCGTTTGAAAGGTGGTCCAGCATGCAGACTTCCTCTATGAGGCGCAGTGGATGATACATCGGTAACAAATACGCCATGGGGCTGAAGCGGATATGCTTGGTCCTCTGCGCGAGCGCCGCGAAGAATACCGATGGAGAGGGCGCCATACCGAGCGGAGTCGAATGGTGTTCCGCCAGATGATAGCCGTAAAAATTGGCCTTGTCCGCCGATTCGATCAGTTTGAGACGCGACTCGTACAGATCGCCGACCGAATTCGAGCCGCGATCAACCCAGTCGAACATCCCGAATTCGATTTTTGCTGACATTACGGATTCTCCTCTTCCATGCTCACGCTCGCCGTACTTTTCCGAATCTTATGATAAGAGGAAAACGGCGAGGGTTTTAGGGCTCGTACAGCTCATAATAATGCTGTTGAGGCATTCCTACCAGGAATCCACTTTTTGCTTAAGATGGTCCTCAACTCTCCTGATTACAAGAGAATGGACTTGTTCTTATGGCCTGACCACTTCGGCAGATCATCGTGCATGTCCATGACCCGCATCCCATAGAAAATATGACACGTGGGTGTGAAGCTCGGTGGCACCTGGGGCGGGCGCCCGAAATCAAATAGGGAGGGAAACGCCAGCCACATCTTGCGGCCCTCATCCGCGATCAGCGTTCCACACACGGCACAGCTGACTTTGCAGGGGAGAATGCGCTCATACTGCTGCCGCTCGCTATTGTAGAAGCGGAGTTGAGCGATGCCGTGCGTGATGCGCACGTGGCGTTTGTGAAAAATAGCAGCCCACTGCATAGGCGCGCCGTGCAGCGTCTGGCAGACTACGCAGTGACAGATTTTCGCGTCAACCGGATCTGCGCTCACTTCGTATTGGACGGCCTGACAGTGGCATCCGGCGCGATATTTTGCCGTAAAGGTCGTGTCCTCAATCGACGCAAATGCGTCTCCAAATTCTTTTTGCATAAGGACGCTGCCCTACTCCTCCGTACGAGAGAGGCTCAAGCTGGCCTCGGCCAGGCACACGAGCGAGCCCAGTTGATTGGTCCCACGTACGGTACAGCCGACCCGACAGTGATCTCCCATGGTCTGTGCCGCCGTCACTTCGCCCTGCAGGGTCACTACATGCCCGGCCCGAAACGGCTCGATCGCACGCATGAGCAAGCGGCCACCGGAGTAAAACGCGGATAGCGGAAACGACAGAGTGAGCATCTGCTCCACGTAGGACATGGTGGCAGGCCCGGCGTTGACGGCCCCGCCAAAAATGTTCTGGCGCGCAAACTCCTCATCTGTATGGATATTGCTCGTCATGAGCCGGCCCGCCAACTGGATATCGTTATAGCCCAGAATCGTGTCCTGGCTCTCCGTGACCTGAAGCGCCGGCAGCGTTGTGCCCACCGTAGCCTGCTCGGTCGTCAGGACCCGACGCGCCTCGGCCACAGGCTGCCCGGGCTTGACTGTCGTTTCCCACGCCTCGGCCCCTCCTGAGGCCGGTACGGTCTTCTGTCCCTGGACATAGGCGAAGATACAGGTGTAATCGTAGTCGGCGACCATGACCCCGCGTTGGTTCACCGCTTCCACGCGAAAGGTCACAAACCTGCTGCCGCGTCGTTCATACTTGTCCAGGACCCGACGGGTGGCGGTGATGCAATCGCCGATCGCGACCGGCACGTGCCACCGAATATCGCACTTGGCAAACGGCGTCTGGCGGCGCGCGGTCTTGGAGTCTTCGAGCGCCACAAAACCGTTGTTCTCCGCCAGGTCGTAGCGCAGCAGCGGCGCGTAGGCCAACACCATGCTGGGCATGGCCAGGACTGCGGCCGGGTGTGTCGCATCGTTGGTCTGATCCAGTTCCGACCCACGGACGTGTTGGGTGGCCTGGGCGTACTCGCGCAGCGTATCCATGGTGATGGTGACCGTAGTCTCGGTTCCGGTCTGACCAATGGCCACCGCGTCATAGTCCCATAGTTTCTCGGGCTCGTTTGGCATGCATCCCTCCCTGCTCGTCCGTCCGGTGCTCCAGCCTACTCGAGACTGCTCCGGGGTGCAATTTGCGGTAGCTTGCCAAGAGACGACTCTGTAAGGGTATAAAGAGGAAAGCCCCTTGGGGAGAATCAGTGGAGGGGTCCGCAGGCTGGCCCTGGTACGACCGGCAGAGGAAAGGAGCAGAGCAATGAGTGCAATTGGAGAGAAGATTTCAGACTACACCGGGAAGGTCACGACGGTGACGCTGACGGAGGCAGGCTCCGTTATGAATGCAGAGGGAGAAGCCGGACCGTTCGGCACGTACCTGTATACGGCAACGTTCGGTCCGGCGGTGGGTCCGACGGGAGAAACGGGCCCACTGACGGGCCGGGTCCAGGATTTTCGCCCGGATGGCAGCGTGGTGCCCCAAGTCGTCACGGGAGTGTGGCGTAAGAGCGGGCACCGCCAGTGGGAAGTGAAGGCGATCAACATGGCCGCAGACGGGAAGTGCCTTTTCTTCGTCGAAGTGTGGGATTTGGCGACGCAGTCGATCTCGGGCACGATCTACGCCTTGGACTAAGCTTCATCGCCTCCGAGATTCAAGCTCCAGAGGCGATGATGGCCGTTGACATGCCATTTTCAGCGGGGTATCTCACGTCCACCATATGTCCGCCGCCGGGTTATTCCCCGGTTGCATATCACAATAGCAAGCCGTCCAAGCCAATAGAGCACTGGTATGAGTCAAGAAGGAAAACCATTTCTGTTGCAGATGTCCGCGGATCACATGCTGGCCCAGGCGCGCGAGATGACCGGTATCGACATCATCGACGAGGCGGCCGTAGAACCGTTCCGGCTCTTACACACCGCATATAATACCGATGCCTGTCTGCATGAACAGGGCGCGATCGCCATTGAAAAAAAATTATTGCGCCTGCTCTGTAATCGGTTACGGATGCAACGGGACTTTGCCCGGTATCCGGAAATTGCCGAGATCGAGATTCAAAATCCGGCCTTTGTCTATGGCCAGCTGCGAAGCGGCACCACAAAGATACAGAAGCTCCTGGCAGCCTCCGGTGATTTTCACTATCTCCCCTTCTGGTGGACGTATAATCCGTCGCTGATCACCGGGTCCATGACGGAGTCACCGCAACCCCGGATTGATGAAGCGGACGCATTTATCCGCTGGTTCGATAGCATGTCTCCAGATGCCAAGTTGGGGCACCGTTTTCAAACCTTTGAACCGGAGGAGGAAAGTCTCTTACTCGAACACAGCCTGGTCAGCGGCGTATTCATCGCGTTCAATACGATGAGCAGTTATATGCAGTGGTTTGCCACCCAGAACCCGACCATGACCGTCGAATACCTGCGCGATATGCTGAAATACCTGCAATGGCAATCGGGTGAAAACAAACCCTGGGTCCTAAAAAGTCCGCTGTGGTGCGGCCTGGAACCGTTTATTATTGATGTCTTTCCGGATGCCCGCCTGCTCATGACCCATCGCACTCCGCACAAGACCATCCCCAGCCTGTTCCGCTTACTGGACACCTTTCACGCCCCGTTTTCCGACAAGCCCCCGGAGTATGAAACGCTCAGAATGGGGCTCGCGATGGGCATGGAGCAGCATCTCAAGGTCCGGCAAAGCCGGCCAGACATCAAGATTCTGGACATTCCCTATAATGAAGTCACCGGCCCCAGTGAGGACGCGGTCACAAAGATCTATAACTTCTGTGGCATGCCCTTGCGTGAGGAGGCCCTACAAAACATACGCAACTGGGAGGCGGCGAATCCCATCCACAAATTAGGCGCGTTCACCTATGATCAGGCGGACTATCAGCTGACACAAGACCTGATTAACCGGGACTTCGGCTCTTATTTGGAGTTCCTCAACAGCACGTTTCCTACAATCTCGAACGCTCAATAAGCAATGAAGGCCGTGGGACCGGGTGATACGGGCTCTTGCAAAGACAAACCCGGTGTGACACCATCGGCTATCTTTAACTGGAGGGCATGTTATGGGGCTTAATACCATCGAGAACAACGCTGTAGGGGTTAATTCGTCGGCCTATGTGCCTTCTCTCCAGCTCACCGCCGGGCAGCCGGCACCCATCGCGGCGAACGGCGGTTTGTCCTACATGTCGTTCGATCAGGACGGGGATGCGGGAACCGCGGCGGCGATGGAGGCGGCGATCCGCCAGGTTGCCGAGGGCGAAGGGCAAGCGGTCATCGACATGATCGAGAACGCCCCTCCCGGCCCGATCGAGACCAGGTGGGGTCTTGGGTTTCGGAGCTACGACGAGTGCCTGGACTATATTCGGGCGAACAACATCCAGGCTCCCGAAGGCGGCGTCGCACTGCCGTTGCGCTACACGGTCTACGAGCAGCCGTCCTACTCGGTCGTCTCGTCCAACGCCATCTGGCGGGACCCGGCGCGCGCGGATGTGGCCAAAATGTTTCGCCAGGAAGAGCAGGAGATCGGGCGGAGAGGTCTCTATTTCCCGCAAATCCTGCGCGACGCGCGCCGGATGGCAGAGTACTACCCCGGTCTCTCGCCCACGAGCCCCGAGTGTATGGACAAGCTCGGCGTCTCGCTCGCCCACTGCGAATCGAAATGCCAGAATTTCTACGACGCCGCCGAGGTGGAGCGCGTCTTCTACCCGGAGATCGAGAAACTCCTGCTCGATTTCTTCCCCGGTGCAACGGATGCACTCGTGTATAACCACGACGTGTTTGACAAGGACTACACGGGCCCCGTCAAGGAAGATCAGGACAACAAGGACCCGGGGGTCAACACCTTCTACGCCAACATCGTGCATAACGACCTGAACGACAACAGCGGCCGCGTGCGGTGCCGCGAACTGCTGACGAAGAACCTGCGCAACTTTGGGCGCCGGCAGCACTACACCGAGGCGGAGGCCGACGCAAAGATGTCGCGGCGGTTCATGTCGATCAACCTGGCCAAGCCGATGGAGACCGTGGGCCAGAACCCCTTTGTCCTGTGTGCCTGGCCGTCGTTTGCTGACCAGCCGTATATCACCAACTACCGCATCTACGACGACCGCGTGGGCGAGACCACCCGCTTCACCTACCGTCCCAACCATGAGTGGTACTGGCTTCCGCAGCAGACGTCGACCGAAGTGTCGATGCTCAAGTGTTACGACTCGGTGACCGACGGCTCGGTGTCGCGGTGGTCGTTCCACTCGGCCTGCATCGACCCGACCGCGCCCAAGGACGCCCCGTGCCGCAAGAACGTGGTCGTCCGCTCCTATATCTTCTTCTAGGGAGACAACCCGACGTAGCGCTCTCCTCGCTGCGTCGGGGAGATCAGGGACGTAGCAATCTTTTACCCGGTGGGTGAGTGCCGGTTGCCAACGCGCCGCCCCCACTCGCCCGCGCTGACAGATTTTCCGGTTCGAGGTATTCACCGCATCTTAGAGGGACAAATTGACGACATACGAACCTTTCACGGTCGACATTCCGGAAACGGCTCTCGTAGATCTTCGCGAACGTCTGCAACGGACTCGACTGGCACCGGAGTTCGCGAACGATGATTGGCGCTTCGGCACGAATGGGGCCTATTTGCAGGAACTGCTGGACTATTGGGCGACAGATTTCGACTGGCGCGCACAAGAAGCCGCGATCAACCAGTTTTCGAACTACAAAACGACGATTGACGGTGTTCCTATCCACTTCATCTATGAAAAAGGCAAGGGTCCGAACCCGACGCCGCTGATATTAAGCCATGGCTGGCCTTGGACGTTCTGGGATTGGCACAAAGTTATCGGTCCGCTCACTGATCCCGCGGCCTACGGTGGCGATCCAGCAGATTCATTTGATGTCATCGTGCCGTCCCTGCCAGGCTTTGGTTTTTCGACACCACTTACGACGACCGGGTTCAATTTCTGGCGCTCTGCTGATCTGTGGGTCTCACTCATGCGCGAGGTGCTGGGTTACGACAAATTTGCCGCCGGCGGAGGAGATTGGGGTTCGCTCACAACCGCCCAACTGGGACACAAATACGCCGAGCACATGATCGGCGTGTACCTACTTTTGATGGCGCCGCTCACGCTCTTCAACGTGCCGCTCAGCACATTACCCGAAGAATCGGAGTTTTCCGCAGATGAAGCCGGTTGGTACGAACGAAACCAAGATTTTTTCACGGATGGAAGTGGCTATTCGGCCATTCAATCGACGAGACCCCAGACTATTGCCTACGCAATGAACGACTCGCCCACCGGGTTATGCGCCTGGCTCCTGGAGAAACGCCGCAGTTGGAGCGATTGCGGCGGCAATGTCGAGAGCCGCTTCAGCAAAGATGACCTGCTGACGGGGATCAGTATCTACTGGTTCACCCAGTCGTATGGAACCTCGGCACGCTACTACTATGAGTGTACACACAACCAGTGGCAGCCAGCGCATGATCGGACCCCGGTGGTCGAGGCCCCGGCCGGAGTTGGCGTGTTTTCAGAAGAGGCGTTCTTCATGCCACGGAGCTGGGCCGAGCGTTATTACAACCTTCAACATTGGACGATGATGAAACCTGGCGGGCACTTTGCGCCGATGGAAGAGCCACAGGCGCTTACTGAGGACATACGGACGTTCTTTCGCTCATTGCGGGGATAGTGTCCGCCCAGAAACCGCGCTCAATAACGACGCCGAACGTAGTGCGCGCAACGCTTCAGCACGGAAAATTCATACTCAAGCCCAACAGACCTACAAAACCAGTGAACGGGATCCCATCGGAACGAAATTGAGCGAAAGATCCAGAACAACCTGCTCAAGAGCGTCAGTGAGGAGGCGCGCTGCTCCGTCAGGCTAGGATGGCCTGAAATTCCTCCTCTGTTGGCTGGGTCTCAAACTTCGGAATCGCGGGGTTCATCGCATCCCACGGTTGGGCACTGGCCGTCCAAATGTCGGCGGTAGGCCGAACCCAACTGGGATCGTCCAAGCTACCGACGCGGAGGGACATCATGGCGGGATACGCCGACGGGAGGGCGACCAGCGGAGAGCTACACGTCGGACAGAAGCCATGGCGGACCGAGGTTCCGCGCTCCCCAACCGTCTCATAGTATTGAGGGCTCCCTTGGGTGAACTGCACCTTGGCGGCAGGAACACCAACGACGGTACTGTGTGCGCTGCCCGTGATACGTTGGCAGTCACGACAGTGACAATTGAGAGACATCATAGGCTCAGCCGAACAGGCATACCGAACCGCGCCACACGCGCACCCACCCGTAAAGGGAGTTGAAACCGGCATAATAGAACCCTCCTTTTGCCTACGGCCTTAGCAGGGTGGCGGGTGTGTCACAAGTCGAAAGGCGAAGGCGTTATTGGAAGCGCTGGCAGAAGCTGATTCTTGTCCTGACTTGTGGTAGATGAGGGTGAGAATACATTTTTGAGGGGCGCAAGGATGACAACAGCACAGATCAATTATGCCATCCCGAACGCGGATGGCAGCCAGCGCTACGCGTATGACAACAGTTTTCAACCACTGCCGGCCGGGGTGACGCGGCGCAAGAATGGGGAATCGCAGACGTGTACCGTTGAGGTGCACGACGGCCGGACGTTGTCACCGCCCCCATCGTTAATGAGAAACGGCTATTGCCTGGCCCGGGATTTCGACACCGCACTCGATTTACAGAGCGAGGGCTTGGACTCCGAGAAGATCGTGCATACGTATTACCCCGAAATTCGCCACCTCGTCACTGAAGCGCTTGGCGGTGCCGACGCGGTGAAACGCGCGATTGTTTTCGACCACACGATTCGCTCAAGGGTCCGAAGAGCCACAGGAGAAAAAGAGACCAACGGCGAGAACGTCGGCGGCTATGCGAGTGCGGCGCATAACGACAACACGAGTGCTTCGGCGAAAAATCGGGTGCGCTTATTGTCTCAAGCGAAAGCGGCAGGCGGGAGTTTGACCTTGCCCACACCGCCGGTAACGGAGCGCGAGGCGGAAGAAATCGTGTCCGGACGGTTTGGGATATTTAATGTCTGGCGGCATTTCCGCAAGGACTACCCAGTCTTGGATTACCCACTCGCGATACTCGATGCCCAATCTACCCGTCCGGAGGACTTCCTCGCCAGTCTCTATATTTATCCCGACCGAGTAGGGGAAGTGGTCAGTGTTGTCAGAAATCCCGAGCATCGTTGGATCTACTATAGCGAAATGCGTCATCACGAGGCTTTGATTTTTAAAGTGTTCGACTCTTCATCCGAACTCGGGGTGTGCACCGCCGAACAATGCCCGCCCAATACCGCGCATACCTCTTTTCGCCTCGCCGACTCGGATGCTTCCACACCCGCGCGCGAATCGATTGAGTGCCGGGTTTTGGTGGAGTTTATGGCATAACTGATGATTTCGGGTGGAAACCGATGATTCCTGTAGCGACGTGTGGTACGAGTGAGGATATCGTGATGAGTGCACACCACAGTGACTCCTCACAGGGGAGTCACAATTTAACAATACTGTACGGTAAGGTAGCACGAGGGACCGCGCTCACGCGCGGAAAGGAGGGTCTCAAATGACATTGACCGCAACTGAACTCTATACCGGCAACTACGGTATCATGGACACGGACGGGCATATCATTGAACCGGCTGATCTGTGGACCGGCGACCTGATGGAAGCCAAGTATAAGGATCGGGGCCTCCGCTTCGGTCGGACTGCTGAGGGGCCGCATCTCCAGCTAGACGGGCAATTCCTCCGAGGCAATGACCTCAAGAGTGTACAAGCGATCATGGGTATGGGTCGGACACTCACGGAGATGGAGGGATTAAAGATGGAATGGCCGGGGGACGCTGATCCAGCTGGCTACAACCCCACGGCGCGACTGGCCCGAGCGGACGCTGAGGGACTCAAATACACCGCTATCTTCACGTCCCTCGGGCTCCTGTGGAACACCCACATCACGGATATTGAGTTGGCCCATGCAATGTGTAGGGCCTACAATCGGTGGGTGATTGACTTCTGCTCCGGGAGCAATGGCCGGCTTGTGCCGATAGCGCATTGCTTTCTTGGGGACCCCAAGGTCGCCGCGGAAGATCTCACAGCAGCGGTGAAGGCAGGCGCCAAGGGTGCGATGATCGTGACCTTTAATATCCGGAGATTACCCTTGGGGGATACGGAATGGGACCCCTTTTATGCCGCAGCGCAGGATCTGGATGTGCCTATTTGCATCCACGTGTCTGGCGAGCTCCGGGAGTATCGGCCGTTTACCAGAATCCAGCCTAAAATCCTGCATGACGGTGGACAATTTCTGATGTCCGTCCTGGGTGGCAGAGTGGCAATGGAAATCGCTCTCGTAGATATGTTTCAGTACGGGCTGTTCGAGCGCTTCCCGCGACTGCGCGTCGGCTTCTTTGAAGGAGGCGCGGGTTGGGTCCCCTCCTTGCTCGATAAGATGGAAGCGGTCTTCGATACCCAGGTCGGTGAGCGCAGCATCAAGCGAACCGCTCGACCGAAGGAGACGTTCGCTCAGCAATGCTTTGTGAGTGGCGATCCAGACGAAACGGGGTGGGCAAAAACAATCGAAGACTTCGACTCCCATCAATTCGGCTGGGCGTCGGATTTTCCGCATCCGGACCACCCCGGAAACTATATGGAACATCTTGCTCACCTCGCCGGGAGCCTCCACACACCGGAAGCACGCAACGGCCTGTTAGGAGATGCTTCGGTCCGGTTTTTCGGGCTGGCTTGAGGACGTCTACAGCACGCATTCGCCGGCAAGCCGCTGCACTTGCCGGTTTTTGTCAAAAGAATGTCCTGTCCTTGGGCACTGTCATACAGCTGAGGAACTCCATGGCCAAACCTCGTTTCCCGACGGACGGTCCACTCCGCCTGTACTACCACCACACCAGCAGCGCCTCGATGCGCGTGACGCTGTATTTACGGTGTCGTGGCGTGCTGTCTTCGCAAGTCACCCTGGTGAGTACGGGTTTCGGCACCGATGACCGCGGTATCCCCGTTTACAGCATGCCGAAAAACGATCCCGAAACGGAGCGGCTGGGTACGGCGGATCTGAAGGCATTCAACCCGGAGGGGCGCGTCCCCGTACTGTTGCTGCCGGACGGAAGAACGATGACGCAATCGGGTCCGATCATCGAGCTGATCGAAGACTGGTTCGATCATGACGGCCCGCCGCTGTTGCCTGCTGACCCCTGGCTGCGGGCGCAGGTTCGCCGCATCATGTGGATCATTGCTGCCGATACCCAGCCGTATCAGAATATCCCGTTTATTATCCAGGCAATCGGCGAATGGGGTATGACCAAAGCACCTCCGACGGAGCATCCGCTCCGGCTGCACTTCATCCGCCGTGAATTCGGGGCCATCGAACACATCATGTCGCAGTGTGCAGGGAAATTCTCTGTCGGCGACTCGATCACCTACGCCGACTGCTTCATCGTCCCTCAGATACGAAACGCGCTGCTGGCAGGCATTGACCTGCCTCATGAGTTCCCAACGCTGAACCGCGTGTGGGAAAACATGCTGGCCGTGCCCGAAGTCCACGCGGTTCTGGACCAGGCTGGCGGTGTAGTTCAACCGCTATTTTTCGATAAGGAAAAATTCGAAGTCTACGCTGACAACGCCAAACCCGAGGCGGGGTTGTCGTGATGAATCGTCACAGATCCTCAACTACGCTTCGCTAACGACACGGCTCGCGGCTTCGACGGCCCCTTCGCCATGGGGGATGTTCAGCGCTTTCAGACCTGCGTCGATCACCGCGAGCATGCCCAAGGTCATGTGCGCATTCACGTGACCCATGTGGGCGACGCGGAAGAAACCATGGTAGGCAGGGTCGGAAGGTTCCGCCATGCCCAGTCCGATGCCCAGGGTCACCCCGGACTTTTTTTCGGTCCAGCGTCTCAGCTCGGTGGCATGAGGGGCATCCATGGAAGCCGCAGTGACCGAGTGGGAACGGTCTTTTGGGTCGTTGATGTTAAGACGAATGGAACTGCCCATTCCCCAAGCATCGAACGCGGCCCAGACCGCTCGGCTGAGTTTCGCATGCCTGTCCCAAGCTGCCTCGAGTCCTTCCTCTTCCAGCAGCATAGTCAAAGCTTCACGCAGTCCAAAAAGATGGTGCGTCGGGGCGGTACCGAAAAAGTAGTGATAAAACACTTCCGGGTGGATTCGCGGACGGATATCCCAGTAAGGGGTAACCAGGTCCGCTTTCTTCCGAGCTTCGAGCACCCGTTGGTTGAAAAACATGAAACCCAGTCCCGGCGGAGTCATCAGGCCTTTCTGGCTGCCCGCCACCATCAGGTCTACGCCCCAGCTATCCATTTCAAAGGGTTCACAGGCCAAGCTGGCCATGGAGTCGACCATGTACAAGGCCGGGTGCCCGGAGGAACGGATGCACTCGCCCAGGGCGGCGAGATCATTTCTCACCGAACTGGCCGTGTCCGTTTGCACGACCAGAATCGCTTTGTAGCGACGGTTCGAATCGGCTTTCAGCTTGGCTTCTACCTGATCCAGGTCCACCGGAGCCGATTTGCCGAAATCCACCAGGTCGACCTCCACCCCGAGCCGTTCAGCCATGCTGGCCCAGAATACGACGAAGCGTCCCGTAGCCAGGGCGAGCACCCTGTCCCCGCGCGAGAGGATGTTGGTCAGGGCGGCCTCCCAGGTGCCGTGCCCGTTGGCGATGTAGATGGCGACTTCCCCGGAACTCCTGGCCACCCGGTTCAAATCTGGAATCATGCCTTCCACCATTTCGTGGAGGGCGCGCCCTCATAGATATTCGGCGCGGCCTGGTGCATTGCCTGCAGGACGCGGTCCGGAATCACCGAAGGACCCGGAATAGCAAGATAGTGACGACCATGGCTTAATGACATCGAATTCCTTGCCTCTCTTTTTCTCTTTGTTACGCGGCTTCAAACTCTACTCTTTGGACATGTGAGAGATCTGTCGTTTTTCTGGTTTGCCACAAGCCATAGTTGTCCTGCATAGCCAGCCAGCTCTCCGGGGAACGACCCAAAGCCTTCGACAACCGCAATGCCATTTCCGGGCTGATAGCGCTCCGCCTATTAATGAGGCGAGTCAGCGTTGAAGGGACAACTCCTAAACTCGCCGCCAGTTACCGCATGCTTATGTCGAACGGTTCAAGGTAGGTGGACCGAATAAACTCTCCGGGATGTGGGGGTTATACATAGTCATGAGTCATAATCCTCATAGTCTAATATGTGTATGTTTCCATCCTTAAACTCAAACGTAGGCCGCCAGTTACCGCTTGCCCATATTGACCAGCGACCCTTCAACTTTCCAGCCTCCCCGAGATCGCTTCGGGCAGAGAGTATCAGCAAAGCTGAGAAAGGGAAATTTTCTAAACCTGAAGAAACATGCAACGTCTCTCATTTTCTTGGGCTTATTGAATTAACGGCACCAACGCACGTGGGATAGTCCTTGACCCCCAATGCATGCTGTTTTAGAAGCCATCTGGTTCAAAAATTGAAGTTGCCTGAGTGGGGAAGATGCGCAGGTCGGACCAGCTCGCACGCAACTGTTTACTGCAGTCCTTGCCCGAAAACGGCTCAGTCGCGTAAAGGACATGGACCTCGACTCCCGCTGGCATCTCCCTCAGGAGGCGCAGCAGGGCTTCCCCGCCGCTGCCTTGACCCACCAGCAAGTGGTATAGACCACTGGGATCAGGCTTAAGAGTCGTGTAGACCGGCTTACTCTTGATGCCTGTGACTAACATTGATCACGAGTCTCCTCTCTACCCAAGTGTTCTGCTCAGCCGCCACGCTTCGGAGCCGTAGTGTACTCAAGCAAATCCAACACTTTTCACTACCCGCAGCAAGAGCCAGCTGGCTGGTTCGGTGCACGGTCCCATCAACAATCTCTTTCGTGTTGAGCGCCATCTACTGAAAGCCGCGCATTATCGACTGCTCCTTGCTCGGGCCTTTACGACGTAGCGAGAGATGACGTATGTCCAGCATGCAGCCTAACGGAAACACACAGTGACCTCCGCATATGATGCTCTTCGCCTTTTTCTTAATAACTTGACAAAACCCTGCGAAGTTAGCACGATGATTCCGGTGGGACCGGTGACGTCTGGTCTGTCCCTTGCCTTTCATACCTGACAATACCGTTTTAGAGTCTTTCAATCACAGGAGCTTGAAGCCATGGCTAATCCATTATTTTCCAAGATAGGTAACAAAACGGTTACACCCATCGAAACTGACCTCGACGGCTGGAAGAAGGTCGAAGGTCACCCGACTATGAAGACTTGGATCGAATACACCTCGGATGACAAATCGATGATCAGTGGCTGGTGGGAAGCTACACCCGGCACCTACCATGCAAGCTACGAATCCTGGGAATTCGTCCACCTGATTGAAGGCCAGATCACGATCACGCCAGATGGAGGTTCTCCGCAGCAGGTCGGCCCCGGAGATGCGTTCGTGGTTGAAAAGGGCTTCAAGGGAACCTGGAAAATCCAGCAAAAGGCACTCAAGCATTTTGCTATTAAACTGCAATAGTGGGCCTTCAGCTCGGGAAGCTGGCATACGGTTTCGAGGATATGCGGAGCACAGTATATTTGAGGCGTCATGCCGAGTTCCGGATCATGCCGAGTTTTGACCTCTCATCCCTCTGCGACTCAATCAGGTTGGTGGGTTCCCATTCTCTCTACTCGGGGAACGATATCTACCTGCCAGAAAGTGGGCCATTTGCTGGCAGAGCGAGGGTGGAAGGCGGGAGGCCGGACGTGTGGGAAAGTAGAGCCAGACTCGACTATCCACCCAAGCCATATGGAAAGATCATAAAGTGGGATATCCCCGCAGCATTTGCGGAAGAAGTCCCATTAGTCGAGTCTGACCCCATATATCGAGCGTGGTTATCGCACGCGATCAAAGCTGCGGCGCTACCTCAGAAAGAAAGCGCGCGATCTGCCCCCTCTGGTCGTATGAAGGGAAACGGATGATCATCGTTTGCACGTCGGCCGCGTCGAACGCGCGCAGCCGCTCTACACACTCCGTGGGTGCACCGTAGCCGGTCCAGACGTTCACTTTCCATTCCGGCCAATCCGAACTGTAGTGCTCATCGAGGAAACGCTTACTTTCCGTGTATGCGGCTACACGGTCGTCGTTGATGTTGAGGTTGAAGTACAGTGCATTTTCCATCCGTGCGGGCTCTCTGCCATGGTTAACGGTGGCGGTAAGAATCTCCTGCTAAGCCATGCTGAACTGTTTCGGCGTCGCACCTACTGTCATCCACCCAGGCAGAGAAGTACCCATAAAAGTTCTAGCCTAAATCAGGTTCCGTACAATCATTACTTCTTATAGCACCTCACCATATCAAATAAGGCTTGGCTTCCACTCTGAGTTAGGAGCAACACATGAAAACATCCATCATGATCGGCGGAGCGACGTATACCGATATGCAGGGCATGGTTGAGTTTGTCCAACACGCTGAGCGTGTTGGCGTCGATCATGTCTGGTCGGCCGAGGGGTGGAGCCAGGATGCGGCAACATCCCTTGCCTATCTCGCTGGCCAGACTGAGCGCATCATCCTCGGCACCGGTATTATGCAGATCAGCGCCCGTGCGCCGTCTATGATGGCTATGACAGCCCTGTCCTTACACGATCTCTCCGGAGGACGCTTCATCCTGGGCTTGGGAACAAGCGGCCCTCAAGTTGTAGAAGGGTTGCAGGGCGTCCCATTTCACGCGCCGCTTACCCGACTGAAAGAGACAGTCGATATTATCCGCATGGCTTTTCGAGGTGAGAAGCTACGCTATGAAGGCAAGCTCCATACCCTGCCGCGACCGGGTGGTGAGGGCAAGGCGCTCCGGCTTGACCATAAGCCCGTGGACATCCCCATCTTTCTGGCAACCCTGGCACCCAAGGCGCTTGAATATACAGGCGCAGCGTCAGATGGTTGGCTAGGTACCTCATTTTCGCCTGAGTGTCCCGAAGCCCATCTGGCTTATATTCGCAAAGGGGCAGAAGCAGCAGGACGAAAACTCAGCGACATTTCCCTGCATGCTGGGTGCGTGGTTGCGCTTGGCGACAATGTCGAGGAGCTCATCAACATGCGCAAGCCGTCTGTCGCCTTTAGTATGGGCGCTATGGGCTCGGCCACAACGAATTTTTACAACGCGGCCTTCCAACGCGCAGGGTTCGAAGACGATGCCAAAGCCATTCAACAACTATGGAGTAAGGGAAAACGCAAAGAAGCCGCAGAGCGCGTTCCGGACGCTATGGTGACGCAGTTCGGGGCTGTCGGGACCCCAGACATGATTCGTAAACGCTTTCAAAAATACAAAGACGTGGGAATTGACGGACTCACACTACGCATTGAAGCCGCAGATCATGCGAAACGCATGGCAGATCTCGAACAAGTTATGGATGTGGTTGGCTCGATTGAAAAGTGAACTGATAACGCCTTTTCCTGAGATGGGACCTTTTATTATCGCGGAAGACACGCAATTACCATATCTGTTCAAAGGAGCAAAGATGCACGACAACGACCAAGCCATGCGCGAGTTTGCCAAGACCTTAGCGCTGCCAGAATTTGAAGAAGCCGCTTTCACGAAACCACCACCGCTGCGAGAGGCGCACGTGGCGATCGTGACCAGCGCTGCGCTCCACCGAATCGGCAGCCCCAAGTGGAAGGTTGAGGATTTCCACTTTGAGACCTTGCCGAATGACGCCCGCGATCTGAAGCTCGGCCACCTGAGCCCGAACTTTGATCGGGCTGGCTTTGCCGCTGACATGAACGTCGTCTATCCGGTCGACCGCCTGCAGGAACTCTCCGATCAGGGGGTGATCGGCAGCGTCGCTAATTACCACTACGCCTTCGCCGGCAACCAACCCGAAGGGCTATCCGCGCTGCGTTTGGATACTGGTCCGGCCTGCGCTCACAAGATGCGTGAGGATGGAGTGGATGTTGTCCTGCTCACTCCGGTTTGACCGCTGTGTCCGCGTACCGTGTGTACGCTGGCCCACGTCTTCGAGGCGGCTGGTCTGTCAACGGTCGTGATCTCACCGATGCGTGATGTTGCAGAACGCATGCGTCCACCACGCGTACTGTATGCAGAATTTCCATTAGGGCTGCCTCTCGGCAAGCCCCGCGACGCGGCCTATCAGCACCGGGTGCTCGAAGCGGCCTTTGCCCTGCTGGAACGGCCGAGTGGACCGGTTCTCGTAGACTTCCCGGAGACGATCCAAAGCAGGGGTGGGGAGCCCTTAGAGTGTCCGCTTCCGCCTCGTTACGATCCGAACCTGCACCCAGCCATTGACGAAGCACAAGCGTTACGCGCTGCTTACGACCGCGCTGTAGCGAAAACTGGGCGGACCAGTGTCGGCCGGGTGATCAATGCGGATCAGATTCCTGCCGCACTCGAGAAGTTCGTACGTATCGCCGAAGGGGAAGCCTGGGATCAGGTTGGGCTCGAAGGGACGACTATGCAGGTCGTGCACGATATCCGGGCCTACTACGAAGAGTTGGCCTGCGAACTGGTAGTCGACGAGCCCATTCCGGCGTGGAGCGCTGAGCGTTGGTTCTACGATAAAACCGAGGCCGGTAAGGTGTTGCTGACGGCACGCCGTACGCTGAAGGAGAGTGGGGCGAACCGTCCGATCTGGTTTTTCATGGCCCCGGGCTCACGCCAGTAAAGCCGTCCGTAGTGGACATCGGGTAAAGATTTTTTACAGCGAAAGGAGCGGTGTATGAAGCTGAGTATTAACGTGCGGAATTGGGGTCCTCATTCGACCGCTGACATCATGCTCGAATGTGCCCATGCGGCCGATGAGTCCGGACTTGATACGCTCTGGATTAACGAGCATATTGCGATCCCACCGAATCTCGAAATGCCAGGCGGCTTCCCTGATTTCTCAGAAGGACGGGTTCTCGATCCGTTTGCGACTCTCGCATTCCTCGCCTCGGCGACAAAACGGATCGGCTTAGGTACGGCCGTCATCCTCCTCCCCTACCGCCCCCCGCTTCCAACGGCAAAACTCGTCGCAACGGTCCATGAACTGTCGGGCGAACGTTTGCGTTTGGGTGTGGGCGTGGGCTGGATGAAAGAGGAATTTCAGGCCCTCGGGGTCGACTACAGTCGGCGCGGGGCAATGACGAACGAAACCTTAGCCTTTATCCGCCAGTGTTTTGATGGGGACGATATAACTGAAGCGAATGGGCAACCCTTTTTATTTCGGCCCCGTCCCGCCTGCCCCCCAATTTATGTTGGGGGTGCACCACCGCATAGCCTTGAACGCACGGTAAAATACGGTCACGGCTGGATTCCAGCCGGTGTCGAGGCGGAAGTCCTCAAGCCCGATATTGAAAAGCTGCAACAGCTGGCAAAGGAAGCCGGCCGCTCGGCGCTTGAAGTGGTTGCCATGAAAACCTTGCCCATCGATGACCCACCAAAGGCGATCGACTACGCGAAAGGCTTTGCGGAGGTAGGCGTGACCCATCTTGTCCATACCCAAGGGTACGAGAGTGCGGCTGAATATCGACAGAATATCGCTGTTCTCGAAGAAAGAATTCGACCAGCTTTAGCCGACTAAGGAAAAGGTTCTGGGAGAGCCGGGCACGACGGGGGCAGTCTTCTTCGAGACCGGATGCGGCAATCGCGCAGAGGGTATCGAGGTCAGACATCAGTGCGCTCTGACGATGGATCTCGCTGGTTGCGCGGGGATCTCTGAGACGGCGAGCGCCGTTCAGGGTGGACCCTGAGGAGTATTCCACGTCGCCTCCCGAATACCTCAAACCCTCAGGATGATCTTAGTCCATAGCGATGGCTGATATTTCAAACATAGCCCCCGGAGCATAGAGCCCGGTCACTCCATGCAGCGCACTACCCGTAGGGGTAGAATCGCCAAAGGCTTTAGCGAGCACATCTAAATTCGCATAAGTTTGTGGCACATCAGTAGTGTATATGAAGTAATGAACAACGTTAGATAGATTCATGTCAGCTTCTTTCAGAACACGTTCCACATGGTCTATTGCCATGGCCATCTGTGCGCGCATATCACCGACGTGGCAAGGTTCTCCTGTCTCTTCGTCCATCGCAACTTGGCCAGTAACAAACACAATTCGGGTATAGTCCTCTATGATCTCTCCCTGAGGAACTCCAAGGTTTTTGAAAAAGGGGGATATAGTGATAGGGGTTCTCTTCATTATTCTTACTCCTTTCCACCTCAATGATAGGCGGTATCTGTTTTCAGAATCGAAGCACTGAGAACTGGAGATAAATATCATAAGGGCATGGCGTCTGCGAGCAGCGACTAAACATCACCCAGTGCTCGTCCTGGGCGTCCACCTCTCCCCTGTCTGTTGTCACCTGTGTAGGCAGTGAGACTTTCCCATGGGAATACATGCCCTCACAGCGGCGTCAAAAATGAGCCGTGCTTAGTTTGCAACCAGGACGGCTTCCTATCGGAGAGTCGATAAGATATATCTAGGCAACCTGAAAACCGACGTAGGATCATAGAGGATGGAACACCATGACGAACACGACTCAACAGCCACACGGAAACGGATCGCTTGAATACTGTGACGCCGTCATCATCGGAGCGGGCGTTGGCGGCATGTACGCCTTACACCACCTGCGCGAAATGGGCCTGTCAGTGCGCGTGTACGACGGCGCCGGCGGTATCGGCGGAACCTGGTGGTGGAACCGCTACCCCGGTGCACGGGTCGATGGTCCGGGCAGTCCTTTCTACTGCTACACCTTCTCGGAAGAGCTGGTGCGGGAGTGGGACTGGGCCGAGACCCAGCCAAGCCAAGAGCAGGTACTGGACTACCTTGAGCACGTGGCCGACCGGCTCGACCTGCGCCGCGACATCCAACTTGAGACCTGGATACGCGACGCCCGTTATGACGAAGCGGTCCAGCGCTGGACAGTTGAGACCAGCGGTGGCGAGCGTGTCTCGGCTCAGTTTTTGATCTGCGCAGTCGGCACCCTCTCGGCGGCCCACAAACCCGACTTCCCTGGACTCGACGATTTTACCGGTGAGTGCTACCACACCGGCCGCTGGCCGCAGGAACCTGTTTCTTTTGAGGGCAAACGCGTTGGCGTGATCGGGACTGGCTCCTCGGGGGTACAGGCGGTTCCTGTAATCGCTCGCGAGGCCGCACACCTGACGGTGTTCCAGCGCACACCGCAATACAGCATCCCGGCACGTAACCGTCCCCTCGAGCCTGAGTTAATGCAGTACGCCCGCGAAAACTGGGACGAAGTCCGGGCGAAAATGAACGCCCATCCCGTAGGCATGCCGTTCGAGACCACCTCGCGCTTGGGTATCGAGGACACCCCCGAACAACGCCAAGCGCTCTACGAGGATCTGTGGCAGAAGGGCAGCTTCAACCTCCTTTTCGGCAGCTATGCCGACCTCCTGACCAATAAGGAGACCAACCGCACGCTGGCCGATTTTATACGCGGTAAGATTCGCGAGTGCGTGAAGGACCCCGAGATTGCCGAGAAGCTGATGCCAGACTACTATCTGGGCACCAAGCGCCAGATCCTCGATAATGGCTACTACGAAACCTTCAATCGCGATAACGTCACTTTAGTAGACTTACGCGAAGACCCAATTCAGACGGTCACTGCAACAGGTGTACGGACTGAGACCGGCGACCATCCGCTCGATATGATCGTGATGGCAACGGGCTTCGACGCCATCAGCGGCACTCTGCTGCGCCTCAACCCCAAGGGGCGTGGCGGCGTCGGCCTCAAGGAGAAGTGGAGCAGTCGCTTCGATAACTACCTTGGTATGGCGATTGCCGACTTCCCCAATCTGTTTATGATCCATGGCCCAGGCTCACCCTCAGTGCTCTATAACATGCCGCTCGGTGCCGAGCGCGAGACGGAGTGGATCGGCAACTGCGTGCAATATCTACGCGAACGTGGTCTGGGTGCCATCGAGGCGACGCCGGACGCTGAGAAAGACTGGGACAAAGAGGTCAACGAACTCGCCAACGAGACGCTCTACCCCCTCACTGACTCCTGGTACACAGGCGCCAATATCCCAGGCAAGCCCCGTCAGTTCTGCGTCCACCTGGGTGGTCCGCTGTACTTTCAGCGCATCTCTGAGGCTGCCGCCAAGGGCTACGAGGGGTTCGTGTTTGAGGAGGAGAACAACGTAGACGTCTCCGCCGCGTCCTGAGCGCCTCAGAACGTCGACCCGGGCGCTACCCTATACCGATCCGCTTTTGTGGAAGGGCGTCTTGGATTCAGCCGGTTAGGGGTACAGGGGCCCGCGCCCTTTTCTAAACCTCAAAGCGTGCCTGCATCCGCTCCCACCACTTGCCCAAAGACGGGGCAGAATCAAACAGCGGTTCGTCGCTGACCCGGGTGATCCAGGTGAAGGTGCCGAAAAGACAGAAATCAGCATAGGTTAAAATCTCAAACAAATATTCGTGCCCTAAAGCGACGGCCTCAAGGTCGGCGAGGACAGATTTGAAGCGTGGACGAAATTCGTCGCGCTTGGCGGCAATATCTTCGAGCGTTGCGCCCAGCCGCGCCTCGAAGTTTTCGCGGAAATAGGCGCGATCGACCGGCTCGATCTTTTCAAAGACGTCGTACACCACGACCGGAAAGAACGCTGGATGCAGCGTGGTGTCGACATATATATTAAAAAACCGGCAGGCCTTTTTCATGCCAAGGACAGGAAAGAGCTTGGGCTCTGGGTGCTGCTCTTCCAAATACTCTGCGATTTTCCACGAATCGGAAACAACCGTGCTGTTATCTTTGATGACCGGCACACGCTCCTGGTTGGAGAAAGTCAGCTTGTCTTTATCACAAAACCGAATTGGTACAGTGGTATAATCCAGGTTCTTATAGCGCAGCGCGGCTTTGGTACGGGCACAGAATGGACTGCAGCGCAGGTCATTTGCTCCAGTGAGATCATAGACTTCGATCATTGGGTTTCCCCTCTCTCATATCTCTAGCGCTTTTCGTCATCGCCAAAAAAAGAGAAGAAGTCAAGGAGACGGGTGGTGGTACAGGTGTACCACCACCCGTTCGCATTTGCCTCTGTAAATTTGTACTATGCAATCGTAATCTGGTCGCAGACAGCTTCCTTGGGGGACGGTGTCAGACGGCAAGGAGTTGCAGCGGGTACGGGTTGTGTGCGGCGGCCTCATTGTCGTTCGAAGGTACGGGGCCGCTCATGCGATTGCATGAATTGAATGATCCGGAGGGTAGAGACTGATGAACAGGAAACATGATGCGGGAGTTGCGAAGCACATCGGTACGTACAGCGATGCGGTAGAGATTGATTCCGCACAACGCATTCTCTATGTGTCCGGTACCCCCGGTATTGATGCGGACAGTGGCCACTTGCCGGACGACTTCGCCGAGCAGGCGGATCTCGCCTGGCGCAACGTCGTGAACATTCTCAAGCGGGCGGATATGGGTGTTGAAGATATCGTCAAACTGACCCAGCATCTTATTCGGCGGGAAGACTTGAAAATCTATCGAGAAATACGATCACGGTATTTGGGGACGTGCGCTCCAGCCTCAATGCTCACCCTGCTCCCCGGTCTCGTTTGGCCGAATATGCTGATCGAGCTGGAGGTCGTGGCCGCGAAATGAAGCCAGGAAGGCACTGTCAAGTTTTCGGAGGGAAAGCACGAAATTCACTTACTGTGATATAGAGTTAGAGTCCTTTTTACGCAGACATCCGATCCGTTGTCGCCGCACGCCAGGTCATAAAGACCCGTTCTCGAAACAGCCGCTAGTGGGCTACCTCCAAGAGATAGCGTCCAGTCCGAAAGAGACTGAGGCATTCCATGATTACTGCACCTCGAAGCGACCCATCACAAGGGTCCAACAACTTTCCTCCATGGAAGTTTATGTCGTGTATCCTCGCAAACCCTCTATGTGCATAATAACTAAACGCTCATATGATAATCTCCTTGCGACGGGGCCGCCCTCCCCTGACTGAAATCGACCGGCTGATCGAATTTGGGAACAGGCCGCAACGCTAGAGAAACCGACTCCGGAGTCGAGCGAGCGGTTGGAGGACAAATCGAGATGCGCCTTCCATAACACGCTTACTCCGGACTGGCTTGAGATCACGCAGAGGAAAGGCGCATTCTTCCGGATTGTCTGCGACAAACATGTTGGCGACCTGGCGGCCCATCTGGGTGCCTAACACAATGCCATTGCCGCAGTAGGAATTCGCCGCATACAGGCCAGGGGCAAGAGAGTAGAGGTGGGGGAGAATGTCGGTATTCATCGCAATCTGGCCAAAATGGACGTAGCGCCACGCGGGAAGGGCCACCGTGGGAAAAATGCGCTTGAATTTGTTGGTAAATTGCGCGGCCACTTTTTCGGGCTCGAAAGAGGGAAGGGCAAGCGCGGCGGTACTGGTTCCAAGTCGCCCTTCCGTATCCACTCGTAGGCTGAAAATGTTTGAATAGTCAACGTCGATAAAGCCGCCATCCTTCGGCAGCAGTGCGGCACCCTTATCAGGCAGTGGATCAGTCGCAACAAAAGCTAAGGTCCAACGAATAAAGCTGTTCTGCAGGCCCGGCCATAAACCTTGCTCATACGCATTTGTCGCCAACAAAACTCGACTGGCCAAAACTGAGCCCTTGGGGGTGAGCAGCTTCCAACGATCTCGCTGCTGCTGAAGCGATTGCACCGGGCTATTGCTATAGACGTGGACGCCACAGCTCTGAGCAGCGCGGGCCAGTCCCCGCACGTACGATAACGGGTTGATCAAGCCGCTATTCACCACACGCATACCGTGCCTATAGCGATCGGTCGGTATCACTTCAGCCAGCTGCGCCGCGTCAAGGATTTCAATCGGATGATCGTATGCCGCCCATTCTTCGGCCTCAGTTTCGAGCGTATCGCGCATGCGGTCAGTCAGAGACGCGTAGACATGGCCCGTTGTTCGATAATCACACGCAATCTGATACCGCTGGGTTAGTTCATAAATGTAGCGGCCCTTCAGGGGCAAGGCGATTGAGCCGTTGTCCGCGCTCCTCACCGCCATTTGACGATCTGCGACGGCGGTGTATGGAACCACCAGTTTGGACACACCCAGCTGCACTGCGTCCTGACGCTCCCCAGCCGGGCTGGCCTGCGTCTAATAGTGCGACGCTCTTACCCGCAGCGGCCAGATGGAGAGCTGCGGAGCAGCCCGTGTATCCAGCCCCGACAACGGCAACCTCGACATCGCCGTCTCCATCAAGCTGCCGGGCATCTGGTGCGGGTATCGCTGTTTCCAGCCAAACGCTTTTGTCTCGATTGTCCCACGCTGAGATATCCATAGGTGCACTCCAAAAAAGCTATAGCGATACTCACTTCATCCGCCACACACGGTGTGCCTCACTACGATGTAACTTTGACTCCCGTCCGGCCAATAGAAGGGTATTGCACGGCATACCGTCCGCTGCCGTTCTTCGCTTGCTGTCGTCCCTGTTCTTCACGTTCGCTAAAGCAGTGTCAAGCTCAGGAACAACACTCCCCTAGCAATGGGACATCTTCCGCAGTATTTTCCATTCATTCAAATTGATCAGAGGATCTTATGCGAACGAGTCAAGATAGCATTCTTACCACCCACGTTGGCAGCTTGCCGCGCAGCGAACCGCTGATGCGTATGCTGCTCGATAAAGAGCAGGGCAATGCGCTGGATGAGGCGAGCTTTGAGTCTCAAGTCAGGGACGATCTGGCTTTCATCCTGCAAAAACAGCGTGAAGTGGGCATTGATATCCCAAACGATGGCGAACTGCCGCGTCTGGGTTTCTCGTTTTATGTTAAAGACCGCATGACCGGTTTTGGCGGCCATGCCCAGCGGGGCACGGTGACCGATTTTGCTAAGTTTCCAGGCTATGTCGCGCTCAAGACGGGCCGCCCGGCTGGTGAAGAGATCAAACAGAGTGCCACCATGTACGACATGCCCGAATGTCAAAGTGCCGTGCTGTATGATGCTGAGAAACGCGTTGCCCACCAGGAACTACGACTGTTCAGCGAGGTATTAAACAATGATAATGCAACGGCCGAGA
Source organism: Thermodesulfobacteriota bacterium (assembly GCA_964291405.2). Taxonomy (GTDB): domain Bacteria; phylum Desulfobacterota; class Binatia; order Bin18; family Bin18; genus Bin18. The sequence goes on from OZ219926.1 coordinate 1,383,873, forward strand.
CGTTTGTCACCGCCGCCACACCCGGTATTGTCTCGACCACGCTGTTGCGGAATGCAGACAATCCCGATTACGCCACTGACCGTGATTATGTGCTCGCCCTGGCCGAAGAACTCCGCCACGAATACGAGCTGATTGTTGAACAGGGCCACATTCTGCAGCTGGATGCTCCGGACCTGGCGATAGAGCGTCAAATCATGTTTCTCAATCAGCCGCTGGACGCGTTTCTCAAGCGGGTTGAGCTGCACATCGAGGCCATCAATGCTGCCTTGGTGAATATCCCGCGTGACCGGGTGCGTATGCATGTGTGCTGGGGCAACTGGGACGGGCCGCATATCGACGATATGGACTTGGAGCCGCTTTTGCCGCTTCTCTATCAAGCCAAAGTTGGCGGACTGAGTATTCCGTTTGCCAATCCCCGCCATCAGCATGAAGTGAAGCTCTTCAAACGCTATCCCCTACCGTCAGACATGGTCCTGATTCCCGGTCTCATTGACGTGACGACGAACTACCTCGAACACCCCGAAGTGGTCGCCGACCGAATTGAGACGATCACGAATATTGTTGGGGATCCAAAGCGAATCATCGCTGGCACAGATTGTGGCTTCAGCACCTTTGCCGGTTATGTTATGGTTGCGCACGATGTGGTGTGGGAGAAACTGCGGATGTTGTCAGAAGGCGCCAAGCTTGCCACCGCGCGACTGTTTTCATAGCCTTTCCAGTCTTCTCTACGTAATACAATAAGGAGGAGGACCTATGGAGCCCAGAAATCCAAGCCGTGAAGAGTTAGCGCAGCGGGTCGCTCGCTTTGACCAACTGCAACCCATGTCTACGGCCAAAGAGCTTGCCGACATACCCCAGGAGGCGATGGACATCATTTTTGCCCGCACGCTCATGCCGGTGATCCTGGAAAAGACAAAAAATCCGTTCGGCGATACGGCCGCGATTTATGGCGCAGCAGGTACCACGATGAACGTCTCGGTCTGCCCGCCAGACCAGGGGCCGTGTCTGCACTCCCATAACCACACCTATGAAACCTTCATGGTACTGGACGGTGCGTTTGAGTTCAGCGTGGGTGATGACGGCCAAGAAAAAATCATCCTGAACAAATGGGACGTCTTTTCCTGTCCGCCAGGCATGTACCGGGGCTTCAAGAATGTGGCCGACACTGACAGTGTCTTGCTGACGGTCATTACTGGGGCGGTGCATGAACGCGACGACGTATCGGTCCCACCCCAAGTGACCGAACAAGTCCGTGACGGCTATGGCGAAGAGGTGCTCAACGCGTTTAAGAAAATCGCCACGTTCAACGAGCGCGATGAAGGCGAACAGGCATAAGCGCAAGCCGTATTAGGAAGAGAAGCAACGAGACTTAGAGCAAATTACGATTCCGTGTAGCCCTTCGACTTCAGGCGCGTTGCGCCTGCCGCTCAGGACTAACGGTCTGCCGTTCGTGCTGAGCGTAGCGGAGCGAAGTCGAAGCAGGGATGCCGGAGCGCGTCCGACATGACGAGCACGTAACGGCAGGGCTACAGCCTATAGTAAAACGCTCTAAGCGAGTAGGGTTACAACTGCCCTGCTCATACCCGCGACATAGGCCGCCCTGCTTTCGGCACTCAGTACCAAGCCGGTCGATACACAGCTCAGAACAAACGCCACATCCCGCGCAGCATGACCGGGAAGCCTCCCTCCCGATCGAGAACTACGAAGCGCTGAAACGGGAGGGGTTCTATGAGCTGACCATCCCCACGAACTTTGGAGGTGGGGGCGCGGGTTTGCTGGACTGGGTGCTGGCCGTCGAGGAGCTGGCCCAAGGGTGTCCGAGTACGGCCCTCAGCTTCACCATGCATGCCGCCGGGGTGCGGATTCTCATCGACACGCCCACGACTCCGCCGGCCGCCAAACAGCGCATCGCCCAGCTGGTTGCCAAGGAACACAAGCTGTTTGCCTCCGCTTTTACGGAACCAGGCTCTTCTAGTCTCCTGATCGGCCTGCCCTTTGTCCCGAGCGTCCAAGCCCGGCGAGTCGACGGTGGGTACATGTTGCAAGGCCGCAAGGCGTTTACCTCGATGGGGGAAGCCAGTGATTATCTGATGCTCATGGTCCATCCGCAGAAATCATCCAATCCCCTGGAGATGCTGATGCTCCTGGGGCCGTATCCTGCGCCCGGCCTGCGGGTGGAGCATTTAATGCAGCCATTGACGCTTTGATACATGCCCCAGAGAAAGTATCGGATTGCTTCGCTGAAGATGTCCTCTGGATTAACTATGTGCCGCAGCATCTGCCTTATGGTGGTGAGTACAGGGGACTTGATGAACTGGCTAAGCTTTTCGCTCAATATATGGCAGCGCTCGAAATTGGAAAGCTTGAGTTCGATGAATATTTTGTCACTGCAGACAGTGTTTTAATTGTGACGGGGAACGAATGCGAGAGTCGGGTGAAATCAACCGGAAAGCATTACACTATGCCGTTTGTTTGGGTTGTCCGTTTTAATGAACATGGAAAAATCAACTATGTACGCGAATATAATGACACGTACCCGATGGCAGAAGCATTCAAAGCCTAAACAGATCAACCAGCAACGTCCCATGTTAGCTCTGTCCAATTATCTGGCTCGAGTGCGAAATTCACGCAGGCTGGATACCTGAACCGCGCAAACTCTGAGGAGGAAACCAATGGGTAAACGAGTACGCCGGGTCCTTACCGGCCACAATGCCGACAACAAGTCCTACATCATGGAGGACGGTCCCGCGCCGAACCACATGGAGATGGGCTCGATGGCCGGTCTCCTGGTCACCGATATCTGGGAAACAACCACCATGCCGGCGGACAATAGCGGCAGTGCCGATAACGCCGACCGCCCCATTCGCCTCGAGCCGCCGCCGAACGGTACCATCTGCCGCGTGGTTGAATTTCCACCGGACTCGACGTGGAAGAACGATGCCTCCGGTCTCGAAGGATTCGATTCCATCGGCGCCGGGCACGCGGTCAGTAGTGACAGCGACGATCCAATGATGCACGTCACGACCACCACGGACTACGCCATCGTCCTCGAGGGCGAAGTGTGGGCCGTGATGGACGAAGGCAAGACCTGCCTCAAGGCCGGCGATATCCTGGTCCAGCGCGGCACGATGCATTCGTGGTCGGTGCGAACGGATCAGACCGCGCGTGTCGCTTTCGTCCTGGTGGATGCTGCACCACTGCCCCATCAGAAATAGGCTGCGTGCAATTCTCCCAGAGCATCAAGATCGCGCGACCGTGTGACGGTACCGTTTGACGAGCAACCGGACAGAAAGTGTACTCAAGAAGAGTGGCGACCAGAGCGTTCTGCCAGACGACTCTTCCTTTCCCCCCAAAGTCGCCTATGAACCTCAGCCGCCGACTGGCCCAAGTGGAACGGGACCGGTTGGGGGATACGAGCCGTCTGTGTCGTGCACTTCCTGACCGGTCAGCGGTGGGTCGAATACGCTAATGCCGTGAAAATCGCTCAACGCTTTGACGTGATGGCGGTCTTTCGGCCCGACCACATACAGGCCGCCGGGACCGATAATATGCACGGCTCCGGTGGCGGAATCGGTCACCTCAAGCGTGCCGTCTAGCACCACGTTTGCTTCCCAGTGGTGTTTGTACCACAAGTCTGCTTCCCCGCCCGCTTGCAGGCGGACCGCCGAAAAGGAGAACCCGAGCTGGTCGGCGGCGGTCAAATAGCGGGCCGTGATGGCGACGCCGCCCGCGATCACCCGCTCCAAGCCCGCATTACGAACATCGGCGAGAGTTCTGACGAACATGCGATCCTGACCTTGAGGAGCATCACCCGTTGGGGGATAGGACCCGTCTGCATCGTGGGTCTCATTGCCTTCGAGCGGCGGGGAGAAGACACTGATGACACGCAGGTCTGATGGTTCCTCACAGATGATGCGATGTCGGTCCTGAGGACCAACGCAATAGAGCACGTCGGGTTCGAGGGGCCAGCGTTCTTCCGTGGCCCGGTTCTCCAGGGTGGCGTTTCCCGAATACACGTAGTTGGCCTCCCAGTGGTGTTTGTACCAGACATCCAGTGATCCGACCTGCTGTGTCCGGGCTTCAGACACGCTAAACCCGAGTCTATCGGCTTTGGTGAGCAGACGGACGGCCGTCGCTTTGCCGTGGGCAATCGAGATAACCCGATCATCGGCTTCCAGTTGGTTCATCGTACGAATCAGCATAGTGGTCCCCCTTTGATGGACTCGGTACGAACTGGTAGCAGGTTAGGGAAGTCGGGATAGTCGATTTCCGTGATTTTTGTAATCGTTGTGTCGCCGACTTTCCATTTGAGATTCGTATCGACCTCCTTTTTTCACGGCATTCGCGTATTCGACCCACCGCTGACCTTGTTGGGAAATACCCTACGAGGGGTTTTGCTTTCCCCAGCGATCAAAATGCGTCAGCTCTTCTGCTGGCCGGCGCGTAATGGGTCCGAACTTCCCTTGAGGGAAACCAATGGGAATGAGCGCAACCGCCCCATAGTTCTCAGGGATACCAAAGTGGTCATGCAGCTCTTCTTCAAAGAACATCTGGGCCGTGGTCAGGGTGGCACCCAGACCCAATCCGCGACACGCCAGGAGAATATTCTGCACGCAAGGATACACGGAGCCGTAAGATGGAGGTGCTTTGCCCACCCGCTGATCCGGGGGTACGGCTGCCGGCCAATCTCTTAATCCGGAGCAGAGGAGCAAGACCGGCACTTCGTGCATATGTTCGGACAGATACTGAGCCGCACGACCCATCCGGGCCTGCGAAGAAGGGTCCCCCGGCGCCGGCTGCATTGTGCCAAAGCGGGAGGCTACAGCCCGGTGGTAGCGCTCTTGTATGAATTTCTTGCCCTCTGGATCCTGCACGACCAAAAACGCCCAAGGCTGAGTGTTTTGCCCGCTGGGAGCTTTTGTGCCCGCCTCCAACACTTTGCGAATCAGCTCTAAAGGAACCGGGTCCGGCTTGAGCCGTCGCATCGCCCGCATCGTGTTCATCGTCTCAAAAAGGTCTATCTCCGGCATGGGTACTCCTCCTTCTGTCCTTTTTGCGTTCTGCCAAACCATCGTCATCACCGGCATGGCAACTAACTACTGTTGCATGACGACATCCATCGACACTTTTAATCGTGATTACGACGTGATCTTCGTCGACGATCTCAATTGCACGATAGCTTCGAGCGACGGGACAGACGCCGCGACGATGCACCGCATCACGGTTGAGACGCTGAAGGACGGCTTCATCTCCGAGTTGGTTACCGCCGACGATCTCCTAGCGCGGCTCGACGCCGACACCGAAACACGCGCTGCCGTCTGATCGGTATTGGACTCGTCCCGGACCTGCTGGTGGCGCAAATCGGCTGCACTACACCCCTAACCAATACAGTCCAATAAGGATGACACAGATCGAGACGGCCCACACTTCAAACGCTATTCGTAGTGGCAATGGCGCCGTTCTGAGTTCCATGAAATCAAGAAAGACGAAACGGATTTTGACAAAGGTGATAATCAAAATGGCGGCGGTCGCGTAGTGAGATTTCTCCCCAAAACCGAATCCATGCCCAAACTGCCACGACAATCCTGTCGCCACTATCAAGCCGACCCAAATACCGGTCACTCTGGATTGAAGCGAAACTGCCATGCATCACCGCATCAGATACAGCAGCGCGAAAAGCGCGATCCACAAGATGTCCACGAGGTGCCAAAAACACGCCCCGCTTTCGAGCACGCCCACGCCTTGAGCATCAAATTCCGCATCGCGCACGGACTGCCAGAGGAAAACCAGCACGCCAATCCCAATCACCATGTGCAGCAGATGAATACCCGTCATCAGGTAGTAGTACATAAAGAAATTATTCGTCTCTATGGTCAAACCGGCGGCAAACTTTTCGCCCCATTCAAAATATTTGATGACGACGAAACCAATACCGCAAAGGGTTGCCACCACGAAACAGCCGCGGGCCCGCGAAAGCTGGCCTGCCCGAGCGCCGTGAACGGCGAGTGCGACCAGCCAAGAACTCGTCAACAGCAGCACGGTGTTGAGGAGCCCGAGGGTTTGGTTCAGCAGTTGCTGCTGTTCGACGAATAACGCGACTTCTTGCGATCGATCGTAGACAAATACCGAGAACAACAGAGAAAAGACCAGGATGTCGCCGATGATGAACATCCACACGCCGGTTTCGCCAGGCAGGTGCGGCTTGACCGAGTCCGGCAGCGCGGAAGTTGAAGACATTGATGAGTCGTCTTTCTAGGCGGCCACCGCCGGTTCAGATTGCGCCTGCTGTTTTATCGTGCCCATAAGGATGAAAGGCATCGCGACATACCAGGTAAAAAAGACCAGAAAGGGGACCCACCAGACAAACAAGCCATCCCAGGCGAAAGGCCCCGTCTTGAAAAAGGTCAAAAGCCCGCCAGGAACAAACAGCACCGCCACCCAGAGATTGTAGTACCCGACCCAACGCGGAAATATCGGCTCCGCCTGCTTATCACTCAAGATACACAGGCCGAGGGCAATGTTCTGGATGATGAACGGCGCGAAGGTCATTAACAGCGTGATCCAACCAATATCGTTCAGCATCCGGGTCAGCTCAGGATCGTGATCAGGCCGGAATGCCGCTCCCGTCCAAAACACGGCTGAAAACACAAACACCAGCGTGGTGACACAGCCAGCGCCAAGTTGCGTGTACGTAAATACGGGGACGAGATCGCCTTCGATACGTTTCATCTGCATGGACAGCGCTGCAGCGAACGAACAAATAAACCCGGCACTGCTCATAATCAGCAAAATCCCGAAGCGCATGGGCAGGGTGTTTTCGCGATAGATCGTCGCAACTTCTTCGGCGCTGAGGTTCGGCGAAATCGGCGGAATGAAATTCGCGAACAAAAACCCGGCCAGACAAATCACGGCGAACCCTATCGCGGACCAGGCACAAATCATTTGGTTTCGAATATTCATCTCTCCCCCTTTTGAATCTGAGTTGACATTCGAGTTTTGGGCCATCTCGCGCTCATGCCGAAGCAGACAGGATAAGCCTAAACCTGCCCATCGCTTGCCGTCAAGCGCTGCCATAAATTAGGTTTTCGTTGACGAGAAATAGCGGCAAAATCAACCTATCCAACCAAGCCATATGGAAAGATCGGAAAGCGGTATCTCTCCGCGATGGACGATCCGGGCCTGAAGTTCACTGGCGAGTTTTTTGTGGCGCCGGGAGCCGAAGCTGAAGGATAATGGTGACGCACCTATTGTTTTAGATTGTCGCAGGGATACTGCAATAAATACGTGCGCCCCATTTACCCCGCTAACGCAAGCTATCGCTAGACAATAAACCTGACACTTTTTTCGATCGGCCGGCGCAAGCAGCGGGAAGTTAGGGTGGCACGCTGCCGGCTTCGGGTCTATAGTGAATCGACCTAAATATAAAATTCACCCACCTACCGGGGAGGAGCATCATGGCCCAGCCCGCATATGAGGTAATCGACACGATTGGAAATCTGAGCCCTGCAGAAAACAAGGCCCGTTATCGCAAGCTTTACATCGAAGAACTGTGGAACGCCGGCAATACGGATATTGTCGATGAAATCATTCATGACGAGGTGGCCTACCATCAGCCGAGCTTCGAGGGGGACACCCGCAAGGCGGATCTGCCGGGCATTATCCAGGCATTTCACAAGGCCTTTCCGGCAGGCAATTTCACCTTCACGATCGAAGAGCTCGTGGCGGAGGACGACTGGGTGTGCGCCTGGCTTTCGTTCGTGGGTAATCAGAAAGATGAGTTTTGCGGAGTGCCTTCGACCGGCAAAACCCTGAAATTCACCGTTCTCGGCTTTTACCGATTCAAGGAAGGCAAGGTTATCGAATGCCGCAAGCACAACGTCGGCGACAATATCGACTTCGTCACCGCGATGGGAATTAGGGGGCAGCTCGGCAGCTAATACTGTCGCGCGGCGATCGCCTGCGCGTGATGGACGATCCGAGCCTAGGGAAATAGGGTCAGACTCGACTTATCTCTCTACAGTTCCTTAACTATCATTACCCGACTCTGCCCCAACGCAGATATTCAACTTACGACCTTTCGGTTTTGCCTGCCCGTACGGCCGCTTGCCGTCTCAGAGAAGGCGGGCCTGTCGATAATCGCGCTTCATCCGTGGGCACGAATGCGCCGCCGACTTTATCCAGCAGAGTCTGGGCGTTCATTTCGATGCCTTCGCCGCCCGCGGCTTTCATCGTAGGAAAGTGTTCGAGCAAATTCTCCGCAGCGCCCCGGTAAACGTGCGATGGGTCGCCAGGCCAGGGCGGTAATGCCGCAATTTGTTCTGCATTGAGGTCCTTCAGGAAATGCCGGGCCTGCGGCTCCATCCGGACAACGTTCGTCAGGCCTTCGAATTCTTTGTACGCGGCCACCTGTGACACGAGAATCCTTTTCTCGTAGAACGGATGGTCGCCGAACAGCACCGTCCAGCACGCCTTGCAATAGAAACGGGTGGTATCAGCCGACTCATAATTCATGAATGCGCCCAGTTTCTCTTCGCCCGTCCTGATACGAAAGTCGTTCGGCAGCCAGCAGCAGTCCGCACAGAGGTTGTGTGGATATTCCGGACCGCCGCGCTTCGTCGCATACCACAGGGCCGAGATACAATCATGGCAACAACATTCGTGTCGGAAAAGCTCTTTGTTTGCGGGGAAGTCGATACGAACGGAACCGCATTTGCACTGAATAGTCGCCATGGTTTTTCTCGTGGGTGAGCCTCTGGATCCAGTCACGAGTTTAGACTTGGTGCTTAGCGATCAACTCGCGAATCACGGGGACCAAAGTCGTAGGGACTTCCATAACCGTCTGATCTGGCTCTTCATAGGCTGCCTCATCTTCTGCGACTGCCTCATCTTCAGATTGCTCCTCATAATGCGCAAGTACGCTTTTCACGCGGTCTTCATCCCAGCCGGGCGGAAATTTGTTGTGGCTCATCGCTTCCCCTTCCGGCGTAATCTCCGCCGAAAAAAGCTGTTGAGATTCTTTTACCATGATCCGCTCATACAAAGCTAACGATGAGGATGACCGAACAGGAAGTTGATGTATTCGAGCGAAGCGAACCGCACGGACAAGGCCCGCTTCGGCCTGCTTACCCACAGACGTTTTGATTGAGATGATCGCGGAGTGTGTCGCCGGTGTATTCGCGCCGGTGCCGCCCGCGCTTCTGCAAGATGGGGACGACTTCGTCGACAAATTCTTTGAAGTTGTTCGGCATGACTGTCGGTGTGAGGTTAAAGCCGTCACCACCGGTTTCATCGAGTATGGCTTCCATCTGGTCAGCAACTTGTTCAGGCGTCCCGACAAGCTGCGGGCAGCCAATCGTTGCCCCGTAGATTTTCCCGACTTCGCGCATGGTCAGTTTGTCTTTGCCCAAGTCGCCGGCCTTATACGCGGTTGTTGGTCTGACGAAAACGGCTGCGCTGGAATACGCCAAGGCCGGCATTCGGGTCAATGCCGTGTGTCCCGGGGCGATTGACACGCCCATGATCGCGCGCAGCGCGCAAGCCATCCCCGGTTTTGATGAACTCGCCGTCGCCATGGAACCTGTTGGCCGTTTTGGCCAGTCGTCGGAAATCGGGGAAGCCGTCGCGTGGCTGTGTTCCGATGCGGCATTGCCGACCCAGGAGTTATTCTTTCCGCAACTGCTCGCCAGTCCCGATGTGATCGCCCTCGTCGCTGAGGAAGGGGAGACGCCCCGTGGGAGAGCGGGTAGCAGGAGAGGGTTGCGCTGTGTTAAAGACAGAACGTGTTAAAGACGGAACATAAGGAGGGGACATAATGGCGATCTATCCGGTGATATCGTCAGATGACCATGTGTTTGAGCCAGCGGATTTGTGGACGAGTCGGCTCGATAAGCCATTCCGCGATCGCGCACCCCACGTGATTCATCGCGACGAGGATGACACCGACTGGTGGGTATGCGACGGCCTCGTGGGCCTCAGCGGCGGGTCAGGTGGTTCACTGTTGGGCAAGCGCTTTGATGAATCGCCCGACAAGCTGAGTTTTGCCGATAAGATCGAGAATGTCCGGCCCGGGGCGTATCTGCCCGAAGAACGCCTCAAAGATATGGATGCCGACGGCATCGACCTGGCGCTGGTGTATCCCACGCAAGGGCTGCTGCTGTACAGCGTGCCAGATAGCACCCTCCTCACCGCCTTATGCAAAGCCTACAACGACTGGCTCGTTGAGTTTTGTGGCGGGTCGGCGGGCCGGATCAAAGGGATCGCGATGTTGGATATCGACGACATTGGGTCGGCGATCCGGGAGATCGAGCGGTGCGCGAAACTGGGTCTCGTCGGGGCGATGATTTCGGTGTATCCGGCCGAGGAGAACTCATACGATCGACCTGAATACGAGCCGTTCTGGTCGGCGGCGGAAGATTTACGTATGCCGCTCAGCCTCCATATTGTGACCAACCGGCCGGCCGCGCAGACCGGCCAAGGCGATGGGGCACTCCGGTCACTGGACGGGCCGATTGATTTCGCGGCCCTGGCGAATGCGGATCACTGGGTGCGGATGTCCTTAGCCCGAATGATTCTGAGTGGGGTCTTTGAACGCCATCCGCGGCTACAAGTCGGCTCGATTGAACAAGAAGTCTCGTGGGCGCCGCACTTCATCGAACGCCTCGACTACACCTATACGCAGCGCCCCCAAAGTGGCGGGTATCGGTTTGGGGAAGCGATGCTCCCCAGCGATTACTTCCGTCGCAACGTCTTCATCAGCTTTCAAGAAGATGCGGTGGGCTTGCGGGAGCGGCAGTTCATTGGGGTGGACAATCTCCTGTGGGGGTCGGACTATCCGCATGCCGAGTCGACGTTTCCGCGCTCGCAACAGATCCTGACGGAGATCTTGGCCGACTGCACGGAGGAGGAGAAGGCGAAGATCGTGGGTGGGAACACGGCTCGCATTTACAACCTCGGCTAAGGGATGATTAACAAAGACCAAGTAAGAGAGCAGGTGGAAGGAATTGTCTTATTTTTCTAAATTCCACAGTCTTTGTGGAAATAAGTCGGCTCTTTTCATCCACGGTAAGGAAGGAAAGAGACGGTCGTTTTCTTCCGCACCTTTGGAAAATCATAGGATCGTTGGATTTTACCCCGTTGCTGATACTGCTGCCCAATTCAAAGAACACCTCATAGACTGTCGTCAAGGCAAGGTTTTACAAGCCTTCTCATGGCAGTTGAAGAATTCGGCAGCAGTATCCGTTGCTACGGCATGCCCCTCCTTGCCGCTGTGGAGCACGAAGCCAAGGCCCGAGGCGTGGTGAATGCGCACGAACGGGTACGCATCGTTCCAACTCTTCACGCCGCATTTTTTCCGGCTCTGCGGAAGGAGTCCCATGCGTCGAGTCTGACCCCATATACCGCGAGTCACGCAAGACTCAGTCCTCCTTTTTGGACATGAAAGCCGCAAAGACACCTTCGTAGTCCGGATGCCAGCGCGAGAGCGCCGGGCGGTTCTCGGTCATGTCACCCGCCGCCCACTCAATGCGCCGGTGGTCGATCTCGGGCGTTACATCATTGTCTGGACACAGCACGTAAAAGTCGCCACGGTCCATCGCTGCAAGCAAGTAGTCCGCCACCTGCTCGGGCATCCAAGCACCGGGGGGCTTTTCCTGCGCGAATCGCTTTGTCAATCCTGTGTACGTAAAACCCGGAATCAGGAGGTGCGCTGTGACTCGGCAGCCGTCGATAAGGCGGAGTTGATGGGCAAGGCTCTCAGTCAAGCTCTTGATACCGGCCTTGGATACATTGTACGCCGCGTCGCCGGGTGGATTGGTGATGCCCTGCTTCGATCCCGTATTGACGATCGCGCAAGGGGTGCCCTGGTCAATCATTCCCTGGGTGAAGACCTGGAGCCCGTGAATCACGCCCCAGAGGTTCACGCTGAGCGCTCTCCGCCAGCCCTCGTAGTGCTCCCAGGGGGTGCCGCCACCGCGCGCGCCGGCATTGTTCATCAGCACGGCAACCTCGCCGAACTGATAGAGTACGGTGTCTCGAAGAGCCTGCACGGATTCAAGGCGAGCTACATCGACTGGGGCTGCCAGGATCGCGTCCGTACCTCGCGCGCTCTGCTTCGCGAGGATGTCGGTCGCGGAGCTGAGCTTCTCCTCGTCCTGGTCCGCGATACACACGTTCAAGCCCAGCGCTACAAGGCGCTCAGCCGTGGCAAAACCAATGCCACTGGCGCCGCCGGTGATCACCGCCGTACGGTTTGGAGTTAAAGCAGAATGTGTCATTCGGGGGATCCTCCTTGGGTTCGGCGAAACACCTTCCTCGCCACCCAACGCCGTGTTAACTCGCGTTAGGTGGCATTGTGCGAGGAGCGCCTACTCAGTAGGAAGTACGAAACCCATATCCCGCTTCCCACTAGCATCATAGATCTCTGCCGAGTAGCTCGTAATGTCGCCACGTATATTCGACTCGCTCAATGCTGCCACAAGACTATCCATGTAGGGATACGTGAAATGCTTGTCTAGATACTCTTGGCTATCCCAGACTTCGAATATTGTGGCACGGTTTGGGGCCGTAACATCGATTACCCAATCATAAATTTGAGCGTCTGGTTCTTTTCTTGAGTTTTCAATCGCGGTTGTAACGGTTTCTTTGATGCAATCAAATCCTCCCGGCACGTACTCGAACACGACTGCAACGATTGACATGCAGTTCCTCCAGGTAAGGCCGGGCAGGGCCAGTTTGTAGGGTGATGGAGGAACCGGGGTTAGGGAAGTCGCGGCTGTTCCATGAATTTGTCGAGGCGTGTTGCCATACACCCTCAGGCGCGTTATGAACCCAGCGTAGAAATCGCAGTGGTACGACCTAAAAAAACAGCAAACTCACCTGACTACCGGGCCATCATCTGCGCCGTCGGCCAAGCCTTGTTCGCTGAGCGCGGTTTTGCCGGCACGACTATCCGCGAGATTGCCAAACAGGCGGGTGTCAATTCAGGCCTGCTGTACCACTATTACTCCAACAAAGAAACGCTGTATCTGTCGCTGCTGGAAACGGCCGTCAGCGAAATCGTCGTGCAAGTCGAAAACATTGCCACCGGTCCGGGCACCCCGGAGGAAAAAATCCACCAGATTGTCCAGGCGTGGCTCGCATACTACCAGGCCCATCCACAGAGTTTTCTCCTCATCCAGCGAGCAGTCAATGAACACAGTCCTGCAGCGCAAGCCCTAGCCCAACATTGGTTTTCGCGTTGCTTCACCGCCATTGACGCCATCACCACCGAAGGCGTCCAACACGGGCTTTTCAGACCGCTGCCGCCCGCCCTCTTGTCATTTGCCATTGAGGGGCTCCTAGAGCATGCCGTGCACATCCATAAGCTCATAGGGGGCATTAGCCCGGATCTGTCTGGTGCCTCCCTACTGGACGAACTGGCAAATCTGGTCCTCACCCTATTGCGGGCCGATACCCCCAAGCGAAGCGTTCCTGTTCGCCGTGGCAAGAAGCGCCTACCGAGGCCTCGCTGAGCTGCTCTTTCAGATCGTCCAGCCCCTCCTCGCCTTACGCCGATAGCGGGAGGCTACCAAAACGAGTCTTGACTTAACTAATCGATTGATGTATTATATCAGAAATTCATCGATCGATTAATTACAAACCCCGGGAAGGAAAAGGAGAACAGGGTGAACGAACAAGAGGTAGATAAAGTTATGGAGCTCGAGCGCGAAGCGTATCGGCTGTACCAGGCCGGAGATGTCGACGGGATGATAGACAAGATACTGACGGAGAACGCCCGAATATGTCCCCCCGGCTCCGAATCTATTGTCGGGAGAGAAAACCAACGGGTGCTATTCAAGGAACTCGCCCAGATGGACGGCTTCGAGCTGTTCTGGGAACCCCTTGAGGCACAGGTGAGCGCGTCTCACGACATGGCATACGTGTATGGAGCGGTCAGATGGAAAATGCCGGGGAGCGCTGAAGAGGTGGGGAAGTATGTCTCTGTCTGGATGAAGGAGAACGGGGAATGGCGGAACGCCGTAGAAATCCGCAATGCCAACGGCTAGAGGGACGACCGTCAGAGGAGGACCTCCGTGTATGCCGAAACTGAAAGAAATTGGTATTGGCGTCGAGAACGTGAATGCCCGAGATTACGTCGCCCAGGCCCAGGCCGCAGAGCGCTTGGGGTTCCACAGTTTCTGGGTGCCGGAGGACTGCGTTTTTCCGGGCGCCTTTAGCTCGGGCGCCGCTATCGCAGCGGCGACCAGCCAGATTAAAATCGGCACCGGCGTCATCAACCCCTACACTCGTCACCCCGTCCTCATTGCCATGGAACTGGCCGCGCTGGACCAGCTCTCCGGCGGGCGGGCCATCCTTGGCCTGGGCGCAAGTATCCGGCTGTGGATTGAGGAGCAGATGGGCATCGACTATGCCAAGTCTCTGTCGGCCCTCAGAGACGCGGTGACCATCATCCGCCGGCTGCTGGCCGGTGGTGAGGTTGACTATCAGGGCCAGGTGTTTCGGGCGAGTGCCGGCATGCGATTGAATTTGGAGCCCGAGCGAACGGCAGTGCCGATTTACCTGGCCACGATGGCGCCCAAGGCGGTGGAGCTGACGGGCGAAATAGCGGACGGCTGGGTTCCGTTTGGCGCCGAGCCGGCGGCCGTGAGACGGGGCCTGGAGCACCTTCGCCGGGGCGCCGTGCGGGCGGGCCGCAGCCTGGCCGACTTCGACTACGGCGCCTTTCTGCTCACGGCCGTGGCCGAGGATGACCGGGCGGCGCGGGAGGCCGTCAAGCCGGTGCTGGCGACGACCTTGGCGTGGATGGCGAACCAGCCCCAGCAGCCGATGTTCACCGATTACGGCCTGACCCCGGAGGACGCCGAGGTGATGCGGCAGAGCTACGCCCGCGGCGAACTCCGCCCGGACTTTGTGAGTGACGCCATGGTCGATGAGCTGGTGCTGGCGGGCAGTCCGCAGCGCTGTCGGGAGCGGCTGGCCGCGCGGATCGAGGCGGGCCTGACGAGCGCGGTCTTTTTCATGGCGGGCGATCCGGAGTTTACCAGGAACCTGGAAGCGTTGTACCGGACGGTGATTCGCGACTTTATCTGAGCCCGGCGCAGCGCGGCAACGAGAAAATCTCACGGACAGCACATGCGCTGGGGAGAGGCACGAACAACCGACCCGGGCCTTTGCGCGACGGTTTGGCCCACGAGAGGAGGTCATGATGGATGCGGATATAGTACGGCAAAAAGCCGAAACCTTTGCCGCGCTGCACAGAGCGGGCGATCCCCTCATCCTGTTCAACTGTTGGGATGTTGCGACCGCGAAGCTGGCCGCGCGGGCGTTCCCGGCCGTGGCAACGAGCAGCGGCGCGGTGGCGATGGCCCAGGGATTCGAGGACGGCGAACGGATACCGCTCGATCTGGTCTTGTCGCTGATGGCGCGGATCGCCGGCGCGGTGGACTGTCCGGTCTCGGTCGATCTGGAGGCGGGCTACTCGGACGATCCCTTGGAGGTGGCGGAAACGGTCGAAAGGCTGATCGCGAGCGGCATTGTCGGCATTAACCTGGAGGACGGTCTGTCGCAGGGCAAGCGCGCGCTGGTGGCGCCAGACGCCCATGCGAGGAAGATCGAGGCCGTGCGCGGGGCGGCGGAGCGGACGGGCGTGCCGTTTTTCATCAACGCCCGGATCGACTCGTTTTTGCTCAAGATCGGCGACGCGCAAACCTGCTTTGACGAGACGCTAAACCGGGCCGCGGCCTACGCGTCGGCGGGCGCGAGCGGCATATTCGTCCCTTTTCTTTTTGACACAGACCTGATCGCCGACCTGGCTGCGCGCATAGCGCTGCCGCTCAACATCCTGGTGATGCCCACGGCGCCGCCGGTGGCCGCCCTGGCCGAGGCGGGCGTTGCGCGTATCAGCTGCGGCGCTTGGCCGATTGAGGCGTTAGCGCAGGCGTTTGGTGCGGCAGCGGTCGCTTTCGCGGACACAAAGGACTACGCGTCTGTCCTGGCCTCCTGAAACGATGTATAAAACAGTTAGTGATATCATTAGCATTCGAAGGAGCAGGAGGAGAACAGGATGAACGAACAAGACACCAGTGCCCAGCGGTTCTCGGTCTCGATGCTTGGCCTTGGCTATATGGGCAGTGCCCTGGCGCGGGCGTTTCTCGCGCAGCAGCATGCGGTCACGGTGTGGAACCGCACGGCGAGCAAAGCCGAGCCCCTGGCCGAGGCAGGAGCCCAAGTGGCCGCATCGGTGGCCGAGGCCATCACCGCAAGCGACGTGACCGTCGTATGTGTCAGCGACTACCACGGGAGTGATGCCTTGCTGCGTACGGCAGAAATAGTCGGTCGACTCAAAGGGAAGACATTGGTCCAACTCACGACCGGTACCCCCGAGGAAGCACGGAGCGGCGCGGCCTGGGCAGCGGAGCATGGCGTCGCGTATTTGGACGGGGCGATCATGGCGTCTCCGCTCGAGGTGGGCACGCCGGACGGCACCCTCCTGTATGCGGGACCGCAAGCCGCCTTTGACCGCTACAAACCTTTGTTGCTCAGCCTGGGTGGCAATTCGGTCTTTGTGGGAGAGAGTCCGGGCCATGCGGCTGCGCTTGAGGGCAGCCTGCTCTCCTTCCTGTACGCCAGCTGGATCGGCTTTCTGCACGGGGCGGCTCTGTGTGAATCCGAGGGGATGTCCATCGAGAGTTACCTCTCGGCGACCCTGCAAATGCTCACGGGTCTGCTGACTCCCCTTGTGACAAGCGCCGCCGAGCTGGCCGGTCAGCGGAGCTACGCCAGTGCAGTCTCCTCGCTGAACGCGAATACAATCGCCCTGGAGCATATCGTCCAGTTTTGCGATGAGAACGGCGTGGACCGCGCCCTCCCAGCCTGTCTGGCGGGCGCCCTACAGCGGGCGGCCGCGGCGGGTCATGGGGAAAAAGACTTGGCCGCGGTGTTCGAGATTTTTCGGAAGAAGGACAGCGGGGGTGAGACGGATTAGCCCTTCAGGAGACGAGACCGGCTGCGTACCGCGCAGCGGTTTCGTGCAAGGGCCGCTCTTGGGAAACAAACTCCCCCGACAGCCAGAGAATTTCAACAACCATGAAAGGAGAATGGGTATGCGTAGGGCGCTCACACAAGCTGGAACGGCTGGCCGAAAGAGAAGCACGGCGGTGTTCGTGCTCCTCTCGGCCTGTCTGTGGGCTGGTTCGGACTTAGTGGCTGATGAGCGTCCACACACCATCAGCAAAGACACCGTGCTCCAGTGGGTCAACCAGTACCAGGATGCCACGCCGGAGTTTCAGCCGGGCCAGACCCTCACCTTCGAGGACCTTGAAAAAGTGCGCCCCTTTCTGCCACCTGGGTTCTTCGACGAAGTCGCGTTTCCGGGTGTAACAATTGAGATTGCGTCGACCGGAGACTATGCCCCGCATCCCGTGTATCGTGCCGCCACTGAACGGTTTGCTGGTCAGACGCGCTTGACTGCAGACGGGGCGCTGGAAGGCTATGTGGCGGGTCAACCGTTCCTCAACGACAGCCTCGACCTCAAAGACCCGACAGCTGGCCTGAAGGTGGCCTGGAATTTGAACTTCCGCTGGCAGCACTATGGGCAGCGGGCGGAAAAATACTATATGGCGTTAATACGACCCGGTGCAGGCCAAGCAGGGTCGAATACGGTCCCAGAGGGCTTCATCGGAGGCGGTGGGGAGCTCGACCGTCTCATGGTCGTACGTTTCCAGCGGGTCTATTTTTCTCACTTGGCTATGCTCCCGGACAACAACTATACGCTACCGGCCCATGGCGCAGCAGAGGTTGAATACAAGGAGTACGATGAGTTTATCGAGCCGTATGATGTGCGGGGGCAGCGGTTCGTGGTCCAACGTGCCCGTGACCCCCACCTGACAGACCAAGCGTGGGCCTACGTCCCTGCGATGCGCAAGGTGCGGCGCCTCTCCACCGAAGAACGTGCCGACTCCTTTCTGGGGACCGAGATAACGTATGATGATTTCCTGGGGTACTCCGGGCGCATTGTGGAGCAGGACTGGACGTTTCACGGTTGGAAAGATGTGCTCCACATCATGAATTCTCGTCATCCCCATGCTCATTTCTCCGGGCCGCGCGGCTGGGTGCCTAACGACCGGTGGGAGGTGCGCCGGTGTATCGTCCTGGAGCAGACCCCGAAAGATCCGAACCATCCCTACAGCAGCAAGCTCCTGTTTCTCGATGCGCAAACCTACCGCGCCACCACGGTCCTCGCGTTTGACCGGGAGGGGAAATTGTGGAGAGTCTGGAACTATCAGAATTCCTGGTCCGAAGATGCCAAGGAGAAGCCAGAGGGCAACCACGGCACGTTCGTGGCACGCTTTCTGGGCCTGACGGGTATTGATGTCCAAAATCAACGGGCGACGCTCGTCACCATGGGGGAGATGGACTATCCCCAAGTGACGGTAGAAGAGGTGGAAGAGTTATATAACTTGAACCGGCTCACCGAAGGGAGACGCTAACCCCGGAGAGGAGATGGGCATGGCAGGACCACAGGCGGAGAGCATCGATTTCCAGGGCCGGATGGAGACGATTTACGGGTTTGGCAAACCATTTGCCGACACGCGTAAACCGATGGTGATCCTCGACCCCAAGACGCCGCCGTGCCAAGTGGTTTCCTGGGAGTCAAGAAGAGCGATGTATGGTAAGCCGTTGTCGGTTTTGACCGGCCGACCAGGATCAGGACCTTAAACCGCCGTTCGACCTTTTTCTAACCAGCCAGGTGTTAGGCAGCGTTCCAATGGCCGCCCGAACAGTGACACCGTCCGACCATCACGATGGCGGCGGCACACGCGGCGATGAGCGCATCGGCAAACGCCATCCCGGCGGCTCCTGCACCGACGATAAGATAGTCCGGCTCGATCACGCTCGTGATCCCACATCTGCTAGAAGCTATCTCATCAATGTCTGACGGGTGCTCTCTAGGCCGCCGATCCTAGGCAAAAGTGGCGCGGCTCTCCTATTTATGCGATGAATGCTCGACACCATCTTGACCGTTATCCTAGCGATACGTTCAGCAGCCTGGCATAAATCTTGTGCGGCTCTGGTGCGGTGGCCCCAAGTAGATCAATGCTGATGTTCGTAGAATCAAAGTACTCGTACCACTCGGCTTCTACGACAACTTTCTCAAATTCGTGCACTTGTTCGGCGCTGCTCAGCCCAAAAACTCCGACGAACCCCTTTTCGGGAGCTTTCGGGAGAGTTTGATCAATCTTACTCCAGCCCAAAACGATCGCGCCGCCGGCACGCCCAGCGTTTATATAGGCGTCCAGCGATTTCAGATACGCGAGTTTGTCACCTTCACTCAAAGCGTGCCAACGGGCGTTGGGGTGCCATACGATGGCTAATATATGCATGGGTTCTCCTCCGGGCCTCTCGCCATATTTGTCTGTCGCTAAGGCCGGGCTACAGCCATTCCTCCTCTGTATGCAGGCGGGTCAGGTGAATCTTTTTCATCTTCCACCGGCCATCTTCCTTCACATAGTCTTCGTGATAATGCCCCCAGCCCTTAAAGTTGCAGGTCGGCAGGCGCACATCGTCAAACATCGACCAGACACCGCGTGCGGTTGTTGGGCTGGTCAGTTCGATTTCCGGCATGTAGCCCTGATGGATCGATTTTGCGCCGGTCATCAGCGTACGGATGCCGTCAACCAGCGCGTCGCGGCCCTCGATCTTGATGTCGCGCGGCAGATCCTCGCTGGCGCGCGGTGCGCCCTCGTATAGCGCCGAAATATCGACGGCGAAACATTCGCTCAAAAGATCCCACTGCTGCGTGTCCATCAATCGGAAATAGCGCGCTTTAAGCTGGCGGATCGCTTCCAAATCGTCGTGTTGGTCGATGGTCATGTGTTGCTCCCTTGGGCTGTGCGTTGTTTGATCAGCCGTCACGGAATACCCGGACGGGCTCCTCACATCGAAACTTCCATGCAGGCTTGCCGCGTAAAAGATCGGCCCAGGGTAGCGCGTTTGGGCAACAAAAACGAGGAGCAGCTGCGCCGGGCCATGGTACAGGTGCACCCCTTATTTTCTCTGTCCCGGAACTCTACCACCGCCCCCAGTGGGACCGGGGAGATGCTGCGCGAGAAGCCTAGTGGCGTGGGGCAGCGAAGAACATCTGATTGCCGAAAATTGTCTATTCGGCTGCGGGCACAAGCGCACAACAGTACAACCGATATTGGAGGGGATAGGAATGCCGGAAGCCGTCGTCGGAGGAGAGGCCCACCCCGTTGACATAGGAGCCCGCCGGACAGGTTTGAGCCCCCTCGTGGCGGGCGCGCAGCCAGGGCAACCAGGCGCAGTCAGGACTTGCCCCCGGCGCGCTAACGGCCCCGGCCTGTTCGCGGGCGGCGTTGGGCGCTTCTAAGCGCAGATACGCATAGGAGCCAAGACCACTGAGGCCGAGTAGCAGGAGGAGCGCGGCCCACCACCTCCACCGCCCGCTTTTCTGCCTTTCCGACTCGCCTTCCAAATAGATGTCCGTCATGACTGCCCTCCCAAGAGGAGATGGGGCCTGCACCCCTCCTCGGAGGGAATGGCTTCTCGTCTCTCCTTGATTTCATGCCATAGCCGGAAACCCTGCACAATGGTGGTTTCCGGGGGTGGTCCCCCTGTCCCACCCCCAAAGACCTGTACCCATCAAGGCTTCCTGAGTACATGGCCAGTCGCCACACGTTCCTCCAGGGCATGTTGGAGCGATGCTTCGCTCTGGCCCAGCATCGCTCCATCTCGCAGTATGCGTTGACAGCTCTGGGGCTTCTCAGTAGACTGCGTCGTCACTCCACTAAAACACTCTTTTGATCGGCGTTGAGGGAGAATAGTAGGCTGTTGACAATGACGGAAAAAGTGCTGGCACGCGCCGCAGGACGTGCCTGGCCGTCATTTTTATCCCGCGCACTCTGAGCGGTTTTTCGTGAGGAATCATTATGGCTGACACACAACTCAATCGTACCAGCGCCCACATCACCCAGCCCAAGTCGCAAGGGGCGTCTCAAGCTATGCTGTACGCCACGGGGCTGACCGAAGCCGATATGCAGCGCGCCCAAGTCGGTATCGCCAGCGTGTGGTTCGACGGCAATCCGTGCAACATGCACCTGGGCGACATCGCCACGAAGGTCAAAGAGGGCGTGGTTGCCGCCGACATGGTCGGGATGCGTTTCAACACGGTTGGGGTGTCCGACGGCATTTCTATGGGCACGAGCGGCATGAGTTTCTCGCTGCAATCGCGCGACCTCATCGCCGACTCCATCGAAACCGTTATGGGTGCGCAATGGTATGACGGCCTCATCACCATCCCCGGCTGCGACAAAAATATGCCCGGCGTCATCATGGCGATGGGACGTGTGAATCGCCCGGCCTTGATGATCTACGGCGGCACCATCCGCCCCGGTCACAGCGGCGGTAAGACGCTCGATATCGTGTCGGCGTTCCAGTGCTATGGCCAGTATATTGCCAAAACCATCACCGACGCCGAGCGCCAGGATGTCGTCCGCCATGCCTGCCCCGGCGCCGGGGCGTGTGGCGGCATGTACACCGCCAACACCATGGCCTCAGCCATTGAAGCGCTGGGCATGAGCCTGCCGTTCAGCTCCTCGACGCCGGCCACCGACTCCGGCAAGCTCGACGAGAGCCTCCGGGCTGGGCAGGCGATGCGCGCCTTGCTGGAGCAGGATATCAAACCGCGCGATATCATGACCCGTCAAGCGTTCGAAAACGCCATGGTCATGGTCATGGCGCTCGGCGGCTCGACCAACGCCGTGCTGCATCTGATCGCTATGGCTCGCGCTGTTGACGTGGTCCTCACCATCGACGACTTCCAGGCGGTGAGTGACCGCGTGCCGTATGTGGCCGACCTCAAGCCCAGCGGCAAGTACGTGATGGAAGATCTGCATAATATCGGCGGCACTCCGGCAGTGATGCAGTACCTCCTGGACAAAGGGCTGCTGCATGGTGACTGCCTCACGGTGACGGGTAAGACCCTGGCCGAAAACCTGCGGGATCTTCCTGGCCTCCCGGAAGAACAGGACATTATTCAGCCGATTGAGCGTCCGATTAAAGAGACGGGGCATATTTGTATTCTCAAGGGCAATCTCGCGCCAGGCGGGGCGGTGGGCAAAATCACCGGCAAAGAAGGTTTGGTTTTCACCGGACCGGCCAAGGTCTTCGACTCGGAAGAGGACATGCTGCACGCGCTCGAACGCCAGGAGATCAAACACGGCGATGTCGTGGTCATTCGCTACGAGGGTCCGAAAGGCGGACCGGGTATGCCGGAAATGTTGACCCCCACGTCAGCCCTGGTGGGTGCCGGTCTGGGTGGTGGCGTCGCGCTCTTGACCGATGGACGTTTTTCCGGAGGCTCGCACGGTTTCCTCATCGGTCATATTGTCCCCGAAGCGCAGGAAGGCGGCCCGATCGGCCTGATTAAGGACGGCGATATCATCACCATTGATGCGGAGCAAAACATCCTCGACGTTGCCGTCAGCGACGAGGAGATGGCACGCCGTCAGGCACAGTGGACCATGCCGCCGTACAAGGCGACGCGCGGGACGCTGTACAAGTATATCAAGAGCGTGAAAAACGCCTCCGAAGGCTGCGTGACGGACGAATAAATTCTCTGCGCCTCTCCGGCTAACGGCTTGTCGCCTCACCAGGGCGTCTGCTTGTTGAGCCGGCTTCTTGGCGGGCTTCCACCAGCCTTGTAGGTCGGCTTACGCCTACGGCTAAGCCGACATGGCGGGGGCGGGGAGGAGTGTCGGATTACGCTTCGCTAATCCGACCTACTGACTCATCGGTGAGAGCCACGGCTCCGTCTTCCAAATACTCAGCATCCAGATCGAAACGCCGCTTATAGGCCACACGACCTGTGCGATAGGCCACACGACCTGTGCTGTGTCACAACTCGCGTACGGAGTGCCGCTTCATCACGGGTCAGAGCCTGCTCTCGGAGCCGTTGTACTCCCGTGCGTATCGTTGGACAAGCAGCGCCGCCTCCGTAAGCGTGGAATTGAGGCCACAGCCTTGCACTCGTCACGTTTGACAACTAAAGAAAACAGTGAGGGTCATACCACGGAATGAGGAGATCTTGGCTCTGAACTCACGTAGCGTGAGGGTAGATGCAGAGCGTTCTGAGGAGGATTTACGCGCATGAGTTATATCGACGTCGTCGAGAAAATCGACGTGCCAAGACCGCACAAGCATTATACCGAGCCCCATTTTGAAGAGGTGCTTGGCCTTCCGATCGCGTATCGCCGCGAGGGGGCGGGCGAAGCGACGGTTTTGTTTCACGGGGCCGGCTTCACACGCATGTGGCTTCCATTCTATGCCATGCTTGCAGAAAAACTGGACTTCGTTGCCCCCGAGTGCCCCGGTTTTGGAGAAACGCCACTGCCGCAGTGGGTGCGTGGTTTCGATGATCTCGCCATCCTCTATGACCAGTTGTTCGAGCAGCTTGGACTCTCCCACATCCACCTCATTGGCTTTTCGATGGGGGGCTGGGCAGCCGCCGAGTTCGCTTCGTTTTATCCACGCCGGCTCAAATCGCTCTCGCTCATCACCCCGGTTGGACTGCGTCTTGAAGACGATCCCGGAGTCGACATTTTTCAGCTCTCCCCACCCGAAGTCATGGACCGTCTATTCAAGGACAAGGACGTGATGCAGGAATGGTTACCGGACGGGGAGGATTTCGATGAAGGCATTCATATGTATAGTGAATTCTCTGCCGCGGCGCGCCTCATGTGGGCACCGCGTTACAACCTCAAGCTCGAACACCGCCTCCAGCGACTGACCTGTCCAACCCAGGTCATTGGGGCCGAAGAAGACCGCCTTGTCCCGAACGCCATGTCGGATAAATTTGCCGCAGTATTACCGAACTGCCGACTGATCCGCATCGCGGGCACCGGCCACGAACCACTTTTGGAACGGCCGCGTGAACTCGCCGCTATTCTGACGGTTTTTATCGAGGAGGCGACACAATGAACAAGCTGCGTTTTTATTTCTTTCACTTGATGCCCTACCCCCACATTCCGCCGGCGTCTGAAATCCAGTCAACCTGGGTGTCGTTGTCGAATAAGCATTATGACCCCCATCGCGGCCACTCGCTGTACAACGAATACCTCGACCAACTCTCCGCTGCTGAACAATTCGGTTTCGACGCGATTGCCGTCAACGAACATCACGCGAATTTCTACGGCACGATGCCGTCGCCAAATATTATCGCCGCGATGCTGGTGCAGCGGACGAAAGAAATCCCGATCGGCATTATCGGCAATGCCATCCCCCTGCATGGCAACCCCCTGCGGGTCGCCGAGGAAATCGCCATGCTCGACGTTATTTCGGGCGGTCGCATTATTTCAGGCTTTGTGCGCGGCATCGGGTGTGAATATTTCAACAACGGGATCGCGCCGGCCGATTCGCTGGAACGCTTCAATGAAGCCCATGACCTGATCCTCAAGGCCTGGACTGATGACGGCCCGTTTACCTGGCAGGGCGAGCATTTCTACGTCCCGAATGTCAATCCAATTCCGCGTCCGATTCAGCAACCCCATCCGCCGATCTGGATCCCAGGCCAAGGCTCGCTCGAAACGTTACAGTTCATTGCGGAACACAAATACACCTATATGATGGTGTTCTCTCCCTTGTGGTTCACCAAGATGGCGTTCGACGGCCTGCGGGAAGAGTGTCATCGGCTCGGTTACGACGCACCCAAGAGTATGTTCAACGCCTGCGTACCAACCTACGTGGCCGAGACCGACGAGCAAGCGCACCGCGAGGCGAAAGCCCACCTGTCGTGGGTCTTCAACACCGGGCTCAAAATCCCTGACCAATTCTTTTTCCCGCCGGGCTATATGTCGACCAAGTCGTTTCGCAACTTCATCGGCTTGCTGCAAAAAGGGAAGGTCAAACCGCAAGTCAACCTGACCTATGACGAGCTGATCGCCGATCGCTATATCATTGTCGGCTCTCCGGAGACGGTCAAGAACGAACTCGGCTACTACTGCGACGAAGTGGGCGCGGGTGGTATGATCGGCCCGGGCTCGCCCTACGGACCGATGCCGAACTGGATGGTCATGAAGCACATGCAGATCGTTTCCGAGGAAGTCATGCCCGAATTCCGCGAAGCCGACGGCTTGCCGGACTACCAGCGAGCCGAACCGAACTCACAACGCTCGCGTGCCGAACTCGCCGCAGTCAAAGGCAAACCGGAAGAAACTGCCCGCTCTCGGGTGACGGGCGGCGGCGACAGACTGATCGAACACCGCCTGGCCCACGTTGCAGAGGTGATTGATCCGACAATGGAACACGCACAGTGAAGCGGACCCGACAATACCCACAACGGCCTTCCGGCGGGGCGACAGCGATGCTATGAGTCGAGAGCCTGCGCAGGAAGCGCCACGCGAAGGCCCGCGGGGCATCATCCCCAGAGCAAGCGCGAGGAGAAGGTGTCGCGGGCCGAAAACGAAGGCTTGAGCTGACCACAATCCGTTGAGGGAACCCTAGATGCAAATCGGATATTTCACCGAACGACCGTATCGCTGGCTGCCCGAAGAGCTCGTTTTGAAGAATCGGGCGTTTTTCGCCATATCGAACGAGCATTTCGACCGCGAAAAGGCGGCCGACGACTACAATTACTACCTCGACGAGTATTGCTACGCCGAGGACCTGGGCTTCGATGCCCTGGCCCTGAATGAGCATCATGGCAACCCGATCTGCATGGGATCGGTCATGAATGTCGAAGCCTCTATCCTGGCTCGGATTACCAGCAAGGCCAAGATCGTCCTGGTCGGAAACCCGCTGCCGGTACTGAAGCATCCGCTGCGGATGGCCGAAGAGCTGGCCGAGATCGATCTCATCTCACGCGGCCGCCTGGTCACCGGCTGGGTGCGCGGCGCGGGCAGCGAGCAGTTCTTCAATAACGCCAATCCGGCCTATAATCGCGAGCTGTTCAACGAGGCCCACGACTTTATTGTGCAGGCCTGGACCAAGCCGGGACCGTGGCGCTACGAGGGCAAACATTTTCATTATCGCCACGTAAATCCGTGGGCGCTGCCCTACCAGAAACCCTATCCGCCGATGTGGATTCCCGGAACGCTGAGCCCCGAGACCGTCGAGTGGTCTGCCGCACATCGGTATCCGTATATCGGGCTTGGCACCCCGCTCCCGGCCACGTGCGAGCTGTGGGACTTCTACGCGGACGAAGCGGCCAAGCATGGTTATCAGGCCGGGCCGGAGAATTTCGGCTATATGGTCGCAACGGCCGTGGGAGAGACGGAGGAGAAAGCGCAGCAGGCCGCGGCGGGGTTCGTCTACGGGGGCGGGCAGAATGCCTTCTCGGGGGCGGAATTTATGATGCCGCCGGGCTACAACTCGAAAGCGGCCATTCGCAACTTGGCGAAGACCCAGACCAGCGCGTGGCTGGGGATCAGCGGCCAGAAGCTGAAGGAGCAGAAGCAGGATGTCGCGGGCGATATCGATTACGCTGCCATCCGGGGCAAGCTGCAGTCAGCGTTGGAGCGCGGGCAGCAGAATATGCAGGTGATTGTCGGCACGCCCACGACCGTGATCCCTAAAATCAAGGCGCTCATGAGCGTCCTGCGGGTCGGAATCTTCATCATCCTGCACCTGCAGGGACCGCACGGTGATGACGAGCGGCGCACCAGCATGCGCTTATTCGCGGAAGAGGTGATACCGGCGCTCAAGGACCACGCGCGGGCGATCGATCTGACGGACCCGTTTGAGCGTTCGCCCGGCTCGGTGAGCTTGGGAGCCGGGACCAAGCGGGCGCCCGTCGCGGACCGCAGCCCACTATCCGGGTTGGGATTCCACTAGCCCACCGGTGGTGTTCCCGGCCGAGACGGAGAGCATCAGCAGGTGCTGGCAAGTTATTAGAGCAGAATGTGGACTTCCGTCGTGTGAGCTCAGATGGGGCTTCTCCTTAGGCTGTGGACAGGCCTACCGTTGTCGCCAAGTCGTAAACGCTCGATCTCGATACCCCGACAACTTGAAAAGACCCTTGCCAAGACAAACCCGGTGTGACACGATCGGCTATCTTTAACTGGAGGGTATTTATGGGGCTCAATAGCATCGAGAACAACACTGTGGGGGTTACGGAGAGCGTTTCATCGGCCTATGTGCCTCCTCTCCAACTCACCGTCGGGCAGCCGACACCCATCGCGGCGAACGGTGGTTTATCTTACATGTCGTTCGACCGGGACGGGGACGCGGGAACCGCGGCGGCGATCGAAGCGGCGCTCCGCCAGATTAGGGAGGGGGAAGAGCAGGCGGTCATCGACATGATCGAGAGCGCTCCTCCTGGCCCGATCGAGACCAGGTGGGGTCTTGGGTTTCGGAGCTACGACGAGTGTCTGGACTATATTCGGGCGAACAACATCCAGGCTCCCGAAGGCGGCGTTGCACTGCCGCTGCCCTACACCATCCTCGAGCAGCCGTCCTACTCCATCGTCTCGTCCAACGCCATCTGGCGGGACCCGGCGCGTGCGGATGTGGCCAAAATGTTTCGCAAGGAGGGGCAGAACATCAGTAGGGGATGTCTCTATTTTCCGCAAATCCTGCGCGATGCGCGCCGGATGGCAGAGTACTACCCCGGTCTCTCGCCCACGAGCCCCGAGTGTATGGACAAGCT
This sequence comes from Thermodesulfobacteriota bacterium, assembly GCA_964291405.2. Taxonomy (GTDB): domain Bacteria; phylum Desulfobacterota; class Binatia; order Bin18; family Bin18; genus Bin18. Next base: position 1,411,531 of record OZ219926.1, read on the forward strand.
CGGCGTCTCGCTCGCTCATATCGAATCGAAATGCCAGAATTTCTACGACGCCGCCGAGGTGGAGCGCGTCTTCTACCCGGAGATCGAGAAACTCCTGCTCGATTTCTTCCCCGGTGCGACCGACGCGTTCGTGTACAACCACGGCCTGTTTGACAAGGACTACACGGGCCCCGTCAAGGAAGATCAGGACAACAAGGACCCGGGGGTCAATACTTACTACGCCGATATCGTCCACAACGACCTGAACGACAACAGCGGCCGCGTGCGGTGCCGCGAACTGCTGACGAAGAACCTGCGCAACTTTGGGCGCCGGCAGCACTACACCGAGGCGGAGGCCGACGCAAAGATGTCGCGGCGGTTCATGTCGATCAACCTGGCCAAGCCGATGGAGACCGTGGGCCAGCACCCCTTTGTCCTGTGCGCCTGGCCGTCGTTTGCCGACCAGCCGTATATCACCAACTACCGGATCTATGATGACCGCGTGGGCGAGACCACCCGCTTCACCTACCGTCCCAACCACGAGTGGTACTGGTTGCCGCAGCAGACATCGACCGAAGTGTCGATGCTCAAGTGTTACGACTCGGTCACCGACGGCTCGGTGTCGCGTTGGTCGTTCCACTCGGCCTGCATCGACCCGACTGCACCCAAGGACGCCCCGTGCCGCAAGAACGTCGTCGTGCGCTCCTATATCTTCTTCTAGGGAGACCCGCACATGAAAATCGGTGCCCTGACCCCTACCTGGACCGGCTCACTTGCCGGGCAAACGCCGACGATCCAACAGTCCTTGGCGTTTGCCCGACATGCGGAAGCCATCGGCCTCGACAGCATTTGGCTGACCGACCATCTGTATTGGGAAGCCTATGCCGACTTCCGCGCGGTGGGAATCGAGTTGCCGGCGGAATGGGAGGGAGTCAAAGGCGGGCAGTGGGAGTGCTGGACGTTTGCCGCGGCCCTCGCGACGCAAACGTCCACGATTCAAATCGGGACCTTGGTCTCCAATACGACCTTCCGGAATCCGGCGTTACTCGCCCGGACGGCGGATAATGTGAGCGCCCTGAGTAACGGCCGTCTTATTCTCGGCTTGGGGGCCGGTGATTTCACGTCCGAGCATCGCGCGTATGGCTTTGATTTCGAGCGGAATGTCAGCCGCTTTGAGGAGGCGCTCCATATCGTCCTGCCCCTGCTCAAAGGTGAGCGTTTCTCCTATACGGGGGAACTGCACCGGGTTGAGGATGCGGAACTGCTGCCGCGTTCCGAGGTCGGGATGCCGCCGATTTTGATCGGGACATTGAAGGGTAAGCCGCGCATGTCCCGCCTCACGGCGCAATATGCCGATATGTGGAACTGCATGATCGCGTTTAACGATTGCGCGATCGAGACGTTTCTCGGGGCCTGGGAACCGATCCGCGTGGCCTGCGAACGGCACGGGCGCGATCCCCGGACGCTTTCTCGGGGCGCGACGGTGGCGGTCAATTTCACTGATGGGCCGTACGAGATTATTCCCACCTCGGTGCCATTCTCCGGTTCGATCCAGCAAATCGCCGATCGTTTTGCCGAGTACGCGGCGCACGAGGCAGAGCATGTGTCCGTGATTCCACACCCGTGGAACGAGGAGGGGCTCGATAAACTCGCCGAAGTCGTGGCCTATCTCCGCAAGTAGGGTGTGATACAAAAAGGAACCCACCCTGGCCTTCGGCCACCCCTCCAAGGAGGGGAGCAGCACACATCCCCTCTTGGGAGGGGTGATGCAAATTACATTACTCGGCGGCCCCTCGCTCCCCTGCGCAGTTCCTGTCTGTGACAGTGGGCCAGGAGTGCGGGCTTCCAGCCCGCAAGCGGCCAAGATGGCCGCTCTCCCAGGAAACGGGAGGCTCACGACACAATGTGCATCACCCGTCAAATAGGAAAGAGTCGTATTAACGAAGGCTTACCAGCTCCTCGTATCCGAAGTTAGTAGCTCCGCGGCAGGCCCATCCGTTCGCCCAGGAAATTCTTCACCATCTCGTTTGAGATGGGGCTGAAGGGACCGAGGCGGGCGTCGCGGAAGAGACGTTCCATGGGGGTTTCCTCGACGAGCCCGTGACCAGCGAGCACACGCATGCAGCGGTCGGTTGCCCGGATCGCCGCTTCGGTGGCGGCCAACTTCGCCATAGCGGCCTCGGAGGCACACTCCCTGCCGTTGGATTGCAACCAGGCCGCTTTCTGGGTGAGCAGGCGTATTTGTTCGAGGTCAGTCGCGACGTCGGCCAGCGGATGTTGCAGCGCCTGATAACTGCCGATAGGGCGGCCAAAGGCCGTACGCTCTTTGGCATACTCACGCGCCTGATCCAAAACCGCTGCCGTAATACCGACGTACATGGCTGCACACAGAATGCGCTCTTCGTCGAGAGATGACAGGAGGTGGTACCAGCCGCGGCCCCGCTGGCCGACCATGGCGTCCGCCGGAGCCCGCGCGTCGTCCAGGAAGACTTCGCAGGTGCAGGCCGCCCGCATTCCCATCAGTTCCAACCGGCGTACCTCGACGCCTGCCTGGTTGCGCGGCGTCAAGATGAGGGACAGCCCACGGGCTCGTTTGCCTTCGACGTCATCAGTCCGGCACAGCACCAGGATCGCGTCCGCATCGTCAGCGAAAGAGGTAAAGAGCTTTTGGCCGTGGACAACCCACCCGTCTCCGTCCCGCTCGGCCCGAGTCGTGAGGCCCAGAACGTCCGTGCCACCGCTTGGCTCCGTCATGCCGAATGCCATCAGGAAGTCGCCTGAAGCGAGCCTGGGAAGCAACTCGGCCTTTTGATCCTGCGACCCATATTCGCGCAGCGTCCGAGCGGTCATGGAGACCAGGAGCCAGTCGGTCGCGAGCGACGGGAAACGGTAGGCGAGTTCCTCGGTCAGGACGGCAGCCGTCATCACATTGGCGCCACTGCCTCCGAACTCTTCCGGTACGGAAAGGCCCATCCACCCCAGTTCGGCAAAGCGTTTCCAGAGTGCTCTGGGAATTTTTCGCGACCGGTCCAATTCTCGGATACGGGGTTCGGGCAGCTCCTCCTCAAAAAATCGTCGGACACTGTCGCGGAGAATGCCGTGCTCTGCAGGCGAATCAAAGTCCATTACCAAGCCCTTCGTTCAGTTGACAGTATCGTCGCCATCCCCCGCGACCGGTCTCAACGCAACTGCAAGAAATGCTCACCCCGGTACAAATCGCCGGCCTTCAGCGAGCCGACATCAAAGGCGCGCAGATCCATGAAGTAGTCGGGTTTGGCGTCCGGGAAGGGCCGATAGCGGAGATCGTCACCGAAGAAACGCAGCACGACGGTATGGCGGGTCGGGCAGGCGGCATCGACCGGCGCGCCGCCGTGCAACGCCCCGGAATGAAGCACCACGGCATCACCGGGTTTCAGATCCCAAGAGGCCACGTCCCACGAATTGGGGTCCTCGGCCCGCTCGGCTTCGATGTCCGGCAGGCGCGGAAAATGCTCGGCGCCCCACAGGGGCCGGGTCGGGTCCTTGGAGTCCATAAACGCCGCTCCATCGTACATGGGGCCGACATGAGAGCTCCTGACGACTTCCAGGGCGTTCCGAGCCGGCAAGGACTCGAAACTGATCCAGATATTCGCCAGATGAGACCCTTCGGCCGGGAAATAGGGCGTGTCTTGGTGCCACAGGGTCCGGCCCACCTCCCCACCGTTTTTGATAAAAATCTCCTCGCCAAAATACCAGACATGCTCCGACCCCCAGAGGTCAGCCAGGAACTCCGCGAAGCCCAGTTTCTTCAGCACCGGCTCGTAGACTTCGAGTGATTTGGCGGTGCCGAGGTCGTTGTAGTGCGAATCGCTCGTACCTTTGTAGATCTCGAGAGCCGTCGGGCCTGGGTTGGCGAGGTTGAAGTCCAAACAACGCCGACACTCGGCGAGCTCGGCCGCGCTCAAAAGCCCCTCGGCTTTGATCACCCCATCGCTTGCAAAAGCTTGTCGCATCGCTTCGGTTACACGGATCATTTTTCGCCTCCTTCGGTGGCGCTCCCATTCGGACCAGCTAGCAGGGCGGAGCGGGTTGTTTGTGTGTTGTTCCTAGCTCCAAATCCCCTTCCCTTCAAGGTTTCCGTATCTCCACCGCCCGTATTGATAAAGGAACCCACCCCGGCCCTTCGAGCCACCCCTCCGAGGAGGGGAGCTTTTTTATCCCCTCTTGGGAGGGGTGCCGCGTGAGCGGCGGGGTGGGTTCCTTTCATTGGCCTGAACGGCGGGTATCGAAACTACGTTGAGTGGTCCATGGCACATAGATATCAGGAGAGAAGGACTCTTACGCTGTTGACCTTCCCCCGGTAAACGCTCAATCTTTCGCTGGCGGTGAGTCCAGAGCGAAGGTCACCACAGGTAAAACGGCGATAATCAACAGCACAATAAACGAGGGGTTGGACCACTCCATACCCATGGGCCGATAGACCTGGCCGGTTATCGCCGTATTGCCAAAATAGAGCAACAGAATGAGCCAGCCGCAGCGGCTCCAGAGCCGCATGTTGACCACTGGGTGGGCGGGCGGCGGTGCCGGAGCTGTCATGCCCAATAGCGCCTTCCAGCGCTGAATATCCCAGAGGATTAACGCCAGCAGCCCCAAACTCATCATGGTGACGACGATAGCGGTGGGCACCACCCCTGTACTCCAGCAAAACACAAGAATTGCCACAAGAATAGGAGCGACAAGCGCCGCCCCCAAAGTCGCGTGGCGCTGCGTTATCAGCAACACGGCGGCCGTGAGCTGCAGTGCCCCTACAAATTGATAGAACCGGCCGGTAGCATGAAAGGCATGCAGGAACTCGTGAAAAACCCCCGTGTTCGCCGGATCGGTAAACGGCTGTCCCAGCAGCTTCTTGAGCCCTGCGGGAATGAAGGCAAAACCGATCATCATGCGCAATACAATGGTACTGATGTAGATCCCCCGGCATTCATGCGCTCGAGCGATTCGCTCTTCAAGCCATGTTAATGTCATGCTCCGGCCTCAACAATGATACAGTCTATGGCGATCTTCTAAACTGCTTGGGCGCGGGCGACCAGCCCCCCTGCCTCGCTGTGGAGTAGTGCTTCAACAGGTGCTTTCGATGCTTATACTGACTTGTGGTGCGAGAACTCATGCCTCCGTTATGACATGATGGAGTGACAGATTTGCCAGGATCACGATAACTTGACAATACCTCAGTGACCCTTGAATCGTATTCTCTTGGGGAGTGCTATGGGATCAGTAGAGAGTCCGCCCGCTCCGGGCAGAATTAATATGATTACACTCCATACAGATCAGTATGCGGACATGCGCCGGTTTTATTCCAAACAATTAGGCATGACGGTCGTGTCTGAAATCGGAGAATTTGTAGAGTTTGCCTCAGAAGGTATTCGGCTCACGCTGACTAGTCGGGCCGGCCTCAATACCTCCGTTCCATCCGCGAGTCTTGTCAAGCCGCGCTCCGGGTCTGCTGTTGGTATTGGGTTTTACTATCAAACAGCAGAAGAGGTAGACCAAGCGTACGAATGCTACATGTCTCAAGGTGTCTCTTTCGTTGCTGCACCAAAGCAGCAAGAGTGGGGCGAATATACCGCGTTCTTTACCGACCCCGATGGTAATGTCCACGAACTCGTCGCGGTCGTGCAAAGCGCATAGTCGTTTCCCACTTCTGACCGTTCAGTCTCGTGACGCCCTAAACTTGACTTGCGAACACGGACAAATCGGTATCTACTATGGGCCGGAAGAGCGGAGCGCGCAAATCGTTCCATGTCAGAGAGCGTCAGGGAGGTACCGCCATGAGCCTTTCACCTATGGGAAACTCTCACGTTGACTTCAACTGGCCGACAGCCGGTATGACCTCGGTCCCGTATCAAATCTTTTGTGACCCCGCGGTCTATCGCCTCGAACAGGAACGCATCTTCAGAGGTCCCACCTGGAGTTATGTCGGACTCGAAGCCGAGGTCGCCAGCCCTGGGGACTTCAAGTCCACGTTCGTTGGCGACACGCCGATTGTGGTATCGCGTGACAAAGAGGGCGCTCTGCACGCCTTTGTCAATCGCTGCGCGCATCGGGGAGCCATGGTCTGCCGCGAGTCTCGTGGCAATAAGGCCAGCCATACCTGCATTTACCATCAGTGGAGTTATAACCAGAAAGGCGACCTGATTGGGGTGCCGTTCCGTAAGGGGATTAATCAACAGGGCGGCTACCCGGCCGACTTTGATCCGGCACAGCATTCACTCCAGAAACTCCAGGTCGATACCTACAAAGGTCTGGTCTTCGCGTCGTTCTCTGCTGAGGTCGAGCCTCTCTTCGACTATCTCGGTCCGGCCATGCGTCCGTGGCTCGACCGGGTTTTCAGTCGGCCCGTGCAAGTCCTGGGCTATACCCGGCAATTCACCCATGCCAACTGGAAACTCTATTCAGAGAATGTGAAAGATCCCTATCATGCCAGTCTGCTTCATCTCTTCCTGACCACTTTTGGCCTGTACCGTTCCTCCCAAGGCGGAGGCATCACCATGGATGAGACCGGCCGACACAGCATAGTGCGCGCCTACCGGAAGACAGAGCAAGAGGAGACCGCGGCGTATAAAGGCAAGAATATGCATAGCTATCAAAAAGACTATGCCCTGGCCGATTCTTCTCTGCTCGCCTCGCGTCAGGAATTTGATACCGACTTGAATGTCCAAATCCAGACGATCTTCCCGAGCCTGGTTGTCCAGCAGATTCAAAACACCCTTGCCACCCGACAAATTTTGCCCAAGGGACCGGACCGGTTTGAGCTCGTGTTTACCTTCTTTGGTTTTAAGGATGATGACGAGGAGATGCAGCGCATCCGTATCAAACAGGCCAATTTAGCCGGACCGGCCGGCTATGTCTCAATGGAAGACGGCTACGCCACGGAGTTGGTACAGCAGGCGATTGGAAGAGAACAGGGCGAATGCTCAATGATCGAATTGGGTGGTATCGGGACAGAGGACCAGGAAAACCTCATAACCGAGACGGCTCTGCGTGGCTATTGGAATTACTACCACGACGTGATGGGTTTTTCCTAAAACGTCACCCACGTAAGACAGCCGCACGGTTTATTCAGAATCATCCGTTTTGCTTGACACGCCTGTTTCAAAATGGCCGTTTTATATCCGATAACATCCTATCTGTTAAACTTCTGATAACGCCATTAAAAGCGCCTCATTACCGCTGCCTCTCGTTACACGCCTGGCGTTGCGTCCTGCGCTTTTGGAGTTCCGCTCTTGGTTCGCGCCTGATATCCTCAGCCGAGAACTTTTCCAAGCAGCTGCAGGTCGCCCGAGCGACCAACCGCGAAAGGAACGAGCATGTCTGCGACCGAAATCATCTTTGAAATCACCGAAGACGAGTTGGACGGCGGATATTGTGCCAGCGCGCTGGGATATGGAATACACACCCAGGGCGACTCACTCGAAGAAATCCGCCGTAATGTCAAGGAAGCCGTTGACTGCTATTTCGACGACACCATGCCACGGCCCAAGGTGATTCGCCTCCATTTCGTACGCGACGAGCTTCTGGTGGCATGAAGTTGCCCCGCAACGTCACCGGTGCGGCCCTGCAAAAGTCGCTTCGCCGTCTGGGCTACGAGGCCACACGGCAACGGGGTTCCCACGTGCGCATGACAACGCAGGTCAACGGTGAACACCATGAAGTGATTCCTCAGCACAATCCAATCAGGGTGAAGACCTTGTCGAGCCTCCTGAAAAACATCGCCCAGCACCACAAAATGAGTGTAGAAGAACTCCTGCGTGAACTCGATCTGTGAAGCCACGATACAGCCCCTGCCCGCGCTGGCGGAAATCCGGGCGGATATTTTGGCACTGGAGCAAGAGACCGAGAGGTTGTTGGGCGAGATCATTTTCGAGGTCACAGAGGCCGTGGGTGTTGCCCATTAGTCACCGAGACCCCATGCTGTGTTGCACAGAAATTGTGAGGCTGTGCCCATGAAGAACATCACCGTGTCCGTTGACGAAGAAACCCATCGGCTCGCCCGTATCCGGGCGGCGGAGTTGGACACTTCGGTGTCGGCCCTGGTGCGGAACTACCTGAGAGGCCTGGTGAGCGGATCGAGAGGAGACCCCACGTCCACATTGCAAGGTGGGGAAACAGAGGTCGAACGCTGGCGGAGGAGGTTGCGCGAGGTCATTGCGGACATTCGCGCCGCTTCGAGCGGATTCAGGGCCGCCGACAACCTGCCCCGCGAAGAACTGTACGACCGGGCCAGAGCCAGGGCGGAAGCGCAGGCAGCGGCCGCCGCCGAAGACGAGACCCGCAAACGTGGGTGAGCGCTGTGCGCCTTGTCGATACGAATTCGCGGCGGTATGGTGTACTGGTCCGGTAGGAGTATCCTGAGATGACCCTTCTTGTCGTCGGCCTTGTTCTGTTTATCGGGGTCCACTTGATACCGAGCGTCGTGCCCCTGCGCGCCGCGCTGATCGCCCGCCTCGGCCTAAAACCCTACCGCGGCCTGTTTTCGCTCGTCGCGTTGGCAGGTCTGGTACTCGTGGTATATGGGTTCGCCTGTGCGCCCTTCGAACCGTTGTACGCGCCCCCAGCCTGGGGCCGCCAAGTGGCGATGGTCACGGTGCCCGTCGCGCTTGTGCTGTTCGTGGCGGCCAACATGCCAACTCATATACGCGCCGTGCTCAGGCATCCGATGCTGCTCGGGGTACTGCTGTGGGCAACCGCCCACCTACTCTCCAACGGTGACCTCCGCTCGGTCATGCTGTTCGGCAGTTTCGCGGGCTTTGCGGTATTCGACCTCGTCAGCGTCGAGGTACGCGGCAAGCGACCATCGACCGACAAGGCGCCGCGCCTCGCGATGGACGGGGCAGCCATCGTCACGGGTCTCGTCGCCGCCGTCCTGCTCACGGTCTTCCATGCCACCCTCTTTGGCGTGCCGGCGATCTAGAAAGTCGCCCCAAAAGCGGCGTAACGCTGCGCCCACCACACCAAGTAAGATAAACTTTCCTCGGCTTAGGGCACCCGGCGCCGGATGAGGACAGGACAAGATTTTGAAGAGTAACAGCTCGTTGAGGATTGTTCGGCTACTCGGTCGAGTAGCCGCGATTTATTCAGAATCATCCGTTTTACTTTACACGCCTGTTTCAAAACGGCCGGAACTGCGTCAGATAAGGTGTTATCTGTTAAACTTGCGCGGGCTGGCTCCTCCGCTCTTATGAAGAGTTCCTAGTGAATATCCACTTCAAGTTCAGCACACCAATCGCCCCGGCGACCGCCCACAGCAGCATGCCCAACAGCGGATTGAACGCCAGCCCCACCCCCAGCCCCAGGTAGAAGACCACCACCGCCAGCAGGAACACCCCCACGTGGCCCACTATCCGGAGGGCCGTGAGCATAGAAGTCATCATGCCAGTATCCTCCTGCGCTGCACCGTTGTCACGAACCATGAACGTCCGCGCCGACTGATAGCGTCTTTTCTGTCAAACTTCAGCCCATTGTGTTGACGTGGACCGCTCCGGTCTTCTGCAGTACATGTAGGCCCCGTGAAGATTAACGAACAGCTTCTAATCCGTGTGATGCCAGTGATACAAGCCGGACTAGTGGCATCGTTTTTACCCTTGTGATTCTGGTTGCTCTTACGTTCTCGGGACGCATTGACCCCATTGACCTTATTGCGGTCGTGGGGATACCGATTGGTCTTTTCCTGCTCGTGTGGATCGTTCTGCTTGTCTGGAGAATTATACAATTCTTGTTTTATCTGGCCTTCGGGCCGTGGCTTGATCAGACTCCCCGTTCAGCAGACTGTGACTATGTCATTCGATCCGGAACTGCTCTAGCTCTTCACAACGACCTTTTCGCCGTACACAAATCGGGGTTGGAACCTGTTCAGGATTGCCGGCAGAACCGTCATTGAGACGAGCAAACACGCTCCCATATTGAGCGACAGCATGGCGCCGAGGTAGAAGTTGGGGCGGAAGCTCGAAGTCAGAAAGACCAGGAAGCCGCCGATGACGACCACGGCATTAAAAAAGATGGCTTTGCCCGAGGTGGCCATGGTTGCGGCCGTGATGTCTACCGGGTCGGTCAGACCGTCCCGGACCTTGACCCGATACTTGTTGAGAAAGTGGATCGTATAATCAATGCCGATGCCAATGACCATGGACGCGGTCAGCGATTTGCCGACCTCCAGCGGGATGTTGAGCAGCCCCAGCAGACCAAAGCTGAACACCATGACCAGGCTGATCGGAATGACGTTGATCAGGCCCGCGACCCACGAGCGGAACATTAGGGCGGTCAGCACAAAGACCGCGCCCAGCGAGGTGACCAGACTCGACAGCTGGCCGGACACGACCAATTCGTTCATCCGGTTCAACAGGTAGCCGTTGCCGGCAATGCCGATCCGAAAACCGCTGTTGGTTTCCCAGCCAAGAACGGTGGGTTGAATACCGGCCAGCCAGCGACCAAAACGGACCATCGGCGCGTCGTGGGCTGCGGCGTCGGTGTCTCCATTATGGCCGAATTCCTGGATGGCAAAGTCTCGGATCGTCTCGACCACCCGTTCGACATCCCGGGTTCTATCCGACCGCAGATACACCGTGACGTTGGCGTGCTGGTAGTCATAGTCGACGATTTCATCAAAGTCGTCGGGATCGCCGGAGAACGAATACAGCAGCAGATACTGGGCGACCAGGTCCCGCGAGCTGGGGACGACTTCCATCTCTGTGCGGTCCTCGTTCATGACCCGGTTCATGCGTTTGATGTATTCCGCCAGCGACAGCGAGCCGCCAACCTGGGGGTCTTGCTCGACCGTGGCTTGGAGGCGGTCGAGCTGGGCCAGCAGCTGCGGGTCTTTGAGGCGGTCCGCCTGCTGGCCCTCGATGGCCACATAGATGGGCACGGTGCCCTGAAATTTTTCGCGCAAGATGGTGTCGCCGACGCGCAGTTCGTGGCGCGCGTCAAACATGCGAATGACCGACGCATCAACCATGATGTGCTGGGCGCCGAACAGGCACAGCCCGACGACGAGTGCCGTCGGGACCCACACCGCCGCCGGACGCCGGGCCACGCCCCGCCCCAGGCGGGACAGCAGGCTGGCCGCCCAGCCGGTGGCGGCCAGGTCGCCGCTGCGGCTCATCTGCCTGCGCAGGCCACGGCTGACGGTCGGCGGCAGCAGACTCAGCAGGGCCGGCAGCAGGGTCAGCGAGAAGACCATGGCGGCCAGGATGCCGACCCCGGTAAAGACGCCAAAATAGCGGACCGGGACCATGGCCGAGGTAAGAAAAGATAAGAAGCCGGCGGCGGTGGTCAGGGAGGTCAAAACGACGGGTTGCCACATCTCGCGCATGGCGGCGAGCACGGCCGCGGACGAGGACGTGTCCGGGTGTTCCAACAGTTCGTCGTAATAGCGGCTCAGAATATGAATGCCGTCGGCAACCCCGATCGCCATCAGCACGACCGGCATCATTGAGGTGACGAAGAACATCGGGAGGCCGGTGGCGGCCAGGATGCCCAGGGTCCAGATCACCGCGGCGACCACGACGGCCAGGGGCAGCAGGACGCCGCGCAGGCTGCGATAGGTACAGTACAGGGTGGTGACAATCACCACCAGGATCAGGGGCAGGAAGGTCTGCATGTCGCGCCGGCCCTCGCGTTCAAAGTTGACCTCAAGCGCACCGCGGCCGGCCACGTGGAAGGATTCAGGCACACCGGCCGCTTCTTTTTCCTGAACCATGTCGCGGATCGTGGTATACACCGCTATCCGTTGGGCCGAGCTTTCCTGCGTGCCCTCCCCCGGCTCCATCTTGGCCATAATCAGCAGCCCGGTGCCGTCCTGTGACACGACCCAATTGACGAACATGCTGTTGGCGAACAGGCTGCGTTTGAGGCTAGCCAGAGCGGATGGGGTGTGGGGCACGGTTTCCATGAACGGATCGACATTCATGCCGTCGGCCGTGCCGGTGATATTGTCCATGGTCGCGACACTGGCCACATCTTCGTCGCGGACCGCCTTGATGCCCGGCAGCAGGGCGATTTTTTCCGAGAACTCTTTGACAATGCCCAGGGTGCGCGGGTTGAAGACGCCGTTTTCACCGGGATTGTCGTTGAAGACACCGACCATGATGAGATCGCGTACGCCGAAGCGTTCCTCGACCATCTTGTTATAGTTGATGACCGGATCGTTGGCTGGGAAATTTGCCTCGACATCGCCCTCAAAGCGCAGGTTTTGCAGGGGGAGTGCGGCCAGAACCGTACTGGCGAGGGCCAGTATGATGACCAGCCATCGAAAACGGATGATCAACCGAAAAAATGACTCCATGTTTTTCTTCTTTGCAGGTCTGGCAGGCGGCCTGATTCGGAATCACACTAAGTGATACTCGTGTGACGGCGCAATAACCTGACAGAGTATTAAAAGTCCATCGGCAGCCGTAAATGGTCGCGGTAAATCCGGTCGCGGTGCTCCAATAATTGGGGAGACAGCGCCTCGGCCACCACGGGGTCGGCATTCACGAACGAGGCCCGGAAGGCCGCATCCATCGGACACAGATCGAGCGGCAGGGGCTCGACGAGTACGGCGAATGTGGACCAATAAATGTCCAACGCGGACAGTGTGTCCCCGATCAGATATTGACGACCTTGGGCCTGTTGTTCGGCTAAGCGGGCACTCAGGGTCCGCAGGATCTGGGCGACGTGCTGAGGAGCGGCTTCGGCGGTGGCCGGGCTATAGCCGTACTTGCCGCCCAGGTAGGACGCCGTCGCTTTGCCCTGCTCGCCCACTTCAGGGTTGGACAAGAGTCCATGGACGATCATGATACGGCGGGACCAGCCAAAACCGGTCTCCCCGCACAACTCGTTACACAGCCCGAACATGAGAATGCGATCGGTCTCATCGTCCGGCACGAGCGATGGCTGCGGGGCGAGCCGCTCGACCAGATAGAGTTGTTCATTCCAGGTGGTGCGCGGCCGTTCCTCATTCCAGACGGCGACGGGCGCGCTGCTCTGACGGGTCCAGTCCTGCAAGGCGGCATCGTGCCCGGCCGCTTTGCCGACCAGCGTAAACGGCAGGTTCTTAACGTGACACATGCCTTTGAGCCCCTCGGCCCACGGGTTGGGGCGGCCCGGAGGGGCAACAATTCGTAATCCGTCCAGGGTTTTGGCCTGCTCGATGTCGATATAGTCTGCCATGCGGTCTTCCTCCTCGGTGTTCACACTGTCGAGCCTTTAGAGCAGGAAATGGACGAGAGGACAACTCACCTCTCGGTGTCGGATGACGTTCCACTAACCGACCTGCGGGATATCACTATCAGTATCACAGTATCATTTGACATCGGCTGCCGCTTCCGGTACGGGAGGTTGGCATCAACGCTGACACTGGAGATACGGAATGAAGCTTTTTGACACGAACAGTCTCGACTGGATCCATTTCACAGGGGACAACAGGTTCGACTATCCCATCGACTACTGGGCCTCCGTCCTCACGGCGCGGCCGGACGGTCACATCGACATCCTGTTTCGCTGGGAGCCCAATTCCTATTGCCACTTTCATCGGCATCTGGTCGACACAACGACGACCGTGCTGCAGGGGGAACACCACGTCATCGAGATCGAGCAGGGCAAGGAGATCGAGCACAAGGTCCGTCTTGCCGGTGATTACGCACACAAACCGGCTGGGGACGTTCATATGGAGTATGCGGGCCCGGCGGGCTCGCTCCTGCTCTTCAATATGTACGCCCCCGATGGCCGGCTCTTCGACATCCTCGACGCGAACGGGAACGTGATCGCTCCCATTTCGACCGAGGACCTTATGCAACAACAGCGCCTCGCGAGCTAGCCATGCGCAGGCTCGCGGATGGAAGGCCACAGCATGTTCCATAACACTGGGCCTTCTACGCCAAATCTACAGCGAATCTGCAAATCCTTTGATATCGCGGACGGTGGCCGCATATACGTCCGGGATCGCTTTGGGGAAAAGGACGTCGGCGGCGTGGCAGGTCCCGTTGACGGTCCGGCTGTATACCGGCACCCCCGCTGCCATGAGCCGCTGATAATGGACGAGCCCCTCATCCCGCAGGGGGTCTAATTCGTTGACCGAGATGACGTGCGGGGGTAACCCCTGGAGGTCTTCCCCGGTTGCCCAGTACGGCCAACACAGCGGATTTTTCGCGTTTTTGCCTTCAGGGTCGTAAACGCTTGCCAGCACCTCCATCTGGCGACAGTTGATCAGGTAGTTGTCGTTCTCGTACAGAGAGCGCAGTTCCGTGTTCGGCTGTGCCCACCCACCATAAATGTACGGGCACAAGGCGTAGACGCCGGCAATTTGTTCAAGGCGTCCGTCCTGCTTGGCCTGCAAACACGTGGCCAGAGCGAGATTCCCTCCGCCAGACTCACCCGACGCAATGATCTTCGAGACCCCCAGGCTGGCCTTGTTGTCAAACACCCATTGCAGCCCGCTCGTGCAGTCGTTGAGACCGGCCGGAAACGGATGGTTACCCAGCTTACCCGCGCCATTCCGGAATTCCACACCAACGGCGACCATACCTACGGCCGCAAGCTCATCACGCCAGCGTCGATACGATGGATCATCGGCTGTCAGGATAACCATGCCACCGCCGTGCATATGATATACACAGGGCAGCGGGCCGGACGCATTCTGGGGCGTATGAATGTACAGATTGATGTCGTTGCCATCCACGCCCTTGATGACCTCGGTCCGCCGCTCAATATTCGGCATCGCCGGCAGGTCAGCGCACAGGGCGGCAAACACCGTTGCCATGCCAGCCTCACTTCCCGCACAGAAGTCGAGCTTTTCCGGCAGGGGCGAGTCCGCGTTGACCGGTATGGGCGGCAGGGCCACATCGAGCTTAAAGGGCCCACAGGCGTCGACCAAGCGAGGATCCGTGCGCGGGTCGGTCTTCATGACCTGGTCCGGATTGCCAAGACGGCCCGGTAAGAGAGGTAGATCGTTCTGGTGTGATTGCGATATCGCTGTTGTCATGGTGTGACTCCTTTCTGATTTCCCTGACTAAAGAATGGCATGACTACGTCATCATCGTCCCGTATGCGACGGGGGCCGTAGCGCGCCCTCCTTTCCTCACCCCCTGCATACCAGACCAGCACGGCAGGGAAAAGAAGTCGGGCGGAAACCTGGTGGCGGCAGACTCGTCGGCACTCACGGTCCGGGCTTGCGCGCGAAACCTTGGCTGTGAGAGACTCGCAGACGGCTGGCGCTCTCTGAGGAACCCAGCCCGTTAATTCAGAGGGAGGAGCAGGGATGGAACGCATGACTCCTGAAGAATGCCGGAGTTTCTTACTCAGTCCGGTGCGGACCGGCAAGCTGGCTACCGTGCGGAAAGACGGCCGGCCCCTGGTCGTGCCGGTATGGTATGATCTTGAGGGAGAGACCCTGGTCTTTATGACCGGGCGTGACTCTATCAAGGCACGCAATATACGCCACGAGCCCAGGGTCAGCGTATGTGTCGATGATGAGGTGACACCGTTCGCGTATGTCGAACTCTCAGGCACGGCCGTCATGTCCGATGATGCAGACCAGGTGCGCTATTGGGCGGCACGGATTGGCGGGCGCTATATGGGACAGGCGTTAGCCGAGACCTATGGGCAAATCAACAGCGGGTCAGGAGAGTTGATCGTACACGTCACGCCAACGCACCTGTATGGGTATAAAGAGGTGACCGGCCGGTATCCACAGCCGACGTAGCCTCGGGGACCCGCGCGGTCGGCATGGCAGGTTCCGGTACAACAATTTTTTGAGGCTGCACACCCTGGCTCAGGCGTCGTACAGTTCGGCGTTACGTTGGGCCGCGGCTTTCAGTTCGTCGTCGCTGTAGTCGAAGCGTGGCTTGCCCGCAGGGACGCACAGGCCGCGCTGTACGGCCTCGCGGGCTTCGACGCGTGCGAGCCAGGCGGTCAGGTGGGTGAGGTCCGAGACATCGACGTTGGCCCACTGATACGCGCGCGCCCACGGGAAAGTGGCGATATCGACCATCGAATATTCGCCGCAGAGATACTCCTGGTCACGGAGCGCGTCATTCAAGACGCATAGCAGACGTTTCGATTCCGTGACGTAGCGCTCGATCGCATATTCGTCGACAATGCCTTTGGGTGCCGCGATGCGCTGAAAAAACATGGCCTGCCCGAGCATCGGGCCGATCGCGCTCATCTGGAACATGAGCCACTGCATGGCCTGGTGACGCAGCTGGGGATCGGTCGGCCAGAGCTTGCCGCTCCGCTCTGCAAGGTAGAGCAAGATCGCTCCCGATTCGGCCAGTACGAAGTCGTCATGGTCATGGTCAACGATGACGGGAATACGTCCATTCGGATTGAGTTTGAGAAACTCCGGGGTCTTCTGTTCATTTTTGTTGAAGTGGAGATACTCCACGTCGTAATCGATGCCGAGTTCTTCAAGGGCAATAGAGGCTTTCCACCCGTTCGCGGTCGGGGCGGTATACAAGGTGATTTCGCTCATAGGTCTGGTCCTCAAGATGTATAGAGAGTCGCGGAGCAAGTGGATGTATTTGCTCCGGTGAGCATGGTTCCAAAAAATGCCGAGAGAAACAACCGGCTGAGCAGTCACGGCAATTTCATGATTGCCATTCGTTCATGACGGCCCTACAGTTCGGATGAGCAGAATTTCAGCTTTGAACGGATACTATTGGCCGCAAAGGAGATGCTATGCAGGCACGTACGCCCGAAGAAATCGATCATCTGTTTGTGAAGGCCATGAATGAGGGTGATGTTGAGGCCATGCTGACCCTCTACGAGCCGGACCAAGTCTTTGTCTCCCAGCCGGGACAACCCGTGGTGCGTGGAGTCGGGGAGTCTTTGCGTGAGAAGCTCCGCGATTTTACGAGTCTGAGGCCCCGACTCAAGATTGAGATGAAGCATGTGGTGGAAGCTGGCGACATCGCGTTGTACTGCTGCCAGTGGACCATGCAGGTCACAGGACCTGATGGTCAGGAGCAGACTCTGTCCGGCCGAGATGCGAATGTGGCCCGCCGTCAGCCCGATGGGACGTGGCGCATCCTCATCGATAATCCTTTTCACGAGGAGTATATGCTCAAGGAGAGCACTGCCTCATAAGTATCAGAGAGCCGGCGGTCTCTCGTGACGTATGGTCAACTTATGACTCTCGCTTGACGTGCGGAAATTTCCGTGTTCGGGTAAGAAAATCATTTAATGTAGGAGGGCATGTAATGGCAGATGTCGGGTCCGAAAAGGTCTTCGAGAACGACAAGGTGATCGTTTGGAACTTCGAGCTCGCTCCGGGCGAGGAAACGCCCGTGCACACGCACGAGCACAGCTATATGTGGTACGCGATCTCGGGCGCGCCCCTACAGGTGACCGACGAGAACGAGGAGGACTTGGGCACAATGGAGGTGCCGACGGGCGCAATCTTTTCGCTGAAAGTGGAGGATGGCGAAATCGAGGTTGTATCCGGGCCGGGCAAGGGGATGCGCGTCCCGGCACGTCATAAGGCACGCAACGCCGGAACCACGCCGTATCGAGAAGTCCTGGTCGAGTTTAAATAAATCCCGGCGCTGCTCCGTCCGTTAAGATAGAGAAACTCCCGTCCCGATCGTCCTGCTTCGACCGGCCCGGTACGAACGGGTTTGGACTGTCCCGCCCTGACCTTCTTCGTTCGCCCCGAGCGCAGGGAAACCCCGTACAGAGCCCTACCGTTCTTGGGCCTGACGAGCCAGCCGCGCGTACCCGTCACGGGTCTGCGGCAAGCGGCGGTCTAAAATCCGCGATGCGATGACCGTGCGCAGGATCTGGGCCGTACCGCCCCCAATCGTGAACATGCGAGCGTCACGCACCATGCGTTCAGCCGGTGTATTGCGCGAATAGCCTTTGGCTCCAAACACCTGTAAGGCGTCATTTGTGACCTTAATGGCCATTTCCGAGGCAAACAACTTTGCTTGCGCGGCCGCATTCGGGTCCGGGAACGGGCTGTCGTGGGAGCCGCGCGAACGGGCCGCGCTGTGGATCATGAGCCGCGCCGCTTCGATCTGCGTCGACATATCGGCCAGCATCCACTGCAAGCCCTGAAACTCGGCAATCGGCCGACCAAACTGTTCCCGATCCAAAGCGTATTGTTTTGCTCCTTCATAGGCTCCGGTTGCCAGCCCCAAAGCAACCGTGCCCGCGCCAACCCGTTGGGTGTTGTAAGCGTTCATTAATTCGGCAAAGCCGCGCCTGAAGCCGCCCGGCGGTGTTAACACGCGGTCGGCGGGCAGTTCGAGATCTTCGAAATATACTTCGGCCTCAGGAATACCCCGCAAGCCCATCGTGGGCTCCCGTTGACCGATGCGCAACCCACGATCCTGGTCGCGAACGGCAATAAATCCACCGATGCCCTGCTCTGTCCCCTGTCCGTCAAACACGCGGGCGAAGATCAGATGGAGTTGCGAAACACCGCCCCCGGTAATCCAGTGCTTCATGCCGTTCAGCACATACGTATCGCCGTGTTTATCGGCTCGCGTGGTCATCTCCGAGGCGGCGCTGCCGGCCTGAGGCTCGGTAATACAGATGGCGGGCTTATCCCCGGCCAGGACAAGAGCGGCGGCGAGATCTTTTTGTGCCGGCGTGCCGTAGTGCATGATGGCGGAAAGCGCCCCCATATTCGCTTCGACCGCAATGCGTCCGGTCACCCCGCACACTTTTGCCATCTCTTCGATGACGAGCACCACATCGAGATAGCTCAGTCCTGTCCCACCGAACTCCGGCGGGACGGTCATGCCAAAGAATCCAGCTTCATGCAACGCACGGACATTCTCCCAGGGGTATTGTTCGCTGCGATCGACCTCCGCAGCACGCGGTGCGATCACGTCCTGGGCCAATTCGCGCGCCCGTGCCCGTAACGCAAGCTGCGACTCAGTCAGCGTGTAATGCATTGCCGAAATCCTCCCTACAAGTGCAAGTGGGCAGCTCTTTGCCGCGCGTGTTCCGCACGCGAGTCGTCACCGCACGCCTGTAACACGGTTGCGTACTTTTGCCAGCTCCCAAGACTGCTCGGTCTCAACAACGCCCGCTGCGCCAGCAGCGCCCGTGCCTGCTCGTAGCGTTCGGCGCGGATGGCGGCCTCGATGAGAATCTGTGTAAAAATATCGCGCTGCGCATGAGACCCTCCGATCCCAAACCAACGGTCGCGCAGCGGCCACAAGACATCGACCGCCCGCGCATACTCCCCGTTTTCAAACGCCAGTACTCCTTCACACATCGGCACCACCACATCCGCCATCAGCGAAGCAGCATAATTGTCTGGGGTAGGTGCAAACGATTCGAGTGCATTGATATACGTCCGCGCGGTCTCCTGGTCGTCCGCGGATGCCAGCGCCATCAAACTATGCAGATCGGTAAAAGCCAGCACATGATCATCGACCCGCTTCCGCGCGTACTCCGCCAAGGGCTCCCAGCGATCACCCACATCAACCCCCAGCAATTCCAGGCGCTTGAGCAGCGAAGCGCCGTTTTGGACATCCAGGAAGAATTCCGTGTTCGCGGTCAGTATCCGATTGTCATAGACGTCCAGGGTAAAATCATAGTCCCCCCGCTCAAGCGCGAATAAGGCCAGGTGCCACCAATTATGGCCTTGAAACGGGTTTCGATCCGCCCATTGCTCGACCGGCCGATCGATCAGCGCAATCCCTTCGTCCAGACGGCCCTGCATCTCCATTACGTGGGCGACCGAGTGGATCGCCCACAGGTCATCCGGGTTCAGGTCAATGGACCGGCGACCAAAGGTTTCGGCTTGCGCATAATCGCCGCATTCTTCAAGCGCGAAGGCCAACATGCCGAGGACGAAGCTGTAACCGGGGATCGACTCGTCCCACAGGTCGAACACGCCGGCGACGGTATTGCGAATGACATAACTCCGACCGGTCCAGAAAGTCGAATGGTGGTGCATTTTGAGCGCCAGCAGGTCGTGAGGATAGTCGGCCAATATGGCCTCCCAGGCCGCACAGGCCCGTTCGAGATTGCCGGTGGCCAACCCTTCCAGGGCGTCACAGTGCAGACGTTCGCGGCGGGCGTCGTCCGCAAGATGTTCGCGGGCGTGTGACGCGCTGGCCAGCATTTTCGGGCGGACCGCGACCGTCTCAAGCATGGACATAATATAGCCCCGGACCACGTGGGCCATTGGAAAATCCGGGTCGAGTTCGAGGACGCGCTTCAGATTTTTCGGCGCGACGAGACGATAATTCCAGAGGTCCGTGAGCACCTTGTCGTACTCGGTCAGAGCCTCGGCATTCGTCACCGTGATATCAAGACCGCGAACGTCGGTTGGCATGAGATTTCTCCTTTGTGTTACGACAGCCACATTGCTGGGTCCAATTCAAATAGACCGGGCAGCAAAAACGGGGAATGACCGGTATTCCCCCCGCCACATTACCCGTACTCTCAGTGGACAACAATCCGGCAGACACCGAATGGGTCTATTGATTTGATGAGGGTAAAGTCGGATGAACAAAGCTCAACACCGCCAAGACTTCTTTGTCTCCAAAGGATATATCATCTGCTTAATGTGTGAACGAAGAGCCGAAGTGCATAAGGGAGGATCGGTATGAGTGTCCTGGATGGACCGCGGACAGAATGGCGTCGGATTTTGCACGAAGGCCAGCCCAAATGGGTCAAACCGGACGGCGACGGGCTGCTGCTGGGCGATGGCCGGGCGATTCATGAGGCCGAGGCCGCCTATCTGCCGCCGTGCGAACCAAGCAAGATCCTGTGTATTCACCTGAATTATGAATCGCGCCGGGCCGAGTTCCGCGTCCCACCGATTGAAACGCCCACGTATTTCCAGAAGCCGACAACGGCGCTGAACAGCCACCGGGGCTCCCTCGTGCGTCCGCACGACACGAAGTATCTCAACTACGAAGGGGAGGTGGCGGTGATTATTGGGAAACCGATGCGCAACGTGGGCCGCGCTGAGGTGTGGGAGTATATCGCGGGCTTTGCGCCCGGTAATGACGTGGGGAGCCAGGACTTTCGCGATACGGATGCGGGCTCGATGCTGCGCGTCAAAGGGATGGACGGCTTTTGCCCGATTGGCCCAGGCGTCGTGAGTGGGGTGGACATTCGCCAGGCCACGCTCCGGACCTACCTCAATGACACGGTCGTACAGGAAGGCGCTCTGAGTGAGATGATCTTTCCGATCGACTATATCCTGGCCGATCTGTGTCGCTATATCACGCTCCTGCCTGGAGATGTGATTATGTCGGGCACACCCAGAAACTCACGCCCAATGAATGTTGGGGATCTCGTCGAGGTTGAGGTTTCCGGTTTGGGGCGACTCTCGAATCGGGTCGTCGAAGCGCCAGCACCCCCATATCAGGTTGGGCATCAACCGACCGACACCGATGCCGTCCGCCGCGTCGCCTTAGGGTCGGATTGGCGGCGTGAGAAATGATGAAAGCGAGATCGGGCTGATGAAGCTCGACCCCATCAAGACTTCTTTGTTTCCAAAGGATATGTTACCTCGTAGCGTTTGAATGAAGAGCTGAGATTGAAGAAGGAGGACTGCGAGAATGAGTCAAACCACAGCCCAAACTGAACCAAGCCGTATCCCGACTGCCGACGAACTGGGTTTTGATCCCGGCGCCCTGCGCGAGAAGTATGCTGCCGAGCGCACGAAACGTCTGCGCACGGACGCGAACAGCCAATACCAGGAAATTACCGGCCAGTTCGCGCATTATAACGAAGACCATTATGTCGAGCCGGGCTTCACCCGCCCCGCGCTGCAAGAAGATATCGAGGTCCTGGTCGTCGGCGGCGGCTTTGGGGGCATGTTGGCTGCGGTGCGGC
The DNA here is from genome assembly GCA_964291405.2 of Thermodesulfobacteriota bacterium. Classification (GTDB taxonomy): domain Bacteria; phylum Desulfobacterota; class Binatia; order Bin18; family Bin18; genus Bin18. Next base: position 1,433,329 of record OZ219926.1, read on the forward strand.
TACAAGAGGCCGGGATTACCAATTTTCGCATCGTCGAGAAGGCCGGGGATTTTGGCGGCACCTGGTACTGGAACCGCTATCCCGGCGCGCAGTGTGATATCGAAGGCTATCTCTACCTGCCCCTGCTCGAAGAGCTCAATTACATCCCAAAAGAACGCTACTCTTTCGCGCCGGAGATATTTGCCCACGCGCAGCGGATCGGGAAACACTACAATTTGTACGAACGCGCCTGTTTCCAGACCAAAGTCAAAGAGGCCCGCTGGGATGAGGAAGCCGGACGTTGGATTGTCACTACTGATCGTGACGACGAATTCAAGACGCGCTTTATCATCATGTCGAGTGGGCCGCTGAACAAGCCCAAGTTGCCTGGGATCCCTGGGATCGAAAATTTCAAGGGCCATACCTTCCATACCAGTCGCTGGGACTATGGCTACACGGGTGGTGATACCACCGGGGGCTTACACAAACTCCACGACAAACAGGTCGGGATTATTGGCACTGGGGCGACTGCGATTCAGTGCATCCCCCATCTGGGCGAGCATGCACAGCAGCTCTACGTCTTCCAGCGTACGCCGTCCTCGGTGGACGAACGCAACAACACCCCCACCAACCCGGAATGGGCGAAGACGCTCAAGCCCGGCTGGCAGACGTATCGGAACCGCAACTTCACCGCGCTCTTGGACGGAGTGCAGCTTGAGGACGATCAGGTTCGCGACAAGTGGACCAGCCCGCTCAAGAAGCTCAGCGATCTGCTCTCGAGCCAGAATGACTCGGACCTCTCCGGCCGGGAAAAGGCACTCTTGGCGGAGATCGCCGACTTTCAGAAGATGAATGAGATTCGTGATCGCATATCCTCGACCGTGCAAGACCCGGAGACGGCCGAGGCGCTTAAGCCGTGGTTCGGCCAGTGGTGCAAACGCCCGACCTTCAACGATGAATATCTGCCGACTTTCAATCGGCCGAGCGTCAAGCTCGTCGATACCAGTGGACAGGGGGTCGATCGCGTGACCGAGCACGGCGTCGTGGTGGATGGGGTGGAGTACGAAGTGGACTGTCTGATCTTCGCGACCGGCTTCGAGGTGGGGACCGCGTACACCCGGCGGGCCGAATTTGGCATGTACGGCCGGGATGGGGTGTCGCTCGCCGATGCCTGGACGGACGGGATGCGCACCTTCCACGGCTTCCTGAGCTGCGGGTTTCCGAACTGTTTCCACATGGGACTGACGCAGACCGGCCTCACGGCGAACTTCACCTATATGCTCGATAATCAGGCCCAGCACGTTGCTCAGCTCATTACGCTGGTCAATCGCCGCAACGCGAAGTCCATCGAGCCGACCCCCGAAGCTGAGGCGGAGTGGGTGGAGATCGTGAATGGACCGAACATGATGACCAAGTACCAAGACGTCTGTACGCCGGGCTACTACAACGGCGAGGGGACCAACGAGGGGCAGGGATTTCTTCAGGCCATATACCCCAAGGGCGCGCTGGCCTTTTACGATATGCTCGCCGAGTGGCGTGAACAGGGAGATTTTGACGGTCTGATTGTGAAATAGACGAGGAATACGATGCAACCTATCCTCTTGTATGGCGTGCCGTTTTCGCAGCCGGTGCGCGCGGTCATGTGGCTGATGCTGTATAAGCGGACGCCGTTTGAAATGGTCCTGATCAACCCTGGCTCAAAAGGGGAAACCGGGAGCCGCAACCCGGCCTATCTGGCCAAAAATCCCGGCGGGACGATTCCCACGATCGAAGAGCCGGACACTGGCTTTGTGCTCAGCGAGGCGCACGCCATCATGTGTTATTTGAGCAATACGCACGGCTGGGAAGACGTGTATCCGACGGATTATCGGCTACGCGCCAAGGTAGACTGGTATTTGCATTACCACCACCGCAATGTCCGCGACGCCTCCGTCGGACTGGTCGCACCGAAGATCCGCAAGGATCTGAATATCCCGGACGTCATTCAACAAGCCGCACACGCGACCCTGACGAAGGCACTCCACGCCTTGGAGTCGAGTTGGCTGGCGGAATCCCGCTATTTGATGGGCGAACAACTCACGCTGGCCGACTTTGCCGCATACGTGGAGATCGGACAGTTGCAGCCGGGTTTTACCAACGTCTACGATTTCGCGCCCTTCCCCAACGTGCGACGTTGGTTAGACGAGATGAAACGCGTTGACGGGCACGACGACGTGCACGTCGTGCTGGCGGAACTCGGCGATATCAGTGGCGAGCCACCGACCATGGAGGCGATCAGGAACGCGAACAAAAACGCGCTCAGGGTCTTGAAGGCAAAACTGAGAGAATTGACACCATGATGGAACCCCAGGGATACTGTGCGGACGCGTTCGCAGCCGTTCACGAGGCATTTCAGGAGAACTTTGCGACGGGCGAGGAGCTGGGCGCCAGCGCGTGTGTCGTCCACGACGGAGAAGTGGTCGTTGATCTGTGGGGGGGCTCCTCAGGGCCGAGTGGCGAGTCCTGGCAGCAGGACACCATCGTCAACGTATACTCCACCACCAAAACCATGGCCGCGGTCTGCATGTTGATGCTCGCCGACCGCGGTCTGATCGATTTCGACGCTCCGGTTGCGCGCTACTGGCCGGAGTTCGCTCAGAACGGCAAGGAGAGTGTCCTGGTTCGCCATGTGATGAGCCACTCGGCAGGGTTATCGGGTTTCGACTCACGCGTCGAGATCGAGGAACTCTACAACTGGGATGATATCTGCGGCAGGTTGGCCCGCCAGGCACCCTGGTGGGAGCCCGGGACTGCCTCGGGATACCACGCCATTACGCAAGGCTATCTGCAGGGAGAAATCCTGCGCCGGGTCGACGGCCGCAGTCTGGGCACGTTCTTTCGCGAGGAGGTCGCGACCCCGCTTAACGTCGATTTTCACATTGGGCTGGACACCCAACACGATGGACGCGTGGGTGAGATGGTTCCTCCTTCGGCGACCATGGACCAGATGCCGGGCGATCCGGATTCGATTGCCACGCGGACCTTTCGGTCTGCCGCGTTGACGGGCCGCGAGCCACAGACGCGCGCGTGGCGTGCGGCGGAGATTCCGGCCGCAGGAGGGATTGGCAATGCACGGGCCGTCGCCCGCGTGCATGGGGCACTGGCTGCGGGCGGCGCGCTTGACGGCGTCCGGCTGATGGCCCCTGAAACGGTAGCAGTGGCACAACAACGGCAGACTAATGGTAAGGATCTCGTGCTCGACGTGTGGATGCTGTTCGGCATGGGCTTTGGCTTGATGAACCCGCGGATTCCGTTTACGCCGAGCCCCGGCGCCTTCTACTGGGGCGGCTGGGGCGGGTCCATTGCCGTGGTTGACCCCGATACCCGCACTTCGATCGCCTATGTGATGAACAAAATGGGCGAAAGCACGCTGGGAGATCAGCGCTCGGCGAGGATTATCGCGGCGACCTATGCCTCACTGAAACAGGAAGGCCGGTGATGACCCAAGCAGTAGGGCCTAATCCGAACTACCGCTACGAGCCCAAGCCCGTTGATGAAATCGTTGTCAGGGCGTTCAACTTCGACTTTCCCGACGATCTCGACCCCAAGTGGGCAAAGAACTCGGTGGTCAGATCGCATATGTTCAACGGCCTTTCGTTGACCATGCCGTATCTTGAACCCTATTTGATCAAGTCGATCCGGCAAGCGCTGCCGCTTATTCGGGAGGAACGTCTTCGAGAAGACATCAAAGGGTTCTGCGGCCAGGAGTCCCGCCACTACGCGTGTCACCGGCGGCTCAACGAACTCATCAAGAAAAACGGCTATCCCGAGCTGACCGAAATCGAGCAGCGTATGGAGCGGTCTTACGCCCGTCTGCAAACGCGCAGTCTGGAGACCCAGCTCGCCTACAACGCCGGGTTCGAGACAATGACGGCGGGCTTTACCCGCTGGATGACCACAAAACGCTGGGCGCTGTGGGGCGGCAATTGCCCGTGGGTTTCCTCGTTCTGGGTGATGCATATGGTAGAGGAAACGGAGCACAAAACCGTTGCCTATGATACCTATATGGCCTGTTCGGGCCGCTCTCTGAAGCGGGCAATCGGCGTTCTGCACGGCAGTTTTCATGTGCTCGGCTACGGCCTCATCGCCATGCGGGAAGCGCTACGCAAGGACGGTCTGTGGGGCCAGCCCGGTACGATGCTCGAACTCGCGAGAGAGATGGGCACCCTCCTCTGGAACGTTGGTCCCTCTCTGTTACGCGCTATGCGCCCAGGGCACAACCCGCGTTACGACGAAGACCCGCAGTGGCAAAAGGACTGGGTCGCGGCACACAAACACTTAGCGCCTGACGCACCCATTCCCTTGCTTGATACCTCCGACCCGGACGTTCCGGTGCCGTTCTGAGCAGAACCAATCAATAAAAGTCGGAACCGTCGAGTGACCGCCAGGGGCAAGCCGCCGCGCGCCAAGGTTCCCCGGAAGGAACGCCCGACGCGCGGCATATTCTTGTTTAACCCAGATGGGGGAGGACGTCGGCGGCAAAGCGCTGCATAGACCCCCGCGACACAGCGCGATCCATGCCGGGGAAATGGAAGAACAGCACGAGTTCATCTATGCCCGACTCAGCTTCAAACGCTTTGATCTCATCGAGCACCTTTTGTGGTGGGCCGGTGAAGAAATTACTCAGGTCACGGAATCCATCAGACGTATTCGTGCGGTCTTCTGGTTTGTCATTGGCTTCATGCATCCACTTGGCGTAATAATCGACCTGGTAGTTGACGTGCGGCCAGACTTTATCTAACTCGCTGTCGTCTTTTTCGGTCACATAGCACGAACGCAGGATGCGGACCTGGCCGGGCTCGCGGCCGAGGTCGGTACAGGCCGTCCGGTAAATATCAATGTCTTCGGTGTTGCCAATGGGCAGAAAATGACAGCCCATGCGTGCCACGCGCTGAATGCCTTTTTCGCTCCGCGCCCCAACCATCAGGGGTGGCCCTCCAGGCTGGGCTGGGGATGGCGTGACCATAATGTCGGTGTAGTTCCAAAACTTCCCAACATGAGAAAATGTTTCCCCAGACCACGACTTGCGGAGGATGTCGACACCTTCGGTCAGCGCTGAGCCTCGTCGCTTGTGATCCTTTTCAAAGCCTGTAAACTCGCCTACGCGATAGCCCTGGCCCAGGCCAAGAATGAGCCGGCCTCGCGAAATGAGATCGACGACCGCTGCGTCTTCGGCGACACGAACGGGGTCGTGCAGGGGGAGGAGTAAGACGAAGGTGCCGAGACCGATGCGCTGTGTTCTGGCAGCCACCGCTGAGAGGACGGCGAGCTGGGAGGGGAGATAGCCATCCTCAAGAAAATGGTGCTCCGTCGTCCACGCGGTATCAAAGCCGAGCTCTTCAACGGCAACCATATCGTCGATGGTATCGTTATACAGGTCGGCGTAGGGTTGCGCCCATTGGGGCGGATTCCGAAAGTCAAATAAACAGCCTGTCTTCATTACCTTGCTCCTTTCGTCAGGGCGAAAATGTTTGGTCTTGCTTGAATAGACGAGGTCTCGTGTCCACGACGGGCCGGTGGGCCTACATGTGAGCGGGAGTCGTCAGAATAAGACGGGAATCCTCCAGCCCATCATTCCGATAATGGACAATGGCCCGATGGTCGGGGTTCTGCACCAGTTTCCCTTTCTTCCAGCGACCTCACACGATGCACGGCCTTATCCGAGTGTATTCACCGCAGATGGGAACGTGTTGATCCCCAGCGCTTCCCGAAAATCCGCGGTGGGTTGCACGACCATCGCATCGACGCTGATGCCAATCGCATTGGCGACGCGGTCCAGCATGCTGAAGTTGCCGCCGATGATCGACGCCGTCGTGACCGCCTCGGGACCTAATCGCTCGGCAATGGCATCCCGTGCGGCCGCCAGTTCTGCGGTATCGGGTTTCATCAAAGCACCGGCGAATCTCACGAGTTCGCACCCGTGTTCCACCCCGCTGTCAATACGTGCATCGATCGCGCCAGCTAACTCGTAGCTTCGATCGTGGGCTTTTCCGCTCTCCCGGAGCAGATGGGCATGCCACGTGGTTCAGTAGAAACACAGGTTCTGTTCCGAAACCTTGGTTGCGACGAGTTCTATCTGTGCTCGCGAAAGTGCGTGGTCTGATGTGGCGTGAAAATTGAGCAAATGCTCAGCTCCGAAATACTGTTGACTGACCAGGTTAATCACGCGGCGGGCTTCATCCGGGACGAGGCTCACGGCGCGAAAAATATTCCCCGCCGGACTTTCTCCATATAACGATTCGGCTAATGCGCCACCTGCCGGAGCGCTGGGGACACTCGCGGTAAAGAATCCCTCATCGACGGCTTCGGCGGGGCGTTCGAAAGAGGGGAGCGTATCGTCGGCGAGCTCCGGTAATTTTCGGGGTGGTATGCCAAGACCGCGGGCAAAGACGTCAAGATTGGAGAGTCGCGACACCAGCGAGACGATTTCAACATACGCGCCCTCGCTCACACCCTGGGCTTGGATGTTCTGGCAAAACTTGCGATCGATGTTTTGCGAATCAACCGCCACCGCCCGTGCCAATCGCACTGCCGCGTCAGGGAGTTTGGCCTGGGCGACCAGCTTCTCATCGTCGACCGATTCTTGTAAGCCCTGTTCGCATTGAGCGATACGCGCAGTGGCGGCAATGGCGGTTCTCTGTGCGGCGGTACCCCACGTACCGCCGCGAGCATAGGACTGCATTTCGTCGACATGTAGGGTTTCAACCGTAGGAGAAACGGGGTAGCGCGAATCTGCGTAAAGCGGCATTGGAATGAACCCTCCTCTCTCGAAATTGTACTTCGCTTATCAGTCATTTCAATAAACGAGGAAATGCCGTCGTGCAAATGCGCTCGTGTTGGGTTTACCTCTTGACAAGCCGCTCTACGGGTCGACAATGCCTCTCAAGAGGGCGAACCCCGACAACAACAGAGGACGGAGGAGCTTACCATGAGCACAATCTTGCGTTACCTTCACCACCCCGCATCACAGCCGTGCCGCGCAGCGCATCAGTTCATGCTGGAGAACGACATTCCCTTTGAACTCGAGTTGGTCGATATCACCACCGATATCAACGAGCGGCCGGAGTTCCGGGACAAGTACAACCCGACGGGGCAGGTGCCGATTCTCGTGGATGGTGACTTTGTAATCTGGGAGAGTGCGGCCATTGCCTTCTACTTGAACGAGAAGTTTGAATGTCCCGCCCACTGGTTCGGGCGCGACACCCGGCAAAGAGGGCTTATTCAGCAGTTTCTGCAATGGTACGCCTACACGCTCCGCCTCGGCGGAGGCGCGTTCCACTGGACGATCTTCGCCCCAATGATCTACGGCTATGATAAGGACTTTTCCGCGGAGATAAAGAAAGGGCGCTATATTCTGTATGAGTCCCTTGACCTCCTAGAGACCTATTGGCTCAAAGACCGTGCTTATGTGTGCGGCGACGAGATCAGCTATGCGGACCTAGCCGCCTACCAGGACCTCGTTTCCCATGATGCCGGGAAGATCATTCCGGACGGGGTGTGGCAGGAGCACCCTAAGGTCAGGGCATGGTTCGAGACAGTGGCCGCACGTCCGCACGCAAAGACGGTAAGTGCGTGGCAATATGAGAACGTTGGAAAAATACTGAACGACGGTGTGAAATTTGAGTTTAGGCGGAAAACCGCGGTCTTAAAGGGAACAGAGGTCCACAGCGGCCACAACCACGGCATTCTTTACGCCGGCCAGGACGATAGCTACTTAAAGGAGTAGGAGGCCACCGGAGGCACCACCTAGGAGTCCTGTGGTTGAGAGAGCGATAGAAAAATGTCTTGATGGTTATCGTAGCGACTTATGCCTCACTGAAACGGTGACATTGTTGCCATAACCCGGAGGATATAATGGCGACAATCGATCTCTATGAAGCGATGCGGACCTTACGGGCCGTACGGCGGCTACGCCCGGACCCTATTCCAGAAGACGTGCTCTACCGGGTCCTAGAAGCCGCAACCTGGGCACCGACTGGCGGCAACCGCCAAGCTTGGCGGATCATTGTGGTCAAAGACCCTGCTCGCAAACAACGTCTCGGCGAATTATATAAGCAGGTCACACTTCCCTATCTCAAATCGTATATGGAGCGGTTGGACGGTGCCTCTGAGGAGGAACGGAGAAAAGCCGAGCGGACAATCCGCGCCAGTAACTATCTGGTGGAACATTTTGGCGAGACGCCGGTGCTGCTGGTCGTGTGTTTTAACCCGGAAGGGCTTGCCGTCACCGATGCGAAGCTTGACAGACAGTCCGTTGTTGGCGGCGGCTCGATCTACCCGGCGGTAGAAAACCTCCTGCTTGCCTGCCGGGCCGAGGGTCTGGGGTGTGTGCTTACGACGCTGCTGTGTATGGAAGAACCGGCAGTTCGCGAACTCTTGGGGATTCCCGATCCCTGGGGAACGGCGGCTGTCGTGCCGATTGGCTATCCCGTCTTGCGAGGGCATGGGCCGATCTCGCGGCGGTCGGTAGAAGAATTGGCGTTTGCGGATGCCTGGGGAACCCCGTTTTTCCGGGAGTAGCTCTCGCCCGCTCATGACTCAGGAATAGAATGGCGTCTACGCGCTCAACGAGAGTGTGCCGCTCAATATGCTCTCAAAATGGATGGGACACTCTTCACGAGAAGTAACAGCGGTCTCTGCAAACGCATTGGGAGAAGAACGATGCTCTATTGCCGCCCTGATGTGGACGTAAAGGCAAGTCACATGGATCTACCGAGTACGTCACGCTGCGGAGTGACCTGAAAGCGGACGCCCTCGTGTTTCTGTAATGCCGCTACAAGCTCAAAGAGGTTGCTGGCGGCTGGATTGCCCTTGGGGCCAAGCATACGCATTAAGCTCGTATCTTTCTTGCCCGTCACACGGGCGAGTTTCTGGAAGCCCATCGTCGCATTGATGTAGTCCCGCAGAAGAATCTTCCCCGTCGCAAGATCCCCCCTGAGAAAACACTCAATGGCTTCCGTCAACAATCCTTCGCGGAACTCCGGATCACGCTGCGCACGAGCCATGACCGTGTCTTTAAAATTACGAGTGAGTGCCATCTTATAAACCCTTTCTCTGACTCGCTTTATAAGCAGCCCAGAGCTTCTGAGCCGCAGCAATGTCTTGTCGTTGTCGTTTCTTCGTCCCTCCCCCTAGCAGGAGGATTACCTGCGTCCCTACCCTGCCGAAATAGACTCGGTAGCCTGGCCCGAAATCAATCCGGCATTCCGAAATGCCTCTACCAATACTTTTAGTATTGGAGAGGTTCCCTGCTTCCATTCGGGCAATAGCGGTCCGCACTTTCAGAGCAGCAGGAGCATGCAAACGATCGAACCAGCGCGTAAAAGGACTGATGCCATCGTCGGTCTGGTATTCCTGAATCTCAATCACTTAACTAACATAAATGTTAGCATTAGATCGGTCAAGAAAAATATCTATGCCGTGTCAACGCTTCCGGGACGAGATGACGATGTGACAGACATGACCCCCTGCCCTTCAAGCTGCTTCATCCGAGTAATGGGGATGTGACTCAAACTGATTTTTTTGCACAGCCTCGGGTGATGGAGACTCCGTAGGAAGAGCCGTTTTGATGAAAACAGTACTCCACCTGACCAAAATCAGATACAGTGCCATATGCGTCGTGCTTGGGCCTTGGTGCATAGAAAGATGGCGAGCCGGACGAGCTTTGGCTGACGTGACGTGCTCCGTTCTCGACGATCTGGCAGCTCAATAGTTTTATCGGTATAAGCGAACACGAGTCGTCAGCCTCGAACCCGCATCAAGGCCGACAGTAACCGAATTGTTTATCCTTCGGGGAGGAGTGATGCCGAACCAGACCAATTTAGACCCCTTCGTGCCTGAGGTGTTGGAAAATCCCTACGAGGTCTTCGCCGAACTGCGACGGCGGGGTGCCTATCAACTGCCCGACACCACTATGTTCATCATGACCCGCTTCCGCGATGTCGAGTATGTCCTGATGCATCCGGAGCTGTTCTCGGTTCACGGTCTCACGGAGGGGCTCACCCGCGATACCCCGGAGATTCGGGAGATCGAGGCCCAGGGCTGGCCGGACGTCAACGTCCTCAGCAAGGCCGACCCGCCCGAGCACACCGGCTATCGGAGTGTGGTCAACCGGCCCTTCTCGGCCCAGAGCGTGAAAACGCTTGAACCTCGCTTACAGGAGATCGCCAACCGCTTGATTGATGCCTGCCTGGAGAGCACCGAGATCGAGTTTGTCAGCCAGTTTGCCCAGCCCTTTCCGCTCTACGTTTTTGCCGAGTTGATGGGCTTGCCGGAGGAAGATATTCCCAGGGTGAAGCGGTGGTGTGACGCTCGGATCGAGCGCATGGGCGGGACCATGATCAGCCACGAGCGGGAGCTGGCCTGCGTACGTTTGGCGGTGGAGTTTCAGCACTATCTGTTTCATCAGATCGAAGCGCGCCGGGCAGCGCCCCGCGACGACCTGATCTCTCATATGGTAACGGCCTCGGTGGAAAGATTCGGGGGTCGCTCGCTGACGACCGAAGAGTTGATCAGCATGATCGACATTATCCTGCTGGGGGGTAACGACACCACGATCAATCTGCTGAGTAGCGGCCTGGCGCTGCTGCTCCAGCACCCGGAGCAACTGGCGCTGGTGACGGCAAACCCTTCCCTGATTCCCAACTTCGTTGAAGAAGCGATGCGGATTGAATCCCCGGTCCAGTGCCTGTTCCGGACGGTTAAAGAGGACACCCGAATGGACGGCGTCCGGCTGCCCAAAGGGTCCCGGGTGGCGGTCATGTATGGCGCGGCTAACCGGGACGCTGAGCAGTTCCCGGACCCGGACCGGTTTGACGTGCGGCGGCCGAACGCCAGAATGAGCGTGGCCTTTGGCGCGGGGGTGCATTTCTGTCTCGGCGCTTCGTTGGCGCGTCTGGAAGGGAAAGTCGCCTTTGAGGCTCTCCTGAACCGGCTGGGCACCCTACGTCTGGCCGAGGGCAAGAACGATTTCCGCTACGCCATTAACCCCGTGATCCGTGGTCTCAAAGAGCTGCATATCGAGTGCAACCCGCCTGCCGGTACGCTGGGCACTGAGCGGCCGAACCCTCGATTATGACAATCGAGTGAGAACAACTCCCGGAAGAGCTATCGAGGCCCCGTATTTCCGCTTGTTCTCTTGGCTGGAATGTGCCAAGAACGGGGCGTATGGTCGAACATTTTCCAGAAGAGCCAACGCTTGGGCTTTTCTTGAATGCTCTTGATGTGGGGGTGCTCATCATTGACCAGACTGGGACGGTGGTCTGGGCAAATGACAAGCTCTACCAGCTCGCAGACCTCACACCAGATCAGTTGGTCGGTCTCAAGACCAAAGAAATGGCAAAGCTGCCAGCCATTCAAGCAAGTGTAAACCCGCAGTGGGTTCAGGACTCGTTCTGGGAGGCTGCCCGCGAGAGCGGATGCCTCGCAGATAGCACCCAACCACGCTATGGCTACGCGCAGATGAAAAATGGAGTCCAACTCCTGTCCGCAGAGCACTATATCCGGAATGAAACGGAAGGGCTGCGCTACATCGTCCTTACCGTCCAGGCCTCAACTGACCTGCTCACTGCCAGAGAAAAAATTGGTGAACTCGAACAGCGTACCGCTCTCTATCAAGAACAGCTGAGTGCCCTCCACACTCGCGTGTTAGGTCAGGATATTGTCTACCAGAGCGAGAGCCTGAGCCGGGTCTTTGAACGGGCGCTCCGACTGGCTCGTCTGGAGGGGAATATCTTCTTGACAGGCGAGACTGGTGTCGGCAAAAGCCTTTTAGCCCAGTACATCCATGCCATGAGCCCGCGCTCCAGCGCTCCCTTTATTCACGTCAATTGCGCCAGCCTGCCAGCCTCACTGATTGAAGCCGAATTGTTTGGCTATACCGAAGGGGCCTTCACCGGGGCAAAACGAAAAGGCCGTCGTGGGGTCATTGAGATGGGTCAAGGCGGGACTGTTTTTTTGGATGAGATTGGCGACATGCCGGCCGAGATGCAGGCCAAGCTACTGACCGTTTTAGAGGACAAAGAGATACGTCGGCTTGGAGCAGAACAGACAGTAAAAATAGACGTTCGCTTCCTAGCCGCAACAAACAGACAGCCCGAGACATTGCTCCAAGAGCAGACCTTGCGCAACGACTTATATTACCGCTTAGCTATGAACCGGATTGATTTGCCGCCACTACGTGAACACCCGGAGGATATTCCTGCCTTGATAAGCGCGACCATGGCCGAGTTCAACAAACAGAACACGACAGCCCTCACCCTGCATCCTGAGCTTGTAGAGCACGTCCAAACGCTCCCCTTCCCCGGCAACATCCGTGAACTCAAGAACGTCGTGTGGCAGATCGCATCAGAGAGCGGCCAGACCACTGGTGAGATCAGGCTCCAGATGCTTCCTCCAGAACTTATTCCAACCCTTCAAAATCCCCTGTCTGTCTCCTCGCAAGCAACGTCTCCCTTAGCTAGTACAGAGCCCGAGACTGAAGAGGCGCAATACTGGCGGAGATTTTGCGAGGAGCACCAAGGCGATGTGTATGCCATGGCAGATGCGCTCGGCGTTCACCGCACCACGATTATCCGCAAGTTAAAGAAATACGGTCTAACCTACGCTCGCAAGCCTCGGGCACAGCGTGTTATGCCGAAAGCGGCTGGTCCATCGTAAGATCTACTCCATTGATTGTTGTATCTCTTTTTTCCTCGCCAAGATTACTGCGCTAATACACTCTCACGAACGTTCGCCTGAAATGAGTATTAACAAAGAGTGCTTGCAGGCCCGTATTTTCTGGGGTTTTTGGGGTGTTAAAAGTAGTGTTGAAAAAGTCTAATGATTCCAAAGCGCAGGTTTGACGAATAACGTCTTATCAGCCGTAAATTCCGCGCCTCTTAGCGTGTGTCAGAACAGTAATCTGCTTAGTACCCTTGGTAGCCTGACTCACGCAGAGCACGAAGGGGTGCTAGCGCACGGTCTCCATCGGCTTGGCGAGGTGATCGACATGCACCGCCGCGACATCTTCGCGTCGGCCTGCTCCTCCGTGTAGTGCTGCGCGCGCTCGAAGTTCTGCGCATTCGAGGTTCAGCCCATAAGGGCTTCGACCGTATCGCCTACCCGGACAATGCCGGGTTCAATAACTTGGGCATACACTGCAAGACCGGGAGCGGCATAGCCTGGCAATAGGCCATCGGGATGGATTACTTTCTCCCGATACCGCGTCAGAGTCCGCAGGACATTGAGATCGCGTGCACCTTCCCCGGGATTAAACCCCGGGATGACGCAGCGGGGGACGGGCGTACGCACTTTCAGGAGAGCCTTTCCGACACGAAGAGTCCGATCACGCCACCCGTCTTCTTCGTGCTCGACTTCATTATTTAATACGAAGCTGGCTCTAAATCGTCTCGGGTCAACCGTGCCGCCGATTTCACGTTCTAATCGCCGAATGGAAGCGGTGGTGACTAAGGTTATGGGAAGAATGTCGATTCCGCTACCCGTCGCGACACAGCGCACCAGACGGATTGGCCTTGCAGCAAACGACGATAAAATATCTTCCCACGGACCGTCTACCGGGGTCACGAGAATATTGCGCATACCATAATAGTCAAAGGCAAACGAGGTGCCATTGCCTGCGGCGGGGCCCTCAACTATCCGACCATCAGGAAGAGAGAGCTTGAGCGCGTCCGAGCCGAAATCATAATCGAACATGAGGGGGAAAAACGTACCGTGATTGTTTGACGATATCGGCGCGCCGCTGCTCTCCAGCAGAAAAAAGTCCCGGTCGCCGCGTATGCCCGAGGCAAGCACTTCCACCGTCTCCGGATTCGTAAACCGTGTGGCTTTGACAAAGGTTCGCCCAATTTGGTGCACAGTAATCATACTTCCCTCCTAGACAAAGCAAAGCGAATCAACCCGCTCGGCAAATCCGCTTATCTCCATATTGCGTTTCTTCCCAGTCCCACGCTCCAGACCTCCCAAATCTTCCTGGCCCCCTCCCCTTAATCCATGCTATCTGACAATGCAAGATAACGCCTTTTATCTTGACCGAAACCGTCCCTCCCTCTCCCTGCAAACATAGCCGGAATCTTTTCTCACTCTACTTGGGCAGCGGCAACGATAAGAGGGAAAGTGGGCCATTTCGCACTCCCGCCGCTCCAGCGTGTTTCCCGGTGCGTCAGGGGCAGGACCGGAACGCGAACGAAGTACGCAAGATCGCAGGAGTTTTGGCGTAGGGGCCGAGAGATGACGCGGGACGGGCGCCGGGGGAAGGCGTGCGTCAGAGGGTATTCACACTAAGTGATATTCAGTGAGGTAACGACAGAATTATCCTTGACTTTGTCCTCCCACTGGCCCAGTTTCTCCATAATAGTTGCCGAGGACCATGTACGACCGGACTTCCTTAAACCATCGGTTGTCCCTCTAACTCCTGTCCGAGAAGCGGCTTACCATACGTCTCCAGCTTACCGTCTAGGTCAAAGAGATAGTGACAGGAGAGAGTATCGACATCCCGTTTCGCCCGTTGCAGCGGATTCTCTTGAAAATGCGCATGCGCGCCGCTGGCTTCGACCACATCGTTAATCATCTTTTTGCAACGATGAACCGCCAAGGCCAGGTGCATCGCCCAGCGAGCACGATCTTCGAGCGTTGCACTATTGCGTTTTGTACCTGCGTCACCAACAACCAATCTGAGACGCCGCTCTCCTGGTCAGCCAGACTGGCCAGAGCAGCCTACGGAACGACTCTGGCGGTCATCACTGCGCGACCATTCCTCCGTCAACCGACATGGGGATGCCAGTCACAAACGACGCCGCATCGGAACACAGCCACGCGACGGCTTCCCCGATTTCCGACGACTGACCAAAACGGCCAACAGGTTCCATGGCGACGGCGAGTTCATCAAAACCGGGGATGGCTTGCGCGCTGCGCGCGATCATGGGCGTGTCAATCGCACCGGGACACACGGCATTGACCCGAATGCCGGCCTTGGCGTATTCCAGCGCAGCCGTTTTCGTCAGACCAACAACCGCGTGTTTGCTGGCCACATAATCAGGCGCCGAGGGGATGCCAATCAGGCCCGCCGCTGAGGCAGTATTGACGATCGAACCACCGCCGTGGCTGAGCATGTGTTGAATTTCATATTTCATGCACAGCCACACGCCGGTCACGTTCACCGCGATCGTGCGATCAAATTCTTCCTCGGTGCAATCAGTGGTGAACTTTGCTGCGCCTTCGATGCCTGCGTTGTTAAACGCGCAGTCGAGCTGCCCATACGTTTCGACCGTCTTATGGACGAGTGCTTCAACCTCGACAGCTTTTGAGACATCGGTTTTGACAAAGGTCGCCTCTCCGCCGCCGGCTTGAATTTGCCGAACGGTCTCTTCACCGCCTTCGACAGTGATGTCCGCAACTACAACTTTAGCGCCTTCGCGAGCAAAAATGAGTGCCGTTGCCTGGCCAATACCTGAGCCGCCACCGGTCACCAGGGCCACTTTGCCGTCTAATCGTCCTGCCATACTGTCTTCCTTTCCTTTCCTTTCCGTAGACAAGTTCATACCAGGAATGAACCTGTTTCTACAGTATGTGCGAAAGCCAGGCAGGGAGAAGTATTGTAGAGGCAGGTAACACTATTGGTGATCCTGTTCCAATCCGTGCAACACTATCCGTAGAAGTGTTGCATGAAACCTGACGGCCACTCCTGAATTTTCAGCACTTTTCCGGGGAGTAAGCCCTTAATTCCGAAAATCTTTCTTTCCGACGTATTTTAGATAATGGTACTGCACACCGTGCGCACAGTGTGCAGCGTGCAGGTATTTGCCGTGCACACTTCTATAGTCTCGCTCCGCTCATTTCCTCCTCCCCCATCTAAACACCTGATTCCCCTAGAATTATTTCCTCGCTAATGCTCGCCGGATCGTTGGCACCGACATTGCTCTGTTCCATGAGTATCAACCGGATAGGAGAGGAGCGATGGCGCCAAAAGCCAATCACACGGACACCGCACGTTTTCGTCCTCGTACCAAAGTGTCTCTACAGAAAACCCTGCGTGCGCTTGGCGGGCGTGAGATCGGCGAGGATGAGTCTTTGCGCGAGGGTGAACATTACGGACTCAGCATTGAGGGGCGGCGGTTTGTGTTTCGTGACCCTACTGCGTTCAACCGTTTTAAGGAGGAGTTACGCGTATGAACGATAAAAAAACGGACAAGGGGATTTTGGTGCGGAAGGTGCAATTCGAGTTTCCCGAGGACTTCAAACCTTACTGGAACTCCACCAAACCGGTATTCAGTCAGTTGGCCAATGCTGCCTCAATGTTCTTACCGTACATGGAACCGTTTATTATTGATTCTATTCGGAAAGCGCTCCCCCACATCACCGACCCCGCCCTGCGCGAAGAAGCCAAAGCCTGGATGGGCCAGGAAGCCCAGCACTTTAAACAACACCGGCAGTTTAACGAGGCGTTGATTGCCGCCGGCTATCCGCAGCTCCGCGAGCGGGAAAAACAGATAGAGCAGGAGTATCAAACACGCGGCAAACGCTCCCTCAAATACCAAGTCGCCTACACCGCCGGCTTTGAAGTCATGGCTCTGTCGATCGCGCATACGCTGCTCGAACAGCGTGAATATTTCTTTGGCGAAGCCGACCGGCCTGTAGCTTCTATGTGGCTCTGGCATTTGATCGAGGAAATCGAGCACAAGAATCTCGCCTTTGATGTGTATCAACATGTATATGGCGGGCACTGGTACCGCGCCTACGGCATTGTGTGTGCCCTTATCCATCAAGTGGGCATGATGCGGGGCACGTATATCGAGTTACTTAAAGCCGATGGACTATGGGGGAAGTGGAAGACGCACTGGGAAATTAAAAAGATTGCCTTCCGCTTATTCGTCTCCTTCCTCCCACGGACAATCCGTTACGCCATGCCGGGCCATCATCCGTCTCGTGTCGCCAATCCGGAATGGATGAAGGAGTGGGTCGCGCTCTTCGACAAAGGGGAAGTTGGGCTGACTAAGCTCGATACTACCAAGATGGGCTTGTCGCCAAAGGATATGTTGCCTGCGTGATGGATGGTCTGGCAGAAATCATTACCGCCCGAGGCGAAGGCTTCGAGCAGACCATGCAGCATACGAGCGCCTGGTTTCAGGAACATCTGCCGGTACGCTAAGGCGAACCATACAGCTACGAGGTATCACACGGTGGGTTGGACGATGTTTCGATACTCTACCCGGACATGAAGGAAGAGAAAGGAAGCTGAGCAATGCACGATCTTATCATTCAAGGTGGAACGATTGTTGATGGAACCGGACAGCCGAGTTTCACCGGCGATGTTGCAGTGACGGATGGCAAGGTTAGCGGGGTCGGCTCGGATTTGGGCCGAGCGAAACGGACATTAAAGGCGGACGGACTGATAGTGGCCCCTGGCTGGGTGGATGTGCATACCCATTACGATGGTCAGGTATCGTGGGACCCGCTGCTGACTCCATCTTTATGGCATGGAGTGTCGACGATCGTGATGGGCAACTGCGGCGTGGGCTTTGCACCGGTTGTACCCGAGCGTCGCGAAGAACTGATTGGCATGATGGAGAGCGTTGAGGATATTCCGCGCCAATCCTTGACCGCTGGCATCGATTGGCAGTGGGAAACCTTCCCGGAATATCTGGACGCGCTCGACGCTATTCCCCGCACGATTGATGTTGGCACGCAGATACCGCATATCCCCTTGCGTCTGTACGTCATGGGCGAGCGGGGAGCTGGCAAAGAACCAGCCACACCAGAAGATATCGAACAAATGGCGACCATGACTCGGGCGGCTATCGAAGCCGGTGCGCTAGGCTTCTCCACTTCTCGGACTATGGTGCATGCTACGCCGGAAGGCGTGCCCGTCCCCGGTACCTTTGCCAGTCCGGACGAGTTGTTGGGTATTGGTCGCGGGATTACCCAAACCGGACGCGGCCTCATGGAAGTCGTCTCAGATGCCGTACTTGGACAGAACATTGATAGCGAACTGGGCTGGATGCAGGAGTTGGCGGCAACTGGCTGCCCGGTGACATTTCTACTCGCACAGACGAATCCACAGCCTCATGTCTGGCGGGATATTTTGCAGCGCTGTGAAGCGGCCACGAACAGCGGGGCGCGGATTATTCCGCAGGTCTTTGCCCGACCGGTTACCATTCTGTTCAGTTTTCAAGGGGAAAACCCATTCCAATATTTGCCGAGCTATGCACCGCTCAAGGACCTCCCGCATGAAGAAAAAATGCAGGCCCTCCGCAACCCTGATGTGCGGAGGCGTTTACTAGCTGAGGAGGACCCAAACACGGCTGGTATGTCTATCTTGTATCAACAGGAATCCACGTGGCAGATGACCTACCCCATAGGCCAGCCGCTCAACTACTTCCCCGATGGAGACAATAACGTCGCTGCCATAGCCGCCCAGCGCGGCTGCAATCCGCGCGAGGTTGTGTACGACCTGTTGTTAGAGGACAACGGGCGGGCCTTCCTCATGTATGCCATTGCCGGCTATGCCGAGCAGAGTCGTGACCCGTTGTACGAAATGCTGACCCATCCCCTGACCGTCATGGGTGGGAGTGACTCGGGTGCTCATATGCGCACGATCTGCGATGCCAGTGTCCAGACCTTTATGCTGATCGACTGGGTACGGGACCGCACCGAAGACGATCCGTACCATCTGCCGATTGAACTTGTGGTCAAGAAGCAGAGCCGCGATACAGCCCGGCTGTTCGGCATGCACGATCGGGGCACGTTAGAGCTCGGCATGAAGGCTGATTTGAACCTCATAGACCTGGGCGCGCTCCGCATTGAGAAGCCGGAAATGGTGCACGACCTGCCCGCCGATATGCCCCGCCTGATGCAGACGGCCCACGGTTACGTGGCCTCGTTGGTCAGTGGAGAGATTGTACAAGAAAACGGCAAAGCAGCCGGAGCCCGTCCGGGGAAAGTCGTCAGAAGCGGCACGTGTGCACAACAGCAGCGGGTGGCTGCTTGATGACGAGACTCAAAATAATCAATACGCACCAAAACAACAGGGAGAAAAAGGAGGACCCTATGCAGTTCGGTATGTTGTATGAGATGGAAACGCCTCGCCCGTGGAATAAACGGAGTAGCTATAACGTCTACCACGAAGCCTTGGCCCAGATTGAGCTGGCCGATAAACTTGGCTTCGACTATGTGTGGGAAGTTGAACACCACTTTCTGGAGGAATATTCACATAGTCCAGCTCCCGAAGTGTTCTATGGTGCGGTATCTCAGCGAACCAAAAATATCCGCATTGCCCACGGGGTACGTCTCCTGCCGCATCGCTTTAACCACCCCATTAAAATTGCTGAACAGGCTGCTGTGCTCGATATTCTGAGCAACGGCCGTATGGACCTGGGCACGGGCCGCTCAACCACGGCGCAGGAGCTTGACGGCTTTGGTGTGGATTATGATCGGACGCGACTGGAAGTCCGTGAGGCGTTGGATGTGATTGTCAAAGCCTGGACTGACGAGATTCTGGAATATAAAGGCGAGACTATTACTGTACCGCCACGCATGGTGGTGCCCAAACCCATTCAGGAGCCGCATCCACCGATGTGGATGGCCTGTGTAGCGCCGGACAGCTACGAGATGGCAGCCGACCGTGGACTCGGCGTCCTGAGCTTTAGTTTCAATTGGGACGGTGTGCAAGCCTCAATTGACGCCTATCGTCAAGCGTGTCCGAAGCGTTCGGATCAAGTTGTCAAAGTCGTGAATGAACGGTTCGCCGGTTTGGTTATTTGTCATGTGTCAGGAACCAAAGACGAAGAGACGACAGGTATCGAGGGCGCCCGCTGGTTTCTGCACAATATCGCGAAACTGTTTGAGCCGCTGATGGTAAAAAACCAGTTGTACTCCTACGAATACCTGCGCGCCCTGTTCGACCTAGGGGCGGACGCCAATGATCTCAGCGATGCTGAGATCAAGGCACATCCCATGGTCATCGTAGGCAACCCTGATGAAGTCAATCGCAAGCTGGAAAAGTTTCATGCGTCGGGTCTCGACCAGATTATCTTCTTCAAGCAGGCGGGTCGTATTCCGCACCAGAACATCATGCGCTCGATTCGCCGGATTGGAGAGTCTGTCATTCCATATTTCAATCCCAGCAAGGCGGTTGTGACTGAGGTTGACCCGCAGTGGGCCGAAGAAAAGGTCGCAGTCGGACAATAGCAGCGCGCCAAGCGACCGGTCGGTTGGACGCCACACGGCCATCACACAGGTCTCCGCGTATTCTCTTTTGGAGCCGGTGTGGCCGTACTTGAGGTGACATACAGGAGAGAGATATGGCAAAGGCACAAAGCGGGCTGATTGTCGATGCAGACGGGCATGTCTTAGAGCCCTTGGATACATGGCAGAAGTATATTGACCCTCAATACCGAGACCGGGCCGTGCGTATGGAGCACGATGAGAACGGCTGGGAAGTATTGCTGTTCGATAACAAGCCGTGTGAAGTCGCCCGTGGCACGCTCGGCGCGATTGGCGGTGTGGGCTCAGATGCCGAAGAACTCGAAGCCTTTTTCACCCCAGGCAAGCGCACGTATGCGGATGGCGCGCCGCTGGGCAGTTACGACCCGAAGGCGCGTATCAAAGTCATGGATGAAGAGCAGATTGATGTTGCTCTACTGTATCCGACTATTGGGATCTTCTGGGAAGGCTGGATCACGGAAGCCAAGCTGGCCGCAGCGTATACGCGGGCGTATAACCGTTGGATTATAGACTTCTGCAGCGACCATCCCAAACGGCTCTTTCCGATCGCCCATATCTCTTTGCTCGATCCGGAAGGTGCGGCAGATGAAGTAAAGTGGGCCAAGGAGCAGGGCTGTGTCGGCGTGTACCTGTCCCCGGATATGCCTGCCCGAGGTGGAAAACATTTTGATGATTCGGCCTTTGTCCGTTTTTGGGAGACCGTGCAGGATTTAGACATGCCGGTCGGGTTTCATGTGATAGTGCGCGATCAACCGTCATTTCAAGAATGGCTCAAGCCGGATGCGTCAGCCGGGTTGTTTACCTTTGCCTTCCTGGCCATTGATGTCATGGCCGCCTTCACCCAGATGATGTCGCTCGGCATGTTTGAGAAGTACCCACGTCTGAAATGTACTGTCCTCGAATCCGGTGCGAACTGGATCTCGGCCTGGCTTGACCGACTCGACCATAAGTATCGCCCCATGGCCAGCCGGACCAATCTCAAAATGCCACCGAGTGAGTACTTCTATCGTCAATGCCTGGTGTCGGCAGATCCTGATGAGACGCTGACCGCCAAGGTCATCGAACATATTGGTTCGGACTATTTTCTGTGGGCGTCAGACTATCCGCATATTGATGCCGACTTCGGTGTAGTCAAAGAACTCAAGGAGCGCATTGCGCCGTTGCCCGTGACAGATCAGCGCAAGGTGCTGGGCGAAAATGCAATCCGTTTCTATGGATTGAACGTGTGAGATAGGGACATCCGGTTCGAATTCCTGACTGGCGAAGGAGGAGCAGCATGGCTGGCCGATTAGCCGGAAAAGTAGCAGTGGTGACTGGCGGCAGTTCAGGTATAGGCCGGGCTACCGCGCAGATTTTTGCCCGTGAAGGGGCCAAGGTTGTTGTGGCCGATGTCGGAGTTGAGGGCGGCGCAGAAACCGTGCGCCTGATTACCGGCTCGGGTGGAGAAGCAACATTTGTCCAAACCGATGTCGGGCAAATGGAAATCCCGGTGCCGATGACTCAGGCATTAGCCACAGACGGCAAGCTGTATCGGGTCACAGCAGACGGCCAACCCCATCTCGTGGCCGCAGGCTTTATCAATCCAACCGGCGTCCTGGTTGTTGATGACGCCGTGTGGGTCTCGGATATCAATGGGGACTTTATTGCGGGTAAGCGTGAGCTGCCGGAAGGCTTTGTGGTGAAAGTGCAGGCGCAATAACACGACGAAACAGGGGGTTGAAAGGGTAAGGATGAGCGCCTTGTGAAAAGGAGGGCTTAGGTATGTCAACGCGCGAAAAGGTGTATGCGGTTCTGGTTATCGTGGGAGTTCTCCTCCCCATGTACTACAACGTCCAGTACATGGGCGCAGGTGGGAATCTTCTGGTTGATTTTTTCACCGTGCCGATGGAAAGCGCGGTGACAGCCTCGCTCCTGTTCGACCTGTTAGTCGCGTTTATCGCGTATAACGTTTGGTTATTCTCCGAGGGACGAACGCTGGGGACGCGTAATTTTGTTATCTGCCTCGCGGTCTCATGGCTGGTGGCATTTTCCGCCGGTCTACCGTTATTCCTGTTGCTCCGTGAGCGGCAGAGACGGTTTGCTGAGAGCGCTTAGACTCGTTAAGGAGGGGTTTCCGTATGGACTTTAATCCACTCTCCCCGGAGGTAACTGCCAACCCGTATCCGTACTACACCGAGCTGAGGAACAAAGCCCCGGTCATTTGGCTTGAGACTTTTCAGTGCTGGGCGCTGAGTCGGTATGCTGATGTGGACTTTGCCCTGCGGAACCCGCAAATTTTCTCATCTTCGGTATTTACGGCTGAAGCCATGGGCGATCTGAATCCCGTCCCAGAGGTACCGTGGATTCTCGATATGAATCCTCCCGACCATACCCGGCTGCGGAAGCTGGCGAATAAGGGCTTCGCACCGCGCCTGATCCGGGCACTGGAGCCGCGTGTGCGGGCGACTACCCAAGAACTGATCGGAGCCCTGCGCAGTCAGCCGGAGGGTGATCTCGTTGCAACCCTCTCCGGACCGCTCCCAACGACCGTGATCGCGGAAATGCTCGGTGTCGAGCCTGAACGGCGCGATGACTTTAAGGTCTGGTCGGATGACGTGGTCAGAGCAACAAGTCGTCCGACTGACGAGACCGAGCGGGCTCAGATTCGCAAGAGCGAAGCTGAACTCCGGGCCTATTTTGAGCAGATGATAGAGCGCCGACGAACGGAGCCTGGAGAGGACGTGATTACTGCTCTGGTGCAAGCCGAAGAGGAGCACGATATGCTGTCTTCAAAAGAGATTCTCGCTTTGGCCGTCTTACTGCTGTTAGCCGGGAATGAGACCACGACCAACTTAATTGGAAATGCAGTTCTTACCTTACTCGACCACCCTGATGAATTGGCAAAAGTTCGTGCGGATCGTTCGCTCGTGCCGGCGCTAGTCGAGGAAGTCCTGCGTTATAATTCGCCCGTTCAGGTCATTTTTCGTCGGACGGCCCAGGATGTGGAGATGGAAGGCAGTAAGATTCCAGCCGGACAGAACGTCTTTTTACTATTGGGATCGGCAAACCGCGATGAGCGTCAATTCCCCGAGCCAGATCGTTTTGACATCGCCCGCAATCCGCAGGATCACGTCGCCTTTGGCTATGGCATCCATTATTGCTTGGGCGCACCGTTGGCTCGGCTGGAAGGCCGGAATGCGTTAGAAGCGCTGCTGTTTGACTGTCCCCCTTTTCGTCTTGCAGTTGAACGGGTCGATCCGATTGCGTCGCTCATTGTCCGGGGCCCACAGACTTTACCGCTCCGGTTTGATACAGCAGGAGCGTAGAGTCTGAGCAAAAAAAGGAGGAATACCATGGCAGTGCAGGGAACGTGCGATCAAAAGTTTCAGGAAGTACGGCAGGAGTTCGAGCGCAATTTTGCAGAGCGTGGTGAAGTTGGCGCCTCGGTGTGTGTGACCGTCGGCGGGCAAACCGTAGTTGACCTGTGGGGCGGGACGGCCAATACCGAGACCAATACGCCGTGGACGGATGAGACGGTCAGCATCGTCTTTTCCTCAACAAAGGGGGCGACGGCTATCTGCGCTCACGTGCTGGCCTCGCGCGGCCAACTCGACCTCGACGCGCCGGTCGCCAGCTACTGGCCCGAGTTTGCCCAGGCCGGCAAAGAACATATCCAGGTAAAGATGCTGCTCAATCATCAGGCCGGCCTACCAGCCGTGCGCAAGGATCTGCCGCAAGGGGCCTATGCGGATTGGGATTTGATGGTCGATGCTCTGGCCAAAGAAGAACCGTTTTGGGAGCCCGGCACCCGGAACGGCTACCATGCCCTCACCTATGGCTGGCTGATCGGCGAGGTGGTCCGACGCGTCTCCGGCAAGTCACTCGGCACCTTCTTTCGGGACGAGATCGCCCAGCCCCTGGGTCTGGACTTCTGGATCGGTTTACCCGAAGACAAAGAATCCAGGGTCGCCCCCATGATTGCCGCCGAGCCCGACCTGAACAGCGCACTCTTTCAGGAAATGGCCATACCGGGCACGCTGGCGGCCTTGGCTATACTCAACGTCGGAGGTTATATGGGCGCCGTTCCCGAGTATGACACCCGGGCCGCGCACGCCGCGGAAATCGGCGGGGCGGGCGGGATCACCAATGCCCGTGGGCTAGCGGGCATGTATGAGCCACTCGCCCTGGGCGGCAAAAAAGGCGGCGTCGAACTGGTCAACTCCGAGACCCTGGCTCGGATGGGCCGCGTGTCGTCTTCAACCGGCAGAGACGCCGTGCTGGTCATGCCGACCCGGTTTGCCCTGGGCTTTATGAAAACCATGGACAACCGCCAGGAGCCGGCTGGCGTGCAGGATAGTGTCCTGTTCTCGGAGGAGGCGTTCGGGCATGTTGGCGCGGGCGGCTCGTTCGGTTTTGCCGACCCGAAAGCCGGCATGTCGTTTGGCTATACCATGAACCGGATGGGCTCAGGCGCATCCCTTAACGAGCGGGGACAGAGCTTGGTCGATGCCGTCTATCGCGCGCTCGGTTATCAGTCCAGTGAATCGGGTGCCTGGAGGTAAGCGCAGCGTTACAGGAGGGTTGAATGCCACGCATCATCGAAGAACAGATTGATACACTCAACTTCCGGGGAGCGGTAGACGCAGACGGCCATATCCTTGAAGCCGCAGACCTGTGGGAAACGTATTGTGACCCCAAATATCGCTCAACGGCGATACGCTTAAAGGTTGACGATCAGGACATGGATTACTTGGAAATCTGTGGGAAGCCTTCACGGGTCAACCGCGGCGGAGCATTCTCGAGTGTTGGGTCGATGGGCCAAGTGACGCGAGAAAAAGGTGAGGTTAATCTGCACCAACATTATGGTGATGAGTTTTTACTCGGAGCAATGGATGCCAAGCAACGGATGCAACGCCTCGATTTAGAGGGACTCGATGCCGCGATTATTTACCCAAGCCTCGATCTGGTGTGGGAAACTGAATGTGAAGATGCCGACTATGCCCAGGCTATGTGCCGGGCGTATAACCGCTGGATCGTGGATTGGTGTTCTGACAGTGGCGGCCGCTTGATTCCAGTTGCCCATCTTTCGCTGGGCGACCCACACGCCGCGGCAGAAGAGTTGGAACGGGCCGTCAAAGCCGGCTGTAAAGGCGGGTGGGTCGTCCAGTTTGTCATGACCCGAAAACCGCATGCCCATCCAGACCATGATGTCTTGTTCGCCAAAGCCCAGGAGCTTGACGTCCCATTAGGGGTACATCCATCCCTCGAACCCCAGTGGGCACTGCCGGGCCGCTACGATCTGGAGTATGTCCGTAAGCAGAGCTTCTTTCTGAATGTCACAGCCTCGGACGCTGCCCGGCACGCGCTCGCGAGTTTTATGCAGTACGGTACGTTTGAGAAATTTCCAAAACTCAAACTCGTCATTCTCGAAGTTGGCGCAGGTTGGGCCAGTTATTGGCTCGACCGCATGGACGCCGTGTATGACAGCATCATTGGTCGTTCGTTACCGATCAAAGAGCGCCCCAGTGAATATTTCAAACGTAACGTGTGGATCTCCGCCGATCCGGACGAAAAAGCGCTCCCTGCTATGGTTGACCTGCTCGGAGCGGATCGTTTCTTCTGGGCATCCGACTTTCCTCATCCCGACCATACGGGAGACTATATTAAAGAGTTGGAGAACCTCACGACAAAGATGCCGGAACAATCCCGGCTCCAGGTCTTAGGGGAAAACGTCCGGCGCGTCTACAATTGTCCAGTCGGGAGTTAGCGGAGAAAGGCAGAGGTCATGCCCACAAAAGAGCCGTTTACCATTCAGATCGCGGACGCCGTCTTAACCGACCTCCGCGATCGTTTGATCCGAACCCGTTGGGCTCATGATTTTGCCAACGATGAGTGGGCGTATGGCACGAATGACGCGTATCTCAAGGAATTAGTCACGTACTGGATTGAGCAGTACGACTGGCGCACACACGAAGCCGAGATGAATGCCTTCTCCCATTACAAGACCACGATTGAAGACATTCCCATCCACTTCATTCACGAGCCCGGCAAAGGCCCAAACCCGATGCCGCTCGTTTTGAACCACGGCTGGCCGTGGACGTTTTGGGATCTCAACAAAGTTATCCGGCCGTTGACCGATCCAGCCGCGTATGGCGGCGATGCCGCTGATTCGTTTGATATTGTTGTTCCGTCTTTGCCCGGCTACGGCTTCTCGTCGCCAATCAACGTGCCTGGTATCAATTATTGGCGAACGGCTGATTTGTGGGTGACCCTGATGCAGGACGTGTTGGGCTACGACAGGTTCGCCACGCAGGGCGGTGACTGGGGTGCCGCTATAGCCGCCCAACTCGGCCATAAGTATGCTGATCGCGTCATTGGGGTCCATACTCACCTCATGTTGCCGCTCAACGCCTTTGCCGGTCCGCTGACGAGCATGGTCAATCGCTCAATGTACGGGCCTGGCGAAGAAGGCTGGTTTGACCGCAGCATGCATTTTCTGACAGCGGAAACCGGCTATGTGGCCCTCCAGACAACCAAGCCACAAACCCTGGCCTATGGTCTGAATGATTC
The DNA here is from genome assembly GCA_964291405.2 of Thermodesulfobacteriota bacterium. GTDB lineage: Bacteria > Desulfobacterota > Binatia > Bin18 > Bin18 > Bin18. The sequence continues at coordinate 1,460,113 of OZ219926.1, forward strand.
ACCTGCCGGGCTGTGTGCCTGGATATTGGAGAAACGGCGGACCTGGAGCGACTGTAACGGCGACGTAGAAACACGCTTCACCAAAGATGAACTGTTGACCACCATGACCTTATACTGGGTCACCCAGAGTTTTGGAGCGTCCGCCCGGTATTATTATGAGGCCGCGCACAATCTGTGGCAGGCGTCACATGACAAGAGCCCAGTGGTCACGGCACCGACGGGCATCGCGGTATTCCCCAAGGATGTGGTCCTCCTGCCTCGCAAGTGGGCAGAGACGTATTACAACCTTCAGCGCTGGACCGTTATGCCGTCAGGCGGACATTTTGCCTCAATGGAAGAGCCGGAACAATTAGTCGAAGAAATCCGGGCATTCTTTCGTCCGCTACGGAGTTAATCGAGTACACGTATTGCTGACAGAACAAGGAGGTCATATATGGCAGGACTCTTAGACGGAAAGGTCGCTTTAATCACGGGCGCGAGCACCGGCATTGGCCGGGCGACTGCTCAGGTTTTTGCTCGCGAAGGCGCAAAAGTTGCGGTGGCTGATGTCAATGTCGAAGGCGCCGAAGAAACCGTGCGTTTGATCAAAGACGCTGGGGGCGAAGCGATCTTTATCCAGACTGATGTATCAAAAACGGCTGATACCGAGGCCATGGTCAAGCAAGTAGTTGAGACCTATGGCCGGCTGGACTGCGCCTTTAATAATGCCGGAATCGAAGGAGACTTCGTACCAACCCCGGACTATCCTGAGGCAACCTGGGATCGGGTGATCGGTATTAATCTCAAAGGTGTATGGTTGAGTATGAAGGCGGAAATCCAGCAGATGCTCAGCCAAGGTGGCGGCGCGATTGTGAATACGGCCTCTGTGGCAGGTTTACAAGGCATACCAGCTGGGTCTGCCTATGTCGCGGCCAAACACGGCGTGGTCGGACTCACTAAAACCGCAGCGCTTGAGTACGCCAAGGCCGGTATTCGGGTGAATGCGGTCTGTCCAGGCGCCGTGGAGACGCCAATGCTCAAACGCGCCTTTGAAAAGGTGCCCGAAATGGCAGAAGGGATTAACGCCGCAGAACCCGTTGGTCGTATGGCGCAACCGAGTGAGATCGGCGAAGCCGTCGCCTGGCTGTGTTCCGAAGCAGCCTCGTTTGTGACCGGCCATCCCATGGCGGTCGATGGCGGCTATGTAGCGCAGTAAATAAGGCAGCAAGGGACGTGCAAGCCGGTTGTCGTTCACGATCTGGCTCACCGTTTGACTCTGGTCGGCAATGGCCCTACGCTCTGCGTGACATTCCCAACCCAGACTCAAGAACAAGGAGGGTAAGATATGAGTCAGCAGCAGGCCTACGCACAGCCGCCCGCTCCGCGTCCCTTTGAGCTGGACGTTGAGAAGTTACGAGACCTGGAACGCCAGAATAAGCTGCCGGTCTTTACGACCTTTCAGGATCATGCCGATGGAGATTTCACCGTTATTGTCGCGGGGAAAGGGGTCTATCTCTGGGATGCCGAGGGCAATCAGTATCTCGACGGCTGCTCCGGCATTGGCAATGTGGGCTTGGGCTACGACCAGACCGAGATTGCCGACGCGGTCCACGCGCAAATGAAGACTCTCCCGTTTCATTTAAGCGGCTGGAATTTCTCCACCCCACCCTCCATTGAACTGGCGACAAAGTTGACCCAGCATGCCCCGGACGGGCTGAACCGGGTGATTTTTGTCTCGGGTGGTTCAGAAGCTAATGAGACGGTCATCAAGGTCAGTCGGCTCTATTTTCGGCTGCGGGGCTTTGAGAAGAAAACCACGGCGATTGCGCTGGACCGCAGCTATCATGGGGCGACGTATGGAGCCGCCAGCCTGACGGGCCTTCCGCATATGCACGAACACTTTGAGCCCATGCTCTCAAAGGTTCGGCATATCCCTACTCCGTACCGCTATCGCTGTGAGCAGTGCGGGACGCAGCCGGCCTGCACATTGGCGTGTGCGGATATGCTGGAAAAAGTCATTCTCGAAGAAGGGCCGGAGACCGTAGCCTTCTTTATTGCCGAACCCGTCCTGGGAGGCGGGGGCGGTATTCCTCTTCCCCCGGAATATTTTCAACGTATCCGGGCGATCTGCGACAAATATGATGTGCTCATGGTGTCGGATGAGGTCATTACCGGGTTTGGACGGACGGGCAAGATGTTTGCCATCGAGCACGGGGGCGTCATCCCGGATATGATCAGCACGGCCAAGGGCATCAATAGCGGTTATCTGCCGCTCGGTGCGGTGCTTTTGCACGAGAAGATTTACGACACCTTTCTGCAGGCTCCCGAAGGTGCCGGTTTCTCCCACGGCTATACCAACTCCGGTCATCCGGTGTGCTGCGCGGCCGGGCTGAAGACGCTTGAAATTATGGAACGAGATCAGCTCGTCGACCATGCAGCCCAGATGGGGGCGCTTTTTCACGAGGGACTGGCCGAATTGCGCGCCTCGCCCATCGTCGGTGACGTGCGGGGTTTGGGCTTAATCGCGGCTCTGGAGTTTGTCTGCAATAAAGACACGCGCGAGCCTTTTCCGCCCGAGTACAATGTCGCGGACTACGTCCGTCGGGCGGCCCTGAAGCGCGGGCTCCTCGTACGGGAAATAGGACCTGATGTGATTTTTATGGCACCACCGCTGATCATTACCCAGCAGGAGGTCGGCCTGCTCCTCCAGCGTCTGAAAGACACACTGGCCGAAACCGAAGCCTGGCTCGCCGCCAAGGCGTAAGATTATTCAGATGATCAAGAAAGCCTACGCCGACACTCCGAGTGGCCAGATGCACTACTACTACGGCGGACCGCAGAAAAAGCCGCCGATCATTTTTCTGCACCAGAACGTTAGCAGCGCAAAGGCCTTCGAACCCACCCTCCGATTGCTGATTGACCAGTTTCACTGTATCGCCGTGGACCTGCCCGGCTTCGGAGGCTCCTTTGACCCGCCCGAATTCGATTCGATCAGTACGCTCACTGGCTACACCATGGAGTTCCTCGACACGCTCGGTTTCGAGAAATTTCACCTCTGCGGCAGCCACACCGGAGCCGGGATGTCCGCGGAAATATCGTCGCTCTATCCCGACCGGGCGCTGTCCTGCATGATGATCGGTGCGTTGTTGTTTACCGAGGAACAATCCGCGCGGTTCCGGAAGGAGTTCAGCGGCTCCGCCGCCCCGGGCTTCGACACCGCCTACCTGAAAGAGACCTGGGACTACGTCTACGACATCGGCGGCAAGCTTGATCTAGACAATATGCACGACGAGTTCACCGGGGCGTTACGCAACTGGAGGGTTCGCGACATGATCTTCCGCTGCGTTTGGGATTACCCCTTTGGCCAGTTCATCCCGAAGATCCAATGCCCAACTCTCTTGATTTGCGCCCCGGACGATGTTCTCTATCCGGGTCACCAGAACACTGCGGCGACGATGCCGCAGGCGAAGGCCATCGATGTCAAAGGTATGGACATGGAACCGAACCTCGATCCGGAAGGGGTGAGCCGGGGCATCATCGATTTTCTGACCGAGAACAACCTGAGCTGAGCGCCGGCGGCGACCGGTCGGTACGCTCGGCCGTAGGGAGACACGAATTGATGATCAAGAAAGCCTACGCAGATACGCCTAGTGGTCAAATGCACTATTACCATGGTGGCCCGCAGGAAAAGCCGCCGATTGTGTTTCTGCACCAGAACGTCAGTGGCGCGAAGGGGTATGAACGCACGCTCGAGAAGTTGATCGACCGCTGTCATTGCATTGCGGTCGACCTGCCCGGCTTCGGTGGCTCCTTTGACCCGCCGGAGTTCCATTCGATCAGCACGCTCACCCAATACACGATGGACTTTCTCGATACGCTCGGTATCGAGAAGTTCCATGCCTTCGGCAATCACACGGGTGCCGGCATGGCCGCCGAAATGGCGTCGCTCTATCCCGAGCGCGTGCTGTCTTGCATGATGGTCGGTGCACTGTTGCTGACCGAGGAACAGGCCGCGCCCTACCGCGACGAGTTCAGCGGCTCCGTCGGGCCGAGCCACGAAGCCGAATACCTCAAAATCACCTGGGACTACATCTACAACCTGGGCGGTAATCGCGATCTAGACAACATGAACGACGAGTTCTCAGGAGCACTGCGGGCCTGGAAGGTTCGCGGCATGATCTATCGATGCGTGTGGGATTACCGCTTCGACCTGTTCATTCAGGACATCAAGTGCCCGACCTTGTTGATGTGCGCTCCAGACGATGTGCTCTACCTCGGCCACCAAAACACCGCCGCCGCCATGCCAAAGGCGAAGGCCATCGATGTCAAAGGCACAAATTTCGAGCCATTCCTTGATCCGGAAGGAGTGAGCCAAGGCGTCATCGATTTCCTGACCGAGAACAACCTGAGCTAAGGGTGCCCGGCCGCCTGGACGATTTCTCCTGTTCGGAATCTAGGCTGCCCAGCACTAGACAGGTTTGAGTTGATACCGAATCGGCAAGCTCTTCAGTCCCCCTACGAAGGGTGTCTTCAAGGCGAGTGCAGGGCCGGTGACTTCTAGCGACGCGCGCCTTTTCCGCCCGAGTACAATGTCGCGGACTACGTCCGTCGGGCGGTCCTGAAGCGCGAGCTCCTCGTGCGGGAAATAGGGCCTGATGTGATTTTTATGGCACCACCACTGATCATTACCCAGCAGGAGGTCGGCCTGCTCCTCCAGCGTCTGAAAGACACGCTAGCTGAAACCGAAGCCTGGCTCGCTGCCAAGGCGTAAGATTATAACGGGCCGGGTGCTGCGAGGCACCCGGTGACCTAACGAACGATCAGCCCCTCGAAATCACCCTGCGCACGCCAGGCGACGAGCATATCGTAAAAGGGCACTGCACCGTCGGGATATTGGGTCTCGATAAAGCCCTGCCCTCGTTTTTTCCCCCGCCGTTGTACACGGGCCTCTGTCAGGACGGAGAGTCCCTGCTATTGTCCGTTCTCTTCTTTCGGCGAGATAGATGTTTCCCCCTCATCCAAGCCAAAGGCGTATTTGAAGGGGATCGGGTTAAAATACTCGCGGAAGAGCGTAATTTTTCCCTTTTTCACAAGGAACAGCCCACCATACCTCTGATGATACATACGGCCCGTCGGGACGATCTCTACTTGGCCCTTGAACTCAGCAAAAATCCATTCTGGGTCCTGCAACGGGTGGAAGACCAAGTCTGAGGTAAAATCAGCTTTTCCACTATTCTCCGGCCAAGCAGCGTAATGCTGAATCAGGGCTGCTCTGCCGCTCACGCGTTCCGGGAAGCCTTTTGGCGCATAGGGCATCTCCTGCACGGCATCCTCAGCCCATACGCCGGCAAACTTCTCCATGTCCTTCTGCTCTAAGGCCGTGAGGAAATCCCGCACCGCTTTTTTCGTCTGCTGCCGTTTGATGTACGACGCCGGGTTAGCGGCGGCACTCTTGCTGGCTGGGCCGAATACATCACGGGTCCCGCTTTCTTCACGCAGGTTAAAGGTATGGCTGGTAACGTGCCATATCCCGTCGGTTTTTTGGAATTCATAGCGGTAATCACCCTGGACTTGCCAAAACAGGTCCCCCACATAATGGTCGGCGATAACATTGGCCGTCGCTTCGGCCCCTGTCCCATCAAGTGTGACGGCAATATCTGAGATGGCATGTCGAGTCCGGTCGAAACCCGGTAAGACAGACGCCCACTGGGTCATCAGCGCTTGCGGGCTTATGCGTTCGACCTCACCACCCGTGAGAGAGGTATAATCCAGCTCGACTTCATCGGCATACAGCTTTTCGATTTCTTCAAAGTTGCCCTGGTCCGCTAAGATTCCAATACTTTCAATAGTCGTTTTAATAGCCGCCTCGTCTTGCGGATCACTCGCCGCGGGTACCGCGGGACTCGCCACGGTCAGTACACTTATGAGCAATACTCCGGTGAGTATGTGATTCATGCCTGCTCCCTCTCTATTTCAGGGTTGCGTTGAAATGCTCAGCTACCGCATCGCTTGCTGCTGTAATCGGACTCGGAGCGTCATAGAAGTCAAACTGGCTCACACCGTCCAGCCACAGTTCTGTGACGTTGGAGCCCATACGGCGGGCATATTCGTGCGCTCCTTGAGGAATGGCGGCCGCTTCGGAATGGACGAGCAAGGTTGGTTTTTTCAGTTGCTCTGCGGTCTGGAGCGCATCGTAGGTGAGCCAGCCTTCCCACGAGGCCGCGTTAAACTTGTTATCGTATGCTGAGATCAGGCCTCGGTCCGTTTCCGTGTAATACGGCGCTTGATACATCACGGCCTTGTCATTCGTCAGGCTGGCCGCTTCCAGGATAATCGGTTCAGGCGATTGTTCCGCCTCCCGGCTCATTTGGATAAGACTTTTGACCCCTTCTTCACCGCCGTAGACGACTTTGACGATGTCCGCATTATGTAACCAGGGCGCTACGAGCGCCAGGGCTTTGATATGGCTATTGGCCAGCGTCGCATCGCTCATATAGCCGGACGAGGCGCAAATCCCCAAGCCGCCGATCCGGCTTGCCTCCACTTCGGGCCGCGTGGCCAAGTAATGCACAGCGGCATGGATGTCCTCGGTTTTCCGCTTCGGATTTTCCAAATACTGAATCGCGTCGAGCGATTGACCCCAGCCGCGAAAGTCGAAAGCCAAGGCGACATACCCCCGGTCGGCCATTTCGGCGGCATAGGTACCGGCCATTTGTTCTTTCACGGTCGTCCAGGCTCCGGTGACAACCACACCCGGGAGCTTCTGGTTGTCCGTATATCCCTCGGGTAAATACAAATTTCCAGCGAGGGTCTGCCCTTGGCTTTCAAACGTAACGGGCTTCAGCGTCGCAGCCGGTCCGTTTGTGGCAAGAAGGGTGAGGAGCAATGGAATGGTGAAGAGGAGTCTTTTCATCGTGTGCCATCCTTTCCTGTTGGCGTTTATCTCTGTGCTCTGAGCAGCATCATAAAGGCGCTTGAGAAATACCACAAATACTTTATATCTATTTTATTGATACCTTTACAGCATACCTATGGAACTCCGTCATCTTCGCTACTTTGTGGCTGTCGCTGAGGCCGAAAATATCCGGCGCGCGGCAGAACACTTACATATTGTCCAGCCCGCGCTGAGCCGGCAGATGCAGCAACTGGAAGAAGAGCTGGAATGTGTCCTGTTCGATCGCCTGCCGCGCGGTATCCGCCTGAATGCCGCCGGCAAAGCGTTCCTTGAGTCCGCGCGTGATATCCTCAGTCGTACCGATGAAGCAATGGCGCACGCACGTCGGGTGGCCCAGGGGGAAGCCGGTCATCTCCACATTGGATTCATAGAAAACGCTGCCTGGTTCGGGGCCTTTCCCAAGTCAATCCAGCAATACCGCGCGCGGTATCCGAATGTGGGTCTGGGTCTCCATCCGATGTTCTCGACCGAGCAGTTTGCGGCTATCGTCGCCGGCCAGCTCGACGCTGGTTTTTGCTATACCTTCGAAGCCCTTCCCACAGGCTGCCAGGCCCTGCTGCTCCGAATGGACACGGTCGTGCTCGCAGTACCGAGACGCTATGGCTGGAAAAAGCGGGGCGAGGTGCGCCTGAAAGATCTGAAGACTGAGGCATTTGTGGGGCTCTCACGGTCCAGCGCCCCGGCCTATGTCGATCGCATCGTGTCAACGACCTATGCCGGCGGGTTGTCACCCAATATCGTGCAGGAAGCTATCGACGAAAAGACGCTGCTCAGTTTGGTTTCCGCCGGGATTGGTATCGGCTTTTGCAACTCAGCCAATGCAGGCCGCAAGCCGCCGCTTGTAGAGCTCGTGCCTGTGGTCGATTTCGACCTCAAGCTCCCGCTCTGCTTCGTATGGAACCAGTCGAACTCATCCGCAGCACTGAGCGCGTTCCGCTCGGTGGTGTCGCACCATCAGGACAGGGGACGGCACACCTGAGGAGGCTGAGAGGGCGGTATGGAGCTAACCCTCGGAGCGACCGCTCCAGGACCGGCTCCATACCGGTAAGCGAGGCCTGTTTTGCTATTCTCCCACTCTGCCCTTTATTGCAAACGGGCTGGGTTCGGAGCTACTCGCTCAGATCTACTTCACGATCAGCCCCTCGAAATCGCCCTGCGCGCGCCAGGCGGCGAGCATATCGTAAAAGGGCACTGCGCCGTCGGGATACTGGGTCTCGATGAAGCCATGCCCTTCGTTCTTCCCCTCGCCGTTGTAATAGCCCGGCGTACAGGTGTTCTGGTACTCGGTCATAAAGGTCGGGCCGGTCACCAGCTTCACCCACTCGTCCTCGTCCTCAAGGGTAGGCTCAATGGACTTTGCGTCACGGGCTTCCACTTGACTAATGAGGTGGGCGATGTGCACGGCCTGCCCATTCAGCATATAGGTGAAGTTGGGCGCGAGGCCGGTCTGGGTGAGCCCCATGTGGAAGCAGTTCGGAAAGCCGTTGCTCAGAAAGCCGTGATAGGTCTTCATGCCGTCCGCCCAGTAATCGCTCAGCGACAGCCCATCGCGGCCGTACACCTCGAACTCGGCGCGCCGCGTGTACGCCGTCCCGACCTCGAAGCCGGTCGCGTAGATCAGGCAGTCTATTTCGTACTCGACGCCGTCCACGACTACCGCGGTCTCGGTGACGCGCTCGACGCCCTTGCCTTTGGTGTCCACCAGCTTCACGTTGGGGCGGTTGAAGGTCGGCAGGTATTCGTCGTTAAAGGTCGGGCGCTTGCACCACTGGCCGTACCAGGGTTTGAGTGCCTCCGCGGTCTCAGGGTCGGTGACGGTCGAGGACACGCGCGCCCGAATCTCGTTCATCTTCTGGTAGTCGGCGATCTCCGACATGATCGCCATGCCTTCGTCGGAAAGATTAGAATCTTCCTTACCCGTGAGCAGTTCGGAAAGTTTCTTGAACAGGCTGGTCCACTTGTCGCCGACGAGGTCTTCCTCAACCGGAATCCCGGCCAGAATAGAGCAGAAGTTGGTGTTGCGGTAGTCCTGCCAGCCGGGCTTCAGCGTCCGTACCCATTCCGGGTCGGTCGGCTTGTTGCCGCGTTCGTCCACCGAGGAGGGCGTGCGCTGGAACACGTAGAGCTGCTTGGCATGCTCGCCCAGGTGGGGTACGGACTGGATCGCGGTGGCTCCGGTGCCGATGATACCCACACGCTTGTCTTTGAGTTTGTGCATGCCGCCGGTCGTATCTCCACCGGTGTAGTCGTAGTCCCAGCGGCTGGTGTGGAAGGTATGCCCTTTGAACTTTTCGATACCTGGAATCGCCGGTAGCTTGGGCCGGTTCAGGGGCCCGCTCGACATGATCACAAAGCGCGCCCGGAAGACATCGTCGCGGTCGGTGGTAATCGTCCAGTGCCCGTCCTCGTCGCTCCAGCGCGCCTCCCTGACCTGGGTCTGGAAGCAGGCCCGCTCGTAAAGGTTGAAGTGCTTGCCGATCCGCTGGGCGTGCTCAAAGATCTCCGGCGCAAAGGAGTATTTTTCCTTGGGCATATAGCCGGTCTCTTCGAGCAGGGGCAGATAGACATAGGATTCGATGTCACACTGCGCCCCAGGGTAGCGGTTCCAATACCAGGTCCCGCCGAAGTCTCCGGCCTTCTCGATGATGCGGATATTGGTGACCCCTTCCTTCTGCAGTCGCGCTGCCGCAAGCAGGCCACCAAAGCCGCCGCCAATAATCACCGCGTCGAGTTCTTCTTGCAGCGCGGGGCGGGTGAAGCCCGGCTCCACATAGGGGTCGGTGTTATAGTGTTCGTGCTGGCCGGTGATTTCCTGATACTGATTGTTGCCGTCCGTGCGCAAACGCTTGGTCCGCTCCTCGGCGTACTTCTGACGCAGGTCAGCCGGGTCAAAGCCCAGTTCTTCGGGAGTTGGAATGCCGGTCGGTTGGGATGTCTCTACCGCCTCATTCATCTGTCAGCCCTCCTTATTGTCTCCTCGTTGGAGCGTTTCAATTTCTTCGTTAGCGCGGAGTTTGGCATATTGATAAAATTTTGACAATACAAACCCCACAAGCTGTGTTGATTCCCCCTCGCAACTTCGCTACTGGAGTCCTACTCGATAGCGAAGCTTACGAGAATTTTCGCTGAGTAAAGGAGCAACGCTATGTGTGCAATGAAACGCCTCACCCGTGAGGAACTCCCGCCCGACTTGACCGCGCTGTACGACGAGTGTATGCGCGAGGCCGGGGACGCGCGGTTTGTCGCGGCTGGCGCCAACGCACCCGAACTGCTCGATTGGTACTTCAACAGCTTCTACAAGCGGGTGTTCTACGAGGGCCGCGTCGATGTGCGCACCAAGGAGCTGCTCCGCCTCAAACTCTCCAAGACCCACGGCTGCTTTTTATGAAACAGGGTCAACACCGTCTCGGCGAGACGGGCCGGCCTGACCACGGAACAGATTGATGCGCTTCCGGACGATATCGACAACGAGGTGTTTTCGCCACGCGACCGGGCGGTACTCAAGCTGTGCGAGCAGATGGTGCTCACCAACCTCCACGGGTATATGACCGAGGAGCTGCATCACGAACTGGCCGCGCATTTCAGCGATGGAGAGATCTTCGAGCTCGGGGTGACGATGGCCGTGCTGTGCGGGTTTGCGAAGTTCCTCTTTTGCTTTGATTTGGCGGACCGCGAAACCACATGTCCGATCCACCGCCCCGCCGAAGAAATGCGGAGCAGTCTGTGATCGATAGGGAAGGAGAGTTGTGACAGCCTCCCATTAGAAGCCCACACGAGCGAGGAGAGGATATGACAAAACAAGAGGCGATCGACACGGTGAACAAGTTTATGGGCCTCCTCCTGACGGACTTCCCCGAGTGCACCAAGCTGCTGGCCGACGATTTCGCATGGGAGAACTTTCTGCCGTCCCATATCCCTTTTGGCGGCCGCTACGAGGGTACGGCGGGGTTGCAAAAATATCTGGCGCAACTGGCAGAGACCTGGGTGATCGGCGAAGTCGTCTTCCACGATTTTATTTTCGACCCGGAGACGCGCAGGATGGCGGCGCCCGGCGTAGAAAAAAACGGCCAATCGGTCGTAACGGGGCGCGCCTGCGATATGGCGTTCGTTTGGGAATTCCGATTCGCGGAGGATGGCAAGCTCTCCTATCTGCGAGAATACAACGACACGGCTGCGATTGGTGGAACGTTCGATAGCTAGCCGGACGCTTGCATGCGTGCTGGTTACTCAGAGCATTTGTAGCGGGGAATCCCAGCGTGAAATCAGACAGTGGACAATTGCAGACCGAATTGGCCACCCGAGGGCTTGAGCCGGGCGAGGCGGTCGGGGTCCGGCACCTGATTGAGGCCGCTGCGGATCGCGTCTGGCAGGTGATCTCTCAACCCGGTCAACTTCCCCGCTATCATCCCTTCTGTCAGGCAACCACGGTGCTCAAATGGCCCGGGGTTGGGGCAAAGGACACGGTCTCGTACTACAGTGGCGTGCATTACGAGCGCGATTTTGTGAGGTGGATCGAGGGGGTGGGATTTGACATTGAAGTCGGACCGCCCTCACGCAAGACGGCCCGTGTGGAGTGGCGCATCACGGCGCAGGGTGAGCGGCAGAGCGAGTTGGCCATTACCGTGATTCCCTACCTGAAAGCGGACTTGTCCGCCCCTCGGAAGCGGGCCTATCAGCAACGGTTGTTTGGCGACACCATCGCCCAGTACCTCGACAGCGTCGTGCGCGGGGTCGGGTATGTGGCCGCCACGGGGCAGGCCGTGCAAAAAAATCAGTTCGGTTCGCATCCCCTGTACTCGGATAAGCAGCGCCCCCCAGGCGCCGCTTCCCCGCTGCGCTACGGCTCTGTTATACTCGGCCAGTCTCAAGAACGACCAGTGTTGATGTACGGAGGACTATATATATGAGTGAGACGCAGGAGAAGCCCCTGATTGGCAGCATGAATGGTCTCTCGAAATCCGGAAAATCGCAGGCGTATTACGATGCTATTAAGCAAAAATTCGCCGAGGAACGCGACTTGAGGCTGCACTACCGCCCGGAGGGCACGGCACAGTATACATCCGACCTCTCCGGTTCTTTCGCCAAATACGAGACCGACCCCTACGGCGGGGAGATTATCCCCCGCAAGCCCATCAACGATACGGTCGAGTGCTTGTTTATCGGTGGAGGATTCTCGGCTCTGCTCACCTCGGCCCGGCTGCGGGAGTATGGCGTTGAGAGTATCCGCATTGTCGAGCGGGGAGCGGACGTCGGGGGGACCTGGTACTGGAATCGCTACCCCGGGGTGGCCTGCGACGTGGCTTATGATTACCTGCCGTTGCTTGATGAGATGGACTACGTCCCCAAAGACCATTACGCCAAGGGACCGGAAATCCTGGCCCACTGCCAAGCCATTGCCAAAAAATACAATTTATACGAGCTGGCGGTTTTCCAGACCACGGTCACCTCAACTATATGGAACGAAGAAGAAGAGATGTGGTACCTCACCACGGACCGAGGTGACCACATGAAGGCCCGCTTCGTGATCTGCGCCAACGGCACGCTGTCCAAGCCCAAGCTGTCCAAAATTAAGGGGATGGAGTCCTTCAAAGGCCACTCCTTTCATACCTCGCGCTGGGACTATGAGTACACCAAGGAGGACTTGTCCGGCCTGGAGGATAAGGTCGTCGGCATTATCGGCACAGGGGCAACTGCGGTGCAGGCCATTCCCGGTCTTGGTGCTTCGTCCAAGGAACTGTACGTGTTTCAACGCACGCCGTCGTCGATTGACATCCGAGACGACTGGCCGACCGATCCTAACTGGGCACGCAAACTGAAACCGGGCTGGCAGGCCAAGCGGCGCGAACGTGCCATGCGCGGACCGCGGCTGACCGAGGAGCAGAAGGCCGAACGGGCGACCATGTCTCGTGAGGAAAAAATCCGACGACAGGAGAACGCCAATATCGACTATATGATGCGGATTCACAAACGCATTGACGAGGTCGTGAAAGACAAAGTCACTGCCGACGCACTCAAGCCCTGGTATATGTTTATGTGTAAGCGGCCCTGCTTTCACAACGACTATCTGCCGACCTTCAACCGTCCCAACGTGCACCTGGTCGATACCCACGGGAAAGGCATCACCGAGATCACGGCGAAAGGACCGGTGTTTGACGGGATACAGTACGAGCTCGATCTCCTGATCTATGCCACCGGCTTCGAGGTGCAGAAGACCGGGATTTACAATCAGATCAGAGGAGAAAACGGTCTGGACCTGAACGATAAATACAGCACCGGCATCCGTACCCTGCTCGGTATTCACTCGCAGAGCTATCCCAATCTGTTTATCATGGGGGGCTACCAGGCCTCATTTCAGTTTAATCTGACGGATATGCTGCAATCTCAGGGCGACCATATTGCGGCGTGTATCGACTATGTGCGGCGGCATGACTATCAGTCCATCGATGTGATGCCCGAGGCGGAGGAGTGGTGGGTACAGGAGGTGATCCATCATCGTGGCAAAACCACCCGCAACCAGGACTGTACGCCGGGCTATTACAATTTTGAGGGCGAATTTCAGCGCCGTCAGGATGGTAATTATAACGGTGGCTTTCCCAAGTATGTGACGCACTTAAAAGAGGTCCGGGCACGGATGACAGAGAATTTTGTGTTTACGAAAGAAAGAATAAATCAGGAGTGCAGCCACCAAAGAAAGTAAGGAACCAAAATCAAGAAAAGCAGGAGAACATTACACATGACCACAACATACGAAACATTTACCCTCGAACGCTCCGGTCCTATTGTGACCGTCTCTTTCAATCGACCGGCAAAACTCAATCCCCTCAATGAGCAGGTGCTGCGCGAGTTTCTGGCCATTACCTATGAGCTGCAAGAGGACGAGGACTCACGGGTTGTGGTCCTGACCGGCAAGGGCCGTTCGTTCAGTGTTGGTGCGGATATGAACGCCCTGTCCAAGAGCTCCAAACCGGAAACCCAGGCCGCACTCACCGATAGCGCCAGGCTGCGGATGGCAAAGCTCGGCTGGCGGGTGATGGACGAGTGGGAACGCCTGGACCAGATCAGCATTGCCGCGGTCAATGGTTTTGCGGTGGGTGGCGGCGTGTCCTTGGCCATGGCGTGTGATTTTCGTATTGCCGCCAGCGGCGCCCGCATGTGGTTGCCCGAGGTGCGGCTGGGCGTACCGTATATGTGGGGCTCCATTACTCGCATGATTAACCTGATCGGCATGGCCAAGGCCAAAGAACTGGTGATGACCTGTGATGAGCTAACCGCAGAAGAAGCCTGTGAGGTCGGCTTGGTCAATCAGGTCGTGCCGCTGGAGGAGTTGCACGACGCGGTCCACGCCTTTGCCCAGAAGCTGCTCAACAAGCCGCCCATGGCACTACGTCGCACAAAAGAATTTTTCAAAGCGCTGAGCACCAACAAGGCCGGCGATATTACCTATGCCGATGCCCATCTGGGGCTGGCCTGCACGCTGGGAGAAGACATGCGCGAGGCCGTGGCCGCGTTCCAAGAGAAACGTGATCCGGTGTTTGTCAATCGCTAGGCAGAGTCAGAGAGTTGAGCCGGAGGGACCCGCATGCAACAGACCGCCATTGATCCGGTCCAGTACGACACCCTTGTTCAAAACGAGCGGGTCCACAGGTCGCTGTACACCGACCCGCATATCTTTACCGATGAGTTGGAAAAGATTTTCTACCACGGCTGGGTGTTCATCGGGCACGACAGCGAAATCCCCCAGCCGGGGGACTTTATTACCCGCCAGGTCGGTACCCAGTCGGTCATCCTGGTGCGTGGCACGGACCATAACATCTCGGCCCTCCTCAACCGCTGCGCGCATCGTGGCACGACCGTCTGCCCGGCGGAACGTGGTCACGCCCGCACGTTTACCTGTCCCTATCATGGCTGGAGCTATGACCTGAGTGGCGCCTTGCAGGGTGTCCCCTACCCGGCCGGATATGGGGAGTCTTTCGATAAAAAGGCGTATGGGCTGACACGTGTGCCGCGGCTGGAGAGCTATCGTGGCTTCGTGTTCGTCAGTCTGAGTCCGAACGGTATCTCGCTGGCCGACCATCTTGGCACGGCGGCGCAACTGATCGACCGGGCGTGTGATCTCTCGCCGGAAGGCGAGATAGAACTCAGCGCCGGTTGGATCAAGCATCGCTATCCGTCCAACTGGAAAATGCTGCCCGAAAACGACACGGACGGCTATCATCTCGGCTTTGTACACCGCTCCATATTGAAAGCGGTCGGCTCGCAGTATCGGCGTTTTGTGGGTGAGGAAAAAAGCATCAAGTCCGTCCTGCGCGACTGGGGGAAGGGTCACACGGAAATCGATTTTGTGCCCGCCTACCAGCAGCCGTTCGAGTGGTTCGGCGGCGTCTCGGAGGGGCTGGCCGCATCCTATCTGGCGGCCATGGAGCGCAGCTATGGCAAAGAGGAAACCCAGCGCCGGGTTTTCGACGGCCCGCCGCACGCCTTTATTTTTCCCAACCTCTTTTTGGCCGAGATGAATATCGCCATCATGCAGCCCGTCAGCGTGGACGAATGCGTCCATTGGCACACGCCCCTATTTCTCAAGGGTGTGCCCGAATTCAACAAGCGCCTGTTGCGGCAGAGCGAAGCGGCAATGGGGCCGGGGTCGTTTCTGCTGCCCGAAGATGTGACGATTGCCAGTCGCAACCAAGTCGGATTAGTGACGCGAAACGCCGAGTGGCTGGAGTTGAGTCGTGGCCTGAACCGTGAGTATGTCGATAGCCAACAGCAGCGCGTCGGGCATATGACCGATGAGACAACCAATCGGGCGTTTTGGTTGCACTATCGCAGCGTGATGCAAAACGGCCAGGCCTAGCAGCTATGGTGTCCGACGCCGAGTATAGAGCTGTTGAGGCATTCCTGTACAAAGAGGCGCGCTTCGCGGATGAGGCGCGCTATGCGGACTGGGAAGCCTTGTGGACGGACGAGGCCGTGTACTGGGTACCGGCGACAACCGACCCGGAGGCTGATCCCAACACCCAGATCTCGCACATCTACGACAACCGACAGCGGATTGCTACGCGCATCAAACTCCTGCAAAGCGGCCATCGCTACAGCCAGGAGCCGGCCTCGTTCATGCGCCGGCTGATTTCCAATATCGAAGTCGAGAAAAACGGACACAATGAATTCGTTGTGGGCTCGAATTTTCTTTTGGTCGAACTCTCGGTTCAAGCCAAACATGAGACCCATCTATGGGCCGGACGCACGACGCATACCCTTCGGCGGATTGATGGTGAGCTTAAGATGAGCCGTAAAAAAGTCGTTTTGGTCAACGCCGCCGAGCCGCTGCCGAATATGTCGTTTCTGATATAGCCCAGCAACAACGCTGATACCCGCAGAACTGGCGGGGCTCAAGCTCCTTGTGTCGGCTCGATCACGGTCGCCAGCTTTTCAGCAGCTCTCGCCAACTCGGTCTGTAATGTCGGGGTTCCATTTTTTCCGTACACGCCAAAGACTTGGCGGTCCGGTCGCAGGATGACGGCTTGGCCGCCACCTATGCGCTTGAACCACGCGGCAAGGTCACCGTCCGTATCGACAACGGTGGTCGTGTTTGAGGGCGCGCTGTCGCCGTGGGTTGCCTGGCTTGCGACCTGGATAAAGCGCGTCTTGAGTGTGGAAAATGTCTGGGCGGTTGCCTCGGTGATTGCATCCGCAGGGTTCATATTCAGTCCGAGCACGGCAAAGTCGCCACCCAGGGCCGTGTCCAGCGCTATCCGCTCGCCTGACCTCGTTGCGACGACGGGTTGATCAATTTGATGCCCATGGGCGGTCTTCGCACTCGGTGGCGTGGTCGTGTCGAACAGTCCGGGGCCGAGCGGCCAGGCCGGCTCCCATAGAAAGGGTTTTTGCAGGACAGGAAAAACGCTCGCCAAAGAGAAGAAGGAATCACGCAGCACGGCCGCGACAGGGTGCGTTGTTTGGATAACGCTTCCAGTACGGATGGCCTGTTCAATAATCGTGCGGGCATGAGGGATGCGCTCTGACGGATAGGTGTCCAGCAGCTTCGAAGCGTAGCGCCCGGTCAGAACACCTTCGAGTTTCCAACACAGATTATAAGCATCGCGGATACCGGCGCACATGCCTTGGCCGAGAAAAGGCGGGGTTTGATGGGCCGCATCGCCCAGCAGAAAAACGCGCCCTGCCCGCCACGACCGGGCAAGCAGTCCGTGAAAAGTATACACCTTCTTCCGAATAAGCGTGCACTGCTCCGGCTGAAGGTCGTCGTGGAGACGATGCAGATGGGGGGCCATCAGGGCAAGGACACGCTCTTCTCGTTCAAGCTCCTCAGGGTCATCGTCGGGCCGGAGCATAAACTCCCAACGGATGTGGCGACCTTCGCAGGGGACCAGCGTCGTTGGTCTGTGTCGGTCACAAACTTGATAGACCCGTTTGCGAAACGCGAAATCCCCCTCTAGCAGAATATCGCAGACCAACCACGGTTCATCGGTATTCAGCGTATCGAGCAGAATACCAACCAGCTCGCGGGCCGTACTCGTTGCCCCGTCACAGCCGAGGAGGTAGGGACTCCTGACCTCTTCGTGGCGGCCACTCTCCCGGTGTGAGAGGGTGACGTGCAGGCCGGTGTCATCCTGATCGAGCGTTTCCAGGGTCCAGCCGAGTCGGACCTCAACCGAGGGATAGCGTTCGACCCCACGGCGCAGATGCGCTTCCAGCGCTGGCTGGTTGAAGAAGTTCGCATTGGGCCAGCCGTGACGGATGGGCATACCACCCAGGTCCAGGGCCATCAGCGTACGGCCTTTTCCGTTAACGAAGGCCACGTCGGTCGCCGGCTGTGAGACACTTTGGATTTCGTCTGCCAGCCCAAGGGACTGAAAGATCCGCATGGTCTCTCCGTCAAAGTGCACGGCCCGCGGAATATCGTAGATCTCGGTACTCTGCTCGACCACCAGCACCCGCACTCCGCGCTGCCCGAGCAGGTTCGCGGCCACCGCCCCGGTCGGGCCGTAGCCACAGATCACAACATCGTAGTTCACGCTACGTTACCTTCCAGCGCCGACAGACCGCGCCGGACGCCGAGAACCGTTTAGCCGTGGGCTTTGTTCCAGCCTTCGATAACGGCCGGCATGTCTGGAGGTTGGAAGAATACTTCGGGCTGACGTGTTTCGCCCCAGAGCGACCAGGAATCCGCCATTGGCCAATCCTCTCGAATCTGCCACCCCTCGTCGTCAATAATACGATCCATGTCGGCGAAGTATTCAAAGAAGGTGCCGCTCGGGTCACACATATACCAGAACATATTGCCCCCGATGGGATGCCGTCCGGGACCGGCGATGTGCGCGCCTTCGTGCGCGCGCAGATAGAGCGTGGCCGCACGGCACACGGAGTCGATGTCATCGTGTTCGATAGCGTAGTGGTTCAAATACGGCACCGGACCGGGGGCGAGCAATAAATTATGATGATCGGGGGAGCACCGCATAAAAAATGCTATCCCGCCAACGATATCGGATACGCGATAGCCTATGCCCTCGGTATAAAACTGCAAACTCGCTGCAATATCGGGTGACCCAACGACAATATGCCCAAGCCGACGCGGCGGACGCGGTGTTGCTTCGATCAACAAGGAATGCCGAGCATCGAGCCGATTGCGCTCGCCCGGTCGATTCATGACGCGCTGTGGCTGAGTCGAGATGTCAGCCACTTCTGCCGGCTCGATCACGACATTCCACTTGTTGACCGGATCAGGAACGCGCAGCGTGCCATTGCTGCGTTGTGAGGCGATGCCCAGCCCCTCAAGGTTCTTGACAATCCCGTCCAGGTCTTCTTCGTTTTCACACCCAACACGCATCTCTCGTAATTGCCGAAACGGGGCTTCGTTGATTGTGATTTGGCCCGGCTGATCCGCCGGTCCCCAGCTCCGGGAGCCACCAGTAAAACCAATCTCTTGGTAAAACGTATCGAGCATAGCCGGGTCGGGCACGCCGATTTCCACTCCGAGCAGTCTGTGCAACGCCATAGTCTGTCCCCTCCTCTTTTGGGCATTGGTGTTGGTCTGGCTTGTCATATGCAAGGCGGGTGTCTACCATTCATTGAGTCACCTGCCTCAACACGAGACTGGGCATATCATGAAAGAGATTTTCATCAAGCGAGACAGAAGCAGTGCAGGGTTGTTGGCATGGTGACGATGCTCCTTTTGCTGGGCGCGATTCCGTTTGTCTGGTACGTGTGGGAGCGGCGGCAGCGGAAAACGCAACCCATGCCGGGCGGCATGCACGAACTCATCACCCTTCCCCACGCTGAAGAGTGGGAGCTCTATCACAATGCCTTTTCACTCTGCTCAAAGAAAACTCGGGTGTGTCTGGCCGAGCTTGGCCTTCCGTATAAAAGCCATCACATCGACCTGATCGAGACCGGCGCCTACGAAAACATTTCACGCCATTTCCTCCAAGTGAACCCTGCTGCATTGGTTCCCGTCCTCGTCCATAACGGCCACCCGATCTACGAGTCCCACGAGCAGCTCGCCTACGCCGCCCAGCATGCCAGCCAGCCGGCTGCGCTTGTGCCTGAGAACAAAGAACAGCGCAACGTCATGGAGTATTGGGTTCACAAATCCTCGCTGGTCGGAGACGACCCCCTCGCCAGCATCGATGAAACCGCGGGGAACGCTGTCCCTGGGCTCACGATTCCCATCTTTGCCGCGATGATCGAGCACGTTCCGGTCTCGCGTATTGTGGAGGGGCTGTTGTTCCATCGCTTGAAAAAACGAGCTCTGTTCTTCTTGGTGCTGAAATTTCGAGGCGTCCGGCGTCTGTCGCGCTTGAAGCCGATTATGAAGATCCTCCGTAGTAGCCGGGCCGCGATGCACACCCACCTGGATGAGTTGGAACACGCCCTCGACCAGAGCGACGGCCCGTGGATTCTTGGCGAGCAGTTCACGCTGGCCGATGTGGGGATGATGGTTATCCTGGAACGCCTGCGCGAAGTGGACTGGCTCGATGAGTTCCTGGGGGAGCGTAGACCCCACGTCAGTCGCTATTGGGAGGCGCTCCAAGCGCGACCTAGCTATCAGGCGGGAGTGACTGCATTTGCTCATCCCACCGTGACACAAGGCGCGGAAGAGATTGTCGCGCTCAAACAAACTGACCTCGCCTTTCGCGAGGCACTCGTCGGAGCACTGTAAGCGAACGGCAGAATCGACAACAGCCGACAGGGCAATCGTTTCGGGATCAGTCCTGCCTCTCACCAAGTCCCATACACCCGCGATGCCTTCTCATATCTCGGCCATTACCCCCGCCAGGGTATGACCCCGCAAACGTTGGAAGCTACCGTAGAGGCTCAAGATAAGGCCGGGTAATCCCGGAGCCGTAATCTCTTGGGCAAAAGACGGCCGCTTGAGGAGGCTTTCGTAGTGCGTCTTGAGTCGCGGGTGACGCTGGATGGGATAGCCGGCACACACCAGCCGATGGAGAGAGATAAACCAGGCGACCTCAAGCACAGAGATCCGTTGTCCGATCAGCCACGTATTCGCCCGTAACCATTGCTCAAGCGTCTCAAAGGCCGTAGCAAAGACATGGACCGAGGCCCGGGCCTGGTCCGGTCGCACTCCGTCCTGGGCAAAGGCGCGCCACCAGGCAACTTCTTTGTCTCGCTTGGTGTCCGGCGCACCGCTTTTTTCATAGGCCTCTAGCACCTTTGGTGGCTTTTTTGCCAGGACGTACGGCACCAAAAATCCCATGGTAATCGTTCGCAGGTCCATATGCAGCGAGTCTTCAAGCGCCAGGGATTCCCGAACTCTTGCGCGCTCAAGCGTATTCTGGGGGAAGAGCGATGGCGTCGGCGAGGGCAGCTCATCAAGGTATTCCATGATGTCATTGCTCTCGACATGGACAACACCATCATGGACCAGCACCGGGACAACGCCTCTGGGATTGATGCCGAGAAACCATGGCCTGGTATGCTCCTGACGGAGAAGATCGACCGGATGGGATTTCCACGCAACCCCCTTTTCCGCCAAGAAGATCCGGACTTTCTGTGAACACGAGGAGCCATGAAAGTGTAAGAGATGAATGCCCTGCCAACTCTTGACCTCTTGCGTGGTGATGGCTTCGTCAGAAAGCTGCATCAGACCGCTCCTCGTTTATGATATGCGGGGAAAGATAGCGGCAGGGGGAACGCTAGTCTATACGGGCGGTGTGACCCCGCGTTGATACACTGGTAGACAGTAGCCCGGCCTCTCACCCATTGCCCTACGTCAACGTACCCCCTCCTGCAGGCTGTATGCGCTCTCCCGCAGCCACAATGCCCCTGAGCATACCGGAAAAGACCAGTTGGTGAAGCGGGTAAACGCCATACCAGTAGACAAGACCCAAGAGGCCGCGCGGGTCGAAGCTGGCGGTTTGGCGAATGGTGGCCTGATGCTCATCGCCTTCAACAACAAATTCCAACCAGGCCCGACCGGGAAGCTTCATCTCGGCCTGCAAGCGTAAAAGGCGGTCGGGCTCAATGGCCTCGACCCGCCAGCAGTCCAGCGTGTCGCCGACCTTGAGTTGGTCGGGATGAGGCCGACCGCGGCGCATGCCGACTCCACCGAGCAGCAGGTCGAGAAAGCCACGCAGTTGCCACAGCCAGTTACCATAATACCAACCAACCTCCCCACCAATACGGCGAATCGGGCGAAAAGCCACTGCCGGTGAGACGGGAACGCGGGTAGTCCGAGAGTCAATCAGGCGGTGACCAAACCGAACACCGCCCCACGTCCGTAGCGGACCGGCCATGGAGAGGGCGTCAGACCAGCGGGACTCGGCAAGCTCCCGGTCCTCGTTCCGGAGGGCCTGGGCAATGGCCTTATGCACCCCGACGGGACGAATGGCAAAATGCTGCAAGGCTGAGTCGTCCTGCACGATGGTTGGATGCCGCAAACTCTCGACCAGTTTGCGACCAACGCGGGCATAGAGCGGCGTGACCAAACCTAGCCATAAACTCGACAGACGTGGCGTCAGAACCGGAACGGAGAGCATCCAGCGCCGGACCCCCCGCTGCCGGGCATACTCCTGCATCAATTCCCGATACGAGACCCGGTCGGCTCCTCCAATTTCAAAGATTTGGTTTCCCGCACAGCGCAACTCGAGCGCGTCTGTCAGATAGGCCAGTAAATCCGTAATGGCAATCGGTTGGGCTTGAACAGATACCCAGCGCGGCGTGAGCATGACGGGTAAGCGTTCGATCAAGGCCCGGATCATTTCAAAAGACAGACTGCCAGAGCCGATGACAATAGAAGCGCGCAGTTCAATGGTCTGGACGCCTGAGGCGCGCAGGATGTGGCCGACTTCCTGTCTGCTCCGCAGGTGAGACGAGAGCGGGCCGGTGCTGTCGCCCAGACCGCCGAGGTAGATCAAGCGCCGGACTCCAGCTTGGCGCGCGGCCCGTCCGAAATTGTGGGCCGCCCGACGGTCCTGCGCCTCGAATGCTCCGGCCGATCCCATGGAGTGGACGAGGTAGTAGGCCGTATGCACGTTCTGGAGCGCAGCATCCAGAGAGGCCGGATTCAGGACATCGCCGGCGACCACTTCAGTATGCGGCCCAACCCGTGACCGTAGAAATGCGGGCTGACGCGCGAGACAGCGGACGATATAGCCCGTCCGTTCCAGGGCTTTGAGCAAACGCCCACCAACATAGCCCGTCGCGCCGGTGAGCAAGATGCGTTGAGGAGACTCGCCCACTTACCGCTGCGATTCAAAAAGATACACCCGCCCGACGTTGACCTCACCCATGATGTGCTGGCCAGGGGTACTCATGGCGAACTCCGGAATGCCGTCCTGATTCAGATCGCCCGGCGAGAGTACGGTGTAACCGAATTTTGACCCCTGGTGGCCCCACGGGTTATCGAGCGTCATGAGGTGCCGCCCGTCACGCCCATTATAGACAAACACCTCGCCTTGGATGTCGAACGCATCCACAGCCTGAAATGGAGCCCCAACTAAAATCTCAGGTATCTCGTCCGCGTTCACGTCCATGCTGGTGGCCAGCGCCCAGCCAAAGCCAGCATGCTTGCGCGGAAACGGATCTTTGAGGGCATAGATCACGGAGCCGTCTGTCCCGCTGATGGCGTAGGCAGCGCCCTGGCCCTGATAGGCACCCACGTC
Source organism: Thermodesulfobacteriota bacterium (assembly GCA_964291405.2). Classification (GTDB taxonomy): domain Bacteria; phylum Desulfobacterota; class Binatia; order Bin18; family Bin18; genus Bin18. The sequence continues at coordinate 1,483,183 of OZ219926.1, forward strand.
ATGGTAGGGCGCGCCGACCAGCAGATCGGGTGTCCCATCTTTATTCAGATCCCCGGCACTGACCACACGCCAGCCAAAGGTTGAGCCTTCTTTGGGCTCCGGGTTTTCGACCGTGAGCAATAGCTGGCCGTCTGCGCCGTTATAAATATACGCTCGCCCTTGGACACTCAGATTGCCGACCGTGGTGTAGGGCGCACCCACCGCGATCTCCTGGACGCCATCCTGATTGAGATCTCCGGCGGAGTTCACAAACCATCCAAACGCAGAGCCCCCCCGGTCGGTGGGCGGTCGAAGTGTATAGACGAGCGATCCATCCTGGCCGCTGTAGACAAACGCCCTGCCCTCTCCGTCCTGGTTATAGGCACCCACAACCAACTCGGGGATAGTATCACCAGTGACATCACCAATGCCGGTGACCGACCAGCCAAAGCCCGCGCCAGGCTGCGATTGCGGCGGTTTGAGCGTGAGCAAATACGCCCCGTCCGCGCCGCTGAAGACGTAGGCTTGGCCGCCTTTATTCTGGCCAAAGGCACCGATCAATAAATCTGGTAGCCCGTCCCGGTCCACATCGCCAGCCGAGGCCACCGAGCAGGCAAACGCCGCGGCCTTTTGCGGAAACGGATGATCGAGCGTATAGAGCAGTTTGGCCGTCTGCCCGTCGAAAACAAAGGCCCGGCCCTGGTGGTCCACGTTTTTCCCGGACTTTTCAGCACCGCCGAAGCCGACTTCCTTGCCGGTCATACCCTTCCTGGCATAGGGCTGGTCATACGCCCCAACCAGGTAATCCGGGATGCCATCGCCCGTTATATCGTCCAGCATGGCCAGCGAGGTAGAAAAACTGGAAAAACGCATACGAATAGGATTATCCAGGATTTTTATATTCGGGCCGGCCCACGCAGAGGAACTCACCAGCAGAAGGACGGCGAGAGAGAGGCTCACCAGCGGAAACATCACAAAACTCCTTACTACAGTATGATAGCGGGGGCTCCGCCCTCACTCCTCTCCCACTGGCGGGAGAGGAGGCCAGACTTATACTCCTTGAGCCGCTTCCACAATGGGCGCGACGGTGTCTAGGCAGGCCATGGCTTGGCCGGTCGCAATCGCTTTGGCAAAGGGCTGGGAGAAGAGCACGATCCGGCTTGCGCCAGCGTCACGATAGGCTTTCATCTCATCGGCTGAGAGGGCCCCGTCTTTGGGATCAATAAAAGCCGACATCTGCAAGGCGTCCGGGTCACGGCCAAACTCTCTGGCCATGGTACGAATCGATTCGACCTTGGTTTTATAGTCCTCAGGGTCAAACGCGAGCGGACACCAGCCATCGTAGCTCCGGGCGACGCGCTCCAGCGCCTTTGGCACGTGGCCGCCCAAAAAGATAGGTGGACCGGCCTTTTGGACGGGCTTGGGATCGCAGAACACAGGCGGGAACTGGACCATTTCGCCTTGATAGCTGGGCTGTTCCTCGGTCCAGCAGAGGCGTAGCGCTTCGGTTGTTTCGCGCAGGCGTCGCCAGCGTAGTCGGAAGTTGGTGCCCATGACCTCGGTTTCTTCGCGCAGCCAGCCGGCACCGACGCCAATAATAGTCCGACCACCGGAATAGAGATCGAGGGTGGCAATCACTTTTGCGGTGATGAGCGGCTCGCGCTCCGGGAATAAACAAATACCGGTGGCCAGCTTGAGCGTGGTGGTGGCGGCCGCGGCCATAGTCAGCGCAATAAACGGGTCGGCCCAACGGTTGTAGTGCTCAGGCAGGGTCCCTCCCCCAGGCACCTCGGTTTTGAAGCCCACGGGAATCACCGGATGCTCGGGTATCCAGAGGGACTCAAAGCCCAAGCCTTCGACCCGTTGCGCGATTCCAGTGATATTCTGCGTCTCTACTGTTGCCGGCACAAGGATACCAATATCCATACGTTGCCCTCCTTCTGATGCGTACGATTACAATGGGAATTATCGACTCTTAGGAAGGGAAGCGGGAGCAGGCAGCCTGCCCACTCCCATTATCTGAAAACAAGGCGTTTTACGCACTGCGGACAACACGCCCCGGCCGGGCGCCCGTGTCTTTTCCGTTTTCCTGAACGACTTCACCGCTCACATAGGTTTTCTCATAGCCTTGAGCGGTCTGCATCAGACGCGGCATACCGGCCGGCAGATCGTAGACCATCTCGGGATGGCTGACGCTCAGATTGTCATAATCAATCAGGTTCACGTCCGCCTTGGCCCCTGGCTCAAGCGTACCGCGGTCCTGCATGCCAAAGAGACGCGCGCCGTCGTGGGTGAGTTTCTTGACCACAAACTCCAGCGGCAAGCGCTTGGGATCGTCCTCGGCTTTGTCCCGCGCCCAGTGGGTCAGGGCATAGGTGGGGACACTTGCGTCAATAATCTGACGCACGTGGGCGCCCGCGTCGCTGCCACCCATCACCGTAATGGGATCACAGATCAGCTGGTGGAGCGAGTCGGCGTTGCCATCCGCGTAGCCGGCGGCGGCATACATCAGAAAAGCCCGACCGTTTTGTTCGAGCATCAGATCATAGATCACCTCGCGTGGACTGCGGCCTTCACGCTGGGCAAGCGTCGCAATGCTCCGGTCAGCGCTCGGCTCGTAGCTCAGCTCCTCACCCATGGGATAGGTGCGCTCCCAGACCCGCGCATTCTGATACAGCAGGGACATCCCGGTGGTGTGGGGGTCCTGTTCCGTGAGCAGCTTCTGGCGTAGCTCAGGTTTCCGCAGCTCGGCCATCTTTTCGTCGTGAGACAGTTTTTTCAGCGGTTGAAAACTCGGCAGATATTCAAACGGATTCTCCCCCTGGAAGCTGAACAGAACACAAACCGGGCGCACAAACACCATCGGCGTGATCGGCACGCCCCCTTCCACCGCGGCGGTACATTTCGCCATGACCTCGAGCCATTGGGTTGGATAGCTATTGTTCTGAGGCAGGAGGAAGGTCAAGGGGCAGCCCGTCGCCCGGGAGACTCGGATCATCATATCCACTTCTTGCAGCAGGTCCGGGTCTTCGCCGGCAATACCGCGCGGCACCATCTCCAGAATACCGCGTCCGGTTGAGCGCACGGCCCGGGCAATCCCGATCAACTCATCTTCATGGGCAAATGTGCCGGGGACCGGTTCGCCGTCATTGGCCGTATGCACCAGCGTCCGTGAACTCGAAAAGCCGAGTGCACCGGCGAGGACGGCGTCTTTGACAATAGCGGCCATCTTGGCGATGTCTTCTTCAGTCGCGGGTTCGTTCTTTGCTCCGCGCTCACCCATGACAAAGGCCCGCACCGCGCCGTGCGTAATCATACCACCCGCGTCCAGGGTGCGGGGCATACCATCCAGCACATCGAGATATTCGGCAAAACTTTGCCAGCCCCACGGCAGCCCGGCCGATAATGACGGAGCGGGAATGTCTTCAACACCTTCCATGAGGCCGATCAGCCACTCGTGGCGATCTGGCGTGGCCGGCGCAAAGCCCACACCGCAGTTCCCCATGACCACGGTCGAGACACCGTGCCAGAGCGACGGCGTCATTTGTTCGTCCCAGGCCACCTGGCCGTCATAGTGGGTATGCGCATCGACCCAGGCCGGTGTGACCAACAGCCCGTCGGCATTCACCGTCTGCTTTGCGCTTCCCAGGTCTTTGCCGACAGCGACAACGCGCCCCTCGGCAATGGCCACGTCGCCAGTGAAAGCCGGCTTCCCCGTTCCGTCAACAATTTTTCCACCGCGAATAACTATCTCGTGCATGCACAGACCTCCTTTGATGCGCTTCGTCTGATCGTTGGTATTGGCCTAGAACACCATATACCTATCTGGCAACCAGCCTGAGAGCAATATCAGGTAATCGTCGTCCTATACGGAGTACGCCGCGGGGTTGCGAGGTCAGCCCCTCGCGGCTAGGTAACAAGGAGGCAAGGGATTGGAGAAACCACAAACTAACAGGAGGAGAATGATGAGTGAGAACACCTATAACGGGAGTTGTTTTTGTGGAGCCGTGCAGTTGACCGTCACCGGTCCCCCCGCGGCTATGGGCTACTGCCACTGTGAGTCATGCCGCCACTGGTCGGCGGGACCGGTCAACGCCTTTACCTTGTGGCCGCCCGATGCCGTGCAAGTCACCCAGGGGGCGGACAATATTGGGACTTATGCCAAGACCGATAATAGTCATCGCAAGTGGTGTAAGGCCTGCGGCGGTCATCTATTCACCGAGCATCCCGGCATGGGCCTGACCGATGTGTATGCGGCCGTGATCCCGGACCTTCCTTTTCAGCCTGGCGTGCACGTCTTTTACGAAGAAACCGTGCTGCGTATCCACGACGGCATTGTCAAACAGAAAGATGTGCCGGCCGAGATGGGCGGCTCCGGCGAAGTACTGCCGGAATAATCTCCTCTCAGCAGCCCCACCTGAGGGTGGGGCTGACAATCGGGCCGGGGCAAAGAACCGCGGCCATCGATGTGGCGCGAGGGGTTCAGGCCGCCAGCAAGCCCTGGCGCGTGACCCAGTCCAGGGTCTCATTCAGCCCCTTTGTATAGCGTACGAAGATTTCGTCCACTTCATCCGCAGAGACGATGAGCGGCGGACACAGCGCCAGCGTGTCGCCGATGGCCCGGGAAATCAGGCCGTTGTCTTTCATGCGGGCCAGGCTGTATTTCCCGACTGCGGCATCTGGATCAAAGGCCTGACCGGTCGCCTTGTCCATCACCAGCTCGCACGCACCGACCAGGCCCTTGCCGCGTACCTCGCCGACTAGCGGGTGGTCGGCCAGCTGTTGCAGGTGGGCCTGAAACTGCTCACCGAGCCGGGCCGCCCGCTCGAAAATTCCGTCTCTTTCATAGATTTCGAGCACCTTGAGCCCCATAGCCGCCGAGACGGGATGGCCGCTATAGGTAAAGCCATGACCGAATATTCCCCATTCTTTGCTCACCTCGGCAACCGCCTGATAGATGAACTCGGGGATCATGACCGCGCTCAACGGCAGATAGGCCGAGGTCAGCGACTTGGCCAGGGAGATGGTGGCCGGCTGAAGATCAAAGGTCTGGGCAGCAAAAGGGTTGCCCGTCCGGCCAAAGCCGGTGATGACCTCGTCGTCGATGAACAGGACGTCGTATTTTTTCAGTACCCGCTGGATCTTCGGGAAATATGAATCCGGCGGTACCAGCACACCCCCAGCACCCATAATCGGTTCGGCAATAAACGCCGCGACCGTATCCGGATTTTCCGCCAGGATGAGCCGCTCCAGATTATCGGCCAGTCGGGTGGTAAAGTCCTCTTCACTTTCGCCGGGCTCATGAAAGCGGTAGTAGTGCGGGCAGTCGGTATGCAGAAAACTCTCGACCGGCAGATCAAACCCCTGGTGAAAGGGAGCTAAACCGGTCGCACTGGCCGCGGCGAACGTTACGCCGTGGTAGGCTTTGTTCCGGGCAATGATTTTTTTCTTCTCAGGTCGCCCGACAGCATTGTTGTAATAGCGCATGAGCTTGATCTGCGTATCGTTCGCGTCGGAACCCGAGAGACCGAAAAAGACTTTAGAAAATCCACCCGGCACAACCGTCTTGAGCTTTTCCGCGAGCTGCATGGCAGCGTCGTGGCTCTTGTCGGTGAAAAGATGGCCATAGGACAGCTTCTTGATCTGCTCGTAGGCCGTCTGGGCGAGCTCTTCGTTGCCATAGCCGAGTGACGTGCACCAAAGTCCGGCCAGCCCGTCAATATACTGCTTACCGTCTTCGTCCCAGACATAAATCCCTTCACCCCGCACGATCATCAGCGGCCCCTGTTCGTTCAGGGTGGCGATCTGACTCATGGGGTGAAACACGCTATCAAGGTCGCGCCTACCGAGCGGCGTTAGTGTTCCTGACTCGTTCATGGTTCGCTCCTCCGTTGGTCTATATGCCCATTAGTCACACAGTTGCCTCATCCGCCCAGTACGGCATACTCCGCGCCTTCATCATCTGGCGAAAGGCGCGGGTCGAGTTGGGCAATAACTCACCGGTCCCCCAGTCACAGATGACCCCATACTGGCGAATCACATCGTACAGGTCGAGCTGGCCCGTGCGGAAGCGCTCGGCAACCTGCTGCGGATCCTCCTCCAGCCAGCGCTTGCGCTGCGCGGCGATCCGTCGGCGTTCTGCCCGGGTGGCGGTTGCATCGATTTCGTACTCCGCCAAGTCCTCGTCGATGACCTTGAGCACAACGCCGTAGTCTTTGCGTGCCCGCTCGACCGACACATAGTCATCCACGACGTCTTCGAGCACTCTTTGCGGGTCGCGTTTAAGCGGATCACCATAGCCTCCGCCACCCGAGGTCCCCCGCCAGAAACGCGCTCCGGTATGCACGGGAACATTCGAGAACACCGCGCCCAGGAAGCGCGCCTCCTCACCCGGTGGTTCAAGCCAGAGCCCGTGCGGGCGCGCCGGGAGGCCGCCCTCAATACCCCACACGATCGACCGTTCACGGTCGCAGAAATAGGAGAACACGCAGTTTTCCACGTCCAGGATGGTGCCACCTTTGTCGAGCCCGACGCCACCCCGCCATTCTCCAGGGCCGGCGCTGTCGGTGACGATCTCAAAACGGTCGGTCCGAACCGGACACAACCGTTCCTGGCCTTCAACCGGCTGGATCATCAAGCCCACACCAAAGCACGAGGCCGTCACGCCGAGCCCGTCCCGGCCATTCCGGCCACCCCAGCCACCGGACAGCCAGTCGTACAGCATAAAGTAGGGACGGTCCTCTCCGCGGGCGTCATAGCCGCCGGTTTGCAGATACTCGATGTTAAAGGCGCACGCCATGGCCCGCTCCGGCATGAGAGCGGAGAAGAGCTCAAAGATCGCATTCATGATCTTCTCGAAGCCCATGACAAAGCCGGATACCGCCACCGGCCAGCGGGCACTGACGATGGTATCGTCAGGAACGATGACCTTGACGGTCCGATACAACCCGGCGTTCAGCGGGACATCTGGAAAAAACGTTTTCATACCGGACACAATGCCGGCAAAGGTCCCCCCGAAGGCACAGTTGTAGATGGAGCCTATCGTCGGGTGAGAACCACTGAGGTCGAATTCCGCCTCGTCACCCCTGATCGTCAGTTTGACCCGGATGGGGATCATCCCTTCTTGCCCGGCCGGATCCTGATCGACAAAATCGACCGTCTCCCACGACCCGTCAGGCAGTTCGCTCAGGCGGAGACGTATCGCGCGTTCGACATAATCCTGGACTTCTGCAAAGGCGGTGATGATGGTCTCAACGCCGTATTTGTCGCACAGGCGGAGAATTTCTCGCTCGGCAATACGCGTTGCCTGGGTCTGGGCGTCCATATCGCCGATGATGGCATCGGGGTCGCGGGTGTTCTTGGCCACGAGGCGCGCCACATCGCTACAGTACTCGCCCCGCCGCCAGATCTTGACCGGTGGCACGCGGATGCCTTCCTTGAACATCTCGTGTGCACTGACATCAAACGACCCCGGTACGCTGCCACCCATATCCGCCCAGTGACCGTTTGCCTGGCTCCAGGCGATGAGCCGGCCGTCAACAAAAATCGGCAACAGCACCCGGGTATCGTTGAAGTGCGTTCCGCCCACATACGGGTCATTGATCAGAAAGATATCCCCTGGATGGATATCGTCGCCAAACTCGTCAATGACCGCTTTACAGGTGTAGTGCAGAGTCCCGACGTGGGCCGCCAGGTCCTGATTTCCCTGGGCCACGGTATTCCCTTCGGCATCGCATAGCGCGTTGGAGAAATCGCGGTTATAGACCACGAAGGAGTAACAGGTCCGACGCACCTGCTCTGCCATCTGATCCACGATATTCACGAAAGCGTTGCGCAACACCTCGAAGGTAACCGGGTCGAGGGTCGTGCTGGGTGTGGGTAATTTGGTCATGATCGCATCCTCACTCTCAGACCGTAATGATGAGATTCAACCACGGGTCAACCGTAACCGAAGCTCCCGGCGGCACGAGGGTGGTTGAGTCGAGCTGCTGGATCACAGCCGGCCCGGGCAGTTCCGCGCCACTCGACAAGTCGTCCCGCCAGTAAATCGGGGTCTCCAACGACTCTTCATCAAACCCGATCTTGCGCCAGGATCGCGGCTCGGGTCTGGCCGTATCAGCAACGTGCCTGGCCAGTTCGGCTTTGGGCGTCAGCCCGACTGCCGTCAGGTTCAGGCGAAAGATCTCGATGCCGGCGCCGGCACGCCGGTAGTTATATTCCCGCTCGTGCGCCGCGCCGAAAGCGTCAACGGCCTCCTGCACACTGATAAAGGGCGTCCCGACAGGTACGGCAAGCGACCGCCACTGGCCACTATAGCGCATGTCGATCGTCCGCTTGAGGATGATGTCCTTGTCTGCAACTCCCTCTTTGGTCAGCCGCGCGTGCGCCTCAGCCTCAAGCAGTCGAAACTCCGCTTCTATTGCCTGGGGGTCGGCTTGTGCCGTATCGACCAGATAGGTCGTCAGGAGATCGTGTTGGATGTCAACCAACAAACAGCCCATAGCAGAGGTCACCCCGGGGTGGGGTGGGACGATGACCGTCGGGATGGACAGCTCTGTGGCCAACGCGGCCCCGTGCAGCGGTCCAGCCCCACCGAAGGCAACCAGCGCGAAATCGCGGGGGTCGTAGCCGCGCATGATAGACACCAGACGAATGGCGTCCGCCGTATTGGCGTTCGCAACATTGAGAATTGCCTTGGCAGCAGCCTTCACATCCATGCCGAGGGGACGCGCAATTTTTTGCTCAAGCGCCGCGGTCGCGCGAGCCAGGTCGAGGTCGAGGTTTCCGCCGACCAGGTCTCCACCCAAACGCCCCAGGACCAGGTTGGCATCGGTATTGGTGGGGTTCTCGCCGCCGCGGCCATAGCAGGCGGGACCTGGGATGGAGCCGGCCGACTGCGGGCCGTTACGGAGCGAGCCCGCCTCATCGATCCAGGCAATCGAGCCACCCCCAGCTCCAATGGTCTTGATATCGATACTCGGGAAACAGATCGGATGTCCGTGCTCAATATGCCAGTCACGGGTCGTCAACATCTGCGAGTCCCACACGAGCGACACGTCGGTACTGGTGCCACCCATATCGAAGCCTATCGAATTGGGAAATCCGCACAGGTTGCCGATGTAGCGGTTTGCGATGGCGCCGGCGGCAATACCAGAACTCGCCAGGCGCGCGGCCTGCGAGCCGACGCCCTGGGGCGTCATCACCCCACCGCCGCTATGGAGGAGTAGCACATCGCTGGTATAACCACCCTGTTTCAGCCGCTCTTGCAGACGCAGGGTATAAGCCCCGATCACCGGGTGCAGCACGGCGTTGACGACTGCGGTGGAAAACCGGTCGTGCTCAAAAATTTCGGGCAGGACCTCAGCCGACGTCGAGATGGCCACCCCCGGCAATTCTTCTTCGAGAATGGCCTTCAGCGCCTGCTCGTTCGCCATGTTTGCAAACGAGTTCATAAAGCAGATGGCCACGGCCTCGTATTTGCGTTTGCACAGTTTCGCCGCAAGCGCACGCGCCTCGGCAACATCAATCGGCTTCTCAACCCTGCCCGAGGAATCGGTACGCTCCGCAATAGGCAGGCGATCCCGCCGGCGAATATACGGCGGGGGGTTATCACGGTAGGCGTCCCATAAGTCTTCTTTCGTGGACCGGCCAATTTCGATGACGTCGCGAAAGCCTTCGGTGACGACCATGGCGGTGTGGGGCAGGTTGCGCTCGATCAGCGCGTTGGTTGCAACCGTGGTGCCGTGCGCAAACAGCGTCACATCGGAGAGCGCAATACCGGCCTTGTCGAGCCCGTCCAGCGCGGCCTCAATGGGATCCTTGGAGGTAGGGACTTTTGCAATGTGCAGCGCATTCGTGGTTTCGTCGAGAACACAGACATCGGTAAAAGTACCGCCAATATCAACGGCAACACGGACGTTGGTCATACCTTATCCCTCACGACAGGCAGGAAGAGTGGGAATCTCGGCCATCCCAGGGCCTCACCGTTTAGCGCTCTATCGAATATATACCATCTAGTGGCGGGTATACTCACTCGCAACTTCCGCGTCAACAACTAAGTGCTACTCACGGAACAGCCGCTACCTATCCTCACACCAACGGGCGGGAAAAGCGGTCAGAGGCTCGGTGTAGGGCAAGCCTAAGAAGAACCGCTTGAGAATCTCGCCTCCAAGGCAAGAATCGTATTCAGGCCGGGCAGTTAATCCCGGACGGAATTTCCTAGTTTAAGGTCTTGGTCGGTCTTGACCGTCACGTTGGCTGCGGCTGGATCAGACATCTGCCTTGGGCGTCACTCTGAGCGGCAGGCGGGTCAGACCGACCAGACGGTTGTTATTCGTCCATTCGAGATCGCCGACAATCTCGAAGTCCGCGTAGTGGGCTAGCAGTTCTTCAAACACGACCCGGATTTCAAGCCGCGCCAGATTGGCTCCCAAACAGAAATGGGTACCGAGCCCAAAGCCAATATGAAAATTGGGGCTGCGTCCGATATCGAACCGGAACGGGTCTGTGAACTCGTCTTCATCCCGGTTGGCCGACATCTCCCAGATGGTAACCTTTTGTCCCTGGCGAATGCGCTGTCCGCGCAGCTCGACATTGCGCGTCGTCGTGCGGCGCTTGTACACGGACGGCGAGGTCCAGCGCACGATTTCTTCGACCGCGCTCTTCATCAGGGTTGGATCGGTACGCAGTCGTTGCAGTTCGTGCGGGTTTTCAATCAGCGCCACCAGGCCGCCGGCAATGGAGCTGCGCGTGGTCTCGGCCCCGGCCGGAAAGAGCAATGCAAAAAAGGCGCGCAACTCACGATTGTCGAGTTGCGGGGAGCCGTCCTCTAACCGGGCGTGAACAATAACGGACAGGATGTCGTCCGCGGGTCGCGGCGTTTCTGCTCCACGATCCTGATCCGCGTACGCGCCCAGACGTTTGATATGCTCCAGGGCCAGGGCTTCGCCCGTCCCGGCGCCTATGGCCAGGTCAACAATATGCCCCAGCTCTTCTCGATCTTCCTGCGGGATCCCGAGAATAATGCAGATAGCCTGCAGGGGCAGTTCGCGCGCCACGGTCGGCACGAAATCAAACGGCTCGCCGGGCGAAATGCCGTCAAGAATATGGCGGGTCCGTTCCCTGAGTTGGGCTTCCAGCCGGCCGATCATACGCGGCAGGAAGCCGGTATTGACCAATCGCGCAACCGGCGATGCTTGGGGTCATCCGTCTGGTTCAGTTGATAGCCGGCTCCCCTGCCGTCAAAAATCTGCGTCCCGCCCAGCTCGGAGGAAAACGTCTCGGCATCCTTAAAAACATTCACCACGTCAGCGTAGCGACTCACCACCCAGAACCCCTCACCGCCCGGCGTATGCTCGGTCGGCGCATGCCACCAGACCGGGGCCTCACGCCGCAGGTGACAAAAAAATTCGTGCGGAAAGCCGTTGGCAAACGAACGGCCATACGACAGATCAACAGACTCCATAGCGCTCTCTCGTCAGTGGGCTTGTTTATATATGGTAGATATCCAACACACCCTCAATAACGTCGTTCAAGAGGGTGATCTTCTTTTTGGCGATCCGATAGCCCGCCGGCGTTCGCCGGAGCAGGTGCTCATAAAAGCCGTAATAGAGGAACGACCGCTGTTTCCCAGGCTTGTAGGCCTTCACCTGCCAGTGCGCCGCCACGGCCGGCCGGTCGGCGTCCTCATTTGTGAGACGGATATTGGTAATCAGGTGGCAGGTCCGGTCCAGGGGCTGAGAGGCCGGTGACAGGCCCGACTCGATCCGCCAGACCCGGTCTTCCAGTCCGGCCTTGCTGTTGTAGTAGATCAGCGACAGCTCGGTCTGCGGGTCGTTCGTGGGCCGCCTTCATCAGTCCAGGCCGGCACCCAGTATTCCGCATCGTCGGCGTACAGGGCCAGCCAGTCCGCCCAGCGGTGCTGGTCCAGGCAGGCGGCTTCGTCAAACAACACCTGGGTGCAGTCGCGCCAGCAGGTCAGCCGGCATGGCCGTTTCCGTATGTAGCTCCCTGGCCCTGGCTCATGAGGGCCAGCCAGCGCCGGTACTGGCCCTGAAAAATGATCTCGTCCTGAAAGTTGCTGCTGCTGGCAACTGGTTGCAGGTCAACTGAGCGGGCTTCGGCATCGGCGCCCGAGACGGCTCCGGCCGGCGCCGCGCACATAGCCCTGCTGCCAGCGCACCTGGTAGCCGTTAAAGCCGCGCTGGCAGGCCTCGAACGCGGCCAGGTCGTCCGGGGTGCCAACCCCGCTGGCGTTGAAAAAGTCTTCGTACTGACGCAGCCGGTGAGCCCGCGTCTCGGGGGCCTCGCCCACCGGCGCAAGGCAATAGGTCGAGACCAGGGTCTTATCGACCGCCAGCGGGATGACGACCCGAATCTGCGCCGAGATCTGATCCATCAGAAACACGTTCGGGTAGAGCAACAGGTTGCGCAGCCGCTCGACCATCCAGCGCGCCTGCGCTTCCCCATATTGGGCGCACAGGGCCTCCCGCTGGGCGTACGAGGGCCGGACCTGCGGGTTGGGGTAGTCGGTCCACAGCAGGGTATGGCCGTTACCCAGGTCGTAACAGCCGGTCGCGTTGGTCGGGGCGTCCAGGCGTTCGGCGTCCAGGGATTGTACCTCGTCCGAGCCCGAGCGCGCGCGGCGCTGGACGACGCCCACAAAGGTGCGGTGGACCACATCGAAATGATAGCCGTCCACGCCGTTCTCCACCTGGAGTTTCCAGTTGCCGTGATAGGTATAGTCCGCGCTGCCGGCGACCACCTCCCAGCCGTCCGGGGCCTGGTCGGCCAGCATGTCGATGGGCGGCAGGGCCGCGGCCAGGTGGTCTTCGAGGGCGGGCACGTCGGCATTGAGCGAACCGAACAGAAAGCCTTTGTAATTGGCCAGCCGGGCGATGGGCGTGAGACCGTGCGGCTGCTCCTCGAACGCGGCCGGATAGGCACCGTTGGCATGGTCCTTGACGCTGATCAGCCCGCCGGCGGTATTGAACGACCAGCCGTGATACGGACAGGTCAGCACCCGCTGGTTGCCGCGTTTGAGCTGGCATACGGTGGCACCTCGGTGCGGACAGGCATTGATGAACGCGCCGATCTGGCCAGCCTTGTCGCGCATCAGGAGGACCGGCTGGCGGCCCATGCTGGTCGTAAAGAAATCGTGGGGCCGGGCAAGCTGGCTCTCATGCGCCAGGTAGATCCAACTGCCCTCGAAGATGTGCTGCATCTCCAGATCGAAGACGCGCGGGTCCCGGAATACGTCCCGGTCCACCGTAAACACGCCCTGCTCGGGGCGGTCTATGATGTAGTCGCGCACGTCCCGTTCAAGGTCTCCGACCGGTTGCCGGCCGTTCAGACCGGTGCCGGATGCAACTGAGCCAACAGTCTGGATGCTCATTACTGCAACTCCTCCCGAATCATTACGTTCCCGGTCACAGTCCCCTGTCAAACGTTGTGTCCCGGTTCGGACCGACTGTCAACCATGGATGTTAAACCTAGGCGACGCAGGCGGCGCCCCACACAGCTCGTCCGCTCTAGACAACGTCATAGGCTTCGAGTCTGGGCGCGGCCATTTCGGCGTCGAAATGGGCCTGAGACCAGGGCCAGCTTGCCGGCACACCGTGCTTGTCCAGATACCAGCTATTACAGCCCGTCGCCCAAATCGATTTCTTGGCGGCCTGCGCGCGGGACTGCTCATAGTCATCCGTGGCCGGGCGACTGGCACTGATTTCCCGGCACTCGCCCGTTCGTATTTTTTCCATGAGTTGCAGGATATAGCCCAGTTGCAGTTCGGCGATGCGGATCAAGGAAAAGTTGCCAACCGGACCGTTGGGGCCGTTCAGCATAAAGAAGTTCGGAAACTCCGGGATGGAAATCGAGAGATAGGCAACCGGATGGTCCGCCCATACGTCGTCAAGATCGACACCGCCCCGGCCACGCACCAGGGTCGGTCGGATAAAACGGTCGGCCCGAAAGCCGGTCGCCAGCACCAGGACGTCCAGCTCGTGCAGTTTGCCGTCCTTGGTCCGGACGCCTTTGGGTTCGACGGTTTCAATACCGGAGACCACGAGTTCGGCGTTCGGATGCTGAATGGACTCATAGAAATTGGGCGACAAAATGAGACGCTTACACGCCGCCCGATAACTTGGCCGGAGTTTCTCACGTAATTCCAGGTCTTTCACCGTGTCTTCAAGGTTGGCCAGGCAGACGGCTTCAATCTCCTTCATCTCGGGGGAATCAGAATCAATGACCGCCTTACTAAAATTTTCAAAAAACTCTTTCTGTTCTTCGCGTAGCGCGTAGATTTTCTGTAGGTCGTTGGCAAACGCGGCTCGCTCGGCAGCCGCGTAGGCGTCGTTCTCCATTTTGAAGACCCACTGCGCGGTCCGCTGGAATAATGTGTAGCGGGCCACCCGCTCAACCAGGGCGGTGGTAATCTGGATTGCGGTCGAGCCGGTGCCGATCACGCCAACCCGCGCGCCGTCGAGCGGGACGCTGTGGTCCCACTCGGCACTGTGGAAGTGTGCGCCCTCGAAGGTGTCGAGACCGGGGATAGCCGCCCGATTGGGATGGTGCAGCACGCCGGTGGCGGCAATGATGATATCCGCCTGGTCTTCACGTCCCCTGCTGGTCCGAATCTGCCAGCGGCCGTCAATGAATTCGCAGGCCGTAATCTCTTCCTCAAAGCGGACGCGGTCTACAACGGCGTACTTTTGAGCAACATTCTCGAAATAAGCCCGAATCTCAGGGCCCGGAGCAAACACCTGACTCCAGTCCGGGTTGGGTTCAAAAGAATAGGTGTACGAATGCGCCGGCACGTCGCAGGCCAGCCCCGGATAGGTGTTCGCACGCCAGGTGCCGCCCAGGGCGTCTGACTTTTCATAGATGATGAAGTTGTCATAGCCGGCCTCACGAAACTTGATGGCAGACAGAATGCCGGCCATGCCCGCGCCGATGATGACGATGCGCGGGTCTTGAGTGTTCAGATTAGGGGTGGGTTCAGTCATGCATCTTTCCTTTCTTACACGCTCCGTAGAATTACATAGTGAGTCTCACTCTGGTCGGTTCGGTCAATCGAGGTTTTTACCGGTAGACATCGCGTCTATGCCCAATGTGAAGGATCGTAATACGGCGCTGTGTATCATCAATCTCGTAGATTATCCGATAGTTGCCGACCCGAAGACGCCACCCTTCCCGGCTACTCAACTTGGTGCAGCCAGCGGGTCGTGGGACGGCCCTCAAACGGCGGAGCGCCTCACTCACACGGTTGTACGTGTCTGACGGCAGCCCGGCGAGTTCTTTCTGAGCACGTCTCAGGATAACGACGGAATAGGACACTACCGAGTCTTTTCGATTTCGGCGAGGGCCTGTTCGAGCGGGATGGCTTCATCCTGGGTTGATTTGGCCGCGTCATAGGCTTTGAGCGATTCCAGTTCTTCCAATTCCTGAAGCAACTTGGCGTACTCGTCCATACCCAATAACACGGCTATCCGCCTTCCATCCTTATCAGTCACAAAACGTTCATGGACGGCACTCATACCGACTCCTTTCCCCGCGACCAGGAAACCGAAGTGGACTCTTTAGATCGCACCATACCACAACCTGACGGCGCTCCTAAAGACTCCGCCGGCTGCGGTACGGAATGACAGTTACACAAAGCGCGGGCTGGTATACACGGGCAGACCAAAGGTACGCCGCCCGAGCAGGGCTTTGCCTTCCATACCGGCAAAGGGCTGATGGATAACCGCGGCCCGCACGTCGCGGTACATCTGTTCCATGGGGTTCTTCTTGAACAGGGCCGCGCCACCGACCATGCGCATGGCTTTATCAACCACCTGAACGCAGGCTTCCATCACAAACTGAAAACACGAGATCAGATTAATGAGGTCTTCCTGGGTTCGCACTGTGACGTCGTCGTGGGCGGCAACGGCCTGATGCAGCATGGCCCGTGCCGAGCGCAGACCGATTTCCATGTCCGCGGCCAGGAGTTGATTGCTCGGATAGTGGGTCATGGGCTGGTCAAACGGCTCTTGTTTCCGTCCAGCAACCCAGTTCATGGCGTAATCGCGCGCCGCCTGGGCCAGGCCGATATAACACGCCGGGCCGGAGGCCACCCACCACGAGGCGGTGATGTCGGCGATGGCGTCCCAGCTTTGGGCCGGTCGTAACACTGCGGCATCGTCGGGAACAAAAACATTATTCCAGACGACATCATTACTCTGCGAGGAACGGATGCTCATCGTATCCCAGTTGGTCTGAATTTCGACGCCCTCGGCCGTGGTCGGAAAGAAGCACAGCAGGCATTGCGGGCCGTTGTCCGGGTCCTCATAGCGTGCGGTCGTCAGCAGATAGTCGGCTCCCGCGGACATGGTGCCGAAGCCGCTTTTGCCGTTCAGCCGGTAGCCGCCGTCCACTCTGGTCGCCTGACGGGTGGTATCGTTGATGCCGGCAAAGCCGACCGAGCTGTTCATTTTTGGATCGCTGACTGGTCCCCCGAAAATCAGGCCGTCGGTCACTGTCGCCCTGAGCATGGGCTCCAGGGCGTCCACCTGTGGCCCCTCGCCCTTCTGATTGAGCCGCCACAGGTCGGCCAGAATGGAGACCACGATGTGGTGCATATTAACGGCAATGGCCATGGGCAGGTCGCCGTAGGCCAGACGTTCCTGGGCCAGCGCAATATCCAGCGGTGTGGCGCCGGCGCCGCCCAGCTCTTCCGGGACGATGAGCGCGGTATAGCCCGAGGCCTTCATGGCCGCCACGTTTTCATGCGGAAAGCTGCTGTCCGCATCGTGCTCGGCCACCCGCGTTTGGAAATCGTCAGCATGCTTCGCGGCCATATCAATCAAGCGCTGCTGACGCTCGGTTGGATTCGTTGCCATGTTTGAAACCTCCTTGCTTTCCATGCGCTCTGTTCTAACCGGACAGGCGTCAGGTTCGTATCAGACAAACCGGACAAGCGTCAAATTTTAGTCCATTAGCCGTCCCCGCATGACTGCTCACTCGGCTCGTGACACTTGTCGCCGCGTCCCGGTCCAGCCGTCCCAGGGCAGGTTCGAGTGGCCAGGCCACCAGGGCCGTGCTACACACACGACAGGAGGGCAGATTATGACACAGCCATCAACTTCCACCGCTCACGAGCAGCCGAGCTACGACTGGCCCACGCTAATCGATGAACTCAACCGCCGTCTCCACCTGCGCGCCACGCCAATCGGCATGAAATGGTTTACCTCGGTCGAGGAAATGGAGGCGATTCCCCGGCTCCGGCGTCCCAAGAATATCCACACCGCCGACCAACTCGTCGCCCAGGCCGCCCGGCTCAACTGGACTGTCGGCCTGACGGCAAAAGACCTGGTCGGCAGCCAGTGCTCGGCCGTGTTGGGTCTCGCCCCCCAGGACGAGGAGTGGCGGTGCGGCAAAACCATGGCCGGAGTGTGGTTTGAGACTGAGCAGGACTCGGCCGCCCACCAACAGGCCATGGATGTCGTACCCTACGGCCGCTATCAGGCCCTGGCGGTCTCGCCGCTGGTGTCTGGTCGGCTCAATCCGCCGGATATCTGTCTGATTTACGCCACCCCGGCCCAGATGATCCTGCTGATCAACGGCCTGCAATGGACGGGCTATAGAAAAATGCAGTGGGGCAGCGTGGGCGAGTCGGCCTGCGCCGACTCCTGGGGACGGGCCAAGCTGACCGGGGAGCCGAGCGTCTCGATTCCGTGCTATGCCGAGCGGCGCTACGGGGGCGTGCTTGAGGATGAGCTGCTGATGGCCATGCCGCCCCACTACCTGCCGAAAGCCCTGGACGGCCTGGCCCGGTTGGCCAAGAACGGGCTATCCTACCCTATTCCCCAGTACGGCATCCAGAGCGATGCACGGGCGGGTCTGGGCTTCAGCTACAAAGACGTGAAGTAGGCAGGCCGACCCAGCTCACGAAGTTGAGACAAGCCGGACACCCGGCCCTGAGCCGGGCGAGCCCTCCCCAAGCTCTCGCCATTTATACTCACAATATGTTACCTCCGGCAACGGGGTCACGGTCGTCCCGCCCTGCTGCTCCTCAGTCGCCTTAAACCTTAGCTTTCCCTCTGCAACGACCGTCTTCTCTCTGTGCTACCTCGCCTGCCCTCCCTCTGCGCCATATTCTCTTGCTTATCTCTCTCCCTTCTGCCAATACTTTGACATGTACCCCATGTGGCTAGAAAATGGAGCAGGCAGCATGAAAAATATATCCAGAGGCATACTGATGACCTAATCCGGCTTCCGTAGGCGAACTTCCTATGCCGATCCCCACACCGAAGTCCACAAACGACTCCGCCAGTGGCGGGGCTGGCCAGACAACGGCGATACTCATCGAGGACCACCCGCTTTTTCGGGACGCGCTGCTACAAGTTCTGAATTCCTCACAAGAGTTCGTGGTGGTCGGCGCTTATGGCTCTGCAACCGCTCTCTGGGATTCCCCGCCAAAGTCACCTCCGCTGCTAGTGTTGGTGGACCTTCTTCTGCCAGACGGTGACGGGGTATTACTGGTGAAGGAGTTCGCACGTCGCTTTCCTGAGGCACGTGCGGTCATCTTGACTGCATACACGGACGAATGGAATCTTGAAAGGGCACGGAACGCCGGAGTTTGGGCGTTCATCGGGAAAACGACGGAGCCGGAGACGATCCTGTCGACTCTGCGGACCGTGGCCGGAGGCCAGAAAGTTTTTCCGCGACAGCGCTCAGTTTCGCCGAGCGCGCGCGGCGAGCTGCAGAATACCTCCCGATTTGCATCCCCGACCCGGATTTTTCAGCTCAGTGCCCGGGAACGCGAAGTCGCTCGCTTGCTAGCAGCCGGATGCTCGAATCAAGATATTGCCCATACGCTCTATATCAGTCACGGCACGGTCAAATTGCACGTTTCGAGCATTTACGAAAAACTCCAACTCCACGAACGCTCGCAGGCCATCGTATATTTGTTGGAGCATAAGAATCTTCTGTAACGACGCAGGATCATCCCATGAGCCAGCCGCCAGAAAAAGCCTGCTTCGCGTCAGCTGACAACGCCTCTTCCGAGCGAAAACAAACCGCGCAAATAGAAAGAAAGCGCAACGAGACCGGTTTGACAGGCAGCTTGTTGGGGCGAGCACTACTCAATGGGATTATCTGTTTGCTGCTCGTGATCGCAGCAACCCGTCTCGGGGATGTCCCATTGCACATCGGTAGCATCGTTATCGCAAGCCTCACGCTACTTAGTTTTCTGGTCATCGAATTGTCCCCTTATCACGTGTTTGCCTTCCCGGCCGGGGTAGCCGCGTGCCTGATGTTCCTCTTGTGGGGACCTGGCGTAGCCCCGCTTATTATCACCGGTTGGACCCTATCGATTATTATCCAGTATGCACTCTGGCAACGGCGGCGGTGGTCCTTTTCGCCTCATTCCCTGGAAGCGCTAGAACACGCCACGTTCCCCTTCACCCTCATACACCTCATCCAGAGGCGGGTTCCCCCCATGGTGGACTGGATCACCGCCATGATCGTCAGCACCCCCTTCTATCACTTCAGTGGTGGCCAATTTCCCACACGAATGGAAACCTGGGCCGAGCTGGGTACGGTCACCGGGTTTCTTTTGAGCGTTAACCTTGTCTGGCTGGGGATCTGCGAAGTGCGCGCGAGACTGTGGAGGATAGGGTCTCACCTAAGCCAACCGGAGAGTTTTCGGCTGTTTACGCGCACGTTGCTCGCGGTGTTTGTGCCCCTGCCCGGCACAGTCCTGATTCTGTTTGCCCTCAGTCAATATTCCGACAAGGGGGCAATGATATTGATCCTGAGCACAGGGGCGAGCGTACCGCTCCATTACGCGCTCAAGTCGTTTCTCACCGCAAACGTTTCCTACCTCAAAGTCCAACAAGAACAGGATAGGCATCGGCAAGCGGTCATGTTGGCCAGCCATACGTCTCTGATTGTCCACGAAGTTTTACACGAAGTCGGTACGCTGAATCTGCTCCTTCACCTCTCGGAGCAAACACTTCGTAAGGATGGCACAAGTCAGATGAGCCTGAGATCCACACTGGCAGATATGCGACAAGTTGTGCAGCAACTTGAGCGAGCTATTGAGCAGTTCCGAGTGTATCTACGGCAACAAGGAGGGCAATACGAGCCGTTGTCTATCCAGGAGGTAGTACGAGAGGCGATTGAAACGTTACGCATTCGATCAGAGCATATCTTTCGTGTCCACACGGATGGCATTAGTAACGCAGACCTCGTGTTGGGAGACACGCTTTTAGTCGAGAATGCCGTGCAGAATGTCTTGCGGAATGCGTTGGAAGCCTCGCCGCCTGCTGGACCGATTGGGCTTGAATTGACCAAAGACGAAATCGGGCGAAACATTCAAATTAGTATAGTAGATAGAGGGTCTGGTATGACCCCGGAAGGAGTGGAAGAGGCGTTTAACCCCTACCATACGACTAAAACAAAAGGACTTGGGTTAGGGCTCTACCTCGCACGTGAGATTATTGAAGCTCATGGTGGGTACGTCAAGATTACCTCGCAGCTGCATAAGGGAACGACAGTCCTTCTCTCGCTGCCTCTGCTGGAGCGTACCCCTTAGCAATTCTCCCTTATACTCCGCTCTTCTCACTCCTCAGCCGTTGATCTGGACCAGCCTGCGATGCTGATCCACCAACCCACAAAAAATATATCTACAGCCATATTCTGCTCTCGAAACGAAACCTGGTAAGTTTTCGTACCGGGTTAAGATGAGTGAAAGAAGGAGTAATATGACACTTCACCTAAATGCCTTTACCCAATGCTCTCCCTGTCCCCAGTCGAAGGGGCAATGGAAACATCCTCACGACCGCTCGTCGTGGGGCTACCGTGACCTGAACTACTGGATCGAAATTGCGCAAACCCTCGAACGGGGGTGTTTTGATGCGCTGTTTTTCGCTGACATCCACGGCACGTACGATGTATACCAGGGGGCGCGAACAATGGGGGTCCGGCATGCCGTCCAGATCCCCTGCAACGATCCGCTGGTGCTCATCCCAGCGCTGGCTCACGCCACCCGCCATCTGGGGTTGGTTTCCACATATAGCACAACGTATCACCCGCCATACCAAGCAGCCAAGGTCTTTTCTACCCTTGACCATCTGACCGAAGGGCGTGTGGGTTGGAACGTGGTCACCTCTTATCTCCGGGATGCTGAGCAGAACGGATTGGGTAAGACACTCCCTCACGACGAACGCTACGACCGGGCCGATGAGTATATGGAAGTCGTCTACAAGCTATGGGAGCAAAGCTGGGAGGACGACGCCGTCGTGCTTGACCGGGACCGCGATGTGCACACCGACCCAGCCAAGGTGCATGAGATCCATCACACAGGGAAATATTTTTCGGTTTTAGGTCCACACATTTGTGAGCCCTCGCCTCAACGGACACCGGTTCTCTATCAAGCGGGAACCTCGGAGCGAGGAATTGAGTTTGCTGCAAAACACGGCGAGGCGCTGTTTGTGGTCTTCCCTAATACCACGGTGTGTCGGGCATTCACTGAACGTATTCGGGCGTGCGTCCAGGAGAGCGGACGTGCTCCCACTCACGTCAAGATTCTGATGGGCATCGTACCCGTTGTGGGCGTAACGGAAGCGGAGGCACAACAGAAATACGAGATTGCCAAGACGTACGCGAGCCCGGATGGGGCGCTCGCGCTGTTTGGAGGCTGGACCGGCATTGATCTTTCAGCCTATGGGCCGAAACAACAACTGGCACAGATTGAATCTGAGGGTATGCAATATTTGGCACAGTATTTCTCCTCGGTTGACTCAACCCGACAGTGGACCATTGGTGAGATCACGGAGTGGCTCTCAATTGGCAGTGTGATGCCGATACCGGTGGGTACCCCCCAGCAAGTTGCCGATGAGCTGGAACGTTGGGTGGAAGAAGGAGATGTTGATGGCTTTAATATCTTTCCGGTGTACTCCCCCGGGGGATATATAGACTTTGTTGATCTCGTCGTGCCAGAGTTGCAGCGGCGCGGGCTCTTCCGCACGGGCTACGAGGGAAGTACCTTGCGAGAACACTATTTTGGCAAAGGCCAACCACGGCTCGCAGCAGATCACCCTGGCAGTGTAGTGCGAAATATGGCCAATACTTCGCGTATGAGGCTGTAGCTTCCTAACGCCGCAATGGGCCAGAGGAATTTCTAGATCCCCCTGGCATAGTGTAACCATTCTGTTCCAGACGCAGGCCTTCAGGGCCGCGCTCGGCGACTCCTCCCCGGCTCCTGATATTTTTTCTCACAATATGTTACTGTCGGTCGGCCGAGGTTTTACTCTCCCCGGCCCCGCCGTTGTCAGACGGTCGGGGCCGGTCGCAGACCCGCTCTCGGCAGGTCCGCGGTCGTCCGGGCCGTAACCCTCTAAACGCCGGAGAACGGACTTAATATAACACTGTGTGATGAAAGACTTGCAATACCACCGGGACTGTGTTAGAAATCTGTGAAGAATCACAGTCGCACAGCCGCTGCCGTCCCAGTGCGGCAAACCTCAGGGAGTCGGATTTATATAACATATTGTGAGAAATCTCACGAACAGCACCGAAACGCAACCGCCCGCCGTGCACTATCGCCCGCCGCGGTTATCCGACGGCCCGGCGGTCCATGCGCTGGTGAGACGCTGCGAGCCGCTGGACCTGAACTCTCCCTACTCCTACCTGCTGCTGTGTACGGACTTCGCCGCGACCTGCGCGGTCGCGGAGCGGGACGGGGAGTTGGTGGGCTTTGTGTCGGGCTATCTCAAGCCGGCCGACCCGCGCGTCCTGTTCATCTGGCAGGTGGCGGTCAGTCCCGCGGCACGCGGCCTGGGGGTGGGCAAGGGGCTGTTGCGAGCGGTGCTGGACCGTCCGGCTTGTGTCTGCGTGGAACACCTGGACACGACGGTCACCCCGTCCAACGCGGCATCGTGGGCCATGTTCCATTCGCTGGCCCGTGAGCGGGGGGCGCGCTGCACCCGGCAGCCGATTTTTCGCGCCGAGGACTTCGGTGAGGAAACGCACGAGGAGGAGCACCTGCTCCGTATCGGCCCGATTCACGAGAAGGAGGCAGAATGAGTATATTCGAGCAGTTAGAATCAGAGGTGCGCAGCTATTCCCGGTCGTTTCCGACCGTCTTTTCGGAAGCCCGCTGGTCGACCCTGATTGACGAGGAAGGAAGGGAATACATCGACTTTCTGAGCGGGGCCGGCACCCTGAACTACGGGCACAACAACCCGGTTCTCAAGCAAGTGTTGCTCGACTATGTGGAGTCCGACGGCATCGTTCATGGCCTCGACATGGCGACGACCGCCAAGGCTGACTTCCTGCGGACCTTCAAGGAAGTCGTCCTGGACCCGCGCGGTTTGGACTATAAGGTACAATTCACCGGCCCGACAGGCACGAACGCCGTCGAGGCCGCACTGAAAATCGCCCGCAAGGTCACCGGTCGCTATAATATTGTGGCCTTCACCAATGGCTTTCACGGCGTGACGGCCGGCGCTGTGGCGGCCACCGCCAACTCGCACTACCGCGACGGTTTGGGTCTGCCCCCCAGTGGGACGTCCTTCCTGCCCTACGACGGCTATCTGGGCGCCGGGACCGATACCGCCAGCTATCTGGCCCAGGTGCTGCGGGACGGCAGCAGCGGTGTGGACCATCCGGCGGCGGTCATCGTTGAGACGGTCCAGGGCGAGGGCGGGATCAACGTCGCCACGTTCGACTGGCTGCGGCGCGTCGAGGCCGTCTGCCGCCAGCACGACATACTGCTGATCGTCGATGATATTCAAATGGGCTGCGGGCGCACCGGCACCTTCTTCAGCTTTGAGGAGGCCGGCATCTCACCGGATATCGTCACCCTCTCAAAATCACTCAGTGGCTATGGGCTGCCGCTGTCACTGGTGTTGATGAAACCCGAACTCGACCAGTGGAAGCCGGGTGAGCACAACGGAACTTTCCGCGGCCATAATCTGGCCTTTGTCACCGCCAAGGCAGTCCTGGACGAGTACTGGCGCGACGGTGGCTTCAGCCTGGAGGTCCGTCGCAAGGGCCGGCTCGTCCGCTCCGAGTTGGAGCAAATCACGGAAGAGGTGGATAACCGGCTCGCCGTTCGGGGCAGGGGCATGGTCCAGGGTCTGGACTGCGGCAGCGGCCGCATCGCCTCCGCCATCACCCGCCAGGCGTTTGAAAACGGCCTGGTGATTGAGACCTCAGGCGCCGACGGCGAAGTGATCAAATGCCTCAGCCCGCTCACGACCTCCGACCAACAGCTCAAGCAGGGGCTGAGCATTTTGGCGGAAAGCGTCAGGGGCTCACTCAGCCGCCCGTCTGCCAACGGCGCCAGCCCCCTGGAGGCGCTCCAATGATTGTGCGCGAACTTGGGGCGGCGGAACGGTCCGGACGGCGGGTCGTGGCTGAGAACTGGGACAGCGTACGGTTGCTGCTGAAGGCCGACGGCATGGGTTTCTCCATGCACGTCACCACGATTTATGCCGGGACCACGACCCGGATGTGGTATCGGCATCATCTCGAAGCGGTGCTGTGCATTGAGGGGGAGGGCGAGGTTGAGGAAGTGGATAACGGACGCGTGCATCCGATCACACCAGGCAGCTTGTACGCTCTTGACCAGCATGATCGGCATATTCTGCGGGCCAGAACCAGGATGCGGATGGTGTGTGTCTTCAATCCGCCGCTGATCGGCAAAGAGGTACATGACGCCGCCGGCGTCTACCCGCTCGAAGCCGAGGAGGTGGCCGACTGATGGCACCGACGAGCTCCGGCCGCGAAGACCTGTATCCGTCTCGGATAACCGGTCAGCCACGGCTGACCGAGCGCCTCGACCCGGTCGTCTACCCCAGCGATTCGGTGACGCAGCGACTGTCCGCCTCTGAGGTCGAGTCCTACGCGCAGCAGGGCTATCTGGTTGTGGAGCACCTGTTCCAGCCGGCTGAAATCGCCACGCTGAACCGCGAGTTGGAGCAACTGGTGCGCTCCGACGATATTCGGGATCGGGATGAAACCGTTGTCGAGCCCGGAGACCAGGCCGTGCGCTCGATCTTTCGGGTCCACAAATTGAGCCGTGCATTCGAGCGGCTCGCCCGCGACCCTCGCGTCCTGGATGTGGCGCGTCAGTTGCTCGGCAGCGAGGTCTATATCCACCAGTCCCGCGCCAATCTGAAGCCGGGTTTGACGGGCAAGGAGTTCTATTGGCACTCCGATTTCGAGACCTGGCATGTCGAGGACGGCATGCCGCGTATGCGCGCTCTCAGCGTGTCGGTCGCCCTCACGGCCAACTTCACCTTCAACGGGCCCTTGATGCTGATCTCCGGCTCACACACCAGCTATGTTGTCTGCGCCGGTCGGACGCCTGAGAACCACTACAAGCAGTCGCTCCGCAAGCAGGAGTACGGAGTACCCGACCCGCATTTCCTCAAGCGGCTGGCCGACCAGGGCGGTATTGTCGCTCCCGTCGGGCCGGCCGGCTCGGCGGTGTTCTTCGACTGCAACACGCTGCACGGCTCAAACTCGAATATCTCTCCCTATCCCCGGCGCAATGTCTTCATTGTCTATAACAGCGTTGCCAACACCCTGGAGGAGCCCTTTTGCGGTCTCAAGCCGCGTCCCGAACACATCGCGACCCGCGCGGACTTCGCCCCGCTGCTTCCTCTGTGCGCATGAGTGGGGTAGGAGAGCCCTCCCCCCATGACCCTGCTCAGCTTCGGCTTCTTCCTGTTGCTGTTCGTCCTCATCGGGCTGCTGTCGGCGCTGCGTCGCGAGCCGACCGGCGTCGACTACCTGCTTGCCAGCCAGCGCGTCAAACCCTGGCTGGTCGGGCTGTCGGCGGTTGCGACCAATAACAGCGGCTACATGTTCATCGGGATGATCGGCTACACCTATACCTCCGGGCTATCCTCGGTCTGGCTGATGGTGGGCTGGATCGTGGGCGACTTCGTGACCTCCCTCTTTGTGCACCAGAAGCTGCGGGTGGCGACCGAGGCGCGGCGTCAGCACAGCTTCGCCGGCGTCCTGAGCGCCTGGCATGGGACCGACTACCCGCGCCTGCAAGCCCTCGGCGGGCTGCTGACGATTGTGTTTCTGGGGGCCTACGCGGCGGCGCAGTTCAACGCCGGCAGCAAGGCCCTGTTTGTGCTGTTCGGCTGGGAGTACGGGGTGGGGGCGGTCGTCGGAGCGGTGATCGTCCTGCTGTACTGCTTTGCTGGCGGCATCCGGGCGTCGATCTGGACCGATGCCGCCCAATCGCTGGTGATGATCTCGGCGATGGGCCTCATGCTGTGGGTGGGGCTTCGGGAACTCGGCGGTTGGCAGGCATTCGGGGCCGCGCTCGGCGACGTCTCACCCGGCTTCATGGACTGCTTCCCCGAACGGGCGGCGTTCGGCGGCATTGGCGGCTCCGTGCTATTCGTCCTCGGCTGGCTGTTCGCCGGGGTGGCCGTCATCGGCCAGCCGCATATCATGGTGCGCTTCATGGCCATGGACGACCCTGGGCAGATGTGGCGCGTCCGGTGTTATTACTACGGCTGGTTTATTGCGTTCTATGCACTCACCATCTGCGTCGGCCTGGCCGCCCGGCTGCTGCTGCCCGACACCGCCGACTTCGATGCCGAACTCGCCCTGCCGACCCTGGCCGGAGAACTGCTGCCGCCGCTGCTGACGGGGCTGGTGCTGGCCGGGCTGTTCGCGGCCACGATCTCGACGGCTGATTCGGTCATCCTGAGCTGTACGGCAGCGCTCACCCGCGACTTTTCGTCCCACCGGTTTCGGAGCTACGCGGCGACCAAACTGGCGACGGCCCTGGTCACCCTACTGGCCCTCGGTATTGCCCTGAGCCGCAACGAAAGCGTCTTCAACCTCGTCCTGATCGCCTGGTCTGCGCTGGCGAGCGCCTTCGGTCCGCTGCTGCTCGTCTACGCGCTCAACCAGAAGCCGACCGAGGGGCTGGCCCTGGCGATGATGCTCGTCGGGATCGGTGTCGTGCTGCTGTGGCGCTCCCTGGGCTGGCACGAGACGGTCGCCTATGAGGTCATGCCGGGCATGCTGAGCGGTCTGGCGCTCTTCGCCCTCGGCAGGTGGCTGGGACGCTCCGCGCCCGCGCGGGAGGTGTTGGGCGGGGGACGGGTGGGTTCCACCGGGTCCGGCTGAACCCACGGCTGCTTTCTCTCCAGACCTGTGCTACGACAACCCAGGTCCAACCGACGGCCGGGACAGCCGGCCGCGGAACATCAAGAGAAGAGCAGCCCATGAAACAACGCATAGTCGTAACCGGTTGGGGGCAGGTGACCCAAGCAAAACAGAGTCATCCACCCTTCCTGGACCCGGTCGATCTGATGGAACAGGCCGCGAGCGACGCCGGCAAGCTCGCTGGGGCCGATGTCTGGAGCCGAGTCGATACAGTATTGGTCGTGCGCACGCAGAGTCGCAATTTGATCGACCCGGCGGGTGCGCTCGCCGGGCGGCTGGACATGAAGCCAGCACACACCCAGGTGTCGGGCATTGGCGGCGAGATGCCGCAACACTTCGTGAATCAGGCTGCCGGCAGGCTGGCACGGGGCAAATCCAGGGTGGTGTTGATCTGCGGAGCAGAAACCTATTATCCGAGGAGTGCCGATGCGGTGACCGGCGAGGCCATGCTTGCCCAAGGCGTCCCGGACGATTATGACGCCGACGACGCGGTTGGTACGGACCCGCTTGAGGAACGACACGGCTTGCGTCTGCCCATCCACGGCTTTCCTCTCTTCGAAAATGCTCTGTGGGCCAAGTCTGGCCTGAGCCGCGAGCAATGGCTCAACCAAGTGGGTCAGATGTGGGTCGGATTCAGCCAGGTGGCGGCCACGCACCCCAATGCCTGGACACGCACGGCGCTTACGGTTGACGAGATTATTACCCCATCAGCCGACAATCGACCCATCTGTTTTCCCTACACCAAACGCATGGTATCGCTGGTTTCGGTAGACATTGGCGCGGCGCTCATCATGACCACCGAATCAATCGCGCGTGAAATGCGTGGGGGCGGTGCTCATCCGGTGTACTTTCTCGGCGGTGGCTATGCGAAGGACCGGCAACGCTTCCTGGTCGACAAAGCCGATTTTACCCGGAGCCCCTCGCTGGCTGCGGCAGCGGCAAAGGCCCAAGCGCGTGCCGGTATCGGCGTCGCGGAGATAGAAGGCTTCGATTTATACAGTTGTTTCCCCTGTGCCGTCTCCGTTGCCCGCCGAGAGCTCGGCTTGGAAGAGCGGGACCCGCAAACCTTAACTACCACCGGAGGGCTGGGATTTTTTGGTGGACCGGGCAGTAACTATGCCTTACACGGCATTGCCACCCTGGCCGAACGCATTGCTGAGGGAACTTTCCAAACCGGCATGAGTACTGCGCTCGGTTGGTTTATGCACAAATACGCCGTAGGGGTCTACGGGAATAAGCCGAACGATGCGGACCACACCGTCGCCGACCAACACGATGATGCAAACCCCGATGCGGGTTCCCCACCGGTTGACCGGGTAGAAGCGTTCAACGGGTCCGGCACGATTGAAACCTACACGGTAGTGTACGCGCGCGATCATTCACCGTCGCACGGCATTATTTTTGGTAAGACCGAATCCGGCCAGAGGTTTGTGGCAAATTCCGAAATGAACGCCGCGACCTTCGACGCGCTGACGAAAGAAAACTGCATTGGCAGACAGGTCAGCGTGGCAGGCGATCAGACCGGCGTGAATCGAGCTCACCTAGTGGAATAATCCAGATCGTTGTTCTCATTCGGGAGGGATACCTGGCTCAAGGAGCAAAAACGAATGGGAAAGAGTTTTTTATCAGACAGGTATCCCTGACCCCACAACCTCAGGATTATCTGGTGTTTATTGGTGCGGCGTTTGATCGCTCGGCGCTTCCTGCTGCGCTCGACTCGTGTCTCGTACCACACTAGAGCCATGGCAATCCGGGTCAGCTTGACAACCCCGGACCACTATTGTAATAAAATCTCTATTACAATTATTATGCAATAATGAATTCCCACGCACTGAACGAGCAGCCTTATTCCTCATCACGATGACCCAGGCAAAGTCACGGATTTTCCAGAAGGGAGAGAAAAAATGAATCGATATCTTTTAGCCGCGGTCGTTTTCACCATGAGTGCGGTTCCAGCCTTTGCGCACCACCCACTCGGTGGCCTGCCAATGGAGACACTAACCGACGGACTCTTGTCCGGCGTTGGACATCCGCTCTTGGGCTTTGATCATCTCTTCTTCGTTATCGCCGTTGGCATTGCGGCGCTTTACACCGGCCGCCCGAAACTGGCAACGGCCGCCTATATTGGTACGATGATGCTTGGCTGCCTGCTGATGAGTTTTGGCGTTGGCCTGCCTGTCAAGGAATTTGTGATCGGCGTTTCGCTTCTCGTTGTCGGCGGCATCCTTTTGTCCGGTCGTGCCACGGGTCTTACTCTGGCTGTCGGACTTTTCGCAGTTTTCGGCCTTTTCCACGGATCAGCCTTTGGCGACACGATCGCGGCCCAGGAAGCAGGAGCAGGCGTTACCGTTCTGGTGGGCTATTTGGTCGGGCTTGGCCTGCTGCAATACGGCTTGGCGCTCCTGGCCGGATTTGTTGCTCAAAATCTGCTGAAGGCGACCGAGGCGCAACATATTCATGCCCGCCTCGCCGGCGCTGTTGTTGCCGGTGTCGGCACGTTTCTCACGCTTGAGAACATTGAAGGCCTCGTCTTCGATATATTGGGTCTGGCTGTCTAGTAATCCCAAGCCAGACCCCGGACCGGGCTCACCGCATGGCCGAGGAGTCAGCATGACCGAAACTGCCTCATCCGTTTTGGCGAAAGGGTCACCGACATCTCATGGCACCTTTCGGTCATCCGTACTTCACGTGTGCACGTCCTGTAGGGCACCTGGCTCTCCGCGTGAGCCACGAGAGAGTCGAGCCGGCTTCAAACTCTATCAAGAGCTTCGCGCGACGTTCCATGAGAGCCCATTGGGCCACCACGTGGAGGTCAGGCCCACCGAGTGCCTGAGCGTATGCCCGCGCCCCTGCGGAATCGCGCTCTCGTCGCCCGGAGCGTGGACCTACCTCTTCGGGGATCAGTACCCGGGCAAGAGCGCACGTGACATCGTAGAGTGCGTCTCGCTCTACATCGATACCGGAGACGGGTTTATGCGGCGGGAGCGACGTCCGAAGTCCTTCCGCGCAAGCATTCTGGGGCGTGTGCCGCCATACGAGGGAGGGCGCTGATGCATCCTAGCAGAAGGCATGCTTCCGCTCAGCCAGGCCGTCGCGTGGAGCGCCCTGACCGCACCCGCCGTGGTTTGGAGTCTCCGTCACTGCCCACTTGGTCAGACGCAGTGCGTGTGTTGACGAGCGCTGAAACGCCTGCCGTGACGCCATCCGGCCCCATTGGTCTCGCCGTGTCGCAGGGAGAAGAGAGAACATGTTGATCAACACATCACCACGCCGCCCGAACCGCGAACGGGTTCGACGTATTAAGGAGGCATTGCGCGAAGCGCTGAGCCTCTCCCATGACACGACGGTCACGGTCACCGAGCTGGCGTGTCTCGAAGAAGGCTGTGCGCCCATCGAGACCGTGGTTGGCCTGCTTCGGCCCGATGCGCCACAGCTCCAGTACAAACTGCACAAACCCACGGACGCCGTTGACGCCGAAGACCTGGTCCAGGTCTGCACGGCGTGGGGATTCGACGTCCAGATTCCGGTGCTCGCACCGCTGCTCCAGGAGAACTAGATGGATACACCAAATTTAGATTTAGGAATTACACCTCGACAAGTACCTGTTACCATCCTCACCGGCTTCCTCGGCTCTGGCAAGACGACCCTGCTCAACCGAATCTTGAGTGAGGAGCACGGCAAGCGCATTGCCGTGATCGAGAACGAGTACGGGGAGGTCGGCATCGATCAGGCGCTCGTCATCGACGCCGACGAGGAGATCTTCGAGATGTCGAACGGCTGCATCTGCTGCACGGTACGCGGAGACCTGATTCGCGTACTCGGCAATCTCATGAAGCGCCGCGACAAGTTCGACTATGTGTTGGTGGAAACCACAGGGCTCGCCGATCCCGGTCCGGTCGCTCAGACGTTCTTCATGGACGACGAGATTCGCGCGGAGTTCTCGCTTGACGGGATCGTCACGCTCGTCGATGCAGCCCACATCGAACAGCAGCTCGGCCGAAGCGACGAAAGCACGGAGCAAATCGCTTTCGCAGACGTCCTCGTGCTCAACAAGACGGACCTCGTCAACGGCGAGGCGCTCGACAGGCTCGAAGCTCGGCTCCGAGACATGAACCGCATGGCGCAAGTCGTGCGTAGCGAGCGGGCGAACGTCTCCGTCGACACGGTACTCAACCTCGGCGCCTTCGACCTGGACCAGGTGCTCGAGCGTCGTCCCACCTTCCTCGAGTCGGAGTATCCGTTCGAATGGACTGGAGTCTATTCGCTCCATACCGGCCGCTACGAACTTAGCCTCGCCGATGGGCCTGATCCTGCGATGTCGCTCGTCGTCGTGTCCGACCAGGGCACGGATGACGCTGCCCTCCGTGAGGGTGCGGAGTGGTGTGTGCGGCGGTACGCCGAACCTGCGGAAATCATTCGCCCGGGGGAAGAAATTCCTGTCGGAAAGCATGTGAACCTCCGGCTCGATTCCCCAGGGCGCAAGTCGTTCTTCTTGGAGGTCGATACGCCGGTGCGGGTTGGCCTCTACGCCCAGCACACCGCGGAGGAGTTCGACCTCCAACTGACGAACGCGGATGGAGCGACAATCAGGCAAGAGATCGAGCGAACCTGGGTCGCACAGCACGAGCACGACGACGAGGTGGGCTCGATCGCGATCGAGAGGGACGGCGACGTCGATCCCGACAGGCTCAACGCCTGGCTTGGCGAACTGCTCCGTGAGCGCGGGGTGGACATCTTCCGAATGAAGGGCTTCATCAGCCTCGCGGGCGAGTCGCATCGCTTCGTCTTCCAGGGGGTTCACATGCTCTTCGATGGACAGCCGGATCGGCCATGGGGCGACGCGCTCCGGCGCAATCAACTCGTCTTCATCGGTCGCAACCTCGATGAGCAGAGCATGCGGCGGGGGTTCGAAGCATGTCTGATTTGAATGTCGAGCAGGAGGGGTCTGCATGAGCGGCACCGAGAGCAGTGAAATCGTCTATGACGTAGTGGTCGTCGGCGCCGGTGCCGCAGGCGTGGGTGCCGCGGTGGCTCTCAAGCATGCTGGCATCGAGAACTTCATAATTTCCGAGCGTCAAACGGTCGGTGCATCGTTCGCCTCCTGGCCGGCCGAGACTCGCTTCATCACGCCCTCGTACCCAACCAATTCGATTGGCATGCTCGATTTGAACTCGATCGCGATTGGCACTTCACCCGCGTTCAGTTTGGGGGTCGAGCATCCGACGGGTAAAGAGTACGCGATGTATTTGCGTGCAGTAGCAAAATTCTTTGAGTTACCTGTACGCCAGGATACCGACGTGAGGCGGGTCGCAAAGGTTGGCGGCGGCTTTCGCATCGATACGGCCGACGAGACCTTGCAAGCCAAGCACGTCATTTGGGCCGCTGGAGAGTTCCAATACCCACGCTCAGGCGGGTTGGTTGGGAGCCAATTGTGTCGCCATACCGCGACCATCGCCAGCTATGAAGAGCTTGACGGGGACGACTTCATCGTTGTGGGTGGCTACGAAAGTGGTGTCGACGTGGCCTACCACCTGGCGTGTCGCGACAAACGAGTGCGGTTGTTCGACAAGGGTTGCCCGTGGGAGAACGAGAGTTCCGATCCCAGTGTCACGCTTTCCCCGTTTACGCTCGAACGGATGCATGAAGACCAGTTTGTTGAGCAAGTGGAACTGCTTCCGCACACACCTATCGAATCGGTCACTCGCGTGGACACCATGTATGAAGTCACGGCTCGGGACGGGCAGCGGTTTCAAACCCGCGTGCCGCCACTGTTGGCAGGCGGATTTGAGGGGAGTCACAAGTTAGTCGCGGATTTGTTTGAACGACGCGACGATGGCTCTCTGATTCTGAGCGAACAGGATGAATCGACCATCGTACCGGGAGTGTTTCTGTGCGGTCCCGCAGTTCGCCATAACAATTACGTCTTCTGCTTTATCTTCAAATATCGACAGCGACTCGCCGTTGTCGCCAAAGCAATTGCGACCTCGTTAGGGCTGCCGGCGAAAGAGTTGGAAGAGTACTACCGCCAGTGGGGCATGTATCTCGACGACCTCTCCTGCTGTGGGGAGGAGTGCGTATGTTAATGGGAAACGCCGAAGGGGCCGTCGCGTCTGACGCGAGGCGAAGCCGACGAGCCAGGATGCGGAGCATCGCATGGCTCGGACAAACGGCTGCCAGCGTTTGCTGGATTGGCAGCATGCTGACTGACGGGATCAGATCCGGTGGGGACTGGTTGCAGTTGTGTGCTGCATCCGCATGGCTGTTGGCCAACATCGCAGCGATTGCGACTGCCGAAGCTGATTGATATGTCGGCGGCAAGAGTTCGACGCAGGTCTGATTTGAATGTCGACAGCCCGAGGGGTGTTCTTCGCCGGGGCTGGTCTGCGGCGGTCGGCGACTACGCCATCGCCGGGGGTTGGAGCCTACGCGGTGAGGCGCTGATGGTCGGTGATGCTGAGGGTGGCGTTTACGCACTTGACGGCAAGTCTGGCGCGACCGTCTGGGCGCGGCGCGGGGTTCATGAAGGCGGTGTGCTCGCGGTGGCGATCCACCCAAGTGGAACCGCGTTCGCTACGGCCGGCCAGGACGGACGAGTCTTAATCTGGAGTGCTGCCGAAGGTCAGGTAAGCCGGGCTATCGACATCGGAAGCGGTTGGGTAGAAAACGTGGCGTGGTCGCCGGACGGCCAATGGTTGGCGGCCTCCTGCTCCCGGCAGGTTCGTGCGTATGGTGCGGACGGCGCGGAGGTTTGGCGATCTGATGATCATCCCAGCACCGTCAGTGCGATCGCCTGGTCGGGCGTAGGGGAACTGGCGACGGCCTGTTACGGTCGAGTGACGTTCTTCGACGCGTCCACCGGCGAGCTTCGCCAGAAGCTGGAGTGGCAGGGCTCCTTGGTGTCGATGGTACTGAGCCCGGACGGAGATATCGTGGCCTGCGGCAGCCAGGACAACTCGGTGCACTTCTGGCGTCGCTCCACTGAGCAGGACTCCATGATGTCAGGATACCCTGCCAAGCCGTCGGCCCTGGCTTTCGATGACACCGGCACCCTCTTGGCCACCGGCGGAGGGGAGGCGGTGACGGTCTGGAGCTTCCAGGGAAGTGGTCCCGAAGGCACGCGACCCGGCGTTCTAGAGCTTCATGCTCAACCCGTCACGACGCTTGCCTTCGCTCGCCGCGCGATGCGCCTGGCATCGGGAGGCCGCGATGGTGCCGTGGTTGTGTGGTCGCTTCAGAGAGATGGAGAAGGCGATCCGATAGGAGGCGCGGTTGTGGCGGGCGTAGTGGCCGAATTGTACTGGCGGCCAGACGGGCGGGCGCTTGCCGCGCTCGACGCGCGGGGTGGCGTGACGGTTTGGCGGATAGGATGAACAAAGGCTGCCAAAAAGGCCCTGGTCGGTCACGCGTATTGTGCTAACCGGAGTGTTGGCGGAACCCGTACCCAGCTATAAACGCTAGGCGCTTTTCCGTCTCGCTCAGGAACCCTTTTACTTCATTCGGTTCACATCGTCCGGGTTGATCAGGTCCGGGGCGGTCCAGCCCTCGATGCCGTATTCCGCCATACACTGATCGACAAATGATTTGAGTTGATCCGCGCGGCCCATTGCTATAGCCGCAGGCACGTTTTCGAGTTTAATATTCTCGTAGTTACCGGCGTAGTTGCGCTCGTACAGTTCGTGCCGCCCGCCAAACTCGGTCCCGATCGCGTCCCACATAATCTTGAGCAGCTTGACGCGCTCCAGCGCATCGTAATCGTTGGAGCCGCGTAAATACTTCTCCAGATAGGGCTGGAGCTCCGGCGTTTTGAAGTCTTTCACGTGGGAGTTGAGATAGATCAGACCGCTCGAAATGGTTTGCTCGACAATCTCTTTGATACGGGGGTAGGCGACCGGAGCCAGGACGCGGTAAGCCAGGCCGTACTCCGTGTTGGGCTGGAGGGCACCATTGACCCATTGCTCGGGTGTCTTGGTCATTGCCTCGGTCAGGCCCCAGAACATATGGCGCCAAGCCAGCACCTCACCGACCTGGACCTGGGCGCTACGCTGGCTCTGTACGCCAAGCGCGTCGAGCGCTTTCAGCAGTACTCCGGCCAGAAAGTCCAACTTCACCGCGAAACGCGTGCAGCCGTGCAGGGTAAAGCGCGGGATAAAACCCGAGCCGGGGAAAAAGGCGTTGGCCTTATCCAGATCGCGATAGACAAACAGATTCTCCCAAGGGATGAGAACCTTGTCCAACACCAGAATGGCGTCGTTCTCATCCAGCCGGGAGGATAGCGGATAGTCGAACGGACTCCCCATGGTGGCGGCGTGCAATTCATACGACGGGCGACAGATAAGCTTCACACCCGCACTCTCCATGGGAATCATGGCAAACAGCGCCATCTCGGGTTTGCCCAAGGGCGTTGGGCCGTAAAAGCCGATAAAATTATGGTGCGTCAGGGCAGAGCCGGTCGCAACCACCTTGGCGCCACTGACGATGACTCCTGCGTCGGTTTCTTTTTCCACCTGCACATAGACATCTTTCACCTCGTCGGGGGATTTGGCCTTATCGACCGGCGGGTTCACCAGCGCGTGGTTGAGAAACAGGCAGCGCTCCTGGGTGTGACGATACCAGCGTAACGCGTTGTCCTGATACGGCGCATAGAATTCGGCGTTTGCGCCCAGGGTGCCGGTCAGGCTGGCTTTGTAGTCCGGCGAGCGTCCCATCCAGCCGTAGGAGATACGCGCCCACTCGGCAATGGCATCCCGGCTGCCAACCAGGTCTTCCTGACTCTTCGGTACCTTGTAAAACTTATGCGTGAACCCGCCGTTCCCCGTATCGGTCGGCGTGCTGAGCGTCGGTCCTTTTTTCGGGTCGTGCAGCGCATCATACATGCGCGCCAGCATACGGGCGGAATTCCGAAAGCCAGGATGCTGGGTAACGTCTTTGACGCGCTCACCATAAATCCAGACCTCTCGGTCATCCCGTAGGCTGTCAAGAAACTCTTGGCCGGTCAGGGGTCTTTGTCCGCTCTCACTATCGGGTTGCGACCTCGGGTCGGCGGCCTGTGTCTGTTGGCTCATCGTCTGTCCTCCAAGCGCACCTGCTGCGGTCTGCTTCTGTCTATAGGGCGGACCATATTTCGGCAAGTTCGAGCACACCGGAGCGAGACGGCGGCCCTAACCATCTACGGTCGAAACTGCAACGCCCTGGGCACAAGTCGCGTCGGCTGAGACACGACTTGATAGGCGGTTTCCACCCACTCACAGATATAGCGACGGGTATCCCTGGGATCGATCATTTCTTCGATCTGGAATTTATTTAACGGGCCGAGCGGTCCCCGCACGCTCTCGATCCGGGCGTTGAGTTCTGCGCGGAATGCAACTGGGTCATCCGCTTCTGCCAACTGGCGTTTATAGGCCGCTTCGATGCCGCCCTCGGGTGGAATCCCACCGACATCCGCAGCTGGCCAAGTGACGCGCATCGAGGGTTCCGAGCGCGGGGTAGCATAATTGTTCCCGGCCACGCCGAAACTGCGCCGCATCAGGACGGTGAAAATGGGGACCCGGACCTGGGCGAAGGCAATCATCCACTCCGCCCCTTTGCGAATCGTGCCCGTCCGCTCATGCTCCAAGCCGACCGCGAAGCCGGGATTATCGACCAGGTTCAAGAGCGGCAGATGGAACAGATCGCACAAGTCCAGGTGCCGCGTCAGCTTGTCACAGCCGTCGGCGGTCAACGCGCCACCGTTGGCGTGCTGGCTGTCGGAAGCAATTACGCCCAGGGGGTAGCCGTTGAATCTCACAAACCCGGTTACTTGGTCGGTCCCCCACAAGGGACCTATCTCAAAAAAAGAGTCCCGGTCGGCCATCAATCGGATGGCCTGCCGAATATCAAAGGTCGTGGTCCGTTTTCTGGCGATGAGGGTCGCGAGTTCCTCTTCACGCCGATTGACCGGGTCGCTCGCGCGGGCCGCGTACACGGGCGGCACCTCATACACGCTGGAGGGCAGATAGGACAGGAACGTCCGCGTCATCTCCATGGCTTCTTCTTCGGACTCTGCCAGGTTGTCTACCGCGCCATTCGTACAGTGAATATGCCAGCCGCCGAGTTCCTCCTTGGTGATATCGTAGCCCATGGCATGCGAGACAACCGGTGGTCCAGCGACAAAGAGCTGGGCGATATCGCGCACCATCACCGAGAAATGACCCAGGACGGCCTTGGCCGCGCCAATGCCGACCACGCTGCCGAGCAGCAGATTGACCACCGGTATGGTCGCTAGCTGCTCGGTATACATGGTGCTGCCCAGGTGTCCGGGCAGATACGATCCACCGCCACCGGCCACCCGTGGCCTGCCGGCTTTGATTGCGCCCGAGCTTTCCCTGGCGCTACTTTCCCCCTCTTTTTTCTGTGCCGGCACCATGGCCGCGACACTGCCCCCACCGGACGAGCCGTCCAGCAGCCGGATCGAGGGCATCCGCATCTCCGTTGCCAGGCGGTCCAGGTATCCGCTCTTTGCCGCGATCGCCCCATCTGCGTGGCCTCCCCGTGACGTGAAGTCGTCGGCACACACCACGACACTCCGCTTGTGAACTTTCCCCCATCCACCCACACTGTTTGCGGGAGTAAAGCCGGTGATTGTGCCTTCTTCATCATAGGACGCAAAACCCGCGACACTGCCGACCTCCCGAAAGGAGCCCTCGTCCAACAACAGATCAATCCGCTCGCGGCAGGTCAGCTTGCCGCGAGAGCGTTGGCGCACCACACCCGAATCGTTGGAGCCAGCCGCCAGCCGCTGTTTGGCAAATTTTTGCAGGAGCGTGACCTCTTCCAGCACCTTCTCCCAGGGGTGGACATCCTCTGTCGTCTGAGGGGTGTCAGCGTGTGACGGGGACACAACGGCCACCACCTGTCCTGCGGCGACGG
Source organism: Thermodesulfobacteriota bacterium (assembly GCA_964291405.2). Lineage (GTDB taxonomy): Bacteria > Desulfobacterota > Binatia > Bin18 > Bin18 > Bin18. The sequence goes on from OZ219926.1 coordinate 1,521,250, forward strand.
TATCCCCGGCCTGGAGCGGTTGCAGTGCCGCTATGACCCCCGCACAGCCTGCCGTGATCATGGTTTCCATCTTCATGGCGCTCACGACCAGCAGCGTGTCACCGGGAGACACCCTATCACCCACGCTCACGCGAACCTCCACCACAGAACTCTCCAGGGGACAGTGCACGGCTTCCTGACCCTCCGCCACCTCTAGGGCCGGTAAACGTGAAGTCGGTACGGAACCCTGTTCCAGAGTCGTAATACCCAGCTTGGCAGCCTGTTGCTCCAGCAAGGCAAGCGCGCCGCCTTCAGTCGCGGAGAAAGAAACGGTGTTCATCTCCGGAATCTCTGCCAATAATGATGTTCTGGCATTACCCGCCTGAACGGCCGGATGGTCGAATATGGCACGCAGCTGGTGCAGATTGGTTTGCAGACCATCAAGATGAAACTCATCAAGCGCCTGCCGCATGCGGGTAATTGCGGCTGTGTAAGAGCCGGACGTACAAATGAGTTTTGCCAGCAAGGGGTCAAACTGTGGCGGTGGGGCATACCCCAGATAGCCACACGCATCTACCCGAATACCTGCGCCCGAGGGTTCCTTATAGGCCGTAATGCTCCCCGTACTCGCGGCAACGACACGGGCCTGCACGGCAAAACCGCGCGGTGTGCCGACTGCGTGCTGGTCACCAAGATCAAGCGAGGCGAGCGTTTCACCCGCGGCGATACGAAACTGGGCCTCGACCAAATCAATACCGGTGACCTGTTCGGTGACCGTATGCTCAACCTGAATCCGCGGATTACATTCAATAAAAAAATACTCGCCGGTCTCGGGCGAGACCAGGAACTCGACTGTGCCGGCATTCACATACGCGGCCGCCTTCACAAGGGTGATTGCATCGGTGAGCATCTGCTCTCGTAGCGTAGGGTCCAACCCTGGGGCGGGGGCCACCTCAACGACCTTCTGGTGGCGCAGTTGGACCGAGCAGTCGCGTTCGTACAGATGGATGACATTACCATATGAATCCGCCAGAATCTGGACCTCGATATGCCTGGGCCGAGCGATCAATCTTTCGAGAAAGACGGCTCCGTCACCGAATGCGGCCTGGGCCTCGCTGCGGCAGCGCTCAAATGCCTCGGCCATCTGCTCGGCCCTTTCGACGGCTCGCATACCGCGCCCCCCGCCCCCGGCTGCGGCCTTGAGCATCACGGGATAACCAAGCTCGCGGGCCAGCTTCTCTGCTTCTCGCGCTGAGCCTATAGGTTCGGTGCTACCGGGCACGACGGGAATGTCCAGCGACTCGGCAAGCGCACGCGCTCTGACTTTATCGCCGAATAAGGCCAGCGTCTCCGGCGACGGACCGATGAACGTGATGCCTTCGGCAGCACACAACGCGGCAAAAGCAGCATTCTCGGACAAGAAACCATAGCCAGGGTGCAGACAGTCACAACTGCGGGATTTGGCGGCCTGCACGAGTGCGTCCGCGTTCAAATATGCCTCAACAGCGTCTGCCGCCGTACCGATCTCATGACTTTCCGTCATACAGCGGGTGTGCAGTGAAAACGCATCAATGGCTGGATACACCCCGGCCGATTCCAGGCCCAAGGCCGTCGCGGATTTGGCAATGCGAATGGCGATTTCGCCACGGTTAGCGATCAAGACGCGGGTATGCACTATCAGGTATCCCCCTCTCCGACTCCTTTTCTCCCCCATTCATTGCACGAGAACGTATCATAGGTGAAGGCGGGTAGCGGAAACGTATACATCAGTCATCCGATTCTTACGGGGAAATATCAGCCGAACGGGACACGATCATCCGCTCCGAGGCGCAGGACTCGCCCGGTGCCGAGATCTCAGGTCGAGAGGCTGGCGGTGGCAGCGCAGCCACGTGCGGTGGTCTGAGCACACGAATCGCCTGAGGTCGATCTTAGCGCCCGCCCCGGGGCCGCCTTGGCATCCAGGTGATTCGCTCACGCTGAACGCGCATCATTTGTCACCGACCCCGTTAAGGGGGCTCGTTTTTGGTTACAGCTCCAATGGCATTTTGAAGTAGGTGTGCATGATCCGGTCGCGGTGCTCCAACAACATAGGATCCACCGCGGCGGTGACCTCGGCCGGCGTGTTTTCGAACATTGGTCGAATGGACAGGTCGAGCAAAATGTCTTCGGGCGGTTGGAGGACAACGAAGTTGCTAAACGCGGCCCAGTAAAAATCTGCGGCCGTCACGGCTTGTCCGATGATGTAGTCGCTCCCGCGGGCTTTTTGCGCTTTGAGTGTCGCGGCGAGTTCTGTCATGAATGTTATGACTCGCGGATTGGCCAGTTTCGCGTCCACGTCGCGGTAGCCATATTTCAAGCCAAATGCAGATGGCCCGGTTGCGTCATCAGCCGGACGTATCATGTCGAGCCGTCGGTTCCAGCCGAAACCCAGCTCGCCGCAAATCTCGTGACCGATGCCGAACAATTGAATGCGCTCGGCTGCGTTTTCCGGCACGAGCGGCTTTTCCGGTGCGAGTCGTTCGAGCAAAAGCAAAATATCATCCCAACGGTTGATGGGTTTTTCGTCGTTCCAGGCAACCACCGGCCCGCTATTCGTACCCGACCACGCGAGCAGCTCCGGGTTTTCCTGCATCGGTTTCTGCGGTCCGAGCGTAAAGTCCAAGGACTTGTACTCCATCATCGCCTTCACAGCCACGCCCCAGGCACTGGGCATCCCTCGCACTAAAATAAGACGGAGGCCATCCGCGTTGATGGCTTGATTGATGTCAACATAGTCCATTGCTTGTCTCCTCCTATCTTCGATTCCGAGATTTTTCAGATCGCACCTTAGCGAAATTGCAAGTCACCGGCTACCAGCCATTTCAGGATGGAAATGGTGTGAAGCGATCGTCTTCTAGGCTATTGGAAAGAAAAGAGGGGAGGAGTGGAGCCGATGAGAATTGAACTCACGACCTCTTGAATGCCATTCAAGCGCTCTCCCAACTGAGCTACGGCCCCACAGTGACAAACGAATGGAGGTTGGGTCAGTGCGTTAGTGCAGAAATACTGCCATGTTCTCCGGCAGGCGTCAACTCGCAGACAGCCCCTATTGCGGACCAATGGCAATGGCAAACGGCTTCTTCCCGACCTCAATCGTGGCGACGACTTGTTGAGCGAGCGTACTGAAGACCTGGACGACCTCACCCTCGTCCTTCCGGGAGCCGAACATCGTCACATAGCCCCGCAGGCCGTTTGGCGTAATCGCGATGGCGTACGGTTCGTTATCAACCGCATTGAAGCGCGGATTAAAAGCCACATTAAAAGACGGGGTGCTGAGTTCCGGATTAATGTCTTCCTCCGTTATCACCGATACGGTTGCGTCAAGGAAATTTGCGACAAAAGCATCCACCTTCAGTTCCCGTTTCACCAAGTCCATTGCCGTTCCAGGTATGACGGCTACCCCGGCAGGCTGCACACCAACTTGCAGATGCTGCACCCCGCTTGTTTCCGAATCAGTATCAACGACGGTGTTCGTTGCTGTATCGATAAAGGAGACTGTATCTCCATTGTCGTTTCCCTCATCGGTATTAATCGCCCCAAAATTCGTCACATAGACGCGTGTCCCATCTGACGTGACCGCAACCCCGAGCGGCCCCTCTCCCACCACAATCGGGTCAGGCAATGGGGTATGCGTTGTCAGGTCAATCACGGTCACGGTGTTATCGTCAAAGTTCGGTACATAGGCCCGTTGCCCATCCGGAGTGACGGCAATGGACTGCGGACTCTGGCCCACCGCTATGGTGGTTGTCTGTGTCTGCGTAGCGGTATCTATGACAGAAACGTTATTGTCCTCAATATTCGTTACATAAGCGGTGGCTCCATCCGGAGCAAAGGCAACCCCCTGCGGCTCCTTGCCAACGGTGATCGTGGCCACGACCGTCTTTGTAGCCGTGTTGATAACGGAGACCGTATCGTCTCCGGCATTCGCCACATAAGCCTCCCGCCCGTCCGGACTGATCGCAATGCCGCGCGGTCGGTCCCCGACCGGGATATGCTGCACCCCGTCCGCCTCGGGGTCGGTGTCAATAACGGTATTCGTGCTGGTACTGATGAGCGCCACGGCGTTGTCATTCACCAGGGTTACATAGGCTTTGGCTCCATCCCCCTCCTCACATTCACTCGTATCGAGTATGCAGAAGTCGTGGTCGGTCTCCTCGTCCCTGAAACAGCTGAGGCTGCCCTCACCGAACCCGAGCGCCTGGCAGCTCAGTTCACCAAGCGCCTCTCTGTCACATTCCTCTCCAACATCTCGTCCACCATTGCCACACAGGGGCCAGGGCAGAAAACACTGGCAGCTCTCATTCCAGAGAAATCCGGCGTCCACCGTCATTGTTTCATCCTCGCCCTTGGCCTTGATATCCACATCCTGAAGGGTCAATAATGAGCCGGTCACTGTTACACTGCTCTCTTCGGTCAGCTTAAAATCGTCGAGCAACTCGGCATCTCCCAATCGGACCACGGAGACCTCGTGATCGAAAATCCGGGTCTCAGCCGGGTCCGCAGTGTCCCGGATTTCGACACCAATCGTCCGCGCGCCGCTGGGAATCAGATTGAAATTGATGAGGCCGCCAAAACCGGTATTCGGGGGCGCCACTGCGGGGTGAGCGGCTTTGACATCAGGCCGATCCGAGCAACACGGAATTTCCTCCCCAACCTCGATCGGGGGGTCGCCGTCTATCCGCAGCAAAACACGATCAATCTCGGCATCGGGGTTTCTGGTAAACGCCCAGCCGGACACCATCCCGATTCCCCCTGCCGTGACCTGGGTCACAGTCGTCGCTTCCAGTAGCGGTGGATTTTCAAAGACCGCGGTGATCTGACTAGCATTTTCGTCTGCGGTGTCATCCTCGCCGACTGCGACCTCATCTTCACTGCCTGCCGTCTCCTCCTCCCCATCCGAAGTCTCATTCTCCTCGCTTGTGGTCTCCTCTTCCCCGGCTGCTGTCTCATCCTCCTCGATCGGGGCCACATCTTCCCCGGTCGCCACTATCCGCGAGCCAACCACAACCAGTTGCTGAATATTGGGCTGCCAGGCTAACCAGAGTTCGCCCGACGCCCGCTCATTGCTGTGCTTATCACGAAAAGTGACGTTCTGGAGCATAAGCTCCTGCGTTTCAGGGTTGATCTCGTGACTGGTGGAGCCGATCAGACTCGGACGCTCAAGGAATGTATAGCCGGCCGGGCGGACGACGGTCACGGGGTGTTCGATGATTTCACTCTCAACGCCCTCGGCGGATATCGTAATGCGAACCGTATGTTGTCCCTTCGCCTGGTCCGCTCCCCTCTCCTCCGGGCCTTCTCCGATGCCGCTGAGTTCACCGAAGTTAAACACCTGCCCAAAGCCGCTCTTGAGCGCGTGCTCGCCATACTCTTCCTGGACATCTCTCCGATCCACACAACAGGGAATCTCACCGTAGTCCTGGCCATCAATGGAAAGCTGAATGGTAACGGGCAGTGCAACCGGATTGTCGGGATCGTCGGAGACCGCAAACGCCCAGCCGGAAATGAACCGAACCCCGCTCACAAACTGGTCCTCGCCCGGATTCTCTAATACTGCCTGAATTCCAGCCCAGACCGTGCGTGTTGCCCCTACGGTCAGGAGGAGGGAAACAATAACGGACAGCATGACACATCGCTTATTCATGATTTATTCAGTCGCCTCTTCCACAGCTTGTGCTCCCACCGTAGCCACCCGAATTCCCACTTCCTGGGCACGCTCCAGCAGTGTCAAGCGCTCTAGCATGAGCGTCTTACCAGCCTCAATGGCTAAAACGGCAGCCTTGACCTCATGCATGACCGCGATGGTATCGGGTCCAACGGCCGGCACATCAAAACGCAAATCCTGTTGCGGCTTGCTGACCTTGACCACAACACCGCCCTCCCCACCCAATGTGCCGCCGCGCCGAATAGCAGCGTTTGTGCCCTCAACGCCCTCGACCGCCAGGACCGTGCCTCGCTTGACGACAACACTCTGTCCGATATCCCAGCGACCAATCTCTTTTGCTACCGCAACACCGAGCAGGATATCTTGCCACTGCTGCGCATCCGGCTCAGCGCGAGTCAATACTCCCTCCTGGGGCACGAGAGATGATAGGAAACGGGTTGATTCGACAATCGTAATCCCCTCGTCTTCAAGTTCCTGGGCCACCCCCCGCAGGATCACATCGTCCTTTAGACTCGGCAGTTTACTAATGAAAGCCATCCCCCGTGCATCGGGCTGTATCTGTGTCATGGCACCGGTCTTATAGATGCCTCCGGCCATGACGGCTTGAGTCACCCCGGCCTCGTGGAAGGTGGTAATAATTTTCCCGAGTTCCCCGACCCGCACCCAGGTGACGTGGGACGCGTGGTCGTGAATAGCCTGAGGCGTTTCCCCTTGATGAGCGACGGCAATGATCTCAACCCCCTCTGCGCGGGCCGCCGCGCAGAAGAGAAGCGGAAATTGTCCATTGCCTGCAATGAGACCAAGACGCGCCATGGAGCCGGACGCTCGCTAAAGGGGCACAACACGGTTAGCCAAGATCATCTTCGCTCTCTTGGCCGGCATTCCGTCGCGGACGACAAATACCTCGTTGTGAGTTGGCAATGAAATCCGTCAAATGGACGACCTCAGGGGATGACGCCTGTTCCTGGCGTGTGCGGTCGACCGCCTCTTTCAGCGTCAATCCCTCGGCGAAAAGCGTCCGATAGGCTTTTTTGAGCGCGTTCAGTTGTTCCTCGCTGAACCCACGCCGTTTGAGTCCGATGAGATTCAGACCAAACAAACGGGCTCGATCTCCCTGGGCAACGCAGTACGGCGGCACATCGAGAGAGACCATCGCCCCCCCACCAAGGTAAGCCGACTCCCCAATACGCGTAAACTGATGGATGGCAGCTAGCCCACCCACGCCAACATAATCTTCGAGTATGACGTGGCCGGCCAGGGTCGCACAGTTCGCCAGAATCACATTGTTTCCGATCTGACAGTCGTGCCCCACATGAGAGTAGACCATGAAGAGATTGTCATTCCCGATCCGCGTTACCATCCCGCCACCAGCGGTGCCGATATTTAAGGTGGCAAATTCACGGATGGTATTACGATCACCAATGGTGAGGCTGCTGTCCTCCCCTTGATATTTCTTATCCTGTGGGATGGCTCCAACGCTCGCGAATTGAAAAATGGTGTTCTCGCACCCAATCGTCGTGCACCCCTCAATCACGCTATGCGGCCCGATACTGGAATCCCGGCCAATACGAACCTGCGGACCAATCACCGCATAGGGTCCGACGTGGACCCCGTGATCAAGCTCCGCTCCAGGCGCGATCACCGCCGACGGATGGATCACGGTCTCGGTACTCACGCCTGCGGCTCGCTTTCCTGGTCCACATCAACAACCGTAAATTCGAGCTCCGCCGCGACCTGCCCGTCAACCCGAGCGGTTCCCTGCATTTTCCAGAACGTGCCACGACGGCGTAGGATTTCCACTTCCATCAACAGCTGATCGCCAGGAACAACCTGGCGTCGAAAGCGAACGCGGTCGAGCCCGGTCAACATCGCGAGTCGGTGCGGCGACTGGGCCGGCAACTGGGAAGGAACAGCGGTCTCCGCGGAAGAATCGACAGACGAACGCGCCAGAATACCACCAGCCTGCACGACAGCTTCGCAGATGAGTACGCCGGGCATGAGCGGGTGGTCGGGGAAGTGCCCGACAAAGAAAGGCTCATTGATCGTCACGTTTTTGAGTGCGACGATACGTTTCCCAGCCGAGATTTCCACCACCCGGTCAACGAGGAGAAACGGGTAGCGATGGGGGAGAACAGCAGCGACAGTGGGATGATCCATGTGACGGTGAGCACGCAACCGTCTCTTAGTTTTTAAAAGAGATCTTGGTGCCTTTTTTATTATAGGCTTCGATGACCGACTCAGTCAGATCAATACTTTTTGAGCCGTACAGCACAACCGTATTATTGCCCTCGAGAATAACCGAATAACTCCCCTGTTCGCCAAGATCGTTAACGACTTGACGGAGTTCAACCAGGATGCGCGCGGTCAGTTCGCGGTCTCTGATCTTGAGTTCCTCCTGGGAATCTTTATATAGACGTTCAAAGTCCCGCAGCTCCTGACGGTAGTCGCGCTGCAACGCGATCCGTTCGTCGTCCCGGAGTAAGAGAGCTTTTTTCTCAAGCTCCTCCTTGAGCTTTTCGACTTTTTCCCGGCGCTTTTCGAGCCTTCGTTCCATCCGCCCCACTTCGGCCTTAAAAGTGTCTTTCGCTTTTTTTCCGGCGCTCGACGTATTCAGCGCAATCTGGAGGTCCACATAGCCGACCTTGATGTCGTCAGCCCCTTCACCACTATAAGGGAAGAGGAGAAAACCAAGACTCACAGCGACACAAATGATTTTTTTCCAATACATATCTCTCTCCATTGTTAGAGTGCTTGATCCAAACGTCTCCCTGGGCGTAGAGACGGACACACGGAACTGCGGGTCACACCTTCAGACTAATAAAGCCCACCATACCGGCCTCGTCCGCCGCCAATACCACCAGTTGCGCCACCGAACGAGAAGTGAATATTGCTGGTACGCTCATTTTTTTTCGCATTGAGCGCCTTGGCCAGGTCGATCCGGATGGGTCCGAACGGCGACTTCCAGCGGATCCCGGCCCCGACCGAGTAACGCAAATCTCCAAGGTCAACACCTTGCTCAGCCGTAAAGGCATTGCCGATATCGCTAAAGACTGCGCCCCTCAGGTTCAGTTGTTTCACAATCGGAAAACGCAGCTCATTCTGGAACGTCAGCTGTTGGCTACCGCCAATCGGCCGATGATACGTTTCTGCACGTATCCCGTTGGGCGCCTCTCTATCATTAATCAAAACCGTGACAGGCCGACGCGGCCCTAAACTCCGTTCACCAAACCCCCGGATGGAGTGTAGTCCACCGGGGAAGTAGCGGTCAAACAGCGGGAGGTCGTCCTCCAGGATTTTTTCAGCCTTCCCGCCGATAACGGGTTCATCCGTAAAGTCAATATCACCCACCCCATACCCAAAGAAGTTATTCGACATCCAGGTCAATTGCCCGAAACGCGGGTTGCGATAGACCGGGAAGAAAAACTGAGCCTGAATTTCGGCCTTGCTATACGTCGCATCTCCCCCAAGACCGGCCTGACTGAAATTGATTTGTTGATAGGAGCCGGCGGTCGGATCCATGGGGTTGTTGAGGGTATTGCGCCGAAGGGTTGGCGTAATTCTGCTCGTGATTTGGGTCCCCTTTTCGGCCCGGACCGCATCAGGAGCAATCGGTTCAAAATTGTTGATCTTGGATTTTTCCCACTGGTATTGCATACCAATATCCACATCCTGCAGAGGGAAGCCCCACAGGGTTTTGAGCCCCAACTCGTCAATGGGGTAGAAGAGCCGTACCCCGCCGCCCGTCCCGCCACGGTCAAAATCCTCAAACGCAAAGCGCCAGTCAAAGACTTCTGTCCCAAGGGTCAGATGGGTATCCAAGAAATAGGGGTCAGTCCAACTAACGGTCGAGTTCCGATACCGGCTGCCCATATTGCCGCTGATCACAAACTGATGGCCATACCCAAAGAGATTCGTTTCCTGAATACGGGCAGAGCCAATGAGACTGGTCGCGGTATTAAATCCGGCCCCAATACTGAAGGCTCCGGTTTGGGTCTCTTTGACATCGACCAACACATTGAGCAGATCGCTCCGCGCCCCCCGGCGTGTCGCAATATTCACATCCTGGAAAAACCCAAGTCGCTGTACCCGGGCACGGCTGTGCTCTATTCTGGTGGCGTTGAACTTGCTCTGCTCGGCAATGCGCAACTCTCGCCGGATCACCTTGTCACGCGTTTTGGTATTGCCCGCAATATCAATCCGGTCGATATAGACTTCCGGTCCTTTATCAACCCGATATGAGATATTGACGACGCTGTCGTCCTGCTCGACCTGGGTTTCCGGCTCGACGTTCACAAAAGCAAAGCCGTGGTTACTGAAATAGCCGGTTAACCGAAAGACATCTTCTCGGAGATTGCTGGCCTTAAAGACCTCGCCTTCTACCAGGGCAACCGCCCGCAGAGCCTGGTCTTCACTCCCAGGGAAATCGCCGACAATATGCACTTCGCCAAGGGTATATTGCTCGCCCTCATCGATCCGGATGGTCACATGCATCCCGTCATCATGGCGTTCGATTTTCGGCTCATCGACTTTGACGTTGATATAGCCGTTATCGTAGTAATAGGCGGTAATCCGCTCCGTGTCCGTCTTGAGCGCCTCTCGGTTGAGCGTCCCCATGCTCGTGAAGCGAGATAAAAAACTCTTCTTGCGAGTCGCCATAATGGATTGCAGCCGGGCGTCTTCAAACGTCTCATTACCCTCAAAATGGATTTGGGCAATACCGGTCGGCTTCTGTTCCTCGATTGTAAAGGTCACCGCAGCTTCTCCCGGACCGACCTGCTCGGCCCGATACGAGATATCGGTGTCTAGATACCCTTTTTCTTCATAGGCTTTTTTGGCGTCTTCTATCCCCCGCCTGATGCGGACGGGGTTGAGAATGGTGCGAGGATGAATTTTCAGCGCGACCTCAAGCGCTTCTTTGTCGAGCTTCTTATTTCCTTCGAAGTGGACTTCGCGAATGAGTGGCCGCTCACTGACCCAATACGTCAGGATGTTACGCCCGTTTTCTCGCTCGAACCGCGCTTCCACATTATGGAAGAATCCCATGTCATAAATGGACCGAATATCAGCATCGACCGTATCCCGATTCAACACGGTGCCAGGCAGAGCAGAGGTCCGAATGCGGATCGCCTCTTCCTCAACACGGTCATTGCCGCCAATCACAATTGTATCGACAATGTCGGCCAGCTCCTCAGGCTGAGCCGATTTGAATGTGTCGTCTTCCAATTCATCTGCTTCGACCACTGCTGCGTCAGATTCGTCGCCGTCTTCGATTGCTTCTTCTTCAAGCAACGTCTCGGCTTCAAATTCATCCACTTCAAAGACATCGTCAGGAAGGACATCAGGAATATGATCTTCCAAGAGTTCTGCGTCGTCAGCCCAGGCAGGGGATACAACCCCCAGAAGCCCGAAGCAGATGAACAGACATATGCTAGTAATTACGAGAAATGTGCGAGTCATGCGTGTCGCGTCTGCCTTTGAGACCGCCCTTTTCCCTACCAAAATCACCTCACATTGTAAAGGCAGCAATCCCCTGCGCATCCTCCCTGAAAGGAGCCGGGGAGGGCGTGACAAACACTAGAGTTTTCGCATAGGAAGCGCCTTGGCCACAGCCCCTCCCCCTCACACGCATCCCTGGTATGGCTCCGGTCAGGAGGTCCCGTCTCCTCGGCCTACCTCGGTGAGTATTCCATGTTTGAGTCGCAGAGTCCGGTCCATCGCCGCGGTCAGTTTTTCGCTATGCGTGACAACAATCATGGCCACGCCCAGGGCCTGATTCAGCGCGAGCAGTAAGCGTAGCACCCCCTCGCCGGTCTCGGGGTCAAGATTGCCGGTCGGCTCATCCGCCAGCACCAGCCGGGGCTTCAGGACCAAGGCACGCGCAACCGCTACCCGTTGCTGTTCTCCCCCGGACAATTCTCCCGGTCGGTGGCTCAAACGGGCAGACAGGCCAACACGCTCCAATATTTCAACGGCACGGACACGGGCCTCCTCCTGGCTGAGTCCGGCGATCAGTCCTGGCATCATCACATTCTCAAGGGCAGTAAAATCCGGCAGGAGGTGATGCAGTTGAAAGACAAATCCAATCTCTCGGTTGCGTAAGGCGGCCAGTTCTCCTTCGGGCAGGCTGAACAGGTCCTGACCGTCGAGCGTGATGTGTCCTGAGGTAGGACGGTCGAGCGTGCCCAGAATATGCAACAGCGTACTCTTTCCCACTCCGGATTCCCCAATAATAGCAGTCCGCTCAGCCGGCCGCAGGGTGAGGTCCAATTTTTCAAGCACGCGCACTGCTTGCTCGCCCTCTCCGTACTGTTTGCTGAGCTGTGTTGCCTGGAGGAGATATGACATCTCTCAGCAGTCCGTTCCTTACTCGTAGCGAATGACCTCGACCGGTGCCAATCGCGCGGCCTGACGTGCGGGATAGATAGTGGCAAGCAAACAGATCATCATCGACGCGACCCCAACAATGAAAAAATTCTCCGCATATATTTTCACCGGCAGGGTCGAAACATAGAAAACATCTTTCGGAAGTTCGATAAACTCATAGCGGTCCAACAGCCAACAGCCGACCCAACCCAGCAGTGTGCCCATAAGCGTCCCGACAACGCCGATGATGAGCCCTTTATAAATAAAGACGCGACTGATGGCATTGCCCGTTGCCCCCATGGACTTCAACACCGCAATATCCTTACGTTTTTCCATGACCACCATAATCAGCGTGGCAATAATATTGAACGCGGCAACCAGGACGATGAGCAGGAGTACGATAAAATACACAACCTTTTCAAGCTTTAGCGCAGCAAAAATATTACGGTTCACCTCGGTCCAGTCTCGGGTCGTATAGGGGAACCCTAACACGCCTTCTAACTCGCGGGCGACCGTTTGGGCTTGATACACATCACTAATCTTTACCTCAACACCAGTCACCTGTTCGCCAAGGGTAAAAAACTGTTGCGCATCAGCGAGCGACATATAAATCAAGGCGCTATCGTATTCAAACATACCCGCGTCAAACACCCCGACAATCACAAAACGCTTCACCCTGGGAACAACGCCAAGGGGGCCGGGGGTGGTGCTCAGTGGAGAAATGATATTGATCGGGTCGCCTACAAAGACCCCAAGTTGACGAGCCAGTTCGTGTCCTATGAGCACACCGGAAAGCTGAACCGTCTGGACTGTTTCCTCAGTCTGAAACGTCAACTCCTGTTTTTGGCCGAGCTGATCGACTTCACCAAAAGATAGATGCGCACCAATATCGACCACCGCACTCGCTAACGAGGGATCGACTCCACGCACAAGCGAGCCAGACACACTCTGTCCCGCACTGACCATCACCTGACCGTAGACAAACGGCGCCACAGCAACCACATCGGGCACCTGGCTCACCGCGTCAACCACCTCCGCATATCCGTCCACAAAACCCTGCAAGCTGGAAATCACGACGTGCGGATTAAAGCCCAGAATGCGGTCTCGTAAATCTTCCTCAAATCCCGTCATTACCGCCAAGACGATGTTCAGCGTCATCACGCCAATCATGACTCCAACCATGGAAATCATAGTGATTAGCGAGATAAAAACCTCATGCCGTCTGGCTCGCAGGTAACGCAGACTCAGAAAAAGTTCGTATCGCACAAGCTACCGGCCCGCCTATCCAAATTGCTGATTCAACACTTACCGCTCATTCGGCCTGGCGGGTTTTCTATCATAAAAGAATATCTATTTTTCTTTCTTCGTCATTGGTTAGAATAAAAATTTAATCCAGCACTTGAAATATTATTTCAATTCGTTTACCCTGGAGACATGTGGTGGTGGTTGTGGTGGTGGATAGGCCCCGATTGGGGCACGGGCTCTTGAGTGAGCCTTCTTGCTTACTGGAATGCCATGACGGTAAAGGAATTTGCGGTCATGGCATTCCCCCTCTACTCTCCCTGAGCGCTTTCCTTCGAGAGTCCATTCGTTCCATACACAGCCCAAGCCATTGTTTTCTCCTAGGTTTTTCGCAGCTTGCGTACATCACCGACTCGGACCGTGAGGCCGCTACGGTCGAAGTATTCCAGCAGGGGAATGGCAGTTTTTCGGCTAATACCGAGCAGGTCACGAAATATGGCCGCGGTAATTTCTCCGTGAGTCGCCACGTAGTCAGTCAGTGCCTCCTTCGCTTGACCTAGCACTGTTCCACTGATGTAGAAATCCGGTATAATTTTGACCAGCGTGCCCCGTGACTCAAGCACCCCTAAGAAATCGTTCAGCCGCTTACGAGGAAGTTGTAGTAACTCCGCCAGCCCCTTCGTGTCCGGTGGGGTGAATTGTCCGTCTTGCACGAGCCGTTCGAGGCGAGCGGCGATGGCCTGCTCTTCCTGGCTCAACGAGACAGTGTGGGAGGGCAGACGCAGCAGGCTCTCGTGGCGAACAACAATCCCCTCCGCAATAAGCCGTTCGGCCACAGCCCGAAAAATCTTGGGAGTCAGGCTAAACGGCAATTGGCTTCGCACCGACTCCATTTCCATCCCCTGAGCCAGCGGAGTCTGGGCGTGAAAGACGGTCAGCATCTTTTCGACGGCGGCAACCAACCGCTGCCATTTTGTCGTAATGGAATAGGCTTCGGGATGCTGGGCATCGGGAAAAGGCAGAATCGCCTCATCGTTTGCAAGCAGGACAGTAATTTCCTCCTCCCGCGCATTCACCCCATGGTAAATCTCGTCCAGCCGGACGGCAAACTGCGGGCAAACTTCCAGATAGGCGTGGCAGGCCTCACGCAGGTCTAGGGTTTGCAGGGCATGCAAGCGTTCCGTGACCTGAGTTTCCGCCTTACGGTGGCGTTGGGCAAAAGGATTGACCACCACCCCGCCACCCAAGGTCCCCTGCGCGGTTTGATTTCGCAGCACGAAGTGGTCCCCGCGCAGGGCAACCAAGGGCTCCTGGGCGACAATTTGACACAGGGCTGTCGATTTCGGCGGCAAGACCTCATGCCCACCAAGCAAGATGATTTTTCCAATGACTTCTGCCGTGCCAAGATGAATGCGCACCCGCTCGTGGTTCACGACCTCGCGTCCCGCGCTCGGCCGAATTTCGACGCTGGCATCAAAACGGGTGGTCGTCATACTGACTTTGGGATGACACACGACATGGCCACGAGCCATCTCCGCCTTATCCAGTCCGACCAGATTCAGCGCAACCCGCTGCCCCCAATGCGCTTCGGACATGTCCTCCCCATGGACTTGGAGCGAACGCACGCGCGCTTCGCTCTGCGTCGGAAGCACGCGGACGGTCTCACCTTCTCGGACGGTTCCGGCCAGCGCGGTTCCGGTCACAACAACCCCGTGCCCTTTGAGCGTAAAGACCCGATCGACCGGCAGCCGAAAGTATCCGGGCTGGGAGGGCCGGCTATAGGCTTCAAGCTGCCGCGCAATCTCCTGTTGCAGGCTGTCCAAACCTTGACCGGTAATAGAGGAGACCGGCAGGATGGGTGCATCTTCAAAAATGGTGTCAATCGTCAGAATTTCGATTTCTTCCCGGACCTCTTCAATCCGCTCGGGACCCACCATATCGGCTTTTGTAATAACGAAGAGACCTTTTTGGACGCCCAGCAAGTGGAGAAAATCGAAATGCTCTTCGGTTTGGGGCATCACGCCATCGTCCGCGGCAACGGTAAACAGCACCAAGTCTATCCCTTGGGCGCCGGCCAGCATATTGCGGATAAAACGCTCGTGACCAGGCACATCAACGATCCCGGCCCGTTCACCATTGGGCAAATCCAGATAGGCAAAGCCGAGATCAATGGAGATGCCCCGTTCCTTTTCCTCTTTGAGCCGGTCAGTGTCGTGTCCGGTCAGAGCCTTGAGCAAGGAGGTCTTGCCGTGGTCAATATGTCCGGCAGTGCCAATAATATGCGGCATAACGCGCCCCTGAGACAGGAGCGCATTGTGTCAAAAAGAAGGGTGGAAAGAAATCCCTCAAAAGCAAATAGTGATCCAGACGGCCAAGACGAGACACCGAGACTTGTGCTATCAAGCGTGCTTGACCCTGTATGAAACAACTCGCACACCTGAGCCCTGAAGAAGTCAGGCAGACCGCTCGCACGACCCTCGCTTTCTATGACCGGTTTGCAGAAGCGTTCTGGCACGGGACGCAGGACCACGACGTCAGTCAGAACCGGGCCGCCCTGCTCGATCATGTAGCGGGAGACGGCCCGTATTCCATCCTCGACTTCGGCTGCGGTCCGGGCCGTGACCTGGCAGCCTTTCGCGACCTGGGCCACGAGGCCGTTGGCCTGGACGGTGCGGAACGCTTTGTTGAAATGGCCAGACGACAGACGGGCTGCGAGGTGTGGCATCAGGATTTTCTTGATCTGAGATTACCGCCTGAGCGCTTTGACGGCATCTTTGCCAATGCCTCCCTCTTTCATATTCCGAGCCAGGAGTTGCCGCGAATTCTCAGGCAGCTTTGGGACACGCTTAAACCAAACGGAATTCTGTTCAGCTCAAACCCGCGCGGGCATGACCAAGAAGGCTGGCAAGACCATCGCTATAGCAGTTTCTACACGTTTGAGACCTGGCGACAGCTCCTCACGCAGACACAGTTTCAAGAAGTCATGCATTACTACCGTCCACCCGGAAAACCGCGCCAGCAGCAGCCCTGGCTGGCCACCGTGTGGCGCAAGGCCGTTGCCTAGGCGGCCGTTCCGCCGCACGGCGGAGAACTACTCCTACCGTCTGTTCTCTGCTATGTGTCGCACACGAAAGGAGCACGACGATGCGGAACAATGCGTACAGGACCATCGTATGGGGGGCCATCCTTACCCTCAGCCTGACCGGCGTGGTGTGGGCTGAGGGGGACAAACGGACGGTTGAGAGCTTTCTGGCCGAAAGTCGGAATGCCACCATGGCCACGATTCGAGCCAATGGCACTCCCCAGCTCACCCCGGTCTGGTTTGTATGGGATGGTGAGCAATTTATCATCTCCATTACCACCGAGCGCGCCAAATATAAAAACCTGGTCCGCGACGCCCGCATGAGCCTGTGCATCGACGACGTCACCGGCTTTGGCTATGTCACGGCTGAGGGCAAGGTCGAAATCCGCGAGCAGGATATTTGGGAGGATACCCGAAAAATCCTGGTGAAATATCAGGGCGAGGAAGGCGGCGCGGAATATCTGGAACGCATGAAAACGGAACCCCGGGTTCTGGTTGTCATGAAGCCCACCCGGATGGAGACCATGGGGTTGGCAAAATAACGTCGGCCCCTGTGCTACGCCGGGGACCGAGTTGTTCCACATTTCCAGCAGGCGGTAAACTGGCCTTCCAGATTCTCCCCGCAGCGTAGACAGCGCCAGGGGGGCGCGCCTTCCTGGTCGGCCCGAGCACCGTGATCATAGGCTTGGGCGATCGTCCGGCCCTGGTCAAAGTCCATGTCGTTCGCCACCCACACGGAAGGATTGGTATCAGCGGTGACCGGCAGGCTGCCACGGAGAGGAAATAGATGCTCGCCCTGGACAATGGCTTCGATGCCCTCGGCTTCGAGCAGTCCCTTGACCAGATGCGCTTCGGTCGGGTCGTGAGCGGTGTAGACACGCTTCATAGCGGTTGACCGGCTCTCTTTAGGGAAAAATACCGAGTTCCATATACGAGACGGCAATTTTTTTCATCGCGCTGATAAAGGCTGCCGTGCGCAGGTCGGGCACCCGTGAATCCCCTTTCCACTCTTCATAGATCTGATGATAGGCGGTAATCATGGTTTCCTCCAGCCCCGAATTCACCAGATCGATTTCATCCGCACCATGCACAATTGCCCGGCGCTCCGCCTCCGGCAGCCAGGTGTCCGTCAGGCGCTCAATCGTGTGAAGAATCTTATCAAAGGCGGATTGCTCAAAGCGCTTGCCCATCCGACCCAGTTGGACATGAGACAGATTCTTCAGCCACTCAAAATACGAGACCGTCACCCCACCGGCGTTCAGATACACATCGGGAATGATCCACACGCCCCTGGCGGATAAGATGTCCTCAGCCTGGGCGGTGACCGGGCCGTTGGCGGCCTCGGCAACGATCTTGGCCTGGATGCGGGGAGCATTCGTCTCGGTAATTTGGTTTTCGAGTGCGGCCGGAATCAGGATGTCACACTCCCGTTCTAAAACAGCAGAGGATGGGGCGATGTTCTCCGCCCCCGGGAAATCAAGAATGGAACGCGTCTCTCGCCGGTGGGCGAGGACCGCGGCAACATCGAGTCCCCGCGGGTTATAAATCCCGCCTTCATATTCGGCAATACCGACAATCCGACAGCCTCCCTCCTGGCAGAATTTCGCCGTATGAGAACCTACATTGCCAAGCCCCTGCACAACGACCGTCTTGTCCTCCAGCCCGGGGCTCAGGCCGATCCGTTTCATATCTTCAGCCTGTTCACACGCTTCGCGCAGCCCGAAATACACTCCGCGCCCGGTTGCCTCGACCCGGCCTTGTATCCCACCTTGGGTGATGGGCTTTCCGGTCACACAGGCCGCGGCGTCAATCTGGCCCGGATAAAACGAGGCATAGGTATCAAAAATCCAGGCCATCTCACGGCCGCCGGTGCCATAATCGGGAGCCGGGACGTCAACGCCGGGACCAATGAAATTCTTCTTGATCAGTTCGGCCGTATAGCGTCGCGTGATCCGCTCTATTTCGTCAGGCGTATAGCGATTCGGATCGATCTGGACCCCACCCTTTGCGCCCCCGAATGGGACGTCAACCAGAGCGCATTTATACGTCATCAATGCCGCCAGCGCCTTGACCTCATGTTCGCTCACCTCTGGCGCATACCGAATGCCGCCCTTACACGGCGCTTTGTGGTGGCTGTGTTGCACCCGCCAGCCGGAGATGACCTCGTAGCCGTGCTGCGTTTTTATGGGGAAATGCACGGTATACACGCTGTTACAGGTGCGTATCTGCGCGAGCAGGCCCTCCGGATAGGTCAGGAATCGGGCCGCCCTATCGAAACTCCGGTTCACGTTCTCAAAAAAACCGAGTGTTCCGTTTGTCTTTGGCATGAGACTCCCCTCCCCTCCATGTTCGTTGACTTCGTTTATTGTATCAGAACATAAAAGAGGTTTTGGGCACCCCAGCGTTATATTTATTCGCCCCATTGACCTAGACGGAGAGGCATGAAACCTCGGGCCATTATGCACCCGCACCCATCATTGCCCTTCTCCCGGTATCAGGATGCGACGGGCCCGGAACGGATTCTCTCCTTTTATGATCCGGCCAGTCAGATGCGAGCGGTGATTGTCATTGATACGACCGCTTTCGGCATGAGCGCGGGTGGCGTGCGGATGCTGCCCGACCTGTCGGTTGAAGAGATGATCCGCCTGGCTCGGGCTATGACGTATAAATATCTGATGCTCGAATTCCCGGCCGGGGGTGCAAAAGCCGGCATCTGGTACGACCCGGCTACCCAGGACCGCCAGGCAGTTCTGGACGCGTTTCTCCAGGTTCTTCAGCCCCTGTACGAAAAACGGACCTATTATCCTGGCGCGGACATGGGGACATCGGACGATGACTTTCTGCCGTTACGGAACGCGGCGGGGAAGCGGCGCTATAGTGGGTTGCGGACCAAACAGTTTGAGGGATTGCCACTTGAAGACCAATTGACAGGCTTTGGCGTGGTTGAGTCAGCCCTGGTGGCGGCCAAGGCCTTTCAACTGCCCGTACACGGCGCAACGGTTGCCATTGAGGGGTTCGGCAAGGTTGGGGGCGGGGCGGCCCGTTTCTTTATCCGTGCGGGAGCCCAGGCGGTGGCCGTCTCAACTCTGGCCGGCACCCGTTACGACCCGAAGGGTCTGGATGTCGAGAGGCTCTTGGAACTGCGCCAAGAGTATGGAGATGAGGTCGTCCGTCACTATCGAGGCGGGAGGCTGCTCTCTCGGCGCACACTCTTCACGCTGCCGGTTGATATCCTCATTCCCGGCGCCCGCCCGGATGTTATCCATGCCAAGAATGTTGAGCGGATTCAGGCCAAACTGGTTGTCCCGGCCGCGAACATTCCGTTTCGGCCGTCGATTGCGAACCGCCTGTCCCAGCGCGGGGTCGGCGTCGTGCCCGATTTTGTCTCAAACGGCGGCGGGGTCCTGGCCGCGCTGGCCGATATCAAGGGACTCGGGACCGAGAAATCCTTTACCTTTGTCAGTGAACATATTCGGAAGAATACCAAACTGGTACTTTCGCGGAGCAAACGCTCGCGCTGTACGCCGTTTGAGGCGGCACTCAGGATTGTTCGAGAGCGCTGGAAAAAGACCGCGCAGACACGTCAGCCGCTTGTTGCCGATGACGCGTAACGGCATGTTGCTTTTTCCTCAAGCGGGAGCCCAGAATCGTAGAACGGAGAGAAAAGTATGGAGTTTCACACACGCACAGTCACGGCAAACGGCATCCACTTTCACTGCCTCGAAGTTGGTCGCGGGCCGCTCGTCCTGTGTTTGCACGGCTTTCCGGATAATGCCTATACCTATCGCACCCTCCTACCGGTCCTGGCCGAGGCGGGTTTTCATGCGGTCGCGCCGTTCATGCGCGGCTATGCCCCGACGTCTGCCCCAGCGGACGGACGCTATCAATCGGTCCTGCTCGCGCAAGACGCCGTCGCGTTGATTACGGCTTTAGGAGCTGAGCAGGCGAGTGTCGTTGGACATGACTGGGGCGCGTTTGCGACCTTTGGAGCGGCCGCCCTCGCGCCGGAACAGATACAAAAAATTGTCGTCCTTGCAGTCGCGCATCCGGGGGCCATGCTGGGCGCATTAGCCTCGGACTACGACATGATCAAAGGCGGCTGGCACGCCTACTTTTTTCAGATGCCGTTTGCCGAACAAGCGGTCTCAGCCCACGATCTCGCCTTTATCGAGCGCTGGTGGCAGGACGCCTCGCCCGAGTATGATATTCCGACAGAGATCATAGCCAGTGTGAAAGAGACTTTTCGGCAGCCGGGAGTGGTGACCGCCGCGCTCAATTACTACCGGCATACGTTTCACCCTGATAATCGAGACCCGGCCTTACAGGCCCTCCAGGAAAAGATGGCCGCCCCCACCACGGTTCCGACGCTTGCCCTGCATGGGACACGAGACCGGCCAGGCCGTCTTACGGCGTTCAACGCCATGGACCATTTGTTCACCCAGGGCCTGGAAAAAGAAATCTATCCGGGGCTTGGACATTTCCTGCATCTGGAAAAGCCAGACGAAATCAACCCACGGGTTGTTGAATTCCTCACATCGTGAATGTGCGTGAGAAGAATCTTCTGGGCTTACCAGGAGAACCGCTGCTTACTCCACCCTCTACCGAAACGCCTCGATCACTTCCTGCAAGGCGACCATTTGGTTGCCGTTGGCTGACGAGGGCACCAGAATGGGCGTTTTGAGGCCGGTATCATACCAGGCTTCCACGCCGGCTCTGACCTCGGACACACTGCCGTACAGGGTGACCTGACTCAGCCAGCGGTCAGACATGAGAGACGGGATTTTCTCGTCTTCCTTATTGGCCATGGCCTGCTGGATGGCCCGCATTTCCTCTTCATAGCCGGCTTCGATCCAATACTGCTGGTAGTTGGGTAAGCGGACATAGGTGCTGAGTGTCCGTCGGTGGACTTTCGCGGCTGCCTCTTTATCGTCCGAGATAACAGTCGGAATCATATTGCCAACAAAAAAATCATCGTCCTGCATTTTCTCCTGCGGCAGAAAGCCCAGCGACGTGACCATATGCGACCGGGCCGCATTGGCCCATACCGCGCCCTGAGAAATCTCGGCCGACAGTTTGACCATGGCCTTGCGTAAGGTGGCCAGGACAATGGGCGGCAGCGCATCCTTTCGGCCAACGCTGCCGTGCAGATCGGAGACAAATTGACGCATATCGGCCAGTGGCTTGCCGGCCTTCACCTTCAGGCGGTTCAGCATCGGGCCGTGGCTCACGCCCACGCCAAACCGGAAGCGTCCGCCCGAGACCTCATGAATAAGGGCCGCAGTTTGGGCAAAATCATACGGATGGCGGGTATACATATTGGCAATGCTGGTCCCGAACGGAATCTCGTTGGTGGCAAAGGCCAGGGCCTCGCACAGGCCAATACAGTCGCCCACACTCTGACAGTAAATGCCGCTGAAGCCTTCCTGCTCGATTTGGGTTGCCACTTCCAGGGTTTGTTTTCTTCGTCCAGCAACGGCGACTAAGGCGATGGCCGGTTTCTGCGTCATAGAGCCTCCTTCTTAAGTTTCAAAGCCGCCGGATTGTAGCTGGTGTGAGCGGAAGTTGCTATCGAGTACGGGGACAAGCCGGTCCCCGCATGTGGCTGAACAAAAAAGGCCGGCAAAGCCGGCCTGTCCAAAATCCAAATCAGAGCGGAATGTGCTACACGTCAATGCGGTCGTAATATCGAATACTCGCCGGACTGGCCAACTTTGAGCTGAGATTCTCAAAATCGCCTCTCTCGGTCCGCCAGTTCAGATATTTCTGATAGTGCTCGCGAGAATCCCAGAGTTCGTAGAACACGAGGTTGGTCGACTCGTCGAGATTGCCGTAGATATCAATGCCCTGGCAGCCGTCGTAGGCCCGCGTATCCGGTAATGCCTCTCTCAGATAATCTTTCACCTCTTCCACGCATTCGGGTTTGACTTGTATTTCCAGCAGAACAACCGTTGTACCCATTCTGGTCTCCTCCTTTATGAATATGTCTCTGCGTATTGAGTTGCACGGCCTTGCCAGGATATCAACCCCTGGACCTGACAATAGGTCTTGCGCTATAAGAAAAGAAAAAACAGGAGGTGATTATGCCACAAGTAATTGGTGGAGAAATCGGTGAGATTAAAGAGGACCTTTGGTCCTGCGGTCCCTGTCAGGACACCACTGGCGTCGAGCATAAGGACACCCTGGCCAGGGTGCTGATGTGCTGTGCCACCAAGCACGATGCCTGGGAAACCACTCAGGACGCAGAGAAAAAGATCGTCACAATTAAGTCCCGAAAGGCGGACCGTTAAGCGCCGGCGCTGGCCAGCGATATTCGCGTTGATACAGCATACGAGCCCACCGCACCCCGGTGGGCTCTTTTTTTCTTTCCCGTGCAGGCCAGCCCTTGCCGTCCGGTGACGACTCGCATATGCAACCAGAAAAATCCATACGGACGAAGGAGGGCCAGGCATGAGTTATTGGCAGACTGAACAGAGTGACGGAGTCGTGATCGCAAAATACCATAACCCGCCGATGAATTATTTCTGTGCGGAAGGCACCCAGGAGTTGTGGAAACTGATCGAGGACTGGCGCGACCCCGCTATCCGGGCCGTCGTGTTAACCGGCGCGATGGAAGGCAAGTTCATTACCCACTACAGCGTGGAAGAGTTGGTTGATCTGGCCAAGGACCGGGAAGCCATGCGGCTGGCTGGCACCTCGCTGACCACCGCCTATCATGCCATGCTGAAGAATTTGAGCGACCTGCCCAAGGCTATCATCGTTGCCATGAACGGGGACACCATGGGCGGGGGGTTTGAACTGAGCCTGTCGTGCGACCTGCGTATCGGTCAAAAAGGTGACTATCGCTACGGGTTTCCGGAAGTCAAACTCGGCATTCTGCCTGGCGGCAGCGGCACCCAGCGTCTGTCGCGGCTGATCGGGATCGGACGCGCGCTTGAGTTTGTGATTCGCTCTCGCGTGGTCCCGCCCGACGAAGCGCTCCATTTCGGTCTGGTCCACGAAGTAGCCGACGACGCGCTCGCCCGCGCCACGGAAATCGCCCACGAGATTGCCAACTTCCCGCCGATTGCCGTCGCCCGCGCCAAGCACGCGGTCTATGCCGGCAACGATACTCACCTCGCCGCCGGGCTCGATATTGAAAGCTCGGCCTTTCTGGAAACTATGTTGTCCGAGGACGGCCTGCTGGCCATGCAGACCTATATCGATCTGCCGTACGAGAAACGGCGCGACTGGCTCGATAACCCAACCAACCCCGGCTATACAGGCAAGTAACCGCTCTCTTCTCTCGGAAACCCTCTATTGGTTTCCGAGAGATATTCCTTTTTCATAAAGACTATCGTCCTCGAAAGACACCATAGAGAGCGAGAAGAATCATTATGCACATCTCGGGAATGATGCACGTCAATGTCAACTGTCGTGACTATGAGCGTTCGCGTCAGTTTTACGAGTTGCTCGGGTTCAAGGTCATGTGGGAAGTACCGGAGCGGAACACCCCGGAAGTGGCGGCCGCGGTCGGCATGCCACCGTATCTTGTACGGGGTGCCTTGCTCCAGCTAGAGAGCTCACCCACCACACCGCTTATCGATCTCTTGGAATGGAAAGAGCCCCGGGACAACGACCCGCCATACCCGCATCTGTACCACCTCGGTATCGCTCGGATTGCTCTGCTCACCACAAATCTTGATGCTGATGTTCAAACTCTGAAAGAGCACGGAGTCGAGTTTATCTCCAAGCCCGTCCTGCTCGATCCCCCTGACGCTCCGAGTGCGCGCTTTGTGTGCTTCAAAGACCCGGACGGCACCGTGCTGGAGCTGGTTGAGATGGAAGGACCCTAGATTACCACGGTCGCCGGAACTCGCACTTGGGCAGCTTTGCCTGAAGCGCATCTATGCCGCCGCGACTGGCCAGCGTGCTGCGCAGATTGAGCACGCGCAGCCCGCTCAGGCTTTGCAGGTGAACCAAGCCGGCGTCGCTGATCCGAGTGTCGTACAGCCACAGCACGCGCAGCCCGGTCAAATGGGCCAGATGGGCCAGACTGTCGTTATTTACCCGCGAGGCCGAGAGTTGCAGATATTGAATAGCGTGGGCGGGAATAGCGCGAAACGGCGAAAGATCGGTGGATGCCTGCGGGTTGACGTTGAGCCGGAGTTCTTTGCCGGCGGGAATGGCAAGACCCCCCTGTGCCCGACCAATCGGCTCCCAGAAGGCATAATCATCCGCGCGATGCACGCCATCCCGAACGAACAGCTCTCCCATGGAGCGGCCGGTGGGGAAGTGGAGGTCGCGGGCTGGTAGGCTGAGATGTTCTTCGGCGCTACCGTTGTTCATATCGGTCATGCCCGTCACGGCCGGAATACTCTCTGTCTCAAGGCCCGGTCAGGCATTCACATCAATGACAACACGGCCACGGACCTGCCCACGTAAAATCTGCGGGGCCAGCTCCAACACCTTTGACATGGGTTCCACCATGGTCATGGCGTCCAGCTTGTCTAGCGGCAGGTCCTGGGCGAGACGATCCCAGGCCGTTTGCCGTTTGGGGTTGGGACACATTACGGAGTCCACCCCGATCAAACTGACGTTCCGCAAAATGAACGGCAGAACCGAGGTCGGCAGATCAGCCCCCCCGGCCAGACCACAGGCCGCCACCGCCCCACCATAACAGGTCCCTCGCAGGACCGAGGCCAAAGTCTGCCCGCCCACGGAATCGACGCCGCCCGCCCAACGTTCGGCGTCCAAAGGGCGGCCCGAGGGCTCGGCGAGTTCTGCCCGTTCAACAATGGTCGAGGCGCCCAGACCGGTGAGATAGTCGCTCAGTTCCGGCCGGCCAGTTGACGCGGCCACTGTATAGCCAAGCTTGGATAACACGGCGACCGCTACGCTACCGACGCCGCCTGCGGCACCGGTCACAATTACTTCTTCCTCTCCGGGTGTTACGCCCATGCGTTCCAGGTCCAGGATGCAGAGCATGGCGGTATAGCCGGCCGTACCCACGGCCATGGCTTGTTTGAGGCTGAAGGCGTCAGGCACGCGCGTCAGCCATTCGGATTTGACCCGCTGTTTCTGAGCATAGCCGCCGCCGTGGCTCATGCTGAGTTCCCAGCCGGTGATCAGGACCCTATCTCCGGGCTGATAAGCCGGCGAACTGGAAGACTCGACCGTCCCGGCCAGGTCGATCCCGCCAATCATGGGATAGGTACGCGCAATGGGCGCGGTCCCGGTGACGGCCAGGCCGTCTTTGTAGTTCAGCGTGGAATAGGCAACGTTGACGGTCACATCTCCGGCTGGCAGATCGTCCAGCGTGATTTCCTTCAGCTCGGACGAGATTTTTTTCTCAACCCTGTTGATAACAATCGCGTGTATGGCTTCCCCCATGCGTTTCAACTCCTCACGATGGCTATTTATGAATACAGAGGGGCAGGATAGCCAGCCTGCGGAGAAAAGGCTACACCCCGTATCCGGCAGAGGCGCCAAGGAAGGCAATAGCCTAGAATGAGGAGCCGAACTGCTTGAGAAACTCCAACTCCGCCGGTGTTGAAGCCCGGCCCAGAACAGTGTTGCGGTGGGGAAACCGCCCGAAGCGATCAATCACCTCCTGATGTCTGACCGCATAGGAAGTATCAAAATAGGCGCGCACTTCGGCGAGCTGCTGAAAGAGCATGACCGAGCGCTGCTGATGGGCGCGATCCTCGCTATGCATAAAGGGAACGTACACGAAATAGCGCTCGACCAGACGCAACTGCCGGTCAAGCCCCGCGTCGATCATTTGCTCCGCTATCTGCCGTGCCAACGGGTCGGTCGCAAAGGCGCGCGGGTCGTTGCGGAACATGTTGCGGGGAAACTGATCCAGGACCAGGATAAGTGCCACACCGCCCCGCGCCGTCTCCGTCCAGTGGGTCAGTTGACCTTGAGCGGCCAGCTCATAGTCGGCCTGGAAACGCTGGACGATCTCCCGGTCGAAGTCGGCATTCTGAACAAACCAGCGCGGGGCGTATTCTTCAAAATAAGACGGCTCGTCCCGGACTTCGCCAAACCAGAAGGTCAGGATTTCTTCGATATCGGCCATGCGCGGACCGTCCCGGCAAGGAGTGCAGACCGGGGCGAGCCCGAACGGCCCGCCCCAGTTCTAAGGGTTAAATTGCCCGGTAAGCGGCAAACGACTGCGTTGACGACCGCGCGTTGGGGTCGGTTATCACATTGATCACCGCCGGCTTGCCCGAGGCAATGGCACGCTCAAGTGCCGGCCGAATGTCTTCCGGCCTTTCGACAAACTCACCGTGCGCTCCGAACACCTTGGCCATCTCATCATACCGGCTGAAGCCCAGGTCGCGTCCGGCGTTCATCACCCCCGCGCCGGCCCAGCCGCCATTATTGCTGATGACGATGATGGCCGGGATGTTCTTGCGGACCATGGTGTCGATTTCCATGCCGTTCATGCCAAACGAACCGTCTCCGCTGAGGACAATGACCTGCGTGTCCGGTTTGGCCACTTTTGCGCCGAGTCCGAACGGCACGGCCACGCCCATACAGCCGTTCGGGCCGGCGTTGACCCGGTGGCCGGGAGCGTTGGTCGGCACCGACTGGCGCGCAAAATTGAGAATCTCGTGGCCGTCGACGACAATAATGGCGTCGCGGTCCATAAAGTCACGGACCTCTTTGCACAGCCGTAGGGGGTGCATGGGAGACGATTCCGCCTGCATGATGGCGCTCATCTTTTCCTGGGAACGTTGGTCATGGCCGCGCAGCGTATCGATCCAGGCCAGCTCGTCCCGGCCCCGGAAAGAGTCGCTGGCCTCGTCTATCAGTTGACGTAAGACCATCTTGGCGTCACCCACGATACCGACATCAACCGCGCGGTTGCGACCGATCTCTTCATCCGCGATATCGACCTGGATCATTTTGACATCTTCCGCAAAACGCGGCGCCTGCCCGAAACCCAGAATGAAGTTGAGGCGCGTGCCCACAATCAGCACCACGTCGGCCTCTTTCCAGGCCCGGTTACGCGCGCCCAGAAAGCTCAGGGCATGGTCCTCAGGAATAACACCACGACCCTGTGGGGTGGTGTAAAAGGGGATGCCGGTCGTTTCCACAAACTCCTGGAGTTCCTGCATCGCTCCCGACCACATGATACCGGTCCCGGTAATGACCAAGGGCCGCTCGGCCGCCTTCAGCAGCGCCACTGCCTCCTTGACCAAGGCCGGATCACCGGCCACCCGCGGGACTTGGTGAGGACGCTTGGGAAACGTGACTTCCTCTTCTTCAACCACCCGGTAGAGGACGTCGCCCGGCAGGTCGACATAGACCGGACCCGGCTGACCGCTGGTGGCCACACGAAAGGCTTTATTGATGATTTCCGGAATGCGACGCGCGTCTTTGACCCGCTCGGACATTTTGGTGATCGGCTTGAACATGCCGACCTGATCCATCTCCTGGAATGCGCCCATGCCGTCCTGGGAAATGGCACTCGCTCCGCCCAGAGCAACGACCGGAACGGCGTCCAGATACGCATTGCCCACACCTGTAATCAGATTCGTGACACCGGGGCCGGAGGCGGCAAAGCACACTCCCGGCTTGCCCAGCACCCGACTATAGGCGTGGGCCGCCATGGAAGCCCCTTGCTCGTGACGCACATCGACCGAGTTAAATCCAATCTCAATACATTTGGAGGCCACATCGACCATCGGCCCGCCGGTGATGTAGAAAACGGTATCCACGCCTTCGTCTTTGAGCGACTTGACGACCAATGAGTTGCCATCAACTTTTGCCATACTTTCCTCCCTTTTCTTCTGATTTTTTCTAGGTTCATCCCGTGTGACCGGGCATATTATCCTTAGTGCGTACGAAAATGCCAGAGGCAGGCTCTGCATATCACACTCGCACCACAAGCCGCCCCTCAGCCCGCAAGGCCACACTCATCGATTTCGTATTATAGACAACACCACTCCGGCCAAAGGGATCGAGCAGAATCAGACCGGCCTCTCCCCGTGTCTGTCGTGTAAGGCGAGCCAGAGCAGCGCGAGCGGCTTGCGCGGTATCCTTCCCACCGCGCAGCAATTCCACCGCCGTGCGGGCGAGAGTCGCCCGAATAATGTCCTCGCCATCGCCTGTTGCCGAGCACGCGCCAATTGCACTGTCCGCATACGTCCCGGCCCCAATGACGGCAGAGTCGCCCACACGGCCGGAGCGCTTGCCCATCAAGCCGCCGGTTGAGGTTGCCGCCGCCAGCCCGCCAGACGAATCCAGGGCAACCGCGCCAACCGTCCCAGGTTCGCCTGTGGTTTGTCGCGCCTGCCAGCGCTGGTACTGGCGGGTGGTAATCAATTCGTCCCCCGTGGCGGGCGGCAGCCCGTGCTCTCGTGCGAATCGTTCGGCCCCATCGCCGACCAGAAATACGTGTCGCCCGTCCTTCATGACAGCCCGAGCAAGTTGGATGGTATTCTTGATATTCCTGACCGCCCCCACAGCGCCAGTCTGAAATGTGGAGCCGTCCATGAGGGAAGCGTCAACTTCAACGGTCCCATCTTCCGTCAGGCAGGAGCCAAGGCCGGCGTTGAAGAGAGGGTGGTCTTCGAGGGTCACGGTGGCTTGCACAACCGTATCGAGGGCAGTCCCGCCCCGAACAAGAATATCCCAACCTGCGGCAAAGGCAGCCTCCAGCCCTGATCGGCGCTCGGCTTGTAGTGCAGGTGGCGTCGCAGCTCCGGCGCCACCGTGGACGATCAGAGCGGGGGTCATGGCAGAAAAGGGCGAACGCTACGGGCAGCCGCCTACAAGTCCAGCGTCTGGGCCACTACTTCACGGTGGGTCGGGGCGCTGCCGAAGGCGGCTTCGGATGCCAGGCCGCGGCGATAAAAGAGGTGCATATCGTGCTCCCAGGTAAACCCGATGCCGCCATGAACCTGAATGGCCTCACTGGTCACCGTCTTGCACATATCGCTGCAATACGCCTTGGCCATGGGTACGGCCTGGGATGCTTCGTCCACATTCTCATCGACCGTCCAGGCCGCGTAATAGGTCAGTGAGCGCGCGTTTTCGACCTGGACCATCATATCCACACATTTGTGCTTGACGGCTTGAAAACTGCCTATGGGTTTCCCGAACTGCACCCGCTCCTTGGCGTATTCAACGGCCATATCCAGCGCCTGCTGTCCGGTCCCGACCATCTCGGTACACAGTCCGGCGATGGCTTGATCGAGGACGCGCTTGAGAATCGACCAGCCCTGGCCCACCTCGCCAAGAACTTGCGAGCCGGCCACCGCAACATCCTGGAAAGCGACGTGACACTGGCGGCGGGTCATGTCCACGGTTTTCAGTTGAGTGATCTCGACCCCCGGCGACTTGGCATCGACCAGAAAGAGCGTAATGCCCTCTTCTGCTGGAGTACCGGGTGAGCCGGTACGTGCAGCAACCACCATCTGATCGGCAACATGCGCATCCGGCACAAAGAGTTTTTCCCCGGACAGCACAAAGTCACTGCCCCGCGCCGTGGCCGGCATACCAATGCCGCCAGCGTCATAGCGGCCGCTCTTTTCGGCCTGGGCCAAGGTCATGACTAATTCACCAGCCGCGACCTGGGGAAGAACGGCAGCCTTTTGCTCGTCTGAGCCGCCGGCCAGCACGGCCGTGCCGCCCAGGAGCACGGTCGCCAAGAACGGCCCAGGCATCAGAGACCTGCCCATCTCTTCCATCACGACAACCAGATCGAGAAAACTCCCGCCAATACCGCCGTGCTCCTCGGGAATCAGAATGCCCACCCAGCCCAACTCGGCGGCTTTTTTCCAGAGTTCCGTAGCGTGGGCGCTGTCATCTTCCATCATCTTACGCACGAAGGTGGTCGGACACTCCGCGTCCAGGAATTTTCGAGCCGAGTCGCGCAGCAATTCTTGATCTTCACTGAAACCGAAATCCATGCTTCCCCCTTATCCCTTTGGTAACCGCAGGACGCGCTCGCCAACGATGTTGCGCATGATCTCTGAGGTCCCACCGGCAATCGTGTACAGGCGGGAGCCTAAGGCGCGGCGCGCCCAAAAACCGTTATCGATACCCTGAGATTCCCCCAAGGCGCACTGACTGTACGGACCCAACAGCTCCATCGCAAAATGCGCCATACGGATATACAGCTCACTCCCGGCCAGCTTGCTGATCGATCCTTCCGGTCCCGGCGGGTTGCCGCGTAACTGTTGGGTCAGTTGCCGATAGCCGTTGAACTTGAGCGCCTGGATTTCAACATGAAAGGCTGCCAGCTTTTGGCGTACATCCGGGTCATCGATTGCCGGTTGGCCGTTGACTTCCAGGTCTTTGAGACCCGCCTTCAATCTGTCCAGCATGGGCTCCAGGTTGTAGACCATGCCAAAGTTCGCCCGCTCGAACATAAGCGTGGTAATCGCGACCTGCCAGCCGTTATTCCGTTCGCCGACCAGATTGGCTTTGGGCACCCGGACATCCTCGAAGAAGACCTCGTTGAATTCCGCATCGCCGGAGATTTGGACCAAGGGCCGGACCGTCACCCCAGGCGAATGCATATCCACCAGGAGATAGGACAACCCTTTGTGCTTGGGGGCGTCTGGGTCGGTCCGCGCCACAAGAATGCAGTAGTCGGCTTTGTGGGCAAAGCTCGTCCAGACTTTCTGGCCGTTCACGACAAAGTCGTCACCATCATCCACCGCCCGCGTCTGGAGGGAGGCCAGGTCCGAGCCGGAGCCCGGTTCGGAATAGCCCTGACACCATAATTCCTCAGCGCTGAGTATCCTGGGGACAAAACGCTCTTTCTGCTCCTCCGTTCCCCAGTGCATCAAGGTCGGGCCGACCAGCGAGATACCAAGCGGATTGGCTAGTCCGGGCGCGTGCACCCGGGCCATCTCCTGCTGGTAGATGGTCTGCTCCATGATCGTAGCGCCCCGACCGCCATACTCCTTGGGCCAATGAATGCCGACCCAGCCCGCGCCATGCAGCTTCTTCTGCCAGTCGAACTTGATCTGAAAGCGCTCTTCCTGGTCGATAATCTCAAAGGTCTCCGGGTCGTAGTTGTCCGCCGGATTAGCTTCGAGCCACGAGCGTAGCTCCTGCCGAAACGCGTCTTCTTGCGGAGAATAGTCAAAGTCCACGCCGTACTCCTGTCGCGGAAAAGTATCGCGCGCGAATTATAGTTTTTGGTCAGGAGAAAGGAAAGGGGTCAAGGCGAAAGGCTGCGCCCGGCTTGACACCCGGCCCGTGTGCTGACTAATTGAGCCCGACATCTTTCTCTAGCTGATCGGGGGTTCGGGTGCGCTATCGCCAAACATTCATCCCAACATTACGTGAAGACCCGACTGAGGCCGAAGTCATCAGCCACAAGCTCTTACTGCGCGCCGGTATGATGCGCCAGGTGGCGCGCGGCGTGTATGACTTTCTGCCGCTCGGGTTGCGCGTTGTGCGGAAAGTCGAAAACATTGTACGCGAAGAAATGAACCGCGCGGGGGCCCAGGAAATCCTCATGCCGGCCGTCTGTCCGGCGGAACTCTGGCAGGAGAGTGGTCGCTGGGATGTATACGGCAGAGAGCTGCTGCGCATCAAAGATCGGCACGACCGGGATTTTTGCTTTGGGCCGACCCATGAGGAGGTCGTGACCGATATCGTCCGGCGGGAGGTCCGGTCGTACCGAGACCTGCCACTCAATTTGTATCAGATTCAGACCAAGTTTCGAGATGAAGTCCGGCCTCGCTTTGGCTTGATGCGCGGCCGCGAATTTATCATGAAAGACGCCTATTCCTTTCATACCGATCTGGAGGACTGCCAGCGCGAATACCGCAATATGTACGACGCCTACCGGCGGGTCTTTGATCGGTGTGGGCTAACCTCCCGTCCGGTGGAGGCGGATACTGGAGCCATCGGGGGCAGTCTGTCGCATGAGTTCCAGGTGCTGGCGGAGTCCGGCGAAGACGCCATTGTCAGTTGTGACTCGTGTGATTATGCCGCCAATGTGGAAAAAGCCGAACTCGCCCCACCGCCGCCTCCATCAGATACGCGCGAAGCGGCGCTCACCCGAGTCGAGACGCCAGACCAACGGACCATCGAGGAAGTCTCGACCTTCCTGGGCGAGCCCCCAGAGCGCTTCGTCAAGACCCTGCTCTACGAGACCGATACGGGCGCGGTGGTCGCCGCCCTGGTACGGGGAGACCACGAGCTCAGCGAGCCTAAGCTGAAAAACCTGCTCGGCTGTGAGTGGGTCGCGCTCGCGGATGAAGAAACCGTCCAAAAGGTGACCGGTGCTCCAACCGGTTTTGCCGGACCAATACAGCTCAAGGCCAAGCTTATCAGCGACCAGACTCTGCGGGGTGCAAGAGGCCTGGTGTGTGGTGCAAACGAGCGGGATATGCATATGACCGGGCTTGATATCGAGCGCGACCTGCCCTCCCTCCAGTTCGCCGACCTGCGCCGGGCAATAGCGGGCGACACCTGCCCGCGCTGTGAGAAAGGGCGGTTTACCGATCATCGCGGTATTGAGGTCGGTCAGACGTTTTATCTTGGCACGAAGTATAGCCAGGCAATGAATGCAACCTATCTAGATGCCAAAGGCGAACAGCATCCCATGGAAATGGGCTGTTATGGCATCGGTATCACCCGGACCGTCGCGGCCGCCATTGAGCAGAACCATGATGATGCCGGCATTGTCTGGCCCAAACCGCTCGCTCCCGCAGATATTCATATCGTGCCGGTCAATTGGAATGACGACACGACCCGGAAGGCGGCGGAAGATGTCTATGCCAAACTCCGGCAGTCCGGGACGGATGTCTTATTTGACGATCGGGAAGAGCGGCCGGGCGTAAAATTTAAGGACGCTGACCTGCTAGGCATTCCGCTCCGGGCCACTATTGGTGGCAAGTCCTTAGCCCGCGGGGTGATTGAACTAAAGGACCGCGCGGATGGAGCAATGACGGAAGTCCCGACAGACCGGGCGGTCGAAACCATCCAGCAGGCGCTCAGCAATACGGAGACCGCCTGAGTCTGAGCCTGTCCTGAGCCGAGTCGAAGGGAAGCGCGCAACACGATGGCTCCTCGTTCCGTCAATCAGGCAAAGAACACGCAGGTCCGCCCTCGGGTTTCCCGGAAAACGAGCCACCCGCGCGCACGCCGCCGACTGATCTTTGCGCTCGATGTTGCTTCACTGAAAGAAGTCGATCACTACGTTGCCCTGCTTGCCGACGAGGTCGGCCTGTTCAAGGTCGGTAAGCAACTGTTCGTGCACGCCGGTCCCGAGGTTGTCCGCCGCATTCACACCAAGGGCGGTTCGGTCTTCCTCGACCTCAAATTCCACGACATTCCCCAGACAGTGGCTTCCGCCTCAGTGGAAGCCGCCCGTCTAGGGGTGAAGATGCTCACCCTGCACGCCTCTGGTGGTGTCGATATGTTACAGCAGGCCCACCGGGCAGTCCGTTCCGTGTGTCGCGCCGAACAGCTCACCCGCCCCACCCTTCTGGCTGTTACCGTGTTGACGAGTCTGGGCCGGGACGACCTCAAGCAGGTCGGGGTTAGCGCTGGTCCGGCGACGCAAGTCGTTCGGCTCGCCCGGCTTGCCCAACAAGCAGGTATTGAAGGTCTGGTAGCTTCTCCTCGAGAAATTACCGCAGTCCGTCGCGCCTGTGGAGACAAACTGACCCTGGTCATTCCAGGCGTTCGTCCGCAGGGCAGCACAGCCGACGATCAGAAGCGAATTCTAACGCCTCCCCAAGCCATGCAGGCCGGAGCAAATTATCTGGTTGTTGGCAGACCTATTCGAGATGCCATAGACCCACGCCAGGCCGCACGTGATATTGTCACAGACATGGCACGGGGGCTGAGCAAACGACCTCAAGCAGTGATACGCTCACGGCAATAGGGCAAAGAGTAAGGGAGGAAAAGGGTCTGTCGCCCGATGGGCAAGACGACAGACATGAGGTCATTCGTCTACTGGGTTAACGAGGGCTGTGTTGGATGGAATCGATAGACAATATCGTGCTCGCGCACGAGGACGAGCCTGTCGCGAGCGAGTTGTTCCAAAAAGAGGTCGTCCGTGTGCAAACGCCGAATGCGTTCCTTGAGATCGTCATTCTCGCGCAACAGCGTCCGGACTTGCGTTTCCAATGCGCGCTGCTCTTCGGTCAGGTGGAAGAGATGCAGAAGCCCGCGCTCGCTCCACACGGTTGAATACCCGAGCAGGGCGTACAGCGCCAGAATCGATGGGAACCACACCCAGCCGCACCGCCGCACTACCGTTCGTCCCATACAGAACATTCTACTGACTGCGAAAGGCTGGAGCAACTTTGAGCGCCAGAATGAAACAGGACACAGACACCACGACAAGACGGGAGGATTGGGTGAAGATCAGGAAAATTATTGGTCGAGAAATTTTGGATAGCCGAGGTAATCCGACGGTTGAGGTTGAAGTTAGACTGGCGGACGGTGCGTGTGGGCGCGCCGCAGCGCCTTCAGGTGCGTCCACCGGGGCTCATGAGGCGTGGGAGCTTCGGGACCGAGCCAGAAAACGCTATCGCGGGAAGGGCGTCCAAAAAGCGACGGCGCAGGTGAACGAACACATCGCCCGTCGCCTGAAAGGTAAGGACGCCAGCGACCAGCTCGCCATTGACCAACTCTTGCTTGAGTTAGACGGCACGGCGAACAAGAAGCGCATGGGAGCAAATGCGCTCATCGCCACCTCGCTTGCCGTTGCGAAAGCAGCGGCCGCCTCTGCCGGACAGCCCCTCTATCGCTCTCTGGGCGGCACGCGCGCGCGGACGCTTCCGGTTCCGCTCATTAACGTGCTCAACGGTGGAGCCCATGCGACCAATAATCTCGACATCCAGGAGTTTATGATCGTTCCAGCCGGCACACGATCATTCCGCGAGGCCCTGCGCATCGGTGCGGAAGTATTCGCCGTGCTCAAAATCATACTCCAGAAAAGGGGCCTTACCACGGCCGTCGGAGACGAGGGAGGAGTCGCCCCTGATCTTCGCTCAAACGAAGAGGCGTTCGACCTCCTGCTTGAGTCCGTGACACAGGCGGGCTATACCCCAGGTCGGCACGTCTCACTGGCCCTCGATGTCGCGGCGACCGAGCTGTACCAGGACGGGCAGTACGTTTTTCACAAAGCCGGCGGAGCCACTCGGCAGGCGGAAGACCTCGTTCAACAGTATGCAACATGGGCGGCGCACTATCCGCTGGTCTCTATCGAGGACGGCCTGGCCGAAGACGACTGGGACGGGTGGCAATTGCTCACCCAGGAACTCGGAACAACTGTACAACTCGTGGGCGACGACTTGTTTGTCACCAACCCGCAACGGCTCGCTCGCGGCATTGCGGACGGAGCGGCGAACGCCATCCTGGTCAAGGTTAATCAGATCGGTACCTTGAGCGAGACCCTGGAAACAGTCGCTTTAGGGAAAAAACATGGGTATGCGGCGGTGATCTCGCATCGCTCGGGAGAAACCGAGGACACCACAATCGCCGACCTGTCTGTCGCGTTGAATGCCGGACAGATCAAGACCGGTAGCGTCTGTCGTGGCGAGCGGACGGCCAAGTATAACCAGTTGTTACGCATTGAAGAAGAACTCGGACGGCGCGCCGTGTATGCCGGTCATAATGCGTTTACAACCCAAAAATAACACCTTGTTCTTGTGCATTTTTGTTGCAGCAAAGAGGCCAATCTGATAAAAGATAATGAAAAGCCCTTCCGCCTTACATATATGATTTTTATGGACTAAGGGGTTCCCACACTCATACCGAAGGAGGTCACTATGCCTGCGAAGAAGAAAGCGGCCAAGAAAACCGTCAAGAAGGCGGCCAAGAAGGCCCCAGCCAAGAAAGCGGCCAAGAAAGCTCCGGCCAAGAAGAAAGCGGCCAAGAAAACCGTCAAGAAGGCGGCCAAGAAAGCTCCGGCCAAGAAGAAAGCGGCCAAGAAAACCGTAAAGAAGGCGGCCAAGAAAGCTCCGGCCAAGAAAGCTCCGGCCAAGAAAGCTCCGGCCAAGAAGAGAGCGGCTAAGAAGAGAGCGTAACGTCGCTCAGTGCGGCAGCAAGATACGAGGCGGAGGATTTCCAAGAAAAGGCCCCAAGCGGGCCTTTTCTCTTTGTGCACATGAAACAGCGACTCGCCGCGTACACCGCTGAGGTGCTCTTCCCGGAACGAGAGAAATTTACCGCTCCACTGCTCCTACTTCCGGGTTTATGGACGGGAAGCTGGATATGGCAGGAAGTCGCATGGGGCTTTTCTCAGCGGGGTTGGTCGTGCTGGGCGCTTGATCTGTACGAGCAGTCCGCAGCCCGCCGGCGTGGGGCTATCTCTTTTGACGATCATCTCACGACCGTTACCACAGCCATTGCTGCGTTCGATTGCCCGCCCGTTGTAATCGGTTTTGATCTGGGCAGTCTCCTCGCGCTCCTCGTCGCCACCCGCACACAACCGCGCGCCCTCGTCTGTATCTCTCCCCTGCTCCCCTGTCACTGGCAGGCTGACCTGCGTCCGGCTCTCCCTCTGGTACGACTCGCCGCCCTGCCCGCACTCCTGTGGAACCGCATCCATCCTCCTCCGTCTCGTCGGCTTGCCCGCGATTTCCTTTTCCACACGCTTCCGGCAGGGCTGCACGACCAGTTATACGCCCAGCTTGAGCCGGACTCGGGCAGAGTCGTCCGCACCCTCACCCAAGGCCAGACCGATTTTCCGGCAGCTCCCCTACCCTGTCCCAGTTTGGTTGTCTGGGGACATGAAGACCGTATGGTGCCTGCTCCGACCGTACGTTGGCTCGCAGACGCCCTGCAGGCCACCAGCCTGAGCTACCCGGACCAAGGTCACTGGCTTCTGGCTGGTCCACAGGCGGCATCCCTTGTCGGGGATGTTCATCGCTGGTTGATCCGCTCGCTGGGAGAAGCGTTGTTATTACCCCCAGAAGAAGGCGAATAGGCATAGCCGTCCAAGCGCCCGAGTTGACCCGGCCTGGATCATTCCCTATCGCCGCTGATATAGAAAGAGTGGGTTCTGTCCCCAACGATTATCTCAAGGTCTATCCAGCTCCATGCTCCAGCTTATCAATCTGTCCCTCGCCTTTGGCGGACAGGAACTGTTTCGCAATCTCAACTGGCATATTCGGAGAGGTGACCGGGTGGGTCTGGTCGGCCCTAACGGTGCGGGTAAGACGACCCTCTTCCGCCTCTTAACCGGACAGCTTGAGCCCGATGCGGGCCGAGTTCAGCGCGATCGGAACCTCAGCATTGGCTATCTGCCCCAGGAGGGAATCGAAATTTCCGGACGGGATCTCTTCGCCGAGACGCGTTCCGCTCTGCCGGAGCTGACCGCGCTACAGCAGGAACTGGAGGCGATTCACGCCGCGCTCGATAGCACGAATGGATCGGCCTCCGATGCGTTGGTACAAGCGGAACTGATCACACGCTACGGAGACCTCCAGCACCGAATCGAAGAACTCGACGGGTTTCAGGCTGATGCTCAGGTCGCCAAAGTCTTGACCGGTCTGGGCTTTGACGAAGCGCAGTTTACGGCGCGCACCGAGACGTTCAGCGGGGGCTGGCAGATGCGGATCGCGCTGGCCAAGCTCCTGCTCCGGCAGCCCGATGTCTTGCTGCTTGACGAGCCGACCAATCACCTCGATCTCGACTCGCTGCTATGGCTTGAGGCCTATCTGCACAATTATCGCGGCAGCATTGTTATCGTTTCCCACGACCGGACCTTTCTGGACCGGATGGTCAATCGGGTGGTTGCCCTGCACCGCTCTGCCCTGACCGAATATACGGGCAATTACTCGACCTTTGAGCGCGTATTTGAAGAACACCTGGAGTCGTATCGAAAAGCCTATGACACGCAGCAGGAAGAGATTGAACGTCTGACCCGCTTTATCAATACGTTTCGCTATAACGCTCGGAAGGCCCCGCAGGTCCAGAGTCGGGTCAAACAACTTGAGAAGATGGAAAAGCTCGACCCGCCCCAAACCGTGCCCAAGGGTGTCCGCTTCCATTTTCCTCAGGCCCCTCGGAGCGGACGGCGGGTGATTGAGTTGCAGGGGGTCAGCAAACGCTACGACAGCGTACAGGTGTTTGAGAATCTGAACCTGGTGATTGAGCGTGGAGACCGGGTTGCGGTGGTCGGCGTCAACGGGGCGGGCAAGTCCACCCTCAGCCGCCTCCTGTCCGGGGTTGAAAAGCCCACCTCAGGCAGCCGTCAGCTTGGCCACCAGGTCGTCCTCGATTACTATGCCCAGCAGCAGGCCGAACGCTTACAGACCGACAACACCGTGTATGAAGAGATCATCCGGGAAGCCGCAACCGACATCGTCCCCCAACTCCGCACCCTGCTGGGAGCCTTTCTCTTTTCCGGGGACGCAATTGAAAAGCGGGTCGCCGTGCTCAGCGGCGGTGAAAAGAGCCGCCTGGCGTTGGCAAAAATGCTGTTGCAGGCCTCGAACCTGCTCATTCTGGATGAGCCCACCAACCATCTCGATATCCGCACCAAAGACATTGTGAAAGAAGCCCTGCTGCAGTATGCGGGAACTTTTGTCGTTGTGTCGCACGACCGCTATTTTCTCAGCGGTCTGGTAACAAAGGTGCTCGAACTCCAGGACGGGCGCTGCACCACCTACCCCGGAACGTTTGAGGAGTTTCTGGAGCGGAAAGAACGACAGACAGACCCGTCTCCACACCAGGAACGGGTCCACCTTCAGAGAGTAGTCCAGCGAACAGCCGTCTCTTCGCCTACGGCAAGCGCGGCTGGCATTGAAGGCACGCTGGCCGCCATTCGCGAGGCCAAGCACGGCAAGCTCTCCTATCAACAGCAAAAAGCCGTCCGGGCCGAACGGCAAAAACGGGCCAGACGGTTGGCCGCACTGGAGCAGCATATCGCCACGCTGGAGGACCACAAAGAAAAGCTCGAACGCTGCCTCGCGGATGAGAAGACATTTCAGGATCAGGCAAAGGCCCGTGAGGTGGCGAGTCAGTATGAGCAGGTCAAACAGCAACTCGACGAGCAGTATGCGGAGTGGACGACATTAGCCGAAGAACACGAAAGCCGTTAGACCCGGAACAAGACTCTGGAAAAGGGAGAGACCGTATGCGCATAGGATTGGGCCTGCCGCCGACCGGACATCACTTCGAGGTGTATCAGCAGGTCGCGCGCAAGGCCGAGGAACACGGCTTCGAGAGCCTGTGGGTCGGCGAGGCCTGGGGCACGGAGACGAGTACGCTGGTCACCGCCTTTCTGGCCGCTACACAGCGCATTCATGTCGGTACGGGCATCATCTCGCTCTACCTCCGCCCGCCAACGCTCACCGCCATGCAGGCCGCCAGCATGGACCTGGTCGCACCGGGTCGGGCGCGGCTGGGTATCGGCGTGAGCACGCGCAACATCAACACCTTTCACGGTATTGCCTGGGACCGGCCCGTGACCCGCACGCGCGAGTATGTGGATATTGTCCGCCGCGTGCTGGCCGGCGAGCGAGTCACGCGTACCGACGGGTTTTATCGGCCGCGGGGCTTTCGTCTCAGCCTGCGTCTGTCGGGGGCCATGCCGATCTATCTGGCGGCCGTGAACCCGCGCATGCTCCAGTTAGCCGGAGAGATCGCGGACGGCGTGCTGTTAGCCTGGCTGCCGGCGCGTCAGATTCCCCATTCGCTGGCCGAGATTGCAAAAGGAGCGGAGCGTGCCGGGCGCAGTCTGAGCGATATCGATATCGGCTGCTATGTGCATACGCTGGTCAGACAGGACCGGGAACAGGCCCTACGACAACTGCGTCATGTGTTGGTGGGCTACTGCCAGGCCAACACGTATATCCAGGGTTTCCGCCGCTTTGGCTATAGCGATATTCTGGATGAAGTGCATGCCCGCTGGCAGGCCGGCGACCGCAAGGGAGCGGAGGAGTCCATTCCGGATTCCATGGTCGAAGAGTTGTTTATATTCGGTCCGCCCGAAGACTGCCGCACTCAACTCGGTCATTTTACCGACGCCGGCGTGCAGCACCCCATCGTCGCCTCTCCACCGACGAGCCAAATCACCAGGGAAGACCTGCATACGCTGGTTGAGACGTTTGGGCAGTAGTGCAGAGAGGGCCCGGTAAAGTGAGACACTCCTTATGAGAGTCGTTTATGCTGACTAAGAACCCCGTAGATATACTGAAGAGGATTTGATTCCCGTGAAGTTTGTACAGTACTCTGGCGAAACCCGTTTCGTCACACAGAGGTAGTATGGGTAATCCGCCCCCTACCAGTACACCAACGCAAGCAACTACAGAAAAGAGCGGAATAAGGATTCGAATCATTAATTCTTCGGAAATGCTAAAGAAACACTCCAGGATCAATCTTAAAAAAATCTCCCAGCTTTCTCACCTGCATCCTGCTGATAGCTTGCTCCCCCTTGAGCACCGCTGAGGCTATGTCCTGAGAGCCGAAGAGTTGCCAGATGTCCTGATGGCCTAGACCGTTATCATCCATGAGAGAAGATAGCATCTCATGCGGTGGCAGGTCTTTGATCGGATAGTGTTCCTCGTCATACTGCTGAATCAGGTCACTTAGGAGGTCTACAAGCCGTTCTTCTTCAGGCGAAAGCCGCTCTTCGTCCCGGTCAACAAGTTCGCGGATAGTGGCATTCAGCCGGTCGTACTCGGCCTCTGTACGAATTTTGACCGGAAGCGCCTTACGACTGATGACTTTCACTGCGTGTCATCTTCTCAATTTAGTGAGAAAAGGGCAATCCTTTTCAGGCGTTCCGTCCCTTCCAAGAGGGAACCAAGAATATGTCAGAGCAATCACAAGGGTCGCCCCGCCACATCACCCGACCAACTTCGCCAAAATCTGCTCATACTCTCTATTATTCTCTGCCTGCACATTGACGTGATGCAGGTCCACTCCGCACTCTGCCTGGGCTTGCAGGCGGTCGATACCTGCCTCCACTGATCCCACACAGCCGGTTGCATCGACCAACTGAGCGGGTACGGCTTCACCGGCGGCGCGCGAGCCACCGGCCCAGGCTTCCTTGATGGTCTCAACCGCTTCCCCATAGCCCAGCCGGGTGAGTTGGGCGGCGTAGAACATGCCCATACGGCCGATGTAAAAGGCCAGCGTACTGGCTGAGGCGGCGCGGGCTTTGTCAACCTGTGGAGTCACTGTGATGGTGCCTGGCGAACGGACGGCGACCGCATTGGCTGGACGTCCGGCAGCCACACTGGCCTGGCGCAGATTGTCAATTTCGCTTTTGAGATGTTCGAGGGGGATCATGATCGGCAGCCAGCCGTCTGCCAGTTCTGCGGTCATTTTCACGCTCTTGGCATTCAGCGTTGCCAGATAAATCGGAATGTGGTCACGAACGGGCTGGAAGCGCAATGTAAAGCCGCGTTGCAGGTCGAACACCTTGCCTGAGTATTTGAGCGGCTCGCCTTTCATAAGGGTGTTGATGATCTCCACATACTCACGCATGCGCTGGAGGGGCGGTTGGAACGCGACTCCATGAAAGTGCTCAATCACCTGCGGACCACTCGTTCCCAGGCCGAGCAGCATACGCCCCCCAGAGACCTCGTCCAGGGTGGCAAAATGCTGGGCCAGCGCGGCAGGCGTGCGTGAGTAGGTATTCACAATCGCCGTGCCGAGATTGATACGCTTCGTCTTGTCGGCCAGCAGGGTCAAAATGGTGAATGCATCCCGCCCCCAGGCTTCCGGCACCCAGGCCGAATGCACCCCGGCCGCCTCCGCGATTTGCACCCTTTCACACAGCACCTGGTAGTCGAGCTTGCCCTGCCAATCGATACCAATGGAAATTTTGTAGGCCATCTTTCTCCGTGTCCTTTCTTGGGCTCTGTTTGATCGCGCGACTGTAGCACGTCCCCTTTTGACCGTCAGCTATTCACCGTGTCTGTTCTGCTGGGCTAGTGCTTGACAACCGCACGCGCTTCTGGCGAGAAGGGGGACCTGTCAAAAAGAGGAACGTATGCCACCTGTCTCATCAGAAGAGACGCTTGACCGGAACAACCCTGCGTCTCAGCCCCACGACGCGCCCATTGAGGTCGGGGGACCGTATGCCTATTACGTCCTGGCCGTCCTCTTTGTAGTGTATGTGTTTAATTTTATTGACCGGCAAATCCTGTCCATCTTGCTCCAGCCGATTAAGGAGGACCTGCAAGTCTCGGACACGGCCATGGGATTTCTGACCGGCTTTGCCTTTGCGGTTTTTTATGCGATTGCCGGCCTGCCGCTCGCCCGTGTTGCCGACCGTTGGGTCCGGCGGAGCCTCATTGCCCTGAGCATTGCGACCTGGAGCCTGATGACCGCAGCCTCGGGCTTGGCACGGAATTTTACCGATCTGGCATTAGCCCGGGTGGGCGTCGGCATAGGTGAGGCAGGCTGCACCCCGCCGGCGCACTCCCTGCTGTCCGACTATTTCCCCCCGGAAAAGCGCGCGACCGTACTCGCCGTGTATGCGTGCGGCATTTATATGGGCGTAGGTCTGGGCTTCTGGTTGGGTGGCTGGCTGAATGACGCCTTTGGCTGGCGGGTGGCGTTTATGGTCATTGGTCTTCCCGGCGTCGCCATGGCCCTCGTGGTTCGTTTCACGGTCCGGGAGCCTCCGCGCGGCATGAGTGAACGGACGGCAGCCGCGAGTCGTTCCTACAGCTTGGGGGAAACCTGGCGGTTTCTGACCCGACTACCCAGCGGGCGTCGCATCAGTTTGGGGGCGGCCTTTCAAGCCTTTGTGGGCTACGGACTCGGGGCCTGGATTCCCGCCTTTTTTATTCGACTGCACGGCATGACCCCCGGAGAACTGGGATTGTGGCTGTCCTGGATTACCGGCCTAGGCGGCGCGATTGGCGCCTTTTCCGGCGGCTGGCTTGCGGACCGCTGGGTCAGGGACCAGCCCAAGGCACGGGCCTATATCAGTCTGGTTGGCGCGCTCTGTTCGACACCCTTTATCGTTGCAGCCTTGGTACTCGAGAATACCACGCTGGCGTTATTAAGCTTCTTCCCGGCGAATATCTTTGGCACAATGTGGATAGGACCGGCCGGCTCGATTGTGCAGGACCTTGCTCCGCCGGCCATGCGGGCAACGGCTTCAGCGGTCTTTATTTTTATCCTGACGATGATCGGCCTGGGTGCCGGCCCTCAGACGGTCGGTATTCTCAACGATCTGATCGGGACGCCGGATGCCATTCGCTACTCCCTGCTCGGAGTGGCAGTCAGCACCAGTCTTCTGTCCGCCGTCTTTTTCTGGCTGACCGGTAAGACCTTGGAACGGGACATCACCGCCAAGCAACAATTATAGGAGTACGGGCTTCCAGCCCGCAATAATGACAGGCTGCGGCCAAGATGGCCGCGCTCCCAGGCTAAAAATGACAAAAGCAGGATGAGCGGATACTAACTATACTTGGACCTCAACAGCGTAATAGCCCCGCTCGGTAGGGGCGGAAAAATATTCCGCCAAGCGAGATAAGACCCGAGGAAAAATTTCGTTCTCCCGGTCGGCAGCCTGCATCTGTTCCCGGCTGGTCCAGAAGCTCAGCCCCCGTCCGCTGCCGTGCGAGCGATTGGCCAGCCACAGCACACCGTGAAAGCCGGATTGCTGTCTAAGGATGGGCAGATACTCTTTCTCATAAATGGCCCGTGCCGGGGCAAGCTGCTCTCCCGGAACGGGCAGGGTAATCATCCGGGCGAACAGCCCACCAACATGCTGGCCGGCTCGGACCAGGACTTCATAGTGTTCCGGCTGTGGGTGTACAGTCAAAAACGGCAACAGCATGGCGGCAACAGCCTTACGGCTCTTCGGCTCGGAGCGGGCCAGCGCGACCTCGGAATTCCATAAGGTGACGATGAAGCCGGTATGCGCCTCCGGGTCGGACAGCACCAAGGTCCCACTGAATCCGGACTCCTGAACCAGGGTGGGCATCACCGCGCTCCGGTAGACGGAA
The DNA here is from genome assembly GCA_964291405.2 of Thermodesulfobacteriota bacterium. Taxonomy (GTDB): domain Bacteria; phylum Desulfobacterota; class Binatia; order Bin18; family Bin18; genus Bin18. The sequence continues at coordinate 1,565,513 of OZ219926.1, forward strand.
AGGAAGTCTGTCAGGAGTCCCGGTCTGCATTGGATGGGAGTAACACGCGCGTACATGGGAAGGTGTCCCTTTTAGAGTGTGGCCCGGAGGTCGGTCAGGAAGCCCTGAATGACCTGAAAGCCTCGATCCCAGAATTCAGGCTGATTGATATCTATACGCATCTGCGCCAAGGCGTGTTCCGGCCGCTGTGAGCCGCCGCTTTCCAAGAGATGTAAATAACCAGGCACAAAGTCTTCCCCCTGGTCGAGATAGCGCTGATACAGGGCCAGGGTGAGTAGCTCGCCGAACGGGTAGGAATAACAGTAAAATCGGCTGTGAATAAAATGCGGAATATACGACCAGCCCCAGCGATAGACGGGCAACAGCTCAACGCTCTCGCCAAAGAGCTTGCCCTGTTCGGTCAGCCACAGCTCGCACAGATCGTCGGCGCTGAGTGGCCCGTCCCGGCGCTTGGTATGCGCCGCCATCTCGAAGCGGGTCAGGGCGGTTTGTCGGAAGACCGTGCCGTACATTTCCTCCAAGACCTCGCACAGCAGGGCGCGACGCGTGTCCGGCTGCTCGGCCTTATCCAGCAGATGCCGGGTCAAAACGATTTCCGCGAAGACCGAGGCTGTCTCCGCAAGCACCAGGGGAGCGTCGTAGTGCAGGAATTTCTGACGTCGCGCCAAAAGGTCATGAATACCGTGGCCCAACTCATGGGCCAGCGTCGAGACGGCGCGTCCGGTGCCGGTATAGCTGCACAACACATACGGGTGGTGGGCAGGTGACAGGGCGGCACAAAAAGCGCCGCCGCGTTTCCCCGCCCGGACTTCGGCATCAATCCACCTGTTCTGGAAAAACTCCTCGGCCAGGGCTGCAAACTGTTCGTTAAAATTCCCGAAGGCCGTCAGGATCAAATCCCGAGCTTCCGCGAAGGAGATTTCCTCTGCCTCGGTTTCAATCGGCGCGTACAAGTCCGTATTCTTGAGGCGTTGAACTCCAAGCAATTCCGCCTTCAGCCGAAAATATTCCTGGACCAATGGATAATGGCGTTCGACTGCCTGCATCATCGCCTCGACCGTTGGAGGGGCAATCTCATTCGACAAGTGGGTAGGTAGAGTCACATCGTCGTACTGACGCTGCTCGCACTCAATTTTATGATCGAGCAGCAGATTGTTAAAAATCGAAGTCAGGACGAGCGCGTGCTGAGCATAGGTTTCTAAGAATATGGTCAGAGCCCGCTCACGCAGCTCGCCGTCCGGATGGCGCAGCAGCGCCATGATCTCACCGTCGGTGAGTAGGTGTTCTTCGCCGTCCCGTCTGAGCGGAAACCGGAGCGAGCCGCTGAGTTCGTCGAAGAGCTGCCGGAAGGCCTGTTTGCCCGACAGATTTTTACGGTTCAGGAGTTGCTCCTCTTTTTCACTCAACGTATGCGGCTTAAAGCGCCGGACCACTTCCAGATAGTGTTGATAGTCTTGCAACTCCGGGACGGTGAGGAGCTGGGCAAGCTGCTCGTCCGGTAACGCAATGAGTTCCAGAGAGAAGAAGACCAACAGGTTCTCAATACTGGTGGCGGCTTCGCGCGTGTGCTGAACAAGCTGCTGGGCCGATTGGTTCTGGGTGTCAGCCGCAAACAGGAGCGAAGCATAAAAGGTGGGGCGGTGGCGGAGCTCGGTAATAGCTTCATACTCGACCAACGCCTGGGCAAGGGTCATCCCATCGATCTGTCCGCTTTCAATCCTACCCCGGTAGGTCTCGGCAAAGACTTCCGCCTGCCGGCGCGCCTCTACCAAGTCAGCCTCAAGCTGCGGATCGTCCGGGCTGGCATACAGTCCTCCCAGGTCCCAGCGTACGCCTTCTGCTTTGAGTCCGGATTGCTGCATATCCCATCCTTTTTTCGGCTCACGCCTGTGGAGTGCGTCTACTCTTTCTCTGTCTTCTTGTATGTCTCCTCCAGACCTGTCAAGAATAGGGCAGGCATAAGGAGGGATGATTCATGGTGACAAACGGTGTGTCCCATATTGCAGTTGGCGTGCGTGACATGGACGCCTCGTTGCGGTTTTATCGCGATCTGCTCGGCTTTGAGGTAGTCCGGGACGAAGTACAAGCAACCCAGGGAACGGTTCTGCCGGCCTTGTATAAAGAGCCGCACGACCAGCGGCGGGTGGCGACACTGTATTGGAAGAAAGGCCCACACGAGGCATTTTTGGTCTTATCCGAACATTCAGATAAGCCGGTCAGCGGTGAGCCGATTAAACTCGATCAGATTGGTATCCATCACTACGCCTTTTGGGTGGAGAATCTCCCCCAGGTCTATGAAGAATTGAAGGCCAAGGGCGCCGACTTTGTCGTGCCGCCGACTGTCACGAAAACAAAAGACGGTAACTTTAACAGTACCTTCCTGCGTGACCCGGATGGCATTCTGGTTCAGCTTGACGAGTTGGTGGCAGACTAATCGACAACCGTAAGAGGTCCGCATGACACAACCATACGCGCTCACTATCGCCACAGCCGCCGAACGTATTCGTACCCAGCAGCTCTCCCCCGTGACCCTGGTCCAGTCCTGTTTGGACCGCCTGGACCAACTTGATCCGCAGCTTCGTGCCTGGGTGACGGTTGACGGTGAGGGCGCCTTAGCCACTGCTCAACAGTACGAAAAGGAAATCAACAGCGGACAATACCGGGGTCCGCTGCACGGCATCCCGCTCGGCCTCAAAGACATTTTCTTTACTGCGGGGATGAAGACAACGATGGGATCGCCTATCTATGCGGACTATGTTCCAGACTATGACGCCACCACCGTGCGCCTCCTCAAGGAAGCCGGAGCCATCATTCTGGGTAAAGTCCAGACCACGGAATTCGCCGCCTTGGCTCCGTCGCCAACCCGTAATCCCTGGAATCTGGAACACACGCCGGGCGGCTCCAGCAGCGGATCCGCGGCTGCGGTGGCCGCGCAGATGTGCTTTGGTGCCCTGGGCTCTCAGACCTATGGCTCAACCATACGCCCGGCCGCCTACTGCGGCTGCGTCGGCCTCAAGCCGACCTTTGGTCGGATTAGCGCCTACGGCGTCTATCCCCTAGCCGGCAGTCTGGACCATGTGGGAATTTTTTCCCGTACCGTGGCAGATACGGCCCTGCTGCTTCAGGCCCTGGCCGGCGAGGACGCTAACGACCCGATGAGTGCGGCGCAACCGATCCCGGACTACACTGCCGCTCTGGCCGACCCGCAGCCGCCTCGCATCGGTCTGGTCCGGGAGTTCTTTCTTGAAAAAGCCGATGCGGAAACCCAGCAGCATATTGCAGCAGTGGTGGAGCAACTGACCCAGGCCGGGGCCCATATCACCGAGGTTGCACTCCCGGAGAGCTTCAAAGGCGAGCCCGAAGCCCACTTCAGGATGATGTTCGTTGAATCGGCCTATTCACACAGTGAGGTCTACAACCAGTATAAAAAGCAGTACAGCCCGCAGATGAAGGACTTGATCGAGAAGGGCCTCCAAGTCTCCGGTGTGGAGTATATGGAGGCCCAACGCCACCAACACACGTTTCGGAATGAGATGGACGCACTCTGCCGGACGGTTGACGCCCTGCTGACTCCGGCAACTCCAGCCCCCGCTCCCAAAGGCTTCGCCACCACCGGTGATCCGACCTTTAACGGTCCGGCAACCTTTTCCGGCCTACCGAGCCTGGCCTTGCCCTCAGGGCTGAGTCAAACCGGCCTGCCCTTGGGTCTGCAACTCATGGGAGCGGCCTTTCGCGAAGACAAGCTGCTGGCGGTGGGTGAGTGGTGTGCGGACGTGCTGGCCTTCTCGGAGACGCCGGCTTTCTCTTCCTCGTAGGGGCAATTCATGAATTGCCCCTACACCAAGCTTAACTGACCAACAGCACTATCCCTCCGACAATGAAAATCGTCCCGGCCACGTCGGCCTTGGTGATGCGTTCACTATCGTGCAGTACCAGATGGCTCAGAACGAGCGTGACGAGCGGTACGGCTGAGGTGAAGGGAGCAACAACCACGGCGGGCAGATATTCCAGCGCAAAAAACAGCGAAAAGATAGCCAGAGTTGAGGCCAGACCGGCCAGACCAAAATAGACGCCCGCCCGACGCGGTAAGGAGAATAGCTGGCCTGCCTGTCCACTCGCAAAAAAATAGGCCGCATACACCACCACGCCGGCAATAATGCCGATACACGCCCCAAACACCGGCTCATTACTCGACTGCAAACCGAGTTTGGCGAGAATGGGATTCATCCCGTAACAAAAGGCGGCAAGAAACGGATAGAGGATATGGCTCGTCCTCATCCTCGACCTTCCCAGCGGTTTTGTCCGGTCAGAATCACCACCCCGGCCACGACGCTCAGAATGCCGCTCAGAATCTTGAGGCTGATATCCTCCTGTAAAAAGAGCAACGCAAAGACCGTCGTAAAAAGCGGTGCGGTATTCACCAGGGGCGTGCTCTTGGCCGCCCCCAGATGAGCAACCCCCAAGTAGTTACACATCCGGCCTAAACACGGACCAACGATGCCCGCGGCGATAAACCACAGCGCAGCCTGGGGCGTAATCACCTGCGTCACCGAACGCGGATGAAGTGCAAAGACCAGGGCCATCAACGGCAGGCTGGCACCCAACCCGCACAGCAGCCCGACCGAGACACTCGCATACGGCAGCCCCTTGCGGATGAAGATGGGCGACACCCCCCACAGGCACGCCGCGGCGAGGGCAAAAAATTCACCGTAGAACACACCGCCTCCGAGCCTTAATCACCCTCACAAACGGAACAAAGAAATGATTGCAGAAAATTTCACCTGAGGGTCTCCCGCAGGGATAAAAACAGGAAATGGAGCTGAGGACAACTCGGCCCAGTCCCTCTCTATATCGTTCAGACTGAGGAGGGGTGTTGCGTTGTAGTTCAGTTGACACCACGGACCAGACAGGCGTACACGCAAAGAACGAAGGTATAGACGAAGGAAGTACGGAGGAGAGACTCATGTCAACAATCAGACGTGTTGTTACAGGTCACCGAGCGGACGGCAAATCCATTATTGCGAGCGATGGAGAAGTGGCAGGCATTCAGGTACCCGGCTTGCCCGGCGCGACGTTGGCCACCCTGTGGGGCGCGGACGAAACACTCACGTATCCTGACGACGGGGGCGAACCGCGTCATCACGACTGGTTTCCGCCAGTCGGTGGTTTCCGCTTTGTCTCATTTGTTTTAGCTCCGGACAGCACCCCGCCCGTGGACACCGACCCGGAAGCGGCCACTGCCGAAGTCGAGCGCCTGTTTCCGGGGCTGCTGGCAACCATGGAACCGGACGATCCGGGTATGCATCGCTCGGAGACCGTCGATACGCTGTATATCGTGTCTGGGCGCTGCGTCCTCGAACTCGACGACGGCTCAAAAACCGAGCTTGGCGCGGGAGATGTGATCGTTCAGAGCGGGACCATGCACCGTTGGCACAACCCCTGGGATGAGCCTTGCCACGTCATCGCCTTTCTGGCTGGCGCGCATATGAAGTAGAAGGAGCATATCGATTCTTCCATGGCTGGCATGGCCTTTCCCGTCCGCTATCGGCTGGTCGGTTTGCTGACCACCGGGAGCATGATCAACCATCTTGATCGGGGTTTCGGATTGTAGCGTCGGACCCTGGCAGCCATACCGCAGGCGTGACATGATGCCGGGCATGAATAAAAAAGCGCTCGCCTTGTTGGGACTGGGCCATTTGATGGTTGACCTGAATACCGGCGCCCTGCCCGCCCTGCTGCCCTTTCTCAAAACAAGCTTTGGGTTGTCCTATACGATGATAGGAGCCCTCGTCTTGGTCGCGAATATGACGTCTTCCATTATTCAACCGCTCTTCGGCTATCTGTCTGACCGAAGTGCCCAAGCCTGGCTGCTGCCGTTTGGAGTCGTGGCTGCGACTTGCGGGATGGCCAGCGTCGGGCTGGTGACAAGCTACCCCGCCCTGCTCGCAGTTGTTTTCATCAGTGGGATCGGCATTGCCAGCTATCACCCCGAAGCCTATAAAACCGCCTACCTGTCTACCGGTGAGAAAAAAGCAACCGGGATCTCGCTCTTTTCCGTGGGCGGCAACCTCGGCTTGGGGCTGGGCCCGCTGGCCGTTGCCTTTTGTCTGGCCGCTTTCGGCCAAAGTGGTCTCTTACTGTTCTGGATACCGGGGATTCTGGTTGGCGCGCTCTTTATGCGATCCCTTCCCTGGCTGTCGCAAACCCGGCCGGCGCTCACCAACGCGGCTACGGCCGCAGTGGCCATTCCGCGTTCTGCTCTGGCCCTGGTGTTGAGTATTGTGACCCTCGGGGCCTGCGTCCACGCGGGTATGTCAACCTATGTTCCGCTCTATCTGGCCGACCAGGGCGGGGACACGCTCAAGGTCAGCTCGGTACTGTCCTTATTCCTGATCGCCGGGGCGGTCGGCACGCTGCTGGGTGGGCCGCTGGCCGACCATATCGGCCACAAACGCTTCCTGGTCTATTGCACCGGACTGTTATGCCCGTTGATCTTCCTCTTTCTGCAGACACACGGAACGACCAGTATCGTGATCTTGGGGTTGGCCGGGATGTGTCTGGCTCCAATGTTCTCTGTCACCCTAGTCATTGCTCAGGGTCTCATGCGCGGCCGGCTGGGTATCACCGCCGGCCTCATGACCGGCCTTGGCATTGGGGTGGGCGGTCTGGGTGTCGCCGTCCTCGGAGCTGCGGCCGATATGTGGGGGCTTGCAACCACCATGCAGCTCATCGCGCTCTTGCCTCTCCTGCCCTGGATATTGGTCTGGTTCCTCCCCAGTGATGCCCCCCAAGCAGTGGAGCCCAGTCCTTCGCTCCAGCCGGCGACGGGCAAGAGTGCCTAGCGTCCACCGGAAGCCGAGGGAATATTCAGGTTGTCTTCACCGGAGTGATCTGCTAGTTTTCCGCTACTATTACTGGGATTTTTTTGTCTGAGCCGATGCGTGCAGACAGCAAATTGATTGTGTCATATCTACTTGGGGGCCGGGATGGGGGCTATGCCTATGAGTTCATGCAGGATGTGGCCCAGCGCTTGCGAAGAACGCAACCCCGGAGGCCGTGTACGCGTCACCCGGGGTTTCTTTTTAGTGTGTACAGAGGAGGTTTTATGGCTGGACCACGTCGAAGAGGCGGCGGTGGTGGCAAGCGGAAGCGGAAGGAGCGGAATACCGAACCCGCAGTTGAAAAAGATGTGATTGAAATGAACGGGACCGTCACCGAGGTGTTGCCCAACGCTTTCTTCCGCGTTGAGCTTGAGAACGGCCACTCCATTCTCGCCCATGTTGCGGGCAAGATGCGCAAGTTTTTTATTAAAATCATTCAGGGTGACAGCGTCACGGTTCAGCTCTCCCCGTACGACCTCGAACGTGGCCGGATCACCTTCCGCCATCGCTAGCGCGCCGCTCTAGCCGAAGTGTCGCAGCAGATGGCACAGGACGCGAAAGCCGTCCTGCATATGGGACAGTTCGGCAAATTCGTTCGGCGCGTGGTAGGCTTCATTTCTGCCGAAACCGGTAATTTGCACGTCAAAGTCGTGTTCCTGCAAAAAGCGGACATAGGGCAGACTGCCCGTCAGGGCGAAGGGCCGAGCGTCGGGCCGCACTGCCGCAACCGCTTGGGCGAGGGCCGCATAGCCGGCTGAGGTCCGGTCACACGCCATTCCGCCGGACGGCGTTCCCAACATCTCAAACCGTGCCGTCCCGACCTGCCCGTTACAGGCATAGCGGCCCGGGCCAAAGACCGGCAGTTGGCTGACGTCCAGCGTTTCAAGAAAGGCCGCCAGCCCTTTCTTCACCTCGTCAGGGTCATACCACGGCGTCAGGCGAATATCGCCTTCAATACGGGCCGTGGACGGAATTTTCGTCAGCGTATCGTTCTCAACCTGCACCCGCGTCGGTTTGAGCGACGAGGGCGATCGAAAACCGTACTCGTGTTCTTTTGGGTGAGCGGGATAGTGGGCGTAAAACCACTGCTGGAGGGCGCGGGTCACTTCCGAGGCCAGTTCCGCGGCATTGATCCCGTTCTGTGGAAACCCGGAGTGGCTGCCCTTGCCTTCAATAACCAGTCGCCAGAGGGCCATCCCGGCAGTCGCCGTTGTTGGCCCGAAGTCAGCACTATCGATCCAGTACAGCGGTCCGTTCTTGAGGTGATCGAGCCGTCCGTCTTTGACCAGCCGGCCAATCCCGACGCCGTGCGTGTTGGAAAGTTCCTCGTCGGCAATAATGACTCCGACAATACTATGGTCGAGCTCCATTTCAGATTCGGCGAGCTGGGCAAAGAGGTCGGTCAGAACGGCGACATGGCCAAGGCAGTCGGTGACGCCCCGTCCGTACAACCGGTCTCCCTCGACCTGCAACGCAAAGGGCGGGCGCTGCCAGTCTTTTGGGTCGGCCGGTACCACATCAAGATGAGCACCCACAAAAGCAATGGTTTGATGGGGGTGTCCAACAGAGCGGCCCGGATAGCTCAGGATGAGATTCCCGCGGCCTTTGGCATAACTCACCCGTTCCACCTGCAAACGACCGCAGGCGGTATGGGCCGCCAATTCGTCGAGCACGATGTCTCCGGCGAGGTCCTCCTGTGGGGGCGGCTGCTCCTGAGACGGGGAATTCTGCAAGCGCTCACCAACAGCAACCAGAGCCCGCAGGACCCGCAGAAAACGGTCCGTATTCAGTCGCCACTGACTGAGGTCTCTGGACTGACCACCTGTAGGAACGGAGCGCTGCCGGCGCAAGCGCTTCCAGGGCCACGCCATACCGGGATGTTGCTCCTTACACGCCCTCTGCTTCAAAGACTTCCTTGGCGACCTGGAACGCGTTAACCGCAGTGGGCGCACCGGCATAAAAGGCCATCTGGATTAGAATCTCGATGATTTCCTCCTTGGTCAGACCGGCATTCAGCCCGTTCGCGATATGGCTCTTGAGTTGGGGCAACCGCTGCATGGCGGTCAGGGCCGCAATTACGGCCACACTGCGCATTTTGAGTTCAAGCCCCGGTCTGGTCCAGACTCGTCCGAAGACGACTTCGTTCAACATCTCATCAAGGTCCGGGGCGAGTTCGGCCAGCGCGCTGGCCGAGGTCCCGAAGCGGTCTCCGCTCAACTTTTTTCGGATTTCGATTCCCTTTTCCAGGTCGCTCTGATTCGCCATACTGTCCCTCCTGAGCTGTAAAATATGTGGCCTGGGGACTATACCGCAGGGCAAGCGGCGGCAACAAGGGCGGCTCCGAACAGCGCATCTTCTCAGTTCCTCCTCCCTGCGCTGACCGTGTCCTTGTTCTTGACAGACCCACTCCGGGCATGTTCAACACAAACGATAGACTCTGCACCTGTGGAGTAGAGGAGGGAATACGTGAGATTTGGTCTTTTCTACCAGCTGCCGTGCGCAGATACCCAGACCCAGACAACGCGTTATCAAGAAACCATTGAACAGATCATTCATGCTGAGCAACTCGGGTTCGATTGTGCCTGGCTGGCGGAACTGCACTTTTATAAGCACTTCTCGATTATGTCGTCGCCGCTGATTGTTGCCACGGCTATTGCCCAGCGGACGCAGCGCATCCGCCTGGGCATTGCCGTCAACCTCCTGCCGCTCTGGCACCCGGTCCGCAACGCTGAAGAGGGCGCAACGGTCGATCTGTTGAGTAACGGCCGTTTGGAGTTTGGCGTTGGACGCGGGACGATTCCGCTCCATTTTGCGGGCTTTGATCGCTCGCGGGAGGAGAGCCGCGAACGCTTTGAAGAAAGCCTGGAGATCATCAAACAAGCCTGGACGAATGAGTCGTTTTCCTACGACGGCAGTTATTACACAATCCCGGAAACCAGCGTCGTGCCCAAACCGTTGCAACAGCCTCATCCGCCCATCAGGATTGCCGCCAACAGCCCGGAGACGGCGGTATTTGCGGGAAAGGTCGGCCATCCGATATTTGTGGCATCGGTGACTAATCCCCTGCCCAAGATGTTTGAGCAAGTCGCGACCTATCGCCAATCCTGGGACGACCACGCCCCTCATAATGGACAGGCCACTCATCCCATGTACGCGCCGCAGGATGTCTCCACCATGTTTTTCATGCACCCGGGCGCAAGCCTGGATCAGGTACGCCAGACAGTAGAACCGAGCATTCAACATTACTTCGGGAGCGTCCTGGGCATGATGACGAGCGGCACCGCAAAACAAGAGGACATGGAGTCGTATCGTTATACCGCAGAGATCCGTAAAAATCTGGAGAGCATTACTTTCGAGAAAGTCGTTGACAGCATGGCTATTTTCGGCCCCTCCCAGGCATGTGTAGACCGGATTCGTCAGCTCCATAAAGAGCTCAATATGAACGAGTTGATCTGTTGGTTTAATCCGGGCGGCATGGTGCCGCATGAGCAGGTCAAGGCAGCCATGACCCGTTTTGCCCAGACCGTCATCCCCGAGGTCAAAGATCTCTAGGACAAAAATCCGTTTGGTCTCAGGCCAGAAATACGCTAGATAAGAGCAGTACTGCTTAAATGCCAGACTTGAGAACATTCTATACACAGGAGGGTCGCTATGGGACGTATATTTTTTCGTGGTGTGAATCTGATTGACGGTGAGCATAAGCCGCAACCCAACTCCACCGTTGTGGTACAGGGACAGCGCATCAAGGCGGTCGGGAAAAATGGTGATATGCCCAAACCCAACGCCAGGGATGTCGTGTATGATCTGAGTGGGAAATCCCTCATGCCGGGCATGGTGCAGTGCCACTACCATGTCGCCTACGCCAATGTCGGCGACATGAACGATATCGACATGAAGTATCCGCCGACCTATCTGACGCTCATCGCGGCCAAGAATGCCGAGCTGCTGCTGAGTTGCGGCTACACGGGTGCGGCCGGCGCGGGCACGATGCATAACATCGATGTTACGCTGAAAAAGGCCATCAACACGGGCATGATTCCGGGCCCGCGATTTCTGGCCTGCGGCCGGGACGTGGTGACTACCGGCGATTCGGTGGACTGTCATCCCAACTTCTGGAAGATGGGCATGGAAGGCTTGGCCCGCATTTGCGACGGACCGGACGATTTCCGCAAAGCCGTGCGTGAAGAAATCAAGCTGGGCGTGGACATCATTAAACTCTACCCGACCGGCGGACATGGCCTGATGTGGGACGAGGACACGATGACCATGAGCCAGGACGAAATCGATGCGGCGACCATAGCCGCCCATGAACGGGGCCGAAAAATTCGGGGCCACATCATTTCCAAGAAGGGTATCCTGGCCGCCCTCCAAGCCGGCATGGACGTGATCGACCACGGTGACCGGATGGACGACGAGTGCATAGAGGGCATGCTCGAACAGGGCACCTTTGTGGTGCCGAGCCTGTACTTCCCATGGAAGGTCGTCGAAGAGAAACGTCGCACAGGTTCGAGCGAGTGGGGCGGCGTCGACAGCATGGAACGCAATCTGGAGCACTCGTATAAAGTTCTGCCTAAGGCCAATAAGGCTGGGGTGAAACTGGTTATTGGTGACGATTTCGGTATCGCTGCCATGCCCCACGGCGAATATACGCACGAGCTTGAAGCCTATGTCAAAGGCGCCGGCATCCCAGCCAACGAAGTCCTGCGCTGGGCCACCAAGAACGGCGCGGAGTTGCTCGGCATGGGCGATGAGCTGGGGACCATCGAGCCGGGTAAAATCGCCGATCTCCTCATCGTCAAGGGCAATCCGGCCAGAGACATCACCATCCTGCAGGATAGAAAGAACCTGCACGCCATCATGAAGGATGGGGAGTTTTACCGGAACGAGCTGACCCCGAGCAGAGCCAGACTCCAGAGAGCTGCGTAGTCACACGCAACCCGTACAATGATGAAGGGGCACGGCCGACCGTGCCCCTTTTTGTTTGCGCCCAGGCTTTTCAAGTCGTCCGTCTTTCGCTACGAGAGGAGGAGGGAAGGAAATGGATGAGCCGGATTATTGACGCGGACAGCCACTTCATGGAACCGCTCGATTTATGGGAGCGCTATATTGAACCGGAGTTTCGAGAGCGTTGCCTGCGCTTCACTCAGGACCCGCAGACCGGCACGCATGCCATGCTCATCAACGAATCGAAACGGATTCGGGGGGTGGGTGAGTTCAGCATGGAAGACCTGCTCGGCGTGGGCGTAGGATACGGTCAGAAGGAGGATGGCTCGGGGCTGGGGTCTTTCGACTTTTCCAGCGCGTTTAATAATACCCTCGAAGACATGGACCAGCGTATCGCCTATCTGGATAACGAGGGCTTTGAGTGCCAGTTCATCTATCCGACCCTGGGTCTGATGTGGGAGGGTCAGGTGACCGACCCGGATTTGGCGGCCGCCCATTGTCGCGCCTATAACACCTGGACGCTGGAGGTGTGCGCCAATCACCGCACCCGGCTGTATCCGGTCGGACATATTTCTCTGCGCCATCCCACACAGGCTGTACGTGAGATCGAGCGTCTGGCCGATGCGGGCATGCGAACAATCTTTGTTGGGGCCCTGCCGGTTGACGGCAAGAGTTTCGGCTGTCCTGATTTTGACCCGGTCTGGGACGCCGCCCAGTACCACGACATGGCGGTCGGTCTCCATCTGGTCGTGCATCGCAACTACCTGGGTCACGATTGGTATGCGGACCGCCGGCCCGGCTTCATGTTTCTGAGCATGAACGGCATTCAAGACCCCCGCATGGCCCTCACCACCATGGTCTACGACGGGGTGTTTGAGCGCTTTCCCAAGCTGCGCGTCGCCACCATTGAATCCGCCAGCGGTTGGGTCGTGGAATGGCTCGACCGCCTCGATTATCGCTACAGCTATATGGGGCACTCGTGTCAGATGGAGCGCCCGGCCAGCGAGTATTTTGAGCGGAATATCTGGATTGCGGCTGACCCGGATGAGCGCCTGCTGCCCTATATGGTCGAGCTGCTGGGCGACCACAAGTTTTTTATCGGTTCGGACTATCCGCATGCCGAAGGCTTTACCGACCCAGTTGCCAAAGCGCGCAGCGCCCTACACACCCTGCCGGAGGTATCGGTCAACAAAATATTGGGAGAAAACGCGGTTAAATTTTTCGGGCTCTCAACCAAGTAAGGAGGAAGTCATGAATCTTGAAGATATCGCTCAACGCGTCCAAACGCTCGAAGACGTCGAGGCCATCAAAAAGCTCAAGGCCCGCTACTGTGCCGGGGCGGACGAGCGTGATGAAGAAAAGTTTGTCGGCTGCTTCACGGAAGATGCCGTCTGGGACGGCGGCAATTTCGGACACTTCGAGGGGAAAGCTGCCATTCGGGAATTTTTTGGCACTATTCCTCAGGTCCTGTCATTTGCCATCCACTACGTGATGAATCCGCGTATTGAGGTCAACGGAGACACGGCCACCGGCTATTGGTATCTGCTGGAGCCCTGCACCATGCTCGAAGGCGGCGAGCAGGCGGTCTGGGGTGTAGCCAAATACGAAGAAGAATACGTCCGAGAGGATGGGGAGTGGAAAATACGCAACCTGATCCTCGCTCCGGAGTGCTGGACCCCGTTTGAGCAAGGCTGGGTCAATCAGCAGTTTATCGGCCAATAAGTCTCATCGGCGGGCTGCGGACGAGGCGACCCGCCGGCTGAGTTTCTGACCGGGTGCCACCGCTACGTCATATATGACTACCTATAGCTTAGGTGTTGACGTCGGAGGGACTTTCACCGACCTCGTGTGTGCGGACGAGGCTGGACAGACACAGACCGAGAAAGTCCTGACGACCCCAGAGAACCAAGCCCTGGGCGTGCTCAACGGTGTCGGCAAACTGGCCCGCACATACGGGCTGGCCGAGCGGGATTTTCTCAGCCGGATAGCGGTTGTGGTCCACGGTACGACGGTCGCAACCAACACCATGTTGGAATACACTGGCGCTACCACCGGCCTGATCACCACCGCCGGCTTTCGCGACACCATAGAGATCCGCCGCAACTATAAAGAAGCCGCTTTTGATATTCGCCTCTCGGCTCCGTATCAGATCGTCCCGCGCCGCCGCCGCCTCGGCGTGACCGAGCGGATTGATTATGCCGGTCAGGTCGTCAAACCCTTGGCGGAAGCCGAGGTCCGCGCGGCCGTACAGCGGCTGGCGGAGATACAGGTCGAAGCCATAGCCGTGTGTTATCTGTTTGCGTTTTTGAATCCTGTCCACGAACTCCGGACGCGCGAGATTATTCGCGAACTCCTGCCCGATGTCCATATCTCGCTGTCGTCAGAGGTTCTGCCCCAAGTCCGTGAATTCGAGCGCTTGAGCACAACCTTGGTCGATGCCTATGTTACTCCTCGCTTACAGAGATATTTGGAGCGGCTGGACACGGAGTTTCGTCAGCGTGGATTTCAGGGCGACATTTTCATTATGCAGGGCAATGGTGGTGTCGTGGGCCTGGAACAGGCTCAGACCCACGGCGTCCAAGCCCTCCTGTCCGGACCGGCCAGCGGCGTGGTGGCTGGCGCGTATCTGGGCGAGGCATCCGGATTCAAGGACGTCATCACCATTGATATGGGGGGCACGAGCTTCGACGTCTGCCTGGTGCAGGATGGTCGGCCCAAGACCGGAACCGATCAGTGGATGAGCCGGTATCGGATTGCGGTTCCATTTATTGATATTCACACCATTGGCGCTGGTGGTGGCAGTATCGCCTGGGTCGACGAGGGGGGGGCGTTACGCGTTGGCCCCCAGAGCGCGGGTGCTTATCCGGGCCCGGCGTGTTATGGCTTTGGCGGCCAGGAGGCCACGGTCACGGATGCGGATGTGGTGCTGGGCTATATCAGCCCCGATTCCTTCTTGGGCGGCGAAATGCGGCTGGACGCCGAGGCCGCCCGACAGGCAATCGAAACCAAGGTGGCCCAGCCGCTGGAGATGAGCCTCCTGGAAGCGGCCAGCGGTATTTTTCGTATTGTCAATAATGGTATGAGCAATAGCGTTCGGCGGGTTTCTCTGGCAAAAGGCTACGACCCGCGGGACTTCGCACTGACCGCGTTCGGCGGTGCCGGTGCAATTCATGCCGGCGCACTGGTCGAAGACCTCGGCATTCAGACCATCCTGATTCCCAAAGGCACGGCCCCCGTCCTGTGCGCCCTGGGTGATCTCTTGTCCGACCTGCGGATGAGTCGGGTCCGCAGTTTCTATGCGCGTGGGAGTGAACTTGATCTGGAGGCCATGAACACTCAGTTCCGGCGCATGCGCGAGGAAGCTCTGGAATTGTTCGGGAGTCAGCAGCATCACCTGGGGCAAACCTTCGCCCAATTCTCGTTGGAGATGCGCTATATTGGCCAGACACATGAAGTGACGGTTCCGGTTATAATGCAGACGGAGCAGCTCAATGCCACGGATATGGCGACGACGATCCAGGGCTTTCACGATCTGCACGAGCAGTTATACACCTTCCAGAAGCCCGAGGACGAGGTCGAAATTCTCAATATCCACCTCGACCTCGTCGGACAGAGAGCGAAACCGAGCTTGCAAACAGCCATCCGAGGCAGTCAGGAGGCTCGAACTGCACTCCAGGGTACCCGGCCCGCTTATTCAGCCTCGGCCCAGGATTATGTGGAGACGGATATTTACAACGGAGAGCAGCTTGTGCCAGGGCATTGCGTTGTCGGCCCGGCCATTATCGAAGAGGCTCGCACCTCCATCGTCCTTTTTGCCGGCCAGCGGGCGACCCTCGACGAGCACCTCACCTATATGATTGAGGTCGAGTGATATGACACATCCTCTCGACCCAGGCAAAGAAGCGAGCGCGACCATGGGGGCGACCCTTGGACGGGCGCGACCGACTCTCCTGCGCCGTCTGGCCTCTTTAGCCTTAATCGACCGCCGGCACGTCACCGTCGCCCTCGCCACCGCAGACGGCCGCGTGGTTGGGATAGACCCAGCGGCGCGCCTGGGAATTGTCCGGGCGGTGGCCCGAGCGGTCTGTGACGCCTTTTGTGACAACGTCGCTGAGGGTGACATTATCCTCACCAACGATCCGTTTTCGGGCGGGACGCATATTCAGGACCTGACGCTGCTGCGTCCGCTCTTTGTCGCCGAGCAGCTCGCCGGCTGGGCCATTGTCCAGACTCCCCTGCCCGACCTGGGTGGTATGGCCCTGGGCGGGTATTATCCTTTTGCCCTCGAAATTTGGGCGGAGGGTATTCGGGTCACACCGGCCAAGCTCTACCGGCAGGGCGTCCTGCAACGTGACGCGCTCACCATGCTGACCCTTAACAGCCGGCTGCCTCATCTGGTCGAAAAAGACGTGCAGAGTATGGTTGAGATTCTAGACTTGGCCAATACGGCCGTTGCCGGTCTAGCCGCCCGCCAGACCCCAGCGGTCTACACACAGGCCCTCGACCAGATCATCACTGACACCGCTACCCAGACTCAGGCGGCCCTGTCTGAACTGCCGTACGGGGAGTGGCAGGCGGAGAGTGCGCCCATACACTGTTGTTTGGAAGAAGCGGATTTGCAGGTCGCAGTCCGTCTGACCGTTTCAGACGAAGCCGTCGGACTTGATTTCTCCGGCAGTTCTCCTGCGGCCAAAGGTTTTGTGAATACCACCGTAGCCACCGCTCAGGCCGCGGCAGCGCTGCCCTTTTTCTCCCTCTGGCCCACGCTGCCTGTTAATGACGGTATGTTCCATCACCTACACATATCGATTCCTGACGACACTTTTTTACACGCCAAGCTGCCGATGTCGGTAGGCTGGTCGCCCTACCAGCCGAGCCAGGCAGTTGTTCAGGCCGTTGCGGCCGCCCTCAATAAAGCGCGCCGGCCCCTGCCGTCCGCAAAGCAGTTGACCGCACCGGTCACCGCACCGCCTCTGCCTTTTACTGTCACCGGGTGCGGCCGTCCCGGCTGTCCCTTCCCTCTCCCCCAACCCCCAACCCCTAACCCCCACAAAGGAGATCCCGCATGATCGACCGCATTACCGCCCTGGTGATCAAGGATTCCTTAGAGGCCATCTCTGAAGAAATGAGTAAAACGGTTGAGCGTACGGCCGTGCACCCGCTGTTCAACGAAGTGCACGACTACTCGACCGGGGTGTTCTTTTATGATGGCAGCGATGTGCGCCTGGTCGCCCGAGCGACGGCGATTCCCGTCCATATCTTTGCCTCCATCCTGTCGGTTGAAGCCCTGATGGAGTCGTTTCAGGACGACCTGCACGAGGGCGATATCGTCATGCTGAACGACCCGTATTACGGTGGTACGCATCACGCCGACTGGACCGTGATGAAACCCGTCTTCTTTGACGGTAAGCCGGTGCTGTTTCCCTCGGTCCGCGCCCACATGGCCGATTTTGGTGGGCCGGTGGCTGGTGGCTATAACCCCGAAGCCAAAGACATTTGGCAGGAAGCCCTGCGTATTCCGCCGATCAAACTCTTCGAGAAGGGTGTCCTGCGCCAGGATGTGCTCGACTGGATTCTGGCCAACTCCCGTATTCCCAATGTGTTGCGTGGCGATCTGGCCGCCATGTTCGGGGCGTGTAATCTGGCCGAGCAGCGCATCCACGCCCTGTTCGCCAAGTATGGTGGGGATGTGGTCAATGAAAGCATTGAATACACGCTCGACTATGCGGAAAAACGCTTTCGAGCTGAGGTCGCCAAGTGGCCGGACGGAGAATACCGGGGCAGCGCGACCTTGGATCACGACAGTCTGGGCAACTATGACGTCGAGGTGAAAACAACCGTCACCATCAAGGGCTCTGATCTGAGCGTTGACCTGAGCGGCTCAAGCCCGGAAACACCGGGCTTTGTGAACAGTCCGTTTGGCAATACAGCCTCGTGGGTCTATACCGCCCTGTGTTCGGTCCTGCCCGAAGACATCCCGATCAACTCCGGCGTGTTTCGAGCCGTGACCATCACCGCACCGGAGGGGACCGTCGTGAACCCCCTCCCGCCTGCTCCGTGTATGTTCAGCACGGTCGTGATTGGCGGAGATGTCGGCACGGCCACCATGCAGGCCTTGGAGCAGGCCATTCCCGACAAAGTCGGCTCGGTGTCGCTCAACTACTGTCTGTGCACCACTTATGGGCATGACTCTCGCTATGGCGAAATGTTTGTGACCATTGAGTACGGGAATACGCTCGTGGCGGCTGGCGGGACCCAGGGTCAGGATGGCTGGGGCGGCTGGCCGGCTCCCATGTGCGGACTGATTTACTCCACGGTTGAGATGAGCGAGATTCAATTCCCCTTTTTCTACCATCAGTATGAATACGTTGGCGATACGGCCGCTCCGGGACAGTGGCGCGGGGTGCCGGGCTTTGCCATGAAGCGCGAAAGCGTCCGGGACACCTCCATCATCAACGTGGCGCTGACAGGCGTGCGCCACTCCTCGCCCGGCTTTGCCGGCGGAAAGAACGGGGCGAGCAGCCGCTATGTCCTGAACTGGGGCACGGAGCATGAGGAAGAAGTCCTGGAGTCAGCCGCGAATCGCCCCTCGCCACCGGGCTCGATTATCTCCACCTTTAAGGGCGGCGGTGGCGGTTGGGGCAATCCCTTTGCCCGTGACCCGCAAAAAGTTCTCAATGACGTGCTGGATGAGTTTATCACCATAGACAGTGCCGAGCGGGACTACGGTGTCGTGATCCAGCCTGACAGCATGACCATCGATACCGACGAAACCCTGCGACGCCGCGCGCTTGTCGCAAAATAAGTAGGGAGCAGCCTGATGCGACGCCTCCGTTCAACCGGAAAGATCAGACGGCCGACCGCCGAAGAACTGTCTGATTTAGCCGAGCTATCCTTTCTCCGCCTCACCCCTCAGGAAGCGCTCGACCTTGAGGAACTCAGTGAAGGCCTGCTCAGCACCTTGGATCGTCTGGACGACCTCCCGCAGCCACGCTGGCCGATTCGATACACCGACCGCGACCCCGGTTATCGGCCGACACCGGAAGAGGACCCGTATAATATTTTCATTCGCAAGTGTCGGGTCACCGGCGCGCCTGACGGTATGCTCGCCGGCAAGAGAATCGGCCTGAAAGACAACATCGCCGTGGCCGGCATTCCGCTGACGAACGGCTCCCGGCTTGTGGAAGGCTATGTGCCGGATTGTGATGCAACCGTAGTTGAGCGGCTGTTGGACGCGGGCGCTGAAATCGTCGGCAAGCTCAATATGGACAGTTTCGCGCTCTCCCCTTCGGCGGAAACCAGCGAGTTCGGATATGCCCGCAATCCTCGCAACCCCGACCATTCGCCGGGTGGCTCGTCCGGGGGCAGCGGCGCCGCGGTGGCCAACGGTGATGTCGATATTGCCTTGGGTGTGGATGAAGGCGGCAGCGGCCGCATTCCGGCGGCCTGGTGTGGGATCACCAGCATCAAAGCAACGCATGGCCTGGTGCCCTCCTTTGGCTTGACCTATATGGACCATACCCTGGATTTCATTTGTCCCATGGCGCGGACCGTCCAGGAGGTGGCCCAAACACTGGAGGTGATTGCCGGCGACGACCCGCGTGACCCCCAGTGGGTCCGCGGCCCCATTCAGACTGAGCCGTATACCCAAGCGCTGACAACCGACATCCACGGTCTCCGTATCGGCCTGGTCAAAGAAGGGCTGGCAGGTCGGGCGGTCGAACCGGAAGTTGTTGACGCCTTTCAAAAAGGAATAGCCCAGCTCAGTATCCTGGGTGCCGATTGCAGTGAGATTTCCCTCCCACTGTTCAAAAGCGCCTGGGCCATTTGGACGGGCATTGCCAGCCATTCGATCCCCGCACTGGTCGAGTCTGACGGGGAAGGCTACGGTCATGGCGGCGCGAGCAATGTCGGCTGGGTCGAAACCTTTGGTCGCGCCCGCCGCGCCCGGGCCAACGATCTGCCACCGTTTCTAAAACTCATTCTGCCGGTCGGAAATTATCTCCGCCGCGAATACAATAATCGCTATTACGCTTTGGCCCAGAATCTCCGCCTCAGCTTCACCCAGCAGATCGAACATGCCCTCCAGGAAGTCGATATTCTGGCCCTGCCGACCACACCCATGCGGGCCCCAAGGCTCGAAGCGGGGCTGACCCTCAAAGATTTGGTCCGACGCAGTGCCGCGGCTGGTCAGAATACCAGCGCGTTTAATTTATCAGGCCACCCGGCGCTGAATCTGCCCTGCGGCCTACGCGACGGCCTACCGGTCGGCCTGCAACTCGTTGGCCGGCGTTGGCAGGAGAGCACGCTCCTGCGCGTTGCGTACGCGTTTGAGCAGAGTGTGGATTGGGAACAGTTGTAAAGAATTGTGCACAGGATCGCACGGGGGAATTATGACCAACCTCAACACCTATCAAACACGTCGAGAAACGCTCAGACAAAAATATCTCTCAGATGACAGACCAGCAGCGCCGCCCCAGTATACCGGCGGAGTTGACCATCTGGCGCTGATCAGTCTGGACCTCGAGAAGACGATTCAGTTCTATACCGAGGTCATCGGCATGCGGCTGACCAAGATCGTAACGAATCGTGACGAGCCAACGTCCACCCATATCTTTCTGGATATGGGCGGTGGGAACCAACTCGCGTTCTTCGACTTTCCGCAGAAAGACACCGAGCCGACCGTGCGGGGCGTGGGCAGCATGCATCATGTTGCGCTCAAGGCCACGTCCGAGCAGTTTCAAGCACTATTAGCTAACCTGGACGAAAAGGACCTGCCCTACTCTCTGCACGGCTCGCATGAGAAAGGCTCGGTGTATGTGCGTGACCCGGATAATATCCAGGTGGAAGTCACGACGGGCTATGGATCGTAAGCCCTAAGGCACGAGACAGAACAATCGTCGCCCGCCTCTCCCATTATGTAAGCGAGCTGTGCTAGGAACAAAGAAATCTACACTGGCGCTCTGCGCCAATCCCCTGACAGGGGAATAGGATAAGGAGGGAGCCATTATGCTCGGAGCTGTTGCACACGTTGGTATTACGGTTCGGGATATGGACCGGGCCGTCGAGTTTTATCGGGACATGCTGGGGCTCAAGGTCATTGGCGATGTGACCATTGAGGGAGAAGAGGCGAGTACGGTCACCCAGGTGCCGGAGACAAAACTGCGCGCCGTCTACCTGCGTTACGAGGATGACCCCAAAGGCCCGCCGATCGAGCTCCTGCACTTCATTGAGCCCGGCGACACGGGCAACCCGTATCCGGGCCTGGCCAACCCCGGCATCACAGAGGTCGCGTTTTGGGTCAAAGACATTGAAAAGACCTACCAGGACCTGAGTGCCAAGGGCGTTGAGTTTTATTCGCGTCCACAAATGTTCGATCTGGAGGGGGAAGGCTACGGGAAAGTCAAGGCCGTATACTTCCGCGACCCGGACGGCACGACCCTGGAGTTAATGCAGGACTGTTCGGCTTGACCGGCTGGTCTCGGCGAGGCAGACCGGGGGGCAGCATTGGACGCCGCCCCTACACTTATCCTCTACTTCCCCTCAAACCAGGCTGTGCCGTCCAGATATTTTTGAGGCACCAGGACCGCTCCTTCCATAATCCGTCGCGCCGTCCGCTTCGTTGTCACCCGTTCGGCGTACCACTCTCCGCCTCGACGTGAGACTGTGGCCCCGACCTCCATGAACCCGGCAGGATGTCCTATCCTGATGTCGTGCGTGGTCGCCCGCCGGGCGACTTCATGCACGACGGTCCCTTCAACCTGAGCGGCAAGAGCGGTACATATCGCGACCGTCCCCGGCACGGTCCGGTGGGTGTTCCGCATGGAAATCGCGCGGGCCAGCAGGTCAATACTTTCTGCCTCCACCCTCTTGCCACTACTTGCCAGATAGGCTGCCGGTGGGGCAATCAGCACGACTTTGGGCGTGTGTTGAAACTTCTCGTGAGCCTCCTCAAGACTCGGGGTGAGGCCAAGTAGAATAGCAGCTTTGCATCGAATCTCTTCCAAGGTCTGCTGCAAGGCTCGCGCTGCATCTAGCGCGGGCGCGAGTTGAGTGGCATCAGCACCCAATTCGCTGGCACGAACGAACACCGTCGGAATTGCGGCGTCCACAACCGAGATCGTCACAACACGGGAGTCCGCGAGATCACACCGCTGGCGAGGCAGACCGGTGGGCAACAGGCTTCCGCCGAGCGAGCCACCAGGGTCCGCGTATTCCAGGGTAATACACGCCCCCGGAGCCGGGACGCCATCAATCATATACTCGCCCTCAACCACAGCCTGGCCGGCACAGACCGGGACACGGGCGACATAGCGTTTACCCGTATTCGTCGAGAACACACGGATTGTGGTCACCGGCTCTACTGCGGGAACAATACCCTCATCAATGGCAAACGGGCCGACCGCCGCCGACATATTGCCGCAGGTACCGCTCCAGTCGATGTGTGGTGTGCGCACGTCAACCTGGCCAAAGGTAAAGGTAACGTCGCTGTCCGCCTCCGGACTGCGACCCACAATCACGACTTTGCTGAGAGAAGAAATCCCACCGCCGAGGCCGTCTATCTGCCGGCCATGGACATCGGGGCTGCCCAGGGCGGCCAGGATGATGCGTTCACGCACGGGCGGCGGATAGGGAGCCAATACATCTTCTCGGAAGCAGACCGCCCGGCTGGTCCCGCCCCGCATAAAAACAGCGGGTATTTTCGTTTGCATACGCTCCTACGCCTGACGGAATGCCGGCATCACTTCTTTGGCAAAGCGCCGGAAGGACGCCATATCGTAGTCGGGATACATCGACACAATGAAATACTGCACTCCAGCATCCGCATATGCCTGGACCGCTGCTCTGACAGCGTCAGGCGGCTGCTTGAGTTGCTCAAGGCTGAGCGATGTAGACTTCTGTATCTCGGCGGGGTCGCGGCCGACCTCTTTGCAGATGGCGTCAAATTTTACCGCGATCCTTCTGGCCGCTTCAGCTCCTCCTTTACGGACAAAGAAATGCCAGATGTCGGCATGTCGAGCGACCAGCGGCTGGACTACCTTGGGTCCCATTCCACCAATCAAAATCGGTGGATGGGGTTTCTGGAGCGGCTTAGGCTCAAATGGGGCATCTTTGACCTGATAGTATTTGCCCTCATACGTTGTCTTTTCCTGAGTGAATAGCATCTTGATGAGTTCGACAGCTTCGACAAGCCGTCGTGCCCGCCCGCCCGGCGTGTAAAACGGGATGCCAAACGCGTCGTGTTCCAGTTTGAACCAGCCCGCGCCCATCCCCAGAATCAGGCGGCCGTCACTCACATGATCGACCGTTGCCGCCATTTTGGCGAGCAACGCCGGATTACGATACGTGTTGCCAGTGACGAGCAGGCCGGTTTTCAACCGCTTCGTCTGAGCGGCAAGGGCCGCGAGCAAGGTCCAGCCTTCTAAACACGGGCCGGCTGGATCGGAAAAGATCGGCAGAAAGTGATCAAAACCAAAAGCGCTATCATAACCGAGTTCATCAGCCTCCAGCCATATGTCCTGCACTTGGCTGTAGGGCACATGCTGCGGCGGGGTTTGCACTCCGAACCGGAGCCGACCAGTCGATTCCGCCGAAGCCTGTTGGGGCTGAGAAAGATTGCCGGCTAATGCGGCTGCGGTCACCACTGCGCCGGTATTCTTGAGAAAGGTCCGACGGGATATCTGCTCTTTCGCCATACGGTATCCTCCACTTGGTATCATGGCCGCGTTGAACCGTCGGTCACGCCTTGGCCATCACGTCGTTGGCAAAGGCTTCCATCTGCGGATATAGGTCGGTCTGAAATTTTCGACGCGGTACCCAGCCTGGGGCAAACACGAACAGGCGGTGCACCCCGGCGTCTTCAAACTGTTTCACCGTATCCAATGTCGGCTGGACACCAGGCTCAAGCCCAACGGTAATCTCAAATTGGGAGAAATCCCGACCGGCCTGTTGGGTCAATTCCTTGAGTTGGCTCACATACGGTTGGACACTCTCGGGGGTATAGCGGATGCCGCACCAGCCGTCCGCCAACTCAGCCGCGCGCTTGAGGGCGGTCCGACTCTCCCCGCCAAAAACGAGCGGCGGGTAAGGGCTCTGAACCGGCTTGGGGTTAAACCCCACCGGCTTGAAATCGTGAAATTTCCCGGAAAACTGCGGGGTCTCTTCAGTCCACAAGGTCCGCATGACGCGCACTGCTTCTCGCGTCCGTGCGGCCCGGTCACGAAACGGCATGCCCACCGCCGCAAACTCTTCTTCACACCAGCCCACGCCAACCCCAAAGATCACCCGGCCCTGCGACAGGACATCCAGGCTGGCCACCGCCTTGGCCACCGCCAGTGTATTCCGCAGGGGAAGCACAAAGACGCCGGTTCCGAGCTTAATCGTGGTGGTATGGGCCGCCACAAAGGACAGCGCCACAAATGGGTCATGCAAATTGACGCCCGGCCCGCCGGGAAATTTGCCGTCCGCAGAACCCGGATAGCGCGCCTGCATCTCAACCGGCACGGCCAAATGTTCGGGAATCCAGACCGATTCATAGCCGAGGGTTTCCGCTTGTTGGGCCACTTGGGTCAAGGGCTCGGGCCGCACGGTTGACCCGCTCCCAACGCCGACTAACGCGAATTTCATGTGTTTTTCCTTCCTCTTATCGTCACGCCCGGTCTGACTTTAGCCGCCATGCGGCGTTCCGAAAATCCGATCACCCGCATCGCCAAGGCCGGGGACGATATAGCCGATGTCGTTGAGGCGGTCGTCAACGGCGGCCGTATACACGTCAACGTCCGGGTGGGTTGACGCCAGGCGGGTCAGCCCTTCCGGGACCGCCACCAGGCAAATCGCTCGTATGGACCGACAGCCGGCTCTTTTTAATATGTCAACCGTCGCGCTACAGGTGCCGCCGGTCCCCAACATCGGGTCAATAATCAGCGCGGTCCGCTCGGGCAGGCGGTCAACCAGTTTTTCAAAATAGGGTACGGGATCCAGGGTTTCTTCGTTCCGATACAGCCCGACCAGACTGACCTCGATATGCGGCAGAATCTGAAGCACGCCGGGTAAAAGGCCCAATCCGGCCCGGACGATCGGGACAACCGTCAACAGGTCCACTCTGAGATGATCCGCCTCAACCGCTCCGGCCCAACCCTGGATCGTTTTCCTTTCAGTCGCCAAGTCATGTAACGCTTCATAGGTGAGCAGCGTCGCCAGCTCTGCGCTCAATTCGCGAAAGAGCTTGGGCCCGGTTTCAGCCTCTCGGAGCAAATCGATTTTATGCCGCACCAAAGGATGGCGTATCTCATGTACTGACATCGTTCGCTCCTAAGACTGCTCAGCCATACATAATTTTTCAATCACGGATAGAATCCGGCCCGGCCCGTTTTCGAAGGTCTCCCGCCGGATGCTCTCATTGGGCTGATGGGCCTGGTCAAGATCGCCGGGCCCGCAGATCAGAGACGCGATACCGCCTGAGGCAAACTGACAACCGTCGGTCGCAAACGGCGCCCCGCCGCTGGTCTGTTGGCCGGCCACCTCAAATAATGCGCCTTCGAGGGGGGTTTCCCGAGGTGAAAACAACGGCGGCACCACGAGCGGCTTCGAGAATTCGACACTGGCCTGATGGGAGGAGCCACTGAAATCGATCAGGTCAAGGGCTCGGATCCGACGGGTAATCTCGTGCAGGCAGTCGAGCGGATCGGCCTTGGGCAGGGGCCGGTAGCTGACTTGAATCGTACACTGCTCGGCAATCATATTACCCGCGGTCCCACCGCGAACCAATCCGAAGTTCAGCGTCGGATAGGGTGATTCCGGGAACAGCTCGGCAAATTCGGCAGACGGGGCGGCGCGTAATTCGGCCTGATATTGGCCAATTATGTTTATGACCTTTGCGGCAACCGCAATCGCGTTCACGCCCGTCTCAGGCGTACTGCTGTGGCCGCCCATGCCGCGGACGCTAATCGAGAAAACCGCCACCCCCTTATGGGTATGAAAGACTTTGTACGAGGTCGGCTCACCGATCCAGGCCAGGCGAGGCCGAGGGATATCGCCCAACAGGTCAGACAACTCGGGCACGAGGCGTTCCGCGCCCAGACAGCCCACTTCCTCATCCGCGGTAAACAGAAAGACGACCGGTCGTGTGAGCCGCTTGAGGTCGAGAGCTGCCGCGGCGTCCACACACTGCGCCAAAAAGATTTTCATATCCGAGGTGCCGCGTCCGTAGACGCGATCATCCTCCACGCCAAGGGTCAGCGGATCGCGTGTCCAACCGGGCTGATCGAGAAACGGGACCGTATCCACATGGCCGGAGAGGATCAGGCCGTCCGGCTCGGGCGGGCCGGCAAACGCAATCAGATTGGCTTTGGGCACCCCGGCGACCTCTGCGCGCTGCAGGGCAACGTCGAAGCCATGCTCCTCCAAATGATTGCCAAGATAGGCCATGGCTTCTACATTACTCTTTTGACTCACGGTGTCATAACCAACCAAACGGCCGGCAATTTCTTGCAGATAGTCACCCATAGCGTTCTGGCCCCTTCCAGTTTAATGCAGGTAACATCATACTAGAAAAATCGGGACGACCCGTACAGTCCTGTGAATTGAGCAATAGCGATCGGAAACGCCATGATCAAACTCAGCGTCAACGTCAATAAAATCGCTACTCTGCGCAACGCCCGGGGCGGCGACCAGCCGAATGTCGTCCGGGCCGCCCAAACCTGCATCGATGCCGGTTGTCACGGCATCACCGTGCATCCACGCCCGGACGGTCGCCATATTCGCTATCAGGACGTGAGAGATCTGGCCGCCCTGCTCGCAGACCACAGCGGTATTGAATTCAATATCGAGGGCTATCCTTCGACTGAGTTTCTGGACCTGGTCTGCCAAGTGCGACCGATCCAGTGCACCCTGGTGCCCGACCCGCCGGACGTACTGACCTCAAACGCCGGCTGGGACCTCAGCAG
The DNA here is from genome assembly GCA_964291405.2 of Thermodesulfobacteriota bacterium. Taxonomy (GTDB): domain Bacteria; phylum Desulfobacterota; class Binatia; order Bin18; family Bin18; genus Bin18. The sequence continues at coordinate 1,592,283 of OZ219926.1, forward strand.
CGATGTTGCCGGGCTCGGTCAGGTCTTGCAGCGTTTACACGACAACAGCATACGGACCAGTCTTTTTCTCGATCCGGATAACGACCAAGTCAGACGCGCAAAAGAGGTCGGCACGGACCGGATTGAACTCTATACGGAACGCTACGCCCGTCTCTTTGGCAGCGCCGAGCAAGACCAAGTCTATGCCGCGTATCACACCGCGGCCCAAACGGCGCAAGAAGCCGGCCTGGGTCTGAATGCGGGGCACGATCTTAATCTGGAGAACCTGCCTTACTTTGCAGAGCATTTACCCGGTCTGCTCGAAGTGTCCATCGGCCACGCCCTGATTTGCGACGCGCTCTACATGGGGCTGGTAGCAAGCGTGAAAGCCTACCTGAACGCGCTTGGGGATTAAGGCGGAGTCCTAAGTTGCCTTTCCTCCCAACACCCAACAAGATTGACGCGCCATGAGGACGGTAATAGATTGTCCTCATGGCTGCACAGACCATCAAATCGACGTATTCGCTGGATGTCGAATCCGTAAACACATTAGAGGCGTTGGCACAACGCTGGAAGGTGTCGAAGTCCGAAGTGCTACGGCGTGCTATTCGGAGAGTCGCGATGGAGTGGGAGCCGGAGAGTAGTACGGCGCTCAGCGCTCTCGACCAATTGCAGGCTTCTCTACGTAAGCGTAAGGTCAATGTCACACAGTGGGCACGGACTCTCAATGCTGAGCGCCAAGCGGCTGCTCCGCGGCTATCTTCCAAGTCTCAATGATCCACTTGGACACGAGCTTTCTGATCCAAGCTCTGAAACCGGGATCCCCTGAAGATCGCAAACTGCGAATCTGGATTGAAGAGGGCGAAACCCTGGTAATGAGTACAGTCGCCTGGTCAGAGTTCCTGTGCGGCCCACTTGACCTCTCCGAGATGGAATTGGCCACTGAAATCGTCGGACAGCGCCGAGACTTCACGCCGGAGCACGCTACGATTGCCGCCCATTTATTTAATGAGTCGGGCAGGCGGCGGGGCTCATTGATTGACTGCATGATTGCCGCAACGGCGCTCGTCGATGGTGCACCCATTGCGACTGCGAATGTAGCGGACTTTCGCCGATTTGAGGATTCCGGCCTGACGATGGCATAAGGGAAAATCTACGATACCAGCCACTCTAAGCATTGACGACGACCTGCTCATCTGAGGCTGACCAAGAGCCGAGTAAATGGCTTTCCTAAGAGTCCAATTCTTTACCGCTGGATATGAGTCAAGAAACAAGTAGGCCCCAAATCCCGGCCGATGACTTCGCCCGACGCTTTTCGTTACGGGCTAGGAATCTCATGTGGTTTCTTGGTGCCGGCGCATCGGCCTCTGCCGGCCTCCCGACTGCTATGGACATGATTTGGGAATTCAAACAAATTCTATTCGCCAGCCAGAATCGCAGTTGGAGCCAAACATCCGTAGACCTTTTCCAGCCAGGTGTACGCCATCGTATTGACGCTCATATCGAATCCCTGGGAAGTATGCCGTCACCCGGCGCACCGGATGAATACGCCGCGCTGTTTGAAGCGGCGTATCCGGCAGAGTCGGACCGTCGTGCATTCCTAGATGGGAAACTGACAGGCGCTAAGCCATCATACGGCCACATAGCACTCGCGACGCTGATGCGCCACGAGCAAACGCGCATAGTGTGGACCACGAACTTCGACGCTCTGGTCGCAGATGCCTGCGCCAAGGTATACGACACGACAAGCACACTGACTACTATAGATCTTGACTCGACGGACCAAGTTCAGCAGTCACTAGCCGACGAACGCTGGCCCATAGAAGTCAAGCTCCACGGCGACTTCCGTTCTCGTCGCCTGAAAAATACAGACGATGAACTGCGTCAGCAAGATGCCCATTTGAGGAGTGCACTGGTCGAATCATGTAAGCGTTTTGGTCTTGTCGTATGCGGATACAGCGGACGTGACGATTCCATCATGGACGCACTTGAGGAGGCGATGGAGCACGAGGGAGCCTTCCCTGTCGGGTTTTTCTGGTTACACCGAGGGGAAGACTCACCACTACCGCGCGTCGTGCGACTGTTGGAGCGTGGTATCGCTAACAACATTGAAGCAGCATTGGTGCCTATCGAGAACTTCGACGAGACCCTGCGTGACTTAGTTCGCCTCACTAAAGATATCGACGAGACCGCGCTCAACCAGTTCGCGTCGCAACGCCGGCCTTGGAGCCCAGTGCCCCTTCAGAGGACTGTTCGCCGCGGTTGGCCCGTCGTACGGTTCAACGCCTTGCCTGTCATCAATGCACCGACTCAGTGCCGCCGGCTAGTTTGCGATATCGGTGGCACAGCCGAAGTACGTGAAGCCATACAGAAATCCAGCGCGGACGTTCTTGCTGTTCGTTCTCAAGTTGGCGTATTGGCCTTTGGGGCAGACTCTGACTTGCGAAATGTTTTCGACTCCTATGGCGTCACTGAATTCGACCTTCACGCATTCGACGTTAAGCGTCAAAGATATGAATCTACGGAACGCGGACTCTTAGGCGAAGCCCTCAATCGCGCGATTAGTCGACACGGTGGTCTGAACATCATAGGTCACCGACGCTTCGTGCCCGCAGACCCGAAAGATGCAATCTGGAGCCACTTGCGGGACTTGGTTGGGATACTGACAGGCGTCGTCAACGGTAACCCCGATCTCCAGTGGTGGGAAGGCATCACCGCTCGATTGGATTGGGCCAATGACCGCCTTTGGCTACTCATCGAACCCTGTACGGTATTTGAAGGCATTACCGACGCCAACAAGGGAGCGGCGACCGATTTTGCCCGTGAGCGGACTATCGGACGATATAATCATGTGCTCAACGATCTGATCGACTTCTGGGCACGTCACTTATCTCAAGATGAACAGGAGATATGTGCATTAAACACAGGATATGGTGTCGACGCTGTTTTTCAAATCTCACCGGTTACCTGTTTCTCCACTAGGATAGTGTCGTGACCTCCCAGATCTCCTCTCATATATGGCTCCCAGAGCCCATGTTGGCTTTTCATCCCAACCGCTCCTCGGACCGAGAGCGACATCCGCTACGCGGGTTACTGGAATACGGGCCATATTCAGCAGGATTCGTTCCCGACCCCATCCGTGTAGCCACCCTTGCACCACACGGCGAGAGTCAGCGCCTCTATGACTTCATGAGAAACCTGAACTCGGCTTTCAATCCAAGAGAGCGCAGGGATTATCTCCCTCGATGGCCGGGTTTCCAACGTGTCTTCGGTTTGCATATGAGCGCCGCCGGTAAAGGTTGCCACGAGGAGGTCGACCATCAGCTTGATACAAACTTACAAAAATCTCCTCAGCCGCACGTTACGATTGCGGAATACTTAGTGAGAGCCATTCAGCGTCTTGAAGCGCGTCGAAGCGACTTTGACGTTCTATTTGTCTACATTCCCATACGGTGGGAGTCTGGTTTTGTTGGCGGACCCAACGACGACTTCGACCTGCATGATCATTTGAAGGCATATACGGCTGCTCGGGGAGTGCCTATCCAATTAGTGCGAGAAGACAGTGCTATCGCCTATCACTGCAAAGCCAGCGTCATGTGGCGCATCGGATTAGCGCTGTATGCCAAAGCAGGTGGAGTCCCGTGGAAACTAGCCGAGGCTGATCCAGAAACGGCCTATATCGGCATCTCCTATGCCGTACGTCCCGCCGACTCGGACAGACCACGCTTCGTAACGTGTTGTAGCCAAGTGTTCGATGCAGATGGGGCAGGCCTCGAATTCGTGGCTTACGACACTCAAGAAATCGAAATGCAGCGCGATAACCCCTTCCTCTCCCGAACCGAGATGTTCCGTGTGATGACACGATCAATGGATCTGTATCGTCGTCGTCATGCCGGTCGGTCGCCACGTCGCGTGATGGTTCACAAGACCACGGAATTCAAACCTGATGAAGTTGACGGTTGTATGGAAGCCCTGCACCTATGCGAAGCCGTTGACCTTGTCCAAGTTGTCGAAAATGTCGGCTGGCGAGGCGTCCGCATAGACCAGAACCCGAACGACAGGAAGGGGAGACCGGCCAATTTCCCGGTTCCGCGTGGAACCGTTGTTGGGCTTGGACCCCGGGAGGCTTTGCTGTGGACTCATGGTGACGTGAAGGGTGTCGCGCGACGTTCCTTCTTTCAAGGCAGCCGCAGTACGCCTCGCCCCATTCGCCTCGTCCGCCATGCTGGCCACGGCACCTGGGATGATACAGCCCGCGCCATACTCGGGCTTTCCAAGATGAACTGGAATAACGACTCGCTCTATGACCCTCTGCCGGTCACCCTGGCTTACGCGAAGGTATTGGCGAGAGTTGTCAAACGCATACCGAACCTAGGAGCTACGCCGTACCAATTCCGATTCTTCATGTAGGTCGAAAGTAATTGGGATCATGAAACTCCACCTTTGAGCTTAGCCTTGACTTCCGACTCCAGGTGATTGAAGCATGGATTGATCGACTGCAACGTGCGACATCATAGGCAATGATGGACACACCTATAAAGGAGGACTCGACATGCCAGAGCATAAGACTTTTTCGTTAGGGGATTTTTCGCTCGAATGTGGCCTCATTCTGCGCAAGGCACAGCTCGCCTATCAGGTCTATGGCGAACTCAACAGCCGCAAAGATAACGCCATCCTGCTGTGCTCGTGGTATTCCGGCGATCATACCGGCTATGAGTTTTTGATCCGGGAAGGCAAGTGTTTCGACCCAACCAAATATTGTGTGATCGGCGTCAATATGTTCACCAACGGGCTGTCTTCCTCTCCCAGCACGACACCCATTCCCATGAATGGCCCGCATTTTCCGGCAACGACTATCCGCGACAATGTACGGGCACAGCACGCGCTTGTTCAGAGCCTTGGCATTGAGTCACTCGCCCTGGTCTCCGGCTACTCGATGGGCGCGCAGCAGTGCTTTCAGTGGGCGGTCAGTCATCCGGATATGGTCGAGCGGATTGCACCGTGGTGCGGTGCGGCGCGGACCACTCCGCATACCCATGTCTTTATCGAAGGCTTTACTTCCGCGCTCCGTGCGGACGCGGCCTGGAACCACGGCCATTACGCCCAACCGCCAGCCACGGGTGTGCGCGCCATGGCCCGGGTGTATGCCGGCTGGGGTCTGTCGCAGGCCTGGTATCGCGAAGAGCTGTACAAGCAGCTCGGCCATCCGAGCGTCGAAGATTTCCTGGTCTATTTTTGGGAGAACTTTTTTCTCCAGTGTGACGCGAATAATCTGCTGGCCCAGGCAAAGACGTGGCAGGATCATAATGTCGGTGACTCGCCGGGATTTGACGGAGACTGGCGAAAGGCGCTGGCCACAGTTTCTGCCAAGGCCATGATTATGCCGGGTCATACCGATCTCTACTTTCCACCGGAAGACAGCCAAGCGGAGACAGACTGCATGCCGAACGCCGTGTATCGACCGATCCCGTCGATTTGGGGACATTTGGCGGGAATTGGTATGAATCCGGAGGATAACGATTTTATTGACGCGGCGGTTCAGGAGTGTTTGGCGTCGTAGGACGGGCCTTATCGTCCGCTGTCAAGGAAAAGCCAGCCGACGTGGTTGGCTGGCTTTTCGAGGACTATCCCCCCACCCCGGCCTTCTGGGCTAAAGACGCATAACTTACCCCGTCTCCATTGTCGGTATTCACCGGCAGGCCAGCTTCCTGCCAACCGGCGACGGCTTGGCCCTGCTGGTCTTGTCCTCCGCCAAAGCCGCCCATCATATTCGAGACCTGCGTATACCCGGCCTGTTGCATGATCTCGGCGGCGCGTTGCGAACGACCGCCGGCCTGACAGCCGACCACGACAGTGGACTCTTTGGGTATGGTCGCTTCGACAACGGCTAAGAAGTGTGGGTTCGGAACCGGACGGCCAGCGGATTGATCAAAAAAGACTACGGGAATGTTGATGGCGCGCTCGGGGTGGCCGGCCTGGAATTCCGCCTCGGTGCGGACATCCAGATAGACGACGGCGGCGTCCTGGCTCAGTGTCTGGTGAGCCTCTGGTGGGGTTATTTGCACAATAGGCATGAGTGTCACCTCCCTTTTGTTGCTGCGGGTGGGTCTGATATGGAAATACCCGCGTACGAAGTCAGCATATTCGTGGACCCCTGGCAATACGTCAAGCAAGGCAGGAACAAGAGAGCAAGAAACAAAGAAGAAAGAGGAGAACGCGATGGAAGAAGCCGTCTATTGGAGTCGTGAAGGCAGTATTGCAACTATTACCCTCAACCGTCCAGCCCAGTTTAACGTAATGAACAATGAACTCTCAGCAGGCCTGCGCAAAGCCCTGATGGAATGCTGGGATGACGACGAGGTGCGGGCGGTGATTCTCACCGGGAATGGCCGGGCGTTTAGCGGGGGCGGCGATATCAAGTTCTTTGTCGGAGCGCTGGCACAGCAGAATATTATTCCGAGCCTGGAGAAAATGATGCCTGTCCTGCACGCGGCCATTGCCATGATTCGCGAAATTCCCAAACCTGTCATTGCCGCGCTCAACGGCGTGGCCGCAGGCGGCGGGTTCGGTTTGGCACTCGCCTGCGATTTCCGTATTGCCTCACCTCAGGTCAATCTTGTCACCGCTTTTCTGGGCATCGGTGCCAGCCCAGACTCCAGCTCAACTTTTTTCCTGCCGCGTCACGTTGGCTTGGCCAAGGCGACCGAAATGTTTTTGCGTAACAAACCTGTTCCGGCCGAAGAGGCGTTGAACCTGGGGCTACTGACTGCCGTGGTCGAGCCCGACCAAGTGATGGCTGAGGCGAAAAAGCTAGCTGAAGAATTGGCCCAGGGTCCGACCGCCGCCTTTGGACGGACCAAACTGCTGCTCAATCAAAGCCTCGGCAACTCCTTACACGAACAACTGCACAGCGAAGCCCGCTCGATCACCCTGTCGATGGGAACGCCCGATTTCGCGGAGGGAATTACGGCCTTTGTCGAGAAACGCAAGGCCCGGTTTACAGGCAAGTAACCAAGCGATGACATGGTGGGTTGCAGACGATTCAGGAACCCACCTCGGCCTACGGCCACCTCTCCAAGGAGGGGACAGAACAAGGAATAGCCCGTATGCAAGCCATTACCATCACAGCGCCGGGCGGCCCGGACGTGCTCAAGCTGGATACCGTCCCTGATCCGATACCCAGCCCTGAACAGATTCTTGTGCGGGTGCGTGCAACCGCGCTCAACCGGGCGGATACGCTCCAGCGCCAGGGCCAATACCCACCGCCGCCGGGCGAGTCCGCTATCCTCGGGCTCGAACTTGCCGGAGAAGTGGAAGCCGTGGGCTCGGCAGTGACCACGATTGCCGTGGGCGAGCGTGTCTTCGGCTTGGTCGGCGGGGGCGGCTATGCGGAAAAGGCGGTCATTGATGCCCGCATGGCCATGCCGATTCCCGAGGGTTGGAGCTTCGCCCAGGCTGCAGCCGTGCCGGAGGTGTATTTCACCGCTCAGGAAACGATGTTTACCCTGGCCGGCCTGAAGCGGGGTGAAACCATTCTGATCCACGCCGGGGCGAGCGGAGTGGGAACGGCCGGCATTCAGATGGCCCGCGAGACTGGCGCAACCGTACTGGTCACAGCCGGCTCGGCCGAAAAGATTCAACGCTGTGTGGACCTCGGGGCGACCGCCGGCTGCAACTACAAAGAGCAGGACTTCGCCGAGTGGGTGCAACACACCACCGATGAAAAAGGCGTTGATGTCATAGAGGATTTTATTGGCGCGGCGTATTGGGACAAAAACCTCAAAAGCCTCACGCTTGGCGGCCGTCTGGTTCTCGTCGGTGTAATGGGCGGAGTCAAGGTAGAGACGAATCTGGGGTTGATTCTGAGAAAACGCCTCCAGGTGTTCGGCTCCGTGCTGCGCACTCGCACCCTGGAGGATAAGATCGATATCACCCGTCGTTTTCAGACGAACTGGCTGCCGCTTTTAACCGCAGGCAGAATCAAGCCCATTATTGATTGCCGCTTTCCCTTGGAGCAGGCAGCCGAGGCGCACCAATACATGGAGGACAATAAGAATTTCGGCAAGATTATTCTGGAAGTCCCCTAAGCGCGGCCTCAGGCAGGGACGGCCTCAGCCGCCCCTCACCCACGTCTAGGCCCGCTTCAGCGTCAGTACGCTCCCCTCGCCGTCGGCGGCAATATAGACCGTCCCGTCTCCACCTACGGCCAAGCCGGAGAATGGCGTGAGCGGTCCCTGGATCAGACCGGCAATCCCCATGAGGATTTGCGGTGTCACCCCAGGCTGGGCACCGACCGGCAGGCCGGAAGCAATCGTCTGTTGCTGTTTTGTGCCAAGCGACACCGCGATGAGTTCTTTGCTGCCTGTATCAACAATCAGGAGCTGATCGCCAAGCAGGCCGAGGCCCTGGGGCGACGACAAGCCCTCGACCACGGCTGAGCTGCCACCATTCACATGCGACACCTGGCCTTTGTCGGGCTCGCTGACATAGCACGAGCCGTCATCGGCCACGACCACGCCATTCGGTCGGCCAAGACCACGGGCTAAGACGGTGACGTTGCCGTCCGAGGTCACCTTGAGCAGGCGTCCCTCGCCGCCCTCTGCGACCACAACCGCCCCGTCCTGGACCGGCGCCAGGCTGTAGAGTTCGTTGAGTTCGCCGACCAGAATCTGCGATTCACGCGTGCCGAAATTATACAAGACGACTTCGCCGGCTGAGGTCGTCACATACACATTGTTATCCGGACCGGCGGCAATACCGCGGATAAAACCGGGGTAGCCCTCCTGGGTAAACATCGTCGGGCGGCTGACCTGCCCGTCCCGGCTGACGGATATCATACTCATGCCATCGGCCGCATAAACAGTGCCGTCACCGGTCACGGTGATACCGAACGGACCGAGCAAACCCGCAGGCACCAGGATGCGCTCGGTTCCGTCTGCCAGAATCTCGGCCACCCCACCGTCCACAAAGTGGGAAATAAAGAGTCGGTTGTCATCCGCAAAGGCCAGATTGTCGATCCCTGGGCGGACATTGGCGACAACGGTCTTTTCTCCGCTTTGGATATCGATCCTTGTCACCTCCCCGCTGGCGGCCTGGGTTGTTGTCAGCAGGCCGTTCTGGTCAAACTTGACTGCGGTCGGAACGGCAAAGCCAGACATGAAGCGCTCAGGTGCTCCACCTTCGAGCGGGCAACGCCAGATTTCACCTGCTGCGATCTGCGGGAAATACAGCTTGCCATCAGGCCCAACCGAGAGCGCATTGGGCAGCGGCAGGTTCTCGGCTATTACCCGCGGCTCTCGACCGTCCGGATACAGCTCAAACAGGCGTCCGCCGGGCCGGCACTCGTCCATGAACAAGCGGTCCTGATGGGCGGTGATGCCGTTTGCCGCGGGTACATTATCCGCGATGACCCGGACTTCACCGCTGGGTGTGCGTGCGCTGACCCGCGCGCTCATCACCTCGGTCACATACATGACATCGTGCGAATCAAAGGCGATGTCATCCGGCGCCACAATCGGCCCCCCAACCGGCGAAATCGTTTCACACGCGCCGCTACCAGTATCGACCGCGCTCACCTGGCTGCCAAACGCCTGGACCACGTAGAGTTTCCCGTCCGAGCCCATGCGCATCCCGTTCGCCCCGAACAATCCGCTGGGCGACGATAGCCGCGCCAACTGCCAGCCGGCCGCGGCCTGTGGCTGTGTGTTTTCTCCGTACCGATTCATATTCCCCTCCTTCAGTCACTGTTATTGTCCTTTGAATACGGGTTTTCTCCGCTCTCGCCAAGCTTTATGGGCCTCGTGACTATCTTCAGTCTGACCGAGCAGCATGAACCGATAGATGTCGGTCTGAGCTGCCTCTTTGAGCGAGGCGATATCGAGTCCTTTATTCAGCGACTCTTTGGCCATGCGCACCGCAAGAGGCGGCAGGGTGGCGAGCCGGCGGGCGTAGTCTTGCGCCAAGGGCCTGAGTTCCGGGAGCGGCACGACCTTATTGACCAACCCGACCCGGTAGGCTTCTTGCGCGTGAATACGTTCTCCAAGCAGCACCATTTCCATCGCTTTTCCACGTCCGACATAGCGCGCGAGTCGAACCGCTCCGCCATAGGCCGGCAGAATACCGAGCGGGACCTGGGGCAAGCCGAGTTCGGCGTTGTCCGAAGCGAGCAGAATATCGCAGCACAGCGTAATCAGACAGCCGATCCCAACGGCAAAGCCGTTAATCGCAGCAACCACGGGTTTGGGATAATCAGCGACTGCATTGAATACGGGGAAGCCTTTTGGCGAGACAGAAGCCAAGTGCGCGCCAACGGTGGTGACCTTGTGGGTCTTGGCGTTGCCCAAATCTGCACCGGCAGAAAACGCCTTGTCCCCGGTCCCGGTCAGGATGGTGACCAAGACTTCCGGGTCGTCTTCCATCGTACCAAAGACATCGATAATCTCTTCCGACACCTAGGTGGTCCACGCGTTGCGCTTCTCGGGACGATTAATCGTGACGGTCGCGATACTGTCCTGCTTTTCGTAGAGCAATGTTTCATATGGCATGGGCGGCCCTCCTGTGTGCTATGGGATCACTGCGGCTACTGGTCAAACAAAAATGGGGCGGCTCACCAGCCACCCCTGCTATGGTCTCGACCTAATATCGGGAAGAGGCAGGCATTATTCCTTACCAATCCGCGCCATTTTGCTGGCGTAGTCGCGCACCCGCTGCCAGTCGTACTCACGGTAAAGCTGCATCTTTTCAGCTTCCATGGAGCCTTCGGCGTGCAAAGCCAGCACCGCGTTATAACCCCCAAAGTCCGAGGTGGTGATGTCCTGAATCAGGTTGATCACCTGGAGCCGTTCTTTACCCGACGTGCCCTTCTTACCCTTTAGATATTTCTCAATCAGCGGTCCGGTCTCTTCGCTCCGCAGGTCTTCTACCGCCGGAGCGGTCACCAGAATACCGCCGGCCAAGTCCTGGACGTGCGACAGAGCTTGGTGGAAATCGGCCGCAAAATGATGCTTGGCAATATTCACGGTCGGAGGGTCGGGGATGACCATGTCGAAGTCGGTCTCGCGTGCCTTCATACACGCCATATGGGTCAGCGAGCGGGTGGTTTCGGCATAGCTGGCCAGCCAGAACAGTTTTTCTTTGACATGGGCGGCTCTTTCAATGCCATTGTATTCGGCCATCAGACGCCCGGCGCCGGCTAAGAGATCAAGGAAAGGTAATTTATAGGAGATCGCGGTCAGGCGATGATACTCAACAAATGACAAAGCCAAAGGACCGGCAAACTGCCATTCGCCCTGTAAGAAAATCCGCTCGTTGGGCACAAATACATCATCAAAGATGGTTAGCGTTTCGGTCATTTTCACGCCCGAGCTGACCGGATGATCGAAGCTGTTGCGCTGGGTGTACGAGCCGTAGCCACTCATCAGCAGCTTGAGCCCTGGAGTATCCAGCGGGATGGCAAAGGAGACCGCGTAATCCTTGTCCTCTTCTCCCATGGCTCGTGTGGGCAGGACGATCATCTCGTTGGCGTGGGTGGTATTTGAGGTGTGGACCTTGGCCCCACGCACCACAATACCGTCGTCCCGCTCTTCGACAATGCGCAGATACGAATCCGGGTCTTCCTGTTCCGAGGGACGCAAGGCGCGGTCGCCCTTGGTGTCGGTCTGGGCCAGGGCAAAGCTAACATCTTCTGTGCAGCAGTAATCATAAAAGGCTTTGACCCGTTGGTAGTAGGAGGTTCCGCAGGCTTCATCTATTTTCTGAGAGATCCGCAACAGGCCAAATAGCGCATCACTGCCGACTACTTTCGCCAGCACGACCAGCGTCCCGCCTTCCCGGCAGGCGGTTTCGATCAGCTCACTCCGTTTGAGCAGTTGTTCAGCGTTCTGGGGCGGCAGAAAATAGCGGCTCATATCCTCGCCGGTCTCGGGGTTACGGACCACGGCCAGCTCCCGGTACTGCGGGTCGTGCATGAGCCGATAGTCGGTCGCCTCATGATCGACGGCGGTTTGAATGAGCGGATGCCCGCTTACATCAGGGATGCGCTGGCCTCGAAAATAGACCTGCCGGTCGTCTTTCAAGCTGTCTTTGTATTGCTCAACCGTACGTAGCGGCATAGGATAATCCTCACTTTCAAAATTCCTCTCTTGTCATAATCGTGATGCATCCAAAGCTCAAGGAGGCCGTTCGGCTTTTTAACCGTCGGGAATACTTTGACAGCCACCAGGTACTCGAAGAGGTTTGGCAGGAGGCCGACGCCACGGACAAAACATTTTACGAAGCCTTGATTCGCTTGGCCACGGGCCTCCATATGCGTTTCAACCGGGGCGGCTCGCAGGGCGCGATTAATCTGTTGACCCAAGCCCTCATGCGGCTTGAAGACTTTCGTCCCACCTCACACGGGATTGATGTTGCCCGGCTGTACCGGGATATCGATACCCATGTTGCAGACCTCAAGGCAGAGGACAAACCCAAGGTTGGTTTCTTCGAGCGCTGGAAGGTCCCCCGGATTTACCCCGCCGACTGAGCTCAGCGCCGGAGCTGATCGATCGAATATGTCCCGGCCGTGGGCTCCAACTCGACCTCGAACGATTCCATAACCCGTGCCACCATGCCGTAGAAACCAATGGCCAAGGTCAACTCGACCATCTGCCGCGGCCCCAAATCTTTCTCCAACGCCGCGAACGTCTCGGCCGACGCTTTGACATCCTGCGTGACCTCATCGGTAAAACGGATCACACGCTTTTCCACCTCGTTAAAAGCGTCCGAGGCGGCTCCCTGAGGAAGAGCCTCTACCTGAGCGTCCGTAACGCCCGTCTCTTTGGCGAGGGGCACATGCTGGGTCCACTCATAGTTGGCCCCGGTCAGATGCGCCACCCGCAGGATGGCCAACTCACGCAGATGGTCGTCCAACTCCTGTTTCGTCAGAATGGACTGGCCAAAAACGAGTAGCGGTATGGCATTCGTCGGCGCGTTCAGAAACATCTTCATGATATTGAGCGGCGGGAGCTTTTCCGCCGAGACGCGGACCTTCTCCGGTAAATCTTCAAGATTGGGATAGGGAATACGAGCCATGCTTCCTCCTTGGTCTCGGTGTCAAACAGGCACCGACCCTAGCCTGTCGAGCAAGCCGAAGTCAATGCGCGAGCCTGGTTCGATAGCCCTCTCATCTCTGTTACACTCTGACCTCCTACAAGGAGCGTCAACAGTCATGAACATCCCCATCACGCGCATTCAGCAGCCCAAACCCAAACCGCCCGATGACGAACTCGGGTTTGGTCAAATCTTTACGGATCATATGTTTCTTCTGGACGGTGTGGCCGATACAGGCTGGTCCAACCCGCGTATCGTGCCGTACGGGCCGCTTTCGCTAGAGCCGGCCACCGTCGGTCTGCACTATGCCCAAGCCATCTTTGAAGGCCTCAAGGCATATCGTTCGCCGGACGACACAATTCTGCTCTTTCGGCCAGATCGCAATATCGCCCGTTTTAATCGCTCTGCCGTCCGGCTGTGTATCCCACCGATTGACCCGGAACTCTTTCTCTCGGCACTCAAGCAGTTGGTGAAACTGGACCAGGACTGGGTGCCGCATGCGCCCGGCACCTCTTTGTATATCCGACCGGTTGCCTTTGCCTGCGACCCCGACCTGCGGGTGCGGCCATCTCACACCTACCAGTTCTTTATTATTCTTTCGCCGGTCGCCGCCTATTATGCAGAAGGCTTCAAACCGCTCCGTATCCGGGTGGAAGACCGTTATGTGCGGGCCGTGCGAGGTGGAACCGGGGCCGCGAAAACGGCGGGGAATTATGCCGGTAGTTTATTCGCCGGCGAAGAAGCCCATAAAGACGGTTTTGCCCAAGTGTTGTGGCTCGACGGTGTCGAACAGCAGTACATCGAAGAAGTCGGCTCCATGAATATCGCCTTTGTGCTCGGCGATGAGCTCGTCACCCCACCAGTCACCGGGACTATCCTCGAAGGCGTGACCCGCGCCTCCGTACTCCAACTCGCCCAGGACTTTGGGATGCGGGTGGCAGAGCGACCTATTACCATCACCGAAGTCCTGACCGCAGCGCGGAACGGACTGCTGCGCGAGGTGTTTGGTGCCGGAACCGCAGCCGTTATCTCGCCGGTCAGCGAGCTGTCGTATAAAGACGAGCGTATTGTCATCAATGACGGCCAGGTCGGCCCGCTGTCCCAACGCCTGTTTAACGAGTTGTCCGCCATCCAGCGCGGCCTGAAGCCCGACCGCCACGGCTGGATGGTGGAGGTTGATTCGTAAAACTCTTGTTTGATGAATCCTTGGAGAGAGTAGTCGGCCCGGCCAGCGCAATGACGAAAACGGGCCGGACTTGAACGCGCTGGATGGGGCAGATACAACGCAGAGACAATTTTTCAGGAAAGGGAGAAAGACCGATGGATGCAGATGCCAAGAAAACAGCTCTCCGCATGATCCCCTACGGCCTGTATGTGCTGACCGCGGAAAAAGACGGCGAGATCGCCGCGGCAACCGTGAACTGGGTGACCCAGACCGCCTTTGAGCCACCGCTGGTCGTGGTTGGCGTCAAGGCCGACGCCAGCGCACACGATGTCATCAAAAAAGCCGGCTCGTTTGCCCTCAACATCCTGGGCAAGGGACAGCAGGGCCCGGCCTTTGCCTTTTTCAAACCCGTTGAAAAAGACGGCGACACAATCAACGGGGAGGCATACAGCGCAGGCAGTACCGGCGCGCCGGTGCTTGAAAGCGTCCCGGCTTATGTAGAGTGCTCGTTGGAGCAAACGGTCGAGAACGGCGACCATTCCATTTTTATTGGAAAAGTGGTGAATGCGGCTGTCCAGAAGCAACCCGAAGGACGCGCAGACCTGGCGACGCTGCACATGGCTGACCTGGGAGACAAGGTCTTCTACGGCGGCTAAAAAATCCTGCTCCTGGCTGACAGCCCCTGAGTCAGACCATGAGGACGACTCAGGGGCTTTTTTGTGCCCGAGCCGCTCAGTACTAACCTTGCGGTCTGTAGAGGAATTTGTTTAATTCGCCGATATTTTAGATGCAGGAGGACAGCATGGCCGATTTTGTCAAAGTGGCCTCAACAGGTGACATCCCCGAAGGCGAAGGTCGGTGTTTTGAGGTCAACGATCAACAGGTAGCCATCTTCAATGTCGATGGCACCTTCTACGCCCTGGACAATGTGTGCCCGCACCAGGGCGGTCCATTGGGCGAGGGCGAGTTGGACGGCAATATGGTCACCTGCCCGTGGCACGCCTGGGATTTCGATGTCACGACCGGAGAAAACAGTGAAGACCCGGACGAAAAACAAGACACATATGAAGTCAAAGTGGACGGCGACGATGTCTTAGTCGCTGTATGAAGCAGCCCGTATGGCGCTCTTTGAACGCATGCAGGCAGAAGACCACGAACAGGTGGTCTTCTGCACGGACCGCAACGCTGGCCTCACCGCCCTGATTGCCATCCACGATACAACCTTAGGACCCGCTTTGGGTGGCATCCGTATGCGGGCATATGCCAGTGAGGATGACGCGGTAACCGATGTCCTGCGCCTCTCCCAGGCCATGACCTATAAAGCCTCCCTGGCCGGTCTGGAGTATGGCGGCGGTAAGGCAGTTGTCGTTTCCCCTGAGACACCTCCCAAAAGAGAGATAGTGTTTCGTGCGCTGGGCCGCGCCATAGAGTCTTTGGCGGGCCGTTATATTCCAACCGAAGACATGGGTACGACGACCGCAGACATTGAACACGTCCGGGCAGAGAGTCGGTTCGGGGTCGGACGAGCGGAAGCATTTGGCGGAGGCGGAGACCCCTCCCCCATGACGGCCTGGGGCATCTTCTGTGGCCTGCGGGCGTGTCTTGAAGAAACGGACGGCAAGGCCGAATTCCAGGGCTTGACCGTAGCCCTGCCCGGTCTGGGGAAAGTCGGCTACTCCCTGGCCCAATACCTCCACCAAGCCGGAGTGCGGCTGATAGTCGCGGATGTGGATGCAGCCCGGGCCGACAAAGCCCGAACCGAGCTCAGCGCCGCGATTGTCGATCCGACCGATATTCTGACTCAGCAGTGTGACATCCTCGCCCCCTGCGCCGCGGGTGGCATTTTCAATACGGAGACGATCCCCCAACTCCAGTGCCGGATTATCGGCGGTGGGGCTAACAATCAGTTACTCACCGAGGCTGACGGGGATGCGCTTCACGCGCGCGGCATTCTGTATGCGCCGGACTTTGCGATTAACGCCGGTGGACTGATTAACGTCGCGGACGAGTTGGGTCCCGGTGGCTATCGTCGCGAGCGGGCCAAGGCCAAAACCGAGCAGATTTACTCCACCCTGAAAACGCTTTTTGCCCAAGCCAAGCAGCGAGACGGCCCACCCCATCGTCTGGCCGTTACTCTGGCCCAGGAACGCATCCGGGCTGTGCGGAATTTGCGGCGGCTGAATACGGCGGCGTGAGGGGTCGTTTCCAACCTTTCCTCGCAAATCCCTCTTTGCTATAGCCTACTTACTATGAAAAGCGCTCTCTCTGCCTGGCTTGAAAGCCAGGGCGCATCGCTCACAGATGATCGCGGCGTTGAACTGCCGAACTCCTTCACCAACCCGCAAGACGAATACGCAGCCGTCTGTGAAAAGGTGGGGCTGATTGACCTGTCCTTTCGCACCCAGGTGAAATTCACGGGAGAAGATCGCAGCGATTTCCTGCAGGGCATGCTGTCCAACGATGTCAAAGCCCTGCGGCCCGGCGATGGCTGTCCAGCGACGCTGCTGACGGAGCAGGGACGGATTGTGGCGGACTTGCGTGTCTATGCCGAAGAGTCGGCAATTCTCCTCGACCTTGATACCCGTATCAAGGAGAAGACGGTTGGAGCCCTCGACCGTTTTATCATTGCCGACGATGTGGAGATCGAAGACCTGAGCGCCCATCAGGTGACCATTGCGGTCCAAGGCCCGACTGCGGCACAGGTCCTGGTGACAGCCGGTCTCTCTTCCTTGCCGGAGCGAAAATTACAGCATCGGGACACAACGATTGCAGATGTCCAGGTCCGCGTGATTCGCTCCGACCAGACCGGTAAGGGTGGCTATGAGTTCCACGTTCCCGGCGACCGGGCACCCGTCGTCTGGCAGGCCCTCGCTCAACTCGACGGGCTGCTTCCCGTCGGCCACACTGCGCTGAATATACTGCGGGTTGAGGCCGGCATTCCGTGGTATGGCCTCGATATGGACGAGGACAGAATCGTGCTGGAGGTTGGCCTCGACCAAGCCATTAGTTTTAATAAAGGCTGCTATCTGGGCCAAGAAGTCGTTGAGCGGGCTTCTGCACGCGGGCGTATGAATCGTCAACTCAGCGGGTTTCTGCTGCAAAATGAGGCGCAGGCTGCCTTGCCGACACGAGGCGACCGACTGGTGAAGGACGACAAAGAAGTCGGCTGGCTGACCAGCGTCACAACCTCCCCAACGCTGGGCCGGTCGATTGCCCTGGGCTATGTCCGGCGCGAACATGGCGAGCCGGGCACCCGGCTGCGGATTGACAGGCCGGATATGGACATGATAGCCGAAGTGATCAAGTTACCGTTTCTACAGTAGATATTACTCGTAGAGGCATATCACGACAGGAGGGATCAATGGCACAACTGGGTAAACGCTATATGTGTGAAGAGTGCGGGACTGAGGTACTCTGCAACAAGCCGGGCGACGGTGCACTCAACTGCTGCGATAAAGAAATGCCGCTCAAGGAAGCCAAGCCGCTTCCATCGTCTGACTGATACCGGTCTGTTGCAAACTGTACACCTAACAGTGAGGAGCGAGGGAAACCTCGCTCTTTCCTTTTCCGGGGGCTATGTCTTCCGCACCCCACACGGCTGA
Organism: Thermodesulfobacteriota bacterium; assembly: GCA_964291405.2. Lineage (GTDB taxonomy): Bacteria > Desulfobacterota > Binatia > Bin18 > Bin18 > Bin18. The sequence goes on from OZ219926.1 coordinate 1,610,115, forward strand.
CCTGCTGCTCTATGGTGGGCATGTTCTCACCTTTGACCCAAACCGGCCTGAAGCCCAGGCCATTGCTATTGCGGCAGGAAAAATCCTCGCGATTGGCACCGAGGAGGAACTGCGCCCCTTTGTCTCGCCGAAAACACAGGCCTTACCGTGCACCGGGAGAACGGTACTTCCAGGCTTCATCGACCCTCACCTGCATCTCTTTGCCTGGACGAGCCGCTACTGCGGTGCAGACCTGAGTGCAGCCCGATCAATTGCCGAAATCCAGTCTCAACTCCAGGCACGCCTGGAGACCCTCGGCTCGCAAGACTGGCTGCGCGGCTATGGCTATGACGAATTCTTTCTCCACGAGAAACGCCCTCCGAATCGACACGACCTTGACGCCATCTCGACCGAGCAGCCTATCATCCTGCGTCATCGGACCGGCCATGCTGCCGTTCTGAATGGCGAAGCGCTCCGGCAAACCGGCATCCACGCCCAATTCACCCCTCCAAAGGGCGGAAACGTCGAACGCGACGCCAGTGGAGAACCAACGGGCGTGGTCTACGAATTGGAGTCGTTTCTACGACCTGTCATACCTCCGCTCCCGGCACAGGAATTTCAGGCCGGATTACAACAGGTCAACAACGAATTACTCAGAAACGGGGTCTGTTCGTTTCACGACGCCAGCGCCGGCAATACGCTTGAGGCTCTCGGACGCTTCGCCGCCTTACGAGCCAACGGCGTCATACGTCCCCATGCAACCGTTATGGTCGGGGCTGAGGCGTTCTCTCAGGTGCGAGAGGCTGGCCTCACCGCCTTTGACCGGTCCGGCCAAGTTCGGCTTGGCAGTATTAAAATCATGCTGCATGAAAGCGGAGGCGAGTTGTATCCCGCGCCGGACGACCTGGCTGAAATGGTCTGGCAGGTGCATCGCCACGGGTTTCAGGTCGCCATCCATGCGGTTGAAGAAGTCCCCGTCTGCGCGGCCCTCGAAGCGATTCAGCAGGCGCTAGAACGGTTGCCTCGCCACGATCATCGTCATCGGATTGAACACTGCACGCTCTGTCCTCCACCGTTTCTCGACACCCTGGCCGAGACAGGCTGTGCGGTGGTGATGCAGCCGGGCTTTCTGCATTTTTATGGCGATAAATATGCAGCAGAAGTTGATACAGATGTGCACGATTGGCTGTACCGGGCAAAAAGCCTCCGGGATCACAACATTTCCGTTGTCGGCAGCTCAGATTGTCCGATCGCCCCACAGGCCCCATTGGTGGCGATTCAGGCTGCCGTTACGCGCCAGTCCCACACTGGAATGGTTCTCAATCCCGCCGAACGTTTGTCCTGTCTTGAAGCGCTCAGTCTTTTCACTCAAGCAGGAGCCTGGGTCGGGTTTGAGGAAGATCAGACCGGCAGCATCAGCCCTGGTATGCGTGCGGATGTGGTTATCCTCGACGGCGACCTGACGGGGCTCCCGGCTGAAGCGCTCAGCCGGGTAAACGTCCAGACAACAATCATTGACGGCCAGATTGTCTATTCGGCATAAAGAGTAAACGTGTCCAGCATCTCATGCTATATTGGAGGACACGTTTACTCTTTAAAGAACATGTATGCCTTCTCCCGCAGTCCTGTACGAAAAAGACGGCAGTGTCGCCGTTGTCAGCCTCAACCGGCCTGACATGCTCAACGCCTATAACGTGGAGATGCGGGACGATTTGCACGAAATTCTTCAGGCCGTCCGGGACGACCCTGAGGTCCGGGTCATGATCCTGCGCGGCGAAGGCCCGGCCTTCTCTACCGGCGGAGATGTTTCAGAGTTCGGTTCAGCGCCCTCTCCGGTGCGGGCGCGTGAAGTGCGCTGGCAACGGGATAACTGGGGGCTGCTGTTACGGCTGCCTCAGCCGACCATTGCAGCGGTCCACGGCTATACCGTCGGCGGCGGGATGGAAATGGCGCTGCTGTGTGATTTGTGCATTGCCGCGGACGATACGGTCTTTTTTCTACCGGAAACCGGTCTGGGCATGATCCCTGGGGTAGGCGGGACGCAGACCGCGCCCCGTGCCATCGGGCTAGGGCGCGCCCTAGACATGGTATTCACCGGAAAGCGACTGAAGGCCGACCAAGCCCTCCAGATTGGCCTGGTAAATCAGGTGGTTCCCTTGGCTACCCTCTTGACTGAGGCCAAATCTCTGGCATACACACTGTCCCGTTGTAATCCAACAGTTGTAAGGCTGGCAAAACGGGCCGTCCGACAGGGCGCTGACCTAAATTTATCCGATGGCTTACGACTGGAACAAAATCTATTTGCACTGGTAAAGGAGCAGGCATGAATACGTCACAGTTCATCGGTATTCCGGGCATGATGTTTCCGGACCAAGAGGTCCTGGCTTTCGAAGGTAACCGGTTGACCTATGGAACACTGCTGGATCGGGTCAAACGGCTGGCCAGCAGTTTGCGCGACCAAGGAATTCAGGCGGGTGATCGTGTGGCGATCTTGCAGACAAACTGCAATCAGTACATCGAGGCCTATTATGCCACAGCGATGCTGGGTGCGACTTTTGTGCCGCTGAACTATCGGGCCAAGCCCCCGGAATTGGAATATATGATTACCGCGGCGGAGACCAAGCTGCTGTTTGTGGGCGATCGCTATATCGACCTGGTCAATAGCCTCAAGCCCAATCTCGACTGCGTGGAAAAATATGTCACGATCGAAACGCGGCGTGACGATATGCTGCACTACGACGACTTTATTGAGCAGGGCTCGCCGGACATCGAAGAGGCAGAAGTCGATGAGGGCGACCTGTCCATCCTAATGTATACCAGTGGCACGACGTCTTTGCCCAAGGGTGTGATGCTGACCTACGGCGGATTCACCAACTACGTCATCGGCACCGTCGAGATGGCGGACGGGACCCCGCGCGGCACCTCGCTGCTGTGCGCGCCGCTCTATCATATTGCCGGCACGATGAACATCATGACCGCGCTGTGGAACGGCCGAAAGATCGCCATCCTGCGTCAGTTCGATACCAAGGAGTGGCTGGCGGCCGTTCAGAACGAGCAAGTGACGCACGCCTTTGTCGTGCCCACGATGATGAAACAGCTCATCGATCACCCCGAGTTCTCGAACTATGATCTATCGAGTTTGCAGAACGTCTCCTATGGCGGCGCTCCCATGGCCTTTCCCGTCATTCGCAAGGCCATTGATATGTTCCCGGACTCGACCGGTTTTGTGAATGCCTTTGGCCAGACCGAAACAAATTCGACCCTGACCGTCCTCGGACCGGACGACCATAAGCTGAACGGCACGCCGGAAGAAGTCGAGCGCAACCTGAAGCGTCTGACCTCGGTCGGCAAACCCCTGCCCGACGTGGAAGTCCAGGTTCTTGATGACGATAATAAAGAGATGCCGGCCAATGAGATCGGCGAGGTAGTCATTCGCACCCCGCGCGTGATGAAGGGCTACGCCAATCAGGAAAGCGCGACCGCCGCCTTGTTGGATGAAAACGGCTGGCTGCATACTCGCGACATGGGTTATATCGACGAAGACGGCTATGTCTATCTGGTTGGCCGCAAGGACGACATCATCATTCGTGGCGGTGAAAACATTGCACCGGCTGAAATCGAAGCGGTCCTGCACGCCCATCCGGCAGTCGACGAGGCGGCCATTATCGGTGTGCCTGACGTCGATTGGGGACAAAAGATCGTGGCCTTTGTCGCCCTCAAGCCAGGCCAGACAGCTACCGCGGACGAAGTTGGCGACTTCTGTAAGGAACGGCTGGCCAGCTTCAAGAAACCAGGGGAGATCAATTTCCTGGACGAGTTGCCGAAGAACCCGTTAGGCAAAGTCCTCAAGAAAGAGCTGAAAGCGCAGTACGAATAGTAAGCAGGGGCGTCCTTTTGGACGCCCTTTCTGTTAAGGTTTGGGTGTGTCCGATCTGGTGTATGAGATTCAAGGGAAAGTGGCTTGGCTGCGCTTGTCGTGTCCGGGTCAGGGCAATCGGCTCACGCCCAGGATGGATCAGGAGATAGCATCCGTCTGCCAGGCCATCGAGGAGGCCGAGCCGGTCGAAATCGCTGTCCTGACCGGCTCGGTCCACAGCTTTTGTGAGGGCCTGACACAAACGGCCAACACCGCGCAGAGAATTCGGGAGCAGTTCGGTTCCATCCAGTGCGTCGAGGCGCTTGCGGCCATCACAAAACCGACGCTGGCGGTTCTCAATGGCAACGCGTTCGGACTCGGGCTGGAGTTGGCCCTCGCCTGCGACCTCCGTCTGGCCGTTTCGACGGCCCGGTTCAGCCTCCCCCAGGTTACCGAGCAGATGATTCCTTTTGGCGGAGGGACGCAGCGCCTGCCGCGTGTAGTCGGACAGGCCAAGGCGTTGGAGATCATCCTCACCGGCAAACAGCTTGACGCCGCTGAGGCGTATCGCATCGGACTGGTCAACGAAGTGATTGCCGCGGACGATCTTTTGACCCGTGTTGACGAGGTCCTGTCCGGTCTGTTAGGGAAAGGCCCTGTCGCTTTACGACTCGGTAAAGAGGCGGTATACAAAGCAATGGACCTGACGCTCGACCAGGGGGTGCGGTTGGAAGAAGACTTGTATGCCCTTCTCCAGACAACCCAGGATCGGGCCGAGGGCGTGGAATCTTTCTTAGCCAAGCGGAAACCTCGATTTACCGGACGCTAAGAGAAAAACAGGAGGCAACAGTATGGCAACCCAACTCGGGAAAATGTATCTGTGTGGAAGCTGCGGTGTGCAGGTCATCGTGACCAAAGGTGGCGATGGCTCGCTCAAGTGCTGCGGAGCCGAGATGCAGAAAAAATAGTCTCTCGTGTGTAGCTCTCAGGGAGAGCAAAGGACAGGGAGCACGATTGCACTCTCGATACAGGGCACCGCTTGCAGGGTGCCCTTTTTTTATCACGACGCCCAGAAGCGACCTTGCAAGACCGCTAGACACTCAGATAGCATGGCCTGCACTGCTCAGGGTCATGACAAATAACCGCTCGCATGAATCCCGAGTGAAGCGTGGAGGTTGACAGCCATGCCGGCCCCTATTTCCGCCGATGAAATACAGTCCCGCATTGTCGCGGCCCTACCTGACGCGCAGGTGCACATTCGCGATTACACTGGTGGTGGGGATCACTACGAAGCCGTTGTCGTGTCCGCGGCGTTCGACGGCAAGAATGCCGTCGCCCGGCACCGCCTGGTGTATGGCGCCCTCCAGGAGGCTATGGTTGAACGCATTCATGCCTTAGCCCTCAAGACTATGACCCCACAAGAATTTGAGGCCGATACCCGGCAGTCCGGCCTGGTGAATATCGAAACGCACAAATCATAAGCTACGAACCCACGAGGAGGAAAAAATGGCAGACGGCGTACAAGCGCATATTGACGAGACCGTGAAGAACAACAAAGTCCTCATCTATATGAAGGGCAATCGCACCTTCCCGATGTGCGGCTTCTCAGCCGCAACCATTCAGATTTTCGACTCTTTGGGTATGCCGTACGAGACCGTCGACGTATTGCAGGACCCTGCCGTACGCGACGGCATCAAGCGCTATTCAAACTGGCCGACCATTCCGCAGGTGTATGTGAACGGCGAATTTATCGGTGGCTGCGACATCATCCAGGAAATGCACAGCCGCGGCGAGCTTGAGCCCATCGTGCGGGCTGCCCTCGAAGGCTAAGCCAAAAACCTCTCCTGGCGGTATATGCCGCCAGGGGGGAAAACGCAATGCGCTACAAGATTGCCCTGTACCAGTCTGAAGAAGGCTATAGCGTTTCCTGCCCTGGTCTCCCGGGTTGCTGGTCGCAAGGCGCAACCGAAGCGGAGGCCCTGGAGAATATTCAGGATGCCATCAGAGAATATCTCACCGCTGTCGAAGAGTTACTTCAGGACACGCCCAACACCGAAGTACGAGAAGTAGACATTGCCGTGTAACGATGCCAAAGCTGTCTGGGGTCAACCATCAGCAGGCCATCCGCGCGTTGGAGAAGTCTGGTTTTCGTATCATTCGCCAAGGGAATCACGTCGTGATGTCAGACGGCGTCCGCATTCTCACTATCCCACGACATAATCCTGTCCATGCCATTACCATGGGCGGTATCGTACGGGACGCGGGGTTCACCGTTGAAGAGTTCCGAAGATTATTGTAAGGCGCGTCCAAAAGCTGTCGATCCGAAAATAGAGGAGACCGTGGCATGCTTCTGTCGAACATTCCTGAACTTCGTAATTATCCGAAAGTCTTAGATTTCGTTGAAAACCATCTTTCGATGCAATTCGGGGATATCCGCTCCATGCTGCGGCTTCCGCTTCCAAGGCTTAGCATAGATAATGGCTGCAATTTCGCCGTAGCGGCGGTCCTATGTAACCTTGTCAGCGGGATTTCGGTGACGATCTTCATGCCCACGAACTCTACTCGGATAAATCGTAAAGGAAACAAAATATGGATTGGTCCAGGCGAGGCTTTCAAAAAATTACTCGAAAATTACTACCCTTGGGAGTCGGGAGATAACCCAACGGACGGAGCCAAAGCCTTGTATGACTTGTTCCGAAACCCTCTTGCCCATGCGCTTGGAGTCCACAGCAAGTCTTCTTATCAAATTCACATTAGGAAGAACCCTCTCCAAAACTGGTTAAGTCCGGGTATTTCCGGGTCTGGAATAAAATGGGAGGTTGTTGCTGAAGGCTTTTACAGAGACGTATTTCATATGTTCTGGAATCTGACCAAAGATAATCAGCAGATGACGGATGCAGAGCAAAGATTTTCAAATAGGAATATCATGTGGAGGGAAGGAAAACCCTAAGTTGTAGGGATAAAAAGGAAACCTGGGACATCTCTGAGCGAGAGCACGATTCAGATTGCGGACTAACAGGTAGATACACAATGACAAAAATCGCAATACCCTACACTCCGCCCGACCTTGGACCAAACTCTGATTTCCAAGACAAGATTTTTCGGAAGAACAGAGAATCTGTCTTGAGCGAATTACGTTGTCTGTCCGGCATTCCTGAGATTGTAAGGACTTTGAATCCGGATACCGTGTATAAGATTGTCTGCTCTCCAGAAGGAGGGAAACTCTATACGGATACCGCCGGCAATCTAAAAGGGGTGTTCTATAAAGATAGGAAGATTATACAGCACGCCAAATTACGGGTTGTTGGACCATCTCTTGTCAAATGCGCTACAGCAATAGGCTCCCAGATTCTTCTGATAAGCATCGCCATGCAATTAAATCGCATAGAGAAAGAGATCCACAAAATAATCGAAGGTCAGCATGATGATAGAATATCTGAGATTTATTCGGGGGTAAGTCAGTACAAGCTGGCGATGAGAGCGCGAGATATTGAACGGCAGTCAAGGCTAGTTGAGAACGCAATCCAAACAGTGACCACAGGTATCGAAAAAACAGCCCGATCATTAAAAAGACAAATAGCGGAGATGCCCAAAACTGAATATGGTTTGAGGGATGATTGGCCAATCTTTGATAAAGATAGAACTAAATGGGCTGAAGAGAAGTTCAGGTTCGTCGAAGAATCATTTCAAGCTTGCATTATCGGAATTCAAACCCTGGCCGAATGTTACGCGGCAATCAATGAACCACAGATAGCGGTGGTGGCGTTGAAAGAGAATATAGACAAGCTAAGCGATAGTGAAATTGCACTGGCGGCTAAAAAAGCCCGATTGATCCCATTCCGAGAAAGAAAAGGGTTACCTGAACAGCCCTTGAGAGCTTTCCTGGACAGCAAACGCTTGCTTCTTGATAACATAGAAAGATGCGGTCTTTTGGCAAACAACGAACCCGATTGTATAGAGATAGAGATCAAACCTGTTGAGCTACTGGAAGGAGGGAAATGATGCGCGTTTGTCCAAAGCCAGGGTGTGAGCGTACCTTGGAGCCGGGAGAAAAGCTCTGCCCTTCTTGTCGATCAAAGAGAAGCCGTTTTTGGAAGAGAGTCGTAGAAGTCGGAACAACAGTGGCAGTGGTGATAATAGGAGCTTTGACTAAAGGAGGCCGTGGAAAAGGGATATAGGCTCTCTGGCGCTATCGTTACTCCTCGCAGAGTACTCCTGATCATGGTTGTCTCGACCAATGCCCAATTGCTGTACTGGAGTTGTGAGCATCAGCGAGCAGGTACCAATTTAGTCCTGCTGGACCCGGATATTACGCAAGCGTTTGCGAATAACGCGGAAGCCATTAACGAAGCTTTGCGGTTGGTGTTTCAGTTGACCAAGCTGCCGACAAATAGATAGCCCGGACCTGCAGAAGACGGAGAGCGGCAGCGGAGTACTCAATAGGATATTCCCCATCCAATCGTCCTGCCTAGCTTCAAACAAGTCCTGAAGACATGGCAACTGCTCACCGGTTCCTCCGACTCTTCCTGCACGTTTCAGCCCTCGTGCTCCTGCTGACGGCCTCGCCGGCGGCGGCCCTTGTCGAGTGGAGCACGACGGAGATGCATTTTCAGTATGGACATCTCGAAAACCCGTTCTCGGACGCCAACCAGGATACCTTCATCCTGACTGTGCAGAACGCCCTGGGCTGGAAGTACGGCGAGAGCTTCTTCTTTGCCGACTTCATCGAGGACGTGGAGCACGACGGCTTCAACCATACTGAAATCTACGGTGAATGGTATCTGTCCCTGAGCCTGGGCAGGATTCTGAAGAAGGATTTGAAGGTCGGACCGATCAAGGATTTCTCTCTGATCGGTGGAGTCAACGGCAGCGTAGACGCCAAGGTCATCAAGTTCCTGCCCGGCCTGCGCGCGTCCTGGGATCTGCCCGGCTTCGCCTTTCTGAATACCGACCTGACCGCTTACATCGATGCCAGCCGAGGAGTCTCGAACGGGGGTGCTCCAAAAGAGTCGGACAGCTTTATGCTCGACATCAACTGGGCCTATCCCTTCAATATCGGCAAGCTGTCCTTCTCCATCGAAGGCCATGCCGAGTACATCCATTGCCGGACCAACGAGTTCGGCGGTCGGGTCAGAAGCTGGTTTTATACCCAGCCGCAGTTCCGCCTGGACCTGGGCAAGCTGTTAAGGGAAGAGGCAAATCGGCTTTTTATCGGCATGGAATACCAATTCTGGCACCATAAACTGGGGACCAAGAACGACGAAAGCGTACCGCAGTTTCTGCTGGCCTGGCGCTTCTGAGGAAGCGCTAGGGTCCAACGGCTACGCCCCAGGGGATCTTCCCGACCGCAATCGTCTTGAGCAGCGTATCGGTAGTGGTATCGATCACCGCTACGCCGTCGGATCGGCCCATGGTGGCGTAGAGTTTTTTGCCGTCCGGGGTCAGGGCCGACCACCAGCAGCGCTTGCCGCCCAGGGCGATGGTCTTGGTCACGGTGTTGGTAGCCGGGTCGATCACGCGCACATCGTTGGCCCGGCCGTGGACGACGTAGACCTTTGAGCCATCGGGCAGCACCGAGATACCGACCGGACGTTCGCCCATACTGAGCGTCTCGGTCACGGCCAGTTGTTCGACATCGACCACCGAGACGGTATGCGTCCGCTCATTACTCACATAGGCGGTTTTCCCGTCCGGCATAAAGGCCACACCGCGCGGATTCTCGCCAACCTTGATCGAACTGAGGACTTTATAGGTCTGAGTGTCAACGACTGTCACGTCGTGCGAAGTCTCGTTCGGCACAAAGGCCAGCTTGCCATCGGGCGAGATCACTACGGTCTCCGGCTCTATACCGGCCTGAATCGTGGCAACGATCTCCTTGCTTGCCAGGTCGACGACGCGCATCACACCTTCGTTCTCATTCACGACAAACAGCAGTTTTTCGTCGTTGCTGAGGTCGATTCCCTCGGGATCAATGCCGACCGGAAAGGTCTCCACAACCGTATTGGTTGCCGCATCAATGACCGAAATGTCATTAGAGTTGCCATTGGCGGCATACACCCGCGAGCCGTCAGCCGAGACCAGCACTCCGCGCGGGCGGTCGCCGACCGGGACTTTGGCTACGACCTCGTCCGTTTGGGTGTCAATCACCCACACGTCGTTCGACTCCTCGTGCGTGACATAGGCGAACGGCTGGGCGAAGGCCGGAACAGAAAAAACCACAAAGCACAGGATCACATACGCATAGACACTCATAAGACAGTGACGGGATTTCATAACAGCTCCTTACTGATGAGCGGACATTGCCGCGTCCGGCGCGGCGCCAGCGGCCGCTGCGTCTGCGCTCGATTCACATTTTGAGGCGGCCCGCACATAGGCTAAAATCTGCCAGATCATATCATCAGGCAGTTGTCCGGCAAAACCGACCATCTCCGTCTTGGGGACACCGTCGCTAACGACCTTGAACATTTCCGCGTCCGTTCCTGAACCATTTACCCAATCGCAGTCGAACAGATTCGGGCATTTGCCGTCCCGGTCAGCCTCCGCTTGCACATGGCAGTAGCCGGAACATACGGCCTGGAAGAGGAATCCACCTTCCTCAATCGCCGCAGCATCACCGGCAACAGGGTTTGTCATTTCCTCGTCAGCCAGCCCACTCGTCGGGATACACATCAGCAGACCGACCAACAGCACACCATACACTCGTCTCATGGACCTCCTCATTTCTGTACGGCAAAGAGTGAACGTGCCCTTCACATCTCCAAAGCAAGGCTGGGCGCGTTTACTCTTTTGCTCGGGAGAGTCGAAACATCTCCATGACGTCATAGGTTTTCTCAAAGGGAGGATAAAACGGCACGCCATACCGCTGCGCGATGGCCTTGAGCTCTCCGCTCCTTCTCAGCGTTGTCAGGGCCGCATCTAGTGCCGTGCGGAGCGCCTGGTCTTCTTCGCGCGTGGCAACATGCTCGTTCCAGCGCGCCACCGAGATCGGCTCGGCTGTGGCAAACGTCAGCTTCGTCCCAGGCTCCTGCTTTGCATACCAGCCCGCGGTCGGACCCCAGACAAAGGCTAACTCTGCGTCTCCCGTTGCCACGGCAGCCAGCGATTCCTCGGTTGAGAAAAACGTCTGCATCGAAATTTTAAGAGACTCCAGAATAAAGCTGGCAATCGTTTGGGCTTGGACCGCAACGACCTGGTGCTCAATATCGTGCAAGGACGCCGGCGTCTGCCCCTCGCGTCCCAGGAGCTCGAAAGCCGCCCCATAGTAAGCGTTGCCGACAGTCACGTTGCTGGCCTCGCGCACGGCATCTCGACCGGGCACGCTCAAGATAGCGTCACATTCGTTTCGTGATAGTCGACGAAGCGGAAAGTCACTCTCATCAACCTCGGTTATCCGCTCGTCATTTCTGACCCAGACAGGGACAAGTGTCCGTCCCATGGTCTTGGCGACAGCCCGCGCCACATCGACGTCGAACCCACGCTCGTCATGCTGAGAAGAGAATGGCAGATTATTCCCCAGAAAGCAGACCCGGAGTTGCGCTCCCTCCGCCGCGAAGAGCGGCCCCGACAAGGCCAGACAGAAGAGGTAACTGAGCGCGGGAACAACCGCGCTTCTCCTCCGTTTTCTCCACGCAGCCGCTCCAGTGGAGACCCAAGCGCTCAGCATCATACAGTACAGCAGCCTCACTCTTCGTCTACTCCGCGAATTTATTCCGGCAGGGCAAATACGAGCAACGCGCTGCCCTTACTCGTCAGCGGTGGCTCGCCAGCCAGGGTGACGGCCAAACCTCCGCCACCGCTGGGGATGGCCACATACTGCCGCCCTCCGGCCTTATAGGTGATGGGCTGAGCGCGCATGGATGAGCCGGTCTGAAATTGCCATAACAGCTCGCCGGTCGCGTCATCAAAGGCCAAGGCTAAGCCCTCAAGGTTACCGGAAAACACCAGACCACCAGCAGTCGCAAGGGCACCGCCCATCATGGGATATTCGTCCTGATAGCGCCATTTGATCTCGCCGGTGGAGGGGTCTATGGCAGACAGATGGCCATAGGATGAGCCGTCATCGCCCTGGGTTTTTCCCGGTCCGCCACCCCAGAATGGGATGCCCTTGATAAAGATGGACGCTGACTTCTTCATCTGCCAGCAGCTCTCCACCACCGGTACATACATCAGCTTGGTCAACGGGCTATAGGCCGCGGTGTACGAGCCGTTTTTTCCACCAACGGAACCGGGGCAGATGAATTCCTTGCCTTCTGCAGTGGGAACGAACTGAGGATCGACAATCGGCCGGCCAGCCTCATCCAGCCCTTTTGACCAATTCAGCTTGTCGACATATTGGGTGCCGTGCAGATACTTGCCCGAGGTGCGGTCCAGGACATAGACGTAGCCGTTTCGGTTGGGCTGGGCCAGGGCTTTGACCGTCGCCCCACTACGTTCGACATTGACCAGGAACAGATCGGTGTTGCCGTCATAGTCCCAGATATCATGAGGCGTGAACTGGAAATACCATTTGATCTCCCCCGTATCCGGGTCAAGGGCCAGTACGGAATCCGCGTAGAGGTTATCCCCTTTGCGGACATCGCCGTTCCAGTCCGGGGCGGTATTGCCCGTCGCCCAATACAGCAAATCCTCATCAGGGTCGTATGATCCCGTCACCCAGGTTGGGGCACCGCCATGTTTCCAGGAGTCGCCGGCCCAGGTCTCGGAGCCCGGCTCACCGGCTTCCGGGATGGTATAGCGACGCCACTTCCGTTCGCCTGTGTTGATATCATAGGAATCAATATAGCCGCGGATACCATATTCGCCCCCGGCGATGCCGACAATCAGGTTATCCCGGACGACCAGGGGGGCAACGGTCGCACTGAATCCGTCGCTATGACGGTCCATCTCAGTGTTCCAGACAACGGCCCCGGTTTTGCGATTCAGAGCAACCACATGGGCATCGAGCGTTGCCATAAAGATCAGATCTCCGGCAACGGCCGCCCCTTTATTCGACGGCCCGCAGCACACGCGCATGTCGTCCGGTAGCTCGTGCTCATAGCGCCACAGCAACTCACCCGTAACCGCATCCAGGGCAAAGAGATGGTTGTATGCAGCAGTCAGATAGATGATCCCATCGGCAACAATAGGCGAGGCCTGCATTTGGGACGGGATACCGGTCTGGAACATCCAGGCCGCCTTCAGGTTTTTGACATTATCCCGGTTAATGTCCTTGAGTGGGCTGAACCGCCAACCAGCGTAATTGCCACCGTACATCAGCCAATAGTTTGGGTCGTCCGTCCCCTGGAGCAGGTGGTCCTGAGTGATGGATTGAAAAGTATATCCCTCGAGGCCGCCGTTCGAGGCTGGACTGGCTGCGGCGGAGGCGGCCGCCGGCTGATTCTTGGCGGGTTCGGGTTGAGTATCCGCACGCCCGCCAACCGCCTGAGCGTGGTGGGGGACGCCGAGCAGCGTCAGACAACACATCCCTATGAGCATTCCCTGCAACCAATATGTGTGCATATACTTCCCTCCTTTACGTGTGAAATTCCACGTAAACCCTCGGTATAGCGCGGTCGAAAAGTACTTGCTTTTCAGTATCCGGTCAAGGAAGGCAACAAGAGGAACGATGGCCCTGTTTTGATCCAGAATACGCTGAGTGCAGGCTGCGGTACTCCTCTCATACGAACACCAGCAGCTCTGAAAAGCCCTCCGTCTTGTCTGTCCCAAAACTCTGCTATACACCCCCCAATAAGGCCAGAGAGAGGGAGCAATAGAGGACCATCATGAAGTACTATCCACACATCGACTGTGCCAGAGCCATTCTCCTATTGCATTCGATTCTTCTTTTTAGCGCATGTGGCGGACAGGACAATAACGGTCAGACAGCCCCGCAGGCTCCAGCCAGACAGGAGACATCAGAGCAGAAGGCCGACCCACCTCCGACCGAACCACCTGCTCCGGCGCCGGCAGACTCGGACGCACGAGGCACTCTTGTCGGACGCGTGGTGCTTGACGGGGATATGCCACAGCCACAGGCGCTGACGGTCAGTAAGGATGTTGAAGTGTGTGGGAAGACAGAAAAATTTCCCGAAGCGCTGCTCGTCGGTCCGGACAGGGGCATCAAAAACGCGGTTGTCTTCCTCCGGGCGGTTGCCAGTGGAATCTCTCTCTCACGACCCGAGTCGAATCCAACGATTGACCAGCGTGACTGTGTCTACGCTCCCCACGTCCTGCTTGTTCCGGCCGGGGCCACGGTTGATATCAAAAACAGTGACGGCATCCTGCACAATATTCACACCTATAGCGAGAAAAATCCGGCTTTTAATACGGCCCAGCCGAAGTTCAAAACCGTCGTCTCGAAAACCTTTACCCAGCCGGAGATGATTCGCGTGACCTGTGATGTACACGACTGGATGACCGCCTGGATCGTCGTGCAAGATCACCCCTATTACGCCCTCACCAACGCAACTGGGGCCTTTCGGCTCAGCGATGTTCCCGCAGGCGAGTACGAACTGAAGGTCTGGCATGAGGAACTCGGAGAGCACTCTCGTTCGGTATCAGTCACGGCGAATCAAGAGTCCTCTGTGGAAATCACGCTCGCCCATGCTGGCTGAACAGAAACAGATAAGATATGGAGAATACCCTCGCGTCGCACGGGGAGAAGGCGCTGCGAGATAGGGTTCTATGCAGTTTCCTATACATTCGCTGTCGGTTTTTCGGATCGTCCTGCTTATTGTAGTATTCCTCGCCGGGCTGTCGGCAGTGCAGTATCGCCCCGATGTGAGCGGTCGGGTGTGGCGAGCCGGCAAAGCAGCGTGGTGGGATTACAAACTGCTCGACCTGGGGCTGACGGGTTGGGGACGATCTCCCAAACAGCCGATTGCCTTCAGTCATGCACTCCACGCCGGTGAATATGGCCTGGACTGCCTGTACTGCCACAGTGCGGCGCGCGTCTCACCAGTGGCCCACGTCCCGCCGGTCCAGACGTGTATGGGCTGCCACGCCAGGCCAACACCGAATCCGGAAATCAAGAAAATCCAGACTTACTGGAAAGACCAAGAGCCGATTCCGTGGGTTCGTGTGCACGCCCTGCCCGCTTTCACCCGCTTTAATCACAAGCGCCATGTCCGGGCCGGGGTCGCCTGCCAGTCCTGTCACGGTGAGGTCCAACGCATGCAACGCGTGGAACAGGTGTCTTCGCTCAAGATGGGCTGGTGCGTGAGCTGTCATGATGCCCATCAAGCGAGTAAAGACTGCCTGGTGTGTCACTATTGAGGTGGAAGAACTGAACATGGCAAACGGACTCGACAGAAGAAATTTTCTAAAACTGCTTGGGGCGAGTGCAGCCGCACCAGTCGTCGGTTGTGCCTCAAAGCCGGTGGAAACCATTATTCCCTATGTGGTTCAGCCCGAGGAGATCACGCCAGGGGTGGCCACATACTACGCTACCGTCTGCCAGGAATGCCCGGCCGGCTGTGGCATGGTCGTGCGGACCAGAGAGGGGCGGGCCGTCAAAGTCGAAGGCAATCCCTCCCACCCGGTCAATCAGGGGACGTTGTGCGCACGCGGACAGGCGTCCTTGCAGGGACTGTACAATCCGGATCGTATCCGCCAGCCGCTGTATCGTAATGAAGCCGGAGAACTCACCCCTCTATCGTGGTCGGAGGCGGAGGCCCTGCTGGCCGGACGCCTGCAAAAAATCCGGGCGGAGGGC
This sequence comes from Thermodesulfobacteriota bacterium, assembly GCA_964291405.2. GTDB lineage: Bacteria > Desulfobacterota > Binatia > Bin18 > Bin18 > Bin18. Next base: position 1,625,642 of record OZ219926.1, read on the forward strand.
CAGGCGGACAAGATTACGTTTCTCGCCGGCCAGCTCCCGGACAGTGTGTATCGGTTGGCCACGCAGTGGCTTGAGACCCTGGGCTCAAATCGCCTGGTGACCTATGAACCGTTTGGTTTCGAGGCGTTGAGACAGGCGAATCGAGTCTGCTTTCAGCAGGCTTCGATTCCAACCCATGATCTGACCAAGGCCCGATTTCTCATTGGCCTGGGGGCTGATTTTCTGGAGACGTGGCGTTCCCCGACGTACTATGCCAGGGCATTTAGCCAGATGCGGAGTCCAACGGCGGCGGGGAAATTCGTCCAGGTCGAATCCCGCATGTCGCTCACCGGAGCGAATGCGGACGAATGGATTGCGATCAAGCCGGGTCGGGAAGCCTTTTTCGCGCTGGGGCTGGCGCATCTGATTCTCCCGGACAGTGCAGTTCCTGCTGAAGAAAAGACGCGGCTCAGCCAACTGCTGGAGCCCTATTCGCCGGACCAGGTTGCTTCGGTGACGGAGGTGCCGGTCGAGACGATCAAACGACTGGCCCAGGGATTTGTCAGCCACGGGCCGAGCCTGGCCCTCGGAGGTGGTATAGCTACAAGTTCCCGGCAGGAGACGGCCAGCCTGATTGCGGTCAATCTGCTGAATTATATCGCAGGCAATATCGGCGAGACCGTCCATTTTCATGAAGTCCAAGAGCGGCCGCAGGCCAGCTCGTATGCAGCGCTGTTATCCCTGATTGACGAGATACGGCGCGGCGCAGTACCTCTCCTCCTACTTGCTAACACCAATCCTGCCTTTAGCTTACCCCCATCTTTGGGTCTTGCTGAGGCGCTCACCCACGTACCTTTTGTAGTTAGCTTTTCGTCCTTCCCGGATGAAACAACCGAACAGGCAGACCTGATTTTACCCGATCATACGCCCCTGGAGAGCTGGGGAGACTCCCATCCCGAGGCTGGCGTGTATGGTCTGATGCAGCCCGTCATGCCACCCGTGTTTGAGACCCAAGCGCTGGGCGAGACCTTATTGTCTGTCGCCACACAGGTTGACGAGGCGCTCTCGGAATCGTTGTCCTGGAAGAACTTTTTCGAGTATTTGCAGGCGTTGTGGAAAGAACGGCACGGCGAGAGTGGTGAGCCGGGCGACTTTGACGCCTTCTGGCGTCACGCCCTGCAACAAGGTGGGGTATGGCAGGCCAGAGAGCCGCTCCCGGTTCAGCTCTCCTCAGCTGTCTTTGAGGTAAGCTTTTCCGAGCCGACCTTTGACCGGGCAGGCGAAGACGCACTGACGTTCATTGCCTACCCCTCGTCACGCTATTACGACGGCCGCGGCGCCAACAAGCCCTGGCTGCAAGAGCTGCCCGACCCCATCACGCAGGCGGTCTGGGATTCCTGGCTTGAGATTCACCCCGAGACCGCCGAACGCCTGGGGATCGCGGAGGGCGACCTGCTGACGATCACCTCCCCACATGGGACTATCGAGGCGAGCGCCTATTTCTACGCTGGGCTGCGGCGTGATGCGGTGGCTATGCCGATCGGCCTGGGCCATAGCGGTTATGGTCGTTACGCCCAGGGACGCGGCTCCAACCCGGTCCAGTTGCTTTCGGCCCAACCCGAAACGGCCTCGGGCGGTTTCCCCTGGCTTTCGACCACAGTCCGACTCACTCGAACCGGCAAACGGACGCCGCTGGTCACAACGGACGGCAGTCGCCAGCAGCTCGACCGCGGTATCGCCCAAGCGGTGACGGCAGGACAGCACAACGAACCGCACCACGCCGAGCACCCCGTCCGCGATATGTACCCGGAGGTGGAGTACGCCGAGTACCGCTGGGGCATGAGTATCGATCTGTCGGCCTGCATCGGCTGTGGGGCCTGCGTTACGGCCTGCTATGCGGAAAATAATATCCCAGTGGTGGGCGAGGACATGGTGTCACAGGGCCGGGAAATGTCCTGGCTGCGGATTGAGCGCTATTTCGAGGAGTCACAGCCAGGAGCGGACGCTCCCGAAGTCCGCTTTGCTCCTATGCTGTGTCAGCACTGCGGCAACGCGCCCTGCGAGCCGGTCTGCCCGGTGTATGCCACCTATCACAACCCGGAGGGACTCAACGCCCAGATCTATAACCGTTGTGTCGGCACTCGATATTGCGCCAACAACTGTTCCTATAAGGTGCGACGTTTTAACTGGGGCGAGGCGGACTGGCCGGCACCGCTCAACCTTCAACTCAACCCGGATGTCACCATACGTGAATCGGGCGTCATGGAGAAATGCACCTTTTGTGTCCAGCGCATTCAGGAGGGCAAAGACCGCGCCAAAGACGAAGACCGTCCGGTGCGCGACGGCGAGGTCACGCCAGCCTGTGCCCAGACCTGCCCGACACAGGCCCTGACGTTTGGCAATCTGCAAGACCCCACTAGCCGCGTTTCTCTGCAATCGCACGACCCCCGCGGGTATAAAGTCTTCGAGTCATTGAACACCAGACCCGCGATTACCTATCTCAAAAAAGTCCGCCGCAATACGTAACGACGCTGACTACAATTCCATGCAGACCAGCCTCAGCTATCTTCAGGTCAATCGCGACCTGCTCAAAAATCTGCTCAGCTCGCCAACGCGTATCTGGTATGGCTTGCTCGGCTGTGACTTGGTGGTGTTGGCTTTTGGCCTGTACTGCTGGATCTATCAGATTCACTCAGGACTGGGCGTGACCGGTCTGGCTCACCCGGTCGGCTGGGGTGTGTATATCACCAACTTCGTCTTCTGGGTCGGTATTGCCCACTCGGGCACGCTGATTTCCGCGGTACTCTTTTTATTTCGGGCCCGCTGGCGTACGCCCATTGCCCGCAGCGCCGAGGCCATGACGATTTTTGCCGTGATGACCGCCGGCCTGTTTCCCATTATCCATCTTGGACGGGCGTGGAATTTCTATTGGCTGCTGCCCTATCCCAATCAGCGTCAGCTCTGGGTCAATTTTCAGTCACCCCTGGTCTGGGATGCGTTTGCGATCACTACTTATTTCACGGTGAGTTTTCTGTTCTGGTATACCGGTCTGATCCCCGACCTGGGGGCGGCGCGCGACCGCACCGCAGGGCTGCGCCGTAAACTCTACGCCCTCTTCTCGCTCGGCTGGCAGGGCACGGACCGGCAGTGGCATCACTATCTGAGCGCCTATGGATTTTTTGCAGCCCTGGCCACCCCGCTCGTGGTGTCCGTGCATAGCGTGGTGTCCTGGGATTTTGCCATGTCCATCGTGCCCGGCTGGCACAGCACCATCTTTGCCCCCTATTTTGTCGCCGGCGCCATCTTCTCCGGCCTGGCTATGGTCCTGACCCTGCTCATTCCGCTCCGCAGAATTTTCGGCCTCGAGGCCTATATCACCGACTACCACTTCGACAATCTGGGCAAAATGATTATTCTCACCTCGCTGATTCTGAGCTATTCCTACGCCAGCGAATTCTTTATTGCCTGGTATAGCGCCAATCCATACGAACGAAGCATCTTCTGGTATCGCGCGGTCGGCGACTATGCTCCGCTGTTCTGGCTGATGGTCGCCTGCAACTGCGTCGTCCCCATGCTGCTGTGGTGGAAGTCGATCCGCACCAGCACGCTGTGGCTATTCGGCATTGCCCTGCTGGTCAATGTCGGGATGTGGCTTGAGCGCTTTGTCATTATCGTGAGTTCATTATCGCACGAGTTCGATCCTTCGGCTTGGGGCCTGTACCAGCCTTCGTGGGTTGAAGTGGGTATGACGGTCGGCAGTTTTGCCTGGTTCTTTTTGTTCTTCCTGCTCTTCGTGAAATTCCTGCCGCTCGTGTCCTTGGCCGAAGTCAAGGAACACCTGCCGCCTGCGGATGCCGGTCCGTCGGCAGTCGAAACAGACGAATCCGAACGTCCCCTTACGCCGTCCAACGAAACGGCTCGTGTCGGACGTGGAGCCGGCTTGGTTGGCGTTTTTACGAACCTGGAAAAGCTCGTCGCCGTGGTCCGCTCTCTGCGGCGAGACGGCTATAAAAACCTCAGCGTCGTCTCTCCGTTTCCGAGCCCTGCGCTGGAAGAAGCCCTCGGCACGCGCAAAAGTCCGGTTCGCTATTTTACGCTAATCGGCGGTCTGCTGGGCTGCGCCATCGGCTTTGCCTTACCCACCTACACGGCCTTGGACTGGCCGCTCCAAACCAGTGCCAAGCCCATTGTGGCTTTACCGGCCTTTGCCATTATCGCCTTTGAGCTGACCATTCTCTTTGGGGCGATTGCCACCCTGATTGGACTACTCGTCAACGCCCGGCTGCCAGCGCGTTCGGTTGCGATCACGCACGACCCACGTTTTTCAGAGGACCGCTTTGGCCTGCTCGTCCCGTGTACCGCCGAGCAGACCGGCACTGTCCGGCGACTGATTACGGCCGGCGGCGCAGAGGAGGTCTATGGCCAAGGTGGGTAGGCATTACGCCGGCACGGGCATCCGTAACCGGTCATGGAGTCTCGTCAGTCTCGCTCTGGGTCTGGGGTTCTTCTACGTGACCTTTGCCCATGCTCTGCCCTGGAATGACGATATGTATTGGCAGCCCGAACTCGAGGCTGGAACCGCCGCTCAACCGCCCGTGGCCAACAGCGTGCCAACAACGGGCATTGAGCCGCCTATGTCGTCGCGTATTACCGAGCGCATAAGGGCCGGCCTGCGCGTACGGAATCCGGTTGAACCCACCCCCCAGTCCATCCAGAACGGAGAAGGATTATTTCGGATTTACTGCACGATGTGCCACGGCGAGCAGGGTAGAGGCGACGGCCAGATGGTTGGCAAGGTCGTTCCCTCTTCGGATCTTCATACAGAGAGAATCAGAAACCAAAAAGACGGGTATTTGTACGCCACCATCCGGAGTGGTGGACTGGTGATGCCTGCCTATCAACACGCGCTTTCAACCGCAGAGCGGTGGGACCTTGTGAATTACGTCCGCCATCTCCAACAACAGGAAGCCCAGCGGGATCAGTCACAATGAGTGCCGAGACCCTCACAGGAGTGTCCCAGAGCGTATCTCCAGAGACGCCCTCTCGCCCTTTTACCCTTAGCCTGTGGGCCCTGGCCGGGCTGGGTCTGATCACTTTTCTCATGGGTGTTACCGGGGAGAACGCCCAACGGGCGTGGCAGGCATATTTGGTCAACTGGCTTTTCTGGTCGGGACTGGCGCTCAGCGGACTGACGTTTTCAGCCCTTCTTCGGGTCACAAAAGCGGAATGGGCTGGACCGTTGCGGCAGCTCGCCGAGGCGCTGGCCGCTTTTCTGCCGATCTCCTTTTTTCTTCTTCTTTTCCTCTTTCTGGGCAGTGAGCAACTCTTCTCGTGGATATCTGACCCGATAGCGGCCAAACAAGCCTGGTTAAATAAGCCCTTTTTGATGCTCCGTACTCTCTTTGGTTGCGTTCTCCTCTACGGCTGCGGGTTCGCCCTGCTGCGGGTTTCACTCCGAGCAAGTCGCACTCTCCCTCGTGTCCTGGTCCCGTTTGTTTCTCACGAGAACGTCGCGAATAGAGCCAAGCGGCAGCGGCAGCTCGCGATCCTCTCGTCTCTTTTTCTTGTGCTCTATGCGATTGTCTTCAGCCTGTTTGCTTTTGATCTGGTGATGGCGCTTGAACCGCACTGGATCAGTACTTTATTCGGTGCCTATTTTTGTATCGGGAATCTGTATGCGGGGCTCAGCCTCCTCGCCATTCTCGCCGTGCCGAGACGCGCATCCACTCTTTTTTCTGCTGAACGCAGCCACGACCTTGGCAAGCTTATCTTTGGCTTTTGTGTCTTATGGACCTATCTGTTCTGGTGTCAATATTTACCGATCTGGTATGGCAATCTGCCGGAGGAGACCGGTTTTCTCGCCGTCCGCTTGTTTGACGAGCCGTGGACAACGATCAGTTTTTTTGTCTTGCTCCTCAATTTTCTCCTGCCTTTCCCCATCCTGCTGCTGCAATGGGTCAAGCGTGCCCCGGTCGCTTTGGCCTGTATCAGTGCCCTTATCCTGGTCGGCATGTGGCTTGAGCGCTATGTCCTGGTTGTCCCCTCCATCTGGCAGGAAGACTGGCTCCCGCTGGGCTGGATAGAATTGGGGGTGCTGCTGGGTTTCTTTGCCCTGTTCACACTGGCCTTTCGAGCCTGGATGAGGATATTTCCCATACGGATTCCTGCAGCCTAACCGTTCGGCCTGGGGCTACGGAAACAAGTCAGGGGCTCACAGGTGAGCCCTTCAGCAAGTTTTTGAGACAGAGTAAGGAGCTGAACTACCGACCATGCGTATCCTTCAACACGCCAAATATCTGGGGTGTATTGGTCTGTTGCTGCTCCTGCTTATTGGCATTTTCGATATCTACGGCGTGCAGATGACCCAACTGTCCCGCGATCCTTTACAACGGCTACAGCTGCCGGTCTATCTCGGCCTGCTATCCTATCTCGGCGTCCTGGCGTGGTGTGCCGCCTCTGCCATTATGCTCTTCTCCGCCTTTCTCCTTCGCCAAGGCCACCCTGACAGCCTACCGGCTCGCTTCCTGGTCTGGATGGGCATATTGGCAGCCATCCTTTTTCTCGACGATCTGTTTATGGTGCACGACACGATTGTGCCCGTACACCTGCACCTCCCCGAGATGAGCTTTTACCTCGTCTATGCAGGGTATACAGGTTGGCTTCTTTTTCGGTTCTGGAGGTTCATCCTTGAACAGACCGACTATATACTTTTCCTCCTTGCCGGTGTTTGTTTTGGCTCCAGTGTGGCCATTGATATCGACCTCATCCCTGGAAAGATTGGCACTGAAGACACGCTCAAGATGTTCGGGATTATGATCCACTGTTATTACTGTATCCTGACCGCTGTACGCGCAGTCCGCTCAGCCCCTCCTCCTGGCCCACGCTAACTGTTCTCCCGTTCTAGCCTGACAATCTCCAAATGAATGTTCCCACAGGGTTGTACCTTTTCGCATTTCACGTCATACTGCCGACCTTCCAGTACCGGTTTGTCATTAAGGTTGCATTTCAACTTGGCCGTTACGGCCACGGGAACTCCGCACCGGCTGATGCTGGTGTGGACTGACCCGAGAGGAGGTCATCATCGGAAACAAGATTTTTGTTGGAAACTTGAACTTTGACACCACACGGGGCGAGCTGGAAGCGCTTTTTTCTGAAGTGGGTGAACTCGTCGAAGTTTTTCTCCCGTCTGACAGGGCGACCGGCCGACCGCGGGGATTTGCCTTTGTCGAATTCACCGACCCCGCCTCTATTCCTGCTGCGGTAGAGCGCTTCGACGGGTACGAACTCGACGGTAGAAACCTCCGGGTCAACCAGGCAGAGGATCGTCCACCTCGACGGCCCTCACATCCTTCGGGTGGCGGTGGTGAGCGTTCTTTTGAACGACCGTGGGGGGGACCGAGGGGCGGCGCAAAGCCAAAGGGCAGTCGTCGCAATCTTCGTAGAGGAAAGCGCAGTTTGTAGATTTCGTCTTCTCAGCTGTAACGTGGCGGCGGGCTCAACAGCCCGCCGTTTTTGCGCTTGACCCCTGCGCTGCTCGACCCCAATGGCAGGCGGACCGTCCACACTCCCCGGCTAGAAAGATAAACGTACCCAGCACCTTCTGTCTGGTGGAGGACACGTTTACCCTTTACCTCATATCCAATACCTGACATTGTGGTCCGCATATCGACGCGTGCCAAAGCGTAACAGGAGGGACGTATGCTTCAAGTTTTCTCTATGCCAGTGGGCTTTCTCGAATTCGACAGTCGGCTCTTCTTTCCGCAGGACGAGCAGGGAGAGCAGATCACTATTCCCGTACCGAGCTATTTGATCACGCACCCCAAAGGGAATGTAGTCTTTGACACCGGCGTACACTGCTCTTGCATAGACGACGCCAAGGGCCGTCTTGGCGATATTGCCGATGCGTTTGCCCCCCGCGCCAAACCGGGCGAGGAAATTGTCAGCCAGTTAGCGAAATTCAAGCTCACCCCGGATGATATCACCTATGTGGCTAACTCGCACTTCCACTTCGATCATGCGGGTGGGAACGAGTTTTTTCCGCACTCGACCTTTCTCGTCCAGAAAAACGAGCTTGAGGCGTCAAAAGACCCGGCCCTCCGAGAAAAGGCGTTTTTTGACCCCCAGGACTACGATCACCCGCTCAACTATCAGCCCGTAAACGGTGAACTGGACATCTTTGATGACGGTACGCTGGTACTTTTTCCAACTCATGGCCATACTCCAGGCCACCAGTCCATGCGTATTCGTATCACCAAAGGCACAGACATCGTGGTGACCGCGGATGCTTGTTACACCAAGCGCAATATGGATGAGAACATGTTGCCGTCGATTGCCTATGATACGGATGAGATGTATCGCTCGCTCGGTACGCTACGCGACCTGAGAGACAAACAAGGCGCAACGATTCTCTACGGCCACGACCCGGCCCAGTGGCAGCAGGTCAAACACGCCCCTGAGCCGCTGGCATAACCATCGAGAACCGGGGCTCGGGTTTGAGCCCCGGTCAGGACCAGGTTTTCCAGACCTCGGGGCAATGCCCGACCGTTGCTTCCTTGCCGTTGCGGACAACGGGCGTGCGCATGAGAAGGGCGTCTTCAAGGAGCAGGGTTTCGATCCGGGCAGCGTTCAGCGAGGCGTGCGTCAGTCCTTTTTCAACAAAGCGCTTGCCGGCTGTATCGATTAAATCCTTCAACGGGACACGCGCCGCCACCGAGCGCAGTTCGCCCTTAGACATTTCTTTTTGGCTGAGATCAATAAAATGAAAAGGAATGCGGCGCTCCTTGAAAAAGCGCTGGGCCTTACGGGTCTCAGAACATTTTTTCAGGCCAAAAATCTGAATATTCATCGATTACTCCTTCTCCCGCGCCCACGGTCGGTAGAGGCCGGATCAGGCATTCTCCTTACTTGACAGAATCCTCAAATCACCCATAGGCTATACGCCCTCTTGTCCTACCAATCGGAGGGAGTTTTGTACAATAAGACCTTTGTTCTTCTCTTTACCCTCTTCTTACTGGGGGAGTTTTTAGTCTTGCGCACCCAGGCACTCGCCCAGGAGCAGCAGTCGCCGGGATCCTCAGACACGCCCAGTACCCAGACCCGGCCATTGAGCCCAACCGAGCTTGAGCCCATCGTCGTTACCGCGACCCGGAGCAATACCTCCCTGGCCGAGGTACCGGCAGCGGTGAGCGTCATTGACCGTTCAGATATCCAACTCGGGCTACCGACTGTCGGCTTTGAGGAGCCGCTCAGCCGTATCCCCGGCGTTTTTGCCCAGAACAGCGCGAATTTTGCCCAAGATTTCCGTCTCTCAATTCGTGGCTTTGGTACCCGGACCGCTTTTGGGGTGCGTGAGGTCAAGGTGCTGGTTGATGGCATCCCAGAGACCTCCCCGGACGGGCAAACCCAGCTTGATAATATCGATCTCGGGGCGGCCCAACGGATCGAGGTTTTGCGCGGGCCATCGTCTTCGCTGTACGGCAATGCGTCCGGGGGCGTCATCAACATCATTACCGAGGACGGTCCAACCACACCGTTTCTTGAGACGCGCCTGATGGGAGGATCGTTTGGCCTCCAGAAATATCAGGCAAAAACAGGGGGGCAGGCCGGCAAGCTGAATTATATGCTGAATGCCTCGTATCTGTCTCTGGGTGGTTTCCGGAATCATAGCCGCGCGCAAAATGTTTTGCTGACCGGCAAGCTGAAATACACGCTCAGCCCCACGTCCCATCTCACCACCCTGATGAGCTTTATGGACGCGCCCTTTGCCGACGACCCGGGCGGTATCACGCGGGCGCAGGTCGATGCGGACCGCGAGCAGGCCCGCGACCGGAATGTCCTGCTCGATTCGGGCGAACGGGTGACCCATGGCCGGCTCGGCTTTGTGTATCGCAACCAGTTTCTCCCAGGGCACGAACTCACAGTCACGCAGTACTCTGTATTCCGTCAGTTCGAGACCAAGCTACCCATCATTCCCCGCTTCGGTTCCGGTGTGGTCAAATTTGACCGCTTTGGGGTCGGTGGCAGCGTCAAGTACGCGCATGACGGTCGGTTCTTCGGGTTTCGGAATCGTTTTATGCTAGGCGTTGACGTCGAGTTGCAGGCCGATAATCGCCGCCGGTTTGATAATAACGAGGGGGATGTTGGTCAGCGCCGCTTCCACCAAGACGAAGACGTGCGCAGCGTCGGCCCGTTCCTGCACGACGTCTTCTATCTGCGCGACAATCTCCAGCTCAGTTTTGGGCTGCGCTACGACGATGTCCGTTTTTCGGTGAATGATCAGTTTCTCGAAGACGGCGACCAGTCCGGCGTGCAGACCTTCGATCACATCAGTCCCATGGGAGGCATTCTGTACAGCCCGCTTGAGAATCTGCACGTGTATGCCAATGTCTCCACCGCATTCCAGGTGCCGACCACGACCGAGTTGGCCCGGCCCGACGAAGGGGGAGGCTTCAATAACGACCTGAATCCGCAGCAAGCTCTGAATTACGAAATCGGGGCACGCGGCAATATCTGGAGCCGCCTCACGTATAATTTTGCCCTGTTCTGGATTGTCATCGATGACGAACTGGTGGCGTTTGAGAGCGAATCGGGCCGGAACTTCTTTCGCAACGCGGGCCGTTCTGAGCGGAAGGGGCTGGAACTCGCGTTTGATATCACCCTGATGGAAGGTCTCCGCTGGACCCTGGCCTATAGTTTCCTCGATGCTGAATTTGACCGTTTTATTACCCCGAGCGGTCGCTTTGATAATAAAGACGAGCCCGGCATTCCCCCGCATCAACTCTTTACCGAACTCTTCTACGCTCATCCCTCCGGCTTCTACGGCGCGTTGAGCATTCAGCACGTGGATGACTTCTATGTGAATAACGCCAACTCGGCAGAGAACGATGCGTACACCGTGCTGAATCTGCGCATGGGCTATGAAATGATGGTGGGGAACAGCCGTATCGCACCCTTTGTCGGTATCCGAAACATTGCCGACGACGGCTATAACGGCCTCACCCGTCTGAACGCACTGGGCGGACGTTTCTTCGAGCCCTCAGCCGGTATCAACGCCTACGGTGGCGTGACTGTGAGCTACGATTTCTTATAGACCGCAGCGTATACAGACGGATCGAAAGCTTACGGGAGTTGGGACATGGATATTATCGTCTCCCTGGTTTTTCTGGCGTTTGTCGGCACGCTGATCTATTGCGCCCTTGATGCGCTACGCCGAACCAAGTAGCTACCTTTCCCCCAGGCCCTCAAACCACGGCATCACCAGCGTCTCGTTGATCGAGTACGGATAGGCGTGGCCCCAATCCGGCAGTTCCTTATAGGTCACGTTGTAGCCCAGCTTTGTCAGTCCATCGTGCGTCTGTCGGGTGACATCAACGGCAAAGATCGGGTCCTGTTCGCCATGCACGATAAAGATGGGCAGGTCTTTGCCCTGACCGCGCCTCAAGAGATGATTGATCGCGGGATGAATCCGCCCGGCCACCGGGGCAATGCCAGCAAAAATATCCGCATACGCGAGCCCGAGGACATAGGTAAAAATTCCCCCGTCAGAGAATCCGGTGAGATACACGCGCCCGCGGTCCACCGCATAGGTATCCCACACCTCTTCCAGCATCGTGAGGATAGAGCGGCGGTCCAGAACGGGATTCGGAGGGATGCCGGGCAAACGAATAGCCGACCAGGTTTCCCGCACCGACTTCGGGGCGAGCAGCATATAGCCCTTGCTCTTTGCGGCCCGGAGCCACGTCAGCAGATAGTCGTCTTCCCGGCTGTAGCCGCTGTGGAGACAAACAATGAGTGGCCATTCGGTGTGCGGCGTATAATTCTCGGGCACATATAAGGCATAGGCCGAGCGTTGCTCCTCTCGTTCTTTGCGGATGATGCCGACCGGGACGTCCAGGTCCGGCGTTTGCATTTCCAAGGCCGGGAGAGATGTCAGGACATCCGGGAAAACCCAGTGTTGTTGGAGGATGGGCAGCCCGGCCCGCAGTTCGTACAACAGATGTTTCCCCCGGCAGAACTCATACCGCCCTTTCAGGAAATCCATGGCAAATTCTTGGCCGGTGAAAAGCAACAGGAACGCATAGGCGTCGGCACAATGCTGAACCGCTTTGCTGAACGTGGTGTGAAACTCTTGAAGCGGCTCCGGTGGAGAAAAGAGTGCTAGGTCTGCCTGTAATGCCTCGACCGTCTCCCCGAGTCTATCTTTCAACTGGGCATTCTGTTCGGCCAGGCGATGGATATGGAGCCCTTCGAGATGAGCTTCGATTGTCCGCAGGAAGTCCAGGAGCCGTTGCTCAGCTTGCCGCATTCCAGCGGTGTATTGATCGCCCTGTGTTTCCATGGCCCCCTCCCTTTTGGACATGGATGACCGAAATCAAGATCAGACCTGACAAGGTAGCCCTGGTCCCCTTCTCCTTGACAGCGAAGAAAGAGTCATGTTTCTCTGCTGCAACCGTCGATCACCAGACTGTCATATCAGGCTTTATATGGAAAACACACAAGCGATTCCCGCTATAGAGACACCCACCTCAAACGCAGAAGACAGTCAGCTCTCCCGCCTGCTCAAAACCCTGGGGCCGGGCCTGCTGTTTGCCAGCACCGCTATCGGCGTCTCACATCTGGTGCAGTCAACCCGTGCGGGAGCCAGCTATGGCTATGCCCTGCTGTGGGCGATCATTATCGCCAATCTCTTGAAGTACCCGTCCTTTGAGTATGGTTCGCGGTACGCGAACGCGACCGGAGAAAGCCTGATCGATGGCTATAAGCGATTTGGGAACTGGGCCCTCTACCTCTACCTGTTCATTACGGTCAGCCCGATGTCCATCATTATCGCGGCCATCTGTTTTACCACCGCCGGACTGCTGAACAATCTGCTCGCCCTCGACCTGCCCGTTATCCACACCGCCCTGTTCCTGATCGTTGGCTGCGTCAGCATTTTGCTGGTCGGGAAATACAGCGCCCTGGACAGTCTCATTAAAGTCATTTGTACGGTGCTGTTTCTCTCCACCCTGACTGCCTTTATCCTGACCCTCTTGCGTGGTCCGACCGCGCCGGTGCTCTTCTACTCGTCCGAGGTCTGGACCGCCTCGGGCTTTGCCTTTCTGATTGCCCTCATGGGCTGGATGCCGGCCCCCCTGGATTTATCGGCCCTCAACAGTCTCTGGACGCTTGAGCGTTTTCAGCAGACCGGCTACCGGCCGACCCTGCGGGAGACCCTACTCGACTTTAATGTTGCGTATGTGATGACGGCGTTTTTGGCTGTCTGTTTTATGACGCTGGGGGCCTTCATCATGTACGGTTCCGGGCAGTCCTTCTCGAATCAGAGCGGGACGCAGTTCACGCATGAGGTGATTCGGCTCTACACCGCCACGCTTGGAGACTGGAGCTATCTCATTATCGCCTCTTCGGCTTTTTCCGTCATGTTCGGCACCGCCCTAGTCATCTTTGACGGCTATGCCAGGGCCATGGATCGCACCTGGGCGTTGTTGTTTTCCCGTCGCCAGGACGGACAGGGTAGCCGTACGGTCTATAACGCCTGGCTCCTCATTGGCGCGGTTGGCGGCTATCTGATTATTGCGCTGTTTCTCACCAGTTTTACCACCTTAATCGACTTGGCCACGGTTATCTCCTTTCTGGTCGCGCCGATTATTGCCCTGGCCAATCATCGGCTCGTCCTCAGCCCCCACGTACCACAAGCCGCGCATCCTCCGCACTGGCTGCGAATGCTGAGTTGGACCGGCATCGTCTTTCTGACGGTCTTTACCCTGGTATACATCGGTATGCGCCTCATGCCGTGATAAGATGTCAACGTCCGCAACGACTGAAGAGTTACAATCTGAGCGCCAAATCCGTAGCGGGAGAGGAAGGCATGAGCCAAGTGGCCCAACACGCGCGGCCGGACGGCAGACCCGGCTACGGGAGCGGTCGGAGCGCTACCCGGATCTCGGGTCTGGATATCGACAAGGCGGTCTTCCCGGTTTCCGCACTCACCATCGGCGTCTTTGTCCTCGGCGCGCTGCTGTTCCCGGAGAGGGCGACACAAGTCTTTGGGGATACCCGGACTTGGCTCGCCACCCGGTTCGACTGGCTGTTCCTGCTCACCGCCAACTTCGTCGTGCTGTTCTGCCTATTTGTGGCGATCTCCCCGCTCGGCAAGGTGCGGCTCGGCGGACGGGAGGCCGTCCCCGAGTATTCCTCTGTCAGTTGGTTCGCTATGCTCTTTGCAGCCGGCATAGGTATCGGGCTGATGTTCTTCGGGGTGCTGGAGCCGGTCCAACACTTTCTGCATCCCCCGCTCGGTATTGAGACCGCCGCCATCGAGACGGCCCGCACCCTCGGCATCGCTGCGGCGACTTTTCACTGGGGTGTGCACGGTTGGGCCATCTACGCGCTTGTGGGTCTCGCCCTGGCATTCTTCAGCTATAACCGGGGCCTGCCGCTCACGATTCGCTCCGCCTTCTATCCCCTGCTCGGTGACCGCATCTGGGGCTGGGCCGGCCACCTGATTGATACGCTGGCCGTCTTTACAACCGTGTTTGGTCTTGCCACCTCGCTCGGCTTGGGTGCCAATCAGGTGACGGGTGGCCTCCACTACCTGTTCGGGATTCCGGCCACCGATCTTACCAAGGTGGTGCTTATTGTGCTGATCACCGCCGTGGCGACAGGCTCGGTGCTGACCGGGCTTAATGTCGGCATCAAGCGTCTCAGCGAGTTGAACGCGATTCTGGCGGTGTTGCTACTGGTGTGCATTATCGGGATCGGACCAACCCTCTATATCTGGGCTGGCTTCTTCAGCGGGCTTGGCAGCTACCTGACCGCAATAGTGCCGCTCAGCAACTGGGTAGGCCGGCAGGACACCGCCTTCCTGCACGACTGGACCACCTTCTACCTAGCCTGGTGGCTCTCCTGGGCACCGTTCGTCGGTATTTTCATCGCCCGCATTTCCAAGGGCCGGACAGTCCGCGAGTTCTTAATCTGCGTACTCCTCCTGCCGACCCTGTTCGGTTTACTGTGGATGAGTGCTTTTGGCGGGACCGCCGTCCACCAATATCTCACCGACGGCTACACCGGCGTGATCGATACCGTTACCGCGTGGACACCGGAGTTGGCGCTGTTCAAAATGCTCGAACCACTGCCGCTGGCAGGTCTGCTTTCTCTCGTCGCTCTCGTCCTGATCGTCATCTTCTTCGTCACCTCATCGGACTCCGGCTCGCTGGTCGTCGCGACCATCACCGCCGGCGGCAATGTCAACGTCCCGGTTATGCAGTGCATGTTCTGGTGCGTGCTCGAAGGGCTGGTCGCCATTGCGCTCCTGCTCGGCGGTGGTCTGCTTTCCTTGCAGGCCGCCGCGCTCGCGGCGGGTTTCCCGTTCACTCTGGTCCTCATCGGGATGGCCCTCACAACTTGGGTAGAACTGCGCCGCGAAGTGCGTGAATGATGGAAATTGTCGAGCTTTTATTCGTAATTCTCAATTGTGCGTTGGGAACGAGACATGCTGACTCAAGACGGGGGTCGGCGGGACATTGACGCGTGCTGCACGGTGATGTTTACAGGGAGGAGAAAGACGGTAGGAAGACGTTATGATCAAATCACAAGTTGTCATGGGCAAGGATAAAAATCCGGCACTCGTCACGACTCGGTGGCGGGCGTGCAAACGCTTGGCCGCCATTATCACAGCGCTGGCACTGACCGGTGCCGGCTCTGGACTGGTCAGCGCGGCCGACGCCGATCAGGCGGTCACTGAGCAGCCGCAAGCCAAAGTCGGCGAAAAGCCGGAGGCTGAAGCTCGCCAGGAGCCGCAGAAACTGGAGGCCCTGGAAGAGATGATCGTGACCACCGGGTCGCGTCTCCAGCAGGCGGCCGACCAGGTCGAGCTCGGCCCGATCGTCAGCGTTGACGCCGAAGAACTGCTGCACCAGGGGACCGTCCGGGTAGAAGAGCTGGTCCGCTCCCTGCCCTCGGTGTTTACCGGCGGTCAGGATGCCTCCAACGCTAACGGCGCCAGCGGGATCGCCACCCTGAACCTACGCCACCTGGGTTCGTCGCGCACCCTGGTGCTGATCAACGGTCGCCGCATGCCGGCAGGCTCGCCCTGGGGAGGGACCGGCAACGAGGACATCAACCAGATTCCGGGTGCCCTGCTCAAGCGTGTCGATGTGCTGACCGGCGGCTCCTCGGTCACCTATGGTTCGGATGCGGTCGCCGGTGTGATCAACTTTGTATTGATCGACAATTTCGAGGGCATCAAGCTGGATTACCAGTTCAGCCAGCACCAGCACGATAACGACAACCGCAGACTGAAACGGCTGATCTCCGACCAAGGCTATGAGGTTGCCGACGACGCCACAGCGGACGGCGAGCTGTCCAACGTGTCGGTCATCCTGGGCAAAAACCTGGGCGGTAACCGCGGCAATATCACCGCCTATGCGACCTGGCGTGACGGCGGGAAGGTGCTCCGGGGCAACCGAGACCACGCAAGTTGCGATTTGGCCCCCGACGTCTCCGATAGGTGCATCGGCTCGGGCACGATACCGAAGGGCCTGTTTGCCGACTTCGGCACCCACAAGAGCGGGCCTGGACATGACCCAGGACCACCGTTCTTCTATCA
The DNA here is from genome assembly GCA_964291405.2 of Thermodesulfobacteriota bacterium. Lineage (GTDB taxonomy): Bacteria > Desulfobacterota > Binatia > Bin18 > Bin18 > Bin18. The sequence continues at coordinate 1,642,224 of OZ219926.1, forward strand.
GGTCGAAGGGGACAAGTTCACAAACTGGGACGGTCGCTTCTACAACTATGCGCCTGTGAATCACTACCAACGGCCCGATGTCCGCTGGACCGCGGGCGCCTTTGCCCACTATGACCTGCACGAGTCCGTTGAGGCCTACACCGAACTGATGTTCATGGACGACCGCACCACTGCTCAGATTGCGCCCTCGGGCTCGTTCTTCAGGACGCGCTCTCTGCACTGCGGCAACGCGTTGCTGTCCGAGCAGCAGTTTCAGGCCCTGTGCGGCCAGTACGGCTTGACACGGGAAGACATCCAGAATGTGTATATCGGCCGGCGCAGCGTGGAGAGCGGCAATCGCAAGAATTACCTGCACCACACCTCCTATCGTGGCGTGTTCGGACTGCGCGGCGAGATTGCCGATATCTGGCGCTACAATCTGTACTACCAATACGCCGAGGTGCGCGCGCTGAGCAAAAACGTCAACAACTTGTCGGCCAGCCGGATCAACCGCGCCCTGGATGCGGTGTACGACCCGGTGAGCGGGGATATCGTGTGCCGGTCCGCGCTGAGCGGGGCCGACCCGAACTGTGTCCCCTGGAACATCTTTCGGGAGGGTGCGGTCACCAAAGGCATGACCGACTATATCGCCGGAACGTACACGACCCGCGGCAGCACCAACCAGCATGTAGTGTCCGGCCAGATCGCGGCCAATCTCGGCCGCTACGGCCTGATATCTCCGTTTGCCACCACCGGCATCGACATCGCCCTGGGCGTCGAGTGGCGCGAGGAAAACCTGAAATACAAGCCCGACCTCGGGAGCCAGAGCGGTGACGGAGCCGGCTTTGGCGGCGCACGTCAGCCCCTCAAGGGTGGGTTCGACGTACCGGCGGTTTTCTTTGAAGCCGGTATTCCGCTCATCCAAGACGTTCCGTTTATCCAGCAACTGATCGTCAATGGCGGCTATCGCTCTTCCTGGTACGGCGTGCAGACCGATACATACGGCATCCGGGCCGGCTGGGCCATCAACTATGACATCAGTCTGCGCGGCAGCTACCAGCGGGCGGTGCGCGCCCCGAGCATCCGGGAACAGTTCCTGCCCCAGCGGTTGGGCTTGGTCTATATGGCGACCGACCCATGTGCCGGCGAGGTGGTTGACGGCAAAACCGCGGCCGGTCGCAGCTTTGAGGAGTGTGCCCGCAGCGGGGTGACCGCCGAGCAGTTCGGCAACATTTCCGATTCACCGGCCCGTCAGTACAACTTCCTGATAGGGGGTAATCCGGACTTACTTCCTGAAGATGCGGATACCTACTCGTTCGGCCTGACCTTTACGCCCCGATTTCTTGAGGGCCTCACCGTTGCCATGGATTACTACGACATCGAACTCAAGGGTGGCGTTGGTGCGCTGTCACCCGAGCTTGTCCTGCACCACTGCCTGGACGGGAAAACCTCTCAGTGCGATAAGGTCAAGCGCGGGCCGGGCGGCGACCTATGGCTGGGTTCCAACACAATCGAGACGACCGGCCATATTGAGGCCGTGCTGGAGAACTTGGCCATCGCCAAGGTCCGTGGCTACGACTTCAGCGTTGACTACGTGCTCAACCTTGGCCGTTACGGCTCCGTCAGTTTTACGGATCGGCTTTCCTTTCTCGATACATTTAATGTACAGGCAGCCGCGGATATTCCGAAGATTGCCTGCGCGGGCAGTTGGGGCCAGTCATGCGGCACCCCGACCCCGAGAATCCGCAATATTCTGCGAACCACCTGGATAAGCCCTTGGGGGCTGCAACCCAGTCTGATGTGGCGCTACATCAGCACCAGCACGGAGACCGACCCGGACCGTCCCGTCCCGGTGAATGCCCGGCACTATTTCGACCTGTCGCTGCTCTGGGAGGTCAACCAGTACGCCAGTCTGCGTATCGGCGTCCGCAACCTGTTTGACAAGGAACCCCCTATCGTCGGTGATTCCAGAGGTGGCAACACCTTCCCCGGCCTGTACGATGCCCTGGGCCGCTACTGGTTCGTCGGAATGAGTGTCGGCATCTCCTGACCCGATACTCCAGACAGTAACAAAGGGGTTCTCATGACAAAAAGAACGTTGCTGCGGAGCGTGCTGGTTCTACTGCTAGCCAGCCTCACCGCGTCAGCCCTGGCCGCAGATGCCGAGCAGCCGAGCGCCGAGCAGTCGGACACTGAATCTCGCCAGGAGCCGTCAGAATTGGAAGCCCTGGTCGTGACCGGCTCACGTATCCAAAGGGCGAATTTGGTCAGTTCCAGCCCAGTTATCCAGATTGAGGCCGAAGACCTGGCCTTCCAGGGCACCGTCCGGGTAGAGGACATGCTGCGCACCCTGCCGCAGGTGTACTCCACCCAGAATGGTAGCCAAGCGTACGGCGCCACCGGTACCGCGACCCTGAATCTGCGCAACCTGGGCGCGGAACGGACCCTGGTGCTGGTCAACGGCCGGCGTCTACCGGCCGGCTCACCGCTGCAAGGAGGAGTCGGTGCCGATATCAACCAGATTCCGGGCGCGCTGATCAAGAACGTTGAGGTATTGACCGGCGGCTCCTCGGCCACCTACGGGTCCGATGCGGTCGCCGGCGTGGTCAACTTCCTGATGGTCGACGACTTCGAGGGCATCAAGCTGGACTACCAGTTCAGCCAGTACCAGCACGACAACGGCAGCGACCGGTGGCAACGGATTGTTCGGGACGCCGGATACGAGGTCGCCGACGGCTCGGTATGGGATGGTGATATCTCGAATGTCTCACTGATCCTGGGCAAAAATCTGGACCGCGGCAATGTCACGGTCTACGGGACCTACCGCGATATTGACCCGGTGCTCCAGGCCGACCGCGATTACAGTTCGTGTGCCTTGAGCAATGACCTCACCAAGTGCTCCGGCTCGGCCACTCAGCCCAAGGGCACCTTTTCTGATTTCGGCCTGCTGCGGGGTCAGGGTTTGGAGAGCTTTGACTATAAGGTAGAAGGCGACCGCTTTGTGCCCCGCCAGGGGACTCTGTTCAATTACGCTCCATCGAACTATTATCAGCGCCCCGACCGGCGCTGGACCGTCGGTCTGTTTGCCCACTACGACCTGCATGACCGGGTCGAGGCTTACTCCGAGTTCATGTTCATGGACAATCGCTCGGTCGCCCAGATCGCTCCCTCGGGTGCGTTCTTTGTGACCGATACGCTGGGCTGCGGCAACCCATTCCTGTCCCAGCAACAGTTTGAAGCCCTGTGCGGCGCGTATGGATTGACGCGAGACGACCGCCAGCAGGTCTTTATCGGCCGCCGAAATGTAGAGGGCGGGAACCGGCAAAACGACCTGCACCACACCTCGTATCGGGGCGTGGCCGGGTTGCGCGGCGACCTCAATGATACGTGGCGCTACGACCTGTACTATCAATACTCTGAGGTTCGCATGCAGAACACCTATCTGAACGACCTGTCGGTTACCCGGATCGGGCGGGCGCTGGACGCGGCCAGAGACCCCGCAACAGGTCGAATCGTCTGCCGTTCTGTGCTGGATGGCTCCGACCCGAACTGCGTCCCCTGGAACATCTTTCGGGAGGGCGCGGTAACCCAAGAGATGATCGACTATCTGACCCTGCCCCTATCCGCCCGCGGAGCGACCGACCAGACAGTCGTGTCCGGCTATATCGCCGGGAATCTCGGGCGCTACGGTCTCCGGTCGCCGTTCGCAGCTACGGGCGTGGACGTAGTCCTGGGCGGCGAATACCGCGACGACAATCTCAAATTCAAACCCGACCAGGCCTACCGCAGCGGCGATGGGGCCGGCCAGGGCGGTGCCAGCCAGCCTGTCAGCGGGGGGTCTGATGTAAAGGAGTTTTTCATCGAAGCCGGTATCCCGCTGATCGACGGCGCACGCTTTGCGGAAGAATTTGGACTGGATGGGGGCTATCGCTATTCCGACTACGATTACGGCGAGCAGACCAACACCTTTGGCGTCCGCGCGGGCTGGGCACTCAATGCCGACATCCGGCTGCGGGCCAGTTTTCAGCGAGCGATTCGCGGACCGAATGTGCGGGAACGCTTCCTGCCGCAGGGTTTCAATCTGTTCGATATGAACGCCGACCCGTGTGCCGGTCCCGTCACCAACGGCAGGACGGCTGAGGGCCGCACTCTTGAGGAATGCGCCCGCAGTGGCGTGACCGCTACCCAGTTCGGCAATATCGAAAATTCACCGGCGGCCCAGTATAATTTTCGGCAAGGCGGCAATCCGGACTTGGCGCCCGAGGAATCTGACACCTACTCCTTCGGCCTGGTGTGGACGCCCGGCTTTATCCCAGGCTTCAACTTCAGTCTGGACTATTATTCGATCGAAATCAGCCAAGGCATCAGCACCCTGACGCCGGAGTTCATCCTCAACGAATGTCTGGACGGTAACGACTCGCAGTGTGCCAAGGTCAAACGCGGGCGGAGCGGCGACCTGTGGCTGGGTTCCGACATTGACAACAGCGGCCATGTTGTGTCTCTGCTCGACAACCTGGCCATCGAGGAAGTGCAAGGCTTCGACATCACCGTCGGCTATGATCTCCCTCTTAGTGTCATAGGAATGGGCCGCTGGGGGCGGCTGCGCTTCAGCGATATCCTGTCGATCACCTCCACCTGGGACCAGCAGGAGTTACAAGGGGCGCGCAAGGTAGACTGCGCCGGCAACTGGGGTGCCACCTGCGGTTTTCCGACCCCGGACATTCGGAACAATCTGCGCGCCACCTGGGTGACACCGTGGGGGGTACGGCCCAGTCTCATGTGGCGCTACATCAGCAGTGTCGAAGACCTCAACTCCACCCAGATCGATCTCGGGGCGCGACACTACTTCGACCTGGCCGCGATCTGGAATTACAACGAATACACCAGCCTCCGCGTCGGCGTGAACAACCTGTTCGATAAGGCCCCGCCGCTGGCGGGCAACGCGGCGGGACCGTCCTTCGCCGGCAACGGCAACACCTTCCCCGGCCTGTACGACGGGTTGGGCCGGTATTGGTTCGTGGGGGTGAGCGTCGGGTTCTCCTAGTCGGCTAGTTCTTGGGGCCGGTCAGGACATGGCCCATACCGTCGAAAAACTGCTTGATCCAGTGCGTACCCTTTTGCGCGGATATGGCTTCCAGTTCGCCCTTGTCAAGCCACATGCCCTGGCACGGCCCGCACTCGTCAATCTCGACTTCTTCAATGAGCCGAGTGGTCAGCTGGATTCCGCACTTGGGACAACGATTCAGGGCCAGCACACGTATCTCTTCCTCGTGCTCGGCCTCACGCTGCTCTTTCATCTTGTTGATCAACTCACGGTCGCGCTCCGCAAAATAGCGGCTTTCCTCGGCCTTCTCTTTTTGTTGCAACTTGGTTCCCAGACGGTCTTTGTCTTCCATGAGGTCTCCTCCTCGCGGGTATGATCACTTACTCTAATGGTGTCGGTCTTTCGTGCCCAGTATCAATCGACAACCCTCAGGCCATATCTACCACGACTTGTAGCATATCGGTCTCGGTCACAATGCCAACCAGCCGGTCGTCTTCCAAGACAGGTAAGCAACCAATTTTGTGCTCCATCATCAGCCGAGCGGCGTCCTGAACCGTTGCGTCCGGGCCGATGGAAATCGGATCGACCATGATCTCTTTGACTGCGACGCTTTCCAAAAAGGCGCGCTGGGCTTTTTCTCCATATTGCATGACCGTGCCGAGCGAGGCCCGGTAGAGGTCACGCTGACTGACAACTCCGACCAATTCGTCGTCCTCCACGACCGGAAAATGCCGGATGCGACCCAGGTTCATAATATCTTTCGCCAGCAGCAGCGTGTCGTTCCGTCCCAGCGTGGTCACCTCGGCGCTCATAATGTCCCGTACGGTCTGTGCCATAGTCTTTACCTCCTGTCCGCCCGCCTCCTACAAGCGGCCTGTCTTACGTCACACAGTGTAACCCACCCAGGTCTGTCCGTAAATCGCAACCCTTGCCAACATAGGGCGCAGGGGCATATATCAGGCACCAGAAAGGAACACTCGTGGAATCACGCACCTCTCACGTTATTGATGAAGTTGAAGCCGCCAATCGGATCGAGGACGGCATGACGGTTGCCATCGGTTCCCCGACCCCGATGGCCCTTGTGCACCAGATCATCAGGCGCGGTCTGAAAGACCTGACGGTTGTCGATGTCGGCCTGTCGCTGGACATGCTCATTGCCGCCGGCTGCGTCAGAAAAGTCGTCAGTTATTACGCGGGCGGCGGTTTTGGGGTGCCGGTTGCTCCGGCCTTTCGCCGGGCCGCGGAGCGCGGTGAAATCGAGGTCTGGGAATGTGAAGAGGGCATTCTGACCTCGGGCCTCCAGGCGGCGGCCCAGGGTCTGCCCTTCCTGCCGTGGCGCGGCGGCGTCGGAACTTCCCTGCCCGAAGTCAACCCTGACCTCAAGGTCTTCACCGACCCGATTCGGGACGAGACTCTGCTGGCCGTCCCGCCGATCAAGCCCGACGTGACCCTCTTGCACGCGGCCGTTTCCGACGCGTATGGCAATGTCCAGCACGTTGGCGGACCGGGCTGGATAGACCTATTCATGCAGCGTGCCGCGGACCATACCATTGTCCAGGTGGAAAAAGTCGTGGCCAACGAGGACATCCGCAAGGACCCGTGGGCCACAACGATTGCCGGTGCCGATGCTATCGTGCGCGTCCCCTACGGTGCCCATCCGTTCTATAGCCGGGGTTATTACGTCCAGGACAACGCCCATCTCAAAGACTATCTGGACGCCTCAACCGCCGCGGCCAAGGGCGACCCTGCGGCCCTGGACGCGTATTTCGCCCGCTACTGCCGAGGACCGGCAACCCATGCCGACTATTTGGAACAGATCGGCATCAGGCGGCTGCTGGAACTGCACGAGTACTAACGCATCCCCCGAGGAAAAAATTATGCCGAACGATGTTTCTGCCCAGGACCTTTCTCCGCAAGAGATCATGGCCGTTTTTCTTGCCCGCGACCTGAAAGACCGGGAACATTTGATGGTCGGAGTGGCCATGCCCATTGTTGAAGCCGCGGTGCGTCTGGCCCATCTGCTGCACGGCCCCAACATGGAGTTGATCTTCTTTGGCACCCGTATGAATGTTGCCGACCGGTATACCCTCCCCCTGCCGGCCTTTGCCTGGGATAACCGGGTGGTGCGCTGGGCGGAGTCGTTCAGCGACACGGGCCATCGTTTTGAAGATGTCAAGCACTGGCATAAGCGCGTGTTTTTTATTGGCGGGGTCCAGGTTGACCCGCACGGCAATACCAACTTGATCGGCGTTGGGCCCGACTATGCCACACTCCGCTTTCGTGGCCCTGGCTCGGTCGGTACGCCAACGCTCAGCACCCACGTTGGTCGCTATTATATCGTTCTCAATTCCCACTCGCCGCGGATTCTGGTTGAACGCTGCGATTATATGAGCACCTATGGCTGGGGCAGCGGTGGGGCTGATGCCCGTAAAAAACTGGGGCTGCCCGGCGGGGGGCCCAAGTATTGTGTCACACCCTTATGCGTCATGGATTTTGACGAAGAAGACAAGCATATGCGCCTGCATTCCCTCCACCCAGGGGTGACGCCAGAAGAAGTACAGGCCCAAACCGGCTTTGCCCTCAAAATACCACTCCAGGTCCCAACCACCCCCGTACCAACCCCGGAAGAACTGCACGTGCTGCGCACTCGGGTCGATCCTGAGGGCCGTTTGAGGAAGATGTAGCCGAAGCAGGGGATGGCAACTACACGGTCTTCCCCACCCCAACACGTTCATTTGCATCACACGTCCTGGGAGAGCGGCCATCCTGGCCGCTTGCGGGCTGGAAGCCCGCACTCCTATAAGGAGAAGAGAGACGCACTAGGCCCCGCTCTCTTGATTTCCTGTCTCTGCCAAACTGTCGGGGCCTCAGCCCAGGGGGCGAGGGGTTGGGGTGAGGGCTCCTTACACTATTCCGCCTCTCCGCTTTCAAACAGACCGGGCATCTCTTCTTCGGCAATAACGAGCGCCGAGGTGGGTCGTAGCGCGATACCGCTGGCCTCCCCGCCCGTCGCACTGCCGTCCATATTAATATGTTCCAGGCGAGCCGTGCAGGTGCCGTCGCGTTGGGTGTCGTATCCGACGACACGAAAAGGCAGCAGGATCAGGGTGCCGACCGGCTCTGGCTCTACCGGCTCACGCACCGTCTCGGTCATCCCCGGCCCAATCACCTGGACTCGGTAATTCTCTTCTTTTGAAACATCCCGTACTGGTCGCATCCCTGTCTCTCCTTCATGCTGCTCGAAGGTATAGTTTTATCGTCCTCGCAAGCAGGCATGTACATAGCAAACCACGCCTAACCTGACATCCGCCTCTGAGGAACTTTCCGGTCCCGGCGTCACACGCTTTTCACACCTGTGGCCCTTTACTCTTTTCGCAGAAGCGTTTATCTTCCCGGCGTACCGCTTCGGGTGTGGTTTTCGTGCGCCGGCACCCTGCGGAGGGCAGTCATTCAGTATTCCCAGAGACGAGGAGGATAAACGAAAACATGGACATCAACTCTGATGCGGTGTCTCTCTACGCAATGATTCTCGGCGTGATCGGGCTCATCGTGGCGTTTATTATTTTCAAGTCCGTTTCCAGTCAGCCTAGCGGCAGTGACCGCATGCAGGAGATTGCCAGCTCTATCTATGAAGGGGCCATGGCTTTTCTCAGGCGTGAATATCGAATCCTGATCATCTTCGTGCTGGTCGTCTTCGGCCTGCTCGCCTGGCAGGTCGCGCTTGAGACCGGTATCGCCTTTCTGACCGGTGCGATCTGTTCTGCGCTGGCCGGCTATCTCGGTATGCAGTCGGCCACCAAGGCGAACGTCCGCACCTCTGAGGCCGCCAGGGCAGAGGGCGAGGGAGCCGCGCTGCTGGTGGCCTTCAATGGCGGGGCGGTCATGGGCCTGTCGGTCGCCAGCCTCGGCCTGCTCGGGGTCGGCGCTTTTCTCAGCCTGTACTCTGACCCGGCAACCTCAACATACATCAGTGGCTTTGCCATGGGCGCGAGTTCCATCGCTCTGTTTGCTCGGGTCGGGGGCGGTATTTATACCAAAGCCGCGGACGTCGGCAGCGACCTGGTCGGCAAGGTTGAGGCCGGTATCCCCGAAGATGACCCCCGTAATCCCGGTGTGATTGCCGATAATGTCGGGGATAATGTCGGCGATGTGGCTGGTATGGGCGCGGATATTTTCGAGTCCTATGTGGGTTCCATCATTGCCACGATTGCGATCGGCGCGACGGTCATCGTGGGAAGCGATGTCTGGAACAAACTAGGCGACGCGGGGGTGGAAGAAGCCGTGTTGCGCAATGCCCTCATGGCCCTGCCACTCAGCATGGCTGTCGTCGGCCTGCTGGCCTCCTTTCTGGGCATCTTCTCGATGAAGGCGCTCAAGAACGTCGGGCCGCAGAACGCGCTGCGCTATTCCGGGTTCATTGCCGCGGGTGTGTTCATTATTGCGGCGCTCGTTCTGGTGAATGTCCTTCCCGTGGCGACCGGTATTTTCTGGGCGGTGGCGTCGGGTTGCGTAGTCGGTGTCGGAATCGGCCTGATCACCGAGTACTACACCTCGGCCTCGCCCGTAGCCCGGGTGGCAGAAGCCAGCAAGACGGGCTATGCCACCAACATCATTCACGGCCTGGCGGTCGGTCTGGAAAGCTGCGCACTGCCCGTCCTGGCCATTTGCGCTGCTATTTTTATTGCCAACCACTTTGCCGGCCTGTACGGCATTGGGATTGCCGGCGTCGGCATGCTGGCGACCGTAGGCGTTACCATGTCTGTCGACGCCTACGGCCCCGTGGCAGACAACGCGGGTGGTATTTCCGAGATGGCCGAACTCGGCCCGGACGTCCGCAAGATTACTGACGGCCTGGACGCCCTGGGTAATACCACTGCAGCAATGGGAAAAGGCTTTGCAATCGGCTCTGCCGCCCTGACTGCCCTGGCCCTGTTTTCCGCGTTCACCCAAGCTGTTGACCAGAATCGACTGGCGGCGGGAATGGACCCGCTGCTCATCGTGGTAACCGATCCGGTCGTGGTCATTGGTCTGCTTCTGGGCGGGATTCTGCCGTTCTTTATCGGAGCCCTGACCATGACCGCGGTGGGCCGGGCAGCCGGTCAGATGGTAGATGAAATCCGGCGGCAGTTCCGCGAAATTCCCGGCCTGCTCGAAGGCAAGGAAGGCGCTCGGCCGGACGCGGCCCGCTGCGTGGATATTTCAACCGCAGCCGCCCTCAAGGAAATGATTCTGCCCGGTCTGACCGCGGTGATCGCTCCGGTCGTGGTCGGTCTGGTTCTTGGCGCCGCGGCTCTGGGTGGCATGCTCGCCGGGGCAACTGTTACCGGCGTGTTGCTGGCCCTGTTTATGGCCAACGCGGGCGGCGCCTGGGACAACGCCAAAAAATCGATCGAAAAGGGCGAGGTTGAGGGCGAGGCCAAAGGCTCGGAAGCCCACAAGGCCACCGTCGTGGGCGACACGGTCGGCGACCCGCTGAAAGACACCTCGGGCCCCTCGCTCAACATCCTGATCAAGCTGATGGCGGTCGTGGCCCTGGTGATTGCGCCGCTGCTGGTATAGCCGTCGTTTTACCGTGCAGCATCTAAGGGCGGGTACCAGGTACCCGCCCTTTTTTGTTTGGGGTGTTGGCGGGCAAACTTATTGACAAAGCAAGCCAATCGTATAGTCTTGGCTTCCCTAGTTGAAATTGATATTCATTATCAACTAGGGAAAGAGACGGTAGAAATTGCGGCCAAGAAGGCCGCTAACCAATCGTTGAGGCCCGAGGTTCCCACACCCAGAGCCCGTAAGGACAGCAATCCTTGCGGGCTTTTTTTATGTCTCAGAGTCATTCGTCCGGTGCGAGGTATTGGCCCCATGTATGCTGAATTGACAAGATTTTTAAGTGTCGGCGGGCCGGTTATCGGCCTGCTTATTTGCCTGTCGGTGGGTGCCCTGACCGTCATTCTGATCAAGCTGTGGCAATGGCGGCGGCAGCGACCCTGGCCGCGTGACATCACGGAACAGGCCCTTGCGAATCTGGAATACGGTGAGCGGACTCTGGCCATCAACCTGTTACAGGGTCAGCGGAACTATCAGGCTCGACTCATCAGCCACACGCTGCAACTGCTCGAAACCGGCGCGCTCTCCATTGAGGAGCTCAAGGATGAATCCAGGCGATTGGCACGTTCGTTCGTCGCCAAGCTGGACAGTTACGTACGCATCCTGGAAGTAATCGCGTCGTTAGCCCCCCTGCTGGGATTATTTGGAACCGTCCTCGGCATGATTGACGCCTTTCAGGCCATGGAGGCCGCGGGCACACAGGTCAATCCGAGCGTCCTTTCGGGTGGTATCTGGAAGGCATTGCTCACAACCGCAGCCGGACTCGCCATCGCCATTCCGGTCTCAATGGCGAACAGTTGGTTTGAACGCAGGATTGAGGTTGAGGCAACCGCCATGCTGGACCGGCTGGAGCGTATTTTCACTCTTGAGGCGAAAAAGCGGGCCGAACACAGGGTCGAACATCTGCACGTGCAGCCCGGCTCCCGGCTGGCAGGATGAACGAGACGCCGCTGTATTATCCACGCCGCCAGCCCATCAGCCTTACCCCGCTGATCGATGTGGTGTTCATTTTGCTGATGTTCTTCATGTTGACGTCTACTTTTACGCGCTGGAAGGCGGTTGACCTGCGGTTGCCCGTCGCCAGTTCCGACGCCAGCCCGAAGAAACCCCAGGCGTTACTCCTGTATACGGATGGCTCGATCTCGTTGCGCGGACGCCCGTTTCAGCTTTCGGACCCCGACGCGGAAGCGGCTCTCTCCGTCGCCCTTGATCCCGCTCGACCGGTCGTTGTGTTTCCCGAAGCCGACACCCGCGTGCAAACCATTATCTCCACCTTCGAGGGGCTCACCGCGGCAGGTGTTTCGGGCGCCGTTTTGGGAGTAGCCCTGGAACGGGAGGCAGAAGATTGAATCCTCGTCGGGCCGACATCCTCCTCACACACGTCAATCTACGCCGAGGACGGAGCAGTGATATTGGCGTGATTCCGCTGATAAACATCGTCCTGCTGCTGCTGATTTTCTTTTTGATTGCCGGCCAAATGGCCGACCGGCGGGACCAACAGGGCTTCCAACCTCCGACTTCCGTCAGCAACAAACCCATCCGCCACCAACCCATTACGCTGTCGCTGAATACACGCCGACAGCCTGCCCTCAACGGAAAGGAGCTTTCGTTCGAGGCCCTCGGTTCGGCCCTGCAAGTCGCGCTGGCCGACGACACCCAACAGGTGGCACTGAAAATAGACCGGGACGTAACGGCCGGCACGCTCGACAAGCTCCTGGATGTCATTCGCTCCCACAATGTCACGACGGTAATGCTGTACAGCGTGAATGCGGAGGACCGGAGCCAGCCATGAAATACCTGCACTGGGGTTTCGCGTTCGGGGCCGCGCTCGGAATTCATCTCGTGAGTGCGTATGCATATTTCAATTGGGTCCCCCAACAGTCCCAACCGCGTGGGGCGATTGACTTGGGTGAAGGCGGGGTCGAGATCGGCCTGGGCCGGATTGGCTCGTATGCAGACCTGACCGAGCGACCCGTAGTGCCGTCCGTATCCGACCAAGCCAAAACCAACGCCGCGCAGCAGGAAACAGATCCGGGGTCACAAAACGTCGAGGTCAAACCGTCTCCCCCTGCACAACCCCTGCCGGATATGAAGCCGGTAGAGGTTCCCGCTCCCGAGCCTCCGGTCGTCCCGGTCGAAAAACAGGCAGTGGTGGCTAAACGACCACCGGTCGAACCGTCAGAAACCCTCCCCCGTCCTCCCGAACCTGAGCAACCGATGCAGACAAAGCCGAGTCCCCAATATGAGGCTGCGTCCAGTCTACCGACCAGCCCTGACGTATCGACCCAAGCCGCGCCCAGCCCACGCTCATCCGTGGCGATGCGCGCGACTGGAAAACGGCAACGTCCGACTTTAGGCGGACGGGTCGGCAACCCAAAAGACTATTTCAGCTTGCTCATCGCTTGGCTAAACCAACACAAAGACTATCCCCCCGCGGTCAAGAAGAAAAAACAGCAGGGCACGGTAGTCTTGGCGTTTTCCATTGACCGCAGCGGCACCGTGCTCACCTCCCGCGTCCAAGAAAGTTCCGGCTATCCGTTATTGGATCAGGCTGCGCTCGACATGCTGGCCCGAGCCAACCCGCTGCCGGCCATGCCCGACTCCATGCCGCGCCAACGCCTGCGCCTGGCGGTGCCCATCGAATATTCGCTGGTAACGGAATAGCGCCAGAATAACGGACGCGGCGCATGAACGTGGACACACGCAATTTGAATCCCCCTCCGCCACGCAGACACTTGGTTGTCACCTGTCTCGTGGCTGTTGCGTTAGCGCTGAATGTTGTCCTTGTGATGTTGGCTCCCCCGGTCTCAGCCCAAGAAGCTCAGGCCACGATCACCCTGGACGTCCTCCACATTCAGGGCCGCGTCATTGGAGAGCCCGACTGCATCACGTTTCGACACAGTCGAGCTCGTGACAGCTTCTGTGTCAGCCTTCACACACCTGACTACCGACCAAGGAGACGGTCCGGTCAACAACCCGAAGCAAAGGCTGCGCGCCCAGGCGACTACCCAAGCCAGCTTCTGGCACGGCTGAGCCAATACAAAAACTATCTGCCAGCACTGCGAAAAAAGCGGCAACAGGGCACCGTGGTGTTGGCGTTCTGCATTGACCGCAGCGGCTCAGTGCTCGCCTCCCATGTCCGAGAAAGTTCGGACCATCCGCTGCTGGACCAAACCGCACTTGACCTGTTGGTCAAAGCCAGTCCACTACCGGCCATGCCGGATTCCACAACGCACGAGCGCCTGCATTTCGTGCTGCCAGTCAAGTTCTCCCTGACCACACGATGACAAATGTCCACACACGGAAGGAGCAAAGCATGAAGCACAAGAAAAAGAGAGCAGGAAAGGTGAAGAAACCGCTGGAACCGTGCCGGTCCGCCACCTCTACTATGACCAATAATGCGGTCGCCCTGAGCATTTCCGCAGTGATGTTGGGTGGCACGGCCCTGGCCCAGGAGGCCCAGGACGAAGAGGAGGCCGTCTTGCTGGACAAAGTCCAGATTCAGGACCGTACAATCGATACCAACCCCTATGCCGAGTCCGGCGTGCCGTATAAGGCCCGCGTCTCGGGTGACCTGCGCCGCCTGGAGGAACTGGCCGACACGCCCCAGACCATGACCGTACTGACCCAGACCCAGATCGAAGATTCAGGCAAATCCGATTTGCGTGAGATATTATCCGCTCAGCCCGGTATCACCTTGGGAACGGGTGAGGGCGGCAACGCCTTTGGCGACCGTTATATCATTCGTGGTCACGAAGCCCGTAGCGACGTGTTCGTAGACGGCATGCGCGACCCCGGCATGACCATCCGCGAGAGCTTCGCTCTGGAACAGGTCGAAATCACCAAAGGTCCCAGCTCGACCTTTGCCGGTCGCGGCTCGACGGGTGGGGCCATCAACGGCATCACCAAACAGGCCAGCAGCGAATACGATTTCGTCAAGTTTCAAGGCGGCCTGGGTACCGACGAGTATTACCGGGTGCATCTGGACGCCAATAAACGTTTCACCGATGAACTGGCCGTACGGGCCAACCTGCTGTACGCCAACGAGGAAGTGCCGGACCGGGCACCCGCAGAACGTTTGCGCCGCGGCGCGGCGGTGTCCGGCAGATACGACCCCACGGACAATAAGTTCTACCTGTCCTTTGATTATTATTTTCTTGATGCGGAGGACGACCCTGACCTCGGGACCCAGATTGAACAGTTCGGCAACCCCTTTGATGATATTCCGGTCTATCTGCAAAAGGACCGCGATTTTCTCAAGTCGGAGGTGCATACTTTTACGTTTCGGGGCGGCTATGAATTCAACGATAATTTCCGGCTGGAAAGCGTCACCCGCTATGGATTCACCGACAACGGCTACGTGCTGACCGGAACCAGCGCCTTCTGGAAGCTGACCGGCACGGATCAAGTGGCGTGGCGGTTGAGCCAAAAAGACGGCTGGCAGGAGGTGGACTATGTTGCCACCCAACTCAATGCCTTTCTGGACACTGGTCTGAGTTTTACCCAGCACGGTCTACTCTTGGGTGTGGAGTACTCGGAACATAATGTGCTCAACGGACGCTATAATGTCGACCCCAGAGGCACACCCAATTGCGATGTCGAGGGGGTCTGGCGCGGCACGCTGTACAGCCGCCCCGGCAGTTATTGCATGTACGATAACAGCGGCAATCTGACCGCCAACCTGAACAGCTTCATGGACCTCGCCATCAGCCGGGGCGACAACGGTGCGAGCCAGCGTGTCGGCCACCAGCAGCAGGGTCGCACCCAGCAGAGCGGAGGCCGGAATCAACAGGCGGTGGTCCGGCCCGATGGTGAGGCGGATCATATGCGGTACGACCAGGCCCACGAAGCCGATGATCCCGCTCGTTGCTACCGCAGCGCCGACCGCAAGGGCGACACAGATGGTCACGTTGCGTTTCAGCTGTTCACTATTGATACCGAGATAGCGCGCTTCATCCTCGCCGAGCAGCAGGATATTCAGTTTTTGGGCATTCCGAATCAGCAGCAGCGTTGCCGGCAGGACGAGCGTGGTGGCCACACTGAGTGTGGGCCAGAGGGCCGCGCCGAGGCTACCCATGGTCCAGAACGTCAAGGCGCGCAACTGGGTATCGTCGCTCAGATAGGTCAGGAAGCCGGTTCCGGCTCCGCTCAGCGCGTTGATGGCAATACCGGCCAGCAGCATATAGGTGACGGAAAAGGTTTCCATCTGTCGGGCCAGCCGAAAAATCAGCAGACAGGCCAGCAGCCCGCCGATAAAGGCGGCGATACTCAGCCCGTACAAGCCCAGCGTACCCGTCAGAGGTCCGGCCCAGACGATCATGACCGCAACGGCCAGGGCCGCGCCGCTGGCAATGCCGATCAGGCCGGGGTCGGCCAGAGGGTTGCGGAACAAGCCCTGCAAGGCCGCACCGGAAACGGCCAGGGCCGCGCCGACAACGCTGGCCAGCAGCACACGCGGCAGCCGGATGGAGAAGAGGACGGCTTCCTGCTGCGTATTCAGGCTGCCGTCGAACAGCGCAACGACCGGCACGGACACCGCACCGATGCATGCAGCCGTAAGGGCAGTCAGGACGAATACCCCGCCCAGCAGCACCAACACGATCGCCCGAAGCCGCAGGAAGGGCAATACCACTGGTTTCGCTGCCCCGCTCACAAGCCCTGATACGCCTCGTGCAGTGTGGCCGCAGCTTGCACGGTACGCGGGCCAAACCCCAGCAACAGCAGGGCATCCATGACGATCAGGCTGCCGGTCCTGGCGGCCGGCGTGAGGGACAGCCCTGGAGCGGTCAGCAGGGCGTCCTTGCCGCCGGCCTGCGCAAGCCCCCGGGCCGTGGTGAGAATCACGTCCGGCTGCAGGGCGGCCGCGGCCTCCGGCGTAAGGGGCTTGTAGCCGGCATAGCCGGAGACGGCGTTCCGGGCACCCGAGAGTCTGATGATGCTGTCCGCGGCAGTCTCTCGGCCGGCCGCCATCGGCGCGCCGCCGCCATGCTGGAGAATGAAAAGTACCCGTTTGTCAGTCGGGTGCCCGGCCGTGACTTTTGCCAACTCGGCAGTCTGATGGTCAATGGCATCAGTCAGGGCGCTACCCGCTCGTTCTTTTTTCAGGGCGCTGGCAATCACCCGGATGGCGTCCCGTACATCCGCCAGCGAACGGCCGGCCCTCAGACTCAGGATCGGAATATTGGCCGCCTGCAACTGTGCCAGCACGGCCGGCGGTCCAGCTTCTTCGGTCAGAATCACGAGGTCGGGATACAGCGAGACAATCCCCTCCGCGGACAGGGTGCGCTGATAACCGACCTTAGGCAGGCGTTCGGCTTCCGGCGGATAATAACTGGTGGTGTCGTTACCGACCAGCATCTCCTGCGCTTCCAGCGCATAGACGATTTCCGTCAGGGCTCCGCCAATGGTGACAACGCGGCGCGGCGCCTCGGCAAGGGCCGGCAACGCAAAAAAGATCAACCCCCAGGCCAGAATGAGACGCCGAACGGAGTCCGCTACCATTGGTACGACACCCGCGTGACAAAACTGCGGCCTTCTTCCAGCAAACTGGCGAAGCGTTTGGTGTATGCCTTATCCGCGATATTCTCGATTCCGAAGTCCACAGTCACCGCTCCCGATCCTTGGCCGGTCGGCGTCCAGTGCTGATGCGGGGTCCAGCGGAAGTAGAGGTCGTGCACGCCATAGCCGTCGGTCGGCACGTCGTTGTCGCCCACACGGTCATTTCTCTCGGCAAACCGGCCACGCCAGCCGATCACGCCGTTGAGCGCGTCTATCCGAAACTCGACCCCTGCAACAATCGTCAGCGGCACATTGTTGAGCAGATATTCACCGGTATCGTCGTTCTTCGCCTTGACGTAGGACAGCCCCAGTCGGGCGGTGACCAGTTCCAGTTCGTAGCGGCCCTCCGCTTCCCAGCCCATCAGGTCGGCGTCCGGGATGTTCAGGATTTTTGTCGTTCCGGCCCGGACATCGACTTCTGGGGTAATGAAGTCGTCTCCCTCGCTGGTGAACCATGACCCTTTCACGGTCACGCGGTCGTTCGCCGCCAGGACACTCTCGAAGTTCAGCCCCGCCCCCACCTCGATTGTAGTGACGGTTTCCGGCTTCAAATCCGGATTCGGCACGAAGCGGTTGTCCGGGGCAAAAGCGGTGGGGGCGAGCACTGGGCTGCCATCGGGTCTGAGCACCGGCACCTGCACCGGACGGCCATCAGGGCCGATTACCGGGCGACCGTCCGGGCCGATTTCCGGTCTGGTCAACGGCCCGAACTCAAACGGAAACCCGCCCGGAAAATGCAGGCCAGCCGGATACAGCTCTGTCAGATTGGGAGCTCGGAACGCTTGAGCCCAGCTCCCGAACAGCATGAGGTTCTCAATCGGCTTGTAGCTCAGCGACACTTTTGGCGACACTTCGTGTTCGTTCTGCGAGTTCCCGATTTCGTCGTCGCTCTCGTAATGGTCGAAGCGCAGGGCCGGAATGAACAGCACCTCACCGATAGGGGTGTGGAGGGCGACTTCATCCTGGAGATAAAAGCCCAGCGTCAGGGCCTCGGCATCCGGTACGCCGCTCCGCTTTCCGTCCGGGGTGGCCGAACTCTTGCCGACTTGGTCGTTCGTGTAGATTTCAAGTCCGTACGAAAACGTGTGTCCGTGCATACCGCTCACCGCCCAGCGGGTCTGATTATCGATGGTAAAGCCGAGCGTCTCCATCTCCCGCGTCTGCACCCGACCGACGCGCCGACCGGTCACGTCTTCTTCCTCCACTTCGGTGTCGTTGTAATACAGGTGAAGTTTCGGACTCAGCCAGCGATTGGCCGGATTATCGAAGGCGTAGCGCAGGCTGAACTGGTTGTCCTGCACTTCCTTATTCACAATGATGTTGGACAGCGCCGAGCTGGCACTGGCACCGTTATTGGGCTCCTGCCCGTCGTTATTGAACACCTGCGCCTGAAACTTGAGCGTGTGGAAGTCCTTCAGGGTATAGCCGGCTTTGAACAGGCCGGACAGCAGGCGATCGTCCGTATCCAGCTCGTTGCCGTTGCCCTGTTCTATATCACCCGAATCGCGTAAGGAGAAATTGGCCAGGAGATCCCAGCCACGGTAACGGCCAAACCCCGTCAGGGTCGGGGCATATTCAGCGCTCGCGTTGCGATAGCCGAAAGAGGCCAGGGCACCCACGCTCTGGCCTGGAGCCAGCAGGTCCGCAGCGTCCTTTGTTTCAAAGGCCACCACGCCACCAATGCCGCCTCCCCCATATATGGCCGAGGACGCTCCTTTGACCACTTCGATCGACTTCAGCAGCGAGGGATCAACATAGAAACGGCCGTCATGCCCGGACTCGAAATTCTGGCGGCGACCATCCATGAGCGTGATGATCGCCTCATCGTCAAAACCGCGGATGGAGATCGTCTGTCCGTTCCGCCGCGGGCCGTTATCCACTTCTACACCTGGGGTGAATTCCAGCAGGTCCGCCACGTCACCGGCCAGGGCGTTGCCTGGAGCATCCGTCTCCACCTGAGAGATAAGTGCCGGGACATCAAACGTCGGTTGCGGGCTGCGGGTGGCGTAAGAGGATATCGTGATCTTATCCAGCAATGTGGGTGGTTCCTCGTCTTGCGCATGCACCACGAGGCCAGCGCTTGTCCACAGAAAACAGACAGCAACGAGTGCTATCGCTCCCTTGGCGATCAGTCTTGGGCGTTGAACTGCCACGTCTTATCTCCTTACCCGGTTTCGCGCCTCAAATAGGCGATACTCTTTAGTCCGTCACGAACCAGCCTGCCCCCTACACGACAAAGGCCAGAATCAGGCAAACGGCCAGACCGACGACACCGGTGGCGATGGTTCTGGCCCGCAGCCCCGCGCTGGACAGCCCCAGCCACAATCCGCTGAAGACAATAAACAATACGCCAACCGCCAGAACTTTCTGAAAATCCTTGAACCACAACGGACCGTGTCCCTTGTGGAGTTCGATCAGACGCTTTTGCAGGTCCGGGACGTTACGCTTCACGGTTACAGGGTCATCGGCGACCGAAATCTCATAGTGAGTCCGCGAGGTCGGACGGGTATACAGCGTATTCCCGCTCTTCTTCACGTATTCAAAGTCATGCGTGATACCGATATCGTGCAGCAGGGCCCGCACGTCGGCCTCAAGAGAAGCGGAAGCCGGATTAACGACAACACCGGAGGGCACGGTCACCGGGGTGCTGGTCACGGTACCCTTGATGCCAACGAGATAGAGTCCCCCGGAAATGGCGACGAACAACAGGGCCAGCACAAAAAACGCCGCCGCGTACAGATGCAGACTGATCCAAAAGTTACGCATGATGACAACGAGCCCCAGAGACGAAAAAAGCCCATAAGGAGGACACTCCTTATGGGCTCTGCGCTTAGTGGCGGCTGGCCTCTCAACTTATAAGTGATTTTGAAATTCAATTTCAATAGGATGATACACAACCTTTATGGTTCAGTCAATCCGTACCGTAGAGCGAGGGGGAGAGGTCTAATGCTACGAATATCCGGTAGCGAAAATAAAGCGAAAGTGCTAGGCTTCCCGTCGGATGGACGGCCCTATACAACACCCTATCACCCGGCTCAAGGGGCGTGGTACGCCCCGCAATCCGACTAATCGCTTTGAGACCATCGCCTATGAGCCTGATCCTGAAATGCTGGATTCGGACCCAGACCAGCCCGGCCCGAAAACCCGTCTTCTGCGCGACCCCTCACGGACCATCCTCAGCTATAACACCAGCCCGGATGTCGGCTTTCGGGTCAGCCTCAACCCCTACCGCGGGTGTGAGCACGGTTGCATCTATTGTTACGCCCGTCCGACCCATGAGTGGCTCGGATTCTCAGCCGGCCTGGACTTTGAAACAAATCTTCTGGTCAAACAGGACGCGCCCCAACTGCTGGACAAAGCGCTGGCCGCGCCGTCCTGGCAGCCCCAGCCGATCTTTTTCAGCGGTATCACCGACGCCTACCAGCCGGTTGAGCGCCAGCTTGAGTTGACCCGTGGCTGTCTCAAGGTGCTGGCTGCCTATCACAACCCGGTCTGTATTGTGACCAAGAGTACCCTGGTGACCCGCGACTGTGACCTGCTGGCTCAACTGGCCGAAGACCAAGCCGCCTGGGTGAGTGTATCGCTGACCACGCTCAACGCCGAACTGGCTCGTCGTCTCGAACCGCGGACCTCGACTCCGGTGCGGCGCCTGGCCGCTATTGCCGCTCTGGCCGAGGCGGGCATTCCGGTGGGTGTGATGATCGCTCCCATCATCCCCGGACTGACCGACCACGAAATCCCGGCTCTGCTCAAGACTGCCGCCCAAGCTGGCGCGCAGTTCGCCGGGCATACCATTGTGCGGCTGCCGTATGGCGTGTCCGAACTCTTCAGCCAGTGGCTGGAAGACCACTATCCCGAACGAAAAAACAAGGTCTTGCACCGGATTCGCTCAATGCGGCAGGGAAAGCTGAACGACGCGCGATGGAAGACGCGAATGCGGGGGGAGGGGGTGTTTGCCGAGTCGATTCATGGTTTGTTTGCCACGATGAGCCGCAAAGCCGGGCTGGATGGGCCCTTCCCCCAACTGTCAACTGCGGCCTTCCGGCGGCCCAGCCAGACACGTCAGCTGGCCTGTTCAGCGCTCGCTAGACGTGGGGGTCGCTGGGCCAGACACGTCAGTTGGCTCTGTTTGCGGATCGGAAGTGTCCGCACGAGCTGGGCCGGCGACGCCGGTCACATCGCGTCCTTGCGAATCAACCCCTTCAGGTCGTCTTCCCAGGGCGGCAGTTCGCGGCTGGCCGGAACCTCGACGAGATGGAGCCGGTGATTGCCCTTGGGTCCAGTGCCTTCGCTGATATCAATGATGCGGAGTTGATCCGCCAAACCATCAGCCTGAAGGCGCTCCCACTCTTCTTCCCAGAGCAGGATGAAATAGACGGTCTTTGGGGTTGTGGGCGGGGAATAGAAGGGGATGCGCCGGTCGGCATAATACAGGGCTCCGCTGTCAAAGCTCCGAAAAAAGAAGAGAGGCTGTTCCCCTACCCGCTCGACAACGCGACCCATAAAGGGCCGAAAGGTCCGTGCGGCGGCAAGAGTGGGCTGAATCACGTGGTTGATGAGCAGGAAGATGCTTGTCGTAAACACCACCAGTCCGCCAAACACACGATCCCAGGACTGACGGCGCAATCCCCAGACCAACAAGACCAGGGCGCCACCAACACCCAAAAACCAGCCGGCAAACGCGCCGGGATGGTCGGACACGATGCCCGTGAACATGGGCAGATTGCTCTGGTCTTTCGGATGCAGAAACGGCCGGATCAGACCCAGTGGGTCAAACCCGCCGGCCTGGGCGATCACACCAAGCATGGCCAGACCGATCACTCCACAGCAGACAGCACCGGCGGTCTTCAGCAGCGCGAGAAAGCCGGGGGGCAGGTCGATCTCTCCTCGACGAAGCTCTTGCCACCAGGCACCCAGCAACAGGGCAATAGCCGGATAGATGGGCAGGATGTAGACTGTGCGCTTACTGCTTGAGGCCGAATAGAACAGAAAAATCGTGGCGATCCAGACAAGCAGATAGGTAAAGTTCTTCTTGGCCCAATCCTGCCGACATTGGTATAAAAAATAGAACAGCGGCGGAAAGAAAAAACTCCATGGGGCCATGCCCAGAAACAGATTAGGGATGAAATAATAAAAGGGATGGACGTGCCCGGCGCCGGCCGACCCGCTCGACACAAACCGTAGCACATTCTCTTTCATGATCTGCTTCTCAAAAAATGGCTCACCGCCGTGCCACAGGGCCAGCGCGTACCACGACCCGGCGATGAGGAGGAACAGCAAACCGCCCGTGACGAGATGCAGGTGACGGACAAACAGCAGATCGCGTTTGACGCACAGGAATACGATGATAACCAGCCCCGGCAGCACCGCGCCAATCGGTCCTTTGGCCAGGGTTGCCAGACCGAGGAGACAGAAGAAGCCGAGCGCCTCAAACCACCCGACCCGTTGCTTGCGATACACAGACCAAAAGGAAAAAAAGGCCGCGACCATAAAGAAGGTCAACGTCATATCCACCCGGGCCGTTGTCGCAGCCCGGACCCACTCAAAGCTGGTGGCCAGGGTCAGACCGGCAATCAGCCCGGCCTCAACTCCCCACAGGACGGCGCCGACCCGATAGGTCAGAAGTACACCGAGCAGAGCCAGTAACGCGGAAGGAGAACGGATCGAGAATTCGCTCAACTGACCCAAGGCAAGCGCAGCCGACGTTCCAAGCCAGTGAAAGAGCGGGGGTTTGGACGGAATGATGTGACCGTTACGTAAAGGCAGAATCCAGTCCCCGTTGTGATAGACCTCCCAGATAACGGTCGCCTCACGCGGTTGCCCCTTGGTGTAAAAAGGAATATCGCCCAAACCCCAGATGAATATCAGGCTACAGAAAAGACTAAGCAGCACGCCAAAGAAGAGAACGCGGGATTGCAACAGCTTCTCCTCGACAGTATGAACGGCACGCACGGGGCGGCGGTTCACGATGCGGAGTTCTCGTCTACGGGTTCATCCGATGCTTCAGGCAATGCCCGCTCTTCGGATTCGGACGGAGCAGGTAAGACGGTTGTCCCCGTCTCCCTATTTTGCTCAGGCTGAGGAAGCAATGCGGCAAGCACCAGACGATGTTTCTTGTCCGGTCCCTTGCCCTCACTCGTGACCAGACGCTCAAGGTGAGGCTGGCCCTCTGAGAGCTCAGGCCAGTCCGTCTCACGGACGAGTAAATATAGTGCAGCGTCGGTCTGTGACGCGTCTCCCTGTCTGACCCCTGGGTAAGATGAGTACATGTGCTCGGCATCCGAGGGCTGCTGGAGGGCACGTTGACTCATTTCAGGAATACGGCGGTCAGCGTAGAAGATGGCCCCATAGTCAGAGGCGGGGTGGTAAAAATACAGCGGTGCGTCCTGCACCATGGAACGCACGCCCAGCATAAAGGATTTATACGTCCGCTCTTGGGCCAGGAGCGGATGAAACAGGGCGTTCGCAAAGTACAACGACGCGGAGATCGAAACCGTCAACGCGGCAAAGACCGGTACCCATCGGTCTCGGCGCAGCCCCCAGATATACCAGCCGGCTGCTCCGGCGAGCAGCGCAATCCAAATACACACGAGAGGAAACTGACCTTGTAAACTCTGCGCGACAATAGGCAGATTCGCCCGATCCCGGGGATGCAGGAAAGGGGACACCAGATGATCCAGATCAAAGCCGATACCGTGAGTGATCAGCACAATGAGGATGAGTGCCCCAGCACCGCCCAGAGCAAGCGCGCAGCCTCGGACGACGCGTTTGATCGCGGGCGATGATAACACTCGCGACCCTTCTATCAATTCCTGCCACCACCACCCGAGCAATAAGGCCAGTGCCGGATAGAGCGGGAGGATATAATTACTGCGTTTCCCGGACGCCAGCGTAAAAAAGAGAAGCTCAACCCCTACCCAGATCAACAGGTAGAGCTGTTTCTTCTCCCGCCATATGTCGCCTGACCGGTAGAGCGTAAACCCAAGCGCAGGCAAGAAAAGGCTCCAGGGCAGCATCCCGACAAAGAGGGTTGGCAAATAATACAGCAGGGTGTGCTCTCGGCTCGGTCCGCCTTTCTCACTGGCGAAAAATCGAAACACATTCTCATCCAGAATCTGGCGTTGGAAAAACTCTCCGCCGCCTTGGAGGAGGGCCAGCACATACCACGATACGGCAATACCGCCCGCTATCAGTAGCCCTTGGCCGAGACGCAAGCGGCGAAGAAACGCGAGTTCTCTGGTCCACCACAAAAAGGTGCCTACAATCAGGACGGGTAGCAGCAGCCCCAGCGGCCCTTTGGCCAGGACGGCAAAACCGATGCTGGCGTAGAAGAGGAACAGTGTCCGTCGTTGTGTCGCCCGCTCCTGGAAGGCCCAAAAAAAGAAAAACTGCGCGGCTGTCAGGAAAAACAGTAAGACCATATCGCTGCGCGCATTGATTGACCAGCGTGTCCATTCCGGGCAGGTGGCCAGGATCAAAGCGGCCAGCAGCCCGACGCGCCAGGACCAGAGCGCGCGTCCGAAGAAAAACGTGCCCAGGACTGTTGCAGTGGCAAACAGGGCGGAAGGGAAACGGACTGCCAACTCACTCACCTGGCCGGTGAGTAAGGAGACCACGGCACCGATCCAGTGAAACAGCGGCGGCTTGAGCGGCTGTTCGACCCCGTTCCGGAGGGGAAGAATCCACCCGCCGCCGTTCACCATTTCCCAGACGATCAGGGCTTCTTTTGACTCTTCGTAATTGTAAAAAGGAATACGGCCAAGGTCTAAAAAATAGAGCAGAAAGCAGAGAAAGAGGAGGCCGGCAACAATCTGGCGGGTGCGCTGCGGTTCGTTCATGCACTACCTCAAAGAGTGAACGTGTCCTCCAATAGATAGGCAGATGCTGGATACGTTTACTCTTTAGATACCGAAGGCACTATCTGCCGGATGATGGGCTGTCAAATCCCTCGAGGCCCCTCTTTTGCTCAAACAGTCGAGCCAAAAACGGAGTGGAGCAGACCGGCAGCCGATGCAGGGTGCTACGGAAAATCAGCGCTAGGAGGAGGCTCCGCTCCGTCTCAGCACCCGGTAATGGGTGAGGAGTTGACCGACGCGTTCCTGCTCAGAAGTATGTCGTCTCAACTCCAGGAAGAGTTTCACCAGTTCGTCTTCCCCGGCTTCGTCGGCAGGCTGTAAGACTTTGAGCAATTCTTCTACTAAATTGGGGAATTTCTCACTGGGGATGTAGTAATGCGCCCAGCCAAACTCACAGTGGCGATGAAGGATCTTTGCAATCATTTTTTCTAAGTTCTCCTGGCCCGTCATGACTGCTCTGCCTCCTCCGTAGAACGCGCCGCTACCTTAATGGCTCTCCCTGTCAGAGTCAAGACGAAAGAGGAGTGAACATGCCCTCCAACAGGCCTGCAAATGTTGGCACGTTTACTCCTTTCCCCCTTTCCCAAGCGCCCGGTTTCTGTCACAAGAGGTCCACAGTGTCGCGTACGCCAAAACCCAAGCCTGACCGAGCAAAGCAGAGGAAGGACCCGCCGATCGCCCACCAGGCAACCATCCGAGCTTTTCAACGCCGCCTGATTGCCTGGTATCGGCAGCATGGACGGGATCTGCCCTGGCGACGGACGCGCGATCCCTATGCCATTCTGGTGTCTGAGGTCATGCTGCAGCAGACCCAGGTCCAACGGGCCTTGCTGTATTACGAGAAATTCTTGCAGAAATACCCCACGGCAGAGGACCTAGCGCAAGCGCACGAGCCCCAAGTCCGTGAAGCCTGGGACGGTCTGGGGTATTACGCGCGGGCTCGGAATCTGCACAAAGCGACCCAACAGATTGTCACCCAACATCGAGGGAAATTTCCGCGCAACCCGGAAGAGCTGACGAAACTGCCCGGCATTGGCCCGTATACTGCGGGAGCAGTCTCAAGCTTCGCTTTTCACAAAGACGCCGCCATTCTGGATACCAATGCGGCCCGGGTTCTGCGGCGGTTTTTTGGCCTCGTCCCCCAGCAGCGCACACCCCGCTTCCTCTGGACGGTTGCCCGGCAGGTGACCCCCAAGGGGCAGGCTCATATCTTTAATCAAGCCATTATGGATGTCGGCGCTACCATTTGTGTTGCTCGCACCCCTCGATGTCCACATTGCCCGCTCCGGCCGGTGTGTCGAAGGGGAAAGACCACCGCCCCGACGGGTTCGGTTTGACGCTCTTACGGTTCTCCCGTATAGTGATCCCCCGACGGCCCGGCGGCTTTGCCGTGCTGGTCCTGAGGTCTTCCAAGCGTGTCAGTTGTTGCTATTATTCCCGCTCGCTACGGATCAACTCGATTCCCAGGAAAACCTCTCGCTCTCCTTCGCCACATACCAATGATCCAACACGTGTACGAGAGGACCCGTCTCGTGCAAGGTCTGGACCGTGTTCTTGTTGCCACCGACGACCAGCGCATCGCCCGCGCCGTGCAAGACTTTGGTGGAGACGTGGTCATGACGAGTTCCGCACATCCGACCGGGACAGACCGGCTCGCGGAGGCGGCCCAGCCACTCGCTACAGACATTATTGTGAACGTTCAAGGCGACCTGCCCTTCTTCCCCCCACAGATGGTTGAAGATGCGATTGTGCGTCTCCAGGAGTCTCCCGAGGCTGCCATGGCCACGGTCAAAACACCGATCTACGATGATGAAGAGTGGCGGAATCCGAACGTGGTGAAAGTCATCACCGACCGGAACGACTATGCGCTGTATTTCTCCCGCAGCCCTATTCCATGCTATCGTGAGGGTGTGCCTGCGTCCGAAAACCGGGGAGAGGTCTTGGCCTACCGGCATATCGGTCTGTACGTCTATCGGAAGGACTTCCTGCTGACCTTCACCACCTTGCCACCAACTCCGCTGGAAGAGGCCGAAAAGCTTGAGCAACTGCGCGCCCTCGAATGGGGGTATAAAATCTGTGTCACCCAAACAGAACGTCCGACCATAGAAGTCGATACACCAGAGGACCTCATCCGTGCAGAGGAGGCATTGCGATGAATAACGTTGGGAAGGATGGACGAAAAACAAAATTCATTTTCGTCACAGGTGGAGTGGTGTCCTCACTGGGAAAAGGGCTCGCCGCAGCGTCTATTGGCGGCCTGCTGGAAAGCCGCGGTCTGACTGTCACCATGCTCAAAATGGACCCGTATATCAACGTCGATCCAGGTACGATGAACCCCTTCCAGCACGGGGAAGTCTTTGTCACTGACGACGGGGCCGAGACCGATCTCGATCTCGGTCACTATGAGCGCTATGTCTCGACCCGGATGACGCGCAAGAACAGTTTCACCACCGGCCAAGTCTATGATGCGGTGATTGCCCGCGAGCGCCGGGGTGACTACTTGGGCGGCACAGTCCAGGTTATTCCGCATATTACTGACGAGATTAAGCGGCGTATCCTGACCGCGGCAGACGGCTTTGATGTCGCGATCTGCGAGGTTGGCGGAACGGTCGGCGATATCGAAAGCCTGCCCTTTCTTGAGGCGATTCGTCAATTTCGCTGGGACTGGGGCAAGGAGCACGTCTTATATATTCACCTGACGCTCGTCCCCTTCATCTCTGCCGCTGGCGAACTCAAGACCAAGCCAACCCAACACAGCGTCAAAGAGCTGACCAGCTTGGGCATCCAGCCCGACCTGCTGCTGTGCCGTACGGACCGTTATCTGGAACCGAACGTCAAAGCCAAAATCGCCCTGTTCTGTAATGTTGATGAAAGCGCGGTGATTACGGCGAAAGATGTGGAATGTGTCTACGAAGTACCCATGGTCTTTCACCAGGAGGGTCTTGACGAGCGGATCGTGGAGAAGCTCAATATGTGGACGGGCTCACCCAATCTGAGCCGCTGGGAAACCATTGTTCAGACGTTTCGTAACCCAACCGACCACATCAGCATTGCGATGGTCGGGAAGTACGTTGAACTCGTAGACTCGTATAAGAGTATCAACGAGGCGCTCGCCCACGGGGGTTTTGCCAATAACTGTCGCGTCGATATCGTCCATATCGACTCGGAACAGCTCGAAAACGATATCTTTCCGGAATCCCTGCAACAGGCCGATGGCATTCTTGTGCCTATGGGCTTTGGGCGGCGCGGGGCGGAGGGGAAAATTGCCGCGATTCGGTACGCCAGGGAGAACCACATTCCCTTTTTAGGGATTTGTTTTGGTATGCAGATGGCGGTGGTCGAATTCGCCCGTCATGTATGTGGCCTTGAGGAAGCGAATTCGACCGAGGTCGATGACACAACGCCCGCCCCGGTTATTGCGCTCATGGATGAGCAACGGGAGATCGTTGAAAAAGGTGGAACCATGCGGCTCGGCGCCTATCCCTGTGTGCTGGCTGATCAGAGCCTGGCTCTGAGCCTGTACACACAAAAAGAAATTGCCGAACGCCATCGCCATCGGTATGAGTTCAACAATGCGTACCGTGAACGCTTCGCTTCCAAGGGCATGATCTTTAGCGGTCTCTCTCCTGACGGCGCTTTGGTCGAGGCGATCGAGTTACGCGATCATCCCTGGTTCGTCGGGGTGCAGTTTCATCCGGAGTTCATCTCCCGTCCGTTTGAATGCCACCCTCTGTTCAGCGGGTTTATCCAGGCTGGGATACAGCAGCACTTTGCCGCCCTTCAGTCACCGCTTCTCCAGGCTGAGGGAGCCCGGCATTGACCTGTAGAGAATACTCTCCGCCAGGAGTGTCCGTTGGTTCGCTCACATTTGGCGGCGGTACGCCCTTTGTACTGATCGCGGGTCCGTGTGTAATTGAGGATCGGGACTCGGCGCTGCGGCATGCGGAAGCACTCCGTTCGTTAACCGCACGCTTGCACGTCCCATTTATTTATAAATCGTCATACGACAAGGCAAACCGTTCCTCCCACGCCTCTTTCCGCGGGCTGGGCATAGAGGAGGGGCTGAATATTCTGGCTGAGGTCAAACGCGAGCTGGGCGTGCCGCTCCTGACGGATGTGCATACACCCCAGGAGGTCACGGCTACGGCAGAGGTCGTTGATATTCTCCAGATTCCAGCCTTTTTATGTCGTCAGACCGATTTGCTCCTGGCGGCGGGCCACAGCCAGCGGCCCGTAAATATCAAGAAAGGCCAGTTCCTCGCCCCGACCGACATGGAATATGTCGCCCAAAAAGTCACCTCGACCGGTAACCGGCGTATTCTTCTGACGGAACGGGGGGCTTCTTTTGGATACCATAATCTTGTGTCCGACATGCGCTCGCTATCCATCCTCGCCCGTTGCGGCTATCCGGTTGTGTATGATGCCACCCATAGCGTTCAACTACCGGGAGGACAGGGCACAATGTCCGGAGGTCAGCGGGAATTTATCCCACTGCTGGCACGAGCAGCGGTGGCGGTAGGGGTTGACGGTCTGTTTATGGAGGTCCACGAGGAGCCAGAGCGGGCCTTGAGCGATAGTGCCACGGTCTTTCCGCTGGCCCGTCTTGAGTCTCTTTTACATATGCTGGTTGACCTCGATCGTCTGATCAAGAACGTACCGGCAGCCCAGTAGCGACTGTCTTGGTCACGCCACCCCCATTCGGCGTTTCGCCCTTCAACATGCTCTTCTTTGATTCGTTCAGGAGAGGTGATAGGCTGTCTACGGTCGCTGGAACACTGTCATGAGTCGTCATCAAATCCGCTTTATACTGGGTATTACGGTGCTCGGGCTCATCCTTATTCTGGGCTATCTCAGCTCTCAAGTGGGAAAAGACCCGGCGACCGCGCGGCTCATCGACGAACTCTCGACCCCGGACGTGACTGAAGAGACGATGGTCCAACGCATGACGGAGTTCCGACGGGTGAAGATGCAGGACGGCAAAAAAGTGTGGGAAATTGTGGCCCGACAGGCGCGCTATTTTGCCGACACCAACGCCGTCGTCATTGACACTCCTGAAGTTTCGCTCTATTTCGGCGATGGCGAAGCGCTCGCATTACGCTGTCAAGAAGGCACAGTCCACCTGGATGGGGAATCAGAATTACTCCATATCGATCTCTGGGGCGACCTGGAGATACAGATGGGAGATATTTCCCTAAAAACCGACCAGGCAACCTACGACCGCCAGAAAAACACCATATCCTCGGACGGGGTCATTCACGTTGTTGGTCAAGGATTTACGCTTGAAGGCAAAGGCTATACGGTCGCTGTTGACACCAAGCAACTGACCCTGAATGCGGAAGTCTATACAACGGTGACACGGGAGTCCGGATAATGCGCTCAACATCGGCAGGGACTGGGTGGGTGGTCTTTCCCTCAATCCTTGCTATCCCCTTGTTCTTGTCTCCGTTGACGCTGGCAGCCGAGGACGCCCAACAAGGCCCGACCGACCGTACAGTCCAGAATTCGGCCGCGACCTTTGCGGATTCTCTGGCACTCACCTCGCGAAAAGACCCCATTCATATTCGCTCGCATGACCTCGAGTTCTTCTATGAAGAGAAGCGTATCCAGTACCGCGGGAATGTGGTGGTGACCCAGGGTGATATGACATTAAAGAGCGATAGGCTGACTGTGCTGTATGAAGACCCCGCACCGGCAGCCGCGAATACCTCGGCTCAGCAACGGCTCAAGCATATTGTTGCCGAGGGGAGGGTCGAAATTACTTCCGGCGAACGGCGCGCCACGAGCCGCAAAGCGATTTTTAATCAGAAAAAGCGTACGGTCACGCTCAGGGGGAATGCGGTTCTTCAGGAGGGTCTCAACCAAGTCAAGGGAGATATCGTGACCGTCTTTCTGGACGAGAACCGCAGTATTGTGAAGGGCGGGAAGGGAAAACGACGAGCCCAGATGGTCCTTATTCCCGACTAGGACGCCAGGGGAGTCGTTGCGGCGAGACCGATCAGAAGGACACGCAGGAGAGAACAACGGAGTGAGTAATACGCCAGTCCTCCAAGCCGAAGGCTTGTGGAAAACCTATGGGAAACGCGCGGTTCTGCGCGATGTCAGCGTGCGCGTCAAAGGCGGCGAAGTGGTGGGCTTACTCGGTCCCAACGGAGCAGGAAAGACAACGACCTTTTCGATCATCGTCGGTATTATTCGACCCGATAAGGGTGAGGTCTACTATAATGATGACGAGATTACGACCTTACCTATGCATAAGCGGGCACGCCGGGGGGTAACCTATCTGCCCCAAGAGCCGTCAGTTTTCCGGAAATTGACCGTAGCGGAAAATGTGATGGCTATTCTGGAGACGACATCGCTGAACAAGGCGCAGCGGGAAGAGCGCCTGGCTGAGCTACTGGCAGAGTTGGGGATTAGCCATTTGGCAGCCAATCGGGCGGATTCACTCTCTGGAGGAGAGCGACGTCGGGTCGAAATTTCTCGTGCGCTGGTGATGTCACCGGCCTTTATGCTCCTTGACGAACCCTTTGCCGGAATCGATCCGCTCTCGGTTGTTGATATCCAAGAAATCATCATGCAATTACGCGGACGCGGAATCGGTATTCTTGTCACCGACCACAATGTTAGAGAGACGCTGAGCATTTGTGATCGCGCCTATATTCTGAGCGATGGTAGTGTGTTTGAGGAAGGAACACCCCAGGAAATCACGGCGAGCAGTCGCGCCCGAGAGGTCTACCTGGGAGAGCGCTTCCGCCTCTAGTGACTGAAGACAAGGGTAGAGTTGTATGGGGTTAGACCTCAGACTGACTCAGAAGTTGACCCAAAAACTGGTGATGACGCCCCAGTTGCGTCAAGCCATCAAAATTCTGCAACTGCCCCGCGGCGAGCTGGATACGCTCATTGATGAAGAGTTGGCGGAGAATCCGATCATTGAACGCGTGACCGAGGACGAGGCTATTTTTGATGACGGCCGCGGCCAGGGCGAAGAACCCACCCAGGCCGCTACGCAAGACGCGAACGCGGAAAAGGACCAGATTGACTGGCAGACCTATCTCAGCACCTATAATAACAATAATGACATACTGGCTCCTCCTCCAACTGGAGATGAAGACGCGGATGGTGAGCGTCAAAATGCTCCAGAGGATCGCTTGCCCCGCGCAGAGTCGCTGGCCGAACATCTCACCTGGCAGCTACGCTTCCGCACTCTGACAGAAACAGAAGAACATCTCGCCTCTCTGATCATAGGGAACCTGGACGTTGACGGCTATCTGGAGGCCAGTGTCGAGGAACTCGCAGATAGCGCAGACGCTAGTCCTGAGGAGGTTGAACGGGTCTTGCGGATTGTTCAGTCGTGCGACCCGATTGGAGTCGGCGCCCGAGACCTCCAGGAATGCCTGCTGTTACAACTGCACACTGCTCGGCACGAGGGAGAAGCGGTTGAAGAATCCTTACTCCGTTTAACCACAACGATCGTCCATCACTATCTCCAGACCCTTGAAGGGCGGCGGTATGACCGACTGGCAAAAGCGCTCAACGTCCCGACGGAAATAATCCAGCGGGCGATCAAGCTCATTACGGCCCTTGAACCCAAACCCGGGCGCAATTACGGTGACGGAGATATCCGCTATGTCACCCCGGACGTGTATGTCCATAAGATCGGAGATGAGTATCGGGTGACGCTCAACGAAGAGGGTCTACCGCGTCTCAAAGTGAGTAATGCATATCGCCATTTACTCACCCAAGAGGGCGAGGCAAAAGAGTATGTCCAGGAGAAACTGCGGGCGGCAGCCTGGCTGATTAAGAGTATTCACCAACGCCAGCGGACCTTGCTCATGGTCGCCGAGAGTCTGATAAAATTTCAGCAGGATTTTCTGAATCATGGTATTTCCCAGATGCGTCCACTGGTGTTGCGCGATGTTGCGGATGACATCGGCGCTCATGAGTCAACGGTCAGTCGGGCCATTGCGGGCAAGTATATTGCCACGCCACGCGGGTTGTACCCGCTCAAAAAATTCTTCACCACAGGGCTGAAGAGCCACTATGGACAAGCCGTTTCGGCAGAAAGCGTAAAGGCCCAAATTCGAGCACTGATTGATCAGGAAGACCCCTACAAACCCCTGAGTGATGAAGAAATTGCAAAAACGCTGTCCCGCAGTCATATCAAGATTGCCCGCCGGACCGTTGCCAAGTATAGAGAGGGCCTCAACATTCTTTCCTCTGCCAAGCGGAAGTACGCCCGCTAGGCGACAGTCCTATTCGTAATAAGGAACACTCCCATGCGTGTCGTTGATATCCTCAGCCAAGAATCCATTCTCCCCCAGCTCCAGGGTCGTACAAAGACCGATGTCCTCCGTGAGCTCGCCCAGCACCTCGCCCAGCACACGCCCGGTGTCGACGCCGAGCAGTTAGTCGCCGTTCTCCTGGACCGGGAACGTCTCGGCACAACGGCTATTGGCGAAGGCATTGCCATACCGCACGGGAAGTTGGCTGGACTCAAAGATGTCGTCGCCGTTTTTGGCCTGAGTCCACACGGGGTAGACTGTAGCTCTCTTGATGGCGGGCTGACACGACTGTTCTTTTTGCTGGTTGCGCCAGAGGATTCTGCCGGCGTCCACCTCAAGGCCCTGGCCCGGGTCTCTCGCCTCTTGAAAGACAAGGCGTTTCGAGAACGCTTGCTCCAAGGCGGCAGCCAAGCAGATTTACACCAGATGATCTGTGAGGAAGATAGCAATCTTTAGTAGGGATATAGCACCCGGCAAGGACAGCTATGCAGGTCGTTGTCGTTACGGGCTTATCAGGCTCGGGGAAAAGTACCGCAATCCGCGTCCTTGAGGATCGTGGATTCTACTGTATCGATAATCTACCGGTCACGCTCATCCCCCGATTTCTTGAGCTCAGCGAAAATAATCAGGAACATATTGGCCGCGTGGCCCTAGGTATCGATCTGCGCGAGCGTATTTTTCTGCACGAATATCCGACGGTCCTTGAAGGACTGCGCAAACAGGGCCACCAGATCAGAATTCTGTATTTTGAAGCCAGCGCCGACGTCCTCGTGCGGCGCTTTAGCGAAACCCGCCGTCCCCACCCTGCTGCCGGAGACGGGGGAGTCCTCCAAGGGATTCGGACCGAAGAGGAACAGCTCGCCGGACTGCGCGCAACGGCCGACCTAGTTATGGATACGTCTGCGTATACCGTGCACGAGCTCCGGGAGGCCCTCCTTCAACATATTGAACGCTATCCCCACTCCCAACAGCCCTTACTCATTACCGTCGAGTCGTTTGGCTATAAATACGGAGTGCCCATTGATGCCGATATTATGCTGGACGTCCGTTTTCTGCCCAATCCCTTTTTTGTTGATGCCCTCCGGCACAAGACCGGTACGGAGCGCGCCGTCATAGAATTCGTCCTCGGCCAAGAGGAGACCGTTCTCTTTTTGAGCCAGATGTCGGCCTTACTCAAATCGACGCTTCCTCTGTATGCCAGAGAAGGCAAAAGCTATCTCACTCTGGCCATTGGGTGTACGGGTGGCCAGCACCGCTCGGTCGTCATCGCCGAAGAATTGGGCAGACAGCTTCAAGCGTGGGCCTATACCGTTCGTATTCAGCATCGCGACAGGCAACGGCAAAGTACACCGGCATGACCTCCCACCTCCAAACCCGGCTCACCCTGCTCAACGCAATGGGCTTACACGCCCGCGCGGCGGCGGCTTTCGTCAAGGCCCTCAAGGACCTCGAGGTTGAGGTCACCGTCAGTTGGGAGGGACAAACGGCGAATGGACGCAGCGTCCTCGACCTGTTAACCCTCGGTGCTCCGCAGGGCAGCGTTCTTGAGCTCCAGATTCAGGGCGTGGATGCAGACGAGGCGCTCTCGACCCTCACCCGCCTCGTCGCCAATCGCTTTGACGAAGAATAAATGCGCTCTTCCGGACAGCCGCTTTCTACCCCTTGACGCTCAGAAGGGGATTCTATTATATGCGCCCAGCCGTTTAGGGTACGGGCAGCATCACGCCAAGGAGAAAAACTATGACGGGGAAAGAGTATTTATTCACGTCCGAATCGGTGTCAGAGGGTCACCCGGACAAAATGTGTGATCAGATCTCGGACGGCATCCTGGACGCCTTACTCGAACAAGACCCGGAGAGTCGTGTGGCGTGCGAAACGCTGGTCAAAACCGGTATGATCGTTGTGGCGGGTGAAGTCACGACCAAAGCCCAGACCAGCTATCATTTTGTCATGGATGTCGCCCGCCAGATCGTGCGTGACATCGGCTTCACCGACTCTTCCCTCGGTTTTGACGCCGACACCTGCTCCGTGTTGACCGCGCTCAGCCAGCAGTCTGAGGACATTGATCAGGGGGTATCCGAGGGGAAAGGTCTCCACAAGGAACAGGGCGCGGGCGATCAGGGTATGATGTTCGGCTTTGCCTGTGACGAAACCAAAGACTATATGCCGTTTCCCATTTATACGGCCCACCGTCTGGTCCAGGAAATGGCTGAAATACGGAAAAGAGGCGAGTTGCCTTTCCTGCGGCCGGACAGCAAGTCGCAGGTGACGGTGGAATACCAAGATGGCAAACCGGTTCGCGCCGATACGGTCCTGATCTCAACCCAGCACGATCCTGACGCGGCCTATGACACGATCAGAGAGGCCATTGTTGAAGAAGTCGTGAAACGCGTCATTCCACCGGAGTTTTTGGATCAGAAGACAACGTTTCTGGTGAATCCGACTGGGCGTTTTGTCAACGGCGGCCCGTACGCAGACTGCGGCCTCACCGGACGGAAAATTATCGTCGACACCTATGGCGGCT
The DNA here is from genome assembly GCA_964291405.2 of Thermodesulfobacteriota bacterium. Classification (GTDB taxonomy): domain Bacteria; phylum Desulfobacterota; class Binatia; order Bin18; family Bin18; genus Bin18. The sequence goes on from OZ219926.1 coordinate 1,678,065, forward strand.
ACGGCCGACATGGCGGTGGCGCGTTTTCGGGCAAAGACCCCAGCAAGGTAGACCGCTCAGCCGCCTATATGGCGCGCTATATTGCCAAGAATCTTGTGGCCGCGGGTTTGGCCACACGCTGCGAAGTACAACTCGCCTATGCGATCGGCGTGGCAGAACCGGTTGGCGTCTATGTTGATACCTTCGGCACGGGTGTCTTACCGGAGGAACGCATATCCGCAATCGTCCGTCAGGAGTTCGATCTTCGACCCGCTGCCATTATTCAGACACTCGATTTGAAACGTCCTATTTATCGGGAGACTGCGGCCTATGGCCATTTCGGCCGGCCAGCAGAGAACGGCTTCTTCCCCTGGGAGCGGATTGACCGTGTCGAGACCCTCAAGCGTGCAGCGACAACCGCATAGCCATAACCGAGTGAGAGAGAAAGAGGAAACATGCGTACAAGCCGAGGCGATGTCAAAGACCCCAAGCTGGCCAAGGAAGGCAAGAAACGTTACGAGTGGGCCGACCAGCACATGCCGGCCCTGCGCCAGGTCCGAGAAGTTTTTTCACGCGAGAAACCTCTGAAAGGCGTGCGTCTGGCGGCCTGTCTGCACGTTACCTCCGAAACCGCCAACCTGATGCGCACCCTCAAGGCTGGCGGCGCCAACGTCACCCTGTGCGCCTCCAACCCGCTGTCCACCCAGGACGATATTGCCGCCGGTCTGGTCAAACACGAGGGCATTCCGACGTTTGCGATTCGCGGCGAGAATAACAAGAGTTATTATGCCCACCTGCACCAAGCCCTGGCTCATCAGCCCAGCGTGACCCTCGACGACGGCGCCGACCTCGTCTCGCTGCTGCATACCGACAAGCAGTATGCCGACCGCGCCGAGCATATGTGCGCCAGCATGGAAGAGACCACGACCGGCGTCATCCGGCTGCGCGCCATGGAAAAGGACGGCGTCCTGAAATTCCCGGTCATTGCCGTGAACGACGCCACCACCAAGCATCTGTTCGACAACCGCTACGGAACCGGACAGTCCACCCTGGATGGGGTGCTGCGGGCGACCAATATCCTGCTGGCCGGCATGACGGTTGTGGTCGCCGGCTACGGCTGGTGCGGCAAGGGCGTCGCCATGCGCGCCCGGGGGCTGGGCGCCCAGGTCATCGTGGCCGAAATCGACCCGATTCGTGGACTTGAGGCCGCCATGGACGGCTTCCGGGTGATGCCCATGCGTGAGGCGACCCGCGAGGGGGAGCTGTTCGTGTCCGTGACCGGCGACACCGGCGTGCTGCGCAAAGAGCATTTTGTGCGGATGAAAGACGGCGCTATCCTGTGCAACTCGGGCCATTTTGACGTTGAGATCGATATTAAGGCGCTCAAGAAAATGGCCAAGCGGGTTGAACGCAATGTGCGCACAAACGTGGACGGCTATCATCTGGAGGATGGACGCTGCATTTATGTCATCGGCGAGGGGCGGCTGGTCAATCTTGCCGCGGCCGAGGGACACCCGCCGGCGGTGATGGATATGAGTTTTGCCACGCAGGCCTTAACCGTGCGTTGGGCGGTGGAACATCAGGACCAGTTGACGCCCCACGTGCACCCTGTCGCCAAAGAGATCGAAGATCAGGTCGCCAGCCTCAAACTCGCCAGCATGGACATCCAGCTCGACCGGCTGACCCCGGAGCAGAAGCGCTATCTTGCATCGTGGGAATTTGGGACATAAGTTCTACCCATGGTCGGTGGGGTGTTTCGGTGGATGCTGGGGGCGGTGCTTCTTACGAGCGTAGCCCCCTTCGCCTTTGCCCTCTCCCCGCCCCGTCCCGCTCTCGAAGAAATACGGCATACCTCAGTCCCGGATTACACCCGGGTCATTATTACCCTCTCGGACCGAGCAGACTATAACCACTTCCGGGTTGCGGCCAACCAAGCGCATGACCGACCGCCCCGTATTGTCATCGATTTCTCCTCAACGCGTATTGCTCCTCGCCTGCGGGCGCCCATTCCCGTGGATGACGGCCTGCTCAAACGTATCCGGACGGGTCAGTTCTCGCCAACCACCGCCCGGGTCGTGCTCGATTTGGAACAGATTGAGAGCTATACCGCTTTTCCGCTCTACTCTCCGTATCGACTCATTATTGATGTCAAAGGGAAGAGCAAGAAAGCACCACCGCACCAACAGGCCAGACAATCACGAGCGCCCCCAACCCCTCAATACCGAATTATGATTGACCCTGGGCACGGTGGCCGCGACCCAGGCGCGGTCGGTGTTAACGGTCTCAAGGAAAAAACCGTGGTTCTTGCCATCAGCAAAAAGCTGGGTAAAAAGCTGGAGTCCCGTCTTCCGGTTAAAGTATTCTATACGCGAGAGAAGGATGTCTTTGTTCCGCTGCCGGAACGCACCGCCCAAGCCAATGCGGTAAAGGCCGACCTTTTTCTTTCGATCCATGCCAATGCAAGTGAAAATCCTCGTCTCCAAGGAGTGGAGACCTATCATCTGAATAACACCGATGATCGTGCCACTATCCGGTTGGCCAACTTTGAAAATGGCCTGCAACACCTGCGACAACCGCCGCAGGTAGGAAGCGAATTATCCGAGATTGTGAGTGATATGATCCATAATGACAAATTAGAGGGGTCGGTTATCCTTGCCCATGTCCTTCAGTCCTCTATGATGACCCAGGTTACCAAACGTCATACACGGGCACGTAACCTTGGGGTAAAAAAAGGACCGTTCTACGTGCTCGTTGGAGCGGAGATGCCGTGTGTACTCGCCGAAGTGTCATTTCTGACGCACCGCGTCCAGGGTCGGCTGTTGCGCTCCTCGGACTATCGGGAAGCCATAGCGGAAGGACTTTTTCAAGGGATTGCCCGATTTATCAAAGAAGAGTTACCACGTATGGAAAGCCTATGAATCCGCCTCGTCAAGAAAGATAGCGTATAATGGATACCGATCAGCAATACCCGCCCCCTGGTCTCATTGAGCTACCGCCCCTCCCTTCGTCAGACCCGGATGTGGAACTTGATCCCGATTGGAACCTCAGTCGGATTGCCAGCACCTATCGCACCCAGGTCCACGAGTTGCTGATACAGCATCAGGCGGAGAGCCAGAGTGGACGCTCCGTGGTCGAGTTCCACACCGCCCTGATCGATCAGTTCGTGCGGTATGTCTTTACTGCCGCGACCCGTCTCTACACGCGTCGCTATACCAGCCTCAGCCAACGCTGTAGTCTGTTTGCCCTGGGTGGCTATGGTCGAGGCGAGTTGAATCCGCATTCTGACATTGATTTGCTTTTTCTCTACCACTGGAAAATCACCCCCTATGCCGAGACGGTGTGGGAAACTCTGTATTACAGTCTGATGGACGCAGGCTGGACGGTCGGCCACGCGGTCCGCAATATTCGGGAATGCCTCCGGCATGCGAGTCGGGATCTCGAAATTAAAACCTCCCTGCTCGATAGTCGCTATCTGTGTGGGGAAGAGTCCCTAGCCCGTGAGTTTCAGACCGCCATGAACCGAGACCTGGTGGAGAAGAGGACTGAACAGTTTTTTCAGGCAAAGGCCGAAGAGAGCCACGTCCGCCACCAGCGCCACGGCAATTCGCTCTATCTGCTCGAACCAAACCTGAAAGAGGGCTGTGGCGGGTTGCGCGATTTGCATACCGCCTGGTGGTTGGCCAAAGTGAAATTCAAGCTCACCAACTGGCGCGAGCTCATCGTCAAAGGCGTTGTCTCGGAATCGACCCTGGCCGCGGTAGAAGCAGCCCAGGATTTCTTGTGGCGGGTGCGGAACGGACTCCATCTTCTTGAGCGAACAGAGCAGGACAAGTTGACCTTTGAGCATCAAGATCAGCTCGCCCCGGCGTGCGGTTTTTCGGACACCACCCAGTTCATGCGGACCTACTACCAACACGTCACAACCATTCACGATTTTACCCGGTTCATGTTTGAGCGCTGTGTCACACCGTCGCGACTCTTCAACTTCTTGGGTCGTCCGCGGGGTCGGGACATCCGTGAGGGAATCCGTATTGTTGACCAGACCCTGCATGTGACTAAGCCCGAAATGCTCACCCAGGAGCCGCTCAATCTCGTGACGCTCTTCCATGACGCTCAACGTCACGGAGTCACGTGTACCCGTGAAACCAAGCAGGTGATTCGTCAGGCGCTGACCAAGCTCCCACCGGAATCGGCCAGTCACCCCGATGTGCGGGATGCCTTTCTCACCATCTTATCCTGGAAGCAGCGGGTTGCCCCAACCCTGCACGCGATGCACGAAGTCGGCCTGCTCGAATGGCTGTTACCCGAGTTTGGTCATTTACGCTGGCGAACGCAGCGCGACCTGTACCATATCTATGCCATCGACGAGCATACACTGCACGGCGTGGCAGAACTCGAACGCTTGCGCGACGGCGAATATAAAGAAAGTCTGCCGCTCCTGACCCAGGTCATGCGTGAGATTGACCGGGTAGACCTCTTATTCTTGTCAATGCTCTTCCATGATGTGGGTAAGGGATTCGGCGTTGAGCACTCCGCCCGGAGTGCCGAGATGGTGGACGCGGCCGCCAGACGCTGGCAACTGCCGCCAGATGAGGCGCATGAGTGGCAGGTCCTCGTCCGCCAGCATCTCTTTATGTCTCATATTGCCCAGCGGCGCGATCTTTCAGACGACGCGCAAATTGCCGATTTCGCCCGGACGGTAGAGAATCCCGGGTGCCTGAAGAGGCTCTATCTGCTGACGTTCGCCGATATGAAGGCCGTTGGCCCCAAGGTCTGGAATAGCTGGAAGGGGGGACTCCTCAATGAACTCTATCTACGCACCTTGGAGCGATTGGAAACGGGAGCGCTTGTTGAGGAGGATCAAGACGCACGCCTCCAGCGCCGGAAAGATCGCATTCGACAGCGCCTAGCTGCAGAAGCAGTGGTCGATCAGCTCTCCCAGTTCCTGACTGCAATGCCGGATAGTTATTTCCTGACGACCCCGGAGGATGCGGTTCCAGAGCATTTTCAACTCATGAGCCGTTTTGTCCAGGCAGAGGCTGAAGCTCCCTACCGCGCCAGCCTGCACCACTTTCCAGAGCAGGAATATAGTGAATTCACCCTGGTCACCCGTGATCGCCCAGGGCTCTTTTCCATGCTCGCTGGTGTTCTCACCGTCAGCAGCCTCAGTATCTCCGGAGCGCGTATTGCCACCAGCCAGCAAGGTATTGCTTTAGATGTCTTTCGGCTGTCGCACCTGGACCGCCAAGACATGCTGCTCTCGGAAGATACCTGGGCCCGATTTTATACGCGGCTGAACGCCGTCTTATACGGTGAGCGAACAGTTGAGGACCTGCTTCAGGCGGCCAGGCCACCGGCGTTTCTGCAACGCTCCCGCCCGCGCCTGCGGACCGAGATTACGATTGATAACACCACGTCGCCAACCTACACCCTGGTCGATGTCACAGCGCTTGACCGGATTGGACTCTTATTCGAGGTGACCCACGCCTTGTTCCAACTCGACCTTGTGATCCACCTAGCGAAGATCACAACCAATGTCGATCAGGTTCTTGATGTATTCTACGTGACTGATGGGACAGGCGCGAAAGTTGGGAATCCCGATCAGGTGCTGGCAGAGCTGCAAGGTCGGCTGCGTAGCCATGAGGAAGCGGCATGACTCAGCCTGCCGTTGCTCGCCAGGCCTCCCCCTCTCACCAAAATAGTGCCCAGAGTGACGCCCTGCTTGACACCTTTCTGGGGCATCTCACCGTAGAAAAGGGCTTAACGCCGCGCACGGTAGAGGTCTACAGTCGGGACCTCCACCGGTTCTGCGCCTATTTATCGACCCAAGATATTGCGGACGTCAGACAGGCCGGTTCGCGCCATATCGTTGGCTTTCTCAGCGCCCTGCACGATCAGGGAGTGTCAACCCGTACCCAATCCCGAGTCTTAACCGCACTACGCGGCTTGTACCGCTTCCTCCAACGAGAAAACGAACTGCCCGGGAAGAATCCAACCGCCCTGCTCCATCTGCCCAAGTTTGGTCGCGCCCTGCCACACGTCCCTTCCCAGCAACAGGTAGACACGCTCATATCGGTGCCAGATGCAGCGACCCCGCTCGGCATGCGGAACCAGACCATGCTCGAAGTGTTATACGCGACAGGCCTGCGCGTCTCCGAACTGGTTCAGCTGACAGTCTCTCAGGTCAACCGGGAAGCGGGATTCGTCCGGGTGCGGGGCAAGGGCAATAGAGAACGCCTCGTCCCCCTGGGGACTCGGGCGCTCTCGCAGCTCCAGCGCTATCTCGACACCGTTCGCCCGGTTCTGCTGAAGCAGCGCAGCAGCGACTATATCTTCCTGACTCGCTCCGGGAAGCCGCTGACCCGTCAAGCATTCTGGGCGATGATCAAAGGTTATACCAAGCACAATCCTGAAAGCGGCCCCGTCTATCCCCACTCCCTGCGACACGCCTTTGCAACGCATCTCCTGGAGGGTGGAGCGGACCTACGAGCGGTCCAGTCCATGCTGGGGCACGTCGATATCGCCACAACGCAAATCTACACCCACCTGGCGAGCGCCCGCTTACGCGAGGTACACCGAAAGTATCATCCGCGCGGCTGAGGGCTCAGGCCCTGAACGGACGAGATAAAAAAGGGCTGCCCGCTTCTTCAGCCCATCTTTTACATCACGACCACACTCCGGGCGACTTCGCCTTTCTCCAGCGCGGTCATGGCATCGTTCACTTCGTCCAGAGAGTAGGTGCGGGTAACCAGCTCATCGAGTTTGAGCTTGTTGTTCATATACAGCTCAATCAAGCGCGGCATATCGACGTGCGGACGGGAGGAGCCGTAGACCGAACCCTGGATCTTTTTCTCGTTGAGCAGACTGAACGCGGGGATCGTCACCGTCTCTTCACGCGCCGGGGCACCAACAACAATCGTACTGCCACCCTGTCGGGTACAGGCATAGGCTTGTTCAATAGTTTTGCCCAGGCCGATCACTTCAAAAGCGTAATCCGAGCCGCGCCCGTCAGTCAGACCCCGCACGGTCTTGGTCAGATCGTCTTGGGACGGATTCACGGTGTGGGTCGCGCCAAACTCTTTGGCGTACTCAAGCTTATTGTCCATCAGGTCAACCGCGATAATAATGCTCGCGCCAGCCAGCGCACAGCCTTGAATCACGTTTAACCCCACCCCTCCACAGCCGATGACCACGGCGCTCGTGCCGGGCCTGACCGCGGCGGTATTGATGGCGGCCCCGACCCCGGTCATGACGCCGCAGCCGACCAAACAGGCTTTGTCGAGCGGCACATTATCCGGGATTTTGACACAGGCGATTTCGGGCACCACCGCGTATTCCGCATAGCTCGATAGGCCGGCGGCATGATGAATCTTCTGTCCATTTTTACTCAGCCGACAGGTACCATCAAGGAGGGCGCCTTTACCCATAATCGTCCGCATATTCACGCACAGGACCGGGCTGCCCTGCGCGCAGTAGTAGCAGTGGCCGCAGTAGGGAGCGAAAGACAGAACTACATGGTCACCGGGCTTGACCATCGTTACGTCCGGCCCAACTTCTTCGACAACGCCAGCACCTTCATGCCCAGGCACGACGGGCAGCGGGGAGCGAAGTACGCCATGGATCATGGAATAGTCGCTATGGCAGACGCCATTAGCGGTAATTTTGACGCGGACTTCTTTTGATTTGGGATTGTCGAGGTCAACTTCTTCTACCTGGAGTGGGGTACTGAGTTCGTATAGGACTGCGGCTTTCATAACTTCCTCCTTTATGCGCTGGGTCCGGATTCCTCTCGAAGCGCGGAGCTTTCCAGGATTTGATGTGACGCGGTATGGGGATCAAGCGTTCCGGCACCAACCGCGTCGAAATAGCGCGACAGCTCGGGATCGGTCTGGGCTCCAGCGGTCAAGCGTTTGCGGACTTCATATTCGACTCGGGTAATGAGTTCCTCGCGCCGACGCTCCGAGCGCCGGCGTGTCAGCTCTCCAGACGCAAGGGACGACTGATGATGATCCCGTATGGCTTGCAACAGCTCCGGCAGGCCCGTCCCGTTAATCGCCTGCGTCGCCAGCACGGGGATGCGCCAGGGCGACTGCGCCGACTCCTCCGCCGGCCGATTACTGTATTTCAGCTCCAGCATCAGGCTGAGTTCGGTCATCATCCGCTGCGATCCGTCTCGGTCCGCCTTATTGACGACGAAGATATCCGCAATCTCCATCAACCCGGCTTTCATGACTTGAACACCGTCACCGGCTTCCGGCACAAGCGTCACCAGCACGGTATCGGTCGTGCCCATGACGTCCAATTCCGTCTGCCCAACGCCGACCGTCTCAACCAGAATATAGTCCAGGCTGGCCGCATCCATCAGCTTAATGACGTCTTTGGTCGCGCGGGACAGCCCGCCGTGACTCCCGCGCGTCGCCATGCTCCGAATGAAGACACCGCTGTCAAGATAATGTTTCGTCATCCGAATCCGGTCGCCTAGCAGCGCACCGCCGGTAAAGGGGCTCGACGGGTCAATGGCAACAATCCCGACCGTTTCTCCGGCCTGACGCATCAGTGTCGTTAGCCCGTCTACCAGACTCGACTTGCCGGCACCCGGAGGGCCGGTAACACCTATCGTACAGGCGTGCCCTTGCCTGGGCCCGATGGCCTCCAGAATACGGCCCAGCCGTTCATCTTCGCGTTCCACCAGCGTCATCAGACGAGCCAGCGCGCGGCTATCTCCGGACGACAGTCTTTCGAGTAGTTGGTCCAGTGTGTGTTTTGCCATGGGTGCGCTTCTTTCTCCTTGAGCGGTCTATATACCGGAAGCTGCTGGTAAAGTCAGTGGAGCTTGGTATGCTGTGAAAGGAAAAATACACAGACTGCGCAGCGCGGAGGAAAGCATGGAATGGGACACTCTCTATATTGAAAAAAAGGAGACGGTGGCCTTTCTGACCCTGGATCGTTCAGCGTCCTTAAATGCGGTGAACGACCAACTCACGGCTGACCTCGAAGCGGCATGTCGAGCGCTCGACACGGATGCCGACCTCCAAGTGGTCGTGCTGAGAGGTGAAGGCCGCGCCTTTTGCTCCGGCATGGACCTCAAGGCGGCCGCCATGCGCCCCTCAACGAACGCGGCCATTGATGAGGTGTGGGCTCCGTGGCAACGCGCACTGGATACCCTGGAGCACCTCAACGCTCTTACAATTGCTTCCATTCACGGCGCCTGTCTTGGAGCTGGTTGCGAGTTGGTCTTGGCCTGCGACTTTCGGATTGCGGCCAATACCGCCTTCTTCTCCCTACCCCAAGTGCTCTATGGCTCGCCGCCCGATGCCAGCCAGAGCTATAAAATCGCGCAGCTCATTGGTCTCGCCAAAGCCAAAGAAATCCTCATTCTCGGGGAACGCTTTGATGCCGCACAAGCCGAGCGTTGGGGACTGTTGACCAAAGTCGTTGAAGCCGGGAATCTCAAAGAAGAGACCGAACAACTCGTCGCCCGTTGCCAAAAGGTTGGCAGTCGAGCCGCGACCGTCGCCAAGCATCTGCTGCATCAGTCCTGGACGATGGGCCAGGAGACTTGGTCGTCGGAAATATCCCGTGCCCGTGCGACCGCGCTTGAGACCAAGGACTTTGCCGAGGCCATGCGTATCTACCGCGAGCAGCGCAAGCCGCAGGTGTAGAGGGAATTGGGGATTCGGGGTTAGGGTTCACTTCCTAGTCCCTAACCCCCAACCTCATGCTCCTTGCCTACTCCTTGCCGCTCAGCGCCTGACTGAGCGCGGTGCGATAGGGATGGGTATCCATGTAGATACGCAACACCTTAAACTTGCCGTTCTCAAACGTCCAGAAGTTCAGATTGTCCATCACCAACGGCTTGCCGTCCGTCGTCTTGCCTTCGAGATGGAGCGGCGCGATCAGTTTATTGCCTTCGATAATGATGTCCGTAGCCGTGGCAGTATAATCAACCAAGCTGGTCGTCAGTTTTTCGTAGAACACGCGCAGGGCCGCTTTGCCCTGAATCCCGGCGGCACCGGTGACAGGGTTGATGAGTTTGGCATCGTCGGCAAACAGTTCGAGAATGCCGTCCACATCGCCGTTCGTCACGCGCTCAAAATACGTATGAGCGGCGCTCTCCATCTGCTGTTCAGTCTGCCCGCGCGCCATGGTTCCCTCCGTTCAGATAGGCTTTCAAACACTGTGCCGTGTAGGACTGCTGGACCTTCTTCATGAGTTGCTGGGGTGTACCGCTGGCCACAATATTGCCGCCGGCGGCACCGCCTTCGGGACCGAGGTCGATGATGTAATCGGCCTCTTTGATGATGTCGAGATTGTGTTCAATCGTCACCACCGTATTGCCCTTATCAATCAGTCGATGGAGCGTGTGGATCAGCTTTTCGATATCGGCGAAATGGAGGCCTGTTGTCGGCTCGTCCAATACGTAGAGCGTTTTCCCGCGCGAGCGTTTTGCCAGCTCGTAGGCCAGTTTGATGCGCTGTGCTTCACCCCCGGACAGCGTATTGCTGGCCTGACCAAGCCGGATATAGCCCATGCCAATATCGTTCAGCAGCTTGAGCGGTTGCGCGACCTTGGGCACGCCAATGAAAAACGTCGCCGCCTCTTCAATGGTCATTTCAAGCACATCGGCAATATTCTTGCCGTTATAGGCAATTTCCAGGGTCTCCTCGTTATAGCGCCTGCCACCGCACAGATCGCAGGTGACGTAGACGTCGGGCAGAAAGCTCATCTCCATTTTAATGCGGCCCTGTCCGGCACAGGTCTCGCAACGCCCACCTTTCACATTGAAAGAGAACCGACCGGGTTTATAGCCGCGCAGCCGTGCATCGGGCAACAGAGAAAAGAGCTTGCGCACCTCGTCCCAAAAGCCCACGTAGGACGCCGGGACCGAACGCGGAGTTTTCCCGATGGGCGATTGATCGACCTCGACCACACGCTCAATCCCCTCCGTATTGTCAATGCTGTCATGCAGCCCGACCCGACCGGCATATAAACCCAGTTTGCGCCGGAGCCCATTGACCAAGACTTCCTGGACTAAGGAACTCTTCCCCGAGCCAGACACCCCGGACACACCGACCCACGTCCCGAGCGGAATATCAATGTCGATATTCTTCAGATTATTCTCTCGCACGCCCCGCATGCGCAGCCGCGGCCGCTCCGTGAGAGACCGAACCGGACCGAGCCGCGGGTGGGCCGAGGAGAGAAACTGACCGGTGAGGGAGGCCGTGTTCTTGCGTAACTGCTGGGGCGAGCCTATAGCCACCACTTGACCACCGTGCACCCCGGCGCCTGGCCCCAGGTCGATCACCACATCCGCATTCTCAATAGTCTGCTCGTCGTGTTCGACGACCAGCACGGTGTTGCCACGTTCTTGCAGATTCCGCAGGGTATCAATCAGGCGGGCATTATCGCGCGGGTGCAGCCCGATGGTCGGTTCGTCCAGGATATAACACACCCCACACAGATTGGAGCCGAGCTGAGCGGCCAGACGAATCCGCTGCGCCTCCCCGCCGGACAAGGTATCCGCGCGGCGGTCCAAGGACAGATAGGACAGGCCGACCTGATTCAGAAAGCTGAGTCTGGGAACGATTTCTTTGAGAATCGGTCGCCCGACGAGCGTGTCACGCTCGGACAGAGACAGGTCCTGCAAACGACTGAGGCAGTCTGCTGCCGACAGACGCATCAGCCCCGGCAGCGACTGGCCACACACCTGTACAGCCCGCGCACGTGGATTCAGACGCTCCCCCTGACATTCCGGACAGGCTGACTCACCCAGGAACTGCGACAGCGCGTAGGATGAACCCGTATCCTCGCCGTAGTCAAGCGTTTCATTCAGGATATCGAACGCCCCTTGCAGCCCCTGACCGTCCCCGGAAAGGACCAGTTGACGCTGCTCCGCGTCCAGTTCGCCAAATGGTCGGTCGACCGGGACACCCAGCTTCTTGAGTCCACGCAGGAGCTTGTTCTTGGCCCGTTTCAGCTCAGAACGGGCAAGCGGCAGGAGGGCGTCTTGTTTGAGCGACTTGCTCTCGTCCGGGACGACCAGCTCGGGATCGAACTCCCACAAAAATCCGGCACCGGAGCAGTCCGGGCAGGCTCCCTGGCGGCTGTTAAAGGAAAACAGGCGAGGCTCAGGTTCTTCAAACCCAAGGCCACAAGCGACACAGAAGAGATGCTCGCTATAGGTCCGCTCGTCTTCGCCGCACACGTGCACCGCACCACTCCCGACCCGCAGGGCCGACTGGAGCAGCGTCTCGGTGTCACGCCGATTTTCGTTTGCGCCATTCACCAGCGTCTCGCCAATCACAATATCGATGTCGTGCTCTTTATAGCGCTGCAAACTCTGTCCCGGTTCGATCGTCGTCGGACGGCCGTCGATGCGCGCCTGCTTGAAGCCCAGCTTGCGCGCCCCGGCTAAAATATCTTTGTGAAACCCCTTCCGCCCTCGCACCACCGGAGCGAAAAAAGTTGTTTTCTGCCCGTGAAAATCGGCCTGAATATGATCCAGGATTTGACTTCGGCTCTGAGCCGCCAACGGCGATCCACACTGGGTACAATGTTGGACACCGATCTTGGCGTACAGCAGCCGCAAGTAGTGCGACAGTTCGGTCACGGTGGCAACGGTCGAATTCCGCCCGCCCCGACTCATCCGCTGCTCAATGGCCACCGTGGGCGGAATACCAGTCAGCAGGTCAACATTGGGCCGGGCGAGCACTTTAATAAATTGCCGCGAGTACGCAGACAGGCTGTCAATATAGCGTCGCTGGCCTTCGGCGTAGACCAAGTCAAACACTAGCGTTGACTTACCGGAGCCGGACAGACCCGTCACCACCACCATCTGGTCGCGCGGAATATCGACTGAAATATCTTGCAGGTTGTGTTCCTTGGCCCCAATAATGGCAATGGACTTACCGCTCCCGACCTCAGCGACAAGCGGCCGAGCCGGAGATTTCGCTTTCCGCCGCTTCCGCTGCGGGCGCCGCCCTGCTGAATCCAAGACTTCCTTCAGATAGCGTCCGGTATGCGAGGCCCGGACCTCGGCCACCTCCTCCGGCGTTCCCTCGGCCACAATCGTCCCGCCACCGTCTCCCCCTTCAGGCCCGAGGTCTATCAAATAGTCGGCAGACTTAATGACCTCAAGGTTGTGCTCAATAATCAGGACCGAATGGCCATACTCGACCAGTTGGTCGAACGCGTTGAGCAGTTTCTGTATATCGGCAAAATGCAGCCCGGTTGTCGGCTCATCAAAGATGAACAGCGTGCCGTGGGTGTCGGCGTCTTTGGAGCGCTCCTTGGCAATATGCGTTGCCAGCTTCAGCCGCTGGGCCTCACCCCCGGACAGCGTGGTCAGCGCCTGGCCCAGACGCATATACTCCAGACCGACTGCGGCCAGCGGGCCCAGACGGCGCTTGAGCTCTTTTTGCTCGCCAAAAAATTCTATGGCTTCGGCAACGGTAAAATTCAGAATGTCGGTCAGACTCTTGCCCTTATAGCGAACTTCCAGCACCTCCGCCCGATAACGTTTGCCCTGACACTCGGGGCAGGGGACATACACGTCCGAGAGAAACTGCATCTCGACTTTTTCAAAGCCCTCACCTTTACACGACTCGCAACGCCCACCCTCGACGTTGAACGAGAAGGTACTCGGCGTATAGCCACGGACCCGCGCCAATTCGGTTTGCGACAAGAGACGCCGCACCGTATCAAACGCCTTGGTGTAGGTGAGCAGGTTGGCACGCGGAGTTGTACCGATGGCCGACTGATCGACAAAGATAATATCGGCAAGCTGATCGCCTCCCAGGATAGCACGGTACGCACCCGGAATGCCGACCGGCTCACCCCGCTGTTTTTTGAGTCCGCGATACAGCACGTCTTCCACCAGCGTCGATTTGCCGGAGCCGGACACGCCGGTCAGACATACCAGACAGCCGAGCGGAACGGTGACATCGATATCCTGAAGATTATGCGCACTCGCTCCTCGGACGGCCAGCCTATGTTTTTTCCTGACGGGCCGGCGTTTCTGCGGGAGCGGAATGGTCAACCGTCCAGACAGGTATTGACCGGTCAGCGACTGCTTGTCTTTGAGCAGCCTGGTATACGGCCCGTTGAATACGATCTCGCCGCCTTTTTCACCGGCCAGGGGTCCCAGGTCGATGACATTATCCGTCTCGCGAATAATCTCCGGATCGTGCTCAACCACAACAACCGTATTCCCGTTGTCGCGCAGGTCTTGCAGAATACGGACCAGACGCTGGCTATCGCGCGGATGCAACCCGATAGACGGTTCGTCCAGAATATAGAGGGTGTTGACCAGCGCGGAACCAATCGCCGTGGTCAGGTCCACGCGTTCCAGCTCGCCGCCGGACAGGGTGCGGGATTGCCGGTCCAGGGTCAGGTATTCCACGCCGACCTCAACCAGATAGCGCAGGCGTTTCCGAATCTCATCCAGCATGAGACGGGCGACCTGCTCCTGGTAGGCAGTCAGCTTGAGGGCGGCAAAGAATTCCGTGCACGCCCCGATGCTCATCAGATTGATATCGGCCAGGGTTTTGCCCCCAACCCGATACAACAGGCTCTCCGGTTTGAGGCGCGCGCCCCGGCAGTCTTCACACGAGAAATAGCCCCGGTAGCGGGCCAGAAAGACGCGCACATGCATTTTATACGTTTTGGTTTCCAGCCACTTGAACCAGCCTCGGACGCCGTAGTAGTCATCGTCGCCTTCCATGATGGCCTGCTGTTGCTCCGGGCTGAGCGCCTGCCAGGCCACGTCGGTCGGAATGTTATGCTGCTCGCAAAAGGAAAATAACTCGCGTCGCTCCCACTGTGCCGCTTTGATCCGCCAAGGCTTAATGGCCCCGTGTTTCAGCGTCAGGGTCGGATCGGGGACGATCAACTCCGGGTCAATATCAATCGTGCGACCAAACCCGCGGCAGGTATCGCACGCACCGAGCGGGCTATTGAACGAGAACATATTCGGCACGGGCTCTTGATAGGCAATGCCACACGCCGCGCACTCAAGCTGGTCCGAGAACGGCACCGCGGTGAAAGAGGGAACGTCTCCTTCATCGCGAGAAGGGGCGGGAGACGTTTCCTCTTTGTTGTCTTCATCGGGAAAAATCAGCGTCAGGCGACCCTTGCCATACTGAAAGGCCTGTTCGCATGAGTCGTGGATGCGCTTTTTGGAGCGGGGAGTAAGGGTCAGACGATCAACCAGAACGGTGCAGGTTTCCGGCTCCGCCTCGGGCCGGTCTGCCAGCTCCTGAATATCGATCGGCTTACCAGCCACAACGATTCGATGGAAACCGGACTGCAACAAGCCGTTACGGACTTCCTCCCAGGGCAGGCTGGCCGGCGTTGACACGCTGAACGTGACCAGAAAGCGGCAGCCGTCCGACTTTTCTTTGCGCAGCTTTTTGTACACTGACTCGGCCGAGTCACGCTCCACCGGCTGATCGCATTCCCGACAGTACAGACTCCCTATTTTGGCAAACAGGAGCTTGAGATGGTCGTGCAGTTCGGTCATGGTCCCAACGGTTGAGCGCGAGGTCCGCACCGGCCGGTTCTGGTCAATGGCAATGGCCGGTAGAATGCCGTCAATGCGCTCGACCTGGGGCTTGTCCATACGGTCGAGAAACTGCCGCGCGTAGGCCGAGAAGCTCTCGACGTAGCGACGCTGACCTTCAGCGTACAAAATATCGAAAGCCAGGCTCGACTTGCCCGACCCACTGACTCCGGTCACCACTGTCAGTTGGTGCAGGGGAATCTGCACATCGATGTTTTTGAGATTGTTCTGGCGCGCGCCAGTTACCCGAATCGAGCCACCACCCGTCCCGTTGGTTTCCAATCCTGCCCTCCACGTATAGCAATCAGTGGCCAGGTCGAGATGTGGGGTCCACCTCTGCCGCCGGACCGTTGTCTCCTTCATACTGAGCCGAGCCGGTTCCGTCTAGTCGGGCGTGTGATTTCGCTCTTGGAGTGCACTGGTGCTGGCCGGGAGCGTGAGCTTCTGGCCCACAGAAAGCAGCCTCAGGCCGCCTCGTCTACGCCCCAACTTGCATGCTAGAGATGAAAAGCTGTTATGGTCGCCCAGCCTTCTCCATCCTCCATATCACCCCAGCGTATCCTTTTTGTCACCGAGCCGGGTATGGGTCATGTCCATCCGTTGCTGCCGGTGATGCACAACCTCCAGGCCAGGGGCCACGCCGTTGCCTTGGCCACCAGCCGGCTGTATCAGGAGCGTATCGAGCGCGAGGGCCTGCCATTCTACCCCCTCAGCCCCCACTACTCCGAAGAACGCCTAGAGGAATTTTTCCCGCCCATTCGCTATCTGCGTATCCATTATCTGCGCGTGAGCTACGACTTTTTACGCATCTTCATGGCTTCAATACCCACACGTATCCCGGAACTCCGACAGATTACTCAGGTCTTCCGGCCCCGCGTTGTTGTGGCCGGACCGTTGACCTTTGCCGCCCAGCTTTTTTGCGAGCAGCAGGCAATGCCGTGGGCCGTGCTGAGCCCCATGACCCACTTCATGTCCCCGAGTCTGCACGCCCCTCCGGCCGGCTTGCCACGAGTAGAAACCATACCCGCGGCCCTCCGTTTTCCCTATCGGCTCGGACTCAAAGGCGCGCTCCGCGTGGCCACGACGCTAATGGCTCCGTGGCGCTTTGCCCTGAATCGCTATCGCCGGCAGCTTGGACTCCCTCCCCATGCCGACCCACTCTCACCCCAGGCCGTCGCCCCGTCCTTACTCATCCATACCTGTAGTCGGGAATATGATTACAATCGGCCCGACCTGCCGCCCCAAGTGCATTACGTTGGTCCATCGGTATGGGACCGGCCGATTGACTGGCAAACGCCGGGTTGGCTGACGGAGGTACCACAGGGCAAGCCGCTTGTGTACGTCAGCCTCGGCACAGTTTTTAATACGCGCCTGAGTGTCTTCCAAAAAATTATTCGCGCCCTCGGTCAGCTCGACGTCTTCGGTCTGGTTGCCACCGGTCCCGGTTGTCCGCCCGATCTTTTTTCGGCAGTTCCGTCTAATGTGCGTATCGAGTCGTATATTCCGCAGACGGTGCTACAAGCAGAGCCGAAAACTCGCCCGGCCCTGATCATTTCACACGGTGGAGTGAACACCGTGCTGACCGCACTGTCCGACGGGATTCCGCTACTGTGCATCCCCCTCGGCGCGGATCAGCCCGATAATGCCCAGCGCTGCGTAGATGTCGGAGCCGGTCTGCGGTTGGACCGACGCCTGCTGACGACCGCCCGACTCAAACGCGCTATCCACACCCTGCTCAGTCAGGGCTCGTTCACCCGTCAGGCAGAACAGATGCAACGCACCCTGCGCCAGCATAACGGTCCCGAGGAAGCCGCGAATCTTATTCTTCGACTGGCTGAAACCAGGACGGCGGTCCACCGTACCTCCCTTGACTAGGGGCCAGTGGTTCTCTTTCGGTACGTGACGGGGTATAGCAAGGGAAAGAAGAAGGAGTACCCATGACCACACTGCTCGGTATTTCAGGCAGTCTCACGGCCGGCGGCAGTACTCGAACTGTTGTCGATGCCGCACTGGCAGCCGCGCAAACACACGCCCCGGACATCACGACCGACGTGATCGACCTGCGTGACGTGACCATCTCTTTTTGTGACGGGCGACCACCCGAAGACTACCCGGACGACACCCCCCACGTCCTTAAACGCATCAACGCTGCCAACGCCTATATCATCGGCACACCCATCTATCGAGGTTCATACACCGGAGCCCTCAAGAACCTGCTCGACCATATTCCGGTCGAAGCCTTTATGGGCAAGGTCGTGGGTTTGATTGGGAACGCTTATACCGACCATCACTACCTCAGCATCGACCAGGAGCTGAAACCGGTATTGGCCTGGTTCAATACGCACATCGTCCCTGGAAGCGTGTATGTTCGAGCCGACCAGATGAAGGCCGGAGAGATTACTGATGAGCGGGTGCAGGATCACCTGCGTCAGCTCGGAGAGGCCGTCATCAGGCTGTGCCACAGCCTGAAAGACAGTCCCCAAGGCCCCCCGCCATTAGTCTTATGGCCGCGAAAGAAATCCTAAATTCTCCGATATTATAAAATCCAGGAGCGAGGTGACACATACTCCTCTCCTTTCCACTTTTCTTGACGCCTGTCCGCTGGCGGCATACCCTAGCGCCCGGCACAGGAGGAAGACCGAATGCGGTTTGTCATCTTTGGGGCAGGTGCGGTCGGCAGCACGGTCGGCGCCCATCTCTCAAAAGCCGGCGCTGCCGTCCTGCTTATCGGAGACCCGCCCCATATTGAGAAAATTCAGACGGACGGACTGAAAATATCCGGCAAGTATGGCGAATTTGTAACCACGCCAGCGGCCTGTTCCGCTCTGGACGATTGGCAGTTCCAGTCGGACGACGTTGTTTTCCTGTGTGTCAAAACCTATGACACCCCTGTTGCCCTTGAGCAACTGCGCGCTAAGGTCCTGTCCGATACTCCCATTTTCTGTCTCCAGAACACCATGACCAATGAAGAGTTGGCGGTCGAACATTTCAGCAATGTCTATGGCGCGGCTCTACATCTGGGGGCTCGCTTTGTCTTTCCCGGTGAGGTTGGCCACCTGGGTGGCAATTCGCTGGTGATTGGTCGCTATCTCAGCGGTCTTGACGAGACCACGGAACAGGTCGTGGCCGCCCTGCAAGCCGCCAATATGGGCGGAACGCTGACGGACGATATTCTGGCCTGCAAGTGGGCGAAATTTTGCATCAATCTGATGAACGCGCCAGCCGCGATTCTCGACCGCTCCGGACCGGAGTTGCTGAACGACCCGGACTCGCGCCGCTTATGCGGCGACATGCTGGCAGAAGCCCAGCACGTCCTGGCTCGGGCCGAGATCAAACTCAAAACCCTGCCCGGTGACCAGCCCTTGCCGGATATGGTGACCGCATTTCGTCAGACCGACTTTACCCCACAGCCCTTGCCCGACCGCTCGACCCATGTTTTCCCGTCCATGTGGCAGGATGTATTCTGTCGGCGGGGCAGAACGGAAGCACGCTATCTCAATGGTCGGGTCCACGAGATGGGGCAAAAACTCGGGATTGCCACCCCGATCAACGCTCTCCTCACTCAGGTAGTCGACACCATGGCGGAGCGACGGGAACTGCCGGGCACGTATACGCTATCTGGTTTGCGCCGCATGCTGTAACCCGCCAGTCACGCATCAGGATAGATCCATGCCACACCTGCCCTTTCACCTCGCCCTCCCAGTTCATAACCTGGAGGCTGCCCGGACATTTTATGTTGACCTGCTAGGCTGTTCGGTTGGCCGCGAGAGCGCGACCTGGATTGATTTCAATTTTTTCGGACATCAGGTCACCACCCATCTTTCTCCTGAAGCACCCCGACCTGCGGCCACCAATCCGGTCGACGGCCAGCAGGTTCCGGTTCGGCATTTTGGTGTGATTCTCGACTGGGACGCCTGGCAGGCGTTGGCTGAGCAATTGACACAGGCCGGTGTCTCGTTCTTAATCGAGCCCGGCATTCGTTTTCGCGGCCAGGTGGGTGAACAGGCCACCATGTTTCTCTTGGACCCCAGCCACAACGGGCTGGAGTTCAAGGCGTTTCGAGACCGGGGGCAGATTTTTGCCCGATAGAAATCAGTGAAAAACAGGAGGATCCTATGAAAGCGCTGGCATTTTTAGGCGTAGACAAGGTCGGCATTATCGACAAACCCATTCCTGACCCTGGTCCGAACGATGCAGTGATTAAGACAACGGCTTCACTGATCTGCACCTCGGATGTGCATACCGTGCGGGGTGTCATCCAGATTCCCGAGGGCCGGGTCCTCGGCCACGAGAGCGTTGGCGTCGTGTATCAGGCCGGTGCGAATGTTACGACCTGTAAAGAGGGCGACCGGGTGGTGGTGAACGCCATCACGCCGTGCGGCAAGTGCGACCCCTGCCAGCGCGGCATTACCTCGCAGTGCGGCGGCATGCTGGGCGGCTATAAGTTCACCACTCAGCGCGACGGCAATATGGCCGAATACTTTTTTGTCAACGATGCCGACTACAACGTGGTCGCCATCCCGGATGAGCTGACGGACGAGCAGGCGCTCTACACCACAGACATGATGTCCACCGGCCTGGTGGGAGCCGAGAACGCGGAGATTCCGGCTGGCGGGACGGCGGCAGTCTTCGCCCAAGGTCCGGTCGGGCTGTGCGCCACGGCCAGCGCGCGACTGCTGGGCGCCGGGCTGGTCATCGCCGTTGACTCCAAGCCGGACCGCAAGGAACTCGCCAAAACGATGGGCGCCGATATTGTTGTCGATCCGACCGAAGGAGACGCGGTCGAACAGATTATGCAACTCACGAACGGCCTCGGCGTGGATTCCGCGATTGAGGCGCTGGGCTCTCCGACTACCTTTGAGAACTGTGTGAAAGCGACCAAGCCGGGCGGAGTGATATCGAATATCGGCTATCATGGGGAGGCCGGCGATGCGTTGAGTATCCCGCTGCCGGATTTCGGTCTGGGCATGGGCGACAAGAAAATTCACACGGCGCTGTGCCCGGGCGGGCGGGAGCAGGTCACGCGCCTGCTGCGGCTGATTCAGAACGGACGCATTGACCCCACGCCATTGACCACCCATCGGTTTCCCTTTACGGAAGTCGAGACCGCGTTCACTATGATGACGACCAAGGCGGACAATATCGTCAAGCCGCTCATTATGTTTTAGGGGCAGGTGAAGAGTGATGAGCGAGGAACCCACCCCGGCCTTCGGCCATCGGAGCAATATGCAATCCCCTCCTTGGGGGGGTGACCCAAAGGGCCAGGGTGGGTTGTCCCTTTTATCCCCTCTCCCCTGGAGGGAGTCTTCTGCTCACTCCCTCGTCCTCTCCGCCTACCTTATCCCACTCAGCCTCTTGCTCTGCCTCTTCTCCTCTCCACCCGCCGTTGCTCAGGACAACCTCCAAACCGGGGTCCAACTCTTTGAGGCCGGCCAGTTGGTCGAAGCGCGTCAATTTTTTGAGGCCCTGCACCAGCAGCAACCGACCAATACAAGCGCGCCCTTTTATTTGGGACGGATTGCCTATGCCGAGAAAAACTATGAACAGGCCGTCCCCTGGTTCGAGAAGGCTGTGGACGGCGAACAGTGCAATGCCGACTATCATGTGTGGCTGGGACGCGCCTACGGACGTCACGTCGAGCAGATGAACATGTTCCGCAGGCTCCGTAATCTCTCTCTCGTCAGGAACGTCCGTACTCACTTTGAAAAAGCGGTCGGCTGCGACCCCACCCACGTAGCGGCCCACTGGGACCTGATGCAGTACTATAGGGATGCTCCAGGTTTCGTGGGCGGCAGCCGAAAAAAAGCCGAGGAACAGGCCACCATCATCACCCGCCTCGACCCCGCCGAGGGCCAAAAAGCACGGCAGTTCATCGCCGAAATGGACTAGAGCGTGTTACACTGTCGTGTAGCGTCTAGAGGAAGGCGTGGTACGTGGTGAGAGGCAAGGGGGACGTATGCAAGCATATTCGCTAGATCTCCGGGAGCGCGTCGTAGCCGACCGGGTGGCGGGACTGCGCACGGCCGAGGTGGCCCGCAAGTATCGCGTGAGTCCGGCGTGGGTACGCCGGCTCCTGCAGCGCTACCGGGCGACGGGGAAGGTGGCCCCCAAGCGACGGACGCAGTATCGCCTGCCCCTCCTCCAGCCGTATCTCCCGCAACTTGCCGCGTTGATTCAGGCGCAGCCCGACGCGACCCTCGCCGAGTTACGCGCGGCCTTGGGCGTCTCGGTCAGTCTGCCCACGGTATGGCGAGCCATACGCCACTTAGGCCTGACGGTAAAAAAAAGTCCTACACGCGGCAGAACAAGATCGGCCTGATGTCGTGGTGGCACGCCAGCGCTGGCGCGCCCAAGCGGCCTCCCTCGATGGGCACGGCCTCGTCTTCCTGGATGAGACGGCCGTGCGGACGAATCTGACCCGGCGGTACGGTCGGAGTCGGCGCGGGACACGCCTCGTCGCCAAAGTCCCTCATGGACACTGGCAAACGACCACCCTCATTGCCGCCCTGCGCGCGCAGCACCTCACCGCCCCGGCGGTCTTGGATGGGCCGGTTGATGGCCCCTGCTTTGTCGCTTATGTCGAACAGGTCCTCGCGCCCACCTTGCACCCCGGCGACTGCGTCGTCATGGACAATCTCGCCTGTCATAAAGTCACAGGCGTGCGCCAAGCGATTGAGGCTGTCGGGGCGCGCTTGCTCTATCTGCCCCCCTACAGCCCCGACTTCAATCCCATTGAGCAAGTCTTTGCCAAACTCAAAGCCCGCCTGCGGGCCGCTCCGCCCCGCACGGTTGCCCGCTTGTGGGCCGCTATTGGCCACACCCTCCAGACCTTCTCTCCCGCGGAATGTGCCAACTATATCCGCCACGCTGGCTATCGCCTCGCTACACCACCATGAAAACTGCTCTAGTGATCGCTACCGAAGATAAAACGGCGTGGGAGATCCACACGCGCGAGGCAAAGCACGCGCGGTTGAGAAGCCTTGCCGATTCCATCAACGACACAGCGCGCATGGCGCGGAATTCACTGTCGCTGCTCTTGATAGTAGCGCTCTATCTGTTCTTGACCCTGATATCCTCCACTGACGAAAACCTACTCCGTGATAGTCATCAGATCACATTACCGCAGGCGGGTGTCGACCTTTCGATCGTGCAAAGTTATATCTTTGCGCCGCTGATCTTCCTCTATCTGCACGTTCAGTTGTTGTTCCAACTGACTGTGTTGGCACGGAAAATACAGACATTCGAGCGGACGCTAAAGGATGAATTTCCTGGCGAGGCGAGCCCAAACAAGCAAAGGGAAGAATGTCGGGACTGGCTCTCCGCTTTCGCTTTCGTTCAGATATTCCGGCTGCCCTCCAGTGAACCACACATGTCTAAAGTACTAGCGTGGCTCGGTATCGAAGCGGCCCCGCTGATGCTGCTGTTCTTCCTTGACCTCTCATTCATTCGCTATCAGTCCGATCGGATTACATGGGAACACCATGCCGTCTTCGTCGTCGATTTGATGTTCCTTGCATGGTTCAACGGGCAGGTGTTTGGTGGCTGGTTTTGGGTTCGTTGGAAACACCTGAGCAAATCGTTCGTTCAGAGCTTCAGTTGGCGGTCATTGAGCAAAAGCGTGATGATAATACTGGCATCCATCGGAAGCTTGGTAAGAGGGGTGCTGGCGGTCAGCATGGTGCTACTGCTGGTCTTTGCAGCACATCCGCCGAGCTTCGATCCCAAAACTGTAGTAGAGGACCGATTGAGTATCTGGGGCAGCGAGAGATTGGGCTTTCACATCGGATTCTGGGAGGCGGTACTTTCTGATGGTAAGAACCCGCTTGACGCTGGTCCATGTAAATGGTGGGGCTTAGCCTGCCGCTATCTTGATGTCAGAAATAAGGGTCTAGGCAACAGCCCAATTCTGGATATGGTCATTCCAAAGCCAGGTAACTCCGGTGACAATAGAAGCTTTGCGAACATTACTTTGGCTGGTCGAAAATTGCTCTTCGCAAATCTTCAGGGCACACACTTACAAGGCGCGGACTTTACAAATGCACACTTGCAAGGCGTGAACCTCCGGGTGGCATACATGCAAGGCGCAAACCTGAGGGATGCACAGTTACAGGGTGCCGATCTCCGGGAAACACACTTACAAGGCGCAAACCTCACAAATGCAGGGTTACAGGGCGCAAACCTCACAAATGCACACTTGCAAGGCGCGTACCTCGTGATGGCACACTTGCAAGGCGCGCGCCTCGTGATGGCACACTTGCAAGGCGCGTACCTCTGGATGGCACAGTTACAGGGTGCCGACTTGAGGGATTCACAGTTGCAGGGTACGAACCTCCGAGGTGTGCACTTGCAAGGCGCTGACTTGAGGAACGCACAGTTGCAATGTACGAACCTCCGAGATGTACACCTGCAAGGCGCTGACTTAGGGGACGCGCAGTTGCAGGGTGCCGACCTTGGGGACGAAGAATTGCGGGGCGGTGCTGGCAATCCAGACCTGGGGTATTTAGTGTGGGCACCGGGCGTCTCATACGACTTTCCTGCTGACAAATCGTCCTATCTGAAGACTCTGATCACCGACGAGACAGCGACCGTCAAGCTTGCGTGGGCGGCATGGTCCATGTCCGTGGGGGAACTCTTGCAGGAGTGTGTGAATGAAGATCAGGAATATAGAGTTTCTCTCCCGTCCAATCACGTCCAACCTGATTGGAATGCCTGGGCCAACTGGACAGCCGAATTTGCTTGCGAGGACGAATACACTGCCCGCAGTAGCCTAAATCGTTGGATGTCAGAAGAAGACCCTCTGTCCGGTTTGGAAGGTTCTGATAGGGCCGAAGCTCAGAAACTTGTCCGCAGAGCTTTAGTAGCCGCACGAGAGACAGGGGAAGAATGCCCCGGTCTTCATTCCATCTCTGACGACGAGTGGAAGGAATTTGTTGGTAGTTGACCTTGACCGTAGAGGCAGGCGGACGCTTACTCCCCATCCCCGGTCAGGATACGACCCTGAAAACGGCGGATGAGGTCGTGGGCGATTTGGCCGGAGTGATGCATGGCGGCCAGCCCTTCGACAATGACCTGTTCGATCTCTTCGGCGCGGACCGTGTCGTGAGACAGGGGCTTTTCTTCGGTCGGACCGATGACCAGTTGGGCGGGGATGCGCTCTTTTGACCGCCTGAATTTGTCGGCAATGGCGCGCAGTTGCGTCAGGGTGTCTACCTCGGCTTTAATGCTCACCCGACACGGTTTGTCCTCGTTTTCAATAGTCACCCTGACAATTTTCAAGCCCACGCGTTCCGCCATGTCAGCCATCCCTCATGAAGTCTCGGCCTCGGTCGGTTTTTCATACACCCGAATCGGGATAATGCGCAGACAGGTGGGACAGGGAACATCCTTGATTACCGGGAAGGAGAGATAGGTCTCAGTAATCTGTTTGAGCTGGATTTGCAGTTCTTTTTCACAACAGGCTTGGAGTGCATCGGCCATGCCTTGTGCACTAGCCAACCGGCCTGAGGAAGTCAAGGACGCGGCGTTTCGAGCGCTATCTAGGGCTTCTTTTTGATAGTCGCCCCGGAGCGTTTGCGCATCACATCCGAGACCCGCTGGGTCTCACTCATATCGCCCATTGTCAGCGCCTGTTTGAACTGGGCGGACAGCATCCGCATGAGCGCGGCCTCCTGCGGGTCAAGCCCGTCAGCCAACTGCGACAGGGTGTCCATTGCCGTTCCGATTTTTGAGGTAGCCTTGGGCACATCGCCGTCGGCGCGAGCGGCAACCGCCTCCTGGAGCAGCTTTTGGACCATGTGTAAGCCTGGCTTGGATTGCGGACCCAGCACGATTTCCAATTCCGGCAGCTGGGTCAACAGGGCGTTTAAGGACTCTGGATACGAATGCTCGTGTGCCATATAGTACCAAGAGTCTTTAATTGTTGGGCGAAAGTCAAGTCAACACGAAGCGGACGACACGGTAGCATGCCAATGAACGCAAATTTTTCGACCTATGCAGCCCGCCGGCAGGCGTTTCTGAAACAGATGGGCGATGGGGTTGCCCTCTTTCCGGCCGCTCCCACTTCCATTCGCTCCCAGGATGTTGAGTATCGCTATCGCCAGGACAACGACCTGTACTACCTGACCGGTTTTCCAGAACCGGAATCCCTGTGCCTGCTTTCGCCCAACCACGACAAGGAACAGTTTATTCTGTTTGTCCGTCCGCGCGACAAGGAAAAAGAGACCTGGACAGGAAAACGGTTTGGCGTTGAGGGCGCGCAGGAACACTTTGGCGTGGACGCAGCCTATACGATCGATCAACTCGACAAGGTGCTGCCCGAACACCTGCTCACCGCGGAGAAGATCTACTACGGCCTCGGCCGTGACGAGCGCCTCAATGCAAAGATTCTGGACTTCGTGAATCAGGGCCGGCTGCAACGCCCGCGCATCGGGCGCGGACCGGTCTCGCTTATTGATCCCAGCGATTTGCTACATGAAATGCGCTTGTTTAAAACCCCGGAAGAAATCGACCTGATGCGCTGTGCGGTCAAGGCGTCTGCCGCGGCCCACTACGCGGCCCTGCACGAGACGCGGCCGGGCATGTACGAATACGAAATTGAAGCCCTACTTGAATACCATTTTCGCCGCAACGGAGCGGATGGACCAGCCTACCCTTCGATTGTTGCCTCAGGTGCGAACGCCACGATCCTGCATTACATCTCCAACGATCAACAAATGCAGGACGACGATCTTTTGCTGATTGACGCCGGTTCGGAGTACGCCTGCTATTGCTCGGATGTGACGCGCACGTTTCCGATTGGTCGCGCGTTCTCGGCTCAGCAGAAAGAAATCTACAGCCTGGTTCTGACCGCGCAAAAACATGCGATTGCCATGATCCGGCCCGGCGTGGGCTTTGACGACGTGCACCAACGCGCCACAGAGATATTGATTGACGGGCTACGTGATCTCGGCCTGCTCTCCGGCAGCACGGAGGACATTCTTGAGAAGGGCGACTATCGCCAGTTCTATATGCACCGCACGAGCCACTGGCTGGGCATGGATGTCCACGACGTGGGTAAATACAGAGTTGGTGAAGAATCCCGGACGCTCAACCCTGGGATGGTCCTGACGGTTGAACCCGGCCTGTATATCGCCGCAGATGCCGATGTACAAGCCGCCTACCAGGGTATTGGGGTCCGCATCGAGGACGATGTTCTCGTGACAGCCGACGGTCACGACGTGCTGACCAGTGCAATCCCGAAAGAACTCGACGATATCGAAGCCGCCCGACGGGAGGCATAAGAAAAGTCCCAAAATCCAGGGCTCCATCCGTCCTCAGCCGGTAGGGCGCTGGGCGTGGGCGTTCAGGTAGTCGAAGATGATACGGCGCTCGGTTTCGGATAAAGACGGACGACCGAGGCGCAGAAACTCCGTATCCATACGCGCCAGCATGAACTGCCACATCTCCGGTGTGAGCAGGCCGGGATGATACAAACGGTGACAGCCGGAGCAGCGCTGCCGGTAGAGTCGCGCGCCCGCTGAGTCGGGCTCGGGCAAGGTTGTTTCACACGCTGTTAGGCTGGCGCACAGCAGCCCCAGGATCACACTTCGCAACCCCCACCCCATTCCGGACTCACACTCGAAACGGCTCGCGACAGACCGCTACCTGGCCGGGGATGTCTTCAATCAGGACCTCGATCGTTTCGATGCTGTTCCCGCGGGCTGCCGCCAGACGGGTACGCAGTCGCGCAATCAGATACTGGGCAATCTCTTCCGATGAGGAGTGCACGATGGGCAGCAGGCGGACATCTTGTCGTGGAAAGCTAAACTGGGTGCCGTCTTCACACTCCACCCGAACGGTCTCAGTATCCGCAGTAATACGCAGGCAATCGCTGTGTTCGGGTAGCAGGGTGGTAAAATGCAGTTGCTGGCATTCTTCTTCGGCGATTTTTTTTAGCACCAGAAAATCCACGACATAGCCGTCCGGTCCAACCGGTCCACTCACCTTCACTTCAGCCTGATAGGTGTGACCGTGCAACGGTTCTCGAAAGCCTTTGAAGGCAATGAAATGCGCCGCGGTAAAACATAACTGTTCCTTGCCGATTGATACCGAGAAGATACTCATCCGTCCGTCCTCTTAGCTGTCGAAGCCCTCAAGAAAACCTCCCAGTCCACTCCGGCGCAGCGCCGCTTCAGAGCTGCCGAACACCTGCGTATACTGTTCCGGTCTCAAGCCTGTCGTCTGGAGAAAACACGCAACTTCTTCGGCCAGTACGAGCCGGATACGCTGGGACAGCATTTCTGCCAGATTACGATTATTCCCCACGCTCACCAGAAAATCCCGCACGTTGAGGCCATGCACTCCACCCAGCAGACACGAGAGAAAATAGGCCATCTGATCCTCATTCGGCTTGCGCCGCCAGGTCTCGGCCGTATTCAGAATGGTGTTGATGCCCGTCTGTTGGCGAATGGGGACCACATCCGGCGTGCCGGTTCCCTTCGGTCCGGGCGCGAGAAAAATCAAGGCATAGCCTGCTTTAGCCAATCGAACCGGATGGGGGATGTAGTGGGGCGAGGTATAGCCCGTCATCAGAAAGAGCTGACGCCGATAGGCTGCCAGATCATGCGCCTGCTCGGCCGCAAGCTGCCACAGCCACTCGGCCACCCCAAGGCCATGTTTTCGCGCCCACTCAACCAGGGTCAGCATAGCTTCCGGTCGATACCCCTCTCGTTTGACCAGGCGGCCACAGTCTTCCAGCGAGACGCTCAGCCCCAGAGCTTCGACCCTTCCGTCAGGCGCGGTTTGCGGCGAGACGACGGAGCCTTTCAATGCGGGCTGCTCAAGCTCCAGGTCGGTGGCAAAGCGGTCGCCGTATTTGGAGAGTTTGGCAAAGCCTCGACGACAATTATCCAAAGCCACAATGTGGACCGTCCGCATCTGAAACGTGCCAGAAAACGACAGGCCCCGACCGCTCATCAACGAACCATGACCGATGACGGTGACTTCCATGCCTCTCCTAGCCTAGCGGGTCCCGACGGGCCGGAAAAGTCGGGCTGCCGGAGATGTACCTTTCTCATCTTCTGCGGGGGGAGAAAACTCATGCACAATGATGTCTGAGGCTTCGACCTTGCGGACCGCCGTCCAGTCATGGTCGGGCAGGACAAGAAGTTCCGGAACGAGATCCTTGAATTTCTTGAGGCGCCAGATTTTTTCCCACCACAGCTCGCGCTGAAAGGCCAGACCTGGCATCCAGGCATAGCGCGCCTGACTGTGTGTCCAGGCCAGATTGCCACACAGGAGAACGGGCTGGTCGGGCAGGCGGACAAGGACGGCAAGCCCGCCAGCGGTTGCGCCGGTAACGTCAATCAGCTCGATACTGCCATCCCCAAAGAGGTCATGGCTCCTGGCAAAAGTCCCAAGTGGCGTAGCAGCGGAAAAATCAACAAATTGCCATTTCTCAACTTGATCAAATTCATCCGCCATGTACAGGCCGAGAGGGTGGCTGCTCAGCGCGGCGACGTGTTCCTCGCGCGTCACCACAGCAGCCACTTGAGACAGACTCTCCAGCTCACCGGTATGATCGAGTCGCAGGTCGGGCAGAATCACGAACTTCACCCTTTCCGCTGAGAGCTGGGCAGTCTTGAACTGGGAGAGAATATCCTGGCCGGGCTGCATGTCCGCCTGGCCAAAGATCGAGCGGACTGGTCCTAAGTAACGCGGCGCATCTTCCGCCAGCCCTCGGTTCAACCCGGTGCCGACCAGGACCAGACCCTGCTTGGGATGCTCGATGCCAAACACCAGTATATTGAGGGTGTGCTGCTGCGGGAGGCTACCGTCTTGGTAGACGATCCGGCTGGAGACCGCTATCGAGCCTGTATCAAAGACGTGCAATTTGGTTCCACTCACGCCTCGGTACTGTTCCGGCCAGTTCTGTAGAATCGGCTCGATATAAGGCAGCCGGAGCGGCTCGTCGCAGGCCACACCCAATATCAATACACAAACGATGAGCAAACGAATAACAGAGAGAGAAGACAGCATTGTCGTGAGGCCAAGGCTGGGGCAGCATCTCAAACCTGGGCTATCCACTAGCACTAGCAGTTCACACGCAGTCTTGCACCTCCGTAAAATCAGGAGAGGCCGCCGCTCTCAAACGGAAAGTTTCACCTTCTCTTGTGAGTTGACCTGGGAAAGGCTGTCAACTATGGTGTGAGCGCCTTTTTCAAGGAGCACGGGGACTAAGGATTCTCGCATGGACTGGCCACCAGGCACCGAGGAGCGGAGTGCACTCGCTGAGGTCGAAGCGAGACTGCACAGGCTTCAGGCGCGTTTTAACCTCTATACCGCTCAACACCGCTTCTACGGTATTGGGACGGTGTTCGCTCTCGGCTTTGCGCTTTTTACTTTTTTGGCCTTCTCACTCTCTTCGTTCTGGTTCATCTTGGCGGCCTGGCCGCTCCTCGCCCTGGCCGGTTATGTCTGTTTTCGGTTTCTCCGCCAAGGGGTAGCGGACTGGACCAATCTGCACACCGCCTCCCGTCGGATCGACCTCCAGGCTGGGCTCAAACAGCGCCTGTCAACGCTGACAGCCCAGATTCTGGCGAACCCCTTCAATGGCCCTCCGGCTTCCCGCTTATGGACCTATCTTCTCCGCGATAATATGGACCGGTTGTCGCTGTGGGAGGTCAAAAAGGTCGCGCCACGGCGTATTCCCTGGAGCGTCCTGCCTTTTCTCGCCGCTCTGGCGTTCGCCTTCCTGGTGGCCTCCGTCCCGTTGCTGTCACCCGCGTCTGAACCCGAACCTTTCTCACTGACCAATCTTGAACTGATTTCCTCCGAGTTGCCTGAACGCACGGGACAGCTGGTGGACAAACGTCTGTCCATACCACCGGAAGACTTCACCGCTCGGCCATTGGACTCGCTGCCTGTTGGTGAGACATTGTCTGAGCAAGCAGACAGCCGGATGAGCTTGCAGGATCACGCAGCAGAAGAAGGTCTGGGACAGGAGCTGCTGGAACTGGCGTCTCTGCCCGAAGACCTCCAGCAAGCCCTGCGAACGGCGCTGCAAGGACTCCAGGAGTCTCAGTTGTCTCTTGACGAACAGAACGCTGCCGAGGGACGTCACCTCCTCAACGATGAACAAGCACAGGATGTACACTCTGAGCAGCAGGCGGGGGATGCCGGCCAGCAGGCTCTTGGCGAGGGCCAGGCCGGGCAGGGTGCCGAGCGAACTGCGGCGGGCAGCCAGCAAGCTCCCGAACAGGGCAGCGGCCTCCAAAAGCTCAAACAAGCGCGTCTTGATCGGCGGAAAGCGGCAGGAGCCTTTCAATCCGCCAACCCCCAGCTTCCCCGCCGGGGGGGTCAGGCTGGCCGGGGTGGTATGGGGGCAGGGACGGGCACAGACCGACGCCTGTACGGCAACGAGGCCAATCTTGGGGGCACGCCTCAGACCTTCAGTCTGTCCCTTGATGCCAGTTTTGAGAAGAGCCATACCGGTCACGAGATTGTCAAAGATGAGGGCGGCGGGGTGATTATCAAGTCCACCAGCCAACTCAGCGCAAACCAAGCCTTGGACGATGCCATCCGAAATGCCCAGATTCCACCTGAATATGAGGACATTGTGAAACAGCTGTTTTCCCGGGGGACAGTACAGTGAGTGAAACGCCAAAAGGAGCAAACGTATCAACATCTCAGCATGTATTGGAGAATACGTTTACTCCTTCAACCGATCTTGTTCTTGAATTTCAGGATATCTTTCAGCGGATTCAGGCCGAATTGGCCAAGGCTATTATCGGCCATGAGGAACTTATTCAAAATATTCTGATCGCCTTTTTTGCCGGTGGCCATGTGCTGATCGAGGGCGTACCAGGAACGGGCAAAACGCTTTTGGTGCGTTCGCTCGCCCGCGTCCTGAATCTCAGCTTTAGCCGGATTCAGTTCACCGTGGACCTGATGCCCGCAGACGTGACCGGCACCCGTATGGTTGTGGATCAAGACGACGGCCGGCGCGATTTCGTCTTTGCTGAAGGGCCGATTTTTTCTCACGTGCTGCTGGCGGATGAGATCAACCGCTCCACTCCCAAAACCCAGGCCGCACTGCTCGAAGCCATGGCCGAACTCCAGGTCACAGTGGCCGGCACAACCTATCAACTGCACCCACCCTTTTTCGTGCTGGCGACGCTCAACCCGATCGAAATGGAAGGCACCTATCCGCTGCCCGAAGCCCAGCTTGACCGCTTCTTTTTTAAGGTTCGCCTGACCTATCCCACCCACCACGAGGTCCGACGCATTATCAGCTCAACCACCACCACGACTGAGCCAGAGATTCATCCCGTTTTTTCCGAAACGGAAGCTGCCGAAAAGATTATGGCGTTTCGGCATCTGGTCCGCGATGTCCTGGTCGCCCCCCATATTGAAGAGTATATCGCGGCCCTGATTCATGCCACGCTGCCGGCGGACGCGCTATATATGAATCAGACCGATACGGCCGAGGTAACCTTGCCGAAAGACGACTTGGTGAGCCGCTATGTCAATTTCGGCTCAAGCCCGCGGGGTGGCCAGACCCTGATGCTGGGCGCGAAAGTCGCCGCCCTGCTCGATGGGCGGGTCAACGTTAGCTACGACGATGTTGACCAAGTCATGATACCGGCCCTCAATCATCGGCTGGTACTCAATTTTGCCGCTGAAGCAGAGAATATTGACCCGGCCTCGATCATTGAGCGTATTCTTCAGTCCGCCAAAAAAATCCAACGATAGGAATAGGGCCGCGCGTGAGTCTGACCGATCCCGCCTTTTTCAAGCAGCTTGACCGCCTGCGTATGCGTGTCCGCGCAGCACGCGGCCACCGTCCTGGGGAGACGCCCATTCCACGCACGAGCCAGGCCTGGGGCGTAGAATTCGAGTCCTACAAAGACTATTCGCCCGGCGATGATTTTCGCTATTTAGACTGGAATGCTGCCGGGCGACTCGATCAGCTGCTAGTCAAGACGTTTACGGCTGAAAGGGAAATCCCGTTTCATCTCATTCTCGACACCAGTGCGTCGATGGGCGCCCCTGCCGGAGACGAGAAATTTGCCCATGCCGTGGACCTGGTCACGGCGCTCAGCTATATCGTACTCTCCAGTAATAATACGCTCCGGATCGCTGCTCTGTCTGCGCCCCCGCGCCCTTTTCTGGCAACACCCTTCTTACGTCATCGCAACCGTTTTCTTCGCGTCTCCCCGTTTTTGGAAGCGCTGACACCGAGCGGGAAGACCTACCTCAGAGAGTCTGTTCAGTCGTATATTCGGCAGACCAAAGAGCCGGGTGTGGTCATCCTGGTTTCGGACTTTCTGACCCGACCCGCACAGTATGAAGCCGCCCTGCTCTTTCTGATCGCACGGGGCTATGAAGTCAAAGCCATTCAGGTGCTGGGCGAGAGCGAGCTTCGCCCGGAACGTCTTTTTCGGCGCGGCAAGCTCTACGACGTCGAAGAGCAGACCGAACGCTGGGTCACCCTCAGCCGGGCCAACCTTGAGAAATATCATCACGCCCTATCGCTCCATTGTGACGCGCTCCAACAGTTCTGTCATAGACATCGGGTGCTCTATACGCGTCTCTCCAGCGCGCAGCCTATCACCGAAACGGTGACGGAGGCACTCGCCCAGGTGGGACTCGTCACCCTTCACTGAGCATCTTCTGCGGCGTATGGGCATCCTCAATCCAGCGGCCTTACCGTTCGTTTCCCTGCTCGGCGTTCTGCTCCTGATCTATCTGCGCCAGCGGACCCGCACCCGTATTGAAGTCCCCAGCCTCCTGTTCTGGACAGACGTTCCAGAAGATCGTGTGCGGTCCAGACGCTTCCGGCCCGACCTCCTCTTTCTCCTTCAGATCCTGCTCCTCCTGCTACTGATTGGGGGATTACTGCATCCGTACTGGTCACGCACGGTGACCGAAACGCGCGGAGACCGGCAGATTCTCGTCTTCGATCTGTCGGCGAGCATGCAGGCTTACGAAAACGGCGTCCGTCGATTTGACCTGGCCCTGGACCAAGCCAAAGATGTACTCCATGATCTGGCACCGCTTGACGAAGTCATGCTCATCGGCATTGCGGCCCGACCCCAGGTCATCAGCGGTTTTACCACAGACCATCGTTTGGTGTTGCACCGCCTCGAAGGCCTCCGGCCGCAGGATACGGGCACCCAGTTGGAGCTGGGCATCGAACTCGCCCTCGTTCAGCGTGACCGGGCCGGACGTCAGGCCCAGATCCATGTTTTTACCGACCTGCCGTCCAACCAGTTGAGTCTGTCAGAGACACAGCAACAGGCGTTGACCTATCATCGTGTGGGTGAGACAGACGACAATATGGCTTTGGCCTCGGTCCACGTCTACCAGAATCCCTTCCAGGACTACTCCCAGGCCCAGGCCTATATTCTCGTTCGCAATTACGCCAATCGCACAAAAACGGCGACGTTGCGCGTCGAACTCAATGGCCAGGCAGTCTTTCAGGAAGCATTCAGCCTCTCGGCCAACAACACCCGCTCGTTCTCTTTAGGAGGTTTTACCGGGCCGGGGCAGCTTGCCGTTCATCTTGAGTCCGAGGATGCCTTAGCCGTCGACAATCACGCCCTCAACTGGGTGGCTGAACGCCGTTCGTGGCAATTAGTCCTGGTCTCTCCGGCTGCTCACCTGCACCAGGAAGTCCAGCAGCTCAGTCGTGCATTACCCGGCGTGACGCTGCATAGCACCATGCCCGAGGACTTCTCGCCCACTCAAGTGAGCGAACAGGATGTCGTCCTTTTCCACCAGTTTGTTCCAGACGGGGTCGTTCCCGCCAATAGCCTCTACATCTTTCCACCAGTTGAAAACTCGCTCTTTCCTGTGCTGACCGAGGCCGCGGACCTGACAATTCTGGACTGGAACGACGAGCACGAAATTTTACATAACCTACAATATGTTGAGGCCCTGCCGTTCAAGCAGGCTCGTATCCTCGCCCTCCCCTCCTGGGCCCAGGTGCTTATTTCCTCAAAGACCAACCACGGCGAGATCCCGCTTGCTCTGACCGGAGAGAGGGATGGCCAGCGTATTGTCTGCCTGGCCTTTGATCTCGGTGCGGGAAATCTTACCGACTCGGACAATCTGACCCTGCTCGTCCTCTTTCTCAATGCCCTGCGCTGGCTGCGCCCGCCCAACCCGCTCGACCCTCACATGTTGCCCGCCGGAGACGTGTTCTTTCTCCCCACAGACGCTCCCCTTGACGGCGCACGCCTCTCCACGCCTCAAACTGAAGTGCAGGTCCTTGAAGCCGACACCGTGCCGCTCGATCAGGTGGGCATCTACCGGATTGAGACTGATACCTATCATGCGGAACTGTACGCTAATCTTTTTGACGAAGCCGAGTCCAACATTGGCCGACAGATCGTGGACGAGACACAGCCATCCGTGTCGCCGGGGGTTCGTACCTCACCCGAAGCCGTACAGCGCGAAATTCCGGTCGAGTTTGGCCAGAGCCTGTACTGGCTGGCCGCTCTTCTACTCTTTGGTGAGTGGCTCTACGCCTTGTGGCGCTCTCCGCTGGAGGGTGTGTCATGACCGCGGAAGTTTTTGGCCAGGCGTACACGATTCTGTCGCCGAAGTTCTTGTGGCTGCTGCTGCTGCTGCCCCTGCTGTGGCTGCCCTTACACGGCCGCTCCCAGCGACGCGTGCTCCTGGGCGCAGCGCTCCTGAGAACGGTGGCCGCTCTCCTGCTTATTCTGGCTCTGGCCGGTCTGAGCCATCAGACCATTCTGTCCGATCAGCGCTTAGCCGTTGTGGCGGCTGTTG
Organism: Thermodesulfobacteriota bacterium; assembly: GCA_964291405.2. GTDB lineage: Bacteria > Desulfobacterota > Binatia > Bin18 > Bin18 > Bin18. Next base: position 1,713,379 of record OZ219926.1, read on the forward strand.
ATACCTCAGACAGTATGGCCGCAGAAGCCCGGACCTGGATGCAGACCTATCTGGATCAACTCAAAGAAGCGCTCTCGGCACAAGATGAGTTCGCCATTCTCTCATTTGCAGCGGATACTCAGCTCGTTCTCGCTCCCGGTCCGGCAGCCCAGGCGCTCCTGCCCGAGTCGCTACCGTCGTCTGACCGCGCAACCAGTACCAATATTGCGCAAGCGCTTGAACGCTCCTTTGCCCTGTATCCCGAGGGGGCGGAAAAACGTCTCCTCCTCCTGACCGACGGCAACGAGACAACGGGCATGGCCCGCCAGACCGTCGCCGCAGCCCGTCAAATGGGCATCGCCATTTATCCGGTCATTCCCCCCGGCGGACAACAGGCCGAAGTCTCCCTGGAAAAATTCGTGGTTCCGCCGTTGACCCGTGAGGGCAGCGTCTTTGATATGCGCCTCGTTGTCCGCAACGGCCATGGCCAGCCGGTTCCGGGCAGGGCGGACATCTATGCCGACGACCGGCTCCTGACCCGTCAGGCGGTGAGTCTGGAACCCGGCCTGTCGGTTCTGGAAATTCCCGCTCAAATCCTTCAGCGTGGGAACTATCTGCTGCGAGCCGAGGTTCAGACGGACGCCGATACCATCACCGGGAACAACACCCAGAGTACAAGTCTGGCCGTTGCCGGGAAAACGCGTGCCCTGGTCATTACCGACAACCCCAAGACCCACCTGGCACACGCCCTGCGCCTCAAAGAAGTGGATATTGAGTTCCGACGTCCCGAGGGTCTGCCAACCAGTCTGCCTCGGCTGCTCGACTATAATAGCGTGGTCTTTGACGACATTGGCCGCAAAGACGTGACACAGCGCCAGATGACCGCCATCGAGCGCTATGTCCGCGACTTTGGTGGGGGCTTTCTCATGGCCGGCGGGACGCGGACGTTTGGAACGCTCGACTATCAAAACTCCGCCATAGAACGGCTCTTGCCGGTCTCCTTTCACGAGCAGCGTCCGCAGAAAAAGAAGCGGATTCCGATCGCCCTCTTTTTATTGATCGATCGCTCAAACAGCATGGGCTACAACAGCCGCGTGCGCGGTCTGCACGACGGTCAAAAGATGGAGTATGCGCAGAAGGCGGCCATCGCTGTCCTGGGTCAACTCAAAAACACCGATCTGGCGGGCGCCATTGCCTTTGACTCAGAAGCCTATGCCCTGTCCGCATTAAGGCGGCTGTCACAGAACCGCTCGACGCTACGGAGTCGCATCGGGCGCCTCCGGTATGGCGGCGGGACGGATTTCTATAACGCCCTGGAAGCTGCGGCCGATCAGTTGAGTCGGAGTCGGCGATCCATTCGGCATATTATTCTCCTCACGGATGGCGATACTAACCGCAGCCCGAACGATCATTATCCTCTGATCAAAACCATTGCCCAGCGCCAGATCTCGATTACGACCATTCGGATTGGGAGCGATACCGTTAACCTGCAACTCCTGTCGTATATGTCGGAAAAAACGGGCGGGCGCTTCTACCATGTTGAAGACGCCACCATGCTGCCCCAACTCTTGGTGCGGGACACCCGTCAGACCCTGCGCCGGCAAGGTCAGGAAGACGAGGGCCCTAAGGATATCGTCCCCCAGGTCGGCGTCCGGGGACAAATTTTACGCGGCTTGTCCGACTTCCCGGCCCTGGACGAATATATGCTGACCAAGCCCAAGAAGCGGGCGAACGTCCAGCTCTATACCGACGTCCACGGCGAACAGGACCCGCTCCTGGCCACCTGGCAGTACGGTCTGGGCAAGGTCGTTGTCGTGCCGTTTGATCCGAGCGGCGCCGGCTCAGGAGACTGGATACGCTGGGAACGCTTCGGGAAATTCTGGTCTCAGGCGGTTCGCTGGGCCATGCGGAATGAAACACCGCTGGACTATCGACTGAGCGCAACCAAGCGCGGCGAACGCACGATCCTCCGGGTCGAATCCTTTGACAATACGGAGGACAGCATCCTCCAGGCCCGCCTAGCCAGCGGAACCCGAAGCGAGACTCTAACCCTCATGCCGGTTGCCCCGCGTATCTCCGAAGCCGTCCTGCCCGCTCGCTATACGGGCAACGTCCCTGTCACCATCGTCAAACGCAGAGGCAATACGATTCTGAATCAGCGGAGTCAGACGGTTCTGGTTGGACAAGAAGTGGACGGCGCGTTGAGAGAATATCGCCAGCAACAGCCCAACCGGCCCTTGCTGCACGCCCTGGCCGAAGGAACGGGCGGCAGCCTCAACCCGACGTTTGACGAACTCACTTCCCACGTCCGGGGCGGCCGGAAAGTCCTCCTCCACCCGCTCGAAAATACCCTTATTGTCATCGCCCTCTTCTTCCTCCTGGCCGACATCGCCCTGCGGGTTTTGTTCGGCCCACCGCCCGAGACCTCACCGCTCTGATTTTCTTGATAAGCAACCATCCAGGGAAAGAATGCACATGCGGTGTGGTAGTGGCCGGGGAGTTTTCCAGCTATGTATAACCGCCGTGGGACAACAACCTAGCGGAAGCCGTCTATGCCGATTGCCAGAAACAATATGACCACGACCCCCGCAGTTCCGGGTCGCACCATTCAGGAAGCGCTTGGCATTGTCAGCGCCGAGTGTGTTTTGGGTATCAACGTCTTTCGGGATATGCTCGGAGGCCTGCGGGACTTTTTTGGAGGCCGAAGCGGCACCCACCAAAAAGCGCTACGGGAAGCCAAGGACACCTGCCTGGAAGAACTCGCAGAGCAAGCCTCGCAGCTCGGTGCCGATGCGGTTGTCGGTGTCGATATGGATTACAGCGAAATCAGCGGCGGAGGAAAAGGCATGTTGTTGCTGGTCGCGACTGGAACGGCAGTTCGGCTGAAATAGCGACTGAGAGATTCCCTGCCGAAACCCGAGAGAGAACCATACCAGAAAAGATTGTACAGTGAGCCACTTCCCGAATTTCCGTAGTGTGAAAGTGCCGAATCCATATATCCGCGCGGTCTTGTGCGCGAGCCTGATCGTGCTCGGAGCGTCCTGCTCCTGGCTGCCGTTTAGCAGAGGCTGCTGTGATGAGGATCGCGACCTGGGCGTCACCTATCTTCAGGAGCCGGGACAATTTCAGACCGCAACACCAACGTATGGCAGAGCCCGTGACATTGACCCTGGGGCGGGAGAAACCATTACCAAGCCAGGCTTGCTCTCGAAGTATAATCCGTTCAAGGGCTTTATGGACGAAGACGAAAACGAGCCGGTCGCCTCAAGCGACGACGATGGATTCTTCGGGAATTTATTCCCGTTTTGATCCCTGCCCTAGTGCAGTGGCTTCTCGCCAACAAGGACGAGGACGCCGGAATACTGGTGGACGATGGCTTGGCGCTGCACGGGAGCAATTTCGCAGCCGGTAAAAAACCCGATAACCGGCACATCGGCCAGGTATTGGTTGATATAAGAAGAGTCGATATCGGGAATCCCGTAGAGCCCGCTTCCACGTCCGACACAGTTGAAATAGAGACCAAATGCCGGGCGGCCATGTTGCCAGCTCCGGTCCTGCGCTTCCAGCTCACGTTTCAGGTCGGTCCGTGCGCCGTTCCCATCGCGTAAGGTGAAGACCAGCTTCTGGCCTTCGACAATCTGGTCCGCCACCGCAATAATCCCGCGCTCCGGATCAAAGCCCACAAGATTCCGCACGACGTATTCGCCAGGGGCAATATGCTGGCGTTCGGCGTCGACCGGCAGGCCAACGAAGATATAGGCCGCGGCACGGCGCAGGTCCTCGCGGAGTTGAGGGCTCACACATTCGGCAAAGACCTCAAACGCCGGCCTGCCGTCGAGCTCAAGGATGAGATTGTTGTGGGCTTTCGTAACCCGATGTACGGGACTCACCGGTTGGCAGGCCTGGGTGATACCAATGGTATAGGTGAATTGGCCGCTCAGCAGCGCTCCACTTACGGCGTCACTGCTGACCGTGTCTCCGCACAGCTGGAAGGTCTCACCAACACTCCCGTCCTCAGACGCCCCGCCTCCAACAAAAGGCACGTCCGAGAGCCCGCCCTCAGCGATTCCGTCAAAGAACGTCTGAGAGTCAAAATTATACGTATCGGGGAAGACAAGGGCGAGATTTTCGGGACCGAGGTGAGGGGTCAGGCTGGACACGACCTCCCGGCCGACCGTGCGCGCCCGGCCACGCAGTTGGGGAACAAAGAAGCGCTGGGCGGACAGCCTGTCCGAGCGCACGGCTAACACCGCGATACCCGGCGCGCGTTCCACCTCTCCAGCCGAGGTCAGCACGCCACCGGCACTACAGCCAACAACCTGACTGGCTTGCGTTTCAGTGCGGACCGTACGCAGAACGCGCCCGTACCCGGCCCCGTGGTGCGCGGTGGCAAAGACCAGGGCAAAGTCAGCGCGATCGCCCCCTGCCTGGCTCAAGGCCGCCTGGGCCGCTTCCCGCGTGGCCTGTTCGGTATCCGGTTGTTTTGAGAGACCAACTCCAGCAGTGAGCATACATGCTCCTCACAACCGGCCTAGTCCGGTTTCTTGAGGCCGAGCCGTTCGTAATATTTCTCCGGGACTTTGTCCGGGTCTTTATAAATAATAAAAGAACAGTGCTCTTTTCCGAGAACGGCGGCCGGCTCGACCACGACAAAAGGTTTCCCGTTTTTTTCGATGTCAACCAACTCCATCGGCGGCTCGTGGGCACAGTACACGGGAAAGTCGGCACGGTTATAGGTCATCCGCTGTGGCTTTTCCACCGTATGAAAGGCGTCGGGTCCGTCGTATTTGCCTTCGAGGACCATGCGGCCTCCACTACCGCAGGGACGCATCTGAATAACAACCTTTTCCTCATCCTCTTCAATATGCATAGGCTGAAGATGGCCTCGCAGACCGGCAATAAACATCTTGATCTTCCGGGGCAGCTCTTGAGGGTCCTGCGGCATTTTTTCCAAATTCGGCAGCCACCAGGCTTTCACGCCGGCCATCATGACCTCTTCCAGCACCTCGTCGCCAAAGCGTTTCCCCACCTCGCTCAGTGTCGCGGTCGTCCAGTTCCGGTACAGATCGTGCATCCCGAGGAATTCATTATACATGCGCTGCGCAATCTTCTTGGCCTGCTCCGCATCCCCGGCGTCAATGGCTTCCGTTAAGCGGTCCACCGTTCGTTTTCCCATTTCACGGATTTCTTCTTCGGAAAAAAGGCGCTCACTCATACGATCCCCTCCTATCGTGATAAAGCCTGTCTCGGGATATATCCCAATCCACCATTCCATTGCAAAGCCCTGAGAGCCTGGATACCGTACCGCTGACAACGAACGGAAAGGAAGAGACTGACTGTGGCTCGCGGAGGTGGGGGGCAAAGACGATCATTTGCGCGCACGGCTGGCGTCAAACTGTCGCCCATTAAGGCGATGGAGCTGGCGGCCAGTCGGGTGCCGGACGTGGTCTCTCTGGCCCAAGGCATCCCCAGCTTTGACACGCCCGAGCCGATCAAATCCTTTGTCCAACAAAAAATCGCCGAGGGCGAGTGTGCCACCTACTCGTTGACTCCGGGCTTACCCCAGCTGCGCGAATGCATTGCCGAGTCGCTGCTGCGAGAAGGCATGCACTACGACCCGGACCAGGAGATTATTGTTTCCAGCGGCTCGATTGAGGCCATTGCCGCGACGCTGCTGACCCTCACCCGCCCAGGAGATGAGATCATTCTGCCTTCTCCCAGCTATGCCTCCTACCAGGAGGTTGTCCGCATCGCCGGCTGTACCCCGCGCTTCGCCCCACTCCACGAGGAGCAGAATTTCGCCTTTGACGAAGAAGCGTTCGAGGCCTGTCTATCGCCGTACACGAGAGCGATTTTATACTGCAACCCGAACAATCCAACCGGAACGGTCTTCTCAGAAGCGGAAACGCGCGCCCTGATTGCGCTGGCCGAACGGCATGATCTTTTTCTGATTATTGATGAAGCCTATAAGGATTTTGTCTACACGCCAGAAGCTTATTTCAGTCCGGCTCAGGTCGCTGATGTCCGGCAGCGTATTGTGCGGATTTTCACCTTCTCCAAAGCCTATGGGATGACGGGCTGGCGGGTCGGCTACCTCCATTCCGACGCTCGGAATGTCCAAGAGATTCTCAAAGTGCACGACGCCCTGGTGACCTGCGCACCGGTTGTGTCGCAATATGCGGCCTTAGCCGCACTCGAATACGGACACGAACATATTACCTCCTTTCGGCAGGCATTTAAGCAGCGCCGAGATCTGACGCTCACGCATCTCGATCAACTCTCCCACGTGTTTGACTACCAGAAACCCGAAGGCGCCTACTTTGTCTTTCCCCGGATGAAAGACGTGGTTGTCCACGCCCGCGATTCGTACGCCCTTGCCTACGATATTCTGGAAAAGGCAAAGGTTGCCGTTGTCCCCGGCATTGCCTTTGGGCCCAGCGGCGAGGCCCATATACGGCTGAACTTCGGGCGCAGGCCGGACGATATTACCACTGCCTTCGAGCGTCTCACCGCGTACTTCAGTCCGGCAGCCGCGCGTCGGGCGCAGCCTACTCAGCACCGTGCAAGCCGGCCAACGGTCTCGGCAGCGGAGCGTATCCCGTCCCCTCCCATCCCCCGTCTCTCGCGTAACCTCTTTTCCTATCAGCGTCTGCGTGGCTTCGCTGTCCTGATATTGCGAGCGCTCGCCCGTCTGAGTCTGTGGCGGAGAAATCCCCGGGTGATTGCCATCGCCGGCAGTCACGGCAAGACCGTTATCAAGCGCATTGTGACCGAGCTCTTAACCCAGCGGTACCGGGTCCAGCCCAATCCCCGTTCCTACAATACCGATATTGGCCTGCCCCTTGCCATCCTCAACATTGAATTGGCTTCAGTCCGTCTGCGAGACCTCGCGCGCGGCTTCGTCCGGGCGGTCTGGACCGCGCTCTTCAATACCGAGGCGCCCGACATCCTCGTGCTCGAATTCGGCGTCCGTCATCGGGGCGATATGCAGCAGCTGGTCCGAACGGTGATCCCCGACATTACCATCCTGACAACCCTGACGCCGAGCTATAGTACCGATGTCGAAGAGTTGCACACGCTCCAGGATGAAATGCGGCAGCTGTGCCTCGCGGCCGGAGCCAACTGTCAGTTTGTGATTGATGGAGATGATCCCCTGCTCCAGGATGTCATCGTGTCCTTACCCACGCCGCCGCTGCTGCTGCAGCGTTCTGCGTGGAGAGCCGAGAAGAGCGGTCTTCAGCTCCAGAGCCCCGTCCGGTGTTATCCGGTAACACGGGAAATCATTGGTGAGAATGAGCGTTTTTCGGTCCAGGCGGCCGTAGCCGTGGCCGAGCGCTGGACCAATCTGTCCCCCACCGAGATCCAGCGTTTCCTCAGTGAAAACATAACCGAGCACTAAAACCAGGCACGTTCCTACTTGCAATACAGGGCCGACTCGTATTATGCTTTATCCTTGTATGGACGACCCTCCATCTGATGATCCGTGGTCAGAGACTCAACTGCGGCTTCTCCTAGCCAGCCGGGAGGTGTAAAGCGCACGCATGGAGAGTCCCTTCCTCGGTCTGCTCATCACACTCCTGCTGGTCTTGGTCAACGCCTTTTTTGTCGCGGCAGAGTTTGCAATCGTCAAGGTTCGCGCGTCCCAGATCGAACTTCTGGTTCAGACCGGTAGCCGAACGGCCAAGATGGGCCAGTATCTCATCTCCCACCTCGATGCCTCCCTGTCGACGATCCAACTTGGCATTACCCTGACTTCTCTGGGGTTGGGCTGGATCGGGGAGCCGATTGTGGCCAAACTCATTATTGAATTTATGCACCTGGTTGGCCTGGAAGCCGACCCGGATTTGGCGCGCAGTATCGCCCTGCCGGTTGCCTTTATCCTGCTCACCTTTCTTCTTATTGTCTTTGGCGAACTGGCCCCCAAAGCGCTCGCCATCCAGCATTCCCAGTCAACAACGCTCGTCGTCGCCTTTCCGCTGCGGTTTTTTTACCTCATCTTTTCTCCGGCGATTGTGGCCCTCAACTGGACCTCCAACCAGGTGCTGCGGCTCTTTGGCATTCGGCCGGCGAGCGAAGCGGAGCACTATCACTCGGGCGAAGAGCTACGCTTCCTGCTTGAGCAAGGCCGCGAGGGCGGCACGATCGAGGAAGAGGAGCACGAGCTGATTGAGAACGTCTTTGAGTTTGGAGAGACCACTGTGCGGGAGATCATGGTTCCCCGGACCAATATCGCCGCCATTGAGGTCACCTCCTCCCGCAGTGCCCTGGTCAACCTCCTGGTTGAAGGCGGCTATAGCCGCATACCGGTGTATGAAGATTCACTCGACAATATTATTGGGGTTGTGCATGCCAAAGATCTCATTACCCTCATGGAACATCGGGATCTGATCATTCTCCGCGACCTCCTCCGGCCCGCGTTCTTTGTTCCGGAGACGAAGCCGATCGACGATCTGTTACGGGAGTTTCAACGCCGCAAGGTGCATATTGCCATGGTGGTGGATGAATTTGGCAGTACGGCCGGCCTCGTCACCATGGAAGACGTTCTTGAGGAGTTGGTCGGAGAAATTCAGGACGAGCACGACAGCGAGAACCACGATATCGAAAAGGTCTCCAATCAGACCTATATCGTCAACGCGGCCCTTTCCATTGCCGATGTCAACGATCACATTGACGAGTTCGAGCTTCCCGAGGGGAGTGACTACACCAGCGTGGGTGGCTTCATCAATAAATGGCTCGGGCGCATCCCCGAGGTCAATGAGATGTTTGAGTACGACGCGCTGCGCATGACCGTCCTCAAAACCGACAACCATCATGTCACCCAAGTCAAAATAGAAAATTTGTCAGACCTCACGCCCACACCGACCACTTCCCTGATCAAAGAGGAAGCATGACACCCACGGTGACCTTGTATTCTCGTCCGGGCTGCTGTTTGTGTGACGACATGAAAGCGATTGTTGCCGAAGTCCAGGCCGACACGGCTCTCACCGTAACGGAAATCAATATCTCGACGCAGCCGGAACTCGAAGCCCGCTTCGGCCAGGATATTCCCGTACTGTTTATCAATGGCCGCAAGGCGTTCAAATATCGGCTCACCGCCCGAGCGCTGCGCCGGCGTCTGCACCGCTCCGGGGCGGAGGCGAGGGCGCTGCCATGACGTCGGCCATCGTTGTCCTGGTCACGGTCGGCTCCGAGCAGGAAGCCGAGACCATTGCCACGGCCCTGCTTGAGGAACGCCTCGCCGCCTGTGTGAACATGACCAGCCCGGTACGGTCGCTCTATCGCTGGGAAGGGCGTATTGCGGACGACCAGGAATGGCAGCTGGTCATCAAAACCCAGGCGCGTCTCTTTGAAGCCCTGGCGGCGCGTGTCCGCGCCCTCCATTCGTACGACGTTCCCGAGATTATCGCGCTACCCGTTCTCGCCGGGACCACGGACTATGTCGACTGGATTCAAAACGAGACCGAGAGCGAGCGTCAACGCGGGTCGTAACGGACAGCTACCATTCGGCCCAGCGGTCGTCTTCTTCGACCACCACGCTTTGCAGGCCGGCCCGGGCCACGGAGCGGGCCTGGTGCTCGGCCTGGGCACGTGCGGCGAACGGTCCGAGACGGACTTGGTAGTACCGAAACCGTCTGCTTGACAACGGACTGATATACACCGACGAGAAGTGTTGTGTTAACGCCTGCTTCAGATTCGACGCTTTGTCCGCATCGGTGTAAGAGCCGACCTGGACGGCGTACAAGACGGTGAGCCTGGGAGTCGGAGCGGAGAGCACCTCGATTCGTACCAGCGCGGTCCCTGGGGCATACAGGCCAATACTTTTTGCCGCCGCCAGAGACAGGTCAATAATACGCCCTGCCACAAATGGCCCCCGGTCGTTGATGCGGACTTCAATCGCCTGCCCATTCTCAAGGTTTGTCACCATCACCTGGGTTCCCAGCGGCAGGCTCCGATGGGCAGCGGTCAGGGCGTTCTGGTCATAGATTTCGCCGTTTGCCGTTCGCTTCCCGTGGAACCCCGGCCCATACCATGAGGCGATACCGGTCTGCACAAAACGAGAGGGACGGACCACCGGCTGCGGTTCAAACGGCACCACGGTTCCCGGATCAGACGGCGGCAAGGCGGACGGACTCTTCGGATCGATCAGTGGTTCAAGCGTGTCATGGGGAGGAGTAGTGACGGGAGATGCTGGAATAGTGGTCGATGGTTCAGACACAGACTGGAGGGGAACCGCTGGGGCGGCAGGGAAAAACCGAGCAGGCTGAACCGGCCGCGTTGCCGTACTGCACCCCGCCAGGATGCCCATCAGTATCCATCCCTGCCACCTCCACCCCTGCATAGACTACGATTATACACACAGGCGACTGGAGCAGACAACGAAGGGTGTCGTCTCACCCTACCCTCCGGTTGCTTGTCCTCGGGGTGTTTCCCGTGTATCATATGGAGCCATGGCGGGCTTCAATACGCCTTTTCGCCAACTCAAAAAAACGCTCAAACCGTCCATCGCCGAGCGGGCTGCAACCACAGCGACTCTGCCCAGGGGTACGTCCAACCCGGTTGAAAAGACTGAGGAAAATCCTGTGGACCTCTTCCAGCGGGCTATGCAGGATGTCACCCGGCTCAAGGAGGACGCGCGGGTCAGCAGCCCTCCACCCACCCTCTCCCCCCGGTCTCCACAAGACAGCGAGAACGAGGCCATTGCCGAGTTATACGATCTGGTCGCCGGGCGGAGCGACTTCGATGTCACGGATACCGACGAGTATGTCGAGGGCTGTGTCGTTGGCCTGGATACGGGTTTGGTCCGTAAGCTGAGACAAGGAAAATTTGCGCGCCAAGCGGCCCTGGACCTGCACGGGATGAAGACGGACGAGGCCAAGCCCGAGTTGGAGCAGTTCCTCAACCGGACCACCCAGGCCGGCATCCGCTGCGTCCTTGTCATTCATGGACGCGGCAAAAACTCTCCTGGGCAATTCCCGATTCTCAAGGACAAGATGAAACAGTGGCTCACCCGAGGCCGGCTGGCGAAAATGGTGCTGGCCTTTTCCACCGCCCGTATCCACGATGGGGGCCCCGGTGCCATGTATATTCTCCTGAGACGAAAACGCGGCCAGAAAAAGCCCGTCCTGATGTGGGAGGGAGCCAAGCGTGAGTGAAAACCGGCCGGCGGGTCAAAACGGTCAGTCCGACTCTTCCGGCGCTGCTCGGGCGACGCCCCCCATCCAGATTGCGTATATTGGACCGGACGGGCAAATTTTCGTGCGCCGCTTTCCGTCAGACACGATCCACCAGCTCACCTGGAGTTGGCAGGACCAGCAAGCACAGTATCCTCCACAGGGTCCTCAGGATCCGGAGCCGCAGCCTACTCCACCCTCCGTGACTTATTCCTGGCCAACCTGGTCGCCAGACAGTCAACAGCTCGCCTGCTTTGCCCGACAGGGTGAAGACGGGCCGGCCAGCGTGTATACGGTTGCCGCCGATGGCGTGGAGTCCTGGGAGCGGGCCAACCTGGGGCAAGGCGCTCCGATTTATGGCAACTGGTCACCCCAGGCTGACATGTTTACCGTCCTGGTGCAGCGCAGCGACCGCCAGCTTGCGTTAGAAACGATTGGTATAACCCAGCCCGGCAAGACCCGCACCCTGCTCACCGGCGCACCGCTTTTCTGGTCGTGGGCTCCGCAGGGGCAGCTTGTGGCGGCGCACGTGGGTGACAACGAAGCCGGGCGGGTTGTGCTGATTGAGGCTGCAACAGGAAGCATTGTACGGGAGGTCAGCACCAGTCCAGGGACGTTCCGCGTTCCGGTCTGGTCCCCGGACAGTGAGTTACTCACCTATGTGGAACGGGGGACCGACGGCAACCAGACCCTACGCCTGTTCGATATCCAGAGCGGCGAGAGCGCTCCTGTTTGTCGGGCCAGCGGCATGACCGCGGCGCTGTGGTCACCGGACGGGCAGGCGCTGGTCTTTAGCAGTACCCAACGCCAGAACTCACTGCTCTCTCCCGCGCTGCATCTGCTCGACCTGTCCACCGGCCAGACTACGACCCTGCTTGAAACGCCGGTCGCGGGATTCCTGTGGGCTCCACAGGGAACTCACTTGGTCTACCTGAGCGTAGACGTACAACACAGCCAACTCAGGTGGCATCGATATGACCGAACAACCGGAGAAAGCCAGGAATTGATCCGGTTTCTACCCAGCAGAGAGCAAACGCTCCAGTTTTCATTTTTCGACCAATATGCGGCTTCTCATCCCTTACTCGCGCCGGACGGGGCGCTGCTGACATTTACCGGCCATCTTCCCGACGCGGCTGCGCAACCGGCCACGACCGCGCCCACGGTCTACACCCTGCCCCTCACGCCCCCCTTTACACCGCAGGCCATCGCCTCGGGTTCCTTTGCCTGCTGGAATCTGCGGGCAGGGTGAAGGTCCGCTCCTGTGGCCCTCTTGCAGAAAGCCGGGAGAGCAGATTAGTATCGGGGCACTTTCTGAAAGAGTAAAAATTCAGACCTACTCATCGGAGTTCCACCAACTCAATTGTTCAATTCTTCAGGCCAAAGTGATGCCAGCAGACCCCTCCCGTGTTGACTTGCTGCTCCAGTATGCGTTGCTCGTTGCTGGAGAGCAGGATGAGTTCTTAGACCGCCGGCTCGGACCAATTCACCTGATTAAGTATGTGTATTTGGCCGACCTTTTCTATGCGAAACGAAACAACGGCGTTACCTTTACCGGAACAGAATGGCAATTTTACAAATTCGGTCCGTGGTCCCAATCGGTTTACGAGCGTATTGAGCCCGCACTCAGCGCTATCGATGCGGAGAGACAGTCTTTTGAGAGCAATTATGAAGAGAAGGAGGATTGGGTTCGTTGGTCTCTGAGCGATGAAGGGCAATTAGAAGAGATAGGGAACCAACTACCATTTGCGATAACTTCGGGACTGAAAGCAGATGTGCGGCAATTCGGGCAAGACACGCAGGGCCTGCTGCATTACGTTTATAGGACGGAACCCATGCTATCTGCCGCGCCCAATGAGCTTTTGGACTTTACAGTTGTCACCCAGAACATCTCAATGGATGAACCTGTTACAACACCGCTGAGAATGGATAGCTTATCGAACAAGAAAAAGAATCAATTCAAAGAGCGAATGCGGGAATTACGAGATCGGCATAAAAACAGAGAGCGCAGAGAGCACAAGCTGATTAACCCCGTCGCAGACGCCCGTTATGACGATGTTTATACCGAGGGCATGAACTGGCTCGATAGCCTCGCCGGCGAGCCATTACGGGAAGGTGAACATGTCGTCCAATTCTCGGACGAGGTGTGGAAATCCGCTACCAGGAAAGGCGAGGATGTATCCTGAGGACTGCGTACAGTCAATTATTCAGCCAGGCGATTGGTGGTGATGTCCAACATAGTCTGAACTGTGATTTGTGGGATTGGTAGGATTAGCAGGATTTAGGGGATTTATGGAGTGCGTTGATTCTTTTGGTTGAGCTTCTTGTTGGTGACTCGTTTGAATTCGAGGCTTCTGGCTCCAAAATTGATGAGCAAGCCGACTTCCAGATCATACGCCTCCAGGTAGTTGATGGCCTGGGCCAGATGAACGTCTTCCAGTTGGATAATAGCCTTCAATTCCACACAGACAACATTACCCACCAGGAAATCCACCCGTCTCGTCCCGATGTGTTGGCCTTTGTAGTAAATCGGCATGACATGTTCGCGGCTGAAAGGAATGCCTTGGTCCGCCAGTTCGATTTCTAATGCCCGCTGATAAATCACCTCCTGAAAGCCATTCCCCAGAGCCGAATGCACCGTCATAGCACACCCGATGATCTGGCCGGTCAGCTCCGAATACTTATGCTCCTTTCTCATCATCACAGCCCGTCTCTTTGCACGAAAATCACGGCACCGGCAATCCATCTTCTTGGAGCGCGTCGATGTACCCCTCAATCGCCTCTTCGATATTGGCAATCGCCTCCTGCTTCGTCGCCCCTTGGCTGATGCAACCGGACAGGCTTGGGCATTCGGCGACCCAATAGCCATCTTCGCCGGGGTAGATCACCACTTGTCTCGTAGTTTCTCTGATCCAATCAGTCACAGCCTAGAGCGTTTTACTATAGGCTGTAGCCCTGCCGTTACGTGCTCGTCATGTCGGACGCGCTCCGGCATCCCTGCTTCGACTTCGCTCCGCTACGCTCAGCACGAACGGCAGACCGTTAGTCCTGAGCGGCAGGCGCAACGCGCCTGAAGTCGAAGGGCTACACGGAATCGTAATTTGCTCTAGCCCTCTTCATCCATCAATCCCATAAATCTCGTAAATCACAGTTCAGACGAATTGGTTCAACGACACATAGTCCTTCACATACTCGGGAATGAGCGCGCGGTATCTCTCCGGCACGGCCCGGAAGTCGCCGATGGAAAAAACCGGAGAGGTGGCCAGCCTGGCGAACTGCCGCTTGTCGATGATGTCACGGGTGTAGCCGTCGGTGGTGTACGCCTTAAAGTAGGTCTTGATAGCCGCGACGGAGTCCGCCCGTGTTGGCGTATGGTCGGTGACAAACTTGGTAAATTCTTCCTCCAGCAGTTCGTCCTTGGATTTGAAGCGCGGGATGATGTCAAAGACTCTTTCCAGGATTTCACGCAGGGTCAGACGGCGGTCCACAGCGGCAGCTTTGCGCAGCTTGGCGAGGGTGTAGTGCTCCTCGGCCTTGGCCTCCAGCACGATGAGCGGGAAGCCCTTAGCGTCGAGCATCAGAAAGTCGATATAGCCTTTTTTCGTGTTCTCGAAGTTCTCGCCCAAACCGTCCAGGTCGGACGCCTTTATCGTGACGCTGGGTTCAAGCTGGATATTGGCGGGTTGGTCACCGTCGGCAAAGAAACGCCAGCCGGCGGCTTCGAGCAGCGTATTGATCTTGATACGAGCGGTGGCTTCGTTCATTCCGTAGTCATCCTCATACAGTTGTGTTATATCTTGATCTCTCCTCATAGACATCCCTGAATCCCATAAATCATGGTCAATCATAGTTAATCACAGTCAATCATGGTCCAGATTTTCCCCTCGATTCTCTCCGCCGACTTTCGATGTCTCGGCCAACAAATTGCCGAGGTCGAGCAGGCTGGCGCGGACCGTATCCACATCGATGTGATGGATGGCTGTTTTGTGCCCAACATCACCATTGGTCCGCTGGTTGTCGAGGCTGCCCGCAAGAGCACCAGCCTGCCACTCGATGTCCACTTGATGATTGTTGAGCCCGAGCGGTATCTGGCCGATTTCGCCAGCGCCGGTGCGGATATCATCCTGGTGCATCAGGAAGCCTGCCCGCATCTGCACCGGACCGTTGAGCAGATCAAACAGCTCGATAAGCAAGCCGGGGTCGTGCTCAACCCCAGCACCCCAATTACCAGCCTCGAAGAGGTGATCGATATCCTCGATCAGGTTCTCATCATGAGCGTGAATCCCGGTTTTGGCGGGCAGCGCTTTATCAGTTCGAGCACGCAGAAAGTCCGTCGCCTCCAACGGCTGTTGCAGGAACGTGGAGCCCAGGCGGCGATTGAGATTGACGGCGGCATTGATCCGACCACGGCTCCGGCGGTTGTGGCTGCGGGAGCCTCTCTGCTGGTAGCCGGTTCCGCCGTCTTTGGCGCGCCGGGCGGCCCAGGCGAGGGCGTACGGCGGCTGCGTGCCAGTCTCTCACAGCAGTCGTAGGCCGGGCATTCGCCGACGCTGTCTATTTTTTCCGTTTGCTCTGCTGCAACAGATCGCCCAGGCTGAGTCCAAACCCCTGCCGTTGTTGGCTTGAAGCCAGATACGCCTGGGTTTCCGCCTGCTCTTCGTGTGCGCGTACCTTGGTGCGGGACAGGCGGATGCGTCTCCCCTCTTCTTCGACTGCCAGGACGGCAACCTTCACCTCAGTGCCAGGCGGAAACTCTTTGCGGTGGTCGGTTCCACGCGGCGTCCCCATCTCCGCATTGGGAATCAGTCCGGTCTGCCCAGGGCCGAGCCGGACAAATACCCCGAACGACTCCACCCGCTCAACGGTGCCGGTGAGAATCGTTCCGGTCGTCAGCTCCAGTTCCTCGGCGTGATCGCCCGGAGCGAGCCCCTCTGGGGCCAAGGCCAGGGCAATCCGTCGCTCCTCAGGGTCAATCGAGAGGATGAGAACGGTTATTTCCTGATTGGTCGTGGTCGCCTCTTTGATTACGCCCTGTTGGCTGCGGGGAATTTCGCTCACGTGCAGCAACCCATCAACGCCAGGGAGCAGTTCGACAAAGACGCCGAAGTCAGTCATCCGAATCAGACGGCCGGTCACCACCTGCCGTTCGCGCAGTTGTACGCTGACAGTACTCCAGGGGTCGTCTTCCAGGGCTTTCAGACTCAGCCCGACCTTGCCGCTTTCCGCGTCCATGCTGAGCACTTTGACTGTGACTGCTTCGCCCACGCTCAGATGATCGGCCGGCCTTCCCAGCCGAGAGTGGCTAATCTCGGAGACATGCACCAAGCCCTGTACGCCCCCAAGGTCGATAAACGCACCGAAATTGGTCAGCGAGGCGACTGTCCCCGGCAGGACTGCCCCTGGAAACAACTTCTGCCGCGTCTCTTCTGCGGCGCGCTCAGCCTGCTCTTCGAGGAGTCGGCGACGGGAAAGAACGATATTCCTCTCGCTGTACTGCGTGACGTAAAACTCAAACGTTTGGTTGAAAAATTCCTCAGGGGAATCAGGCCGGTGGAGGCTCATCTGAGAGAATGGACAAAAGGCCCGCATCCCGGCGACCGTCACTTCGTAGCCCCCTTTGGTCTCCCGCGTGACCGTGCCTTCCACCGGCAAGGTGTTCTCCACGGCGAGGGCTAAGCGCTGGCGTGCTTGCGCGCCCTTAAGCAGTTTGCGTGACAGTCGGAGTTCTCCTTCGGTTGAGAGCACGGTGGCTTCCACCTCATCTCCAACGACAATGTCAAACTCACCCTGCTCGTTTTCGAGTTCGGCCCGGTCAATAATCCCCTCCCCTTTATCCCGAACATCAATGAAGACGCTATCCGCGCTGATAAGGATGACCCGACCCTTCACCACCTGGCCACTGCTCAGCGCCGGTCCGGTCTGTTCCTGTTCGAGCAGGGCGGCAAAGCTCTCTTCAGTCATGGCCTCTTCAGGAGGCGGTTGTTCTGGCTTGTCGCTCATGCGGCTCTCCCTGTTCCCTTTCAAACAGACGACTATAACACGCCCGAATCGCTTCCCGCTGGCGGTGGTACTCGGCCAAGACACGCGGGCCTGCCTCGGCTCCTTCGTAGCCCATCCGCCGGGCCAGGGACGTCAACTGCTCGGCATTTCGCTCAAGCGCCTCAACCGGCTGATCGCGTTCAATCCGGAGTCGGTTTTCGAGCCGGCGCAGGAACTGGTAGCCGCGCTTGAGCAGCCGGCTCTCTTCACGAGAGAGCACCTGACATGCTCTCAGGGCGTCCAGGGTAGAGAGGGTATCCCGATGCCGCAATGCAGGAAGACGGTGACCATAGCGCAGTTGCAACATCTGCACAAGAAACTCGACATCGACCAGACCGCCGCGGCCCGTTTTAATATTAAACCGCTCGCTCGTCTCTCCGGCCAACTCGGATTCCATCCGGCCGCGCAAGCGCTGAATCTCAGCCACATCCGTGGCCCGAATGGGCTCGCTATAGACGTAGTGCTCAAACAGGGCATTCACCCGAGCGGCCAGACCGGAGTCTCCCGCTACGGCGCGGGCTTTAATGAGCGCTTGTCGTTCCCAGAGTTGCGCCTGGGTCTGATGATAGCGGGTAAAGGCAGCCATCGAAGACACCAGGGAGCCGGCGCGGCCAGAGGGTCGCAAACGGGTATCGATTTTATACGCCGCGCCCTCACGCGTTTGGACTTGGAGGACCGAAATCAAGCGCTGGACCAGCTTGGCAAAAATTTCTTGAGCGGCGAGGTCTGACCCGTCCTGTCCGGTCGAGGACGAGGAGTCTGGTTCGTACAGGAAGATGAGGTCCAGATCCGAGTTATAGTTTAACTCGCGTGCGCCCAGTTTTCCCATGCCCACAATCACAATCCGGCCGGGCAGGTCCGTCTGCCCTAATTTTTCCAACAGTGCCGCGCGGGCGGTCTCATACGCCCCGTGGAGACAGGCCTCCGCCAAGTATGACAGCTGGACGCTCACCGACGGGAAATCAAGCTGTCCGTTGGTGTCGTTAATGCCGATGCGCAGAAACTCCTCATGTCGATATTCACGCAGAATATCGAGCCGATCCTCAAGCTCCGGAGCCCCGGTAATGCGAGCCATCAACTCGTCCCGCATCAGCTCTTGAGATTTGTACAAATGGACCAAGTCGGCCCGGACCAGACTGTCGAGCAATTCCGGTCGGCGTAAAAAGATGCGAGACAGATAGGAACTGGTGCCGAACAGACCGATGAGCGTTCGCAGGGTGTGCGGGTTCTCACGCAGGAGTGATAAAAAGCTTGAGCGCGCGCCGATCGACGCGATCAGATCTGCCATGGAGGCTAAGGCCCGGTCGGGGTCTGCCGACCGGCAGACTTCATGGAAGAGGGTTGGGGCAAGGGCATACAACAGCTCGCGCCGCCGCGGCGGCGCCGGAGCATACGACGGGCCATCGTGCAGCAGGCGCAGACGCTCATATGTGTGGGTCAGCTCACGAAACCCAAGCTGTTTCAGACGCTGCTGTGCCCGTTCAGGATCGGACAATTCGTCGAAGAGGGCTTCAATGGCTGCCTGCTCCTCAGTTCCATCGGCCTCGGAGCTGCCTTCGGGAACGTGGAAAAGCGAGCGAAAAATCGTGTGGACCGCCCGCGTATGATCCTGGAGGGTCGTCAGGAAAACGGCGAGCGCGTCCTGGGCGGCGTCGGTCTGACCCGCAACCCGTAGACGACGCGCCAATGCCCGCAGGTCGTCTTCAGAGCCGGGGAGCGTATGCGTTTGGCGGTCATGCACCATTTGTATTTTGTGCTCGACCTGACGCAGGAAGCGGTAGGCCGCGGCCAGCGCATCTCGGTCTGCGGCGGCGAGGTAGGTCCCCTCAACCAAACGGTCGAGGACCTCCAGGGTGTTCCGTCCCAAGACGCGTGGGTCTTTTCCGGCATGGATGAGTTGCAGGACTTGGGTCACAAATTCGATTTCTCGTATCCCGCCCCGCCCGAGCTTGACGTTCAACCGCTCCCGGTCGGTCCGATGCAGTGAGCGTTCAATCCGCATCTTCAGCTCTTTGGTATCCTCGACCATGGTGAAGTCGAGGTAACGGCGCAAGATAAACGGCGCGACCTCACGTAAAAAGCGCTCGCCCAGGGCTTGCTCTCCGGCAATAGGTCGCGCCTTGAGCAGAGCCAGACGTTCCCAGGTCTGACCCCAGGACTCATAATACAACAGCGTATTGGCGAGAGAATTGACAATCTGACCGTTCGTCCCATCCGGCCGTAGACGGAGGTCAACCCGGAAGACAAGCCCCCCGGTGCCGGAGATGCTGAGGGCCTGGGTGAGATGCTGGGCGAGCTCGGTAAAATAGGTCCGGGTGTCAATTTGACCCTTTTTTCCGCCAGTTGTGAGGCCGGCGTCACATTCGTACAGATAGATGAGGTCGATGTCCGAACTGAAATTCAGCTCTTCTCCCCCGAGCTTGCCCATGCCAAACACAACGAAGGCAATCGGGTGTTTTTCTCCCGCCTCTTCAATACCGGCTTCACCGTAGTCCCGCTCCATTCTGGCCCGCGTGTATTCGTAGGCAATCTGGACGGCAGTGTCGGCCAGGGCGCTCAAATCGCGGGTCGTCTCTTCAAGGGAGGCCCGAGCAAGCAGGTCTCGCGTTCCAATCCGTAGATATTCACGATTACGGTAGGCTCGCAGTCCGCGTAAAAAATCGCCTTCAGGCAGATCACACGAGAGGGCTGGGCGGCACACCTGGAGGTGGGTAGCGGTCGATTTTTCCGCAGCACCGCGATCGGTCAAAAAGGCGGCCTCCCAGTCCTGTTCCTGCTGGATCAAGACATTCGAGAGATGTTGACTTGCCCCCAAAAGAAACAGCAGGTCACGGGATAGCTCGGCGGACTGGAGCACGGTTCCCGTCCCAAAACCATGTTCCAGCAGGCGGCTCAGATTGACCGCGGCTAAAGAGGGGTCTGGAGCTTGGGCAACTCCAGCGATGATATGGTGCCAGCAGGACGTCAGCTGTCCGCGCAACGGTAGCAGAGGGCGAAGGATGTCGGAAGAAACCTCCCCGGATATGGGTTCTGAACTGGCGTCAGACAGAGCAGGCACTATATCTATGGCGGGGCACGCTGTCCGTACCCCGCCCTCTCTACATCAGCAAGTGAGCAGCTAAGCAGCCTTGGGAGCGCTCAGGGTCTCACACGCATCCAGCAGCCATTTAATGCTCGACATTTCATCGTCAATAATGGTCCGCAGGAGCTCTTTGGTCTGCTGATCGTCCTGAATCTGATCAATAGAATCGGTGAGCGGCTTTAAGATGGCCTCGGGATCTTTGAGCAGATCGGCAAGGGATTGGAGCTTTTCCACATCGCCTTTCTCTTTTGACGAGTAGAAAGGCATTTCCTTGTCCCGCCGCTCGGCTGGTACCGTGCACTGCGGATCCCCACCCAGTTCGCGCAACCGTGCTTCCAAGAGATGGGCGTGAAAAGCCTCACGCTGCTGGACGGTCCGCAAGCCACCTCTCACACACGCCTCGTCACTGGCCTCAATCCAGCCGTTAAGATATTCCGCGGCAAAGTCTTCTCCGCACCGGAACTCGTCCAGTAAGGCCAGAATCATGTCTTTCTCGGTGGCGTGACTCACCCCATTGTAGGTATAGGTCGCTGCCCCGCCGTTGGACAGTTCCTCCATCTGTTCCTCGAACAGCGCGTCCGAGATAACGCCCTTACGGTACGCCTTGAGGAGCTGGCGAACTTCAAAATCTGCGTTTGGCATTGTTTTCTCCTTTCAGCCTTTTCCCGTCAGATACACGACACATAGCAGACATGCCGGGGGCTGTGTCAACTTCGTCTGTTCAGAGTTTAGGCAGTCTGGTTTGCAACTGCTGCTCTTCTGGGCATGCTCTTGTCCCAAGAGCAAAAAAACCGCCTGATTTCTCTCGGCTTTCTCCTGGTACGGGATTGGCATCAGCTTTGCTGCATAAATGTACCGGGAGTGTTCCACCAGAATCCAAGGAACATATTTTTAGCAAGGGGGTAGTATATGAAAAAATTTATCGGCGTTGCGGCTCTCGCGGTCGTACTGGGAGTTGCAGGGGGCGTTAGTGCCTCGGGTGAGGAGGAAACTGCCACTCCGGCCAGTCCTGATGTACAGGGAATGCTGCAGCAAATGCAGCAGCGGATTGATGAGCTGGAAGGAGAGGTAAGCCGCCTCAAGGAAGGCCCTGGAGAGAGTGGCGAGGCCGAGAACGGTATTATGGACCTGACCAACCGCGTCGAATCGTTGGAAGGCGGTTTGCTGGGTCTCAACGGGTTTCAATTTGGCGGCTTGGTCTACGGGTCGTACAACTACAACTTCAACAGCCCGGACTCGGGTAGCAACAATATGCGCATCTTTGACCAGAACCACAACGACTTCACTATGGATTTGTTGCAACTCGAAGTGTCCAAGGAAACCGAGAGCGGGGTCGGCTTCCATGCCGTACTGGACTACGGTGAAACCGCCGGCCTGATTCAGTCTGACTGGGGTGGCGATCTGGCGCACAACTTTGAGGTCCAGCAGGCCTATATGACCTACACCTTTGGCATCGGGAACGGCATCGAGATGAAATTCGGGAAGTTCGCCACCCTGCTGGGCGGCGAGGTGATTGAATCGCCCTATAACCCCAATGTGTCGCGCTCCTTCATGTTCGGCTACGCCATTCCGTTCACCCACACCGGGGTGCTGTTCTCCACGGCTCTGAACGACAATATCAGCCTGACAGCCGGCGTTGTGAACGGCTGGGACAATGTGAGGGATAACAACAACGGTAAGACCTTTCTCGGGAGTTTAGGGCTGGAATTTGGCGATCTGGCCTGGACGTTTAACGGCGTCTTTGGGGCGGAGGACGACGACAGTGGCAGTTCCAAGACGGGCGTGTTTGATACAGTCCTGACCTATTCGCCTATGGAAAACGTGGACCTGCTGGCCAACTTCGACTACGGCACGGCTTCGGAACAGGTAGGCGGAGATGACGCCGACTGGACGGGGCTGTCGGGCATTGTCACCCTGGGCGGCGGCCTGCTGAATGCGAGCCTGGCGGACTGGTCCTTTGCGTTGCGCGGCGAGTGGTTCTCCGACCCGGACGGCTACCGGACCGGTATTGAGCAGGACCTCCGGGAAGTCACCGGCACCTTCAAATGGCAGATGACGGAGAACTTACAGGCTCGCTTGGAGTTCCGCCACGACTGGTCCAACAAAGATGTGTTCGACGACGGTGGCGGCTACTCGAACGACCAGGACTCGATGATTGTGGAGTTCGCCTACCTCATGTAGCCGAATCTCTCGAAGGAGGCCCTATGAAGAAGATAGAAGCGATCATCAAGCCGTTTAAGCTCGATGAGGTCAAGGAAGCCCTCTCAAAGGCGGGCATCCAGGGTTTGACCATCACCGAGGTCAAGGGCTTTGGTCGACAAAAGGGGCATACGGAACTGTATCGCGGCGCGGAGTATGTGGTGGACTTCCTGCCCAAGGTCAAGATTGAGATCTTGGTCGATGATGACCAGGCTGGCGAAGTGGCGGATACCATCATCACCGCGGCCCGAACAGGGCGGATTGGTGATGGCAAGATTTTCATCCTGCCCATGGATGATGTCGTGCGTATCCGAACCGGTGAGCGGGGAGCAGACGCGATCTAGTCAGAACGACAACTCGTGCCGGGGCTCTGATGTTGTGAGGGCAATATCGCAAGGAGCCCCGGTAGGACAGACAGAAGTATCGAGCCAAATACTTCGGCGGGGCAATACGGGGCATCTCGACTCACATGAGGGCAATGACATTGCACGACATAAGGAGGTTGGGATGAAACGTTTATTCGCTTTGGGATCACTCGCGACGCTGGGCATCGGGCTGATGGCACCGCTCGCCTTTGCCGAGGACGCGCCACAGTACAAGGATTACGCCGAATTTGCCGCTTCACAGGGCTTTGCCCTGTTTACCGCCCATAATTTATGGATGATGATCGCCGCGGCCCTGGTGTTCGTCATGCATCTGGGCTTTGCCTCCCTCGAATCCGGTCTGACCCAGTCCAAGAACACGGTCAATATTCTCTTTAAGAACACCTTTGTCATCTGCATTGGCTTGCTGACCTATGCGTTGTGCGGCTTCAACCTGATGTATCCCGGATTTGCGGAGGATTCTGCCGGTTGGCTGGCCTTTGCCGGGTTTGGCGTTGAGGTGGCGGACGAAGTAGCCTCACAGACCAGTCTGTACAGTGAGGGCTATACCTATTGGACCGACTTTCTCTTTCAGGCCATGTTTGCGGCAACCGCAGCAACCATTGTCTCCGGCGCGGTTGCAGAGCGTATAAAATTGTCCTCTTTCATGGTTTTTGCGGCCATTTTTGTCGCCGTTTCGTATCCCATCACCGGCAGTTGGAAATGGGGTGCCGGCTGGCTGGACATGATGGAAACGCCCTTTTATGACTTTGCCGGCTCAACCATTGTCCACTCGGTGGGTGGCTGGGGAGCCTTGGCCGGAGCCATACTGCTGGGGCCCCGGATGGGGAAATACATGGAAGACGGCCGTATTCGGCCCATCTTGCCCAGCAATATGCCACTAGCCGCCATCGGCGTCTTCCTGCTGTGGCTGGGTTGGTTCGGATTTAATGGCGGCTCCGTCCTTTCGGGTGACCCCAATCTCGTGTCCTTAACCCTGGTCACCACCTGTATTGCCGCCGCAGCCGGCGGGATTGGAGCGATGTTCACCTCCTGGGTCATCCTCCAAAAACCAGATCTGTCCATGGCTTTAAACGGCATTCTGGCCGGATTGGTCGGCATCACTGCCGGCGCCGATCAAATGGCGGCCATGTCAGCCACGCTGATTGGGCTGATTGCCGGTGCGATTGTTGTCGGCTCGGTCCTGTTCTTTGACAAGGTAAAGATCGACGATCCGGTTGGGGCCATCTCTGTCCACCTCGTGTGTGGTATCTGGGGAACTCTGGCGGTCGGCATTTTCGGCAACTTGGCCGGTGGTGCGCAGCTCGTCAGTCAGATCGTCGGTATCGTGGCCATTGGCATCTTTACTTTTGCGTTTGCCTTTATCCTTTTCAGCATCATCAAGGCGACCATGGGGCTCCGGGTCTCGCCGGACGAAGAGTCCGAGGGCCTGGATGTTGGTGAACATGGTAACGTGGCCTACGGCTCCTCGCAGATGTTCTCCCCCGGCTCAACCCTGGGGATGAGCAGCCAGCGCTCAATGCGGGCGGAACCCGTTCCGCGTCTCAGCACCGAGGAAGCCTAATCAGAAAAGCCGGGCGGGAGCTTCCCGCCCGGCTCCACTCCAATCAATCCTGTGGGGATATGGATTGCACACTCGGTCCCATTGGGAGCGGCGCTATGACACAAGTGATTCGGTCCGACGTTTCGATACAGTCACTCTCGCTTCTCGCTTGAGACCCTCCACTGAGCATTACGATGGATACGCTCCAGGGACATCTCGAAGAACGGCTCGAAGCGCTATTCACCATTGGAGCTGAAATCTCATCAACCTTGCAATTGGAAGAGGTGCTGCAGCGTATTGTTGCCCAGGCCCGGCGCCTTATGGCCGTGCGCGTATCCTCTATCCTCCTGCTCGACCCCGAAGAGGGCACCCTCCGCCCGGCCGCCACCGAGGGCGCGAGTGAGGCATATCTTGCCCAGCCAGCGCGTGAGGTGGCCACCAGTCTGACCGGGGAAGTGATTCAGACCGGCCGGCCGCTGTACACGCCTGACGTCCGCAAGGAAACCCGCTACCGCGTGGCGGACCTGGCCCGCCGTGAAGGACTGTGTTCCCTCTTATCCGTGCCACTCCGGGCCAGAACCGCCATTATCGGTGTCCTGAATGTCTATACGACCGAACCACGCTGCTTTGAGGACAGTGATGTCCGTCTCCTGACCTTGCTGGCCAGTCAATCCGCCATTGCCATAGAAAATGCGACCCTCCATCGGGATGAAATGCAAGCCAGGGAACAACTCCGCCAGTCTGAGAAATTGGCCGCGCTGGGCAAGTTGTCCGCGGGGCTGGCTCATGAGCTGCGCAACCCGCTGAATACCGTTCTCATGCTGATCTACGCCATGTCACAGGACCAGGTCCAAGACTATCCGCGGGATCGGACAACGACCAACGGCTTTTCGGACGATCTCCGTATCGTCCAGGGTGAGTTGCAACGCATCAAACTCTTACTGGATCAGTTTCTGGACTTCGCCCGTCCGCGCCCCCCCCATTTTCAACGCGAACGACTCCAGGAGATCATGGAAGAAACCCTGCTGTTGATCGGCCCGGAAGCGCGCGTGCGAGGGATCGTCATCCGTAAAGATTGGGCGAACAACCTCCCCCTGGCCTGGGTTGACGGGACCCAGATCAAGCAGGTGTTCCTGAACCTCTTACTCAATGCGATTCAGGCCATGCCGCACGGCGGGACGCTGACCGTTCACATCGGCGTCGGGGGCGGCAGCCTGCAGGTCACCATTGCCGACCAGGGAGCCGGCATCTCGCCCGAAGTGCGGACTCAACTCTTTGACCCGTTTTTTACGACCAAGGAAGACGGCACCGGCCTGGGGCTGTCCATATCGCAACGCATTATTGAAGGTCATAACGGCCGACTACGCCTCTTCTCTCAGCCAGGGGCCGGAACAACGGTGTGTATCCGACTCCCCCTCTAGCCCTATGGAGAAAATTCTTATTGTCGATGATGAACGGAACGTTCACTATTCTTTTCGGCGCGTCCTGGGTCGTGAATACGAACTGCTGTCGGCATTCTCCGGCAACGAAGCACTGGGAAAAATAGACGATCCGGCCCTACGCCTCATCCTCATGGATGTCCGCATGCCCAACCGCGACGGACTCTCTACCCTCGAAGAGATCAAGCGCCGCCGGCCGGCCTTGCCCGTCATCATGATGACGGCTTTTGTTTCAGCCGAAACGGCCATCCGGTCCACCACGCTGGACGCGGACGACTATCTGGTCAAACCGTTTGATGTCGAAACCCTCAAACAATTAATCATCCGCACCCTCCAAAAACACCCCTCCGCAGAGGAGCCCGCCTCTCCCCCGGACGAAGCGCGGCCAGAACCTCTTTCGCCCGAGGCCGTACCCATGTTGGGAAACAGCCAAGCCATGCAGGAAGTGTATAAAATTATCGGAAAAAGCGCGGCGCGTGATATTACGATTTTGATTACCGGCGAGAGCGGGACGGGCAAAGAGCTGGTTGCCCACGCCCTGCATACCTACTCGCAACGCAGCAACGGGCCATTCCTGGCCATTAATTGTGCGGCCATCCCAGACTCCCTGCTGGAAAGCGAACTCTTTGGCCATGAGCGCGGCGCCTTTTCCGGGGCAGTCGAGTCACGCCCCGGAAAATTTGAGCTTGCTCACGGCGGCACCCTCTTCCTGGACGAAATCGGGGACATGCCCCCTCTCCTCCAGGCCAAACTCCTCCGCGTGTTGCAAGAACGCGAGATCTACCGGCTGGGAGGGCGGCGTTCACGGCAGATCAATGTGCGCATTATTGCGGCGACCAACCAAGCCCTCGAAACGCTGCTTCAAGATGGACGGTTTCGTGAAGATTTATACTATCGCCTCAATGTCGTGCGGATTAATCTACCGCCGCTACGGGAGCGCGGTGAAGACATCCTCCTCATAGCCAAGCACCTCCTGCAACTCCACACCCAGGATAATAAAAACGGCCCGCAAGAGTTTTCTCCAGCCGCGTGTGAGAAACTCCTCGCCTACTCCTGGCCTGGGAATGTCCGTGAGCTTGAGAACATTATTGCACAGACGGTGTTATACTCACGTGGCCCGGTCATCACCGAAGAAGACCTCACCCTGCCCGCCAGTAGCGCTCCGGCGGCCTCCGTCTCCCCACCACCCAACGTCGAAGCCGCCCTGAACGCAACCCTGGAAGAGCTGTTTGCCCAGCACGCAGGCAATGTCCTTGCGCGTTCCGAGCAGCTTGTTGTGGGCAAAGCACTTGAACTCTCTCGCTATAATCAGGTCCAGGCCGCCCGGCTGTTGGGCGTGAGTCGCAATGTCCTGCGGGAGCGGATGAAGCGCTATAATTTACTGTAAAATGGTGCAGTAGCGCCCAGGCGTTGTCGAGTCCGTCACAGACTAGGCCTGCCGCTGCGGCACAACCTGAGCGTCCTCCGACTGTAACACGTCGTACAGGCGCAGCCACAGCTCTGCTGCATCCTCGGCCCGCACCAGGCTCTGCCGCACCTCTTCCGCGCTCATAGTCCGGGCTATGGCCGCGAGAATCTGCAACTGCGCCCCCTCGTCCTGAACGGGCGTGAGCAGCAGAAAGACTAACTGCACGGGCAACCCATCCGGGGCGTCCCAATCGACCCCGGCCGGTGAACGTCCGCAGGTAAGTACGGGTTTTGAGAGCGCTGCCAGACGGGCATGCGGGATGGCAATCCCACTGCCGACGCCCGTCCCCATCAGCTCTTCCCGAGCAAGCACTTCGGCAAACACACTCTCATGGTCCAAGGTGGGGTTGTGTTCCGCTATTTCCTGGCAGAGTTCCTGGATGACCGCCCGGCGCGTCAGACCCGTCAGGTTCGGAATCAGGGCTCGGCGCACGAACAACTCGGTGATATGCATGGCCGGCCGGCGTCGAATGGACCACATGAGCCAGGGGCCGACAATCAGAGAGGAGATAATCGCCGAGAGGACAATAGACACGAAAACCGGAATGGTGATGATCTGGTACTCCACCGCCACGGCGGCAACCACAATGCCGGTCACGCCACTAGGAGTAAAAGCAATACCGATGGAAACCCGGTCCACAGCAGACAGCCCGGCCTGTTGCGCTCCCAGCCACGCACCAAAATACTTCCCGGCGATTGAGACGACGGTCACAAAAAGGACGAGAAAAACATCAAACTGCGCAAAGAAGTCTATTTGGATGGCGATCGTCGCAAAGTAGAGCGGCACGAAAATCGCGTGGACCATCTGGGTGAGGATCTGCCGCACCCGTTCGGAAAGCGCCCCGGCGTCTCCAGCCATGATGCCCGCCAGAAAAAATCCGAGCAGGCCGGTCAGCCCGACCCACTGGGTGACAACCCCGCACAGCAGCCCCAGGCAGCACACAAAGGTCAGGACCACGCCAGGCTGGTGCGGCAGGCGGGTGACCAAGCCGGTCAGCGCTCGGTCAACCAGGCGCAGCCCTAGCGAGAGACAAAAGGCGGTAAAGCCGACCGCGGTCGCCAGCAGCAGCAGGACCGAACCAACACTCAGCGTAGCCGCCGCGGCGGTCGCAAAGACGAGGCTGAGAATCACCCAGGCCAAAATATCGTTCACCGCATAGCCGCACAGGGTTAAGAGCCCCAGATCACTCTTGACCAAATCCAGGTCGTGCAACACGCGGGCGATAATGACCATGGCACTGATAGCCATGGTGGTGCCTAAAAACAGGGCGAAGGTCAGCCGTTGGTCGGGGGTGGCGAGATAGGCGTCGGGCAGCAACAGCGATAAGAGAGACCCAACGGCCAGGGGAACGATAACGCCAATAATACCAATACGGAGGGCCGGGCCGCGCTGCTGCCAGGCCGCAGACACATCGATTTCAAGGCCCGTCTCAAGCAGGAGCAGGAGTACACCAAACCAGGAAACGGTTTCCAGCATGGTGTATTGAATCGGGTCTGGCGGGAACAAGGTCTGGTACAGTTCGGGAGAGAGGCGGCCGAGCAGTGTTGGGCCAAGGAGCAGACCGACCAGGATTTCTCCGACAACGGGCGGATGGCCCCAATGACGCAAGACCTCGCCAAACCCGCGGGCCATCACCAGCAGCAGCAGGATCTGAAGCAGAAAAACCAGAAAATGGTGTTCACTCAGATAATGTCCATGCGGCAGCATATGCGTATGACCAGTAGAGGATTCGCGTCTGCGTATGCCTTCTTTATCCGGTGAGACCACACAAAGTCAAAAGCGTATCCAGATACCCGTCAAACCTTGGGAAAAACGCAACCGTCGAACGCGACTGTAGCAGGAGGAGCACTGACCTGTTGTCTCAGCAGCAGGCAGCACCCCACGCGTGCTGCAAAGATGGGCACGGTATACCGATCGTACTGAAAAATAAGGCCTTTCTTTGTCTTTCGGTTTGGCATACTTCCTGCATCTATTCTCTAGCTGTGAGTCAGAGCTCTTCATAGAGCTTGCTGAAGAGAGCTGCCCTTCCTTCCGCTCTCTTCTAGTCTGCCCTGGGGGCGGTCGTCCCTCCGGCCGCCCCTGCCCCCCCTCTCTTTTTCAACCTGACCATTCCCTTTGCTACTTACTTTTTTTCCCGCTTCTCTGTATCCTAGCTTCCTTGTGTTTGGCTCTAGCATTGCTTAGCCTGTTCTATAGAAACGCTAGGCAAAGCGTATGGACGAGGAGGAGAGAATGATCCAAGGCCGCAGCATTTCCACAGGATGCGCCAGGACGACCTATC
Source organism: Thermodesulfobacteriota bacterium (assembly GCA_964291405.2). Taxonomy (GTDB): domain Bacteria; phylum Desulfobacterota; class Binatia; order Bin18; family Bin18; genus Bin18. Next base: position 1,742,960 of record OZ219926.1, read on the forward strand.
AGCAGCTCGCTGCTTTCATCCAACAAGGAAGTCTCCTGCTGCTCGCCCTGTGCCTCCTGACTGTATGTCCGACCCCGCTTCGGGCGGAAGTCCCGGTCAGCCAGATTTCTCCGAAGCTGTCGGTTTTTGCGAGCCTACGCACGCGGGGCGAATTCTGGGACTGGTTTGAGGGCACCTCGGGCGATTCGTCGTATGCCTATGCAGCCACCGTAGCCAAGCTGGGTCTAAAATGGCAGCAGGACCTGTTCGACCTGCATCTTGAAGCGCAGAACACGGCCCTGATGGGCCTGCCCGATGACGCCAGCGCGCCTGCCCCGCAGGGGTCTTTTGGCCTTGGTCCCGTCTATCTGTCCCATAATCGCCGTCAGAACGACGCCAGCGTATTTCTCAAACAGGCTCACCTGACCCTGAAACAGCTCGGTATCCCCGGCCTTCGTTTGAGGGGCGGACGGCACTCGATCGCCGGCGGCGCGGAGGTGATGAGCAAGGATCCGACTATCGACTGGATCAAACGGATGCGGGTCTCCCAGCGTCTGCTCGGCCCTTTCGGCTGGTCCCATGTCGGACGTTCGTATGACGGCTTTACCCTGAGCTGGACCAGGGGCGCCTATAATTTTACGCTGCACGGCTCTCATCCGACCCAGGCCGGTTTTGACCTGGCCGGCAACAAGACCATTGACGATATCGACATCCTGTACGCCGGTTTCAACCTGACCCGACCCGAGTTCGCCAAGCTGACCGACGCGCGGCTGTTTTATATCTACTACGCCGACGGGCGGAACCTGCGGCCTACCGATAACCGCCCGGCCGCAGAACGCAGCCGCCGACACCTGGCCATCAACATGGGTGGCGGCAACCTGATTCAGGTCGTGCCGACCGGGGCCGGTCCGATTGACCTGATGGGCTGGGGTGTGGTGCAAGGCGGTGACTGGGGCCGGCAAGATCATCACGGCTGGGCATTTGCCGTCGAGGCCGGCTGGCAACCCAAGGGATTACCGTGGAACCCCTGGTTCCGGATTGGTTATAACCGGAGTTCGGGCGACGACGACCCCAACGACGGCGACCACGACACCTTTTTTCAGATGCTGCCGACCGCCCGGGTCTATTCGTTTTCCACCTTCTACAACCTGATGAATAACGAAGACATCTTCTTCCAACTCATCCTGCGTCCGCTCGAAGGGTTGGTCTGGCGCACGGACTTTCACTATATCCGCGTCAGCGAGAAGAATGACCTGTGGTACCAGGGCGCAGGTGCCACCCTTGAAGACCGTCAGGCCGGTTTCGGCTTTGTCGGCCGCCCGACCTTTGGCAAGCGCGACCTGTTTCAGATTATCGAAACGAGTCTCAGCTACAACCTGAACAAACACATCAACGTCAACGTCTTTTTTGCCCACGTCTTTGGCGACAGCATCGTGGATCAAATCTATCCCGACGATAGCGCCAATTTCGGCTATATCGAAACGACACTCAAGTTTTAGTCTTTTCACGTATCCCCATCAGCATCGAGTTCCCGGCAGATCAGGTCGCCTGTTGCTCTGCCTGCGGAGGGACCCACGACACGATGAGGTCAGTATGCGTATCCGACGAATTGGCGTGTTAACCGGAGGAGGCGATGCCCCAGGCTTGAACCCCGCCCTCAAGGCGATTGTGTATCGTGCGACAGCCCATGACGTGGAGGTGATGGGCCTGCCCGATGGCTGGCACGGTTTACTCGACGCCGGAATCGACGAGGCCGTCCGGCTGGAGGATTACCAGGTCCGGCGCTGGGACCGTGATGGGGGCACTAATCTGGGTTCGTCTCGCACCAACCCGTTTCGCGTGTCCATGCCGGGCGAGGCGAGTTCGCACGATCGGTCGGACGAAGTCATGACCAATATCGTCCGGCTTGGTCTTGATGCCGTGATCGCTCTGGGCGGAGAAGACACCTTGGGCGTGGCGCACCGACTGAGTGAAAAGGGCTGCCCGGTGGTGGGCATTCCGAAAACGATTGACAAAGACCTCAGCCACACCGACTACACCCTGGGGTTTGATACCGCGCTACGCAACTGCACCACTGTCATCGAGCAGGCGCGCACTCCGGCCGGCTCGCACCACTGGGTGCAGGTGGTCGAGGTTATGGGCCGACATGCCGGTCATCTGGCCCTGTGGAGCGCGGTCGCCGGAGGCGCGACCCTGGTCCTTATCCCCGAGCATCCCTTTGCCTACGAGCGGGTCTATGCATTGCTGGCCCAACGGCTCGCACGGGGTAAGCAGGACCGGCGCTACCCCCGCTATGCGGTAATTGTGGCGGCCGAAGGCGCACACGCCAGCGAGGAAGAAGTGGTGACCCTGGACGCCAGCCGGGATGCGTTCGGGCATGAGCGCCTGGGCGGTATCGGGAGTCAACTCGCCCAGCGCATTCGCCACGACACACCTTTTGATTCACGCGAGCTGGTGATCGGCCATAGCCAGCGCGGCGGCAGTCCGTCTGCGCTGGACCGGATTATGGGACGAGTGTTTGGCTCCGCCGCGGTCGAAGCCGTGCTGCGCGGCGACTGGGGACAGATGGTCAGTGCCCAGGGCCTTGGCCCGACCTGCCAACTCCGCATGGTCCCCCTCAGTCAAGCCGTCAGTGGGCTCAATACCGTAGACCTGGAGCGTTTGTACGATACCGACCGCTATACCGCAAAAGTATAGTGACCTTCCAGGTTGCCAGGCCGCAAAGAGTGAACGTGTCCTCCCATAGACAAGAGATGCTGGACACGTTTACTCTTTGTCCACATACGATAATGGGCAATCGGATGAGGAGGACGGGCTATGCCTGAGTCTACCTATGCGGAGGCCAGTGTTCAGGACGATACACTTGCACACTATCGCTTGTCGTCAGCGCGCTTCGATGAAATGTGTTCAGCCCCAGGCACGGCACGTCCCCACTGGCAATACGCCCTGCGCGCTTTCGACGCGCTTGGCCCAGCGGAGCTGAGTCGCCGTCGGGACGAAGTCCAACAGGTCTTGCGCGAAAATGGCGTGACCTACAACGTCTATACGGACCCCCAGGGACACACGCGACCCTGGGCGCTCGACGTCGTTCCCGCACTCCTCACCAGCCAGGAGTGGCGGACTATTGAACAGGGTCTTATCCAGCGGGCAGAGTTGCTCAATCTCATAGGGGCAGACCTGTACGGTCCTCAACAACTCATTCACGACGGTCTGCTCCCGCCCGAGTTGATCTATGCCCATCCCGGCTTTCTACGCCCCTGTCACGGTGCGCTGCCCACGCCGGTCCCGTATCTGTGTCTGTATGCCGCTGACCTCGCCAGGGCTCCCGATGGTACCATCAGAGTATTGGATGACCGGACGCAGGCACCGTCCGGGGCCGGCTACGCCCTGGAAAACCGCTTGGTGTTGTCGCGGATTCTACCCAGCCTGTATCGAGACGCCCAGGTCCATCGCTTATCCCTTTTTTTCCGAACCCTGCGTTCGACCTTGGCCGCCCTGACACCGTCCCACCAGACGCGGACAGTACTCTTAACTCCAGGGCCGCAGAACGAAACATATTTTGAACACGCCTATCTGGCCAGCTATCTGGACTATACGCTCGCCCAGGGGGATGACTTAACGGTACGCGACGGCCACCTCTGGTTGAAGACGGTAGGCGGGCTCCAACAGGTCGGCGTGGTCGTCCGGCGCGTAGACGACACTTTTTGCGATCCCTTAGAGCTACATCGAGAATCGTTGTTAGCCCCCCCCGGGCTACTCCAGACGGTGCGGAATAACACTGTCGTGGTGGCTAACCCACTGGGCAGCGGCGTACTCGAAAACCCCGGGCTGATGGCCTACCTGCCTCAGATCGCCAAAGTGTTGCTCGGCCAGGATCTACGCTTGGCCTCAGTCCCGACCTGGTGGTGTGGTGACGAACAGGCCCGGGCCTATGTCGTGGATCATGTCAAAGATCTGGTCATCAAGCCTGTCTTTCCTCACCCCGGTACGGCCACCGTCTATGGAGCTCAGTTGAGCACCCAGGAGCGCGATACCCTTATTCAGAATATCAAGGCCCGCCCCCATCTCTTTGTCGGCCAGGAACAGGTGGCGTTGTCAACGACGCCGGTGTTTACCGGAGACCACCTGGAGCCACGGCCCATGGTGTTACGCAGTTTCCTGGTCTCCCGGGACGATGGCTATGTGGCCATGCCGGGCGGGTTAACGCGGGTGACACCGGATGCGGACGGGTGGCTCGTCTCCGGTCAGGCTGGTGGTCTGAGTAAGGATACCTGGATTCTCGCCTCAGAGCCCGAGAGTCAGTTCAGCCTCATCCCGGCACCCGAGCACTCCGTATCGATTACGCGCAGCGGGGGAGAAGTGCCCAGCCGGATGGCGGATAATCTGTTCTGGCTCGGACGCTACGTCGAACGCACCGCTGGGGGAGCGCGCGTCTTTCGCGAAGTTCTCCAGCGGGTACTCGACACCGAGACCGCTCGGTATGATACCTCCCTGTCGGCCTTTCTTTCGGCCCACACCCATAGCACCGCGACCTATCTGCGTTTTATCGGGTACGGGGAGCGACGGCGGCTGACCGTTGCCGAGAAGGAACTGTTCAACACGATTCTAGACGCCAATCGACCGGGCAGCCTGCGTTTTCATCTGAACGCCCTAGTCCACGCCGGACAGGCTGCGCGCGGCCGGCTGTCTGACGATGCCTGGCGGGCAATCAACCGGCTCGATCATGAGTTGGCCCAGGTCAGGTCCTTGAGCGAGATGCTCGAAAGCCTGGAACGCCTGATTATTGGGCTCGCCGCGGTGAATGGTCTGAATACCGAAAGTATGGCCCGCGGACACGGATTCCGATTTATGGAAATTGGCCGCCGGCTTGAACGGGCGCTGTATACGCTCAGCCTCCTGCGGACGGGCTGCGAGCTGCCGTCCGAGACGGAAAAAGTCGTCTGGGAGATGGTACTGGCCATGACCGACAGCCTGATGACGTATCGGCGGCGCTACGCCTCAGCCGTACAAGCCGGGGCTGTGTTGGACCTGCTGCTGCTCGACGAGAGCAACCCGCGTTCAGTCGGCTATCAGCTTGTTCAAATACGGGACCAAGTGGTGGGCCTGCCACGCAAGAAGCCCCTGCCCCACCGGAGCGCCGAAGAACGTATCGTTTTGGAGGCGCTCACAACCTTACAGGTGACAGACCTGGAGCGCTACTCGACATCCACCTGGGACGAAGACCTGTATGAGACGCTGAGCCAACTGTTTGCCGGTATGAGCACGCGCCTGCTCTCGCTGTCGGAGACCTTGAGTCGCGACTATTTCAGCCATATTGAAGTGCAGCAACAGCTCACCGCAACGCGTTCGACTTCGAGATGATACGCTATCGCGTCACCCACGTTACCGAATACCGCTATACTGCTTCGGTGCCGCAGTGCCAGAACGAGGCTCACCTCCTCCCGCGCGCCACACCGCGACAAGAGTGTGAGCACACGCAGCTCCGCATTGAGCCTTCGCCGGCAGTGTGCCAAGACCGGGAAGATTTTTTCGGCAATCGAGTCACCTATTTTGCCATTCAGGAGCCCCATGCCAGCTTATCGGTGACCGCTCGGAGTGAGGTTCTGATCGTCCCAATCGCCCTACCACAGCTCCGGGCTTCTCCTGCCTGGGAAGAGGTTTGCCACTCCGTTTCCAAGGACACGAGTCGCGCCGGTATCGAGGCACGGCAATTCCTGCTCGACTCTCCCCTGGTCCACGGCAATACTGAGTTGGCCGCGTATGCAGCCACGTCTGAGTTGGCCGCGTATGCAGCCACGTCTTTTACGCCCGACCGACCGCTGTTGGAAGCCGTTGCCGACCTCGTGCAGCGCATCTATCAGGAGTTCACCTACGAACCCGATGCCACAACAGTCTCAACGCCGCTCAATGAAGTGCTCGATCACCGCCAAGGCGTGTGTCAGGATTTTGCGCATGTGGCTATCGGCTGTCTGCGCACACAGGGCATTGCGGCGCGCTACGTCAGCGGCTACCTCGAAACCACTGTTTCAGACGGCCAGCCTCAACTTACGGGTGCCGCAGCTTCTCATGCCTGGGTGTCGGTGTATTGTCCTGGGCAGGGCTGGATAGATTTCGACCCCACCAATAACAGCATCCCCACCGATCAGCATATTACCGTCGCTTGGGGCCGGGACTACAGCGATGTGACCCCGTTGAAAGGCATCGTTGTCGGCGGCGGCAGCCCGATCCTTGACGTAGCCGTAACCGCGGAGCGGGGAGGCTGGCTTCCAGCAGGCATCGGAATAACAGGGGCCTATGCTCGGTCCGGCCCGTTGGGCGCGGGCAACAGCCGGCTGGTGTTGTTGTCCGGTAGCGCCAGCTTGTCAAAGGCGTGCTCGACCCAGTCGGCGGACAGATTATTGATCGAGCGCCGCAGCCCTTCCTGCCAGACGTTGGACAAATCCTGAAGGTCTTCCTTCTGATAGCAGTGCTGGACGATCCGATGGCTGTCCCGGGCGTACAGGACAACGTCCAGGGGAAAATCAACGTTCACCGCGCTGATCCGGGTCGAATCAAAGGCCAGACAGCCGACCTTGAGGGCAAACCGCATCGGGTCCTGATAGTGCAGTGTACGATCAAGAATCGGCTTCCCATAACCCGCGGCGCCAATAATGTGATACGGCGTGCCCTGGCCGATTTCGACCCAGTTGCCTTGGGGGTAGACGAGGTAGAGACGGTGCTCGGGGTCATTCTCAAGCTGCCCGCCAATGCGTTGCCGGCAATCACCCGCGTATCGGCAATCCCAACCAGCAGGTTAAACTCAAAGCCGCTCTCCTCCAACGCGGCTTTATCTTCCTTTGCAACCCGACGCACCTGAGCGGCAAAGGCATTGACGGCCTTGAATAAGCGGTCGAGCGGCTGCTCGCTGTGGGCCAGATTTTCTTCAAAATAAATCAGGGCCTTGTCCCGTGCCGAGCGCAGCCGAGCACTCATGAGGAACATGGCATGCCGGTCTTTCTGGAACACCGACACTTTTCGGGCGGTAATACGTTCGTTGCCGGCAATCACCCGCGTATCGGCAATCCCAACCAGCCCGCCTTGTAGATTCATCCCTAAACAAAACGTCATGCTCTGCCTCCTGTCCCCGAGCGAGGTTTACCGCTCCGTCCCCCCAATCGGCCGCAGGGCAAAGAAGGTCTCAAAAATCCCGTCCCCGATCAGATTCAATTTGGTTTGCAGCGCGTCGAGAAATTCATGCAGCCCCTGGTGAAGAATCTGTTGCACGCCGATATAGGCGAGTTCGGCCCGCAACTGGCCCAGATGCTGTTCGGCCGGATTCCGAAACGTCCCGGCAGGCGTTCCGGAAAGCGCGTGTAAGGATTCCTGGGCCTGAACCAGGCAGTAATGAATCGCACGCGGAAACTCGCGATCAAGCACGAGAAAATCAATGATATTGTCCGGCGAGATGTGGTGATATTGTTTGCGGAACATTTCGAGCGCGCTGGTCGAACGCAAGACCGCCGCCCACTGGATATTGTCAAAGGGCGTCCCAATATCGGAAACGGCCGGCAGGAGAATAAAGTATTTGACATCGAGAATGCGCGAGGTCTTGTCCGCCCGTTCCAAGAGGCGCCCGACCCGACAGAAATGCCAGCCCTCACCGTGCGATAAGGTCGCATTGGTTGATCCCTCGAACAGGTGACCGGCCAGTTTCACCTGATGAAAAAAATCGTGCGCAGACTCAATCCCCCGGTCCGCGGCGGCGTTGACCATCAGGTAAAAGGTATTGATCTGTTCCCACATATCGGACGAGATGATCTCACGCACGGAACGCGCGTTTTCCCGCGCCGCGCGTAAGCAGGAAACAATCGAGTTCGGATTCTCCCGATCAAAGGCCAGGAACTGAATGACCTGCTCCCGGTCGGCCGTGCCGTAGCGCGTCTTGAACTGGGCATCATCTCCGGTGGCGCTGACCAGCGGCGCCCACTGTTCGGACGACCCAGCCGGGAGATCAAGGATCATCAACAGGTTGACATCAACAAAACGGGCAATATTCTCGGCTCGTTCGATATAGCGACTCATCCAGTAGATCGAGTCGGCAACGCGGCTCAACATGGTCCTGCGGTTCGCTTTCTCTCCATGACTGCGTCCATCCCTTTTGTGTCAGTTGGTCGGCCTCTCGGAGTCTATGGAGTGGGCGGTGCAACAGCAGGGACCACCCAGGTGTCTTTGCTACCCCCGCCTTGAGAAGAATTGACGACGAGTGAGCCTGCCCGCAAGGCCACCCGCGTCAGCCCGCCGGGCAACACATAGATATCCTTGCCGTATAAAATAAACGGACGCAGGTCGAGATGCCGACCGACAAACCGCCCCTCGGCTAAAATCGGGGCACGGGACAGGGCCAGCGTGGGCTGGGCAATATAATTGCGCGGGTCTTCCTGGATGAGCCGCGCGAATTGCGTCCGGGCTTCTTCCGAGGCGTGCGGGCCGACCAGCATGCCGTACCCACCGGACTCATTGGCCGCCTTGACGACCAGACTGTCCAGATGCGCCAAGACATATTGGAGGTCTTTCTCATCCCAGCACAAATAGGTCGGGACGTTGGGAATGATATTGTCCTCGCCCAAATAGTATTTGATCATTTTGGGAACATAAGCATAGACGACTTTGTCATCGGCCACCCCGGTTCCAGGCGCATTGACCACGGCGATACGTCCGGCTTTGTACACCTCGAAGAGGCCGGGTACGCCGAGCAGGGAATCGGGGTAAAACACCTGGGGATCAAGAAAGTCGTCATCAATGCGCCGATACAGAACATCGACCCGCTCCAGCCCCTTGGTCGTCCGCATCTGGACCGTCCCGTCAACAACCACCAGGTCCCGTCCCTCGACCAGTTCCACACCCATCTGCTGGGCCAGAAAGGAGTGTTCATAGTAGGCCGAGTTATAGATACCGGGGGTCAGCACCGCCACGTTGGGCGACTGAATATAATCGGGGCAGAGCTGCAAGAGGAGGTCGAGCAGACGGTTCGGATAGTCATCGACCGGAAGAACGTGTGACGCCTCAAAGACCGAGGGAAACGTCCGCTTCATAATCTCGCGGTTCGCCAGCACGTAGGAGACGCCGGACGGACAGCGCAAATTATCTTCGAGCACGTAGACCTGTCCGTCTCCGTCACGGACCAGATCAGTCCCGGTGATATGACACCAGACCCCGTTCGGCGGGTTGAGTCCGACGCAGGCCGGGCGAAAGCTGTTGGCCGACTGAATAATCTCGCGCGGAATGACCCCGTCCTTGACGATCTTTTGGTCATGATACACATCGTCGAGGAACAGGTTGAGCGCCTGGATGCGTTGCTTGAGGCCACGTTCGATCCATTCCCACTCGGACGCCTGCATCATGCGCGGCAGCACGTCAAACGGCCAGACTTTTTCCGCCGCCGCCTTATCGCCATAGACATTAAAGGTGATGCCCATATGGAGCAGGGCGCGTTCAGCAGCCTGTTGGCGGCGGTTCATCTCTCCGTCCGGCAGCGAGCTGATCAACCGCGCCAGGAGTGCCGCTTCCGGCCGAGGAATCCCGTCAGGCAGAAACATTTCATCGTAAAATCCACCGGTGTCGTAATTATCGAAACCTGCCATGCTCTCGCACCCCGAAAAGTATACGCTCCTCTCCCTCAGTCTGGAGGAGCCCCACCCAGATAGAGAGCACACGCTATGCCAAGCCGCTCGCCGCTGACGAAAAACGATGTGACGCGCCGACAGATACACTGAGCGACGGAAGCCTTTGAGGAAATTTCCTTTTATAACAAAGGAGTTAGAGACGAGGGGGCAGGGATTGGGGGTTGGGGAGGGTAGACCTCCCCAGGCACCAATTCCCAAATCCCGACCCTTAACCCTCTGCTCATTTTTCAGGCAGTAGCCAAAAGGGTAGACCTTCCCTTACACCAAACTTCAGCCCATCCTTTCTCCGGCTTCGTAGGGGTAATCGTCCGGTGTCCGTGCCCGAAAGCGTGTTGTTCAGCCAACATTCTGCTGCTGTAGAAACACTCCTGTACCGTTTTATTTCCTCACGTCTCGTCCCTCTTCATCCTCCTGTAGCCCGCCAACGCCTGTCCCGGCCTGCCTTTTTTCCTTTTTTCTTGGGTCTTGTTTGATTCCTGTGGGTTTGGCCTCGGTCTTGCTCATCTTCATCCCATCAGGCCGTCACTCGTCAGCGGCCGCGAGGAGGACGCATACATGGCCGGTACGCAAAAAGAGCGGCTTGTGGTGATTGGCAACGGCATGGCGGGCGCGCGCGTTGTTGAGGAAATCCTGGCTCGCGACCCTGACCGCTTTGCCATTACCATGTTCGGTGCCGAGCCCTACGGCAACTACAACCGCATCCTGCTGTCCAACGTGCTGAACGGCTCGCAGCGTATGGAGGAGACCTTTCTCAATCCCTTAGCCTGGTATGCAGAGCATAACATCCAGCTCCATGCTGGCGTTAAAGCGACCCTGATCGACCGTGAGCGGCGTGTCGTCACCGGCCGGCCTATGCGAACAGACGCCCCGGCCTATGGGCTCGACGGCTGTGCGCAAGCCGTGCCGTATATTGAAGAGCCCTACGACAAGGTCATTATCGCCACGGGCTCCCGCCCGTTTGTGCCGCCCATGGAGGGAATGGGGAAGCGGGGTACGTTTCTCTTTCGGACTATTGATGACTGCGAGCAGATTGCCGCGTATGCCAAGCAGTGTCAGCACGCTGCGGTCATCGGCGGGGGCTTGCTTGGGCTTGAGGCAGCGCGTGGCCTGCTGACTCACGGGGTCGAGGTCACCGTACTCGAAGCCGCACCGCAGCCCATGAGTGCGCAGCTCGACCCGGAATCCGGCGATCTGCTGAGCACGACGTTGCGCCAGATGGACATCAGCGTCCTGCTCGGAAAAATCACCACGCATATTCTCGGTGAAGAACACGTCACCGGGCTGCGGTTCACAGATGGGTCTGCGCTTGAGACTGACATGGTCGTGGTCAGCGCCGGCATTCGGCCTATTGTCGAAATTGCGACCGACTCCGGCTTGGCAGTTGAGCGCGGAATCGTGTGTGACGACCAACTGCGGACGAGCGACCCTGGCGTGTTTGCCGTGGGCGAGTGCGTCCAACACCGCGGCGTCATCTATGGGCTAGTTGATCCGATCTGGGATCAGGCCCGGACCTTGGCCGATGTCATCACCGAGACGAATCCGGCGTCTCGGTATGAAGGCTCCAAGCTGGCGACCAAACTCAAAGTCATGGGCGTCGAACTCGCCTCCATGGGCGAGACCAAAGAAGCCGAGCCCGACGATGAAGTCGTGATCTACCGGGAGCCCTCGCGCGGAGTGTATAAAAAACTGATTATTCGCGACAACCGACTGCACGGTGCGATTCTCCTCGGCGAAGCCGACACCGCCAGCACGCTGATGCAGATGTTCAGCCTGGACACCGCACTGCCGGAACGCCGGGCCGATCTCCTCTTTGGTCCGGCGAATGGCGCCTCGCTGCTGGCTGCGGCCGATTTGCCGGACGAGGCCCAGATTTGCAACTGTAATGGCGTATCCAAAGGCTGTATCCGCGCCGCGATTGAAACCGAGGGCTGTACGTCCGTCATGCAGGTCGGGGCCAAGACCAAAGCCGGGGCGGGCTGCGGAAGCTGTCAATCCTTGGTCGCCCAGCTTCTGGAGGCGTATGCGGGCGAGATCCTCGAGGATCCGAGCGAACATTATTATGTCCCCGGTGTCCCGCTACCGAAACCGGAACTCATCGCCGCCATCAGAAAAAAACAACTGAAAAGCGTCAGCGCGGTCTTTCGAGAACTGGCGGATGGCAAAGAAGACCCAGGCAGCAAGATCGGTCTGGCTTCTCTGCTCAAGTCCCTCTGGCCGAACGAATACGAGGACGAACGCGACGCACGGTTTATCAATGACCGCGTCCACGCCAATATTCAGCACGACGGCACCTTCAGCGTGGTTCCCCGTATTTATGGGGGCGTCACCTCCCCGGCCGAACTGAAGCGCATTGCCGAGGTCGCGGAACAGTACAACGCCCGCATGGTCAAAATTACGGGCGGTCAACGCATCGACTTGTTAGGCATCACAAAAGAAAACCTGCCCAAGGTGTGGCAGGCGCTCGGCATTCCCAGCGGCCATGCCTATACCAAAGCGTTTCGGACCTGTAAGAGCTGCGTGGGCACAGACTTCTGCCGCTATGGCTTGGGCGACTCGATTGCCCTAGCGCAAAAGATTGAGCGACGCTACCAGGGCGTTGAATCCCCCCATAAAATGAAGCTGGCAACCGCCGGTTGTCCGCGCAACTGCTCCGAGGCCTACGTCAAAGATCTGGGCGCGGTGGCCATCGGGGACGGCAAGTGGGAAATCTATATCGGCGGGGCGGCCGGCGGGACGGTCCGCAAGGGCGATCTGCTGTGTACAGTCGAAGGACATAAGCAGGTCCTCATCTATATGGGCCGCTTCATCCAGTATTACCGAGAAAATGCCAAATACCTGGAACGTACCTATGGGTTCGCCGAACGCGTTGGTATTGAGCATCTGCGCGCGGTCTTAATCGACGATACGGAAGGGATCTGCGAGCGCTTGGACGCAGAGATCGACAAGGCAGTTGCAGCCTATCGGGACCCCTGGTCGACGGAGGCCGTCCAGCCCAGGAACGTCAGCCAGTTTGCCGGTCCTCTACCGGTTGAGACCTCGTCTGGGACCTGGAGAGAGACGCCGCGAGAGGAAACCGTCCAATGAGCTACAGTCCCGTCACGGAAACACCACCGAAACCCAGTCATCCTCGAAACAACTGGTCCCCAACCGACCCAATAGACTCAACTGACCCCATGGACTCCATAGACCCAACCGACTCGATGGACCAAATCGACCTCGGCCCGGTTGACTTTATTCCGCTCGGTGAGGGGCGCGCCTATACCTTTGGCGGGAAAACAATAGCTGTGTTCCGTCAGCGGGACGGACGTCTTTTCGCCACTGATAATGCATGTCCGCACAAGGCCGGCCCACTGGCCGACGGGCTGGTCGGTTCCGGGAAAGTGATCTGTCCGCTGCATATGTGGAAGATCGACCTGGAGACGGGTCGGTGCCTGGGCGAGGATGGTGCTGTCCGGACCTATCCGGTACGCACGGCAAACGGACGGATTCGCATTACGCTGACCCCATAGAACGGACCCCGATGCAACACACAGCCCCCTACCCCCTATCCCCGAGCCCTCATTCCCCCCTCCAAAGGCACGCTTCCGGCCCGAGGGCGCGGACGGCACTGACCGTGGGAGTTCGGGAGCGACTCACTCGGCGACTTTTTTCTCGGCCAACTCGGAAACGCCCGACGATAGACCCCACAGCAAGTATTATTGCCACCCTGACCGGGGCCGGGGTTGCCGGTCTGATTATCCTTGGCTCAGACACCCTACGCCATTTCGATTGGGTGCTGCTGCCCTATACCATGGCGTCGATTTTTTGTGCCGCCGCAGTGGCCTATCGCTACACCGTCTGGCTGCAACGCCCACCAACCAAACGCTATTGGTATCAAGGCTGGCGGCTCTTTTGGCAGGGCGGGGTGCTGCGCAACTCGGTCATGTTGGGCCAGCAGCTCTTTGACAATTTTGCGACCCAGCGCTTCATCGCCAACCGGAGTCGGGTGCGCTGGCTCATGCACGTCTGTCTCTCCTGGGGCGGGACGCTGGCCTTTGCGATTACGTTTCCGCTCGTCTTCGGCTGGCTGCATTTTGAGACACCGGCGGACGATCTCCACACCTATCAGGTCATTTTTTTGGGAGTGAAAGTCCAGGAGTTTTCGGTGGACTCCATAGCCGCTTTTCTGTCTTTTAACGCACTGAATATCTCTGCCGTGCTGGTGTTGATCGGGGTAGGTCTGGCCATCCAACGTCGGCTGACTGAACCGGGGACCATCTCACTCCAGCAGTTCGGCAATGACGTGCTACCTATTCTGCTGCTGTTCCTGGTTGCGGTCACCGGGCTGGGTCTGACGGTCAGCGCACGCTGGCTTAATGGACACGGTTTCACGTTTATTGCGATTACCCACGCCGCATCGGTCATTGCCATGCTGCTGTACCTGCCCTTTGGGAAATTTTTCCACATCTTCCAGCGTCCGGCCCAGCTCGGGGTGGCGTTCTATAAACGCGCCGCCCAGGTCGACCGACAGGCCCTCTGTCATGTGTGCCAAGAGCCGTACGCCTCTCAGATGCAGATTGATGACCTGAAAGACGTGCTGAGCGAGCTGGATTTCCAGTATCAATTTGACCCCTCGCTCCACTATCAAGACGTCTGTCCCCCCTGTCGGCGCCGTCTGCTGGCCCGGAATCAGGGCCTGACGAGGCCGTACTCGGATGACCCGTTTGCCGACACGGAAGAACCGACACCCCCAGGTGCATCGAGCGTTGCCTAGAAAGGGTTTTATGGCGATCCCCCCGTTATCCGAGCAGGAACTGATTCAGCAATATGGGCCGCATCTCAATTATGAACCGCCCGGTGGTTGGCTGGCGGAGCATGAGCCCGACCGGCTCGTCAAAACGCACTGCTGTTTCTGCGGCGTCCAGTGTGGCATTCAGCTCAAAGTCCATAACGAAAAAGTGGTCGGCTTTGAGCCCTGGGAAGACTTTCCGGTCAATCAAGGCAGGCTGTGTCCCAAAGGGGTCAAGCGGTATCTCCAGAACAACCACCCGGATCGGCTGCTGCATCCCCTCATTCGGACGGACAACGGGTTTCGGGAGGCAGATTGGGACGACGCCTTGTCGCTGGTGGTCGAACACATCCAGCGTATTCAAGCCACATACGGCAAGGATGCGTTTGCGGTTTTGTCCGGGGCGTCGGTGACCAATGAAAAAGCCTATCTCATGGGTAAATTCGCCCGCGTCGCGCTCCAAACGGCCAACATCGATTACAACGGCCGTTTATGTATGGTCTCGGCCGGGGCGGCCAATAAGATGGCCTTCGGTATCGACCGGGTCGCCAATCCCTGGTCGGATATCCCGCTGACTCAGCTCGTCCTGGTCACCGGCAGTAATATCGGTGAGTGTTTTCCCATCCTGACCGATTATCTGTGGCGCGCGCGGGATAATGGCGCCAAGTTTATTGCCATAGACCCGCGTATGACGCCGATGGCCCGCACTGCGGATTTGTTTCTGCCCGTGCGGCCTGGCCGTGACAGTGCGCTCATGAACGGCATCCTGCATGTGCTCATTGAGCAGGACTGGATTGATCACGATTTTATTGACGCCCATACCAAGGGTTTTGAATCCGTACAGAAAGCAGTGGCCGAGTACACCCCACAGATGACCGCCGGGATCAGCGGCGTTCCCGCAGCCAGTATAGTGCGTGCGGCGGAAATGTGGGCCGAAGCCGAGAAATCGATGCTGCTACACGCTCGCGGAATCGAGCATCACACCAAGGGGGTGGAGAACGTCCTGAGCTGTATTAACCTGGTCTTGGCAACCGGCCGGATCGGGCAGCCGGGCTGCGGCTACGGGACGATTACCGGCCAGGGCAACGGCCAGGGCGGGCGTGAGCACGGACAGCGCTGCAATCAGTTGCCGGGCGGACGCGATATTGAGAACCCGCAGCACCGGGAAGAAATAGCCCGGACCTGGAAGGTCAACGAGTCTGACCTGCCCCATGTCGGCCTGACCGCGGTCGAGCTGATGGACGCCGTCAATGCCGGTCAGATCAAGGGCTTGCTGTCCTTATCCTTTAACCCGTTGGTCTCACTCCCGGATACGAAGTTGACGCGTGCTGCGCTTGAAAAGCTCGAGTTCTACGCCGCGATTGATCCGTTCATGTCAGAAACGGCCCGCTATGCGGATGTCGTGCTGGCCGGCTCCCTTCAGGAAGAAGACGAAGGTACAGTCACAAACGGTGAAGGCCGTGTGGTGCGCATTCGTCAGGCGGTCCCACCGCCTGGGAATGCACGAGTCGATTGGGAGATTATTGTCGATATCGCCCATCGACTCGGCAAAGAGCTGCTCTTTCCGTATGCCGAACCCGAAGACCTGTTCCGTGAATTGTGCCGGGCCTCAGCCGGCGGGCCGGTTGATTACGCCGGCCTGAACTATGCCAAAATCGAACAGCATAACGGCGTCTTCTGGCCGTGTCCGAGCCGGGAACATCCGGGCACACCGCGCCTGTTTGAAGGCGGCGCGTTCGCCCACCCTGACGGCAAGGCCCAATTTCATCCGGTGACCTACCGCCCACCGGACGAGGATGTTGACGCGACCTATCCCATTATTATGACCAGCGGCCGGGTGGTCTCGCAGTATTTGAGCGGTACCCAGACCCGTCGGATCGGTCCCTTGGTCGATCAATATCCGGGCCCACAGATCGAGCTGCATCCCAGGCTGGCCGAACAGTATGGCATTCAGAACGGAGAGATGGTGTGTGTCGAAAGTCGGCGTTCGTCCGTGACACTGCCAGCCCTGGTCGTGCGTACGATTCGACCTGACACGATCTTTATTCCCTATCACTGGCCGGGCGAGCAGGCCGCCAATCGGGTGACCAACCGTGCGCTTGATCCTATCTCCAAGATTCCCGAGTTCAAGGTCTGTGCCGTTCGGCTGCGCAAGGTGGAGACGAGTGTCTGAGTATGGAATTCTTTATTGACCCCTCCCGCTGTATCGGCTGTCAAGCCTGTGTTCATGCCTGCGCCGAGTGTGAGTCGCACCGGGGCGTGTCCATGATCCACCTGGATTATGTTGACCGTTCGAGCTCGCCGCAAACTACGCCCACGGTGTGTATGCACTGCGAAGACCCGACCTGCGCGCGCGTGTGTCCGGCGGATGCGATTAAGCAAACTGCAGAGGGCGTGGTCCAGTCGGCCTTACAGCCCCGCTGTATCGGCTGCTCGAACTGCGTCCTGGCCTGCCCATTTGGCGTCCCGCGCTATCTGGGTGAGATGGACCAAATGATGAAGTGCGACATGTGTTACGACCGCACCTCAGCAGACCTCAAGCCCATGTGCGCCACGGTATGTCCCAGCGGTGCGTTGTTCTTTGGCACTAAAGAAGAAATCGAGCAGAAACGCCAGGAAAAGCCCATCAACCGCTTTACCTTTGGTCGGCAAGTTGTGACCACAAAAGTTCATCTCATGGTGGGTGACACGGCGCCGGATGAAATGGAGTTTGATGTGGCGAGTTTCTGCGAATGAGAGAAACCAGCCCAACGAGATGAGAGCGTAGAGCTATGCCTGATAGCATTCCCCGGTGGCGTGAAGATTTTCCCATTAATTGGGAAGATGATCACTATGTGACCCGGCGTTCCTTCACCACTTTTTTGACCTTTATTTCGAGCGCGCTCTTTCTCGGCACCGGACTGGTTGCGCTACGAGAATGGTGGCAGCGCTGGCGCCCCGCACAGTTTACGGCGCTGCGCATTGCCGCGGTATCGGATATCGCTATTGGACAGGCTAAACTCTTCTTTTATCCCACCAAAACCGACCCCTGTTTATTGATCCGGGTCGCCGCGAACCGCTTTGTCGCGTACAGCCAGAAGTGTACACATTTACTCTGTCCGGTCCTCTATCAAAAGGAGAAAAAACAGCTCCACTGCCCCTGTCATGAGGGCTATTTCGCGCTGGAAGACGGTCGGCCGCTGGCAGGTCCGCCCAAACGTCCGCTGCCGCGCATCGTGCTTCAGGTCAAGGACGACAGCGTGTGGGCGACGGGTATGCAAGTATAGGGCGCGGTATGAATCTGCCTTCCGCCACACTGCGCCAGCAGCGCAGCTCAGTGCTCGGGCTGGTCACGGCTTTTGTCGTTGTCCTGTTACTCGTGCAGTTATGGCTGCTGGTCGAAGCAATTGAAGGCCATCTCGGCGGGGCGGGCAGCATTGTCGGTCCCGCGGCAATCGCCTCGGGAGCATGCTTTGCCGCGGCCGTCTGGTTGTGGCGCATGATGCAACGCTGAACGAGAGAGGGATGGTCAAATGAAAGAGCAGGCGTTCTACCCCGATCACATTGTCGAGCAAATCAAATCGTTCTTTCACAATGTCCACGATATGACCGATTTCTACTATAAGCTCTATCTGCTGAACGGCTTGTGTCAGCAGTGCGATGGACGGGGCTATCTCCAGTCCCCGGACGAGGCCTGCCCGGCCTGTCAGGCTAGTGGCGATGCCGACATCTGGCATCGCGCACGTATTACCAAACCTGCCGAAAAAGCCCCCTGATACGCTCCCAGAACGCTATTTTTCTCTTCGCTTCTTTGCACGTGTGGAGCGTGGCGGGTCCAACAACCACACTTCCCCTGCTTTGGATATACGCGCAATAAAAGGCGGGGGATTTTCTGTAACGAACCGCTGTATTTTCGGGAGGGCATTGGCAATAGCTGAAGCCATGTCTTCACCGGACATATTGCCCGAGGGTAGGATAAAAACGCGAGCCCCGCTCTGCATGAGCGCTTCACGCTCAGCCGGACGTTTGCGTATACGATCGTCCTTGGTCAGGATCAGCCAGCCGCGCCGCCCCACCGCAGGCAACCATTCTTCATCCAGGACATCGATCTCAAAGTGCTCTTTGAGCAGTTCGACTCTACATCCTTGCTGACGGAGTGCTTGCGCAATGACCTTGTCTCCCAAGCTTTGGTCGAGGAAGAAGGTGGAACCTTCAGGCCGCGTCCCGGTAGTGCTCGCAGCGGATCGCTTCTTCGATTTCTGCTTGCGTGCGGCCATAGTCATCCGCAAGTCGGGCAACCGACTCCCCGGCTTCGAATCGTTGGTAGACGACTTCGGTTGAGATGCGGGTGCCGACTACCACCGGCCGTCCAAACGCAATGCGCGGGTCAACAACGATGACACGGGGCGCGGTCTCAGAGGTGTCTCGTCGGGTGAATAGATACAGCTTGATCGCCAGCCCGGATACGTCCCGTTCGATCCGACGCAGGTGGGCTTTCAGCATATTACGCATACTGAGTTGCCCTTCATCTGAGATGGTAATCAGGTTTCCAAACTGTTCGACGAAGAGGTCTAATCCATCCGTCTCAAAGCGTTGATCAGCCAGTGGATGCGGAGAGGGAAAGTGCCGATTGATATAGCGTAGCGCGCTTCTGACTTTAGGGAACGAGACGCGATGATGACGACGAATAGCGGCGAGGACATGCGCCTCAATGAGATTCACGAAGGACAACAGGAAGCGCTCCGTATCGGCAAGAGCCATAATCGGTTTGAAGCGTCGAGGCCCTTGCTGGGTTGGATAGTGCCGCCCACAAACCCACGTCCGGAGGGTAGCGACTGGAATCCGCAGATAGTGAGCCGCCTCCGGGATACCATACGCTGGCAACTCGCGTGGGTCTCGCCCTCTGTATATATTTTTTTCTGTCCGGCCCATGAACGCGGCTCTCCTTGCCATGCCGCTCAGCATGTAACGACAAGCATCAACTCTTTACATTCCTCAAATCAGATCAAATCACAAGCCCGACGGCTTTAGGATGCACCTTACCGCCGTGGCAGCCTGGCTGTGGCGCACGGTCCGCCGTTAGACCGATGTTCGACAGAATCATTCATCCTTCCAGCGTCGGCCACCCGTTTCTGGCGATATACTTATTTAGGCTCTCCGGCCGGTAATTAGAATCTTGCTCCCAGCGTTCTTTCACCGACTTGTGAATCAACACTTTTCCCTTCCTATGGTTTATTGGACGCCATATGTCCTTCCAGGAACGAAACTTGAGGCTCGAAGAATCGTGCAGCGTGGCGGCGGGGTCCGGTTTCAGTCTCCGACCAAGATGCTTCTCGAACGACAGGTCGGCTTGCTCAGCCTCACCCACCATCCAGCCCAGCGCGATGTCCGACAGTAGCGCACCGCCCTTATCCGGTTTGTAGCCCCCGCCTACATCAGAATGGACTCCAACGAACCATACCTGCTTCAAATCCAGGTTTCTTCGGGGTTGTAGAACGGTTGCTTCAAAGTCGTAGCGTCGCTCGTCAATAGCGAGAGCGTGGCGGGCAATGCGCACATTTGGGCCCATTTCTGAATCATAAAACTCATCCTCGGCGTTTAACCAACCGAGCCAAGAAAACGGAATCCCAAGCGCCCCCACCGTATCGAACACGCCCAGGAACCGGACCTCTTTGGACGGGTGGGCATGCCTCTTACGAAACGCGATAGACTTTGTGCCCTCTGGCGCATACTCGTCTTCTTGACGCTTGTAGTGGTCGAAGGCCGTTTGTATCAGACGCGCGTCCGGGCGTTTCAGGATACCGCAGTTGTTAATAAGCCCACATAGGCTCCGCACCGTGTATGCTCCACGACTGAAACCGAACAGAAACAAATCGTCACCCGGCGAGTAGTTCTGAACGATGTAACGGTAGCCGTCCATAATGTTCTTATGTATGCCGCTGCCCGCTGTCCCGGCGCCCCATTCATCATGGTAGGAACCTAATCCCCAGTCGTAAAATACTTGTTGTGGTGTATTGTCATCGGCAACCGGGCTGACAGCGCGAGCAAGTCGAATCACATTGGCTGGAACGTCTTCTTTCAAATTTTTCTCGGGACGGTTCCAGGTGCCGTCCGCGCAGACTACAATACGCTTTTTCATATCTCCCCTCTCATAGCGAAACGGGGATTTCCGCTGCTTCACGTCTTGAACAGCAGGATATCTGATTTGGGTCTGTGTGTCTCGCTAGTGTTGGTCTGGAGTTCGTCCAGAACCAAGGCGTGTTGCTGAGTCAGCATATTGCATGCTGAACAACAGGCCTGTTTTGGCCGACTGACGGTACGCCTCAGCCTCTGCAACCCGGACTCGGGTGTATCGACGTAAAAATACGGCCTTTTCTACTTTTTCCCCAGGCACCCCTACATTCTGGCCTGTGAATTGCTGTGTCCTCAAGTGTCACGAATATCGCGAGCAGAAGGAGGCTGGCGTCGATATGGAAGTCAAAAACAAGGCGACGAAAATTGACCTGTTCAGTCTGGCAACCCCGCAGATGCGGACCTTTCACATGACGTGGTTCGCTTTTTTTCTGTGTTTCTTTGGCTGGTTTGGTATTGCGCCGCTAATGGTGCTGGTCCGTGAGGATCTGATGCTGACCAAGGCGCAGATCGGGAATACCATTATCGCCTCGGTCGCTATTACCGTTATCGTCCGTATTATTATTGGTCCGCTGTGCGACCGCTTCGGCTCTCGCCTGGTCTATACTTGGTTGCTGTTGCTCGGATCACTACCGGTGATGGGGATTGGCCTAGCCCAGAGCTATGAGAGCTTTCTACTTTTTCGACTGGCGCTTGGCGCAATCGGCGCGTCGTTTGTCATTACGCAGTACCATACCTCGATGATGTTCGGCCCCAATTGTGTCGGGACGGCCAACGCTACCACTGCCGGCTGGGGGAACCTGGGTGGAGGGATCACCCAAATGGTCATGCCCCTCATCCTGGGAGCCATCCTCTTTTTTGGTGTCAGTGAGTCGCTCGGCTGGCGGCTGGCGATGATCGTACCGGGTGCGGTCCTGTTTCTGACCGGTATCGGCTATTATTTCTGTACCCAGGA
Source organism: Thermodesulfobacteriota bacterium (assembly GCA_964291405.2). Classification (GTDB taxonomy): domain Bacteria; phylum Desulfobacterota; class Binatia; order Bin18; family Bin18; genus Bin18. The sequence goes on from OZ219926.1 coordinate 1,764,435, forward strand.
TGCGCCGGACGGCAATTATCAGGAACTGCGTGCGCGCGGTGAGTTGCCTCCCGCGGAAGGCAGTTCCAAAGCATCGTTCTTGTTAGCGGCCAAAGACTATCGTGTATGGGCTTTGTTTGTCATATATGCGGCCTGTTTTGGCGTTGAGCTGACCATCAATAATATTGCCGCTCTGTATTTCTATGACTTCTTCAAGCTCGATTTGGCAACAGCAGGCATTATCGCCGGTCTGTTCGGTCTAATGAATATTTTTGCCCGGACCCTGGGCGGCATATTCTCGGATATCTGCGCGGTTAAGATAGGGCTCAGAGGCCGGGTCTGGTTTATGGGAGCCGTCCTCTTGGCCGAAGGTATTGCCTTGGTCGTCTTCTCGCAGATGAGCGTTTTACCGCTGGCGATCATGAGCATGATTGTCTTCAGCCTATTTGTCCAAATGTCCGAAGGCGCGACCTATGCGGTCGTTCCTTTTATCAACAAAAAAGCACTCGGTGGCGTGGCCGGCATTGTGGGTGCAGGCGGGAACGCCGGAGCGGTTGCCGCCGGATTTCTGTTTCGCTCGGAGAGTCTCAGTACCCAGCAAGGCCTGTTGATTCTGGGCATTGTGGTTGCCCTGGCGTCTGCCTGTATGTTTTTGGTGACCTTTCCGCAAGCAGTCCACGAGGAAGAACAGCGCAATCTGGAAAAGGCTCTGGCCGAGAAAGCAGCACCAGCCGGGGAAGAACTCACTCCGGCAATCGCCAGCTAATTCGGGTGAGGCCGGTTCGTAGACAACGGTGAAGCGCATGACAACAGCAGCGGAGGAGGCTGGCAGCAGCCTCTCTCACGCCATTCAGAACGGCTGGAAATCCCTGTCCGAGCATGAAATCGAAGGGCTCAAAGGCGCCGGCGTCTTCTTTCAGCGTCAGACGCCGGGCAATTTTATGATGCGGCTGCGGATGAGCAACGGGCTCAGTAATGCAGCCCAGTTTCGCACTCTGGCGGCGCTAAGTGAAGAATTCGGGAAGGGCTTTGTTGATATTACGACCCGGCAGCAAATCCAACTGCGATGGTTTCATATCGAGCATGTCCCGGAGATGTGGCAGCGGCTCGAACAGGTCGGCTTGGTCTCGCTGCAGACCGGCCTGAACAACATCCGTGGAGTAACGGGCTGCCCGGCAGCCGGTCTGACTCCCAACGAGCTATTTGACGCCTCGCCCGTCACTCGACACTATACCGAGGCATTCTTACGCAACCCGGAATACACAAACCTGCCGCGCAAGTTTAAGGTCACCATCTCCGCATGTCTGGACAATTGTACCTCTCCGGACTCACAAGACGTGGGCTTGGTTCCGGCAATCAAAGAGAGCGCTGGGGTTGAGGTCTGCGGCTTCAACGTCTTTGTTGGTGGAAAGCAGGGCTCGGGCGGCTATACGCCAGCACAAGCGCTTGATGTCTTCATCCCGCCACACGACGCCGTTTCCCTGTGTGGCACAATTGCCCTCCTCTTTCGTGACCACGGCCAACGCCAGGATCGCAAAAAATCACGCCTCTTTTTCCTCATCCAAGACTGGGGTATCGAGAAATTTCGGCGCGAACTGGAGCGCTGTCTTGGTCATTCCCTCCAGTCGGCGGGTCAGGATGTGCGGAGTACTGTCCGCACCGATCATGTCGGCCTCTTTCGCCAACGGCAAACCGGCTTCAACTACGTCGGGCTCGTCGTCCCAACCGGCCGGCTGTCAGCAACGCAACTGCTCGGTGTTGCCACGCTGGCGGAACACTACGGCAGCGGAGAGATTCGTCTAACCCCAAGTCAGAATCTGATTATCCCGCATATTCCAGACCACATGGTCGGCGACCTGACCCAGGAACCGGTGCTTCAAGAACTCCGCTATGATCCTTCGGCATTCATACGTGGCCTCGTCAGTTGTACCGGCCGCGATTACTGTCACTATTCGCTGATTGAAACAAAACAGTATGCGCTCGACACGGCTCGTCACCTCGAAAAGACCGTAGGTAAGACCACCCCCCTCACCATGCGCTGGTCGGGCTGTCAGAACGGCTGCGGGAACCATACCACCGCGGATATCGGCTTTTTGGGAAAGAAAGTGCAGCGGGATGGGAAAACCATTGAGGCGGTAGATGTGTTTGTCGGTGGGCGCTCAGGTCCGGATACGCGGTCCGGTACGAAGCTCTTAGCCGATGTCCCATGCAAAGAGCTGCCTCAGGTGCTGGAGAAGCTCATTCCCTATATGAACCGCTGATGTTGTGCAGTCTGTTGCTTTTTAGCGTCTCGCCGCGGTAATCAGCTGCGCCACACCACCGGATAAACTTGTCTTTACGACCTGCTCAAATTCCGCCGCTCGGACCATCCGCAGCAATTCCGCTTCCTCCGGCAGATACACCACCGAGCGCGGCAAGTAGAGATATGACTTTCGGTCTGAGATGAGACCGCCCAGCAAAGGCACGATACGCTGAAAATAGAAGCCATGCCCCCATTTCAGGAGCGTATGGCGCGGCGTATCCACCTCAAGCAGAGCTAGTCGGCCGCCGGGCTTGAGGACGCGCGCCGCTTCTTGGAGGGCGCGTGGTATTGAGACGAAATTTCGCAGGGCAAAGCCGGACAGGACAACCGAAACGGCTGCCGTCGGCAGGGGTAAGGCGTTCGCATCGGCCTGAATGAAGGTCGCACTGATCCGACGCCGGGTTGTGCCGACGAGCATGTTGCGGGCAAAGTCAATCCCGATCACTCGGGCACCGGTTGCCGCGGCGAGTTCGCTCAAATCCCCCGTTCCGCACGCTAGGTCGAGCACCCGATCATCGGCACAGACGCCAACGCTGCGGATGGTCTTTCGCCGCCAGTATTGATCGAGACGCAAGGACAGCCAACGGTTCAGCGTGTCATAGTGCGGGGCGATCAGATCAAACATCGCCCGGACTGAGGCCGCTTTTTCCGCATCGGGCGGCAGGACATCCGACATGGCGTCAAGGAATCAGCCAAATCCACTCTGAGCAAGGGTGGGGCTTGGTGACAAATCATGCCTTGTGTATTGTCCGCCTAGAAAGTATATTCAAGTCATTACAGTATGCGAATTACTTTTGCGCATGACAAAAAGGCGAAAAAAGCACACTATCGAGTTCGCCATAGTACCATTAAGGAAAGCGCTTTCGCTGAAGTCTTTTCAGGCTCTGTCGTAGTTATTGGGCAAAGGGGCCGAGTATTAAAGGCTGTGGGCAGGACATTTCAGGGCCGTTTCCTGACAGTTGTCTTCTTACGCACTACCGAGGAGCACATCCACGTCATTACCGCTTGGCCTTCAACCAGAAAGCAAATCTTGAGCTGGCATAGGGAGATGAAAGAGCAATGAAGAGACAAAATACGTGTAAGCGCTGCGGCACAGAGCAATATCAAGACGACCAAGACAAGTGGTTCTGTCCAGATTGTATTCTGGAAGAAATGGACGCTACTTTCCTTGACCCGTATACGGATGATCCAGGCGAACTGGAGAAACCCTATGTGCTGAGACCGCCTACCAAGCAGATTAGTATCCGCCTCGCGGTCGGTGATGTCGAACTCGCCCGCAAGCTAGCTCGGCAGAAAGGTGTGCCCAAATATCAGACGTATATGAAGACCTTACTCCACGACGCGCTCGTCAGGGAAGCACAAGAGCACCAGTGACACCCCTTATGGAATAACCGGCAACACGATATGCGACTGAAACTTTTTGTTATGCAAAACAGTTTGCTGCGCGGTCTGGAACTGCGTGCCGGTCGCTTGATCACCGCCGGTGTTCAGGTTGCGGTCGAAGCGCGGGAAGTTACTCGATGCCACCTCCACGCGCAGACGATGCCCAGGCAGAAACACATGGCTGGTGGCCCATAAATCGATGCGAAACTCATACGGCTCGTCCGGTGTCAGCAGGGTCGGCTGACTCAAGGAGTCACGATAGCGCGCACGTAGAATACCGTCGGCAATGTTCTGGGCATAGCCGTCAGGCCGGACATCGACCAGCTTAGCGGTAAAGTCGGTGTCGGTGGCAGAAGACGAAGCGTAGAGCACGATCGTGAGTGGGCCGGTGACTTCAAGCGGTGCGTCCAGCGGCTCTCCGGTATAGACCAACACGTCTTGCCGGCTTTCCACCTCACGCTGGTCTGCGACACCAACCGGAATAATCAGCGTGTTCCCACCACAGGTCGGAACCGGATTGGCGGGGTCGTATTCGTACCGATCCGGGGGTTCGTCCTGAGGGGGGTCAACGCTCAGCCCGCCGTCACCGTCGAGGCTATTCGCCCGGCCCTGGCTGTGGAAGTAGTAGGGCGTATACCGGGTCCGTGCCAGCGGCCACTCATACTCGTCCCGCCAGCGATTAGTGCCCATCACAAACAGCCGGATAGGCGGTTCCTCGGCAACTCCCGAGTCTATCCCCTTGAGCCAATAGTCAAACCAGCGCAGCTGGGTCTCGTGCAGTTCGATGACGGCGTTCGGACCAAAGTCGACATCCCCGGTCCCGCCGGAAATGGGCGTGGTATACGGAAACAGGTGGGCCCACGGCCCGAGCAGCAATTTCTGCCCGCCGCGTGCCTCCGGTGTCATGGCCCGCGCCTGCAAGCCGCAGAAGTGCACCAGGGCATCGCGCAGGAAAATGTCATACCACGAACTCACATGGTACATGGGGATGTTGATGTTGCGGTGCTGACGCTCGATATTGATCGGCCACCAATAGGGACCGTCGTCAGGGTGGGTCAGGTAATCGCGCAGATACGGAGCCACCTCCTCAAGCAGGTCGGCCCAATACATGAGCGGGAGGCGCGTATAGGCTTCCGGCGAGAGCGGATTCCCGAAATTAATGGAACGCAGCAGGTCGGGCCGCACCTTCGGCCAGAGTTGCTCCTTGATGCCTTTACGGTCAATAGTGTTGCGAGCGAGGAAGATCGCATAGGGCACCTGCCAGCCCAGAGAGAAGGCCCCGCCGGTGTGGTAGACCCAACCTTGATGGTAATCGGCGCCGGCAGATACGGGGAACGCACACTGGAGATGCGGCGGCCGTGTCGGTGCGAGCTGATACTGGGTTGCGCCGAGATACGACTGGCCCTGAGTCCCGACCCGGCCGTTCGAGTACGGCAGCGCCGCGGCCCACTCGACCGTATCGTACCCATCCTGGGCTTCATCAATGAGCGGATAGTATTCCCCCTCTGACGCAAACCGTCCTCGACCGTCCTGGACGATGACCACATAGCCCCGCGACGGAAAATACTCGTGGTCGCCAAAAACATCGGCCAATTCCTTGCCGTACGGGAGCCGTAATAAAATAACGGGAAAGCGTCCCTCAGCATCCGGCCGATAGACATCGGCGTAGAGCGTCGTCCCGTCCCGCATGACCGCCGGGACATCTTTTTCTGTGATGATTCGATATTCTTGGCGACTCTCATGCGGCATGATTCCCCCTCCTTTGGACCTTCTTATAAGGAGACAGACTGAGAAAGGCAATCAAAGAGCCGATTTGGAAAAAACATATGGAGAGTATATGGTTCAAAATCACAGAAAACCGATAAGGGATACAGCGCGATGAAGTATTGGCTGGTGAAATCCGAACCGTACAAATATGCCTGGAGCGACCTGCAAAAAGACGGCTGGACGTATTGGGACGGTGTGCGTAACTATCAAGCCCGTAACAACCTGCGGGCTATGCAGATGGGCGACCAGGTCCTGTATTATCACAGCAACGAGGGGATGGAGATTGTCGGGATTGCCCGTGTCATCAAAGAAGCCTACCAGGACCCTACGACGGATGATGAGCGCTGGAGCGTGGTTGATATCGAGCCGGTTGAAACCCTGGCCAGCCCGATAACGCTCAACCAGATCAAGCAAGATAAACGGCTGCAAGAGATGGCCCTGATCAAGCAGAGCCGTCTGTCAGTCATGCCGGTGACCAAAAAAGAATTCGACGTGATCGTCAAACAGGGACGAACGAAATAATTCGGGTTCCTTCCTCCTTGTTCTCTTGGAGGTGCACTCCCGCGGTCCGGCAAGTAAGCGCTGGACCGCGATACAACTCTAGCCTCGGTCCGCGACGCTCTCACCCATCACAAGAAACTGATCGTTTGCGCTTGACTCGTCAAAAAAGAGTGCTAGGAGGAGATTAGACGCCTGTGGGAGTCGGTGGTCAGAGGTTCACTCACCAAACGTGAGACTGGAGGGGCCACTGTGCAATACCTGGAGCAACAGCCACGCTCCTTCCCCACTAGCGGACCTTCTGGATTTGCCACCGCCGTCCGCCAGGCCCCACCCGAACCTGCTGCCCTCCTTCTCAGCCGCTTATATTTTTCGTCTGCCCTTTTCCCGCACGATTGTCCCATGCTTGCACGCCTGCGCGAGCGTGGTCCCCCGGTCGTATAGCCGCCACATGCCCCAATTTGGTCTTCGTTACGCTACAGACAGGAGGAAGGGATATGAAACCCATTCTCGGTTTTATTGGAGGCGGACTGCTAGGTCTCGTCTTGCTCTGGGCAGCCATAGCAGACGCCCGTTTCGGCTACCCGAATGAAACGCCGTATGTCCGCCTGTCCGGTACCCTGCTTCCGCTTGAGGGCGAGGCGGAACCACCAGAGCCAGCTCTGACTATCCTGGTGAAAGGCGCCTCTTGGCGTTTCCAACTTGCTAACATCGAGGAAGTCAAGAGGTATGATCAGGAGGACGCGGGAGTGGACGAGTTGCAACGCCATACCGTTCGTTTATATGGCCCGACACCGCTTCTCGCCCCGCTCCAACAACCCACAATTATAGGGCAACCCATTACGATTGAGGGCTATCTCTACCCGAAGGAACGGCGACTTTTAGTCGTGACCATCACGGGCGTTCCCGTACTGGCAGATCAGGCCGCCCGTGTAGAGAGCAGCGGGCAGTGACGCTGAATTGCTCATGCCCGTGTTTCCAGGAAAGAACTCTGGCGCATGCTTGTTGGTCATGACCTCACACAGGGTAGCGGTTAAACCCGCTACCACACTCACCTCCAAGGAAAAACAGGAGGGGATATGGCAACAATACAATCAAGAGTCGTAGATTCGGGGTTATCAACATTTTCATCCGCAGAACTCTCACAGCTTCTCCGAGAAGGCCTCATCGCCGGCATCCTTGGGGCCACAACTATCGCCGTATGGTTTTTCATTGTTGACAGTGTCCGTGGGCAGCCACTCTATACGCCCTCAATTCTCGGGGCCGCCTTGTTCAAGGATGGATTCACAGCACCCGAAAGCCTTGGGATCGATCTCAAGGTCGTATTCATGTTTACCTGGGTCCATGGATTGGTCTTTACAGTGGTCGGTTGGCTGGCGTCGTGGTTGCTTGGCATTGCGGAACGCAATCCTCAGATTGGTTTCGGAATCCTCTTATTCTTTGTAGTGTTTGAGTTTGGCTTTATATCGGTGTGTCACGTATTGGCAGAGCCAGTCCTGCACGCGCTATCCTGGCCGGCGGTCGTCATCGGCAACCTCTTAGCCGCTGTCGCTATGGGGACATATTTTTGGCGGCATCATCTCGATATGCACGTTGAACCATAAAGGAGTCCGGGCGTGTCGCTGCTCAAAGTCTTTCGAGAGGCCGAGGAAAGACCTTCAGGATTGAGGCCAGGTGAAATGAGACCTCCCAAGGGTACAGGACGATCCCCGCCGCCGAGGCACACTAAGGAGGGAAGGAAGAAAAACATTCGCACCGGGAGTTCCTCCTAGAGTGCGACTTTCCAGTAAAGAGTTGAGAAAGGAGACCGTTATGCCTACCTATATCTTGCTCAGCACCCTCACCCCAGAAGGGAGCAAAACCCTACACCAGCACCCGAATCGTCTGGAAGAAGTCAACAAAGAGATCGCAGAGTTTGGTTGTAAAGTAACGGGCCAGTTTGCGACGCTCGGCTTGTATGATTTTGTCAGTATTATTGAGGCGCCCGACAACGAAACCGTCGCCCATCTATCGGTTGATTTGAGTTCACGCGGGACCGTCCATATTACGACCTTACCAGCGATTCCGACCTCTCAGCTCCACGAAAAACTTACAGGACCGAAACAGATGGGCCGGTAGCACAGAGTGTGTCTCAAAAAAACTTGACACGAAACAATCAAGGGGAGTAAAGAGGAAGTATCGGGTCTCTGGTGGACCCATCGGAAGACGGCGCGCCCGTCAAAAAATCCTCCACGGGAGAGACAGGAGGTGCGAATGGAAAGTCCGCCGGAAAATAACCGCCCGCCAATGGTGGGCAACGCCCCCGCGAGGCAGCGGCTATTGGGTTCATCCTTTTGATGCTCAGACCCCGCCTGACTGTCGTGCTCGAAAGTACGGAGTCGACAACGGTCGGCTCACAAGAGGAGGCCATCGGGAAAACGGATTGAGGACAATCCGGAGCAGCCAGGGTGAAGAACAAGCCCGCTGTACCATCGCCAAATCGGGCATATAGACATTGATAGTTCATTCTCAGCGTATAACGCGCACCAAAGAGGGTGACCTTTCCGGAAAGGTCACCCTCTTCTGGTTGTAGCGTTCAATGATCTCGGCCGCTTGTCATCCTCACTAAAACTTCTCCTGTCCCCGCACTCGTCCAGGGTCGGGAAAGTCTCTATAGAGTGCAAATACAAGGTCTTTCACTTTGGCATTCACCGCTTGGTGAAAACTCTCAACTGGGTCGCTACGAGTTGAGACATAGTGAAACGCGGTGTCCAGATGCGCCAAGTTTTCAAAGTCGAGCATGATATGGAACTCAGGCAGATGGTCAGGCCCAAGGCCGAGTTTCCGACGCGTTATCCGATAACTGGCGAGGAGGCCCTCGGCTTGGAGGTGTTCAAAATACTGCCGAGCACTATCCGTAAACTCGACGTCCCTGACGCCATCCTTGAGGTTGCACCAGATGTGGTAGATGTCCATTCTTACCGCTCACTCACTGTACGATTGGCCGAAGCGACACTTCATAGAGCACCACCTCATAGCCCTGGAAGGATGCCGTCTTGACATACCGCATCCCCACTCGCTCCATAACGCGTAGAGAGGCACGATTGTCTGGTAGAGCGAACGCAATGATCCGAGGCAGGCCAAGTTCTGTCCGGCCATAGTCAAGCGCGGCGTGGGCGGCTTCGGTTGCCAAACCTTTTCCCCACGCTGAAGGATCTAAGGCATAGAGCAGCTCGACTGCATCAAACTCGGGCAAGTAGCGCAGTCCACAGTGTCCGATCAACACTCTCGTCTGCTTGTCGATAACCGCCCAAGGCCCAAAGCCCCGCTCCTGCCAATGTCGTGCAAAGGTCTGCATCGTTTGTCGTGCCCTTTCGGGCGCACTCTTTACAGCCTCTATTCCACCGGGCAGATACCGAGCCACTTCAGGATTTGCTCGAATCCTTTCATAAGTAACAAAATCGTCATCCACAAACGGGCGGAGGAGTAAACGCTCGGTTTCGACTGTCTGTGGTGAAGAAGATGAGAACTGTTCAGCCATATTCTCCAATCCACTTTTCTCCTATCCCCGCATCGACCAGAATCGGAGAAGCGGCTCTCCAATGCTCTAGAGATTACACCGGCTGAGATAAATGTCCATTCGTGCCACTTACTCATTGTACGCTTTGTCTCAGCGGTGAACACCAATCCGTGTTACGCTCTTCAGGCGGGGGACTATTGAGGCTATACAGGTCACGAGTAGAAGCCTGGGAGGCTCACCATGCGTGTACAGCAGATTGACTTGAGCTATGAAGACGAATCAGGAGACACACTCGGAGAGGCGACGCTCCACGTGCAATCGACGACACTGTCCGGCCAGGAGATTTACACCCAGGTGCCACTGGAAGCAAAAGAAGTCAGAGCGCTCGAACAGGTGATACAACAGGCACTGAAGCGTTTGACACGCGAGGCCCTCAAATTGATTTAGTCCATTTCGGACGGGGCCAGAAGGAGCGTGCCACTATCCAAATCGTGTCGAATCGCCTTCAGACAGGTCTCAAAATCTCCCTCCACTAACCGTCCGCCACTATCGAGCATACCGCACTGCATCATGAGGTTGATTGAGGTCCCAAAGTCGTCAACCAGAAGAAAGCCATCCTGATCGACCTTTCGTCCGTCCGGCAGAGTGGTAAAAACACATCGCTCCTGGAGGAGTTCCTGCTCCGGGAGCAACCGTTCAATATAACCGTACGTTGGCTTACCGAGGGCGTTGCCATACCCCAGCTCGTACGCCGTACCGTCGTCGATTAACGCTCCCCGAAAGGCATTACAGTTTGCAATAACAATGTCGCAGGCTTTGATCTGACCGATATCGCCCCGATAGATTCTCGTGGCTGTCCGCATCGAGCTGTCACTCAGGTCTACATTGTTATCCATGGGATGGAGGCCAATGAAACCATATCGGACGCACAGGCTGCGTTGCGTCCGCGCGCACTCAATAGCGTCGGGTCGAAAGACTTCAGGTCCGGCAAGATAGAGCTTGGGCTGGGTGTTTGGCATGGGGAGCAGACCTCCAATCTCTCTCCTGGGGCACGGAGGGGTTACCGCCCAATATACTTGGGCTCTCGTTTTTCCAGAAATGACTTGACCCCTTCTTCGTAATCGTGGGTGGAGCGCAGCCAGGCGTAGGACTTGCGCTCCAGCTCCAGGGCCGTTTCCAGCGGGGCCTCCGCACCTTTATTAAGTACCGTTTTTAAGGTCCGTAGGGCCAGCGGAGCACGCTCGGCCAACTCTGTCGAAAGTTCGGCTACGGCGCTCTCAAATGCGTCGCCGGGGACGCAGTGCGTAATCAAGCCCCACTGCTCGGCTTGAGAGGCGGAAATGCGCCGTCCGGTCATCATAAACAACTTCGCCCGCGTCATACCGATGAGGCGCAGGGCGCGTTGTGTGCCCCCGCTGCCGGGGATCATCCCCAGACGAATTTCAGGAAACGAGAACTGTGAGCGGTCGGTCGCAATGCGAAAGTCACACGCCAGGGCGAGTTCAAGACCAGCCCCCATGGTATAGCCGTCAATGGCTGCGATCACGGGCTTGCGACAGCGCTCCGGCCAGCTCAGCGTATCCCCCCACTCTTCCAAGTCGGCCGGCGCCTGGGCCAGAAATTCAGACAGGTCCCCGCCGGCGCTAAACGCCTTACCGCCTGCACCGCGAATAATGACCACCCGTACCGTGTCGTCCGTGTCGAGACCGTGCAGCAGACCGGGCAGCTCTTTGCGCATGGCCACGGTGATCGTGTTCATCAGCGTCTGACGGTCGATCCAGATGGTTGCTTCGGTCCCAGTCTTTTCTACGTGGAGGACATCACTCATTGTTCTTCCTCTTCTTCTCCATGTGTCATCACACCCTCTCATACCCGCCCTCAAGCAGCCGGCGACGGAGTAATTTACCTGTCGGGCTCTTGGGTAATCCGGACACGAACTCATAGCGCCGGGGACGTTTGAAGTCGGCAAAGTCCTCGGCCTGACGACAGAAAGTGTCCAAGTCTGCCGCACTCACCGCCACAAAGCCCCTGTCAGACTGCCGTTTGGGGACAACAAAGGCGGTGACCACCTGGCCCCAGCGCTGGTCCGGCAGACCGACGACGCAGGCTTCATCAACCTGGGGATGGCGAGAGACAACCTCCTCAACCTCGATCGGATAGATATTCTCCCCACCACTGATAATCATATCATCCACCCGGCCAACGGTGAAAATATCGTCGTCTTCGTCCTGGTACACGAGGTCGCCGCTAAAATACCAACCACCCCGCAACGCTTTTGCATCCGCCTCGGGCCGCCGCCAATAGCCCTGAAACGCTTCGGGCGACGAGAGACTGACAATCAGCTCACCGGTTTCACCCCGGGGGAGGATATCGTCCGGACTCCCCTGACCGCCGGCATCGGCCCGCACGATGCGCACCTGACTGAAGACGCCGGCGCGTCCGGCACAGGTCGGTTTCTCCAGGATACGATCACAGATCGTAAATGTATAAATTTCGGTACTCCCCAGATGATTGACAAAAACCCGCGGCTGGAACATATCCGCAACCTGTTGGGTGAGTGTCCCGGACATGGGCGCTCCGGCATAACCCAGCTTGGTGACGCTCGCCGCGGCCTTGGGGGTGAAAGCCGGCGAATTGACCAGATCGTGATAGAGCGTCGGCACGAGATAGAGCGCGGTGACCCGCTCACTTTCAATCAGATACACGGCTGCCTCCGGGCTCCAGTCCGGCAGGCAGATCAGGCAACCGTTCAGCAAGGCCATGACAATCGTCGAGCGGACACCCATGGTGTGATAGAGCGGCATGACTCCGAGGGTACGATCGCGGAGGCTGTTCTGGCTCTGAAGGCTATGCGCGAGGGCCGCACTGTACTCAGCCCGATGCGTGCGCGGCACCCCTTTTGGCCGCCCGGTTGTACCGGACGTGTACAGCATGATGCTGATATCGGATTCGGAGACCTCAGCCGGCGGAGCCCCAGAGGCTCCGTCATCCTCCAGCAACGCAGAAAAAACAAGGCAGTCGGCCGGGGCAGGGTCTCCAACATAAATCCAGGTATGCACGCTTGACAGTGCGGGGCGCGCCATCTGAACCGCGGCTAGGCTGGCCTGTTCACATATGACCGCGACCGCTTCCGCGTCCTGGACACAAAAGGCGATATCCCCGGCCGGCCAGCGCCAGTTCAGCGGCATCGCAATGGCGCCGATCCGTTGGCACGCCCAGTACGCAATCGCATGTTCAAGTCGGTTTTTCAGCAAGAACACGATATGGTCGCCGGGACGAATACCACGCGCCTGTAGGGCGCGCGCCACCCGACGGATACGGGTCTGCCAGGCGTGATAGGTCAGCCGTCGGTCGCCATCGATAATGGCCTCCGCCTCGGGATAGCGCGCGGCTGCCAGATCGATGAGGTTGGCTAAGTGCATGCCGGCTCTCCTTCAAGACGGGCCCCCAACTGCTGCCACAGCTTGTCGGGGGTCAGGGGTAATTCGGTGATCTCAAGACCCAGATGGCGGACGGCATCGGCTACTGCATTGGCAATGGCAATCGGTGCGGTCTGGGCGGTGCTCTCCCCGACCCCTTTTGCTCCGGTTAGCGCCTGGGGAGTGGGCAGCACAATATGGTCCATCACAATATTGCTCGGCATTTCGCTCACCGTCGGACACAGATAATCCATCAGCGTTCCGGTCAGGAAATCACCCGTCTCGGTGTAGCGCAGTTCCTCGTACAGCGCGCCGGCTAGGCCATGCAAAATACCACCGGCAAGTTGCCCTCGGGCGATCTGTGGGTGCAGGATATTTCCGGCGTCATGCACGGTGATATAGTCGGTCACCCGGATATCGAGCGTCTCTTTATCGATCTCGACCACAGCCACGTCCGCAGTAAACGCATAGACCGCGGAAGAGTTCACCTGATCGTGCTCGTTCGGATAGTCGAGCTCGCTGGCAACAAACGTGCCCTCAACCTGAGTGGCTGTCTCCAGATGCGGTGGTAGTGTTCCGGTTGACCAGTGCAGGCGCGCCGCAACGTCTTTCAGGGACAGACCCAACTGCGCGTTATCGAGCGACACAATCCGGCCCGCCTGGATGCGGAGGCGACTCACGTCGCTGTCCAGGAAGTAGGCCGCCGCTTGGAGAAGATTCTCTTGCAACTGTCTGGCAGCAGCGACAATGGAACTGGCCCCGACCGCACCGAAACGACTGGAATAACTGCCCGAAGATACCGACCACGGCCTGGAACCGGTGTCCATCCCAGCGATGACCGTCACGTCCGCCGGCACAATATCCAGGGCCTGGGCAACAATAAACGCCGCAGTCGTTTCCTGTCCCTGCCCATGGGCCGCGGTCTCCAACTCAACCGTGATACCACCGGTTGCGTCCAAATAGATTCGGGTCGTCTGCGCCGAGCCAACCCGGACAAGGTTGGGACGGCGCTGCGTGGCTTTCTTACTCACATCGATATAACCCATATTCGAGCCCGAGGGATCTATCGCCACAGCCATGCCAACCCCGCGCCACACTGCAGCATCACTCGGAGTCGCAGTTCCCGTGGACTGACGCAGTTGCCAGTAATTGCTCAGTTCCAGCGCCCGCTGCGTGGCGCGGGGATAATCCCCGGAGTCGTACAGTCCGCCCGTCACCGTCCGGTAGGGGATATCCTGGGGCTGGATAAGATTTTGCAATCGGACCGTGGCCGGGTCTTTACCAAGCTTCAGGGCGAGCTCATCAATCGCACGCTCAATCGGGAAATAGTGCTGTTGGCAGGCGTAGCCACGGTTCGGTCCGCTAGGACAGACATTCGTCATGACCGCCAGGGCGTTGACCTCAAGATGCTCGATCTTGTAGGCGTTCATAAAATTGCCGATCGGACGGAACAGGCAGCCGGGCTCCGGCGCACGAATATACGCCCCCACGTTGTCCATGAGGCGCATTTTGAGGCCGAGCAGTTGGCCATCATTACGGGCCGCGACTTCAATTTGCGTCACGCGGTCCGTTCCGGTCGAGCTGGCGCTGAGTGATTCCAGGCGGTCTTCGATCCACTTGACCGGCCGGCCGGCTTTCCGAGACGCCAGCGCCATCAAGGCCATATAGGGATACAGGGCGATCTTATTCCCAAACGAACCGCCGACATCCGGTGGCGTCACCACCCGCAGCTTGCTGAGGGGAATCCGTAGCGCCCCGGCCAAAACCGCCAACATGCTATACGGCCCGTGGAAGTTGGCCCAAAAACTGACCTGAGACGCGGACGGATTCCAGCCTACGATAATCCCGTACGTTTCGAGTGGAAAGGATTGATAGCGAGGAAAAACATAGCGCTGCGAGAACACAATATCCGCCGCGCTGAAGACCGATACCACATCACCATAGGCGAGCTGACGATCAATGGCGACATTGGTTTCCAGTTCCTCGTGCAGGATGGGGGCCGAGGGCTGCATGGCCGCCTCAACATCAACGATGGCAGGCAGAGGCTCGTACTCTACCTCGATTGTATCTCGGGCGTCTTCGGCAACATAGCGGTCGGTGGCCACCACAACGGCGACCGGCTCGCCGACGTAGCGCACCTTGTCGATGGCGCAGGAGTAATACCGCCCCGGCCGTTCGGCAGCCACCGCAAACGGACGGCTCCACTCTTGGACTTCCCGACCGGTCAGCACGGTTATGACCCCAGGCAGCGCAAGCGCGGCGCTTGGATTAATGTTGTGAATACGCGCGTGCGCATACGGGCTTCTGACCACCGCGGCATGGGCAAGATTGGGGAGTGGATTGAGATCGGCAATATACTGGGCCTGCAGATCAAAGAGACGCCGTCCTTCTGTTGAGGGCGGGGCGGTGGTGAGTGAATGCTGAGACATGACGCGAAGAAAAGCTATGGTATCAGCGTGAGGAGTTGAGTGGGTTCATTCGCTTTGGTCCCGTAACCGCTTGGCCGCTTCCACGATGCTCACATAGCCGGTGCAGCGGCAGATATGCCCGCCCAGCGTCTCGTGGATATCCCGGTCCAAGATCGGCTCCGGCGCGCTTTCCAGGAGATGATACAGGCTGAGGGTGAAGCCGGCCGTGCAAAAGCCGCACTGCATGGCAAACTGCTCAACAAAAGCCTGCCCGATCGTTTTTCCACGCTCGGTTTGCATGATCCCTTCAAGCGTGGTGATTTCATGGTCCGCCACCTGTGCTGCCAAACGCAGACAGGAACGAACGGGCAGGCCATCGAGTAGCACCGTACAGGCGCCACACACCCCATGCTCACACCCTAGATGCACACTCGTGCAGCCCGCCTCTTCGCGTAGAAAGTCAGCCAGCGTAGTGCGGACGTCGACCAGCGCTTCCACTGGCGTGCCGTTGACCGCGGTCGTCACGATGGTTCGACGTTGAGGCTGCACTTATGCGCTCCCAGCCGCGTTCTCTCTTTTCCCGTTCCACATGGCAACCGCATCCAGGCAGGCGCGCTTGACCATCACCCGAGCGAGTTGCTTCCGATACCCGGCAGAGGCATGCAGGTCGGCGTGACAGTCGAGCCCGGCGACCGCCGCTGCCGCGACCGCATCGGCTTGGCCGTCAGACAGAGCCTGCTGTGTCAGCACGGCTTCAGCCTGCGCGACCCGGAGCGGTCGGTCTTCCACCCCAAACAGGACGACTCGGCTGTTTGCCAAACGGTCCGCCTCCAGCTCAGCCAGTACTATCGCGCCGGCCAGAGCAAAATCTCCCGCCCGCCGGGTATACTCCCGGACCCCCCACACCACGTTCTTGCGGATGGGGATACGGACTTCGGTCAGCAGTTCGCCGGACCGGACATCCGCGCTCAGAGGGCCCTGAAAAAAATCAACCGCTGGAATAGAACGCGCACCGGACGGTCCGACGACACACAGTTCCGCCCCCAGCGCGCACATGGCCGCCGGCAGTTCTGCGGCCGGGTCGGCGTGAGCCAGACTCCCCCCAATTGTTCCCGCGTAACGAATGGGCGGATGACCGATCAGGCGCGTGGCCGCAGCCAAAACGGGAACGGTCTGCCGAATACGCATGTCCCGTTCGAGCCGGGACTGCCGGGTGAGTGCGCCAATATGCAGGTACTCACCCTCCTGGCGGATATAGCTCAACTCGTCCAGGCCGTTAATGTCCACAATAATGCCGGGGGTTGCCAGCCGCATATTGAGGAGCGGCATCAGACTCTGTCCGCCGGCGAGAATCTTGGCCTCATCGCCGTACTGAACCAGGGCCGCCATTGCCTGTTCGACTGACTCCGGGGCAATATACTCAAAAGGGGCAGGCTTCATGCGTCGTCCTTAACAGCCGGAGAAAGATATCGTCTGCGAACCCGCCTCTCCAACCTCGCGCGGGACTATACTACGGATGGAATAGCCAGTCCAGGAAGTCGGGTGGTTGCGTCACCACACACGCTTGGCCTTCCAGCAGAGCGTTCCGCTCAGGCCCCCAGCGTTTCTCCCGTTGACCTACCCCCGGACAATCCATATGGATGGGAGAGCTAACGTCATTCTTTGCTGAAAGGAGTATGCGTATGAGTGGTCAAGAAGCCGGGCTCAACAACGAGCTCAAGCAGCAAATCGCAGCTTTCCAAAAGGAAATGCTGCCAAAAATTCCGCCGGCGATTCGTGAGGTGCTGGTCCGCACCACAGAGGATCAGGTGAAATCCGGCATCGCAGACAAAGCCCTGAAGGTCGGAGACAAAGCCCCCGACTTTACCCTGCCCAACGCCCGTGGCGAGGCGGTGACGCTGTCACAGCTCCTGGCCAAAGGACCGGCGGTCATTGCCTTTTATCGAGGCGCGTGGTGACCCTACTGCAACCTGCAGTTGCAGGCATATCAAAATCGTCTGGCCGAGATGCAGGCGCAGGGCGCCTCCCTGATCGCCATCTCGCCCCAAACCCCGGATAAATCGCTGACAGTTGCCGAAAAGAATGCGCTTCAGTTTGAGGTGCTCAGCGACGCTGGCAATAGCGTCGCACGGCAGTTCGGGCTGGCCTTCCAATTTGTCGATGAGCTTCGGGAGACCTTCGAGAAAATGGGCATCCAACTGCCCGAATACAACGGCGATGACGCCTGGGAACTGCCGATACCCGGCACCTATGTCATTGACCGGGACGGAACCATTCGGCTGGCCTATATCGATGCAAACTACACCACCCGGCTTGAACCGGGTGATATTGTTGAGAGTCTGCAAGGACTGAACTAGACCTGTGCAGGCTGAATGAGAGCTTCACATGTATGTGACCCATCTCTCTTGTTCAGCCTGCGCATCCTGCCACACGCCCAATCAGCTCCATAACCTGTGTACCCAATGCGGTAAGCCGTTATTGGTTCACTACGATCTTGAGCGGGTCGCGGCCACGTTCCGAAAAGACCGCCTACCCGCTCGCCCTGCAAGTCTGTGGCGTTATCAAGAGGTGCTGCCCGTTGTCCAGGCCACCAATATCGTCAGTCTGGGCGAAGGCTGGACACCGCTGCTGCACGCCCAGCGGCTGGGTGAACAACTCGGCATGGCGCGGCTCTATATCAAAGACGAGTCGTGCAATCCTACAGGATCGTTTAAAGCGCGCGGAATGTCCCTGGCCGTCTCGATGGCCAAAGAACTCGGAGTGAAAAAGCTGGCCGTTCCCTCGGCCGGGAATGCGGCGGGTGCGCTGGCAGCCTATGCTGCACGGGCCGGACTCGAAGCCTATATCTTCATGCCCAGGGATGTACCGCTGGCCAATCGGCTTGAATGCGAACGGACAGGGGCCCACGTCAGCCTTGTTGACGGCCTGATTACGGATTGTGGAAAGCTTATCACCGAACGTAAAGAGCAAGAGGGTTGGTTCGATGTCTCGACCCTGAAGGAGCCCTACCGTCTCGAAGGCAAGAAAACGATGGGCTATGAACTGGCAGAACAGTGCGGCTGGTCCCTGCCGGACGTCATTCTGTATCCCACGGGCGGAGGGACGGGGCTGATCGGCATGTGGAAGGCCTTTGACGAAATGGAACAGCTCGGTTGGATCGACGCACGCCGGCCCCGCATGGTGAGCGTACAGGCGGCGGGCTGCGCCCCCATTGTGCACGCCTTTGCTACTGGCGCGTCACACGGCGCGGAGATTCCCAGACCACATACCCTCGCCTCGGGCTTGCGCGTGCCCGCGGCGATTGGCGATTTCCTGATGCTTGATATTCTGCGCAAAAGCGGCGGTACGGCGGTGAGTGTCAGCGACGAGGAACTCCTGTCCGCAGTCGGAGAAATCGGCGCGGCCGAGGGCGTCTTTCCCGCACCGGAGGGGGCGGCCTGTCTGCCGGCCCTCAAGCGCCTGCTTCAGCAGGGCGCAGTCAAACAGGACGACCAAGTCGTCCTGTTCAATACTGGTTCGGGGCTGAAGTATCTGGACGTGTTGTCTGCTTAGCTCACGCCACCACGTTCGAGCGCAGCACGCGGCCGGACAGCGGGCCGGTCTGCTGCCCGTCTGAGAACAGTACCTGTCCGTTCAGGATCGTATGCGCGATTCCGGTCGACTTTTCGATATAGCGCAGTCCTCCACCGGGGAAATCGTGCACCGGCTCCTGTTTGCCGCAGTTGACGCTCTCTGGGTCGAAGACCACTAAGTCGGCGATCATGCCCGCAGCGACCGTCCCGCGCAGTG
Source organism: Thermodesulfobacteriota bacterium (assembly GCA_964291405.2). Classification (GTDB taxonomy): domain Bacteria; phylum Desulfobacterota; class Binatia; order Bin18; family Bin18; genus Bin18. The sequence continues at coordinate 1,783,479 of OZ219926.1, forward strand.
GAACGCCAAAGACCTGAGCGGGCACGGACGTCAACTTACGGATAGCCTCTTCAAGCGACAACATCTGTTTGTCGCGTACCAGCGTTCCGATCAGATAGGTCGAGTAGCCCGCCTCACAGCGCATATCGGCGTGTGCCCCACCATCGGACAAACCGACCAGTGTATGCGGATGGGTGAGCATGTCTCTATTGACCTCTCCGAACTCGTACAAGAACTGCATGTCCAGATCGTCGTTGAGGGCCAGCTCGAAAAACAGCTCAAGCGGGTCTTTCCCTCGCTCGCGGCTCAGGCTGGCCAGGCTCTTGTCCAGCAGGGGTTGCAGCTCCGGCTTGTTGACCGTGAACACGCTCAGCTGCTCCCACTGTCCGGTAAAAATACGCGGCTGTTTCAGCTCTGCACGAAACGCGGCCCGAAAGGCAGGGTCGGCACATATACGCTGCTGCTCGTCCAAGGGTCGGTCGAAGATCGGCTTCCAGCAATCGAAATTGCCAAAGATAAACGGGCGCTTCAGACTGAAGCGGGCACTCTTGTAATGGCACGGCACCTGCCCCAGCGGCAGATAGCCCCGATCAAACAACGGCACCACCCGATTGACAGCGGCCTGCCAGGCGTCGGGGGGCGCTTCCGGCTTTTGCAGCAGCCCCAGCCACGTCACCGGCCGTTCACTGTGTAGCAGCAAAAAGGTCAGCAGGTCATACTCCTCATCAGACAAGAACCCGGGGCTCCGCGTGAGCGCAATCTCGATACTCCCCCGACCGAGTTTTTTGAGCACGCCGGATAAGGCCCCCAATTCGTCGCGACTGGCCATCCGGCTCGGCAGCGGTCGGCCTTGAAACCCAAGGTGCTGGGGGAGGACGGTTGTGGAAAAACCAAATGCGCCAGCGTCCATAGCCGCCTGGAAGAGCCCGCTGAGTTGTCGAATCTCGGACTCCGTTGCCGCCCGCTCCTTGCTCTCCTCTCCGAGCACATACTGGCGCAACGGCGAGAGCGGCAGCATCATACCGACATTCATGCCTAGCCCGCGCTGGCCGATTGTGTTGAGGTATTCGTCAAAGCCCTGCCAGGACCAGTCAACCCCGCGTTGCAGAACTTCCAGGGACATGCCCTCGACGTTGACCAGATCGCCCACAAGGGCTTCCCGGTCGGCAGGCTTGCACGGAGCAAGACCGACCCCACAGTTGCCCATGATAATAGAAGTCACACCGTGCCAGGACGAACACGTTGCCAGCGGGTCCCAGAGAATCTGGGCGTCGTAATGGGTGTGATGGTCGATAAATCCTGGGCATACGATCAGCCCACCAATGTCGAGGCTGGAGACTGCCTCGTGTGACGGAATATTGGCCTCAACCGCCGCAATCCGGTCTCCGCTCAGCGCCACGTCCGCGGCAAACCGCTCCCGTCCGGTTCCGTCGATAACGGTTCCCCCTTTGAGCACGACATCGTAGGACATGGCTCTCTCCTTTTTTCACGGACGAGACGCTTGCTCGGTCTGCGGGCGCTTCTTGATCAAATAGGCGTGCGTGCCCTCAAGCACGACTTCATCGCGTTGATTGGTGATGCGGGTTTTGAGGCGCAGGACGCCGACCTTAGTCTTGGGAATGAGCTCGCTGACCTCAAGTTCCGGTCGGATGGTATCGCCAATCAAAACCGGTTTGAGAAACCGGGAAGACTGCTCAAGAAAGACCACCATCGACTCTTCAACCAGCGGCGACAGTTCGGACGCACCCAGCGCACCCATGGACGTGACCAGCAGGCCGTGCGTGACCCGTTTGCCGAAACGCGTAGCCTTGGCGTACTCGTCGTCATAGTGAATCGAATGGTTATCGCCCGTCATGCCGGAGAAGAATAGAAAATGGGCATCGGTCAGGGTCTTGGCCGGCGAGCGAAAAACCTCGCCAACCTCGAAATCTTCAAAGTATTTGGTGGTTTTCATCTATTTCTCATCCAGCACGGCAATCGCATCGATTTCTATGAGCGCTTCCGGGCGCAGCAGCTCTTTGACCACGATCCCGGTTGCTGCGGGAAACCCGTTCGTAAAGAACTCGCGGCGCACCGCGGCGGTCCCGCGATAGCCTTCCTTGGTGGTGATATAGTCTACGGTCTTTACAATATCGTCGAAGCTCGCCCCGGCGGCGTCCAGGATCTTGCCGATCTTCTGAAAGATCTCGCGCGTCTGGGTCACGATATCTCCCGCACCAACAATTTCTCCCTTGGCATTAAACGCGGTCAGGCCGGAAATAAACAGCAGATTCCCCTTGCGCACGGCGGGCGAGAAGGTATAGCGCTGGTCAAATCCCCAGGGATCAACGATTTCAAGTTTCGGCATAGACTAGTCTCTCCTCTCGTCCGCTCTCGATTACGCCGTAGCGGCAGCGTGCAGATGCGGTCCGTCCAATTCAAGCTGCGCGGCAATCTCGGCTAGCGCCTCTTCGGCGCGCCCCCGAAAGTCCTCAGGTGTTTCTCCAGCCTTGATGTGCGGAATGACCACAATGGGAATCTCCGGCATGGCCATGGCTTTGGCCTGGTCTTGAGCCGCCACCAGGAAGGTATCAAACGCCACGACAATGGAACGCACCCCCCGTTTCCACAGTTTCGCTGCGTCGAGCATACAGCCCGACGTACACGACCCTCAGGCACACAGGCCGACAACGGCCTGCTGGGACGCGGCGGCCACCTCGTCCATCAACGCCTCGGGCGAAGGGCGGGTAAACACCGGCTTGCGCCAGATCGATGCGGCGCTTACAGACGGTTTCGCCTCCAGAAGCTCCTTGAGGCGTTCAAAGAACTTTCCGGCGATCTCGTTGCCAAAGCCATTATTAACCAATCCGACCACGCGGCCCGCAGCTGTATGATCGATTTTCTTCTCCGCGAACGGTCGTCGGACTCCGACGGGGCTGAGTACCCGCATATGACACCTCACTGTTGAATTTCCTTGGTCACGGCAAACCCACCGAGTCCACCCCAACCCGGACAGATCGCCGCGAAATACGTTTCGCCTCCGGCAACGACAATATGGATATTCCGGGGCCGCTCGGTAATGGGTACCCGGTAGTCGTCATTGTCCTTCTCCACCCAACTCGGCCAGAACTGGTCTGATATTCCCAGAGCATCAACTTCTCGGATATCCTCCAGTCTGGCCCGAGCGTGCTCCCAGAGATACACCCGAATCTCGGGCTTGGACCAGCCTTCGCGGTGAAACTGCCGCGCCTGCCAGGGATTCAGCACAACCAAGGTCTCTCCCATGGCCTGGACATTATTACTGCCCAAGCCGCTGAGTGAGCTGACCAGGGAGGCCAGCATCTGTTTGACCGTGCCGTAGCATAAGACAGAGTGGGGTGCCTCACAGCTAAACACGGTCACGGCGTTTTTACCGGCTTCGATGCCGCACTCCACGTGTAGCGGCTCCCAGGGGTTTGCCTCTTCCTTTTCCGCAATGCAGAAACTCCACTTGCCGGGGTGGGCCTGAGTTGACTTATCCACCTCGCCCGGAACGTTCCCACCCAGATTCCAGAGGATCAAACGGATGGCGCGCCCAATGGTCCCGTTTGCCCGAAAGCCATTACCAAACACTCCATCGCCCGCGTTGAGCTTGAGTTGTGTCGCAATCGGACCATGGACAATGGTTAAGGGGACACAGCAGTGAGTGGTTGTTTGGACACCGTTCAGGTTGTGCTCGGGCTCCAGCATGGCCTCGACCGCCGCAATGATAACCGGGAAATACTCGGGCCGGCAGCCGGCCATGACGCTGTTAATCGCCAGCTTCTCAATCGTGGCAATACCTTGGGCCGGCGGAATCTCACCCAGTTCTTCGGTCGACGCGCGTCCCGAGGCCGCGATCATGGCCGCAACCAATTCTTCGGTCGGCGGAACAATAGCTAAGCCGTCGGTCCAGCCGCGCTCAAAGAACAGTTCGACTGCGGCGTGGTAGTCGTCAACGTCAATCTGCTCGGATGTGAACTGCATCACCCCTCCAGGCCGTCCTCTGATGTCTACACAGCCTGGAGGGACAGCGTCAAGGGTTTACACCTGCCTCGCAACTCAAGCCCTTGAAGAATGCTGTTCAGCCTCTAGCGGAAGCGCCTCTGTTTACTCGGATTGTGCTCCAACCAAAACGAAAGCCACCAGAGCTGGCTCTGCTGAACGATTACTCCAGGCATGATTGGTCGCTCGCTGGATGAGGACATCCCCGGCCTGCATGCAAGTTTCATCTTCTTCCATGACTGCCCATATCTCACCCGACAGGACGATGGCATAGTCTACTGAGGCAGTTTTATGCATCATCGGGGTCGAGCTAGTGGAATCGGCGGCATGACCCGCCTCCATGGAGGAAAAGACTTCGCTCGCATCAGTCCGGTCTTGCCATGCCGCATCAGGTGGAAACTCGACGGCGCGGCAGATTGTCCCGGTCGGCCGAGGTTCCAGATGCATAGGACGATCAACAGGGTCGGCATCACCGGACAGGTCAGCAGGCGCAGTTGTCGTCTCCCATAGATCAGTGGCTCGTAGTCCTGGCACTGCTTCGAGATCCAGAATACTCGTGGCAATGGCATCTTCAGCAATGACCGATTTTCCCTTAGCGTTGTGGCCGGTCACAATTCGGCGGATTTGCTTTGGCATCTCTCTCCCTCTCATTCATGCTCGGTGTTACTCTTCCTCTCTACGTTCCAAGCTTTCCCGCATCTCCTGCACAGGACCTACATCAAGGAATGTTTATTTGAGTTCCTGATCTTGTAGCTGATAGGCCACCTCTTCAATAGGTCCAAATGGCATTGCCGTATCTACCCACCCGTACCCATCTCTATTATCCCTTTTACTCACACAGCTTCCCAATCGCCCGCTAGGTTTTCCATACCAGCGGAGATGCTGTCAATTACCGGGCGAATCCCTGAAGTCCCTTCACAGCCTGCTTCGGTGGAATCTCTTCTGCATTCTCGGCTTGCCCAGTCGGCTGAACCGATACTCCTTCAGGCATATGAATCGTGGAGGTTGGGAAGGCGGCTTGGGCGCCGTGCGATTCGATAATCCCCATCAATTGATCCATATGTGAATTGCTCCCCAAGCCGGTCTTCTGATGCCTACACAGCCCATAGGGACAGCGTCAAGGGTGAGCGTTGTCGGAAGAGGTATGATACCTGTCCAGTTCGCGGTATGTTTATGAGCATCGAAGAAGCAGGCAGATGGCAAAGATCGCTTCGAAAGTCCTCCGTGAGATCGTTCGGCGTATTGTCGCCGTTGCCCAGCCGGATCGGATCATCCTATTTGGCTCTGCAGCTCGCGGTGAAATGGGTCCACATAGCGATGTCGATCTTCTTGTGGTCAAGCAGGGAGAATTCGATCAAGGACAACTCGTCGGCGATCTTTATATGAACCTGCATGGGGTGGGACAGGCGGTAGACCTGGTTGTAGTGACCCCAGAACAAGTTGAGCGTTATCGAAACACGCATTGTCTTGTCATTGCACCAGCACTACGCCAGGGAAAAGAAATCTACCGTGCCGACACGTTATCCGCCTGAAGATCCCCGCGAATGGCTCAACAGAGCCCGCAGCAACCTCCTCCTGGCAAAAGCCCCCAGGCGCAATATCTATCTGGAGGATTTGTGTTTCAACGCACAGCAAGCCGCGGAGAAGGCCATTAAAGCTATCCTGATTGCCCATGAAGTCGAGTTTCCGTATGTCCACGATATTACGGAACTCCTCACCACGTTGGAAAAAACGGGACAAAAAATCCCTCCATCCATCAAACAAGCAGAGCGCCTGACCCGTTTTGCGATTTCCACTCGATACCCTGGGATTGCAAGCACTATTCGGCGTGAAGAATATCAGGAAACGCTTGCAGTCGCAGAGAAAGTTATCCGCTGGGCAAGGACACTTGTTCGGGAAAAAGTTGGTTGATCGGAGATCCAAGACCTAGAGCATTCTGTTTTTAGGTTGACGCATAGCCAGCGTGGGAGAAGTAATGGCTGCATTCTTCAGGTCCGAAGCGATCGAGGAGGGTGCCGACTCGGCGCCACGTCGCCTCGACGGTGCGTTCAGCCGCTTGGCGGAGTCAGGCTTTGAGCTTGGCGAAGCCCTTTTCAATCGGGTTAAGATCGGGCGAATAGGGGGGCAGGAAGCGCAGCGTGGCGCCCGCCCGCTCGATGGCTGTCCGCCCGGCGGCCCTCTTGTGGCTGCTGAGATTGTCCAGGATGACGATATCGCCGGCAGTCAGAGTGGGGAGGAGGCATTGTTCCACATAGGCGAGGAAGCGGGGGCCATTGATCGGGCCATCGCAGACACAGGGGGCGGTCAGGCGGTCGCGCCGGAGGGCAGCCCCGAAGGGCAGGGGTTGCCAATGACCATAGGGCCGCGTGGCGGCCAACCGCGTGCCGCGGGGGCAGCGGCCGTGGCTGCGCGGCATAGTGGTCTTGGCCCACGTCTCATCAAGAACACGAGCCGGTGGGGATCAAGCTGGCCTTGGGAGCGCTGCCAACGTGCCCGCCGCCGCGCGCTGTCAGGGCGCTCCTGCTCGGAGGCCGAGAGACTTTTTTTTGAAGCTGATCCCGGCCCCTTTGAAGAACCGGGACAGCCTCCCGGTATCGGCCTGCACCCCTCGCTCTACCAACAACCGGGCCGCTAACGCTGCCAACGTGATGGCCGGTTGCGCCGCGATCACCGCCAATAACCACGCGCGCTCCGGTTGCACCTTCGAGGGCCGATGCCCCCCAGTGCCCGCACTCCCCCGCTCCCCGGCAAGCGCTGGAGCCACTTGATCGCTGAGGCACTACTGACCCCAAACCGCCGCGCCGCTGCACGCCGGCTCATCCCCTCGCGCTGTACGGCATCAATCACTCGGTCCCGCAAATCTTGATAATACGCTCGGGCCATCGGCTGCTCGCCTCCTTACCTCCTCCGCCCCGTAGCCTGCCACACCTCCACGCTGGCTGAAACAGCCCCCCGATTCAATCTATTCACAGAATGCTCTAAAGTCTCGGATCTATATCAAGAGATGCAAACCTGACCCTATAATCACATCAAAAAGCCACCCTCCCACTTGTTGAGGGAAAGAAATCTATTCTTCGCTGCCGGTCCGCCGGATTGATGGCCCCTCAGGTACATAGGGCGTCGGGGTTGGGAGTGTAGCCACCTCAGATTTACTAATTGAAGCGTATCTATATGTCTGTGGAATCATGACAGAAAACGTGCAGTAAGAATGCTTTCCCGCTTCTTTGTTCGGAAAACTTGGTACTTTATAAGGGGATGCTCCACTGTGCATACCATCACATTCGAATGCTCACCATAGTATTCGGTCCGTTCGATTCTACTAAGATAGGTAAAGCCGCTTGTACTTGTCCGCTTCTTGTTGACTACATAGCTATCAAAGGCGCTCTTAGAGAGCTGATTGATAGGGCTCGACATGAGCTCATGGAGTAGAACCGAAGGGCTCCCATCATTCGCGGTGAGTTCCATCGTCGCATGATAACTATTGTGCATATCGCCAGTAAGGAAGGTCAGCCTAGTGATCTTTATTCTTCACAATAAATTCCAATACTGCTTCCCGCTGCTCACGAAAGATATCGCTACACCATTTATCTTTACCAGGATCACGTACCTCACCCACAAAAGGGGCACTGGTAATCACGAATTTGACAGCGTTTCTATGTTGCTCTAACCACTTGAAGAGCAACTGCATCTGAGTTGGGCTTATAATTTGGTTATCACTGTTGCGATTCTGATAGCGTTCAGTCCGGGTATCCAATACAAAAAACTGCGTAGCCCCATAGTTGAAGCAATAGTAAAGCGCCTGCATGCCAAAGCTTTGCGGGTTGTGGATATGTTGAAATTCGCGATACGCCTTGAGACTGTATTGCCGAATCGCCTCAACAGTGCTGCCAAACCAGCCGGTTGACATATCATTGGAAAAATTATCTTCCATTTCGTGATCGTCAAGAATCATGTATTGAGGCAGTCGAGTAAAGAAGCGCCGTGTCGCTCGGCTGTCACTCCAAGCATCTAAGTATTTCTCACGATACTCTTTGAGATCCGCGGGTTTTAGTGGATTCGGAATATCGTAATAGATTTGATCGCCGCAATGAATCATAAATTGAGCCTTCTCCCGCACAGCTATCTCACCAATTGTTCCGAACGCGACGTCAGAGGAAATATCGTCTAACGAGTGTAAATTACAACTGCCAAGGAGAAAACTAAATGGTTGAGGCTTCTCTGGCGGTGGAAATGTCGTAAAACATCCCGTCGAGTGGCCAAACTCCGCACGGTGAGACTCTGGAGTATCACAGGTACGACCAAAACTGACTGGACAGTATAGGCAGACTGTGGACAGAGCCCCTTCACTTCAACAACGCCGGTATAGCCATGACGTGATTCTAACTCAATAGGCTTTGGTTGCTCAGGGTGAGCTGGCCCCTTTATGGTGAGGAATACCACCGGATGACGACGATCCCCGCGGACCCAGATACGGGCCGAATCGTGACTCGTATGCCCAATGATCAGTCTGGCCAATTCTTACCTCCTACCGTAACTGAACTCAATTATTACTCTTGGGATATATACAGTCAAACCTACGCCGTATTATTCAAGGACAGAATAGCGTCCCTACCTGAATATTTAACTCGCGGCCCGTCCAGGCGGAGGCAGCTCTTCCGCATTCCCAGCGGGCTGAACCGATAGTCCTTCAGGCATATGAATCGTGGAGGTCGGGAAGGCGGCCTGGGCGCCGTGCGCTTCGATAATCTCCAGGATTTTCAGCAGCACGTCCTGCTTGACCTTGTGGTAGTCGGCCCAATCCGTCGTTTTGGTAAACGTGTAGACAAAGAAATCCAGGGACGACGGAGCAAAGGTATTGAAATTGACCATCAGAATCCGCGAGGTATCGATCTCGGGATGGGAACGCAGCATCCGCTCAACCGCGTGGACAATGGGCTCCATCTTATTGGCGTCGTCATAGCGGATGCCGATCGTCTCGTAGATGCGCCGGTTCAACATCCGCGAGGGGTTCTCGACCGCGATCGTGGTGAAGATCGCGTTCGGGACGTATAACGGCCGCTTATCAAAGGTGCGGATACGCGTCAGTCGCCAACCGATCTGCTCAACGTCTCCCTCAATCTCGCGATCCGGAGAGCGGACCCAGTCGCCTACCGCAAACGGACGGTCAAGATAGAGCATCAGGCCCCCGAAAAAATTGGCCAATAAATCCTTGGCGGCAAAGCCGATGGCAAGGCCGCCAATGCCGCCAAACGCCAGCACGCCGGCGACACTCACCCCCAGCGTCTGCAAGATTACCAAGGTCGCGATAACCGTCACGGTCAGGCGCAGCAGCTTGGCAACGGCATCCATGGTGGTGCGATCGTAGACTGCGCCTGTGTCTTCATATTTGGCGATAGTCGCTTCTTCCCCTTCTCTGATGAGGCGGACCAAAAACCAGGCAAAGAGGAGCACGACTCCCAGCAGGCGCACAGGGCCAAGCGCCGGAAAAAGCGCGAGTTCGGCCTGTTGCCGGACAGTATCAAGGGCCAGGCTCAGACCGATAAAAAGCACCAGAAAAGCCAGCGGTCTTTGCAGCGCCGTGACGAACGCGTCGTCCCAATAGGCATGCGAGTCCAGGGCTTTGTGATGTAGACGGTTGAGGAGCCGCCGCAAAATGAAATGCAACGCGAGGGTGAGGGAAACAATGACAACAATCTGGACCAGCCACGAGGTGAGCCAATCGGGCTTGTCGGCGAAAAGGCGTGAGAGTTCCATACCTGCCTCTGTCCGGTGTGTGAATGACGGGTCTCAACGCAGGATAACCACCCAGCGCGCACTCCAGTATATGAAGAAGAGCGCCAGCGCCTGGACTACATGGTAGAGCGCATTATAGCTCAAGTACACGGGGTGAAGGCTCCACCGCGCTTGCTGTATTCCCGCAGCAGCCAAGGTCAGGACGAGGCCGAGCAGGCCGATCAAAATCGCCGACTCACGCCCCTGTTGATACACCAGACCATAGACAACCAACAGGAAAAGCGTAGCCGGCAGATAGTATGAAACGGCAACCAGGAAATCCCGCGTAACGAACAGCACGACGCCGCAGTAGAGGACGAAGAGCGCAACAGCGCCGTACTGAATCCAGGCAGCCACACTTTCCGAGCAATAGAGTCGCGCGCCGATGATCCAGCCGCACAGCGCGGTGACCCCAATCGCAATGAGGGTCGCTCCCCACAGGACGCTATGACCGAAGGTATCTGCGTTGGGGAAGTAGCCGTGCACCGTCCCACCACTGAGGGCAGCCACGCCGATTGAGGCAAAAAAGATGGCAAACCAGAGACGTAGCGAGCTGTCCGTCTGACCATGGACGAGCAGCCAATAGACAAACAGCCCACACTCCAGCGTCAGGGCGTAATCGGTCAGGGTGACATCTGGCTCGTTCATGCTCGTCGTCTTACATCCACTTCTTGTTCTGGCGTGGTCTTTCCGTTACCACACTGACGAAAAGGATTGAATACAAAAAGGAGGACAGCATGAAATATGGCATTCAACTCGGCGGTGGCGCGTCCGTGTCCCAACGCGACTCCCTCAAAAAACTCGCCGCAGCCGCAGAAGAGTTGGACTTTGATTCGCTCCTGATCGGCGACCATATTGTCATTCCCAAACAGATCAGCTCCCCCTGGCCTTACGACGAATATGTGGGCGGCAAGACGCCGTATGCGGTCTATACCGAAATGGTCTGGCTGGACCCGTTCGACACCATGGCCTTTCTGGCGGCGATTACCGAACGGGTCCGCCTCGGGATCAGCGTCGTGATCGTGCCGTATCGGCACCCCTTTGATGTTGCGCGTCGCGTGGCCACCATTGATGTGCTGTCCGGCGGGCGTTTTATTATGGGCATTGGAGTCGGCTGGTTGGAAGACGAATTTCGTCTGCTGAATATCCCCTTTACCGAGCGCGGCGCCCGCACGCGTGAGTATATTACCATGATGCAGGCCCTGTGGACTCAGGATTCGCCCCGTTTTTCCGGAAAATTCGTCGAGTTGCAGGAAGATGTCAACGTCTTGCCCCGCCCACTCCAAAAGCCCCATCCGCCCATCTGGGTTGGGGGAGAATCCAAGCCGGCGTTGAGGCGCGTGGCTGCTTTCGGCAATGGCTGGCACTGTGGCTTGGTCCTGCCCGAGCGGATTCCCGGCCTGCTGGATCAAATCAAGGACCTTATGGACGAGGCCGGGCGCGATTTTAACGAATTGGAGATTACCGCGCTGGCCCTCTCCAATAGAGCTGGCGACAAAGAGCTTGACGCGTACCGCACCGCCGGCGTTGACGTGCTCTATATGCTGCCGCTGAGCGACGAGACCGATGCCGTCATTGAGGAAATGCGCGCTTTTGCCGAGCGAATGAAAAATTAAATTAAGCGGTCCGCGGCTCCCGGGCCTGTGTGACCCCAATCATACTGTCTCGGGTGACCAGCTCGGTGAGTGCCTCCTCGCTCATGCCCTCGGTTCCGGCTGGCCGCCGGGGGATCACTAAGTAGCGCATATCGGCCGTGCTGTCGTACACGCGGACTTCTATATCGGGCGCGAATTCTAAGCCAAATTCTTTGAGGACGGTCCGCGGCTCTTTCACCACCCGTGCTCGGTAATTGAGACTTTTATACCAGTCGGGCGGCACGCCAAGGAGAGAACGGGGGTAGCAGGAACACAGGGTACACACCACGACATTATGAATAGTCGGCGTGTTCTCCACCGCCACCAGCGTACTCCAGGTGTCCACGTCAATGCCCAGCGTGGCAATGGCCGCCTTGGCGTCGGCAAGCAGGTGTTGCTTAAAGTGCGGATCGACCCAGGCGCGCGCAATCACCCGCGCTCCGACTGCGGGAGAGCGGGCATCCATATCTTCGACCGCCCGCCGCACGTCATCCGCGCTCAACAGTCCCTTTTCGATCAGCAGGGCCTGAATGGCTTCTACCCGCTGCTCGTAATAGGCCAGCTCGGCATCCTCTTCAAGCGGCAGGTGAGGGTCGGGGGCGTCGTGTTCGTGCATCGTTTACTCCTCGGGAGCTGGCTCCAGCCAGTGTTCATAGATATCGATCAACAGCCGGTCATTCTGACAGAAAGGGGTAGATTCGGCGGATTCGGCGTGTACCCACATATGGGCTTGATCAAAGCGGACTAAATACAGCGTTTGCTTAGGGCGTCCGTCTCCGCCATACGCCAGCGTCTCGGGGTTACGGAACGCGCCGTGGACCGCCTCGATGACGCCGACTTTGCCCTGAATATAAGTCGGCGTCCGGTAATGACCGGACGGGGTAGCAATTCGGATACGCACCCGATCTCCGGGCTGATACTGCATCGTCCGTCCCTAGTAGGCCGACAGTCCGCCGTCAACCGGCACGACCGCGCCGGTCATCATGCGGGCTTCGTCCGAGGCTAGAAAGAGGGCCACCCGGGCGATATCTTCAGGCTCACCCACCGAGAACGGATACTTCTTCAGTTGAGATTCCAGGTTGACGATACCGGACTGGCCGGCCGTCTGTGGCCTGTCTACGCCCAGGCGTTGCCGTACCCGGTCGGTCATGATCACGCCCGGACAGATCGCGTTGGCGCGAATCTTGTCCTTGGCATACGTCCCGGCCAGCACCTGGGTAAAAGCAATGACGCCACCCTTGGCGGCGGTATAGACATGCAGCGGAAATGATCCGCGCAAAGCGACGACGGAGGACATATTGACAATCGCGCCACCACCGGCCTTGACGAGTTCAGGAATCCCGTACCGGCAGCACAAAAACGGGCCGAGCAAATCGAGCGACTGGGTATGCTGCCAGACCGACATATCAACCTCAGTCACCGTCGTGTCTTCGGCAATTGACCCGCCCGCACAGTTGTACAGAATATCGAGCCTAGCATAGCGCGCTACCGTTTGGTGGATAGCGTTTTTCACACTCTCTTCTTGGGTAACATCGGTTTCTATGAAAACCGCCTCTCCACCGGCGTCACGGACCAAGCGTTCGGTTTCGCGGCCGAGCTCGGGCTTGAGTTCGGCAATGACGACCTGTGCTCCCTCTTGGGTAAAAATCCGGGCAGCAGAGCGGGCAATGCCCGAACCCGCCCCGGTAATGAATGCGACTTTGCCATCGAGGCGTCCCATCTCTTCCTCCTTTCAAGCCAGACTTCACTCCCCAGTTTCGATTTTACGCTGCTCCACGATCTGTTCAGCCTTGCGGTCAATCTCAGCTTTGGTGAGAACGTTCTTTTCAATCAGGAGGGTTTCAATCGCGCTGATCCAGCGTTCGTAATAACTCATGGTTTCATATGCCTCGGGCGGCAGACTCTCGATCGCCCGCCGCAACTCATCCACCCGGATGACGCGTCGGTCCGCACTACTCAATAGCACGAGGAGTGCGTCGGTCCGCTTCTCCCAGAACGACAGTTCATGTTCCGCCTTGTTGATGGGTCCGGCATTAGGCCAGCCCCCACGGTCATGTACCCCCGGCATGCGACCATCCTTCCTTTTTTTGGGCGGGTCTTTGTATTCTTCTGCCTCAAAAGCCGTGTAAATGGAAGTACTGAAACAGAGTTTGTCTTCCCTCCGGGGCTCGGTTATAGTCGGCCCCATGCTGAAGGCCGGTGATATCACCATTCACTTTTTGAACGACGGATTGTGGTGGGATGACGGCGGCGCGCAGTTCGGCATTGTCCCGCGTGAAATCTGGCAACGAGAGAAGCAACCCAACGAGCGCGGGCGCATTACCATGAGTCTGACCTGCCCGCTGATTGTGACTCAGAGTGAGCTCATCGTCGTTGACACCGGCATCGGGAATCGGCTGAGTGCACGCGAGCAACAATTTTTTACGCCCCGGCGCGGAAGCGGTCTGACTGGCCAGCTTCGCGCTCTCGGTTACACAAGGGAGGACGTGACCCACGTCGTACTGAGCCATCTCCATTTTGATCATGTGGGCGGCGTCATTGATAAAGCGGACGACGGCACGATCACGCCGACTTTTCCCAACGCCCGTGTGGTTCTACAACGAGCGGAGTGGGAGTTGGCAATCCATCCGCCGGACGAACGTCTTGCCGCGGCCTACCGACACGCCCCGGAATGCCTGGAGCCGCTTGCGAACATTGATCTCATCAACGGTGATACGACGCTGACCACTCACATTCGCACAACCGTCTCAGGCGGCCATACCAGCCCTCACCAGTGCGTCATTGTTGAAACGGGTGGAACCGGCCTGATTCACTTCGCCGATATTGTGCCGACGACCGCGCACCTGCGTCTCGCCTGGAACGCCGCGTATGACACTGATCCGTTAGCAACGATTGCCGCGAAAAAACGGCTCTACGCCGAGGCCAGACAGAAAAATTTATGGGTTTCGTTTTCTCACGACGACGTGGTCGCCGCCGGACGTTTTTCGGACGAAGCAGGAAGAACGCCGACGCTGGCGGAGACGATTCCCATCGCCCCTCCCAGCGGAGCATAGACCGCCTATTCAACCGAGAGCTCGACGCGACGATTTACGGCTCTGCCTTCCGGATTGTCCGAACCGTCATCTCTGGCGTTGGGAGCCAGGGGTTCGATCTCTCCTCGCCCCACGACTCGAAGACGGTCGGCGGCAATCCCACTCGTTACCAGATAGTCTCGGACCGCTTCCGCCCGAGCGCGGGAGAGTCTCAGGTTAAACGACTCGGAGCCAACCGCGTCAGCATAGCCCTCAATCAGGACGGACAGTGTCGGATTGTCGTTGAGAATACGAACCGTCTCATTCAGTTCCGACAGGAATTCCGGTCGAATCGTTCGGTCGTTAAAAGCAAAGGGAATTCCCCGCAGAACGACATCTTTCGGGGTTGTTTCCTCCTTTGGGATTGCTTCGGCCTGTAGAGCTGCTTCGTCCTTTTTTACAGAAGGCGGGGGAGGTAAGGGAGACCGGGCCGGCTGCGCGCTCGCCTCTTGATCGGACGCCTTCTGCTCATTTGCCGTCTCTGACACACTGACGTGCTCGCCGAGATCGTCCGCGTCGTCATAGAGCAGGATTCCTATCGCGCCAACAAGCAACACTACCCCAACGAGGGCAGACACGCGCCAATACGCGAGAATGAAAGCGGGAGAGAAACCGGCGAACAGTCCAAGCAAGTACGGCACCAGGAAAGACCAGTCGGCGGCAAGGACAGCGAGAAGTCCACCGGTGACGACAGTTCCAAGGAGGGCGACCAGAAACTTCTGCGGAGCGCGAAAGGATGTGGAACGAACGGCTTTCAGACGACGATTAGGGCGTTTATGAACTCCTTGGAGGGATCGAGCAGCCCTCGCCATCCAGTGGATATTCAGTTGCGGCCAGACTTGGCCGTGGATCATGCCCCACACGAACCCGCACAGAACAGCAGCAAGCCCAATAAGCACGCCAATACTATAGCGCCTCCATGCTTAAACGCTAGGGTGAGGCTCATACTACTCCCCTCTCGACAGGTCGTTGAGCCGTCGAGACGGGATACCGCTACTCAGACGAACTCCACTTGTTGAGACGCGTGCCAACGCGATAGGCTTGGACACTTCGCGCACCGAGCAAGTGTGCCCGTAGTGCAGCATATCGTATGGATACGCCTTCCTTGACTCCCGCTTCAGACCGAAAACCGCGTGTCTTTTACGGATGGTGGTTAGTCGCACTCAGCGGCTTCATCATGATGCTGGCCCATGTCCCACTGTTTCACGCTATGGGTGTGTGGGCCGTTGCCCTGGAACGAGAGTTTGGCTGGAGTCGGACCCAACTCGGCCTGGCCCTGACGTTTACCCGTATTGAGGGCGGCCTCATGGGCCCGGTCGAGGGGTATCTGACCGATCGTCTCGGCACACGCCGTATGGTCCTCATGGGTCTCTTTTTTCTTGCCACCGGGTTCCTGTTGTTGAGTCAGGTTGAGGGTCTATGGATGTTTTACACCGCCTATGTCGTCATGGCTGTCGGACAGGGATTTGGCGGCTGGCTGCCAATCATGACGATGCTGAACCACTGGTTTGTCCGACGCCGGGCAAGCGCAGTCGGCTGGGCCAATGTTGGCAGTCGCTTGGGGGCATTATTCCTTGTCCCGGCAATTGCCTGGGCCATTGATCCCGATTATGAGCGTCTCGGCTGGCGGACGACTGCCCTGTTGCTAGCGGTCTTCACCGTTGTTGTTGCGGTTCCGCTGACGCGGCTCATCCGTGACCGACCGCAGGACTCTGGCCTGCTGCCCGATGGCGGGCCGATATGGCAAAGAGACGAAGCACGTAGTCCAGCGACATCCCCGCATATCAGCCCTGCTCCCAGTCCCGACCTGACCGCGGCTCAGGCACTCAGAACACCTGCCTTTTGGCTCATCTCCTTTGGCCACGGTTTTACCTCCATGGTGCTCTTGGCCATTATGGCCCACCTGGGACTGCTGATGGAGGATGCGGGCTTTTCGGTTCAGACAACGGCCTGGCTGGTGTCTGTGTACACCGCTGTTTCCATGGTTTTTCAGCTCGTGGGCGGCTATGTCGGCGATCGCATGCCCAAACGTATCGCCCTGTTTATCTTTTCTTCTCTCCAGGCGGCCGGCGTGGTCGTGCTGACGTTCTCGACTTCGACCCCTATGCTCGTCCTCTTCGCCGTCCTCTTTGGCATAGGATTCGGTGGGCGGAATCCGCTCACGGTTGCGATTCGGGGCGACTACTTTGGTCAAACCTCTTTTGGCAGGATTCTCGGGCTGTCTACTGTCCCGATGAATATCCTCATGCTTGTCGCGCCACCCTTTGCCGGTTGGATGCGTGATGTTCGGGGAGACTATATCCTGGCTTTTTGGGTCTTGGCGGCGTGCAGTTTCCTGGGTGGTCTCTGCTTTCTGTTTGCCAAGAATCCCAGACTGGCACCCTCACCACCCGCCCGATAAGAATTGACAGGTCTATTCACGTCCTCCTAGAATACGAGTCCTGGGAGTCTCCCGTATAATCAGTTTCCGCGAAGACTCCGAGGAAGGACCCATTATGAATACGCCCATCACCCTGCTCACGCTGTCTCACCAGTACGGCAGCGGGGGAAGCCTGATTGCTCGCGACCTTGGCCAACGCCTCAACTGGAAAGTCTGGGACAAGGAAATTGTCCGAACCATTGCGTCCCAACAACATGTCTCTGAGGATTATATTGAAACCAAAGACGAACGCGTGGGTTCGTTTATCGAACGCGTCGTCGAATCCTTTGGCGTCGGCGGTTTTGAAAGCGCGTATAACATTCCGCCGCCGCTGCGTCTCAAAGACAGCCAACTCGCGCGCCTGACCCGCAAGCTGATCGAAGAAGTCGCGCAGGAGGGTAGCGCTATTATTGTCGGACGCGGGGGGAACTGCATTCTGGCCAACAGACCAAAGACCCTCCACGTCTTTGTTTTTGCCGCGCTCGATGCCCGTATTGAGCGCGTGATGAATGTGGAGGGCCTCACCACGGACGAGGCCAAGCGACGCATCACCGGGATGGATAAACTGCGGACAGATTACGTCCACAAGTGCTACCAGGCGGACTGGCGCGACGCGGACGGGTATAATCTCCAACTCGACTCAAGCGTGTGGGGCGAGACGGGAACCGCAGATTTCATTCTCCAGGCGTTGGAACAGCATACCGAGCCTGTTCGGAGCTGAGCCAGGGGTAGCAGCATGACACCCACGACTCCGATCATTGCCAATATTCATTTTCCTTTTAGTTTGATGAATGCAGCCGGTGCATTATCGACCACGCGAGCAGAGTTGCTCGCCCAGGCCCATTCGGAAAGCGGTGCTGTTGTCACCAAGTCGATTACACCAACGTCGTTTCTTGACCCTGGAGCGCAATGTGGCCTGGAAAACCCCGGAACCGACTACTACGCTAAGGTCATTCCAGAACTGCGTCAGTGGAACAAGCCGGTGATTGCCAGTGTTGCCGGGCTTACCATCGAAGAGTTCGTTCAGGTTGCGCAGACACTGACGCAAGCCGGTGCGGACCTGATTGAGATGAATCTGAACGATCCGCATGTGCATATCCATGTGAATCCGTTTCAGTCTATCGAACGCTTGGACGAGGTCGTTTCAGCGCTCCGCAGACAGATTGCCGCCCCGCTTGCCATCAAGCTCCCGGCTACGGTTCCACTTACACTTTCGGATGTCGTACACACCTTGGTCCGGAACGATATTCCCGTTGTCATGTGTCACAATACCAGCGCGAACAGCGGTCCGTCTCAGGCCCAGGCCGTTCTTGAGGCAGCGGAGGGAAAACTCGATGTGATCGGCGTGGGTGGTGTATCAACCGGCACGCAGGCGCTCGCTATTCTCCAACAGGGCGTGAAGGCCATTCAGGTCGGCTCGGCGGTCGTCAAGGAAGGCGTCGGGGTATTCGCGCGACTAAAACACGAACTGGGGGAGTTAATAGGGACGGATACCGCAAAGTTGGCATCCTAGAGCCGGTTGAGAAAATTCCGAGTTCGTGGGGTATCCTCTTCATCCGGTGTTTTCTTTAACTGCTCTGCCAGTTTCCGCATATCCTCCACGGTATCCACGTCGTACCAGCGCGGGATCAGACGTACATTCAGGTTATGTAAGCGGGCCTGTCTCAAGGTCTGCTGCATGACCTTTTCCGTACTCCACTCGATATGCTCAAACAGTGCCGGCAGCCCTGCCCGTCCAGCCTGCGCACCGATGCAGTAATAGCCGCCGTCACGACTCGGTCCGAGGACGGCATCACAGCCCGGGCTCTTCAACAGGTGGAAGGCTGAGCGGAGATAGGCGAGCGGTACGGAGGGAATATCGCTCCCCATGATTGCTACTCGCGTCGCTTTTTTCTCGAACAGATCAACAAAGATATTCAGCTCACGCTCACCAAGATCAGTACCCCGCTGCGGCAGGTAGCGGACGGAGGCAGGCAGCAGCGCACGAAAGCGGGCCTCGCTATCAGCCGGGGTAAAGGCGACCCAGACCTGCACCTCTTCGAGCCGTGACACTCGCTCAACCGTATCGAGGAGAAAGCAACGCGCCAGTTCCGCAGCCTGGTCGGGCCGGAGCGGCGGGCAGAGGCGTGTCTTGACCTGTCCGGGCAGCGGCCATTTGGCAAAGATCACCAGCGCGTCGGCAGCCATGCTGGGGTGTGTAGCGTGGATCGTTGTATGGGGCAAACGGACGCCACATGAGGAAGCTGAGAGCAATCTCCAGGCTAGGTCCGCTCCAGGCCGGAGAGTAGGCGCTCCAGTGAGCCCACCATCTCCTGTCGGGCGGCGGCACTATCCTCGGCATGGGCAATATAGATCCCCGCCTCGAAGCACATCGCCCAGACCAGATGGATCAACGGGTCAAGCGGCAGCGGGTCGATCACCCCCTCGGCCATCAACGGCTCGAACATCTGCTGCAGAAGCAGGAGAGCAGGCTTGGATTCTCGGAGGACCTGCTGGTCCAGGATTGCTGGTCCATCCACAAAGAGAATGCGCTGCACGCGCGGGTCTACGGCCTCGTCAATAAAGGCCTGACATACCGTGAGCACGACTTGCTGCCGTGGAGTGGTCTCGGCGACCTGGATGCGCTCACTGATGGCATGGGCTAAGGCGATACGCTGCTCCAGATGGACCGCTGCAAAGAGCGCGGCCTTATCCCGAAAATGATGGTACAGCGTGCCTCTGCTCACCCCGACGCGGCGGACAATCTCTTCGGTCGAGGTTGCTTCATACCCCTGCGTGGCAAACAACTCTCGAGCCACATCGATCACGGCCCTGCGCCGCCTTTGAGCCGATTCTTCTCGTGAAATTCTCGCTGACAAAAACTACCCCCCTCCTTCCCGAAACGCGGCAACCTCGCCCTACTAACCAGGGGCGTCACATTCTTCGTGCCACCGTTTGTTGCGCGCTTATATACTCAATCCCGCCTCGCTTTGCGCCTGTAAAATTACGGGGATGAGCAAAAAATAGAAAAAATTTCCGATGCTGCCGGATTGTTAAAGAAGAGGGCTCCAAGGCGGGACGGATAGGTCTCCGTGGGGGTCAGACGGGTGACTGGGTAGTGGGCCTGCCTCAGAAGATGTGCACGGTCAGGCGAACTCAGCGAGCGACAGCACCAGCCGCACAAGGTCCGCCTGCCGGAAGAGGCCCTGCTTGTGGTATATCTGCCGGAGGTGCCAATGGATGGAGCGTTCCTGCCGCCCCGTCTCCACAGCAATCTCGCGTACAGTCTTACCTTCCGTCAACCAGACTGCTATTTGGCTCTCCGCCGGGGTGAGACCCAGGGTCTCGGCCACCAGACTGGGATCGATACGGGATTGTCGCCCCGGCTCGACAAGCAGCACGAGCGCGGCGACGCGTCGGGCTCCGAAGTCCATCTGCGGAGCGACCACGGGTTTGATGTGTACTACGAACGGCGGCAACATGGTCGCCCGGCGGAGTAGCATCGACCCACTGACGGCGACGGCACTGGAGGTCGGTAGTGCAGCGGCCACTAGCCGCTCAAGACGGACGTGGTCGTCCGGTACGCGAGCGCGCAGCACCCCACCACGGTCCGACAGCGCGTCGCCGTGTAGCAGGATGGTACGGGCACAGTCGTTCACTGCCACGATCTGGCCACGCCGGTCCAGGTGGATGACGCCGACCCTGGGGTTGTCAAGCAGGTCGGTCACGGATGTGCCTAGGGCCTCGGTTTTGGCCAGTGCCTGCTGGACGCGGACAAATTGCCGGATATGAGGTAGCAGCCCTTTGATCGTCATGATCTGTGAGAACCCCCAGCCACCCGGGGAGACGGGGTCAGCGATGGCCCAGGCGATGTAGGAGCCGTCCGGCCCGTCTAGCCGCACATGCAAGCTGTCCTGAGCGCTGGCCCGGTGCAGTAGTTCGTTGTAGGTAGGGGAGGTCTTTAACTCCTCGGCCGTGTACAGATCGGTGGTGTGCGCCAAGTGGCTGTCGGGCAGTTGCCGAAAACGCGGCACGCATTCGTCTATGGGGTGGTAAACGTCGAGGTATTCGCGTTCCAGGTCTTCGCAGCGCTGCCCCCCGTAGTAGAGCCCCGCGGAGATGACCCGAATGTCATCCTTCGGGCCCTCACCGATCCCCAAGGCATTACCCTTCGTGCCGCAGGCCTCATCAATCAGGGCCGAGGTTTCCTGCCACTGAGCCGGGTCAAGCATGGCGTCGTACAACGACACCAGGATGCCCTCGAAGGCGTCTTGGTCGCTCATGACGCCACTTCCTGCAGCCATACTAGGATGAACGGTACAGAGGCACTCGCGGTACATGCGCCGCGCCATACTAAGCCGTGGGCTGAGCCCTGCCATCCGCTTCCTACCTGATTGTATGCCACCGACTCCCCTGATCTGACGCTCATAATACAGCGCATAGATAATACATCAGGGCTTTCATTTCCCCACTAATTTTACGGGGATGGGTTCACAAATCCGTAATGCACTACTGGTATGTGGATGGAGGCAAACCGTAAGGTGGGTAGATCAACGTGGGGAGGGAGGCGGACGGCCAGAGGGGCGGGGGCACCCCCGGAGACCCACGCACGGTCAGGCGAACTCGGCGATAGACAGCACCAGCCGCACCAAGTCCACCTGCCGGGAGATACCCTGCTTGTCGTAGATCTGCCGCAGGTGCCAATGGATAGAACTTTCTTTGCATCCCGTCGCCTCGGCAATGTCGCGTACGGTTTTACCTTCCGCCAACCAAGCGGCTACCTGGCTCTCCATCGGTGTCAGTCCCAGGGTCGTAGCCACCAGGCCGGGATCGATGCGGGACACGTGCCCCGGCTCGGTAATCAGCACCAGGACGGCAACGGACCGAGCCCCACCAAAGTCCAACTGCGGGACGCCCACGGGTTTGACGTGCACCACGAACGGCTGCAACATGGCCGTCCGGTGGAGTAGCATAGACCCACTGACGGCGACGGCCTTAGAGGTCGGTAGTGCGTCGGCCACTAGCCGCGCGAGACGGGTACGGTCGGCCGGCAGGCGGGCTCGCAGCACCCCGCCCCGGTCCGACAACGCGTCGCCGTGCAGCAGGATGGCCCGGGCCCGGTCATTCGCCGCCACAATCCGTCCCCGCCGGTCCAGGTGGATGACCCCAATTCGAGGGTTGTCGAGGAGTTCGGTCACGGACGTATCTAGCGCTCCGGCGCCAGCCAGCGCCTGCCGGACGCGGACAAATTGTCGGATGTGGGGCAGCAGCCCTTTAAACAGCATGGTCTGTGTAAATTCCCAGCCATCTGGGGTAACGGGATCAGCGGTAGCCCAAGCGATGTGGGAGCCATCCGGCTCGACCAAGCGCACGTGCAGGCCATCCTGGCCGCGAGCCCGAGACATCATCTCGTTGTAGGTGGGGGAGGTCTTCAACTCCTGTTCGGTGTACAGGTCGGTAACGTGTACGAGGTGGCTGTCGGGCAGTTGCCTGAAGCGTGGCACACGTTCGTCTATAGGGTGGTAAAGCTCAAGGTACTCGCGCTCCAGTTCTTCATGGCGCTGCCCCCGGTAGTAAAGCCCAACGCTGATGACCCGGATGTCGTCCTTCGGACCTTCGCCGACCGCCAGAGCATTGCCCTGCATGCCGCAGGCCTCATCGATCAGGACGGAGGTGGCCGGCCACAGGGCATCGTCGAGCATGGCAGCGTATAACGACGCCAGGATGCGCTCGAAGGCGTCTTGGTCGCTCATGACGCCGCTTCCTTTGGCAATATCAAGATGAGCAGCGCGAGGACGCTCACGGTATATGCGCCATACCGGACCGAGCCGCGGGCTGGACGCGGCGCACCCTCGAGCCCGTGCCCGGAACCTGCCCGCCATCCGCTTCCTACCTGGCTGTATGCCATCGGTTTCTCCTGACGCCTCGATCCCGAGGAGGCCGTAGAGAGAACACAAATCACTGGTACCTCACTCATGATACAACGCAGAGAATGCAGGGTAAGTATAGAAAGTCGGATTTCTCATTTCTTCCGTAATTTTACGGGGATAGCCTCGAAAAACCGGAATACACCGCCTGTACACAGATGAAGGCAACCAGACGGTGCGACAGGGTCAGATAGGGATAGGGCGTCCCTGCTCCGCGTGCTTTCGCTTGACACTCTCCGAGCCCCTCAGTATCGTTTCGTCCACATGAGCGCTGCCGAGGAAATCGTTGCCATCGTTGATGAAAACAATACCGTGGTGGGCTCCGCTCCTCGGAGAGAAATGCGCGCCAAGGCCCTGCCTCATCGGGCCACGTATGTGCTGGTCTTTAACTCGCGCGGCCACCTCTACGTCCAGAAACGGACCCTGACCAAGGATGTCTTTCCCGGTTATTACGACCCGGCCGCGGGCGGGGTCGTGTTGGCGGGCGAAGAATACGAACAGGGCGCTGTGCGCGAGGTCGAAGAAGAGATGGGCGTCCGAGGAGTGCCCTTGACGCCTCTCTTTCGGTTCTATCATCAGGATGCGCGTAACCGGGTGTGGGGCGCGGTCTTCTCGTGCGTGTACGATGGTGAGATTGTCCTGCAGGAAGAAGAAGTCGAGAGTGGCGCGTTTATGGCCGTGCCTGATATTCTGCACCTGGCACAGACCGAGCCGTTCACACCGGATGGCCTGTACGTGTTGAAGCGCTATCTGGCTGAGTGTCAGGCCCAGGGCGGAGCATGAAATTCGGACTGATTTTCACCCTCCAGGACCCGCCCCACGGGGAGCACCTGTCCCGGCTCTATGACGAGGTGTTTGCTCAGGCGGCCCTGGCCGAAGAGGCCGGCTTTGAGTTGTTTCTCCTGCCGGAACATCACCAGATGCCGGACGGTTATATGCCCGCGCCCCTCACCTTTGCCGCGGCGCTGACGGCACATACCAAGCGCGCGCAGATTGGCACGGGCATCCTCCAACTCCCGCTGTACCATCCACTGCACGTTGCCGAGCAAATTGCCGTGATCGACACAATTGCCAAGGGCCGCTTTATCCTGGGTGCGGGCTTGGGTCTGGTTGAGCACGAATTCAACGCCTTTGAGGTTCCGTTGTCTGCCGCAGCAACGCGCTTTACCGAGTCGGTCGAGATTCTCAGACAGGCCTGGAGCGGTCAGACATTTTCTCATCACGGCCAGCATTTCAATTTTGACGATGTCACTATTACTCCTCGTCCCCTACGCCAGCCACCGATTTGGATCGGCGCCATGTCAACCATCACGCTCACGCGCGCCGGCCGGATTGGCGACGGGTGGCTGTCGGACCCGCTCCACAACTTTGATGTGATGCGGGCCTGGTCCGAGATGTACCGGGCTGCGGCGCAGCAGGCGGGGAATCCACGGGTGGAAATTGCCCTGCTGCGGAACGCCTGGGTCGGCGACAGCCAGGTTGAGATTGAGCAAACCTGGTGGCCACACGTCAAAGACTACCACCTTTTCTATCTGCGGCTAGGCTTTTTCGCCTCGGGCCGATTTAACGCTAAGTGGGAACCCTGGGTGAAAGAGGTCACAGCGGACGCCGAGTGGACATGCGAGCGGGTCGCACCGAACCGATTGATCTACGGCACGCCGGAGCAGGTCGTGACCGAACTCAAACGCTACGAGCACGCAACTGGGTGCCAGTATATGATTCTCATGCTACGCTGCCCGAGCGGCCCTAGCCATGCAGAGACTATGCGGTGTATTGAGCGATTCGGTACGGATGTCTTACCGCATTTTGCATAAGGGAGGGAAATACACCATGCCAAACGGACACGGATTCATTGATAGCGATGCCCATATTATCGAACCCGAAGATATGTTCGAGAAGTATCTGGATGCCAGATATCGCTCAGCCATGCCCAAGGCGTGGGCCAATTACCGGGGGGAACCGCTCGGCTTCGGCTTTGAGGTCAGGATTCCCAACCCGGATGGGGGTGAATATCTGATGCCGTTCGGGCGCGACCCGCTGCGGGACCCCACCCAGGCCGATGGAAAACCGCATAGCGGAGCGCAGGAGGCTGGCGAACGCGTTTTTCTACCGGGGAATGACGAAGCCTATGCTCAATACGCCAAGCAGGACTTCCCGCCAGAGATCTACCCGGAGGTCATGCAGCGGGTCGGCATCGACTATATGGTCGTCTATCCCACCAACGGTCTCCTCTCGGTAACGGTTCCAAATTTGGCGGCCGATACGGCTGCGGCCTATCGTCGGGCGTATAACAACTGGCTGGCCGACTTTTGCGCGGCTGCCGGGGGACGGGTGTTCGGGGCCGCTTCCATCGACCTGCGCGATGCGCAGGAGGCCGCCCGGGAAGTCCGCCGATGCGTCACGGAGTTTCACTTCAAGGCGGTTCATATTAACCCCGTTCCGGTATGTGAGCATCGCTTATATGACGAGTTTTATGAGCCACTGTGGGAGACGCTTGAGGAACTGGACGTGCCGCTCGCCGTTCATACCGGAAACGGTACAGCCGCAGATGAGATGCTGTACTATTATCTCCCCCGATTACGCTCCGCCCAGACAACCGTGGCCTTTACGATTGGGAATATGCTGGCCAGCACCGCCCTGATCATGGGTGGGGTACTGGAACGTCACCCTCGGCTGCGCGTCGTGCATCTGGAGTCTGGCGCAGGCTGGGCCGCGTTTTGGCTTGACCGCTTGGGCGCCGGCGTACAGGGCGGCTTTCGCGGCCTTGCCATTGAGGGGCTCAGCATGCCGCCGGTCGAGTATTTCAAACGCCAGTGCTATATCTCGGCTGATCCTGACGATCCCGGTATTCGGCAAGTCATTGACGCCATCGGAGATAATAATATCGTCACCGCAACCGACTTCGCCCATCCCGAGGGCCGGCAGTACGCCTGGGCGGTCAAGGAGATGATGGCCTTGCCGGGCGTGTCAGATGACAGTAAGCGCAAGATCATGTGGGATAACGCCTTGCGGCTGTATCCCATTCAGCCTGACGCATAAGGAGGACGATCATGGGCGAACTCACGCGGCTATCCGCAACCGCGGCAGCAAAAGACCTCACCAGTGCCATTGAGCGTGATGGCGCGGCTATCGTTGAAAATCTCATCGATGAGAGCCAAGTGCAGGCGACCCTCGATGATTTGATGCCACATATCGAGGCCACCCCCAACAGCCGGGATGACTTTGCCGGCTATCAGACCACGCGCACGGGCGCTCTGGTGGCGCGTTCTCCGGCCTGTCGTGCCCTCGTCATACACCCCAGCATCCTTGAGACCTGCGACGCATTCCTCCTACCCAACTGCAACCGCTACCAGCTCCATCTGACCCAGGTTATCCGCCTGATGCCCGGACAAAAGAAACAGCCCTTGCACCGTGATCGTCTGGTCTGGGGCGATTATTTGCAGGGGGTTGAGCCCCAGCTCAGTACGCTGTGGGCGCTGACGGACTTCACCTATGAGAACGGTGCCACCCAGGTCGTGCTGGGCAGCCCGGCCTGGCCCAAGGGCCGCGAGGCCAAAGCGGAAGAAATCAGCTATGCGGAAATGCCACGGGGCTCGGTTCTGGTGTATTCCGGGACCGTTTTGCACGCCGGTGGGGCAAATAGCAGCGCGGCCGACCGGGTCGGACTGAATATCACCTATTCGCTCGGCTGGTTGCGGCAGGAAGAAAATCAGTATCTCTCCTGCCCGCCGGAGATCGCCAAGGATTTGGACCCCACCCTCCAGGAACTCCTCGGCTATACCATGATGAGTTACGCCCTGGGCTATTTCACCCCACCCGACCTCACCAAGGGAGAGTCGGGCCTCCGTGCGCCGGAATTCGCCCTTGGCCGCCGGCCGCGGAAAAACAGGCGTAAACTTGAGCTCCCCGCGTCTTAGGCGGTTTTCAGTTTTGAGACGCCCTTGAGGCTGAGGTAGACGAGGAGGGCGGCGCTGAAGCCGGGGACGCTCTCGTTGATATACGAGTTCAGGCCCAGCATATTCCAGGCGACAACGGTTGTCCCACCAACCAGGGCGACGAGGAAAGCGCCCCATTCGGAGATACTGTCATTGAGAAGGCGCAGAACCAGCACGCTGCCAATGGACGCGCCCAGGCCCGCATACGCAAAGGCGACCAGCGAAAAGATATTCTGTTCGGCAAACAGGGCCAGGAGCGTCGCCGCACAAGCTACGCCGACCGTACCCGCCTTGGCCTGAAAGAGAGATTGCTTCGGCGGTTCGGGCAGGTCGCGCATCAGGGAGGCCGAACAGCTCAGGATTTGCGAGTCGGCGGTGGACAGGGTGGAAGAAAAGGCACCCGCCAGCACAAAGCCCACGGCCAGCGGAGGCAGCATCTCTTTCGCTGACAAAAACAGGGCCAATTCGGGCTCGAAAGCGCTCATGTCTTGCAGGATCACACGGGTGCTCAGTCCCACCAGCGTGAACAGGATAATAAAGAGCGCTTCAAAGGTGTAGTTGGCGATAATGAATTTTTTGGTGTCCTGGGCGTTTTTCAAAGCCATGGCGCGAATGAGGATGTGAGGCTGGCCGAGGACGCATAGGCCAAAACCCAAGGAGCCAAAGCAGAAGAGCATCCAGCCGGTATAGCCGCCAATGGAGAGATTCTGAGGGATCAGGTCGGTGCCCGGCGCGGTCGCGTGAAAGCTGGCCACCAGGTTGGCCACCCCGCCTTCCTTGACCACGGCCATGACCAGGATAAGGAGCAGGCTCAGCGTCATCATGATGATCTGGGCGCTGTCCGTCCAGATGGAAGCCCGGATGCCCCCGGCCCAACAATAGAAGAGAATAATGGCCGTACTCAGCAGAATACCGACGTACAGCGGTTGCCCGAGAGCCACTTCGAGAGCCATGCCGCCCGCCTTCAGTTGGGCAGCGGCGTAGAAGCTGAGAAAAAACAGGGTTAGGAGACCGATAAAGCGGCGCAGCAGGACGCGATTTTCTCCGTTCCAGAAGGTGAGCAGCTCGCCGATGCTCAGAGCCCAGCCGCCGCTGTTCATATACTGCAAGCGGTAGACGGTCAGGGCATAGACGAGAAAATGGCCCAACAGCAGGCCCAGGCCCAGCCAGATGACCATGGTCCCGTTGAGATAGGCCGCCCCCATGAAACCGGCAAAAATAAACCCACTGTATTTACTGGCGCTGCTGGAAAAGGCCAGGCTGTAGGGAGAGATGGTCTGGCTGGCCAGAAAATAGTCCTCTTCTGATTTCCGACTCTCTCGGACGGCAAAGAAGCCAACCAGACAGGTGAGGCCGAGCAGAAAGAAGAGGAAGCCAGCCAACATCACTGTTCGTGATCCTATGCAATAGCACTTGGGTTGTCAACGGATTTTCTCATCGAGGAAACCGGCCCTTCCTGTTCGATGCACGGAAACGCAGAGTCTTTGAGGATATGGGGGCGTGAGGTTCGTCTGACTCTGGTCGTCACCAACCGATAGCGTGCCGGACTGTTATCTGATAGCTGGCTTTTGATCTGCCCGCCCCTCAGGCAAGTAAAAATTCTTTGGAGAAGTCCGCTATGAGCGACTCGGCATCGCATTCCGTCTACCATCCGGCCTATCCGCATGATCCGATTGAGGAGATTGCCCAAGACGTTTTCATGGTCCGGGGTAGTCTCAAAATGAATGCCCTTCTACGGATCTCACGTAACATGGCCGTCATTCGTCACGACAGTGAGCTGACTCTGGTAAACCCGGTCCGGTTACATGCTGCCGAGGAAGAGAACCTCCAGACGCTCGGGACAATCAAACACGTCATGCGTCTCGGCCCGATGCATGGCATCGATGATCCGTATTACGTCAACACGTTTCAGGCAGCATTCTGGTGCCAACCTGGTGGTAGCATCTATACTCAACCTACTATTGATGTCGAAATGCAGCCCGACGGCCCGCTCCCCTTCCCGGATGCGGAGTTGTTCTGTTTCAATGACACGGTGCAGCCTGAGGCGGCGCTCGTGCTGCAACGCGGGAGCGGCTTGCTCCTCACCTGTGACGCGCTCCAGCACTACGGGGATTATAAGCACAATAATCTTCCGGCCCGTCTGATTTTACCTTTGTTGGGCTTTCCAAAAACCACTCTGGTCGGCCCCGTTTGGCTGAAGCGGATGACACCTGCGGATGCATCGCTCAAGCGGGAATTCGAGCGGCTGTTAACCCAGGACTTCGATGCGCTCCTGAGCGCTCACGGGAGTTTTCTGGCACACGAGGCAAAGGCAGCAGTCCGAGCAGCCATTGAGCGCGCCTTTCCGGATGGATAAGGGCCGCGGTCGTCTGGCCGTTTACGAATCAGGCAGGGACGTATACTCCCGCTCGGCGTACGGGAAACCCTCCAATTCAAAATTGGGCTGTTCGTAGGGCAGGTGACGGTTGATATAGTAGGCGCGAATCTCCGCGATTTTATCCTCGCGAAAAACATACCACTCCGCCCCACGCATGGCCTCGACTGTGCCGGTTGGCGGCGTCCAGGTCATCGTCCATTCGATCACGCACTCATCCCCTTGGACAATCGCATGGTCACAGGTCCACGTCGCCCGAATGCGTGGCTGCATCTTGGCCCAATAGGTCGCAAGTGCTTGTGCACCGCGGATGGGGGCGTGATGCGTAAAGTAATGGACAACGTCGGCGGTAAAGGTCGATTTCATGAGTTCCGCGTCTGCCGTACTACAGCCGTGATAATACTGCTTTATGGTGTGGACGAATGGATGGTCTTGAGACATGGCGTTCCTCCTGTTCGTAAAGCCAGCGCTACGCGGTTTGGCGTACACAAATGCTGGACAGAATCCGTGTCCGGCATCTCCCGGGGCTGTAACTCTTCTAGCTGCTCCTTCAATTCTTCGAGCATCTGCTCCTCAAAATGTCCCGCACACATGGCCATACCAAACAATAGCAGGAGCAGAAGAGCGCCGGCGCCAACCAGACAGCCAGCGCCCATTTTTATCCCCCGTATAAAGTCTGATGGCATACGGCTTCCCGCTGTATCACAGCCGAAAACGGGCGGGAATAGCGAGGCCGGCTTGACGAGGAAAGAGCGGGGAAAGAGCGGTGCCCGAGAAGCCCCGGACGAACCTGAGCGGGCGGGGCATACGAGGTTCTCGCGTTGCCAGCGGTCTGAGCGGCATGGTAGAAAGACGCCCAATGGCAATGCTGACTTGCATAAGGGATGCCCGTGCACCGCGCTCACTATATCCTTGCCCTTGATCAAGGCACAACCAGCTCCCGCGCTATTCTCTTTGATCAGGCAGGCGCGATACGCGGGAGTGCGCAGAAAGCATTGACTCCGCTATTTCCTCAGTCCGGTTGGGTGGAACAGGACGCCAATGAAATCTGGTCGTCACAGGCCACGGCCGTGACCGAAGTTCTGGCCCAGGCGGGGCTGTCGAGCACCGATGTCGGCGCCCTAGGTATTACCAATCAGCGTGAGACCACCCTCATCTGGGACCGAGAAACGGGCCAGCCGATCTATAATGCGATTGTCTGGCAAGACCGTCGCACCGCCCCGCTGTGCGACACGCTCAAGCAACAGGGCCTGGAGACCTTTTTTCGAGACAAGACCGGCCTGGTTATCGACCCGTATTTCTCGGGAACGAAAATCCGCTGGCTCCTGGATACTATTCCGGGCGCACGCTCCAAGGCCGAGGCCGGCCGGCTGGCCTTTGGGACCGTTGATACCTGGCTCGTCT
The DNA here is from genome assembly GCA_964291405.2 of Thermodesulfobacteriota bacterium. Taxonomy (GTDB): domain Bacteria; phylum Desulfobacterota; class Binatia; order Bin18; family Bin18; genus Bin18. The sequence goes on from OZ219926.1 coordinate 1,813,975, forward strand.
GGCAACTGACTCAGGGGAAGAAGCATATCACCGACGTCACCAACGCTTCGCGTACCCTGTTGTTGAATATCCAAACGGGAGAATGGGATCAGGAATTACTCGATGTCCTCCATATCCCTCGCCAGCTCCTCCCCGAGGTGCGCAGCTCCAGCGAAGTCTACGCGGACACGTCAACCGACCTCATCGACACGGCCGTACCGATGAGTGGGATGGCCGGCGATCAGCACGCGGCGTTATTTGGCCAGATATGTACGACACCCGGCATGGTGAAAAATACGTATGGCACGGGCTGCTTCATGCTTATGCATACCGGTGAGCAGCCCATTGCCTCTCGGAACAATCTGCTTACTACCGCGGCGTGGCGTTTCGATGGCCGCACCCAGTATGCGCTGGAAGGCAGCGTCTTTATAGCAGGCGCCGTCGTGCAGTGGCTGCGCGATGGGTTGGGCATTCTCAAGTCATCGGCAGAGGTCGAGACCTTGGCGGCCAGCGTTCCGGACACGGGTGGGGTCTATCTCGTGCCGGCCTTCTCCGGCCTGGGCGCTCCGTATTGGGACCCCTACGCGCGCGGCTCACTCTTCGGTTTGACGCGCGGCTCGACCGCAGCCCATATTGCCCGAGCCGCACTGGAAAGCATTGCCTACCAGTCCATGGATGTCCTGACAGCCATGGAGGCAGATGCGGGCTTGCAACTCACCCAGCTTCGCGTTGATGGCGGCGCAAGTATGAATAATCTGCTGATGCAGTTTCAATCCGACATCCTCGGCGTGCCGGTGGTTCGTCCGAAAATTGCAGAGACAACCGCGCTGGGGGTCGCCTATTTGGCCGGCTTGGCGGTCGGCTATTGGAAAGATCCAAGCGAGATTGCGAGCCAGTGGCAGATTGATCGCGTTTTTGAGCCTGACCTGTCACCAGAACGTCGGGAGGAACTCAAGGTCGGCTGGGCAAAAGCCGTGAACCGCGCCAAGGAGTGGGAAACACCGGACACCGAATAAGGAGGATACACTATGCAAACAGGTAACTTTCGTGGCTTCGCCGTTTCGATGCAGGACCCAGGCATTACCCTGATTACCTTTAACCAGCCCGAGCGCCTGAACGGGATGACGCATCACCTGAAGCGCGACCTGGTTGAAACCCTCATTCAGGCCCAGATGGATGACGCGGTCCGTGTGGTCGTATTTACCGGCTCGGGACGCGCCTTTTCCGCGGGCGACGATATTACGGGTCGTCCGGTCGGACAGCATACCGGGCAGGCGCGGGTACCTGATATTCCGGGCGGTCATCACAACCCGACGGGGACGTATAACGGCTTGCGGAATCTCTCGCAGCCGCTCAATCAGGCGGTCAGAAATCTGGACAAATTGACCATTGCCGCGCTGAACGGTGTGGCGATTCAAACCGGCTTCTCGCTCGCCCTGGCGTGTGATTTCCGTATTGCATCCGAAGAGGCTCGTATGGGCAGCGCTACGCTTCGTTTCGGACTCTTACCCGACGAAGGCGGCCAGTTTCTGCTCACACAATTAATGGGCGTAGGAAAAACCATGGATTTCCTCATGCGGAAACGGATTGTGTCGGCCCAGGAGGCATTGGACCTCGGACTGGTGCATGAAGTTATGCCGCCAGCCGAACTCATGGACCGAACGCTGGACCTCGCCCGTGAACTCGCCAACGGCCCACAGGTCGCCATGCGGATGCTCAAACGCTCTCTCTATAATGCGGCCGAGATGACCTTTGCCCAGTCCCTGGACGAGATTGCCTCGAAAACCGCAGTCTCGGACCATCATCCCGATGCCGAAGAAGGCATGCGGGCGTTTCAGGAAAAACGCTCGCCCCGGTTTAATCAGTGGCTGGAGAGAGACTAACGCTCGGTCCCCTTCGTTACCCAACTTGGAGAGAATACTGTCATTATCCTGGTGGCTTTCAATAAGTCTTGTCTGCAACAAAGCATATGTTCCGTATCGACCTGCGAAACCAACCCTCTGTTTTCCCGGACAGGCTCCCGGTATGTAGTACTTCACACTTGTCTGTGTTGGGCAGATGAGAGACTCCTCGACAAAACAAATCAGGAGGGCAAGTGCAAAGGATTCTCATTCGTTGTCTCGTCTGGCTCAGTCTGATCAGTATAGGCGTTCCCCCAGGCAGGGTTTTAGCTCAGGAGCAGCCAGCGTCTTCTTTCGCTCTCACTGGAGCTACTCTGCACACTATTACACACGGGGTCATACCCAACGGTACGCTCATTATCCGAGACGGAAAGCTTGCCGCGGTCGGCCCGCTTCCTGATGTCTCAATTCCAGACGATACGGTCATACATGATGTCAGTGGCAAAGTTATTTTGCCTGGTCTAGTGGATACACATTCCCATCTTGGTGTCTCCTCTCGCCCGCGTGTACCAGCCAACGCAGATACGAATGAAACAACAGGTCCAGTTCAGAGCAGGGTTCGCGCGCTGGACGCGATTTATCCGTCCGACCCAGGCATCCGCATGGCCCAAGCGGGTGGTATTACGACGGCAAATATTATGCCCGGCAGCGGGAATGTGGTTGGTGGCCAAACAGCCTATGTAAAACTCCGAGGCCGTACGATTGAAGACATGCTCATCCATAAAGAGGGCGTACAAGGCGGCATGAAAATGGCCAATGGCGAAAACCCAAAACGCATCTATGGGGCACGACAGCAAGCACCGTCCACACGCATGGGCGTAGCCGCGCTCCAACGACAACTTTTTGTTCAAGCCCAGAATTACCAGAAGGAGTGGACTCTCTATCACGAGCAAAAGGAAAAAGACGGGAAGGCGACGCCGCCTGATCCGAATATCGGTCTTGATCCAGTCATTGAGATACTGGAAGGCAAACGAGTCGTGCATTTCCATACTCATCGTTCAGATGACATCATGACTGCCATTCGTCTGGCAGAGGAGTTTCAGTTTCGGCTGGTACTCCAACACGTAAGCGAAGGGTATAAGGTGGCGGATGAAATCGCCCGCCGAAATATCCCATGCTCGATCATCGTTTTAGATGCTCCTGGCGGCAAGCCTGAAGCCGTGGAGATGGCCCTCCGTAACGCAGCCGTCTTAGAACAGTCCGGAGTCAAGGTTGCTTTCCACACGGATGATCCCATTACCGACTCACGCTTTTTCTTACGGACAGCGGCTCTGGCTGTTCGTGCCGGTATGAGTGAGCATGGAGCACTGCGGGCCTTAACTATCGACGCAGCAGAAATGCTTGATTTACAAGACAGGGTCGGCTCACTGGAAGTCGGGAAAGACGCAGACTTGGTGATCCTGTCCGGTCCGCCCTTCAGCGTGTACTCCCAAGTGCTTGAAACGTACATCGAAGGCGAAAAGGTCTTTGACAGAAGCCGTTCAGAGGATATTCGGTATGCGACTGGTGGTTTCGCGGTAAGAGATCGCTATCCCGGACAAGGCGAAACGGAATGATTGGGGTCGGAAAGAAAAATCGGAGCAACGCTTGGGGTTTGCAAACTCTCTTGGCCGGCATCTTTTTTTGCAGTTGCTTCTGCCTCCCTGTACGAGCGCAGACGATTGCAGTCTCAGGAAAAACGATCCACACTGTTTCACAGGCCGGAACAATTCAGGATGGGGTCATTCTCATACAAGACGGACGCATTGCCCAGGTTGGACCGGTGGCTGAGGTAATGATTCCGAGCGAGGCTGAACGCTTCGCCGCAGAAGTTATCACTCCTGGTTTTATTGATGCTCACTCCGTCGTAGGCCTCTCGGGCTGGCATAACGTGTTAGCCGATCAAGACCAGGACGAAACCACCGCCCCCAACCAAGCTGAACTCCGAGCGATTGATGGATTTAATCCGGCAGATCCGTTGCTCGCCTATCTGCTTCGGCACGGCGTGACAGTCATTCAAGCGGGACCGGGTCATGGAAATCCCATAGGTGGACAGGCCGGAATTTTCAAGACCGCGGGCACGACGGTTGAAGCAATGACCATCCGGTTTCCCTCAGCCATGATTTTTACTCTTGGCGAATCCCCCAAGAAGGTCTATGGAAAGCGGAAACACACACCAATGACACGTATGGGTACGGCAGCTTTTATCCGCCAAGCTCTGACAGATGCTCGGATTTATGTCACACAATGGCAAGAGTATAAGACACAGGAAACGGATACAGTAGAAAAGCCAGAAAAGAAAAAGAAGAAGGCTCCAGATCGAGACTTAAAAAAAGAGGCGCTCGCCGCAGTTGTTCAGGGTCAGTTTCCTGTCCTCATTACCGCGCATCGTGAAGACGACATCCTCACTGCACTGCGAATAGCTCAAGAGTTTAACCTTACGATCATCCTCGACGCGGCAACCGAGGGCTATCTGGTTGCGCCTGAGATTCTACAGGCAGGTATCCCCGTCATTGTCCATCCGACCATGCAACGTATCAGGAGTCCGGAAACAGCCAATACATCCTTGGAGAATGCGGCCCTGTTGGCTGATGCAGGGATAGCCATTGCGCTCCAATCCGGCGTTGAGGCTTATATGCCCAAAACCCGTCTTGTCTTGTTTGAAGCTGCGATTGCGATGGTCAACGGATTGGGGTTTGAGCGAGCCCTGCGCTCCATCACGATTGACGCTGCCCGCCTCCTGAATATCGACAAAATCGTGGGGTCACTCGATATAGGGAAAGATGCCGACCTCGTCTTGTTTGACGGTAATCCGTTTGAATATACGTCGCATATTCAGGCTGTTATTTTGAATGGACGTACCGTCTATCAACGGCCGGCTTCTCCCTAAATGCCAAGTTAATGCGAGCAGTCTGACGACGCCGTCAACACGTGAATGCTTACGACGCTTTCTCTATTGCCGCTACCCGGCTTGCTGACGCTCCTATGCTGACCGCGGATGGTTTCCTTTCCAGAGTCCCTCTGCCTGGCATCATCGTTTAGAACGTTCGGCCAGGATGAGCATCTTTTTAGTGAATCAGGAACGGAAGTGGATATGCGACTTCCCATAGCTATGAAGTTTGCAGGTCACATGCTACGCGGGGGAATGGTGCACAGAGGTGCGCTGAAGCACACGACAGATAGGGAGGCCAGCCATGTTCGTTGCCACGCTCAATCGTCCACTTGCCACGACGATCACCGGCTCTTTGCCACGACCCGAATGGTTTACGCTCAACCTTGCCGGCCGCTCGATGTCCTCAGCCTTGTTGGGCGATTATCAGTTTCACGAGCAGTATATTGATGCGGTTGCCAGTTGTATCAGCGATCAACGCCGGGCCGGGATCGATATCATGACGGATGGCGATATGCGCTTTGATCGGGATATCGGCGGGCGGGCGTGGTTTGGCTATATCTTTGATCGGGTGGAGGGCCTGTCGCCCGGTGCGTTGCGCTCCCTCCCGTTCGGCGGCTCTCCGCGAGAACTCCAACCTGGAGATATTTTTCATGAGATTATGGTGACCCGCTTACCACCCACAGTCACGGGGCCGGTGAGCGCCGGCAGCCTCGAGTACGATATCGCCTGGAAAACCGCTCAGGGGCTGGCCGAACAGCCGGTTAAATTTGGGGCCTGCTCGGCCCAGGTTGTCGATATGCTCGTGATTAACGAGCATTACCGGGACCGCCAAGAAACGATCATGGCCCTCTCCCAGGCCGTTAATGGCGAATACCATAAACTGGCCGATGCCGGCTGTCCCATTGTCCAGGTCGAAGAGCCGTGTTTCCACTTCGTAGAAGATATTGACTGGGAAATCCCACCTGAGGTCTACGTGAAGGCCTTTAACCGGGAAGTCGCCGGGCTGCGCGACAAAACCGAAGTGTGGTGCCACACCTGTTGGGGGAACCCGTTTGCCCAGAACCTCGGCTACGGCGCACGCTATAAGCCCGTTTTGCCGTATCTCGATCAACTTGAGGTAGACGTGGTGACCTTTGAGATGAAGTTCAACAATTTTGCCGAACTCGCCGATGTTGCCGCTGCTATCGGTAAGGACAAGAAAATCGCTATTGGTGTCGTCTCGCATCGCACCCTGCAAGTCGAAACAGCGGAAGAGATTGCCGAGTCCGTACGCCAGGCCCTGAAAATTGTTGAACCCGAACGCTTAATTCTCAGCACCGACTGCGGGTTTGGACGCCAGGGCATTTCCCGCAAGCACGCCTTCTATAAGATGGTCGCGCTCGTCCAAGGCGTCAACGTCGTCCGGCGCGAACTTGGACTGACCCCTGCCGTCATTCCTGTCGAGGCAAGAAACCTGGCGTATTTGTAAAGGTTGAGAGAGATTTCTGAGCGAACATCCAAATTGAGGAACTATGAGCACAGAACATTTCGATGTCCTGGTCGTCGGCGCGGGAATCTCCGGGATTGCCGCCGGCTATCATCTACAGACTACCTGTCCGGGCCGGACGTACGCCATTCTCGAACGCCGCGATACCATCGGAGGCACCTGGGACCTGTTCCGCTATCCCGGTATCCGCTCGGATTCGGATATGTATACGTTGGGGTATCCGTTCCGGCCCTGGACCGACCCAAAGGCCATCGCCGATGGGCCTGCCATCCTTCGCTATGTCAACGAGACCGCTCGGGAATTCGGGATCGATCGTAATATTCGTTTTGGTTATCACGTCAAGCAAGCCTCTTGGTCCACAGCGGACGCACGTTGGACGGTCGAAGCCGAACGGACCGACACGAAGGAGCGCTGGCGCTTCACCTGCAACTTCCTCTTCATGTGCAGCGGGTACTACAACTACGACGCAGGCTATACACCGGATTTTGCCGGAACCGAGCACTTTCGAGGCCGAATCGTGCATCCGCAGCAATGGACCGACGATATCGAGTACGCGGACAAGCGCGTCATCGTCATCGGCAGCGGAGCGACTGCGGTGACGCTCGTTCCCGAACTGGCCAAGCAGGCGGCCCATGTCACGATGCTGCAACGCTCGCCCAGCTATATTCTCTCCCTGCCGTCTAAGGACTCTCTCGCCAATGCGCTGCGCCGTTTTCTTCCGAATGCCCTCGTCTATCGCCTGATTCGGTGGAAAAATGTGCTTATCGGAGCCTACTTCTTCTGGTTCTGTCGCTACTCCCCAGAGCGCGCCAAGGCGTTTCTCTTGCGCCAGGTTCGCGCGGCGCTGGGGCCTGATTATGATGTCGAGCAGCATTTCACACCCCACTACAACCCCTGGCAGCAGCGCCTGTGCCTGATCCCGGACAGTGACCTGTTCAAAGCGATCAAGGCCGGTCAGGTTTCGGTTGTGACCGACCATATCGAGACCTTCACCGAGCGGGGCATCCGTCTGCGTTCGGGAAAAACGCTTGAGGCCGGGCTCGTTGTGACAGCTACGGGTCTCAATCTGCAACTCCTTGGTGGTCTCGAGGTAACGGTCGATGGGGAGCCCGTCGAGTTCTCAAAGACGCTGACATATAAAGGCGTCATGTTCAGCGATGTGCCGAACCTGGCCCTGACTGTTGGCTATACGAACGCGTCGTGGACGCTGAAATGCGATCTCACCTGTGAGTATGTCTGCCGCCTGCTCAATTATATGCAGGCGAACGGCTATGCGCAGTGCTGCCCGCGCCCCCACGACCCGGATATGGAGCGGGAGCCGTTCATCGACTTCACGTCGGGTTACGTCCAAAGAGCAATCGATGCCTTCCCCAAGCAGGGCGTCAAGGTGCCCTGGAGAGCGTATCAAAATTACCTGCTTGATACCTGGACAGTTGCCTATGGTTCGCTGACTGACGACGCGCTGAAGTTCACCCGGCGACCGGTTGGACGACACCAGAATGCTACGACAGACAATGCCACGCTACCAGAGCAAGCGGCTGGCTGACCAGCGCTTTCCAAGAAGCACGCTTCTCTCCGAGGGAAAAGAGAGGAGGACTAAGCCATACTCACAATCGCTCGTCCAATAATCTCACCACGACTCAAGGCCGCATAGGCTTCATCCGCCTGTTCCAGGCCGTAACGCCGCGTAATAGGTTGAGACACATTCACCTGCCCCTGGGCTGCCAAGGCCAAGACCTCGGGCAGGTCGGTGCGGACACGACTGCCGTAGGAGCCCATAAGCTGAATGCCACGGCGGACCAGACGGGTAATCTCGATGCCCGCAGTTGTCGTGCCTGGGGCAATACCGATCACCACGACCCGCCCCCCATCGCGGGTCATCATGAACGCGTTCACCACGGTCTCCGGTCGTCCCAAGGCTTCAATGGCTACGTCCACCCCCTGGCCGTTGGTGGCATTGTTCACGGCTGCGACGGGCTCTTCCTGACTGGCATTCACGGTATGGGTTGCGCCCAGGGCCTGGGCCGCTTCCAACTTATCGTCACGTACATCAACCGCGATAATCTGGCCGGCCCCAAAAGCCTTGGCGACCTGAACAACATTTGACCCCACACCGCCTGCACCGACGATGGCCACGCTATCGCTCGGTTGGACTCGCGCCTGATTCTTCACCGCACCATAGGCTGTCATCATGGCACAACCGAGAATGCACGCATCGGTCAGGGACACATTGGCAGGAGCGGGAAAGACATCGCTGGCTGGAACAACCGCGTACTCAGCGAGGCCACCCATACTATACATCGCCAGGGGCGAACCATCGGAACGAGAGAGACGACTCTCCCCATCGTAGAGCGTCCCCTTCAGACGGTTCAGGGCGAAGAAGATTTCACACAGATCGTCCCGACCCTGCACACAGTACGAGCACACTCCACACGGCATGATAAAGCTACACACCACGTTCTCTCCGGTCCGTGTCGTTTGCACCTCGGGACCGACCTCCTCAACAATGCCAGAGATCTCGTGTCCCAGTACACACGGCACCGGGAACTTCACTTCACCCTTCATCACATGCAGGTCGGTATGACACACACCACACGCGGCGACTTTGACCAATACTTCACCAGCCTTGGGACGGGGTTGCGGAATATCCTCAATAACCAACGGGCCACCAACTTCCGACAGGACTGCAGCTTTCATCTGGAGATTCCTCCTTATACGCCTGAGTATCCTATGCCGCGTTGACATTTTCGCCAAGGCATTTCTATTATTCAAAACGAGAGAGAGGGAGGTTCGTCATGAAGACCGACCGTTTCGGGAACCCATTTGCCGAGGCTCTGCCGTACGCCCGAGGGGCTATCCTGACCAGTACGGAGGATGATTTCCGCAAACTTCAGCAGGCGGGCCGGATTGTCCGACGCCGCATCGGTGAGAATGGTCCCGAGGCAATTTTCAATTTTACCGGGCTCGAACATGGCCTGCCGCTCAGCGGCGAGGATATCCTGTTTGCCCACGATGAAATCGCGCCCGCGCTGTATACGGAGCAGCTCCGCCGGCTGACGCTGGAGCACCTCGGCGGGTCTCCGGATCGTCACGACGTCATGCTCTTTAATCGACTCACCGCTGCCACATTGGCGACCCATCTCGTACTGGTGAAACCGGGCGCTGTCGTCATCGGGGTGTCAGCCAGCCATAGTCATCCGTCCGTCATTCGGGCGGCCGCACATGTCGGCGCGCGCCTCGTGGATACCAAAGGTGTAGAGGAGTTTACTGCGGTGCTGGAGCGAGAAAGAGAAGTCGCCCTGGTTGTGCTCACTCGCTTAGCGGTGACCTATGAGGCACTGTCCGTTGAAGCGTTGCAGCAGATCGTCCGTCTGGCTCACGAGCGGGATATCCTCGTGTATGCGGATGAGGCTGGTGGGGCGCGGGTCGGTCCCGCTATCCTAGAGCAGCCCAAGATGCTCGAACTCGGCGTAGACCTGGGCGCGACCGGGCTTGATAAGTATGGCACCAGCGGCCCACGGGTTGGATTGATGGCGGGCGAGCAGCAGCTTGTTGCCCGCATCCGGGCGCGTGCCTGGGAGTTTGGGCTTGAGGCCCGCCCCCTGCTGTATCCGGCAGTCATCCGCTCGCTGGAAGCCTACACACCGGGACGTGTGCAAGCCCTGGTTGATAGCACGAAACAGGTCGCAACCGCTCTGCGGACTCTCTTGGGGAGCCGTATACACGAAACGCCCGTGATCGCCGAGCTGCCGGCAGACGATATACTCGAACTGGTCCTGGAGCGGGCCGGTCTGAGCGCGGTCCCGCAGGCACCGATTGTTCCGTACGAGGCGGCTGCCGCGTTGGCTATGCTGCTCTTGCGGGATTATGGCATTCTGGCGGTTCATTTCGCCGCCCTGCCACCCGGTACGGCCGATTTCCTGTTCAAGTTTATGCCGCCAGACACGGTAGAGCGATTCGGCGGGCCGGATGCTTTCGCCCAGGCTATTGATGCCTCACTGCACAAGCTGGCGGGCCTGGTCACCCGGCCCGAACATATGCGGCAACTCTTGTTCGGTTAACACTCCAGCAGGCAAACAACACCGCGCTCATTGGCCTAATGGGCCGCCACCCCTCAAAACGGCTCCAACTGATCCGCGGTCTTTTTCCTCCGGGGCGGCGCCTGACTCCGGCGACGTTCGAGCAGTTGTTCCTTAATATCGGCCTATGGGCTTGGCCGATGCCTCTCTTGTGTGCTTGGCAGACTAGCTCGGAATACGAGATATCTTTACGCTTGACCGAAACGACTTTCAGACTTATCGACTGCACGGCCTGCGTACGTTTCATCTCTGACCGTAATTTGACGGCTTAGAAACTGAACCAACCAATCAAGCCCCTTTACCTAAATCGTTTCTGGGATAGCATCCCTCTTGCCTTACCCAGATTCTTCTGCGGTTGCAGGAGGCGGTGCACTGCTTGCAGCTTCACAGCCCGTAGTAGATACATTATTTAAGATTTCTTTAAGCCTTTCCAGATAGGTCGGATGTGATTCTTTGCCAAGGGCTTCTATGGCTTCTTTATTGTCTTCATTTACCTTAGAGAAGGCAGCGATGGCGGCTCGGGTTCTTCGACCAAAGTCACCGTCGATATTAGTTTTTCCATCTTTACGGGTTTGCGCCAGACATCCCATGTCGACGAGGCGTTGCTGGACCTGGCTTACCTCATTGGATTCTTTCGGTTCGAATTTTGGCTCAATGTGAACCAACAGAGTTGCTCGCCCTCTACCAGAATCTTTGAGGCTCAAAGTATAAGTCTCACGCTTGGCTTGGGCGGTCACGGTTATCTCCACCTCAGCATCGTCTGCGCTACCATAGTCATGATTCACGGGCTGGAGACTGACATCCACCCCAGGTGTCTGACCTATCCACCGAGCCGAGTAGGGAGGCACGCCACCGCTCAGATAGATTTTTGTGAGACGGTCAGGCGTCGCCGCACTGATATGGACACTAGAGGCTGGATCGACGCGAAACGTTAGGCCAGCCGAGGTTGCGTCAATCTGACTACATGCTTCGATTTGTTCACTATCTGGACCGGTATCGAGTCCAATCAGCATCTGTTCAATGACGGCGGTCTGCTCTTTAACGGCGTCAGCAGCATCTCGCAATGGGTTTAATATATGATCACTAAGTTTTGTTGTTAGCTCTCCGGGGGCGTCCAAAGGTTGGCCGGTGATCAGACCAGCCTGGATAGGAATAGTTTTAGACAACGTGGCGACGAGACTCGCTACATCCGGTTCGGATTCGGTTAGTGCTTTAGTGACTTTTGACCGGATGAGGTGAACCGCATCGTACAACGTGACGGCGGCTCGTTTCCGTAACGTTTTGACTGTACCACCTTTTTCCAGAGCTGCCTCAGCGTTACTGAAAATGATTCCTGCCCGGACAACGTCAGGACTCTCATCTCCCCGTTTCTTTTTGGCAATGTCAAGCTTCGTTTTCAGATCTGGTAAGGCATTGCGGAGTGTCGTCATTTTCATGTCTAGGTCACGATCGAAACCCGTACTATCTATAGCCCGTACGGGTCCGAATACTGTCAGGGTGCAGGTAAGAGCGTCGATACCAGCTTGATAAGCAAGCAGCTTTGGCCGCCCGTGTAGCCAATTACGCAGACTGTAGAGCCCAGCCCCACCGACGCCGAGGCCTGTGATAGCATCCGAGCTCCCGTTAGTAATACCTAGAACGAGTGCGGCTGCGGTTGATCCAATAAGAGTAGATCCTACCGCTCGGTTAAAGCCAGTGTGCTCGCGAATGGCTTGATAATAGACCCCTCGGGTATCTTCGGCATATTTCACCGCATTCGTTAACGATTTGGTTTCCCTGAAGAGGTCATCCTTAGGCTCGACATATGGGTCCACGACAGCCATACACGAGGCTAAGACACACAGGAGTATTGCGAAAGCAATGAAGCTAGCAGTACAGTTGAACCAACGGGTATACATGTACACTTCCCCTGCTGAGCTATCAGGCGACTAGGGTTTGCAAAGCGTTTTTACGTTCTGCGTCGAAGCGATTCTGAACGGCCTTTTTCTCTCGTACAGTAGAACTCGTAAAGTAAATGTCGACTTTAGAGCGTTCATCGTAGATAGCATTAATAAGAGCTCTGTCAGAAGCCTGAAGGGCAGGACTTAAGGTATTAAGCGCACGGGTAAAAATATGGACACTACGAGGTCCGTGCTGGACACTGACCGACCAAGCCACATCGCGCAGGACTTTGGACCGTGTCGCGATATCAAAGCCATGGTGTCTGGACAATGTGTTCACAAAGACGTCGTAGTGAGTAGCCTTGATATAGTCGTGTTGGGCTGTAGAGAAGGCAGGATCAGTGGCCAGTTCCTTCCACGCGGCTTGAAAGCTCGGGGTACCCGCACGCGCTTGGGCGTCACCGCCCGCGGCTTCAAGTTCGTCCGCAAAGGTCTGGTAAGCCATTCGTGTTTTAAGAAAGTCAATAAAGTCGCGGATTCGACGCTTATTGGAAGCCAGTTGGTAGAGGCCATAGGACCATCCTCCGTTTTTGTCACGGCCAATGGCAGCAGGATTTCCTCTAGATTCATACCGGCGTGATAAGATTCCTAATTCTTCTTTGGGAGCGTGAATTAAATCGCCGGGTTTGAGGACGCAATTGCCATAGGCGGCTTTCTCAAAGGCAACCCCCATTTCCTGAGGCTCACACTTCCCTTGCCTAAAGAGTGCCCAATGAACCAGTTCGTGGAGGATGGTGGCTTCAATAAGTTTCTGTTTGTTTACATTGGTAGAGTCTTGCTCAAAATCATTAACCAATTTTTTGCCAAGATTGATAGTGTCGGGCAGACTCTCATCAAATTGACCATAAGACCCTTTTAGATCGTATATAAACAGCCGGGGACAGGTTCCAAATAGGAGAGCATTGCGGGCCGTTTCTTGGGGATACTGAGTGTGGCCTAAGAATGCCTCCCAGACTTGGGTTTTAGATTCGATCTGCGGCAATTCGGTTTTGACCCAGCTAGTCAATATTCGATAAGATTTTTGTTGGACCCCTAGTATCTTGACCATAGATACTTTCTCCTTTTTATGTTGATGACATCAACTATCCGTTCTGCCTTCCTCCTGCGTAATACAAATAATCTACACCTGTGGGCTGCTCTGCGATTAGAGTCGGACTTTTGACGCACGCGCGTCTTCCAAAAGATCCAGGAGTTTCGGCCAAAAGTCTGGGGCGGCCTCGTCTCCTAATGTTGCGGTACGATCCTCCCCAACAATGTCTTCTGTAGTAAGAAAGCGTTCGATAGCCTCACGCGTCTTCGGACCGAGGAATCCATCGTCCAAACGTCGCCCATCTTCGCTCACAGGGGGCAAGTAGTTGAGCGTAATGAGATGGGTTTGTACCTGTTGGATAGTGTGGTCTGAGCCTAAGGGGTGTTCGTCCGTATCGAGATTGTCACTCCTCGATTGAAGTGGCTCGATCTGTGGGCTTACCTTGGAGCCAATCTCGTCTTCGCGTATCACCGGTTTGCTAGGCATAAACAAGTTATCAATCAAATCGCTGAGTTTGTCCGCAACTTGCCTGGAGAATAGTCCACTTAACCCTGCAAGAAGGATTACGAAATAGATGTGTGAAGGAATATTGAGTTCTAACTCTCCAAACACGCCAGCCCGGACTGCAACATAGACAAGCAAGGCTAACATCGTCCCGATTGGAATACGTACATAGAGCCACCACAACCAACTACGCACGAGCTGACGGTTGCCTGCAAATGTAGCAAACGATGTCATAGTATGAATGGCACTGCCTGTCGCTCCGGCGAGCACCACCAGCAGAAGCAACTGGCTTGGCGAGATGCAGTCGCTCAAACATGTTTCCGTCGTAGTTTGTTGAGCACCAACGGTTGGTAGAAACCACAGTAGGAGTCCCAGGATTACACCAGAGATGAGCATCAATGGAACCCCATATTTCCAGTAATCTTTGATCGCAATATAGACCCGCTTTGGGCGATACTCATCGACCTCGATGTTAGGCATGCTTAAATTGTCCGAGAAATTCTGCATTATCTGTACTCCTAATGGGATATGAAGAGTTTCGATCACTTATTATTCTTTCGCATTCCAGATCAGTTCCTAGCTGAGAATGGTCTCCTCGAACTCATTATTGTCAACGGGGAAATGCCATCCACCTCAAAACAGCTCCAACTGATCCGCTTTCTTCTTCCCCCGTGCACTCAACTGACTCCGACGACGTTCGAGGAGGTGTTCCTCAATATCGGCTAAATACGGGGAGGGTGACATGGGTTGCATCATCCCACGCCAGCGGCGTTTCTGTGCATGACACAGATAGAGTTTGGTTTTTGCCCGCGTGACGCCGACGTAGAACAGACGGCGCTCTTCCTCAAGGTCGGCAGCTTCGGCCTTGCCCCAGGTCAGCGGGAGAATGCCATCTTCACAGCCAACGATAAAAACAACGGGGAATTCCAAACCCTTGGCGGCGTGGAGGGTGAGTAAGGAAATCCGGTCGGCGCGTGGGTCCCAGGTATCGACCTGCGTTTCGAGCGCAAGGGCGGAGAGAAATCGATCCAGATCGTCCCCACACTCCTGAGCGACGGGTTGCAGGAGTTCAAGGGCCGCTCTTGTCTCCTCTCCTGCCCCAGTGGCCTCAGTTTTTTCACACGCGGCTTCAAGCCGCGCAACCAGAGTACCGTCGCCGGGCTGTTCGCGCAGAGTGTCGATCAGTATCGCCATACCAGGATGGTCGAGCAGCCGCGTATGGGCGTGTTTCTGAAACGGCATACCCGAACGGTGGAGGGCTTCAACAACCGCCTCTGCTTGGGCTTCGGTTCGGTACAGCACGACGATGTCAGAAAAGGAGACGGCCCGGTCTTCGGCGTCTCGGGATCGACCGCTATCGATCGAAAAGAAGCTGTGTCCACCCAGCAGCGTTTCGATTGAGTGCACGACGAACTCGGCCTCGGCCTTCTCCGTCCGCGCCTCATGCAGCGTGATTAAACTTGGGGTGTCGGCAAGAACCGGAGTGGATTTCTGCTCAGACCCGGACGGTGCAATGACCTGGGAAGAGAGATGGACGATGTTACTGTCAGACCGATAATTCCGCGTCAGGCGGACTACCTGCGTACCGGGGAAATCAGTAGTGAACTGGGCGAAGAAACGGACGTCCGCCCCACGGAAACGATAGATCGCCTGATCCGGATCGCCAATCGCACAGATGTTACCGTCGGACGGCACGAGCAGCTTGATGAGACGGGCCTGCTGCTCGTCCACGTCCTGATATTCGTCAATACACACCCATTGGTAGCGCTCACGATAGACGTCACGCAGGCCGGAGTCGGCCTCGAAGGCCTGGATCGTGCGGCCAATCAGATCATCGAAGTCGACCAGATTCCGCGCGTCCAATTCCCGTTGGTATCGGTGATAGACTTCGGCCTGCCGAGCCTCAGCCGGCGCCTGTCCCGTTCGTTTTGCCACCGAAATGGCTGACAGCAGGCTGCGTGTCCGGCGAGCCGAGACGCCAAGTGTTTCGCGCAGCAGATGTTGACGCTCCGCGTCTGACGCGACCCGAAAGCCCCGTTGGAGACCTGCCGCGTTCCAATGTTCCTGGAGAACGGACAGGCCCAAAGCGTGAAATGTAAAAAGCGGAATCGTATCGGCAACAGCGGGCAGAAGACGGTGTAAGCGTTCGCGCATTTCGTCCGCAGCTCGGCGGGTAAACGTGATGGCCAAGCAGTGTTCGGGACGGACGCGGTGGGTGCGGATGAGATGGGCGATACGATGTGTGAGAGTGCGCGTTTTTCCAGAACCCGGTCCGGCAACAATCAGCAGCGGGCCTGCTATAATCTCGGCGGCCCTCCGCTGGTCGCTATCAAGTCCGGCTAAGATATCTGCGGACGGCACCGCTGTTGTATCGTCTGAAGGTGCAGGAGACACGCTGGGAGTATGGGTTAGTGCAGCGTCTGCTTTTCGCCGTGTCGCTCTTCTCTGCTTGGGACTGTCCACTACACGCACATCGGTCGACGTATTTTCCTGCTTGGTCTGGAGTGGGGGCTCCTGTGTGAACAACGACGCGCCGCTCGTCTTTTGGCGCAGCTCTTCCTCCCGGAACAGCCTGATTGTTCCGTACACACCGTCATAACCAGCTTCGCGGATCACTTCTTGTTTGCGCAGTCGGGAGATGGCTTCCGCAATAAGCGTGTCTCCGCCTTTCCGAATCTCTTCTAGCGGAATATCGTTGATCAATTGCAGTTCGGGCCCAAGGTGGTTGAGTAAGCCCTCGTAGTAGTGGCCCACCTTTTTACTCTTCGGACCTACATGCAGAATCTCGGATAACATCTCGGGGAGAGGAACAAGGCTCTGGACCGCGCCGGCAGTCTCGGGCTGAGTGTCGTCTTCACGGTCGGCCAAATCGTCCACCCGGTGCATCACGCCCACCGTCAGCGGCTTGCCACACGCAGGACAACGGCCCTCAAATTGTTTGGTCTGGTGCGGTAGGAGGCGGACCAGACAATTTCGATGCCCGTCCAGGTGGTATTTGCCCTCTTCAGGAAAAAACTCGATCGTGCCCTGATACCCCTGTCCGGTCTCCAGGGCGCGACGGATCGAGAAATAGTCAAGCTCCGTATCAAACACACAGGCTTCGCGCCCGAGCTTCTCCGGCGAGTGTGCATCGGAGTTTGACACCAACCGGAAGCGATCTAGAGACGACACCCGCCAGTTCATCTCCGGGTCCGACGACAAGCCCGTCTCCACCGCAAAGATATGGGGAGCCAGGTCAGCGTAACACTCGTCTATGGCATCAAAACCGGACTTTGAGCCCAGCGCGGCAAACCACGGTGTCCAGATATGGGCCGGGACGAGATACGAGCCAGGGTCCGACTCCAACGTGATTTCCAAGAGGTGGCGGGAGTCCAGCCCCAGGATAGGTCTGCCGTCCGACTTCACATTCCCGATCCTGGACAACCGTTCGGTCATCCTTTCCACTGCCGAAAAGTTTGGGGCGTATAACAAATGGTGAATCTTTCGGGTCTTGTCGCCCTTTTTGTAGATCGTCGAGATTTCAACCGAGAGCATGAAACGTGTCGTACCCTGGCACGCTGACGGTAGCATCTGGGCGACTTCTTTTTCCAGCTCGGGGCGGAGGCGGAACAGGCCCGGCTCGGCAGGTACCAACTGCTCCTTGAGTTCGGCCTGCCAGACCGGATGGGTGAAGTCCCCGGTGCCGACGACCGTGATACCCTTTTTCCTGGCCCAGTAGGCAAGATGTTTTAAATCACAGTTTTTACTGGTGGCGCGGGAATATTTGGAATGAATGTGCAGATCAGCATAAAAGGCCATGGGCCGCCCTCCCCTCCTACCCGGTCCGGGGATTATCCACTGAGAGAAGGAGGGAGGTCAACGGCCTGTATTCCAGAACGGCAAGGGGAGCGGATTTCCGGGCCTTGAGGACCTTACCGGCCCAGTGCTCTATAGTGTTCAGCCAGCACGCGGGCCACACACGCAGTCAGCCGTTTGCCCATCGAGAGTTCCAGAAACTCATTCGGTCCGTGCGCGTTCGAGTGTGGCCCGAGCACACCGGTAATCATGAACTGGGCGGTGGGGAATTTTTCACCCAGCATGGCCATAAATGGGATCGTCCCGCCCTCGCCTATGGCACACATGTCTCTGCCGAAAAACTCCCGCGAGGCACTCTGCAAGGCAGTCTCCAGCCACGGAGCGGGCGGGGGGGCGTTCCAGCCGCCCGCCGCCCATTCGGGCTCAAAGGATACCTGTGCACCATAGGGCGGGTCATTCTCCAGGAGCTGTTGCAACGCGGCTGAAGCCGCGTTCGCGTCCAGGGTCGGTGGAATCCGCAGCGACACCTTGGCCGCGGTAACGGGCCGCAGGACATTACCGGCTTGCTCAAGCGCGGGCAGACCAGCCGCACCGGTAATTTCGAGTTGAGGCCGCCAGGTCCGGTTGAGCAGGAGCTGACGGATATCGTCCGTCACTGCCTGGGCTCCGGGATGAAAAGGAAATTCTGCTGAGGCGGTCTGCCCCAACACGGTCGCGGTTGTTCGGGCCTGTTGCAGTCGTTCGTCCGGTATTTCAACCTGAAATTCGGGCGGCAGGACCTCTCCGGTTCGTTCGTCTTCGAGGCGGCTCAGGAGTTGGCGCAGAATACGAAAGCTTGAAGGAACGATGCCGCTGGCTGCGCCTGAGTGAACTCCTTCGGTGAGAGTAGAAACGGACAGATTTCCTGACACCAGGCCGCGTAAAGAAGTCGTAATCCAGAGCTGGTCGTAGTTGCCACAGCCCGAGTCAAGGCAGACGACGAAGCTGGGCGTACCGATGCGGTCGGCCAGGGCATCCATATAATAGGGCAAATCTCCACTGCCACTCTCCTCGCAGGCTTCGATAATGACCACACAGCGGGCAACCGGAACGCCCTGACGCTTGAGCGCCGCAATGGCGGTCAGGGAAGCACAGGCTGCATAACCATCGTCGGCGCCTCCACGCCCGTATAGCTTGCCGTCTCTCAGCACCGGCTGCCACGGGCCGAGCCCGTCATGCCAGCCGTCCATGGGCGGCTGCTTATCCAGGTGACCGTAGAGCAGCACGGTTTCGGCCGAATCGCCCGGAACCTCGATAAAGAGTAAGGGCGTACGGCCTTCAAGCCGGACCACCTCAAGACTCAGACCGGGAACCGCTTGGCCGCGAATCCAGCCGGCGATGAGTTCGACAGCCTGATCCAGATAGCCGTTCGTCTGCCAGTCCGGATCGTAGGCTGGGGATTGGTTAGGGATGGCTAGGTATTCTGTCAGGGTGGGGGTAATACTGTTATCCCAGGTGGATTCGACAAATTGCCAGGTTTTTTGGGTATCCATACGGGAATTGTAACCGGCTGTCGGGTCCGTTGCCAATCCGGTCTAGCCGTCCGGCCCCCAACTCGGTAAGCTGACAGTCTCAAGGAGGTTGACGCTATGGCAGAACTCGTTGTGTATCACAATCCTGGTTGAGGCAAGTCACGCGGAGCGCTCGATATTTTGCAGGAGCGCGGCGTCGAGTTCGACGTGATTGAATATCTCAAGAGCCCCCTCAGCCGAGGAGACTTTGAGCATTTTCTGGACCTGTTGCCGGATGAACCCGCGGAACTGGTCCGTAAGGATAAGAAATTCAAGGAACTCGGTCTGAGCGCGGACGACTATGTGACGCGCGAGGCCGTGGTCGAGGTCTTACTCCAGCATCCTGAGCTGATGCAGCGGCCGGTTATTATCAGGGATCAAAAGGCGGTCATCGCCAGGCCATCCGAAAAGGTGCTGGAGCTGCTGGATTAGCGAAGGGTCGGATTACGCTACGCTAATCCGACCTACAGATCATCCGCACGCGCAGGTACGCCCACTAGAGTATGGGCATTGGCGGAGGTCACCCGGACCGGCACCAACTCGCCGGGCCGGGCTCCGTTGCCGGGGAAGACTACTGTTTTGAACTGCGGGTCCTTCCCCGCGAGCCAATCTTTTTGCTTCTTGGCCGGCCCTTCAACCAGGACCTCCACGGACTGACCCACCCGTTGTCGGTTGATCTCTCCCCCAATGCCTTCCTGCAGGCGGATAATCTCCTGTAAACGCTGTCCCTTTTCCTGTTCCGAAAGGGTCTCGCCCCACTTATAGGCCCGTGTCCCCTCGCGGGCCGAGTACTTGAACATAAAGGCGAAATCGTAGCGGACCTCCGCCATAAAGTCGTAGGTGGCACGAAAATCGTCTTCCTCTTCGCCCGGAAAGCCGACAATAATATCCGTCGACAAGGCCAGGTGGGGGATGGCTGCGCGCAGCCGGTCCACAAGCGCGGCATATTCTTCGATCGAGTAGCCCCGTTCCATACGCTCCAGGACCCGATTCGAGGCGGCCTGGAGCGGCAGGTGGAGATACGGGACGACCTTGTCACAGGTCGCCATGGCGTCAATTGCACTAGCATCCATATCGGATGGATGCGGCGAGGTAAAACGAATCCGCTCAATCCCATCGATGCACGCGGTCTGGCGCAGGAGGCGGCCAAAATCGACCTCGCCATCCCGGTAGGCGTTGACGGTCTGGCCCAGATAGACGACTTCTTTATACCCTTGGTCGGCAAGCGCTCGGACTTGGTCTAATAATGCCGACGCGGGCACACTGCGTTCCCGTCCGCGGACGTAGGGCACGATGCAGAATGTGCAGAACTTGTCGCAGCCCCGCATGATGGTCACCCACGCTCGCACCCCTTCCCCGCGCGCGGGCGCAATATCGGCATAGGTTTCATCCCGGTCGAGACGGACGGACACCAGCGGTTCCTCAGCACTCTCCTGCGCCAGCAAGGCCGGCAGGTTACGATAGGCATCCGGTCCTAGCACCAGATCAAGAAAGGGGGCTTTATCGAGCAGGGCATCCCGATGGTGCTGGGCCATGCAGCCGGTGAGCCCCAGGACGACACTTGGATTCCGGGCTTTATACTGCACCAGATCGCCCAGTCGCCCGATGATGCGTTCTTCCGCGTGCTCCCGAATCGCACAGGTATTCAGCAGGATGACATCGGCGCCCTCCGGCGTAGGCGTGGATTCGTATCCCTGCGGTTTCAGCACGCCCAGGATGAGCTCGGTGTCAGCGATATTCATCTGACAGCCGTAGGTTTCAATATAGACGGTCCGTAGTTCCATAGCGTCCCTGGCAGGGAATTTTTGTAGCCGTTCCATGACCGCAAAGCAACGGCTATAGTGGATGGCCGCCGGTAGACTGTCACGGTGCGGTTTTTATGTAAAAGCAAATATCTGGAGATGTATGGCCGCACGCATTATCTCACTCCTGCCCAGCAGTACGGAAATTGTCTGCGCGCTGGGTCTGCGCGAGCACCTCGTCGGCGTCTCTCACGAGTGTGACTATCCCTCGGACGTTATCGGGCTTCCCATCTTGACCGAACCCAAACTTGATCCCCGCGGAACCAGCGGTGACATCGATACCCGAGTCCGTGAGATTGTGCAGGAGGGGTTGAGCGTCTACCGTCTGCAAACCGAGGCATTACAAAGGTTGAAGCCGGACCTCATCGTGACCCAGGACCAGTGTGAGGTGTGTGCCGTTTCCCTGCCCGAGGTTGAAGACGCCGTGCAGTGTTTTCTGACTCCGGACGTGACCGTCGTATCGCTCAGACCGGAGAAACTCGACGATATCTGGACGGATATCCGTCGGGTCGCCCAGGCCACCGATCAGGAAAAAGCCGCGTACGTACTGATCCAGGACGCAAAAGAACGTCTCTGGAACATCGCCCAAAAGACTCGGCATTTACCCCGTCCGCGGGTGGCCTGCCTGGAATGGCTCGACCCCCTCATGGCGGCGGGCAACTGGATTCCGGAACTGGTGGATATTGCGAGCGGGGAATATGGCCTGGTTGAGGCCGGCGCGCATACACCAACGCTGACCTGGGAGGCCCTGGTCGCCTACCAACCGGAGGTCATCGTTATCACCCCGTGCGGATTCAAAATCCCACAGTCGCAGGCAGACCTGCCACAACTGACGGCGCATCCAGACTGGCAAGCCCTCCCGGCCGTGCAACAGAACCGGGTATATGTGGCAGACGGCAATGCCTATTATAACCGGCCCGGTCCGCGCATTGTGGAGAGTACGGAAATCCTCGCCGAGATGCTGCATCCGGAAGCATGCGCCGGCATGGCGGTGCCGGGCTCCTATATTCAGGTCTGAGCGATTCTGACAGTCGTCAGGGAAGGACGTGTCCTTGCGCGGTGTTCCTCTCACTCGCTGGGATCAAGAATCTCAATCTTTCCATCTCGGAAATCCCGACCTCGTTCTTTTACCATGTGGGGATAGCTGTGGTAGAACTGCCCGCCGAGACGCAGGAAGGACTCCACTTCGGTCTCTTCAAGATCGAGGTCTTCAATGGCGCTAACCGCGTCCGCCTGGCTGGAGGCGTTGACTAAGACGTCAAAAATCAGTTGGCTTTCCGCGGTCTGGAAATCCTCGCGGCTCGGCAGCTCGTCACGGTTCTGCATACTCTCCGGATGGTTATCCAGAAGATAGCGGAGCGCCTTGAGTTCATGTCGCTGTTGATCCAGCTTTCTTATTTTTTCAGGCATGGATAGTCTCCTCTGTCATGTAGGGGCGGGTTTCAAACCCGCCCCTACCTAGTATATACACAGGAGCTATGGCTGTGACAGAGCATAAAGGCAAAGCCCACCGCACGGTCAGGTGCGCCGTAATTACCCTGAGCGACACCCGGACCGAAGAGACGGATACGAGCGGTAAACGCATCAAAGACCTCCTGGCTGAGCAGGGTCAGCCTGTTGTCTCGTATCGTATTCTCAAGGACGAACCGGAGCAGATCACGGCGGTCGTGCAGGCTCTCCTGGCCCAGCCGGAGGTTGACGCGATTATCACCAACGGCGGAACCGGTATTGCGCCGCGCGACACGACGTTCGAGGCGATCCAAGGCCTGCTCGAAAAAGAAATCACCGGTTTTGGCGAGATGTTCCGCATGCTGAGCTACGCAGACATTGGCGCTGCGGCTATGCTGACCCGCGCCACCGCAGGGGTCGCGAACGGGAAAGTCATTATTTCTTTGCCCGGTTCAACCGGGGCGGTCGAGCTGGGCATGACCAAACTGGTCTTGCCGGAACTCGGCCATATGATGTTCCTGCTCCGGGGAGAACGCCATGCACATTAAGTTACGCTTTTTTGCCTCGCTCCGAGAGCGACTCGGCCGCAGTGAAGGCAGTTGTGAAGTACCGGAAGGCGCAACGGTCAGGACGGTTTGGGAGACGCTCAAACAAGAGCATCCGGCCCTCGTCGAGGTTGAGCGTTCGCTCGCCTTTGCCGTCGCCCAAGAATACGTTGACGGAGATCACCCCCTGCACGATAACGATGAGCTGGCCTTTATCCCGCCAGTGAGTGGCGGCGTTCTGATGGACAGTCGTCTGTCCTGTCGGATTACCCAGGATCCGATTCGCCTGGACGAGTTGACCGCCTTTGTGGCCGACCCCGGCGCGGGCGCCATGGCAACATTTGTCGGCACGACCCGAGACACCAATGAGGGCCGGCGAGTCATTCGGCTGGAATACGAGTGTTATCCCGGTATGGCGGAAAAAGAGATGGAAAAGATCAGCCAAGAGGTCCTGGAGCGCTGGCCAGTGAAAAAAATCGCCATGCTACATCGGCTCGGTCGGGTCGATATTGGAGAGGCCAGTGTGGCCATAGCCGTATCGTCCAGTCACCGCCACGCCGCGTTTGAGGCGTGTCATTACGCGATCAATCAGCTCAAAGAAACGGTCCCGATCTGGAAGAAAGAACTGTACGAAGGAGGCGAAGTGTGGATAGGCTCACAGACGGGGAAAAACGGCACCCTCCACCCGAGCGGAAGCACCGAGCAGTGATGCATCGCAGCAGAACTGGACGCTAGGCGTATGGCAACAGACATTCGGACGGTTGGGATTGTCGGCACGGGACAAATGGGGAGTGGAATCGGTCAGGTTGCTGCGCAGGCGGGTATGGCGGTGGTCCTCTACGACGTCAACCAGGAGATCGTTGACCGCGCGCTGGGAAACATCCAGAAGGGACTCGTGCGCCTGACGGACCGGAGCAAGTTGTCGCCTGATGAGCGAGACGCCATTCTCGGCCGTCTGCGTGGCACAGCCGTCCTCGAAGACCTGAGTGGTGCCGACGTCATTATCGAGGCCGCCCCGGAAGACTCGGCCATCAAGGAGGATATCTTTCGGAAGCTCGACCATATCGCCCGGCCAGAGGTCATCTTGGCCAGCAATACCTCGTCCATCTCGCTGACCCAGCTCGGGGCGGTTACCAACCGGCCGGAAAAAGTCATTGGTATGCACTTCATGAACCCGCCGGTCGTCATGCAGCTGGTCGAGATTGTGCGCGGCCTGGCCACCGCTGACGAAACCTATACGACCATTGATGGGTTGGCCAAGAAAATGGGCAAAACCACGATTCAGGCCAAGGACTATGCCGGTTTTGTGGTCAACCGCATCCTGTTGCCCATGATCAACGAAGCGATCTATGCCTTATACGAAGGGGTGGGCGGCGTGGAGGATATTGACCAGGGGATGAAGCTCGGCACCAACCAGCCCATGGGCCCACTCGCCCTGGCCGACCTTATCGGACTGGACACCTGCCTGGCGGTCCTGGAACGCCTGCACCACGGCCTGGGTGACGACAAATACCGCCCTTGCCCGCTGCTGCGCAACTATGTTGCGGCGCATTACTTGGGGAAAAAAACGGGCAAGGGTTTCTACGAATATAGATAGGGGTTCGGGATTCTTACAAGGCGGCAGCCGCCTCTTTGCACGCGTCAATATACTCCGTCTCCGCTTGGGCACAGGACTGGGCTCGTTGTTGGTTGTCCGGATATAACGACAAGAGGACCTCGCCGGTCGCGGCGTAACACGCTTCTTTTGAAGCGTCATCAAGTCGACGGCAAAATGCCAGTCCACGCTGCGGGTCGGCATGGGTCAGAATAAAATCCTTCACCGCGCCAACAAGACACGCGGTAGCCTGTTCCGGACTGCCTTGCTGACACAGGCTCATGGTCTTCTCGGCATTACGCAGGGTGAAACCGCTCACATCGCGACCCAGACTTTCATAACAGACGGACACAAACGCTGCCGGCGCACCGCTACACACCTGAAAAGCCTTTGCGAAATCGTGCTGCGAAAAAGTCAGGATGGCTGAGGATTGCATCCGGTAACAGGCCCGTTGGTAAGGCTCACCCACCGCGGTACAGGGATACAGGGGGTCTTCTGGCCGGAGCAAGCTTCTTGGACGGTCGGCGTGGCTCTGATGTCCCTCCTGATGCGTGTGATGAGGCTGAAGGAAGGCCACGACATTCTCCATAAAGACGCCGCTGTAGCACGACTCGCGCTCCCAGGGCGAGGCTAAGGCATCGCAGCCTTCAAGCGCGGTGGGGAGTTGGTAATCAAAGTATAAGGTGAGGCCGTGCCCCAGGCCATGCAGACATTGGTACTGCAAGAACGTGGACTGCCATGCATCAATCTCCCTGGTACACACCGCCGCGATGGTGTCGGCCCGTACCTCGGGCAGACTACGCAGATAGCTTTCCAGCACGCCGTGGTAACAGCCCGACCAGAATGTCTCCCGGCAGTGAGCAAATGCCTCGGCCACATCCTTATAGTATGCAAATGATGCCCGGCCGAGGTGATGGGTGTAGGGATGCGCATCACGCAGCACATCGGGGTCCTGCTGTGTCAGCGTGTCCAGAGTGGCCAGCGCGTGTTCGGTGCCCTGGGTCTGCAGTATTTTTTCCAGCCCGGTATGGTAACACTGCCGCTTTTGGGGCTGGTGTTGATGCCCACCGCACTGCCCCCAGAGTTGCTCTGCCTCATTTTCCTGAGCAAAGCTCGGCACCGTCAAGACACCGACAATCCCAGCGAGTAGGATGCTTGATAGGATATGCCCCATGGTCTTCTCCTTGTATCAGGTCCGATATTGAACAACCTCAAGCAGAGCGGAGAGCTTGCGGACCACACTCCAGGGCGCGGGTTGCTGATTCCATGCCGTGCGTACACCCTCAACGCCTCCCAGGGCGGCTAAGCCGCGTTGCCCGACCTCGTAGACTATTTCTCCAATCCCCCACTCCAGGTGTTGGGCAGCACGTTTTCTTTCAAGACTAGCGGTCGCTTGCAGATGCCGCCAGTGCGCACGGAGGGCCTGGTTGAGAGTGTCCATATTCAGATTGGTTGCCGCGCTGACGGCCAGCACCGGACTGTCCCAGACTTCAGACTCAGGAGGGGCTGGCCGTCGTGCCAGGGCGAGCGCCGCCTGCGTATCAGACAGCGCCTTTTGCGCCAGCGTCTGATTATCCGCCTTGTTCACTGCCAAAATGTCCGGGATCTCCATCACCCCGGCTTTGATAAACTGAAGCAGGTCGCCGGAAAATGGCTGGACGACCAGGACAGTCGTATCGGCAAGGGCAGCAATATCGGTCTCGCTTTGGCCCACCCCAACCGTTTCAACCAGGATGACATCGCAACAATGCCGCAGTAGAAACACCGCCGAAAACGCCTCTCGACTCAGGCCGCCCAAACGATCCCGCGCCGCGTAACTGCGGGCATAGACCTGAGCGGGCAATTGCATCCGGCCACGGTCGCCCAACAGAGCTCCGCCCGACACTTTACTAGACGGATCGACTGCAATAATGGCGACCCGGAGGCCATCTTGTACCTGCGGCTCAATCAGCCGCGAAATCAGCGAGCTTTTACCCACACCGGGCGGGCCGGTCAAGCCGACGACCTGGGCCGATGCGGGTCGCGCCGAGAGGGTATCCAGGAGCGTGAGCGCTTGAGCTTGACGGTTTGGACGCCGATCTTCGAGAAGGTTGAGCGCACGCGCAATAGCCTGACGATTAAAATCAACCAGAGCGGCAACAGTGCTGTGGGATGACTGTGTCACAAACAGAGGCGCCGGACAAAAGGCGCGGGGCAGCTCGGGCCGCACCTAGGGATGTGTTCAATACCCTGGCTGAGCCGACCGTTATGCGGCCGCCTCAGCCACCTCGACCATGTCAGACAGAATGCGCAGCATTTCAAAATCCTTCGGGGTGTATACCCGCGCAACGCCGGCCTGCCGTAAATCTTCCGCGTCGTCCTCGGGAATAATACCGCCGACCACAACCGGAACGTCGCTGAGACCCTCCGCTCGCAGACCGGTGAGCACCTCGGGGACGAGGCGGAGGTGAGAGCCGGACAGGATACTCAGACCGACCAGATGTACGCCTTCATCACGCACGCTGGTGACGATTTGCTCAGGTGACAGACGAATGCCCTCATACACGACTTCCATACCCGCGTCGCGACACCAGACAGCGATTTGCTCCGCACCGTTGGAGTGTCCGTCCAAGCCCGGCTTTCCGATCAGCACCTTGAGCGGCCGACCCAGCGCGGTGGCACTTTTCCGCACTCTCGCACGCAGTTCTTCAAGTGCCTGGGCAGCCGCGCCATTGACCGTACGCGCAGCCACGGCTCCACCAATACCGGTTGGTGCCCGGAATTCTCCAAAAATATCGCGCAGGGTCTGGGTCCATTCGCCCGTAGTCACACCAGCCAGCGCGCACCGTATAGAGGCCGGCATGATATTCTCGCCATTGAGGACGGCGACGCGCAGCCCGGAGAGAGCCGTTTCTACCTCTGCCTGATTGCGGGTTGCGCAAAACGCTTGCAGGCGCGCCACCTGATCCCGCTCGGCCTCTTCATCCACTTTGAGAATAGCCGACGAGTCACCTGAGTAGAGGGGAGATTCCGCGGTCTCGGTAAATTTGTTGACCCCCACAACAGTATGGTCCCTGGCAGTAATATTACGCACCCGTTCGGTATGACTCGCCACGAGTTGCTCTTTGATATAGCCCAGGGCCGAAATCACGCCGCCCAGGTCCGTCACGCGCTCGACCTCTGCCCAGGCCGCGTTTTTAATCGCGCTCGTTTTTGCCTCAACAACCTTGCTCCCCTCAAAAATATCGCCGTACTCCAACAGATCGGTCTCAAAGGCCAGGATCTGCTGAATCCGCAGGCTCCACTGCTGGTCCCAGGGGCGCGGCAATCCCAGCGCCTCGTTCCAGGCCGGTAACTGCATGGCGCGGCAGCGCGCATCCTTGCTGAGCGTCACACCTAAAGCCTCCAAGACAATCCGGGGGATATTGTTCTCCGGCTGGGCTTCAGTCAGCCCCAGAGAATTGACCTGGACACCATACCGAAAGCGGCGCAACTTCGGATTCTCAACGCCGTAGCGTTCGCGTGTCAACTCGTCCCAGAGCTGACCAAAGGCGCGCAGTTTACACACCTCCTCAATAAAGCGGACACCGGAATTCACAAAGAAGCTGATCCGCCCGACCGCGGCGGTAAACTCGGCAGCGTCGAGCCGACCGGACGCACGCACCGTGTCGAGCACCGCAATCGCCGTGCACAGCGCGTAGGCGATCTCCTGGACGGGTGTGGCTCCGGCTTCCTGGAGATGGTAGGAGCACACATTGACCGGATTCCATTTGGGAACGTTTTTGACCGTATAGGTGATCACGTCGCTCGTCAGACGCAGGCTCGGTTCTGGTGGAAAGATATACGTGCCACGCGACAGATATTCTTTCACGATGTCGTTCTGCGTCGTGCCCTGGAGGGCTTGAGGCTCGACTCCTTGTCGCTCTGCCGCGGCAATATACAGGGCCAGCAGCCAGGCCGCAGTCCCGTTAATCGTCATGGACGTATTCGTCTGGTCGAGCGGAATATCGGCAAACAAGGTTTCCATATCGCCGATATGGCAAATCGGGACGCCGACTTTTCCAACCTCTCCACGCGCCAGGGCGTGATCGCTGTCGTAGCCGGTCTGCGTCGGCAAATCGAAGGCAACCGACAAGCCGGTCTGACCTTTACTCAGATTGAGCCGATAGAGTTCATTACTCGCTTGTGCGGTTGAGTGACCGGAATAGGTCCGCATGACCCAGGGCCGATCTTTCAGTCGGTCTGTTTCCATGTGTCGTCCTTAATCGTCTGCGGATTTAAGGTATGGGAAACAACTCCCCAGCCTCTAATCCCCAATCCCTATTTTTACCCTACCCGTCGCATCTGTTCCAGAATATCATAGCCGGTGATGGCCTTGCTCTTGGCGGCCTGCTCGGCCAGATAGGCCGGCTCGACGGCCTCGGCCTGAACCGCCTTGGCTAGGTCCATCAGCGCGATCTTAATGGTCGCTTCGTCGATCATCTCGCCAGTTTCCGGGTCGGGCATCGAGCCGCCGCCTTTCTCGTGGTAGAGGTCAAGGACGCGGGATGCATATTTGACCTGCTCGTCGTTCGGCGTATAGCAGGCGTTGGCGATGGCGGCCTGCTGCGGGTGGATGACCCAGGTGCCGTCCATGCCGAGGTTGGCTGCGCCAATATTTTTCTCGCGTAGTCCCGCCTCGATTTCCTTGACTTTCTCTTCGGGGTCGTTTTTTCGCCACAACGGCAGATAGACATTATCAACCGCGTGCAAGCCGGCGGCCTTGGCCGCCACCACCACAGCCTGCTTGGAGTACAGAAAATTAATGTTCTGGTCTTTCACTACCTCACGAATGCCCAGGGTGGCGGCAAAGTCAGCTATCCCGAAAATGAGACCGGCCATGCGGTCCGAAGCGGTCGCAATAGCGTAGGCGTTCACAATGGCCTGAGGAATTTCGATCAGGGATTCGATCTGCACTCGCGATTTCCAGCCGGCTTCCTGTTCGAGCGTATCGAGCAGGCTGGAAACGTATTTGATATCGTCCGGCCCGTGCGTCTTGGGCAGGATAATGCCATGAAATTTATCCGGCGCGCCTTTCACTATGGCTTCCATGTCCCCCAGGAAAAACTCGGAGCGGATATTATTGGGTCGTACGGTAATGACTTTCTTGCCAAAATCCAGCGTGTTGAGCGCCTCGACGACGCACTGCCGACTTTGCGGTCCCTTGAATTCGTATGGGCAGGCATCTTCAAAATCCATCATCACATGGTCAACCGGTGACTTGACCGGGTCAGCCGCATTGCGGTGAAGCTTCATACTGTGGCCGGGATAGGTCATTTCAGTGCGGGGAATGACGAAACGTGTTCCCTCATCAACTACGAACATACGGTCCTCCTCTATCGCAGTCTCTTGCTTATCGGCGGTCTGTTGGGGTCAGGAAAATACAAGGCTCCCCCTCCTATCAGATTCACACCACTCGCCCAACCTCCCTAGGCGGATGTGTGTCCGAAAAGAGGAAACGTGTCCTTCCATCATCCACAGAAGCGGGACACGCTCCCTCTTTTGTGGTATTTTCTCGGCACTCTTCTGCTTCCATAAGGAGAACTGCATGTCCGACACACTCCAACAGACCGACCTGATCGTTGACACACTCCAAAAAGTCCGCGACGAGGCGCTTCAGCACGGCCGCAGCCTGACCGACAACGGCAAAGGCATCGATGACCATCAGGTGCATGCCGAGCGGCTGGCCTATCTGGCGACTGAGGTCGAAGCCGCCCGCTCCTGCCTGCACTACGCCCAAGCCGCCGGAGAAAATAACGCCGACGAGAACGGCCATACGGCCAATATGGCCTTGGGGTTTGCTGCCGAAGTCGGCCAGCGCCTAGTCGGACAAGCCAGTACTCATATTGAAGATTTCGGATTTGACGAAGCGTTTCTGAATAACACGCTGGGACAACCTCAGGTCAAGGCCGCCATCCGGGACGGAGCGCATGAGCGTCGCTTCCGCGCAATCGGTCAGACTATTTTGGCAACGAAAGGCGTGAACCATTCGTGGTTAGAGAGTGATATCGCGGAAATGACGCGGGATTCGGTGCGTCAGTTTGCCAGGAGCGAAATCGCACCCATTGCGGAGCGCGTCCATCGCAACGACGAGCTGATTCCGGAATCCGTGATCACAAATATGTCCGAGCTGGGCTATTTCGGCATGTCGGTGCCCGAAGAGTACGGTGGCGGCGGCATGGGCAATCTGGCCATGATTATCACCACCGAGGAACTCTCTGCGGCCTCACTCGGCGTGGCTGGCAGTCTGATCACCCGACCGGAAATTCTGACCAAGGCCCTGCTGCGCGGCGGCACCGAAGACCAAAAGAAGAAGTGGCTACCACCGATTGCCAGCGGAGAGCTGATGGTTGCCATTTCCGTAACCGAGCCGGACACCGGTTCCGACGTGGCCTCGGTCAAGTGCCGCGCCGAGCCGGCTATGGTCAACGGGCAGAGCGGTTTTGTGATTGACGGGGCCAAGGCGTGGTGCACGTTTGCCGGACGGGCAAACATTATTGCCCTGCTGGCACGGACGAATCCGGAGGCCAGTTCCGGCGCGCGCGGGTTGTCCTTATTCATTGTTGAAAAGGATGCCTTTGCGGGCCATTCTTTTGAGATGCAACAGGAGACGGGCGGCATGCTCCAAGGGGACGCCATTCCGACCCTGGGCTACCGGGGGATGCATTCCTATGTGTTGAACCTCGATAGATATTTTGTCCCGGCCGAAAACCTCGTTGGAGGAGAGGCGGGGCTGAATAAGGGCTTTTACTTGCAGATGGCCGGCTTTGCCGCGGGACGGCTCCAGACCGGAGGACGCGCCACCGGGCTCGCCCAAGCCGCGCTTGAGGTTAGCGCGGCCTACGCGGACGAGCGCAAGCAGTTTAAGAAATCGCTGGGAGACTTCCAGCTCACCCAGTACAAGCTGGGCCGCATGGCCGCCCATATTACCGCAGCCCGCCAAATTACCTATGCCGCCGCACCGGCTATGGACAAAGACGAGGCGGCCACGCTGACCGCGGCCATGGCCAAATTGCTCGCCTGCGACGTAGCGGTATGGGTCACCCAGGAAGGCCAGCTCATTCACGGCGGTTGGGGCTATGGCGAAGAGTACGCCATCTCGCGCTATGTCGTGGACGCCCTGGTGCTACCCATTTTTGAGGGCGTCAAGCCTATTCTGGAACTCAAGGTGATTGCCCGGACGTTGTTGGCCTAGAGCAATCGCGTCCTGGGAGCGCGGGTATCCCGCTCGCCTCTATGTTCAGCGCGAGCAGACGATCAGAGCGGCTCAACTCAGCCTATTAGACAAGCAAATTCCCGGCGTATATAAGAGGCACCGCACATCATCGGATGCTGAGAGTTGGGTCGTTTGATACGACCGTCTCCAGTCCCTTTATTCTCTGTGCCAGCCTCCGTATGATGAAAAGAGTAAACGTGTTCTCCAATAGATACAAAGCTGTTGACACGTTTACTCTTTAAGGACTTAGGTGGGAAATGTGAACGACAGACTCCCTTCATTATCGGCTCGGGCCAGTGACCTGTGCGCCCTCCTGCATGAACGGGTGCTGCTCTTTGATGGGGCCATGGGGACGTCCATCCAAGCCCAGAATCTGAGTCCGGAAGATTTCGGCGGTCTGGCGTACGAAGGCTGTAATGAACACTTGGTGTTGACCTGCCCTGAGGCGATCACAAAGATTCACAACCGCTTCTTGCAAGCCGGTTCGGATATTATTGAAACGAATACCTTTGGCGCGATGAGTATTGTCCTGGCCGAGTATGGCCTGCACGAGCAGACGGGCGCCATCAATCAGACCGCGGCCGAACTCGCCCGGGTCTGTGCTCAACGCTATAGCTCTCCAAACCGGCCCCGCTTTGTGGCTGGTTCCATGGGGCCAACGACCAAAACAATTTCTGTCACTGGCGGTGTGACCTTCGGCCAACTGCGGCACGCCTATGCGGAACAAGCAGAGGGATTGCTGCGGGGTGGCGTGGATCTGCTGCTGATGGAAACGACCCAGGATACGCTCAACCTGAAAGCGGGCCTCTTGGGTATCGAAGATGCGTTTCGGAAGGTCGGGCACCGCGTACCTGTGGCTGTCTCCATCACCATTGAGACGATGGGCACGATGTTGGCCGGACAGGGAGTGGAGGCGCTCTATACCTCCGTGGCCCATCGGGACCTGTTCGCGCTCGGGCTGAACTGTGCGACCGGACCCGATTTCATGACCGATCATCTCCGGACCTTGGCAGAGTTCTCCCGTTTTCCTGCTTTATGTATCCCGAACGCCGGGTTGCCGGACGAAGAAGGGCACTACAACGAATCACCCGAGATGATCGTGACCAAGCTCGAACGTTTTGTCGATGCCGGCTGGCTCAATATGCTGGGCGGCTGCTGCGGCACGACACCCGCGCATATTGCATTGCTCAGTCAGATGCTGGAGGGCAAACAGCCTCGAACGCTGCCGACGACAAAACGGAGTGTGGTCTCAGGGCTCGAACCCCTGGTGATCGACGAAGATAAACGCCCAATGCTGGTCGGTGAACGCACGAACGTCATTGGCTCACGCAAGTTCAAGAGGCTCATCCGCGACGGCGCGTTTGAAGAAGGCGCGGAGATCGGTCGGCGACAGGTGCGGGGCGGGGCCCACATCGTGGATGTGTGTCTGGCCGACCCGGACCGTGAAGAACTCGGCGATATGACCGCCTTCCTGGATATTCTGGTGCGGAAGATCAAAGTCCCCCTGATGATCGACTCGACCGACGCCCTGGTCATTGAAGCCGCACTTGAACGCTCACAGGGTAAGGCGGTCATCAACTCCATCAACCTGGAAGACGGCGAGGAACGGTTTGCGCAGGTCGTTCCGCTCATCAAACGCTACGGTGCGGCGGTAGTGGTGGGCTGTATCGATGAAGACCCGGAACAGGGCATGGCGGTCACCCGGCAGCGGAAACTCGCAGTGGCTAAACGGAGCTATGATCTGCTCACCCATAAATACGGTCTGGACGCCGAAGATATTATTTTCGATCCGCTGGTGTTTCCCCTTGGAACCGGTGACCGCAACTATATTGGCGCTGGCGAAGAGACGATCGCAGGAGTCCGGCTGATTAAAAAAGCGCTGCCGGCATGCAAGACCATCCTGGGTATCAGCAATGTGTCCTTTGGCCTCCCGCCGGCCGGTCGTGAGGTGTTGAACTCCGTGTTTCTCTACCACTGTGTCAAGGCGGGTCTCGATCTGGCGATTGTGAACACGGAAAGGCTGGAACGCTACGCCTCGATTACCGAAGAAGAAAAACATCTCGCCAATGATCTGATTTACTGGCGTGGTGAGGATCCGGTCGCCGCTTTTGCCGCTCACTTTCGACAGAAAAAAGAAAGCGCAATTGAGGATACGCGCGCCGACCTGCCGCTGGATGAACGGCTGGCGCGGTATATTATAGAGGGCTCCAAGGACGGGCTGATCGACGACCTCAACACCGCCCTCAACGAGCGACCACCCTTGGATATCATCAACGAGCCGCTCATGGCGGGGATGGATGAGGTTGGCCGCCTGTTTAACAACAATGAACTCATTGTGGCCGAGGTCTTGCAAAGCGCAGAGTCCATGAAGGCTGCCGTCGGGCATCTCGAACCCTTTATGGAGAAAACGGACAGCGCTCTCAAAGGCACGGTCATCCTGGCCACCGTCAAGGGTGATGTGCATGATATCGGCAAAAACCTGGTGGAGATCATCCTGTCAAACAACGGCTATCGGGTGGTCAACCTCGGCATTAAAGTCGCACCGGAAACCTTGATAGAGGCCGTGCGTGAACATCAACCGGATTTAGTGGGTCTGTCCGGTTTATTGGTCAAATCGGCCCAACAGATGGTGGTGACGGCCCAGGATCTCACAACGGCCCAGGTAACCTGTCCCCTGCTGGTTGGTGGGGCTGCGCTGACTCCGCGTTTTACTGCCAATAAGATTGCGCCCGAGTACGACGGTCTGGTCTGTTACGCGAACGATGCCATGCGCGGTCTGGACCTGGCAAACCAGATTATGGATGAAGACCGGTACGCGACACTTCTGCTGGACCTTGAGAAAGAGCGGGAACGGCTCGCCCAACAAGAACGTACGCCAAAACAAGAACCATCCGAAGCGCGTCCTGTCCGGCCCGCCACGCTCTCACACGACCAGCCAGCCCCCCATCCGCCCGACCTGCGGCTACATACGCTCGATGATTATGACCTGGACACGATCTTCGCCTACCTCAACCCGACCATGCTGTACGGCAAGCACCTCGGGCTGAGGGGGAATCTTGAGACCTTATTAACGCAGGGCAACGAAAAAGCTACCGAGTTACACCAGCAGGTTGAAACTGTGATGGATGAGGTGATTGCAAAAAAAATGCTGCGCGCTCAGGCGGTGTATCAATTCTTTCCGGCCCAAGCCGAAGGCGACGGCCTGCGACTGTATCGTGCCAACGGCAAAGATATTGCCGCAACGTTTCTCTTTCCCCGCCAACAGCATGGAGAGGGCCTGTGTCTGAGTGACTTTGTGGCTCCGACGAGCAGCGGCAAACAGGACTATATTGCGCTCTTCGCCGTGACCTGTGGCCACGGGGTCCGAGAACTCGCAAAACAGTACCGCGAGTCAGGCCACTACCTCCAGTCCCATATCCTGCAAGCCCTGGCGATTGAGGGCGCAGAGGCGTTTGCCGAACTCCTCCATCAGCGCCTACGAGAAATGTGGGGCTTTGCCGACCCGCCGGAGCTGAGCATGCGGGAGCGCTTCAAGGCCAGGTATCGTGGCGTCCGGGTGAGTTTCGGCTATCCGGCCTGCCCGCGCCTCGAAGACCAGGAGCGTTTGTTTCAGGTGCTGCCAGTCACCGCCTCAATCGGTGTCGAGCTGACAGAGGGTTATATGATGGAGCCGGAAGCCTCGGTCTCGGCTCTCGTCTTCCATCACCCCCAAGCCAAATACTTCAACATTCTGGACGATGAGCTGGCCGCTTTCGAGCGGCGGCTGGCCGAGCGCTCAAACGCGCTCAGTGCGGCGGCGTTATAGCTGGTCCCCCAGGCTCGGCCGGACAGATAGTATCTCGGGGATGAAGCGCTGACTCAGCACGCTGAGGAAGGAAACTCGGGAATCACCATGTCGGAACAGAACCATCCAGTCTTTCAATCGGTTGAGGCCGTCCAGGCAGAATTTGCCCAGTGGAATTATATTGCCGACCGGGCGCTCGCCCTGACCGTCAAGCTTGCCGCCGATCTGGAAAAACCGCTGTTGCTCGAAGGGGAAGCCGGCGTGGGCAAGACGGAAGTAGCCAAAGTGCTGGCCAGCGTGCTCGGTACGCCGCTGATCCGCTTGCAGTGCTACGAGGGGTTGGACGCACAAACGACGCTATACGAATGGAACTACGCCCGGCAAATCCTGCATATTCGCATGGCCGAACAGCAGCCGCAGGAGCGTCCGCTGCTTGAGCGTACGATCTTCAGTGATGAATTTCTCCTGAATCGTCCCTTGCTTGAAGCCATTCGTCATCCGGGTCCCCGACCGGTCGTCCTCCTTATTGATGAGGTCGATCGCGCGGACGAGGAGTTTGAGGCCTTTCTCCTGGAAATTCTGTCCGACTTTCAGGTCAGCGTGCCTGAGATTGGGACTTTTACCGCCAGGCAGCCGCCCTATGTTGTCCTGACCTCAAACCGAACCCGGGAACTACACGAGGCCCTCAAGCGGCGCTGTCTGTACTTATGGATCGACTACCCGACGCCGGACAAAGAGCGTGAGATCATCCTGCGCCGGGTGCCGGGGATCCGGACTGTGTTGGCTGAGCGCATTGTCGCCGTGATGCAGGCGCTACGCAAAATAGACTTCTACAAACGCCCCGGTGTTGCCGAGAGTGTGGACTGGAGCCGAGCCTTACTCGGACTCGGGGTTGACGAGCTTCGGGCTGAAACCCTGGAGGACACCGCTGGTGTGATTCTTAAATACCATGACGATATTGAGCGCTTACAGACCATTGGAGCGGAGACCATCCTGAGGGGTGGCACGGAGTGAGTATAGGCATGCCTCCGACAGGAGACCCACCCAGAGAAGAACCCTCCGCTCTGAGCACGCTACCCGATACGTTGCTCACCCGCACGCTTGAGCTGTGCCGATTAGCCAAGGAGGCTGGGCTCGGCGTGACCCCGGGCCGAGTCATTGATATTGCCCGCTCCCTGCGCGGTATTCAGTTTGTCAATGGGAACGATTTCCGCCTCGCCCTACGGACGAATCTGGCCAGTAGTCGAGCGGAAGAACAGCGATTTGATCGGGTATTCAACGCCTACTGGTACGGAGAAGCAGAGAACGAAGGATACCGCCTAGGAGTACAGACCGAGTTGCTCCGCGGAAACTTTGATCAGGGCCTCCAGGAAGCGCACCAGGACATTATCGGCCAGCTTGAAGACAGTAGTGCGCAGGAAACCCACCGGGACCTGAACCTGACGGCGCGCTGGGATGAGGAGGCACCACCCATCGAACACACCGTCCGTGCCCTGGCCAAGCGTCTCGCCACGCGTCCCAGCCGGCGTCTCAAACCGTCCCCACGGGGCCAGCGGATAGACCTGCGACGCTCACTCCGACGTAACATGCGGCACGGCATGGATATGCTGGAACTCGCCCGGGTCCATCGTCGCGTGCGCAAGACTCGCCTCGTTCTGCTGTGCGATGTGAGTGGGTCCATGGATGCGTTTAATCCGTTTCTTTTACAGCTCATGCTGGGGATTCAGAAGGAACTCAAGAACGCGCGCACAGTCGTTTTCAGCACGGCCGTCACCGAAATCACGTCCGTGCTGCGCCGCCGCTCGGTGCAACACACCTTACAGCAGGTCGGTGAGACGGTCCGACACTGGTCCGGCGGCACAAATATCGGTGAGGCACTCACCAAGTTGAACCGGAGCGTCCTGCGTGAAGGCTCGACCCGCTCAACGGTGGCTATTATTATCAGCGACGGATACGACAGCGGTCGCACCGAAGTTATTGAACGCGAAATGTGCGCCCTGCGGCGACGCGTGCGCACCGTGGTCTGGATCAACCCCATGTACGGGGCCTCAAGCTTTGAACCGCGTGCCCAAGGCATGAAGGCCGCCCTGCCCTATATTGACCATTTTCTGCCGGCGTATAATGCCCAATCGTTGCAGGTCTTGGTGCGCGAGCTGGTACGGGTCTGAAGGACGGAGGGAGGCTGGCCAAAGGGCTCCCGGAAGGCTAAGACGCGGGGACCTCGGCCGGTCTGAGCCATCGCGCAGACCGGAACCCTTGACAAACTCGACCCTGCCCGATTAGTCAAGTGGCAGTTTTTCCAAAGCGAGGGGATATGCCAACCAAGTATGTTGATGTTGACGACTATGCGGTGCATTACTTTCACACCGGCCAAACAACGTTGCCACCGGTTGTTCCTGATGTCAGCAAAGGCAAGCTCTTTTTATACGTCCACGGGGCGGGCAGTAATGGCCACTTCGCCCATAAGATGCTGGATATTCTCTCGGCCGCCCACAGTCCGCTCGCCTTCGACTTTCCGGGCCATGGGCGTTCGAGCGGAACGGAAAGCCTCAAAAGCGTGGCCGCCTATAGCGACTTCACCTATAGTCTGTGGCAGGCCTTAGGCGTGCGTCCGGTGGTTATTATTGGCCATTCCATGGGCGGCGCCATTGCCATGGACCTGGCCCTTCGTCACGCGGATATGGTTGAGGGCGTCGCCCTGACCTGTACGGCGGCGAAGTTCAACATCTCGGATGAGCTGACCGGTACCTGGCAGGCAGTAATGAAAGGCCGCCAGGGACAGCCCTTCACCAAGGTGTCGTGCTCACCTCAGACGCCGCAGGAGATCATTCAAGAAGGCTGGATGGAACAGATCAAGACCGACCCGCGCGTCCGCTACTTTGATTTGCTGGCCTGCCAGCAGGTTGACCTGAGGGCACAGCTCGGACAGATCGACCTGCCCACGCTGGTGCTGGCCGGAGCGGATGACGCCACCACACCAGTCGCTCAGGCCGAAGAGTTGCGGGACCATATTCCGAATGCACAACTGGCTGTCATTCCTGAGGCCGGGCACTGGCTGCCACTCGAAAAACCGCAGGCTGCCTGTGACGCCATTCAGGCGTTCTTCAGCTAGAGGGGAATAGCATGAGTATCAGTCGAAAAGCTGCGCTGGCCGGTGTCTACGAGCACCCGCTCCGCTGGGCCCCGCATAAAACTCAATACCAGATCATGGCCGAAAGCGCCCGAGGCGCCCTGGACGATGCCGGGTTGAGTATAAAAGATGTCAACGGCCTGTTTACCTCGGGTGTGGGCGGGATGGGGATTATCGCCCTGGCCGAGCACCTGAATCTCAACCCCGATTTCCTGGACTCCAACTCGATTGGAGGCTCGTCCTTTGTTTCGCATACGGCCCATGCCGCGGCGGCGATTGCCGCCGGCTACTGCGATGTTGTCCTGATTCTGTACGGCAGCAAATGGTCCTCGGACCGTTTTGCCGTTGGCACCGGAGGCGGCGGGAGTGGCGACCCGCCTGAACAGTTTGAAGGTTGCTACGGCCCGACAACCGTTGGCGACTACGCCCTAGCCGCGCAGCGGCATATGTACGAATTCGGCACCACCAGTGAGCAACTGGCCGAGATTGCCGTGACGACGCGCAAACATGCCTCGCTGAATCCGCACGCAAAGTTCCGTGACCTGATTAGCGTTGACGACGTCCTGGCCTCGCGCGAGGTATCTTCACCGCTGCACCTGCTGGACTGCTGCATGATCTCCGATGGCGGTGGCGCCCTGGTTGTCACTTCTGCCGAACGGGCACGCGATCTCAGAAAGAAGCCCGTCTATCTCCTGAGCGCGGCAGAGTCCTGCGCCCATACCAGCGCTGGGATGCGCGATATTACTGACGCAGCGGCCAAGCAGTCTGGCCCGAAAGCCATGGCACGAGCCGGGGTGAGTCATAGCGACTTTGACATGGCCATGATCTACGACTCCTTCACCATTACCGTGTGCATCACCCTTGAAAGCCTGGGGTTTTGTCAAAAAGGAGAAGGCGGGTCGTATGTCCAGAACGGTCGTATTGGTCTGGGCGGTGAACTCCCGATCAATACCGACGGCGGCGGGTTGTCCTCCAACCACCCCGGTATGCGCGGAATTTTTTTGGTGATCGAGGCGGTCAAGCAGTTGCGAGGTGAGTGTGGAGAGCGCCAGGTCAAGGATTGTACACTCGCCTTTTGTCATGGAACAGGCGGAACACTCGGGCTCCGGCACAGCGGAGCCTCTCTGGTCCTCGGAGTATAGCCGCGGTTCAGTAATAGGGGAGTAATTATGGCTGATGAGAAAAAGAAACCGAACCGCCCGGTCCCACGGGTAGATGAAGAGTCGCGACCGTTCTGGGAAGCCTGCGCCCGGCACGAACTATACGTTCAGAAATGTCGGGCGTGTGGAACGGTCTTCTACTATCCGCGCGCCTTTTGCCCGGAAAACCTGTCGCAGGACTTTGAGTGGTTACGCTGTAGCGGCAAAGGGACCGTCTATACCTTTACGATTACCCGTCAGAATCAAAGTTCAGGCTTTCGGAACAAAGTGCCCTATGTCATGGCCTATGTCGAGTTGGAAGAAGGGGTGCGGATGCTGACCAATATCGTGGGCTGTGACCCGGAGAGCGTCACCATCGGTATGCCGGTCGAAGTCACCTTTGAGGACGTGACGCCGGAAGTCTCGGTTCCGCTGTTCAAGCCTATAGCAGAGTGAAGAGTCAGATAGGCTGGATGCGCGCCGTGTGATCTGACCCCAGGCAGGGTCCGCTTTGCATTGCCACACGCGTTCGCTTCTGGCACTATAGGGCCTTATTTTGCAGCCAGAAAAAACTGCTTCGACAAAAGGAGACAAAAGAGTAAACGTGTCAACAAATTTTTTGTATCTATTGGAAGACACGTTTACTCTTTGAGGAGCTGAGTTCGACCATCGACTCTCATATATCCCATGGCACGAGTAATTGACCTCCACCTTCATTCTGAAGTCTCGGACGACAGCCGTGCGCCGGTCGAGGCCTACCTCAAGTGGCTAGCCCGTAAACGAGACGAACGGCCGCTAGACGGCATCGTGCTGACCGAACACCGCCAGTTCGACACCCAGAGCGACTACCGGGCGCTTGAGGACAAGTATGGCATGCTGATCCTCAAAGCCTCTGAGGTCGAAACCGAGTACGGTCATGTTCTTGTGTATGGAGTCAATGACGCAATGCTGCAACGCTTCGACTTTTCCAACGTCCGACTGCGGGCCCAAGAGGTGATTGACGAAGTGGCGCGCATGGGCGGGGTGGCTATGCCGTGTCACCCGGGTCGGCCCACGATTGGCTTGATTGAGCACTATGAAAACCGCCCTCCGCTTGAGGGGGTGGTTGGCGTCGAGGCTCTGAACGGCGGAAGTAAAAAAGGCGAGAATGAGCGCGTTGCTGAGCTTATCGATACGTACGGCTACCACGCGTTTGGGGGGAGCGATGCCCATCTGGTGAGCTTTGTCGGGATTTGTGCCACAGAGTTTGAGAAAGATATTACGAATACGGAAGAGTTGGTTGAGGCGCTGCGGACGGGCGGCTACCGCCCGGTTGATTTTCGTGTCCGGCGAGCCCCGGTCCAGCCGGCCCCAGCGGCATAAAGAGCGAACGTGTCCTCCAATAGATACAAAAAAATTGTTGACACGTTTACTCTTTGTAGAGGAGACGTGGATGGCGCTTGAATTTGATCGGTCTATTTTAGGTCAAGTGTTTGACGAGACTGACTTTCCGCCGGTTGAGAAAGCAGACCTCTTACACTTTGCGGACGCGCTGGGAGAGACCAACCCGCTCTACACCGATGAAGAAGCGGCGGTGAATGGGCCCTATGGCGGTCTGGTGGCGGCTCCGACCTATGTGACACGGCTCCGACCCAAAAAAATGACACCCGAGCATATGCCACGCTTCGGCAAGGTCGGCTTTGACGGCGGACGTGATGTTGAGATTTTTGCCCCGGTCCGGCCTGGTGATAGGCTGAAAATGGTCAGCACCATACACGATATTTACGAGAAAACCGGGCGCAGTGGCTCTATGTATTTCATCGTCCTGCGGAATGAGATCTCAAACCAAGACGGCCAGAAGGTTGCGATTGTTGACCATAGGATTATGCAGCGATGAAAACACTCTATTTTGAGGAGGTCGAAGAAGGCGACGAGTTGCCGCCTATCGACCTGCTTCTGACCAAAGACTTTGTCCGCACGTACGCCAAGACGGCCGGTATGGATTTTCCGCGGTTCACGGACGACGAAGGGGCACGCCAGGAGGGTCTACCAGGTATGATCGCGCCTGGGGTTTTAAGTATGGGGTTGCTGGCCCGACTGATCGGCGAGTGGAACCAAGCGGCGCAGATTACCCGGATCGGCACGACGTTTCGCAGCCCGGTCCTACCTGACTGCACGATTCATCTGCTAGGCTTTGTCACCCAAAAGGATGTAGAGCGACATAGTGCTGAGTGTGATATCTGGATGGAGAACGATGATGGAGAACGCTGGGTCATTGGCACGGCGACCGTTCTGTTGCCAACCCGGAACTCCTAGTATTCAGAGAGTAGAACAATGCAAAAACGACAACTTGGCTGTGTTATGGTTCTCTGTTTAGTCAGTGTCCTCGGACTTGGCCCGCATGTGCCAACAGCTTTTGCTCAGAATGGAGCAATGCAGCAGGGACTGGATGGCTCACTGGACATGCTTGACAGCCCCACCCCGGTGTA
Source organism: Thermodesulfobacteriota bacterium (assembly GCA_964291405.2). GTDB lineage: Bacteria > Desulfobacterota > Binatia > Bin18 > Bin18 > Bin18. The sequence goes on from OZ219926.1 coordinate 1,856,256, forward strand.
CGAACCGTCTGTTTTTGAACCCTTTAATGAGAAGATGTTTTCCTTCAACATCTGGATGGATGAACATATCCTCCGACCGGTTGCCCGTTCCTATGCCGGGGCTGTACCGGAGCCTGCGCGGCTCAGTGTGCGTCGTTTTTTTGATAATATCGGGGTTGTGCCGCGCTTTGCGAATAGCCTCTTTCAGCTCAAGTTGGACGGTGCGGCGCGGGAAGCCGGACGCTTTATGATCAACACGACGATTGGCGGTCTCGGCTTTTTCGATGTGGCCAAAAATAAGTTTGGGCTCGAAAGAAGCCAAGAAGACTTTGGTCAAACCCTCGGGACCTATGGCGTAGGATCGGGCCCATATCTGGTATTGCCCTTTATCGGACCTTCCACGGTGCGTGACGCCATTGGCCGGGTCGCGGACGGAGCCATGGACCCGAAGACCTATTTGTTATCCACGGTCGAAGTGACGGCAACGGATGCTGGCACGGTGCTCACCAATGCGGTCAACGAACGCTCCCTCAATCTTGAACTCTTCGAGAGTGTGGATCGCTACTCTCTTGATATGTACAGCGCAGTACAAGACTTCTACCTGCAAAATCGAGAGAGGCAGATCGTAGAATAAGCCTCTGGCTTCTTGCAAACACCAGAAAGACAGCGACTGGCGTGTCGAGGAGTTTGATCGTGGTCAAAACTCTCCTTTTGATAATAGGCCTCCTTTTTCCTCAGCTCGGCTGGGCAGATTCTCCGGCGGAGGTGACCAAACGGCTGATCTCGACCATGCAATCGTGTGGCCAGGAATTTGGTTTGCCCTCCGCCCCCCCGCAGTGCACTAGTGAAGAGATCGAAAAAAACTTGGCTATTGCTCAACTGTCGCGCTGGCTAATGGGACCGCACTGGGACACCCTCGGCCAAGAGAAGCAGGCTGATTTCATCAGCCTCCTCACACGCTTGCTACGCGAATTGGCCTATCCCAGAGCGTCGGAATTTCTGGCTGACACGCAGTTCGAATACGGCGACACGCATCAGCAAGGGAATGAGGCCCTGACCGAGGTCTCGGTCGTGAATCCTGATGAAGGGCGGGTGACCATCGGTTTTCGGCTCAACCAGTCGGAGGGCGTGTGGAGGGTTTGGGATGTTCGGCTTGACGGGGTCAGTATGGCCAGCAACCTGCGTAAACAGGTGCAATCGCTCATGTCCAAACAGTCCTACGAAGAGCTGGTGGAGCGGATGCAGCGGACCATCGCGAACGCCAAGACCGAAGAGGCCGGATAACAGCCGACTGCTCAGACTCTCTCCTCCGCTTGAGTAACCGGCATGGCTAGGATAGGCTGCTCGGCTCAACAGAGGACTGACAGGGCCCGTGCCGGGTATGGGGAATTTGGCGACGACGCTGGCAGATATCGTGACCCATCACCCTAGCCTACATGCGCTCTCCGTCCTATCCGTTCCAGCGTGCTTTGTGAGTGGAGACATTATCCGTGCAGGCGATCCCTCCGTCTTTTAAACAACGCCTCGTTGCCCTGGAAAAACGGGCTCTACGAGCTTGCGCTCGGGGAATCGTTGCATACGCAAAGACGGCGCTGGCCGGCTGTCTGCTGCTTACTGTTACGGCCTCATTCTACACCGCACAACATCTCGAACTCGTCACTGGCCGCAATGATCTGATCTCGACCGAAAAGCGCTACCTGCAACTCGATGAGGAATATTCCGAAGAGTTTGTCGGCGTAGACCAGGTGGCCGTGGTTGTTGAGCCGCAAGACATCCCGCAGGGCAAAGCCTTTGTGAGGCGCCTGGGTGAACGACTCGCCCAGGAGCAGGAGCATATTGCTGAGATTTTTTACCGCGTGGATGTTTCCTCGTTAGAAGGCAAAAAGCTGCTCTACCTGCCGGCTGAGGATTTACGCGATTTACAGCGGAGTCTTGAAGACTCGCAAGAGATTATTCATGAACTGCTGACGAACCCCGGCCTGAATACGCTATTCGAGGCGATCAACACCCAAGTCAGTAGCGCCGTTGTTTCGCATTTGGTTGACGACTTCCTCGGGCTGGGAGGCCCACTGGATGAAGACTCCGGTGAGTTCTCCGACTCTCAGTTGTCCTTCCTCACTGCGTTGTTACAAGAGATCGCGCGGGCGCTGTACGGACAAGACTACCGCTATCGTTCTCCCTGGGCTGAGTTTTTTGGTGGGACAGCCCAGCTCGATGACGACGGCTTCCTCATTGCCGAGAACCGCAAATACATGTTCCTCATGGTCGAGGCGAAAGAAGACGCCGCTGCTGGCTTCAACGACCTTCAGGATTCGATGGCGGCTATTCGGCAGGCGATTGCCGACCTGAAAGTGGAGTTTCCAGGTCTGGACGCTGGCGTCACCGGAACGAAGGCGCTGGGCAATGATGAAATGCTCAGCGCTCAGCATGATACGGCCGTAGCAACGGTGGTGTCCCTGTCGGGTATTGCGCTCCTCTACTTGGTCTTTTTCCGACGCATTCGGCATCCGCTCTTCATCGTCTCATCGCTCATGATCGGCCTGAGCTGGACGCTGGGCTTTGTCACGCTTTCAGTCGGTCATCTGACGATTATTACCGTCTTCATCGCCCCTATGCTGCTCGGCTTGGCCGATGACTTCGGCGTCCACTTCATGACCCGCTATGAGGAAGAGCGCGGCAAGGGAAAAAACCAGGCCGAAGCCATTACCATTGTGTTTGAACAGACCGTCCCCAGTATTATTGCGGGGGCGTTAACCACCTCGCTCGCCTTTTTTGCAGTCATACTGGCAGACTTTCGCGGGGTTCAGGAACTCGGCATCATTTCGGGTGGAGGAATCCTATTGTCTGTTCTCGCGATCCTGACTTTCCTGCCGGCCTTGATCGTCGGGATGGACTCGTTCTGGCCCTGGCGTGTTCCTGTGGGACAGCAGACGGTCTTGCAGACAACGTTTGCTGGGTTGGGCAAATACGTCGAACAGAAGAGAGGTCTCCTTTTCGGAATCGCCGGCCTGGGAACGGCGGCGGGACTTCTGGCGCTGCCGTGGATCTCTTTTGACTATAATTTGCTAAACCTCCAGGCACACGGCACAGAGTCGGTTGAATGGGAAAAGCGCATTATTGCAAACTCCGAACGCTCGTCCTGGAACGCCTTGGCGACGGCGCCGACGCCAGAAGCGGCGCGCCAAAAGGCTCAAGCGTTTGCGGCGCTGCCCAGCGTGGAGACCGTTGAGAGCGTCGCGTCACTGATTCCGGACGGACAGCCCGAGCGCCTCCATCTTCTTACAATCATCCGCCCGCTGTTGAGTGAGCTCCCTCCGCTCAGCACTGATCCCCAGGAGGTGGAGGTCAAGCAGCTCGAACGGACTCTGGATAAGCTCCGCCTCAAAATTCGCGATCAGGAAAACGGCAGCGCGACGCTCCTGCAGGAGGCGCGCCAGCACCTCCTGGCCGTTTTTGAAGCGCTCCGAACGCTGCCCGAACAGAACGTCCGACAGCGGCTGGCCCTTTTTCAGAACGCGCTGTTTCTCGACTTTCAGGATAAATGGTCCCTGCTCAGGAATAACCTGTCTCCGGCCGGTCCGATTACCTTTGCGGATGTCCCGCCTCAGTTGCGCAGCCGCTTTGTCAGCCGGGACGGCCAGCGGTTTCTTCTGCAGGTCTATCCCAAGGAAAATATCTGGGAGCGCGAGCCGCTGACGGAGTTCATTCGGCAGTTGCGCACGGTTGACCCCGATGTGACCGGCTCCCCGATTATTGGCTACGAGTCTATTGGAGCGATGCAGAACGGCTATGTTGAGGCGGCCTGGTACGCGTTTCTCGCCATCCTGGTTGTGACCTTTTTAGCGCTCCGACGTGTCACGGATGCACTCCTGGCCGTCCTGCCGCTCGGTCTGGGTATGATCTGGACCGCGGGCCTGATGTGGCTGTGGGACGTGCAATTTAATCTGGCTAATATGGTTGCCGCCCCCCTGATTATTGGCATCGGCGTAGAGAATGGTATCCATCTCGTCCATCGTTTCCGAGTAGGCCGTGACGTCTCGGTCGTCAGCCTGATTGCCGGCAGTACCGGCCAGGCGGTTGTCCTGTTCTCACTGACGACCATGATCGGGTTTGGTAGTCTCATGGTCGCCCAGTATTATGGCATTTTCAGTATGGGCCTCCTGCTGACCCTAGCAGTCGGGAGTGTCCTGATCGCCTCTATTGTGATCCTCCCGCTGCTCTTATACCGAACGGAAAGGAGCGGGCAGGAATCGGGGATAGTCGCTTCGGAACTCTCCGTACAAGACTCGGCTCAGGGAGACCTCTCATAGTCCGTGTTCGGACATTTCGAAGCTTCGAGAAGAAAGCGTATCGCTTCATGGTCAGCGGACCCCAGTTTGTGCAACACCTCAGGAATGCCGGCTTCGACTTTTTCACCGGGGTGCCCTGCTCTTTGGTCAAGGGGGTGATTGCCACGCTTGAAGAACGAGGTGGCTATATCGCTGAGACGCGTGAGGATGCGGCAGTGGGCCTGGCGGCAGGAGCCTATATGGCCGGCAAACAACCTGTTGTCATTATGCAGAATTCCGGTCTAGGAGTCTGCCTGAACGCACTGTCTTCTCTCAGTTTGATCTACGTCCTGCCTTGTCTGCTACTGATTACGTGGCGCGGCTATCAGGGCAAGGATGCGCCGGAGCATCTCATTATGGGAGATATTCTGCCTGACCTGTTATCCACCCTGAAAATTCCGTATCGGGTGCTTGAAGAACAGACCCTGGAGGACGCGATTGGCTGGGCCGCCGCGACCCTGAAGCAGACGAGTCGCCCGACGGCGCTGGTCCTCCCGCCTGGAGTCGCTGCATGAATTTAGCCCAGGCCCTGAGCATAGTTATCCCTGCCCTACAGGACGCCCTGGTTGTCCATGCGAATGGGTTTATTTCGCGGGAGTCCTTTAATCTTGAGGATCGCCTTGGCAATTTCTATATGATTGGCTCAATGGGCTTGGCTTCATCTATTGCGCTCGGTGTGGCCCTGAGTAAACCCGAGCGGCGCGTGGTCGTCTTTGACGGCGATGGCAATGTCCTTATGAATATGGGCTCACTGGCCCTGATTGGTGCTCAGCAGCCACGCAATCTGGTCCACCTTGTTTTTGACAACGAAGTCTACGGCTCGACGGGCAACCAGCCGACGATCTCCAGCCGCGTGGCGCTCGATAAAGTGGCGCGCGCGAGCGGCTACGTCGATGTGCGCCGCGCTGAGGATACCGACCAGTTGCGTGCCACGACGCAGGAGCTGCTGGCGCCAGACCCATCTGAAAAAGATGGACCGTCCTTTCTGCTGATTAAAATTGAGCCGGACCGGGAAGAGCGCCACATTGGTCGGATTACGCACGAGCCACAGCACATCGTCAGGCGTTTTATGGAGGCTATTCATCAGGACGTATAGGCCGTCGGCCCCGTTCGTCTTCTCCGTCCAGAGCAATTCCACGATGCAGCAATACATTCTCCTGAACCCCGGCCCTGTCAACGTTTCTCCGCGTGTCCGGCAGGCCCTCCTGCGTGGAGACCTATGCCACCGGGAGGCTGAGTTTTCCGATCTGCTGACTGCGGTTCGTACTAAGCTCCTACAGGCGTTCGCTCCGGAGGGTTATACCGCAGTGGTGGTGAGCGGCTCGGGCACCCTGGCGGTTGAAGCCATGGTCTCCTCAGCCCTGGTGGAGAGGGGGAAACTCCTCGTGATTAACAACGGCGTCTATGGCGATCGGATGCGTCAGATGGCCGAAGCCCACCGGATCCCGACCGTAGAATTGACCTATGCCTGGGCCGAAGCGCCGAACTCGGAGCAGATTGAATCCGCTCTGAGAGATGATCCCGCTATCGCGGCCGTGGCCTTGGTCCAGCATGAAACCACAACCGGCCTACTCAACCCGGTGACTGAAATTGGCCGGATCGTGCGCCAGCAGGGTCGGCTGTTTCTGCTTGACGCGGTGAGTGCGCTTGGCGGCGAAAACCTCAATGTCGTGCGCGACAGCGTAGACCTGTGTGCCTGTACGGCGAACAAATGCATCCAGGGCCAGCCGGGTGTTGCCTTTGTGTTGGTTCGGAACGAAGTCATGGCGGTCATGCAGGACTATCCCCGCCGTTCGTTATACCTCCACCTGCCGTTGCACTGGCAAGCGCAGGAACGACGGAGCATTCCATTTACTCCGGCCATCCCAGCCTGGTATGCGCTGGATGCCGCCCTTGACGAACTCCTGGAGGAAACGCCCGCAGGACGGGTCGAACGCTACCGTCTGGCCGCCCGGTTTCTGCGTGACGGCTTTGCGGAACTCGGACTCGCCTTCCTCCTGCCCCCGGAATTACGGTCCAACTCCCTGACCTCTCTGGTCTTGCCCCAGGACGTTTCGTATCCCCGTTTGCATGACGGTCTCAAACAACGGGGCTTTGTCATTTACGAGGGACAGGGAAAACTCCGAACCGACATTTTCCGAGTAGCCAATATGGGCCATCTGACCCTGGACGATTTTCAGCGTTTTCTTGATGCCCTTAAAGATATGTTGCCAGGCGGGAAGCTATGAAGGCGATTATCCTCGCGGCCGGTGTTGGTAAACGTTTTCAGACCATCACCGACCATAGACCCAAATGTTTAATTCAGGTCAGTGGGAAAACCTTGCTCGAACGCACCCTCACCGCTTTAGGCGCTGCTGGGGTCAAGGAGGCGGTCATCGTGATCGGCTATCGTGGAGACATGATTGTCGAAGAAATCGGCGAGCGGTGCGGCGCGGTGGCCGTGCGTTATATCCGGAACGAGCAGTACGAAAAGGGTGCAATCCTGTCACTCTGGAGTGCGCGCGAAGAGTTTGACACCGACCTGCTGATCATGGATGCCGACGTATTGTTCCCGGTCCGTTTGCTGCAACGCTTGGTGCAATCCAGGCACGCAAGCTGTTTTCTCCTTGACGCGAGTTCCGAGAACACCGGCGAAGAACAAATGCTGCTTACCCGGGCCGGGCGGGTGCTGACGATTATCCGGGGCGGCGCGGGCGACTACGACCTGATAGGCGAGTCGGTTGGTTTTCTCAAAGTCGCGCGAGACGCCGCGCCACTCCTCCGTTCTATTCTCGATGACTATGTGGCTCAGGGCCGAGACACGATCGAGCACGAAGAAGCCTTCCCTGAGTTTCTGGCCCAGCACCATGTTGGCTTTGAACGGGTTGACGACCTGCCCTGGACGGAAATCGATTTTCCGCAAGACCTCGAACACGCCGAACGTGACATCCTGCCTGATATTGAACGGCTCGACGCGCTTGACTTGGCCACTAATTCGGCCTGAATTATGCCCTCCCCCGTCCCTGGCGCTCGCTATCTCATCGTCAACGGGGACGACTTCGGCCTGTCCGCTCAGGTCAACACCGGCATACGACACGCCCATCGGCAGGGCATTCTGACCAATACCAGCCTCATGGTTACGGCTCCGGCCTGGGAGGAGGCGGTTGAGCTTGCCCGCTCGACACCCAGCCTCGGGGTTGGACTGCATATGACCTTAGTCCAGGGACGGGCTGTTCTGTCCAAACAGCACCTCCGCACGATTATCGACAGCGAGGGGAATTTTGCCCACAATCCAACCCGAGCCGGATTGCAGTATTATTTCTCCCGGCGGGCGCGGGAAGAAATCCGGGCCGAGTGCCGGGCTCAGCTCGAGCGTTTTCTGGAAACGGAATTACCTCTGTCCCATATTGATGGACATCTCAACATCCATATGCACCCGGTCGTTATGGACGCTCTCCTCGCCCTCGCACAGGAATACTCTATTCCTCCGGCCATACGCCTGACCCGAGAAGACCTGACGACCAGCCTGGCGCTTGATCCGCGCCATGCCTTGAGGAAACGCTGGGAGTCCGTTGTCTTTACATCCCTCGCCCGATCGGTAGAAAAAAAACTGCGGCGTGCTTTTATTCCCTACCCGGATCATCTGTTTGGCCTGCATCAAAGTGGCACTGTGGATGAATCTTATCTGCTTGGCCTGTTCCCACGACTCCAAGCCGGCGTAACGGAGTTGTACTGCCATCCGGCCTTCCTGCCGTGTCCCGAGGTCGAACGGTGGACGCCAACCTCTCGCAGAGATGTTGAGCTTGCGGCGCTCACAAGTCCGACGGTGCGAGCGGCAGCCGCGGAAGAGAATATTCGGTTCGTGAATTACCATGATCTCCCGTCGCTTCGTATAGGCGCGGGGGATTAACCGACGCGAACCATTCGCCCGTCTTTTTGGAGCTGGAAGGTATACTCTCGCCAGCGGACCGTGTTGCCCCGCAGGCTGGCACACCAGACAACAAAAGAGAGCAGGTCCGTGAGAAGGGTCAGCAGGATGGCGGGGCGCGGCAATTTCGATTGCAGAAAGGCAGTATTCATCAGAGCGGCGGTCAGGAGGCGTACCCCGATAACGCTGAGGGCGAGCACCGTCATCTCGACAGACGACCAAAAACAGAGCAGGCTCACAGAGGCCCAGACCGTGCCAAACGTCACAACTGTACTGATATACCCGCCGGGACGACAGTTTCGTTGCGTCCGCGCCCAGCGCAACTGATGGTAAAACAAGCCGCGCAGCGAGACCGCATCGGGGCGGGTTTCAACAACGGTGGGAAGGACTCGCAACCGATACCCGGCCTGGGCAATGAGATACCCCAGGTAATAGTCATCCGCCAGATAATCAGACAGCCTGGCAAATCCTCCAATAGCGTCAAGGCAGGCCCGTTTGAGCGCTATGGTTGCTCCGAAGGCATATGCAGGCCGCTCTATCTGGCTGGCGACTACGACCTGAGTGGTAAAAGTCGTATTGATCATGAGCGATTCCAGCAGGGCCGGCAGGGGTTGTCCGGAACCGCCACGATACACACAGGTGACCAGGCCTGTTTCCGTAGGCGTTAAGGGCGGGATGATTGTCTGTAAGTAATCGGGGGCAACACAGACATCACTATCGGTAATGACGAGATAGTCATACTTCATCTGTGGCGTCAGATGGTGCAGGGTGCTGACCTTATAATTGGTCCCGATCACAGAGGGCGCAACAACCAGGGTAATATCGCACTGGGGAAAGTCGTGCTGCACTTTGGCGACAATAGCAGCCGCCGGGTCATTGGGGTCGCGGACGCCGCAGAGGATTTGAAAGGTCGGGTAATCGAGCTGACAAAAGCTCGCCAGACTGTCGTACAGATCGGGCGGTGCGCCTTTAAGCGGCTTGAGAATAGTAACTGGGGGAAGGGCCGTGCTAAGAGTTGGACGCGGATGGAAAAAACGCCAAGCCGCATAAACACTAAAAAGGTAATAGACTAGGGCAACACACAGCAGGCCTGCCAGGGACCAGAAAACGAGAAAAGTAGTAAACGTACCCATCCTTTCTCGATCTACATAGTTGGGGCACGTTTACTACTTTTGGGACATGGCGTCAGACACAGTCTCCTCCCGGTCGGGAGGAGACGCATTAGGCGGCCGCAGAAGACGTGGTGCTCATCTCCCGCCGTTTCCGCATGGTGCGGAAAAAATCTTTGCCTTCCTGCCACATTCGTTTCCGCTCCTCGGGATCACGCGCCATCTTTTTCACGGCTTTGAAGATATAGCGCGGGCGGAGGTAGTACGAGCGGTAAAATTTCTCAACCGTCTCAAAAATTTCTTCCCCGGACAGGTTGGGGTAGTTGATCACGCACTGCTGATAGCCCGACTCGCCCACCATGTCTTCAGCCTTGATATAGCCATTGTCGAGGGCGAAATCGTAAAAGGCGGTGCCAGGATAGGGAGAAGCCAAAGAGACCTGAATGGTTTCCGGATTCATCTCCCGGGCGAAACGCATGGTCTCCTGCATGGTCTCCCGGGTTTCTCCCGGCAGGCCCAAAATAAAGGTGCCGTGGATCAGGATGCCAAGCTTGTGGCAGTCCCGAGTAAACCGCCGCGAGGTTTCGAGGGCTACGCCTTTTTTAATATTCTTGAGAATGGCCGCGTTCCCCGACTCATAACCGACCACAAACAGCCGTAGCCCGCCGTCTTTCAAAACCTTGAGGGTCTCGTAGTCAACATTCCCACGCGCGTTGGTGGACCAGCACAGGCCCATGGCGCCCATTTTCTTTGCGATCTCTCGCGCGCGTTTCGGGTCGGCCGTAAACGTATCGTCATCAAAAAAAACCTCTTTCATACCCGGAAAGAGGCGTTTCATTTCCTGCACTTCCTCAATGACGTTGCCCACTGAGCGAGTGCGGTAGGAATGGCCGGTAGTCACCTGCGGCCACAGACAAAACGTGCAGCGCGCCGGACAGCCCCGTCCGGTGTACAACGACACATAGGGATACTGGCAATACGGACTGTTATACTTCCGGAAGTCTAAATCCCGATCATAAATCTGGGTGACAAAGGGTAACTGGTCGAGCTCATCATCGGTGAGCGTCGGACGTTCAAGATTATGATGGATCTGTCCATCCTGGCGATAGCTGATACCGCGGATGTCCTTCCAATCCCATCCCTCGGCAACCTCTTTCATGGAATAGTCAAACTCTTTCCGCGCGACAATATCGATAGCTTCAGAAATCTGTAAGGTCTTCTCCGGCTCAGCCGTGGCCTGACCACCCACAAACGCGATACGGCAGTCCGGATTTTTTTCTTTGATCAGTTCCGCGGTCTGCGCGTCCAATTTCACCGACGGCGTACTGGTGTGCAGCACAACAAAATCGTACTCCTTAGCGATCTCAACGGTCTGCGCCTGATTCAATCCTTCGGGCGGCGCGTCCAGAACGCGACTGTTCTCTATCATGCCGGCCGGATAACACAGCCAGGTCGGATACCAGAACGACCAGACCTCACGAGTCGCCTGATAGCGTGAGCCTGCTCCCCCATCAAAATTTTCATATGCAGGCGGATTCAAAAACAATGTACGCATGCGTGCATCTCTCCTTCCCCACTGCGATCCTCAGGAGCGCTGCGGTTCTGCCGAAGGCATGTATTATACATGGGAAAAGAAGGAAAGCGAGTAGTGTTTCACACAGCGCTTTCCTATGGGTTGGGGCAAGGGACAATAGGCCTATACCCCCAGTAGACAGACCGAGACACTTGAGAGAAGATAGCAGCCGAAGTACGCTCGTCCGGCTCTTCTCGAATGTATCTATTCAGTGTATAGTCTGAGTCCGTGCACGGTGTACGTATAGGTAGAGAAAAAACTCTGAGGGGGAAGCAGCATGAACAAAATGAAGTGGTGGCAGCCCTATCTTCTCGCAAGTGTATTGGCCTTGACGGGGGCATCTGCGGTCGGTGCACAAGAGGCGGAGCCACAAGAACCGGCCGAGGCACAGGACACAGGGTCGCAAGAACAGATCCTAGAACTTGGAGAACTCAGGGTGGTCGGCTCCCGTGTGGCGGGTCGCTCGGCCCAGGATTCGCCGGTGCCGGTCGACGTCATTCAGGGCGAAGACTTGCAGACCTACGGCATCCGGGACATGGACTCCCTGCTGTCCGCGACCGTCCCCTCCTATAACGTGAGCCAGGAGCCCATCAGCGACGAGGCCACCTTCGTCCGGCCGGCCACGCTGCGCGGTCTGCCGCCGGACTCCACCCTGGTCCTGGTCAACGGAAAACGCCGCCACCGTGGGTCGGTGATTAACTTCCTGGGTGCTCCGAACTCCAGAGGATCGCAGGGGGCCGATATCTCCAACATCCCATCCATTGCCCTGGAGCGCGTCGAGGTGCTGCGCGACGGGGCTGCGGCCCAGTACGGCTCGGACGCCATTGCCGGCGTGCTGAACTTCAGGCTCAGGGAGGACACCGAGGGGCTGACTGTGCAGACGAGCTATGGTCAGAACTACCACGGCGACGGCGACAAGGTGAACGTGGCCGCCAACCTGGGCGTACCGCTGACCGAGAATGGCTTTGCCAACCTCAGCTTCGAGTTCAACAACGTGGACGAAACCAGCCGTAGCGTACAGCGCAGCGATGCCCGAGGCTTGATCGAGGCCGGCAACATGGATGTGCGTCGGCCCGCGGCGCAGATCTGGGGAGCGCCCGAGATTCAGTACGACTACAAATTCTTCGGCAACCTCGGCTTGGACCTGGAGGAGATCAACAGCCGCGTGTATGCCTTCGGTAACTATGCGGAGCGTAAGGTGGAGGGTGGTTTCTACTTCCGGAATCCGAATACGCGCAACGGGGTGTTCCGCGGTCCCGGCGACCTCCACAAAATTATCGACATCGGAGACGGTTTCGACCCGAGGCCCATCTCGGAGGGCGGAAATTTGCTCGAAAACGGATTATCCAGCCGCTGCCCCGAAGTGCCGAAGCACCCGGCGGCCGATTACTCGAACGTGTCGCTGCCCGACCATTGCGCCATGTTCAACACCCAGTTTCCGGGCGGCTTCACCCCGCGCTTCGGCGGCTATGTGCGCGACTGGAGCATCGCCTTTGGCCTGCGCGGGACGCTGGAGGACCTGGAGGGCGCCTATGCGCTGCTCGACGGCTGGTCCTACGACGTCAGCGCCTACTTCGGCGAGAACAGTGTTGACTATTTCATGATCAATACGATCAACCCGCAACTCCTGGCGGTCAACAGGGTCGTTCCGACGGAATACCGGCCCGGCGGTGTGAGCCAGACTGAGAAGACATTCAACCTGGACATTTCCAAACCATTTGATGTCGGTCTCTTCTACTCCGACCTGAATATGGCCTTTGGCTTCGAGTACCACATCGAAGAGTACGAAGTGGAACTCGGCGGGGAAACCTCTTGGTACGTGGCCCCCGATAACCGGCTGACGGCACAGGGCCTCGGTGTCGGCTCGAACGGGTTCACCGGATTCGGACCCAACATCATCGGCGATCATCAGCGGAATAACTATGCCCTCTACATGGACCTGGAAGCCGAGGTGATTAAAAATGTGACCCTTGGCGTGGCCGGACGGTATGAGAACTTTGACAAGCCGATCGGCGAGTCCGTCAACGGGAAGGTGTCGGCCAGATGGCAACTCCTGGAAATGCTGGCCATGCGCGGTGCGGTCAGCTCGGGTTTTCGCGCCCCAACACCCGGCCAGGCCAATGTGAACAAAATCACCACGTCCTTTGACGCCGAGCTTGGCGGGCTGATAGACGACGCCACCTTTCCTGCCCACCATCCGGCTTCGGCTTTCTTCGGTGCCAGCGATTTGACCCCGGAAAAATCCGTCAACTACTCGGCGGGCATTGTCTTCAACGTGGCCGATGTCGATGTCACCGTCGACTACTACCGTATCAAGATGCAGGACCGCATCGTTCGCAGCAGCCGATTTAATGTTGCGGACGAACTCGCCAAGCGGGGCATCACCCGGGCGGAATTCGACGCAGCGGTCGGGCCGAACCAGATCTCGGTGCTCCGCTTCTATACCAACGACTTCGACACCACCACCCAGGGCGTTGATGTGGTAGCGACCTATCCGTTGCAATCGGTCGCGGGCTTCACCCAATTCACGCTTGTCGCGAACTGGAATAAGACCGAGGTGGACAGCCGGACTCCGGAGTTCATCAGTGATAAGCTCGTACGACAAATCGAAGAGGGCTTGCCGCAGTTCCGGTTCTCACTGACGGCCGATCACAACTGGGGGCCGTGGCGCTTCCTGTCCCGTCTGTACTACTACGACCGCTTCCGCGACTACCCGACCGATAGCAGCTTCGGCTTTAATGCCGGCGAGCGCTTTCTGATGGATATGGAACTCTCGTACACCTTCCTGAACCTGCCGTTCATGGAGGCGGCCACCTTTGCGGCCGGCGCGGAAAACATATTTGATCAGTATCCGCGCAGGAACCCGCAAGCGGCTGGCGCCGGCCTGAAGTACCCGGAAACCTCGCCCTACGGCTTCAACGGCGGGTTCTACTACCTGCGGGCCGGGTTTGAGTTCTAAGCGGAGGATCGAGCGGACAGCGTCCGTCATACCATTCGCCCAGGCGGGGGCGTCCCACTCCCGCCTAGCGGGTGATCAGAAACGACCCAGGATCTCAACTCCTGAGCGGGCCCCCTAGTGCGGTGGCCGGAGGAAAGATTGACAGCAAAGGTGTCTTTGGATAGGGACTTTTAAGATGCAGACAGTATGCATAGTAGAGAAAGTGTAAATAAATTAGTGGTTTCCTGGTTAGAATCTTTCAAACTGAGACACCAACAGCGAACGGTTTTCCTGGAAAGAGAAACAGTAGCTTGCTAGGACGGAAGAACTGATTCACGCACAATAAGGAGGCCGGAGATGAAGGCCAAGCGATGGCAATCTGGGGTATTGGCGGGTCTCTTGGTCTTGACGGGCGCACTGACAGCCTCGGCTCAAGAGACGAGCCAGCCAGAGCCGGCCACCGCACAAGACACTGGACAACAAGAGCAGGTCATAGAACTTGGTGAACTCCAGGTGGTCGGCTCCCGCGTGGTGGGTCGCTCGGCCCAGGATTCTGCGGTGCCGGTGGACATCATCCAGGGCGAGGACTTGCAGACCTATGGCGTCCGGGACATGGACTCGCTGCTGTCGGCCACCGTGCCATCCTACAACGTCAACCGACAGCCTATCGGCGACGCGGCCACGCTCGTGCGCCCGGCCAACCTGCGCGGACTATCACCGGACGCCACATTGGTGCTGGTCAACGGAAAACGCCGCCACCGCTCCTCGGTGATTACCTTCCTGGGAGGCCATACCGCGGCGGGGGCGCACGCGCCCGATCTTTCCGTTATTCCGGCCATTGCGCTGGAGCGGGTCGAATTGCTGCGCGACGGCGCTGCGGCCCAGTATGGCTCGGACGCCATCGCCGGTATTTTGAACTTCAAACTCCGGGAAAACAGAGAGGGCCTGTCGGTTCACACAAGTTACGGTCAGAACTACCACGGCGACGGGGATACGGTGGACGTGGCCGCCAACCTGGGTCTGCCGCTGACCGCCAACGGCTTTGCCAACTTCAGCTTCGAGTTCACCAATGCGGACGAGACCAGTCGCAGCGTGCAGCGCGGCGACGCATTGGGTCTGATCGCAGCGGGCAATACCGACGTACGCCAACCGGCGGCGCAGATCTGGGGCTCGCCCGAGGTGCAGTACGACTACAAGTTTTTCGGCAACCTGGGTCTCGACCTGGAGGACCTCAAGGCCCGCCTGTACGCTTTCGGCAACTACGCCGAGCGTAAAGTCGAGGGCGGCTTCTTCTTCCGCAATCCCAACACCCGCGGCGGTGTCTTCAGGGGGGACCCGGATGAAAACGGGGATCCGACGATCCGCGTCGCCGACCTGTCAGACACCGGCCTAGGCTGCCCCACCGTGCAGGCGAACGCCGCGGCCGACTACAATAATGTGCATCTGCCCGACCACTGCTTTATATTCAACGAGCGCTTTCCGGGCGGCTTCACGCCCCGCTTCGGCGGCTATATGCAGGACTGGAGCATCGCCTTTGGCCTGCGTGGAGAGTTGGAAAGCGAGTACGCGCTGCTGAACGGCTGGTTTTATGACGCCAGCGCCAGCTTCGGCCAACATAGCGCGGACTTCTTCATGCACAACACCATTAACCCACAGCTCGCGGCCATGCGCACGAATATTCCGACATCGTACCGACCCGGCGGCTACCGCGAGTTCGACAAGGTGTTCAACTTCGATATCTCCCGGCCATTTGACGTGGGCCTGTTCTACTCCCCGCTCAACATCGCCTTTGGGCTGGAATACCGTGAAGAAGAGTTCGAGGTCAAAGCCGGAGAGAAGAATTCCTGGCATGTTGACGACAATCTTGCCCGCCAGGGATTTGGCATCGGCTCCAACGGTTTTCCTGGCTTCAGGCCGGATATCGCCGGCACGTTCAACCGGGGCAGCTACGCGGGTTATCTTGACCTAGAAGCCGAGGTGCTCAAGGATGTGCTCCTCGGTATAGCCGGGCGGTATGAGGATTTTGAACGGGTGGGCGACACGCTGAACGGCAAGGCGTCGGTTCGCTGGCAAGCGCTGGACGCGGACATGGTCCGGGCAGCTCTGCGCGGTTCGGTCAGCTCCGGGTTCCGCGCCCCGACCGTGGGGCAAGCCAACGTCCGCAACGTCTCAACCTCGTTCGCCGGAGGTATGCTGTCGGATCAGGCCACCCTGCCTCCAGACCATCCAATATCGGCCCTCAAGGGTGGCAAGAAGCTGGAGCCGGAAAAGTCTGTCAACTACTCCGTGGGCACAGTCTTCAGCGTGGGTAAGCTTGACGTGACCGTCGACTATTTCCGGATCAAGGTGCAGGGGCGTATCCAACAGGGAAGCCCACAATCCTTAACCGAATCTGATATAGCGGCGCTGTTGGCCCAGGGCGTTCAAGACGCGAGCAGTTACTCTTCCGTGGTATTCTTCTCCAATGCTTTGGACACCACTACGCAAGGTGTTGACGTGGTAGCAAGCTACCCACTCAGGACCTTTGCCGGCCACACCCAATTCACCCTTGTGGGAAATTGGACCGACACCAAGATCGACAGCTTCGACTCTGACGTCATCGTTAGCGGTGAACGGTTCATGCTTCGTAACAACCTGCCGGAGTTCCGTTTCACGCTGACCGCCGACCACACTTGGGGGCCGTGGCGGCTCCTGGTCCGGCAGCATTACTTCGACGGGTTTTGGGACGATCAGTTGAATACCAATCTTGCATTAGCCAGTAAATCCAGTGAACGCTGGCTCACGGACGCGGAACTCTCGTACACCTTCCTGAACCTGCCGTTTATGGAGGCGGCGACGGTCGCGTTTGGCGCGGAAAATCTATTCGATCAGTATCCGGCCAGAAGCCCGTATGCGCGGGTAGTCGGCTATAAATACCCACCCTCCTCGCCGTACGGCTTCAACGGTGGCTTCTATTATCTGCGGGCCGGGTTTGAGTTCTAAGCACAGTTTGCAAACATGGCTGCAAAAAGAGGGGCGGGTATGACCCTATCCTTCTTTTCTTTTTGTCCGATTTCTATCGTCCTCTCAAAACGGTAATGGTGTCGTAGCAAGCATCCGTTATCAGAAAGAGAAGTGATGAAAAAATCGAGAACGTGGGCATACGGCCTGCTGCTCGTTCTGTTCCTCAGCCTGGGAGTCGCGCCGGTCGGAGCCCAGAATGCGGACCCCCCATCGGAGGCACAGCAAGAACAGGAAGGGGTCGTAGAGCTGGAAGGCGTCAGGGTGCTGGGCTCCCGTCATACCGCACGCTCGGCACGGGACTCGCTGGTGCCGGTGGACGTAATCCAGAGGGAAGACTTGCAGACCTATGGCATCCGGGACATGGACACGCTGCTGTCCGCCAGCGTGCCGTCCTACAACGTCAACCGGCGTGCCGGCGATGCCGCCGCACTGGTCCGGCCGGCCAATATGCGCGGCCTGCCGCCCGACTCCACCCTGGTGCTGGTCAACGGCAAGCGCCGGCATCGCGCCGCGGTGATTACCTTCCTGGGCAACGGTATTTCGGACGGCGCGCAGGGGGCTGATATTTCGGTGATTCCGGCCATTGCGCTCAAGCGGCTGGAAGTTTTGCGCGACGGTGCTTCGTCTCAGTACGGCTCCGACGCCATTGCCGGAGCGTTGAATTTCGTGCTGCGCGACGACGCCGAGGGAGCCATGCTGGAAACCCGCTGGGGCCAGAACTACCACGGCGATGGCGACAAAGTGAGCGTTGCCGGCAACCTCGGCCTGCCGTTGACCGAGAATGGCTTTGCCAACTTCAGTTTCGAGTTCATGAATGGAGACGAAACCAGCCGCAGCGTGCAGCGCAACGACGCGCGGGAGCTGATTGTCGCCGGCAATGACCATGTTCGTCAGCCGGCGCAATTTTTCGGCACACCTGCCGTACAGTACAATTACAAATTCTTTGGTAACCTGGGCCTGGACCTGACCGACAGGCATAGCCTGTATGCGTTTGGCAACTATGCCGAACGCAAGGCCGAAGGCCACTTCTTTTTCCGCAATCCCAACACCCGAAGCGGGGTGTTCCGGGGCGACCCGCTTGAAGACGGCACGCCGACGATCCGGGTGGCCGACCTGTCCGACGATCTCAAAGGCTGTCCGGTGGTACCGGCCAACCCGGCCGCAGACTACACCAATGTGAATCTGCCGGCCCACTGCTTTATTTTCAATCAGCGCTTTCCGGGCGGCTTTGCGCCGCGGTTCGGTGGCTCTATGCAGGACTGGAGTGTCACCTTCGGCCTGCGCGGAGAACTGTCAGGCATGCTGGACGACTGGCACTACGACATGAGCGCCAGCTTCGGTCGAAACAGTATTGATTTCTTCATGCACAACACCATCAACCCGCAGCTCGCCCACCTGCAGACCGCCATTCCAACCTCGTACAAACCTGGCAGCTATAGCGAATTCGACAAAGTGTTCAATTTTGACGTCTCCAAGCCGTTCGACTTGGGCCTCTTCTCTTCCGCGCTAAACCTCGCCTTTGGACTGGAATACCGAGAGGAAGAATTTTCAGCACACGCCGGTGAGCCGAATTCCTGGAAAATCGAGGAGAGCCTGGCCCGCCAGGGCTTTGGCATCGGCTCCAACGGCTTTCCCGGCCTCAGCCCCACGCATGCCGGGACGTTCAATCGGGGCAGTTATGCCGGTTATCTCGACCTGGAAGCCGAGGTGATTAAAAACCTGACCGTCGGCCTCGCCGGGCGGTATGAGGCGTATGAAGGGATAGCAGATACCCTGGACGGCAAGGTCTCGGCCCGCTGGCAATTCCTGGCCGATATGGCTGTGCGCGGCTCGGTCGGCTCCGGCTTTCGCGCCCCGACTGTGGGCCAGGCAAACATTCGCAATGTCACGACATCACTCATCGACGGCAGACTGGCGGATGAAGCCACCCTCTCCCCGACCGACCCGATTGCGCGACAGAAGGGCGGCAAGGAACTGGAGCCGGAAAAATCGGTCAATTATTCCGTGGGCACGGTCTTCAGCCTGGGCAAGCTGGACGTCACCCTCGACTATTACCGCATCAAGATGCAGGATCGCATCGGTTTGACGAAAACGCTGACACTGACCGAGTCGGATATAGCGTCACTCCTGGCCCGAGGAGTCGCGGACGCGAGCAGTTTCACCGGGGTACGCTATTTTACCAACGATTTCGATACTACCACGCAAGGCGTCGACCTCGTGGCGACCTACCCGCTGGAGACGTTCGCCGGCAGCACGCTATTCACCTTTGTGGGCAACTGGAACAACACCAAGGTTGACAGCCGCAATCCAACCATCATTGACGATGGGCGAGTGCGGCAGCTTGAAGACAATCTGCCGGAGTTTCGTTTCTCACTCACGAGTGACCACACCTACGGGCCGTGGCGGCTCCTGACCCGGCTGCATTTCTACGACGGTTTTTATGCGGCCTATCTGAGGGATTTGCCCATACAGGCGGGCGAACGCTGGCTCGTGGACGCGGAACTCTCGTACACGTTTATGAACCTGCCGGTCATGGGGATGCTGACCCTCGCCTTCGGCGCCGAGAACCTGTTCGATCAGTATCCGGCCAGAAATCCGTATGCCCGCCTCGCCGGCGCCAAATATCCGGCCTCGTCGCCCTACGGCTTCAACGGCGGCTTCTATTATCTACGGGCCAGATTTGAGTTTTAAGGATGGGAACGGGTGCTTTTTCTGGAAAAAAAGACAGCAGCTTGTTAGACCGGAGGGGCTGATTCAAACGCACGGAGAGGAGACTGGAGATGCCGGAGATGGAGACCAAGCGATGGCAATGTGGGGTATTGGTGGGGTTCTGGGTCCTGACAGGCGCGCTGACAGTCTCGGCCCAAGAGACGAGTCAGTCAGAGCCGGCTGCCGCACAAGACATCGGGCAACAGGAGTCGGTCGTAGGCCTCGAAGCCCTCAAGGTAATCGGCTCCCGCGTGGCGGGCCGCTCGGCCCAGGATTCCGTGGTGCCGGTAGACATTATTCAGGGCGAGGACTTACAGACCTACGGCATCCGGGACATGGACTCGCTGCTGTCCGCCAGCGTGCCGTCCTATAACGTCAACCAGCAGCCCATCAGCGACGCTGCCACCCTGATTCGCCCGGCCAACCTGCGCGGGTTGCCGCCCGACTCCACGCTGGTGCTCGTCAACGGTAAGCGCCGCCACCGCGCCTCGGTCATCCCTGAATTTGGAGGCATTTCAAATGGGTCGCATGGGGCCGATATTTCCGCGATACCGGCCATTGCGTTGGACCGGGTGGAAGTCCTGCGCGACGGCGCCGCGGCCCAGTACGGCTCCGACGCCATCGCGGGGATTCTGAACTTCAAGCTACGCGAAGACCGGGAGGGCCTAACGGTCCAGACCAGCTATGGCCAGAACTATCACGGTGACGGCGACAAGGTGAATGTAGCCGCCAACCTCGGGCTGCCACTGACCGAGCGTGGCTTTGCCAATTTCAGCTTCGAATTCGCCAACGCGGACGAGACCAGCCGGAGTGCGCAGCGCGCCGATGCTCGAGGCTTGATTGAAGCCGGTAACGAGCATGTACGCCGGCCGGCGACCCAGATTTGGGGGGCGCCCGAAGTCCAGTACGACTACAAATTTTTCGGTAATTTGGGCTTGGACCTGGAGGAGTTGAACAGTCGCGTGTATGTGTTTGGCAACTATGCGGAGCGCAGAGTCGAGGGCGGCTTCTTTTTTCGTAATCCCAACACCCGCGGCGGGATATTCGATGGCGGCGAGAATCTCCTGGTCGCCGACCTGTCGGACGACCGTCAGGGCTGTCCTCCAATTGCGAAGAACCCCGCGGCCGATTATGCCGCAGCATTGGCGGGGTTGCCCGACCACTGCTTCGCCTTTAACGAGCGCTTTCCGGGCGGCTTCACGCCGCGTTACGGCGGGGTCGTCGAGGACTGGAGCATCAGCTTCGGCCTGCGTGGGGAAGTCGAGAGCGCGTCGGCGCTGCTCAATGGCTGGTTCTATGACGCCAGCGCCAGCTTCGGCCATAACAGCGTCGATTTCTTTATGCACAACACCATCAACCCCCAACTCGCCGCCATGCGCACCAACATCCCGACCTCTTACAAGCCCGGCGGCTACCGGGAGTTTGACAAGGTGTTTAACCTGGACATCTCCCGGCCGTTCGATGTGGGGCTGTTCTATTCGGCATTGAACTTCGCTTTCGGGCTGGAGTACCGCGAGGAAGAGTTTGAGATCAAATCCGGCGGAGAGAACTCCTGGTATGTTGACAACAGTCCCGGCGGCCTGGCGGCTCAGGGCTTCGGCATCGGCTCCAACGGGTTTCAAGGCTTCGGGCCGGAGATAGCCGGCACGTTCAACCGGGGCAGTTATGCCGGCTATCTGGACCTGGAAGCTGAGGTGATCAAAAACCTGACCATCGGCCTCGCCGGGCGGTATGAGGCCTACGAGGGGATCGCGGATACCCTGGACGGCAAGGTCTCCGCCCGCTGGCAGTTGGTGGAAGCTCTTGCTGTGCGCGGTTCGGTCAGCTCGGGCTTTCGCGCCCCGACCGTGGGACAGACCAACTACCGCAAGACCTCGACCTCACTGGAGGGAAACCGGCTGGTGGACAACGCGATCCTACCGCCGGACCACCCGGCGGCAGTCCTGAAAGGCGGCAAGCAACTGGAGCCGGAAAAATCGATCAATTATTCCGTGGGTACGGTCTTCAGCATGGGCGACCTCGACGTGACCGTCGACTACTACCGCATCAAGGTGCAGGGCCGCCTCGCCTTGACGAGCAATCTCAAGCTGACGCAGGCGGATATCGACACGCTCCTGGCCCAGGGTCTTTCAGACGCACGCAGCTTCGCGGGGGTGAACTTCTTCACCAATGATTTCGATACCACCACCCAAGGCGTAGACGTCGTGGCAACCTATCCGCTCCACACTTTCACCGGTCAGACCCTGCTGACCTTCGTGGGCAACTGGACCGACACTCAGGTGGATAGCTTTAACCCGGACATAATCAATCCCAGGCGACGGCGACAGTATGAAGACGCCCTACCGGAGTTTCGCTTCTCCCTCACGGCCGACCACACCTGGGGGCCGTGGCGATTTCTGACCCGGCTGCATTACTACGACGGCTTTTTCGAGGATATCGTTGAGGCTGGCTTGACCTCCATAAACGGGGAACGCTGGCTCACCGATATGGAACTCTCCTACACCTTCAGGAATCTGCCGTTCATGCAGATGGCGACCTTTGCCCTCGGCGCGGAAAACCTGTTCGACCAGTATCCGCGCAGGAGTCGCTGGGCGCCCGTGCTCGGCAATAAATATCCGCCCAACTCACCCTACGGATTCAACGGCGGCTTTTATTATCTCAGAGCCAGCTTTGAGTTCTAGCGAGGAGTTCCTGAAAAACCGGACGCCGCACGGCGGAGAGCAACCGAGACCGGTGAACAGCAATGGAGGATAAGGATGAGGATAAGGCGGTGGCCGTGTTGGGGAGTAGTGGCGCTCTTCATCCTGCTGGGAGCAGTGACAGCCAGACCACAGGAAGTGGAATCGCCAGCGGAGGTCGTCGGGCTTGACACCTTGCAGGTTGTGGGGTCGCGTCTGGTCGGGCGCTCGGCCCAAGACTCACCGGTGCCGGTGGACATCATTCAGGGCGAGGACTTGCAGACCTATGGCATCCGGGACATGGATGCACTGCTGTCCGCCACCGTCCCATCCTATAACGTCAACCAGCATCCCATCGGCGGGGACGCCACCTTTGTACGGCCGGCCAATCTGCGCGGAATGCCGCCCGACTCCACCCTGGTGCTCATCAACGGCAAACGCCGCCACCGCTCTGCGGTCATTGCCTTCTCCGCGGACGGCAGCAATCGCGGGACGCAGGGCGCCGACCTGTCTGTCATCCCGGCCATCGCACTGGATCGGGTCGAAGTCCTGCGCGATGGCGCCGCGGCCCAGTACGGCTCGGATGCCATCGCCGGTATCCTGAACTTCAAGCTGAAGGAGGCGTCCGAGGGCCTGTCACTCCACACCAGTTGGGGCCAGACCTATCACGGTGACGGAGACAAGGTGAATGTCGCCGTCAACCTGGGTCTGCCGCTGACCGACAACGGTTTTGCCAACTTCAGCTTCGAGTTCCTGAACGCCGACGAAACCAGCCGCAGCGTGCAGCGCAGGGATGCACAAGGGCTGATCGAGGCCGGCAATATGCATGTGCGCCGACCCGCGGCCCAGATCTGGGGGGCGCCCGAAATCCAGTACGACTACAAGTTCTTCGGCAACCTCGGCCTGGACCTGGAGGCGCTCGACGCCCGGCTGTACGCCTTTGGCAACTACGCCGAGCGCAAGGTGGAGGGCGGCTTCTTTTTCCGTAACCCCAACACGCGCGGCGGGATATTCAGGGGCGACCCGCTTGAAGACGGCACGCCCACGGTCCGGGTGGCCGACCTGTCCGGCACTGGCCTCGGCTGTCCCGCCGTGCCTGCCAACCCGGCGGCCGACTACACCGGCGTGAATTTGCCCGAGCACTGCTTCCTCTTCAACGAGCGCTTTCCCGGCGGTTTCATACCTCGTTTTGGCGGCTACCTCCAGGACTGGAGCATCGCCTTTGGCCTGCGCGGGGAATTGGAAAGCACATACGGCTTGCTGAACGGCTGGTCATACGACGCCAGCGCCAGCTTCGGCTACAACAGTATTGATTTCTTCATCCACAACACCATCAACCCGCAACTGGCCGCCCTGCGCATCGCTATTCCCACGAAATACCGACCCGGTGGAAACGCGCAGTTTGAGCGGACGTTCAACCTGGATATTGCCAGGCCCCTGGATATCGGCCTCTTCCACTCTCCGCTGAACATGGCCTTCGGATTTGAGTATCACATGGAGGAGTTCGAACAGAAAGTTGGGGAAGCGCAGTCCTGGTTCATCGATGAAAACCTGAGAAATCAGGGTTTTACCATTGGCTCCAACGGGTTTGCGGGCTACCCGCCGCAGTCGGCCGGCGTGTTCGAACGCAACAACTATGCGCTGTATCTGGACCTGGAAGCTGAAGTCATACAGTCCCTCAGCCTCGGCCTGGCCGGGCGATATGAAAACTTCGACAGCGCAATAGGAGAGTCGCTGAACGGCAAGGGGTCGGTCCGCTGGCAACTGCTGGACGCTCTGGCCCTGCGCGGTTCGGTCGGTTCGGGCTTCCGTGCCCCAACACCGGGACAGGCGAACATCCGGAAAATCAACTCGCAGTTTACCACCGCAGGCCTAGTCGACCAAGGCATTTTCCCCTCGCATCACCCGGTCTCGGCCTTCTTCGGAGGCAGGCCGTTGGAGTCGGAAAAATCGGTCAACTATTCCGTCGGCAGCGTGTTCAACGCGGGTGACTTCAGTCTGACCGTCGACTATTATCGGATCAAAATTCAGGATCGCATCGGACTGACGCAGGATTTCAGAGTCCCGGACGAGCAGCGGGCGGCCTTCGACCGCCTCGCTCCCGACGCGAGTACCCTCACCTCGGTGCGCTACTTCACCAATGCGTTTGACACGACCGCGCAAGGGGTCGATATCGTGGCGACCTATCCGCTGGCAACGCGGGTCGGTGACACCATGTTGACCTTTGCCGGCAACTGGAACCGGCTGAGGCTCGACCGCTTCGATCCGCACGTCATCAATACCAAGCAGGTGCGTCAGATAGAGGATGGCTTGCCGCAATTCCGGTTTTCGCTGACCGCGGATCACACCTACGGACCGTGGCGCTTCCTGACCCGCGTGTATTTCTACGACGAATTTTTTGAAGCCCACGCCAACACCGAAACGCGTTTCCTGACCGCCGGGGAGCGGTGGCTGATGGATGTCGAAGCCTCGTACACCCTGCTGACGCTGCCCTTCACCCAGGCGGTGATTCTTGCAGTAGGCGCGGAAAACGTGTTCGACACCTACCCGCGCAGAAATCCGTACGCGCGCGATACGGGCGCGAAATACCCGGAATCCTCACCCTACGGCTTTGGCGGCGGCTTCTACTACGTACGGGCTGGCTTTGAGTTCTAGCCTGACCGACGGGTCGGCTGCGGATCAGGCCGGGGAGTTTTCTCCGGAAAAAGGGCGTAGCCGGCGCGGACCAGGACGATCAGACCGACCGAGTTGTAGACGGCCTCGCGTGCGCGTTTGAGAAGCATGAGCGTCAGACCGGCGCTCTCCTCAATACCGAGCAGACGGCAAAGGAAGACCCCACCCGCTTCACGCACCCCCAGCGCGCCCGGTATGATCAACGCCGCGGCTGTGACGGGTTGAATCATGGTTTCAATAATGAGGGCGTCCATCCAACTGACCGGTGCGCCGATCAGAATCAAAAACACATAGACTTCCACCGCCCCAACCGCCCAGCCCAGAAAATGATACAGGCTGGCCGCAATGAAATCCTTGGCGTCTCCGTCATACAAATGAAAGAGATGCGTATCGATGTGCTTGGCCCGTTCCTGCCAGTGCGCCAGGCGGCTCCAGCCGGGAAATCGACGCCGTAGCCAGCCGACGCATTTTTCAACAAGACCCCGCTGCTGCCAGCGCACAATAACCATCACAAACCCGTACGCCATGACAAAAACGGCACCGAATATCCACCAGGCATGGTAGCCGATATCCAGGCGATACAGAAAAAACGGCAGGCCCAGCACAATAAAAGCAACCTGAGAGACGGTCAGGGCCGTCTTGGCAGCGACAACCGAGGCCGCGCCAACATCGGAGGTCACGCCGTGTTGTCGCAGGAGATAGACCTTGACAGCCTCGCCACCGACATTCGCCGTTGGGGTCAGATTATTGATGGCCTCCCCAGCCAGTCGGGTGAGCGAAAGCTGAAGCAGGGAGAGCTGCCTGGCGGCCACTGAGCCGCCCATGGTATAGCCCCAGCCCTTGGCGTCAAACAGCGCCACAAAGCTCTGCGGGATCAGGACCAGGGGGGCGAGCCAGCCAATGTGGTAGAGATGCTGTGCGACCTCAGCAATACCGACCTTCCAGAAAAGAATCCCCAGCAAACTGAGGCCGAGCAGAGCGGCGCCAAGCTGGAGGACCCGGCTCTTTTTCTGCGCGGCGGTCATACCTGGGTTTCTCTAGGGAGCGAAAGAGTAAACGTGTCAACAGCTTTGTATCTATTGAAAGACACGTTTACTCTTTGCGGACGGAGGAAGGGCGGTACGGGCTGCAAGCAGTCGCTCTCTTGTCCAGGTGCGTGTCTTGGGTCTGTTACTCAGGGGCTCCGGACGGAAGGCCGGCCATCTCTCGGATAACAGTCGCCAGCGCGCCCCAGTCGAGGTCGCCCCGTCCTCTGGCAAAGGCGGCCCGCAAATGGTTGTCAGCCAGGTCGGCCAGCGGCAGGGGCGCGGCAACATCTTTGGCCAGCTTTTGCATCAGCCCAACATCTTTCAGTCCCAGCGCCAGCGCAAAGCCCGCAGGAACAAACTCCTGTTTGGCGATCCGGCTGCCATAGCCCTGGAACAGAGGCACGGGCAGCAACGCTCGGATCAGCTCCAGAACGGTCTCGTTTTGTAAGCCGCCCTTCTCGGCCAAAGTCAGCGCCTCGCTGATGGTTTCGATGCCGGCAATTACAAAAAAGTTTCCCACCAGCTTGAGGACATTGGCGAGGTGAGGCTCTTCACCCACCACGATAACCCCCTGCCCCATGGCCTCGAACGCGGGTCGGCAACGGTCGATGGCCGTGGCCGGGCCGGCCGGACAGATCCACAGTTTTGCCGCTGCCGCAGCCTCCGGACGGCCGAAGACCGGCGAGGCCACAAAATGCGCCCCTCGGTCGTGATACAGCGGCGCTAGTTCTTTGGTCACATCGGGCGAGACGGTACTCATATCAACATGAATCCCGTCCGGTTTGAGGCCGGCCAGAATGCCGTCCTCACCTAGCGCAATCGCCCGGAGCGCGGCATCGTCAGCAATAATGCTGATCACAATATCGGACTGCGCGGCCAGCTCGCGGGGAGAATCGGCCCACCGCGCTCCGTTTTGGCGCAAGGTGTCGGCCCGTGAGGCCGTACGATTAAAAACCGCGAGGGGAAAATCAGCGTCGATCAGATTCTGCGCCATGGGCAGGCCCATCCTGCCCAGTCCAATAAAGCCAATTGAAGGGGTCATATCTGCTTTGTCCTTTGAGTCGGTTGGGTCGGTTGGGTCTGTTGAGTCGGACTCAACAGACCTAATCTCAGTGCATGGCGTGTGGTTCGCGCAGAATAAATTCGGCGATTTCCGCATCAAACTGCTCGCCGTCAGCCGTGGTCATCTGATAGCTGCCGCGCATGGAGCCAAAGGGTGTGGTTAGCGGACAGCCCGAGGTGTACTCAAAAGATTGGCCCTGCGCCAGGACGGGCTGCTCGCCCACCACGCCCGGTCCTTTGACTTCTTCCACATGGCCGGTCGCGTCGGTAATAATCCAGTGGCGGGTCATGAGCTGAGCGGTAACCGACCCTTCGTTGGTGATGCGGATAGTATACAGGAAGAACCACTGGCTCTGCTGAGGAGAAGAGCGGGTCGGGTCGTATTGGGTTTCCACGCTGATGCGAATCCCTCGGGTGACTGTTTCAGAGGCTGGCACGCTGTCTCCTCCTCTTTCTCTCATTGGTCCACATGTCGGACAAACATGTCGGGAGTGTATGACCGCCCTGCCAGCGCGTCAACCAAGGACGTCAACTTACTCCTCGGCCAGGGCCGCCGTGATATCGGCCGCCAGTTGCCGGCCCGTTTCATTGTCCAGCGTGCCTGCCGGCCATTGAATGCCGAGCCCCGCGCCCTCAGTTGCCTCCGGGAATCTGGGAATAATATGGAAGTGGACGTGCATCACGGCCTGATGCGCGCTGGCACCGTTATTTTGCAGGACGTTGAACGCCGTAGCCCCGGTGGCTTTGAGGACGGCCCGGCTCAGGCGGGGGAGCACTCGGCCGAGGGCCGCCGCGGATTCGTCCGAAAGCTGGTCTATTGTTTCTGCCGGCTCTTTTGGGATGAGCAGGGTATGGCCGCTGCTCAGCGGACCAATATCAAGAAATGCGAAGACCTGGTCGTCTTCATAGATTTTGTGACACGGGATCTCACCAGCAATGATTTTCAAAAAGATTGTCTCTGCCATACCCCGAGAGTAGCGTATGACCGGACAGGCGGCTAGGGTTGGGGCCCTCCGCTTCCCCTCCTTGGAGGGGTGGTGCAGATTACCTCCCCCAGGACCGGACCAGCGGGCCCTTTTGCCCTCACCTCTCCCTTTGCCCAAGGGGCGAGGGGCTCTTTTCTTGCTCTTGCTGCCTGGGAGAGCGGCCATCCTGGCCGACGGCGTATGGCACAGAGCGGCTGGACCCAGAGCCGGTGAGAATAGCGGCCATTCAGGCGGAACTGAAGAGCAAACGAAAACCGCTGAACGACACGCTCCGGGCGCTGGTCGAGCAGAGCAAAATCGGGTGCGTCGGGAGCGGAAAAAGGGGCGATCCGTACCGCTATTTTGCTGTTCCCGAGGGTCCCGAAAACGCGGCGGTTTCGGCAGCAGGCCGGGAACAGCAACTGTCCAGCGATTCCAAAGGGTTAGGCCCTGAAAAAAAAGCTGTTCCGCTGTTCCCGACCTATAATGGGGAACAGAAAGAACAGCAAATCTGATAAGGGGCCGCTCACCCTCCCACTTCCTGGGAGCGCGGCCATCTTGGCCGCTTGCGGGCTGGAAGCCCGCACTCCTGGCCCCCTGGCGCAGACAGGCACGGCGCAGGGGAGCGGGGAGCCGCCGAGTAATGTCATTGGCATCACACGTTTGGGAGTAGGGCTCCGGCTCAGGGCAATCCGGCGCCCGGCACCTCGACCTGGACCGTTTCGATAGCAGCCTCGGACTTCCCCTGGGCCAACTCCTCCACGCTTGTGGCTGCGGTCAGCATGAAGAGCGTCCGCCGCCCTTCCCCGCCCAGCATGCAGGCAACGGCCCGTTTGTCTGGGACAGGAACACGATGCGTGACCTCTCCGCCGTCTTTGACCCGAATAAATTCACCACTCCCAAACGAACTCACCCAGACCGCCCCTTCGGCGTCCAGACAAATCCCGTCAGGGGTTGCTTCCCCAAGTTGGGCAAACACGCGCCGGTCCGACAGCGAACCGTCGGCGGCGATGCTGAAAGCGCTCAAACAGTTCGCAAACGTTTCGGCAACAATGAAGGTGTTCCCGTCCGGACTGATCACACTGCCATTCGGGAAGCTCAGACCGTCCGCGACCACGCGGGCCTGTCCGTCCGGCGTGACCATGACGATGTTCGCCGGCCGGGCTTCTTCGCCGCCCATCAGGTCGTAGCCAAAACTCCCGATATAGGACCGGCCCTGGGCATCAACGACCATATCGTTGATATCGCCCCGGACGAGCGCGGAGACATCCGCGACTTCCGCGAGGCCGTTCGGGTCCTGCCGGAGCAGTTTTCTATCGTGCATGGAGACGATGAGCAGGCGTCCATCCGGCAGAAAGCCCAGTCCCGACGGGCGCTGCGGAACCGTTGCGACCAACTCGGTGTTGCCCTGCGTATCAACCGTGAGCACTTTCTCGGCAAACATGTCGGAAACCCAGAGTTTGCCGTCGTGCCAGCGCGGGCCTTCAAGAAAAATAAATCCATCTGCGAGGAGCTGAGGAGTCATGCGGTCCCCCTTTCCTGATTAGCGGCCCCGGAAGACCGGTTGCCGTTTGTCCATAAACGCGTTGACGCCTTCCTGATGATCTTCCGTCTGGCCACAGCGCAAATGCGTTTCCGCCTCCCGGTCGAGCATGGTACGAAAATCTACCGCACCCGACGCATTGACGTTGGCCTTCATATAGCGGTAGCTGACCAAGGGACCGGATGCGATACGTTCGGCCAGTTCCAGGGCTTCGTTCATGAGCTGGTCGTGGGCAAAGACACGGTTGACCAGACCAATACGCAGGGCTTCATCCGCGTTAATCATGTCCGGCAAAAAGAACAATTCCTTGGCCTTGGCCTGGCCGACCAAACGGCTGAGCTGCCAGGTCGTGCCGTAGTCGCCGCCATAGCCCACCCGCGCATAGGCCGTCCCGAGCCGCGCCCGGTCAGAAGCAAAGCGCAGGTCGCACGACAGGGCAATGCCCAGGCCGGCGCCGGCGGCCGGACCGTTAATGACCGCGATCGTGACCTTGGGCATATGGTGTAGCATCCAGGGCCAGGTATGACCTTCGCGGAGTTCGTCGACCTGCTGCTCCAGAGTGGAATCCCGAGTGCCGATTTCCTCACCCTTTTGCATGGCTGACACATCACCGCCCGCGCAAAAGCCTCGACCCGCGCCCGTCAGCACAACCGCGCCAATATTGGGATCTTCCGACATCTCGCGCAGCGCCGAAACCGCCGCCTGGTTCATGTCTCTAGTGAGCGCGTTGAGCTTATCCGGGCGATTCATGGTCAGAATGCCGACCCGGTTTGCGACTTCGATATTGAGATCAGCCATCTTTCTTCCTCCTTATTTCCCTGTGGATGAAGCTTGCACTTTATCGCGTTTTGCGTAGAAAGGAAGGGACAGCTCAGGAATGGAAAAGGAGAGGGACATGACGGCAAGCGCAGACCCGCATCAAATTACGAGTGTGGAACAGCTTCGCGAACGCATTGGATCACCGAGTGAGCTCGTTCCGCATAAGCTCTGGACCGAGTTGGACGAGTCGTGCATGGACTTCATAAAACGCTCGCCGTTTCTCTTGCTCGCCACGGCAGACGCCGAAGGGAATCAGGATGTCTCGCCCAAAGGGGATGGGCCGGGGTTTGTCTGTATTGAGGATGAACACACGCTGCTCATCCCGGACCGGGCTGGCAACAAGCTGGTCTTCGGACTGACCAATATCATTGAGAACTCCCATATTGGCCTGATTTTCCTGCTGCCGGGAACGCCGGAAACCATGCGGGTCAATGGCACTGCCGAGCTCACCGCCGACCCGGAAGTCCTGGAGCGCCTGTCCGCGCGTGGTAAACCCGCAGTGGTTGCCATTCGGGTCCATATCAAAGAGGTGTTCTACCACTGCGCCAAGGCGTTTATTCGGTCACAGCTCTGGAAGCCCAATACGTGGGAGGAGCGCTTGAAGATTTCGTTCGGCAAGATTCTGGCGGCCAAGATGGGCGGCGATGCCGGTATGGCCAACAAGATTGATGAATTTGTCGAACAGGACTATCGGACCAATCTGTAGGCTTCCTTCACTCTCCTCAAAATCCCTCTCCCATTGGGAGAGGGATAGGGTAAGGTGGCCTGCTTCTTACAACAGTTCCAACCCCCTCCGCTCCCATTCCATGGCCACCACCCGGCCCAACCCCGACTCCGTAATATACAAAGTCTTCGAATCGCCGCCGCCGAAGGCGATATTCGTGACCGCTCTGTCCTCACTCGGAATCCGATCGACCTGCCGCCCGTGCGGATCGAAGACAATAATGCCCCCTCCCAACACACCGCAGACCAGGACATAGCCTACTTCATCCAGACAAAACCCATCGGGATAATGGCCGGCCGGCAGTTCACAAAATGGTCGCCGCCGGCCGAGTTTGCCCGGAGCGAGAATGGGGAAGGCGCACAGGGCAGCGGCAAAGGTTTCCGCTACGAGCAGGGTTTTGCCGTCCGGGGTGAGGCCGATACCGTTGGGATGTTGCAGGTTGGTGGCGACACGCCGAATCCAGGTCCCATCCGGACTGGCGTAGTAGACACTGCCCGGACGCCGAGTGGGCGCATTCATTGGTTCAGGCCGTGTGGGATCACGCTGGATCGGGTCGGTAAAATAGCAATTTCCCTCAGCATCAAACACCAAATCATTAGGCGCGCTGAGTTGCACGCCTTCACATGAGGTGTATAACCGTTCGACCTTGCCCTGGGCGTCAATCCGCTCAAGGCGTCCGGTCTCGTAGTCCGCAGCCGGTCCAATCGGTAGCCCCTTGCGCCAAAGAAAGCCACCGTTATTCGTGACGTATAAGGCTCCGTCCGGTCCCCGGGCGGCCCCGTTCGGACCACCGCCCGGAGTGGCGAAGGTGGAGAGTGTTCCGTCAGGCGCAATTTTCCGAACGCGGCCCCCACGGATTTCCACACAATACACACTGCCGTCCGGGGCACAGACTGGGCCTTCCGGGAATGCCAAGCCGGTTGCAATAACGGTGTCACTCATAAGGACGAGCGTACCCGGCGTGCGCTCAAAAATTTCAGGCCGCTTGCTGCTCTTTATGTTTCAGCAACTTGCCCGCAATCTGGTCAATAACCTGGTCGGCCAACACCCGGACCTCATCTTCGAGCTTGGGCTGAATAGGATGTGGGACCAGAATGGGCTCATACTGAGGCATACCAAGGGCCGCACATTGGGCGTGCGCAGCGCTCAGAAACTCCGTTGTCGTGATATTTGCAGTCGGGACACCTTTTTCTTCGAGCGCAATGACATCGTGCGAACTGCACGATATGCAGCCGCCTCAATCGCTGAGCGCTTCAATGACCGCGTCACACTTTTCTTGCAGCTCCCGCTGAATGGCTTCAGCCGCAGGCCGACCCGGAGTCAGTTTCGTCCGCCGCAGCACTTCCTTGACGCCGTACTGCTCGCGCAGGATTTCCTCCAGGCGGTCCAGGAAGAATACGCCTTTTGCTTTGTTAATATCCAAGAGACCAACCGTGGTACCCGACAGAGTGTCCAGCCGGGTCGCGAAGGCCTTGGGCGATTGGTCGGCCCGCGAGGTCGGGTCTAGTAATACGGTTCCCATACACTTCTCCTTTACTTATGCATGAATCTCTTTTGTGGTGATGGTACTCCCGGAGCTTCCCCGGACCAAGCCTGGCACGGCAGCAGAAAAACGGCCTGCCGTGCCACCCGCGACCACAATAAGAATACTCTCCGGTGCGGGAAACTTCGGATAGAGGGTGTCATCAGTCGGCGGCTCGGCCTGGACGTTGACGCCAGCCAACATACTCACTCCGGCTCCCTCTCCGCCGTTGACCCCAGGCCGGAGTTCACGTAGCGGGCGACGGATGTGTTCAAATAAAAATTGACGAAGATCATTTTTAGACCATCCATCCTGGGCAAAGGTCTTGGCATGCTCCGGTCCGACAATCAGCGCCGTATCCGAGAACACCGGAAAATTCTTGTGATTCCAGACCGAGGCCATAGTCCAGCCAAGCGAGAGAGCCAACTGCTCTGCGCTGCGACTGGCATGGTCATTGATCTGAAGCGGGGAGTGACCACCAAACAGGGTGACGGTACTCTGTTCTGGACGAAAACCTTTCTCTACGTGCAGCGGCTCCCACGGACTCTCCTCCTCGGCCTCGCCAATACAGAACGTGAATTGGGCTGGATGGCCCAGGGTTGCCTTGCAAATCTCTTGGGGCTTCGCGCCGCCAATGTTGAGAATAATCAGGCGCAGCGCCCGCCCGATCGTGGCATTCGCCCGAAATCCATGGCCCAGGGCATTATGCCCGCAATTCACCCCAATGGTATGGCGCATGGGACCGTTAATAATCGTCAGTGGGGTTGCCGAGAATGTGGTGACGTTAATAGCGTGGGCCGCAAACTGTTCTTCACACAAGGCTTCCACCGCAGCGACGACAACCGGAAAATATGACGCCTGACACCCCGCCATCACCGCATTAATCGCAACTTTTTCCAGACTGGCCGGTCCATAGTTGGGTCCTACCGTCCCCAAGACCTCTTGTGGGTCGCGGTCCACTACGGCGAGCAGCGCCATAACGCGTTCTGCGGTTGGCGGAACAACCGGCAGCCCATCGGTGAGTCCACTTGAAAAGAGGGCTTCAAAAGGGTCGTTCTCCTGAATATCGATGGGTTGTGAATGGAATGCGGCAGCGTCCGCCATGTCTCCCCTCCAAGCCTGCCCAGCCTTTCATTCCTGGCATACGGCTGTCAACATTAGGTGCCGGTCGGCTCAGTCGAGCAATCTTTCTTCGAACACATCGTCCGGACCATACTGCGCCTGAAACGCCTGAAGCGCACGATTGAAGGCCGGGTCTTCTTCCGCATCGAGCAGCGCGTCCGCCGCGGACGGACCGAGCCGGGCCACGGCTGCCTGCCAGAGCTCCAGTCGCGGCGGAGACAGGGGAACGGACACGGTGTAGTGCAGTTCGGTATCGTCACTGAGCAGGATAACCGTCAGCTTCTCCTGTCGGACGAGCTTCCGCAGAATGGCGGTGTCGCTCGCCTGTCTCGGGTTGAGATAGAACACGCCGCCCTTGCTCCCCCCAAACGTCGGGTGCAGTTGGTAGCCGATGGCCACCACCCATATCCCCTTTGGGCTCTGCCACGTACACAGACTCAGGCTGAGCGGCAGGGGCGCGTCAATAAACCAGCCCAGGTCTTCGACCCGGCTGACAACGGCCAACTCTTGTGTGCCTTCACGGTCAATAAACCGGACGGAGTACAGGGGTTCTTCCATTAAAAGCAGCCAGCTTTCTCGGTTAATCACCACACCGATCGGTTGCATTGGGGGCACTCCTCTCCTCACGCGCTTGACCCACAGGCACGCATCTATCATACATGGCACTCGCATGGCAGGTTCGACGCCGGAACGCCCAGGGGCCACAGCGGGGCGTTCGGTGCAAAGGGCGCAAACACCGGTCATCACAAAAGGAGGGACCATGGCGAGGCCGGTCAGGTATAAGATCGTTGGACTGCTGTTCTCCGGAACCATCATCAACTACATCGACCGGGTGAATATCTCTGTTGCCGCGCCGGTTATCATGGCCGATTCCGGCTGGAGTAAGAGCGAGTTCGGGATGGTCTTTTCCGCCTTCCTGGTTGGCTACGCCGTGCTTCAGTTACCGGGCGGCCTGGTGGCCGATCGTTGGAGCGCACGGAAAGTGCTGGCCCTCGCCTTTTGTGGCTTCTCGCTTTTCACGGCCTTGACCCCGCCGGCCATTGCTGCCTTTTGGCTGCTGCTCAGCGCGCGCTTTCTGGTCGGCATGTTTGAGTCCGTGACCATTCCGGCGCTCACCTCTGTCAACGCCCGGTGGATTCCGCGGGCCGAGTTCGGCCGCGCGCAGACCCTGAGCGTGTCCGGCGTGACGGTCGGTCAAATGATTGCCTACCCGCTCACCACCTGGATTATTCTCAACTTCTCCTGGCAGCTCGTCTTCTATTTTAACGCCCTGCTCGGCTTTGTCTGGGCGGCGGTGTGGCTGTGGTCTTCCACAGACACGCCCGGTGAGCATCCAAAGATTGATGCAGCGGAACGCAGCTATATTGAATCAAACCTGCCCCCCCGTCCGGCCGTTCCGCTGCCGTTGTGGACCGTGTTTTCCAGCGCGTCGCTGCTGACCGTGACCCTGGCCTTTATGTGTTTTGCCTACGTGCTGTGGATGTTCCTGTTCTGGTTTCCGACCTATTTGGTGGAGGCGCGCGGCATGTCTCTGGGGGTCATGGGCACAGTCGGCATTTTTATGCACGGCGCGTCGTTCCTCGGTGTTATTGGAGCTGGGATGCTGTCAGACTGGCTGCTGCGCAACGGCTGGAATGCGCAGTTCGCCCGCGTGCGCTTTGGTGCTTTCGGCCTCACCCTGGCCCTGCCCTGCCTGGTTCTGGCGGCTCAGACCTCCTCGCCGCTGATCTGTACCGTTTTTCTGGTTCTTTTTTACGGACTGTTCAGTATGGGCATCGGGGTGTTTACCACTGTTGCCCTGGAGTTTAATCCACATCAAGCCGGCGCTATCTTCGGCATGATGAATACGCTCGGGACCTTTGCCGGGGTTCTGGGTCCCTGGTCCGCCGGGCAGATGATTGAGTACAGCGGAGGAGATTGGACCATACCGCTGTTTGTCGCGACCGGGGTGGGAGCAGTCAGCGCCCTCATCCTATTTGTGGTCAAGATCAGGAAGATCGAAATAAAGGACGTTGCCTTGGCGGAGGCAGCGCAAAGCGGTTCATGAGTATATGATAATAGTGATGGAGAGGAGGACCCCATGGCAGATCGACAGAAACTCTCGGATACGGACATTCAGGCCAGGCTGGGCAGTATGCCGGGCTGGAGCGTAGTCGACGGGAAGTTGCACCGGGAGTATAAGTTCCAGGACTTTGTCCACGCCTTTGGTTTTATGGCCAGTGCGGCCCTGGTGGCGGAATCCATGAATCACCATCCCGAGTGGTTCAACGTCTACAGCACGGTGAACGTTGACCTGGCCACCCATGACGCCGGAGGCATTACCGAGCTGGACTTTACCCTGGCCGACAAGATGGAAGAACTCGCCAGCGCAGACAGTTGAAAACCGATTACCGTTTCCTCTCCCCTGGCGAGCTGAGGGCCTGACAGTTTGGCAGAGACTGGGAATCCGGGGGCAGGAAACAGCAACTCCCCTCCTGGGAGGGCGGCTATCCTGGCCGCCATGCGGGCTGGAAGCCCTCACTCCTAAAGGAGGAGAGAGGCGCGCTACACAGCATCGTGATTTGCTCTAGGGTGAGGGGTTCCCAACGGGGAACAGCTTTCGGCTGTCCCGCTCCTGCGTCAGATAACGCCCGCTTGTTCGAGCTTTTGCAGCTTTTCTGCGGAGAGACCCAGTAGACCCTGGTAAACGTCGCTATTGTGCTGGCCGAGCAGCGGGGCGGGAGTGACTTCGACCGGGGAGTCGTCGAGTTGGACCGCGCAGCCGGGCATGGTGATGCTGCCGCGGGTTGGATGTTCGACGGTGGCGACCATGCCGCGTTCACGCAGCTGTGGGTGGGTGAAAATATCGTGTGAGTCAAAAACCGCCCCACACGGCACACCGGCCTTTCCAAATCGTTCCATAACCTCGAACTTGGTGTACCGGGTGGTCCAGGCGCAAATAATGTCATACACCTCGTCAAAGCGGGTGTTGCGCTCGGACGTGGCGGTATAGCGCGGATCGCCGATCAAATCTTCGCGCTCAATCGTGCGCAGTAAACTCTCCCACATCCGCGGCGTCGTGGACATGAGATAGACGTAGTCGTTGGGTCCGCCCGGCGCGCAGGGATAGGTGTCTGTAGGAGCGGCATGGCTGAGGCGGTTGCCGCTACGCTGCACCACGGCATCGGCCTGAAGATGGTGGCGCATGGGCACCCGCATGTAATTGACCACCGCGTCCTGCATGGACACTTCCACGTGCTGCCCCTTGCCCGTTTTACCCCGCTGCAACAGGGCGGCCAGAATGCCGACGGCGCAGTGGATACCCGTGCCGGTATCGCCGATAGTCGGGCCGGGTTTGAGCGGCGGCGAGTCGGGCAGGCCGGTAATGCTCAGGGCTCCGCCGGTTGACAGGGCAATCGAGTTGAAACTCTTATACTCGCTCCACGGCCCGGATGTGCCAAAGCCCTTGATGGTGGCATAGATCAGCCGCGGGTCGAGCTGCTGCAAGTCCGCATAGCCGAGGCCCAGCCGTTCCATGGTGCCCGGAGAGAAATTCTCCAACACGACGTCGACCTGCGGGATCAGGGAGCGGAAGAGATTACGGCCCGGCTCAGTCTTGAGATTGAGGGTAATGCTGCGTTTATTGGCGTTCAGCAGAATAAAGAAATGCGAATCGAGCCCCGGCTCGTTGGTCAGAAAGTTTCGCCCCGACTCGCCGGTGCGGGGTGGTTCGACCTTAATCACGTCCGCGCCCAGAAAGGCCAATAACTCCGTACACGACGGACCGGCTTCAAAATGCGACAAATCGAGAATACGCACATGATCGAGAGCGAGCATCGATTTTCTCCTTTTTTCTCAGCGCCTGATACCCTACCACCTGGGTCGCGTCTCTGCCAAGCTTGTCAAATGGAGAACGGCAAGAGATAATCAGAACGCAGACTTTCAATCAGGGAGGGACAGCAGGCTATGCAGAACAAGAAAACGTACGATCGTACCACGCAGGATGTCGGCAACATCATCGGGATGGAGCATGTGAATGTCACCGTGCCGGACCAGGCGATTGCTTCGACCTTCTATATCTCCGGCCTCGGGTTCACCCGCGACCCGTATATGATGGTCGGGCCGGGCAATATGTGGGTGAACGTCGGCCAGCAGCAGTTTCACCTCCCGGCGAGTGATCCCCAGGTGTTCAGAGGCCACATCGGGTTGGTGGTTCCGGACTTGAATACCTTGCAGACGCGACTTGAGCGGGTCCAAAAACGCCTCGCCGATACTGCCTTTCGCTGGTCAGCTAAAAAAAGCTATGTCGCAGTGACGTGCCCGTGGGGAAATCAGTTGCGCTGTTACGCGCCGAGTCCGCAGTTTGGCAGCATGACGCTGGGGCTGCCCTATGTTGAGATGCCGGTCGCACCCCGCACGGCCCGCGGGATTTGCCAATTCTATCAGGATGTGATGAACACGCCGGCGAGAGTCATCCAGGAGCGTGGCGCGGCGGTCGCTCAGGTCCAGGTCGGACGTTCCCAGGTCTTACGTTTTCGGGAAACCTCGAAAACCATCCCCACCTATGACGGCCATCATATCGCCGTCTATGTTGCCAACTTTTCCGCTCCGCACACGTTCCTGAAACGTCACAAGTTGATTACCCAGGAGAGCGACGATCATCAATATCGTTTTCAGGCCATCGTCAATCCCAAAACCGGCAAGCTGTTATGCGAGCTTGAGCACGAGGTCCGCAGCCTGTTTCACCCCATGTACGAACGGGAGTTAGTGAACCGCAACGCCGGCCAGAGCATTTTTGCCTATCAGAAGGGACAGGACGCGTTTGCCGCCTGAGCGGTTTGCAAGCGAAACCCACCCCGGCCTACGGCCACCCCTCCGAGGAGGGAATTATATACGGTCTTACCCAACCCGACACAGGGAAACTTTGTGTCAGGAATTGCATTTCCCAACATGTTACGCTAATTCTAGCACAGGAGATGTACCATGAAGTCTACAAAAAAGGCGAATCACAAGCGCACCCCTGCGTCTAATAAGGGCGGGCGTCCTGCCCGCCCTATGCCGGAGTTGATTCCTGATACGCCAGAGGGCATCGCTAAGGCGTGCATGCAAGGGCCGCCGAAGAAAGACAAAGACTGGCGGTATACGGCAGAGGGCCAATCCTGATAGGTGGGGTAATACACCAAAGGGAGGACCATGCCGGACCAGGCTCATTTTGATGAATATTTCAATTCTGTTGATCCTAGAAAACCTCCTGAAGAGTCAGGCGAAAATGTAGAGGACAGAAGACCAACGAGGCTGAGAGAAGAGATTAGCCATCGTTCTTAGGGGTGCCATATGAAACATATCACTCTTGATGTGTCGGACGAGTTTTTTGAGGCTCTTAGCGAGCTGTCAGGGATTACGGAACCGGATACAGAGGGAGATCGTATAGCAAGATTATTGACATCATCCATTCGCACCTATGAATGGCTGCTCTATCAGCAATACCAAGGAAGGAAATTAGTTGTTCTCGATCCGAGTGACCTTGAATTTCTCCAGGGGAAACTGCACGAATTGCGCGAGTACGGCAAGAAGCCTGACTCCGTATCTACACTTTTCCCAGAAGACAGAAAACCTCAGCTTGAAGAGTATTTTCACAAAGCTGCTTAGTGATGAGTGCTCCCGAGTTGGGAGGAGCGCCCTCTAGGTTTTCATCTTCTGACTTAAAAGAAACCCCGGAAAGCCGAATCTCCCGTATAGAGGGGAAGATAGATTCTTTTGCCACTAAGGAAGATATCCAAAAGCTTAAAGTGTGGATTCTGGGCGGTATGGCAGTGATAGGTGGAGCAGTTCTTCTGTCTATTTTTACAGCATTTGCTAGGGTATTTTTCAGTCAAACTCAAATTTTTACTCCGCAATCAAATCCGAGTAGCGCAACCGCTTATTCGTCATCCCCCGTGCCATCTGTTCCATCTGAACAGCAGTATCAAGCGGGCGTTGGTTGTGACGACCAGCAAACTCCTTGACATAGCGGTCCAAGTGTTTCTCACTCATCTTGTGATAGGTGCCGTAGTATCCGCGTTTGAGCATCGACCAGAAGGACTCTATGCCGTTTGTATGGGCTTGCCCGTTGACGTACTCCCCAACGCTATGCTTGACCGCTTCGTGATTGTCTAAGCCGATATAACCACCGTGCTCGTCCGTGTAGACCTTCGCTCCGTCTTCTTTCCGGGTATTCACAAACTCTTGTAGCGTCTCTTGATTAGTCCGCTCGACCACAGAGGCTTTCACGGCATTGGAGTCCCGGTCCTTCATACCGACCACAGCGGTCTTGCCGATTGTTCCGTTGGCGTTCGGGATTTTCTTGTCAGCATGTTTGTTCGCGTTCTTGCCACCCATGTAGGTCTCGTCTACTTCGACCGGCCCAGCAAAGGATGGCGTGTTATCTGCCCACGTTTCCCGGATACGGTGTGCCAAGTGCCAGGCTGTCTTTTGCGTGATGCCTAAGTCCCGGTGCAGCTTCATGCTCGACGTGCCCTTGATGCCAGTAGACATCAGGTAGAACGCCAGCGCCCATACTCGGTATCCCAGGTTTGAGCCTTGCATCAGAGTTCCCGTCTTGACGGAAAAGTCTTTCCGGCACTCACGGCAACGGTAGGGCTGAGGCTTCCGGCTCTTGCGCTCTTGCACGTTGTCAGAATCGCAAGCTGGGCAATGCACCCCATCCGGCCAGCGTGTGTCGATAAACCATTGCTCAGCAGTCGCATCATCAGGAAACTTGTCCTGCAACTGTATGAGCGTCATGCCTTTTCTGTAGTGTTTGCCGGGTGCGTTCTGTGCCATCTCGTTCCCTCCAAGTTATGGAAGAATTTTACCCAAAAACGACACAAAAGTCAAGTGTTTTTAAGGGGTTTTCTATAAGAAATTTATGAATGTGCAACTTAGGATTATCCTATTCCTCATTATGCTGGGGATTGAGGGGCTCAGCCCCTTGACATGTGATATATATGAAGGCTAGGAGAGGCTTAGGGGAACCGTGGTGGAGCCTCTATTAGGAAGGCGGTGACCGGAGTCGAACCGGCTTCGACGCGAATGCCCTGGAAAGCTCTCGCGCCGAACCAAGGGTTGCCAGCCCTGTGCCTTAACCGTTCAGCCACACCGCCTAACACTGAAGCAGCCCTGGGGATGTATCCCAGGGCTGCTTTATTTGTGCTATGTTATTTCTTGTGTGTCAAGCGACAGTGACCACAATATATAGTATGTACTCTATCCGCGTGATCTCGCTTGATTATTAGCTTGTCTGTCAATCATATTATTTGGGTAACATTGTATATAATTCCCTCCGAGGAGGGGAGCTTTTTTATCCCCTCTTGGGAGGGGTGCCGCGCAGCGGCGGGGTGGGTTCTTTAACCCCTAACCCCCAACTCCTAATACCCCCCGCGCTTGTCCACGACATTGTCCATGGGCTCGCCGCGCAGGTACTGGCCCAGAATCGGTTGGAACAGGGCCACCGCATGCTCCCAATAGTGAGAGCGAATGCCGGAATAATGCGGGGTGAGAATAACATTCGGCAGGTGGAATAACTCGCTGTCCGCCTCCGGTGGCTCGGGGTCGGTGACGTCCAACCCGGCCCCGCCGAGACGGTCTTCTTTGAGGGCCTGGATGAGAGCCGCTTCCTGAATAATCGCGCCGCGACCGACGTTCAGGATAAAAGCCCCAGGCTTCATCAACCGCAGTTCGGGCTCTCCGATCAGGCCCCTGGTTTCCGGCGTCAGCGGGGCGGCAACCACCACATAGTCCGACTGGGCCAAGAGCTGGGGCAGGCCGTCCAGCCCGAGCAATTCATCCACACAGGCCGGCTTGTCGCCACCCCGTCGTTTGTTGGCAACCACCCGCATGCCAAGCGCCTGACAGCGTTCGGCCACGGCCAGGCCAATACTGCCCAGCCCGATAATGCCGACGGTCCGACCGTGCAGCTCGGCAATCAGCGAAAACCGGCTGATCATTTCCTGGCGCGCCCACTTGCCTTCCCCCTGGAGGCGGTACGCCTCGTGCAGGCGGCGCGCAAACATGAGCATCATGCCCAGCACGTGCTCGGCAATCGGAATGCCGTACAGGCCACGCGAGTTGGTGACAATGACCTCGCTCTCGACCAGCTCCGGAAACAAGACGTGCGTGGCTCCGGCCGAGGTGAGGTGCAGCCATTTGAGCTGGGTGGCGACAGCCAAGTCCTTTTTGCTGAATCGGACGGCGCACAGCACCTCGGTATCGGCCAGTTCGGCCAGCCGCCGGTCCGGGTCCTGGATCAGATTGATGTATGCCTGCGGAAATTCGTCTTGCAGTTGCCGGACGAGCGCCAGGGGAAAATCCGGCCAGCCGGCCAGCCCGGCCGCGCCGGCAAACGAAATACTCACCTTGGTCATAGTGGTCCTCTTGACGGGCCTATCCGCTACCTTCCATTTGCGTGTCTCGCCAATAGCTCCACGGCACGGGATAGTGCACCAGTTCCAATTTGATGCCGTCCGGGTCGGCAAAGAACACGGCGTAATAATGCGGCCCATATTCGGGATAGTCCGCCGGCGGATCGAGGACGGTGATACCCTCGGCCAGCAGAAAATCGTGAAAGCGGTCCACATCGGCCTTCTGCCTGACCTTGAGGGCCAGATGGTGCAGGCCGGGGCGAAAGCGGTTATGGCCGAGCGCTTTTTCTTCGTCCGCGGCTTCCTTGATGCCGATAATCAGGTGGGCGTTATGGAAACCATTGTAATGCGGATGGACGAGCTTGCGAAATCCGAGCGCGCCCAGAATTTTTTCATAAAAGGGCAGCGAACGGCTCAAATCCGTGACCGTCAGGTCCAGATGATCAACGCCCAGAACCTCAAAGGTCTCGAAATCAGGACCGATCGTTTCCAGCGGAACCGAGCCCGGAATGACCGCGCTTTTCAGATGGTCGGCGTGAAAGAGTTCGGATGGAGACATCGCAATCCTCCTTTGCCTGAGCAGACTGCGTACAGGTGCCCCCAGGCCCGGGAGCGTTCACCCGGTGTCGTCCCGTCTATGGGAGCGGCACCCTGGGTGAGCGCTCTCGGAGCCCTGGAATGGCTCCTAATCCAGCACCTTCTCTTCTTTGAGCCGCGCAATCTCTTCCGACGCATAGCCTAGCACGTCCCGCATGATCTCGTCCGTATGCTGGCCGAGCAGCGGCGCGGGCGCGCGAACGCCGTTGGGCGATTCGGCCAGTAACCAGGGGATGCCCATATGCAGCCGGGAGCCGACTTCCGGATGCGGCAGGCGCGAAAACGCCCCACGCGCCTCCAACTGCTTGTCCTCTGCCAGGTCAGACGCACTTAGCGCCGGAAAGGCGGCCACACCCGCCTCCTGGAGCAGCTGCGTTATTGCCCAGCGGTCGCGCTGGCCGGTCCACGCGGTCAGCAGTTTTTCCAGCTCGTCTTCGTTCGCTTTCCGATCAGAAGCGGTATCAAAGCGCGGGTCACTCGCCAGTTGAGGCTCGCCCATAGCCTGACACAGGGCCTGCCATTCTTCGTCCGAGCCACACGCGATCGAGACCCAGGCGTCTTCGCCCGCGCAACGAAAACAGTTGTGCGGGGCCATGACGGGATCGTGGTTGCCATCGCGCTGGGGCTGGGTGCCGTTCATGACGTAGTCCATCCAGCCTTCGGACACCAGGGCCGCCACCGCGTCAAACAGCGACACATCAATATACTGGCCCTGGCCGGTGCGTTTCCGGGCGACCAGCGCGGCACAGACTGCCGCAGCGGCGTGAATGCCGCTGTTCGGGTCGCCGTACGAAATTCCGACCTCTTGCGGCGAGCCGCCCTTATAGCCGCTCAGGGAAGATAAACCGCTGACCGGAGCCATGGCCGGGCCATAGCCCATATATTTTTTCCGCGGGCCGGAATGGCCGAAGCCCGATATCGAAGCCACGATGATATCCGGCTTGATCTGCTTGAGCTCGTCGTAGCTGAGCCCCAGGTTGTCCATCACGCCGGTCGCAAAATTATCCACCACCACATCGCTCTGCCTGATGAGCTCTTTGATAATCTCCATCCCCTTTGGTTTGGCGACGTTGAGCAGCAGACTTTTCTTGCCCATGCTCCACTCGTTGAAAA
This sequence comes from Thermodesulfobacteriota bacterium, assembly GCA_964291405.2. Lineage (GTDB taxonomy): Bacteria > Desulfobacterota > Binatia > Bin18 > Bin18 > Bin18. Next base: position 1,900,026 of record OZ219926.1, read on the forward strand.
TACCGGAGCGATTCACCCCGGCTTCCATACCCTTCGGGTAGATCGGCAGCCGACGGGTAATATCCACCCGCGCGTTGGATTCGATCTTAATCACCTCAGCCCCCAGGTGGGCCAGATGCATGGTGCCAAACGGCCCGGCCCAAACCCAGGTAAAATCCGTTACCCGCACGCCTGCCAGGGGCAGACGGGAGTTGGGGGTTGAGGATTGGGGGTTGGAGGGACGTGACGGGCTTGGCAGTTCGGCGAAGACTTCGGCAGTATGCTCTCCCTGTTGTGGGGCAGGCCGGCGAACCTGCCACCACGGCTCGCGCAGTCGGTAGGGTGCGCCGAGCTGGGTCAGCTTGCCCGCTTTGGGATGTTCCACATCCACGAAAAACCCGCGCGCGCGGAGATGCTCGTCTTCGGCAAGCTGGGCCATGGTCTGCACCGGAGCAAAACAGATCCTCCGCTCCTGGCCCATCCGAAACAGTTCATGCACCTTCTGCTGCTGGAACCACTCATCCAGATACATTTTAAGCACGTCCTGGTTCTTGGCCCGCTCTATCCCGCCCTGAAAGATCTCCCAGCTCCCCCACTCGGGATTCCCCATGAGGTCAACCAGGCGTTCCCACTGGTCTTCTTCCGCAACGACCAGGAAGATCAGGCCGTCCTGACACTCATAAATACCCCACGGGTACAACAGCCGTTTGCCCAGGCGCGAGGCGACCCGCTCGCTATACGTATAATGGACGAAGCTCTGTTCCATAAAAGAGGACACATAGGCTTGAGTGCTGAGATCAATATGTTCTCCACGCCCGGTTTCCAGCGCCCTATAATAGGCGCCAAGCGTTGCGACCGTGGCGGCTAGCCCGCCTTGGAATCCCGTCTGATGGCCATACGCCTTGAGGGGCGGCAGATCCGGATAGTCTGACGCTCCGGGGCTCAACCACGCCCAGCCACCAGCGTTGGCGACGGTGAGGTCGTACGCCTTGTAGTCTTTATATGGCCCGGTCAGACCAAATGGCGTAATCGAACACATCACCAGCCGTGGGTTGAGAGCACGAAAGGCCGGATAATCGATACCCAGTTCCGCCATACGTGGCGGTGCATAATCATGAACCAGGATGTCGGCCCACTGCACAAGGTGAGAGAGGCGGTCTTGCTCCTGCGTCACGTCAAGCGTGACGCTACGCTTATTGGTATTGAGGGATAAAAAGAGTCCGCTCTGCTCGGGGTCTGCTTTACCGTCAGGAAAAGGCCCGCGCCAACGGGACTGGTCGCCGCCCGGCTCTTCGGCCTTGACGACATTCGCGCCAAGGTCGGCCATGAGTTTTGTCGCGTAGGCTGCCGAAGCAAGATGGCCGAGTTCCAGTACTTTGACACCTTCAAGACCCTGCATAAACTCCCTCCTTTACCGGAGCGGATCAGACACTCCGACGTTTGGCCCAGTATCGATTAGCGCAAACGTTTCTAACACTCATCGAACGAATTGCCTAATGTTTTTCTTGGTTCTATCCTGACTCGCGATTTGCTCTCTTGCTAGGACCTGGGGTAGTATTCCTGTCCACGGATTGAAAGAGTAAACATGTCCTTCCCTGATTCCAAGCTGTTGTACACGTTTACTCTTTGAGGTCAATCCGGAAGGGACACTTCGTGGCAGAGAGCTGGAGCAGTCATATGAGTCGGATACGCCGTCATCTCTTCTTGGGAATCAGTCTGTTGGGCATCGGTCTGCTGGCCGGCATTGGAGGGGAGCCTGTCCGGGCAGACGACCTGGCTGATATCCAACAGGCATATGAGGCGGATATCCGATTGTTCAACGGACAAGACCCAACGACGTTCACGGCCACAGCCCACGAAAATGTTGTCTTATTCGGCACCCTGTCTCCCTTTGCCGTCGAAGGGAAAGCCGCCATTCAACAACTCGTGCAGGAGTATTTTACGAACCACGATTACGTCAAATGGCGGTCGGCAAACGCGAAATTCCTGGTGATTGAAACGAGCGGGCTGGCGTGGGGCCATTATACCGTGCGAGAGCAGCCGCGGGTTGGACCGCGGCGGATACTGCATGGCCGCTATACCTTTACCTATGCCAAGGAGGGGGACAAATGGTTGGTCGTTGCCTTGGACTTCTCTCCACTGTAATGCGGACAAGCCGCAGCCGACAAAGCGGGAACGCGATGAGAATACGGTGAGGGAAGATGACGCTGCTACGAATCTACCTTGTGTGCGCCTGGGTCCTCGTGCTGGGTGGGCTGTCTCCGGCCCTCGGGCAATCGGAACGCGAGGCCCTCATTGCTGCTTTCAACGCCGAGATTGAAGCCCTCAATACTGGAGACCTGAACGCGGCAGTTGTCGCTGTCCACGACAAAATCGTCCTGTATGGACTGTACTCGCCGTTTCCCATCGAGGGGAAGGAGGCGTTCCAACAGGCTGTTCAGGAATACTTCGATGAACAGGAACACGCCACACTCGAAATCGTCCATCCGAGATATCGCCTGACCGGGGCAACCGGGGTGGCGTGGGGCCACTACCAGCTCACACGAAAACTCAAGGGTGAGCCGGTCGATATCACGCCCGGCCAGTATATGCTGACCTATGTGCAGATCGACGGCGCCTGGCTGGTTATGAGCATGCACTTTGCGCCCTTACCGCAATAAACGCCGTTGGCTGACGGTCGGGGTGAAGAGACATGTCGGGCGCATCCGCTGCACCCGATATAAACTAGTTCAGCCCATAAAACTGCTTCGCGCTCTCCGCTAAGACCTTGTGCTTGTTCTCGTCCGAGAGCTTTTCGGCAATCATTTGCGGAGCCCCAGGGAAGAAGCCGTCCGGGTGCGGATAATCGGTGGCCCACAGAATCTTTTCCGCGCCAACATAGTCCACCAGGTGGGCTAAGCTGCCCTCAACCGGTTCGTACGAAATCCAGCACTGGCGCTTGAAATACTCGCTCGGGAGCAGCGTGAGAGGTGAGTCCGTAAACACCCCATGGTCGTCGCAGTGGCGGTCCATGCGATCCAGCCAGGGCGCAATCCAGCCGCCTCCCGACTCCAAAAACGCAATGCGCAACTTCGGAAAACGCTCGCACACGCCGTCCCAGATGATACTCAAACTCGCCAGCATCATTTCCACGGTATGCGAAACAATATGACGCGGGGCCAGCTCCTCAAAGCGGTCGGCTCCCGCCGCCGGCATCCCACCCGTCCCCTCGTGAACGCCGATGGCAAAGTCGAGCTCTTGGGCTTCGGCCCAGAAGACGTCGTAATCGCGATGCCCTAGCATACGATCATTATACGGGTTCGGGCGCAGAAAACCGCTCCGCATCCCCAGTTCATTCCGAGCGTAGCGCATTTCTTCGATAGCCAGCTCGATGGATTGCATGGGCAGCATGGCCACACCGAACAGCCGGTCAGGATAGGGCTTGCAGTAATCGGCCAGCCAACGGTTATACGCTCGGCAGGTGGCCGCGGCGAGTTGAGGGTCTTCTATGGCGCCGGAAAAAAGGCCCAGGGTGGGATACAGAAAAACGGCGTCTATGCCGTCCAGTTCCATATCCGGCATCCGTGCGTGCGGGTCAAAACCGCCCTTCCGGCCTTCGGTGTATTTAATATCGGTCGAAGCCCTGCCATCCCGCGCGCCAATGGCACCGGCAAATCCTAGCCCTTTTTGTCCGCCCAAGACGCGGCCTTCAATCCGCAGGCGCTCTTTGCCATCCGTATCGACTATCAGTTCGGGCACCCGGTCCCGGTAGGCCGGATCAATATAGTCGGCCCAAAAATCGGGTGGTTCCAAGACGTGGCCGTCCGAATCAATAACATTATAAGTACGACTCATTGGCGTTCCCTCCCTGCTCATCGCAACGCGTTGCCTTGCCTCCTACCACCTTCTCCGGAGGGGTACAAGCTTTGCCCGCCCGTGTCGGTATGCCCGTACGACTTGAAACCTACCGGGGCAAGACATATGCTCCCGGTAACAATTTTCCTATCTCTAAAGGAGGAACGACGCATGAGACCACCAGAAGTTCAATCCAGTATGATGCAGTATCCCGGCCAGGGAGATACGCCGGTCAACGCCTACCTGAGCCAGCCCACCACCGATGGTCCGCATCCCGGCGTGATCGTCATCATGGAGGCCTTTGGCTTAAACGATCATATCAAAGACGTGGCCGACCGGTTTGCCCGCGAAGGCTATATTGCGCTGGCACCGGATATGTATACGCGCGAGGGCAACCCCGACCCCACCGATATCAACGATGTCATCAAAGTGATGTTCTCCGTCCCGGACTCTCAGGCCATGGCCGACCTGGACGCCGCGGCCCAGTATATCAAGGGTCAGGCGGGCTCCAACGGGAAAGTGGGCGCCATCGGCTTTTGTTCCGGTGGACGCTACACCCTGATGTTTGGCTGCACGAGTCAAAACCTGGATGCCGCGGTAGATTCGGCCGGCGGTTTCATCATTCAGGACGATTTTCCGCCGACCCGCCCGACCTCGCCTATTGATCTGGTCAAGGACCTGTCCTGTCCCTTGCTTGGCTTATTTGGCGAAGAGGACCCCAATCCTTCACCTGAACACGCCGACCGCCTCAAAGAGGAGCTCGACAAGCACGGCAAGACGTATGAGATGCGCATGTATCCCAACGCCGGCCACGCCTTTTTCGCTGACTATCGGGATAGCTACCGTCCGGTAGCCGCCCAGGATATGTGGCATCGCGTGCTGCTGTTCTATGGCAAACATCTCAGCAACTAGCCTAATCTTCCTCTGGGAGAGGGCCGGGGTGAGGTGGCCTGTGTGGGCCGGCCTCACCCATCAATAACCATAGAAGGAGAGATCCCCATGGCAGTAGAAAAATTTCCCGTCGAGGCGAGCCATATCCTCATGTTTGCTCGTTCCGTGGGCGACTATAACGAGATTTATGCCGACGAAGAGTACGCCAAGACCACCGAGCCTGGGTCCGTTATTGCCCCACCGACCTTTGTTCAGGCGAGTGCCCAGTTTGATCCCGATTATTTTCTGCGGCCCAAACCGGGCAAGCCCTGGTTCGGCTCGGGCAAAGAACCCACAGGCGTGAAAAAAGAAGACAGCGGCGGGGGTGGAGGCGGCGGGGGTGGCCTGCATGCCGAGCAGCACTATATCTACCACCGGCATCCCAAACCGGGCGATGTCCTGACCGCCACGGTAAAACCGGGTAAGAAATGGGAAAAACAGGGCAAGCGTTCAGGCAAGTTGCTCTTTTCCGAGACCATTACCGAGTATCGCGATCAGAGCGGTGAACTGGTTGTCACCGCCCGGAGCGTTGGCGTTCAAACCGAGCGTCCCGTCGATCAGTAGGAGGGAAAACATGTCATTATCAGCAAGCAAACTCACAGTCGGAGATACCTACGAAGAACAAGTAGTCGAAGACCTCAAACGCACCCAACTCGTCCAATACGCCGGAGCATCGGGCGACTATAATCCGGTTCATACCGATGAAATTTTTGTCACCAAGGTGGCCGGCTATCCTTCCGTTTTTGCCCACGGCATGCTGTCCATGGGTATGACCGGCAAGATGTTGACCAATTACGTCGGCGACGGCCGCCTCACCCAATACGGCGTACGCTTTACCCGCCAGGTCTGGCCCGGCGACTCCCTGACCGCCAAAGCCACGGTGAAAGCCATCCGTCAAGAAGAAGGCGGTCACATCGTCGATCTGGACGTCTCGACCGTCAATCAAGACGGGGTCGAGGTCGTCAGCGGCTACGCCTCGGCGCGGGTTGATCCGTAGGTTTCTGCAACAAGACTTTCCATCTGCCCTCTCCCGCTGAGCCTGTTGGGAGAGGGCGTACACAACTATATGTGGAGATACGTAGTGGAAGAGCTAACAGAAATCATAGAGGAAGCGACCACTAGAGTTAGTGAGGAATATTTCCGCCTCAAAATCGACGGTGGTTATCCCATATATCGCGAACTAGTCTATTGCTACGAGCTCTATCATCAAATGCGCTGCTGGTGGCCAACAAACACGCCGTTCTATCTCAATGGTGAGGTCGATAAACGTGCTCATCCGATTCTGAAAAAATTAGAAGTGGACAATGTGAGACCTGATTTGCTCGTTCATCGGCCCGGCTGCATGGAGTACAATCATGCAATCATTGAAGTAAAACCTTCCAAAGTCAATAAAAACGGAAGCATAGAGAAGAAAACAAAATGTAATATACATAAGGACTTAAAGACCTTATCAAGATTCAGGAGCGAAGCCGGCTATCAACGTGCCATCTATCTAGTCTACGGATGCGAGGCTGCTGACTTTGCAGCGCACGTGAAAAAAATTGCAGGTGAGTTTGAAGGGTTGAAGCCCATTGAGTTATGGCTACACGAGGAGCCTGGGAAACCAGCCGCGTGTCACACTATGCTCCCACGACCTAACACAAGCGGTGGCTGCTAAGCTTCGACCTCCGATTCCAAAGTGCTGGCCCCTGGATGAAGCGGAGCGTAATTCAGGATGGGCGGTATGTCTCGGATTGTCATCCTACTTCTCCCTTGTAAACCGTGATACAGAAAGAACGTGGAACATACAGTCCTCAATCGTTTTCTGAGGCCGTTCGTTGAATGTCTGACGCCAGAAGTCGCTCAGCACATCGTGGACATCGAACTCGACCCGCACTCCCAAGCGCGGCTCGACGAACTCGCTACTAAAGCCAATGAGGGACATTTGGCCGACGATGAGCGGCAGGAGTATGAGGAGTTTGTCGAAGGCATTGACCTGATGGGTATTCTCAAGGCCCAGGCACGAACTGTCCTGGTGAAACACGCGTCATAATGGATGCCGCCCGCCACCTGGTATGCCGGCTCTGCTTATGCAGCATCCTTTTCTGAAGTCGTAAAAGTCACACTGATCCCAATGGCTCTGAGGATGGAAAGAAGACTCGCCAGCCTTGGGTTTCCATCTTCGGAGAGCATCTTGTACATGCTTTGCCGATTGAGCTGTGTTATTGCGGATAAGACCCCAAGTCCGCCGTGGGCTTCGGCGACATTTCGGAGAGCAATGAGAAACTCGTCCACCGCGCCATCTTCTATTGCCGCAGAGAGATAGGCCGCCGCGGTCTCCGGGTCTCGGAGTTCTTCGAGCAGGAATGTATCGTAGTCTTTAGTTGGCATTGTGCTGAAACTCCTTCCAATCGTAACGCTACCCTTCCAGACTGCGCGTGAGGTTTGTCATCATACGCCACGGCAGGGCAGGCCCGACTTCGCGGGTCTGATATTGGTCCCCGCCATAGACGAGATAGGACTGTCGCACCTGCTCTTTTGCCAGGTGTTGATAGTATTCGAGCCCCTGAAAAAAATCGGCGTTCAGAGTAGCACCGGATTTGATTTCGAGCGCGGTCACCTGATCGCCCCAATCGACGAGCACATCGACCTCCCTGCCCTTGTGATCCTGCCAGAAATGGAGCGGCAACCGCTTGCGGTGGTGGGCGTTCCATTTGTACAGCTCGCCGACGACCCAGCACTCAAACAGGTTGCCCCGGAGGGAGTGCAGGCGCAATTCATCCGCTGAACGAATACCGAGCAATCGGCTCGCGAGTCCGGTATCGTAGAAATAGAGCTTTGGTCGCTTGACCAAGCGTTTAGAGAAATTGCGGTGGTGAGGAGTGAGGCGGTAGGCGATATAGCTCGCTTCCAGAACGGAAAGCCAGGCGCTGGCGGTATTATGGGTGATTCCGGCGTCGTTCGCGAGCCCGCTCAGGTCGAGTACCTGCCCGATTCGTCCGGCACAAAGCCGCACAAAGGTTTGAAAAACATGGAGATTCTGGACAGCCGTAATCTGACGGACATCCCGTTCGACATAGGTGCGGATGTAGTCGCCGTACCAGTCGAGCGGGTCAAGGTTGCGGTCGAACAGGGGGGGATATTGTCCGGTGAAGAGCAGGTGATCGAGCGACGGAATCTGGATGTCTGCTGTTTGCAACTCGGCAAAGGAAAAGGGCAGGAGGTCGAACAGCGCCACTCGCCCAGCCAGCGTTTGCGAAATCCCATCAAGAAAACCAAAGTGCCGAGAGCCTGTGAGGACGAAGAATCCCGGCTCTTGACGTTCATCCACAATCCCCTGGATATAGGAGAAAAGGTCGGGCGCCCTTTGGACCTCGTCGATAATAGCGCCCCTGGGAAATCCTCCGAGAAATCGTCTGGGGTCAGACAGGGCAAAGTCCAACTGGTCCGGGTCTTCCAGGCTGACGTAGGCTTTGTCTGGAAAAATCGCACGCGACAACGTTGTTTTCCCAGACTGGCGAGGCCCGGTTATGGCGATGACAGGATAGCCCTGCGCGGCTTGACGTAGAGCCGGAGCCATTTCTCTTTCGATCATAAGTATAGATAATAGAATGATAAGTACAATATTTCAATCATTTTGACAAAAATATATCCAAACTAGAACCATAAAATTGTCATAACAGGCGGAAGAGAGGACTGGAGGCCAAGATTCCGGCTGGTCTTTATGCGAAGGTCGTCGTATGGTGAGAATATCTTGTCATACGAATGTTGCGAGGAGCACTATGGATACCGAAGCCATTCGCCAAGCACGCATTGATCTCACCGCCATACTGCGCTGGGCAGACCGGCTCGGCCTGAGTGAGGGCATCTGTAATCACTTCAGCTTGGTCGTCCCAGGCACGACGGACCGCTTTCTGATCAACCCTCAGGGCCTCCATTGGTCTGAGATGCAGACAAGCGACCTGGTCGTCGTCGACCCGGACGGGAACGTGATCGAAGGCAAGTGGCAGGTCGAGCCCACGGCCTTCTTTATCCATTCCCAGATTCACCGCGGTAACCCGTCTGCCCAGTGCGTGCTCCACACCCATATGCCGTATGCGACCACCCTGTGCGCAATCGATGGTGGTCGTCTCGAATGGATCAGCCAGAATGCGCTGCGCTTCTATCAGCGGGTTGCGTACGAAGAGGCGTATAACGGTCTGGCCCTGGACGAGGCGGAAGGGCAGCGGCTCAGGGAAAAGCTGATCGAGGGGAAGGTTGCCTTTCTCGCCAACCACGGCGTGATTGTGATTGGGCCGGACGTGGCAACCGCGTTCGACGACTTATACTACCTGGAGCGGGCGTGCATGGTTCAGGTGCTGGCCCACTCAACAGGCTTGCCGCTCAAACGTATCTCCGCTCAAGTGAGTCGTTACACGAGTGAGCAGTTCGAAACGGCACGCCAACAAGCCGCCCTCCATCTGGAGGCGATCAAACGGATGCTGAAACGTGAGGCTCCCGAATTCCTGGAATAAGTTCAATGCGAAAAGGGGGGCCTCCCGGCCCCCCTGCTTTGATCAGGATTGTCTTGATAATCCTGTAATCCCTTAATCCTGATTGGTCTTTAGACGTCCAGACGATAGCCAGCACCGTCTCGGACCAGCTTGCCGGCGGTCGGCCCAGCAAAGTGGGTGCCGATAATCAGCGTCGGCGTATCCGCAAACTGCTCAAAGGTTCGCCAGCGGGTGGCCAGCGCCATGTTGTTATCGATATCGAACGGCGTGCAGATATTCGGGTCGTGGAACTGGATCGGGTGATGAATAAAGTCCCCGGTAATCATGGCCGCCTCACCATTGGACTCAACCACGACTGAGCAGTGTCCGGGCGTATGGCCCGGCGTCGGAATCAGCCGCACCCCTTCGCAAATCGTCGTCGGCGCGTCGATCGACTTGGCCAGACCGGCGTCAAAGACCGGCTGCATGGAGTCCTCAAACACGCGGCGTTGAATATTGAAGAAGTCCACCGCATCGGCCGGCAGGTTGGCGATCATGTCGTCGTCAATCTTGCCAAACAGTTCCAGATCTTTCTGATCCATCAGATAGGACGCGTTCGGAAAGGTCGGGACCCATTTGCCGTCAACCAACTTCGTGTTCCAGCCCACATGGTCAAGATGCAGGTGGGTGCACATGACGTAGTCGATGCCGTCCGGGTCGTAACCGGCCGCCTTCATGTCGTCCAAGAAGGAGGTTGAAAGATTGCTCATGATGTCCAGGGGGGCGCGGTTGCGACCGTTGCCGATGCAGGTGTCCACCACCACGGTCGCACCGGGCGTGTCCACGATCAGCGCATGAATGCTCAGGGAGAGCATGCCTTCGGGCGTAACAAAGTGAGGAAAGAGCCACTCGACCTGTTTCACCACCTCGGGTGTTGCGGTCGGCAGCACATCCGAAAATTCCGGATACACGATCTCCTCAATCTTCGTGATTTTGGTATCACCTATCTGCCAATGCATAATATCCTCCTGTTCTCTGCATTGTTCTGGCGTTTTTGTTGCTTGGTGTTGGGCCTTTTTTCCTCTCCCACTGGGGGAGCGGGCTTGCTTTGCAACTGGTCTATAGCGGTCCCGGTCGAACGGGGTCCTTGCCGTCCCAATTTTTTGCTGCGTCCTCAACTAGCATAAACAAATCCTTGAAGACAGCATTATTGTCCCACAGCTCGGTATAATGACCGATGGTGCTGACCGTGTCAAAATACACCAGTTCGGCATTGCCGACCGTACACTCAAACGCGGCCTCATGGCCCAGCTCTTGATACTGGGCATAGGCGGCTTTGTAGTCTTCGGGCATGAGGCCGAAATGATGGACGCCGACCCGACCGGCATCCAGAAACTCCTTGTATACGGATGGCTCATCGTTATGTTGAAAGATAAGTTCGATCTGGAGGGCGCCGCTATTGCCCAGGGCTAAGGTCACATCCACGTTCGAGGGATTGCCCCGGTAGCGCTGATTTCTGAGCGGACAGTGTTCAAACAAATAGAACGGCCCCACCTTTAGCACATCCACCCAGTATTTGAGTGCGGCGTCCATGTCTCTGACCACATAGGCCAACTGACGAACGGTATGCAGCGGTTGTGTCATCTGATTCCCCCCTTGTGTAAACATTCGATCGCGGTCAGGATCAAGCAGTTGAGCCAACCGGACTGTTAGCGTCTTAGCTTACATCGGAGTGATCGACAAGGATAAGTGTCTACCGGTGTGGGCGTACGGACCACGAACCCGGCTGACCTGCCTGGAGCGGGTGTATACGTTAGGAGGAGGCTTCCTTGGACTCGCCAAAAATTGAGTATCCGTGCACCTGGTCGTTCAAGATCATTGGTTCCGATGCCGCCCAGATCACGGATGCTATAGTCGCTATGCTTGAGGCGTTCGAATATCAGCTCAGCGAATCGCGCCACAGTCGGACGGGGAAGTACACGTCGTTTAATCTCTCCGTTCACGTCAAGAGCGAACAAGAGCGGCTGGCCATATTCAGCGGCCTCAAGCGTATTCCGAGTGTCAAAGTAATCCTGTAAGTAAGAAGACACCCGTCAGGAAGGAGATTTCGTAATGAAGTTCATGTATTTTTGTCTGCCGTCCATTCCCGCCACTCCCCAAGAGCGGAAGGACCTCCGACCCATTGCCCACCACACCGAGCGCTGGCAAAAAATGTTCGACGAGGTTGCCGAGATTGCACGTATGGTGGAAGACCTGGGCTTCACCGGCGTCGGCTTCCCCGAGCACCATCTGCATACCGAAGGCATGGAGATCGGCAGCCTGCCCCTTCTGACCCAATACGTCATTCACCAGACCTCAACGCTCAAGGTCGGCCCCATCGGCTACGTCCTGCCAGGCTGGAACCCGCTGCGGCTCGCCCTGGAAATTGCCTGGCTCGACCAGCTCACCAAAGGGCGCACGCATGTCGGGTTCGCCCGCGGCTATCAATCCCGCTGGCTCAGTCCCATGGCGCAGAAGATTCACATCGGCGCGACGGCCAGCGATCAGAGCGACGTCGACATGCGTAATCGCGAGGCGTTTGAGGAGGTGTTTCAGATTCTGAAACTGGCCTGGAAGGATGAACCCTTTCGGTTCAAGGGCAAACACTATGAGTATCCGTATCCCTATGAGGAGGGTACGCCCTGGCAGGCCCACGAATGGACGCGCGAACACGGCTCTCCGGGCGAGGTCGATGACAACGGTCGGGTCCAGATGATCGATGTCGTACCCAAGCCGTATCAGAAGCCCCACCCCACCCTCTTCCAGGCATTCTCCATGAGCGAGGCTACCGTCCGCTGGTGTGCCAGAGAGAACATCGTGCCGACCCTGTTCATCTCCGATCACGACCAGGTGCGTTTTTTTGCCGAGACCCACGTCGAAGAAGCCAAGACCGCCGGCCGTGCACTCGAGTTTGGTGAATCGCTCGGTGTGCTGCGCGCCATTTATCCCGGAGACACCCAGGAGGCCGCCAGAAAAATGCTGACGGCTGGCTTCTGTGGCTATGGCTTTCAGAATTTCTTCTACCATTTCGGCTTTCTGGAGGCCTTCCGCACCGAAGCCGACAACAAAAAATACGGCGAGGGGCCAATGCCCGCCTCCGAAGCCACCCCCGAGCGGATGATCGGCTCGAATTTTGCCCTGGCCGGAACAACGAGTGATATCCGTCGCGCTATGGATCAGTTGATCGAAGCGGGAAATCCAGAGTGGTTTATCTGGCAGGGCGACCAGGGCCTCCTGCCGATTGAAGAAGTCAAACGCGCCATCCGGAAAGTCGGCGAGGAAGTCCTGCCGCACTATATGTAGGGCGTTCGTAATGACATGAAAGGATGTATGAGCTGCTGGAGAAGCGCACGCAGGCAAAGGCGTCGCTCGGACCGATTCATGTTGGGCCAAGGTCCTCCTAACAGAGGAATTCTATGAAGTTTGGAATCTTTCTCCCAAATGGCAGCAACGGCTATATCCTAAGCAAGGCGATTCCACCGTATATGCCAACGTGGGAGCTGAACAGAGATATTACCCTTGAAGCCGAGCGTCTCGGATTCGATTTCGTCCTATCGATGATGAAATTTCGTGGGTTTGGGGGCGAGACCGGATATTGGGACGGGTGCCTGGAGTCGTTTTCACTGACCTCAGCCCTCGCCACCGTAACGCAGCGGATCGGCTTGATTCCGACCGCCTCTCTCCTGGCGCTTCACCCGGCTTATGTCGCCCGTACCATGGCAACCCTGGACGACATCAGCGGTGGTCGGGTCGGGCTCAATATTGTCACCGGCTGGAATAAGCCGGAGTACGCTCAGATGGGTCTCTGGCGCGGGGATGCGTATTACGAGCAACGCTATGCGTATGCGCTCGACTACGTCCACGTGCTGCGGACCTTGTGGAGAGACGGGACCATCACCCACCACAGCGCCTACTTTGATCTGGACGACTGTCAGTGTTTCCCCACTCCCACCCACGAGATTCCCCTGGTCTCCGCAGGGCAGTCGAGCGCTGGACAAGATTTTGTCTCCCAGATCGGTGGGCACAGTTTTGCGATGGTCGCCCCCGAACGGCTGCACACTATCGCCTCCGGCCTCAAGCAAGCTGGAGCACAGTACGGGACGCGGGTGGGCACCTACGGCTTGTTTCAAATTGTCGCAGCAGAAACCGAAGACCTGGCCTGGCAAACCACCTCGGATATTGTGGCTGGGGGCGATATAGAGGCCATCAAGTCGCTGGTCTACTCGGCGAGTCTGGACACGGTCAAGGGCGGAACATCGGGCCAGTTCCGGAATGAAGATGCCGGCGCTGATGCGGACTTACTGGCCGGGGACGTTGAGAGCGGGAATATGGTGTTTATGAATGTGCCCGTCCTGGTCGGTTCGTATGAAACGGTCGCTCGAAAGATCGACCGCATTGCTGAGGACCGCAATATCGAAGGCATGTTGTTCTGCTGGCCAGACTGGGTCGCAGGGATTCGGACCTTTGGCGAGCGGGTATTACCACTGATCGACTGTCGGAAAAATTGGGATGGGGAGACTATGGGGGACCTACGGACACTCCGGGCTGACTGCTGAACCACTATTCTCTCCACTCATCGATTCAGGAGGAGAAATCGATGCAAAAAGCAACACACATGCCGCAGGAGACCGGCAACGGCTCAGTGTCCTACCAGCCCGATACCTCACAACAACAAGTCGTACGCGAGCCGCCAACGGGTCAGGAATTTCTCGAAGGACTCCGTGACGGACGGGTCATCTATTTCGATGGTGAATTGGTCAAAGATGTCACCACCCACCCCGCCTTTGCCACCAGCGCCCGCTCGTATGCCCGCATGTACGATACGCTCCACGACCCGGAGAAGCACGACCTCTTGACCTACGTGACGGAGCGGGGGGCTCGTTCACACAAGTTCTACAAACTCCCCCGTACCCCTCAAGACCTCCTCGAGGCTCGTGATGCCATCGCCGAGTGGGCGCGCTTGAGTTGGGGTACGCTCTCTCGCGGCCCCGATTATAAGGCCGCGTTGGTCGGAACGCTGGCCGGGGATGTCGACTTTTATGGTGAGTATGCCCCGAACGTGCAGCGTTGGTATGAGAAGATCGCCGACGAGGTGATGTTCGTCAATCTGAGCTTGGTCAATCCGGCCGGCGATCGCTCAAAGCCGCCGGCCGAGCAGCGCGATGTGTATATGCACGTCGTCAAAGAGCGTGATGATGGCATTGTTGTTCGTGGGGCGCGCATGGTCTCTACCGGGGCCGCCTTCAGCCATGTCACCTACATGAGTCAGTATATCCAGCCGACCGGGCTGGCTGAGGGCGAAGAGGACTTCGCCGTTGGCTTCTTCGTGCCCTTCAATGCCCCAGGCCTCACCTTCATGGGTCGCTACTCTTACGAACACCTGGCGAAAAAAATCGGCTCCCCCTTCGACTATCCTCTCTCCAGCCGTTTCGACGAGTCTGATCTGAGTATCGTACTCGACGACGTGTTTATCCCCTGGGAAGACGTGACGGTCTACCGCAACCCAGCCGTTGTCAACGGCCTCTTCCCACGCGGCTTTGCCCAGCGGTTTGCCTTTCACGCCGCGGCGCGAACCGCGGTCAAGCTTGATTTTATTTGCGGCTTACTCCTCCGGGCGACAGAAATGCAGCAGAAGACCGGCTTCCGCGAGGTACAAGCGAGGATTGGCGAGTTGCTCGGCATGCGGCATAACCTCTGGGCACTGTCCACAGCAATGGCAGCCGAGGCCGAACCTGGGCCAGGGGGCTATCTCCTGCCAAAGACCGAGTACGCGCTTCAGTGGCGCAATATCTACGGCGATATCTTCAGTACGGCTCGGACGATATTCCACAATCTCCTCTCCGGCAACTTGATCCAGATCCCCTCCTCGGCCAAGGATTTTAAGAACCCGGCCACCCGTCCGTTGCTCGACCGCTACTGGAAAGGGGCCACCGCTCCGGCAGAAGAACGAGTGAAGCTGTTACGCGTCATCTGGGACTTGTTTCTCACCGAGTTCGCCGGCCGCACAGAGGCCCACGAGCGCAACTTCGCCGGTGGTTATGAACCGAATCGGGTCGAGACCTATCAGGCGGCCGAGCATTCGGGTCTGAACGCCTCAATGAAAGCCATGGTCGACGAGTGCATGAGCCACTACGATCTGGATGGCTGGACAGATTCTACGTGGGCAGACGTGCCTTGGTCACTCCCGGATTCAGAGTAGGCCACGAAGCTTGGTGTCGCGATGAATGAAGGAGGAGAACAATGAATGAATCGAACAGAGTGGCTACCGAAGCCAGGCCTATGCACGGCTCGGAGCGAGGCATGCCGATCGATCCCCCCGAGCCGAACCTCACGCCCGAAGCGATGGTGGCTCGAGCTCGCGAGCTCGTACCGCGCCTCCGTGAGCGGGCGGAGGCGGCGGACCGTCTGCGCACGCTCCCGCCCGAGACCTACAAGGACTTTTTGGACGCGGGCTTCTACCGGATCCTGCAGCCGCGCCGCTTCGGTGGCTACGAGTTCGATCTGCGGACCTTCTGCGACGTCATGATCGAGATCACGCGGGGCTGCGGCTCATCGGGCTGGGTGCTCTGCCTGACGGCGGCCCACGTCTTCCACATGGCCGGGGTACCCGAAGAGGGGCAGATCGAGATGTACGGGGACGACGGAGACTTCCGCTCGCCGATGACCTTCGCACCGCAGGGGACGGCCACCCCCGTCGACGGGGGATACCGTATCAATGGCCGCTGGAACTACAACTCCGGCGGCGACTACGCGAACTGGCTCGGCGTCTCCGCGGTCGTTCCCGGCGATACGGCGGGCGGGCCTCCCCAGGACACGATCCTCGCGTACCTCCGGCAGGAGGAATGCGAGGTCTTCGACAACTGGTTCGTCATGGGCCTGCGCGGAACCGGCTCGAAGCAGGCGATCATCGAGGACGTCTTCGTCCCCGAGCGGCGCGTGCTCTCCCAGCTTCCCTGGTTCGCGGGTCGGGCCCCGGGTTACGGCGTCCACGAGAATCCCTTCTACCGGACGTCGCCGTTCGACGTCTTCCTCGCCGAGCTGGCGTGCATCTGCGTGGGCCTCGCAGAGGCAGCGATCGACGCCTTTTACGAGCGGGCGATGACGAAGGTCAATAGCTATCCGCCGTTTACGCCCGTAAAGAACGAGCGATCGGTACAGCGCCTCATCGGTCTCGCGCGCGCCAAGACCGACGCCGCCCAGGCGGTGCTCCAACGCATCATCGATGATCAGAAGCGTCGCATGGAGCAGATCGCGCAGAGCGGTCCCGTCGACGTGACCGAGGAAGAGACGCGACGTACCTTCATGCTCGCCCACCAGACGCTCCACCTCGCCCGCGAGGCCGTGGAGCCGCTCTTCGACGCAAGCGGCACGAGCGCCGCTCTGACCGGTCAGCCTATGGAACGGATCTTCCGGGACCTCAACATGGTTCGAACCCACTACATGATGAACGGCGACCGGACCGCCGAGAACTGGGGGGCCACGTTCTTTGGGCAGGAGGCGTACAGCCTGTTCTAGGGCAGCGGCAACGATTCGGGGGTAGGCGGCGAACCGTTTCGCACCTTCTCACCAGCTGCCTTTGCGCTGAGAACCGCCCGGTCCGCTATAGGAGGAGGTAAAGCCGGGCTCTTGTTGGAACAAATCTTTCGGCATCGACTGAATGGCTCGCTTCCAGGCAGCGACCAAGCGATCCTCGGCCGCATAGTCAAACGGGTCTTGCAGCATCACTTCCTCCCGCCCCCCATATGCCAATGGATGGTCGCGTAACCAGACCGCCGCCTGTTTGATGCCCTCAACCGGCGAGACAATATCCCGATAGCCAAGCTCTGATTTGATTTTGGTGAGATCAAACATCCGGTGGGTCGTCCAGGGTTGTGAGATTAACGGTCTGGCGCTGACGGCCAGATCGTACGGCATCGAGATCATCTCCCACTCGTGACCGAGCGCTTCGGCACACAGCTGCACGACCTGCTTGAGGGTCAAGACATGATCGTCGCCACAGTTATACACCTGCCCGGCGGCAACCTCGGGTTGATCCACGGCCAACAGCAGGGCGTGCGCGGCGTTGGCAGCAGCGCCGGAGTGATTGAGCGATAAGCCGTCGTCCGGGAGGACGATGAAAGGCCGCCTGTCCAGGATACGGCGAACAATGGACCATTCGCGTGGAACGACTTGATAGGCGCCATAGATTTGGGGATACCGAAAATGCGTGGCGTTCGGGTGGTGTGCGAAAACCACCTCTTCCGAGCGATACACCCGGTAGCCTTTGCCATCTTCCGCTTCGCTCGTCGTCTTGACCGCGTCCTCCCCAGTGGGCACAGGCAGTCCCGGAGGGTGGACCATATCCGCGTTCATAAAGCCCCGGTAGGCAGGCCCTCCCCCGACCGAGATAAACCGTTCCGTCCGGCCAACCATAATCTCGGCCACCCGCCGTAAGCGGCCGTACATGGCGAGGGTTATATCAAAATGGGAATCATCGAGGGCGTCAATCAACGCCTGCTCATCAAACGGATTGGTATGAATATGGATCACGGATTCGGGAATCTCAGCCACTTCGTGGTTACCCGTGTGTAGAATAGCTACATCGTATCCTCGCTCAAGCAATCCGTTGACAATAAAGTGACCGGTCGGTCCGGTCCCGCCGATAACCAAGGCTCGCATGGTTAGTGCACTCCAGTAGGCTTTTCACGCATTCGTTTCGCGCTCTCCGGTTTTCTATCTGGGAATCACCGGCAGCAGGACGTAGGACGCTCGGTCTTCCTGGTGAAACACGGTCTGCTGAGCGGATACTCCCTGCGTGCCCTCGCCAAACGGCTCGCCCGTGTTCAGGTTGCGGTCAAACTCCGGGAAATGGCTGGAGCTGACTTCCAGGCGGAGGCGGTGCCCCGGCAGGAAGACGCTGCTCGTCGCCCATAGATCAATAGTAAACTGATACGGCTTGTTCGCTTCCATCAATGCGGGCGTAGACGCAGAGTCCCGATAGCGGGCGCGGATAATGCCATTGAGCAGGTTCTGCGCATAGCCGTCCGGATGGACGTCAACAAGTTTGGCCGTAAAATCCGTATCAACGGCTGAGGACGAGGCCCACAACGTCACCGACACCGGTCCGGTGATTTCCAGCGCTTGGGTGAACGGATCGGAGGTATAGACCAGGATATCATTACGTTCCTCGACCGGGCGTTGATCCTGCACGCCCATATCAACGGCCAGATTATTGCCGCCCAGGGACGGCACCGGATTGTCGGGATCATAGACATAGGTGTCTACCTGCTCTTGGCCGGGCGGGACGGTTGAGAGGGTCCCATTCCCATTGAGGGTGTTCGCCTCGCCGCCACTATGCAGAAAATAGCGCATCTGACGCATGTTGGGCGGTGGCCAATCGGACAAGTGCTGCCAACGTTTTTCACCAAGAGTGAAGACGCTGACTGGCGGCTCGTCCATAATCCCGTTGGCTACATCTTTGAGCCAATAATCGAACCAGCGCAGCAAGGTTTCATTGAGGTCGATCAAGGCACTTGGACCAAAATCGATATCACCCGCACCGCGTGAAGCCGGCGTCGTATACGGCAACAAATGGCCCCACGGACCAATGATCAGCCGTTGACCGGTGCGGGCGACTGCAAACTGACTTTTCCGAGTGATGCTCTGATACGCGGCCGGCCCACCCTCGGCAAACGTATCGTACCACGAGGTCACATGGAGCATCGGCGTCCGAATAGTCTCGGCAAAGCGATTCACATTGGCCCGGTACCAGTACTCTCCATCGTCGGCATGGGCGATGTGATCGGCCATGTATGGCGCGGTTTCTTTGAGCAATTCACCCCAATCCTTGATGGGCAGGTGGCGATACCACTCGTCGGTCAGGGGGGTGAAGGCGTTTAAGCCCCAGCGGGTCGTCCGTACGCCGGCTAGCTCGCCGCCTTCGACATACTCCTTCATCTTCTCCATGAGGTCTCTGCGACCTTGGCGCTTGAGCGTATTGAGGCCCTTAAAGATGGCATACGGCACCATCCAGCCCCACTTTGACACCCCGCCGGTCTGATAGATCCAACTGGCATGATAGTCGGCCGAAGCGGAAACCGGCGCCATACACTGGAGGGACGGCGGCATGGGATCGTTACAAGCGATTAGATACTGTGTCAGCCCCATATAGGACTGGCCGGTCGTCCCCACCCGGCCATTCGACCACGGCAACCGGGCGGCCCATTCGACGGCATCATAGCCGTCGGCAGCTTCCTGAAAGATGGTGTCGTATTCTCCTTCAGACTCGAAACGGCCGCGGCAGTCCTGGGTAATAAGAACATAACCATACTGGGCGTACGAGGCATTGAGGCCATTTGGGTCGGCGGAGCCCGTTTTGCCATACGGAGTGCGGATCAGCAGGACGGGAAAACGTTCGGCGGAGTCTGGCCGGACCACGTCGGCGTACAGCGTGATCCCATCCCGGGTTTTCATCGGGACACTCTCTTCAGAGGTGACTTTGTACTGTTTGCGCGCTTGGACGATCATGGCTCCCTCCTTGGCATGCGTCATACCACCTCAGCTACACGCGCGATATATTAGCGAGAAGATTGACCCCATAGCAACGGAACCTTTATGAGGGAGTGAGCTGGAGGAGCTTGCGCAAGCCGTTCTTACGCATTGATGACAAAATCGAGATGACACTGGAGGGACACCAATGGCAGAGCCCGATACCCTGTGCGGCTGGGGAGACCAGGACAAAGTTGACTATTTTGTACAGCGGAGCGCATTCTTGATTCCGAAGCGCCTAGAGCAACTCAATACCCTGCTCGACCTCTTCCCTTGGTCGGCTGATGAACCGATTCGCGTGCTCGATTTAGGCGCGGGCTATGGTGCGGTCACGGAGACGATTCTCTCCCGTTATCCACACGCAACAGTCACCTGGGTTGACGGCTCGACCGCCATGCACGAGCATGCTGAGCCCCGCCTCAACAAATATGGCTCGCACGTCGAATTTTTTCTGCGCGACCTGGCTGATCTCACCTGGCATGTCGGTCTGCCCGGACCGTTTCATGCTGCAGTCTCGGCCATTGCGCTGCATCACCTGACTGACAGTCGTAAAGGACAATTATGTGCTGAGGTGTTCAACCTGCTCCAACCTGGCGGTCTGTTTCTCAACAATGATGTCGTTGCCGGCGACCCGGCGTTACGCGACCAGTTTACGCCCTTGGCTGATCGAGTGATTCAGCAGCAGGTCCAGGAACAGACTGGAGAGCTCCACTCACTCGAAGACATTCGCCAAGCGCGGACCGCCCTGCCGCGTCCCGAGGGGCAGCGCAGCCACATCGCTCCGCTGGAGCCTCAACTCAATTGGTGGCGAGAGGCCGGCTTTACGATTGTGGACTGCTATTGGAAGTTTCTGAATTTTGCGATTTTTGGTGGCTTCAAGCCCCAAGCCGAGAGCTGAGGGGAGCACGCGTCAGTTCGATGTCAGACTCGTCTTGACGAGTTCATGCTCTTCTCCAAAAACAATCTGCCCAGCCGCATCTTGGGCGCGAATACGCGCTTCGATTGCAGAGGACAACTGCAAGTTTCGCTCCTCAGGAAACTTGTCCTTGTATAAGTGCGGGCGTAAAAAAAATTCTTCCGGAGTTCTGATTATCGCTTGAGTTTTTAAAGGTGCAGGGAACCAACCGCGCCGCATGAAGTCGGGCGAGAAGAACACGTCCACGTCTTTCTGCGACCATTCTTTGACCTGCATGGCATCATGCACCGTGTAGCCATAATAGTCTTCCTGGGCATCCCACCAGACCGCAATCAGGTTGTGATAGCCGCGATCCCCGAGGTTCGGATTCATCATTTTGGTAATCCGCTCCTCAACAAAGATGAGCTCATCCTGCCGTCCGTACACCTCCATCCGAAGCGGATAAAAATAGTGTTGCTCTAGCCAGTACACCACCTTGCTGGCGTAATAATCCGGCAGCCAGTCCGACTTTGGGCGAGCTTCAAGGACGTAGGTACGCACGCCGCCGCTCGGCTGATAATGTGGATATTCGTCTCCCATGATTTTCAGGTCCTGGACGGGCACATCGGTAAAGGACCCCTCTGGCGTCGCCAGAGTCATCACCGGTCGCGTTTTCGGAAAGCGAACCGTCTCGGTCAGGATATCGGTTCCCAATACGCGCCACGAAAACTCCCAGGCGTCGCGCCCGAGCGAGTCATCAAACGTCATCGGCCAGGTGGCCATTTTGTCTTCCCGCTGGGGTTGCGGGAAACGGCGGACCCGACGGATGGCCGGCGAATAGCCAAACAGGTCGGCCTTGGTGCGCTTCTCCCGATCGGTCCGGTAGGTAATGAAGAGCATTTGGTTGCCGTAATTTTCAGGCGGAGAGAGATCCTGCGTCAGCCAGTGAGCCAACAGTTCTCCCGGTTGTGCTGTCAGGTGACCCATCAGGCCCTCGGGTTTCCGATAATGAACCAGGACGAGAATTTGTGCACTGGACAGAGAGCCGCTAGGAGTCAGCAGCCCCATGTCTTCGACCTGGACGCAGTTCCAGCGCGGCATATGCGGGAATTCCATGGCCCGAAAGCCCATTTCCTCAGCCGTGTACGGAGCGCGGAACGGATAGGCTTCGGCCGGCAGATACGGGATGGTCGCATCGCGCGGCGTGTCCTGTGCCATGTCGATCGCGGTCCGCTCCTCTTCAGAGAGTTCGACCAGCGTCTTCCAGGTTTTCTCCGGTCGCCCGTTCTGGTCTTCCGCGGCCCAGAGGGGCTGCACGTAAAAAATAAGGCTGAAACCAATCAGGCAGATGAGTCCTGCGCTCAGGCCGATCAGATATTCAAGCTGGTTGAGATGTCCGGGCTCGCTCCGCATCCAGTCTCTCCTTTCGCTTTCGTCACGCTCATGACCTATTGGGCGGCATATCCCCCGTCAACCGTGAACACCGAACCAGTGACCCATGACGACTCATCCGAGGCCAGAAAGAGTCCCATGGACGCCACATCTTCTGGCGTGCCCACACGACCGAGGGGATGGCTCTTGGCCACGCGTTCCAGGCGTTTGGGATTGGAACCATGCAGCACGTGGGCCATCATCGGCGTATCCACAGCGCCGGGACAGATAGCGTTGCAGCGGATGTTCTTGGCAGCATAGGCCGTCGCAATCGCTTTGGTGAGCGAAACAACGCCCCCTTTGGCCGCCGTATAAGCGTGGACATTACCAACGCCTAAGATCCCGGCCAACGAAGAAACGTTGATAATCGATCCGCCTCCGACCTTGGTCATTTCTGGAATCGCGTATTTACAGCCCAAGTAAACGCTCTTGAGATTCACATTCAGAACGAAATCCCACATCTCCTCTTCAAGGTTGGTGACGGTCGTGTCGTGCTTATGCAGGACAGCCGCGTTGTTATACATGATGTGTAAACCACCGTACGCCTCGACCGCCCGGTCAACTGCCGTTTTGATATCGGCTGCATTTGAGACGTCCGTCTCTTGAAACACCGCCTCTCCCCCGGCCGCCTTGACCAACTCTACCGTCTCGTTGCCGCCCTCGACTTTAATGTCAGTGACAACGACTTTTGCGCCTTCTTGGGCGAACATCACTGCGGCGGCCCGTCCCTGTCCACCGCCGGAACCGGTAATTAATGCGACCTTGTCCGCTAATCGTCCTGGCATAAGCATCTCCCCTCATTCGACCTCTACGCAAACGCGACTGCAATGTGCTCTAACAGAACACGGCCAGAAGCACTATACGCGGCTGCGCCTTGGCCTTCATCTTCTGACCGATTACGATGAGTTCGCTATCCGTTACTGGACGAAAAAGATGAAAAAGTCGCTTGGCTGGGTGTACCTCTTCTTTGCTTTGAGTCTTTTTGGCCTCTTTGGCTTGCATACGATCTACTTGGGAAAGCCGCTGAAGGGAGTCCTTTTTCTGCTGGCGACCTGGGCAGGACTCTGGGCCCTCACACAAGTGCTCATTCTTCCTTCGCCGAGTATCCCCCTTGTCATTGGCCTGGCGCTCCCAAAGCTCTATCAGAATTTTGTACTCACCATCCCCTCCCCGAGCCTGCCCCTGGTGATCGGGCTGCTGATGCTGCCGGTTCTTGGAGTATGGTGGTGGGTTGATCTCTTGACCCTGCCCCGGCAGACACGAAAAGCAAACGAGAAGGTTGAAGCAATACTGCCGTAATCACCGCGGGCAATGGAAAGTACAGTATTTTCAGGAGGATCGCGCGCGTCACACCAGAGCGGAGCCGATTACTGGTCCGTCTGGGAATCATCGACATCTGCCCAAACTTCCAGTACAGTGCGCGCTAAGACTCGGACAGGTGATGCAAAAAGGAACCCACCCCGGCCTACGGCCACCCCTCCGAGGAGGGGAGCAGCCTCATCCCCTCTTGGGAGGGGTGCCGCGACAGCGGTGGGGTGGGTTATTCCCGGCTCGGCAGTCCTCGCATGTCTGGCGAGCGCGAGTTCCTGGGAATGTGCATCGCACGTAAAAGAGGTGCGTATGGATGCCGAAATCATTCAAACCGATATCAGAGACTATATTGCCACGGTCACGATTGATCGCCCCCCCGTCAATGCCATGAATCGGCAGATGTTTGATGAGATTCAAGCCTCCTTTGACGCTCTGAATAATCGGACCGATGTCCGGGTGGCCATCTTTACTGGGGCGGGGAAATGTTTTTGCGCGGGCGCAGACATGAAAGCGCGTTCGCGTTCACTGGATGACGGCGCGCAACAACCGCGTCACGGGGCCATGTGGGCCCACTCGCGGGCGGCACGCGAGGCTTTTCATTCCATTCTGGAATGTTCTGTCCCCGTCATCGGTGCGATCAATGGCCCAGCTCTCGGCGGAGGGCTCGCCCTGGTGGCATCCTGCGATATGCTGATTGCGTCAGAAAAGGCCCTACTGGGCCTCCCTGAGATCGATGTTGGCCTGTTGGGCGGTGGCCGCCATACCCAACGCCTGTTTGGTATCTATAAGGCCCGCAAGATGATGTACACGGGCGAACGGATCGGCGCAGAAGAGTTATACCGTCGGGGCATTGTTGAAAAAGTTGTTCCGCCGGAGCAACTCATGGACGAAGCCTTGGCTCAGGCCCAAGTGATTGCCGCCAAAAGTCCGCTGGCCATCCGGCTTGCCAAAAACGCCATGAATGCGATTGAGTTTATGGATCTGCGCGATGGGTATCGCTTTGAGCAAAATATGACGCACGAGCTGACGGGGAGCGAGGATGCCAAGGAGGCAGCCCGGGCGTTTGTGGAAAAACGGGAGCCGGTATTTACCGGACGATAAACACGGCGAAAAGGAGAGACGGGTATGCTGTTTGGCTATTTTACTGAGCGGCCGTATCGGTGGGTCAACGAAGACGAGGTGCTTGAGCACCGGGGTTTCTTTGCCCTGCCCAACTCACGCTTTGACCGCGAAAAGGCGGCCGATGACTATAACTTCTTCCTGGACGAATACTGCTATGCCGAAGAAGTCGGTTTCGATGCGCTCATGTTGAACGAGCACCACGGCAATCCCTTCTGCATGGGCAGCGTCATGAATGTCGAAGCTTCCATCCTGGCGCGGATTACCAGCAAGGCCAAGATCGTCCTGATCGGTAACCCACTGCCCGTGCTGAAGCACCCGCTACGCATGGCCGAAGAGCTGGCCGAGATTGATCTGATCTCGCGCGGTCGTCTCGTCACCGGCTGGGTACGCGGGGCGGGCAGCGAGCAGTTCTTTAATAATGCCAACCCGGCCTATAACCGGGAGATGTTCAACGAAGCCCACGATTTCATTATCCAGGCCTGGACCAAGCCCGGTCCGTGGCGTTACGAGGGCAAGCATTTCCACTATCGGCACGTCAATCCGTGGGCGCTTCCCTACCAAAAACCGCATCCGCAAATGTGGATTCCTGGGGTGTTGAGTCCGGAGACGGTTCACTGGGCGGCCCAGCATAACTATCCTTATCTGGCCTTGGTGACCGCCCTGAGTCCGACCTGCGACCTGCTGGACTATTACGCCGATACCGCGGCTGAAAATGGCTATCAGGCCGGTACGGAAAATTTTGCCTATTTGATTGGGGTGTTCTGCGCGGACACGGATGAAAAAGCGCAAGAGTTGGGCAAAGGGTTTGTGTGGGGCGGCGGAGCGAGTGCGTTCTCCAGACCGGAACATACCCTCCCGCCGGGTTATAATTCCAAAAACGCCATTCGCCTGCTTGCCCAGCGTCCGAGCGGCGGCTGGGTCGGCGTTGATTCGGACCGACTCAAGGAGGCCCAGCAGGGCCGGAGGAAAAAGAAGAGCACGGACCTGGGTGAGGTTCGCCAAAAGCTGGAGAAATCGTATAAGCGCGCCCAGGACGACTACCTGATGATCGTCGGCTCGCCCAAGACGGTCATTGAGAAGATCAAGACCATGATTCGCGTGCTGCGGCCAGGGACGTTCGCCTGCTTCCAGGTTCAGGGGCCAGTCGGCAACGAAGACCGGATGAACAGCATCCGTCTGATGGGCCAGGAGGTCATTCCCGCGGTCAAAGAATACGCCAAGGAAATCGACCTGGTCGATCAGTTCACCCGCGTACCGGGTTCGGTCAAACTCACGCCAGGGACCCGACGCCTGCCGGTCGTGGACCGCACGCCATTGAAGGACCTTGGCATGCAGTCGAAGGCGTAGGAGGTGGGATGGGAGCGTGAATGAGCGAAGTAACTCCCTCCAGGGAGGGGATAAAACACCCTGTTAGAGAGGTGAGAATGGCTATTGATGATCCGCATGTCCGGGAGCTGATTGAGAAAATCCGGCTCCTACCACCGGCCAAAGTCTCCGAGGTTGAAGACTTTGTCGATTTTCTCTGTCAGCGTAACGCCGACCGTTGCCTGAGCCAGGCGGCGACCAAGTTGTCCGAGTCAGCCTTTGCTCGGGTCTGGGACAATCCGGACGATGCCGACTATGACCAGCTATGAGTTTGGAGACATCGTCCTCGCGCCATTTCCTTTTACGGACCAAACCACAAGTAAACAGCGCCCGGCAGCGGTGGTGAGTTCATCCGCTTATAACCAAGATCGACCTGATCTCATCATTATTGCAATCACCAGTCAGGTCAGACCAACGTCCACGCTGGGAGAGGCCCACATTGTGAGCTGGAAAGCAGCCGGCCTTTTGAAACCGTCCATCATCAAACCAGTACTGGCCACTCTCGAAAAAACGCTTATTCTCAAGAGGCTGGGCCGCTTAGGGGAACAGGATCAAAGGACTCTCCAAGAGATATTGAATGATATTCTTGGGAGCTAAGCCTGGGCCGCCACCATCCCTACTCTACACCGGGGCCTCGTGCATCCGCCACGACTTTTTCCCCGCGGGTAGATTGAACAGCTTGGCGGCATTCTCCCGCATGATGTCCTGGCGTTGCTCTTCCGTGATATGGGCCGCGTGGTCGGCCAGTAATTGCTGGGAGCGCGGCCAAGTGGAATCCGTATGCGGAAAATCACTCGCCCACAGCAACTGCTGGTGCGGCATGATATCGACCGCATGAAACGCGGTCGGGTCGTCCTGGAAAGTCATCCAGACATTGCTCTTGATATATTCGCTGGGCAGCTTTGACAGGCCGTCAATGATCCCGCCCTCGGCATTAATCCTGGCGGCGTGGTCCATGCGATACATATAGTGCGGCATCCAGCCAGCGTCGCCCTCTGCACACACGAGTTTCAGACGCGGATGGCGCTCGAAGACACCACCCAAAACCATGAGACCGACAACATCCTGGACGGCCCGGATAATGCCCAGAAAATTATTCATCTCATGGCCGCGGTGCGGCATGTTCAGGCTACCGTCCCGCGAGGTCAGAATATGAAAACAGATGGGCAACTCCAGGTCGGTTGCACACTCCCACAGGGCGTCGTAGTCAGCGTGGTCATAGTCTTCGTAGATGGGCCGACCGGGCATCATCATGCCGACCATGCCCATGTCCTTGGCGCGCCGGAAATCCTCAATCGCGCTGTCCACGCTCAATACCGCAGTCTGTGCCAGACCCAGGACGCGGTTCGGCGCTTCGCTGCACGTAGCCTGCAACCAGCGGTTATAGGCCAACATGCAGGCGTTCTTATAGTCCGGGTCACGGTGCATGCACAGGCCCATGCCGATAGAGGCGTAAATGACCTCAGCCGCAATCCCATCCTGGTCCATATACGAAATCCGCGCATGGCCGCCATAAGCTCCCTCGCGGATATCCGGGAATCTGATTTTTGCCGCCCGGTTGTTACGTTCCGTGACCGTAAAGCCGGCACCGTCAATGAATCCCAATTGAATCGGACGCTTCATGCCGTGGACGACAAAGGCGTCCGTGCCATCCGGTTGTTCGACGATACGCGGCGCGACGTCGCGGTATTTTGGTTCGATATAGTCGATGTAACAATTGGCCGGCTCACACACATGGCCGTCGGCTGAAATGATCCCTGCCGGTATCTCTTGCATCTTGTTCTCCGTTCCGGATTGGTCCTGACATACAAACGCTTGCGGCCCAGAGTACGGAAAGCGCGCCCTCTTTTCAAGAAAGTAGGAGAAACAGTGATTTCTACAGGGACTTATGGTAGGGGGGACACAACGTCAGAGGAGGGGGCCATGCCAGCAACAACCAGCATACTCACCCAAGGACTCCGCGTCGGCATCATCGGGGGGTCGATTGCCGGCTGTACCGCGGCGGTCGAACTGCTGCGCTTAGGCTGCGAGGTGACGCTTTTAGAGCGCACGGGCGACACCCTGAAAGACAGGGGCGCGGGCATCGGCGTTCCACCCTCAGTCATGGACACCTTCATCGAACGCGACCTGGTCGATGCTGACACCCCCTTCTTCGCCGGGCATGCGTTCACACGCATCTGGCGAACAGAAAAAGAGCACCGTTACGGCTATCTTGCCTGGGACCAGCCCGCAAATTTGGCTCTGCTCAACTGGGGTGGGTTGTACCGAAACCTTCGCAAACGCGTTCCGGATAGAGTATATCGCTCAGGGCAGCGAGCCGTGGCATTACACGAGCGACCCGATGGAACGGTTCAGGTGGAGTTGGCCGATGGGTCCACATCTGTATTTGATCTGGTCGTCTGTGCTGATGGCTACACCTCGCTCGGGCGACGGACTCTCTTCCCCGATAGCGCCCTGAGGTATGCCGGCTATGTCTTGTGGCGGGGCTTCCTGTTTGAAGAGGAACTTGAAGAATCACAGCCGCTCGAAAGCGGTGTCCGCTGTTTAGGCTATCCGGGCGGACACGGTATTTTTTACTTTGTGCCAGGCTTGGACGGAGCGGTTGCGCCGGGTCAGCGTCTGGTGAATTGGGGCATATATGTCCCGATTGCCGCCTCCGCGCTGACCGATTTTCTGACAGACAAAGACGGCAACGCGCACTCGGGCTCGCTCCCCCCCGGCGGTATGCCCCTGGTCACTGAAGCTGAGCTGAAACGGCGCGCCCACGAACGGCTGCCCGACTATTACGCCGAGATCGTCGACAAATGCCAGGACACATTTGCCTACGCCATTTATGATTGTGAAGTCCCGGCCTACCGCAGAGGCCGGATCTGTCTGGTGGGCGACGCCGGGGCCTTCGCCCGTCCACACACGGCAGCCGGCGCGCTCAAAGGGATTAACGATGCCATCGCGCTGGGCGAAGCACTCACGACTCACAGTTCATTGGAGGCGGCGCTCAGCCAGTGGGACACAACCCGGACCGACACGAACAACGACTTGGTGAGATTTGGCAACCAGCTCGGGCGGGCGCTCGTCCTGGAAATTCCCGACTGGTCGCAGATGGACGCTCGGAGCATGGAGCAGTGGTTCACATCGATCGTGACGATCAAAACCGAAGTCCTCGATCCCGACCTGCAGAGCGCAGATGCCGCGCGGTTGTGACAAAATTCACACGAAAGCGTTGATTTCCGGTATTGAGAAGGAGTAGAGAGGAAAGAAGAGACTGCAAGAGTTGGGTAAAGGAGGGTTTTATGCTCACCATCCTTGCGATAACAGTTTCTTTTCTGGTCTTTTTGGTTCTCGTCGGCCTACTGGCCCAACGGGCAGACCGAATACGAGACGAAGACGCTCAGGGGGAAGCAGACAGTCCCTAGTCGCTACCGTAGCCTGCTGCACGTCGGGTGAGAGATCAGGGATTCACTGCGGGGCACAACCTTCCCTTCAGCATCAGGCGTGTGGAAAATCACGGCTGGCGGTTCTGATCCCAGCGCTTTCGTGCGGGTGCTGAAGACTACGGGTCTGTAGGTTGGCCGTCGTAAAACAGCAGACCAAAGATATTTGGACGCTTGACTCTTTCCTTGAGAAAAGCGGATAACAACAAAGAGCCAAACCGGCAGTAAGGTGTGTCAGTCAGAGATAAAGGGGGAACAATCCATGCCAGCGACTGCAGAACGTACACCAGAGGCACAGCGCATTTTTCAACAGGCCGTGGAAACCACGCTCCGGGAGAACGGTGAGATCGGGATGCAGGTCGCCGTGTATCTCGATGGCGAGCAAGTCGTAGATGTCTGGGGAGGCATTGCCGACGAGACCACTGGACGGGCAGTCGATGGGGATACGCTCTTCCCCTCCTTCTCCGTCATCAAGGCGACCACGGCCACCGCGCTCCATCTCCAGGCCGAACGTGGCTTGATTGAGTATGATGCGCCTATTGCGCACTACTGGCCCGAGTTCGCGGCGCACGGCAAGGACACCGCAACCGTCCGGGATGCGCTGAGCCACCGCCTGGGAATTCCGTATATGCCCGAGGGTGTCACACCGGAACTCATGAGTAATTATGACTGGATGGTCGAGCAACTGGCAAATATGAAGCCTATCTTTACGGGTGGCACTCAGAATGCCTATATGTGCTACACTTTCGGCTGGGTCATTGCCGAGTGCGTGCGCCGGACCGATCCCAAACACCGGCCCTACAGCACTTTCGTACAGGAAGAAATATGTGCGCCCCTTGATATTACGGATCTCTGGATCGGGATTCCTGAAGAAGCCGAACCACGCGTGGCGCGGCTGAAGAACGCGCCTCCACTGCCATTACCGGCAGATGCTCCGATCTTGCGTGCCATGCCGCCTCAGGTCGGAGCGACTGAGGAGGTCTTCGGCCGTTCCGATATGCGACGCGGCTGCATTCCGGGTGCACACGGCATTATGAACGCCCGCAGCTCGGCCCGGCTGTTTGCCATGCTGGCCAATGGTGGAAAACTGAACGGCGTTCGCTTACTGTCCGAAGAGCGGGTGAAGACATTTAGCACTCCGCGTCCTGATACGGATCAGCCGGACTCCGTGCTGGGTATGGCGATCCGCATGGGTACCGCCGGGCTGTGGGTCGGTGGAGTAAAAGATCCCAAATACCCGTTCCGCCTGGCCGGTTTGAATCCACGTACGGTGTTCCATCCGGGCGCCGGCGGAGCGATTGCGTGGGCCGACCCGGACGCACGCCTGGCGGTTGCGATCTGTCACAATCGCATGGTCCATAATCCCACGGTGACCTTCAAGCCCGTTCAGACTGCGGTCGAGCAGGTCTTTGGGGTCGTGTAAGGAGAACGGGATGACGCTGCCTGATTCTGCAATCGTACTTCAGCGGGGAGAGGGCGACTCTGTCGCCATTGGGACCGGCACCCGGTGTACATTTAAGGTGAGGGGAAAAGACACCGAGGGTCATTTCGGCCTGTTCGAGTATATAATGGAACCTGGGACTGAGGGACCGCGCCGCCATATTCACCGTCAGATGGCGGAAATATTCTACGTTGTCGAGGGTGCAATCGAACTCCTCGTCGGGGACGAGAAGATGACGGCCCAGGCTGGAACGACCGCCCTCGTCCCCAAGGAAGCGATACACGCCTTTTCCAACCCAGGCGCACAGCGCTCCGTATTGTTGATCATGTTTTGCCCGGCCGACTCACGCGAGAAATACTTCGAGGGCCTGGCCGAACTCACCAAAGGCGGAAAACCGCCGGACCAACGCGCCCTCCTTGAGTTAATGCGCAAGTATGACACGGAGCCAGTGGCGGAACCGCTCTATGGAGAAGTAGAGACGCGGTAGACGAGAGAACACGCCTTGAGCGCTCCCCCACGCTGGGCTAACGTGTCGGCATGAACGCCCAACAGGAATACCCGCCGCAAGAGACGCTCACCTTCGATAATCGCTTTACGCGGGAACTGCCTGCCGACCCTGAAACCGGCAACACTCGGCGTCAGGTCACGCGGGCGTGTTATTCCCGTGTCCAGCCGACACAAGTCGCTCAGCCCCAGTTGGTTGCCTATGCCTGGGAAGTGGCCGAGGAATTGGGCTTTTCTCGCGCGTTTTGTGAGTCGGACGATTTCCCCCACATCTTCTCTGGGAACCGGGTGCTGGACGGCATGGACCCCTACGCGATGTGTTATGGTGGCCATCAGTTCGGCAACTGGGCCGGGCAACTCGGGGACGGCCGGGCCATTAATCTGGGCGAACTCATCGGTCCGACCGGAAAACACTGGGTGGTCCAACTCAAGGGGGCTGGCCTGACGCCCTATTCGCGCAGCGCGGATGGACTGGCCGTCCTGCGCTCGTCCATCCGTGAGTTCTTATGCAGCGAAGCCATGTACCACCTCGGTGTCCCGACCACCCGCGCGCTCAGCCTGGTCTCGACGGGTGAACACGTCATCCGCGATATGTTTTATGATGGTAACCCCAAACCCGAGCCGGGAGCCGTGGTGTGTCGGGTCGCGCCGTCTTTTGTGCGCTTTGGGAATTTTCAGATCTTTGCCGCCCGCGGAGAAATCGACGTCTTACAACAGTTGGTGGACTACACCATCCGCACCGACTTTCCTCACCTGGGCGAGCCGTCCCGGGCGACCTATCTGGCCTGGTTCGAGGAAGTCTGCCGGACAACCGCCCAGATGATCGTACACTGGCTGCGGGTCGGCTTTGTCCACGGGGTGATGAACACGGATAATATGTCCATCCTGGGGTTGACGATTGACTACGGCCCGTACGGCTGGCTGGAAAACTATGACCCCAACTGGACGCCCAATACTACCGATGCCGCGAGTCATCGCTATGCCTTTGGCAAACAACCCCAGATCGCCCATTGGAACCTGGTCCAGCTTGCCAACGCCCTCCACCCCCTGATTGAGCAGACGGAACCGCTGGTAGAGGCGCTGAACAGCTATGGGCAGGAATTTGAGTCGTTCTGGCAATCCACGATGGCCCACAAATTGGGCCTTCAAGCCTTCAAGCCCGACCTGGACGATGGCCTGATCACCGGTCTGCTGAAAATCTTGCAACTGGCCGAGACGGACATGACCATCTTCTATCGACGGCTGGCAAGCCTTGATCTCGACACTCAACCTGGAGACCGGATCGACGACGCCACCTTGATAGAGCCGCTACTGGACGCCTACTACGTCCCGGAACAGCTAACCCCGGAGACAACGGCCCGTATCGCTGCCTGGCTGCGCCGCTATCACGACCGGGTGAGCGAAGACGGGACGGATAACGAGACACGTCGGAAACGGATGAATACGGTCAACCCGAAATATGTGCTGCGCAACTATCTCGCCCAGCTCGCTATCGACAAGGCTGAGCAGGGCGACCCCTCCATGGTGCACGACTTGCTGGAACTCCTCCGCCACCCCTATGATGAACAGCCGGACAAAGAAGCCTACGCCCAAAAACGGCCCGACTGGGCCCGCCAGCGTCCCGGCTGTTCCATGCTGTCGTGCAGTTCGTGAGCTTCGGCTAAATCCGAACAACGCATCGTAAACCATTTGGAAACGATTGATAGACAACAGGGATATAAAACGCAGAAACACAACACGTTCACCATTGAGCGAAAGCAGCGGTATGTCCCTTCCAAACGCGGAGCGTGCTGTAGTGGATATTCGTAAACTCCGTAACTACTGCTTGAGTCCCTTACACGACGAGGGGAAGCATAAAGCGCGGTTGTTTGCTGCTCTGAGCCTCAATGCTAACGACGCCGAGGCATTACGCGGCATCTTACTCCAGGTAGTCAAAACCCACGAAGCGCGGTTAGGACGCCGCGACGCGTATGGACAACGGTATATTGTAGATTTCTTTCTTGTGTGGCGTGGCAAACGAGCCTTGGTCCGAAGTGGGTGGATTATCGAGCATGGGAGAGATATCCCTAGGCTCGCGACGTGCTATCCTCTCTGAGAAAAAGAGGTGGACGATGACAATCCCAATAAAACTGTTAGACGTAGTGGCCCTCACGGTTGACTTGCCTGACTATCAGCTGTGGCGTGGGCAGGTTGGGACGGTCGTAGAAATTCTGGCGGATGGCGAAGCGTTTGAAGTCGAATTTTGTGACCGAGAGGGCCGGACATACGAGTCGGTGGGTCTCCGACCGGATCAGATCATGGTGTTGCACTATGAGCCTTGGGTATCTCAACCGCCATCTGCTCCGGAGACTGCCTAGAAGCTTGAATATACTCCCGGACTGCCTTGGCTGTTCCATGCTGTCGTGCGGTTCGTGATGATGCGTCAGGAGGGAGAGAATGGCACAACTGACCATGCTTCCGGCTGAGAGCCCAGGCGCACAGTGGATTACGGACGCGATAGAGGAATTAGAACACATAGACGGCGAGGTGGCAGAGGATGCCCTGCCGGAAATTCATGCGGATACCAGGAAACATGCTCGGCGAATGATTCTCGTGCCGCTTCCAAAAACCAGCCTATCGCCCCGACCGTCTACCCCACGACGGACGGTGAGATCGCTCTGTATTTTAAGTCACCGAGCGCGGCGTCTTCCGTTCTGATCCTGGTAGGAAACGATAGGCAGGCTGCGTGTTTCTCGTACATCAACGGAAAAAATCGGCGCGCCCGGTACAACAATGTGGCTGACCTCCCGGACGCATTTGTGAAGGCGCAGGTACGGGCGCTTCAGGAAGCAGCGTTTGGAGAATAATACGTGAACATACGACTTCTGGATTTGTAGGAATCCAAGATCAGGAGATCGTTTAGAAGGAGAGAATCATGGCACATCTGACAACCCTCCCGGCAACGGCAGACACCGCGGATATCCTCCCGATCATTGAAAAGGACGGGGCGGTTATCCTGAAGGATATGCTCCTCCCTGCCGAGGTCGATCGGGTGCTGAGCGAAACCGGACCGTATATCGAAGCCACGCGCAACGGCCAGGACCCGTTCGTCGGTCTCCGGACGACACGCACGGGCGCGCTGGTGGCCCGCTCGCCGGCGTGTCGAGATCTGGTGACCAATCGGTCGGTGCTCGGAGCCGCCCAGACCTTTCTGGCTCCCTACTGCTCACGCATTCAACTCCATCTCGGCCAGATTATTCGCATCCGACCCGGCCAGCCCAAGCAGGCAATCCACCGTGACCGCTGGGCCTGGGGAACCTATCTGAAAGACATCGAGCCCCAGTTCAACACCATGTGGGCGCTGACCGATTTTACCCGTGAAAACGGAGCCACGCGGGTTATTCCGGGCAGTCCGGACTGGCCGGATGGACGCCGGGCGGATAAGGACGAAATTGCCCAGGCCGAGATGACGCGCGGCTCGGTGCTGCTGTATACCGGCTCGGTCTTGCACGCCGCAGGCGCGAATGACTCGGCCGACGACCGGATCGGCCTGAATATCACCTACTCGCTGGCTTGGCTGCGCCAGGAGGAAAACCAGTACCTGTCCTGTCCACCCGAGATTGCAAAAACCTTATCAACCGAATTGCAGGATCTGCTCGGCTATACGCTGGGGAGTTACGCCCTGGGCTATTACACGCCACCACTGCCACCGGGAGAAGGCCCCGAGTCCATCGGGCCGCAATACGCCCTGGGCCGAGAGCAAGACGGAGAAGGCCTGGGCAGTGCGGAACTGCGCCGGGAAATCCAAACCGCAACCTATAGTAAGATCTGATTGATTTGCCAGTTACAGCAAACGAATCCTTTTATACTGGCTTATCAACCTTGAGGAGCGACGCATGATCAATCGCAACTTTGAAATGATTCAAACAAACGGAGTCAGGCTACGCACCGTTGTAGAGGGCGACGGACCGCTGGTGATTCTGCTCCACGGCTGGCCGCAGTGCTGGTACCTGTGGCGACACCAGATTGACCCGCTCGTGGCCGCGGGCTATCGCGTCGCCGTGCCCGACCAACGCGGCTATGGCGGCAGTGAGTGTCCGCCCAACGTCTCGGATTATAATATTCGCACGCTGGCCGCCGATGTGGCCGGTATCGCCCCGGCCCTGGGCTATGATGAATTCACCCTCATCGGTCATGACTGGGGCTGTGTGGTGGCCTGGAATACCGCCCTGCTCCACGAGGAAAGCTGTACCGCCGTGATGGGCCTGTCCGTTCCCTTTTGGCGCATGACGGACGCCGCGGTGAATCCGCCGGGCATGGACGACCAGTTCTGGTATATGCGCTACTTTCAGGAAGAAGGCCGGGTTGAAGCCGAGCTTGAAAAAGACCTGGAACGCAGCCTGCGCATCCTGTACTACGGGCTGTGCGCCGACGCGCCGGCGCAGAGTTGGATGAAGCAACTGGAGCACCCCAGGTCGAGCGGTCTGCTGGACGCGCTGCCCGAGCCGGAGCAGTTGCCAAGCTGGCTCACCCAGGAAGACCTTGACTATTACGTCGAGCAGTACCGGACGAGCGGTTTCCGAGGACCGGTAAACTGGTACCGCAACATCCCGACGAATAATGGCATTACACCCGAGCTCGAAGGCAAGAAATTCTCTCAGCCCGCGGCCTTTGTGGCCGGGGCGGCAGACGATGTCCTGCTCTACGATCCCAACTGGCGCGCCACGTTTCCGGACGCGTTTGAAGACCTGCGCTTTCTCGAAATCATTGACGGCGCCGGTCATTGGGTGCAGGCGGAAAAGCCGCAGGAAACAACCGAGTGCATCCTGCGCTTTTTACGCGGCCTGTAAAACGGAGCGCCTGCGGCGCGGTCTCCGTCAGTCTACTTGCCCACCGCCTTGGCCCGCTCAAGCGAGGGCCGGGCATAACACGCCTCTGCCCAGCGCTGCACGTTGGTGTAGGCCGAAGAATCGAATTTTACCATCGATAGCAGCATCATCACCCCGGATACGTTGAGATCGGCGATGCTAAAGGCATCACCAACCAGCCAGTCTTTATTGGCCAAGGTGTCGTCAAGCACCTTCAGGGGTCGGGCCAGCGTTTTCTCGGCGGCAGCGAGAACCGCCGCACTCCGCTTTTCCTCGGGCGTAAAAAACTTTTGGACCACGATGTCCATCTGGGGTGGCTCGATCTCGGTCATGACCCACACACTCCATTGCCAGACCAGGGCTTCATTGGCAGGATTGCTAGGGTAGAGATCGCCACCGTAGGTTTTGGCCAAATAGAGATTGATCGCCATGGACTCAAACAGGGTCACATCGCCATCTTGCAAGGCGGGAATACGACCGTTGGGATTCACCGCCAGATACTCCGGCGTTTTCGACTCGTCCATGAAGTTGACCGAGACGTGCTCATACTCAACGCCCACTTCCTCAATCGCCCAGAGCGAACGTATCGCCCGCGAGCCAGGAATCCCGTACAGCTTAGGTTTTGCCATGTTTGCGTTCCTTTCCGTTGCTTTTTACCGAGACGTATCATTTTATCCGGTCAACGTCTGCCCGGTGGCACGCCCATACGCGGACCTACGACAGCGACTCGATAATCTGGTATATCGATATGTCAGTAAAGGAGACGCCCGATGAGTCAGATCCGAGATGAAGTCCTCGCAGCCAACGCCGCCTACGCCAAGGATTTTGGCAAGAAAGCCGAATTACCAGCCCCGCCCGGCAGACGTTTTGCCATTCTGACCTGTATGGATGCCCGGCTCGATCCGGCAAAATACGCCGGCCTGGCGGAGGGCGACGCGCATGTGATCCGCAACGCGGGGGGACGGGCGAGTGACGACGCCATCCGCTCCTTCGTGATCTCGTATAAACTCCTGGGAACGCGGGAGTGGTTCGTCATTCATCATACGCAGTGTGGTATGGCGACCTTCACCGATGAGGTGATGCGCAGTCTCCTCGCCAGCAGCCTCCAGACCGCAACGATGGGCGCTTCGGGCTGGCAGGATTCCGGTCAGGGCCCCGGTTCGACAGAGGGGAGCTATATCGATTGGCTGACGATCTCCGGTAGCACAAAAAGTCTGGTCGAAGATGTCACGCGCATCCGCAATCACCCCTTGGTTCCCGGCGACATTCCCATTTACGGCTATATCTACGACGTCAAAACGGGCAGGCTTGAAGAGGCGCCTGAGGCAACGGAAGCAGGGACAGTGCGGTAAATGGACGATCCCAAGAACACAAAGGCCAGTACCGGCTACTGTGAACCCCTCTCACTCCGCGCCGGGGAAACAATCCGCTGTATGGCCTCCAGCCACACGCCCGGTCCTGCCCGACTCGATCTCGTCCGTATTATCTGTGGCGACCCAACCCGGAGCGGACCCGGCTTCAAAGAAATAGAAGTCCCGAGCAATCTGCCCACCGAGGTCACACTTACTGAGCAGGGTTTACAGCCCGGCTCTTACGGCGAAGTCGACTTGT
Source organism: Thermodesulfobacteriota bacterium (assembly GCA_964291405.2). Taxonomy (GTDB): domain Bacteria; phylum Desulfobacterota; class Binatia; order Bin18; family Bin18; genus Bin18. The sequence goes on from OZ219926.1 coordinate 1,937,744, forward strand.
CGGGTTTCTCGGTCACACGACAGACGAAATTTAAGATTCACCTCTTTGCGACGCGACCAGACCAAGATCAGACCCTGTTTTCTGTCATCGGTGAATCTGGACCGCTGCTGGTGCTGACACTGGCGAAGAGGCGTCTTGTGACTCGTATTGGGGAAACCGAGTTGACCCTGCGCGAGCAACCACTCCAGGCCAAGCGCTGGTACCAGGTCGAAATCGCCGCAGACCTGAAGGACGGCACTGTCACGGGAACACTCACCCCGCAGCCAAGTCGTTCACCTGGCCAAGACGTCTTTGAGCGATTCGAGCCTCATACCGTAAGCACCGTCATGAGCGCAGAACCAACGGGGTCGCCCCAATGCTGTTTGTTCGCGGCTTCATCCGAGGGTGCTCACTTCGACGGTCGCCTTGCCAGACCCGTACTGACACTTGATGCGACGACCCTGGAATGGGACTTCTCCAAAGACATGGGAGGGAGGCAGATCGTTGACGTCAGTGGCAATGAACGCCACGGTCTCCTCCACCAGCTTCCCGCGCGAGCGGTCACGGGTCCCGATTGGGACGGCAGCCATCACGCCTGGACCGCTATGCCCTCGCATTATGACGCCATTCATTTTCATAGTGACGATATATATGACGCCGCCTGGCCGGTCACAGCAGAACTGACTGTACCGGCCGATCTTGCCAGCGGCATCTATGCCTTCCGCCTCCGAACCGCTCATGGCCAGGATCGGATACCGTTTTTCGTTCGTCCCGCCCAGCATGCGCCAACGGCCGATGTCGCCCTGCTCATGTCCTCATTCACCTATATGGCCTACGCGAATCATCGGATGCTGTTCGAAGGCGCAGACTTTATCGCCACGCGATCCCGACTGCGGCCTGAGCATGAATACCTGCGCCACCATCCCGAAGTTGGTCGATCTACATACGAGAAACACACGGATGGCAGTGGCGTCATGTTCAGTTCTCGACGCCGCCCGGTTCTCCAACTCCGGCCTGGGGCGGACGGTTGGAATTTCACCCCGGATACGGATATTAACGCCTTCCTCGACCATCTCCAGGTTGGTCACGATATCCTCGCTGACGAAGATGTCCATGCCGAAGGGATTGACGCGCTGACTCCGTACCGGGTCATTGTGACCGGGACTCATCCGGAGTATTGGTCAACCCGGACGCTCGACACTCTTGAAGAATGGCTGCGGCGTGGCGGGCGGTTGATGTATCTCGGAGGCAACGGATTTTATTGGCGGGTCGCGCTGAGCGACGCCTGGCCTGGGGCAGTCGAATTACGGCGGGCTGAGGATGGCGTGCGTAACTGGCAAACCGAACCAGGAGAGTCTTACCACGCCTTTACGGGTGAGTACGGCGGCTTGTGGCGGCGTTTAGGCCGGGCGCCGAATACCCTCGTAGGGGTGGGATTTGCCGCTCAGGGATTTAAACGGGCCATCGGCTATAGGCGGAGTCCAGAGAGCTATACCTCTCGTGCCGCGTGGATCTTTGAAGGTGTGACGGATGAAGAGATTGGTACCTCAGGGCTCGGCGGCGGTGCTGCCGGTCAGGAGGTTGACCGCTATAGCCAAACGCTCGGTTCCCCCGTCCACGCCGTTATCCTTGCTTCCGCAACCGAGTTTGGGCCTGACATGACCCGGACCAAAGAAGAGCTACAGGCCTCGACCATCGTGCCCTCCCCCGATCCGGTCGTCCGGGCAGATTTGGTGTTTTTTGAAACACCGGCCGGCGGGGCCGTGTTTTCAGTTGGTTCGATTTCATGGTTTGGCGCGCTTGCTCGCGACGGCTATGACAACGATATCGCTCAGATCACTGCCAATGTAGTGCACCGCTTTGCCGATCCGACCCCCTTCGCTCTACCGGAATCCGGGCCGTCTGAGCAGAGAGAAGCTCCTGAGTCGTTGCCCCAATAAAGGAGGAAGCAGATGAGCACGTCGGCACAGCAATCACAAAGTCCCGATCTGTCACGCGTGTGGGAGCCGCTGAAGCTCGGCAATCTCACGCTGCGGAATCGGATTCTGCAACCCGCCCATAGCTCGCAGCACGGTGACCCGCGCGACCATGTTTTCTCTGACCGACAGATCGCGTATTTTCGCGAGCGCGCCAAAGGTGGCGTTGCGCTGTGCATTACCGAAACCGTTGCGGCCGCCCGGAGTGCGCTAGGCTCGTTTTTCCATATTGTTGATGTCTGGAGCGAGAGTTGTATTCCGTCCATGAGCAAGTTGGCCGACGCCGTGCATCAGCAGGGTGCCAGCATCTTTGTCCAGCTCGCCTCAATGGGCGTCCATGATCGCGGCCGGATGTTCATCGACCGCAACAAACCCATCTGGGGCGCGTCGCGGATCCCCTCGGTCGTACACAATGAAATCCCCCTTGTGATGGGGCCTGACGAGATCGCGGAATTAACGCGTGACTTTGGGCAGTCGGCGGCAAACGTCAAGCGCGCCGGGCTTGATGGAGTCGAGTTGCACGGGGCGCATAGTTACGGCCTGGGCCAGTTTATGAGTCCGACCTATAATAAGCGCGACGACGCGTACGGCGGGACGCCGGCCAAGCGCTGTCAACTGCTCATCGAATGCGCCGAGCAAGTGCGTAAGCGGGTTGGGACTGATTTTGTAGTGGGGGTCCGGCTGTCGTGGGATGAATTCCTTGGCCCCGAAGGCGGGATTACCCCGGAGCAGGCAGAAGAACAGGTCGAGGTGCTGGCGGCGACCGGCTTGTTTGACTTCTTCAACATCTCGGCCGGGGGCTATCACACGCTCCATCTGGCGCTGCCCAGTATGGAAGGGGACGAGCCGGATGGCTGGCTGGCGCCGTTCAGCAAACGCGCCAAAGAAATCGTTGGCGACCGTGGCAAGGTCTTTGTTGTGGGCAAGGTCCGGGATCTCCGGACGGCTGAGGCGATATTGGAAAGCGACGCGGCAGACATGGTCGCGATGGCCAGACAGCTTCTGACTGACCCCTTTACGGTGAAAAAGACGCGCGAAGGCCGCGAACACGAAATCATCCGCTGTAACCGGTGTAATGAGTGCGGCGCGCGGCTGTTTGAACACCGCGAACTCATCTGCACCCTGAATCCGGTCAGCGGCAGAGAAGCCTACTGGGGAGAGGGTTCACTGCAGAGCGTCTCGGAGGCAGACCAAAAGCATATTGTAGTCATCGGTGGCGGGCCCGCCGGGATGAAAGCCGCCGCAGTTGCCGCCAAGCGCGGTCACGCGGTCACCTTGCTTGAACGCGCTGACCGGTTAGGCGGCCATTTACGTGTGCTTGAACAACTGCCGGGCCTGACCGCCTGGTCGATTGCGATCGACAACCTGGAGCGGGAGGTCGAAAATACAGGGGTCGAGGTCCAGTGTGGCGTTGAGGTCACACCCCAATCACTGCGGAATATCGAGGCATCGAGCATTGTGGTTGCAACCGGCGCCTCTTACGAACGCACCGGCGAGAGCCTCTATCGTCCTGAGCGCCAAGCCATTCCCGGAACTGATCTCTCCCACGTGCTTGATGTTGGTACGGCAACCAAGCGGGTCCTCGAAGACACCCAGGCGCTCGGCTCACGCGTGCTCATCCTGGATGAAACGGGCAGCCATTTGCCTTTTGCCCTGGCCCAGGTGCTGGCCAAAGCAGGAGTCGGGGTCGAGGTCCTCAGCCCGCGTATGTTTGCCGGCGAACGCCTCTTTCGCAACCTGGATATCATGTATATCTTCCCGAGACTAAAGAAGCTGGGCATTCGGATTACCCAGCAATATTTTGTCGAAGCGATCCGTCCTGGCGAAGTCGATGTGTATGATATCTGGGTCGGGCCGGAAGTGCTGGAAACCCGTGAGCGGATCGATAGCGTGGTGATGTCGATTCTTCGCGCGCCAAACGATCAACTCTATGTTGCGGCCAAAGACTCTTTCCCGGAAGTCGTCAGAATCGGCGATGTGGCTGCCCCACGAGATGTGACGGCTGCCATTTTTGATGGCGAGCAATGTGGGCGCGAACTATAGGAGTCGCAGGCTTGCCAAAACGGAAGAATTCGACATCAAGCCTAAGAGAGAACCAAGAGTAAAGGAAGATTACACTATGAGTCATTCGGTTACCTATACCAAAGAGGACGGCATCGGCATCATTACCGTCAACAATCCACCCGTGAACGCGCTGAGCCAGCATGTTCGCCAGGGCCTGTTGGAGAGCTTTACTGAAGCCGGTAAAGACGACACCATCGCGACGGTTCTCATTTGCGCCGGTCGGACTTTTATCGCCGGTGCGGACATTACCGAATTCGGTAAACCGCTCCAGCCGCCGAATTTTCTCGATACCATGGAGATTATTGAGAATCTCTCCAAGCCGGTCGTGGCGGCCATTCACGGCACGGCCCTGGGCGGCGGCTTCGAAACCGCGCTATGCTGCCATTATCGCGTTGCGCTGCCCTCCGCGCGGGTTGGGCTGCCTGAGGTCACCCTCGGATTGTTACCCGGTGGCGGCGGGACCCAGCGCCTGCCGCGTCTGATCGGTCCCGAGGCCGCCCTTGAGGTCATCACCTCAGGCGCGCCGATGCGGGCCGGCCAGGCGCAAAGTGTTGGTGTGATTGACGAAATCGTTGACGAGGGCAGTCTGCTCGACGGGGCAAAAGCCTTTGCCCGCAAGCTCGTCGCGGACGGGGCCGCACTCAAAAAAGTGCGAGACCTGAGCGACAAGGTCACTGGCGTTGACCTGGCCATCTTTGACGCCGCCCGCAAACAGGCCGGCAAGACGCGGCGCGGCTTTGAGGCACCCCAGCGCTGTATCGATTGTGTCGAGGCGGCCTGCACCCTGCCGTTTGATGAAGGTCTAGCCAAAGAGCAGGAACTCTTCCGCCAGGTCCTGACCAGCCAGCAGTCGGCCGCTCAACGCCATATTTTCTTTGCCGAGCGGGCCGCAGCGAAAGTCGGCGACATGCCGAAAGGCACCCCGACCCGTACCATTCAAAAAGTTGGGATCGTTGGGGCCGGCACGATGGGCGGCGGCATTGCCATGAACTTTGCCAATGCGGGTATCCCGGTCACCATCCTCGAAACCGGCCAGGAATTTCTGGACAAAGGTTTAGCAGTAGTACGCAGCAACTATGAACGCAGCGCCAAGCGAGGCCGCTTCACGCCGGAACAGGTCGAGGAGCGCATGGGGCTCATTACGCCGACTCTGGACTCCGCGGCCCTCCGCGAGGTGGACATGGTTGTGGAAGCCGTGTTCGAGAACATGGAGGTCAAAAAGCAAGTCTTCGCTCAATTGGATACAGCCACCAAGCCCGAGTGTATCCTGGCGACCAATACGTCTACACTCAACGTCGATGAAATTGCTTCGGTGACTACGCGCCCGGACAAGGTTATCGGTACGCATTTCTTCAGCCCGGCCAATGTCATGCGCCTGCTCGAAATCGTCCGCGGCGACAAGACGAGCTTTGAGACCCTGGCCACGACCCAGGCGGTCGGTAAGGCCATTCAAAAAACCGGCGTGGTGGTTGGGGTGTGTGACGGCTTTGTCGGCAACCGCATGCTGCACAAATACAGCGCGCAGGCCCAGTACCTGCTGGAAGAGGGGAGCTTGCCCCAAGATGTGGATGGCGCGGTCTACGACCTGGGTCTGGCCATGGGGCCGTTTGCCATGGGCGACCTGGCCGGTCTCGATGTGGGCTGGCGCATTCGACAGGGGAAAGGCCTGCCGGACAGCCTGCCCGCAGGCGAGCGCTACTGCGCGATCCCCGACCGCATCTGTGAGCAGGGACGCTACGGTCAAAAGACCGGCGCCGGGTATTACACCTACGCACCTGGTGATCGCACCCCCCGGCCCGACCCGGCCATTGAGGAGTTGATTGTCAACTACTCCAAAGAAAAAGGGATGACGCGGCGGCCCATCAGTCGTGAGGAAATCGTCGAGCGATTAATGTACGCCCTGGTGAACGAGGGAGCCAAGATTCTGGAAGAAGGCATTGCCCAGCGCGCCAGCGATATCGATGTCATCTACGTCTATGGCTATGGCTTCCCGGCCTATCTTGGTGGTCCCATGTTTTACGCTGACACTATCGGTCTCAAAAAGGTGTATGAACGCGTCTGCGCCTTTGCCGAACATGACCCCTCGTCCTGGCAACCGGCGCCACTGCTCCAGAAACTGGCCGAAGAGGGCGGAACGTTTCATTAAAAAAGGGCGACGCCAGCGTCGCCCCTACCGTGCCGAGGAGTTCTTCTTCTTCGACGTGGGCCAGAGCATCACGACCCAATAACACACAACGCCGAGCACTACCGTTGCCCCGAGCGGCAGGCCCAACTCCGCCGGTCCGAAGCCCCTATGGGCATAGGCCCAAGACGGCATCAGATACGGCAGTATAAGCGCCCACGCGATCAATATCAGTGTGATGCCGTGCATATCAGCCTCCCCGCGTACCGTTCTCTTCTCGGAGCCGTGGCTCGGATTGAACGCTTCGTGGTATTGGAGAATCGTACCTATCGATATATCTGGCAAGGAGCGTAGGGAGCAATGGATCAACACCAGTTCAACCAAGCTCTGACCGAATTCTTAGCAGCATCACCAACCCCGTTCCACGCGGTCGCCCAGATGGCCGCACGGCTGTCGAGTGCAGGCTTTGAGCGCCTGGACGAGTCCGAGGCGTGGCAGCTCGTTCCAGGGGGTCGCTATTGGCTCAGCCGTAACGACTCGTCCATTATTGCCTGGAGGATGCCGACGCGCTGTGCCTTGTCCGAGAGTGGCTTTCGCATGGTCGGCGCCCACACGGATTCCCCATGCCTGAAGGTCAAGCCCCAGCCCGAACTGCATCGCCACGGCTATGTGCAACTCGGGGTCGAGGTGTATGGCGGCGCATTGCTCAACCCCTGGTTTGATCGTGATTTATCGATTGCCGGGCGAGTCAGCTATCTGAGTCAGCGGAACGAGGTGGCTCACGCGCTGCTCGACTTCACCCAAGCGGTAGCCGTCATTCCCAGCCTGGCCATTCATCTCGACCGAGAGGCAAATAAGAGCCGCTCCATCAACGCCCAGACCTATCTGCCGCCCATTCTCGGCCAGACTGACGAAAAGCCGGATTTCAAAGCGCTCCTGCACAAACGGCTCGAAGCGGACGGCGTCACCGACATGCGTCAGGTATTGGACTACGAACTGTTTTTCTATGACACCCAGCCGCCGCAGCTTGTCGGCCTGGCAAACGAGTTCATCACCTCGGCCCGCCTGGACAACCTGTTGAGCTGTTTTGTCGGTCTCCAGGCCCTGACGACAAGCGCGACCGAGCACGGCGCACTGCTAGTATGTAACGATCACGAAGAGGTCGGCAGTACGTCGGCGTCCGGTGCGTGTGGACCCATGCTGAAACACATGCTGGAGCGTGTCATGCCGGATGCGGAAGAACGCGGACGCGCCCTGGCCCGCTCCATGCTGATCTCGACCGACAATGCCCACGGTGTGCACCCAAACTTTTCCGACCGGCACGACGACAACCACGGCCCCCGCCTCAACCACGGCGTAGTCATTAAACTCAACGCCAACCAGCGCTATGCGAGCAATAGCGAGACCAGCGCCATCCTGCACAAACTGGCCGCGGACACGGATGTACCGGTCCAGGCATTTGTCGTACGCAGCGACATGGCCTGCGGCAGCACCATCGGACCACTGACCGCGGCCGAGATTGGAGTACGAACCATAGATGTCGGCGTCCCGCAGTGGGCGATGCATTCCATTCGGGAAGTCGCGGGGACCGCCGACGCGTTTCATCTGCACCGGATATTGCAGCGCTTTTTCGATACGGAGCGGATCTGAGCCTAGGGACATTTTTACTTGACCATGTCCCTATGACCATAGTAATGTTTTGGGTCCCGAAAAGAGCGCGAGGAAAATATGACTGAAACAGCAAAAAACGTATCCGCTTCGTATTTCAAAGCGCATTGCCTGGCGATTCTTGACGAGGTTGCGGAGACAGGCCTGCCGCTGATTGTGACCAAACGAGGGAAACCGCTTGCGAAGCTTGTTCCGCTCGATTCCGTTGAGCCGCCAAACCTGCTTGGCAGTGTGCGCTATCGGCGCGAGGCAGACCTCCTCTCTCCGGTTGAGGAATCCTGGGAAGTCGATTCGTGATCGTCCTCGATACCCACGCCTGGATATGGTGGGTGAGCGATCCGGCGAAGCTATCACACAAAGCCCAGGCTGCCCTGCACTATGCAACGAGCATAGGCATCTGCCCGATCAGTTGCTGGGAGATTGCCACAAAAGTGGCACAAGGCAAGTTGACGCTTGACCGAGAAACCCGGGTCTGGATGCGACAAGCCCTGGCGCGTCCGGGCGTTGCGCTGATACCGATCTCCCCCGATATTGCCATTACCGCTGGGCAATTGGGTCAACAGGGATTCCACGGAGACCCCGCTGACCGACTCATTGTAGCCAGTGCGCTTCAGCACGGCGCTGAACTCATCACAAAGGACAGAAACATCCGAACGTTTCCGCTTGTCCGGACCGTCTGGTGATCTCTCACAAACGGACGAACGGCTCGGAACCGCTCGCCCCCTACCCCGTCAACTCGGGAACGTGGACGGAGGGTTTGCGATGCCGAGTGAGCTGTTCATACGCGTAGGCCAACGAAAGGAGTTCCGCCTCACGATACGGCAGGCCAACGATCTCCAAACCCACGGGTAGGCCGTTCGGGGTAAAACCCGCTGGCACGCTCACGGCCGGCATCCAGGTCTGGGCGGCGATAAGCGTATTGGTCGGAAAGTCCATCGTGGGCCATTTGTCGGCGTCAAGCTCGGCCCGTGAGGGCGAGGGCACTTGCGAGGTGGGAAAGACGAGCGCGGTTGCCCCCACCTTGGCCATGGCATTGATGACCGTCCGCTGGAACTGCTCGCGCGCGGTATAGCGTTGATGGTGCTCGGGGTCGGCGGTGGGGTCCTCGGGACCTTCGACCAGCGCGACCAGGAGATCCAGCTTGGAATGATATTTTTTCGCCCCGATGATTTCCTTGAGGTTTTTCATCGGCAAACCGGGACGCCCGGCCAGGAAGCGGTCGATATCGTAACGCGAACGGGCGATATAGAGCGAAGACCGTTCAATATAGTACTGGAGATCGGGCAGGGTGATATCAACCAGGGTCGCACCTGCCGAGGCGAACGTCGCCAGGGCGTCTTCGATCAGATCGTTGACCGTGGCGGCCTGCGGGTCGGCGTTGTCGCCGAAGACTTCCCGTACCACGCCGACCCGCACACCCGAGAGGGCTGTCCGGTCAAGCAGCGCCGCATACTTGGTCTCGCCCGCTATAGCGGCGGTCGCGGTATAAGGGTCGGCCGGGTCAAACCCAACCAGCACCTCAAGCAGTTTGGCGGCATCCGTGACCGTGCGACACATGGGTCCGGCAGAGTCCTGAAAGACCACCAGCGGCGACATGCCCGCCCGACTGATGAGGCCGGGCGTGACCTTGAGGCCGACCAGATTATCGAACGAGGACGGCAAGCGAATAGAGCCGCCCGTGTCCGACCCCAGACCAATAGCACCCAGGTTGGCCGCTACCGCCGCGCCGGTGCCACCGCTGGAGCCGCCCGGATCGTGCCCTAAATCATACGGGTTCTTGGTCGTGCCGGACTTGGACGAGTAGCCGAACCAGGAGGTGGCAAAGTCCGGCAGGGTGGTCTTGGCCAGAATAATCGCGCCCGCCGCCCGGAGCTTGGTAATGACCGTGGCATCCGTCTCGGGCAGATAGCCGTCCAGGGCAATCGAGCCGAAGGTGGTCATAAGCCCGGCCGTTTCAACCTGGTCCTTGACCACAATGGGAACACCGTGGAGTGGCCCGGACAATCGGCCGGAGGCGGCGAACTCAGCATCGAGCCGGGCGGCCTCGTCCCGAGCCTGCGGATTGACGGTTACGATAGAATTGATCGTCGGACCGCTCCGGTCGTAGGCCTCAATCCGCGCCAGATAGCCCTCCACGAGGCCCACGCAGGTGACCTCGCCAGTGCGTAAAACATTATGAATCTTTGCAATGGTCGTTTCTTCCAGCTTGAATGACATGGCCTGCCTCTCCTCCATCTCTCCCCTCCTTGGAGGGGTGGCCCGTCCGGGCCGGGGTGGGTTTCAGTCCTCCGGTCTTTTTGCGCCATAGCACGTGTACTGTCCGGTGAGTAGGGGCAGATTTTCAATCCACCCTCCCATAGCGACCGTCACCCCAGCTTGGGCTTCGTGACCTTCACCGCCGCCCACAACGCGACCAGAAAAAAACTCGTCAGGAAAATGAAATCCTGAGCGACGAGGGTAAAGCCCAAGAAACACTGGGATTATGAGGCACGGACAGGCCGAAAACGCACCCGCTCAGGCGGCTGATTTTGGTACACACGTATATAATTCCCAAGCACTTCAATATGCAAACGGCCAAAAAACAACGGGAAGAAGGGCAACCTGTTGTCTATGTGAGCATCAAACGACTTGCCTTTGATAGAGCCTCTCGACTGGTCGGAACAAAGATCGAGCGCATTGAGCACGCGGCGTGGGATCAACGGAGAGAGGCTCACTGCGTTAGCTCTGCTCCGGTTGCTCTCTCGTGCCGTCGATCAGCACAAACGCAATCCGACACGACCGGTCCGAGCGATTGCTCCAGGCATGATTGGTACCACGCTGGACAATGACATCACCAGCTGTGACCAGCACCTCCGAGTCGTCCAGAACCATATGGCATTCGCCCGAAAGCACAATCGCGTAATCAATCGTCTCGGTCTTGTGCATGAGTGGATGCCGTGGCTGCTCGGAGTCGTCCAGTGCCTGCTCCGCTCCGAATGAGGCGAAGCTTTCCCGGGCGGCCTTGCGGTCTATCTGATCTATCCAGTCCTTTTCCGGCGAAAACTCGACAATCCGAAAGACCGTACCGTTGGCGGGAGGAATCAGAGCAACCGGACCCTGTGTCCGGTCGGTTGCGTCGGTCAAACTCGCGGGCGTCCCGGTTGTGGCCCACAGATTGGTGACCTCAACACCCGGCCTGTTCTTTGGGTGGAAGACTGGCGCTGAGGTGTCGGAGAGGACTGTTGCCTGCCCGTTTGTGTCGTGTCCGGTCACGATGCGTCGTGTGTTGTTCGGCATGGTGGCTCCCTTCTATGATTCGAGCGCGACTCTCCGCCCACATAAGACAGCGAGAAATTGATCGATACTCTTTTCTTTGAAATGAGAGTTGGTGTAGCCTGCACCTACCTCGATAGCCCACTCCCTCAATATGACTCTGGCGGAGGAAGAGCAATGCAAGGCAAAGTAATGACCGTTCTTGGCCCAATTGAGCCCGATACTCTGGGGATTACCCTGACGCATGAGCACCTGCTCATCGATCTCCGGGTATGGTGTGAGGAGCCCGAAGAAGAGGAACAGAAGGCGTTCGTGCACGCGCCGGTCGAAATGGAAACGCTCGGCGCGATTCGCCGTGAACCATTCGGTAATCTGGATAACTGCGTCCTCGATGACACGGCCCTGGCTATTGAGGAGTTGCGCCGGTTTAAGACCGCCGGCGGCAGCAGCGTGGTGGACTGTACGAATAACGGCCTGGGACGCACGCCGCTGGCCTTGGCAGAAATTGCCCAGGCGACCGAGATCAATATCGTCATGGGTTCAGGCTATTATATCGGCCGTTCTCATCCCTACGACATGGTCGATCGGTCCGTTGGGATGATCGCCGATGAGATTGAATCCGATCTCATGCAGGGCGTTGCCGATACCGGGGTACGCTCCGGCCTCATCGGCGAGATCGGCACCAGCTTCAAGGTGCGCGAGAACGAACAAAAGGTCTTGCGCGCCGCCGCCCGCGCGCAGCGGCGAACCGGAGCACCGATCAGTGTCCATCTGCTGCCGTGGCAGAAAAACGGAGTCGAAGTCCTCGATATTCTTGAAGGCGAAGGCGCAAATCCGCATCAGGTCATATTATGTCATCTCAGCCCCACCAGTGATGACCTGGAATATCATACCACTCTGGCCAAACGCGGCGCTTACGTCGAGTATGACTTCTTCGGCATGGAATTCTACGTGGACAGTGTTGGCCGCTATACGGGCTCGGACGCCGGGAGTGTCACCGCGCTGAAACGCCTGATCGACGCAGGCTGCTTGGAGCGGCTGCTCCTGTCCCACGATATTGCGATGAAGGTCCAACTCACCCGTTACGGCGGCTGGGGCTACGCTCACCTGGTCAAGAACGTGGTGCCCATGCTGAGTCGCAGCGGACTCAGCGCCGAACAGATCGATACTTTGATCGTGGCGAACCCTCGGCGCGTGCTGACCTGGAGCGCGCCGGTGTAGATAGACATCTCTCAGACAACTCACCTGTTCTTCCAGTTCTTCCCTCCACAAGATAAGTTTTATAGCTATAATGTAGCTATGCAGCTTGCTGACGACCCTGACATGGCGGCGTGGCTTTTCCAGTTTGGAGGACAACCGGACGAGTTTGATTGGGACGCTGGTAATCTCACCAAACATCGTAAACATCAGGTCGAGCCTGACGATGTGGAATCCTTATTTCATTATCCATACATATTTGCGGGCCGGATCACTGAACCTGAGCATGATGAGGCCCGTTGGCTTGTCCTGGGACAAAATCGACAGGAACGGCGGTTGACGTTGATATTCACTCAACGCGGCAGGAAGCTCCGACCCATCAGTTGTCGTGCAATGCGGAAAAACGAAAGGAAACTCTATGAAGAAATCTTCCAAGAGCCGGACACCCCGCCAGCGGCAGGACGCACAACTTGAGGAATTTGAAACTCAGGATCTGGGTAAAGACATTCGGACTTCTGGCGTGAGACCGGTTATAGTCCAGCCAAAAACCCGACCGACCTCAATTCTGCTTGATGTGGAGCTTATTCAGCAGCTCCGTGTCAAGGCAGCCAAGCGAGGGATCGGCTATCAGACCATGTTGAAGATGATCGTGCGGGAACATCTTCACGAATATTGAGGCAAAGAGTCGTCGTCTGATTTCCTCGTGGGCTATGCTCATCTCAAGCCGCGGCGTCAGTAAGCTCCTGCGAGAACATCTTGCACTGTCATTCCGCCCAGTCCTATACTTCCCGTACCTAATTAGCCGGTTCGTTTCTTTGATGACGTTCTGAGTCATACACAACCCGCCTTTCATGAAAGGAGGCCCTACATGGCCGGTAGACTGACGGATAAGATCGCTCTTGTGACCGGTGGCGCTTCAGGGATTGGGCGGGCGACAGTGCTCCGCTTTGCCGAAGAGGGGGCGGCGGTCGTGGCCGCCGACCGGAACCCGGGCGGTCTGGAGCAGACCAAAAGCCTGGTGCAAGAAACCAGCCCGGATATCGAGACCGTGACCGTCGATGTCTCCAAGCTGGACCAGGTCGAGCGTATGGTTGACACGGCGGTTGAACGTTTCGGTCGTCTGGACGTCCTGGTCAACGCGGCCGGAGTCCTGATTCTGACGCCACCGCTGGCCGAAGTCGACGAACGGCACTGGGACCTCATGATGTCCACCAACCTCAAGGGACTCTTCTTTTGCTGCAAAGCCGCCATCCCGGCCATGCTGAAAAACGGCGGCGGCTCCATCGTCAACATTGCCTCCATGGCCGGTGTCCAGGCATACAGCCAGTCTCTGCCCTACGCGGTCAGTAAGGCCGGCATCATCCATCTCAACTCGGTTGCCGCCAGCCAATACACCTCCCAGGGCATTCGGATGAACTGCATTGCCCCTGGTTTCGTAGACACCCCGCAGGCGCGCGGCAGCACCCAGAGCACCGAAGCCATAGAGAAAGCGGCCCGCTATCATCCCCTGGGACGGATTGGCCAGCCCGAGGAGATTGCGAACACGATTCTCTTTCTGGCCTCGGACGAATCTTCCTATATCAGCGGCTCGACCTTTGTCGTGGACGGGGGTTCCTGGTCGGTTGCCAGCCGGCTCTAAGGGGGGAGTATGGAAAAGCTCATCGAGATTACCAATAAGGCCGTAGCCGATTACGGCTTTCGGCAGATCGTCCAGTGGAGCCCCGAGGACATCGTTGCCCAGTGGCAGCTCTCGACCCGCGAGACCGATATCCTCACCGGCGTTATCAAAGACGAGCTGGACCGTTTGCCCATCCCGGTCGAACCTTCAGATGTGCCGCAAGAACAGGAGCGGGTGGCCGGTATCATCAGGCAGGCATTGGGTTAGGGTGTCCCGGCCTCACCGCTCCGGACCGGCAACCTGAGACGGGACGGACAGGCCGGCGTATGACAAACACTATTCGTTGCAATCCGGGGCTGCGCCAGATCGGCGACCCGGCCAAACCGGTTCAGGCTGCGGGCAAACCAGGGGAAGTCACTACTGGTTATACTCACCCGAATACAGTGACCGGGTAAAAAGACATAATGAGTGGGCCAGAGCTCCACCGCAAACCGTGTCACCGCTCCGGGGACGAGGGGCGTGGGCCGTTGCAGCGACTCCCGGTACGAGGCGCGCAGACATCCCTGGCTGACCTTCATTGAGCGGCCGTCGGGATACACATCGGTCAGCTTGACGTGCCACTCCGTGTCGTCACAATCGCTCGCAGCGAACAGGTCGATATGCGGCCAGCCCGAGACGATCACTTCTGCCTTCAAGATATCGCTGGTGTAGCAGATGACATCGAGCCGGGCTTCAACCGCGTCCTGATTGAGCGGAATATCCTCAAGCGGATATTGCTTGACGTCCATCTGGGTGGGGGCCGGGTCGTTCGGGTCATAGCGATAGGTCTGCGGAGGTTCATCAGATGGGGGAGACGTGGCGGACAGAGAGCCACGGGTTCCATCGAAGTGCAAATAGAGCGCCTGCTCCGTATCACTCAGCGGCCAACGGTCCGTCTCACGCCAGACGTTTCGTCCCGTTTCAAAAAGACGGACCGGCGGGTCATTCCGAACGCCGTTGTCCCGGCCTTTGAGCCAGTGATCAAACCAACGTAAATGAACCTGATGCATATCCAGCGCCGCGTCCGGTCCGAAGTTCACCCCTGCATACTGATCGTGCGGCCAGCGGCAGTTGACGTGACTCCACGGTCCGACGATCAGCTGTTGCCTGCTGCGGGCCGGAGAGGCCTGCATCATATGCTCATAGTGATGAAAGGCACCGGTCAGATCCTCCATATCAAACCAGCCCGTCACATGGAGACAGGGCACATCGATCTGATCGTAGCGCTCATCAAAACGCAGGGCCTGCCAGTGCGCGTCCAGGGTGTCGTGCGTCAGCATGTCGTTCCAGGTTTCCCCAACCGGGTCGATATATTCACCAATGGCGGTCAGCGGCAGGCGGCGCAGGATATCGTCCCAGTCGTGGACTTCGAGCCCGTGGAATTCGGCAATCCGCCGCCGGACGAGATACACCCACCAGCCAAAATAAAGCTGGAACACGCCCCAGGTGTACGGAATTTCCTGTTGCCAACGGCCGGCCGCAGAGGTGGAGACCATACAGCTCAGATGCGGCGGCCGTTCCGCAGCCGCGGCCCACTGGGTCCAGCCCATATAGCTTAAGCCGGTCGTGCCGACCTTGCCGGTACACCACTCCTGGCGCGCCACCCACTCAATCACATCATGCGTATCCGGCCCGTCGTGCACAAACGCTCGCCACTGGCCCTCGGATTTCCCCCGCCCGCGCACGTCGTGCACAACGACGGCATAGCCATGTTCCTGATAAAAACGCGCCTCGTCCAAAAAGAAGGCCGTGGTGCTCTTGTCGTAGGGCGTGGACTGGACGATCGCCGGCGCGGGCAGCTCAGCCTTACTTGGAAGGTAGACATCCGCGGCCAGCTCGACTCCGTCCCGCATCGGGATACCGGTTTCAAACACGGGTCGGTCTGTCGCTGCCGCCGCGCGGATGGGCTCCTCAAAATAGCGCTGGCGAGGCGTTTTGGTGGGCATGGCAGTCATCCCGTTGACGCAAATGACCTCAGTCCTGCTTCTGCGCCTGGACCGCTTCCTCGGCAGTCATGACCACCACGTCGCCCGGCCCGGCGCTGACCTCGCCGCCGTCGACCACATAGGTCATGCTGGTCGCAAACATCCCGGCCGGACTGGCTAGAAATAAGGCCAGACCGGCGATTTCGTTAGGCTCGCCCACTCGCTTCTGCGGGTTGATCGGAGAGCCGCTGGTCTCAACTGCCTCGACCAAATCCTTTGCCAAGTCGGTCCGGATCAACCCTGGGGCGATACAGGTCACCCGAATTTTATCGGCCGCCCACTCCTTGCCCAAGAGCTGCGCCATATTGATGAGGGCCGCCTTGGACAGGGCATACGTGCCGATACCCATGGACGGCCGGACACCCTCATTTGAGGTGATGTTAATCACCGCGCCTCCGCCGCGTTGGCGCATGGATTCCCGACACAGACGCGCCAAATGTAGCGGCGCCCAGACATTGGTCCTCATCACCCTGAGGAAATCCTCTTCGTTTTCCTCGGCCAGGGTCACCAGGGAAACACCGGCGGCGTTATTGACCAGGATGTCGACACCGCCGAACTCTTCGATCGTTGCCTGATACAGCTTGTCGCAGTCCGCACTGATCGACATGTCTGCCTGTACGGTCAAGACGCGGCGACCGGTTGCCGCGACATCCTGTTTGGCCCGCTCCAGGGCTTCCGGTCTGCGCGCGGCAAGCACGAGGTTCGCGCCGTGCTCGGCAAAGGCCAGCGCAATCGCCCGGCCGATACCTTTGGAGCCACCGGTCACGATGGCGACTTTGTCGTCCAAAGAAAAATCAACGATACCCATATGCTCCTCCTTTATGTTTAGCGCCTGCGTTCCTGTCTCTTACCACGACTGAGGATAAGAGCTAAAGCGCTTTTCTCTTGACTCTGCTACCTGACGAAGACTAGCATCCGAGCAGAACAAAGGGGGCGGTATGAATTTCGAGCTGACGACCCAACACAAACGCATTCAGGCTCAGTGCCAGGAACTGGCGACAGACTTTGCCACCAGGGCGGCCGAGCACGACCGCGAGGCAACCAATCCGGTCGAGAATTATGCTCTGCTGCGTGAGGCCGGGTTTCACACGCTCAATATCCCTACCGAGTTGGGCGGTTGGGGAGAAAAACTGTTCGGCCACTCGCTCGCCCTGGAACAGCTTGCCCAGGGCTGCCCGGCCACGGCGCTGTCCTTCAATATGCATCTGGCCTGGGTCGGCTATCTCATGGAAAATATCGAGATTACATCTGACGTGAAGCAACGCGTGGCAGACTGGGTGGTACAGGGCAGTAATCTGGTTGCCGGTTCCACGTCCGAGGCGAGCACGTCGGCCCTGCTGGCGTCGTACGCTCCGGCCACCCAGGCAAGACAGGTCGACGGCGGCTATGTCATCAACGGCAAGAAATTTTTTTCGTCTATGGTTGGGGCGGCGGATTTCCGGGCCGTCCCGGCGCGTCGCGAGGACGCCACCACACCCGGCGCGGCCATCGTTTTTCTGGTTCCGCGGGAGGCTTCAGGGCAGACGGTGGAGGAAGTGTGGGATGTCCTGGGGATGCGCGGCACCCGGAGTGACTGCCTGCTCTTGGAAGACTGCTTTGTGCCCGAGGAATCGGTCGTGTTTGACACCGATAATTTCTTTCCTTCCATTGCTCGCGGGGCGAACTGGTTCTGGGCCTCGTATACGGCGGTCTATTTGGGGGTAGCCGCGGCGATCTACGCAGAAATCCTGAAGGTCGTTCAGGAGCGGGTGCCGAGGGGCTTTACCCAACCCATGGCCTATCATCCCGACGTGCGCCGAAAGGTTGCGGAGATGAACGCCGACCTCGAATCGGCACGGCTGAGCGTCTATCACTCGGCCTGGTTGAGCGATACCGAAGGCCCGACGCAGAACGCCATCGCGGCCCTCTATCGGGCCAAATATCTGGTCGGCGAAGCCACGGCGAACATTGGGCGCAGCGCCATGACTCTCGGCGGCGCGCACGCCTTGTTCAAGAGTTCGCCGCTGGAACGGCTATTCCGGGACGGCACGGTCGGGGCCATTCAGTTTCCGCCTAGCGATTTCTGTTTGGCGAGCCTCGGGTCGTTAGAGCTGGGTCTTGATCCGCATGAGATTCCACCGCCGATGAAGTAGCTCTGCGGAGCATCTACGACTCCGTTGGTGTTTCCCAGTATTCCTCGAAGAACGGATTGTCGATCAGTGTGCGCCAGGTGCCGTCAGGCTGGCGGCGCACGACATTGACGGCCCGGCCAGAGATGGTTTCTTGTGTACCGTCGGCTCTCGTGCGCTTCATGCTCCAGGGAATCCAGGACAGGGCGATATCTCCAGCCCGCACGACGTGTCTGACCTCGACCGAGAGCTCAGGATGCGCATCGGTAAACGTGCGCAAATGCTCGCGTAAAGCCTGCTCCCCCTGGACCGGAGCCTGTCCCGGTTCGGGTACGAACACCGTGTCCGACTCATAGAGCGCCAGCATCGCGTCAATATCGCGGGCGTTCATCGCCTCAGGGAAGAGATCTTCTACTTCCTTGGGGGTGCGAGCCGGCATGGGGGTGCTTTCTCCGCGCTGCCTTACGGCCGGGCGCGGGTTTCTTCGGAACGGTCCGCGCGGGTCGGGTCGTATAAATCTCCAATGCTCGCGCCCAGCAGCCGGATGGGGCCGGTTGACGGGGTTTCGGCCCAGTGCAGCGTATTGGCCGGCAGGTCGAGCCGGTCGCCGGGTTTGAGGACCCACTTCTGGTCGCCGACGCCCATGGTGATTTCACCCAGGACCGCAACCAGCACCTCGTCGTTCGGGTGGGTATGCGCCTCATAGGAATGGTTGGGTTCGTCGTCTTCGATATAGGCGGCCAGCCCTTCGGCCTCCATGGCACGAACCAGCTCTGACTGGGTCGGCGGTTCGGGCTTATTCCAACGGGTCACTTTGAGTTCCATATCGTCCCTCCTGCCAATACGCTTAGTCCCTGAGATTCTCCTGTAGCGCCAAAGGACGGACGGGTCAACGCAAAAATCGGCAGAATTCCTCGATTTCGATTGACAAAATTGCGCCCCCGGACGGATAATGCGGGCACAACTGTTCTTTACCATAAGACAGGGCTTTCCATAAGGAGGGAATCGTATGCCAAAGCACAAAGTTATTTCGTCGGACGATCATATTTTTGAACCGCTCGACCTGTGGACGACGCGGCTGGATAAAAAATTTCGCGACCGCGCCCCACGGGTGATCCCGGCCGAGGACGGCGACTGGTGGTATTGCGAGGGCATTAAAGTCCAGACCGCGGCGGCGGCGGCCCAGGCCGGCCTGCGCTTCGAGGACCCGGACCGCCTGAGCTTTCAGGATAAGGTGGAGAATATCCGACCCGGCGCCTACATTCCGGAAGAGCATATCAAAGACATGGACGCCGACGGCATTGACATGGGCCTAGTGTATCCGACCGTCGGGTTGCAACTCTACCAGCGCATTCAGGACAGCGAGTTGCTGACCGTCCTGTTTCGGACCTATAACGACTGGCTGGCCGAGTTCTGCGACACCTATCCGGACCGCCTACGAGGCATCGCCATGATCAACCTCGACGATATCCCGTCGGGGATCGAGGAAATGGAACACTGCGCCAAGCTGGGCCACCGCGGCATTATGATTACTATTCAGCCTTTAGGCGGCATGAGCTACGACAGGCCGGAGTATGATCCCGTGTGGGCCGCGGCCCAGGATTTGGCCCTGCCCATCAGCCTGCACGTCACCACCAACCGGCCCGACCCGAACGACCCGAGCGCCCTCCTCCTCGACGCGGCCAAGCTGTCCTTTTTTGTCAACCTGGATCACTGGCCCCGCGTGTGTCTGACCGACATGATTTTCAGCGGCGTGTTTGAACGCTATCCCAAACTCCAGGTCGGTTCGGTCGAAATGGAACTGTCCTGGGTGCCCCACTTCCTGGACCGTCTGGACTATAACTACACCCAACGTGCACGGGAGCTTGCCGGGGAACGCTTCAAAGAAGACATCATGCCGAGCGAGTTCTTTCATCGCCACGTCTTTTTGAGTTTTCAGGAAGACCAGATGGGGATTCGGGACCGGGAGATCATTGGCGTGGACAGCCTGCTGTGGGGTTCCGACTATCCCCATTTCGAATCGACCTTTCCCAAGAGCCAAGAGTTTCTCAGTGACATGCTCGCAGACTGTACCGAAGAAGAGTGGGCCAAGATTGTCGGCGGGAATGCCGCCCGGGTGTATCAGTTGAGTTGAGGACGCAGGGGAGGCCGAGGGTGGAACTTCAAGAGAAAATCATCGTCGTCACCGGCGGGGCGAGTGGCATCGGCAAGGCTCTATGTCGCCGCTTTACGGCCGAGGGCGCACGGGCGGTCGTGGTGGTGGACCTGAACGCAGCCGGGGCGGCTGAGGTCGCGGCCGAGATTGGCTCGGTCGCCATGACGGCCGATGTGTCCAAAGAGGCTGACGTGGTGCGGGTGATTGACCAGACCGAGCGCGATATCGGCCCGATCGATCTGTTCTGTTCCAACGCCGGCATTGCCGCGACCGGCGGCGTGGAAACTTCGGATGCGGACTGGCAGAAGAGCTGGGATGTGAACGTCATGTCGCATATCTACGCGGCCCGCACGCTGGTGCCGCGCATGATTGCCCGGGGCGGCGGCTATCTGCTGAATACCGCCTCTGCCGCGGGTCTGCTCAATCAGATCGGTTCGGCCTCCTACGGTGTGACCAAGCATGCCGCGGTCGGCTTTGGGGAGTGGTTGGCGCTGACGCACGCGCATCAGGGCATCAAAGTCTCCCTGCTGTGTCCCCAAGCGGTCAGAACGCCCATGCTGGTGGATAATGAGGGCACCCGAGCGGCAAGTGTGGACGGCCTGATGGAGCCGGAGGAGCTGGCAGAGGTTGTGGTCGAGGGCCTGCGGGCCGAACGCTTTCTGATCTTGCCCCACCCCCAGGTCCTGGAGTATATGCAACGCAAAACCGGTGACTACGATCGCTGGCTCAGGGGCATGAACCGTTTACAGGAACGTCTGGGCGCGGCCGAGGACGAGAAGGGCCTGCCATGAGCTTTGCCCCCAGCGATAAAGTGTTAGCCCTGCGGGAGCGGCTTGAGCGCTTCATGGATGAGCATATCTATCCGGTCGAGCGTGCCTATTACGAGTTTGTCGAGGATCAGAACAATCTGTGGCAATATCCCCCCTTCTTTGAAGACCTCAAGCGCAAGGCAAAAGCGGCCGGTATCTGGAACTGGTTCCTGCCACGTGAATATGAGCCCTGGAGTCCGGGTCTGTCCAACCTGGAATTCGCGCCGCTCATGGAGGTCATGGCCAAGGTCTTCTGGTCCCAGGAAGTCTTCAACTGTAGCGCGCCGGACCGGGGGAATATGGAAGTCCTGGCAAAATACGGAACCCCGGCCCAGCAAGAGCAGTGGCTCACGCCCTTACTGAACGGAGAAATCCGGTCGGCCTATGCCATGACCGAACCCCAGGTAGCCTCCTCGGACGCCACCAATATGGAACTAGCCATCGTGCGCGACGGGGACCACTATGTGCTCAACGGGCGCAAGTGGTGGATCACGGGGGTATTAAGCGAGCGCTGCAAGGTCATGCTGGTCATGGGCAAGTCGAATCCCGAGGCGGACCGCCACTCCCAGCACTCAACCATCCTGGTCCCGGTTGACACGCCGGGCTTTCGGATTGTCCGGCCGCTCAAAGCCTTTGGCAGCTATCACTCTCCCGGCGGAGAAGGCGATCTGGTGTTTGAGGATGTCCGGGTCCCCAAAGAGAACCTCATTCTTGGCGAAGGGCGCGGCTTTGAGATCGCCCAGGGCCGGCTCGGGCCGGGCCGCTTTCAGTACGCCATGATGTTTGTTGGCATGGCTCAGCGCTGTCTCGATCTCATGTGCCAGCGGGTTGGCGAGCGGGTGGCGTTTGGCGAGACCCTCATCAAGAAGACCAGCATCCAGCATGAGATCGCCCGCTCCCGGTGTGACATTGAACAGTGTCGGCTGCTGGTGCTTGCGGCGGCCGACAAGATGGACCGCGAAGGATCGAAGGGCGCGCGCGATTTCATTTCCATGGTCAAAATCGTTGCCCCGCAGATGTGCCAGACCGTGGCCGACCGGGCCATTCAGGCGTTCGGCGGCAAGGGCGTCAGTCAGGACGTACCTATGCACCACGTGTTTCAGACCAGTCGCTTTTGTCGCATCGCCGACGGACCGGACGAAGTGCATATGTCACAACTCGGCCGCTGGACCCAGCGCGATGCCAAAGGGGTGCGCTAAGTGGACCGGGCCGGGTCGAATCGACCGTTTATCGCCGGGATGGTCCTGACCTGCCCGGAGCCGACCTGCGGCTATGCGTTGTACGAAATTACGCGCTGGGCCCTCACCCAGGATTTACTGGAAGACAACCAGCACTATATGAAGCCGCTCCACGCGGCGATTCGCCCACGCTCAGTGTGGTCTTCACTCAAATGCGGGTTTTGCGGTACCTCGCTCTATGATTATAAGCGGCGCGCGCTACATACCTTTGAGCTGGGCTGGTGGTAAGCTAGAGCAAAATTCACATTAGAGCAAATTACGATTCCGTGTAGCCCGTCTCTCTCCTCCTTGAGGAGTGCGGGCTTCCAGCCCGCAAGCGGCCAAGATGGCCGCTCTCCCAGGAGGGGAGCCCCCCGCATCCCCCTGGGACGCTTGGGGCAGGCCCGTGTCCTTCCAGACGAGCGCGGACTGGCACGGCTACAACGTAGCGTAAACCGCACTAGTGTAGCGTCCAACGGCCTCCGCGCGTTGCCCGATACGTAGGGTGCGCCCTGCGCACCGGGGCAAGGTGGTGCATGGGATGCACCCGACGGAACTCTGGAGAGCACCTCGCTACACCACGGAGGAAACTGCTCACAGCCCGCGTTGCGCGGGCTGTGAGCCCGAGCGGCACTTGAGCGGTGTAAATTAACACCCTAGCGGCGCTTGAGCGGTGCAAAACCTCACCCTAACCTTCCGGACCCGCTTCGTTAGCGACGGTGAGCAACACATCCGCGTGGCAATCGTCGTCCAGCGGACACCAGCAGGCCAGATTCTTGCCTTTCAGGTGGTGCTGAATGGTCTCCGCCGAGGGCGGGGGCGGGAGCGTATCGCCGCCCTTAAAAAGCGCGGCCAGCCCCGGGACTAGTTGGTCGTTCAGCCACAGCTTGTACACCGCAACCAGAAAGCCCCGGTCAACGGCCATGTCGGGGTTTTCCTTGAGCCGAAAGAACGGGTTGCCCCACTTGCCGGGCCGTCCGACATAGACGGCGTTTTTCGGCATCTTCCAGTCCTTGGTACGTTTGCGCTGAATCCGCCGTGGGTGTCTTTTGCGTGCCATGCGCCCAGCATAAGATGGTCCGGCGTTCAGAGCAAGCGTTGACAGACGCTCGACAAGGCCGCCCTGAACGCAGTACGCTAGGTGCATTCATGTATCGCTCATGAGGATACGGCTATGCCCAAGCAAATCCATCTCGCCTGCTTCGCGCTCTTTACCCCGGCTCCGCATATGCCGCTGTCGTGGATCTATCCGCGCGAGAAGATTCGTCACAAATGGTATGAGGGCGAGTACTGGGAATCCGTGGTCCGTACGTTGGAGCGCGGCAAGTTCGACATGCTGTTTTTCGCGGACAGCCTGGCGGGAGGCACGCAGCCCGACCAGGTGCGCTACGCCATCCAATTCCCCAGCCACGACCCGGTCTCTCTGATCACCTATCTCTCGGCGGTCGCCAAAAAACTCGGCTTTGCCGTCACCATGTCCACGACCTTTTACCCGCCGTTTCTGCTGGCCCGGACCCTATCCACCCTCGATCATCTTACCAAGGGCCGGATCGGCTGGAATATCGTGTCCTCGACCTCAACGGCCGAGGCCAGAAACTTCGGGCTGGAGAGCCTGCCGGCGCATGACGACCGCTATGAGCGCGCCGACGAGTATATGCAGGTCTGCTACGGCCTGTGGAACAGTTGGGACCCGGATGCCGTGCAGATGGACATGGAGCACAAGGTCTTTGCCGACCCGTCCAAAGTCCACCGCGTCGATTTTCAGGGGCAGTGGTATCAGGTCCAGGGGCCGTTTACGGTCATACCCTCTGCCCGCCGGCGGCCGTTTCTTTTTCAGGCCGGCCAGTCGGACCGGGGCCGGGCCTTTGCCGCCCAACACGCCGAGGGCATCTTCAGTGCCGCGCGCGGCGTCAAGCAGATGCGGGCATTCTGCGAGGATATTGCCAGCCGGGCCGAACGCCTGGGCCGCAACCCGGACGACATTCCCATCATGTGGGCCGGCCAGCCGCTGGTGGCCGAAAGCGCGTCCGAGGCGCGCGAACGCTGGGCCGCCATTCGCGCCCGGATTCCGCTCGAAGCCTCATTGGCCCAGATGTCGATGCACTTCAATCTCGACCTGTCCCAGTTTGATATTGACGTGCCGGTCCAGGATTTGGACGTGCCCGGCACCAGGGGCCTGTTCGAGATGTATCAAAAATACGACGTGAACATCACACTACGTGATATCGCCAAAACCTATCTGACCGGCAGCGATACCAACCCCTTAGTCGGCACCCCGTCGCAGGTGGCGGACGCCATGCAGCACTTTCTCGAAGAAGGCGGCGGCAACGGCTTTCAGATCACGCCGCCGTTTTACGCGCCCGACTATTATGAAGACTTGGTGAATCTCTTGGTTCCGGAACTCCAGAAGCGCGGAGTCTACCGGGACGACTACACAGGCACGACCTTACGGGAACATCTGTGCGGGTAGAATAAGTAGGTCGGATTAGCGGAGCGTAATCCGACAAACCCAGGATGTCGGGTTACGCCTACGGCTAACCCGACCTACACGGCTGCCGTTCCGCGTTCGTCATGCCGGACTTGATCCGGCATCCAGAGACCCGGGGCTGAAAGCCTGGATTACGGCTTCCGCCGGAATGACGTTGCTAGCGGTGGCCCCAGAGGCAAGGATGCTACGCCGCCTGAGTGTCCTCAGGCAGCTCCATATAGGTCTCGCGCCACTCGCCGGTTTCATCCCAGCGAAAGGGCGTTTGCAGCGTCGTCAGCGGATAGCGCGCGGTCTCAAGCAGGTCGAGGGCCATGCCGACGATAGCCCGCTGCATATCCTTATCTCCCGGCTTGCCGCACGGATTGCCGAGCGGAAAGTCGGTAAAGACAAAGCGCGGCACCCCGCACTGCTCAACAATATCGCGCGCCGAGCCGAGGACGACCGTGGGAATGCCGTGCGCTTCGAGATGCCGGGCGACCAGACTCACGGTCTGGTGACACACCGGTCACAGGGCGACCAGCAGGGCAATATCGACCCCATCCTCACGGCAGAAGTCGAGGACGGCCGGGGCATCTTCGTGCACAGTCTGCCGTGCACTATAGACCGTGGGCACGCCGTAAAAGCGCGGCGCCAGGCTGCCAAGCCGACCTTCTTCCACGTACTCGTTTAAGCGGCGGACAGGCAGAAAGGTTTCGACATCATCGGTATGGGTAGCTGTTTTGTGCCACGACAGGTGATGGGTGTAGAGCGCCTCAGGGGCAGGTCGGGTGGCCGCGGCATACCGACTGCGCTTCCGTCCGCCCTGCAAATCCGGAGCCGCGGTGGTGACCAAGGCGACCCGGCTTTCACTGAGCGGTTTGGTCAGCGGTACGAACGGCGCGTCCGGGTTGGACGCCCAACGGTAGGGATTGCCGTAGCCCTTCGCCAAGTAGAATTCACGCGATTTGTCGATATAGCTGACAAAGCCACGTTGGGTTGGATCGAAATCACTCATCGCTGTTCTCCCCTCATCACCCCTCCTTCGACTTCGCCCTTTGGGCGACGCTCAGGACACACCGTTCACCCTGAGCGTAGCGGAGCAAAGTCGCACGACCAGGTCACTCCCTCTACGCGGCCTCCAACTCGGCCAACGCCTCGGCGTCGCTGACGGGCTCGGGCCTACCGTTGGCCAGGGGCCGCGAGCCGGGTTTTTTCTCAAACGGATCAACCAGCCCCAGCGTCTTGCCGTGCTCGCGCATGGCCGGAATGACGTCGCGGTTGATCAGCTCCAGACAGCGCATCCGATCCTTGGCCGGGACCGGGCCGTCCAGCCAGAAAGAGAAGATGCCCGGACGCAGGATATCCTGGATTTTCTTGAGCTTCGGAATCACGTCGTCGGGCGTACCCGCGATCATGACCATGTCCTTGAGGACACCGGGATAGCTGTCGTAAATGGTCTTTTTGACGGCCTCGATCTCTTCGACCGTCGTTTCCCCGCCCTCACCGTACAGCGGTCCGGCAGAGGCATTGACGCCGAAGTTCGTCCGGGCCAGCCGGCGGGTCGCCGCCTTCGAGTTATAGCCCGGCGGGAACATCCACTCGGGCCGGGCAAAGTGGGCAAAGGCGCCACCGTACAGAATACGCTTACCCATTTCTTCCGCGCGCTCCTGGCTATCGGAGACCATGACCGGTTGCAGATAGCCGAAATTCTCCGGGCCGGCCTGATAGCCCTCACGGGCCGCGGCCTGGTTGTAGAAGTCCCACAGTTCCAGGGTGGGTTCGAGCCGGGTGGCGAGCGCCACGTAGGGGTAACGGTTCTTGGCGCACCAGGACACGGTTTCCGGGCTGATGAGGCCGGGAATCCAGAACGGTGGATGGGGCTCCTGGACGGGTAGCACCCAGGGATTGACGTGCCGGAAGTGGAAGTGTTTGCCCTCATACCGGAACGGACCGGGCTTGGTCCACGACTGGACGATAAAGTCGATGCCCTCTTCAAAGTATTCGCGATTAAAGGCCGGGTTGGCATTATTGGCAAGCTGTTCGCTGCCCGCGCCACGAACCCAGCCGGAGATCAGGCGGCCATTGGAGATCAGGTCGATCATGGCCAGCTCTTCGGACAGCCGGAGGGCGTTCGAGACAGTGGGAACCGGGTTGCCGAGCAGAGCCATTTTGACCCGGCTGGTCGACTTGGCCAGGACCGAGGCTTCGACATCCATGACTGCGCCCAGGCAGAAGGGGTTGGCATGGTGCTCGTTGAGCATGATGCCGTCAAAGTTCATCAGCTCCTGGTCGGTGTAGATCTTCTCATCGAGATACTGGTTGAGCAGCCGCACGCCGTGCTTGCGGTCAAAAAAGCTGTTCGGCGTGCCGAAAAAGCTGCGTTTGCGAATGATCTCGTTTTCGAGGTCGCGGTATTGCTCAGGATGTTCCTCCGGGTCGTAGTGATACGCACGTTCCGTAAACCACATGAAATGCATAGTCCGTCCTCCTACTGTGAAAAAATTAGAAATATAAGAGACGGGCGGATGAGGCAAGAGGAAATCTGATCGGGTAGTGGTTCAGTTTGAAATCTTTTTCTTACGGGATTCCTTAGTTTAAGCCCCTGATTCTCGACCGTTCTTGACAACCTATTTTCTCTTCTGCATTTTTACGCCCATCTTGCATCGGAGAGGGAACTGCATGAGAAGATGGAAATATCTCGGACTGATCGGACTCCTGCTTGTCCTGCACGGCTGTTCGGTCGGGATGGCCATGTCTGGACGGCCTGACCCGAATACCGGCGCATTGCGGGTCGGGCAGGCCCGCGATGAAGTCTTGTTACATTTGGGACAACCGACACAGACCTATGCTACGGAGACGGGCCGGACGGATACCTTGCATCTACAACGCGGGAACCAGCCCTCCACGGGCCGGGCGGTCGGCCATGCAGTCATGGATGTCTTGACACTAGGAGCCTGGGAGATCATTGGGACACCGGTGGAAGGATTTACAGGCGAAAAGTTCACGATCTCGGTCTCCTACGACAAAGAAGAGCGAGTCACAAAGATTGCGACCGCGCCAGGAGTTCCTGAATTTTAACCTTACCCCTCATCAAATGGCAGAATGAGCACGTTTGGCGACGATCTGATCCAGTCTCTTAATGAGGCCCTCGCCCACGCAAAGGGCAATGGTCCTGCCATTCTTCACACTGTTGTGACTCCGCGCGAGGTTCGGAAGCAAGCGAACCTTCGGGTTCGACAAGTTCCGCCTGCTGCCAGAAGGTCTCGTCCAACTCGGGAATATCGCTGAAGTCGATGTCCTCATCCTCCGTGGCCGCGATTTGTCGTGGGGTGAGGGGTTTATCGTATCCGCTCATGGTAAGCCTGCCTTCGTCATCCGGCGTCATCTTTCCCGATCCACTCACGGAGCGCCTGGTCAATCCGTGTCTGCCATCCACGACCACCGGCCTTGAAGTAATCGATCACGTCCTGCGACAGACGGATAGTCGTTGACACTGTCGGTTTGGCGACCGGCGGCCTGCCACGGCGGACGGTCGCCGTGGCGAACTTCTCCGGCCAGCCGTCCCCGGACAGGTCTGGTGCCGTATCCCGATCAAAATCTTGTGGCATAGAGCGTTCATTCCGGTACTGGCTGAATTCGGTCACTCGGGCTCAAGCGCAGCCATTCGGGGTGATTTGAGTGGTGGCGTTTGAATGGGGGGAGTGGCTGCGTTTGGGTCGTGGGAGGGGGTGGGACGGATTCAACCTATCTTTTCCCAGTTCCCCACGGGATTGACGGAGACGGCCCAAACGAATAGGGTCTGCCCGCCAAAAATAGTATATAGATTTCCCTTCCATTCTGCACAAAGTAGGCGCTATTCCTTTAGGACCTCAACCATTTCTCTTTCCGTCATGGGCGCGCGGGCGGTCGTCCAACCGCCCGCGCGCTGGTCGTTATTCAACATCCACAATCTGGAAGTTCTGCGAAGCTTGGTGCCATTGCAGAATGACCGTGGTGCCCGGTTCAGGAAAATCCTCCACCCGCACCCGTTCACTCTCCACGTCCTCCAGAAACTCCTCATCAGAAATACGGATCACTTCCATGAGGTTCGTGTCCGGGGTGAAGGTTCCATCATCGGCTTCCCAGCCGATTTGCTGGCGGCCCACAAAAGCCCGGACGTTATAGAGACCCGCGTCCAAATGATTCAAATTGAAGGTACCGCCAAAGCCAAAACCGTGGTCCGGTTTCGGGTTACATTCCTCGGCGCGTGTCACATCGGCGCGTGGCGAGCCATAGGGCACGATGAACGCGGGAACCGCCAGACGGTTGCGGCGTTGGTCACGAATCTCGATCCGTACGCCATTGCCATCATCCTGACAGACCCACCCGCGCACCATCACCACCCCACTGCGGATGTCGTCGTGGCCGGGTTCTTCCAAGACGCCGTGGGGGTCGGGGTCGATTTCGGTATCGGTGTCCGTGTCGGTGTCCGTAACCGGCGGTCGGGTCGTGGGCTCCTCGACGGTGACATCCTCGGCAAAGTTGGCGGTCAGATCATAGCTCCCTTCCGTCGTGCCGGTTTGTCCCTCGACTTCCAGCAGATAAAGGCCAGGGGTCACATTGGCCGCAATGCGGAAATTGTTGTCGGACCCGCCATTATCATTCAATTGGATAGGAGTACCGTCTGGTCCATACAGCGTGGCCTTCACGTCGATCCCACCGGTACTCTGAAGATATAGCGCCCCTGCGGAGGTGACCTCGAACAGATACCGATTGCGGTCTTTTTCGGCGTTGGTACCTTGAGGGTCGATGGTTTGCCCCGTCAGAATACGTGTCGGCTGGACACTGGTATCAGTCCCGTCCACGACGGCATCGAAACGGAAACTGATCCCGTAGCTCCCATCTTTAGTGCTGGTCACGTGGACCAAATGCGGCATGTCCGCTTGTACGGGCACAGCAAACCGGAAATGGGGTGTGCGCGTATCTGTCGCAATCTGGCCGCGTGCCCCATAGAGCGCTCCTTGTGTTTGGGCAATCGGCGTTGTGGCACCATCTACCCCTCTGACGGTTAGCCAGCCAGCCTTGCCGGGTGTAAAGACAAATACGTCCTGATCCGCTTGATTATTGTCTTCAGACCGACGTGCAATCGACAACTCCGTGTCATCATCCAGGACGGTTCCAGTCCAAGCGGGCGCAGGCTCGACCGTCACATCGGTGATTCCAGCAGTAAACATGGCAACTGCGAATGCCACATCCAGGGTGTAACGACCAGTGATATGGTCTTCTTGGCCCGCGACTCGCAGGGTATAGGCGGTATCCTGTTGCAATATTGGTACGGCCATTACGAAATTGCCGCTCGTGCCTCCGTCCTCCGCCACGATATTCATGCGATTAGCGACAGGACCCGTTGCTCCGACAAGCGTCCCTTTTGTATCCGTTTGGCCTGTGGTCTTCAGGGTCAGCAGTCCGGGGGCGGTGACGGTCAGACTATGGGAGACCACGGCTCCCCGGCTGCTGATGTCGCCCTGTCGGCCCGGCAGGGCGTCCGAGAGGACTCCATGGAACTGAACAACCAAATCGGGGGCGGGTAAGTTTGGATTCCCGTCGATGTTGGGCCGGAGGGAATTCAGCGTCGGTGTATCTGGGTCCGATTGGACGGTCACAAGAATATACTCGCCTTCCCCGGAGTTAACTGTGGCCCGAAGTTCTAAGCCTTCATGAGGGTCTTCGCTGATTGCTTCCGCTACCAAAGTAGCCGCTGCCTCTGCCAACCAGCCAGCCACCCCCGTTCCACCGTCACGGTTCGAGTTGATGGTTCCCAGGTCGCTGATTTCCATATCCGGGGTATTGTCCTTGGCGTTAGTGGAAGAAGTCGTCCCTTGGCCCTTAACCGTTTCCGCGTTTGTCTGCATGGTCCCCGCAAGTCCCCTTCTGTCGGCGGGAGCAGTTGCCCGTTCCCCCCTATCAGCACTCTCCAGGGCTTTTGAGGCGTTATCGAGGGCCGTGGCAGCCGTCCGCAACGCTGTGCGGGCATTGTCCTCGGCCTGGCTGGGATTTGGATTCGTCGTCCTATCTCTGAGGGCCGCAGCATCTGTCGCCGCCTTGACGGCAGCATCAGCTGCGTCAAAGGCTTTCTTCGCCGCACTTTCCTCGGCGATATGGTCGGACGTATAGGTCGTTTTGTAGCGAGCGCGTTCACTGGAACCGTAGCACAGCACCGCATCGACCGGTGCCCCATCAGTGGAAAATACCCGCAATTCTCCCGCAGCTAACTGCGGGACGGTAATCTTGGTGTAGCGATAACGTGTGTTTCCCTCCCCACTCTCCCCTGTGCCTCGTTTGCTTTCATCATCATCAGTATTCAGCATGGGGGTGATCGTGGCCACGCCCGATCCTGGGGTAATTGCAAAAGTCGCCTCTGGTGCACTGGCGGTGCCAAAAAAGTCGTTATCCGGCAGCCCTCTACACCCCGGCAGCGCCTGCGTATGCGCCCACACATGTCCACTCAACCCGAGCCACAGGACGCCCCCCACGACTCCACCGATGATCTGCTGGTATTTCCTCATGCCGTCCTCCTCTCGCGTCCGTTTTGTTTGCCTTGCCCTGCCTTGCCTGGCCCTGTTTCGCCATGCCATGCCCCTGCCGCGCCTTGCCTCGCCCCGCCCCGCCCAGAACCGTTGACTGGTGCAATACTCACCAGCGCAAACCGGCCAAAATCTCCGGACTTCTCCGGCCGCCAATCCCCGAGCCCGATGCGGCGCCCCGCGATGGTCAGCCACTGTTCCAGTTGAGAGGCGTCTACTAACTCGTCGTCCGCCTCTACCACAAACGTCACGCCCCACTCGTCAAACTTGGCGCGCGTGCGCGGAATGCGGTTACGTTGAATGACCACATTGGTAGTGAACTGCACGGTCTTGCCCAGTTCTTCCATTGTGGTCCCGAGGGTGCGGTCATAGGAGAATTCTTCAATCTCCTCGACCAACAAGCCTTCTCTCACCTGCGGCCCCTGCTTGAGCTTGCGGGCCGCCGTCTCGATGCATGAGCGCAGCGCTGCGGCGGGGATTGTCGGGATGCCGCTCTTATCGAGCCACAGGCTCGTCTGACACTCCAATTCCTGCAACCGCTCCTCATCATGAATGGTGCGATCACGGCCGCGCCTCTTGGCAATCTCGTCCTTCTCCTTGTTGGCCGGGGAGCGTTTGTCGAGGCCCGCTTGACTATTGTGCATAATCAGCGGTCGCCGGCCGTCCAGACATATCCGGTAACGCTGCATCATCCGCGTCTCCTCTTCACGTCGAGAGTCCCGGCGGGGTGCCGGGCCGTGTCAACTGCACAACCGTGAGGTAATGTCTCACTTTGAAGCTTATGACCAGAAAAAATGGGGCAGTCCGCCCTCTCCCCAGCTCCCTCTCAGGCATCGTGTTCTCCTCTCGGCTTCGAGCCCACGCGTTCGTCCGCTGATGACGAATGTTTATGTTCTCTTTTACAATGTCTTATAGATATAGTTTTGCTTATAAATCACGTCTGGAAGACGCTATACTATTACTGATAAAGATATATTGTCAATAAACTATCCCCATCAGACTGTTCGCCTAACATAGTGGTCTATCCATACTGGTCTTGAACCGCGAGGCGGGTATGAATGACCGAGAGCTGTTAGGGGGTGTCGTCAGTTAAGGAGGATCACCGAAGCGGCGAGGTAAATGGCGCCGAGGAAGCTGCTGGCGCGTTTACCCCACGCGAGGTTCGGAAGCAGGCGAACCTGACGCAAGCTCAGATGGCACCACTGATGGGCATGAGCCTGTCCGGCTACCGGAAATGGGAACAGGGGACACGGCGGGTCAGCGGCCCGGCCGCTACCCTGCTGCGTGTGCTCGAAAGGGAGCCGGAGGCGGTCAAGCGTGCATTGCTTGGCTCATAAGGACGGCTGACCGGGACCATCTGATACAAAACCGGGATATAAATCCTCATTATGAGAAGAGGCCATAGTAGCTATTACAGCTCTCATGAAAGAAATGGCTGCCAGGGACGCCAAGAACCGCTTTAGCTATTTGCTGGATGCCGTGCAGAGGGCGCCCGTGCGTGTGACCAGGAAAGGCAGAGCGGTCGGCGTGATGATGTCGGTGCAACACTATGAGCGCCTTCGCGGCGCTGCCTGGGAACGTCTGACGATGACGATGGACGCTTTGGGAGAGGAGGCATCCGCGAGCGGCTTGACGGAGGCCAAGCTCA
Source organism: Thermodesulfobacteriota bacterium (assembly GCA_964291405.2). Taxonomy (GTDB): domain Bacteria; phylum Desulfobacterota; class Binatia; order Bin18; family Bin18; genus Bin18. Next base: position 1,970,611 of record OZ219926.1, read on the forward strand.
AGGCGCTTCTCGCGGATAAGAACTGAGACTATCGTTCCCGACACCAATTAGTCCACAATACGTACCTCGTGCCCGCTGCATACGCCTGTAAGGTCATTGTCCCACAAGGCACTACGGTCTATTGTAGCCGTAGTGGTTCACCTTGAGGGATATGATGCACGAGGTTCAATTACGCGACGCAAAGGCTAGACTCTCAGCGCTGGTAGAAGGTGCGGCCCATGGAGAGACGACGATCATCACTCGCTACGGCAAACCTCGGGCCGTCATCCTTGGAATCGATGAGTGGAATCGTCTCTGCAAAGTGCCGTCCTTTGGCCGATTGCTGCTCTCTGCACCACTGGAGGACGGGGACCTGCCGCCGCGTGACATGAGCCCGTCACGGGACGCGGCACTCTAGGAACGATTCTTGTACCTGGTCGATACCAATGTACTGTCGGTTGGGGCTCCCGGCCGGGTGGGTCGGTCCACGACATTGATCGACTGGATGGAGACGCATTCGAGCAGGCTTTTCCTGTCGGTCGTCACCGTGGCCGAGATTGCCGACGGGGTGGCCAAGCTGAAACGGACCAGGTCCGCCGCCAGGGCTGCTGCCATTGAGGACTGGCTCCAACTTGTGCTCCGTCTCTATGGCAGTCGCGTGCTGGCATTTGATGCTGCCGCAGCCCGGCTGGCGGGGGAACTGACAGATAAGGCGCGAGCGGCGGGTCATGCTCCTGGCTTTGCCGATATCGCCATCGCGGCTACAGCCGAAAGCCATGGCCTGACGATCCTGACGCGCAACCTGCGCCACTTTATGCCGCTCGGCGTCCCGGCAACCGATCCCTTTGCTGGATTACCCCGCTCCTGACAACAAGCAGGACCATCTCATATTACTGAGGGCCATCAGCCCACAATACGCACCTCGTGCCCGCTGCATACCAGCATGGGCTCGACCAGCTCGCCGAAACCGTCCGGCTCATAGCCCTGGATGTCGGCGAAGGTGGCGTTGGGGTGATCGATGCAGATTTGCGCCACACCGTCGTAGGCGCGCTCTCGCTTAGCATCGTCCAGGGCAACCAGGTCCACGGAATAACGCACCGCGTCCGGCGTATTATTGATGGCCGCGACAACGTTCGGCACATGGACGTTCAGCCAGTAGTCGTCCAGATGGGCGCGCTCAATGCCCTGGCGTCGCTTGATAAAGAAGACGAGCTTGGTGGTGTCGCGGGTCGTCGGCCCGTCAACGTTGAGATGCTCGGTCACAAACAGATTGCAGCCCGGCTGTATGGTGGCATAGGTGCTGAATTTGTCGGCGTCGATATTGGGTGGGGCCTGCTGGCCGATCGTAGTCTCAAAATGTTCCCTGTCCCGGAACCACAACTCGGCCATACCGTCCGGCGGACGGCTGTCCGCATCGGCACCGTCCGAGGGCGGATCAAAGAAGGTGATGCGATAGCGTTCCGGCTTGACCAGCGAAACAACGTGCGGGGCGTGCACATGCTCCCAGACGTGCACCAACTCGTCATGCGAAACATGCTCCAGACGCCGAACAGCGCCCATAAACTTTAACATGGGTTCCTCCTTAGAAGCGTGCCTGGGGTACGGGCAGCCCAGGGATATCCGAACGCGTCCGAAAGACGCTGCCCTTGAGCTCGCGTTGATCGTTGTTGGCGGTGACCACGTACAGGTCCGACATGTCGGGCCCGCCAAAGGCCACGCTGGTGACCGTTTTGGCCGGCACCTTAATGCGTTGATCGACCGTGCCGTCCGGCTTGAAGCGTACGATTTCACCCCGCCCGGCCACCGTGGCGACCCACACTCCGCCTTCGACATCAACGGTCATGCCGTCGGGCATGCCCTCGGGGAGCTGCGCGAACAGTTGGCGGTCACTGACCGTGCGGTCGGCCCGCACCTCATAGGCCCAGACGGCCTTGGTGGTGGAATCACAGTGGTAGAGCAGCTTGCGGTCCGGACTGAAGCCCAGGCCGTTGGTCACCTCGACCCCCTCCCAGAGGTGCGTCACCTGGCCCGGCGGGTCAATGCGGAAGAGCGAGCCCGGTGGCGGCGTACTCTTGAAATCAAAGGTATGAATATCGCAGCCAAACGAACCGACCCAGATACTGCCCTGGTCATCCATGGTGAGGTCGTTCAGGCCGAACAGCGGCTTTCCCTGCCATTCGGCAAAGATATCCCGCAGCGCGCCGGACTGCTCATCCCAGTGCGCCAGAGACAGACCCGTCACCAGGATGCCGCCGCCCGCGTTCAAGGCGATGCCGCCAACAAACTTCCGATCCGCTATTAAGGTTTCAATCTCGCCGTTGGGGCTGCGCCGGAAGACACCGCCGCCGCGCACATCGCTGTAATAGAGCCGATTCTGCTCATCGGTCCGTGGCCCCTCAACGAGTCCGTAGCCGCTGGCCAAGGTTTCGAATTCCATACGCTCCCTCCTTGTGTGTGGCCGCCCTCGTGAACAGCCGCCTGATGGGGCGAGGGTAATAGCTCCGAGGACGGAAGACAATGGGCGGGCGGCCACAGACAAAGCCGCCGACTTTGTATAAGGTGCGCCTCTACATCTGTCATCACGACACTATCCGATGCGGCAAAAAGAATTTCCCTTTTATTATGGTTGGGCGGTGGTGGCCGTGGCCTTTATTACGCTGGCCATTGGCGTGAACACGCGCACGACCTTTTCCTTGTTGTTTCCGCCCATTCTGGAGGAATTCGGTTGGGACCGGGGCAGTACGGCCGCGGCCTTTTCTTGCGGTTTTCTGGCGGCAACCGTGTACGCTCCCATGGTCGGTATGCTCATGGATCGCTGGGGACCGCGCCTGGTTATCCCGCTGGGTGCGGTGCTGGTCAGCAGCGGCATGGTGGCGATTACCCTGGTTTCTCAGCCGTGGCACCTGTATCTCACCTTCGGCATCCTGGTTGGTGGCGCGAGTACCTCCATCAGCTATCTCGGTCACTCCCTGTTTTTACCCTACTGGTTTGTACGGCGCCGTGGCCTGGCCCTGGGGATTGCCTTTTCCGGGGTGGGTGTCGGTTCCATTCTGCTCTTTCCGTGGATCCAAAGCATTATTGACCAGGCCGGCTGGCGTGAGGCGTGTTGGGTGGTGGCTGGGACCCTGATAGTGATCGTGTTTCCGTTGAACGTGATCCTGCAACGCCGGCGGCCCGAGGACCTCGGCTTGGCACCCGACGGAGACCACGCCCCGCACGCTGCTCACGGTGCGCAGCGCCCGGCTGACAATATCGTGGACCACGCCTGGGCCGCAACGGATTGGACCCTGGCCCGCGCCATACGCACCTCCCGTTTCTGGTGGCTGGGCGCCGCTTTCTTCAGCAGTCTGTACGCCTGGTACGCCATCCAGGTGCATCAAACCAAATACCTGACCGATAGCGGCTTTTCATCCGAGGCGGCGGCCTTTGCCCTGGGCTTGGTTGGACTGACCTCCTGTGGCGGTCAGATTGGGCTGGGCCTGCTCTCCGACCGAATCGGACGTGAATGGGTCTGGACTATCAGCATGATGGGTTTTGTCCTGTGCTACGTCATCCTGCTCGGCATGCCTGAGCAGCCCAGTCTGGTGCTGTTATACGCCATGGTCGCGGCCCAGGGCGTATTGGGCTACGGGACTGTCTCGGTGTTCGGAGCCATCCCAGCCGAGATTTTTCAGGGCAAACAGTACGGCCGCATCTACGGCACGCTGACCATTGCCGGCAGTCTGGGCGGCGGGACCGGGCCCTGGGTGACCGGTCTGCTCTTTGACCGCACCGGGAGTTATACGGTTGCCTTCTGGATTGCGCTGGCGTTTGCCTTTATCTCCATTGGCAGCATGTGGATGGCCGGTCCGCGCAAGGTGCGTGTGGTGGCCGGTCAGGTGAAGCATCTGGCCGCGCGGCGGGCTCTGGCGGAATAGAAAAAGCTGGTCCTGGGAGAAACCCGCTCTCCCGAGTTTACCTTGATTCTCCAGATACAATATGTACAGTGTACATATGGATGAGTTGCGGTTTGAGTGGGATGGGCGGAAAAACAAGGGAAACATCAGAAAGCATGGGGTCGCCTTTGAGGAAGCCCGAACGGCTTTCTTCGATGAGAACGCGATCCAGTTTTTTGATCCGGATCATTCCGAAGAGGAAGATCGTTTTATCCTGCTTGGGATGAGCTTCAAGCTGCGGGTTCTCGTTGTCTGCCATTGTTTCCTCGAAAGTGAGACGACGATACGCATCATCTCTGCAAGAAAGGCTGACAGAGCTGAGGAGCAGGATTACTGGAGGCGACAGACATGAGAGACCATTATGACTTCTCAAAAATGAAGGGGCGGAAAAACCCGTACCTCAAGCATCTCAAACAGCCAGTGACCATGCGACTGGACCGGGACACGATTGCCTACTTTAAGTCTCTGGCCGAGGAAGTAGGCATTCCATATCAAAGCCTCATTAATTTGTACCTGCGTGACTGTGCCATGAATGAACGCAAACTCCGCATGAAGTGGGCCCCGTAGGTCTTCGCCTTTCCGACCTTGACTGCCCAAATGATATGTGAGGGCGTGGACCGTCGATCGGGGGAGCGAGAGTGTACCTCACCGGCTCAACGCACCGCCGTTATTTTGAATCGTAAAGCCGCCGTCAACAACCAGCGTGGCTCCGTTGATGTATGACGCGGCCGGCAGGACGAGGCTCAGGGTTGCGTGGGCGACTTCTTCCGGGTCGCCGTAACGCCTGAGCGGCACGCGCCGGCGGGCAAAGATGTCTTTTGCCTTGTCCGGGATGGCGGCGGTCAGGCCGGTATGAATCGCGCCCGGACAAATGCAGTTGACGGTGACACCCTGGGTCGCCAGTTCCACCGCCAGCGCCCTGGTGAGGCCCATAACGCCATGCTTCGCCGCAGTATAGGGGCTGGCAAAGGCGCTGCCGCCGACCGCTTCGGTCGAAGCGATATTCACGATCCGGCCGGCCCCGCTTTTCGTGAGATGCGGCAGGGCGGCGCGAATGAGACGCTGGTGGGCCGTCAGATTCACACTGAAACAGCGCTCCCAGACCTCTTCGTATCGGCTGCTCTGAATACGGGCGGAGGCATCGATACCGGCATTATTGACCAGAATGTCGAGCCCGCCGAAATGTTCGACGATCCGGGTCAGCGTCGGTTCGATCTCCGCAGCGTTGGCGAGGTCCAGGGTCCACCCCATGGCCGTTCCACCGGCTTGGGCAATCTCCTCGACGACTCGGGCAACGCCTTCCGTGTTTCTGTCCAAAACGGCAACCTGAGCCTCTTCGTCTGCAAAGAGATGGGCGGTTGCCCGTCCCATGCCGCTGGCGGCCCCGGTCACCAGCGCAATTTTTCCTTTGATTGAGCGACTCAGCTTACTCAGGCGTGGCATGTTTTGTGGCTCCTTTTGTCCCTCTCATCCATCCCGTCCATACTTATCTGTGGCCGGATCGATACAAAAGGCTCCAGCGGCGTCGGATTCCGTCGCGCACGCCCCTTTCTTGTCTTGCTCTTCGGTCTCATCCCGAGTACACATGCCAGCGAGGAGGGGAGTGATGAAATATCGAGCCATGGCATTGCCGGTAAGCATGATCCTCGTGACTACTCTCATGCTGGAACGTCCAAGCGTCGCTCGTGCGGCAGACCCCCTCCCCCAGCTCACGGCGGCGACGCTGGAGCAGTGGATGGCCAGCCTCTCGAATTGGGGACGCTGGGGAGAGGACGATCAGCTCGGCACGCTCAATCTGATTACCTCCAAGAAACGGCGTCAGGCCGCCACGCTGGTGACCGAGGGCGTCTCGGTTTCTCTGGCCTTTGACCTGGCGAAAGAGGCCGGCACCAATAATGAGTTCCCGCTTGAGCATAGCCTCCTGGTGCATGATGACGACGGCAACGTCTTTGCCGAGGATATCTATACGATCCGGTATCACGGCTTTGCCCATTCGCATGTGGATGCGCTGTGTCATATTTTCCATCAGGGCAAGATGTACAATGGCTTCCCGCGTTCGGCGGTCAAACCTTCGGGCTCGGAGCAACTCGGCGTACAGACCATGCACCAAGGGATTTTCACCCGCGGTATCCTGGTGGATATCCCCTGGTTAAAGGATGTGCCTTATCTCGAACCGAGTACCGCGGTCCGCGTCGAAGACCTGGAAGCCTGGGAGCAAAAGACCGGCATACAGATCGAGAGCGGCGATGTACTGCTGGTGCGTACCGGACTGTACAAACGATACCGGGAGGTCGGCTCCTGGGACCTCACCCAGGGGGCTGCAGGCCTGCACGTTGCGGTCGTCCCCTGGCTCAAGGCGCGCGACGTGGCAACGGTTGGCTCCGACGGCACGAATGAAGTCTTCCCGTCCGAGATTGAGGGTATGCCGTTTCCTATTCATCGCCTGGCCGTGGTCGCCCTGGGCATGCCGCTGTTGGATAACCTGAACCTCGAAGACCTGGCCCGCGAAGCGCAGGCACGCCAGCGCTGGACCTTTCTCTTTGTGGCCGCGCCCCTGCGGGTCCCTGGCGGAACGGGCTCGCCGCTCAACCCGCTAGCCCTGTTTTAAGATAAGGATGTTTTAGGCTGATGATGCAAGGCCGCGGAGGTTCATTGTGTTGAGCGTCGAAACAATACGGAACGCCCTGAAGAGGGAACGTGTCCTTCAAATCTCCTCTGAGAAAGTTGGACACGTTTCCCCTTTGGCCGCTCGTCAGCCTACGCCCGGTCGTCTCAATGCTGATCGCAGTTGTGCCGCGGTAGCCCTGATACTCGCGGGGCCGGAGGACAATCCCGAGCTGTGCGTGATCCGGCGAGCCGAAAAATCGGGCGATCCCTGGTCGAGCCATATGGCCCTTCCGGGTGGACGCTATTCTCCCGAGGATGCCGACCTTCGCGTCACGGCCGAGCGTGAAACGCGCGAAGAAGTTGGCCTGCACCTGGACCCGGCCCACCGTCTGGGGTCGCTTGCCCCCCTCTCCATCTGGCTGAGCGGACGGGAACAGCCCCTGGCCCTGTTTCCTGCGGTCTATTATCTGGGACCAACCATTCCGACATTGACGCTGAATCATGAGGTCGCCGCGGCCTACTGGATGCCGCTGTCGCATCCCTGGGAGGCCGAGAACGCCACTCACCTCAAGCTGTCTGCGGACGGCAAGACGCTCTACTATCCGGCGATTCGTCTTCAGGACCAAGTGATTTGGGGTATCACCCTACGCGTCCTGACCCTGTTCTCCGACGTGCTGGGCCGCCCCTTGCCGCATTTGGAAGAAATTCCGGGACTCGGGCACTAGCCCGTCCATGTCAAAGGAGGGAAGCATGGAAATTGTTGGTTATGCCGATCAGTTCAGTGTCGCACCGGGGGAGACCGTTCGATTTCATGTGAGCTGTATGCAGCCCACCTACCAGGCCGACATTGTGCGTTTGATCCATGGCGACCCCAACCCAAAGGGCCCGGGCTTCAAAGAGGAACTCGTTGCAACACCGGTCAGCGGCGAGTATCCGGGCCGTCGCCAGGATATCCACACCGGCTCACACGTTCTCGTGCCCGATACGCCGCTGCTGGGTCTGCGCGACGGCTTCACCCTGCACGCCTGGATATATCCCACAACCCCACAAAAAGGTGTGCAGGGCATTCTCACCAAGTGGTCCGAGGCGGAAGGCGGCTATGGTCTGGTGCTCGACGAGGGTGGGGTCTTGGCCGTGTGGCTGACTGACCCGTCAGGGCGCACCGAGCAGGTACGGATCAATACCCCGCTCCGCTCCGTGGACTGGTATTTTGTGGCGGCCACGTTTGACACTCGCAGCGGTCAGATCGCCGTGTATCAGGAGCCGCTGCGCACGTGGCCACAGGACCAGACCCGGGCGACCGCAACGGCCACGACCCAACTCCAGGCCACCCCCACGACTCCGGTCGATTGCGTGATGGCCGGCCTGTGGCAGACGGGCGAGGACGGCGAGTCCCGCGTTGGCCGCCATTTTAACGGCAAGATCGACCGCCCGGGGGTGTTCCGGCGAGCCCTGAGTCGGGACGAGTTGCTCTCGCTCCAGCGCGGAGCCTCGCCGCTGGCCTTTGGCGATGATCTCGTCGCGGCCTGGGATTTTTCGGCCGAGGTTGCCTCCGACACCGTCATCGACACCTCACCCCACGGTTTACACGGCCGAGCGGTCAACATGCCCGCCCGGGCCATGACCGGTTATAACTGGAGCGGACAGGAGACGGATTTCCGCAATACTCCACACGAGTACGGCGCGATTCATTTTCATGACGACGACCTTGAAGACGCCGGCTGGCAGGTCGATTTTAGCTGGACGCTGCCGGTCGAGTGTCGAAGCGGGGTGTATGCCGCGCGCCTGCGGACCGAGGGCGGCGAAGACCACATTCCGTTTTTTATCCGTCCGCCACGGGGCCGGGCCACCGCGGACATTGCCTTCCTGGCCCCGACCAACAGTTATCTGGCTTATGCCAACGAGCAACTCACCACCCTGCCGCCGGCACTGTTTCCCAATCGAAAGCAGGGCGAGCTTGCACCGGACGACCACTACATCAGAGAGAACCACTTGCTGAGCCTGTACGACAGTCATGCCGATGGCAGCGGGGTGTGTTATTCCAGCCGTCTGCGGCCCATCATCAATATGCGCCCGCGCTACCACATGCGGGCGCTCAACTGCCCCCATCAGCTTCCCGCGGACCTGCACCTGATCGACTGGCTCGAGGCCAAGGGCCACGCCTATGACGTGATTACCGACGAAGACCTGCATGCCGAGGGCCTGGACCTGCTCGCCCCGTACAAGGTCATCATCACCGGCAGCCATCCCGAGTACTGGTCCGGGCCGATGCTGGACGCTTTGGAAACCTATCTGAACACCGGCGGGCGGCTGATGTATTTGGGCGGCAACGGGTTTTACTGGATCACCTCGTTTGCTCCCGGTCGCCCCCACGTGGTTGAGGTTCGACGCCGGGTCGGCACCCGGAGCTGGCATGCCAGGCCCGGCGAATACCACCACAGCACCACCGGCGAACCCGGCGGCCTCTGGCGGGACCGGGGCCGAACACCCCAGCGCCTGGTCGGTGTCGGTTTCACCACCCAGGGCTTTGATAACAGCGCGCCATACGAGCGTAAGTCCGACAGCTTTGATCCGCGTGCGGCGTTTATTTTTGAGGGGATTAGCGACGAAGAAGCCATTGGCGACTTCGAGTCCCTGGTCCTCAACTACGGGGCGGCCGGTTTCGAGTTGGACCGGGCCGAACGTTCCCTGGGAACACCGGCCCACGCCCTGGTGTTAGCCTCCTCCTCCGGCCATTCGGACTCCTATCAGCATGTGATTGAAGAGGTCTTGCTGAGCGACTCGCAACAGGGCGGCACCGTCAATCCCAGGGTCCGGGCCGATATGGTGTATTTTGAATACCCCCAGGGTGGAGCAGTTTTTTCGGCCAGTTCTATCGCCTGGGACGGAGCCTTGTCTCACAACCAGTATGAGAACACCGTCTCGCGCATTACCGATAACGTCCTGCGCCGCTTCGCCGCCGAGGGGCCGCTGAGCGAGTGAGGTAGGCTGAGAGGAGGCGTGTGGCTAATGGGAAAAGAAGGCCGTGCGTTTAAGATGTGAATAAAGTGGCATTTAGAGATCAGCAGTAGTCGTGTCAGCAGGAAGAAGCTTGAACCATTTACATGGTTGTAGCGTGGACACTAAACGGTAGCATCGTCACTGGCGCTCTCTATTGAACAAGCTGTCGACTTACTATCAGCCAAGACTCATAGGCCACTCCATCATCCGCAAGGACTGCCTTTGGTCGCGCTTTTATGGGATCAGCGCTTACCGCAATACGTTCGATGACGGCATTGCGAGTTTCATCAGATAGACTCTTCCACCAATCAGGTTCCATGTGAACGTTTTCGCAATGTGTGAAAAAGAACCGTAACAACGCAGCCGTTACGAACTCATCCGGTATTGCCTTCAAACTCTCAACGAATGCACGGCAGGTCCGGTCGCTCTCCGCTAACCAGGAGAACGCCACGGCACCACGTTCTCCTCCATGGAATGAAGTAAAACAGAGGAGATCCGGGGTATTTCGGATATCTGCAACATCTTGCAGTTCAACGCCTCCGAAATCTTGCTCGGGATAGACCGCCCCGCTACACATGACAGGAGGTGCAGTCTCGAATTCAATGATATACGCTTGGACGGTTTTGTATTCCTGGCTTTCGAGAAGTCCATCGTATAGTGATTTGTAGTGGTCTGTGTCCCGGAGGGCTGCTTCAAGACCAATATTGTGAAGTTGAGCCATCGATTGAATCTGGACCTGTTCCGCGAAAGTCTTTCCTTTATCCATGTCTCGATATAATCCCCGGAGTCTATTTGCAGCACGTTTTGTATAAAACTCCCTGACTAGGGCGCGATAGCCGAGTAAGAAGCATTGCTCCGGTGTACCGCAGAACGGTTGCTGCTCCAGAGGTGCAAAAATGGCGCTGTCATGATGAGCGCAGAATCCCGTAAATGTCGAAGCCTTCTGAATACCAAAGAGTTTTGGAACGAGTTTACCCTGGTTCTTCCTCAGATTCTCTGGACTTGGATCAAAGGAGTAGACGTGCCCGTTCCGCGCGATCTGTTCAAGACTCCCGGATTTTGGCACGGTATGGGCTCTGGAGATTGGGCCCTTACACTCGTTCTGCCACGCTTCCGGCACCAGGCATGTCTTGACGGAAAACGCTTGCTTGAATTTCTTAGAAGCCTCCCAAGGCTGTATCGGAGTCTGTATCTCTCGGTCTAGGTGGCAACGTTTATACTTCTTCCCTGATTCGCACCAGCAGGGATCGTTACGGCCGAGCCTTCCTTGTCTTTGACGAGGTATTCGTCGTTTCTTTTGGTTAGCGGCCATCGCTGTAGTAGGTGAGTAAGGTTTCTCTTGGAGGGGCGGTCAGGGTTTGATCGAATGTCGTTCCACGTAGCTGAGCGCCGCGCGGGCGAGAAAGCCCGAGCGCGTTTCTCCTTCGCGGGCGGCAGCTTCGTCCACGATCGCCAGCACCCGCGCCGGTATGGTGATATTGACTCGTTTGGCCTTGCTCGACAGCTTTGAGATATCAACCGATACGAGTGCCCAGGTTCCGCCTCTGAATTCCTTGTTGGTGCGGTGAGCTTCCAGCGGTGCTTGCTCGGGAATCGTTTCCCCATCCATCAGCAGCCCTTCAAGATGGCAAGTAATGGCTTCGTGTGTCGAGTCGATGGCTTCGTCCAGAGAGTCGCCAGCCGAAAAGCAACCGGGTAGATCGGGCACGGTGACACCGTAGCCGCTATTACGGTCTTTATGGATAACGATTGGAAAACGCATCAGCGATCCTCCCATTTCCAGTCGGCCTGTCGAAAGATGTTGCGCAGTGTCCCGATTGGAATATCCTTTGTCGGATGCTTGACCGTCACCCGTCCAGACTTTTGGGGGTGAACGAACTGGTGGTGGCTCCCCTTGGTGTTCCGCACTACCCACCCCTCTCGCTTGAGCTTCCGAATGATATCCCCGCTGGTCATGCTTATTGCAATGTGTATAGTACGCATTGCCCGAAGCTTGTCAAACTCTCTGCCGATCCGCCCGAAGATTGACAGCCGGCGCGTCGGCAGGATAAGGGCTTGCAGATAGGGCTGTGCCCAAAGGGGGGAATATGGAGCAGGGTGTCCACACCGACCAGACGGCCGAGCCGTTGCTCGCCTTTACCGCCAAAGCGGTCGAGATGATCAGGCACGCCATGCGGCTGAAGGGCCTACGGGACGGTGGCATTCGGATGACGGTCGCGGGCGGCGGCTGCAAGGGCTTCCAGTACAGCCTGAACCTTGAGCGGACCGCGCAAGCGGACGATACGGTGGTCGTACAGGACGGGATCAAAGCCTTCCTCGACCCGAACAGTGCCCAACATCTCCAGGGAACGCGGCTGGATTATGTCACCAATCGTCAGGGTACCGGATTTCATTTTTTCGGGATGGAGTCGTCCCGGACCATTGGCTGTCGGTCTACGGTTCTGCTGCGGTGGTGTATCGAAAACAACACCCGGACCGAGGGCTGCATCCAGTGCGCCAAGCGCCCGCTGATGGACATAGACCTGGAGGCGGCGACACAGTTTGTGGACAGCAGACAGAGCATCTCCCATCCCGGTCTGCGCCCGATGCAGCTGTGTGAGAAGTGCCACTATGTCATCTGTCAGTGTGATAATTAGATTTGGAGCCCCGGCCACTTCGAGAATTCCGTATAGGTCCAGTCCGTCGCGATTTTCCCATCGCGGCAGGTGAGTACGGCGCAGAAGGGCAGTTGCCAATTCGCGCCCTGGTCCGGGTCGAGTAGCACGGCTTCGACCACGACAACGTTTCCGGCTGCGTGCTTGCGGTCAACCCGCATCTTTCGTTGTGGGGCGGCCTGGAGGACCTGCCGTTCAATTTGGATGAGCTGTTCGTGCCCGCGAATAAAGCCCCCGTTCACTTCGCAGTCAGGGGTGTAGACCTCAAAGACAAAGCGTTCGATGTCGTTGTTGTACATATCCTCATACGCCTGGGCGACTGCAAGACTGCTTTCTTCCTGTGTCATCTTTCCCTCCTTTGGAATGCCGACAATTTGAAGATGCAAACGACCATTTGTCAAGGACAGAAATTCCTCCCTCGGTCTCCTTTGCCCAGGGAAGGCCAGTTGTGATATGGGTAGGGCGCCTATGTGGCCGCTCAGGCCGCTACTGAACAAATCTGGGAAGGGGAAAGTATGGGCGTATTATCTGGATATAAAGTTGTTGAATTCGCGGGCATCGGGCCTGCTCCAATGTGTGCGATGCTGCTCTCGGATATGGGAGCGGAGGTGCTGCGTATAGACCGGGCCGAAGATGCCGACCTCGGCGTGCCGACCGACGCCAAGTTCAACCTGCTCGGGCGCGGGCGCCGCTCGGTTGCGATTGACCTCAAGAAACAGGAGGGGACGGAGGCGGCGCTCAAGCTGATCGAGCAGGCTGACGCGCTCATCGAGGGCTTCCGGCCCGGGGTGATGGAACGGCTGGGACTCAGCCCCGAGGTGTGTATGGCCCGCAACCCCCGCCTGGTCTTTGGGCGCATGACCGGTTGGGGCCAGGAGGGACCGCTGGCCAACGCGGTTGGTCATGACATTAACTATATTGCCCTGATTGGGGCACTGCATTCGATTGGGCGTAAAGGCGAAGCGCCAGTGCCGCCCCTGAATCTGGTTGGTGACTTTGGCGGCGGCGGAGTCTTCCTGGCGCTGGGCGTGGTCGGTGCCCTGCTGGAAACCCAGAAGTCGGGCAAGGGTCAAGTCATTGACGTGGCCATGATCGATGGCGCGGCGTCGCTGATGACCGCCATCTACGGTCTGCGCGCGGCCGGCAAGTGGACGGACAACCGTGGAGAAAACATTCTGGATACAGGCGCGCATTACTACAATGTGTATGAGACCAGCGATGGTCAGTACCTCTCCATCGGCTCGATTGAAGCCAAATTCTATGCGGAACTGCTGCGTTTGACCGGGCTGGAGAGAGAAGAGCTGCCCCACCAGAACAACCGGACCGAGTGGCCATCGCTGACCGAAAAACTGGCCGCAATTTTTAAGACCAGGACCCTGGCGGAGTGGAACGAACTCCTGGAGGGCAGCGACATCTGCTACGCACCGGTTCTCAATATGGCCGATGCGCCCAACCATCCGCACAACCAGGAACGTGGCACGTTTGTCGAGGTCGAGGGAGTCCCGCAGCCAGCTCCGGCGCCGCGCTTCAGTCGCACCCCGAGCGCCATCCAGCGCCCGCCCGCCAGCCCGGGCGAGCATACGGAAGAGGCCCTGCGCGATTGGGGCTTTGATACCGGGGAGCTTGAGCGGTTGCGCGGAAGCGGCGCGATCGGCGTTCGGACCGCGGCAAAATAATCCTAGCAGCCCAGCGAAACGGTGCTGGGCGGTCTCATCCTTATCCGGTGCAGGGTGTAGGGGCAATTCATGAATTGCCCCTACGGCGCTCACTTTGATATGTCCTCACCGCTCTGAAACGGAGCCGACACGATGCAACTCGGTGTAATTGGTTTAGGCCGGATGGGTGGCAATATGGTCCGCCGCCTCATGCGTGGCGGACATGCGTGTGTGGTGTTTGATCTGAATGCGCAAACGGTCAAACAGTGCGAGCGGGACGGGGCGGTTGGTGCGTCTTCACTCGATGATCTGATCCAAAAGCTCACGCCGCCCCGCGCCGTGTGGGTCATGCTGCCGGCGGGCGCGGCAACGGATGAAACGGTAACCGCCCTAGCCGAGAGAATGGACGCGGACGACATTATTATTGATGGCGGAAACTCGCATTTTAAGGACGACATTCGACGGGCCGAAGCCCTCAAACCGAAAGGGCTCCATTACGTGGATGTTGGGACGAGCGGTGGGGTGTGGGGAGTCGAGCGCGGCTATTGTCTGACAATCGGCGGGGAACAAGAATCGGTCCGGCGACTCGATCCGATTTTTCGTACCCTGGCCCCCGGCAAGGGGGACATTCCAGAAACGCCGGGTCGCGATCAGATGAGCGGTACGGCTGAGGAGGGCTATCTGCACTGCGGCCCGGCCGGAGCCGGGCATTTTGTGAAAATGGTCCATAACGGCATCGAGTACGGGCTGATGCAGGCCTATGCCGAAGGCTTTGATATCCTGCGAAGCGCCCGCGGCAGCGGACTGGACTATCACTACGAGTTGAATCTGCCGGATATTGCCGAGGTGTGGCGCCGCGGCAGCGTGGTTGGCTCCTGGTTGCTGGATTTGACGGCTATGGCGCTGGCGGAAAGCCCGGAGCTGTCCGAGTTCTCCGGTGAGGTCCAGGATTCAGGCGAAGGCCGCTGGACGATTGCAACGGCCGTTGAGGAGGCGGTTCCCGCCGATGTCCTGTCAGCAGCGCTCTATGCGCGCTTTCGGTCCCGCCAGGCTCATACCTTTGCCGAGAAAATCTTATCGGCCATGCGCTTCAAGTTCGGCGGGCACCGCGAGTAGGGGCAATTCATGAATTGCCCCTACAGTTTGCGGGAAACAATTCGGCATGAGAGAAAGAGTAAACGTGTTCAGCATCTACATGCTGGTTAGAGGACACATTTACTCTTTAAAACCGTCATGACAACCCATGTCCTGGCCGGTGATATTGGCGGAACCAAGACAAACCTGGCCCTGTATGCGCTTGAGGGAGAAGATGAGCTCCGCCTCGTTCGGGAATCTTCTTTTCCAAGTGCCCAATATGCCGGGCTGGAGGACGTCATTGCCGACTTTCTTGCGGGGGAAGTTTCCCCCGAGCCCCCTCTTCGCTCCAGTGAGGTGGACGCGGTCATAGCGGCCGGTGCATTTGGTATTGCCGGTCCAGTTCTTGACGGCAGGGTCGAAGCGACAAATCTGCCCTGGAAAGTTGACACTCCCGACATCCGTCAGGCCATTGGTGGCGGCCGGGTCCGGCTCATGAACGACCTTGAGGCAACCGCCTATGGGGCGTTATTCCTGCCTGCGGCTGAAATCCTGACACTTAATGCGGGAAAACCTCGACGCGGCAACTGTGCGGTGATTGCGGCCGGAACCGGCCTGGGGCAGGCCTTTCTGTTCTGGGATGGGCAAGGCTATAGGCCCGTGGCCACGGAAGGCGGTCATGTTGATTTCCCGCCGCGGAACGAAAAAGAAGTATCCCTGTTGCACTTCCTCAGCAAGCAGCACGACGGACGAGTGTCCTATGAGCGTGTGCTGTCCGGCCCCGGCCTGGTGAGTATCTTCAACTTTTTATGTCAGGTATTACAGCGGCCTGTGGCCGAGACCCTGCGGGCGCGCCTGCACGCCGAGGATGCGGCCGCGGTCATTGGCGAAGCGGGTGTCACCGGCAGGTGCCGGACCTGCGAGGAAGCGGTGGACCTGTTCGTGAGTTTGTACGGGGCTCAAGCCGGCAATCTGGCCTTAACGGTGATGAGTGTTGGCGGGGTGTATATTGGCGGTGGGATCGTGACCAAGCTGCTGCCCAAGATGACATCCGGCGGGTTTATGCGGTCCTTTACGGACAAGGGGCGCTTCAGCCAACTCCTGCAGGATATGCCGGTTCGTATCATTCTGAATCCCAAGGCGGCCCAGGTCGGCGCGGCCCACGCGGCCCGAGCGCTGGTGGACCAAGGTTGAGCCGGCCGCCTCGACTACTGTCGAGCGACCCCCCTCTTATTTGATCTTGCCCGTCTGGGTTGTGTCGTAGCCGTCCAGTTGTTCGACTGCGCGCTTGAAAGCGTCGGAGCGGATGACGGCAACGAGCCGCTGGCCTGTGTCGCCGTTGAAGAAGTCTTTCTGAAAGACGAGGTCGTACTCCTCGCGCTCAATGGGAACAAAGTCGAGCCCCAGGGCTTTGGCGGCTGATTTGACGCCAAGACCGGTATCCATAAGACCGCTGGCGATGGCCACCGCGACCGCCATATGGGTAGTTTCTTCACGTTCGTAGCCCTTGACGCGTTCCGGTTTGATGCGGAGTTTACCGAGCTTATAGTCCAACAGCACGCGCGTACCCGCCCCCGGCTGGCGATTGATAAAGGTGACGTCCTTGCGCGTCAGGTCTCTGAGATTCTTGATCTTTTTGGGATTGCCTTTCGGAACGATCAGGCCCTGTTCACGAATGACCAGATTCATCACGACCGACTTGGTGAGCAGCCGCTGCTTTTTGAGGTCGGGCAGATTATAGACACCACTGGCGGGATCAAGCAGGTGGGTGCCGACCATATGAGCCTCGCCCCGTCTCAGGGCGACCAGACCACCGAGTGAACCGATATTGCTGGCGGATATTTTGAGACCTGGATGCTGGGCGCGGAGTTGATCGTCAAGCACGCCGATGGTCAGGTCGTTGCTGCCGGTAAACAGAACCGTGTTGGCGATTTCCTCTGCCGGCCTCAGGAGTTCGACCTGCACCTCCGTGCCCGCGTTCAACCCTTCGTCCAAGGACGGAATACGCAACACTCCGTCGGCCTTAACCATAGTGGTGATAACTCCGGCGCCGCGGCCGATGGGGTTGGCCACGATCGTATCGCCAACCTGCCCGAGGTTGACCCGGACAAACTCTTCCAGGCCGAGCCGCGATGGGACCTTGCGGGGCAGGACCGCCCTGATCTTCGCGGGCTCCTCTGCCGGCCGACCGAGATAATGGGCGATCAGTTTGTGCAGGACCTGCTGACAGATTACGACCGCGGAAACCGGATAGCCGGGCAGGCCGATGACCGGCGTGCCGTCAAGAACCGCCAGAATTGCGGGCTTACCGGGCATGACATCAATGCCGTGGACCAGGATGTCGCCCAGCGATTCCAGGGCCCGTAGCGTAAAATCGTGCTCACCGGCCGAGGAGCCGGCAATGATGATAACGATGTCGTGCCGCTTGACCGCTTTTGCCAGCGCCCGAGTAATGGTTTTGAGATCGTCCACGACTCGGGACAGACGCTTGGACGTACCGCCCCACTCTTCGACAAAAGCCCCGGCAACACGGGAGTTGAATTCGATAATCCGGCCCGGTTCGGCCGGATCGCCGGGTTCGATCAGTTCCGAGCCGGTCGGGATAATGCCGACCGTCGGTGGGGCTATGACCGGAATGGTGGTGTGACCGGCGGCCAGCAGCGCGCCCAGATCGTACGGCCTCAGCTTATGGCCGCGCGGCAGCAGCGGTTCGGTGGCAACAATGTCCTCGCCGACGAGGCGGACGTGCTGCCACGGGGTGGCGGAATCACGAATTTCAATCTCGGCGGCGCTTTTCTTAAACACCCGCTCGATCATGACGACCGCATTGGCCCAGGTCGGAATGGGGTGGCCGGTATCGACATACTGAAACGGAGGCGGGGTGGCCGCACCGTTCCTTTTCCGGCGCGGCCGGGCGTCTTTTGCGACCCGCTTGAGCGCCAGCGGAGCAAACTCACTGGCGCCGAACGTATCCTCGGCGCGCACGGCAATGCCGTCCATGGCCGCACCGTGGTAATGCGGGGCGGACAGCACCGCGAAAATGGGTTCGGCGGTGGTGCGGTGGAGTGCCTTTTCGACCGGAATCCGTTCGGTTTTCGGACTGGGCGGGACGGCACCAAGAAAAATATCGAGGGCGTCTTCCAGCGATTTCTTTTTGAGATAGCGCTTGCGGTCGGTCTTGGCGGCGGGCTGTCCAGGCGGGTGATGGTCGTGCATGGTGAACCACTAGAACAGAATCACTTCAACTTCTTCTCCGGCCTCGCGGCCTTCTTCATTATGGGGGATGCAGACCATGCCGTCGGCCTGCACCAGGCTGAAGATTGCGCCGGATTTCCCCGGCAGCGGCTGGGCGAGCTGCGAGCCTCGCTCTCCATTTGGGGAGGCGTTTTGCAGCGTGACCCGGACGTAATCCTCCCGTCCAGGGGCGGAGGCAATGTTCTGGGCCAGCCGGGCGCGAGCCGTGCGCAACGGTACAAAGGCCGTGGCCGCGGACTCGCCGCCTATCATCCGCACCAGCGGCGCGCCAAAGAGGGCAAAAACAACCAGCGCCGACACCGGGTGACCGGGCAGACCCATGACCGGCTTGCCAGCGGCGCGGGCAAAGATCGTCGGCTTGCCCGGAGCAATGGAAATACCGTGAAAGAAGAGTTCCGAGCGCGGAAAGGAACAGATGACATCCAGCGCCATGTCCTTGATGCCCACCGAACTGCCGCCGGAGACCATCACGACGTCGGCGGCTTTCAGTGCGGTGGAGAGCGCCTGGGTAAACGCCTGCGGATCATCTTTGATAACCCCCAGGTCCGTCACAGTCCCGCCACATTCGGTAATCATGGCGTGGAGAGAATACTGGTTCACGTTCCGGACCTGGCCGGGGCGGGGGGAGCGTGAGGGCGGAATGATTTCATCGCCCGTGGAAATCAGCGCTACGGTCGGGCGTTTATAGACCGGCACTTTGGTAATCCCCACGCCGGTAAGCGCGCCGATATCGTGGGCGCGCAGACGGCGGCCGGCAGGAAAGATCGGCTTCTTCTTTTTGATGTCCTCGCCAACGCGGAGAATATTTTCCCACGGTGATACGCTGCGTAAGACCTCGACCGTCCCGTCGCCCAGCTCTTCGGTGTATTCCACCATGACCATGGAGTTCGCGCCTGGCGGGAGCATGCCGCCGGTCGCAATCCGCATGGTCTCGCCCTTCTTGAGCCGACGTTTCGCTTCCGAGCCCATCTCGATTGACCCAACGAGTTTCAGATAGGCCGGCAGACTGGCCGACGCCCCAAACGTATCCTGGGCGCGGACCGCATAGCCGTCCATATTCGTTCGGTTGAAATGGGGCAGATCGACCGGCGAGGTCAAGGGCTTGGCCAGCGTCCGCCCGCAGGCGTCGAGTACCGGGATCTGTTCGCTTTTGGTCTGGGGAGCAAAGGCGGCAAGCTGGCGGCGGGCTTCCTCGGACGTCACCACCCGAAAAAAGGCTTTGACCGGGGCCGGGGCTAGAGCCGCTGATGCGCGAGGCACGGCAGTTCCTTCCTCACTTTTTCCAGATAATCGAGATCAATCTCGGCAGTGATGAAACACTCGCGGTCGGGCGCTCGGGCAAGAATCTTGCCCCACGGATCAATAATCATGGAGTTGCCATAGTCGGCAAAGCCGTACACGTTTTTGCCGATCTGGTTCGGGGCAATGATATACACCTGGTTCTCAATGGCCCGCGCCCGCAGCAAGGCTTCCCAGTGGGCCGCGCCGGTCGGAAAGGTAAACGCCGACGGAACGGAGATGATTTCCGCGCCCTTGCGGGAGAGCCCCCGGTAGAGTTCAGGGAAACGGAGATCGTAGCAGACCGAAAGGCCTACCGTGCCGAGCGGCGTGGAGGCCACGACGACTTCTTCCCCCGGCTTCATGCTGTCGGACTCTCTGACGCTGACCTGACCTGGGATATCAACGTCAAAGAGGTGGATCTTGCGGTACTGGGCCAGGAGGTCGCCCTGCGGGCTGATCAGCAGACTGGTATTATAGGCGCGGGCCTCATTCGATTTTTCGAGGAAGGAACCGGCCAGCAGATGGACCCCGAGTTGGGTTGCCAAATCCTGTAGGCGGTGTGTGGTCGGACCGGGGATGGGCTCGACCTGTTCGGGCTCTTTTCTATGCCGCCCGCGCCAGGAAAAGACCTCCGGCAGCACGACCAGGGCGGCGCCCCGTTCTGCGGCCAGGCGTACAAATGTTTCGGCCTTGGCCAGATTCTCTTCTTTTGAGGCGGACGCGGTCATTTGCACTGCCGCGGCGAGGTAGGATCGCATGATTCAGACTCCTTCAGTCTCTGAGGACGAAGACTACCGAACGCCTCACAGAGGGTCAAGAGAAGAGGCAGGCACTTTGCGACTCCCATCTGTTTCGATACAGATACATGAGAGTGATCCCACGGTCTCTTTCACTATGCGATCTCATACGAATAGAGCCAGTTGGCGGTGGCGGCTTCAACTCATGGGGGGAGGCCTGGCAGTCTGTGGGATGTTCCTCGCGGGCTGCCAAACGCTTCAGTATGCGCTGTCTTTTGCCGAGTCGAGGCGTGACCCGCAGCTTGCCCGGATATTGGGCACACGAGCGGAACTGGAGGAGCAGTACTGGCAGTGCCGGGTCGAGCACGGGTCCGCCGACGCCGCCGAGTGTGCCCAGTACAAACGAGAGTTGGACAAGCCGCCGGCGCTGCCGGCTGCCTCAGAGTAGGAGCCCCAACACCAGCGGACGGCTCCCCGCTCAGGACCTCGGCATATCCATAACGGCCATGCCCTCCAGAGCCAGCCCATAGCCCAGACCGTCAAGCATCAGTTTTTTGATCTGATGGGTAATGGAGATGCGTGCATACCGTAGCGTCAGCGGAGGCTGTTTGGCCAATTGTTCGGCCAGCTCCCAGGCGCGAGCGGACAGTTGATCCGGTGGCAGCACCTCATTCACCACCCCAAGGCTGAGCGCCTCCTGGGCGGACAGCTTTTGCCCGGTCAGGAGAAAATAGCGCCCCCGGTTGGCCCCCAAAAGTAGCGGCCAAACCAGATGGACGCCGTCACCCGGTACGATACCATTTGGAAAATGGGGAGCATCCTGAAACGCCGCGGTCTCGGACGCCAGCACGATATCGCACAGCACGGGGATCTCGGCATGAATGAGGGCCGGCCCGTTGACTGCGGATATCATCGGTACGGGAATGTCGAGCAGATTCATCAGCAGACGCTTGCCTTCCCAATACACGGTGTCCCAGCCGCGTGGCGTACCCAGGCTATCCCCAAAGCTGGCAAAATCGATATCCGCACAATAGCTGTCGCCCGTTCCGGCCAGAATAACAACTTTATTCTCCGGGTCGGCTCCGATATCAACGCAGGCGTGGCCGATTTCGCGGTGGGCCGGTTCATTCCAGACCAGCGGCCCGTCGTTGACGTGAAAGGTGACTTCGAGAATGCCGTTGCGACGCTGCATTTTCATTGTCTCGTACTTATTGGCATAATCTTCCAATTGGCTCATCTGTCCCCTCCTGTGTGCTTTTACATCTTCTTCTAACGCTTCTCTCAGGGCGCTGTCGAGAGATATGGTATATGAGGAATACGTCTGCACCAATAAAAGAAAGGTGAATAGCCATGCCGCAGTTTGAGAGAACCGAGCGAACCCGATTACGCCGCATGCCGGAGCGCGCGTCGTACGACGCCGCAGTCGTCGGGGCCATTTTGTCGGAAGGCTTGTACTGTCATGTCGGCTTCAGCGTTGACGGCCAACCGTATGTGATTCCCACGATCTACGCGCATATTGAGGATCGTCTGTATATTCACGGTTCGGCTGCGAGCCGGATGCTACGCACGATTGGGGAGAGTCTGCCGGTTTGCGTCACGGTTACCCTGATGGACGGTCTGGTGCTGGCCCGTTCTGCCTTTCATCATTCGATGAATTATCGTTCCGTGGTGATTCTCGGTCAGGCGACAGAAGTCACCGATCCGAACGAAAAGCAGACCGCCCTCAAAGCCATTGTCGATCACGTCATGCCCGAACGCTGGGCTGACGTCCGCGAACCCTCGGCTCAGGAACTGAAGGCCACCAGCGTAATCCGAGTGCCCCTGGAAGAGGTGTCGGCAAAAATTCGTACCGGGCCACCGGTGGATGCGGAGGAAGACTATCAGCTCAACTGCTGGGCGGGCGAGCTGCCGTTGCACCTGGTGCCGCAACAGCCGGTCGCTGACCCGCAACTCCGGGCCGGTATCGCTCTGCCGGAGTACGCGAAAGATTATCAACGTTCCGGAGAGAAATGATGTACTGCCCAGAAGCATTTGTGGTTTCAGACCCCGAACAGCTCCAGAGTTTTATCGAGCAATACAGCTTTGCCACGTTAGTGAACACCGTAGATGGCCATCCTTTTGCAACGCATCTTCCACTCCTTCTTGACATCAGCACTTCAGCGCACGGGACACTGCTTGGTCACATGGCGCGGGCCAACCCGCAATGGCAGACTTTCGAGGGCAGTCAGGAAGTGCTCGCTATATTTCAAGGACCGCACTCCTATATCTCCCCGAGTTGGTACGAGACGACGCCGGCTGTTCCAACTTGGAATTATGCAACGGTGCACGTGTATGGCGTGCCTCGCATTATCGAGGATAGCGAGCGGCTCGCGACTTTGGTTGACCGGCTTACCACCGTCTACGAGTCCGGGATGCCACAACCATGGCCAGGAGATATCCCGAGGGACTTTAAGCAAAAGCTGCTCAAGGCCATTGTCGGCTTTGTGATTGATATCACACGCATTGAAGGAAAATTCAAACTTGGTCAGAACAGGCCGCTTGCGGATCAACAGGCGGTAGCCCGACGGCTCGCTACGCAGGCTGATCCCGTTGCGCATGAATTGAGCGCGCTGACGCTGGCACAGCTCGCAAAAAATGCTTCCGTCTGAACGCTGGAGGGGGTTGGCTTAACGAAAAAGAATAACGAAAAAGAATATTCCCGCCGAACACTGCACCCTATTCCGACAGCGCTCCGCCGCAGGAGCTGCCTGCGCCGGCGGTGCAGCCATAGCAATGGGCATCCAGACGGATGTCCCGGCCGATGAGCTGCCGGATCAGGCTGTCGGCCGAGTGTTCGCCTAAGCGCAGCGGAGTGCCGTTGCCCAGCCGCAGATCAAGCATCTGGTTAAAATCGCAGTCGTACAGATAGCCGTCCCAGGAGACGCTCACCAAGTGGCGACACATCAGGCTCTCAAGCGTGGCCGGATTAAAGGCCTGGGCCAACAGCTCCATATATTCGGCCAGCTTGCCATCTCGCTCCAGGCTATGGGCAAAGCGGGCGATGGGCATATTCGTAATCGTCAGCAGACTGTTAAATGTCAGCCCGAAGCGTTCGCCGAGTTCTCGTTTATAATCCGCCTCCAGGTTTTTCTGAGGTGGCGGCAGGTGAGCACCAACCGGGTTGTAGACAAGATTGAGGACTAAGCTCGAACCTGCCCGCCCATAGCCAAGGGCGTTCAATTGTCGGAGGGCGGCAATGGATTTCTCGTAGACACCGTGGCCGCGTTGCGCCGAGACATTCTCTTCCGAGTAACAGGGCAGGCTGGCAAAGATTTCAACCTGATGTTCGGCCAAAAACTCGGCCAAGTCTTCCTGACCGGGCTCAAACAGGACGGTCAAATTACAGCGGTCCAGCACATGCCGACCGTCCTGGCGGTTTTGCTCAACCAGAAAGCGGAAAGATGGATTCAGCTCGGGCGCGCCGCCGGTCAGATCGACCGTCCGAGCCCGGGCCGCGCGGATGAGTTCGAGTGCCAGTTCGGCCGTTTGCGGCGCCATGATCTCGGTCCGTTTCGGACCGGCGTCCACATGACAGTGGAGGCAGGCCTGGTTGCACAGCTTGCCCAGGTTGATCTGAACAGTATCCAGATTGACCCGTTTAAGAGGAAAGCTCTTCTCTTGGCCTACTCGCTCTGTAAAAGGCTGAAAAGATTGTTCAGCAACGTGCATGCCTGTGTATCCACTCCTTGGGCTAACAGCATTTACTTGGCGCACAGCACGCCTGCGTGTCTGTGGTCGCTTGATAGTCGAGCGCCTTAGTGCCAGGTTCCCCTTTATAGGCAACCACGGTCATGGACCGGAACGCGATTCCTTCGACCGTTTGCCACGGCTGCTCATCACGCTTGAGGACGGCTATGCCGCAGAAACCGGCTTCTTCGAACGCTGTGATGAATTCCTTTTCCTGCATGGCCCCAGAGACGCAGCCGCTCCATAATTCGGGGTCGGCTTTCAGGTGAGCCGGCACCGGTTCGTCGGCAACGATATCAGAGATGACCGTCCGCCCGCCCTGGCGCATTACCCGAAAGATTTCACTAAACAGTTGCCGTTTGTCTGCATCCTGGACCAAGTTGAGCACGCAGTTCGAGACGACAACATCAACACAACCGTCGGCAATCAGCGGCCGTTGCGCGCGCTGTTCGGTCATGACCGTCTCAAAGGTTTGGAGTTCTTCAAACGAGGCCACCGGGTGCTCGCGCAGATAAACATCTGCGGCATCGAGGTCGGTGCGCAAATCCTGGATTCTGCCGCGGTGAAACTCGACGTTGTGATAACCCAGTTGTTCGCCAATGGAATGACGATATTTCTCCGCTAGGGCTAACATCTCCGGCGTCATATCAACGCCGATAACCCGGCCTTCAGCCCCAACGACCTGGGCGGCAATATAACAGATCTTGCCCGCACCCGAGCCGAGATCAAGCACGGTTTCGCCGGGCCGGAGGTGCTGCGAGGGGTCCCCACAGCCGTAGTCACGCGCAAGAATTTCTTCAGGGATGAGCGCGAGAAAGCGTGGGTTATAGTCCACCGGACAACACAGCGCCGCTTCCTCCTGCTGTGCTCCCACGGAATAGCGAGCTTTGACCGCCTGCTCGACATCAAACACTTCTGCCATTGCTTCTTCTCCTTCTGGATCACGACCATTAGAACTGGATCGGTATACTATCGTATCTCTTCGTCAGTGTACTAGTGTCCCACGGACGATCAAGCTACCACCGTGGAGGTATCGTGCGGCGCGCTCTGGTGGAGGCCCAGGCTTTGCTCCAGTGTTGACGGAATCACGCAGACATCTTATTGCGAGAGGGATAGCTCCCCATGCTGAGGCAGACTGAATGCCAACGATGAAAGACGACGCGGTCTCGGAATCGGATACAGCGGCAGGCTTCCACCTCCGACCTCACTTCAAGCGCTTCAACCAAAAAGATGACGTGTTTCGTCGCTCGTGGTGGGATGAACGTATTCGGACCCGGAAGAGCGAGTTATTCTACGAGACGTATAGAGAGCCGCTCAAAACCTGGCGCAAGGTTGATGGTTTTACCCAAAAGGATTATGCGCTTCGCAATGCCGCCTGGCATGTCAGCGACCTCTTCACCGAAATTAAACAAGACCAAGATCGTCGAGAAGGCTTTTCCGACGAGTTTACCTTGTACCGAGACGTGGCCACAGAGCAGATGGACCTGGGGACGCCGGCTCAAGCCGCGTCCGAGATAAAACGGGTCGGAAAATCCTTTGGTGCAGACCTGATTGGCATTGCCGAGTACGACGAACGCTGGATGTACGTGAATAAATTCAGCGACATGAGTAAACGCGAAAAGCCACAAGAAATACCTGAAGGCCTGTCGTCTGTCATTGTGGTTGCTCAGGCCATGGACTACGACCTGATTCGGACCGTTCCGTCTGCCCTCAGCGGGGCGGCCACCGGCCTTGGGTATTCGCACGACGCCCTCGTTGTCTTGTCACTCGCCCAGTACATCCGCAACCTCGGCTATAGTGCGATTGCGAGTATGAACGATACCGCGCTCGCCATTCCGTATGCGATCAAGGCCGGCTTGGGTGAGTATGGGCGGCTTGGGCTGTTAATTACCAAAGAGTTCGGCCCTCGCGTCCGGCTCGGCAAAATTTTTACCAACCTCCCGCTTGCGCCCGATAGACCGATTCGGTTTGGGGTGAAGGAGTTTTGCGATACGTGTCGGCGGTGTTCTGAGGGCTGTCCGGTGAACGCCATTCCCTCGAACGCCCCGTCGGACGAAATCTACAATCAGTCCAACATCAAAGGGGTGGTGAAATGGACGGTCGATGGGGAGAAATGTTTCGGCTATTGGGCCGCCCAGAATAGTGACTGCTCTATTTGTATCCGGGTGTGTCCCTACAACAAGGACTTCTCCAAATGGTATACGCGGCTCGGACGCTGGCTGGCCGGCACGCGATTACGCAAGCTGATGTTGCGGCTTGACCTTGCCCTGGGTTTTGGGAGCCGGATGCCCTCGAAGCGGTGGTGGCGGGGGGAAGGGGAAACCGCGGGTGGCTCCTGAGCCGCTTGGCGTGGGGGAAGGGGAAATGGTGAGAGCCGCCGAACGACCCTGCCCACCCGCCCTGTAACGCGCATCACCCTGGAAAGGTCACCTCAGGCACGGTCTGCATAGCCCGTTCAATCGCTTCGGCCGGATACTCGTAGCGTTCGAGTTTCCCGGCGTGGTAGTCCGCATAGGCGCTCATATCAAAATGACCGTGGCCGCTTAGATTAAACGCAATGACTTTCTTTTCGCCGCTTTCCCGGCACTGCACGGCCTCGTTCATCGCCGCGCAGACCGCGTGGTTGGACTCGGGCGCCGGCACGATACCTTCGGCCCTGGCAAACGCCACACCGGCCTCAAAGGTCACAAGCTGATCAAACGCGGTGGCTTCGATATGGCCACCGTGTAAAAGCGCACTCACGTGCGGAGCCATGCCGTGATAGCGCAGCCCGCCGGCATGGATGGTGGCCGGCATAAACGAATGACCCAGCGTATACATCTGACAAATCGGTGCGACACAGCCGGCGTCGGCCCAGTCCCAGGTGAAGGAGCCTTTGGTTAAGGTCGGGCAGGCGGCCGGCTCGACCGCGATGATACGCGTGCGCTTGCCGTGCTTGAGTTTCTCTCGAACAAACGGAAAGGCAAACCCGGCAAAATTCGAGCCCCCGCCAGCACAGCCGATCACAATGTCCGGATACTCGCCGGCCATCTCCATTTGCAGCAGGGTCTCCTCACCAATAATGGTTTGATGGAGTAACACGTGCGGAAGAAAAGAGCCGAGACTATACTTTTTTGTCCCCCCGGACGTTTGGGCGGCTTCGATCCCTTCGGAGACCGCCAGCCCCAATGAGCCGGGATGGTCCGGATTGTCGGCCAAAAACCGCCGGCCTACTTCGGTGCGGTCGGACGGACTGGCAAACACCTCGGCGCCATAGGTCGTAATCACGTGGCGGCGGTAGGGCTTTTGCTGGTAGGAGATACGGACCATATACACCTCGCAGCCAAGCCCGAACATATTGCAGGCCATGGCCAACGCGGTACCCCACTGGCCCGCCCCCGTTTCCGTCGTCAGCGTCTCGATACCTTCTTGCTTGGCGTAAAAGGCCTGGGCCACGGCCGTGTTCGGCTTATGCGAACCAACCGGACTGACGCCCTCGTATTTGTAATAGATATGGGCTGGGGTCTGGAGCGCCTGCTCCAGGCGACGAGCCCGAAAAAAAGGAGTCGGCCGCCAGAGTTTATAAATATCACGGACCGGCTCCGGGATCTCAATATACTGCTCTTGGCTGACATCCTGAGCGAGGAGCGCTGTTGGCGTAAAGGAAGCGAGGTACTCGGGCGTGACCGGCTGTTTGGTTTCCGGGTGGAGCGGCGGCATCAGGGGCACGGGCATATCGGCGTTGATGTTATACCACGCCGTGGGCATCTGGCGTTCTTCCAGCAGATATTTGATCTGGTCGCTCATGCACTCAATCCTTGAGCCGGGTCGCTACGCCTGAGTTACGTCGCGGACCGGCCATACGACGTCCTTGGGTCGTGATGCTGCTCCGAAATCCGCGCTGTTGCATAATGCTTTGCCTTCCTTATGCGATAGGCCGGGCAATATAACATCTTTTTTTTGGAACGTCGCTAGGCCGCGAGGAAAAACCCCGCTTCTCGCGGCAGGCGTGCTCATCCGCAAACGGTCTCTCTCTGTAGGAGCGCGACCCCTGCGAGATATGCCTTCCCTTTATTGAGAGCCTCCAACACGCTAGAAGAAACGCTCTGGCATAGCGCAAGGAGGAATACAGCATCATGGCAGGGCAAGTAGACGGAAAAATTGCATTGGTGACGGGCGGGGGGTCGGGTATTGGTCGGTCTACGTCATTGGCGTTCGCCCGCGAAGGCGCGACGGTCGTTGTTTCCGATGTAGTTGTTGAAGGTGGAGAGGAGACGGTCAATCTCATCAAATCCGCCGGGGGCGACGCGGTGTTCGTTCAAACCGATGTGGCTCAGGCTGCTGAAGTCGAGGTATTAGTTACACGAGCGGTTGAGACGTATGGGCGGCTTGACTGCGCATTCAATAACGCCGGGATTGCGGGAGCTGCGGCTCGGACCGGAGAGTATACACTGAAACACTGGGACCGGGTGATTGCGATTAACCTGACCGGGGTGTGGCTGTGCATGAAGTATGAGCTCCAGCATATGCTGACGCAAGGCAGTGGTGTGATTGTCAATACCGCCTCAGTTGCCGGTCTGGTTGGTTTTCGGAGTGGACCTGCGTATGTGGCCGCAAAGCACGGTGTGGTCGGACTGACCAAAACCGCGGCATTGGAATATGCCAAATCCGGTATTCGCGTGAACGCCGTATGTCCAGGGGTCATCCGTACACCGATGTTCGAACGCGGCATGGAGATAGACCCACGCATAGAAGACGGGATGACCGCCAGAGAGCCGATTGGCCGCCTGGGAAAACCCGAGGAGATTGCCGAAGCTGTGGTCTGGCTCTGCTCGGATGCGGCGTCGTTTGTGACCGGCCACCCAATGGTTGTCGATGGCGGTTGGGTTGCCCAGTAGGACTGGAAGAAAGGAGCGGAGGAACCGCAAAGAAATGTTCTCCTCGGCGACTCGTACTACGTCTTTTGCCCAAACGCGCTCACCGTCTCCGAGCGTGGATCTCGTCGACTCCACTGCCCGGCTTTGGCCGTTTGAAAGAATTCGTCGAGCAAAACATTAAAGCGTTCGGTCTCTTCCAAGTTCAACAGATGGCCGCTTTTCGGAAAGATGCTGAGTCCTGAGTAGGGCATGCTGCGTTTGAGATACAGATTGACATCCAGACAGGATTCATCTTCATCGCCGACAACCAAGAGTGTCGGCGTAGTCACCGCGCGCAGGTCAGCGGTAAGATCGTACAGCGAGGGCCGTTCGGCCTGGACGTGACGCAGGGTATAGGCTGAGCCCAAGGCTGAGTGTTCAGACAGGTGAGCCGCAAACTGCTCCCAGACTGCGGGGTTTTTGTTCTGAAGCTGTACCCGGCTGGGGCCGGAGGAAATTCCTGCCGCATCGACCGCGTTCGCCTGTAATATTTTCTCTGCTACTGCAGCGGTATCGGCTAAGAACTGTTTGCGCGTTTCTGGATACGCGCCCGAACCACCACTGGCAAACACGAGCGCACGGACTCGCTCGGGGTGCTGCATGGTGAGCATCAGGCCCGTATAGGCTCCCATACTCAGGCCGACGACAAATGCCTGCTCAATATCGAGGGCATCAAGCACGCCCTTCAGATCAGCAGTAGAGAGGTGCTGGCCGTAGAGCGTCTCGTCTTCGGGAACGTCCGAGGGTGGATAGCCCCGGGCGTTATAGACGACGCACCGATAGTGCTGAGAGAAATGCTCGACCTGCGGCTGCCAGCTTCGCGCATCGCCGCCAAACTCGTGGACAAAAATAATCGGCTCGCCAGAGCCGGTCTCTTCAACATGGAGGCTGACGCCATTTATTTGTCTGCGTGCCATGCATAATCCTTCCGGGCGCTATTGTGGCCGACCCACTCTCGGGATGCCGGCGATCATTTCGCTGGCCAGTTCCGTGCGGACGATCCGGGCTCCGTCTGCCAGGGCTTTCATTTTTCCGCGGGCCGCTCCGCGGCTGCGAGGGATCATACCACAGTCCGTACAAGGGTAGAGCTTGTCCGGCGCGACATAGGGAAGCGCGGCTCGAATGCGTTCCGCAACGGCTTCGGGAGTTTCGATCTCTTCTGTCCCCACATCAATAACCCCAACCATCAGGTCTTTTCCCTGGGCCAGTTCGAGGACGGACGGATCGACACCAGAGGCCGCACATTCGATCGAGATCATACCGATCGTACTGGTGCGAAGAAGAGGCAGAGTGCGGTGATAATGGTGCCAATCGGTATTCGTTGTCTTCCAGGCCAGGACCTGGGGAACGCCATAGCCGTAGCAGATGTGGACCGCAGCCTTTGCCTGGATTCCCTCGGCCGCGGCTTCGAGCGTGGCGATACCCCACTCCTCAACCGCATCGAGATAGATATTAAAGCAGGGTTCATCAAACTGAATGATGTCACAGCCGTTCTCGGCCAGTTCGCATGCCTCATCATTGAGGACGGCTGCTAAATCCGCGGCGAGCTGCCGCGGCTCTCCATAATACTCATCCGCCAGGGTATCCGCGGTGGTCATCGGACCCGGAAGGGTGACTTTCACCGCCTGGGTCGTGTGACGTTTGAGGAAGCGCAGCGCGTCAAGAAAAATAGAGCGTGGTCGTCGGATTGGGCCGGTGACACGGGCGACCGCGACCTTGGTTCCATACCGACCGCCGCGCGTTTCCTTTTGAACCATACGGCTGAAATCAATCCCGCTCAGTTCCTCGGTCAATCCCCAGATATAATGTCGCCGGCGCTGTTCGCCGTCCGTGACAATATCCACTCCGGCGGCGTGCTGATCGAGCACGGCCAGACGCACGGCATCGTCCTGGCCCTCGGGTAATGTGTCGGTCGCAAGCCTTAGGGAGACAGATGAGATCTGGTTCTGCGGGGCGAGCCACGTCGGGCGCGGCAAACTGCCGGTAATCATTGTTTTCAGCATGGTAAATTCCTATATCCCCTTTTTCGATTCAGCGCCAAGCGCGGGACGCGTCCCTGGTTCCCCCGGAACGGTTTTGGTACAGTTCAGCGGAATACTGTGAGGAATGGAGCCACTATGCGTCAACGCCTTCGCTTCGGTGCTTTTCTTGCCCCCCACCACCCGCTGGGGGAACATCCGACACTGCAATTTCAGCGTGACCTCGAACTAGCCGCGTTTCTGGATGATCTCCAGTTCGATGAGTTCTGGGTCGGGGAGCATCACTCGGCCGGCTGGGAAACCATCGGCTCACCGGAAATGTTTCTGGTCGCCGCCGCGGAGCGTACCCAGCGCATCCGGCTGGGGACCGGAGTGATTTCCGTGCCGTATCACCATCCTTTTAATATCGCCCAGCGCATCGTTCACCTCGACCACCTGAGTCGTGGCCGGGCTATACTCGGCGTAGGCCCAGGAGCATTGCCATCGGACGCGGTGATGCTGGGCATAGACCCAAGCACGCAACGCGACCGGATGGATGAGGGGCTGGGTGTGGTCCTGCGTCTGCTGAACGAAGACGAGCCGATTACGGTGGAGAGCGACTGGTTCAGGCTGCACGAAGCGGCCTTACAATTACGCCCGCTCCAGGATGAGATTCCCGTGGCCGTTGCCTCCTCGATCTCTCCGGCTGGTATGAAAGCGGCGGGCAAGTACGGCGTTGGCGTGCTGTCAATTGCATCGTATTTGGAAGAAGGGCTGACCGCGCTGCCAACGCAGTGGGGCTGGGGCCAAACCTCAGCCCGTGAGCACGGCCAACGGCTCGACCGGGCGGACTGGCGTATTGTGATGCCCTTTCATTTGTCTTCCTCAAAGGAACAAGCCTACCGCGAGGTGGCCGACGGGCTTCAGCACTGGCAGAACGAGTATATTGTCGGCACCCTCGGCACGCCAAAACGCAAGCCGTTTGAGGATGGCTATCGGGCGGCGCGGAGCTTGGATGAACACGGCGGGGGTATTTTCGGCACGCCCGAAGACGCGCTGGAAAAAATCACCCACCTCCAAGAACTCTCGGGTGGTTTCGGCACGCTGCTGTGCTTTGTCCACGACTGGACGCCGCCGGACCTGGCCCGCAAGAGCTATGAGCTCCTGGCGCGGCATGTGATGCCGCACACACAGGGATTGCTGCGGCGGCTGGAGACCTCGGCAGAGCGGGTGTCAGCCAACAAGAAGGAACTGATGGACAAGGCGGGCGGAGCGATTTTGAAGGCCATCCGCGAGTACAACGCCGCACATCCACGAGAGAAATAGGGCATGGGTATTTTTTCTGGAAAAGTCACCGTCGTAACCGGCGCCAGCCGCGGCCTTGGCAAACCTATCGCGATTGAGCTGGCGGAGGCTGGCGCGCGGCTGGCCTGCGTGGCGACCCGGGCCGAAAACGCGGCAGAGACGGTTGCTGAGATCACAAGTCAGGGGGGAGAGGCGAGCGCCTTCGGCTGCCATGTCGAGCGGGCGGACGAGGTCACGCGCCTGTTTGCCGAGGTTGAGGAGCAGCTCGGACCGGTTGACATTCTGGTCAACAATGCCGGCATCACCCGTCCGCAGTTGACGCTGGAGATGACCGAAGAGAACTGGGATCAGCATATGGACATCAACGTAAAGTCCATTTTCCTGTGCTCCCAGGCCGCGGCACGTCAAATGACGCAGCACGGCGGCGGCTGCATTATCAATATCGGTTCGATTTTAGGCCGCAACGCCTTTCCGGCCACGCTCGGGTACTGCACCTCGAAAGCCGCGGTAGATCACATGACCAGGGTCATGGCGATCGAGTGGGCCAGGTATGGCATTCGTGTGAACTGTGTCGCGCCGGGCTATATCGAGTCGGACATGATCGAGGGTCTTGAGGCTGACGGCAAGCTGACCGCGATCGATTTAATCAAGCGCACACCTCAACGGCGGCTGGGCTCGAATGCGGACATTGCCAAAGCCGTGCGTTTTGTCGCCAGCGAGGACGCCGGTTTCATGACCGGCGAGATCATGGTTATCGACGGCGGCTGGAGCGCCTTCGGATATTACCAGACCAGAGGGGGGAAATAGTCGGGTGCCGTCTCGCCGAGGTCCTCGACACAGTCAAACGGGCAGCACAGAGTGATCCGCTGGTTGCGCGCGACACCGGAGAAGACGCCCCCTCAATCCGTCATGGCCACCACTTCTATCTCGATCTCCATCTTTTCGTAGGCCAGGCACGGCAGCGGGATGCCCGTCGTGGCGGGCCCGGGTTCGGTGAAACTGGACGAGCGGATACTTAAGTTGTCGTGCAGGACCTCGGCCGACGCATTGCCCGCGTAGAACGCCGTCACCTTGACGACGTCGTCCAGCCCGAGGCCGAACTCGCCGAGCACCTTGGCGATGTTCGCCATGCTGGTGCGCGTCTGCGTGACGAGGTCGCCAGGATCGATGACCGCGCCGTGAGAATCGATCGATACCTGACCGCCAACGTAGATCATGTTCCCGCACTTGACGCCGTGCTTATAGGGAAGGTGCACCGGCCAGTCCCAATGCCCTGTCGGCCACGCGTGCCGGCGCGGCAGAGGGCTGCTGTCCTCACCCAGCAGGGCCGTCACTTCGACGGAGATCATCAATCCATCGCGAAAGAGCGCCGGGATGGGAATGCCGGTCGCCGCAGGACCGGGTTCCGCAAAGTAACTCGCGACCGCCAGCGCCGATCCCTCCCATTCTGCGGCCGTGCCACCGGCGACGTAGTACCGGTTGACCTTGACGACGTCGTTGTAACCGGCCCCGAGGTCACTGAGCAGCCCGCCGATACGCTCCGCAACCAGGCGGCTCTGGGCGACGAGATCGCCGGCCTCGACGACGCCGCCATCGGCATCGAGTGCCGTTTGTCCGCCGACGAACAGCATGCGGCCGCATCGTAAGGCGTGACTGAACGGCGCGGGCAGGGGCGCCGGTATGCCGGCGTTGGACGCCGTTCGCGCCGGACGCGCACCGTCGGCGCCGCGCATCGCCACGCCCTCGATCTCGACGACCATGTCCTCATAAGCGAGCGCCGGCAATGGAACGAGGGAGATCACCGGTCCCGGCCCCTCGCCGAGCGCCGCCGCGACTTCCGCGAGCAGACGATCCCGGTCCTCGTCGCGCTCGTGAACGTAGAAACAGATGAGCTTGACGAGATCGACCATGTCCGCGTCGAGCTCGGCCAGAATGACGCGGATGTACGCCATCGCGGCCCGGGTCTGCGCGGTGAGGTCACCCGGATTGCGGACGTTGCCCGCGGAGTCGAGATCGACCTGGCCGCCGAAGAAGATCATCTCGCCGCACCGCACCCCGTGCTTATGCGTCACGTGTATGGGCCAGTCCCAGTGCCCGTCGGGCCAGGTATAGCGTCGTGCAGCCATCAGTTACTCCTTCCTTTAAGGATAATCCTCACGCCTCGTACGCGGCAAGAAACCCCGGCCAGATACAACTGCGCAGGTTGCCGAGCCGCACGCAATCGCCGACGAAGCGCGACGCGGGGGCGAGCTCTTGCGCAACACCGTCGAATTCTCTGTCGGGCCGGAAACCCCAGGCCGGCACGACGGTGTCAGCTTCGAGATCGATGATCTGGCCGTCGTCGCCGGTGAACCGGGCGCCCTCCTCCGTGATCTCGGCGATGCGGTGGTTGCCCTTAATCTCGACGCCGTTGCCGATCAGCATGTCCATGAACACTTTGCGGCTGAAGGGCTCGAGATCGGGAATGAGATCGTCGGCGGCTTCCTTGACGGTGGTCAGCACGACCTTTTTGCCGAGGCGGGCGAGGTAGACCGAGATGTCGCAGCCCAGCCAGCCGCCACCGACGACAATGACGCGGTCGCCCGCCGTCGCCTTCTCT
The DNA here is from genome assembly GCA_964291405.2 of Thermodesulfobacteriota bacterium. Taxonomy (GTDB): domain Bacteria; phylum Desulfobacterota; class Binatia; order Bin18; family Bin18; genus Bin18. The sequence continues at coordinate 2,005,271 of OZ219926.1, forward strand.
TCCAGCAGGTCGACGGGAAAGGATACATGCGGCAGACCGACACCGGTGACGTCGCGAAACTTCGATTGCACGCCGCAGGCTACGATCAGCAGGTCCGGGTTCAACGGGCGGATCAGCTCGGGTGTCGCCTCTGTCTCCATGCGGATATCGACGTCCAGGCGTGTGACCTCGTAGGCCATGTGATCCATCAGCGCGCGCAGGTCGTCCTTGAAACCGAGCTGCGCGGCTATTTGAAGCTGGCCGCCCAATCGATCGGTCTTTTCGAACAGCGTGACCTCGTGTCCCCGCAGGCAGGCGACGCGCGCTACCTCCATGCCGGCAGCGCCGCCGCCGAGCACGACCACGCGACGCCGTGTATCGGCGGCGCGCATCGGGTAGGTGCTTTCGCGTCCGCACTGGAAATTCACGTCACAGCGTTGCGGGCGCCCCAGCATCTCGCCGTTCAGGCAACTCTCGTTGCAGCGAATGCACGGCCGGACGGCCCTGACGTCACCCGTTGCGGCGTGGTTGGGGATCTCGGGGTCGGTCAGAAAACCGCGGCCGATAGCGACGATGTCGGCTTTTCCGTCGCGCACCACCTCCGCCGCCATCGGAACGTCGATCGCGCCTACGGTGATGATCGGCAGGGTCGCGACGTGCTTGACCGCATCGGCGAGATGCACGAGGTTGCCGCGCGGCGCGTAAATAGGCGCGCAGCACTCCTCCCAGCTCTCTCCGATCGACCCCGACACGTGATGCGCATTAATGCCTTCCGCCTCCAGCATCAGGGCGAACTCGCGGGCTTCTTCTATGGCGAACGCCTCGGGCGAGAAGTCGTCGCCGTTGTACCGATAGATGATCGGGAAATCGGGACCGACCAGCGCGCGGGAACGGCGTACGATCTCGAGCGAAAAGCGCGCCCGATTCTCGAGCGATCCGCCCCACTCATCGGTGCGCTTATTGCCGTAAGGCGACAGAAACGTACCGGGCAGGTAGCCGTGCGCGCCATGAATCTCGACCGCCTCGAAACCGGCGTTCTTGGCGCGCCGCGCGGCTTCGGCAAATTTGTCGAGCACTTCCTCGATTTCGTCCGGTGTGATCTCCCGGACTTGATAGTGATCACCGTAGAGCGCTGCGTAGACCTTGTCCGGAACTGCGGACGGCGACAGACAGGGTTGCGCATACGAACTCTGACGGCCGGCATGCGCGAGCTGCAGGCACGCACGCGCGCCGTTGAGGGTAATGGTCTCGGCGAGCAGGCTCAGACCCACCAGATAGCGATCGCTGCTCGCGCTCAGCATGCCCCATTCCGCCGACGAGGACTTTTCGTCGACGTGGGCGAACTCGATGATGAGCATGCTGGCGCCGCCTTTCGCGCGCACCGCGTAGTGATCGATCAATGCCTGCGTGACCTCCCCGTCCGCCGTCGGCAAACGCGAGCACATCGGCGCCATCACGATCCGGTTCTTGAGATTCAACTTGCCGATCTTGATGGGCTGGAACAGCGGTGAGAGATCAGCGTTGGACATGGGCATCCCCTCCTCGTCGTCAAAGTCGGGTCCGCAGAATACCGATAGGTGATCGGCGCTGAGTATAGACCGGTACGATTGTTTTTCTCAAGCGTACGTGGCTAAATGCAGGGTGTCGTAGGCTAAAATACGGACGGCAACACGAGAGGAGGGCAGTATGGCAGACGAGACGGTCCAGACCGAGCTGTCCGAACGGGCGCGCGGCTGGCTCAAATACCTGTACCGCAAGGCCATGGTGGATGACGACTGGTCCAAAGACGGTCGGCCATCTGACATGTGGGACGATAAAAGCCTCCCCCCCATGGGGAATTTTCATCGTTTCGACGCCGTAGATTCATCCTACGCGGTCGCCCTGATGAGCGACATCACGCCGGCCTGGCGCGAGGTGTACGGTAAGATTCTGGAAAGCCTGGTTGACCGCATTACCGACTACTGGGGGACCTATGACTGGTCCGAGCAGATCGGCCCCGACCCGCAGCGCGAGCACTATCCGGACGAATTTTTCCCCCTGCTCATTCCCAACGAGCTGCGCGGGAAATATGACACGCCGGGCTGGGCCGCAAACGGGATTGAGCCGTGGGGCTATGAGCCTGACCCGATCAAGGCCGCCGGGGCGATTTACTACAAAGGCTTTCTGTCGTTGACCATGGGCCTCCATCTGTATGTGTCGGGTGACAAAAAATATAACGACGGCTTCAGCGTCGTGAATAACGGCGAGCACACCTTTCACTACACCCACACCAGCATGAATGAGTACATCAGCGATCAGTGGTGTGGCAGACCCGAAGGCTCGCATTGAGAGAACACCAAAGTGTGGCCGCTGTGACTCACGGTCACCAGCCTCGGTCTGAGGCTTTACGACATCTTCTACAACGGCAACACGTTCCGCGCGTTTGAGCAGTGGTACGAGTACGCCAAGAAAAACTATATTGCCCCGTCCGAAGACCCGCTCCTGCCCGAGTGGGTGACCATCTATTACGACCCGTTGATTGATTACAACAACACCCTACCCGCCGTCTTTAGCTGGATTATGTGGGGGTTTTACCTGTTGCCGAGTGACCGGGCCATGGCCACCCGCTTTTATGAGACCGTCAAGCGGGACTATCTGGTCGAAAAGCCGGACGGTACGGCGTATATAACCTTCGCGCCCGGTGCGACCGAAGATCATCCGTATATGACGGTCCGGGCCTTGAGTCTGGCCCAGGATCTGGGTGACACGGAGACGGCCAGGAAAATACGTGCCCATGCCGAGGCCAACTACGAGCCAACCTGGGATCGGGACACGGGCGAGTTCTATTATGGCTTTGGCTTGAACGAGCCCTATCCGCGCGGGCAGTATAACGCCAATCTAATGGTGGCCGAGGTCGGCGGCCCAGGTGCGTGGTCGCGCATCTATACCGAGCCGAACCTGGAGAAGTTCGACCAGCCGACTGTGTACGGAGTGGACTTTCCAAACATGGGTTTGTCGCAGGCGTATTACGACCAAGAGAAGAAGACCCTGGTCTTGCGGACCTATACGGCTGACCCGGCCGCCCAGGGACGACCGACCAGCTTCCGCGTCAAGAACCTGGAGCAGCCGGGTACCTGTCGGGTGCTCATGGATGGTCAGGTGTGGGACAACTGGAGCGTGCGGGACGGCGAGATTGAGGTCTCGACCGAGATCGGCACACACGCGTTCCGGATTATTGAAACGTGAGAGCGTGTGCTCTCCGAAGGAGTAAATGCCATGACCACAGCGGATTGGAACAGCTTAGCCGAGCGCCTCACCAAGGTGCTACGCCCGGTGGCCGCGCCGCTGGCGATTACCTTTAGCCCGACCCGACCGGAAAACATCCCGGCCTTTGACGAGCCGCTGGCCAAACCGACGCTGGATGGGCGGACCGGGCGGGTGCCCGCCGGCTGTGTGTTCTGGATCAAGGCCGGGGAGCGCACCTTCAGTACAGTTGCCGAAGACCACGGCAACTGTAGCGTGGGCAGTCTCACCCACGGTTTCAAAACCTTGGAAGAGGCCGCACAAGGCAAAGACGTGGCGACCTTGCTGGACAGCGGCTGGGTGGCGGAGGAGGTTTTCCCCCATATTCCAACGGTAGCGGACAAGCCTGGGGCCGTTACCTATGGGCCGCTGGCGGAAACGCCGTTTGATCCCGACGTTGTGCTGCTCCGTATCAACCCGCACGCCGCCATGGTGCTCTCGGACGCCCTGCCCGATCTCAAGATCGAGGGCAAACCGCAGTGTCATATCGTGGCCATGGCGAAAGACGGCCAGGTCGCCGTGAGTGTTGGCTGCGCGCTGAGTCGGGCGCGCACCGGCATGCAGGCCACCGAGATGACGTGTGCCATTTCCGCCCGACGTCTGGCCGAGGTCCTCGACAAGGTGGAACGGACATCACAGATTGACACGATGGTTGCGCGCTACGCCGGAGAAGACGCCCGCCGCTTTCAGTAAGCGGCCGATGTGTCAACTGAGGTAACCTCGGTAAGCGCGTCGCGAGTTTTCCGAATTACTTCAGCGGATCGCGACGGGATTCACAATCGTCTGCACCGCCCCGGCCATGCGCGGCGTGCCGAGCACGAACATGAACTCGTAGGCCGCATCTGCGGCTAGCGCGGCCGTGTCCATGTTCTCGAGGATGTAGGTGCCGTTCTTGACCAATAGCTCCTGGTGGACCGGAAAGCGCTCGGCCTCCTTCTCGAACGGAATGGCCTCCAGCGCCCAGGTGTCCGCCCCGACCGCCACGACACCCTTCCCGGCCAGGTAGCGCGCACCCTCGACGCCAATGCCCGGTTCGGGAAAGCCAATCTTCGGCTCGCCCTCACCCATCTGCGCGAATTGCTTCAGCCAGCCGGTGTGGAACAACACCACGTCGCCTTCGCGGATTTCTATACCCTGTCTCTGCGCGACCTCGTCGATCTCCTTGCTGTTGAAGGCCGTACCGTTGGGCACGATATCAACCTCATAGTATTTCGTCATATCCAGCAGCACGCCGCGCGCCACGATGGGTGGGATGTTCTCCACGCCGAACTTCTTGATGCCCGTGAGCGAGAGGAAGTCCTGCGTCTTCCAGCCGTTGTAATGCACGTGATCGATGCCGACGTGGCCGAACCCGTCGATCTGGCTGCCGACCCCCAGCCAGGTAACGGCCAAGTCGTCGGTGGTGGTAAGCTCGTTCGGTCCCCCCAGCACGGTATCCCAGACGTACACCTTGTAGTGGCGGGGCGGATAGGCCGGCGTATCGGGGCCGGTCACCATCCCGAGCGCGTACGTCTTGCCGGTTTTGACCAGACTGGCCGCGAGCTTCACGCGTTCAGGCGTGATGTAGTTCGCGCTTCCGATCTCATCCTCCGGCCCCCACTTCGATTGCGTCCATTCTTGTCCGGCGGCCGGATAACCCCACACGAGAACGGTCGCCAGCAGTGCTCCGAACAATACCTGTCGAGATTGTCGCTTGCTCATACACTCACTCCTCTATGCAACCTACTATACGACGCATCCTGAATGTAAAGCGTAAACTGCTCTTCGATCTTGCAGGGTAGTTTTCAGCGTCCGCGTGACAGCGGATCGCCAGCTATCTTTCTTTTTTCACCTGCGCTATGCTGCCGGACCTTTGAAGACAAGCGTTAGAAGATTGCTACGACCCGAAGGAGGATACACAGCATGACACAACTCGATTCACCGATGCAGATTGGCATGGCCGCAATCTGCCAAAATCCGGCCCAGAAGATCTCGGACTATGAAGTCTACAAAAATGAAATGCGGCTGGCCGATTTGGCCGAGCCGCTGGGCTTTGATTCAATTTGGAGCGTTGAGCACCACTTTACCGATTACACCATGGTGCCTGATGTCCTTCAGTTTCTGACCTATATGGCCGGCCGGACCAAGACAGTCAAACTCGGCTCGATGGTCGTCGTGCTGCCCTGGCATGATCCCATGCGGGCGGCAGAAGAAATCGCCATGTTGGACGATATGTGCGACGGGCGACTGATTCTCGGGCTTGGCCGCGGCGCTGGGCAGGTCGAGTTTGAGGGTTTCCGGGTCGATATGGGCGAGTCTCGCGAACGCTTTGTTGAGGCCGCGGATATGGTCCTGACCGGACTCGAACAGGGCTACTGCGAGTATCAGGGTCAGTATTATACCCAGCCCAAGAAAGATATCCGTCCCAAGCCGTTCAAATCCTTTAAGGGCCGGACGTATGCCGCCGCGGTGTCACCTGAGTCATCCGAGATCATGGCCCGTCTGGGCGTCGGCATCCTGATCATTCCCCAGAAGCCGTGGGAAGACGTGGCGGTCGAGTTGGATACGTACCGGACGGTCTATCGTGAGGCCAACGGAACCGAGGCACCGGCGCCGGTCGCCGGCGGCTGGGTCTTCTGCGATAAGGATGCTGGCCGCGCCGAAGAGATGGCCCGGCGTTACATTGGCGCCTACTGGCAGTCGGCCATGAAGCACTACAATTTTGGTGGTGACCATTTCGCCAAGACCAAGGGCTACGAATACTACGGCAAGATGTCTGAGGCCATGGGCAGCGTCGAAGGCGTGACCGACTTTTTCCTCAACCTCCAGGTCTGGGGCACGCCGGACCAGTGTTTTGAGAAAGTCCTTGAGATCCGCTCCAAGATCGGCTGCGACGCCTTCACCGGTGTGTTCAGCTATGGCGGCATGCCGTATGAAGACAGCGAGCAGAGCATGCGTCTGTTCGCGGCCGAGGTCATGCCGCGCTTGCAGCAGTTGGACCAAAAAGCGGTCGCCTAAGGCTCCTTTCATTCACTCGGCTCCCGCCCATGTCACTGGGTGGGAGCCGCACTCTTCCCTCTCGATCCTTACTGTCCTGCCGTTGGTCGTGGCTCGTAGCGCTTGACCTCGATTTCATCCTCACGCGCTTGCGCCTGCGCCACATAGTAAGCGGCCTGCAATCGTATCCATGTCTCCGTTGTAGAACCAAAAGCTTTCGCCAGCCCGACCGCCATGTCGGGAGACATGCGAGCATGACAATTCACCAAGTTCGAGAGTGCCCGGCGGCTGACGCCAAGCACCTTTGCGCTTTCGGTGACATTCAATCCGAGCGGTTCCAGACAGGACACCCGGACAATCTTGCCGGGGTGCGGCGGATTCTTCATCGGCACGGTGGCTCTCCTTTCAGTTAAACGAGAGCCCCATCACCTTAAACGTCTCTCTTGCGTGACTCACCCACGGCGTCCAGAATATCCGCCGTAGTGGCCCGTGTCTTGACTCCCGGTACATCAAACGGTGATCTAGGTACGTTTTTTTTGACTTTGAGAGAAAAAACGCTGCCGTCTCGTCTGCGAATTTCTACTTCTTCTTTTTGCGCAAGAATCAACAGTTGGGCGAGATTCTGACGCGCTTCCGAATAAGTAAATGCCTTCATGGGTACTCACTCCAGTATGTCGATCCCTAGATCACGAGCTATTTGCTTCATTCTTTTATCCAGTGACATGAGAGATTGAACCAAGGATTTTGCGCAGAGTAAAAAATACGCATCGTAGGCGTAAATATTGTATTCAATGGCCAACTCAAGCGCCTGCTGAACATCGATGCTGACCAGCCTGACTGGAATAAGGTTTGCCGCCTTTTCGGCGGCCAATGCTTCGCCTTTGGAAATGCGTCCGCGCTTGGTCATCGCAGAAAGAGCGTTGCCAATTTCATAGGGCAGTATTTCCGGGGCACTCAATACCGCGTCCGACGTGACTTCTATTATGTGCCCCTTTTGCGGCTCGTCCAATGCGATAGCAAGGAAGATGTTCGTGTCGGCGACCACATTCATAGTGACAATTGTACAACTAAAAAGCGACCCGAAAAAGAGGCGTTGAAGCAGGACGGCCCGTACAGGCCGTCAGCAAGTCAAAGGCCCAATCGGAGGATTGGAATTATCCGAATATGACAAGCCCCCGAGGGAGTACTCTCTCAGGGGTTCGCGTGAATTGATGGGTCAGATCAAAGATGCCGCTTCGGTGAGCACCGCTGCGCCACCGATAAGGGCCGGACGTCTTGCCCGGCCTCGGGAATCACCTGGCTCATCCGTGCCCTCCACTCTTGCGGAGTGGCGCCGGCCTCCCTTCGAGCTGTAGCAAGGCTTTTTTTAACAAGGCGTTCTCCATTGTCAGCTGCCCTACCATCCGTTCCAACTCCGCTAGCTTCGCCTCGTCCTGATACGGCCGCCCGTTCCCCGCAAACGCCTCCTCGGCGTACCGGCGATGTCACTGCCGCCACTTGCCTACTTGCGTCGGATGCACTCGATATTCCCGCGCTACCTGGGCCACCGCCTTGCCCGCTTCGACTTCTCGGATCACCTGTAACTTAAATTCTCGGGTAAACTGTCGTCGCTTCAGTCCCACCTGCTGTCTCCCCTTTGACCACCACCACGAGCTTATCTCTGTGTCTCAGTCAAGGGGTGCAGTCCAGACACTTGCTACAGAGCCACATACGACGAGACCCTAAGGGAAGCACCCTCAGGGTCTCACGTGAATTCATGGGTCGGATCAAAGATATGGCTCGGGTGAGTGCCACCCCCCCCCCGACACCCCAACTATTCTGGGACCGGGCGGGCGCGTTGGTTGTAGAGCATTTTGCGTAGCTGGTCTTTCTCTTCCTGAGAGAGCTTGGTGACGTCGAAGCCGAGGTCGCTGCCGACGGCCATGCCTTTTTTGACGCCCTCGCGTTCCGAGAGTTCCTCGAACCAGCGCTTGAAGTACTTGAACTCGTTGATGTCCTGGCCCTGGGACTCCCAGTTGACTGTCCAGGGGTAACAGATCATGTCGGCAATGGTGTATTCGTTCCCGGCCAGATAGGGCTGCCGGTATAACTGGTTGTTCATCACGCCGAACAGGCGGTTGACCTCATCCGTAAAGCGCCGGACCGCGTAGGTCTGATCGCCCTGGTCGTCGCCCAAACGACGAAAATGGCCGCACTCGCCACTCTTGGGTCCCTGGTTGGCCATCTGCCACATCACCCACTGGTTCACGTCGTAACGAACGCGAACATCCTGGGGATAAAACTGCCCGGCCTTCTCGGCGATATACATCATCATCGCCCCGGACTCGAAGATGCTGATCGGCTCGCCCCCGCCGAGCGGCTCGTGGTCCACCAGGGCCGGCATGCGGTTATTGGGGCAGATTCCGAGAAACTCGTCCGTGAACTGATCCCCCTGGGCGATATTGCACGGGATCATATTGTACGGCATGCCGCACTCTTCCAGCAGAATGGTGACTTTCTTGCCGTTCGGGGTGGGCCAGTAGTGTAAATCAATCATACGTTCTTCCTCCTGAGGGTTGATTCATCTAGCTCATACTCGATATAAAAGCGGCGTACTTATCCAGAATCGGCAGGACTTTGTCTCGGCTCTCGGACGGGACGGCGAAAATGGAGCGTTCAATCCCCAGTTCCTGATACTGGTTGATAATCGCTTCCTCGGCCGGGGCCATAAAAGCGGAGACGGCCAGGTCCGAGGCCTGACGCCCGAACTTTTCCGCCCGCGCGTGCATATCGCCGATCCAGCCCTTGAGATCGGGAATTCTCGGCCCAATCGGAATCCAGCCGTCGCAGTAGTTGGCGACCCGATTCAAACCGCCTGGAGTGTGAGCGCCTAACAGAATGGGCGGATAGGGTTTCTGTAGCGGTTTGGGGTAGGACCAGATCGGATCGAAGTTCACAAACTCGCCGTGATACTCGGCTTCCTCCTCCGTCCAGATCGCCTTCATGGCCTCGATTTTTTCTCTCAGAATCTTCCAACGTCTATCAAAGGGGGTGCCGTGATTTTCCATTTCTTCGGCATTCCAGCCGCCGCCGATCCCGAACAGCAGGCGGCCGTTCGAGAGCTGGTCTACCGTGGCCACTTCCTTGGCCAGCTTGATGGGGTCGTGTTCCTGCACCAGACAGATGCCACTGCCGACCTTGATCGTTTTCGTGGCGGCCGCAGCGGCCATCAGCGACGCGAACAAATCGTGGGTATGCCAATAGTCCCTGGGTAACTCCCCGCCACCCGGCCACGGGCTGCGCCGACTGGCCGGAATATGGGTGTGTTCCGGATACCAGACCGACTCAAAGCCGCGGTCTTCACACTCTTTGGCAAAATCGTCGGGACGGATGGCGTAATCCGTGGCGAACATGACAATACCATATTTCATGCTTTCCTCCTTTTATTAAAAGCTCTGTGCACTTCATGCGAATTCCACAGGGGAGTCAAGCCACAACGTAGGGGCGACCCCCCGTGGTTGCCCTTCCCAATACCTCATCTCCAGCCCCGTCCGCTTGGACCCCCGCACCGTATTCGCTCCGGTGTTATAAACTGCTGTACCACTTGGCCAATTCGGTCCCGATGAGATGGGGGTTGTCCTCTTGGACGAAATGAATGCCCGCGCCAATGTCGACCACTTGCAGATTCGGGAGATTTTGCTGACACCACGCAACGGCTTGGGCATCGATGATCCCTCCTGGGGTGGCGGACAAGAGCAACTTCGGCAGCCGGGATTGCTGGAGTTTGCGGTTGTACTCCTCCACCATCGCCACGACGGCGGCGGGCTCCCCCGCGATCGGAATCTCGTTCGGCCACCGCCACAACGGCTTGCGACTCGGCGGGTCGATGTACGGCGCCCGGTAGTGGTCCATTTCGGCGTCCGTGAGGTCGCGAACGACCAACGAGGGCAAGACCTGCTCCACGAACATATGCTGATTGACGATCATGTCCCAGCCGACCTCCGGGGTCCGGAAGGCTTGAAACGTCTCCTTTAGGTCCGGGGGCATCGCGTCCCAACTCGGGATTGGCATTAAAATCGCCTCCATGAACGCAAGCGCCTTGATGTTCGCTTCGTTGCGCATGGCATAGTGGAACCCTAAGGCCGAGCCCCAGTCGTGAATGACGAGGGTGAGATTCTGTAAGCCGAGCGTTTCAATAAAGCCCTCGACGTATTGGGCGTGATCAAAAAATGAATAGTCGATATCGGGCTTGTCCGATTTGCCCATCCCGATCAGATCCATAGCGATACAGCGCGCATGGGATTGGACGTGGGGGATAATATTCCGCCACAGATACGACGAGGTCGGATTCCCGTGCAGGAACAGCACGGGATCGCCGTTGCCTTCCTCGATATAATGAATCCGCGAACCGTGCACCTCCGCGTAGTGGGATGCATAAGGGAAATCCGCTGAAATGGCTTGAGTCTTCATGGTGTGTTTCCTTTTGTGTACAGTCTCCGTTCCCGGATGGATGTCGGCTCTACCACGGCTCAACCCACGGCCGTAGCACGATCTCAAAGGCCCAGGTCGAGCGGGGCTGTCGGTGGAGTTGCAGATAGGTCTCGGCGATAGCGTCCGGGTCCGCCATATTGTCGTCGACCGTTGTTCCGGCCAGACGATGCCAACGGGTTCCGTCTTCCTGGGTCCAACCGATGGCCGCGTCAATCGGTACGTGGGCAATATGGATGCCCTTGGGCATCAGCTCTCTGGCCATACTCTCTGCCAGACCCGATTTGCCCTGACAGGCCATCGCAAACGCCCCGCTCCTCGGGTAGCCCTTATAGGCCGCGCTGGCATTGGTGAAGATAACGGTCCCCCGATGACCGTCGGCACCGGGCGGGTGGGCCAGCATACTTTTTGTCGCCTGTTGACCCACGAGGAAGGCGCTATATGCGGAGTTCAGCAGGGTGTCGCGCACCAAGCCGGGGTCGGCCTCCGCGAGGTCTTTGCGGAAAATGTCCGGGGTCCGGCCGTCGATATTGTGTACGACCAGCGTAGGCCGTCCGAGATCATTCTGCACCGCTTGAAACAGTGCCTCCACGGCCTCGGGCTCCCGCGCGTCGCACGCATAGCACCGCACGCCATACTCGCTCGTCAGTTTCTTGAGTACGGGTTTATCCGGGGTGCGGGCGGCAACGGCCACCTGCATGCCCTCGCGGGCAAAAAGCCGGGCGCAACTCGCGCTCGTTCCTGGACCGGCCCCGACGATCAGGGCTACCTCTGTTGTCATAGGATTCTCCTCTCGGGTCGTGTGGAACAGGATAATGTTCCGTTTGTTCTGTCCATGCGCTGCCACCTGTGTCGTCACTCGTGAGCGTAGTCAACAGGCCGGGACTGTCAAGCAATAGAAGGCGGACACGCAAGCGCAATTATCAAGCTCGCCGGGGATGTGCGCTTTTAGCGGTCTTATTGAGTAGACTCATACTCGACACTTTCCTCACAGCCTGGCGGGCGGAAGCTCCAGTTGAAAGGTTTCTTGCCCAGCAGTTGGCCGTTATAGCTCGCAGGGTCAGCAGGTGCATCCGGGTGGTGCAGGATGCTGCAAAAATGTGCCTCAAATACGGTCCCTGTTACAGGGATCCCATTCGCGTCCAGGTCTACCGCGCTCATGCCGAGAGTCACGTGTCGCTGGTACTGCGTATCCCACTTGAACGTGAGTCCCAGGATATTCCGGGCGACCCCGGCCTCCGTATAAAATACCGTCCACAACGGCTCGAACGTGACCGTGTCGAGCCACAGCGCCACATACCCAGAGCCGGCCCCTTTGTGAGCGCGTTTGCCGACCACCAGGAAGGCCGGACGGAGCATCCACTGGTCGTCTGCAAACCAGCGGTTGGCGGGCAAATACTGGGGAAACTCGTGCCGACTGTCGAATGCCGTCAAGACCGGGCGCTCGCCCAGCATCTCCCAGTCATAAAAAAAGAACTGCCCTTCCCAGCCAAAGGCATGCTCGCGAGTGAATTGGGTCCCCGCCATTTTATCGCCCCGCGTGGTCGACCCCTGGCGCGGCCGACGCATCTTCATATTATATACATAAAAGCTCTCGGCTTTGTCCCGCGCCCACGGTAGCCAACCCATCATTTCGTTGTCCTTTTGGTCGCCTGGGGCGAGCGTCAGCGCGCGGAGGCCGAAGCCCTGCGGCCCCCAGCCATTCCAGCCATTGATGATAAGGGTCCGATGAGGATTTGGGCCTGAGCCACGAAAGGTATGCCCGAGATACTCAAAGCTCCCGCCCCGATTCCGACACAACAGGTTCCAGACGGCTTTCAGTCCGGCGCGGTTCGCGTCGGGAGCGAGGCCTGGAAAGGGCAGCTCTCGCCCGCAGCGCGTCGTATCATCGAGTTCACCGTTCGGTTTTAGTTGATGGACCCTGTCCGAAACCAGAACATCATACGTACGGGAGGCGACCACATCGAGCGCAGGGGCTGTGCCATTGGTCGCCTCGGAGGCCAGCAGTTGGGGCGCATTGGGCGGGAGCACTCCGCCCAATTCCTCAGCCGGGTAGGAACCGGGCGGAAGCGTCCGTGGGGTGGCGGTTTGCGTCAACCACATCCTGAGTTCCGCCGGCACCGCTGGGCCGGACACGTCTTGGGGACCGGCTTCCTGGGCCTCACCAGACCCCCCGGTCAACACCACAAGCCCAACCCACCAACTGATCAAGATCCGAACGCTTCGATACATTATTAAGCTCTCCTCCTTGGACAACTTCTGATATCTTACGGAGCTGTTAGGTAAGGCGCATCGGCCTGTGTGTCAAGTCAGATTTGACGAAGGGCGGAAGAGACGGCCAAAGATGCGCCTTCAGGCGAACCAGTTCTCGGTGTGCAGTTGCGCCCAGATTTTTTGTACAACCGCGCCGCCTTGTTGCTGCACCCGTGTGGCGTCATCACTCACAAACCGACCGTGAAAAATCTGGAATTGACCGTCGACCATCACATGCCGAACGCTCAGGCCATGGGCGTAGAGCAGATTGTTGAGCGGCTCGGGAGGGACAGCTCCGCTGCCGGTCAGAAAACCGGTGACATCAATCGTACACAGGTCCGCTTTGGCCCCCGGCGCAATGCGGCCCAGATCATCTCGTCCGAGGCCCTGAGCAGCTCCCAAGGTTGCCCCTTGGACGGCATCCCAAATGGTTGGCAGTTGTAACGGGACGGCGCTGCTCGCCTGTAAGAGTCGGGCGCGGGCCCGGCCGTAGAGCACGGCGAGTTTCAGGTTTTCGATATAATCGTTTGAGTGCGTGTCGATGCCAATCGTTGTGCGGACACCAGCGGCCAAGGCTTCGGGGTAGGGCTGCGTGCCGCTACTGCCGCCAGCGCCATTACCAGACGGACAGTGAGCATAGGTCAACTGCTTGCCGGCTAAAAACGGAAGGTCGTGCTGGATATCAATCCCGGTGAAATGGGCACCAAAGATACGCTCGGAGTAAAAGCCAAGTTCGTCTAACCATTCCGCTGGCCGTTTGCCCCATAAGCGCTGAACTGTTTTTGTCTCTTGGGCACTTTGTGACAAGTGAATATGAATCCCGTTACCGATTTCTTTGGCTGCGGCCAGAATGGCTGCCATCGTCGTGGGCGTATGCGTGTCCGTGGCATGGGGGGCCATTTGGGGGCAAATCCGCCCGTCTTCACTGCCGTTATGGGTCAGAGCAAAGTGTCGATTCGCCGCAATCTCAGCCAAGGTCTCCTGTTCTGAGTCGGTCAGGACTTGATCCGAATTCCGAAACCAGATGGGAAACAGCCGCGCAATACCGGGAATCATACCGCCGGGATAGCCTCGCACGCCCCAACGCTTAGCAATGCGAACGTACGATTCCGCCTGACGTAAACTCAGACTCATTTCAACATGGGTTGTACAGCCCGAGCGGAGCAACTCCGCCACGTTATAGGCGGTCAAGACATCGAGGTCTTCGGTGCTCAGAGACTCGACCAGCTCAAGTGGTCGGGCATACGAGCGACCCCCCTCAATAATCCCCCGGGTTGGGGTGGCTGAACAGGTATGGGTATGACCCGAAATAAAACCCGGCAGCAACAGTTGACCGCTAGCTCGGATACGCGGCGTATCGCCCTGGAGCTGGCCACTTTTGACTTCCTCGATACGGTCTCTCCGTACCCGAACCGAGCAGTCCGGCCAAAGCTGCAAGCGTCCATTGTGAAAAACCAGCCCCCACGGCGCTTCGATGATACAGTCGTGGTGGGGTGGTTTTTCTCGCAGTGGGAGCGGGTTGGCAAAAAGAGGAGACGGGCGGCGAGAGGCCGGCGCGCCAAAAGCCGCACCCGCAAGACTGCCTTGGACCAGGAGCTGACGGCGGGTGAAACTGTTTTCAGCGTGCTCGCCCGGCGCTTCTGGACTGCTACAGACAAAGCAAGCGCCGTGAAGATCTGGATCAGCCATCGTCCTCTTTCCTTATCTACCGGTACGAGGTGTAAGCCTACGCTCCTGGACCGCTTTGGTCCAGAGTTTTTTGCCCTTGGGTAAAGTGATACAGCGAAGAGATAAGGAGGGTAGCGAGATGAATCGTCACAGGTCTGGTGGACTCTTCGTTGGCGGGACGGTGCTGATGGGACTGCTCCTCATAGGCGGTGCGCAGGTAGCGGCTCATCAGCGCCATCCGAACGGAAAATTGCAACTCGCCTGGCGGACGGAGCATATCCGCGCGGTCACCGCAATCGATATGGACGCCCGCACGAGCGGGGCGGCACCGTTCCGCTCGACCGACGCAGCCAGAGTCGAGCAGCGTGACGGCCGCCAGTGTGTCGTTGGCGCACTCTTGATGTTCGATGTCGATGATGCCTTTGCGTTTAATATTGATGAAATCGTGACCGTCGAACTCGTCCTGGACCGTAAAACGAGCACCGGCCTGGTGTACTATCATGACCGGGCGGGCCGTCGCCCCCAGGCCGAGACGGTCCGCTTTGCCCAGGATACACCACGTTGGGCGAGCGTCGCGCTCACCCTGGAGCATGCTCGCTTTGCCAACCGACTATTAACCGCAGCCGACTTTGCGTTGGCTGCGCCAGGGATAGACCTGACCGGATCGAAACCTGGAGATTCGCCAGAGATTGCCGTCTGTGACCTGCGCCTCAAACGGGAGGGGAAACCCGCTCTGCATACCGGCCCGAGAGGGACGCTGCGACTCCAGGTGCGTGATGGGGTAAAACGCGCGCTGACCCCGGCCCGCATCGGTCTGTACGACGCGCACGGTCGTCTACCCTTGCCAAGTCAATCGGCCCTGGCGTTTACGCGCTGGGAAGACGAGACAATCTCCCAGAGCGAGTTGATTCCCGGTGTCGAAAAATGGTTGCACGACGGGCGGTATGTGTTTTTCATTGACGGCAGGTACGAAGCCGAACTTGAGGCCGGAAGCTATGATCTCGTGATTGGCAAGGGGCCTGAGTATCGCGTTCTCCAACGCCAGATCACGATCACTGCGGGTGAGCGCACCGCGCTTGATATATCACTCCCACGTTGGATAGATATGCCAGCCCACGGCTGGTATTCCGGGGACGATCATATCCATATGCAGCGCACAGCCGAAGACAACGCCTGGATTTCAGCCTTCATGCGGGCGCAGGACGTCCATGTCGCAAACCTCCTGCAAATGGGCAATCCGAGTGGGTATTTTTTCTCGCAATACGCTTTTGGACCCACCGGGCAGTATCTACTCGATCAGTATGCCCTAGTGACGGGCCAGGAATCTCCGCGCACCATGCAGCTCGGCCATACCATCGGCCTGAACGGTACGCAGTACCATCATCCATTAGCGTATTTTCTGTATAACAAAACCGCCTCAGCGGTACGGCAGGACGGTGGGCTGTTCGGGTATGCGCACACGGGGCTGGACTTCTTCGCCCAGCTCTCCGGCGCTCCCGCCGGCCTAGCCTTGGACCTGGTGGACGGACTGGTCGATTTTGTGGAGGTCTTGCAGTTCGGACAGCTAGGCACGGGACTGTGGTACGATTTCCTCAATCTGGGGTTTCGGCTCACACCGTCAGCCGGCTCGGACTGGCCCTATCTGAGCTTGCCGGGCGCTGATCGCTACTACGCTCAGGTTGCAGGCGAGTTCTCGCCCCAGGCGTTCTTTGACGGCATGAAAGCCGGCCGGCTCTTTGTCACCAACGGTCCTCTGCTTGAGCTGGATGTCGGCGGGCAGTCCATGGGAGCTGAACTCCAGGCAAAACCTGGACAGACAATCAGGCTCAAGGCCGTTGCGCGCCAGAATCCCGACTTCGGCTCGCTCGACCGTCTGGAACTCGTCGTGCACGGCAACGTGATCAAGACAGCAAAAGCCAAGCCCGGCGCCGAGACGGTGGAGTTGGTCCACGAATTACAGCCCCAAACGAGTCTGTGGTTGGCCGTGCGTGCCTTTGGCTCAGAGATGGGGGTGGCGCACAGCGCGCCCGTCTATATTGCAGTCGACGGTCACAAGCGCTGCTGGAAGAAAGAGGCAGTCCCGGAGCTGGTCGCGCGCTACAAGGCTGCCCTGGAAGCGCTGGCATCACTGGAAATCGATTGGGCGGCACAACACGAGAAAGACAGTCTGTCGCCCGAGTGGCTCCGCCTCCACTGGAACGCCCAGAGAGAGGCCCTACAGCAACGCGTGAAAACAGCTCTCACCTGGTACGATAGCTTGCTCGCAGAAGCGTCCGCCGAGACCCCTGAATGACCCGGCTACACAGGAGACAATACTTCCTGCTGCCCTGCTGCGTTGCATCCCGTTCTTTCACCTGCCGTCGGCAAGCTTACGGCGTGGGGCGGTGAAGTCTGACTTGCTTCCCGGCGGGCTGGTTGTGTATGCTTGGGGCGAAACGCACGACGAGGGGAATATATGAGCCAGGTGAACACGGACCGCGTCTTCGTGAAAAAATCGTATCCGGTGAGCGATAAAGATATCATCCCGGTGTTGGACCTCGGACCGTTTCTGGCCGGAGACCCCGGCGCGCTGGCCCGCCTGGGTCAGGAGGTCTGCCAGGCGCTTGAAGACATCGGCTTCTTTTTTATCAAAAATCACGGCGTGTCCCAGGATTTAGTTGACCGCGTGTTCGCCGAAAACGCCCGTTTTCATGCGCTGCCGCCTGCGCGCAAACTGTCCGTCAAGGTCGATGGCAAAGGCATCGGCTATATGCCGCCGGGGCTTCAGCATCCCAAATACAAGCAGGACGAACCGGCCCGTAAGCCTGATATTGGCGAAGCGTTTTTCATCGGGCGTGAGGCCCAGTCCAGGAGTCGGGACGGCGGTGCGCCCGACCCGCTGTATCAGGGCGGCAATCAATGGCCAGAGGATTTACCCGGCTTTCGGGAGACCCTGGTCGAGTATTTCGACGCTATGGAAGCGCTCAGCCTGCGTCTGCTGCCGGTGTACGCCACCGCCCTGGGCCTGCCCATACATTTCTTTGATGACGCTTTTCTACACTCGCGACCGATGGGGATTCTACGTTTGTCCCACTATCCCGAGACCCCCTGTGAGGAAAACCAATTTAATGCCTCGCCGCATATTGACGGCGACTTTATTACGTTTCTGGCCCAGTCCGAGGTGCCCGGTCTGGAACTGCGGACCTCGGAGAAAAAATGGATTCAGGCGCCGGTGCTGGACGGGACGTTTCTGGTCAATGCGGGCGAGATTCTTCGCTTGTGGAGTAACGGCCGGTTTCGAGCAACGTTTCACCGCGCCATCAACCGCTCGGGTCGCGACCGCTATGCGATTCCGTTTTTCTACAGTCCCAGCCCGGACACCCTGATTGAGTGCGTGGAGACCTGCTGCGACGCCGAGCATCCGCCCCAGTATCGGCCGGTGACGGTCCGTGAGTATACCGAGTGGTTCTCACACAAGGTCTTCGTCCATCTCAAGGACAAGCCGGGGCGGTCGCCGTACTATGAAGGGGACCGGCCTGACAGTGTGGCCTAAGACAGTCTGAGAGTGTAACTCAAATCAAAGGAGGAAGCGGATATGCCAGCACAGAAACCCGAAGAGTGCGATCTGTTGTTGCTCGAAGCAATCAAAGCCGGCGACCTGGAGACGGCCATCTCGCTCTATGAGCCGGACGCCACCTTTGTGGTGTCGCCCGAGCAGGTGGTCAAAGGCCACGACGCTATCCGCGAGGTCATGCAGGGCTTTATGGACGCCCAGGCCACGTTTAACGTCGAGGCGGTCACGGCGGTGACGAGCACGGACGGAACGGTGGCGGTTACGCGGGTGAAGGGCAGTAGTACCAGCCCGGGGCCGGATGGCAATCCGGTCACGACGCCGCTGCACAGTGTGGAGGTAGTGCGCAAGCAGGCGGACGGGACGTGGCGCTTCATCGTCGACGATCCCAGCGGCGAAGGCATCAAGTAAAGGGCGGTCTCTACAGCGGGGACCCGCTCGGCAGCCCGACCAGCGTACGGCCGTAGGCTTCCAGCCCCGCCTCATAGTGCAGGGCGATGTGTTGGCTGACCGCATGCAGGTCACGCCAAATGCGCTGGACCGGGTGCTGGAGATACAGGGAGCGGCCACCGCTGAGCTCAAACAGCCGGTCAACTGCACGGGTGGCCTGCCGCACGATGTAGCTGCGCCAGGCGTAATACTTGGCCCGCTCCTGCGCGGTCGGGACGCGGCCCTTCTGTCCGTACTCCGTGACGAGTTCGTCCGTGCACTGCCACATCAGCCCCTCCAGCGCATCGACGGTGGTGGCGGCTTCGGCCAAAGCGATATAGGCACTGGCCGTGCCGGGCAGAGGGGTCTCGTTCGGGCCATAGACGGGGATACGAGCCCGCGTCCACTCCTCAAAATGAGCAATGGCCGATCGGGCCGATCCAATGGCTACCGGCACCAGCGCAACGCCCAGGGTGGGGATAAAGGGGAGCTGATACAAGGCGTTCGGATGCAGCTGTTGCCCAGGAGAAGTCCCGGTCCGTTCCGCCCGCTCCAACCAGTAGACCCGGTGGTGGGGCACAAACGCGTTCTCGACGACAACGGTATTGCTATCGCTTCCCTGCAAGCCCGCAACATGCCACTGGTCGTTGAGACGATAATCCGTCTTGGGAACGAACATCATCGTCCACTCGGGTGGCGCGTCCGGCTGGGGCGCCACCCGGGCCCCGACCGCGACCCAATCGCTACACCACAACCCGCTTAAAAAACTCCACTGGCCGTTGAGTTGGTATCCGCCGGAGACCTCTTGAGCCGCTCCCGTGGGAGCGAAGGAGTCGGCCATCAGCACACTCGAATCTTCCCCCCAGAGTTCCTCTTGCAGTTCGGGCTCCACGTAGCTGATCCAGAAGTTGTGAATCCCGAGAATGCAATACACCCAGCCGGTCGAGGTATCTCCTTTGGAAATCTCGGTCGCTACCTGGAGAAAGGTCCGCAAGTCTCGCTCATAGCCGCCCCAGTAGGTCGGTTGGAGGACACGCAGCAACTCGGAGTCCTTCAGCGCCTGCATCAGCGCGTCGGGCAGGCGGCGCTGCTGTTCGATGGTCTGCGCTTGCTCGGCCGCCAGCTGGGCGATCTCGCGGGCGCGCTCCAGCAGAGCGTCCGTTGTCAGAGCAGTCTGGGAATTGTCGCGCATAGCTCCCTCCCCTTTATTGTATTCAGGCCTTGACCCTCTGCATAAGAGGCGGTTTTATGCCCGTCACTCCGTTTGGTTGTTGATTGTCCGGGGATATGCCATACATACCCTTTAATCACTCGTGACTGCAATTCTCCTATGAGACTGCGATGAAATTTGTCCTCCTGGTTATCCCGTATATGCGGGGACGCGGCGAGAGCGTCCACCTGCCGGGGGCCGACCCAGACCGCTTTCAGGTTCTGATGGGTCGCCTCAAGGAACAGATGCGGTTTGCCGAGTCGGTCGGCTACGACGGCTTTTGCATGACCGAGCAGCATTTACAGATCGAGGGGATCGAGACCACGACCAACCCTTTGTTCTGGGATTACTTCGTGGCCCAGCACACGAAAACGCTGCGCGTTGGCCAGCTGGGTATGAATCTGACGGCGGTCAATCCGATCAAGCTGGCCGAGGATATCGCCCTGCTCGACCACTTCACGGACGGACGGGTCTTTGTCGGTTTTACGCGCGGCAATACGCCTCGCTGGACGGCCACCTTTGGCCAGCATCTCGATATCACCTCCGCCGAGTCTGACAAATCGACCGCAGACCGGCACAATCGGGCCGCGCTGTATGAGAACTGGCAGATTATCAAGAGTCTCTGGACCCAGGAAACGGTCCGTATTGACGGCCAGTTCTGGCAGGTGCCCAAGAAGATAGACTGGGAGTTTAAGCCGACGCAGGCTTGGGGCCGAGGCGTTGACGAGCAGGGCCGGCTGACGGAGATCGGCATTGTTCCCCGGCCCTTACAGCAGCCGCATCCGCCCGTCTATGCGCCTTTCAGCTACAGCATGGAAACCGGGCGGTTCTGGGCGCGCGAGGACGGCAAACTGGTCTCTTTTGTCACCAAAGACGACTTTCTGCAGATCACGCTTGACGTCTACCTGGAGGAAGCCCACAAGGTCGGCCGGAATCCCCGGCCGGCCGATGCCTTGGCCATTGGGGGGCATCTCGTCATGGGTCGGACGCCCGAGGAAACTCAAGACCTCTACCGCGGCTTCGAGGAGCTGTTCAACTTCGCTTATAACGCGCCCCCCTACTTCGTGCCCATGGGACGTCTGTGGATGGGCTCACAGCAGGAAGTCCTCGACCATATTGCCGGGCTGGCCGAGCGTTTCGGCGTGGAGGAGTTCTTTCTGTGGCACCACGTCGGCTACTTCTCTCAGGAACAGGAGCTGGCCATGCTGACGCAGTTTGCCGAGGGCGTTATCCAACAAATATGACGAGCGCCGCGTAAGAAGGGGTTATTCGGAGATGGACGAGCAAGATCACACCCAGTCATTTGATCCCGTGCTCTTCGCGGTCCTCAGATCGCGTATGGACGCGATTGCCAGCGAGATGGAGAAAACCCTGCTCGTGACCGGACGCAACCCGATCGTCTATTCGGCCAAGGATTTCAGCTGTGCGGTGCTATCGGCCGAGGGCGAAGTCACCTCCATGGTGGAATGTCTGCCCATCCATGCGGTCACCCTGAGCCCCGCGCTCCGGGCGATTATGGCCGCGTTCGACGATATCGAGGAGGGCGATTTATTTGCGATGAACTCGCCTTATCACGGCAACTCCCATGTGGGCGATTTGTGCATGTTCGTACCCTGTTTTCACGACAAGAGACTAATCTGCTGGATCGTGGCCAAGTGCCATACGATGGATTCTGGTGCGTATATTCCGACGAATCTCGATCCCCTCTCCAAGGACATCTACGAAGAGGGTCTGCACCTGCCACCGGTCCGCTTCTATCGAAAATACGCCGAAATCAAGGATGTGACCGGGATCTGGCTGACCAACGTCCGCTATCCAAAACAGTATCGAGGCGACTTCCTGGCCCAGGTTGGTGCGGTGCGCTTGGGGGAGAGGCGAGCCAGGGAGGTGTGCCAGAAATATGGCGGCCAAACGGTCAAGCACTTTCTACGAGAATATCTGGATTATAGCGACCGTCGGATGACGGAAGAAATCCGCACCCTACCGTCCGGCACCTGGTCGGACGAAGCGCTCAGTGAAAAATATGCCGGGATGCTGCCGGATGGAGCCCTGCTGAAGGTCGCCATGAGTATTGACCCTCAAGCCGCGACCATCACCTTTGATCTCTCCGATATGCCCGACCAGGTGGTTGGGGGCATCAATCTTTCAGAGTCATGTTCGCGCGGGAGCTGTGTGATCGGGACAATGGCCTGTCTTGATCCCAGCCTGCCCCGCAACGATGGCGTCTACCGCCACATCAAGGTCATTCAACGCGAAGGCAGTATCGCCGGCAAGCCAGAGTGGCCGGCCAGTACCTCTCTGGCGACCGTCGGGATTAGTGATGAGATTTGCAATCTGGTGTTCAGACTCTGGGAGCAGGTGCGGCCCGGCATGGGTCATGGGGGCACCTGCTATGCCCCTGGGGTCCACGCGGTCGCCTCTGGAACCGATTTTCGTCGGAACCATGCCGCCTTCGGCCATTCTTATTTTCTGGCTGCCTGCAGTGGCGGCGGCGGCTCAAAAGGCGTCGACGGCTATGCCTATATGGCGGCGAATGCCGCCATGGGCGGGAATCATACCGAATCGATTGAAGTCCATGAACTGAAGGTTCCGGACATTATCTGGGAAAACCGAATCATTCCGGACTCCGGTGGTGCCGGGCAGTGGCGAGGCGGCGTCGCGTCGACCCAACTGGTCCAACCACGGAAGACGCAGCTAACAATTATTCCGTGGGGGACCGGCCATACCTCAGCCCCGCACGGGATAGACGGCGGACGGTCGGGCATGTTGGCCGACCACTGGATTATCGATTTTGCGACTGGCGAGCAGGTCGAGCACATGGCCAATATGGGACGCTACGTCTGTAAGGAAGATCAGGCCTGGTATGGCTGGCGCAACGGGGGCGGCGGGTACGGTGATCCGCTCGAGCGGGACCCGGAGAAAGTCAAAGACGATGCCCGCGACGGTTTTATTTCACTTGAGGCGGCCAGAAACACCTATGGCGTTGTACTTCATACCGAGCCGGAACTCTTTGCGGTTGACTATCCGGCAACCGAGCAGCTGCGCTGTGAACTTGCCTCCAAAAGGGGACGAGCGGGAGGGGGCTCGTGAATTATATCGTCACTTCGGATATGGGCGGGACATTTACCGATGTGGTCGTCAGTGAAAAGAGTGGCGCCGTCCAAGCCTTTAAGGCCTTAACCACACCGTCCGACCCGACCCAAGGAGTGATGGCGGGGATACAACTCGCTGCCGCTCACTACAACCTGGACCTCGGCGAATTTCTCGATCGAACCGACGCGTTTATCCACGGCAGCACAATCGCGACAAATACGATCATTCAAATGAATGGCGCGAAAGTGGGCCATATGACCACGCGGGGGCACGAGGCTAGTTTGTACTGCCGATACGGTGCAAAGAAGGACACGTTTAATCTGGCGGTCGAATATCCGAAACCGCTCGTACGGAATTATCTGATCAAGGGCATTACCGAGCGCGTCACCGCGGAGGGCGAGATTCTCGTTCCTCTGGATGAGGACGAGGTGCGGGCGGCAATCCGCCAGTTCCGGAAGTGGCAGGTCGGGGCCATTTCGGTCTGCCTCTTATGGTCGGTTGCCAATCCCTGCCACGAAAGACGTATCGCCGAAATCATTGAGGCAGAATGGCCCGAGGTTCCCTATTCGATCAGCTCCGAGGTCCAACCCGCCATACGAGAGTGGCCACGCGCCTCGGGCACCGTCCTGAATGCCATGCTCAAACCGGTCATGCACGCCTATATCAAAAAAACGCAGCGACAACTCCAAAGCGACGGCTTAAAGAACGACCTCCTGATGGTGGTGTCGAGCGGCGGGGTGGTCTATGGCGCAGACGCGGCCGAGAATCCTGTGATGACCCTCTTGTCGGGCCCCGCCCTGGGGCCGTCAGCGGGCGCCGTATACGCAAAAGCCCACGGCACGGATCAGTGTCTAGTCATTGATATGGGAGGAACGAGTTTTGATGTCAGTATGGTCTCGGACGGCCGACCCATGGTGACCAAAGACATGTATATGGAAGGCCACCCGACCGGTGTCACCTCAGTCGAGGTCTTAACCCTGGGTGCGGGCGGAGGGAGTATTGCCTGGGTCGATAACGGTGGCATGCTGAACGTCGGCCCCCACAGCGCCGGGGCCGACCCGGGTCCGGCCTGTTATCGGCGCGGCGGCACAGAAGCAACCGTCACTGACGCCAATGTCGTGCTCGGTTATCTCAACCCGGAGTCCATTGCGGATGGACGGATGGCTATCGACGCGGAGGCCGCCCGCCAGGCGATTCTGGAGAAAGTTGCCCGACCGCTGCGGCTTGATCCGGTCGAGGCGGCCAATGGGATTTATCGCGTTGTCAATCAAAACATGATCGGGGCGATGAACGAGGTCACGACCTGGCGAGGGATCGACCCCCGAGAATATCTCCTGGTAGCTGGCGGTGGGGCTGGCGGACTGCACGTCGCGCGTCTGGCGAGCGAGCTCCAGATCAAGAGCGTCGTGATTCCCAAGCTCGCGGGAGCCCTGTGCGCGTTTGGCATGCTGAACACCGATATCGTTTTCAGCGAGGTTAGCAGCGCCTTCACAACAAGCGTTGATTTTGATTTTGCTCGGGTCAATACGCAGTTGGCGGCGCTCGAGGCACGTGGTCGCAAAAAACTGATAGCCGCCGGCATCTGCGAGGCAGATATGGTCTTCGAGTACTATGTCTCGGCCCGATATCTGGATCAGGTGTATGAACTGGAAGTCCCACTGCCTGATTCCCACCTGAGCGCAGATAGTCTGGAGCGACTGATTGCGGCCTTCCACGCTTTGCATGAACGACGCTATACCTATCGCGATGAAGACTCCTATCAGGAGTATACGGACTGGCGCGTAATTGCCCGGGGGCTCAGGCCAAAAGTGAGTTTTCGGGAACAGGCGGATAGGGGAGCGGACGCGACGCCGTCCGTCACGGGCGTGAGAGCAGCCTATTTTGTGGAGACGGGAGGCTTTACCGAAACACCGGTCTATAACGGGAAAGTACTCGGCCATGGCATGCAAGTGACCGGTCCGGCCATTATCGAGGAGCCGACCTCGACCCTCGTCGTGATTCCTGGGGCAAGTGTGACGGTCACCCAATGGGGCGATTATTTAATGGGGTTGGGCGATGCGAATGCGGAGACTGGCGTGAAACGAGCGGGCGGAGGTCTATACCCATGAGCACGAACCAGAACAAGGTGGTTATCCTGGGCGGCGCCGGGGAAGTCGGGGGTCCATTTACCGAGGACCTAGCCGCGTGCCCAGAGGTCGGAGAGATTGTCATTGCGGATATTCAGCGCGAGCAGGCCGAAGCACTAGCGCTCTCTTTGGGTGATAAGGTCAGCGCCGTCGAGCTCGATCTTAGTGATCGAGCCAAAGCGCTCCGCCTGCTTGAAGGCGCCGATATGCTGATGAACTGCACCAGCCTGGTCAAATTCGATCAGGTCATCGACCTGGCCATCGAGGCACGGGTCAACTACGCAGACCTGATTTCCGAACCCACCCAGCAACAGCGCCAAGCCGCCGAGCAGGCGGGGATCACTGCCATTTCCGGACTTGGGCTCAGTCCTGGTGTTTCAAATGTGATTGTCCGCCACGCGGCAGACGCCCTGGATGAAATCGAGGAAGCCCATATCAACGGCCTGAGTTGGCGAGCGATCGCCCCGTCACCTGGCGGGCTCGACACCATCCTGTGGGAGAATGGGCAGGATTGCCCCACGCGGCAATACTATCAGAACGGACGCTTCCATTGGGCGCGCCCGTTCGAGGGAACCCGGGTCGTTGAATTCCCTCCACCGGTCGGTTCGCACCGGGTGTATTTTGTTCCTCATACCGAGGCGACTTCACTCGTCAAAAATTTTCCAAGCCTGAAGTTTTGCGCCGCGCGCGTCAGCTGGCGCGATGAATTAAGCGAGGACATTCGCGTGCTGAACAAATACGGACTGCTCGACCATACCCCCCTGCCCGGCTACGAGGGCATTACCGCCTATCAGGCCACCTGGGCGCGTATCTGGGAAAAGTGGGGCGGCGTGCGGGATAGCGGAGCGCACGCCCTGTATATTAACGTCGAGATTATTGGGACGCGGGATGGACGAGCCTGGCGGCGCGTTTATAACGTTTCCCACCCTGCCGATTGGGGTCCCAAGGCGATTGGCAAGATGACGGGCATCTGTGCTGCGGTGGGAGCGCAACTCCTTGCCAGGCATGGTCGGACCCACACGGGATTCGTGGATGCCGAGGTCTATTTTGATCCGCCCGAGTTTTTCGCTGAACTTGAGAAGCGCGGGACGGTTTTCCTGAGTTGGGAAGAAACCCCGGTTGAGGGGGCCGCCCTGACCCGCCGAGCCGTCAACTCCTGATTTCCATTTTGCTGGCCGTTTGGCTCGGCCCGTCCGGCCCTGTTTCCAAGCGATTTGTTCGCTAGAGTCGGACAGAGCGGCCGGCGAGTTCAGGTGAACCATCTTTCATCCCGCAGTTGAGCCCAGATTTTTTGGACGACGGCCCCACCCTGGCGCTGCACCCGCGCGGCGTCATCGCTCACAAACTGGCCGTGAAAAACCTGGAATTTTCCGTCAACCATCACGTGTCGCACACTCAGGCCATGGGCGTAGAGCAGATTGTTGAGGGGTTCGGGCGGTACGGCTCCGGTCCCCGTCAGGAAGCCGCTGACATTAATCGTACACAGGTCTGCTTTGGCGCCGGGCGCAAGACGGCCCAGGTCCTCTCGTCCGAGCCCTTGAGCGGCGCCCAGAGTTGCGCCGTGGACGGCATCCCAAATAGTCGGCAGGTGTAGTGGAACGGGGCTGCTGGCGTGTAAGAGCCGGGCGCGCGCCCGGCCGTACAGAACGGCGAGTTTCAGGTTTTCGATATAATCGTTTGAATGGGTATCGATGCCGATCGTCGTGCGCACGCCAGCGGCAAGCGCTTCCGGATAGGGTTGCGTGCCACTGCTGCCGCCGGCGCCATTGCCCGAAGGACAGTGCGCGTAGGTCAGACTCTTGCCGGCCAAAAACGGCAGGTCGTGCCGGACATCAATCCCAGTAAGGTGGGCACCAAAAATGCGCTCGGAATAAAAGCCCAGTTCGTCCAACCAGGCGGCTGGCCGTTTGCCCCATACCCGCTGGACGGTCTGTGTCTCTTGGGCGCGTTGGGAGAGGTGGATATGAATCCCGTTACCGATTTCTTTGGCTGCGGCCAGAATAGCCGCCATCGTCGTAGGTGTATGCGTGTCCGTGGCATGCGGGGCCATTTGGGGCCGAATCCGCCCGTCTTCGCTGCCGTTGTGAGTCAGGGCAAATTGTCGGTTGGCGGCAATCTCGGTCAGGGTCGTTTGTTCTGAGTCGGTCAGGACCTGGTCCGAACGCCGAAACCAGATGGGGAACAGCCGCGCGATACCGGGGATCATCCCGCCGGGATAGCCGCGCGCACCCCAACGCTTAGCAGTGCGGACGTAGGACTCGGCCTGACGTAGGCTCAGACTCATTTCCACCTGGGTCGTACAGCCCGAGCGAAGCAGCTCGGCAAGATTATAGGCGGTCAGGGCGTCGAGGTCTTCGGTGCTCAAAGACTCGACCAGTTCGAGCGGTCGGGCGTATGACCGGCCGCCCTCAATAATCCCGCGGGTCGGGGTGGCCGAACAGGTGTGAGTGTGACCCGAAATAAACCCCGGTAGCAGGAGTTGACCGCTGGCTCGGAGCCGCGGCGTATCGCCCTGGAGCCGGCCGCTTTTGACCTGTTCGATACGGTCTCCGCGAACCCGGAGTGAGCAGTCCGGTAAAAGCGCGAGGCGGCCTTCACGAAAAACCAGTCCCCACGGCGCTTCGATGATGCAATCGTGGTGCGGTGGTTGGTCTGGCGGTGGCGACGGGCCGGCAAAGAGGGACGGCGGAGCCTGAGCGCCGGTCGCTCCAAAAGCCGCCCCGGCCAGACCGCCCTGTACCAGGAGCTGGCGGCGGGTCAGACCACCCTCGGGCTGCTCGCCCGTCAGGTCCGGGCCGTCGCACCCAAAGCATCCACCGTAAAAAAACGGAGCCATCGTCCCTCTCCGCGCCGCCCGTCCCCGTCAGTGGTCGGCAAAGCGCGGCATGACTTCTTTGGCAAACAAACGCATCGAGCGAAGCGCCTTGTCGTGGGCCAGGCCGGGAAACTGCATCCGCACAATCAGATAATCCATCCCGAGCTTCTGCCGATATCGCTCGATTTCCTGACTCACACTATCCGGGTCGCCAATGATGAAGCGCCCCCGAATCTCCTCAAACTGCACCTCAGACTTGTCGGCCACCCGTTTGCCCTGATCGGTGGTGAACGGACGCCACTGCGACCAGGCGCCATACCACTCGCGGTGAATATACACCACATGCTCCCTGGCCTCCGCTTCCGCCTGGGCGGTCGTCTCCGCCACATACACATCCCGCATGACGGGTCTGAGCGGGCCCTGGGTGCCAAACGCGTCGCAAAAGTCCTGGTACATGGCGTAATGAGCTTCAAGCTCTTCGAGACGATGGCGCGGAGAGGCCAAGAGCGGCAGGCCGTATTTGGCCACCCGACGCACGCCCGCTTTAATGGAAGCGCCTATCCAGATGGGCGGATGGGGTTTTTGGACCGGCTTCGGTGTCACCGCCATATCCGTGTAGGAATAAAATTTCCCCGCAAACGAGAAGCGCTCCTGGGTCCAGGCCCGAATGAGGATATTCATGATTTCTTCCATGCGCGCACCGCGTTTTTCGCGGGGGATACGAAATCCGGCGAATTCCTCGGGCCGGTATCCTGGGGCAATGCCGAATATCAAACGTCCTTCCGACAGCAGATCGACCACCGCCGCTTCTTCGGCCAGGTGAATCGGGTCGTAGAGGGGCAGCAGGATCACGCCGAGACCGATTTTGATGCGACTCGTTCGTGTCGCCATACCCGCGGCACAGGCCAGCAGCGCCGGAAGATAACCGTCTGGCAGAAAATGATGTTCGGTGAGCCAGACCGAATCATAGCCCAACTCCTCGGCGACCTCGATCTGTTCCAGCATCTCACGGTAGAGCTGGACGTGGCTGAACCCGCTCTCCGGCGGGGCTTGCATTCCATACGGGCCAAGACCGATCTTCATCGCCTGCTCCTCCCTTATCCTGCGTCTGGTCGATTCCGCGCTGCTACGCTGAGAGACCATACTAAAAACTTTTTCCAGAGGACGGCAAGACACCAGGGGTCTTGGGTCGGGTCTCGGGACGGCGTCTCAACCGTGCGGCGCATTAGTACGCATCTGCATACAGGCGCCTGATGTCGGCTGGGTCTTTGTCTTGAAGAAAGGCGATCTCCCCAGCCTTATGAGCCAGGAACACATCTATGAATTTCCCTGGGAACCACGATCGCAGCAGCCGCTCATTATCGAGAACGTCGAGGGCAGACTGCAAGTCGGACGACAATCTGACGACACCGATTTTCGTCAGTTGGTCGTTTGTCAGCAGACTGAGGTCACCGGTCGTCGGTATTGGTGCCGGTTCCTTATCTCGAATGCCTTGTAAGCCGGCTCTGGCCAGGACGGCCAGTTGCAAATAGGGGTTGGCCGTTGCGTCGGCGGCTCTGTATTCCACGCGGAATTGTGACTCTACGGTGAACCCTTCGAGTCCAATCACCGGGCACACGCGCAGCGCTGCCTCTCGGTCATTCTCGGCAAGGTTGTTGAAAGCGGCACTCCACCGATGTGGCCGCAAGCGCTCATACGACACCACGCTGGACGCCGTCAGCGCAAGCAGGCTCGGCAGGTATTTCCGAATACCGCCAAAGAAGCTCCCGGCCACGGGGGTCAAACGCGCAGGACTGGTGGCGTCGTAGGTACAAGGAACACCGTCCCGATCAACAAGGCTGATGTGAATATGGAGTCCGTTTCCGGTGCCCTCGTTCACAACCGGAGAAAAGCTCACTTTTCGGCCCGTTCTTTTGGCGACGGCACGGACCATTTCCCTGGCAATGACACACTCGTCGGCAGCCCGGAGACCCAGGCGGGGCGCAACCGTGACCTCGTATTGATCCTGCCCGTATTCCGGTAAGAAGCTATCGGGTGTGAGGTCGGCTGACCGCAAGGCGGCGAGCAGCGTCCGTCCGAACTCCGCGCCGTGTCTGAAGTTTCCTAAACTGAAGCTCGACCACGGGACTACCTTGTCTGCAACGCTCCAAAACTCATGCTCGAAGGCGACTTTCAGTTGTAAGCCGGCCTCAGAGAGTAGGTCAGCCAAGACACTTTGCAAGATCGACCGTGGACAAAAATTCCAGGGCGCACCGTCCAAAGTCCGAATGTCCCCAAGCATGAAATGCTCCGGCGCACTGCCGTCATCAAAAGCAACTCGCACTTCCGCACGCTCGTCCGGGATGAGCAACAGGTCGCCGAGAGACCCAAAAGGACCATCCGCAATCCTATTGAAACAGGTGATTAGGCTATTGGTCGGCACCCAGCCAACACCTCGGCGGATTCGCGTTTCTCGCTCGCTGGCGGGGAAGCCTTTGCCGCGCACTTGGTTCGCCAAATCCGCGCAGACGACCATAATGATGTCTTCGCTAATCATCGGAGCCTTTACTGGGATGCTCAATTTCGGTAATCAAGTCCGCCGTCACGACCTGTCGACAGTAGCCCTTGATCGCATTCTCGCTGGCTTGCTGTCGGGCGGCTGAGTATGTGGCACACGCGTCGGTGACCATGGTGACGAGATAGCCAAGATCACAGGCGTCACGGATGGCGCTCTCCACACACTGATCGGTTGCGACCCCGGCAATCACTATTTGTTTGACTCCGAGAGAACGCAGCACATAATCGATATTCGTCGAGTTGAAAACACTCGACGCCGTCTTACTGATGACAATCTCATCTCCCACCGGGGCAATTTCATCGAGGACTTGGGCGTCCCATGAGCCTTTCGGGACGTTAAAGCCGGTAATCTTATAGTCGAGGCCACGATCCCGCCCGTCTTGTGTGAGGTTTTCGATGACGCAGAACATCACTTCTATACCAGCGGCGCGGCAGCAGTGCTGTAGACGGGCAATGTTCTTGACGGCTGGTTTGAGGGCGGCAAAGAAGAAGTCGCGCTCGCCTCGCTGTGCTTCCGGTATCGAACGGACTTCTTCCCCATCTGGATGCGCGCAGTAGTTTTGCACGTCGATAATGAGAAAAGCCGACTCGCCTCTGCGGAGCGGCAGATCACGACTCAAGTGCATAACCGTAGCTCCTCAAGACAGCGCTGAAGCGAGCGGGTCAATACGTGTCCCCAGCGCGCCTGTCCCGCTGTGTTGCGAATAAGATCGTTTCGTATCTCGATTAACACGTGCGGGATACCACGCGCCTCACCGAACCGCGGAATGGTACTGTCTTCATCATCAGCCACAACGTAGGGCTCGTTCATACCGATGACGGCATCGGGCGCTTCGACGCGCAGGTGATGGGCCAGCACTGTCGCCAGTGCGTCATCGCGATTGAACAAGAGCCCCATATGCCACGGTCGATCGACTCCGTTGAGCGTTGGGGTAAAACTGTGGATACACACCAAAACAGTCGGCACTGATCGTTGCTCTCGGTCATCGAGTGTCTGCTCGATACTATCACTGAAAGGCTGCCAAATCTCGCGTATACGTTGTGCTCGTTGCGCGTCCGAAAGACTCACGTTACCTGGGACACTGACCCCTGCTGAGGCTCCGGGAATGAAATCCGGCACCCCAAGCGGTCTATTACAATCCACCACCAAGCGAGAGTATCTTTGATAGATGAGTTCGCCTGGAAGAGTACTCGCCAACTCCCGCGCAACGGCTAACGCTCCGATGTCCCAGCCAATATGGCTCTGCCGTTCAGATTGCGAGAGCCCGAGCGTGCCGAGTTGTGACGGTATGACGTTTCCCGCATGCTCGCAGACAAGGAGAAGGGGCGTGTTCGCCTGCTGATGGAGATGGCCGATCGGAGGGACATCATGAGGTTGTAGCAGCGATGGTTCAGGAGGGTCCAAGGAGCGAGCGTACAAAAACGAGAGTCGTATTTCAACATTGCCGCTTCTGCTTTGTCACCGCATGCAGCTACAGACACTCGCACCCTTTCCACCTGCTCGGTAAGAGCCGGTGGCCACGCAGGACTACAAGAAGTGCGGCATGAGATGGGTCCTGACTGCCTCCAGGGTGGCCGTGGGCCTGATGCCCGGTACCTCGAACGCGACTGGACTGGTGAGTCCGGCGTCGACCAGGGCGGCCAGCCTGTGGCGGCAGTGCTCCGGGTCACCGGCAATCGCAAAAGTATCGATCATCCAATCCGTTACCAGATCGACGGGCAGGTCACCTGCGGCAAACCGCTCGCCGAAAGGCTGCACGTCGCTGGCGGCAAGACCGGGACAGGAGAAGAGCGGATGCTCCGGCTGGCCGCTTAACAGCCCGATCCAGGTGGCCAGAAAGGGCTTGACGGCCTCACGGGCAGCGGCCGCGTCTTCGGCAACGGCAATAGTCAGCAGACCGCCGACTTCAAAGTCCGTCCAGTCTTTGCCTGCGGCGGTCGCTCCTTGTCTGAGACACTCTACCGCGTAGCGCACATAGGCCGGGCTCAGCAGTACGGCCAGCAGAGCCCCGTCGGCAATCTGGCCTGCCAGGGTCAGGTTCTGCGGGCCCAGTACCCCCAGGTGAATCGGCACGTCCGGCCGGGGGGGATGAAAATTGAAACAGGCAGCCGTGGTCTGGAACACCTGTCCGGTATACGTCACCGCCTCACCCCGAAAGAGCGCCCGGATAATCTCCACGCCTTCCCGCATTGAGGTGGCCGGTTTTGTGTACGGAATCCCGAGTTGCCCCTCAATCCAGGGGGCGACACTCGCGCCCATACCCAACACCGCGCGGCCGTCGGATATTTCTTCCAGGGAACCCAGCTCCATCGCCGTCAGGACGGGGTGGCGCGTATAGGGGTTGAGCACACCGATGCCGACACGGAGCGAAGTTGTGCACGCCGCGATGGCGCTGGCCAAGCTGAACGCCCCGCGGTGCACATAATCTTCCGGCACCCAATAGGTCCCAAAGCCGTCGGCTTCGGCCTGTCGGGCCGTCGCCATGCATTCCCGAGCCGTCAGATGCTGAAAGCTCACGCCAAATTCCTTCACCTGTCCCATCGAAACCTCTCAGTGTGATTTTGAGACGGGTTTTGAAACCCTTTTTACCCTGCGTTTTTCTGCTCCTCGTAGGCGCTGGCAAAATCCTCCAGGCTGAGCGTCACGTTGACGTTGAGGTCGTCGTCGAGCCCCTCGAATAACACGCCATCCTTGCCCCGCACACTGTAGAAAACGACACCCCCGCCATCACCGGCGCCTTCGCGATGCGGGTCGCCCGGTAGACTGGAGGTGTAGCTGCCCACGGGACGAATCTCCATGAGCG
Source organism: Thermodesulfobacteriota bacterium (assembly GCA_964291405.2). Classification (GTDB taxonomy): domain Bacteria; phylum Desulfobacterota; class Binatia; order Bin18; family Bin18; genus Bin18. The sequence continues at coordinate 2,038,479 of OZ219926.1, forward strand.
AACCGTCGGGCTCATACAGCCGGTGCTCACCCTGTACGACAAAGGTGCTGGTGAGGGCCAGATGTCGGTGTAGGAATATCTGCTCGTGAGCCGGGAATTTGAGTATAAAGTCGACGATGAGCTTTTCGCGATCCACATCGAGCATGGCAAACACGAAATGCTCGAAATCGCCTAATCTGTACCAGCGCGTATTGCGGTCATCGAAGGTATACCGCGGTGTCTCGGCCGTGTGAGTGGTTGTCATATCGTGCCCTCTCTCGGTTGGTGTTGTCATCCGTTTTTGCGATACGGCGCGTTAGGCGCTGCCGACGTCGCTATAATCTCCGTGTCGCCCCTTCCCACTGCTGAACCGCATGGCACCCGCGAGACCTTCGGTCTCAACGATATCGACACTGTTTTCCCACTCGGTCCGCAGGGCGTCAGCGACCGGTAAGCCATGCTGCCGATAGACCGAGCGGCGGTCCGCGCGCACGCAGCCCTGCGGAAAACGGGCAATCTCCTGGGCGAGCGCCTCGGCAGCCTCTCGCGAGCACCCGTCAGCGACCACCTGCTCGCAGGCGCCGATGCGCAGACACTCCTCGGCTGGCACTTTGCGACCGGTCAGGATGATTTCGAGGGCACGTCCCTGTCCAACCAGTCGCGGCAGGCGGACCGTACCCCCGTCGATCAACGGCACCCCCCAGCGTCGGCAGTAGACCCCAAAGTAGGCGCTCTGCTCCATCACGCGGATATCGCACCACAACGCCAGCTCGAAGCCGCCCGCGACCGCCGGACCCGCGACCGCAGCAATCACCGGTTTCGACAGCCCAAGCCGGGTCGGCCCCATGGCGCCACGCGGCGGCGTGCTACCGTCTTTTGGAAAGTCGAGGTCCCGGAGCGGTTTTGTACGCCCTTGGAGCGCACTCGCGTATTTCAGATCCCAGCCGGCGCAGAACGCCCCGCCTTCACCCCAGAGCACGGCCACACTAGCATCCGGGTCGGCCTCGAACTGCTCGAAGGCCGTCACCAACGCCTCCGCGCTGGCGGGGTCCATGGCGTTGCGCGCTTCGAAGCGGCTGTGAATGACGGTCGTCACGGCACCCTTCTTTTCAATGCGTACGGTCATCACTATCTCCTTCGTCGTTCAGGTTTGCCGAGCCTGTATGCTGTGTTTCGTTTCTTGTAAACCGGGACGGGAATTCCCATCGAAACCTCCGTCGGTCGGGCCGGGCCGGGCCGCGCTGAGCGGGTCCTTTTTGTACGGCCCGCCCCGGTTGCTGTCAACAAAGGCCACCGCGAGCGTTGCCACGCTCTTGCCGCCTTCGCCTCTCGCCGGGTATCGTGCCCTCGGCCCAATATCGGCCCGCTCGGAACATGACCCATGCCACGCCACGTCCTCCAGTCCTCGGTTCTTATCGCCAGTGCCAGCGCCGTGCTGGTCTCGCTCGATACGTCCGTGAATATCGCCTTCCCGGCAATTACGACAGCCTTTGGCCTGGACGTCACAGCCATGCAGTGGGTTGTGGTCAGCTACGTCCTGACCTATGCCAGCCTGCTGCTCGGCTGCGGCAAGGTCGCCGATGTATGGGGTCACCGCCGCGTCCTGAGCTGGGGTCTGATCGCCATCTCCGTCGCCCTGCTGCTATGCGGCCTGGCGCCCACCTTTCCCCTGCTGCTCGGAGCCCGGATTGTTCAGGGTATCGCCGTAGCCCTTATTTTTGCCGCGGCCCCGGCGTTGGCTACACTGTCGGTCCCACCACCCGCCCGGGGTCGCGTCCTCGGCATTTTTCAGATGAGTGCGGCGGTCGGCTTTGCCTTGGGCCCCCTCGTCGGTGGCCTCTTGGTCGGCAGCTTTGGCTGGCGCGCGGTGTATCTGTTTCGGGTCGTGCCGGCCCTGGTGCTGGGCTGGTGGGCGTTCAGACAGACCCCGGCAGCCACCAAGCAGACCACCCGGCCCGCCTTTGACTCCCTCGGCATGCTCAGCCTGGCGGGCGGTATCGCCGGACTTCTGCTGGCCATGAGTCGGGGCCAGACCGCAGGCTGGCATTCACCCCTCGTCCTGACCCTGCTGGGGCTCTCGGGCCTGAGCTTTGCCCTGTTTATGAAGGTCGAAAGCACGGCCAACGCCCCGGTCGTGGACCTCGGCCTGTTCCGCCGGCCGGCCTTCACTCTGGCCAACGCTCTGAATGTGCTGGCGAACGGCGCCATGTTTGCGATTTGGCTCCTCGTCCCCCACTATACCGTGCAGGTCCTCGGGCATCCCGAAACCACCGCCGGGCTGGTATTGGTAGCCACCCCCCTAGCTACCGCCCTGGTGGCTCCGCTGGCGGGTGCGCTCACGGACCGGATAGGGACCAGGCTGTTGAGTTCTGTGGGGCTCGGTCTCGAGGCCTGCGGGCTGTGGCTGATGAGTACGCTATCCGGCGAAACCGCCATCCTGCCGGCCGTGTTGACGCTTGGCCTGGTTGGAGCGGGCGTCGGGCTCTTCCAGGTGCCCAATATGAGCTTTGTGATGGGGGCGATTCCCCGCGACCAGCAGGGGGTCGCGGGCGGGATGAGCCAGATGATGCGGACGCTGGGCGTCGTCCTCGGCGTGACCGGCGCCAGTACGCTGTTTGCCAGCCGCAAGATGATGTATGCGGCGTCCGGCTCCGGGGCGTATATAGACTCGTTTATGCCAGCCTTCCAGGACGTGTTCCTGGTCTGTGCGGGGGTCTGTTTGTGTGCGTGTGTGCTGTCCGTGCTCCGCCGGTAACGACCGCAACTTTCTCTTTCAAATCTTGCATGGCGTTCTCTCTTTACTCCGCTTCGACCCAGCGGTCGTCCCGCTTATGAAACCGGAGGCTGGCCCGTATAGGTCCCGGTTAGTTTTTGTTGTCCTGCGTTTGGTCTTGAATTTTGACTTCAACGAAAACCGCGCCGGACCATTCCGCCCGCATATAGGTCCACGGACGCAGTTTCCTGAACCCCGCGCCGCTTCGCTCGGGATCATCGAGAATGGGGGTAGCCCAGCCTGTGTACTCCGTTCCCTGAATGAGCATCGTGACTTCCGCGCCGCCCTCAAGATGTTTCTCCCACCCGAAATCGCTTCCGATGGAGACCATATCCCCCTCGCGCAGGTAGTTCACAGGAAACGTTTTCATCTGTGCCGTCTCCCGGTCTTTCATTGTGATGAGCATAGTCCGGCCACTGAACAGCGTATGCTGCTCGGATTGCAGGATGATTGGCATCAGAGGATGGTAGGCCGCGGCGAGTACGGAGAGGCCGGCTACTATGGAAATAATAGTGATCATACGTCTTCTCCATCCTTATATCGCATACGTCACACCCGTGCGCTGCTCCGACAGTTCCCAAAGTCTTTTGGCGTTTTCGTCGTTACGGGCGTGTTTGCTCATATACGCCTTAGCCGGCGGGCCGGTCATCTCGAATGGACCGCCAGGCCCGAAGTAGTCACCTCCGCTGACATCCCCAGCCGTGGCTGCATGGAGCGTCGGAAGCGCACCGGCAGGCGGGTCCTGTGCCACAAACGGAAAACTCATGAAAAACCGAAAACTCGGTTTATACTGCTGTAAATTGGTTCGGGTCGAACCAGGATGGGCCGCCGTGGAGAGCGGAGAGCCTTTCTCCGTGTGATAGCGACGTTGCAGCTCTCGCATGAACAGCAAATTGGCCAGCTTGCTATAGCCATACGCCCGGTTCGGTGAATATTTCTTTTCCGCATCCAGATTGTCGAAATGCATGAGACCATACCGATGCATGATACTGCTCACGGTCACGATGCGTGAGTTTTCCGTTTTGAGTAATAGCGCCAGTAAGCGCCCGGTCAGCGCAAAGTGACCGAGATGATTCGTGCCAAACTGCCGCTCGAAACCGTCCACTGTCCGCTCCAAAGAAGGCACCATCATGATCCCCGCGTTGTTGATCAACAGGTCGAGGTTTTGATAGACGGCGGTAAAATTCTCGGCGAACGTTTTAACGGACTCCAAGCTCGCCAAGTCGAGTGGTTGAAATTCGATCTTGGCCTGCGGAGCGCTTTGCCGAATATCCGCACACGCGGCTTCGCCTTTTTCTTTATTCCGGCAGGCGAGGATCACCTGAGCGCCTTTTTGTGCGAGAACGCGGGCCGTCTCCAGGCCGATACCGCTGTTTGCACCGGTCACAATCGCAAGTCGTCCGGTTTGATCCGGAACGTCTTTTTCGCTCCATGCCATATGGAGATCCTCTATCGGCGGGGTGTGACTCGGACGGCAACCATCTTGCTGGCCTGAACCCGTCCGGCCAGCGGCATAGCCCAATACGTCAACCAGGCCATCCAGTATTTTTTCTTATATGCCGCATTGATCCGATCTAGGATCACGGGATCGGTTACGATTTGGGTTTCCCCGCTAAAAGCTGGAGCTCGCTTCTCGTCCAGCCAGACCAGGACCGGGCTCCCCCTCCGAATCCGGCGGGCTTTGAATGAGGTCGGAGCAGTGATGAAATAGATCGCCTCATCCTCATACGCGAACCAGATAGGAGCCGGGCGGCTCCAGTCACCATTGGCGCGCTTGGTGGCCACGGAGATTAACTTTTGTGTTTTCAGGAAAGTTTTGACCGATGGGTTCAGTGCGCCTCCGCTGTCTGCCATGCTCCCGCTACCCACACTAAGAATGAGAACAATTCCAAGGAGCCTCTTCGGAGTCATGATGGCCTCTCGGTGACTGCTGCACGCGCGGCATTGCCCAGCCGGTCAGCCACCCGGACCGGAGAGATGCACAAGCTGGGACTGGGACCGTCACCCTACCTCACTTGGCTACAATCGCGGTAATCCGTCAAATCCCAAAGAAACGACTGGCATTCCCCCCCAGAATTTTATCCACCGACTCGGGCGGCAGCGAAGACAAGGTTTCACGCGCTTTGCGCACAGGCTCAACAAAGCCCTCGGCGTGGGGATAGTCGGAGCCGACGAAGAATTTTTCGTCTCCAGCAAATTGGACGATGAGGGGGAACATCCTCTCTTCGGGATCGCCGTTAATCCAGATGTTGCGCTCGAAGTATTCGGACGCCGGGCGCTCCATCTGGGAGGTATGGCCCATGTATTTATACCGGTAGTCGAGCCGTTCCAGCCATTCGCCAATCCAGCCGACCATGGCCTCTATAGTGGCCACCCGCAGGCGGGGAAAGCGTTCCAGCACACCATCGTAGACCATGGTGGTCAGCGCCATGCGCGGGTCCTGAATCAGATTCATGGTCACGAACATCATGCCGGGGTCGCGGTCGCGATACCATTCGCGCCCGGTCGAATGCTTATGCCCGGTCAAATGGATACCGACACTCAGGTCCAAATCCTGCACCGCAGCCCAGATGGGGTCCAAATCCGGGTGGCCGAAGCTGCGACCGTTGATGGGGGCCGCGGCAACAAATATCGTCCGGCAGCCCAGCTTGGCAACCCGGTTGAGTTCACGCACAGCCAGCTCCGCGTCGCGCAGGGAGATATGCGCCGCAGGAAACAGTCGATCGCTATGGCTGGCGCACAGTTCAAACGCCCAGGTGTTATAGGCCCGGCTCAGGGCGTCGGCAAAGACCGGGTCCTCCACGGTGCCTTCCCATAAGAGGCCGAGCGTGGGGTAGATGACCTGGGCGTGAATACCTTCGGCATCCAAAAACTCGACCCGCTTGTCCATATTCTGCCAATCCGGGCTGAGCGCCAGATATTGATCGAAGTGGCCGACGTCCCGGCCCATTTCTTTCTGCCCATAGGCCACCACTGCGGCCAACAGGTCTGTGGCGTTGACCATCTTGAGGGGTTTGCCGTCCACCAGGATGGTCGGCTCCCCGCTGGTCGCGTCCTTTTCCACCCGCATGGCCCGCTCCCGAAATGCCGGATCAATATAGCGGGGGTAGAGGTCAAGCGGCTCCATAAAGTGGCTGTCGCCATCGATCACGTTCATTGACATGCTCCTCTCAGTTCGACTCCGGCAAAAAATTCCGTATGTTCTCGGAATGTGAACTACTCTACCATTGGTGCTCGTGTTGAGAAATATCTCTACACACTGGGTTGTTCGACGCTCTGCACGGCGGTCACCGTGTTCTCCTCGCCCGCTTGACTTCCCCACACCGCATCGTACGCAAAGTCGCTACCGATCCGTGCCAGCTCGGCTCTGCATGTCGTATCAACGAAGTCCTGCTGTTCGGGAGATAAGAGCTCGGCTGACCCCCCGCTGACTCCGCGGCGGATCATCTGCCGGTTGGGCGACGACCATGGGGTGAGTGCCGGCGGCTTGAATTTTTCGTCCATGCTTTTCATGTACGCAAACGAACTCTTCTCACAGACCGCGGCAAACTCGTCTGGGGTCAACTCGACCTGCATGAACTCGGCAATGCGTCGCACAGCCGCGGCCAGGTCCTGTTTCATCTCCTCGAAGGTCAGGATCAGCAGGTTGGGCAGGTGGCGGTTTTTCCAGTAGCCGTGCAGGTGTTCGGGCCAGTTGAACAGCGCGGCATCGGAAAAAAAGAGCCGCAGCCAGACCGGTACGGCGGGCATCAGAGGGCCGAACATAACGTCGCGGGCAAAAGGATAATACGACACAAAGGCGTCCTTGGGGTCGCGTAGAATACAGATGTAGCGGGCGTCCGGGGTGTAGGGGACCTGCTCCCACTCCAAATGCGTTTCAATTACCCGCAGGCCGGTGGGCGCGGCTTTGCGGGCGGTATCGTCCGACAGGGGCACGACCAGGTCCTGCCTGGCAAAATCCGGCCACGGCACCACATCGTGAATATGCCGGAACTCGCCCTTGCCCCGCATGGCGATTTGATAGGCGATCTGCATGGTCCAGTTCGTGCCGCATTTCGGAAACGTACAGACCACCACATCGTGCCGGCTAGGGCGATAGTCGCCAAAATCATGCCCGGCCAGCATCTTGGCCTTCATCTTACGGCTGAGTGCGGCCCAGAGTCGATCCGAATACCCGGCCCTATCGACCAGCCACAGCAGCGGCTTGAGAAACACATAGGTCAATACCAGAACGGGATACCGGATGTAGGCGGGGAACAGATCGTGATGAAACGGACGGTGCGCAGAAGCCATGCTTTCTCTCTTGTCCGGGTAACGCTCCCCTACCCTACCTTCGACAACAAGTTGTTGGGCGGTAATACCGCCCAGCATGCGGGCCATGCTCGCCTCGTCGATGTGGGCGTGAACCTGAACTATGCAAGAAAACCCGGCTGGGCGTCAACAGCACGTCGTTCGACCGGAGCCTCCTACTGCGCACCTCGGGCCGCTCGCTTCAATACAAGGCGACACCGAGAAGGCGGTATAACGCCGCCGAGGAGTCACACGGATACTCGATCGGTGCTATTATTACCATTAAGCCGACAGGCTGGAGGGAGAGGATGCGAATGTGGATGTTCCGTTTCTTTATCATGCTTCGAGTCGTCCTCGTCGCCGCGGTGGGGTTGTCATGGCCGGCGGCGTGGGTGCAGGCGGTCACCACATCCGACCTGGAAAAAGCCGCCGCCGATACCTCGACGTGGCTGATGTACGGCCGTGACTATCACGGCCAGCGCTTCGTGAAGCTCGACCAGATCACGCCGGACAACGTGAAACGCCTCCATCCGGTCTGGGTGTTCGCGACGGGCGGCGAGAACCGCGGTCTGCAGGCCACACCACTCCTTCACGAGGGCGTGCTCTACCTCTCGGCCGACGAATCCCGCGTATTTGCGATCGACGCCCGAACCGGTGCGAAAAAGTGGAGCTACGACCCGAAGATGTCGAACGACGTCGAACGTATCTACTGCTGCGGGTCCAACAATCGCGGCGTCGCACTATTCGGCGAACTGGTCTACTTCGGCACAATGGATGCCCACTTGGTCGCTCTCCATAAAGATACCGGCGATGTCGTATGGAAGGTCAAGGTCGCCGACTGGGAGCAGGGGCACAGCATTACCGGCGCACCGCTGGTGGTCAACAGCATGGTCCTGACCGGTGTGGCCGGCGGCGAGTACGGCATTCGCGGCTTCGTCAAAGCCTTCGATGCCAAGACCGGCGAACTGCGTTGGACGACGTATACCATTCCCGGACCTGGCGAGCCCGGCAACGACACCTGGCCCGGCGACACCTGGAAGCACGGCGGCGGCGCCACGTGGACCACAGGCGTTTATGACCCCGAGCTGAATCTGGTGTATTGGAACACCGGCAACGCGGCACCCTGGAACTGCCAGGTTCGCAAAGGCGACAATAAATGGACCGCCGCAACCATCGCCATCGATCCCGATAACGGCAAGATCCGCTGGGGGTTTCAATACACCCCGTGGGACTGCTGGGACTACGATGCCGTCAGTACGCCCGTGCTGGCCGATGTGACTTTGCGCGATCTCGGACCCGTCAAGGCCCTGTTCCACCACAACAAAAACGGCTTCTTCTATGCGCTCGATCGCACCGACGGCAGCTTCATCTACGGCGAGCCTATCGTTCCCGGCATCAATTGGGCCTTCGGGCTCGATGCTCGTACCGGTCGCCCGAAAGTGAACCCCGACATGGTGGCGGAGTCCGGCGGCCCCGAAGTCGGGCCGATCATCCCCAGCCTCGAAGGCGCGATCGATTGGCAACCGCTGGCCTACAATCCCGATCTCGGTGCGCTCTACTTCATGTCGAACCAGTGGGCAATGGGCTATAAGTTCTGGGCCGAGGATCGGTTCGCACCCCCGACGAAGGGCGAATGGTATCTCGGTGCGGACTATCAGCAGTACCTGACCAGCGAGAATCCCGGCAACTTTGTGGGCTTCGATGTGGTCAACCGCAAGGTCATGTGGCGGGTGGCGAGCCCTGCCCCCTTCTGGGCGGGCGCCGTGGCCACGTCGAGCGGACTAGTCTTTACCGGCGACATGCGCGGCTACTTCATGGCGATCGACGCCCGCAGCGGCGAGGTGCTTTGGCAATTCCAGACCGGTTCGGGCATCATCGGCAGCCCCATCACCTACGAGCTCGACGGCACGCAGTACGTGGCGGTGCCGTCCGGGGGCATCGGCGGTGACATGACATTCTATTACACCGACCCGAAGGCCGGCAATCTGTGGGTGTTTGCCTTGGACGGCGGGCGTCCCGTCCGCACGCAGTCGGGAACGAACTTGACCGGACTCGTAGGCGGCTTGCCGCGTGTCGGTGAGCCGGGCCATACCCTGGGTGGCCGTGTCTTACCAGGCTACGGCTTTCCGCCCACCGAAGGCCGCAAGCCGATCAAGGCACCGTCTCCTCCGCCGACCGTATCGAACGAAGGGGAGGCGGCCAACCCTCTGTTAGGGGACCAAGCGGCGGTCATCGAAGGTGAACGAATCTATCGCGGGCGTTGCGTCGGTTGTCACCGGACCGGCGGCGGCGCGGGCTCGAATATCTTCAAGACCGCCCTCCGAGCCGGACAGTTCTTCGACACGGTAACCAAGGGACACCAGGGCACCGGCATGCCCGCCTTCGAGCAACTACTCTCGCACGACGAGATCTGGCAGGTGCACGCGTTCCTGATGTCCCGCGACTCACTGTGAGGTGCGGTCACTGCGTGCCGCAACTGGTGAGAGAGCCGACCGCATTATCGATACAGGATAGGCCACGGAGGGCGCGGCCTGACTCAGACTTCCCGGCCGCGCTCCCCTACTCCCCTTTTATTCCACCTTTTGCACCAGTTCGATACCGAACTGTTCGGCGGCATTGCCGCCTAGCATACGGGCCATGCTGGCCTCGTCGATATGGGCCTGGCCCAGGGTCTCAATCGCCTCCCAGGCGCTGGTCGTATCCTGCTGCGGATAGCGTGAGCCCCAGACGATCTTGTGGGCAAAGGTATGGGGCAACTGCTGGATCAGCCGCTCCTCGGCGTCAAAGGCGAGCAGTACCCGGCCCTCTTCCCACATGTCTTCCACATCGGTCCGCACCGGGTAGTAGTGCAGGGGCGGAATCGTCAGGACGGACGCTTCCATCTTCTCCAGCACCTCTTCCATCCAGGACGCCTGGCCGCCGGCCATCACCACCTTCAGCTTCGGGTAGCGCTGCATGACGGTAAAACCGATCAGGGTCGCGGCAACGAACATATGGTTATCCAGCCATGGGGACAGGATCGGCGCGACCGGATGCCCGATCGGCTGCTGGGCTCCGAAGGTAAAATTCGGCCCGTTGCCACCGCCCGCAAACGGGCCGCCGCCAGCCTCCCTGAACAGGGTGACCTGCGTGAGCCGGCGGTTGACCTTCTCGATAAACGGGGCGTGGGAGGTCCACTCCGGGTTCCATAAGCCGCTTGCCGGATGGACGGCGAGCGTCAGGTCGAGGCGCTCAAGCTCGGCCCAGAACGGGTCGTAGTAGGGATGGGTATAATAGCGTCCCTGAACGAACAGCGGCCGGAGAAACACGCCTCGAAAGCACGGCATGGATACGATCCGTTGCAGTTCCGCCAGCGCATAATCCATATTTTGCAGGGGAATCATGGCCGCGGCGTACAGGCGGTCGGGCGCGGCCTGGCAGAAGTCGGCGATCCAGTTGTTATACGCCCGGGCGAGCGCGTTGGCGCTGTCCGGGTCCTTGATCAGGGGGAAGCCCTCGGCAAACCAGGTCGGGTAGAGCAAGGTCTGATCCACGCCCATGGCGTCCATGTCTCGCAGCCGGGCCTGGGGATCAGACGCTCCCTCGGTCACGGCGTGCCGGGTATCGGGGTCGAGCTCCCCGATCTGCTCGCAGGTCATGCCCGGTCGCCAGATGGCGTAGCGGGGGATGTTGGGATTGACCTGATCATGGTAGGCCTCGCCGTTTATTTTGAGGTAGGAGGCGTACTGGCCGTCTTCCCGCCACAGAGAGAATTTGCCCAGGGCGCGATAGTCCGGCTCTAAATAGTTCTCCCAGATCGCGGGTGACTCGACAATATGGGAGTTGGCATCAAAAACGGCAAAGCGCTTGGTCATGCCCAGGCTCCCTCGGCGGCCCGGCCGTTCCCGTTGGGCTGTCTGCCGCGTTCCCGCGGAGGCCGGATGAGCGCGGCCTCGGGCTCCAGGGCCCGCTTAACCTCATCCTCGGTCGGCCACCAGGCCGGCCGTTCAATTTCGGTCACCCGTTCCCGAATGAAGGTTTTCGGGGCCTCGATATGATAGAGCTGACGCGCGTTCTCTCCCAGGAATTTGCTCTGGTGAGACACCGACAGCTCACACGAGCGCATGGTCTCAAGCGCCCGCCACACATCGTCGCCGTCGTGATGGTACACATCGGACGACCAGGCCAGGATGTCTTTATAGAACTCGGGCAGACGCGAGGGCGGAGCCTCATCGCCCTCAAAGCCGGTTACGCAGTGCGCGAAAAAGGTTTCGCTCGGCAGACGTTTGAGCGGTGCCAGCTCGCGCTCGTTGCGGTACAGCTTGTAGAACTTATCGCAGCGGTCGAGCAGAAAGCTCAGCCAGGTCGAGGAAGCCTCAAACACCGCGGCCCGTATCCTGGGATGACGCTCAAAAAAGCCCGACATCAGGACCATGGTGACCCACAGCGCGGCCTCGGCCTGAAAGTTCTGCACATTGGTCAGAAACGAGTGCGGCAGACCCGCAGAGATAATGGTCCGGGCGATCAACTCCGCGCCCGAGTACTGTTCGGCATACCCGGCCGGCTTGAGCGAGCCAAAGGCCGGAAAGGGATGCATGCCGTACACCACGCCGGTCTCTTCCATGGCCCGCCACACCTGCTCATACTTGGGCTGGAGCGGGTAATTGCCCATGGCGTCAACGGGTCGGACCAGACCCACCCGACAGCCCTTTTTCGCCACCCGATAGACTTCCTGGGCCGCGTACTTCGGGTCCTGCATGGGCAGCATGGCCGCAAAAAAGAGACGCTCGGGGTCTTCCTGACAGTAGTCATACGCCCACTCGTTATAGGCTTTGCACATGGCCTTGGCCCCGAGCGCGTTTTGCAACCACGGATAGGTGTCGATATCGGTCGGGATAATCATCACCTGGTCTATCCCCTGGATGTCCATATCCCGCAGCCGTTCCCGCGGTTTATACGACCCCTTGTGGTCCAGATAGTCGGCCTGCTCGACCGTCAGCGCCGTCTTGGGATCCAGGTTGCGGACGTACAGGGCGCGCTGGATATCGTGTTTGAGCCCCGGCCCGGCAAAGGAGATGGCGTGGATACGGCCCCGCCGGCCACCGATCAGTTGGGAACCGATACCCGACCCCGGCACGCCGTTCACAATCAGTTGCTTGCTCTCGGCATCAAACCACATGGTGGTCTTGAGAGCCTCCAGTTCGTCTTTGGTCAGCCAATCCTTGGCCCGCTCCCAAATCCAGGGCGGCTCGGTTACATGGGCGTCGCAGTCAAAGGTCGGGAAGTCTTTGGTCATGGGAGCGAATTTTTGAATCGGCATGTCCGAGTCCTTTCTGCGAGGATTCACCCGACCAACCTGGACACAAAGCTTGTGATAAAGGCGTTTACCTGGTCCGGGACTTCGAGCTGGAGGAAGTGGCCCGCGCCAATGGCCTGGGCAAACTCGACCTGCTTGAAACAGGATTTCAGATGCTTCAGGTCGGCGGCCTGCGGGAAGGTGTCCGCCATCCAGGGGCCGACCATGACCAGCGTTGGCTGCGACATGGCAGCGGCCGGCGTGGCGGAGTCAGAAGCCATCAGCCGGATCTCTTTGACGCGCACATCTACAGGCGTACGACAGGCCTCACCGACCGCCGTCCCGACCATCGCCCGGTCGGCCTGGGGACCAAAAAAGCTGGTATACAGCTCGCGGAAATAGGTCTCGCCGTCCGGGGCTGTCAGTTTCTCTACCATCTCGGCGTAAAACCGCTCGGTCCCGGTTGTGGGGTTGGCAAGGTCGGCCCCGGGCATCACCGCAGAGTCGACCAGGATAAAGGCGCGCACCAAATCCGGGTAGTCATGGCTGAAGGCGACACCCGCCGGGGCGCCACCGGCGTGCGCAATCGCTACGGTGTTGGTGAAACCTTCGTGGCGGGCCAGGGCCGCGATGTCCGCGGCGTGCTGCTGGGACGTATGGCCGGAACCCGGCGTGGTCGATTGGCCCATACCGCGCCGGTCCATGCGGAGAACGCGGTGGGAGTCCTGAAAGTAAGCAGCCTGCTCCTCCCAGTGGTTCAGATTCGAGCACCAACCGTGGATGAAAATCAGGTCGGGATTGCCACAATCCTTGCCTTCGACTTTGTAGTGCAACTCTGCTCCGTCTTCAGTTCTGAATGTCGGCATCATGTCCTCCTTAGTGAGAGTTACGTCATATCATATTGAGACCACTTGACCACTCGCCTCCGTGGCTCTGTGTGTGGTCTTTCCGACGGCCCGGCTTCCCTCCAACTGAGACAGTTGACAGGCCATAGGCGCTCATCATACTAACAGCGCGCATGACCCAGGAAAGCGATTGGTATGATTGCCTGTGAACGAGGGAGACAGCATGACGACGAAGATGACGAAACGCCAATTCCTGCAATCCATCGGAGCCGCGGCCGGGGTGGCCGCGGTGTATCGGAGCATGGATGCGCTGGGCCTTGCAGGAGCGAGCACAGTCCAGGCGGCCACGCTCGATCTGTCGCCCGGCTCAGGAGACGGGAAGAGCGTCGTTATCCTGGGGGCCGGTATCTCCGGCCTTGTGGCTGCCTATGAATTATCAAAAGCAGGCTATGACTGCACGATTTTGGAGGCTACTAATCGGGCCGGCGGGCGTAACCTGACGGCCCGTAGCGGCGATATCATCAGAGAGGAAGGTAGCCGGCAATGGGTGGGCTTTGACCCGGAGGAGAATCTCTACGCGAATCTCGGGCCGGCCCGCATTCCCCATCACCACACAGTCATACTCGGCTACTGTAAGGAGTTCGGCGTTGATCTCGAAGTCTTTACCAACGACAACCGGGCGGCCTTTTTCCACAACCTGGAACACTTCGACGGCAAGCCCGTAGTGGCGCGGCAAGTCATGACGGATACGCGCGGGTATCTCGCTGAACTCCTGGCCAAGGCGGTGAACCGCAATGCATTGGACGATGTGCTGACGGGTGAGGATAAGGAGCGCCTCCTTGACCTGCTCAGAAGCTATGGCGACTTGGACGTCGCAGACGACCTCTATACCGGCTCAGATCGTGGCGGGTATCAGGGGGAACACATTCATGCCGGTCTTGCGCCTGGGGAGGTGAACGACCCGCTCGATTTCAGCCAACTGCTCAGCTCGGACTTCTGGGAATACAAGCTCTACTTCAGCCAATTTCTCGATCAAAACCCCACCTTATTGCAGCCCGTCGGCGGAATGGATGCCATTGTTGATGCCTTTGAGGAGCGGCTGGAGCATCTGATCCGGTATCGGAGCATCGTCGAGGAGATTCGGAAGACTACCAACGGCGTTCGTATCGTGTATAGGCGCCGACGGCGGCGCGGTCTGAGAATCCAGGATGCGGACTTTGCGATCTGCACCATCCCCGCGCCCGTTCTAAAGGACATTCCCAACGACTTTTCACCTGATACACAATCCGCGATTGCGTCAATAGAGTTCAGCAATGCGGTCAAAATCGGTTTCCAGGCCCGTCGGCGTTTCTGGGAGGAAGATCACGGTATCTATGGCGGTATTTCCTGGACCGACCAAGATATTACGCAGATATGGTATCCGTCCTGCGGCTATCAGCGGGCCAAGGGGATCATCCTGGGCGCCTATATCTGGGACGATGAGCCCGGCCGGCGCTATACTGCCATGAGCCCGGCCGAGCGTTTACAGGCCGCCATCGTCGAAGGCGAGGCCCTCCATCCCGGCTATGAGGCAGAGATAGAAGCAGGGGTCAGCCGGGCCTGGGCCAAGGTGCGCTTCCAGCGAGGCGGCTGGCCCGCTAGTTATCAGGCACCCGCGCGTCTGCGCGAGCCCGATGGGGCGATCTATTTCGCAGGTGATCAGTTGAGCGCCTTGCCCGGGTGGCAAGAGGGGGCGGCCCTGGCCGCTCAGGCGGCGGTGCAGGCCATCAACGAACGGGTTACGGCCACTACCTGAACGGGCGACCGAATGTGAGAAGCGACCGCCTCCTGGATACTGGCCTCAGCGACCGGTCCGGGCCTGGTTCTCTAGAGGCTCCCAACCTGACAGTACCGACCGCCGCGTCGGTCCTAGACATTCGGGAGAATGTCATGTACGAGGCGCCGCATATCCCCGATGGTCTTTGCGGTCGGCGTCCCACTGAACGGCGGCCACAGGAGTGGCATCGTCATCCCGGCATCCCGATACCGTTTGAGATTGTCCGTGATCTGCTCAGTCGTACCGACCAGCGTTGGCGTCAGCTTGCCCCGTGGCGTCTGATCCGTTTTGTCGCGGGTGATCTCAAACGGTAGCATGCTCGAAATTTCGATACCGTCGATGGTATGCCCACCGCCGAGCTTCTCCAACTCGTCCTTGATGGCGGTCCGCCAGGCAGCGATCGCTTCCGGGGTGTCCATGATCCCGATCCACCCTTCAAGGCCATACTTGGCCACTCGCGCTGCCGCGAGATCGGGCCGGCCTAAGCCTCCAAAAAACATCGGTGGCCGCGGCTTTTGAACCGGCTTCACGCCAAAGCCACATTTTGGAAAGTCGACGAATTCTCCGTGGTACTCGAACAACTCGTTGGTCCAGACCCCCTGCATCACTTCGATCGTTTCTCTCACGTGCGTGTTGCGTTTCTTATAGATATGAGCCGCGCTTGACGCGGCGAACTCCTCTGGCATCCAGCCCGAGCCGACGCCGACGTTCAGCCGCCCGCCCGAGAGGTGATCCCAGGTCGCGAGCTCTGCTGCCAACACGCCGGGAGCGCGATAGGGCGTGACAATGATGCTGACCCCCAACCGCACGCGCTTGGTAATAGCCGCCAGATACGGAATGAGCGGCATGCCGTGCAGGAACTCCGCCCGGGCGCTCACGGGCAGCGCCTTCGGAAATTCCGACATGAAGCCAAACGACTTTTCGAGTTCCTGACGGTCCGAGGCTTCGGGTACCACGATACGGTCCAGCGACCACACCGAGTCGAATGCAAGGTCCTCCGCTTCCCGGGCCAGGTCTACGATTTCGCTGACCGTGATCTTGTCACGGAGATTCGGCAGATACAGCGCGAGCTTCATAGTAAGGTCTCCTTTATTGGTCGTATTCTCTATGGATTGCTCAAGTCTTTTACCTGTTGCCGGGTGCATCTTTCTGCGTCGCTCGATTATTGTCAAGGTTCAGCTAACACCGTTGACGGAATATCACAGCGTAGCTATTGAAATGTAGTGACATAAGGTTAGATCGTTGCACTGGACATGGGACAAAAACAAGAACCGCATCAACACGCAAAAGCATGGCCTGAGCTTTGAGACGGCACGGCTCGTGTTCGATGATCCGTTCATGGCACATCGACCCGACCCGCATGCGGACGAGGAGCGCTGGCACACGATTGGCATGATCGGTGATGTGGTCGTGATTGTGTCATACACCTGGCCCACACCAGAACCCGGAACCGGTGTTGAAGTAGGACGCATCATCAGCGCCCGGAAAGCAACGGCGCACGAAAGGAGAGCCTATGAAGAGGGGAACTTCTAGGAAACTCACCAAGGCGCAAAAGGCGGAGCTCCAAGCACTTGCGGCGCTGCCCGACGGGCAGATTGATACGAGCGACATCCCCGAGATTCGGGATTGGTCCGGCGCGCGGCGCAATCTCCTGTATCGGCCGGTGAAGCAACAGATCACCCTGCGGCTGGATGCCGACGTGGTGGCGTGGTTCAAAGCGAACGCCCCCGGCGGCCGGGGCTACCAGACAGAGATCAACCGGGTGCTGCGCAAGCACGCTACATCTCCGAGAACTGAGTCCCGTAGGTCGAGTTAGCTGTGGGCGTAACCCGACGGCCCACGTTTACCTTGTCGGATTACGCTCTGCTAATCCGACCTACAAGACTGAGCAGAGCAGCGAGGGGATCGATATTGAGGGTTACAGCGGTTCGTCCCTAGCAGCCATGCATGTCGTCGATCTTGGGGTAAATGTCGGCAAAGCGCTTTATCGGCTCCTGCTGATCCACAAACTCGTCACGGATATCCCACGTCATCAAATCCTGATAGCGGGCTACGACGTCACGGTCCGTATTTACGAGAAATATCGGAGTTTCCCGGCGCGGGCGATGTTTGGTCAGAAAAAACCTCATTCCCAAATCGGATAATGGCAGTGAGTATCCAAGGATGAATACTCTTTCTGCTTTCTGTAGCGCATGCCCTGCTTCTCGCCAAAGCCGCCTAACGGTTTCGTTGTTGAAGTACGTGTTCTTCTCGGTGGCCGGCGGGATGATAAGCAGTTCTTTGTCTCGTGACTGCGGGCGTCGAAAATGAATATCGCTCCACCTTTTATCGCCAAAAGGAAGGTCTTCTGAATAGAGGATAGTTTCGCCGAAAAAGTCATCCCTTCCCGAATAGTACCAGTTTATGGAGCCATGGAGTTTCAGGAACGAAAACGTCTTCAGGAAACCCTCGCTCCATATTCCAACTCCAGATCTTGCTTGCACATCGAAGAAGTACGGCGGGTACATCTGCCCCGCGAGGATTCCTTTCCCTTTATCAGTCGCCTGTACTTGCTTGGAAGCTCGCTCGACCAGCGTATCGTAGTTGAGCGTGATAACAGTCGCTTGTTCCCGGTGCCACGACCCGATAAGGCCGTTCAGCCATGACGGCGCTTCGGTTTGCGACGCTCGCGCCGTTTGCTCTTCGATGACCGCTCCGATTTGATGGCGTATGAGCCCCGCCAGCGATTTGTTGGAGTCATTCTCGTATTCGGTCAGCCAAGGTTGCCGTTGCGACAGGTAGGTAATCCACAACTCGATGTTCTTATTCAGGTCTATCAACGGCCCAGGCAGCGAGCATTCGGGTTCCCAGAGTCGTCTGGTTACCTCGCCGGTTAGATCTGCCAGGGTTGGCATTCCGGAATGAATGGCTTTAGAAAACCCAGCTCCCAGGATGAACGCGTCGTTCATGCGCGATCCTCTAGCCCAAGACGATGGTCTGCTGCCAGTGCAAGAGTTGCCGGCGCTCCGGCACCGCGGTTCTGCCGCGCTCAAAGGCGACACTGTCCATCCACCGCTTTATTGTCCGCGCGTCCATACCGCGACTATACGCGGCGCCGTATGGATGAGCAATTCTTTTGAGCCGACCGAGTCGGTCACGCCTCTTCCGCTTTAGCGTAGCCGAGGCTGCGGATGTCCTGCCCGTGTCCCTGCCGGGTGATGGTGTATTTGCTGACCAGATAGATAGAAATCCAGGGTAGGCTCAGGCTGAGAACGACATGGAAAATGGCCAAATTGCGTATTGGCTCCTGCATGGCCTCCACGCTCGGATTGGGAACCGAGAAGCCGAAGGCCGACAGCAGCAGACCCACGATGAGCACCCCACCGGCGCTGATCATCTTCTGGGCCAGGGCCGGTCCCGTGGTCAACAGGCCCTCGCTGCGGCGACCGGTCTGGCGTTGGCTTTCCTCCACGATATCCGCGGTCATGGAGCCGACCAGGATAAATCCCGTCACCACTAGTGATACCACGAATGTGCTGTGCAGCAAGAGCAACCACCACAACACGTCGGTTCCATTGGCCGGAAACAACGCGACGGACACCAGCGGGTCGAGCAGCCGCAGTACAACCGGCAGCGGTCCCAGCGTGGCCGACAGCAGAAACAGGCCGATCGCGGTGCGCTTCTTGTCTCGCCCGCGCGTCAGCGGATAGACCAGCAGCCCGCAACTGATGGCAACGAGCATATGGACGACCGGAAAGACCTGGACGTGCTCCGGTGTCCACTGCCAGAAATACAGATCATAATAGCGGTCCGTATTGCTGTGCAGGCCGACGTACAGAGCAAAGACCAGCCCCGCGGCAAACAGCATCAACCACGAACGGTTCGACAGCGTCTCGACGATTTCCCGGCTCAGCTGGCGCAGGCTGAACCCACCGGCGGACTCATCCTCGGGAACGTGCAGGGCGGGGATGTGGCGGTGCAGGCCGAGCGTTGAGGTCATGCCGGTCGCGAAAATGATCACCCCCCCTATCCAGGCCATGCTGCGATAGCCGTCCGGGTTCAGATAAGCCCGCGAGCCCTGATACTCGGCGGTCTCCGGCAATAAAAAGGCCAGCGTCAGCCAGGCGAACCCGGCGCCCCCAAACCAGCCGTAGGAAGTACTCCAGCCGACCAGTTGCGTCCGCTGGTCGTAGTCCTTGGTGAGTTCCGGACCGAGGGCGGCCCGCGGGATTTCATATAAGGTCATCGACACCCGCACGGCCACGGCCAGACACAGCAGCCGCACGAACAGGCCGTTCTGGCTCATATCGGACGGCGGCTGGAGCAGCGCGTAGAACGAGACGGCAAACGGCAAAATGCCAGCATACATGAAGGGGTGGCGTCGACCCCAGCGCGTACGCACCCGGTCCGACCAGACGCCGACCAGCGGGTCGGTGATCGCATCGACCACCAGAGCCAGGGCCAAGGCCAGTCCGGCCAGGGCCGGGTCCAGTCCCAGCACCTGATTGTAGTAGACCAGCACCCAGCCGCCGAAGACGTGGTTCTTCACGCCGCTGGCGATGGCGCCGAACCCGAACGCGTTCAGAGTGCCACGGCTGGCGCGGTGGGTGTACACGACCGGCTACGTGAGCTCCACGCCCTCCAGACGGCCGGTGGATCGCCAGTCGTCGAGGATACGGAAAAACTTGATGGGTCCGGCCCCATAGGTGCCGGCGAAAAATCCGTTGTCAGTATCAAGCTTGCCCTCGTTGTTGTAATAGCCCGGTGTGCACTCGGCATAAAACCGTTCGGCAATGCGCGACTTGTCCTTCATCTCGGCCAGCCACATGTCTTCGGCTTCGAGCGTGGCCTCAATCCGGGTTGCGTCTCGCTGGCGGGCCTGGTCGAGGATATAGGTGACGTGCTTGGCCTGCTCGTTCAGGGCATGCGGGACGTTGACCGACAGGGCGGTCTGGGTGAAGCCGAGGAAAAAACAGTTCGGGAACCCGTTGGCCTGGAGTCCGAACAGGGTGCGCCAGCCCTTGGCCCACTTGTCGCTCAAGGAAAGGCCGTTACGACCAATGATGTCGTAGCCGGCCCGGCGGGTATAGCTGGTGCCGACCTCGAAGCCGGTGGCAAAAACGATGCAATCGACCGGGTACTCGGTCCCGTTGGCCACGATACCTCGCTCGGTGATGCGCTCAATGCCCCGGCCGTCGGTATCGACCAGGATCACGTTCGGCCGGTTGAAGGTCGGCAGGTATTCGTCGTGGAAGCAGGGCCGTTTGCAGAACTGCCGGTACCAGGGCTTGAGGGCCTCGGCCGTGTTCGGATCGTTGACGATGGCCTCGGCCCGGTCGCGCACCTGATTCATCTTCTGGAAGTCGAGCAGCTCCATGAGTTGGCCCTTCTCCCGTGAGGTGAGACGCCGCCCCAGCTCGCGGGAAGCCGTCTTGGCGGCAATACCGGTCAGGTTGCGGAAAATCTCGGTCCAGCCGTCGGCCACGAGGTCTTCGTCCTGGTCGCCACCGCTAACCAGAATGTTGAAGTTGTCCATGCGTCGCTGCTGCCAGCCCGGTTCGAGTTGCTGGGCAAAGTCCGGCCCGGTTTCCCGGTTGTTACGCACGTCAATGGACGAGGGGGTACGCTGGAACACATAGAGATGCTTGGCCCACTCGCCGAGGTGGGGAATGCACTGCACCGCGGTCGCGCCCGTGCCGATGATGGCGACACGTTTATCGCTCAGGCCGGTGAGATTCCCATCCGAGTCGCCACCGGTATAGTCATAGTCCCAGCGGCTGGTGTGAAAGGTATGGCCCTTGAAGCTGGTGATGCCGGGGATACCGGGCAGCTTGGGCCGGTTGAGCGGCCCGTTGGCCATGGCCACGAATTGCGCCCGGATGGCGTCGCCCCGGTCGGTATGAATAATCCAGCGCCCGCTCGTGTCGTCCCAGCGCATGTCGCTCACCCCGGTTTGGAGGCAGGCGTTTTTGTACAGGTCGTAGTGGCGGGCGATGGCCTTGCTGTGCTCAAAGATTTCGGGCGCGTACGAGTATTTATGCTTGGGGATATAGTTCAGCTCTTCGAGCAGCGGCAGATAGCAGTACGACTCAACATCGCACATGGCACCGGGATAGCGATTCCAATACCAGGTGCCGCCAAAGTCACCGGCCTTCTCAATGACTCGGATATCGTTAAAGCCGGCCTCGCGCAGTCGGCCTCCCATCAGCAGTCCGCCGAAACCGCCGCCGATGATGGCCACCTGGACCTCGTCATGAAGCGGGTCGCGCTCGACCCACTCGGTATAGGGGTCGTCGGTATAGCTGGCAAATTCGTCAGCAACTTCCTGGTACTGGGCGTTGCCGTCCTCGCGCAGCCGCTTGTCGCGCTCGTAGCGATATTTGGCCCGCAGTTCGTTCGGGTCAAAGCCTAATTTTTCTTTTGGGTCATCCCCCAACAGGTCGATGCTCATGCGTCTCTCCTCGGTCCTACTTCCCAGTATACCGTTGATTCCTCAACGGGTTGCTCTGCATAATGCGCGAGCAGTCTAAAGAATATTCGCTGGTGCGTCTATTGGGCCACCGGACGCCCATGTTGGAGGATACCCGCGTGAGTCAGCCCGCAGAATATGATGCCATTGCCGAAGCCTACCAGGACTCCAAGCGACTACCGTTTCGAGAATATGTCGAACGCTATACCCTGTTCGACATGCTGGGCGATGTGCGCGGGAAGGCAGTGCTGGACGTTGCCTGTGGCGAGGGATTCTACACGCGTCTGATCAAACAGGCCGGGGCCGCGGAGGTCACGGGCGTCGATATCTCCGCGGCGATGATCCAACTGGCGGAACAAGAAGAGCGGCGAGATCCCCTGGGCTGCCGCTATCTGCACTGGGACGTGGCGCAGTTTGAGCCGTCCAGACCTGTTGACGTGGTCGTGGCCATGTATCTGCTGAGCTATGCCAGCAGCCGGGAAATGCTCCATCGCTTCTGCCAAGTCTGTTCCGATGCGCTCCGACCGGGCGGTCGGCTGGTCGGTATCAAAGACAACATCCATAGTCCTCTCGGGGGCAGGGTGTCGCCGACAAAATACGGAATTGAAAGAACGTTTACAGCCCCCCTGACTGAGGGTGACGCCGTGCCCTATACCCTCACCAACGAAGACGGGCAAACGTTTTCGTTCACCAATTTCTTCTTCAAACCGGAAACCTATCAAGACGCCTTTCGGGCGGCCGGGTTTCGAGAGTTCGAGTGGGTCCCCGTCGCGATACACCCGTCCCAGCGCACCGATCCCTTCTGGAACGACTTCCTGCGGGACCCGCCGCTGATCGCCTTTTCCGCGTTGAAATAAGGCTAGGGAATCGTTCTTGCCAGGCGAAAGCCGAGGCTGATATTGCGGTCGCTAGGCTCATAGCGGAAGCGATTTACCACACGACACGAGTCGGCGCGGCTGCGCCACCCTCCGCCGCGACCAACCCGGCTGCTACCCGTGGCCGGGCCTTGGGAGTCCGTGACCGAATCGGCGGGGTAGTCTCCATACCAGTCCGCCACCCACTCCCAGACGTTGCCATGCATATCATACAGCCCCCACTGGTTGGGCTGATAACTCCCGACCGGGGCGGGTCCGCTGGCGACACCGTCCGAGCAGGCCGTGTTTCGCCATCTCAGGCCCGAACTGCTGTCGGCGTGATTCGCATACTGGCAGAGTCCAGACTCCGCATCGCCAAAGTGATACCGCGTCTGCGTCCCGGCCCGGGCCGCGTACTCCCATTCGGCTTCGGTCGGCAGCCGGTAGGTCGTCTCTCCCGTCCGTGCGTTCAACTCCGCGATAAAGGTCTCGACCTCCTCCCAGGAAACCCCCTCCACCGGGCAGGTATCGCCGCAGTGGCGGAAAAACGACGGATTGTCTCCCATCACCGCTCGCCACTGCGCTTGGGTGACTTCGTATTTCCCCAGGTAAAACGGCTGGCTGATCGTCACCTGGTGGAGTGTTTCGTCCTCTTCATGGTCCTCCGCTTCCGCCGGCGAGCCCATTTGGAACGTGCCCGCCTCAATCCGCACAAATTCCATCGCGAGGCTGTTGATCAGATCCTCGCCCTCGAGCCCGAGCACCATCTCCAGGTGTTGCGTGCTCTGGTTCCACTCAAACCGCACGCTCTCCCCAGGCGATGGAAAATCCAGCACCCGGACCTGGGCGCTCGCCCCTTTTACAAACTCCTCCCCGGTAGTCGCCACCTCGAACGTACTCCGCGCAAACTCCACCCCACCATCGTAGGCCACGGCGGTGTGAGTCCCATCATCCAGATGCGCCCAGTTCCAGACCGTACTAAAGCCGTTGTTTGTGTCGCCACACACCCCGGCGGTATCGGACCGCTCACGGCGGTACGGCAGGGGAATCGGGTCGCCATCGTTGAAACGGACTGTAATCAGTCCGCTGGCTTCACACTTCCAGCCCGAGATAACTCCGATACCTGACAATTTGGCTCCATTGCCGGGAATCTCAAGCATGGCGGCATGAGCCAGAGCCGGAACCAGGACAACAACGAGGCCACAGAGACGGAGTAAGAGATGCATCAAGTCCTCCTCACCGAGCGATGAATGGGGTTCGATATAGCACACGACTCTGGCGGCTTCACGGGCGGCGGGTAAGTGCGACCAGGCTCCTACTCACTCTCTGCCAAGACGTTCCAAGGCTTCACGGGCAGTCACCGTGGGGATGCTGTGGACCTCCCCAAGTGCGAGCATGTGTTTCTTATCACCGGAGACGATCAAGTCGGCTTTCCCGGCGATTGCCGCAGCCAAAATCGGGTTATCCTTTGGGTCGGGGGATAAGTGCACGCCGGGAGGCTCGTCAAGGACAAGGGCGCGGGTACCGAGGTTCTCAACAATAGCTACCGCTTCATCGGTGTCGATAAACCTATGGAGGCGGGGTCGGGCGAGAACATCGGCAAGTTCGGCCAGTTGTGCGGTTGACGTGACAAGCTCAAACTCACCGCGCAGCCATGCCTGATACAATCGGTCGGGTGGAGTGCCCTTAGTGATAAGGGCACCGATCAGGATATTGGTATCAAGCACGACCCGCACGTGCGGCGTCCACTTCCTCGTCAATCAGGTCAAGGATGGCCTGTTGGTCCTGTCCGGCGTTGTGGTCCTTGATCTGACGCACGGTGAGGTCCAACACGCGGCGACGCACGGCTTCATCAACGAACCGGGACAAGTCGCCCTTCTTACCGCCGGTACGGGCTAAAAAGGTGCGAACCGCCCGGTCCGTCTGTTCAGGGATAGAGAGATTCCAACGGGTCATAGATCAACTTTCCACATATATGCATATACACTTATGCGCTTACGCTACCACGCCCCGGCCCGTACCGTCAATTTCCCGCATGGAGTTACCGCTAATACTTCCGGTGATGGCTAGGTTTTTGTCACGGGCCTGTATACTATGCGGTAATTAAGGCGTGTTATCAGGGGTTATCACCCCGGAAGGAGCAGGGCTATGCGACTCCAACTGGCGCTCAACGTTCGTGACCTCAATGAGGCGGTCGAGTATTACTCGAAGCTTTTTGCCGTCAAACCGCACAAACTGAGAGATGGCTATGCAAATTTTGCGATTGATACGCCGCCGCTCAAGCTGGTCTTGTTCGAGAACCCGGAGGCCGAGGAACGGCTGAATCATCTCGGGGTCGAGGTGTTTGATGAGGCCGAGGTTGCTTCTGCGGCAGAGCGGTTCGAGGCCGCGGGTATTGCGCCCGAGGTCCAGCGCAATAAGACGTGTTGCCACGCGACCCAGAACAAGGTGTGGGCCCTGGAACCGCAGGGACTGCGCTGGGAATGGTATCGGATCACCGACGATGAACCTGCGGAGTGAGGTATGAGCGCGATGAATATGGAAGAGCTGGCCAAACGCCTCCAGGTGTTGGAAGACATTGAGGCGATTAAAAAAATGAAGGCTGAATTCCATGCCCTGTGTGATGAGGGCTATCAGGACCTGGACGGGATCATAGATTTTTTTGTCGAGGATGGGGTGTGGGACGGAGAGGCGTTTGGCAGGTATGAAGGCCGGGCCGCTATCCGGGCGCTTTTTGCGGACGTGCCGAAAACGCTGCCGTTTGTCCGCCATCAGGTCATGAATCCGATTATTGAGGTCAACGGCGATACCGCGACCGGCCAGTGGTATTTATTCCAGCCGACGACCATGGTCGGGGACGATGGGGCGCAAGCCGTCTGGGGCTCGGCCAAATACGACGAGACGTATGTCCGGGTGGATGGGAAATGGAAGTTTCAGCGGCTCGGGGTCACATTGGGATTCTGGACGCCCTACGACCAAGGCTGGGCGAAGAAGTGGACGATCCTGGATTAGCGGAAGGAAAGATACATGGATAAACCGTCGGGCATCATGGAAAAGCCCCTGATTGACCCCCTGAGCTGGCTCTCTCCATCTGCCAAGCCGCAGGCGTATTACGATGCCATAAAGCAGAAGTTCGCCGAGGAGCGAAACCTCCGGCTGGACTACCGACCGGAAGGCACGACGCAGTATACCTCTGACCTGACCGGCGTACTGGCGAAATACGAAGAGGACCCCTACGGAGGCCCGGTCATCCCGCGTGATCCCCTCGACGATCAGGTGGAATGCCTGTTTATCGGTGGCGGCTTTTCCGCCCTGCTCACCTCTGCCCGGCTGCGCAAATGTGGGGTGGAGAGCATCCGTATTGTGGAACGGGGGGCCGATGTGGGCGGCACCTGGTACTGGAACCGCTATCCAGGCGTGGCGTGTGACGTGCCGTCGTATGACTATCTGCCGCTGCTCGACGAGATGGACTACGTGCCCAAAGATCGCTTTGCCAAGGGGCCCGAGATTTACGCCCACTGCCAGGCAATCGCCAAGAAATACGATCTGTACCAGTCAGCGGTTTTCCAGACGACGGTGACGTCTACCATATGGGACGAAGCGGAAGAGCTGTGGCATATCCGAACCGACCGGGGCGACCATATGCGGGCGCAGTTCGTGATCTGTGCCAATGGCACCCTGTCCAAGCCCAAGCTGACCAGGATCGCCGGCATGGAGTCCTTTCAGGGTCACTCCTTTCACACCTCGCGCTGGGACTATGACTATACCGGGGAAGACCTGTCGGGTCTGGCGGGCAAAGTCGTCGGGATTATCGGTACTGGGGCGACCGCGGTCCAGGCGGTTCCCGGCTTGGGGGAAGCAGCCAAGGAATTATATGTATTCCAGCGTACGCCGTCTTCGATTGACATCCGCGACGATCATCCGACCGACCCCAACTGGGCCCGGAAGCTGCAACCCGGTTGGCAGACCGAGCGACGGAACATGATGCGCAAAATCATGGACCCCCAGTTGACCGAGGAGCAGAAGGCCCAGCGTGCCGCGCTTCCCCGCGAGGAGATCATCCGCCGCCAGGAGAACGCCAATATCGACTACATGCTGCGTATCCACCAGCGCATCGACGAGATTGTGCAGGATCGGGCAACCGCCGAGGCGCTCAAGCCGTGGTATATGTTCATGTGTAAGCGCCCGTGCTTCCACAACGACTATTTGCCGACCTTCAACCGGCCCAACGTCCATCTCGTCGATACCCACGGCAAGGGCGTCACCGAGATTACTGCAAAGGGACCGGTGTTTGAGGGGAAACAGTACGCGCTTGACCTGCTCATCTATGCAACCGGCTTTGAGGTCCAAAAAACCGGGATTTACAACCAGATCAAGGGAGTCGGCGGGCGTGAGCTAACTGAGAAATACAGCACTGGCATCCGTACCCTGTTTGGTCTCCATACCCAGGGCTACCCGAATCTGTTCATCATGGGTGGCTATCAGTCTTCGTTCCAGTTCAATCTGACGGATATTCTCAACACCGAGGGCGATCATATCTCGGCCTGTATCGACTATGTCCGCCGCAATGGCTATCGGTCGATAGACCCGACTCCCGAGGCAGAGGAGTGGTGGGTACAGGAAGTCATCAAGCACCGGGGAAAGACCAGCCGGAACCGGGACTGTACGCCCGGCTACTACAACTTCGAGGGTGAGTTCAACCGCCGCCAGGACGGGAACTACAACGGCGGGTTCCACCGCTATGTGCACTTCATGCAGGAAGCCCGACAGAAGATGGATAAGCACTTCGTTTTCACCAAGATAGAGGTGACTGCCAGCCGGGCGCTTTAATGGGTAACGAGCTCTTGGAGTTCCTCCGGGGTGGGCGTGGTCTCAAACTGCGGCAGAGTCGAAGACAACTCGTCCCACGGCTGGGCGCTCGCCGTCCAGATATCGGCGGCGAGTTCTAGCCCGTTGGGGTCATCCAGGCTGGCGGCACTGATGCCGCGGATCTCCGGAATCAGATCAGCTCGGGCCGAGACGGGAGACCCGCACTCGGCACAGAACCCCCGGTGGGTCTTAGACCCGCTCGTCCCCGTACAGACATACTCCTTCGGGGCACCCTTGGTGAACTGCACGGCCGCCTTGGAGAAAACCACATTCACGGCAGCACCGCCTCCCGTGGAGCGTTGACAATCTCGACAGTGACACTTCCACGTAAACAGCGGCTCCGCCGTGCACGAATACCGTATCGCCCCACAGGCACATCCACCCGTCAACGGAACAGCAACAGCCATAAGAATATATTCCCTTCTTGTTACAACCTTATCACTTCAACAGAAGCGACCAGGGTATGCATTCAGCCTGCTGAGCGCGACTATACCAGGCGAAACCTGCCGGCTCCAGGGTCGCCACACAGACTTGTCTTGCGTTTCAGCCGGCCTGAATTATACTCTGCGCAAGCTGGGGCGGTACGTGGAAATCGTGGGAATGGGTATCAGCCTCAAGCCAACGCGAAAAAAAGGGGAACACAATGACCATGACTGATCGACTCGACCCGGAGCTGGCCGCGCCGCTCGAAACCTTTCTCCACCTGACCGGAGGCGGGCTCAACCTGCACGATATCCCGGCCACTCGGCGCACGATGGAGGAGATGGCCGAAGCGCAGATGGCCAAGGCGCCCCCCATCACGGGCATCACCACCGCAGACCGGCAGGTGCCCGGATCTGACGGAGAGGTGTTCGTTCGTATTTATCAGCCAACCGAGCGGCCCGACACGCTGCCGGCACTCCTCTGGATTCACGGCGGTGGCTATGTGCTGGGCAGCGTTGAGCGGGATGACCTGCTGGCCGCGCATCTGGCCAAGGTCGCGCAGTGCGTGGTGGTATCGGTTGAGTACCGGCTCGCTCCCGAGCACCCCTTCCCGGCTCCGGTCGAGGATTGTTATGCCGCGCTCAAATGGCTGGCGGCCCATACTGAAGAACTCGGTGTTGAGCCCTCCCGGATTGCCATTGGCGGGGCGAGTGCCGGCGGGGGTCTGGCTGCCGGATTGGCGCTGTTGACACGCGACCGGGCCGAGGTCGAACTGGCCTTTCAACTGCTGATCTATCCCATGATTGACGATCGTAACGTCGCCCCCGCCAGCGACACGCTGCCCGATACCTTTGTGTGGACCCGGGAAAACAATCTCATGGGCTGGCGCGCCTACCTGGGACGAGAGCCCGGCGGAGCAGATGTGTCGCCGTACGCCGCGGCCGCTCGGGCCGACGACCTCGCGGGTTTACCGCCGGCCTATATTCCGGTGGGTGACCTCGACTTGTTCCTGGACGAGAACATCGAGTATGCACAGCGTCTGCTGACGGCTGGAGTGCCGACCGAACTGCACGTCTATCCGGGCGGCTATCACGGCTTTAACGGTTTTGACCCTGGTGCGGAGATTGCCCAGCGCTTCAATAATGAACGCGATGAGGCGTTGAGGCGGATACTCCACCGTTAATCGAACCAGTGGATGGGATTCCGTCGCTCGACTTGGCCCAGCATGATCGAAGCGGTCGTATAGCCCAGCAGGCATTGTAGCGGACGGCTCAACGAACGCACGGTCTCCAGCGGAATCGAGAGATAGGCGTTCTCCTGTTGGCGCAACCAGGCGCAGCAGTAGGACAACGACAGGGCGCGGCGTTGCTGGTCGCTGGTATTGGCGCCACCTCCATGCCACATCCCACCGTCAAAGAGCAGCACCCATCCGGCCGGCATGACAATATTAATCGGCGGTATCGCCGGGACCTGTTCCTCCGTGGCAGTGTGGCTGCCGGGCAGCAACTCGGTACCACCGTTGGCTACGGTGTAGGCATCGATTGCCCACAGGGTGCCAACCATGAGCGGTGGGCGCGGACGCGGCAGGGGGTAGACACTGTCGTCCCGATGCAGCCCCTGGGAGGTTTCGCCGGGAAGCAGGGTGATACCGGTCGCGGAGCTGAGCTGAATCTGGCTCTGCAAATAGCCTTCGATAATGGCGATAACCCTGGGATGGGTGCACAGGTCGTCCGCAGTGCGCATCTTCTTCATGAAATTGTAAATGCGTTTGGTGCGAAAGCCCTCGAAGTCGGTTATCCCCAAGGGGGTGGTGGCATGAATCGTATCCATCGCCGCTCCGATTTCCGCCGCCTTGTTCGCGCTGAGCAACCCTTCAAGAATGAGATAGCCGTCACGTCTGAGCGCGTGAATGTCTGCCGCGACCGCCGCTCGCTCCTCCGGACTGGAGAGTCCCTTAAGCCGTTGGGTGTCGCGAGCATCGGCATCGAATGGATTCCCCGCCTTGCGGGCGCTCGACTCACTCATAGTTACGGCCCTTCCATCCTCAGGCGTGCTGGAGCACGCGGTCTCCGTAGGGGGGCTATAGTGAATACCAGAGCCTGTCAAGTTCTGAGGAAAGGGCATTTTTTGAGTTATGGTGCAAGGAAAATTCTGAGACCCCTATCGAACCCCGTCTGAATATGATTTGTAATGCATTTACCCGGCTGGACGACTGCTGGGTTGTTGCGTTTATTTTCTGGCCAGAGGAGGCAATTGTTGTGAGGCTATTTATTGGGAATCTCTCATGGGACGCCACCCCGGCCGATCTCGAAGCGTTATTCGGCGAAGTCGGGACGGTCACCTCAGCGAATATTATTACCGATAGGGAAAGCGGGCGCTCTCGCGGGTTTGGCTTTGTTGAAATGGAAAACGACGAGGAAGCCCGGACGGCGATTGAGCGTCTGCATGACTATGAATTTATGGGGCGACCCCTGACGGTTAACGAAGCCCGACCCAGGGAGCGTCGCGAGCGCCGGTGGTAGAGGTATGCCAGGAAGAGCAAAACCAACCAGTTTTCTCAAGCGCCAACGGGAACAGTACCGTCAGCAAAAGCAAAAAGAGAAGGCGGAACGCAGGCGCGAGGCCAAAGCCCGCAAAGCGGCCAATGTACGCGCCGAGGGAGACGAGGATCCCGATATTGCCGGTATTCGACCCGGCCCGCAGCCTCTTCCCGAGCAGTGGAATGTGATCGAGGAAGAAGAGGAGTAAGCCCGCCTGATTTCAGCGCCTCAGCAGCATCGAGGCGCTGACCAGTCCGGGGGTTTTCTTCCTATCCGTGCCGTTTTTTCACACTGCTGCCAACTCGGTGCTGCTCCTTGTTGCCTGAGAGACAAGCGAGAACAGGCGGCTCCATTATCTATGGAGACACAGTCTAGTGCTTACAGGAAGGGCTCCAACGCGGCAGCCCGCGTTGGAATGGCGTTTCGCGCGTGGTCGAGGCGCTGTTGGCGTGCGGCCTGACGGACGAGATCGATTCCCTGGACGGCCGTGGGGTGCTGTTCGAGGAAGGTCCGGGCTTGTCGGTGCTGCTCAAGCCAGGCTTGACTGACATACCAGACTTCCTGTTCGCCGACGGCAATGCGGGTGTCCTGGCCTTCCCACACCAGCCAGGACAGGGCGTAGGACCAGTCAGTCACACTGGATTCCTTCCAGCTCGAATCCGGTAAGGAGCGGATATCGAGGCCGTCCCACTGGGTGGTGAGTCCCTGGGGTTTCCCGTATTTATTCACCACGGCCAAGCGCATGGGAGCGCGGTATTCCAGGTCATAGAGTTCGGTATCGTCGGTCTCAATCGCATGCTGGACCGCTTCGGGCACCAACTCGATACCAAGCGCATACAGGCCGAAATCGCGATCAATCCGAAAGGTCACAGTCCGCGTCTGCCAGGTGGCGTACAATACGATTTCAGGCCCCGAGCGGATGGTGGCCGCGGCTTTCAGGTCGCCACCTGCTATGCGTTCCAGGTCGGGTAATTGCTCTATTTGCGTCAGCGTTGACTGCCACTCCACACCGAGCGGAAGGTGCGCTGTCGGTTGGGCGTGCGCAAACGAGAAGATACTCCCCAGCAGGAGAAATATCGCAGTGAACAAACGGAGCGGCATGAAAGAAGTCTCCATTCGTGGCAGGTTTCGCCCTTCACTAACCCCCAACCCCTAACCCCTAACTATCAGTAGCCATCAAAGCGGGCGACCCGCTCCCGGTGATAGGCGGCCGCGCCAAAGGCGAACTCGTTCCACTTGGCCCGTTTGAACCAGAAGTGCATATCGTGCTCCCAGGTAAAACCAATCCCGCCGTGCATCTGCACGGCCTTGTTGGTCGTGCGTGTATAGATCTCGGATAGGCGGGCCTTGGCAATAGACGCCGCGCGAGACGCATCGCTGGCGCGGGTGTCAAACGCGTAGGCGGCATACCAGACCAAGGACCGGGCCGGTTCGATCTCGCTCACCATTTCGGCAGCCATGTGTTTGAGAGCCTGGAAGGAGGCAATCGGCCGGTTAAACTGTTCACGGACTTTGGTGTACTCGACCGCCATGTCGAGCGCCTGCTGGGCGCCTCCAAGACTGTCGGCGGAGAGGGCAACACAGGCCAGATCCTGAAGTCGGGCAAGCAGTTTCCAGCCTTTTCCTACCTTGCCAAGGAAGCCAGAGATCGGCACCTCCTTGAACCGGACCTCGTACACCCGGCGCGTCCGATCAAAAATATCCAGCGGCCGGATGGTCAGACCCGGGGCGTCCCGCTCGACCAGCACCAGACTAACGCCTTTTTCATCTTTTCCACTGGTGCGGACGGCCACTACCAGGATGTCGGCCACAGCGGCAAAGGGGACGAACATCTTGGTACCGCTCAGCGTATAGCCGTTGCGTTTTTTCCTGGCCTTGAGGCGAATGCCGGCAGCGTCCAGGCGATCGCTGGATTCGAGAAAAGCCAGGGTGCCGACGGCGTCGCCCGAGGCAAGCCGGGGCAACCAGGCCTTTTTCTGAGCAGAGCTCCCGTCGCGCATCAGGGCGAAGGTGGCAATGGCTGAAGAAAACAGAAACGGACCCGGCACGACGGCTCTGCCAATCTCTTCGAGCAGCAGGGCCATATCAAGCAACCCAAGCCCGAGGCCGCCGAATTTTTCCGGAACAAGCAGACCGGTCCAACCCAGCTCTGCCATTTTCCGATGCAACTCAGGGGAAAATCCGTGCTCGTCGTCTAAGAGCGCTCGCACGAACTGGGGGGAGCATTCCTGGGTCAGAAACTCCCGGGCTGAGTGCTGGAGAAGGTCTTGTTCTTCCGATAAGCCGAAGTCCACGATGATTCCCAGGAGTGTGCGTTAGCGCGACTTGGGCATGCCAAGCCCACGTTCGCTAATGATGTTTTTCTGAATCTGGGACGTTCCGCCCCCGATAATGAGCCCTAGCGTGAACATAAATTCATACGGCCAGATGCCATTGTCGATCACGTGTGAGGCCCCCCGGTTGAGCGGGGCGTAGGAGCTCATGATCTCAAGGGCCAACGTGCAAATATCGTGGTTCAGTTCGGTTCCGACCAATTTATTCACCATAGCACCGATACCGGGCTTGCGGCCTTTGGTAGCGTCCGTGAGTTGCCGAAAGGAGTGATATTTCATGGCTTCGACCCGCGTTGTCAGATCGGCCAACTGCTGGCGGATGCTCGGGTCTTCTGCCGCGGGCTGGCCATAGCGACTGTGGCTGCGGGCCAGGCGGATAAGGTTTTGCATCATGAGCTGAGTACGGGTGGTCGAGCCCAGCATATTGCGTTCATGAAACAGGGTGGCATTGGCGACCAGCCAGCCCTGGTTAAGTTCGCCGACCAGATTCTCACGCGGGACGCGGACATTCTCGAGAAAGACCTCATTAAAGCCGGCGTCACCCGTCATTTGGACCAGGGGACGGACCGTGATCCCCGGCGTCTTCATATCGATCAAAATATAGGAGATACCGCGATGCTTGGGCGCATCCGGGTCGGTCCGCACCAGACAGAACATCCAGTCTGAGAATTGGGCCCCTGAGGTCCAGACCTTTTGGCCGTTGACAATGAATTCATCGCCCACGAGTTCGGCTCTGGTCCGCAGCGAGGCCAAGTCCGAGCCCGAACCGGGCTCGGAATAGCCCTGGCACCAAATCTCTTCCGCGGTGAGGACCTTGGGCAAATAGCGCCGTTTCTGCTCTTCCGTACCAACTTGCAGCAGAGTGGGACCGAGCATGGTCAAACCGGACGCGCCGATCAGACCCGGCGCACGCGCCAGGACCAGTTCTTCATTCACAATGGTCTGGCGCATAATATCGGTGTCGCCCTGACCACCGTAGGCCTTGGGCCAGCCTAAGGCGACATAGCCGGCCTCATACAGCCGGCGCTGCCAGTCCTTGGCACGCTGGGTGCGCCGCGGGTCGTGCGGCGGCAAGTCGCTCAGAGTTTTGTCTTTTTTCGGCACGTTGGCCTTGAGCCAGGTTCGTACCGTTTTCCGAAACGCCTCGTCCTCTTTGGAATATGCCAGGTCCACGCAGGCTCTCCCTTCAATGCCTAGAGATTATACAAGCGCTTGGCATTCTCGCCGATGATTTTTTGCTGGGCGTGGGTCGGGAGTTTTGCACAGGAGGCTTTCACTTCATTGACCACACCGGGAAAGGTGCAGTCGAAGTGAGGATAGTCCGACCCCCAAATGACACACTCCTCAAGCCCCAGCTCGGCAATGCTGCTCAGCGTGCTCTCGT
Source organism: Thermodesulfobacteriota bacterium (assembly GCA_964291405.2). Taxonomy (GTDB): domain Bacteria; phylum Desulfobacterota; class Binatia; order Bin18; family Bin18; genus Bin18. The sequence goes on from OZ219926.1 coordinate 2,072,308, forward strand.
CCGGGTCCATGGAGATGAAGCACTGCTCGCGAAAATGTTCGCTCGGGCGCTTTGTGAGCCACGGGACATAATGGCCCATGGTGTCAAAATGGCTGTCCATACGGTCCAGCCAATAGCCGAGCCAGCCGACCCCGGACTCCAGAAACGCGACTTTGAGATCGGGAAACCGGGACAGCACACCGCCACAGATAATGTCCATACAGGCCCCCTGCTGTTCCCAGGGGTGGCAGACCATATGAAAAAAGAACGGGTCCTTGTAGCGCTCTTGGCCCAGGGTTGGCATCTTGGTGCCAAAACTGCCATGAATGGCAACTGGAACATCGAGTTCCTGGGCTTCCTGCCAGAGGGGATGATAGGCCGGGTCGTTGAGCCGACGGCCGTTAAACGGATTGGGCCGAATAAAGACGCCGCGCATACCGAGCTCTTTGACAACGCGGCGCATTTCGGTAACGGCCGCCTCGACATCCTGGAGGGGCAGCGGAGCCACGCCGTAAAAACGCTGCGGGTAGGCTTTGCAGAAGTCGGCCAGCCAGTTGTTATAGGCTCGACAGGCCGCGGCCGCGACCTGAGGGTCGGTGATGTCGCCGTAGATGAGCCATAGCGTCGGATAGAAAAAGGCGACCTCAATACCCTCAAGGTCCATGTCTTTGATCCGTTCGTGCGGGTCGTAGCCGCCGGGGACAATCTCGTCCCAGGACATCGTGCGCGCCCGCTGGGCGTCCGACATGCCCCCGGGCGTGCAGGCCGCGGCAATCGCCATGTTGCGGTCGCGTCGCAGCTCGCCGTTAATTTTGAGACAGTCGATCCCTTCCGCATCCTTAGCAATCTGAATCACCTGTGTTCGGTAAGCCGGCTCGGTATATTCTTGCCAAACGCTCGGGGGCTCAAGCAGGTGGCCGTCTGCGTCAATGATAGTTGCCATGACTCCCTCCTATGAGTAATGCGGCAGACTATTGGGGCGGCTCCGGCGGCAGGACGCGCAAATGATTGCTGATCCGCTCGTAAGTCCCCCCCTCTTCTACCAGCCCCTTTAAGGACACCACACAACACTCGTCCTTGTCGCTCAATTCCTGCCAATCAACGGATTGGGGGGGAATGCCGATCTTCACGATGACGGTATCGACCGACAGGATAAACTCTTCCAGGGCAGCAAAGATTTTTACCTGCGGCTCCAGCGGAGAAACAACGATCTCCTTGTAGGGCAGAGGCAGGCGTTCCTCAGGGACGAGCTCATAGTCCAGGGTCACGCGCAGGACATCTTCAGCCGGACGGGTAAGTTCCGCATTCGAAATTTCAATGAGGGGTTTATATACCTCGGGCTCGGAGCAACCGCCTACGAGGACAACAAACGGCAAGAGATGGAGCATGAAAAATCTATGCATAACATCTTTTCCACATCTTTTTTCGTGCTTGTGGCTTATCACGTGCATAAGGGGAAGAAAAACCCGCATATGGAACGGCTCGCCTCTCGAGCGTGGTCAGGAGCCGAGCCAGCTCTCGCTTCATGGCTTGATTGCGGTCGCGTAGAGCACATTCGCTTCGACCGCTGCCACGCCATCGGCACGGATAGAGACGAGATTGGCCGTGCGGACCTGCTCACGCTCGGCCGGCTCCAACTGCTCAATCGTCCCTCTGTAGCCCGACCCGAGAACGGCAGCCCACCAGTCTTCCGGCGAGCGAAGGGCATGGATGCCTATCTCGCTGTCGGCCTGCACGTCGTGGACACCGCCCTCTTTCAGCATGGCCCGCAGGGTGGCGGAGTCGGAGATGCGGTCCCAGGGGTTGAAGCCCTTGTAGAGCTCGGGGCGGACTGCGGCGACGGCGTCCCAAAATGCCGTGTTGGCAGGCTCAAAGAAACGCGGCCCCCAGGTTGTGATAGCGAGCACTCCCCCCGGAGCGACCATACGCCAGAGTTCCCTGACCGCCCCAGGCATATCGGGAATAAAGAATATACCAAACACACACACCACGGCATCGAAGTGGCCGTCGGGCAGATCGAGATCCAACATATCACCGGCCCGGAACTCTATGTTCTCAATCCCCTGTCGCGTGGCCTTGGCGCGCGCCAGTTTCAACAGACCCTCGGCAAGGTCAACCCCGAGCACGGAGCCATTAGGCGCCACCTTTTTCGCCGCGGGTATCGCCGACGCCCCACTGCCGCAGCAGACATCGAGGCAGCGGGCGCCCGACGACAGGTCGAGCCGGTCGATCGTCCGCCGGCCGAAGCGGTCCCAGAACGAGTTGGCACTCAGGTCGTAGGCGTCAGCCGCCGCGTTATAGGTCTTGGCCGCTTTTATCTTGGCCTCACTCGGTGTCGGCATAGCTGCGTGTTCCTGCTTCTGGTGTAGCGCTATCGGCCAGACGCGCTCCGCCGCACTACACTAAGCGCACATCCCGGGCGAATTTTTCCATCATGTTCATCATGTCCGCATACGTCCGGGTGAAATTGAAGAAGGCCAGATACAGATAGCTTGCTCCGAGTTCCTGGTAGCGGGGAATATCGTCAAGGATCTCGTCCGGCTTCTTGCCACGTGGAGAAACACACAGGGTAATCTCGGAGAGGTCGCGGCCAGCCCGTGTCGCTTTTTCTTTGAGTTTCTCTACCCGCTCGGCAAACTCTTGCGGACTGAACACCACGGCTGGCCAGCCGTCGCCGTATTCGACAACACGGCGCAACGCCGGACCGGTATGGCCACCAATCCAAATGGGCGGATGGGGCTTTTGGACGGGGCGCGGCTCACAGCCGACCTCGCTGAATTGGTGAAAGCGACCCGTAAACGAGGGGTTTTCGTTGGTCCATAACTCTTTCATGACTGCGATGGCTTCTTCGCTGAGCGGGCCGCGGTCAGCAAAGGGCGCATTCAGAATGTTGAACTCCTCCTCCATCCAACCGACCCCCACGCCGCAGATGATCCGCCCGGCCGATAAGACATCGAGGGTGGCCAGCGTCTTTGCCGTAACAACGGCGTTGCGGTGCGGCAGCACGAGCACGGCCGTGCCTAAGCGGACCTTGTTGGTGCAGGCGGCCACAAAACTCAGCACGCTTAGGGGTTCAAGCAGAGGTGCCTGCGGGTCGAGGGGAAAGGCGCCGTTCGGACTGTAGGGATAGCGAGAGGCAATCTGCTTTGGCGTAATAATATGATCGGCGACCCAGACAGAATCAAAGCCCAACGCTTCGGCAGTTTGGGCCGTGGTCTTGAGGCGGTTGAGGACATCCCCTCGTGCCAGTGGTCCAAGATGGGGGAGAAACGCGCCGTACTGCATAGTCATCCTCCGCGAGCAGAAAATCCATCCCCTGCTACCATACCCTCAGATGAAATGCCAATCGTTTGATAGGTACCAGCAGGCTGTCGACTCGGGTCTTGTAGCCATCTCCGTGAGGACGTGCTACAGAGCGGTACCGAGGCCAGCCATGCCGAGTGACGTCAGGGATGCAAAGAGTAAACGTGTTCAGCATCTCCATGGTATTAAGGAACACGTTTACTCTTCAGGGAAAGCTGAGGGAGTTCGGGTCCTCCTGGTCCGACATGGAGAGACCATCTGGAATCAGGAAAACCGCTGGCAGGGCCAGGCCGATACGCCGCTCAGCCAGACGGGCTATGACCAGGCGTGGCAACTCGCCCGGCGTTTCCAGCATGAAGAATGGTGTATTCAGGCGATTTACACCAGCGATCTCCGGCGGGCGCGGGACACCGCAGATATTCTGGGCCAGGCGTTAGACGTCATGCCGGTCGAGGCGACGGCGTGGCGCGAAATGGATATTGGAACCTGGAGTGGACTGACAACCGCCGAGGTAGCAAACCGACACGCCGAGGAATGGGCACGGCTGCGACAGGGCGAAGACCTGCCACGCGGCGGAGGGGAAACATTCGCCCAGTTCCAAGGCCGCCTCGTGCAGTCGAGTCAACGTTTTGTCCGAGACCACAGGGGCGAACAGATTATCGTGGTGACCCACGGGGGCGCGGTGCGGGCTTTCCTGTTGCACTGTCGTGGTCTGAACATGAATCAATTCGGCCAGATTGAAAAAATTGGTAATACCGGCGTCAGCGAAGTCTCCCTCTTTCCAGGCGGAGAGGCCAAGATTCACATGATTAACAGCACTGCTCATCTCAACGGGGCGGTGCTGTCTGGCGAGACGGTTGACGCCTAGAGCAGAGTCACATTAGGGGCCAGGGATTGAGAGTTGGGGGCTCGGTTTTCCCAATCTCTAATCCTCAGTTCCCAACACCCAATCTGAGGATAGCTCGCTGTTACATTTTTTGTCCTCGTGCTGGTTCAAAGTGAGCCTGAGTCTGGGGCTTTTATTCATTTTGGTCTCTTCCGTGGATATGGCTCACCTCATCCGGCAGCTGCGCGCGGCTCGCCTTGACTATGTCGGTCTGGCCTTCTGTGGTTATCTGCTGGGACAGGCCCTGAGTGCCTATAGGTGGCGTCTTCTGGCCCGCCCACTCGGATTTGGACAACCGCTGAAAACCTTTATCGCCTACTATTTTGCCGGCATGTATCTGAATGTGTTTGCCCCGAGCGTCGTGGCCGGGGATGTCGGACGGAGCTATCTGCTGGCGCGAGGCCGCGCCCGTTTGGGCGTTGCGCTCCAGTCCGTCCTCGCCGACCGGGCGAGCGGCTTGGTGATACTGGTCTGGGTGAGTGCCGGAGGGTTTCTGCTATGGGGCCCAAGCGTGCTGCCGGTTGAGCTGTATTATGTCATGCTGACCGCAGCCGTCGGGAGCGTCGTCCTGTGGCGGGGCCTCCCCTGGCTAGTTGAACGGTGTGCGCCACCGGGCAATATCGTCCGGCGCTATGTAGACCAGCTCATCCTGCCCTACCGCACGGACTTAGTCCTGCTCGGCTCTGTGTGTGGCCTGTCTCTCGGCTTTCATCTCTTTCAGATCGGCTTACATGCGGTGGTGGCTGCCGCCCTCGGGCTAACGATCCCGTTATGGTACCTTGTCCTTTTTATCCCGGTGGTCCAAATCCTGAGCGCCCTGCCCGTCAGTTTTGGCGGGCTGGGGATACGAGAGGGAGGCTATGTCCTGTGTCTTGCCCTCTGGGGGATAGGGCGGGACGAGGCACTCGCCTTTGGCTTGGTCTGGAGCGCTATCGTGCTAGGGGCGAATATATGCGGCGGCCTGGCCTTCCTCGTCTTTCCGGAGGTTGGTTTCTCGACCGCGACGCTTAAAAAAACGTTGGACGAATCAGAATAGTTTCTTCTCGACCGGCACCAACGGAAATCATTTTGACTGGGACATTCACCAGTGCTTCGAGACGTTCGACGTACTGACGGGCGTTGCGCGGTAGGGCGTCCAGGCTACGCATAGCGGTCAGCGGCTCGGTCCAGCCGGGGAGTTCCTCATAGATGGGGGTGACGTGTTCGAGGATGTGCGCGCCCGCTGGAACCTCGTCATATTCCTGCCCTCGGTAGCGATAACCCGTACACACCCGTAGGGTGGGCAGACCGCTCAGCACATCGATCTTGGTCAGCGCCATGGCATTCAGGCCACTCAGCCGCGCCGCCGTCCGCACCACAACGGCGTCGAACCAGCCACAACGCCGAGGCCGGCCAGTGACGGTTCCAAATTCACCGCCATCGCGACGCAGCTTTTCGCCGTCCGCGCCGTGCTCTTCGGTTGGGAAAGGCCCGCTGCCGACCCGCGTGGTATACGCCTTGGAGATCCCAATAACGTTGTGAAGCTGCTGCGGAGCGATCCCCGCTCCCGTACACACCGCCCCGGCAATAGTGTTGGACGAGGTCACAAACGGATAGGTGCCGTGATCCACGTCGAGCATGGTGCCCTGCGCGCCTTCGAACAATACCTTCTGGCCGGCCTCAATCGTATCGTGAATATAGCGCGAAGTATTGGTGACATAGGGGGCCAGACGGTCGCGCAGGCGGCGATAGTGGTCAAAAATGTGTTGATACTCAAGGGGTTGTTCTTTTAGCAGGGTACCGAGGTAGATGTTTTTCTCTTCGAGGTTGCGTTCCAGCTTCTGGGCGAACACGTCTTCGTCTAAGAGATCGACGAAGCGAATCCCGACTCGGGCCATCTTGTCTTCGTACGTGGGACCAATCCCCCGGCCGGTCGTCCCGATCTTACCCTCACCGCGGAGCCGTTCCCGCGCGAGATCGATGGCCTTATGGTAGGGGGTAATCAGATGGGCGATTTCACTGATCTTGAGCGATTCCGGATCAGACAGGCGCCCTTGCTGCTGGAGAGCATCGATTTCCTCAACCAGAACTTCGGGATTGACCACAACGCCATTGCCGATTACGCACACCTTGCCATCGTGCAACACGCCCGACGGGATGAGCCGCACGATGGTTTTCTTACCCCCAACAACCAGGGTATGGCCCGCGTTGTTCCCACCCTGAAAACGGACAATGACGTCCGCTTCGCGTGAGAGCAGGTCCACCACCTTGCCTTTGCCTTCATCGCCCCACTGGACGCCGACAACAACGAGCGTGCTCATTGGCTGTTTGCTCCTTACTCCTCGCATCAACACTTATAAACGGATCAGTTGGGCCGACAGAATAGGGTCGAGTCTGCGTAACGCGGCCAGAACCTCAGGCGAGACCTGGTCATCGACATGAATCAGGGAGATGGCTTCTCCGCCGATTTTCTCCCGCCCCAGTTCTAGACCGGCAATATTGATTCCCAAGGTGCCGAGGAGGGTACCCACCTGGCCGACCACACCAGGAACATCTTTGTTGTTCAGCAGCAGAATCGTTCCCTCGGGAACCGCTTCCAGATGAAAATGATTGACCCGCACTAGGCGCACGGTCTGATTGCTGAAGACCGCCCCCGCGGCAGAGTTGACACTGTCCCTGGTCTGCACGCTGACATCGATGGAATTTAAAAAATCACTGGGAGTGCTGCTGCGCGACTCGATGACGCGGATACCGCGCTCACGCGCGACAAGCGGCGCGTTCACCACATTAATCGCCTGTTCGAGAATCGGGCTGAGCACCCCGCGCAGAACCGCCGCGGTGGCTGGTGCGACCTCATACGCGGTGATTTCCCCGCTGTACTCGATATGGATCTCGCGCGGGGCGTGCGGCGTAATCTGGGCGAGAAAGCTGCCGAGCTTTTCGCCCAGGAAGAGATACGGTTCCAAAATAGCCAGTTGCTCGTGGCTCAGCGCGGGGAAATTCACCGCGTTCTGAATCACCCCGCGCTGGAGGAAATGAGCGACCTGGTCGGCAATGGCAATCGCGACGTTGATCTGAGCCTCGTCTGTGGCGGCGCCCAAATGCGGAGTGCAGATCACATCTTGTCGCTGCAAGAGGGGATGGTCTGCCGGGGGCGGCTCGTCAACAAAGACATCCAGGGCTGCGCCCGTGACTTTACCACTCTCCAGCGCTTCAAGCAGGGCGGCTTCGACGACGATCCCACCCCGTGCGCAGTTGATAATGCGCACCCCGTCTTTCATCTGGGCTAGGGCGTGAGCATCGATCAGACCGCGTGTTTCCTTGGTCAGCGGCGTGTGTACGCTAATAAAATCCGCTTGCCGATAGAGTTCCTCAAGCGGGACGAGTTCGACGTTCATTCTGGCGGCCGCTTCTGAGGTGACGAAAGGATCGTAGGCGACGACTCGCATCCGTAGCCCTAGGGCACGTTCGGCGACAATAGTTCCGATATTGCCCAGGCCGACCAAGCCGAGCACTTTATTGCAGACTTCGGTTCCCGTGAATTGTGAACGCTGCCAGTGACCGGCCTTGAGCGAGGCGGTGGCTTGCGGAATATTGCGCGCCAGGGCGAGGAGCAGAGAGATGGCGTGCTCGGCCGTGGTGACGTTGTTCCCGCCCGGCGTGTTCATGACGACGATGCCACGTCTGGTTGCGGCCTCAACATCGATGTTATCAACGCCGATGCCGGCCCGCCCGATCACGCGCAGGTTTTGGGCTGCCGTGATGACATCCGGCGTGACTCGTGTCCCGCTCCGAATAATCAGGCCCTGATACGGGGCGATCCGCTCGGCAAGTCCCTGGTCTGTTAGTCCTGGTTGAACGGCACAGTCGATATCCGACTGGGCTTGCAGCCGCTCTACCCCCTGAGGGGCGAGCGGATCGGTAATAAGCACTTTATGTGACATGCGGGTACTCGTCGCTCGGGTCAATCATTCGACGGGCGGCCAACTTGGTAAGAGAACGGCTTCGGCGGCTCGGACGCCACTGCCCAACGTCAGCGTGGCTCCAAACCGACTCAGGGCCATTTCAAGGCTGCTGATCGCCGTAATGACATCAAAAGGTCCGGCATAGCCAAGGTGAGAAATGCGCACGATTTTCCCTTTGAGATGGTCCTGTCCACCGGCAAGATCAACACCCATACGGTCGCGCATATAGGTCAGCAAACGCACGCCATCAACTGTGGACGGGAGCCATATGCCTGTTGCAGCCTGGCTTGGATGAGTCTCGGCCAAGAGACGGAGGCCCAGGGCACGCACGGCGGCATGGGTCGCGGTCATCAACAAGGTGTGGCGAGCCCAGACCTGTTCGAGCCCTTCTGCCTGGAGTTGCTGGAGCGCTTCGTGTAAGCCGCTAATCAGCGAAATAGCCGGGGTGTAGGCGGTGGTATGTTTGGCTTGTTCCGTGCGCTCCTTTTGCAGATCAAAGTAGAAACGGGGAAGCTGTGCCCGTTCCGTATGCTGCCAGGCTTTCGGGCTGAGGGCGATAAACGCCAGCCCTGGGGGCAGCATCAGGGCCTTTTGTGAGCCGGTAATGAATACATCAATCCCGGAGCGGTCCATGGGGATATCGATTGCGCCAACCGCAGTAATGCCATCGACAATGAGCAGGGTCTCAGAGTCCCGCGTCAGGGCGGCGATGTCTCGGACCGGGTGGAGGACCGTTGTCGAAGTCTCACTGGCCTGCATCAGAATAGCCTTGGCTTTGGGCTGATGCCGTAAAGCCTTGGCTACCGCCTCGACCGTCACGGCCTGCCCCCATTCGACCGTAATCTCTTCGGTTTGCACACCGAATGCCGCGCAGATTTTCAGCCAGCGTTGGCCGAATTTCCCACCATTGACCACAATGACACGGTCTCCGGGCGAGCAGGTATTCGTGATGGCCGCTTCCATCGCCCCGGAGCCCGAGGCCGCCAGGATGAGCACGTCCTGGGTGGTTTGGAACAGCCATTGGAGGCCGCGCTGTACTTCAGCAAAGAGTCGGCTGAATTCGGGGGTCCGATGATGAATGAGGGGCTGCGACATACGCAGCAAGACATCAGGCGGCACCTGAGTCGGCCCCGGAGTGAGTAAATATCGCTTTAACATCGGTATGCCCACGCTACACGCATAAAAAAGCCCGGATGGGCTCCCCGTATCCAGGCTGTCAGCTCTCCCTCCCTCCTTGATCAAGACATGATGTATCGAAGCCGTGAGGCGGAGTCAATGCTCCTGCCTGACCCTTATATCCGCTCCTAACCTGCCTAAAAGTCTTTGGTTTTCGCTTGACACGAAAAATGGCGCATACTATAGTCGTGGGAGAAAGTGGGAGAAAGTGGGGATTAGGGTAGATTCGTGTTTCGCGGGAGTTTTGAACATACTATTGACGAGAAAGGAAGGGTCAGTATCCCCTCGAAATTTCGAGAGATATTGGTTGGGCGGAACGATGCTCGACTGATTGTCACGAAATTTATCTTGGCATCCTTCCGCTGTCTTGATGTTTACCCCTATGCGGAATGGGAAAGCTTTGAGCAGGACCTGAGGAAAAAGCCCCGTTTTGATCAAAACTTCTTAAAAATCGAGACCTTTTATCTCTCTAATGCTCAGGAATGTGCCGTTGATAAGCAGGGCCGTATTTTAATTCCCCCGCTCCTCAGAGAATATGCCAGCCTGAAGAAGGACGTCATGTTTGCCGCTGCTCTTGAGAAATTTCGCATATGGGACAAGGCTGTATGGCAAGAATTTAATGAAGAGTCTGAAAAAGATCTTGCCCAAGATCCACGGTTATTCAGTAATTTGAACGCAGGTATGGCAGCAGACATATAGGAACAGGTCCAAGATGAGCAGAGCCTCCATGCACGCAGCATCTCTCTCTTCAGACTCGGTTCAGCCGATCCAAGCGGCCGGGCACATTCCGGTCATGCTGGAGCAGGTCCTCTCCTTTCTGCAACCTTGTCTTGGCGGTGATATTCTCGACGGGACGCTCGGGGGAGGCGGACACGCTGCGGCGCTGTTGGAGTCCAGTTGTGGAAAAGGCAGGCTGCTGGGGCTTGACCGTGATCCACGGGCGCTGCTGGTCGCGCGACGACGGTTAGCGCCGTTCGTCGGTCAGCATGTCACCCTTCATGCGAATTTCAGCCAAGCGGCGGCTGTCCTGCGTGAGATGGGATGGGCAGGAGTCGATTGCATACTCCTTGACCTGGGGTTTTCCTCACTCCAAGTCGAAGACGGGGAGCGCGGCTTTAGTTTTTTACGCCCGGGGCCTCTCGATATGCGGATGGACCAAAGTGGCGGGCAGAGCGCCGCGGATATTGTGAATGCGTCCAGTGAAGAAGAATTACACCGTATTCTCCGAGAATACGGAGAAGAGCGGGCGGCCAGGGCGATTACCCGGGCAATCCTCCAGGGACGTGTACACGGGCCGATCACAACGACGACGACTCTTGTAAAAATTATCGAGCGCAGTGTCCGCAGGCCCGCCCGCCATCAGCGGCATCGGGTCCATGCGGCGACACAGACCTTTCAGGCACTGCGCATCGCAGTAAATCAAGAACTCCAGCACTTAGCCGTATTCTTGCAGGAAGGATATACATTGCTGCGGCCTGGAGGGCGTATGGTGGTACTCTCCTACCACTCGCTTGAAGATCGTCTGGTGAAAACCGCCTTCCGGCGCTGGGCCTCCGCCTGTATCTGTCCACCCCAACTCCAGGTATGTGCCTGTGACTGGAAACCGCAGGTCCAGGTGTTAACCCCAAAGCCGCTGACACCAACCGGCCAGGAGGTCATGGAGAATCCGCGGGCGCGGAGTGCACGCTTGCGCGCAGTGGAGCGATGCGAAGGAGGAGGATGATGTGGAAGTTGCCCGGATGGGTTAAGTATGGCGTACTTGTAGCTGTCGGGCTGGCCCTGGTCCTGTCCCACCTCTGGATTCGACTTCAGGTGGTCTCTACGGGATATACGCTTGCAGATACGCGACAGCTCATCAACGCCTTGCAAGAGGAACACCATGCCCTCACGATAGAATGGGAAGCGGCCACGGCCCCCAGTCACTTGTCTCAGCTCGCCGGCGAGCGGCTTGAACTCTCTGTGCCTCGCCCTGAGCAGATCGTTATCCTGCCGTAGGAGGACCGCATGTCGAGACGGATCGGTCTAATGGCGGGGATGTTGGGGTTGGGCCTGCTTCTTATTGTCGCCCGTCTTGTCCACCTCACAGTGGTGCAGAGGGATACGCTCGCGCAGCGGGCTGCTGGACAGTATCGCCACCGTGAGACCGTTACGCCACAGCGGGGTGCTATTGTTGATAGCAACGGACGGCGGTTGGCCTTTAGCGTTGGGGCTGAATCCCTCTATGTCCATCCGGCAAAACTCCCGGCCGACGTGGATGACATGGTTCCCGTGCTGGCCCGACATCTCTCTCTGCCCGCACAACAGGTCGACGCCATCCTCCATTCCTCCAAGCCGTTTGTCTGGCTCAAACGCGGGGTTTTCCCCCAAGAGGCCAGCCGTATCAAGACGCTCCGCGTGTCTGGCCTTGACAGCAAGAGCACTCAGCGCCGTGTGTACCCATACCGGACCTTAGCCGCCCCCCTGCTCGGATTTGTCAACGTGGATGCGCGAGGCTTGGAGGGGATCGAAAAGGCGTATAATCGCTATTTGCTTGGTCCAGTGAGTCATACTCTGGGTGAGCGTGACGGGCGTCAACGAGCGATCTTGATCCGTGGCGGCAGTCAGCAACCTGAAACATTCCGCGTGCGTTTGACTCTAGATACGACCCTCCAGTACGTGGCTGAGCGCGAATTGGAACGTGCCGTGCGGCACAGTCGGGCTGCGGCTGGGTCTGTAGTCATACTTGACCCTCAGACGTTTGCGATTCTTGCGCTGGCTCAGGTGCCGACCTTCGATCCGAATACGCCCGGAGATTTCCCACCTGAGATGCGTCGTAACCGGGTGATCAGCGACTATTACGAGCCCGGATCGACGCTCAAGGCATTATTAGTTGCCGCCGCCCTGGATGCCAGACAAGTCAGCGAAACCGACCCCATTTTTTGTGAACACGGGGCCTATCGAGTTGGCGGGCATACGATCCACGACGTTCATCCCTACGGCGAGCTCAACGTTGACGGGGTCTTGACCAAATCGAGCAATATTGGCGCAGCGAAGATCGGCGAGCTATTGGGGAAGGAACGCTACTATAACTACCTTCGGGCCTTTGGGCTCGGACAGAAAACCGGCGTTGATTTGCCTGGAGAGATAAGCGGCGATCTCCCTTCGCTCCGGGCCTGGTCTCGGATCAGGCTGGTAACGGCCAGCTTTGGGCAGGGGGTGGCAGTGACTCCCCTGCAGTTGGCTTGTGCCTATGCGGCGCTCGCCAACGACGGTATGCTCATGCGTCCCTATGTGGTGAGCGAAATAGTGAGCAGCACAGGGGAAGTCGTCCACGCCAACGGTCCTATCCCGATCAGGCAGGTGATTCAACCTGAAACCGCGCGGCGCATGCGGACCTTGCTTGCGCACGTTGTCGAGCCGGGGGGAACGGGCCGACGTGCACACATTCAAGGGTTTCGGGTGGCGGGAAAAACGGGGACCTCGCAAAAACATGACCCCCGTGGCGGGTATTCGGAGACCGGTCGAATCGCGTCCTTTATTGGCATGGTTCCCGCCGATCAGCCTCGACTGGTGATTTTAGCAGTCATCGACGAGCCCAAGACGGCCACCTACGGAGGGACGGTTGCGGCCCCAGTATTTCAAGGGATTGCCCGGCAATCCCTTGCCTACCTTGGGGTCGCGGGAAGTACGGGAGAAGGCGCAGACGTCCAATGGGCAGGCAGTCCACATTTCTCGACCGCCAAGCTTTCCGCCGAACCCGCGTTTTCGCCCGAAGCCTATAGCACAGCAGGGGAGGACTCGTTAGCCAACCGCTCTGCCGACGACTTTATTGGTCTCAGTCTGCGGGCGGCCATGCGGAAAGCGTCTGCGAGCGGGCTGCGGGTCGTTACCCACGGGAGCGGATATGTCACGGACCAGAGGGTCCGAAATAAGGCGCAGACTGGCGAAGCGGTGTATGAACTCAGACTGGAAGCGGACGAGTGAGGTGTGATGTGACGTGGTTGCGGCAGCTCCTGCCTCTTGATGCATCCGGGTTCACTGACCTCGCATTCCAGATTCATGGCCCGGCCGATATTCCGATCGAGTCGCTGGTGTATGACTCTCGCCGAGTGATGCCAGGGGCGCTCTTTTTTGCCCTTCCGGGAACAAAGACAGAGGGGACGGCCTTTCTTGAACAAGCGCTTGACCTGGGGGCACGGGCCGTTGTCGCTCCGCCAGGTACGGAGGTGCCCCCAGGTGTAACCCTTATCACCTCAGAGCAGCCACGACGGCTCCTTGGGGCAATCGCCGATCAGTTTTATCAGCGGCCGAGTGAACGGCTGACCCTGATCGGGGTGACTGGAACAAGTGGGAAAACAACAACAACGTATGTGTTGGAAGCTATAGGCAAAGCGCTGGGCTGGTCGGTTGGCGTAATCGGAACGGTGAACTATCGCTATGCAGATCAGGAGCGGCCCGCTGCCCTGACCACCCCGGAGGCGGTTGAACTGCAAGCCCTCTTATCCGACATGGTCAGAGCTGGAGTGAGTCATGTCATTATGGAGGTCTCGTCTCATGCCTTGGCCCAAGAGCGGGTCTGGGGCTGTCGCTGGGACGGTGGAGTCTTTACAAACCTTGGCCGTGACCATCTCGATTACCATCTGAATACGGCGGCGTATTTTGCCGCAAAGGCACAGCTTTTTCGTAACGGGCTGGCCAAGTCGCCAAAACGTAGCCGCTTTGCGGTCATCAACACGGATGACCCTTGGGGCCAGAAGCTACTTACAGAGCAATTTGCCTATCCCGTGCTGACCTATAGCCTCCACCAGGATGCGACGGTCTCTGTCCGGCACGTCAACTATAGTTTGGCTGGCGTCCGGGCTGAGTTGCAGGTCGGACAAGAGATGCTTTCCGCAGCGTCGCCTTTGATTGGCGAGCCACACGTTTATAACATCCTTGCGGCTGTCACTGTTGCACACGCCCTTGGAGCCCCACTCAAACAGGTGAGTGAAGGGATCGCTCAATGTCGCCATGTTCCAGGCCGCCTGGAAGCCCTCTCGGTCGGACAACAATTTGAGGTCTTCGTCGATTATGCCCATAAGCCCGACGCGCTGGAGAAGGCGCTGGCAGCCTTGCGGTCCCTCACAGCAAAGCGGCTGATCACCGTCTTCGGCTGCGGCGGAGATCGAGACAGAGGCAAGCGGCCGCTGATGGGCGAAGTCGCCGGCCGTTTGAGTGACGTGGTAGTTTTAACCTCGGACAATCCCCGAACCGAAAACCCGGACCAGATATTAACGGAAACGGAACCGGGACTCAGTCGGACTGGGATGACCCGCGAGGAGTCCAACCGGGTGAGGGGAGCGGATATCCTCATAGGCTCGTATATGGTCATTGCCGATCGACGCAGCGCTATCCGACGGGCGCTGGACGAAGCCCAAGCGGGCGATGTGGTCGTCATTGCCGGGAAGGGACACGAGGATTATCAGATTATCGGCACGACGCGCTCTCATTTTGATGATGCGGAAGAGGTCCGGCACTATCTGTCGGTGGAGGGCTGTGCGTAATGCTGTACGCCTTTCTCTACGCCCTCCATACGACCTACTCCGGGTTTAACGTCTTTCGCTATATTACGTTCAGAACCCTGTTGGCGGGCTTATTGGCTCTGAGCGTTTCCTTTATCCTCGGGCCGTGGCTGATTGCGCGCCTGACCGCGCTTAAGGCGGGTCAGCCCATCCGCTCAGATGGACCCGCGGCGCATCTGAGTAAAGCTGGCACGCCGACCATGGGAGGGACGTTGATCCTGTTCTCTCTCACGCTGGCGACCCTCTTGTTGGCGGACTTAACCAATCCGTACGTCTGGTTGGTGCTGGGCGTTACTATCGGTTTTGGTTTGATTGGATTTCTCGACGATTACAAAAAACTCAGCCAGCAGAACTCGGCCGGTTTACGTGGGAGGTATAAACTCCTGGCGCAATGTGTGATTGCCCTGGCCGCGGCCTGGTGGCTGTTTGTACAGCCGGGCTTTGACACCACGCTGACCATTCCTTTCCTCAAAGACGTTCGGCCGGCCCTGGGCTGGTGGTATATTCCCTTTGCTGCCCTTGTGGTGGTAGGAGCCTCGAATGCGGTCAATCTCACTGATGGTCTGGATGGGTTGGCCATTGGGCCGGTGATGATCGCTGGGGTGACCTATGCCATTTTCACCTATGTGAGCGGGCATAGTGGAATGGCGGAGTACTTACAGGTGCCCTATGTGGCAGGCTCCGGGGAGGTGGCCGTTTTCTGTGGAGCCCTAGCGGCCGCCGGGCTGGGCTTTTTGTGGTTTAACGCCTACCCGGCCCAGATGTTTATGGGTGATGTGGGCTCCCTCTCCCTCGGGGCGGCGCTGGGTATTGTTGCGCTGATCAGTAAACAGGAGATCGTTCTGGCGGTCGTGGGCGGTGTTTTTGTGATTGAGGCGGCCTCGGTCATCTTTCAGGTGAGCTCGTATAAATTGAGGCGGAAACGCATCTTCCGCATGGCTCCACTACACCACCATTTTGAGTTGCTGGGCTGGCCAGAGCCGCTTATCATCGTCCGCTTTTGGATTGTTTCCATTATCTGTGCGCTCGCTGCATTAAGCACGCTCAAACTGCGCTGAGAAAACAAATATGAATCTGACAGAGAAAACTGTAGTGATCATTGGCCTGGGGCGAACGGGGGAAAGCGTGGCGCGTTGTGTTCTTGCTCACGGCGGCCACGTCCGTATCGCAGATAGTCATGCCGATGCGGTCGCAGCAGCACACACCCAGTTCGATATAGAAATCCGCTCGGACGACGACGCTGACGGACTCCTGCGTGGAGTGCAGCTCGCGATTCCCAGTCCTGGTGTGCCGGTGACCCACCCCCTACTGCGGGAGGCGGTCCAGCGGCAGGTTGCGGTGCAGAGTGAAATCGAGTTGGCCTATCGGCTTCTGGCCTGTCCGGTTGTGGCCGTCACCGGTACGAACGGGAAAAGCACAACGACGGCCCTTCTTGGAGAGATGATCCAGCAGTCCGGTCAGGAGACCTTTATTGGCGGGAACTTGGGAACCCCGCTGATTGACGCTGTGGGAACAGCCAGTGCGGTTGCGGTTGCCGAGATTTCCAGCTTTCAACTCGAATGGGTCGAGCAGTTCCGTCCACAGATTGGTGTCTTTCTCAATCTGAGTGAAGATCACCTCGATCGACACGGCAGTTTTGAACAATATGGCCGGACCAAACGGCGCTTATTTGCTCAGCAGCGTCGGTCTGATTGGGTGGTTATGAATCGAGACGACGCCCGCGTCCAGGCGTTGTGTCACGGGCTCCCCGGACGACTGTTTTCTTTTGGCTGGACTCCTGTGACCGGAGACAAGAGCGAAGGGACCTGGGTTGAGGCGGAGACCCTCGTTCTTCGTCACGCCGGCCGCGAAATGCGCTATGCGATTGATGACATCCAACTCCGTGGGAGGCATAATATTGCCAACGTCATGGCCGCGGTGAGTGCGGCAACGTTGTGGGGGGTCCCCCCAACTGTCATCCAGGCCGTATTAGCCTCTTTTACTGGCTTACCACACCGGCTTGAACTCGTCGCGGAGAAAAACGGGGTGGCCTATATCAATGACTCCAAAGGGACGAATATCGACGCCGTGGTCCAGTCACTCAACAGTTTTTCTGAGCCGGTTATTCTACTGGCTGGCGGGGTGGAGAAAGGCGGCGATTATCGTCCCCTTCGAGAGGTCGTCCAGACCAAGGTGAAAAAACTCATTCTCTTTGGCCAAGCTCAACGCTCCTTATGCGCGGCCTTGGGGCAGGACACCGAAACACTGCTGGTCGATTCATTGGACGAGGCGGTTCAGGCCGCCCACCGGGGAGCCCGAGCGGGGGATATCGTCCTCCTCTCTCCGGCCTGCGCGAGTTTTGATCAATTCCAGAACTATGCCCATCGTGGGGAGGCGTTCCGGTCCTACGTTGCAGCGCTATGAAGATGCTTGACGAAATACTCTCCGGGCAGTTCACAGACGCCCAAACCACACAGCCGATCCGTCGTGGTCCGGTTGACTCATGGCTGCTCGGAGCGGTGCTCCTGTTGATCTTGAGTGGGGAGTTATTTGTCTTGAACACGACGTATTTTTATGCGTTTGACCGTTTCGATGATACCTATCTGTTTGTCCGGAAACATAACGTCGCCTTAGTGATCGGCGGTCTTGGCGGTCTCGTGGCCCTGGCGCTCCCTTCGACGGTATTCCGTACCCTCACCTATCCGGCGTTAATCGGAGCATTCGTCAGCCTCTGCCTTGTCTTGCTACCGGGCTTCGGCCACGGCAACGTGCAGCGCTGGCTGTCCTTTGGAGCGCTAAATTTTCAGCCCTCTGAATTCGCTAAGGGAGCCGTCGTGCTCTATCTGGCCTATGCACTTACGAAAAAGGCGGACCGTATACACAGCTTTGTGTATGGCCTGCTTCCGCCCCTTTTGGTGGTCGGGTGTATCGCGGCGCTCATTGCCCTGGAGCCAGATTTAGGAGGGGCCGTATTCATCAGCCTTCTTTTAGCCGCTTTGCTTTTTGTTGCTGGCACGCGGATTCGGCATCTCGCCGTGCTGGCTTTCGTCGGGCTGCTGTGTCTCAGCTACGGAGTCCTGAGTGCAGATTATCGGACTGATCGTTTCTTGACGTTTCTGAACCAGTCGGCGGATTTGCAGGGTGAAGGCTATCAACTCGATCAGTCCCGCCTCGCCTTTGGGGCAGGTGGGGTCTCTGGGGTTGGGCTTGGAGAAAGTCGCCAGAAGATGTTTTATTTGCCAGAGGCCCACACGGACTTTATCTTCGCCGTGATTGGCGAAGAAACCGGCTTATGGGGTACCACAGGCATCGTCCTCCTCTTTGGTCTCTTGGGTGCTCGGGGGCTCCGGGTCGCGTCGCACCACCCTACACAGTTTGGTCGTTTACTCGCATTTGGCTGTACCTTCCTGATCGTCTGTCAGGCTGGAATCAATATGGCGGTTGTCATTGGCCTGCTCCCGATAACCGGACTGCCGTTGCCCTTCATCAGCTACGGAGGGTCTGCATTAGTCATTATCCTTTTCTGTACTGGCATATTGCTTGGACTCTCGCGTGAAGTCCGGGGGAAGGAGAGTGCCCATGCCTAGAGCGCCCCGACTCCTTCTTGCAGCGGGAGGTACCGGCGGACACCTCTTTCCTGGAGTTGCTGTGGCAGAGCTTGCGCAGCGACAGGCCGGTGCTGCGGTGTTGTTTGTTGGCACCTCCGGCGGAATGGAAAAGGATGTCATCCCGCAGCTTGGATTTTCTCTACGTTTCATCCCTGCTGAACAACTCCGCGGACGAACGAGGTGGGGGAAAATCCGCGCCATAGGAGTCGCTGGCTATGGTGTTGGGGCCGCCTGGCGCATCATTCGTGAGTTCGCTCCCGACGTGATCTTCAGCATCGGGGGCTATGCGTCTGCTCCGACCGTCTTGGCTGGCTGGCTGCAGCGTATTCCCTGCGTTCTACTTGAGCCCAACGCGATTCCTGGGCTGGCCAATCGCTTCCTGAGTTGGTTTGCCGCCCGCGTCTGTCTTGGATTTGAAACGGCCGCCCGCTTTTTCCCGAGACACAAAGTTGTCCATACCGGCAATCCGGTGCGATCTGTCTTACGGCCAACACTTCAGCCGACTGTAGCAGATAAGCCCTTTACCATTCTCGTCTTTGGTGGCAGTGCCGGAGCCCATCGGCTCAACCTCATCGCGCCGCAGGCCTTGGCCCGGTTACACAAGACCCAGAGTGGACAAAAGGGTGTGGACCCAGCGCCAGCGATACAGATCATCCATCAGACCGGCCAGGCCGAGTACGCGTCCGTCTCAGCCTCGTATGCGACTGTAGGGATAGCGGCACGGGTGGTCCCGTTTATTGACGCCATGCAGGAAGTATATGCTGAGGCCGACCTCGTCATTTGCCGAGCTGGAGCAATAACGGCCGCAGAGCTGACTCTGCTCGGAAAGCCGGCCATCCTTATTCCCTACCCATACGCGGCAGACGACCACCAACGAGCCAATGCCGAGGCCCTTGTGCAGGCGGGCGCAGCGGTGATGCTCCTGGACCACACACTGTCCCCCGAGTTGCTCGAACAGACGATTGCGCGCCTCGTCCAGCATAGAGACACCTTAGGAAATATGGCCCGAGCAGCGGCGACTTTAGGCTGCCCCGACGCGACCGCCGCTGTCGTCCAGACCTGTTTTGCCTGTACCCCTTATATGTCTTCTTCAGGTCAGGAGGTTTCGTGTCAAGAAAGATGAAGGAACGGGAACCGGACGGTCCTGCAGACCGATGGGCGGCAAAGAGTGAACATGTCCTCCCATCAACCAAAAAAGCCGGACACGTTTACTCTTTCGAAGCTAGTACGCCGCCACCCGTGGCCGTGGGTCTCCAGATGCCACAAAGAGTGAACATGTCCTCCCATCAACCAAAAAAGCCGGACACGTTTACTCTTTCCACCCGAACCGCCCTTCCCCCCCGCGCGACTGCGGTGTCCGAGACGCCGGTCTTGTTTAATACCAACCGGCGGATTCACTTTGTCGGTATTGGCGGAGTCGGGATGAGCGGTATAGCCGAGGTCTTACTCAATCTCGGTTATCAAATTAGTGGCTCGGATCTGACCGAATCCGAAACAACGCGGCGATTGAAACACAACGGGGCACATATTGTGTATGGTCACCAACCACAGCATGTGCATTCCGATACCGATGTTGTGGTCATCTCGTCAGCTGTCAAATATGCGAATCCGGAAGTCGTGCGGGCTCGTGCACTCAGTATTCCAGTCATTCCACGGGCCGAAATGCTGGCTGAGCTGATGCGCCTCAAATACGGCATTGCGGTTGCCGGGACGCATGGGAAGACGACGACGACTTCCTTAATCGCAACCTCCCTCGCCCATGCCCACTTTGATCCAACCATGGTTATTGGTGGACGGCTCAACGTGCTGGGGTCTAATGCCCGGTTGGGGCAGGGACGTTTTCTGGTTGCTGAAGCCGACGAGAGTGATGGGACGTTTCTCCTACTCAGCCCAACGATTGTTGTGGTGACCAATATTGATCCCGAGCACCTTGACTACTATGGACATATGGATCGCGTCCAAGCCGCCTATCTTGACTTTATCAATCGGATTCCCTTTTACGGCCGCGCCGTGCTGTGCCTGGACAGCGTGCATGTCCGTGCGCTGCTTCCCCAGGTACGCAAGCGGTTTGTCACCTATGGCCTGAGTCCGGAGGCGGATGTGCAGGCCAAACAACTGACGGTCTCCGGCCTCACCACACGGTGTGAGGTCTGGCGCGGAACAGAGCGCCTGGGCGATATCCAACTGAACCTGCCTGGCCGTCACGCTGCGCTGAATGCCCTGGCGGCAGTGGCGGTCGCCCTTGAGCTGGAGATTCCGTTTTCTCAAGTCCAGGAAGCCCTGCACAAATTTACCGGTATTCAGCGACGCTTTGAGATCAAGGGAGAAGCAGCGGAGGTGTTGGTGGTTGACGACTACGCCCATCACCCGGAAGAATTACGCGCCACCTTACGGGCCGCTAGGGAGGGCTTTGGTCGCCGTTTGGTCGCGCTCTTCCAACCCCATCGCTACTCACGCACCGCTTATCTGTTCGACGACTTCCTGTCTGCGTTTGATGATGCGGACGTTTTGGTCCTGACGGAAATTTACCCCGCTGGTGAGGAGCCGCAGACTGATATCTCGGGGGAAAAACTCTATCAAGCCATCAAACGGCGTGGCCATGCTGAGGTCTATTTTGTCCCGCACCGCGCAGAGCTGGCACAGACGGCGCAGACCATCGTCCGGGCGGGGGACTTAGTGTTGACATTAGGGGCCGGTGATATTGTCCAGACCGGGCCCGAGTTGCTCGCACAACTGCGGAGTGGAGGCGTCAATGCAAGCTGAGTTGCGGACGGCGTTGAAGACGCAGCTGCGACGCGTCCTCGGTCCGTGCGTGCGCTTTGATGTTGGTCTGGCCCGCTACACGTCTTTTCGTATTGGTGGGCCGGCCGATATTTTTGTCGAACCAAACACCCCGGAAGAGCTTCAGGTGCTGATGCGCCTGGTGACGGAATGCGGAGTCCCCTGCTTCCTCCTCGGAGGGGGGACGAATGTCCTCGTCAGTGACAAAGGGGTCCGCGGGGTCGTGATTCGGCTGGGGCGGGGTTTCGACTACGCAGCGTGGGAGATCCAGCCCGAGCGGCAGCAGACCGCGCAGGTTCGTGTCGGTGCCGGCCGTTCATTAGGCCGATTCGTACGAGAGGCTGCACGCAAAGGGTATGGGGGAGTGGAATTTGCCGAGGGGATTCCTGGACGCGTGGGGGGAGGCCTCTTGATGAATGCTGGGGCCTTTGGGGGCGAGTTGAGTGAAGTGGTTGAGACCATCACGGGGGTGACCCACACAGGCCAGTCTCTGCGGTTGTCCAATGCCTCGGTTGGCTTTTCCTATAGAACGACCGCACTCCCGCCGCAATGTATTGTGAGTGAGGTGATGTTCCGGCTCCGCCAAAAGCCCCAAGCCAGCATTACGGCCGCGATGCAACAGGCGCGCGAAAAACGGAACCGCAGGCAACCCCACGGATACCCGAACGCTGGGTCCATTTTTAAGAATCCGCCGGGACGCTATGCGGGGCGCATGATTGAGGCGGTGGGCTGTAAGGGCAGCCGCCAGGGCCAAGCTCAGGTCTCCGAGCAGCATGCCAATTTTATTGTGAATACGGGAGGTGCCACGGCGAGCCAGGTATGGCGCCTCATAGAACAGGTGCAACGCCAGGTATGGCAAGAAGAACGGGTCTGGCTTGAGCCCGAGGTCCGGCGGGTTGGAGAATGGTAGCCGAGATGAAATCCAAACAGCGCGTCGGGGTGCTCTGGGGCGGACTGTCGGCGGAACGGGAGATTTCCCGCATGACGGGAGAGGCGGTCTGTGCAGCGCTGGAGACTCGCGGCTATCGCGTCCAGGCTATCCCGGTTGAAGCCGATGGCGCCTGGATTGCTCAGGCGCAAAAGACGGATGTCATTTTTATCGCCCTGCATGGGAAGTTCGGAGAAGATGGGGCTGTGCAAGGCGTCCTGGAAACCCTGGGGATTCCATACACGGGGTCCAGCGTCATGGCGAGTGCCGTCGCCATGAATAAGCCGATGGCAAAGCGGATTTGGCAAACCCATGATTTACCAACGCCCGACTGGCAGATTGTTGAGCAGGGGATGCCGGCTGAGCAGGTCGTGCCCTCCTACCCGGTCGTGGTCAAACCGGTTGCGGAAGGGTCGAGTGTTGGCGTAAGTATCGTCCGCTCCGAGGCGAGGCTCACGCCCGCCCTGACGCAGGCGTTTCAGTATGACACTGCGTGTTTGGTGGAAGCCTATATTCCCGGGAAAGAGGTAACTGTCGGGATTCTCAAGGGACAGGCGATTGGGGCAATGGAAGTGGTTGCCAAAGGTGAATTCCATTCCTATGAGGTCAAATATACGCCGGGTCGGGAAGAATTTCTCATGCCGGCCCCGCTGCCGGAAGCAACCTATACCCAGGTCCTCAAGCTGGCACGGCAGGCGCATTATGCCCTCGAGTGCAGCGGATATAGTCGAGTCGATATACGAGTGAGTCCGGCTGGGGAGATTTTCTTGATCGAGTTGAACTCGCTGCCTGGCTTGACAGGATTGAGTTATTTACCACGCATCGCCGCCCATCATGGACTGTCCTATGAGGATCTCGTGGAGGCTATCCTACAGCAGGCAACTCTCCATATTCCGCGAGGAGAAGTATGAGACCCCCAGCCCGCAAAAAGTTCTCGATCTTTCTCCGGCTATGGCAGGCCATAGCCCAACGGATTCTGATACCCGTCCGGTCTCTCATCCTATTGGGGCTCGTTTGTGTCGGTTGCACCATCGGGGGGGTCGTCTTGGTACACTATGCCGAGCAGCACCCGTACTTCGCCGCGACAGATATTGTTGTCTCAACTGACGGTAGACTCACACCGGACGAGATCAGACAGTGGGCAGGGACGGCACCGGGGATGAATATTATCGCTCTGGACGTCCAGGCAGTGGAGCAGCGTTTACGGCAACACCCCTGGGTCCACACGGCCGCTGTCACCCGGGAGTTCCCGCAGCGTATTTATCTGACTATCCGGGAGCGTCACCCGATAGCGCGCATCCGGCGTCCAGAAGCCGCGTATCTGGATGGGAACGGTGACAGCTTTGTCGCTCCCACATCGAGTGCGCACGATCTGCCGTATGTGAGCGGACTTGAGCGGGTTCCCCTGGAAACGCAGACTGTCAGGACGGTCCTAGCCGGAGCGCGGTTGTGTCTCTCGCTGATACAGGAATGGAACGTTGCACTGTCTGAAATTCATTGGGACGACCGGCGAGGATATACGCTGTTTTTGTCCGACCGTCAGGTCGTGATTCGGCTGGGTCAGCAGATCCGCCCCACCGTGTTTGTGCTGATGCAACGGGTACTGGAGCGCTGGCCGCGAGACCGACGGGCAACCGTTTTTGATGCGCGCTTTACTGATCAGATTGTGGTATCCCCTCTTCCATTGAGACTGGATAAGGGGAAAAAGAGGAAACGTGTCCAGCATCTCCTGTCTACTGGAGGACACGTTTCCTCTTTGAGACGTGGACTTAACTCGCACGCTTAGGGAGGCGGTATGGAGAACATGGAGAACAAAGATTCCCTATTGGTGAGTGTTGATATTGGGACGTATCAGACATCTGTGGTCGTTGCGGAAAGAACGCAAGATGGGCTGGCCGTTTTGGGGATGGGGACCGCACCGTCTCAAGGCGTACGCAAGGGCCTCGTCACCAATGTTGAGAACGCGGCCCAGGGGCTACAACAGGCGGTGGCTGAAGCCGAGGCCAATGCAAGCTGCGAAATTCATAATGTGTTTGTCAGCCTGACCGGTGGACATATGGAGGGAATTTCGAGTCAGGGCGTTGTCCGAATCAAAGGTGGCGAGGTGTCTGCAGACGATGTGCAGGAAGTGGTTGCGGTAGCCCGGACGATCGCCCTACCCCCGGAGTGTGAGATTTTGCACGTCTTTCCACAGGGGTTTCTGGTGGATGGACAAGAGCGGGGCCGCGACCCCGTTGGGGCGAGTGGCGTGCGGCTTGAGACCGATGTCCATATTGTCAGCGTTTCTTCAACCGCTCTGTACGCCCTCCAGAAATGCTGTGAGCGGGCAGGGCTCTATCTCAACGGTGTGTACTATGGCGCGCTAGCAGCAGCCGAGGCCGTCTTGACTCCGGAGGAGAAAGAGCTGGGTGTTGTGGTGATCGACATTGGGGCGGGCACGACCAGTGTGGCAGCTTTTTGTCAAGGCGTCGTCTATTATACTGCGGTCCTGCCGGTTGGTGGGGAAAACGTGACCAACGATCTGGCCGTGGGACTCTGTATTCCAGTGGCAGAGGCAGAACGGCTGAAACAGCAGCACGGCTGTGCTTTGACCAGCCTGATTGCGCCGGGCGAGGTGATTGAGATGCCTCGCATCGGCGAGCGTGATGCTGCTCCGCTCCCACGGCGAAAAATGAGCGAGATTATTGAACCGCGGATTGAAGAGATCTTTGAGCTCGTCCGAGAGCAACTTGATTTTGGTGGCCTCTCAGACCGGCTCGGCGCGGGTGTGGTCATCACTGGCGGGAGTGCGCTCCTTGAGGGTGTACCGGATCTCGCCCAACGCGTCTTCCGTATGGCGGCGCGGCGTGGCGCGCCTCGGTGGACGAGCGATGCGGTTGATCCAGCCCAGAGCCCTATGTATGCGGCCAACATCGGCCTGATCCTGTGTCATGCGCAGGATACGCTCCGCCCTCTGGCTCAGGTACGGAACGGACAGAACTGGCAACATATGCGAGAACGGGTCGTCGAATGGTTTCGGGAATTTTTTTAGACCATAGCCTCTCCTGCGGAGGCATGCTAACTGAAGATGAAGGAGGTGGGAGATGATTGAGTTTGTGGAGAATGAGGGTAGTGGGGCTCAGCTCCGTATCATTGGGATTGGAGGGGCTGGAGGGAATGCCATCAATACGATGATCAGTGGTGGGCTGTCCGGCGTTGACTTTATTGTGGCGAATACTGACGCGCAAGCGTTGCGGGTCAATTTGGCACCGACCAAGATTCAACTTGGATCCGAGTTGACCAAAGGACTCGGAGCGGGCGCCAATCCTGAGATCGGTCGCAATGCCACGCTGGAAACCGAGGACGAGCTGCGGCAGCAGCTAGTTGGGGCCGATATGGTCTTCGTTACGGCGGGGATGGGCGGAGGAACCGGCACCGGTGGGGCACCCATTGTTGCTCGGCTGGCAAAGGAAAGTGGAGCGTTGACCGTTGGAGTTGTGACTAAGCCGTTTCTCTTTGAGGGGAAGCGACGCATGCGGCAGGCCGATGAGGGTATCCACGAGTTGAAAGAAAATGTGGATACTCTGATTTGTATTCCGAACCAACGTTTATTGGCGGTGGCGAGCCGCAGCCAGCCACTCATCGAAGCCTTTCACAAGGCGGATGAGGTTTTACTCCAGGCCGTTCGAGGCATTTCTGACCTGATTATGGTAAGTGGTCTGATTAACCTCGACTTTGCAGACGTGCGGACCATCATGGCCGAGATGGGGATGGCAATTATGGGGGCCTCTACAGCGAGTGGAGAGAACCGGGCAGAAGAGGCCGCACGTCGGGCCATTGCCAGCCCGCTGCTTGAAGATATTTCCATTAGTGGGGCACGCGGCGTGCTGATCAATGTGACCGGTGGACGGAGTCTCACCCTGCACGAAGTCAATGAGGCGGCCTCGCTGATCCAAGAAGAAGCGGCTGAAGATGCCAACATTATCTTTGGTGCGGTCATTGACGAGACCATGGAGGAAGAGCTGCTCATTACGGTCATTGCCACCGGATTTGGCGAAAAGGAATTGGAGCGACCGAAAACGCCAACGCTCAGCGCGGTGTCTGGTGGAAAACGGAATACAAAAGGATCGCTCGGAACGTTTGATCCAGCAGTGCTGGAACAACCAGCCTATGCACGGAGACGCACACTCGGGCAAAGCTCGGTCGTTCCTTCGGCAAAAAATATGGACTCGGAGCAGAGCGATGAGCTTGCCGAAGGTATGCCCGTGTTTCTCAGAAAGCAGGCGAATTAAGAGGAGCGACCCTATTCGGCCATGCATAATGCGGGCTTCCGGCCCGCACTCCGGAGCCCTGACTCCCCTGCGTTTGGGAGGAGAACGCTGCTTTTATGTGGCTGACCACCGAACGGGCGCGTAACCGTCTGGCGGCTGAAAAGTCCATTTTTTCAGCCGCCATTGATGGAGACATTCCGCTCTGCCTTATTTATCCGAACGAGTACGCGGTCGGGATGTCAAATCTGGGTTTCCAGGCTGCCTATAAAATCTTTACCCAACATGAGAGCTGCCGCTGTGAGCGAGCGTTTCTCCCTGACCCGGACGAGGCCGCCGCGTTGAGGCGGACTGGGGCGCCGCTAGCCTCGCTCGAGACCCAGCGACCCCTGGCCGATTTTGAAATCTTGGCTTTCTCGATTTCGTTTGAAACGGACTATCTGCATATCCTTGATATTCTGGCGGCCGCGCATATTCCTCTTCGGGCCGCGGAACGAACTTCTCGCCACCCCTTGGTCATTGCCGGCGGACCAGCAACCTTTCTCAACCCCGAGCCTATTGCCGATTTTATTGATCTGTTCCTGATCGGTGAAGGTGAGGAAATGATTCCAGAGTTTCTGGAGCGCTATGCGTCTTTGGAGCGGGAGACGAACGACCCGGCACTGCGCTTGCAGGCGCTCAGTACCATAGTCGGCGCCTATGTGCCAGCCTTGTTCCATCCAGCGTATAATGCAACTGGGCATCTGGCCCAGGTGACTCAGGTGACACCGCCTGCCCGGACTCCTCATACGGTCCAGGAGGTGCAGGCGAGCAGTCAGGCGCTGACTGTACAGCGGCGCTTAGTCATGGATTTGGACGCCTATCCGACAACGTCGCAGCTCCTAACCCAGGAAACCGTTTTTGGCGATATGTTTCTCATTGAGGCGAGTCGAGGCTGTGAGTGGGGCTGTCGGTTTTGTGCAGCCGGCTTTATGTATCGACCCGTTCGCTATCGCAGTACGGCAGCCTTAACACAACAAGCGACACAAGGCTTACAGGAACGACAGACCATTGGCCTAGTTGGAGCGGAGATGGCCAGCCAGCCGGGCATTGCCGGCCTGTGCGAGTTTATTGGTCAGGCCGGTGGCCGCGCGTCTCCGTCCTCCTTAAAAGCCGATGTGATTACCCAGGATTTGGCGCGCGCAGTTGGACACAATAATACCCATTCGGTCACTGTCGCTCCGGAAGCGGGCTCGGAGCGGATGCGCCGGGTGATTAATAAGAACTTGACTGAGTCGGAGATCCTTCGCGCAACAGAGCTGTTAGTCGGTGGAGGGGTCCAAGCCCTTAAGCTGTACTTCATGATGGGCCTGCCAACCGAGACCCAGGACGACGTTGATGCCATTGGAACGCTGACGCGGAAAATTCACAGCCGATTTTGCGGCAAACGGGCCAGGATTGGAAGAATTACCTTATCGATCAATGCCTTTGTGCCCAAGCCGTGGACTCCCCTTCAGTGGGAGCCCATGGAGGAACTCCCCGCTCTCCGGCGCAAGATGGCACGCTTGCAGAAACAACTTGCTCGTCTGCCACGAGTGACGGTCGATATCGAGTCGCCGCGGGAGGCCTACTACCAGACCGTGCTTTCGCGTGGAGATCGGCGCGTCGGTCGGCTACTACTCGATATCCACACGCACGGGGGTGACTGGTGGAGCGTAGTCCAACGCTGGCGGCGTAAGGCAAAACGTCGGCCCGGCGCTCTCAATCCCGACTTTTTTGTCCATCGTCGGTATGACTCCGAGGAACGGCTGCCCTGGGATTTTATCGATCATGGGGTGGACAAACACTATCTGTGGGTCGAATGGCGTAAGGCATTATTGGAACGGCAAACGCCACCGTGTGATGTGACTTCGTGCCGGAGTTGCGCCGCGTGTTAGCCAGAGGGCGCGGGCGATGATTTTTGGTATCGGCAATGACTTGGCCGAGGTCAATCGCGTCCGGGACGCGCTCGAACGTCCCCGAACGGGCCGGCGCTTCCGCGAGCGCGTCTTCACTGCTGGTGAGCAGGCCTATTGCGAGCGCCGGGGTAAAGGCAAGTATCAGAGTTACGCCGCACGCTTTGCGGCCAAAGAAGCCACAATGAAAGCGCTTGGACGCGGTTGGGGCCGTGTTGTCGGCTGGCGCGATGTTGAGGTCGTGCGGCAGCGGGGTTCACGTCCTAAGATTGTCCTGCACGGTAAGGCAAAAGCGTACGCCGCCGAGCAACGTATCCGCCGCTTACACTTGGCGCTAACCCACACGGCGACATTGGCAGAAGCCCAAGTCATGGCTGAGTTGTAAGCATTGGAGGGGTGCGACGACCGCACCCCTCTGCTCGACCCGCTATCTGGCGTCGAGTGAAATCCTGTTCCCGTGGGCCAGCAGGTCGCCCACGGTCTGGAGAAACGCTCCGGCAGGGGCTCCATCTATCACGCGATGATCGAACGTTAGGCTCAAGACCATCATCGAACGCTTGGTGATCTCGCTGCGATAGATCACCGGTTTTTCAACAATCCGACCAACGCCGAGAATACCGGACTGCGGGGCATTGATGATAGGCGTAAAAGCATCAACGCCGTACATACCGAGGTTGGAGACCGTAAACGTCCCACCCGATACTTCTTCGAGCTTGAGCTGACTCGCTCGGGCTTTCTCGGCTAAGGTTTTGGCCTCTGCGGCAATGTCCTTGAGCGATTTTTTGTCTACATCCCGGACGACCGGAACGATCAAGCCCTCGTCCAGAGCCACCGCTAGTCCCACGTGGATGTCGCCGTGTACATGGATGATATTCCCTTCGAGGGAGGCGTTCATGCGCGGGTGCTGTCTGAGGGCATGGGCACAGGCCTGCACAATAAAGTCGGTATACGTGACGTTGAATTCCTGACGAACTTCTTGCCGGCGATCGATCAACTGCGTGACATCGACCTCGGTACTGATCGTGAGCTGAGCACTGCCCTGGAGGCTTTGATGCATGCGCTCGGCAATCACTTTCCGCATGCCGCGTAAAGGAATATCTTCCGCGGCTGCCGGCGTTGCGGCTGGTGCAGGCGACGGAGCGGCTTGACCTCCGCTATCAATGATTTTCTGTACATCTTCACGGGTGATCCGACCGCGTGGGCCGGTCCCGGTCACGCCGGAGAGATCGATGCTGTGTTCTTTTGCCAGCTTCCGGGCTGCGGGAGTGACGGGCACGCGGCCGCGCTTCTCTTCCGCCGCCGGGGGTGCCGCTGAAGCTACTACTGGAGCGGGCTCAGGCGGCGCGGCCACCGGGGCGGCTGCCGCGTCTGCATATCGCGCGGCGACCTCAGCCACCTCTTCGCCTGCTTCCGCAATAATGGCGACAGGCAGCCCAACGCCAACCACGGCTTCGACGGCATACAGCAATTTGGCGACCGTTCCATCCGCGGTCGCTTCGACTTCATACAGCACTTTTTCGGTTTCGACCTCAAACAGGGCCTCGCCGGCTTTGATCGCGTCGCCCTCGGATTTGAACCACTGTTGGATTGTGCCTTCGGTCATGGTCAGGCCGAACTTTGGCATTACGACTTCTACGGCCACAGGTGTATCCTTTCTTTCCGCGGAAGCTGACGCGGCGCTAGCCCAGCATCTCCTTGACAGTCGCGGTAATTTTCTTGTCGTTGGGAAGGATAAATTTTTCCATAGGAGGGCTGAACGGGATCGGGACATCCGGGGCAGCCAGGCGTTTAACTGGAGCGTCCAGGGAGTCAAAGCCCTTATCCGCAATAACGGCAGAAATTTCGGCTGCCGCACCACAGCGCAGATGGCCCTCATCAACCACCAGGACGTTATGCGTCTTGGCCACAGAGGAGAGGATGGTCTCCTCATCCAGCGGAATCAGGCTGCGCGGGTCTATGACTTCGGCAGAAATCCCATCCTCTTCCAAAGATTTTGCGGCCTTGAGCGCTTGGGGGACCATATAGCCAATGGCAATAATGGTGACGTCTGAGCCTTCACGTTTCACCGCAGCTTGCCCGATGGGCACAAGATACTCCTCTTCCGGGACTTCTTCTCTGCTTCGGCCCAGCTTGAGGTGCTCAAAGACCAGGACGGGGTTATTGTCCCGAATGGCGCTTTTGAGGAGGCCCTTCATATCATAGGCACCCGAGGGAACCACAATTTTGAGCCCTGGCACACTCATGAACTGGGAATAGACCGTCTCGGAATGCTGGGCGGCTGCCGAGCCAACCGCACCGCACACAGCCCGGAAGGTAATAGGCATGTCGGCTTGGCCACCCGACATATAGCGCAGCTTGGCCGCCTGATTACAGACCTGATCCCAGCAGCAGTAGAAAAAGCTGGCAAACTCGATTTCAACAATCGGCCGCATCCCTGCCATAGCTGCGCCCACCCCAGCGCCCGCATAGCCGGCTTCTGAAATGGGAGCGTTCAGAATCCGCTCGGCGCCGAACTCATCTGTCAAGCCGCTGGTTGCGCCAAAGGCACCAACCCAGATGTCCAGACCCATCATGAAGGTTGTCGAGTCGTGTCGGAGTTCCTCGGCGAGGGCCGTATTAATCGCTTGAATAAAATTCATTTCAGGCATGATTTCCCCCCTAGGCAGCTGAGAACATATCGTCCAGGGCTTCCTCGGGCTCCGGATACGGGCTGTCTTGAGCAAACTGGACGGCGTCGTCAATGGCTTGCTTCACCTCGGCCTGGACTGCATCGATCTCTTCCTGGCTGAAGGTGTCCGGCACGAAACGCTGCTCAAAGGTAATGAGCGGACAGCGCCTCTTCCACGCTTCTATTTCGTCTGAGGGACGATAGCTGCGCTTGCCGAGAAAGGCTTCCTCGCCCACCACGTGGCCTTCCCAACGGTAGGTTTTACATTCAATCAAGGTCGGGCCTTCGCCCCTACGCGCGCGTTCGACCGCCTCGCTGGTGGCTTCGTAGACCTCGACGACGTCATTGCCGTTGACCACAACGCCGGGCATATCGTGGCCACGTGCCCGGTCGGCAATATCTTTGACCGAAGTCACGTCCTTACCGGCGGTGAACTCTCCGTACAAATTGTTTTCACACACATAGATCACGGGCAGCTTCCAGGACGAGGCGATATTGAGTGACTCGTGAAACGTGCCCTCGTTCGAGGCGCCATCACCGAAGAAACAGGCAGCGACCTCACCGCTGCCGCGCACTTTTGCCGCCAGACCCGCACCGGTCGCAATCGGTAAACCGGCGCCCACAATACCGTTCGCGCCCAGGATACCCAGGTCAAAATTGGCGATATGCATGGAGCCGCCCTTGCCCTTACAGTAACCAGTCTTTTTCCCGAACAACTCAGCCATCATGGGTTTGACTTCGCCACCCTTGGCGATCAAGTGGCCGTGACCGCGGTGGGTACTGGTAATATAGTCTTGCTCGGTTAAGGCGGCGGCGACTCCGGTGGCCGAGGCTTCTTCGCCAATCGAGACGTGAACAAAGCCGGGTATTTGCCCCTCTTGAAAAATATCACGCACACGGGACTCAAACTGCCGGATCGTTTGCATCGTACGATACATATCGAGCAGCTTGTCTGTACTCATGGTGGTATCCGCCATAGACATTTCCTCCTTTTGGGTTTGCGCGGAAAGCCCCGTCTTCATAGTCTGAAACAGGGGCGAAGGTCAACAACGCCGTCGCGAGGAGGCTCATGTATGACATATAATTCGACGGAAACCGGAAGAGATGGGACTGTTACCTTGAGTGTACAGTTCTTCAAGGAAGTCTTTGTTAGGAATCCTTTACCGCAGGGTTAGGGTTTTTATCTGTCGCGGCTTTCTTTTCTTCTCCGAGTTGCTGTAGTGCTCCCATTCGTTGTTCTCGGTCATGCTTTGCAACATACCAGTCGGCAAAAAGCGTCTCGATGAGTTCGATCAGAAGCTGGGCCTCTTCAGGCTCCACAGGAACAATTAAGTCCACGTCCTTTTCCATGTGTGCGCCGATATTGCCGACACTACGCACCGTATGAATTGCTGCCCATGTCGCCGCATCTACCTCCTCTTTAATAGCTTCTATCTCTTGCCAAAGATTGGGCTTATCATTCACGCTCCAGAAGTCTCGGATCATACCCTGTAAACATCTTCGGCTTAGCGTTGCTGAGGCCTTGGGGCTTAGATCTCGAATGCGGCACGCTTCATAATAATCTTCAACAATTTGAGGGGGAATGTAGCTAGGCTGTGGTTTTGCAGAGGACTCAGGGCGGAGTTGCCATGTATTAAGACATTCGCCCCATTTAGCGTAGAAAATCTCGCCGCTCTGGCTCCTTCTCACCTCCTCCAATCTATGCCAGTACACAGTAACGACAAGCTCTCGGCAAGTCTGATTTGGGCATACAGAGGAAGACAATCGCAATCCTGTAGAGCCGTCCTTAACCCGCCCATCTGGAAAGCTAAAAAATATATTGTCATGTTGAACATCGGCGTCCTGGAGAACTATGTCATGCTGACAGTATGGGCATGTGTAGCTATTAACGGGCATTGGAACTGCTCCTGTGTAGAGTACGGTTAAGCGACCTCAGTGAGGCGATTTATAACTCGACATTATCGGGAGGTCAGGTTGAGACCTATCCGGCTACAAAAAACTGGTCTTTCAATCTCGTTGCAGGCTCGACAGAAGGACCGCTATTGCGGCGGAAGGAAGGCCGACACGGCAATAGCCTTGCCGCCTGGAGGGAACACGGTACCGTCTTCGCTCTTTATCCGCTCATGCTGATACTTGTCTCTTGACGGGTTCGTCAAAATGGCAACGCTGCGGTCAGCGAGGTTCACAATCCAATATTCCGGGATACCGCTTGCCGCATACACCTGGGCCTTCTGCCCCTGATCGTAGACCGGGTAGCTGTCTGCGACTTCTATGACGTCCATAACTTGGTCCGCCCGCGGATGGTGTTGAGCGTAATCGGCTGGATCGGGTTGACAGATGACAATATCCGGTTCGGGCTCGCTCCAATCGTTCAAAACAATCGGCACTTGGACACGAATATAGGCGGTATCCCCCACGACCGGCAAAAGCGTAAATAAGAGACGGTGCATGGTAGCCGCATGGGGGCTGTTCTGTGGACTCATCGTAATAATGACTCCGTCGAGCAGTTCAACCCGCTCATCTGCCAGGAGATGAGACTCTGCCAGGCGGTGGTACTCTTGACGGGTAAAACGATGAGGCACTGGAGCTGCCGGCACGCTATGCGTCATGGACCTAGTCTAGTCTCCTTGGTGAGGGAAGACAATAAAGTGGATTCGTGTTTCCACGAGACCCCGTCAGGTCTTCACCCGCACGCGATAGCCGATTTTCACCTCGCCGTTCTTCGGCACCGTGACCTCAAAACGCAGAGTATATGCATCGGGCTTTTCGTATTGCTCCGGGGTAGAAGCGACGACTTCCCAGTCACCGTACATAGGCTCTTCGACGTGGACCCGCACGTCTTCGTCCTTGTGATTGCGGACGACGATTTGCCAGCTCACCTCTGACGAGCGGCGTGACAGACGGGTAAAGCTCGTTTGGCGGCGCTCGCCAACGACGTCAAAGGCCTCGCCCGTTTTCATGCTGACGGTTTCGTCTTTGGGCGTGTGGTCAATGCTGTCCTCGCCGACAAACTGGAGGCTGCCTTGCGTGTCGGCTTTGTACACGCGGATGGTCCCTTTGGGTAAGGGTATTCCGAGGCGGTTTTTCTCAGCGTTTTCGATTTCGAGATAGACGCTCACTTTTTGTTGAGGAGGAGGCGTGTCAAACGTGGTACGTACGTAATGGGGCTGACCGCGGAGAACGAGGCGTTTGGTAATGGGAATGCCCACGGCGGATAAAAGCGCCATCTGCTTGGTCTGGTTGTTTTGGACCGTGGTTGGTCGATCCAGGGCATAGAGGTGGTATTCGAAAAAGGATTCTTCCTGAAACTGCGGCTCTGAAGAAGCGCTAGCCGAGGCGGCCATCGCGATGACCCGCTCGCGGAGAACTTCCGGCTGAACCCGATTGATATCACCGGCTACCAGCTTAAGCGTCGCGTTGCGATACGTGGTACCGGATTTATTCTCAATAGAGACCCAGCCAGACAGGTCTGCCTGACTGTCGTCGCTGTTGAGGGCAAGAACATAATCGGCCTGCCACGTCATGTCATTGGTGAGGTAGGAGGCTTCAATGGTGTGCGTGCTGGCAGCCTGAGCCTGGAGCAGCCACACGAGCGTTGGCTGGGCGATCAGGTTGGCCGGAATCTGGGGGAGAATCACTCTGCCCGGCAAACCAATCGAGATTTCGTCTCCTACTTGATAAATCGGGGAGTCGTTCGTGGCGAGCAGGGTGGCGGCCACGAGTTCATCTTTGCCGGTAAAATAGTTCTTGTCGAGC
The DNA here is from genome assembly GCA_964291405.2 of Thermodesulfobacteriota bacterium. GTDB lineage: Bacteria > Desulfobacterota > Binatia > Bin18 > Bin18 > Bin18. The sequence goes on from OZ219926.1 coordinate 2,107,037, forward strand.
AGCCTGACTTCTTTGCCCACATATTTTTCGAGTAAGGTCTCCGGGCTGAGCAGGTCGTATTCATAATTCTGCTCCAGGACCTGAAAGTTTTCCGAGTCGGGCCGCGACCGAATAAGCACCGTTGTCGGCATAATCCGGGCCGCGACATCCATAAACTGAAGGTGGGTCAACCCCTCAGCCAGTTCAATCTCACGGACATCTTTGACCAGTCCAAGGTTGGAATTATAGATCGTCAGCGAGACCTGGGTCTGATCAGCGTGGGTACTCGTGAGCGGAGCGGCTGAGAGAAGGTGAGCACAAAAGACCTCGAAAACAAAAAGACTCGTAGCAAGAATCGCACTAGGCTGAAGGCGTTGCATAGGCGGTACAGTCACTCGTCCTTTCTCCCCGGATGCTTTCAGCATAGCGGGTTTTCCGTACGAACACCAAAAAGACGACAGGATCGCAGAAAATTCACTGAGCTCCTATGCCATCTCAAAGCGAGTCAACAAACCCCGTTTCTTGGCCTGATAGAGCGCGTACTGAAAATAGGCAATGGAAAGGACAAACAGCACCGCCGTCAAACCGAGAGATATCAGCAGCGGCTGCCAGGCTAATTCCCCGGTTGCAATGGCGTATCGCAGTCCTTCAAACACATGTGTACTGGGCAGGGTGATGGCAATACCCTGAACCCAGCCCGGCATACTGTCGAGCGGATAAAAGACACAACTAAAAGGCTGAATAATAAATCCTACTGACCAGGCCAGGATCTGAATACGGAGACCGTAGCGAAAGATCAGGGCAGCGATGAGAATACCGATGACCCAGCCGAAGAGCAGCAGGACGCTGGTGAAGACGGCGAGAGCCGTGCCGCCAATATCCATAATATTAAAGGCGTACAGGCCCCAGGCGAGGAGGGTGAGAAAAAGAAAACTCAGGATGCAGCGAATGAGGCCAATAAGACCAACCGCCACAAAGAGTTCGACCGAGGTGACTGGCGAGGCAAACAGGTTGTAGACGTTGCGACTCCAGAAATCTTCGAGGATAAACGTCCCAACATCGGTCTGCGCCCGCCAGAACAAACTCCACAGCACGGCCCCGCCAAGAAAGAACTCCATGACTCCGGAGAACGAAGACGTTGACGCGATGAACATGCTGGTGAATCCCCACAATAAGAGGGAGATGACCGGCCAGTACACAATGTCAAAAATACGGTCCAGACTGCGATAGCACAGACAGGTAAACTTATAGACCAAGCCCCAAATTGCCATGGTTGAAAAGCCATAATCCTGAGAGTTCACAAAACGCACGCGGCTCAGAGCTCCCCTCGAGCGACCTTGATGAAGACATCCTCAAGCGTTGGGCGTGAGACATGGATGTCGACAATAGGGCTACCGCTCTGTGTCAAGTGCCGGAGTAAGGGGTCGAGTTGGTGGGTTGGATCATCGAGGACAAAACGCAAGGCGTGATCTCCGTTCTGCTCAATCCGAGATATGCCATTCAGTTGACGGATGGGGGTGAGATCAGACCCGGCTTGAAAGGTTACCTCTACGACCTGGTGCGGAATGAGCCGCTTAATATGAGCAGCCGTATCAACTCGGAGAATCTCGCCTTGACTTAAAAAGGCAATCCTCCCACACAACTCTTCGACTTCGTTCATATTATGTGAGGTGAACAGAATGGTTGTTTTTCGTTCCTGTTGAACGGCTTGCAGCGCCCGCCGGGTTTTTTCAGCAATGTCCGGATCGAGGCCAACGGTACACTCATCGAGCAGCAAGAGCTCCGGGTCGTTCAGAAAGCCTTTACACAAGGTGACGCGGGTATGTTGGCCCGAGCTGAGGTGCTGTAAGCGGCGTTTGGCCAGGTCTGTAATCTCGAAGCGTTCGAGCAGTTCGTCGATTTTCCGGGGAAGATGTCTGACGCCATAGATGTGGCCATAAACCATCAGATTTTCCCACACGGTCAGCACGCCGTTCATACTGGTAAACGCCGCGGCCACATTCATCCGACGCCGAATGGCAACGTGGTTGGAGGCAAAATCGTGATCGAAAATTCGGATTGAACCGCTGTCGGCAATGATGAGGCCAAGCAGGATATTGATCGTGGTGGATTTCCCTGCTCCGTTCGGACCGAGCAAGCCAAAAAATTCTCCCCGCTCCACATCTAACGAGAGACCCCGGAGGGCTTCAACCGTACCATAACGTTTCCGCAGGTCACGGATTTCAAGGAGAGCCATGGGCGAGTAATGAGAGAGGTATAAGCGGCGCGAATATGGAGCGAGGTACACCCGCCCCATACGCTTAGATCACGCCTTTTTCTTGAAGCTGGGCGACTTCTTCGCGGCTGAGTCCGGCAAAGTGGGTGTAAATCTGCTCGTTATCATGGCCAACGGGCACGGACCCACGCCAGATCTTGCCCGGTGTGGCGGAAAAGGACGGACTAACGCCAGTCCCTTTGACCCGGCCAACCTGATTGTCCTCCCACTCGACATGGACGTTCCGGGCCTCGTAGTGCGGATCTTCCGCCATATCCCTGCTGTTCATAATCGGACAGCAGGCGACCTGGGCAGCATTCATCTGTTCAACCGCTTCCTCGACCGTTCGTTCGGCAATCCAGCCGCGCAGCAGGGCGTCAAACTCGATACCTTCCATGCCGTTGACATCGACACTGGCCCGCTGCCATTTCTCTTCTTCCGGGTCGAGATCCAGGACTCGGCACACCCGGGAAAAAACCGCCTGGCCGACCGCGCCGACCACCACCCAGCCATCGCTGGCCTGAAACGCATCGTAGGGTTGAAACGCGGTGGCTTTATTACCCGTTCGCTCGCGGACAAAGCCATTGCTGAAATACTCGACCATCGTCCCCGAGAGCAGGCGGTGGATGGCCTCGAACTGCGAGATATCAACGACTTGCCCCGTGCCGGTGCGTTGTGCGGAAATATAGCCGGCCAGGGACGACCACAGGCAAAACAGGGCTGTAATATAGTCGGCCGTCCAGGGGTTGGCCCGTACCGGCGGATCAGGGTCGGGAAAGCCGGTCTGGTACATCAGTCCACCAAAAGCCTGGCCGATCATGTCGTACGAGGCCCGACTCAGGTAGTCCTGGTGACCGGACTGACCGTAGCCGGAGACATGGGCGATGACGAGCTTGGGGTTGGCCTGGAGCACGGCTTCATCGGTCAGGCCCCACTTGGCATAGGAGCCGGTCTTTGAACTCTCCATCCAGATGTCACACGACTTGACCAGCTTGAGAAACAGTTCCTTGCCCTCGGGCTTGCTGAAGTCCAGCGTGACATACCACTCGTTCCGCCGTTCCTGAATCCAGGTGGTGGCCACCTGCCCCTGGCCGTCTGTGGTTGGCAGTTGCATCCCCAGATGACGCCAGGACGCGTCGCCCTCTCCGGTACGTTCGATCTGGATGACCTCGGCACCCATTTCCGCGGCCAAGGCCGCGGCAAACGGCTGGGCGACTAAAGTTCCGCTTGATACAATCCGCACGCCCTGCAACGGGCCGAACTGTTCGGGTAGCAGTGATGCCGGACGAGTCTCCATACCGATCCTCCCATATATCCTGCAATATGCTGTCCATCCCTAACGGAAATCGAGAATGAAGAAAAGACTGCTTGAACGGCTGGGGACAAGGCTGTATACCGCAGAGCAGACCGGCCCGGAGTTATGCTCTCGGATCGGTCAAGAATAAGGAGGACCTATGTATAAAGTCATTGGGATTCTCAAGCGGCCTGAGGGGATGGGAATGGCAGATTTTCGCCGCTGGTGGTTGGAAGAACACGCCCCCAAGGTGAAGCAATGGCCCGGCTTGAAACGGTATTGTATTAACCTGGCAACAACCGACGACCAGCGCTACGACGGCGTGGCCGAGGTCTGGTTTGAGACACAGGCAGATATGGACAAGGTCTTTGGGACCTCTGAAGGCCAGACGGCCAGAAACAGCGCGACGGGCGGCTCCGCGGAAATTGTGATCTTATTAACGGAAGAAAACGTGATGGTGGACGGATAGAGCGATAGAGAATAGAGAGAAGAGATAGACAAGGGGGCGGTGTCCGGACCGCCCCTTTGTTTTTTAGCGATCAGTTTTTTAGCGATCCGTACTGCGCAAAACCTGTCCGGGTAAGCCCCCCTGATACTCGTCATCTTGGTACAGAACCTGGCCGGATACGACCGTCGTCTTGATCCCTTTGGATTTGGCAACAAAGCGTTTCCCGCCGCCGGGCAGGTCCCAGACATATTCCGGGTCTTTGGCATCGACCGTGTCGGGATCGAACAGCGTGAGGTCAGCCACCAGGCCCGGGGCAATGCGCCCCCGGTTGGGAATACCGAACAGATCGGCCGGGACTGAGGTCAGCCGCCGGACGCCCTCTTCAATGCTCAACACCTGATTGTCCCGCACCCAGCGACCGAGCAGATAGGTCGCGTACCCCGCATCGCACAACATGTCCACGTGCGCCCCACCGTCGGACAAGCCGATCAGAAAGCGGGGGTCACTGACCAGATTTTTCACCCCTTCGGGTTCGAAATTGAACGCCTGAAGGTCGAACATCAACTCCAGGCGGTCGGCCACCGCCAGGTCAAGAAAAGCGTCAACCACATCCTTGCCCTGGTCGCGAGCAATCTCGGCCACCGTTTTCTTGCTGGCAACATGCGGTTTGACCGCTTCAGTGTGGGCATCAATCACGGTCATCCGCCCCCACTGGCCGCGAAAGATCCGGCGCTTATCCATCTCTTCGCGAAAGGCGTTGCGAAAGCCCGGATCGGCATAAATCTGCATCTGCTCTTCGACACTCTTGTTGAAGACATGGTGCCAGGCCGAAAAAATCGCGAAGATGAACGGGTTCTTCATATTGAACTGGACCCGCAGCGGGCGGCAGGTGACCTGCGGTACGGCTTTGTCCCAACCGAGGATAGGTTGGACCTTCTCCACGGCGTTGAGGTAGGACTCCGGCTTGCCCGGCTTATTGAACAGGGCCAGGAAGGTGACCGGACGCTGGCTTTCATCCACCAGGAATTTGAGCAGATCGTATTCGTCGTCCGAGACCTGGCCGACATTGGTCCCGGTCAGGGCCAGCTCAATCGTGCCACGGCCCTCTTCTTTCATGACCTGGCACAAGGCACTCCACTCGGCCCGACTGGCGTTGCGGCAAGCGAGTGGACGGCCCTCAAAGCCGATATGGTTGTTGAGAATGGTACTGGTCAGGCCGAACGCGCCGGCGTGCATGGCGTTGCGAAACAGCCGTTGCATTTCGCCGATTTCGTCCGGTGTGGCTTCCCGCTCAAACGACTCTTCGCCCATCACATAGTGCCGCAGGGGTGTGAGGGCGGCTAACGAGGCCACGTTGATACCCATCCCGCGTTTTTGTAAGACATCGAGATATTCGGCGTGGGTTTCCCACTGCCAGTCAATGCCCCGCTCCATAACCTCGAACGGGATCGCTTCGACATTCACCAGGTCCCACATGACAATATCACGGGCTTTGGGTCGAACCGGCGCAACACCCACCCCGCAGTTGCCCATCACCACCGTGGTAATGCCGTGCCAGGAGGAGCAGGTTACCAGAGGGTCCCAGGCGACTTGGGCATCGTAGTGGGTATGCGGATCAATAAAACCCGGTGCCAGCACCAAGCCGTCGGCATTGATTTTCTTTTGGGCCGCCTCGCCATTACCCTTACCCACCGCGGCAATCAGGCCGTCTTTGACCGCCACATTGCCGTAGAAGCTTTGTGTGCCCGTGCCGTCGCAGATACGGGCGTCTTCAATAATCAGGTCATACATGAACGATTCCTCCTCTTTACCAATCAACCTAGATCAACCCGGACGCCAGCATCCAGACCCATCGCAACCCGATACCCGCCTTCCTGAGCTGCCTGGAATTTCTCACACCATTCCGTGATGCTGTCTCGGATCTTCCGCTGTCGTTCGGTTGTGGTGGCGTATCCACGCACCATATCAAAAACGGGCTCGCCATGGGCTTCGGCCTCACCGGCATGCGCGTAGAAGAATTCAAGGTCGTACCTGGTCAGGCCGTATTTTTCTTTGAGGGCGCGTACTAGGCCCTTCATGGAGTCATCACTGCGCGTCTCGCCACCAATCGACATGGCCGCCAGGGTGACGAGGCCGTACTCCTTCCTGCCAAGCTCAATCACCCAGTCAACATAGGCGACCGACTCTTGGGAAACGACCGGCTGCCGGACCTCATCTTCGGTAGCGCCGAGCGCTTGAGCCAATCGCATGGACAGCATCCAGTGGGCGTCTTCCCCACGACCCATAATCGTTTCTTCGTCAATCAGATTTTCAACAATATGGCGTCGGATTTTTCGGTCGAGCGGTCCAAGGCCGGTATTCATAAAAATCCCACCAAAGGCCCGGATATGCTGACCGGTGACATAAAAGAGGTTGAGCGCCCATTTTTTCAGTTGCGGGCGAGACAGCTCCCCGGCCAGCAGGCCCTGATAGAAGCTAGGGCCAAGCAGGGGTTTTTCATCTTGGTGTTGGATATAGCCGCGCAAATCAGCCAAAAAGGTATCAACTGTTGCCATGGACCCCCTCCTTCTCTCGTCATTATGCATCCCTTTGCAGGAGAGCCGCGCAAGAGACCGCCGGGTGCGCTGAGGGGGCTTGTAAGAGCCCCCGTAGAAATGTTTCCCGCCACGGACAACGGCTCTACGGTTCACGGCTTCCCGCCGGGTCTACCCGTGATGGGTCGAGGCGAACAATGGTCGCGCCCCAACCGCCCCCCCCCATTGGCGCATCAGCAAAGTCTTTCACATAGGGCAGACGAGCAAGCAGTGAACGAATATTCTCGCGCTGAATCCCTTTGCCTTTGCCGTGGATGAGGCGCACCTGGGTAAACCCTGCGCTGCAACACTCGCGTAAATATTCCTCGACGATGCTCCTGATTTCCTTGGGCGCAAAAGGATGGAGGTCAATCACATCCTCAATGGGCATGACAATAGGGTCGGGGAAGGGGCTGTCGTCGAGTTCTCCCGAGGCGGAGATGTCGGTGAGGAATATTCAAAGAAACGATATTCGATCCTTCTACGGTCGTTGCAGGAATCCGTTACTCTCCATTGTATGCTCGCGGGCGCTCTGTAAACGTAATTTGGGTCCCTCTCGCATTGCCACACGCAGCTCTGGAACAACGGACTTGGCATCTGTCAATCGCGCTTGCCGGGGATTTTGGTTGTGAAAAAAAGCTGAGTCCAGTGGCGGGGACCCTTTTACTTTGCTGCTTACAAGCGGCAGGTAGTCCCCTCCCCACCGTTATGGGTCCTCTGGATTATCATCCTGATTGATAGCTTCCGTCCTTGGGCTGGCACGACATGGTATAATGAAAACTGTCTGCTGCCGTTCTCTGGGCAATCCCCTTGGCGAAAAGTTATTTGTTGAGAGCGAAGCAAGAATATACCGGCAGAGTAATCCCACCCTTCGCGTTGTCTTTTTTTTGCAGGTAACGGACTAAGGCGATGGCCGCCCCACGATCGTGCTGGTAATGGTCAGAATGGCCACGGCCATAAACCTGTACATGCCCTGAAAGCCTTTCGCCTTGTCCTCCCGCAAGGTCGCCATATCGCTCTTTAACTCGGCCTTGACTTCGGCAAGCTTGGTCCTGACTTCGACAATCTCCGTTCGGCCTTAGCTTCGGTGAGGTCGGTGACTGCCGGCGGTCTCCAAGCCGGCTTGGACTTCAGCCAAGTCGGCCTTGGTTGCCACATTTGCGCCCACGGCCTCACCGACCGTCTCCACCGACGGCGGCTTGAAGCGCCTTGACGGCTTTCTTGTCCCAGGGTGCATACGCTTTCTATTACGGCACGCGGCCCGGCCCGTCAACGGTGTATATCCGGTCCGTGGCGCTCGGAACCCTTTCGGCTTGCGGCTCAGCCGCTCTCTATCCTCAGCATCCTGCGCGATAACTAACATTCACCTGTTGACATATCTGGCAACATCTCTCACAACCTTGGTCGCCGTCGAATCCGACGCCCCAGTACGAACTCGAAACATACATTCCTACCGGGGGTACAACTGTGGGACTGTTCTATCAAACCCGGGTGTGTAGTAATATTGGTTCCCTCCAGGCCATGTTCCTGTCACTGTCCCGGATGTCGGTGAGGAATATTCGAAACGATATTCATCCTTCTACGGTCGTGCAGGAATCCGTTACTCAAGCCATTGTATGCTCGCGGGCGCTCTGTAAACGTAATTTGGGTCCCTCACGCATTGCCACACGCAGCTCTGGGTGTTTGGTGCGCCTGAATGAGACAGCGGACTTGGCATTGTCAATCGCGCTTGCCGGGCCATTTTGGTTGTCCCGCAGCTAGTCCAGTGGCGGGGACCCTTTTACTTTGCTGCTTACAAGCGGCAGGTATCTCAAGTCGTTGTCCCCTCCCCATCGTCCTTGGCTCAAACCAATCCCCTTGGCCAAAAGTTATTTGTTGGGCACTGCGGTTCTCGCCACAATCCCCTTGTCCCCTGACCTATCACGGTCACATTTAGCGACAGTGTGCTTGCGGTGGAGCCGCTCCGGGCTTCGCCGTAGTGAGCCGGCAAGCCGTACCGCGCCCCTACGTCATTGGCACACACGAGGCCAGAAGCACACTGGCCGGGGTCGCAATCCCCTTGCCCCGCGCTACACGGGCCATAGTCCCGACAGTAGTCCGCGTGGCCAGGCTGCCCCCGCCCGTCGCCGCTCCGGGCTTCGCACACATCGTAGTTGAGCCGGATATCCGTACCTTGCCCCCACGTCATTACTGAGGCCGGCCTGGCACTCGCTGTTAAGTCGCAAATTGCCCCCGACACGGGCCAAAGTCCCGACAGGTAGTCCGGTGCTTCGCACACATCCACGGCTAGGATAATATGCGCCCGACGCGCCCACATCGCAATCGTTGGGATCCGGTAGCTACCCACTACGTCATTCGGCTGCGAGCACCATCGCCAGAAGCCATGGCGCAGGTGCCACTTCTCCCGGGCTACCGACCAGCGTACTTCTTCTTCTTTGAAGAAGAGGGCCCCGCGTTTTTTACGCGGCAGACGGTCGGCTATGCGTGGATAGCGCTGTTGCGCGGTCGTGAAGACCTCCCGTAGGATGCTGCGCGACTCAACAGACAAATCCGTATGGATGATGGTCAGGATATACTGGTGCTCAAGCAGGTGGGTAGTGAGCGCTTCGACCAGGGCAATGGCATCCTCATCCTGTCCATCTGCGGCCTGTGGAAGCGCCTGCTCGGCCCGGTCGATATAATACCAATAGTGCTCCAATGCGACCTGGGCAGCGTCTGTATCCTGGACGGTCAGCATAGCTTCGACTTCTGCCAGTTTTTCCCGGGCAAAACCGAGCGAGAGATCAACGACCTGCTGGGCGGTCGTGGCCAGCCAGAGTTGCCCCGCTTCGGACCAGGAGTCGAGTTGATACCCCACTGTGTCCGGTGTACGGCCGGGTTCCGGCAACCATTCGATATCACCAAAGGTCGTGACGAAACCGTGGCCGGCTACTGCCGGGGACGAAACGAGCAGAAAGCAAACGAGCAGACCGTTTTGAAGGGAGTGGGATTTCACGAGAGATCCTGCCTATTGGGTGTGATGGGTCGTGCGGATTCTTGCAGGATGGAATGAATCGTTGTATCCGCGTCGTCCGTGTACTCGGCAACCGTGACCAGAAAATCAACCGGCAGATACTCTCCGTTGGGCGCCAACTCCAGGAAGACTTTATACACGCCGGCGGTGGGGAAGACGTGATGCAGCGGCACGTCCGGGCCAAAATACTCCTGCTTTGCCGGACGGCTCATGAGCTGGACCATGAGCCGGGCCATCTGGTCTGACGACATGCTGTGACCACGCATACCTTCCATAAAACGGGCCATCTCCGCTGTGTAGGTGTGCTGATGGCCGAAATGCTCACCGTCCAGGCGCCAGCTTGCCATATGGACTTCGGTGCCGAGATAGAGACCCAAATTTCTGACCGGGACCCCCTCTGCGGAGGTGAGGTGACACACAATCTCTACCTCGTGGCCAGCAATGGGTGGAGAGGGCGAAGTGCGTAAGGCAACGCGATACGCACCAAACTGTTTTTCCTGACGGAAATCAGGCTCGGGCGACGGGCCGGACTCTCCCGTGACGGTGACAGTGAAGTGTTTGGTCCAGCTTCTATCCTTATGGGTAAACTCATTGACAATGAGATACTGCCCCGCCTTGGGAAACGTATAGGGAAAATGAAACCGAGCACGCTGGAGGTCCTGGTCAGTGAGCGGAATATAGTCCTCATGGTGGGTGTGGGCAAATATGGATAAATCACGGCTCACGATAAAGGTGTGGAGGGCTCGTTCGTGTAATATTTGCAGGTCAGAAACCGATCGTTGTGTCTTGGTATGGGTCAGGTGAAAGGTCAGAGTTGTTTCCTGGCCAGCCTGCGGGAGCGTTGATCCAAGGTCCAGTATCAGCTGATATGGCCCGGCCGGCCGGGCCACGAGTCGGGTGTCTTCGCTACCCCAACATCCACTCAGGCCGTGCAGCAAGAGACCCAGCACTCCGCTCCAGAGCACAACGTCCAGCCACGATCCTGTTCTGAGCCAAGTCGAAGAGGAAGGGTCTGGTGTGGACTGGGAAACCATCTTCATCACCGCTACAGTATAAAAAAATTGAGTATTTGTCGATGTTTAGCGCACTATTGAGGTTCTTGCTTTTCTGTAGCCATTACTCTATACCGAGAGAAGCCTTCGGGGGTACACGTCTCTTCTCGCCGAGAAGAGCATAAGGCTTTTCGGGTGGAAGGTGCACATACTATGTCTATAGATTCGCGGATGATTCATTTATACAGCTATTACCGTGACGCCGAACTACGGGGTGCAACGCTACTCTTAAAACTGACCATGCGCGTCGAAAACATTGAGGCTCAAGTCAAATTATCTCGGCATCTGGCTGACGAAACTCGCCACGCCTGGTTGTGGACGAAACGTATTACCGACCTGGGGTATGAACCGGTCCACGTTGATGATGGCTACCAAACCCGCATTGGTAGAGCGGTTGGCATTCCTCGCTCGTTGATTGACCTCTTCGCGCTCACGGTCGTGGTCGAAGAGCGCGCTCAGCGCCGGTATCTTGAACATGCCAAACGGACAGATGTCGATCCCGAGACGCTCGCCATCCTGCACGAAGTCACCAAAGACGAGAAATGGCATATCGGCTGGATCAAAAACGAGCTGAAAGAGATGGCGAGAGCAAACGGTGGGGAAGGAAAGATGCGGGAAACCCTGCAACGCTACCGGGATATTGATCGACAGGTCGTTGCCGACTTGGTGGCAAAGGAACGGGAAGTGTTTGGCTTTTCGTTTTCTGATGCCCCAGCAGCGTAGTCATCAGTCCAGTCTCTCTCGGAGTCATGCCAGAAGGGATCAGAGGCGCGGTCCACGATAGCGCTGAGCCTGCCCCCGCTGTTCCGCAACAGGACCGGCCCCGTCGCAAAAAACGTATCCGGCCGGCGCGTGAAAAAAAGCATCTGCTTGCTCGGATCGAGTATGTCTTGTTCCTGTCCCTCTTCGCCTTCTTTCGAGCCTTGCCCTTTCGCCTCGCGTTTCGGATGGGGGAAGGGATTGGCACCCTTCTCTATTGGATAGATCGGCCGCATCGTCGGGTGGGGTTAACGAATCTGGCCCTGGCCTTTCCGACCAAGGCCAAAGCGGAACGACACCGTATCCTGCGGGAAAGTTTCCGCAATCTTGGCCGCTTGCTGGCTGAATTCTGCCATCTGCGTTCTCTCACACCAGAGAATATCCACAAGCGGGTGCAGTTTGAGAACGAAGTCGAATGGCGTCAGCTTGTTGACAACCTACGCGCTACTGGTGCCCTGATTCTCACCGGACATTTTGGTAACTGGGAACTCTTCGCCCATGCGGCTGCGTGTTACGGACTCCCCATACACATCATCCATCGCCGTTTGCGCAACGTCTTTATTGAAAAAGTGTTGACCACCGAGCGCGAACGGTGCGGGACTAAAGTGATTAAGAAAACGACTGCCGGGATTGAGGTCTTCCGGGCGATTAAGAAAAAGAGTGCGGTTGTTGCTGCAGTTGATCAAAACGCCTCTGGGCGGATGGGTGTGTTTGTGCCGTTTTTTTCACGCCTGGCCTCAACCTCAGCCGGCCTTGCCGGCTTGGCTCTGACAACAGGTGTCCCGGTTGTTCCGGCTTTTCTGGTTCGGGAAAACGGCTCGTGCCAGCATAAGATCGTGATCTTACCGTTGATCGAGCCAATCCGGACTGGTAACCAGGAAGAAGATATTCGCGCCACGACCGCAAAATTCACCGCCATATTTCAGGATATGGTCGAGCGCTACCCAGACCACTGGCTGTGGATACACAAGCGCTGGAAGCGTCGTCCTGATGGTGACGCCCCCGTTTATCGCTAGACGCGCGCATGGAGGAAAAAATGAAGAGGAGCCACGCCGGGCTCAGCGCCCTTGATATTTTGATTACGGTGCTTGTTCTGTCTGTCCTCTTGTTAGCGGCCGCCTATCAATTTGGCGCTTATGACGGATTATCCGCTCAACCCACAGCCCAATCGGACGAAACGCAAGAATAGAGACGCTGGCCCGGCGTCCCTGCCGGAGCCGGGCGTACACGTCCGTCTCGCTGGTCTACGGTTCAACCTGCTGCAATTCGACCTGAGAGGAAGCCAGCAACTCCTGTACGGTGTGGAGCTTATACGCCCTCTCGTAGAAGATGCGTCGGATACCGGTATTCACCAGCACCTTGAGACAATGGATACACGGGGTGTGGGTGACATAGATATCTGCCCCACTGATATTGGTGCCGTTCTTTGCGGCTTGGGCAATGGCATTGATCTCCGCATGGATGGTCCGGTAGCAGTTCTGCTCGATCTCTCCGGTCGGCGTTTTTGATTCGTAAATCAGGCAGCCAACCTCGGTGCAGTGAGGCTGTCCGGCTGGTGCACCGTTATAGCCCGTAGTCAGAATATTCCGCTCGCGGACAATAACCGCGCCAACTTTGGCGCGTTCACAGGTCGAACGCTCGGCCACTTGGCGCGTGATGGTCATGAAATATTGATCCCAGGAAAGGCGCTCGGTCATGGCTGGTACACCAACGTCCAAGGGGGGAAAGCTGACGACGGGGGCCGGTGTTCGAGATGGTAGGCCACTGGGGTCACATCCTCTCGGAGTGGGAAATTCGCCGATATGGTGATGGGGACCGGCGTGAAAGTCAAGACAAAAAGCCCGACGGTACACCAGCCGTAGATGGTCCGCTTACGATCAAGGGGCAACACTGGATCGGCTGTCGGCGGGTGGTCAATGCCCAAGACGGCTAACAGGACGACCCACACAAACCAGCCTTGCCAGCCCTGAAAGCCCAGCACCAGAATAACCAGCAGAAAGGCGCGCGCTATCCAGCGGTGAACCGGCCCAAAGAGCGAGTACACCACATGGCCGCCATCGAGCTGGCCAACCGGCAGTAGATTGAGAAAGGTGACAAACAGGCCGAACCAGCCGGCAAGCGCAATGGGATGGAGGATGACTCCGACCTCATCAGGGGTCACGTCAAGAACGAGCGTGATTAAGGCAGAGAACAGGACGGAGTCGCCCAGAATGATGCCACCCGAAAGTGGGTCGAGCGGCTGCACCTCGGAGAGTGTCAGGCCAACGATCACCGCGGGAATGGCGAAGCAGACTCCGGCCCAGGGTCCGGCCGCGCCGATATCAAACAGTGCAGATCGATTAGCCGGCGCCGATTTCATCCGAATGAACGCGCCAAAAGTCCCGACAAAGAATGGCGGGCCGGGAATGAAATACGGCAGGCTGGCCCAGACCCCGTGGATGCGGGCCAGGATGTAATGCCCCATCTCATGGCTAAGGAGGATGAGCAGTAAGGTGAGGGCAAACGGCAACCCCAACACCAGCGTAGACGGATCACTGAGGGGGTCCCCACCCGCCTGAAAGGTTCCGGCGAGCGTTGTGGTCAAGAGGGTTGCCCCAAACAGGACGATATGGATGGGCGGAATTGTTCTGGGTGGAACGGTCTGGGGAGACACAACCGATGACGGCAAATTCGGCGGGATGGAGTGATCGAACGATGGTTGCGTCATGCACTATATCCCAATTTATACGTGACCAGCCCCTTGGCAATCCGCTCGCCAGTCGAGGCCGTGACATCGACCTCAATAAAGACGAGACTCCGGCCACGCCGCAGGACGCGGGCTTCAGCAATGAGATCAACAGCGTGTGCCGCGGATAAATAGCTGACCGAGAGATCGGCCGTTGCACCACGGGTGGCACTCGGGTCGGCCTGCGACCAGGCGGCGATAACCCCGGCGCTGTCAATCAGGGTCGCAATGACCCCACCATGCACAACATCGCCGGCGGTCCGCAGTTCGGACCTGAAGGGCAGGCTGATACGGCAGAATTCCGGCGCCACCCTGTCGAGGCGAAAACCTAAGAGCATCTGAAATGGATCGAGCTGAGGCTGGAAATCAGTCACAACTGTGTCCTGGTCGGGCCATTGACAACCGGCACCGTCGGTCTCTGCTCCACGCTTCTCTCCTGGAGCGGGTCAACGGCAAGGGGCAGACGGACCGGCTGATTGAGGGGGGACTCGGTCTCCTCCTGGCGTGAGGGATCAGGCAAGAGGTCCGGCTCTTCAGGACCGTCATAGGGGAAGAAGGTGACGGCAATCACAATATACAAAATGCACCATAAAGCCATAAACGGAGTGCGCTCGGTGAATTTCAGCGGACCGATTTCAATCTCTTTTGTTCCTTGGACCGCACGCAGCAAGAAGATAAGGGGGACGGCAACCAGCGCAGCCGCCAAGGCCGGATACAGCATAAACGAGGCGGGAGTATACGTTTCGCCGGCGTCAATATATGGCTTGAGCCGCAGACCGGACACTATGGCTGCGGATAATATGGCCAAGGCGGTCACCAGCATTCCCAAGAGTTCTTTTTTCATACCTCCCCAAACAAACAATCCAAGCGAGCGTAAGTCAAGGTGGCGCAAATCGGCTCTGTCGGCTACGCTCCTTTCACATCCTGCGGAGCGCCCCTGTTCGGTCCACGGATGAGCGCGAGTCAAGACAGTGAAAATTTCAAGCGTTGAGTTTGCTGGCGCCGCGATGCAGCCGGGACGATATCCAAGACTCTCTCAGCCGGAGATCGCCTTTGCCGGACGTTCGAATGTCGGCAAGTCTTCGTTAATCAACCGACTCCTAAACCAGAAAATTGCCCGGACGAGTCAGACTCCAGGCCGTACGCGACAGCTCAATTTTTTTACCATCAACCAGGTCCTGACCTTTGTAGATCTGCCCGGCTACGGCTATGCCAAAGTTGCCAAGTCTGAGCGGACGGCCTGGCAGCGACTGATTGAAGACTATCTGATACATGCGCCGAACCTGTGTGGGGTAGTCGTCATTCTCGATATCCGACGTGGTCCAGAAGCAGAGGAGGCAGCCCTGGCTGACTTTCTCGCCTATCATAACCGCCCCTTTCTCTTTGTGGCGACCAAATGTGACAAGCTCAAGCGCAACCAGCGGGAAAAGCAACGCCAGATCCTGATGCGGCAAATCGGTGGTGAACCCCTGCTTCTTTTTTCCGCTCGGGATGGTCAGGGCACGGACACTCTGTGGCAGGCGATACTCGCGCTGACCGCCTCCCATCCCGCTGCACTCGAGACGAAGAGAATCTCAGATGCCTAGCGTTTCGACTATCATACCGACTTATAATCGCCCCGCCTTTCTGCGTGAGGCGTTGGCCTCCGTGCTGGCTCAGACGTATCAGGACAGTGAAACGATTGTCGTGGACGACGGCTCGACGAACGCGGCCCGGGATGCAACCCAGCGGACCGTCGAAGAATATGCCCGCGCACGATCCCGTCCCATACGCTACCTCTTTCAGCCCCATCGGGGCGTCTCCGCCGCACGCAATCGTGGGGTAGCCGCCAGTCAGGGCGAACTCCTCGCCTTTCTCGATTCCGACGACGTCTGGCAGCCCGAAAAATTATCTCATCAGGTCGCTTTCTTTGAAACGCAGCCGACCGCACAGATTTGCCAGACACAGGAAACCTGGATTCGTCATGGAGTTCGGGTCAACCCACGCAAGAAACATCGAAAACCTCACGGGGATATTTTTGTTCAGAGCCTCGCCTGCTGTCTGGTCAGTCCTTCGGCCGTTATGCTGCGTAGGGCATTGTTTGAGCGGATGGGTGGTTTTGATGAGCAACTCCCGGCCTGTGAAGATTATGACCTGTGGCTGCGTATCAGCGTGCGGGAGCCAGTCCACCTGATTGATACACCTCTGGTCCTGAAACGCGGCGGTCACGCCGACCAATTATCCCGCCAGTTTTGGGGAATGGACCGGTTCCGGCTTATCGCGCTCCGCAAGCTGCTCGATTCGGGGCGACTCTCTCTCCAGCAACGAAACGCCACACTCTCTATGTTCCACAAGAAGTGTCGGGTCTTGGCCAATGGAGCACGCAAACGTGGCAAGTCGGCGGAACCCTACCTAGCCCTGATGGCACGCTATCCTTGCGCGCAAAAGGAGTCGTATGGCCAAACAGGATGAGCAGGAGCACGCGCGGCGGATAGCGACCTATGCCCAGCGCAAACGCTTGAGCGGCACAACGCTGGCCCGCTGGCAGGCGTGGCCAGCAACAGACCAAGCTGCGCTATTCTCCCTGCTGCAAGACCTCCAATGCGGTGAGAATCATCTTAAAGACTTGCTCGATTGGTTAGAAGAAATTGCTGCGCGGGATGAGCAGAGCGTTACTGACATTCTCGAACGGCGAGGACTTCGGAACGCACGGACAACACCGGGCTCACGCCACGACAAACTCAAAGCGGTCAAAACGATGTTACGCAAGATACGCTACCCGCGCCTGACCCGCTTGGAGGAAAATGTCCGCCAGGCGGTAAAAGCCCTCGACTTGGGCAGGGTAGGACAGGTCTCTTTCCCGCCAGACTTTGAAGGCGACGAGGTCACGCTCACCCTCACGGTCCGCAATGTTCACGAGCTCCGAGACGTTCTCTCTCAGCTTCAGCAACGGCTCGAGGATAGTCGCTTTCAGCGCGTGTTTGAGGCTCTGGATGAGGTGTGAGTCCTGCGGCATAATAGACGGCGATGTACCGACCGACTGAAATCTTTATCGAACGCGGCGAGGAAGAGACTCCGGTCGTTCAACGGGCTTTAGCCAGGCTGCCGGAGCTGCCTGTCCGCGTTGTTGAAAAAGACTGGGAGCAAAAGGAAACACATCCGGCGGTCAAAGACCCGTTCGGTGCCGGCAAGCGGCGGCTGTTCTTTACCCGCCAACGCGCCCGATTTCTCGAACATTGTCCGGCCGGAACCCCTGGGCTGGTGTGTTGCAACTATCTGGTCGTCAGCCTGATCTCCAACTGCCCAATGGATTGCAGCTATTGTTTTTTACAAGAATATCTTGCCAATAACCCCACCCTCAAAGTCTTCACCAATAGTGACGACCTGCTGGATGAAGTCGCCCAGGTTGTCGACCGTCAGCCGTGGAGACAGTTTCGGATTGGGACTGGTGAACTGTCCGACAGCCTGGCCTTGGATGCGCTGATTGGTTTCTCAGCAGACCTGGTACCTTTCTTCGCTGCTCGGAAGAACGTCCTGCTCGAACTCAAAACGAAAAGCGACTGTATTGATAATTTGCTCGGGCTCGAGTCGCACGGGCGGGTCGTGGTGTCTTGGAGCCTGACGCCACCGGCTATTGCGGACACGGAGGAGCACGGCACGGCGTCGTTTGCCGAACGCCTCCAGGCCGCCCACCGTGTCCAGCAGGCTGGCTATAAAATAGGTTTTCACTTTGATCCGCTCATCGAGTATCCCAACTGGGAGACGGATTATCGGCGAGCGCTTGAGCAGGTCTTTACGACCGTTGACCCACGGGGGGTCGCCTGGGTCAGTTTCGGCAGCCTCCGCATTACTCCATCTCTACGGAAAGTCATCCGTCAACGCTTCCCGCGGACCCGCCTCTTATCCGGTGAGCAGGTCTTGTGTGATGATGGGAAATGGCGCACCTTTCAGGCATTGCGCGTCAAAATGTACCGTAGCCTGATCACTCAGTTGAACAGCCTTGCTCCCACGGTTCCGGTGTATATGTGCATGGAAACTGCCCCGGTGTGGCAAAAGGTCTTCGGTCGCGCTCCGGGCTGTGACAAGGATGTTGCTCGATCCCTGACTGAACCGAATCTGAGCTACGGAAGCGCACCTCAGGAGGACATGCAGAGCAATTGACAGCCTGGGAGGCGCTCTGGTAGCAGTCAGAGAACTTCTTTACCGATCGGGGAGGCAGTATGGCAATTGATGGACGAGAATTACGCAACGCAATGGGGCTGTTTGCAACCGGGGTCACCATCATCACCACGAAAGATGCCACGGGAAAGCCGTTCGGTCTGACCGCCAATGCGTTTAGCTCGCTGTCTCTGGACCCACCGATGCTTTTAATCTGTGTGGATAAGGGCGTGGACTGCTATAACTGTTTTGAGGAATCCAAGGTCTTTGCCGTCAACTTCCTGAGCGCAGCGCAAGAAGAGCTGTCCACCCGTTTTGCAACAAAAGGAATTGAGAAGTTTGCGGGCTTATCCTACAGCCTCGGAGAACTCGGGGTTGCCCTGCTTGAGGGAGCGCTGGCGCATTTTGAATGCACCGTCGCCCACGCCTACGAAGGGGGGGATCACACGATCTATGTTGGAGAGATTCAGCGGCTCGTGACCGTACCGGGCGACCCACTCCTCTTTTATCAGGGAAAATATCGTTCCCTGGCCCCGCAGTAGTCCCCCGTGAGGCCGTCCGTTCAACGTGCATCCCATCTGCTCGTTGGACGTCGCGTCGTCGTTACAGAATCTCTTTTGACTGGACGTTGCCCTCAGCGTCAATATCGTACACCACCGGGACACCTGTTCCCAACTCAAGACTGAGGACTGCCTCTCGGCTCAACTGATCGAGATGCATGATGATCGAACGCAGGCTATTGCCATGCGCCGCAACCAATACATGCTGTCCGGCTTGGACCGTTGGGAGAATCCGGTCTTTCAAGTAGGGTAGAGTCCGTGCGGCCGTATTTTCCAGGCTTTCCCCGCCTGGTGGAGCAATATCATAGCTCCGTCGCCAGAGTCGTACCTGCTCGTCGCCAAACTTCTTGGCAGTTTCGGCTTTATTGAGGCCCTGCAGGTCGCCGTAATGGCGTTCGTTGAGTGCTTGGTCCTGTTCGACGGGAAGATGGGGTTGGCCGAGCATCTCCAAGACCAATTCGAGCGTTCGGATGGCACGCTGAAGCACTGAGGTGAAAGTGGTATCAAATTGCAGACCAGCGGCTTTGATCTTTTCTCCGGCTTGTCGAGCCTCTTCTTCGCCTTTTTCCGTCAGGGCAACGTCAACCCAACCAGTAAAGCGGTTTTCCAGATTCCATTGTGATTGGCCATGTCGAAGGAGTACGAGATATGCCATCTATTCTCCGAGTTTCCCAGCGTCCTCAGACCAAGGGCGCGGCTTCAGTCTTCCCGCTCGCCATACCAGGCCGGCCATCTCTGGGCAAGCGGGGCGGGGCGCCGAATATGAGCCGGGGTAATCCAGAGCTTGACGGCAGCCCTGGACGGGCAGAGTGCAGCCTAGCCTGCGAGCCGACGGATAACGAGTTCCATAAGATAGAAGGCCATGGCAAGGGGTATGAGATAAGGCCAGAGCGGCAGTTGCTCGGCTGGTCCAAGCGGCGGGCTGAGGGTTGCCAACTCAGGGCTCAGTGCGCCGCCCGTTGCCTCTACCAACGTTTCAAAGAGGCGGAGATTGGGCTGGAGCTGAGGGGTTTCACGCGGCTGGAGACGGGGCAGCGTGTAGCCGAGAGGGCCAAACCGCTCCCCGGTAGGAAAGGTGCCCTCAAGGGTATAGTCGCCTGACATGCGGGTATCGTAC
The DNA here is from genome assembly GCA_964291405.2 of Thermodesulfobacteriota bacterium. Classification (GTDB taxonomy): domain Bacteria; phylum Desulfobacterota; class Binatia; order Bin18; family Bin18; genus Bin18. The sequence goes on from OZ219926.1 coordinate 2,126,948, forward strand.
TTTCCTTGGTAATGGCCGGGCGCTAAGCGTTCAAAAAGCAGGCGAGAGGCCATCCCATCCGGCGTCGTGAGCGTTGCCGTGAGCGTTGCGTCGGCTTGGGCTGACTCTTTCGTCCCATAGAAAAACGCTTCAACCAGCAGCCCCGTCTCGTTGTGCCCGACCTCGACGGAAAACGGAGAGGCATACTGTCCATTGCGCTCGTCTCCCTCCTCTCGGGCAAAACTCCAGCGAACGGTTTGATTCCAGAACTGGCTGTAGCGGTCCCAGCGCACCCACGGCGCCGACCAACGCCCGCTCGCGTCTGAGGTAAACGCCGCTGCTCTGCCCTGACCGTAGGACCAGGAGGCCAAAAGGGGCAGTTGCTTGTCCGCATCCCGGACCGACAGGTCTGCTCGTGCTCCCTCTTTGAGTCGGGTTTGCACATAGCCTTTCACTGCCGGGAGTCGCTGCTGATCTAAGCCCTTAAGCAGAGGGGAACGTGGGTTCGGAATGGGGTGCAGGAGCCGCTCAACCATAGTCTTTTCTTCCGGTTTCTCTTCCAACTCATCGAGGAAGAGGTCGGGTAGAGTCGACGGGTCTGTTGTATGGTAGAACGCCCCGCCACCGTAGTCTGCCAAACGAGATAACAGACGCAGGTTTGCTTGTTTGCCCACGGCAATGGTTGAAATCGTAATCTTGAGGTTGTTCCGCAGCACTGAGGCAAGGTCCAGATAGTCGCTCCCGCTGCCGCCAGTCTCACCGTCGGTCAGGAGCACAATATGTTTGCGGGTGGCATGCTGACGTTCCAACTGACGTTTGGCCTCTTGGAGGGCAGGCAGCAGAAACGTACCGCCGGACGGCTTTAAGCGGTCAATCCGATCATCAAGCTGGGCACGTATTTTACCCAAATAGTCGAGTGGGGCCACTACAAACGGGGTTTTATCAAAACCGATGACCCCAAACAGGTCGGTATCTGTCAGGTTCCGGGCAACCGCCCGGGCTCCCAATTTCGCGTACAACAGTTTCCGCTGTTTCCGCATACTGCCGGACTTGTCAATAATCAGTAGCATGGCCGTCCGCTGCTCCTCTTTTTGGGGAGGGACGAGCCGCACAGGAAGGGCTTGCTCGATTGCCGTGCCAGCGTAGTGGCCCAGACCGAGGCTGCTTTCTCCTCCGACCATAATCAGACCACCACCATTTTTGACATAGGCATCCATCCCGCGCGCAAAGGCCGCAGGGAGTTGTTGGTGAGCAATATTATTAAGGATCACTGCAGTAAAGGTGTTGAGCGCGGGGACAGAAGCGGGTTGGGTATGCAGCGCAAGAGCCGTAACGGCGAGTCCACGACTGCTTAAAGCCTGTTCGAGATAGCGACTGTCACGCGGGGTTGCACTGAGCAGCAAGACACTCGACTGCGGCGCAACCTGTACCCACGCGGTTGCCTGGTTGTCGTAGGGAATGGCGTCGGGCGCCTCAGGATACGGGGCGAAACTTGCATGTAAGGGGACGAGCCCACTGCCGGATAACTGCAGCGAATGGGTGAGGAAGGAGGCTCCTGGGCGGAGTTCGGTTTCCTGCTGCCAGACGACAGTATCGCGCTCGCGCACCGTCAGCTCACCCCGTGCAGGTTGAAGAGCAGTATTCTCCAATGCAATCGTAATCTCAATATCGTCTCCACCCGAGGTGGACTGCGGCGCACCAAAACGCTGGAGTGCGATATTGGGCGCGCGTTCTTCCGACGGTGGGGGCAGTGGGTAGAGGCGGAGGCCCTGCTTTGCCAGCGCAGAGAGCAGGGCTGTTACCGTTCCCTGCGTTTCCCAGCCATCGCTCAAGACATAGACCGGTCGGGGTTGGGGTTCTTCCAAAAGCTGACTCAGGGCAGCCTCAATATTGGTCTCTTCAGGCTGTACTCCTTCCGGAGGACTGACCAAAAGGGGAGGAATATCTTGCCAGGCTAGCCGCTGGTTCGCCCCCCCGAAGAGCACAACCGGGGTGTCTGGAGCGGGCCGTATATGGTCCGTAATCGTTTGCTGTATCCACTGCCGTTGGGTGGCGGTCATACTATCTGAGACATCGATGACCAAGATGGGAGAAACGGGTTGTTGTTTGCCTCGGGTAGAGGGGCCAGCAGCTGCAAGGATGAGCACGATCAGGAAAAGCCCGCGAAGCACCAGACTGGGCAACGAAGGACGCCGACGGAAAGCAAAACGTTGCAGTAAGAGGAAGAAAGGGATCGCAACAAGCCCGTACAGCACAGTCGGCCGGCTCCAGTCCAACGGAGGCAAAAGATCGGTTAGCAGCGTCAGGCCTTCCATAGTCGCAACCACCCACTCAATGCTGTTCTCGGGCCTTATCTTTTCGAGCAACCCACCACCACTCCAGACTACACAGGACAAGCACGGCGAGCAAAAGCCATGGCCAGATCGGCCGCTCATATGTTCGGCTCACGCGGTCTGTCTGGGGAATGTGAGACGGTCCGCCAGATTCGTCAACCACCAAGGAGAGTGGCCGGCCCAGGTCAGTCTCTTCCGGGCTCAGAAGATTGACGGCCACGAGACGGTCCACGCCATTTTCACGAAAAGTATACACCCCCTGTCGGTCCAAGGAGAGGGCACGCTCGACAGGTTGAAAGCGGGTATCCCCAGGGAACCGAACGTGCACAGGCGAGTCCGTTGCCCTGGCCAGGTAGGACTGCGGGCTTAGCACTGCCCCTGTTTTATACAGAGCGGATTGCAAGGTCCGATCCGAGAGCCAGCCTAAAATATTCAGCGTCAAAATGGATGCCGGCAGGTTGCGCCTTCCCAGGTACGGCAGGAGGTCGAATCCCGTCACAACGTAGCGCCTCCCAGCCCGTTCTCCAGCCAGCAGGAGCGTGCCGACAGTGCTCTCAATGATGGGCGTATTCCACCCAGAGGGGTGGAGGGCTTGGGCATAGGCCGGGGTGAGCAAAGGAAAGGTGACATACGAGGTCAGGGGGTGACCGTGGGTCCAGTGGGTGAGCACGGGCTGCTGGGCGCTCCGTCCCAAGGAGAAGAGCGGATTGTCGTCCGGCGGCAGAAAAAAGGCCGCCGGCGTCTGGGGCAATGCTTCGGGGGCGGTCAGGTGAAAAAGGATACACCTGAACGCAGAGGCGTGCGTGACCGCAGCGGGGTTATAGTCCTGGGGGGTCATCAGCGTCAATTTGATATTTGGTATCTGCCCAAGACTGTCTCCGACCTCAGGCGTTGGGCTGACGAGTAAGACAGCAATCTCCTCAAGAGGCGGCAGAACGGCGTAGGCTTCGTTATCAACAGCCAGCCTATCTTTGTCTTGGCCTCCCCCCTTCCCTTCACCCAAAAGAATCCGGGCTCGGTAGCTCGTCGAGAGCGGGAGCCGGGAAAAGGAGAAGGTCTGCGCTGCCGGTTGTCCGACCTGCCGGACGGCAAAGCGCTGCTGGGTCTGGCCATCTTCGATGACAACCTGCCTCAGGGACAACTGGGAGAGGGCGTCCTCGGTAGCGTGTATGCCGACCGTGGCATGAACCTCATCTGGAAAAAATGGGCTCCGGTATAAGCGGAATGTGCTGATTCCAATATTGGGCTGGGCAGAGCCCACCGTCACCGTGCGGAGTGCGAGCTTCGATGTCTGCTCGCCGGAGGGCTGCGTCATAGGGCGATCGGTCACAAACAAGACGCGCTCAAAATCCTGATCGCGCAAGAGCCGGGCAAAAAAGGCAGAGAGTGTTGCATCGCTCGGGTCGGGCGCATCGCTGACACACATTCGCTCCCACACGGCCTGCATATCAGAGTCGGCCGTAATGGGTTCTTCAGCATCGGTCGAACCGGCGAGGGGATCGAGCAGTTCTTCGAGGGCCGCCCCAAGGGGATTGGTAGTGAAGATGCTGACACGCTGCCCGACCGGGATATTTGCCAGTTCCTGTTGAATTTTCTCTTTGGCCACCTCAAAAAGTGAGGTCTGGCCTGAAGGGTCGCGCGCCTGCATACTGGCTGAGGTATCGAGGACGAGCGCAATTTTTCCCGCGGTGTCGTATTGCAAGACCGGACGGGCGGCGACGGCAACCAATAACAGCAGGATGAGGAGCTGAAGCAAAAAGAGTGGAGACAGTCGGATTCGGCCCCACAGGCGTCGCCGCGCCGGGGAAGAAATATCCTGGTAGAGAAAGAGGGCCGGAACGACCCGGCGTTGATGTCGCTGCCGGAGTAAATACGGCACAAGCAGCAAGGGGAGTGCAAGCAGGAGAGAGAAGGCGGCCGGAGAAAGAAAACTGAACTGCATGAGACTCAGCGCGAGGACGCGGGCGCCCGACTATATCAGCAGCCCCAGCTCCGGCAGCTCGCGTAAGATAAAGTGGGGCAGGTCTTGATGGGTAATAAAACGGGCATAGTGCACACCAGCTTGATGGCAGGAACTCTGGAGCTCACGATTGTGTCGGTCCAAGCGCTGCATATAGTTCTGTTTGGCCCGAGTGTCAAAATAGACCACACTTTCCGCTTCGCTTTCACTGTCCGTCAGTCGGGCTCCGCCCGGAAAGAGCGGCGGATCAATTTCTTCATGGCCGAGAATCTGAATAAGCGCCAAGTCAAAGTTTGCGTCGCGCATCAGACTCAGGCCCGTGCGGACATCGGACAGAGGGAATAAAAAATCAGAAACCCACACCGCCTTACCCGGATGGTGGGACTGCTGCAACTGTTGGGCCAGCGATTGGACGACGTTGATCCGACCCGCTGGATTATAGACGTCAAGAAATTCCGCAACAGTGCCCAACCGCTGACGACCCCGGAGGAACGGCGTTGTTGATGGGGCCGTTGCATCCGTGCTCAAGAGAGAAAGCTTGACGGCGTCGTTACTGGCCAGAACAACATGGGCAAGCGAGAGGATAATATCCCGAGCGGCTTCGGCCTTTCCGTCTTGAGCGGGGTAGGCCATAGAAGCGCTCCCGTCCAGGAAGAGTGAGGTATAGAGGTCCTCTTCTTCTTGAAACTGCTTAATATAGAGACGGTCAGTCCGGCCGTACAGATTCCAGTCAATATAGCGCAGGTCGTCGCCGGGGGTGTAGCGGCGATAATCCGCAAATTCGAGCCCCGCCCCACGGCGCAGCGAAACATGGCCACCGGGACGGCTGCCAAGAAAGCGACGTCTGGTCTGAATGCGTAATGTTTCCAGCCGAGACAAGTAGTCTGACGTAAATAACGGTGGTAACACCTGGGCTCCTATGTCACGGTCTCATATCGAAACTTATACCAGCGGCTGGTAGTGCATGGCTAGCAGGAAGTGGGTGTGTAGCGGGTCGTGCATGACACGTCCAACACCGCCCCTCATCGGCCTGCAGTCGGATGTACCGCGTCGTCCCGAGCGTCAGTCCTCTACAGGGACAAAGGCGGACGAACGATCTGGTGCCAAACAGCGTTCCAGAGCCCAGCGGGCAGCCAGGGCGTCGTCCCGAGCGTACTTGGATAAGAGCTCAAGCGCGGCTGGGGCCGGCTTCCAATCAAAACAGGCCTCCGAAGGGACAACGACCGCGGCTGGTCTGACAGCCCAGGGCTGAGCGCAAAAGATGATGGTCCTATAGGATGGTTGCGCCTGAAACCAGGCGAGTATGCGTGGCTCTATTTTTTTTGCGGCCCGGGTGAGACGATCCAGATCAGTAAAAGGCAGGGGCTCGGGACGAGCGCGGTCGAGACGGACCAAAACGAGTTCTTGGATACGTGCCCAATAATCCCTGGGCGAGGTAAGCAGGGCGGCGCGATCGCTCAGCTTGATAGTCCGAAACTCCTCGGGGTCGAGGGTAAAAGCAAGGATGCAGGTCGGATATGGAAATTCAACCGCGCGGTCATGCCACGGATACCACCGACCGGTCAGATCAAAAAAATGACGGACAACAAGCAGGCGATCCGTATTCAGCGGGTAAAGGCCGGAATCAATCGTCCCGAGATATGCCTCCGCATTCAAAATAAAGGTATAGGATTCGAGCGCAACCAGAAACTGTTCGGTCACCCATCGCATTTCGGCATCGACGGGAATCAGCATGGTGGACAGTTGCTGAACGATTTCCCTGGGAAGATACGGGTTCGCCCAGCCAGCCTCGCTGTTATCCTGATGTCCGTCGGTTCGCGAGACAGCTGCACACTGATTCCAGCAGTCTAAGACCAGTTCAATATCCTCGGCATGGTCACTGGCTTTGATCGCCCCAAAATCGAGCAGAATTTCTCGCCCGACCAGGAAGGAATAACCAAGCATCCAGATGGCCAACGGAGAGAGCGTGGTGTCGAGTCGCCCGCTCCTCTGGGCAATCACCTGCGGGGTAGCCCGAGAAGAAAAGCGTCGAATATGCCCCGGAAGCGTCCAGAAAAGATGAGTGGCTGCAAGGGAAAAAGCCTGATTGACCGGAAGACGGGTTGGGGTGGGACCGACTGGTTGGAGGATTTCTTTGCGAAACTTCACCCCCATGCTGTGGATGAGCTGGTTTGTTACTCCACGGTCATATGCGGATTTCTGGACCACTTTGGTCGGATTAGCGCAGGTACTGTGGACAGGTCAAGACGGGGATTTTAGGGGCTTCGTCGTCTGGGCGGAGGACTCCCTTCCCAAAGAGTAAACGTGTCCAGCATCTACCTGTGTATTGGAGAACACGTTTACTCTTTATATCATGTAATACTGGCTCAACAGCAGGAGGAGCAGCGTGCGCACAGGTTGGCCAGCCGAGTGCCACACCCGGTGCAGAACTTCATCTCAGCCTGATCTGCAAAACCGCAATTTGCACACTGCATACCGGCCCTCCCTTCGTAGCTCGATAACCGGGGCAGCCAGGATTGCCAACCTTGTTGCGGTCTGACCCCTCCTGATGCGCCCCTCGTACTGACCGTCTGTTTCCGATATATGCCTTTCTGGAGTAAGGGCGGGTTGCACACCCGCTCCTACCTTATTATGGAACGGCTCTACCTGCTCGTCGTCAACCGGCCGAAGACCCTGCTCCTTCTTCTCTTCATTCTCACCTGCATCTTTGGTGTGTACGCAAAAGATATTCGTCTGGACAGCTCGGTTGAGAGCCTCCTGAGCCAAGACAACCCGGACAGCCAGTATTACGCCGCAGTCCGCCAGCTCTTTGGCAGCGATGAAGTCGGGGTGGTCGGGCTGCTGGCCGCCGACATCTATACCACCGACGTCTTACACAAGATTCAGCGTCTGACTGAGGCGCTTGAGAACGTCGAGGGAGTCCAGGAGGTGCTCAGCCTGACCAATGCGCTTGACCCGATTGCCGATGTGATCGAGCCGCCACCTTTGGTCACGCAGGTTCCTACCGAGCAGGACGGTCTGGATGCGCTTCGCGAGACGCTGGCCGATCGGCCCATTTATCTCAAGAACCTCGTCTCCGCAGACGGAAAAGCCGCAGCCATCAACATCTTCTTCGCCGATATGGACGACGAGGAGTTTATGCGGCGGGGTATTGATGAGCAAATCCAAGCCATCCTCGATACGGAACGCAAAACCGGGCCGGAACAACTATTTTATACCGGCCTGCCCCGCTTCAAGGTCTATTCCGCGCGGGCCATGCAGGACGATTTGAGCCGTTTCATTCCGCTGACCCTCCTCGCTATTGTTCTTGTGCTCTTCTTGAGCTTTCGCTCCCTCCGTGGAGTCTTGCTCCCCGCCCTGACGATTCTGGTCAGTTTGATTTGGACGCTGGGCATCATGGTGCTCGCTGGGAGCAGCCTCAGCCTGGGGAGTATCGCCCTGCCGCCTCTGATTCTGGTCTTGGGCACTGCCTATTCGCTTCACATGGTGGCCGAGTATTATGAGTTGGCCCGGCCAGACGGATCGGTCCGAGAGGTCGTGCTGGAGGCCCTTAAAAAAACCAGCCCGCCGATTTGTATCACCGCGTTGACAACCGTGCTCGGCTTCCTCTCCTTGGGTGTGAACCCGCTCGCCAGTATTCGAGTAATGGGGATTTTCTCGTCGGTCGGTATTCTGATTGCTTTTCTCCTCTCCATTCTCCTGGTCCCGGCCGTGCTCATGCAGTTGCGCCTACCGGCCAGCCCGGCAGCAGCGTTTGCCCCTGGGGTCACCATGGGTCTGCAGCGCATCGGTCGCTTTGCCATTCAGAACCGCCTGAGCGTTATTGGTGCGGCGTTGCTTTTGGCCGTGGTAGCGATATGGAACTTCTCCTCGATTCAGGTCGATTCAAACTTTCAGTCCTTCTTTCGTCCCAACGACCCGGTTCGCCAGGCCACCGACGCCATTAATGAACATCTGGTCGGTAGCATGGCTTTTTATGTGGTGATTGATGGCGAAGAAAAAGACGTCATGAAACAGTGGGATACCTTACGCCGGATCAAAGATCTGCAATCCTATATCAACGGCCTGCCCGGTGTGGATAAAACCGTTTCATTTGTTGACTATTGTGAACTGCTCGACCGCGGAGCGCAGTCCGGTGGCGGGGAGCTTCTGGTCGGTCCGGGTGGTGAGATTATTACGGCCCCGCCACCGGACACGCCCACAACCTTCTGGCAGGAACCGTCTCAACTCCGCGCGGTCATGCAACTCGTCGCCGGTAGCCCGACCAGTTTTCGGTCTGTCGCCAGCCCGGACTTTGCGCGCTCGAATATCCTCGTCCGTACAACCCTCTCCGGCTCACAGGAGATTTCCGATCTCGCGGAGCGTATTAGCACCTACGCTCAAGAGCATTTCCCGCCCGACCTCAAGGTGCGTCCTACCGGCAATCTGATTCTCCTGACCGAGACCACCGGTGATATTATTACCGGCCAGATCCGCAGCCTGTCTCTGGCCGTCAGCATTATCTTCGTCATTATGTCGGCCATGTTTCTGTCCGCCCGGATCGGACTGATCGCCATGATCCCGAACATCTTTCCGATTGTCATTTTTTTCGGATTGATGGGTCTCTCCGGCGCGGTTCTCAACCTTGGGACCAGCATTATCGCCGCGGTCGCCCTTGGTATCGCAGTGGATAATACGGTCCACTTGATGACCCGGCTGAGCGCCGAGGTGCACGCGGCACCAGACCAAGAGACCGCCTTACTCCACACCCTCGGGACGGTGGGCAAGCCGAGTCTGTATGCCTCCGTCATCTTATTTCTCGGCTTTCTGGTGCTGTATTTTTCGACTTTTGTCCCAATTCAGGAATTTGGTATGCTCTCGGCGGCAACTATGATCGTGGCCTTTGGAGCGGATGTGATCTTGCTGCCAGCCTTGCTCGCCACCACCAAGATCATCACCCTGTGGGAAGTCTTATACCTGAAACTCGGACGTGACCCGCAGAAGACTATTCCCCTCTTTGCCGGGCTGCGTCCCGTGCAAGCCAAGATTGTCACGCTGATGGGCGAATTTCGAACCTTTGACAAAGGTGACTTTATCGTCAGACAGGGAGATATGGGTCGGGAAATGTTCGTGCTGATTAATGGTAGGGCAGACGCCCGGATCAATATTGACGGCACGTCAAAGCTGCTCCGGACTATGGGACGCGGCGATGTGATTGGCGAGATGGCCCTTATTCGTCAGAATCAGCGGACCGCGGACGTCATTGCCGTGGATGACGCTGAGGCGATTGTGGTGGACGAGCGCTTCTTGCATCGTATGCAAAAACGTTATCCGCGTATTGGCGCCCGGATATTCCTGAATATCGCTAAGATTGTGAGTGATCGTTTGGACGACGCGTCTCGACGCGGGGTGGCAGACGGCGGCGCTCCTTCTTTGGAAGAGCAGCCAGGAAGCTGACGACAGGCGCGCCTGGGAAACAGCTCTATGCTGCGTCATCTGCACGTAAAAAATCTCGCCCTGATCGACGACCTCGAACTGTCGTTCGAGTCCGGCCTGAATGTGATCACCGGAGAGACGGGCGCCGGCAAAAGTCTGCTCATGCAGGCCATCGGTCTGGCCTTGGGCGGTCGAGCGACCGCCGACCTGATTCGCCGCGATACCACAGAAGCTGTTGTCGAGGCGGTCTTCGGCCTCGACAAGGCCCTCCTCGCCCCCCTCTTTGCGGAGCATGGTCTACTTGAAGCTGAAGAGCTCCTCGTCCGCCGTGTAATTACGGAGAACGGGCGGAGCCGGGTGTATCTGAACGGCACGCTGACCACAGTGACGCTGCTGCGTCAGCTTAGTGCCGGGCTGCTGTACGTCTATGGACAGCATGAGCAGCAGGTCTTACGCGAGGCTGATTCGGCTCTCTCCCTGCTCGACGATTTCGCTGATACGACGCAACGCACCCAGGAAATGGCAACGCGCTACCGGACCCTGCGGCAGGCCTGGGAGCGCTTACGTACGCTGACCGAGGACAAAGAGGCGGCTGAGGCCCGCCAGGACTTCGTCCGTTTTCAGGTCGATGAGATTCGCCGCGCCGCCCTCCGGCCCGAAGAAGAAGAGGAGTTACGGCAAGAGCGGACCATTCTCATGAACGCGGAGAGGCTGTATCAGACAGCGTCCAGTGGTGAAGAAGAACTCACTATGAGTGATGGTGCGGTCACAGATCGGCTCGGGCGACTAGTGGCGCAGTTACGTGACTTGGTTCAGGTGGATGCCAGCTTAAACGAGGCGATCTCGCTCCTAAGTGACGGGCTGGCCCAGGTCGAAGAGGCTGCGCTCTTCCTACGCAAATATGGTGAGCGCCTCAGCCCGAATCCCGAGCGTTTGGAAGAGATTGACGTGCGCCTCGCGCTGCTCTCGCGTCTCAAGAAAAAATACGGCGGGAGTATTGAGGCGATTCTGGCTCGACAGGTGGCGCTGGAACAAGAGTTGGAACACCTCGAAAGCGGGGAAGAGGCGATTGTCGCATTGCAACAGGAAGTTGCCCAAGCCGCTCACACGGCCTGGTCTTGGGCTGACGACCTGTCAAAGGAGCGTCGTGGAGTAGCCCGGAATCTTGAGCAAAGCATCCAGACCGAGTTAGGCCAGCTCGGCATGCAGGGCGCGCACTTTGGCGTCCAATTTCCACAGCAGCCGGAAGGGGACGGCGCGAGTACGTCGGATTCGCCATTTATGCAAAATGGACGGCGTCTTGGAGAGCGTGGCTATGATCGGGTCGAATTTTATCTGTCTGCCAATCCTGGGGAGCCGCTCTTACCACTCGTCCAGGTTGCCTCCGGCGGAGAGCTCTCCCGCCTCATGCTCGCCCTCAAGGCCCTCAGCGCGGCTGCGGAAGCCACGCCGACACTGATTTTTGACGAAGTAGACGCGGGAATCGGCGGTGGGGTGGCCGAGGTCGTTGGGCGGCGGCTCAAGTCTCTGGCCGACCAGCATCAGGTCCTGTGTATTACGCATTTGCCGCAGATCGCGGCCTTTGCCGACCATGCCTACACCGTAACCAAAACGATAACACAAGGCCGCACAATTTCTTCAGCCAAACGTCTCACTCAGCGTGAACGCCTCCAGGAACTCGCCCGCATGCTAGGTGGTGTGGAGATCACGCCCGAAGCCCGCAGCCACGCACGCGAAATGCTTGAGGGCGCGCAGCGGGGCTGAGAGGACTCAGGGCTTTCCCCGTCACGAAATGACTCGATTGTCTCCGTAATGGCTTGAATTGCCGCGGGCTGGAGTATGATATCAACATGCTCAACTCCCGGCAGGAGGGTGACTGGAACCGGTCTTCCGGCCTCCTCGAACACGGCTGAGAACTGATCGGCATGGAGGACTTCGTCGTCTTGACCGACCAGGATGTGAAGCGGTTGCTTCGCAGCGCCAATATCTGCCCGGTAATCGTCATGGGCTCGAAAGTTTTTTTCCAGGGCATAGGAGTAAGTGGGCGTTAAGAACTGCTGCGCTTCGGCCGTCAACGCAAAAGCAAGCACCGGCAAAGTGTTGAACCGGGTGATCCCGAAACGGTTGAGAAACGTGAGCGCAATGATACGTGCAACCCCGGCTGCGACCCATCCGCCAGACCCAGGTCGATACGTTGGCGCATCTCGGTGAATGAATGGAGCTAACAGCACATATTGATCGAATGGTTGCTGTCGCAAACTGGCGGCAAAGCGCAAGGCAAATCCTCCGCCAGACGAAAATCCAACCAGCGTCCTAGGGCCAGCGGGTTGGACAGCCTCCAGGAAATCCTCCACATCGTCTTCGAGCTGGCCGATGTAGGTAATCTGGCCCTTCGGACCGGACTCTCCGTGCCCACGCATATCCAGGGCATAGACCGCATAGCCCGCCTGCGCTAACCCCTTGGCTAGGGGATGAAGGCTGCTACTGCTTGCGGACGACCCATGGATAAGCACCGCAGACCCTTTGGCTGGGCTTGCGGTGGGCGCGTAGGCACGAAACGCCAAACGCGCCCCGTCCCGAGCAGTATAGCGCTTGAGCAGAGCAAGGTCAGATAAGTCCACGCTACGAAACGGCGCATTGATACTTTCCATCGGAGGGGGAGGCTGGGGACCACCAAGTACAACAGCCAAGGCGAGCAGCACAGACACGACAGCCACCCCTGCAATGAGCCCGATCGCTATACGTTTCATAGAGCCTCCTGGAATGTGGGTCACGACCTATTGTAACAGCGGTCAAAGATAGAGCTCTCCGAGCAGAAATAAAATTTGACCCTCGTTTGAGATTCTACGATAATTCCCGAGAAATCTTTTATATAAGGGCCCGATTACCCTGAAAGTAGGAGGGAACGATGAAAAAATACCAAATCCTGGCGGTCGTCCTCGGTCTGCTTATTTTGACAGCATCAGCCGGGCGGGCAGACACCATTACGGCGTTCTTGGATAGCCCAGCCAACAATATCAGCGTTGCTGGGATTGAAACGATCCATGGCTGGGCCTTTGCGACCAATAACGCGCCTGTGTCCGTCTACCTCCGGGTTGATGGAACTACCCAGCACGATTACCCCCTGCCGTGCTGTGGTCCACGAGAAGACGTGCAACAGTTAGTGGCAGGTGCTCCCCTCAACACGAGTTATTCCGGCGTGGTCAACTATGCCCGCTTAGGTGCTGGTGAGCATATCGTTGGCGTCGAGATTCAGGCTGAAGGCTGCGAACCGGTTATTATTGAGCATACCGTTACGGTCGCCGTGCCTGGTAACATCGAATTTAACAAAGCGTTCAGCTTTGAGGAGGCATGGACGGGGGTGGATATGCCCAACGACCAGATACTCATTGTGAACGCAACAACGGGAGCTGAGATGGGCGGGTCGGCCAATCTGCGCGTGGATTATTCCCTGCCCACCCAGAACACCGGCATCGTTGAGGCATATAACGAGGACGGAACAACTGGCGAGACCCTGGACGCAGTGCAAGCAATTTTCAACGCGCGCTGTCTTCCCTGCCATTCGCACGACAACGAGGAGGGCCACCCCGTCGCGAACCTGGATTTGGCCGAAGGGAATATGCCACGGAATACGATCGCCGCCAGAAGCGGTCAGCTCTCTGACGGCACCCTGCTGATCAATCCGGGTCGTCCGGATGAGAGCTATCTTGTAGAGAAAATATCCATGGATGCCCCCACCCGAGGCAGTCGTATGCCTCGGGGTATGCCGCCGTTGTCCGATGAGGAGATTGAGACCATTCGGAGTTGGGTACTTGGCGGAGCGCTCGTTCCGTTCGGTTTTGCTGGCCATGATGGAGATGGCAGGCATGACGACGATCATGACCATGACGACGATCATGGCAATGGATAGGAGATGGACACAGGCCGGCCGCTAGGGTAGGCGATCAGCCTTCTCTCATTTATTCGTCCCGGTTTTCTTGCTCTACGGCTGAAGACATAACCCGTCATGACTGATATGGCGGGTCTGCTCATCAGGCCGGAACATTCTCATTGCCGCGCGGTGGTGATAAGAGAACGTAGCCGTGCTGGACTTGCTCAAGAAACATTTCGGTTATGACCAGTTCCGTCCGCTGCAAGCGGAGGTCATCGCCAGCGTGCTGGAACGGCGTGACACCCTGGTCCTGATGCCGACCGGCGGCGGGAAGTCCCTCTGCTATCAGTTGCCCGCGCTTCGCTTCGATGGGCTGACGCTGGTCGTCTCACCGCTGGTCGCCCTGATGAAAGATCAGGTCGATACGCTCAAGGCCAACGGCATCGCCGCGGAGTTCATCAACAGCAGCCTGACCTACCCGGAACTGAACCGTGTGCAGAGACGCGTACAGCGGAATGCGGTCAAAATCCTGTATGTTGCCCCGGAGCGGCTGGCCCTGCCGGGCTTCCTGGATTTCCTGGCCGAGCTCACGGTCAGTCTGGTGGCCGTGGACGAGGCGCACTGCATCTCCATGTGGGGCCACGAGTTCCGGCCTGATTACCGCAATCTCGTCACCCTGCGGCACGCCTTGCCCGGTGTCCCGTGTATCGCCCTGACCGCCACGGCGACCGAACAGGTCCGCCGCGATATTGCCGAACAGCTCGAACTGACTCAGCCACAGGAGTTCCTGGCCAGTTTCAACCGCGCCAACCTGACCTATAGCGTGCGTCCCAAGCGCAACTCCGTTGATGCGCTGGCGGACCTGCTGGACGAGTATCGGGGCGAGTCTTGCATCGTATACTGCTTTTCGCGCAAGAGCACGCAGGACCTGGCCACTGCGCTGTGCGAGCGGGGTCTGTCCGCCCTGCCCTACCACGCCGGCCTGGACGCGACAGTGCGTAGCCAGACTCAGGAGAAATTCATTCGCGATGAGGTTCCGATCATCGTGGCGACCATCGCCTTCGGGATGGGGATCGATAAGCCTGACGTCCGACTGGTCGTGCACTACGATCTGCCCAAGTCCCTCGAAGGCTATTACCAGGAGACGGGTCGCGCCGGGCGCGACGGCCTGCCCAGCGAGTGCGCCCTGTTTTACTCCTATGGCGACAAGGTGAAGCAGGACTTCTTCATCGACCAGATAGAAGACGCGGCCGAGCAACGAAACGCACGGGACAAGTTGGCGCAGGTGATCGAGTTCTGCGACCTGCAAACCTGCCGCCGCAAATATCTGCTGGCCTATTTTGGCGAAGACTGGCGGCAGGACAACTGCGGGGGGTGCGACGTGTGTCTCACGCCCAGGGAGGAGTTCGATGCCACTGTTATCACCCAGAAAATCCTGTCAGCCGTCGTCCGTACGGGGGAGCGGTTCGGCATCGCGCACCTGAGCCAAGTACTGCGCGGCGCGAATACGAAACGCATTCGGGAATTACGGCACGACAGGCTGAGCGTGTACGGCATTGTGAGCGACTTCTCTGACAGTGAGATCAAAGAGGTGGCCGGTTTGCTGCAAGCCGGGGGTCTGCTGCGCAAGAACAGCCGCGAATACGCCGGCCTGAGTCTGACACCGGCGGGCCGGGCATTCCTCAAGAATCGAGAAAATTTGACCCTTACGCGCGCCAAACGGGCTGAACCGGCTCCCCGTACCACCCCCGACTCCGACCCGGCGCAGAGGTGGCGCAGACGGGATGCGCCGCCCCTGGCGGATGAGCAGGGCGACATTGCGGTTGACGCGGCGCTGTTCGAGAAGCTGCGCACGCTGCGTCGCGGGCTGGCCGAAGAGCGCAACGTGCCGCCGTACGTCATCTTCGGCGACATGACGCTCAGACAGATGGCGGCCTATTTGCCCCAGAGCCGCGAGAGCCTGTCCCATATCTCGGGCGTGGGCGCGGCGAAGCTGGAGCGCTGGGGCGAGGCGTTTCTAGAGGTTATTCGCTCGTACGCCGTCGAGCAGGGTCTTGCGGAGCGTCCTGTACCGGGCACACGGCGCAGCAGAGAGCCGCAAGGTAGTAAGGTGAGTCGCAAAGGTTCAACGTATACCGCAACGAAACAGTTGCTTGAGCAGGGTCGGTCAATTACTGAGGTTGCAGTGGAGCGCGACCTTACTCTCAGTACAATAGTGGGTCACGTTGAAAAGCTGGTCGCTGACGGCGAGGACGTTGCCCTTGGCCCATTGCTACCGGCGTCGGATCGTCTGGAGGCCATTCAACACGCACTAGACCGTTCCGGCACCACCACCCTGGCTCCGATCAAAGCGATGCTGGGCAAAGACTATACCTATGAGGAGATCCGATTGGTGCGAGCGTTCATGAGCCAATCACACTGACTTCAGCCTCTAGTCCCCACCGCGTACTCCCATTATCCACAGGATGTACGCCCATTTTGAGCACTCAGATATTTTGTCTCAACCCGCTTGCAACCGGACCGTAGAGTGTCCTACCCTGGCAAGGATTGTTTAGAGACAGAAAATCGATCGCGAGGGAATCAGTATGGATAAGACCCTTATGCTTTCGCTCTACCGCGACATGATTCGCATTCGGCGCTTTGAGGAAGAAGCGGCTCGTTCGTATTCGCGGGGCAAGATTGGTGGCTTTCTGCACCTGTATAATGGCCAAGAGGCGGTGGCGGTTGGGGCGATGTCGGCGGTTGAACCTACGGATTATATCGTGGCGACTTATCGGGACCACGGCCATTATCTGGCCCGGGTTGGAGATATGAATGCGGCCATGGCGGAACTGTTCGGCAAGGTGGATGGCTGTGCTAAGGGCCGGGGCGGTTCCATGCATTATTTTGACGTGGCGAAACGCTTCATGGGCGGCCACGCTATTGTCGGTGGCCATGTACCCATCGCCGCGGGGATTGCCTTTGCCTCGAAATATCGGGGCGAGTCGGATGTGACCCTGTGCTTCTTTGGCGAAGGAACGGCCAATATGGGTGCCTTTCACGAGGGCCTGTCGCTGGCCGCGCTGTGGAAACTGCCCGTTATCTTTATTTGCGAGAACAATCTCTATTCCATGGGCACGCCCCTCTATCGGACCCTGTCGGTCGAGGACGTCGCCGTGCGGGCCAAGGGCTACCCTATGGCCCAGGAAATCGTGAACGGCGACGATGTGCTTGAGGTCCGGGAGGTCATTCGTCACGCGGCCAAACGCGCCCGCACCGAGAGTTTGCCGATTCTCATTGAAGCCAAGACCTACCGTTTTCGGGGCCATTCCATGTCCGACCCGGCAAAATACCGCACCAAAGAAGAGGTCAAAGAGTGGATGGAGCGTGACCCCATCCGGCTTCTGGCCGAACGTATCTACGCGTTGGGCATCGCCAACGAAGAGCAGCTCAAGGCTATTGACGAAGCCGCGAAACAAGAAGTAGCAGGGGCGGTGAATTTTGCCGATGAATCGCCGTCGCCCGACTCGGCCACGCTGTTTGATGACATCTACTACGAACCGGATCACCACGAGCAGGACGAAAAGGTTGTGCCGCTCGAAAAGCGTCGTCAGCAGGCGAGCGTGTAAGAGCAGCGCATCCCCCCCTCATTTGGGGGGGAAGCGGAGAGCAAGCAGATGCGAGAGCTGACATACCGGGAGGCGTTGCGAGAGGCCATGGCAGAAGAGATGGAACGCGACGAGCGCGTGTTTCTCATGGGCGAAGAGGTCGGCCATTATAATGGCGCGTACAAAGTGTCCGAGGGCCTGCTCGACCGTTTTGGTGAGCGCCGGGTGGTGGATACGCCGATTGCGGAAACCGGCTTTGCCGGGGTGGGGATAGGCGCGGCCATGGTTGGGCTGCGACCCATCATTGAGTTCATGACCTGGAATTTTTCGCTATGCGCCTATGACCAACTCGTCAATAACGCGGCCAAGCTGCGCTATATGTCGGGGGGACAAATTACTCTGCCGATCGTCTTTCGTGGTCCAGGTGGGGCCGCGCATCAACTGGCCGCCCAGCACTCCCAGGCTGTCGAGAGCCTGTACGCCTATGTGCCAGGGCTGAAGGTCGTTGCGCCCTCAACTCCTGCCGATGCCAAGGGCTTGCTGAAGGCCGCCATCCGGGACGAAAACCCGGTGATTTTTATTGAGGGCGAAGTCCTGTACGGACGTAAAGGGCCGATCCAGGACGAGGAGTATCAGATTCCGCTCGGACAGGGCGAGGTCAAACGAACGGGCCAGGATGTGACTATTATCGCCTGGTCCAAGATGGTACACGCCGCCCTGGACGCGGCCACCGAACTGGCAAAAGAAGGCATTGAACTCGAAGTGATCGACCCGCGCACCCTTCGCCCGCTGGACGACCGGATGATTTTTGATTCCGTCAAAAAGACCAACCGCTGTATTATTGTCGAGGAGGGCTGGCCGTTTGCCGGTCTTGGAGCGGAAATCGCCTACCGCATTATGAAGGAAGGCTTTGATTATCTGGACGCGCCGGTTGTCCGGGTCACTGGCGAAGACGTACCCATGCCCTATGCCAAAAACCTGGAGCATGAAGCCTTCCCTGGTGTTGAAAAAATCGTTCGTGCGGTCAGAGATGTGCTGTATAGCTAGGGAGACGGCAGTCCTCCCCCCAGCTCCTCCAGGCGACGTTGCGCACGGGAGAAACTGGGATTGATACCCACGGCCTGCTCAAATGCCGCCTGGGCCGCATCGGTCTGACCCAGCCGCATATAGACCTCTCCTAATTCATAGTGGGCCACATCATCGCTCGGACAGATCGCCAAGCCAGCCTGATAATAGGCGATGGCCGTTGCGTCATCGGTTGCTTTTCGGGCGGCGTCAAAGTCGTTAAACGCCCGGTTGCACGCCTCGTTTTGCTGTTGTTGCTGGGCCTGTTGTTGTTGGAGGGCCTCGGTCTCTCGCCGTAACTGTTCGGCTTCCTGGCGTAACCGCTCGATTTCCGCACGCTGCTCTTCGAGGATGGTAGTGTCGAACAGGCTGCACGAGGCCAGGCATACGCACAGCCCCAGAAAGAGCACAAAAAATGAAGAAGTGGATATACCTCGGGTCATGCTCCGAATGGGTCTGTTGGGTCTACTTGGGTCCTTTGGGCCAGTTGAGTCAGACTCAATAGACTCAATAAACCCAACAGACTCAACCGACTCAAAAGACCCTAAAATTAGAAGTTGTCTTTCAGAAAACGGGTCTTTTCCAAGACCGACACAGGGTCGAGGGAGAGGCCTGGGAAGGACCGTTGCACGTGCTCTTGCAGCTCAGAGCTGTCTACCCGGACAAAGGGGTTGATCTCTTTTTCTTCGCCCACCGTGCCGGGAATGGTCGGCTGGTTTTTGGCTCGCAGATCCTCGGCCCAGCGCAGTTTTTCCTGGAGTTTCACATTGCCCGGCTCCAGGCTGAGAGCGAAGTTCAGGTTGGTGACGGTATACTCATGCCCGCAGTAAATCTTGGTGTCGTCCGGTAACTGCATCAGCTTGACCATATTGTTGTGCATGTCTGCGGCCACGCCCTCAAACAAGCGTCCGCAACCGGCAATAAAGAGCGTATCGCCGGTAAAAATCGACTTTTCCGCTTCAAAATAGGCGGCAATATGGCCGCTGGTATGGCACGGGACAAAGAAAAAGCGCGCTTCGAGGTTTCCAATACGGACCGTATCGCCCTCATCAACCATATTGGTAATGCACGGCGTGCGCGTCTCGTCCCGCTTATGGCCGTAGACTTTGAGCTGCGGAAACTCTTTCACCAGCTCTTTATTCCCGCCCACATGGTCCCAGTGGTGATGGGTATTGATGATGGTCGTAAAATTCACGCCCTCGCGCTTGATCGCCGCGGCAACTGGACCGGCCTCGGACGGATCGACAACGCCGGCCTCGTTGGTCGCTTCATCAATAAGCACATAGGCGTAATTATCGGACAACACGGGGATAGGAAGGATTTTCATGGGTTTCTCCTGACTGCGCTGTGTTACTGCTCCATGGGAAAGCCGTACAGCTTAGCCGCGTTTTCGTAGACGAGTTTGCGGCGGATGTCTTCGGACAGATGGGCGAGCTGCTTGTGCAGAAATTCCTGGGAGTCCGGCCACACCCCGTCGGGATGCGGAAAGTCCGAGCCCCACATCACGTTGTTGACGCCGACTCGCTCGATCATATCCAGGCCGGTCTGATCCTGCTGAAAGGTGGCGTACATCTGTCGGTACCAATACTCGCTCGGCTTCATGGTGAGTTCGAGGTCTTGAAACTGATCTTCCCACTCATAGTCCATCCGTTCCAGGACGTAGGGAATCCAGCCGATCCCGGCTTCACCAATCACCACTCGGCACTGGTGGTAGCGCTCTAGTGCGCCACCATAGATCACCGCTCCGATGAAGCCGGCGGTGGCAATCTGAAATTCGGTCAGTACGGTGGCCAACCACATCCGCTTGGAGCGGCGGTCTGTGGCCCAGGTCATGTCGAGCTTGGGACCGATGGTATGCAAATGGATTGGTAGGCCGGTATCGTGCGAGGCTTCCCAGACCGGGTCCCAGTCAAGATGCCATAGCGGCCTCATACCGTGGCGGACGGGCAGCTCAGCCCCTTTGAGGCCCATTTTCGCACAGCGACGGACTTCCTCAGCCGTTTTCTCGGGAGACGAAGCCGGCAGGCTCGCAACCGCGGCAAAACGACTGGGCGCGGCTCGGCAGAATTCGGCAGCAAAATCATTATAAATCCTGACGACCGTGTCGGTCACCTCGGAATCATCAATCCGAAAGGCGGCGCCGAGAATACCGTAGATGACTTCACCCACGACACCGTCACGGTCCTGATCCTTGATCCGCAACTCGGGTACGGTCGTGCGCATAATCCCCTTGCCCTGGTCCTCGTAGAGGCCGGTTGAGGCCATCCGGTCGGCCCGATGAATCTGGCCTGGGATATACTGCCGGCCGGCCGAACCCATCCCGCCGACCAGCCCCATACTGGTTCCGTTGTGGGCGACCCAGGTTTTCCCCTCCGCTGCCTCGATCACCCGAGGCATTTTGTCTTTGAGGTGGGCCGGAGCATTCTCGGTAAAAAGAGAGGCCGGCAAACACGGGATGTCCATATGCCCGTCGGCCGAGATGACCGGGTGATTAAACATAGCGAGTCCTCCATATATTTAAGAGGTCAGAGAGCACTGCCCGCGCTTCTCCGCTGCGGGTCATGTCCACTGCGAGTCTTTTCTTAGCAGAAAGCGACAAGCAGGGGAAAGCGTGCTGTTACCTTGCCGGACGAGGAGCCGTGTGAAACAAGAACGCTGTCCCCATGCCACTCCCGGACTCGTATTTTGAACTGGCGCGTTTTCTATAGCCTGAACCTCGCGATTTTCACCTCTATGCTCGGCATGGGCATCGTGATTCCGTTCATGCCGATTTACGCCAAGGAATTGGGCGCGACCGGAGTCAGTATCGGGGTGTTCTTTGCCAGCTTTCCCCTCGCTCAGATCTTGTTTATGCCGCTCATTGGCCGGCTGTCCGACCGGCACGGCCGCAAGGCGTTTATTGCTGCCGGCCTGCTGCTCAGCAGTCTGATGTCGCTGGTCTATGTGTCTGCCCCCAACATCGTGTACTTGACCCTGGGTCGGTTTTTCCAGGGGATTGCGGTTGCCCTCATTATTCCCATCTCGACCGCCTACGTCGGTGACCTTGCTCCCGCGGAGAAACGGGGCGAGTTGATGGGCATCTTCAATCTGGCCCTGACCAGTAGTATTGGAGTCGGTCCCCTGTTCGGGGGTTGGCTGAGCGATACGTATGGCATGGCACTCAGTTTTTATTTAATGGGCGGCTTGAACGGACTGGCTTTTCTCTTTGTCCTGTTCTTTTTGGATGAGACTCGTTCTCCCCACGCGGAGGTGCAGCGACCGCCGTCCTACCGCGAACTCTTACGCAGACCAAGTGTGCGCGGGATTGCCCTGTATCGCATGGTGACGTCCATTCAGATGGGACTCTGGTTCTCCTTCCTCCCGTTGCTGGCCGTCGAACTATTGCAGCTCAGCCAATCCCGCATTGGGATCATCATGGCGACGTATATGCTGGTGAACAGCCTCGTCCAGATCCCATTTGGACGCATGGCCGACCGCTATAGCAAGCGGCTGCTGATTATCATCAGTGGCTACCTGGCCTCCTTCACGTTTGTGACCATCCTCTTTTCCGCTGGCTTCTGGGATTTACTGCTCATTAGTGCCTTCACCGGAATCATGGGAGCCTTGGCCGGCCCTGCTCTAACAGCCTTGGCCGCCGGCGAGGGCAAGCAGGGCGGAATGGGAGCGATGATGGGTGTGCTGAATATGGCGCTGAGCATCGGCATGATGCTCGGCCCGGTCGTCGCCGGGATGCTGTCGGATATTGTCGGCCTACGGCCTCTATTCGGGTTTGGGGCAGTTGCCGGCGGGATTGGGACGCTGATATTTACCTGGCTGACCACAGAGAAGCCGGTAGTGAAATAGCGCCGAGAGGCGGTCAACAGTTACTTTCCAGGTCACCTGAAACCTAACCAGCAGCTTATATGGAATGCCTATACCGGCAGCTTGTACGAGACAAGCTGCATCTGTTACAAACGCTTTCCTGCGAGTCTTTTGTATTACGCAATGGTTTACAAACCAGACCCGACAGCACCAAGAACTACGAAGAACCATGCAATTTGATCTCAAGACTCTACGCGGGGACATCTTCGGAGGTATTGCCTCGGCCGTAGTGGCCCTACCGCTGGCCTTGGCCTTTGGCGTAGCCTCCGGTTTGGGTCCGGTCGCCGGGCTATACGGCGCGATAGTGGTCGGATTCCTGGCCGTGGTACTGGGCGGAACACCGACGCAGATATCCGGGCCCACCGGGCCGACCGCGATTGCCACCGCGGTCATCGTCACCCATCACGCCGAAAACCTGGCCGAGGTCGCAACCATCGTTATCCTGAGCGGGCTGCTCCAGATCGCTTTCGGCCTGCTCCGGTTCGGACGGTTCGTGACCTATACGCCGTATTCCGTTGTCTCGGGGTTTATGTCCGGCATCGGCGTTATCATAATTCTCCTGCAGACCCTGACTTTCCTGGGGGCATCAGCGGTGGTCGGAGGACCGCTTGACGCCGTCCGGGCATGGCCTACGGCCCTGGCCAACCTCAATCCGGATGCCCTGCTCATCGCCGCCGTAGCACTCGGGGTTGGCATCTTCTGGCCCCGCCGGTTACATAATATATTACCCTCACCGCTCGCAGCCCTGCTCCTCGGAACGGTCGTGGCAGAGCTCTGGTTTCCCGCCGCGCCAGTGATTGGTGAAGTCCCTACCGGGTTTCCCGAACCGCAATGGCCCGTCCTTTCCGGAGGGTTTTTGTTCAAAATGTTAGAACCGGCGCTGATTCTCGCTCTGGTGAACTCCATCGACAGTTTGTTGACCTCGCTGGTGGCCGATTCCATGACCCGGACGCAACACAACTCGGACCGGGAATTGTTTGGTCAGGGTGTGGGCAACGTGGCGGCCGGTCTGCTCGGTGTCATGCCTGGGGCGGGCGCGACCATGCGAACGATACTCAACGTACGGGTCGGCGGGCGCACGGCGATCTCTGGTGCCTTACACGCCGTACTCCTCCTGGCCTTCATATTTGGCCTTGGCCCGCTCGTCGAGCGAGTGCCGGAAGCCTGCCTGGCCGGCATCCTGATGAAGGTGGGCTGGGACATCATCGACTGGCGCTTCCTGCTACGGATTCGTCACGCGACGACGGAAAACGTAGTCATCATGCTGCTGACGCTGGTGCTGACCGTGTTCGTTGATCTCATCATGGCGGTTGGTGTGGGGCTGGTCGTGGCGGGCTTCGTCTCTGCGCGTCGCTTGGAACCCGAGGAGTTGAAGAAGGTCGTATCCGTACCGCTTCTGGATGCCGTGGTCTCTCCAGAGGCGGAGAAATCCTACGATGCCCGTGTCGGGCTCGTCGCCCTCCCCGGCCACTTTTCCGTAGCGTCTGCGCGGGAACTGGCGCGGTCGGTTGGGGCGGATATCAAGGATCACGAGGTGGTCATCTTCGACTTTTCGGACGTGACGTATATCGACGACAGTGCGGCCCTCGTTATCGAGGATCTGGCCGAGGTTTCCCAAACGGAGGCCAAGGGCTGCGTTGTCGCTGGATTATCCGGTTCGGCTGAGGAGGCGTTACGGATGTTCGGCATTCATGACCGCATTCCTTCAGAGCATTTCGTGCCCGACCTTGAGACGGCGAAAAAACTGGCCTGGGAACTGGTCAACGGATGAAGCGTGGGGGGAGGAAAACGGAACGTAGCGCTGCTCCAGGTACGGGTGACCGTAACGTTCCCGGTGTGATAGAAGCACTGGAAGAGATGAGATTACAGTAAAGACGAAAGGAGAATATGATTATGCCAGCCTATCTCGTTGGTGGAGTAGATGTGAGTGATCCTGCCTGGGTGGCAGAGTATGGACCGAAGGTTGAGGCCCTGGTGGAGAAGCACGGCGGCCGGTATCTGGTACGCGGCGGGGAGATGGATGTCGTAGAAGGCACAACGCCGGCCGGCCGGGTAATGGTCGTCGTTGAATTCCCCTCCCTGGAGGCCGCCCGGGCATGGTATAACGACCCGGAGTACACCCCACTGATTAAGCTGCGCCAAACCGGTTCCGAGGCTGAGATTGTCCTGGTCGAAGGACTGTAATTCCAGCAGCGGTTAGCGGAAACGCGGCTTCTGCGGGTCGTGTCACTTCGTCATTTGCGAGAAGCCCCAGTGTAGGAGCCTGTCTTTACATGGGGTATTTTCGGTAGTGGTGGGGTTCCTACGCTCCGCTCAGGCGCTGGAGTGCCGCCTCTATCTGATTGAGGCCCTGCTCAAGATTCTGCATGGACGTGGCGTACGAAATACGGACGTGCTCCGCAGAGCCAAAACCCTCGCCTGCGACCAGGGCAACCTTGGCCTCTTCCAGGAGATACAGCGAGAAGTCCATGGCCGACGCAATGGTTTTGTCCTGCCATTGGGGTCCGAAGCAACCCGAGACCCGTGGAAAGACATAAAACGCGCCCTCCGGCAGCGTACAGGTGATGCCGGGGATGGCCCGGAGTCGATCAACCACATAATTGCGTCGCTTGGCAAACTCTTTGGCCATGACGCCGACCGGTTCCTGGTCACCGGTCAGGGCCTCAATCGCCGCAGCCTGAGCGATCGAGTTCGGGTTTGAGGTGCTCTGGCTCTGGATGGTTTCCATCGCCTTAATGACTTCCTGCGGTCCGGCGGCATAGCCCAAACGCCAGCCGGTCATGGCGTAGGTTTTTGAGACCGAATTAGCCACCAGCACCCGGCCGCGCAGACCCGGCTTGAGGGCGAGCAAATGGGCACAGCGCGGGGCGTCGTACAGAAATTTCTCGTACACGTCGTCAGAGATGGTGAACAGCTCGCTGGACTCGATCACCTCAGCAATCCGGCTAAGCTCGTCCTCGGTGTAGGCGGCACCGGTCGGATTGGACGGGCTGTTGAGCAATAACACCTTACTGTGCGGGCCGAGTGCGGTGCGGAGTTGGGCGTCCGTAATTTTGAAACCCGTCTCTTCCGTTGTGGGCAGGAGTTTCGGTATCCCGCCGGCCAGCACCACGATATCGGAATAGCTGACCCAATAGGGCGCGGGTATGAGCACTTCATCTCCAGGGCCGATCAGGGCATGAAAGGCGTTAAAGAGAATATGTTTCCCACCACAACCGGTCGTGACTTCCGGGAGGGCATATTCGAGGCCATTGTCGCGCTGGAGTTTCGCGATAATGGCCTCTTTGACATCCGCGGTGCCGCCAACCGGCGTATACTTGGTCTTGCCGTGTTTGAGCGCTGCAATAGCCGCGTCTTTAATATGTTCCGGGGTATCAAAGTCGGGCTCGCCAGCCCCAAAATCAATGACCTCAATCCCCTCGCGACGGAGCGCCGCAACTTTCACCGTGACCATGAGGGTCGGCGATGGTTTGACCTGATCCAGACGTGGTGACAGACGCATTTTTTCCTTACACTCCTCTTGTCGGACACGCGGTCTGCATGCCGCTCAGACAACGACGTGCAGCGTCATACGCGCGCGCATAGACATTCAGGCTCTCTGCGCGAATTTCTCGCGGAGTCGTCTTTCAACATGGGGCGGGACGAGACCCTTCACGGAACCGTCCAGACTGGCAATTTCTTTGACCAAGCGGGCCGCAGTATAAAAATGGGCCGCCCCGGTCGTCAGAAAAACCGTATCAATATCAGGCTTCATATGACGGTTCATGAGCGCCATCTGAAACTCGTATTCAAAATCCGAGGCTGCGCGTAACCCCCGGATGATAATCTTGGCCTGCATGCGCTCAACGTAATCGACCAGCAAGCCATGAAAGCTGTCGTAGATCACCCGGTCGCCCGCCTCCTTCAATTCCTCGCGGAACATGTCGAGCCGTTCCTGGGGAGCGAACAGATAGTTCTCTTTCTGTGGGTTATACACAACGGCAACCACGACTTCGTCGGTAAGCTCAAGGCTCCGTCGGACGATGTCAATATGTCCATAGGTCGGTGGGTCAAAAGAGCCAGGGTATATAGCGCGGCGTTTCACTCGGATTCCTCACCCTCATGCTGGTAAAAAGACACCTCGGTTGTGCCGTAACGGCGACGGTCCGTCAATACCAAGGGGGGGTAGGTCGGGGCTCCGGATTCCTGCCGTGCGTGCTCAACAACGATCCAGGCTCCTGGGAGGAGCACCGGGCTCCGCGCCAAACGCCGCAGGGTTTTATCCACCCAGCCTTCCCCATACGGCGGGTCCAGAAACACCCCGCCAAAACGGAGCCCCTGGTCTTCCACGATACGAATCCCGGTGAGGGCGGAGGCTCGCAGCAGACGACCATGATGGAGCAGCTTCGTGGTTTTGAGGTTGGTGCGAATGACTTTTTGTGCGTCTGGACTGGCATCAACGAACACGCCAGAGCGCCCGCCCCGGCTTAAGGCTTCTATACCAAGTCCGCCGGTCCCGGCGAACAGGTCGAGGATGTCTATATCGGTGAGGGGAAATCGACTGGCGAGGATATTGAAAACAGACTCTCTGACTCGGTCGGCAGTGGGCCGGATCTTGTGTCCTTTGGGCACCACCAGGGTGAGCCCACCTGCCGAGCCGGAGATGACTCGCATTTAAACGCTAAGAATATGAACGGCCAAAGCAGCGGCCTCGCCACGGACCATGCCGCCGCCGTTCTCGGTCAGTCCAACTTTGGCGCCCTCGACCTGACGTTTTCCGGCTTCCCCGCGGAGTTGCCAGAAAATCTCAGCGATCTGTGCCGTACCGGTGGCCCCAACCGGATGGCCCTTGGCCAGCAAACCGCCGCTCGGATTCACCGGAGTTTTCCCGCCGAGCGCCGTCGCCCCCTCGTCAATCAAGCGACCGCCCTCACCCTGCTGACACAGGCCGAGCTCTTCATAGATGATGAGTTCGGCCGGAGCCGAGGCGTCGTGGACTTCGGCCACGTCCAGGTCTTCAGGGCCAATGCCAGCCACTTCGTAGGCCTTTTTCGCCATGCGTTCTGTCACGCCGGGGTCTCCAGGCTGATGGTCCTGGCCCGAGCCCAGCACCGAGGCTTTGACATAGACCGGCTTGGTGGTGAATTCTTTCGCTTTCTCTGCGCTGGTGAGCACCAGAGCGGCGGCCCCATCGCCAATAGGGGAACACATCATCCGCGTCAGCGGGTCGGCGATCATGGGCGAGGCGAGCACATCTTCCATGCTGCGCGGTGTCTGGAACTGGGCGTGGGGGTTCAGGCTGCCGTTGGTGTGGTTCTTGGCAGCAATCTGGGCATAGTGTTCTTTGGTCGTGCCATATTTCCGCATATGGCTGCGGGCAAACTCGGCGTAAAAGTCCATGAACATGCTGCGCGACTTGCCGGCCCCAGCCCCCTCGCCTTTCTCCTGGGTGGCCTTTTTCATATCCGCCAAAGTTTTTTGCATCAGCTCGACATCAATGGCACTGCCAATGGCGGCAAACGATTTCTTCTTGTCCTCGTGGTAGAGCTTTTCCATACCCAGGGCGAGCACGACATCGTACATGCCGGACGCGACATACAACCAGGCCAGATGGAAGGCGGTGGCCGCGCTGGCACAGGCATTTTCGGTGTTAATAACCGGAATGCCGCCAATCCCCATTTCGCGTAGGACGACTTGCCCGCGGATGCACTCCTGACCGGTAATCAGGCCGGCCATGGCGTTCCCAACCGCGACCGCCTCCAGTGCATTAGATTCAATCCCGGCAGATTTGAGGGCACCCTCAATGGCTTCGCGGGACAACTCTTTCATACCTTTATCCAGATGCTTGGCAAAACGGGTCATACCCGCACCAACCAGGGCAACCTCTCTCATGTGGCTCCTCCTTCTTCTTCACATAGGTGATGAGCGGCCCAACTATATCCGCATTCCCTCTTGTTCTGCAAGGCGAATTTCTTCAGGATAGCGCGTGTGAATTTTGTTCTCGTTCCTATCAAAGCCCTATCCCAGGGCAAGAGCCGCCTATCCGCGCTCTTGTCCGATGTCCAGCGGTATAGCCTGTCTCAGGCCATGTTGCGCGACGTCCTGATGCAACTGCGCCGGGCGGCAACGGTGGACCGCTTTGGGGTCGTGACCTCGGACCAGGCCCTGCTCGACCTCGCGCGCGGTTTAGGTGCGGACGCCATTGACGAGGGCCATCCGCGGGGACTGAACGGGGCCGTCGCGGTTGGGGAAGAGTTTTGCCTGCAACAGGGCGGTACAACGTTGCTCGTCCTGCTATCAGACCTGCCGCTGGTCACCTCTGAAGACATTGACCTACTCTTGTGTGAGGCAACGGATGAGCCCGAAGTGTTGTTAGTGACGTGTAAAGAGGGCGAGGGTACCAACGCGCTTTTGCGCACCCCGCCGCTCGTTATCCCCACCTGCTTTGGCGGTCCAAGCCTCGGCGCCCACCAAACCCGGGCGCGGGAGGAGAATGTCACCTGCCGGGTGATTGAGGCTCCACGGATTGCGTTTGACATTGACTCGGTTGAAGACCTCACACTTTTTGCCTCCGAACCAACGGCAACGCATACCTATCAGGCATTACGGGATTTAGATGTTCTGCCTGCCCTCGGGGTTGATCCAGCGGAGTGATACACCGACAAGAGAAGCCCCTGGTGCGTCTCACGCACCTACTGTGATCTATGGGAAAGCCACAGGTCGTTGTTATTACCGGTCCGACCGCCACAGGAAAAACCGCGCTCGCGCTCACCCTGGCCCAACGCTATAACGCAGAGATTATTAGCGCGGATTCACGTCAGGTGTATCGCCACCTGGACATTGGGACGGCAAAACCAACCGCAGCAGAGCAGGCCCTGGTACCGCATCATGTGATTGATGTGGTCAATCCGGATGAGCATTTTGATGTGGCCCGCTTTCGGACACTGGCGCACGAGGCGATTACCGCGCTGACCCACCGTGGCAAGCGTGTTTTTGTGGTGGGTGGAACCGGCCTCTATATTCGGGCCTTGACCCGCGGGCTCTTTGTTGGACCGCGGGCCGACCCCGCGCTGCGCAAACGTCTGACCGCTCAGGAGCGGGAGCACGGCCCTGGTTTTCTATACAACTGGCTGCGCCGGGTTGATGCGGACACAGCTCAGCGGCTCCATCCAAACGACCGAACCCGGCTGATTCGGGCACTGGAAGTCTGGTTGGTGAGCGGGAAGCCGATGAGCGCCTGGCAGCGGGAGCATGGCTTCCGCGAGCGGCCGTTTTCGACGCTGCTGGTGTCCCTGGTCCTGGAACGGGAGGTCCTGGCCCGGCGGATTCAACAGCGTTGCCAGCAGATGATTCGTGATGGCCTTGTTGACGAGGTCCGCCGGGTCTGGGATATGGGGTTTGGTGAGCAGCTTCCCGTATTCCGCACCATCGGCTATGCTCAGATTGTGGACCTCTTACATGGACGCTCCACCCTGGAGAAGGCAGTCGCCCATATGTCTACGGCAACCCGTCGGCTGGCCAAACGGCAACTGACTTGGCTGCGTGCAGAACCCGAGGTGCAATGGTATACGCCCGCACAAGAGCAAGATATCGACCGTGAGGTGCGGGGGTTCTTTGAAAGGGCGAGGAGTCTCTAACGAGGCAGACGGCAGAGATCGGTCGAGCCGTTCTACTCCTGACGTTTCACACCTGCTGTATTGAAGGAGCAATCGTGCAGACAACCTATCTCGATTTTGAGTATCCGCTGGAGGAGTTGGACAAACAGGTGTCCGCCCTCAGCCAGTTGGAAAACCGGTCAGCACAGCAACAGACGGAACTCGACGCACTGGAAGAACATATCCGACAACGCGAGGCTGAAGTGTTCACGGCTCTCTCGCCGTGGCAACGGGTGCAACTCTCCCGACACCCGGACCGACCCTATACCCTCGATTATATTGAGGCATTATGCTCCGAATTCGTGGAGTTGCACGGCGACCGGGCCTTTGGTGATGATCCGGCGATTATCGGTGGTCTGGCGCGTTTTCGGGGTACGCCAGTGGTGGTTGTCGGCCATCAACGTGGGAAGACCGTGACCGAAAAAGTACACCGGAATTTTGGGATGCCCCGGCCCGAAGGCTATCGCAAGGCGCTCCGCCTTTTTCATCTCGCCGAACGGTTCCAGCGACCCGTACTGAGCTTTGTTGATACCCAAGGAGCCTATCCCGGAGTGGGGGCCGAGGAGCGCGGCCAGGCCGAAGCCATTGCCAGGAATATCCAAGAAATGGCCGGCCTCAAGACTCCCATCATTGTCACGGTGATTGGAGAGGGAGGGAGTGGCGGCGCTCTTGCCCTCGGGGTCGGCGACCGGCTACTAATGCAGGAAAACGCCTGCTATTCGGTCATTACTCCTGAAGGCTGCGCGGCGATTCTCTTTGGAGAACGCACTCCGGAACGTTCGGCTTGGGCCGCCGAGGCGCTGAAGGTCACGGCTCCGCACCTGCTCGATCTCCGCGTGATTGACGAGATGATTGCCGAGCCGTCAGGGGGAGCCCATAGACACGCCCAGGCAGCGATTAGGGATGTTGGAACCGCAATCGACCGGCATCTGCAAGCAGTGAGCGACCTGTCCGTCTCCGAGCTCATGGACCAACGCTACACGAAATTCCGTCGGATGGGAGAGATCGGCATTGTCGATACAGCAGAGGACTTGGAGGCCGAAGTCAATGGAGTGGACGCAACGCGCTGAATCGTAGATATCCCGCCTGGAGAGAGACCCCAGCCGCGTAGACTGGCTCAGCAAATCGTAGTACAAAGCGCCGTGTGGCGCACAAACGTTCCTCTTCTTCACCGCCGACATTAGATACATTCAGAGAGAGAATCGATCGGATCGATGCTCAAATCCTCACGCTGTTGAATCGCCGCGCCCGTCTGGCTCAACGGATTGGAGACACGAAGGGGAAGGGCACGGTCTATATACCAAGCCGAGAACGAGCCGTTCTCGCCCGGATGACTGACCTGAACACGGGGCCGCTTCCGGACGAATTCGTTCAGGCCATTTATCGCGAGATTATCTCCGCTTCCCGCGCGCTTGAAACGTCTTTGCGGGTTGCCTATCTCGGACCAGAGGCGAGCTATGCGCATATGGCCAGCAAAGAGCAGTTTGGCTCGAGGGTCGAGTTTGTCCCGGTAGAGACGATTCCCCAGATTTTCTCGACAGTGGAAAACGGGCAGGTCGACTACGGGGTTGTGCCCGTCGAGAACTCGAGTCAAGGCTCGGTCGCTCTCACTCTCGATCTTTTTATTGAAACGAACCTGCATATTATTGCCGAGCGGTCATTGGCCATTCGGCACTGTTTGCTCAGCCGTGCCACAAAGCGGGAGCGTATCCAGCGAGTCCTTGCCCATCCGCAGTCCCTGGCCCAATGTCAGCACTGGCTGGCCACGCACCTGCCAGGTGTGCCTACGGAGGCGGCGGCGAGCAATTCTCGCGCGGCTGAACTGGTGCGGCGTGACGCGCGTGCCGCAGCGATTGCCGGACGCTTGGCCGCGGAGCGCTATCAGCTCAACATCATCGATGCGGATATTCAGGACCAGGCGGCGAACTATACCCGCTTCGCTATTCTAAGCCGGACTTGGCAACCGGGTACACCAACTGGGGATGACAAAACGTCCCTGGTGCTGTCGGTCCGGGATGAGCCAGGGATCCTATATCAGGTGCTGAGGCCGTTTGCCGCGCACAGCATGAGTCTGCTGCGGATTGAGTCCCGGCCGCTCAAAGGGCGGCCCTGGGAATACGTTTTTTTTATCGATGTTGAAGGGCATGTGGGCGACCGGGCTCTCGCCGACGCCCTGCGAGAGATCGAACCCTGCTGCATGTCGGTCAAAGTGCTGGGTTCGTATACCTCCTTTGGGTCGGCGACCGGGTCGGCGCGGCAAAAACGGTGAATATGTATGGATATTCGAAAGTATGTGCCGGATTGGGTCTTGAGCCTCACCCCGTATCAGCCGGGCAAGCCGATTGAAGAGGTGGAGCGGGAATACGGGATCAGCAACTCGGTGAAAATCGCCTCAAACGAGAATCCCCTTGGCCCGTCCCCAAAAGCGCTTGAGGCGATTCGTGCGGTCCTGCCCCAGCTCAATCTGTATCCTGACGGCGATGCCTTTTATCTCAAGCAGCGCCTAGCTGAGAAACTTGAGTTGGACCGGTCACGGATTATCATCGGTAACGGCTCGAACGAACTGATCGAGATGATCGTGCGCACCTTTTTGCGCGTGGGCGAATCGATTGTCGCCGCTGAGCACGCCTTTGCCATTTATCATCTGTGCGTGCACGCGGCCGGTGGCCGCACAATTACCGTTCCGCACACCGGCTTTGCCTTTGATCTGGACGCCATGGCGCGAGCCGTTGAAGCGGACACGCGCATTATTTTTTTGGATAATCCCAATAATCCCACCGGCACGATCTACGCCAGGACGGACTGGGAGGCGTTTCTGGAGAGGGTGCCACCGAGCGTGGTGATTGTGGTTGATGAAGCGTATTTTGAATTTGTCGACGACCCGGACTACCCCGACTCGCTCGACTACCATTCGGATGAGCGGGTGCTCATCACCCTGCGCACCTTTTCCAAGATCTGCGGCCTGGCCGGCGTTCGCATTGGTTATGGCATTGCCTCACCGGAAGTGATTGATGCCCTCAACCGCATCCGTCAGCCCTTTAATGTGAATACGCTCGCCCAAGTGGGAGCGTTGGCCGCGCTTGACGATACCGAGCACATCAGCCGTACCCGGGACAACAATCGCCAAGGACTGGCCTATCTACGTCGAGAGTTGGACCGTCTGGGTATCGAATACGCTCCGAGTTGGGGGAATTTCCTCCTAGTCAAGGTGGGTCCCGGCGTTTCGCAACAGCTTTTGCCCCAGGGTATTATCATTCGGCCCATGGAGGGCTATGGCTATCCTGGCTACGCCCGTGTGAGTGTGGGCTTGGCCGAGGAAAACGAACGCTTTATTGCAGCTATGGAGAAGATACAAGCGCAGGCATAGCCTGCACCTCACACGCTATGTCACCATTATTTCATCGTCTGCTTATCGTCGGGGTTGGTCTGATTGGTGGTTCACTCGGACTGGCGGCCAAAGCGCGGGGACTGGTTGAGCAAGTGGTTGGCTTTGGTCGGACTGAAGCCAATCTAAAAATTGCGCTCGACCGCGGCCTGATTGATGCCTATACCTTCGATCCGGCCGAGGCGGCCCAGGGAACCGACTGTGTTCTGCTTGCCGTTCCCGTCCAGGCGACTGGCCCGGCCATGCAGCAGTTTCTGCCCTATCTCTCGCCAGGCTGTATTGTAACAGATGCCGGCAGTGTCAAAGCGCCGGTCGTTTCCACACTCGAATCGCTTGTCCCCGACTCGCTGCCGTGTGTGGCCGCCCATCCTATCGCCGGGACTGAGCATGCCGGGGCTGGAGCGGCCTTTGAAACCCTCTTTGAGGGACGCTTATGTGTCTTGACGCCGACCGACAAGACCAATGCCGACGCCCTGGCGCGGGTCCGGGCCTTATGGGAAGGTGTTGGTATGCGCGTCGAAGAAATGGACCCTGCGATCCACGACCGTATCCTCGCCCAGGTCAGCCATCTGCC
Source organism: Thermodesulfobacteriota bacterium (assembly GCA_964291405.2). Taxonomy (GTDB): domain Bacteria; phylum Desulfobacterota; class Binatia; order Bin18; family Bin18; genus Bin18. The sequence continues at coordinate 2,160,612 of OZ219926.1, forward strand.
CCATCTCATTGCGTTCAGTGTGATGAATGGCCTCCTTCAGGCGTTTTCGCGCTCGACCCCGCCACAGTCGGACCAAGTCGACCCGCTTGTATATGCCGGTAGTGCGTTTGCTGACTTGACTCGGGTGGCCGCCAGTCCCGTCGAAATGTGGCGTGACATCTGTCTTGAGAATCGCGACGCCTTGCTCGCCGCGATTTCCAATTTTGAAGCCGCTCTGACACAGATGAAAGCCGCCGTGGCTGAGGGGGACGGACAAGCGCTCTCGGCGGACATTACGCGAGCCCGCCAGGAGCGTCAGCGCCTGACTCGTTTGCGCGAAAAAGAGTAAACGTGTTCTCCACTAGACACGAGATGCTGGACACGTTTACTCTTTTGGGGACATGACACCATCGGTGACGGTCCCTCCCGCTCCTCACGGCATACGGGGCGAAATCCGCCTGCCGGGCGATAAATCCATCAGTCACCGGGCCGTCCTGTTTGCGGCCCTAGCCACAGGAGAGAGCTGTATCCAGGGCTGTTCGCTGGGCGAGGATAATCTACGGACGATTCAGGCGATCCAATTGTTGGGAGTCGACATCACCCGACACGACACAACGGTGATCGTGAAAAGCCGCGGCTGGGATGCTTTCCAGCCCCCGAGCAATGCGGACGCTACAATCGACTGTGGGAATTCCGGCACCACGATGCGCCTGCTGTCCGGTATTCTGGCCGGGTGTTCTTTTACCTCCCGCTTGGACGGTGATGCCTCGCTCCGGCGGCGCCCCATGGGGCGAGTCATTGAACCCCTACAGATGATGGGTGCCACGATTGAGAATGAGGGTGGACAGCACTGCGCACCGTTACGGATTACAGGACAGAGTGGGCGCCTCACCGGTATTACGTATACGAGTTCCGTGGCAAGCGCACAGGTCAAATCCGCCATCCTTTTGGCCGGTCTGCACGCCACCGGGCGGACGACGGTTAGAGAGCCTGAACGTTCCCGCGATCATACGGAGCGCCTGTTACCCGCATTCGGCGGGCGGCTTGCGGTGCAGGGACGAACGGTGTCCGTTGAAGGCGGCACACCGCTGCATGCCCGGGATGTAGATGTCCCTGGTGACCTTTCTTCCGCAGCCTTTTTTATCGCGGCAGCCCTCCTACTACCTCATTCGGAGTTATGTATTCGTCAGATTGGACTCAACCCTACCCGGACGGGGATAGTGGATATCTTTCGCGCAATGGGAGCCCAGATCGAGACACACAATGCGCACAACGTCTGCGGAGAACCCGTCGGAGACCTGGTGGTCCGCTCAAGCTCCTTGCGTGGGATAACAGTTGACGGTGAGCTGATTGTCCGCGCCATTGATGAACTGCCTATGCTTGCCGTGGCGATGGCGTTTGCCCACGGCACGTCCGTCATTCGTGGGGCCGCAGAGCTGCGCGTCAAAGAGAGTGACCGCATTCGCGCCTTGGCCATCGCCCTGGCTGCCCTCGGCGTAACGGTTGAAGAACTGCCGGATGGGCTGGTGATCGCTGGGCAAGGCCATGTGCGAGGCGGAACGATCCACAGTCAGGGAGATCACCGCGTTGCGATGGCGTTGAGCGTAGCCGGACTCGGTTCGGACGAGGGCGTTGTTGTCCAGGAGCCGGAGTGCATTGCCATTTCCTTTCCCGGATATTACCGCCTGGTCCAAGAGGTGACCGGAGTGCGGCTAGGGACAGGCTAATGGCGGAGACGAAGAAGGGTCTGATCATCGCCATCGATGGTCCGGCTGGTGCAGGCAAGAGTACAGTCAGTCGTCTTTTGGCCGAACGGCTCGGCTATCGCTATATTGATACCGGAGCCCTCTACCGGACTATTGGTTTACTCGCGTGGGAACAAGGTGTGAGTCCGGACGACGGCGAGCGCCTCGCGGCCTTATGTGACGCGGCGGATATTACGCTCTCGGACACGCGTGTGCTTTTGGACGATCGGGATATTACGGAGGATATTCGTCGCCCGGAAATGAGTCAGATGGCCTCAGAGGTTTCGGCTCAGCCGCAGGTCCGCCGCGCCCTCCTCGGGCTACAACGTCGGCTCGGAGGGACCGGCGCGGCCATTCTTGAGGGGCGCGACATCGGGACGGTTGTTTTTCCGGATGCGGATATCAAAATATTTCTTGACGCCTCGATCGAAGAACGAGGACGACGGCGTTATGCCGAGCTGCAACAACGGGGAGAGACCAATGTTTCGCTTGCGCAGACCCTGCGAGAGATGGCGGAACGAGACCACCGGGACAGCGAACGTGCCCATGCTCCACTCCGACCCGCGGCTGATGCTATACGCATCGATACCACCGCACTAACCCAAGCGGACGTAGTTGACAGCATGGCCGAATTAGTCCATGCCCATGCAAGTATTGAAAGCAAAAAGGAAAAGCCGGGTTCGTAGCTCTTGCAACCTCGCCACGAGGAGAGTATGCAAAGGCGATGTACGGGAGCTTCGTAGGGGGTAAACCATAACATGGAACATAACGAACAGCCCAACGCTGAAGAAACGACGCCAACGCAGAGCGAGGCCACCACCCAAGAGCAGACCCAGGCAGGGAACGTTGACACTGAGAGCCAGGCAGCAGACGAGAGCCCGTCGGCAGAGACAACGGGCACCGGCAGCGAGACTGCGCCCGCAGCACCAGCCCAGCCGGGCAAAGGTGTTGGGGAAGACTTCGGTCAGATGTTTGAAGAAAGCATGCGCTCGGTTCAACCGGGGGAGATCGTCCGTGGCCGGGTGGTGAACATCGGACCAGAATTTGTCACGATTGATATTGGCTATAAATCGGAAGGACATATTCCGCTGGCTGAATTTCGCCAACGTGACGGGCAGCTCACGGTCAGTGAGGGAGATGAAATCGAGGTTTATTTTGACTCGGCTGACTCTGAGCAAGAGGGGATTGTTTTATCCCGAGCGAAAGCAGAGCAATTCCGTATTTGGCGAGACATTGAGGAGGCGTTCAACAACCACACGCCCGTCAATGGTTCCATTGTCGGCAAGGTGAAAGGCGGACTGCGCGTCGACATTGGCGTGGCTGCGTTTTTACCGGGCTCTCATGTTGACATTCGCCCCATCCGCGACCTGGATCAATTCCTGGGGAAAACAGGTAAATTTGCCATCCTCAAATACAATCGGGCCCGCTCCAACGTGGTCGTATCACGCCGGGCAGTGCTGGAGCAGGAACGCGCCGCGCTCCGGGAAGAGACGCTGAAGGTGCTCGATGAAGGGGTCATCCTTGAGGGCACCGTCAAAAATATTACGGATTACGGGGCCTTTGTTGATCTGGGGGGGCTGGATGGCCTCCTGCACATCACCGATATGTCCTGGGGACGGATCGGTCACCCGTCTGAGATGATTAAAGCCGGGGAGACGATTAAGGTCGTCGTACTCAAGTTTGACGCGGAAAAGGAACGCGTGTCACTGGGCTTGAAACAACTCGTCCCCGATCCGTGGGGGTCGGTCGCAGAACGCTACCTGCCCGGCAGTCGGGTACAGGGCAAAGTCGTGAGCCTGGCCGATTACGGGGCTTTTGTGGAACTGGAGCAGGGAGTGGAAGGCCTGTTGCACGTCTCCGAAATGTCGTGGACAAAGCGGATTTCTCACCCTTCTAAACTGCTCTCCGTTGGCGATCAGGTCGAAATCGTGGTTCTCGACCTTGACCCCGCTCACCGTCGCATATCTCTAGGGCTCAAGCAGGTCTCGCCGAACCCGTGGGAGACGGTGCGGGCGACCCACCCGGTGGGCAGCCGCATCCACGGTAAAGTCAAAAGTATTACCGATTTTGGTGTCTTTATTGAGGTCGAGGAAGGGATTGACGGCTTGGCGCATATCTCGGACCTGCATTGGACCCGGAAGATTAAGCACCCCTCGGAGCTGTTTAAAAAAGGTGACGAGGTGGACGCCGTTATTCTCGGTATCGATGTGGAAAACGAGCGTATTTCGCTCGGGATTAAACAATCGGTCGCCGATCCCTGGGTCACCCTGCAACAAGAACATCCGGTGGGGAGTCGGATCAACGGCAAAGTCACGAGTGTGACCGACTTCGGTGTCTTTGTCGAAGTGGCCGACGGTATTGAAGGGTTGATTCACATTTCTCAGCTCTCAACGGAGCGAGTCGAGAAGCCCTCGTCGCTGTTTGAGGTCGGCAATCTGGTTGAGGCCGAGGTGATCCATATTGATCCCCGTGAACACAAAATGGGACTGAGCGTGAAGGCCTTACGCCGCAGTGAAGAGCGAGAGGAAATGGAGGCCTACCTCAAGCGCGAGCGAGAAGGAGCGCGCTTCTCTTTTGAGGATATCTTGGGAGAAGAGTTGCGTCTCGACCGGGATGACGGAGATCCACAGAAATCATAAGGCTTGCTGATGGGGGATGGGAACGTGACCAAAAGAGACCTGATCGAGGAAGTCGCCCAGCGCTATCCTCGTTTTTCACGACGGGATGCCGAGGTCATGGTCAATACGGTATTCGACAGTATGACCAAGGCCCTGGCACGGACGGAACGGATTGAAATCCGCGGATTCGGCAGTTTTATTGTCAAACAGCGCCCGGCGCGGGAAGGTCGGAACCCGAGAACTGGGGAGGTCGTCGCAGTTGCGGCCAAAAAAGTGCCACTCTTTAAGGTCGGGAAAGAGTTACGCCTCCGCGTTGACGGTCAGCCTCTTGCGGCAGCCGAACCCGAGACGGAGACCAAGCCTGAAACAGATACGGGCAGATTAGACTGAGGCGCGTAACGTATCCGACCAGGGTCGTTCCCGCCTATCCGACCCAACCCCGCTGACGGGCAGGTGGCTGAGCCCTATTCCAGATAGTGCAGCTTGATACACAACGGATGGGAATATTCTGAATAAAGGCAGGCAGGATTGTGCAACAGACGACTCCAATTGAAACGCTCCGTCGTGAAGTCCAGACGGTTGGTGACCTCAAGAAAATAGACTATCAGGTTCTTCCTGTGCGAGAAGAGATGCGGGCGAATTTGATCCGTATGCTCGCCGCGAGGGAAAAATTGCTCCCCGGTATTATCGGCTATGACGAGACCGTGATTCCGGAGATTGAAAATGCGGTGCTGGCCGGGCATCATATCGTTTTTCTGGGTGAACGCGGGCAGGCGAAATCGCGGGTGATCCGGGGCTTGACCGACCTGCTGGACGACTATGTGCCAACCATCCGCGATAGTGAGATTCCGGAGAATCCCCTGGCCCCCATCTCTCCGCAAGCCCGCCGCTTAGCCGCAGAACGCGGAGAGGCGCTTGAAATCCACTGGCTGTCACGTGACGAGCGCTATGCCGAGAAGCTGGCCACGCCCGATGTGTCCGTTGCCGACCTCATCGGCGAGGTGGACCCGATTAAAGTGGCCGAAGGGCGCTATCTAGCCGACGAGGAGACTATCCACTACGGCCTGATCCCTCGAACGAACCGCGGCATTTTCGCGGTCAACGAATTGCCCGACCTGACCGAAAAAGTACAGGTTGGCCTGTTCAATCTGATGGAAGAACAGGACTTTCAGGTCAAGGGCTTCAAGGTCCGACTGCCGCTCGATGTAATTATTGTGGCGAGTGCGAACCCCGAGGACTATACCAGCCGGGGACGCATTATCACACCACTGAAAGATCGTTTTGATGTGCAGATTCGTACCCACTATCCGCGCTCGATTGAGGAAGAGATCTCAATTATGGAGCAGGAAGCGGTCCAGTTTGATCACGACGGCCTGGAGTTTCATACTCCACCGTTCATGAAGGAGATCTGCGCCCAGCTCACCATGGAAGCCCGGAATTCCAATGAAATCAATCAGTCGTCCGGGGTGAGCGTGCGCATGACGATTAACAATTTTGAAAGCGTGATCAGCAATGCGGAGAAGCGGGCCGTGCGCCTGGGCGAGAGCGAAGTTGTGCCGCGCATCAGCGACCTGTACGCACTCTATCCCTCGACCGCGGGCAAGATCGAGCTGGAATACATGGGCGAAGAGCAGAAAGATGGAGACCTGATTGAGCGTCTGGTCAATCGCGCCGTCCAGAAAGTCTTCGACAAATACATGCGGGTCGAAAGTTTACAGCCGGTCATCGACCATTTCGCGAACGGCGGGGGCGTTGAAATTTCGGATATGATGCCGTCTCAACAATACGCGGAGGGCATCCAAAATATTCAAGGGCTCCAGGAGAGCTTGGCCGCATTAGGGGTTGATGGCCAGCCGAGCTTCATCTCCACGGCCACCGAATTCATCCTGGAAGGCCTGCATCTGCATCAGAAGCTCAACAAAGAGCGCCAGGGCGGCCGCCAGACCTATCGCGCCTAGCCGCTGTCTCCGGCGATGTGCCGACCCGTGAGAAAGCGCACCCGTGGTGCTGACCGAAGCCGACACCTGCCGCACCTTCGTCGTGCCCAAACTCCAGGCCGCCGGCTGGGACACGCCCGCTGCTCCATGGCACTTGAGCCCAACATCTGGACTGCGTATGCTCTCCTTAAAGTCCGGGGAGGATTGACAACGAAAACAAGGGATGTCGGCGGTTCAATAAGCGATTGATTTTATTGAGTTTGGGTTGGAGACCCCTCCTATATTTTTCCGAGAACCCCTTAAAATAAAACTGGGTTTTATATTTGATTCGCCCATTTGACAATCCAAAGGCATCCAAGGGACAGATATCTACCTCATCTCACTCCAACGGATAGCAGCTCTGTTATTTGTGTGGATTCCGCTGAGCGGCGAGGTAGGTTTGCCTCGGCCTAGCGGCCCCCCACGTCTGGCGAGCGCTGATTCCTGGGAATGTGTATCACACGTCCCAGGATAGGATTTCTTGCGAGCTGAACACCTGCACTCCAGAACGCCCCGTTGGTTCGTGCTAGGTCAGTCTCTTCACAAGCTCCCTCACGCATTGCTTGTTCGTCCTTGGCCCTGAATTGGTCAAGGTCCGTGTATTCGGTCAGGCCCTCTCTGCTATGTACTTCTCGCAACGCTTCGCAGGTCTCAGCGTTGGGGGTCTTTACCTCAAACGGGAGGCCGCGCTGCAAGGCTACCTGCCGATAGAACAAGGTGATGGCTTCGGTTGATGAGGGCCCGAGCCTTGAGAAGACTTCTTCAGCCTCCTGCTTCAAGTCCGGTTCTACGTGGGCACAGATCATTTCAGTCTTGGCCATACGGCCTCTCCTTTGGCCATCCTGTGTCACGATTGGGAAGCGCTTCAATAATTACTTTTTCAACTGATAGCTCACGTTGGTTTTATTGCTGCTGACAATAACGACGCCACGCTTGACCAGTTCGTCTATAAGAGCGTCGAGCTCGCTCTCTCCTAAGCTCTTGGAAAACAGCGCGTTGATCGAATTGGAAAGAGTTTTCAATTTTCTGGGTCTTGCATTGCCTCGGGCAATCAAGAAATCAACAATTTTCCGAAGGCGCTCTTCTTGTGGCGCTGAACTCACAGGTTTTGAACCTTGAGCGGATGCTTTTTTTGCTTTTGCAGGCTTTGGAAGAGGTATCTCACTAATGGCCTTATGCCGGTGTACTCGAATGTTCTTTGATTCAAGATGCTTAATCAGCGGGTCGAAGCCTTTATCTTTTGAAATGATGTGGAAATGAGAATCGCTGTTTTCTGCGGAAAACTGGCCAATGTAAAACGCAATATGAAAATCAAGGGCGTTTGGTCCGTTGCCCTGAATTTTGATGTACTCGGCGTTTTTCCCTAAATGCTGAACCGCGGATACGAGGTCAAATGATATCTTTGACTGGTTCTGACCTACGAAGACAAGAACCTTGAAGTTCTGCCCGGCTAAAACACTCAGGTGTTCCGGCTGTATATTTTCCAGGTCAATCAAGACGTAATTCATATTCACACTTTCTCCTTTGTAGTCCTTCTACCGATAAGCGGCCTTGACACACTCATGAGCGCTACGATCCGGCCGACCGGACCGACGCTGGTAGCGAGCGGCACTGTGCGGCGCGCTCCTCGCCGATCAGGTTGACGACCCACCCAACATAATGATCGGGGACACGCATCCGGCCCTGATACAACGCATTGAAGACAGCATCGGCGAGTGTGTCACGTGTCAGGATTCTCTGGACGTCATCCTGCGTAAAAATATCCACCGTGCAGCCTGTCGAAAGCTCTCCGAATCGCTCGGCGCAAATCCGAATGGCTTTGCGTTCGTCTATGAGGGCTGTCGCGCCGTGCTCCAGTGCGTAGGCGATGGTCGCCGCTTCACCGTCATCAAGGGTTTGGTTGGCAGGGCCGGATACGAGACTGATGAAATGCTGTGTCCCGGCGTCTCCGAGCCTGACAAGCTCCACACTTCCCTGAGCTACCAGCGCGGAGAGTGCCTCCGCATCGTTGCGTCCGGTTCTGCTATCGACCTCAAGCTCAAAAGAAACTTCCTCAACAACAAGAAATTGGTTGGGCAAGGCATCCAGAATCGCTGCCGAGTATCCGGTTGCATTCAGGTTAATAACGACGCTCGTGTCAGCAACAACGGGCAACGTAGAATCAGTGAGGCAGCTTCGACATTCCATCCGCCTCAACCTCCTCGGTTTCCACGTCGTCTAGAATCTCACGCAGTTCAACCCGACTCAGGCGTAAAAGACGAGCGAGTTGGCCCTCGCTGAGCAGACCTTTCCGCCAGGCTTCCGCAGCCAGCAGATTCAGGCGGAGCGTCGTGGGACGCTCCGCTTCCATTTTACCCGTATCAACGGCAGCCAGGTCGCCAAGAACCTGACGAGCCTGCTCGTCCGTGATTCCGCCATTGGCTTGGAACCAATCCCAGGTCCCCGGTTTGGTCAGGCCAAGCTCTTCAAGCCGCCGGACCATTGCCTCACGCGAGATGCCGAAGGTGTGGGCGAGCAGGATGACATGCCGGCGGGTGAGGTAGGATGCACCCGCAGTGAGGTCCCGGAATCTGTGCCCAACCGTATGAGCTGGCGTCAGGAAGGCACGGGCAAAGGCATGAGCGTAACGTTCTTCGCGCGAGCTTTCCCGTTCATTGAAATGCAGAACATCGGGCTTTTTACGACTTGCGCTGAAATGCCCGAGTTCATGCCCTCCGGTCTGGGTTCGGCGTTCGTGCGGATGGTTGGCGTTGAGCAGCATGCATGCGCCGATTTCCTCGTCATAGGCGAACAAGCCCGATACCTGAGAGTCGAGCGGCCTCACGTAGACGCGCACGCCGAGGTCCAATTCAAGCAGGCTCACCAAGTCGCGGACCGGCGCCAATCCCAATCCGAGCCAATGCCGCAGTTCGGTCGCATTGGTTTCAGCCTGGGCGTGGACATCGCCTGGCATGAGCGGCCGTTCTGGAGGATCATTTCGAGGGCGCGTGATACCGAGCGTATTTTCAAGCTCCACCTCAGCCTGAACAAGGTCCGTCAGTAGCCGGGCCGCGTTATCGGTAGCGTGGTCGCTGACCGTGCTGAGCTTGCGGAAGCGAGGGACGAGGTCAATAGATACTGACTCGTGGCGGAGCAGGGCGTTGACCGACGTGCGATACCGACGTGCCAGCTTTTGGAGTTCGTCCGCGCGAATCCGACGCTGCCCCTTCTCTATGGCGACCAGCGTCGTGCGCGCGATATCAATGCTGGACGCTGCATCGGCCTGAGTCAGGCCAGCCGTTTCACGTGCGACACGCAAGCGTGCCCCTACATTAGGAGCAGGCAGTTCTTGTTCGAGACTTGCCAAGGGATTGTTGTTCATAGAATACCTCGAATGTCAGAAATAATAATATTATATCTGACAATGTCAATTCAAAAGTACAGAAGAGTCAGGCTGCGGTAAGCCCCTTTGCTCCGCCCCGCCACAGGCTGCGGGTATAGTAAAGGCGAACGGGTTGCTCTATGATCCCGTCATTCCGTGACCGTGCCTTCGGACTGACATGATCACCATTCGCTATACCGACTGGGATGGCAGCCAGCGTGTTCGGCTGTCGGCCGACAAAATCTTTGAAGAGCTGGCCGAACATCTGTCTTCGACGGACGATATGCAGAAGGCGCTGGAGCAGCTCATGCGCCAGGGTCTCGGGGAGGAAGACGACAAGCTCAAGGGCCTGGACGACCTCGTGCGCGACCTACGCGAAGAGATGCGTAAACGCTACCGCGAGTCCAATATGCGCTCCTCGCTCGATGAGATGCAGGATCGACTGGACTCCATTCTGAACCAGGAGCAGCGTACGCTGGAGGAGCGGCGACCTCAGCAGCCCGAACTCGAAGAGAAGGAGCAGTTTCTCCAGCAGTTGCCGCAACGCCTGAGCGAGAAAATGGAGAAGCTGTCGAACTATGAGTTCGAGGACGAGGCCGCCCAGGCCGCGTTTGACGAACTCATGCAGGAGTTTGACAATATCCAATCGCTGGAGAATTTTCAGCGCCGTTTCAACGATCTGTTCAACGGACCGCGCCCGCTCAGCTATCAGGAAGCGTTGGAGCTGATGGAGGAAATGGAGCAGCTCCAGGAGATGGAGCAAAACCTGCTGTCCGGACAGCCGGAAAAGATCGACCCGGACCAACTCCAGGAATTGATTGGCCAGGCCGCCAGCCAGGACTTCCAGAATCTCCAGCAGATGCAGTCATTATTGGAAGAAGCCGGGTTTTTGATCTACCGCGAGGGCCGGGTGCAGTTGTCGCCCAAGGGCGTGCGGCGGATTGGCCAACTCGCTCTGCAAGACATCTATACCAATCTGCTGCGCGACCGGAACGGCTCACACGCCACCGACCATCGTGGCATGGCCGAGATCAAAATGGACGAAACCCGACCGTATCAGTACGGCGACCCGATGCATCTCGACCTGGTCGGGACGCTCAAAAAATCCATCCAGCGGACCCCTGGCGTCCCCGTGTCTATCCAGCCGGGGGATTTCACGATCTTCGATACCGACCACACGACCACCACCTCGACCGTCCTCCTACTCGATATGAGCTGGTCCATGAGTTGGGAGGGTCGCTTCGGAGCGGCGAAAAAGGTCGCGCTGGCGTTGGAGAGTCTGATCCGCACTCGCTATCCGCGGGATTATTTCTCGATTGTCGGGTTTTTCACCCGGGCCGTGGAACTCAAGATCAAAGACCTGCCCGAGGCGAGTTGGAATATGGGCGACCCGTTTACCAACCTCCAGGACGGCCTGCGGCTGGCCGGGGACCTGCTGCGTCGCCACCCGAGTCATAATCAACACATCATTGTGGTGACGGATGGCCAGCCCACTGCGTATTTTTCGCGGGGTCGGCTCTACTGCGAATGGCCCCTGTCTTTTGGGGGGATCAGTATGCGGGCGGCTCAGGAGACTCTACGAGAGGTGGAGAAAGTCACCAAGCGGGGGGTCACGATTAATACCTTCATGCTCGACGACAGCCCGAGCCTGCGCACCTTTGTGGACAAAATGACCAAGATGAATCGCGGCCGCGCCTTTTACACCCGCCCGGACAATCTGGGGGAATATCTCCTGGTCGACTACGTGGCAAATCAGAAAAAGAGGATTTGAGCGGCGCGCGCAGTCTCTAACTGGTTTCGTCCGGCCCAACCTGGGCTAGGGCGCGCTGTTCCTCTTGCTGCATGTCGGCGAAAACGGCCGCCTCGATCTCCCGATAGTGCCGGAGGGCGGCATCCACTTTTTCCTTGCCCTCTTTGGCTTCGAGTTCAGCGATCTTTTCCGTGATCCAGGTCAGGTGTGCCTTCTCGTCTGCCTGCATCTCGTGCAGAATCTTGAGCGTCTCCGGGGCGACATCGGGCCGAGCAGCGTGTTCCGTGTACCGTTTATGCGCTCGTTCGGCCACCACGCAGGTGAGCGCCAGCAGATCAAGGAAATTCGCCGGCAGGCCAGCCTTACGCCGGAGTTGACGGTGGTAGCCATTATCAATCCGCATGGGTTCGCCGCCGAGCGCCAGAATACGCTCGGTCCAGAGCCAGGCATGATTGGTCGCATCCGCTAAATGGCGGGCCAGCTTCTCTTGAATGTTCTGGTTCTCCGCAAGGTTGATCAGCCGCAGAATCAAGTCGGCCCCGCGCAATTCGGCATCCCGATAATAATTGAACAACAGGATTTTATAGGCGTTTTTTTCCATGCCGGTCTCTTCTGGCTCGCAGTGCCTCAGCTATCAGTGGGAGGCTGTTCGAGCAAGGGTATAAAGAAGCGGAAGAGAACAGTCCGGACAGGCCCTAGAGTTGGTCGAGACAGGCTGGCAACGCCGAGAGATGGGTAATTTCAAAATCGGGCTGGGCCAACTGATCGAGAGTGTCAGCCTGATAGGCTCGCAGGACCTCGTGTTTGAGTTGCCTCTTCCGATTGAGCCAGATACTATGCAGACCACTTTTTCGGGCGCCCACGACATCGTGCAGCAGAGAGTCACCGATATACACAGCTTCTTCGGGACGGCAATTGGCAGCCCTGAGGGCGGCGGAGAAGATAAAAGGAGCGGGTTTGCCCTGGTCAAATTCGCCGCCGACAAATATATCGCGGAAATACGCCTGGAGACCGGCCGCTTTTACTTTGGCCCGCTGCATGCTGGGCGCGCCGTTGGTGAGCAGACTTACATGAAAGCGCTGGGTCAGGTCTGCGAGAAAGGGCAGCACGTCGGGATACGGTTGACAGTTGCGTAACCGATTCTGCCAATAGGTCGTGGCCGCGGCGTGTGTGACTTCTGCGTCATCATGGCCAAATCTTTCAAGGGTTTGTTGCCACAGGGAGGCGAGCATGGCCTCCGCTGACTCCAGGGGACGCAGGTAGCGATCATAATCTCCCCAGGCGCGGTCGGAGATCTCACGATAGGCTGATTCAAGCACCGCCGCACTGAGGTCCGGCCAGCGCTCGCATATCACCGCAAACGCAGTCTTGAGGGCCTGATCAATCGTTGCCCCATCGTCAGCCAGGGTTCCATCAAAATCAAAAAAGACAGCTTTCAGCATAACAACCGCAGCCCCACATGGTCACTCCTGCATGACAGCAGGAACGCTTTCTTGCGCCGGTACACGTTCGGACACATCTTGCGCTTCCTCGGCCAGGCGCGCAACGCCACCGCGCTGCGGACACCGGACTGATTTTCATTTTTCCTCTTGACAGGCTCCGGAATGCCAGGACAATGGGCGCGCAATCAATTTGGGCAGTCTCGCCTTCGGCGCCGTGAGAAGGGACCTATGAACTTTGGTTTACAGGACCGTGTGGCAATCATCACCGACGACGAGTTATGGCATTGGCCGCGCTATTGCGGAGAGTTTTATCCAAGAAGGAATGAAAGTTGCGCGCTGTGCCTACAACCGGGAGTAGCTCGACCAGGCCGCACGCGAGCTGGGCTCTGAGGTACTAGCGATACAGGCCGATATGACCCAGGACGACAGGCTATGATCCTACTTGGCGCCCCCGTTCTGGTTTGGCCGTGCCGGCTGAACACAACGAAGTGAGTAATCTGGACCTGCTACGGCTTCTCAGGAGTATGCCTTGAAGTCCCGACTCATAGGGGAAAAGTAAACGTGTATGGAGGATAGGATTTTGCACAACGGCACGCCCCGGCGTGAGGATATTCGAAATGTCGCCATTATCGCCCATGTCGATCATGGCAAAACCACCCTTATTGACGCCCTGCTCAAACAGAGCGGCACCTTTCGGGACAATGAACAGGTGGCCGAGCGGGTGATGGACTCGTTTGCACTGGAACGGGAACGCGGCATCACCATTCTGGCCAAGAACGCGGCACTCTCGTATCGCGGCGTAAAAATCAATTTTGTCGATACGCCGGGCCATGCGGATTTTGGTGGCGAGGTTGAACGCTCGCTAGCCATGGTTGACGGAGTCATGCTCTTGGTGGACGCCTCGGAAGGTCCGCTGCCCCAGACGCGCTTTGTCCTGAAGAAAGCCCTGGAGGCCGGGCTGCCCTCGATTGTCTGCATTAATAAAATTGACCGGCGGGACGCGCAGATCTCTACCGTGCTGGATGCCATCTATGACCTCTTCATCGATCTCGATGCCTCAGACGAGCAACTCGCCTTTCCCGTGGTGTACACCAACGCCCGGACCGGGATTGCCAAACGCGATCTGGACGAAGAGGGGCATAATCTTCAGCCGCTCTTTGACCTAATTGTCTCGGCCCTGCCCGGCCCGTCCTACGCGCTGGCCGGTCCCGTGCAGTTCCACGTGAACAATCTGGACTATAACGAGTATGTTGGTCGGATCGCTATCGGGCGCATTATCCAAGGAGAGCTTCAGAGCACGGCAGCCTATACGCTGTGTCGCGACGATGGCTCCCGCGTGCCATGTAAAGTTGCCCAACTGTATAGCTGGCAGGGGCTCAAACGGCACGAGATCGCGTCGGCGCAGGCCGGCGATATTGTGGCAGTGGCCGGGATTGAAGAGATTCAGATCGGAGAGACGATCTCCGATAGTGATAATCCGGTGGCCCTGCCCACGATTCAGATTGATGACCCAACGCTGGCCATGATCTTTGGGGTGAACACCGGTCCCTGGGCGGGTCGGGAAGGGCAATATGTGACGTCGCGCCGTCTCCGCGAACGGCTCTTTGCCGAGATGCATAAAAACGTGAGTCTACGCGTGGAGGGAACCGACTCCCCCGACGCCTTTCGGGTGATGGGGCGGGGCGAGCTCCAGCTCTCGGTGGTAATTGAGACTATGCGTCGCGAAGGCTACGAACTCCAGGTTTCCAAGCCCACGGTCATTGTGAAAGAAAGTGAGGGTCAACTCCAGGAACCGATGGAGTTGGTCTTCATCGATGTCCAGGAGGACTATGTTGGTCAGGTCTCTCAGCTCATGGCTCAGCGCAAAGGATTCCTGACAAACATGGCTCCCCCGGAATCGGGCCGGGTCTGTCTGGAGTTCTCCGTTCCCTCGCGTGGTCTAATCGGCTTTCGGTCGCGCTTTCTGACGGAGACGCGCGGGACGGGCGTTATGCATACGCTCTTCAACGGCTATGCCCCCTGGCAGGGGCCAATCCAGAACCGGAGTAACGGCGCCCTGGTTGCCGACCGTGAGGGACAGGCTACTCCCTATTCGCTCTTTCATTTGCAGGAGCGGGGGGTCTTCTTTATCCCGGCCGGCACCCGCGTGTATGAGGGCATGGTGGTTGGAGAGAATGCCCGCGACAAGGACCTTGATGTGAACGTGTGTCGGGAGAAGAAGTTGACCAATGTCCGCGCTGCGGGACGAGATGAAGCGGTTCGCCTCGTTCCGTATAAAGACATGGATTTGGAAGACGCCCTGGAATGGATTGCCGCGGATGAATTGGTCGAAGTCACGCCGCTGTCCATCCGCTTGCGCAAGCAGGTTCTGGCCCAGAACATGCGACCCAAACGTCGCGATGACGGACTGCTCTCTGCTACCATTGACCAACCGTTCGGGTAAGCCGATGTCTCTCACAGATGATCTGATAGCGCTGCTTTCCTCGGAGCAGGTTTCCACCCGGCCCGCCGACCTGGAGCTGGCCTCACACGACGAGTCTGCCTGTCCACCGACATTGCCAGAGGTGGTTGTCTGGCCACAGACGACCGAGGACGTTCGCCGGGTCGTACGCTATGCCTATGAGCAGGCGCTGGCGCTGACGGCACGGGGAGCGGGGTCGAGCTTGGAAGGTAACCCGATTCCGATCCGGGGCGGGGTCGTTGCGGACCTCTCGCGGATGGACCGCGTTGTGAATGTGCACGCAGAGGACCTTCAGGTCACGGTTCAGCCCGGCGTTGTCTACAACGATCTGAATGACCAGCTCAAAGCCTCTGGTTTATTTTTCCCGCCGTCGCCCGGCGGCAGTTCCGATGTGGCAACGATTGGCGGGATGGTGGCGAATAACGCCAGCGGTATCTATTCGGTCAAATACGGTGGGACGCGCGATCATGTCAAAGCCGCCACCGTGGTGACCGGTACGGGCGAGGTCCTTGAACTGGGAACGCGCAGCCGTAAAACGTCGTCGGGCTATCATCTGCTGGGCCTGCTCGTCGGTTCTGAGGGAACGTTGGGCATTGCGACCGAACTGACCCTCTCCTTGGTCGGTCTACCGCAGGGGCGGAAACAAGGTGCGTTTACCTTTCCGTCCGAAAAAGCAGCGGTCACGGCTATCGCGGCAATGATGCGCTACGGAGTCGATCTGGCTGCGGTCGAGTTTCTTGACCAACGTTCCATCACCGCCCTCAACCGCTTTCAGGATTTTGGGCTCACCGAGCGGCCCTCGTTGTTTCTTGAGGTCCACGGTTCCGAGAGTGCGGTCGAAGAAGTGTTCGAGACAGCCCAGAGTTTGTGTAAAGAGCAGCAGGGCGAGCGGATTGTCCTGCCCGGCGGACGTAATCCGTGGGAGATTCGCCACTTCACGACCCGCGCGATTCAGGCTCTCAACCCGCACGCCAAAACGATTCGCACGGATATGGGTTTTCCCGTCTCGCGTCTCCCTGAGGTCGTTGACCATAGCTATGCCATTGCCGAGCGGCACGACACCGTCTTGCACACCTTTGGTCACGCCGGACTCGGCATTCTGCACGCTCTCTTGCGTGAAGACCCAGAAGACGAACAGCGCTGGGCCATTGCCAACCGGGCCAAAGATGAGATTGTTGCCTTTGTCCTGTCTATTGGAGGAACCGCTTCAGGCGAGCACGGTATTGGGCTCGGCAGCCAGAAATATGTTGCCCAAGAACACGGTGCCGCGCTTGAGCTGATGAAGGGCATCAAGCACGTCTTTGATCCAAAGGGTATTCTGAATCCGGGGAAAATCTGGCTCTGACGGGACACCATGCCGCCGCCAGCCGAGGGGAGAATTGGTATCCTAGCCCGCGTCCTCCCTCTGCTGCGCCAGCCGATCACCAGCCTGTCGAATATCGGCAAAACTCACCCCGGCAATGGGCAGGGCGATTAACCCCTGGCCAATCAAGGTCAGAAACTGAACGGCGTTGAGGACTAAGCCGTAGGCCAGGCCGTCAGCGTCGCTCACCCCATAGATGCCAAGGGCGAGCTGACACGCATACTGATACGGTCCGATCATGCCCGGCAGGTTCGGCAGCGCCGTGCCAAAGCTAATAAAAATGAAAATGACCAGGGCCGCACTAAAAGGAGCGGACAGATCAAAGGCACGGATCATGATATAGCTCGACACAATAGGCAGAAACCAGACGGTCAAAGAGACCACAAAGACGGCCAGGAGCAGGCCGGGATTGGGCAGAATCCGCATCCCGTCGGTGATAGCGGCCAGAATGCTTTTGACCCGGTCGCCAAAGCGTGCCGGGAGCAGGCGGAGTACCCAGCGATCAACAAACGCCTCGCCCTTCCACCAAAACAGCAGGACTACGGACACGAAGACACCGGCAATCACGGCTGGCACCAAAGCGCCGCGACGGACCCACACAGGCAGGCTTTCAATAAGCAGCAAGCCAGCCAGCAGATAGAAGACGATACAAATCGAGTCCATCATCTTCTCGACCACCAGATTGCCAATCACGTTTGAGATGGATACCTGAGAGCGGCGGGATAAGAGCCAGGGGCGGACGACCTCGCCCAGGCGCACCGGGAGCAGGTTGATGGCCATATAGGCGACCGAGGTCACAACCCACAGCCGGCCGACCGGCACATGTTCGAGGGGACGGAGTTCCAGTTGCCAGCGCCAGGCGCGCAGCACCATGATGAGCAGGCTGACGACAACGGCAAGGCACAGCCAGCCAACCTGCACCCGACCGAGCGCGACTCCTAATTCAGCGAGTTGAACATTGCGAAACGCCAGATACAGAAAACCCCCACTCACCATCAGGCTGAGGGCGAGATTCAGTAAACGACGACGAGAGGAAAAGTGTTCTGCCATGTCAGCTCCTGCGCTCGGGTTAGCATAGCACGCGGTGTCCTGCTGGTCAGGAGCGCAGGCCGTCGTTTGTGATAGTCGAATGCCCGAGTTTTGTATGAGATCATCTCTTCAGTTCCTGCGTTTGCCTCAAGGCGAGGCCATGCTGTGAGGAAAGGGAACCGTACGAAAAAGAGTAAACGTACCCTTCCATCAGACAAAAAAGCTGGGTACGTTCACTCCTTATGAGCCGAGACCAAAACCTTGCCGTTGCCCAGTCCGTCCGCTTGAAGCCGATTGAAGAAATCGCCGCGCAGCTATCGTTACCGTCAGAATACCTTGAGCCCTACGGCCGCGTGAAGGCGAAAATCGCGCTTGAAGCGCTCTCTGGCGCATCCGCTGAGACCCAGGGCAAGCTGATTCTTGTTTCGGCCATTAACCCAACCCCTGCGGGTGAGGGCAAGACCACCACGACGATCGGCCTAGGCCAAGCCCTGACCAGTCTGGGGAAAAAGTCAACCGTGGCGGTGCGCGAACCCTCAATGGGGCCGGTCTTTGGGGTGAAAGGCGGAGGCTGTGGAGGGGGTCACTCTCAAGTCCTGCCCATGGAGGATATCAACCTGCACTTTACCGGCGATATTCACGCCGTCAGCTCCGCGCACAATCTGCTGTCGGCTATGATGGACGCCGCCATGTTTCACCGAACGGTGGATTTGGATGTCCGTCAGATTCGCTGGCGGCGCGTCATGGACATGAATGACCGCGCGTTGCGTCAAATCGTGATGGGTCTTGGCGGGCGTCTCATGGGCGTCCCGCGTGAAGAGGGTTTTGATATCACCGCGGCATCGGAAGTCATGGCTATTCTGGCTCTGACGAATGGACCTGCGGACCTCATTCAGCGTCTGTCACGTATTGTGCTGGGCTATTCATCCCAGGGGGAAGCGGTCACCGCGGACCAAATTCACGCGTCGGAGGCGATGGCCATTATTCTGAAAGACGCTCTCAAGCCTAACCTGGTTCAGACCGTGGAAGGCGTACCGGCCTTCATCCACGCTGGGCCGTTCGGCAATATCGCCCACGGATGTAACAGTATTCTCGCCACGCGACTGGCCCTGGGCTACGCCGATTATGTCGTGACTGAGGCCGGCTTCGGGTTTGATCTGGGTGGAGAGAAATTCCTCAATATCAAATGCCGCGAGGCCGATCTGTGGCCCGACGCGGTGGTCCTGGTCGCAACGGTCAAGGCGCTCAAAATGCACGGCGGTACGCCGGTGGCAGATGTGAACACACCCGATCTGTCAACCCTGAAGCAGGGCATGGAAAACCTGGCCAAACACGTCGAGAGTCTGAGCGCGTTTGGCCTCCGGCCGATTGTGGCGGTGAATCGGTTTGCCACCGATACCGAGGAGGAATTGCAACTGGTTGTAGAGGAAAGCAAAGCCCTGGGCGTAGAGGCAACAGTCATTGACGTGTTTGGCCAAGGAGGAGAAGGCGGGCTGGAGCTGGCCGAGGCGGTAGTGAAAGCCTGCGACGGACCGGCTCCGGTACAGCGTTTTCTATATCCGACAGAAATGCCGATTGAGGACAAGATTCGGACCATTGCCCAAAAAGTCTACGGCGCGACGGATATCACCCTGCTGCCACGCGCGCGCACCGACCTCAAACGGATCAACGACCTGGGATATGACCATGTGCCCATTTGCATGGCCAAGACCCAGATGTCCCTGTCCGACGACCCAAAACGCTACGGCCGGCCGCGTGACTTCGTGCTGAGCGTGCGCGAAATCCGCCTCTCGGCCGGGGCCGGCTTCTGTGTCCCACTCACCGGGGACATGCTAACCATGCCCGGCCTGGGCGCAAAACCTGCCGCAGCCGGGATGCGGATGGATGAGAGCGGCAAAATTTCGGGTATGTTCTGAGCCTGACAATACCGCCGATGGTCACGCGGCCCGACGCCGGGTGAGCTCCGCATAGCAATAGACAAGGGCCAGCCCACGATAGGGACGCCAACGCTCGGCAAAGGCACGCATTTCGGCTTCGGTTGCCTTTTCCTTTTTGCCCAACATGCCCTGGGCAAGATATTTGACCACTCCCAGGTCGCCGCCCGGAAACGCGTCGGACCTGGCCAGGCCACGCATCAGTGCAGTCTCCGCCGACCAGCGACCAATCCCTTTGAGTTGGATCAGGGCTTCAATCGCTGCTTCGTCTGAAAGCTGAGCGATTTCGCTCTGCTGAAAAGCCCGAGAGGCAAACGCTTCGCCCAGGCGGATCAGCGTACTGGCCTTGGCATGGCTCAGCCGGAAGCCGCGTAGGGTCTCTAGGCTCAGGCTCGCAAACCGCACCGGCTCGGGAAACGCGCAATACGTATACCCCTTGTAACGCCATTTACGACCAAATGCCTCAACCAGTTCTTTTTTAATGGAGTAGGCAAAGGTGAGGTTGATCTGCTGTGAGAGGACCGCCATGACCAGGGCCTCGAACAGCGTTGGGCTGGAGGTGATACGCAGCCCACGAAAGCGCTTTACCAGCGGCGCCAGCATCTCGTCCTGACGTGCTAAGCGATAAAACGGTCTGATATCAAAGTCGGTACACAGAATATGACGGAGCTGGGCATGAAATGCCGCCTGCTTGAGGGTGGCCCTGGATGGACTGCGCAACTCCACCGTCAGCCTCGGCTTGGCCAGCGTGCCAACATCCGTCACCGTAGCCAGCGCCAGTTGGCGACCGGCCGCGAGCAGGCGTTGGTATTGCTTGCCTACGACCAAGTCGACGTTCTCGCTCGCAAAACGCCGGAAGCGGGCTACGGTCAGGTCGAAGGAATACGGTGCTCGCGGGAGGAGTTGAAAGGTAAGGATCATCGCTCCAGGTCTTTGAGAGCCAGGCGTAGTTTCAGTCGGGTGTTGCTGTCCTCAGTTGCGCGGGCCCCAACCCCAAATCCCCAGACCCTAATCCCTTTCTTAAATCACTTCATCTTCTCTCAACTTGGCCACATCTTCCCACGAATAGTCGAGCAGCTCGGTAAGGATGCGCTCGGTGTGTTCGCCGAACTCCGGAGCCGCGCCTTTGGGGTCGCCCGGGGTTTTGCTTAAGCGCACGGGAACGCCGACCAACTGCGTCTTGCCGATACTGGGATGCTCATAATCGACAATATATTCATTGGCGAGCATCTGTTCGTCGGTGGGCAAGTCAGCAATAGTGTTGACGACCGTGTAAATGAAGTCTCCGCCTTCCTTGAGGGCCTTCATCCAGGCGTCTCGGGGCCGAGAGGCAAACGCAGTATCCAGCATGGGAATCAAATCTTTGGCGTTGTCGGCTCGGTCTCCCATGGTCGCAAAGCGGGGGTCGTCCAGGACGTGCTCAATGCCCAGCACTTTGCAGAAATCAGACCAGTAGCGATCCTGTTGCGGCATGGCCAGACAGATCCACTTGTCATCGCCGCATTTGTAATGGTTCCACAGCGGGCTCGGCGCTGCGGCGCGTGGCATGCGCTTAAACTCCTTGCCGAGAATGGCTTTACACGCCACATTGAGCCCTTGAAGCGCGGTCATACTGCCCAGATGAGAGATATCGACCTCCTGACCCATGCCATATTTTTCACGCGCCAGGAGCGCAGCCATGACTCCGTAGGCCAACATGATGGCGCCCATCTGATCGGCGATGCCACCGGCAATACTGAGGGGTTCCATCTGAGGCTCACCCACCGCAGTCATGATGCCCGAGCGCGCCAGTCCCATATAGTCAAAGGAGGGCTCACCGGAATCCGGTCCGAACGGGCCGTAGCCGGTTGCACTGGCGTAGATGATTTGGGGGTTACGCTGAGAGAGCGCCTCGTAGCCGATGCCCAACTTGTCGGATACGCCTTTTCGGAAGTTCTGAACAAAGACGTCAGATTTCTCCGCCAATTGATAGACAATCTCTATAGCTTTGGGGTTTTTGAGATCAAGAGTGAGGCTCTGCTTATGCCGGTTATTGGCCTCAAAGTAGAAATTCGGGCCACTCGTCGCCCCAACCAACGCCCCAGCAATACTCAACACGCCTCGGCCCGGGTCCCCTCCGACGCGCTCTTCGATCTTGATGACTTCGGCGCCCAGGTCAGCCAACATCATGGTTGAGACCGGCCCTTGTTGCCAAATCGTCCAGTCAATAATGCGGACGCCATCTAATGGTCGTTTCATAGCTTCCCCTCCTGATGGAATAGCCTTAGTGACATAGCTGAGGTAAGCGGACTGTAGCATAGGCCGGGTGGAGAACAAAAGGAAGCGAATGAGAAAGTCCAGCCCAATCTGGACGGGGACGCTGGATTGCACTCTTGCCTGCGTATTCAGAAGACGGTATAGAGAGGCGGCCGACGAAACGGGAGCTATCATAAACCATGCGGATTGATTTCCACGTTCATACGACACGCGGCAGCTCTGACAGCAATCTTGACCCCTTGCTGATGATCGACCAAGCGCACACCATCGGCCTAGAGGGGATTTGCATCACCGAACACGACAATGCCTGGACGGACCCGGAAATCGAGGAGTACGCCCGTGAACGTGGGGTGACCTTATTTCTGGGGATTGAGGTCACGACCGAGTGGGGCCACATCGGCGCCTTTGGCCTCGACCGCTATGTCGGCGGTATCTATAAAGTCAAAGAGTTACGACGCATTATCGATGAGGTTGACGGCTTTCTGATTGCCAACCACCCGTTTCGCTATAAGCTCGACCCCCGCTTCCAGTTTATCCATAAAACCGCCCCGATCGACCAGGCCGATCCTACGTCCGGGAGTAAAGCCCTCGAAGTGCTGAAATATGTAGATGCCATTGAGGTGGTGAACGGGGCCTGCTCGGAGGAAGAAAATCGGTACGCCCAGGCGGTGGCCGAGCATGTCGGGTGCAAGCGCATTGGAGGCAGTGACAGCCACTCCGCCTCTTCCATTGGCTGCGCGGTCACCATTTTCGAGCGTCCCCTCTCGACCACACGGGAACTCATTGATGAGCTCAAAGCAGGCCGCTATTCCACCGGTCAGGGGCTGAACACCGGCGAGTTGCGCGTGTTCCCCTAGCCAGCATCATTTCCT
Organism: Thermodesulfobacteriota bacterium; assembly: GCA_964291405.2. GTDB lineage: Bacteria > Desulfobacterota > Binatia > Bin18 > Bin18 > Bin18. Next base: position 2,183,398 of record OZ219926.1, read on the forward strand.
GTAGACCGCGTGTACGAGACACTAAGGCCATGACACGCCCGAAAGCCTTAACCATTGCCGGGTCGGATAGTGGAGGTGGGGCCGGTATTCAGGCCGATCTCAAGACTTTTATGGCGCGCGGTGTATATGGCCTGAGCGTGCTGACCGCGGTGACCGCCCAAAACACGCTGGGTGTCCAGGCCGTTGTTGAGCTCCCGCCTGATTTTGTCGCCCAGGAATTCGATAGCGTGTTCGGTGATATGCAAATCCAGGCCGCAAAGACGGGCATGCTGTCATCCATTCCACTCGTTGAGGTGGTGAGTCGCAAGATAGAAGAATATGGTGTCGGGAAGCTGGTCGTTGACCCGGTGATGGTTGCCAAAGGAGGCCACGCCCTTCTCCAAGCAGATGCCCGCCAGGCGCTGACCGAGAGACTGCTCCCACTGGCGTTTGTGGTGACACCAAATCTACACGAGGCCGGGCTGCTGTCCGGCATGGAAGTGGCACGGCGGTCTGATATGGAAGAGGCGGCCCGCCGTATTAAAGCCTTAGGACCGACCTATGTGGTGGTAAAGGGTGGGCATCTCGAAGAAGACGCCTGTGATCTGCTGTTCGACGGCAACACTTTTCGGGCCTACTCCTGTCAGAAAATAGACACAGTGTGCACGCATGGAGCGGGATGCACCTTCTCGGCCGCGATCACGGCCGAGCTTGCCAAAGGCGAAACGGTCGAGGCAGCGGTCGCGCATGCGAAAGACTTTGTGACTCGCGCGATCTCCACCGGGTTCCGAATTGGACACGGGCATGCTCCGCTGAATCACCAAGTTGATCTGTAAGACGACCGCACCCATTCGGGTCTTGTGGCCTCCAGCCTGCCAGCCTTGGGACCGCGGGGGAACCCGTGCCTTGTGGCTCTCCAGGGCCTTCGATAGAATGTGACCCCTTACTTTATGAGTGAATCTTCAAAAACTGCCGTTCAAAAACAGACCGAGGGACGAGTCCGGCCAGAACCGCGATCTGCACAGCCACCCGGGCTCCACCTGCTCGAAGATATTGATGCCCTCTCCTCTCACGCTCACGACTTACGAGGCACACTACAGGAGATTACCCAGATTATTGCCCAGCGAATGGGGACCGACGTCTGTTCGCTCTATCTCCTAGATTCCAAGGGGGAGCGGCTGACGCTCTGGGCAACAACTGGTTTGGATCAGACGGCTGTCGGGAAAGTCAGCCTGGACAAACATGAAGGGCTGACGGGCCTCGTAATTGAAACACAGGAACCCGTTGTCGCCCCTGATGCCATGACGCACGAACGGAATAAATACTTTCCAGAAACCGGAGAGGAGCGCTTCCATTCATTTCTGGGCCTTCCGATGAGCGCCAAGGATAAGATCCTTGGCGTGCTCATAGTCCAGAGTCGAAGTCGTCGCCGTTTTCCGCAGGCAGAGGTCCGGCTGCTCAAAACGATTGCCACCCAGGTTACGGGCATCATCGTGCAAGCCCGTACACAGGACTCGCTCAAAACAAAGGAGCGAGAGCGTCAGGATTATCGGGCCCGCATGTTGGCGGCCATTCAACGCCCAAGCGCCTATGAGCGCAGGCGGGCACAGCAAACACAGAGGCCGGGGCGGGCGAGCCGTTTACGCCTGACCGGAGTCAGTGCTTCGCCGGGAATCGGCTCCGGTCAAGCCCACCTTGTCCACCCGGTTGTTCGTCTTGACGCGATTGAAGAGCATCGCACGGACAATCCGGATGCCGAACGCCAGCACTTGCACGCCGCTCTGGCGCGATCGATTCAAGAGATTGATATGCTCAAGGAACGCGTCCAAGAGCGCCTGCCAGAGATCGACCGGGCGATTTTTGATGTGCATCGTATGATGCTGGAAGATGCGATGTTTATCGAGAAAATTGAAACGCAGATTCAGGATGGCTATGCCGCAGATACCGCTCTGAAGAAAGTCACGGAAGGCTATGTCGAGACGCTGGAGCGAACAGGCGGTGAGCACCTGCGTGACCGGGCAGCCGATGTGCGCGATATCGGCCAGCGTGTCCTCCGCCATCTGCTCGGCTTAGAGGAGAAGAGCGGACCACAAGGGGAGAATCTGATTCTCGTGGCGGACGATCTCTCTCTATCTGACCTCTGCCGAGTGGATCATCGTCAGCTGAAGGGGGTCGTCCTCGCCAACGGTGGCGCAACCTCACATACGTCTATTCTGGCGAAGTCCTTTGAAATTCCAACCGTTGTTGGGGTCGAGCACGCTGCCGTTATCCAGCAAGGCGATGCGGTGATTGTGGACGGGAATGCCGGGGTGGCCTATGTGAATCCCGGCACCGAAATCGTCCGTGAGTATAGCCGCTTTGACCGCGAGTATCGCGCGTTTAACCGGAATCTCGAAGAAATTCACGACCTCCCCGCAGAGACGCAGGACGGGGTATGTATTGCGCTCGGCGCCAATGTCGGCTTGCTGAGCGACGTTGATTTTGCCCAGCGCCACGGAGCCGAAAACGTTGGGCTCTACCGGACCGAAGTCCCGTTCCTGACCTATAGCGATTTCCCGGACGAAGAGACCCAGTTAGCGCTGTATCAAAGGGTGTTAACTGGTATGGAGGGAAAACCGGTAACCATCCGCACCTTGGATCTCGGACCCGATAAATATCCGCCCTATATGAAGCTGCCCCAAGAAGATAATCCCTTCTTAGGCTGGCGCTCGATTCGGATCTCTTTGGAGATGGCTGACCTCTTTAAGGTGCAGTTGCGTGCTATTTTACGCGCCGGAGTGCATGGGCCGGTTCGCATTTTATTTCCCATGATCTCCAGCGTAGAGGAACTGCTCCAAGTCAAGAACCTGCTGGCGCAGGCAAAGGATGAATTACAACGAGAGAGAAAACCGTTCGACCCGTCGATGCCAGTCGGCATGATGGTTGAGGTACCCGCGGCAGTCTGGTTAGCAGATCGGCTCGCTCAGGAAGTGGACTTCTTTAGTATTGGGACGAATGACCTCATTCAGTATCTGCTTGCGGTAGACCGGAATAACCGCAAGGTCGCCTCTCTCTATGAGCCTCTCCATCCGGCTGTCTTGAATGCCATAGCCACTACCGTCCGCGCCGCGCAACACGCCGGGAAACGTGTCAGCATGTGCGGAGAAATGGCCTCCGACCCGCTGTGTACACTTGTGCTACTCGGTATCGGGTTGGATGAGCTCAGTATGGAGCCGTTCTTTGTCCCGGTTATCAAACGTCTCATTCGTTCGCTCTCCTATACCGACGCCCAATCTCTCACCCAGGAGGTTGTTCAACTTGGAACGGCTCGCGAGGTGAAGGGCCGCCTGTTTTCCTCGCTCAAAGCTCTCGGCATGATCGAACTGGTCGAGATGTATCGGTAGATTACGGCTGTTTCTGCCTGAATTTATTGACATTCCCAAGCCTGATGGATAAAAATTGAAGAGATGGATTCGGCTCTGAATGCGAGACTTGCCTTTCCTATTTCTGCCTGGGGTCGGACATCTCACGTTGTGATTGTGGAAGGAGGGTGAGAGGAGGACACGGGTAGAAGAAGTGACCGATTAGTAGAGGAGTAGACAAGTAAATGGTGAGTCGGAGGCGCTTCGTGGCAAGACCTCTCGACTTCTGGTGTGGGATGTAGTGTAGAACCCGATCGGGTGAGGAGGTTGGTAGCATGACGAAGACCGAGATGGTGAAAAAACTTGGTGAGACGTGGGGGGAAGCCTCGAACCGTGCGGCAGCCGACAAGCTGGATTCCTTTGTGGAGTTCATCACAAAGACGGTCAAAAAAGACAAAGAGTTGAAAATTCCCAACCTGGGGACCTTTCGGCTCCGTCAGTTGAAGCGCCGCAAGGGACGCAACCCGCAGACCGGGGAGGTGATTACCATTCCGGCTCGGAAAAAGGTTGCCTTCACGCCGGCAAAAGTGTTTAAGGAATCTATTCTCGGCCCAGCAAAGAAGACGGCAGCGAAGAAGACGGCAGCGAAGAAGGTCGCCCGGAAGAGAAGGTAAGCCCGAGAGTCTTGTATCCGCGGATATTTCCCCTCTTTCCTCTTCCGGGTCCGACAAGGGACGTCTTTGGCGTCCCTTTCTTTTTTTATGAGCTACGCAGTCAAAGAAATTTTTTATACCCTCCAGGGCGAAGGCGCTCACGCCGGCCGGCCGGCGGTCTTCTGTCGTTTTACCGGATGCAATTTATGGTCTGGGCTGGAGAGGGACCGAGCTACGGCGGTCTGTCAGTTCTGTGATACCGATTTCGTTGGGACGGATGGCTCCGGGGGGGGACATTTCGCGTCTGCCCGCGACCTGGCTCGGGCCGTCGCTGCTACCTGGCCGACCCAGCGGGCCCCTCACGGTGTTCGGTTTGTCGTGTGTACAGGCGGCGAACCCTTACTCCAGCTTGATGCCGCGCTTGTTGACGCCCTGCACACAGAAGGCTTCGAGATTGCGATTGAGACAAATGGAACGCTGCTTCCTCCGCCGGGCATTGATTGGATCTGTGTCAGTCCCAAGGCTGGCTCGACCCTCACCCTTAGGCATGGCAGTGAACTGAAACTCGTCTTTCCCCAGTCCGGTGCTGAACCAGAGCGCTTTGATCAACTCGATTTTCAGGAGTTTTTCTTGCAACCAATGGATGGTCCTGAGCGAGAGCGCAATACCCAACTGGCGCTGCAATACTGTCTTGATCACCCGCGGTGGCGGCTCAGTCTGCAAACACATAAACTGCTCGGGATTCCGTAGTCCGACCCGTTCATTAGCATGATCGAGAAGACCCTGTGAGAGACGACCTCGGCCAACAAGAAAAGCTCCTTCAGCTTGCCGCACAGCAAGCCGCCCGACAGGGGAAAAGTGTCGCCCGTTATCTCCGAGAACTGCAAACGAAAGTCTCACGCCAAGAACGCGTTTCCGTTCGAGGCGCGGAACCCCGGCAGCAGGAGCCTCGCGCGAAATATGTGACGCTGACTCGTCGGGAGGTTGAGCGGTTATTTGCCCAGATCACAGACGAGCGCGACCGTGCGCTGTTTGCCGCCATGTACGCCTTCGGACTGCGTGCCTCTGAGGTGGGCCTCTTACTGCGCGAGCACGTCGATTTTCGTACCCGTCGCATTCATATTCCACGCCTCAAGGGCGGCGTCGCCGGAGAGAAACCGTTAACCGCAGAGTATCTGCGTCTGCTCCGAGCGTATCTGCAAAACCGGAGGGACGCCCTGCCCTACCTCTTTCCGTCGCGGAACGCGCGTCCGGTCAGTCGACAGCGTATTGATCGACTCTTCCGCCTGTACGCAGAGCAGGCCAAGCTTCCGCCGTCGAAACGCCACAGTCATTGTTTACGCCATTCCATTGCCGCCCATCTGCTTGAGGACGGACATGCCCTAGAGGAAGTGCAGGCGCATTTGGGGCATAAATCTATTCACTCAACAGTCGTCTATACGAAAACCACTGCACCACGCCGCCGCCCGCTCTCCGTGCGTATCCAACCGTCCGGAAGCACGCGAACGGTCATACAGGTAATAAGAAAGTCGGGACCACGCTAAGCTGCCCTCATCGTATTCGGGAAGGGATAATGTGCCTGAACGAACGAGTCAAAATTTTTATTGTGACCCCTTGACTCGTGGTCGATCGTCCTTACGTTTGTCTTGTGTCAGACAACAACCCAAACTCACAGGAGGTAGAGACAATGAGACGAGAATTGAGTGTATGGCGAGGACCGTTTGGAACGATGCATCCCTGGCGACATGATCTGGAATCTGTTGTCAACGATTTTTTCTCTTCCCGCGGCTGGCCAGGGGTACGCACTGGAATGCCCTCGGAAGCGTCGTTCAGGATTGACAGCTATGTGGACGACAACCGGCTGCATATCAAAGCGGATTTACCCGGGGTGGAACCCAAGGATGTTGAGATTGCGCTGGACGGCAACCGACTGACGGTCAAGGGTGAGCGCAAGGCAGAGCACGAGGACAAGAACGGCGGATGCTTCCATCAAGAGCGTTCATACGGATCGTTTGCCCGGTCGTTTATTTTGCCGAAGGACATAGATGCGGAGAAAATCGAAGCGAGGGCCAAGAACGGCACGCTCGAAGTCGTGGTACCATTCCCGGAAGAGGTCAAGCCGAGACGTATTCCAATCGATGTGAAACCTGAAATCGCGACCGATGCAGCCTCAGACTGATTGCTGCCCTCCTTTCTCTCCATGCGTTGGGGGCTTCTCCGGGAGCCCCCATTTTTTCAAACGATTGGACATGGAGCCTAGCCGCGTTCCTCTAACCACCGATTAAAGCCTTCTGGCGTATTGCCATACGGCAGGCCGGCCGCATAGTAATCCTCAAGCAGGCGCATATCGTTCTCTGAGAGCGTCAGAAAGCCACGCTGCTTTTGCTCCTCCTTCCGCCACGCCCGGTCCAGCATCTCCCGAATTTCACGGTCACGGTCGCTCATTTTCTCCTCGCTTCGTAAGGACTCTGTGCACTCCCCGCGACTCCCCCTCCTCCACTCTTACCTGATAACACCATCGACACCAGAAATCACTTCTCGTACACTACTTCTGTAAAGAGTTTCACGATTTCTGTATGGTTCTTGAGCGGCGCGAACGAGACGCTGCCACGTATACGGACGCTAACGGAGGGAGAAAGTCATGGAACTGACCTCGTTTTCGGCTACAACGCTGGCTCGATTTATTCGGACAAATCTCGTCTCTTCGGTTGCCGTGGTGGATGCACATCTGGCCCGCCTCGAAGCAGCCAATCCAAAGCTCAACGCCGTGGTGCAGCTTCAGGCCGAAGCAGCGCGGCGACAGGCTCGTGCAGCCGACGAAGCCGTCTCGCGGGGAGAACGCTTCGGCCCACTGCACGGTGTCCCCATCACGCTCAAGGATTCGTTAGACACCGCCGGCATGGTCAGTACCTGGGGGACAACGGGCCGAGCCGCCTTTACCCCCGAGCACGATGCCACAGTGGTGGCGCGTTTGCGTACCGCGGGAGCTATCATCCTGGGAAAAACAAATACGCCGGAGTTCACCCTGGCGGGGATTACGGATAACGATGTCTATGGCCGGACAAACAATCCGTATGATGTGGAGCGGTCGCCCGCGGGCAGTAGTGGGGGGGCTGGGGCGATTCTTGCGGCGGGCGGCTCGGCGCTCGACCTGGGGAGCGATACGGGCGGCAGCATTCGTATGCCATCCCACTATTGCGGTATTGCCGGTATCAAACCCACCTCGGGCCGCGTGCCCCGCACCGGGCACGCCATTTCGTTTGATGTCGGCGCCCTGGATGCCTTCACCCAGATTGGCCCTATGGCGCGACATGTCGAAGACCTGAGCCTGACCTTATCCATTATTGCCGGTCCGGATGGGCACGACCCGGCGGTTGTGCCAGCCCCGTTGGGAGACCCCCAAGACGTGAGCGTGAAGGATCTACGGGTCGCCTTCTTCACGGACAACGGGATCAAATCCCCGAGCCCGGACACCGCCAGCACCGTCCGGGCTGCGGTCAATGTGCTCGCCGATCATGGCGTCTCGGTCACAGAAAATCGGCCGCAGTGTGTGAGCGACGCAGAGCGACTGTGGTACAGTCTCTATCTTGCGGATGGAGGAGCCTGGATACGTCGGCTCATCCACGCAGCCGGGACTGAGCGCATGTCTTCCGCCTTGGATTGGATGCAAACGGCTCAGCCTGTATCACTCACGGAGTTCACCCAGGAAATGAGCAGGTGGAATGTCTACCGGAGTGAAATGCTGGCGTTTATGGAGCCCTACGATGTGCTGCTGTGTCCTGTCAGCGCCACACCCGCCACGCGCCATGACGATCCCGACGGCCCGGATTTTACCTACACCTTCGCCCACAATCTGACCGGCTGGCCGGGCGCGGTCGTGCGCTGTGGAATGTCTGCCGAGGGGCTGCCGATTGGGGTCCAGATCGTCGCCCATCCCTGGCGTGAGGATGTCGCCCTGGCCGTCGCCCAGTATCTGGAGACGAATCTTGGCGGTTGGCAAAGCCCGTCCCTCTAGCGTCGGGTTTGACTGTTAGGCTGGCGGGGAGCCTCAACGCTCCTGCTCGCTCCCCCCAAACACCAGCCGTCCGGCTGCCTCCTGTGCCTGGATACGAGCTACAACCTCAGCAGGGATCTGGAGCGGGCGCTCCTCGGGAAATTTCTCTTCCTCTAAGGTAGGTCGTAAGAAAAAGAGTTCGGGGAAAGGCACTTGGGCTTGGGTCTTGACGGAAGTATCAAGGGCCCACTGTCGGCGCATAAAATCCGGGCTAAAGAACAGTGCGACCTCCTGAGGATTCCAGGCGGTTACCCGGTGACTGTCGTTCACAAAATATGTCATCAGGTCATCTGCAACAGCCCAGAACAGGGTAATCAGCGAGCCATATCCCTGCTCTCCCAAATCTGGATTAAAAATCTCAGCCAGTCTCACCTCGATGAGGATGAGCTTCCCGGCGGGACTATATTGCTCAGTACGCAGGGGGAAAAAAGAGTGTTCCTCCAGCCAAAACAGGAGTCGCGGGGCATAGTAATTGGGCAACCATTCGGGACGAGCCCGAGCCTCTACAACATAGCACCTGACCCCGCCCTCGGTCGTATAATATCGATAGCTGTCTCCCATCAGCTTGAGCTCAGCCGTCTGCCGCTCTTGAAACTGACCGGTCTCTCCATTCCGCAACATGATGGTGGGTCGCGTCTTGGGAAAGCGCACGGTTTGGTGTAGGGTATCCAGACCCAGTATCCGCCAAGAAAACTCCCAGGCGTCGCGTCCATAACTGTCGTCCGGCGTGACCGCCATGTTGGGGACCTTCCCCTGTCGGCGGCGGGGCGCGTCATGACGCACCCGGCGCGTGGTCGGTGAGTACCGAAACCGTTCTTCCTTCTTGATGAATTCTTTATCCGTGCGATAGCGAATCGAGAGTCGTTGCGAACCTTCTGCAGCTGGGGGGGCAGTGCTCTGGCTGAGAGCGCGGTAGAGTTCTTCGCCAGGCTTGAGGGCGAGTTCCGCTTCCACACCAGTCGCACTTGAGTTATAGGCCAGAAAATTGATCGCGCTACCCGGGTTGAGGAGCACGCCCTGGGTGGAAATCGACGACCACGCCCTGGCAAACACGGCCGACCAACGCGGCCGTGCGGTGAACTCCATGACCCGATAACCCATCTCCTCAGCCGTATAGGGCGGTGTAAAAGGATAGGGCTCAGCCGGCAGATACGGAACCTGTGGATGGCGGGGAGTGTCAACCGCAAGGTCCAGCTGCTGACGTTCCTGTGGAGAGAGGTCGGCGACCGTTTTCCAGGTACGGTTCCGGGAGTTGTTCGTCTCTTCAGCAGCAGAGAGACCAGCCTCAAGAGTCAGGATGAGTGCCGAAAGCAACCAGAAGAACAGGCGCGAGACCATGGGGGGCAATTAACCATATAGCGAGTGAGTTGCCTAGCCTTTTGTGATATTGGCGGCGGGGAGCGGTTCAGTTTGACGCAACCTCGGAACATCGGGTACACTCACCGTCGCTCACTGTGGCAGAAAGCAGAAACAGCGACAAAGCAGGCAAGCCTACTTGGGAGGTTCCGCTTGGCATCAGCCCCCTTAAACGAACACATCCGCTACGAGCCGGACGAGAAGTGCCCGCCACTATCGTCCTTCGTCGTCGGCATACAGGGCATAATGCTCATGCTCCCACCCACGATTTCGGTAGTGGTCGTTACCGTTCTGGCGGCCGGTCAGGGCGAAGAGTATCTCATGGGGGCGATGTTCGCCGTGCTGATAATCGTAGGGATAGTCACCGCGCTGCAAGCCTCCAGGATAGGTCGACTGGGCGCCGGGCACCTGGTCGTTACGGGAGTTACGCCCAACTACATCCCGTTAGCGGTACTTGCCCTGGATGAGGGCGGACCGGCCATGTTGGCGAGCCTAATGGTCGTTTCCGCGCTCTTTTTCTTTGCGGTGGCGACATGGCTTCCGCAATTACGGCGCGTGATTACGCCGACCGTGTCAGGTACGGTCCTGATGCTGATAGCCGTGATTACGCTACCGTTCTGTTTGGATCGATTCAACGAAGTACCGGAGGGCGCGCCGGCATTCGCCGGGCCGTGCGTGGCTGCGGTAACGCTGATTGTATCCACGGCGCTAGTGCTGCGCGCGCCGCGGCGCTGGCGTCCGTGGTCCATGCTGATCGGATTCGTTTCCGGCTGTGTTGCTGCCGGGCTGTTGGGAGTGTATGACCTGGAACGGCTGTCCACCGCACCGTGGATCGGCATTCCCCAAGTCGGTTTTCAAGGGCTGGACCTGACACCGAGTGCCGGGTTCTGGGCACTGCTGCCGATGTTCCTGATTGTCACCCTCGTGCAGGCGATCAAGGGCATTGGTGATAATGTGGTGATTCAACGGGTGTCGCGGCGCAGACCAAGAGCGACCGATTTTCGACTGCTTCAGAGCTCGATTTACGCGAATGGGTTAGGCATTCTGCTCTCGGGTCTTGCGGGAACGCCGCCTGCATCGTCCTATTCGTCATTCACGACATCGGTCGTGAACATGACGGGGGTCGCCGCCCGCAATGTTGGGTACGCCATAGCGGTCATCCTCCTGGGACTGGCATTGCTGCCAAAATTAACGGGGGCCCTGCTCACCATACCCAGCCCAGTGGTGGGCGCATTCCTCTTGACCGCGCTAGGTATATTTTTTGTCGAGGGATTACAGACTATCGTGCGGGACGGACTCGACCTTCAAAAGTCCCTTGTGGTCGGCCTGTCGTTCGCGATTGGTGCCGGGCTACAACAACAGAACATTCTTGAGGGTTTGTTGGGGCATCCGTGGGGCGTGCTGCTTGGGAATGGCATAACAGCTGGCGCGGTAACGGCAATGGCGCTTACCGTCTTCCTGAATATGACCGGTGCGCGTCCCAAGCGGCTGGAGACTCAGCTGGACTTTTCCGACCTGCCACGAATTGACGCCTTCATGCAGGAAGTCGCAGCCGATATGGGCTGGAGCGATGCAGCGACCCAGCGTCTGCGTTCGGCGGGCGAAGAGACGCTGTCGAGCCTGTTACAGCCGGGTAACGAATACCCCGCGGACATGGGGGCTGACAAGACGCCGCGCCTGATCATAGTCGCGCGTCCCGAGGGCGGAGCGGTGGAGATGGAATTCGTCTCGGCGCTGGAGGGCGAGGAGAACCTGGAGGACCGTCTGGCGTATCTGAACGACGAGGACGAAAGCGTGGACGAGAGGGAAATGTCGTTCCGCCTGCTGCGTCATTATGCCGCATCGGTGCGCCACCAGAAGTATCATGGGATGGACATCGTGACGGTACGGGCCGAAGCCTAAGGGCGGCTTGGATTGGCGAGCCACCTCAAGGGATGGGTCGAATTAGCCGGCGATAATCGGCTCGATGAACTCCAGCATTGTCTTGACGCACTCCTGTGGCTGTTCCAAAAGAAGAAAGTGCGTCGCGTCAGGCAAGAAGTCATAATCTACAGTGAAGACATCGCTCAGGTCGAGCGACGGCAAGTATGAGAATGGCAAGGTCGGGTCAGCCCCGATGACTTTCGTCGGACACAGAAGCGACTGAAAGTCCACGAGCACGGCAAAGGGAGTGGCGTAGTCTATGATCTGCGCCTCATACTCAGGAGGGCAGCGCAGTTCATACCCCTCTCCGTTCGCCCGCTCACGCAGGGTTGTTCTGGAAAACAGATCGAATACCCCCGGCACCGTGCGCTGGAAGTGTGGTGCGTGGGTAAGAAGCTCCGCCATTTGTTGCGGGGTTTGAAAGCGATTCGTGCGTCGGCGGGTCATTTTGGCCAGGCGGATTGCTATATCTTCAAAATCCTTATAGCTCCGGCCGGGCTTGCATAGCGGCGGGTCGAACAGAACGCGCGCAGCAAAGTTGCTGCCCTTGTTGGGTGACAGCAGCGTCGCCAGAGCCGAAATCGAGTGGAATACACCTATTTGGGTCTTCGTCCCATAGTGACGGTCGATAGCCTCAAGAACCGTGTCGTGGTCCTGCACTAATGTTGGAACATTATGGTTTCGGAGATTGCTGACGGTATTCCAGCCATGATTTCTGAGGTCGTAGAGTATCAGGTCGAAATCGTCGGTCAGGAGCGACCAGAAAGGGTAATACAGGTCGATTGCAAGACCGTTGCCGTGGTTCAGAACGAGCCGCGGGCCGGACGGATTTCCGTGTTGCCGCAGCGTAATGACGGTGTCGTCGTCCACGCGCACATCGTGAGTGGAAAGCGGCGCGGGCAACTCCCATACGGTTTGTGAAGTCATTGACAAATCCCTCATCTTTCTGGCGGGTTACCGTTCAGCCTACGTCATTCCTGATCGTCGAATTGGGACGGGAGGAACTCGTGTGCGATGGCTGCGGAGAACTCCTCGTTGCCAATGTATTCAACGCGCCAACGCACTTCCGGCAGTTGTGGGAAGCGAAATAGGCTCATCCTCCCCTGACGCAAGGCTGATGGCACTTCAAACTGGGATACGTCAAAGGAAAATCCCGTTCCAAGAGCCTTGATCAGCGCTTCCTTGATGGTCCAGAGTCTGAAGAAGGGTTGAACCTTATCGCATCCACGCGCGAATGCAATGATGGACTGTTCATGAGGACCAAACACGGCTTCACTCAGCTCGTCAAAATCCCTGCGGGCAACGCGCTCCTCCACATCCACGCCCAGCCGTCCCTGGGGAGCAAATGCTATCAAGCCATGCTGGCCGCTGTGACTGAGGTTGAAGCTGATGGTAGCCGGCACATTGTCCACTAATGCAAACGGCTTTCCATAGGAGGATGAACCAAAGGTAAGGCGTTCATTGCTGCAACCGAGTTGGCGGCAGAGGACGGCCCGAAGCGCCGCACGACACAGGGCAAACCTGCGACGAGAGCCCGGGAGCGGATATTGACGCCAGCGCGCCCGTTCTTCCTCCTTCAGCCACAACAAGGATGACGCCTCACGGCTGGCATGAGGCGTCAGATCTACGTGTATAACCGTAGCGGAACCGACTTCGCGGAAGAACCTCCACCAGCACCTTGCAGCGGAAGCGGACATCAAAATGCCAGTTACCCCCGCAAGGGTAAGTGTTAAGAGGCGTTAGCTTCCAGGTACGTTATCAAGTCCCTGAAGCTCTTTATCTCCGCGCCCTTTTCATCGGTGAATGGCGGGACGTTAAACTCGCGCGCGACTACCTTGCCAAAGGCAATGATATCCAGAGAGGAAAGACCCAGGTCAAAAAGATTCTTGCTCGGATCCAGATTTAGTGGCTTCCCATCCACTTCCAAGTTTTCGTCCGCGAGTTGTCTCAGGCGCTCTTCAATTGAAGCCATAATAGTCCTCCATTCGAGAGTTTAGAATAATACAGTCGGTATCAATAATAGGTGCTCACGTCAATCAAAATTCCTAAAGCTTGCTGCATGACACAGCGTCTCAATTACACCCAGTGACGCCTGCGCTGGAACGGATAGCTCGGCAGCGAGATGCGGCGGCGCGACTCCCCGGCAAACATGCCGTCAAAGGCAGGCGTCAGCCCCGCCTCGTATGCTCCCGCAACCGCCTCCACAAACCCAGTTCCACCCTCTGAATCCGCGTCGGATGGTTGCATCAGACTCGTAAGCACCAGCGGCACGCGGGCAGCTTCTTCTCCGTCCGCTGAGTCCGGCCATTCAAGACTCACCCGCGGCCCTAAGACCGCGTTGGGGCCAATCTCTACCACTGTATCCACTCCCAGCTCGGCAAGCGTGCGGACACACGCGCTGAACGCCTCAGTCTCGCGCGCCTGCGCGCGCCAGTACGCCCCGTCGAGTGGACTGTCCGCATCCACAACTCGCCCCGTGATACCGCTCACCAGAGTCAGGGACGGCGGCGAGAGCGTAACATCTGTGAATGCTGCTTCCAGACCGTTCAGGGACTGGTTCGGGTCCACTCCCGGCAGCGCCGCCATCAGCGTGCCGCGCGTCAAGGTGAAGCGCAATCCGTCCTCTAAGGTGAAGACTCCCGCCGCCCGTGCCGCGGCAATCTCGCCCGTACCGGATCCCAGCGCGATATCCGGGCGGAGCCCAACGCTCGCCCACAGCGCCGTCAGCGCACACTCCAGCGCATAGAGAGCCGGCTGCGTCCAAGCCGCGGCATGCAAATCACCCGTGGCTTCGGTGCGTCCGAACATCACATCCAGTAGCGACTCTCCCCTCTCTGCACACACCACGGCGTCGCAGCGATCCAGAACGGAGCGCACTACCGGCTCGCGGTCGTACAAAGCTTCGCCCATGCCAACCCACTGGCTGCCATCATCTGTGTACACGAAGGCAACTCTCGTCGCAGATCGTGGCTCCGGCTTATCGGCCGCACCGTCGGCTTCCGTCAGTTTCGTCAGCCCCTTCCGCAGAGACTGCACGTCCCGGAACACCACAGCGGCGCGATGGTCGAAATGGCTACGTCCAACACCCGCCGTCCACGCCATATCAGCAAGGGCAGGCGCTTCAGGCGACGACTCAGCAACGCGCTCGTCGAGCCACGACAGGTACTGCTTCGCCAAGTCCCGAAGTGCGCCATCCGTTTTGCCCGACAGTGGCAGAAAGCGCACTGCGCGCTCCGTTAGTCCGTCCATAGCCATCGGCAGGTGCGCAACCGGCTCAGGCAGGGAAGCGGGCACCTGCCGCGGGACACTCGCAAACGATTGTATTCCAACGCTTGTGCCGTAATCGTCTGCCGCGCCTCTGTAGCCTTCCATCACAATATGCGCGTTTGTGCCGGAAATACCGAACGCGCTCACTGCCGCGCGCGGCGGTCTGTCGGGATAAAACGGCCAGTCGGTCTTTTCGGAAGTCACCCGCACGGGCAGTCGGTCCCACTCGATTTGTGGATTCGGATTCTCGAAGTGCAGATGTTCCGGAATGACGCCCTGCTTCATGGCAAGCACGGTCTTTATCAGACCGGCAACGCCTGCTGCCGCCTCCAGATGTCCGATGTGCGACTTTACCGTGCCCATCAGCAGCGGGCGGTCGGCTTCGCGCCCTCTGCCATACACCGAACCTACTGCGTAGACTTCAATCGCATCCCCCAATTGGGAGCCTGTAGCGTGCGCTTCGAGATAGTCGACGTCCGCCCCCGTGAAGCCCGTCCGAGCAAGCGCAGCCTCCATGACACGCTCCTTCGCCGGACCGTTCGGGATAATCAGTCCCGCGCTCGCCCCGTTCTGGTTGACGGCGGAACCCTTGATAATACCCCAGATACGGTCGCCATCAGCCTCCGCCTCGCTCAACCGTTTCAAAACGACTATTCCACAGCCCTCGCCGCGCACATAGCCGTCCGCAGACGCATCGAAGGGACTGCACTGTCCCCTCGGCGACAACATCCCGACCTCCATCATGAACCTGGAAACCGCGGGTGAAAGCACCGCCTGCACGCCTCCGGCGAGGGCCAAGTCTACCTCGTCCCGCTGTAGCCCTGCGACGGCTTGATGGACCGCAGCCAACGACGATGCGCACGCCATGTCTATGGCCATTGCCGGGCCTTCCAGACCCAGAGCGAATGCGACCCGTCCTGCGGTGACGCTTGCGGTTGTGCCGAGGTAGCTGTCTGCCTTGCCACTTCCTTCGATCAAGTCTCGGTATTCGCTACCGCCGACTCCGGCGTACACTCCGGTGCGGCTGCCCCGCAGCCCTTCGGGGTCGATGCCCGCGTCTTCAAGAGCCTGCCAACTCGTTTCCAGCATCATCCGCTGTCGCGGATCCATCAAGCGCGCTTCTATCGGCGCAATGCGGAAGAAGCGCGAGTCGAACCACTCTATGCCTTCAACGAACGCGCCGTGTAGATGGGCCGCATCCTCTCCATCCGGGTCTCCAGCAGCACTGCTCCACGAACCGCCGTCCGGGCGCCCGTTGGTAATCGCAGCGGTGCCTGATTCCAACAGATGCCAGTATTCGGAAAGGTCCTTTGCTTGAGGGAAACGGCAAGACATGCCGACTATTGCTATGTCGTCATCCTCGGTGGCGACCGGCGCGCGTGGTTCAGGAACGGTTATCTCTGGCGCTGACGTAGCCCCACCGCTCGCGCCAAGTTGATCGAGTTCGTCCGCCAGATGGCGGGCGAGCGCCGTGATGTCCGGGTAGTCGAAAATAGCCGTGTTGGAGACGACATACTCGCCGGCGAATGCACGATTAAGCCGGTTTCTCAGTTCCACCGCCATGAGCGAGTCCATTCCCAGATCGAAGAAGCCAACCGAGGGCGAGGGCAAGGGCGTACTGGGCAGCCTCATCACCGCTTGCAGTTCCTTTTGCAGGAACGACACCAAGATGTCCTCTGAATCGGTTCGCTGCGAGACTCGCAGTTGCGACAACAGGTCTTCTGAGGGATCCTCCGCTGCGTCGTTCGCGCCTGCAGATGTGGCTAACAATTCTTCCAGGAAGGGTGAAGACTCATCGTCATTCTCGGCGAATGTCGGCCAGTCCACTGCGGCGACCATGCCGACAGGCACATCCTGCCGCACCAGCGTCTCGAGCGCTCTCAATCCCTGCTGCGGCGTTATCCAGCCCGTCCCCGCTGCCTCCAGTTGCCTTTCGATGCGCTCGCGCTGTTCCTCCGCTTCGCCAAGTTCCGACCACGCGCCCCACGCTACCGACTGACCGGGGAGACCCAGCGCGCGGCGGTGCCCGGCAAGCTGGTCGAGGAATGCGTTAGCCGCCGCGTGGTTCGCCTGGCCTGCGTTGCCCATAACGCCCGCCACGCTGGAGAACAGGACGAACATGTCCAAATCCCTGTGCGTGGTCGCGCGGTGCAGATGCCATGCACCAAGCATCTTCGGCCAAAGGACCTGCTGGAAACTGTCCCAACTCTGGTTTGTCAGGACGGCATCCGACAGCACGCCCACGCTGTGTATAATGCCAGCGAGAGGCGGTAGAGTCGCATCGATACGCTCCAGCATCGCGTCTACCGCCGCCGTGTCCGTCACATCTGCAATCTCAATCTGCACCGTCACGCCACGTTCGCGTAACGCACCGATAGCTTCTACGGCCTCGGGGTCGGGGTCGCGTCGGCCGTTCAGTACGATTGCTCCTGCGCCCCGTTCTGCCAGCCAGCCAGCCAGAGCGCAGCCGATACCGCCAAGCCCGCCCGTTACGAGGTAGGTCCTGTCCCCTCGCAGCTGTCCCGTCTCCAGCGCCGAGTTCGTCAGCACGATCTTGCCGATGTGCCGCGCCGCACGCATAAATTTCATCGCCGGTCCTGCTTCGCCCATCGGCCACCTGGTGTGGATAATCGGCGCCAGTTCTCCAGCCGCCACTCGTTTCATTACGGTCTTCAGGGCTGCTCCCGGCCGTTCCGGATCGTGCTCTTTCAGAGTATCCAACTCCAGGATGTGGTAATCCACATCCGGGCGCGCGGCGGTCATTTCTTCCTCGCTGTAGATGTTCACTCTGGCCAACTCGATGAACCGGCCGCCATGCGCGAGGCAGGACAGACTCGCCTCGATAAAGCCCTCTCCAGTCAGGCTGTTCAACACCACATGAACGCCTTCACCACCAGTGGCTTCGAGGATTTCCTGGCCAAACTTCGTCTGCCTACTGTCGAAGACATGCTTCACACCCAGCGAGTGCAGATACGCCTGTTTCGGCGCGCTTGCCGTGGCGAACACTTCCGCGCCCGCGGCGTGCGCAAGCTGGATAGCTGCCAGTCCTACACCGCCCGCGCCCGCGTGAATAAGCACTCGCTCGCCCGCCTTCAGCTTTGCCAGATCGTATGACAACGCGGCAGAAACGAACACGGTCGGCATAGTGGCAAGCTGTGGAGTCGGGACATCCGGCGGCGCGAGCGCAACCATCTCCTCCCGCATGACCGCCTCTGAACCGAAAGCGCCGAATGCCAGCGCAACTACGCGATCACCCACGGACACACTCGTGACATCGGAACCGACTTCAAGGACATGTCCGCACATCTCGCCGCCCAGGATACCCTCATCGATAAGACCGAGAGAACGGAACACATCCCAGAAGTTCAATCCGGAAGCCCCCACAGCCACACGCACTTCTCTCGGTTCGAGGGAACGCTCCGGTGAGTCCAGCACGTGCAGTCCTTCGAGCGTGCCGCCCGCGTCCGGCTCCAGGAACCAGCGCGACTCTTCCGGCAGGGTCAGCCGCTCCGTATCAGCGCCGGTACGAACGAGACGTGCCGCCTGACGGAGTCCCAAGCGGTAGGCGATGTGAGTCTCGGAGTCAGGGTACATCAGCTCATTGACGAGGTCGGACAGCGGCACGGCATTCGCGGGGTCAAGGTCGATCATCCGCGGTTGCAGATGGGGCGCTTCCCGTGCCACTACCTTACCGAAGCCCCATAGCATCGCCCCGATCAGTTGACCGAGATGCTCCCGCTCCAGCACCTGACCGCCGCGCGTGATGAACCACACGCCCTTCGCAGGTGTCGCATCCGCGTCCATAACGCCCTGCACGAGCGCCAATGCGCTCCCGCCCGCTTGCCTCGCGTCCTCGCCCAACTCTTCGGTGGTAGCATCCTCGCCGTGCCCGTCCAGCGCCGCAAAATGCACAACACCGCTGAGGGGCACCTCCGCGGGCAGACCTTCGAGTAATGAGCGCCACGATTCGCGGCTCTGCATCTCCACGGCCGCCTTAATCACTGCGCGATCCTTTTCCGATGATTCCCCGTCTGATTGCGCGTGGTCGCCCACCAGCACGACGGTCTGGTTGTGCGCCGCCAGTTCCGCTGCCAGCTCATCTGCCACGCCGTATTGATCACCTGCGAGAACCCATACTCCTGTCGCCTCCTTCACCTCCGCAGGTCCCTGCGCCAGTATCACACCTCTGTCCGGTGTGCTGGTCGCGTCAGACTCCCCCCCTCCCAATATCTCCACTTCACCGAAACCCGCATCGCCGAGCGCCTGTCGCCAGATTGCGGGGCTGGCCAGTGCATGGTGCGGACGGTAGTCGTCAGCAAAGCGCCACCAGCCGTCCAACTGCCCGAAAGTCAAATCCTGCCAGCCCTGACCGCGAAGGTTCTCAAGCGCCACCAACTGGCCCGATGGCGCGAGTAGCGCGCGACAGTGGGCCAGCGTCTCATTCAGGTAGCGTGTGGCGTGCAGCACATTGGAGGCAATGACCAAGTCATAGCCATGAAGATCAAAGCCTTGCTCGATAGGTGCCTTCTCGATATCCAGCACTCGGTATTCGATTGACCCGTCGCTCCCTCCGAAACGCGCCTCAGCTTCCGCGAAGAAGCCGGCCGATATATCAGTATATGTGTAATCAAAGCGACCGACCGGCAGCTCGGGCAGCACCGCCGCCGTCGCCGCTCCCGTACCGGCACCGACCTCCAACACGCGCAGCCTTCGGCCTTCCGGCAAGTCGTCCAGGAGCGCCGCAATCGTGTTCCCCAGCATGCGGTTCGCCGCACGCGCAACCGGCGATTTTAAGTACAGGTCGCCGGCGGTCGGCTCTCCACTACTGAACAGGAGCGTCAACGGGTCCGCTTGCCCGATGAGGACATCAGCAAGAGCGGCACCGCACCGCCTGAATAGTCCGACTTCGGTCGCACCATGCCAGTATCGCGCATTCATTTCGTCTGCAAACGCATCGGGATTGTGCGGCATATCATCCGGCAGCGGGTCGTCTTGCCCAACCTTCACGACAAACCCATCGCCCGCTTCCTCCATCACCCTCGCTCTGACGAGCAGCTCGAACATACGGCGAAACACACGCTGGTGTTCCGGCAGGACATTCAGCCCGTGCTGCACGGCTTCCGGCTCAACGAATTCGCCGACCTTGCGTGCCCACCCCAGTTGCTCCAGCGCCGCGAGCGCATAGAACCACGACAGTCGCTCAAGATCATTCAGCAGGTCGACGCGCTCATCGGCTTCTACGCCTTCATCTGCCAGATACTCGGTGAACGGCATCGAGCGGGCGGCAATGCTTGTCGGACTCGTAAGGAAGTCGGCTGAGGGCATTCCGTCTGCAAGGGCGCGGTCGCGCCAGACAATTTCGTATAAGAGGTCTTGCAGCCCTTCCGCCGCCGAGAGCAACGCCGCGCGAGTAGCGCGCTTCACGATGTATCCGCTCAATCCGCCAAGCTCGACACCGTCCGACGTGTAGAACAGGAGGTCGCCGCTCAGCACCTCCGGCGTCTCGTTCCGTCCATCGTCCTCAGACGTGTCGCGGGCGCTCTCCCGCAAGCGGGCGTGACAGATGAGACGTTCCGGCAGCTGCTGCCTCAGCCACAGGTGTTCCCATCCGAAAGGCAGGTAGGTTATCTCGTCCTCGCCTCTGGCGGAATGGCGTGCCGCCGACAGCACCTGGAAGCACCCATCGAGCAGAACCGGATGCAGGTGGAGACCGCTGCTGTCAACGGCTGCCGGCAGGGCTACCTCGCCAATCGCCTCACCATTGGCTGCCCACAGGCCCTGAAGCGTGCGGAACGTTGGTCCGAGGTGGATGTTGGATTCCGCCCGCGCGCGATAGAACGCCGCCACATCCTGCGGCTCCATACCCGACTTCAAGCCGTCCACGTCGATGCGATTGACAGTCCCGCGCGTCCTGCCTCCAAGCGAAACCTTGCCCTCGGCGTGAAGCGACCAGCCCTCTTCGGATTCGCCCTTGCTGAATATCTCGATATGCCGTGTATTCCCGTTCTCGGACGTACTCAGTACGGCCTGAATTTTTCGCCCAGCTTGCTCGGTGTCGTCCGCACCGTCCTCCTCGGCAAAGACCAGCGCGCTGTGCAGTTGCAAATCCTCCACATCCACCGATTGTGCGCCTTCGGACAGCGACGCTGCTGCTGCCATAACGCCATACAACGCACCCGGCATTATCACCCGCCCGAAGACGCGATGGTCGTTCAGCCAAGACGGGTCGGAAGGGAACATTTCCGTCTCGAACATCACCTCGCCGTGTGGCGACTCGTGCCTTATACCCAGCAGAGGATGCCCGGCGGCCGCGCGTCTGCGCCTTGGCGCATCAATCCAGTGCCGTGCACGCTGGAAGGGATAACCCGGCAGCTCAACCCGGCGTCGCTCCTCTCCCGCGAACAGCCCATCGAATGCAAGCGTCAGCCCCGCTTCGTATGCTCCCGCAACGGCGTCCATGAAGCCATCGTCATGGTCTGACGGAAGGACATCCGTCGATGGGCGCAGCATACTCTCAAGGACGGTGGGGTCTTTCGCGTCATCCGTCACGCCAGACCAGACAAGAGAAACCAGTGGACCGAGCACGGCGTGGGGACCCACTTCTATAACCAGATCGACGCCCAGTTCCGCCAGAGTTCCGACGCCTTTGCGAAACTGCACAGCCTCTCGCGCATGACGACGCCAGTATTTGCCATCGAGGATTTCATCCGGCGCAACAACACTACCCGTTACATTGCTCACCAGAGCCACGGACGGCGGCGAGACCGTAACATCCTGATACGCCTCTTCCAATGCATCCAGCGCGGGCTCCACCAAAGCACTGTGGAAGGCCTGATTTCTGGTCAACGGCCTGACGGTAATCTCTTCGGCCTCGAAACGCTCCGATACCGTCTGAACTGCCGCGCTGGGACCGCTAATGACCTGATGAATACCGTTGTCAACCGCGATACTCAGGTCCATGCCGTCGGATGACGCATTGTACTCATCAACCGCCGCCGCCACTTGATCCTCTGAAGCGAACACCGCCGCCATTGTGCCGAACTCAGGAACTGACGAAAGCAGGACACCGCGTTTTGCAACAAACCTCAGACCTTCTTCCAACTCGAACACACTGGCAGCCTGCGCCGCTGCAAACTCGCCGAGGCTGTGCCCGATGACCACGCCCGGTTCAACTCCGATGCTACGCCATAGTGCGGTCAGCGCGCACTCCAAGGCATAGACGGCGGGCTGTGCCCAAGCGGTATCGTTCAGGTCGCCTTCGCTGCCGAACATCACATCTAGCAGCGAAGTGCCTCGCTCCTCCAATATGACCTGCTCGCACCGGTCGAGAACGGCGCGCACCACCGGCTCGCACTCGTACAGAGTCTTGCCCATGCCCATCCACTGGCTACCCTGCCCCGTGTACACGAAAGCCACTTTCGTCGCCGCTGCCGCCTCCGCACCACCGTCACCATCCGCAACCGCCTTCAGCCCGGCGCGCAGCGACTCGGCGTCCCTGAAAGCAACACCCGCACGGTGAGCGAATTGGCTGCGCCCAACGCCCGCCATCCACGCCAGGTCCGAGAGGAAGGGAGAAGCTGCCAGGTCTGTGGGTTCCAAGTCTGTGGCGCGCTCGTCAAGCCATGCAAGGTAGCGTTCCGCCAGCTCTCGCAGGGCATTGTCCGTCTTGCCTGACAGAGGAAGTAGACGTGTGGCACGCACAGCGGGTGCTTCCGCCGCCGAGTCTGAGGCCGCCTTTGGCACAGAGACGGCGACATGCCTTGGAGAACCCGTAGGCCACTTCCCATCACACAATCCGTTAGAGGCGCGTGCTGGCGTACCATAGCCCTCCACCACAATATGCGCGTTTGTACCGGACCAGCCGAAACCGCTTACGCCGGCCAACGGCGCTCGGTCGGATACGAGAGGCCACTCCGTTGCTGTCGAAGTAACACGTAAAGGAAGCTGCCGCCAATCGACCGCTGGTGTCGGATTGTGAAAATTCAGGTGCTTCGGGATGATGCCCCGATTCATCGCCAGCAATACCTTCATCACCCCGGCAACGCCCGCCGCAGATTCCAGATGTCCGAAGTTCGTCTTCACGGAACCTATGAGCAGCGGTCGCTCAGCCGGACGGCCTTTGCCGTATGCGGCCGCCACTGCCCGCAGCTCGATGGGGTCGCCCACCGGCGTTCCCGTGCCATGCGCTTCCACATAGTCCACCTGTGATGACAATACGCCTGCCCTGAGCAATGCCGCCTTGATGACCTGTTCCTGGGCCTCCCCATTCGGCACTGTCAGCCCCGTACTCGCACCGTCCTGGTTCAGTGCAGAGCCGCGAATGACGCCCCAGATTCGGTCGCCGTCCGCTTCCGCCTCGCTCAGCCGCTTGAGAACCAGGATCCCGCAGCCTTCGCCGCGCACATACCCATTGGCGGCAGCATCGAAAGTCTTACAGCGTCCGTCCGGCGCCAGCATTCCGGCATTCGCCCGCAGTTCCAGGAGCCGTCCCGACAGGATGGTGTGGACCCCGCCCGCCAGCGCAAGGTCGGCCTCGCCATACTGCAAGCCGGTCACCGCCTGATGGATTGCTACGAGCGATGAAGAGCAGGCCGTGTCCACGGCAATTGCCGGCCCCTGCAAGCCAAGCGCGAAGGAGACTCGTCCGATGGCCGTGTTGTAGGAAGTACCGCTGACCGTGTAGAGGCTGGAGGCCGGCTCGGCTGTGTCACTGGCTTCCAGTATGACTCCCCGGTATTCGTTATTGCTGATACCCGCATACACTCCGGTTCGGCTGCCCTTCAGTCCGTCAGGGTCTATTCCCGCGTCTTCGAGCGCCTGCCAGCTCGTTTCCAGCATCAGTCGCTGCTGCGGGTCAAGGTACTGCGCCTCAACCGGCGAAATACGGAAGAAGGAGGCGTCGAACTGGTCAACCCCATCAATGAAAGCAGCAAAGCGACAAGCCTCGCTCTGAACTGATGCATCCTGGAAAAGCTTGCCGGCACGTCCGACACCGGAACCCGGAACGCCCTCGCTGACCGCATTCTCGCCCGCTTCCAGCATACGCCAGAATGCCGAAATATCATTCGCGCCGGGGAATCGACATGCCATGCCTACGACTGCGATCGGCTCTCCGAATTGTGAACCCGAGCGATTCCGAACATCTGGCTCAGCTACCGTCGCGTGTGAAGAATCAGCAGACCGCCCTGTACTCATAGATTTCTTCTCCTGTCGTAGCCTGTCGCCGAAGGGTGTATAGTTTTCAAGATTTGTATAAAGACTGGCTTTCGGTATAACAATCCTGAAAAGATGATTTCATAACCCAACCTTGAAGGGAAGGAAATTCTTATGGGGGAAGGAATAGACGTTCAATGGGAACGGAAAAACGGGGTTTTGTTTGCCACGCTCGTCGGCCGTGTTGACGGCGGCAATGCTGAGGAATTTCAGCGGCTCTTGGAGTCTGGCATTGAGCCGGGCGACCAGTCCTTGATCTTGGACTTTGAGCACCTGTCCTTCATCAGTAGCGCGGGTCTGCGGGTCAGTCTGATTATGGCTAGGGCATTCAACGAGCCAGGGAAGCAGTTTGGCATTTGTACGCTCTCTGGCCCTGTTCTTGAGGTTATCACGATCAGCGGCTTTGATAAGATGATTGCCGTGTATGAATCACGGGTCGCCGCGCTCGGCGCACTCACAGGGGAGTCCAGCAGTGACGGTGATGATCAAGGATGAGCAAGGATAAGGATCAGCCGGCAGGTACGGAACCTGGGGATGGCGAGGGGTGTCAGCCGCAAGGTCCAGCTTCTGTCGTTCCTGTGGAAGTCGCCCATCCTTGGCGTGAAGATGTCGCCCTGGCCGTCGCCCAGTATCTGGAGACAAATCTGAGCGGTTGGCAAAGCCCGTCTCTGTAGCAATGGGTTTGACTTTGAGGCCGACGGAGAGCCTCAACGCCCTTGCTCGCTCACCTCAAACACCAGTCGCCCGGCGGCCTCCTGTGCCTGGACACGAGCGAGAATCTCAGCAGGGAGTTGGAGCGAGCGCTCCTCGGGAAATTTCTCTTCCTCTAAGGCGGGCCGTAAGAAAAAGAGGTCGGGGGAGTGCACTTGGGCCTGGGTTTTGACAGAAGAATCAAGGGCCCACTGCCGGCGCATAAAATCCGGGCTGAAGAACAGCGCGATCTCCTGAGGCTTCCAGGCGGTTACCCGGTGACTGTCGTTCACAAAATATGTCATCAGGTCATCGGCAATATCCCAGTACACGGTAAACAGTGATCCATATCCCTGTTCCCCCAAACCTGGATTAAAAACCTCGGCCAGCCTGACCTCGATGTGAATGAGCTTGCCGTCGGGACCGTATTTCTCGATACGCAGGGGGAAAAAAGAATATTCCTCTAGCCAAAACAAGAGCCGCGGCACATAGTAATCGGGCAGCCATTCGGGGCGGGCTCGGGCCTCGACAACATAGCACCGTACCCCACCCTCGGCCGTATAGTGCCGATAGCTGTCTCCCATCAGCTTGAGCTCAGCCGTCTGCCGCTCTTGAAACTGACCGGTCTGCCCGTTCCGTAACATGATGGTGGGGCGCGTCTTGGGAAAGCGCACAGTTTGATACAGAGTATCCAGACCCAGTATCCGCCAGGAAAACTCCCAGGCGTCGCGGCCGTAATTGTCGTCGGGCGTGAGCGCCATATTGGGCACCTTCCCCTGCCGTCGGAGTGGCGCTTCGTGACGCACCCGGCGCTTGGTCGGTGAGTATCGGAAGCGTTCTTCCTTTTTGATGAATGCCTTGCCCGTGCGATAGCGAACCGAGAGAAATTGCGATCCTTCTGCAGCCGGGGGAGTGGTGCGCTGACTGAGAGAGCGGTAGATTTCTTCGCCGGGCTTGAGGGCGAGTTCCGCCCCCGCACCGGCCGTGCCAGCGTTATAGGCCAGAAAATTGGTGGCACTGCCCGGATTGAGGAGTATGCCCCGGGTGGAAATCGACGACCACGCCCTGGCAAACACGGCCGACCAACGCGGCCGTGCGGTGAACTCCATGAGCCGATAGCCCATCTCCTCAGCCGTATAGGGCGGTGTAAAAGGATAGGGCTCAGCCGGCAGATACGGAACCTGAGGATGGCGGGGAGTGTCAACCGCAAGGTCCAGCTTCCGTCGTTCCTGTGGAGAGAGGTCGGCGACCGTTTTCCAGGTACGGTTCCGGGAGTTGTTCGTCTCTTCAGCAGCAGGGAGACCAGCCCCAAGAGTCAGGATGAAGGCTGAAAGCAACCAGAAGAACAGGCACGAGACCATGAGGCGCAATTAAACATAAGACGAAAGAGTTTCATAGCTTTTTATTGGAGCAAACGGGCACTCGGAAACGCGGCTCCCTCTTGAAAGTTGGGGGGGTCAGCGCTAGCGGGGAAGTATTCACTCGGCAAGTAGCTCAAACGACAGGGAGGCGGCGTATGGAAAATCCCAGGCAGTATACAGGCTATCAATCCTACCAGTATTTAGACGCGCCGCGCGATTACAAGCGCTTTCGGTTGGCCAAAGAAGTCGGGCGGGTGTCGTCTTCTCGGATTGCGCTCACGCCGGCTGAGGAAGCGCGAGTGCAGAGCCTATTGGCCGAGAATATTGCCATCTCCATGCACGACCATCCTGTTGTGGTCCCGGAGGAGATCAACGAGATCTTCGAACAAAAGCGCCTGGGGCGGGACTTCACCGGCTTTCAGGGACTGGCGGCCTCTGGGTTGGACGGCATCTTTGACAATTTGATGAACGGTCTGTGTACGATTACCTCGCAGGCTGGCTGGAAGTGGAATGATGTCACCCACGACTTGGGCATGCGTTTGTGCGACCTGGCCCATCAGGATTTTGTTCTTGTCTGCGACGGCACTCGAGATATTATCGCGGCGCACGAGACCCGGCGACTTGCCCTGGTGCCGACACTTGAGTCCGCAACGCCGATAGAGAACGAACTGGACCGGCTCGATGTACTGTATGGATTTGGCGTGCGCAGCATGGGCGTCGCCTACAGTGAAGCCAATGCTTTGGGTAGCGGTTTGCGAGAGGGACGAGATGCCGGACTGACCGATTTTGGGCGCCAGGCAGTCCGGCGTATGAATAAACTTGGCATCCTGATTGATGCGGCCCATTGCGGCGATCAGACGACGTTGGACATTATTGAGGAAAGCGAACTACCCATCGTGATCTCCCACGCTGGGGCACGGGCATTATGGGACACCCCGCGACTCAAACCGGACCACGTGCTGGAGGCCATGGCGGCCAAGGGAGGCATACTGGGAATTGAAGCGGCTCCGCATACGACCCTGACCGAGCAGCATCCGCACCACAGTATAGAATCATGCATGGAACACTTTGAGTATGCAGTCCGGCTGATCGGCATGGAGCATGTTGGGTTTGGACCGGACACCATGTTCGGCGATCATGTCGGGCTGCACCGGGCCTACGCGGCCCAACTCTCCGTTGACAAGATACTGGGCAATAAAGCGTTTGATCCGGTCGAGTACGTTGATGGCCTGGAGAATCCTGCCGACTTTCCCAACATCGTACGGTGGCTGGTCAAACGGGGCTATGCGGATCCAGACATTGCCAAGGTCATAGGCGGCAATGCGCTCCGCGTTCTGAAACAGGTTTGGGTCCGCTAAATTGAAATGTTCACTCCTTTCATGAGGGAACTGGGATGGGATTCACGTTCTCTTTTTGGGAGAGGTAATCCCTGCTGAGTAACCCGTACAGTTCGCAATCTTCAAAAACCCCCCACTTTTTAACGTGCTCTCTCAAACACCCTTCATAGTGCATGCCAAGCTTCTGCATGACCCGCCCAGAGGCTGGATTACGTTTGAAACAGGCGGCATGCAGCCGGTTAAGTCCAAGGACGTCGAACCCATATCTGACCACAGCCTGCGCCGCCTCAGTGCAATAATCACGATTCCAGAAGGGTTTCCCGATCCAATAGCCGAGTTCCGCACTGGCATCCTGCTGGGTGAGCTGTAGCCCAATAGAGCCAATGAGCGCCTGATCAGCTCGTAGGATGATGGCAAAGTTGACCCGTTCACCTTTTTCGTAGCACTCCTGATGGGAAGCAATCCACTGTTCGGCCATGCCCTCTTCGTAGGGATGAGGGATATTCAATGTGGTTGAAGCGATATCCCTCTCCCCGGCGAGCCGTCGGACATCTGAGGCGTCAGACACAGTGAAAGGCCGTAGAGTCAGACGAGTCGTTTCGAGGGTTGGACGTTCTTTCATTATTCGCTCATCATGGGACGGCGCTGACAACCCGCCAGGTTCAGTGACCGTGCTGGGCGACAAATTCCTCCAGCACCTGGTTAAATTCGAGCGGCCGTTCGATCTCGTAGCAGTGGCCCACCTCTTTGAGCACGCGCAGTTCGGCCCCGGGAATCCGCTCGGCCAGAAATCGGTTGGCCTCGACTGGGGTGGCCTGGTCTTCCTCGCCGACCAGGACCAATGTGGGCTGGGTAATCTCCTGTAAGTGGTCTGAGATATCCCATTGCCACACACCGTTGGGATCTTCCAAACAGGCCAGGGCCACCCGGCGCGGAAAGCCGCCCTCGTTCAGAAAGTTGTGCTTAATCATCTGACACACCTCGGGCCGCTCGGTCCGCGTCTTGACCGAGAAGCAGCGGGTAACCAGGTTTTCCGCGGCAGCCTCGTAATCGTTCTGGAAGCTGGCAATCAGCTCGGCAGTATCCAAGGTCTGGTGCAGATTGGTCGCACTACTGATGATGACATTCCCGGCAACCAGGTGCGGATAATCAAGACTCATCTGCATGGCCCGCATCCCGCCCATCGAGTTGCCGACTAGAATGGCGCGATCGATGCCGAGGGCGGCCAGGACGGCAGCATCGTCGGCCGCCATGTCCTGAATGGAATAGCCCGTGAGCGGCTTGGAGGAGAGCCCGTGTCCGCGCGCCTCAATGACAACGCAGTGGTATTTATGGGCCAGGATCGGAGCCTGATAGGCCCAGAGCCAGGCGTTGGCCGAAAAGCCGTGTAAAAAGACCAGGGGAAACCCCTTTCCATAGTGGTTGTAGTGAATCCGCACTCCCTTTTCCCTTTCAATGTACGGCATAGATTTTCTCCTTTCTGTGTGAAAACGGACCGCTCAATGGACCCATTCAGCCAAAGGCTCATAACTCTGTATCGTCCAGCGGTGGCAATGTTTCGTCCACATCTGGAAACGTGTCGTCAATCGGCTCTAGGGTGGCGAGCAAGGCAAGTAATCCGTCCTTGCTGGCGGACTCAACAGTTGATTGATCTCCGTCTTTTTTGCGGCTCATAAGCTTTCCCCCTATTTCGGCCCCAGCCCTTGTGCGAGCAGAGTCGCGGCCAGTTGATTCAGGCTGACCCCCTCGCTCGCCGCTCGCTTGGCGAGCCGCATATGTAAGGTCTTGGGAATGCGCTGCACGAATTGTCCGCTGTAAGTTTTTGGCGCGGGCAGTTCTCCCTTGTCTTCCTGTTCGGCCATTGCCCACGCCGTGAAGGCATCGCGGGCTTCTGCTATGGCTGTGTCGATAGTCTCGCCATCCGCGATACAGCCGGGCAAGTCGGGCAGGGTAACCAGATAGCCGCCGCCTTCCTCTTCGGGGATGGGAGCGATATTGATCGCATAGTCCTCAAATCTCATTGTGCTGCCTCAATCAGTTCTACCAAATGCCTGATATAGACGGGTTTGATGGGTTTGTGCATGGGAATCGTCAAATGTTGTCCTACTGCGTTCGTGAGAACCGCGTGACTCGTTCCTCGTTGACGCACGGCCAAGTGATATGTCCGTGCGACCGTTTTAACATTGTCAGGCGTCCAATCCGCTTTCGGATTAGCTCATGGAGTCGAATAATCGCTCGGCTCTAGCCACAGGCTAAATGATACCGTATGCAGTATCATCGTCAACTGGGACGAATTCGATCCGCACTACCGTCTACCGCACCGGGCCGTCACCTTCCTCACTCCCGGTCCAAAGCCCGGTACTGAATGGCCTGGGCGATATGGGCGCCGGTGATATGGTCCTCGCCGGCGAGGTCGGCAATAGTGCGGGCGACTTTGAGAATGCGGGTATAGGCGCGGGCGCTTAGCCCCAGGCGTTGCATGGCATTTTCCAGGAGCTTCTCGCCGGCGTCGTCGGGCTGACAATACGTGCGGATATCCCGGCTGGACATTTGTGCGTTGCAGAAAATCTTGCGCTTCTGAAAACGCTGGAGTTGAATTTCACGGGCACGGTTCACGCGCGTCCGAATGGTTGCCGAGTCCTCCCCCGTGGCTTTGTCACTCAGTTCTTTATACTTGACCGCCGGGACTTCGACCTGAATGTCGATACGATCCAACAAAGGGCCGGAAATCCTGGCCCGATAGCGTTGGACCTGCTGCGGGGAGCAGGTGCACTCGTGCTGCGGATCACCGAAGAAGCCACAACCGCACGGATTCATCGCCGCAACCAGCATGATGTCCGCCGGATACGTGATGGACCCGACCGCGCGCGAGATCGTGACCCGGGCATCCTCCAGGGGCTGACGCAGGACTTCGAGGACGTTCTTGCGGAACTCCGGCAGTTCATCCAGAAAGAGCACGCCATGGTGGGCCAGGGAGACCTCACCCGGTTTGGGAACCGTGCCGCCGCCAATCATGCCGGCATCGGAGATGGTGTGATGCGGGCTACGGAAGGGCCGGGTTGCAACGAGGGCCTTGCCGTTCAGGCTGCCGGCGACGCTGTGAACCTTGGTCGTTTCAATCGCTTCGGTCAGGGTCAGCGTGGGCAGCACCGTTGGCAGGCGTCTCGCCAGCATGGTCTTTCCGGACCCCGGCGGACCCACTAACAGCAGGTTATGTCCGCCACTGGCCGCGACTTCGAGGGCGCGCTTCACGTGCTCCTGACCTTTCACATCGTTAAAATCAACCTCATATGCGGAGTGCCGGGTAAAGAGGGTGTTGACATCAACAGCGGCCGAGTCGAGTGGACGCTCGCCGTTGAGCAGCAGAAAGGCTTCACTCAGTGTGGACACGCCAAAGACCGCAACCTCGTCAACAACCGCAGCCTCGGGCGCGTTTTCCGTAGGAACAATCAAGCCCTTGAGCCCCTTCTCCTTTGCCATCACGGCTAAGGGTAAAGCTCCATGGATAGGCTTGACTCGTCCGTCGAGTGAGAGTTCGCCCAAGATCGCGTAGGAGTGAAGCTGTTCTTTGGTCAGCCAGCCTTCCGCCGCCAGAATGCCGAGGGCAATAGGCAGATCGTAGGCCGCGCCTTCTTTTTTGACGTCCGCAGGGGCGAGATTAACGGTGATGCGGCGAGCCGGAAATTCGTAGCCGGAATTCTTTATGGCCGAGCGAACCCGGTCTTTGCTCTCTCGGACAGCCCCCTCAGGAAGGCCGACGGTGGTAAACTGCGGCAAACCCAGTGCCACGTCAACCTCGACCTCAACCAACAACCCATCAATACCGACCAGAGCCCCGGATACCGCTGTCGCAAGCATGCTCTGCTGCTAACGGAAAGAGCACCAGAAATCAATAAACGGGGCCATCCGGCCGAAAAGAGGAAACGTGTCCAGCATCGCATATCTATTGGAAGACACGTTTCCTCTTCGTTCCCTTGTCTGACTGCGAAGAGGTGATAGGCTACGCTCCGTACTGAAATATGGATTGACCGGAAAAAGGAGGTATGGCTATGGCCCGGATCGGAGTAGTTGCCGCTAATATGTCAGGACTGACGTTTCCCGAGTTGCAGGACTTGGCCAAGAACGCCGAGGCGGCTGGGTTTGAATCGATCTTTTCACCGGAATTCATGAACGACTCGCTGATGAACTGCCAGATCATGGCCCAGGCCACCTCGCGAATTAAGGTCGGCACCTGGATTGCGAATATCTATCTGCGCCACCCCGCACTGTGCGCGCAAACGGCCATCGCGATTGACGACACCTCGCACGGTCGGCTGATTCTGGGTCTCGGGGTGAGTCACCGGCCCATTGTTGAAGGCCTCTACCAGGAAAAAATGGAAAAACCGCGGACCTTTATGCGCCAGTACATTGGTGCGATCCGCGATATGGCCGCAGGCAAAGAGCTGCCCGGTATGGCCATGCAACCTCGCGCGGCAACGCATCATGTTCCCATCTATATCGCGGCCCTGGCTCTGGGCACCGCCACCCTCAGTGGTGAACTGGCCGATGGCGTCATGCTGTATCTTTGTCCCACGAGTCGGCTGCCCACGGCCGTGGCCGCGGTTGAAAAGGGAGCAGCCAAAGCCGGTCGACCGCTTTCGGACATTGATATTACCACGGGCATTCCATCCTGCATTCACGACGATATGGACGCAGCCATGCAAGCGGCCACGGCCAACCTCGGATTTTATGGCGGCCTGCCCTTCTATAACAAGCTGTTTCACGACAGCGGGTTTGAAGCGGAAGCAGCGCAACTCGCAGACGGTCAGGGGCAGGGAGCGACAGACAATATGGCGGACGAACTGTCAGTCATCGGGCCGCCCGCACGCTGCCGGGAACAACTCGCTGCCTTCCGCGAAGCCGGCGTTCAACTGCCGATCCTCAATCCGGTACCGGTCGGAGACCAGACCTACGCCCAGGCCGTCCAGAAGGCGATTGAGACGTTTGCCCAGTAACCTGAATCCTAGGGGCGCGACCTGTCGTGCCCCTATTGATCATCCGGGATCTCCCACCGTTCGCCAACCGCAAAGATTTTAATAGGATCGAGCGTCCCGCCGGCCTGCTCAACGACCCGCTGAAGTTCTCGGGGCGGTTCGTCTATGGGCTCGTCGGTGAGCCGAAACGTTCCCCAGTGGCACGGCAGCATCCAGCGCGCCTTGAGGTCCAGAAAGGCTTGATAGGCTTCGGCTGGATTCAGGTGGGAGTAGTGCATGATCCAGCGGGGCTCATAGGCCCCAATAGGCAGTATGGCCACATCGATCGGACCGAATTTCTTCCCGATCTCGGTAAAGCCGTGGAAATATCCCGTATCACCGGCGAAGAAATAGGTCCGTTCGGCATTGGCAATGATCCAGCCACACCATAGGGTGGAATCCCGCGCCTGCTCAATGCGTTGCGACCAGTGTTGCACCGGCACGCAGGTGACCCGCCAGCGACCGTGCTGTGCGCTTTGCCACCAGTCGAGTTCGACCGCTTTTCTTCCCTTTTTTTCGATCCACTCGCCGAGTCCCAGCGGGACAAACCAAGTCACGGTCCGGGGCAAATGCTCAACCGTATAGGCATCGAGATGGTCATAGTGATTATGGGAGACCACGGCAAAAGCGTCGGCGGGAATAGAGGTGATCGGCACGCCGGGCGGATGGAAGCGGGCTGGAATCAACGCCCGCTTGCCAAAATGGGGATCGGTCAGAAAGACATCCCCCGTGTCATGGACAGCAAAAGTCGAATGGCCTACCCAAGTGACGGAAGCCGAGGTTTCAGGGGTGGTAAACGAGCGGCCATCGTTGTCCACCCGGCGAACGAGTGGGGGGTCACGCCACTCGCCGGTATAGGCGCTACGCGAGACCGCCCAGCGGAACAGATCGGTCCAATGCTTGTTTGAAGGGCGCCAGGGATTGAGCCACGCCCCAGGCTCACCGTGGGCCGCATACAGCAACGTCGGGTCGGGATTCAGTTCGGGCGTGCGGTCCGGGGGAACCGAACAGGAGAGAGAAAAGAAAACCAAAAGAGTGCTGGAGAAGACACGGATATACATGAGAGATTCTGCTCTATCCCGCCCTCTCCGAGAAGAAAAGTCCCTGCACCCCTCCTGTGACCGCTCTCCTCGGAATCCGTCATCAGCAACTTGGTTTTATGTCTGATACAGAGACGCCACAAACTCTCCATACCCGTTGTAGGGGAGCGTTGCCTTGATTTCTCTCGTCCCCAGCACACGCTCGCTCGCCTGGGACCAGCGGGGATGAGGAATGGCGGGATTCACGTTGGCAACAAAGTCGTACTCCCAGGGGATGAGGGTATTCCAGAAGGTCTTTGGCTGTTCTGCGACAAACTCCAGGCGCACAATCGACTTGATGCTTTTATAGCCATACTTCCACGGCACCACGAGCCGAATCGGCGCACCGTGCTGTTTGGTCAGCTCATGGCCGTAGATGCCGGTCACGAACAGGGATAGCTCATTGGTGGCCTCGGCCATGCTGAGTCCTTCGTGATACGGCCACGGATAGGTGTCGTTGCGCAGGCCGGGTGCGACCTGTGGATCGTGGAAAGTAACCATGTTCAGATATTTAGCCGAGGCGAGCGGCTGGACAAGATCGATCAGCGCCTGAATGGGAAAACCGGTCCAGGGCACGCTCATGGACCAGGCTTCCACGCAGCGGTGCCGGTAGAGGCGCTCTTCCAGTGGCATCTTCCGCACCAGGTCGTCGATATCGAAGGTCTGGGGCTTGTGGACCAGACCGTTCACCTCTACCTGCCAAGGGCGGGTCTGCCACTGCTCGACCAGGCGCACGACCAGCTCTTTGCGCGAACTGAACTCGTAGAAATTATTGTAATTGGCCGCATCCACTTCGGACGTCAACGGTCGGTCCAGGGTAAACTGTTCGTTGCGCTGCGCCGGGTAGAGGTCGGCGGTGGCGCTTGGTTCGGGCAGGCCGCGAATCTCAGGAGCTTCTTTTGCGCCTGAGCTTTCACACCCGGCAAACGCACCCAGCGTACTGATACCAGCGATCCCGAGCGCCTGCAGAAAGCTGCGCCGGTTGAGGTAGACATTTTCCGGGGTTGCCGTGCGCTCAGAAATTTCCCAGCCACGAGGGCTCTGAATCAACATGTTGTGTCCTTTCTGCTGCGTGCCTGACCTGAGGCCCTCAATCTCACCCCCATCATCGTAGGTGACTGGTGGCGAGAGTCAATCTGACTAGGCCGTATTGTGAATTATGGGTCGATCAGCCACAATCCAACAGGCTGGCTCTCATGGCGACGACTCTGAGGAGGAGACATGGCTGACAAGACAAATGGTGCGCAGAAACTCCTGTCCGGGATAACCGTGCTCGACTTTACCCAATATCTCGCCGGCCCGTCCGCAACCCGGATTCTGGCCGACCTCGGGGCGGATGTGATCAAGATTGAACGCGCCCCCGACGGCGACCTGGGACGGCAGATCCATCTTGTTGAGCACGGCCAAAGCGCGCTCTATCTGGCCGCCTGCGCCGGCAAGAAAAGTGTCTGTGTTGAGATCAAGCACCCGAAGGGAAAGGAAATCGTCTATCAACTGGTACGAAAGGCCGACGTTGTGGTGGAGAATTACAGCCCTGGGGTCATGGCACGGAACGGACTGGACTATGACACGCTTAAAGAACTGAACGCCAAACTGATCATGTGCTCGGTGTCAGGCTATGGGCAGGACGGGCCGTACGCCAGCCATACCAGCTTTGACATTATCGCTCAGGCCCAGAGCGGCGTGATGGCCATGACCGGGGAACCGGATGGGCCACCGACCTATGTGGGCAACTATTTTGGGGACCCGAATACGGGTATTCATGGCGCGCTCGCCATCTGTGCCGCGCTCTTTCACCGCGCCAGTAGCGGACAGGGCCAGTATATTGACGTGTCGCAGCTCGAATCCCTGGTCTATCTGGACTACGTCAACTTCCCACTTTTTCTGATGAGTCAGGGCACTATTGTGCCGCAGCGTTTTGGCGGAGACTTTTTCAATGTGTGCCCCTATGGCGTGTACAAGGCAAAAAAAGGCTATCTCGTTTTTGCCGTCGCCGGTCATCAATGGCCGGCATTAACAAAGGCGATGGGCAAACCGGAACTGGCCACGGACGAACGCTACGCCACCATGGAGGATAGAGTCGAGCGAAGTGCGGAGGTTCGGCAACATATCGAAGACTGGCTCCAGACCTTTGAGGACGACGAGACACCCCTGAAAATTCTGGCCGAAGCCCGCGTGCCGGCCGCACCGATCCTGGATATTCCCGACGCCGCGGCTCACCCCCAGTTGAAGGCGCGCGGACTGTTTCAAGACGTGCCACATCCGCTACTCGGTCCGACTCCGATT
Source organism: Thermodesulfobacteriota bacterium (assembly GCA_964291405.2). GTDB lineage: Bacteria > Desulfobacterota > Binatia > Bin18 > Bin18 > Bin18. The sequence goes on from OZ219926.1 coordinate 2,218,949, forward strand.
GCCAAATCGCCCTTTCATTTTTCCAACGCGGACGTCGAGATTCCCTTTCGCGCAGCCTTCCTGGGCGAACATAACGAGGAAGTGTTGCAGAAGCACCTGGCCTATTCGGAAGAGCAAGTCGCCGCGCTGTATACAGACGGCGCCCTCGTGCAAGAGGACCAGGTGAAAGAGCTGCGAGCAGCAGGGAAGCTCTAGGCTGCGCCAGAGTAGGCCGTCCCCGCGCTTACTGTCCTTTCCACTCGGGCTCACGTTTTTCCGCAAATGCGCGTGGGCCTTCGGTATAGTCCTGAGTCTGGGTCAGCGTCGAGAATAAGATGTTCTCAAACCGCAGGGCATCTTCAAGCACGCGACCGAGGCTGCGCAGCATGGATTCTTTGGCCGACCGCACGCCCAGCGGACTGTTGCGCAGAATGGTCCGGGCGTAGCGCTCGGCGGTAGGCATAAGCTCCGCGGCGGGCACGACTTCGCTCACCAGACCGATCCGCAGAGCTTCCTGGGCGTCAATCGCCTCCCCGGTGAGCTGCATCTTGAGGGCATTGGCCAAGCCGACGATCAGCGGCAGACGGACCGTTCCTCCGTCGCAATGATGAAACCCCCGCTTGACCTCAGAGCAGCCGAACTGAGCGTTGTCTGACGCCACGCGAATATCGCATGCCAGCGCCAGTTCTAACCCTCCGGCTAGGGCGTAGCCATTAACGGCGCCGATAATCGGCTTCCAGATTTCGAGGCCACGGGTGATGCCTCCAAATCCCAGGCCGTTGGCAACCTGTCTGACCGCGTACGGACTCCCGCTACCGATACTCGGCGTGTAGGTCTTGAGATCGGCCCCGGCGCAAAAGGCCCGTTCGCCACTCCCGGTGAGGATAGCGACCCAGACATCCGGATCGTCGCGAAAGTCGGTCCAGACTTCGATGATTTCCTGATTGTGGGCCGGCCCGAGGGCATTCATGGCTTCCGGGCGTTGGATGGTGATATAGGCGATCCGGTCACGTTTTTCATACGCTATGACAGACATGGGCTTCTCCTCCTTTATGTTTCGTGACGGGCGTCCCGTCCGACTTGCTCAAGCCGAGTGATGACTTCTTTGGGATTAATCCGGTTCTTAAAAAAGAACACCCTACCCGGAACGTCGGTAAAGTCGTCCTGGCTGACATTCAGGTTGGCCGACACGGCAATCACCATGTCCTGCCGGCCTGAACGGCGCAGCTTCATGAGCTTTTTTTTCAGGTACTCCGGTCGCCAGTAGCCCACGATTTCCATGAGCGCGGTACGCCCGTCCATGTGCCGAAAAGCGAAGTCCGGAATGAAGACGGTCTCTTTCAGATTGATAATGGCCACCTCCCGTTCAATCTTCCAGCCGCTCTCAATCGCGTGAAAGCGTTCGGCAAAGGTCTTTTCGAGGAGCGAGTCATACATGGTGCTGTCGCGATAGTGCGAGACGAGATTGGCACTCTCGTCGAGGGGGAAATAGCGATGCTCGCCTGCGGCGGTGACAATCTCCGCCTCCATTTTCCAGCGGGTACACAGTAGCAAGGCCGGCAGGAAGACGGCCAGCTTGAGGCCGTACTTCTGAGAGAGACGGAACATGCTGACCGGTCCGTCCAGTAGAATCTCATAGCCACTGTCAAGATCGCCCTCAATCGCGTGCATGAGTTGATAGAATTTGATGAACTTGAAGAGCTGTTTGTAACGGCTCGGAATGTTCCGAAAGACCGACAGCTTCATCCGAATGCAGCGATACAGCAGAGCCTGCGCCAGGGCAACATTATAACGTTGGAGCAGCCACGCCGGCTCGGGCGGGTCAAAGCGCGTCAGGATGTGGTTCTCGGCCAGATCGGCGTAGAGCGCCCAGGCAATCTGTTCCGGCTCGGCTGTATACTCGCGCGCAACCTCGGCGATCAACTCGTCTTTGGTCACGGGATGGATATGGTCGGGCTGTAAGACAACGGGATGGTTCTCGCGAGCCAAAGCGAACAGGCGGCGGCGGACCTCCAGCGGCGGGGCCACCGCCTGCTCCTCAAATTCGCACCGGTCGTCACGCAGCAGCTTGGCCAGCCCGCGCTGGATGCGAAAGTCGGTCCGATCTTCCGCATACTGATTCAGCGCCGCAGTCAGCTCCCGCCTGGGCTTGCCCTGATGATCGGCATAGATGGAGATCAGCTCCTCGGCCATCCGGGTAAAGCGCGGCGCGTCGGTCCGCACGTAGCGCGGATAGAGATACGGGCCTTCGGTCCGCGTCAGCAGAAGATCCGAGGTCAGCATGGTTCCGGTCGAGTCTGGAGATTTTCACCACCGAGGGCAAGAGGGATGGGCTAGACTGTTCAGTCTGGTTCGCTATGGTTTGGAAAGAGTAAACGTGCCCTCCACTCAGGTATAATTGCTGGGCACGTTTACTCTTTGTCAAATGAGGAGGGGCTATGACGTATCAGAACCTGATATTCGAGAAGAAGGATGCTATCGGCTATCTGACCCTCAACCGGCCACAGAAGCTCAATTCATTCAGCAAGGAACTGATGGCCGAACTGGGCGAGGCGCTTGATGCGATCGAAGCCGATGACGACATCCGGGTCGTGATTCTGACCGGAGCCGGGCGGGCGTTTTCCGCGGGGTTCAATATCGCGCCGCCGGAGGGCGAGCCCGAACTCTACGACCGCTCCGCGGATAGCTGGCGGACTGATTTGAAGTACAACATCGAGATTTTTCTCAAGATCTGGCATTCCAGCAAGCCGTATATTGCGGCGATTAACGGCTATGCCCTGGCTGGCGCGTGCGAACTCGCCCAGTTATGCGATATTAAAATTGCCTCCGAGCAGGCGGTGCTCGGTGAGCCGGAAATCCGGTTTGGGACCGGCCCCCCGGTCCTGGTCACGCCGTTCAGCGTCGGGTTTGCCAAGGCAAAGGAACTGCTCCTGACCGGGGAAATGATCTCCGCCCACGAGGCTGAGCGCCTGGGCATGATCAATCGTGTCGTACCGCACGACCAGCTCATGCGTGAATGCGAGAAGACGGCCCGCAAGCTGGTAAAGATCGCTCAGGTTGGGGTGAAGTTTAACAAGGCCGCCATTAACCGGGCGTATGAGAACATGGGCTTTCTGAACAGTATCTACCAGAATCTCGATCTGGTTGTCATGTTTGACACCACCCGGACGCAAGAGCAGGAAACGTTCAACCAGATCCGGAAGGAAAAAGGCCTGCGCGCCGCGCTCGACTGGCGCGATGCGCTGTTCAAGGAAGACGACAAAGAGTAAACGTGTCCAGCATCTCGTGTTTATTGGAAGACACGTTTACTCTTTTGAGCCCGCGTATATTTCTGGTCATCGCGACCCTGGCCGTGTTGGCACTGGCCAATACGGCCAGTGCTGATACACCGGCGTCGCAGTCCGGGAGCACCCTCCAGCCCATCCCCCTTGAGGATATGGAAGTCTCGGTGTTTGCCCCGGTCGCCTTGCAGGCCGTGCGCATTCCCCAGTCCATTATCCTCGATGGTCGGCTAACCGAGCCGGCCTGGCAGAACGGCGCCGGTCGGCAGCGACTTCCGCCAACGCGAACCCGACGAAGGCGCTCCGGCCTCCCAGCCGACCGAGGTGCGCGTCCTGTACACGGCGACCCATCTCTACGTCGGCGTGCTGTGTCACGACTCGGATCCGGGTGCCGCGGTGGCCACCCGCTTCAACCGGGATGCGGACCTGGCCGCGGATGATCGGGTGACGCTCCTGTTCGATACGTTTGCGGATCGGCGCAACGCGTTCAAATTTCAAACCAACTCGGTTGGGGCACGGGTGGACGAACTCATCGGAGACGAGGGGGAGACCGAAAACCGGGACTGGAACGGTATCTGGAACGTCAAGACCGCACGCTCACCGAGCGGCTGGAGCGCGGAATTTGAAATTCCGTTTCAGACCCTCAGCTATGCCCCAGGACAATCGAGCTGGGGTTTCAACGTCCAGCGCATCATCAAGCGGGTGAACGAAGAAACGGTCTGGAGCGGCTACCTCCAGAGCCTGGACTTCAACCGGGTCTCACGCGCGGGTCGACTCACCGGACTGCGCGGCAGATCCCAGGGTCTGGGGCTCGATTTTTCCCCGTTTCTGACCACCGAGGTGCGCCGCGATGCCACGTCCTTTAAGCCGGGCTTTGACCTGTTCTACAAACCCACCCCCGGCCTGACGCTCAGCCTGACGCTCAACACTGACTTTTCCGAGGCCGAGACGGACGATGTGCAGGTCAATCTGACGCGTTTTTCACTCTTTTTCCCCGAGAAGCGGCAGTTCTTTCTGGAGGACGCGCCCAATTTTGCGGTTGACGGACTGACCCCGACCTCGGGGCCGTTGGTGATTATCCCCTTTTTCAGCCGGCGGGTCGGCATTGCCGACGACGGCAAGCCGGTTGACATGATCGGCGGCGCAAAACTCAGCGGCCGAGTTGGCAAGTATTCCCTGGGAATACTCAGCGCCCAGACCCAGGAACGCGATCCCGTACCGGGCGAGAATTTCAGCGTGGTCCGGCTCAAGCGCGACGTCGGAGAACAGGCCTCGGTAGGACTGATCGCGACCCGTCGGACACCGGAGAACGGGGATGCGACCGGCCTCTACGGGCATGACTTTCTGTATAAAACAACCAGCTTTCTGGGAAGGCGCAACCTCACCCTGTCTTCGTTTGTGTTAAAGAGTTTTCGTCCCACGGCGCGCAAGAACTGGGCCTGGGGCAGTCAGATCAATCTGCCCAACGACACCTGGACGATATTCGGCACCTATCGTGAGGTGCAACGCGATTTTGAGGCCAGCATGGGCTTTGTGCCGCGCACCGGCATTCGGCGCTTTGGCTGGTTCCTCCAGGCGGCTCCGCGGCCCGGGCGCTGGGGAACGCGGCAGGTCGCCTGTGCTTTTGACGGCAATTATATTACCGACCAGTCCACGGACCGCCTCCTCACCCGCAACATCGTCTTTCCCTGTGAGTGGCGCTTCGAGAGCGGCGACACCCTCATGTTTCGGGCCTGGCAGCAGTTGGAACGCCTGACCGAAGATTTTGAGATCAGCCGCGGTGTCCGCCTGTTGCCCGGCCGCCACACCTTTCGCCGTTATATGGTCAAAGCCGAGACCGCGGATAAACGCAAGCTGTCGGCCAGTCTGGCCCATTTCTGGGGCGACTATTACAGCGGCAAGCGCGACAGTTGGAACCTGCGTCTTAATTTTCAGCCCGGCCCGCGCCTGTTCCTGAGCCCAGAGTATCTCCAGAGCGATGTCCGTCTGCCTGAGGGCAATTTTGTCACGCGTCTGCTGCGGGTGCGGCTGGACATAGCCGTCAACCCCAATCTGTCCTGGTTCAGCCTGATCCAGTATGACAACGTATCGGACGTGTTCAGCATCAACACGCGCATTCGCTGGATTATCGAACCGGGCAACGACATCTTTCTGGTCTTCAACCAGCGCTGGCTGGACGAAGAGGGCGGCTTCCGCTCCATCGGCCGCGAGGGCCGCTTCAAGGTGCGCTACACGTATCGGTTTTGATAGAGAACGCTCTGGGCTTACATCTCTTAGTTCTTAGTGCGGGGATGGCGGCTGGGCGTGGTGGGTCTTCTGAATTTTTGACAAGCGCCATACAAACCATGCCAGGCCGGTCAGGCCGGTCAGGACGCCAACAGATGCAAGTATCTCAATGAGAGTCACGATTTCTCCTCCTCAATCGAATCAACCAGACGATAAATCACCAGCATTTGTGTCAGAATGGTTCTAACCAAAAGATAGGAAAGGGGTAAACCCAAGAGTCCGGCTACTACTTGAATCTCGGCCGAGGCATAGGAGATCAAAATCCCAACTGACCCGCCAAGTATAGCAAAGAAGAATACCATGAGAAATTTGAGTAATTCTGTCTCCCATCGGATTTGTTCTGCTCGTTTATCCGCCATCCCTATTCCCCTTCTCGCCCGAAAGTGCTCTTACCGCCCCAAACTAACGACATCATTGCGCAAGCGTCACCATGCTGCCGGAGATGGTAACACGGTCTCAACCCGGTAACTCTTCCCATCGCTCCGCACCGTTACCGCTCCTACCTGGTCCGTTCTGAGCAAGGTCGTACCCTGCTGCTCATAGCGGCCCACCACTTCTGGCGCTGGAAAGCGAAAGCGGTTTTGATAGCCGAGCGAAGCGATCGCTATCTCAGGTGACACGGCTTCAAGAAAGGGCCGGGTGCTTGAGCTGCGGCTGCCGTGATGGGGAACCTTGAGAATCTCGCTCTGAAGAGGTGCCGGTGTTCCGAGCAGAATGCCCTCCCCCACAGCCTCAACATCACCGGAAAACAGCATATCCACCTCCCCGTGACTGAGACGGAGCACAAGGGAGGCGTCGTTTGTGTCCAGTCCGGTCTGGCCGCAGGGCGGATGCAGGATGTGGACCTGCACCCCACCAATTTCCCGGTCCGGCGTATCGCGGCACAAAGTGTGGGCCTGGATACCGTTCTCTTGCAACGTCGCCATCAGCCGCTTGAAACGCGAGCTTTTTGACTCCTGACCATTAAACCAGAAGGCTGTGGCGCCAAAGTGCTCGGCCAAAAACTCCAGCCCGCCGTAGTGGTCAAGGTTGGGATGGCTGAGGACCAGCGTGTCTATACGTCCTATTTTCTGCTGCCACAAGAAAGGCGCAACAATAGCCCGACCCGAATCAAACGTCTGACTCGTGAATCCGCCTGCGTCAATGACCATGACGTGAGAGCCGGGAAACTCGACCACGGCCGCATCACCCTGTCCGACATCGAGAAAAGAGACCTGCAGCTCAGTCTGAAAATAGCGTTGAGTCAGCCAGTACAGACCGTCACAGAGCATCAGGCCGAACAGGCAGGAGAAAAAGACTCGTCGCAGCCCGGATGGTTGGAAGCGTGAGTAGAACAAGAGGGAAACACAGAAGGTATAAAACAGCAGAAGTTCAAAAGACGTGAGGGTTACAAAGTGAATGGCGGTGAAGGGCAAAGCTGCGATGGCTTCGACCATCCCCACGCCGAGCGAGACCACGGCTCCGGCACACCACCCGACCAGGGTCGCAGCACTCGTGTGAATAAACACCAGCACTGCTGTAGCCAGACCCAACACCACGGCGGCACTCCCCAGGAAAGGGACCAACAGCAGATTGGCCACAAATCCAACCAGCGGGACAGTATGAAAATGGGTCGCGACAAGCGGGAGCGTACCGACCGTCGCACTCAGAGTAACAAGACAATAGAGACCGGCCCAGCGCTGGAATCGTTGTCGCCATTGAGAGGGGTCGACATCTCGCGCTTTGTCACGATTATCACGCCAGATTTGGAAACGGCGCAGGCCAAGAAAAATAGCCAAGACGGCCACAAAAGAAAGCTGAAAAGAGATATCAAGGACGGCTCCCGGCCAGAGCAGCGATACGATCAGGGCAGCAAGGGCGAGGCTGCGGAAGACCTCCTCTTTTTGGTCCAGCAGCAGCGCAGTGAGAAAGACAGTCACCATAATGACCGCCCGCAAGGTCGAAACACTACCGCCTGCAAGTCCGGCGTACAGTAGCACGACCGGCAGCGTAAAGAGCGCGGCCAGTTTGGGTACCGACCACATCAACAGCGCATACTGACTCCGCGCCAGGAGCCACCACCAGGCTCCATACGCCAGCGCTGCAACCAGGCCGATGTGAAGCCCGGAAATGGCAAGGACGTGGGCAACACCCACCCGCGTGAAGCTGTCGCGCAACTCCGGCTTGAGGCGGCTTTTATCGCCGATGATCAACGCGCGGAGAATGGCCGCGGCTGTGGTTGAAAGCTGCGCGTCAAAGAATGCACCGACTGTCCGACGAACGTGTTCAAGCCGATGACGCAACCCAGTACCGGTCCTGTTGTCCGGCTCGATCTTTTCGATTTTTCGGTCATCCCACACAAAAGCAGTGAGATAGAGACCCCGCCGGGCCAGATAGCCTGCATAATCAAAACTGCCCGGCGTATGAAAATTGCGCGGGGTGCGGAGTTTGAGCGGAAGCTTCATCACATCGCCGTATTGCCAGCGACCTTGGAGATGACGAACGGTGACAAGCACCTTGCCCGTTACCGGCCGTGACTGCCCGTCTTGCCAGATGCGTCGCGCCTCAAGATATAACCGGCCGCGGGCCGGACCCCGTTCCGGCTCCTGGAACAGCCAACCTTCGAGTGTAACTTTTTGTGGTAAAGTAAGCTGCCGGAGGTGGTGCACGGGAAAATCGGGAGTGTAGACGCGCTGGAGAGCGAGATTACCGACCAGGAAAGCGCCGCTCAGCAGACTGACCAAAACGGCTAGACGGAACCCCCCTATGATCCAACTGGCCACACTGAGAATCAGCAGTCCGCCCAGCCATAGAGGAGAAGCCGCCTGCCAGCCCCAGGCCACACCGGCTTGGCCCAAGAGATACACCAGAGCGAGATGGATGAGGATCGACCGCTCAAGCCAGCCCGTCAGACGAAGACATGTGAGAGACGCTTGCCAGGACAGCTGACGAGACATGGTGTGCGAGCGATGGGCCGACTCGGTTAGCGTGAAGCGGGGTGTGCCCGTAAGTGCTGGTGTATTTTTTCCGCCAGGATCGGGGTAATCCCCGCGACCTGGCCCAACGCTTCGGGTGCGGCGGCGCGCACGCGCTTAAGACTGCCAAAATGCCGTAAGAGCGCTTTGCGTTTGGCCGGGCCAACGCCGCTAATCGCCTCAAGCGGCGAACTGAGACGCTCTTTGGCACGTAGGTTCCGGTGGTAGGTAATGGCAAAGCGGTGGGCCTCATCCCTGATACGTTGCAGAAGGAAGAGCGCCGTAGCGTTGGGCTTGAGAATGACCGGATTCTTGCGACCGGGCAGAAAGACGCGCTCGGAGGAATGAGCGACTTCTTCGGCAAACGGGTCCCGCTCGGTCCGCATCTTGGCCAGACCAATGACATCCACCTCAGTAATTCCCAACTCTCGCAGCACAGTGACTGCGACGCCGAGTTGGCCTTTGCCGCCATCCACCATGAGAAGGTCCGGCAGGTCATGTTCCGCCAAGGCGCGCTGATAGCGGCGGGTGAGGACTTCATACATCATGCCGAAATCATCCGCTCCCTCGACGGTTTTGATGCGAAACCGGCGGTAGCGGTTCCTATCCGGCTCGCACTCGTCAAAGACAACCATGGAACCAACGGAGAGATTGCCCTGGGTATTCGAGATATCGAAACACTCAATCCGTTTTGGCGCGTTTTGCAGATGCAGCGCACGGCGGAGGTTCCCCAGGGTTTTCTCCTTATGTTCTTCTCCCCGCCGCTTTTCGACAAAGCTGTGACGCGCGTTTTCCTGAGCCATTTCCACCAGTCGCAGTTTGGCTCCGCGCTGCGGACAGAGCAGGCTGATCTTTTTCCCTTTCCGTTCCGAGAGGAGTTCCGCCCGGATGTCGGCATCGTCAAGTGCAACGGGGACAAGAATCTCGTCGGGGATAAATCGGCCGCTCTGGTAGAATTGGCTCAGGAATTCAGCCACGACCTCCACGTCGGGAAACTCATTATCGGTAAAGCTATAGGCCAGATTGCCAACCAGTTTCCCGCCGCGTACAAACAGGACCTGTCCTTCGATCAGCCCGCCTTCGCGGTACAGGCCGAACACGTCCTGGTCGTTCCCCAGGGGGGTGGCGACCTGCTGCTTTTCCGCGGTTTTTGTCATGGCCTGGATTTGATCCCGTAGCCGGGCGGCTTCTTCAAAACGCAACGCGTCGGCGGCCTGGTTCATCTGCCGGGTGAGGCGATCTATCAGTTGGGTGCTTTTGCCTTCGAGCAGCAGCAGGGCATTTTTCAGTTGGTGCTGATAGTCTTCGGGATCAACCGGCAGGGTACAAGGACCGAGGCAGCGCTTGATCTGGTATTCCAGACACGGCCTGGTGCGGTTGCGAAAGACAGTGTCGGTACAGGTTCGCAGGGGAAAGACTCTGCGAATGATTTCCAAGGTCTCCTGGACTGCCGTGCTGGAGTGAAACGGTCCCAGATATTTACTGCCGTCCTTCGCAATCTGGCGGGTCAGGAGGAGACGGGGCCACTGGTCGTGCTGGGTGACCTTCACGTGCCAATAGGAGGTATTGTCCTTGAGCCGGATATTATACCGAGGCCGGAATTGCTTGATCAGGGTGTCTTCGAGCAGCAGGGCTTCTTTTTCGGTTTGGGTAACAATAACCTCAACATCGGTCAGTTGGGCGAGGAGAAAACGGATTTGTGCACGACCGTCCCCGCCACGGGCGTATTGTCTGACCCTGGCGCGCAGATTGTTCGCTTTCCCGACGTAGATGACGGTGCCGGTGTGATCCGTGAACTTATAGACGCCGGGACTGGTTGGCAGGGTTGTCAGCTTGGCTTCGAGTTCGGCGTTACGGGAGAAAGAGGAAACGTGTCCGGCTTTTTTGTCTGGTTGGAGGACAGGTTTCCTCTTTACGGCACTCGCCACACAAATCCTCAAAAAAGAAGGGCGACCCCGAAGGCCGCCCTGACAGCAGTGTTCAGAGGCACTGCTATTCTGTTGCAGGTTCCATCGGTTATTCGCTGGACCCCACGGTGATTTGCTCTTTCAGTTTCTCAAGCGTCTTCTCGCCAACGCCCTTGACGTTTTTCAGATCATCTACAGTCGCAAACGGACCATTGGCTTCGCGATGGGCGATAATGGCCGCGGCTTTTGTTTCACCGATACCGGGCAGGGTCTGCAAGGCAGCCGCGTCCGCCGTGTTGATATCAATCGGCCCGGCAGCCTCAGGCATCTGCTCCTCAGCGGCTTCAGCCGTCTCCTCAGCCGCCTCGTGATGATCCGCCCAGACGGGCGTCCCCATAAAACAGCCGACCGCAAAAACTCCAAGCGCCAACCAGAGAAATCTCTGTTTCATGCTTCCTCCGTACAAGAATAGGATAAGAAAACACACTAGGTCTGCAATCAATATCTGTCAATACGTCATCAAGGAGGACCCCGGTCGCGTTGACCGAGCAGGGGAAACCCGTTAGATGAAGGGCTGATATACTACAGCTACCGATCTGCTTACAGAAGGAGAACCGTTCAGCATGGCGACGATGATCACCGATGACTGTATCAACTGCGGAGCGTGTGAGCCCGAATGTCCCAATACCGCCATCTATCAGGGAGGCGTGGAGTGGGACTTTAACGGCGCCACGAATCCGGCTATCGATGACGACATCTTCTATATCGTGCCGGATAAATGTACGGAGTGTGTGGGCTTTTTCGATGAGGAAGCGTGTGCGGCCGTGTGTCCGGTCGACTGCTGCCTGCCCAACCCGGACATTGTCGAGACCGAAGAGGTGTTACTGGCGCGGGCCAAGGAGTTACATCCCGAGCAGACGTTTGGGGAGGACTTCCCCTCTCGCTTCAAAGGGGAAGGAGGAGAATCCACTCCGGCTGAAGCCGAGGCCCCGGCGGCGAATGGCGCAGCGGCACCAGCGGCCGCAGCGGCACCAGCCGCAGCTCCTGCCGCGGTGGCACCCGTCGCCGTAGCGCCAGCAGTGACGGCACCGACACCCAAGCCGGTTGCGCCCAAAAAGGTTGTCGAGGAAAAGGTCTTTGAAGGTGAACTGGCCGGTACGTACGCCCAGGCCCTGGCCCGCGTCCAGCAGGCGCAAAACCATTCAATTCTGGGGACGCTCCTTGCCTCGGCTCAGCCCATCCTTGGCGCGCTGCCGCTCTCAACTAAGCGCGCCCTGGAGCAAGCTATTGGGGATACGCGCTATTTTCATGTCGGGACGGCAACCAGCCTGAATATCCTTTTCAATATGGTCCTGTATCCGATTATTCTCCTGGCCGTTTATAGCGCTGTTTTAGGAGGAGAACTCTTCAGTCAGGCGGCGAATAAATTTATCTTTCTGGGCGTACTCATTGCCTCGGTCGAAACCTTAATCCGCCTGCGCGAGTCTTTCTTTCAGGGCGTTCCAACCGAAGAAACTCCGCTGCGTGGGACCTTCTATGGCCTCCCCCTTGCTCCGGCGATGGCCCCTTTTCTCGGTATCTCCGGCGGACGGACGCCTGATAAGGGCGACCAGCCGATTGAGGGCTATTATACACCGGAATTTGATGAAAAGACCGAACGTTCGCGCCGTTACGGCGAACGATACACGGTCGAAGAACAGGGCAATGCCTATATCCTGCGCATGGAATTCCCGCGTCGGGTCCCGGTTTCCGCTGCTAAGCGGGAAATGGGGATTGGCGATGAAATGCCTGACTACGAGTATACGCTCTCTCTGAAGGACGGCAATTTTCTTGTCCGCGGCAGTGTCGATGACCCTGATATCCGTAAACTTGCCGCGGTATCGTCCGCGTTTCCCCCTGACTTTAATAAACGCATTGATGTGAGGGGAACCATATCGAGTTTCAAGCATCGCTATAGCGATAAGACGCTCGAAGTTGTGCTGTTCAAGCGCTAGGGCTCTTCCAGAGCGATACGAGCAGGAGCGCGCAGAGGAGCCTCTTCTCTCAGAGATAGGTGGAGAGGTGTTGCTCCGCCGTACCCGTCACTACCCGCTTCCCAGACAGCGCCCCTGCTTATGGGGAAGGACGCCTCGTCGGACAATGCTTGCAAAAACCCGACTCGCCCCATAAGCAGTAAGTATGTCTCAAAAGCGAGTATTTCTCTCCGACTCGCTTGCCGTCCTGCAAGAGGCGCTCATTGCCGCTGTCCATACGCTGAAGGCGGCCGATCCACTGACCTCACTCACGATTATTGTTCCCAGTGATATCATCGGATCACAGCTCAGCACCGCAATTGCCAGGGCGGGTGACGGGCATATCGGCCTGCGGTTTACGACACTGATCGACTATGCTGCACGCCTGACCGAAGCGCGACTGAGACGGGAGGAGAAACATCGCGTCTCAGCCGCGCTGGTTCCGCTTCTCGTAAAACATCTCTTGCTGGAACAAGCCCAGACCGGAAAGAGTAAACGTGTCCTCCAACAACATGTAGATGCTGGACATGTTTACTCTTTATTTCGGGAACTCGCCCGGCAGCCGCGGTTTCCCCAGTTCTTGAGCGAGACGCTGTCAGACCTCAAGCAGGCGGGGGTCCAGCCCCACCATCTGCACGTATTGTATACCCGGATTCCTTCGCGGGACGTATTATATCGAGAGAAAATACGTCATTTGCTGGACCTCTACACGCGATATGAAGCATGTTTGGACGAACAGCGGCTCGTTGATGACGCCAGTTTGTTCACCATCCAGGCCCCAACGGCAATGAGTAACGGGCCGCTGCTTGTGTACAGCGGCCTTGAGTATACCGCCCAACAGCAGCATTTTTTGGAAACGCTTTTCGCGCAGAGGGATACTCTGGTCTTTCTTCCCTGGCGGCCCGGTTCAGCCTACGAAGCCGTGACCCCCACATTGAGCTGGCTCAGCGGGCTCGGCTTTCAGTCATCTTCGTTAGCCCGTCCACAGGTCTCATCCTGTTCACTCTCTCAGGTCCAGACTCGGCTTTTTGAACGCACCGGGGAGCCGCCCCAGCGGCCGGTCTCAACACTCCCGGATACCTCTCTTCACATCATTTCCGCCCCAGATCAAACCCAGGAGGCGCGTGAAATTGCGCGCACGATCTTTTCACTGGTTCGGGAGCAGGACTATATCTTTGACGAGATTGGCGTGCTCCTTGTCGAGCCAAAAACATATGGTCCGCTGCTGCTTGAGACGCTCTCCCGCCTCGGGATTCCGTGTACCTTTGTTGGGGAGCAGCCCTTGCTGACCACGCGACGGGGAAAAGCCGTGCAGGCGCTATGCCACCTCTTGTTAGAAGACTGCTCACGGCAGCGTCTGTTCGCCTTTCTCAGGCTGGCTCGCCCCCCGTTTCAAGACCTGATCGGGGAAACTGTTTCAGAGGCGCATATCGCCCAGTGGGAAGCCCTGTGTCTGGAGGCCGGGATAGGACGCGGAGGCCAGGAGTGGCGCGTTCGACTCGCCGCCCTGGAAGCTCGCTACCAAAACGTACCAGAGGGACGCACCGAACAGCTCGCGCCCGCCCTCCGTTTGCTTGTCAGGTTTATGACCCGTTTTCTGGCGGATGTGAAAACGGGTCAGGACCAACAGACCTGGGAAGGCTGGCTGGCCCACTTCCTGCGTATGTATAAAAAGTATGGAGAATATGGAGATTATGTGTCCGGCGGAGTCCCGTGGAGTGACGAGGAACCGGATCAAGAAGGTGCAGGTGAGCAGGATCTGAATATTACGGAGACTCTCCGGAGTCTCTCTCCATTCTTGGCTGAAACAACTCGCCCTGAGGAATGGGTTGAGACTGTTCTGACCTGTCTTTCCTGGGGAAAGGTTCGACCCCGAAAAACGCACACGACCGGCGTCTTTCTTGGCGATATGACCCAGGTGGCCGGTCTCCGCTTTCGGGCGGTCATCATGCCGGGCCTTGCACAGGAATCCGGGGTTCGCCTCCCCTCTCAGGACCCTATTTTGTCCGATGCCGAGCGCCAGCATCTTGCCGAAGTGCTGACCATGGACGTGCCTGTCCGCCGCCAGGCGGTTGAACGCCAACAGTTCCTTTTCCTGCTGGCGACCCAGAGTGCGCAGGAGGTGTTATGTCTGAGCTATCCACGCACTGTCCAGGGAGTAGCCCGCCCTCCTGCTACGCTCCTCTTACAGACGGTCAGTGTGCTGTGTGGCCGTCAGGCCACGCTGGCAGACCTGCAACACCGGAGCCGGTGGGTCTCGGCGGCTGAAGGATATGCGCAGAGCACCCGGCATGCGGTGGACGCGTTGGAGTTCCACCTGGCCTATGCGTTTACCCATGCGCATCACGTTAAACACAATGCCCCGGCGCATGCGGTCCGGCCTGGTCTACAGACGATGCCGTTCTTTGCTCCTGCCGCGCGGGCGATGGTAGACCGTTGGGAGCATCCACACCTCACGGCCTTTGACGGCTGCATGCAAGCGGAGAGCGTCAAGAACACGCTACGTCAGTACCTCTTCCCGCAGGGCTTGTGTTTGTCCGCGAGTAGCCTGGAAACCTATGCACGCTGTCCGTTTCGGTATTTTCTGGAGACCGTGCTCGCGCTCAAGCCGTGGGAAGAGCCGGAACAGATTCTTACCCTCCTGCCGCGCGACCGTGGAGTGTTGGTACATGCCATCCTGTACGAATTTTTCTCTCGTCTCCAACAGACGGACCAATTGCCCCTGTCCGCGCAACGGAGAGATGAAGAGCAGCAACTGCTCACCCGGATAGCAGAGGAGCATTTTGCGCTATTTGCGCAGACGCGGCCGGTCGGACTGCCCCTGCTCTGGGAGCTTGAGCGTGAACGCCTGCTGCGGCGTTTGCACACCTTTCTCCAGCGCGAGCGCCGGGCAACGCACGGTTTTTGTCCAGCGGCATTTGAGGTATTTTTTGGCATCGGGATAAAGAGCTCAGAGTCGGAGGATAGGGAATCGGAGCGAACCCCTATCCCCCAATTCCTCACCCCCAATATTCCCGTTCCCTTTCGCCTTGATACGGGGGAAGAGGTCCAGCTTCGAGGCCGGATTGACCGGATTGATGTTTCGACGGAACACATTGACCTTGTACAACCCAGGCAGGCACGCATTCTTGACTATAAGACGGGCCGGACACCAGCCCAGGGTTTTGCGGGTGGAACCACGCTCCAACTGGTCCTCTATCTCTATGCCGCCCAGCATCTCCGCCCGGACCTGGACTGGGTCGGGGCGGAGTACACGAGCGTGGACGGAACTGCTCAGCCCGACAAAAAGTCCCTGACGACGGAGACCCAAGCGGCGACGCTCGGAACCTTACGGACTATCGTCACCCGCCTGGCCGAGGGCATCACTGCTGGACTGTTCTTTCCTGCTCCGGATGCCTGCCAATCCTGTGCGTTTCCTGAAATCTGCTCTATGCACGGCGCTGAGTGGGCGACACAGAAACTCCAGGATCCCCACACAACGGCATGGCGCTGGGTACGGTCACAGGCATGACCCAAGCTCCCCTTTCGGACGACGGCGCTCAGCAACGTATCGTCTCGGATTTTCAGACCACGTTTTTACTGGAAGCCGGAGCGGGAACGGGCAAGACGCAACTCTTACTGAATCGTTTGCTGGCCCTGCTGCGAACCGGCCGGAGTCCGCTGAGCCGGGTCGCGGTTATCACCTTTACGGATAAAGCCGCGGCTGAGCTTCGGACGCGGCTCCGCGCAGCGGTTGAGTCCGCACTCCAAACGGCCCTGCCTGAGGCAGAGCGCGCGGCCTTACAGGCGGTGCTGTCTGAGCTTGACCGGGCGATGGTGATGACCATCCACGCGTTCTGCGCGACCTTGTTGCGCGAACGAGCGCTGGAGGTCGGGCTGGACCCGGCTTTTACGGTCTTAAATCAGGCCGAGGCGGGCCTGCTGCACGACCAGGTCTGGCAGACCTGGCTCGCCCAAGAGCTGCAATCTGGGACTGACAGCGCGACCCTGATACGCCAGGCGTTTCGCGCCGGTCTCTCAGTGACCCATCTCAAGGCCCTGTGCGATTTTTTGGTCGAACAGCGCGACTGCCTGGACTGGCTACCCGCAGCAGTCGATAGCGATGTCCCGGCATACTGTACCGAGAGCCATCAGGCCGTCGCCCGGCTGACGGCGCTACAGGACTGTTGTCACGACACCACAGACTCGGCGTTCGAGCAGATCACGACTCTGACCGACAGCGTCCCAACAGCCTTCTATCAGGACAATGCGGAGGCCTGGGAGCACTTTCTGTTACACCGCCTGACAGTACAGCCTCGAAAGGGGAGACGGACGAACTGGCAACCGACCGCGGCGCTCAACGAAGTACGGACGCTGCTCGCGCAGCTCAAGGCCCTTCATCTCAAGACCCGAGCCGCCTGGCTGCATAATCTGACGGTGGGCCTGGCCGGTTGGCTGGGCGGCTATCTGCGCGCCTATCAGGCCAAGAAACAACACCAGGGCAGCCTCGATTTTCTGGACCTGCTGGTGCTGATGCGCGACGGACTCAGGCATAACCACGAACTGCGGCGCTATTTTCAACGCAAATTCGACTTCCTGCTGGTTGATGAAGTCCAGGACACCGATCCCTTACAAGCCGAAATTCTGTTCTTCCTGGCCGAGGATCAACCGCGGGCGGAGCGCTGGACACAGGTTGCCCTCCGCGCCGGGAAACTGTTTCTGGTCGGCGATCCCCAACAATCCATTTATCGCTTTCGGCGGGCTGACCTTGAAGTCTATCACCTGCTTCGCTCGGCGGTTGAACGCCAGGGGAGCGTTCTCAACCTCTCGACAAATTTCCGGATGCGAGCTGCCCTGGTGACACAGATGAATACCCTCTTTTCACGGGTGCTGGACAATGAGGACGACCCGGACCAACCTCGGTATCTGCCCTTGCGCGCGGTGAGCAGTGATGGGGACGAAGACGGGCTGACGTTTTTGCTCTTGGATCTGCCTCACGCAGCGCCACACGAACAGGGTGCGCTCGAAGCGCGCTGCACAGCACAGTTTATTCGTCACAGCGTTGAGCAGCAGACGCTGGCAACACAAGCAGATCGGCCTCTGAGGTATGGCGATATCGCTATCCTGTGCCGAACGAATCGAGGCGTAGAGCTGTATGAACGAGCCCTACGGGATGCCGGCGTCCCGTACCGAAGCACGGGCGGGCGGCGGGTTGCGGCAAGTCAGGAACGGACCGATATACAGGCGTGTGTGCGGACGTTGCTTCATCCCGCGGACGCTACGGCCCTGGTGGCGACCTTGCGCTCGTCACTCTTTGGCTTTTCAGACGAAGAGCTGGCGCAATTTCGCTGTGCCGGCGGGACATTCGACTATCTCGGTGGCAGGATCCCAGGACAGCTTCCCTGTGCCGACCGGCTGCATGCCGCTTTTGCGGTGCTGCGTACCCTACACCAGAGTCTGTCCCGTACTGTGCAGAGTGCTCAGAGTGTCGGGGCCGGGCTCTCTATTCTACTCACCGAGATATATAGCCACACCCCCTTACTCCCGCTGTTTGCCTGCCGCCCCCACGGACAGCAGCGGCTCCACAAGATGCTTCAACGTGTTGAGGCGCTACGCGATATGTCCGGCCAATACGGAGCTGCGCAGGATTTCTCCCCGGACTTTTTCGACCGTCTGCTCGCCTCTGCGCTAGATGAATACGAGGAAGGGCAGACCGAGCAAGCGAGCGCTCTTGATGAGCCGCAAGACGCGCTCCACGTCCTGACAATTCACAAAGCCAAAGGACTGGAATTCCCACTTGTCGTGGTGGCGGAGTCCGGAGCGCCGTCCAACCGGTTGACCCGTCCCGGCCTAGTGAGACGCAAAGATAATCGTCTTGAACTCCACCTTGGTCCGCGCTCCCTCCAGTGTTGCACACTCGGCTGGCAGGAGGCTGAGGCCCGAGAACGCCAGCAGGAAGCTGCCGAGGAGAGACGGCTCTGGTATGTGGCAGCTACGCGCGCCCGGGAATACGTCGTGTTTCCCGTACCCCCACCGTCAGAGACGAAAAAAAAGGACACCGTGCTGCATACGGTCCTGCGCGACCTCTCAGGCACAGAGCGGCAGGCTGTCCCTCAGAGCGATGCCAACCAAACGGACCAGTCTCAGGTTTCGTCCGGGCCTGACCCGACTGACTCCCAGGAAAAGTCAGCCGCTGCTGATGCTCAGCCTTCCGATATCGACTGGGTAACGGACAGACGGCGACTCATTGCCAAAGGGCGGCAAAAGCGACAAACCCGGAATATACTTCAGCGGGGAAATGCATCGCAGCAACAGGTTCAGTTGGATCGTCTTATTACGCAGACGGCCGTACACCTGAGGCAAGACCAATCAGTGGAAGCGTCTCTCCAGGCGGCATCAGCCGCGCAGGACAACAGCGGCTATGCCTCGGACGCCCCTTTCCCCGACGACGTGCAGCAGTATATTGCCAGGGCCGCACTCTGGCCACGTATTCACACTGCTCCCCAATGCATTGTGGACGAGGAATTCACGCTGCATGTCGGCAAGACGCTCCTCACTGGGCGTATTCCACTGGCGTTTCTCGAAGGCGGCAAATGGGTTATTGCTGACTTTTCCCTGGGAGGGGTAGATCTCTCAGGAAAAGAGCACAGCGTTGTGTATACACGCCTTGGGCCCAGCGCTCTGGCCCTTGAGCAATTGACCCCGTTTCCGGTACAGGACCTACTCCTCTTTCTGGTCGATCGACAGCAGGAAATCTGCGTTGCATGGGAGAGTCCGGGGAAGGACGCTCTCCAAAAACAATTGTTGGGCTGAGAGGCCTTGTGAGAAGCGAAAAGTAACAGAGATGAAAACCACGCCGCCTGATCTTTCAACCGCGGAGAAGGATTTCTACCTCAAAGAATTTCGGGGAAAGAGTCTTCTGTTCGCTCTGCGGGCAAAAGACATCACTGCACCCAAGGACCGAGACGCGATCCAGGAGGTCCTGCGTACGCTTGGGTTGAATGAAACCCGAGTGATTTTGCTCATGGAGACAGACATATCCACACCAGAGCACCAGGCGGTTGAGGAACTGCATACACAGTTGTCTCACGCGCTGAACGGCATCCCTGCCCCCGTACTCCTATTGCCCGAGAGCGATGAAGATCAACACTGTCTCACCATTCTGGAAACCCTGCGTACGGTTCCCGTTTTTATCGGGCTCTGGCCAGCTCAGGCTCGTCTGCCGGCCCTTCAGAACGCCCAGCAACTCGCAAATCGCCTCACCGTCCATAAGCTCGTGATACTGGACCCGCAGGGTGGATTAACGGCCAGCGGAGCGCCGTTATCCTTTCTGAACGGTTCGCACTTGGAAGAATTGCAGACTCATGGCGCGCGCGGGGAGCTACCCCACGAGCGGCACCGGCAACTGGAAACAGCGCGGTTAGCCTTGGAAGGCGGCGTTGCCTCAGTCTCTCTGTGCTCGCCGGCGAGCCTGGCAAAAGAACTCTTTACCTACGAAGGGTGTGGGACGTTTTTTACCCTGACGGACTACTGTCAGGCGGAACGCTTAGTCCTGGATGATTTCCCCGAAGCCGAACGACTCATACAGCGGGGCGAACAGGAAGGAGCGCTCAAAAAGCGTACTCCCTCCGATATCAGTCAGTTGTTGCTGCACGGCTATGGTGCGCGGCTTGGGAAAGAGCGCGACCTCGTTGGGTTATGCGCTCTCTTGCCGTATGCCGATGACAATGCAGGGGAAATAGCTGGGCTCTACACCCTCAGGCGGTTCCACGGCGAAGGAATTGGTAGCCGCCTGGTTGGGAAAGCGATCACAGAAGGGCGGGCACGCGGCCTTGCCTACCTCTTCGCCTGTACCAATCAGGAGGGTGCACGACGGCTTTTTGAGCGGTTTGATTTTCATCAGGTCAAGCCGGACGCAGTCCCGACGACAAAATGGCACGCCTATGCTCCCGAACGAAAGCAGGCTATGAGCGTGTATAAGCGCGAATTGTCGTGAAACTGCGGGGAGTACGGCCTGAGTGCTCGCCGCACGAATACTCCCTCAGTAGCTTTTCTCAGTCTGAGCACTTTATTAGGTAGGGTTACGTCTGTACATAATTTCTTGACATACATACCGATTGCATGTTATTTTCCACCCTCGATAGGAGAGGCGATGTAAAGGGTTTGCCGTGGCAGGAACATCAAAGGCCGAACAATTTCAAAAAACCCAGAGAATCTTGCTCAAAACGGCCCGAGAGCTGTTTACCCAGAATGGGTACGCCGACACCTCAACCGAAGAAATTGTCCGCCGTTCCAGGGTGACAAGAGGCGCACTGTACTATCATTATCGGGACAAAGCCGATATCTTTGCCGCGGTTTTCGAGGAGGTGCGGGCCGATTCAGCACAATTCATTAGAGGAAAAATGGAGGAGGCTGAAGACGCTGGGGCTGATTTGTGGCAGCAGGTGATAGTCGGGTGCCACGCCTTTATTGAAAGCGCCTTGATCCCGAGTGCACAGCGCATTGTCCACACGGATGGCCCGTCTGTTCTGGACTGGCCTGTCGTACAAAGAAGCGGGCCGGGACTGACTCTCTTACGAAAGATCCTCGGGCAGCTCATGGACGAGGGTATTATTGAAAGAATGCCGATTGGCCCACTGGCATATGTACTCTGGGGGACGTTTTTTGAGGCGGGAGTATATATCGCTCATGCAGATGACGTCACTGCGGCCCGGGAGGAAACGACCAAACTGCTGGTTCGTCTATTGGCCGGACTCCGGGTCCGAGTGCCTGCCGCTTATACCGATACCGGTGTACAGGTCGGTTTCGGTACCATCCAGTCATAGGGCATGAGGAAAAACGAAGCCGTGCTTGAGCTCGCGTTGCTGCCAACCTGCTGTGCGCTCTTTGGTGCGGCCATTGTGTCCGATCTGACCGGACGCTGGATTCCGGATAGTATTCCAATCGCCCTGCTGGTCTTATTCGCCCTCTACACACTGACCGGCGGTCATCTGGCACCGGTGTGGACCCATATCGCCATCGGTACGGTCCTTCTGCTCGTGGGGTTTGCCCTATTCGCCTTCGGTGGGCTCGGCGGGGGCGACGGCAAGCTCATGGCCGTCGCCGGTTTGTGGATCGGTCCGCATGATCTGACGCTTTTTCTGATCGGTCTGGGGCTGATCAGCCTCTGCCTCGCCCTGTTTGCCTTACTGCCGTTCGATGCGACCCGCCGGCTGCGCGCAAACCTGCCCTTTGCGGTCGCGATTGCTCCACCGGCTATCGTTCTCTTGGCACTGCGTGCCCTTCCCGTCTGACGGAGTGAGTGCGTATGCGAAGATATCGAACGCTGCTCCTCGTTGTTCTGCTGGGTATTATTCCCGCGGCCATTGCCCTTTCGGTCAGCATGTGGCTGTATTTCGGCCCGGACGAAGAGGTGGCAGTGTCGCTTGAGCCGGAGCCGGTCGTGGCACCGCCGCCCGAACCGGTCGTCCCTCCGGTAGAGGTACTTGCCGCGGCCCGTAACATGCCGGCCGGGACCCTGCTCACGGCGAACGACCTCACCTATGTGCCGCTGGAGGCCCGGAATGTGCTGTCCAGCCATATCCGCAAGGAACCGACCGACACCGGACAGGAACAGGAACCGCCCTCCGTCATCGGGGCCGTGACCCGCATACCGTTTCTGGTCGGGATGCCGCTGACGGATACAGGGCTCATCCGGCCCGGTGAGGATGGATTCCTGGCCGCCGTCCTTCTGCCCGACCGCCGGGCGATTACCATCACGGTCAATCAGGAGACGAGCCACGCCGGGATGATTGCGCCGGGAGACCGGGTTGATGTCATTTTTACCATGCAGGTCTCATCAGATAGCCCAAGCCAGCTCAACTCCTTCAGCAGAACCGTGCTTGAAGATATCCGCGTGGTCGCCGTCGGCCGTCGCATCGAGAGCGTCAATTACACGGAACAAGAGGACAGCCTCATCCCCCAGGCCGGCGGCAGTACCGTAACCCTTGAAGTGAGCCCACCAGAGGCCGACCAACTCGTGCTGGCCAGCACCCGAGGCAGCCTGGCACTCGCCTTGCGTCCGCTCGGCCAGGCCGACGACGTTGGCTGGCGGGCGCCGGTCGGTCTCACCCGGCTGCTACCGCCACCGGCAACGGAACCCCCTGCCCCCGACCCGGTACGGATTCAGGTTTTTCGCGGGACTGAACGCGAGGAAGTGCTGCTGGATAAATAAGCGGTCTTTATCCCCTCCCCTCTACCCTCCAACTGCTCTCACAGAGGGCCCCTACTGTGAGGTCTCTGAGCCGGGCGCTGCCCCTCACGCCGCTCTACATCCATGGCCCCAGGAGTATGGCGGCTAGAGCAGTTTCCTCCGTGGTGTAGCGAGGTGCTCTCCAGAGTTCCGTCGGGTGCATCCCATGCACCACCTTGCCCCGGTGCGCAGGGCGCCCCCGACGTATCGGGCAACGCGCGGAGGCCGGTGGACGCGACACTCATGTGAATTTTGCTCTAGCGCGGTCGGCGGCCACGCTCGCCGGACCACCGGATGGGGTGACTTTCCTATCATTTGATAGGTGATCGAGACCGCAGAATTAGGTATATGCATACAAACAGCACATATAGAAGCTTCTCCCGTGAGGTGCTTAAGGCACATGCAGACCAGCCGTCCGACTTTATCAGAGCCCCCAGACTGCACCGCTGGAGGGGTGCTCCATTCGAGCGCAGCCCGTCCTCCCCTCCCCATACTTCACGACTGCTCCTCCCTGAAAACCCCGGACAAGACCCCACCGGCATGAGTGACCAAGACGCATTTGAACGGGTCTTGGCGGCGTTACACGAGGCCATGCTCGACGATACCCAGTGGCCCGCCACCTCAGCCCTGATTGATGAAGCCTGCGGCATGGCCGGCAATACTCTGCTGGTCGGCGTCGGCCCGAAAGACGGCATTCAGGTCTCCTGCGCAGGGTTCTACTACCGGGGGCAGCGCCGTGTCGACCTGGAGCGCGAGTACCTCGAGGTCTACCACCCCATCGACGAACGCGTGCCCCGCTTCCGTCAACTGCCCGACAGCCAGATTGTCCCTATCGCCTCGTTGTACACGGCCGAGGAGTTGAAGACCTCGCCCGTGTACAACGAGGCGTTTCGCCGCTACCGCAGCCAAGCGGGCCTGAATGTGCGCCTGGATGGGACGGAGGGCTCCTATATCGCCTGGGGGATTGCGGACCCCGTCACCCCGGCGGGCTGGACCGCCCCGCGACTCGCACTGATTAAAGCGTTGCTGCCCCATATCCGGCAATTTGTCCGCGTCTGGCAGGCGCTGGCCAAAGCCCAGGCGCTGGGCGCGTCCATGACCACCCTGCTCGACAATACGCGGGTCGGCATCATCTACCTGGACCAGCGCGGGCAGATCGTGGAGGCGAATGACCGGGCTCGTCATATCCTGCGACAGGGCGATAGTTTGTCGGACCGGGATGCGGTGCTGGCCGCCCGCGTGCCGGCCGACCAAGCCCGCCTGGAGCAGTTCATGTCGAAGGCGCTGCCGACCTCCAGCACCCCCGCCGTCAGCGGGTCGATGATACTCCACCGGGTGTCCGCGCTGCCACCGTTCGTGGTGCACGTCAAACCCGTGAGTGTCTGGCAGCCGGACTTTGGAGCCCGGCGGGTCGCCGCCCTGGTACTGATTACCGAGCCAGGACAGGTAGTCCGCATCGACCCTGCTGTGGTGGCCGCGACCCTGGGGCTGACGCCGATAGAGAGCCAGATCGCGGCCTTGTTGGCGGAAGGCCGGACGGTACGCGAGATTGCCGGGGCGCTGGAGTATACGGAACGCTCGGTCCGCTGGTACCTGCATCAAATCTACCACAAGCAGGGCCTCGCCGGGCAGGTGGACTTGGTGCGGCTGGTGCTGTCGGTGGCCATGCTCGTCTGACCTCCGGCAGTCTCGTCTTTCTATTGTTACAGGCTCATTTTTCTATCATTTGACAGGTGACAGGGTCCACCCGGTTGGATTATAGAGAGTTCTCCCTCAGCGGTGGTCGCAGAACCCACACCGACTGCCGTGCCCGCAGAGGACGGAGAGGTAGCGGGAAGAGGAGGAGCCCCGCGGGTGCTTGTCAAGCCCGTGGTGCACGGCCGTATTGTGGGACGACCTGACGCGGAAGGTGGAGGTTGTGGCGCCCCGACTCTTGAACGCTGAACGCTCCCGCCAGACCCGGCGCACCCTGCTTGACGCGGGGCGGGCGTTGTTTGCCGACGTCGGCTATGCCCGCACCACGACGGGAGAGCTTGTCCAGCGGGCGGGCGTGACCCGAGGGGCGTTGTACTATCACTTTCGCGACAAAACCGCGCTCTTCGAATCCGTATTTGAGGAAGTCCACCAGGAGTCCCTCCAGGCGATGAAGACGTGTATGGAGACGGCTGAGGGCGACCCGTGGGAGCGGTTTCTGGAGAGTCTGCGGGTGTTGACTGAACAGCTTGGACGTCCGGGCGTCCAGCGGATTGTCTCTGATGGTCCGGCGATTCTGGGTCCGTTCCATGTCCGCCATGAGACGCTGGGGCCCCAGTTCCTGCACACCGTCTTTGAGCAGTTGGTCGCCGAGGGGGTGATGAAACCATTGCCACTCGGTCCCCTGTGTCGCCTCGTGTGGGCAGCCTGCTTCGAGGCTGCGCTCCACATTGCCCAGACCGAGACGAGTGTTGTGGGCCAGCGGGAAACAATCGTCACGCTGATGTGTCTGATAGGCGGCCTGCGGCGCAAGCAGGAAGCTGAGGGCAGGCAGGATTGACGCACATGGGCCGGAGCGGGTGTCGCTCTAGCGGCGGGGTGGGTTTGGTCCTTGTTTTTCCGGCAGCGCCCGTTATTGACCAAGGTTGCCCAACATCTCCATGGTCGAGACAAAGGCCGGTCCCGCAACCAGCAGCAGGGTCCCAGGCGTCACCAGCAGCAGCATCGGCATGCTCATCAGCACCGGCAGCCTGGCAACCTGAGTCTCAATCCGGGCCGCACGCTGCTGCCGCTCGCTCTGGGCGATATTCCGCATGGATTGGGCCAGCGGCGTGCCATAGCGCTCGCCCTGGGTAATGGTTGTGGACAGGTCGCGCAGTCCCTCTACCCCGGTGCGGACGTGCAGGTCGTTCAGCACGTTTTTACGGTCGGCACCGAGCCGCAGTTCTGCCTCAGCCAGAGCGAACTCGCGCGCCAGGTCGGGTGCCATGGTCTCCAACTCCTGCACCACCCGAGACAGGGTACGCTCAAAAGTCAACCCGGATTCAAGACAGAGCGTCATCAGGTCCAGAGCGTCCGGCAGCGCCGTAGCCATCCGACGTTGCCGGCGAGCGCTGAGTTGGTCCAGGCACATCTCGGGCAAAATCCCGCCCATGACCGCGCCGGCGAGACCGGCCAGCAGGATGGTTGGAGTTGAAGTGTATTCCCCCAGCCACTGTCCCGCCGACATCTGGAAGCTGAGCAGGGCGCCGCTCGCCAGAGTGACGACCAGCTTGACCGTCATGAATATCGATAAGGCGTCGGGCCGATGAAAACCCGCCTTCATGACCAGATCTTTCAACTTGGCCCGCTCGGCTGCACCGACCGGAACCAGTCGGGACGCAATATTCAGGAGAACGGACGATACCGAACGTAGGGAGAAGCCTCCACCCTCCTGTTTGCGCCGTTTCTGCGGCTCGCCATAGACCGCTACGGCCCACGCCCGTACCCTGGCAAGTCGGCGGTCCATCACCTGGGCATTACGAGTGCCGCGAAAAACCATCACGCTGGCAACCGTCATGCAGGTGAGCGTTGTGACGACGACGAGCCAGAACATCATTGGGATTTTCCGTATTGCACGATCATGTACTTTTCCCCTCTCGGGAGGGGTGACGCATATTGTTTCGTGGGTCCTCGGAGGGGTGGGGCTCCAGGAGTGCGGGCTTCCAGCCCGCATGGCGGCCAGGATGGCCGCTCTCCCAGGGGGGGATATGTAATACAAAAGAAGGCATGACTTACCGTCCAATTCGGGCGGACAGGGCGCGGGCGACCAGCAGCCCGCTCAGAATAAGGCCGACCCCGTAGCGGAGCAGGGTGCCGCCCGACTCAGTATAGAACAAGGTCTCGATAGTCTGCGGATTGGTGAAGTTCTGCGTGACCAGCACCGCGACCGGCACCAGCGAGATGATCGCCAGGGTCAGCCTGGTCTGGGCCGTCGAACTCTTGGCCTTGAGCGTCACATCGTGACGAGCCCGCAGGGTAGCTGAGAGGTTGCCGAGCGCGCCCGAAATGCCACCTCCGGTCGTCATCTGCAAACAGACCGCGGCAGAGAAGAGAGAGAACGCGGGAATACGGACACGCGCCGCCGTACTACGAATGGCGGTTTCCGGGTCCAGCCCAGCCGCCGTGGCCGAGGCTATTTCACGCATGATCCCGCCGACCGGCAGCGGAGCCTCCTGGGCCACGATCGAAATGGCCTCCATTGACGGAACGCCAGCCCGCACCAGACGCACCACCTGGTCGGTGGTCTCGGGAAATATCTTGGTGAACTCGTTGCGCTGGCCCGTGTCCTGCATGGCCAGCACGGCCCAACCGCACCCCAGCCCGCTAACCGGTGGTAAAAAGAGAATGGCGAGCGTCCCGAACCCCATAAACGCCACGCCCAGCCCGGTCGCCAGCATACCCAGCACGCCCAGCCCCACGGCCTTGGGCAGAATCTTACGCACGTCAATCAGGGGGAATTGGTACTCCAGCCGTTCAACCAGCCGCGATTTGCTCCGTCGTTCACGGAAGACACTGACGCTATCACCAGTGGCGGTGTCCGTCGGCGTTCCGCCCTTGAGCGTCGCCGCAACCCGGTTCAGCCGGCGTTTCAACTCCCGCTGCTGGGGCCAGATAACCACCAGCAGATACACGCAGGGGATCTCAATCAGAAACGCAACCGCCGCAATCGCCATGCTCAACAGCGGGTTGCCAAGGATGAGCAGGGCCAGGATGCCGGGGATAATCACCCCGGCCACACAGACCAGCACCGTCAGGGTCATACTCATGCCGCGGCCTCCACGTTTCTCGCGTTCCCCATCTGGAGCACCTCCATCAACTCGGCACGCAGCCCCGCCGCGTCCACCGAGGCCATCCAGGACGGCTGGCGACCGGTATTCTCAAAAGTATGCTCTTCGCCCGGCAGTCGTCGCCACATCTCCTCGGTAGTAATGATATCGCTCTCCATCCCGACCACATCGGTAATGCTGGTCACACAGCGATGGCCGGAGCGCAGCCGGGCCAACTGCACCACGAGATCAACAGCCGACACAATCTGGCGGCGCATGGCCGACAGCGGCAGGTCACCCGAGGTCAGCATCAGCATGTTTTCGAGCCGCATCAGCGCGTCGCGTGGATTATTGGCGTGGATGGTACACATCGAGCCCGGATGGCCGGTATTCATGGCTTGCAGCATCTCGTTGGCCTCGCCGCCGCGCACCTCACCCACGATGATCCGGTCGGGCCGCATCCGCAGGGCGTTAATCAGCAGATCGCGGATGGTCACCTCACCCGTCCCCTCCACGCTCTTCGTGCGCGTTTCCAGCCGGACCACATGCGGTTGCTGCAACTGCAATTCCGCTGAATCCTCGATGGTCACCAGTCGCTCGGTGTTGCTGATCTCGCGCGACAGGGCGTTCAGAAAGGTGGTTTTTCCGGCACCCGTCCCGCCGGAAATCAGGATATTCAGCCGGGCCTTGGCACAGATCTGGAGCAACCGGCTCATTGCCGGGGTAAAGGCGTTGCGCTCGGCCAGCTCGGCCAGGCTGATGCCACGGGCCACAAAACGCCGGATGGAGAAAGTCGCACCGTCAATCGCCAGGGGCGGAATAATGATGTTGACGCGGCTCCCGTCGGGCAGACGGGCGTCCACCATGGGGCTGGCCTCGTCGATCCGCCGCCCGACCCAACCGGCGATCCGCTGGGCGATATTAAGCAGATGCTGCTCATCCCGGAACCGAACGTCCACCTGCTCCAGCCTGCCCTTGCGTTCGACATAGACCGATTTGAGCCCATTGACCAGGATGTCGGAGATCTGCGGGTCATTGAACAGCGGCTCCAGCGGACCGAGACCCTTGATGTCGTCCACTAGCCGCTGGACCACCCGCCGCCGGTCGAGCGGCGTCAGGTCCGAGGCAACCGAGTCTTCGGTATCCAGAAAGGACTGAAGTTGAACGGCCAGCTCATCCCGGCTCAGGTCGGCCGCCTTGGACATATCGAGAGACTGTACGACGGTCGGGTGAATCTTTACCGCCATCTCGGCGACCAACCCGTCTGAGGTCTGACGGCGCGTCAGTGTGGCGGGCTCGGCCGTCCCGGCAACCGCGGCCGCTATGAGTTGCTCCTGTTGCGCTTTGGTCTGTGGGGCGGCCAGCACCGGGGCAGGCGGATGATTGGTGGCCTGCGCCGGAGCGGGCTTTTGGGCGGTCGGTTTAGGGCGGCGTCCGAAAAGATTACGGGGCATACGAATACTCTCTGACTTAGAATTGGGGGTCGTACTGTCCAGCGTCGGCCAGCGAGACAGCCGGGCGGGTCAGCCGACCGGTCAGGTCGTCCAGGGCTTTGCGGTATTTTTTGCTGAACTCCCGTTCCGGCAGGCCGTAGTTGGTTGCCGAGGGCAAACCGGGCTCAAAGGGCATGGTCACGTCCGGCTTGCGCCCGGCCAGGGTGTAGCGAATATCCTCCGCAGACAGTGCGCTCTTGCGCGTCCGCGTATGGTTTTCGACCAGCAGACCCCAGTTGTCCCTGCCGAGCAGCGCCATGCGGCGGATGACCCGGTTGAGGCTGACCAGGGTCGGTTCAAAGACCAGCACCCGTTCGTCCGCGTTTGCCAGCACGGAAAACAGCAGGTCGGTATCCGTCAGGCCGTCCACGATCACGAGGTGAGAGCGGTTGGCGAGCTGTTCCATCAGCCATTGGACGGCCTCAGCCGCGGGCGGGGCCGGCAGGCTGTCGCTCGACCGATAGCCGTAGACGGAGATGCGCGGGGTCACCCGAGTCCGCACCCCGTCAATCAGGCTCGGGTCCGGGTCCGGTTTGGCCGCCAAATCGAGCAGCTCGTCAAACCCCACCGCAGGCTCAACGTCCAGCATCAGCGGTAAGGCCCCGGAGGTCCGCTCCAGGTCCAGCACCGACACATAGCTGCCCTGGGCCGCTGCGGTCAGGGCCGTCAGCGCGGCCAGGGTGGTCGCGCCGCTGCCGCCGCAACCGGCAAACGCAATCACCCGTCCGGCATACAGGCGGGCGGCCACGTCCTCCTCGTCCCTGAGCGCCGTAGTCACTGCGTCGCGAACATCACTGACCGCCAGGGGTTTGGGTAAATAATCGCTGACCCCGCAGGCCAGCAGTTCGCGGGTGAAGCGGGCCGTATCATTCGAACTGACGGCAATGACCACGGTCCCGAACTCGCACACCGAGGCCAATTCATGAATCCGTCCGACCGGAAACTCGGTGCCATCCAGGTCAACAAACAGCAACTGGGGCGAGGCCGCAGCACTCAGCGCTTTAATGGCGGCGGTAATGTCGCCGCGCCGCACCTGGGCTCCGCGCCCGGCCAGCGCCCCTTTCAGCATCCGTTCGGTTTCGGCGTCAACCGCAAAGGCCAGGATACTGCTGGTGTCGGTCGCTTCCATGGACGGCGTTTCCTCATGCCCTGGGGCGTTTCACGTTAAGCTGTAGCCATGCCATTATGCTTTCGTCATGCCGGACTTGATCCGGCATCCAGAGGCGAGGAGTCGAGAGCCTGGATGCCGGCTTGCGCCGGAATGACGGAGGGGACCGGGCTAGCTAGACAGGATCGTATCGCTCTAGGTGTCGCCACCCCCGATAGCGATGGTTTGCGATACGTCCGGCAGCTCGCGCACCTCGTCCGTCACCCAACGCTGATAGGCTCC
The DNA here is from genome assembly GCA_964291405.2 of Thermodesulfobacteriota bacterium. Lineage (GTDB taxonomy): Bacteria > Desulfobacterota > Binatia > Bin18 > Bin18 > Bin18. The sequence continues at coordinate 2,249,242 of OZ219926.1, forward strand.
GTGGGTCGCCCCATAGGCCGCAACCGGTCGCTCGATCGGAGCCGTCTCCAGGCTGTCCTCATAATCAGCACTGGTGTCGTCCAGACTGCGCTGTGCTCCTTCGATACTGGACAGTGCCATGCGGGTGGACGGCAGGGTTTGGTGGAACGAGAGCGGCACTACGGAGCATCCGGCGCAGAGCGCGGCGACAGCCAGCAACGTAGGGATGATGCAAAAAGGAACCCACCCCGCCGCTGGCGCGGCACAAAGAGGGGAGCTTTTCCTACCCCCTCCTCGGAGGGGTGGCCCGCAGGGCCGGGGTGGGTTCCTCTCCTGGCAAGCACCTGGGAGAGCGGCCATCCTGGCCGCTTGCGGGCTGGAAGCCCGCACTCCTGGAGCCCCACCCCGCCGAGGACCCACAAAACAATATGCATCACTCCTCCGAGGAGGAGAGTTTTTCCTATCCCCTCTTGGGAGGGGTGCCGCGTCAGCGGCGGGGTGGGTTCCTCCCCTGCTAAGCGGCAACAGCGAATCAGACCAGGGCCTGTTCATGGGCGTTCTCCTTGCCTCAGTAATGATAGCCGCGTAAGCGCCGACCGGGCAGTTGGCGGTCCCGGTCGGTCGTGCGGGGCATGGTCGTAGCGGTGGTCAGTCGCGCCGTGACAACGACAATCAGCTCGGTGGCGTTCGAGCGGACCGACTGCGAGCCGAACAGCATGCCCAGCAGCGGAATATCCTTGACGACCGGCAGGCCGGATTCGACCGCTTCGCTCTGGTCGCGGTACAACCCGGCAATCACGATGGACTCGCCATCACCGACCTCAACCGTGGTCTCGGCCCGGCGCACATTGATGACCGGGATATCGATCCCGGTGACTGTGAGCGAGTCGGTATCCGAACGCTGCGATACTTCCGGACGCACGGTCAGCATAATGCGTCCGCTGTCAATAATCGTCGGCACAAAGTCCAGTAGCACGCCGTATTTCTTGTATTCGAAAATAATCGCGCCGTCCTCAAAGCCCGAGGGCAGGGGGTATTCCCCGCCGGAAAAAAAGCTGGCCGTCTCGCCCGAGACCGCGGTCACGTTGGGCCGCGCCAGCACTGTTGCCAGACCGGCGGTGGCCAGCGCGTCTATCAGCCCCCGCACTGTTGTTCTGCCAGGGTCGAAACCAGTACTACCAAACAGCGCCGCGGCTTGTCCTTCGATCAACTCCCGCGATAGGTATCCGGTCGCCTCGCTGAAGAAGAATCGGCCGACCCGCATCCCGAGGTCGCGCCCGGCGCCGATATCCGGCAGCACTTCCCAATTGAACCCCAGGGTTTCGCTGACGCTACGCTGCACTTCGGCGATCTGCACTTCGAGGTTGACCTGCTGTTTACCCGTCACGCTGATACGGTTTTCGACCGGCGTCTCTTCCGGGAGGGCGGTGGTCGTTAGTCGCAGGGCCAGGTCGGCTGCGGCAATGGACGCCACCCTGCCGCTGAGTTCGATTCCTCGGTTGAGTTGGCGGACGACCACGTTTTTAAGTGCGGGTACGCCCTCAATCGCGGCTCGGGCCGGCTGGATATCAAGGACCGTGGCTATGGTCCATTCGCCGACCAGTTCGCTATCGGCATCGAGCGCGGCCACCGACGTCCGGCCCACGGCCTTGGCGACCACGAACAGCACGCCGGACGAAACCAACTGCACATCCGCAATTTCCGGGTTAGCCACAAAGACGGAAGCGACCGGCGTTTCAAGTCGAAAAAGTCGACTCTGAGAGAGGGGAATCTGCACCGAGGCGGGCAGGGTGGGGAATTGGGGGTTGGGGGTTGGGGGTTGGGGGGTTGGCTCGGTCGTAACCGGAGGTGTCTCTGTGGCGGCGGGTGTGGCGGTTTCGGTTGGGGGAGTGTCTTCGGTGGCGGCTGCCGTTTCTTCGGAAGACGCGCCTTCCCCCTCTCCCTCTGGGAGAGGGTCGGGGTGAGGGCTTGTAGCGGTTTCTGTCTGGGGTGTCTCTTCTGAGACGGTTTCTGGAGTCAGTTCAGCCGGAGGCGTAGCCTCTTCTGCTCCCCTCTCGGGCGTTGCGGTTTCTTCTACCGGAGGCGTCACTTCGGCGGTCGGAACCGATTCAGGTGTCAAGCCGGATTCTGCCGGCGACGCGTCCGCGTCTGCTTTCACCGGCGGGAGAGCCTCTTCCTCTCCCCTCTCGGGAGGGGTGGCTCCTGAGCTGGTCGAAGGGGCCGGGGTGGGTTCCTCCCCCGCCGGCTCAGTCTCCATTCCCAATGCGGGAACCGCCGCTTGGTCGGCGCTCTGCTCCGTTGTCTGTTCCCCGTTCGGATCAGGTAGCAGTGATTGGGCGTCCGTGGACCCACCCCGCTGCTGACGCGGCACCCCTCCAAGGAGGGGAGGTTCTTCTGATCCCCTCTCGGGAGGGGTGGTCCTGAGTTGGTCGAAGGGCCGGGGCGGGTTTTCCCCACTCTCGGGCGTTGCATCGGCCTCGACTGCGAAAGGGAGACTGGGAGGAAGTTCCGCAGGTAGCGCTTCGGGTGCAGCCTCTGCTAATGGGGGGGGGGAGTCCCCGGAGATGGTGGGGGAGGGATGGGTATCTCCGGGGACGGCCGCAGGAGACGGCTCCATTGAGGGGGGGTCCGGAGCCTGGGCAAGCATCGCGCCCGCCTCTCCATCGGCAAGCAGGTCAACCACGACCTTGACGCCACCTTCCTCGCTATTGAGGAGGAAGGTGCGCAGCCGGTACTCGTTGGTGAGCGAGGCGACCACGCTCTGGCCGTCGGGGCCGAGGTCTACATCGGTGATATACGCGCCAAGATGGCGTGGAATCTGCCGGAATGTGGTGTGCAGGCGGCGGTCGAACATGACTGTCAGGGTTCTTCCCTCTATGCGTGCGCCGTAGGCCACGGCCCACGGCCAATCGAACACCATGCGGCCAAAATCGTCATGCGCCCAGGCACGCGTCACAATGGGCACGACTTCCGGCCCGCTGCCGTTGAGAACCGGCACCGCCGGGCTTGCTCCGGGGTCCGGCTCCTGGCCGTAGCCTGGGCTGCTGCCGGCAATGCATATACCGGCAACGAGCAGCCCCAGCACGAGCCTACATGCTGACTGTATCCTCTCCAAAACGCCGCAATACTATACGTGCGGAGCATACTGAGGCAATGACGACAGAACCGCCCCACCGCCCGCAAGCGGGTGGCAGGGAGATTCAATCCCTTGACAGCGTTCCGGGGGCGGCATCTCGTTCATCCTTGCTCACCCCCCGTTCAGTAGCCACTTAGTAGCCACTTAATAGCGATGATGGCCTCCCTGATATCACTCCTGAAGTTCTCGTAGGTGGCGACAATAACCACGGCGGCGATAACCATCAAAATGGTGTATTCCAGAACCGATCAAGGAGTTAACTTTTATTTATTATCAGCATCGGGGGTGGAAACTTTAGTGCCCGTTATGGCGGTTCCGATTTTACCCATCCCAGTTGAAATGCTAGTACCAAAGTTCGTGATTGCTGTCGCAATGGCCACGGCAATAATACCCACCAGAATGGCATATTCCATGGCGGAGACGGCGCGATTGTTGCGCAGGTAGTGAGCGAACTTTTTGGTGTAACGTGCGATTGTGGTCATATCTTCTTCCTTTCTTCGGTTAGGGGTTCTTGTCAATAGAAACATTTTCGAGCCACATCTGTTTTTCAACTGTAAAACTTTGCCCTCCTCCTTCCTTTTCCTCCGCATAAAATAAAACACTGCATAATCGATTCGCTTAGCGCATGAGCCGCAACGGCCGCAGCCGCTGGCCAATCGTCTCAAAAGCGCCTTCCAACTCCTCTTGCGTTGTGCCGGTAAAGGAGTTCGTGGCGTCCTCGTCGGCGTCTTCGCCGACCGGGCTGGCACATTTTTCCAACTCGTCTTTCAAACCTCTGCTCGGGTCGCCGGCAAAAACGGTGATGATCTCAATGCCGGCGTCCTTTGCTGCGGTACAGGCCTGGAGGCGACGGTCCGGTACAGTCACCTCACCGGGCTTCGCCCACGTCAGGTGGTTGTCGGCACCGTCGGTCAGCAGCACTAGCACTTTGCGCACATTCGAGACCGCATCCACAGGGTGGACTGCATCGCCCCAGATGGTGCGCCACGCCGGCGCCAGCAACCGGTGACCCCAGATAACGCCGAGCGTCGAATAGGTGGCGTTGCCGTCGGCGCTCAAGACGTTAATTTTTCTCTTGATTGTATCGGCATCGGCCGTGAGCGGCACGATGGTGGGAAGGCCACAGTTGAACTGGGGCTCCTTCCGCACGGCCCACTTAGGGTGTTCGGTGGTCCCGTCAAAGCACAGGTCCTTAAAATTACCCCCCCAACCGGCGCGGTCAGGGGTGGGGTCCTTCTGGGCACACTGGAAAGATACGGCATCATTCCAGATGAACGGTGGGATTGGTGAATAAAATCCCATAGTGAACGGCTCAACCGTTGGCAGGACGGCAGAGAGGCCGGGTGGGTTATCACCGGACATTCGGCGCTGGTCAACACAGCCCTGCCAGGCTTCGGGCTTGCTCGGCAGGTCGTACCACTTACCCCCAGCAGTTGTGACATGGGGGTCCGGGTACCAGCCTTCCGGCAGGGCCATATTTTTCCAACTTCCCAAGTGGGGATTCGGATAGTAGCGCCGGTTCGGATACTGGGCCCAGCCGCGATCTTCCCATCGTATGCGCGTCGCCGAGTCAAACTGCACGCGGTAGTGCCAGGGTACAAGGCCGACAACCACGGTACGGCTGGCATCAGCAGTGATGGTGTCAATAAGTTCCTGAGCTGCCTCTTTGACAATAGCGAGACGGCTACGACGATTTGAATCATGTGGTCTATTGCCATTGAGGTCAGAGCGCATCGAGCCGGTGACATCGATGGCCAGGACCAATTCGGTCACAGGTGGCGTGTCGGGGGTGGTCTGCTCGTCAGTCGTTCCGTCTGCGAGCTCAGGGTCGGACAGGCTGTCCACCCGCGTAGCTGATACCACATCGCCGTACATCCAGCTCCCGAAAATGATACCGCCCAGGTCGGCTTGGGCGACGATATTCACCTGGCCGGGGCTGGGGTATGTCAGTGTAATCGCCAGCGTTTCTGCGGCGCGCTCGCGCCGGCCCTCCGGGATATTGGCCAGAATATAGCGCCGGGCTATGGGCATGAGCGCGGTGGTTACGGCCTCCGTGGACAAACTGGTATCGAGCGTCCGCAGGGAGCGGGTCGCGGCCAGGGTGGCCGCGTCGGTCGCGGCCTTGAGGATGTCACGCTGGTAGACGAGGTGGGTATGGTCGGAGGTAAAGGCAAAGCCGGCAACGCTCATGATGGTCATTACGGCCGCGGTCAGCGCGGTGGCGGCGGCACGACGGCAGCGGATAAAGGGGACAACCCACCCCGGCCCGGTAGCTCCCCCTTCTTCCTGGGAGAGCGGCCATCTTGGCCGCTTGCGGGCTGGAAGCCCGCACTCCTGGCCCCCTGTCGCAGACCGGCACGGCGCAGGGGAGCGGGGGGCCGCGTCAGCGGCGGGGTGGGTTCCGGTTTGCATGATCCGCGCACTCTCCATCAACTGGTCGCGCCCAAATTAGTTGCCAAGTTATCGGCACGTGCAGGCACGATGTAATGAGCCTGCACTGCTCCGGGCATGGCGGTGTTCGCTCGCTCGACGCACACCTCTGCGACAATGGCGAGTTCTCTGAGCGACATGGTAAATACATCCGGCAGGGTGGCCGGATTGTTCAGCGTGTCGATATTGACTTCTCCCTCTCCGCTGCACGAGGTCAACGTGGGCGGTTGACCGTCTTCCGGGCCGAGTTCGACCGTTTCGGTCCAGAGCACGGTGGGCGGGGCTGTGGGGTTGTCGGGGCTCTTGTACACTGCGGAAACCACAAAGACGACATTCGATGTGGGAAACTGCTCCTGGTGCAGAAATCCGGCTAGCGTCTGTACAAAGCCCGCTTCGAGTTGCTCGTCCCGGCTCACGGTGTCCGCCAGAGTGACGGCGGCGTGCAGGGTGGTCGTCTGAGCGCTGGCCAGCCGGTACAGGTCCAGGGCAAGTACTGAGGCGGCGATCATCGCTACAGTGCCGAGCGCAGCTTCAATAGAGGCGACACCGCGCCGGTCGCGCAGATAGCGTTTCAGGTGCATGGCAATACCTGTTACGTCGTTATGCGTTCCTCGTTGCGCATAATGGCTATGGCCCGAAGCCCATCATCACCGAACAATGTCTGCTGGAGCTGACCCAGCGTGGAGCGGGGCTGCAAACGCAGCCGCACGACCACCATGTCGCCGCCGCCGCCGCCCAAGGCGGCATCGTCCTCCTGCGACAGTTGACCGTTCGGATTGTCGTCGGTCTTCGCCATATCACCCGGAGAGTTGTACACCTGCACCGTGGCCGACAGGCAGTATTCCGCCGCTTGCTGACCTTCCTGAGGTTGTGGGCAGGTGGCGTTCATGGTCAGGTCATAGTCCAGCCAGTCGCCGACCTCGGTAGTGATGGCCTGTCGGATGCGATCCTCCAGGTTCGCAGCATCTGTGGCCGTGGCCACGGCCAGGGCGTTGGTGCGTGCTACCCGATGAGCCGCGCGCTGAAGCAGGTCGCCGGCAAAAAGGGTCTGGACGATCTCGAATATCCCGGCCAGACAAAGCATGAGCGGGATGGTGGCAAGGGCGCTCTCCAGGGCGACGACCCCGCGACGGCAGGCCAGAAGTCGTTTGACGGTACGCATGCGACGCGTTTCCTTTCCCGATGCCTTTCTCTCGCCTGACGGGCCTTACTGTGTCCGGGCACTGGTGGGCAGGGTGACCCGGACCGCCGTGCCCTGGTTGGGCATGGAGTTGATCAGGATGGTGCCGCCGTATTTCTCCACCAGATGCTGGGTGATGGTGAGTCCCATCCCCAGTGCGCCCTCTCGGGTAGTGTAGAACGGGCTGAAGACTTTCTTGCGGCGCTCGGGCTGGATACCGATTCCGTTGTCCGTGATGGTGACAACGGTGCTGTCGCTGTTCTGCTTGGTCTCCACCCGAATGATGCCTTTCTTCTGGCCGCGCTCCTGAATGGCTAACGCTGCATTCTCCATAATGTTGGTGAACATCAGATAGACGTCAGGTTCCGTCGCCAGCACGGTCTGAGTCGGGTTCAACTCTTTGAGGATCAACGACCGGCTCTTGGCCTGGATGCGGTCGGCAACTTCATCGATGTAATCGTTGAGTTCGAGCTGGGCGTAGCCCTCGTCGCGTTTGGGTGCCAGCGCGGGCAGGCGTTTCGCCAACTCCACGATATCGTTGGTCTGGGCGTGGATACTCGCTACGACCGCCGCCATGGCCTCTCGGTCCGCGTTCATGGTGTCCCCGGCGGCAAACTCTGTCTCGTTGTCAACCGGCAAACTCGGCAGGTCGGTCGTCTCAGTCCCGTTGTCGGCTGGCTGGTCCGGCAGGTCTGTCAGCACCTCGGTGCTGCTGTTGATACGCTCGGCCAGACTCACCAACTGCTCGGCGGCGATATCCACCCCGACCTGGTAGGCCGTGAACTCTGCGGCAGCGGTCGAGTCGCTCTCTTCGGTATTGAGCCGCTCGGCTTTCATAAGGTCGGCGGTCAGCCGTTCAAGGCCCGTGTCCGGTCTGGGGCCGGCCTGTTCTCTCAACAGCAGCGGGTTTTGCTGCGGGGGCACCGCGCCCCCTCTACTACGCGTCCTGTCTCTGCCTCTGGGCATTCTGAAGGCGATGGTCAGCCACATCACCCAGAGCACCACGCCCGTACCGATGATGCCGCGCTCGTACCAGGCGGCCAGGGCCTCGGTCCGGTCGATCTCAGACTCCAGGCCCTTGATGATGGTTTCTCCCAGGTCGCTGATCTGATCGGAGGTCGCCGCCTGGAATATCTCCTCGGTCGGTGCCTGCTTTTCGAGCAGGACTTGACCGTGCGCCACAAAGTTCATGGCCGTGTTGACCAGCGCCGGGTGGCGGGTCGCGATGTTGTTGCCCAGTTCGGCCAGCACCCGTGTCAGGCGCTCCTTTTCCGGGGGAGCCGGACTCGCCAGATAGGTGGTGATCTCTTCGGTGATGGTCGCCACATTTTTGATGAAGGCCGAATTGCCGCCGCGGGTCTGCATTTGCTGCATCACGTTGGTGGCAGCCAGGGGCAGGTAGCGCACGGAATTACGCAGCACGGCGTAGCCTGTCTTGAAGCGCTCAATGCGCTCTTCCTTGGCGGTAATGGCGCTCAGGTAAGCGTTGGTGGTGTTGGCCAGCCGGTCCGGCAGGCTGGTGGTATTCTGGATGGCATCCGCCAGGGTCTCTTTGAGGCGGTCCATCCGGGGGATGAATTGGGTCAGGGAGTCGAAGTCGGCAAAGGGGTCGGAGCGGACCCGGGCCACTTCGACACTCCACTGGGATTCGAGTTGCTGAATCCGCCGTACGGTGGAAATGGCCAAGTGATGCTCGCCGGCTTTGGTCTGCGCGGCCATCCAGTATAATCCGGCGGCGGTGGCGACGAGGGCGATTGACAGGAAGATGCCGATGGTAATGGATTTGGATCTCATGGTGATGATTCCTCAGTGACTTCAGTGTGGATTATCGGCCCGTACGGACTGGGCCACTCGCTTTTCCGCTTTTGGATGCCTTTCTGGCGGTTCGGCCCGTACGGACCGGGCCGGCTTTTCCGTTTTTGGATATTGTTTCGGCTCTATCCGCCGGAGGGCTCTCCTGGGCTGTCTCTCCCGCAGAGATTTCCTGGACTCCACTCGCCGCAGGGCTCCGCCCAAGGTTTCCGTTTCTACTGTCTTCTTGGAACTCAGCAGACACAGAGCCCTGTCCAAGGTCAAATTCGTAATTATTTTCTTGATATTCTCCCGCCAGGGTCTTGATGAAGGCCACAATGGCCTCCTTGTCCTCATCCGGCGCTTCCCGTCCGAGTTGGAACTCGAACATGGCATCGACCGCGTCGCGCAAGGTCTCGGCGCTGCCGTCGTGCAGATAGGGGGCCGTATGAGCGGCCATGCGCAGGCTCGGGACCTTGAAGGCGTGTTTGTCGACCTCGTTCCCGGTGACGTTGAAGCGCCCCAAGTCGGCGTCGGTAATATTGCCCCGCTTTCTGAAATAGTCGTTAATGACGCCGAAGACCTGAAACATATTGCCGCCCACGGCTGCCCCTTGATGGCAGGACACACATCCGTAGCGCTTGAATAGGGCGTAGCCCTCTTTCTCATGTTCGCTGATAGCCTCGGTGTTGCCTCTGAGCCACTGGTCGAAGCGACTGTTGGGCGTGATCAGAGAGCGCATGAACTCGGCAATAGCGTCTTTGATGTTCTCGCGAGAAATGATCTCGGTATCGTTGGGGTAACTCTCCTGGAACATGCGGGGATAGTCATTATCCTGAAAGAGTTTGGTCACGACGTCCGGCCAGATGCTTTCCATCTCGATGCGGCTCTGTAACGGACCGTCGATCTGATCCTTGAGGGTGTGCGCCCGGCCGTCCCAGAACTGTTTGAAATTGAAAGCGGCGTTGAACACGGTGGGCGCATTCACGAGCCCGACCCGGCCCTCGATGCCGGTGGAAACGACCGCGCCGTCATCACCACCGGCGCTCAGGTCGTGGCAGGTGGCACAGGAGATGGTGTCGTTCTTGGATAATCTCGGGTCGTGGAACAGCCGCCTGCCCAGTTCGGCTTTGGCCTCGTTCACCTCAATCATAATCGGGACCGGCTTGATCGGCTCGGCCGCAGCTCCGTACTCAGCGGACACGAGGCAGAGTGTCAGACCGAGGCTGAGTGCCCGTAGCAAGCGGTGGGGCAACCTATCCGGCTTGGGTGTCTTTTGCCGTGTATTCATCATTCCTTCCTAACTCGGTTACCGTCGTTTACTTCGTCTCACTCTTGTCCCTGTCGCTGTTTTTGAGCAGTTGTGGCAGCTCAGTCCTGTCGCCTTCCGCCCAGTAGGTGTCACTATGGCTGGCATGGAGCTGCCGGGCTTCGTCTATGCGGCCCGCTTCGACGAACATCCGCATCAGGTTGGCCGTGATGAGTGGATGAGGCACCAATGCCAGCGCCGTTTTGTAGTGTTGTTCCGCCAGCGGATAATCGCCCTCAAGCGCGGCCACGACCGCCAGACCGTTCATGACCCAAGACTCTACCGGTGTGCCTTTGGCCAGTTCGGTCGCGGCGAGGAAGTGGGTCTTGGCCGTGGCGAAGTCTTCTCGCCCGAGACTCGCCCGCCCGGCACCGAGCAGGGCCTCGGCCTTGAGGGCTGGTAGTGTCGCCAGCGTGCTGGCTGCGGTGAACAGGGCATCTGCGGTCGCGAAGTCGCCCGCATGCAAGGCCATATAGGCCAGTCCGAGTTTCGGTTCCGGTGCGCTTGGGAAGGAGGTGGACAGCCGCTCATACAGCCGCCCGGCGGCAACCGGCTGGCCGGTTTCGATGGCTGCGGCCGATACTTTCAGGCTGCTGTCCAACATCTGCTGTTGGGCCGGGTTCAGTCCTCCCCTTCCCGTCCCGGCTGCCAACTGGCTACATGCGCTCAGGAAGATGAGTCCTGTCAAAATAAGCATCATAGGAAAACAAATCTTTAGAATACATAACGTTTGTATTCTGGGCATTGTATTACATACAATCTTTATGTATGTCAACTACTTAATCTATTCTATGGTAAACTATTTTGCCCAATGCATCAGGTTTTGTAGAAGTGCTGGACTTGAGGATATATCTGTCTGCCTGGCGAGTTTGTCCACATGCATAAATCAGCCTGGCTAATGAGATTTCTAATGATTGATAAGCATAAATCAGTTGGGGTGTTGACATACATATGATATGTATGCATTCTAACTAATCATTAAGACTGAATTAACGCTATTCATGGAGGGTGAATGAAAATGGAACGGTATGAGAAGATGTGAATAGCTTTACTGACCGATTGTTTGCCGAGCATGAATATGCCGGCACATCCACTCAAGACGTTGTAGTAGAGTCTAGATTTAATGAATCTTCAAACAAGTCAGACTTATTCATAAGGGGAGGGAATATATGGCAGCGCTGCCAAAAGCGGAGCAATATGAGAAAACTCGGTCAGCTTTACTGACCGTTGCCCACGAGTTGTTTGCCGAGCAAGGGTATGCCGACACATCTACCAAAGATATTGTAGAACGTACCGAGGTAACCAGAGGGGCTCTCTATTATCACTTTCGGAACAAGGAATCCCTATTTCAGGCCGTTTTTGAGCAGTTTCGACAGACTCGGACGCAAGCGATTCTGGCGCGGGTGCAAGAGGCTGAAGGCGACCTCTGGCAGCGGTTTGTCGAGACGGGCTGCACCGCCATTATTGAATCCCTGTCTGACAAAAGCGCGCAGCGCATCATTTTCACTGACGGCCCGTCCGTGTTAGCCCCGGACGTCTGGCACAAAAACGTACAGGGCGTGAATTTCATCACTCAGCTCTTCGAGCAGTTGGAGGCGGAAGGCTTTATCGAAGAAAAGACCCCACACCAAGCGCTGGCCCGTCTGCTGTGGGGAGCTTTCCTCGAAGCGGGGGTCTACGTCTCCCACGCGACCGATTCTGTCGGAGCTCAGCACGAGATGCTCCAGGGGCTGAAACACTGGCTCGGGAAACTACGGATCAAGCATTAGGGGACAGGGAAGGCTTGTGAGTCTCCCCTATCCTCCACTACCCGATTTTCTCTTGACTTCCCCTCTCCCTCGCCGTAGTATGGGCGGGATTCTTATCTTTTTCAAAGCTTTGGCCAAGCTTGTCGGCCTGCCTATAAATTCTTTTGGACCAACTAAGCAGAAGCAGTTCTGTCGGAGTAGTCAATCCTTTCCCCTGCCTTCTCTATGCGTTGGGATGAAGGCAAAGTTGCGTCCTGTCGTGTTTTGATGCTGTTCATGTAAAGGGGGCTGAGGCGTCTTATGGAAAAAAAGAAAAATAGAAAAATGGCGACGGTTTCGCAGGCCCCCCAACGGATATCCACACAGACAGCGGCCCAGCAGCCTGAAAAGTCCATACTGATAAAAGCCCAAGCTGTCACCCCTGCTGGTTCAACGTCGAAAGGGGAGAAACCGGCACGAGCAATGGAAACCATCATGTCCATTCTTGAAGATATGGATATTGAGACGGTTAATGTTCTTGAGGAAGGGGGCTCCACCAGCATTGAAGAAGAGGAGACCCCTGCTCCTGAGACGGTAAAACAGGACGAAGAGAGCTGGGGAGAGAGAGTGGTAGCGGCTGGGGAGCCAGTGACAGGAGACACTTCAGACCCTGTCCGCATGTATCTCCAGGAGATGGGCAATATCCCCCTTCTGAGCCGTGAAGAGGAGGTTGCGATTGCAAAAGAGATCGAGGCTGGGGAGAAGTGCATTCGCCAGGAAATTTTCTCCACTCCTTTGGCACTCCAATATATTTTATCTCTGGGGAGCCGGCTCAAACTGGACGAGACTGAAGCGCGGCGTATTTTTGGCGACGAAGAAGAGGATACGGATACGTCCGGCAAGGAAGACCAGCGAATTACGCTCTTTCTGAGTCGTATGGGGCCGCTCAAACGCTTGGCCGGAGAGCGGGAAAAGGCGGCAATATTGTCTCGCAAGCGGAGTCCGGTCGCAGAGCGAGAGAAAGCGCTGAAGCGACTGGGCACTCTTCGCGAGAAGATCAGAACTTCACTGGATAGTCTGCCTTTGGGACGGCGTCATATTACGGTGGTGACCGATAAACTCAAGGAAGTCGGCGTCATGCTGGACAAGCAGGAGCGGACTATCCGCAGACAAGAGTCTGTCCTGAATTGCAAGGCGTCTGAGATTCTTGCCCTGGCGCGCGCGTCCACACCGAAGAATGGGCGAACACGTCCGAGAGCGGGAGCGATCGGTGGGAAAGCCCAAGAGCAGAAAATCCAAGAAGCCAGTCAGATCATCAAGGACGCCCGCAAAGAAATTCAGCACTTTGAGCGGCAGCTTGGCACGAATCGTGAAGAGCTACGGCAGGCCCTGAAGACAATCGCGCGGGGAGAAGCCCAGGCGCAAGAAGGCAAGCGTCGTCTCATTGAAGCCAATCTGCGCCTAGTGGTGAGTATTGCCAAACGCTATGTCAACCGCGGGCTGGGATTTCTGGACCTGATCCAGGAGGGCAATATCGGCCTGATGCGCGCGGTTGAGAAATTTGAGTATCAACGCGGCTATAAATTCTCGACCTATGCAACGTGGTGGATTCGACAGTCAGTGAGTCGAGCCATCGCCGACCAGGCCCGAACGATTCGGATCCCGGTCCATATGATTGAGACGATCAATAAGGTGCTGCGGACCTCTCGCTACCTGGTCCAACAGCTCGGTCGGGAACCTTCGCCGGAAGAGATTGCCGCCCAAATGGAAGTGCCGGCGGACAAAGTCCGGAAAGTCCTCAAGATTGTCAAAGAGCCAGTCTCCCTGGAGACGCCGATTGGCGATGATGAAGAAAGTTCGCTGGGGGATTTTGTTGAAGATCGGCAGACCCTCTCTCCGGCAGACGCCGCGATGGCCCTCAGTTTGGAGGAACAGACGCGCAAAGTCCTTGCCACCCTGACACCGCGTGAGGAGCAGATTCTGCGCATGCGGTTCGGCATTGACGAAAAAACAGACTACACACTTGAAGAAGTTGGACAGCGCTTTGCCGTGACCCGTGAGCGTATCCGTCAGATTGAGGCTAAAGCCTTACGGAAACTGCGCAACCCGACCCGAGCGAAGAGTCTGGAAGCCTTCATCGATAGCTAAGAAGCCACGGTGTCTTTGGGTCTATTAAGTCCTTGAGACCCCATAGACCCCATAGACCCCATAGACCCACAACAGACCCCATAGACCCCATTGGAGGAACGAGTGAATTCGAAAGACCTGGAACAACAACTCAGACGGTGGCGGGAGGAGCGTGGCCGCAAGCCGGTCCAGCAGTCTTCTCCTACCGCAGATAAACGCACCGTTCGCGTGAACGGCCAGAATGTTGTTGTTGTGAAACGCTCCCGGAGCAAATCCTCGGGACAGATTTCCCCGCAAACGTCGTAAGAGCCAAGGTACTCTTAATCAAAGAGTACGTTTTGGACTGCAGCACAGAACGCCGTTGTTGAGGCGGACCCGCCTTGGTCGGGCGGAAGGGTCTCGCCGCTGGCGTATACCTGCGCGATTGCGTCCTCGAGGCGCCGGGCCTCGTCGGTCCAACCGAGATAGTCGAGCAGCAACGCGGCGGAGAGCAGGGTTGCGGTCGGATTAATGATGTTCTGGCCGGCAATATCGGGTGCGGAGCCGTGAACGGACTCAAAATAGGCATAGGTGTCGCCGTAACACCCGCTCGGCGCGAGTCCGAGACCACCAATGGTACCGGCAGCAACGTCGGACAGGATATCACCGTACAAATTCGGCATGACAACGACGTCAAATTGTGATGGGCTGGCGACGAGACGCCGCGCAAAGTCATCGACAATATATTGCTCATAGCCCAGGTCGGGATATTCTTTGGCCGTTGCTTCAACCACTTCACGGAATAACCCGTCACTTTTCCGCAGCATATTGTACTTGCTGGTACAGGTGACGAGCCCCTCTCCTCCCTGAGCTTTACGCTTGCGTGCCAGTTCAAAGGCGAAGCGGGCAACGCGGCGGGAACCGTGCTCGGTAATCGCTTTAATGGCAAACAGGCCCTGGGCTGTGGTATCGAGCGGTTTACGCGTGATCGCACTCGTCAACCCGAGCGGCGCAAGCGTATTCAGGTCGCCCTCAACCCCCATATACAGGTCTTCCAGGTTTTCTCGGACCACAACAAAATCAATGGATTCAGGGTTTCTGAGCGGGCTCCGAAACCCCGGCCGCCAGCGTGCCGGACGGACATTGGCATACGTCTGCTTGCCCCAGCGGAGGTATCCGATCCCGCCGGTTGTGCCATTGGTCGAGCCAAAGAGGGTCGAGTCCGAGCGGTCAATCGCTTCACGTAGCGCACTCTCGAACCCCTTCCGTGAGCCGTACTGCTTCACTCCCTGTTCACCGGAGGGAAACTCGGTGAAGCTCAGGTCCAGCGTAAAGTTTTTCAGGATCTCGACCGTTGGCGCCATTGCTTCGGGTGCCGCATCATCACCGGGAATCACCACAACGCGTTTTGCCATATTATTGTCCTCTCTGTTAGCTCAACCGCACATCACGATAGTTCTTACCAGGAACGATTTTTCCAAGAACAGCCGGCAGCTGCGCGCCGGTTGCACTCGGTACGTTCGAGGGCAGGCCGTGCACGGTCGCATAGGCTAAAACGGCAAACGCCAAGGCTTCCAACGACTGGCTCTCATAGCCGGTCTCTTCAAGCAGTCGAACGCGGACACCGGGCAGGGCCTGGGCAAACAGCGCTCGCAGGGTCGGGTTGAGCGCCCCACCACCAGTGAGGTAGACCTCGGCGAGCGGGCCGTGCGGCAGGATAAAGTCGTGATACGCTCGAGCCATGCTCGTGGCGGTGACGGCGCTTGCCGTCGCCACTTGGTCGTTGGGAGACAGCCTGAGTTGTACGGCGCGTTTGAGAAATCGCTCTGCAAACGGCGCACCGAATTCTTCTCGACCGGTCGACTTGGGCGGACGCCGGGCAAAGTACCGATGCCGGAGCAGTTCGTCCAGGAGATGTGCGTGCACGCTTCCGGCTTTGGCCATTCGGCCGTTCCGGTCGTACCACTGCTTGCCCTGGGTAACGGTGTGGACAACGGTGTCGATCAACATATTCCCAGGGCCGGTATCAAAGGCCAGCAGGTCTTGTTTTGTGGAACGCGGTGGCAGGTAGGTGAGGTTGGCAATCCCACCGATATTATGCACGGCAATCGCACGGCTGGGCTGTTGAAACAGAAATGCGTGCACATAGGGAACGAGCGGCGCTCCCTCTCCGCCCAGCGCCACGTCTGCCGGCCGAAAGTCGGCTATCGTCGTAATACCAGTCCGCTGCGCGATGACGGCAGGTTCTCCGATCTGGAGGGTTGAACCTGGTCCGGGTCGCTGGTGAGGGTTGTGATAAATAGTATGTCCGTGGGAGCCGATGGCATCGACCTGCTCCCGCGAGACGGCTGCGCGTTCGCACAGCTTGAGCACCGCCCGGGCAAACAGCTCACCGAGAAGAACATTGACTTGTGAGACTTCGCCGGCATCAATCCGGGCTCCCTGACTGACCTTCAAAAGACGAGCTCTCACCGGTCGGGAGTACGGGAATGAGCGGAATGCCCGTTGTTGAATACGGAAGCGGCCCCTGACACGGGCAATATCGACCAGCACGGCATCAATCCCATCATGAGACGTGCCCGACATCAGGCCGATAACAGTCCGTTTTGACATACGGGTTCCCAGGGGAGCATACAGCCGTTACCAGCAACGGAGCATGCTGGTGAAATGATGGGGAGCCCAGAGAGAAGAGTCTCTCCTCCCTGGATGTGAAAAATATGAGTGTTCAGTCAGTCAGATCAAACTGAAAGACGGCGTCCATGCCCTTGGCCGCCTCAGCGTTGAACCCCTCCGGCATGCCGTCAATGACTTCCTGTACGGTTTCCATCGGCGGGCTGTCGGCCCCCGGCGGCGAAAAGAGGTTTTGGAGCTTGAGCGCCAAGCCCATATCTCCGGCAATTTTCAGCTTGCCGCTCATGAACGCCATTTGGCCGTTGAGTTTGCCGTTGACCATATCCAGGTAATCACTCTCCTTCATGGTGATGGTAATGTTTGGGGACGCATGGGTGCCCATCTGCACCTCGATGCTTTCGTTCGCGATACGGAAATGGTACTGGGTGGCCATCGCGGCTTCCTCCTCATAAGTCCAGGATGTAGACACGCTACCATAGATCCTTGCGCTGAGAAACTATAGATCGTGTTGTTGTATAGAGAGGGGAAGGGATGAACATGACACAATGTGACAAAAAGGGAACGTGTCCTCCAACAGACATGCAGAAGGCGACACGTTTCCTCTTTACGGCATGGAAACGTTACTGGGCCGGGCTGGTGCTCCTTTTTGTGAGCATATTCATAGGAACGTCCAGCTACGCCCAGGAGAGCGGACTTCAGAATACCCTGGCTCAGGTCGCTAGTGAATCAACGCTCGAAATCACAACCATAGGCCGCAAGAGTGGTAAGCCGCGGACAAAGCCGATTTGGTTTATCTACGACCAGGGGTCTCTGTATATCCAATCTGGAAAAGACGGAAAAACCCACTGGTATCGTAATCTGCAAAAAACCCCACAGATGCGGTTGAAAATCGCCCAACTCGTCCTCACCGGGAAGGCACGTTTTGTGACAGATGCGGCCGAAATCGAACGTGTCCACGATCTCTTCCGCTCAAAATATGCTCTCGCGCGTGCTGCCGGATTTGTCGGGTCCTCAATCGGGCATGGCAAGGTCGTTCTGGTTGAGCGCCTGGCTGAAGCGGCGCAGGAGTAGACGTCGTATGCACGTCAATGTTGTTATTGTAGCTGCGGGAAAAGGGACGCGGCTGCAAAGCGAGTTGCCGAAACCTTTTCTGTCTGTTGCCGACAGACCGATTCTCGTGCATACCCTGCGGCGTTTTGCACCCATTGAGGCGGTCCGACGCATAGTTGTGGTGGTTGCTGCCGAGCGCGAGGCTCTTTGCCGGGAGGTGCTCCACACGCACGGACCCTGGCCACAACCGATAACCGTTGTCCACGGAGGAGTGGAACGGCAGGATTCGGTCCGGAACGGTTTGGCTGCGCTTGAGACCCAGTGTGAGGTTGTGGTGATTCATGACGCGGCCCGGCCGTTCATCAGCGTTGCAGCAATTCAACGCAGTATTGACGCAGCCGCCGAAACGGGCAGCGCGGTTGTGGCGACCCCTGTCCGCGACACCATTAAGCGGGCCGACGCGCAGCACACGATCCGTGAGACGGTCTCCCGGCATGAGCTGTGGCTGGCGCAAACACCCCAGACATTCCAGGTCGAAGTGATCCGAGCAGCCCACCGTTGGGCCCAGCAACGGGGCATCGCGGGAACGGATGATGCCACCCTGGTTGAGCAAATGGGCCGACCCGTCCGTATCGTTCCCGGCGACGCGCTCAATTTTAAGATCACGACACCGGACGACCTGGCTCTCGCCCAGGCAGTGCTGCAAGCGTCCGAAGGCTGATCTATTTGAGGTAAAACCCAATTGTGACTAGCTGTATCCGAATACTAGTTCAATAAAGCATTAGAATCAAAAGATTTCTTCAAAAGGGCATAGAGAAGCCGAGTGCCAAGACACCGGTCGATGATGAAATCCCGTTCTAGCGATACCCACAACCGAGCGAACCTCCAAGCGATGCCAAAGCGTGCGCCAAAGCTCTAGCTCTGTCGCTAGGCAGTAGTCGTGTGGGTCGTAACGAAGATGTGTTCCGCATATGCAAAAGTAAGGGAGGTCATTCGACTGCTTGAAGCTGACGGCTGGTACCAAGTGCGGATGCGCGGCAGCCATCGACAATTCAAGCATCCGACGAAACGTGGGTTAGTGACAGTATCCTCGCATGACATCCAGGCGACGATCTTGCTATTGGCACCCTCAACAGTGTTCAACTTGAGACAGGCGGGACTGAAGAAATGAAATATCTTATTGTCGTAGAGAAGACCGAAACTGGCTTCTCGGCGTACTCACCGGACGTGCCGGGGTGCGTGTCCACGGGTCGGACGGAGGAAGAGACCGAGACCAATATGAAGGAGGCGATTGAGTTTCACGTCGATGGCCTCAAGCAGGAAGGGCTACCTGTCCCTCAACCATCCACGAAATCGGCCTATGTGGAAGTTACTGCATGAGTGGGATGAGACACCTTGTACCCGAGAATCCTTGAACGCTTGAGAACTCGAATCCGTGAGCGTCTGTATATTGAAATGTGACAATTGCGGAGAGCAGGGAGCCCAGACCCGCCTTGTCTCCCGCAGCTATGGCTCTGGCAAAGACCTGCTGGTGATTGAAGAGATTCCCCTAATCTCGTGCTCAAGCTGCGGAGAAAGCTATTTTACCGCTGAGACGCTTCATGAGGTCGAACGCATAAAGCTGCATCGGAAGGGATTCGCACAGATAAGGCCGGTGTCCGTGGCAAGATTCCATCAAGCAGCCTAGCTTGATGCTTGAGACGATTCGGTAAAGCGCGTGACTAAGCGCCGCTTGGCATGAGCACTTCGGAAGTTGAGATTACGAGCATATCTGCGCACGGCGTCTGGTTGCTCGCCGGCGAAGAGGAGTTTTTTCTCTCTTATGAGGATCTTCCCTGGTTCAAAGATGCTTCCGTGGGGAAAATCCTGAACGTGAGGGAACCAACTCCCGGTCACTTTTATTGGCCCGAGTTAGATATTGATCTCGGAGCGGAAACCATTCGCCATCCCGATCGTTTTCCACTTCGAGCGCAGCGTGATACCTAACTTGGCGCGCGTAGCAGTGCGCTAAAATACACGGTCGAATTCTATCTCAGTATTCATGAGGCAGGTGACATGACAGGCTATTGGATCGTGGGGGCGTCGTGGAAACGGACGAAATTCGTGCACGAAGGAAACTACGTCGCAGAAGTTGACGTAGAACTCCTAGAAGAACCTGAGGGGTGGTCACCGTACCTTTCTCTGGAGGATGCGTATCGTCTCGACGATGTCCGTGAGGCTCTTCGGCGAGGTGACGTGAAGACCGCTGCAAGATATGCGCGCGTGTTCAGTCTCACGCCTGTCGCTGTGTGAGACCGCTATCTGCGTAGAATTGTCTGTCCAGCTTGACCAAAGAGGTTCGGGGTCGGGCTCTTGGCCTGCGCTTCTTCCTGCGTGATAAGCCCTCGCGTGGCGAGGTCAACAAGCGCCCGGTCCATGGTCTGCATTCCATCCTTTTGGCCAACCTGGAGGGCTGAGAGGATTTGGTGCCCCTTGCCCTCGCGGATCAGCGTGCGGACTGCCGGGCTGCCCACCAGGATTTCCAAAGCTGCGACGCGCCCCCCGCCTTTCTTTTGACATAAAGTCTGGGTGATGATGGCTTCAATCGCGTCGGCGAACTGGGTCCGAATCTGGGGTTGTTGAGCGGCCGGAAAAACGTCGATGATCCGGTCAACGGCCTGCGCCACGCCTGGCGCGTGTAAGGTGCTCAAAACGAGATGGCCGGTTTCGGCGGCCGTAAGAACGAGTTGGATGGTTTCCAGGTCGCGCATTTCGCCAACCAGAATAATGTCGGGATCTTCGCGTAAGACCGCCCGCAACGCATTGGCAAACGAGTGGGTATGGACGCCGAGTTCGCGCTGATTGACAAGGCATTTCTTGGACTGATGAGTGAATTCAATGGGATCTTCAATCGTGACGATGTGACCTTCGACCGTCTCGTTGAGATGGTTGACCATAGCGGCCAGGGTGGTCGATTTTCCACTCCCGGCTGGACCAGTCACCAGGATCAGCCCTTTTCTCCGCGTACACAGTTGGCTGAGAATCGGCGGCAGTCCGAGTTCCTCGAACGAGGCAATCTCTGTTGGAATGGTCCGCAACACCGCACCCTCACCGTGTTGCTGCATAAAGACATTCACCCGAAAGCGTCCTACCTCTCCCAGGTCACAGGAGAAGTCGATTTCGAGACTCTTCTCAAATACCTTTCGTTGATCCTCATCCATAATATCGTACACAAGGGCGTGAACCTCATCCTGAGAGAGCGGGGCCGGATCAAGCCGTTGCATAACCCCGTCGAGCCGCATCATGGGTGGTGCTCCACTGCTGAGATGGATGTCAGAAGCGCCTGATCGGACGGCACTGCTGAGGAGTGCGGTTACCTCCGTTGACATAGGAACCTCCGGCTACAGAACGACATGCGCTCGCATCTTTAGCATGTAACTGTACGCAGAAGAAGAATACGGAACAAGGATGATTGCTGGAGTGTGAGACCGGCCTGTCTTAAAAGAGTAAACGTGTCCTCCAATACATATGAAATGCTGGACACATTTACTCTTTTTGTCCCTATGCACTCGCGGTCGCCTGTGGTAAGCCAGACGGTCTATTCTCCCTCCCAGCAGGAAAAGGAGACTCCACGATGGGATATGAGGCCATTATCTACGAGCATGTGGAAGACAAGATTGTCCGCGTGACGCTGAATCGTCCGGAGAAACTGAACGCCATGAGTCGCCAGCTTTTGTCCGAGTTGGACGCGGCCCTGGACGAGTTTGAAACGGATAATGATGCCAGTGTCCTGATCATTCGCGGGGCCGGACGGGCCTTCTGCGCCGGGTATGATCTCCAGCCGGTTTCAGGACCGGGGGGAGGCTTTACCGTCACCAGTGACCGCTGGGGATTGCGCAAGATCGTCGCCCGCTGGCAGCGTCTGTGGAACCTGCCCAAACCAACCATTGCGCAGGTCCACGGCTATTGTTTGGCCGGAGCGACGGAGTTTGTCGGGCATTGTGACTTGGTCTTTGCGGCCGACGATGCCCAGTTCGGCCACCCTGCCGGACGTTCGCTCGGGGTGCTCCCGTCGCTGGCCATGTGGCCCTACCTGATGGGGATGCGTAAGACCAAAGAATTTCTCTTTACCGGAGATTCCATGACCGCGGCTGAGGCGCTGGAAAACGGCCTGATTAACCACGTCTACCCGAAACAGGAGTTGGAGGGCGAGGTGCTGCGTTACGCCCGCCGCGTCGCCGCAGTGCCGGTTGACCTGTTGACGCTCCATAAGGCGGCGACCAATCGCTTCTTTGAGGCTATGGGCCTGTATGCGGCTGAACAGTCGGCAACCGAATTTGACGTGATTGCCCATCAGACTGTGACGGTCAAAAATGAAGTCAAAAAAATGATGGAACGCGGACTCAAAGAAGCCCTGCGTGATCGTGACAAGCCGTTTGCCAAGAAATAGCATGAAAAAAGGACTGATGGACGGACGCCGCATCTACCTGATGCGCCATGGGGAAACCCTGTATCAACGTGTGGCAAACGAGGGGGCGCTGGGTAATGGAGCCCTGACCGAGCGTGGGCAAGAGCAGACCGCGGCGGTTGCCCTGCTCTTTCGGGGAGTACCGCTTGATGCGATTTACGCCAGTCCGCTTGAACGGGCGTATGAAACCGCCCAGGTCATCGCCAAAGAAAAAGAGCTGGACATTCAAGTGGCGCCGGAGCTGAGCGAGATCATCCCGAGCGATACGGTCTTAGCCCAAAAAAGCCTGACCGACATATTTAAGGAGATCCAGGAGTTCTTTAAGAATACAGACTCTGACTGGGACGAATCCTACCTGGGCGGAGAGAGTTTCCGTCAGGTCTATGCCCGTGCCGGGCGCCTCCTACAGGCCCTCTTAGCCAAAGATGATTGGCAGACCATTCTCCTTGTTGCGCACGGGGGCGTGAATAACGCTTTTTTAGCCCATGCCACAGGGATAACGCAGGGGAGGATTTTTAATATTGAGCAAGACTTCGGCTGTATCAATATTATTGACTTTGTTCACGGTCGTCCCTTTCTCCGCCTCGCCAATTTTACCCTCTACGATCAGCTCAAGATTCACCTGCGAGAGCACAGCTTGGATATCATTCTCAATTTGTTGCAGGGGCGTGGCATTATTGATGCCGATTGATCCTGAAGGGTCCGGCTCGGCTTTTTATTAAAGATAAAATTTTTTCATCGTCGAAAAAAAGAATGACAAACCTCTTGACTTGACTTTCCACTTTCTTTAATTAGTCTGAATAAACTAGTTTATGGGGGTGTAACATTAGTGTTCAACTTGTCATCTTAGGGCTGTTATCCGAGAAGCCGTTTCATGGCTATGAACTGCGGCAGGAAGTCGAGCACCGGCTGTACGCCAAGTATATCAACCTGAGTGGTGGCTCGCTCTACTATAATCTCGGGCAGCTTGAACAGGCCGGTTATGTGGAAAAGACCAAAGTCGAGCAAAAGGGAAACTATCCGGCTCGGCAGGTCTACCAAATCACGCCGGCCGGCCACGACTATTTACGAGCCGAGTTGCGACGTCAACTGTTCGACACCAAGGAGCGAACCAAAGTCTTTGACCCCTTGAACGCCGCCCTCGCCTTTAGTCATCTGCTTGACGACTCAGACCTGCGTGAGGCACTCCAGAGCCAACTTGAATGGACCCGCGGGCGTCTGGCCTGGGTTACCGAGCAACAGGCATACTGGAACGAGCAGGGTGTAACACTCCCGCAAGCCCAGATTATTACGCATGGATTGGCGTATTTAAACGGGGAGATTGATTGGCTTGAAGAATTCCTGGCCACGATCGATGGACACAACGGTCGGGGATTGAAGGCCGATGGACCAACTGGCGTCTCTTCTTCAGAAAGAGACGCAATATAGGAAAAACCGACAGACATCCCACACAAGAGGAGGGTTCAGAATGGAAGGTTTAAGTGTTCTCGATATGATCCAGCAGGGGTGGTATATCACTTATCCCCTGATCATAATGTCGGTGGTTGTCATCACCATCATTTTTGAACGGATAGTTGCCCTACGCGGATTGATCGGTGGGACTTTGCAGATTGCCGGCGGTCTGGTTGGCGTCTTACAGAAGGGCGATTTTCAGGGGGCTATGACCTCCGCTGAGGAGCAGGCGGACAAACCAGTGGGCCGGATATTTCGTGATGTCCTTTCTCAACAGGAGGGTGAATCGCTCGAATATTTGTCCGAAATCATTGAGGACCGCCGCTTCGAAGAAATCGAGGCGCTCAAAGGCAGCATATGGGTGCTGGGAACAGTGGGGGTGAGTGCGCCCTTCATTGGGCTACTCGGCACTGTCATCGGGATTATCAAATCCTTCACAAATATGGCGGTTGAGGGCAGTGGTGGCTTTGCTGTGGTTGCCGGTGGTATTTCCGAGGCCCTGGTTGCAACGGCTCTTGGTCTCGCAGTCGGGATCGTTGCGGTGGTCTTCTATAACTATTTTCATACCAAGCTTGAGCGGGTCGAGGCAGCAATGACGATCAGTTCGGATCGCGTACTCGAAGCAGTCCGCCTGGGGAGGAAAGCTCATGGGAATGACTAACCCACGCAAGAAGAGCGGGAGTGGATCCGATATTATGGCCGAGATCAATATCGTTCCCTTGTGCGACATCTTTTTGGTGCTACTGATCATCTTTATGGTAACCAGTGTGGCGATGGTGCAATCCGGAGCCGAGATTAACCTGCCCGAGGTGCAGGAAACTGACTCAGAGCCTCGTCAGATTGTGATTACGGTGACACCCCAAAAGGAAATCTTTGTGAACGCCAGACCGGTGACCATGGCCGATCTTGAGGTCGCCATTCGGCAGCAAGTCACCGCCAAGCCGGACGTACCGGTCGTGCTCGAAGGGGATAAGGACGTCATTTTAGGAGAGGCGGTCAAAATTCTCTCCATTGCCCAACGAGCCGGAGCGGCTCAGGTCGCGATTGCTGCCAGACAGACCGGTTAAGCAGTCCGTCGCAATCGCTACAAGGAGGGGAGGGCCATGGCTTCGCCCGAAGAGAACACGAAAACATCCGAGAGCACTTCAGTCGAGCGGAAAATCCAAGAGGATTTGTGGCTGTATCGAGGTGGAGGATTTAGCAGAAATGCGCGCTGGTTCGCCTTCTCGACGGCGGCCCATATTCTCATTTTGTCCATCTTTGCCACCACGGCTGTGACCATCATGAAAGAGCCGGAAATGGTTCGGGTCAATGCGCTACCGCTTACACAAGAAGAGTTGGACGCCATGGCGGAGGAGGAGATGCCGGACGATTGGGAAGGTGAGCCCTCGCTGGAGGATATTCCGGGCATCCTGACCATGGAAGACTTGGCGCCGAATAGGGCGCGCCCAACCGGTCCTTCCTCAACCGGTCCGCTTCAGGCTCCTATCCAACGGGCGGCTGTTCCCATCTTCTCGGGTATCGGGCCAGTGACGATTGAAGTCCAGCGCGCTGACAGTAGTTTTTCCGGTATCGACGCCCAACTCAGCGGTCTGGTTGGCGCTGGGGATCTCGGCGGGGGCGGAGGGTTTGGCGACTATGGGCGGGGGCTGCGGAAGGTTGGTCTTGATGTCGCCCTGGTGATTGACGCCACAGACAGTATGCAGTTTGTGATCGATTCGGTTCGTGACCGCTTGACGAAGCTGGTGACACTGTTGCGAAAGCTCGTCCCCACCTCACGGATCGGTGTTGTGGCCTATCGAGACAGGGGCGAAGAGTATGTCACCAAATGGGTTGACCTAAGTTTTTCCACACCCAAGCTCAAAGGCTTTTTGGCCAATCTGCACTCTGACGGCGGCGGCGATTGGCCGGAAGCGGTGTATGAAGGCATGGACGCGGCCATGAATGATCTGAGTTGGCGGAAACGCTCACGTCGGGTGGTGATTCTTGTCGCTGGCTCGCCGCCCCATCCGGAGAGCATGAGCAGCGTGCTGGGCCTGGCCCAAGGGTTCCAGGCGCGCGGTGGGGTGGTCAGTGTGATGGACTTGGCCGACAAAATGCACGAGGACTTTGAGTACGCGCTCTGGGAGCAGAGCGGAAAAATTATGAATGTCGCCTTTACGCCAACGCCGCTACCGAGTTTCTACCGCGAATTCCGGCATACCATGGCGTCTGTGGCTCGGGCCGGCGGGGGGGACTTTATCCCGCTGACTGAGGAAAGAGCATTGACCAAGAACATCATCATTATGACCTTTGGTTCGCGCTGGGAAGTGGAGATGGCAAAATACTTGCGGGACTTGGAGTAGAACGCGGTCCGGTGGTTAAATGGCATGATACCGGAGAACCCTGTGGGCAAGCGTTTCTCTTCGTGCAGGTGGGGATGGCCGGCGGGAGCTTTGAACGCAAGGACATAACGTAAGGGACAGGGTCAAAAAAGGAGTGCAAGCGTGCGGCGTCTGGTTTCCATTATCGGTATGATCTCTCTGAGCCTGAACCTGGGTTGGCTGAACTCCGAGGTCGAGGCGGCGTCTATTGCTGAACTCTCTGCCCGGGCGAAGCAGGCTCGGAGCAGGGCCAATGCGCTCAAACAGGGGAGTTGGGATGCGCAGGCCAAGCTGCAAGCCATTCAAATCCTGGGCCCGGCTGCCTTAGAGTTTGTTGCACTCCCCAATTTGGCCCAATCAGTGAAAACCCCATCGAGCAAAAAAGCCATTCGCGATATCTACGAGACGCTCCAGGGCCCACTCAACGATATCTATACCGGCAGTTTCAAGCGTGTTGACCAGATGACGCAGGATGTCATTGCGCGGGATGGCGACCTGGAGGCCGTGCAGGACTCACAGGAATACCGGGCGGAACAAGGGGTGGCTGCGCGCGCCTTATACTTCTTGAACTGGCTGAACTATATCGGCTCGTTCACGTTCGATGAGAAGAAAAAGGAAACCCTGCTGACCAAAGCCATGAACGGCTTCGGGGAATTCGCGGTTGGCGATCAGGCCTCACGGCTCAAGAACGAGAGTCTGTTCGGCCGAGCGCTGAGCGAGCGCGAACTCGAGAAGTTTGACTGGGCCATACGAGATTTTGAACTGCTGCTCAAACAGCCCGGCGTGTCTGCCGATATGAAACGGAAGGCCCAGAGGGCGCTGGAGCAGACGCGGCGCTATGCCAAGCGTGGCGGGAAAAGCCAACCTTCTCCGACGGAGTTGGCGCAAGCTCAATTCCAGCAGGCAAAAAATATTGCCAGGCAGAGTCGAAATGCGAGCGGCAAGAAGCGCAGCCAGTTGCGCGGTCAACTCCTGGGATTGATTCTTGAACTCCGCAAGGCCGGCGGGAAGTGGCAGGACCGAGCCGATGCGTTAATACAGGCAGAGCTGACACGCGAGGAAGAACTCGTCATCGCCGAGCAGGAAAACCCGTTTCCGCCCTGGTTGAAAGCCAAGGAGCATATGCAGAAACGGCGCTTTGCCAAAGCGGTCCCTTTTCTTGAGGAAGTCATTGCTTCAAACGATCCCAACGCTGCCGTGTATCAGACGGACGCGCAGTACTACCTTGGCGTTGGGCTGTACGAACAACGTCGCTATCGACAGGCCATCAATACCTTGGATACTTTCCTCAGCAACGGGGGAGCAAAGACCAAGCATGCGGCTGACGCGGAATACTTTCAGTTCAAGTCGGCGGAATCGTTATACGCACGGAACCAAAGTGCGCAGAACGGGCAGCTGTATGTGCAGGCGATTCGCGACTTTGCACGGAAATACCCCAAGCATCGATCCATCTACGAAGCCCACTTCCGACTAGGGGAGTACTACCAGGAGCAAGAGGAGTATTTGAAGGCGGCCGATGCGTATAAAAAGATACGCGGCGCGCCGGCGTTTCGGGTGCGAGCCGACTATGCCACGCTCCAGTCATACTTTGAAGTCCTGCACGCGATTGAAGGCGGCGATACCAGCAGTGGGCTGAGTGAAGATGAGATCCGCCAGCGGATTGGAACCAGCCTGGACGCCTATTGGAAGAACAGCGCGACCTTGGCTAAGAGCAGTCCCAGACTGATGAAGCGGGATCCCTATCGCGAATATCCAGGCAAGGTCAGCGTGATGCATGCCGTCTATTTGAGTCACGATATGGACGCAAACGCCGAACGGATCGTTTCTTTTCTGGAAGGCTTTGAAGAGAAATATCCGAAGCAGCCTGAGGCGTTTGAAACCGTTGCCCGGACCCGGCTGGTCGCCCTGCAGAAGACCGGACGCTATACCGAGCTCGCAAGAGACGTGGATACGATTTTAGAGCGTTATCAGGCCGACAAACAAGAGGAACTCCTTGCCGGCCTGTCTGGTGTGCTGGAAAAAGACATTCGCAAACTCCGCCGCCAGGATGATAAGGACAGCGAACTCATTGCCAAGCGGACGCTGGTGCGCCTGCATGAAACATGGCTCAAGAATGATGGCGAATTTGCGGAGGATCAGTCCCCGGATCGTTTCCACTATGATCTCGCTCAGCTCTATCTCGATACCCAGCAATACGACAAGGCTGAGCTTATCTATAAGGACCTGGAGCAAAAACAGGGTGCCTATGCCCTGGTCGCTATTGTCGGACTCGCCCAGGTCTCTGAGGTGCGAGGAGATAAAAAACGGGCGCTTGTCCTGTGGGAAGCCATGCTCAAGGGTACCCAGGTTGGTGATCCGCTGTGGTTTCGCGGGACGTTTGAAGTGGCCCGGCTGAATGACACCCTTGGCAATGCGGACCAAGCGTGTAAGACGGTCAATAGCGCTCAAAGAATGCTGAAACGGCTTGGTGATGCCAGTCTCAAGACCAAGATTCAGAACTTTGCCAGCCAAACGTGTGGGGCATAGACGCCTCTTTGTTCTCGACCGTCTTCTGAGGGGCACGCCATCGTGCCTCTTCGCGCTTCTGTCTCAGAGGAAAATCTCGACTCATGAAAATCGCTGACAACGCCGCAAAGAGGAAACGTGTCCCGCATCTGCCCGTCGAGGGAGGACATGTTTCCTCTTTGAATCCACGTTCCGCCTTCCACTGGGGCGGCTATGCACCTCGGGTCACGGAGGGTCGTTTGGTTGCCATGGATGCCATGCCTGAGGATCCGGACCCCTCTCCTCTCGGGCGCTCCTATGTAGAGGCCGTCAATGACGCGCTCCGCATCCGCCAACCTATGGTGCGGGAAAGCTGGCTCAGGAACGGACCGGGCAGTGGAACCCGTGGGGGCGAACCTTTTATCGCGCTCGGTTGGGAGCGGGCGCTTGATCTTGTGGCCGCCGAACTCGAACGTATCCGGAGCACATTCAGCAACCGGGCGATTTATGCCGGCTCGTACGGCTGGGGCAGTGCCGGCTCCTTCCATTTTCCCCAAGGACAATTGCACCGCTTCCTCAATCTCTTCGGTGGCTTTGTCCGTTCCATAAACACCTACAGCCACGCCGCGGCCGATGTGGCCATGCCCTATATTGCCGGGAATTTTTTTCGCCTGCTGGTCGAGCAGGCCTCATGGCAGACGATCGCTCGACATTCCGAACTTGTGGTGGCGTTTGGCGGGATGCCCCTCAAAAACGCGCAGGTAGCCTATGGTGGAGTAGCCCGGCATCGAACCCGAGAGGGTCTTGATGCCTGTCGACGGGCAGGTGTCGAATTCCTGAATATCGGTCCGGTGAAAAACGACACCGCCGACTTTCTGCGGGCTGAATGGCTGACCCCGCGCCCCAATACCGATGTAGCGCTGATGCTCGGTCTGGCCCATACCCTGGTCAAAGAGGGGCTGGCCGATTTTGAATTTTTGACGCGGTACTGTGTCGGCTTTGAGCGGTTTCGACCGTATCTCATGGGCGAAAGCGATGGACAGTCTAAAGATGCGCACTGGGCGGCCGGTATCACCGGCCTGAAGGCTGAGACGATTGCCACGCTGGCTCGGCGGATGGCCGCTAAGCGCACGCTGATTACGATAGCCTGGTCCCTCCAACGGGCGGATCATGGCGAGCAGAGCTATTGGATGGCAATCACCCTGGCCGCCATGTTGGGACAGATCGGCCTCCCCGGCGGAGGGTTTGGCTATGGCTACTCGTCCGTCGCTACGGTCGGAAACCCTTCCTCTCGTATTCCCTGGGCTACACTCGACCGCTGTGCCCACCCGGTTGACGATGTCATTCCGGTTGCCAGGATTGCCGACCTCCTGCTGAATCCGAACACGGAATTCGACTATAACGGACGCCGAGCGACCTATCCTGATATTCGTTTGGTCTACTGGGTGGGTGGTAACGTCTTCCATCACCATCAGGATTTGAATCGCCTGCTCCGGGCCTGGCAAAAGCCGGAAACCGTTATCGTCCATGAGCCATGGTGGACACCCATGGCGCGCCACGCGGATATCATCTTCCCGGCCACGACCCCGCTCGAACGCAACGACATGGTCTGCACGCCCCGCGACGGCTTTGTAGTGGCCAATAGACAGGCGATTGAGCCGGTCGGCGGGGCACGGAACGATCATGATATTTTTGCGGACCTGGCCGAACGTCTCGGCTTTCGAGAAGGATTTACCGAAGGACGGGACGAAGCCGGTTGGCTGCGCCATCTCTATGCGCTCTCCTGTGAACGCGCGCAGGAACGTGGTTTTGCTTTGCCTGACTTTGAGCAATTTTGGACGGACGGTTATTTTGAACTGCCGCTCCCGTCCGAGCCCCAGCCTTTTCTGTCCGCTTTTCGGACCGATCCCGATGCCCATCCGCTAGACACGCCGTCCGGAAAGATTGAGATCTGGTCGGAGCGTATTGCGTCCTATCACTACGACGATTGTCCGCCGCATCCAACCTGGATGGAACCTGTCGAATGGCTGGGGAGTGAGAAAGCCGTACACTACCCCCTCCACTTGACTTCTAATCAGCCGGTCGGCCGTCTGCACAGCCAACTCGACCAGGGATCGGTCAGCCGCAGTTCAAAAATCGCCGAACGCGAACCCCTGTGGATCCATCCGGCCGATGCCCAGGCGCGAGGGCTGAGCGAGGGCGATATTGTCCGGGTCTTTAATGACCGGGGGCAATGTCTGGCAGGGGTTCGCATTACCGCCAATATCCAAAAGAGCGTGGTCCAGCTTCCCACAGGAGCGTGGTATGACCCGCTCGAACCGGGGTTGCCGGGATCATTGGAAAAACACGGCAACCCCAATGTGCTCACTCTGGACAAAGGCACATCAAAGCTGGGTCAGGGGCCCAGTGCACACACGACTTTGGTTCAAGTCGAACGCTACCAGGGCGACCCGCCGCCCGTGACCGCGTTCGTTCCCCCGGAAATTCGCCGGGACGACGCTTGAGAGTAGCTTACGAAAATCGCTCCCAGGCGGCTTGCCGACTCACCCCGAGGGCCTTTCCGATTTGCGTCCAGGTGATCCCTCTCTGACGCAGGGTCTGCACATGCTGCTTGAGGATGTCTGCTACTGAGTGAACGGTGGTAGCCGCCGGGCGTAAGATGCGCAGGAGTTCATCATCGGTGAGGGCATCCCAGCCTGGAAAGGCTGGGGTTGGTTCGCCGGCCAAGATCTTATTACACACCACCACACACGCGTCGCAAATATAGACCCCCGGCCCACCAATGAGTTTTGCGACAGCGTCAGAGTCCTTCCGGCAAAACGAACAGAAAAGCAGATCCTTCTCAGTGGTTCCCATGACAGTCACTGGGATGGGGCGAGGCGGTCTTGCCGCCCAAGATCTTGTTACACACATCTACGCAGGCGTCACAAATATAGACCCCCGGCCCACCAATGAGCTTGTTCACGGTCTCTGAATCTCTTCGGCAGAAGGAGCAGGAAAGGCGAGGTTTCTTTTTTGTACGTGCTCGCATAGCAGCCTCCTCATAACGAATATGTCAAGGATACCTTGACGACTAAACCTTGTCAAGGAAATCTTGACATCGTTCTACTGCGTCACACTGGCAGGCAGTACAAGCCTAAAAGTCTATGCTAAACCCCGCGTTCGCCTGGGTACGCTCTTCAATGAGAAATCCCCGTGCGCCTGTATAGGAGCCAGGCGGGAAAGAGAGATAGCCACGGACTTCCGCGCCGGGTGCAATGGTCTGATCCGTGAGGATAGGAGTCGGACTGTCCTCGCTTGCTTCCAGCGGTCTCACGCGTTCGCCAGACTCGGCGCGTAACGAGACCTTATTGGCTTTGATCAGATAGGCGCGATCGGTCCCATTGTGAATCTTCACTTCCACCACAAAATTTTCACTGTCCCGGGCGCGCTCCCACCTGTCGTCCGCGGCTCTGCGCATGTCGTCCGTGGTTCTGCGCATGGCGGAGGAGCCTCTCCCCGGCGGGACGACGATCTCCGGGGCTATTGCGTTCAATGGCCGGACCTGGACTTCCACATTCTGCGGCTGAGCCTGAAGAAGGGATTCTGGAAAAACGGATAAGACGCAAACCCCGAGGAAAAACAGACAAGAGCGGTAGACAAAACGCCAGCGGAAAAGCATGGCCGTGATTGAGCGGGGATTTTTCGGGGGGTTTCTCATCGAAGCGTCCTTTATCACATGGTTATAAAGTAGAAGACGACATTGCTTCCTCGTCATGTATCCTCCCGAAAGAGAGGTTCTGTTGTCTGAATCACTTGCGGAACACCATTGTCGTGAAACCACTTGAAGACTGAGACGTCAATCTTGCATACCTCTACGATCCCCGAGAAGTGCGACGCAGGCTTTCCCTTCTCTGCAAATTCTCAGGAAAGAACTCAGCGTCAAGAATTTCTTCCAAGCGAAAAGGGCAGGCTGCGGGAAAGCGCGCAACTGTCAGACCGGTTTGGTTGGCGGCGCTCCGGCGGGAGCGGGGGTATTGCCGCTTGACAAATTCTGGGAGCTGAGGACGCAGACTGGGGCTGTCTTGGAGCAAGTCGGCAAGCGCATCTCGTACATTGTCAATACTGTCTCGCCAGCTTCCTGAGCGACGTTGTTTTTGCTTGGCCCATTTCAAAAGGTGGATGAGAAGATCCTTCAGATAGCTTTCGACCGCGCGCCGTTCACTCCGCCCCATGTCTTCCAACTCCTCCGCGAGCACCTCATAATCAATCTGGTCAAACTGACGAGCACGAAGACGGGCCGCCTGTTCGAGGAGCCACGCATGGTAGTCGTGCTCAGAGAGGGGTGGTTTTGCTGTTGGAACAGCCATGACATTTCCTTGTTCACATCGTTTCGCGCTATTTCGCATCCATATATTTCACTGGGACCAACCTGTGGCCAAGCATATCGACAGCCGCTCCGCATTGCTCAAGCGCGATATAGCCCAGTAATGGCTCGTATTCACCGTTCTCTGGCTTCATGTCTATAAACAGCACTTCGTTGTAAATAGATCGAAATCCTTCCACGGTTATTTTTACCGGACCGCAGACTGTTCCTTGGACGACTTCTTGCGTCGCTGTTTGCAGTTCAACCGTCTCCTCCGAAGCAAACGCGCCGAACCGGCTCTTCCAGTGTAACGGTAGGGTGAGATAGCTTGCTCCGGTATCAACCAGGGCGTCCAGTTTCATGGACGAGCCGGTTTCGGAGAAGTTTTCGATATCCACCGTTGCGACTATTCTTCCCATTGCCTATTGACTCCCGGTAGTTCTCTGCGGCTTACCAGTCAGATAAAAAAAAGGAAAGGTCTCAACCGTGTTCTTCCTTAGTCTCCGAGCATCCTGAGCGAAGTCGAAGGACACTACCCTTCCCCTCAGAGGGGAACTCCGCTACATATACCGCGCTATGCCAACACAGGTGGATTCTCCAGGAATTCTGTATTTTATCGACCAGGGCGGGAATATAATGTATCTCATCATCGCCCTGTCCATTTTCGCGCTGGCTATTGTCCTTGCCAAGTTTTGGGGCTTGGCGCGATTTCGAACGCAGCTCAATCGGCTGTGTGAGCGCCTGCATCTCCTTATCCAGGGATCTGGAGGGAACCTCGACCAAGACGGCACCCTGAATGCGGCGCTCCAGGTCTGCCGCGAGCACAACACGCCGCTCGGCCGACTATTCGAGGCGGCCTGCCTGCATCGCCTTGAGGAACGGACGGAGTTGACTCGGCGCCTGGAACGATTTGGAGGCGAGGTGGTGGCCGGGCTGGAGGCGTATATGACGGCCCTGGCAAGCGTGGTCGGAGTCGCGCCCATGCTGGGCTTCTTGGGCACGATTATTGGCCTGGTCGAAGCCTTTATGAGTTGGGAGACTCTGGGCGACCAAATTACCGTTGGCGTTCTGGCCGGTGGTATTTATAAAGCCATGTTGACCACGGCGGCAGGGCTGACGGTCGCCATCCCCTACTATCTTTTGTACAACCACCTGACCTCGCGCATACAGCGTTTGACCCGTCTGACCGAGACACGCACCGAAGAGCTCCTCGATGCCCTGACCGGGACGACTGCGCAAGAAGCTCTCCCGGAGGCCGTACCGCTACAGGAGCCAACCCGTCATGCAGTTTAAACGTAAGGCGAAAGTCTTGACGAGTATGGAGCCCCTGGCGCTGACTGATATCATCATCAATATGTTCATCTTCTTCTTCATCACCTTCAGTTTTCTGGCAACCTTTCAGAAAACACGCGAAGGCCAAGTCGATGTGAGCCTCCCCAAGGCTGCGTCTGCAAAACCTCCGGTTGAAAAAAAGCGCCTGAGTGTGAGCTTGAAGAAGGATGGCCAACTCTTCTTAGGTGAGACACCGACGACTATTGCCGAACTCGAAGCCCGCTTTAAGGCCGAAAAGCTCCAAGGCGCGGACGTGACGCTTGTCATCCGGGCGGACGGCGATGTCACCCATAATCGAGTTGTTCAGGTTATGGACCTTGCGCGCACCGAAGGGCTCGGTCGTCTGGCCATTGCAACCCAGAGTCGCTAGCGACTCGGGAGGAGGGGGACGAGCAATCCTGCCTCTCCCAGGTCCGACAGCTAAAGCCCACTCAGGCATGTCTCCCTGGCAAGAACGCAATCTGGCGGCAATCACCCGTCGCCTCACCCCACTCCGCCACTCCCCGCAAGGCATCCTCTTCGAGCGACGGTCTGCCTACAACCATATTGTCGTCAGGAGAAAACGTAATCAGTTCCTGCTCTGCTATCGACACCAGCAGAGTCGCGTTGAAGAAGTCCAATCTCGGCTCGACCCGCTCTCTCCGTTGGACCTCCTCTCCCCTTACACCCAGGCAATGTTGTTAGCCTTGGTGTGGTGTCCTCAACCTCGGCGTATTCTTTTTATCGGCCTTGGGGGTGGGCGGCTGCAAATGGTCTTGCACCATGTTTTTGAGCGGGCGCAACTGGATACCGTTGAGCTTGATCCCCTCGTGGTTGACATTGCTACCCGCTTCTTTGGGTTTCTCCCGGACGAGCGTCAGCGCACCGTGATTGCCGATGGCAGGTCGCATATACGCACATTGGCGGCTGGGACGATGTACGATCTGATTATTCTGGACGCCTACCAAGCCGAAGGGGTAGCTCCTCATCTTTTGACCTATGACTTCTACTCCGAATGCTGTGCGCGTTTGGGACCCCATGGGCTGGTCGTTTCCAACCTGCACGCTTCTACACCCGTATATGATGCCGCGCGCAGGACGTTTGCCGCGGCCTTCCGATATACGACTGCCTGCTCAGTACCGAGCGGTAATATCGCTGCGATAGGCAGTGATGCGGTTTCCCTGGACCTCAGGAAAATACAGGATCGAGTCGCTCTGGCAGAGCAGTCTGATATAAGCGGTCTGCCGCTTACAGCCTGGGCGAAGCATGTCTCTTTCCGTACCCCCTACCGGAGGAGGGCCTCTATCCTGCGAGATAGCAGACTTTCGTCATGAATCGTTGGTGTGGACCTCGCTGTCGCTTCTTCATTACTTGCTTCCATCGCCGCATGTTTTCAGCTACAACCCTTGCAAAAGCAATCCGACTTGCTCCTAAGGCTGCCGTATGTCCGCCAGACACCGCTTATATCTCCGGGTCGGAGATTATGTGATCCATCGCCGCTATGAAGAATGGGGGACGGGGAAGGTTGTCGAGGAGATGACCTCGGTCCTGGAAGGTGGGACCTGTCTAGCGCGGGTGAACTTTGAGGATGGGCAGCAGCGCACCTTTGATAATAATCTTGATAGCCAGTCCTGTTGTTATTTTTTTGGTGTGCGGCGCCATGAGCATCCCTTGTTGGACCCGGACGGTGACCCTGATTTCGCTATCGCTTCTCAGAAGCCTGTAAAGCGACGGACTCAACGGACAAAGCGCACGGCCAAGCGTCTCCCCCGAGGCTAGAGCAAAATTCACATGAGTGTAGCGTCCAACGGCCTCCGCGCGTTTCCTGATAAGTAGGGTGCGCCCTGCGCACCGGGGAAAGGTGGTGCATGGGATGCACCCGACGGAACTCTGGAGAGCACCTCGCTACACCACGGAGGAAACTGCTCTAGCCGATTTATTGGTGAGATTCGGACGCTGTTTCTTGCGGCGTTTCGGCAACTTCCAGGGCTTCCCCTTTGGGACCGGTCCGTCTGACCCGTCTCAGTTCAAGTGTTCGAACAGTATCGGGATTTACCCACGGCAGACCCATGGCGCAGGGTTTTGCCATGCCTTCCTCCTCAACCTCTTCATAGTGTGGAAAGCCTGCCCTGCCGAAGTCGACCATCATCCGTTTGCCCATCCGCGATTCTCCTCATGATCTTGATGCTCTATTACATGGCCCTTCTGTGACATCGGGTCAAGTCCGCCCATCCGTACCGAGTGCCCTCTAGCAAAATGAGACCCCAATCGGTAGCCTAGATGACAAATCTACTGTTCGGGTGAGGAATACAACGAGATGAAACCGGTTGCGGAAAACGTGAAGCTGGCCGAGGTCGAACTTGCAGTGCTACAGGCGTGGGATAGGAACGATATTTTTCAGAAGACCTTGGCCAAAACCCAATCGCAACCGCCCTTTATTTTCTATGACGGTCCACCCTTTGCGACTGGACTCCCGCACTACGGGCATTTATTGGCTGGGACGATTAAAGACATTATTCCCCGTTTTTGGACCATGCGCGGGCGGCATGTGGACCGCCGATTTGGCTGGGACTGTCACGGTCTGCCGGTCGAGATGGAAATCGAGCAGGCCCTCGGAGTGAGCGGCAAAGCCGAGATCGAAAAATTCGGGATTGCCAATTTTAATAATGAGTGCCGGAAGATTGTCCTGCGCTACACCCAGGAGTGGGAAAAAACGGTGCGGCGGATGGGCCGCTGGGTCGATTTCCGGAATGACTATCGGACCATGGATGCCTCCTTCATGGAGACCGTGTGGTGGGTATTCCGGCAGATGTGGGACCAGGACCTGGTTTATGAAGGCTATAAAGTCCTGCCGTTTTCCACCCGGCTGGGAACCGTGCTGTCTAATTTTGAAGCCAACCTGAACTATAAAGACGTCCAAGACCCGGCTATCACGGTGCGCTTTGCGGCCGAAGGCGAAGAGCAGGTCTTTTTTATTGCCTGGACCACCACCCCCTGGACCCTACCGTCGAATCTGGCCTTAGCCGTTGGCTCTGACATCGACTATGTGAAAGTCCGCGACCACACGGATAAAGTCAGCTACATTATGGCCGAGGCCCGGCTCAAGACCTACTTCCCCAAGGAAGACAGCTACACTATTGAGGCCCGCTATCAGGGTAAAGACCTCGCCGGACGGACGTTTATCCCGCTGTTTCCCTATTTTGTCGATCAAAAGGAGGGCGGCGCTTTTCGGGTTATCGAGTCCGAGCATGTGACCACCGAAGACGGGACCGGTATCGTCCATATGGCCCCGGCCTTTGGGGAAGAGGATTTTTATGCCTGCCAGAAGGCGGGTATTCCCTTGGTGAACCCGGTCGATGATGACGGCCGGTTTACCTCGGATGTCAGGGATTTTGTGGGCCTGCACGTCAAAGAAGCCGACCCCAAAATCATCCAGCGGCTCAAACAGGCAAAACAACTCGTTCACCAGGGTACGATCCAACACAGTTATCCCTTCTGTTGGCGGAGCGAGACCCCTCTCATCTATAAGGCTGTTACGACCTGGTTTGTGCGGGTTGAAGCCCTTCGGGAGCGGCTGGTGAAAAATAACCAGCTGACGGCCTGGGTCCCGGATCATCTACGAGACGGGCGCTTTGGCAACTGGCTGGAGAACGCGCGCGACTGGGCGATTAGCCGTAATCGGTATTGGGGGACACCGCTGCCGATCTGGAAAAACGATACCGGCTCCGAAGTCGTGAGCCTGGGCAGCATTGATGAACTCGCCGAGCGGACCGGAACGCGGGTAGACGATCTCCATCGTGAATTTGTCGATGACCTGACGTTTCCCGACTCAACCGGGAGCGGTGTCATGCGACGGGTGCCACAGGTGTTCGACTGCTGGTTTGAGAGTGGCTCGATGCCCTATGCACAAATTCACTATCCGTTTGAGAACGCCGAGCACTTCTCACGGGTGTTTCCCGCAGACTTTATTGCCGAAGGGCTGGACCAGACCCGAGGCTGGTTTTATACCCTGGTGGTCGTCTCTGCCGCGCTGTTTGACAAGCCGGCTTTCCACAACGTTGTTGTCAATGGGATGGTGTTGGCCGAAGACGGCAAGAAGATGAGCAAACGGCTCAAGAACTATCCTGAGCCCGAAGAGATTCTGGCCGAGCATGGGGCCGATGCCCTGCGCCTCTACCTGATCAACTCGCCCCTGGTCCGGGCTGAGGAACTCCGCTTTAGTGAGCGCGGTGTGCGGGATACGGTCCGCCGCCTGCTCCTGCCGTGGTGGAACGCCTATAAATTCTTTGTCACGTATGCCTTGGTTGATGAGTGGCGTCCGTCACACGCGCCAGAGGCGATGTCGCCAAATATTTTGGATCGCTGGATTCTCTCGCGCAAACAAACCCTGATTCGGCGGGTCAGTGCCGAGATGGAGAACTATCGGCTGTACAATGTGGTCCCCGCTTTGCTTGATTTTCTCAACGAGCTGACCAATTGGTATGTCCGTCTCAACCGGCGTCGTTTCTGGAGTGAGGCCGATTTTACCGCCGAAGGCAAAGAGGCGGCTGACAAACAGTACGCCTACCAGGCCCTGTACGATGTCCTGCTGACCTTTTCCAAGCTCATGGCACCGTTTACGCCGTTTCTGGCGGATGCCATTTATACGAATCTGGTCACGCTCCAAGAGGCCGGAGCAGAAGAAAGTGTGCATCTCGAACCGTTTCCCGATTACGATGAAAGCCAGGTGGACACTCGGCTCGAAGATGCCGTGACCCGGATGCAGCGGGTAATCTTACTGGGGAGGAGTTTGCGGAACGAACGGAAGGTCAAAGTGCGCATCCCGCTCCAAACGCTAACGGTCCTCCATCGTCAACAAGGGATTCTTGATGAACTGCGTCCCTTGGAAGGCTATATGCAGGAAGAATTGAACGTCAAAGAGATCGTGTACAGCACGGCGGAAGCTGAGAAAGTCACGCTCAGCGCAAAGCCAAACGCGCAGCTCCTCGGCCCTCGCTTTGGGAAGGCCTTTGGACAGATTCGCAAACGGATTACCGATCTGGCCATCGATCAGATGCTCATACTTGAAGCGGGAGATTCGATTCAACTCAATGGGGACGCCTTCCAACCCGAGGAGATTCAGATCCTGCGCCATGCGCGTGAAGGGTTGCCGGATATCCGTTCGGACCGATTTATCTCTATCGATTTTCCGTGCGAGCTGAACGACGACCTGATCGCGGAAGGGTTGGCACGTGAGGTTGTGCATTGTATCCAACAACTCCGCAAGGAAGCTGGTTATCAGGTAGAAGACCGCATTGCGGTCAGCTATGAAGCGGATGGGCGCTTACATGATGCCATTACGCAACACAAAACCTATATCCAACAAGAGACCCTGGCCCACGCCCTGGTGCACTGCCAGCCAGGTGGAGATCAGGTCCAGAGTGTAGAGATTGATGGCGCGAATCTGACGGTTGGCGTGCAGCGTGAGTCTGCCTGACTGCTGCTCAGTGATTGATTCCTCTCCCATCCATTAGCACGGGGTGTGAGTGACTCGCATCCGTGGGGTGGACGCTGCGGCTCTCCTTGGGGCAACGGACCTCATACGTTTCGACGTCATTCTGCCGAATCAGCCGAGAGGACCCTTGTGATATTGACCCGCTATCAGGGGCCGATTAAGGTGGAAAAGGTGAGGACTTGTTCCGATATTCAGAGAAAGCAAAAGAGAAGATCGTCGTCTGGGAGGTTTGAGATGTACACGAAGAGCGGAATCCGATGGGGTGGTATCCTGGTACTGGCAGCGTTTCTTGTGAGCGCCTGCTCTCAACCTCTCTCAACCCGAGAGAAAGGCACACTGGGAGGCGCGGGACTCGGCGCGGCAACTGGCGCAATTATCGGGGCTGTCGTGGGGAGTCCTGGGGCTGGGGCCGCCATTGGTGGGGCGCTGGGAGGTGTCACCGGTGCCGTCGTGGGTGATAAAATGCAAAATCAAGAAACCCAGCAGCAGGACCAGCAACTTCAGCTTGAGCGGCAACGGCGCGAGCTTGAGCAGCAGCGGCAGGAACTCGAAGAACTCAAACGGCAGCAAGAATACTAAACCGGAGAAAGTGTTGGCTATGAGAAAGACTGTCTTTCCTCTGCTGATGTTCATGCTGGTCTTTGTGGTCGGCTGTTCTCAGCCCTTGTCGACCCGAGAGAAGGCGACGCTGGGTGGTGCGGGTCTCGGGGCCGCCACCGGTGCAATTATTGGCGCAGCGGTTGGAAATCCGGGGGCCGGAGCTGCCATTGGTGGAGCGCTTGGAGGTGTCACCGGTGCCGTCGCCGGTGATCGATTTCAGAAACGTGATACTGAACTTGCAGCGAACCAGCAGCAAATCGAGCGGCAACGCCAAGAGATAGCGCGTAACCGCCAACTCCTAGAAGAACTCAAGCGACGAAATCTTGAGGCGCGTGAGACCGAGCGCGGAGTGGTGGTCAATCTTCCGGATGTCCTGTTTGAATTCGGTCGGTCTGATTTGACCGGTGATGCGCAGGGTCGAGTCCAGGGCATTGCTGATGTGCTGAATGATCAGGCTCAGGGACGACGGGTATCGATTGAAGGTCATACCGACGCTATTGGCAGCGAAGAAGCAAACCAACTCTTGTCTGAAAGACGGGCAGCCAGTGTCGCCGGTGCCTTGACGACATCGGGGGTCGACCAGGCCCGGGTGACAACAACGGGCTACGGCGAACGGTATCCGGTTGCACCCAATACCAACCCCGATGGCTCGGATAACTCAGCCGGTCGAGCCAAAAATCGCCGGGTTGAAGTCGTAATTGAAAACTAGCGGTCTGCTACGAGTTGGGAAATTGCTCATTCCAGCAATTCTTCTTGAACGTCGGCCTCTTCCCTGTGCTCTGAAGCGGGCGTTGCCTCTGCGCTCTCCGTTTCGGGCTCTGGCTTCTCCCAAAAATCTTCTGGATTCTTATCGAACCGGGAAAAAACATAATCCCGCAGGGTAAAGACGGTCTCTCCCCCTTCCTGCATGGCAAAATGCTTTTCCGTTTCCTCTTGGACTGTCTGACCGAGTAAAACAGTCGCGAGTTTCTCACCCGCCTCATCTGTAGCGACAAGGGTGAGGGCAGGCTTGTCGAGTCCATACAGACTCAAGTCTTCCGGGTCATCCGCGGCGATTTCAAATCCGCGTAGTCCTCGCAAGTCAGCGACAAATTGGCTGAGGGTTGCCGTCTTGAGCGTTCCTTCAGATTTTCTATCAATCTCCCACACATTCTCTTCCCCCTGTGAGAGGGTAAACCCCTCTCTCCCCTCGCGCGTAACCACGACTTGGGTGATTTTCCCTTCCGGGATACTGACAACGGCCTTATCTCGAAAATCAGTGACTGACTTACTCAGGTCTTTCAGCAGGCCGGTGCGCACAAGGTAAAGCGTTTCTCCGTCGTCACGCTTGAGGTAACGTTGCGTTGTCCCAGCATCCACGCTTTTCTCGCCTCCAACCGATAGTGTCCGTTTTGTGTCTTCCTCAAGGTGGAGCGAAACGGTCAGTTGAGCCGGGTCAAGCCCAAAGGCTGACAGGTCGAGCAACGGTTG
Source organism: Thermodesulfobacteriota bacterium (assembly GCA_964291405.2). Taxonomy (GTDB): domain Bacteria; phylum Desulfobacterota; class Binatia; order Bin18; family Bin18; genus Bin18. The sequence continues at coordinate 2,290,547 of OZ219926.1, forward strand.
CTCAACGAAGTCTTCTGCCCGCATACCCTCCAGGGTCGAGAGGTAGGTTTGGACAGCGGTCGCATCGACCGCGAATGAAGCACGGTTTTCAAACGTCCAGCCCGTATCCGCCTTGGCCAAAACAATATTGGCCTTAGAGGTATTGATGGCTATTCGGGTGACGCTGTCTCTCTCAAACGGCAGCACCGTTTTGTCTCGCAGTTCCTTGACTTCTTTGGTGAGTCCCAAGCGAAACGCCTGGCGGGTGAGATGGAGCTGCGGGTCGCCTTCTTTCTGAACATAGGCAGAAAATCCTACTGGCGTGTCTTTGCCAATCGACACTTTGGGCAGTGTCGTGCCGTCCTGCAGAGCAATGCGCAGGACAACAGGCGGCTGGGCCAATCCGTACAAGGCGAGATCGACCGGCTCTTCGGGGGTCAGGCTGCGGGTGACCTCTTCGTCTACTATGGTGGTCAACATATTATTCACCGCAGTATCGTCGGCCTTCGCCTGGATGGGAGCCGTGATGTCCCACTCATCCGCTGCGGTCTGTTGCAGGCGGATTTCTCGCTCGGGATAGGTCAGGGTCAGTGTATCAACCGCCCCCTTCTCAAACGTCAAAACCGTCGGTTTTTCGGATTCTTGTTTGGCTTTTGGCAGCTCAACAAAATAGACATACGCCCCCAGGCCCAGGAGGACGACCAGCATAAGAATAGTTCGTGGCACACTCATAACTAACCGAGAGGGGGAGACAGGCCGATTACCGCCGTCGCCACCAGGTGGCGAGCCCAGCAATGAGCAATATCTCGGGCAGAATCAGGACGGAAAGGTAAAAGACCGTCGTTCCTTGGTCGGCAGTGAGTTGAACGCGTGAGGCGCGAATCGTCCGGGGGCGGATGGAAATAAGCTCTTCTTCCCCGACGAGCCAGCTCACGGTGTTCAGTAACAAGTCCCGGTTAAAATACTGACCAATAAATTGATTGTTGGCAAAACCGGCATTGCCAAAGACCACCATCCGGGCGGTATCCGCAAGCTCCTGATCTATTTCTTTCAGATCCGCTGTGACTGCGGTGGCCAGCGAGATAGGGCCTTTGCGATCATGATCGTCGAGCCGCACGCTTTGGTTTTGGAATACCTCCTCCAGGTCGGTTTCCGCCCAGGCGTTCGGCCCGGTCTTGACCAGGCTGACGGGTGTGATTCCAGCCCGGCCGTTAATGTCCGCTTCAACAGAGCGGGAAATTCCGTAGGTTGTCAACGCCGCCGAGCCGCGACGGCTCAGGTCCGTGGTGATCGGATGTTCCCCGTAGGTCTGGGCCAAGGGAGTGAGGGTAAACGTCCGACCGCGCAACAGTTGGAGTTGTTCATCGACGATGACATCGTTACCGACCTGAATCCCCCACTGAGCCAGATACGGAATCAACTCTGGCGTTGCCCGCGGATTGAGCAGGAAGAGCGCCGCGCCGGCCTTTTTCAAATAGGCGTCGATCAACTGGGTCTCATGGGCGAGGAGGGAACGCTGCGCTCCGGCAACGATCAGCAGATTGGCCTCTTCCGGTACGGACGTATCCGGCGCGAGGACTAGCGTGTTGACGGTATAGCCCTCGTTTTCAAGCGCGGTCCTGAGTTGCCCATAACTCCCGGCATCCTGGAGGTCCTGGCTGCTGGGCTCGCCATGCCCTTCGAGAAAGTAGATGGTTTTCTTGTCGGGACGGGAGATTTTGATGATACCGTTGGTCAGGTCTTCTTCTGTTGTTTTGTTAATGAGATTGGTCTGGTCTCCATAGCGCAACACAATGGTCGGAATCGTGCTGACCTGAAATCGCTCGGCCAAATCCGGCCGCTGGTCGGGGTCGATGATCCGCGAGGAAATTTTGTCCGAATCATACTCATAGCTGCTTAGCAGCTCGCGCAGCTGTGGGTCCGAGCCGGCTTGGACAAAAGCGTCAATTTCAAGTTTTTTATCCAACTGGCGGAGCACATTCTCTGACTGCGGAGACAGGCTATAGACCTTGGCCTCAGTCAAGTCGAAGCGATGATGGTGACGGGTGGACAGATAATTCACCAGGATGAGGATACCGATAAAGAGCAGAGAATAGACCGCGGCGCTGGCCCCGTATTTGGTCGAGCGCTCGCCAAGAAAGGTTTTGACCGACCCTCTGGATGAGACGAGTGCGCCAATCACGGCAACGAGGCCGGTCAGAGTGTGAACGAGAACATAGGCGGAAAAATGGCGGGTCAGAAAGTAGGCCACTCCGGCAAACAGCAGTAGAATGACCCCAACCACTCCGTAAAACGAACCAAGACGCGCCATAGCACTACCTCCAGCGCAGCGATTCAACCGAACGCTGGGTCAAAAATAGGGACAGCAGGATCAGACTGGCGAAGTACACCAAATCTTGGGTGTCGATGAGACCGTTGACCATTTCGGCAAAGTGTTCGGTGACGGATAAATAGCGCAAGAGGGGTCCGAGCACCTCACCGGCGGTATCGGCTGGCCAGCCGATAATATACAGCAGCATAGTGGCCACCAACCCGCTCACTGCGGCTATGATCTGGTTTTCGGTAAACGACGAGGTGAGGAGTCCGACGGCGACAAAGGAAGTCGCCAGCAGCAACAAGCCGAGATAGCCGGCTAGCAGGACTCCAATCTCCGGATTGCCAAACGCAATCAGCACCGCCGGGTATACCCCGGTCAGGCCAAGCATGATGCAGATGAATAGAAACGAGGCCAGGAATTTGCCTAACACAATCTCGCCTGTGCGGAGTGGAGAGGTCAGGAGGAGTTCGTAGGTGCCGCCCTTTTTTTCTTCCGCATAGGCGCGCATCGTGATCATAGGAACGAGAATGACCAGCACAATAGACAGGTTATGCATCAGCGGGGCAATGACAAACTCGTTCAGATTCAGCTGATCTGCCGCTCCCTGCTGGAGCTGGGTATAAATACTGAGCAGCACATTAAAACGGGAGAGCAGGTTAAAGAAGAACCAGCCGCCCAGCAAGAGAAATCCGGTCAGGACAACGTAGGCAATGGGCGAGACAAAATACGCCCGCAGCTCTTTACGAATGATGGTAAATACGTTTCTCATTCCGCAGCCTCCTCCACCGTTTCCGCCGCTCCCGGATCTTCCTGGGCAATGGCTTTGAGAAACACGTCTTCAAGAGTCTGGTCTTGGGCGAGGTTCGCGAGCATATCCTCGGCCACGACTTTTCCGGCGTTAATGATCACGACTTTCTCACACACCTGAGCGACTTCGGGCAGGATATGCGTGGACAGGATAACAGTATGCTCGCCGGCAAGCTCCTTAATCAAGGATCGAATGCCAATAATCTGCTGCGGGTCGAGGCCGACCGTTGGCTCGTCCAGAATGAGAACGCTCGGATTATGGATAATCGCTTGGGCCAGTCCTACCCGTTGCCGATAGCCTTTTGAAAGATAGCCGGTGACCCGGTACGCAACATCGGTCAGGCCACAGCGTTCCAGCACACGGTCCAGAGCGTCCGGTATATCCGCACGAGCCATGCCTTTGATGCGGGCGACAAAACGCAGATACGCGGTGACCGTCATATCGTTATAGAGCGGTGGGGATTCCGGGAGATACCCGATCCGTTTGCGCGCCTCAAAGGATTCATCAAAGATATCGAATCCCGCTACTTTGACGGTGCCCGTTGTTGCCGGCATAAAGCCCGTAATAATGCGCATGGTCGTGGTTTTCCCAGAACCGTTCGGTCCGAGAAAGCCGAGGATCTGACCTGACTCAACCTGGAAGGAGATGTCAGACACCGCGGTCAAGTCACCGTAGCGCTTAGTAAGATTTTGTACTTCTATCATGGTCTTGTTACGCCTGAGAATGGATAATACACGGGATGACAAAAATCCACTTTTGGCAGGAATCTTTAAGACGGGTTTCCCCTCTTGTCAAGTTGGCCAAGGGCAAGAGGGTTGCCTCTGCCGCTGTTAGACGGGAAAACTCCTGCGCCATTCATACCCCTTTACTCCCCAGCGAGCGAGGGTCTGTTAGGAAAGAGGCAGGCTCGATACTATGATCTGGGGTACGCCTTTGTATTTTTTGCGACTCTGTGCTGAATAGTCATGTCTCCTTTCACGTCTCACCCTAAGGATGCTGGAAAACGGTGGAAGTAAGCGATTGGGAACTCGTCCGGCGTTGCAAGCAGGATGACCGTCAGGCGTTTCAAGAACTGGTCGAGCGGTATCAGCGAAAGGCGGTGGCAATTGCACTGGGAATGCTCCACGACCGTGAAGATGCCCTCGAGGTCGTCCAAGAAGCGTTTACCAAGGTTTTTACGAGTATCAATAAGTTTAAAGAAGAGTCCAGTTTTTACACATGGTTGTATCGAATCATTGTAAATCTATCTATTGACCGACAGCGCCAGCGTAGCCGACGATCAATATTCGAGCGACATCAGTCAAGGGGAGATGACGATGACGATTGGATTGAGAGTATTCCAGATACGCAGGGCCTTGACCCTTCAGATCTCGTTGCCGAGCGCGAACTTGGACAGCATATCCGGGCTGCTATTGACGAGTTGACGCCTGCCCATAAAGCGGTCATATTACTACGGGCAGTCGAAGGGCTGTCCTACGAAGAGATCAGTCAGGTGTTGCAGTGTTCCAGGGGGACGGTGATGAGTCGCTTGCACTATGCAAGAAAAAGGCTGCAAAAACGCCTAGGGCACGACCTCTAACCAGAACTTTCGACCTATGATTCGTATCTCTTGTCAGACACCGCCTCCCGCCTTTCCCCGCACCGTCAGGTGGGAAGCTCGTTAAGATCGGGATAGAGCAACGTATGGCGAGCTGTTCTCACCCCTCACGACTCATTTCTCTTGTGTACGATAACGAGCTTGATGAAGCTCGGCGTTACGAAGCTGCTGCTCAGATCGCCAATTGTCCGGAGTGTACCCACCGGATGCAACGGCTCGAACGCACGCACGAGGTACTGAGTCAGACACTCGACGAGGAAGTCTCTGATGTTGATTTCTCGGATTTCTGGCCTCGGATTGAGCAGGGAATAGCAGCTCAACCTTCATCTCTGACGAGTCAGTGGGCGAGTCGTTTTCGACTCTGGCGTATGCAGTGGCACGCCCCTTTTTCGTGGCATGTTCCGGCGTGGGCAACGGCTGTGGGACTCTTTCTCTTCACTGCAGCTGTCTCCACTCAGCTCCCAACTTCGAGAGGAGCCGTGCAGATCCCGGCTGCCAAAAAGCCGGTGGTAGTAGCCCTCAACAACCAAGCGCAGATCGAATCTCTCTCCGCGACCTCGACCGTCCTGGTCTGGAATGAGCCGACGAGCAATGCCACAGTCATCTGGGTCGATGAGATACTGGGGGAAGAGCTGCCATGAATATGCGTCACCTGTCCTTTTCCGTGCCAGCCGTCCTCGTGTTTTTCCTGTGTCCCGCCTCAGTTGCCGCAGGGGATATGGTTCATATTCGTGTTGAGACCGTCCTGGCAACCGACGCCTCGCAAGAATTTGATAATCGTCTGACCGGGATGCGTTCTCAGCTTCTGGCCTTCCGCTATTCTGCCTATCGTCTGGTTCAGGAGGAGCGGCGTAAAGTCGAGTTTGGCAAGCAGGTAAACTTCTCTTTGCCCGGTGGACGGTTCCTCCAGGTCGTTCCAAAAGAGTATGTGAATGAACAGATTGCGCTTCACGTGATGCTTATGGAAGGCGCCTCTCCTTCTCCGCTGATGAGCACGCTTCTATCAATTCCGAATCGCGGCATGCTTTTTGTCGGTGGGCGCAAACACCAAGGCGGAACGCTCATCATTCGTATCGGCGCAGCGGCGGACACCCGCCCGCCCGCCATCATCAAGACGGAAGAATAACCTCGCCCTTCCTCGACTGCGGTCCTTCCGGCAGGCAGCAGGCTGCTTCACCTGACGACGGTTATCTCAGCAGGTGGTAGCCTATACTCACCAGACCACCGAGGGGCCATACATACCACGCAAACAGGTGAAACCGCTCTTGTTGGACGAGGCGGAGGATGAGAGCAATCGCCGCATAGCCGACGCTGCCGGCGACAACCATACCCGCCACGTAGGGACCGAGTGGCGGGAGGGCCTGTTCCTCCAGCTTTGCAACTTCCAGCAGGGTTGCCCCAAGAATAGCCGGAATAGATATAAGCAAAGAGAAACGCGCCGCAAGTTCTCGCTTGAGGCCAAGGAGAATACCCCCTGTAATCGTCGCCCCAGAACGAGATATGCCTGGAATAACGGCAAAGCCCTGAAGGATACCGATGACGAGTGCGTGGCGCGCGTGCATGTGCGTTGTCGGCGTATGGGCTTCCTGTCCCTTGCCCCACCAGAGAAAGCAACCTGTCAGGAGGAGCATACAGCCAACGACATCGGGACGGATGAAAAATGAAATGAAAAAGGTATCGATACACAGCCCGAGGAGTGCGGTCGGGATCAAGGCCAAAACGATATAGCCAACGGTTTGTCTTTCGCGCCCAGAGAAGACACTCGGCGAAGGAGGCGCGGAGTGGATGAGGCCGGTACAGAGTCCGTAAATGTCGTGACGGAAATAGGTCAGGAGCGCGATCGCAGTCGCGACATGAAGGGCAATATTATACAGGAGATCAATTTCTCCCGAACCGCCAAAGAAATATTGGACAAGGACGAGATGGCCGGAAGAAGAAACAGGTAGGAACTCGGTTAAGCCTTGCAAAACGGCGAGCAGACAGGCGTCAAAATATCCCATGGCACATGCTTCTGATAGAGAGACCAGCGACAAGAGGGGAAGCTTCTAGGGATATATCAATAAATCCATGGGATGTTGCCTCCCCTTGTTTCGTCCGTTTGGAGGGGAGGGAAGCGGAGCGCGTGCCCCTGCTCTCGTCCGTGCTGTTTCAGTCCGTTTCTGACTCTGACTGAAATAGGGGTAAGGAGTCCTCAATGTCTCGAAGGAATGGAGCGGCCGAGTCTTTTGCTGAGATCAGTGGCGTCTTCAGCGGCCACTCAATGCCAATGTCTGGATCATTCCAGGCCAAGCAAATTTCATCGTTTGGATCATAGAAATCCGTACACTTATAGGCAATTTGAGCGCGTTCACTCAGGACAGCGAAGCCGTGGGCAAAACCGGGGGGGATATAGAGCTGACGAAAATTTTCGGCTGAGAGGACAACGCTTGTCCATTGGGCAAAGGTTGCGGAGCCTCGTCGAATATCTACCGCCACATCAAAAATTTCGCCCTCCAAAGCCCGTATCAGCTTTCCTTGAGGGTACTGAATCTGGGCGTGGAGCCCGCGGAGCGTGCCGTACGATGATTGAGAATGGTTATCCTGGACAAAAGCCGCCTTTATCCCCCCCTCTTTATAGGTACGGGCGTGGTAGGTTTCGAGGAAGAACCCGCGGGCATCGTGGTACACGTCCGGTTCAACCACAGTCACGCCTGGGAGTCTGGTCGGGAGAAAGCGCATAACTGCTCTCTTCATGATGATTCATTCTGAACCAAACGGAAGAGATATTGGCCGTAGGCATTGCCTTTCATGCTTTTAGCCTGCTGGACCACTTCAGTTTCAGAAATATACCCCATGGTATAAGCAATTTCTTCGACGCAGGCGACCATTAAGCCCTGCCGGTCTTGCAGGGCTTGAATAAAATTCGAGGCGTGGAGCAGTGACTCATGGGTCCCGGTATCCAACCAGGCGATTCCTCGACCAAGTTTTTCCACATGCAGCCCTCCCAGGCGGAGATAGGCCCGATTCACATCCGTGATTTCTAATTCGCCCCGGTTGGAGGGTCTGAGGTCTGTGGCAACGGAGACAATCTGATTGTCATAGAAATAGAGGCCGGTGATCGCGTAGCTCGAACGCGGTTTGGCCGGTTTCTCTTCGAGACCAATGGCTCGTCCTTGGGTGTCGAATTCCACGACTCCGTACTGTTCTGGGTTGCGGACTTGATAGGCAAAAATGGTCGCCCCACTGGTCCGCTGGGTCGCGACACGCAGAGAGTCTGGAAAGCCGTGGCCATAGAAGATGTTATCGCCGAGAACAAGCGCAACCGCGTCACCACCAATGAAATCACGGCCAATCAGAAAGGCTTGGGCAATGCCTTCGGGGCGAGGTTGCGTCGCATAACTAATCTCTATGCCAAGCCACCGGCCGTCTTTCAGGAGGCGCTGGAAGCCCTCCTGCTCATGCGGGGTGGTAATGATCAGGATCTGCCGAATCCCCGCCAGCATCAGGGTGGAGAGCGGATAATAGATCATGGGTTTATCGTAGATAGGCATGAGTTGCTTGCTGACTGCCCGGGTAATGGGATACAGCCGCGTCCCGGAGCCACCGGCGAGGATAATGCCTTTCATGATCTATCCTTTGTCAGGGACGCAGCATCTAATCCCAGACGCTCTCGGTTATACCTGTCCGCCTCAATGGCTTCGCACCACCGCCGATTGTCCACATACCAACGGACCGTCTGTGCCAGGCCGTGCTCGAATGTATAGCGTGGTCGCCAACCGAGATGGGTTCTGATTTTTGTTGCATCGATGGCATAGCGTCTATCATGGCCAGGACGATCGGTCACAAATGTCATCAGGTCGGAGTAGGTTGTAATGCCTCGCTTCTTAAGAGTCGCGTTTTTTGAGGCGGGTAGCAGTTCCTCAAGAATGGTACAGACCTGCTCCACAACCGCACGATTGGTCCGCTCATCCCCCCCCCCGATATTATATTGTTCACCACTCTTGCCCTGCCGCAAAACAAGCAGAATGCCCCGACAATGGTCTTCAACGTGCAGCCAGTCACGGACGTGTTGTCCGTCGCCATAGATTGGGAGAGGTTTGCCCTCAAGAGCGTTCAGAATCATCAGCGGAATGAGTTTTTCCGGAAACTGATACGGGCCATAATTATTGGAACAACTCGTGATCAGCGTGTGCAGACCATACGTCTCGTAATAGGCTCGGGCAAAATGATCGGCGCTCGCCTTTGAGGCGGAATACGGCGAATTCGGCGCGTATGGGCTGGATTCGGAAAAGCGGCCCAGCGGCCCGAGGCTGCCGTAGACCTCGTCTGTCGAGACGTGCAAAAGTCGGAACTGCCCCTGAGCGTCCAGGGAAGCTGCATATTTTCGGGCCTCCTCCAGCAAATAAAATGTCCCTATCAGATTCGTTTCAACAAACGGCCAGGGATTGTCAATAGAACGGTCCACGTGAGTCTCCGCGGCGCAGTTCACCACGGCCTGGGGCCGATACGTTCGGAATAATTCCGCCACCGCCGTCCGCTCGGCTATATCGGTCTGGGAAAAAGTCACGCGCGGATTGTGGAGGACATCTTCAAGATTGTTCAGACTGCCGGCATATGTCAACTTATCAACGATAACGAGAGAGGTCGTTGTTTCAGCCAGGGCGAGGCGGACCAGATTACTCCCGATAAACCCTGCCCCACCAGTGATCAGTATGGTCTCCATACGTGCTCGGGTCCGTGTCTTTCGCCACCCGCCTTCGTATCAGCCGCTGGGCTGATACGTCCCATTCTAGACCAGTGGAAAGCGTGTTCACAGCCCGTCGGGCGGGTGAGGTTGATGTCGGGCTGTTTATGCGTTGTCCGTAGTCGGCAGGAGGCTGGCCAGCACCTCGCGATAGCTTGTTGGGTTCAGGCGAAACGTCGGGTAGTCTCGATCAACTCCGGTGTAATAGCGGAGCAGGATCAGGTAGCGCCGAACCAATTCTGGTAGCAGGAAGTTTTGGCGCACGTGTTCCTGGGCTTGTCGACCGAGTTGGGCCGTTTGCTCTGGCTCATCAAGAATCCGAGCCATTTTCGTCGCAATTGCCTCAACGTCCATCGGTTCAACCAGATAGCCCGTCTGCTCGTCAACGACCTGCTGCACAATCCCTCCGACACGCGAGCCAATGACCGGGGTGCCTTGCCACAGCGCCTCGGACACGACCAAACCAAAGCCCTCGCGGGTTGAGACATGGACGAAACCACGAGCCAGACGCATCAGCGAACCGACAACCTGATCGTTGTTTTCGACATTGACCCAGAAGCGAATATCAGGGTCGGCGCCAGCTTGCGTTTGCAATTGCTCCAGCATGGCTTCGCCTTCGGGGTCGTCGGTGGCGGTGTTGCCCAGAAAGATGAGGTAGGGCGCTGGGTCATAGGTCTTGTGCTGACGCAGACGTTTGAAGGCGCTCAGGATAGACGCCTGATTTTTATGGATGTCATAGCGTGAAATGGCAGCGAGAATCGGACGGTCCGGGTCGATCGCATGCTGCCGGAACAGTGGGGTGAGCACCTCTTTGGCACGGGTTTCAGTATACTGCTGATTTTTTTCCGCACGCGGGTCTATGCACGGCGTAATCTGGTATTGGGGAATCTGTAGTCCCGGTCCGACAAACTCGGGCATGGTAAAAATCGCACCCGCGTACTGGTTGAGATAGGGGGCCAGGAAGCGCCACACCGTCCGGTTCGGAGTTGACGTGTCAATATGGCACCGCCACAGCACATTACCCACGAGCAGACCGCTCATAATCAGCGCCGCGGGCTGAGGATCATGGACAACGATCAGATCAGATTCGATAGCGGCGTTTTGAGCGTGAGCGGCCAGATTATCCAAATAGGTTTCAAACAGTTCCTGAAGAGAAATCGGCTGGTCCACGCCCTGGAGTGTATTGTGAAACTTCTTGGTGACGTGAAAAAACGCCTCATAGCCCTGGATGGTAAACCAGCGAGCGTGGACCCCGAGCGAGTGGGCAAGCGGAATCACGCTCCGCAGCATCTCCGCCACCCCACCGCCCACAAAGGTTGAGTTGATATTTGCCCAGCCTTTCCCCTCAACGGGAGTGGTAAGTCGCTTGAGCGCATCGACCCGTTCCTGACCGATATAGGGCTCGTATTCGTCAATCGTCAGGATTGATTCCGGTGCGTATTCTTCCAGCCTGACAGGCCCGTCGCTCATGGTGTCTGTCCTTATGACCGCCCCGTCTCGTATGACAAGTATATGTGGTTCAGCCGCAAAAATCCGTCCACCTTGCTACGCGGATATGTTGCCCTCATACCATGTGGAATGGGAGCCGACCAGAAAATCTGGCGCTATACAAAGTCTCAATTGAGACGGGTTGTCAATGGGGGAACAGGAGCGAGCTGATGCTCAGGGCGCAAAAGGTCCATCACCGTCTTGACGGGGTGGAATGTACTGCCCGGCACTTCCACAAAGACCGTATTCCAGTGCGCCATAGCACCGTTCCACAGCCCCGGTAATTCGAGGGCCCGCAGGGAACGTCCGTCTTTTGATTTCTCGGAGATAAATCCGGTGGCGGGATCGACGAAATGAGCTAACGGAAAAGGGCGTCCACGATAGTCTCGCACACCACAGACGAGATCAACCGGATTGAAGTGGGTGGCCGCTTGCCAGCGTGCTCGTTGCTCCGCGTTTGTCATATCGACTTGGGAAGACTCGACAATTTGGCGCGAGGTCGTGCCGTCGGTCTGTCTGACCCAGAAGGGCCCTCCCCCCGGCTCTCCAGTATTTTTCACCACCCCACACACGCGCAACGGCCGATCGAGTTGAGCAATGAGAAGATCACGCTGGTACGGCATTGCGGTGCGCTCAAAGTCTTGCGGCAGGACAAGCGACAACTGGTCCTGAGCAAAGCTACGGGCAGTATCAAGAGCGATACGTGCGCCGTCCGACTCACTGGGGAGGGAGGCTTTGAGCCGTGCAATATGAGAAAATGCCTGTTGTTGGAGGTGGAGAAGAGAGCCGCACAGGAGTTTTTTATATTGGTAGGTATCGGGCTTGAGTCGGTCGGGCAGGACATTATCGATATTCTTAATAAAAATGATATCGCCTTGAAGGTCGGCCAGGTTTTCCAATAAAGCACCGTGTCCGCCGGGACGAAAAACAAGGGCGCCATTGCTATCTCTGACCGGGATGTTGTCTGCGTCCACGGCGATGGTGTCTGTCGAGGGCTTCTGAATAGAATACGAAATGTCGAGTTGAGCGCCCCGCTGAGCGTAGCGGTGACACACGCTATCAAGATACGTCTGAATGGCCCGCTGGTGGGGCGCGGGAACCGTGAAGTGCAACCGCGCAACGGAGGAGGCATCCCGGACATACTCCAGCGCTTCAACCAGATGTTCCTCAAAAGCGGTCCGGGTATGGTCTCCGTAGGCGTGAAATGGCACGAGCCCTTTGGGCAGGTTGGCGTAGTTCAATCCGGTTGGAGTGAGGAGATAGGTGAGAAGCGTGTGATACCGTCCCTGACTCAGCAGTTCCTCCAGCGTATGGCCGTCTCTGTGTAAGACTGTCCGCAGTTCCTGGGCAAAAGCAAAGTGGTCAAGCTGGCCGAGAAAGCGCCGAAACGTCTGACAGTCGATATCTCCCTCGGCCGCTCTCCCGGACAGCGCCGAATTCGAGAGCAACTCCGGCTGCCGGGAAAAAGAGATGAGGAGTTGAAACATGCGACTGGCTGCACCCGAAGCAGGAACAAACTTGATCAGGCGGCTTGCTGCTGCGGCCTCGGTATGCAGCTGTACCAAGTGATCAGTCTCTGCTGGTATGCGGTCAATCCCGTCACCAAGCGTACACGCTCGCTCCAACTGAACAGGAGGGAAGCCCTGCTGAAACTGCTGAATATAGGTCGCAATCGCCTCGGGTAACATCCCGCGGGCCTGAAGCTCTGTACGGTCCTCAGCGGTCAGCGCATAGTGCATAGATCACCCTCTACGACTTCCATCCATGAGAAATTTCTCTCCAGCAGGATAAATCTTATCCCATCCCTTTACAGCCAGAGTCCTGTGGTTCGTCAAGACCAATCGACCACAGGCCATCAACTTCCTACTAGGCAGTTGGGTTGGAATATGGTTGCATGCGCAAACCCCTGTCCTTCTCAGATAACCGAAGCGGTTGAGGGGCAAGGCTGCGCACCAAGGAGAGTTATATGGCCGTTGAGATCCCTGTCCTCACCCAACAATTACAAGCATTCTGCCTCAGCCATTATGGACAAGACGCGAGCGTCCACCAGGTCGAGGCCATGCCGGGCCATGCCGGGCTGAGTTTTGGCTTCACCGTGACCTATGAAAAAGCCGGCCAGGCTGAAAACGAATCTCTGGTCATGCGTCTGCCACCCAAAGGCGTTCGCCAAAGCGGGAATACCGATGTCCTGCGCCAGGCGCCTTTACTGCGTACGCTCAAGAAGAACGGGATGCCTGTCCCTGAGGTACGTTGGGCCGGAGACGACCTGCGCTGGTTCGAGGTCCCGTACCTGATGGTCGAACGCCTGCCCGGCCGCACCTTCCACGTCTGGGAACCCGACGCGTCGTTTAGCCGGAACGCCGAGGCCGTCGCGCTGCTCTACCGGCAAGGGGTGCAGGCTTTAATCCAGGTCCACCAGCTCGATTGGAAAACCGAACTGGCGGGCTGGGAAGCGCCTCGCTCGCTCGAACAGGAAATCCGCTTCTGGGATCCTATTTTAGCCAAGGCCGCAGAGCCGGAATGGATCACCTGGGGCGAAGAGGTGCGTGCCCTCCTGCTGACCCACCAACCCGCAGACCCTCCGATCGGCCTCTTTCATGGCGACTATCAAGGGACCAATCTACTGTTTGACAAAAAGAAGGAACCTGTCCGTCCTCAACCGGCAGATGCGGGACAGGTTTCCTCTTTACAGCCCGCGGGCGAGCAACTGGTGGCCCTCCTGGATTGGGAGATTTCCGGTATCAGCGGACATCTCCTCGATCTCGGCTGGCTGCTGGTCTTTATTGACCCGGAAAGCTGGGATACCGAACGCCGTCCAATCTCAACCATCCCGCCGATTGACGCGCTCGTGGCCTTGTATGAAGACGGCATGCAACGCAAGGTCCCCGATATCAATTGGTATCGCGCCTTGGCTGGCTATCGCTTTGGCGCAATCAGTTGTTTTAATGTGATGCTGCACCGTCGCGGCAAGCGCCACGATCCCGAGTGGGACCTGATCGCCCCATCGGTCAAGACGCTTTTTGGCCGGGCCAAGGAATTGCTGCTCAGAGGTTAAAATTCTTGAGTACAACGGCTAAAGGCGTGCAGCAGGGCGGTGGTGCGGGGCCGGCTGAGAAAATTTCCACTGAAAAAATTTCCACTGAAAAAATTCCCAAGACAGATTGATCCCCAACAGATTATGCAATAAAGACCCCTGATGAGGGAGCGACCGGGCTATGCGGAATCCGATGAGGGTGCTCCGAAAGCCGGCGGTGTTCCGTTCGAGGGAGACCGAAAGGGGATCCCCTGGACTGATGGTCCAGATGGTCCAGGGATAGCCGTGCCAGGTACATTCCGTATAGTCGCTCCATATTTCGTAGCAGTCCTGCAACCATTCCAAGACATTCCCGTTGAAATCGTGGAGACCAACGGTGTTCGGTGAATATTTCCCTACCGGCACCGGCGGCCCCCGATGATACCCCTCCCCATTGTTGCGGTAAACGTTCTCGTTATAGCTCACTTGTAGCAGACCTGTGGTCCTCATTATGGTGTGAATTGAGATGGGGTTGGCGTCCTTACCCGTGCTAGAGATATAGTTATGCTCCGCTTCACTAAGAAGCCGGTACATCTGGCCCGTCTTCTCCGATATCCACTGCAGATAACCCTGGACATCAAACCGATTGACGTTGATCACCGGCTGCTGCCCTCGGCCAAACCCCCGATCGTTCGGCCGGTAACCGCGGCAGCCCCCGTCGGCCACACAGCGGTCCCAGTCAGCAAACGTGATTTCGTAGATCCCTACAGCAAGCCCTGTCGAAACCACTATTAACTCCGGGCAGGTCGGGCAGTCCCGAAAGCGGGTCCCCACCGGCCGGTCCACCAGCTCTGGCTTAGTTGGCTCCACGAGCAGATGCTGGCCCAACCGGTAGGCCCTCTCTCCATACGCGACGCTAGACGATACGACTTTCTGGACAAGAGGCCCAAGCAGATTATAGCCCAGCCAGTAGCTCGCCCCTACACCCGCGACGATAAGCGCGATCACGGCGCTAGACGATACGACTTTCTGGACAAGAGGCCAACGAAAGGAGCGGGGTTGGACAGCTCCCTCTACTGCCTCGTCGATCGAGGCGGCTCCTTTTGGCTTAGAGCGTTGCTGCCGTATCCAGGAGTCGAAACTTTTCTTGCCTTTTCTAGTTCTAGAGGTCTCGGCAGCTCCCTCAGGCTCAAACTCCTCACTCGGCTTGGCGGGCTCATTCCGCTTGGCGGACGAGATGTCTACCGCCGGCTCGGAGTCCGGCTGGACGGGCTCCGTCGCCCCGGCCTCATCCACCGAGGCCGCTCCCTCAGGCTCATCCACCAAGGCAGCTCCCTCAGGCTCAAACTCCTCACTCGGCTTGGCGGACGAGATGTCTCTCGCCGGCTCGGAGTCCGGCTGGGCGGGCTCCGTCGCCCCGGCCTCGTCCGCCGAGATGGCTCCCTCGGGCTCAAGGCCTAGAAGGCTTTCCCACTCTTCTATGCTCCACGGCCTCTCCTCGATAGGGATCCTCATTCCCTTCTCGATCCCTTCTGACAGTTGCCTACTGTAGTGGAATCTTCTGCCGACGCTCGTGGCCGGATCTATATCCGACTTCCCGGCGTTCAATCTGCTCGCTCGCAGATCCGCATTCACGACGGTGCCCCCGATACACTCGTATGCCACCGTTGCCACGATGAAGATATCACTCCAGGGTCCATAAGGATCGGCACTTTTGCCATGTTGCTCCAGCGGCGCATAGTCCAACGGAGCGGGGGTTAGCTTGAACTTCCTGGCCTCCCGGGCTATCCCAAAGTCCACGATGACCCAGGTGCCATCCTTCCGCCTGACCAGATTCTCCGGAGTAAGATCCCGATGATAGACACCCTCCCTATGGATTCTCTTTAGCCCTCCCAGGACGTCTTGCAACAGACGCTTCAATGCGGCCTCTTCTAATCTCTTTTCCTGATTCAGGGTAGCCCTTAGCGACCCGCCGTCGATGTACTCCAGGGCGAGATAAACCGTGTTGTTGTCTTCAATGCGGCCATACATCGTGTTGATATTCGAATGGTGAAACTTCATCAGGGTGTCAGCCTCAACATGAAAATCCTCCAGCCACTGGTCGTAAAAACCCTCCAAATGGGGCTTTGCCTCTACTGTCTTGCCATCCCCTCCCCGCTGGGCAATGGGGAGCGGCATATACTCCTTGAGGGCGACGTTGCAATTCTCCCAATGGTCATACGTCCTGTAGGTAAGAGCGTAACGACCCCGTCCCAGGACATCCAATATCTCGTAACGATCCCGCACCATCGCCCCTTCCGGCAAAGCTTTTCGGTCATCCTCATTACCCAGCAACATTGCTTTCAGCAAAGCTTCTTGGTCGTCCTTCGGATATTCTGCCATTCCGGCCCTCCTCGGTTAGACGATTTCTCCAGATGACTTTCCCCAATATTGCTCAAGCTTCTCCTGCTTTCAATCGTGCCAAATCCTTCCCCTGGCCGACGGATGCACCTACCTCACCGACTGCGCCGGCCGGAACGGCACCTTCATCTACCCAGCCTCGGCCATAATCCGCTGGGCGCGCTGCACGAGTTGGGGCACCTTCCAGGCAAACTCGGCGGCTTTCGGATTGGCCGCGGTGCCTTCGAGATAGTGTCGATACAGGCCCTCCAGAATGATGGCGTACTTCCAGACCGCCAAGCAGCGATAAAAGGGAAAGTGTTCCATGGTCCGGCCGGTACGTTGCGCATAGCGCGCGGCCATCTCTTCGCGGGATAAAAAACCCGGCAACTGAGTCATGGCATTGCTGTCAATCAGGTCCGGGGTGTCTCGTTCATCACCGGTAGGCCCCCAGAAGCTGAGCAGCCAGCCGAGGTCGGTTAACGGGTCGCCAAAGTTGCCATTTCCCAGTCGAATATGGCGACCAGGCGGGCCGGTCGAGCCCGAAACATCACGTTATCGACTTTATAATCCCCATGCACAAGCGTGGCTTCACTTGTCGGCGGCAGTCGCTGTCGCAACCAGTCGCCGACTTCCTTGAGTCCGGGCAATGGCCGGGTGTGTGGCACGGTCAGCGCATACTGTTTGGTCCAGCGTTTGAGCTGGCGTTCAAGATAGCCCTGTGGCTTACCAATGCCTTCGAGGTCCGTACCTTGCCATTGCACGGCATGGAGCTCAGCGAGGGCGTCGATTAATTCTTCTCCGAGTCGTTGGCGTTCTTCCTGGGCGGCAAAAACTTCCGGGAGCGTTTCACGGATCACGATGCCGTCCACACGCTCCATCAGATAAAAAGGAACACCGAGAACGTCCCGATCTTCACACGCAATCACTGGCTGTGGAGTCCGCACGTCAAAAGCGGACAGAGCAGACAGCACCCGGTATTCGCGCAGCATGTCGTGGGCGGTCGGCAGGAGGTCCCCGCTCGGCGGACGCCGCAAAACCCAGTGTTTGTCTCCCCAGGAGACAAAAAACGTTTCGTTTGAATAGCCGGCTTCGTGTCGTTCAATCCTGATGTCGCCCTCGGTCAGGGAGAGCCGGTCACGTAGAAAACGAATAAGATTTGGCAGGTTAATGAGCGGGCTGTCTTCCTGAACCATTTGTTTCTCTCTGCTCTGTTGTTTAGACTTGGTAGGCGGCGTGTTGGCGTCGCCGGTCACTGATGCGTTCCTCCACCGTTCCCGCGGTAATGACTTCGTACAGAACCGCCTGCTTGCCTTCGCGTTTGCGCAGAATCCGACCCAGACGCTGCACGTGCTCGCGGGTGGAACCGGAACCGGACAGCACAATGGCGACACTGGCTTCCGGGATATTCACACCTTCGTTCAGCACTTTTGACGTGGCCAGCGCCAGATACTCCCCGCTGTTAAAGGCTTCGAGTATGGCTTTACGTTCCTTTGTCGGCGTTTGGTGGGTGAGGGCTGGAATCAAAAATGCGGCGGAGATTGCGTGAACCGTATCGTTATCACTGGTGAAGATAATGGTCCGATCACGGGCGTGCTTTTTCAGCAGGAAATCAAGGGTGCGCAGCTTGGCCTGAGTTCCTAAGGCCAGTTTTTTCGCCCGCTGGTGGGCCAGCAGAGCGCTCCGACCCTTCCGACTCGTCGCGCTCTCCCGAATAAAGCGATGCCAGCCGGCCAAGCCGTCCAAGACGATGCCGTGATCTACAATAAAATCATAGAACGTGCTGCGGGCCTGACGGTATTCCGCTTCTTCTTCTGGCGTGAGCGTGACCTTGAGGCGCTCAACGACATAGTCGGACAAATACTCCCCGGCCAACTCGGTAATCCCTTTGGCATACACCCGCGGGCCGATGAGGATATCGAGCAGCGCCTCACGACCGTCGGCGCGTTCCGGCGTCGCCGTTAACCCTAAGCGATAGGGAGCCAGACACATTTCCGCGGCATGGCTGTACACGTCGCCCGGCAGGTGATGGCATTCGTCAAAGATCACCAGGCCCCACCTATTACCCAAGCGGTCCATATGCCGATACGCGCTGCTATAGGTTGTCACCGTCAGGTCTTCGATTTCATAATACCCTCCGCCAATAAGCCCGACCGTTTCACCAAACGCTGCGCACAGCAGGTCGTACCACTGATTCATGAGATCGATCGTTGGGGCAACAACGAGGGTGCTCCGCCGGACAGTTTCTATGGCCTTTTGGCCGACATAGCTCTTCCCGGCACCGGTCGGCAGGATGATCGTGCCGCGCCGGCCCGCATTGACCCAGGCCGCAAGCGCGTCTCTCTGAAACGGCCGTGGTGTCTGGGTCAACCGGCTGGACAGTGCCAGCGTGCGGTAAGCCGGCGCGGCGTTCGTATAGGAGGCCTCGTGCTGCTTAAAGGTCTCAACCACCTGGCGATAGTGATGGGCTTGAGTCCGCCACCGATCAACCCGGCCATCCCACCGAAAGCAGGTGGGAGGGGCAAACTCTTCGGGCGGATCGTAGAGTACCAGAGTCCCAAGGTCGAAGGACAGACGCATTGGAGGAGGGGGTTGGGGATTAGGGGTTAGGGACTGGGGAGCCCCAACCCCCAACCCCTAATCCCTTCTTGTTACACCACGTGTTTTTCGCGGAGCTGGGCGATCTGCTCGGCACTCAGGCCCACATCGCTCAGAACTTCGTCCGTATGCTGTCCGAGCGCGGGAGCAAAGGAGCGGATCGATCCGGGTGTGTCCGACAGCTTAATGGCCACGCCAGCCTGGGTCACTTTTCCGGCTTGGGGATGATCGAGCTCGACTGCCATCTCGCGATGTTTCACCTGTGGGTCTTCAAAGACTTCAGGTACATCGTAGACTTTTCCGACACACACATCGGCTTGGGTAAAAAAATCGTACCACTCGTCACGTGTTTTGGTGAGCAGAATATCCTGGAGTTCTTTTTTCACCTGCTGATGACGCTCGGTTGAATGCTGAGAGAAGTCTCCCATCTTCATGCCGCAGTCCTTCCAATCCGGGCGGTCCAGGGCGTCACAGACATTATTCCACAGCCAGGGCTCGGTGCAGCCGATGGAGAGCTGTTTGCCGTCTTTGGTTTGATACACGCTGTAATAGGCGAATCCGCCGCCAAAGACCCCCTTGGCCCGACCTGGCATCGTACCATCGGCAAAATAATCGCGGACATTCGGCGTGGCCGCAAGCAACGAAATCGTGGTGTCCAGGTAAGAAACATCAACCAACTGCCCCTGGCCGGTCTGTTGTCTGGCAAACAGGGCAAACATGATACCAAGCGCGCCGTGCATAGAGGCTCCAGCATAGTCGGCAATAATATTCAGCGGAATGGAGGGCGGACCTTCGGGTGGTCCAATCAGGTCCAGCACTCCGCTCAAAGAGAGATAATTCAGGTCGTGGGCCGGAAAATTACGGTACGGGCCGTCCTGGCCGTAGCCGCTCAAAGAGCAGTAGACGATGCCGGGGTTGATGGCCCGCAGGGTCTCATAGTCGCCGCCCAGCCGCTGCATCACACCGGGTCGGAAGCCTTCGACCAGCACATCATACTCTTTGGCCAAGGCGTGCAGAACGTCTTGTCCGGCCGGATCCTTCAAATTCAAGGTGAGGCTCTTTTTGTTCCGATTCGTGAAGCTGGTGGCCAGTTTGCGGGCCTCGTCCAGCTTGGGTGACGCGCCCGAGCCGGCCAGCTTCCCGGTGGGGGGCGGCTCGATTTTTAATACCTCGGCACCCATGTCCGCCAACATCATGGTACAGAATGCACCCGGCCCGACCCGTGTAAGTTCAAGAACTTTTATGCCATCAAGCGCTAATGCCATGCTTCCCTCCTTACGAGAATGAAGAGTATTGTCGGGGACTGTTATAAACGATCCATCCATACGGGCGCTAGAGGTCTGTGGGGGGCAGGCTTCGGAATTGAGGCCCTCCTCCCTATCTGCTAGCCTAAGATTTCTCTCCTGAAGAGAGCACTAAAGGATCAGGCTGGTGACTCCGCAAGAAAAACTGCAAAAAATCCGTGCAGAACTCCAACATCGCTTTCTCGAACGACACGCCCTCATCGACGGCGCGCTGGCGGCCTTATTAGCATCCCAGCACGTCCTCATTATCGGCCCTCCGGGGACGGCCAAGTCGATGCTGGCGGACGAGTTGTGTCGCCGTATTACCGGGGCGCGCTATTTCCAGTGGTTGCTGACGAAATTCACGACACCGGAAGAACTCTTTGGAGCGGTCAGCCTCAAAGCGCTCGAAGCCGACGACTATCGCCGGGTCACGGATAATAAACTGCCCGAGGCGCATATTGCCTTCTTGGACGAAGTCTTCAAATCCAGCTCCTCGATCTTGAATGCGATCCTCAGCATTATTAACGAGCGGGTCTTTCATAATGGCAAAGAGGCAGCGGCAGTGCCGCTCCTGACACTCTTCGGGGCGAGCAATGAACTTCCCGAGGACGACGAACTCCTTGCGCTGTACGACCGCTTCCTGCTGCGCTTCGCCGTGGACTATATCCAGGAGGATTTTCGCTTTCGCTTTCTGCACATGCTTCAGGCGCAGCGACCGGCTGAACGCACGACGCTGACCCTCGACGAGCTGCGTCAATTGCAAACTGAGGCGCAAGCCGTCACCGTTCCCGATGCTGTTCTTGGGGTCATCGCCGAGGTCCGCCGGGAGCTGCGGACACAAGATATTCTGGCGTCCGACCGTCGCTACCGCCAGAGTGTCGGTCTGCTGCAAGCCGTGGCCAGCCTGGATGGACGCCATGTCGTTACCGAAACCGATGTCTTCTTCCTTGAACACGTTTTGTGGAAGGAGCCGTCAGAGCAGGCCGCCGTGCATACCGTGATCCATGGCTTGATTCATGGCTATGAGGATGAGGTGCAGGAGCTCCTGTTTCAGACCAGGGAGTTGCGCGACTATGCCGAGCGGCCCTGGGAGGACGCCGAGCAGCGCGCCCGCGCGATCATCGAGGCGCATACCAAAATTCGGAATATTCTGGTCAAGGTGGAGGAGATCCACCAACATGTCCAGGAGGTCGGACGCGCCATTGATAAGGTTGAACGGGCGAAACGAGAGATTCAAGAAATCCAGGGCCAGTTATTGGAACGGCTCTAAGCCCTCCGAAATATTATCATGCCACGCCGCCGTGCCAAGAAAAAATCCCGGTTCAGCCTCCCGCCACCGGAGCCCCTGCCGGATAATGTGTATTGGGTTGAGAGCGACTCGTATGACCGGGCGGTCTATGAGCAACTCCGCGTCGCCTCCCCCTCTTTACAGCGCCTTGAAGAGAGCGGGGCGCCTCTTCTACCGCATTTTCCTGCGCTCTTGCGCGACCTTTTTTGCGCGCTCTTCAAATATAACGTCGTCTTTTTTAAAGCGGACGACGTGCTCCCCAGCGCGGCGGTGAACCGGGAGTTACTCACCGCGCTGCATAGCGGCGAGTTGGCGAACCTGCTGCGAGAGGCCACCATCCTGGATGAAGGGCAGGCCGGGCTGGCCACCGTGCTCTTGGGCGAAGGCGCCCTCCGCGTGCTGAAATCCGAAAAGCCGCTGACCCGGCGCGACTTACTCGATGTCTGGAACGTAGAAAAGCAGGAAGCGCTGGCACAGCAGAACATCGACGAAGCCCAGAATGCAAAAGAACTCGCTGAACAAGCGGATACTGCTGAGGATATATCACAAGAAGTCACAGAGATGCTCGAACAGACGGCCGAGCGTATGGCCAGTCAGGCACGGGCGGAAGACACCCGGCTGCAACGCCTGGCCAAACAGCTCAACCAAGACCTGTCCCGTGTACAGCAGGAAACCCACAATCGTTTTCTCAAAGAAGCGATTGCGGTTGCCCAAAATCTCGATGACGCGACCCAGGAGGCCGAGTCGTGGGGGCTGGTCGTGGGTGGTGGCCATCAATCTTCCCCCGGCCGCCAGATTGAGCTGGGCAAGCGGCTGGCTGGGAACGACAAGCTGAAAAAGCTCGCCACCATGGTCGGGCGGATGAAGCACCAGGCGCTCGCCCTGCGTCGGAAAGACTTTGAACGCACCAATGACGAGGTCTTCGAGGTGGGAGTCGGGGCGGAACTCAGCCGCTTGCTCCCCCACGAGTTGCTGAGCTTGCAACACCCCCTGTTACGCCAGGACTTTATCCGGCGCTTTGTGGATAGCGAGCTTTTACAGTACGACCTGCGCGGGGTGGAGGCGCAGGGCAAAGGCCCGCTTATCGTCTGCCTCGACGGCAGCTCATCCATGCAGGGAGACAAAGAAGTCTGGGCCAAGGCGCTCACGTTGACGCTGCTTGAGATTGCCCGGCGCGAACGGCGCCGGTTTCGAGCGATTTGTTTCTCGTCCGCGGACGCACCCCTGTACAGCGTCGATCTCAATACGCGGGTGCGCTATGAAGCGGACATGGACAAGGTTCTGGAGCTAGCCGAATACTTCCCCGGCGGTGGGACCGATTTTGAAAAACCCCTTGACGCGGCCCTGGAGTGCATCCAGGAATCTCGTTTCCAGCGGAGTGATATCGTGTTTATTACCGACGGCGAATGCCGGGTCCATGCAGACTGGGCTGAACGCTTTACCACGGAGAAGAACGCGCTCGGCTTCTCGCTCTTCTCGATTCTGATCGACATTGGCACCAGCTCGCTTGGTTCGCTCAAACCTTTCAGCGATAAAATTACGACGGTCTCGCAGCTGACTAGTAAAGAGGCCAGAGACGTGTTTGTCAAATTGTAGCGAGGAGAGGGAGCGCTCCGGTATGACTGCCTTGGCTGGACTGCGGATTCTTGACCTGACCGACCTCAAAGGGGCCATGTGCGCCAAACTCTTTGGCGATATGGGGGCGGATGTCCTCAAGATCGAGCCACCGGAGGGGGATGCCACGCGTCGCATTGGTCCGTTTCTCGATGGCCAACCGCACCTCGAGCGGAGCCTGCTGTTTTGGTTCTATAATACCAGCAAACGGGGCATCACCCTCGATCTGAACCAGCAAGCCGGCCAGGAGTTGGCCAAGCAGTTAGCAGCAAAGGCGGACGTGCTGGTTGAGTCAGCCGCGCCAGGGACACTCGCCCGGCTCGGCCTGGGCTATGATGAGTTGAAGCAGCTCAACCCAAATCTGGTGCTCACCTCGATTACGCCTTTTGGACAGACCGGACCTTACCAATCCTACCGCTCCTCGGACATAGTGGCCGAGGCCCTTGGCGGCATGATCTGGACCAACGGGTTTCCCGATGAGCCGCCGCTGCACGCCATGGGCCTGCAAGCCTACCATAGCGCCTCCTTTTTTGCCGCGATCGGTACGCTGTTGGCCCTGTTGACGCGGGATAGCCTCGGCGAGGGTCAGTGGGTGGACGTCAGCATACAGGAAGCCGTTGCCGGGGCCGTGGAACATGTGGCGCCGTTTTATCATCAGGGGCTGGGCATTGAGAGCCGGCGCGGCAGCCTGCACTGGAGCCGCTATTTTCGCGTGGCTCGGTGTCGTGACGGCTACGTCATGCACTGCTCGTTGGGGGATTGGACCTCGCTGGTCGAATGGGTCAAGGGCGATAAAAAGGCCCAGGATCTTGAGGATGCACGCTGGGAAGATCTGGTCTATCGAAGGGAGCATGCCGAACACCTGTTCGATATCCTTGATGACTGGGCCAAGGACTACAGCGTAGCTGAACTCATGGAAGGCGCCCAACTCCGGCGCATTCCGTATGCCATGGTCCAACCACCCGAAGCCTTAGTGGACGATCCCCAGTTGAACGACCGTGGCTTTTTCTCCACTATCGAGCATCCAGAGTTGGGCCGAACCGTGCAATACCCCGGTGGTCCCATTCATTTTACGGTGACACCATCGCGCATTGCCCGCCGTCCGCCCCTCCTGGGCGAACACAACAGTGAGGTATATGGTAACGATCTCGGACTTGGGGCGAACCGCCTCTCAGCTCTGAAGCAGGCAGGCGTGATTTGAGCTATAATGTCCCATAGTCCAGATGGCCTGACTCAGTCCAAAGAAAAGAGCTCTCTCAAAGTGAAACCGATACCTGTGATTGCCGCTCTCCTCATCGTGGCCAGTCTGGTTTCCATTCGAACAGATTCCCTCCGTACCGGAGAAAAGAGTAAGCGTGTCCAGTATCCCATGTCTAGTGGAGGACACGTTTACTCTTCTGAGACCGCTTCTCCTGTGAGCGCTTGGCAACAAGTCGCTACCCTCTTTCCGCATACACCTGGCAGCCGCTGGGTCTATCGGCTGTCCGGCGCGTGGTATGAGACCGAGGCTGAGCTCAGCGTGGAGGTGAAAGGACGGCAGCATATCCCGTACCTCCAGCGTGACGCCGTGATACTGGACGAAGCCCACCCCGGCGTCACGCCGACCGCACCCAAGGATATCCTGCCGATCTTATACTACTTCCATGAGGGCTATCTGGTCCGGAACAGCAACCATGCCTACGGTGATAATGAGCACACGAACTTAGTCTCAACCGGGACCATAGGCGAATCGTTTGCACCCGTCTTGCCGCCCGACCTCACCAGCCAGAGCGTAAACCCAAGTGAAGAGTGGCAAGAGGTCTGGGTAGGCGCATGGGCCGAAGAGGCTCAGCTCTCGACGCTCTACCGCTTTGGACCGGAGCAGGAGCCGGTGGTGGTCACGGCCGGGACGTACACCGACTGTCTGCGGGTGGAGACTCAACTTGTCCGGACGAGCGGACGCGGTTTTCACTATACGGAATGGTACACTCCTGGCGTCGGCATGGTGAAAAGTACCGCCACCGATCTGGTGAGCGGAAAAATTGTTGAACAAAAGGAACTGGTTACGTTTCAACTTGTGCAGGGTAAAACCGAGGAAAAGAACAGCTAGGATTCCGGGGGATGTAGAGAAGAATCGTGAGTCTGCTAGAATGACAATATTGTCCATTTTGATCGTACTGTATTTATCCAGGAGAGAGAAAACAGCGTCATGAGCGAGCCCATTATCCTAACAACAAGTGTAGAGGGACTTCCTCCACCCCGCCGCGGAAAGGTCCGTGATATTTACGAAACCGACGACTATCTGTTGATCGTTGCAACCGACCGGGTCTCGGCCTTTGATGTCGTGCTGCACGAAGGCATACCGGGCAAGGGGCGGATCCTGACCCAGGTGTCCCGCTTTTGGTTTGACCGCCTGGCCGACATTGTGCCGCACCATCTCATTTCGGTTGACGTGGATACGTTTCCGGCTGTGTTTCAGTCCACCCGTGACAGCCTGGCCGGTCGCTCCATGTTGGTCAAAAAAGCGGAACCGCTACCGGTTGAGTGTATCGTTCGGGGCTATCTGGCCGGGTCCGGCTGGCAGGAATATCGGGCGAGTGGAACCGTGTGCAGCATTCCGCTGCCCTCAGGATTAGAGGAGAGCGCCCGGTTGCCCGAGCCCATCTTTACCCCCTCAACCAAGGCCCCGCAGGGCGAACACGACGAGAATATCGCCTTTGCGGAAGTCGAACGCCTCATTGGCACGGACCTGGCAGCCCAGGTGCGGGACCTCAGCCTGGCCCTGTACAAGAACGCCCACGCCTATGCGGAAACCAAAGGCTTTTTCCTGGCGGACACCAAATTCGAGTTTGGCCAGTGCGACGGTCAGCTCATTCTTATTGATGAAGCCTTTACGCCGGACTCGTCGCGCTTTTGGCGGAGCGAAATCTATCAGCCCGGTAAATCCCAGGACAGCTATGACAAGCAGATTATTCGGAATTATCTGATTTCCCTGGGTTGGGACCGCAGACCGCCCGCTCCGCATCTGCCGCAGAAGATTATCGATCAGGCGGCCTCCCGCTACCAGGAAATCTACGAAAACCTGACTGCTACAGACGGCTAAGCCTACGAGCATAAACATGGCATCCGGTATCGGCCTCTGGATCGGTTTCACCCTGATTGTTCTCGGCCTGCTGTTCCTGGACCTGGGAGTCTTCCATCGTGAAGCGCGTGAAGTGTCGCGCAAAGAAGCCGGTATATGGAGCACGGTCTGGATCGGCCTCGCCCTGGTCTTTAACGCCTGGATTTATTATACCAGCGGCTCGGAGCCGGCCCTGGAATTTCTCGCCGGCTATTTGATCGAAAAATCGCTCAGCGTGGACAATATTTTTGTCTTCTTGCTGATTTTCTCCTATTTTTCCGTTCCCTTGGCCTACCAACATCGCATTCTGTTCTGGGGGATTCTGGGCGCACTCATCATGCGCGGGATTTTCATTGCCCTCGGAGCGACGCTGCTGCACTATTTTCACTGGATCATCTATCTCTTCGGCGCTTTCCTGATCTTCACCGGGGTCAAGATTGCCGTTTCGGATGAGACCGAATCCGACCCGGAGGATAATCCGGCCATTCGACTCTTACGGCGCATTCTGCCGGTCACGGACAAATACGAGGGTCAACACTTCTTCGTCCGGCATCAGGGGAAGCTCTTTGCCACCCCTCTCCTGGTCGTCCTCGTTTCCGTAGAAAGCACGGACTTGGTCTTTGCGATCGACTCGATTCCTGCCATTTTTGCCGTCACCGACGACCCCTTCATCGTCTACACCTCAAACGTCTTTGCCATTCTGGGCCTGCGCGCCCTCTACTTCCTGATTGCCGGCGTGCTCGATCTGTTTGTCTATCTACGCATCGGCCTGGGCGTGGTGCTGGGCTTTGTTGGCGTCAAAATGCTCCTGGTTGACGTGTATCCCATCCCGATTGGCCTCTCTCTGGGCGTGATCGCGCTTGTCCTGACCGCGACGATCGTTGCTTCGCTGCTCTTTCCGCCCTCCGAGCCGGAGAGCCCTCAGTCCAAGGAAGATATTTCTGAGGCGGTCTAGGTTGCCCCATGTCCCCCCCACAAAAAGGCCGACGCGCGCTTGAAGGCGTCCGCATTCTTGATTTCACCTGGGTGGTCGCCGGTCCGGTCGCGGTCCGTATCCTGGCCGATCAGGGTGCCGAGATCATTAAAATCGAGCGGCGCGATACGTTGGACTTGGGGACACGGCGCGGCGGCTTTTCCGGCAATTTGCACCGGGGTAAGGAGAGTACGGTTATCAATATGGCCGACCCGCGTGGGATTGAGATCGCCCAAAAACTCGCAGCTATATCGGATGTCGTGATCGACAATTTCAGCGCACGGGTCATGCGTAACTGGGGGCTCGACTATGAGAGCCTCAAAAAAATCAAGCCCGATATTATTGCGGTCTCCATGTCCGGCTTTGGGCATACCGGGCCGCACAAGGATTATGTCAGTTATGGGCCGACGCTCCAGGCTTTGTCCGGCTATACGCTCCAGATGCGTCATCCCGGTCACGAGCCGGCTGGCTGGGGCTATTCGTATGCGGACATGACCGGTGGCTATAGCGGCGCGCTGGCCGTATTGATGGCCCTGTGGCATCGCAAACAAACCGGTCAGGGGCAATTCGTTGACCTGGCACAATTTGAGGCTATTTCCAGTCTGGTTGGGCCAGGCTTGCTCGACATCCTGAATAATCAGACGCCCAGTGAGCCGGTCGGCAATCGTTCCCAGGAAGCGGCGGCAGCGCCGCACGGGGTGTATCGCTGCAAAGGTGACGACCGCTGGTGCGCGATTGCCGTCTTCACCGAAGCAGAGTGGCAGAGTCTGTGCCATGTCTTGGGGCAACCGGCCTGGACGCGCGAGACACGCTTTGCCACTCTTGCAGACCGTCTCCAACATCAAAACGCTTTGGACGCCCAGATTGAAGCCTGGACGCAGCAGCATACGGCAGAAGAAGTCATGACCCGCCTGCAAGAAGCCGGTGTCGCCGCTGGCGTGGTTGCCAACGGGGAAGATTTGGACCACGACCCGCAACTGCGGGCGCGAGGATATTGGGCGCAGTTGCCGGCTCAGGAAGGCGGAAAGACAGAAGATGTCATACTCGACGGGCCGCCGTTCAAACTCTCGAAGACGCCAGGCTACGTGGCCACCCCAGGCCCGCTGCTGGGCGAGCATACGGATAGCGTGCTTCGCCGCCTGCTCAACTATTCCGATCAGCAGATCGCTCAACTCAAAGCAGAGCGCGTCATCGCCTCGCATGCAGAGATTCATGCAGAGCGGACAGCACAGGACTAAGGAGGCACCACATGCCGTTTGCCTCAGTCAATGGGATTGAACTGTATTATGAAACCCACGGAACGGGTCCAGCCCTGGTGTTAGCGCACGGTGGAGGGGGGAGTCACCTCAGTTGGTGGCAGCAAGTTCCGGCACTCTCCAAAACGTATCAAGTGGTAACCTTTGACCATCGGAGCTTCGGCTATTCCCGTGATGTAGCCACCGGCCCAGGCCCACGAGCGTTTGTTGAGGATTTGACCGGCTTACTTGATCATCTGGGGATTCAGAGGGCGGCACTTGTGGGGCAGTCCATGGGCGGCTGGACGGTGTGCGGCTTTGCCGCTGCCTGTCCCGAGCGTACCAACGCGCTTACTTTGTGCGATACCACCGCCGGTATTGAAACGCCGGAGATCGATCAAACGCGCGCCAGCCTGCGTGAACGCGCACAGGGCAATTTGGCCCAGCTTCTCACCAGCGCATACGCCATGTCTTTTCCTAAGCGTGAACCAGCGCTGTCTTTTCTCTACCAACAGATCTCAGCCCTGAATCAGCACATCTCGCCCAATCTCGTTCCAACACTGATGAGCCTGTACACCAACGTAGCGCCCATTGTTGAGCACAATATTCCCACCTTACTTGTGGTTGGAGAAGAAGACGTACTGGCTCCACCGCCCGCCATGCAAAGCATTACGACCCGTATTCCGCAGGCACGTTTTGTAACCGTCCCCAAGGCTGGCCATTCCGCGTACTTTGAACAACCGGCGGTTTTTAACCGCTTGGTGGATGAGTTCGTACGAGAAAACCAGCCGTTGTGACCGGCAGGGGCGGAAGTCGTCCACGTTGATTTATGGACCAAAGCGGACGGATTTCAGGTCATCGCCGGCAACTCCCAATGACGCTGCTGTACGGCCCGGACGTTGGGGAGCAGACCCTGGCGTTCATACGCTGGGAGCGGATGGTCGAGCCGGGCACCGTCCATTTCGTCCAGAACGTGGATCACCGAAGTTTCCAGTCCTTCCAGATCGTAGCCGCCTTCGAGAATGGCGGCGCAACGGCCCTGGGCCTGATCCCGCGCCACGCGCAGGAGAATCCGTGCCAGGGCAGTAAAGCCCTCTGCCGTGACGGTCAGACCACCGAGTGGGTCACGGGCGTGGGCGTCAAAGCCGGCGGAGATCAACACAAACTCGGGCTGAAACTGCCGACAAATAGGATCGATCACCTCTTCAAATAGGGGCACAATGGCGGCATCGCCCCAGCCGGCGCTGAGCGGCAGGTTGACGGTATAGCCCTCGCCGCTGCCTTGGCCGGCTTCTTCGGCGGCTCCTGTGCCGGGATAGTATGGATATTGATGGGTCGAGACGTACAGCACGCCAGGGTCATCGTAGAAACTGTGCTGGGTGCCGTTGCCATGGTGCAGGTCCCAATCCATCACCAGAATCCGGCTCAACCCGAACCGTTCCCGCAGATATTGCGCCCCAACCGCAACGCTGTTGAAGAGGCAAAAGCCCATGGCCCGGTTACGTTCGGCATGATGGCCGGGCGGTCGTACCAAGGCAAAACCGTTGTCCACCTCGCCCTCCATGACCGCATCCAGAATGGTCAGCAGACCGCCGGTGGCGAGCAGGGCTGTCTCATACGACTGCGCGGACACCCGCGTATCCGCGTCAAAGGCCGCAGCTTCGAGACCGGCAGAGGCAGCGACTTGGCCAATCAGGCTGGTATCGTGGACCAAAGCGATCTCCTCATGCGTCGCCCGTCTGGGCTCAAACCGTTTCAACCCGTCACGTTCGTAGGACGCGAAGCGGCTGAGTAGGGTACCGATCCGATCCGCCCGTTCCGGATGACCCGGACCTGGGTTGTGATCCTGATAGCGTGCGTCCAGCACGATTCCTGTCTGTAACATTGATCGCTCCTTACCGGGGCGGGGGTGTCCCCTCCTACCGTGTTCTGGCCATAACTTGCGCCAGTTTTTCGATTATACTACGAAGAGTAAACGTGTCCTCCACTAGACATACGATGCTGGACACGTTTACTCTTTTGTAACCCGAGAGGCAAATATGTTCGGAATCGGGATGCCGGAATTGGTGGTGATTTTGGTCGTGGCGCTGATCGTCCTCGGGCCAAAGCGCCTGCCCGAAGCGGCCCGCGGTTTGGGTAAAGCCTTTGCCGAATTGCGCCGGGCAACAAGCGGGATTACCGAAGAGCTCGATAATGCCCAGATCATGCTGGACGAAGAAGTTCGTGCCGCCGAACGCAACGCACGGACCAGCTCTTCAGCCATGCCGTCCTCTGCCTCTTCCGCCTCACCCCAGTCTTTGGAAACACCAGAAAAGAAAGAGAGCACCGGAGGGGACAACTAGGACATGGTCTATGACGACCGGTCCATGCCGCTCACCGGACATCTGGATGAGTTGCGCAGCCGCCTCATTCGGTCTTTGCTTGCCATCTTCATCGTCTTTCTGCCAGCCTATTTCTTTGCCAATGTGCTGTTTGCTTTTCTCGCTCAGCCCCTGCATCACATTACGACCGATCCCCATTCGCTGATTGGCACCAGTCCGACCGAAGCCTTCTTTACAAAACTCAAGGTCGCTTTTATTGCCGCGCTCTTTGGTGCC
Organism: Thermodesulfobacteriota bacterium; assembly: GCA_964291405.2. Lineage (GTDB taxonomy): Bacteria > Desulfobacterota > Binatia > Bin18 > Bin18 > Bin18. The sequence continues at coordinate 2,321,542 of OZ219926.1, forward strand.
AGTCCGGCTATTTTCTACCAACTCTGGCAGTTCGTTGCTCCAGGCTTATACCCACAGGAACGCCGCTACGTATGGCCGTTTGTCATATTCTGTTCATTTTTTTTCGTGCTGGGGGCCGGCTTTTGTTATACCGTCGTCCTGCCGATTGCGTATGCGTTTTTTCTGGGAGAGTTCCACAGCATCGGGGTACAGGCAACCTTAAAGATCAGCGAGTATCTGACATTTACGGCCAGAACGCTACTCGCCTTTGGGGTCACGTTTGAACTGCCCGTCTTCGCCTTTTTCTTTGCCCGTGTGGGGCTTATCACCCACCATACCCTCATTGGCGCCTTCCGTTATGCCGCGGTTGGCGTATTCATCCTGGCCGCCATCCTCACCCCGCCCGACGCCATCTCCCAAATGCTCCTCGCCGGCCCGCTGCTCCTGCTGTATGTGCTCAGCATCGGGGTAGCCTATATGTTTGGGAAAGAAGCCAGTGAGGGGACGGAGCCGGAGGAAACTGACGAGTAACGGCCTTTTTGATAGGCCAGCGTTTCCAAGCGAGCGAAGAGATCTAGTACGGCTCTGATTGATACATCCACAATTATATTCTATAGGATATAATTGTGGACAACAGACTCGATCCCAAACCCCTGCACTTTGTGGGTGACAGTGATAGAAATTTGCGGGGCTTTCCGAAGGAAGTCCGCGAGGTCATGGGACAAGCACTCTGGGCAGCCCAACTCGGCAAGAAGCATCCGGACGCAAAACCCCTCAAAGGATTCACCGGAGCCGGTGTCTTAGAGATTGTCTCCGATTATGACACCGATACCTATCGTGGGGTCTACACCGTGAAGCTGGCCGGTGTGGGGTACGTACTCCATACGTTTCAGAAGAAGTCAAAGCGCGGTATCCAAACTACCAAGCAGGATATTGTACTGATACGACAACGTCTGAGGGCTGCCGAGCAGCATTATCGAGAGCAGTACGCTCCGGGGAGAAAGCCATGAGTACAGATATCAAAGTAACGCCTTCAAGCGGAAACGTGTTCGCTGACCTCAATCTGCCAAATCCAGAGGAGCGCTTAGTGAAAGCGACCATCGCCTTGAGCATTGGAGAGCTGATTGAGAAACGGGGCCTCACCCAAGAGGAAGCGGGGACTATTCTTGGGTTGCCACAACCGAGCGTCTCGAACCTAGTTCGGGGCAAACTAGGGAAGTTCACAATCGACCGGCTGCTCCGCTACATGCGGAAGCTCGACTACGACGTCACTATCAGCTTTAAGCCCAAGCCCAAATCCCGCGATCAGGCCACAATACATGTCAAGGGAGCGCCTCTGCCAGCTTAGTTCACCTCTTGAGATTATTGCCAGTATTCGTTCGTTTTTCCATATACCTTCACACCAACCGCTGCTCGCAATTCTGACGTTGGCTACAGTTTCGGCACTTGGCTGGCGTAGCAGGTGGGGAGAGAGGTTCGTCGAGCTGTTGACGGTGCGCTCGAATGCGTTCCGCAATACCAATCACCCGTGAACGCAGCCTGCGCGTGTTTTTCACCTTGATCCGCTCACCGTCTCTCAAAATGATGAAGCCGTAGGGGGGCCGGACGCCGTACTCTTCTTCGACTAATACCAGATACACACCGAGTTGGGCTTGGTAGCTCTCGTTCATCTGTCGTCCGGACTTCTTTTCTTCTGGAATAAAATATCGACCACGCTGGACAATCCGGTCCGGTTGCCCGCGGAGCATATAACGCTCAGAAGACAGCCGCACATCATCGTGGCTGACGGTCTTGCCGTAGCCAAAGCCGGCCCGGCGACGACCGATGAGGGCGAAGGCAAAAAGCAGGACGGAGAGGCTGAGCAGCAGCGTCAGGATAATCATCACGATAGGTAGACACGGAGCAGGATGCAGGCCAAGGCGATACCCGCCACAATGAGAGCGGCTCGCATGAGCCGGGCAGTCAGGCGTTCGACCCGTTGCCATGCGGCGTGCGTTTCCGTGCCCCGGCGGAGCGCCCACACACTACCCGGCGGGATTTTGAGTCCATGCGTCAGCCGCCAGGCTTCCTCGCAATAGACGTAGGTTCCTATTTCACTTGCGGTGACCCACTCGCCGTGTTTGGCCATAGGCGATCCGGTATGGAGACACGGAGGTGGTGAGACCGATGATCCACCTTACGCTGAGTCCGTAGTCCCCGGGTGCATTTTCTCCATTAACCAGTCGTCATACGCGGTCGGACGGGGGACTTGGTGCCAGTCCATATGCTGACGCAGGGATTCGAGCGCGGCCCAAGCGTCATCAAGAAAGTCCGGCACGATCAGGAGCACAATAATGGCCTGGGTATTGTCGATCGTGCGGACAATGCCGAATTCTTCGTAGGACTCGATGACACATTTGATGAGCGCAATATCGGCCCGCTCAACCCGCAAATAAATATCGACCAGCTCCATGTCCGCACCAGTACTGCGTGCACGGGCTGGAGTCAAGCTTGACGTGACACCGGCGGCCTACTAGAGTCTGACTCTGCTGTGTCGGATCTATCCGGCCGGAAATAAGGAGGGAGTATGCCGGGTGCCTTATCAGGTTTTCGGATCATTGAATGTGGCGAGATGGTCTCCGCCGCCTACGCGAGTAAGCTCATGGCCGACATGGGCGCAGAAGTCATTAAGATTGAGTCGCCGCACGGGGGAGACACAGCCCGTCAGCGCGGTCCATTTCCAGGCGGAGAGCCACACACGGAAAAGAGCGGGCTGTATCTTTTCCTGAACACCAATAAACGTGGGATCACGCTCGACCTGGAACAGACCCAGGGCCAGGAGGTCTTTCAGCGTCTTGTCAAAGACGCGGACCTGCTTATCCATAATGTCCATCCCAAGCATATGCCGACCGTTGGTTTAGACTACGGTCGCCTGGCGGCCATCAATCCCGGCCTGGTCATGACCTCAATCACGCCTTTTGGTATCAGGGGACCGCATACGGAGTATGAGGCGTCTGACCTCACCCTGTGGAATGCGGGCGGGCTGTGCTTTCTGAACGGTGGGGGGCCGGGCACCGACCATCTCCCGCCGCTCAAGGCATTTGGCCAGCAGTCCGGGTTTACGGCTGGGGTGCACGCCGCGGTTGCGTCGCTCGGCGCACTGTTTGCCGGACTGCGCGGCGGGTTGGGCCAGCACGTCGAGTTCTCTGTCCAGGAGTGCCTGATGGGCATCTCGGAGTTCGGCACTATGATGGCCTCCTACGCCGGTGTAGCGGTAACGCGGCTGGGGCATAAACCAATCCAGCCGCTGGATCTGTTGGAATGCAAAGACGGCTGGATCTTCATCTGCTGTGTGGAGGAGCATCACTGGCACTCGTTTGTGGATCTGATGGACAACCCGGAGTGGGCCGCCGAGCCTCTCTTCGAGGATCGACTGAAGCGGGGCGAGAGTTGGGACGCGCTCAAACTGCTCATCCAGGACTGGGTCAAGGATTTCACGGTCCAGGACTTGTATCTCAAGGCGCAGGCGCGCCGGATTCCCTTTGCTCCGGTCTCAACCATGGGCTATTTGTTGAACTCCGACCACCTCAACGCCCGCGGCTTTTTTGTCCAACTCGATCATCCCGAAGCGGGCAGCCTGACCTATCCGGGCGCACCCCATATCTGCTCGGAAACACCGTGGGAACTGCGTCGTCCGGCTCCGTGTTTGGGACAGCATAACACCGAGGTCTATACCGAACTCGGCATGACCGCCCAGGACCTGGCTACGTTGCAGCGAGCCGGTGCCGTCTAGGAAGAAGGCAAAAGGAGAAGATCATGAGCCGACCACCGTTGGATGGAATCCGTGTTGCTGACTTTTGCTGGGCCTGGGCCGGCCCCTATGGTGCCCTGCAACTGGCCCACCTGGGCGCGGACGTCATTCGGATCGAAAGCGCAAAGCGCTTATGTCCGTCGCGCCTTATTCCGCCCTGGCCGGACAACGAATCGGGCGTGAACCGGGCGGGCTATTTTAACCAGTACAATCAGGGGAAGCGTTCCCTCACCCTGGACCTGAAAGCCCCGGAAGCCATTGATATTGCGAAAACGCTAGTCTCAAAAAGCGATATCGTCATGAATAATTTTGCCTCTGGGGTGATGGAAAAACTCGGGGTGGGCTACGACGTCCTGCGCCGCATCAAGCCCGACATCATCATGGTCTCTCTCCCCGGCTATGGAACGAGCGGACCGGAAAAAGACTTTGTGTCCTACGGCCCACCGCAGGTCGCCCAGAGCGGCCTGTCGGCCTTGACCGGCTATGTCGGCGGGCCGCCCATGATGGCCGGTTTTTCCTACGGCGACCCCAACGGCGGTGTCCATGCCACGTTTGCCGTCATGGCTGCCTTGCTCCACCGTGAAAAAACCGGCCAGGGCCAGTACATCGATCTCTCCCAATGGGAGGCGGCGATCATGCTATTGCCCGAAGCCCTCATGGACTACAGCATGAACGGCACCCAGCCCGAACGGATGGGCAATCGCGACCCTCATATGGCACCCCACGGCGTCTTTCGCTCCAAAGGTGACGACCGATGGGTAAGTCTGTCGGTTCGAGACGAGGCAGAATGGCAACGCTTGTGTGAGGTCATGGGCCAACCCGAGCTCAGCTCGGACGCGCGTTTCACCACCCTTGCCGCACGGAAGGAAAATGAGGCGGCCCTGGAAGAAATCGTCACGGCCTGGACTCAGGAGCGCACGGCGGACGAGGCCACCCAGGCGCTGCAGAACGCCGGCATTCCCGCCTATCCGGCGCTTGACGCGATTGACATGGTCAACAACCCGCACGTTGGCGCGCGGGATTATTTTGTGGAACTGGAACACCCGGAGGTGGGCACCCGCCGGCATATGGGCATACCCTGGACCATGTCCCGCACACCGTGTGAGATACGGCGTCCGGCTCCTTGCCTGGGCCAGGATACGGATACAGTCCTGACCGATATAGTCGGCCTGAGTCAGGACGAGATCGCTGCGCTTCGAGAAAAGGATATCCTGACCTAGATAGGGAGGAGGGTGGACCGGCTGCGCAAAGCGTCATCAAAGAGTAAACGTGTCCAGCAGTTTGATATCAATTGGAGGATACGTTTACTCTTTCAGTCCGTCCCCTGTTTTATAATCCGTACAAACGCCGCGCATTCTCATAGGTAATCTTGCGCTTGACCTCGGCGGGAATGCCGGCAAAATTCTGCTCTATCACCGCCCGCGAGCGCGGCCAGGTTGAGGCGCGATGGGGGAAATCCGAGGCCCACATCAGATTGTCCGCGCCGCTCAGGTCATAGGTCCTCACCCCGGCCCGGTCGTCTTGAAAGGTGGCATAGATCTGCCGTTTGAAATACTCGCTAGGCAGAAGGGCATTCGGAGTTGGGTCCACATACTTGAGCGTTTCGGACGAGATGTCCAGACGACTCAAATAATGAGCGATCCAGCCAATATCGTTTTCTGCGGAAACCAGCTTCAGCCTGGGAAAACGTTCGCACACGCCGTTGTAAATCAGGTCGGTCAACGAGTTTTGGACCTCGTGAATAATAGACATATTTGAGGCGACCCGTCCCTTCTTGAGCCGGATGTTTTGCTTACCAGTAAGAATATGCAGGCTCACCGGCAGGTCTAAATCCTGAGCGGCCGCCCAGAACGTATCAAAGGAGGTATCGCTGTAGGGCACCTCCCGGGGAGAGGTCGCGTTAATCATGATCCCGCGCAATCCCTTATTGGCAATGCGCTGTAACTCGCCTACGGCCTGCTCGACATCCTGCATGGCAATCAGCCCCAAACCAATCAGGCGCTGGGGGGCGTGACTGACAAATTCGGCTATCCAGTCGTTATAGGCCCGGAAGCACGCCCACTGAAGGTTGGCGTCTTTGAGGTGGAAGAGGAACATGCCGAGGGTCGTGTACAGCACTTCTCCCTCGACCCCGTCGATATCCTGATCCTTGAGCCGTTCGACCGGGTCCCAACCGCTCGGACGTGCCTGCTCGTAGCCGACGTTCTGATTGGTCGCCAAGTCTTTGGGGTCCTTGCCCGCGGCAAACCCGCCACCCACGGGAAAGGGGACGAGGCCTTCCGCAACAAAAAAGCTGCCCTGCTTGTCTTGATAGTCCTTGATGACGCGCGGCGCCCGATCTCGAAAGCCCCGGTCTACGCGTTGCACCCAGAGATCCGCAGGCTCTATGGTGTGCGAGTCTGCCGAAAAAATCGTGCTTGGTGTTGCATCCTGTGCCATACTGTCTCCCTTCCTTTGTAGCCGCAATTATCCTGCGGTTGGCTGGGAAATGTCAATCCGACCGAACTGTTCTAGGGGCATTCCGCTCGCCCGGTGGCATGGGGTGTATAGACACACGGGTGAACGATAGAATCTGCCCCTGAATCTATTGAGGGAGTGGGAGATTCCCATGCGTTATATCATCTACGGGGCGGGCGGCATCGGCGGGGCCATTGGGGCACGGCTGTTTCAGCATATCCATGAAGTTATTCTGATCTGCCGGGGTGAGCACTTACAGGCCATCCAATCCAAAGGCTTGATATTGAAGACCCCCAGGGAGACGCTCCAACTCACAATCCGTGCGGTCGGCCATCCCGAAGAGATCGCGTTTAGCCCGGATGATGTGGTGTTGCTGACGATGAAGTCCCAGGACACGGAAATGGCGCTGCGCGACCTTGAGCGCGCAGGAGGCCGGGACCTTGCCGTCGTCTGCGGTCAGAACGGAGTGGACAATGAACGCCTGGCCATCCGTCGATTTGCACATGTCTACGGTATGGTTGTCTGGATGCCAGCCACCTATCTGGAGCCGGGGCTGGTGCTGAATCATGCCGAGCCCGTTGGTGGTATTCTGGATGCCGGGCGCTACCCCAACGGGGTTGATCCGCTCATCACCCAGGTGACGCAAGATTTGACCAATTGTGGCTTTAGTGCCACGCCTGACCGCAATATTATGCGCTGGAAATACACCAAGCTGCTGAGTAATGTACGCAACGCCTTTCAGGCGGCGTGCGGATTTGAGGCGCGCTCGCGGAAAATTATTCGAGCGCTCCGCGCCGAAGCCCTGGCCTGCTACCAGGCCGCGGGTATTGAGTTTGTGCCCGAGGATGAATTACAAGCGCGGGTACGATCCCAGATTAAGCTCGCCGATATTGAGGGCCACCCCCGGACCGGCGGTTCGTCGTGGCAGAGCCTGATACGTGGCTTGCCCACGATCGAGACTGACTTTTTGAACGGCGAGATTGTCATGCTAGGCAGACTCCACGGTATTCCCACTCCCTGTAACGCCCTGCTTCAACACGTTGTCAATGATATGGCACGAACCGGCCAGAAGCCGGGCAGCATGACCGTTGCAGACCTGGAACGCCAGCTTGATGAGATCGGCAGCTAGGCTCTCGCGTCGGAGACGTTCTGTCTTCCGCACAGATCGGGTATAGTAGCGCCATGCCGTTTTTATTTGAGTCCAGCCTGCCCGCGTGGATGACGTTTACCGCCGGTGAGGTTCCCATCGTCCTGGTCGCTCCGCACGGCGGTCGCCGCCCGGCTGACGCCCCGATTATCGATAGTATCAAGGTCAACGATCTGTATACGGCCGAACTCACTCACGACTTAGCCACGCAAACCCGGAGCTATGCACTGATCAACCACACCCACGACCGCAACGAGTTGGACTTGAACCGTGTGAGCCAAGTCAAACAGGAGGCACCGTGGTTTCTCACTGCCCTAGTCGAACTCCTGTCAGCGCTGACAGCGCAGCATGACTCGGTGCGCGTCTTTTTTATTCATGGTTGGAACGTGGTCCAGCCCGTGTGCGATGTAGGGATTGGACTCCGCCAACGCGCGAACAAACTGATGCAGGCGGGCAAGGGGGAGCCGACGCTGGATGTGTCGTTCTTTTCTGATGTCGTACTCCCCTTTTGTGAAGCTGCCCAGGAACAGCAGATCGATGTGGCGATTGGACGGCGCTATGCCGCGGCAGCCAAAAATAATTTTATGCAGGTCTTCAGCGCACGTTTTCTGCACGACGATTCTCCGCAGATACGAACGCTGGCCGAGCTGTCCGAACAGGGGAAAATTAACGCCGCTCAGTTGGAACTTGGTGTGGGGCTGCGTTGGCCCGGACCAGAGCGAGATCGCTTTGTCCGCGTCTTTTGCCATACCTTGGGCAATTCTCTACAGAATGGCGCCGTGCCTGATCGGAAGGGCGACCGCGACTTTTCTGCGTGTTCTTTTCTTAAGGCTTTGCCGACAGAGGATACAACGCCGTACGATTCTTTACTGCCTGAGACCTGGGAGCGCGAGCCTGCCCGCTTGGCCTTGCACTTTCACGATCCGATGAGCGGGTTAGGAGTGATGGGTGGCGTAGAATTTGATCCTGGGGCATCTGTCCATTCCGGACGCCTACTCCTCTCCCTTGGCGGGACGGAGATGGTGCTCTTTACCGGTGAAGACAGGCGCGGACCGGACCGCGGCCACGTGCAGATCGGGCAGTACGAGTGGCGGCGGCAGCCGAGGGGACTCTCTATCAGCTACCGGGGAACGCTCATGCGCTTTGCCCATCCCCAGGCATTCATTCGGCTCGAAGACGGGTTGGCCGCTTCCTGGATAGAACCGGCTGAAGTGGACCTGCAGTTATTGTTTCCTGCAGTGAATTCCAGCCGTCCGGCCCTTATTCAGCTGTGTCAACTCCAGGGAAGCGTGGCTTTTCCGGATCGCGAGTATACAGTCAACGCCTGGGGCTTTGTTGACGTGCTCAGACCTGACGAAACTGACCGCCTCCTGCCGCGTCGTTTGTTGTCATTGCCCTTTGGGTCTGACTTGGGGATTTTCCTGGCCCGCGCTGAAACTCCTGATGGACCGCATTCTTCCGGCATTGTCTATCAACACGGCAATCCACAGCCGCTGAGCCCCGGAGACTGGAAGCTTGAATACGCCTTCGAGCATGGCCGCCCCACCCGTTTCTCGGTCTCCTTCTCGTCCTCTGCCCCGCTGTCGCTTGAGTGCCAGGGAGAAACCCTGACGGCTATTCCCATTGTGCGCCATACGCATGATGGGCCGGCCCTGGCGGTCACCTTTGGTCTGTCCCGGACCGTGTGGCAGGGACGGGAGGCGTATGGCATCTATGAATTCTCCGAATATCTGAAGGATGCGTCAGCGCGGGTCGAGTCACCCGGAGCGTGACTCCCACGTGTTAACGCATTGACCGAGCCGGGTGCGGAACATCAAGAGGAGAGCGGGAAGGACATCCCGCCCATCGCTCTACCGTTTACACAATAGCTTGGAGAACCCGGTCCGAAGACTCTGGAGCCTGCTGGGCTGGCTTGTCTTTGAGAAAATCAATAAACTTTTGTGTCGCCTGGGTAAAACGACGACCCCGCTTGGAAATAAGGCCGAGTGGACGCATCAGGACTTCGCCGGAAAACTGGACAACCTTGAGGGTCTCATTCTTGACCTCAAGAGAAACGGTAGGCTCGGGGACAATGGCGATCCCCACGTCTATTTCGACCGCGCGTTTGATCGTTTCGACATTATCCATTTCCATCATGTATTGGACTTTGATCCCGTGCCGCCGGAAAAGACGATCAAGCGCCCGACGCGTTGGAATATCACGTTCAAAACCGATAAATTGCTCGCCGTCGAGCTTCTTGATATTGATACGCCGGAGTGAGGCAAAGCGATGTTGCGGGGCGCAAATCAAGACCAGCCGGTCCTCCCGGAACGGGGTGAGTCGAATCTGGGGCCGCTTACTCGGATAGGCGACAATACCTAGATCAATATCGCCGCGACTGACATCTTCATAGATTTTGTTGACGCGGGTATATTCCAGGTGGATATTGACATCGGGAAATGTCTGCAGATAGCGCTTGAGTGGCGAAGAGAGCTCATAGAGTCCGACACTATAGACCGTAGCTACCCGCACAGTGCCCGCAACCGAACGTGAGAGGGTCAGGATGCCGTCTTCGATTTCACGATACTTCTGCACAATCTCCTTGCCCGCCTCATACAAGACCTTACCCGCCTGTGTCAGGCGCACATTTCCTTTCGAGCGTTCCACAAGTTCTCTGCCGTAGCGTTCTTCTAAGCCGCGAATCTGCTGACTGACCGCAGATTGGGTGATAAAATTTTTTGAGGAGGCGAGCGAGAAGCTACCCGTCTCAGCAAGATCACAAAAAACCTTGAGTGTTTCAATATGCATGATTACTAATAATTGAAAGAAGATTTTTTCACTTTACTTATAGATGAATTTTCGCTATTTTTCCACCCTCACAGACAATCATCATCACCGATTAATCTTTTGCGGAGGAGAGGCTCTATGTTTGAACCAGACACCCTCTTACCCGAGCAGTATTTTACCTTGCTCGGGCGTAAACCCCTACAGGGTGAGAAACGACTTCTGCTCGCTATGCTAGAGGATGCCGTTCATTGTTTCCAGACCTATTTGCTGGCAAAAAAGCCCCACGAGCGGCGACTCTTTCAGGAGGCCGAAGAGTGGATTATTTCCACTGATGGCCTCTGGTTCTTCTCTTTTGAAAATATCTGCGACGTGCTGGGTATCAATCCGGGCAGGATGCGTGAAGCGCTCAAGGCGTGGAAAGAGGAGCAAACGCTCCGCTACGCACAGCACGGCGAAGCCCTGGTTGATGTCGCTCTCAGCGTGGAGATTCCTGCCCGCGCCGACATCTAATCTCCTACAGTCTGACATAGCAGCGGATGGGGAAGGCCTCACGTTCAGGCTTTCCCCGCTCCCGTCACCGCCTCAATTGCCTATAATGGGATAGGAATAGTCCCCCCTCCGGCGAGGAGGACGAAGAGGCAGAACGCGGCAGTCTCGACGAGTTCTGCTATTGCACCCCAGTGCTCTCCGGCAACGCCTCCCAGGCGGTGATTGCAAAACAGCGTAAAGCCGATAATAAGTCCACCCAGGGGCAGAACGAGCGCAATTCCAGCAATTTCAATCAGCGTAAACAAGACGCCCAGAGCGATGAGGCTGGAGAGGGCAAACTCATTGAACTGGACCCCGTGTACAAAGGTCGTACCCGGCCCCTCAGTTCGAGCCGGACGGGAGCTATAGGCCATCACCACGCACGCCCACCGACCCAGCATAGGTCCGAGAAAGAGCGCGATATCTCGATAGCCGCCGAGGAGCATATTCAAGGCACATACTTTGCACGCGAGGAGAAAAAAAAGGACCAAGACGCCAAGCGGTCCACGCGCAGACATTCTCCTCGCTAGGCCCGAGCCGCCAAACAGAGCGTCAGTACTCTTCACGACCCCATCAAGATGAACCCCTCGACTCACAACCGCCAGCAATCCAACGAGCAGGATGCTGAGCAGTGTTGTTGGGAGCACAGGCCGGAGCAACCAGTCTACCCCCCAGACCAGTGCACCGAGGAGAAGCCCGATCAACGGGAAAAAGACTGCGGACCGCCCACAGACCGTGGCATCAAAAGGCCGCGCTCTTTTCGTCCGGATGATGGTGAGAAAGTGTAGAGCCGTCAGGAAGTTGGTCAGCATCCCGGCTCGTATACCACTTCCCCGCCTGCGCGCAAACGGCCGGAGTCAGTGCAAATCGGCGGAGCAGACGCGGCTCCCCTTAGTCTACCTTATCCCAACGACAAAAACGAGGCTCCGGCCAAAGACATGGACGCGGACGGGAAGACGCCCATCAGTACCGTGCCGATTGCGGCTATCAGGATGGCCGCTCCTAACGCGGAACGGAGTGAGGGCAATTCGACAATAGCCTCACCCTCACGCATATACATATTGACAACGACGCGAATGTAGTAATAGGCCGATACCACGCTATTCAGCACGCCAATGACCGCTAACCAGATATATCCGGCCTGCACTGCCGCGCTGAAAATATAAAACTTCCCGGTGAATCCAACCAGCGGAGGAACACCCGTCAGAGAGAGCATGAACACGGTCATGGCCATACCCAGGGCTGGATGACGAAAACCAAGACCGGCATAATCGTCAAGCTCTTCGTGCGGCTCACCTCTACGTCCAACAGCGATCACCACCCCAAAGGCGCCCAGATTCATCAGCCCATAGGCCACCAGATAATACATCAGAGCCGCGCCGCCCAGCTCCTTACCGGCAACCATGGCGACGAGGAGATAGCCAGCATGGGCAATACTTGAATAGGCAAGCATGCGTTTGATGTTGTGCTGGACAAGCGCGGTGATGTTACCCACCGTCATGGTGAGTGCGGCTACGACCCACAGAATACCCTGCCAATCCGCATGGACCACGCCGAAGGTATGCAGGAATATCCGGGCAAAGGCGGCAAAAGCGGCAGCTTTGACACCGACCGCCATAAAAGCGGTAACGGTTGTGGGTGAGCCCTGATACACATCCGGGGTCCAGACGTGGAATGGGACGGCGGCCACCTTAAATCCAAAGCCGACGATTAAGAGACCCATGCCAATCAACAGCAAGGGCGAAGAGCCCTGGGCACCGACGTGTTCGGCAATGGGTCCAAGCTGCACACTGCCTGTCGCTCCGTAAATCAGGGCAATACCATACAGCAGGAACCCACTCGCAAACGCCCCCAGGAGAAAGTATTTGAGCGCGGCTTCATGGGAGGTGAGATGTTGCCGCCAGATCCCGGCCAGGACGTACACGGCAATCGACATGGTTTCCAGACCCAGAAAGATCAAAATGAGGTCAGTAGCAGCAGCCATGACCGTCATGCCGACCGTGGCAAAGAGAATGAGGGCGTAATACTCTCCGTGCCGAATCTCTGCGGTTTCGAGATAGGTCAAAGACATCAACACCGTCAGGCCTGCGACCAAACAAAAGACGAGATGAAAGAACACGGCATACGCATCGAGGGCAAACATCCCGCTGAACGACGTCACATCGTTCTGGCCCCACAACAACCAGGAACACAGCGCCGTGACAACAATACCCGTCAGGCTCAGCCAGCCGAGCAAAGAGCGCTCATCGTCTTTCATCCAGATGTCCCAGAACAGGGCCAGGATGCCAGTCACGGACAGGAGCAGGGTCGGCAGGACCGAGAGCCAATTAACGGCGGGGAGTGTCATGTCCATACTCAACTCGCCCCTTTTAGGTCTATTGAGTCTTTGGGGTCCGTTGGGTCAAGACTCAACCGACCCAGTGACTCTACCGACCCAATGGACTCTACCGACTTACTATCGGCGGTTTTGTGAATCCGTGCCAAGGTAGCTTCCACCGACTTCTCCATACGGCTGAGGAAGGGCTTGGGATAGAGACCCATCAGCAACATCAGGGCGATCAACGGAACAAATATAGCCAACTCGCGGCGTGACAGGTCGGTCATCTTGGCGTTCTCCGGCTGCGTCAGCGGTCCGAAAACAACCCGCTGGTACAGGCGCAACATATAGACGGCACCCAGAACCACACCAGAAACCGCGACCGCCCCGGCCAGCGTGTTCGCCTGAAAGGTCCCCAAGAGGATGAGGAACTCCCCGACAAATCCGTTCAGACCCGGCAGGCCGATCGAAGACAACATGGTAATCAGAAAGACCGAGGCAAAGAGTGGTAGCTGTTTCCATAAGCCGCCATACTCGCTGATAAGCCGCGTATGGCGGCGTTCATATATTACGCCGACCAGCAGGAAGAGAGCCCCGGTTGAGAGGCCATGGCCCAGCATCTGATACAGCGCGCCTTCGGCCCCCTGTATATTGAACGCGAACAACCCCAGCATGACAAAGCCGAGGTGGCTGACGGACGAGTAGGCAACCAGCTTTTTCATATCCGGCTGCACCAGGGCCACCAGCGCTCCATACACGATGCCAACCACTGAGAGTGCCATGATCAGCGGCACCGCAGCGTGGGCGGCATCGGGGAAGAGCGGCAGGGCAAAGCGCAGGAAGCCATAGGTGCCCATTTTGAGGAGTACGCCGGCCAGGATGACGGACCCCCCGGTCGGGGCTTCGACGTGCGCGTCCGGCAGCCAGGTATGAAAGGGAAAAAGGGGAACCTTAATGGCAAAGGACAAAGCAAACGCGGCGAACAACCACATTTGGGCGTTGACCGGAATCTCAAGAGTATACAGGCGCAGAAGGTCAAAAGTGAGCGTGCCGTGCTGGGCATTATGGAGATAGGCGAGATACAGAATGGCCACCAGCATCAGGAGGCTGCCGACCATGGTGTAGAGCAGGAATTTAAGTGCGGCATAAATGCGCCGTTCGCCACCCCAGACGCCAATCAGGAAGTACATGGGAATAAGCATGACTTCCCAGAAGACGTAGAAGAGAAAGACATCAACCGCGACAAAGGTCCCGATCATGCCGGTTTCCAGGATGAGAAAGAAAAAGAGATACTCCCTGACCCGATGTTCCACACTGCTCCAGGTGGACAGAATCACCAGCGGAGAAAGAAAGGTCGTCAGCAGAACAAGAAACAGGCTGATGCCATCAACGCCAACATAGTATTCGATCCCGAACTCGCTAATCCAGGCATAGCGCTCAACGAATTGGAACTCGGCGGTCTCGCTATCAAAGCCGGTGAACAGGCCGAGCGAGATGACGAACGTGAAGAGCGAAGCGCCAAAGGCGGTTCGACGCACCAGCTCCACCGCATTCTTGTTGAGGGTCAACAGGAAGAACGCCGTCAGCAGCGGAATGAAAACAATGAGGCTTACCACAGATAATACCCCAGAATCACAATCGCTCCACAACAGAACGACAGGGCGTAGGTCTGGACATTGCCGGTTTGCCAGAAGCGCAGCACCGAGCCATTGGCCTGAATCACCTGGGCTGTGCCGTTGACCACCCCATCAATAACGACCGTATCCCACACCTTCCACAGCCAGTCCGAGGCTGCCAGAAGAGGCCGGACAATCACCGCTTCGTAGAACTCATCAACATAATACTTGTTCAGCAACAACTGATGCAGACCAGCGAACTGCTGGCTGAGACGGTCGGCCCTTCCTCTACCAGGGGCAAAAGGGGGGTCTTGCACATACAGCCGATAGGCCAGCCCGATCCCTCCCAGCCCAAGCAGGGTGGGCAGATATTTCACCAGGGGCGACACATGCGGATGCTCATGGCCGTAGAGCGGGCTGAGCAGTTCGGGCACGGTAAAATAGCCACCGATCAAGGACAGGATGGCAAGCACCACCAGGGGCACGGTCATGACCTGGGGCGATTCATGAATATGGTGGGCAACCTCGGGATCAGAACGGTTTTCTCCCCAAAACGTGACAAAGAATAACCGAAACATATAGAAGGCGGTCAAGCCCGCTCCCAGGGTCCCGATCAGCCACAGCACGGGAGAACCGTGCGGACTCCCAAAGGCGTGTTCCAGGATGAGATCCTTGCTGAAAAAACCGGACAGTAAGGGAAACCCGGCGATAGCCAGACAGCCGATGGCAAATGTTCCATAGGTGGTCGGCATCTTGCTTTTCAGCCCGCCCATTTTGCGGATATCCTGCTCTTCGCTCATGCCGTGGATGACACTGCCGGCGCCGAGAAAAAGAAGGGCCTTAAAGAAGGCGTGGGTCATAACATGAAACACGCCCGCCGCATACGCGCCCACGCCCAGTCCGAGAAACATATAACCCAGTTGACTGACCGTTGAGTAGGCCAGGACCTTTTTAATATCGGTCTGCACCAGGGCAATCGTGGCGGCAAACAGGGCGGTGACGGCCCCGACCACGGCCACGACGGCTAATGCGGTTTGGGATAGGGAATACAGAAAATGCATCCGCGCTATCAAATAGATGCCGGCCGTCACCATAGTCGCGGCGTGGATGAGTGCGCTCACCGGTGTGGGGCCGGCCATAGCGTCCGGCAACCAAACATAGAGCGGAATTTGGGCAGACTTGCCGGCCGCGCCAACAAAGAAGAGCAGGCAGATCAGCGTCACCGTCGTCGCGGGCAGCACTGAGGCGTGGGCGGCGACTTCGCTGAACGACAGCGTCCAGACGCCGTGGGCCCCCAGGCTCCAGAACAAAAGAAACAGACCCAGAAGAAAACCGGCATCACCAATCCGGTTGACGATAAATGCCTTTTTCCCGGCACTGGCCTTTTCGTCGTCCGTATACCAAAAACCAATGAGTAAATAGGAGCACAGCCCAACGCCTTCCCAGCCTACGAAGAGCAGCAGGATGTTATCGCCCAGCACCAGCAGCAGCATGGCCGTGGTAAAGAGGTTGAGATAGGCAAAATAGCGCACCACATCGTCGTCGTGGGCCATATAGCCGACGGAGTAGACATGGATGAGAAAGCCGACACCGGTGATGACCATGATCATGGTGCCGGACAGGGGGTCAACTCGCAGCGCAATATCAACGTGCAGGGCACCCGAGTAAATCCAGGGGTAGACACTATCAACCAAGGCACCGCCGTCCGGCAGTTGGACAAAGGCCGCAAACGCAAAGCAAAACGCGAGGAAGATCATACCCGGCGAAACCCAGTTCACGACTTGTCTGCCATAGCGCGGCCCCAAGAAGAGGTTGAACACCACCCCGAGCAGGGGAAAGAGAACAATATAGCGAAGATACGAGACCGTCTGGACGGCGACTTCAGCCGCGTGCGGATGTTCCATCTCTACAGCACCAATCCCAGTCGATTCAGACTCTCTGCTCTGCGTTGTGTCATACCGTCTCTACCATCGCATCAGGTTGAGTTCGTCCGCGTTGACCGTCTCTCGGCCACGGAAAACGAGCAGGATGATGGCCAGCCCAACCGCGACCTCCGCCGCCGCAACCGACATGACAAAGAACACGATGATCTGTCCGTCCATATTGCCGAAATGCCGGGCCAGGGCCACAAAAGACAGGTTGACGGCATTCAACATGAGTTCAATCGCCATGAAAATAATAATGATATTGCGGCGTAAGAGAACGCCCGTCACACCGATGGTGAACAGGATGCCGCTCAGAATGAGATGATAACTGGTTGGGACCATCTGCCGCCCTCAAAGAGTATTGGGTCTATGGGGTTTGTTGGGTGAGTTGGGTCTGTGGGGTCGGACACAAAGGGCTCAACAGACGCAAAGGACTCAACAGACGCATACGTGTACTCTTTCTATCGTTTTGCCAAGACCACTGCCCCAACGACCGCAACTAACAAGAGTATACCGGTGATTTCAAAGGGCAGCAGATACGTGGTGAAGAGCTGACTTCCCAAGGCTTCGACCGTCCCGAAGTTCTCGGGCAAGCTGCTCTCGGCCTGCTCGGACGAGGAGCGTTGCAGCAGCAGGCCCAGTTCTGCGAGCAAGATGACGCCACCAATAATGGCCGCTCTGCCCAAGCCGTGTCGCTGTGTCCGCAGGGTGTCGCTCTGCAAATTGAGCAGCATAATCACAAATAAAAACAGGACCATGATCGCCCCGGCATACACAATGATCTGGAGCGCGGCGACCATATGGGCATTCAGAAACAGAAAATAGACCGCCAGAAGAAAGAGGGTCAGAACCAGAAAGAGGGCACTATAGACCGGACTGGGATGGGCGATGACCATGACCGCAACCACGACCAACGGAATAGCAAGGGCAAAGAAGGTCACGAAATCCATAGCGTCTACTCGAAGAGAAGAATAACCAGAGCGGTCAGCATGACGTTGGCCAGTGCCAGCGGGAGGAGAATTTTCCAACCGAGGCTGATGAGTTGATCATAGCGGAAGCGGGGCAGGGTCCAGCGAATCATAATCTGGAGCCAGCAGAAGAAGAGCACCTTTAGGGTAAAGGACCCGACCTGCAGCAGCGTCACGAGGAGTGAGGGCAGCGCGAGGGTGCCTCCCCACGGGAAATGAAACCCGTCCCGCAGCAGAAACGGCACTTGCCAGCCACCGAAGAAGAGCGTGGTAATCAGTCCGGCAACAATGATGGCTTCGACAAAGTCCCCCAGCATGAACATGGCCTGCTTGGCACCGGAATACTCGGTGAAATAGCCGGATATCAGCTCGGATTCGGCTTCGGGGAGGTCAAATGGAATCCGTTTACTCTCGGCTATCCCGGCGGCCAAAAAGATCAGAAAAGCAACCGGCTGATAGACAATGCCCCAGGCCGGAATCCAGCCCCCAATCAGCGCACCCTGGGCACGCGTAATCTCCTGCAAGTCCAACGAGCCAAAGGCCAGGACCACCCCGATGAGCGCCAACCCCAACGGAATCTCGTACGAGATCATCTGGGCGGAGCCACGAATCCCGCCCAGGAGCGCCCAACGGTTATTGGAGGCCCAGCCGCCCAGGACGACGCCGTACACACTGAGTGAGACCATCGCCAGCACATACAGAATACCGATATTCAGATTGGCGGCCTGAAGCGTGATTTCCCGTCCGCCAATAATCAGCACATCACCAAAGGGAATGACAATAAAGGTGACCAATAAGGGCACCAGGCCGATGGCCGGCGCAAGCGTATGCAGCAGCTTGTCCGCCCCCGGGGGCACAAAGTCTTCCTTGGTAAACAGCTTGATGGGGTCGGCCACCAAGGTGTTGACGATACCCAGATTAAAGGGGAGTTTTCCAAGCACAGCCGCTCGATTGGCACCAATCCGATCTTGCAGAACCGCGCTGCCTTTGCGCTCCACCCACAGCAGCAGCCCGCCGAGATTCAGCACCATCAGCACCATCAGGATGGTCAGGCTCAACGTGATAAGAAAATCAATCATAGAGTGCTTGACGTTCAGGGTCCTGATGTGGAAGCAGATTCGGCCTGTTTTGCCAACTCATCAATCAGGCTGAGCATACTCTCCGGGGTCTGGTTCTCGTGATAGTCGTCGTTGACCTGGATAACGGGAGCGGTCCCGCACGAGCCCAGGCATTCCACCTCACTCAGGGAAAATATCTTATCACCGGTGGTCTGACCGACCTTGACACCGAGCCGGTCTTCCAGACAGCGGACAATTTTTTCAGCGCCAAGCAGAGTACAGGAAAGATTCGTGCAGACCTGCACGTGACACTTCCCCATCGGCTCCTTGTAGAACATGGTGTAAAAAGTCGCGACACCACGCACATAGGCAGGCGACAGGTCGAGCAACCCGGCAACATGCTCCATCACTGCGGGGCTCAGATAACCGAACTCGGTCTGCGCCAGCCACAGCGTAGGCAGAATGGCGGCCTGCTTGGTGGGATAGCGGGTCAGCACATCCTCAAACTGTTTGTGCGTTTCCTCTGAAAATTGGACAGCCATACTCTGCTCTCAGCGCTAGAGAGGCGGCTCGTGCTCCCACCCCTTAGCGGTCACACTCTCCGCCGATCATATTGACCATGCCAAACGTCGTAATAATGTCGGAGATCAGACATCCCCGCAGCATCTCGCCCAGCGCCGCCATACCGAAAAAACAGGGCGGCCGCACCCGGACGCGATACGGGCGACCGCTGCCGTCACTGACCAGATAAAAGCTGAGTTCGCCGTTCGCGCCCTCCACACTCAGAAACGCCTCGCCGGGTGGAATTTTAACCCCTTCAATGACCAGCTTAAAATGGTTCATGAGACCCTCAATATTGCCGTACACCTGTTTTTTTTCGGGCAGCGTAATATTGGGGTCGTCAATCCGAATCGGGCCGCTCGGCAACCCGTTCAGCGCCTGCTCAATAATAGCCATGCTCTGTTTGATTTCTTCAAAGCGCACGGAAAAACGGTCGTAATTGTCGCCCTGGGTGCCGGTCGGGATGTCAAAATCAAAACGGTCATAGCCTGAGTAGGGCAGCGCCTTGCGCACATCGTAGGGGACGCCGGTTGCGCGTAGCAGCGGACCGGTGAGACTGTAGGAAATCGCGTCTTCCGGAGACATGATTCCGACACCGGACATGCGGTCAATGAAGATGCGATTCTTGGACAACAGCTTATCACAGTCACCCAGGAGACGACGTATGTCGGTGAATGCAGTCCGCACGCGCTCGGCAAAGTCCTGCGGCAGATCGTGTGTCACGCCACCGACCCTGGCATAGCTGACCGTCAGGCGGGCGCCGGTCACGGCCGTGACCAGGTCGTACAATGTCTCACGCGATTCCATCAGATAGAACCCCACGGAAATCGCACCGGCTTCAGCCGCGGCCATGCCCAGACATGTCAAATGGTCGGTAATCCGCGAAATCTCACTCATGATGACCCGGATATACTGGCAGCGTTCCGGGACCTCAACGTCAAGCAGGCGTTCGGCCGTCAGGGCAAAGGCCACATTATTAATGAGTGGCGAGGAGTAATTCAGTCGGTCGGTGTAGGGGATACAGTGATTCCAGGTGCGCTGCTCGCACATCTTTTCAAAGCCGCGGTGCAGATAGCCGATCTCGACATCGCAGTTGAGTATTTTTTCTCCGTCAAGGGTGAGGTTAAATTTGATTGTGCCATGGGTTGCCGGATGGGACGGACCCATCTGCAATTCCATAATTTCAGAGGTGGGGTCGTGCTCAGCAACCTCTTTTTGAGCAGGGAGAAGGGGGGCCGCGGCTTCCGCCATAGGTTGTTACCCTTTATGCCATGGGTTGATAATCGGATCGCGTTCTTCGACTAAGGGTTGACGTTTGTTGACCGGATAATCCTTGCGGAGCGGATGGCCGCGGAACTCTTCGTACATTAGAATGCGACGCAGATCCGGATGATCGGTAAACGTAATCCCGAACATATCCCAGACTTCGCGCTCCAGCCAGTTTGCCGACTTCCAGACTGACGCGGCCGATGGTAGTTCGGCACTCTCCTCTGTGAGTCGGACTTTGACCCGCAGGCGATGATTATGTGTCAGTGAATGGAGGTGGTAGACGACCTCGAAGCGAGGCTCTTTCCCGAAAAAATCAACTCCGGTGATATCGAGCAACAGGTTGAAGGCAAAATCCGGCTGCTCCTTGAGCTGGCTCAAAACAGTTAGCAGATCTCCGCGATCGATGACAATCGTATCGTTCCCGTGCGAAGAGTGCTGCTCTTGTATCGTGCCGGGGAATGCCGTCTCGATATGAGAGAGAATGTCTGCTTCAGCCATCTCTGCCTATGGGCTAGTTAGGTCGATTCCAGCCCCCCCTTTTTCACCTCATAGACTAAACCCACAACCAGAACGAGCACGAAAAGTAACATGGCCATGAAGCCGAACAGGCCCAACTGGCGGAAGACGACCGCCCAGGGATAGAGGAAGACCACCTCGACATCAAAGACAATGAAGAGAATAGCGGCGAGATAAAACTTGACAGAAAAGCGTCCCCATGCAGAACCGCTGGGCGGATTGCCACACTCGAACGGTTCATCCTTGACCGCCGAGTGGGTTTTGACGCCGAGCATCGTGCTCGCAAAGGTCATGACCAAGGCCACGACCCCACCAAGGATCAGCGCAATCAGGACAGGAACGTATTGGTCCATAGAAAGCTCGTGTCAGCTCCGGCAGCTATGAGAGGCGGTGTATGGTCGTGTTGTCGTCTGCTCAATGCCCTCGGCACAAGATACAGAGGCCCGGCACGGTGTCAACAACCCCAAGCATCCGCTTTCTCTACCCTAGACGCGGAACCACGGCCTATCGTTGACGTGCGCCTTTTCGTGCGGGCACGCTCGGTCCGTTCAATAGCACGGCCTTACCTCGTCCCTTCCTTGCAGGAGGACTGGGGAGGTGGTAAACCTTCCACACACGCGACCCTGGGGGAAAAGAGGAAATGTGTCCTCCAACAGCGTGGAGATGCTGGACATGTTTCCTCTTTCAGGCATGTTTATGGGAGAGGTGCCAGAGTCAGGCCGATCGGGCACGACTGGAAATCGTGTGTACCTTCGGGTACCGAGGGTTCGAATCCCTCCCTCTCCGTCAGTGGTGATAGCTAGGTCCTGCGCAAGGGAAGCCGGGAAATCCGTCAGGTCCGGAAGGAAGCAGCGGTACCGGAACTCTCCCTGTGCCGCAGGGTAGCCTAGCTATCACCACTGACGCCAGTAAAGTGACACCGCAGCGTAACACACCGGACAACCCCAAACCCTTGGCGATGCTATGAGCTATCTCGTTCTTGCCCGGAAGTGGCGACCTCAGACGTTCGATGACGTCATTGGGCAGGAACATGTTACCCGCACCTTGCGGAATGCGATTCGCAGTGAGCGCGTAGCGCACGCCTTCCTGTTTACCGGGCCGCGCGGGGTGGGGAAAACAACCACCGCCCGGCTTCTAGCCAAGGCTTTGAATTGTGAACAGGGGCCAACACCAGACCCCTGTAACGCCTGTAGCCAGTGTGAGGAGATCACGAACGGCAGCGCCATTGATGTCCTGGAAATCGACGGTGCCTCGCATACCGGAGTAGACAATGTTCGAGATTTGACCGAAGGGGTGCAGTACCGACCGGCCAAGGGCCGTTTTCGGGTGGTCATTATTGACGAAGTCCATATGCTCTCGAATGCCGCCTTCAACGCCCTCCTGAAAACGCTGGAAGAGCCGCCGGCGCACGTCAAATTCATTTTTGCGACAACCGAATCCCATAAAATTTTGCAGACCATTCTGTCTCGCTGCCAGCGCTACGACTTCAAGCGGATCGCCCTGCGCGACCTCATACAGCAACTCGAACATCTGACACAAGCAGAAGGCTTTGAATGCGATGAGGCCGGGCTGGCCCTACTCGCGCGGGAGGCCGATGGGAGCCTACGCGATGCCGAGTCACTCCTCGACCAAGTGGTTGCGTGGAGTAACGGCCGAGTCGATGAGGCGGCGGTCAGAAACGCCCTCGGTGTCGCCGACCGCCAGGCCCTGTTCCGGGTGGTTGAAGCGATCCTGGCTGAAGAGCCAGCTCAGGTGCTCCAGCTAACGGGAGATCTGTATCAATACGGGTATGACCCGCGCCGGCTGTGCCACGATCTGCTCCAACATTTTCACGATCTCGTTGTTGCCAAAGTGAGCTCTGACGTGTCTGTCCTGGCCGACCTGCCCGATCACGAGGTTGAGATCGTCCGCAAACAGGCAGCCCTGCGCTCACGAGAAGATCTCCAGCGCTTCTTTGCCTCTCTGTTAGAGACGGAAGAAGCCGTGCGGAAGTCGGCTTATACCCAACTCGTCATTGAGATGGCGCTGGTCAAGCTGGCCAGCCAGCCACCGGTTCTTCCGATTCAGGAAGCGCTGGCCAAACTGGAAGAGTTACAACACGAATTCGGAAGCAGCAGTAGCCGTCCAGCCCCGTCCAGACAGCAGCGCTTTCGGCCTTCTGCCTCGGTTGGGTCTATTGAGTCTGTTGGGTCTTCGGGTCTCAAGGACTCAAAGGACCCAAAGGACTCAAGTGACTCAACCGACGCAAAGCGAGCTTCCACCCCTGCTCCTCCTGCTGTTCCTGCGTCGGCTCCTGTTGCGAGTAGTACCGTAGAGCACTTGGAACAGGGCGAGCAGTGGGACGGCTTTCTGGCCATGGTTCGGAGCAAGAAAATCTCTCTCTTTTTTGCGCTGAAGGCGGGCTATTTGCTCGACGTGACCTCGACGGCTTTGCAGGTTGGAGTGGACAAGGACCCCTATCTGAAAGAGTTATCACGGCAAGAGAATCGGACTATTTTGGAGGAATCGGCCGAGCAGTTTTTTGGACGCAAGCTCACCATTGAGGTGCAAAAGGGAAAACACGGACCGGCCACAAAAGGACTCAACCCACCACCGGGTGAGGGAGCTCGGCTGCCCAAGAGCGCCCAAGACCCGTCAGGCTCGGCAGACCCGCTCGTCAGAACCGCTCTGGACATCCTCGGTGGAGAAATCCAGGAAAGGCGGACGCCGAGAGCGAGCGGGACCGGCTAGACACGGGAGACTGCGCCTCGTCGCAGAGTGGAGGACACAGCATGGCACACAATATGGGAGATATGATGAAGCAGGCCCAGCAGTTGCAGGCCAAACTGGCCCAGATTCAGGAAGACGCTGGGAAAAAGACCGTCGAGGCCTCGGCCGGCGGCAATATGGTCACAGCCACGGTGAACGGCAAGTTGGAACTCGTCGCGCTGCGCATTGACCCAGCCGTGGCCTCAGCCGATGATGTCGAAATGCTGCAAGACCTCATTACTGCCGCGGTGAACGAGGGCATTCGGCAAGCCCAGAGCATGATGGCCACTGAAATGGGGAAAGTCACCGGAGGACTCAAGATTCCCGGGCTGAACGCGTGAGCGCATTGACGACGAGGGATGTAAAAGAGTAAACGTATCCAGCATCCGCATCTTTATTGGAGAACACGGTTACTCTTTATGACGACGCTGACCCCCGCTCTGGCTCGTCTAGTCCAAGAGTTGGGAAGACTGCCGGGGATTGGAGAGAAAACTGCGACGCGCCTGGCCATGTTCATCCTGGGCGCGGGGCGGGACTATGTCGAAAGCCTGGCCGAGGCCATCTGGGCGGTGAAGACCGAGACCACCCTGTGCCAGGAATGCTTTGGGCTAGCCGAGGGCGACCGGTGCGCCATTTGTAACGATCCGCAGCGGAATACCGAGTCGATCTGCATCGTCGAGGAACCGGCCGACCTGATGGCCGTTGAACGCTCGCACGAATATACGGGTCGCTATCATGTCCTGCACGGCGTGTTAGCCCCGCTTGACGGTATTGGGCCGGACGAACTCAAGATTGCCCCCCTCCTGGACCGTCTGCGCTCTGGTACGGTGAAGGAGGTCATTATTGCGACCAACCCAAATGTCGAAGGAGAGGCGACCGCATTATATTTGGCCAAGGTCATTAAGCCGCTGGGTGTCCAGGTGAGTCGGATCGCCCACGGCATTCCGATGGGCGGCGATGTGGAATACACCGACGCGGTCACCCTCGGTCGGGCGATTGAGGGCCGGCGAGAGATGTAATCCCACCTTTACTCTTATTTTTTCCTTTGCTACAACTGCGCTGGCAATATTGCCTGGCTCTTAAAGAGTAAACGTGCCCGGATCTGTATGCGTATTGGAGGACACACTTACTCTTTTGATCCTCGGTAGCTCAATCGGCAGAGCAATCGGCTGTTAACCGATGGGTTGTTGGTTCGAGTCCAACCCGAGGAGCCAACTCTTGACTGTCAAATCTGGCGATTCGTCAGTGAACGTAAGACCCCGAGGGCTGATCTCCTCGGGGTCTTGTCGTATCTATCTCATCACCGAGCGCCGACGGACGCGAGGACTTTTCATTCGACCCCCATGCCCCACCACTTCCAGCGCACCCTACGGTAATTGATGTCCGGGTCGTAGGGCGTGACCGGCAGGGCCTGGGCGGTCAGCGTCCCGACTTTCTGGCGGAGTTCCATGCTGGCGATCACTTCGTTGCGGGTTGCCAGGCGCTACGCCGCCCCGCGCGATCCGCCGCTCAGACTTCGACGAGCTCGAGAACGATACCGTCCGGATCCCGGAAGCAGCAGAACTTGAAGTCGCCGAAGTCCGGGAAGTGCAGCGTCTGCGGGGGCGAGAGAAACGCCACGCCCTTGTCCTTTAGATCGCCGTAGGCCTTGTCGATGTCGCCGACTTTGAGCGCGATGCGCCCGATCCCGTTGTTGCTGCACTCGGGGTAAGACCGGCCCGTCATCGCGGGCTCGATCCATTGCTCGACGTCGATGAGCAGCGCATCCTCGTCGTCACCGAGGCGTATGAGCGCCCAGCGCATTCGACCGTTCCCCTCGTAGCCAAAACCTCTGGCGATGATGGGATCGTCGGTCGTGACCTCGCCGTAGACCACGGAAAAGCCCAGCACATCGCAGTAAAACGCGAGCGTTCTGTCCAGATCCTCCACCACGATGTTGACGTGAAATATTTGCTGCAGCATGGCCTGCCTCCTCTTTCGTTGATAATGACCGCAGCGCGCGCCTACTAGAGCGCCTATCCGCTCACGGACCAGGCGGCGCGAGCCGGCTTGTTGCCTACGTCTGGAGGAGGGATCAGGTGATCTCGACGAGTTGCAGATCAAACGTCAGGTCTTTGCCCGCCAGAGGATGGTTGGCATCGAGCGTGACGGTCGAGTCGGACAGCCCAAGGACTGAGACTGCTATCGATTGTCCATTTTTCTGGTTGATTTGGAGGCGCTGGCCAACTTTCAGTTCAACGCTCTTCGGAAATTGACTGCGCTGGACCTGAGTGGTCATTTCGTCCCGGTGCGGGCCGTAGGCCTCCGCAGCCGGAACGAGGACTGTTTTTGATTCCTGAGGACGCATCCCAATGACGGCCTGCTCAACCCCGTGGAGCACCTGGCCTTTGCCAATGGTAAATTGCAAGGTCTCACGCTCCACGGAGGAGTCGAAGACTGACCCATCGTCGAGTCTGCCGGTATACTGAACGCGGACGGTATCACCGTCCTTTGCCCTAATCATGGGACTCCTCCTGAGAAGCCAAGCGCCGTTTTCCTCTAAAGAGGAACTGTGTCCTCCAAAAACATGCAGATGCTGGACACGTTTACTCTTTCTACCAATTGCGGTCGCCGCCATCCCTCCTCGGGCCTCGTGAGCGTTCTCTTTGCGGGCGGGCTTCGTTGACAGTCAGCGGCCGGCCTTGCATTTCATTGCCGTTCAGGCGCTCTATTGCCGCCTGTGCCTCGTCTTGATTTTCCATTTCGACAAAGCCAAATCCTCGCGATTTTCCAGAGAACCGATCGGTAATGATATTGACCGAGGCCACTGCGCCTGATTCGCTGAAGAGGGCTTCGAGCTCTTCCTGCGTGGTACTGAAGGGAAGATTACCAACAAAGATTTTCATACTATATCCTTTCTGGGGGAGGAAGACCTCCTGAAACGTACAAAGCCCTGAGAACCATATGAGAAGGTCCCCAGGGCTTATGATCGTGCGAACCAGCTCAACTCGACAGGGGAGCAACTGTCTCCACTCCCTTTCTTCCTGATAGGACTGTATTGCTTTTTCGCGTTGAACGCAACCGTGCAAGCGGCTGCCCGTGTCTCAGGTTATTATAGAGAAACGAACGGCACCGGTCCGAAGGCTTCGGGCCGACGCTACTTTCTGCGTTCTCCTGCTGCGTTACCGCCCAGGGAGTGCTTCCATCTCTTTGGTAACTCTTTTACAGTGAAGCTGTATTACTCTGATGTGGAGTGGAGGAGCACATACGATGTTTGTTGTCACGAATCGGATTCCTGTTGCTGAAGGACATGAAGCAGACTTTGAGGATCGGTTTCGGCACCGAGCCCATCTGATTGATCAGTCTCCAGGGTTTATCAAAAACCTGGTGATGCGACCGGTCCAGCGTCGGTTCAACCACCAGACAGGGGAGTGGGAAGAGAAAGAAGAGCAGGGGTTTTATCTGGTCCAGACCTATTGGGAGAGCGAGCAGGCGTTTTGGGACTGGACAAAAAGCGAATCCTTCCGTATCGCCCATAGCAACCGCCCGCCCGCGGAAATGTTTGCCGGCGCAAATGTGCTGGAAATCCATGAAGTGGTTCTGAATACGGAAGGAAACGATTCGGCGTAACCGGGGCAGAGGAGGCATGGAGCAGCAACACGAGCAGATAGCCGAGCGCTTTCGGCGCATCATGCCACGCGTCGATTTCTGTTCGTTCCGCATCGTGCGCGAGCGCTCAGAGTCACTGGCGATCCGTCAGGATGTCTTACAGCCCGTGTCGAACGGCGACGACCTGGGGGCCATGGTGACAGTCATCCATCAGGGTGGCTGCGGCTATGCCGGGACGAGCGACTTGACTGAGACGGGATTGAGTCGCGCGCTCGAACACGCCGAGGGGTGGGCGCAACGTAGCGCGGAGGGCAGCGTGACGGACTTCTCTCAGGTGGGCTTTGCCCATCCGCAGGGTGAGTATGAGACGCCGGTAGCTGTCGCTTGGGACACTGTCTCCCTGGCTGATAAAATCGCGCTGCTCCAGCAGGAGAGCGCCCGTCTGCAGAGGGGGCTTGGGGGGCACTCCCCCCACAAAAAAAAGGACGAGCGGATTGTCGATTGGGAGGCCAGCCTGTGGCATACGCAGAGCGACACGCTGTATATCACGAATAGTGATTCCCGTATCTATCAGCGGGGCTGCTATACCGTCCCGATGCTGAGCGTCACCGCCAACGCCGGGACAGAGACACACACGCGGACCTTCGGCGGACGCGGCTATTGCCGCCAGGGGGGGCTGGAAGTCTTGGACCAGACCGGATTTTATGCGGTCGCGCCGCAACTCAGCGCCGAGGCGGTCCAACTCCTGAGTGCGCCCGATTGTCCGGCCGGACGGATGGACGTTCTTCTCGCCCCGGATCAGATGATGCTTCAGATTCATGAGTCGATCGGCCACCCGCTTGAGCTTGATCGCATTCTTGGGGATGAGCGGAACTATGCCGGTACCAGCTTTGTGACGCCGGACATGTTCGGCACCTACCAGTACGGCTCGGACTTGTTGGATATCACCTTTGATCCCTCCCGACCCGAACAGTATGCCAGCTATCAATTCGACGACGACGGCCAGCCCGCCCGGAAGGAATATCTGATCAAGAACGGCCGTCTGCTGCGTGGGCTGGGCGGGGCAGTCTCACAGGCGCGGCTGGGCATGCCCGGCGTTGCCAACGCCCGCGCCACTACGTGGAACAGGCCGACGATTGACCGCATGGCGAATCTGAATCTGGAACCGGGAGCGTCCGATTTTTCGTCCATGGTCGGCGCTATCGAGCGGGGCGTGTATATGAAGACCAACTGTTCCTGGTCCATTGATGATTCACGCAACAAGTTCCAGTTCGGCTGCGAGTGGGGCCAACTGATCGAAGACGGCAGGCTGACAACGGTGGTCAAAAAACCAAACTATCGAGGGGTATCGGCCACGTTCTGGCGCAGCTTGGCCATGGTCGGCAACTTGGACAGTTATGAGGTGCTCGGCACCCCGTTCTGCGGCAAGGGCGAGCCCAATCAGGTCATCCGCGTTGGGCATGCCGCCCCGGCCTGCGTGTTCTCTGACGTTGAGGTCTTTGGGGGTGAGAAAGAATAAAGAAGAGTCAGTTGAGTCACGGCAACCCCAAAGACCCTAAGGATTCTGGGGACCCAAAGAACCCAAAAGACCCACGAAGATGCAGGAGTATTTCTACCAGCTTGCCGACTTCATCATCGGCCACCTGACCGGAGAGGAGCACGCGCTGTGCAATTTCGCGGCCGAGGACTCGGACTTCGTCCGCTTCAATCACAGTGCCATCCGTCAGGCGGGAACGGTGGCGCAACGTTCCATCGCCATTGAACTCATTGTCGGGCAGCGCCACGCAGCCGGGGATATCAGCCTGTGCGGCGACTTTACCGTGGACAGTCAGCATGCTCGCGACCTGTTAGACAGCCTGCGTGCCCAGCTTCCCTATCTGCCCGAAGACCCGCATTTGCTGTACGCGACCGAAGTCCAATCGAGCGAACACCACGGCGAAAACCGACTACCGGAAGAACGCGGGATGATTGTCGACGCCGTCCTGCAAGCCGGACATGGGCGAGACCTGGTTGGCTTTTACGCGGCCGGCGGCATACACGCGGGATTTGCCAATTCCTTTGGCCAGCGCAACTGGTTCTCTACCTATACCTATAGTGTGGACTGGAGTTTCTATCTTAGTGGAGACAAAGCGGTGAAAACGGCGGATGCCGGCTTTGTGTGGAGTCCGAACGTCTTTCAACACAAGGTCGATACCGCAGCCCAGCAACTGGCCACGCTTTCCATGCCGGCCAAGACCATTACACCGGGCCGCTACCGAGTGTATCTCGCGCCCTCGGCCGTGTGTGAAATTATGGACTTGCTGAATTGGGGTGGATTCGGCCTCAAGGAACAAGAGACGAAACAAACACCGCTGATCAAGATGACACAGGAGGGAGCGGAGCTACACCCTGCGGTCACGCTTATTGAAAATACGCGTGACGGAGTCGCTCCGAACTTTCAGGAGGACGGCTTTCG
This sequence comes from Thermodesulfobacteriota bacterium, assembly GCA_964291405.2. GTDB lineage: Bacteria > Desulfobacterota > Binatia > Bin18 > Bin18 > Bin18. The sequence goes on from OZ219926.1 coordinate 2,351,230, forward strand.
GAAACCGGACCACGTTCGCCTCATCACCCACGGCCGCCGGGGAGACTGTCTGGTGTCGCCCCGGTCTGCCAAGGAATATGGTGTGGCAACCAATGGGGCATCGAGTTGGGAGGCGGCCGAATCCATTGATATGGCCGCAGGGCAGTTGACTCAGGACACGCTGCTGACGCAACTGGATACCGGCATCTATATCAACAATTTGTGGTATCTGAACTATTCGGACCGGGCGGCCTGCCGTATGACCGGTATGACCCGGTTTGCCACCTTCTGGGTGGAAAATGGCGAAATTCAAGCGCCGCTCAACGTGATGCGGTTTGACGAATCGCTCTACCGCATGCTGGGGACGAACCTGATTGGCATCACCGCCGAGCGTGACTATCTGCTCGATCCCAACACCTATCATGCCCGCTCAACAGGCAGCAGCCGGTTGCCGGGACTCTTGATTGAAGACTTCACCCTGACCTTGTAGGGAACTCGTCCCTCTCGGGGGTATGAAAGGGACTAGTGAACCTTCCCCTCCCCGCGCGCGTCACAATCTGTCTGGTTCTGTTCCTGCTGGGAGTATCGCCCGCCGCGGCACAGGACCAGACCCTCACCGGCTGGTTCAGCTTCACCGTCGCCGATTATCCGACCGAGTCCGGCCTTGCCTCTGAAATCACCTACGAGTTGACTGAAGACTCGGGCGAGCGATACGAACTCCTGATTGATATCGAACTCATGCAGCCGCTCGGCGGTCCGGTGACGTTGAACCGCAAGCGGGTGACGGTCATGGGGGTATGGGAGCACGACCCGCCACAGTTCCGAGTCCGTTCCATTGAGCTGGCTCCGTTACCCTTGACCGACACACCGGGGAGGACCTTCGCCTCCGACTTATTCCTTGATGAGCCCTCCCCGCCCAGATCGGCCCTCCCGGCCACCCAGACCGATTCTCATGTGCGTGGCTCTCAGGCGTGGGTGACCATCCTGTGTCGGTTTAGGGATGCGAGAAATATCACTCCGCATCCGGTCGATCATTATGAGCAGATGATGGGGAGGTTCTATCCCGGCCTGGGGCATTATTGGCGGGAGGTCTCTGACGAGAACCTCCCCGACCTGAATGGCAGTGTAGTGGCGGGCTGGTACAACCTGCCCCGGCCCCGTGCGTATTACGTGTCTGACACAGACGGGGATGGAGAGGAAGAGGCGAATTTGGAGAGAGCCGCCGAAGACTGTACTGCTGCGGCTGATAGGGACGTCTTTTTTCCAGATTTTGAGCACATCAACTTGGTCTTTAATCAGGACCTCGATGAGCGGCGCGCCTATGGCGGCACGCGGCGGTTTCGCAAGGATAGGCAGACGCGCTTCTGGGGGATCACCTGGCTGCCGGAGCGGGCACACGAAAGACAGGAAGTCTGGGCGCACGAGATGGGTCATGCCATGGGCTTACAGCATTCCTCCGGTCCCTATGGCCAGGATGATCCCCAATTTAGTCTCACTACCTATGACTCTGAGTGGGATGTTATGAGCGGCGGACAATCGCTTGATCCGCATCCTGGCTACGGCTATCTGGGCGTGCATACTATCGCCTACCATAAGGACTTTCTGGGCTGGATTCCCCCGGATCGGAAGTATGTGGCCGCGCCCAACAGCACCCGCACCATTACCCTTGAACGGTTAGCCAAACCCGGCGCTGAGGGCTACCTGATGGCCCAGATTCCCATCGGGGACTCGCCCACCGACTTCTACACCGTCGAGGCACGCCTGTTTGCCGGCTACGATGACGGAATCCCGGACGAAGCGATTGTCATCCATAAAGTCGATACCACGTTAGAAGACCGGCTGGCCCAAGTCGTAGACATCGACAACAACGGCGACCCGAACGACGAAGGGGCAATGTGGACAGTCGGCGAGATTTTTACCGACGTGGAGACCGGCCTCCAGGTCTCCATCGACGCAGCCTATACCACTGGATACCGCGTGACCATCAGCACGGATCCTGACACTTTCCGCACCTGCATCGATTTTCTGTCTGCCTCCTCTCATATCTTTGGATCGGGGCGAGACGGAGCCAGTGTGCAGGTTGAAGCAACGAGCGATTGTCGTTGGTCCGCCACAAGCCACGCGGAGTGGCTCCGCATCACGTCTGGAGGTACGGGGAGCGGGGCCGGCAGTGTCCGTTACACGGTTGCGGCCAATTCCAGCCGCGCTGCCCGGACTGGCAGGTTGACGATTGACGGGTGGACGTTCACGGTGACTCAGGCTGGACGCAACGATCGCTTGTTTGCCGACAATATGGAGAGCGGCATAAACGGCTGGGATAGGAACTTGCCCTGGGCTCTATCCAGGGCTTCTTCACGGAGCGGTGCGTACGCCTGGACGGACAGCCCGAGTGGCAATTACCGGAATGACCAGAACAGTAGCCTGTTTCTTCCGACTATTGATCTGACCAGACGCAGGAGCGCAACCCTGACCTTCTGGCATCGGTACGACTTTGGCAATGGCGACATGGGGAACGTCTGGGTACAGGCGAACGGCCGGTGGAGGAACGTGGCGTCTTTCTCCGGCCGGGCCGTGTGGCAACAGGCGGAGATTGACCTGACTCCCTTTGTCGGACAGCCGATAGAGATCGGTTTCCAGCTATTGTCCGACGCCAGGGTGACTGCGGACGGTTGGACGATCGACGACGTCGCCGTGTTCTCAACGGATTTCGCCTCCCCAGTGACCCTGGAGAATCCCCGGGCCGCCTCCTTCCAGAGCGGGCTGGGCGTCATATCGGGCTGGGCGTGCCACGCCAATGAGATTGTCATTGAGTTGGACGGGACGCCACTGAAAGCGGGCTATGGCACCACACGGGAGGATACCCGCAGTGTCTGTGGCGATGCGAACAACGGTTTCAGTCTGTTGTGGAACTGGAACAACTTAGGACCCGGGGAGCACATGGTTCGCGCGCTGGTTGATGGAGAGGAGTTTGCCAACACAACTGTACGCGTGACGACCTTTGGGGAAGAATTCTTACGAGGGGCGAGCGGTCTATTCGACCTGCCCGACTTCCCCACCTCCGACGAGGCCACCGTCGTCCAGTGGGAAGAATCACTCCAGAACTTCATCATCACTGACGGACAGCCGAATACCGGCGGAGGATACAACCGGGTGGCGGGCGTGAGCGCCATATTAGAAAACCCGTCGTTGGGGTCGGCCCAGAGTGGGCTGGGCGTCATCTCGGGCTGGGCGTGTGAGGCCAGTGAGATTGTCATTGAACTGGACGGGATGCCGCTGCAAGCAGGCTATGGAACCACACGGGAGGATACCCGCAATGTCTGTGGTGATGCTGACAACGGCTTCAGTCTCTTGTGGAACTGGAACAACCTGGGGCCGGGGACGCATACGGTGCGGGCGCTGATTGACGGGCAGGAGTTTGCCAATACCACGGTGCGGGTAACGACCTTTGGGGTGCCGTTCCGGCAGGGGTTAAGTGGGACGTTTCCCATTCCGGATTTCCCCAGGGCGGGGGAAAACAAAAGTCTACGGTGGGAAGAGTCGCTCCAGAACTTTGTGATTATTCCCTGACTACGTGCGCCAACCGCGACGACTTATGATACAGACGAGGCCGGAGAGCAGGAGGTTTTACATTAGCCATGCAAGAAACGAACCACTACAGATACCTGACACCTGAAGAAAAGCGCCCTGCCCTGCACCGTCTGTCCGGTTGGGTGTGCTGCATCATTGTGCTGCTGTGGACGGCAGGGATGGGCTATGGCCACGACATCACCAGTCCTCAGGAAGCCGAGCCCCCTGCCGGGCCAACGGCACGGCTGCCGCTGATTACTGTCACCGAGCGCCGTCCGGTCAGCGCGGCCACCGAAACTCGGGTGCGCGAAAAAGATTTTGCCGTCCGGCCACATAACACAGCCTGGGAAATGCTCAATAACCTGCCCGGATTTGTGGCCGGCCAGCACGCCGGGGGCGGCAAAGCCATGCAATACTTCTTGCGCGGGTTTGATAATGACCATGGTACTGACGTGGCCATCAGTGTTGACGGTATCCCCGTCAATATGGTCAGCCATGCCCACGGTCAGGGCTATGCGGACCTCAATTTTTTGATCCCCGAGGTGGTCGAGTCCATTGATTATCGCAAAGGCCCCTATTTTGCGGACGCCGGGAATTTTGCCAACTCGGGCGCGGTCAACTTTGTGACCAAAGAAGATACTGTCGAAAACTCGCTCCGCGCCGTCGGCGGGTCTTTCAACACCATGCGCTATGTCGGCATCCTGTCGCCGCGCCTCGGGCCGGTGCAGAGTCTGGTCGCCAACGAAGTCTACTTCACCGATGGGCCGTTCAGACACGGTGAGAATTTTGTCAAATACAATTTCTTCGGCAAGTTTAGCCTCAAGCCGAGCCCGACCTCGAAGCTGAGTCTGTGGACCTCGCTGTATACTGGAGATTGGGACGCCTCGGGCCAGATTCCACTCCGAGAGGTCAGGAGCGGACGGCTGGACCGGTTCGGCTCGCTCGACTCGACCGAGGGCGGACGCTCAGACCGGGAAAACGTGAATCTCATCTATACGGCAACCCCAAACTCGGAGGAAAGCTGGTTTGTGCAGCTCTACTTCAGCCGCTACCGCCTGCGCATGTTCTCGAACTTTACTTTTTTCAGCGGTGACCCGGTGCGGGGCGATGGCATTGAACAACTCGATAGCCGCGTACTGTTTGGTGGTCGGGCGCATTATCATCGGGTGTGGACACTTGGCACCGTGCCGCTTGAGAGCACCGTGGGTTTTGAGACGCGTAACGATAACGCCGACGTCGGCTTGTTTCGGCAGCAGCGGCGACAACGCTTTTTCACCACCCAGAAAGCCGAGGTCTGGGAGAATGCCTTCAGCGGCTACACCCAGCACGAGCTGTTTATACGTGAGTGGCTGCGGCTCATCGTCGGCCTGCGCGGTGACGTGTTTGTCTTTGATGTTGATGATCGGTCCCCGCACGAGGTGACGGACACTCCGCGGCTCCAAGGTAATACGACCGACGGCATTGTCAGCCCAAAGGCCAGTCTGATTCTCTCGCCCTTTACCAACCCGGCGAGCCTCTGGCACCAGACCGACCTCTTTCTCAATTTTGGAATGGGCTATCATTCCAACGATGCCCGGGATGCGGTCCAGCCTGGAGGCAGCGGGCTGGCGCGCTCGACCGGCACGGAAATCGGGGCGCGCACCAGGCTGTATAACCGGGTCGAGTTGGCCTCCTCGCTGTGGTGGCTCGACCTGGGTAGCGAGTTGGTCTTTGTGGGTGACGAGGGCACGACCGAACAGCGGGGCCCCACACGCCGCTGGGGTGTGGATATCGAACTCCGGGCCGAAGTGTTGCCCTGGCTGCTGCTTGACTACGACTTGACCTATAGCGACCCCCGCTTTCGCGTTACGGGCGAGGCCATTCCCCTGGCTCCGACTTTGCTGATGAACGGAGGGCTGACGGCCTACCCGATTGAGAATTTCTCTGCCGCCCTGCGGGTGCGCTTTCTGGATGACCGAGCCGCCAATGAAGATCGGAGTGTGGTTGCGCGGGGCTATACCCTGATCGACCTGCTGGTGCGCTACCGGTGGCGCAACATTGAGGTGTCCTTTGATGTGCTCAATCTCGCCGATACCGACTGGCGAGAGACGCAGTTTGCGACAGACTCCTGTCTCCGGCGTGAAGTCGGTAGAGACAGGAGGTGCCCTCGGAGCGGCGGCGGGCCGGGAATTGCCGATACCAATATGGTGTCCGGTTACGGCATCAAGGTCCGTAGCGGGTTGACGGTGTTTTTCTAGGAGGGACGGCGCATGCGGCGCCTCTACTGAAACGGGGCGTCGTTGTCCACGCCTAACAGGTGTTTCCCAACCAGTTCCGAGACCCGGTCGGGATGGGCGTTGATATGCAACGGCATGGCCTGAAAGTCGCGATAGCGGCGCTCAAAAGAGCCGCCTTCGCGCAAGCCGTTACCGCCCTGGACGCGCAGGAGCAGGCGCATGGCTTCGTCACACAGCCGAATCGCCGTCATGCTATAGCCAAGCTGGCGTAGATAGTCCGTCTCCGTGGGGATAATACCCGCCTCGATCCGCGCGTCCGTTTCCGCACAGCCCGTCAGGACGGCTGCACGGGCCGAGCTGATAGCGGCTCCGGCCTGACCGATGTTGAGCTGGACCGCGGGCCGTTCGGCGACTTTCACCCCAAAAATGGCCACCCGGCCGCTCAGCCCCTGGCAGACTTCCGCCAACGCAGCCGAGGCGATCCCGACCGCCTGCGCGCCGAGCCAGAGATCGGACACCGCAACCCAGTCCTCACGATAGCGGTGCGCGACCATAGGGTGATCCGGATCTCGAAATTGGACCCGAAAGTCTAGGGGAAAAGACCGGATCAACGCAGCCGGAACAGTCACGGCCTCATAATTGACGTGATCGGTGGCCGAGGCCCTCAGGCTCATCGAGAGCCAGGTTGGGTCAACGGACACGCCCTGAGTATCGGTCCGGACAACGGTAAAACGCAGATCCGGCTTTTCGTCAGGCTGTTGGGTCTCGCGATCAAGCGCAAACAGACAGGCGGTCCAATCCCCGTAACGAGAACCCGAGGCGAAACTGGCCCGACCGTTGAGGATCAGGTCTTCCCCTTCAATTTTGCCGTGGACGCTGGTGCCCGCCCCTGCGGGAAAACTGACCCATTCCCGCTGGGCGACCATCTGCCGCAGGACACTGCTACCGTCCGGACCGAGTTGACCGCAGATAAAGTGGAACACACACAAGTGGTTCCATAGACACCAGGCGGTTGAAGCACAGGCCCCGGCCACGGCTTCCAACTCCTGGGCGATGGCCCCGATACTGGCCTCGACCCCGCCGATATTGCGCGTGGCTGAAGCCCGAATGAGGTCGGTGTTTTTGATGGCGGCAATCACGTCCGGATCGACGCTGCGCGTCCGGTCGGCGTGGGCGGCCTGCTCGGCAATAACGGGCAGGATCGGAGCGCACAGCAGATCGCTATCGGTGTTGAGAAAGGTCGGGACAGGCTGCATGAGTCACTCCCGGTGGTGGCGTTAGGGGGTATGCTCCAGGGCCCACAGAATCAGGTCGGCAGCCCCCTCGTCTCCCCAGCGGCTGGAGTCGAGCAGCAGGGTATAGTGGCTCGGGTCACGCCAGTCGCCGTGGTAGAAGGTGTGGACGTAATCTGCCCGCAGTTTGTCCATACCGGCAATCCGCTGCCGGGCTTGGTCTCGGCCCAGGCCTTCGGCCTGGATCACACGCTCAATCCGCGCTTCGAGCGGCGCGTGCAGGAACACGTGCAGGGCCTTGGGATGGTGCTCAAGAATACGATTCCCGCCACGGCCCACCAGAATGGCATTCCCCTTTTGAGCCACTTCCTCAACGATGGTTTTGGTCATGCGGACGAGCTGGGCATCGTTGAGCCACAGCGGCGGCGGAATATCATAGGCGGACTCAAAGCCACCCAGGCCGAACAGACCGACCATACGCTCAATAAAGGAGTCTACCCGCTCGTCTTTTGCGTCAATATAGTCTTCCGCGACCTGATACTGCGAGGCAATCTGCCGCACGATCTCTTTTTCCCAGACCGTCCAGCTCAAACGCCGACCCAGCTCACGGGCAATCAGACTGCCACCGCTGCCGTAGAGATGAGATAGAGTCAGGATGGACTTTCCCATGATCGCCTCCCTATTGACTCACGATGAGTGAGCGCATTCTAGGAACCCGGACGTTCCTTTGTCAATTCTCTCCACAGAGTACACCTCCCCTCCGACAGATATGCCGTTGCTGGCCACGTTTACTCTGTATCCCCCTAGCGCTGGGACACAAACAGAAAAGCACGGCCAACGGCCGGCTTATCCCGGATGTGTTGACCTGGCGCCCCGAAAACAAACTCCGGGATGTGGTCGGCGTTAATATCGCCGGGTGAGGCCAGCGCATAGCCGAACATCGAACCCTGGTGCGGGTAGGGGTTGTCAAAGGTAATCAAATGGCGGCCGTCGCGACCGTTATAGAGAAAGACTTCTCCCTGGACGTAAAACTCATCGACCCTTTGAAATGGGGCGCCGACCAGGATTTCGGGGATCTCATCCATGTTCACGTCCGGTATGGCAGACATGATCCAGCCAAACCCGGCCGAGGGGCGGGGGGCCGGGTCGTGGAAAGTCAGCAGGAGGGTCCCGTCGGTCCCGCTAAAGGCAAAGGCCGCCCCCTGGGCGGCGACTGCCCCGACATCCTGATAGGGCGCACCAATAAGCAGGTCCGGGACGCTATCCTCATTCAGATCTCCGGCCGATGTGACATACCAGCCGAACGACGCGCCGGCCTGCGGCTGGGGGTGATCGATGGGGTACAGCAAGCTGCCATCCGCGCCGCTATACACATAGGCCCGCCCCTGCGTGCTCCGACCCTCGACAGTGGAGTAGGGCGCACCGACAGCGATATCCGGTATGCCATCGTGGTTCAGGTCGCCCGTCGAGTTGACCGTCCAGCCAAAACCTTCGGCGCCAGAATCGGGTGGAGGAGCGAGGGTGTGGAGGCCAGTGCCATCGCGGCCACTGAAGACAAACGCCCGGCCTTCGTGGTCCTGGCTATGCGCGCCCACAATGAACTCGGGAATCCCATCTGTGTTCAGATCCCCGGCAGAGGCGACGGACCAGCCAAACCCCGCGCCCGCGCTTTGCTGGGGTGCTTCGAGGGAGCGGAGGAGCTGCCCGTCGTGGCCACTAAAGACAAAGGCCTGTCCACTGCCCACGCGTTTACTCACGTTGTATTCGCTGCCGTCCTCGGCGGTCCAGCCAAAGACCAGCGTCTCCGCGCTACCGGCTTCGCCCTGACCGAAAGCACCAATAATACAATCTGGTACGCCGTCCTGATTCACGTCGCCAGCCGCGGCAACAGAAAATCCGAATGCGGCATCTGCCTGAGGATGCGGGTCGTCCAGTTCCAGTAAGAGATCGCCGGTCTGACCGTCGAAAATAAAGGCCCGGCCCTGATGGTTATTCTCGTCCCAGGTCTGCTCGTACGCGCCAACAATATAGTCGGGGATGGCGTCGCCATTCACATCGCCCAGCGTCGATAAGGCGGAAGAGAAACCGGAAAAGAGCAGTCGATTCGGGGTGTCCAAGGTACGGATTTCCGGCCCCGCCCAGGTCGGGCCGCAGAGGAAGAGCAAGACACTCAGCCACAGAAACGGAGCATGCCACATAGCGATTGTCCTTGGGATGGATTGTCATTCCAGATAGGGAAGAGCCCGTCGGTCATATCCTAGCCCTGACAGGCTGTCAAACCGTCTTTCTCTTGCCGCTCGCCAGCACATAAACTTCGGCCGAGCCCTTGCGCGTCGCTTCCGGGCGGGAGGTTTTGACCGTCTGAAAGGCGGAGCGTAACGTCGTGACAAAAGGCTGATATTCTGCGCTCATAAAGGTTTTGAGGAATAAGGTGCCGCCTGGCTTCAACAGGGGGCCGCAGCAGCTCAGAGCGGTCTGGCATAAGGCGGAGACGCGGGCGTCATCGGCCTCACGCACCCCACTCAGCTTGGGCGCCATGTCCGAGAGGACGACATCGGCCGGGCGACCCAGTGTGGCGAGGAGGGCTTGCTGCTGCTCCGGGTCGGTGGCATCGCCTTGCACCAGGGTGACGTTGGCAAGCGGGAGGGGCTCCAGCTTGACCAAGTCTATGCCCAGCACCCGCCCGGACGGCCCGACCGCCTTGGCTGCGACCTGGACCCAGCCGCCCGGCCACGCTCCGAGATCAATGACCCAGTTCCCCGAGCGCAAAAAGCGCCAGGTACGGTTGAGTTCCAGGAGTTTATACGCCGCGCGGGAGCGATAGCCCTCCTGCTTGGCTTTTTTATAGAAGGCGTCCTTGCGTTTGTAAGCCACGAACAATTTTCTGGGAGTGCGGGCATCCTGCCCGCTTGGGGGTCGGCTATTTGGGCGCCATGCGAATGGCACCGTCGAGCCGAATGGTTTCACCATTTAACATGGCGTTCTCGATGATCTGGCAGGCCAGGGCGGCATATTCTGCCGGACGGCCCAGACGTTGCGGAAAGGGCACGCTGGCCCCGAGCGCCTGCCGGGCCGGCTCGGGCAGCCCCATCAGCATCGGCGTCTCAAAAATCCCCGGCGCGATGGTACAGCAGCGTATCCCGGTGCGGGACAGGTCGCGGGCAATCGGCAGCGTCATGCCGACAACGCCGCCTTTTGAGGCCGAATAGGCCGCCTGGCCGATCTGTCCGTCAAAGGCCGCCACCGAGGCCGTGTTAATGATAACGCCCCGCTCGCCGTCGTCGCGCGGCGCGTTTTTCGCCATATGCGCGGCGGCGAAACGAATCACGTTAAACGTGCCGATGAGGTTGACCTCAATGGTTTTGCGGAACGGTCCGAGATTGAGCGGCTCGTTGCCCTTGCCCAGGGTCCGACCCGCGGTGGCAATACCGGCACAGTTGACCGCGATATGAATGGCACCGAAGTGTTCGACCGCCCGGCTCATGGCGGCCGCCAATTGATCGTCGTTGGTCACATCCGCTTCGAGAAACGTGGCGTTTTCTCCGAGTTCTTGGGCAATGGCGGTGCCGTTCGATTTACTCAGGTCCAGTATCGCCACGCTGGCCCCCCGGGCCACCAGCGTCCGCGCCGTTGCTTCGCCCAGGCCGGAACCGCCACCGGTGACGACCGCTACACTCTGCTGAATATCCATGTTTGTCCTCCATCCTTTTATACGCGCTGTGACCTCGGCTCTTTCTGCATGGCTCAGGTCTGCCAAGGCCGGATGTAGCGTTGATATACTTTTGGCAATTCCGTGGGAAGGGATGTCACGTCTTCGAGGACCATATAGCGGGAGGGCGCGCACATGTCGCGCAGATAATCATGGCCGGCCTTATCGATGGTCAGACAGAAGGTCAGCACGCCGGCCTGGTCGGCCTCCCGCAGCGCCATCATGGTGTCCTGAATGCCGTAGGTGGCTGAACGCCGGTCAGTGCCATAGTCCATATCCTGGGGAAAGCCGTCGCTGAGCAGGACCAGGAGCTTGACCCGACAGGCGATATCTTTGAGCTTTTCCAGGGAGTGACGAATGGCCGGGCCCATCCGGGTCGAACGCTTGGGTTCAATCGCACCGATCCGGCCCTTAATGGTCGGAGAGAGAGATTCGGTGAAGGATTTGACGTGATAGAACTCGACATTGTCGCGGCCCTGACCGGAAAAACCGTAGACCGCGTAGGCATCGCCGATCTCTTCCAACGCTTCCGCCATCAAAACCAGGGCTTCTTTAGTGACATCAATAATGCGACGTGGCTTGGGCGGCAGCGTCGCGGGTTTTTTCTTCCACGCGGCCAGCCAATCGTCCGGGTCGTCCTGACTATACGTGGGCGGCAGCGGCACCACGGGTTCGTCTGTTGAGGCACTCATATCCAACAGAAACAGGGCCGCAACATCCCGCTCGGTCTGGCGTTTGGTGGTGTAGACCTTGGGCGAGGGCGCAAGCCGCGCCCGGCGGTCGCTGACCGCGGTCACCACCGCGTTCAGATCAAACTCCTCGCCGTCCTCAAGCCCGCGCACGAGTCGGTACTGCTCGGGTCGGATGCGTTGAAACTCGGCCTTGATGGCCGGGGTGAGGGCGACATAGTCACCTAACGTCTTGGCAAAAAACTCGCCCGCATCACCGCTGAGCATAATTTCGCGCAGCCGGCACCAGCGCGCGCGATAATCGGCAATATGATAATCCCACTCGTCATAGAAAAAGGTCAGGGCTTCCTGTCGCTCCCTCCGGCGCCTGGTACTCATTACCGTGCCATTCTCGGGCAGGAGCGTGTCCGGGTCGGAGTGGGCAGGCAGCTTGCCGTCCAGGTCCGTAATATATAAGCCCTGCGGGCTCAGGCTGTCCGGCTTGCTCTGGCGGATGTTGAGCTCTATTCCGGCCTCAAGCAAGGCTTTGAGCTCTTCCGGGGACAGCGGCGCTCCGCCGCTGTCGTCATCTTCCTCGGGCTCCAGGGCTAACTGAGGTAGCTCCGGCATCTCTTCTGTAGGCGGTGGACTGTCATCGGTCATGTCGGGATCGATGAGCGCATCGCCGGTCATTTTTTCAAACAGCGCGGCCTCAAACGATGCCGGGTCCTGCTCTTGAGACTGCACCATCACCAGAGAAGACAGAATGCGCTGATACGTGTCGGCCGCCCACCGGGCCGAATCATATACCGTGTGAGACGGCTGTGAGGGGAGCGGCAGCGTAGCAAAGAGGGCTCGCAAGGTTTCGGGCAGGAGCGAGGGCAGGGATACGGCGTTCAACCAGTCGAGGTCCAACCGCAACCCGCGGTAGGACTGACCGATCCGGTGGGTCACGCGCCGCGTTTCCACGAGCAGAAAAAGGGCTTCGACTACATGGGGGTGGGGGAAACAGGCAAAGAAAGCGCCCAGGCCGCCGGTGGGCAGACCTGAAGCTTCTCTGAGTTGATGGACCTCCGCGGAGAGCTGTGGCCACAGACGTTCCAGACGAAAGTCGTAGGTGCCAAACTCACGCCGGCCGGCCTGGACCATAGCCAGAGCGCGAAAGAGTCTGAAATTCTCTTCGTACGTCGGAAAAAGGTCGACCCGGGTCGGCAATGGAATGGCGTCACCGGGAAGGGGACCAGAGGGGCCCGGGGGACCCATCCCCCACGAAACAGCTTCGAGCGCCGGCGGATAGGAGAAAAATTCCTGACGCTCGATACCGGCCGCCCAGCCGGACAACATCTGGATATACTTGCGCAGCACTTCCTGGACTTCGTCCAGATCGACCCCGGTGTCGTCGTGGCGGAGGACGCGCAGGCTGGTCCGCGATTCCAGTGCAAAAAAGGCCACCCCCGCTTCTGGGCGGGCGCATCCGATGGACCGTCCCATGGCGATCCATTCCAGCAGCCGCTGCTCGCCGGCTTCCTCAAAGGCTCGGGGCAAGGTCCGTATGACGGGGGGAATGCCAGGCACGAAATCCTGGGCCAGAGCAATTAATGCCTCGCGCAGGGCAGGCCGCTGCTCGCTTTCAATCGCGTTAAGGCAGGGACCCATGAGCGGAAAGAGCGAGAGCAGGGCCTCGGGGTCGGATCGAATCACCGGCGACAGGATAGTCAGCAGAAATATCCGAAGGGAAGACGGCAACCCGGCCAGCACGGCCGGGAGCTGAACAAAGACGCCTGCCGCCGCAGTGGGTGAATGGTCGGCCGCAGCCTGACAGTCCACTAATAACTGGAGGCGAATCTTTTCGGCCAGCTCGGCAAAGCCCTCGGGCAGCGCCGTGTAGAATGTCCACGGGCCGGAATCCTGGACGAGCACGCCTAATACGGCCCACGCCCGCATCTCTTCCGGGCTCAGAACGGACAGGGCGGTCGGGGCTGCGGAAAAATAGGAGAGGGCCAGAAACTCGCCTTTCCAGCCTTTTTGCCTGAGCAGCGCACTCCCGTGCTTTGCCCAAGCGTGCAGGCGGTCTTTGAGCGGAGCCGGCAGGATCGGCAGCAACGGAGCCGAGGTCTGCAAGAATTGAGCGCCCAAGCGGCGCGAAACCTGAAGGACTTCACGACCGATAGAGGCCCACGCCTCGATCTGATCCCAGCCGAGCCGAGCAATCACGTCAGGGGGAATGGAAAAATATGCCGCGGCCCCTTCACGCGAGGTCGGCTCGTCCCGAACAAATCGTTCGCCAACCCGCACCCACTGCGCAAACCGATCCTCCCCAAATGTGTGCCAAGCGGCCGGTGCGTTGCGACAGAACACTTGGGCTAAGGTGAGGGAGCTGTTCGCCAGACGATCACCGGCCTCCAGGAGGGTCTCCCGTGCCGGGGCTGGCAGGGCATCGAGTTCAGCCAACAGGGCTTGGCCTCGTTCATCACCGAGCAAATGACGGCTATCAAACCACAGATTTCGAACAGAGGACATGAATAAGGAGGGGGATGGGGGTTAGGGATTAGGGGTTCGAGGCCAATCCCCAACTCCCAATCCCCGATCCCAATTTCTACACATAGGTCAGCCAATCCCGATATTTTGGATTGGTGCCTTTAATGACGGTATCGAAGCGGGCCTTGAGCTCTCTTGTGATCGCTCCGGGCGTTCCCCCACGGATCACACGGTCATCGAGCTCGCGAATCGGTGTCACCTCTGCGGCCGTACCGGTAAAAAAGACCTCGTCGGCAAGATAGACCTCGTCCCGGGTGATCCGATCCTCCTCCAGCGGGACGTCCATATCTCGCAGCAGGGTGATGGCGGTATCGCGGGTAATACCGGGCAGGAGCGAAGACGAGAGCGGAGGCGTTTTGATCTTGCCCCGCCGGACGACAAAGATATTTTCTCCCGGCCCTTCGGCCACGTAGCCGTCGGTATCGAGCAGCAGGGCCTCGTCATAGCCGAGGGACCAGACCTCTTGGCCGGCAAGAATGGAATTCAGGTAGGTGCCGACGGCCTTGGCCTTGGTCATCAGGGTGTTAACATGAAAGCGTTGAAACGACGAAGTCTTGACCCGAATGCCCTTGAGCAGCCCTTCCTCGCCCAGATAGGCCCCCCAGGCCCAGGCTGCAATGGAAACGCGAATCGGGTTGGTCCTGGCGTGCAGGCCTCGATCCCCCTCGCCCACAAAGACCAGAGGACGGATATAGCATTCCTTGAGCGCATTGGCCCGAACCGTTTCCAGGCAGGCCTGAATAATATCCTCTTGAGAAAAGGGGATGGTAAGCCCGAGGATGTGGGCCGAGTCGAACAACCGCTCGATATGTTCGGATAAGCGGAAAACGCCGGACCGACCGTCTTCACCCGCATAGCAGCGAATGCCTTCGAATACACCCACACCGTAGTGGAGTGTATGGGTGAGGACATGGACTTTTGCCTCGTCCCAAGGAACGAGTTCACCGTCCATCCAGATTTTGCCGTTTTCCACAGAAGCCTCCTCGCAAAAAGAAGTTTTTTGCAAATCAGAAGCCCTGGGGAAAGTCAACGGGTGGGCGCGTGTCCGAGTCGTCTAAAAAGGCAGCTCAGCGGGCATGAACTCTTCCCGATCAAGGACAATAGCGGTCGCGGTGGTACCCTTGCGGAGAAGGGCCATCTCGGGCGGTCCGATCACCAGACTCTCTCCGAGAGAAAGCGAACTCAGGACACCGGAGCTCTGGGTGCCGGTTGAATGCGCCACATAGCCGGACCCGTTCCGGGTCAACTGACAGCGGACGAATTCCGTCAGGCCCTGGGCCTTGGGAATATCTTCACCAAGGATGACCTGAACGGTCGGAAAGAAGAGCTTGCGATAGCCGGCCATGCGACGCAGCGCGGCCCAGGTATAGAGATAGAAACACACCAGAGCGGAGACCGGATTGCCTGGCAGTCCAAAATACGGGCGTCCGCGGAGCAGGCCGAACGTCAGCGGCTTACCCGGCTTTTGGGCGACCCGCCAGAACAGGCGCTCGATGCCAATATCGTCCATGGCCGCTTTGACAAAATCAAAATCCCCAACCGATACCCCGCCGGTCGACAACACGACGTCATGTCGCACGGCCTCTTCGAGCGCGGCGCGCGTTTCTTCCAGACTATCGCGGGCAATGGCCAAGGGAACGGGCTGACCGCCGGCCTCACGCACGGCCGCAGCCAGCGTGTAGGCATTGGAGTTCACAATCTGACCCGGTTGCAGCGGTATATCGACTTCGGCCAGTTCATTGCCCGTACTCAAGATGGCGACCCTGGGGTGCTGATGAACGAGCACAAAACTGCGTCCGACCGAGGCAAGCAGGCCGATATCCGCCGGTCGGAGGACGCGACCCGGCTTGAGAATCGTCTGACCGGGTTGGATGTCCTCACCACTCGCGCGCACATTATTGCCTCTGGAACCGGCCTTGCAAATAAGCACCTGGTCGGGTTGTTCCTGGGTGTCTTCGACCTTGATGACGGTATCGGCCCCCGGCGGCAGGACCGCGCCGGTCATGATTTTACTCGCCGTCTCGGGTTCGACCGTTTTGGTTGGCACGGCACCGGCTTGAATGACTTCCAGGACGGACAGCACAACGGGCTGGTCTGCCTGGGCGGACTGAATGTCATCATGCCGAACGGCATAGCCATCCATGGCTGAGTTTGTAAACGGCGGGACTTTGCGGACAGACTGGACCTCCTCGGCCAGGACGCGCCCGGTTGCTTCAAACAGACTGATCCGCTCACCAGCCAGCGGAGAGACGGTCTCCAAAATCTGGGTCAGGGCCTCATGTACGGAGATCATACGCATACCCGTTTGAGAGCCTTACAGCCCACCGGCCTTGACGCGTTCCTGTAGGCGTCGGTCTTTGTCTCGCGTCTTTTCAACCAGTTCGGCTTTGAAGGCCTGAAACCGTTCTAGCAGACCGGCATTGCTAGTTGCCAGGATTTGAATGGCCAGCAGGCCGGCGTTGCGAGCCCCATCAATAGCGACGGTCGCAACCGGTACGCCAGCCGGCATCTGAACAATGGACAGCAGGGAGTCCTGGCCGCTTAGGGCCGCGCTCTTTATCGGCACCCCGATAACCGGCAGGGGGGTATGGCCGGCAACGACCCCCGCCAGATGGGCGGCTCCCCCAGCTCCGGCAATAATGACCTTGAGGCCCCGCTCAACCGCCTGACTCGCATAGTCGGTGGCATCGTGCGGTGTCCGATGGGCGGACAGGACGCGGATTTCATACCCAACCTCAAACTCCTCACAGACTTTGGCCGCTTCTTTCATCGTATCGAGGTCTGAGTCACTGCCCATAATAATACCGATCTGGGGGGTCATGTTTTCTCCTTTTCATTCCTGTGTAGGGGTGACGTGTGTGTCGTCCCTGTGATCAACAAGTGATTCCAATATATGCTCCAAATGCACACCGCGGGAGCCTTTGATCAGCATGAGTTGCGGCCCGTCGGCCTGCCGTATCAGAGCGCGGACGCACGGGGCTGCTGCTGTTGCGTCGGGAAAGACATGGGCCGGGAGCCCTGCCCGAACCGCAGCTTCGGCAAGCAGCGGAGCGTACTGGCCAACCGTCACCAGGGCGTCCGACGCGGGTGTGAGCCCAGCGATATAGGCACCGATCTCTTTGTGCCGCAGCTCGCTGACTGTCCCCAATTCGAGCATATCGCCCAGGACGAGGAGCAGGCGCTCACCACTATTCCGAATCGTATTGGCGGTCTGGAGCGCGTGCTGCATGGAGGCCGGATTCGCATTATAACAGTCGTCCAGCACGGTGAGTTGGTACGCTGGTACGCGGCACGAAGCGAGACGGCGGGGCGCCCCCTGGGCGGTCCGTAGCGTTGTACAGGCCGCATCAAGGTCCAAACCATTCTCTAGAACTGCGGCCATGGTCGCGAGGGCCGCGGGGACGCAATGGGAGCCGATGAGCGGCAGTTGTACCTGGTGGCGCTGTCCCTGGACGTGCAGTTCGAAACACGTCCCCGTCCGCGAGACCTGAATCCGCGAGGCCCGCACCTGATTGGTAGGCTGTTCACCAAAGGTGACAATTCGGCACCGGGCCTGCTGCTGGGCAGCGGCCAGCAGCACGGGATCGTCGCCATTGATAATGGCCACCCCGTCGGGCGGCAGGGCCGTGAGGAGTTCGGTTTCAGCGGCCAGTACTCCGGCCAAGTCGCCGAGCGTCTCGGTGTGCTCTTCGCTAATGGAGGTAATGACGCCAATATGAGGTTGTGCAAAGCGGCCCAACAGGGTCAGCTCTCCGGGACCGCTCGTCCCCATTTCCAGGACCAGGAAGGCGTCCTCCGGCGCGGCACACAGCAGGGTCAGCGGCAGGCCAATGTGATTATTCAGATTTCCCTGGGTCGCCCGGCTAGGTCGTTGGGCGGTAAAGACCTGGGCCATCAGTTCTTTAGTCGTTGTTTTGCCGTTGCTGCCGGCGATCCCAATCACCCGCGCGGGCAGCCGCTGGCGGTGCCAGGTAGCGAGGTCCTGGAGCGCGATCAGTGGGTCGGGGACTTCGATTCCGGTGGCGTCGTCCGGCGGTGCGACCGGGAAAGTCGGCGAAAAAAGAAAGCCGGCCGCGCCGCACTCCACCGCAGCCAGGATATAGCTATGCCCATTGACCCGTTCGCCAGCGAGCGGGACGAACAACGCCTGAGGGGCAATATGGCGCGAATCAATGCTGACCGAGGTAAAGAGCGTGTCCGGACGCCCCCACCTGAGCGTTCCTCCGGTAGCGGTACAGATGTCGTGTGCGCGCAGTACAACTCCCACAATGGGCCAACTCTATCGAGGCAGCCTAGGCGTCGCAAGCGTACAGGGTCAGAGCGTTTCCCTGGAATACGGTACGCTCCGTTGCTCTCCTGGTCGTAGCGTGTCACCATGTGCGCATGAGCCAGCGGGAAGAACAGGCCAGGACGATTGTGCAGACGCTGCATCGACATGGCTATACGGCCTATTTTGCCGGCGGCTGTGTGCGGGATCGCCTGCTGGGCATTCAGGCCAAAGACTTCGATATCGCTACGAATGCCCGGACCACCGAGGTCCGCGCCCTATTTCCGCAGACGATCCCGGTCGGGGCTCAGTTCGGGGTTGTCCTCGTCGTCCTGGAGAGCGTTCCCTATGAGGTGGCGACCTTTCGGGCGGACGGTACCTATCGTGATGGCCGTCACCCGGTGGCGGTCCGCTTCAGCACGGACCGGGAGGATGCGCTGAGACGTGATTTCACGATTAACGGCATGTTTTTTGACCCGCTGACGGACACGATCATCGATTATGTTGGCGGGCAAACAGATCTGAATAACCGGATCATTCGAGCCATTGGGGAGCCGGCGGCGCGCTTTCACGAAGATCGCATACGCCTGCTGCGGGCCGTCCGCCTTGCCGCCCGGCTGGGCTTCGCTATCGAGCCCGAGACCTGGCGGGCCGTGGGCCAGTTCGCTCCGACGCTGACCGACATGGCCTGGGAGCGGATCGGCGACGAGGTGGTGAAACTCCTGACCGAAGGAGGTGCACGCTCGGGGATGGAGATGTTGGTGGAGTCAGGCCTGCTGGCGGCCGCGCTGCCTGAGGTTCTGGCGCTACGCGGGGTGGCGCAGTCGCCCGATTTTCATCCCGAGGGCGATGTGTTTGTTCACACACTGTTAGTTCTGCACCAGCTCGACACCCTGGCACAGCCGAGCGAGAGCCTGGCCCTGGGAGCGCTGCTCCACGACATCGCTAAACCACACTGCCAGCAGCGGGCCGGAGAGCGCATCACCTTTCACGGCCACTGTGAGTCCGGTGCGGAGATGGCGGTCGATATATGTCAGCGTCTGAAACGCTCACGCGTGACCTGGGAGCGGGTGGCCTTTCTCGTCAAAAACCATCTGCGGCTGCTGGATGCACCCCGCATGCGAGCGGCAACGCTCAAGCGCTTCCTACGCCTCGACGGTATTGGAGAGCTGCTGGACCTCGCCCGCCTGGACGCCTTGGCGTCGCACGGCAATCTTGAGGCGTATACCTTCTGCCGTCAAAAACTGCTTGCGCTTGACCCTGAGGAACTGCATCCGCCCCGGCTGTTGAATGGCCGGGACCTGATCCAGCTCGGATTTCAGCCCGGTCCGCAGTTCTCCACTATCCTGAGGGCTCTGGAGGAAGCCCAACTCGAAGGCCGGGTGCGCACCCGACGGGCCGCGCTCTCCTGGGTGCACCAAAACTGGCAGCATCCCTAAGAAGCCTGAGCAGTGTGCTCCGATGGAGGGAGTGTCAACGGCAGGACGACCCGGACTGTGGTTCCGTGATTGACCTTGCTCTCGATCCGGAGTGCGCCGTTATGGGCCATGACAATATGTTTGACAATGGCCAGCCCCAAACCTGTTCCCCCCAACTCGCGAGAACGGGCTTTATCCACCCGATAAAAACGCTGGGTCAGACGCGGAATATTGGCTTCCGGGATACCACAGCCAGTATCGGCTATGGCAATCTCCAGCCAGCCCTGTGCGCCGTTGCCTATGACATCAAGGGCGCTAACATCATGTGCCTCACGAGCGTGCTCCGCGGAGGCGGAATGTCCCCACCATGCCGGTGGCTCTCCTGCGTCGTCACGCGCAGGGTGCAGTGCCGCGGTGACCGTGACCTGACCCTGAGCTGGTGTATATTTGACCGCGTTGTCGATCAGGTTGATCAGGACTTGGTGCAGGCGATCCCGATCTCCTCTCACGGTTGGGAGGGCGGGCGGGATATGCTGAGAGAGGGTGACCCTCCCTCGCTGGGCTTTCTCCTGTAGTACATCAAACACTTCCTGGACGAGTTCAGGAATATGGAGTTCCTTCCGATGGAGCTCGGTCTGCCCCAATTCCAGGTTGGATAAAGTCAGGAGGTCGTCTATGAGGCGGCTGAGACGCTCCGAGTGCCGGTCAATAATCGTGAGGAAGCGGGTCGCGTGCTCGGGGTCGTGGAGGGCACCCGTGAGCAGGGTTTCCGCATAGCCTTTGATCGCGGTGAGCGGGGTCCGGAGTTCGTGCGACACGTTGGCCACAAAGTCGGCCCGGATGGATTCGAGCTGTTTGATCGGGGTCAGATCGTGACAGCTTAACACATGCCCGCTGGTCGTTGGCTGGCTTTCCCGAGGCGCCCCATATCCCCCGCTCTGGGGCAGGCGCAAGACGCTCACGGCGAGCTGTCGCGGCTCCTGACCCTCAACTTCGATTTCCTGGGTAACGCCCTCCGCCGATTCTGCGGACAAAAGCTGGTGTAGAACGGGATGGCGGGAAAATTCCTGAAAGGGTCGGCCCTGCCAGTCTTCCGTTGGGTCCAAACCAAACAAGTGCAGAGCGGCCGGGTTACAGCGCACGATGTTGCCATGCGGATCAATCACAACAAGGCCTTCAGCCATGCTGTGGAGCAGGGCTTCGAGTTCTTTCTTCTCGTTTTGAAGCTGCTGAAGGTGTTGGCTTTGCGTGGTGAAGAGTCGGGAGAGCTGGTACTCGATGGTGCCCAACAGGTCGTTTTTTCGGACAGGGAGGGTGGGTGGCGGGACGCGGTTCGGGACAAAAGAGTAATCGTGTCCAGCATCTGTAGGTCTGTTGGAGGACACGGTTACTCTTTCCGCCAGAAAGGCACTGAGCGCGCTCAAACGCTGCCGGAACTGTGCCCGCTGACGCAGCGCAGTACCTAGGGCGCCAAGACCACAGGCAAGGGCTCCATACCAGACCCACTGCGGCCGGGCGTCCGCAGGAAAGAGTAAAAGGAGATGGAGCAGGAGTAGGGCCAGCAAAGCGAGACCGACCGGAAACAGAACGGCAAAGGTAATATTGTCTCTCACACGAACGGGCTGTGTTGCATCCGGTAGCCACGCGATTAGGGCTCGAGCGCCTCCGGATTAAATTTATACCCAACCCCCCGCACGGTCAGGAGCAGACTGGGGTTGGCGTCATCTTGCTCAATACGCTTCCGCAGGCGGCGGATATGGACATCGACCGTGCGGGGCTCAATATAGACGTTATGCCCCCACACCAGATCAAGGATTTGGGTCCGGCTGAAAACGCGGTTGGGGGACTGGACGAAAAATTTAAGCAGTTCAAACTCGCGCAGACCCAGTTCCAGCGGATTGCCATCGAGCTTCACTTCGTAGGTATCGTAATCGATCTGCAGGCGACCACGGACATACATCTGATGCGGCTGGTCCGTCGGCGGCCCATAGGTCCGTCGCAAGACCGCCTTGACCCGAGCGACGAGTTCGCGCGGACTGAAGGGCTTGGTCATATAGTCGTCCGCCCCCATTTCGAGGCCCAGGACTTTATCGACCTCGGAGGCGCGCGCCGTCAGCATCAAAATCGGGACGGTGGCCATCTTGTCCTGTGCGCGCAACGTTCGACACACCTCAAGGCCGGACAGGCCGGGCAGCATGAGGTCGAGAATAATAAGCGCCGGACGTTCAACCATGGCAAGATGCAGACTCACTTCGCCGTCACTCGCTTCGAGAACGGTAAAACCTTCGGTTTCCAGATGATATCGAACCAGGTCACGGATATCTTTTTCATCTTCAATGATCAGCACTTTCCGCTTGGGCAAAGAGGAAACATCCCCAGCATCTGCGTGTCTATTGGAGGACACGTTTCCTCTTCCCGCCGCCTCCGCTGTCTGCTGTTGTCCCGCCATAACCTCCTCTGTTTTAGACTGACTCGGGTAAGGGCGAGATATGGCGTATGCTCTTGCCCTTTGCCAGATAGATCACCATCTCGGCGATATTGGTGGCGTGGTCCGCAACCCGCTCAAGGTATTTGGCGATAAACAATATCCGCATGGCGCGGCTGGCGTATTCGGGTTCCCGCCGCATCTGAGACAGCATAGTGTTGAAAATCTGAGCGGTGAGATCATCAATCCGGTCATCGCGCTGGCATACACTCAGGGCGAGGTCGGGCGCCTCGGCCACAAAATCGCTGAGTTTGTCTCCGAGGGAGACGCGCGTATCGGGGGCAGCAGTGACATCAGAAGAGGACTGCAAAAACGCGTCGAGGCTGTCGCGCAGCATAGCCCGGGCGCCCTCGGCCATTTCGGGTAATTCCGGCCGCGGGGCGAGGGGCGCTTCCTTATTGAGCTCGATCGCCCGCTCACAGATATTCTCAGCAATATCGCCGATACGCTCAAGATCGGTGGAAATCCGCAGACTGGTGGTAATAAAGCGTAAATCCCGAGCGGCCGGTTGATGCAGGGCGAGCAGGCGGATACAGGCTTCATCAATGGCGACATCAAGATAGTTGACCATATGGTCACGCTCTATGACCTCGTGGGCGGTCTGCGAGTCGCGCTCGACGAACGAGGTGAAGGCATCCCCAATCTGCTTTTCAACCAACCCGCCCATTTCCAACACCTTGGCCCGAAGCTGCTGAAGTTCTTCTTCGTACTGGCTATCCGTATGAAGTGGCATAAGGCCTCCGCTTCTAGCCGAATCGGCCGGTAATATAGTCTTCAGTTGCCTGTTTTTCCGGGGTAGTGAATAATTTTTCGGTCTTTCCGAACTCTATCAATTCACCCAAATACATAAAAGCGGTGAAATCCGAGACTCGTGCGGCCTGCTGCATATTGTGGGTGACGATGACAATCGTATACTGCTTTTTCAGCTCATGGATAAGTTCTTCAATTTTTGTCGTGGCAATCGGATCCAGGGCGGAGCAGGGTTCATCCATCAGAACGACTTCGGGCTCAACCGCAATGGTCCGGGCGATGCACAGGCGTTGGTGCTGCCCACCGGATAAACCCAGCGCATTGTCGTGCAGCCGATCCTTGGCTTCTTCCCAGAGGGCGGCGGCGCGCAGACTCTTCTCAACGATATCATCCAACTGCGCCTTGTTGTGGATACCGAGCACCCGTGGCCCGTAGGCAACGTTTTCATAGATGGTCTTGGGAAAGGGGTTCGGCTTTTGGAATACCATGCCGACCCGTTTGCGCAGCTCGGTGACGTCAAGCGTTTGATCGAGAATTTGGATGCCGCCCACGATAATACTGCCGCTGGTCGTACAGCCGTCGATCAGGTCGTTCAAGCGGTTTAGGCAGCGCAGCAGGGTGGACTTGCCGCAGCCCGACGGGCCGATGAAGGCCGTTACCTGGCCTCTGGCGATATCCATATCGATATGCTTGAGGGTCTGGGTCCTGCCGTCGTAGCTGAGACACACGTCCCGAATTTCAACTTCGATATTGTCCCGCGTGCCGAGAGCGGTGGGGTCATGGCCGTTGCCCGAATCCGGTCGCGGCGGCAGGGTTACGGCGTGCCCGACTGGAGATTTTTCCTGGCTTTCCATACTCACTCTCCCTTTAGAAGGCGCCAAAGCGTAAGCGGCTACGTAAGCGGTTCCGAATCGCAATCGCAGCCAGGTTCAAGGCAATGACAATCACAATCAGCAGCAGGGTCGTCATAAAGACCATGGGCTTGGCCGCCTCGACATTCGGCGACTGGAAGCCGACATCGTAAATATGAAACCCCAGATGCATAAATTTTCGTTCCAGATGAAAGAACGGCCAATGGCCGTCAACGGGCAGGGTTGGGGCCAGTTTGACCACGCCGGTGATCATCAGCGGAGCGACTTCCCCGGCGCCACGGGCCATAGCCAGAATCGTCCCGGTCAGGATGCCCGGCAAAGCGCCGGGAATCACAATTTTTCGGAGGGTCTCCCACTTGGTCGCGCCCAGCGCCAACGAGCCCTCCCGCCACTCTGTTGGGATGGCGGACAAGGATTCTTCGGTGGCGACAATCACCACCGGGACGGTCAGCAAGGCCAAGGTCAACGAAGCCCACAGAATCCCGCCGGTGCCATAGGTCGGGGTGGGCAGGGAATCCTGGTAGAAGAGCTGGTCCAGCGACCCGCCGATCATATACACAAAAAACCCGAGGCCAAAGACGCCAAACACAATCGAGGGCACGCCGGCGAGGTTGTTGACCGCAATCCGGACGGCGCGGACCAGCGGACCTTGCTTGGCATATTCGCGTAGATACAGGGCGGCGACCACGCCAAAAGGAACCACCACAATGCTCATGATGATGACCATCATGACCGTCCCGAAAATAGCGGGGAACACGCCGCCCTCGGTGTTGGCCTCGCGCGGGTCTTCCCAAAAGAATTCCCAGAAGCGCGTCACGTACAGGCCGAGGCGTTCAAACCAGTTCATATCGTTGGGCAGAAAACCACGCACCACACCGGCGATAGCCAGCTCTTTTTCTTTGCCGTTAATGTCCTGCACAGTCATGTGATAGCGCGAGTTTTCTTGGTATAACGCGGCGAGTTCCTGGGCTTTTTCCTCGTAGGCCAGTTGCAAAGAGGCGATGGCCTCCTCAAGCGCGGCAATTTTTTCGGCGGCCCTGGTGGGGTCGGCCTCGCTGCGCTGGGTGCGTTTGACCTCGATGCGCAGTTGTTCGAGCTCGTAGTTAATATCCCCAATATCTTTCTTTTCGATGGCGTGGATATCGTCCAGCGTGTCTTGGGTCCGGGCGTGGAGTTCCAGGAATTTTGGCCAGGCCTGGTCAAAACCCTCGGCGACGATTTCTCCGTCCTGTCGCACCGTGGTGAGAAAGCCAAAAAACGGGCCCCATTCATACCGTTCCAAATATATCGCCTGCTCCGGAAACGCATGCCCGGTCATCAGGCTGTCATCCACCCAGCGAAAATCGGAGCCGTACAGGTCACGGTTGGCGACCTGGAATTGCGTCCGGTAGTATTCCCGGACGGCTCCGGTCTGTTGCGGAATAGCCTCCTGGGCACGGACCGACCCCAGGAGCTTTTGTCCGTTCTGAAGGTCAACGGCCCTGAGTTGGTCGGGCCAGAAGAACCCGAGCGCATTGGCCCCAACGATCCAAATGAGGGCAGCGATCATAAGCAGACTGAAGACCAGAGTGCCCCCCGTCATCCAGATGAACGGGTCGCCGCTGCGTAGAAAGCCTTTGAACATGCCACCCCCCCTCTTCCCCCCCAAAGGGGGGGATGGGTATTGATGCGGCACCACGGACGCCGAAGAATTAGATACGGCCATAACGATCTCGTAAGCGCTGGCGGACAACTTCCGCCGCGGTATTGACCAAAAACGTTAAAATAAAGAGGAGCAGGGCGGCCAGGAAGAGGACGCGGTAGAGCGTCCCGCCGTGAGGCGCTTCCGGGATTTCCACCGCGATATTCGCCGATAAGGCACGGAAGCCGGTAAAGGGATCAAAGTCCATGACGGGCGTATTACCGGTGGCCATCAGGACAATCATGGTTTCCCCGACTGCTCGTCCGAAGCCGATCATGATGGCCGAGAACACACCGGGGCTGGCCGTTGGCAGCACGACCCGCAGGGCCGTTTGCCAGCGCGTCGCCCCCAGCGCTAACGAGCCGGAAATCAGATGCTGGGGAACGTTGGAAAAGGCGTCCTCACAGATAGTGTAGATAATCGGGATGACGGCAAAACCCATGGCAAAACCCACAATCAGGGAGTTGCGGGGGTCGTACCGCACCCCGGTGGTGTCGTACAGCCATTGGGGGAAATCACCGGCGAAAAAGGCGGCCTCAAGCGGAGTGTTGAGCACGACACAGATGTAGATGGAGAGCATGAGCAGCGGGGCCAGGAACAGGAGTTCAGCACCCGGTTTCAGGCTGCTGCGAAAGCCGAGGGGCAGCAGCCGCCAGGCAAATGACGCACCCAGGGTCACCAAGGGCATCACGATAAACATCAGCAGCATGGCCGGCACCATATCGGCCACCAGGGGCGCCAGCCACAGACCGGCAAAAAAGCCGAGCACGACGCTGGGCAGGGCGGCCATCACCTCGACCGAGGGCTTGACTATATTGCGCAGCCGCGGATGCATGAACTGTGAGGTATACATCGCGCCGCACAGACTGAGGGGAATGGCTAACAGCAGGGCGTAAAATGTTCCTTTCAAGGTCCCGTAGGCCAGTGGGGAAAGGCTGAATTTCGGCTCAAAATCGTCCGTTCCACTGCTGGACTGCCAGGTATAGTCTGGGGCGTCATAGCCCTCGTACCATATCTTTCCGAACAGAGAGGAAAAGGTGATCTCCGGATGGGGATTATCAACCGTCCAGTTGTACAACTGGCCTTCTTGATTGAGAGCGATGATACCATTTGTCCGTGGGGCATAGGCGAGCTGGGTAATCGGGCTGCTGGCTGTGTCGCGGCTCAAAATGGTGGTTTCGGTGGTTGAATACTGGATGCGGACCGTGCCGCTGGTATCGCCGGTCACAAAGCCTTTATTCCGTGGAGAGGGAGAGATGGTCGTAATAGGTGCGTCGTGGGACTGCATCACATGAATTTCACGGAAGGGAAGTTCGGCCGGATTGTCCTGATCGCGCACCTGGAACCAGACACTCACCCCCCCGGCGTCATCTCCCATAACGAGAGAGCGGTCGCCAATCAACCAGGCCATTGCCCGGACGGGAGCCCGCCCTTGACCTCGTAAGCGCGGCTTGACCTGGGGCGCAGCGGCGTCGCGAATATCCCAATGGATCACCTCACCGGTTTCTAGTGCGGCAAACAGGTTTCGCTGTTCTGCATCTAACGTCAACGCCGTCGCGTTCGCATCCAGCGCCGCTGAGAGCTCTGCGCGGTGTTCCGATACCTGCGTCTCGCCCAAGAATGATTCTTCGACTGTTCGAGACAGGAAGAGGAGGGTGCGTGGGCCGAGCAGGGCGGCCAGTGTCATCTTCTCCTCGTCTTCGCTGGTACTCTGGTAGGTCAGAGCCTGAATAGCGCGGCCTTGTGGGTCGAGGACAATCGCCTCATCTTCCATAACCTGAGGCGTGCTGATGCGGGTCTTGCCCTCGAACGAGACCGGGAAGGAAATCGTCAGGGGAACAGCGATACCGTCCGCGGTTCCGAGCACGGCGGTGTGCGTCAGGTTACGATAGTGCACCGCGGTGATCCGCCGCCCCTGCAGGGCTTGGATTTCATACCGTTGGAGGAGTTGGTTGTCCGCGAGGGACAGAAAATCAACCGTTCCCGCCTGGGTAATAGTGTAGGCGATTTCTCGATACTCATCGATGCCCAGCGCGAGGACATTCGTATGGGGCCCACTGCCAACCAGGTCGGTCAGCGGAATTGGCGGGGTCTCAAGCTCCGCAGTAGGTACCTTCCAGAGGGGTAAGGTTTCGGCCACGATCACAAAAAGAATCGCGGCGATGCTCAGAATCACGGCAAAGCCACCACCGGTGATCAGAATAGTCGCAGCCTTATCAACCAGCTTTTTCCGCTGGAGTCGGCTTTTATCCTCGGTCGCCGAGAGACGGACACCGACCGGCTGCGCTCCGTTTGCGGCCGGTAGCGATGACGGTTGGGAGGGACGTTCCTGCGTCTCCGGCATGATAGACATACCTTATGCTATTCTGCGAACAGGGCAAGCGGTGAACACAGACGGGCGGGAGGGCCTCCGCCCGTCTGCTATTTCATCCTGGTACAAAAAGGAAACGTGTCCGGCATCATACATGCTATTGGAGGACACATTTCCTTTTTCGAAGGTACGCGTGAGAAGAGCGCTTATTCCAAGGCCGCTCGATCTTCATTCACCAGCTTGGCAGACATTGGATAGTAGCCGTCCTTGACCACGATCTCTTGTCCTTCCTTGCTCAGGACAAACTTGAGAAATTCCTTAGTCAGGGGGTCGAGCGCCTTGTTCGGTTCCTTGTTCACATAGACAAACAGGAAGCGGGATAAGGGATACTGACCGCTGGCCACATTCTCGTACGTGGGCTCGACATAATCACTGCCTTCTTTGACTAGCGGGATGGCACGTACGCCAGAGGTCGTGTAGCCAATACCGCTGTAGCCGGCCCCTTTTCTGTCCTCACTCACGCCTTGGACTACAGAGGCCGAGCCCGGCTGCTCTTTCACCGTATCCTTGTAGTCGCCCTTGCACAGCGCGACCTTCTTGAAGAAGCCGTAGGTGCCCGAGGCGGAATTACGACCGTACAGGCTGATCGGCGCTGAGGCCCAGTTACCGCTCAGGCCCAGGTCGCCCCAGGTGGCGGTATCCAGAGTCGCGCCGCATTTGCGGTTTTTCGAGAACAGGGCATCGACCTGCTGAATGTTGAGCCCCTGGATCGGATTATCCTTATTGACAAAGACGGCCAGTGAGTCGAGCGAGGTCCGAACCGGAGTCGGTTTGTAGCCGAACTTCTTCTCAAACTCGTCCGTCTCTTTGCTCTTCATGGCACGGGACATGGGACCGAGTTGGGCCGTGGCTTCAATCAACGCCGGCGGGGCGGTGCTTGAGCCTTTGCCTTCGATCTGGACGTTCACGTTGGGATAGACTTTTTTAAACCCTTCGGCCCACAGGGTCATCAGGTTGTTGAGCGTATCTGAACCGATGCTGTTCAGGTTGCCCGAGATGCCGCTGACCTTTTCATAACTGGGCAGGTCGGCGTCGACCTGAATCGTCTGGGCGCTTGCCACCGAGGCGCTCAGCGCCAGGGCTCCACACAGGGCCAGTAGTTTTCGCATTTTCATACTCTCTCCTCCATAGGGATTACTTTAGAAATCGACCATGAAGCGCGCCTGGACGATATCGGCATCGCCGCAGTGGTCACCCATGTCGCCTTTGTAATAACAGTCATCTTCATCCAACATCGCGCGCACATAGTTGAGCATAAAGCGCATGTTAGGGTTGAGATACCAGTTGACGCCAAAGGTGAAGTTGCTCAGCTCGCCGCCGTTCATGTCTTCGTCGTTCAGGTCTAGCATGGAGTAGCGGGCCGCGAGTTCCAACGCCCCGTAGCCGCCCTTCCAGTCGAAATTGTTCTTGGGCTTGACCCGGTCGAACGCTCCATTCGAGGTCTTGTAGGCCCGATGCTCTCCGGTCAGGAAGAAACTGCCGAAGACGTAAAACCCGTCATAGTGGATGTCGTCTCCCGAGGGTCGGTCAACCAAGGCGCTCATCCACTCGAACTGCACCGAGGCCGGGCCGTATACCAGCGCCACTTCGGGGTTGAAGTAGTCCACGTCCTCGATGTGAAACTTCGGGGTTTCTACGAACCGGGGGCCGAGATGCGCTTCGGGCCGTTGACGCCACCGAATCCTGTTGCCCTTGTCGTGGAACGCGTGCCGGTATGACAGTCCGAGGTGGAGGAGCTGTCGGCCCTTTTCCTGATACCAGGGCAGGGTCGTAAACCGGGTCGTGGCATTGTAGACCCCGCTGTTGCCGAAGGTCGTGCTGGTGTCGGCCGGATTGCCTTCCCGGAAAAAACCGAACGCCGCGGTAGCGCGCTTATCCAGAAAGGCCCGGTTCAAGCGCACACCGAGGTTACGACCGCTGGAGAATACATTGGGCAGCGAGCGCTCCATAAAGGTAAGGTATTTACTGCTATTCAGTTCTTCGAGCGAGAACGGCTCCTTGAAATGGCCGACCGTGAAGTTCCCGGCCATCGGGACTTTCTTGATCTGGATATAGGCATCTTTGAACGGGTCGGAGCTGGCAAAGTCGTACTGAAATTTGTACTTGATGTTGCCGTAGACGCTGCCTTCCATGAAGAAGCGTGCCCGCCGGAACTCCGTGCCATCGCCGATTCGGCCAAACTGTCGCCGAATCTTCTTGTCCGTGCTGTAGACGGCCCAGTCGTTCTGGATTCGACCGCCGACCTTCAGCTTGAATTTGCCGTCGGCCGAGTCGAGCCGCAGCCCGCTCTTCCAGTAGGCGGCCAGAAAATTCTTCTTGCCGACGTTTTTCTCTAAGCCTTCGACCTTTTGAGTCAGGTCCGAGGCGGCCGCAACCTTCTCATCCTCGGCTTGGGCCTTAATCATCAGATCGCGGTACTGCTCCTCGCTGATCTGCCCATTGGCTTTCAGAATATCCAGGATTTCTGCGGCCACATTCTTGGCCTGGGCTGGTCGTGCCAGCAGCAGCCCGGCCGCAACAAGGCCGACGCAGAACGCTAATCCCAATCGTCTCATATGGTATGTCTCCTCCTCCAGTGTTGAATTCCTGCTCTGACGTTTCTCCAGTACCTCGGTTGACGCATGACTTCTTCTATACCATTTCCGCAGATCACCCCCTCTCGTGCGGGCCAGAGATGAGCAGGGTAGGTTCGGGCTGTTACAAGAAAGTGACAGGGCCGTTATGAATGTGTGAAAATCCAGGTCGGGTACGTATCGACGAGGCTAGAGCAAAATTCACATTAGTGTAGCGTCCACCGGCCTCCGCGCGTTGCCCGATAAGTCGGGGGCGCCCTGCGCACCGGGGCAAGGTGGTGCATGGGATGCACCCGACGGAACTCTGGAGAGCACCTCGCTACACCACGGAGGAAACTGCTCTAGCCGATTGCCTGACAGCCTGCGGGTATTGGCTTGTTCAAAGCGAGGGAGAGCTGGTGGTGGACAAGCCGACAGAGTTCGGAAATGGAAAATGGCTTGCCTAAACAGTAGTGTACGCCGCTGTGTTGCAGTTCTTTTTGCTGCCGCTGAGAAGCAAGGGCGCTCACCACGATAATCGGCACCTGACGGACGCGCGCATCCGAATGCCGGCGGATATATTCGAGGACCTGCCAGCCGCTTTTCAGCGGCAGCAGGAGGTCTAAGGTCACCAGGTCGGGCCCAAAGGATTCAACCCGTGCGCAGGCCTGCTCTCCATCTTCGGCGATTTCGACGCAGGAGCCCGCTTGCTCGAGATTATAGGCGATCAGGTGAGCGATACTGGGCTCATCCTCCACGACCAGAACTTTTTTCAACAGGGCGTTCCTTCCTTACGGTCAGAGGGGGACAGTAGGAATGTGAGATTGCAGGAATATGACAAGCCTGTGAAGAAGTAATGGTTTTCAATGCGACTGCGCGGTGGTTTGTCTTTCCTGGGGTGATACTCCCTGAGCGGATTGGAGGGTAGAAGCGGGGGCGGTCGAAGCAAACCATCCCTCGGTGCGCTGGCAGAAGCGCACCAGCAGCAGCATTACCGGGACCTCGATGAGCACGCCCACAACGGTCGCCAGGGCGGCTCCGGATGACAGCCCAAACAGCATGGTTGCCGTGGCAATGGCTACCTCGAAATGGTTGGAGGCACCAATGAGCGCAGTTGGGGCCGCATTCTGGTACGACAGTCTGAGGACTCTGGCCAGCCCGTAGGCCAGGGCGAACACCAGGACGGTTTGAATGAAGAGAGGAATCGCAATCCAGACAATCATCAGCGGATTGGACAGAATCATTTCGCCTTTGAGGGAGAACAGCAGGACCAGGGTGATGAGCAGGGCGCTAATAGTGACCGGCGTGAGAAAGTGGAGAAACCGCTCGCGGAACCATTGCTCACCTTTGGTCCGCATAATCCACTGACGAGAGCAATAGCCCGCCACCAGCGGCAGGGCGACATACACGCCAATGGACAGCAGCAGGGCTTGCCAGGGGACGGGCAGACGGCCGATTCCGAGCAACACATCGCCCAGCACGCCGTACAGGACAAGCATGGTCAGAGAGTTCAGCGCGACCATGACCAGCGTCAGACCGTCATTCCCCTTGGCCAGATAGCCCCAAACCAGGACCATGGCCGTACAAGGCGCGATGCCGAGCAGGATACAGCCGGCCAGATAGCTGCGCCACAGCGGCACCTCCAACATCTTGACGCCGTCTATCAACACGACGGTTCCAGAGCCGTAGAGCGAGCCGACCGGCAGATTGAGACCGAACGGCATCTTGACGTGGTCAACGGCATCCGGGCCGATCACATCGAGAAAGAAGGTCCCGAGAAAAAGCACGGCAATTGCATACATGGTGAAGGGCTTGATGGCCCAATTGACAAACAGGGTGAGTCCGACCGGACGGACGCTCTTCCCCGCTCGAATGACCTCGGCAAAGTCGATTTTGACCATGATCGGGTACATCATGAAGAACAGACAGATCGCGATCGGAATCGAGACCACCGGCGCATCGCCGACATACAGGGAGAGCCCGTCGAGAAAGGTCGCCATACCTGGTGCGACACTCCCCAGGCCGATGCCTGCGGCAATGCACAACAGGACCCAGACGGTCAGGTAGCGCTCAAAGACACTCAGCCCCTGCGACGGCTTGAACGGAGATGGTTTGGTGGCCATGGGTATCCTCTCTCCTAAAAGAAGACAGAGTTCGCGGGAAGAATTCGGACCATGTGACCTAAGCCAAAGAATATGACACTGACATTACAGAGCAAAGACATCTGCATGAACTGTGCATATTCTCAGTATTGAGAGTATGCGCGGACCACAGGTGGTTATGCGCAGCACGCGAGGTCTTCCTCGCGACGTTCCGTTGGTCCACAGCAAGCTGTTCCGGATTGTTTTTTCGCGAGTTGGCCAAGATACGTTGTGTCCGCCAAGTAAAATGCGGTAAATCGGCTCTCAAAATCCTCAGCGACCGACTTTTCGGCAATACCTGTTGCCAGTATGGCTTCCTGCCATTGCTTCACTTTTGGAAACGCTCCGAGAAAGTCGAAGTCCGTATAGCGCTCGATAAGCGCGGCGCGATGGAGCAAGGGCAGCCAGGCGATATCCACCATGCCCAGGGTGTCTCCATCGAGGTATGGACCTTTCCCAAGCCGCGCTTCTATTCTTGCTTCCATTTTGGCGAAAGCCGTACCCAATGTTGCTCGGCCTTCCTCCAGTGTCCGTTCGTCCGTACTGCGTTGCGCACTGCATTGCGCCAGATAATGCTTTGACGCCAGAGAGGACCAGGCGCGGTCTTGGGCTTTCTTGACCGGGTCGTGAGCGGAAATTGGGTCTCCTGTCGTTTCGTCCAGGTATTCGACAATCGCATCGGACTCGAACAGGACCTGGTCATCATCTGTTATCAGAATCGGCACCTGGCCGTTCGGAGAGGCTTCGAGAAACCAGGCCGGCTTCTTGCTGAGGTCGATATATTCGACATCGTACGGAACGTGCTTGGCCTCTAGCAGGGCGGTGACACGCTGAACAAAAGGACACGTTTTAAAGCTGACAATTTTCATCCGTCGCTCCTTCTCTGTTGTATATTCTCTTATACAGACGAATGAGGCA
This sequence comes from Thermodesulfobacteriota bacterium, assembly GCA_964291405.2. Lineage (GTDB taxonomy): Bacteria > Desulfobacterota > Binatia > Bin18 > Bin18 > Bin18. The sequence goes on from OZ219926.1 coordinate 2,384,594, forward strand.
GGGCAAAGGATGCAAAATAGAGAGGAACAAAAAAGGCCCGCAGGAAAAAGGAGGGGAAACCTGCGGGCCTCGATACACGCTGAGTCGGGGAGAACTCAGCTATGTATGCGTGTGTTCATAAACAGTTATGGGAACCCTTATAGCATGAACAGACAGGCTTGGGAAGATAATGCTGCCTGAATTATGCGAATCTATATTATTAGAGAAATTGATAGGTCCATATTCAGACAAATTGTAAAAACAGGGTTAAAATACCCAAAAAGGACAAAAAGCCAAAAATATCCGTGCACGCGGTGACAAACACGTTTGAGGCCACCGCCGGATCAACACCCAGGCGACGGAGGGTCAGGGGGACCATACTCCCGACAGACGCCGCAATGATTAGGTTGGCCAGCAGCGCCAGCGCCAGCACGACGCCCAGGGTGGGATCGCCCTTCCACAGGTAAGCAAGAATGCCGGCCGCGGCACCAAGAGCCAGACCATTGCCCAACGCGATGGTCAGTTCCTTGACTAACACCCGCTTGGTTTGTGTCAGTGGGACTTCACCCAGAGCAATACCCCGAACGATGACGGTAAGTGTTTGTACGCCGGCATTTCCACCCTGGGCCGCGACAATAGTCATAAAGGCCGCCGCAATGGCAATTTGCTGAATCGTTCCTTCAAAAAAGGCAATGACAAGAGCACTCAGCGTTGTGGTCACTAAATTGAGCGCCAGCCAGGGCAAACGAAGGCGGATAGACAGCCAGGGCGAGTCCAGCACTTCTTCCTCTTCATCGAGGCCGGCAAGCTTATAAATGTCTTCCGTCGCCTCCTCCTCCATGACATCAACCACGTCATCAACCGTAATACGCCCGAGTAAACATCCTTCGCTATCGACTACGGGCAGGGAAATCAGGTCATATTTTTTAAACATCTGGGCGACCTGTTCCTGATCCAGGTCCGCCCGAACCGAAATGACCTGCCGGTCCATGACGGTTTCGACGAGATCAGTCGGGCGGGCGAGAATAAACTTCCGGAGGGGGAGGACGCCGACGAGGCGATTGGTGTTACTCACGATAAAGACACTGTGGATATCCGGGATCTCATTGCTCTGACTGCGAATCATCTCAGTGGCTTGGTCGATACGCGTGCCTTGGGACACGGCCATATACTCGACCTGCATGATACCGCCGGCGGTATCCTCGGGATAACGTAAGAGTTGGGTGACTTCGTCGGACACGTCCTGCGGCACTTCGTCGAGAACCGCTTTGGCGCGCCGCGCCGAGAGGGAGGCCAGCAAGTCCGTGGCGTCATCAGAGTCAAGATATTCGACCAAGTCTCCTAGCCCGTCATCCGATAGGCGCTCAACGAGATCGTCTTTGGTGTGGGCGGAAACGAGACTTAAGACCTCGGCTGCCTGTGGGGCGGCCAGAAAGCCAAACACCTTGTGCTTCACCTCAGGCTCTTCCAGCACATTCAACAACTCTGCGGTGTCCGCTGGGTGCAGGGCGGCAACCCCCGTCCGCACAATCTCGTCCTGACCCAACTCGGCCTGAATGACGAGATGTTCGAGGGAAGGCGGTTGCGGGGAGCCCTGAGGTGAGGCCGCTGCAACCGGCGGATATGTCGTCTGCGCTTCCATGCGTCGTCTCGCTTCAAAGAGGAAACGTGTCCAGCATCTCTCTATCATTGGAGAGCACGTTTCCTCTTTTCGTCCGAACTGTAGCTGCCAAATCACAAAAGATGAATGGCCTCGCCTACAGTGGGAGTGACCTGAGCAGATGCGGCCCGACGGCGTCACACATTTTTCACCGGAGCGTCACAATGTTGTCATACAACGAGGAAACATAGGGGGAAGAAACGCTATCCCTACCCCCCGCGCTGCCAGGGCATGTTGATCCTCCTCCCTAGGGTCGCCCGCCCCTGGCAGCGCCCCCCTTAGTGTCTTGAACTCTTATGCTGCACGAATAACCGGACTGTCATTGAGCTGTCACTCAGGTGTAAAATCTCCCCGATAAGATAGAGAACGCTATCCCTACCCCCCGGCGCTGCTAGGTGCCGTGTCGATCTCCCTCCCTAGGATCACACGCCCTGGCAGCGCCCCCTCCTCTCGCTACTGTGGGTTCATAACCTGATGCTATCCTGGTCGATAGAAACAGTAGCGTCCTGGTGTGGGCTGGTCGGGTAGCGCAGATCGCTCTACGGGGTTGCTATTCAGCGTGCTGAGCTTATATCTATCGTTGTCGGAGCGTACACCAGATGTCTGATAGAAGGAGGAAACGTGTTCTCCAATGGTAGAGAGATGCTGAACACGTTTCCTCTTGACGGCGGTATCTGCATGGAAGACAAGCCTTTTATTAACCGTGAATTGTCCTGGCTCGAATTCAACCGACGCGTGCTTGAAGAGGCCTTCGACGAAAGCGTCCCCTTGCTCGAACGCGTCAAGTTCATGGCCATATTCAGCGCCAATATGGACGAATTTTTTATGGTCCGTGTGGCGCGACTCAAGCGGCGTATTGCGCAGGGCGACCTGGAGGCCGGTCCGGATGGCATGACACCGGCCCAAACGCTGACCGCTATCTCAAAACGAGTCCATGAGCTTGCCGAGGAACAACACCGGGGTTTTCTGGAGACCATTCAGCCGCAACTGGAGGCCGAGGGGATTCATATTACCCGCCCGGAAGAGTTGAACACCGAGCAGAGTCATTTTCTTGAAGACTTCTTTCGGCGGACCCTGCTGCCAGTTGTCACGCCGCTGGCGATCGATCCCGGCCATCCCTTTCCCCACCTCGGTAATCGCTCCCTGTGTCTGGTCGCAGCCCTGCGCTCGGCCGGAACCTCGCGTCTGCCCCAGACCAAACTGGCCGTTGTTCATATTCCCAGCCAAGTCGTCCAGCGTTTTATTGCGCTACCGGCTCCAGCTGGCAAGCATATCTTTATCCTGCTCGAAGATGTGGTGCGGCTGTACCTGCCCCGCCCGTATCACGGCTATGAGATCCTGTCGTGTCACGCCGTCCGGGTGACGCGGGACGCGGACTCGGCCCTGGCACTCGGCCGAACCGAAGATCTCCTCACGAGTATCGAAGAGAGCGTGCGCGACCGGCGCATGGGGACCGCGGTGCGGCTGCAATACGACTCCGACCTGCCGCAGGGCGTTCTCAATATGTTTATTGATGAACTCGACCTGCGCCCCGAAGATCTGTACGGCGGTGAGGGTTTCACCGCTTTTACCGACCTGTTTCAGCTCTATGGAGCCGTGGACCTGCCGCAGCATAAAGACCAGCCGTGGACGCCCCTGCCGGTCCCGGCCTGTGAGCAAAAGCCGGATATGTGGAGTGCAATTCGGGAGGGCGACATCCTGGTGCACCATCCCTACCAATCTTTCGATGTGGTGATGCGCTTTGTGGAAGAGGCCGCGACCGACCCGAATGTCCTGGCCATTAAAATGACCCTCTACCGGGTCAGCCCGACCTCGCCTATTGCCCAGGCGCTCACGCGGGCCGCAGAAGCGGGTAAGGAAGTAGCCGTCCTGGTCGAACTCCGCGCCCGTTTTGATGAGGAAGCCAATATTACCTGGGCGCGCGCGCTCGAAGAGGTCGGCGCCCATGTGGTGTATGGCCTGGTCGGCTATAAGACCCACTGCAAGGCCTGCCTGGTGGTACGGCGTGAGAATGGTGGCATCCGTCGCTACTGCCATCTCGCAACCGGCAACTACAACGTGAATACGAGCGGCATCTACGGCGACTTCGGTCTCTTTACCTGCCGCGAGTCCTTTGGCGACGATCTCACCGACCTGTTTAACCTGTTAACCGGCTATACCCGCCCCCAGGCGTTTCACCATCTCCTGGTCGCTCCCACGAGTATGCGGGAGGGCATGATTGAGCGGATTCGGCGCGAAGCGGAACACGCCCTGGAGGGTAAGCCGGCCAGGATCATTGCCAAGATCAACAGTCTGGTTGACGCAGCCATGATTGAGGAGCTGTATACTGCCAGCCAGGCGGGGGTGGAGATTGATCTCATCATCCGTGGCATCTGCTGCCTGCGGCCCGGACTGCCAGGCATATCCGAACGGATTCGGGTAATTTCGATTATCGATCGCTACCTCGAACACGCCCGCATCTTTTATTTTCATAATGATGGCGAGGCCGAGTATTTCCTCTCCTCGGCCGACTGGATGCCGCGCAATCTGGACCGCCGCGTCGAGGTCGCCTTTCCCATCCTTGATCCCCATATCCAGGCCCAGCTTTTTGAAATACTCAGCATTCAACTGGCCGACACGGTCAAGGCCCGCACGATCCTCCCCGATGGACGCTCCAAGCGGGTAGAGCCCGACCCGCTCGCCCCTGTCCGTTCTCAACAACGCCTGTACGAATTTACCAAGACCCAGTCCGACGCTCAGATGCCCGTTGAGGGAGAGCCCGACCTAGACGGTTTGCAGCCGTTTGAAGGGTAGCAGCCGTCTACGTACCCGTGCATTCCTGCGTGGCGCGATGGCACCGTATCCTCTCGCCAGTACACAGCGGCGGGTACATTGAAACCCTTGCGGAAATCCTCTAGCGTGCAGAACAATGTTCGAACGAATCTCGATCCTGTGCCTGAGCCTCCTCCTGGTGAGCGTATGGGGCTGCTCGGCAACCCTCAGACGCCCCTCGGCCAAAGAATATTATCAGCAGGCAACCGACTCTTTCACAGACGAGGACTATCTGGGGGCGTCCGATCAGTATCAGGAGTTGCTGGATCAGTACCCGCTCAACCCGTACGCTGAGGAAGCCCAGCTCAAAACGGCCTATGGGCTGTTTATGGAAGAAAATTACGCCGAAGCCGTTGCGGCCTTCAAAGACTTTGAGCGGGCCTATCCGACCAGCACGCATATGCCGTTTGTCAAGTATTTCCTCGGCATTACGAACTATAGTCAGATTCGTTCCAAGGATCGCGATCAGGCCGTGACGCGCCGGGCGGACGGATTCTTTCAAGAGGTGATAGACCGGTACCCGGAAAGTGCTTTCGTTCTCGAGGCTGAGGAAAAGAGCAAATCGGCGCGTGACATCCTGGCGGCCCACGAATTGATGGTGGCAAACTTTAACGAAAAGCGTGGAAATCTTACCGCCACAAAAGCACGCTTGCGCAGCCTGATTGAGCAATACTCCGAGACGGATGCCACCGTTGAAGCCTTGGATCGGCTCGAACAGATATTGAACGAAGAGGGTAACGTCGAGTTGGCCGATTTGGCGGCCCGCGCTCAGTCTGCACGGAGAGCGACTAGCGAGGCCCCCGGCGCTGAAGAGGATGACCCAGAGGGCGAGGCGACCGACTCGGACGGGCTGCTCGTTGCCGGAGTTGATCCCTTGCTGTTGCTCGTTTCCGAATTGAAAAAACAGGAAGAGGCGGAACGCCTGGCCCGGACGGAAGCGGATGCAGAAAGGCTGGCAGCGGAAAAAGAAGCCGAGCAAGAAGAACGCGCCCTGGATGACGCCTTTGACGATGACCGATCCTACGAAGTGGGTGACGATTATCGGGAAGTAGACTTGGAGGCATTGGAAGCAGAGCGGGCAGCTCTGGAGACTCCCGACATTGAGGAGCTGGAATTCGACGTTGAGACAGACGATCTCGGACCCTTGGAACTGACCGAGCAGGATGTCTCCGACGAGGACGACATTGGTCTTTCTGACGAGGACATCCTCACCCTTGACGTCGAGAGCGACGCTATTGCGCTTGAGGAAGATGCTGAAGCGTTGGAAGCCGCTGGGGTGTTGGACGCTGAAGAAGAAGCCGAGGAGGTCGTTGAAGAGATTGCCGTAGGCGAGGACATAACTATAGAAGATGAGGTTGAAGTCAGTGCAGAGGTGGCCGAGGCAGAAGAGGTCGAGGACGACGAAGCGGTTGCCGCAGTCGAGCTGAGTGAGCCGGTTGAGCTGAATGAGTCAGGGGTTGAATACGCCGAAATAGATGAGGAAGCTACCTCTTCCGACGCTCTCACGAACGGAGATGTCGCACTCAGAACAGGACGAGAGGCCGTTCTGGGTATCGATATTGAGGAAATAGATTTTGAGTTTGAGGACGAATGAGACCTGGCGCCTAGGCAGAGAGCGAGCGAAGCCGAGCCTCTTTCCTCTTGGGAAGAGGCTTTTTATTCTATGTCGCTGGATATTCTCATAAGGATAGACGCACTGCGTTTGGGAAATAAGACAGCATGAAACACGCTGCATCCCCTATTCCAAAGAGCGTCCGTGAGGGGAAAGTCCTGGTGGTTGGCGTTGGCGGACTCGGCTCTCCGGCGGCATTGGCGCTCGCCCTGGCTGGGGTGGGAACGATTGGCCTGGTGGATTCGGACCGGGTCGAGCTGTCAAACTTACAGCGGCAAATTTTGCACTTTACCCCGGATATCGGAAAACCAAAGGTCGATTCGGCCAAGGAAAAAATTCAGCAACTCAGTCCCTCGATAACGGTGGTGACCCATAACGAGCGGCTGCATGCGGGGAATCTTGCGGATGTCTTTGCTGCCTATGATTTTATTATTGACGGAACGGACGGCGTGGCCACAAAGTTTTTGATCAATGACGGTGCCGTGCTCCTGAACAAACCGCTTTCTCATGCAGGTATTGTCCGGTTTCATGGTCAGGCCCTCACGGTCTTACCGAGACAAACGACGTGTTTGCGTTGCCTGTTCCCGGTTCCACCTCATCCCGATGAGAATCCCACCTGCCAGGAGGCCGGCATCCTTGGCAGCCTGGCCGGCAGTTTGGGGAGCGTTCAAGCTGCCGAGGCAGTGAAATATCTGGGTGGGGAAGGAGAACTGCTCACCGACCGTTTGCTCACCTATGACGCCTTCGCCTTACGCTGGCGAGAGGTTCGGGTACGCCCGAGCCCGCATTGTCCGTTGTGCGGCACGCAGCAGACGATTACGAGTATCCGACCCGAAGCCTATGAGTTGGAAAGGCTCTGTACTATGCTCTGAGTCTGAGTATAAAGAGGGAACGTGTCCTCCACTAGACACGAGATGCTGGACACGTTTCCTCTTTCGGGCAGGGTGATTGTCAGACCGAAGCAAAAAAGTAACAGTAGAAGCCTATAAAGAGCAGATGAGTGATTCTGAATCAGGAGGGAGTGAACATGAGTGCGCAGGTCCGTATCCCAACCCCGCTACGTCGCTTTACCGGCGGAGCGGAAGCAGTATCGGCCGATGGAGCCACGGTTGGGGCGTTAGTCGATAATATAGAGAGTAATCATCCGGGGATTAAAGAACGGCTGTGTGATGAGGCGGGCGAAGTCCGTCGCTTTGTCAATATCTTTGTGAATGGTGAAGATATTCGTTTTATCAACAACCTGGATACGCCGGTGAACGAGGGCGACGAAGTGTCTATCGTGCCTGCTATTGCCGGAGGTTCTTTTTGCCCCCGCCTCACTACGCTCGGCACCCCCTAGAGAAAAAAGGGGGGTAAAGCGTGTCACGCCTGCTGAAAAGAGTAAACGTGTCCTCCCAGGATAGAGAAGAGATGCTGGACACATCTGCTCTTTTTCCAACCGAGGGACCATTAGTAGCAGGTCCCCTGCGTGTCCCGTCTGTGCTGCATCTGATTGGGAATACGCCGCTGCTTGAAACTACCCGGCTGAGTGCGGACATTCCTCCAGACGTCCGGGTCTATGCCAAACTCGAAGGTTTCAATCCGGGTGGATCGGTCAAAGATCGCCCTGCGCTGTGTATGATCCAAAAAGGGATCGAGAGCGGCGCGCTGACCCCGGACAAGATCATTCTCGATTCTACCTCCGGGAATACCGGTATCGCGCTGGCCATGATCGGTGCCGTGCTGGGCTATCCGGTCGAGCTGTGCATCCCGGCCAACGTCAGTATAGAGCGGAAAAAAATCATCTCCGCGTATGGGGCAAAGATGGTTTTCAGTAGCCCCATGGACGGCTCGGATGGAGCCTTGGAGCTGTGTCGGGAACGGTTGCAAGAGCATCCCGGGCGCTATTTCAAACCGGATCAATACTTTAATCCACACAACTCACTGGCACACTACCAGACAACCGGGCCGGAGCTGTGGTGGCAGACCAAAGAGCAGATCACCCACTTTGTGGCCGGCATGGGGACCGGCGGCACCCTGATGGGAACCGGACGCTACCTGAAGGAGAAAAACTCGGACATTCAGATTGTTGGGGTTGAACCGGATGACGCCTTTCACGGCCTTGAGGGGCTAAAGCATATGGACAGTTCCATTGTGCCCGGCATCTACCATGAAGAGCAGCTTGACCGAAAAATCAGCGTTTCAACTGAAGACGCTTATGAAACGGTGTACCGGCTTGGTAGAGAAGAAGGGGTATTGGTTGGCCAGTCATCCGGTGCGGCGATGTGGGCGGCGCTCCAGGTGGCCCGTGAGATTGACCGGGGCACGGTGGTGACGCTCTTCCCGGATTTCGGAGACAAATATCTCAGTACCAATCTGTGGATCGGCTGGAAAGAGTATAATCAACGTCAGGCCAACGGTCGGGCAGAGGGAGCGGCGTGACGGAGACATTGGGGTCCATTGGGTCCATGCTCGAAGACGCTCAGATCGAACGCTATAGCCGACAGATCATTCTACCCCAGGTCGGCGGAAAAGGGCAGGAAAAACTTCTTCGGAGTCAGGTGTATGTTGATGGGGACGGGCTGCTCGCCGCCGCTGCGCTTTTTTATCTCGTCGCTGCCGGCGTTGGGACTATTGGCGTGACGCGGGCCAAAGCCGCTCCGATCTTTTCCGTTCTTGCGGAGCGATCCCTAGGATCAGATGAGCAGCCGGTGGCCCACACCCTCAGGCATCTAAACCCCGATTGTACCCTTGTGACCCATCTGGATGAGGACGAACAACCGCCTCACCACTATGATCTGGTTCTGGCAACAACAGATGCATTGCACGATGGGTGGTACGCTCAGCACAAACCGTTTGTGTGGGGAGCAGCCAGCGGAGAAGGCGCCCGTTTATTCGTGAGCCGGGGAGACAGGGCTGACCGGCCATGCCTGCGCTGTCTTTTCCCGGAAAACCCACCCCGGCCCTATCGGGCCACCCCTCCGAGGAGGGGAGAGAAAACAGTCCCCTCCTCGGAGGGGTGCCGCGTAGCGGCGGGGTGGATTCCTCCGGACACGGGGACCAAAGACCCGCTTGACTCTCCATACGCGCTCTTTTTGGGTACCCAACTCGTCACCGAAGCCCTGAAAATCATCCTCCAGCCTGAGGCGGATAACCCACCAAAACTATTGTCATACACATTCCCAGCGTTTCACTGTGTCGAGCAGGCGGTTGAGAAGAACCCGTACTGCTCGGTCTGTTCGACGCCTGCCCAGAGTGCCTGACTGAGGAAGAAGAGGACGTGGAGACCCAGGGGCCTCAGCCCGCCTCGAATAAAAAGAATTCCTATTCTCTCACGCATCTCAAGTATCTTGAGGCTGAGAGCATTCATATCATTCGTGAGGTGGCGGCTGAGTTCGATAATCCGGTCATGCTGTACTCCATCGGTAAAGATTCGGCGGTCATGCTGCATCTGGCTCGGAAAGCGTTCGCGCCAGGGAAGCCGCCCTTCCCCCTGATGCATATCGACACGACCTGGAAGTTCCGGGAGATGATCACCTTCCGCGATACCTACATCAGACACGAGCTCGGCCTCGACCTCATCGTATATATTAACCAGGACGGGGTCAAAGCAGGCATCGGCCCCATTACGCATGGGTCCAAAAAGCACACCGACGTGATGAAGACACAGGCGCTCAAACAGGCGCTCGATCAGTACGGGTTTGATGCGGCTTTTGGGGGTGCGCGGCGGGATGAAGAGAAGTCACGGGCCAAAGAACGGGTGTATTCGTTCCGTGACCGCAACCACCGCTGGGACCCCAAGAACCAGCGTCCCGAGCTGTGGAATCTATATAACTCCACGCTTGATAAAGGCGAGAGCATCCGGGTTTTTCCCTTATCGAATTGGACCGAATTGGATGTCTGGCAATACATCTACCGCGAGAATATCCCGATTGTTCCGTTGTACTTTGCCAAGGAACGTCCGGTTGTCGAGCGCGATGGGGTGCTGATTATGGTCGATGATGACCGTCTACCGCTCCATCCGGATGAACGGCCGCAATTGAGAAAAGTCCGCTTTCGCACTCTGGGCTGCTATCCGCTGACGGGGGCGATTGAATCCGAGGCGGACACCCTGCCGTTGATTATTCAGGAAATGCTGCTGGCGACACACTCCGAACGGCAAGGTCGCGTCATTGATTTTGACCAGTCCGGCTCTATGGAAGAGAAGAAAAAAGAAGGTTACTTCTAATAGCAGGATGTCTCACCAATCTGACCTGATCGCGACCGATATCGAAGCCTATCTCGCCCAGCATGAGCGCAAGGACCTGCTGCGCTTCCTGACCTGCGGCAGCGTGGATGACGGCAAGAGCACCCTGATCGGCCGTCTCCTGTACGACTCCAAGCTGATCTATGAGGATCAGCTTGAGGCGATAAAAAAAGACTCGATTCGGCATGGCACGACCGACACGGAGTTTGATCCCGCTCTGCTGACCGACGGCCTCAAAGCCGAACGCGAACAGGGCATCACCATCGATGTCGCCTATCGCTATTTTTCGACCGCCAAACGCAAATTCATTATTGCCGACACTCCAGGTCATGAGCAGTACACCCGGAATATGGCGACTGGCGCGTCAACCTGTGACTTGGCCATTATTTTGATTGATGCCCGCCATGGTGTCCTGACCCAAACCCGGCGACACAGCTTTATCGCCTCTCTCTTGGGGATCAAGCACATTGTTGTTGCCGTCAATAAGATGGATTTGGTGGACTACAGCCAGGAGGAGTTTGAGCGGATAGTCGAAGATTATACCGACTTTGCCGCCAGACTGGAGCTGAGCGATGTGCACTTCCTGCCCATGGCGGCACTGAGCGGCGATAATGTGGTGAACAAAAGCGAGCATATGCCGTGGTATACGGGCAGCCCGCTGATGCACCTGTTAGAGCAGGTCTATATTGCCTCGGATACCAATCTGATCGACTTTCGTTTTCCGGTCCAATACGTCAATCGTCCCAACCTGGACTTCCGCGGTTTCTGTGGCACGGTGGCCTCGGGCATCGTGCGGCCGGGCGATGAGGTCATGGTGTTCCCGTCGCGCAAAACAAGCCGGGTGAAAGCCATTCATACCTTTGAGGGGGAAGTAGAGCAGGCCATGCCGCCGCTGGCCGTGACCCTGACGCTTGAAGACGAGATTGATGTCAGTCGCGGAGATATGCTGGTTCATCCCAACAATGTCCCCCTCATCGCCACGCACTTTGAAGCCATGCTGGTGTGGATGGCTGAAGAGCCCATGCAGCCCGGCAAGCAGTATTTCCTGAAGCAGGCCACCACCATGACGCCCGGAGTCATTACCGACGTGCGGTATCGCATAGACGTCAATACCCTCCACCGGAAAGACGCTACGCAACTGGCTCTCAATGAGATCGGACGGTGCGCCTTTGCCCTCGAAAAGCCGATCGCCTGTGACCCGTACCGCAAGAACCGTACGTCCGGGGCGTTTGTCGTTATTGACCGCCTCACCAATAATACGGTCGGCGCCGGGATGATCATCGACCGAAATCAGTCTTTTGGGACTCCTGGGTCCATTGGGCCTTGGGGGTCAAGACTCAATGGACCCAATGACTCAATGGACCCAATGAACTCAACTATCCGGGCGGAGACCGGGTTGATTGCCGTGACCGAGCGTGAGCAGGCCCTGCAGCAGCACGCGCTCACGGTCTGGCTGACGGGTTTGTCAGGCTCCGGAAAATCGTCCATTGCGGAACGACTTGAGCAGCGCCTGCATACGGAGGGGTTCCATGCCTATCGGCTCGACGGTGACAATCTGCGCCTGGGGTTGAATCGGGACCTAGCATTTTCCGAAATGGACCGTGCGGAAAATATTCGCCGTATTGCCGAGGTCGCACGGCTCTTTAACCAAGCGGGGCTCATCATTCTGGTGCCGGTCATTGCTCCCTTTCAGGCAGACCGGCAACACGCGGCAGAGGTCATCGGTGTGGACCGCTTTTTTGAGGTGTATGTGGACACCCCGCTTGAAGTATGCGAGGAGCGCGATGTGAAAGGACTGTATCAAAAGGCGCGGGCCGGGGAGATTTCAGACTTTACCGGCATCTCCTCTCCCTATGAACCGCCGCCAACGCCGGCACTCCGACTGACGACGGTTGGTCACACCGTCGAGGAATCTACCGATGTCGTGTTTCGGGCGATTGCGGCTCGTATCCGTCTGTAGACGCCTACCTTTCATGTTCGCCTTGCAAATGCTTCCCTCAAGAGGAGCCCCCGGATGTTTGGTCTTAGACTGGCAATCACGACAGGGATTCTTATCCTGACGTGTACGCTACCCGTGGCGAGTCAGGATCAGGAAGAAGTCGATTTCCGGACGCCAACCCAAACGGTAGAGGAGCAGTTTCTTTTTCTGCGGAAAGGGATTCAGGCAGAATATTTTTCGCGCGAAGTCGGACAAGACTGGGATCAGATGGTGTTCTGGCCGCACGGGGCCGTTCGCCCAACCCATCTGGTCGGCTGCATTGAAGAAGTCCTCGACTGTTTGAGCGGCACCTGTGGCGAGTCTTTTGTCGTTGGGGATAAACTGACACCGAGTGTCCAGGTCATTGACTTGCAGACCCGGACGGTCACTACCCTGGTGCGCGGGATGACGATTTGCGATGGGATCCGTACCACACCGTGGGGCACGGTGGTCGCAACGGAAGAGGACTTCGTCAGCGACACCGGGGCGGTGTATGAAATCCTGGACCCGCTGACGAATGACGAGTTTACCATTCTTGAGCGAGGCAGTGGCGCTGCGCCGGCCCGGATTGTGGATCAGGCCGGCCAGGACGCCTCGGACCGCATTATCAAACGCACAGCCTTTCCCGTGATCCGCTACGAAGGCTTTCTCGTGCATGAAACCGGCGTGGTGATTGCGGGCGATGAAGAGCGACCCGGCAGCTATGAGCCGGGCGATACTGATGGCGGCACGGTGTATAAGTTCATTCCTACCAAGCTGTACGACCCCGACACCGGTCATATTGCGTCCCTCGATCAATCTCCCTTGATCGCAGGCACAACATACGCGCTGCAAGTGTCGTGTCGGGAGGACCAGCAGCAGTTCGGTCAAGGCTGCGAGATTGGCAACGGCGCCTGGATTCCACTCACACCAACCGTCGCGTCCGAGATCAGTGTTGATGAGGGCGAAACCCGCATTGGTCGCGAGGCGGCCAATGCGGCTGGGGCAACGGCTTATTACCGTCCCGAAGACCTCCATCGTGACCCGATGTTCAGCGACCCCGACCAGCCTGATGCCGTCCGCTTCTGTTTTGCCGTCACCGGGAACCATGCCGGCAGCAACTACGGCGAGGTGCAGTGCGCGATTGATCAGAATGTGACGGCGGCAACCGGGACAACGGGAGAGATCGTGATAAACCGCTTCATTGAGGGCAGCCCCGAATTCAGTCAGCCGGATAATCTTGCCTTTCAGCCGATAACGGGAGTGCTGTTTGTTGTCGAGGACAATGGGATGAGCCAGGGGAATAGCGATGTATGGGCCTGTCTGCCGGACGGCGCGGACGACGATATCAAGTCTGACGGCTGTGTGCGATTGCTCAAAATTGCCGATGGTTCTGCCGAGTCAACCGGCTTTATTTTCACGCCGGATGGCACCGAGGCGTATTTTGCGATCCAGCATAGTGCCGACGGCAATATGCCTTTGGTGGATGATTTTCGGACCGATGACCTCATCCGGCTGTCCGGGTTTCGGGTCAGACCCATGAAGTACGATTTTGGTGCACGGACGATGTACCGTCTCGAACGTCAGGCCTATCGATATTTCGGTTTTGGAACCGAAAACCAAATCGAGTAGCGCCGAGGTCGCTCAGCTGTTCAATCAGGCCGGCCTGATCGTACTTTTCCCGGTCGTCTCGCCGTTTCATCTGTCATATTCCTGTAAGAGAATCGTATCAGATTTGTCACTAAAACGCCGCACTCTTTTCATGCTGGTGCAAAATTCCCGCAACACGACGAGCGTAAGGCTACGTTGTCTACAGACAACGATCCTCGGAGGAAAACCTGTTCGAAACATTTTCCAGGCTCTACCGAGGGCGCAGGATTGGTTTTTTAACGTGCAAGGGTAAGGAGGAGAGCTTTCATGTCTGGTCTCAATCGCCTTCGCAGTCTGAGCACTGCGGGGGCTCTCGTATTGGTGTTTACGCTACAAGCGGAGAGTCAGGAAGACCTAGATTTCCGTACCCCGACCCAAATCGTAGAAGAACAGTTCACTTTTCTTAGCAACGGTATTCAGGCCGAATACTTTTCCCGTGAAGTTGGCCAAGACTGGGACCAGATGGCCTTCTGGCCGCATGGTTCCAACAACCCGACCCACTTGGTCGGCTGTATTGAAGAAGTTCTTGGCTGTCTGAGTGACCCTTGTGGAGAGCCGTTTGTACCAAGCGATAAACTGACCCCTGGCGTACAAGTGATTAATCTGCAGACCCGTGAGGTCAGTACGATTGTGCGTGGGATGACCATTTGTGACGGGATTCGCACCACGCCGTGGGGTACCGTGCTGGCGACGGAAGAAGATTTCGTGAGTGATACCGGATCAGTGTATGAAATCTTGAACCCCCTGACGCCGGACGAATACACAATCCTCAATCGGGGGAGTGGGGGAACTCCCGCTCAGATCGTGGATCAAGACGGGAATGACGCTTCAGGTCATATTACCAAGCGTACGGCATTTCCAGTCATTCGCTACGAAGGTTTTCTCGTTCATGAGACCGGCGTCGTCATTGCTGGTGATGAAGAGCGGCCTGGAAGCTACGAGCCGGGGGACACCGATGGAGGAGCCATCTACAAATTTATCCCAGACTTGTTACGCACTCCCGGCTCGGACGCCATCATAGCGCTGGACCAATCCCCACTCGTCTCGGGGGTAACGTATGCGCTTCAAGCGTCCTGTCGGGATAATAGACAACAGTTCGGACAGGGATGTGAGATCGGCGCGGGCGCCTGGGTAGAGCTCTCACCGACTGCAGCTTCGGAAGATAGTGCTGATGAGGGGATTCCCCGTATAGGGCGTGAGGCGGCGTATAGTGCTGGTGCATCGGCGTACTACCGTCCCGAGGACTTGCATCGCGACCCTATGTATAATGATGCGGACAATCCCAATGCCGTACGCTTTTGCTTTGCTGTAACTGGCAATAAGGCGGCCAGCAATTATGGGGAGGTGCAATGCGCCATTGACCAAGATATCACTGCAACGAGTGGAGAGACGGGCGAGGTTGTGATCAATCGCTTTATTGAGGGAGACCCTGAGTTAAACCAGCCGGATAACCTCGCTTTTCAGCCTGTCACAGGTGTTCTGTACGTTATTGAGGATAACCCAAATGGTGACATTTGGGCATGTTTACCCGATGGAACAGACCGAGACGTGAAGTCTGACGGGTGTGTACGTCTCTTGCAGCTGACAGACGAGTCTGCTGAACCGACTGGTCTCATCTTTACTCCTGATGGTACTGAAGCATACTTCAACATCCAACATAGCGCCGATGGGAACATGCCCTTGGTAGATGATTTTCGCACCGATGATCTTATCCGTTTGGCCGGCTTCAGGGTAAGACCGCTCAAATATGATTTTGGCGCACGGACCGAGAGATCGCTGCAGCTCCAAACGTACCGGTATTTTGGTTTTGGAACCAAAAACCAAATCGAGGAGCCCTGAACGCGATGAAGCGGCTCGTGGTCAGTCTTTTGAGTCTTTGGGGTCTTTGGGGCCTGGACTCAACCAACTCAATGGCACAACCGACTCAACTAGCCCAACCGACCCGAGCGATCAGCTATCCCCTCACGTCGGTCCAAAAGGTTGAGCTGCTGAAAGGATGGACGGCGGTGTTGCCGCCCCGCTCCCCCGGATCGGGACTGGTCGGCGTCTATAACCCAGAGGCGGTGATTCCTCCGCAGTGCTACACCCGGACCGAGGGCCACTTTAATCCGTGTTACGTCTGTCACCAAGATCATATCCCGGGCCGTGAAAATCGGATGAACGATGCCCATTTGCAACGCGCGTATAGCTTTAGTGACCAAGGACAAACCAATCGCTGGCGGAATCTGTTTGAAGACCGTAGTGAGCGGGTTGCTGCGATCAGCGATGAGGACATACAGGCGTGGATTAACGAAGATAATTTTTCCGAACTGGCCGACCGATTGGAGGCGGTTCACTTTCGAGGCTATATTCCCCGACTTCAAAACCTGTCTGATGGGGTAGCCGCCTTTGATGAGGAGGGCTTTGCTAAGGATGGCAGCCATTGGGTGGCTTTTAGCTATAAGCCCTTTCCGAGTACGTTTTGGCCGACCAATGGGTCTACCGATGATGTCATGATCCGCTTGCCGGCCAAGTTTCGGCACATCCAAGACGGGGTCTATTCGCGCGAAGTGTATAAGGCCAATCTGGCGATTCTCGAAGCCGCAATTAAAGGCTTTGAGACCATTGGCAGCCTGCCTATTGATGAGACCCAACTCGGCCAGGACCTGAATGGTGACGGCGCGCTCGGCCGCATTCACGCCCTCACCCGCCCGGCAACCTATGTGGGGGCGGCGAGTGATACGCGGGTTGAACCCTATGTCTATCCCCACCGGACGGAATTTCTGCATACCGTGCGCTATGTCGGCGTCGACGCGGACGAGAGCATCACGAATGCGCGGCGGATGAAAGAAGTGCGGTATATGCGGAAGCGGGATTTCCTGTCTAAAACGATCCTCGCCCATTATTACGACGAAGAGTATCAGGAAAAGCTGGAAGGCACGCTGCCCCACTATCCGGACCGCGGCCATGCGGGTCTGTACAATAAAATGGGCTGGCTGATCCAGGGGTTTATCGAAGACAAGGACGGGCGGCTGCGTTTCAATACCTACGAAGAGACTATGTTCTGCATGGGCTGCCATAACACGGTCGGCTCTACGATTGACAAGACGTATAGCTTCCCGCGCAAAATCGACGGAGCGGCCGGCTGGGGCTATATCAATCTGCGCGGCATGCCGGACGCGCCCACCATAAACGAACAGCAGGGGGAAATCCTAACCTATCTTGAACGCGTGGGTGGCGGCACCGAGTTCCGCAACAATCCGGAAATGGCGGCACGTTGGTACCATACGGACGGGTCGGTCAATTATGCAGCCGTTGCCGCGGCCCGGGATGTCTATGAGCTGATTACCCCATCTCCCGCCCGGGCCTTATTGCTCAACAAAGCCTATAAGCTCATTGTCGAAGACCAGGACTTTATCTACGGCCGTGACGCGACAGTAAGCCCGCCGGCAAACGTATACGAATACGTTGATAACACAACCGCCCCGACACTCCCACCGGACAAAATCTATACCTGGGATATTCGCCTCAATTGGGCAGCGGGAAGCGCGGAAGCAACAAAGTAGCGTTGACGCGCTGTCAC
This sequence comes from Thermodesulfobacteriota bacterium, assembly GCA_964291405.2. Lineage (GTDB taxonomy): Bacteria > Desulfobacterota > Binatia > Bin18 > Bin18 > Bin18. The sequence goes on from OZ219926.1 coordinate 2,402,050, forward strand.
CTCCTTGATAGGCCCGCTACGGGGTACAAAGAGTAAACGTGTCCAACCTTTTGTCTCTTTGGAGGACACGTTTACTCTTTACAGAAGGAGGACCTGTTATGCACGGCTTGGAAGGTGTTCGCGTATTGGAACTCGGCAATATGGTGTCTGCGGCGTATGCCACAAAGCTGCTGGCAGACCTTGGCGCCGATGTGATCAAAGTCGAAGAACCGGGTGGTGACTTGGCGCGAACCCGAGGCCCCTTTCCTCAAGGGCAGCCCGACCCAGAGCAGAGTGGCCTCTTTTTGTATTTGAATACCAATAAGCGCGGCGTGACCCTCGATATCCGCCAGGATGCTGAACGTCTGCGCACCCTGATTGCGCAGACTGATGTGCTCATTCACAATTATGCTCCGCCGGCTATGGCCGAGCTCGGCCTCTCCTACGCGACGTTTCAGCAGGCGAATCCCAGCTTGGTGATGTGCTCGATCACCCCGTTTGGGCTGACCGGCCCGTATAAAGATTATAGAGCCTATGAGCTGAACCTAGCCCACGGGGGCGGCTGGGCCTGGCTGAGCCCTGGGGCCTCAGACTGGCCGGATCTACCTCCGCTCAAGGCTGCCGGCCACCAGGCCGACTTTCAGGGAGGACTGGCTGCGGCCATGACGAGTCTGGCCGCCTATGGCAAAGCCTACGAAACCGGCCAAGGTGAGCATATCGATCTTTCGATTCAGGAGTTTGTCGCCTCCTTCCTGGAACAAAACTTTGTCTACTACTCCTATATGGGTCAGGTGGCGTCTCGGCTGGGCCGCCGCCTGATCTATCCCTGGGGCATGTATCAGTGTCAGGACGGCCTGATCTTTGTGGTGACGGTGGAGCAGGATCAATGGGAGCGCCTGGTTGATCTCATGGGGAATCCAGAATGGGCGAGTTGGGAAATATTCAAAGACCCCTTTGTCCGCGCCGAGAACTGGGATGTGCTCAAGACCTATCTCGACGAGTGGATGCAGGGCTGGACAGTCCAGGACCTCTTCGAGGCCGGCCAGGAGCGTCGGATCTGTTTTGCCCCTGTATTGTCCATGGAAAGCATGGCCCAACAGGAACAGCTCAAAGCCCGCAATTTTTTTGTTGACGTGACCCACCCGAAGGCCGGGACACTGACCCATCTGGGCCCGCCCTACCAGCTCAAAGAGCCGTGGTGGGATATTCGCCGCCCGGCACCCCTGCTGGGCGAGCATAATGACGAGGTGCTGCGCGAAGCAGCCCCCCCGACTCCGTCTCCCCAACCCCCAACCCCCGACACCAGCCTTCCCCTGGAAGGTCTGCGTGTCGTCGATTTTAGTTGGGCCTGGGCCGGGCCTTATTGTGCCCTACAGCTGGCCCACCTGGGGGCAGAGGTCATTCGGGTTGAATCGCATGTGCGTCCCGACCTCGGACGACGTGTACCCATTTATCCAACCGGCATGGAGCCGAGCCTCAATCGCTCGGGCTATTTCAACCAATGGCACCAGGGCAAAAAGAGCACCCTGCTCAACTTGAGCAAGCCGGAAGCCATTCCCATCGTCACTGCCCTGATTGAGAAGTCCGACGTTGTGGTGGAGAACTTCGCAACCGGTGTAATGGAACGCTTGGGTCTCGGCTATGAGGAGCTGGCAGAGCGGAATCCGGCGCTGATCATGGCCTCCATCTCCGGCTACGGACATAGCGGACCACAAAAAAACTATATGGGCTACGGGCCAGCCATCGTGCCGCTGACCGGCCTGTCTTCGCTGACCGGCTACCCTGGGCACGGTCCCCAGGAAGTCGGCATTTCGTATGGCGACCCGAATGGCGGTCTGAACGCCGCGGTGGCCATTACCGCGGCCGTGGCCGTGCGAAAACGGACGGGTAAGGGACAGCATATTGATGCCTCATTATGGGAAACCATGGCGGCGTTACTGGCGGAAGGCTGGATGGACTATGCCATGAATACCACCCAGCCGCCGCGCATCGGCAATCGGGACCCGTGGATGGCTCCGCATAACTGCTTCCGCTGTGCCGGGCAGGAGACCGACCAAGATGAATGGGTCACCATCGTCTGCGGGACGGATGAAGAATGGCAGGCCTTGTGCCAGGCCGTCGGGCAGGCCCACCTCAGTCAGGACACACGCTTTCGCACCGCAGCGGACCGCAAGGCAAACGAAGAGGAACTCGAACGCATCCTGACGGAGTGGACCAAAGAGCGAACGAAATGGGATGTGACTAAAACGCTCCAGGCCGTGGGTGTGGCCGCCTTTCCATCCATGAACAGCAAAGACTTGAGCGAGGACCCGCATTTGAGCGCGCGGGGCTTTTTTGCCCGCCTGCCGCATGCCGAGGTTGAGGTGCAGACCCATATCGGTATTCCGTGGCAGCTCACCGCCGCGCCAAACGGCGTCCGTTCCCCCGCTCCCCTCATGGGCCAGGACACTGAGTATGTGATGAAGGATCTGCTGAGGCATACTGACGAAGAAATTGCCGAACTCAAAGCCGCAGAAGTATTGTATTAGACAGGGGTTCGGGAAAAGAGGACCTGGCTATGCAGTACCGCACTCTGGGTCGGACCGACCTACGCGTCAGTGCCGTGAGTATGGGTACGTGGAAAGCGTTCGATGTGCACGGGGAGCAGGCGATCGAGCATGTCGCTCGGCTGGTGACCGAAGCCCTGGCCTGTGGGGTGAATCTCTTTGATACTGCACCCATGTATGGCGAGGCGGAAAGCGTGCTGGGTCAGGTGCTGCGAGGCCGGCGCGAGGGCGTGATTATCGCGACCAAGGTCCTAGCGTCAGATCGCACCTCCGCTCAGCGCCTCATCGAAGCGTCATTTCAGAAACTTCAGATTGAGGTGATCGACCTCATGCAGGTCCATAATATGGCGGCTTGGCGCACAGTTGCTCCACTCCTTGAAGAATACAAGGCCGCGGGACGCATTCGGTTTCTGGGCATAACCGACTATCGAACCAGTATGTTTCCGGAAATGATAACGGCCATGCAAACCGGTATCTTTGATACGATCCAGATTCCATACAACATCGGGGAGAGAGAAGCCGAACGGGTCATCCTCCCCTTGGCTCAGCAGTGCAATATGGGTGTCTTAATCATGACGCCGCTGTGTCCGATCTTTCATCGATCCCAGCTGCTTCGGGTTTTGCAACGGCACGATCTCTCATTCCTGGAGCCCTATGGTGTAACGACCCCAGGTCAGGCGCTACTCGCTTATCTGCTCGCAAAATCCGAAGACGCGGTTCTGCTGCCCGCCACCTCGCGCCTTGGACGGGTCCAAGAAAATACGACAGCCGGAGAGATCGCGGCATTACCACAGCAGTCGATTGGACAACTCGAAGCATTCTTTTGACAGAGCAGGGACCAATCGGAGGACATGGATAGCGTTCTACACAGAGACGGCGGGTGCCCGGCTCCGCATTGATCGATCAGGCGCCCTCTGGCATACTACCGCTCCTCACAGGAAGGAGACGAAGAGTCTAACGCTCAGAGATAGGGCAGGATACGCTACCGGAAAAGAGACCGTTCTCTCTGCAGGTCTCTTCCTCTCACGAGCACGCATCCTGGGCATAATGTATAACCCTAGCCGGCATAGTTCCCGGCCAGGTAACAACACAAGGGAGATTGTGTGGAGTCTTTAGGTGATTGGCAGCGGAGCTGCTACTGCGGGGAGCCCCGTGTGACCCAAGTCGGACAGCCGCTGACCGTGATGGGTTGGGTGCATTCCCGACGCGATCATGGCGGCGTGACCTTTGTCGATGTCCGCGACCGTTCCGGGTTAGTCCAAATTGTCTGTAACCCGCAAGTCAGCCCCGCCGCCCATACCCAGGCGAAAGAACTGCGGCTGGAATATGTGGTAGCCGCGAGAGGAAGGCTGGAACGGCGCTCGCCGGAGACGATCAATCCGAACATCCCAACCGGCGAAGTCGAGCTCGTCGTGGAAGAGCTGCGGGTGCTCAACGCCTCGCGGACGCCGCCGTTTCCGATTGATGCCGAGACCGATCTGGCGGAGAACACGCGGCTGCGGTATCGCTATCTGGATTTACGTCGGCCAAAGATGTTCGAGAACCTCCGCCTCCGGCATCGACTGGCCAAAGTGGTCCGCGATTATCTTGACGGCGAGGAGTTTCTTGAGGTTGAAACCCCGGTCCTGACTCGGAGTACCCCGGAAGGCGCGCGCGACTACCTCGTCCCGAGCCGGGTCATTCCAGGCGGATTTTATGCCCTGCCACAGTCTCCGCAGTTGTTTAAGCAGTTGTTGATGGTGAGTGGGATGGAAAAATACTTCCAGATCGTGCGCTGCTTTCGGGATGAAGACTTACGGGCCGACCGTCAGCCTGAGTTCACCCAGATTGATATTGAGATGTCGTTTGTCCGACCGAATGATGTGTTCCAGCTTATTGAAGGCATGATGGTCCGGTTGTGTAAGGAAGTGAAAGGTATCGACATCCCCACCCCGTTTCCCCGGATGCCGTACAGCCAGGCGATGGCCCGCTTTGGGAATGATAAACCTGACATTCGGTTCGGCCTGGAAATCCAGGAGCTGTCCGCGTTGTTCAGTCAGACCGACATCAAGGTCTTTCGGCAAATCGTTGCCGACGGGGGTGTGGTGCGTGGACTGATCGTATCGGACGATCCGTTCTCCCGCAAAGAACTCGATGACCTGATTCCGCTGGCTCAGGATTTCGGTGCAAAGGGCCTGGCCTGGATTCGTCTGACCGAGGACGGGTGGCAGTCCCCCTTGGCGAAATTTGTGAGTGACGACCGGAAACAGGAAATTGAGACGGCCCTCGGGCTCAAACCAAAGGACTTGTTGCTGCTGATTGCCGATCAGGAACAGGTGGCGTGTGAGGTGCTGTCACGCCTGCGCCTCTATCTGGGCGACAAACTCGGGCTGATTGCCAAAGATGATATGCGTTTCCTGTGGGTGACGGACTTTCCGCTGGTCGAATACGACGCGGACGAGAAGCGCTATATGGCCAAGCATCATCCGTTTACCTCGCCCAACGACCAAGATTTATCCCTGCTTGAGACCGACCCAGGGAAGGTACGGGCGTTTGCCTACGATGTTGTGCTGAACGGCGTCGAATTGGGTGGTGGCAGTATCCGGATTCACCGCCAGGACGTGCAGCAAAGAATTTTCACCCTGCTGGGTATCGGTGAGGAGGAGGCTCAGGAGAAGTTCGGATTTCTGTTGGAAGCTCTGTCGTATGGCGCTCCTCCCCACGGTGGGATTGCCCTGGGATTTGACCGTCTGGCCATGTTGTTTGCCGGTATGGAATCGCTGCGCGAGGTCATTGCCTTTCCCAAGACGGCCCGCGCTCAGTGCCTGATGACGCAAGCGCCGGGCGGGGTCGATACCAAACAGTTGCGAGAGTTGAGTATTAAAGTCGATCTGTAATTGATCTGTTGGGTCGGTAGGGTCGTAGGGTCAGACCCAAAGGACCCCACTGACTCTTTTCATGCCACCGCCGGACACGGTTCGGCATAATCATTAGCATGCTGAGAACATGTGGTCGGCGCTTAGCCGTACTCGTATTGCTCTGGCACTGCCTTGCTCCATCCTCGTCACCGGCTGCGGAGACCTGTAGCACTATCCGTACGAGCTATAATCCGACGGCGGCTCTCCGGTCTGACGCTTTTACCTTGACGCCCGACGATCCGCGCTGGTCCGCGTTTATCGAATGGGCCAAGGCGAAAAAGCTCTATACCTTTCAAGTCATCGGACTGAGCCAACCCCAAACGAGAGGGGAAGGGCCGCCCGGTATCGTCTTCCGCTGGGCCAAAGACACGGCCTGGCAAAATGATATTGTCCTCCCTTTTGGACAGGCCCTGGGACATATGATTGCCGAACGCCGCTGGCGAGACACTGACTTTCCAGAGTTTTTTTCCTCCCGCGGCGGCATATTCGGCGTTGATCTGGCCGAGCGACTGTCCGCCATGGATGCTCGAACATTAGGCCCCTGGCAAGAGTTCTTCCACAGCGTCACCGCACCCAAAAGTCCGGCACGGCCCCGGCTCAATGCCCGGCTGCTCAGTATTGCCCCAGACGGGCAGTCGGCTTCGATTGCCCTTGGACAGGATCGGATAGCGCTCTATCTGGCAGACCGACTGCGGAGCGATTTGGCCTTGTTTTTGACAGATTGCACCGTTGCTGAATTCTTTGAGGAGTACGACACATCGAAGCAAGCAACCCCTGGTAAACGGGCTGAGACAACCGCTGAGGCGTCAGCCCTGGGCAAAGCCATCTACACCAGTCAGTGTAGCGGCTGTCACGGCGAGGCTGGTGACGGGCAGGGCATACTGACACTGAGCTGGCTACCGCGACCGCGCAACTTCGTGCGTGGCTCATTCCGGTATCGTTCCACACCCAGCGGCAGTCCGCCCACCGATGCGGACCTGTTCCGCACCGTGTCCGAAGGGCTGGCCGGGAGTGGGATGCCGGCGTTTGAGGCCATCCTCAGCGAGCAGGAGCGGCGAGATGTGGTGGATTATATCAAGCAATTCTCACAGCGTTTTTCCCCTGGGTCAGAGCCCTCACCAACGTCAGTTTCGGCGCCACCCCCTGAGACGGAACAACGCATCACCCGAGGCGCGTCGATCTACGTGGATTCCGGTTGTCCAAGTTGTCATGGGGCAGAGGGCAGGGGGGACGGGCGTTCGGGTCAGGACTTGAAAACCGCGGAGGGCGATCCCATCATACCCCGCGATCTCACCCATAAATGGAGTTTCCGTGGCGGCCACATGCCGAGCGATATCTATCGACGCATTGCCAATGGCATGGACGGCTCCTCTATGGCGGCATACGAAGAAGTGTTGGAGCCAAATGATCTGTGGGACTTGGTCTTTTACGTGCTCTCGCTCTCTCCGGAGCAGCGGCCACAAGCCGGTCCTGGAGCGGAACACAAGAAATAAGGAGGAAAACATGGGCAGACTGGATGGAAGAGTCGCCGTGATTACGGGCGGAGCCAGCGGTATTGGAGCTGCAACAGTTCGTCTGTTCGCCGCAGAAGGAGCCCGGGTTGTGGTGGCGGATATGCAGGAGGACAGGGGCCAGGAGATGGCGCGCGAGCTGGGAGACCAAGGCGCTTTTGTCCAGGTGAACGTGACCCAGGAGGCCGAGGTCAAAGCGGCCATTGAGACCGCGGTCGAACGCTGGGGCCGGCTAGACTGTATTTACAATAACGCCGGCTTTGGCGGTGCGCTAGGGCCGATCGAGAGCATCAGCGTAGAAGACTACGATATGACCTTTGATGTGCTGCTCAAAGGCGTGTTTCTCGGTATCAAGCATGCCGCGCCCATCATGAAAAAACAGCAGTCCGGCAGTATTATCAGTACCTCCAGCGCGGCCGGCGTAGAAGCCGGCATGGCGACCCACCTCTACAGTGTGGCCAAGGCGGGGGTGATTCATCTGACCAAGTCGGTCGCCCTGGAACTGGGTGAGTTCAATATTCGCGCGAACTGCATCTGTCCGGGTGCGATTGTGACGCCCCTGGCCGTTGGTCGGCCGTCGCCAACGGACAAACAGGTGGCCGGTCTGCGCAAAGGCGCGGCCCACCTGCATCCTCTCGGTCGGGTCGGCGAGCCGGAAGAGATCGCCAAAGCCGCCTTATGGCTGGCCAGTGATGACGCGAGTTTTGTGACCGGTCAGGCCCTGGCCGTAGACGGCGGGATCACCGCCGGCCGGCCCTGGCGCGACCTGCCCGAATTTCATCGCACGCCCCATCCGATCCGGATGTACCGCGTACCGGAAAAGTAGAACTCCGGGGATTGGGGATGAGGGGTTCAGGATTGGGGAAGGCGCAATGTAGGGGCAACCCCCTGTGGTTGCCCTTCCTAATTCCCCAGAAAATCCCCTCCTTGGGGGGATGGCCGAAGGCCGGGGTAGGTTCTGTTCTATGACAGCGCCTCAATCACCTCGGCAGGCGCCTGTACCAGCTCAATCAACACGCCCTCGCCACACAGCGGGAAGTCCGCATTACCCTTGGGGTGGATGAAACACACATCATAGCCGGCCGCGCCCTTGCGTATGCCGCCCGGCGTGAACCGCACACCCTGCTCGGCCAGCCATTTTTCAGCCGCGTGCAGGTCATCGATCCACAGACCGATATGATTCAGCGGCGGGTCCTGGACCTTGGGCCGTTTCTCCGGGTCGATAGGCTGCATTAAATCCACTTCCAGTTTGAGTGGTCCCGAGCCAATCACCGCAATGTCCTCATCCACATTCTCGTTCTCGCTACGATAGTTGCCGCTCAGGCTCAGCCCCAGGGTATCGACCCAGAACTTCCGTAGCGGATTCTTATCCAGCCCGCCTACCGCGATTTGTTGAATCCCCAGCACTCTAAACGGTCGCTCACTCATTGTTTGCTTCCCTCGTATGCCATCAATATGGGGAGTTGTATCGGTTCCGGGAGGGGGGGACAATTGGGGAGGGTATTCGAGCTATCTAGGGGCTACTCAGCCATCTATTTTTGTTGACAAGCATTGGGAATCTTTTCAGCATAGAGAAATGGGCAATGACACGATGAGTGAAAAAGACGGGAAAGAACCGGAATTGGTTCGTGACAACGGTAATGTGTCTCTCAATGACCTGCAAGCCGCCGACCAGACTGATCTTATCCGTATGGTGGTAACTGTCATTGAAAACGGGGATATCCCCGAAGCACTACGCCTAAACACCTTCTTGGGGATAGCGCAGGAACCTGCCTATCGCGCTCTCCTATTAACCTGCATCAAAGAGAGTCAGTGGTGGAGAGACCCTACCGATGGATATGGTCCGTATGGAAGCTTCGATGAGTGTGCCAAGGAGGTCGCGGGCCTCAGTCCCTCCTCCTATGGCGATCTCATCCGCACCTGGCAATGGTGGCGGGACAAACATAAAACTGCTGAGGAATGGATGCGCCACTGTCTATTGATTCGCTGGACTGCGTGCCGAGAGATACGGTTCGCCGATATCCCGCCTGACAAGATTGCTGCCGTGGTGGAGGGTATTTCGCAAAAGGGCCTAAAAACAAAGGAGCTGCCCGAGTACCTTCGGCGATATAATCCGAACTATCGCTCGAACCGGGAGCAGAAGACAAATTCAATACAGAAAGGACCAAAACCCAAACAAAAGGAAACATCATCTCCAGATAGATCATATTCTATAGACGATATCCTGCGTGACGGCTGCTTTCTTGAGCGAACCAAACTGGAAAAAATTCTCGAACGCCTCTACGACAAGAAAAATCTAATCCTTCAAGGGCCACCCGGCACCGGGAAAACTTGGTTGGCCAAACGCCTTGCCTTTGCGCTTATAGGACAGCGAGATGACAGCCGGGTACGAGCCGTGCAGTTTCACCCAAACCTGTCATATGAAGACTTCGTGCGTGGATACCGGCCTACGAGAGACGGCAAACTCAGTTTGGCTGATGGTCCATTTCTTGAGGTAGTGAATACGGCCAAAGACTCCTCTGCCTCCTATGTCGTCGTCATTGAAGAAATCAATCGTGGAAATCCAGCCCAGATTTTTGGCGAGATGTTGACCCTTCTGGAAGCTGACAAACGAACTCAGGCAGAAGCACTGGAGTTGAGCTATCGACGGACAGACGGCGAGCGTGTCTATATTCCCGATAATGTGTACGTGATTGGCACCATGAACGTTGCAGACCGTTCACTTGCTCTGGTTGATCTGGCGCTACGGCGACGTTTCGCGTTTATAGACCTGGAACCTGTCTTTGGAAAACCTTGGCGCGACTGGGTGCACAACCGATGCTGTGTTGATCTGGACATCCTTACTGACATCGAAAAGCGAATCCAATCATTAAACGATGAGATATCCGCTGATACCAGCCTTGGTTCTCAATTTCGCATTGGACACAGCTATGTCACCCCTCCGTCTGGAACATCTATTGACGATGGCCGGAACTGGTTTCGACAGGTAGTGGCAACAGAGATCGGGCCCCTGCTTGATGAGTATTGGTTTGAGGCACCCGACAAAGCTAGGTAGGCCAGACAGCGCTTACTCGAAGGATTCTAGTGGCGACACCGATAGCAGCGGATACTGGTCAGGTTGGCCGGATTCCGGTGCGGAATCTCTGGCTATTGATGCTGTATGCGTCCAGTCTTTTTCGGTCTAGAGATCGCGAGAAAATCACGATTGAAGAGAATCCAGATGATATCCCCGATCTCGTGGCCGAAATCCTGACATTCCTGGTTGAGCGCCGTCTGAGGCGCAATCTGAGCTTCGGATACCAGCCTAAAGACGCGATCCTTGGCCGAGTTCGGGGACGCATAAACCTGTTGTATACGGAACGGCATCAGCTCTTGGACCGGGGCAGAGTTTCCTGTCGATTTGAGGAATTTCTCGTTGATACTCCACGCAATCGCTACGTTCGTGCGGCGCTAGAAAAGATTGCAAAAATCGTTCGGCGTACCAACCTTGCTGACCGATGTAGTACTCTTGCCACGCGCTTGAGGCGAATGGGCGTCAGCGGAGAGAAACCCGACCGAAGTGAGATATCCGCTGACCAGTTTGGCCGTCACAATACCGACGATCGACAAATGGTGGCCGCAGCCCAGCTTGCTTTCGAATTGGCACTGCCCACTGAAGAGGCTGGCCAGCAGTCTCTTTTCATGCCAGATAGGGAAGAGAAGTGGGTGAGGCGTCTGTTCGAGAAGGCGGTCTCGAGCTTTTATGACGTTGTGCTGTCCGGCTCGGGCTGGCGGGTCCATCCTGGAAAGAGACTTCAGTGGCCTCAAGGTCACAAAACCGCCGGAATCGACGACATATTGCCATCCATGCAGACCGACATTGTTTTGGATCACGTTTCCACGAGGAGTCGCATCGTCATCGACACAAAATTCACTGCTATTGTTACTCAGGGACGGTACAGAAAAGAGGCTTTACGCAGCGGGTATCTTTATCAGATGTATGCGTATCTGAGGTCCCAGGAGGACAATGGAGACCCGCTGGCAGCCAGTGCAGCCGGCCTTCTGTTACATCCAGCAATTGGTGAGATGGTGGATGAGTCGGTGGTGATTCAAGGCCATAAAATACGGTTCGCAACCGTGGATCTTGGAGCCGAAGCAGGGGAAATACGAAGACAACTGCTGCAAGTGGTGGGGCTTTCCACGGCGTCTTATACTTGATCGTGTCCAAGTCGATTTACCTGCTCAGATGTGCTACGTTTCGTGCTATGGAACGTTTGAATCTGACACTGAATGATGAGACTTATCGGGAGCTTCAACGACACGCGAAACGAGTCGGAAAACCCTGTGCGCGTCTTGCTCGCGAGATATTATCAGAAGGATTGTTGCAGCGGGCAGCCCAGGAGCAACGCGAGCGACTTGCACAGGATTATGCCGCCGGACGAGCCGACACCCGTGAAGTGTTAGAGGACTGGGAGGGGGCTCAGGCCGAGTTGTTGACTGATGCCGATGCCTGAGGATATGGGCTTCCACAGAGGCGATATTGTCTGGATTCAGTGTGATCCATCCGTAGGTGTGGAACCACAAAAGGTCCGAACGTGTGTCATCGTCTCAAATGACATTGCCAATCAGTACGGACAGGCGGTCACGGTCGTTCCGACTCAGGCATACACCGCAGCACGCGCACGGCGTGCCTATATGGTGGACCTGCGTAAGCCTCGATCGAATCTTACAGAAGCGCGTGTGGCAAATGCCTCGATGATTATGACATACGACCAGCGGAGGATCATCAGGCAGGCGGGACGCGTTTCAGAGCAGACGCAGGAGAAGCTTGACCGAGCACTCGGGCTCCATCTCGGTTTAGCGCCCATCACACTCAAACGGAAGCCATCCTAACTGTACACCGGAACGAACTGAGGGGGGCGAGGGTTCGAGACCCTCCTTTTTTAATGCCAGGATAGAGGTCTCGCCATGCTGACACGAAGACGCTTTCTGACCGTTGCCACCCAGGCCGGTGCCGGTCTGGTGATAGCCCCGGCCATATTCCCCCGGCAACATAGCGCTCATGCTTCTGTGCTGGTCAACGATATCCACTCGCAACTGAACCCTACCTATGTAAGCGAGGTAGTAAGGCCAGACAGCCTGGCTGGCCTCCAGACTGCCGTGCAGCGGGGCGTCCAGACAGACAGGACCATCAGTATTGCGGGTGGGAGGCATGCCATGGGGGGTCAACAGTTCGGGGCCGATACCCTGCTGCTCGACACCCGCTCGATGAATCGGGTTCTCGCCTTCGACAGCGCGCGTGGATTGGTCGAGGTCGAGGCGGGTATACAGTGGCCGGAGCTGATCGACCATTTGATCAAAATACAGACAGGAGAAACGCAGCAGTGGGGAATTATCCAGAAGCAGACCGGTGCGGACCGGCTCTGTCTGGGCGGGGCGCTGGGCGCCAACGTTCACGGCCGCGGCCTGACGTTCAAACCGATCATCAACGATGTTGAATCCTTCCGGCTCGTGAATGCAAATGGAGAGGTAAAAGTGTGTAGCCGCTCTGAAAACAGTGAGCTGTTCGCGCTTGCGATAGGGGGATATGGACTCTTTGGCGCAATCGCAAGTGTCACCCTGCGCTTGATGCCTCGCCAGAAGCTTCGACGGGTAGTCGAGATCATCGATATAGACAAGCTTGTCCCTGCCTTTGAGCAACGTATCGCAGATGGATATCTCTATGGCGATTGTCAGTTCTCCATTGACCCGGAATCCGACGGATTTCTGAAGAAAGGCGTATTTTCTTGCTATCAGCCGGTTGCGATGTCCACCCCAATTGCTTCCGAGCAGAAGCGCTTAGAGCCGGACAACTGGCGCGAACTCAATTTCCTGGCGCATACGGACCCGAGTCGTGCGTTTGACATGTATTCGTCGTACTATCTTTCTACCAGTGGCCAGCTCTATTGGTCCGACACCCATCAGCTCAGTACATATCTTGACGACTACCACAAAGTGGTTGACCGACGGACCGGCGCGCACTGGCCTGGGACTGAGATGATCACCGAGGTGTATGTTCCCCGGCCAGCACTGGCCACCTTCCTCGCTACCCTCGCTTCTGACTTTCGCCGTGACAAGGCCAAGGTCATCTATGGCACAATCCGTCTCATTGAAAGGGACGAGGAGGCTTTCCTCCCTTGGGCGAAGGAGTCCTACGCCTGCATCGTGATGAACCTTCATGTGTCCCACAGTCCCCAAGGGATTGTGAAAGCAACGAACGACTTTCGGCGAATTATAGAGAGGGCCATTGAACAGGGAGGGAGCTACTTCCTGACCTACCACCGTTGGGCCACGCGCGGGCAACTAGACACCTGCTATCCGCAGTTTGCAGCGTTTCTGAAACTCAAGCGGCAGTACGACCCGAATGAGGTCTTTCAGAGCGACTGGTATCGCCATTACCGGCGCATGTTTGCCGACGTGGCATCCGGCGTTCCCTCACTCACACCCACTTAAAAATCCGGGCGGCCTTGAGCGTATCCGCGTACTCTTCGATCCTGGCGATTTTGCCGTCGCGACACTGATACACCCAGCAGTATTCGTTATCGTACTGCTCGCCGTCTTTGGACTTGGCGGAGATGGCGTGCTGGACCACCGCGGTGTCGCCATCGGCCAGGATGCGGTGGATGGTCAGGCGGAAGGTCTTCATATCGAACAGTTTCTTGGGTGTGTCGCCGCCCAGTTCGGCGGCCACCGCCTCCGGGCCTTCAATGACCCCAATCGGCGTGCTCTGGGGCGGATACCAGACAATGTCTTCGGTAAACAGCGACGCCAGCTTTTTCCGATCTCCGGTCGGCAGGGTTTCGTAATAGGTTTTGATTAAGGCCCGGGTTTCTTCTGTTTGCATGGGTTCGTCCTCCTCAGGATACGTTTCTCTTCCGCTGCCAACTTGTTTGCGTCCTCATGGTCGGCTACTGTCCGAAACATTCTTCTACGAGTGTCGGATTTTTGACCCGCTCTCGACATTGAATAGGCGAAGACCATAATATAGGCGCAACCGTATGGCGCAATACGTAGGCATTTTAACCAGCGGTGGAGATTGTCCTGGACTCAACGCGGCAATTCGCGCGGTCGGCAAGGCATGTTTGGAGGCCTATGATATCCGGATCATCGGCTTTCAAAACGGCTTCCGCGGACTGGTACAGAATCAAACCCTGGAGTTAGACAGAAGGGCACTCTCGGGTATTCTGACTGACGGCGGCACCATTCTCGGCACTAGTCGGGATAAGCCGCATCGGATGTCCATTGGGGGCAGAGTCCACGACATGACGGATGCCATCGTTGATACCTACCGGCGGCATCATTTGGACGCGCTGGTCTGTCTGGGCGGGGGCGGCACCCAGAAAAACGCCCTCCGTCTCAAAAAAGCCGGGCTGAATATCATTACTCTGCCAAAAACGATTGACAACGATATTGCCAAGACCGATGTCACGTTCGGATTTAATACCGCGGTGGGCACCGCGACCGAAGCCATAGACCGACTGCATTCAACCGCGACCAGCCACGATCGGATTATCGTGGTCGAAGTGATGGGCCACAGAGCGGGTTGGTTGGCTCTTCAAGCCGGGACGGCCGGCGGGGCGGATGTCATTCTTATCCCGGAAATTCCCTATCACCTTGAGCGGGTTGCTCAGACGATCCGGGAACGGACCAGACAGGGCAAGCACTTTAGCATTGTCGTGGTCGCGGAAGGCGCGCTGTCTATCAGTGATGCCGAAAAGGTCGAGGAGCTTGTGCACCAAAAAAGGGAGGCCAAAGACAGAGAAGAAAAGGAAAAGGCCTCGGTCAAACTGGACAAATTCCACAGGGAACATGTCGGCCATACGATTCATCTTACCCAGGAGTTGGAGCGCCTGACGGGCCAGGAGTCGCGCCTGACCATTCTTGGTCATCTGCAACGTGGTGGGACACCCTCAGCCACGGACCGTGTTCTTGCCACCTGGCTGGGCACGCGCTGCGCGCAATTACTACGCGAAGGGCGCGACGGCTTTATGCTGGCCGTGCAGGACCAGGAGCTCCGGCCCGTGCCTTTGGAAGAGGTCGCGGGGAAAAAGAAACTGGTCTCCCCGGACCATCCCCTCGTTGAAGCGGCGCGTCTGGTCGGGACCAGTTTTGGCGACTAATATGCTTCGGCCTGCCCACAACAGAGGGAGACACTATGAAAACGGAAGAGATCCTCGCCCATAGTCCAAAGAGCCTCACCCAGGAGCAGCGTGAGTTTTATTTCGATCAGGGATATCTGCTGCTGGAGAAATTCATCTCTGATGAATGGCTGGATACACTCTGGGCCACGACTAACGAGTTCATTGAGCAGAGCCGGGTGGAAACCCCGTCCAAAAAAATCTTTGACGCTGAACCGAGTCATACCCCGAGCACTCCCCGCTTGCGGCGTCTCATTAGCCCGGTCGATACGCATCCGGTCTATCGCGAGTTTACGTTCGAGGGACCGCTGGCCGACCTCGCCCAAGACCTGCTTGGCCCGAACGTGAAATACCACCACTCAAAACTCAACTTCAAATGGTCGGATGGGGGCGAAGAGGTGAAGTGGCATCAGGACATTCAGTACTGGCCTCACACCAATTACTCACCTCTCACCATTGGCGTCTACCTGAGTGATGTGGACGAGGAGATGGGTCCGATGGGGGTGATTCCTGAAAGCCATAAGGGACCGCTGTTTGATCTGTACAACGAGAACAATGAGTGGACCGGCGCTCTCAACGATCAGGATGTGGCCCGTGTCGGCCCACACAATGCCGTGTGGCTGAAAGGCCCGAGAGGCTCTGTGACCGTCCATAACTGCCGCATGATCCACGGGTCGATGCCCAACCACTCGCCGCGTATGCGCCCACTCCTCCTCCAGACGTACGCGGCGGCCGATGCCATTACGCTCACGAACCTGACAGACCAGTTCCCGCACTCGAATCGCATTATCCGTGGCGAGGCCGCGAAGTGGGTCGACTTCGATCCGCGCCCGTGCCTCATGCCACCCGACTGGTCCGCAGGCTACCGCTCCATCTTTGCCGTGCAGCAGATGGAAGAGAATGCCGGCAGCCGGACGGTCGCTGGGAACGCGCGAATGATGTAAGCAACGAGTCGAACAGTCTCTGAGCCGACCGTGGCCCCCTTCAGGAAAGACACCCAAACGACAGGCATGAGAGAGAAGTCAGGCAGCGGGTGAGACCTGTCGCCTATGAGCATCCTGGTCAGGCGTGAATTCCTGAACACACCTGGACGGCTCTTCCCTCAGAAGGAGAAGGTATGAAATTCGGTATTGTCCCGATTAATCTGCGTGAATTCACCAACCCGGCAATGGTGATTCCGTTTGTCCAAAGGGCGGAAGCGCTCGGCTATGAGTCCGTTTGGACCGCAGAGCATGTGATTATTCCCAAGCACTATGACTCGGTATATCCCTATAATCCGGACGGGAAACTGCCGTTCAAACCTGACGCGCCGATTATCGATCCTTTGGTTGCCCTGACCTTCATCGCCTCGGCCACCACGACGCTCCGGCTGGGCACCGGTGTCAACATCCTGCCCCAGATGAGTCCGCTCTATCTGGCCAAATGGGCCTCGTCGATTGATCATCTGTCCCAGGGACGGTTGATGCTCGGCCTGGGCGTAGGCTGGTTGTGTGAGGAGTTTGCCGCTATTGGCGTGCCATTTGAACGGCGGGGCAAACGGGCCAACGAATATCTCGAAGCCCTCAAAGCCGTCTGGACTGGTGAGGAGGTTGATTTCCGAGGCGAGTTTGTCAACTGGCAGGGTTTTACTATGCGCCCCAAACCCGCTCAGGCGGGTGGAGTGCCGCTAGTCATTGGGGGAGTGACGGTACCTGCCATCCGACGTACGGTCAAATATGGCGACGGCTGGTATGTGATTGGTAAAGACCTGGACGACTACCGGGCCCATATGCAGGCGCTGGCAGAAGAATGTGACCGGCAGGGCCGTGACAGACAGGAACTCGAAATCACCGCCTACTGGAATTACTACGGGGAGGGGCTGGACAGTCTCGCGGTATACGAAGACCTCGGCGTGCACCGCCTCTTGGTCAATATGCACGCGCTGCGGGCCGGCGATGTCACCACCGCCATGGAGCGTTTTGCCGACGAGGTCGTGGCCAAACACGGCCAGTCTTAGGCGAACCTGCGGCGCGGGAAGACGGGAAGGATACGGAAGATGAGCCACGTCACGTTCGGGACAACCTTGGGAGGGTTCGGGGGGGGTCTGGTTTCCGGGCCGACGCTGTGCCAGTGGGCCGAGGAAATCGAACAGCTTGGCTATGACATCCTCTTCTACCGCGACCATGTGCTGTGGCACAGCCCGGTGCTTGACCCGTTCACCATGCTGGGCGCGTTTGCGGCGCGGACAACGAAGATCAAACTTGGCACTGGGGTGCTGCTCCTCCCGCTCCGCAATCCGACCCTAGTCGCCAAAATGATAGGCACCCTGGACTGGCTGTCCGACGGGCGGTCCATTCTCGGCGTGGGTGTCGGGGGCGAGTTTCAAAAAGAATATGAGGCCTGCGGTATTTCGCTAAGGGAGCGCGGCCGACGTGCCACTGAAGGGCTACGCGTGATTAAGAAACTCTGGACCAATCCGTCAGCGACGTGTGACGGCCAGTTTCTGCAATTTGAGAGCGCCCGGATGACGCCGCGGCCGCTTCAGCAGCCACATCCCCCGATCTGGGTCGGAGGCCGGGTTGACGCGGCGCTGAAACGGGCCGGGACGTATGGGGACGGCTGGTTTGCATATTTTGTGACACCGGAGCGTTTTCGTACCAGTCTGGACAAGGCGCTGGAGCACTGGCACCAACGCGAGGCTTCCTCACGGACCACGTTTACCGGGGGCGTGGTCCTGTATTTCTGCATCGCGCCCACGTACGAAGCAGCGCGAGCGAATGCCATGCGCACGCTGTCAACGGAATATAATCAGTCGTTTGACAGGATTATCGATAAATATAGCGCGCTCGGTCCGGCCTCGGAGTGCGCGGCCGCGATTCAACGCTATATTGACGCCGGGGCACAGAATATGACGCTGCTGCCGGCGGTTCCCGCCGCCGCGACCATGGACCAACTCCGACACCTAGCGACAGACGTATTGCCGCACCTCAGGCAAAGCGGAGCGTAGGAGAGGCGAGCCTTAACGCAGCTTCCCCTCAACAAAGGGGACTTCGTAGGCTTTTTCGTGGTTGATGGGACCGTGTCCGAAATAGCCCTCTTCGCCAAATAACTCGCCGTGGTCTGCGGTAATCGTAATATAGGTATTGGGGGGGACGATATCGAAAAGGCGCTCAAACACGCCGTCAAGATAGCGCACGGCGTTGACCTGCCGCTGTCGGAGGAGATCGAGTTTGTCCTGGTCGAAGAACTGCTCTCCCACTTCATCCTCAATAAGCTTCCCGCCGACGACGGCGTCATCCAGATGCTTGAACACGCCGTGCACACCGTGAATCTTCGGCCACTCCTCGCTCGGCTCGTCGGGCAAGGCGTACGGGTAGTGCGTCTCTCCAACATTCAGCAGGTAAAACGACGGGCGGTCGGAGGAGAAGGATAAGCGCTCAAGCATGGCGGCCATGTCATTATGGGTCGGCATCAGGGTAAAGGAGTCGAAGTCCTTGTTGAGTAGCGTGGCCGGATTCAGCACGGGCAGAGAGACCATCGCGTGTGTGTGGTAGCCCAGCTTCCATTTCAAGAAGGTGGGTAAAAAGAGCTGCGGCACCAGACTCTTGAACTCAACCTGTTCAGCGCCAAGGCGGTCCCGGTATTTGAAAAAATCCCGTTTGTAATACTCCGAAGCATAGACCTGCCGCGGACTGGAATGGGGCAGCAGCCCCATCAGCAGGTTGTAATGGGACGGGGCGGTCCACGACGCATAGCTCCACCGCCGCTCGACCTCGCCCAGGGCGCTAGCCGTCTTCGACCGGGCTGCCATAAAGGCATCATACCGGCAGCTATCGAGGATCACGATGAGGTAATTATTCGTACCCTGGGGGGGCGGAAGCTGCTGCGCCTCAACGCCGGGGGATGACGTGACCAGCGGAGTCCCAGTCGGCGGAGACTCCGCCTCAGGCGTGCCCCGCTTGAAGATTCGATTCAGAATACCCACGCCTACGCCTTAACTGACGAGCCTAACTTTTCCAGCCTGAACTAGGGGGAGCACGCGGTCAGGATCATGTCCCCCCGCGCGTAATAGGCGGATCACTGCCGCCTCTGGTAACGGCCGACCTCCACCGAGGAGGTGTGCCCGGAAGAGAATCTGGGCGGCGTGTTCAAGCATCTCCAGCTTTGAGTAGGCCTCTTGGAGGGTCTCGCCAACGGTGACAGAGCCGTGCCGGGCTAACATCAGTGCGTCGAACTGGCGGATAAAAGGATAGATGGCCTCACCAGCCTCACGCGTCCCCGGCGTGATATAGGGGACGGTTGGAATTGCGCCCAGAGCCGTTACGACTTCGGGTAAGGTCCCGTCAGCAAGCGAGACGTCGGCTAAGGTACACGCAATCGCGGTTGTCGGGTGGGCGTGAATGACCGCCGCAATATCCTCCCGTTCTCGGTATGCGGCAAGGTGGAGGGCGATTTCCGATGACGGTGCGTACTCGTCACTCAGCGCCTTCCCGTCTAAATCGGTTTCAATCAATTGCTCTGCTCGGAGGAAACCTTTGTGGACTCCCCGAGTCGTGATCAGGATACGGTCCGGTCCAAGACGTGCACTGGCATTCCCTTCGGAAGACGCAATGAAGCCCTTTTGGTACATGGCGTGGCAGATATTCACCAGATCAGTTCGTAAAGTATGCCCGCTGGTATCCATAACCGTTCTCGATCAGAAAGATCTTTTTCCGGACTTGGCCTAAAGAGTAAGCGTGTCCTCCCAGGCAAAAAAGCTGGACACGTTTACTCTTCACCGCAGACCCCGGCAGGCCGCTCCCATAAGCAGGTGCCCTAGGTGCCTCATGCTTTGGGGCCACCGGGTTGCCCGACCAACGCCCGGTGCGTGGCTCTTCGCTCAAAGAGTAAACGTGTCCAGCATCTACATGTCTTATTGGAGAACACGTTCACTCTTTCAAGACTGTCCTAGACCCGCTCCGTCTTTTTTACAAGAGAGGAAGCAAAAAATCTGCGTGAGGAATGCAATACGTGGAGAATGCTGATAGGCTATGCGCGCAAAATATAAGGAAGATGAGGAGGTATATACGTGACGGCAGGCGTCGATATCTTTCACCCTTCTGCGGAGCATCGTCTTTTGCGGCAGACTGTTCGGGAGTTTGTCAAAGAGCGGGTTGAGCCGCAGGCGCTGGAGCACGATCGTCAGGAACGCTTCAATATCCCCCTCTTTCGCGAACTCGGGGAGCTCGGACTGCTGGGCATTACGGTGCCGGAAGCGTATGGCGGTGCGGGCATGGACGCGGTGGCTGCCGTGATCGCGCACGAGGAACTTTCCGCCTCAGACCCAGGCTTCTGCCTGGCCTACCTGGCCCACGCCATGCTCCTGGTCAATAATTTCTGTCGTAACGCCAATGACGAACAGCGCCAGAAGTATTTGCCGCCCCTCATCTCCGGCGAATGGGTCGGCGGGATGTGTATGACTGAGCCCTCAGCCGGCACGGACGTGCTCGGTATGAAAACGCAGGCAGTCCGCCAAGGGGATAGCTATGCCATTACCGGCCGCAAGATGTTCATTACCAACGGTGCGCTGGATGATACCACGCTGGGCAACCTCTTTCTCGTCTACGCGAAAACAGAGCAGGGTCTGAGCTCGTTTATTGTGGAGAAGGACTTTCCCGGATTTTCGCTCGGTCAACGGCTCCACGGGAAAACCGGTATGCGCGCCTCCATGACTGCCGAACTCGTCTTTGATGACTGTCAGGTTCCGGTTGCCAATCGTCTAGGCGAAGAAGGCGACAGCGTGCTCCACATGATGCGCAACCTGGAAATCGAGCGGGTCACTATTGGAGCCATGTCTACGGGTATCGCCGGCCGCTGCGTCGAAGATATGACCCGCTACGCGAGTGAGCGGACCGCCTATGGTCAGCCGATTAACAGCTTTGGTCAGATCCAGCGCTATATCGCGGATTCCTACGCCCAATACATGGCGGCGCGAACCTATCTGTATCACACCGCGCGGAATATGGACCTTGACCAACCTGGCCATCGCATCGACTCGGACGGCGTCAAGCTGGTTGCCACGACCATGGCAAAAGACGTCGCGGACAACGCCATGCAGGTGTTGGGTGGCTATGGCTATTTTAACGAGTACGTGGTTGAGCGCTTATGGCGGGACGCAAAGCTGCTTGAGATTGGTGGCGGCACCCTGGAAGCGCATCAGAAGAATATCACCAAGGATTTGACGCGGCATATGGACTGCATTCGATAAGGAGGGCAAGGAGAGCCATGCGTAACCTGTGGGATCGGATCATGATTGCCCTCATGGTGGGGGTGATCGGCTTTTGCCTGATAGAGATATGGAACGGAACCACGGAGCTGCTCCGTTGTGGGGTCGGCATAGGCGGAGCCGTACTGGTGATTCTCCTCAAGCTGAACGCCCTGCAGAAGGCGAGGCAGCAAACACCCTCAAACCCTTGAGCGCTCCGCTCGCTCTTCTCCATGCGACACAGACTCTCCAACCTTGGCAGACCTTCCAGTGTTTTTCCATCCAACGCGGAGAATGGCTTTACCCTTATCGAGCTGATTCTGGTCCTCGTCATTATCAGCATCGCCTTTGCCATTGTCGCCCCTGCGGTCGGGAATCGGTTTGGCGGCAGTGACCCGAAGCGGACGGCGGCACAGTTACGAACCACGCTGGAACTCTTACGACTGCGGGCGCTCACGGATGGTATAGAACAGCGTCTCGTCATTGACCCCGAAGACAATCAGTATTGGCAGGAGTCCGGGCGCCAGGTTGCGGCTCAGGATGACAGCGAGGAGGAGTCCGACCACGAAGACGAGCAAATCACGTCCTCCGATGAAGACATCCAACTCTCAGCCACGAGTCTATGGGTGCGGGAGGAGGGAGAAGTCGAGTTCCGCTTTTATCCGGATGGCACAAATTCTGGCGGGGAGATCATCATAGAACAGCAACGGGGAGCGAATGAGATCGCGTATACTATCGCGCTCAATCCGCTGCTTGGGACAGCCACCGTCCGCAAAGAGTAAACGCGTCCTCCGATGTGATATAGAAATGCAGGACACGTTTACTCTTTCTATGCCGGAGAAGAATAGTCAGGAGACAAAGGAGGGCCGCCGTCCAGAACGGCGGCCCGTCAGTATGAAAAAAGAAGACCGGAAGTGTCAGACACGCCATTGGAGCAAAGAGGGGTTTACCCTCCTGGAAATTATGATCGCGCTCTCCATCCTGGCGGTCGGCCTGGTGGCCGTGCTGGAACTCTTTGCCGGCAGTCTCCGCCTCACCGGAAAAGCCTCCCACCGCACCCAGGCGGTCATTCATGCTCAGAATGTGATGGACCGGTTCTTTGCCCCGGATTTCCTGGAAGATGGAGAGGACAGCGGAGAGCTACCGGACGGCTTTTTTTGGCGGGCACGGGTGCAGAAAATCTTTCCGGATGAAACCGAAGAAGAGGCTGCGGAAAGGGAAAACGATGAGCTGGGTGGCCAAGCGTCTCTGCTGCACATCAAGGAGATCATGGTCAGCATCGGCTGGGAGGAGGGGGAGAGCCACCGAAGTTTCGAGCTGCGTTCCATGCGCCTCATGTACGAGGATACGGACAGCCTCGAGGAGGGGAGGCGTTAAGCGTGCGCTCGGCCCGCGGCTTTACCCTGCTTGAACTCCTGATCAGCCTGACGCTCATAAGCCTGGTCAGCCTCGGCGTCTATGGCGCGCTCGGCTTTGGCGCAAACGCGCTCGAACGTGGCACATCCCGGAGTATTGAGAACCAGCGTGTCCGCGCGGCCCTGGCCCTGATTGTCCGCAAGCTGAAATCTGCCTACCCCCTCATGCTGCTGGTCGACGGCGAGCGCCTCGTCTATTTTTTTGGTGACGAAGAAGAACTCCGTTTCGTGGCCTCTGCCGACCGACCTGAAATCGGCGGGTTGGAGAAAGTCTCCTACTTCATCAAAGGAGATGAAGACGGCGAGCACGGGCTATGGATGCGGATTTCCGCGCCGACCCTACCAGCCGATTTAGCCGAGGAACGGGAAGGGAGTTTATACTTGGAGGCCGAGGTTCTGTCCGATGTTGACGAACTGGTCTGGGAGTATTTCGGGCAACGACAAAACGAAGACGAAGAAGCCTGGCATGAGAGTTGGAACGGTGAGGAGGAACCGAAGTTGCCGCAGGCCGTCCGGCTGTCGTGGCGTGCCCAGGTGAGCAACCTGCCAAACGAATGGCAGATCGAAGTCCCGATTCAGGTCCAGGACCCGGTTTCGGAACTGCAGCGCACTCCCCAGAACCGCCGGCGGAGCCGAGGTCGGAGATAGCTGCCATGAAGAGTAAACGTGTCCTCCAATCAGACAAAAAAGCTGAACGCGTTTACTCTTTGCGGAACGAGCGCGGCGTTATCTTGATTGTGGTTGTGTGGGCGCTGATGGTGCTCATGGTTGTGGCGATTGAGCTCGGCCGGACCGCCCGGGTGGAGGGGCTGAGTACCGATGTCTACCAACAGGAGGTCAAAACCTATTATTTAGCCCTCGCCGGGTTGAACCGTGCCCTCTACCAGCTCATCCGGACGAGCCAGCAAGGCCGAACGCGGGATACCCGAGACGACGATCGGCTGGGCCCACGCGACCGGCTGAGCGATGATGAGCCAGAGGAATGCCCGGACCTCTGGCTACTGGGCGATGGCCAGTGGAGAAACGAACCCTATGGCGAGGGTGGGTACCAGGTCCGGGTCAGTGACGAGAGCGGCAAAATCAATATCAACCAGGCGGATGAGATTATTTTACGCCAGACCTTTACCAATCTGGACTTTGATCCGGACTTCGGGGATGCCTTGGCCGATGCCATCCTCGACTGGCGCGACCCGGACCCCTTAGAGCGGCTGAATGGGGTTGAGAGTGACTATTACCTGGCCCAGGACATTTCCTATCCGGCCAAGGACGGACCGCTCGACACGATTGACGAACTCCTGCTGGTCCGTGACGTCACCCAGAACCTCTTCTACAACACCCTGAACGAAGTGTTCACGGTGTATGGCAATGCGCGCAGCGGCAATATGGCCAATGCACAAACCGCAAACGCCCTCGTACTCCGGGCCATACAGGGGGTTGATGCGGAAACCGCGGAGGAAACGATCCGGCAAAGGCGCGAAAACTGCGGGGAAGAGTTCTTGGACGCGACCGCAGCACGGGGGGGTCTGCCCACGATTGTCACTATAGAGAGCGTCGGCTATCTGGACACCGGACGTATCACCCGCCGGCTGGCCGGAGTGATTGACCGCACAGACAACCAGTCCTATCGGGTGCTACGCTGGCATGACCGTCTGCCTTCACAGGCCCTCCCGCTCAGAAAAGACGATTTTGAAGACGAAGAAGAAGGGTGGTTCTGAGCCGGGCCGTCGAATTACGCCTCCAGCTCATCCGACCGACGGGCAACTTCTTCTTCATGAACGGTGAATTCCCCGTCTGCATAACTCGCCAGGAAGTATAGATCGCCTGGTCCGCGTTTCCCGAATTTTCGCGCTTGCTTTATCAGTCGGCCTCGTAATCCGGGCTTGTCGTCGAAGATCATCACCCGATAGTCAGCCCGTGCCAGAGGAAGCTTCTGGAAGTCGTCCCAGACATCCCTCTCGTTTCCCCACTCGATTTCCGCCACGAGTGCAATATCACTGACCAGAAATTTCTCGGTCGCCTTCAGCCACACCACGTCATAGAGCCACTCTGTGGGCCAAGTGGCCGCCTCAATGTTTGTGGCACACGTTTGATACTGCTCTTGTCCGCCCAGGCGCACCAATAATTTTTTGATTTTGTGCGTCCATTTCTTGCGGCCCCATCCTCCTGCTTTCTTTGCGTCTGCGGCTAGGCGATTCAACGCTCCTTCTAGTTCATCTCTCCTCATTGATCCGAATCCTCCTCCCCACCTCGAAGTGCGATAAAACGGTTTCTGGTACCAGGAATCGCTGTTTTCGATTCTATCATACAGAGTCTCGGCTGTCAGATGAGCGCGACGTAAGCCGACAGCTCTCTGAGTGGTTATCAGATGCTTAAAAAGGGATTATCGTAGCGTTAATGCCAGCGGAGGTAAGGAGAGAGATGCAGCAGAAATTCATGAGCAGGGCTATAGAGCTCTCGCGCACTCATATGAGAGCAGGGGAAGACGGGCCATTCGGTGCGGTCGTCGTCAAGGGCGGAGCAATCATTGCAGAGGGGTATAATGCGGTCATCTCCAGCAAGGACCCCACGGCCCACGCGGAGATCATGGCCATCAGGCGGGCGGCCTCTACGCTCGACAGCTTCCACCTCGGGGGATGCGAAATCTACACCAGTTGCGAACCCTGCCCCATGTGCCTCGCCGCCATCTACTGGGCGAGAATTGAGAAAATTTATTTCGCCAATACTACTGAAGACGCCAGAGATATTGGCTTCGACGACAAAGTTTTTTACCAGGAATTACAACGGCTGTGGGCCGAGCGCCAAATCCCCGCCCAGCAATTGCTGCGCGAGCAGGCGTTAGCGGTCTTTCGGGAGTGGCAGGGAAAGGTGGGGCACATAGAGTACTAGGGAAATTCACGATTCCGTATAGTCGGTGAGTTTCTTCCGTCATTCCGACGAAAGCCGAAATCCAGGCTCCCGGCTCCGCCGAGCGCATCACGCCGCGCGCGGGGTGACCTCCCGTTCGATCTTGCGCCGGAGCGTATGCGCGGCGACATCAAGATCATAGCGCGTCTGAAGATTGAGCCAGAACTCCGGCGTCGTCCCGAAATAGCATCCCAGGCGGAGCGCGGTATCAGTCGTCACGGCACGGCGGCCATGCACGATATCGTTCAACCGTGGCCGTGACACCTTGAGTATCCGGGCGAGCCGGTACACGCTGAGTTCCAGCGGTACGAGGAACTCGTCACGGAGAATCTCGCCGGGATGGACCGGCGGTAGCCGCCGCCCGGATGTCACGTCTGAGAAATCCACCCGTCCCCGGTCTACATCGCTACGCTTGATAGTCATGTCATCCTCACTCCTCACAAGTCCCGTGTGTCGGATTAGCGCGGCGTAATCCGACACTCCCAGCCCAGGCGAATTACGGCACCCTTGTCACGCCTCCTCATCCTCCAGTTCCGATTCCAGCAATTCCTCCTGTTCTTCCAGGCGGACCTGAAGGGTGCTCAGCGCTTCAAACACGGAACGCACCGCTTCCTGAAAGTCCTCCTCGGCACTGACCACTCCGGCGGCCACACGGGCTTCGCAATCCTGACTCACCTCTGCAATGGACAGTTTGGCCGACTTCACCAGACCGATCCATTGACCGATAATCGCAAACGCATCTTCCATCCGGGCTGCCTCCTTTGGTAGACTAAGAGCCCTCACATCTACAGGAAAGGGGAACTGTATGCGACAGGTTGCACTCGTTGGAGCGGGGATGACGCGCTTTGGCAAACATGTGGATCGCAGTATGAAGGATTTGGCCCGTGAGGCGATTGAAGGGGCCGTACAATCGGCAGGGGTCACTACGCAGGATATTGAGGCCGCGGCCGTGGGGAATGCGGTGGCCGGTCTGATTACCGGACAGGAGTGTATCCGGGGTCAGGTCGTGCTGCGCGAACTCGGCATCGGCGGCATCCCGGTCATTAACACGGAAAACGCGTGTGCCAGTTCTTCCACCGCCTTTCATCTGGCCTGGCTCTACGTCGCGTCCGGGATGTATGACGTTGTACTCGCGCTGGGGATGGAGAAACTCTTTCATCCGGATAAGCAGCGGACGTTCGAGGCGATTGGCAGCGCCATCGATCTTGAGCTGGCCGATACCTTTGCCAGAGAGATGAGCGGCGAGCAGAGTGCGGGGGCCGGTCAGTCCCGCAGCGTTTTCATGGACTATTATGCCAACCTCGCCCGCCAGCATATGCAGCGCTACGGCACGACGCGGAAACAGTTTGCCCGCATCGCCGCCAAGAATCACACCAACGGGAGTCTGAACCCGCATGCCCAATATCAAACCAAGCGCTCGGTCGAAGATGTGCTGGCCGCACCCCTCATCGCGGACCCCCTCACCCGCATGATGTGTTCTCCCATTGGTGATGGCGCGGCCGCGGTCCTGGTGACAACAGCCGATAAGGCCCGCCGACTCACTACCCGGCCCGTCTATGTCAAAGCTTCGACCTTGGGTTCAAGCAATAAACAGGCGGCCGATTCCCCTGGCATCGTCCCGTCAGTCGCCCGCAAAGCATACGAGCAGGCTGGACTTGGACCGGATGATCTCCAGGTAATCGAGGCCCACGACGCGACTGCTCCAGCCGAACTGCTGGTGTATGAAGAACTGGGCCTGTGCCAAGCGGGCGAGGGCGGGAAACTCATTGACGAGGGCGTGACCCAGCTTGGCGGCCGCTGCCCGGTCAATCCAAGCGGCGGTCTCCTGGCCAAGGGTCATCCGGTCGGCGCGACTGGAGTGGCCCAGATCTGCGAAATATTCTGGCAGCTCCGCGACGAAGCGGGTGAGCGGCAGGTCGTGGGCGCCAAGGTCGGCCTGACCGAAAACGGCGGCGGCGTCCTGGACGGCGAAAACGCAGTCGCGTCCGTGCATGTGTTTAGCGTCTGATCGCTCAAAAGAAAAAGGCTCGCAGGGTAAAGGAGGGGAAACCTGCGAGCCTTGAACCATCGTCAGGACGGGGAGGACCTGACGATGATGACCTGAACGATTTGTTCAATGAGGAGGACTATAGCCGAGGTAGCCGACTTTAACAAGATAAGTTTAACTGAATTAAATTTGTTTTATTTATAAGATATACTTATTTTAAAATAAGATTTGGGTCTGGACGCGCAGGCGATCGGCACCCGTGCTCTTGCCCACAAATGGGTCTCCATCTAGGAAGCTGTAGTCCACCTGGAGTTTGACCCCGTGCCCGTACAGATAGTAATTAAATCCTCCCATGTATTCTCGCATATCCCCTGCCGTTCTGGGGTTATTGGCAAACTGAAAATCCACCCCGGAGACCCGCCCAGCTATCTCCAGTTTTTCCGTCAGATAGTACCCAATCTGGCCGTAGTAGCCCCAGTCATGGCCGGTCTTGTTGAGGGATTCGAGATTATTACGGCGGTAGTAGCCCGCAGCCTGAACACTGAGGCTCTGATAACGGAAGCCACCATCGATGGTGACATTGGTCGTACGGTCGCCGGGCATCACGTTCTGAAAGCGGGAAGCTTGATCGACTGGGTTAAAAGCCGCGGCCATCCCGATTGAAAGCTGCGGGTCCGGGGCCAGGGTTGGGGAGCTTTCCAGATAGCCGTAGGGATCAAGGATGTCGTATTCCAGACGCCCCTGCCAGGCGACTTCGGCGCCAGCGTTCTGCTGTCCGCCCGCGTCCAAGGCTCGGATACTGTTAGTGGCCAGCGCGTGATAGGACAGCCGACCGACTTTCCCACTGATGTGCAGGCCAATCGCCCGGTGTAAATTAAAGGCATAATCCGCTTCGGACAGGTCCGGGAACAGCAGGTGTCCAGGGTGTGCGTAGAACTGACGGCTATAGGGCAGGAGAAAGCGCCCAGCTTGCGCCCTCAGGTATGGGGAGTGACTATACTGCATCCACCAGTCAAGCAGGGTCGATCGGTTGCTGTTGCCGAGAGTGGTCGTTTCGTACTGAAAGAAATATTTGACTTTGGGATCAAAGACATTCCCGGAAAACGCCAAGTGAGCCAGAGCCACGTCGAAATTATTGCGGCTTCGACCAGCATCCGGGGCCGTCAGCATGTATCTAGCTTGCAGGAAACCATTGAGGGTGAGCGAGTAACGTCCATCCTTGCTGCGGATAAAAAACCCCTTGTCATACATATCCTCTGCAGCAAGGCCTTGCTTACGAGAGCCTGCCGCATAACCAAAATCGACTCCTTTCTCGGTCCGT
Source organism: Thermodesulfobacteriota bacterium (assembly GCA_964291405.2). GTDB lineage: Bacteria > Desulfobacterota > Binatia > Bin18 > Bin18 > Bin18. The sequence continues at coordinate 2,430,989 of OZ219926.1, forward strand.
TCCTTCTCCTTTGCTTCGAGTTCCATCATGCGGCTCTCAAGAGCCTGCATGACCTTGTGCTGCGCGGCGAGTTGTTGGCGTAACTCGCCGAGCTCATCGGCCAACACCGGGGTCACAAGGATGCTGAGAATAATACCTGCAATGAGACGAACTCGGGCGACAAAACCTCCTCTTCCTCTCATATCCATACTCCTTCCTTTGGACGGTGAGGCGACTGTGGGAGCTCGATGCGAAACTGTACTGGGATAAAACGCGGGTAGGCGGACCGCTCCCACGGGCTCCCAGCCACGGCATAGTGACGTAATCTATGACACAGTACGAGAGCGATCGCTACGAAATTTTCAGCGCCGGAGTCGGTTTGAACGAAAAGGCCCGCAGGAGAGAGGAAACCCGCGGGCCTTTTTGTCTCGTCAGAAGAGAAAATAGCGTTGGGCGAGAGGGAGGACCTGAGCCGGCTCACAGGTAAGTATTTCACCGTCGGCCTTGACGACGTAGGTCTCCGGGTTGACCTCTATCTCCGGCAGGGCCTGGTTGTGGATCAAGTCTTTTTTCCCGACGCTCCGACAACCCTGGACCGGGACGAACGGCTTCTGGAGCCGTAAGCGCTGACCTAGGCCGTTTTCGTAGGCGGCGCGCGAAACAAAGCTCATGGACAGCGAGGCCGGGGCTCGCCCCAGGTGGCCAAACATCGGCCGTCCGAACACCGGTTGGGGGGTTGGAATTGAGGCGTTGGGATCGCCCATCGCCGCCCAGGCGATGAAACCACCCTTGAGGATCAGTTCCGGTTTCACACCAAAGAATTTCGGCTCCCACACCACCAAGTCGGCCAGCTTGCCCACCTCAATCGAGCCCACCTGGCGGGCGATGCCGTGGGTCAGCGCCGGATTGATGGTGTACTTGGCAATATAACGTTTGACCCGAAAATTATCGTTCTCTCCCGTCTCTTCCGGCAGGCGACCGCGTTGGACTCGCATCTTATGGGCGGTCTGCCAGGTACGGAGTATCACTTCTCCGACGCGGCCCATGGCCTGCGAGTCCGACGCCATCATGCTGAAGGCACCCATATCGTGCAGCACGTCCTCGGCCGCAATCGTCTCCGGCCGAATACGCGATTCGGCAAACGCTACGTCTTCGGGAACCCCGGGGTCCAAATGGTGGCAGACCATCAGCATGTCGAGGTGTTCGTCTATGGTATTGACGGTGAAAGGGCGAGTTGGATTTGTTGACGACGGCAGGACGTTTGGAAACCCGCACACCTTAATAATATCCGGTGCGTGCCCCCCGCCTGCCCCCTCGGTATGGTAGGTGTGGATGGCACGGCCCTTAAACGCCGCAATCGTATCCTCGACATAGCCGGTCTCGTTCAAGGTATCGGTGTGGATGGCGACCTGGACATCATAGTCGTCAGCCACGGAGAGCGCACAGTCAATCGCGGCGGGCGTCGAGCCCCAGTCTTCGTGGAGTTTGAGTCCCATGGCACCGGCTTCGAGTTGCTCACGTAGGGCCTCGGGACGAGAGGCGTTGCCCTTGCCCAGAAAACCCAGATTCATGGGGAAGTCCTCAATCGATTCGAGCATCCGAGCGATATTCCACGGCCCTGGCGTACAGGTGGTTGCGTTAGTCCCGGTGGCCGGGCCGGTCCCACCGCCGAACATCGTAGTGATGCCGGACGCCAACGCTTCGGTGATCTGTTGGGGACAGATAAAATGAATATGCGCATCAATGCCGCCCGCGGTCAGGATCTTGCCTTCGCCGGCTAGAATCTCCGTCCCAGGGCCAATGACCAGTTCTGGCGAAACGCTCTCCATCAGGAGGGGATTGCCGGCTTTGCCGATCCCGCAAATCCGGCCGTCTTTCACCCCGACATCGGCTTTCACAATGCCCCAGTGGTCAACCACGGTCGCATTGGTAATCACCAAGTCCGGTGCACCTTGGGCCGAGGTCTGGACGGGCGACTGCCCCATACCGTCGCGAATGACTTTGCCACCGCCGAACTTCACCTCATCCCCAAGCTGCGTATAATCCTGCTCGACCTCAATCAGCAGGTCAGTATCGGCCAGCCGGACCCGGTCGCCAACGGTCGGCCCGAACATGGCGGCATACCGGCGGTGTTCAATCGTTCGACTCATCCGTCTCTCCTCATCTAAAGAGGGAACGTGTCTTTCAATAGACTAAAGATGGACACGTTTCCTCTTTCTAGCGAATCGGCTGGTGGACGCTGACCAGCTTGGTCCCGTCCGGAAAGGTGGCCTCGACCTGTACCAGATCAATCATCTCAGCTACTCCGTCCATCACATCGTCCCGACGGAGGATGGTCGCGCCGTACGACATTAGTTCCGACACGGATTGACCGTCCCGAGCTCCTTCCAGCACCGCGCTGGTAATCAGGGCCATGGCTTCGGGATAGTTCAGCTTCAAGCCGCGCGCCTGCCGTTCCCGGGCCAGTTGGGCGGCAAGATAGATCATCAGCTTCTCTTGTTCGTGCGGAGTAAAATGCATACCCGTTCTCCGAAGAGGAAACGTGTCCAGCATCTACACGCTGTTGGAGGACCCGTTTCCTCTTTGTCGTCTAGCGAGACCCTAAACCGATAAATGCCGTTGGACAATATCATCCGTCAAGGCGGCGATAGGTCCGTCGGCCACCACACTACCCTTTTCCATCACGGCAAAGGCATCCGCCACCCGGCGGGCAAAGGGGAGTTTCTGCTCGACTAACAGAATGGTCAGGTTTTCCTCTTGGTTAAGCCGCAGCAGGATATCGCCGATCTCCTGGACGATATTGGGCTGAATGCCCTCGGTGGGCTCATCCAGAATCAGCAGCTTCGGGTTCAGAGCCAGGGCACGGCCTATGGCCAACTGCTGCTGCTGTCCGCCGGACAGATCCCCGCCCCGCCGTCCGAGCATTTGCTCGAGCACGGGAAAGTAGTGGAACACCGACTCGGGGATCGTCCCAACCGCATCACGCCGCGCCGGCAGACCGATGCGCAGGTTTTCCTCAACGGTCAGTTGAGGAAAGATCTCGCGGCCCTGGGGAACATAGCCGATGCCGAGGCGCGCCCGCAGCGCCGCCGGACGACGCACCAGCTCGGCGTTCTCAAATTGGAGACTGCCGGAGGCGATGGGCAAGATGCCCATGATGGTCTTGAGCAGGGTGGTCTTGCCGACCCCGTTCCGACCCATCAGGCAGGTGCAGGACCCGGCTGGGATGTGGAGGTCAACATCCCATAAAATATGACTCTCGCCATAATATTGATTCAGGTTCTGAATGCGGATCATCGTCGTCCTCGGCCCGCTAGGCTCCCAAATAGACCTCGACCACACGAGGGTCGCTCTGCACCTCTTCCATACTGCCTTCGGCCAGGACGCTCCCCTCGTGCAAGACCGTCACCGTCCGGGCCAGACTGCGGACAAACTCCATGTCGTGTTCGACAACCACGACGGTATGTTTGCCGGCCAGCGACACCAGCAATTCGGCCGTTCGTTCCGTCTCCTGGTGGGTCATGCCGGCCACGGGCTCGTCCACCAACAATAACTGCGGATCTTGCATCAGCAGCATGCCGAGTTCCAACCACTGCTTTTGTCCGTGTGAGAGCAGCCCGGCGCGGGTGTAGAGCTGATCGAGGAGTCCGACCGTGTCAGCGGTCGAGGCAATGCGCTCGTGTTGCGTACGGCTCAGCCGGGCGAGCAGGCTATGCCACACCTTTTTATTCGCCTGCATGGCCAACTCCAGGTTTTCGAAGACGGTATGACCGTGGAAGACGGTCGGGCGCTGAAACTTCCGGCCGATTCCGGCCAGGGCGATGTCGTATTCCGAGAGTAGCGTCAGGTCCAGGTTGTTGCCAAAAAACACCGTCCCGGTATCCGGCCGGGTCTTGCCGGTGATGACATCCAGCAGAGTTGTTTTGCCGGCCCCGTTGGGGCCAATCAGACAGCGGAGCTCACCGGCGTTGAGATATAGCGTCAGCGCATTCAGGGCTTTCAGGCCATCGAAGCTCACCGTCACATCTTCAACATAGAGAATGACGCCGTGGCTGGTATCCAGTCCGGGCTGGGCCACATGGGCCATCGCCGGGCTGCCGCCCTGATCGATTGTTTCCTCCGGCATATCCCGATTCATGTTCTCGTCCCCGGTCCGGCACCTATCCCGTCGTCTCACCAGTCTGCGGCTCAGCCTGCCGGCGCAATAAACCGGCCACACCACGAGGGAGAAAAAGAGTGACGACAATAAACATCCCTCCGAGAATATACAGCCACAGATAGGGAAACGCAGCAGTACACCAGCTTTTGATGCCATTGACCAAAAAAGCGCCAAGCAGGGCACCGGACAGGGTGCCACGTCCACCGACCGCGACCCAGATAGCCATCTCAATGGAATTGGCGGGCTGCATCTCGCTGGGGTTAATAATACCCACCTGGGGGACGTACAGCGCGCCCGCCAAACCGCACAGCATCGCGGACAGGGTCCACAGGAAGAGTTTATAACCATGCGGGTTATAGCCGCAGAACATCAAACGGCTCTCCGCATCGCGAACGGCCATGAGTACCCGTCCCAGCTTCGACATGACCAGATAGCGGCAGGCCAGATAGGCGAGTACGAGGACCACCACAGAGGTCACGTAGAGCCCCAGCTTGGTCGTCGGCTCTTGCAGCGAAAACCCGAGCAGGCGCTTAAAATCGGTCAGGCCGTTATTCCCGCCGAATCCCGTGTCGTTGCGGAAGAACAGCAGCATCAGCGCGTAGGTCATGGCCTGCGTAATGATAGAGAAGTAGACCCCACGAATCCGCGAGCGAAAGGCAAAAAAACCGAAGATATAGGCCAGTATTCCAGGGACGATGAGGGCCATCCCCAGGGCAAAGCCAAAGTTGCTGAACCCATACCAGTACCACGGCAGTTCTTTCCAATCGAGAAAGACCATGAAGTCGGGCAGTTCGCTCCGATAGACCCCCTCCGTCCCGATGGCCCGCATCAGGTGCATCCCCATGGCATAGCCGCCCAGCGCAAAGAACACGCCGTGCCCCAGGCTGAGAATGCCGGCATATCCCCAGATCAGATCCACGGCCAGGGCAACCAGGGCATAGCACATGAACTTGCCGAGCAGCGGGATGAGATAGTCCGGAAAGTGGAACGCCGAGTCGGCGGGCAGCAGATTCAGGCTGGGAATGACAATCACCCCAAGGAAGAAGAGCAGCCCGATCAGGCTCCACCCGCCTCGGGTATGAAGCCGCAGAATGGCCGTCAGCACGGAGTCAGACTGCTCAGGATGCTCCGCTAGCCGCGCCGGCTGGTCGGCGACCAGCGGCTCTGGAGAAGTCTCAGACAATGAGGAACTCACCACCGACTTAGCTTTCCGCCAAGCGTCCCTTGAGCGCAAATAAGCCTTGGGGCCGCTGCTGGATGAATAAGACAATAAAAATGAGCACGCCAATTTTTCCCAATACCGCGCCGGCGACCGGTTCGAGCAGCTTATTGACCAAGCCCAGACTCAGCGCGCCTACCACTGTGCCAGCGATATTCCCGACCCCGCCCAGCACCACGACCATAAACGAATCCACAATATACAGGCGGCCGAGTTCCGGCCCGACATTGCCAATCTGGGACAGCGCGACCCCACCCAGGCCGGCAATGCCCGAACCCAAGCCAAAGGTCCACATATCAACCCGGCCCGCCGATATGCCCATGCAGGACGCCATGGGTCTGTTCTGGGTGACGGCTCGGACCTGTAAACCGAGGCGGGTCCGCTGGAGAATGAGCCAGACCAGGCCGACCACCAGCGCGACAAACAGAATAATGGCCAGCCGACTATACGGCAAAACAACACCGTACAGGACTTCGGTGCCGCCCGACAGCCAGGACGGATTCGCTACCTGTACATTTTGGGCCCCGAAGATGAGACGCACACTCTGAATCAGAACGAGGCTGATACCCCAGGTTGCGAGCAGAGTTTCCAAGGGGCGACCGTATAGAAAGCGGATCACCCCGCGCTCCAAGATCATCCCTGTCAGCAGACACACCCCAAAAGCGGCCGGGATCGCGACCGCCAGATACCAGTCAAACCACGCCGGGAAACTCTCTTGAAAGATCCCCTGGACCACATAGCTGGCGTACGCGCCGAGCATTAACATCTCGCCGTGAGCCATGTTAATGACGCCCATTAGGCCAAACGTGATACCCAGGCCAAGGGCAGCCAGGAGCAATACACTGCCCAGACTCGTCCCATAGAAGAGATTCCCCAGGCTGTTGATCAGAAACTGAGTGCGTTCAAAGCTCGCTAGAGCGGCCGCGGCAGCTTCGCGTACCTCCGGGTCGGCCTCAACAAAAGAGCCATCTTCTTGGGTTGCGACCAGGGCTTCCAGTTGGGGTCGTAGCCCAAGGTTGCCCGACTCACCAATCATCCGAATAGCGGCGAGTCGCACAGTTTGGTCTTCGCTCTGAAGCTGCATTTGCGCCACAGCGACGGCCAGGACATCCCGCACCGCAGCCTCGGTCTCGCGCTCCAGGACAGCTTGCAGAGGGCCCATCATCTCGGGCCGCGGACGCTTGGTCAGCTCTTCCGCCGCGGCCAGGCGTACGGCAGCGTCGGGAGCGTGTAACTCAAGTTGAGCAATAACCGGCCGTAACGCTCGCCGAATGGCATTGTTGATCCGAGGCGTCCGCAGCGCGGCCTCATCCAACTCCACGGTCTCCCCACTGAGCGCATCGCGCAGGCTGCCGTCTTCGGCTTTGATGTAGATGAGTCCGGCCTCATCGACCCGCAAACGCCGGTCGCCTAAAGCTTCAAGAGCGGGCAACGCGGCCGGGTCGTTCAGCGTGCCGAGCGCTGTTATTGCCTGCCGGACATCCCGACGACTCTTGGCTCCCAATCCCTGCAGGAGAGAGGTAAGGTCTCCCCCCGCAGCGGAGGCACCGGGGGGAGACGGGAGGCCGAGCAGCAGAATGAGAGACAGAAAGAGAAGGGAGATAGAGAGAAGGGGGTTCCTCTCTGTCTCAGTTCTCTGTCTCAATTCTCTGTCGCTCTTCATGCTGTTTCAGCCAGAAAATGCTTTACCGGGGAACGAATTCCCCGGCTATATGACGACACAAGGGGACTGGTGCCGACTCGCGCCAACACCAGTCCGTCACGGGCAGAGCCCCTAGTTTTTGAACTTGGGCTCGGTGCAGTTACCACACACCCAGGGATAGGTCCAGTCGGCAACCTTCTTGGCGCTATCCGGGATAAACGGACTCCAGGCCTGGGCCCGAATGGGTCCTTCGGTGTTCCAGACGATATCGAACTGGCCGTCTTCGCGGACTTCGGCAATCAGGACTGGTTTGTGCAGATGGTGGTTCTTGGCATCCATGCTGATGTCAAAGCCGGAGGGCGAGCGCACCACCTGGTTGCCGACGGCCTGGCGCACGGCATCAACCTCGGTTGTTTGGGCTTGTTCGACCGCCTGGGCCCACATCTGGATACCAATATAGGTGGCTTCCATCGGGTCGTTGGTCACCCGCTTATCGCCACCCGGCAGTTCATGTTTTTTCACATAGGCATTCCATTTGGCCACAAAGTCTTTGTTCTCGGGGGTCTCGACCGACATGAAATAATTCCAGGCCGCCAGATGACCGACCAGCGGGGCGGTATCGATACCCCGGAGTTCTTCCTCGCCAACCGAGAAGGCGACAACGGGAATGTCCTCAGCCTTCAGCCCCTGGTTGGCCAACTCTTTGTAGAACGGTACGTTCGAGTCGCCGTTAATCGTTGAAACAACCGCGGTTTGTTTGCCGACCGCGAATTTCTTGATATCGGCCACGATGGTCTGATAGTCGCTATGGCCGAAGGGCGTATAGAGCTCCATGATGTCTGCTTTGGCCACCCCTTTGGATTCCAGAAAATAGTTGAGAATCTTATTCGTCGTCCGGGGATAGACATAGTCCGTGCCCAGCAACACGAAGCGTTCCGCTCCGCCGCCGTCCTCGCTCATCAGATATTCGACGGCTGGAATCGCCTGCTGGTTTGGCGCGGCACCCGTGTAGAACACATTGAAAGAAGACTCTTCGCCTTCGTACTGGACCGGATAGAAGAGCAAGCCGTTCAGCTCTTCAAAGACGGGTAAGACCGATTTGCGCGACACCGAGGTCCAGCAGCCGAAGACGACCGCGACTTTTTCCTGTTGGATCAACTCGCGCGCTTTTTCGGCAAAGAGCGGCCAGTCCGAGGCCGGGTCAACCACAACCGGCTCGACCGGACGGCCCAGCAGCCCACCGGCCTCGTTAATTTCTTCAATCGCCATCAAGGCCACATCCTTCAGCGACGTTTCGCTAATCGCCATCGTCCCGCTCAGCGAGTGCAGGATGCCAACCTTAATGGGGTCGGCCGCCTGGGCAGCCGGTAGCCAGGTGAGTAATCCGACCAGCAGGCCGACCGGAAGTATCAGGCGGGCGGCCACGAGCCGCGCGCGGCGGGGAACATAGGTCAATAAGGTCATCATTCGACTTCTCCTTTTCGTTATGCGGTTACTACATCCTTAGAACAGAATCTGGGTTTGCACCCGGACTTGGTCGGCGCTCGTGGCCCGACCGAGAAACGGGTCGCCGTCCAGATAGCTGTAGTCCATCTGAAGCTTCACGTTGTGGCCGTACAGATAATAGTTAAGGCCGGCCGTGTACTCCCGGACATCACCGGCCGTTCTGACATAGTTGGCAAACTGAAAGTCCACCCCGGAGACGCGTGCGGCCAGCTCCAGCTTGTCGGTCAAGTAATAGCCAAGCTGTCCGTAATAACCCCAGTCGTGGCCGGTCTCGTCCCGGTGTTCATAATTGTTGCGCCGAAAATAGCCCGCAGCTTGGGCGGTAAAGCCCAGGTAGCGAAACCCGCCGTCCACAGTGACATTGGTCGTGCGGTCGCCGCGTCTGACGTTCTGAAAGCCGGAGGGGTCGTCCACCGGATTGAAGGCCGCGGCAATCCCGATGGATAGCTGCGGAGACAGGGCCGGAGTCGGCGAGCTTTCCAGGTACCCGTAGGCGTCCAGCAGGTCGTATTCCAGGCGTCCCTGCCAGGCGACTTCGCCCCCGGCGTTCTGCTGCCCGCCGGCGTCCAGCGCCCGGATGCTGTTGGTCACCACGCCGTGGTAGGACAGCTTGCCGACCTTGCCGCTGACGTTGGCGCCGACCGCGCGCTGCAGGTTGAACGCATAGTCCGCCACGGACAGGTCGGGGAACAGCAGATTACCCGGATGGGTGTAGAACTGGCGACTATAGGGCAGAATAAAACGACCGGCCTGCACATTCAGGTACTGAGAGTGGCTGTACTGCATCCACCAGTCGAGCATGGTGGCGTTATTGCTGTTGCCGAACGTCGTGGCCTCGTACTGGAAGAAATATTTGACTTTGGGATCAAAGACATTCCCGGAGAATGCCAGTCGTGCCAGAGCAACGTCGAAGTTGTTGCGGCTTTTCCCCTCGTTCGGCGCAGTCATGGTGTATCGGGCCTGAAGGAAACCATTCAGGTTGACCGAGTAACGCCCATCTTTACTGCGGATGAAAAACCCATTGTCATACACATCTTCCGCGGCAAAACCTTTCTTCCGCGTTCCCGCTGCGTAACCGAAATCGACTCCTTTCTCGGTCCGTTCCTTCTCCTTTGCTTCGAGTTCCATCATGCGGCTCTCAAGAGCCTGCATGACCTTGTGCTGCGCGGCGAGTTGTTGGCGTAACTCGCCGAGCTCATCGGCCAGCACCGGGGTCGCCAGGGCGCTGATAACAAGGCCTGCAATCAGACGGGCCAGTGCGACGCGTCTCCCTCTTCCTCTCATATGCTTGTTTACTCCTTCCTTTCGACTGCGAGCGATTCAGACAGAGCTGAGGAAAGGAGCAAAATAGAGGCCAGACTGTGCGAGGCTATAGAAAATCTCTGGCTACGATGCGTTGAGGAATTGACATATCAAGGAAAAACGGGGTGATGGGCAAAATTCATTGACCTGTTCAAGAATCATCAATTTGCCCTATTATTATACAAAGTGTTGATTTTCAGGCTTATAAATTCAGCATATTTTTCGTCAAACCTGAGCAAATCGGTTGACTCCCTCTTTCTATACCTCGGCAAGATTATTGCTCTAAGAGTCCGTATATGGCAGACAGAAGTGAGAGTCATGAAAGATACGAGGGGTGTAAATGCCGACCGAAAAAACGGCTTCCACGCTGATTCCTGGGGAAATCCTTCCAGCTGAAGGTTCAATCGTCTTGAATGCCGGGCGACCCGTGCAGTCCGTCACCGTTCTCAATACCGGAGACCGACCGATTCAGGTAGGTTCGCATTATCACTTCTTCGAAGCCAATCGAGCGTTGCGTTTTCCTCGGGCCACAGCCTTTGGTCTTCGGCTTGATATTCCAGCCGGTACGGCTGTTCGCTTTGAGCCTGGAGAAGAGAAAGTGATACAACTGGTCCCGTTCGGCGGACAACGGACGGTCTTAGGCTTGAACGGTTTGACTGAGGGCAATACAGAGAATGCAACCGTTCGGCAACGGGCGCTCCAAAAGGCGTCAGAGCAGGGCTTCCTGAAAGAGTAAACGTGTCCTCCGATAAACACGCAAATGCTGGACACGTTTCCTCTTTTCCTCAGACGAAGAAACTGAGCCGGCTTAACGGTAGATGAGGCTGTATGACAGATTATGCTGAAGTTCCCCGTCTCGGGATTGGTGGACCAGTCGGCTCGGGCAAGACCGCGCTGATTGAACAGGTGGTTCCCTATCTTCAGCGGCAGGGGCGGCAGGTCGCGGTTATCACCAATGATATTCTGACCCAGGAGGACGCCCAACGCCTGCGCAATCGGGGCTTCCTCTCCCCGGAACGCATAGTCGGTGTTGAGACCGGCGCATGCCCACATACAGTCATTCGCGAAGACCCGACCATGAACCTGGAAGCGGTCCGTCAGCTAGAGGAGCAGTTTCCCGCCCTGGACCTCATTATCTTAGAAAGTGGCGGAGATAATCTGGCGTCAACGTATTCTCCAGAACTCGCCGACGCCTTTGTTTTTGTCATTGATGTGGCCGGGGGTGATGACATTCCACGCAAGCGGGGGCTGGGCATTACCCGCTCAGACCTCCTGGTTATCAACAAGGTCGATCTTGCCCCCTATGTTGGCGCCAATCTTGAGGCGATGACGCAGGATGCCCACCACGCTCGTGGGCCGCGGCCCGTTCTGCTCACCAACTGTAAAACAGGGCTGGGGATTCAGGACGTGGGCGAGTGGATTGAACACGAGTTGCTCTTTGTCTAGTTCCCCCTATGACAGTGTCTGAGCATGACGCCTCCCGGCCGGACCGCTCTCTTGATGACGCTTTCTGGCCACAATCGTTCCAGCCCTATCTGTCTGATGCGCTCAATCAACGGCCGGCTGGTTCGATTGGCAAATCGGGCGCGTGTAGGCTGACCTTTACAGCAGGGTCAGGAAGGACCAAGCTGCAGCAATCGTTTGTTTCCCATCCTTTCCATCTGACCCGGCCCTGGTATTTGGACCCCGCCTTACCTGGCATGGCAGTGGTCTACGTCCAAACACCCGCGGGTGGCTTAATTCAGGGTGATCGTGCAACGCTCCAGTTCAACCTGGGCGACACGTCCCACGTCCACATTACCAATCAGGCCGCAGAGAAGATCCACTCCATGACGGCCAACTGTGCACTGCAAAGCGTGTCATTTGTTTTGGGTACGGGGGCCTATGCAGAATACTGCCCCGAACCCGTTATTCTCTTTCCCCGCGCGCGCTTCGGCCAACAACTACGCGTCCAACTCGGCCGACAGGCGAGCTTTTTCTTTTCCGAAATCTTTCTCATCCGGGGAGATGTGGCCCAGGAACCGTTTGAAGCACTCTCAACCAGCCTGACGGTCACTGACGCTACCGATGACCTCCTCATGCGAGAACACGGTGTCGCCCTGCCGCTCCAGCAGCGCCTCACCGGCCCTGGCGCCCTGGATCAATATCACGTCTGGGGCCAAGCCGTCCTCGTTGGCCGGTCGGTGACCGAGAGCTGGGCACAGGGAATCCAGGCTGAGATCCAAGAGGAATCATTCCCTGACACCGTTCTCGTGGCCGGGACAACCGTCCTCCCTGGGGAATATGGGGTCTGCGTGAAAGTTGTGGGAACACAGGTTCCAGCGGTTCGGCGGGTATTACGTAGAGCCTGGCACGGGCTACGTCTGCGCCACTTGGGTGTTCCCGCACCAGACCTGCCAAAATGAGAAAGGGAGGCCATGCATGCTACGCATCAGTCATCGTCTCGGGAATATCCATCAGGATTCCGACCTTGCCGCTCGGGTCACGCAGTGGGAGCAGACTCAACAACTGGAAGAAGTGACCATTAACGAGCGAGAGGCACAGAAGAGTCGACTTCGTCTCCAGACCTCGACAGGTCAGGACCTGGGACTCGTCCTGCCCCGTGGGACGGAAATCGCGGATGGCGACGTCTTTGCCTTCACCGATAGAGAAGGGGGCCTTGTCGTCCACCTCGCTCTTCAGGAGGTCATGGTGCTGACGCTGCGCCCAGGACTGCCCCCGCACGAACAACACCACTGGCTGGTTCGTCTCGGTCATGTGCTGGGCAATCAACACTGGCCGATCGCGAATGTCGACGACACGGTCCTTGTGCCGGTCACCCTCGACCGAGCAGTGATGGAAACCGTCCTGCGGACCCATCATCTTCTGGATCAATTTACGATTCGGTATGAGCGACGTTCCTGGCCGAAAGGCACCCAGAGCACATGGACGACACCGCATTCATAGCAGCCTTACAGCTGACGGACTCGTTCTTTCCCTCCGGCGCCGTCACCCTGTCTCACGGCCTGGAAACCTTTCTCAGTGTCCAGTCCGAGGCTATCGACCTGTCTCAGCTCCTGCACGATTATCTCGAAAGAAAAATCGCTCCCTGTGATCTAGTTGCCTATGCGCACGCATATTGCGCCGCAGCAGAGGGAGATATTGAACGTTTGCAACAGATCGACCGCTATTTGCATGTTTCGCTCCTGCCGCAAGAGCTGCGGCAGGGCTCGCTGCGTTCGGGTCGGGGAACTCTGGAAACCCTGCGACGCGTAGTCGAGGAGCCACTCTTCCAGACCTTTCTGGCTGGCGTCAACGCGGGCAAGAGTAATGGTCATCTCCCCATTTGCCTGGCTCTCCTCCACTGCATATGGCGTATCCCCCAGCGCAGAGGCGGGTGTATGCTGCTGTACGCCTTCATGGTGAACTTTCTCAGTGCCGCTATCCGCTTGGGCTGTCTTGGGCATCGGGAAGCCCAAGGGCTGCTCATTCATTTCCGGCCGCAGGTGATGCCACTGGTGGAGCAAGCGCTGGACAAACCGCTCGAAGAAATCGGCGCGTTCGTTCCGATCGCCGATATCCGAGCGATGCAACACGCCCATCTGTCTGTCCGACTCTTTAGTAGCTAGTGCCTGTTCAGAGGCTTGTCTGACGGTCGGGCTATGGGGTAGTATCCCACCGTATTTTTTCGTAAAGAGGGAACGTGTCTTTCAATAGTCTGGAGTTGGACACGTTCCCTCTTTGCCCCCGTAGCTCAGGAGGATAGAGCACCGGATTCCTAATCCGGGTGTCGTGCGTTCGAATCGCGCCGGGGGCAGTTTCCTGCTTAGTGCGAGAGACATGATGCATGAAAGTCGGCGGATGCAGGAGGTTCAGACGCCGATCATTCCGGTGATTGCCGAACTCATCCGTGCGCATCCCGGTACGGTGTCTCTGGGCCAAGGGGTGGCCTACTACGGCCCGCCACCCGAGGCCCTAAAAGCGGTCCAGCAGTTTCAGGCCAATCCGGCCAACCATAAATACACCCTCGTCCAGGGTATTGACCCGCTCTTGGAGGTGATTCGCCATAAAATCTTGGAGGAGAACGGTATCGCGCTGACTGAAACGCAGCGTATCGTCGTGACGGCCGGGGGCAATATGGCGTTTATGAACGCGCTGCTGGCAATCACCGACCCAGGCGACCAAATTATTTTGCAACTGCCGTATTACTTCAACCATGAGATGGCGATCAGCATGGTCAACTGCGAGGCCGTGTGCGTGCCGACCGACGCGCACTATCAGCTTCAGCTCGACGCGATCAGAAACGCGATTACCGATCGTACGCGCGCCATTGTGACCATATCGCCCAATAACCCCGCTGGTGTGGTGTACGCCGAGTCAGACCTGCGTGCGGTCAATGCCCTCTGTCGGGAGGCCAGCTTGTATCACATCAGTGACGAGGCCTATGAGTATTTCACCTACGACGGTGCACGCCATTTCTCGCCGGGGTCCATCGCGGACAGCAGCGAGTACACGATCTCCCTGTACTCGCTGTCCAAGGCCTATGGGTTTGCGAGTTGGCGCATCGGCTGGATGGTCGCGCCGGACCACTTGTATACAGCAATCAAAAAGGCCCAGGATACGATCCTGATCTGTCCGCCGGTTGTCTCGCAATACGCCGCGGTCGCGGCGATGCAGGTCGGGTCAGCCTACTGTCGGGAAAAACTCAGGGCGATGACCACGACCCGTCATATCATACAGCGCGCACTCAACGAGTTGGGTGAGTTGATCACCCTGCCTCGGTCCGATGGCGCGTTCTACTTCCTGCTGCGGGTGCGCACCAATATGGATGCCATGACCTTGGCTGAGCGCTTAATCCGAGAGCATCGCGTCGCAGTGATTCCCAGTACGGCCTTCGGTCTCACAACTGGCTGCTATCTGCGTCTCTCCTACGGCGCGCTGGACGAAGAGATAGCCGCCGAAGCGAGCCGACGGCTGGTACACGGGCTACGCTGCATTGTGCAATAGCAGGCTGCCTGATACCGTTGCCGCGCGGTGTGATGAATTGAGAGATACCCAAGAGGACGAAGTGCTATGCGATCAGGCTTTCATGTAATGGACAGCGATCTCCACGTTATTGAAAACGGCGAGGTGTACGAGAAATATCTTGACGAGCGATACCGCGATAAGAAACCCCGCTACCTGGGTTGGAGTCCGACCAATTTCCCGCATTGGGATGTCCAGGGACAGATGATCCCGCCGTGGGCACAGTCCGCTGAGGTGGTCAAAGCCCAGGAGTATCTCGATAAACCCACCGAGCATATCTACAAATCAGTCCGCGAGCGAAAGTACGAACCCGCTTCCACGCTGGAGGCCATGGACGCCGAGGGTATTGACGTGGGGATCGTCTACCGCACTTTTGCGCACATGGTCGTTTCCATTGATGATTTAGAACCCGCCTATGCCACGGCCTATTGCGCTGCGTTTAACGATTGGCTGGCCGATTACTGTCAGACCGACACGCGGCGTCTCAAGGCGGCCGCTATTGTCTCCTTACACGACCCTGAACTGGCAGCGGCAGAGGCACGCCGGGCCGTAGAAGACAAGGGCCACGTTGCCGTCGTTCTGCTGCCTATGCCCTGCAATGGACGCTATTTCAACGCGCCCGAGTGCGATGTGCTGTGGAAGGAAATCACCCGGCTGAACGTCCCTCTCGCTTTTCACGGGACGAGCGGCGGAGCCTCAAAAGATTACGCGACTAATCGGTATAGAGGCCATCCGAATTTCCGTACGCTGAATCACTCGTCCGCCTTTCCCATGGAGCTTATGCTGGCCATGGGTGCCATGACTGTGGGCGGGGTGCTTGAGCGTTTTCCTGACCTGCGGGTCGGTTTTCTGGAAGGCAATTGTGGCTGGCTGCCGTGGTGGTTGGACCGACTCGACGACCAGTGGAAGAAGTATGGCGGCGGCGAGGAAATCAAACTCTCGGCCAAACCGAGTGAGTATTTTAAGCGTCGGTGCTTTATTGGGACGGATGTCGATGAGGAGTTGTTAGCGGTCACGGTTGATAAAATCGGCGACGAAAATATTGTCATGTCCGTCGATTATCCCCATGCTGACGGCCCTTTCCCGAACGGAATTAGAGAATTTCTTGAACTGCCTGGGGTCGGACTAGACTCCAAGCGCAAAATTATGTGGGAGAACTGCCTTCGCTTGTACGACTTTGACGAAAAGAAAATTCTCGCTGGAGATTAACCGCATACTCTCCGTTCTTCTCTCCATGAGCCCTCTGGTGGGCTCATTTTCACTTTCCCCACATAAATACTAATTGAATCTATATTAGTATTTATGTAGAATATAACTATTGATAACAACTCTTAAATACTAATTTTCAGTAAATCAATAGTAAATTAGTATTTCGGAAAAATGAAAATTCCTGCCACTCCGCCAACCCTAGAGGAGATACTCTCGAAGTCAGACAAAAAGGCTCGCATGAGGCGGTTGGTGGAGATTTTTGCGAAAGGAATTTCTTCCTCCCCACAGGGCAAATATCGGCACTGGGAAACAGTGAAGAGACTCCAACCTCCAAACGGATTCTCTTCGAGAGAGTGGTGGGCAGGGATTAAATTTGCCCGCTTCCAGACACGGAGGGAAGTTCCTCTGCTACAGGACAAAGACGGGAAACCGTTTATATATTCCCTCGCTGATCCAGTACTGGAACTCCTGCATGAGATCGATCGAGACGTAAGCGGCAGACTAACCTCTCGCGACCAGATTACAAACCCAAAAATGAGGGACCGCTATATAGAACATTCTCTCATGGAGGAAGCCATCACCTCGAGTCAGCTTGAAGGCGCATTGACGCCGCGCGAAGTCGCAAAGGATATGATTCGCTCGGGGCGAGCCCCCAGTGATCAGAGCGAACTGATGATCCTCAATAATTACCAGGCAATTCGCCTGGTAGATCAATGGAAAGAGCAGCCACTCACTCGTCAACTGCTCTTCACCATACATGAGACGCTAATCCGCGGTACGCTAGAGAAGGGTACTGAGAGGAACTATCTCAGAGCCCCCAGTGACCACATCGCGGTCTACGATGAGCGTGATAACACTCTCGTGTATGAGCCCCCGCCCGCCGAACAGCTTGCAAGTCGAATGGCTGCCATGTTCGACTTTGCGAATCAAACCCAGACAGGAGCCTTTCTTCATCCAATACTGAAAGCCATTATTCTCCATTTCTGGCTCGCTTATGACCACCCCTTTCTTGATGGCAATGGAAGAGCAGCAAGGGCACTCTTTTACTGGTCTGTACTCTCGCAGGGGTTCTGGATATTCGAGTTTCTTTCGATTTCCAGCATTATTCGAAAGGCACCGGCAAAATACGTCCGATCTTTCCTCTATACGGAAACAGACGAGAATGACCTGACGTATTTTATTCTGGCCCAACTTCGAGTCATCCAGCGAGCCATCAACGAATTATACGCCTATCTTGACAAGAAGGCCGACGAGATTCAGCAAACTGAGCAACTTCTCCGGTCTTCTATTGTTATCAACCCTCGCCAAGTCGCCCTGCTCGGGCATGCGCTCCACCACCCAGGGACGCGCTATACGATCGCATCACATAAGAAGAGCCAGGGAGTAACCTACCAAACGGCACGGACCGACCTGCTTGGTCTTGCGGATCGAAAACTGCTCGGCAGGGCAAAAGCCGGGCGCGCTTTCGTCTTCATCGCCCCTCGCAACCTTCCAGAGAGGCTGCAAGCTCTTTCCTGAGGCCCGACTGAGGCCCTAGTGACCGCTCCCCGGCTCGTCTTCATAGGCCAGAGCCAGCAGGTCCATAGTGTGCACGGCTTTCATCGGGAGCCCACTCTGCCGTAATCCGGCCTGTATCTGCATTAAGCAGCCAGGGTTGCCGGTCACAACAACGTCGGCTTCGGTTGCCTGAATATTTCCGACTTTACGCTCCAGCAGCCGGGCCGCCATCTCGGGCTGGGTCAGATTATACGTACCGGCACTGCCACAGCACCAGTCTGACTCGGGTAAGTTGGTCAGCTTCAGCCCAGGGATAGCCTGCAGTAAAGCACGGGGTTGCTCGCGGACCCCTTGTCCGTGCGCCAAGTGGCAGGCGTCGTGGTAGGTCGCCTTGACCCGCACTTCTCTGGTGGGCGTCCTGAGCGCGATACTGCCCACAAACTCGGCCGCATCCTTCATTTTTCCCGTAAGGCGAGCCGCCTTCTCTCGGTAGGCAGGATCGTCTTTGAACAGCTCGCCGTATTCCTTCATCATGGCTCCGCAACCGGCCGCGTTGATGATAAAGGCATCCAGATCGAGTTGGTCAAAGACGTCGATATTCCGCTTGGCCAGCGCCAGGGCCGTCTGCTTGTCTCCGTTATGCAAGAGGAGGGCGCCGCAACAGGATTGGGCCCTGGGAATGAGGACTTCACAGCCGTTATGACGGAGGACCTTCACCGTGGACTGGTTGGTCGCTCCAAAGACCGCCGACATCACACAGCCCGACAGCACGCCAACGGTGTGACGTTTTTCACCAATGGCAGAATAGTGCTCCAAGAGGGGCTGGGAAGAAACGCTTCCACGCTCTGGCAAGAGCCCGAACCAATAGCGCAATGTGGCAGGCACGGCTTCAGAGCGGGCGAAACGAGCCAGGCCAAGGGCGGCCCCAAATTTGAGCAACAGAGCGAAAAGCCGCGCTCCCCAGGGATTGGGGAAGGTCTTGTTCATGAGCCAGCGCTTTCCGCGTTCCAGCATAGGACGGCGGTAGTACTGCTCAATAAAGGGCCGGGCGCCTTCGATGAGCTCTCCATACTGCACCCCGGACGGACAGGCGGTTTCACACGCCCGACACCCCAGGCAGAGATCAAGATGTCCAACGACCTCGTCGTTGAGCTGTGCGTGTCCCTCTTGCAGGGCGCGCAGCATAACGATGCGTCCCCGGGGGGAGTCCATCTCTGTACCTAATTCGACATAGGTTGGACACGAGGCCAGACACAATCCACAGTGTACGCAGTCAAAAAATTTCTCGTGGTCAACAAAGGCGGTGTTTTCCATAGGGAGCGGCAAGCCTTATCGTATGAGTTTCGTCAAATGTCTTTCCTATAGTCCACCAACAAAGCGACCGGGGTTCAAAATACCGTTGGGATCCAGGGTTTCTTTGAGTCGCTGCATAAGCGGAAACGCTTTGCCGACACTACCCCAGACATTCGCCCGTTCCTTGAGCGCCGCAGGGATCTCTTCCACAACGACAAATCCGTTGCTACCGGTTGCGTGGACACGTATCCAGTCAAAAAGGGACAAAATCTGGTCGTCGGGGACAGCCTCTCCTTCAAAAGCCGCGTACAGGATACCATTCCCGGCCCGGGCCAATAAACGGACTGGAGCATGGCGACGCTGGGATTCTGATTCCAGGTCGGCACAGAATGCCGCGAGCTGGGTTGGCTGAAGGCTGACTTTACACCGAAGCGTCGCCGGGCCGGACACAGGAAAATCCCGGAGGGCCTGAGAGAGCGTCTGCGCCTCGTCGACACTCAGCTCCTCAATATCACCTGCGTCATCCCCAAGAACATCACGCAGGTGATTCCGCTGGTCGTCGATTTCTTCCTGAATTCCAGCAAAGCCGACGAAAAGACGATAGGCGTCTCCTCCTTGATCTCCGGAGGACGAAAGCGGAGAAAAATTGGCCAGTTCCAGGAAAAAGGGCTGCATGTCCGAGCCCGTCAATTTCAGCGCGGCTTCGCCAGCTTTTTCAGCCGAGGAGAATGTCAAGGCGAGCGTTGTTTGGGCTTCAGGTCGAGGACGGATCATAAAAGTCGCCTCGACGATAACGCCGAGCGTCCCAAACGACCCACAGTAGAGCTTTGGCAGGTCATAACCGGCCACGTTTTTCACGACTTGTCCACCACCCTTAATCAGCGTCCCATCCGCGCGCACGACTTTTATGCCGATCAGAAAATCGCGGACCGTGCCTTGAGAGAAGCGGGCGGGACCGTTAAGATTGGCAGCAATGACTCCACCGACCGTGGCTCGCTCAGGACACGGCGGGTCGAGCGGCAGCCATTGGCCATTTTCTCCAAGAATAGCCTGGAGTTGGGCCAGAGACATGCCGGCCCCAACGGTAATGGTCATATCGGTCGGCTGATAGTCGACAATCGCGCTCAGCCCTGTCGTACACAGCGCCTGCTCGTATCGTTTCGGTACGCCACCCAGGTGGAGAAACGCACCCTGTCCCACCGGGCTTATGGCGCAGCCGTTTTCATTTGCCTCTTTTAGCAGGCGAGAGACCTCTTCAATCGACGCGGGGTAGACTACCGTCTCGGGTGCTTGCCCGTCGATGACGAACTGGGTGGACGGCGGATGACCTGCGGCCTGCGTCAAAGGAGTGAACGTGTCCTCCAGTGGTTTAGAAGAGATGCTGGACACGTTTACTCCTTTCGGTCTGGCTTTCTCTCTAATTCTCTCTATAGCGGGACTTGGCGGCGAGGCGTCGTCACGTCAATACAGCCACCGGGTGTCGGGATGATCTTATTGGGATTACACAGGTTGTCCGGATTAAAAACGGACCGGAGCTGGGTCATGACCATCAAATCTTCGGGGCTAAAGATGAGCGGCATCTGTCCCATCTTTTCGACGCCAATCCCGTGCTCGCCAGTCAGACTGCCCCCCAAGTCTACACAGGCGTTCAAGATTTCCTTCCCGGCTTGGACCACTCGCCGGGTTTCATCGGCATTACGCTCGTCGTACATCAGGATCGGATGGATGTTACCGTCCCCGGCGTGAAAAACATTGGCAATCCGCAGTTGATATTTTTCCGAAACTTCAGTAATCCGCTGCAAAATGTCCGGGACCTTAGTCCGCGGGACAACGCCATCCTGGGTGCAGTAATTGGGTGATAAACGGCCAATGGCGCCAAAGGCACGCTTACGGCTCTTCCAGAGCGCCATCCGTTCCGCATCATCCCGCGCGATCCGGACCTCGCGGGCCTTATTCTGTTTGCAAATCGCCTGAATCCGATCAGTTTGAGGATCGAGGCTGGCGGCGAGACCATCAATCTCAATAATCAAAACAGCCCCAGCGTCGGTTGGGAAGCCAAAGTGAAAGGCTTCTTCGATCGCTTGGATAATCAGCGTGTCCATCATTTCCAGGGCTGCCGGAACAATACCGGAAGCAATAATGCCAGAGACGGTTTGGGTAGCGTGGTGGACCGACTCAAACACGGCCAAAAACGTGCGGTAGGCCTGTGGCTGACGGGTAAGCTTAAGGGCGGCCTGGGTCACTATCCCGAACGTGCCTTCCGCGCCTATGGTAATTCCCCGTAAGTCATAGCCGGGAACGTCCTCGACCGTCCCGCCTAAGGTGACGATTTCTCCGTCCGGCAGGACGACTTCCAGCCCGAGCACGTGATTGGTGGTCACGCCGTATTTGAGCGTATGCGGCCCGCCGGAATTTTCGGCGATATTGCCGCCAATGGTGCACGCCTGCTGGCTGGACGGGTCAGGAGCATACTGAAAGCCCTGATCTTTCACCGCATTACTGACCCACAGATTCACCACGCCGGACTGAGCCACGACATAGCGGTTGAGCAGGTCTATATGGACAATCTTGTTGAGGCGACTGGTCCCGATCATGACCGGCGCTTCGACTGGCAGGCAGCCACCGCTGAGGCCGGTCCCGGCTCCGCGCGGGACAAAGGCGATCTTTTCCTTGTGAAGAAATTTAACGACCGCCGCCACTTCTTCCGTCGAGTGAGGCAGGACAA
Source organism: Thermodesulfobacteriota bacterium (assembly GCA_964291405.2). Lineage (GTDB taxonomy): Bacteria > Desulfobacterota > Binatia > Bin18 > Bin18 > Bin18. The sequence goes on from OZ219926.1 coordinate 2,452,524, forward strand.
CAATCTCAGGGACGGCCTTCTCCAAGGTATAGCCGTCACAGTCGTAGACGGAACGCGCACTCTTATGCGCGACCACCCCGTCAGGGCCAACGATATCATACAAGCGCTCAAGAATTTTCTGATCCATGCGCACTCCTTGTTCCCGTCGACTACACCGGCCGGCGGCGGATCATGCGTTTAACGGTATACTCAAGGAGGACCGTATCAGCTTGATTAAGGACTTGGGTGAGCGAGGTGACGACCCCGCGGTCGGGCTTAGAGGTCTCACGTTTCCCGAGAATGCGGACTTTGACCCGAACGGTATCTCCGCAGTGCAGGGGAGCCGGGATGTTCATGTTTTCAATGCCGAGCAGGGCCATACCACCCTTGGCCATACCGGACTGCACGGTCAGGCCCTCGGCCAGGGCAAAGGTAAACGAGCCTGGCGAGATCCGGCCGTCAAATAAACTGTTGCTTTTGACAAACTCCATGTCCATGAACAAGGGCTCGTGAAAGCCGAACAGGTTCACGAAGTTGACGATGTCCGCTTCGGTGACTGTTCGCGCCTTGGTCTCAAACTCGGTGCCGACTTCATACTCTTCAAAGTACTCAAGTGCCATATGATTTCCTCGGGAAAGGCGTCAGCTAGGAGTCTGCGAGCTTGTGCCGGAGAAGTCAACAGCAGGGTGTTGACAATTGGTCCGCTCTCGCGTTGTTTTACCCGCTATGAAAAAGCGTGTCGCCGTTGTTGGGGCAACCGGGATTGCGGGTCAGCAATTCCTCGTTGCGCTTCAGGACCATCCCTGGTTTGAGGTTGCTTTGCTGGCCGCGTCAGAGCGCTCAGCGGGCAAAAGCTATGCAGAAGCTATCCGTGATCCCAAAACCGGGGCGCGGAGATGGTGGTGTGAGGAGGAGCCCCCGCAGTCCGTGCTGCCGCTTCCGGTCCACGAAGCATCGTCTCTGAACCTGACGGGAGTCGATCTCGTCTTTACAGCCGTCGAATCAGGACCGGCACGGGAACTGGAGCCGGTGTACGCCAAAACAACGCCGGTGGTCAGCACGGCCTCGGCATTTCGGCAAGAGGCGGACGTTCCCCTGCTTATTCCGGGAGTCAATCTGGAGCATATCTATCTGATTGATACCCAAAGGAAAAATCGCGACTGGCAGGGCTATATTGCCACGCAGCCCAACTGTACCACCATAGGTCTGGCGATTACCCTCCGACCGCTGTTTGACCAATTCGGTCTCAGAAAAGTCATCATGACCTCTATGCAGGGGCTGTCCGGGGCTGGTCGCTCGCCGGGTGTGATCGGAATGGACACCATAGACAACGTTATTCCCTTTATTGCCGGCGAGGAGGAGAAGGTCGAACGGGAAGGGCATAAAATTCTTGGCCGCCTCGACAATGGAGCCATTACCCCCGCCAATTTTCTGGTGAGTGCAACGTGTACGCGTGTACCGGTTCTTGAAGGCCATACCGAGGCTCTGTTGGTCTCCATGGACACCTCCTGCTCGGTTGAGGATGTCCGGGCAGCAATGGTCGGGTTTGGCAAAGAGTTTATTGAAATGGGCCTGCCCTCTTCTCCGCAGCATATGATCATCGTGCATGATGACCCATTTCGGCCCCAGCCACGCTTGGACCGTGATGCCGAAGACGGCATGGCAACATCGGTGGGTCGTCTGCGAGAGGATCAGACGCTTGAGAATGCCGTGAAATATCTTCTTGTCAGCCACAATACCAAGATGGGAGCGGCCAAGGGAGCGGTCCTGACGGCGGAGTATCTGTATCAGCAGGAGTATGTGTAGTTCCGTACGCTCGTCTTGATACAGTACACCGCAGAGAAGAGTAAACGTGTCCAGCATCTGCGTGTGTATTGGAGGACACGTTTACTCTTAATGCCCACAGCCTTCACAACCGCAGACCTTCCACCAAAAGCGCAGGGCTTCTGGAAGCTCGCGGGGCCCGGGGCTGTCTTGGTCGGGCTCTCAATCGGCGCGGGTGAACTGATTGTCTGGCCGCGGAATACCGCGCAGTTTGGTGCCGGCATGACCTGGGCGGCACTGCTCGGCATCTTTCTTCAGTTCTGGATTAATTGCGAGATTGGCCGCTATACCCTAGCCACGGGAGAAAGTATTTATGCTGGATTCAGCCGAATCTCGCGCCACTTTGCCTGGATCTTTATTCTGCTCAACATCTTGGGCTGGATTCTTCCGGGATGGGCGCGGGCCTGCGGCGGAGCGCTCAAAGCACTCATGGTCGGCCCTCAGGGCTGGGGGGAGCCGTGGGTCTGGACAGCTATTACCTTTGCCGGCGTTGCCTTTGTCTTATTCGGCCCTAAACGCGTGTATGCTTCGGTTGAGAAAACAACGGAACTGTTGGTCATTTTGGTAACGGTCGGTCTTATTCTGGTTGCCTGTGTTGTTGGCAATACGGAAACCTGGGCGGCGCTGGGACACGGGATGCTGAACTTTCCGTTCAAGCATCCCGATATGCCGACGTATATTCTGTTCTCTTCGGTTGTTTTTGCTGGAGCCGGGGGAACGGCGAATCTTTTTTTCTCGTTCTATATCCGAGACAAGGGGTGGGGAATGGGCGCGCTAATGCCCAAGGTAGTCAATCCACTCCGGGCGCAGGAAGAGGTTGTTTCAGAGCGGGCCTTTCAGATTGCTGAGACTGAGTCGAACCTGGCGCGCTGGCGGGTATGGTTCAGACATTTGTCTGTGGACCAAATGCTCTTTTTCTGGCTCCTCAACACGTTCACCATTCTCTTGTTTATCTTTGGTGCGCTGGCGGTACTGCACCCACAAGGCATCGTTCCGAGCCAAGAGATGTTGGTCTGGGAGGAGGCCGAGATTTTAGGCAGCGTGGGGGGAGGTCTCGGAAAGATTCTTTTTCTTCTCGTGGGGATCGCGTGTTTGTTCAGCACCCAACTGACGCTTATCGACGGAGTCGCCCGGACAGGCGCAGATATCCTGCATACCAACTATGCCTGGGCACAAGAGAAGCCGCTGAGTTGGTGGTACGGCGTCATTGCTGTGGGTTGGATCGTACTCGGGACTTTCTTGACCTACGTGTACGAAAGCCTGCCACCTATTCTTTTTTTGATGGGATCGGCGTTTTTTGGTGGGATTGCGATGGCCGTCTACACGCCGTTGACTCTGGTGATCAATCGAAAGCTGCTCCCGCCGGCACTACGACCCGGCCCGGCGAAAACTGCGCTTCTTGTCGGAATCAGTTGTTTTTATGTTGTTTTCGCCGTCTTTTCGATTGTTCGGCTTGGACAGAAGCTCTTGTAAAAAAGGGCGCCGTGTATGACGGCGCCCTTTTCTTCTTCCGAACTCAGCAATTACACGCTGCCGGATAGCGTAAACGCAATAACCAGCGCGTAAATAGCCAGCGCCTCAATGAAGGCAATACCGATGATCATCGGGGTCTGGATGCGATCAGCCGAATTTGGGTTCCGGCCGATGGACTCCATAGCGGCAGCCACCGCCCGGCCCTGCCCCAAGCCTGCACCCACGGCAGCGATGCCGATACCGAGGCCAGCTGCCAGGGCGATCATGCCTCTTGAGGAATCGCCGTCTCCGTCAGCCGCGAGAGCAGCTCCGGCGGTGAGCAACATCATACAGACTGCCAGCACACCAGTTACACATAGTTTCTTCATACGTCCTACTCCTTTCATGTCCCGATGGCGTCGTGTGGAGTCAGCCTCCTCTTATCCTCCTCGCCGCTTCGTACCCTCTCCGCCACCTGGACAATGGGTTTTATTGCACTCTTTTTCTTCTCTAGTCCCTTAGTGATGCTCATCATGGGCAACGGCCAAGGAGACGTACACCATGCTGAGCAGAGTAAAAACAAACGCTTGTACAAGAGAAACAAAAGCCCCAAGCGCATAAAAGACGACCGGAATCACAACTTTCGTCAGGTCCGTAAAGATCTCTAAAACAACATGGTCGCCCGTCATATTCCCAAAAAGTCGCAGGGAAAGAGAGAAGGGCCGGACAAAATTATCAATGAGTTCGAGCGGGACCATCAAAATGCCCAGCCACCAGATCGGCCCGACAAAATGCTTCAAATAAGCCAAGCCCTGTTCTTGGAAAGCGTAGAAATTATACGCGACAAAGGAAAGCACGCCTAAGGCGAGTGTCACATTGAAATCGCTGGTTGGGGGAGAAAATCCAGGTAAAAGCCCGGAGAGGTTTGCAACCAGGATGAACAGGAAGAAACTGCCATAGAGGTGGACGTATTTCTGTGCCCGGTCACCCAGTACACCCTCGGCCATATCAGAGATGCCCTGAGTGAGGAGTTCGGCCATGTTCCGACAGGTCAGCGAGTCATCAGGGACAGCCACATCATCTGCAGCGACCAACTGCCTCTTTGCCATATAAGCAAAGAGAATAAGAGCGACAGAGACAATAAGGGAGGTCGCGATATGACCTGGGAGAAGGCTGAGCCCAGGAATATGATCGACCCAGAGAAAGATATGGTGTTCCATGTTTTCAGTTCAGCACACTCACGCAGTAGGCTCGTAGCGCGCTCGCGCGTCTTAGTCTCCGGGACTGATTAGTGAAATACAAGGGTGCCGGTCCTTTGACTTGCCCAGGCCGATTATCATGCAGGCAATAAGCAGTAAAGGGACCCCGGCGACAAAGCTCTTGGCGTCAATGGGATACCGAATGAAAACAGCGCTTAAAAGGAATAAATAGAATCCGCCTTTGACAGTCAGCCACAGGGCAGCATGAATTTTACTGCGCGAATCGACCGGAGCGAGTGCGGTGCGGACCACTTTTTTGAGCAGCCAGAAGTTGGCCTGCATCACTCCACCGCCAAGTACAAAGCTGGGCACATGGATAAGTCCTGTTATCCAGCCGATAACGGCACCAGTCCCAACTAAAGCAAGGTTCAGGACTTCTATTCTCTCAATTGTCTTTGTCACGGGCAGAAAGACGCTGGAGCACGATGATCAGACGATATATCGCTCCTGACATGCCAACGATCACCCCGATGACCATCAGGAGGGGCGCTGTGTCAAACTGAGTGTCTGCATAGTGGCCAATCAAGAGGCCGGCGACAATAGCCCCAGCGAACTCGAACCCGAGCGCTCCATACTTTCCATAGGTGATGAGAGGACTTTCCTGAGCCATTTTGCCTCAGCCACCGAGGTTCTTCAGCGCCACTCTCGCCGCCCGTAGGGTTTCCTGGATTTCATCCTCGCCGTGCGCCAAGGAAATAAAGGCGGATTCGAATTGGGAGGGAGGAAGATATATGCCCTGCTCACTCATGCCCCGAAAGTAGCTGGCGAACATTTCAGTGTCGCTCTGGGTTGCTGACTCATAGTCGCGAACGTGGTCGACCCCAAAGAAGACGGTGAACATCGAACCTATTTGGTTCACACAGGCTTTAATGTCAGTCTCACGAATGACAGCGCGTAACCCCTCGGCCAGCATATCTCCGAGCATATTCAACCGCTCATAAGCTCCAGCGGCGTAAACAAGCTTTAAGGTTTCAATCCCAGCGGTCACAGCCAGCGGATTTCCAGACAGCGTCCCAGCTTGGTAGACTCCCCCCAAAGGGGCAAGTCCATCCATTATCATCGCCTTTCCGCCAACCGCGGCCAATGGCAGGCCACCACCCACGACTTTCCCGAGACAGGTGAGATCTGGGTCGATATGATAGAGCTCTTGAACTCCACCACGGGCGAGACGGCAACCGGTCATCACCTCGTCAAAGATGAGCACGACTCCAAACTCCCGGGTGAGTTCCCGAAGACCTTCAAGAAAGCCTTGCCCGGGTAGGACGAGGCCCATATTTCCAGGAACAGGCTCCAGTATAACGGCGGCCACTCCTTCTGGGTCCGCCTCGAGGTATGCTCGTACGCTGGAGAGGCTGTTGTACTCAGCCACAAGCGTCAGGCTGCTAAAGGCCTCGGGAACACCTTGACTGTCCGGGGTACTCAACGTCAGCGCTCCGGACCCAGCTCTCACCAGAAGCGCATCAGTGTGACCGTGGTAGCAACCAGAGAACTTGATGATCTTCGCCCGACCAGTATAGCCACGGGCGAGACGCAGGGCGGTCATGGTCGCTTCTGTGCCCGAGGAGGTCAAGCGGACCTTCTCAATTGACGGAATGGTCTGAGTCAGCGTTCTTGCAAGCTCAATCTCTTTTGCCGTTGGGGCACCAAAGCTGGTCCCACTCTTCACCACTCGCTCAAGTGCCCCAACAACCTGCGGATGAGCATGTCCGGCTATTAACGGTCCCCAGGAACCAACATAGTCTATATACTCACGTCCATCCGCATCGGTAATGCGGCATCCCTTCCCTCGGTGGACAAAAAGAGGTTCACCCCCAACAGCCCGCCATGCACGAACCGGACTGTTCACTCCCCCTGGAATATATTTCTGCGCTTCATTGAAGAGTTTTTGCGATGTTGACATCTGAGTCCACCCACGTCTCAGTTGTGAGGATTCCCCCTGCTACCACCCGCCTATATGAGAGTCAAGACAAAGGAACTCTTCTTACACGGAGCATCCAAATATCTGGAATTACGAGCATACCCTCTCTCCTCTTAGATCCTCTTAGAGGAATGAATAACAATATGTGATCTCATTCCATATCCTTTTACATGCGACGTGTTCAGAAACAATAAGAAAAATAAAGAGATACAAATCTGATTTTTCAATCCGCTGATTTCCTCTGATTTTTACAACATCACATAATGTTATGTGTTCAATTTTGTGTAGTGATTTTCGCTGTTTTGGAAAAAGTTTGCTCTCTTTCTTGCATTCTGTGGGGAAAGAGTTTAAGACGCAGTGACACTATCCTCTCTGGCCTTATAAAATTTAAGCGGCACATTGATTCGGATAGACATGGGTCTTTATCTCGCCCCTCTGACTACGTGGTCGGTGAACGGGAACTTCCTGGGGCAGAAGGCGAGGCAGATAGACAAACGTGTGTGGATAACTTCGTCATCTGACGAATATTTTCTCAGTCAAGAGGGGAAGTTATCGAGTTATCCACAGGTGTGGATAACCTTTGTTGAGTGGGGGAAGGACGCGGCATGTATCGGGTGTGGGAACAAGTGTTGGGGATTGTTGAGGGACAAGTAGGAAAGACGAATAGTGAAACCTGGCTGAAACCGATTCGGCCCCTTGGGCTCCAAGACGACACGTTTCATCTTGAGGTCCCAAGTGCGCTCTTTAAGGATTGGCTACTCAGTAATCTCGTCGGCCCCCTGGAAAACGCATTGACTGAGGTTCTTGGTCAGCCAACGCACCTCATCTTGCATGTACAGGAAAAACCCCAAGGAGAACTCTTTCCAGAAGAAGAGAAGGAACAGCCCGCCCAGGGAAAAGGGAGGGGAAAGAAAGACGGGCTGATTCAGAATTACACCTTCTCCTCCTTTGTGGTCGGTGGTGGCAATCAGTTTGCTCATGCTGCGGCCAAGGCGGTCAGTAAGCACCCGGGGAAAAGCTATAATCCATTATTCATCTATGGGGGGGTTGGGTTAGGAAAGACGCATCTCATTAATGCCATTGGCCACGAGACATCGGCAAAACAGGAAAAGGACAATATTGTCTATCTGTCCTCAGAGTCTTTTACCAATGAATTGATTGCTCATTTACGAAAGAATCGGATGACGGAATTTAAAAATAGATTTCGTCGTGCAGATGTTCTTATTCTTGATGATGTGCAGTTTCTGTCCGGTCGCGAACGAACACAAGAAGAATTTTTTCACACCTTTAATTCCCTCCATGAGTCAAACAAGCAGATTATATTAACGTCCGATAAATTTCCTCATGAGATCGGTGGACTCGAAGAGCGGTTACGAAACCGTTTCGAGTGGGGGTTGATCGCCGATATCCAGCCACCCGACCTCGAGACTCGGGTCGCAATTCTACAAAAAAAATCACGTGCAAAACGTATCCCCCTCCCCGACGATGTTGCCCTTTTTATTGCCTCTCATGTAACGTCAAACGTCCGAGAGCTTGAGGGCGGTCTGACACGATTAGGAGCACTGGCCGCCTTGAATCAGGCTGATATCACTGTCAACTTTGCCCGACAGGTTCTCAAGAATTTGGTCACAGACCAGGAAAAGAAAGTCTCGATTGAGACTATACAGAGAACTGTGAGTAAGTATTTTGGTGTCAGCGTTGCCGATATAACTTCAAAGAAACGAACGAAGCTAGTTTCGTTTCCGAGGCAGATTGGCATGTTTCTCTGCCGTAAGCTTGCCGGCGCCTCCTACCCAATGATTGGAATGCGATTTGGAGGAAAAGATCACACGACGGTTCTGCATGCCTGTCACGCAATTGAAACTCGGTTCAAAAAAGACGAAGAGCTTCGCGATATTATCAATAGAATAGAGATCATGATTTATGAGTAGGCTCTTCTCCCTGTGGATAACCTGTGGATAACCTGTGGATAACCTGTGGATAACCTGTGGATAACCTGTGGATGGATAAGAACTCGGGATGATAAGAATTATGAGAGAGAGATGGAAAAAGTTATCCACAGTTATCCACACCCCCCCCGAAGTTATCCACACCCCCCTGTGGATAACTTTTGTACTATAAACAGATGCTTAACCCACTTATCCACATATCCACAGGCCCTACTACTACTATTATTATCTATTTATATATAAATATAAAAAATAAGTAGTAGTAAGTAGAAGAAGAGAAGAAGGGAGGAGGATATGGAATTCAGTGTCGGCAAGGAAGACCTCCTTCAATGTTTATATCTGGTCCAGGGTGTTGTTGAGAGGCGATCTTCTCTCCCCATGCTCTCCCATGTTCTTATCGAATCAAACTCTACGGGAGAGAGCGAAGGGATTATTTCCCTTGGGGCAACAGACCTCGAAATTGGAATCCGTCAGCAGTGCCAGGCAGAAGTGAAAGCGTCAGGATCAATGACCGCGGATGCACGAAAGTTGTACGAGATCATTCGTGAGCTGCCGTCTGGTCCGATCCGTTTACGCTCAGGTGGAAATGGCTGGGTGGACGTCACTAGTGGAAAGTCCCGCTTCAGAATCGCCAGTCTAGATCCTAAAGAATTTCCCACAATAACTGGGCAAAAAGAAAAGAAGGAGGAATCCTCCTCTTCTGATCAATTCATATCTTTGCCTGGACCGACCCTGCGGGAGATGATTGAAAAAACCCTCTTTGCAACCTCACCTGACGAAACGCGACTGAACCTCAGCGGTGTCTATCTCGAGACCCAGAAAGAGGGGAAAGTGCGTATGGTTGCCAGTGATGGACATCGTCTGTCTCTCATAGAGCGGGAGGTCGATACCTCCTCGCTGCCAGATTGGCCGAGCGTCATACTTCCGAAAAAAGGCTTGGTTGAAACACGAAAACTCCTTGAGAAGAGCGAGGGAACAATAGACGTTTCCGTCAACGATTCGGTTGTCAACCTCAAGAAGGAGACAACCGAACTCTTTATGCGTCTGATTGAGGGTGACTTTCCTGACTATCAGCAAGTTGTTCCAAAAGAGCATACGCATCAGATTGAGTTTCCCCGCGATGAATTACTCAGTGCTCTCCGTCGTATCTTGATTCTCACGACAGAACGGTCTCGGGGGATAAAATTACAGTTTGAAAAAGACAAGATCGAGGTTTCCGTCAATACTCCAGATGTGGGCGAGGGAACCGAGGAGATTGCAGCCTCATACGCTGGAGACGGATTATCAATTGGGTTTAATGGAAGATATCTGACCGAGGCATTAAATGTCATGAATGAGGGGGATTCTGTCATCCTTTTCCTGAAAGACGAAATGAGCCCAGGACTCCTTCAGCAAAAGGAGAGCCATGAATTTTCCTACGTTATAATGCCTATGAAAATAAATTAATAGAAAGATGTTTTATTTTTGTCCGTGGTTTACGTAACGTAAAGAAAATGCTAAGCTTTGATATCAAAAAGAGGGGGTGTGTTACAAAGCTTTAAACCTACCTGCCTCCTTTGGGAAGTACATGCTCGAACAAGACTATGGGGCAGGACAAATAAAGGTACTCGAAGGTCTCGAAGCGGTCCGCAAGAGGCCGGGAATGTACATCGGTGATACCGCGGAGAGAGGACTTCATCATCTCGTCTTTGAAATTGTCGACAACTCTGTCGATGAAGCACTCGCCGGCTACTGCACTCACGTTGTTGTAACCATCCATACTGAAGGATATGTCTCCGTTGTCGATAACGGTCGGGGCATTCCAACGGAAAATCACCCGACGGAGGGGATTTCAGCCGCTCAGGTCGTCCTGACTAAGCTTCATGCAGGCGGAAAGTTCGATAAAGAAGCATATCGAGTCTCTGGAGGGTTGCACGGTGTTGGTGTTTCCGTCGTCAACGCACTATCGGAAATTCTTGAAATCGAGATCAAAAGAGAAGGGAAAATCTATTTCCAACGTTACCGTCGGGGTCAGCCGGACAACGAACTGAAAGAGATCGGACAGACTGAGGAGAGTGGAACAAAAGTTGTTTTTACGCCTGACTCTCAGGTTTTTGGTGAGAGAGCTTTCAGCTTCGACATCCTTTCGAGTCGGCTGCGCGAACTTGCCTTCCTCAACCCAGGTCTTCACATTTCAATTGTTGACGAAAGGGTGCCTGAGAAACGCCACGACTTCTTCTATGAAGGGGGGATCGTTTCTTTTGTTGAGCACCTTGGCCGAGCGAAAACACCCCTGCACGGCGAGGTTATCTATTTTAGTGGAGAAAAAGGCGGAACCGCAACCGAAATCGCTCTCCAATGGAACGAGGGATATGTCGAAAGTATTTATTCATTTGCCAATAACATTAACACGATAGAAGGGGGAACCCATCTCATTGGACTCAAGGCGGCGCTGACCAGGACTATCAATTCCTACGTTGGGTCACTCGGCCTTCTCAAAAAAGATCAGGAGAGTCTTCAGGGAGAGGATATTCGAGAGGGTCTGACGGCCATTATCAGCGTGAAAGTTCCAGAACCGCAATTCGAAGGGCAGACAAAAACCAAGCTCGGTAATAGCGAGGTCAAAGGGTTTGTCGAATCGTTGGTAAACGAAAAGCTTGGAGTTTACCTCGAAGAACACCCGGCAGAGGCCAGGAAGATAGCACATAAGAGCGTTGATGCCTCACGAGCTCGTGAGGCGGCTCGGAAGGCGCGTGAACTCACGCGGCGGAAGGGAGTCCTCGATTCCGGGTCTCTTCCTGGGAAACTCGCTGACTGCCAGGAGCGCGACCCGGAAAAAAGTGAAATTTTTCTTGTTGAGGGGGATTCAGCCGGAGGGTCAGCAAAGCAGGGTAGAGATCGGCGGACGCAGGCTATTCTGCCGCTACGCGGGAAAATTCTGAATGTCGAAAAAGCACGCTTCGACAAAATGCTTTCATCCCAGGAAATACGTCTCCTGATATCCGCTTTAGGAGCTGGGGTCGGGAAGGACGAGACGGACCTCTCCAAACTGCGCTACCATAAGATCATCATTATGACGGATGCGGATGTTGACGGCTCCCATATCCGCACTTTGCTGCTGACTTTCTTATATCGTCAGCTCCCAGGCATTATCGAAGATGGGTATTTATGTATTGCTCAGCCTCCCCTGTATAGGGCCAGAAAAGGAAAAACCGATCACTATCTGAAAGATGATGCCGAGCTCGACGATTTTCTGGTCGATCTCGGCGTTGAACATGTCTTAGTGGGGGAACTTGAGGGGGAAGCGCTGAAAACATGGGTCAAGAATTCCCTCCGTCTGAACGGTATTCTTGATCTCGTTGAACGGAGAGGAAGAGATCGCAATATTGTCTGTTCTCTTCTCTCTCATCCAGACCTCTCTCCTGCTGCTTTTAGTAGTCGGACCCTTCTTGAGTCTCTTCTCTCTACAGTCGAAAAAGAATTGACAGATCACGTCCAGACCTCTTTTTCCACAGAGGAAGACAGAAAACTTGGCGGATATAGGATTATCGTCACTCAGGGGCTGAACGGTTCCGGGCAAAGAGTGGTCTTTGATCGAGACTTTATTGAGTCAGCAGAGGCCGTGGAAGTGAAAAGACTATTGAGCGCGCTTGCGAATATTGGTCCGGCTCCTTTCACTTTCTCTGCGAAAGATACCGCTCTCATCCTGGGAAGTCAGGAGGAAGTCCTTGATGCAATCTTGGCACGCTCCAGAAAAGGGGTTGATATTCAGCGCTATAAAGGTCTTGGGGAGATGAATCCTGAGCAGCTCTGGGAAACAACCATGAACCCGGAGACACGGACTCTCTTGCAGGTCAGGATTGAGGATGCCTACGAGGCTGACGAGGTCTTTTCTACTCTCATGGGAGGTGAAGTGGAGCCGAGACGAAAATTCATCTCTGAGAACGCACTCTCCGCCAAGAATATTGATATCTAAGCCCACCACGCTCCCTGTTGTAATCAAAAAGGAATCTCCTCTGTATGGAAGACTATTCTGACTCCCACCCCCTTCCCTCTGTCAATATCGAGCAGGAGATGCGGCAGTCCTATATGGACTACGCCATGAGTGTGATTATTGGTCGAGCGCTGCCCGATGTCCGTGACGGATTGAAGCCGGTACACCGACGCGTCCTGTACGCCATGCATGACCTCGGGAATGAATGGAATCGTCCATATAAGAAATCTGCCCGTGTCGTGGGCGACGTAATTGGCAAATACCACCCGCATGGAGATTCGGCCGTCTATGACACCCTTGTGCGTATGGCGCAGGATTTTTCGTTACGCTATCCGCTCATTGATGGCCAGGGAAACTTTGGCTCTGTTGATGGCGACCCTCCCGCCGCCATGCGGTATACCGAAGTCCGCATGACCCGAATTACCTCGGAGTTGCTTGCCGACATTGATCGAGAGACCATTAATTTCATCCCGAACTATGACGATACCAGCCACGAACCAGCTGTTCTCCCAAGTAAATTTCCCAATCTACTGGTAAACGGCTCTTCTGGAATTGCTGTGGGGATGTCAACCAATATTCCTCCTCACAACCTTGGCGAGGTGATTGATGCCCTCCTGGCTCTGATCGAGAACATAGACCTCAAAAACCGTGACCTCATGGAGTACATCCCTGGTCCAGACTTTCCTACTGGAGCCTACATCCACGGACGCTCAGGAGTACGCAGCGCCTATGAAACTGGGCGGGGCATCATTCAGATGCGGGCTCGGACCTCTATAGAAGAAGATGAGAAGACCGGAAAAAGTCGTATTATTGCACATGAGATTCCGTACCAGGTGAATAAGGCCCGTCTGATTGAGCGTATTGCTGATCTGGTCAACGAGAAACGCATTATCGGAATCTCCGACCTGCGTGACGAGTCCGACAGGGAGGGCATGCGCATCGTTGTCGAGCTGAAAAGGGATGTTGTCCCACATGTCGTCCTTAATCAGCTGTATAAAATGACCCCTCTTCAGGATTCGTTTGGGGTCATTCTTCTGGCTATCGTCGATGGCCGCCCTCGCCTCCTGACCCTCAAAGACACTCTCCTGCACTTTCTTGAACATCGCCGAGAGGTGGTCCGCCGCCGGACTGCCTTTGATCTGCAGAAAGCCAACGAACGCCTCCACCTGCTTGAAGGGCTCAAAAGTGCGCTGGATAATCTCGATCCTGTGCTTCACACCATTCGTCACGGGCAGAATCCAGCGAGTGTGCGGCAAGCCCTTAAGGACCAATTTGCGCTGACTGAGACACAGGCACAGGCTATTCTTGATATGCGCTTGCAGCGACTCACCCAACTCGAACAGGAAAAAATTCTCTCCGAGCACAGGGAAACGCTCGGTGTTATTGATTCGCTGCAAAGTATTCTGGCCAGTCCGGAGAAAATCGACGGCGTGATCAAAGAAGAGCTGACTGATCTCCGGAGCCGATTTTCCGACGAGCGGAGGACACAGATCCAGTCTGCCAGCGCAGATCTCTCAGACGAAGACTTGATTGCTGAAGAAGATGTCGTGGTCACCATCTCCCACGCCGGCTACATCAAGAGAAATCCTTTGACCGAATACCGATCGCAGCGGCGGGGAGGAAAAGGGGTTGTTGGCGCAACAACCCGAGAAGAAGATTTTGTTGAGCATCTCTTTATCTCCTCCACGCATGCCTTCCTGTTATTTTTCTCCTCAATCGGTAAAGTGTACTGGGTCAAAGTTCATGAAATTCCTCAGGGCAGCCGCATGGCAAAGGGAAAAGCGATAGTCAATCTTCTGCCGCTGCAAGAAGGAGAGAAAATTTCAGCCTTTCTCCCTATCCGAGAGTTCCGGGACGACGGTTTTATTGTCTTTGCGACCCGTAAAGGGCAGGTCAAGAAAACGAAACTTATGGCCTATGCTAATCCTCGTCGCGGTGGAATCATTGCCATTACTCTTGGGGCCGGCGATGAGGTTATAGGCGTCCAACTCACGGACGGTAAACAAGAGATCCTCCTTTCGACCAGAAACGGAAAAGCGATTCGATTTGGAGAAGATGAGGTCCGAGCAACCGGCCGCGGCACATCTGGCGTTCGAGGGATGACACTGGAAAAGGGAGACGGCCTCGTCTCCCTTGAAATCCTCAACCAAGAAGCCACCCTTCTCACAGTGTCGTCCCAAGGGTATGGGAAGCGGAGCAGGATAGAGGACTATCGGCTACAGTCGCGTGGGGGGAAAGGAATCAGTACAATGCGCACCACGGACAAGACTGGAGCGGTCTGTGGTGCGCGACAGGTGAAGGAGGACGACGACTTGATGCTCGTGACGGATAGCGGCAAGATAATACGGATTCGGCTTGCTGAGTTGCGGGTGATCGGCAGGAATACCCAAGGTGTTAAACTCTTTAACGTTGGCGCAGATGGATACGTCTCCAGTATCGCCTTGGTCGCAGAAGAGGGGAGAGTCGAAAACGGAGAAGCAGTTCTCAATTCACACAGTATGGAGGAGCAACAGCTATGAGCATTCAGGTAGGCCAAACAGCCCCGGATTTTACACTCAAGACCAATAAGATGCAGGATTTTGCACTCAGTGAGGCGAAGGGGAAGAAGAATACCGTCATCCTTTTTGTTCCCTTCGCCTTTACCGGTGGGTGAACGAAGGAATTGTGCTCGGTTCGAGACAATATCAACACGTTGCAGAATGACGATACTCAGGTTGTGGCCATTAGCGTGGACAGCCCTTTCTCGCTTGACGCATGGGCGGCGAAAGAAGGCTATGATTTTCCACTGCTGAGTGACTTTGGGAAAGAAGTCTCTCAGGCGTACGGGTCGTTCTATGAAGACTTGATTGGTTTCAAAGGCGTCTCCAAACGTTCGGCCTTTGTCGTAGACAAGAGCGGGACGGTCCGGTACGCTTGGATTACAGAAGACGCCAGCCAGCTTCCTGACCTGGACCCCATACGGGACTGTCTCCAGAATTGCGGATAAGATGACCTCGCATACTGAAGGGCGGGGCTCACTCAGCAAAGAGTAAACGTGCCTAGCTTCTTTGAATTGGAGGGCACGTTTACTCTTTCTCGCCTTTCCTTCCCTTCCCCCGTATCACCAGGAGAATGAGTAGCGTGAGGGCCCATATGCCAAACAGCAGCCCACTCACGACCCAGGGGTAGAGTGGCCGGTTATTTCTTTTGGCCATGAGGCCACAGGCAATCCCGTCAAGAAAGTGAATAAAGAGCGTCGTCCCAACAAGCGCCGGAAAGGTAATGGTCTCGTCGAGGAAACGTAAGCCGGTGAAATACCCAAGAAAGACTGCGAAATCCACATGATCTCCCTATTGCTGACCGGGTTGTTCCTGTCGGATTTTCCTGAACAGCATCTTACTCCCTGAGTATGGACGAAGAGAAAACGGTTTTCGAGAAGCTCTACGAGGCAAATAGAGAGAACTTTACAAATCTTGTAAAGGACCTCTTGGCACAGGGCTGCATGCACGACGTTATGGAGAAGACGTTTCGGGACACTGTTCAGGCGAGGGAAGAAGTCGCCCGCAATATGGAGGCGATACTCTCTCTGCTGAATATACCCTCCAGGACAGATTACGAGCATCTAGTGGAAAGGGTTGAAGAAGTCCAAGGCAATCTGCTCAACCTCAATATGAAGCTTGACCGTTTACTCGCGAAAAAAGACAAGACGCACCGACGTTCCACTGGTAAAAAAAAGAAGAAAAAATAGGAAAGGCTGCAATCACCGCGTGGTGGTAAGCCCCCAATCATGGCGTCGCCCATCCACACTTGGCCCGAATCTGACCGACCGCGTGAGAAACTGATCGAGCACGGGGCGGCAGCCCTCTCCAATGCAGAACTCCTTGCTATTATCCTCCGTACCGGCGATGCAAGTTCAGGACAGAGCGCGCTTGACCACGGTCGGGCGCTTGTCTCCCGTTTTGGGGACTCTTTCCGAAAACTGGAAGAGGCGAGCACGGCCGAACTGTGCGAGGTCAAAGGTATCGGGCCGGCAAAAGCCGCACAGATAAAAGCCTCATTGGAGATTGCGAAGCGCTTCTCACAAGAAGAAATTCGACGGGGCGATTCGTTTAGCTCAAGTGCTGATGTCTTCAATCACTACCGTGAACAACTCGGCAGTCTCAAAAAAGAAGAATTTCACGTGCTTCTCCTGGACGCCAAAAACCGAAAACTCAAAGACGTGCGTGTATCGGAGGGCTCTTTGACCTCCTCCTTGGTCCACCCCCGTGAGGTTTTTCAGCCCATCATCCGCGAGTCGGCCGCGGCCGCGATCTTGGTGCATAACCACCCCAGTGGCGATCCGATGCCGAGCCAGGAAGACCTCAAAATCACCCAGCGCCTCAGGGAGGTCGGAGAAGTGATGGGCATCCACATTCTGGACCACCTGATTATTGGCAAAGGCCGCTATATTAGTTTTGTCGATGATGGGTACTGGGATTAAAGAGTAAATGTGTCCTCCAATAAACATGATGCTGGACACGTTTACTCTTTAGAGGCCATGGGACTCAATAGGAGCCTGCTTGGCAAGGAGTACGACCCGCAGTCGTATGTCGTCAGCGCCGAGGCAATCATGGCCTACGCGCGTGCGTATAATGAGGATAACGCTTGGTTTTTTGACGCAGACAGACCCGAAGGCATTCTTGCGCCACCGATGTTTGGTGCTGTGACAAGCTGGCTCTCGCTGATGATGGTCGTGACTGACGCCGAGCTGAATGTCGATGTCCTCCGCCTGGTTCACAGTCGGCAAGACATGCGCTTCCTCCATCCGATTGTTCCGGGAGACACTATCAACAGCACGGCACGAATTGTCGCTGTTGAGGAGCAGCCTGGAGGGGAGTCTCTTGCCGTTGATATTGACTGTTGTAATCAGACGGGCGAGACCGTTCAGCACATCACATTTACCGCCTTTATCCGAGACCAGGGACATCGCCCCCGGAAGAGAACAGCGGCCAACGAGACTCCCGATAGCGAACCCCTGTATCGTATCTCCCAGACCATCGACGCGGATCAAACATTTCGCTATGCGAAAGCGTCAGGAGATCACAATCCCATTCACATCGATGAAAACGTCGCCAAGCTGGCAGGACTGCCGGGCATTATCGTCCACGGCCTGTGCACCTTGGCGTTTGCATCCAAAGCCATTATTGACAGCGTATGCGAGAAAGGACCCCCGCCGCCTCAAGCGGCTCAGCGCCGGATTCGCTCGACCGGTGCTCCCCGGTCAGACGATTACCACAGCCATATGGCCGGATACAAATCCAGGCTCCTATCGATATGAGACGGTCAATCCCAACGGGCGAGCCGTCATCAAGCCCGGCTATGCGGAGATTAGAGAGGTTTTGTAGAAACCTGAGGTGGCTAGAACGGCACGTCATCATCCGGGGGAACTGAGCCCGCCCCAGCATCATCAAAACCGCCGCTTGGCCCGTCATCAAACGACTGCCCCGAACGTGCTCCTCCGCCGTCACGACCGCCGAGGAACGTCACGTTGCTGAGCGTTGATCTCAGTAAAATACCGTTTATTCCCTTCCCTGTCCTCGTAACTGCGTGGACGGATGGACCCCTCAATATACACTTGTCGGCCTTTGGAGAGATATTGGCCGCACGTCTCAGCTTGTTTGCCCCACACCACAATATTGTGCCAGTCTGTGCGTTCCTGCCGGTCGCTTTCCCGGCCTGTCCAGGTCTCTGTCGTGGCCACGGTGAAACTTGCCACGGCCTGCCCACTCTGCGTGTAGCGCACCTCTGGATCTCTGCCGAGATTTCCAACAATAATCGCTTTGTTCACCGAAGCCATGGCGTTTCCTCCCTGTCCTGAGCCTATTGAAGGGCCTGACGGGAACCGTACCAACCCCGTCTTTTGAAGTCAATCTGACCGGCCAGAGGGGCATGGGGATTGTTGCTCTTCTCTTGCTCGCTTATATTCGTTCCCGTCTGCATGAGGAAAACATAATGCTAAAGGCTCGTATTGTCCAAAGAGGAAAGCGTATTCTCTTGTTGCTGGTCGTACTCATCCCCTTTACCGGAATGGCGTATGGCGCGGATACGCCTGGCCTTGGAGAAAATTCTCCATTCGTCTCAACCTCCCGGCACGGTATGGTCGTTGCCGCGAACGCGCCAGCGAGCGAAGCCGGTGCCGCCATGCTCCGCCGGGGAGGCAATGCGGTTGATGCGGCGGTTGCCACATCCTTTGCCATCAGCGTGCTCAGGCCACAGTCAACCGGAATAGGCGGCGGCGGTTTTCTGCTGCTCTATCTGGCGAAGGAAGGAAAAACCCTGGCGATTGATTTCCGCGAGCGGGCGCCGCTCAAAGCTACCCGAGACATGTTTGTCCGGGACGGAGAAGCCGTCCCCTCCCTGAGCCGCACCGGACCGCTGGCCGTCGCCGTGCCCGGTATCGTTGCCGGACTGGTGGAGGTCCAGCAACGATACGGCAGCTTATCGCTCGCAGAGGTCATGCAACCCGCCATTCGTCTGGCAGACGAGGGATTTCCGGTCTATCCGCATTTGGCCCGCGCCATAGCCTACCGAGCCGAGGTCTTAGGGGAATCCAACGCAACCCGTGCGGTGTATTACCGGAACGATCAACCGCTCAAACAGGACGACCTCTTTGTCCAAAAAGACTTGGCCAATACCCTGCGGGCTATTGCCAAGGACGGTAAGGCTGCCTTCTACACCGGCCGGGTGGCAGAGGCAATTGTCACGGAAATGCAACGGATAGGCGGCTTGCTGACCCAGGAAGATTTGGATCAGTATAGCGTGATTGACCGTACGCCGGTGACGGGAACCTTCCAGGGGGCGCGCATCTATTCCATGCCGCTGCCGAGCTCTGGAGGCATTCTGCTTGTCCAGATGCTGAATGTCTTGTCAGGATTTCCTCTGCAAAAGCTCGGATTCCAGACTCCCGGACCTACGCATATCCTGACAGAAACCATGCGCAGGGCCTTTCGTGACCGAGCCCGTTACCTGGGCGATACGGATTTTGTGTCCGTTCCCGTTGAGCGTCTCGTCTCTCCCGCATACGCAGAAGACGTACGGGCGAATATAGATGTCTCCAAAGCCACGCCCAGCCAGGGCATTCCGCAAACACCAACAGGCCGGATAGAGTCGACGAGCACGACTCATCTGTCCGTCACTGACAAAGATGGCAACGCCGTGGCCACAACCCAGACGGTGAACCTGTATTTCGGCAGTGGGGTCATGGTTCCCGGAACCGGTATTATGCTCAACGACGAGATGGACGATTTCAACGCCCAGCCCGACCATCCCAACGCCTTTGGCCTGATTGGCAATACGGACGCGAATGCTATCGCCCCTCGGAAGACGCCACTGAGCAGCATGAGTCCAACCATTGTGGCCCGGGACGGAAAAGTCGAACTCGTAATTGGCGGACCCGGCGGGTCGCGCATAATCAGCTCGGTTCTGCAAGTCATGCTCAATGTCCTCGCCTACCAGATGTCCTTGCCGGATGCCATGTTTGCCACGCGCATTCATCATCAGTGGTATCCGGACCGGCTGAACCTGGAAGTCCAAACGGGCAGTGAACCGAACGGGCTCATCGAAAAGCTTCAGGCTATGGGCCACACTGTGAAGGTCGTGGAATGGGGCCCCGGCAAGCGTTCCCGCTTTGGTAACATCCAGGCGATTCATGTTGACCAAGAGTCCGGACTGATAACCGGGGTCTCCGATCCCCGCGGAGAAGGACAACCGCGCGGCCTGGACGCCGGGTAGCGGAAGGGGCTAGGATCAAGCCAGTTTCTTTGCGAAGGGAGTCTGCCGTGGCGGATTTTATAGACACCGATTTCTATCTCATTGAAGAACTGTTGAGTGAAGAAGAACGCCTGGTACGTGATGTGGCGCGCCGCTTCGTGGATGAGGAGTTCCTACCCAGGGTGCAGCAGTGTTTCCGCGAAGGCTCTTTTCCCATGGAGCTTGTCCCCCGACTGGCCGAGCTGGGCTTTCTGGGAGTGACGGTGCCAACCGAGTACGGCGGTGCCGGTATGAACAGCGTCGTCTACGGCCTGATCAGCCAGGAGCTCGAGCGCGGGGATAGTGGGTTGCGTTCATTCGCCAGCGTGCAGTCGTCCTTGGTGATGTATCCGATTCTGACGTTTGGCTCGGAGGAGCAAAAGAAATTCTGGCTGCCCCGCCTGGCGCGGGCCGAGGCTATTGGGTGCTTTGGCCTGACCGAACCGGACTTTGGCTCGAATCCGGGTGGGATGATAACCCGCGCGCGGCGGGAAAACGGGGGTTACCTGCTCAACGGAACCAAGCGCTGGATCACCAACGGCTCAATCTCTGATGTGGCTGTGGTGTGGGCCAAGCTCGAAGAGGACGGCACGGATGTGATTCGTGGCTTCCTGGTTGAAAAAGAACGCGCAGGTTTCACCCGGCAAAACATTGACGGAAAATTCAGTTTTCGGGCGTCCGTGACTTCGGAGTTGATTTTCGAGGATTGCTGGATTCCTGAAGACAATCTGCTGCCGAAGACCGGTGGCCTCAAATCCCCGCTCATGTGCCTGACCCAGGCGCGTTACGGAATCTCCTGGGGTGCGACCGGGGCGGCCATAGCCTGCTATGAGTGCGCGGTCGATTACGCCCAAAACCGCAAGATGTTCTCGCGCCCGATCGGCGGCTATCAGCTCGTACAGGCCAAACTCGTGACCATGCTGACCGAGATCACGAAAGCGCAGCTTTTGGCCTACCGGCTGGGCCGACTCAAGGACGCGGGCAAGATGCGGCCGGACCAAGTCAGTATGGCCAAGATGAATAATGTTTCGACCGCGTTGCACACCACGCGGCTCGCTCGGGACATTCTCGGCGGGAACGGCATCACGGATGAGTATCCGATTATTCGCCATCTCCTCAACCTTGAGACGGTCAATACCTACGAAGGCACCGAGGATATCCACCGCCTGACGCTTGGCCGCTATATTACCGGGTTGAGTGCGTTTGAGTGAACGCCTTAGTCTATGAGGTTGAGCCTACCGAGGTGGTCATAGGCTCACGTTCGCTGACTCTGCTCCGGGTAAAAGATCTTGAGCGGCTGGTTGACCGCGAGGCCCTGCTGCGCGACAACACGGAGGAGCCACCGTACTGGGCGCACCTGTGGACCGGGGCGCTGACCCTGGCCCGCTATCTAGATAGTTTTATCGATGTTCGCGATCAGACTGTGCTCGACCTCGGCTGTGGACTTGGGTTGACCGGTATCGTCGCCGCGCAAAAAGGGGGGCGGGTTACCTTTGCCGACAAGGAAGTTGCCGCGGTGTCTTTTGCGCGGGAGAACGCGCGGTTAAACGGATGTGCGCGATACGGGGTGCAGCAAATCGACTTTACCCAGGATATATTGGAGACAGATTTCGCGCTCATCCTTGGCGCGGAGATTTTATACGACAGGCCAACCTTCCCCGCCTTGGTGCGTTTTCTCGCCAGGCACCTCTCCCCCGCTGGGCGGGCTATCCTTGCCGACGCCAAACGGACGAATACCCAAGATTTTTATCAGCGGCTTGACCAAGCAGGCCTGCAATGGACCCAGGAAGAAGTGCGCGAGCGGGAAGACCACTTGCCCCTGCCCGTCGCTATTGTCACCATACAGAGAGGAGTAGGGAGGGTAAAGCAGTGGTGACGAATAGAACAATTTCTCGGGTTATTGGCATCCTGCGTCGCGCATCCGAGGGCTGGAACGCGCCTGTGGTGACGGAAATGGCGGGGTTTTCACGTGACCCCTACCAGGTGTTGATCGCCTGTCTCCTGAGTTTGCGGACCAAGGATGAAACAACCGGCCCGGCGGCCCGGCGGTTGTTTGCCCTGGCCGATACGCCTGAAAGAATGGTGACCCTGACAACCGCTCAGGTGAAGAAGGCGATTTATCCGGTTGGGTTTTATAAAACCAAAGCACAAACCGTACTCGACGTCTCACAGCGGTTGCTCGATATCTATGCGGGTCGTGTCCCTGACGATATAGACGAACTCCTGACCTTTAAGGGCGTGGGCCGGAAAACCGCAAACTTGGTTGTGACCTTGGGCTTCCAGAAACCAGGCATCTGTGTAGACACGCACGTCCACCGCATCTCTAACCGTTGGGGCTATGTTGCAACGGAAAACCCGGAACAGACAGAAATGGCCCTGCGCGAAAGCCTGCCCAAGCGTTTCTGGATCGGCTATAACGACCTGCTGGTCGCGTTTGGACAAACCCTGTGTCATCCCACCTCACCCAAGTGCAGTGAGTGCCCGATTGAACGGTTTTGCGAAAAAATCGGAGTCGAGCGGAGTCGGTAAGCAGGGGTGGATCTGAAACCCATCACAACCCGAACGAAACTGCTGTGGGTGGCCCTGCTGTATTTTGCCGAGGGTTTTCCATTCGGGCTGCTGTTCGACGCGTTTCCGGTGTATTTCCGGATACATGGGATGAGCCTGACGGAAATTGGTCTGCTGAGCGTGGTGGGCTTGCCGTGGACGCTGAAATTTCTGTGGGCTCCGTTGGTTGACATATGGGGGTCGCGGCGAAGCTGGATTGTGACCTGCCAGGGCCTGCTCGCTCTCGACCTGGGCTTACTCCTTTTTCTCGACCCAACCGCGAGCGGCAGTCTGGTCTGGGGCGGACTGATTGTGCTTGCCGTACTGGCGGCAACCCAGGATATCGCCATTGACGCCTATACGATTGAACTCCTGGATCAAGAAGAAATGGGACCCGCCAATGGGCTCCGCGTGAGTACCTATCGGGTCGCACTGATCATTGCCGGGGGAGTGTTTGTTGGAGCGGCCGGTCTCGTCGGTTGGCAGGTGGCATTTCTGACTGCGGCTGGCCTCTTAGCCATCCTGGCACTGATCTCAAGCCACATGCCTCGGATTGCGCCGGGACCACAACGGGTGCCGGCGACGCAACCCTGGTCCACGGCGCTCGCCCATGGGTTCCTTAACCCGCTCACAAGCTTGTGGCGGCGGCCGGGTGTTATTGCGGTCCTTCTTTTTGTGTTGCTGTTCAAACTCGGGGACATGGCATTGGGGCCGATGGTCCGGCCGTTCTGGGTAGACCGGGAGTTTACCCCGCTCCAGATAGGCATCATTCCGGGAACCGTTGGCGTCGTCAGTACGATTCTCGGTGCGTTGCTCGGCGGTCGTCTGACAAAACAATGGGGACTTTTTCGCGCATTGTGGGTATTGGGCATTGCTCAAGCCAGCTCCAACCTGTTCTACGCCGTGACCGCCGCCCTCCCCCGTTCCGACCTGCTGATGTATTGCGCTTCGATTGTCGAGTCGTTTTGTGGCGGGTTGGGGACCGCGCCATTCTTAGCTTTTTTGATGAGTATCTGTGATAAACGCCAAGCCGCCACCCAGTACGCCCTGCTGAGCGCGCTCTTTGGCCTGGGGCGGTCGCTGTCAGGAGCCTTTTCCGGGGTACTCACCCAGAGTATCGGCTATGCCACGTATTTCACCCTGACCTTTTTTCTGGCCTGGCCGGCTTTTGTCCTCTTGCCGTGGGTCCGTATGTGGATCGCTCAGGCAGAGGAGAACCAGTCTGCCCTCCAGACCAAAATAAGTCCTTCAGCCCAGGAAACGTGAGCGATACGAGAGGCAGTTTTGCCCTAGAGCGTGTAGAAGGTGTAGCGCAGGGATACCCATACTCCGTGGCTCGACAGGTGGGCGCGTGTTTGACCCACATTGAGCGGAACCAGGACATCTCCGGCCCGATTAACGACCCGCGCGATTCCCTCGTCGGTTTCGACCGAGCCGGAATCCGTGTAGCGATACGCGAGATCAAGCGTCAGTCTATCGGTCAGTGATGTACCGACACCGGCCGTTAGCATCCAGGCGAAATTGACCTGGTGTCCACCCGGAACGATAGTCCGCGTTCGCGTGAACTTCATGCGGGTTTTGCCGATATCGATATACGAAGCGCCGGCGCCACCACCGATGAATGGGCTGAACGGCCCGAGCCGCGGCAGACCCAACTGCGGCAGGTCCACATAGGCGGCAAACATGCCGGACAGGGAGGACACTCTTGCCGAGACCTCCTGCCGACCTTGAGTTTGCAAAAAGTTGGCGTGACCGGTGAGAGTGAATCTCGGACGGTATTGAACCAGCGCCTCAATTCGCAAGGCAGGCATGACGGCGTGGCCGAGCCCGAGCTCGAAGCCGGCCGGTGCGCTGAAATCGCCGTGCGTGCTCAGGGGTGCTCCATCGTTCCCTGGCCCACAGCCATACAAGGCGTATATGGCTGGCGGGGAGTGGTTCACACAGTCCTTATCCTTGAACCGCGTGTCCTCAGACCAATCAAGACCGACCCCGGCCCGCACATAGACATCGTTCGCCCAAGCCCCGGCTCCGAAAAGCAAAGATATGGCTGCGGCGACCGCAAAAATCGTGTGGAGTTGCCACCCCTTCATGTACGCTTCCGAAACGCTTGCATCTGCAGGAAGTGTATAGCTATTGGGGGATACGTCAATTCACCTCCAATGGATATTGCGCCGGACAAGGGCGCGGCATAAGACAGGGGGGGTCGCTAAAACGTTCTTTGGACAGGAGACACTATGGCAACCGACCATGAAACCTGGCTCACACTGACCTCAGAAGAAGCGCTTGATCCGGACCTCCCTATTTGCGATCCCCATCATCATCTCTGGGACTATCCCAATAATCGATATTTGCTGGAAGAGTTGCTTCAAGACCTCGGAGGTGGGCATCGGGTGACTCAGACGATTTTTGTCGAGTGTGTGTCCATGTACCGCAAAGACGGTCCCGAAGAGATGAAGCCGGTCGGGGAGACCGAATTTGTGCAGGGTATTGCCGCCCAGAGTGCCAGTGGAAACTACGGGCCGACAGCGGTCGCCGCCGGCATTGTCAGCCTGGCCAACCTCGCTCTCGGTCCAGCGGTCGAACCGATCCTCGAAGCGCATATGGCAGCCAGCCGCAACCGGTTTCGTGGGATTCGACACGCGTCAAGCTGGCATACGCATGAGAAGATCAGGAATGCGCATACGCACCCGCCGGAAGGACTCCTGTTGGACGCAACCTTCAGACAAGGATTTGCCTGTTTACACAAGCTTGGCCTGAGTTTTGACGCCTGGATGTATCATACCCAGCTTGCCGACCTGGTTGATCTGGCCCACGCGTTTCCTGATGCAACCATCATTCTGGATCATATTGGCGGACCGCTCGGTATTGGTCCGTATGCGGGCAAGCAGGACGAAGTCATGCAGGTCTGGAAAAAGGGCATGGCCGATCTCTCACACTGTCAGAATGTGGTGGTCAAGCTCGGTGGTGTCACCATGCCGATGTGTGGCTTCGGCTGGCACAAGTGGGAAAAACCGCCGACTTCGGAGGAAGTTGCTCGGGCCACCGCCCCGTATTACCTCTTTTGTATTGAGCAATTCGGCGTAGACCGTTGTATGTTCGAGAGTAATTTCCCGGTTGATAAAGCGTCGTGCTCTTACACAGTGCTGTGGAATTCGTTTAAGCGCATCGTCCAAGACTTCTCACCTGACGAGCGAGTGGCGCTCTTCCATGATACGGCTGCGCGAGCCTATAAAATACAACCCGCCGCCCAACTCCTGTAGCGGCTCTCAGGCCGCTCCCGGCAGGGCCTGGTAAAAGCCATTGGTCTGAACCAGCTCGACCGGTGTTTCAAACAGAGCACTGAGCCGTGGGCTGGTGAGGATCTCTTTCTTTTCGCCGTCCGCGATAACCTTGCCCTGTTTCAACAGGACAACGCGTGAGACCTCTGGTGGTATTTCGTGAATGTGGTGGGTCACCAGAGCTACCGTCTTACCGGCCTGCATCAGATGCCGAATGGTTGCTATGTATTGAAAACACGCTTGCAGGTCGAGGCCGCTGGTGGGTTCGTCCAAGACCAGGGTTTCAGGATCGTTAATCAGCGCTCGTCCCAGGAGAAAGCGCCGCTGCTCACCCGTAGACATGGTCGCATAGGTTTTCTCTTGCAGCGTGCTGATCCCGAGGGTGTCCAGGACTTTTTGCGCGCGCGCCGTATCGTCGTCACTAAAGCTGTGGTGCCAGGCGATATCTATGCTCGAATAGAAGCCCGATAAAATAATATTCAACCCGCGGGCATTACCGACATACTGTTGCTGCAAATCGTGGGACACCAGGCCAAAGCGGGAGCGCAGTTCCCACACATCCCAGCGCTCCTGCCCATACAAACGTACGTAGCTCTCTGCTTGGGCAACCGGATAGAGGTCGCGAGACAGGAGTTTGAGCAAGGTTGATTTACCTGCGCCATTAGGGCCAAGGATGACCGTGTTTTGGCCCTCGGTCAGGTCGAGGGAGAAATTCTCGAACACGCAGGTTTGACCACGATAGACGGTTGCATTTTTTATCTCGATAATTTTTTGCATAGAGTTTTCCAGACGGATGCGCAAATGCCTACTAGCTCATCAGGCGGCATAAATGAGAAACGGCTCGTACGCAAGGGCAATCTATTCGAGTCGTATCCAGAGGCAGTCCACTCCATCCAGAAACATGTGAATGACCAGTCCCAGGGCGATCAGTCTCAGCCAGTTTACCCGGGGGATCACGAGCAGGAGCAGATAGACTGCAATGGCCGGGTAGGAATGGAGCGGATGAAAGCCGATGCCACAGCGATTCGGGTCGTAAATGGGGTCGGCGAGCAGATGATCAATATCAACGATCATCGTTCCGAGCATGATCAGGAAAGCCCACCGCCAGCGATCACCATAGAATGTCCGGGCGACCAGCGCCGGAACAGCGAAATGGAGAATCATATGAATAAGCGGACGCATGGCGTTGAGGAGACTCATACAGCGGAGAATAGCGTATAGCGTATCGGCGCTGAGTCTCTAAGCAGAAGGAACTAGGATTTCCCGAGCTTGAGATAGGGACGCGGGGAGTACGGCTCTCTGGCCCCTCGGGTCGCTAGGTCCTGGAGCAGGGCGTCGCCGAGAATAAGGGCCAGCATGGCCTCGGCCATTGGCACGCCGCGAATGGCAACACAGGGGTCGTGTCTGCCCTTGGTGCTGATTGTCCTGGGCTGTAACTGCGTGTTGAGCGTCTGTTGCTCGCGGGGTATCGAAGACGTCGGTTTCACCACGACACGAGCCACAATAGGTGCGCCAGACGAAATGCCGCCCAGAATACCGCCATGATTATTGCTGCGAAAACCATCAACGTCCATTTCGTCGTTCATCTCACTGCCCCGCATGGCCGCGGCGGCAAAACCAGCTCCAATCTCTACGCCCTTTACTGCGGGAAGAGACATGAGAGCGCTCACAATGGCGGAGTCAAGTTTACCAAAGACCGGCTCGCCCAGACCGGGCGGAACGCCGGTGGCGACCACCTCAATAATTCCGCCAACCGAATCACGATCTTTTCGAGCCTGTTCGACTTCCTCGCGCATGGCCGATACAGTGTCCGGGTCAACGCTGCGCAGTTCATTCCGTTCCACCTGTTCCCACACATAGCGCTGCGCTCGAACGCGGCCGACTTGGACGACACCACCAACTATCGCTATACCAAATTTCGCGAGGAGCTGTTTTGCCAGGGCCCCGGCAATCACGCGACCCACCGACTCGCGGGCTGATGCCCTCCCCCCACCACGATAATCGCGATGGCCGTATTTGGCAAAATACGTAAAGTCTGCGTGGCCGGGACGAAAGAGGTCTTTGATATCCGCATAGTCTTTTGAGCGGGTGTCTTCGTTGAAGACCATGATCATCATGGGTGTCCCGGTGGTTTTGCCTTCATAGACGCCAGAGAAAATTTCAAACTGTTCTCTTTCTTGACGCTGTGTCACTAGCTTGGACTGGCCAGGCCGGCGCCGTTGCAGCTCGGTATGAATACCGGCCTCATCGATCTCGAAGTCAGCCGGAAAACCATCGATCACGACGCCGACCGCCCTGCCATGGCTCTCACCAAAGGTTGTGACGCGCAAGCTGGTGCCGAAAGTATTGCCTGTCATCGATTCACCTTAAAAGAGACGAATATTTCTTCTTCAGCACGCCTCTCATCACAGGTGATACTACCACGTGTGCCGCAACGAAAAAGGGGCCGATCCATCGGCCCCTTGTCGAACATACAGCGTTTGAGTGAAGTTGGGCGGTTTTATCCGTTAGACGCCACATCCAAACGGGCCTGAGCAAGACGGAGCGTATTTTGCGCGTCCTCAAAGCTGGCGTCGGTTGGCGAAAGATTGCCGAGGGCGGCTTCTGCCTCGCGAATCGCCTCCTGTGCTTGCGCCGCGTCAATTTCGTTGGCGTATGCGGCCTCCGTACACAGGACGGTCATCAGGTTGTCCACCACCTCAGCGAAGCCGTCACTCACCGCTAATGACCGGGTTTGTCCGTTTTGCTTATAGGATAAGCGCCCAGGCTGGAGAGAAGACAGAAACGTGGCGTGGTCGGGGAATACGCCAAACTCCCCTACTGTGCCAGGAGCGGTGACTTCATCGACCTCCTCGTCAAGCAGGAGCCGCTCTGGGGTGACTAAACGCAGACGCAGGATATCGGCCATAATACTCGTCTTGCTTATTCAGCCAAAGTCTTGGCTTTTTCTGTAGCTTCTTCAATCGTGCCAACCATATAGAACGCCTGCTCAGGCAGATCGTCATGCTGACCTTCTACCAGTTCCTTGAAGCTGCGCACCGTGTCTTTAACTTGTACGTATTTGCCGGGGAAATTGGTAAACTGCTCGGCGACATGGAAAGGCTGGGATAAGAAGCGCTGCACTTTGCGGGCTCTAGCGACGGTGAGCTTGTCTTCCTCGGACAACTCGTCGATACCCAGAATGGCAATGATATCCTGTAAGTCTTTATAGCGCTGTAAGATTTCCTGAACCTGACGGGCAACTGCGTAGTGCTCTTCGCCGATCACGTTGGGGTCGAGCATACGTGAGGTTGAGTCTAGCGGGTCCACAGCGGGATAAATACCCAGTTCGGCAATCTGGCGGGATAACACGGTTGTTGCATCCAAGTGGGCAAAAGTGGTGGCGGGGGCCGGGTCGGTCAAATCATCCGCCGGGACATAAATGGCCTGGACGGAGGTAATCGAGCCATTCTTGGTTGACGTGATGCGTTCCTGTAAATCACCAACATCGGTTGACAGGGTCGGTTGGTATCCCACCGCGGAGGGGATACGCCCCAGAAGCGTAGACACTTCGGAGTTTGCCTGCACAAAGCGGAAAATATTATCAATAAAGAGCAAGACGTCCCGGTTTTCCTCGTCCCGGAAATACTCTGCCATGGTGAGGGCCGAGAGGCCGACACGGGCCCGGGCGCCTGGAGGCTCGTTCATCTGGCCGTAGACCAGGGTGGTTTTATCGATGACGCCGGATTCTTTCATTTCCAGCCACAGATCGTTGCCCTCACGCGTCCGCTCGCCGACTCCCCCGAAGACGGAATACCCCCCATGCTCCTGCGCAATATTGTTAATCAGCTCCATGAGGATAACAGTCTTGCCTACGCCGGCGCCGCCAAATAAGCCCACTTTTCCGCCTAATGGGTAGGGGGCGAGCAGATCGACAACTTTGATGCCGGTCTCCAGGATTTTGACCTCGGTGGCCTGGTCGACAAAGGCCGGGGCTGCACGATGGATGGGCGAGCGCTTCACATGGTCAAGAGAGACACCTTCATCGACCGGCTCGCCGACCACATTGAGAATACGGCCTAGAGTCTCTCCACCAACCGGAACCGTAATCACGTTGCCGGTATCACGGACCGATAAGCCCCGTGAGAGCCCTTCGGCGCTATCCATCGCAATACAACGGACGGTGTTTTCTCCAAGATGTTGCGCGACCTCAAGAATCAGATTCCACTCCTTGTCGCTGACCGCTGGGTTCGTCACCTGCAGGGCGTTATAAATGGGAGGGAGTGCGCTGTCTTCGAACTCCACATCAACCACCGCGCCCATGACCTGAGTAATCTGACCAACATTCATCAGTGTGCATCCTCTCTTCAGTGTTTCATACGCGAGACCACGCTCACTTCATCCCTTCAACGATTCGCCAGTCGCAACGATCTCTAATAATTCTCGTGTAATCCCGGCTTGACGAGCCCGGTTCATATCCAAGGTCAGGCGGTCAATCATTTCAACGGCGTTAGTGGTCGCATTATCCATAGCCGTCATCCGCGCCCCGTGCTCGCTCGCAACCGATTCCAGCATGGCCCGATAGATCAGCATGTCGATGTAGCGTTCTAACAGGCTGGCTAATAAGGTCTGTGGAGCGGGTTCATACAGATAATCCAAAGCGCTCTGGTCTTCCGTCTGCTGCGTTGACGCAACGGGGAGAATTTTATCCAGGGTCGGGACCTGAACAAGAGCCGACCGAAACTTGGCGTACAAGACATAAAAGCTGTCGGTCTCCCCACTCAGGAACTGCTCGCCAACCCGCCGGCCAATATCGTGGGCCAGGTCTGCGGACAACCGCCCGTACAGATTGATATGCTCCTCCGCAATGGTGACGTCTCGACGCTTAAAATGGTCATAGGCGCGGCGGCCGACAAGAATCAGACTCACTTTTTGTTCGGAGCGTTGACGCATGAAGGCTTCGGCTTCACGGATTAAAGAAGAGTTAAACCCGCCGCACAGCCCGCGATCAGAAGTCATCACAATTAGTGTGATATTGTTTTCTGCGCGTTCGGTGAGAAAGGGGTGGGCGAGTTCCTCTCCTTGGGCTGCCAGGTTCTGCAAGACGGCTTCCAGCTTCTCCGCGTAGGGACGCGCGGCCAGCGCAGCTTCCTGCGCCCGTCGCAGCCGCGCCGCTGAGACCATCTTCATGGCCTTGGTAATCTGCTGGATATTTTGGACGGACGAGACGCGTTTCCGGATTTCTTTCAGAGTCGCCATAGTTCAACTATACGGAAAAGCTCCCGTTGAATTCCTTTATCACGGTGTCCAGCCGTCCGGTGAGATCGTCGTCCAGCGCTCCCCTAGCGAGAATATCAGCGTAGATGTCAGGGTGAGTATTCTCGATGAAGCGGGCGAGTTCCGGCTCATACTGGGCAATCGCCGTGTCGGGAATATCGTCCAGGTGGCCATTGGTACCGGCGTAAATAATGGCAATTTGGCGTTCGACCGGAAGCGGCTCGTACTGTCCCTGTTTGAGGACCTCAACCAGGCGCGTGCCGCGGGCCAACATCCGCTGTGTGGCCACATCCAGGTCAGACCCGAATTGGGCAAAGGCCGCCATCTCACGATACTGCGCCAGGTCAAGGCGTAGCGACCCGGCGACCTGTTTCATGGCCTTGATTTGCGCATTGCCACCTACCCGGGAGACCGAGATACCAACGTTGACCGCTGGCCGTACGCCGGAGAAGAAGAGATCTGACTCCAGGAAGATCTGTCCGTCGGTAATGGAAATAACGTTGGTCGGAATATAGGCCGAGACGTCGCCGGCCTGGGTTTCAATCACTGGCAGGGCGGTCAACGATCCGCCGCCCTGAGCGTCACTCATTTTTGCGGCGCGTTCCAACAAGCGGGAATGGAGATAGAACACATCACCGGGAAAGGCTTCACGACCGGGCGGGCGGCGCAGCAGAAGGGAAAGCTGGCGGTAGGCAACGGCGTGCTTTGACAGGTCGTCATAGACCACTAGGGCGTGCTGCCCGTTATCGCGGAAGTATTCGCCAATGGCAGTCCCAGAGTAAGGCGCAATAAATTGTAGCGGCGCTGCATCGGAGGCGGACGCGACCACAATGGTCGTATAATCCATTGCTCCGGCCCGGGTCAGTCGCTCCACGACCTGAGCAATGGTTGACTGCTTCTGGCCAATGGCGACATAGATACAGGAAACATCGCCACCTTTCTGATTGATAATCGTATCGATAATGATGGCGGTTTTTCCGGTTTGGCGGTCACCGATAATCAGCTCCCGTTGTCCGCGACCAATCGGGATCATGGAATCAATCGCCTTGATCCCGGTTTGCAACGGTTCCGTGACCGGTTGACGGAGGACGATACCCGGCGCTTTGACTTCGATGCGACGCGTTTCCGTTGTTGAAATAGGACCTTTGCCGTCAAGCGGTTGGCCCAAGGAGTTGACCACGCGACCCCGCATGGCATCGCCAACAGGAACCTCGGCAATGCGCCCGGTGCGGCGGACCTCGTCGCCTTCTTTAATCGACTGAACCTCACCAAAGACGGCAGCACCGACGTTGTCCTCTTCAAGGTTCAGCGCCAGACCATACAAATCGCCCGGAAACTGGAGCAGCTCCCCCGAGGCGACTCGGTCGAGACCGTGAATGCGAGCGATCCCATCTCCAGCTGAGAGTACGGTGCCTGTCTCGCGTTGCTCAACTTGTTGGTCGTAGCCTTGGATCTGTTGCTTGATGATTTCGCTGATTTCAGCGGCGCGTAGTTCCATTCGTTCCTCTCGCAATATTTAATATTATCCTGTAAATTCAAACACTTATGTCTGTTGTGCTAATTGATCGCCTAGCCGGGCAAGCTGTGTTTTGAGGCTGGCATCATACACCCGACCTTCCACCTCAACGACAACGCCACCTAAGAGTGTCGCGTCTGTCTCAAATGTAGGTTCGACCGTCTTCTCCGTGAGTTGGCTGAATGTATTCACAAGAAGCAACTTTTCCTCTTCCTCCAACTCGACCGCCGAGCGAACCCGCGCACGAACCCGCCCCAAAGCTTTATCAAGCAGTTGTTGGTATGCCTCGTTAATCGCGCCGATGTCCTGGAGTCGGTCACTGTCCGCAAGGACGCGCAGAAACTTCTCAACAATCTCGTGTGGAGAGCCTTGGGCTACCAACTGGGCTACCATGTGCTGGCGTACGCTGGTCGGAAGCGCCGGAAGTGCAAGTATTTTTGCCAACTCTGGATCGGTAAAGAACTCGGCGACCTGGCCGAGCTGAGTTCCGATCGTTTCTCCTTCCCCCTGCTCTTGCGCGAGACTCAGGAGGGCTTTGGCATACCGTCTAGCTGCCTGTGTTCTCGGCACTCCTCACCTCTTGAACCAGTTGTTCCACGAGTCGGTAGTTATCACCTCTCGTCACGCTTTTTTGGATCAGTTCGGTCGCAATCGCTACGGCCTGTGTTGCGACTTCTTGTCGAAGGAGACGCCGTGCCTCCTCAACCTCACGTTGGGCAATAAGTTGTGCCTCAGTCTTCGCCCTCTCTGCCATCTGTTGGGCCTCTTCCATCAGGCGCTGGCGCTCGCGTTCGGCTGCCTCAACGGCCTGACTCCGTAATTCTTCTTCCTCGGCGGCGAGGTTGGCCAGCCTGGTATCATACTCTTGGCGCAGTGTATCGGCTTCCTCCTTGGCCCTTTTTGCTTCCTCAAGCGCTTGAACGACAGTCTCGTGGCGCTCTTTGAGCTTGCGGCGAATAAGGTCTCGGGTGAATCTCCGGATGACAAAGGCAAAAATAAGAAAATTAATGGCAAAAAAGCCTAAAGTGAGGAGAGAAGAGCCACCCCCATGCGCGTCACTTGCGGCCCACGACAGGTCGGAACAGGAAAGAGAGAGAAAAAGGCTGCTGAGGGTGAAACCTAGGAGGGGAAGTATACGTTGTACCATACTAGGAGAGGGGTCTTTCCAAGAGTTTTTCGCTTATTTCATCGGCAAATTGACCAACCTGCGCTTCAAGGCTTTGGCGGGTGCGCTGTATATCCTCAGAGAGGCTGGCTCGGACGTTGGCAATGGATTGTTCGGCTTCTTTCCGTGCTGCCTCAACCACTGAACGCGCTTGGTCTTCCGCGTCTTTATAGATAGCGTCGACACGCTGCCGTGCTTCTGCCCGGGAGGTGGCGAGTCGGGTTTGATACTGTTTGTCCATGGCTTGGGCTTCTGCCTTAACCGTCACCGCTTCTCGCATTGCCCCCTCCGTCCGCTGTGCCCGCGTTTTGAGTACCGCAAGGTTGGGTTCGAACAGAAAACGGCGTAAACAGACCCAAACAATAAGAAAAAGAATGATTTGGGCTATAAAGGTCCAGTCTGGCGGGAAAGAAAGCACTAAAAAAGGTCTCCTATCAATAGAAATTCAAAGTCAAAACTGGATCAAATGCCATGTAGAGGAACAATAGGGATTTTGCGCTCCTTTTCTTTTCATCCTTTTAAGCGCTGTACAAGCCCCTCTAGCTCGTCATTGGAATAATATTCAATTTCTATCTTTCCCCCCTTTTTCCGAGAAACGAGTCTCACCTTGGTTCCCAGGGCACGGGTCAGGTCTTCTTCAACCGCCTTCAGGTAAACATCCGTCCTTTGGATAACCGTCGGTTTCTCCGGAGCGGACGACTCAACCGATGGCTCCTCGATAATATTGGACTGTGAGACAAGGGTTTCTGTCGCGCGTACAGAAAGACCATCTGCCATAATACGCCGGGACATTTCCAGTTGCTGCTCTGGCATATTCAACGCGAGCAGGGCGCGCGCATGGCCCACCGTGAGGGTCCCTTTGTCGACGTTTTCTTTTATTTCCTCAGGAAGATTCAAAACGCGCAGAAGATTGGTCACGACAGGGCGGCTTTTGCCAACGCGCTGCGCAACCTGCTCTTGAGTGAGATGAAACTCCTCCATAAGCTGCCGGTAGGCAAGAGCCTCTTCTATAGGGGTGAGTTCCTCGCGCTGAATATTTTCGACCAGCGCCATTTCGAGACTTTCTGCGTCGCTGACCTCCTTAACGATGACTGGAACACGTTCCAACTGGGCATGCTGTGCTGCACGAAATCGTCTTTCCCCAAGGATTAACTCATATCCCTGCGGTATTTTTCTGACCACCAGCGGTTGCAAAATGCCTTGGTTGCGGATGGATTCCGAAAGCTCCGCAATCTTCGCTTCATTAAAATAGCGTCGCGGCTGTCTGGGATTCGGTCGGATTTCGGAAATGGGAACCTGACGCTCGGCTGGAGTATCGAGTGATGTCCCCTTGGGAATCAGTGCACCCAAACCCCTGCCAAGGGGACGCCTTTTTACGTGTACGGCAACGTCACTCATCCTTCACCACCCTCTTCCTCTCCCAGTGAGCGAACGCTCATTGTTGTGTGAGTATCTGGTGTTGCTGCAACCGTTGTTGTGGAACCAAAATCTCTCTCCGCACGAATCCACTCTTCGGGCTCTCGCCTGAGCATCTCCTGAGCAAGGTCCATATAACTCTTCGCACCACGGCAAGATGGATCGTACAAGAGAATAGGAAGACCGTGGCTGGGACTCTCACTTAACCGGACATTGCGGGGGATAACAGACTCAAAGACGTATTGAGGAAAGAATTCCCGGATTTCTTCGGCGACTTGGTGGCAGAGCCGATTGCGCGCGTCGAACATTGTCAGCAGGAGACCTTCGATGGCAAGGTCCGGATTGAGTCTCTCACGAATGATGTCGAGTGTCTCTATCAGTGACCGTAGCCCCTCAAGGGCGTAGTACTCACACTGGAGAGGTATGAGGACGCTATCTGCCGCGGTCAGAGAATTCACAGTGAGGAGGCCGAGCGAGGGTGGACAATCGAGAAAAATATAGCGATAGGCAGAGCCATATTGCCGAATAAGGGTCCGCAGGCGATATTCTCTGTCTTCGATGTTGAGGAGTTCAACTTCCGCTCCTATCAGGTCATGATTGGCGGGAAGAACGTCAAGTTTTTCAATGGCTGTCTTCTGAACCACTTCCTGGAGCGTACACTCCCCGAGGAGGAGCTGATAAACGGTCGCCGCATTCTCGTCAGGACGAGCACCTACACCACTGGAAGCATTCCCTTGAGGATCACAGTCAATAAGGAGGGTTTTTGCTCCAGATATACCTATGGCAGCCGAAAGGTTGATAGCAGTCGTGGTCTTCCCAACCCCACCCTTCCGATTCGCTATACAAATGGTCCTGGCCACAAGGCTCAGTAGCACATTCCCGGAAACAAGGGAAGATTATAGAGAATGTCGTGTATCTTCTGTTGGTTGGGGAAGGATCTGAGCCATGTGTCACGTGAAACATGACGGAAATGTGTCACGTGAAACATTTCTTTCTGAAAAAAAGAGCATATCTGTCTCCTTCACCAAAGGGGAGTTGGTATTTATCTACGGTCTCCTGTACGAAGCCGTCATGAGGGGAGTGATCTTCTCCTGCGGTTCCGCCGCCTTTCTTGTGGGGACCTCGCATTGCTACCGCATAGCCCCCTTTTTTCACAATCGGAAGGCAGAGGGTCAGGAAGTGAGCCATATCCCAGGTCGCCCGTGTGACAACAGTATCGAACCAAGCGGGCCTCCTATCCTGTAGAGCGAACTCTTCGGCTCTCCCTTCAAACACGCGTATATTCTCTACGCCCGTCATTCTGACTACCTGTCTCAGAAAGTTTGCTCTTTTTCTTCGGGCCTCGATGAGAAAAATCTCTCTTTTCTGCCCGGCTACGCCAAGTACCAATCCTGGAAACCCGGCTCCACTCCCAAGGTCGGCAAAAACACCCTGCCCCGGAAGAATGTACGAAAAGGCAAGAGAGTCAAGAATATGCTTTCGAATAATTGTTTTTACATCAGGCTGGCCGACGAGATTGAAGACCTGAGCCCAGCGCTGAAGTTCATCTATGTACAGGGATAGAGTGTGGAACGACTGTGGAGCAAGCGATATTCGTAACGCCCTCGTGCCCTGCTCTAAGAGAGAAAGGCTCTCTTTATCCATTACACGGCGGCTCCCGTGCGTTTCAGGTGAATGGCCAGTAACGATACGGCTGCGGGCGTTACCCCGGGGATACGCGACGCTTGACCCAGCGAGCGGGGGCGCAAGGTCAGGAGTTTTTCTTTGACTTCGTTTGAGAGACCTTGGACATCCGTGTAATCAATCTCATTCGGAATAAGGGCCTCTTCCATATGCCGGACCCTGTTTACTCCCTCTTCCTGACGGCGTATGTAGCCAGAATACTTTACTTCTATCTCCACCTCGGCCCCAACTCCTGTGGAGAGGGGAGTGGGTGACAGGCTGATGGACTGGACATCTCCGAAGGACAGTTCAGGGCGGCGAAGCAATTTTGCAAGCGATGTCGGCGTTTTAATCTCTGCCGTACCTAAAGCCGATAATTGGGTATTCACTGTGTCGTTTGGGGTTAGTATAGTGTCCTCTAGACGTTGAACCTCCTGTGCAATTTCTTCTTTTTTCCTCAGCGTCCGCTCGGCCAATCTTCCATCTATGAGTCCGATTCTCCGTCCGAATTCGCTCAGCCTCACATCTGCATTGTCTTCCCTGAGTAACAGCCGATGCTCAGCACGAGAAGTAAACATCCGGTAGGGCTCTCCTCCTACTCCTTTCGTGACCAAATCGTCTATAAGAACGCCAATATAGGCTTGATCTCGGGAAAAAATGAGGGGGTTATCACCTTGAACCTTCATTGTGGCGTTAATTCCGGCCATTATTCCTTGTGCCGCAGCCTCCTCATAGCCCGTTGTCCCGTTAATCTGACCGGCGAAGTAGAGGCCCGATACCAGCTTGGTTTCCAAAGTCTGCGTGAGTTGGGTCGGGTCGGCATAGTCATATTCAATGGCATAGCCGGGGCGCATGATCTCTGCATCCTCTAACCCTTGTATTGAACGGACCACGGCGAGCTGCACATCCAGTGGCAGACTTGTCGAAAGGCCATTTGGATAGACTTCGACTGTATCTCGCCCTTCTGGTTCGAGAAAAATCTGGTGACGAGGTTTCTCCTTAAAACGAATGACTTTATCCTCAATCGATGGACAATAACGCGGCCCTCTGCCTTCAATCACACCGGAATACAGGGGTGAGCGGTCAAGTCCTGCGGCAATGGTCTGGTGCGTTTTCTCATTCGTATACGTCATATGACACGGCAATTGTTCCTGGGTGATTGCCTCCGTTGAAAAGGATAAGGCCGGTGGAGGGGTATCCCCGTACTGTGGCTCCAAAATGTCATAATTGATCGTTCGATTGTCCAAGCGCGGACAGGTGCCGGTTTTGAGCCGACCAATATGAAAACCAAGTTCGCTCAGATGGCTGCTTAATCCTTCAACGGCAAAGTCCCCCGCTCGTCCTGCTGCGTAATTTTTAAGGCCAACGTGTATGAGACCCTTGAGAAAGGTTCCGGTCGTCAGAATAACGGTCTGTGCTGAGAAGGACTCACCTATCTGAGTGATCACTCCTCTGACTCTGCTGTTCTGAAGAGGAAACGTGTCCAGCATATCATGTCTATTGGAGGAAACGTTTCCTCTTTCAACCCTGAGGCGTTCCACACTGCCCTGGCGCAGGGTGAGATTGGGCGTGGTTTCAACCACTCTCTTCATACGCTGCCGATAGAGGGCCTTGTCCGCTTGCGCACGCGTCGCGCGAACGGCCGGCCCTTTGCGTGTGTTCAAGACACGGAACTGAATGCCTGTCTCATCAATGGCGCGGGCCATTTCCCCACCAAGCGCATCAATCTCCCGCACCAAATGGCTTTTGCCCATCCCTCCAATAGCCGGATTGCATGACATCTGACCGATGTGATCAAGGTTCAGCGTCAGCATCAGAGTCTTACTGCCAAGACGTGCCGCCGCCAGAGCCGCCTCGATCCCGGCATGGCCAGCGCCAACAACGATAACATCATAGTCCATGGGTCTTCACCTATTTCCCGATACAGAAATCTTGAAACACGCGGTCGAGTATCTCCTCGCTGCTGACCTGGCCCGTTATTGCGCCAATATGGTCAAGGCTTGCGCGAAGATCAACAGCGATCAGGTCAAGGGGGAGGCCTGCCGCCAACCCCTGCTCTGCACCCTTTAGGCTTTCCACAGCTTTTTCAAGGGCAACTTTATGCCGTATTTTCGTAATCATAACACCCCTATACGGACCTTCGCCTTCCCCTCCAGGTTGCTGCTTCCCCAGAGCGACCTCTTGTATTCTGTCTCCCAAGTCGTCAACCCCAGTCCCGTACAGCGCAGCCATGTGAAGAAGAGGAAACGTGTCAATAGCCTTGTATGATTTGGAGGGCACGCTTCCTCTTTGAGGCGCTTCAGTATCCAGACGGTCTAACAGATCGGTCACATCAAATTTCTGAGGGAGATCACTCTTATTCCCCACCAGGACAAACTTCTTTCCTTGAATCTTTTCACAGATGAGAGCGTCATCCGCATCGAACGGTCGGGAGAGGTCGAAAAGTGCTAAAATAATCTCTGCTTGTTCAATGCTGGACAGGCTGCGCTCAATGCCGATCTTCTCAATCTCATCCGTTGTCCGACGAATCCCAGCGGTGTCCCGCACGACGAGGGGAATCTCGTTCACGAGCACGGATTCCTCGAGCACATCTCGTGTCGTCCCAGGGACCTGGGTGACAATGGCTCGCTCTGTGTCTGCCAGCAGGTTGAGCAGGCTCGACTTACCGACATTCGGCTTCCCAATAATAGCGGTCACGATCCCGTCGCGATAGACTTTTCCTTGGGAGAAGGTCGCTGCGAGGGCCTCTATATCGATCCGAATTGAAGAGAAAGCTGAGCTGAGCTCCTTTTGGTTGTGTTCAGGGATATCGTCTTCAGGGAAATCGATAAACGCTTCCAGGTAGGCCGTCTGGGTAATGAGGCGGTCCCGAATGGCCGAGCACGCCTGGGAGAGTCGGCCTGATAAATCCCTCCAGGCAAGATGTAAGCCCGTCTCATTATTCGCGTGAATGAGGTCGAGTACAGCCTCAGCCTGTATGAGATCGAGGCGACCGTTGAGAAATGCACGTTTTGTAAACTCACCTGGCTGGGCGGGACGAGCCCCCTGATTGAGGATCGCTTCCAATATCCGACGAGTCAGGAAACTGCCGCCATGGAGATGTAGCTCAGCGATGTGTTCCCCAGTATAGCTGTGAGGGGAGCGCATCAGGATCAGGCCGGCGTGGTCAATTGGCTGGCCGTTCGGCTGATCCAGAATCTTGCCAAGATAGAAATGGTGGGAATGGAGTTTTTCCCAAGACGGCCGGGGGAGAAAAAGCTGTCTAACTATTCTTTCTGCGTCCGCGCCACTGACTCGGATAACGGCGATCCCGCCCTGGCCTGAGGGAGTCGCAATAGCAGCAATCGTATCATGCTCGTACACAACTCTTCAAAGAGTAAACATGTCCTCCAATAGATACAAGTTGTTGACACGTTTACTCTTTATGCCACGGGTCACGAGCGAGCCGCCCGCCGGTCTCGATCCCGACGAGGACTGCCGGTTTCCTCAGGAACAATAGAGAGACGACGGAAATACCCACGCCCCATGCTTTTTGTCACAACAAGCGGGTCGTCTTCGAGCACCAAATGGACGACACGACGGTCTCGAGGACTCAGCGGATTCAGGGTAACCGTTTTTCGTCGCCGCTTCGCCCGCTCGCTCAAACGAAGGGCCAAGCTTTCAAGACTCTGGCGGCGACGTTCACGATAGCCCTCGGCGTCCAAGATGATATGCGCCTCTTCCTCTTCTCCACGGGCGACCATGCGGTTGAGAAGATATTCGAGGGCATCAAGCGTTTGCCCCTTCCGTCCAATGAGTAAGCCATCGACGGTATCTTCAAGATTAATAACGGCTTCTGTCCCTTGGACGTCGAGTGAGACGGGGGCCTCTACACCCATAAGACGTAGGGTTTCTGAGAGTATCTGACGGGCATTTTCTCTTGTCTCCTTGGAAACGGGAACGGGCTGGACGACTGATTCTCCAGAAGGAGCACGACGTCGCGCTGTTCTCCCTCTCTCCTGAGGAGATTCATCAATACTGGCCGGAGCCGCAGATGCAGGCTCCTGAACCGAAACAGGATTTCTCAACGTCGCTCGGACGCGCGCCTTCCTCCCGCCAATACCGAGGAAACCCTTTGTAGCCTGAGCGAGGACTTCTATTTCCACCTGCTCTCTGTCTGCTTGGAGTTGGGTTAGGGCTGCTGCAACCGCCGCTTCTATAGTCGATCCTTCCGCTTCAATTGCACTCATTGTGTCTTTCCTCTTTGAAAAGAGTAAACGCGTCCTCCAATAACATGCAGATGCTGGACACGTTTACTCTTTTTATCCATATGTTCTCGTATACCAGTGCTGCTGGGCGACACTCAGGACATTATTGATAAGCCAGTACAGCACCAGTCCGGCTGGAAAATTAATGAACATCACCGTAAAGATGACCGGCATGAGGAGCATCATCTTCTGCTGGATCGGATCTCCGGTGGTTGGCATCATCATCTGCTGGATGATCATCGACCCCCCCATAAGTAAGGTCAGCACCGGGATACCTGGAGGATCAACGAAAGGAATGGCAAGCGCGCCCAAGCGGTCTGGCTGAGACAGGTCTTCAATCCAGCCGAAAAATGGAGCTTGTCTCAATTCAATGGCGTACAAAAGCCCCTGATACAGGCCGATGAACACCGGGAGCTGTACAATCATGGGGAGACACCCACCGAGCGGATTCACTTCGTACCGCTTATACAGTTCCATCATTTCCTGGTTCAGCTTTTGTCGGTCCTCCTTATATTGCTCACGGAGTCTTTCTATCTGCGGCTGGAGTTTCTTCATCGCTGACATGGACTTGAAGCTCTTATTACTGAGCGGGAAGAATACCAGTTTAACCAGGACAGTGAGTAAGATAATAGCAATGCCGTAGTTCCCGGTCACCCCATACAGGAGTCTCAGAAGAGAGACTAACGGCCGGGCAATAAAGTGGGACCAGCCAAAATCGATGGCCCGGTCAAAGGCCGGGTCAACCGCATTCAGGGCATCCGTATCCTTCGGACCAACATACAGGGTGTAGGAGACCGCCTCCCCGCTCCAGGGAGTCGAGAGGCGTGTTTCTAGGGTCTTGTCTTCATCACGAAAGAAGAGCTGGGCCGTTTCAATATCTCGAGGCATTATGCCGGCCAAGAAATAACTGTTTGTGAATCCTGCCCAACGAACATCCCCCGGCCCGTATGAGTCTCCGGCTTCCCAATCCCAGGCGTTTTCATATTCAAAGGTCCGGCCCATCAGCGCAACCGGCCCGTAGACGTCATAATAGGTAGATTTCCCTTCTGAACGTGAGCCTTCGAGCCAGGATATAGAGAGGGTCGAAGCCTGAAAAGGAACCTGCGTGACATCGACGCTGAGACCTATGCCATACCCTTCGCCGGAAAAAGTAAAGGTTTTGGTAAAAGTTGCCCCATTCGCCAGCGACCCTCTAAACACGAGATCCTTATCAGATCCCGCCGGCACAAAGAGCCGTTCTCCTGCGGGGACCCCCTTCACGGTATACGGCAGTGTATCATCACTGAGAGTGATATCTTTGCCGCTCAGGCTCAGGACGAAGGGCAGCTCTCCATAGGTCCCGGCGATGACCATTTCCAATAGCGGACTGTCTGGACTAAGCGTCACCGGATACTGTTTGAGGCGGAAGCTTTTGATACGTCCGCCCACGGAAGTAAAAACAGCAATATACGTGTCTGTTTCAACTGTTATGTCCTGTTCCACGGGAGCGGGGGAAACTCTTGAGGTGGGCTGGGGCATACCGGAAGTCTGTTCTTCTTGTTGTTCAACATCGGTCCGGCGGCGCTCCGAAAGGAGTTGGGGCTGTTGATCTGAAGGAGTGGCTGATTCCGAGTCGACCAATGGCTGTTGAGTCTGGGGCTGGAGAGGGTCAGGCGGTGGGTAAAGATAGGAGATCAGTGACTGATACCCGATAAGAATGAGGATACAGAGGACAATAGCGAGGAGACTCTTGTTATCCATAGAAACTTCAAATGCCCGCAAAATGAGTTAGGGGACGAGATCGACTCCGCCCGGATGCCATGGGTGGCATTTGGCGAGACGTCGAATCGTGAGAATCAGCCCCCTAAGCGTCCCATGCTTGCGT
Source organism: Thermodesulfobacteriota bacterium (assembly GCA_964291405.2). Lineage (GTDB taxonomy): Bacteria > Desulfobacterota > Binatia > Bin18 > Bin18 > Bin18. Next base: position 2,495,596 of record OZ219926.1, read on the forward strand.
ACGGCGTGCAGAGCGTACTGAGAGCAGCTGGGATAGAAGCGACAGGCCGGACCGATCAGCGGAGAGATGAAGAGGCGATAGCCCTTGAGTCCGCCCACAACTAACAACTGGCCTAGACGAGAGACTGCTGTGACGCATGACGGGCCGGAAAAGTGAGAGATTTCACTGCGTGCGTTGAGCAATGGGAAGCACCCTCTCTAGTTCGGTAACGATCTGGGCAAAAGTTAACTCCTGCGCGCGTGATTTGGGAATAATAAGAATATCTCGTGTCGGGGATATACGCGCCTGCCGGACTCGAAAAAACTCGCGCAACCTTCTCTTCATTTGATTCCGCATGACCGCCTTGCCATAGCGCCGTGAGGCTGTCACCCCAAGGCGCGGACGGGCGGTACGGGCGGGCGAGGTAATAACAATAAAATTGCGACTATACCGGCGTTCTCCTCGTCTTTGGAGGGCGAGAAATTCTCGGCGAACACGCAGACGTGCTGCTTTGGGAAATGTGTATCGGACCGTGCGAGTAGCTAGCGGCGCGCCGGCTTGAGCGGTGTCCGTACACTGAGGAGTTTGCGCCCTTTCGTGCGCCGCCTCTTGATAACCGCACGACCCCCAGCTGTCCTCATCCGAACGAGAAACCCGTGCGTACGCTTTCGACTGGTATTGCTTGGTTGATAGGTCCTTTTCATCGATATTCATCCGTTCCTAGTGTGCTGTGCTCAGTTAGCCATCCATATCACCATACCGCTCCCAAGATGTCAATTTTCTCCTGGTGGAAACTCGGCTTTGATCTGACGTGCCAACAGGTCTGTGACCACCTGCATCGGCGGTTTACCAGAATAGACAAGCTCATACATCTGCTCCACAATAGGCATATCAACTCCCAGACGCTGGGCTAAATCCAGAATCGAGCGGCAGTTCCGGATGCCCTCGGCAATCGTTGTCATGGTCCGCTGAATGGCCTCCAAGGACTCTCCTCTTCCGAGCCGAATACCGACAGTGCGGTTGCGGCTGAGGTCACTCGTGCATGTAAGAATAAGGTCACCCATGCCAGAGAGGCCTGATAACGTTTGGGGATTTGCTCCCATCCGGGTTGCCAAACGGACAACTTCAGCCATGCCACGCGTGATTAAGGCCGCCCGCGCGTTATAGCCATAGCCTAAGCCGTCACTCACTCCGACGGCCAAGGCAATCACATTCTTGACTGCACCGCCAATCTCGGCCCCAATCATGTCCGTCGTTGTGTAGACGCGAAATGTCGGAGCCGCAAACAGTGTCTGGACTCTCTGGGCGATGGCGTGATCTTTCGCTGCGACCGTTACTGCGGTTGGGAGTCCGCGTACGACTTCCGCGGCAAAGCTGGGACCTGAGAGCACGGCGATCTCGTGGGCGAACCGTGGGGGGAGGGCCTCGGTGAGCACCCCACTCATCGTTTGGAGAGAATCCTGCTCAATACCTTTACTTGTGCTCACTAGCAGCGGTGTTGTCGTCAACAAAGATCCTAGCGTTGAGGCAATGGAGCGGACGGCATGGGATGGAACGGCGATAACAAGGACCTCAGCGCCGATGACTGCTGCAGACAGCTCTGGGGTAAAGCAGAGCGTCTCCGGAAGCCGCACCCCAGGCAAATAGTCCGCATTCTCTCGTGTTCTTTCAATTTTTTGGGCTAAGACCTCACGCCTGACCCACACCTGAGCCTCATGTCCGACCGAGTCTAAGAGACACGCCAGGGCGGTTCCCCACCCGCCTCCGCCAATAACAGCAACACGCATATTACTAATCACACCCTGCAGAGGGTTCTTTAATGTGGACGCCAGCCGATGACGCTGAGCTGGCGACCGGCTTGCGCTCCTTCTCTTCGGTACGAGGTAAACTCATCTGGATGGCAGAATGTACAGGGTCCAACGCTGTGAATCTGCGTCTGCGGGACGCCAGCCTGAATCAACTGCATGCGGTTTAGCGCCCGCAGGTCGAGATAGCCCTTGTCTCCCTGCCGATTCCAGGTCGTAGGCCGTCCATCTCCCCAGCGTTCAAAGAGTGGCTCTCCTACCTCAGAGCCGACTTGATAACAGCATCCCCCAATTGACGGACCCAAGGCGACCCAGAGCTGGGTGGGGGAAACGTCCCATTGTTCGGCGCATATTTCGACTGCTCGGAGGGCGATTGCCTTCTGCGTACCTCTCCATCCAGCGTGAAGAGCGCCAAGAAGAGGAAGCGTGTCCAGCTTTTTGTATCTGTTGGAGGACACGTTTCCTCTTTCGCCCCTTTTGTGTGGGGCAACAAGGAGAAGCGGTACGCAATCCGCAGTCTTGATGCCAAGCAGCACGTTTTGCTCCGTTGTGAGCATCCCGTCTGCTTCTAACCCCGGTTTTGTTTCCCCTCCTTCAATATGCACGATGGTATTCCCATGAACCTGTGTGAGGGTATGGAGTGGACAGTCCGGGGCGCCCAAAGAAGCGTCTAATGAAGCTGCTGTGAAGGATTTTGGTAAGCGGCGGGAAAAACCATGGATCAGACCAGGAAACGCGCTCCACGCCTCGGCTCGAATCCAGAGCTCCCGCCTGGACGGTTCTTTTGGGTTTGGAGCCGATTTAGGCAGAACTCTTCCCTCCCTTCTCAATAAGGGCGAGCGTTTCAATCTGGTCTGTTTGCGGAAACATATCGAATGGCTGGACCCGTCCGACGGCATAGCCAGCGTCGGTAAAACGATCAAGGTCTCGGGCGAGCGTCCGGGGCGAACAGGAGATATAGAGCAGTTTGGGCGCGTTCACTCCTATGACCGAGGAAAACGCCTCGGGGCTCAGTCCTGTCCGAGGCGGGTTGAGCACAATCCTGTCGATGGATGGGAGGGTGATAGCGATCTCTTCTATCTTCTGCGCTGCATCACCATGAAAGAAACGGGTGTTGTGGTATCCGTTACGCCGGGCATTTTCTTTTGCAACATTCACGGCCCGTTCATTTTCCTCAATCCCGACCACAAACTTGGTCTGCGAGGCACAATACAGGGCGATAGGACCGATTCCGCAGTACACGTCAAGAACGATTTCTTGTCCGGTCATATTGCTCCACCGGACAGCGGTTTCGTAAATGCGCTTCGCCATAGGTGGATTGACCTGAGAAAAAGTATCCACCGGGATACTGAGGCGGACATGCCCTATTTGTTCGAGTAAAGAGTCCCGACCCCGCAAGGGGCGGAAGCGTTTCCCCCAGATCACATTGCCCGGCTGGTCGTTGATATTATGGACAATGCCACTCAAAAAGGGAAACCGTCGTTCAAGCTGACGGGTCAAGTCGTGCACCTGGGGGAAGTGCATATGCCGGGTGACCAGCAGCAGGAGCGCTTTCCGCTGCCAAAAACTATAGCGCAGGTCGATATAGCGGAGTTGGCCGGTATCGCGCGCTTCGTCATAGGGAATAATATGCAGCCGTTCTATCGCCTGTTTGAGAAAGGCGACGATGCGGTTGACTTCTTTGGGGTGGACGGGACAAGCCGAGATGTCAAAAACCTGATGTGTTTCAGGGACATACAGACCGATCAGGGTTTGTCCCTTGGCGCTCTGCACGGCCAGCTTAACGCGGGAGCGGTAGCCAAACTTTTTGGGCGAAGCAACAGGCAGGGGAATATTGATCGCCCTGAGCGACGGAAATACGGCAAACGCCTCCCGCACTATGGTTTGTTTTCTTTCAAGCTGTTGATCATAGGGAACGGAGACGAAGGGGCAGCCGTAACAGTGGGGCGCATGCGGACAGGGCGGCTTCCAGTCAGGCTTGTCGCCTGAATGGCTGTTTGGGCGCGACAACCCTGAGTTCGCCTTCTTTTTTCTGTACTGATTGTCCGGCTTTGGGACTTGGCGGGGACGCTGAGAGCCGGCGTGTCTTTTTCGAGATGTGGACGGCCGCGAGGGTTTATGTTCGGACACCGTGGCAGACTACAAAGCCTGCTCCTGGGTGTCAACAGAATGAGGCCGGCAGGTGAGTACAGCGTGACCCGATAACACTCTGCCCGGTATCCTCTGTTATAGAGGGGTGGAGGGTCGTCAGGTGCCTTCGGAATCTAGGGTCCTGAATAGTGCTGCCCTCTCGGTACACGGGAGCGTCGTGTACCGAGCAGGAATGCGTACAGTATCCAGGTCGGTCCGCTGATGACCAGAGCATAGATCGCGATTGCCACCGGGCCGAGCAGGCCCGCGAACAGAGACGCCACCGCAGTCACAGGTGCCAGTACGGCGAAGGCGGTCCAGGCCGTACCCGGATGCCCAATCCGCCAGAGTTTGAAACAGGCCAGGGCGAGCGGTAGGCCGCAAGGTGCCGTCACGACTAATGAAAGCCAAGCAGATGGCTCCATGGGCCAAGGCATACCACGGACCGGGGCCGTCGCGGCGATACCGGCCGGCAGCCATAATAAGGCAAGCAGACCGAATGCAAGGCGGCGCGTTATCGTCGGCACGTATCCATGATACACCCCCGTCCGGCATTCGCCAGAAGGTTGATCTGTACGTTTTTGACCCAAAGGAGGGAAGGCATGTGAATTCTGAGCCGGCCCGCTCAGGAAGCCGACCGGTATAAATGCCCGACAATTTCGGCTGCACTCATAAACTCAAAGCGCGTTTTGCCAATATCCTCTAGACATACAAATTTGACTTTTCCGGCAGTGACCTTTTTGTCCGCTTCGATCCCTATCCGGAGATGCTCCTGTGCAAGATCCTGTGGGATGTCTACTGGTAAGCCAGCCTGTTTGATAAGGCGTACAACACGGTCACGTACCGCCGGCCGACACAAGCCCCGTTGTTGAGACAGGTGGGTGGCGAAAACCATACCTAGCGCGACCGCCTCACCATGTAAAAAGCTTTTGTAATTGGTGGCACTTTCAATCGCGTGTCCCATGGTGTGACCGAAATTGAGAATCGCTCGATAATCCCCTTCCGTTTCGTCTTCTTCCACGACTAGGGCCTTGAGTTGACAGCATGTTTTGACCACTGAGGTCAGAAGAGCTGGATTGACGCTCAGGAGTACTTTGAGTTCTTCTTCAAGCAACCCGAAGAGTTCCGGACTCAGAATAGCGCCATACTTGATGACTTCTGCTATCCCTGACACAAACTCACGCTTTGGGAGCGTTTTGAGGACGGCGACATCAATCAAGACCATACGGGGCTGGTAGAAGGCGCCGATCAGATTTTTCCCTGCCGGATGGTTGATGGCCGTCTTGCCGCCGACACTCGCGTCAACCTGAGCAAGGAGAGTGGTCGGGATTTGGATAAATGGAACTCCACGCCGGAAGGTTGCCGCCGCAAAGCCCGTGAGGTCTCCGATGACCCCTCCCCCCAAGGCGATTAAAGGCGAACTGCGCTCAATACGCCCCTCAACGAGTTTGTCATACAGAAAGGTCAGCCAGGCCAAGTTTTTGTGTTCTTCGCCCGCAGGAATCTCAATCACCACCGGCTCGAATCCCTCAGCGGTGAGAATATTGGTCACCGGATTCCGGTAGTGTTTGCCAACATGGGAATCCGTTATCACCCCGACTCGGCCAGTGAGGAAATTTTGCTGTCTGAGGAGTTGGCCTAACGTGCCGAGGATGTCTGATCCAATGTGGATAGGGTAGGATCGCGCCCCGAGATTCAGCGTGAGCGTATCCATAGCGGCTTTTCTACACAGTCGAGTCTGCTTGGGTCAAGGCTGTCAGTGTAGCCTCTACAACCGCATCCGGGTCTAAGCCCGACGTATCAACAGTGATATCCGCGCGGGCGTAGGCTTCTGCTCTGTCTGCCAGTAGTTGTTGGATCTTTTCGAGCGGATTGGGCTCCTGTAGCAACGGACGAGTGGTATCACCTTTGACACGTTGGAGAATGACTTCGGGACGAGCGGTCAGACAAATGACCGGGCCGCTCGCTTTCATCGTTTTGGCGTTTTCTCTATCCACAATGGCTCCGCCACCTGTGGCAATCACCCTCTCTTTTTCTTGACAGACGCGGGCTATGGTTTGTCGCTCTCGTTGACGAAAGGCTGCTTCTCCCTCAGTGGCGAAGATCTGAGCAATCGACATATCCGCTTCACGCTCAATACAGGCATCCGTGTCAACAAACCTGCGGCCGAGTCGCTTTGCTAGCCGTCTGGCGACCAGGCTTTTCCCTGTTCCCATAAAGCCAACAAAAATAATGTTGCGTCCACGCCAGGAGGACATTACAATGTCTTATACGTTCGAGCGTGCGACTTGTGTGCTAGCCAGGGAGCTTTGCCGTGGCCAACCAAAACCCCACCACCACTTTCATCGACAGCGACCTGAAGAGCGCCGACCTAAGCAGCCCATTCAGGGCGCTGTCCCACTAAGCAAAACTCCCTGGCCCTAGCGGCAATAAGGATTGCCGCCTTCACCACCACCCCACCCAAAACGTCGCCCTGTGTGTTGTCTATAACGAGCCAGGGCGGAGAAGATTTTCTTGATGGAAGCTTGAGGCCGTCCTATAACCCTCCAATTTTACTGAGTTTTTTGTATAGGGGCGGACGGGGTATGCGCCCGCCCCTATATTCGTCTCTCCATTTCCACCACCACATCCACATCGTACCCCCACTGATAGAGACGCGCGAAGGCTCGAGGCCAACCTCGACAGCACCGCACTACAACCTCAGTATGTTCATACCTGGCTTCCAAGCCTTCGAGTGTCCCTACCACTTCCAACACAGACTCTCCTTGTTCAGATCTTCGATGGGCGAGAAGCCTACAAGTCTGAGAACTCTCCCAACACGTCTTCCACACCGCTACCGCTGGGTTCCCAGGCTTCTAGGTTTTTCGATTTCCCCATCACTCACATCAACCACAGCCTCCACAGCTTCGTTCTCATGTATGAGAAGCCCACAAGTCTAAGAACTCTCCCACTCCATCGCCGCTGGGTTCTCAGGCTTCTAGGTTTTTCGATTCCACTACCTCCACTCACTTACGGACGCGTTACACCAAAAAGGTTCATTCACACGAGATATCGAAGGAGTTTGGGCTAACTGCGTCAGATCTGCATTCTCGGCAATGAAAAGAATCTGGGCATCCCTGTGTTTCGAGCTGCCCGTTTTGGTTTTCCGACCAATACGGGCAGTCAGAATCGCCTCATTGGTGTCAACAGAAACCGGAGGAGTCTCATCCAGTGCCAACTCGACAACGAGACGCATGCGGCCTGCCGAACTGCTCACTCGGATTTCCTCAATCTGAGGGTCTTCCGCAATATACTTTGCGACCTGAGGCGGCGCCTCAATTGAGTCGGTGACATCAATGGCAAGACGGCTCGGCGCGCTGAGGGGAAAGCAATGCAGGTTTTCCGGGGGGCGAGAGAAGCGAAACATGACGTTCCGTTGCTCAGCGTCCGTAATTACACGGATCTCGTGAAGCTGAAGTGGCTCAATATGCGCCCTTTTCGGAGTATAAGTCCTTTTCGGGAGACGTCCGAGGCGAAGCATGACAATGCGTTGCCCGGCATCCTGAATTGTCGGTTCGGGAGGAGGCAAGGTTGAAGGTCCTCCTCTCAAACTCCGTGGCTGATGAGTGCAGGCCCCTGCACTCAGGCAGACCCATAACGGGACTGCTATTTTTATGGTGTGTCTGTCTAACAAGCTCCGCATCCTCACTCTATTTAGGACACTGCGTTCGTGATCTTGAGACGCGATCCCTGCCCACGAACCTCAACCATCTTGATTGAGCTTGAACCGATGTCGAGGCTGAGGTAGCCTTTATCCAATTCAAATGGAACTAGAGAAGTCAGGGGATTGGCAAGGCGTCCAAGAGTTTCGTTCAGGGTAGCCATGATAATCTTAATCTAAGTATTTCCAGCACTTACTATGCAATACAAAAACTAATTTGTCAAATGTTTGACGCGCAATGTTCCACGAATGCCTGCTTTGTTTCTGTCGCCCTTCCACTCCCCATTAGTCGAAGGAATGAATTGATTTATCGCGTTCCAGACACCCTTCTTTCGAGAGTCCAAGAGGGAGTTCGCGTCGTTGTTCCTGTAAGTAGCCGAAAAATAACAGGAATTATCGTTGGCCGATCCTCTCATCCTGGTGACATCCATTCTCAAAAGGTAAAGGATATTCTCGATATTATAGATGAAGTCCCTATTTTTACTCAAGGCATAAAAAATATTTGGGAATGGCTAGCGCATTATTATTTTTCTTCGCCTGGAACGGCGTTGCAGACTATTCTTCCTCGGACAGTACGTCATCAGAGCACCGTGTTTGTTACATTGCCAAAAAAGAAAGGGCGCAGAAAAACGGCGGACACAGAGGAAGACGACCGGAGGCAGCAGCTTCTTGTTGGCCGTTTGAAAGGGGACGAGAAAGAACTGCTGGCATACGTCACGGAAAAGAAAAGGGTGAGTGTCAAGACCGTGCAGCGGCGCTTCCCTCAGTTATCCATCAGAGACACGCTTCAACACCTTGAATCACTAAATCTGATTCGTCTAGCGGAGTCTTTCCCCCGACCTCGGACTATCACTGAAGCCTCTGAATCGATAGCCGAGGTCGGGGCTTACACCGAAGAGAGTGCTGATGATTCCGGGGACGATGACGAGCAGGCCCAGTGGGAAACGCTCGCTTTGACATCTGCCCAACAGAACGCGCAAAGCGAGGTGGAAAATGCCCTAAAAAAGGGAGAATTTCGCGTTTTTCTGCTGCACGGTGTCACCGGAAGCGGGAAAACCGAGATCTATCTCAGGGCAGCTCGCCATGTCGTGAGTCAAGACAAAAGCGCACTCTTCCTCGTCCCGGAGATCGCCCTAACCCAACAACTCGTCGCTCAGGTCCGACAGCGTTTTGGTAGGAGTGTTGCCGTCCTCCACAGCGCAATGACCGATAAAGAACGCTGGGACGAGTGGAAGCGGATTGCCCGTCGAGAAGTATCCGTTGTTGTTGGCGCACGCTCGGCGGTCTTCGCCCCCTTGGTGAATCTAGGCTTGATTATCGTAGATGAGGAACATGAAACGGCATACAAACAGGAAGATGGCATACGCTATAATGCGAGAGATATCGCTATTGTACGGGGTAAAATGTCGTCCTGTACTGTAATTTTAGGATCTGCGACTCCATCCCTGGAAAGTTATACCCATAGTCAAACGCAGCATTATACGGCCCTGACTCTGCCAACTCGTGTGGCCGCGCGTCCATTACCCAAGGTTGAGATTATCGACCTCCGCCGGGAGGCTCGCTCAGGAAAAACCACCCCTATTTTTTCAACCCGCCTACAACACGCGCTGCGGGTGAACTATCAAGCCGGCAAGCAAAGTGTCTTATTTCTGAATCGGCGCGGGTATGCGAATTACCTGCAATGTCGCCTGTGTGGCGAAACGCTCTCGTGCCCGCACTGTAGCGTCAGCCTGACGTTTCATCTCCGGCGAAAGATATTGTGCTGTCATTACTGTGGCTTTACCCGGCGTAGCATAGAGGTCTGCCCGAGCTGCAAAGAACCTGCGCTCGACGGGAGCGGAATCGGGACAGAGCAGGTCGAGGATGCCCTGAAACATCTGCTGCCTGAGGTCCGTATTGCCCGGCTGGACCGCGACACCGTGAAGCGTCGCGGAGCGCTTGATCGCGTGCTGCGGGCGTGGCGGGCGCATGAGTTCGACGTGTTAATCGGAACGCAAATGGTCGCCAAGGGGCACGATGTCCCGGGCGTGACACTCGTTGGCGTGATTCTGGCCGATGTGACGCTCAACCGGCCGGACTTCCGGGCCGCGGAACGGACTTTTCAATTACTTACGCAAGTTGCGGGTCGGGCCGGACGTGGGCAAGACCTTGGAACCGTGATTATTCAGACGTATGCCCCGAGGCATTACAGCATACAATGCGCCGCCCGGCATGACTTCACCGGCTTTGCCGCTCAAGAGCAGCGCTATCGTAAACAGCTTGGCTATCCCCCCTTCACCCGTCTTATTAATGTGCGCTTCGAGGGCCGAGACGGACAACAGGTCGAGGCGACGGCTTCCCTCTTTTTACAGAAGGTTGAACAGACCCGACAGGCCGAGGAATTTGCATCTTCCAGGGCCGCAGGCCTCCAGATACTGGGCCCCGCGCCTGCCCCTATTGAACGCATCAAGGGACGGGAGCGCTGGCAATTGCTGGTCAAGGGTCCCGACCGTCCACTGCTACACGCCCTCATAGACAAGGCGCACGACGCCTTTGTCCAGGCCAAGCCACCCCGCACCGTGCGAACAATCATTGATGTCGATCCGTATAGCGTGGTATAGAGAAAAGCCATGATTCGCGAGATTTTAACCTTTCCGGACCCCCGCCTCAAAAAGGCGGCAAGCGAAGTCAAAAACATGGATGGGGGCTTGGCGACGCTGGTCGAGGATATGGTCCAGACCATGTATGCCGCCCCAGGTATCGGACTGGCGGCGACCCAGGTCGGCTCACAGGACCGCATTGTGGTCCTTGATGTCAATCGTGAAGAAAAAGGCAAAGACCTGCTCAAGCTGGTGAACCCCAGAATTACGGCAAGAGAAGGCTCAATCGTCTGGGAAGAAGGGTGTCTCAGTGTGGTTGACTACACGGCCGAGGTCAAACGGGCCGCCAAGATCGAAGTGAAAGCCTGGACCCTGGACCAACAGGAGATCACTGTGCAGGCCGAAGAACTCTTGGCCGTCTGCCTCCAGCACGAACTCGACCACCTCTCGGGCAAGCTCTTTATCGATCGGATCAGTCGGCTCAAACGCGAACTCTACGCGCGGCGGGTCAAAAAATTGATCCGCGAAGGGCGGCCGCTCGAACGGAGCAAAAATCCGGAGTCTGCCGGAATCTGAGTTCCCTTCACCCCTAACCCTTTATTCCCAGTCCCTCCCGCAAGCGAGGAACCCGTCCACGATGTTCATACCGCTCTCCCCGTCCCTCCCGGCCCGGCCGTTACGGCTGGTCTTCATGGGGACGCCGGAGTTTGCCGTGCCGGCGCTCCAAGCCCTGCTTGAGAGCGAGGACACCGTGGTCGGGGTGATGTGTCAGCCGGACAAACCGGCCGGAAGACGGCTGGACCTGCACGCGCCACCCGTCAAGGACTGTGCCCACACCCATGCCGTGCCGGTCTTTCAGCCGCAAAAGATTCGCACGCCCGAGGCACTGGAACATCTCCACGGCTGGCGGCCCGACCTCATTGTTGTTGCCGCCTACGGCAAGATCCTGCCCAAGACGATTCTGGATCTGCCGGCCTTTGGCTGCATTAACATTCATGCCTCACTCCTCCCCAAATATCGTGGCGCCGCGCCCATGCAGTGGGCCATTGCCCAAGGCGAAACGCACTCGGGCGTCACCGTTATGCGGGTGAGCGAGGAGTTGGACGCCGGTGATATTCTGCTTCAGAAGTCAGTCGCCCTGAAACCGGACGAAACGGGCGGCAGCCTCCACGACACCCTTGCGGTGCTTGGTGCACAGGCGCTGCTGGAAGCAATGACTCTGTTCAAACAGGGGAAACTCGTTGCAACGCCCCAAGATAAAGCGGCCGTTACCTACGCTCCGTTACTAAAAAAAGAGGACGGAGAGATCGACTGGACCCATAGCGCGGTTAGCATCGAACGCCGCATTCGTGCCTTTCATCCCTGGCCGTCCTCCTTCACCTGGTTGGGAAACAAACGGCTGAAAATCCTGGCCGCGCGTCTGAGCACGGTCGAGGCTTCCGCCGCTCCCGGCACCATCCTCAACCGGCAAGACAAAGCGCTCACCGTTGCCACCGGCCAAGGCAGCCTCACCCTTGACACCGTGCAACTCGAAGGCAAAAAGGCTATGCCCATAGCCGCCTTCCTCGCTGGCCACGACCTCAAGCCCGGCGACCGCCTCGGCCGTCGTTGATGGCCTGTTGCCTGTCTCAGAAAATTACGGCCAGCCTTGAGAGACTGCCCGAAGAGAAAGGCGTCCACTCTGTCACACATCAATACATCAGAGGATTGACATCTGATGCGCTCTCTACGATCATCACGTTGTGAGAACGACCTTGGATATTGAAGCCCCCATCCTTCACGATCTGAAACGGCTCAAAGCGCGAGAGGGAAAGTCGCTGGGCCGACTCGTCTCTGACCTGTTGGCGCAAGCCTTAAACGCCCGTGCAGCGGTCAGCGCAGACACCCCTCGGCCCGTGTGGATCGTAAAACCGATGCGCGCCCGAATCGATCTCGCCGATAAAGAAGCCGTGCATCGTGCTTCGGACCAATAAGCCATACCCATGACCGAGACTTTCGGAAATTCGATTTCCTCGAAGTCGTAGATCCGCTCGTGTGATATATTCCTTGGGCGTCGCTATTCCCGTCACGTCAAAGGGAGGATTAGGGGGGCGTTTCTCCCCAGCCACCCGACAAGACAAGGCAACCTCACCCTTGACCGCGTACAGCTCGAAGGCAAAAAAGCTATGCCCATCGCTGCTTTCCTCGCCGGGCACGACTTCTGCGGGCGAGGTGGTAGAGGGTGGAAACGCCGCCACGGGCATGCTGCTTCATGCTACGGCTCCTTCGCTTTTTCCGAGCAGCAGATAGCGCTCTTCGAATTTCGAGAGCCAGTCTCCCGTCAGTGGTCCCCATTTCGACACTACATCGTCCAGCTTGTGCGAAGAGAACGTTGTTTCGTCGTGCAAAAGGGCACGGTACTCGTCGATTATACGGCAGCAACGCTTGTCGTCTGGATGGTATACGACTGCCAACCGGCCTTCTGTGTACTTCGAGCTGCCATGCTGAAGCAGAGCCCACGCGAGCAGATGGTCGCGCCAAAGCTGGTTGTGCGTTTTTCTGGAAACTTTGTCGTGCGCTTCTGATTTCCAGGGACTGTCCGGCGTCATCCACTGTCGATACGCCGGAGTGTCATACTCTTTCTGAGAGAACGGCTCGGTCAGCTTAGTCTCGATTCCGACGAACCCAAACTTCCGGTCCTCTTTTTCGTACTCAATAAACGCATCGAACGCTGTGCGATCATCCAGATACTCGCCGGCAGGCTCTGGAGCCCACTCGAAGTGTACACTCGTCACTTGAGCGATGTGCTCCCCCCACAGGGCACGTGCCAGCCTAGTCGCGAGCTTCTGGTTGAGGGCGAGCTCGCCAAATAGGTTGAAGCACATTGGCTGACTCGACAGCATATTGCGCAGGAGCCGAAACTTTTCCACCATTCCGCCCCCTTTGGCAATCCGTCGCTCTGCCAGCTCGAAAATCCCATGCGTCAAGAAATTGTGCCCGTCCTTTGCTGACGCCTCGGTCAGCATGTTCCCATATAGAGATGTGTCTGATTCTTCGGGTCCGGTCCCGTATCGAACCTTGAGGACGTGAGCCCGGTACCAACTCTGATGCAGCCTCATCCTTCGTGTGAAGCTATCGTCGTTCGGCGATTGCGGACCCAACTCTCCACTACCGTCATTCGATCCTTTGGTGCCTTGTACAATACCCAAATCCGTTACCTCCCCAACTTTTTAATAATCCGCAATTGCTGCGGCAGCGGCTTTCCGCCGCCGGTGGTCCGAGAACTTCTCCCCACCTTCCTTATCGGTGGGGAACCCATTGATCTTCCAATGTTTGCACATTTTGCAGTGCGAACGTCGGGAAATCGGTCGTTTTTTCTTGTAATTCATCTTACTCCCCCTCCCTTGGGCACTACGCCTCTTTCCCCATCGCGGTCCCGGTGTCGATTTCCCCGTGCAAGTTATCCTCCGTTACCCCAGCCAAAAGATAGAGGTCACGAGCGATCTGCTTCCGAAGGTCGCTGAGTTCTTGTCTCACAGCGGCGGCAGACTGAGACAGTTTCCCCTCTCGTGCCAAGCGAGCACGGTAGTCTTGGGAAACTTGTTCCAGTATTTCTCGGGTGCTTGCATGGCTATCCAGCCCTTCAACAATTAAGCTGTCCAGGAGGTCTTCCATCGGTCGGTGTTCCATACGCGCGGCTTGTACTGACAGGGAGGCATGGGAGTTCATTAGGTTCGTCTCTACTCGGCGTAATTAGACTAGCTTTTAATATGCAACAAAAGAACAAAACATTTGTATGGAAAGTACAACCACCATATGGACACGAACAAACTCAGAAGATTAAAAGAGTCGATAAGCGACAAAAAAGCTTCCCATGAGGGTAGTGTAGACACAAGCGTAAATATCACTGGCAGTCCAAAGAAGACTATCCAGAAAAACTGGACGTACTTAGGACTCTTCAGGTGGTCAATATTCGCTACATCCTGGTTGGTTTCTGAGTGAAAAATATCTATCCATCTCACACCTAGTTCTCGCGCCGCTCCTTCAGCGATGCGTTCTTTTATAACTGCACCTAATCCCAAAATTTCGTAATGCTCACGTATATAGAACAGCAGTGCCAGAGAACTGCTGATCCAGATCCCTATTACCCAATACGAGACAGTGGGATTGGTGAACGGGGTAGCGAGGGAAATTGCTTTGTCTTGCTTGACGATATTGGAAGCCTCGATGATTTTCCACGGAGTAATGTGATTGAGGGGACTAAGCTGATCGTCGGCACCTAAATTCGCTTCCTTGAACGTTAGGGCCAGGACGGTTAGGAAACCAACTAATACGAAGCGTTGTAGGGTCGAACGCCTTCTGATTTCCTCCTTGAGCGAAGAAAAATCGGCTAACAGGCAGTCGAGATATTTTTTTCCTTCGTCTTCCATGATGCCTCATACACCTCCGTCTTCCCACACCAAGAGCGTGTTGGCTTTCCGCAAAACCGAGTCTATAGTCGCCACGGGTAAAGGGCATATCAACGCCACATTTCTTGCCCGCCAATCCAGGCTTTTAACTTGGTCTGATAAAACAACGCCGCTTACCTTTAACCCGGCAGGAAGGGCGACCTCGAAAGGGTAGCCCTTCATCTGATTGGTGATTGGACAGAAGATCGCCAGTCCGGTCTTGGCGTTATACCCTCAGGTGAGAGTACGACCGCGGGGCGGTGTCCGGCTTGCTCGTGGCCTGCCTGGGGGTTGAAGTTCAACCATACGGCATCTCCGCGTTTTGGGATATATCTGACCGACCTTACCATGTCTCTTTACCTACTGCGGCACCGGTGTCGATTTCCCCGTGCAAGTTATCCTCCGTCACCCCGGCTAAGAGGTCGGCAAGCTTCAAATCGGGGTGTTTTACCGGGGTTATGACCAACTCCGTGCCACGCAGTGAGAATTTGACAGACGAGTGATTTGCCAGCCCGAGTTGGGCCGCTATGGGCTTAGGAATGCGCACGGCCAAGCTATTGCCCCATTTCTGTACGCGAGTCTCCATATCTGTAATTCCTCCTTCTTAGCGTAGAGACAATGAAGATACTAAGGGTATCGAAAACCGTCAAGATGAATTGTTTCCACTGTTGACGGGCAGGCAGAGGATGTGAAAGACAAAAGCCGGAAGGAGAGCGACTATGGCAAAACAATTCTCGATGGACGATGTCAAGGCACTGGCCGAGAAATACAAGAATTGGGGCAAATGGGGACCCGACGATCAGATTGGTACCCTGAATTATATTACCCCGCAGAAACTCGTCGACGCCTCCCAGTTGGTCAAGCAGGGCAAGGTGATTTCCCTTGCCATCCCGTTTGATGACAAGGGTCCTCAGACCGGCTCGTTCGGACGCTTTAACCCGATCCACTTCATGCTCCAAGATGGGGGTGATATCAGCGTCGGCGCGCAGGACCATATCCCCAATCTTCAATACACGGACGACGCCGTGACCATGCCGCTCCAGTGCGCCACACAGTGGGACGCGCTGGCCCACATCCTGTACCAGGGCAAAATGTATAACGGCTATGCAGCCAGTGAAATCAACAGCACCGGCGCAAAGAAAAATGGCATGGAAAACGCGAAAGATAAAATCGCCACGCGCGGCGTGCTGCTCGATATTCCGCGCTACAAAGGAAAGCAGTGGCTCGACCCAGGCGAGGCTATTTATCCCGCGGACCTCGATGGGGCTGCGGAGATGGGCAAGGTCAGCGTGGGAACGGGTGATATTGTCCTGATTCGGACCGGC
Organism: Thermodesulfobacteriota bacterium; assembly: GCA_964291405.2. Classification (GTDB taxonomy): domain Bacteria; phylum Desulfobacterota; class Binatia; order Bin18; family Bin18; genus Bin18. The sequence goes on from OZ219926.1 coordinate 2,511,541, forward strand.
CAAATCGGTCAGGTTCGAGCCGAAGGTAGCTGGGGTGAATACAGCGGTGGCTCAGCCCCAGGACTCGGCGTGGATTGCGCCGCCTGGATTTGTGAAAAAGAAATTGCCGGCTATGCCACGGACACCTGGGGAACAGAGGTGATTCCCAATGAAACATCGGAAATCTTTCAGCCTCTACATATGATTCTCATTGTCCATGCCGGTGTGCTGGTCGGTGAGATCTTCGATCTGGAAGGGCTGGCCGATGATTGCGCCAACGACGGCGTCTACGAGTGTATGTTTGTGGCTCCACCGCTGCCGATTACCGGTGCCGTCGGCTCGCCGATCAATCCGCAGGCCATAAAATAGGAATCAACCTGGAGAATTGTTATGCCAGAAGTGGCTGATTTACACTCCCATCGTATCCAGGCCCAAGATGACCCGGTTGAACTGCTCTACGAGCGTGGGGTCACCGATGGCCTGCCCGTCGTACCGCCGACAGAAGAGCGTGTCACGCGGATGCTGGCGGCAACGAACCGCGACCCCCAGGAAATCATTGGCGAAATCGGCCCGAACTACGGCCGGGCCAGCGTCGAGAAGATTGCGATTAATGCGGTCATGGCCGGCTGCCACCCTTCGTATTTCCCGGTGGTGTTGGCCGGGGTTGAGGCCATGTGCGAAGAGCAGTTCTGCATCCACGGCATCAACGTCACGACCTTCTCGGCCACGCCCATGGCCATTATCAACGGACCCATTCGCCATGAGATCGGCGTCAACTGCGGCCATAACGCCCTTGGCCACGGCTTCCGGGCCAACGCCACCATAGGCCGGGCGCTGCGGCTGATTATCATCAATATCGGTGGGGCCAAGCCGCACGAGATTACCAAGGCGACCATGGGCCATCCGGCACAGTACACATTTTGCGTGGGAGAGAATGAAGAAGACAGCCCGTGGGAGCCCCTCCACGTGGAAAAAGGTTATACCGCCGACCAAAATACGATTACCCTCTTTGGCGGTCACTCACCCATGCAGATCAACGACCACGCCAGCCGCAGCGCGGAACAATTGGCTCTGTCACTCGGCTGGACCATGTCAGCGCTGTGGAACCATAAAAACTACCCGCTGTTCTCCGATAGTGTTTTAGTAGTAGGCCCTGAACACGCCAAAACGTTTGCCCAAGACGGCTGGTCCAAGAACGACCTACGTCAATTTCTGTACGAAAATATTCGGCGACCTTTGCGCGAACTCCGTCCGGGTGTCAACGGCGGCGAAGGTGTTGGAGTCAGCATGCTGCGCACGCCGAAGAAAGACCGCGAGCCCCCAACCGACGATACGCTCTTTCCAAAGTTCCCTAAAGCGGAGAATATTGTTATTATCGTGGCCGGTGGCACGGCCGGTCGATTTTCCGCCGCGGTCCAGGGTTGGGCCGGGTTTGACGCTGGCAGCCGGATTACAACTAAAGAGATAAAAGAATAAAGAGGAGGTACGCTATGGGCGAAATGTTACTCGATCCGACCGATACGGTCGAACGTTCGCAAAAAGACTTTGCGCCGCGACTCGACTCGCTATCCGGGACAACCATCGGCTTGCTCGATATCAGCAAAGCAAAGGGCTCCTTTTTCCTCGATCGTGTCGAGGAGGTACTCCGCGAGCAGTATGGCGTCAAAGAGGTGTTGCGGCGCATGAAGCCGACGGTCACACGCCCGGCACCCGAGCCGATTCGGGTGGAGTTGCGCGAAAGGTGTGATGCCGTCATTGAAGCCCTCAGCGATTGAGGAGCCTGCATATCGTGCAGTTCGCACGATGTCATTCACTTTGAAGAAAACGGTATTCCAACGGCAAACGTGACCACCACGGAATTCATTGGTGCGGCCAACGCCCAGTGCTCCGCGCTGGGGATGGCGCAGTATCAGCCTATTCTGGTTACGCATCCTATTCAGCCCAAGACCGAGGCCGAAGTCAGAGTTTTGGCGGATCAGGTCATTGACCAGATCATCGGCAAGCTGCTCAAACACAAAGAGCAACAAGCGGCGTAGACTGCGCTCATCGAGCAACCACAAGAAAAAAGAGGCAGTCCAAGGTGGACTGCCTCTTTGTGCATTTTATAAAGAAGGGTCTTGTTACGCTGCTTCCTTGAGTCGTGGCCGGACGATAATGGGGTGGCGTAACGCACGTCGTGGAATTTCGACCGGTCGCTCGGCCTTCTGCTTGTTGAGGCCACGCCGAATATACTCGGGATCAATCCCGAGGACAGAGCAGATGTTCACAAATGAGAACGGCCATTGATAGTCGTCCGTAAAAAACCACTGCTCCGCTTCCCGTGCGATACGATAATCACGAAAACGGGGCGTCCCAAACTGTTTCTGAAAGCACTCAATCGCGTCCTCCAGAACGGCCTGCATGAGCACAACTTCTCCGCGGCCGTGGTAGTGCTGACGTGGTGAGTTGTGGAACTGTTCGGGTAAAACGGCTGCCGGGACAATAGCTTCCCGCTCCGCCAGCCTCCCCCGCTCAAAGAGAAAACGCCCCGCTTTTGCATCGAGGTCCGATGTTCCGTGAGAAGAAGCGGAATCGATTCCGCGTAAGTCAGTACCGGTAGATGCTGTTTTCATGTATCGATCCTCCCTGATTGCCCCTCTATCCCTTGCACAAATATTGATCCTCCCTGATTGCTTTCCTATCCTTTGTACCCGTTGGCTTCTCATCTTCTTTCCTCTTCTTACTTTCGATAGACGGTTCGTATCTATAGAAATTCACGCTGTATGAATAATCCTCAGGCATGCCTGCTCTTGATATCGAGCAGTTCTTGTGTGTACATCGGCACGTCTTGACTCACGCGGTAAGGAGCTTGACACGTATGCCCACATACATCTCTTTTGCTGATAACGCGGAATGGATCGGCGCCGCTGGGGTTGGCCTATTGCTGGGGGCGTTTTTCCTCAATCTCTTTGGCTGGATGAAGACCGATTCCAGAGTCTACCAAGCGCTCAACGCCATTGGAGCTGGGATCGCCTGCTATGCCTCATATCTGATCGACTTCCTCCCCTTTGTTGTGCTGGAAGGAACCTGGAGCATGGTTGCTGTCAGTGCGTTTCTTCACAAACGAAAGTCGTGAACACGCCCCCCTTCCTTGCGAAGCCCCGGACTCTTACTCTACCATTTGTACGAAAGAGAACTGCCTATGGATGGAGGAACCGCTGTGAAGCGGAAACGAGCCACATCGCGTTTTGTTCGCAACACCTTCCTGACCGGACTGCTGATTCTTATTCCTCTGGTTGCAACGTATTTATTGGTCGCCTTTTTGTTTGACCTCCTCAGCGGAGCGGGCGCGCCCATCATGCGGACCCTGTTTGGTCCGCTCCAGCAGCTTGAGAGCTTTTGGTGGCTGGAGCCGATTACACCTGTGGCCAACATTGCCTTGGCCCTGGCTATTATCTTTCTCTTGGGTCTGGTGGGAACGAACTTTATCGGACGACAGATTTTGGATGCCGTGAATACCTTAATCCTACGCCTGCCCCTTGTGAGCAGCGTTTATAGCGCGATCAAACAAATGGTAGAGACCTTTCAGGGACCGTCCGGCAGCTTTCAGCGCGTCGTCCTCCTCCAATATCCGCGCAAAGAGATGTGGGTGATGGGGCTGGTTGCCACGGAACGGGACGACACGCTGGGCCTCTCCTCTGCTGCGCAGCTCCTCTCCGTCTTTATTCCCACAACGCCAAATCCAACTTCTGGGTTTCTGGTTATGGTTCCACCGGAGGAGGTTGTTGAAGTCGATTATACCGTCGAAGAGGCGTTCACATTCATCGTCTCTTCCGGCATTGTTGGCCAGCCCTTCGTCCAGAAAGCACCGCTAAGTACTGACCTAGCGAGCGCGCCAGACTTGGGCGACGAAAAACAGGAGAGGGTTTACAGATGGACAAGATAGTTATCAAAGCCTGTCTGAATGGTATGCGTGGTCGCGAGCAAAACCGGAACGTCCCGTGGACGCCCCAAGAAGTCGCGGCCGAGGCCAAGCGTTGTGCGGAGGCGGGCGCATCTATCGTTCATATCCATGCCCGCGCAAATGATGGTGGCATCAGCTATGATCCCGAGTGGTATGCGGAAGCCGACCGCCTCATTCGGGAACAGACCGCTCTTATTATCAATCACACCACCGCGCGCCTGCCAGACGCGTCGATTGATCAGGTGTTACGCTATCTCCGTGAAACGCCTGACCCGGTTGATATGATTTCCCTCAACACTGGGAGTATCGCTATCAATACGCCGCTGGTGAATGGCACCCGACAAACGATGGCGCTTCCGAACTCCTATGAGGATATTCGCCAGACCATTCTTGTGTGTCGCGAACGCGGCATAGTACCTGAGCCGACCGTCCTCGATACGGGTTTTTTGTCCAATGTCGCCATGCTTGTCGAAGACGGCCTGCTGCCCGCTCCGCGCTATCTCCTGGTTGAGTTCTCAGGACGATTTGGTGCCGGCTTTCAGATCATGCCGGGCACGCCGCGAAGCTATGCCTATATAACGGACTGCGTCAAAGAGGTCTTTCCGAATGCCACCTGGATTGCCCACGGTATAGAGGACAGCGTCTTCACCATTGCCAGTCTGGCGATTACCACCGGTGCACACGTCCGGGTGGGTTTCGAGGATCGGGCCACCCGTATTGATGGCTCTATAGCGAGCAGCAACGCCGACTACGTTTCGTGGGTGACCGAAGTCGCCCGGGCACACGGACGCGAACCAGCCACGCCTCAGGAAGCGCGGCAGATTCTTGGCGTGCCGCACCATCCATAAGAAATCGCCCAGAAGGTAAAGCATATGACGACCCCGTATTATAAACAGCACTGGATTGAAATCGATGCGGCACGCCTGTCGGTCTATGAGTCTCTATTGCGCTACGAGCCGCGCATGGAGCCGCTACTTGTTCCGCTTGATCTCCAGGCCGGCCTGTCTGTGCTGGATGTCGGCTCCGGTCCCGGCTCGACCACACTGGAACTGGGCCGACGGGTCGGTCCTACCGGAAGAGTCGTTGGCGTCGATATTAACGCGGAGTTTGTCGCGCGGGCCGGCGCGAAAGCTCTGGAGGCCGGTCTACCGCAGGTGAGCTTTCAACAGGCCGATTTTCCTCCCCTCCCTTTTGATTCTGGAACGTTTGATCGGGTCTTGTGCAAAAACGTCCTCGAATACGTAGACTCTGCCCAGCAGACCGTCCAGGACATTGCGCGCGTCACTCGGCCGGGTGGAGTCATTGTGCTCATAGATAGTGACTGGGAGATGCTCGCCCTGGATGTGAGTGACGAGGCGTTACACGACCGCGTGCTCGCAGCGATCACAACCACAGCCATGCGCGAGCCGCGTATCGGACGCAAGCTGCGCCGGTTGTGTACCCTCGCCAAGCTCCAAGACATCAAGGCAAAGATATTCGCCAGCCCCGATGTCAAGGGGCACGCCATGCGTATGCTGGAGAACAACTGGTACCAGTACGCCTGCGACTCGGGCAAAGTGACCCAGGCCCAGGCCGATGCCTGGCGGGAAGACGTTCGTTTACGATTGAAGAACGAAGAATATTGTTTCTGCTTGCCGCAGTTTGTGGTGTCCGCGCGCAAAGCGGTGTGACGGACAGACCAAGGGAGAAAGCGAGGTAGCCGGGATGCTACCTCAGACTTTCTGACTCAGCGGAACGTGTTATCGTTCTTGCCAGGGCATCTGCTCCTCAAAGGCATGACCGGCACGCAAGAGGGTGGCGTCATCAAAATGGCGTCCGGTCAGCATGAGGCCGACCGGCAGACCGTCAACCTTCCCACAGGGAACGGTGAGTGAAGGATGACCGGTCATATCAAATGGTGCCGTGTTGCCGAGCATATTCCAGCCGAATTGAAGCGAGTCGAGCGGTCCCATATTGGGAACATAGCGATGGGCCGTCATCGGCGTCGTGGGCATGACCAGGATGTCGAAGCGTTCGAGGACCTGATCGTATGCGGCCTGGAGGGCACGGCGTTGGTTTTGGGCCTTGGCGTACAAACGGCCATGATAGGCCTGGTTCAGATAACTGCCGACCAGGGTCACAAATTTGGCTTGATGGGGCAGGTCCTGGGCCTGGGCTTTGAGCGACTTGCCCAAGGTGTTCATCAGGCTTTCATTGTATAACCCCTTCCAATGATAGCCGACACCGTTGCCATACACCAAAGCCGTCATCCCTTCAGCAATTAAGGCCCAAGTAATTCCACCGGCTTCAAGATGGGCCGGAATAGAGACTTCTTCCGCCTGCGCCCCAAGGTCCTGCAAGGCGTTGACGGCCGCGTGGACCTTTGTGTCAACATCCGGCTGTGACACGGGGGTACCAAACCCTTCTTTGACGACACCCAAGCGAAGACCCTGGATGTTCTGACCCAAGACTTGCGTGTAGGGCTGTACCGGAACCTCGTATTGGCGGGGGTCGAGCGGGTCTTTTCCAGCAATGACCTCAAGCAGCAGGGCCGTGTCTGCCACAGTCTCCGCCATCGGACCGGTATGGTCGAAGGTGTTATCGATCCCGACGATCCCCGTGTACGGAACGAGGCTATGGGTCGGCTTAAGTCCCACGACGCCGCACCAGGAGGCCGGAATACGAATGGAGCCCCCCTGGTCTCCGCCGATAGTCAGGTCAATGTCAGTATACGACAGGGCGGCACCCGAGCCGCCGGACGAACCGCCAGCCATATGGTCGGGATTATGCTGATTGCGGGTCGGGCCATAGGCGCTGGTATGGCCACCACCCGAGAAGGCAAAATTGTCCATATTCAGGATGGCGGTAATCTCGCCGCCAGCATCAAGGATGCGGGTGATAATAGTGGCATCAATGTCCGGCACATAGCCGCTCAGCACCAGGGAGGCACACGTCATGGGAATACCGGCAATACTCACGTTGTCCTTAATGCCGAGGCGCTTCCCGGCCAGCTTGCCCGAAGATGCACCCTTGATGGAACAGCGCCGGACTATGGCGTTGAGCGGGTCGTCCGCACGGCTCGGACGGCTACCGGGCTCGCGCTCACGATAGCTAATCTCCGGCAGGTTTGCCGGCGCTTGGTCGAGCGCGTCCAGGGCGGCAAACATATCCGGCAGCATGGCCTCATATGCCTCGGCCTCTTCCGCACTCAACTCGAAATGGTTGGCGTGAGCCAAACGGCGGAAATCGTCTCTGGTCGGTTTGCGCAGTGGCATACTGTCCTCCCTTTCGCGATGTATTCTCTCCTCTGGACATGGCATACCTTTGCGGACTTTGTCCAGTGGAAACGCATGAATCTTAGCTGCTGAGTTCTCCTCGCTCGGCTTTAGAGAAGAAGCCATCTTAGAAACTTATACCATATAGATGGTCAAGTAGAATGTCAAAAAAACAAAATATCTGTGAAAAAATAGTTTGATATGTAAAAAAATTAAGTTTATATAATTACTTATAGATCTACTTGGCTGTCAAGTAATACGTCAAATAGCAAGTCAAATATGGACTGGGAAAAATTTACTTTTGAGTATCGGCTCGACACCAACAATCTTTTTGGCAACCTTGTCTCAATTGAGGCTTTTAAGGAAGCCTCTCTGAACTTGGTGTTTCCGTCCGAATGGCAGCACCAACTCGACGGCTTGAATCGAATCCGTGCTGTTCGTGGGACTACGGCTATAGAAGGTAATCCGCTCTCCGAGGCAGAAGTTGCCCAACAAATGGAATACCTTGAGCAAGGGTCTAGTGATGATAGAAGGACCGCCACTAAAGAACAATTGCAGATCAGAAACGCTGGCGAGGCTCAGTCTTGGGTGAGAGAGCGGTTCCTTCCCGACAAACCACCAATTTGTTTGGAAGATATTTGTAAGCTTCACGAGATGGTTACGCGCGATTCGGATACCAGAAACAACATACCAGGGAGATTTCGCACATTTCCGGTGACAGTCGGAACCGCGGATCTTGGCGGAGTCCATAGGGGTGCCCCCCATACGGACCTCCTCCGTCTAATGGAAGAGTATGTTCGTTTTATCAATACGCGAAGGCTTGAAGAGACTCATCCAGTCATTCGAGCTCTGCTTGCTCATTTTTTCTTGGTTACGATTCATCCGTTTGGGGACGGAAACGGAAGGGTCTCCCGACTCGTCGAAGCCGGTTTGCTTTTTCAACTCGGATATAACGTCCACGGATTCTATGGATTGTCAAATTACTTCTATCGGAACGTACAGGAATACATGGCCGTCCTCCAGAAAAGTCGGGAAAGCCAACCTTTTGACGTGACACCATTTATTCGCTTTGGCGTGGATGGCTTTGCGAGTGAGTTGAAAGGAATAAACAATTTCATCAAGGCTCGGATCAATCGGCTCGTATATCGAACAATGCTGACGCGTGCTTTCAATAAGAAGATGGGTGCACGACGACGACTCCTCAACCAAAGAGAATATGCTTTCCTCGACTTTCTGTTGAGTGAAACGGAGCCTTCAGATCCGTTCTCTGACACCCCTTCCCGAAGGATCACATTATCAGAGCTATTGGAGGCGAGTTATGTTCGTGCCGCGTATCAAAATGTCACCAAGCGAACTTTCCAGAGAGAACTGATAAGGCTAGGGGAACTTGAGTTTATTAGATTCACGAGGGATATGTCCGTACAGGATTGGATCGTAGAGTTGAATTTTGAAGCAATTTCAAAATACTAAATAACTAGATTCAACTCTCGCTGTATTCAAAAGGAGTCTTGCCATGCCACTGTCCCACATCCGCGTGATTGACCTGACCCGAGCCCGTGCCGGACCGACCTGTGTGCGCCAGTTGGCCGATATGGGCGCTCAGGTGATAAAAATCGAGCAGCCCCAAGACGATGGCGAATGGGGCCGGCACGGCTTTGATTTTCAAAATCTGCACCGTAATAAGCGCTGCATGGTGCTCAATCTGAAGGACGAGCGTGGCAAGCGGATTCTGAAACAGCTCGTCAAAAAATCAGACGTGTTGGTGGAGAATTATCGGCCGAATGTCAAAAAACGTCTTGGTATAGACTACGAATCGCTCAGGCCGCTGAATCCGCGTCTCGTCTACGCCAGCATATCCGGTTTTGGACAGACCGGGCCATATAAAGATCGCCCTGGCTATGACCAGGTTGCCCAGGGAATGGGAGGGCTGATGAGCGTTACCGGGCAGCCCGGAGGCGGTCCGGTCCGTGCTGGGATTCCGGTGGCCGACCTGAGCGCCGGGCTGCTGGCCGCCCAGGGTATTTTGGTTGCCCTCCTCGAACGCGAACGGTCCGGCGAAGGCCAGTGGATCCACACCTCACTGCTGGAAGCCATGGTTGCCATGCTGGACTTTCAGGCCACGCGCTGGCTCATGGGTAAAGAAGTGCCGCCCCAGGCTGGCAATAATCATCCAACCGTGATTCCTACCGGAACCTTCAAGGTCAAGGACGGCCATATCAATATTGCTACCACCAACCACATGTGGAAGCGGCTGTGTGCAGTACTGGGTGATACCGCCCTGGCCGAAGACGAACGGTTTTCCTCTCCGGGCAGGCGCTCGAAAAACCGGGATGCGCTGACCCCCATTCTTGAAGAGAAACTCAAAGACCGCACTGTGGACGAATGGATTGATACGCTGAATGCGGCTGGCATTCCGTGCGGCCCTATCCTGTCTATTGATAAGGTTTTTGACAATGAACAGGTCCGGCACCTTGGGCTCGCGCATGCGGTTGAACACCCAGAGCTTGGGCCTATCCAGATTCTTGGCCTGCCGGTGACGCTGAGTCGGACCCCAGCCAGCATTCGCACGCCGACTGCGGAGAGAGGCCAGCATACGGACGAAATTTTGAGAGAGCTGGGGGTAGATGAGGCAGAGATCGGGCAGCTTCGCAAAGACGCGGTGATCTAATCCGTTGTCCTACTTAAAGGCGTGAAAGGTCAGGATGGTGAACGTCTCCCGCACGTGAGGGATCTTCTGGATCTGCTCGGTCACCAAATGTGACAGGTCTTCAAAGTCATCGACATATAACTTGACCAACAGGTCATAGGCTCCCGAGATGGAATACGCCTCAGAGAAGCTTTCCAAATCGGTCACCCGGTCTGCGACCTCGGCCAAGGTACCCGGTTCAACTTTCATCATTAAGAAGACAGCGCGCATAGCCTTTCTCCCGATAGTGGCCGTCGGTCATGAAAATTGTACCAGGCGAGGCCGCTGAACTACGCCCCGCCTGGATTCCTTCACACTCTTTGGCTTACTGCATGTCGCCCATCAGGTCGAAATGCACTGTGCGGTGTGCGAAAAGCCAGCGATCGCCTTGTTTGACAAGCCGGTCCTCATAACGACCGGCAATACCGTTGACTAACGCACTCTCGCCTTTGGAGCGGACCACGACGATATAGCTCTTTGCGGTCGCCTGTTCTCCATCGACTTTGATGATTTCGTTCATCACACAATGCTTGAGCATGGGCGCACCGTCTTTCATCGCCATCCGACCGGGAACTGTATCAACAAAAGCCCGCAGTGCCTCTTTGCCCGTATGCACACCGGCGACCTCTCCACCGTCAAAGACGCCATCCTCAGTGAACAAATCGACCCACTGGTTAAACTCGCCACCATCAAAATGATAGCAATAGTTTGCGATCGTCTCGTGAATCGCGTCCTTTTCTTCGAGTATAGATGCCATAGCGCACCTCCTTCTGTTGTTTTATTCGTGTGTCTCGTCGGCTCTGGTCAGCTTCCGTCCCCAAAGAGTAGATGTGTCCATCCCGTCTCCAGTGAGCAAGCGGGACATGTTTACTCTCCGCAACGGTAGCGAATCCAGTAGTAATTCCTGACTATTTTGGCGTTCTGCTGAACGCCATCTTGCGCTTGGGTCTCATTTTCCTCGGAATTTTCTCCCTCATTGACCACCTGATAATTGGGACAGTCGCTCTCGATGCTGGCCAATAATGTTGCTCTCACTTCTTCCTTGGGACGCCTCCCTAGCGGCTTCATGCCGTCCCAATTCAGTTCAAAGCGGGCAAATTCCATACGCTTGGCCCGAATTGGCGCGTCGGTCGTGGATTTGGCACTCAAGAACGGCACTGAGAGCGTGGGGGTCTTTGTCGAGCCGCAGGCCAAGCTGAAAAGGATGCTTGCAGCAAGGACGGACCATATCAGTTTCTGCATACTACTTCTCTCTCGTTGTCCCGTATCGGCCTGCCTCACAAATCATCAACACTAGGACAAAGAGCGTAGCATGCGCCGCTACCATTCTGCCAGCGTCTTCCGGGGCGCTATGTCCGGGTACCTTCTCCTCCCCTCTTTTTTATTATAGTGAGAGGGACGACAGCCTATGGAAGCAGCGCTCGAAGATCTCCTGAATCGACTGTTGGAAGCGGAACGCGCGGGTCATGCGCTTCTTGATACGTTGATACAGACCACTGCCGATTCAGGCCTCAAATCTTTATTTACCAGCTTCACCGAAGTTGAGGTCAGCGATGTATCGGTCCTGGAGGGACTCATCCGGCTTCACGGTGGAACGCCGTCCACGGCAACCGGGGATTTTGCGCAAAAAGTCCTCCAGATTGAGGACCTCCAGGGTCAGATTGACCTCCTGTCACGAGGCCAGGCGTGGGTCGCTCGCACGGTCGAACAAGCGCTCGATTTACAACCTCCTCCAGATATCGCAGCCTTTCTCAAGGAGATGGCAAATCGTCATCGACACAATGTGGAGTGGGCACGCGCGGAAGCCATACGGACCCTTGAGCCCTAAAACGACCCAGCGCCTGCCCCTCTTGCTAGGCAGCTTGGTTCTTGTCCAATTCCTGAGCATGGAGGCGACCATTTCCCTGGATGCGGCCGTCTACCAATGGCTACAGTCGGCTCGGTCGTGTCATCTCGTCCACATCGGCATGCAGTGGAAAGACTCTCCCCTCTGGTATCTGATCTTGTTCGGCGGCCTGGGCGTCTGCGTACTCGGTCTGCAACGGCGTTGGACGGATATCGCTCACGCCTTGCTCATTGTCTTGAGCGGGGCTTTTCTCTCGGAATTGCTGAAAACCGGGCTGGACCGTGCCCGACCCAGCGCGCTGCCAGCGTGGCTCGTGGGTAATAGTTTTCCCAGCGGGCATGTAATCGGCGCGGTCCTCATCACTGGCACCCTGATTTTTTTCCTGTCTCGCAAAGATGTTCCTGTGTGGCTCAGGGTGTGGGGCAGTGGGATTGCGATCTGTCTCTCTGGTGTGATCATCTGGCAGCGGCTCTATCTTGGACATCACTGGGCGACTGATATCATTGGCAGCCTCCTCATTGCCGGTGCGCTGTTGAGTGTGGCCCTGCGCCCGCCTGCCTTCTTGCAGTCCGCCCGCCATGTCGTCTGCCTGGGCCTCATCTCCCTGCTCTGCTATCAAATGTTCTATTTTTTCCCGCAGACACGGGTGCTTCTGCCGTCTGTTCGGTCTCTTCAGACTGCCCCACTTGCCGCGTTCTCCTTTGGGGAAAACGCGCCACAGGGAGACCTCAGTGGGGACTGGGGCCGGCATACCCAAGAGCCGATTGGTCCAATCTCCTGGGCTCGGCAGGGCGACGCCCGTATTACTCTGACCGTTCCGCAAGGAGAGGGAGCGGCCCTCCACGTTGTTGCCCGGCCATTTGTGAAATCAAAGGCATATACCTGCTTCCCGCTCGATATCATCGTGAACGGGCAGCTCGCCCAGCGCCTGCTCCTGTATAGAGGCTGGCGTGAATACCCCGTCCCTCTTCCGAACGGCTGGATTCATCCCGGGGACAATACCATTCTGTTCCGGACCGGAAAGGACTTCCCCATGGATGAAACGGACCGGCGGACCATAGCTTTCCACTCGGTGCAGCTTTTATAGGAACGACAAGGAAATAGACGCCCTCAGTCTCAGTCGATCTCTCCAAACGGCGCCACGGCTTCTTCGAATTGCCTGAATTCATCCGCATCCCAGGCTCCGGCCAAGTGGCGAAGTCCGTTGCTGCGGCTTCCGCTCGGCGAGATGCCGAGAGCCTCCTGCATCAAGGACAGCACGGTCCGGTTCAGGGAGAGCCCCCGGCGGCGCCTTTCCGCATCGAGGGCTGAGGCCAACTCCGCCGGTATGTTACGGATGGTCATGGTCTTCACCGGAGCCTCCTGCGAGCAGTCCAAAATGACAGTGCAGTTTAGTGCAGTCAACAAGATGTCCGAATGGGCAGTGATTCAGTTTCGAGAGGCCGGTCCTGAGCGTCCTTCGACTTCGCCCCTCCGGGGCTACGCTCAGGATGAGCGGCCGACCCGTTCACCCTGAGCGTAGCGGAGCGAAGTCGAAGGGTCCGGGATGAGGGAAAAATGCAAACTGAACCATTACCCTCGAACGAGAAAAATTCTTTTTGGTTTATCCGCTCGGAGACTCGTCCCTTGTGCGCTGCCAGACGAATACATACAAGAGTATCGTGTGAAGGAATGCGCATGTCTGCCGCTCCCACTGTCAAACCAAAAAACCTGACCGACTACTACGCCGCTCTCGAAGCCTACGAGAAGCAGGGTATAACGCACGAGGGGGCGCTGCGGTCCGCATTTCAGAATCTGCTGGCCGAAACCGGTCGGCGGACTGGCTGGACGCTTATTCCAGAATTGGCGAGCGGTTCCATCCGACCGGATGGAACGTTTCGGGATGAGTACTTTCTGAATCGGGGTTACTGGGAGGCCAAGGACACCGACGACAACCTTGAGGCCGAAATCCGGAAGAAAATCGACAAAGGCTACCCGCTCACCAACATCATCTTTGAAGACACCCAACGCGCTTACCTGTACCAGAACGGGCAGGTTGCCATGCAGGCCGACCTGACCCAGCGCGTCTCCGCCGCCTGCAAGACTTGCTCACTGCCCAACGCCAACGGAACCTCGCCGAGGGCGAGCAACAGGAAGCGGCAAAGCTTGTTGAACAGGAAGACCTGCTGACTCTTCGCAAATCGAAAGCGCTGTTACTCCTCAAGCAGCGAGGCGCTCTTACCCAGGACTTCCACGCCTCCGGCGTATAAGGTGGAATGGCGTATATCCCTCTGCGTTACGCGAAGAGGTTGTTGAGCGGGCACAACATCGTTGTGAATACTGCAAGAGTCCAGAGTTGGTCACTGGTGGCCCTTTGCATATAGAACACATTTTCCCGGAAGCCCTTGGCGGTTTGACAATACCTGACAATCTGGCTTTATCCTGTGCTCGCTGCAATCTTCAGAAGGGCATGCGGACACATCATCGAGACCCGATCAGTGAACGTCTGGTACTCCTCTTCAATCCTCGTACTCAAAAATGGCTACGCCACTTCACTTGGAGGGGTAACGGGACACACATTCAAGGGCGAACCCAAGTGGGACGAGCGACAGTGGATGCCCTTAATATGAATCATCCGACTATTGTCCGAGCACGTGGGATGTGGATGAGTCTGGGAATTCATCCTCCTTCTGAAGGGTCGGCTGAAAGATGATTGATCTCCGCAGCCGAAACGCCCGCTATCCCGACCTCTCTCCTCACCAGCAGTATATGGTAATCGGGATTGAGGCCGATGCGTTTCGTATCCTCAATGATGAGGGGCGTCCGTATCTATATCCTGCTCGGCTCTTTGAAGTTGTCAATCCAAGCGAACCAGCCGATTGGGCCACCGAATTTGGGGAAGATGGCGAACGCTACGCCTATCCTCCACCGCTCAATGGTAGTGGCTTTTTCGAGGACTTCTTCGAGGCCGACAAGGAAGCAGTCGCAACCTTCTGGCGCGTGCTGAAAGCGTCTTGCCGCGGCATGATGTAAGCCACAAAAGGCTAATGCTCTGGGTGACAATATCTTGTCTTGTCGGCCCCACTGGTGAGATTGATCTGCGAGGGTCAACCTGTCTTTCAGACTCCCTGCCGGGTTTCAGCTAACACCAGATCGACGACAGAACGCAGGGCCTCTTGCTCAGTGTCTCCTTCAAGGAGGCGCAAGCGGAAATGGTCAAGCTGCCGGTCGGCGCTGCTCCCGTAACGAATGATGGCCAGCGCGTGGCGCATCTCGTCTTCGCAGCCCAGGGCGTGAGCGTCATCGGCGAGGGTTTCGATCAGTTGAGTCGCGTAGTCCTGGATGTCCTGCCGTCCACCCCGGCCTGGGTCGCCGAGGAAGGCGAGCACACCGTAGCGCTGGGCGAGCCAGCGGTTCTCGGCAATGATCTCGGTGGGCGGTTCGGGGGGTAAACTTCCCTCCCGGTCCTGCCGCAACAGGTGGCGAATCAGCGCCGCGTAGAGGGCAGCAATGCATACGGCGTCGTCAATGAGTGGGCAGATGTCGCAGATGCGCATTTCCACGGTCGGGTAGGCTCGTGAGGGGCGGATGTCCCACCATAATTCGCTCGCGCTGGTGATAAACTCCATACGCTGGTAGTCGGCTATGAGCCGGTCGTACTCGGCCTGGGAATACAGTGGACCGGGCAGGCTGGTGCGCGGCAGAGCGCCGAACAGGTTGAGGCGGTAGGACTTGAAGCCGGTCTGGTGGCCTGAATTGAATGGCGATGAGGTGGACAGGGCGTGGAACAGCGGCAGGTAGCGCCGGAGCGCGGTCATGACCCGGATTCTCTCATCCGGGTCGCCAAAGCCGGCATGAATATGCATGCCGGCGATGAGCCCACGTCGTATACTCTCCTGAAACGTGATCTCGAACCGCTCGTAGCGCTCCTTGGGCGTGGTCATCTGTGCCCGCCACTCTGCGAACGGATGGGTCGAGGCGGCCATGACCGTGGCTCCGTGTGCCTCCGCGGCCTCAATGACCAGCCGGCGAGTTTCGCACAGGGCGGCGCGCACCTCGGCCAGCGAGTGACAGACCTGGGTGTTGGTCTCGATCTGGGTTCGGAAAAGTTCGTGTACGACTTTGTGCGGTCCACTGTTGCGCTCGCAGGTCTCGAAAATGCCGGGGTCAGGATCGGCCAGCAGGTCACGCGAGACGGGGTCTACGAGGAAGAATTCCTCCTCAACGCCCAGCGTGAGGTCGTCCCAGGTCTTATTGCTGCTCATATCATTCCCCTGTTTTCTAATACCCCCCAAACCCCATATCGGTTGTGGCCTGGGCGTCCGGGTCGGTACAGACATTGACTAAGGCCGGCTTGCCGCTGGCAAACGCCCGTTCAATCGCGGCCTTGATGTCGGCTGGGTTCTCGACATACTCCCCGTAGCCGCCCAGCGCTTCGACCATTTTGTCATAGCGCTGATGGCCAAGCTCGCGACCGACATTCTGCCGGCCCTGTTTGTCGCCGGCCGTCATATACCCGGTCTGGCGCGAGGTGAAACCGGCGTTGTTTGAGACCACGACGACGATAGGGATGTTATGTCGAATGGCCGAGTCCATCTCCATGCCATTCCAGCCGAAGGCGCCATCGCCGGACAGGACTAGGACGGGTTTGTCCGGCGCTGCCACCTTGGCCCCGATGCCGAACGGCACGCCTACGCCCATGCAACCGTGCGGGCCGGCATTGAGACTACCGCCGATGTCATACACAGGAATGGATTGGCGCGCAAAATTGAGGATTTCATGCCCGTCCACGACCAAAATGGTGTCGCGGCTGATCGTCTCGCGGACTTCCTTGCACAAGCGGAGCGGATGAACCGGGGTGGCGTCCGAGTGCAGCAGCGGAGCCGAGCGCTCCCTATTGGAGCGTTGTTTGGCTGCAAGCTGGGCAACCCAGGCGGTTTCCTGATTGGGGTCGAACTTGCCACCGGCCTCTTCCGTCAACTGCTGCAAAACGAGCTTGGCGTCACCGACAATGCCGACGGCCACCCCTCGATTATGACCAATGGCTCTACCATCCAGATTGACGTTGATAAACTTTGCCGCGGGAGAAAAACGGGGGGCGCGGAGAAACGACAGCATGGAGTTTGCCCGCGCCCCAATGACCAGCACCACGTCAGCCTCGCGAAAGGCCATGGACCGAGCTGCGGGAAAGGCGCGATCATGATCTTCAGGAATGACGCCACGACCCTGCGGAGTGGTGAAAAAAGGAATGCCGGTGGACTCGACAAACCGTTGCAGTTCCGCGCTAGCCTCCGACCACAGGATACCGCTGCCGGTCACAATGAGGGGCTTCTCGGCCTGGGCCAGAAGCTCAATCGTCTGTTTGACCAGGGCCGGGTCTCCAGCCGGCCGACTTTCGATTCGATAGTTCTCCGGCCAGTAGACTTTCTCTTCGTCAACCTTATGCGCCAGCACATCGCCGGGCAGGTCGAGATATACCGGGCCTTTCTTACCGTCCATGGCTTCCCGAAAGGCAATACTGACATATTCGGGCACCCGCTGGGCCATATCAATACGATACGCCGCCTTGACCACGGGCTTCATCATGGCGACTTGGTCCATCTCCTGAAAGGCGTCAAGCGTGGTTGCCCGCATGGGAGCGGACCCGCCGATGGCAATAATCGGAGCGGAGTCCGCCCAGGCGTTGGCCAGTCCGGTCACGGCGTTGGCCGTGCCAGGACCGGACGGGGTGATACAGATGCCGGGCTTGCCCGTGACCCTGGCGTAGGCGTGGGCCATCATGGCCGCGGCCTGTTCATGGCGGACATAAATACCCTGCATGCCCAGGTCGAGACAGGCCGCCGCGGTGCCGCTGGTCGGCCCGCCCATCATGAAGAAAATGGTATCGACGTTTTCTCGCTTGAAACTCTGTGCAATCAATTCTTCCCCTCGAACTGTGCCCATAGTGTTCCTCCTTATTTCTCCAGCTTCTCTGTTTCCTCTACCATATCCGCCCCAGCCAGGCGGGTTTAACCCCACTCGAAACCCGCCCGCAGATAATAGAACCCGCCGTTATACCCATACGGCGAGACGACCGGGTATTTCATGCCATGGCGGCCGGCATACTTGTTTTTGGTCGGATATGTATCGAACAGGTTTTGCGCGCCAAGCGCCAGGGTCACGCCGCCGAACACGCCGTTGAAAAAAGTATAGGACGCCTCCAGGTCGAGCAGGGCGCGCGCGTGGGCGTGGACAGGGTTTGTGGGTCTGAATATCGGGAAATCTTTGAAATCGTCGTAGTAATGGAGTCGGGTGAGCAACCGCCACGGTCCCCAGCTATGATCTGCGGTCAGCGTGAAGCGGAACTCTGGGTCGGTATTCTCAATCTGGGCGGCCCGCAGGTCATTGGTGATTTGCGGGTTACGCTTGTCGACCTTGGTATTATTCCAGTTACCGGCAAAGGTGAACATGGTAGAGCCGGCCCTGCCGTCGAGCCACTCCAGGGGGTAGGTCGCTACCACATCGAACCCCTGGGTCGTCGTGCCGAAGTCGTTGTTGAAGTAACTGACCTGGCCGCCCACAATGTCGATACCGGTGGCGGCCAAGGCGGCTTTATCCGCCTCGGTCAGGAGGAAATTCTGGCTTAACATAATCCGCCGGCGCACCTCCATATTATAGTAGTCGGCGGTGACAGACAGGGCGCCGAGCGTGATGACCGCGCCGAGGCTGAAGCTGGTTGAGTGTTCGGGGCTCAGCGGCTTGCCCCCCTTCTGTTGGGCAATCGGATCGTTACCCGACAGCACATAGGTTAAGTTCAGTTCGCCGGTTTCGGCGTTGAGGCTCGATGTTATATTCCGATAGTTGGCCTGTCCGACAGTTGGCGCCCGAAAGTTCGTCCCGATGGAGCCGCGCAGTGCCAGGTAGTCGTCAAGCAGGCTCCAGCGGGCGGCCAGCTTGCCATTGAGAGATTCACCGATGCCTTTATGGTGCTCAAACCGACCGGCGGCGGTGAGCAACACATCGGTCAGGACATCGGCCTCCAGGTCGAGATACGCGCCAAAACTGTCCCGGCTGGACTCGGTCGCCTCCGCGGGCGACGTGCCTGGGTGGCCGGAGACCGCGACCGCGAGGCCCTGTCGGGCCAGCATGTCGTCACGGAGATAGGAATTCGGCTCCCCGGTTCCGCTCTCAAAGGTTTCTTCACGGTACTCCAGGCCGAAAGCGACGTTCAGCGGAGAGGCGAACAGGCCGATGTCGAATGGCCGGGAGAGGTCCAGGTTGAATATCTTGTCCCGCTCCTCGTACCTGCGGGTTCTGTACTGGGTCGGAATCGCGGCCTTGAGGCTGATCAGATTCGGATTCACGCTGTTCCTGAGATAGGTGTCCATACCGTTCTGACCGAACCCGGCGCTCATATCGTAGTGCCAGCCGTCCAGCAGAGTGAGGGCGCTACGCAGACTCCCACGCAGACCGAAGGCGAGGCTCCAGTCGTTCACCACACCCCGGAACCGGGGTGTGAACCCGCCCGGAAATGCCTGGGCCAGGGCGTAGCAGTCGTCCAGGCCCAGCAGCGGGGCGAGGGCGGCCGGGCCCTGCGTCACATAATCGCTCGCCGTGACCGTCGGGCAGTTGCCGGACCGCCCGTCCGCGGACAGGTCGGCGACCAGTAGTTCATCGCCCTGCGCGAACACGCCGGGAAAACTGGCCGGATTGCGCCAGTAGAACGTGTCTTCAATCTCGCGCTCCGCATAGTTACCGAAGGCATACAGCTGATGGTCGTCGCCGAGGTCCAGGCCGAGGTTGCCGAAGAATTTATAGTCATACTTCACGTCCGGGGCGCCCCAGGGCTGGGTCGCCGATCTGCGGATAAAGGCGTTGCCGTTCTCGATCATGCGGCGGGCATCGTCGCGCTGCACGCTGCGGTTGGTCGAATCCGCGTTGGTGAACTCAAAACTGAAGTTGGCAAAACCGGCCTCGGTCAGCGGCAGGCCGATGTTGGCCGCGACATTCAGCCGGTCGCCGTCGCCGTGGTAGTGCTGCCCCAGATTGGTTTCCAGGCTGCCGCCCTCGGGCGCGTCGCGCAGCACGAAATTCAGCACCCCGGCCACTGCGTCAGAGCCATACTGCGCGCCGGCTCCGTCGCGCAGGACCTCCACTCGTTTGAGGGCGATGGACGGGATGGAGGCGATATCCGTCCCGTGCGAACCGCTCGCCAACCCATAACTCCAGCGGGTAATCGCGGAGGAGCGGTGTCGGCGTTTGCCGTTGACCAGCACCAGGGTCGAGTCCGGCGGCAGGCCGCGCAGCTTGGCCGGGCGGACCAGGGCGGCCTCGACACCGATACCATACTGAAAGACCTTGTAGGATGGGACGGTCGCGGACAACAGGTCGTTCATATCCGTGCTGCCGTAGTGCTTGAGGCTGTCACCGTCAATCACGTCTACCGGCACAGGCGAATCCGCCGCGGAGCGGCCCGCCGAGCGGGAACCGACCACCCGGATTTCTTCGAGTCCGACAACCTCCTCTTCCTGCTCAGCCTGCTGCGCCCCGGCCGGCGGCGAGCCTATCAAAACCAGGAGCGACACCAGGAGACCGCGTAGCGACTGTCCCGGTTTCCTCATATACTTCTCTCACCCATTGACTGAGCCTGGTGCGTGAGCGCCAGGTCTCAGAATGAATACGACGCCCTGAAATAGTAGAACCCACCATTGTACCCATATGGTGAGGCGACCGGATACTTCTGGCCATAGTCGCGGGCATACCGGTTTTTGGTCGGATAGGTGTCGAGCAGGTTGTCCACGCCGGCCGCAAACCCGAGACCGTTCTGAAACATATACGACGCTTCTATGTCGAGCAGCGCGCGGGCATGGGCGTAGATGGGCTGGGTATCAATATCTTGATGCCGCTCGGTGAAATCGTCGTAGTAATGCAGCCGGGTGAGGAACCGCCACGGTCCCCAGGTGTGGTTCGCCATCAGCGAGAAACGGAATTCCGGCTCAAGCTCTTCCAACTGATGTTTGCGCAGAGAACCGATGACCTGCGAATTGATCGAATCGAGATTGATTTTGGTGTCGTTCCAGTTACCGGCGAAGGTCAACATGGTCGTGCCGATGCTGCCGCCGAACAGTTCCAGCGGATAGGTGGCCACCAGATCGATGCCTTGCGTATAGGTCTCAAACGCGTTGGCGAAGAACTTGACGGTCCGTACGCCGCTGGCGTCAACGCCCTGGGCCGCTAGGGCGGCGACATCGTCAGCGGTGATGCTCTGCGAATCGGTCAGCCCGATCCGGTTTCTGATTTCTATGTTGTAATAGTCCAGGGTGACGGACAGGGCATCAATGGAGAGCACCGCGCCAACGGAAAAGGAGAAGGAGGTTTCTGGCGTGAGCGGCTTGGCCCCCTTGTATTGGGCAATCGGGTCGCTACCCGGCAGGGTCGGCTGTTCGACGAGGTTGCCGTCGGCATCCAGGCCGAAGGTGGTGTCCCGGTAGTTTGCCTGTCCCACGGTCGGCGCCCGAAAGCCCGTACCAAAGGAGCCGCGTACGGCCAGGTATTCTTCGAGCAGGTCCCAGCGACCGGCCAGCTTGCCGTCCAGGGACTCGCCGATGCCTTCATGATGCTCGAAGCGGCCCGCGGCGCTGAGCAACACCTGCTCGATGACGTTGGCTTCCAGGTCGATATACGCCCCGAAACTGCCCCGGTTGGCCTCCATCCCATGCTCGGGCCGGATGCCGGGATACGCGTTGGTGCCGATGTCGAAGCCCTGCTGGGCCAGACCGCGGCGGTTCGGATCCCGACTCCCACCCCCGCATTCTCCTTCGTCATCAACGCACCAGGCGTTTTGCTCGCCGGTTTCGATCTCGTAGTCTTCCTCCCGGTACTCCAGTCCGAAGGCGACGTTCAGCGGGGAATAGAACAGCCCGATGTCGAACGGCCGGGAGAGGTCCAGGTTGAATATCTTGTCCTGCTGCTGGTAAGCGCGCGAGAAAAATTCGGTCGGAATCCCCTCTCGGAGGCGGGCGAGTTGCGGGTTGACGCTATTCCAGACCACATAGGTCGTGCGGTGCTGGCCGAACACGGCGCTCATGTCGTAGTTCCAGCCGTCGAGCAGCGAAGAGGCGCTCTGCAACGTCCCGCGCAGGCCGAAGGCGATACCCCAGTCTTCCACGCCGCCGCGCAGCCGCGGGATAAACCCGCCCGGAAAGGTCTGGCCCAACCAGTGGCAATCCGCGCCCAGCCCGCTCACAGCGGCTTGGCCGTTTTCCAGATAATCGCGTCCGGTGATGTTTTTCGGACAGCCGCCGCTTCTGCCGTCCGGCGACAGGTCGGCGATCAACAAGGGGTCGTCCAGGGACCAGCCGCCGCCCGGACCGCTCGGGTCCGTAAAGACCCCCGGACGCGCGTACGGGCTACGCCAGTACCATGAGTCATAAATCTCCCGTTCCGCCCAACTGCCGAAGGCGTAGGCGTGGTGATGGTCGCCGAGGTCGAGGCCGAAATTGCCGAAGAATTTATAGTCGTACGGTACGTCCGGCGCGCCCCAGACCTGCACCGCAGACCTGCGGACGTGCTCGTTGCCGCTGGCGATTGCCGCCAGCGCGTCGGTGCGCTGCACGCTGCGGTTGGTCGAGTCAGCGTTGGTGAACTCGAAGCTGAGGTTGGCAAACCCGGCGTCGGTCAGCGGCAAGCCGATGTTGGCCGCCGTGCTCACCTGGTCGCCGTCACCCTGATAATACTGGCCCCAGCGGGCTTCGACCGTCCCGCCCTCGGGCGCGTCGCGCAGCACAAAATTCAGCACACCGGCCACCGCGTCGGAGCCGTACTGCGCACCCGCGCCGTCGCGCAGCACTTCCACCCGTTTAAGCGCGATGGACGGGATCGAGCGAATGTCGGCGCCGTGTGCCCCTTGGGCCTGCCCAAAGGTGAAGATGCTGATCGCGGAGGAGCGATGGCGGCGTTTGCCGTTGACCAGCACCAGGGTCGAGTCCGGCGGCAGCCCGCGCATCTTGGCCGGGCGGACCAGCGCGTTGGCGTCGCCGATGGCGTGCTGGGTGACATTATAGGACGGGATGGTTGCGGCCAGCAGGTTGTTCAGGTCGCGGACGCCGTAATTCTTGAAGTTGTCACCGTCAATGATATCTACCGGTACGGGCGAATCCGCTGCGGAACGGCCCAACGCCCGGGAGCCGACCACTCGGAGTGTTTCAAGTCCGAGGATGGGTTCTGCTTGCTCTCCTTCCTGCTCGACCTCCGGCGCACCGGCCTGTTCCGCGTCTTGTGCCGTGGCCAGCGGTGTACTCATCAAGACCACGAAGGACACCACGAGTCCGTATTGCCATCGCCCCAATTTCTTCATACCGGCTCCTCCTCTCAGGTTTGGTCTCACGATTGACATAAACCGTACGGTTCACGCCTTCTCGTAAGAACCGACAACCATGCCGCTCAAGATGGTGAACCAAGTCGCGGCGTTTCATTTGCTCGTGATAGACAATGGCTCACAGATAATCTCACGTCCTCGGATGGTCTCTATCCGCAAGAGTGCGATTTGCCTCTCCTATGTTGGTATATACATTCAGAATGCATATTTTCAAACACGGCTATCAATTCTCCACTTATAAGGTCTCTCAAGGATATCTCGCACTGCGCGGATCTCCCGTCTATGCGTCATTCTGAATAGTTGCTTGCCCGCAGCAAGCGAAACCGTGTAAGACACAAACATACGAGATAACAGATCAAAAGGAGGAGCACGATGGCAGGCGTATTAGCGGGAAAAATTGCGTTGATTACCGGAGCCGGTTCAGGGATCGGGCGCGCCTCTGCCCTCGCCTTTGCGCGGGAAGGTGCAACCGTGGTGGTCAGCGATATTATTGCCGACGGAGGCGAGGAGACTGTCCAACTCGTTAAGGCGGCGGGAGGAGAGGCCCGCTTTCTTCAAGTCGATGTCTCCCAAGCCGCTGAGGTTGAGGGGCTCATCACCCAGATCGTCGAAACGTACGGACGCCTTGATTGCGCCTACAACAACGCGGGGATCGAAGGGGAAAACGTGTTGACCGCCGAAACCAGCGAAGAGGGCTGGGACCGTACCATGGCCATTAACCTCAAGGGCGTCTGGCTGTGCATGAAATATGAGATTCTTCAGATGCTCAAACAGGGCGGCGGTTCCATTGTGAACACCTCCTCGGCTTATGGCTTAGTGGGCGGCTACCGCCTACCGGCCTATATCGCCAGCAAGCATGGTGTGGTCGGGATTACGCGCTCGGCGGCGTTGGAATACGCGCAGAGCGGTATCCGCGTGAACTGCGTCTGTCCGGGCGCGATTGAGACGCCCATGGTCAGTCGGCTGACCGAGGGTCAGCCTGAGATGGCCGACAAGATCGCAGAGATGGAGCCGGTCGGTCGGATGGGTCAGCCGGGAGAAATCGCGGAAGCCGTGGTTTGGCTCAGCTCCGACGCAGCCTCCTTTGTGACCGGCCACACCATGTCGGCGGATGGCGGCTGGTTGGCCCAATAGGCCGCGCTGATCTCATCTCACCTCGTGACAGACTGGATTCTGAATGCTTTTCCTGATCGTCCAAGCATCCTCTTCCATCTCTCCATGTCTGTAACATTTTCGGTCACCAATGCGGCGTGCGCTCGCACCGCACACAGGGCAATTAAAATGTCATTAATATGATCCCGAGGTTCCACTTCTCCATACTGCTGCTGATAGCGAGCAAGAAGCACCCCGCTTAAGATCCAGTCATCATGGTTCGGGGTCACCATATATCCTCGTCTTACGAACGCTTGGCTGATGCCATCGTAGTTCTTCTTATCGGCTCGTGTCCGCGCCCCCGCATAGAGTTCCTGCATGACTACCGAGCTCAAGCGTGCCCTGCCGCTGCGAAGCGCCCGTTGGAAGAGCGCTTCATCCGCTTCTCCCCGAATAATGGGAATTAACACGGAAGAGTCGAAGAGGAGAGCACGGCTCTGCGCCACGATCCCTACCCCTTCTTCGTACGCTTATAGGCATCCCGGAGGGTGCCCCGGTGACGGAGTTGTTGAATATGTTTCATGACCTCCTCTGCAAAAAGGCGGTCAGCAATAGCAATCCGGATCGCCTCGGATTCGCTCTTTGCCTGTAATTGCTCGACAAGGCGCTGCACCTGATCCTCTTCCAGCATGACATTCTTACGGGTCAGCGGAACCGCTCGATTCATAGGCTCTACCTCCTACGTATAATTTTCTAATATATTACACACTCTGGAGATGAGCAAGCGGAGGTGTCAAGTGAGCGGGGTGTAACCTGACCCCCTCTATCCTTTATCAGATGGCATCCTCAACAGAGAAGTGAAACTGAATACGCCTACCGTCTCGGCCTTCCATCTCTCGCCCTTTTGGTGGTTCGCTCGTAACGGCTTCAAGGCACGATTCCCAGAATTGAACGGCGGCAGAGTTCTGAGCATAGACTTGCAACTCCCACTGCCCAGGAAACTGTTTCAAGATCGCACGGACTGCACTCCGCCCAATGCCGAGGCGTCGACTCTCAGGCTTGATGTAGAACTCCGCGAGTTGATAGACGGCGGACTCTGTAGAGGCCGGATCTCGGATGAGGGCAAACCCTACGGAATGGCCTCCGTACTGAATGATGAATGCGTACCGACCGGACTCGGACCAATAGGCGTCGAGGTACGAGTAGGGGGCCGAGGTGATCGTACCGCTGGGAACATCTCGATAGCTACCGAGTTCGAGCAAGTATTCGTCAAGGAGCGACTTTATCAGGTCTGCATCCGAACTGCCCGCTACCACGAGTTCAGTCTGCATATAAGACAGAACTCCTACTTCCTTTGAATGGTTTTATGTCCCCCTCACCCAAACCGCACCACGGTCTCCGGGCTATGGGCTACGACCGAGACAATCTGCCAGCGGTCGTCCGTCTTGCGCAGGGTGTAGGTTGCTCCTAATCGTTCCAGCTCTTCCCCGGCTTTGGTGTAGCGCACGGCAAGACCACTGAGGAGCGCGATCCGATCCGTCATCTCTTTGATCTGAATGTTCGTGACTTCGCTGCGCCCATAATTCCGGCCTTTGAGGTCCTGGATAATCTGCGCGAAGAGCTTTTCAATCTCCGCCTCGCTTGAAAGCAGGGTTACGCCTTGGTCTGCAATAAACAGACAAGGCGCGCGGTAGAACGGCACCATCGCCTTGGCCTCTCCCGAGTGAAACGTATCCAGATAGCTTGCGTAGAATTGTTGAATGTCCTCTTGTTGGTTTGTCATTGTCATAAGACTCCTTTCTGCGTGTAGTGTTGCACCCTTTACCACCCGAACCGAGCCGGATACAAGCCAGAGCAGGATGAAGCCGCCGCCGTTTGCCTACCACGCGCCGACGCAGCTTGACGAAGCGCTCGCTCTCCTGGAGCGCTATGGAGACGACGCAAAAGTATTGGCCGGCGGGCAGAGTCTGATGCCGCTACTGAATTTTCGGCTGAGCTATCCGTCCGCCCTGATCGATATCAACCGCGTGGCAGATTTATCGTATCTGCGGCAAGAGAACGGACAGGTCTGCATTGGCGCGTTGACCCGTCAGAGAACGATTGAGTTTTCGGAGCTGGTGCGCCGCCAGCTTCCGTTGCTGTATGAGGCAACCACGCTGGTCGGCCATCTGCCCATCCGCACCCGCGGCACCATCGGCGGTAGCCTGGCCCATGCCGACCCCGCGGCGGAGTATCCCACTGTTGCGCTGGTTTTAGACGCTGAACTGATCCTTCAGGGACCGAGCGGACAGCGAAGCATCTCTGCCGAAGAATTTTTCGTAAGCTATCTGACAACCGCTCTCGCGTCGAACGAGGTCGTCACCGAAATCCGCTTTTCACCCACTCCGCCAACAAGCGGTTGGGCGTTCGAAGAAGTTGCCCGGCGGCACGGAGATTTCGCCCTCGTTGGCGTTGCTGGCGTGATTGATGCGGAGGGCGAGCAGTGTCGGACCGCGCGTCTGGCTGCCGCTGGAGTCGGGCCAACTCCAATTCGTCTGCGTGCCGCAGAGGATATCCTGGTGCAGGAGGGCGTGACTGAACAGGGCATTCAGCGGGCGGCAGCCAAGGCAGCCGAACTCGTTGAACCCGATAGCGATATTCACGCCTCCACAGATTTTAGGCGTCATCTAACCGAGGTGCTGACCCGTCGGGCGATTCAGCGGGCACTCGAGCGCGGCCAGGAGCGCAGGGCATGAGCGAGCCGAACGAACACAGTCAGGCGAGACCGATCACACTCCGCGTAAACGGCACGGAGCACCGGGGGCAGGTGGAGCCGCGCAAACTGCTGGTCGATTTTCTGCGTGAAGACTTGGGCCTGACCGGCTCTCATGTCGGCTGTGAACACGGCATCTGCGGGGCGTGTACGATCCTCATCAATGGCGAAGCCGCCCGCTCGTGTCTAATGCTGGCCGTTCAGGCCGATGGCGCGGAACTGATGACCGTTGAGGGCTTGGCCCCTCAAGCGGGCGAGCCGCCCGCGCTCCCAGGAAAGACTGGCCAACTCCATCCCCTGCAAGCAGCCTTTTGGGAACACCACGGTCTTCAGTGCGGTTTCTGTACGCCGGGGATGCTCATGACTGCGTATGATTTGCTCCAGACAAACGCGACGCCGAGCGAGGCAGAAATCCGCGCGGGCTTATCCGCGGTGCTGTGTCGCTGTACGGGCTATCAGGGGATTGTTGAGGCTGTTCAGGCCGCGGCAGAGACGCTTAAGTCACGCGGAGAGGGGCAATGAGGATGGAGCGGGACAGGAAACCCACCCCGGCGCTACGCGCCACCCCTCCGAGGAGGGGATGTGTTGGGCTGAGGGAGTAGCGTGGAAGAGTTGACGCCCAAATTCGTTGGTGCACGGGTGAAGCGACGGGAAGATCAACGTCTGCTGACCGGCCAGGGCGCGTATGTGGATGATCATCACCCGCCGGGTCTGCTCCATGCCGCCTTTCTGCGCAGTCCGTATGCGCACGCACGGATCACCCAACTCGATATCTCAGCCGCCCAGACGCGTGAGGGCGTTGTCGCCGTCCTCACCAGCAAAGACCTTGTTCCGCTGGTCAAACCGGTTCGCGCCGCCTCAAAAATGCGGGAGTACAAGGAGACCAGCTTCCCACCCTTGGCCGTTGACAAGGTGCGGTATGTCGGCGAAGCGCTCGCCGTGGTCATTGCGGAAAATCGCTATCTCGCCGAAGACGCCATTGAGTGGATTCGCGTTGAATACGACCCGCTGCCGACCGTGGCCAACGCACCGGACGCAGCCCAGCCGGATGCACCCCTGCTGCATGACGAAGCCGGGAGTAATGTCCTCTTGTCGCGCGAGTTTGCCCGAGGCGATGTAGATGCGGCACTCGCCGGTGCAGCAGTGCGGGTACGTGATCGGTTCCGGTTTCAGCGACACGCCACCGTGTGTATGGAAAATCGTGGCTGTCTGACTGACTACCATGCCGGTACGGAGGAGCTTACGCTGCGTTCCGCCACCCAATGTCCGGGCCTACTCCGGGATGCCTTGGCCGATCTGCTGGATATGCCCGAGCATTGTATTCGCGTGGTCGCCGCCGACGTGGGGGGCGGGTTCGGGGCCAAGTCTTCACTCTATCCCGAAGAGATTGTTCTGTGTGTGGTCGCCCGACTGCTGAAACGGCCGGTGAAATGGATCAGCGACCGACAGGAAGACCTCAAGACATCGACGCAGGCCTGGGATGAAATCGTGGATGCTGAACTGGGCCTTCAGGCTGACGGCACCATTATCGGTCTCAGAGCAGACGTGACAACGGATATTGGCGCGTACTCCATTTATCCCTGGACGGCCACGGTTGAGCCGATCCAAACCATCAGCTTTCTGTCCGGCCCATACCGGATGCCGCACTATCGGGGACGCAATCGCGGGGTGGCCACGTGTAAGGCGCCGATGGGACCGTACCGTGGGGTGGGCCGTCCGATTACGACCTTTGTGCTGGAAAGTTTGATGGACCGGGCCGCGCGCCGGCTGGCCCTGGACCCGGCCGAACTGCGGCTCAAGAACTATATCCGGGCCGACGAATTTCCGTACAAAACGCCGTCCGGCCTTGTGTGGGATCAAGCCAGCCTGACCGAGTGCATGCAAAAGGCGCGGGACGTACTGGATTCTGACGCGACCGCACAGTGGCGCGTGCAGGCACGCGCCGCGGGGCGATGGGTCGGCGTTGGCTTTGCCACCTATATCGAACTGACCGGGGTAGGGTCGGCTATTCCCGTCTCACCGGGCATGCCGATTGCGACCGGAACCGAGGCCGCCTTCCTGCGCGTCGATCCGGCCGGGACCGTCATCGCCACCTTCAGCGTCGCCCCTCAGGGGCAGGGCCATGAGACCGCGCTGGCCCAGGTGGTGGCGGACGCGCTGGGCGTTTCCTTTGACAGTGTTCGGGTGATCTGCGGCGACACCGCACTCGCGCCCCAAGGAACGGGAACCTATGCCAGCCGGAGCGCCGTGTTAGCCGGTGGCGCGGCCATACGGGCGGGTCAGGCGCTCAAGGAAAAGGCGCTGAAGATTGCCGGCCACATGATGGAGAGCAATCCGGCCGATCTGGATATTCGAGACAACCAGGTTTTCCTGCGTGACAAGCCGGAGCGCCGTCTGCCTTTTCGTGATGTCGCGAAGACGGCCTATGCCGGTCTGCGACGGCTGCCCAAAGACATGGAACCGGGGCTGGAGGTCACCCGCTTCTACGATCCGTTCTTTGGGACGGCTTCAAGCGCCACTCACGCTGCGGTCGTGGAGGTCGATACCGAGACGTACGCGGTCACAATCAAGCGCTATATTGTGGTTGAAGATTGCGGGCGTATCATTAACCCGCTGATCGTTGATGGCCAGGTCCGCGGCGGTGTGGCCCAGGGCATTGGGGCCGCTCTGTATGAAGAAGTGGTGTACGACGACGAAGGTCAACTGCTGACCGGCTCGCTGATGGACTACCTCGTCCCAACCGCCTCCGAACTCCTGCCCATAGAAGTCCATCACATTGAAACGCCCTCCCCGACTACGCTGGGCGGATTTCGCGGCATGGGAGAAGGCGGCACCATCGGTGCGCCGGCCGCGATTGCCAACGCGGTCTCCGACGCCCTGGCTCACCTGGGCATAGAGATCAACGAGATTCCGATGACTCCGGAGAAATTGTTTCGGTTGGTGCGGGCGGCGGGGGCTGATGGGCGTTAGTCTTCTTCCAAAGACCGCAGAAGCAGGTTGATACGCTCCGCCAACTCAGGGGCCTCATGAATGGCAACATCCCACACGATACCATAGTCTGTCCCGGTATAGTCATGAATGAGCCGGTCACGCATTCCCGCTATGCTTCTCCATGGAATATCTTGATCAAGGTCTCTAATATCTTGAGGGATCCGTTTAGCTGCTTCCCCAATGATCTCCAGGCTTCGGACAAAGGCGCGTTTTGATTGTTCGTTATCGAGGAAGTCAGCAAAAGAGAGCTGATTCACATGCTCAATCAGAAACGCAGTTTCTTCGAGGATGTCGCGTAAGAGTTCAGTGACCAAGCGAGGCATAGCGAACTGTCGGTAGAATAATCTTCGCCTTTCGCTCCGAGAGCGCCTGATCTGTTACCAGGTCGATCTGTCGCTGTAGCGCCGTTTCTAGTATTTCGTATATGGCGTTGAAGTTTCTAAAAGTTCGCTGCGCCTCGTTCAACTCGACGTACACATCCACATCGCTCTTCACGTCGGCCTCATCCCAAAGATCCCTATTTTTTTCACTCCATGAGCCCTGAGCGCTTCAGAATGGCTTTCAAGCAGTTCGATAATATCGTTGCCCATTGCCTTTCTTTCTAGCACAGCTCAACTCCCAGGAGGAATACAATACCGCATTACGTCCTCGTATACGAAGCGCCATTCACATCGACAATTGTCCCGGTTGCAAAATTTGCTTCGCCTGAGGCGAGGAAGGCGACGATGGCAGCCACCTCTTCTGGCTTGCCCACTCGGCCGAGTGGGCTCTGTTGGCGGATGGCTTCACCGCGGGGACTGGCAAGAATGGATGCGGACATATCGGTTTCCACAAAGCCCGGCGCGACAACATACACAAAGATGTTATGCGGGGCGAAGGCCTGGGCCAGCGATTGGCTCATAGCGTTGAGGGCGGCCTTACTCGCCGCGTAGGCAGGCGCTTTTGGCGTTCCCCGAAAAGCGCCCCGTGAGGAGATATTCACCATTTGCCCTCCGCCGTGTTCCGCCATATGCCGGGCGGCCCAGAACATCACATTGGCCGGGCCGACCAGGTTCGTATCAAGCGAACGCTGCCACACGTCGTTCCATACCTCGTAGTCAACCCGAAGCGGCGGCTGCCACTCGTTGATAGCGGCGTTGTTCACAACAATCTGGAGTCCGCCCATTTGGCTGAGCACGGCAGACATCAGCGCCTCCACGGCCTGTGCGTCGGCAAGGTCGGCTTGAAAGATCTGATGAGGGCCGTCAGGCAGGGTCGCCAGGGTGTGCTCGGCCGCTTCCTGGTTTTGATTGTAATGAACGGCTATATGCGCCCCTTCTTGGGCCAGTTTGAGTGCAACGGCTCGACCGATACCCCGTGACGCGCCGGTCACGAGCGCCACTTTCTCTGCTAGGGCCATACGCCTCTCTCCTTCTATGCTAGGCGGCTTGTGCCTCACGCTCAGCCACCAGCGCCCGGATTCTCGGGATGAGCTCTTGGCCAAATTCCGTGACGTCATTAAACGGGTCAAATCCACGGATGAGCACGCCGCGCATGCCCAAGTCGTAATAGGCGGCGATGGATTCCGCGACTTGCTCAGGAGTCCCGACCAATGCAGTGGTATTACCGCTTGCCCCGGAGATCTTCACTAAGCCCATCCATAAGCGTTCGTCATAGACCTCTTGCTCGTCAGCCAACCGGGTCAGGCGACGGCTAAACTCGGCTTCGACTTTGAGCGGTAACTGGGGGCTAGATTCTTCTAAACGAGCCAGGACCCCACGCGCCTTGTCCCAGGCTGCTCCCTCAGTCGGCGCAATAATCGGCCGTAGAGACACATTAAAACGGGGCTGGCGGTTATACCGTGCCGCTTCTGCGGAGATACGGTCCATCATGGCTTTCAGCGAGGCGCGTGGCTCGCCAAAGAGGGCATACACATCAGCATGCCTGGCTCCAACCTGAATCGCAGCGTCGGAGGCCCCACCAAAATAGATGGGCACATGGGGCTGCTGGGCGGAGCGGACTTCAGAGAAAGCTTTCTTGACTGAATAATAGCGTCCCTCAAAGTTGAATGGCTTATCAGACGCCCACATCCGGCGCAGGATCTCCAGATATTCTTCTGTCCGGACATAGCGCTCGTCATGACTGAGCCAGTCACCGTCACGTTGTTGCTCAGCATCGGCTGTCCCCGAAATAATGTGTAGCCACAGCCGTCCGCCTATCAGTGTATCGCACGTGGCGGCCAGTCCGCGTAGCGAGGGTCGGCATGACAAAGCCAGGACGGTGGGCGACCAGAAAGTTGAGCCGTTCGGTGTGGGCGGCAGCGTATTGGGCCACTTGAAAGCCTTCGGCAGAGGAGGACGTGTAGCCGACTAATACGGAGTCAAAACCGGCTTGCTCATGCGCCTGGGCAAAACGGCGTAGGTACTCCCGATCAATACCACCACCAATAACGTGTACCGTAGCCCCGCTAGCCGGTGGGGCCACACCGATCATGCCAAGGATATTCATGGGCATACGACATCCTTTACATACTTTCCTTACGTTTCTGACGAATCAGATAGGTACACCGGCGCGTACCCGCCAGGATGTAGTCTGTTCGTTCGACTGAAGCCGTTCTACCAAGTGCTTTTTGAAATACATCGAGTTCGGACTGACACAAGTCCTGACATTGTTGGGCGGTAGCACAAATCGGACAGTAGTTCTCTAATAAGAGAAAGATCCCGTCTTCATTCTGCTTCCAGTCTGCCATATAACCTTCGGCATCCCGAAGCACAGCCAGCCACTTCCCTCCTGTTTCCCCTCTCCCTCAGGCAGAGGGCGATCTGTCCGTGTATTCTTCGATAGGACTCTTCCGGGTACTTAAGGGCGCTCAGGCCGTCCCTGGCGCTATCTTATGCTGTTAATCGCGCTCAGCAACCCAACGGAGCATGGCCTGGAATTTCTCCGCTCCGTCCTTGAGTGAGGCTGCCACGTCGGTGAGGTCATCGTAGTAAGTCTTCTCTGAATTTTCTTCCAATGCAAGACCAGCCCGGTAGCTGTCGAGTGCTCCGCGTTCGAGCAGGTCCTTATAGCGTTTCACCATTACCGGATGGTTTTGTGACATGAGACGCGCGATGTTCAAGCTCTCGCGGTCCAGTTCTTCGTTAGTCGCAAACACCTGTTGCACCAACCCCCAGTTAAAAGCGAGTTGAGCGTCTATCGGATACGCTGCCATGGTCGCTAGCTTGGCGTTATTCATACCACAGACCTGGGTGAGCCGCTGCGAAATACGGCGTCCGGGATGTACCCCATATTTCGCGTGATTGTCCATAAACACTGCACGCTCCGAGGCAAGTAAAACATCGCAACACAACGCGATCTCGAAGCCGCCCGTCACCGCTGGCCCATTGACTGCACCAATAATTGGGAAAGGGCACTCCCACATCGCCCGAAACGGATCGCCAGCGGGAGTGATTCCCGCTTCCAGATATTCATCCAGCTTTCCAATATCGAGACCAACGGTAAACGCACGGCCCGCGGCACGTAAAATCACAGCGCGGACTCTGTCATTATTGGGGTCAGGGTTGCGCAAGGCTGTTATGCCGTCGAAAGCTTCTGCGATCGCGCGCATAAAACCGCTACTGAGTACATTAAATTCCTTAGGGTTATTCATTGTGACGACAAAGAGTCCCTCGCCTCCGTTCACTTCGTCTACGAGGACACTCTCGTTGTCGCCATAGCTGGCTATGCGTGTTTGATCTGTCATTTCATCACCTCCCGCTTATTACAGATAATCGGCCCAAAGTTTTGGTCCTCGCGTATAAGTCTGAGTTGTAGAGAGAATCAGAAAGATGGAAAAGCCCACAATATATCGGACACCAACAGGGACATGAGTCGTTGCATACGGGTTAGACACATCCGAGGAGGCAGGCTATTTCATTGGGGGTTAGGGATTAGGGGTTGGGGATTCGGGTCCCTTGCTCAGACTGTTCCGCAACCAGTAAGCATGGAGAGGTGAACGGAGTGCCTGGATTCCTCATCATCAGCCTGATTCTCCTCCCGTTACTCGGCTCACTCGTGTCATGGCCGGAGCGGTGGCGCCAGCGTCTGGCGCCGGCCTATGCCCTGGTCCCGATTCTTCAACTGCTGATCGTCATCTCGCTCTGGGCAACGGTCCAGGCAGGGGAAGGGATTCAGTGCTCCTGGCCGTGGGCTCCGAGCCTGGGGCTGTATGTGAGTTTCAGTCTGGACGGCCTGAGCTGGCTCTTCACCGGTCTGATCTCAGGCGTGGGCGTATTTGTTTTCATCTATGCCGCGTTCTACATGGCTGACGATCCCACGCTGTCCCGCCTCTACCGTTTCCTGCTCTTGTTCAACGCCGCCATGATGGGTGTTGTGCTGGCCGACAACCTGATCTTATTGCTAGTCTTCTGGGAATTGACGAGCGTCTCGTCGTTTCTGCTCATCGGGTTCCGCTCACATCGGGCTGCTGCCTGTGAAGGAGCGATCAAGGCGTTCGGTCTGACGGCGATCGGCGGTCTGGTCATGCTGTTCGGCATTTTAGCCGTATATGCCGAGCATGGGACGTTCGAGCTGTCGGTCCTGCTGGCAAATTCCTCCTCCATATCCACGGCAGCAGGGCTGTGCTTCTTGGTTGGTGCTTTCGCCAAGTCGGCCCAGTTTCCGTTCCACATCTGGTTGCCGTCGGCCATGGAGGCACCGACCCCGGTGAGCGCCTATCTGCACGCCGCCACCATGGTCAAAGCCGGTCTCTATCTGATCGCTCGGCTGACGCCGTTATTTGCAGATGATCCAACCTGGTCCGCCACGGTGACCAGCGTGGGGACAGTCACCCTGGTGTGGGGCGGGGTGTTGGCCTGCAAGCAGGTCGATCTCAAAGCCCTGCTGGCCAACTCAACCGTGAGCCAATTGGGGTTGATCGTCCTCCTCCTCGGCCTGCAAACCGAAATCGCGCTCTTTGCGGCCGTCCTGCATATCCTCAACCATGCGGCGTTTAAGGGCGCGCTGTTTCTGACGGCCGGGACGGTCGAGCACGAAGCAGGGACACGCGACCTGCGCCGGCTCGGCGGCCTGCGTCCCCTCATGCCAACCTTAACGCTGGCGGCGACCTTGGCCTCACTGTCCATGGCCGGCCTGCCGCCCCTGGGCGGCTTCCTGAGTAAAGAATTATTCTATGAGGGCGTCCTCGAAGCGAACCTGCTCCTCACAACACTGGCCGTCACTGCCAGTTGTCTGACTTTTTTGTACTCTTTCATTTTCTTTCACGGGACATTTTTCGCCCCGGCCTCCCATCCGTCTGAGCAACCGCATTCCTCCCCTCATGCTGAGCATCACTCTACACTTGGTCTGATTGCGCCAATTGTCGTTCTGAGCGGCTTGGCCGTGCTATTCGGGCTCGTTCCCGGTCTGGCTGAAGCCCTGGTGACGCCGGCTTTTCGTGTGATTCACGGGGCTCCACCTCAGCTTCATCTTGCCTTGTGGCACGGTCTGACTCCGGCTCTGGGGTTGAGTGTGCTGACGATTGTCCTGGGGGGCGGCGCCTTTTTGCTGCGGCAGCGTTTTCTTCAGGCTGCACGCGAGTACCGGGCTGCGTATTCGTTCAACCGGGTGTACACCGACGGCCTGACCGGCTTCACTCATCTCTTCCATTGGACACGGGCGCTCTACATGACCGGCTCGGTGACCGACTATATCCGCTATCTCCTGGTCGCCCTCATCGTGGGGCTCAGCATTCCCTTGTGGAATTTCTTTGAGGAGATGGCTCTCCGGGTGGATATCGTCCGCCCGGAATACCATGAGCTTGGCTTGGCCGGACTGATGGCGGTCGCCGGTATCATGTGCTGCCGGACTCGCTCGCGGATTGTTCTCGTGCTGTCACTCGGTCTGGTCGGCTCGCTCATGTCGATCTTTTTTGTACTTTTCAGTGCGCCGGACCTGGCCTTAACGCAGATCTTGGTCGAAGCGGTCAGCCTCGTCCTGTTTCTCCTGGTTCTGCGCTACTTCTCGATGATCAGGCCGCAGCCATACGCCCCGCGCGCGCGCCTGCTTAATATCGGTATCAGTGTGGGCACGGGTCTCGTGGTGGGCCTGCTACTTTTTGCGGCGAATGTCGGTCCTTCCATCCCTTCCGTTATTCCGTCCTACTATCTGGCGAACAGTCATCTGTTGGCCGGCGGGTACAACGTGGTCAACGTGATTCTGGTTGATTTCCGTGGCTTTGATACCATGGGAGAGATTACGGTGTTCAGCGTTGCCGTCCTTGGCGTCCTCGCCCTGGTCGAGCTGGGCGTCCGTGGGCAGCAGCCCTTGGGCACTATGTTTATGGTGTCCTTCCCCTCGCCGATTCTTCAGTCGTTTGCCCGGCTCACCCTCCATCTGATGCTGGTCTTTGCCCTTTATCTGTTGCTACGCGGCCATAATGCGCCGGGGGGCGGATTTATCGCCGGTGTGCTCACCGCGGTGGCGATGACGTTTCAGATGATGGCTTTTCACGCGGAATCCTTCTCGCGCGAGATGCCCTGGAAGCCGCTCCAGGTAGTTGCGGTCGGGCTCCTGCTGGCCGCCGGCACGGGTCTTGGCTCTGTATTTATTGGCTATCCGTTTCTGACCAGCGCGATCGGCCATTATACTTTTCCGCTGCTCGGTGATGTTGAACTGGCCACCGCCATGGGTTTTGACATCGGGGTGTACCTGGTCGTGGTTGGCACCTCGCTGGGCATTATTCGGGCCATTGCTGAGGATTAATCCGTGGAATTCGTAATTATCAGCGTGATCGGTGTCCTCTTTGGCTGCGGGACGTATTTGATCCTGCAGCGGCATTTATTACGGGTGGTCGTGGGCTTGTCCTTATACTCACACGCGGCCAATCTCGCGCTCATGATCTCGGGCGGTCTGAAGCGGGGCAATCCTCCTCTGCTCACGACCGAGGCACCGTACGTTGACCCACTCCCCCAGGCCCTCATTTTGACCGCGATTGTGATCAGCTTTGGTATGACGGCCTTTGCCACGGTCTTGGCCTTTCGGGTCAGACAGGTGTACGGATCGGATGCAGTGGACGAACTGGCGGGGGGAGAAGAGTGAGGGGGCTCGGGGGAAACCTCCCCCGCAAAAAGATATGATACCGCCAGACCTGTTCGTCCTGTTTATTATTGGGCCGGTTGTCGCGGCAGCTCTTCTCGCTGCCTTTCATAAATGGGACATCTTTCAGCGCGGGGTGAGCCTCGCTGTCAGTCTGGGGCTGTGGGGGCTATCCGTCGTGGGCCTGCTCTCTCTGCTGCAAGAGGGCCAGCAGGGGATTGTCGTGCTGCGTATGGGTAACTGGGCCGCGCCCTACGGCATTATCCTGGTTGCCGACGTCCTGAGTATGACCATGGTCGTCCTGACCATGACAATTGGGGTGGCGGTGGTGATTTTCTCGCTGCGCACAGTAGAACAGGAGCACCAGGAGCATTTTTATTATCCCCTCTTCTTTATTCTCATTATGGGCGTGAACGGCTCCTTTCTCACCGGAGATTTGTTCAACCTGTTCGTCTTTTTTGAAATCCTGCTGATCGCGTCGTTTGCGCTCCTGGCCCTTGGCTCACAACCCGGCCAACTGCGAGAGACGGTCAAATACGTGGTTATCAACCTGATCGCCTCGACCTTTTTTCTGATCAGTCTGTCGGTTCTGTACCGGACGATGGGCACGCTCAATATGGCGGACTTGGCCTATAAGATTCAGACAACGTCCGGGGAGTTGGACCCGACGCTGACTATCCTGGCTCTGATCTTTTTGTTTGTGTTCGGTACCAAGGCGGCCATCTTTCCGCTCTATTTTTGGCTGCCCGGCCCGTATTTCCAGCCCTCAGCGGGCTTGAGCGCATTCTTTGGCGGGATTCTGACCAAGGTCGGCGTGTATGCCATTTTCCGGACCTTTACGCTGATCTTCCGCCATAACCCGGCCCTGACCCATGAACTGCTGCTGATTCTGGCTGCCCTGACCATGCTCCTGGGCGTTTTTGGGGCGCTGTCCCAGACGGACATGAAGCGGATTTTGTCCTACCACATCATCAGTCAGATCGGCTATCTCATTCTGGGTATCGGCCTGTTGACGCCGCAGGCATTGGCCGGTGCCCTCTTTTATATGGTGCCCTACGTCCTGGCGAAGTCCTCTCTCTTCCTGATTGCCGGCGTCGTGCAGGCAGCAACCGGTACGACCCACCTCAAAGCGGTGGGGGGCCTGCAATCCCACTCCATACCCCTGAGCGTTCTCTTTTTGCTGGCGGCCCTGAGCCTTGCCGGC
The DNA here is from genome assembly GCA_964291405.2 of Thermodesulfobacteriota bacterium. GTDB lineage: Bacteria > Desulfobacterota > Binatia > Bin18 > Bin18 > Bin18. Next base: position 2,549,679 of record OZ219926.1, read on the forward strand.
ATTCCTCCGCTGGCTGGGTTTTTCAGTAAATTTATCGTGTTGCAGGCAGGGGTGGAAATTGGTCGTTACGGCTATGTGGGGATTGGGCTCCTGGGCGGCCTCCTGACGTTGGCCTCCATGCTCAAAATCTGGAACGGAGTCTTCTGGGGCGAAGAGATGGGCGACCGCCGGCCCGTATCACTCTGGCCCCTCTTCCCCGGTATTGTCCTGCTCGTCTTTTTTATTGTTGGGATTGGGCTGTTTCCGGGTATACTGTACAGCGTAGCCCAGACCGCTGCGGCACAAGTCGCTGACCCGCGTGTGTATATTGCGGCCGTCCTGGGAGCGGACGTCTTTTGAGTGCGAGGTCTTCTTATGGTGACTCGTTTTTTCTTTAACGTCATCCTGGCCCTTGCCTGGTGCCTGCTGCACGACGAGATATCCTTGCGTCAGTTCGTGATTGGCTTTCTGGTCGGCCTCTTGGCCATGCTGTTCTTCCCCCGCTCCTTTCACCAAGAGCGCCGCTATTTCCGCAAGGCCGCGCTGAGCGTACGCCTCGCTCTCTTCTTTACGAAGGAACTCCTGATTGCCAATTGGACCGTGGTCAGACAGGTCCTGGCGTTGAAGCTCGCCATACGGCCCGGCATTGTCGCCTACCCGCTGTCCTTGCAGAACGATGTCCTGATTACCTTGCTGGCGAATATGATTACCCTGACGCCGGGAACGCTGTCGGTCGAGGTGAGTCTAGATCGGCAGTTTTTATTTATTCACTTTCTCGATGTCGATGATGTGGAGGAAGAAATCCGCATCATTAAAGACGGCTTTGAACGCCATCTCCTGCTCATTGCCCAATGATTACGCCATTTGTTTCTGTCATCGTGCTGGTTGGTATCACGCTCTCGATCTTACTGAGTGCGTATCGTGCCCTGCGTGGTCCCACGATTCCCGACCGGGTTGTGGCCCTGGATAATATTGCGATCAATCTGGTGGCCGCTATTATCGTTGTTTCGATTCGGGCTCAGAGTGCGATATATATCGACGTGGCCCTGGTTCTCGCCATTCTCTCATTTTTAGGGACAGTCGCGGCAGCCAAATATCTGCTGAGAGGAACGGTCATTGATGGAAGTCCCCTACATACTCGACGTCCTGGTTAGCGTCCTCTTGCTGCTCGGCCTGTTTTTTCTCCTGACCGGGACCTTTGGCCTGTTACGGCTGAAAGATGTCTACACGCGCATGCACGCAACGAGCAAGAGCACCACGTTTGGCGTGGCCGGGGTGGTCCTGGCCTCGCTGCTCTACCTGCGCTACCTGGGGCTCTCCTCGGGCCTGAAAGAGTCCCTGATTGTTCTCTTTCTCTTTCTGACCGCCCCGGTTGGGGCGCATATGATCGCCCGAGCCGCCTACCGTGCCGGCGTTTCGTTGTGGCAGGGCGGCGTGGTGGACGATTTCAAGAAATGGCTGGAGACAAACCGGTAGAGTCCCGCCGCCGCCTTTTTTTCACTTATTCAGTGGAGTCCGGGTATCACTTCTTTGGCGAAGAGTTCCATTGAGCGCTGGCTCTTGGCCGGGTCGAGGCCGGGCAGGTGCATGCCCAGGACAAGATGCGTGGTGCGCACTTCCTGGGTAAACCGCTCAATCTCCTGCCCGATTTCTTCCGGGGTACCGATCATGGGGCTGGCGAGCAAGCGCTCGGGATGCTCCCGCAACTCGGCTGGAGGCGGCAGTTGGCTGAACTGCTCAGCCCCAGGGAAATCCTTGGCCTCGGCCAGCCAACGACCATACCAACTCAGCATGTAGTGGAGATGATCCTGGGCTTCATCCCAGGCTTGATCGTGACTTGGGGCGGCATACGCCCAGCGCAACTGGGCAGCATGGTAATCCTTCGGGTCGCGCCCATGCCGGCGCAGCGCGGCATCGTACGCTTCCTGGACCGCTGAGGTTCCTCCGCCGAGAAAGTGACAGCCCAGACGCGCGGCCCGCTCGACCGCCTTTGGCGCGTTGGCACCGATCCACAAGGGCGGATGTGGGCTCTGGGCCGGTTTGGGCTGAAGGCGAATCTCTTTCAACTGGTAGTGCTTGCCCTCATAGGAGAAGGGATCCTGGGTCCAGATGCCCCGGATGACCTCAACTCCCTCCTCCATGCGCGAGCCGCGCTCCTTGCGCGGAATACCATAACCGGCAAACTCGACAGGGGCATACCCCTGTCCCAGCCCCAGGTCAAAGCGCCCTCCACGGTTGCCGCCGCGTCCTCAGCAACCCGCACGGCGTTGTGCAGGGGCAAGAGGATCAGAAATGTTCCAATACGCACCCGGCTCGTCATCGCGGACAGCGTCCCGGCAATCGGCAGCAGCGAGGGCGAGTAGCCGTCTTCAGCAAAGTGATGTTCCGTCAGCCAGATCGTGTCATAGCCGAGTTCCTCGGCCACCTGGGCCTGACGTAATTGCTCGGCATAGAATTGGGGAAACGGCTTGCGCCATTGGGGGGGATTCCGAAAGGGAAAGAGTAAACCGATATCCATAACGCCCTCCTTGTTTTGAATACGGTTATTCAGACTTCAATATTGTACAGCTTCGCCGCGGTGTCGTGCACAATCTTACGCCGGTCGGTTGCTGAGAGCTCATTGAACGTCTCATTAATAAAGTCCTGAGAACGCGGCCAGGTCGCGGCCGTATGTGGATAGTCCGACGACCACATGGCATTGTCCGGACCATAGATGTCAAGCGTCCGGATAAACAACGGCTCATTAATAAAGGTCGCATACACCTGCCGCCGAACATAGTCGCTCGGCTTGAGGCTCAACTTCGCCGTCGTTCCCATAGATCCTAACCGCCCGTGTATGAGATCCATACGCCACATAAAATACGACATCCAAGCGACGTCGTTCTCAGCCGAAACGATCTTGAGTTTGGGGAAACGCTCCAGGACACCGCCAAGGACAAAGACCGCCAAGGACCGCTCGACCTCGTGGTACAGCGTGGTGGCCTGGAGGGCGAGGTTGCCGCTAAAGAAATCGACTCCGGTCCCCTTTCGGCCCGTCAGGATGTGCAGCGAGAGCGGCATGTTGAGATCTGATGCCGCCGCCCAGAAGGGATCATAGTCGGTATGGCTGTACGGCCGATCGTCCGGCGCCTCGGCCCAAATCATCGCTCCTCTGACGCCTCTTTTGGCGCAGCGCTCAAGCTCTTTTACCCCGGCATCAATGTCTTCCAAGGTAATCAGTCCGAGTGGCAGCAGCCGTTTCGGATCATGGCTGCAATACTCTGCCGACCAGTCATTATACGCGCGAAAACAGGAGAACCGCAGTTCTGCATCGTCCAGCATGTAGAGCGGCATCCCCATGGAGGTGTAGATCGCCTCGGCAACCACACCGTCACGGTCCTGGTCTTTCAGCCGGGCGGCTGGGTCCCATACACTGGCCGGGGCCTGATCCATGCCTTTTTTATTATGTTCAGGGAGATCTTCTGACGGCACGCCCGCACCAAAAAACGCAGCCACTGGAAAGGGCGTAATATTCTCGCAGACAAAATACTCGCCCTCTTTCCCGTGGAGGTCTTTCACTGTATGCGGAGCCTTATCTCGAAACTTCTTATCGATCCGCTCCTGCCAGATGTTTATAGGTTCTACGAAATGTGAATCCGCCGAAATGACACCATATTCCGCCATAAAACACCCTCCTTGTTTGGGACGGTTATTGGACAAAAACTCCCCGAGAACCTTCTGGTGCTGCTACGATACGGCGTCTTGCTCGATTTTTGCAAGAGATTTTTAGGAGCGTGTGTACAAAAAAAGGGACAGTCCTCTCGAGCTGTCCCTTTCTGTGCGTGAAGAGAATTGGGTGAGGCACTAGATCAGCCCAGCTTCTCGCATCGTCGCGATGGCTTCTTCGTCATAGCCGAGTTCCGCTAAGACCTCAGCACTATGCTCGCCGAGCAGGGGCGCAGGCCGTAGCGGAACATCCGAGGCCGCCAGCTTGATGGGATTGCCGGCCATGGTGTACGTGCCGCGCGTGGGATGATCGAGTTCGAGAATCATGTCCCGTGCGCGCAAATGGGGATCGTTCATGACTTCGCCCGTGTCCTGACACGCCCCGCACGGCACCCCGGCCTCGGCTAAAATCTGCATGACTTCCTGTTTCGGTTTGCTCGATGTCCATGCTTCGATAAAAGCATTCACTTCAGCGGCGTGCTCAACCCGGGCCTCGGGGGTGTGATAGCGTGGGTCGTCAATCAAGTCTTCCCGTTGTATGGCGCACAGCAAGGGGTCCCACATCTGCTGCTGGGCAATAATGAACACATAGTCGTTGGGCCCGCCGGGATGGCAACGATACGTTGTGGCGGGGACAAACCCGAGTTGATTGCCCGTGCGTTCAACCGGTTTTCCATTGCGCTGGTGGTCGCGCAGGCTGACCCGAACCAGATTCACCACCGCGTCCTGCATGGACACTTCGACCTGTTGGCCGGCTCCCGTGGTGTGGCGCTGCATCAGGGCGGCCAGGATGCCGATGACGCAGTGCATACCGGTGCCCGAGTCTCCCACACACGACCAGGTGACGGTGGGCGGATTGTCGGGAAAACCGGTTACGCTCATCGAGCCGCCCATCGCCTGGGCGACGGGTTCAAAACTCTTGAACGAGCTATACGGCCCAGACGAACCAAAACCTTTGATGCTGGCGTAGACCAGGCGCGGATTGAGCTGTTTGAGGCGGTCATAGCCAAACCCGAGCCGTTCCATCGTGCCGGGTCCGAAGTTCTCCAGCACGACATCTGCGGTTGCCACCAGTTTTTGAAAGGCCTGCTTGCCTTCCGGCTGTTTGAGGTCAAGCGCGAGGCTGCGCTTGTTGGCATTGAAAAAAAGGAAGAAGAGACTGTCCGTCCCCGGCCGGTCATTCAGACTCACGCGGGCGATATCGCCCCGTCCGGGCGGCTCGACCTTGATCACGTCGGCCCCGAGCCAGGCTAAAATCTGGCCACACGACGGGCCAGCCTGATTATGGGTCAAGTCCAGCACCCGGATACCATCAAGCGCAGTGCTCATTGTCTCACGCTCCCTTCCATAGTGTCACTCGCCTCTCCCCCGGTCTTGAGGGCCGCTTGGGGCCGCGTCAAAAATACCAGGCCAGAGTCAGCGACAGATTGACCTCGTCGTTATCGACCCGCACCGGCACAAAGACCCCTTCATCCTTCAGATTGAAAGAAACCCAGTCTTCGGCCAGATACCCGGTATAGCGCACCTCGCCCCGGAGGCCGAGCCGCGAGCCGAACATTTTTTCCAGTCCCGCGCCACTCGTCCACGCGGTAAAATTCTCGTTATGGGTATTGGCGCCGCTCGTGAACTCGTCGGGCTGGCACCACTCGATTTTGAGACAGCCGTGAAAACGGACGCGGAAGCGCGTCGCCACCCGGCGTACACCCGCCAGGGCGTATATGCTCGAATCGCCTATCATCGTCTGAAGAAATTGCGGGCTGGTTCCCAGTTTGAAGGTCAGCCCGTAGCTGAAATTTTTGGCAAAGGACCAGTCGTCGGGCCAGCTCTCGCCCATCTGGTTGCGGCCCTCGGACTCGCCGATACCCTTGAGCCGCCCACGTGCGGACTCGCCGTGGAAGGCGATATCAAATTCGCTGTCCAGGAAGAGCCGCCCCTGGTCAAGCAGCGGCCAGCGATACCCGGCCAGCAAACCGAACCCATACCCGGTCGCGTCGGCGGAGTCGCGGTCGCGGTGCACCTTTCCGCTCTGGGAGGTCATATTGAGCGGGCTGGTATTGTCCACGGTCTTTCTGTACGAGGTGTCCAGCCATTCCGGGGTGCCGGTGATGCCCAGATAGAAGCGCCCCGAGTCGGCGAGGGCCGTAGCAACGGCGCTCGGGCTCGCCATGATGACACCCGCCAGCAGCATATATGAGAATTTTTTCCTCACTTTTGTCAACACCCCCATACCTCCCTCTCTATCCTCTGCCCAAAATGAGCAATTTCAATCATTTGGAACGTAAAATCACTCTTCTTACATTTTGGGCTTCTGCTGGACATTTCATAGAGAGTGTATAGCAGTTTGACACCTTATTCCGCGCGGTGCAAATCAGGAGGAGAGAGTGGGGCGTGTGGATTGTCGATATGGTATATAGTGGTGCTATGGTGCCGACAGCAATGAATCATCGCCTATGAATCGGAGTGTATCCCCATGCCTCGCCTGACCATCAGTTTAGCCGACCGGACACACCGGGCACTGAAGGAAGCTGCGGCCGGCAGAATCGTTCCATGGATTCAATCATCGAGGAAAGCCTGGAACTGAGAGGAATCCGACCCTACGACACCGCCAAGGAGATCGTCGCCAAGGCACGAGCGCAGTCTGGATTGAAAGCTCCCGACGCGATGGCCCTGGCAGTCGAGAAAACAAGACGTTTTCGTGACGAGCAATCGCGCTGAGCGGCGTCTCTGTGACTTCCCCTCGTGGTTTCGTGGATATGTTTTTGTCCCCCAAAGAAATCTGATCGGCTCTCCTCGTAGCCTCGCCTCCCCTTGAACGGAACGATAAAACGCATTCCTCCCGTTTGGTGGCTTACGCTTCACGAGCGATTTTAAGCCTTTATCCTATCTGTATTTTCTCTTTATCAAAAGAGTAACATCAGAATTTTTGCCAAAAAATCTATTGCCAAAAATATCTTTGTCATTTATTGTGATGCTACACTAAAATCTCCACAGGAGATTCATATATGCGCAACATCACTGGACAGGCAGTCGTCGGTGACGACCTCTATGGACGAGATTACGAATTGGACCGCCTCTGGGAAAAGCTGCAACAAGGCGAGCACATTCTGATGCTCGCCCCCAGGCGGGTGGGCAAGACCAGCTTGATGCTGGAACTCCGCCGCGCGCCCCGTGAGAATTGGGATGTTATCTATGTGGATGTTGAAAGTGGAGACGACCCGGCTGACTGCATAGCGGCTATTATCGCTGCTCTGGCAGCCAATCCCCAATATCGAAGCCGTTTCGAGGCGATTCCATTCTCGAACGCTATCAAGGATGTCTTTGGACGCCTGTCCGCCAGTGTCGATACTGGAATATTACATGTCGAGCTCAAACAGGCGATTGGTCGTGAGTGGGAACACGCCGCAGACCAACTTACGGCGCGTCTGACGAGCCTGCCGAGCACTGGCAGCAATCTTCTGATCATCATTGATGAGCTGCCACTCCTCCTTTCGCAGATGCTGCAAGCTGAGGAGCGGAAACGTGACGCCGAACTGCTGCTGTCTCGGCTTCGGTCCTGGCGCCAAGCGCCGGAATTGCGCACCAAAGTCCGCACGCTTGTTGGCGGGTCAATCGGACTCGAAGGGGTTCTGAGGCGCATTGGCCTTTCGGGATTGATCAATGACCTCTCCCCGTTCCGCCTGGACTCGTGGGAGAGGCCGACCGCTGTCAAATTTCTGAAGGGCCTGGGCGGTGATTATAGTTTTCATCTCGACGAAGGAGCTATCGCGCATATCCTAGACCTGCTGCGGGACCCCGTCCCGTACCACGTGCAACTCTTCTTTGATGCACTCCGCTATGCTTGCCAAGGTCAGTCTTCCCGCGTTTCGTCGGAAGTGATTGAACGGTGTTTCGCGGAACGGCTGGCAGGAGCCAGTGGCACCGCCCATCTGGACCATTACGCCGCACGCCTCGAAATTGCATTTGACGAGAACGAACACGAAGTGGCACTCGAAATCCTGAGCCGAGTCTGCCAGCGAGGGAACGGTTTGAATCTTGCGGAACTCGAAGACCTGCGACAGCAAAGCGAGCAAACGTTCCGGTCAGTGCTGCGCGATCTGGAGGCCGACGGTTACATAGAGTATGAAGACAGCCGTCTGAAATTCTGCTCGAATCTCCTACGGGAATGGTGGCGGAAATACCACGGGAGTGTCGCGTCATGATCCGCCAGCGCCTTTACAACCCAGCCCAGTTGACCCCTGACGAGTTGAAGGCATCGTTCGTCGCTCGTAAGGGAACCCTTGCAGAGATGATCCGTCTGATCCGCGAACAGCCGTGCGGACGGCCGTGTCAGCACATGATGCTCATCGGCTCACGCGGAATGGGAAAGACCACCCTGGGGTTGCGGTTTCTGCACGCGGTTGAAGAATCGCCCGACCTTGCCGCAGATTGGCAACCCGTCCCGTTCTATGAGGAAAGCTACGGTGTCGGCAACTTGGCGGACTTCTGGCTTGCCGCCCTGCGCCATCTGACCCGCGCCACCGGGGATCCACGATGGGAGGAAAGAGCCGACGCCCTAGCCCAGGACGAAAGAGACACAGAGCGGCTTGCCGCGTATGCACTCGCAGCGCTCCTGGACTTTTGCCAGGCAAGCGGAAAACGATTGATCCTGTTCGTCGAGAATCTCGATACTGTCTTCGAGCAGTTACACGACGAGCGTGAAGTTCACGCGCTACGCGCAAATCTGATTGAGCGTTCCGATATCCTACTGGTCGGATCGGCTAACGCCGTCTTTGAAGCCATTCAAGGCTATGGCAAACCGCTTTACGAGTTCTTCCGGCTCTTCATGCTCGAAGGTCTGGGGCAGGAAGAGACTCTCCAGATACTTAAAGTGCTTGCGGACCTTGAAGACAAGCCGGAAATTTTAGAAACCCTACGTCGTGAGAGCGGCCGACTGGAGACCCTACGTCGGCTGACGGGCGGGAACCCGCGTCTGCTGGTTCTTGCCTGTCGGCTACTGATCGAATCGCCGCTCGGCTCTGCCTTTGAGGATCTGGAACGGCTCATCGACGAACAGACGCCTTATTTCAAAGCCCGGATTGAAGAATTACCGGTCCAATCCCGCAAAGTATTTCACTGTCTCGCGGAAGGATGGAAGCCGATGCTGGCGAGGGAGGTTGCCGACGCCGCGAATCTAAACTCCTCGCACGCTAGCGCCCAACTCAAGCAACTTGTCGAAAAGGGCTATGCAAGAGAGATCCGGCTACAGGGAGCAAAGCGGATACGATATGAAGTCAGCGACCGGTTCTACAACATCTACTATCTGCTGCGTTTCTCGCGTGCAGGCCGGTACCGATTGGAGCGACTCGTCGCCTTCCTTCACGATCTTTTCGGCCCATCCGGAATGCGGATGATGTATCCGGCGACGCTGGAAGCATTGCGCGAGCACGGCTTGCCCACCTGGGAAGTATCCAATTGGCTCAGTATTTTGGCTGGCTACGTGGCCAGAGACAAAGACTTCAAAGGACGAGAGGATTGGCTACGCGAAGCGCTCAACCTTGCTAGTAACATGATCGGTCCACACGCACCCGTAATCGAGGAAATCAGCAAAACCTTTCCAAGTCAGGATTCATCGAGTCCAAGTAGCCTTATAGACTGGATACAACGCGGTCACGCGCTGTTTAAAGACCGGCGTTTTGCGGACGCGGAAGCGGCGTACCGAAAGGCAACCGGAGAAATGCCGAATGACGCTACCGCATGGACCGGGCTCGGCAAGGCACTGTTTGAACTGGGACGTTTCGAAGATGCGATAACTGCCCTTGGGCGGATACCTTTTGTCAATCCAAACGACTCGGTGTACTTGCGTGGTGTGACCGTTACGGCTCTCGGGACCAAAGCTGACGCTCTCACTGAATTGGGCCGACATGAAGAGGCTATCGCCATCTGGGAACGAATTACCGAGTATGTCCGTGTGAACGACCCAGCGGACCTGCGTCAGGGGGCTGCCTCAAGTCTCATATTCAAGGGTCTTGCTCTCACTGAATTGGGCCGACATGAAGAGGCTATCGCCATCTGGGAACGAATTACCGAGTATGTCCGTGTGAACGACCCAGCGGACCTGCGTCAGGGGGCTGCCTTGATTCTCATGACCAAAGGTTTTTCTCTCTCCGAGTTGGATCGACGTGACGAAGCTGTCACGGCCTGGGAGCAAGTTGCCGAATATGTCCGCCCAGATGACCCGATAGATCTGCGTCACGCGGCCGCCGTGGCGCTCGGCGCCAAGGGAAGCATTCTCTCCGAGTTGGAATGCTATGATGAAGCTATCACGGCCTGGGAGCAAGTTGCCGAATATGTCCGCCCGGATGACCCGTCGGAACGACGCCAATTAATTGCGAGCGGGCTGACACGTGACAGTGGTCTCTTGTATATGGATGGGAGGTACAGAGAGGCGGAGGCCGCTTGCAGAAATGCGGCCAATATCGGGCCAACATACAGTGAAGTATGGCTCATCCTGGCGGAAACGATTCTTTGCCAGGGCGACGAAGAGCGTCTGCCGGAGGCCGAGGAGTGCGCCCGCCGCGCGGTGGAACTGGCACCGAAGGATCCGAGCGCCTTTCATACGCTCTCCGATGTCTTGGCTTGTCGCGGGCAATGGACAGAAGCGCTAGACCAGCTTGAAAATGCTCTGTCCATCGGCGGAGACGATTTCCAGGAACAAAATCGGCCCGGTTTAACGGAGTCGTTGAGCCGGGCCGTCGCCACCGGCCACGGCTCGCGCGTCAAGCGGATAATGGAGGAAGCCGGACTGGCCGAGCCAATGGAGCCGCTCTGGCACGCTGTACGGGAAGAATTGGGCGAGGAACTTGAACCCCTGCCCGCGGAGATCAGGGATACCGTGACCGAAATCCGACAAGAATTTACCGAGAAAAGACGTTGAATACGATACAATGAACCCCGTGACTCTATGGCAAGTGCAAGGACCAGACCATTTAATATCGCTGACCACCCCGGCAGCCCCGAGGAGATCGCCACGTACTTGGACGCCGTTCTGGAAGAAGGAGATGACAAGCTCTTGCTGGTGGCGCTGCGCAACGTTGTTAAATCCAAGGGTTTTACCAAGGTCGCCCAAGGGGCTGGTTTACTACGCGAGACCTTGTACCAGTCCTTCTCGGAAGACGGTAATCCCCGGCTCTCCACCTTGAGCGGCGTTCTTGGGCAGTTGGGCATGCGGCTCAGCGTGCTTTACGGAGGAACAGTGTCCCGGATATGGGACATGTTGTCAGCGGCTTCAAGGGCGTTCCGAAGGTCGGATGGGTCGCAGGCGTTCAGCCAACAGCCTCGCCACATGGTCTGAGATGGTCAGATTTGCTGTTCTTTCTGTTCCCCATTATAGGTCGGGAACAGCGGAACAGATTCTTTTTCAAGGTCTAACCCTTTGGAATCGCTGGACAGTTGCTGTTCCCGGTATGCTGCCGAAACCACTGTGTTTTCGGGACCCTCGGGAACAGCAAAATAGAGGTACGGATCGCCCCTTTTGCCAAAATAGAGGTACGGATCGCCCCTTTTGCCGCGCACGATAATGCGGCCCTTGGTGAAGCTGACCTCACGGCGAATCTGCGCAGCCTCGTCCCAGCCGGCCCGGTGCAGGGCCGGGGTGATGTACTTGGCGCAAACATCGCTTTCACTGAGGCGTGTCTTTTCCATGGCGAGCTTCCTTCATTCATCACATCCCACCCTCGTGCGCTAGCGCGCCGCCTCCACATCCCTTGACCCTTGAGGAGAGTCTGCGCAACGGGCGTGTTCGATTGACATGTGGTAGCATGCAAGTAGGTTTGTCACATGTCGAAAATGATTCAGTTGCGAAACGTTCCCGATGCACTGCATAGGGTCCTCAAGTCCAGGGCTGCGCTGGCTGGGAAGTCGCTGTCTGACTATCTCATTGCGGAGATGCAGCGCCACGCCGAATATCCGACCGTAGAAGAGCTCCGCCAGCGCCTCCACGCCCGCACCCCGGTGCGTCCCACCCTTTCACCGGCCCACATAGTCCGGGAAGAACGGGACGGCCGGTGATTGTTGATTAGGCCAATGGAATAAACAGCGACTTTCTGGGCCTGCCGTTGACCGCCCGGCTGATATGTCCCTGACCGGTGGTATCTTCGGCCAGCAGAATCTCGCCCGTGCCCAGAATGCGCTTCGTGCCGTCGCCAGTCTCGATCTCGACCTCCCCCTCAAGCATGACCACATACTGCCGACGCGGCGCGTTGTGAAAATCGAGGTCATAGTCACCGCCCGTTTCTCGAAAGATCACGCCGGTTGCCGGAATGAGCTCGGAGAGCCGCCCGACGACATTCCCGTCTTTGAGCGGAATCTCGACATCCTCAAAATGCGACTGGTTGTCCGGACCCGTATAGATGCGGGTGACTTTCATGCTGGGCCTCCCTTCCACAGGTTCTGAACTGTATGATACCGGCCCCTTGAGTGTCAAATCATCCCGGATTTTCCGGTCCTTTTTCAGTCAGCTTACCTGGACAGTGCCACCACCCATGACTTATAGTTGGGCGGCTGTAATGAGAAGAGACCAGCGAAGATAGAGGAGACTCCTATGCGCGCCGTAGTGATGCTGAACCATGAACTGACCGTTGAAGATATTTCCGTTCCAGAGCCCGGACCGGGCGAGGTCTTGGTCAAAACCCTGGCCTGTGGGATTTGCGGCTCGGACCTCCATGCGCTGAAGCATACGGAGAAGCTGGTCGAAGTCTCAGAGCGCTCCAACGGCGTGTTTAATATGGACCTCAGCCGGGGCATCGTCATGGGTCATGAGTTCTGTTTCGAGGTGGTTGACCACGGGCCGAACACGGACCGCACTCTCAAAGCCGGCACCCGCGCGGTGTCCATGCCGGTTCTCATTCGACCGACCGGTGTCGAGACGGTCGGCTATTCAAATGACAACCCAGGTGGCTACGGGGAGTATATGCGCCTGAGTGAAAAGCTGTTGATTGAAGTCCCGAATGGCCTGCCGACACAGAAAGCTGCCCTGACCGAACCCATGGCAGTCGGCCTGCATGCGGTTGAAATGGCGCGCCTGACAACAGACGACGTGCCGCTGGTTATCGGCTGTGGGCCGGTCGGTCTGGCTGTGGTCGCGTCGCTACGCATGAAAGGGGTGCAGCCCATTATCGCCGCGGATTTCTCCTCCCGCCGCCGCCAGCTTGCGCAGGCCGTGGGCGCGGATATCGTCATCGACCCCGCCGAGCAGTCGCCGTATACCAGTTGGCAGGAGGCTGCGGTCTGGGCCGACCCGAGCACGGCTCCGCCCCAGCCGCCCTGGGCTTCGGGTCCGCCGCTGCGGCCGGCCGTCATGTTTGAATGCGTCGGTGTCCCTGGGGTCATTGATCAGATTATGGCTGCGGCCCCACAGGGCACCCGGATTGTGGTTGTGGGCGTGTGTATGGAAAAGGACAGCTTTGAACCCATGTTCGGGATCAACAAAGAGTTGAATCTTCAATTCGTCCTGGGCTATAGCGGGGAAGAATATGCGTCCACCCTGCATCATATTGCAGAAGGCCAGATTATGACCGACCCATTAATTACGGGGACCGTAGGGATAGAGGGAGTTGCCCAGGCATTCAAAGACCTGCACTCGCCTGAGCAGCACGCGAAAATTATCGTGGAACCCTGGCACTAAAGAGTGAACGTGTCCTCCAATAAACATGCAAAGGCTGGACACGTTTACTCTTTCCAACAGGAGGACAGTATGGCTGATATACAGAATTGGACCCTCCGGGGCGACTGGTTTGATGTGTGCAGTTGCGATATCGCCTGTCCGTGCGAATTCGCCCAGCCACCGACAAACAATCACTGCGAGGGCGTTCTGGCCTACCATGTCCGAGAGGGGATGTATGGCTCGACCCGTCTCGATGGACTGAATGTGATGGCCGTGGCCAATTTTAGCGGCAATATCTGGGCTGGTGAGGCCAAAATCTCACTGGGGCTGTTTATTGACGAACAGGCCGATACGCAGCAGCGTGAGGCGCTTCAACTCATCTTTTCCGGGCAGGCCGGCGGATTTATGGCCGGGTTTGCGCGCTCGATTGGTGAGGTGCGCGGGATTGAGTTTGTTCCGATCACTTTTGATATTGCCGATGACCTGGCCTTTTGGAAAGCGGAGATTCCCGACCGCGTCACGGCCTCTGCCGAAGCGTTGACCGGACCAACCACCCCGAAAGGGAAACGGGTGCAGTTGCTGAATCCGCCCGGCTCCGAAGTGGGGCCTGGCCAGGTCGCGACCTGGGGCAAAACGGTTGACAATCGGGTCACCGCCTACGGCTTTGAGTGGGATTGGGCCGGCAAATCAAGCAAGCATATCCCTTTTGACTGGAGTGGACCTGCGTAGGGGCAATTCATGAATTGCCCCTACTGAATGCAAAATGGCGGGAGAAGACTCGTGCAAGGGGCTCACGAGCTTCCCCCGCCACTGGAAGGAGGAAGAAAGAAGGAAAGCTATTACTCTGACGTATCAACACCTGTCAGTATTCAACCCGCCCTCAACTATTCGGATAAATATTCCACTTTCTCTAAAAAAGCCTTGGCCCCCCCGGATGTTCCTTTGGTATTCATCTGAAAACCGAATCGGCTGATTGGGGGAACAACGGTCTGACCAAACTGTGCGCGGAAGCTCTGGTCCAAATCGAATTCCGTCACCACCCGCTCCCCTACCGGCACCCCGCAGGGTGTACAGAAATAGCGTCCGCCGGTTTTATAGTAATTCCCGGTATAGGCCCGATTTCCCTGCTCTTTTTCTCCTAAGAAGAGACCGATGAAGTATGGAGCGTTGGGGATGAAGAGCGAGCCGCTCTTTATTTTCTTTGTCCCGAACGTGGTCATCACCGCAATAGGGACCGCCGTTATCCCCTGGCTCCAATCCGCCCCGCGCGGATAGCGCTCGACCCCCCAATGGATACGAATCCGCTTGACCTGAGACATATGCAGGGGCAACTCGAACAGGCCCGCCTTTCGTCGGGAGGTGTGTAAGACGAGGCGATTATCTTTGAAGTGCGGCTGTAAATCGTCCGCGTCAAGGCGAAAGGTAAATCCCTGCTGCTTCAACCATTCCTCTGCCGGACCATCCGGCTGGCCGGAGAAGTCAATCGTATGCAGCGGGGCCGCCGTGGCTCCGAAGGAGCCACACCACAACAGACAAAAACATAAAATCCCGAGAATCCATACTTTCCAACGCTGAAGGCTCCGTGTTCGCATATTCCCCCTTACAAGGCAGAGCCGTCTATCTTGACGAGGCGTTGAGCCGTGCGCAAGGTCGCCCTCCAGACCGATTGCCCACCTCTACTTGCCGACTTGACGCTGTCCACATTCCGGTCGAGAATAACCCGCACCGTGTCACAAAAGACTCCAACCCACGTACCGATAGAGAGGAGAACACATATGGCTCAAATCGGACTCGCCTTGGCCGGTGGTATGTCGCCCACCGATGTTGTTGACTGTGTCAAATATGCGGAAGAGCAGAGCTATGCTTCAGCTTGGTTTGCAGAAGGCCATGGCGGAGATCAATTCTCTGTTTTGACTGCCTGTGCTCTCGCAACCCAGCGCATCCGGCTTGGCACGAGTATCAGTAGTATTTTCGTCCGCAGCGTGCCGACCATTGCCATGGCGGCCGCGTGCGTCGATCATTACTCCCAGCAGCGCTTTATTTTGGGGCTGGGCTCCAGCCATAAGGTGCAGGTCGAGCCGGAACACGGCATCCCGTACGGGCAGCCGGTCCAGCGCATGCGGGAAACGGTCGAGATTATCCGCACGCTGCTGCGTGAGGGGGCGGTATCCTATCAGGGCGAGGTGGTGACCATTGAGCAGTTTGATCTCTGGTTTCAGCCCGCCCGTCCAGAAATTCCAATCTATATCTCAGCCGTCTTTCCGCAGATGCTCCAAGCCTGCGGTGAACTCGCCCAGGGCACCATTCTGGTGTGGAGTGCCCCGGAGGCGGGCAAGCTGGCCGCTGAAAACATCGCGATCGGTGCCCAGCGAGCCGGACGCCAGGCCGAAGACGTTGATATTGTCTCGCTTCTCCCGATGAGCGTGGCCCAGGACCACCAAGAAGCCCTGGGGCGTATTCGACCCCTGGTCGCTTTCTACGCCGGATTCTTTCCGCGCTATAATCGTGTCATGGCCGAGCAGGGGTTTCCCGAGGAAGCCCAGGCCATTCGAGAGGCATGGCAGCAGGGGGACCGGCAAAAGGCGATCCAACTGGTTCCCGATCCGATGATAGAAACGGTCAGTGTCGTGGGGACGCCGACCGAATGCCGGGAGCGGGTCGAAGCCTATCGTCGCTCAGGCATCGTGCATCCGGTTATTTTCCCTGTGAGCGAAGGCCCCAGCGGGAAACAGCACGTGCTGGATGCTGTTAGGGCATGTGCGCCCTAAGTTGTTGACGAATACGTAGGGCTCACCCTTTGTCAATCAGAAACAGAAATTCTCGGTTCGGGCATTCTGCATCGCGCAACCATTCGTTCGTCCACTTCATTCCCGCCATAACATTGCGCTTGTAGTCAACCTCGATAACATCAATGACTTCGCCCCTGAGAGATAAAATGTTGTGTAATTCGTCTGCCGTTGCCCGGCCGCCCGAACTGTAGGAGAGTATAATCCACCGTGCCGTCGTCGATTGTATTAGGCGTTCAATTGCCTCAACCGCAATGAATCGGCCCGTGCGAGGGTTTCTCTTGAATTCCTCAAATACTGATCCAGAGAGGGTGTCGGACGTGTCTCTTCTTCTCTTTGCCTTACCGAATAATTCCGGGAAGTCATTGAGACAGATAGTCGTCCATAAATGATAATAGGACGCATACCGAACGCGTGACGGAGGCATCTTTTCGTTATTTGATCCATAGGGAGGATCAAAATAGGCAAGATCAACGTTGCAATTGGCAATGTCAAATATATCGCCACGATGAATGTCGTGCTTACATTCGTAAGAAACCAAATCGGGCACTTCAAGATACAAATCGTGGAACGATCGTGGAGACCATTTCTGGAGATAGGAGACAAAATGACCAAGCGTACTATCGACACGATCTAACCCTAGAATGAGACTCGTCAGCGCCACTGCCCTCTCAATCGGGGACAAAGAAAGACGGTCAATTTCTTGACGAATTCCGTCCAATTTTCGCGTATTATGAATCTGCCAGGGTCTTTTCAGGCCGTCACTCTGAACAGAACTGCCGGCATTGGACTCGCCGCCATAGTGCTCGGTAAACCAGCCGTCTCTTGGCTGAACCTTGTTCAGACTGCGAATCAGTGTCGAATAACCTTCCTTTGGCCGGTCGCTGAGCAAATAGCATTGCCCGAAAACCTCTGACCATACCGCAATATCATTGCTGACAACCCGATACCCTGACTGGGCGAGTGCTTGGGATACACGAGTTGATCCTGAGAAGCCGTCAAGGACGCTCTTCGCCTCGGTTCGATGGGCCAAGTCGAGAATGTAGGAAAGCAGCTTCAATTTAGAGCCGGCATATTTTATGCCCTCTGTGGTCGGCCTATCGACTACGATGTCACTGAACAGCGATAAATTGTTCATCGAACAAGACCCGCACGTTCTTTCAATAGGAGAATATCCTCTTTGATCTTCCCGAGTGCCGTTTCATGACCATTTATGGACGAGACAAGCGCATGTGAGAAAAGTTGTACCAAAACGTTATTGTGCGAATAGTTAATCCAGCCGTTAGTAATGCTATCAAAAAATTTGAGACCATTTTTAGTGTGCGTCCAAAGACCCCGTTGAAGTGCGTTTGCAGCAGCATCGCCATAACGCACCTCACAGATATAATCGCCTTCGGCGTCATGAAATCGATAGACTGGATGCTTTCTCCCTCTTCCTACTCCTACATATCTAATCTGGGTGGTCGCACTACGTGCTTTGGCATAATCGAAAACCAAGATGTTACAGCGTTTACTTTTTTCATCGTAAATTAACGGCAAGACATTGATATTGCTAAAGTCTGAAAAGGCAGGATCATTCATAATCTCCTGGACACGACCACCCTCAATGATGCCTCTGTTTTCTTTTTCAAGACGAGGAAACATGGAGTTATTCTTGTCGGTGGAGAGTTGCAGAGGCCCATCGCCATACGCTTTAAGGCTGACCGGAAATTCCTTTTTCGTAATCTCGTTAATTATCTTGATGTCTTCCTCTTGAGATTTAGCTCGAAACAAATCTTTTCCAACGTGTATGGAACGAAAATCATACATGTACTGGTTAATAAATTCAGAGATCGCAATTTCGGCAAGATCGCCATGCGTTTTGTTGCCAATGAGCCGCATGGCCAATATATTGCTCAGTGTTGTGGTAATGAGTTCCGGTTGTTTGCTGACCAGAAGTTTGAGACGCGTTGTAAAGTCCTGGTATGCGGCGGCTGTGTCTGTCACAAGATTATCTCCACTGGGGCTATTTTTATTTTAAGCCGCTAACATACCCTGTCTCTTTTGGGTCTGCTACTCACCCAGAATAACTCTACATCATGACAAAAACGCAGCCTGATATAAAAACCGTTCACGAGCGAATGGCGGGTAAATACGGACGGCTTTTACTGAGAGGAAAGAAATAACGGTGTCTCTACCTGGCGGCCCCTCTGACAAACTCGGCAATCGTTACGAACTGTGGTGGACGGTCTCGCAACTTGTCCGAATCATGGACAGGCGGGCTGAAAGCATCCGAATTGAGGACCCGACGGTCGATAAAGCGGAGTTTGTCGTCACCGCTAGAGGTCATCAGGAGCTTCACCAAGCGAAGCGCAGTCATCCAACTGGTAAGTGGAGCCTGTCGTCTCTCGGAGGCGAGGGCCTACTCCAGGCGATGTTCGAGCAGCTTTCCCGAAACCCCAGCGCCCGGTTCGTCTTTGTCTCAGGTAGCGATGCCCCTGAGTTGAAAGAGCTGACGGAGCGGGCTGGGAGTGCGAAGAATCTGGAGGAGTTTGAGTCCGTATTTGTCAGCGCTCAGACTCAACGGGAAGCCTGTACGAAACTCAAAAGTTTCTGGGGTGGCACAGACACCGCCACGGCATACGAGATACTTCAGCGTATCGAAGTCCGTACCATTGATGAGAGAGGGCTTGAAGAACAGGTTCAAGGGTCGTTGCAGGTGCGGTTCTTGACCAATCCGAATGACGTTTGCGACGCCCTGCGTAGCATTGTTGAAGATTCAATTCACCAGACAGTAGAGCGTGAATTTCTGATTTCTACCCTTCAGGGCAGGGGATTCACACTACGGAAGCTCACCAAACCGGATGACGCTCCTTCACTCATTTCCGAAGCAACAGCTTCCTATCTCGAAGCTGCCCGCCGAAAGCTCATCCAAGGCGCTCTCATCCCTCGTTCTTCGACTCAAGAGCTACTTGCCAAGATCAGAGAGAATATCGCCAAGGGAGCGGATTGCGTGCTGACCGGCGAGGCAGGAGGCGGTAAGACCGGTTGTGTCATTGAATGTGTGGAAGCCCTGCGTCAAGGCGATAGCCCTGTCGCGGCGCTTGCCTTTCGTCTGGACCGTCTGACCCCAGGATCGTCAACCAAAGAATTGGGCGAACAGCTTGGCTTGGAGGAATCGCCAGCGCTCGTACTAGCGACGGCGGCTGAGGCTATGTCGAGTGAGGCTGTTCTTGTGATTGACCAACTCGACGCGGTGAGCACCACATCCGGTCGCAGTGCAGACTTTTTTGAAGTTGTGGAAGACCTTTTGAGCGAGGTGCGAAGTCTACGGGCCAGAGTGAGATTTCATGTTGTGGTTGTCTGTAGGGAGTTTGACTGGAAGAACGATCATCGCCTACGCCCCCTCCTTCCTGAGAATTCTCCGAATATCGCCGTTACGGACTTCTCTCTGGACGAGGTGAAATCCGCACTTACTACCAGTGGTTTCGACACTGAGTTATTTGGCGCAAAACAACTGGAACTGCTTCGCCTTCCCCAGAACTTGGCGTTGTTCCTTGACGCTCATTACGATCCTCACTCGCGCCCAATGTTCTCTTCTCCCAAAGAACTGTTTGACCAGTACTGGAGAGAGAAGCGCCGGAAGGTCAACGAGCGTGCCGCTCCCTTATCCGATAACTGGGCCGACGTAATTCAGGTGTTGTGCGCTGAAATGACCACGACACAGCAACTCTCAGTAGCAAAGGAAAAGCTGGACCAGTTTCCAAACGACTATCTTGAGCAGATGGCCTCAGAGGGCGTGCTTTCGTCCGATGGAAAACGTTATAGCTTCGGCCATGAGTCATTTTTCGACTACAGCTTCGCCCGTGGCTTTGTCGCAAAAGAGGAATCTTTGCCCGCGTTCCTGGTGAACTCGGAGCAGCATCTCTTTCGACGGGCGCAAGTGAGACAAGTTCTTGTCTATCTTCGTGATGCCGACCGGGGGCGGTATTGCAGGGAACTCAGCAGATTATTGGCATATGAGAGGATTCGCTTTCATCTCAAGGACCTTGCCGTTGCCCTAGCCGTTTCACTGCCAAACCCCGAAGAGAACGAATGGGATGTACTTGCACCGTGGATTGAACCTCAGCTTGACACGCTCAGTAGCGGTAAGCCGAATCCAGACAAGTTCGGGTCAATAGTCTGGAACCATCTTTTCGGTTCGGAACCTTGGTTTGCGATTGCAGACGCCAAAGGGCTTATCTCTGACTGGCTCGCATCCAAGGATGAAGCTCTTGTCAACACAGGCGTGAATTATGTCAGTTTTCACCAGAGGCATTCAGGCGACAGAATAGCTGAGCTTCTTGAGCCATTTGTTGGGAAGGATGGTGATTGGTCTCAGCGGCTATGCAGCATTATGCAGCGGGCCAACTATGGAAAGAGCAGAAAGTTTTTCGATCTCTTTCTGAGGTTAATAGACGATGGCACTTTGGATAATGCCCATTCATCCACTAATAACCGTTCGTTTTGGCGCATGGTGTACGGATTAGGTGAGGAGCGGCCTGAGTGGATTCCCGAGGTGCTGGCCCATTGGTTACTCAGGCGATTCTCGATTATTCAAAAGACCGTGGATGGTGGAGGAAAACCTGATCGGCATAGCTGGCGTCATTTGTTCGGTCACGGTGAGTCTGGTTCAGAGCATATTTGTGATTCCGCAACCAAATTCCCCGACAAGTTTGCACATCATGTTCTGCCGGTAGTTCTGAAAATCAGCGATGAGACTGTCTACGAAGGGCAAACGCCACCAAAACGTGACGCCGTGTGGTCGTATTTCATTAACAGCGAGTATGTCCCAATTGACCAAGCATGTAGAAACGCGACTGCTGTAGCATTAGAAAAGCTCGCTGAAAGCAAGGTAGATGGTATTATCGAGATTCTTGCTGGGCTGCGGAGCCGAGATACTTACATGGCAAATTACCTTCTGCTTCGCGCCTATACAGCCGGGGCAGAGCACTTTGCCGACAGCGCAGTTTCCGATCTGTGTGACAAAACATGGCGGTTTCACTGCGGATACTCTGATAGCCCCTACTGGATAGCGATTCAATTGATAGAAACAATCGCCCCACTTTGTTCCGACGAGAATCGCGCCAGACTCGAAAATACCATCCTTGATTATGTTCCCCATTACGAGCGTACTCCAGAAGGATATAAATCGAGAGGGCGCGCTTGTTTTGTTCTGCTGTCTGGTATCCCGGTCGAATTGCGGAGTAAGGAAGCCCAGGCTCGTTATGCGGAGCTTGAACGAAAGTTTGGAGCACCGGATTCTCCTCCAAAAGAGATCAAAGTTTATCAGGTGGGTTCCCCAATTGAGAAAAAAGCAGCGGAGAAAATGACGGACGAGCAATGGCTGGGGGCCATTCAAGAATATGACTCAGAGGAGAGCAAACACCGTTGGGAGAATCCTGAAAAGGGTGGTGCCTTGCCGCTTGCGCGAATGCTACAAGAGCGCGTCAAAGAAGAGCCGGAACGATTTGCCCGCTTGAGTCTTAGATTCCCTGCTGACACGAACCCAGTCTATCTGGAGCACTCTCTTATGGGCTTGAAGGAAACAGCAGGCTTCACGGAACTTAAACTAC
This sequence comes from Thermodesulfobacteriota bacterium, assembly GCA_964291405.2. Classification (GTDB taxonomy): domain Bacteria; phylum Desulfobacterota; class Binatia; order Bin18; family Bin18; genus Bin18. The sequence continues at coordinate 2,571,383 of OZ219926.1, forward strand.
AAGTCTGCCGCAAAGCGTACTCCGAGGCTCGTAAAGACTGTGGACAAGCAATAGCTGACTTGCTGGGCTCTATCGAAGAGGCACTTCCCGATGACGCTGTAGAGATGCTCGACTGGTTGGCAACCGAGCATCCCGAACCGGAGAAGGAGTTGTGGAGAGAAGAAGCCCCGAGCGGTAGCGTCTACTATGGCGGAGATATTCTTACACACGGCATAAACACAACACGTGGACGCGCTGCTTGGGCTATCTGTGGTCTCATTGGACGCGATGCCTCATATGTCGAACGCTTTCGTCCCACCATTGAACGAGTGGTCAACGATAAGAGCTTAGCTGTTCGGGCCTGCGCGAGTTTGGCACTTTTGGTGATAATCAATCACGATTCGGAATTTGCTTTAGAACACTTCCTTCGGCTCGTCGAGCCTCGGGATAACCAAACTGACGATGAGCGTTTGCTGGCGACTCGGGACGTGGAGCGTTTCATCAATTACGGACTCTATGAATATTTTGAACGCCTCCGGCATGTTGTCGAACGGATGCTCCAGTCTGGCCATCCTGAAACGAGCAAGGCTGGTGCTCGGCTGGCGAGCATTGCGGTACTCCTTCATCACGACAACGCTGAGGCCCTTGTAGAAGAAGCGCTCCACGGTAACTCTTCGCAAAGGCTCGGGGTGGCCCAGGTGGCTTCTGCCCACATTGGCAAGGCTGAACACCGGCAATGGTCAGAGCAACAACTTCTACCGCTCTTCAACGATAGTGACAGAGAAGTCCGTCAAGAAGCGGCGAGTTGCTTCCGTTACTTGGAAGGACAATCCCTGGAATCCTATGAAAATCTCATCAACGAGTTTTGCGATAGTGTGGCCTACCGGGAAGACTCGTCTTCCATACTTCACGCCCTTGAGGAATCTCCGCAAAAACTGCCCGGTATCACTCACACTGTCTGCGAGAAGTTTCTTGAACGATTCGGCGCTGAGACGAGGGATATGAGCACGCATCGAGCCTTTGATAGCCGCAACCTGGTAAAACTGATTCTCAGGACGTACCACCAACACCAACATGACGAGTGGGCTTCTCGATGCCTGGACCTGATAGACCAGATGTGTCTTGAGGGAACTTATGAAATCAGGACCAATCTAGATGAGTATGAACGGTAACGCGGATGGCGGTTGCGAATCGGGTGCATGTTGGATTACGCTTCGCTAATCCAACCTACAGGAACTGATGTATGGTCGGGAGTCGGAATATTGGACAGGATACGCCAGAGCCGTTAGTTGTCCGATGACTGGACGGTCGTGATGAGAAATGAGCATAGAGATCAAGTGCCATGAGTCAACAATACAGAAGCGGAGCCTTGGCGGCTGTGTACGAAGCCGCACTCGGTCTTCACGAGGCCGGCGCGATGGACAAACAGACGCTGGAGGTGTTCGACGAAATGTGTCTGACGCCAGTCGAACAACTGACATCGGATCAGAACCAGCCGCCGGAATAACCTTAGCCGAGGAATCCCCGCTCCCCGCCGCTGGATGCCGGATCACGTCCGGTATGACGAGGGCGGAACGGCAGGGCTCCAGCCAAGCATGAAACACCCTAGCGCGTCAGCGATGGGAAAAGCGGTTCCGTGCTGATAATACCCTCGTCAGAGAGCCGCTGTATCTCCTCTTTCGATAAGCCGAGCAGGCTGCCGAAGATACGCTCGTTGTGTTTGCCAAAGCTCGGGGCGGGTCGCCGTACGACCGAAGGCGTATCGGAAAATTGAGGAACGAAGCCCGGATAGAAGTGCGGCCCGGTTTCCTCTTTCTCGATTGTTAACAGAAACTCACGCGCGGCCAGGTGCGGGTCACTCAGCACTCCGGCCCCGGACAGCACGACTCCGGCTGCTATCCCTGCTTCTTGCAGGCGTTCCATCAGCGCAGTTGCCTCCTGCTCCTGCGTCCAGGCGCTGATGTATTGGTCGAGTTCTTCCTCGGCCGTCTTTCTCTCCTGTGCTGTATCGAACCGACCGTTTTGCGCCCAGGCCGGATTCCCCAACACGTGACAGAAAGTACGCCAGTCCTCGTCCGACGTGACAGCAATCGTTAGCCACTCATCTTCGCCCTGACACGGATAACACCCGTGGGGCGCCATGCTGGGGTGACGATTGCCCAATCGCGTCTGAGAGCGGCCATTGATGGTATATTCCAGCAGCGCGGCGGCGTTGAACGGTAAGAGTCCCTCAACATGGGACAGATCAATCGAGACCCCTGCGCCGCGCCGTTCCTGTTCAAATGTCCCGACCAGCGCCGCGAAGCAGGCGTTGAGCGCCGACACCGGGTCGCCGATGGCGTTGCTGAGCATCTGGGGCGGGCCGTCTTCATAGCCACTGACCCCGGTTATCCCGGCCATGGCCTCGGTGGTCGTCCCAAAACCGAGGTATTCGCTCTCCGGGCCGCTATCCCCAAAGGCGGGCAGGGTGACCATCACGAGTTGCGGGTTGACCGCTTTCAGGGTGTCAAACTCAACGCCGAGTTTACGCAAACTGCGCGGCGGATAGTTGGCCACCAAGACATCGCTGATCCGGACCAGGTCGCGAAACAGCTCTCGTCCCCGCGGATGGGTGAGTTCCAGCGCAATGCCGTATTTATTCCGATTAACCGTATTAAACGTTGGCGACTGCTCGTAGGGCCTGCCCCCGTCTTCCGTGACCTCAGGAGCGGCTCCGCGCCACCAGTCCATATGCGATGGGGATTCGACCTTAATGACTTCCGCACCAAAGTCAGCCAGCAGACAGGTCGCCAACGGGCCGGCCCAGCCATTGGTTAAATCCACGACGCGTAGCGGTTGTGTCATACGCTTGCTCCTGTGTCTTGATATTTCTCAGTTAATTGCGCCCGCAGCCCGGAGGCGATGCAAATCGGCGTTGCTATAGCCCAGCTTTTCGCCCAGCACACTCGCCGTGTGCTCCCCGACACGGGGCGCGCGATGGAGGCGGAGGATGGGCTGTCCGCTTTCACGGGACGGGGGACCGGGGATGGAAACGGTTCCTCCTCCGGGACACTCGACCTCGATAAACGCCTGACGCTCTTTGAGTTGGGCCCATTCGACGACCTCTTGGGCGGAAGGGATCGGCGACAACGGAATCCCACGGGCTTGCGCGGCATGATAGATGTCCCACTTCTTGCGTTCGCGCATCCACGGAATAAGCGCTGCGTGTAATTCACCGGCACACGTTGCCAGGGTCGTGATGTTCTGAAAGCGCGGATCACCTGCCAGGTCGGGCCGTTCGATCAGTTCGAGCAGAGCGACAATTTGATGCGGCAGGCCGGCATGTACGCCCACATAACCATCCGCACATGGCAGCGTGACCAAATTCGGAAACGCCGCGTGGAATTGTTTACCCGAACGCTGGCGGACAAAGCCCGAATAGGAAAACGCCACAAAGTCATACAGGGACGTGGCAATCAGGGCCTCCTGAATGGAGACCTCAACATGCTGCGCGGCATGCGTTGCGTTCCGGTTCCGTACGGCCTGCAGGGTGCCAATGGCGGCGTATAACCCGGCCACGTATTGGCCGAACGCGCCCCCCGGCTGGACCGGAGGACGATCCAGTTCACCCATCGGATAGGTCCAACTGCCCAAGGCAAAGGCCACACTGTCGGTCATCCGATAGTCGCGGTAGGGGCCGGATGCGCCGAAGTTCGAGATGGCAATACTCACCAGCCGTGGGTTGGCGGCCCGTAGCACCTCTTGGCCCAAACCCAGGCGTTCAAGGGTGCCCGGCCGGAAATTCTCGACGACAACATCAGCCCGTTCAACCAAGCCTAAGACCGCCTCGCGTCCAGGTTGACATGTGAGGTCAATCGCCACCGACTGTTTGCTGGTATTCAAGAAACAAAAGAGGCCGCTCTGCTCTTTTGTGGGGGAAGGGTCCCCCAAGCCCCCTCTGCCAGGCTGATCGTCAAAAAATGGCGGCAGGGCCCGCCCTCCTTCACCACCTGCCGGCGGTTCAATCTTGATGACCTCAGCCCCATAGTCGCCGAGCAATTTTGTACAATAGGGCCCCGCAATGTAATGGGTGAGGTCAATAACGCGAATGCTACTCAAGGCTCGTTCCAGGGACATGCCGAACCTCCTGTCTTCCAATACCCAAGGAAGATGTGAGTATTGGACATCTGTAACACGGCTGTCAAGCTTGACGTTGCACGGGTGACACCCTCCTTCCGTCGTTCTGCAGGCGACATCCAAAGCGAGGGCCGAGCGGATTGACGAAGGGGGAGTTCTCTCTATACACTGCTAAAGTGAACGTACACCTGTACGCGGAGTCACGGGGTTAACGCGCGCAGAGAGGACTCGCATGATTATTGACTCAGAAACCTTCGGTGAAATAGAAAGCGCCGTCACCCAGGCGACCCAGGGGATAGGTTCCGCCACTCAGCTTGTCAAAGGACTCGGTCCCCAAACCGAAGAGGCCCGCACCTATATTGGCCGTCTGCTCAATCAGATCCTCGAAGTTCAGGTCTATGTCCAGCGCGCGGGCGCCGTCCTTGATGCGGTCAAAGAAGCTAATCAAGAAGAGTCGTCCCGCCAATAAGAGGAGCACGCGAATCGCTCCGCTCTCGGGCTTGCCTTTTCTCCCGCTTCGGACAAAGGCATCTCACTCCCCGAGGATTGTCTGAGGCATTGAGAGTGAGATTCAGCACCCGCTATGAATAGCAGCATTTTGCACATCCGTGATCGGCTCTCGAAGCATAACCCCGCTCTGGCCGATATTGATGCGCCGATGCGGGCGGCGGTAGCGCTGCTCCTGCAACCCCGCCCTGACGATGTGTACGTGTTCTTCATCCACCGTGCCCACCATCCCCACGATCCCTGGTCCGGACACATGGCCTTTCCTGGAGGGCGTCAGGAGCCGGAGGACCCGGACCTGTTTGTCACCATCCAGCGCGAGACCTATGAAGAGGTGGGGATTGATCTTGCCGAGCATGGCGAATACCTCGGCCGTCTGGCCGAAGTGCAAGCCTCGGCGCGCGGAAAACAGATTGGCATGGTGGTGTCTCCGTTTGTCTATCTCGTCTCTCGGGACGCCAGTCTGGTACTCGATCCGGTTGAAGTCCAGGACGTCATTTGGGTCCCGCTGTCATTCATGCAACAGGACGGCGTAGAACAGATCGTCCAGCGCAAGCTCCAGACCGGATCGACCATTCAGGTGCCCGCGCTCCTCTACGGCGGGAAAACGATTTGGGGCCTGACCTACCGGATGCTGCGGGGATTTCTGGAGCTTATTGCCGAGCCGTGAGGAGAGATACGCTCGCCTCCCACGCGGTCTCAGAGTGCCTCGTGTAAGAATTCGTGGACCACGCTGATAAATCCGTCCGGATTATCGAGCATGACGTGGTGGTAGGTGTTCGGCACCTCGACCCAGCGACTGTTGGGCAGACCGGCACACATCCGCTCCAGCTTCTTGGGCGAGAGGACCGGGCTATGCTGTGCCTTCACAATCAGTGTGGGACAACTGATACGCGGGAGTAAAGACCAGCCATCGATGGGCTCCCGAAAGAGGGTGCGACGGTCAAGCTTGGCCGTCCATTTCCCGTTTGGGAGTTCGGTAAATGCAAAAGAAGCCAGGTAACGCAGCTTGTCTTCCGAGATAAAGGACTCGCGCGGGAAGACGCGAAAACGCGCAAGGGCTTCCTGAAATGAGTCAAAGACTCGAGCTGGTTTTTCTCCCATGCGGCGCAGGAGTTTGACGGCCGCTTCGGGATAGCCGGGCTCGATATCGACAAGAATCAAGGCGTCGAGCGCTCGGGCGTGCTCGGCCGCATAGATGAGGGTATTATGTCCGCCCATTGAGTGGCCCAACAGCACGTGGCGTTCAATATCCAAGGTGTGGACCAGTTGGTGAAGGTCATCGACATAGTGCCGGGTGCTATAGGCTGGCGGCTCCGCGTGCTGGCTTTCGCCGTGCCCCCGCCAGTCCGGGGTGATCACTCGAAAGGACTCGGTAAAGGCCGGCGCAATAAAGTCCCACCAGCGGGTGTGGGCCGACCCGCCATGGCAGAAAATAAACGGGCGCTTGCCTGCCGTCCCCCAATCGAGGTAGTGCAGGCGCAGGTCGTTGATCGTGACAAAGTGAGACTGGGGTTGGGACATGGGTGCTGATAACCCCGCAGGGGCGTCACGAGTGTCGCCCCTGCGGCTCTGTGCTTTTCCGAGAGTGCTTTCCTACGCCCCGTTCTTCTCCAGAATCGCCTTGGCGACTTTGGCTGGAGACATGGGAAGCTCGGTCATCCGTACCCCGGTTGCCTGGTAAATGGCATTGGCAATCGCAGCGGGTGGCGGGATGATCGGTACCTCGCCGACGCCACGAATGCCGATGGGATGACCGGGATTGGCCACCTCGACCAGAATGGTTTCGATCATGGGCAGGTCGAGACAGGTGGGCATGCGATAATCGAGAAAACCGGTATTCCGCATCGTCCCATCTTCAGCGTAGAAATACTCTTCGTTGAGTGCCCAGCCGACCCCCTGGGCCACCCCGCCCTGAATCTGCCCCTCGACATAGCTGGGATGGACGGCCTTGCCGACATCCTGGGCGGCAGTATAGCGGAGAATATCGACTTTCCCGGTCTCGGGATCGACTTCCACATCAACCACGTGAGCGGCAAAGGCCGGTCCCACCCCACGCGGCCGAACGGACGCACGGCCCATAACCGGACCACCGGCGCGGGGAAATTTGGGAGCGATTTCCTTCAAGCTCAGGGATTCGTGGCCATTGCTCAGACAGGAGAGCACCCCGTCCTGGTAGGAGACGTCTTCCGGCTTGACTTTCCAGACTGTGGCGGCCCGCTGCTTCAGTTGTCCGACGGCATCTTGGGCGGCTTCATACACGGCCAGACCGGTGGCGAAGGTCACCCGACTGCCGCCGGTCGTATCGGTATGGCCAATAGACTCCGTGTCTGCGACAACCGGGTGCATGTCTTCCGCCCGGAGGCCCAGGACCTCGGCCGCAATCATGGCGCACGAGGCCCGGCTACCACCGATATCGGGCGAGCCCGTCACCACATTGGCGGTACCATCGGTGTTAATGCTCACCGTGGCGCTCGACTGAAACGCGGCATTAAACCAGAAGCCGGTTGCCACTCCCCGCCCGCGGAGTTTTCCGTTTGCACTCTGGGGCGGTGGCGACTGATAGTGCTCACTGTTGTGAATGGCCTCAACCGTTTCGAGATAACCTATCCGTTTGAATTGAGGCCCGGCGGGTTGGGCCGTTCCTTCCTTGGCGCCGTTGATGCGGCGTATTTCAAGCGGATCAAGCCCCAGCTTCTCCGCCAGTTCGTCAAGAATCGTTTCAGCCGCCAGAGCCGGGTTGGTGGCACCGGGAGCGCGATAGGCACACGTCTTGGGCTTGTTCAGCACGACATCGTAGCCGTCGATCTGAAAATTTTCCAAGTCGTACGGAGCCAGAACGGTCATACAACCCGCTGCCACTGGTGAACCGGGAAAGGCACCCGCTTCAAACAGGAGCTGGAGTTCGGCTGCCGTGATTTTGCCCTCAAGGTTGACGCCGATCTTGGCACGAATATGCGAGCCTGGCGTTGGGCCTGTCGCGCGCAGCACCTCGCTCCGAGACATGACCATTTTCACCGGGCGGCCAGTCAGTTTGGACATGAGCAGGGCCACCGGTTCCAAATACACCGTGGTCTTGCCGCCAAAGCCGCCGCCGATCTCGGCCGGCACAACCTTGATATCCCCGCGGTTCATTTGCAGCATCGTGCCGCACAACTCGCGTACGGCAAACGGCCCCTGGGTGCTGACCCAGACCGTTGCCTTGCCGTCCTGGTTATACTGCGCCACCGCGTTATGGGGCTCGATATAGCCCTGATGGACCATGGTGGTTGCAAACTCGCGGTCAATCACGATCTCGGCCGCGGCAAACCCGGCAGCGAGGTCGCCTCGCGAGAACTGGATATGGTTGGCGATATTGGTTTCTTTATCATCCCCGGCATCGACGCCGGCGGTCCGCAGGTCCGGGTGGAGGATCACCGCGTCGTCCCGCATGGCTTCCCGCACGTTTTGGACAAAGGGCAGCGGCTCGTACTCTACTCTGATGAGCTTGAGCGCTTCCTCGGCAACGTGGGGACTGGTCGCCGCCACGGCCGCGACTGCATGGCCGTCGTACAGGACTTTGCCGCGGGCCATAATATTCGTAGCCAGGTGACGTGGGTTGACAAAGTTCTCGCCGACTTGCAGCATCCCCGGTTCAATCTCGGGAAAGTCCGCCCCGGTAATGACCGCTTTAACACCTGGCAGGGCTTGTGCCTCGGCGGTCTCGATTGATTTGATCCGCGCATGGGGATGTGGACTGCGCAACACTTTCCCGTGCAGGAGGCCCGGCAGGGTAATATCCGCTCCATAGCGGGCGCGTCCCGTGACTTTATCGACGCCGTCGTGCCGAATGGGACGGGTGCCAATCACCTTGAACTGATGCTCGTGCTGGGCTTCCATATCCACCTCCCGTACACAAAAACGGGGAAGAGCTGACCACCCTTCCCCGTTCGAGAGTTATCGTAATAGCGGTTTACCCGCCTCCAATGGCTGGCACAAAATGGACTTCGCCTCCGTCTGGAACCGATTCGGTCAGCCCTTCCGTCCCGATCTCTCCGTTGATCGAAACCGCGATAGAGCCAACCAAATCGCCGTCCTCGACCACGCGACTCCGAAAGCCGGGGAACTGGCGTTCAAGGTCTTCGACTATTTCCCCCACCGTTTTCCCGGTGACAATCGTGCGGTCTTTACCACCGGTTAATTTACGCAGGAGTGAAGGGATATAGACAGTTGTCATTTGCTTGGGGATTGGGGAGCGGGTGTTGGGGATTAGGGAGTTGCGGTCTTCCCAACCCCCAGTCCCCAATCCCTGATCCCCCCATTATCCGTTTTTCTCCAGGATCGCCTTGGTCACGCGTGGGGGTGACATCGGCAGGTCCAACATGCGCACGCCGGTTGCGTTATAGATCGCGTTGGCGATGGCCGCCGGCGGAGGAACAATTGGCACTTCGCCCACACCGCGCACACCCACCGGATGGCCGGGGTTCGGGACTTCAACCAAGACGGTTTCAATCATGGGCAGATCCAGACAGGTCGGCATCCGATAATCCAGGAAGCCGGTGTTCTGCATACGTCCGTCCTCGCCATAGACGTATTCCTCGTTCAGCGCCCAGCCGACCCCTTGGGCTACGCCGCCTTGCATCTGACCTTCCACGTAGCTGGGATGGACGGCCTTTCCGACGTCCTGGACAGCCGTGTAGCGCAGCACGTCCACTTTGCCGGTTTCCTCGTCCACAGCCACGTCAACCACATGGGTTGCAAAGCCTGGCCCCACACCGCGTGGGTTGACGGACGCCCGACCCGCAACCGGCCCGCCGGTCCGTGGCAGTTTGCCGGCGAGTTCCTTGAGGGTCATGGATTCGTTACCGTTCTCAGTACAGGTGAAGACACCGTCCTGAAACGCAACCTTATCCGCGTCCACCTTCCAGGATTTGGCCGCCCGCTCCTTGAGTTGATTCAGCACGTCTTGAGCGGCTTCATACACGGCCGTCCCCGTGGCGAAGGTCACCCGGCTGCCGCCGGTCATATCCGTATGGCCAATGGACTCGGTATCGGCCACGACCGGGTGGACTTCTTCTGCCTTAAGGCAGAGTACCTCGGCGGCAATCATGGCGCAGGACGCCCGCGTGCCACCAATATCGGTTGAACCGGTCACCACATTGGCGGTGCCGTCAGTGTTAATAGCGACGGTCGCGCTGGACTGAAAACCGGCGTTAAACCAGAAGCCCGAGGCCAAGCCCCGCCCGACCTGGCGGCCTTCGACCTGAGGCAGCTCGGACTTGAAATGGTCGCTGTCCTTGGCGGCTTCGAGCGTTTCGAGAAAGCCGATCTGGCCAAACTTTGGGCCCGCGGGCTGCGCCGTGCCCTCTTTAGCACCGTTGATGCGACGGAACTCCAGGGGATCAATCCCCAGCTTTTCGGCGAGTTCATCGATCACCGTCTCGGAACCCATGGCCGCGTTGGTTGCACCCGGAGCCCGGTAGGCCGCAGTCTTGGGCTTGTTGACCAACACGTCGTAGCCGTCGATTTGGAGATTCTCGATGTCATACGGAGCAATAACGCACATACAGCCCGCGCCAACCGGGGAGCCCGGAAAGCCACCGGCCTCATAGGCCATCCAGACCTCGGCAGCCGTAATCTTGCCGTCCTTGTCCGCCCCCATCTTCACCTTGATATGTGAACCAGGGGTCGGTCCAGTGGCCTTGAGCACATCGGCGCGTCTCATGACCATTTTGACCGGCTTGCCCGTCTGCTTTGACAGCACCAGCGCAATCGGCTCGTAATAAATGGGAATCTTGCCCCCAAAACCGCCTCCGATTTCCGCAGGAATCACCTTGATCTTGCTCGGCGGCATGTCGAGCATAAAAGCCGTTTGATCCCGGGCCGTAAACGCGCCCTGGGTACTCACCCAGATCGTGCTCTGCCCGTCCGAACTGTACTGGGCCACGGCGTTGTGCGGCTCGATATAGCCCTGGTGAACCATGGACGTGTCAAACTCACGCTCAATGACCACCTCGGCGGCGGCAAAGCCCTCGGCCAGGTCACCGCGCGCGAACTGGATATGGTTGGCGACGTTCGTATCCGTGGGCTCCCCATCGTCACCCTTGCCCAAGCCGGGGATCAGGATCGGGGCCTTATCGTCCATGGCCTCAACCACGTTCTGTACGTGGGGCAGGACTTCATAGTCAACCTTGATCAGCTTTGTGGCTTCCTCGGCGATATGCGGGCTGGTGGCTGCGACGGCGGCCACCACATGTCCGTCGTACAGGACCTTGTCCCGGGCCATACAGTTTAGGGATATATGCTGCGGGTTGATCGGCAGTTCTCCCATTGCCGCCATACCGGGGCCGATTTCCGGGAAGTCCTTGGCCGTGACGACCGCTTTCACCCCGGGCAGAGCCTCGGCCGCCGAGGTGTCGATCGATTTGATTCTGGCATGAGCGTGCGGGCTGCACAGAACCTTACCGTGCAAGAGGCCAGCCAGACTGATATCGGCGCCATACTGCGCCCGACCGGTGACTTTATCGGCCCCATCGTGCCGAATCGGACGCGTCCCGATGACTTTGAATTTATGTTCTTGTTGGGCAGCCATGTTTACCTCCCTTGCAGTTCAGCGGCGGCGTCTTGGACCGCTCTCACGATCTTGTCATAGCCCGTGCAGCGGCAGAGATTGCCAGCCAGGGCGTAGCGAATTTCATGCTCAGTAGGGTTGGGGTTCCGGTCCAACAGCGCTTTGGATGTGACTAAAAAGCCGGGGGTGCAGATCCCGCACTGGAGGGCGGCATGCTCCAGGAATTTCTTCTGGAGCGGATGCAGGCTATCCCCGTCGGCCAAGCCTTCGACCGTGGTGATATCTTTGCCCTCGGCCTCAACCCCGAGCACGAGACAGGAGTCTGTGGGCCGTCCATCCAGAATGACGCTGCACGCGCCACAGTCGCCCGTCAGGCAGCCTTCTTTCGTGCCGGTATAGCCCACGACATCACGCAGCACTTCAAGCAGGCTCTGGCGCGGTTCACACAGGAACTCGGTCTCTTCCCCATTAATGGTTGTTTGCACATGTACTTTCTTCATGTTTTTCCTGCCTTCCCAATAACCTAGCGTGCCCGCGCCCGCGCGGCTGCTTCCTTCAAAGTGCGGCGGGTGAGAACACCGACCAGATGCGTCCGAAATTCTGCCGTGCCGCGCATATCACTAATGGGCGAGGCGGCTTGCTGAGCGAGCTGTGCCGCTGCATCGATAGCGGCGTCATCCAGCGTTTTCCCGACGAGAGAATCACCTGCTTCTTTGGCTAGAAGTGGCCGGGCGGCCACCGCGCCAAGACCGATACGGGCCGCGGTGCAGGTATCGCCATCAAGCGCCACGCACGAGCCCACGCCAACCACCGCGATATCCATCTCGTTCCGAGGGATAAAACGTTGGTAACAGTCAGACGCCTGCCCTTGCAGGGCGGGAATCTGGAATGCCACCAGTAACTCGTTCGGTGCGAGGACCGTTTGTCCGGGAGCGGTCACAAAATCTTCAACCGCCACCTCACGCGTGCCGTTGGGTCCAGCGATCTGACAGACCGCGCCCAAGGCAATCAGAGCCGGCGTCGTATCTGCGGCGGGGGAGCCGTTACACACATTCCCGCCCACCGAGGCCCGCGCCAGGATCTGATCGGAGCCGATCAGCGCGGCAGCCTCAGCCAGCCCCGGATAGTGCTGCTGCACCGTCGCGTCGGCAATAATCTCGCAGCACGCGCGCGCGGCTCCGAGTTGGAGCCCGCCTTGTGCATCAAAAGACAAGGCTTGGAGTTCTGGGATCTTTTTGGCGTCAATCACCTGTCCCGGTTGTCGTACACCGGCACGCATCTGGATAATCAGATCCGTACCTCCTGCCAGCATACGCCCATTTTCGCCCGCCGCCGCCAAAACACTAATGGCCTGATCGAGCGAAGTCGGCGCTTCATAATTCAGTTCGTGCAAGGTCGCCTCCTTTTTGATTTTGATTCGTCTTCCGTCGTCTTCCTGCCCCTTCGCAGGCTCCTAGATTGCTATATAAAAGCGCCAGGAAGTGCAAGGGTTCCCGAACATTCCGTCTTATATTTTTCGTGCGCCAACCCACCGAGCGTACTCCCGAGGCGTATCAATATCGGCGCGAATACCGGGATCGTCGAGCGCAAGCTCGCGCACCCGCTCCGGGTCTTTACGGACAACCACCTTGGCCCCTTTATCCAGCGGGGCCGCCAGAAGCTCTCCGTAGACACCCTTTGAGAACAGCACCGGATGGCCGCGACGGCCCTGGTAGGACGCAATAATAATGGGCAGGGGATCGGTCGCAAACGACACCAGGAGGGCCTGTATGGTCTCGGCTTGGATAAGAGGATGATCAACCAGATTGACCACGGCGGCCTCGCTCTCGGACGACAGGGTCTGAATCCCTACTTGCAGAGAAGAGAGTTGGCCCAGTCGGTAGTGCGGGTTTACCACAGTCCGAAGAGCGGGATGTTTCGGGACGACCGCCCGAATCGGTTCTTCGTGCTCATGCGCTCCGAGTACGACGATGAGTTCATCGACTCGGGCGGTCAAAAAGCTCGTACAAATATTTTCAATAAAGGTTCGCCCCTGGTAGTCGAGCAGCGCTTTGGGCGATCCCATCCGCCGGGACTCACCGGCGGCCAGGATAATTCCGGAAATCATACCGCGTGTTCGTTGAGAGCAAGAGCGACTACGGAGTAAATTTGAGGGGTCCGTCGGGCCGGACCTTGGCGGCCAGTGAAAGTGTATCGGCCGGGCCCTTGCGCCGGGCACGAACGATCTCGGCGGTAATGGCGACGGCAATCTCCGCCGGCGTTTCCGCCGCAATATCAAGCCCTAACGGCGTATGCACGCGGGCGACCGCCTCCGAGCTATAGCCCTGTTCAACCAGGCGTTCGAGCGTTCTTTTTGAGCGCCGCCGACTGCCGATCATACCAATATAGGCCGGATTCTTCTTGAGAGCTGTCTTGACCGAGGTCTCGTCCCACACATGACCGCGGGTGACCACAACGACAAAGGTCTGCTGGTTGATATGCAGGCTGTTCAGGACCTCCTCAAACGGTCCGACCCGCACCTCGGCGGCGCGAGGAAACCGCTCCCGATTGGCAAAGGCCCAGCGATCATCCACCACAACCGTATGGAAGCCGAGCATGGCCCCTATCTCGCACAGCGGCTGCGCAATATGGCCGGCACCCACAATGAGCAAGGTCTGCACCCCGGTCTGCACGTCAACGAAAACACGCGGCCAATCCTCTTTTCGGACCACCGCGTCTTCCCGGACCTCACCCTGCGGCGACACGGCAAACAGTTGGGGTTTGCCGGAAGAGACAGATGAGGAAAATGTCTCGACCGTTTCTGCTGCGATGGAGACGGTCCGGCGTCAGCGACGCCCCGCCGTTTCCATCCTGGCCAAGAGACAGGCAGCTCTTTGTGCCGGGTTGGACTCCGCTGAGCGGGTCGAGCGCCGTGACCAGAGCCGCGGGCTGGTGAGCGCGTGTGGCCTCGGCCAAGGTATGCGCCAATTCCCGGTGTTCCTCCGGCTGCCAGAGGTCAAGCGCGACATCCATCACGCCACCACAGACCTGGATCTCGTCCTGATCAAAGTCGCCGGTTAAATCGACCTGAACAATGCGTGGGGGGAGTTTTTGGTCCAGAACCGGATAGGCCCGGCGGAGCACTTCTCCTTCGCCGCAGCCCCCGCCAATAGTCCCAAACGGCTGGCCTTCGGGTGGCACAACCATTTTCGCCCCGACCTCACGCGGTACGGAGCCACGCGTGCGGATAATGGTCGCCAACACAAAGGGCTTGCCAGCCGCCAAAATTTCTTCTGCACGTTCCCAGAGATCTTCCACGTCACGAATCCTATCTGAACAGTTGGAGGGGGGGAAAGCAATGGAATACTGTCCGTTTTACGAGGTTATTGGAAGCGGGGCATAATCTGTTGGGCACGACTTTGTTCTGGATGGTTTCGTAGAACGGTTGCGATCACTGGAAAGTGCCGAGATCAAGACTATTGTTACTGAAGCAGAAATTTTATTTAAACCCGGGAAGTGGGGAACAAATAGAGACATGGTTGAATCAATGTGTTGACCGTGCCGGAAATATGACCCTTGCACTGACGGATATACTGAAATGAAAACGAGCTACACATATACGGTTCTTCGAAGGTCTGCAATACCTGAGCCGGGTCGCCGGTCAGCGGTCCAAGAAAAATTTTCTTGACCCCAGCCTCGGCAGCGCGCCCGACCTGATCGAGACAGTCTTGCGGTGTCCCAACGATGGCGAAGCGTTCGGCCAAATAGTCCTTCAGCCCCAGTTCATCAACTATCTTGGCGTGGAACCGTTCAGCGCCGAGCAATTCGTGTTCATGCGGCCGGTAGGCGGCTTTGAGTTTTTCAATCGGCTCCCACAGTTCAGCAGGAATATGCTTGCCCTCTAAGGTTCGCCGAAAGGCATGGTTCGCACTCGCGGCCAGGGCCATGCGGATCTCATCCACTGCGGCCTGAGTGGTCTCAGCCACATTGGTTTTGGCAAAAAACCAGATATCCAAGTCGTCAAGTTTCCGCCCGGCAGCCTTAGCTCCAGCCTCGATACGCGCATAGGCGTCCTGCACAACCGTGGGGCTCAGTCCGCTGCCCACAATCACCCCATCGGCTAACTCACCCGCAGGGTCTTCGGCCCCTCGGCACAGACGTATAGAGGAACCGGTCTTTTCACCCAGACTTGGCGAACGGTTTTGCCTTGGAAGCGGGTTTCGCCGGCATAAAATCCTTTGATCGCCTCGAGCGCTTCACGAAACTCGGCGAGTCTGGCGGCCTTGAGACCCACGTTATACACGGCACTGTCACCCGTCCCAATGCCAAGAAAAGCGCGGCCGTCCGACAGCTCGTTGATCGAGGCAATGGCCCCTGCCGTGACCGCGGGATGGCGGGTCAGGGGATTGGTCACAAACGTTCCCATCCGCAGCCGCTGACTGTTCAGCGCACACTGGGTCAAGGTCACATAGCAGTCCGGCCACAGCCAATGCGCGTCTGGCACGCCTACCATCTCAAAGCCCCAGTCTTCAATCTGGTGCACCAGCCCCGGCAAGTCAGGATAGCGGTGCGCAAGGGGAATGGTTGCGAATTGGACGCTCATCGGCTTTCTCCTTCCCAGTGTATCCTCATCCTAGCTTCTTCAGTTCAAGAGCACCATTGCCGCGGGTTTCCGCCTGACTTATGCTGCGTTCTCATGCAGGTCCGTTTGCTTACCCAATTCAATACAAGTCCGGCCCAGAGCGTAGCAACGGACCAGCATTTTCTTCACACCGTAGTTGAGACGCAGCTTCCGATCTTGCGCGTCTATACATACCCGGAGGATGTGCTGCTGCTCGGTCGGTATCACGCTGCCGGCACACTCGGCCAAGACCCAGGTCTGACAATCGCTCGGCGTCTGACTGGCGGGCGAGCCTTTCCGAGTGGTAACGGGTTTGTCCAGTTCTCCCTCATCGTCCCGCACTGTTCATAC
The DNA here is from genome assembly GCA_964291405.2 of Thermodesulfobacteriota bacterium. Taxonomy (GTDB): domain Bacteria; phylum Desulfobacterota; class Binatia; order Bin18; family Bin18; genus Bin18. The sequence continues at coordinate 2,587,483 of OZ219926.1, forward strand.
TTCTTCTCCGCCGACCCGCGCCACATCGCGCCGTTTCAGATCCTCAATCGTTACGTCCGCGGGGTACTGCACGGCCTGAAAACAGGTGGGGTTGAAGTCTTCTATCCAGGGCAGGATTTTCTGACGGTCCAGCGGCTGCCGGTCGGCTGGCACTCTTTTGTGACGGAAGACAGCGGAGCCGTGCTGTATGAAGGAGGCGTGTTTGTCCAACGGGATATGAGTCTTCTTCCTCATCTTCTTGATCGGGTTGACCCACAGGGGACTCTTCCCTGTCATCTCTTTATGCCGGACCAGGTCCACAATCTTGGCAAAGTCCTCGGACGGTCTCTTGCACCAGACCAGGCCGCTCGTCTGCTCTGGAGCGGCTTTACCCAGCAGTTCGGGCTGGAATGCCTCGACCACGACCTTAACCAAAACGAGCGTGCAGCCATTCTGAGAAAACAGGAACAGTCTGACCTCGTTCCGAACAGTCGTCCCCTGCGCTCCGATCTCCTATATGCAGCAACAAGGCAAACCCCACTTGGAGAGCTTCAGATTCGTTTCTCTCTTACCCCTGAGCGGACGGTCGAGGCGATCCAGTTCTCGGGTGATTTCATTGCCAACCCGGCCGGGATACAGGCGTTGGAGCACAATCTCGAGGGCTGTCCACTGGAGAAGGCCGTACTTTGGCAGGTCATTGACCAGACCTTTCTTGAGCCGGACTATTATCTGATTGGAGCGGGGAAATTAGCCGACTTACCCGGAGTGATGCTAGGCGCTTCTCCAGTCCCGCCAGTCAGGTAGACTATGGAGCAGACCAAGAACAACGTGCTACAGCTCGATCAGCTTGCAGCCGGATTGCTCGCCGACGATGACCACACGCGGCTTTCAGCGCTCGCTCGGCTTGAGGCGGAGAGCGCATTCACGTCTCTCCCGGACGATGTGGTTCGGAGCCTTTTAGTGTGTTTGGGACATACGACGAAAAAAATCCAACGCGGTGCGGCGACCGTCCTCACCCGATTTGCCCCCCAACAGCCTGAAATTATTGAAGCGCTGACTCACCGGCTGACGGACCCGGACCCACGGTTGCGCTGGACCGCGGCTTTTACCCTCTCTCAGCTCGATCTGCCGAGCCCCTCGCCTCAAAGAGTAAACGTGTCCTCCAATCAGACACAACTGCTGGACACGTCTACTCTTCTTCCCGTTTTGATCGAAAACCTGGGCCATCAGGAAAGCGACCTCCGCTGGGCAGCAGCAACTGCTGTCTTGCAGCTCGCCCGGCACCATGCTCAAGACGTTGCTCACGCCATGATCCAGCTTGCGAATACGGGTAATGCGGTGCAACGCCGTATGGCCCTCTACTGCCTGCGTGACCTGAAGCAAACGGATCAAATGGCCCAAGAAGCCTATCTCACCAGCCTGCGTGACGAGGACCCTATGGTCCGCCTGGGTGGTCTATCCTGTTTGGGTAAGCTCCGATTGACCAGTGAAACAATTCGAGAAGCGATGATCCGGCTTTTAGAACACGACCCGGACCCGGGTGTCCGCCGTGCGGCTGCCGTGACCTGCGGACAGATCGGCGACACGGACACACATATCGTTGAAGCGTTGCGGCGAGCGTCTCAAGCGGCTGACACCAGCCTCAGCAAAGCATCGACCGGAGCACTGAAGAAACTGCTACCCCGGACGTAAAACGTGGGTGATGAAGTTTTACGACAAATAGCCCATCGGCTCGTTTTTCAGCAGTTCAACAATCACCTGCTGCCGGGTCTTGGGCCGCGTTTGGTTTTGTCTCTTCCCATCCAAGACAAACAGACCGCGCTTATACGTTCCACCGCCGTGCTGACACGTGTCCCACAACCGCTGCCACCGCTCGGGCGAGCGGACCCACTGTCTGAGAATTTTCTCTTGGTTGGTCATCCTTCCGTCTTGACTGAATTCTGACATGAGCGCAAGAGCCGTACCTGGAAAGTCAGGGTATGCGATGGAAGACCGCTTCCATTATGAGCAGGCTCTCCTTCTCCGTGTTAAACCAGGCTTACGGGGAAACCGGACTTACGCGGTCTGCCCCTCTACACTCGGCTGTGGCGTTCCGACCAAAGCCGTTTTTTCCCCGTATACGAAGCGAGGTTTGAACGTATTCAGGATCGCCGGCAGGACGGTCATCGAAACCAAGAGACAGGCGCCCATATTCAGCGACAGCATGGCTCCAAGATAAAAATTGGGCCGAAAATTCGAGGTGAGGAAGACCAAGAAGCTCGCCGTCACAACGAGTGCATTAAAAAAGATCGCTTTGCCCGACGTCGCCATAGTGGCTGCGGTAATCTCTTCCGGGTCAGTCAATCCAGAGCGGATTTTAATCCGGTATTTATTCAGGAAATGGATCGTATAATCGATGCCAATACCAATCACCATGGAGGCGGTCAACGATTTACCAACCTCAAGGGGAATGCCAAGCAGCCCGAGCAGTCCAAAACTGAAGACCATGACTAAACTAATCGGGATAATATTAATCAGCCCAGCGACCCAGGAGCGAAACATAAACGCCGTCAATAAAAAGACGGCCACGAGTGAGACGACGAGACTGGCCAACTGCCCAGACACCACCAGTTCGCTGAAACGGGTGGTCAGATAGCCATTGCCGGCGATCCCAAGCCGAAAACCGCTGTTGGTTTCCCAACCAATAACCGTCGGCTCAATGCCAGCCAGCCAGCGTCCAAAGCGGATAGACCACGGATCCTGTGAGCCAGTATCGGCTGTGCCGCTATCCCCTGCCTGCCCAAACTCACGCACGGCAAAGTCTTGCACAATCCCAACCACGCGTTCGATGTCCTGGGTGCTATCCGACCGCAAAAATATGGTCATGTTGGCGTGCTGATAGTCATAATCCACGATTTCATCAAAATCGTCCGGGTCGCCAGAGAAGGAATAGAGCAACAGGTACTGGGCGACGAGGTCTTGCGAGTCCGGAATCACCTCCATTTCGGGCCGATCCTCGTTCATCACCCGGTTCATGCGTTTGATATACTCGGCTAACGATAGCGACCCGCCAACGATAGGGTCTTGTTCGACGACGGTTTGGAGGCGGTCGAGTGTGGCGAGCAGCACCGGGTCTTTGAGCAGATCGGGCTGATGGCCTTCAATCGCGATATACAGCGGTAGATTGCCTTGGAAGGTCTCGCCTAGGACGGTATCCGCAATCCGCACGGGACTGTGTGGATCGGACATCTTGATAAATGAGGTATCGACAAAAATGCGCTGCGCACCAAGCAGACACACCAGCATGACACTGGCTGTCACGCCCCCCACCACGAGTGGTTTTCGCGCAACGCCGACGCCTAAGCGGGAGAGCGTCCGTGCCGCCCAGCCCGTCGCCGCGAGGTCACCACTGCGGCCCATTTGGGCGCGCAAGCCACGGCTGACTTTGACCGGCAGGAGGCTCAACAGGGCCGGAAAAAAGGTGATGGAGAAGACCATCGCGGCCAGGACGCCAACAGAGGTGAAGATGCCAAAATAGCGGATCGGAAGAATGCTGGCGGTCAGGAAGGATAAAAACCCGGCCGCCGTCGTCAAGGAGGTGAAGACCACCGGCTGCCACATCTCTTGCATCGCGGCGAGGACCGCGTCGACTGAGGAAACGTCCGGATGTTGCAAGACCTCATCGTAATAACGGCTCAGAATATGAATGCCATTTGCCACCCCAACCGCCATCAGGATAACCGGCATCATGGTGGAAATGGAATACATCGGAACACCCACGGCCGCCATAATGCCTAACGTCCAAATCACGGAGACGCCGACCACCGCCAAGGGGAGCAGGACGCCGCGCACACTCCGATAGGTAAAATACAGCGTGCCGAGGACAATCACGAGAATGAGCGGGATGAAGGTCTCCATGTCCTGCCGCATCCCCTCCTCAAAGGTGACTTCCAGAGCGCCTTGGCCCGCAATATGGAATTCCTCTGGAGCGCCGGCCGCTTTTTTCGCCTCAACCATATCCCGGATCGTCGTATAAACAGCCATCCGTCTGGCCGTGCCCTCGATAGTCCCTCCGCCAGGTTCCATTTTGGCCGTGATGAGCATCCCGGTGCCGTCCTGGGAGACGACCCAATTGACGAACATCGAATTGTGAAAGAGGGCCTGCCGTAATGCGTCGAGTGACTCGGGTGAGTGAGGCACCGTTTCCATGAACGGATCAACGGCCATGCCGTCCGCCGTCCCGGTGATATTATCGAGCGTGGCCACACTCGCCACGTCTTCATCGCGGACGGCTTTGATGCCGGGCAACAGGGCGATCTTTTCCGAGAATTCTTTGATCGTCGCGAGCGTACGCGGATTGAAGACGCCGTTTTCGCCCGGATTTTTATTCAGAACTCCGATAACAATCAGATCGCGTATACCAAAGCGCTCCTCGACCAGGTCGTTATAGCTCATGACCGGATCGTTTTGGGGAATAAAGGCGTCAGCATCGCCCTCAAAGCGCAACGACTGCAGCTGGACCCAGGCCAGGCCGGTACAGCCCAGAACAAGGCAAATGACTAAGAAACGAAAGCGGATGATCCAGCGGAAAAATGACTCCATGCTGACGATAGCTCCTTATACTTTTGGCACTGACACTTCTAAGTAGATGCGAGAGAGAGTTCCCCGCTACTCGGGCGAAGCGACAATTAGCAGGAGCAGAGGAGATAAGCTATAAGCGAGGCAGATCGTCTACACCCTGACCGAGAAGGGAATCGCTCTGATCCCTGTCCTGGTAGAACTGGTGCGCTGGGGAGCACGCTACGCCGGTGTGCCCAATTTTGACTGCGACGAGGTTCGACGGATTCAGCAGGATAGGCGGTACACGCAACGCGTCATACGCGAACTGACGAAAGGCTGTACCTCCACTCCTGAACGCTCTTAGCCTTCCCTCTGCTCCTCGAAGGTCCGATCGATCCGTTCAAACCGTCGCCGGATGGGTGTCCGGCTTTCCTCGTGGGGCAGGATGTAGAGACGATTGGCAACGATGGCATCCACAACTTGCATTGCAACATCCTCCACGTCCAGGACCCGACCGGCGAGATTTTGATTGTCTTCTCCCTGGTCGAGCACGGGTGGTGACGCCTCCGGACCCCCCAACTCGTTGGGACGATTGCGCTCCGAGTGACCAATATTGGTGGCCACACGCATCGGACACAGGACAGACACTCCAATATCGTGCGCCCGTAGCTCCCGACGCAGAACCTCAGCTAAAGCCACGACTCCATACTTGGAAACACAGTACGGACCTAGTCCAACGTTGGGGACGAGGCCGGCAAACGAGGCGGTAAACAGCAGATGACCGCCCTGACCTTGAGCGATCATGCGTTGCGTAAAGGCTTCAACACCGTGGATCGGACCCCATAAATTGACCCGCATGGTCCACTCCCAGTCGCTATGCTTCATTTCAGCGATTGGCCCGCCAACAGCAACCCCAGCATTATGGAATACAATGTGAACCGCGCCCATTTTTTCAAATGCGGTGTCAGCCAGGTGTTGAACGGCCTTCAGGTCGCCGATATCGCAGACGACTCCCTCTACGGCGGCGTCTGTCGCTGCGAGCTCAGCAACTGCCCGGTCCAGGGCCGACTCTTCAATATCGGCTAACACGAGTCGGACGCCTCGACTGGCAAGGCGGCGGGCGGTGGCAAAGCCTATCCCACTTGCCCCACCCGTGATGACGGCAACTTTAGCGGCGAGGTGTTCCATGCTTTATTCCCTTTCATGTGTCGGGCAGGGGCTTACTCAATGACCAGGAGGCCCTCAACAAAGCGGAGGTCGGCGGCCTGGACATCGATAGCCAGGGCCTCTTCAATCGTGTCGCGTGCATAGGCCGCAAGGGGGCCAAGGGCATGCAACTCCTGTGGCGTGATTGCGAGCGGTGAGCGGCGAGCCCCCCTTATGAAGGGGGGGTGGGGGGATAGAAAGTGCGTCTGGAACGCCTCCCAGCGTTCTTCGAGGGTGGCATGCGGGAGCTGGTCGTGAAGCGCCTGAAGCTCGACCCGGTTCAAGGGGTGAATACTAAGCTGATTTTCAAGGACCCACCGCGCAAAGGCTGTATTCAAAAGAGCAGTCAGGCAAACTCCTTCAGGCGCCTTTTCTTCGGGTAATATGGACCAGCGCCGGAAGACCCAGAACCAGGTCGGGATCTGGGCCAGCAGCGATTCGACCTGTCGAATCTCGGACAGTTGCCCAAAGCGTCGGGACACGATCTCGCCCGGTGTCTCCAGACCAACAAAAAAGAGCGGCTCGCGTCGTCTGATCCCGGCATACATCTCCCGAAACGGCGGATCGAGATAGCTCTCCCACTCGGACAGACCGCTCTCATCTAGCTGCGTAGCCATGAGACCGGCCTGCTGCTGGAGGCGCTGGAGCAGGCCCCAGCCGGTCTGGAAGAACGGACGAATCTGTGTCGTTTGGAGGAGTTCACGCGCGACGGTCCCATCTTCTTTGGCCACGTAGGACAGACCAATATTGACATAGTCGTGCGCCATGCCAACGCAGCGACGAATTTCGCTGACTTCTCCGGTATCCCGGGCCTCAGCCGTGACAATATTATTGGTCAGATAGGCGAGTTCCTGGCCAATCTGCGCAATGATCTGGTGTGGCAGGCTCGCCAATACCTGGGAGAAAAAAGACGTGGGCTCGGCGAGCAGCGCTAAAGCGTGATCGGGTGGCGTAATCGTCTCATCCCCAGCAGCAAGATGAAGCGTGTCGGGGGAACGCTGATATGCCTGTAGCGGAATGGAGTCCGGCGGGATAAAGCGGAAGAGCGCTTGCGCCTCTTCATATATCGGATAGCCACGGTCTTCGAGGCGCGCCGCTCGCCAGCGAAACGCCTGCTCTTCAAGGCCGCTTTCGAGTTCAAACAAACTGTTTTCGAGCGCGTGGAGATACCTGCGATAATCGAGCGTACGGAGTTGCTCAAGCAGGAGGTATAAAATGGGCTCCGACTCGCCGCGGAAGCGGAGGAGATACTGATCGTCGAAGGTGAAATATTTGGACTCGTCAAAGTCCGGCTCCTCCTCGATATCCACTTTGCGGACAACCTCAAAGTGGCGTTGAATCAGGAAGACCAGGAGTTCGATGTCGGCGTGCAAGATCCATTCAGCCAGCTTACTACTCCCGCTTTCATCGAGCAGCATCAGCCAGTTTGTCAAACGCTCGTCATCCAATCTGTCCTTGCGCCAACAGTCCAAGTCCAGCATGTCGCGTACCTGTTCAGGCGCCGCCATTGTCAGGAGTCCGACCGCATCGTGTAGCCCAATCTCCTTGAGTGTATACAGCAACGTCTCAGAGGAGAGCGCCCGGACTATTGCCACACCATTCTTTGCCGAGAGAAGGAATTCTTGCCGCTCTTTGGCCTCGAGCTGCACCAGTTGAGCTGTCTGTTCGGCGACTGAGAGCTCGGGCAGACCGGACGGGTCGGGATGGAGCACATGCTCAGAATCCGTCATAGGTTTCACTCGGTCTGCGTATAGTGATCGATAAAGGCCAGGGCCTGGTCCCAGCCGAGTAGGCCGTTGAACACCTCATTAAACGGCAGCATCTCATGCCACGTTCCCTGGGTTGTGCCGGTCTCTCGGAGCGTCTGTAAGGTTTTTTTCATATGGTACGCCGCAGCCAGGACGTTGGTTACCGGATAGATGGCAAGACAAAACCCGAGATCCTCAAGGTCGCGCGCGGGCAGGAATGGCGTCTTCCCGCCTTCAACCATATTGACCATAAGCGGGGTAGTCGAAAATTCGCGGCAGACCAACTCCATCTGTTTGACTGACTCGAACGCCTCAAAGAACAGCATATCTGTTCCGGACTCCAGACAGGCGGACGCCCGTGCCATAGCATCGTCGAGCCCATTCACGGCAATCGCGTCAATCCGGGCAATGATGACGGTGTCAGGATTCGTCCGGTTGTCCACCGCGGCCCGAATTTTGGCAGTATGGTCAGCGGCCGAGACCAAGCGTTTTCCACCCAGATGACCGCAGCGGCGCGGTACATCCTGATCCTCAATGTGGAGACCGGCGACATGCACCCGCTCATATTCCTGGACCATCCTGACGACATTCAAGACGGAACCAAAGCCTGCTTCGGCATCAGCGATGACCGGAACACTCACTGCACGACAGACGCCTTCGAGTTGGATAACCATCTCGGTCAGCGTCCGCATTCCAAAGTCTGGATAGCCCAGCGCGCCAGCAGAGACACCGCCGGAGTAGTATACCAGCGGAAATCCCGCTTCTTCGACAAGTCGAGCGGAAATAACATCATAGGCACCTGCGGCCATGAGAAACTGGTCCTGGGAAAGTAGGGTTCGGAGAGATTGAGTCTGGGACATGAAAAGAGAAACTCCTTACAACTGAAGAATACGAATATCCGGAGGGTCATTTCTGACACGCGAGGAGCGCTTGTCAAGGGAGGAAAGAAAACATCTCACCCCTTGCTTTTCGGCGCGGAGTCAGCCACAAGGGCGAAAAGAGTCGATGTGTCTGCCAATCAGACACATCTGCCGAACACGGTTACTCTTTTCAGAGGAGGGAATGGTATGAGTAATCTTGCGTATCAAGACAACAGTTACACACTCGAACAGCTTGCCGAAGATGTGGAAGCGCTGGTCGCCCGTGAAAGGGAACACGCCGCGATTGTTGCGGCGGCGGAACCCCTGCTGGAACGTTTTCTGGCCGCTGGCAGCCTTCCGGAAGAGTACTGTCAACCAGCTCCTGGTCGTATTACTACTGAGCATAAAGACTTCACCCTGTATCGCCTCCACCGTGGGCCTGAAGACTGCTTTAATATTATGGTCGCCATCTGGCCCCCAGGCGGATCGAGCGGGGTGCACGATCATGCCGGGAACTGGGTCGTCGAAGGTGTGTATCGGAACCAGCTCCATACCATTCGGTATAAACGTCTCGACGCTGGGACGCAGCCGGGATATGCGGAACTGCGCGAGACCACCGCGCTCGACCTCCGACCGGGTGATGTCGCCCACGTCCTGTCTCCGAACGAAGAGGTCCATGATTTTCTGAACCAGACCGACGAGCCGGTTGTGAGCGTCCATATCTATGGTGGGGATATCAGCACCGAAACGCTGAACTATTTTGACCCGGCCGGCAAGTCGGTCGAGCGTGTTGCCCACGACCTGCAATACGATAACGAATAGGCGCTTCGGAGAGAAGAGACTGCCCCTATCTCTGCGTGGTCAGGCTCTCACCCTTCACATTAAGGAGAGCGTGACCGCCGCAGCTTCCGGGCTGAGCAGGGAGGGGGTTTTTTCCGGAAGCAGCATAAAGTCGTCATAAGCTGCCTCTGATACGCTGGTCATGGTGTCGGAGTCCGAGAGCACGGCGATACCGCGTACCTTGCCCGGTTCAAAGCCAAACAGGTCCTTATAGTCCTGGTAGAAATTCACGCTTTCCTGTCGCCACTCACCGGGCTCGGCCGGTCCACGCTGTAAGACGACGACCTTGGCGCGCCAATAGACCGGGCTGTCGAACCGGCTGCCAACCGCGAGCGTCGAGCTCCAGACGTATTTAATCGCCCGCGGCAGCAGGCGGCTACCAAAAATTACGTAGACGGCCGCGGCCGAATCGTTCGTTTTCTTCGCTCGTTCGTTGGCGCCGAGAGGGAGTTTGGTTGCGCGCCAGCGCCAGCGCAAAATGGGGTAGTCCTGAGGCTCACAGATATGTTCTATGCCAATCTGGACATCCTGGTTGTTGGCATAGGCGTGCAGAAACCGATTGCCCTCTTCCTCGGCAATGTGGTAGACGGCCTGCGCAGTCGCTTCGTTGCCGCGCACCTTCCAGCCCGACGGGAAGACACCGGCCGGGTATTGCTGAAAGGTCTCCTGAAAGGGCGGTGAGCCCTGGAGTGTCTGCGCCCACCCATCATCAGGGTCGGCCGCTCTGGGGGCCAACACGCAGACAATCAGGAATGCCGTGAACCACGCAACACGCACTCTCACCTCCTCGCTCCTCTACTTGTTGACCGAGCCGGGTCCGAACCGTCTTCAATAAACCATTGCGGATAGGAGCATCGATAGAGGAAGGACCTGCGGAGTGCAAGTCTGACAAGGATGGCCGCTCTTTCGTGGCATTGGCACGTCTCCTGGGACTGTGGTATCTAGGCGGCACGCTATTAAGAATAAGCAAAGACCTGTTCGGGCTTTGTGAGGAGACTGCTGCACATGGAAATTCTTGCAGAGGGGCAGGGGGCATACCTTCCGCCTGATCCCGATGGGTTCCGCGCCTGGGTGAGAGACAATAAGCCGCGGACGCTTGTACATAAAGTGATGAACGAGCACGAAGTCATTGAGAAGTTTGTCTCTGATGGAGACTATGTGGCGTATGACTGCAACTACTTCCAGCGCGGCCCGAGTTCGCTGATCCGCGAGATTATTCGCCAACAGAAAAAGGACCTGTGGATCTGCGGGAAATTCACGTATGTCGCGCTCGCGCTGCTGGTCGAAGGGGGCTGTGCCACCAGGGCGGATATCGGGTTTGTTGGTTTTGGCCCCTGGTTGTCCAAGGCGGTCGCCGCAGGTCGCCTTCAAACCTACGAGTACTCAAATGTGGTGATGACCTATCGGCTGCAGGCAGGCGCGCAGGGCTTGCCGTTTATTGGCGTGCGGTCGTTTGGAGGAACCGCCGGCTTTTCTCAATCCGGGGCCAAGCTGGTCAAAGACCCGTTTTCGGGCAAGCCGGTTGTCCTGCTGCCCGCGCTGAACCCGGATGTTTCGATCATCCATGTGCATCAGGCTGACGTGTACGGCAATGCCCGCGTCTTTGGTACTGGCATCTCCCATGTTGATTGTGCCCTGGCGTCCAAAAGGGTCATTGTGTCCGCCGAAGAAATTATCGAAACGGATGAATTTCGACGCGACCCGGCCCGGACGTCCATCCCCCATTTTACGGTTGATGCGGTCGTGCATGCGCCTTTTGGCGCCTATCCGGGGACGGTCCAGGGGCGCTATGCCTCAGATGTCCAGCACGTGGTCGAGTGTTTCGGCGGGACCATGCGCGGCGACCTGCAACCCTATCTTGAAAAATGGGTGTATAGTGTCGATTCGCATGATGAGATGTTGGAAAAGCGCGTGGGGTGGAAAAAACTCCAGGAGTTACAACGACGCGAAACCATTCGGGAGGGATACTCGATATGACACCGGCCACACATTTTGCGGAACGAGAGCATTTGATCTGTGCCGTCTCGCGGGTCATTGAGGAAGAAAAGAGCTATTGGGTCGGTGGCGGCGGCGAGCCCTTATACAGCATTTTACTGGCCCAGCGGCTGTACGCCTCAGGCGTCCAATACATGACCGAGGATGGCGTGATTGCCCCGCAATCCATGATGCCCTGGGACCCGCTGATGACCATGGTAGCCTCACGGGCCGGCTATCGCGCCCTCCAGTGGGGAACCATGAATACGGCGGGCAATTTTGCCCAACTCGGCTATGTCGATGTCGGTATCCTCAACACCCTCCAGGTTGATCGATACGGCAATATCAATTCAACCGTACTGGGAGAATACGAAGGTGGCCAAGGTCGGCGTTTTGGCGGCCCGGGTGGCGCCGATACTATTGCCGCCCAATGCTGGCGCACAATCCTGATGACCGACCAACAAAAGCGGAAGTTCCCCGAACAGGTGGACTTTATTTCATCACCGGGCTTTCTCGACGGACCAGGAGCGCGCGAGGCCAACGGCCTGCCCCCAGGAACCGGTCCATGGCGGGTTTTCACCCCGTGGGCGATGTTCGGCTATGAAGAAAAGTCGTGTGAGCTGATGCTTATGGCGATTTCACCGTTCGTCACGGTCGATATGGTTCTGGCCGAGATGTCCTTTGAGCCGAAAATAGCCCCGACCATTGAAACACTTGATCCTCCCATGGAAGAAGAGTTGGAGATCATCCGCACCCAGCTTGATACGGATGGGCAAACAACGGGTCGTGGGCAGTGGATCGAAAAACGGGACGACAAATACGTCTTTGCCGAAACGCAGGGACGCGAGTAAGGAGCCTCAAGGTTTCTCGTTCCGTTTTTGATGGCGTATAAGGGCGACGTTTTATTCCTTGTCGCTCCTTATGTGATCGACGCTCTGCCCTGTCTCCTCAGCCCATTGCCGAATAATTTTTTCCAGCCTTGCTGCCTGCGCACTCGTCAGACCGTGGACAAAGCGTTCCACCTTTCTGTGCCGCCAGATGGGCAGCCTTTTATGCTCCGGCATTGACTCAAAGGGAAAGAATATATCGCGATACAGGGCGACCGTGATTTCATGGGCTTGTTTTTTGTCAATATTCTCCCAGCACCAACGGAAAAACTCTTGGATTTGAACGACAACAAGGCTGAAGATACAAGTTTCTAGCCATTCCTTGGACGACATCTTGTTTGATTGTCTCTGGGTGGGTTCGCTCTTCTCTGTTTCCTTTTTTGTGGCTTCTGTTTTTTTCTTTGGAGCTGATTTCTTCACGGTCCGTTTTGCCTGTGGCCGTGCCCCCTTTTTTTTCAGTCGTGCTGTTGGTTTCTGCTCCTTTTGCGCCTTCTTGGCCATCTCTGTATCATACCAAGACTTCTCCTTGCGTCTATCGGTTGCTGGAGTGGGTAGCTAATTTTTCTCTGCAATATATGTCTCCGTCGATCGATTTCGGTCAAAAGTCTTTTAACAACAGTGGTTTAAACAGTATGCAACGAGAGACTTTCTCTGGAAGAAAGCCACTCTTTCCACAGCGATGGAATAGTGGAGGCGAGATTACCCGACCTCTAGAGTCGGCCGTTATGGACTACCCGCCTCTGGGCGAATCGGAAGAAGTCTCTACTCGTCGGGGGCCAGAGTCCAGTAGGCCGCAGGCTTCGGCGATGAGCTCATAGGAGCGCACACGCTTGGAAAAATCATAACAAATCGTCACAACGCCGAGGTCAGTGGTCTGAAATACCTCGGCCAGGTGTTCGAGTTGCTCTTTCACCTGCTGAGGGTCGCCGTCAACATTGGCGCGACGATACTGTTCCAGATAGGCCAGTTCGTCAGCGCTATACGGATAGGCGCGGGCCTCCTCAGGTGTAGGAACCCCCTGCCGACGACCCCGAATGATATTCAGCCGCACCAGATTTCTGCTTGCCGACAGATGTTGCGCCTCTTCTTCAGTCTCCGCACATAAAGCCTGAACTGTCACATTGACTTTGGGTTCGGCCAGCAGTTCTGATGAACGAAAGTGACGACGGTAGCTCTCAACAATAGCCGGACCATGCTGGACGCCCATCCCGAAGAAATAGGCATAGCTAAACGGCAGACCCCGCTCAGCAGCAATGAGGGCCGAGTCAATGCCCGAGCCGAGCAACCAGACCTCCGGCGTGGTGCCCGCCGTTGGTCCGGCATGCACATCGGCAAAACGATGATCCGGAGGGAGATTATCTGCCAGATAGGCAATCAGGTCGTCGACCTGCTCCGGGTAATACCGAATATCGCGGGGTTGACCAGGGTAGGAGAGCGCGACCGCGGTTCGTTGATCGCTCCCTGGCGCACGGCCAAGGCCGAGGTCGATGCGGCCAGGATAAAAGGACTCAAGGACGCGGAATATCTCGGCAACTTTGAGGGCGCTGTAGTGGGACAGCATCACGCCCCCGCTCCCGACTCGAATATGTTGCGTACGGGCGGCAATTTGGCCAATCACGATTTCCGGGCTGGTGCCGGCGAAGCCGGGCAGATTGTGATGCTCAGCTACCCAGAAACGTTCATAGCCGAATTTTTCCACCGCCCCGGCAAGGGCGACCGTCTCCCGTAACGCCTGGGCGGCTGTTCCCCCTTGTCGGACAGGAGATTGATCCGCCACACTCAAATGCAGTTGTTGGGTCATAGCTTAAAAAAAGGGCAGCCCCGTAGGACTGCCCCGTGCTGCCTTGTCTGTGTGGCAGGCTCTATGCCGTCTGTTCCTTAAAGAACGCACCGATCTCTTCTATAGCCTGCTGGCCTTCGGGAAGAATCGGCGCAAACAGATGCCACACATGCGGCATTTCATCCCAGATTTTCAACGTCACGTTGACATCGGCTTTCTGAGCTCGTTCCGTGATTCTTGTGGCGTCGTTCAACAAGGTCTCTGCGTCCCCGACCTGGATCAGCAGTGGCGGCAGACCCGCAAGATTGGCGTGCAGCGGAGCGGCCAGCGGGTTTTTCGGGTCCGCGCCGCCCAAATACAGCTTGGCCATATCGAGGAGGCCTTCTTTCTGGACAACCGGATCGACCGCTGCCCGCGTGGTCATCGACTCTCCCGTTCCTTCCATATCAACCCAGGGTGAAATACCAATGCCCGCGGCAGGCATAGGCTCCCCGGCGTCACGAATAGCGATGAGTGCGGCCAGAGCGAGGCCACCACCAGCCGAGTCTCCCGCAATAGCAATGTTTGAGGCCTGAATCCCTTGTCCGAGCAACCACCGGTAGGCCGCCACCGAATCATCGACCGGAGCGGGGAAGGGATGCTCGGGAGCCAGACGATAGTTGAGGGAGAGTACGCGTGCACCCGCTGCCTGCGACAGACGACCGGTCATATCACGGTGGGAACCGGCGGAGCCCATCACATAGCCGCCACCATGGACGTACAAGATGACCTTACCCTGGTCGGCGCCATCGGCATCACTCCATTCGGCAGACACCCCGCCAGCGTCAACCGGGGTACACGTTACGCCAGCCGGAGCTTGCGCTTCGATCATGATGGCTCGTATATCGTTGATATCTTTCGCCTCGGCCATCTTCGCCCCCATCTCTTTGAACATATCGAGGGTCTGTTGCAGTTGCGGACTTGCCATAGCGAACCTCCTTATTTACAGATGAATCGTCTCGCCATACGAGAGACGTATAACCGGTATAGCCCCGGCCAGGTATTGTCAACTCAAAACGGGTCGAAGAGTAGACGTGTCATCCAATCGTTCATCCAAAGCGGGACACGTTTACTCTTGTTAGGACGCCCTAGGCCACCCAGCCGTACTGAAAGGTATGGATCGTGCCGGGCGGATACCACCACTGACCGGTCTGACATAAGGGACAGGTCTTTGGCGTGGACCCCCGTCTATATTCCGGGACACCGGCCATGGCTTGCACTGCGCCTTCAAAGGTCCCATCTCGGGTGACCTTCTTCGTCAGCAAGTAGAGTCCCATGCCACAGTCAGGACACGACAGAATCGTGCCTGCATTCAAAAACGGGAGCGAGGTAATCTGATCTGGGAAGGGCTGCGGCATTGTCCCCTCCAAATACTCAGACCCGCCGTTGGCGCTGGGCCTGCTGCGTCTGAGCCGCAAACTCAGACGGCTTCATAATGAGCGAGCTTTTAGATTCTTCCTGTTGTTGTTGCTTTTCTTCCGTGTAGTGCAGGCCGATGCTTTGCTGGACCAATCCTTCACAAAAGGGAATGCCACTCCCACTCGCCCCTTCCTTTTGGAGGGCAAAAGACACGGCCAGGGCGCGTTGGGCTGACGCTATACGTCCAGTTGTTGCAAAATATAGAGCCATTTCTTCCAAGCGCCGGGCGTAGACTTGGCCGCTCTCCCCTGAGAATACTTCGGTAACCGCTTGTTTGATAACATCGTTCACCCGGTCTTTTTGCTGGTGCTGATTCAGCACCAGGGGGCTCTCCTGCGCACTGGTGATCTTTTCGACATAGGGCTTGGCCTGTTCTGCGTCAAACACCCACCGCTGCATTTCCGGCTCTTCGCCCAGTTGGATAGATGTTGCCAAAAAAGTGTCGTCGGCAGCGACGGCCTGACGATCCAAACTGTCCGGCAGGGGAACGGCCTGGGACAAAGAGTCAGCGGGTCCGGCTTCGTCTGAACGATTGGCGGACACAAAAGACCGAAGCGCCGGATAGGACTCCACTTCTCTATTGTCTTGTGCCTCAGCCCGTTCATAGCCTTCCTGCATCAGGAAATCGCAATAGCGCCACGGTACCTGAACCATAGTTACGCCGCGGCTGTCGAGCAAATCCTGAAGCACCTGCCGCAGCATCTTGCGCGATATTTCCGTCCCTTCAATATAGCGCATGCCTTCGGGTTCGTTGATCAACGCAGACAAGAAATGAAACCCGCCGCCAACGCGTGATTTCACTATCCAAACGAGACGATCACCCCGCCCGTCCATTGAAGACAGATAGCCCTCCGGTTCAATCGGGGTGAGAATGGACTTGCCCGACCCCTTTTGCGGTCGGTCGACCTGTATCCCTTTTTGTGACAAACGATAGAGGGCACGGCTAATCTCTTTGCGCAAATGCTTATCGGTTGCCCGCTCGACCCAATCCGTCAGGAACTGGGCCGACTCTGCCGTCTGGACCTCGCCCAGTAAGGCGGCCAGGGCGAAGTCGGCGTCAGCATTCTGGCCTATGTGCTCATTCAGGCCGGCAATATCCAGGTCTTGTCCGGCAGAGGGCTGAATTCCCCATTCTTCCAGCGCTTTTTTGCCTCGTGCCAGGCGTGGGTCGCGCTTCGCACTCTTTTTCGCCATGTATTCCTCCCCAGGGCTGCCCGCAGCTTATCCAGCTAGCTCCTCGACTGTCAACGGGATTCGCTTCCCGCCTGGTCTAGCCTGCATAGGGTATTGTTGTTAGGTAGGCTACACGGAGGTTGAGGCAGGATGGCGACAGCGCGTTTTTGTCCACAGTGTGGGACAAAAACTATCCCTCAAGCAAATTTTTGTACGAACTGCGGGGAACCTCTCGGGGGCAAAGCCGGAGGGCAGAAGGCCGAGAAATCAGCCGCCCTATCAGCGACGGGTGCCCAGCGGCTGCCCATCCCCGGCCTCATCGTTTTGTCCTGCTACCTCGCCGTTGGTATCGGACTCTGGGTATTTGTCCTTCGGACAGAGCCTTTCACTCCGACCCCCACCCCTTCCACGCAAGCCAGCACGGGCGGCTCGGCCCTGCCCCAGGATCACCCCCAGGTTTCCTTGCCCGAGGAAGTGCAGAGCCGTATTGCGGAACTGGTTGCCCAGGCCAATGCCGCTCCGCAAGACCCCAATGCGTGGCGAACCTTGGCCGAAGTCCAGTTCCGGGCGTCACAGCTGGATGCCAGCTACCGCAGCGCGGCCCTGGCCTCCTATCGCAAGCTGTCTGAGCTTGCCCCGAATGATCTGGACGCGCTGCGTGGCTTGGGGAATGTCTACTACGACCTTGAGGAACATCACAAGGCGATCGAGTATTATCAGCGCTACTTGGCGCTGGACCCGGATAATGCCAGCGTGACGACCGACCTCGGGACCATGTACCTCTATACCGGCCAAGTCGACCAAGCCATCGCGGTCTATCAATCCGTCCTGGCCAAGCAGCCCGGCTTCTTTCAGGCCCATTTTAACCTGGGGGTAGCCTACCAGGAGAAGGGCCTGCCCGAACAAGCGGTCGCCTCATTACAGCAGGCCAAGAGTCTGACGGATAATACCGCCGTCCAGGCCCGCATCGACCAGCTCCTGGAACAATTCTCGAACGGGACGGCCCCATCCCGAACCGCATCGACAACAAATCCCGCAGCGTCAACCTTTCAGCAAGCGGTGGAAGCGCTCTTTCGCTCACATGAAATGATGGCGCCCAAAATCGTCCGTATCGAGTGGCCGTCGCAAACCCAGGCCAGGGTCTTCTTTCGCAATTTTCCCATGGCTGGTATGCCTCAGATGGTCCGAGATAGTTTCAGAGAAAAACTTCGGGGCCAGCTCATTGACGCCCGGCAAAAGACTGGCATCAGTGGTTTGGCGACCGTTGAGCTTATCGATATGGATACCCAGCAAGTTATGGAGACTCTCACGACCACTTCATAAATAGAGTAAACGAGTCACGATTATGAGCGAAGCAAATACTCCGAATGGTGCGGTTCCGTTTTATTTACCCATAGGTGATGAGGTCGAGATTTTTCAGGCCGCTTACGAGTGTCGTCTGCCCGTGCTGCTCAAAGGCCCGACCGGTTGCGGCAAGACCCGCTTTGTCGAGCATATGGCCCATGTGCTCATGCCGAACCGCGACTCGGAAGCTCCGGAAAACATCGTCACGGTCGCCTGCCATGAAGACCTGACGGGGAGTGACCTGGTCGGACGGTATCTGATTAAGGGCGACGATACCGTCTGGGTGGACGGACCGCTGACCCAGGCAGTCCGCACTGGGGCGATTTGTTATCTGGACGAGATCGTGGAAGCCCGCAAGGACACCATCGTTCTTATCCATCCGCTGACCGACCATCGGCGTATTCTGCCGGTTGATAAGCGGGCCGAAATCCTTGAGGCACATGAGAATTTTCTGCTGGTCATCTCGTATAACCCTGGCTACCAGAGCATCCTCAAAGATCTCAAACACTCCACGCGGCAGCGCTTTGTCACGGTCGAGTTCACCTACCCACCCCGTGATAAGGAAGCTGAGATCATTGCCCACGAGAGTGATTTGCCACTGGAAACCGCGCTCGACCTCGCCAAGCTGGGCGAAAAGGTCCGCCATCTGAAAGCCAGCGGCCTTGAAGAAGGCGTCAGCACTCGGTTGCTCATTTATTCCGGTCAGCTCATTCGCCAGGGGGTGACCCCACGTCGCGCGTGTACCGTTGCCGTCTCCCGTTCACTGACGGACGACAACGACTCCCAGCGCGCGATTGATGAGGTCATTAACGCGATTTTTCCAGAATAGGTTTGTTGCCAGTCTGCCGTATCAGAGCGTTGCGCCCTCGATAATCTCCCGGGCCGTACGGAAGATGGCATGGAACATAGGCTGGGTGAGCCGACCGGTAAAGGTATTTTGTTGGCTGGGATGGTAGGAACCAATAAGGGTAACGTCATCCAGGTCGTAACGCTTGCCATGTCCGAATTTCGGTCGGGGCGTTGGAACCTTCAGGCCGACTTCCCGCCGAGCTTTGAGATAGGCTGAAAAAGCCAGTTGTCCCAGCCCAACAACGACCCTGACCTGTTTCAGCAGTTGGATTTCCCGCAGCAAATAGGGTTGGCACGCTTCGAATTCTTCTCGCGACGGTTTGTTGTCCGGCGGTGCACAGTGAACGGCCGCAGTGATATACGCGCCCTGTAACCTGAGGCCGTCATCGATATGGGTTGAGGTCGGCTGGTTGGCGAAGCCAGAGGCGTATAATGCGCCGAACACCCAGTCCCCGCTGCGATCTCCGGTAAACACCCGTCCCGTCCGGTTGCCGCCATGCGCTGCCGGCGCAAGGCCGACAACATACAGGCGCGCAGTGCGGTCACCAAGACTCGAGACCGGCTTGCCCCAATAGTCCCAGTCGCGATAGCGTTTAACTTTCTCCTGGGCCATGCGCTGGCAGTGTTGAATGAGCCGGGGACAGCGCCGGCAGGCAACGATCTGGCGTTGGAGTTGGGCGATGGTCCGCATCCTTCGACTTCAGGCGCGCTGCGCCTTACGCTCAGGACCGACGGCCTCCTCTCCGTTCGTGCTGAGCGTAGCGTAAGCGAAGTCGAAGCACCGTCTCCCTGGTGGCTGGCTTTACAAACTCAAGATATACTGCACGAGCGTCCGCACGCCAAAGCCGGTGCCGCCTCTCGGGGCATGCGGCAGGGCCCGCTCTGAAAAGGCCGGACCGGCAATATCCAGATGCGCCCAGGGGACCTCCGAGACAAACTCTTCAAGAAAAAGCGCTGCAGTAATCGCTCCCCCATAGCCCCCGCCGATATTTTTAATGTCGGCAATGGGACTCTTGATGTCGTCCTTATATTCCTTCACCAGGGGCATGGGCCATAATTGCTCGCCTGTCTCTTTGCTGCTGGCTAACAAATCATCCGTCAGCTTCTGATTATTGCTGAACAGCCCGGCGACTCGGGAGCCCAGGGCGACCATGCAGGCACCGGTCAGGGTGGCCAGATCAATAATGACGTCGGGCTTGTCTTCTACGGCACAGATCAGCGCATCAGCCAGGATCAGGCGGCCCTCTGCATCCGTATTGAGAACCTCGACGGTTTTGCCGTTTCGATAGCTAATAATATCACCGGGTTTCTGAGCCGTGCCGCTCGGCATATTTTCAGACGAGGGTACATACCCCGTGACCTGCACCTGCGGCTTGAGCGCGGCAATCGCCCGCATCGTCCCCAGTACCGTTGCGCCACCCGACATATCAATCTTCATCGTCTCCATGGACTTTGCTGGCTTGAGCGAAAGTCCACCGGAGTCAAAGGTGAGCCCCTTCCCGACCAGGGCCACTTTCTTTTTGGGCTTTGCGGAGGGGATATAGCGCAGCTTGATGAAGCGGGGCTCTTCCGGACCGCCACGCGAAACCGCGAGCAGGCCATACATTTTGGCTGCCTTGATCTTGTTCACACCCCAGACTTCGGTCTTGAGCCCGTTTCCGTCAGAGAGTTTTTTTGCTTGATTGGCTAAGTAGGTGGGTGTGGAAACCGAAGCGGGTTCATTGACCAAATCGCGTGCCAGAAAGACACCAGGAACAGTATTCTGAACCGTTTCGAGGGACTGGCTGAGCCGAGCACTTTTCCTGAGACCGGGACCGGCCAGGGTGAAGGTCTCGATGGCCGTCTTTTTCCCGTTGTCAGACTTGTACTTCTGAAAGGCATACCCGGATAGCAGTATCCCTTCGAGGACCGCAGCGCTCATGTCCTGTACATCCATGCCCGGTTCGACAAACCAGGTCATGCCTTTCGCGCGTTGCTCCTGCGCCTGGCGGCGGGCCGCAGCTCCAACCTGACGCCAGGTGGACGACTCAATGCTCGCCTGCTTCCCGAGTCCAACCAGCAAAACCAATACGCTGGGGAGGCGTTTATGCGTATGGAAGAGGAGGGTCTCACCCCGTTTGCCTTGGAATCGGCTGCGTCTCACCTGCTCGCGCAGCGCGCCGTCCACCGCCGCATCGAGGGCTTTCAGGTGTGCGGCGTTGTGTTTCCCTTGGGCGACCGAGACAACCAGCAGGTCACTGCGTATGGCCGTAATGGATCGCGATTGAATCCGAACGTTCATAGCCTTTTTCCTTTTCTCGTAGCAGCCCGGACTGAGGCCAGCGCATTACGAAGCCGGGGCTGCTTCAAAAGAGGAAACGTGTCCAGCATCTACATGCTGTTGGAGGACACGTTTCCTCTTTGTGTCAGGGCGCGCAACTGCCGTTTGACAGAGCGGATGTTGCGTCGGATCTTTTTGAGTTCTTTGTGTTCCTTTTGCTCCAGAGCAGTGTCCCGTTGCCCTTTGAGCTCCTTCATCTGTTTTTTCAGGTCGGCCTTTTCTGCCATGATCGCTTCCTTATTTTTCCTTTTCTTCTTGGTCCTGGTTTGGCTTGAATGTCTTTTTTGCCAGATAAAACATTGCCGCGCCAGCCGCCCCATACATCAGGATGCCCTCAACCAGTCCGACTCCGCCAGCGAGCATAAGCACCAGGGCAACCAGCGCTGTCCCAATGACAGCCACAATCTTTTCAATCCGTTCCTCCCGCCCGCGAACCTCTTCCACATGCGCACTCACCCGCGTTCCACACTCCGGACAACGTCCATTACGCTTGCGGTAGAGAATTTTTCCGCACTGGGGGCAGGGGATCCGGAGATGGAGTGGCATATGCTAGAAACACGAAGGCCCCGGCTCGTCACGCACGGCGACAAACAGGGGCCTTCTCAACTGTTGACAAGATTATTCTACTGACCAGACGTCCCCGCGACGCAGGAGAGTGTCAATATTCCCTGGGCCGGACTTCTCAACAGCATCCTGAATCTGTTTGTTCATCAAAGACTCGATCGTCGGCCGTTCAGTTGAAAACAGGACCCCAACCGGTGTGGGGAAATTGGGCGGCGTCATACGACCGAGCAAATAGGCCAGGGTTTGATCGTGTTCATCGTGAACCAACAGGTCTGAGGTGCTGACACCATTCCCGATAGTGACCACCTCAGGGGTTAAACCCTTGAGGCGAATACCCCGGTCTTTGTTCTTGCCAAAGACCATGGGTTTGCCATGCTCAAGCAGCAGCTGGGTATCGGCCTTGGAGTCTTTCGCCTTCAGATACTCCCAGGCGCCGTCATTATAGACGTTGCAGTTTTGCAGGATTTCAATAAACGCGCCGCCCTTATGGGCGGCTGCGCGCCTCAGCGTTTCCTGCTGATGCTTGGCTTCCGTGTCGATACTGCGGGCAATAAACGTCGCCTCCGCTCCCATCGCCAGGGCTATCGGATTGAGCGGATGGTCGGCCGAACCCATGGGCGTGGATTTGGCAACCTTGCCAAGCTCTGAAGTTGGCGAGTACTGGCCTTTTGTCAGACCGTAAATCCGGTTGTTGAAGAGCATGATTTTGAGCTCAACATTCCGGCGTAGCGCATGGATGAGATGATTCCCACCAATGCTCAAGCCGTCGCCGTCACCCGTGACCAGCCAAATGTGCAGATCGGGTCGGGAGACCTTAAGGCCGGTTGCAATCGCCGGCGCCCGACCATGAATGGTGTGAAAGCCATACGTGTTCATGTAGTACGGGAAGCGACTCGAACAGCCGATACCCGAAATGAAAACCGCTTTCTCTTTGGGAATACCGAGCTCAGGGAAGATTTTTTGGACCTGAGCCAGAATGGCATAATCCCCACAGCCCGGACACCAACGGACGTCCTGGTCTGAAACAAAGTCTTTCCGGGTCAATTTTACCGCAGCTTCTGTGCTCATGGTCCTTAGTCCTCCAACATACGGGCAATGCGGGTTGCAACTTCAGACACCTTAAACGGACGGCCTTGGATTTTATTCAGCCCAACCGCGTCAACCAGATATGCGGCGCGGATCAGCTTGAGAAGCTGGCCCATATTCATCTCCGGGACCAGCACCTTTTCATATCGGCTCAGGATGTCACCGAGGTCAGCGGGCAGCGGATTCAGATAGCGCAAATGGGCCTGGGCGACCGAGTGGCCCTGCGCCTGCGCGGCCTCGACCGCGGCGGCAATAGCGCCATACGTACTGCCCCAACCCAGCACTAACAGCTTGCCCTGCTCGGGCCCCTTCACCTGAGTCGGAGGAATCTCCTGGGTGATTTTCCCCACCTTTTTATGCCGGACCCGCACCATCTGTTCGTGGTTGGCGGGGGCGTAGCTGATATTGCCGGTCAGATAATCTTTTTCAATACCGCCAATACGGTGCTCAAGACCGGGCGTCCCCGGTTTGACCCAGGGGCGGGCCAGGGTTTCTTCATCCCGCAGATAGGGGAAGAAGCCCTGCGGATCGGTCCGAAATTCGACCGGGATATTGGGCAGGTCATCAACGCTCGGCAGGAGCCAGGGCTCCGAGGCGTTGGCCAGGAATCCGTCGGTCAGCAGGATGACCGGCGTCATATACTTCATTGCGATCCGGGCCGCCTCAAAGGCGGCGTGAAAACAGTCGGCCGGTGTTGAGGCGGCAATCACGGGCAGAGGCGATTCTCCGTGCCGCCCATAGATTGCCTGGAGGAGGTCGGTTTGTTCGGGCTTGGTCGGCATACCCGTACTCGGCCCGGCCCGTTGGATGTTCGTAATCACCATGGGCAACTCAACCGTGGCGGCGAGACCCATGGTCTCACCCTTGAGGTTCATCCCCGGTCCGCTTGTGGTCGTAATGGCGAGCGCCCCGCCAAAAGCGGCGCCCAGGGCAGCTCCAACCCCGGCAATTTCGTCCTCTGCCTGGAACGTATAGACGTTGTAGTTTTTGTACTCGGCGAGTTCGTGCAACACATCGCTGGCCGGTGTAATCGGATAGCTGCCCAGAAAGAGCGGCAGCCCGGCCTTTTGAGCGGCAATTACAAAACCCAGGGCGGTGGCAGAGTTTCCCGTGATATTGCGATACGTCCCAGGATCGATCTCGGCCGGTTTGATCTCATAGGACGAGGCAAACATGTCGGTGTTTTCACCCAGGTTATAGCCGCCTTTGATGGCCAGGGTGTTGGCCTCGGCGACAACCGGGGTCTTCCCGAACCGTTGCTGTATCCATTCCAGGGTGGGCTCAATCGGACGATTAAAGAGCCAGGAGACAACGCCGAGGGCAAAAAAGTTTCGACTCCGCATGACCGACCGGTTTGGCAGGCCCGTGTCCTTCAGAGCCAGAGTCGTCATTTTGGTGACTTCCACCTGATAGACCTGGTATTTGTCCAGCGAACTGTCCTCAAGCGGGTTGGCTTCGTATTCGGCTTTTCTCAGATTGGCCGAGGTAAATTCAGCCGGGTCAACGATGAGAATGCCGTTCTGCTTCAGGTCGGCAATATTGGTTTTGAGGGCGGCCGGATTCATGCACACCAGGGCATCGAGATCGTCGCCCGGTGTATAGACATTTTTATTACTGAAATTGATCTGAAAGGCGCTCACGCCGTACAGCGTCCCGGTAGGAGCCCGGATTTCTGCCGGAAAGTCAGGCAAGGTCCCGACATCATTCCCGGCAAGCACGGATTCGGATGTAAAACGGGTGCCGGTCAGCTGCATGCCGTCCCCGGAATCACCGGCAAAACGGATAACGACGCTTTCACGTTCTTGCGTCGCTTTCTCTAGGGGCCCTCCCGCTGGATTGGTGGCCATGGAATACCCTCCCCCTCTGCTGTGACAGTGTTGTCCGCCCAGAATTGTTACAGATTAGTCTGAATACGACACGGAAGATTATGGCTCGGTAGAATATCCGACGTTACAAGCTCAAGGCAAGGGTCAGGCTGTCACCTAGGTTACAAAAAACGCAAAGAAAACGGGAGAATTGCCCATATTCGGTCTCGCTCCCAGGGCCAGCCGGTTCCGTGCGCTCTCCCTCCCAAAGGTAGGAGGCGTAAAAGGGAGGGGAGGCGGAGGAGGGAAGCGGGCTTGGGAAAACGTTCGACCCCAACCGGCCAGTAGTCAGGGAGCCCGACTCGATATTTGAGTTCGGCCAAAGCTTCTTCCAGCCCGCCGGTCCGGTCAACCAGGCCACGCGCCACGGCCTGTCTCCCACTCCAGACTCGCCCCTGGGCGCAGGCGTCAACCGCCTCATAACTGAGCGACCGACACTGGGCGACTTTTTCGACAAAGTCGCGATAGAAGCTTTGGATTTCACTATTCATGCGCTCCTGTTCTGCCGGGCTAAAGGCCAGATAGTCCGAGAACAGGGCCGCGCGCTTACCGCGGGTCAGGATTTCCTTATCCAGACCAAGCTGGGCATACAGGCCCTGCAATACCGCCTTTCCGGCAATGACGCCAATCGAGCCGGTCACCGTTCCCTCCTCGGCAAAAACCGTCGTTCCGGCCAGCGCAATATAATAGCCTCCCGAAGCAGCCACATCGCCCAGCGAGATAATCACGGGCTTCTCTTCTTTGGTCTGGAGGATCTCGTGCCAGACCAGGTCAGAGGCCAGCCCGGACCCGCCGGGGCTCGACACGCGGATCAGAACCCCGGCAATATCGGGGTTTTCGCGGATATGTTTGAGGTCCCGGATCACACTGCTGGAGCCGGTGGACTGAATCCCGTCACTCCCAGTCTCGGTTTCTCCACGCGTAATCGTTCCACCCACCGTCATGAAGGCAATCCGCGCCGGAGGATAACGGAGCGCCTGGCGCCGCATGAGTCGTCCGCGCCGTCGCAGATAGGCACCCGCTTCGATGAAGAGGTTTGGGTCGGTTGGGTCTGAATTCACCGCAGCAGCCCGTCCCTTTTCTTCAGTTTTTTCCTGTCGTCCGCGGCTTTCGAGCCAGTGCGGGATATCATCCTCATAGCCAATATGATCGATCAGACCCATTTCCTGGGCTTCGCGAGGCAGAAACAGTCCCTGGTCAATGAGGTCGCGCACCGTCGCTTTGTCCGTATTACGGGTTGAGGCGACTCCCTCGACAATCTGATCGTACAGGTCGTCCAGCAGACTGTTCATCATCTCCCGATGGGGCTCAGACAGGGATGTCCGTGTAAACGGCTCCCCGGCTGACTTATACTGCCCGGCCTGAGTGACCTGGGCCTCGATGCCCAGCTTGTCGAGCGCGCCCTTGAAGAACATCGTTTCGGCCGCAAGACCGGTGACGGTCAGGTGACCGGCCGGAGCCATCGCCACCGCGTTTGCCGCGCTGGCGAGGTAATATTCCTGGGTGCCCCCCTCGGCCAGATAGACGAGAACGTATTTCCCGGCCTGACGGAGCGCCTGAATGGAGCGCCGCAGATTTTGCAGACGAGCCCAGCCCGTGTCCAGATTGTCGATGATGAGCACAACGGCGCTAAGCTGCTCGTCCTCACGCGCCCAGCGCAGCAGGGTGGTCAGGGCGAACAGGTCCGGCGCGGTTGGACGGCGAAACGGCAGAAAGCCCAGGACACCAGCTTCGGCAATATGACCAGTCAGCTCTATCTGAAGAGTGTTATACGGCCGGTGCCGTCCGGTGAGACGGGCAAGAAGATCGATGGTCCAAAGAACGCAACGCGTAATGTTGCGGAACAAGAAGCGTATCACAACTATGGAATAGTCTATGCTTCTCCTGGCGGCTTCGGCAAGAGCGTCTGAGTTTAGCTCCTTCTCGCCGCAGTGAGCGAACGTTCAAATGAGGCAGTTCGCCGTCAAATAATGAGAACAATACCGAAGGGTGCTCTTAAGGGAAATCTGGTCAGACGACGGGAGATACGGTAGCACCTTCTCTTTATAGGAGGAATACGAATAGAAGGAGGGGTAAGTGATGGCTCTCTGGTTGATCTTTATTTTGTTGGTTGTTTTGTTTGTACCAACTGGACTTTTAGCAATACTTGGAACTGGCCCTATAACACTTCTAACAGAATTGGCTCAAGCTGATTATGCCATTTGGATTTTTCTTGTCGGCATCATTTCTATGATAACTCTGCTGGATATATGGGGCAGAAAAGACAAAGAAAGAATAAAAGAAGCGCAAGAGAAAAAAGAATTCATGCGGCGAGAACGAAACCGTCGAAAATGGTTAAAAGAATTAGATGAAATGGAGAATAAAAAATAAATTTTCTGTTTCAATCTAAAATAGTATATAGGTCCCATTCATTGTGATTCCAATGTCCGTATTCACAAACGTGATGATCAATATCCGTGGATATCTCGTAGACCTGAGTGGGTAACGGGATAACAGGCTTGGAAGTGTTGATACTCGTAAAGGAAGAGGAAGAACGTTTTTCCGGGTTTGATGAAGGATCACTTTCTTTTACAGAGGCTTCTATTACCAAGCAGCCGCTTATGACTTTCCTGAAAGTTCTCTATGCGAACCGTCACGTATCTCTTCCCTCTCCTTTTTTTGCGCTCCGTCGTGTAGACTTTACCTCGTGGGCTGTCGATCAGATTTTTATCCGCGAAATCCTTCCTTAGATTATCGTCGTTCGTAAAAAGCAGCCGTGCTCCGCTGATTTGGGCCAAAGCCACAATGTGCGCATCGTTGGATCGACACGAGCCGGTATTTTTCAGCGTTCCCGTTTTATTCTCTATCTCATCATCGTTATAGAGACGGACCCGCCCTGCCGCCTCTGCTTGTTTTCGCCATGTCTGAAACTTTTTAT
This sequence comes from Thermodesulfobacteriota bacterium, assembly GCA_964291405.2. Lineage (GTDB taxonomy): Bacteria > Desulfobacterota > Binatia > Bin18 > Bin18 > Bin18. The sequence goes on from OZ219926.1 coordinate 2,614,872, forward strand.
TCTTGTCAAGTTCCTCAAGCAGCTTCCCTCCCGCGACCAACAGTGCATCTCCCGAGTTGAGCCAATTAAAGAACGCCTCTCCGGCTGGCGGACGATTGTTGGAGGTGAACACTTGGTGGGCAACATCACTATCGAGAATGGCGCACATTTAGAGCCTCAGCGATCTTCGCGTTTCTTCCATAAAGAACTGGCGATAGGACGGTGGCGCGTCCAAGATATTTCCCTCCTTATCCAGGCGCAGAGAATGAATCCGAACGTCCAAATCTCCGCGCTCAAAGAACAAAATGGAAACATCCTCGGGTCTGAGACGCGTTGTACCGTCGCGAACATCCATACGCACCCGATCAAGCAGGTGGTCACTATGCGTTTCAACCACCAACTGGCGATGCGGGGCGACTTGGCAAAACAGGCTTCCTAACGCAGCTTGAGCGCTAGGATGAAGGTGCACTTCCGGCTGCTGCAACAGACACATAGGGGGGGCATCATGGCGTAACAACTCGGTAATGACTGGTAGAACTTGGCTGACACCATAACCGACGTCGATCAAGTTGCGGTGTGGTCCCTTGACCTTGCTACCAAATTTCCTAACCTGTACCTGAAAAGGTTCACTCTCCTTCTTTCCCAACGGTTTGACTAATATTTCATCGAAAAGACCAGCGGCTCGCCCGAATCGCTCTAATACCTTCTTTAGCGTTGGCCATAGCTTTTTGTCTTGGAAATACACAGAAGCCAGATACATTGGGATATAGTCGCCTTCAGGGTCCCGTGTCGGGCGTGTAGGGTCATAGGTACGGTGTGGTTTGGAGCGAACGGGGGCACTGGCATAGGGACGCTGGTTGGAGTGCTGCATACCAAGTATAGAAACAAGTTGTTTGAGTATCGTCCAATCTTTGTAGATGGGTTGCTTGGAGCCTTGCAATATAGTGAACTCCGCTTTTTCCCTGGTCTGCATGTCTATTAAAACGAAAGAGAGGGGGGGCATCCAATAACGGTCGGTGTCCAACAAGATACGGCGGTTAGCACGCTCCTGAAACCGCCAAGCGCCATCCGGTGTTCCGAAACGAATTTGCCAAGACTGATCTTTTTCGAGACCTTCTTTAATCCACGCCTCTCCATTGGCAAGGCGTCTTCTTACCGGAATTGGAACGGTCCCGTTTCGTCCGAAAGTCACCTCGAAACGGTAATGGTCAACTCCGTCGGTTACAGCTCTCCTGCTTTTCCCGGCTCTGGGACTACTCTCGAACCCAGCCTCAAAGGTATCGGCCCGTCCACCCCTTCCTCCTCGGTGGTGAGCGATCTCATCGAAGCTGCCGAGGTCATACGGCTCTTCTTTGAAATCTGGGACGCTCGTTTGGTAAGCGACATCCCATAATGCCCGGATCATCGCCATGAACGAGGTTTTGCCCGTGCTGTTCTCGCCTACCAGTAACGTCAGTGGGGCAAGACGGGCGGTCTGCTCTTCCCGAAAGCAGCGGAAGTTTTTTAATGTGATCTGATCCACAGGATGGACTCCTTTGATTTCAGCCTGTTTCGATACCAGTCACTTCTTACATGATTAGGCATCCAAGCCGTGCCGTTCGTCCGCGCAGTATATATGCCCTATGGGTATAATCGCAAATTCCACGCACTATCACCCCTGCATTTCCGCGTCCTCTCTTATTAGGCTGTCCGACAGTCTGTTACGGAAAGGACGCTGGATAGATTTTGAACTGCCCGAAGAGTACCGCATGTTGCAGGAGGCGATACGCTCCATCGGAGGAATAGACACGGGCGAGTCGGATGAGCTAAGGCTGAGAGTAGCGAGAAAGGAGCGAAGGACGCGAAGTCTTCTTTATACAGGAGATGAACAGCAGGTGGCCAGCTATAAATCGCCAAGCCTGTGATGCGATTACCAATAACGCACGGGCACGCATGACGTGCTTGCAGAGGCTGTGCTAAGGAGCACATCAACAGCGGGACTAATCGTTTTCCTCTTTATAGATTTCCAGCCACGCCATTTGGATGGCTTCGAGTTTGCCCTCGCTCGAATCCTGCGGGTCGTCGCTGAAATCTTCCAACTCGGTAACCCAGCGGAGCAAATCGGTAAAACGGATGCTCAACGGATCGATCTCGGGCCGCGCTTCGAAGAGTTTCTCGGCAATATCCTCAGGCGTGTCCCAGTATAGCTTCATGACTCCCTCCCGTGCGCTTGCTATAAGTCGGAGAGCTGTTTCTCTCCCAGCGCCTCCTGGATTGAAGAATCCATAATCCGTTGGGCAAACGGCGTTGTCACCTGGCTCAATTCCTCAGTCAGGTCCCGGATCAGATCGTAATCTTCTCCAGCACACGCCTCCCGGACCTTTTGCACGACTTGGGCAATCTGCTCTTCCTCTCCCTCTTGCAGAAACGAGGCATTCTGGCTCAGGGCTTTGTCGGTCGCGTGCAGCACGGTATCGGCTTCAGTCCGGGCCTCAATCAGCAACCGCTGCTCAATGTCTTCCTCCGCAAAGTCTATGGATTCTTCCAGCAGCCGCTCTACCTCTTCGTCGGTCAAGCCGTAGGACGGTTTCACCTCAAGCGAGCGTTCGAGCCCGGTCCGCAAGTCGGTGGCGGAAACGTTCAGAATACCGTTGGCGTCGATCATAAACGTCACTTCGACACGCGGGACCCCAGCCGGCTTGGGCTCAATGGGAATGCTGAAACGGGCCAAGCTCCGACAATCCTGGACCAGCTCCCGTTCCCCTTGCAGGACATGAATGGCAACCGCGGTCTGGTCATCCACCGCGGTGGTGAACATTTCCTTCACGCTTGCCGGGATGGTCGTATTGCGTTCAATGAGATGACTCATGACCCCGCCCATGGTCTCAATGCCTAAAGACAACGGGACCACATCGAGCAGCAGCATATCCCGCCGCCGTCCGGACAGGGTATCCGCCTGAACAGCCGCCCCGAGGGCGACAACCTCATCCGGGTCGATGTCGGTGAGTGGCGTCCGGCCAAAAAACTCACCTACGCGCTGACGTACCAGCGGCATGCGGGTCGAGCCGCCGACCAGAACGACTTCTTCAATATCCTGGGTCTCAAGCCCGGCATCTTTGAGCGCCTGCCGACATGGCTCAAGCGTGCGGGCCACAATCTCGTCAACCGCGGCTTCCATCTCATGACGGGTCAGGCTGCGAGAGAGCTGCACACCGCTTGAAGGGACAGCCAGATTCAGAACTGCTTCGTCCTGCTCGGATAAGACCTGCTTGGCCTTTTCAGCCGTCCGCAGCGCACTATTCAGCACCTGCAAATCGCCGCGTAGTTCTTCAGTCAACTCTGCAAGAAGAAAACGCTCGGCTATGGACTGATCGATATCATCACCACCCAAGCGAGTATTGCCGTTGGTGGATAACACCTCGAAGATACCGGTGTGGAGTCGCAGAATAGACACGTCAAACGTGCCCCCCCCAAAGTCATAGACCGCAATCAGCCCCTCTTCTTTTGTATTAAGGCCATAGGCGAGAGAGGCCGCGGTCGGTTCGTTGAGCAGACGAATGACCTCAAGGCCGGCCAGCTTGCCGGCGTCCTTGGTCGCCTGACGCTGCGAGTCGTTGAAGTACGCAGGGACGGTAATGACCACCTTGCGGACTTCTTCTTGGAGTGCCGCCGCAGCTCGGTCTCGTAAGGCGCGGAGAATAACGGCCGAGACTTCCGGTGGCGTCACCTGCCTGTCGTGGATGGCAAACCGGACCAGACTGGAAGTGTCGTCCTGATCGCCAACGAAGCGATAGCGCTGCCGATCCTCGGCACTCACATGCTCCATGCCGAGGCCCATAAAGCGCTTGACCGACCGAATGGTCGAGAGCGGCTGCGTTCGGGCTAATTCGCCCGCCTCCCGGCCGACAACAACCCGGTCGTTGGGCAAGAAACTAACAATAGAGGGGAGCGTCTTCTGCTCGCTTCCGCTATCGGCAATGACGCGTGGGCCAGCGTCGTCTACACACGCAATCAGACTATTGGTTGTACCGAGATCAATACCAACTATACGTTCCACGATTTGCCTCTTTTTTTCATAGGGTGGAGAGGGACTTTTCCACATCGCGGGTTAATGTCCGCAGATAGGCCATATCCGACAGTACCCGCTTCAGTTCGCTCAAAAGCTCGTTCGAGCTGTCGGCTTGTCCCCATTTGGAGAAGTTGGCCGTCAGCTTTTGCTGCAGGCTTTGCCTCCGCTCGTCCAGATCATCCCGTACCTGAGTTAGCTCCGCTTTGAGGCCTCCTAGTGCGTCAGATGGCCCGGTAGTGCTGGCCTCCCGGACGGCTGCCAGCTTTTCCTGCACCTCAAATACGAGGAGGGCCAGATCGGGAGGGACCTTGTTATTTTCCTTGCCGAGCTGTTCGCCGTTGAGTTCGAGCCAGTACTGGCCGCGCTGGACAGGATCACGCAGTGTCCGATACGCCCGGTTTACCACCGCGGTGTTCTGAAGGCTGGCTTCCTGCTCCTCCGCAGCGCCGGTCTGGTGCAGGTCGGGATGAAGTTGGCGGCTCAGCGCGTAGTACGTGTTGGCAAGCGCCTGTCCATCAAGCAGCGGGTCCCGGACCAGACCAAATACCGTAAAATAGTCAATGTCTGGAGGTAAAGGCTGGAGAGCCTCGCAGGCCGGGCAGAACACCTGGGGTGTATGCTCGTCCTGACAGCGCCAGCAGCGCACCACCGTTGGCATGGTAAAGGGTGGGCTAGACCGAGAATGAGCTACCGCAGCCGCACGCGCGTTTGATGTTGGGATTCGTCAGCTTAAAGCCCGAATCCATTAAGGTCTCGGAAAAATCCAACTCTGTCCCGCGGAGATAGATAAAGCTTTTGCGGTCAACAATCACTTTGGCACTTTCCCGCTCAAAAACGCGGTCGCCGTCACGCGGGATATCCAGGTCCATCTTATAGGACAAACCCGAACAGCCCCCACCAACCACCTTGACCCGCAAGCCACAGTCCTGCCGCTCGTCCTGGACCGTCAGGTCTCCAATCTTCTTAGCTGCGTTTTCGCTGATTTCGATTTTGAGCTTTGCTTTCACGCTTGCTGCCATGCCCGTTGTCCCAATCGCTGTTGCTTGCTGTGCGCGCCCTTGTCTAGGCGGCATCCTTCTTGGTGGCGCCCTGGCCCCGCCAGTCCGCCACCGCTGCCTTGATCGCATCCTCCGCTAACACCGAACAGTGTATCTTCACCGGCGGTAACGCCAACTCCTCTACGATCTGGGTGTTCTTGATCTCCCCTGCCTCCGCCACGGTCTTCCCCTTCACCAACTCCGTCACATAACTCGATGACGCGATCGCCGACCCACACCCAAAGGTCTTGAACTTCGCATCTTCGATCACTTCGGTCTGCGGGTTGATCTTCAACTGCAACTTCATCACGTCCCCGCACTCCGGGGCGCCGACCACGCCGGTGCCTACATTCGCTTCCTCGGCCTCGAAACTCCCCACGTTCCGCGGCCGCTCGTAATGCTCTATCACTCGCTCGGTGTATGCCATCGGTTTCTCCCTCAATCTACAGTTCTGTCGGTGTTGAATATTTGCCGTACTCAGGTTTTCCACTGGACGGATTTAAGGTCAATACCTGCCTTGGCCATTTCGTACAGGGGTGACATCTCTCGCAGTCGGATGACGACTTCGGAGACACGCTTGACCACATAGTCCACGTCCTCTTCGGTATTAAAGCGTCCCAGGCCGAATCGAATCGAGGTATGGGCCAACTCTTCTCCGACACCCAGCGCCTTGAGCACATACGACGGTTCAAGGGTCGCCGAGGTACAGGCGGAACCGGACGAAAGCGCGATCTCCCGGTTGAGTCCCATCAGGAAAGATTCGCCTTCCACATACGAAAAACTCAGATTCAGGTTGCCGGGAATCCGCTCGGTTGGATGCCCGTTCAAATACACCTCTTCCAGGTTCTCGGTCAGACCGTTATAGAGTCTCTGACGCAGACTCATAAGGCGGCCGGCCTCGGCTTCCAGTTCCCGCCCGCACAACTCACACGCCTTGCCAAACCCGACAATGCCCGCCACGTTCAGCGTCCCCGAACGCATCCCCCGCTCATGGCCACCGCCGTGCATCTGGGCTCGCAGGCGGACCCGGGGTCCCCGTGACCTGACATATAAGGCCCCGCAGCCCTTGGGCCCATACATCTTATGGGCGCTCATCGACATCAGATCGATGCCGTCTTCATCAACGTTCACCGGGATCTTGCCCACGCCCTGAGTCGCATCACAGTGAAACAGGATACCCCGCTCTTTGGCGAGCTTGCCAATCTCTCTAATGGGATGCAGGGTGCCGATCTCATTGTTGGCATACATCAGAGAAATCAGGATCGTATTGTCTCGGATCGCCTTCTTCACGTCATCGATGTCCACCCGACCATACTGATCCACCGGTAAGTAGGTCACCTCCGAGATATTCGCCCGTTCGAGGGCCTGACAGGTATCCAAGACCGCCTTGTGTTCCGTGACCGCCGTAATAATGTGATTGCCTTTATCCGCGTAGAACTCCGCCACTCCCTTAATCGCCAGATTGTCCGACTCGGTCGCACCGCTGGTGAAAATGATCTCCTTGGGTCGGGCGCCGACCAAATCCGCAATCTGGCTCCGCCCCCGGTCCACGGCCTCTTCGGCCGCCCACCCAAAGGCATGATTCCGGCTGGCCGCATTGCCGTATATCTCTCCGAGAAACGGGACCATCGCCTCAATCACGCGCGGGTCTACTGGCGTGGTGGCTTGGTTATCCATGTAGATCGGATCGCGCTCCATAATACCCCTTCGTTGTTCGCTACGAGTTGGAATTGCTTAAAGTGGACTTTAGAAGTCTAACTTAGGATTTCTCCCTGAGCCTGTCAACCTACACGGCGAGGCCAGGACGGGAGGCAGCGCGCGGGTGAGGTCGATGCTCACAGGAGGCTTTTCAAAAACCGGCCGGTGTACGATTGCTCAACGCGCGTAATGTCTTCGGGTGTCCCACAGGCAACGATATTGCCCCCGGCCGCTCCCCCTTCGGGACCCATGTCAATGACCCAATCCGCGGTTTTTACCACCTCCAGATTATGTTCAATCACCACAACGGTATTCCCCGCTTCAACAAGTAAGGTGAAAATATCCAGCAAACGCTGAATATCGGCCAGATGGAGGCCGGTGGTCGGTTCATCAAAGAGGAATAAGGTCTGCCCTGTGCTCTTCCGGCTCAACTCTTTGGCCAACTTGAGCCGCTGCGCTTCACCACCGGATAGCGTTGGGGCGGCCTGACCCAGGCGTATATATGCCAGCCCAACCGCGCGTAAGGTTTCCAATCGCGACCGAATTTCGGGAAGATCGCCATAGACTGCCAACGCCTCGGCGACCGTCATGTTCAGCACATCGGCAATACTCCGGCCCCGCAGGCTGACCGCCAGCGTCTCTCGATTATAGCGCTGGCCATGGCATACATCACACTGGACATAGACGTCGGGTAAAAAGCTCATCTCAACCGCGAAGACGCCATTTCCTTCACACGCCTCACAGCGTCCACCTTTCACGTTAAAAGAGAAGCGGTCCGGGTTATAGCCACGCACCCGTGCCTCGGGCAGTTGGGCAAACAGGGCGCGAATCGGACGGAGGAGTCCGATATACGTTGCCGGGGTGGAACTGGGCGTTCGCCCAACGGGAGCCTGGTCAACCACGATCATTTTGTTGAGATGTTGCCAGCCGGAGAGCTGGCCGATCTCTGCTGCGGTCGCTTGCGTCCCCGCGAGCACGGCCGCAAGCGCAGGCACGAGGGCGTCGCTGATAAGCGAACTCTTGCCCGAGCCCGAGACGCCAGTCACGCAGGTCAGCGTTCCGAGAGGGAAGTCTACGCGTATATCTTTGAGGTTATGCACCTTGGTATGGGCGAGGGTGAGGCAATGTTTCGATGGGCGACGTTTTGTCGGGGCTGGAATCTGCGATGCACCGGAAAGATACTGTCCGGTCAGCGAGTCCGGGGCGTTTTTGACGTCCTGCGGTGTTCCTACCGCACAGACCCACCCCCCCTGCTCGCCGGCCCCCGGGCCTAAATCAATCAGATGGTCAGCAGCCAGCATGGTCTCAGGGTCGTGCTCGACCACCACCACCGTATTCCCCTGCTGCCACAGGCGTTTGAGCATCTCCAGGAGTTGACTTGTATCACGCGGATGCAGCCCCACCGACGGTTCGTCCAGAATATAGATGACCCCGGATAAGCCATTCCCCAGCAGCGTCGCCAGCCGGACCCGCTGGGCCTCGCCCCCGGACAGGGACGCCATCGTGCGGTCCAGGGTGAGATAGGCTAATCCCAGATCGACCAAAGCCTGGAGACGCGAGACAATCTCCTGACAGAGCGGTAGGGCGACCGGCTCTGTCTGTCCGTAAAAAACGAGCTGAGAAAAAAAGTCGAGCACCGCTCCGAGCGGCTTGGCGGTGAGTTCGCTCAGGCTCATGTCTCCGATGCGTATCCCCTGGGTTTCTGAGCGGAGGCGCGAGCCGTTACACTGGGAACAGACCTGCAATTTGACGGCGGCCTGGGCGCTCCCTCGCTTTTTTGTCTTCCGCTCCTGTTGCACGCCAAGCCCCTCGCAGGCCGGACACGCTCCTTCCGGGCTGTTGGGTGAAAAAAAGGCCGGGCTCAGTTCCGGATAGGCAAAGCCACAGGCCGGACAGATGAGGCGCTGGGTGAACAGCCGCTCCTCGCTTTCTCCAATCAGCACTCTGACCACATCCTTGCCATAGCGCAGCGCCGTGTCCAGCGAATCGGCGAGGCGCTGAGCTATGCCGCTTTTGACCACAAGCCGGTCAACGACGATATCGAGTTGTGTCTCGGTGATTGCACCGGGTCTCAGACCCGCAATCGTTCTGGCGAGGTCCGAATCCATCAGATCGTGGATCGTTCCGTTCAGCCGGATACGGACAAATCCCGCTCTGTGCAGGTCCTGGAGGATGGTGTCACAATCATCAGGATGGAAAAGGCGGATGGGCGCCAAAAGCTGGAGCCGACTCCCTTCGGGTACATCAAGCAGTTGATCGACAATCTGGGGCACGCTGTGGCGTTCAATCACTCGTCCGCATTCCAAGCAGTGAGGCGTGCCGACCCTTGTGTAGAGCAACCGCAGATAGTCGGCAATCTCGCTGACCGTGCCAACGGTCGAGCGGACTGAGGACGTCGTGCGGCGCTGTTCAAGTGCGACCGTTGGGGACAGGCCGCTGATGGTATCAACATCGGGCTTGGCGTGCTGCGTCAGAAACTGACGCGCCGAGGCGGATAGCGATGCCATATAACGGCGGCGTCCTTCGGCGTAGAGGACATCAAAGGCCAGGGTCGATTTCCCCGACCCGGAGACGCCGGTAATCACCACAAACTTCTGGCGCGGAATCTCAAGGCTGATGTTTTTGAGATTATGTTGGCGCGCACCTCGAATACGAATCGTCTCCACAACGCGCAGCCTAGCAGAAAGCCAAAACGAGGGTTAGGGATTGGGAGTTGGGGATGAGGAGTCTGGCGTGCGACTCCAGCGTAAGACTGGTCGGCGGGCAGCGCGGGTTTCATCCAGGCGGCTGACCGGCGTGGTGAAGGGCGCTTGCTTGAGCAGGTCGGGCTGGTCGGTAATCTCCTGGGCAATGGCCAGCAGCGCGTCGGCAAATTCATCCAGGGTTTCTTTGGTTTCCGTTTCCGTCGGCTCAATCATCAGTGCCCCGCTCACCACTAAGGGGAAATAGATCGTCGGTGCGTAAAAGCCGTAATCAAGCAGACGTTTGGCAATATCCAGGGTCTTTACGCCAGTCTGATGAAACGAGCGATCCGAGAAGACACATTCATGCATACACGGCTCATGGGTGGCCAAGGTGTATACGGATTCGAGCCGTTTACGGAGGTAGTTGGCGTTCAGAATCGCCATGTGTGTGGCATGCGTAAGCCCGTCTCCACCCATTGCCAGAATATAGGCGTAGGCCCGCACCAGGATGCCAAAATTACCGTAGAACGAGCGCACCCGCCCGATTGATTTGGGCGCGGCGTCGGTCCAGGAATAGGTGTCGTTCTGCTGGACGATCCGAGGAACGGGCAGATAGGGCCCTAGAATCTTTTTTACGCCGACCGGCCCGGCACCGGGGCCGCCGCCACCGTGCGGAGTGGAGAAGGTTTTATGCAGATTAAATTGAATAACATCCGCCCCCATATGACCCGGCTTGGCCACGCCCATCAGGGCGTTGAGGTTGGCGCCGTCCATATACACCAGCGCCCCGTTCTGGTGCAGCACGTCGGTTATCCGAAGAATCTCGCGCTCAAAGAGTCCGAGCGTATTCGGGTTGGTCACCATCAGGGCGGCTACTTCAGGGTCCGTACATTTGGCTACGGCGTCGGCGCTGAGCATGCCGTCCGAGCCGGTCGCGACCTGCACGACGTCATAGCCACATAAGGCCGCCGAGGCAGGATTGGTGCCGTGCGCGCTCGCCGGAATCAAGACTTTCTTACGCGCTGTTCCCCGGTCCTGGTGATAGGCCCGAATGAGCTTCATACCGGTCAACTCGCCCTGCGCCCCTGCGGCGGGCTGCAAGCTGATGGCATCCATACCGCTGATCTCGGCCAAACAGCGCTCAAGCTCGGCGAGCAACATCAACGCCCCCTGGGCCTGATCGTCCGGGGTCAGGGGGTGAAGCTGAGCCAAACCCGGCAGGCGAGCCATATACTCATTCACCACCGGGTTATACTTCATCGTGCACGACCCCAGGGGATAGAGGGTCGTCGCCGCACTCATATTCCACTGGGACAGCCGCGTGAAATGGCGCACCACTTCGCCCTCGCTCACCTCGGGAAAATCATCGAGCGCCTCCCGACACAGCTCTACTGGCAGATCACGGGCCTGATCCCGCTCGGGAATATCGTCTCGTGGGAGCGCGTAGCCGACCCGGCCAACTGATCCCCGCGCCGAGATCAGAGGTTCGTTCAGCATCGTCCGTTTACCAGGGCTGCGCGTCGAAGCCATTATGCGACCTGCGTGAGTGTGGCTGTCTGCCGGAGTTGCTGTCCGAAGCGCTCAATCACTTCCCGTGTGTGGAGTTCGGTTGCGCACACCAAGAGACAATCGTGGAGTTCCTCATACCAGTCTTCCAAAACGATGCCGGCAATGACCCCCTGCTCTTTGAGACGGGCCCACACGCTACGGGCGTGTGGCACGGTCAGCACACATTCATTAAAAAAGGGACTTGGAAAACGCGCTTGTACGCCGGCCGTCTGCTGCATCACCTCTGCCAGATAATGACTGCTCTTCACGTTCCGGAGCGCCAATTCGCGCAGCCCCTGTTTGCCCAACAGGCACAGAAAGACGGTGGCGGCCAGGGCACACAGACCGTGATTGGTACAGATATTTGAGGTTGCTCGCTCCCGCCGGATGTGTTGTTCGCGGGTGGCCAGGGTGAGGACAAATCCGCTACGCCCATCCTGGTCGACCGTCTCCCCAACCAGACGACCGGGCATATTCCGGACATGGCGACTCCGGCAGGCAAACAGACCAAGGCCGGGACCACCATAGCTGAGGGGAATGCCCAGACTCTGCCCCTCTGCCACCGCGATATCGGCCCCGAGTTCGCCGGGGGACTTGAGAATGCCCAATGCCACGGACTCGGGGGTCACGGACAGGGTCAGCGCGCCAGCGTTCTGTGCAATGCGACTAACGGTCGCGATATCCTCGACCACGCCAAAGACGTTTGGATAGCCGACGACCACGCCACACACGCGCTCGTCCAAATGCTGTTCCAGGGTCGCCTGGTCAAGCCGGCCGGCTTCATCCCAGCCCAGCTCAACACGCGACAGACCGGGGAAGCCATCCAAATAGGTCCGAATGACCTGGCGATATTGTGGATGTAGAGAGCGGGCGATCAGCACCCGCGAGCGTTTGGGCAAAATACGCTTGGCCATGAGGACCGCCTCGGCGGTCGCGGACGCGCCATCGTACATACTGGCGTTGGCGACTTCCAAGCCCAACAGGGAAGCGACCAGCGACTGGAACTCGAAAATGACCTGGAGCGTCCCCTGGCTCACCTCGGGTTGATAGGGTGTGTAGGCCGTGGCAAACTCCGCCCGCTGTACGATCTGGTCAACCACGACAGGAACGAGGTGAGCATAGGCTCCGGCTCCAAGAAAAGACCGCTCCGGACCGTATCCAGTCTGCTGTTCGGCGAACGCACTCAGGCGCTGGGTAATCTCAGACTCCGCCAGACCCGGGGCGAGATCGAGGCTGGCGTTTTGCCGGAGGTCCTCGGGCAGGTGGCGAATCAGGTCCTCAACGGAATCCACCCCCAGGACGGCCAGCATGGCCTGAATATCGTGCTCAGTATGCGGGATATAACGCATGACGGGTTGGGTTTGTTGGGTCTATGGAGTCTTTTGAGTCTGTTGGGTCGAGACTCAATGGACTCAACGACTCCATAGACCCAATGACTCTAGTGGATTCAATAGACCTTTTATTCATCGGCGTCTTCCTGTTCTTCTTCAATAAAGCGCTCATATTCCTCAGCGGTCATGAGCGCATCCAGCTCTTCGGGATCGTTCATTTCAACCTGGACCAGCCAGGCGTCGCCATACGGATCTTCATTGATCGTCTCCGGCGTGTTCAGCAGTTCAGTATTGACTTCTTTGACCGTACCACTCACCGGGGCGTAGATGTCAGATACGGCTTTGACCGATTCAACAACGCCAAAGGGCTCATCTTGTGTCAGCTGGGTATCCGGTTCGGGCAACTCAACAAACACGACATCCCCAAGCTGGTCTTGGGCGTAATCGGTGATGCCGATGGTTGCCAGATTCTCCTCCTCAACCAAGACCCATTCGTGCTCCTGTGAGTAGCGTAACTCCTTTGGGGCTTCCATAACCTCCTCCCTTACTTGCTCCTCCGATAAAATGGCGTCTTTACGACCGTTGCTGGAATGTGGCGATTCCGGATCGCAACTGCCAGTGGTGTTCCACTGTCCGTGCATGCTGGGGAAACATAGCCTAACGCGATACCGACGCCCAGCATGGGAGACTGGGTTCCACTGGTCACCACACCGGCCTCCTGATCTTCACTCCAAATCGTATACGCATGGCGAGGAATGCCGGCCCCTTCCATCTTGATCCCCACCAGGTATTTTTCAATCCTACCAATCTGCTGCTTACGCAGGGCCTCGGACCCAATAAAGGGACCAGCCTCAAAATGGACGAGACGCATTAAGCCGGCCTCCAGCGGTGTGGTCCGGGCATCAATATCGTTGCCGTATAAAAGATAGCCGGCCTCCAGGCGGAGCGTATCCCGCGCCCCCAGGCCGACAGGGACCAGGTTCGCCGGACCTCCTGCCTCGCCGCACGCCTGCCAGATATGTTCGGCCCGCTCAGCCGGGACAAACAGCTCAAAACCGTCTTCTCCGGTGTAGCCGGTTCGTGCCAGCAGGGTCGGCACCCCGGCCACCTCCCTCCGGGCTGCCCAATAGCGACGAATGGACGAAAGATCGTGCGGTGTCAGCTGGGACAGAACCGTCTGTGCCTGCGGACCCTGGAGGGCGACCAGCGCATACTCGTCACTCCGGTCAGTCAACTCGGCACGGCCACGATTGTGTTCTGCCATCCACTCGTAGTCGGTCGTGCGATTGGCGGCATTCACGCACACCAGATAGCGCTCCTCGGCCAGACGATAGATAATGACGTCGTCGACTATGCCACCATCGGCAAAACACATGACCGAGTACTGGGCCTGCATGATCTGGATGCGGGCAATATCGGTGACGAATAGTTCCTGACAGACCGCATACGCCAGGGGACCGGCTATCTCGATCTCACCCATATGGCTCAGGTCAAACAGGCCGACCTGCGCCCGCACGGCCCGGTGCTCGGCGAGAATCCCGGTATAGTGAACGGGCATCTGCCAGCCACCGAATTCAATCATGCGTGCACCCAAGGCACGATGCACCTTATACAGCGGCGTTCGGTTGGCCTCCATATTTATATCCGAACTTTTGTCTGCTTTTCCGCAGTCTGGACAGTGTTGGCTAAGAGCATAGCAACCGTCAGCGGTCCGACCCCGCCTGGGACAGGAGAAATATAGGCGGCGCGATCCTTGGCAATAGCGAACTCCACATCCCCTTTCAGCAACCCATTAGAACCCCGCGAGATGCCAACATCAATGACACCTGCCCCTTCTTTTATCCAGTCTCCTTTGATGGCGTCAATTTGTCCGATTGCGGTCACGACAAGATCGGCCTGGCGTATGTGGTCGGCGAGATTGGCCGTCTGCGAGTGGCAGGTTGTCACGGTCGCGTTGCGTTCCAACAGCAGGAGGGCTATCGGTTTGCCGACCAGATTGCTCCGACCAACAACGACCGCGCGCTTGCCTTCGATAGCCAGACCGCTCTGATCGATGAGATGTATCACGCCCAGCGGGGTGCAGGGGCGGAGCCCGTCCTGGCCTAATACCAGCCGCCCCTGATTCACCGGATGGAGCCCATCCACGTCCTTGTCCGGCCGGATGGCCTCAATCAGGGACGCCGGCTCCAAATGGTCGGGCAGCGGAAGCTGGAGCAGAATACCGTGGACATCGGGACCCGCGTTGAGCCGACCAATGAGCGTGACGACTTCGTCGGCCGATGCGGTCGCCGGCAGGCGATGGCCGAAGGGCGCAATACCGACCTCACGGCAGGCTTTTTCCTTGGTGCTGACATAGGCGCGCGAGGCCGGCTCCTCACCGATCAGAATCGTCGCTAGCCCCGGTTGCCAGTCTTGGCGTCCGGGCTGTTGCCGAATTCGAGCAATACGTTCTTTCAGATCCTGGCGGATTGTTCGCGCATATTGCTTTCCATCAAGTACCACACCCATGCTACAGTCAAGATACGCGAAGCTCTTCTCCAATGTAAAGCAAAGACAGGAGCGCTCGTATGGTGATTGGTATTCCCAAGGAGATCAAAGCTGAGGAGACCCGTGTGGCCATCACGCCCAGTGGCGTCGCCGCTCTGGTGGCGCACGGTCACCGAGTTGTCATTGAAACCCAGGCCGGTGCCGGGAGCAGTATTTCTGACGAGCAGTATGCTGCGGCCGGGGCGCATATCCAGGGCTCCGCTCAAGAGGTCTGGACACAGGCCGACCTCATCCTCAAGGTCAAAGAACCCCTGGCTGCCGAGTATCCCTTGCTGCGGCCTGGTCTCATCCTGTTTACCTACCTCCATCTCGCCGCAGCAGAACAGCTCACCCGGGTACTGCTGGACCGGCAGGTGACCGCGCTCGGCTATGAAACCATTCAGTTGGAGGATGGCTCACTACCGCTGCTCGCGCCTATGAGCGAGGTGGCCGGGCGGTTGGCTTTTCAGGTTGGAGCCTGGAGTCTCCAGGCCCATAACGGCGGTCGGGGCGTGTTGCTGAGTGGCGCGTCCGGGGTGAAGCCCGGCCATGTGGTCATTCTCGGCGCCGGTATAGCCGGAGCAAATGCCTGTCAGGTGGCCGTTGGCGTGGGGGCCTATGTGAGCATTCTGGATATCAATCCGGCGCGCTTGCGCTATGTCCACGACATTCTTGGCGGCCACGTTACCACCGTCATGTCCAACCGGGCCAATATCGAGGAAGAGGTGACTGCTGCCGACCTGGTCATCAGTTCGGTTCTGGTGCCCGGCGCTCGTGCGCCCAGGTTGCTGACGCGGGACCTGTTCCGGAATATGCGCGCTGGCGCGGCGTTTGTTGATATCTCCATCGATCAGGGCGGCAGCGCCGAAACCTCACGTCCGACCACTCACCACGATCCGGTTTACCGCGAGGAAGAGGTAGTACATTACTGCGTCACCAATATGCCGGCCATCGTGCCACACACTTCGACCTATGCCCTGACCAATGTCACCCTGTCTTACGCCCTTGAACTGGCCGACAAGGGGGTAACCGCCGCCCTACGCGAAAACCCCGCCCTGCAACGCGGGCTGAACACCATGAACGGCCAGGTTGTCCACCCCGGCGTGGCCGCCGCCTTCGACCTGCCCCGCGCCGACACTACCGAGAAACTGTTCGCCAACACCGGATAATCTACATAATGCTCCGCGGACCCTGTGCCCGGTCCATGATTGGCATTACGCGGTCGAATTACTCGTGCGTTTCCAACTGCACCTCGATAATCACGAAATTCTGGCTTGCCTCTTGCCACTCGACCGTCACTATTGTGTTCGGCTCGGGGAAGTCGGGCAGGTCGTACACACCACTCGCGCCCGTCAGGAACGCCTCGCCCAAGGTCGTGACGGTAAACGTCGCTCGCCCGAACTCTTCGCCATCGGCCAAGGCTCGCACCGTGTGCTCACCGTCGCCGAGGTCGTTCCAGTTCAGCCGCAGCCCAAAGCCGGTGTTGCTGTCGTCGCATATCTCTGCCGTATCCGCCCGGTCGGTGCCGTAGGCGGCCTCGAAGATATCCGTGCCGTCGATTTCAATCTCGACCTGCTCGGCCCCACACACCCAGCCCGACACGAGGCCGAACCCGCTCTGGAACGAGTCGGGGGCGGGATTCTCCAATGTGCCTATCAGATCGCTCAGGACGGGTGGATCGTCCTGGGTGGACGGATCATCCATTGGGGGCTCACTCTCGGCGGCGGGCGAGGCTGTGGCAATCGCAAAGTTTTGTGCTGCCTCTTGCCATACGAGCCGCGTCTGCTGGCCTGTGTCGGGAAAGTCGGGCAGCAGGTAGTCGCCCTGGGCATCTCGCAGGAACTCGACGCCAAACGTAGTCACACGGAAGGTGGCTGACCCGAATTCCACTCCATCGGCTAAGGCTCGCACCGTATGCTTGCCGTCGCTTAACCGGTTCCAGTTGAAGACCAGCCCGAAGCCATTATCACGGTCGCCACAGGCATCGAGGGTATCCTCCCGGTCGGTGCCATAGGGCGCTGTCACGATGATCTCCCCGTCAAACTCCAGTTCGACCTGCTCGGCTTCGCAGACCCAACCTGTCACGAGCCCGATCCCGCTATGAAACTCCTCCATATCCACGGCACCGGCAGTGAAGTTGACCACGAGCGTGTACGGCCCGGTCAAGGTGCCATAGCCCTGTACCGCAACCGCATACGTGCCGGCGTTGACCGGGACGGTCAGTAGAAAATTGTCTCCATCGCCACCATCATCATCGGAGGCGATTTCCGTGTCGCCCTGCCAGAGCGTCCCGACGGTATCCAGCGGTCCGTCGGTCGTGATGACCAATGTCCCGGTGTGGGGCACGGCAATCTGAAAGTAATCGACATCATGCGCCGGGCCAATCTGACCTGGGGTCGATGAGGTCGAACTGACACGCGTTGCCGTGCCTGGCGTATCAGCGTGGGTGTCGGCGGGCGGCGTTAGCGGGGCAACATCCGGTGTGAACGGCTCGCTCGATACGGTTGGCATCAAACCTCGGTAGCATGGGAGGTCGAGGTAGCAGGAATTGCTTGGATCGCTTGGAACCGATGGCGCGGCACCCAGCGTGATCCGTACCGGGCCGCCGGTTGGAATGACCGTGAGCGGGGGACTGATGACGCTTCCGGTGGAAACGGTGACAGATGGAGTAGACAGCGTGGCGCCGATGGCCGACACGGGGACCGTCATATCAAACGGTGCACCAGTCGCGACCTTGACGACGACGCCACCGGCAGGCGTGGAGTTCTCCAGCGTCATCGCCACGGGAAAGGGGGCACCAGGGTTGGCGTTGAGCCACACTCGCTGCAGGCGGGCGAGACCGGCAAACACCTTGGGCGGCAGGGCGGTGAGGTGGTTGCCGCTGAGATCTAAGACCCCCAGGCTGCTCAGGCCGGTGAAGAGCGTCGGTGGAAGGGTGGTGAGCTGATTCGTATCAAGAAACAATCTTGCCAGATTGGTCAGGTCGGTAAAGACGTCGGGCGAGAGAGCAGTGAGGCGGTTGCGGCTGAGGGACAGGACCCGCAGATTGGTCAGGCCGGTAAAGACATCGGGCGGGATGGCGGCGAGGTCGTTTTCGTGGAGATACAAGCTTCCCAGATTGGTCAGGCCGGTAAAGATGTTGGGCGGGAGGGCGGTGAGGTGGTTGTCGTGGAGCAATAAGGTCTGCAGATTGGTCAGGCCGGTAAAGATGTCGGGCGGGAGGGCGGTGAGGAAGTTATTCCTGAGCGATAAGGTCTCCAAGCTGGTGAGGTTGGCGAAGACATCGGGGGGAAGAGTCGTGAATTCGTTGCCAGAGACCACCAAGTACTCCAGATTGGTCAGGCCGGCAAAGATGCCGGACGGGAGGGTGGTGAGGCGGGTGTCGTTGAGCCACATGGTCTGCAGATTGGTCAGGCCGGCAAAGACGTCGGGCGGGATGGCGGTGAAGTCGTTGTCGTCGAGGTCCAAAACTCTCAAATTGGTGAGGTCGGCGAAGACGTTGGGGGAGAGGGTGGCGAGGTCGTTGTGCCACAGGTTCAACTGTCGCAAATTGGTGAGGCCGGCGAAGATGTTGGGGGGGAGAGCGGTGAGTTCGTTATCGTAGAGATCCAACTGCTCCAAGCTGGTGAGACCGGCAAAGTCATCCGACTGTAATGTTTCTATGCGTTCGGAGCCCAGACTCAAAACACTAATACGGCCGAGCTGGTCGGGTGTCACATCGGCGCAGGTCACCCCGCCTCCGACTATAGCGACGAGGGCGTCTCTCACCTGCGGGGTCCGGTCGCAGACACCGGTCTGCGTCTGTGCCTGAGCCGTGGAAGACAGCACGAACAGGCTGATGGTCAGGAGGAAGAGAAGGCAGGCTCTTCCTATGCTCCAAAGGTGGCATCCCTGCTTTTGAGGCCCCCGGCCCACATCACTACGCTTGATAGTCATAGCCATCCTCACTCCTCAGCAGACACAAGATTCAGTTATAGGGCGCAGAACTATCACACCCCCCGCGCTCGGTCCACAATCGGTGCCACGCGGTCGAGCCATTCGTGTGCTTTTCCATCGGCGATCTCGGTGCCCATCTGTTGGTTGAACACCACGACGCCGTCCACGCCGGCCTCCTGATAGCGCTTCAGCGTATCAACGGACAGGTTGCCGTTGTCCGGATCGATAATAGGGGTCACCGGCACGCTGTCGGGGTCACGGCCCGCCTCTGTGGCGAGCTTTCGGAGTTCTTCGATCTCGGCTCCCAGCGCCTGTGGACTCCAGGCCAGTGGAAACCAGCCATCGTAGGAACGCGCGACACGTTCCAGGGCTTTGGGACCGTGCGCACCGAGTAAGACCGGCGGGCCGTTTTGCTGGATCGGTTTGGGCTCGCAGCGAACCGCCGGGAACTGGACCAGTTCCCCGTCATAGCCGGCCTCGGTCTGCGTCCACAGCAGCCGCATGGCCTCGACGGTCTCGCGCAGGCGTCGCCAGCGCAGACGAAAGGAGATCCCCATGATCTCGGTTTCTTCGCGCAGCCACCCACCGCCAATGCCCAGGATCACCCGGCCGTTGGAATATAAATCAAGGCTGGCCACCACCTTGGCCGTCATTAACGGGTCGCGTTCGGGCAGCAGACAAATCCCGGTGCCGAGCTTGATACGGTTCGTCACCCCGGCCGCCACGGTCAGCGCAATAAACGGATCGGCCCAACGATTATAGTGCTCTGGCAGAACGCCATCGTCCGCTCCAGGAAACGGCGTGGTATGCCCAACCGGGATCACCGGGTGTTCAGGAATCCATAGGGACGCAAACCCCAGCGCCTCCGCCCTGCGGGCCACCGCGCTCAGGTCTCCGCTCTCCGCCGTCGCTGTCACCAGTACGCCAATGTCCATGATCCCCTCCTTAAATAAGATGCGCCTCAAAACACCATATTCCCCACCCCCGGACAAGCCTTTCCTTGACAGGGTTCTCACGCTCCAGATAGCTTTGCACGCTATGCAGCGACACGGCCCCTTCGCCCTTTTTATATTCTCTTTCCTGTGTAGCGTTTCCTCTGTAGTGAGGAGCGCGGCCCATTGAGTAGCTCCCCGTCCACACCCTCAGCAGCGACAATCGAAAAGACCGAGAAGACCCTTTTTGGTTGTTCCCTGCCCTATGCCTTCCGGGCGCTCGGCCACCGGAACTTTCGCCTCTTTTTTGTCGGTCAGTTTGTCTCCCGGACCGGATTCTGGATGCAGAACATGGCCCAGGCCTGGCTGATCTATCGGCTGACCGAGTCCTCCCTGATGCTCGGGCTGGTCGCCTTTGCCGGTCAGGTGCCGACCCTCCTGTTCGGGCTGCTGGCCGGGGTCGTTGCCGACCGCTTCAACCGCTACCGGGTCATTCTGATTGCCCTCTGGCTCGCCATGTTGCAGGCCTTCGTGCTGGGGGTTCTCACTATGAGTGAGTGGATTACCGCCTGGCAGGTCTTTGTCCTCGCCTTGGTTGCCGGCACGATTCAGGCATTCGAGATGCCCGCCCGACAGAGTTTTCTGATGGAGATCGTGGGTAAAGACGACCTGTCGAGCGCGATTGCCCTCAACTCCACCCTGGTCAACGGGGCCCGGATTCTCGGTCCGGCCCTGGCCGGGCTGCTGGTTGCCCAGTTTGGCGAGGGCGTATGCTTCACCTTTAACGGCTGCACCTTCCTGGCCATTATCGGGGGCTTTCTCGCCATGCGGCTCCCCCCCAGAGTGGTTGAGCCGCACCCCGCGCAATCAACCACCACCTTTATTGGGGAAGGTATCCGTTATGCCTTGCATACCCCGGCGATCCGGCTGTTGTTGATTCTGGTCAGCATGATCAGCCTGCTCAGCACCCCGTACACTGTGCTGATGCCGATCTTTGCTGGCGATATTTTAGACAGTGGGCCGAACGGCATGGGGTTGTTAATGGGTTCGGCTGGTGCAGGAGCCGTGGTGGGCGCCCTGCTGATGGCCCGTCACCAGGGCACGGAACAGCTCGGTCGGGTCATGGCCTTTGCCTTTATTCGGTTTGGCCTTGGCCTCATCCTGTTCTCCCTGTCCCACAACTTCTGGCTGTCCATGCTCGTCCTGCCGCTTGTCGGCTCCGGCATCATGGTTCCCATGGCCGCCACCAACACCCTGCTTCAGACCTTATCGCCGGACCATCTGCGCGGTCGGATCATGAGCCTGTTCTTCATCATGTTTATGGGTGCGCCACCCCTGAGCAGTCTATTGGCGGGTTTTCTCGCCCCCATCATCGGTGCCCCGCTGGCGGTCGGCGGCACGGGCGGTTTGTGTCTGCTCGTGGCGGCCTATGTCTTCCTGAAGCTGCACGTGCTGCTGTTCACGATATAAATGCCGACACACACGCCGGCCACGCCAAGCAATTGGACCACCCCCATGTGTTCACTCAGCAACAGCCAGCCGAAGAGCACGGCAAACACCGGGGTGAGAAATGTCAGCGAGGCGACGCGCGTGGGGGAATGCCGCTGAATCAACCAGGCGTAAGCCACGAACCCGAAGGCCGCGGAAATCGCACTCAAATAAACGATGGAGACGATTACGCGGGTCGAGAGGAGAAACGGCTGATCCGCCTCAAACATCCAGGAGAAGAGGGTCAGGATGGGCCAGGTGATCCAGGTCTGCCAACACACCAGCGCAACGGGATGAACCCGTCCGGCGACGCGCTTGGTGATAATGCCGGAGATACCAATCGTCAGGGCCGAACTGAGAACAATGGCGTCGCCTATAAGCGCATCGCTCAGGCCGCCGCTGAACTTGGCCGAGAAGAGGACAACGATACCGCTAAAAGTAACCGCCAGGCCGCAGACCTTGCGGGCCGTCAGGCGGTCTCCAGGCAGGAAGAAGGGCGCCAGCAGGGCAATAAAAATAGGCTGGGCGCTAAAAAACACGGCCGAGCGGCCTGAGGTCGTAAGCGCCGTCCCTATATAGACCGCCATATTGCCGTAGCAGAACAGCAGACCCAGCAGGCCCAATATCTTGAGTTCACTCCAGCCAAAGCGGAGTTGCACCCGCTGATACCAGGCCAGGGCCAGAAGCATGACGGCCGTCACACCGAACCGGAGGGCCGCGGCCCCAAGGGGCGGCATATCAAAGATCCCGACCTTGATCGCTACGAACGCCCCGCCCCAGATCGCGCTCAGCAGCGCCGTCAGCGCGATCGCAGACAACTCCAGCGGCCGGTCGTCCGTGTGCGGACTCGGTCCGGAGGACGCGCTCACGACCGCTCTTCTCGCTCCACAAAATGGATCAGCACGCCGCCGGTGCTCTTGGGATGAATAAAGGCGACTTTGGAGCCGCGCGCGCCTGGGCGGCCCTTCTCGTCAAGAACGCGCAAGCCTTTGGCCTTGACCTCCTGAATGGCAGCGTCAATATCGTCCACCCGCACAGCAATATGATGAATGCCCTCCCCCCGTTTTGCTATCCAGCGCGAGATGTCGCGCTGATCCGTCACCTTGTCGCCCAACTCCGGCAGACGGTCCTGCAAAAACTCGAAGTCGGCCTCACCAATCCTGGCAAAGGCAATCCGTAAGCCCTCATACGGATCGGCCTCCTCAAAGTCGTGGATTTCCAGCCCCAGGATGTCCCCAAAAACGCGGAGATAGGTATCCAGATCTTTTACTGCCACACCAATGTGATCGATTTGACGGATATTCATGCGATCTCCTAAATGTCATCGAGGGGAAAGACCGGTCGCCGGATTTTTTCATACGGCAAACGCGCATGCACCTGGGTTGCCCGCCCCGGCGTGTCCACGTCAATAAAGGTACTGGCGATACCGGCAAAGCCGGCACGGTGCTGTAGCTCGGACTTCACCGCCAGGATTTTCCGTTGGGTCGGTTCAATGCCAAGACTGCGGAAATGGTTGGCCTCAAAGCCGTGAGTCGGACGCGAGGTCAAAATAACCTCAACTCCGCTGCAATCCATCACTGCCGTTACTCCGCGTCGGTATGTGCCCGCATTAAACGCGGTCGCTGCGGTATAGACCCCATCCTGAATGACGCGTACCCGGCCACTGATTTCAACAGGTGCTCCGTGGAAGGCGTCCACCTTGCCGCCCACACTGAGGGTGACATTTTTGCCAATACCGGCCCGGACGGCTTCCTGTACGGCCGCCGGATCGGTAATATTTCCGACCACCGCCCTCTGGGCATTTTGTCTGAGCAATTCCGCCAGCAAGGCGGTTCCATCACCCGGTGTGCCTGCGCCGCCACTGTCGGCCAGGTCCCCAAGCACGACCAAGCCGTCCTCCGCTTCAATGGCCGCTCGCACGCCCTCCTCCACGGGAACCATGTCGGTGTGAAACGCGTGTCGCTTGGCCCAGCAGGCTTCCTTCATGCGCTCGGCAATGTCGTGCGCCAGGGCTGGCTCGTTGTTGGTGGTCACCGTCACATTGAGGCCGGTCTCGGGCGTGTCGGCACAAAAGAACCCGCCCAGCAAGGATATATCAAGCACGCGGGGATCACGTCCCAGAGTAGCCGCCTGCCGCATCAGCGCCTCCATGGGCCAGCCGGGGGCGATATAGAGTTTTTGCAGGGCCGGGGCCATGGCCGGTTGAGCCCAGGCACTGGTCGGCGTGATATTCCCGTCAAACATGCCGGCCATGACCCGAGCCGCCTGTTCGCCGCCGGGGAAAAAATCATAGTGCGGGTTGGTTTTCACACCAATCAGCATACAGGCCTGCTCGACCATCAGCGGAGTAGTATTGGAATGGCCATCCAAGGTCGCCAGGATGGGTACCTTGTCTCCCAGAAACTCCCGGAGCGTCCTGAGCAAATCGCCCTCGCAGTCATCGCACTCGTCTGACACGGCCGTGCCGTGCAGTTGGAGAAACACGCCGTCCACCGGAGGATTCTTGCGCAAAAGATCGAGAAAACCGGCTTTGGCCGCTTCATGCGCTTCCGTCGTCACCTTGCCCCCAACGCCGGGCACTACAAACTGAAGCGGAACAATATCCCAGTGGTACTGCCGGGCTCCGTGCAGAAAGCCGGCAATCGAGCCCTGAGCGCCGCCCACCCGCAGCACTCGCTCTCCGCTCAGCGTTGCCCGCTGAAACAGATCCAGCCCCATCTTCTGGGTCGCAAAGGTATTCACGGCGACCAGATATCCACCAACGGCTACCCGCATATATGACCTTCCTTTAATTCAACTCTCCCAGCCAGCTCCGAATCTCGTCCTCGATGCTGGTGATCGAGTTCCACGTCACAAAATCCGGTCGACCCGTCGGGCGTTGGCGTTTGATATAGCGCACCCGGGTGTTGTCTTGCATCAGGTCGAGCCGAGGGCCGACCGGACAACTCGACATACACGTCGCCTCGCGGACTTCCGTCACCCCTTCGAGCTGCCGTTCAGCCACGAGTTTCTGCACTGCGGCCAACAGCGTGAGCCCGGTATGGATACCCGGCGCAGTCTCGGCACTGCGGACCTTGACCTCAACCGTTCTGTTCGTACACTTGGTCTTGGTACAGATATGAATTTCGAGTTTTCCCACCCGCGTCCCAACTCGTCTCACGCGCTTCTCATGCGTTTTTTGGCTTCGCCTACAAAGACACAGGCACGGCGCAAATACAAGAGGCGCTGTAGCGAACGCATAGGAAAGGCGGAGTACCTATGAACGATGCACTTGGCAGGCTTGAACGTGTTGACCTGCGTAAAATCTGGCCCGACGAGGCGCAAGACTTCACGCCGTGGTTGGCGAAGAAAGAAAACCTAGCTCTTCTGGACGAAACCCTAGGACTCGAACTGGAACTGGAAGAGACCGAACAAAGCGTTGGGGCGTTCAGCGCGGACATCGTATGTCGTGATGCCGCCAGTGAATCCCTGGTTCTTATCGAGAATCAAATCGAACCGACGAATCATACCCACTTAGGGCAGACGCTCACCTACGCAGCCGGATTGGACGCCGTCACGATCATTTGGATTGCCTCCAAATTCCGCGACGAGCATCGAGCGATGCTCGACTGGCTGAACGAAAAGACCGAGGCGCAACTCTCGTTTTTTGCCCTTGAAATCGAACTGTGGAGAATCGGTAATTCTGCGCCGGCCCCCAAGTTCAACATTGTAGCCAGACCGAACGATTGGACTGCCCGCATGTCTCGATCTGTACGGCAGGACTCATCCCCAGTCAAATTACAATACGAACGATTCTGGGAGGCGTTAAGCGTCCAGATGCTGAGCAGCAACCGACCACCGAAGCCGCAGTCACCACGACCACAAAACTGGACGGATTTCGGCATCGGCCGGACGGATTTCGTATTAAGAGCGTCCAGAAGCCACCAGAAAGGGCAACTGCAAGTCGTCCTGTGCATGAAAGGGCCAAACTCCCGTGCCCATTTCAAGTTGTTAGAGGAACAACGTGCAACGCTCGAATCGGCAATCGGAAGCTCTATCGATTGGACTGAACGACCACCAGGCAAAGAGTGTATACTTGCCTTGAGCAAAACGGGCGTTGACCCAACTGACGAAAATGACTGGGCCGACCAGGTCAATTGGACGCGTGACACGATTCACAGATTCTACGACGTGTTCTATCCAATCATTGAGAAATTGGACGCCTCAGACTGGAATACGGAACCCGACGAATCTTCTTGAAAACGTAGAAAGAAAAAAGGCAAGCCCATGCATCCAGACGACATCAAAGAATATCGCCGCCGGCACGTCCCCGTCTTTAATGACAATAAGATGAAGCTGGGTATTTTTGGTCAGAACTGTAGCTATGGCTGTACCATCACCCATGCCGAGTCCACCTTTGAGCCCACCTACGAACATAGTGTACTGATTTCCCGGCAGGCCGATGACTTGGGATTCGAACTCCTGGTGCCCGTCGGACGCTGGAAGGGCTTTGGCGGGAGCACCGATTTTAACGGGACCTGCATGGAGACCTATACCTGGGCCACGGCCATGGCCACCCAGACCAAAAACATCATGCTCTTCTCCACCTCGCACGTCCCGACCATTCATCCGATTATGGCCGCCAAGCAGGGCGCAACGATTGACCACATTTCCCATGGGCGCTGGGGCCTGAACATCGTGTGCGGCTGGTTCTCGCCGGAGATGGAAATGTTTGCGGCCAAACAGATGGAACACGACGAGCGCTACCGGTACGCCGGCGAGTGGCTCCAGGTCATTAAGCGCCTATGGACCGAGCAGAATTTTGATCACGCAGGCGAGTTCTTCCAGGTCAAAGACGGCTATCTGCTGCCCAAGCCGATCCAACAGCCCTATCCGGCTTTGATTAACGCCGGCTTCTCTCCCGCCGGCCAAAACTTCTCCGCGCGTGAGGTGGATTTTAATTTTATCCAGGTCGATACCCTGGAGCACGGCAAAGAGGTCGTCGCGGATGTGAAAAAACAGGCCAATGCCTATGGGCGAGAGATAGGCATGATGTCCTACGGTTTTGTCGTCTGCCGCGACACGGAAAAAGAAGCCAAACAGGCCTATAATTATGTCGTTGAAAACGGGGACTGGGCCGCGGCCCGCAATATCCTGAACCTGCTTGGCGTTGAGAGTCAGTCGTTTAGCGAAGCAACCCTCACCCAGTTTGCCGAACGCTTTATTGCCGGTTGGGGCGGCTATCCCCTGGTCGGCACGCCGGAACAGGTCGTCGATGAAATGGTCAAGCTGGCCGGTACCGGTATCGAAGGGCTGATTGTCTCCTGGCTGGATTATAACGAAGAGCTGAAATATTTCGGCGAGCGCGTCATGCCGCTGATGCGCCAGGCAGGGTTACGAGGGTAAATGTTTTTTCTCCTGTCCGCCTGGAGAATCTCCGCTCGTATTTATCGGATGCTACGCTGTTCCCTCTCGGCTACAGAATTTTCGTCTCCCTTCATTGCCCCTCCCCTCCCTTCGACAGTACAATAACGGCCATGCCACAGGCAAAACCGGACCTGACATACGAGTCCTACCTCCGCCTGCCGGAACTGCTCAGCCTCCAGACGCTTCAGTCCAACCCACCCGCTCACGATGAACTCCAGTTCATCATTGTCCACCAAAGCTATGAACTCTGGTTTCGGTTGCTGCTGTACGAAGTCCGCACCATCATTGGCCATCTGCGGGCCGGACGGGTACGACAGGCGATTTGGCTGATACGGCGACTCATTGAGATCGAGCGAGTGATGATCCAGCAGGTCCAGGTACTGGAAACCATGTCGCCGGCGCACTTTCTTGAGTTTCGCGATTTGCTCAGACCGGCCAGCGGCTTGCAGTCCTTACAGTTTCGAGAGCTCGAATTCCTGTCCGGCCTCCGAGACGAACGCTTCTTTGAAGTGTTCGCCGGGAGCGAGGCTTCCCGGCAGCGGCTTCAGGCGGCCTATGACGACCCCAACCTGTGGAGCACTTTTTGTGAACTCTTACACAGCCGTGGCTTTGAGACGGATACGGTGGAGCAACAGGAGCAGGCGGTCGAGCACATCTATACCGACCCCCGGTATTTGGATCTGCACCAGCTGTGTGAGGTCATGGTCGAATATGACGAACAGTTTTGTATCTGGCGCTCCCGTCACGCCTTAATGGCCGAACGCATGGTTGGCGCAAAGCCCGGTACGGGAGACGCATACACCGGAAAACTTGTCGGTCGCGCGTCCTTCCAAGCTCCAGGCGTCCGCTATCTTCAGGGACGGATCAGCGTCCGTTTCTTCCCTATTCTCTGGGGTGTCAGAACTCAACTCGGCGGAGGGCCGTATGATACATGATCTATCCCGCTGGCGGACGGCGTTTCCCATCCTCGAAACCTCAACCTATCTGATTTCCCATTCCATGGGCGCAATGCCTAGGGCCACGACGGACCGGCTAAACGAGTATGCCGCAAGCTGGCAGCAGGAAGGGAGTGCGGTGTGGGACCGCTGGATGGGATTTTTCGAGGAAACCGCCGGACTTCTTGGCCGGTTTCTCAACGCCGAGCCGAATAGCGTAGTCATGCACCAGAATGTGTCCGCCCTGTTTAACGCCGCGCTGTCCTGTTTTGACTTCGGTGGCAAGCGCAATAAAATTCTGTACGCCGAACTGACCTTTCCCACTCTGCGCTATAATATTCAGTCCCGAGCCAGGTACGGCGCCCGGCCCGTGATGATCCCTTCTCCAGACGGCATTCGACAACCAGCCGAACGTTTTATCGAGGCCATTGGCGACGAGACGCTGCTGCTGGTCCTGGACCACGGTCTCTACCGTTCCGGCGCCTTGATCGATATTGCTCCCATTGTTCAGGCCGCTCATGCGCGTGGCGCCCAGGTTATTGTCGATGCCTATCAAACCGTTGGGACTGTCCCAATCGATGTGCAGGCCTGGCAGGCCGACTTTGTGGTCGGCGGGTCACATAAATGGTTATGTGGCGGACCGGGCGCGGCCTATCTGTACGTCCGTCCGGACCAACTGCTGTCACGCCACCCTGTGATGACCGGCTGGTTTTCGCAGGAGCAGCCCTTTGCCTTTGGCGATGATATTGACTACGCCCACAGCGCGCGGCGCTTTCTGGGCGGCACGCCCGGCATGTCAGCCATCTATGCCGCCCGCTCCGGCTACGAGATTCTTCTTGAGGTGGGCGTGGAAAAGATTCGGCAACGTAATATCGAGTTATGCCAGCGCTTGATCGACGGCGCACGTTCCCGCGGTCTTCACATCAATACGCCTCCGGACGCCCAGGAACGCGGCGGCCTGGTGTGTATCGACTTCGACGGTGCGGCCCAAGCCGAAGCGCAACTTGTCGCCCGGCGGGTCTTTGTCGATTACCGCCCGCGCTGTGGTCTTCGTATTTCGCCTCATTTTTACACCACGGAAGACGAAATTGACCGCCTGTTTGAGGAGCTTGACGCGATCCGCACCTAAACTCACACTCTGGATTCTATTCCCCGAGCAACTAAGTCCTCCACATCCACCTGAAGAGTCCGTGCGAGGGCGGTAAGGACTCGCACACTTCCTTCGCGGACGCCGGTTTCAATTTGGGACAGATAGGCGGGGGTGATACGAGCGGCTCGGGCTAAGGCCGCCTGTGTGAGTCCGCGATATTCCCGCCACACTTTAACCGGCTGTTCGCCCATGACTAATCGCTGCACAACGGCATGGGGTACGGTCTCTTCGTCTCTGCTGACCGCTTCATCAAAATCCCGCACGTCTTCTGCCATCTCAGCAGCCTCGGAGAGACGCCGATATTCCCTATAGGGAATGACTGCCCATTCTGGTTTCCCGTTTTTCTCAATAATTTGGACCTTCATTTATACACATCCCCCCGAGGGCCGATCTTAACAACCTCAATAATCAATTGGTCTTCTTCAATATGATAAAGTGCCCGCCAGTTACCGATCCGAAGGCGATATCCTTCACGTCCTGCTAATTGTTTAATATCAAGCTTCCGCTGTGGCTTCCCAGTTGCAAGAGCCTCAAATGCCGAGAGGAAACGCGTTGCTAGGGAGTGCGGCATGCGTCGAAGCATCTTGGTCGCAGTCTTGCGATACACCACCCGATACACAGCCCGATATTAGCTTTTTGCTATTTTCGAAGCAATCGATTCGTTAATATCTTTCTGTTGAACCCTAGATGTCTCTTATGGCAAGATGCGGGGCCGACATGTCAACCGCACAAGAAAAACCGCGTCCCCTGATCGATGACCTCACCCGTCCGTTCTGGGAGGCAGCCAGGGAATATCGCCTGGTTATTCAGCGCTGCCAGGACTGTCGTTATTTTAACCACCCGCCCCGCCCGGTGTGTAATGCCTGTCATAGTGCAGCTCTCGCGTTCGAGCCGGTCAGCGGCCGAGGCACGATCTACAGTTTTAGTGTGATGTACCAGCCCAACGTGACCGGTTTTGGGGACGAACTCCCCTACCTCAATATTCTTGTCGAGCTTGAAGAACAGCCGCAACTCTTTCTGGTCTCCAATCTGCCCGAGGCGCAGCGTGACCAGGTCCGAATTGGTGGAAGAGTCGAAGTCTATTTCGAGGATGTCGATGCGGAGCTGACGCTGCCCAAGTTCCGTCTCGTTGCTTGACCAAAGGACGCACCCATGAGCTGGCACGGAAAAGGCAAAACCGCCATCGTTGGCATTGGCTACTCCGAACTGAGCCGCCGACCCCAGAAGTCCCTCGGTGCGCTAAGCCTGGATGCCTGTCGGGCCGCCCTTGATGACGCCGGGCTGCCGGCCGAGCGGGTTGACGGCCTTGCCACTTTTCCTGAAGCGCCTTTTCACGGCGCGGGCACGCAGGACGGCGAGCAGATTGTCAGCGTCGAATACGTGATGAACCACCTCCCGCTTGCGCCTGATATTCAGTGGTATGCGCAAATCGAAACCGGCCTGATCGCGAGTGCGGTTATTGAGGGGGTCAACGCCCTGTTGGCCGAGGCGTGCGAGTATGTGCTGGTCTGGCGCGCGCTCCACAACCCGCGTGGCCGTTATGGGGCGTGGTCCGGTAACCGGGCTCCTGGCGACGCCCAATTCATGGCCCCGTATGGTTGTACGAGTATATTTCAGTGGCACGCCATGGCCTGGCAGCGTTATATGCATCGCTACGGCGCCACCCGAGAGCATCTCGCGACCTTTGTGACGAATAGCCGGCGGAATGCGAATCTCAATCCAAACGCCTATTTTTACACTACGCCCATGACCCGTGACGATTATTTCGCCGCACGCTGGATCGCAGAGCCCCTCTGTTTGTTTGACTGCGATATTCCGGTTGAAGGCTGTGTCGCGCTCGTCCTGACCACGGCAGAGCGTGCCGCCGACCTCCAACATCCACCGGCCTATATCGCTGGCTACGGACAGAACACGAGCCGCCGCCGCTCGCTGTTTCACTATTCGTTGGATAATTATATGGAGTCCGGTTACTCGCTGGCCAGCAAGCTCTGGGCCTCTTCGGGCTTGGGACCCCAGGATATGAGCGCCGCCGAGCTATACGATGGATTCAGTCCCTCAACGCTGTATTGGCTGGAAGCGGCAGGATTCTGTGGACAAGGCGAAGCTTACAGCTTCATTCAGGACGGGCGCATTGCCCTGGAAGGTGAGCTGCCGGTCAATACGTTCGGCGGCAGTCTGAGTGAGGGTCGCCTGCACGGTATGGGTCATATTGCCGAAGCCGTCATGCAGGTGACCGACCGAGCGGAAAAGCGCCAAGTTCCCAACGCCTCAGCCGTCTGTGCCATTGACGGTTCCCCCATGTTGCGGGGAAGCGGCCTGGTGATCGTACGGGAGCCGTGAGGGAGGGGTTCACCGTCGGCCTGGGGTATAGGCATACTCTTTAGCCATTTTGGCAGTTGATTCATCGTCAGGCTCGCCTCGCTCACGCCGCCGGCCTCAATCCTTCCAGGGATTCAACAGTTCGACACCCGTGGCGACGAAGTCGGACTCGTTGCGAGTGACAACTGTGAGACGGTGATGCAGTGCGGTGGCAGCGATCAGGCTGTCAATGGCAGGGATATTATGATTCCTGGCGATGAGGCGGCCCCACGTATCCGCTACACCAGCGTCAATCGGTAGAACGTGGTCTCCCACCCAGGCCAGCAAATCTGTTTCCAGCCACGCGATGAGCCGCGCACGGCGACGGCCTGCCCCCAGCATCATCGCCCCTTTTCGGATCTCGCCCAGGGTCAGGACGCTCACGAACATGGCGGTTTGCGGTGTCACGCGGAACCACTCGGAAACCCGGTGCGCAGGCCTCGGCTTGAGCAGTTCCGATAGCGTGCAGGTGTCTATAAGAAAGCTCACAGGTCGATATCACGCGGCAGCGACTTGTCACGCTCAATGTCCAACTCCACACCCACCAGAGAGGAAGCCCGCAGAAACTCGGCCATCGAGGGTTGAGGACGCTTCAGACGGTCATAGTCGTCCGCGGAAAGAACGACTGCGGCCCGGCGGCCATGGACGGTAATCGTCTGTGGCCCGTCGGTCTCGGCACTGCGCACCAAGGTGCTGAAACGCGCTTTTGCCTCCTGTACTTGCCAGTTTTTCATAATTCGTCCATTCTGACCTTTCTGACCAGAAAATATACGGAGCGCGACGGCAGCGCAATAGTTCTGCCGTTACGCTCCAAGCCTCTCGTTCAGCAAGGCGACCCGCGTCCGGCCTTCCCCGCGCTCGTGAATCCTGGAATACTGTTGACACTATGGACGAGCAAAAAGAGCGGATTGTTTTCTCTGACGCCGAGCGTATTCCGGTCCATTTGATTTCCGGTTTTCTGGGCAGCGGCAAGACGACCCTGCTGCGCCGTCTCCTTGATTATTGCCTGACCCAGGGGCTCAAACCCGCGGTCATGATGAATGAGTATGGGGAGGTCAACATCGATGGCGAGCTGCTCCGCGGGCAAGGCTATACTATCCGGGAAATGACCAATGGCTGCATTTGTTGCACGATTGGCGGCACCCTGGGCCTCGCGCTCCAGGACGTCGCCGCCCTCAAGCCGGATGTCATTTTTATTGAAGCCACCGGCCTCGCCGACCCGGTCGAACTCATGGATCAAGCCACAAAAGAAGAAGTCCTGCCCCTGGTCCGCCTGGCGTCGCTGGTTGCCGTTCTCGACCCTGTCAATTTCAGCCGCTTGGCCGAAGAAGTGCACTCGGGCATTCGTCAACAGACGGAGCTCGCTGATATCGTGGTGTTAAACAAACGAGACCTGGCAGAAGAGTCTGTCCTGGCCGAACTGGAGGCGCAGATTCGTCAGTTAAATCCGCGCACGGCGATTGTTCGGACAGAGCGCGGAGAAATGGATTACGCTCAGATTGTCTACCGCCAAACAGATAAACATGCTGGGCACGTTTCCGCTTCGCGACAGGCACCGGTGCATGACCATTTTCATACGCTGACGTGTCTGTGCGAAGCCCCGCTGATCCGAGAACAGTTTGAGCAGTTAATGCGCAACCTGCCGGACACGGTGTGGCGCGCCAAAGGGTTTGTACGGTTTACCGACTCGGACGAGCAGTGGATGTTTCAATATGTGACCGGCGAATTCGACATGGAGTGGCTGGATTTATTACCCGAGCCGCCCGAGCACGTCGTTTTTATCGGCAAGGGTTTTGATCGGGACGGGCTGCAGCATGCCCTGCGGGAATGCCAACCGAGGGACAACGCGGAAGTCGCATGGACACGCTAGGCAGAGCAGACGCGGAAGGACAGCACGCCGACAAGGAGGGCCAGTATGATTTATGAAGTCCGGACCTATCGCCTCAAACCAGGGACGCTGGCCGAATGCGAGCGGCTCTTTGGTGACGCCCTGCCGCGACGCGAGGAATTTTCCCCGCTCGGGGCGTTCTGGCATACTGAGATCGGCCCGCTCAACGAGATTATTCATGTCTGGCCGTATGAGAGCCTTCAGCAACGGACGGAGGCGAGAGCGCAGGCCATGCAAAGCGGGGCGTGGCCTCCTCCGATCGGCACGTTCATCGAGCACATGGAATCCGAAATTTTTATCCCCGCGCCTTTTATGGAACCGCTCGGCAAGCGGCAGCTTGGTCCGGTGTATGAGATCCGCACCTATATATACCGGCCTGGGGCCATGCCGACCGTGTTGGAGCGTTGGGCCAAAGCCATCAATGCCCGGACCGAGCTTTCACCCCTGGCCGCCTGCTGGTATAGCGATCTCGGGACGCTCAATAAATTCGTCCATATCTGGCCCTACGCCAGCCTGGACGAGCGTAGCCGCGTCTGGGCCGAGGCCGCTCAACTGCCCAATTGGCCGCCCGGCACGCGGGAGTTGCTGCTGACCCAGCAGAACAAAATTGTCCTGCCGGCAGCGTTTTCGCCTATGCAGTAGACTGGCTGGGACGCCGCCACAAAAAACGTGAAAGACACTCCACATGAGTTGGGAAAAAGAAGTCCAGGGCATTGAGCAACGCAGACAGATCGCCCGAGAGCTGGGCGGGCCTGAAGCGGTGGCCAAGCAACATGACCGGGGACGATTGACCGTCCGCGAGCGCGTGGACCAGTTGCTCGATACTGACTCTTTCCGTGAACAAGGACCGATTGCCGGCTACTCCGAAACCGACGAGCAGGGCCAACTCCGCTCGTTTACCCCCGCAAATTATGTTGTTGGCTTCGGCAATATCGAAGGCCGCCCCTGTGTGGTTGGTGGCGAGGACTTTACCCTCAAGGGCGGCTCGCCCTCGTCCGCCGGCTTTCGCAAGAGTGTGTGGGCCGAAGAGTTGGCGTGTCGCTACCGGCTGCCCCTCATTCGCTTCCTCGAAGGTGGCGGCGGGAGTGTCCCCCGTGGGAAAAACAGTGGCGAAACAACCGGGAGTACGGAGTCGGTGAACGCCCCGCCCCGGTTCATGTCGGTCATGCAGGCCATGTCCATGGTGCCGGTTGCGTCTGCCGCCTTGGGAGCCGTAGCCGGTCTGCCCGCGGCCCGCCTGGTCGCCTCCCATTTCTCGATCATGACCCAGAAGTCCTCGCAGGTGATGATTGGCGGACCGGCTCTGGTGGAACGCGCCTTCGGTCAGCCGATCACCAAGGAAGAACTCGGCGGCCCGCACATCCACCTGCGTAGCGGCGTGGTGGACAATGTCGCGGAGGACGAGCCCGCCGTCTTTACCCAAATCCGGCAATTTCTGAGCTATCTACCGACCAATGTCTGGGAAGCGGCGCCGGTCCAGCCCAGCGAGGACGACCGCAACCGTCAGGAAGAAGAACTGCTTCGCATTATTCCGCGCAACCGCAGGCGTGCGTATCCGATGCGGCGGGTGATTGAGTGCATTGTTGACCGCGACTCATTTTTTGAGATTGCGCCCCTGTACGGCCCGTCTCAAATTACCGGGTTGGCCCGGATGAACGGCCAGCCGGTCGGGATTCTGGCAAACGATCCGCAGTGGTATGCCGGCGCCATGACCGCTGAGGGCGCCCAAAAAGTGAAACGGCATATTGATCTGTGTGACACGTTTCACCTGCCCATGGTTAGCCTGGTGGATGAACCCGGTTTCATGATCGGACCGGAGGCCGAGCAGAGCGCCACTATTCGTTATGGGACGGCGGCCATCTTTGCCCTCATGCAATGCACCATTCCCTGGGTGTCGGTCATCGTCCGCAAGGTCTACGGCGTGGCCGGTGTGGCCCACTTCGGGCCGGGTGGGATGGTGTTTGCCTGGCCGTCGGCCGAGAGTGGTGCCCTGCCGCTGGAGGGGGGAGTCGCGGTCGCCTATCGGCGCGAAATCGCCGCCGCACCAGACCCGGAGGCCAAGCGCCGGGAAATTGAAGAAGCACTCGCCAGCAAACGCTCAGTCTACGCCCGGGCCGAAGGCTTCGCCGTCCACGATATGATTGACCCCAGACACACCCGACCGGTGCTGTGTGACTGGGTGGACTGGATTCAGCCCCAACTCTCAGCGCATACCGGCCCCCGCGCCTATACGATCAGGCCCTAGCGGGTGTTCGGGAACAGGACAGCCGGCTTCACCCTGTTCCAGCCGGTCTACGACCACAGCCCAATCACTTCGAGGAGTTTCCGCAAGTTTTGATCGTGTACGGCTGCCCGCCGAACATCGTCCAGCGTGAAGCGTTGGCGTAACTGCTCGGCCGTCGGCGGCTTTTGATACGCAGGCCACAGTTTACGCAACTCACTTTCCGAGTCGGATGCCGCGATTCTTCTTTGTTCCTGTCCCGTATGCAGTCGGACTAAGAGTCCTTCCAGATTCGGGTCTTGAAAAACGATTTCGAGCTTATAGCGAGCTGCGACGGACCGAGCCTGAATCCCTTCTCGCGGTTCGGCTTCAATCCGATCGCGGTCCAGCAACACCAATCTCTCCTGGTACTCTCGCCTGGATCGATTCCTTTTTAACCAGCGTCCTGCTTGTTCAATAACGGCCACGGAGCCGCCGCCGTCTTGCGGCTTGACGTCAAGGTGTACGTGCAAGCCTGCTTCATCGCAAAGGTGCTGAAGAAAACGCGCAAAGGGACGTTCGCTCTGCCCTTCGCCAGCTATGAAGAAACTACGGCGTGGCCGGACCGGCCGTCGGCGACCGCGCATCGTGTCCTAACCGATTTTCGGGAGACCACCCAGCACGCCGGCGCGGTACTTCGGGTAGAGCCGCGTGTCACGTCGTAGCCCGCTCACGTCCTGGGCGGCGTGTACGTGGGTTGCACTGTCCGGACCTTTTTCAACAATAAAGAGTTCTTCCTTCTCCAGATCATCGAGAACACCGACGTTATGGGTAGAGATAAAGAGTTGAGCGTCGTGCGGATTGGTCTCGCGGTCGTGAAACCAGTGAATAATCTCGTTCACAATCTCCACGTGCAGGTCACCGTCCACCTCGTCGAGGATGACTTGGCCACCCGTGTCAAGAGCAAACCGGATTTGAGGCAGGAGATGGAACAGACGTCTTGTACCGCCGGACTCGAACGGCAGCATGACGGCTCCATCGAGGTCTCGATGGTGGAAGTACACCTGTTTCTTGCCCGTTCTGTCACTGGTAAAGCTTACGTCTTGAATGGCGAGATCGCTACGCTGCATCTGCTGTTTCATCCAGTTTTTTATCTCGTCACGGCCTTCATACAAACTTACAACTGTCTCTGTTGGAGGCTGCCAATTGCCGAGATACAGGATGTTCGTTGATAAGGATACCTGGCTCAGGCTTTTAGTTATCCGCATAGCGAGAGGAACGTTGAGCACCGCAAGCGTTGCTATTACCGAGGCATCGGCCCGAACTGCACCCAGCCGCGGATCTTTGGATGTGAGCCCGAACTCACGGGCAACGTAGATCGCCTCGTCCGGTTCTCCACGTTCAAAGAGTCGTCGAGGTCGGCCTTTCGGAAAGTGGAACAAGGCTTCACGAAGGATGAAATTGGAAGTCGTAGACGGCTCACGTCCCACGGAAAGTTCATAGCGGAATAACTCCCGCGCATCGCCTGGGGTCAGCCAGTCGGCGTCAAACTCTACGCGAAACCTTGTTGGCTCGTTTTGGGCCCTTTGCAATAAAAAGGGGACAATTGTGTTGATTGGAGTCTCTGTCTTAGACAAGTTGGACTCCAAGGCAATATGGATCACATCTACTAAAGCGCGGAGCAGGGTCGTCTTACCTGAGCCGTTCGGACCCATGATGACGGCTACAGTCGGAAGCCGGACATCCGGCTTCGCCTTGCTCCTTCGAAAACGCGGCAAGTCGGGCGCTGTGCCGGGTATGCGTAAATCGAGAACGGCCTCCTCGTAGATGGAAAAATAATTCGATACAGTAAATTCATGAATCATAGCCAAATCTTAACATTTTTTCGTCAGGATTGGAATATTATAGATTGAAAAGATGGCCCTAAGAAGCGAGTTGAGTACTCACATTCCATTCCGAAACTGCAATGCAGCTTCGCACGTTCCGTGTAATTCGGATTCTCAACCTGTAGCCGCTTGTAGTGTGCGTCCACGGCCCATGTAGATCATGGCGTCGCTGGAGGCTCCAGGCGGCGGGCACAGGATCGTCAGCCGTCTTCAGGGCTCTACTCTGTGGTCTTATTCTTTTTGAGGGTCACGATGTTGCGTTCCCCTTCCCGCCGATACTCGACGCTATCCATCACCTGATGCACGAGGAAAAGGCCGAGCCCGCCCAGGGGCCGCTCTTCGAGGGAGGCTCCGATATCGGGTGTCGGTGCGTTCGACAGGTCGAACGCCGCGCTGTCGTCCACGATGACGATGATCAGCGCTTCCGCTTCCGGACGGACGCTAATCTCGATCTGATGCGGCTCGTCATCGGCATACCCGTAGCTGATGGTATTGGTCAGGATCTCATCTAGCGCCAGGTTGACCGCATAGGCGACTTCTGACGCAATGGCCCGAGAGGCGCAGAACTCGTCGATCTGCTCTGCGACGCGGGCGATCTCCTTCAAATCATTTACGAGTGAGATTTCCAGCGTTTCTTCGTTCACGACCTCTCCTTATGTCTCTGAACCGCGTCCGTCCTCCCTCACTGACGCTACGACGAAGACTGTCCGGCAGGTGAGGTATCCGTCTCCATCGGCAGACTCGTATCCGCGGCCCATTCCATCAGTGAACCATCGTAGACGGCAACGTCCTCCAATCCCAGTAGGGTGAGGGCGAAGGCGTCGCTGCTGGCCGCAATCCCGGCCCCACAATAGGTAATGACCCGCTGAGCGTCGGTTGCGCCAACGGCCTCGAATTTTTTACGGAGTTGCTCAGCAGGCAGATAGGCGTGCGTATCTGGATCGACCAGATCATAGAATGAGACGTTCACACTTGACGCAATGCGTCCAGGCCGAGGGTATTGAATCATCCCTCCTGTGCCTGCATGATCCTCGGCGGTCAGGGCGTTCAGCAGGCAGCTTGACGATGTCTGTATCGCCTCCAGAACTTCCTGTTTACCCGCCATCAGCGTAGGCCGTGGGGTGGACACGAACTGGCCCTGTACGGGGGTAGCGGGCCGGTTCGAGACGGGCCGCCCTTCCTGCGTCCACTTGTGCCAGCCGCCGTTGAGGACCGCCGCGTTGTCAAAGCCGCTCGCGCGGAGCATCCACCACACTCGGGCCGCCCAGATATTATAGAAATCGTCATAGAGAATAACTCGGGTGTGGGCACTCACCCCGACGCGCGCCATGGCGGCGGCAAATTGGTCGGTGGGCGGCATCATTAATGGCAGGTCGCTGTGCTGGTCGGACAGGTCGGTGGTGAAATCGACAAAGCCACTCCCAGGGATGTGGCCCTCCTCCCAGGAGGCGGGCCGCCCGCTCTCCATACGGAAGCCGCCGGAATCCTCAGGGATCAGGTTGACACGGCAGTCGAGCAGGCACAGGTCCGTATCGTTCAGATGCTCTGCCAGCCAGTCCGTTTCAGCGAGCGCGTTGGAGTTGATATCGGTCATGGTGTCCTCCTTGGTGTTTGCAGGCTGGAGCGTATGGTATACACTCAGCACCGGTCGGACTAGAGCGAAACCGCCTCGCATTTCATCTCTCTTCTGAGCCAACGAGTCCGTAGATGAGTACCCAGACCACCCACCATTTTATTAACGGAGCCTATACCGAAGGGACGAGCGGCCGAACCTTTGAGAACCGCCGGCCTATTGATAATGCGCTCATCAGCCAAGTGTGCGAAGCCGACCGGGCCGATGTGGATACCGCAGTTCATGCGGCCAGGGCCGCTCTTAATGGACCCTGGAGCCGGCTGACACTGGCCGAACGTACGGAGGTGTTATACGCCGTTGCCGCCGGTATTGAGCAGCGTTTTGAGCAGTTTCTTGAGGCCGAGGTGGCCGATACCGGCAAGCCGGTAAGTCTGGCGTCTCATATTGATATTCCGCGCGGCGCGGCCAACTTCCGTATCTTTGCCGATGTGGTCAAAAACGTGTCCGGCGAACACTTCGACATGCCCACCCCGGACGGCACCGGGGCGCTGAACTACAGCCTGCGTGTGCCAAAAGGCGTAGTTGCGGTAGTGTGTCCGTGGAATCTACCCCTACTGCTCATGACCTGGAAGGTCGGACCGGCCTTAGCCTGCGGGAATAGCGTGGTTGTCAAACCCTCGGAAGAAACGCCGAGCACGGCTACCCTGCTGGGCGAGGGGATGAACGAGGCCGGCGTGCCTCACGGTGTCTATAATGTGGTACACGGGTTCGGGCCGGACTCTGCCGGGGAATTCCTGGTCAGCCATCCGGGTGTTGACGCAATCACGTTTACGGGCGAGACCGTCACGGGCGAGGCCATTATGCAGCGCGCGGCCGTGGGTGTGCGGGATGTCTCGTTTGAGTTGGGCGGAAAAAACCCGGCCGTTATTTTTGCCGACTGCGATCTTGAGGCAACCATTGAGGGCATCGGCCGGGCGTGCTTTGCCAACACCGGCCAGGTCTGCCTGGGAACCGAGCGGGTGTATGTTGAACGGCCGATTTTTGACGAGTTCCTGGCCGCGCTCAAAGCCAAGGCCGAGTCTCTCACGCTCGGCAACCCGCACGATGCGGCCACGACCTTGGGACCGCTGATCAGCCTCGAACATCGCCAGAAAGTCCTCTCGTATTACGAGCGCGCCCGTGCCGATGGGGCGACGCTGATTACCGGTGGCGGCATCCCCGACATGGCATCCCCGTATACGCAGGGAGCCTGGGTCGAACCCACCATCTGGACAGGGCTGTCAGAAGACTCCGCGGTTGTGCGGGAAGAAATTTTCGGGCCGTGCTGCCATGTCCGGCCCTTTGACTCGGAAGAAGAGGCCGTGCGCCTGGCCAACGACACGCCCTACGGGCTGGCCACTTCGATCTGGACGCAGAATGCGGCCCGAGCCCATCGGGTAGCCGCGCAGGTCACTGTTGGCATCACCTGGATTAACTGCTGGTTCTTACGCGACCTGCGCACCCCGTTTGGCGGAGCCAAGCAATCGGGTATTGGCCGCGAAGGCGGGGTGCATTCGCTGGAGTTCTATACGGAATTGCGCAACGTCTGTCTCAAGCTGTGAAGGGAGACCATCATGCCACGGACGCAAAAGAAAAGTGCCATCGTTGCCGGTTTTCTGGCTCCGCACCCGCCCCATCTGGTGTATGGAGAAAATCCGCCTCAGAACGAACCCCGGTCGCAGTGCGGCTGGGAACAACTCCGCTGGGCGTATGAGCGCGCCCGCAAGAGTCTTGACACGCTCAAGCCGGACGTGTTGCTGGTCCACTCCCCGCACTGGATTACGCAGCAAGGGCATCATTTTCTTGGGGTTCCCAAGCTCAGCGGTAAATCGGTCGATCCCATCTTTCCGAATATCTTTCGCTATACCTTCGAGTTGAACGTCGATGTGGCCCTGGCCGAAGCCTGCTGCACGGAAGGGGCCAAGCAGGGACTGTACACCAAGATGATGCGCAACCCAAACTTCCGCGTGGACTACGGCACCATCACCACCCTGCATATGATACGCCCCCAGTGGGACATCCCGGTTATCGGCCTGTCGGCCAATAATTCGCCCTACTATCTCTCGACCGAAGAGGGTCTCGAAGAAATGGACCGCCTGGGCAGAGCCACCCGCACGGCCATTGAAAAGCTGGGCCGCCGTGCCGTGCTCCTGGCCTCCAATACGCTGTGCCACTGGCATTTTCACGAAGAGCCG
Organism: Thermodesulfobacteriota bacterium; assembly: GCA_964291405.2. Lineage (GTDB taxonomy): Bacteria > Desulfobacterota > Binatia > Bin18 > Bin18 > Bin18. Next base: position 2,655,709 of record OZ219926.1, read on the forward strand.
GCCCTGCCGGAAGATATGTCTCAAGAACATCCGCAAAGCCTGTCCGGCTATCAATGGGACATGCGAATGATCGATCTCCTGCGTCAGGGCAACACCAAAGAGGTCTTTCGTCTGCTCCCGCAATTTATCGACGAGGCGTTTGCCGAGGTGAAATCCGGGGCCTTTACCTGGATGTTCGCCGCCATGGGCTATCCCGAGATTCCGGCCGAACTGCACGGCTACGGTACGGTGATCGGCACGGGGAATGCCGTGATGGAGTGGAACCTCGAACGGGCCGGGCTTGCGAAACCGGCCTCGAAAACACGCGCTTCACGCCAGGCCAGCAGACAGGCGGCCTAGGCAAGAGAAACGGGAGGAAGCGCTATGGCTGTGGTCTCTGCCTTTCTCGTCCCCGGCTCGCCCCTGCCCTACGTCAAACGCGATAATCCGCCCTGGGGCAAAATTGCGACGGGCCTGGAACGGGCCGGCGCGGCGCTCGTCCAGTCCAAACCGGATGTGATCCTACTCTATTCAACGCAGTGGATTGCCGTCCTGGACCAACTGTGGCAGACCCGTCCGCGGGTGAGCGGCCTGCACGTTGACGAAAATTGGCACGAGTACGGCGAACTGCCCTACCGCCTGAAGATCGATACCCGGCTGGCCAAGGCCTGCGTGGCCGCAACCGGCACAATCGGGGTCAAGTCCAAGGCGGTCAATTACGACGGGTTTCCGATTGATACGGGAACGATTGTCGCCGCGAACTTCCTGAACCCGGGCGGCAAAATTCCGATGGTGTTGGCCTCGAACAATCTTTACCACGATTTTGCGCTGACCGAAAAACTCGGACGTTTGGCGGCACGCTTGGCCGGCAAACAGAAAAAACGGGTAGCCGTGGTGGGCGTAGGAAATTTTTCCGGTGCGTTCTTTCGGCACGAGATCGATATTGCCAAAGATAAAATCGTCGCTCCGAAATACGACCGCTGGAATAAAAAGATACTGGCTCTGCTGCAAGCCGGTGACGGGAACGGGTTGTCTGCGGCCCTGCCCGAGTTTGCTACAAAAGGGCAGGCCGATATGGGCTTTAAGCACGGCGCGTGGGTATTAGGCGCCCTGGGCGGGAAGTTCACCGGCGCACAGGTGCACGCCTATGGCCCGCTCTATGGCAGCGGCGGCGCGGTGGTGGAGTTCGACTTGTGAAAGAGAAGAGAGATAGGGATAGAGTAGGTCGGATTAGCGTAGCGTAATCCAACATGGGCAGGCCGCTGGGCTGTCTCTCCTTAGCGTCTGCGTAATTCCAACTCGTCCAGGCGTTTGCGTACCCAGTCAATGCGATCGTTGCCCCAGAAGGGCTCGCCGCGAACAAAAAACATCGGCACGCCAAAGACTTTATCTTCTTCCGCGCGTTCTCGGATTGCGGCGAGTTCGTGCGGACCATCCTCCTCGACATAGGCCAGGAAACCAGCCTCATCCAGCCCGACCTCGGCACATAAGGCCGCCATCACCTGGCGATCTTCAATATCGAGTTCACGCTTCCAGAACCGATCAAAAACCGCATCGTGGTAGGGCCGAAAGTTCCCCTGCTGCATGGCGTATAAGCCGCCCATACAGGCTAGAGACGAATCGAATATCTTCCGTGGTCCGCGCACAAGCAGGCCGCGCGTATTGGCCCAGCGGCGGGCGTCCAGATAGGAGTAGCGCACCTTGCGCCACTCCATTTCCGTGCGGGTCTCTACATCGCCCAGCGCCGCCGGAATATCCAACACATAGGGCAACCACTCCAACTGGATGTGATAGTCGTCTTCCAGCCGATACGCCTCGGCCTTGGCCAGGTAGGAATAGGCGCTCTTATAGTCAAAATAAAGCGGAATCGTGAACAGACCCACGGCAGTCCTTGATTCCCTTAACAGCCCGGCTGTTCCGCTTCTGCCCGCATTTCTTCATGCGCGAACGAGAGCGGACATGGTTTGCCCACCCCGTCGAGTCCGACGGCGTAGACCAGCCGTCCATAGCCAATAAAAATGGCCATGCGCCAGCCCAGGGCCATGATCTCGGGCTCGCTGTAATGGGTCCGCAGCTCGTCAAAGAGATCCTGGGAGACCTGTTTATGATCGCGGGCCAGGGTGTCCGCAAAGCGCAGGGCGGCTTTCTCGCGCGGCGTGAACAAATCGCTGTCCTGAAAATGGGGCAGAGCGTGGATCATTTCCTCTGTCAGACCTTGTTGCCTCGCCGAGGCATACACGGCTGTCATTCAAAGCTGGCATTCGTTAATCTGGGCTACCTTGTGTCGAATCAGTTCGGTCAGCTTCACGCTGATCCCGTCGGCGTCGACCATAATATGGGAATAGTAAAAATCGACGAAGTGCTTGTAGAGGTCCGGGGTATGGGCAAATATCTGTATCCATTCCGACCCGCCGAGCGCCTCGTCACTCTGCTGCATGGTTTTTTGCAGATCGGGGTCAACCTTCTCAAACGGCACCTTACTGACACGTAACATCGGTCTCCCTCCTTATTGTGCAGTGGGTTTCCTTTGCCAATAAACCAATGCGGACGTATTGGGAAGAGCCGAAGAATTTTTAGTCCGACAGATTTTCAATAGTCAGGGGCTCAACGGCTTCAGCCAAGGGGAACCCGAAAATTCGCGAGTAAAAATACAACTCGCCGTCCAAAGCGCGTTTGATATTCTCGGCTTTGCGAAAGCCATGCTGTTCGCCCGCAAACAGGACATAGGCGACCGGCAACCCTTTCTCTCTGAGGGCCGCTACCATTAGTTCGGCTTGGTTTGGCGGGACGATCTTATCTTCCGTACCTTGGAAGACGATCAACGGACACGAAAGTTGCTGGGTAAAATGAACCGGCGAGCGCGCGACATAGACGTCCTGTCGCTCCGGGTAGGGTCCGACCAGATTGTCCGGGTAGCGGGACTCGAACTTATGGGTGTCGCGCGCCAGCGCTTCGAGGTCGCTGATCCCGTAATGACTTGCCCCGGCTCGAAACGTATTGCGAAAGGTCAATGCACACAGGGTCGTGTATCCTCCGGCGCTGCCGCCGGTAATAGTCAGTCGCTCGGCATCGACCTCGCCGCGGGCGACCAGATAGTTCGCGCCGTTAACGCAATCGTCCACATCGACAATCCCCCATTGGCCGTTCAGGCGTTGCCGATAGGCCCGTCCATAACCAGTGCTGCCCCCGTAGTTCACGTCCAGAACGGCAAAGCCACGACTCGTCCAGTACTGAATCCGCAGATCAAGGGCCGTCTGTGCGGCCGAGGTGGGCCCGCCGTGACTTTTGACGACCAGCGGTGGACGTTCCTCTTCTGGGGCCACGTAGTCAGCGTTTGTGGGTGGATAGTACAGGCCGTACGCGGTCCGGTCGTGCTCGGTTGGAAAGGCAATAGCCTGGGGCGCTGACAGATAGTCCGGGTCCAGGTCGAGTTGGCTGGACTGACGCAGGACGCTGAGGGCGTATGTTTCCAGGTCGAGTTGGACGACTGCGGGCGGTACGCTTGGCGAGCCTGCCAGAAACACTGCTTTGCCAGATGAAGCCTGTACATCGCCCACTTCGGTATACGGCAGCGCAATGGCGTTGCATTGCCGCGTCCCCGGATCAAGGCGGGCCATATTCCAGGTCCCGTTTTCCGCGTAGGTGCAGATAATCTGGTTGGCAGAAGCAAAGGCATAGGTCGCCATACCAAACATCCACTGCGGTCGGCCAAAATCCGCGGCCTTTTCCCACAGAGCCTCAATACTGCCGTTACGGACTCGATACAGATTCCACCAGCCGGAGCGATCCGACACAAAGTATAAGATACCGAGCGGAGACCACTCGGGCTGAAAAATGGACTCCGCGTCACCACCGGCCACCAGACCGACGTCTGCCAGGGAACCATCCGAGCGGACCGTCCCTACCCACAGCTCGGTACCATCCCAGGGCATGCGCGGATGGCCCCACGACAGCCAGGCGAGCCGGGTGCCATCCGGGTTGAGCCGGGGGTTGGAATAAAAATCACTTCCGGAGACGAGGACCGTCTCTTCCCCGCTGGCGAGATCAATACTGACCAGGCTATTCACCGCTTCCTGTCCCGTCCGCCGGTGATCTTCGCGCACGCAGATCAAACGGCTACGCTGGGCGTCAACAATGGCGTCGGCATAACGTAGCCCATCTTCTGAGGTCAGGGGCTCGGGGTCGGCCACCCCGACCTGCCGATACAGCCGCTGGTCTGTGAAATTTGAAAAATAGAGCGCCCCGTCCCGGACGGCATACGCCCCGCCCCCATACTCATGCACGCGCGTCCGAGCATTAAAGGGTGCAGGCGTCATATCGGCTATGGTTCCGTCAGGCGTGCGTCGCACAATGACATTCCGCCCACCCTCAGTCGGCCGCTGTTCTATCCAGTACACCGTCTCTCCATCCAGCTGAACCTGGCCCAAGCCCACCGTTCCGGCCACGATCAGGTCTGATGTGATAGGCGATTTCCACGAACCGTACGGAGCCGTTTTTTTGTCAGGCATGTCTGCTCCTCAGATTGAGACCGTTGCTGTCTGGGTAACAGACCGAGAGGAACAGGAACACTCCCTGGATGCTCAGGATGGACTTGGTCTTCCCTTTACTCCCTCCCACCCGTAGCGCTATGCTTCCCGGCAACAACTCCAAGGAGGCAGGTGTATGGAGACGGTCCAGCCCTCAGCGTGCGGGTTTGACGCGGCACGACTCGACCACTTCGTGTCGTGTATGCAGAACGATATTGAGCGGGAGCAGTATGACGGGGCGGTTGTTATTGTGGCGCGGGGGGGACGGGTCGTATTGCACCGGGCGCTCGGTTTTGCCGAGCGGGCAAGCCAGCGCGTCATGCAAAAGGACGATGTCTTCTATCTCTTCTCCGTCACAAAGGCGCTGACAGCCACCGCGATTCTTGCCCGCGTTGACCGGGGCCAACTCGCCCTGACAACGCGCGTGGCCGAGATTATTCCCGAGTTTGCGAGCAAGGGAAAACAGCGGGTGACTATCGCCCAGCTCCTGGCCCATACCGCCGGCATGTCGGCCGGGTTTCCACCCGTAGCCCAGGAGATGATGGGTAATCTCGAAGCGGTTGTCGCCGCGGTCTGCCAGCAGGGGCTGGATGCACTGCCCGGAGAGATCGTCAGCTATAGCCCGATTACCGCTCATGCGGTCCTGGGTGAAGTGGTCCGCCGGATGGATGGGGGGACGCGGCCGCTACGACAGATTTTTGCGGAGGATATCCTTACCCCGCTAGGAATGTCCAATACGGCCCTGGGTCTGCGGCCTGATCTGGCCGAGCGACGGGTTCCGGTCGTAGTGCGAGACCGGCGGGAAGGGCTCTTTCCACCGGAGGTCCTTGAAGGCTTCAACGTCATGCTTCAAGAGGACACGGAAATTCCGGGCGGTGGCGGGGTGGGGACTGCCGCCGATATCTTTCGTCTGGCGGAAATGCTGCGGCGCGGCGGAGAGCTGGACGGAGTCCGTATCCTATCTCCGGCTGTCATTCGCCTGGCCGCGACAAACCATACCGGTCTCAAGCCGAATAATCTGTGGAACTACACCAGGGAAGTCCGCAACTGGGACGAGTTTCCGGCGTCGCTCGGCCTGGGCTTTTTCGTACGCGGAACAGGTATCTTCCCCACCTATTTCGGCACGTTGGCGTCGCCAAACACGTTTGGCGCAATTGGGGCGGGGTCAACCCTGTTCTGGATCGATCCGGAGCGTGATATCAGCTTTGTGTGCCTGACCGCCGGGGCCCTGGAAGAGTCGTACAGCATGGAGCGCTTCCAACGTCTGTCCGATCTCGTTCTTAGTGCGGTTGTGGAGTAAGCCTGTCCTGAGCCCGATCGAAGGGCCCGCGCCCGTATGATTACCGAAGCGCAGCTCCAGCAGATATTTACCCCGCTGACCGGAGACCCGTCCCCGCGCGTGTGCCGGACGCTGTCCGGCAATATCAATACTATCCTCAAGGTAGAAGCCAACGGAAAGATGTATGGCCTCCGTATTCGGAGCCAGGAGCAGGTCTATCGATACGAGCCGGACCTGATAAAAGAGGTCTTCATCAGTTGGCTGCTGGATCCTGCTCATGCCGGGGCGAACGATGCGGAAAAGGCGCGGGCGCTGAGCCAACTGCGGGAGGCGCAACATGGGGCCGGTCGCAAGAGTTCCGGTATCGAGCCCACCGGACTGGCCTTTGACTGGAGCCGGCAAATCCTGCCGCAGCCGTATTTCGTGTATGAGTGGATCGAAGGCGAGCCCCTGTGGGATGACCCGGACGAACAATTATACCGGGCTGCGGGCCGCGTGCTGGCAAGCCTGCATCAGGTGCGGTTCGATGCCTTTTATGCCGACTTCTTTGCCATAGGCAACGCTCCGCAGGCCTGGGCGGATCGCTTTCGGACCGCACTGGACAAGGAGGTCGGCGAAGCCCGCAGCCGACTCAGCCCGACGCTCTTGCACGCGGTGGAGCATACCTCCATGCCGTCCACGCTGTCGTTCTCCCCCTGTCTTATCCATAACGATTTCTCACCGGGTAACATTCTCGTCTGGGACGGGCGACTCGCGGCGGTTATTGATTGGGATAATACGGTCGTGGATGTGGCTCCGCTCGATTTTGTGAAGATGAAATACTGGACGGCCAAAGACGACCGAGGTCAACTCGGTCACAACCCCGTCCTCTTCCGGGCGTTCGTCACGGGTTATGGCTCACGCGGTCCTGAGGTCGTCGAATCGGAGACCTTTGCCTGGTACGAATTATTATGGCTGTTGCGCGTATGGAATTTTGAAATGTCCAAGCAGGAACGCGGGCTGGAGCACGCCCCCGGCTACCCGGCCGCGGCCGAGTATGCCGCATTTCTGGAGGGGGTCATTGGCCGGCTGAGCGCACGCTACGGCTCTTTGAGTCCTACCTCCTAATCGGCTCCTTTGAAAAGATGAGAAGCGGCTCGAAAACCGGTATAATGCATTATACCTATGCGTCAGCTACCCGAAGACTGTGAAGAGACCACTTCTCCTGAAGAAGTGCAGACCGAGCCCGTAGTCCCGCACCGGCTGCCGCGCTGGAAGATTGTTCTGGTCAGCCTCGCTCTGCTAATGGGCGTGGCCGGCATGATGCTGCATCCTCAGTCGCCTTCAGGCGTTCAGGAAACGCGGACCGTGGGAAATCTCTCTGCCTCCGGAGCCGACCCGCTACCGGACTCACCAGCTTTTCAGTCTGACCCGGTGCCGGCCTTTGACCCCACCTTCGATATGATAGAGGAAACGGCTGAAGAGCCCCTCCCGCCGGACTGGGAGAGGCGGTTGGAGGACTGGTCGCCCCTGCTCACGAAGCTGGGCTTCAGTTTTGTGGTTGGATTCAGCATCGGCTATGTACTGCTGATCTTTCTGCGCACGACCGCCTTTCTGGCCGGCTTGGTCCTGCTGGCCCTGTTTGGGTTGCAGTATCTCGGCGTGTTGTATCTCAACTGGCAGAATATCGAGACGAGTTATCAGTCGGTCCTGAGCTGGGTGTTGCCCAGGGCAGAAAACTTTCGGGACTTTATTACGCACAATCTCTCTTCGTCCGGTATGGCGGCGATGGGGATTCTGACGGGTTTGACGCGACGCTAGGGGGCTGGGGGGAGTATCCCTCCTTGAGATCAATGGCCAATTTCAAAACGCACCTTGGCGTTGCTGCGGTGGGAAGCGGACTCCTGGCAACGATCTGTTTGGGCGCGGGGATGAGTAGCCCGCAAGAAGTCGTCACCCTGGCCGTGGTCGGGACGGTCGGCGGGCTCCTGCCGGATATCGATCTTGACCACTCCAGTCCAACCAAGCTGATCTTTACCGCCCTGGCCATTGTGTTTGCCTTTCTGGCCGCGTTCAACCGAGTCGCCAGCTACTCGATTGTCGAACTCTGGATCGTCTGGGGGGTGGCGTATGGTGCGGTCCGCTATCTTGCCCTGGGCGTCTTCTCTGCGCTGACGGTCCATCGCGGCATTTTTCATTCGCTCGTTGCCGCCCTCTTTTTCTGGTTCCTGGCTACTAGCCTGAGCTATTATCTGTTTGCTCTGAGTGCGCTGTTCGCCTGGTCCATCGGCTTTTTTCTCTTTTTTGGCTATATCCTCCATTTGCTGCTCGACGAGCTTTTCAGCGTGGACCTGTTGAACTCACGCCTCAAAAGCTCATTCGGGACGGCCCTCAAAATCGCCGATTTTCACAACGCGCGGACCTCCCTGCTGATGACGGCTGCGGCGCTGATCACGTTCTTTTCAACCCCGAGCGCCCAGCCTTTCCTGGACTGGGTCACCAACAAACAAACCTATCTCAATATCGCCGATCGATTTCTCCCAGAGACGCTGTGGTTTACGCTGTAGGGAATCAGGGGTTGAAGCCTGGGGGTTGGGGATGAACAAATCTAGCCCCTAACTCCCAACCCCTAACCCCTGCCCCTTCTCCCTCTTGACCTGCTCCAGACAGCAGGCCATCATGCTCCGGCTTGATTTTCCACGAGAGGGCAGAAACCGATTCTATGCGAGGACTTTCATGTTAGGGCGGCTCGGGGCGGTGTGGGGAGTTGGCGGTGTTATCCTCTTACTGGTTTATTCCATCGCCCGACTCTCCGTCATTACGCTGGACGCCTTTCACTACGAGTTTTCCTGGTATCACTGGTTGGCGCTCGGCCTGAACGTCGTCTGGATGGCCTACTCGGAAGGCTATTACGGCTTTCAGTGCGGCTTTGCACCGCGGGTCGCGGCCCGCGCAAAATATCTGGCCGTCCACCCGAGTCCGCTGTGTGCATTGTTGGCACCTGTCTTTTGCATGGGCTATTTCTCCATTCACCGGCCCCGACAAATCTTCGTCTTCGTTCTCACCGCCATGATCGTCGCCTTTGTCCTGGTCATACCCTATTTGGCTCAGCCGTGGCGCGGCATTGTCGATGCCGGCGTTGTCGTCGGCCTGCTCTGGGGGTTGATCACCATTGTGGTGTTTGCCCTCCAGGCCTTTACGTCCGACGACTTTTCGTATTCGCCCGAGGTGCCGGGTTATACACCGGAGTAGCGACCCGCGCTGTCTTGTCGTGCTCCTCCGGCGGCTGGACCCTACGGAAGCTCCGGTCTTCGACCGTGCAAAATGGGCTGACCTCGCCTATAGTGTCCGCATACAATTCGTTCGTCACCATGCACGCCATCAATCTTGTTCTCCCCCTCATTGCGGTCGCGGTCGCCGCTCTCCTGCTGCTGCCGGCAATCAAGGAGAGCACAGTCTGGAGAGCGAGCGTCACGCCGCTGGCCTCGATCATCGGCAGTGGCTTTTTGGTGGTCGCGCCGTTGCTCGCCCTGGTCGTCGGCTGGGTCGCTCCTCTGGCGATGTTGGCCATCGTTGTCATCGCCTATGGCCTGGGTGAAATCTCGCGCTTCAATATTCGTCATGGCGAGCCCCTGCTGCAAAGCGGCGAAGCGCCGGCCTTGCTGGTGATGACCGAGCGTGTCGCGAATTTTACCCTTTCGCTGGCCTATATCGTATCCGTTGCGTTCTACATCAGATTGTTGGCCTCCTTTATATTCAGAGGAGTCGGGTTGGACACGGCAATCGGCGCCCAAGTATTGACCACGCTGATTTTGATATTCATCGGTTATACCGGTTGGCGCCGGGGTCTGGAGGGTCTGGTCCGTGTAGAGGAGTACTCGGTCAGCATCAAGCTGGCGATCATCGTGGCCCTGCTGTTCGGACTGGCGAATTATGACGCTTCTGTCGATTTTTCGATCCGTGATTTTCCGGCGCCCTCGGTGTCCGCTTGGGAACAACTCCGTCAACTCGCCGGCATGTTATTGGTTGTGCAGGGCTTTGAAACCTCGCGCTATCTTGGCAGCGAATTTTCCGCGGAACTGCGTATCAAGAGTATGCGTTTCGCCCAGATCGTCTCGGGTCTAATCTACGTTGCCTTCATTATTATGTGTATGCCACTTCTTCTGGGTCTGGACGGTCTGAAAGTGGACGAGACGGCGATTATCGGTCTCTCGGGTCACATCGCGACGGTCCTGCCCGCCATGCTCGTTTTGGCTGCCGCCATGAGCCAATTCAGTGCGGCAGTGGCCGATACGGCTGGCGCTGGTGGACTGGTCGAAGAGGAAAGCGGCGGTCGGATATCAGCGCGATACGCCTATGTGGCGGTGATCGGTTTGGGTATTGCATTGGTCTGGATGACCAATGTGTTCGAGATCATCGCCCTGGCTTCGCGGGCCTTTGCCGCCTATTACCTGTCGCAGGCTCTGACCGCGTTTCAGATTGCCGGCCACAGACCTGAGGGCCGGTCACGCCGGATCGGCAGGATTACTACGGCCCTGGCCGCCGTTCTGTTGGTCTGGGTCGTCATCTTTGCCGTGCCCGTAGAGTAGTCCGAAGCATTTTGTGCCCGGTGCCCGTCGCTTGACAGTGCTGGATAGCTTCAGGCAAAACCAGAGCTGGAAACTCTAACAGTACCGAGGAGACGACTCATGTCAGGACCGTTGGCTGGTTATCGCGTTATTGACGTCACCCAGATGTTGTCAGGCCCCATGGCCACCATGATGCTGGGCGACCAGGGGGCGGATGTCATCAAGGTCGAACCGCCGGACACGGGCGATCTGACCCGTGCCCTGGGTGGAAAATCACGGCCTATCTCCCCGTTTTTTTCCACCCTGAATCGGAATAAGCGCTCGGTGGTCCTGAATCTGAAAGACGAAAAGGGCGTCGGGTTGCTCAAAGATCTCGTCGCCGGCGCCGATGTGTTTGTCCAGAATTTCCGGCCCGGTATAGCCGAGCGTATGGGGATTGGTGAGGACGTCCTGCGCCAGGTGAAACCGGACCTCATCTATGTGTCCATCAGCGGCTTTGGCGAAAAAGGGCCGTATGTCGGCAAACGCGTATATGATCCGGTCATCCAGGCGCTGTCCGGTCTGGCCGATATTCAGGCCGACCCGGACTCTGGCCGGCCGCGCATGATGCGGCTCATCATTCCCGACAAGGTCACGGCTCTGACTGCGGCCCAGGCTATTACCGCCGCCCTCCTGGCCCGGGAACGGACCGGGGAGGGGCAGCATGTCCGGCTTGCCATGCTGGACGCGGTGGTCTCTTTTCTGTGGCACGAGGGCATGACGCAGTACACCTTCATGGGCTCGGATATCGGGCCGGCCCGACCGGCTGACACGCGCGACCTGATCTTTGAGACCGCGGACGGCTATATCACCGCGGCCGCGGTCTCGGACAAGGAGTGGCAGGGGATGACGCGTGCCCTGGAGCGGCCCGAATGGTTGGAAGATGCCCGGTTCAGCACGCCTGCCGGGCGGGTCAAATACGCCGACGTACGTTTGGATCTGACGGCCGAGGTCTTGAAAGAAAGAAGCTCGGCCGAATGGCTGGAACGTCTCGATGCCGAGCAGGTGCCGTGCGCGCCGGTCAATCGCAAGGCCGACGTCTTGACCGACCCGCAGGTTGCGGCCAACAACCTGATTGTTGAATCCGACCATCCGCACGCCGGCCACATGCGCCAGGCCAGGCCGGCTGCGCGGTTCGAGGGCACGCCCGCGGAACTCCTGCGCCAGCCGGCCCCGCTGCTGGGCGAGCAGACCGACACGATTCTGACCGAACTGGGCCTGTCTGCGGACACCCTGGCCGAGTTGCGCGAGGCCGGCACGATTGCCTGACTGAAGAGGGTGGTGTGGTGAAGCAGAAGATTAGCAGCAATAATGCTACCCCAAGATGAGGACAGCATGACACCAGAACTGATCGTTATCATCGCTGCAACCGTGGCCCTTGCCGGGCTTATCCTGAACGGTAATCGTGGCCTGACCCAGCGCATGGACCGTCTGGAGGACCGGCTTGCAAGCGTGGAACGCGAGCAAGCCCACTTGGCCGGGTTGCTTGAAGGGCTTCGGGAAGCTATCAGCGGCCACCGTGCCGCCTAAGCACCGCCTGCACTCTCCCACCTCACAATACGCACTATCGTTCGAGATAATGCAATATTGAGAGGTCAACTCATATGGACGCTGGGGAAGAATATATAAACTGCCTTCTTGCTGACTTCACTTCGATAAAAGGAGAAATCGCAAGGCGATCAACTCTACAACGTTTCGTGCTGGTCGGTTTTGCAACGGTGCTGATACTCATATTTCAGCAATCTACCTCGTATACACTCACGTCTGATTGGATAATGGGACTATGGGTCAGCAGTGCTCTCTTCCTCCAGTTCTACATGAGAGAGCATATAGAAATCCGGCGTTTAGGAACCATCATAAAAAGAGAGATTGCAAGGGACGCAGGACTTATACTCGCCCGATCACCAATGAGCCTCTTTCATTCAGAAACTCTTCTCGTAGACCAAGAAGAGCAAGATTGTCGAACGCTGTGGTATGACGCAAAGTTCAGATGCTGGACACAGCCTTATGATGCACAGTTTAACTGGGCAGTGTTTTTTCTTCTACCATTCTTGATGACTTTAGGCTCTATTGCATCAGTGCCTTTTTCTTCCCTCTCCATGCCCTCAGCCAAAGAATGGATTGCCTTTAGTGTGTTTTTTGGTGCAGTTCTCAGGTGTTTTCTTCTTTTGAAAAGACATGCCTATCCTATTTGGTATCGTGCACGCTATCAGTAGTGTCTTCGATGTTCTTAATCGTAAGGGAATAGTGTTGTTTTCACCTCCCTAGTCTGCTTCGTTCATACTCTGCCCAAGGTTATTTCCACCAAGAATGCCGACCTCGATGGCTGGGCGAATTGAGGTTTTTCAAGCTGAACGCCCCAAGCGGCCGGCCTTCCAGAGCAGGACCAGCAGCACGACCCAGAACACCTGGGCACCAATAGCCGCCGCCCACAGGAACCAAGCCAGTTTGCTGGCAATGGCACACAGCAGCACGAGTAGAGAATAGTCGCGGCTGGTCAGCCCGGCGACCATTTTTTCAATCCAGACATCTTCCCAGCCACCCCGCGCCCGGCCGGCGTCTTCGGTTTTCTCGGCTCGCGTTACCAATGGGAAGGAAATGAACGCGGCTGCGGCCAGCAGACCGCCGAGCAGCGGGGCAGCAGCCAGTCCATCCTGTTTCCACACTGCCACCCCGACCCCGAGAAAAATGGCAATATGGACAACCGTATCCAGAGTGATGTCGAGCCACTCTCCCAGCGGCGATTCCAGCATTTTGACCCGCGCCACCTCTCCGTCCACGCAATCAAGAACGGTTGAGAACTGAAGCAACAGCGCCCCAAGCACCGACCCGCCATAACTGCCAAACAGAAAGCAGCTCGCGCCCAGCAGGCCGGTCAGAAATGAGAGAATGGTAATCTGATTGGGCATCAACGGGGTGCGGAGGAAAAGGCGGGTGAGCAGCCGGGAACAACTGCGATTGAGGTAAGCATCAACCAGACCGTCACGCGGGTTTTCCAGAGTAAGGAGAAAAGAGTGTTCGACCGCACCCCAGTCGTCCTGTTGAGTCAAACGATACAAGAAGTGCTGACCGGAAGACCGCACCGGAAGCTGTTCGATATATTCTTGCGGCAGGTTGCCCCCCTGGGTCCAGGCCGCCAGCAGAGAAGGGAGCTGCGAAACAGGGACAACCGCCAGGCTTGTATGATTGGAGTCAAAGTGTACCTGCCAACCGTCCTTGCCTTCTTTCTCTACATCCTGAATCAGGGTCGGGCGGAAAAGCGTATCGCACGAGAAAACCAGACAGCGCCCCACGTCGGAAGGGAGATTCTCCGGCAGCGGACCGTGCGGTGTGACCCATACCATGTCTGCGGTGAGCCGCGGGTCGTTTTCCAGCGAGCGTTGCAGGGCTGCCGTCTCTTCATGGCGGGCCAATACGTAGCAGACCTGTGCGCCCACCCGCTGGGCGGTCAGCAGTGCTCGTTTCAGCAGCGAGAGCCCGCCAAAACGTATTAGTGGAGACAGGGCGTTCACCCCTCCGGTTGAGATCACAGCAGTATGAACCATACGTGACCCAAACCGATACATTCGGCTGCCGCTGCTGGCAAGCAGGGCCGAGAGCGCCCTTGATTGCCTCTGCCGACTTGAACGCCTAGGATGCACTCAGAATGAATACGGAACGGTCTGATAGGAAGCCCTGGTATGCGGTGTTCTGCCTGGGCGCGTACGGACTGAGTGGCCTGCTTCTGGTCGCGTGCGCCACGGAGAAAAAAGATTTTATGGCCTCGGCAAGAGAATTTGAAAGCCGGACCCTGTTTGCCCCGGCTATGAAGGAGTATGAAGAGGCCATTGAAGAAAACCCCAATAACGCCGAAGCCTATTATCGCATTGGGGCGTTGGCCAACGAGCTCGGCAATACGGAGTTTGCGGCGCAAAGATTCCGTCAGGCCCTGAATATCGATGCCAATCATCCGGGCGCGAAGCGAGCGATGACAACCTATCATATCAACCGTGGGACCATTGCCCGGCAACAGGGCCGACTGAGCGCGGCTCGTAGCGAGTTGCAAGCTGCGGTGCGGGTTGACCCACGTTCAAGCGTAGCCCAGCTTGAACTCGGACGAGTCCACGAAGCAGAAGGCCGCCTCGACGATGCTTTGCAAGCCTATATCGCTTCGGCTGAGACCGACCCACAAAACATTGACACCCAACTGGCACTCGGCCAGGGTTATCTCGCCCAAAAGCAGTACGCCGAGGCCGTGATAGCACTGAAGGCGGTGCTGGATGCCAACCCGGACAAGGCGGAGGCCTATACCGGTCTGGGGGAAGCCTATTTTCACCAGGGTCAGAAGCAGGCAGCCCAGCAGGCATTCGAGCAGGCCATTCGGCACTATCTGCTCAAAGGGCGGCGCGACTTGGCCAAACAGGTCAAAGAGCAGGCGGACGCCCTCTTCCCACCAGCTTCAGAGACCAAAGAATAACTCGGGCGGCCCATACAATTCAGCGCTCCGGGGCAATGTCTTCAAGCGTGCGGCCGCTAGTCTCGGGAAAGACCAGCGCGACCAGCACCGGAGTGAAGAGCATAATCAGGACCAGGGTTGAAATTGCCGGCCAGTGCGACTGATACACGCCGTACAAGACCGATTCGAGTATCAACCCGATGCTTCCCCCCACCGTCGCAATAATTATTCGTGCTCCAGCAGCCGTTGAGCGGTAGGAGGTCGGGAAGAGTTCAGAGCCATACGCGGCCAGCACGACATTGACGCCGAGCAGGGTGAAAATCATCAATACCCAACTGGGAATCACAAACAGGGCCGGCACGTTGTAGTAGGCTATGGTGAACGTCACCTGACCTATCAGAAAGCCCATCGTTACCTTCTTGCGTCCAATGCGGTCGCTCAGCCAACCGGCGAACGTGTTGCCCACAATCGCAAACGCCCCGGCCCCAAACGTCATCAGGCCCACGCCGCCCGGTGTCCAGCCGTGTACGTCCTGGAGATATTTGGGGCCGAAAAAATTAGCCGCCGACTCGGCAACGGCAACCACAAACAAAACCGTGGTCACGGCAAGAAGGCGGCCCGGATACATCTGTACGAGATTCACCAGGGGCTGAAGCATGGTGTTCGCGCGCTGCCGGCGATAGGCTTCGAATCGAGCCGTCTCCGGTAGCGCGCGGCGCCAGTAGGCAAGCAGCAGCAGGGGGCCCAGCCCAACCAGATACAGACCCCGCCAGCCATTTTCCATATGTCCGATCAGGGCAAAGAGCAGCGCGGCCAGCCCCGCACCCGTAGACTGGATGGCGGCTAACGCGCCAACGCCCCAACCTCGGACCTCGGGGTCAAATTCCTCGGCAATGACAACGACCGCCAACAGTGACTCGGCCACGGCAAAGGTCCGAGCGAAAAACTGGCACATCACAAAAATAGTGGCATTGGGCGAAAAAGCGGTGGCCCCCGTGAACAGGGTATAGGCCAGAATGGTGAACAGCAGCACCCGCCGCCGGCCGATGCGGTCGGCAACCAGGGCGACGCCAAAGGCCGGCAGCGCACCAAAACGGACAATGGAGCCCAGATAGCCGAGTTGGTCTTCGGCAATCCCCAGTCCGGCCTGTATCTGTTTGAGCGACAGGGTGAACAGATACAGGTCGTACATTTCAAAAAAAGAGGCTGCCGCCACGAGGCCCAGCACGCGCCACTGCCGGCGGGTAAGGGCCGGCGGACGGCCCAGAAACCAGGCGAACCGCAACCAGCCGGGTCGATAGCTGCGGTCCGCCTCAGCAGACGAAATCGGTTGGCGAGAGATCGGATCGGACATGGAAGCACGCTTTCGGCGCTGCTGGTCTATGCTCACTTGAGTCTAGGGGGTATACAACCCGGCCTCTAGTAGGGAACCCCCCGAAAATGCTAAACAGAGTGGCGTTCACAGGAAAGCATCCACAGGAAAGCAAAGGAGGGAACCTGCATGGCAACTGCTGCACTCGACGCGCCGCTGACAAACGGAGCGACCCAGACCTGGCACGAGAAGTACAACTTCGACACCGGCCCCATTCCGATTGAGCCGTATATCTCCGAGGAGTATTTCAGGCTCGAACAAGAGCGCGTCTTTCGGAAAGTCTGGCTGAATGTCGGCCGGATTGAGCAGATTCCAAACCCCGGTGATTATTTTGTCAAAGACCTGCCCATGTGTCGCACCTCTCTGATCGTGACCCGTGACAAAAAGGGCCAGGTCCGCGCCTTCCACAATATGTGTGCCCACCGCGGCAACAAGGTGGTGTGGAACAGCGGCGGCTCCTGTCAGAACTTCACCTGTAAATTCCACGGCTGGAGTTATGGACTCGACGGGTCACTCAAATTCGTGCCGGACGAGGAGAGTTTTTTTGATCTCAAGAAAGAACAATTAGGGCTGACACCGGTGGCGATCGATACCTGGGAGGGGTTTATTTTTGTCAACGTTGATCCCAACCCGACCGAAACCCTTCAGGAATACCTGGGCGAGTTTGCCGAACGGCTGAGCGGCTATCCCTTTGCCGAGACGTCCAGCCAATGTTTTTCGTGGCAAACGGAGATCAAGTGCAACTGGAAACTGATTAAGGACGCCTTTCAGGAAGCCTACCACGTGGCCTTCCTGCATACCCGCAGCCTGCCCGACTCTTTTACCAGCCGTGACAATCCCTTTGGCCATGCGCTGGACTTCCGGCTCTTCAAACGCCACTGCCAGCTCTCCGCCTTCGGCAATCCCGAACACAAGCCCAGTCCGGTTGAGGCCCTGGCGTATAAAGCTGGCGCACTCATTATTCCTAATGAGTTCACGCGCGAATCCCTGCCGCCGGGGGTGAATCCCACTCGCGACCCGCGTTGGTCGCTGGACCTCAACATCTTTTTCCCCAACTTTTTTGTTGACGTGGGCCACGGGACGTATTTTACGTATAATTTCTGGCCGTTGGCGGCTGACCGGTCCCTCTGGGAAGTGCGGTCGTATTTCCCAAAGGCGCACACCGTCGTCCAGCGTTTCAGTCAGGAATACAGCAAGGTCATCTTCCGCGACATCCTCACCGAAGACGCCAGTACGATGGAGCAGACCCAGCAAGTGCTGGCCTCGGGCGCGAAAAAGGAATTCATCCTCCAGGACCAGGAACTCCTGGTGCGCTTCGGTAACTGGGTGCTGGAAGACTATATCAACGGCGCACAGGCGCAGTAACGCAGGAATCTCACCGCGACAGGGGCGACCTCCGGGTCGCCCTTTTTTATATAAAGCGCTGCAAAAACGAGATGGCCGCTCGGTTGAAGGTCTCGGGCGCTTCAAGGTTGACCGCGTGCCCGGCGTCGGCCTCAACAACTTCCAAATAGGGTAAGGTCTGCTCGGCAAAGCGGCGGCGTGGCACGAAGCGCTCTTCTTGCGTTCCACATACCAGCAGGGTCGGCACCTGATTGGTTTTCATCAATGCCGGATCAATGGGATCGGCGAGCGAGGTATAGCGCGCCGTGTAGGCCGCCCCCAGAGGATCGTGGCGCGTCGCATCTGTGCACAACGCCTGTTTGAATTCCGGGGCCAGACGGCGCGCATTCTTCGGGTGGACGGCGATTCTTTCGAGCGCAGCCGCCCCATCGCGCTTCGCCAGCGCAATCAGTTTGTCGGTCCCCGGCCGTATCTCTCGTACCCAGTCCATACTGCTGAACGCGGTCGAGGAATTGGTCACCAGGTGAGCCAGGACTCGGTCCGGATGGGCCAGGACATAGCGGAGGGTCAGACCGGCTCCAAGCGACTGACCAATGACAAACCAGTCTGCTACGCCGAGCGCTTCCCGGATGCGTTCAAACGCCTCGACGTAGCGCTCCGGAGCGTACTCATAGGGGTCGTCGGGAGCGGGCGACCGACCGTGGCCGAACAGCTCAACCACCACCGGGCGGCACACCGTAGACAGCGCCTCCAGATTGGGCAGCCACTGCGCCCGGCTTGAGAGAAAGCCGTGCAGCATCAGCGCATACGGTCCCTGTCCGGCTCGGACTTCGTAGTATGGCAGCAGCATGGACGGTGTTCCTAACACGAACGCGGGTAAGCGGGATATGGGGGGATACGGTCTGCTTGAAAGTTCCTGTAACTGGTATTCACCATTGCCGGACGGGCGATTCGGGCGACTGCGGACAGACGCCAGGACACCCTTCCTGCTGAGAATAATCCGGCAATCCCTCAATCTGAGCCGGGTTCACCGCGCTGATCAGAAAGGTGCGCTTTTTATAATACAGCCGTCCTTCAAAGTGCAGCGGCAGCCCTTCGGCTGCGTCACTTTGTATATATTTCATGATAGAGGCCGGTCCAGTAAAGGAGAGAAAGCGCCCAAAATGGCGGAGCACCGTCGGCACAGAGTTGCCTGCCATCCGCACCTCAACATCCCGGATGCGCATTTTCCATACTTCGCCGGCCAGACTGATTTCAAAGTACGGGTACAGCTCGCCGATCTCATCGTCTGGGCGAATTAACACACCGGTCAACCGTATTGGGACACTCTGCGCGGCTACGCTGAGCGCGTCAGACAACAGGAGAAGAGCGATAAAAAGTACACAAGCGGTCGGTCGCATACATCCTCTGTGTCTTCGTCGTCCGCCTGGTGAAGACTGCTGAAGGGCGGCAGGGAATATGGAAATACTCTGGTCACATATATGGATTCTGCTACAAGGCAGAGAAAGGATACGAGCAAGGAGCGACAGCACCCATGAATACGGAACAGATCAAGAGTTCTCTCAATACCGAAGGCGCGGCCATGCTGTATTGGATTTGTCTGATGCTTGGTGTCTTCATGTGGACGATCGGCGAACTCACCACCACCTCGCACCTCCGACAGATATCACGCGATGTCGAGGAACTGAAGTCGCTGGTGGAGGAGGTCCAGGAGCAGACCGAATGTGTGGAGATGGCGCACGGGACCGACCCTAAGCGTAACGTCTCCAGCCAACCACCGACAATATGAGCAAGACAGCCAGTAGGCCTGATTAGCCTCAGGCGTCATCCGACACCGCTAGCGAATCGGTTACCATCAATATCGCCGCAATCCGCCGCGCCACCTCCGCAAAATACCACACCTCCTCTGACCTTAGCGCCCGCCCCAGCACTGCCCGTTCACGGTACGATAACCACTTTTTAAGCACCTGATAGCGGCCGGCATGCCGCCTGTTGTGGCTGAGTCCGGGCCGACAGGCAAGACCCGTACGGGCAAACCTATCCTGACCCTTCGACTAACCAGTGTAGGGGCAATTCATGAATTGCCCCTACGGAACCCCGCAGAAGATAGGGCGTATTGTGGGCGGGGTGACGCGGCCAAGCCTCTTCCCGTATGATGTATTCCGATCCAACACATCTGGAAGGAGTACCTCGTCATGCACCTCTACGATTTTCCGCAGTCGCCCAACTGCCGCCGGGTGCGGATGTATCTGGCGGAAAAAGGGATCACTCTCCCTCTTAAGCCGCTCGACTTGTTGAGCGGAGAGCAGAGAACACCAGCCTATCTCCATAAAAATCCCTTTGGCGCAGTCCCGCTGCTGGAACTCGACGACGGCTCGGTCATCCCGGAGTCACTGGCCATTATCGAGTATCTGGAAGAACTACATCCCGACCCGCCGCTGTTTGGCACGACACCGTTTGAACGCGCCCAGGTGCGAGTGTGGGAGCGCCGGGCGGAGTTTGGCGTCTTGCTCCAAGGGACCCGCCGCTTTTTACATACCAGCCCGTATTTTGCCGAGCGGATCGAACAAAGCCCGAAAGTGGTCGAGGAAGCCGGTCAGGTGCTCAGCGAACGGCTCTCCCTTTTCAACACGCATTTGCAAGACAACGAATGGCTGGCCGGTGCCTACTCGGTGGCCGACATCTCGATGTTTGTTGCCATTGAGTTTGCCGCCATGTCGAACTTTCAACTCGATCCGGCCTGGGTGCACGTACAGCGCTGGTACTCGGCCGTACGAAAACGTCCAAGCACACAGGCCTGACCCGTTTTCTCACGTATGCTGCAAATGAGGCTGTCCGGTGGTTGGCCGGCAGTTTTGCCCTCACACTCAGCCTGAGCTTGTCGAAAGGCTGGGTGAGGGGTACAACGACTGCCGATACTGCGTGAGAAGGAGAGGAATATGAAAGCCGTTCTTTTCGACCAGCTCGGTGGTCCGGAGGTCTTACAACTCGGGGATGCGCCCGACCCAGAGGTGCGGCGGGGCAAGGTGCTGATCAAGAATCATGCAATCGGCATCAACTTCGCGGATACCCTCTTCCGCCAGGGCCAGTATGCCATGCAGCCCAAGCTGCCGGACATCCCAGGGCTTGAAGCAGCCGGGGTGGTTGAGGCGGTTGGTGATGGCGTCGTGGGGATCAAACCGGGCGACCGGGTGACTTCGATCAGTATGAAGACGTATGCCGAGTACTCGCTCGCGTCAGCCGGCCAGGTCATGGCCCTGCCCGACTCGGTCAGTTTTGAGCAAGGCGCGGCCTTTCCGATTCAGGTGCTGACTGCGTACCATATGCTCTTTACCTCCCATAATCTGACCGCCGACCAGTCGGTCATCGTCCATTCTGCGGCCGGCGGGGTTGGCCTCGCCGCGGTGCAGATTGCCAAAGCGGCCGGTGCGCGGGTGATCGGCACGGTCTCGACCGATGAGAAAGCGGCTCTGGCCAAGGAGTACGGCGCGGACGAAGTCATCAATTATGCCACCCAGGACTTCGCGGAGGAGACGCTCAAACTGACCGACGGCAAAGGCGTGGACCTGGTTCTTGACGCCGTGGGCAAGCCAACCCTGGAGAAGGGTCTGAGCTGTCTGGCGCCGTTCGGCCATCTGATCCTCTACGGTCGGTCCGGTGGCGTGCCCGACCCACTCAATCTGTTCGGGCTGTTCCAGAAATCCATCAAGGTTAGCGGCTTTATTCTCTATACGGTCTCGGCCATGCCGGAGGTCCATCAGAAGGGCATTCGGCAATCGCTCCAGCTCATGGACGAAGGCAAGCTCAAACTGCTGATTGGCAAGTCCTTTCCCCTGGCTGAAGCGGGCGAGGCCCATCGTCACATGGAGTCGCGCCAGTCGGTTGGGAAACTCGTGTTGATTCCGTAGGACGTGCGACAGCGAGACAAGGAGGCTCTGCCATGACCTGGCAAGCGCAGTGGGGCGATAAACTGGTGAGTGCAGAGGCCGCGCTCGACCGGATCGTACCGACCGACCATGTTTTTGCCGCTGGTCTGACCGGGACGCCGTTTACGCTGTGTCGGGCGCTGGTCGAAAACCGGGAGCGCCTGCGGGGTCTGCGCCTCAATACGCTGATTTCCCTGTTTGACTGGAACCTGCCCGGCCTCGACGAATACTTTCACTTCGAGTCGTGGTATCTGAGCCGACGCGAACGGCCCCTGCTCCACCAGGGCAAACTCGACTATGTGCCGGTCTCCTACTTCCGGGCGGAGGCCCTTCCCTACGGGATTGACGATCTGGATGTGTATCTGGTGACGGTGTCGCCGCCCGACCGGCACGGCAACTGTAGTTTTGGAACGACTGTAGGCATGTCGCCGCTGATGACACAGCGGGCCGCGCGGGTCGTTGCCGAGGTTGACCCGAGTTTTATCCGAACGGGCGGGACGAACACGATTCATGTGTCGGAAATCGATTGCCTGGTCGAACGCCAGAGTCCGCCGGCCACGCTGGTCACGCCTGAGACTTTTACTCAGGAAAAGCAGGATATGATCGATGCCATCTGTATGCAGATCGCCAACGATTTGCTGGAAGATGGGGATACGATTCAGATTGGAGCGGGCGATATGACCAGCCCGCTGCTCGGCTATGTCCATGGCCGGCGTGATCTCGGGATGCAGACCGAGATCATTCCGCCGGGGGTCGTGGCGCTGGTGCGGGAAGGCCTCCTGACCGGAACAAACAAGACCGTTCATCCAGGCAAAGTGGTGGGCACCGCCTTTCACCCCCAGTTGAGCGCCGAAGAGTTGGACTTTATTGACCAGAACCCGGTCTTTGAGCTGTACGATTTCAACTATACCGACGACATTCGACTGCTGAGCAAAGACCCACGCTTTACGGCCATCAATAACGCCTTGAGCGTTGATCTCACCGGGCAGGTCGCGTCCGAATCCATCGGCTGGCAGATGTTCACCGGTACGGGCGGCCAGACGGCGTTCTCCATTGCGGCCTGTCTGGCCGGTGGAAAATCCATTATTGCAGTGCCGTCGAGTTCGTTCCTCGACGGCGCACGGATTTCCCGCATCGTACCCACCCTGGCCCCCGGAACGGTGGTCACGACCCCGCGGGCTTTTGTTGACTATCTGGTCACGGAATACGGGATCGCCACGCTACGCGGCAAAAGCCTTCGCCAACGCGCCCAGGCCCTGACCAGTGTTGCTCATCCGGACTTTCGGGCCGAGCTGCAGGAAGAGGCGGAACGGATGTTTTACGGAAAAGAGTAAACGCGCCCTCCAACAAATCTACAAAGCTGGGTACGTTTACTCTTTCAGACCTGAGCCCGCAATTCCATCCCTCATTGACCCGGCGTGCGCAAGCTGTCATGAAAAGGGCTCATATCTTCACTCTAAGGAGGACGCAGTGAAAATTGGTATTACGATGTTTGCAACGGATTATGCCATTCGGCCTGACATGCTGGCCAAAGAATGTGAGGACCGGGGCTTCGAGTCCATCTGGTTTCCCGAACACACTCATATTCCGGCCAGCCGCAAGAGCCCGTGGCCGGGCGGCGGGGAGTTGCCCAAGGAATATTGGCACACGCATGATTTGTTTGTCGCCCTGACGGCAGCCGCGGCGGTGACCAGTACGATCAAAATCGGCAGCGGCATTTGCTTGGTGATCGAGCGCGACCCGATTACCATGGCCAACGAAGTGGCCTCCCTGGATCAACTCTCCAACGGGCGCTTGCTGTTCGGCATTGGCGGCGGCTGGAACGCCGAGGAAATGGAAAACCACGGTACGCCATTCAATCGCCGTTGGAAGGTCTGCCGCGAGCGTATCGAAGCCATGAAAGAAATCTGGGCCAATGAAGAGGCCGAGTATCACGGTGAGTTCGTGGACTTTGATCCGATCTGGGCTTACCCCAAGCCGGTTCAGAAGCCGCATCCGCCGATTCTGATGGGAACCTTCAACGGCGGCTTGAAGCGGGTCGTCAATTACTGCGACGGCTGGATTCCGGTTGGCTTCGACACCTCGACGCTGCCCGAGTCGATAAAAGAGCTGCACGCCCTGGCCGAGCAGGCCGGTCGCTCGCCCGAGGACGTGCCGGTGTCGGTTTTTGGCTCTTCCGATAAGGAAGAAGCCTTGGCCAGCCACCAAGAGCTGGGCGTTGAGCGGGCGGTGCTGTTTCTCCCCTCAGCCGATACCGATACCGTGCTGCCGCTCCTGGATCAGTACCAACCCTATATCGCAAAATTTGCGTAAATCATTCCGGGGCGCACGGCCGTGCGCCCCGTAGCTCCTGAGTGCGTACACACTCGCCGGAGTATCTCTTGACATCGTCCCGGCACGAGAGGACAGTAGACAAGCCAACCGTGGGCGATGCACGCTTATCCTTTTCCTCATCTGGCTAAGCATCTATCCTCCATCGTTGACCGGTTTCTGATACCTCACCGTGCGGAGGTGTCGCTTAACTGGACGCGTGCCGGTCGAGCCGTGAGAGGAGCTGGCAGTGCGAGGCGTTCGGAGGAGGATACCAGGATGTTCGGCATACCGCTGGAGGCCATTGCGATAGTAGGCTTTATTTTGGTGGCAGCTATTGCGATGTATCGTGCGGATCAAAAGAGAAAGAACACGTCAGGCGACTGAGTTGATCCGTCTTCATAGGAAGGTTTTTGCGGGGCTGCCATCGGCAGCCCCGCAGTCCCACAAGTCAGACCCAAAGTCCGGGCGCGGGTTTGAGGACTCCTGGTCTGTGTCCTCTTCTACAGCCGGGCGTCCCAGGCAGGTGCTTTCCAGTTCTTGGGGCCTCGCCAGCGATATTTTTCCAGATTGACCTTGCCATTGCGGTTGAACGCTACCCCCTCTTCCTCCAGCAGCCAGCGTTGTTCCTCGGCGCGCAGCACGTCGCCTCGCAGACTGATGCCGCCCGAGGCGTTAATCACCCGTTGCCACGGGACTTTTTTCGTCAACGGGCGAGGCAGGTGGCGGAGCGCCGTGCCGACGGCACGAGCGGCCCGGGGGGCGCTAAGCAGGGCTGCTACCTGCCCATAGGTCACCACTTTTCCGCGTGGCACCTGTGCGACCAAGCGATAGACATGGGTAAAAAAGCGCGGCGGACGGTCTGGCATGGAAAACGGGTCATCCCTCTACTTATGAGGCCAGCACCCCAAGCTGCTTGAATAGCCCGAACACATCCCACGAGAGCCAGACTTCTTCAATCTTCTCGTCCGCCAGGCGATACACTGCTACACCCGCGACCACGACTTCCCTGCCCGTTGGCGCAACACCCATGAAATTGCCGTCGTGCGTGCCGTGGAAGGTCCAGCGGGCGACCACTTTTTCTCCTTGCGAGACAAAATCCTCTATCGTGAAATGGACGTTCGGAAAGCCCCTGCGTACCGAAGAGACGATCTGTTTGACATCGTCCGGGCCGCCGCCGAGATCATAGCCGGCCGGATAGTGGCTGACATAGGTCGGAGAAATGAGTTCATCAATGGTCTCCATCTTGCCCTGATTGAGACAGTCTTCAAAATAGCGACGGACGATGGCTTTATTTTTTGTAATAGACATGAGTGTGCTTCCGATTACGTGTTGTGAATCTCGCGCTTATACATCCTGCTGTTCGGGTGGAGGTGATGGAGCGTCCTGCCGTTTGCGGCGCTCAGTCCGCTGGATGCCGGGCACCAGCTTGGACACGGTTGTTGCGCCCTGCCAGTCGCCCCGGACGTCTGCGGCAATGACGGTGACCCGGACCATTTCACTGACACCCTGGGGGTTCGGGAGGAGATTCGTCTCCAACCGTCCGTCCCTGGGTAGTAGGGCTTCGACATCCGGCGGAGGGAGCACGCCAGGGTCTTCGGGATAGTTGCCAATGGCCACGCGGTACTGGATCTGGGGTTGCTGTTGCACAACGACGGCCACCGGGTAGTCCAGGCCGGTCGGCAGCCGGGCCGGCACCTCAATTGTCACATTTGGTGAAGACTCACCAAACCGCCCCTCCCGATAGGTGGCCAGGCGTTTGTCAGTGTAGATGCGCCACTGTCCCGCGTCCTTCCGCAAAAGATGGGACAGAACATCGGTAATGACCACCTCGCCGGCTCCGATATTGCGGAAACGGTCGGCATAGCGCAGGCGCATAGAGGTCGTGATTGCCGCGCGCGTGTCGTCCGCCTCCGTGACATCGACCTTCTCAACGCTCAGCGATACCTTGCTCTGCCGCAGCCGCGTCAGCACCTCGCCCACACCGCGCTTTGAGCGTCCGGTACCGCTGATGAAATCATCCGCATAGACGGCCAGCACCTGCTCCGGGTCAAAAGCTTCCAGCCCGCGAGCGAGCTGCTCCAGGGTCTGCCGCAGATCGGATGGAACCGATGGGTCAGCGGAGCCGTACGGGCGTTCACAGGCTGTCCCCATGTACACAGCCAGCAGCACTGCAGGGGCGAGACGCAAGGCGTTCATATCTGAGGCTGTACAGAAAAGCGCGTCTCTCGACAAGCCTGGGAGTGATTCTGGCCACAAGCTTAGCCCCATCGAGGCTCGGCCACCTGGCAGACTGGCTATAGGTCCGGACGGCAGACACCACAGGGCGTATAACCAATTGCTTCCGCTCGGGTACGTGAGGCAATGAACAGTCGATTTCCCGCCCGAATTCCCTTTGAGGCTTCGCAGTTCGGTCGGCAAAGTATCTGCTCCGTTTGCCGACCGACATAGAGTTGATCTTGGGCAATGGCAAAACCTGAGCGTGATGGAACAGTCGGTATACCCTCAACCGCAAGAATATCCCGCTTGAGCGCGATTTTATTGCCGGCATAGCCGGTGAGGCTGCCATTACTGCCAACAATGCGGTGACAGGGAATCCGAATCGGCAGCGGATTGTAACGCAGGGCCTGCGCGACCGCCCGGACGGCTGTGGGCCGACCGATTCTCTCAGCCAGCCCCCCATACGTTGTCAGGCTGCCATAGGGAATCTCACTCGCCGCCCGTAGGACCTGACGCTGAAAATCGCTCCGCATGAGAGCATCATCAATCACCCAATCAAGCGCTTGTCGCGAGCCGCTCAAGTACGCTTCAAGTTTCCGGGTCAGCGCCGCGGCAGCGCCCCCATGACCTTGAGAGCGCTCAACTGCAAATTTTTCTCCGAGCTCCTTTTCACTATTGCTGGAGTCGTTGGGAGAAACGAACTCAACCAGTGCCACCCCCTTATCCGTTGTGCCGATCCGTAGCGGCCCGATAGGAGAATCCCAGATGCTCAGGACGAGGTGCGGCCGCGCGGCCACAATCAAATCGGTCAACTGTCTATCGAGTACGCGTCGAGCTGCGGCAAGTCCGGTCTCCGGGGCGGGTAAAGATCTCAGTTGGAGGCGGACCTGCTTGTACTGTTCCAGGCGCTGAGTGCAGTCTGGACAGACGGTCAGATGACGCTGGACTTTCTGCCGTATAAGCTGCGGATTTTCTCCAAGCGCTTCGGCAATAATATCGTCTTCCGCAAATCCACACGCGAGCGTGTTACGCTTTTTGGTTGACATGGCACCTCCTTTCTTCTCCTGTCACGGTCTGTTGCCAGCAAGTGCGCAGCTTCTTCAGGGCTTGATACACATGCGCCCGGGCGCTGTCTTCGGAGCAGCCCAGGTTTTCGGCAATCTCTCGATAGGCGAGCCCTTCAAGCTGCCGCTGTATCAATGCTGTGCGTTGTCGGAAGGGTAAGGCACCAATCGCGTTCAGGAGGAGTTGGGCTGTCTCCTGCGAGTGAAACGTCTGTTCTGGTGTTGTCGGATGAACTTTTGAGGAAGGTATGGAGCCGTCCGCGACAAATATTTTTCTATAACGCTGGCGGCCACGAATATAATTTTTCACGAGATTTGTTGCAATCCGAAAGAGCCAGGCCCGGTGGTTCGCATCAGCTGGAAGGTCACCGTAGGCGCGATAGGCTCGGAGGAAGGTCTCCTGAAATAACTCCTGCGCATCGTCGCTATTGCCCGTACAGCGAATGAGATAGCGATAGACGGAGTGCTGATGGAGATCGACGATTTCCCCAAATGCACTCGCCTTGTTCATGGACTGTTCTGCCACAAGTGCCATTCCAATGACGTAGAGAGACTTTCTATAGCGTTCTTCCGCCTGAAGACGTTATACCCAGAACCCTGCTGGCAGGGGAGCGAGCATCCCAAGAAAGCAAGTCAGCGAAAACCACACAATGAGCAATGAGCGATATATAGACATAAAACCCTGACCTCCGTCTCGTGTATTTCTCTTACGTTCTTTATATAAGACACCGGAGGGCGCTCTGTGTGAAAAAAATGATTGCCTGACAGCGCACCGGTCCGTATAGTCCGGGTGTCATGCCGCGCATCGCGACACCGCTGGTTGCCCTCCTCGTTCTGGGCGCGCTTTCGAGTGTCCTGACCGCGCCGTCTCCCGCCGGGCGGGCCGGGTTTTTTCCGCTCGCCCTGCATAACACCTGGACGCATGAGGTCAAATTCTCCGGGGGAGATTATCACTACTATATGATGGAAACCGTGATCCGCGACGATTTTCCGCTGCTTGACGGCGTGTCCTATATTGTTGCCGAGGAGTACGAACCCTTAACCGACAGAGCGCCCGAGGCGAAAAGCACGGTCGCTTACCTGCGCAAAGACGGCTTTCTCCTCCGCTACCCCTGGCTTGATTCTGAGGCTGACACGGTGTGGGATACGAATCTTGGTGAAGGAATCGAACGGGTCCTGCCCAGCCCCTATACCGGAGAGCGGAGCTGGGAGGCCGGGCTCCAGACCAAGGCCTGGCCGCTTGAGGGCGGTCAGAACGTGACGGCCTCGGCCCACGCGCGGATCGATCCGGTAGCGGTTCGGGTTCCAGCCGGAACGTTTCGTAACTGTCTGCGCGTGGAAACCCGGACAACGAGTAAAGTCGCCGATCCAAGGCGCAAGACCACGGAATTCCACCTCCACTACACCGAGTGGTACGCCCGGGGAGTGGGCTTGGTTAAAGCCATCAGCAGCGAGGGCGTGGGCACGCCGGTCAAGAGTGTCACCGAACTGCTATCCTATCGGGTCTATCCGCCGTCGGACTAACGTCGGTCTCGGACCGGAAAACTTGCTGATCTGCGCTCTTACGCTTCGGAGGATGCGGCTGACCAGCGTCAGCGCAGTTTTTGCTTGACTTCCCTTTCCGGTTTGCTAGGCAGCATGGAGAGGGGGACAGGATGTATCCTAAAGCCATCGAGAATTATTTTGCACCGACTGATGTCGCCGAGGTGCTGACGCTCCTCAATCAATACGGAGAGCAGGCAAAACTTCTGGCCGGTGGTCAGAGTCTGATGCCGCTGATGAAGCTGCGGCTGGCCGAGCCGCAGACCATTATTGATCTGAATTCTGTGGCTGCGCTCGACGACATTCATGAGGAGGATGGCCGCCTCCACATTGGCGCACTCGCCCGTCATGCCGACGTGGCCACCCATCCGCTGATCCTGCAATCCTATGCGCTCCTGGCGGACGCCGCTCGGAATATCGGCGACCCGCAAATCCGAAACCGGGGGACGATTGCCGGGAGTCTCGTTCATGCCGACCCTTCAGCCGATTATCCGCCAGCGGTTATGGCCTTGGACGGCCGGCCCGTCGTGGCCAAGGCGGACGGTAGCACGCGGACAGTCTTGATTGATGACTTTCTGGCCGGCCCGCTGATGAGCGATATTGGTGAGGATGAATTGGTCACGCGGATTGAAATTCCAGCGCCTGCCGCTCATTCCGGTGGCGCATACGCAAAGCACAGCCAGGTCGCTGGCGACTTTGCCATTATCAGCGTGGCGGCCCAGGTTACACTGGACCAGAGTGGGGTGTGCCAGCAGGCAAGCATCGTTGTTGGCGGCGTGATGCCCAAACCGTGCCGGGCTGAGCAGGCTGCTGGTCTGCTAAAAGGAAAAACCATTGACGCGACGCTCCTGACCCAGGCCGGAGAAGCTGCAGCCGAGGAAGTGGAAGCCGAGGATGATGTCAGAGCCTCGGCAGACTATCGTCGTCAGCTTATCCGAGTCACAGTGCCGGAGGTGGTGCGTCAGGCCAGCGGCCGAGCAGAAGAGTAAACGTACCCTCCACATCATACAAAGCTGCTAGCGTATTTACCCTGTGAGGAGAGTCGGCATGAAACGGAGCATAGGCATAACGATTAACGGTGAAGTCTATGAGGAGACGGTTGACCAGCGCCTCTTGCTGGTTGACTTCATTCGCGAGGTAGCGGGACTGACCGGGACGCATGTCGGCTGCTCGGTTGAAGGGCGCTGCGGGGCGTGTACGGTGATTCTGAACGGCAAGGCCGTCAAGGCGTGTCTGCTGTTGGCGGTTCAGGCGGATGGAGCCAGCGTGCTGACTATCGAGGGCCTGGCGAGAGATGATGCGCTCCATCCCATTCAAGAGGGATTCTGGGAAAAGCACGGCTTGCAGTGCGGGTTTTGCACGCCCGGCTTGCTGATGACCCTGTACGAATTTCTCCAGAACCCCAAGCATTCGGACGAAGAAATCCGTACCGCCATGTCGGGGGTTATCTGTCGCTGTACTGGCTATGTCCATATCGTTGAGGCGGTCAAGCACGCCATCGCCACGGTCGAGGCGCTGTCGCCAGAAGAGCGCAAAGAGTGGTTTACCCATTCCGTGTAGCGAATATTGCCGGTATACCCACAACACAGGGAGCGCGTCATGGCTACTGCAAACGCCTGGGTCGGACAATCCATTAAACGCAAGGAAGATCGCCGTTTATTAGTTGGGGACGGACAATACCTGCCTGATATCGTCCTGCCACGCATGGTCGTTATGGGCTTTGTGCGCAGCATCTACGCGCATGCGAAAATCACGTCTATAGATGCCGCTCAGGCGACTGCCCTGCCTGGCGTGCGAGCCGTGCTCACTGGCGCCGATGTCAAACACCTTGGGTCGGTGCTGTCGGACATGAGCACGCCGAATCTGCCCGGCGAGACCAAACGGCCGGTCTTTTGGCCGCTGTCGATTGACGAGGTGAAATACGTCGGCGATCCGCTGGCCGTTGTGGTCGCCCGCGATAAATACACCCTCGAAGATGCGATTGAGCTGGTCGACGTTGAGTATGATCCGCTCGATATCGTAATCGATCCCGAGCATGCCCTCCAAGCCGACGCGCCGCGTCTCTATCCTGACTGGGGCGACAACGTACTCTACCACCAGCATATTCCTGCCGGCGATCCCGACGCGGCCTTTGCCCAGGCGGACCTGGTTATCAAAGAACGTTTTCGGTGCCACCGTACCGGCGGCCAGCCCATGGAGACCCGTGGCTGCCTGGCAGTGTATAACCCAGGCGAGGGGCTGACCTTGTGGCTGACCACGCAGCGCCCGCACATCAAACGCCACTTGCTTGCCGAATACCTCAACCTGCCACACAGCCAGATGCGGGTGATTATGCCCAAAGACATGGGCGGCGCGTTTGGGACTAAGGCGCCACTCTATCGGGAAGAACTCATGGCCTGTCATTTGGCCATGAAGCTCCGCCGACCGGTGAAATGGGTCGAGAACCGTCAAGAAAGTTTGATGAATGTGGGGCAGGGACGGGATCAGATTCATGAGCTTGAACTGGCCGTGAAGAAGGACGGCACCATTCTTGGTCTACGGGATCGGATTCTGGCCGATTGCGGCGATGCCCGGACGGCTATTTACGTCGGCTTTGCCATGCCCTTTTTGGGTGCGATGTACCTCATTAACGGCTACGACATCCCCAACGTGGATATCGATCTCACCTGTGTGGTGACCAATAAAGCCTGTCTTACGCCGAGTCGGGCGTTTGGTTCGTTTGCCGGACGTTTTGCGCTCGACCGGGCCGTTGAAATGGCCGCCCGCGCTCTGGAGATTGACCCGGTTGAGATTCGTCTCAAAAACGCGATCAAGACCTTCCCGCACGTCTCAGCAGTTGGCGTACACGTAGACTCGGGAGACTTTCCCGGCTCGTTTGCCAAGGCGTGTGCCGCGCTGGATTACGACAATTTTCGGCAAGAACAGTCCGAGGCATGGCAAAACGGACGTTATCTTGGCGTCGGCTTCAGCATGGGAGTGGAAATTTCCGGGGTTCCCTCAGAGGTGCTGGTCCCCATGGAACGCCAGCCCGGCTTTGGCGTGGCAACGGTCCAGTTCGACGCGCATGGCAAGGTCCAGGTGGCCGAAGGCGACTCGCCGCACGGCCAGGGGCATGAGACGACGATCGCCCAAGTCGTCGCCGGTGAACTCGGCCTGTCGCCGGAGGATATTTACGTCACATACGGTGACACGCATTCCGGTCCCTTTGCTGCGGGCACTATTGGCTCCCGCGGCGCTTCCTATACGCTCAGCGCCGCGGTGCTGGCCGCGCGTGCGTTGCGGCCCAAGATGGCCAATATTGCTGCCCACCTGCTGCATATCGAAGCCGGCGAAGACGACTTTGTCTTTCGTGACGGACATGCCATTTTGACCAAAGACGAAAGCCAACGCGTGCCGATTGCCAAGATTGCCGAGGTAGCGCTGCTCTCCCCCACCGAACTGCCGCCCGGCATGGAGGCCGGCCTTGAACATACCTCCCATTTTGAAGCCGAGACTGCCGGCATGCATAGCTGCAACGTCCATGCGGCCCAGGTCGAAGTGTTTCCCGACACGGGGGAGTATAAAATTGTACGCTATGTTGCGGTGGATGACGCTGGGCAGCCCATTAATCCCATGGTGGTTCGGGGCCAGATCCACGGCGGGGTGGCCATGGGGATAGGCAATGCGTGTATGGAAGAGTTCATCTACGACGAAAACGGCCAGCAACTCACGACCACGCTGTTAGACTACCATATCCCATCCTCTCTCGATCTCCCGCATATCGAAACCATCGAACACAACGTTCCCTCCCCCCACACACCGTTAGGCTCCAAGGGAAAAGGCGAGGGCACACCCGGTATGGTGCCGGCTGCGGTGGCGAATGCGATCGAGGACGCCTTGCAACCCCTGGGTGTCAAAATCACGGACCTGCCCCTCACCCCAGAGCGAATTTGGAAGCTGATTCAGGCGGTGCAATCAAAAGAATAAGGCGCGGGAAGACCTCGTCGTTACTTCTCGGGAAAACAGAGAGCCTCAGACACAGGTCGTCCAGAAGACGAAGGAGGGATAAGTATGGCATCACTGACTGGGAGAGTCGCTATCGTGACCGGGGCGGCGCGGGGCATTGGCCAGGAGTACTGCTGTGCCTTTGCGCGAGAGGGAGCCCGGGTGGTCGCAACCGACGTCCTGTCGTGCGAGGAGACCGTCGCCAGAGTCCATGACTCGGGGGGAGAGGTGGTGGAGGTGACCACTGATGTCACGAGCGCCCAGAGCACCGAAGCCATGGCCGCCGAGGCGCTCGAACGTTTTGGCCGGATCGATATCCTGGTCAATAATGCCGCCCTGTATGGGGGGATGTGGGTCGGCCCGTTCGATCAGATCTCAGAGGCCGACTGGGATCGGATGATGGAGGTGAACGTCAAAGGCATCTGGCTGTGTTGTAAGGCGGTCGTGCCGACGATGAAGGAACAGGGCAAGGGTAAGATCATTAATGTTTCGTCGAGTACGATCTGGGCCGGCGACCCGTTTGCTCTGCATTACGTCGCCTCAAAGGGGGCGGTGTTTTCCCTCACGCGTGCGCTGGCGAGAGAACTCGCCGGAACGGGGATTAATGTCAACGCCATCACCCCCGGCCACACGATGACCGAAGCGAGCAAGACGATTCTCGACCCCGAAACCTTTGAGCGGTTCCGGCGGCAATCGGTCAAGCGGCAGATTATCAAGCGCAACGAAGAGCCGGAGGACGTGGCGGGGACGGTTCTCTTTTTAGCGTCGGATGCGAGTGACTTTATGAGCGGACAAACGCTCAATATCGATGGCGGGCGGTGCCATTACTAACGACTGGGTAGAACCGGAGAAGAAATAGGCTTTTTTCTTCCGCCTTACATCTTGACCTGCACCGTCACTCCGGTCCGGGCGACTAGATTCTTTTTATCAAGGTCCGGTCCGTGCGCTTCCCCATCAACGACATTATCGGGCATGAGATTCTGCGTGGTCTCCCGGCGCAGGATAACGATTACATTTGACTGATCGACCAGGGCAAACGGAAACTCGTGCCAGGTTCCGACCTTCATCGTAAAGCCGGACGAGCCGTCGAACAGGAGCGCCCGGGCCTGTCCGAGGTCCGGCAGATCGCCCTCGGTTGGTGGGGCAAGGACAACGACGAAGGGTTTCCCCTCAAGCGGAATGAAGGTCTGCGTATGCTTGAAATGGCGCTCCATCCACTGGACCTGCATCTCGCGGCGGTCAACGCTGGCCAGGGTGAGCATGGTCTCTTCATCAGACTCGAACGTTACCGGAGCGTAGACGCTGACCTTGCCGTCGTAAAAGGCGACCGGCAGCGGCTTGGCCTGCTCATGGATGCCGAGCAATTGTCCGAATGGCGCAACCGTTTCAGGGGTGGCCTGTTCTACGGGAATTTCATGGATGGTTGGGGCTGTCATACGAGACCCTCCTTTGTGGGGATTGTGCCAAGCCCGAAGCCATTCGACAACCTGGCATATCCTAGTGCTCTCTTCAGGGAATAGATATGCTCTGTTCAGCCTAACGAGAAGAAGAGGATATCATGGCCGCGACCGATCTGTTTGACATCATGTATTCCTGCCGCAGCATGCGCCGCCTCAGGACCGACCCGGTTCCATTAGAACTGATTTACAAGGTGATTGAAGCTGGTACTCAAGGGCCGAGTGGGGGCGGGGTCCAGGCCTGGCGCTTTGTGGTAGTCACAGAACGGCGGGTAAAAGAACAGATTGCCGAGATCTATCTACACGGCTGGCGCATGGCGGAAACCAATTATGCCAAAGCCGGACTCACGCCAGAGAACAGCAAAAACGTTCGTGCTGCCGCTTATCTGGCCGAGCACCTGGCTGAGGCGCCGGTCCTGCTTATCCCCTGTCTCCGCTCACGCAAGAGTCATGAGGCCCGTCTCAACGGACCGAACAGAGAAACCTTTCTGCGGATTCTGGGCGGGAGTATCTATCCCGCGATTCAGAATATCCTGCTGGCGTGCCGGGCCCTTGGTCTCGGTGCCTCACTCACGACGATTACGACGTTGTATGAGGATGAGATGCGGAAAATTCTCGACCTGCCCGAATTTATTACAACGTACGCGCTCATTCCAATTGGCTATCCCAAAGGCAAATTCGGGCCAGTGACCCGACGCCCGGTCGAAGAGGTGACCTGGCTGAATCGATATGGGGAGGCGTTCCCACAACTCCCCGCTGTGGAAAACGCATAGGGGATTGGGTAGGGCAGCCCTGTACGGCTGTCCCTCTGCCTAATCCTGCTTCAACTCGGGAAAAAGATCGCGCTTGGGGACATGCGCCTGTTTCCAGACCATCACGTTACGCGTGTACTGACACACCAAGGTGCCGTCTTGTTTGACCCCTCGGGTCTCAACTTTGATGATTCCCCACTGTGGCTTGGACTTGGATTCGCGCTTCTCCAGGACTTCCGACTCGGAATACAGCGTATCACCGGCAAATACCGGATTCGGGAGGGTGACATTGTCCCAGCCCAGGTTAAAACCGTTCTCACTCACATCGGCGACACCGAGCCCAGCAACAATCGCCAGGGTGAGCCCGCTGTTAATCAGGCATTGGCCGAATTCGGTCTGTTTGCCGTATTCGTTATTAAAATGAATTTGATTGGTGTTACAGGTCAGCAGGGTGAACCAGGTATTATCCGTCTCGGTCACCGTACGCCCCAAGCGACAGCGATAGACATCCCCGATTTCAAAGTCTTCGTAGCATCGTCCTTCCCAGCCAGGTTTGACCGCCATAAGAACCTCCTTACATAGTCTGGTGTGGGTCGCAGTGTACCACAGGACCTCTGCCTGGAGGAGTATGGGACGGGAGGCCACCAATGGCCCAGGGCTATCCTTCTGAGTAAGGGAGCGCCTCTCACCAGTAGTGTGCCTTTGGCTTCGGAGTCTGCTCGGCGGGAGGCGTCTCCTCTTCTTCTTCAAGGACGGCTGAGACAAGAGTGAGCCGACCACTCATTTGGTAGAAAAATCCGGCAAGCAGGACGGGTTTCCGAATATGCTCTTCGGTCAGGAGCGGAGCTAAAACCTCTGCATTGAGGATACGCAGATTCGGTTTGTGCCGGCGCATATTTCGGAGTATGGAAAGCTCGCTTTGTGTCCGGCTCGTGGTGCGGAATTCATCGACCTGAAGATAGACCTCCTCTTCTTTGGAAATCCCGAAAGCCAGGAGGTCGTCATGTCTGCCAGGCTCACCGGTCGGCACGAAATAGAGCTTCCCGCTGAGGCGGACTGGCAGCGGAGGACCTTCGGCGCCAGACGCTGACGGGAGGACAAGTAAAAGGGCAAACACCCAGACCAGGAGGCTGAGGTGTTTGAGGTATTGCCTGAACATTGGACGCCTATCCTCTGATTGTCTGATACGCCTCCCCGTTGCCTCACTCTCTCTAGTCGTTTCCCGGCTTGGGCTCCTCCTGGCAGGGAGAGAGGACAGGCTGCTGCATCGAAATCAGCGGCAGTCGGACAGTGAAACAGCTTCCTTGCCCTCCGCGGCTCTCGACACTGATCTGCCCCCCATGCGCGAGCACAATTGAGCGGGCTAATGCCAGGCCGAGGCCGGTCCCTCCGCGGCTCTGGGCCGGGTCAGCGCGATAAAAGCGATCAAAGATGTGAGGCCGCTCCTCGGCGGCAATACCGGCTCCGGTGTCTCTGACCGACAGATACGCCTCCGTCCCCTGTGGTTCCAGGGTCAGTGTCACAGTCCCGCCCTCCGGTGTGTATTTAATCGCATTCTCACCCAGGTTGAACAGAAGCCGGAACAGCATGGTTTTGCTGCCCCGCGTCCAGAGTTCGGTGGGCGCGTCATGCCTGAAGGTGATATGCGCCGTCTCGGCCAGCGCGTCCAACGCCACACAAACGTTGCGCAGGACTGCTGCCAGATCGACCGGCGTACGCGCGATGCTCATATTGCCGCTGTCAGAGCGGGCCAGAAAGAGCAGGTCCGTGACGAGCGTGCTAAGGCGGTCAACTTCTTCAAGACAGCTGACCAGGACGGAGCGATATTCCTCCGGTGTCGGGGGAGAACGGAGCGCAACCTCAAGCTCACCTTTTAAGATCGTGAGCGGGGTGCGCAGTTCATGAGCGGCATCTGCGCTAAAGTGCTTGACGGCAGCAAACGCACGTTCCAGTCGCTCCAGCATGGCGTTTAAGACGGCGGCCAGACGGCCGAGCTCATCCGTGCTATCCGCGGCCTCGATCCGGCGCGAGAGGTCTTCCGCCTCTATTGCCCGGGCCGTATCGACCATCGCATCCACGGGGGCTAGGGCACGTCGTGCCAGAAACCAGCCGCCCACCCCAGATCCCCCGAGCGCCAGCGGGATCAGACCCAAGAGAATCAAGAGAAACCGGGAACGGGCCGCGTCCGCACTCTCAAGGGGCATGGCGACCTGAACGAGATGAATCATCCGGCCACGTTCGATAACGGGCAGCGTCAGCAGCCGGACCGGTATTCCCTCCCTATCCCCCCCCTGAGGAGGGAGTAAGGTGATGGTCTGATAGGTTTCCCGGCCGTGCCGGGCGTTCAACTGCGCTTCCGGGCTGAGTGGGAATTGCATGCGCGGACGCGGCACAACGCGGGGGTCCGGACGACCGAACGGATCGAGTAGACGAAAGAACCGAGAGGCCGGTCCAGGACCGAACGGACCGAGCAGCGCGTCCAAAGCCGCCCCGAAATCACGTCCCGGTGACGGGGGACGCCGAACTGAATCGGCAATGGACACGGCGACCGATTTCAGCGAGGCGTCAATGTTGTCGCGCAACCCCCGGTCGAGGAGGATGAGGGACGCCGTCCCAAGGAGGACTAACATCCCGGTCAGCAGAGCCGTATACCACAGCGTCAGGCGGGCTCGCAGACTGGAAAAGAGTAAGCGCATTATCCCTCAGGTTCCTTTATGGCATAGCCCACCCCGCGCACGGTATGGATCAGTTTGGTGGGGAACCCTACATCAATCTTTTTTCTGAGATAATTGACATACACGTCAATCACATTGGTAAAGGTGTCGAAATCCACGCCCCACACATGCTGTGCGATAAGGGCGCGGCTGAGCACGCGCCCAGGGTGGCGTAAAAAGAATTCGAGCAGGGAGAATTCTTTTGCGGTCAGTTCAATCCGGGTTCCCGCGCGTGTGACCTCGCGCGAAACCAGGTCGAGCTCCAAGTCCGCTACGCTCAAGGTGGAGAGAGACAAGGAGCTGCCCCGGCGCAGTAAGACGCGAATCCGGGCGAGTAGTTCTTCAAAGGCAAACGGTTTTGTCAGATAGTCATCCGCGCCTCGATCCAACCCGGTGACTTTATCCGCAACCGTATCACGCGCGGTGAGCATCAGAACCGGAACGTAGAGCTTGTGCCGCCGCATCTCCTGGAGGACGCTCAATCCATCCCGCTTGGGCAGCATCACGTCCAGAATGACCAGATCGTACTCGTGGCCGAACGCTTGGGTCAGTCCAGCCTCGCCGTCCGGGGCGATATCAACGCTATAGCCTTCGGCCTCAAGACCGCGGCGGATAAAACTGGCGACCTTTGCTTCGTCTTCAATGACAAGGATACGCATGTCTCTCGGCTGCCTCAGGTTCACGAACAGCGTGAATGGGCGTATTGTAGCAGACACCGAGGGAATCACAGACCCATGTCGAGCTGCTTGCTCAGCTCTCTTTGACTGACTATGTGTGAGTGTATATGCCTATAGGACGCCCGAGCCTGTCCCCTCTTCACATTCTGAAACTCGTCCGGCGGCTGCCCCAGTTTGCAAAGCTGTTCTGGCGGCTGTTTCGAGACCGGCGGGTGCCGCTCCGGGCCAAGGTTGTGCTGATCGGAGCACTGGTCTATATGCTGCTGCCTATGGACTTACTGCCAGATATTCTGCCTTTTGTCGGCATTGCCGACGATATTACCGTCCTGTTACTTGCCGGTCGCTGGTTCCTTTCCCTGTGTCCACCTGACGTGGTACAGGAGCAGGTGAGAGCATTGAGTGAGGAAGCCGCTGGTTAATGACTGTTTGTCTTGTCAACAGAAGTATCGAGAATGACCTCTGATTGGATTGAAGATTCTCGATACTTCTGAAGGAGTGATCTATGGCCTATCGCCCGACTCTGATGAGTACGCGAGGGATGATTTCGACCGAACACTATCTATCCGCCGAAGCCGGCATGCACATTCTCCGTTCTGGGGGTAACGCGTTTGATGCGGCCGTTGCCGCGGCGTTGGCCGAAGGCGTACTCAACCCCCATATGCATACGTTTGGGGGCGAACTGTCCGCGCTCGCCTATAGTGCGACGGACAAGAAAGTCTTCTCGATTAACGGCAATACCGTTGCGCCCAAAGCGGCAACGCTTGAATGGTTTCAGCAGCAGGGTATGACCCTCATTCCAGGCAGCGGCGCCCTGGCTGCCGGGCCGTGTGCGGCCCCGGACGCTTTCATTTCTGCGCTACAGCGCTTTGGGACGTGCAGCTTTGCCCAAGTGGTCGCACCCGCGCTGGAACTGGCTGAGAACGGTTTTCCCATGCACTGGGCCCTCCGTGGCCCGGCGCCGGCCTATCTGAATATGGACTTTTCGATTGCCGGGAACGCCGAGCATTTCAGGAAACACTGGCCGTCTTCAGCCAAGGTCTATCTGCCGGACGGACACCTGCCCGATGTCGGTCAAATCATGACGAACCCAGATTTGGCCCGGACATTTCGATGTCTGATGGCGGCAGAAGAACGGGCCGGTGGTGACCGCCTCGACGGTCTCGCAGCCGCCCGGGCCGAGTTTTATGAAGGGTCTGTCGCTCAGACCATAGCGGTCCATGCGAAAGCACAGGGTGGGCTTCTGAGCGCGGAAGACCTGGCCGACTTTCATATTCAGATCGAAGAGCCGACAACCCTCAACTACCGTGGTTATGATGTCTACAAATGTGGCCCCTGGAGCCAAGGCCCGGTGTTTCTGCAGCAACTGGCCTTGCTTGAAGGGTTTGATCTCAGGGCGATGGGCCTGAATAGTGCGGATTATATTCATACGGTCACAGAAGCGGCCAAGCTTGCCTTTGCCGACCGTGAACAATACTACGGAGATCCGAATTTTACCGATGTTCCACTAGAGAGGCTCCTCTCCAAAGACTATGCGTCCGGCCGGCGTGAGCTGATCGACAACGGACAGGCGTCGCTTGACCAGCGACCAGGGAATCCGCGGACAGGCGCCGCGTTACTCGAAGGGGAAGATATCTTTGCGGCCCGGAATTGGGGTCCAGGCACCGTCTATGTGGCGGTGATCGATAAAGAGCGGAATATGGCTTCTTTTACCCCGAGCGGGGCCTGGATTCCGTCCTCTCCGGTAATAGACGGCCTCGGCTTCCCCTTGGGGACCCGAGTGCAGACCTTCTTCCTGGATGCAAAGCATCCGAACGCCTTGGTACCGGGGAAACGTCCGCGTACTACCCTGACGCCGACCCTGGTCATGCGAGACGGAAACCCCTGTATGGTTTTTGGTACGCCGGGCGGAGACCAGCAGGATCAGTGGACGCTCCAGTTCTTTCTGGCTGTGGCTGATCTTGAAATGGAAGTACAGGATGCCATAGAAGCTCCCCGATTTTCGACCTCCCACTTCCCGAGCAGTTTCTATCCGCATAATTGTGTTCCCGGTCTGCTCCGAGTTGAAGAGCGAATTCCTGAAGAGGTCCAACGTGAACTCAAAGCTCGCGGGCATAGGCTCCAGGTCAACCCGGCATGGAGCGAGGGAGACGTGCTGGGCATCCGCATTGATGCCAAGTCTGGCACGCTGTACGGCGGAGCGGATATACGTGGGGAACAGAGCAAACGTATGCCGTCACATATCATTGGCTGGTAAGGTTTTCCGTGGGTGGTGGGATGTTTTCTTTACTTTCCTATCGTTTGCGTCCATCTCTATTAGAATAACTAAAATTAAATTTTAGACCTTGACTCTCAATGTGAGGGTGCTAGGTAGGAAAGAGTAGTGTGTGGAAGGCCGTGGCGAGGGTAACGTCGTCCACACACTGATAGAGAGGAGGACAGCTGCTCTATATGCCAACTCGGGAGCAACATCTCAGCTCCGTTCCTCTCAGCCGAACGATTCGGTTTTTTCCATCCACACAATCCTCCCGTTTAGATACGATTTCCTCTATCAAAACTGCTGACGTATCTCCTCTTTTAGAGCCACGTCCGCCTCCAACCGGTAACACTCTGAGGTAGGCCTTTTTCGTGAACCCAAAGAGTTGGAGGAGTAGAAGTATGCAACTTCCAGTGCAAATCGTCTCTCGCGACCTGCATCTTTCCAGACACCTAGAGACAACCATTCATGAGAAGGCCGGCAAGCTTGATACCTTTTATAGCCGCATTACTCGCTGCCAAGTCGTTATTGAATCCCAGACCCATCATCACTGGAAGAGTCAATCCTACAAGGTTCGGATCGACCTGAGCGTTCCTGGTGCTGAACTGGTCGTCAACCACCATGAAAACCAGGATTTAAAAGTCGCTATTCGAGATGCCTTTGATGCGGCCAAACGTCAGTTGCAAAACTATGCCCACCAACAACGCGGCGATGTGAAAGCGCATTCCGCAACGGTGGAGGCGTGGCATTAGAACGAATGATAGGCCGTTCCTGTTTCCTGAAGGAAAGGACAAGCTATGGCTGAGGGATTTCGCAAGATTGTGTGTCCTGTCTATTTGGATGAAACATCGCCCCAGACGCTCTCGTATGCGCGACACTTCGCCCAACTCGGAGATGGGACCATCTACCTCCTTCATGTCGTACCCACCGATGAGTTGCATCTCCTGCGCAAGGTCTATCAGCCGGACAAAAGCGGTGGGGCAGATATCAGTACGGCAGAACGCGTTGCCCGGGAACAGTTAGAGGAGATTGCTCAGGAACATTTCAGCGACACCAACCATGCCATTCTGACTCAATTCAATAGCAATCCGGCTGCTGGAATTCTGGAAGCCCAAAAAGAAGTAGGCGCTGACCTTGTGGTGATGTCCTCGCACGGTCGAACCGGATTTGCCCATCTCGTTCTGGGTAGTGTTGCCGAAAGGGTCGTACGGGAGGCCGTCTGCCCAGTCTTGACCATTCGTCAAGGAGATGAAGAAGTCACCACCTCTGCATTCCAGAATATCCTTGTTCCGGTTGACATTGCCGACCGGTCGGCGACTGCCCTCATCTGCGCCAGGCAAATTGCGGCACAGCATGGGGGAACCGTCTATCCACTCCACGTTGTTCCAACCGAAGACATCTACCTCCAGCGCGATGTCTACCGGCTTCAGGAAGGAGAGGGAACGAATCTTGTACTGGCAGAAAAGGTGGCCAAAGAGCGCTTAGCGGAAGTCTCACAGACCTATCTTGAGGGCGTCCGGTACGAACCGGTTGTCCATGTGAGTAGTGATCCGGCCCGCACTTTTCTTGAAATGGAAAAGGAAGTTGGCGCGGATTTACTGGTGATGGCGACCCATGGGTTCACCGGTCTGTTTCACCTTTTGCTCGGTAGTCTGACCGAAAAAATGATGCGTGAAGCAGGCTGCCCGGTCTTAGCTCTTCACCAGTAGCAGAAAGAAGGAGCGACGGAGTCTGATCCACAACACAAGAGAAGGGGCACTCTGATGAAGGATACAGCCTACAGGATTGTGAGTGAATCTCTGAAAGACGAGTTGCGGGCTATTGATTTTTACTTGC
The DNA here is from genome assembly GCA_964291405.2 of Thermodesulfobacteriota bacterium. Lineage (GTDB taxonomy): Bacteria > Desulfobacterota > Binatia > Bin18 > Bin18 > Bin18. Next base: position 2,697,966 of record OZ219926.1, read on the forward strand.
TTGCCGCAGATGCAGCGCCCACTCCAGCCGCTCGACTTGCAGCTCGGCAGTTCGCCAGAGAAGAAGAACAACATCTTGACGACCTCATAGAGTGGATTGAGTGGGAAGACGATCCAGAACTCCACATGGTCCTACAAAATATCCATCTCCTCCAGTACGATACGTCGCCCCAAACCGATGCCGTGCGGCACTGGGTAGAGCTATGTCACCAGCGGGAGGTCTCCGACCCTGTGCGGATGCTGTTTGAAATAGCGCTGGCAAAAGAGCAGGAGTCGCTCGGGCACTACCATGCCCTGGAGCGCCGAGTCACAGAGCCGCTGGCCCGTCGCGTGCTGCACGCAATCTGCCAGGCGGAAGAACAGCACCAGCGGTTCCTGGAAGAGCAGTATCATCGGCTGGTGGCTGAGCGCGAGGAGTCCACGCAGTCCTGGCACTAAGGAGAACAGGGTCGCGTTTCCCTTCTCCGCATACGCGGATATCTGTGGCAAGATGCTGACTGAGAAGACGGGGCTGGTTGAAGCCTGCTGAGCAGCATTCAGCGCGTCCGGAATTCTCTGAGCCGAGTCTGTGTGACAAGCTGCCCCAACGTTTGGAGCGTGAAGACTTTCCCCCGAGTCGCTAAGAGTAATTTCTTCATATCTTCTCGCCTGACCCCAAAACCCCGTCCGGCGATACATGCGATAATCTCAAACCTGGGTTGTCCGTCCGGGCTTCTCTGTCTGCTGATAGTATCGAGGTGTTGTACCCGAGTGACTTTATCCCGAGCGGTTCCATCGTCTTCCGTCACTTTGGCTTCAATAACGACTTGCGGATTGTACTCGTCGGGAACAATGAAGTCTGGTGTTTGATCAAAGCCAGCTATCCTCTCCGCTCGTTTCGGTTGTCTAGAGTCTATCCCATACTGGTCCAAGACTTTTGCGATTGCGGATTCGAGAAGGTTGCCGACCAACTCAGAAACCGAGTCGCGATGTCCAGCAAACGGGCGGCCTAGAAAACGTTCGTACAGTAACATCGCATATGGAACCCCCAACCGGGATAAACTCCGGATGGTTATTAAACCCTCTTGGGAATCAGCCTTCCGCAAGCGGTGAATCTTCTCCTCTTCCGTTTGGGGGGCGGGAATGCTGAGGAGTTCACACGCAACGGTCACAAGGGCTTCAATACGAGGCGCAGTGGTCTTTGTCAGGCGGAGCGGTGAGAAGGGATTAGCGCGGATTTTTCGGTCAATACTCCTCGCAAAGTTCTGGGAAATCTCGACCCCCGTTCGCCGGGCTGCCACCTATGCCCACTCCGGCGGCGTAAAGCCGAGCATAGTCCGTAAAACGATGAGTGTTAAAGGGCTCTGATAGATGGTTGCCAAAACAGTTTCGCTTTGGAGATGGTCAAAACCATCGGTTGCTCTTTTGAGCATTTCGTACGCTCGCTCAAACTGTGGATAGTCGAGGAAATCGTCCCCTTTGGGGAGAACGAGAAACTCCGACTCCAGGCTTGAAAAAACGGCATCGATATAGGGCTCTGGATTTGCTTCAATCTCATCAAGAGAAGCCTCAAAAGGATACTTCATATGGAGGACTCTCAGCTTCCTTCACGCGTACTGTTCGTTTCCCTGAAATAGGAGAGAGATTATCCGGGAGATAGTGTTCAACCTGCTCTATCCCCCCGAGGTCTTGTACTGCCTGAGAGATGCGCTGTAGCTTCTCTTCGGTCTTTTTCTCTTTTTGCCATGTCTTGCGGATATGCCAGATAGCGAGGCGAATCAGATGCCCATAGGCAATGCACCGAGCATCGCCACGAGTTGGCTTGTGGCCACCATTTGTGAGTTGTTCCAGGTCATCTTCGACTAAACCGGCAATCTCCTGAGGGGTTGAAACAAGAGTGCGCCGAGAGATACGTCCGGTTGAGCGACAGACAAAGACAGTATCAACGATTGAGGACCCCGTTCCGCTGATATGAATCGAAGCGCCCATTTCAGCCGGGCAGGCTAAAGAGGCAGAACACACAAGGCCAGCGTCGAGCATCGCCACCGAAATCGGGTAGTACGCTTCAAGCGTATTGTGGTGGTAGGTAAACGCCAGTGGTGCCCCTGGTTTCAGGGCCGTAGCCATGCGAGACCAGACTGAAGAGAGTCCTTCGGTGAAATGGTCCAAGTCTCGTTCCATGGTGGCGTTCCCCGTCAATTCGTTCCTGTGTCGTGTTGTCTGACTATCAAAAATCTCACCGGCCACGAGACGGCGGAGCCAGACATAACAGAAGTCCATCAGCTCGGCGTATTGAACGTTGGCAAAATACGGGGGGTCCGTAAAAACCGCATCAAGGGATCGAGGAGGGAGGTCTATCTGCGTTGAACTCGCACAGTGTAAAGCGACAGTCCGGCTCCTCTTACCTTCCCGTTCTCTTCCAATCCACTCGTCAGTAATAGGAATCTGTCTCTTTCGACCGCTTTGACGAACAACCTCGAAAGGGTGCTCACAGTACTGCTTGGCCTTGAAAAATTTTTCAACAATATTGGACCAACCGCCACTGCCAATGTTGACTCTTGCTTTCTCTTTCATAAGACCGAGAAAATTGGATTCGCAAGAAATCAGTCCCACGGGAAAACCGTGAACCGAAAAGATATCAAGGGATTTGAGAGCATAGGTATCGTAGCGACAGAGCATATTTTGATAGCGGAGTAAGTCTGAAAGGTTTGTCGATAATGCCTCTCTGAGGCGTTGATCCTTCTGCTGGGCAATCGCGCGGCAGGCGAGTTCAAGACTGAGTAGCTGCCTGTTATTAAACATTTCCCTGTAACGCGAGTATCCCCACCTATGGAGACGATCTGTTTCATCTCCCGCCGGTATGTGATTATCCGGGATATATTCTGTTTTACCGTTCAGTAGGACTGTTTCCGCCTCTCGATATCTAGCGAGGTCGGTGGCATCCGCTTTCTTAAAAAAGCGTCCCTGATGGCGGGGTCTACACTGCGAGCAGTGATACTCAATGGCGAACATGCGGTGCTGAGGCGGACCGTGAGGTTTGTGAGGATAGGTATTCACAGTCCCACAGTCAGGGCAGGCACAGCGATTACGAGCGGCCGGTCCTTTCAGGCTCAACGGAGTCTGACACCAGGAGCAGATTCCCGGATCATTTCTCTCTTCCGTCTCGTTTAATTCGCCACACGAAGGACAGAGCAGGACATTTTTCGGATGCCTGCGATCCTCTGCTAAGAGGTAGCCGGGAAAGAGATCAAACTCGCGTTTACAGTTCTCGCACTGATGCGTCTTCACCCAGAGGAAATATTTAACGGCTGCGTCTCGCTTCCCACAAAAAGTGCACTCCGTTTTGTAAAAATCTCCTAGTTCATTCTCCAGCCGCTGTCCTATCTCAGAAGTAGCTTCTCGGTATTTGCACAGGTCTAGTTCCTCTATTTCCTGTTTGACAACCCAGTAGGCCATCGGGTTGATGTCGTAACCGAAGACGCTACACCCCAGCCGATTCGCCTCAAGAAGGGGGGTGCCTCCTCCCATAAAGGGGTCGGCGATCTGTCTCCCTGCAAGGTTGTGAGACTCATAAAAGGTCTCTTTGAGAGGGCCTTCTACAAATTCGGATAATAAAAGTGCGCGAAAGAGGGTGCCGGGCCGCCGTGCAAACCACTTATGGACGGCGATAATCGGCCGGTAGTTTTGTTGGATCTGTTTCTCCCTCAACGCGAGGCCAGAAACGAAGGCGACATCAAACTGGCGCTCTATTCCTCGGCCGAGTGAATGAGCTTTCTGTGAGGGTCCTTCGGAGAATAAGTCCGCCTGTCCTTGAACTGCCACGGCTCGTTCCGTTTCCAATATGGGTTATCGTTCAATAGAGACTATCATGATCGATACAGAATGGCGCTCCCACTCACCCCCACACTGTCCTCCAGGTTAAAACTCCATCTCTTTGACATCTTCTGCAATATGGAGGGGCGCGGCAGTCGCTGTTCGTACTGCGTCGGGGGTGACGCCTGGCACAAGTTCTTTTAGGACAAAGCCCCGAGAGGTCACTTGAATCAAGGCCAGGTTTGTCAACACCCACGAGACGCACTCACGGGCGGTGAGCGGATAGGTACACTTGGGGAGAAGCTTTGGCTCACCCGCCTTTGTGGTGTGATGCATTACAACAATCAACCGGCGTGTTCCAGCAGCAAGGTCCATGGCCCCGCCAATTGAACCGGCCTTCATATGTGGGGCTTTCCAGTTTGCCAGGTCGCCGTTTGCTGCGACCTGAAAGCCGCCGAGTATGACCGTGTTGATATGTCCCCCGCGGGCCATGGCAAACGCATCTGTACTATCAAAGAAACTGGCCCCCGGTTGCGGTGTCACCAACTGGGAACTGGCATTATACAGATCGATATCCTCTTCCCCGGCTGCGGCAAGCGGACCATAGCCCAGCACGCCGTTCTCGGCGTGGAGCGTCACGTCGTCGGCAATAAAATCCGAGACCAGGGTTGGCAGACCAATCCCGAGGTTCACATACTGACCAGGCTCTAAGAGGCGCGCGGCGCGCAGCGCCATGAGCTCTGGCGTCAGGCCGCTTGGAGACTCAGTGGTCTGCTCTGCCGTTTTGATCGTCCGGCCTTGGGTCCGCATGAGCTCCAAGACCTGAGCACGGTCGAGCGGTTTTTTACGTAGAACAAGCCGGTCGACAAATATGCCTGGGGTGACAATCGCCTCTGGATCAAGCTGCCCTGACTCGACAATTTCATCGACCTCGGCGATGGTGACTGTCGCCGCAGAGGCGAACGGGGGGTTAAAATTGCGCGCCGTACCGCGGTAGAGCAGATTACCGGCCGTATCGGCTTTATACGCTCGAATGAGGGCAAAGTCGGCGTGGAGGGCGGTTTCCATGAGATACTCCCGGCCGTCAAAGGCCCGTTTCTCTTTCCCCTGCTCGACAACCGTGCCAACCCCGGTTGGAGTGAAAAACGCGGGAATCCCTGCTCCAGCAGCACGAATGCGCTCGACCAAGGTTCCCTGGGGCACGATTTCAAAGGCGACTTCGCCCCGTCCAATCTGCTCGGACAGCGGCGTTGTGCGGTAAGCATAGCCCCCAAAAGAGGAGATCAGTTTCGAGACTTGGCCGTTTTCGGCGAGAATTTGAGGAGACAGCGACCCAAATCCGGGAGAATTGCAGATAATGGTCAGGTCGCTCACACCACTGTCTCGGAGGGCAAAGAGCAATTCATGGGGCCACCCCTGGAGTACGCCAAATCCGCCTATCAGAATACCCGCCCCGTCCTGAATATCGGCAATCGCTTCGACTGCGGAGTAACGAGCCTTTTGTACACTCATATAACCCTCATACACGATGAAAAAGATTTGGGCTGACCGCTCGGTCAGGTTGATCTTCGTTCTCCTGACCCGTAATATGGCCCATCGGGCCGATACGCGCCGTCGGAGTGAGCGAATATAAGCGTGCAGGAAGGATAACCAGTGGCTGACCATCCAGTATGGCTCTCACAAGGCGCCCCTCAGGGGGAAACACAGCCGCTCGTGATATTTCACTATCCACTCGCTTTTACCCTTACCGGCCGAGAAGCTGGAGCCCCGTTGACGGTGACGGTAGAAACCCCGCTTGATGATATTCGTGCAGAAGACCTAGCCTACATGGAGAAGGTCCTGCATTTTGTGACAGCGCAGCAACAGAACGGTAAAGTCCGACCGCGTGACTCTCAACCCTCCCCAGTAGGAACAATGCCAACCGGTCGGATATGCGACCTGTGTGAGATGGCCCACTATACGCAGTGGTATGCCGAGTTCTACGCTCCCCTCCGTTTCACCATCCTCGACTGCGATTCCTGTGAGGTGCCCATCGCGGTCCTTGGCGAGCACCGCGTCGATGTGCGTCCGGAAGAGGTTGCGTTTATGGAAAATGCCCTCAATATCGTGGCCGAACAAAAGTATATCGGGAAATTCCCGAAGTGGATGTTCGACCACAATATGCGGCAGATTCCGGATCATTATCATTTTCACGTCCGCCCCTTGCTATGGTGAAAAGAGGAAACGTGCCCTCCAATCATTCACAAAAGCTGGACATGTTTCCTCTTTGCGGCGAGGAAAAGAAAGTGACGACTATGCAGGCGATGTTATTGCTTGGCCCAGGGAAGATTGCCTGTCAGGAATTGCCCGTACCGGAACCGGGCCCCGAAGATGTCGTGCTGAAGGTTGAGTCTGCCTTGACCTGCGGAACGGACCTCAAGGCCTTTTTGCGTGGCCATCCCAAGATGCCCCCGCCGATCCGTTTTGGCCATGAATACTCCGGAACGATTACCGCGTGCGGGTCGCAGGTCACAAATTTCCGTGAGGGCGACGACATCATGCTTGCGCCAACCGGCCCGTGCGGTCGCTGTTTTTATTGCCGGCGTGACCAGGAAAACCTGTGTACGTCACTTATGACGACCATGGCATTTGGCGGTTATGCGGAATATGTCAGCCTTCCCGGTCGGATTGTCAGATCCAATATGTTCTCCAAACCAAAAAGCCTGCCTTTTGTCGAAGCCGCGCTGTTGGAGCCGGTGTCGTGTGTAGTCTTTGGATTACAGCAGGTGACGTTCACGCCCGACGACACGGTGGTGATTATTGGCGCGGGTGGCTTTGGACTGTTGCACCTCATCCTCTTAAAGATGTTTGGTCTGGAGCGAGTCTATATGGTAGCGCGGAACCCGGACCGGGCCAGAGTTGCGGGCGAACTTGGTGCCTACCGCGTGATTGCCCGTCCGGCTGAGGAGGCCCGGGAGGAAGTCTTGGAGGCCACAGGGGGCCGGGGGGCAGACCTGGTCATTGAGTGTACGGCCCAGCCGAGCGTTTGGGAGGAATCTCTGTTCTTTGCCCGTCCCGGCGGCCAGGTCGTTCTCTTTGGCGGCTGCCCGCAGGGAACCAAGGTTTCTTTGGACGCGACTCGGCTGCACTACGATCAGATTCGTCTGTCGAGCCCCTTTCACTTTAACCCGGCCGCTGTGCGGAAAGCGTCCGAATTGCTCATATCCGGGCAGATTCCAACCGAGTACCTGATTAGTGGTCGCTACCCCCTGATTGACCTCTGCCAGGCGTTTGATCGTATGCAGCGTGGCGAGGGGATCAAATACGAAGTCGTACCCTGAGGGTGAAAGGCTGCCATGAAGATTGTTACCCCGAACGAAGCCGTACGAGCTATCCCCGACGGCAGCATTGCGATCTTCCCCCACAGCTGTGTCGAACCGACGACCTTCTATACGGCTTTCCAGCACGAGGTCGAGCGCTTCAGCAACCTGACCGTGTATTCCGGGCTGGCGTTTGGAAAATATCCCTTTCTGGAAAAGGGATTGGGGACGAATTTTCGCTATGTGACCTGGCAGGCTGCGCCCCAGCTCCGGCGTTTGTTCAAAGAAAACGACCCGCGCAAGGTCGGCTTTGCCCCCATGCGGTTTAGCGAGATCACTCGTATCGTGAACAAGAACGGGATCATCAAGCCGGATGTCGTTGTGGCCCAAGTTTCGCCGCCCGACCAGGACGGAACGGTCAGTTTGGGGATTTCGGTCAGTATCTATCAAGACTTTATCGATAGCGCGAAAATGGTGATCGCTGAGATGAATACCAATATGCCGGCAACGCACGGCCAGAGCCGGGTGCCGGTTGAGAAAATCGATTTTGCCATAGAGTCTGCCGAACCCCTTGGAACCTATCGCTCGCCCCACCAAAGCGAGCGCGACGCCAAAATCGTTGACTATGTTCTCGACCTGGTTCCTGACCTGGCCTGGGTGCAACTCGGGATAGGTTCCGTCCCCGACGCGGTTCTGGGTCGATTGGCAGACAAACGAGGGGTAAACCTCTACTCGGGCATGTTGTCACAGGGGTTGATCCAGTTTCTTGATCAGGTGAAACACACCCCCAAGATTATCACCGGCGAGCTTGCCGGTGACCAGGAGTTCTTTGACTTTTGCGGTCGTAACTCGCTCGTAGAAATGGCGACCGTCGATGTCACCCACAATATTCTGGAGTTGGCAAAGCTGCCGCGTTTCGTCTCCATCAATTCCGCCGTAGAGATTGACCTGCACGGCCAGAGCAATGGCGAGACCATTGGGCCGGTGCAGATTAGCGGTGTCGGCGGCAGCCTCGACTATGTGGAAGCCGCGGCGCTGGCCGAGGACGGTGTGTCCATCATTGCATTGCCGTCAACGACTGAAGACGGCAAGCGCTCCAAGATCGTCGCCGGCCTGGCCACCGGCGCCGTTGTCACCACGCCCCGCTTCTGTACCGACTATATCGTGACCGAATACGGCATTGCCCGCATGAAGGGCAAAGACCTCCGCGGGAGGGCCGAAGCCCTCATCCAAATCGCCCACCCGGATTTTCGGCCTGAATTGGAGAAGCGTTTGGACTAGGAAATGTTCTGTTTACCGGCGTGAGTTATGTGAATTGTAGGAGCGCACTATCAGCCCTCTAGGGAGAGGATGTCAGTCTGAATTGAGCACTCTGAACTTGCTATGAGAACTGACTTCGTGAGTCAGACTCAGATGTTTCCTTCTCTCGCAAAAGAAACATGCTTACTATTGCGGCAAGTCCGGACACACCAAACAGTCCACTCAGCCATGGATATCCTTTCACAATTGCCAGACACGCAACTCCCATAATGACGAGAATCGAAGTGAGCGCGAACCATTGACCCCGCTTATACAGTTCCACTGTGCGGGTATCCATCTCATGTTCGTGTTCCAAGTCTTGTTGTTCGAGGCTCTGATCATGGGCGGTCTGGCGTTCCCAGAGACTTAACATCCGCTCAAATGATCCAGGAAGAACTGCCTCGTACTGAGCGATGTGCTCTGGGATTGGTAAGGGGCTGCTCCAGGTCTCAGCGTACGCTTCGTCATCCGGGGCAGGGGCAGGCTCTAGCTCACCAGCGACCGGCTGTGCCTCCATAGGAGGCTTTTCGTCAGCCATGTGACACGACGGGGACGCTCCTGTTCGCTAATTGACGTAGCTTTCGGACGCGGACACGGAGCTTTTGGCGGAGTTCTGTGGTCCCGTTTTCTTAACGTACGCGATCCGGGGAGTGATCTGAAAGGTTTTTACTATAGTATCTACCGTAGAACGTGGGCGAGAGAGGCTTGTCATGGCATGTGGGCGGCAACGTTTCGCCACGGGTGCCATAACGACGCCTTGTTCCTAACCCTGTCATGATCCTGCTGAGATTGGCCAGTTGGCAACGTGCGGATAGCCACACCCCTCCTATAATGCCACGGGCACAGAGGGTCAAGACAGGTCAAGAAAAGAAATTCAAAACGAGCCTTCCCCTCGCGCCTTTTTTCTCTCCGACCTGTTTGATACGCTCGGTCCTTCGCTGGCGCTATATGCATCTTTTCTGCGTGAGGGGGCGATTATGATCGAACGAGCCGCTATTCTGAGCACGGGGGATGAAATCACGACCGGCAAAGTCGTTGATACAAACTCCAACTATATTGCGGATAAGCTGATCGAAGCCGGGCTAGAGGTTGCCTCGATTGTCACGGTTGGCGATGTGGCGGAACGGATCGTGTGGGCCTGGGAGCAGGCTATGGTTCACGCCGACGTGATTATTTCCACTGGTGGTATTGGGCCCACGGCGGATGACCTCACGACTGAACTGGTCGCCAAGGTCGCCGGAGTCGAGCTGACTTTTTCTGAAGAAGTCGCTGAGAATATTCGACGAATTTTTGCCTCGCTGAACCGCACCATGCCGGAGAATAATCTCAAGCAAGCCCAGTTTCCCGCCGGAGCGACCATTATTCCCAATCATCTCGGGACGGCGCCGGGCTACCGCTTGGCGCTGGAGACACCGCACGGTCACAAGCATCTGATCGTCCTGCCGGGTGTCCCGCGTGAGATGAAGCCCATGATGGAAGAAAGCGTCATCCCCTGGATTGGTGAAATGCGGGGTGGGGGTGATGTTTTTCTGACCCGGACGTTTCAGACCTTCGGCATTAGTGAGTCCGGACTGGACGAACTGGTATCCGGGGTGATTGCCGAAGACGAGGGGAAGCTGGCCTTTCGGGCCAACTTTCCACAAATTTCCATGCGAGTGACTGTCCGGGGAAAGGCAGGCGAGGTTGAGCGCCGAGTCGAAGGGCTGGCACGACGGCTACGGGAGAAAATCGGCCCGTACGTCTACGGCGAGGGCAATGTCAGCATGGAAGGCGTGGTGGGACAGTTCCTCAAAGAGCAGGGGAAAACGGTCGGTTTTGCCGAGGCATGCCCGGGTGGCCTGACCAGCCATCGCCTGACGAATGTACCGGGCAGTTCGGACTATTTCCTGGGTAGCATTATTGCCTATTCGGACAAGGCAAAAATCCAGCTGCTCAATGTCAACCCCAACACCCTGAGTCAGCACGGCGCGGTCAGCGAGGAGACAGTCAAGGAAATGGCTAGCGGCGTCCGTACCCGTCTGGGCACCGATATTGGTGTCGCGGTAACGGGCATTGCCGGACCGGACGGCGGCACCCCGGACAAGCCGGTTGGGACTGCCTGCCTAGCGCTTGCTATGGATGGCACGCTGGTGTCGCGGCAGTATAAGCTCTGGGGCAACCGGGAGTGGATAAAAACCTTGACCTCTCAGTTGTGTCTCGACTGGGTACGGCGTGCCCTTCTTGAAATTCCTATTGCAGAATCAGGATTTATACGTCGCTAGGGAAAGAGCAGGCCCCGTGTTGATTCGCGCCTTCATCGCGGCTAATCTAGCTCTGTCAGTAAGCGAAGAAATGGCAAAAGTCCAGTCTGCTCTCCAAAAGGCCAAAGGCGATATCCGTTGGGTCAAACCGCAGGGATTTCATCTGACGTTTCGGTTTCTTGGAAATATCGAGCCGATTCGCGTTGCGCCCATCCTGACCGCATTGCGAGCAGCCGTGAGGCTTCACCCTCAGTTCCAAGTCCGAACGCAGGGACTCGGGGCGTTTCCTTCATTCACCCGACCACGGGTGTTATGGACACGTCTGAACGGTGATGGACTACAGGAACTGTATACAAAAATTGAGTCGGCTCTCAGCTCCTGTGGCTTTCCGCCCGAGGGCCGCGCGTTTCGCCCGCATATCACTCTGGGCCGGGTCCGCTCTCCACGTGGTTGGAACCCAGTCCTGGAAGGAATCAAGGCGTATCTACAGTACGACTTTGGGGAGAGCCCGATTGACAAAGTGACCCTGTATCAGAGTGACCTGGGGCCAGGCGGAGCAGTCTATACGCCACTTGGGGTTGCCCATCTGAATCCCACTGAAGGTGTATGAGCCCACCGCCCACAACAGTAAGGAGTGTATATATGGCAGAGGACAGAGATCGTGAACGAGCGTTAGACTTAGCGGTCAGTCAGATCGAAAAGCAGTTTGGCAAGGGCTCGATCATGAAGCTCGGCGAGGGCGCTCTGGTGCACAACATCGCCTCGATTTCGACCGGCTCGCTGGGTTTGGACCTCGCCCTCGGTATCGGTGGCCTCCCACGCGGCCGCGTGGTCGAGATCTACGGACCTGAATCATCGGGGAAAACCACGCTCGCTCTGCACGTCGTTGCCCAGGCCCAAAAAGCCGGAGGCTCCTGTTCCTATATCGATGCGGAACACGCCCTGGACGTGAGCTATGCCGGCAAACTTGGGGTGAAAGTTGACGAGGTGTTGATCTCGCAGCCCGACAACGGTGAACAGGCACTCGAAATCACGGACACCTTAGTCAGAAGCGGTGCGCTGGATGTGATTGTGGTCGATTCTGTGGCTGCCCTGGTGCCCCGCTCCGAGCTCGAAGGCGATATGGGTGAGCCGCAGATGGGCCTGCAGGCCAGACTCATGTCGCAAGCGCTGCGGAAACTCGTCAGTACGATATCACGTTCGCGTACCCTGGTCATCTTCATCAATCAAATCCGGATGAAGATCGGTGTCATGTTCGGCAATCCCGAGACCACAACCGGCGGTAACGCCCTCAAATTTTATTCCTCCGTTCGCATGGATATCCGCCGTACGGGCGCAATCAAGCAGGGCGCTCAAGTGGTTGGGAATCACACTCGAGTCAAAGTGGTCAAAAATAAGGTCGCTCCACCGTTCAAGGAAGCGGAATTTGATATTTTGTACGGGAGCGGGATATCCAAAGAGGGTGAGCTGATCGACATTGGCGTGGACAACAATATCGTTGAAAAGGCCGGCGCCTGGTACTCTTTTGCTGGAGAGCGGATCGGCCAAGGCCGAGAGAACGCCAGGGAATATCTGCGAGACAACCCCGAAGTGTCCGCCACGATAGAGCATCAGGTCCGGGAGAAGTTTGGTCTTAGCGCTCCTCAAGCCGAAGCTACAGCGAGAGAAGAAGAGGTGACTGAGAATGCCTAGCGTTGCATTCCTTTACTTATGAGTCATCCGCGTTCTTCTTCTGAGCAGACCCCGTTGCACTATGCCTATAGTCTCCTGGCACGGGGCGACTACAGCGCGGCTCGTTTACACGAGAAATTACGGCTCAAGGGGTTCACGACGCAGGCGGTGACCGCGACGGTTGATACACTGAGGGAGCGCGGCCATCTGAACGACACCCGTTTGGCGCGCGGTCTGGCCGAGCGGTTTCAGAAGCAGGGCTTTGGTCGGTGTGGGGTGCGGGCCAAGCTCCAGCAACGGGGACTCACGGACGACGTGATTGCAACCGCGCTGAGCGAGTGGGAAGAGGACACGGATATCAGGATCGCCGAGCAGCTTATCCAGCGTCGTTTCCCTTCTACCGCACTCGAAGAGCCCAAGACGCGCGCCCGCGCATATCGATTCCTGTTACGACGAGGATACTCTGCCAGTGTTGCGGCAAGCGTGCTAGGAAGAGAAGCGTATAACGACTAGCGAATGGAAAGAGTAACCGCCATGACAGGGAACGAGATACGCGACAGCTTCCTGCAATTCTTTGCCGACCGGGGTCATCAGATTGTCCCGAGTGCGTCTTTGATTCCAGCCAATGATCCGACGCTGCTGTTCACCAATGCCGGGATGGTGCCGTTCAAGAATATTTTTCTCGGGGTCGAACGGCCGACCCACCGGCGTGTGGTCGATTCCCAAAAATGTTTGCGCGTCTCCGGGAAGCATAACGATCTGGAAGAAGTGGGTCGCGATACCTACCACCACACCTTCTTTGAGATGCTGGGGAACTGGTCGTTTGGCGATTACTACAAAAAGGAAGCTATCCGCTGGGCTTGGGAATTGCTGACCGAGGTCTGGAAACTTCCCAAGCCGAAACTCTGGGCAACGGTGTATACGACAGACGACGAGGCGGACGAGTGGTGGCGGACCCAAACCGATATCAATCCGCAACAGATTTTGCGTTTTGCTGAAAAGGACAATTTCTGGGAAATGGGCGAGACCGGCCCCTGCGGACCGTGCTCGGAAATCCATATTGACCGCGGTCCGCAGGCTTGCGAGTTAGCTAATACACCGGGCCATAGCTGCGCGGTCAACGGTGGCTGTCCACGCTATATTGAGTTATGGAATCTGGTGTTCATACAGTACAACCGCAATGCGGATCGATCCCTGGACGATCTGCCCGAGACGCATGTTGATACGGGTATGGGCTTGGAGCGCATTGTCTCCGTTCTCCAGGACGTGCCGGGCAATTACGACTCCGACCTGCTGCGCGACATCATTACCTTTACCGAGGAGTTAGGCGAAAAGCAGAAACGTGTCCTCCAATCATCCGCAAAAGCTGGACACGTTTCTGCTTTCAAGCGCTACGGCGAGACGAGTGAACAGGATGTGTCGTTTCGGGTGATTGCCGACCATGCACGTACGGCGGCCTTTGCCATTGCCGATGGCGTGGTCCCGACCAACGAGGGGCGAGGCTATGTGTTACGGCGGATTATGCGCCGCGCCTTGCGCCACGGGCGACTCCTTGGCTTTGAGGGGCCATTTTTCTCCCAGGTCGCCGGAAGCGTGACACAACTCCTGGGCTCGGCCTACTCCGAGCTGGTTGAGCGACGAGACTATCTGACCGAGGTCATACACAACGAGGAGACCCGTTTCTCGGAAACCCTGGACAAGGGCCTGGCCCTGCTCGAGCAAGAAATCCACGATTTGCGTCAGCGCAACGCTACAACCCTGTCCGGCGAAACCGCCTTTCGGTTGTATGATACCTACGGCTTCCCGCTGGATATGACCGAGGATTTTCTGTCGTCCGAAGGTTTCAGCGTTGACCACGATGAATTTCAGGCAGCCCTGGAAGAACAGCGTGCCCGTGCGCGTGGGGGGCAAAAGTTTGCTTCCGTCTCCGTTTCTGACACCATTGGCCCGCCCACTGACACTATAAGTGCTGAAACTGTAAGGACCGATTTTGTTGGTGATCGCCAGACTGAACACGAATCCGAGGTACGCATGCTGCTGGTGGACGGACAGCCCCGAACAGACGTGGTACGCGAAGGGGAAGAAGTCGATCTAATCGTTGCCGAGACGCCTTTTTATGGCGAGTCCGGGGGACAGGTCGGGGATACGGGGACGATACGAACGAGCCGTGGCGATCTCATCGAGGTGTTGGATACGCTTAAACCGCAGCCTTCGCTTATTGTGCATAAGGGCCGGGTGGTGCAGGGCGCGATGCAGACCGGGGATGCTGTGCATCTCAGTATTGACACTCCACGGCGCGAAGCCATTCGTTTGAACCATTCCGCAACACATATCATGCATTCCGCGCTACGCGAGATTTTAGGCTCCCACGTGCGGCAGGCCGGTTCCCTGGTCACCCCGGATCGACTCCGTTTCGACTTTACACATACCAGTCCGGTCAAGGACGATGTCCTGGACGAAATCGAAAACCTGGTGAACCACCATATTCGGGAAAATGCCGCGGTGACGAGTGAGGAGATGTCCTTTACCGACGCGATACAAAAAGGGGCCTTGGCCTTCTTTGGCGAGAAATACGGCGAGATCGTTCGGGTGTTACGGATGGGAGATTTCTCAACCGAGCTGTGCGGCGGAACCCACGTGAGTCGGACCGGGGACGTGGGGTTGTTCAAATTCAGAGCGGAGACGGGCGTGGCGTCCGGTATCCGGCGGGTTGAGGCGGTCACAGGCGAGGGTGCTCTCAACTGGGTGCGTCAACGCGAGCACGTGCTCAAGGACATGGGCAGTATCCTGAAAGGCTCTGAGGAGGATGCGCTTGAGCGCTTGGAAAAATTGCTGAGTCGGCAACACGAGCTTGAAAAACAACTTGACCAGCTTCAGAGCCAAATCGCCGGCTCACAAAGCGACGATCTTGCTTCCCACATCCGTCAGACCAATGGGGTCAATGTGATCGCCAGTCGGGTCGAGGGCGTGGATCAGAAAGCCCTCCGGGAGATGGCGGATACGCTACGCGACAAACACCATCCCGCGGTCGTCGTTCTCGGAGCAACGAATGGGGCGAAAGTGTCGCTTCTCGCCGCGGTGAGTAAGGATTTGGTGCCGCAATATCACGCCGGAAAGATTATCAAAGAGATCGCCCCGCTGGTTGGCGGCGGTGGAGGCGGGCGGCCCGATTTCGCCCAGGCCGGAGGAAAAGATCCCAAACGCCTGGATGAAGCCCTCCAAAAGGTGTATGAGCTGATTGAAAAAGGCGCATAAAGCGTAATTGCTTTACGTTTTTGACGGAGGCTGCTTGGCTGAAGTAGAACAGGTGACAGCAGAAACATCTCATATCGAGTTTGGCAATCATCGCTTCTTACGCGATCTCCTCGGCCAGCACGACGCGCATCTGCACGGCCTGGAGAACGCGCTCGGCGTGAAAATATCCGCCTCAGGTAACGCCCTTATCATTGCCGGAGACGAGCCCCAGCGCGACTTGGCGGGTCGGGTGGCGACCCAACTGTACGACCTCATCCAACGTGGCTATCCCGTCTATCCGAGTGATGTGGATTACGCGGTCCGCATCCTCAGCCGTGATCATACGGCGAACCTTCAGGATATTTTTCTCGACACGGTCTATGTGTCATCCAACCGCCGAACCATTACCCCCAAGAGTCTTGTTCAGAAAGCCTACATCGATGCCATTCGCAAATACGATATTGTGTTTGGTATCGGGCCGGCTGGCACGGGCAAAACGTATCTGGCCATGGCCGTCGCGGTTGCCGAACTCATGAAACGTAAAGTGAGCAGAGTCGTCCTCACGCGGCCTGCGGTCGAGGCTGGGGAGAAGCTGGGTTTTCTGCCGGGCGATCTAGCCGAAAAAATTAATCCCTATCTGCGGCCTTTGTATGACGCTCTGCACGACATGGTTGACTTTGATCGTGCGCAAAAAATGATTGAGCGCGGCGTGATTGAAGTGGCTCCACTGGCCTTTATGCGTGGCCGGACGCTTAATGATTCCTTTGTCATCCTGGACGAAGCGCAGAATACGACCCGCGAGCAAATGAAGATGTTCCTCACCCGATTGGGCTACGGGTCGAAAGCCGTGATTACCGGTGATATCACCCAGATCGATCTCCCCGCCGGGACGCGCTCCGGCTTAAAAGAGGCCCGACATATTCTGCGCGATGTCGATGGGATCCAATTTACGCTCTTTACCGAAAAAGACGTGGTCCGTCACCGTCTTGTCCAAGATGTGATTACCGCCTATGAACGCGCCCAAGAAGCCCAGGAGCGCCGCGCCCAGGAAAGTCGCGCCCTCCGTCGTAACCGCCTCCAGGCCCGGTCTGAGCGTAGACATCAACGGCACAGTACCGGGTCTGAGCCGGCCCCAGATCCGACGCTGGAGTCGAACGATCCTGCGTCACCTGAAAGTGAAACAGGCCGAGCTGAGCCTGGCCTTCGTGACGGATCAGACCATCCATGAACTGAATCGGCAGTACCGGCACAAAGACCGGCCAACGGACGTGTTGTCGTTTCCGCTGGCCGATGAACATTGTCCGACTCTGCTGGGCGATGTGGTCATCTCGGTTGACACCGCCCGTCGGCAGGCCCGGCAGAGTAAACGCGCCTTTGCCGACGAACTGCGCGCCCTGCTCATCCACGGCATTCTGCACCTGCTGGGCTATGACCATGAAGTGTCGGAAAGCGAAGCCGTCCGCATGCGCCGAAAAGAGCGCGAACTGAAGGCCCTGTTGCGGCAATCTGGCAATGTAGATTGAATCCCGGTAGTGTCTCAGTTTGGAATTTTTCTCCTCGCCGCCCCCTTCCTTGCTCCTCCCGGCGTCGCCGGCCATATTTTTTCACCAATCGCATCATTTTTTTGCCAAACCCCCCAATCTTGGGGGCGACAGGAGCGGCCGAATTGGGTTATGAGAATCTCTATTTCGGGGGGACTGAGACACTGAGGGAGGCGAAGTCAAAGCCCCTCATATAAGAGCGAAAGCCACAGGATTCAAACTGAGACACTACCTGAATATAGGTAGATGCTCTCTCGCAATGGCAACTGGAGGCGTTTTTGTATGGGTATCCTGGTAGACATTTTTGACGAAGAGAGGCGACCCCTCTCTGAGAGGGGAATAATATACTTGGCTAACTCCATCATTTTCCGAATACTTTCTGCTCAATAGAGAGGAAGAGCATGAATCATGATGGACCGATACCAGAGAGGGGTAATTTCGGATGTCTCTCTCTGGCCCTCTTTTTTTTCGGTGCGTGTGGTGTTGCTATATTCTCAGCTAAGTATAGCACGTCGTACAAAGACCTCATTTTTCTCTGGGGCTTGGTTCTTGTTGCAGGGTCTATACCGTGGGGGGTCTGGCTATTCAAATGGTGGACAGACCCGAGGAATGCCCCGTCTGGATTTAAACGGTGGGCATTTGAAGCGAGGAAGGAAGAAGTGTTCTTAGACTGGTGCCAGACGCAGCAATGGTATGGCTCCGATGGCAAGAGCGATGCAGACCTCCGGAATTGGTATCGTGCCAATGTAGAGGAGCAGGTGCGGCGCCTCGGTCCGGAAGAGTTACTACAGTGGTGCCGCACCAATTTGGAAAAGAAAGGATTTTGGGAGAAGGCAGGAGCCTTTCTGGAGGGCGCCGCCGAAATCGCCTTGTTAGCAATTGGGTTCGGAGATGGAGATGACGAATAAGTGCCGAAAGAAACTGCCGGTGCTTCCCTGTTCTCTGGAGTATCAGGGCATGGATGACATCCGCCCACGCCCACGAGAGTACGAATACACAGAAGGCAAAGACGCGGCAAGACGGTTTGAAGGGTTGGTCAAGACAGTGATGACCGCGCCGCCTGCTCAGGTTCAGAAGAGAGAGAAGGCGGGGCGGAAGAAGAATAGGAAGAGGTAATTGCCGACACCCACCCAGGGTCATAGCTCATTCCTTAGCAGGATTTGCTGGGTTTGGAACGCCGGTGAGGCTTAACAGTCACCGTCTTGGATCCAGGCTTAGGTGTCGTTCGCACACGCTGGACCGTACAAGGTTTCTTCGCCATAGGCATACTCCTTTCTAGCTGCATGATTTACCTGGTCGCTCAGACAGACAGCATTAAGGGTTAATAGAAACTACCTCATAAATGTCTGACGGGTGCTGCTCTATAGGCCGCTGATCCTAGGCAAAAGTGGCGGCTCTCCTATTTATGAGATAGCTTCTGGCCATTCCCCAAGGCTCTCCTTTCCTTATCTCGACCAGTCCGACGAAAGATACCGGATTCCGGCTTATGCTGGAATAATGAGAAAGCCGGTGCGGCCCTTCCAGGCTGGGAGAGTCCGGCTGGGCTGCTGTTTCCACTCTTGTCGAGCAGTCAGAGTTTCGCTGACTCCCAAGGCTCGAACTGACCGCGAGTCGTGGCAGAGCAGGGGGCTTCCATCTATTCCCGGAACTTGACAATGCGAAATCCAACCAGATAATAAACTGGTTCTTTTCAAGGGGATATAGGATGCGGAAGGTCGGCGCATTCGAGGCAAAAACGAATCTCTCGGCTCTTCTCGATGCGGTTGCGCAAGGTGAGACCATCACCATCACTAAACGCGGGCGTCCCGTGGCTCGGTTAGTGCCGCCCGAGGCGCCGGACCATTGCCGGGCCGCTGAGGCTGCCAAGAACATCCGAAAGCTGCGCGAACAGTTCGGAGGGGCCTCGATTGATGAAATACTCCAGATGCGTGACGAGGGCAGACCTTGAGCGCCTTGGTGCTGGATTGCCCGGTTGCTGTGGCTTGGTTGCTCGGGGATGAGGACTCGCCGGAAGCCGACGCCGTTCTTGACAGGGTTGTTGCTTCAGGGGCGGTGGCGCCGGCTCTCTGGTGGGCAGAGGTGCGCAATGTGCTCGTGATGAGCGAACGCCGGGGCCGCCTGACGGTGGCGGGAACAGCCACGGCCCTGGCGGAAATCAGCGCGTTGGATGTTCGCCTGGATTACTCTCCGGAAAGCGCCCTGGTACTGCGATTGGCCCGGGAGCACCGTCTCACCGTGTACGACTCGCTCTATCTTGAACTTGCGGTCCGCGAACGGCGGCCCCTTGCGACGCTGGACCGGAAGCTTCGACTGGCTGCTGAAGCGGAAGGGGTGCAACGCGGCTGATCCTTGTATGTCGGCCGCTGAAAGATACAGGATTCCGACTTCTGCTGGAATGGAGGGATCAGTGCGGCCTTTCCAGGCTGGGAGAGTCAGGCTAGGCTGCGGTCTGTATGCAGCGTTTGTGGCCTGTTCTACTCGCCGGCGTAAGTGGTGTTGTGCTTGCCCTGGCCTTTCCGAAAGTCGATTGGAATATTCTGGCCTGGGTGGCTTTTATCCCGCTGCTCTGGATGACACAGGGGCAGACGTTACGCCGTGCTTTCAGCCTTGGCTGGATTGCCGGGATGGGGTTTTATCTCTGTACGCTGTATTGGGTCGTCGATACGATTGGCCTGTACAGCAATATCCCGCATATTATTGCCGTTGGTCCGCTGCTCCTGATGTGTGCCATTCTATCGGCATACACCGGTGTCTTTGCTGCCGGCCTGTGTGTCTGTCACAAGAGTCGGCCGCGCAACAGCGGTTGGTTGCTTCTCGTGTTTGGTCCCATGCTCTGGGTCGCCCTGGAGTGGGTCCGCTCGTTCTTTTTTATCGGGTTTCCCTGGGTCAGCCTAGGCTATTCCCAATACCACTTTGTAAACCTGATTCAGTTTGTCGAATACACTGGTGTCTACGGACTGTCGGCGCTGGTGATCTTTGGCAATGTCGCTCTCTTTATCGCCTTTTCCCGTCAGAACCGTGGGCGCCTGGTGCTGGTTCTGCTCCTGGTTATCACGGGACTTTGGGGCTGGGGAAACTGGCGTCGTAGCCAGTTGGCGGCTCTGCCCCCGGTCCACACGCTGCACGTTGGGATCGCCCAGGGGAATATCGCCCAGGATCAAAAATGGGATCCTGATTACCAAGAGGTCACTCTCGCCCGCTATGAGCAACTCACGCGCCAGATAACAGAACAAGCAGTTGACCTGGTTATTTGGCCAGAGGCGGCAGTGCCATTTTTCTTTCAGTCTGATGTGACCTATCGTGGCCGGCTGCTGGACTTGGCCCAAGACACCAACACGCCCATCCTGTTTGGCAGTCCGGCCTTCCGAGTCGATGAGACGGAACTCACGCTATTCAACCGGGCCTATCTCCTGTCTCCGGACACGACGATTCTGGGGCATTATGACAAGATGATCCTTACCCCCTTTGGCGAATATATCCCCTTCCAAGACAGTGTACTCTTCTTTCTGGATAAATTGGTGGAAGGGATAGGCGACTTTGCGCCAGGGACGACGCCGACCGTTTTTTCTCTTCCTCTAAAGAGTCAACCTGCCCTCCACCCCGATGATAAAGCTAGGGGCGTTGAGGCTTTTAAGACTTTTGGTGTGCTCGTCTGCTATGAGGGTGTGTTCCCTGACCTCGCGCGCCGCTTCGTTCATAATGGCGCGCAACTGCTGATCAACGTGACCAATGATGCCTGGTTCGGAGAGACTTCGGCTCCCTATCAACATCTGGCCATGGAGGCCATGCGGGCCGTCGAGAATCGAGTGCCCATGGTGCGGTCCGCGAATACCGGGATTTCAGCTATTGTGAATATCGATGGCCAGATTCAGACCCAAACAGCACTCCTGGAGACCACCTTTATTGCCGACCAGATTACCTGGCCCCACGTGACTTCTTTCTATACCCGGTACGGCGACTGGTTTGTGACGTTGTGCGTCGTCGGGACGCTCGTTATGTTAGGTTATACAGGGATAATTGTAGTATTCGTCAAGCGAACTGGAGGAGGCGGAGATGCTGGCAGAAATCAGAGAAAAATTACATGAGCTGAGCGCGCGCATTGAGAGTCTTGGGAGGCATCTTTGACATCCCGGATAAGGAAGCTCGTGCCGCGGCACTGGAAGAACAGACGCTGGCCGACGGATTCTGGCAAGATCAGGAAAAGGCGCAAGCCATCCTCAAGGAGCGAGCAAGCCTGCTCGACACGGTAACGGAGTGGAAAAAGCAGACCCAGGCCGCATCTGACGCGCTGATTTTTCTGGAACTGGCCGAAGCCGGAGACGCCGAGGCGGTTGAAGAAGTCGAGCGGGCGGTGCCCGAGCTTGAGGCGACCGTGAGTCGGGCAGAGTTGCAGCGTATGCTGGGCGGAGAACACGATGCGCAGAGTGCCATCGTCAGTCTCCACCCCGGTGCGGGTGGTCTTGAGGCCCAGGACTGGGCCGATATGCTCCTCCGACTGTATCTGCGCTGGGCGGAACGCCGCAGCTATACCGTAGAGATGGCCGAACACCTGCCTGGTGAAGGCGGTGGGGTAAAAAGTGTAACCTTTACCGTTGAGGGGGCCTACGCCTACGGCTATTTGCGGGCAGAGGCGGGCATTCATCGGCTCGTTCGGATTTCGCCGTTTGATGCCAATGCCCGGCGGCATACCTCCTTTGCCTCTGTCTTTGTCTATCCGGATATTGATGAGGCTGTCGAAGTCGATATCCGTCCTGAAGATTTGCGCGTTGATACCTACCGGGCCAGTGGAGCCGGGGGACAGCATGTCAACAAAACCGACTCAGCGATTCGCCTGACCCACCTCCCGAGCGGGATTGTCGTGGCGTGTCAAAACGAACGGTCCCAACATCGGAACCGAACCATGGCGATGAAAATTCTTCGCGCCCGTTTATACGAGCTGGAGATGGAGAAACAAAAGGAGAAGATGGAGGGCCTGCATAAAAGCAAAAAGGATATCGCCTGGGGAAGTCAGATTCGCTCCTATGTCCTCCATCCCTACCGGATGGTCAAAGACCATCGCACCGGCGTGGAGGTCGGGAACACCGACGCGGTTCTGGATGGTGATATCGATCAGTTTATTGAAGCTTATCTGCTCCAACAATCGACGGTAGCCGAGTAACGGTTTCGGCCGTTCTCGACCCGTGAACCGGGTCACGAGAACAGCACAATCTCTTGGCAATCATCCGGGAAGCAGGTACACTCCTGCGACAAAGAGGAAACGTGTCCACCAATCAGGCACAGAGGCTGGATACGTTTCCTCTTTCTGTCCTTGCCTGAGACCAAGGGGTAAGCGCCTCTGGGGGGAAACCATGAACGCATTGACAATTGAACGAATTCCGGAACTGAACGACCCCGTCCTGATTGTCGCCTTTGCCGGCTGGAACGATGCCGGCAGTGCGGCGACGCATGCCACGCAATTTCTTATCAAACGACTCCAGGCCCAGCGTTTCGCGACGATCGACCCTGAAGAATTTTATAATTTCAGTGAGGTCCGGCCCCACGTGCGCCTGCGAGATGGCCTCTACCGCGAGATTCGCTGGCCGGCCAATGAATTCTTTGCGACTAGCGCAGAGCAGCTCAAGCGCAGCATGGTCCTGGGTCAGGGCATTGAACCGCATCTCCGCTGGAAGGCGTATTCAGCGGCCTGTCTGGATGTTGCCAAGCAGTGTGGGGTGCGCCTCGTGATTACCCTGGGTGCGCTCTTGGCCGATGTGGCCTACTCCAGGCCGGTACGCGTGGTCGGATTTAGCAGCGACCCCGATATTGCGACCCAACTCCAACTCACCCCGTCCCGCTACGAGGGGCCAACCGGCATCGTCGGGGTGTTGAACGATGCCTGCCGACAGGCTGGATTGACGTCCATCAGTTTCTGGGCCAACGTGCCGCACTATATTTCCGCTTCTCCAAACCCAAAGGCCGCCCTGGCTCTCGTCAGCCGTCTTGAGTCCTTTCTCCACTTCGCCCTGGATACCACCGAGTTGGTGACGGGCGCGGCGGAGTTTGACGCACAGGTTGCAAAGGCGATTGCCGAGAATCCCAACTTGGCCGCCTATGTCAAACGCCTGGAAGAACAGGAGCAGGAAGAGGGGCTGGAAACGGAGACCGCTGCGCAGGACAAAGCCGGCAACGGACACGGCAACGGCAACGGGCATGCCAACGGCAAGGATATGGCTGAAGAACTCCAGCGTTTCTTGCAGCAGCGTAAGGATCGTAAAGATGACGAGTGAGGCCCGGCCCGACCCGGATAAGTCCGTGTATATGGTGAATCTGGGTTGCCCTAAAAATCTCGTGGATGGCGAGGTCATGCTCGGCCTGCTGGCGGATGCAGGCTATACGCTGAGCCTCGACCCGGAACAGGCCGGGGTCCTGATGGTCAATACGTGCAGCTTTATCGACGAGGCCAAGGAAGAGTCGATTGAGACGATCTTGGACTTGGCGACCTATAAGACGACGAAGACAAAGAGGAAACGCGCCCTCCAATCAGACAAAAAAGCCGGACACGTTTCCTCTTTCGAGAAACAGCTCATTGTGACCGGCTGTTTAGCCCAGCGCTACGGTCAGGAGCTGCGCGAACTTCTCCCTGAAGTTGACGTTTTTGTGGGAACGGGAGAGTTTCTTCGGATCACCGAGATATTGGAACAAAGGCGGCGCGCGCTTGAAAAGAGGGAACGTGTCCTCCAATCATCCAAAAAAGCTGGACACGTTCCCTCTTTTGGTCCTACCATGTATCTGGGGGCCTCTCACGTCCTGCCGGATCATACCGTTCCGCGTATCCCGACTACCCATTTTTACTCCGCCTATCTCAAGGTCGCCGAAGGTTGCAACCACAAATGCGCCTTTTGTATTATTCCGAAAATTCGCGGCTTACAGGAAAGTCGGCCGATTGCTTCTCTCGTGGCCGAAGCTACCGGACTGGTCGCACAAGGGGTGAGAGAAATTAATCTCATTGCGCAAGACCTGACCGCTTACGGGCGAGAGCGCCGTGATGGGACGACCCTGCTGGCCCTGCTCAAATCCCTCGTGCGCGTTAAGGGTCTGGACTGGATTCGGCTGCTGTACTGCTATCCGAATTATCTCGACGAAGCCCTGTTAGGTTTCATTGCCGCAGAAGAAAAAGTATGCCCGTATATTGATATGCCGCTCCAGCATATCAGCGACCGGATGTTGAGGCGGATGAAGCGGGAGAAAAGCGGGGACGGCATTCGCCGCGTGTTGGACCGGATTCGGGCCGCTATTCCCAATGTGATTATACGCTCGTCTTTTATTGTTGGCTTTCCCGGTGAGCGAGAGGACGATTTTCAGCAGCTGTGCGATTTCGTAACCGAGGCGGAGCTCGATCACGTAGGGGTGTTTCGCTATTCCCAGGAGGAAGGGACAGCTGCTGGTACAATGGCCGACCAGATCAGCGAAGAGATCAAAGAAGACCGCTGGCACAAATTGATGGCCTGCCAGGCCGAAGTCGTGCGTAAAAAAAATAGCGCGCTGGTGGGTGAGGAACGATCGATACTCGTCTGTGGTCAGGACGATCACGGCCGCTGGTGGGGGCGGACGCAGGGCCAGGCTCCGGATATCGATGGCATCGTCTTCCTGGAACAGTGTCCGGCTGACAGCGGCGACATGGTCCGTGCCCGGATTACCGGGGCGTCCGGTTATGACCTGCAAGCGCGCTGTCTTCCCGAGCAGCCGTTTCAAACATCCACAGCTCTTGAC
Organism: Thermodesulfobacteriota bacterium; assembly: GCA_964291405.2. GTDB lineage: Bacteria > Desulfobacterota > Binatia > Bin18 > Bin18 > Bin18. The sequence goes on from OZ219926.1 coordinate 2,722,790, forward strand.
TTGGCAGCCGCTTCTCCCTAAGGTGTCTCTCCTTTTTATCTCGACCGTGGTGAAAAAGAGTCAAGATGTCCTCCACGCATCCAAATAAAGCTGGACACGTTTACCCTTTGGAGAAGGCGTCATGAGAAAAACGTTCCTCAAAAAAATGCGGACGACGCTCGCCGGCCAAAAACAGCAAATCCTGATGCAGCTTGACGAAGAGATCCGAGAGGGAAAAGAGAGTGAGCTGGACGCAGGAATGGATACCTACGATCTCGCCAGCGAGGAACGCGAACGGGAAATCCATCTGATCCTGAGTGACCGTGATCGAGATAAACTGCAAGCCATAGAAAACGCGCTGGAGCGGATCGAAGAGGGCGAATACGGCATCTGCGAAGACTGCGAAGAAGAGATCGCCCAAGCTCGCCTCGAGGCGTTACCGTTCACCAGACTGTGTGTTGCGTGCCAAGAGGAACGCGAAAAGGAGGCGCGCTTTCAGCGCCGTATTGATGATGGGGGTGGATTCGGTCGGTCCAACTTGGTTGATCTGGACGACGGGTAAAATCAGCTTCGTCTTTTTCCTCGGTCCATTCTGGTTGCCTGCGCAAGGCGTCTCCTCTGTCGTCCCGCAGTGATGAGATGCGACCCGACGACCGATACATTCTGCTCACTACGCTCTTTCGGACGGCCATTGAGGCGGTCCACCCGCGCCATCTGATCCCACAGACTGTTACGATTGAAAAGGAGCAGCTGATCGTTCGGCCACGGGACGAGACCGTTGGCGCGTTGACGCTCGCTCTGACGGGTCGTCTCTTCCTGATTGGGGCAGGGAAGGGGGCAGGCAGTATGGCCCAGGCACTGATGTCCGTGCTTGGCCAGAGGGGCATTGGCGGATGTGTTATCATTCCGAGCGAGCAAGCGGTGTCCGACCTGTCTCTGCCTGGAGTACGGGTGGTGCAAGGGGAGCATCCCTTGCCTGGACCGGGCAGTGAGTACGCGGCCCAAGCGCTCATAGAGAGCCTCTCCCAGGTTCAACCTCACGACCTCGTCATGTTGTGTCTGACCGGTGGGGCCTCCAGCCTGCTCGTGCGTCCCGCAGTTGGGCTGACACTTTCGGACAAGACCATCACCAATGCCGTCTTGTTGGAATGCGGAGCGGACATCCTGGCGCTGAACACCGTACGCAAACATATATCCGGGGTAAAAGGCGGCTGGCTCGCGCACCACGCTCAGCCGGCGACTGTGGTCAGTCTGATTCTGTCGGACGTGATTGGTGATGATATGAGTGTGATCGGCTCGGGTCCGACCGTAGCCGATCCAACGACGTTTATGGATGCCTGGCGGGTGGTGGAGCAGTACGGTATCGCCCCGCGGCTCCCCCAGTCTGTGTGCGCGCATCTGCGGCAAGGAGTCCGTGGGGCCAGACCGGAGACGCCAAAACCCGGAGACCCGCTATTCTCTCGCGTCTATAATATACTGATTGGGTCAAATCACTTGGCCTTGCAGGCGGCCCGCGAGGCTGCCGCGCACCAAGGGCTGCGCTCTCACCTGATTTCTCAGCCCCTCGCTGGTGATACCCTCGTGGCCGGACGCGCCTTTGCCCAAGCCCTGAGAGCCGTTCGTCAACACTGCTCTGGCCCAACGTGTATTCTGGCCGGTGGCGAGACAACGGTACAGGTCAGAGGCCCTGGGAAGGGGGGGCGCAACCAGGAATTTGCGCTGGCTGTCGCCCAAGAGCTTGCCGGGGAAGCCGGGTGGAGCCTGCTGAGTGTGGGAACGGACGGCATAGATGGTCCGACCGATGCTGCCGGAGCCTTTGTGAACGGCCAGACGCTGGACCGAGCGCGTCGAAAAAATCTCGACCCCGCTCAATTTCTGCGCAATAATGATACCTATACTTTCTTTTCTGCTCTGGGTGACTTGTTTCGCCCAGGCTCAACAGGAACAAACGTGATGGATATTAAAATTGCGCTTGTGGATCCTCCCCGCGCTGAAGAGCGCTACGGCAAAAAAGAATAGGACATGCCTCGTCGCCTGTTGTTACGCGGAGTGGCGGCTTTTAACGCGGGCCGTTTCCTTGACGCGCATGAAATCTGGGAGGCGCTCTGGAATGAGACGGTTGGCGAAGAGAAACGTTTCGTCCAGGGGCTTGTGCAGTTGGCCGCCGGTTATCTCAAGCTCTCCAGTGCGCAGTATTCGGGCGCTCTCAAGCTTCTCACGCGGGCTTGCCAGACCCTGCGGACTTATCCACCAATATATGCCGGACTCCAGATCAGCCTGCTGTCTGACGCCAGCCTCACCGTTATCCGTAAACTGGAAACGGGGAGGACAGATACCGACATTCAGCCTCCGCAAATCCAAACCGAGCCATAAGAAATCCCCGCTTTTCCTATTCTGAATGGACATTCAGTCAGTTTTTCTTGACAAAACCCAGGTGTCAATAGTATGACTGTATATCCGGACAGTACGAGGATGGAGTGGAAAAGATTGAGGTCCATGTCCGAAGAAGTCTGCATGGCTGTCTACACTGTCCTTGACCGCAAAGCCGTTAATCGTCTCGTCAAAGACTATGGATTAGGGCGTTTGTCAACCGCTCAGGGTATCTCTGCCGGATCGGTGAACACTCATTATTGCCTTGAGGCTGCGAAGGGAAAATTCGTTCTGCGAATTGATGAGGTCAAAGACACGAGCGACGCGCAGCGTGAAATCGACTTTCTGCTCTTCTTGCGTAAACGTGGCTTTCCGTGCCCACGGCCGGTGGCCGACAAAAACGGTTCCTATCTCCAGGAATACGAAAAGAAGGCGGTCTCTATCTATCGTCATCTGGCCGGCAAAGACTTCTCGGCCGCAACGCTCACCAATGACCACATAGAAAAGATTGGACAGACCCTGGCCCGGCTCCATCTCATTGGCCAGGAATATGATACCCCGATCAGAAACCGGTTTGCTTTTGACCGTGTACGCAGTATTTATCAAAACCTGCGCGGCCGTATTGCGGTCCATCTGAAGCATATCGGCCACGTCCTGGATGATGAAATCGCCCATCAGGAAGAATATCGGGAAGAAAAGCTGCCAAAAGGCATGATCCACGGCGACCTCTTTCCTGATAACGTCCTGTTTCGTGGTGGGAGAGTCGTTGGTGTGCTCGACTTTGAAGCGGCCTGTTTTGGCAAATTCATTGCCGACCTGGCAACTGCCGTAAACGCCATGTGCTATTACGAGGAGCGCTACCATATTGGTCGATTCAACGCCCTCCTTGACGGTTATCAGTCCGAGCGTACGCTTTCGCTAGCCGAGTGGGACGCCTTTCCGAATGAGCTCCGTTTTTCCGCCTTCCGCTTTACTCTGACTCGTCTGCGTGATTTTTTCTTTCGCCACATGGATGAAAAACGACGGGTGAATAAGGATTATCGGGAATTCTTTCACCGTCTCAGAATCCTCCGCCGGGAGCGGAGCGGTGGGATGGACCAAATGCTCCTCACGATGGCAACGGGCTATGATTACCGCAAGTATCAAAAGATCCACGCTGAGGAAAAAGGCGTGAACGCCTAAGTCCGGTACCCCCTGCGCCCTGACAACATTGCGGAGACATCCAGACCACTGTGTTTTCAAAGATACTCATTGCAAACCGAGGTGAGATCGCCACTCGTATCGCTCGGACCTGTCGTGAAATGGGTATCGCAACAGTGGCCGTGTACTCAGAGGCTGACCGTTCTTCACCCCATCTGTATGTGGCGGACGAGGCCGTGTGTGTGGGGCCGGCTCAGGCCAGCGAGAGTTATCTCAACGTGGAGTCCATGCTGGCCGCGGCCCGCCAGACCAGGGTGAACGCGATCCATCCTGGATATGGATTTTTATCGGAGAATGCGACATTTGCTCGGGCCGTAGCTGATGCCGGCCTGACCTTTATCGGCCCTGCTCCGGATGCCCTGTCTGCGGTTGGAAACAAGATTGTTGCGCGCCGGACAGTGGCTCAACTCGGTGTTCCGGTGATTCCTGCGCTTGAAGACCCGGCGACCGACCCCAAGACGGTGCGTGAGCAAGTCGCAGCACTCGGCTACCCCCTCTTGATTAAAGCGGCTGCGGGTGGTGGCGGTAAAGGAATGCGCATTGTGCGCGAGGAAGCCGAGTTGGTTGAGGCCTTGTCTGCGGCGCAGCGCGAAGCCGAAGCGGCCTTTGCCGAAGGGACGGTCTATGTTGAGCGTTTTCTCGAACGTCCCCACCATGTGGAAGTCCAGATTCTTGGTGACACTGCCGGGAATATCGTCCATCTTGGCGAACGGGAATGCTCCATTCAGCGCCGCTATCAGAAAATAGTCGAAGAGACTCCCTCACCCGCCGTATCCGAGTCCCTGCGGCAGGAGATGACCAAGGCCGCGCTTACCGTGGCCAGAGCCGCCGGCTATGACAATGCCGGAACCGTCGAATTCATCCTCGACAACGACGGGAAATTCTATTTTCTTGAAGTCAACGCTCGCCTCCAGGTTGAGCATCCGATTACCGAGTGGATTACCGGTCTGGATCTGGTGCAAGAACAAATCCGGATTGCCGCCGGGGAAGCGCTGGGTTTCCAGCAAGATGACATCCGCCGGAACGGCCACGCCCTTGAGTGCCGTTTATATGCCGAAGATGCCGCCCACGGGTTCCTGCCGTCGCCCGGACATGTCTTGGCCTGGCATGCGCCCCAGGGACCGGGGGTACGGGTTGATTCCGGAGTCGAGTCGCAGACCGAAGTCCCGATATACTATGATCCCATGATTGCCAAGATTTCGACTTGGGGAGCGGACCGTGAACAAGCCCGCAGACGCATGGCCGGGGCGCTTCGTCAAACGGCGGTTCTGGGCCTCACGACCAACCTGCCTTTTTTAATTGAGCTCATGGACCATCCTGCCTTTGCCGCTGGCGATACCCACACCGGCTTTCTGTCCGAGTATTTTCCGAACTGGCAACCCGGCGATCAGCCGCATACGCTTGCGGCTGCTCTGGCCGCCAGTCTGCACCGTGGTCCATATCGAAACGGTGATGGATCGACCTCTTTACCCTCGCAGGACTCCTCGACTCCATGGCGACAGCTTGGCGGCTGGCGCCTCGGCTCCTGATACCCGAATTATTCCGAAATGAAGACCTTACTCTATGTCGCGGGTGAAGAACTGGCGCTGGAATATAACCAACACGGCGAGAGCGACGACCTGTACGAGCTTGTCTGGAACGGCCAGACTCAGCAACCGGCACATGTGGTCACTATTCGGGATGGTACGATCACCTTCCTCGTTGACGGTCATCCTCTTCATGCCCATGTGGTCCGGGATGGTGACCGCAGCCTGATATCCATCGAGGGGCGGACCTACGAATTCAATCACACTCCCCCTAAGGACGCCCGAGCCCGCCAGCGGGGGACGAGGGGGAGCTTTGAACCTGAGATCCGCTCCCCCATGCCAGGGAAAATTCTCGCCGTCAAAGTCGTCGAAGGCGAGGTTGTCGAAGACGGCCAAACCCTCGTGCTTCTCGAAGCGATGAAAATGGAGAATGCGCTGACTGCCGAGGGGAATGCCCGTGTAGCTACCATCCATGTGGCCGACGGAGACCTCGTCGAACTTGGTCAGGTTCTGGTCGAGCTTGAGCCAATCGAAGCAGAGTAGACAGCCCAGTGGAGGTGCCCTCAGCCGAGCTGGGAACCCACCTGAAGCCCAATATGCCCAGCGAGCTCGTCAGCGGCGATTTTGCCCCGCTCACCGCGGAGCTTTTTGGCGACGACGGTGCCACCGTTCAGGGCAATGCTGACAGTCCCATCCCCAAGGGCGAGCACTTGTCCCGGTGTTGCTGATCCGCTAGACGGCTCCAGGCGACAGTCATACAGGCGGATTTTCTGTCCGCGCCATAGTGTCGATGCGCCGGGCTGTGGGTCGCACCCGCGGATATGGTCAAAGACGGCTTGCGCTGGCTGAGACCAGTCAATGCCAGAATGTTCATCCCGACACAACGGATCGTAATTGGCCTGGGATTCGTCTTGGACAATGCGCGGCGGACTACCGGCTTGAATCAGATCGATCGCCTCACCAGCGGCCTCAATACCGAGCGGGAAGAGTTTGTTGAAGTACAGGGTTCCGGTTGTCTCTTCTGGGCCAATTTCGACTTCTTTTTGCACCAGTATCGGACCGGTATCAATACCCTCGTCTACCCAGAACCAGGAGATACCGGTCTTTTTCTCACCATTGATCAGGGTCCAGTTAATCGCACTCCCACCACGATACTTGGGTAAGAGTGACGGGTGAAAACAGATGCTACCGAGTTTGGGCGCGTTGAACACTGGAGGCGGAACGATTTGGGTCACGAAGGCCAATACGGCGAGATCCGCGTCGAGCTCTTGAAATTTCCCCAAGACCTCAGGACTCTTCATGGAGCGGTGTTGATAAACGGGAATATCGAGTTCCCCTGCCCGCTTCTTGACAGGATCAAACTTTCCTTCGACTCTGTCCGGGGGGCAAAACACCGCCAGGATATCCTGGCCCTTATCCCGGAGCTTATCGAGCGTTTTTTCCGCAAACGCGGCTTGACCAATGAGAATGATACGCATATGGGTTCTCCTTTCCGTACGTCCGTTCGACAGTCTGTTGGCAAAGAGTAAACGTGTCCAGCTTTTTTTTGTCTGGCTGGAGGATACGTTTACTCTTTGGGGTGTTTTCAGCGGGGCAGCAATACGTCCTTCAGCACGTGGCTGAGCTTTTGACCCACTGCAACGATACTCGTCCTGTCCAGCAATAAGCCATTATTGATTTCGATTTCGAGATAGACGAGATTATGACGCTCGCCATGACTCCGGGCGCTAAAGATAAGCCCATCATAACCGGAGTAGGGCTCGTTATAGCGCACCCGGTAGCCGGTATGGCTCAGCCGTTGCTCGAACTCCTGGGCAAGGTCTTCGTAGCGGTCGAATAAGATGCCTAAATCAAACGATCTTTTCTTCTCACCGAGGATCGGGGTGAAGCTGTGAACGCTGAGCAGAAAAACAGGCGGTGGCATTTTTTGCGTCAGCACACGGTCAATAGCTGCATGATAGGGCTGGTAGAACTGCATAATGCGTTGCTGTTGCTCGGCCTCGGTCAGATGCATATTAGCCGGAACGCGCGTGCCGTCGCTCTCAGGAATAATGAGGTCATCGTCTGACAGGGCACGGTTGCAGTCAATCAAGAGGCGCGAGTATTGAGATAGAATAGCTGTGGAATCAACATGTTGGATGATCTCTTGAACAACCGCCCGAGCACCAATATCCCAGCCGATATGGCGCCGTAACTCGTCAGGAGGAATCCCGAGCGTCCCGTATTCAGGCGGGAGCGCGGATGACGCGTGTTCACAGGTGAGCACCATTGGAAAGGTGCCGTTCGGGTTGAGAATCGTAAAGGAAGACGCTGCGCTCACGTCGAAAATTCCTACAAAACAATTTTATAACTCTGTTGACAATTGAATGGGGTTTAAATTAGAACAGTTTTTCCATTAGAAGACTGTTCTTGTTTCTGGCTAAGGAGATACCGTGGTGCGACGAGAAAAAAGCAATTATATTATCCAAGCGGTCGCCCATGCCCTCGACGTTCTTGAGCAATTCCATACTGATGCGGAACTCGGTGTGACCGAACTGAGTAAACGACTCACCCTTCACAAAAATAACGTCTTCCGAATCCTAGCAACATTGGAATCACGCGGCTATATCGAACAAAATCGTTCGACTGAGAACTATCGTCTGGGCACAAAGTGTCTGCAACTCGGGCAGACCTATATCCAACACATGGGGCTGTTGCAACAAGCCAAGCCGGTCCTGGGTGAGGTCGTCCAAGCCTGTCGTGAGACGGCCTATGTGACCGTGATGCGGCAGGGAAAAGTTGTGCCTGTCGACATGGTTGAACCCGATCAGGCCGTTCGCATCGTCTCGCATATTGGGGAGAGCCTGCCGTTGCACTGCACGGCTGCGGGGAAAGTCCATTTAGCCTTTGAGACCAGAGAAGAGGTCCAACGTTCCCTGCTCGATTCGCTCCAGACGCATACCGAGCAAACCATTACCGACCGGACGCTGTTAGAAGCCCAACTCAAAGAGGTGTCCCAGAAAGGCTATGCGCTTGAAAACGGAGAGCACCTGACCGATGTACGGACGGTGGCCGTGCCGATCCGAGATTACACCCGTACGGTCGTCGGGAGCTTGGCGGTCAGCGGCCCTGCCTATCGGATTGGACTCGAACGGCTTGAGCAAGAGTTAGCCCCTTTGACCATCCAGGCGGGGAAAGATCTCTCCAGCCGTCTTGGTCATCCGCTTTCTTGAGTTGGACGGGTCGGAGGGTGCATAGCTCCTCCTGACGGTCTGATCGTGCACGCTTGACAGCCAGGGTGCGAAGCGTTGAACTAGGGGTCGCGCCTGAAGCGAGCCATATTTTCGTAATTCATGACAGGAGGAAAACACTGGTGAAAGTACTTGTGACGGTCAAACGGGTCCCTGACCCGGAGACAACGATCCGTGTGAAATCTGATGGATCGGGCATTGAGACGGATAATATCAAATATGTCATCAACCCGTTTGATGAGATCGCTCTTGAGGAAGCCCTCCGCATCAAGGAAAAGCTGGGCTCCGGTGAGGTGGTGTTAGTCAGTATTGGCGCCAGCGTGGTGACCGAGCAACTCAGGACCGGGTTGGCGATGGGTGCTGATCGGGCCATCTTGGTTGGCTGTGATCAAGACTTGGACTCCTTGGCTATCGCCCGGATCCTGGCTAAAATTGTTGAAGAAGAAAGTCCTCAGCTCGTCCTCATGGGCAAGCAGGCGATTGACGACGATGCCAATCAGGCCGGCCAGATGCTGGCGGCGCTGTTGGGTTGGTCCCAAGCGACCTTTGCCTCTGAAGTCGTGCTGTCCGATGACCAGCAATCCGTCAAGGTCACACGCGAAGTGGACGGTGGACTGGAAACAATCGGCTTTGCCCTGCCCGGTGTCATTACCTCTGATTTACGGCTCAACGAACCCCGCTACGCCTCCCTGCCCGGTATTATGAAGGCGCGCAAAAAAGAGATCAAAGAAATTGCCGCGGCAGACCTCGGCGTTGATATTACCCCTCGCTTGATGATCAATAGCCTTGAACCGCCAACCCAGAAAGAGGCGGGCAAAAAAGTCGAGACCGTGGAAGAGTTGATTGGTCTGCTGCACGACGAGGCGAAAGTGATCTAACGCCGCTGCGCTATGCGATGATATCTGGAGACGAGAATAATGGGAAATATACTTGTTTTTGCAGAAACTCAAAAAGGGCGTGTCCCCAAGAGTTCGCTGATTGCCATTCAAGCCGGTAAGGACGCGGCGAGTAAACTCGGTGGTGACGTGCTCGTGGCAGTCTTGGGCTCGGACACCGCTGCCGCCGCCCAGGAGGCAGCAGGATATGGGGCGGCAAAGGTCTTAGCCGTCGATGATGCGGCGCTCGAAGACTATCTCGCGGACGCTTATGCTGCCACGCTCGAACAGCTCGTGCAGGCAAACGATGTCACGTTGGTGGTGACGACGGCTACGGCGGTGGGCAAAGACCTGTTGCCGCGGGTGGCGGCCCGACTGGGGGTGGGCATGGCCAGCGATGTGGTCAGCTTCAATGACGATGGCACATTGCAGCGGCCCATGTATGCCGGCAACACCATGGCAACCGTGACGCTTGCGGACGCGATCAAGGTCGTGTCTGTCCGCAGCACTGCATTTGACGCCGCTCAGCCAGGAGAGCAGTCTGCGGTGGAACAGGTCCCTGTCAGCCTCGACGCAGACGCGACCAAAATGCAGTTTGTTGAATTTAATGAAACCAAGTCCGACCGGCCCAACCTGACGGAGGCCAGCATTGTGGTGTCTGGCGGGCGCGGGTTGAAGTCGGGCGAGAATTTCACAACCTATCTGGAGCCTTTGGTGAACGAGTTGAATGCGGCCATGGGTGCCAGTCGGGCGGCAGTTGATGCTGGCTTTGTCCCCAACGATCTGCAAGTTGGGCAAACTGGGAAAGTCGTGGCGCCGGAGTTGTATATTGCGGTGGGGATTTCCGGTGCGATTCAGCACTTAGCCGGCATGAAGGACTCGAAAGTCATTGTGGCGGTGAATAAAGATCCTGACGCACCGATTTTCAATGTGGCTGACTACGGCCTGGTCGCTGACCTGTTCAAGGCCGTGCCCGAGTTGACCGATGCGGTAAAAAAAGCCAAGGAGTAGGAAACTACGTCCGGCGAGATTCGCGTAACATAGGCCCACCATGTAGGCCGCGGAATTCTCCGCGGCTCCATCAATACATTACATTTTGGGTAAGTTCGTTCAGTGTTCCTCGTCGTATGAAAGAATCATAGTAACATCATATGATCGAATTATGGTCTTGTACCAATTGCCATCCGTATCGCCCGTGCGGCTGCCGAACTCGGCATACGGACCGTTGCCATTTTCTCCGAAGACGATGCGCAGTCGCTCCATACCCAAAAGACGGACGAAGCGCTACCGCTCCAAGGCCGGGGTGCCGCAGCCTATCTCGATATCGAGCAGATCATTGCGCTGGCCGCACAGGCGGGCTGCGACGCGATTCATCCCGGCTATGGATTTCTGAGCGAAAACGCGACGTTCGCCCAGCGCTGTGCCGAGGCCGCGCTGACTTTTGTTGGGCCCCAGGTCGAAACGCTGTCGCTGTTTGGCGACAAAGGACAGGCACGAGCGTTGGCTGAAAAATACGATGTGCCGGTTCTGCCTGGGACGTCCGGTCCGACGAGTGTAGACGAGGCCAAAGAATTCTTGACATCTCTGGGTACCGGCGGAGCCGTGATGATTAAAGCCCTGGCTGGTGGCGGCGGCCGTGGTATGCGGGCGGCACAGACGGTCGATGACCTTGAAGCGGCCTACGCGCGGTGCCGGTCCGAAGCAACTGCGGCGTTTGGCAACGGCGATGTGTATGTTGAGCAACTCATTCCCCGCGCGCGGCATATTGAGGTCCAGGTCGTTGGTGACGGGTCTGGTGCGGTCAGTCATCTTGGCGAGCGTGAGTGCAGCATCCAGCGCCGCAACCAGAAGCTGGTAGAAATCGCTCCGTCGCCCGGGCTGTCGCCTGCGCTCAGAGAGCGCTTGAGTTCCGCTGCGGTTCGACTCGCCCAGGAGGTGCAGTACGCCAGCCTGGGTACGTTCGAGTTTCTGGTTGATGCAGAACATGGCAGCGACAACGCGACATTTGCCTTTATTGAAGCCAATGCACGGCTGCAAGTCGAGCATACCGTCACCGAAGAAGTGACGGGTGTGGACCTTGTTAAGACACAACTCCGTTTGGCTGCCGGCAGTTCACTTGCCGACCTGAGACTCACTCAGGAATGTATTTCCGAGCCACGCGGCTTTGCCATGCAGGTCCGCATCAACATGGAGACCATAGCGTCCGACGGCATGCCGCGCCCGTCAGGTGGGACCTTATCTGCGTTTGAAGTGCCGTCGGGTCCCGGTCTGCGAACCGACACGTTCGGCTATGTTGGCTATACCACCAGTCCGAGCTTTGATTCCCTGCTGGCCAAATTGATCGGTTCTTCTCCCTCGTCGGATTTTTCCGATGTCGTGACCAGGACCTATCGGGCGCTGTGTGAATTCAAGATCGAAGGCGTGGCAACAAACATCCCATTCCTACAGAGTCTCTTACAGCATCCGGCAGTTCTGAAGAACCAGATCTATACCCGCTTCGTCGAAGACCACAGTGCGGAGCTGGTTCAGGCGGATCATCATCAGCGTTTCTTTTTCCATGCCGACCGGGCTCAGTCAGAAACTCCAACGTTGGCTGGTGTGAAGGTGGATAGCGTTGATCCTTTGGCCGTGCTTGAGCACGGTAAGTCCGCGGGCTCGACAGCTGCTGTTGCCACGGCTCCGGTCGGACAGGCACCCGAGGTGAGCGGTCCTGATGGGACCGTCGCCGTCCCGGCTCCCCTCCAGGGCACTATTGTCAGTCTGGACGTCAGTGAAGGAGACGAGGTGCACGTCGGCCAGCAACTCCTCATCATGGAATCCATGAAGATGGAACATGTGATTTCGGCGGAAACGAGCGGCATTATCCGCCAACTGACCGTCGGTCAGGGAGACGCCGTTTTTGAAGGCCACCCGCTTGCCTTTATCGAAGAGACCGAGGTAGAGGTGACGGCAGTCGAACACGCGACCGATCTTGACCTCGACTATATCCGTCCGGACCTGGCTGAGATCGTTGAGCGGCACGAGCTGGGTATGGACGCCGCCCGGCCCGAGGCGGTGGCGCGGCGGCGGAAGACCGGCCAACGCACGGCGCGTGAGAACATCTATGATATCTGCGACTCCGATACCTATGTCGAGTATGGGCCCATGGTTATTGCGGCCCAACGGCAGCGGCGTTCATTGGACGATTTAGTGCGCCGCACCCCGGCGGACGGCATGATCGCTGGGGTCGGCAGGGTCAATGGCGATCTGTTTGACGAAAAAGCCGCGCAGTGCATTGTCATTTCCTACGATTATACTGTGCTGGCCGGGACGCAGGGCTTTAAGAATCACTACAAAAAAGATCGTATGTTTGAGTTGGCCGAGCGCTGGAAGCTGCCGGTTGTCTTCTTTGCCGAAGGTGGCGGTGGTCGTCCGGGCGACACCGACTGGTCGAGTCCATCCGGGTTGGATGTCCCGGCCTTTTATCTGTGGGGCAAGCTCAGCGGCATGGTGCCCCTGGTCGGCATTACCTCAGGCCGGTGTTTTGCCGGCAATGCGGTGATTCTGGGCTGCTGTGATGTGATTATTGCGACCGCAGGATCGAATATCGGCATGGGTGGCCCGGCCATGATTGAGGGGGGTGGACTGGGTGTCTTCCGGCCGGAAGAGGTGGGACCGATGGAAGAGCAGGTGCCGAACGGCGTGGTGGATATTCCGGTCAAAGACGAAGCCGAAGCGATCCAGGTGGCGAAGCAATATCTCTCCTATTTTCAAGGACCAATCGCCGAGTGGGAATGTGCCGACCAACGCCTGTTGCGTTATATCGTGCCGGAGAACCGCCTGCGCGTCTATGAAATCCGCGATGTGATCGAGACCCTGGCCGACACCGGTTCTGTGCTGGAAATCCGCAAGCATTTTGGTATCGGCATGGTAACGTCCTTTGTGCGGATTGAGGGACGCCCGGTTGGTGTGATTGCCAACAACCCCAAACATCTGGGTGGAGCCATTGATTCTGACGCGGCGGACAAAGCCACACGGTTCATGCAGTTGTGTGATGCGTTTGACATTCCCATTCTTATGCTGTGCGATACACCGGGCAATATGGTTGGCCCCGAGTACGAAAAGGCCGCTCTGGTACGTCACTGTTGTCGCATGTTTGTGACCGGCGCAAGCCTGACTGTGCCGTTCTTCACCATCGTGTTGCGAAAGTCGTACGGACTCGGCGCGCAAGGGATGGCCGGGGGGAGCTTCAAAGCTCCGGCTTTTGCGGTGTCCTGGCCAACGGGCGAGTTTGGTGGCATGGGGCTGGAGGGCGCGGTAAAGCTGGGCTACCGCAAAGAGTTGGAGGCGGAGACGGACCCGCATAAGCGCAAAGAACTCTACGAACAGCTCGTCGCCAAGATGTACGAAAGCGGCAAAGCGCTCAGCACCGCAACCTACTTCGAGATTGATGACGTGATTGATCCCGCCGAGTCCCGGCGCTGGATTATGGCCGCCCTGCGCTCCTCGCCTCTGCCTGTTCCACGGACAGAAAAAAAACGACCGTGTATCGATACGTGGTGACGAGAACGGGTTACGACCCGCTCTGTTTAGATCGGCCGCTTATACGTCGCTCCCCGTGACCTATCCCGAAGGCGCGCTCCGCATCGCAGCTTGAAGCCGGCCACTACGCCCATTCTGCTCCGATCTGAGGCTACCGTCCCACAAAATTTCCGGGTCGCCGCTCAGCCACGGCTTTAATGCCCTCTTTGTGGTCTTCCGTTTGCTGGAGGCGGTGCTGCTCTCGAAATTCGTGATCCGTCGCCGCTTTGACCGCAGCCGCAATACCGTCTCGCATGGTTGCCCGCACGGACTGCACGGCCAGGGGTGCACTCTCGGCGATTTCCTGGGCGAGGGCGAGCGCGGCCGAGCGGACGTTGTCCTTTGTGGTCAGGACCTCGCCCAGGCCCCAGCTATAGGCCTCCTCGCCACCTATCCTCCTGCCGGTTTGAAAAATCAGGTTTGCGCGTGGCTCACCGATCAGACGGGGGAGGGTATAGGTCAGGCCGAAGCCCGGATGAAAGCCGAGTTTGACAAAGTTTGCCGCAAATCGTGTTTCCGGGCAGAGCACGCGGAAATCGGGTACCAATGCGAGTCCAAAGCCGCCCCCAATCGCTGCCCCCTGGACCGCGCCAACAACCGGCTTCCTGCAAGAAAACAGTCGCACGGCCTGGGCGTAGAGCGGATTGCCGGTTTCGACATCGCGCAGGTCACGCTCCGCCTGGCCACTGTGAAAATTTGCCCCGGCACAAAAATGTTTGCCGTCTGCCGCAAGGACGATAGCTCGACAATCCGTTTCTTTATCCAGGTTTTCAAATGCATCAGCCAGGGACTGGATGAGGGCCGTATCAAAGAAATTGTTTGGCGGTCGTTGAATCTCAGCGGTTGCTACATAATCGGCCAAGCTTACTTCAACATCTCCGTAGCGTGTCTCCATCGGTGTGCTCCTTTTACTGTATCAGCTTTCCTCTCTCTGCAGGGCTGTCGTTGCCCATCGGATATAGCACTATCCTAAGGCTCCCGGTAGCGTTCCTAAATTTTGTTCTTCTCCAGACTCTCACGGTTGGGCGGGGTATGGAATTTGATGAGGTCCTGTCGACAGACTGGGCTGACGCAACCCCTGTTGCTCGGGGCGAAAAGATGCAAACAAACCACATCTGCACTGTGGATTAGCGCGGTTTGACGCTATACTGTCACCCGGACACCGTCTCAAGTCTTCCCCTCAGAAAAGGAAGTTCATGGCAGGACAACACATTCTCGGGCCGACCTCGCATTATTTCTACTCACAGCGTCTCAAGCTACACTATGTTGACTGGGGCAACCCTGACAAACCCTTGCTCGTTCTGATCCATGGCGGGCGGGATCATTGTCGGAATTGGGACTGGGTCGCTCAGACGTTGCGCGGAGATTATCATATCGTTGCCCCGGATTTACGCGGACATGGCGATTCGGAGTGGGCTCGCGGCAGTGAGTACTCGATGATTGACCATGTCGTCGATATTGCGCAGCTTTTGGCTCAGCTCGACTTGTTTCCAGTCACGTTAATTGGGCATTCTCTCGGCGGTGGTATCGTGCTCCAGTATGCCGGTGTATATCCTGAAAAAGTGGTCAAGGTCATGTCCATTGAGGGCTGGGGACCCCCTCCGCAGATGCTCAAAGAGCAGCCGAAAAGTGCGTTTGAGCGGATGCAACACTGGGTCGATGAAATGCGTGGGTTCGCCGGTCGCCTGCCAAAGCGCTACAAGACGCTGGAAGAGGCGGTCGAACGTATGCGTGAAGCCAACCCCCATCTCAGCCCGGAGCAGGCCCACCATCTGACCGTGTATGGAACCCACCGCAACGAGGACGGAACCTATACCTGGAAGTTTGACAACTATGTTCGTGCCCGCTCACCGTATCGCTTCAATATGGCGGATGCCCAAGAAATCTGGGGACGTATTACCTGCCCGCTTCTCCTGTTGCGGGGCGGTGAATCCTGGGCGGTTGATCTGGAGAAAGATCATGAGCGCGCAAAGGCATTCCACAATCCCCGTCTGGTGACGATCCCCAAGGCTGGCCACTGGGTTCATCACGACCAGCTTGAGCATTTCTTGCAGGTAACTACGGAGTTCTTACTCCCATCCAGATCAGCGGGGTAGCTGCGCCGGTGGAGCGGATTCAGGACGCCAAGGTAATCGGCGACACCACCTTTTCCTGGAGCCAGTTGGACAGGTCGGTCAGGCTGCGAGCATTGATTTCGTGACCCATATCATACTCCCGGTAGGTCACGGGCGCTTTGACATCACGCAGGATTTCGACGGACTGGCGGGCTCGGCCCACATCGACCAACTCGTCCTTACTGCCGTGTTGGACCAGCACGGGAAGTTGCTCGGTTGCCGGCACGTCCGGTAATGCGGTCAGCATATCTTTCGGCAGCCACGAACTCAGCGCCGTGAGTCCGGCAAAGCGCTCGGGCTCGCCCAGGGCCAGGCTATAACCCATGACCCCACCTTGGCTAAAACCCAGCACGCACAGTTTTTTGGAATCAACAGGATAGCGCTGGATTGCTTCGTCGAGGAAGGTGCGAATGGTCTCGCGCGCAGAGAGAACCGACTGGACATCGATCGGTCCGCCACTCGTCAGCGGAAACCAGCCGTGACCAATCATGTTCGGACCGATGGGGACCTGAATCGGACCCTGTGGACAGAGTACAAGAAACTGGCCTCGACATAGATGCGGAGATAAGCCCAGGAGGTCGAGCGCATTGGCTCCCCAGCCGTGCAGGGCAAGAATGGTTGGATGTGGGCCTGCACCTTCGGGCTCAAAAACCGTGTGGATAAGATTCATCGTCCTCGATTCCTTTCAGCTCCCACCGCCTGAGCGTGTGGTTCTTACTGTTTCTCCATCTTACCATGCCTCTTGTTCCTGTGTGAGGGACAGAAAAAATGGACGGACCTCTCCTATTTTTTCGGAACCTGTTCCAGCAGTAGTTCGATGATCTGGTCGGCACTAATACCTTCCGCCTCAGCCTGAAAGTTCAGCAGACAGCGATGCCGCAGGGCCGACAGCGCAACGTCGGTGATATCCTCAAAACTGACGTGCACCCGCCCGTCGAGCAGGGCGTTGACCTTGGCCCCCAAGGTGAGTGCCTGAGCCCCACGCGGGCTGGGACCATAGCGGAGATAGTGCGTGACCTCAGGTACCGGAGAATTCGGATTGCTGGGCGTGGCTGCCTCAATAAGCCGGGCAATATACAAACTCAGCGGAGGAGCCAGCAAGACCTCACGCACCAGATTCTGCATCTCGGCGATGAGGGCCGGAGCCGTATCCGCCGAGAGGACCGGATTGATGCGGTACTGCGTCTCTTTTGTGGTGCGCTCAAGAATTTCAGCCACCTCATCCGCGCTGGGCGCTTCGATAACCAGCTTGAGCAGAAAACGGTCCAGTTGCGCTTCGGGGAGCGGGTAAGTCCCCTCGATCTCAACTGGGTTCTGGGTCGCCACAACAAGAAAAGGTGGCGTGAGGGTATGCGTCTCTCCAAAAACAGTGACCTGCTGCTCCTCCATCGCTTCGAGGACAGCTGACTGGGTCTTGGGCGTGGCCCGGTTAATCTCGTCTGCCAGAACGATATTGGCAAAGACCGGCCCGGGCTTGAATTCAAAATAGCGCTTGCCGTCAGCGCCTTCAGACAGGACTTGGGTCCCAACAATATCAGACGGCATGAGGTCCGGCGTAAACTGAATACGCTTGGCGCTCAACGCGAGGGCCTGGCTGAGTGACTTGGCCATCAGCGTCTTGCCCAGACCCGGCACGCTTTCAATAAGGACATGCCCACCGGCAAAAAAGGCGGTTAAGATCTTCCGCAAGATATTCCGCTGGCCAACGATGAGCTGGCCGACTTCTTCTTCGATGGTCGCAAAGATGTGTCGAAAGTGTTCAACCCGTTGTTCTGAGGATAGGGGGGATGACGAAGCTGGCATGCTGCTCCTACTGTAAGATCGCTCGGTATTCGAGTGGAATGCGCTGCTGGGGAGCATTTTTCTCTGGCGGACGCTCGGCGAGTGGGGCGTTGCTATAGGGCGTGGTTGGGACCGCCGGGCTGGTATTTTCGGTCAGTTCCTGGCTGTCTTGTTTCGCCTCGATACCGGTCGGAATACGAACTTTGACATAGCGGGCAGCCTGAGTCAGGAATCCGCCGGGCTGCTCGCCTGGCTTGTAAAAACGCTCGCCTTTTCCTCGCCCGCCAGATTGTCCGGGCTGATTGCCCGACTGCTCTGGGGACTGCTGAGGCTGTTTTCTCTCGTTGCTCTGCTGTGTGGCGTGACGGTGCTGTTCACGTCCTGCTTTGTGTGGGTCTACCCCGGAAGGTGGCTGCTGGGCGTCCGGTTGTTGGCCGGGTTGCGGTGCTTGTTGCTGTTGACCGGATGTATTCTGTTGGGCCTGTTGCTTACCTTTTTGTTCTTGAGGCTGGGGCCGGTCAAATTTGATGCCACCGCCGGATTCCTGGGGGGTATTTTGCTGCTGTGACTGTTGATTGTCTGACTGATCCGTCTGATTTGTATTCTGCCCGCCCGGTTGCGTCTCGTTCCTCTGAGCAGACAGCGACTTCTTGAGTTGCTCCAGATTTTCATTCGTTTTCGCCAGTGGTGTGTGCTCCGGCTGTGGGCTATCGCCCTGGTTGCCTGGACTATCGTCTTGTTTGCTGTCGCTCCCAAAGATTTTGAGGTCAAGCGGAAGAATCTGCGGTATCGGCAGTGGCAGATTCATGCGTTTTTGCGCCTCGTCAATCAGGCGCATCTTCTCCTGAGGGGTCAGAGTTGGATTCTTGAGATCCTGAGAGAGGACGAGGAGTTGTGCTCCGACTTGCTGTTCTTCAGGGGAAGACTGTGAACGGACCAACTGCCGGGCCATATCTTCAATATTCTGGAGCAGGGTCTCAGTCGTCGGCGCAACAGGTGAGGGGCCACTTGGAGCCAGGGCAGCGCTGCCGGATGGTAAAAACAAGAAGAGCAGGCCACTCAGGACTGCGCCGACACACGCAAACGGAACCCGCCTGTCGAGATGGAAGGGCAGGTCGCGCTCGGGAACGAAGAAGGCGGCCTTCCGGGCGGCTTGGCTCCGAACCTGGGCCAAGAAGTCTGAGGAAGATGGCAGGGTTGCCAGAGTGAGGAAGCGCTCCTGGCCAGCCGTCTTCTCATCCAGCAGGCGGGCAATGCTCTCGTCCGGGTAGCTCTTTTTCCCCTGTCTGAGGGATTGTAGTAGAAAACCGAAGACGACGACGGGTGGAAGAAAAGCAAATTCGATGGGTAGCGCACATGCCAGGATCAGACTGTATCCCAGGAAAAAAATCGCAGTCCCTAGGGGGAGAAAAAAACCGAGGGTATTGACGCTCCGCTGCCACAGCACACGACGAGCCGTCGTGGTGAAGAGTTGGGATAAGCTATCCATTACGCGAGCCACGTTTCTGAAACCGGCGAACCGCGCGATTATGATCCGCGAGCCGGGAAGAGAACACGTGGGTGCCATCTCCCCTGGCAACAAAATAGAGGTAGTTCGTTTCGGCTGGGGAGAGGACGGCCTGAATAGCCGCGAGCCCCGGGTTGGCAATTGGGCCAGGCGGAAGACCGGTAAACAGATAGGTATTATACGGCGTGGGCGTACGTAGATGGCGGCGTGTCAGATTCCCGTCAAAGTTTGGAATGCCGTAGATGACGGTTGGATCACACTGGAGTGGAATATTTTGACGGAGCCGATTGTGAAAGACTCCGGCAATCAGCGGACGTTCCTCTGCGGCCCCGGTCTCTTTCTCAATGAGCGAGGCCAGGGTCAGAACCTCATGCTGGGAGAACCCCAACTCCTGGGCCTGCTGTTGCATGGCCGGGGTGAAGACTTCATACAGACGTGTGACCATACGTCCCAGGATATCCACAGCAGAGCTTTGCTTTGAAAAAAAATAGGTGTCCGGGTACAGGTAGCCTTCAAGTCCGTATTCCTGGAGGTCCCATTTGGCTAAGAACTGAGGAGAGATGCTCAGAGACAGGAATTGCTCTTGAGGACCAAACCCTTGGTCTTCCAGTCTTTTGGCAATGTGTTTGAGTGTCAGTCCTTCCGGAATGGTAACCATGTGATGGATGACCTGTCCTTGGGTCAACGTTTCGAGCAACCTCCGCGGGGTCAGCGGGGTTTCTAGGATATACTCCCCACTTTGTATGGAGCGATCTTTACCTATGAATTGCGCCCAGAAACGAAATGGCTGAACGCTTACCAGTATGCCTTCGGCAACAAGCATCTGCGCTGTTTGTTGGAGGGTACTGCCCGGAGAGATAAAGATTCGAGCAGGGGCCGCTAAAGGCGGACCTGGGGTGTTGAGCCGGGCATAGACGTAACAGGCAGTGAGTCCGCTGACGCCAATAATAAAACACGCAATAAGAGGCAGGACTTTTTTCACCGCCGCCCAACCTACCACCGGTATGGCGGCGAAACAATGTCGGGCGATATCTCCTTGACTTTTCTGCGCTCTGCTGGCAACTTTTGTGACCATGCAAAGCCGATGGCTGGAGTATTGCAAGGAAATACTCTCTATCTTCCCCGGACGCCAGAACGGCCACGTTCAGGCGCTGCTTATCGCCCCTATCCTGGCAGTCGGCTTCCTTGGGTTTATTGTTCGGGCGGCAAACCCGGCCGTTGACCCTTCTTTTGCCAAAAACGAGGTGACCGCTCAGGTCCAACAACGTTTGAACGAGATTCAGCAAAGAAGCGATGTTCCGGGTCATGTAGAGCCGGCTTCGACCGGAGCGCAACCGACTCCGGAAGAGAAAGAAGACACGGCCCCGTCCGTTCTCGTTACCCTTCCCCCGTTGCCTGAGCTAGTAACGCCGATAGGCATGCCGCACCACATCGTGCATGCCATTAAGCCGCACGAGACGTTTGGGGGGATTCTGAAAGAAGAAGGGCTCTCGCCTCAACAGACCGCCGCATGGATCAGTGCGGCGCAACAAAGGGCTGAGGTGCGGAGGTTGCAAGTTGGACGCACCATAACGTTTTCCTATGAGCCCGATCACAATGGGACGCCAACGCTGCGAACCGTTTCCTGTAGTATTAATCAGGACACTTCACTCGTGTTTGAGCAGGATGAGAGCGGGCACATTCAGTCACGAATCGAGACCACTCCCACGACCCTTGTCTGGCGTGCCGTTGGTGGCCGCATTACCCATAGTTTGGGTTGGGCAGCCAGAAAAATAGGTGTCCCGGCCGGTATCATCGATGCGGTGGCAGATATGGGCTGGGATCTGAACCTTTCATACGACCTTCAGCCGGGTGACCCATTCAAAATCATTTTTGAGGAAATTCAGCATAACGGGCAAGCAGTGAAGCATGGTAAAGTGCTTGCCGCAGAAATCGTGAACAAGGGGAAAAGACACCTCGTCTTTCCTTTCGACGTGGAAGAAGGGATTGGGGTTGGGCGGCAGTTTCTGCGCTACCCTGTCCGATTCACCCGTATCTCGTCGGTTTTTAGCGATGCCCGGATGCATCCCATTTACAAACGGAAACGTCCCCACCGTGGCGTGGATTTCGCCGCCCCAACGGGAACACCGGTACGCGCGGTGGCAGATGGCAAGGTTACTTACGCCGGCTGGAAAGGCAACTATGGCCGTTTTCTCAAGATTGACCATGCTGGACCCTATAGTTCGGCATACGCCCACCTGCGACGCATCAAAAAAGGAGTGAGAGCCGGAACCTTTGTAAAAAGGGGACAGGTCATCGGCTATGTCGGGTCTTCAGGGGCCGCAACCGGCCCGCACCTGCACTTTGAGATGCATAAAAACGGTCGGTATATCAATCCATTGAAAAAAGTGCCGACACAGAATATCTTTGCCGGGCAAAAAAGACCGCCTGCAGCGCGGCCTGACCCACAGCTCGCGGCAATACGAAAGAAGCTGGAAGAGTATCTCGCTAGGCTGAGTGTACAGAACGGACCTGAGAGCCGGATCTATACGGCCATCCCACGGATTCAAACCGCTGCCAGCGCGGCCGTTGAGCCACAGGCGTAATTGCCTGTCTTGGGCCTCCCTATTTTGTTCCTATCCTTTGGGAATACGCGACTTCCCGTTCAAAAGCCCCTATAAAACCATGCTCTCCCATACGGAAAAACTTCGAGTGCGGTGGGTCGATACCGATGCGTCGGGCCGTATTCATTACACGGCAGCGTTTCGGTATTTTGAGATAGCCGAGTGGGAATTGATGCGACAAGCCGGATTCCCGCTGTCCGACCATCGCAAGATATCAGGGCTACCGCGGGTAAATGTTTCGGCAACATTTTATGCTCCCCTCTTTGTTGATGAGCCAATTGAGGTAAAAGTCTGGGTTGAGCGGATTGGAACTACCTCCATTACCTTTGCCGGGGAGATCCACCGAGCTGGAGAGCGCTGCGTCAGTGGGTTGATCACCGCAGTTTTTGTGAATCCACAGGACCAGCCTCAGCCCATTCCCGAGGCCATTCGCCACGCTCTGAGCGCTGCGTGACGAAGGCCTGGGAGTTGACAGAAAAAACACGCTCGCATAGGTAACGGGAGATGTCATACGCAGTAATTCGTACGGGTGGAAAACAATATCGAGTGACGCAGGGCGAGCTCCTGCGGGTGGAGTCTCTCCCGGGAGAAGTCGGGAGTGATATTACGTTCCCTGATGTGTTGCTCACCTCGGCTGAGGGCGCGGTCCAAATTGGTACCCCGCTTGTGTCTGGCGCTTCCGTGACGGCTCGCGTTGTTGAGCATGGAAAAGAGAAAAAGATTATTGTTTTTAAGAAGAAGCGGCGCAAGGGGTATCGTCGCAAACATGGCCACCGGCAGCACTTTACGGCCGTGCAGGTCAAATCGATCAACCTGGGAGGATAAACGTGGCACATAAAAAAGGACAAGGCTCCAGTCGGAATGGCCGAGACAGCCCAGGACAGCGCCGCGGCGTCAAGCTTTATGCCGGACAATTTGCAAAGGCAGGGAATATTATTGTTCGTCAGCTCGGAACGCGTATCTACCCAGGAACTAATGTTGGCATGGGACGAGATTATACGCTGTTTGCCAAGACTGACGGAGTGATCCAGTTTGAACGTATGGGCAAAGCGCGCAAGCGGGTCTGCGTCTACCCGCAGTAATCCGTTCGGCCGCACGCGCGAACACAAGGTTACAGGAAAAGCCCCACTTCGGGGCTTTTTTTATTGGCCTGCTTCGGTCCCCTATTCCTGATATACATGGGCTATGAACTTCGTTGACGAAGTGACCATGACAGTAAAGGCCGGTGATGGCGGGCGCGGCTGTGTCAGCTTTCTGCGCGAGAAGTTTCGGCCCTGGGGGGGACCAAACGGCGGCAATGGCGGCAATGGCGGAGACGTCATCCTGTGCGTCGATCCGCAACGCAACACCCTGCTTGAGCTCGCCCATCGGCATCACGTCAAAGCGGCACGGGGCGATCATGGACGGGGTAAGGATCAACACGGGAAAAACGCAAAGGCCCTCATTCTTCCCGTCCCGGCCGGAACTATTGCGCGCGATATGGAGAGTGGAGAAATACTCGCCGACCTGCGAACTGCCGGGCAACAGGTCGTGGTCGCTCACGGCGGAAAAGGCGGAAGAGGGAACGCCTCTTTCGCCACCTCCACCAATCGGGCCCCCCGGTTCGCCCAGCCGGGGCTGCCCGGAGAGACGCGGCAGATCCAGCTGGAACTCCGCTTATTGGCGGATGTTGGCCTGGTAGGGTTTCCCAACGTCGGGAAGTCGACGCTGATCTCCGCTGTGTCTGCCGCACGTCCGCGGGTTGCCGATTTTCCCTTTACAACCCTCGTTCCGCACCTTGGCGTTGTCCGCTATGGCGATGAGGGCTCATTTGTCATGGCTGACGTGCCGGGGCTCATTGAGGGGGCGCATGCCGGACATGGGTTGGGCGTGCGCTTTCTGCGCCATCTCTCGCGGACTTCTATTCTGGTTCATCTTCTTGATATATCTGATCCAGCACGTGATCCGTATGCCGACCACCGCGTCATCAATAGTGAACTCGCCGCTTTTGATACTGTCCTGGCTCGACGTCCGCAGATCGTGGCCGTCACAAAAGCTGACCTGCCGACCACCCGCGACCGGTTTCCTGAGGTGCAGGAGGTTTTTGCTCGGCATGAGAAAACATTACATCTCATCTCTGCGGCAACGGGGGAGGGGAAACAGGAATTGGTGAGAGCAATTACCCATCTGCTCGAACAGAGACAACACCGGACGGGCGACGAAGGGGAGACTGAGGATTCCCCACCATGAGTGATTGTAATATCCAGCTCACACATAAAGCGCGTATTCTTACGAAGACGAGGCGTATTGTGGTGAAAGTCGGGAGCAGTGTGCTGTCCGATGGAGACGGTGTCTACGCTCCACGGGTTCGCCAACTCGCGACGATCCTTTCCACCCTGCAACAGGTGGAGGTGGTCTTAGTCACTTCGGGAGCCGTTGCTGCGGGAATGGGTGCACTCAATATGAAACAGCGCCCGAGGACGATACCGGCGAAACAAGCGGCCGCAGCCATTGGACAGATTACGCTCATGGCGTTGTACGAAGAATGCTTTTCGCAGCATGCCATCCGGGTGGCGCAGATTCTTCTCACCCATGACGATCTGGCCAACCGACGACGCTATCTGAACGCCAAGCATACCCTTTTGACTCTGATCGAATCCGGGGTCGTGCCCATTGTCAATGAGAATGACACGGTGGCGGTTGAAGAAATCCAGTTTGGCGATAACGATAATCTCTCCGCCCAAGTCGCCGTTCTTGTCGAGGCGGATCTGCTGATCATCTTGAGCGATGTTGCGGGTTTATACGAAACAGACCCCCGTCTGGACCAGCACGCAAAACGTATTGCTCTGGTCGAGCGGTTCGACGAACAATTGATGCAGCGGTGCGGGCAAGCTGGCCCGCTGGGCCGCGGCGGGATGACTTCTAAAATCGAAGCCGCGCAAAAGGCGGCCCTGTCAGGTATTCCCTCTCTTCTTATAGATGGTAGGAACAATGAAGAGCTCTATGCGGTTTTTGACCCGCAACGGGAAGCCGGCACGCTGTTTCTGCCAGTTTCGGATAGGATTGCGAGTCGGAAACACTGGATCGCCTACACGTTAAAGCCGGCTGGCTCACTCCGTCTTGATGCCGGGGCAGCGGCAGCGATTCGGCAGGATGGGAGGAGTCTGCTACCTGCCGGGGTGCGTGGAGTATCTGGAAGCTTTGAGGAAGGGGACTGTGTGACCTGTCTCGACGACCACGGAGATGAATTTGCTCGTGGCCTAGTGAACTATAGCGCTGTGGCTCTGAGGCAGATTCAAGGCGTGCACACGAGTCAAATTGAACAGGCCCTCGGCTATAAGGTGGGCGATGAAGTGATTCATCGTGACGACTTGGCCTTGCTACAAGACTAGAGAAAAGACACAAAGGAAGAGGCGATGAGTCTTGAAAATATGGTGGTCACATTAGCCCAAACCGCAAAAAAAGCCGCCCGAATATTGGCTACCGTATCAACACACACGAAGAATCAGGCGCTTCTCGCCGCTGCTCAGCAACTCCGGGAGCAGACGGAAGTCTTGCTGACTGCCAATGCCCAGGACGTTGCCCGAGGAAAAGACAAGGGCTTATCTGCCGCGTTGCTCGATCGGCTGACGCTGAACCAAACGCGCATACACGCCATGGCCACAGGGCTCGAAATTATGGTCGATCTGCCGGACCCGGTCGAGGAAACAGTCGCCACCTGGAAGCGACCAAATGGCCTGGAAATCAGCCAAATCCGCGTCCCGCTCGGCGTTGTCGGGATTATTTACGAGTCGCGGCCGAATGTCACGGCCGATGCCGCCGGCCTGTGCCTCAAGGCTGGCAATGCGGTTGTGCTGAAAGGGGGATCGGAGGCGTTTGCGACCAACAGTGCCATTGTTGATGTGCTGACCCAGGCCTTTGCCGAAGCGGGCTTGCCGGACGGGGCGGTTCAACTGGTTCGCTCGACCGATCGACAGGCCGTCTCCTTTCTCCTCCAGCAAGATCGCTATATTGATGTCATTATTCCGCGCGGCGGAGAGGAGTTGATCCGCGCCGTCACGCGCGCCTCCGCCATCCCGGTGATTCAGCATTTCTCCGGCATATGTCACACCTATGTCGATGCCGCGGCTGATATTGAAAAGGCACACCAAGTTTGCCTGAATGCCAAGGCACAAAGGCCGTGGGTGTGCAATGCTATGGAGAACCTGCTGGTACATGAAGCCGTTGCCCACCGTTTCCTCCCAGACTTCGTTGCGCGACTCGAACAAGAGAGTGTCGAGGTTCGCGGCTGTGACCAGACGCGCCAGATCGTCCCTCAGGTGGGCGTCGCGACTGAGACGGATTGGCAAACCGAATATCTTGATAAAATTCTCTCAGTCAAAGTGGTGCGCTCGCTTGATGAGGCGCTGGATTTTATTCATACCAACGGGTCAGGACTAGCCGATTGCATCGTGAGCGAAGATTACTCACACGTCCGGCGGTTTCTGCGTGAGGTCGACTCTGCGACGGTCTATGCAAACGCTTCAACGCGCTTCACCGATGGCTTTGAGTTCGGATTCGGGGCTGAGGTCGGCATTTCGACGAACCGACTCCACGCCAGGGGGCCCATGGGCCTGCGTGAGCTGACAACCTATAAATATGTGGTCTACGGAGATGGCCAGATACGAGCATAACAGACGAAAAAGAGTCACCGAGCCAACCGCTTTATATAAGTTAGAGGGCCCGTTGACTCTTCCAGATTCTCACGTATGAAAGTCGGGCTGTTCGGCGGAACGTTTAACCCCATCCATTTGGGTCATTTACGCAGTGCGGAAGAAGTCTGCGCAGCGTTTACGCTTGACCGCATATACTTCATTCCTTCTGCTTCTCCTCCGCACAAGCGCCCAACGGATATCGCCCCTGCCCACCATCGCTACAATATGGTGGAGCGGGCAGTTGCTGCCAACCCGGCCTTCTTTGCCTCTCGTATCGAACTCGACCGCGCCGGCCCCTCGTTTTCGATTGATACGATACGCGCCTTTCGGACAAGGGAAACATCGGCCTCTCTCGCCTTTCTTATCGGGATGGATGCGTTCTGTGAGATAGAGACCTGGAAGGACTATCTGGAGATTCCCAGCTTATGCGATCTGATTGTCACCTCGCGTCCCGGGGTTCCCACTCCACCACTTGATCAACTCCTTCCCGTTGCTCTTCGGCCCGCCTTTTGGTATGATTCGATCCAGCAGAGATACCAGCACGAATCAGGGCATACATTGACGCTCTATACACTGAACGGTCTCCATATTTCGGCCTCCAGCATCCGTGACAACCTTCGCGTTGGTCGGCCCACACTCTGCCAGCTCCCGCCCGCCGTGGCGGACTATATCGCGACGCACGCCCTCTATGGCACCCAAGAGGCTCTTTCCTTTGAAAGCTGACGACAGCTGGCAAAAAGCCCTGTGGTGCGCGCAATCTGCGCTGGACAAAAAGGCCTACGACCTCGTTGTCCTTGACGTCGAAGCCTTGACGTCTGTTGCCTCTTATTTTGTGATTTGCACCGGACGGTCGGATATTCAAGTGCAGACGATCAGCCAAGCCATTGAGGGGGCTCTCCGGCGGGAAGGCCATCGCCCCTTAGCCCTTGAAGGCGTTTCGCACGGACAATGGGTCCTCATGGATTTTGGGGATGTTATTGTCCATATTTTCTACGAAACAGTCCGAGAATTTTACAATCTTGAAGGACTCTGGGCCAAGGCTCCACGCTGCCCGCTGCCCGAACCCTACTCGACGCAAGCCATGGACCTCCGACTCGAAACCGGCTAGCGGCCTTCTTCTGGCACCGAGAAAATTCCCCTTCTCTTTCTTTCCACACGCCTTTCCCCTTATACTAGTAGCCGGAACCAGCGAGAGAACCTCGTGGGGGATGCTATGGGGCGAACGGCTTCTGCGCAAGAGATTCTATATTACGGCAGTACCCCTAAACACCAGTATTGGGAGAACGAAAAACAGACGCTGCGTCTCGTCCGCGACCGGTCTGCATCGGTCTGGCGAGCGTATCACAAGCAAAGCGGCCGGTATCGCCCTTTACTCGTGAAGTCTCGCTCCTCGGCAGGACTCCGAAGAGGAAAACGGAAATCGACACCGCTGACGGGCAGAAGCGCTGAAGAAGTCGTGGCTAATATCAAGCGTGACTATCAGCTGCGGCTGGTGCTTGAGCAACGACTGCGCCGCTGGATGGACAAGTCGTCAGGAAAGCGTGTGCTGGCCTTTCTCGACCCCAACCAGGGAGGTGCGCCGGCGATGACGGATCCAGGCACGTATAATGCCTGATAAGATCAGTTCCCCTTCTCTCGCAACAGGAAAGTCTTGAAAAGTCGATTGCTTAATCAACCCGCGGCGGCGCGATCCTACCAGCGTGCAACCGACGCCCCCCAGGTGAGTCCGCCCCCACAGCCGTTGAGCACGACAATATCGTCCGCGTGGACTTTGCCTGCTCGAACAGCCTCATCCAGAGCTATCGGAATGGAAGCCGCAGAGGTGTTTCCGAAACGATCCACATTGCAGTGCACCTTGTCCATGCTTGCTCCCAGGCGGTCGGCCACCGCTTGGATGATACGCAGATTCGCCTGATGGGGAACCATCAGCGTGATATCTTCTGGAGCCAGGCCAGCTTTTTCGAGGGCCTTTTTTGTCACGTCGGACAGGGCGCGAACGGCGACCTTGAACAGTTCGGGGCCTTTCATCTGAATCCCCCAGTCCGGCTCCTGTTCCCCGGCCTGATCAAACGTTTGCCGTAGACCGGACCGAACGTGGAGCAGCTGCCACAGGGCTCCGCTGGACTCGACGACAGTGCTGAGCAGGCCTTGATCGTTTGACTGATTTTCCAACACGACCGCCCCGGCACCATCCCCGAACAGCACGCAGGTCGTCCGGTCTCCCCAGTTAACCATGGAGCTCAGAGCATCTGCGCCAACCAGCAGGATACGATTATACTCGCCGCTTTTGAGGTAGCTATGGGCAACCGACATGCCGTACACAAACCCCGCACAGGCTGCCGCAACATCAAAGGCGGGGATATTATCCACGCCAAGGCGCGTTTGGAGTAAGCAGGCTGTGGAGGGAAAGGCATACTCCCCAGAGACCGTGGCGATCAGAACCACATCCAAGTCCTGCGCAGTCAGACCAGCCGCCTTGAGTGCTGTTTCGCTTGCCGCGTGAATGAGGTCGAGCAAAGCCTCATCCTTTCGGATGACACGTCTTTCCTGTATCCCGGTTCGGGTGACGATCCATTTATGATTGGTGTCAACCCGCCCGGCCAGATCATCATTGGTGAGACAGGTTGAAGGGACGGCGGAACCCGTGCCGATAATACGTGCGCCCATGCGCTACCTCTTTAATCCTTCTTGCCCAGCGAGATCAGGCCAATCAATACGTCTCATACTGTTTCGCTCAAGGCAGGTTCTGATTGCTTCGGTCCCAGTGTTCTCGTTATACCGGCCGCCGTTCTACTGATTCGTGCTCTGCCCGTTCTGATCGTTATCCCATTTGCGAAAGACGAGACAGGCGTTGGTCCCTCCAAAGCCGAAGGAATTGGATAAGACGGCCCGGACAGGTGTCGAGCGGGACTTATTGGGCACATAGTCTAAGTCGCACTCTGGATCAGGTTCCTCATAGTTAATGGTTGGCGGTATGATCTGATGATGGAGCGCCAAAGCGGAATAGACGGCTTCGACGCCACCGGCAGCCCCAAGTAAATGGCCGGTCATGGACTTGGTCGAACTGATCGCGAGCTTTGTGGCGTGTTCTCCAAAGACTCTCTTCAGGGCCAAGGTTTCGGTCGCGTCGTTATACGGTGTTGAGGTCCCGTGTGCATTGACGTAATCGATCTCGGTTGGATCAAGTCCGCTGCTCCGGAGGGCCATCCGCATGCACCGGACTGCGCCCTCACCTTCGGGCGAGGGCGCGGTGATATGATGCGCGTCCCCATTGGCACCGTAGCCGATCACTTCAGCGTAGATGGTTGCCCCATGACTCTTTGCGAATTCGAGCTCCTCCAACACAACGATACCGGCGCCTTCGGCCATGACAAAGCCGTCACGATTCTTGTCAAACGGACGGCTGGCTCCCTCAGGTGCGTCGTTCCGCGTCGAGACTGCCCGCATGGCAATAAAGCCGCCGAGCCCTAACGGGGTCAGCGCCGCCTCTGCTCCCCCGGCAATAACGGCGTCTTGGTCGCCCAGTCGAATGGCCCGGTACGCTTCACCAATGGCATGCGCACCAGAAGAGCAGGCACTCGTTGGCGTATAATTAATACCTTTGGCGCCATAGCGAATAGAGATTTGGCCGGGTGCCAGGTTGCTCAACAGCTTGGGGATAAAGAAGGGAGAAACGCGCTTGAGCCGGGTATCGAGAAAGAGCAGATGATTCTCTTCAATACTGGTGAGCCCACCAATCCCCACCCCGATAATACACCCCACCAGATCCTCATTGTCCGGCGTGATTGGGACCTTAGCCTCATCCATTGCCATCTGGGCCGCGGCCACACTGTACTGGATGAAGAGGTCCATCTTTTTGACCTCTTTTTTCTCGATAAAATCGGTGGGTGTGAAGTCGGTGACCTCGCCAGCGATCCGCGTGGGAAAGTCTGAAACATCAAAGCGGGTTAACGGTCCTACCCCAGAGCGTCCCTCAAGCAGTGCTTGCCAGTTTTTCTCCACTCCAGTGCCCAGTGGAGTGACCGCCCCTAGCCCAGTAATGACGACACGACGTTGCCCGTCTTGCATAATATCCTGCCTTACAAACTACTGAAAAGAGTAAGCGTGTCCTCCACTAGACATGAGAGGCTGGACACGTTTACTCTTTTGCCAACATCCCACCGTCCCAAAGGTGGGCTCAATAGTTTTTTACCCGCGCCTCTCCGTTCCCCCAGAAACTTTATTCAGGCTGTGTATCTTAAAGCCTCCGAGAATCCCCTGCAACCAGTTAGCTATGCTCCTCGCGAACCCGAATCGAGTGGACGAGCACCAAAGGGAGTCCCTTTTCTGACAGTGGGCTGCTATACGGAATACTCCAAAAGGCAGTACCGTAATCATGAGGAGTTGACAGAGGCGTATGCCAGAACAGGAGCAGGGTCGACACATTCAAACAGTGTACCTGGACCAACGTGCCTACGCCTTCCCGCATCGGCCTGTGGTCGTGATCTGTATAGACGGGTGTGATCCAGCCTATATCAAGACTGGCCTGGCCCGGAACATTCTGCCCAACATCCAGCGTTTTCTCACCAAAGGGTTTGGCACCTGGGCGGACGCGGTCGTCCCAACGTTTACGAATCCGAACAATCTATCCATTGTCACGGGCAGTCCGCCCGCTGTGCACGGGATTTCAGGGAATTATTTTCTCGATCCGACAACCGGACAGACAGTCATGATGACCGATCCCCACCAGCTCCGTTCAGAAACCCTGCTGGCGCGCTTCTCCCACAGCGGGGTCAAAGTCATCGTCATTACCGCCAAAGAGAAACTGCGCCGTTTGCTTGGCTACGGAATCGCCGACGGTATATGTTTCTCTGCCGAAAAGGCGGAAGACTGTACCATCCCCGTGCACGGTATTGAGAACGTTTGCCAGCGGATTGGCCGTCCACAGCCCGATGTCTACTCTGCCGAGCTGTCACTCTTTGTCCTAGAAGCTGGCCTCGCCCTGCTCGAACAGTACCGACCGGGGTTGATGTATCTCTCGCTGAGCGACTATGTCCAGCATAAACATGCACCGGGGAGCGCGGAAGCGAACGCGTTCTATGCCGCGCTTGACCTTGTGTGTGGTCGGCTGGCTGAAGCGGGAGCCATGGTCGCTCTCACCGCCGACCATGGCATGAATGCCAAACCACGAGTCGTGTTTCTCCAGGATATTCTGAATACGAGCTGTGGTCAGGGCAAGACACGCGTAATCTGTCCGATTACTGATCCCTATGTGGTCCATCATGGGGCGTTGGGGTCTTGTGTCCGCGTCTACTGTCTTGATACGGACCGGGCTGCCGTGCAGGCTATCATCGCAGACATTCCTGGGGTTGAAGCGGTTTATGATAGGTTCGCCGCGTGCGAGCGGTTTCTCCTGCCGCCCGACCGCGAGGCCGACCTCCTTGTGCTTGGCGACCAACACACGGCCATTGGGGCGGCCGAACGAGATCATGACTTGTCCGAGTTAGGCGATGCACCGCTCCGCTCTCATGGAGGGCGCGCGGAGCAGGTGGTCCCATTTATCCTTTCCGAGCCAGTTTCCGAGGCGTACCATACCCGCGCGGCAACCATCCGGCTTAGCACCTTCGACCTGTTCGACTACGCTTTGAATGGGACATGTGAGTTGTAGCCTTCTGCGCTTTTCTCGTTTCCTCACGCCTTGTGTCGGGAAAATGGAGTCTATAGACTGAAAATAATGGATGTCTCAGGCGTGGTGCAGCAACTGTCCATTTGGGTACTGCCGGTCCTTGTGGCGGTCATCTTGCACGAGCTCGCGCATGGCTATAGCGCCTATCTGCTGGGTGATCCGACCGCTGCCCGAATGGGTCGCCTGACCCTGAATCCAATTGCCCATATCGATCTGCTTGGAACCCTCTTATTACCCTTCCTGCTGATCATGACTGGCGCGCCGTTTCTGTTTGGCTACGCCAAGCCCGTTCCCGTAGACTTTACGAATCTGCGCAACCCCCGACGAGATATGGTCCGTGTGGCCGCGGCTGGTCCGATCATGAACCTGATATTAGCCGGACTGTCCGCCTTTGCGCTGAAGTTCCTGCTGTCCCTCCAACTCATCACCGATGGACTGGTCGCCCGCAACCTGTTGAATAGCGTCCTGATCAATGTTGTACTCGCCGTCTTTAATTTGTTTCCGCTCCCGCCGCTCGACGGCGGGCGGGTCGCCACCGGACTGCTGCCTCGGCAGCCGGCTCTGGTGCTCGCCAGGCTTGAGCCCTATGGCATGTTGATCGTGATATTCCTGTTGATGACCGGGATTCTTGGCGACATACTTCAACCGCCGGTGCTCTTTGTCCTCAACACTCTCTTGTGAGATTTTCTGCATGACCGACACCACACCGATGCGGCAAACGATTGTGAGTGGATTTCGTCCAACCGGTAAGCTTCATCTTGGACATTTACACGGTACGCTGACCAACTGGGTCCGGCTCCAGAGCGAGTACCGGTGTTTTTTCTTTGTGGCCGACTGGCACGCCCTGACCACCGGGAAGACGGACGCCGAGAGCATTCGGAGCAATACCGAAGAGATGGTAATTGACTGGCTAAGCGTTGGGCTCGACCCCAACCAGTCTGTGATTTTCCGTCAGTCTGATGTGAAGGAGCATGCCGAGCTGCACCTCTTGTTTTCGATGATTACGCCGACGCCGTGGCTGATTCGGAACCCTACCGTCAAAGAGCAAGCGCGTGAACTGGGCTTTATTGACTCTGATGATGAGGCTGCGGTGACCACGATTCACTACGGGTTGCTCGGCTATCCTGTCCTCCAGGCCGCCGACATCCTGATGTATAAGGCGCAGCGGGTTCCGGTCGGGGTCGATCAAGTGCCGCATATCGAGTTGACCCGCGAGATTGCCCGGCGCTTTAATGCCGTCTACGAGACCAGGGTCTTTCCCGAGCCCCAGGCTCTGCTTACGGAGATTCCAAAGATTCTTGGCGTTGACGGCCGCAAAATGAGCAAGAGCTATGGCAACGCGGTCGTCCTCTCAGACCCGCCGCAGGAGGTCGATACGAAACTGTCGCGGATGATGACCGACCCACGCCGAGCGCGCCGACGTGACCCTGGCGACCCGGCCGACTGCCCGGCTTTTCACCTGCACCGCCTCTACTGTACGCCGGAAGAAATCGAATTTGTCACAAGCGGGTGTAAAACCGCGGATATCGGCTGTCTTGAATGCAAGAAGATTATGATCAAGCATGTGCTTGACGATTTGGCACAATTCAGGGAAAAACGAACGTACTGGGAAAACCACCGCGACGATGTGCGCGACGTCCTCCGGGAAGGGGAGCGTCAGGCTCACGAAATCGCCCGTCAAACCATGGCGGAGGTGCGGGAGGTTGTTGGTGTGTAAGGTGACGGAAGGGTCAGGCCACCAGAGTTGGTGAGACGGTGTCGGCCCTCCCTTTTGCCACATGGGAAATGACGAACGGCGAAGAGTGTCCAGCCGACAAAGCCCTTTCCATGTTTTATCGCGTTAAGCTCAACGTCTTTGAGGGACCGCTCGACTTATTGCTCCATCTCGTCAAGAAGAACGAGGTGGAGTTGCCCGATATCCCTGTTGCTGAAATTACCGATCAGTATTTAGCCTACCTCGACCTTCTCAAACAGCTCGATCTTGACATCGCAGGAGAATACCTGGTGATGGCGGCGAGCCTGCTCTACCTCAAATCGCGTCTCCTGCTGCCTCTTGAGGAAACCCCCGAAGAAGAGGAGGGTGAAGACCCGCGCGCGGAGTTGGCTCGACAACTGCTCGAATACCAACGCTTCAAAGAAGCAGCCGAGACGCTGATAGGTCGGGAGATGCTCAACCGCGACGTGTTTATTCGCCCACCCATGCCCGTCGAGCCGGATGGTAAAGACGATGTCGTGTATGACTTGTCGCTGGGCGATCTGCTCGATGCTCTGCAGGATGTGATGACACGCGCAGACTCTCAAGAGGCGCATCAGATCATGCTTGAGCATGTGTCTTTGCGGGATCGACTGCGTGCGGTGCTTGATACCTTACGGGAAAAAGGAGAGGTGTTCTTCGAGCAGCTTTTTCCCCAGAATTCAACCCGCCTGCAGGTCCTGGTGACCTTCCTGGCCGTTCTCGAACTGGCCCGCAATAGGATGATCCAGGTGCGCCAAGAGAATCCCTTTGGCCCGATCGTTGCCTCCCTGGCGGTAAGAGGAAACGTGTCCTCCAATGATGTCGTATAAAGCTGGACACGTTTCCTCTTCGAGCCCAGAGGAGCCCTTACCCGAGGCGCTCGGACACCTATGAAAACAGATCACATCAAGGCGATCGTCGAAAGTCTGCTATTTGCATCCGGCGTGCCCCTGCCGCTTCGCCGTCTGGTTGAGGTCACTGGCGCAACCAAGACAGAGGTGAAGGAAGCCCTTGCCGCCCTGCGCGCCGAATATACCGGCCCCTACCGAGGGGTGCGGCTCCGAGAAGTCGCGGGCGGCTATCAGTTTCGGACGGTTGCCGACTATGCCGACTATGTGAAAGCCCTAGGTCGGGATAAACCGGTCAAGTTGAGCCGCGCGGCCCTCGAAACGCTCGCCATTATTGCCTATCGTCAACCCTTGACCAAGATTGAGATTGAAGCCATTCGTGGCGTCGATGTGGACGGCGTGTTAAACTCGCTCCTCACCCGCAAGCTCATTACCGTCCTGGGGCGTAAAGATGTACCCGGCCGGCCGTGGATATACGGGACGAGCCAGCAGTTTCTTGAAGTTTTCAACCTGGAGAGTATTAGAGACCTCCCCCCGTTGCCCGACATTCATGAGCCAACGGCAAATGCGCACGCAGAAGACAGCCCAGACTCAACGGCTCCAGAAGATCCTGAGTCAGGCGGGGATTTCTTCGCGACGGGCAGCGGAGCGGTTGATCCAGGCCGGTCGAGTCCGGGTGAATGGACAAACGGTCACGCGTCTGGGAACAACGGCGGACCCGCGACAGGATCGCATTGAAGTTGATGGGCACCTGATCGATTTGCCTACCGGTTGGCTGTATTTCCTGCTGCATAAACCACCGCGTGTGGTCAGCACCCTCAAAGATCCAGAGGGGCGTCCAACGGTCCGCGATTTGCTCTCCGGTGTTCGCGAACGTCTCTTTCCGGTCGGTCGTCTTGACTATGACTCATCCGGGCTGCTGCTGCTGACCAATGACGGCGCGCTGACGGAACGCCTTCTCCATCCCCGTTTTCAGGTGCCTCGCACCTATCAGGCAAAGGTCGGTGGTGTCGTCACCAGCAGAGCGCTGGCCGAGCTTCGCCGCGGCGTACAATTGGACGATGGCGCTCTCGCGGCCCCTGCCGAGGCGCATATTCTCCGGGCAACGGCTCGGAAGACCTGGCTCGAACTGGTGCTGCGCGAAGGACGCAACCGCGAGGTGCGCCGGATGTGTGAGGCGCTCGGCTATCGGGTGGAAAAATTGATCCGCGTGCAGTACGGCCCGCTCAGTTTAGACGTTCCGGTGGGTGCTTACCGGATGCTGATCCCACAAGAGGTCAAACGCCTGAAGCATCTGGTTGAAAGGCCTGCGCAATCACGACCTTAACTTTGGTCTTGACGCCATCTTTTCGGGGCGCTACATCTATCCGACGCGGCACCAGCCGCATTGCTGTCCTGCGCGGGGTGGAGCAGTCCGGTAGCTCGCGAGGCTCATAACCTCGAGGTCCTAGGTTCAAATCCTAGCCCCGCAACCTATGAGAGTCCCGTCAGTTCAAGAACTGCGGGACTCTCGCCATGTATACGGCCCGCTAAACAAGCGAGATTGTGTACCTATGGAATCAGACACAACGCGCGGCAAAGACTCCATTCGCTACGAACCCAACGAAAACCCACCGCCCCTGCTCTCCTTCGGTATCGGCTTTCAGGCGGCCATGCTGGTAGTGGCCGGGATAGTATTGACCCCCGCGATTGTGATCCGGGCGGCCGACCAGAGCGAGGTCTATCTGTCCTGGGCGATCTTTGCGGCGCTTATTATCAGCGGGTCAACCACCGTCCTGCAAGCCGTCCGGGTCGGGCGCTTCGGAGCCGGCCACATCCTGATCATGGGGACCTCCGGCGCCTTTATCGCGGTGTGCATCACCGCCCTGGTGAAGGGCGGGCCGGCCTTGCTGGCGACGCTCATCTTTATCTCTTCCTTGTTCCAGTTCACCCTGGCGACTCGGCTATCGCTCTTACGACGGATCATTACGCCGGTTGTTTCGGGCACAGTGGTCGCGCTGATTGCCGTGACCATTATGCCCATCGCGTTTCAGATGGTGTCGGTCGTGCCCGAGGGCACGTCGCCGGCAGCCGCGCCGGTGTCCGCCACCGCCACCCTGGTCGCCATTGCGGTGCTGGCATTGCGTGCGTCGGGTGTATGGCGGCTCTGGGCACCGGTCATCGGCATTGCGGTGGGCTGTCTGGTTGCCTCTTTCTTCGGGCTCTATGATGTTGCGCGCGTGGTCGAGGCGGATTGGATTGGCATGCCGACATCCGGCTGGCCCGGCTTTGACCTGTCGTTTGGGAGCGAGTTCTGGGTGCTGCTGCCGGCCTTCGTGTTTGTGACCCTGGTCGGTGCCATTGAAACAATAGGCGATTCAGTGGCCATTCAGCGCGTCTCATGGCGCACCCCCCGGGCGGTCGATTTCCGCACGGTCCAGGGTGCGGTGAACGCCGATGGCCTGGGCAATCTGTTGTCCGGTCTGGCCAGTACTGTGCCGAATACGACCTATTCGAGCAGCATCCCGCTCACCGAATTAACCGGCGTGGCGGCGCGCAACGTCGGGGTCAGCCTGGGTCTCATCTTCATCGCTCTCGCCTTTCTGCCCAAGGTGTCCGCCCTGATCCTCGCCATTCCCAGCCCGGTGGTTGCCGCCTATGTCATGGTGCTGATGGGTATGCTCTTCGTCCAGGGTATGAAGATCGTCATGCAGGACGGACTCGACTATCGGAAAGGCGTAGTGGTCGGGATTTCTTTCTGGCTCGGCGCGGGCTTTCAGAACCAGGACATCTTTGCCGCCCAACTCGGCGAGCAGTGGGGGGCGCTGCTCGGCAATGGCATGACAGCCGGCGGCCTGGCCGTTCTCGTCCTG
Source organism: Thermodesulfobacteriota bacterium (assembly GCA_964291405.2). Classification (GTDB taxonomy): domain Bacteria; phylum Desulfobacterota; class Binatia; order Bin18; family Bin18; genus Bin18. The sequence goes on from OZ219926.1 coordinate 2,760,309, forward strand.
ACCCTGTTTACGGAACTGACGGGTCCGCGCCGCCACCGCCTGGAAATGGACCTGGACATAACGGCCCTGCCCAAGATCGACGGGTTTCTACGGGACCTGGCCTCGCGCTTCGGCTGGCATACCGCCTCGACGGAGCGCTTGTGCGCGGCCGGTGAGGAAACGCTGCTGAGTCTGGTGCAGCCGGAGGATGAAACCACCCCCGACAAGCGGCGGCTCTTTATTGTTGGGCGTGGCGACGGCGCGGAAATCGAGTTGGAATTTGTGGCCGCGGTCGGGGATGAAAATCTCGAAGACCGCATGGTCCTGCTCGGTGAGGGGAGCACCACACCCGAAGAGCACGAGATTTCTCTCCGCCTATTGAAACATTTTGCGGCCTCGGTCCGCCACCAGCAATACCACGATATCGACATCGTAACCGTGCGGGTCGAAGCGGCACGCTAGGCGGGGATCATCTTCGGCCTGCAATCCCTACTCAACGGCCGGTTTGGTCGCTTGCCAGGGGCACATCTTCTCGAACGCCGCGGAGGCACGTAGCACCCCGGCATCGTCAAACCGCCGTCCCACAATTTGGAGTCCGACTGGCAAGCCTGCTTTTGTAAATCCACACGGAATGGACGCCGCCGGATTCCCGGTCAGATTGAAGGGAAACGTAAAGGTGAGCCACTCGTACGGGGAGAGCCGGGTGCCGTTTACTGATTTGGCATTGTCGAGCCCGACCGCAAACGGCGGGCAGGGCAGGGTCGGGGTAAGCAGCAGGGTGTATTTCTCAAAAAATTTCTGGACCCCGGTATTCCAGTCCAGGCGCGCGAACCACGCGTCAATATAGTGGTTGGCTTTCCATTTATGCGTTTTCTCAATCAACTTCACCAGATTGGGATCAATATCCGACCGGCGCGTTTTGAGCGCTGGCCCCAGCCGGGCAGCAATCCCGCCACAAAACAGACCCTCCCAGGCCGGTTGCGGGTTTGGCCATTTGGGTTTGACGCTTTCGACCCGACACCCCAGGTCCCTGAACCGCCGGGCCGCCTTGGCGCACAGGGCTTTGACCTCCGGGTCAAGCGCCTTGGTAGAGCCCAGATCATCGCACCATGCCACCCGCCAGCCTTCCATTGAGCCCTTGAGAGCTTTGACATAGTCGGTCGTGTCCGCCGGTAGAGAGTACTGGTCGTGCCCGTCCGGTCCTGCCGTGACGTTCAGCATGAGCGCGGCATCGGCCACCGTCCGCGTCATCGGCCCGACATGCGACAAACTCCAGGCTCCGCTCGGCGGATACACCGGAATCCGGCCAAAGGACGGCTTGATCCCATATACCCCGCTGAACGACGAAGGGATACGGATTGAGCCGCCCCCATCCGTTCCTATGGCCAGAGGTCCCAGGCCGGCCGCGATCGCCGCTCCGGCTCCGCCACTTGAGCCGCCCGGTGTCAAGGCGAGATTCCACGGATTCCGGGTTGGCCCGAACAAGAGATTGTGCGTGACTCCCAGCCAGCCAAACGTTGGCGTATTTGTCTTGCCGAGCTGAATGCCCCCCGCCGCTTTCATGCGTGCCACCATGGGGGCATCTTCAGTCGGGACGTTGTCGGCGAACAGCGGTGTCCCAAACGTCGTGCGCACCCCTTTGGTTATCACCAGGTCCTTGGTTGAGAACGGAACGCCGTGGAGCGGACCAAGTGAAGCCGAGCGCTGCATCAGCATTTTCTCGGCTTTACGCGCGTCGCGCAGCGCGGCTTTGTCCGTCAGGGTGACAAAGGCGTTGAGCCGTGGGTTGAGTTGGTCAATGCGATCGAGTATCGCTCGCGTGACTTCGACCGGGGAGAGCTGTTTGCGCCGAATCGCTTTCGCCAGTTCGGTTGCGGACAGCCAGCAGATATCGTCCTTTGCCATGTTGTTCTTTCTGCTCACTTTTGTTAGCACTTCACCCTTTTCTAAAAGTGAGGGATTTCAGGGGCTTGGCGAGTTTATTGTGGTTTTTCTTCTTACCTCTCTCAGGCTTCTGACATATCCTTAATACTACCATTTCATTGTGACACAGGTTTTCTCCGTATTCAAAGGGAAACTCCCTCATAACTCCCCGCTCCCAGGTCCCCCCGCTGCCCGGAGGCGGCCGCCCCGACGGGCAAGCCACAGCCCGTTCAGAACGCTTGACCGACACGGTGTCTGGCGTTATCTATTGTACTTTTTCTGCGTAACTTATTTATATTACACCACTTTTTACTCCTCATATTAGTAGCAAACCCCTCAAGACTAGGGGAACTAGCGGTGCATGACGGTAGCGGACCGTAGACGAGAGGAAGCCAGTATACCACCAGCAGTCGGTGCCGATACCGAGAGAGGACATACCACGTGCCCCGCAACGACCAAGTCACTCGCCAGTGGTTCTTGATGCAGAAATTGGAGCAGTCCCAAGGGGCGACCGTGCAGGAATTGGCCGCCTCCCTGCCCGAAGATTTTTCCTGTCACCCGCGCACCATTCGACGCGACCTCGAAGCCCTGGAGGCCGCGCATATTCCTCTCGTCACCGAACGCAGCAACGGGCAGACCCGCTGGCGGCTGATGGACGGCTATCGCAAAGTCCTTCCCCTGGCACTCTCGCCGACCGAACTCATGGCCCTGGTCTTCAGCCGGGATTTACTGCAACCCCTGGAAGGAACGGAACTCAAGGCGTCGCTCGATTCTGCGCTCAACAAGGCCGCAGCCGCGCTACCAGCAGAGGGCACACGCTATCTTGAGCAACTCCGAAGCCATTTTTCCGTCGGGCTGGGTGCCCACAAGACCTACCGTCAGCATAGACAGACCATAGACCACCTCCAGCGGGCCATTGCCCAGACGCGCACCGTACAAATGCGCTATTACACGGCCTCGCGCGACCGGACCGGCCGCCGCGAGGTGGACCCCTATCACCTGTGGTACGCCGACGGCGGGCTGTATCTGATCGGCCACTGTCACCTGCGCCAGGAGGTGCGCATGTTTGCAGTGGACCGGATTCGTTCCCTGACCTTGACCAATCGTCCCTGCCAGATGCCGTTCGATTTCGACCTGGACGCTTATGTGAAGGACGCCTTGGTGGTCATGCGCGGAACACCGATTGAGGTCGAACTGTTGTTCGACAAACCCACCAGCGCCTGGGTGAAAGGCCGGCAGTGGCACCCGAGCCAGCAGACCACGGAACGGAAAGACGGACGCCTGGCCATGTCGATTCGCGCGGCAGATACGCGCGAGTTGGTTGGCTGGGTGTTGCACTTTGGTAGTGGGGTGCAGGTCATCAGCCCGGAATCCTTCCGAGACAAGGTCCGCGCAGAAGCCCAAAAAATTTGTGAACAGGAGTGACCCCGGATGTCACACCGGTGTGCTACAGGCAATGCAAATGAACTGACCCAGCGACGGCCCCTGCTTCCCTCTCCCCTGGAGGGAGAGGGCTAGGGTGAGGGGGAAGAGATGGAGAAAGGAACATATCGCATGCCCTCGATTGATTTAGCGTTTCGCCTGACCGGATCAGCCCTTCCGGTTGACCACGGCTATGCCTTGTATGCCGCGCTGAGCCGGATTCTGCTCTCAACCTTCAACAAAATATCTGCCTCTTAATATAGAAGAACCGTTTTTATGGATGATTTCTCTCCGTCTGATCTCAAGACCATTCTCCACTCAAAACGCGCCAATATGTACTACCTTCAACACTGTCGGGTATTGGTCAATGGTGGGCGAGTGGAATATGTGACCGATCAGGGTAAACAGTCTCTCTACTGGAATATCCCTATCGCTAATACAACCTCTTTGCTTTTGGGCACGGGCACCTCAATAACACAAGCAGCAATGCGCGAATTAGCCAAGGCTGGTGTCTTGGTCGGGTTTTGCGGCGGCGGCGGCTCGCCTCTATTTGCGGCAAATGAAGTTGAAGTGGATGTGTCTTGGCTGAGTCCACAGAGCGAATATCGGCCTACGGAGTATTTACAGCACTGGGTCAGTTTCTGGTTTGACGAAGACAGCCGCGTTGCCGCTGCAAAAGCGTTCCAACACGTGCGTTTTGAACAGATTAGAAAACATTGGCTGGATTCGACAATGCAACGGGAAAGCGCGTTTGATCTCAGCGCCGCTGCTCTCACCACTATTCTTGATACGACACAAGAATCATTGGAATTGTGTCAAACAACCAATGCCATTCTTTCGCTAGAAGCCCAGATTACCAAGCATCTATACAGACTTGCAGTCAACGCTGTTGGCTATGGAGAGTTTGTCCGTGCGAAACGGGGCTCAGGCTCCGACTTGGCGAACCGATATCTTGACCACGGGAATTATCTCGCTTACGGACTGGCGGCCACTGCGGCCTGGGTGCTTGGCCTGCCTCATGGTCTCGCGGTACTGCACGGAAAGACCAGGCGGGGAGGGCTGGTCTTTGATATCGCCGACCTAGTGAAAGACGCTCTGATCCTCCCGCAAGCCTTCATTTCGGCAATGGCCGGTCAGGATGAACAAGAATTTCGTCAAGCCTGCCTCCACCGATTCAATCAAGCCGAAGCCCTGGACACCATGATAGACACCATCAAGTCTGTTGCGATTGAGTTCAGCAAAGTCCCACGACCATGAATATCTTGCTTATCTCTCAGTGCAATAAAAGAGCCCTGGTTGAAACTAGGCGCGTTCTGGATCAATTTGCAGAACGCAAAGGTGAGCGTACCTGGCAAACAGCAATCACACTTCAAGGTTTGCAGACACTCCGCAAGATGCTGAAAAAATCAGCGCGGAGAAATACCGCCGTGGCCTGTCACAGAATCGGCGGCAAGAATTACAGCGAATTGCTGTGGGTGGTCGGCAACGCCAACAAGTTCAATATCGAAGGCACGATCCCGACCAATTTCACCCGGCGCGACGTGTTGAAGGCCGACGACGAGAACCAATGGTACACGGCAACGATTATTGCCCTTCTCTCGGCACTAGCAGCCTTGTTTCACGACTTTGGGAAAGCCAATGTCCTGTTCCAGGACAAGCTGAAAAAAGGAAAGCGTGCCACGGAGCCATATCGCCACGAATGGGTCAGTCTCCGCATGTTTGAGGCGTTTGTTCGCGGCGAGCCAGACGAACAATGGCTGCAACGGTTAGCCAACGTTTCGAGCAGTGATGAACAGAGCCTCTTAGACCGCCTCAAAGCAATACAGGACCACCCCGATACAGTAATAGATTCGCCGTTCAAGTCTCTGAAACCCCTCGCGCAAGCGGTCGGCTGGCTTATCCTGACGCACCACAAACTTCCACAGACTCCGAAAGAGGAAAAAGGACGACTCAAGCACATTGCCTATTTCCTCAGCCGCCACCTTCAACCCGATTGGAACTCGTCTCGGGAAAGATGGGTGAAGGGCGAACGGAAAGAGTGGGCCGGCGCAGACGAAGAAGTCGGTCAGGTTTGGACTTTCCCAGACGGAACACCGTTAAGAAGTAGTACTTGGTGCAAGAAAGCCCGGAACATCGCCCAACGATTGGCGCAACCCGGCATTTTTGATTCGTCTGATTCGTCCTGGGACAACGATTTTGTTATGCACGTTGCCCGCATGACCCTCATGCTGGCGGACCACTATTACTCGTCGCAGGACCGCGATCCAAGGTACGGGGATGATGGTTACAAGGTCTACGCCAACACTGACAAGGACGGCAATCGGAAACAACAGCTTGATGAGCACCTTGTCGGTGTCTACAAGCACAGCTTACGGATTATGAGAATCCTCCCTGGGCTGAGAAACACCTTACCGGCACTCGGACGACATGCGGCCTTCAAGAAACGGACACGAGACAGCCGGTTTCTCTGGCAGAATAAAGCCTACGAATTGGCATGTTCTCTGAAGGACAAGGCACAAGAGGGTGGTTTTTTCGGGGTAAACATGGCGTCAACCGGGTGTGGCAAAACGTTTGCCAACGCACGCATCATGTATGCCTTGGCTGACGAGAAACGTGGCTGCCGGTTCAGTGTTGCCTTGGGTTTACGAACCCTGACACTACAGACCGGCGATGCTTTCCGGCAAAGAATGCTGCTAGACGAAGATGATATGGCAGTGATGATTGGCTCTGCCGCGGTCCGCAAGCTCCATGAAGATCAAGTGGCGGAAAAGGAAAAAGAGGAACAGGAAAAACCGGACAGGTTCACCGGATCGGAATCCGCCGAGGCGTTAGATGACGACTATTACATCATCTATGACGAGGCGCTTGCAGATACCGCGCTCAAGCGTTGGCTCAAAGCCTCGCCAAAGGCAGACCGTATGGTCGGTGCGCCTATCTTGGTCAGCACGATTGACCATCTTATGCCAGCAACGGAAGGCACGCGCGGCGGCCGGCAGATTGCTCCCATGCTCCGCCTGCTGACCTCAGACTTGGTGATAGACGAGCCGGACGATTTCAGTCTTGATGACCTCAAGGCACTGACCCGTTTGGTCCATTGGGCCGGAATGCTGGGCAGCAAGGTCGTGCTCTCTTCCGCAACGCTTTCTCCTGCTCTCCTGACCGGACTCTTCCAGGCATATCATATTGGACGGACCGTCTATAACAAAAATTGTGGAAACCCGAACCAGGAAACTATCTACTGCGCGTGGTTTGACGAGAAAAAGGCAGAGCCCGCAGCCATTGCCAATGTCGAAGAGTTTCGTGCCAATGTGGAGAAGTTTCGTCAACAGCACAGTACTTTTACGAAGGATCGAGCGGCAGAGCTCGCAACTGGACATCCGAAACGAAAAGCAGAAATCGTGTCGTTGACCGGCTCTGTACTGACGCCGCAGGACGCTGTGAATGTAATGAGTGAAAAGATTCTCGAAGGCATACACCGACTGCACAGCGACCACAGCCAAGAAGACCCAAAGACCAAGAAAAGAATCAGTGTTGGTCTGGTCCGCATGGCGAACATCAACCCGCTTGTATCCGTCGCACAGCGTTTGCTGGAAAAGGAGCCCCCGGCTGATACAACTGTCCACTATTGCGTGTACCATAGTCGGTTTCCCTTGATCGTGCGATCCGAAATCGAGCGCATTCTTGATACGGTCCTGACTCGAAAGGACGGCAAAGAACTCTGGCAGTCCTCCGTTATCCAAGAAGCAATCGCACGCGCCGCTACCACAAATCATATCTTTGTCGTGATAGCCTCTCCCGTAGCCGAGATCGGACGCGATCATGACTATGATTGGGCAGTTGTCGAACCGAGTTCTATGCGGTCTCTCGTCCAAATAGGCGGACGGGTCTTACGTCACAGGGACCGGCTACCAGAAACGGTGAACATGCTCTTGTTGAGTAAAAACTATAGGGGTTTGACAGGCAAACGGCCCGCGTTCTGTCGCCCCGGTTTCGAGTCCGACGACAGGCGACTTACCCGCTATGACTTGGCCGACCTTCTCTGCGAGGACCAATACACCGTGATTGATTCCCGACCCTGCATCGTCCCGAGAGAGAATTTCGACCCAACACAAAACCTGGCGGACATGGAACATCGGGAAACCGATCTTGCCTTCTCCAGCCCTGACCAAAGCGACCCATATGCCTCGCAGTGGATCAAATCACGCGCCACGCTGACCGGGGAGCTTCAGAAGCGGACGCCGTTTCGGAAGTCTGCCAAAGAAGACGACTATTTCCTGCACCTAGGAGAAGGCGATGAGGAACCCACAGTCAGAAAATGGCACGGAGACGGACCGTACAAAGAAGCCAAAGACTGTGATGAGATTAACCTGACCGAACTGTCTATAGATTCTGGCAACAGAATATGGGGGCACGTTGCTTACTCGGACGCACTGAACCGGCTGGCACAGAAGGAAGGCAAGGACGTAGAAGAACTTGGCAAGACCTACGGGACGTTTTCCTTGCGGCCTGCACGGATTGGCTGGCCTTGGCAATATACCCCAAAAATCGGTTTTTATGAGCCGATGAAAAAATGACGGTTTGCTTCGTATCGGCCAGTAAGATGGCAGGAACGAAGCTAACGGACCAATTCACTACCGCACGGGTAGCTAAGAAATATCTATCGATATTTATACTTTTAGAGGAGATTTCGTGATGCCAAACACACAACAGAACGGGCTTACTGCTCGAATCCTGGAATACGTCCAGCAACGAGAAGCCGAGGAACTGAAGAACGTCAAGGACGATGCCAAACGACTGAAAATCGCGGCCAAGTACGAACCTCAAACCTGGCTGAGCGAGAAAGCCCGTACAGCAAAAAGCGTCGCTGCCTCCTCTTGGCAGTCATTCTCCGATGTCACGCATGTGGCGAAGTTTGTCCACGGCGGCGCAGAGGCGAGTAGCGTTTCCACAACGGGAGCGAAAGAAACTGACGGCTATATTTCCACGCCCAGTGTTGCAATGCTCACCTACGATACCGCCTGCAATGCTGCTGCCCTCCCTATTAAGCCTTTCTTGCTTCTCGAACATGACGGTCGGACACTGATTGATGCCTTGCGACAAGGGGACGTGTCTCCGCTCTTGGAGATTGCTCCAGATGAAACAACGGCGCAGGAGTGGGCAAGCGCGTTTATCTCGGCTTTTGAGGCAAAGGAACCCGACGCACACATGATCAAACAGTGCTATTGGCCGGTCCCCAGCGATGGGTATCATCTCCAGATTCCGCTTTACCCTACGTCATTCGCGCAGGCGATTTATGCGTCTATTCAACGCGCAAAATTCTCCGGCGAGGCCAAAGCAACCCGGAAAGCCCGCAGCGATGAACAGGAATCCGACCGAGAAGATGTCCGCTATCCAAACCTTGCCATTCAGAGCTTTGGCGGCTCTAACAAACAGAACATCAGCCAACTGAACAGCCCGCGTGGTGGCAAAGCCTACTTGTTCTCATGCGCGCCACCAACCTGGAAACGACGGAACGCTCCGCCTCTGCACATCTCCTCCGTTTTTCCCTCTTGCTTTGAACGCCAAGTCCGGTCCCGACATATCAAGCCGCTACAGGAGTTCCTGTACAGCGTTCGAGACAAGGACACTAACGCCAGAATCAGAAAACACCGCGAGGGACGGGTGGATGCCCTGATAGATGTCATTCTGAGTCAGGCGGCTGACATTCAACAGATGCAACCGGGATGGAGCGCTGACCCTGACTGCCGGTTGCCGCTTGCGGAGCAGTATTGGTTAGACCCTGAAAGAGCGGAGACGGATGAGGGTTTTCGGTCCGAACGAGACGCGGCTGACTGGCAAACCGAGGTCGCCAACACCTTTGCTATCTGGCTCAGTCGCAAACTGGAGCGTAACGGGCTTGCTTTCGGTGCCGATGAACAACATGCACTACGCAGCGATTGGCGTAATCGCATGAGGGAGGGGATTGTATGATGGACCATGATTTTGTTGTTGTTTTGAGGCATCTGGAAGTCCACGGGGCCAACGCCATTACTGGCGCGACCTATGGGTTTCCCGCAATAACGCATTTCCTGGGCCACGCGCACGCCTTGCAACGCAAGCTGTCGGAAGAGTTTGCTCTGACCTTTGACGGCTGCGGGGTTGTTTGTCACCGGCATCATGTCCACGCGCACAGACCTCCTGGCGGCCTTGGCTTCACCGATTTCGGTTTCGCTCTGAGCCGCAATCCTCTTGATAAAAAGGGCCAGTCACCGTCGTTTGTCGAAGAGGGCAAGATGAATATGGAGGTGACGCTGCTCATAGCCGTAACGGAAGGAAACCAACCAATCGGTCCGGTAGAGCAGGAGAAACTAAAAAAAGATTTGTTGAACCAGTCAACCCGACAACGCTTGGCCGGTGGAGTTATTACCAACACGCCGGAAATTGAAATCATCCAGAGCGAGGCTTTTGAAGAGGGCCGGAAGAAAATCCTACGAGACCTCCTGCCGGGATTTGCGTTAGTGAGTCGGCACGATTTGCTGCTGGCCGAGCAGGACCGACAACGCAAGGCTGGCGTTCAAGACCCGGAACTCGCCGCCTGGATGTCGTTTTCGACGATACGGTACGCCGCCGATACAAACCAAACACAGAACGGCAAAACTCCGTGGCTGTTGGTGGAAAAACCGGCGACCGGGTGGATCACGCCTCTTGCCGTAGGCTATCGGCGCATCTCCCCACTGTACGGCCCTGGAAAGGTCAAGAATGTCCGCGACCCGACTGTACCGGCCTGTTTTGTGGAAAACCTGTATTCCCTCGGGCAGTGGATCAGTCCGCACAGAATCACAGACACGGACCATTTGTTCTGGCAGCAGGAATACGACGGTACAGGGCGGTATCTCTGCCGCAATTCGTATGAACCATAAAGAGGGAGATGGTGATGTAGACATAGAAGGTTCGTGCGGAAAGAGGGCCGATTTCACAAACCGAAAGTACAAAGAAAGGACCATCACTATGACAACGCAGGTAAAAACAGCATCAGTCCTGGCGTTCGAGCGGAAACTGGCGAACTCCGACGGCCTGATGTACTCAGGCAAATGGGAGAATCGAGACAATGCGGAATCCTGGTCGCCACTGACGGTCCACGAGAAAGCAGTACGGGGTACTATCTCAAACCGCCCGAAGACCAAAGGCGATTCAGACCCTTTGAAACTGAACGAGAAAATCGAGAACCCGAATCCCCAGACGGTCGATGTGGCCATGCTGCCGCACGATCACGACACGGTGATACTCGCGTTTACGCTTCGAGTGCTCTCAGACCTGGATGTCCCATCTGCGTGTAATGACGCGGACTACCAAGAGGCGTTGGGGACAACGATCAATACCTATATCGCCAAGCACGGTTTTGCCGAATTGTCTCAGCGCTATGCCACGAATATAGCCAATGGGCGCTTCCTGTGGCGGAATCGTGTCGGCGCTGAAACCGTTACGGTACGTGTGACCCGGTATCAGGGGCAGGAAGTCGTAGCCAGATGGGACTTTGAGAGCGGCCGTATATCCTTGCGGGATTTCGGTACTACGGACGTGGACGTGTCTGCACTCGCAGCCGCTATTGAAGCCGGTCTGAAAGGGGAGGCGTTTACGTTTCTCAAGATAGAAGGCTTTGCCCGTCTCGGCGAGGGACAGGAGGTGTTTCCCTCTCAGGAACTCATTTTAGACCGAGACAATGCCGGGAAGAGCAAAACGCTCTATGAAATTGGGGGTGTGGCGGGATTGCATTCTCAAAAAATCGGCAACGCGCTGAGAACAATAGACACCTGGTATCCCGAAGCAGACCAATTTGGCCCCATATCGGTTGAACCGTTTGGCTCCGTCACCAATCGTGGCAAGGCATACCGCCAGCCCAAAGACAAGCTGGATTTCTATACCCTCCTCGATAATTGGGTCTTAAAAGGAAAGACCCCCGAAGTGGAACAGCAACATTACGTTATGGCCGTGTTGGTTCGGGGCGGTGTTTTTGGAGAAAAGTCAGAGTGAGGTAGGAGCATGGACCATTACGTTGATATCCAGGTGCTTCCCGACCCGGAGTTTCTGGAGACCACGCTCATGAATGAACTGTTCTCCAAATTGCACCGGGCGCTGGGGAAACACGGGCAGGGCAAAATAGGAGTGAGTTTTCCCAAGCACGGCAAAACCCTTGGACCGCGAATTCGTCTACATGGCAGCAAAGGGGCGCTTGAGGAATTCATGCAAACGCAGTGGATAGCGGGCATGACGGATTATTGTCGTGTCAGCGCTGTTTGCCCTGTCCCCCCTCAGACTTCATTCTGTACGGTCAGGCGAGTCCAAGCGAAGAGTGCATACAACAAACGGAACCGCTCGGTGGCGAAGGGCTGGTTGGATGAATCTGAAGCGCAGAAGCGTATTCCCGATTCTCAACAGAGAATGCTTGATCTGCCATACGCTCAACTCCGCAGTTTATCGAATGGAAATATGATGCGCGTTTATATTGAGCATAGTAAGCCGATCCAACAATCCGTCGCAGGGTCATTTTCCGCCTATGGTCTCAGCAGCACTGCTACCGTCCCCTGGTTTTGACCCTTTTTTCCTGGTTATCCATAACCCTTTGATTTACTTGTATATTTTTTAGGGGTTCGTATTAAGGTAAAGTCGTCACGTTTTACCCGAACTCCTTGAGAATCAAAGGCTTACACATCTGTGTCTTCAGTTCACTGCCGTACAGGCAGCTAAGAAATACACGCTTGATCTCTTTGCCGGTGATTCTGCGTTCACTGCCGTACAGGCAGCTAAGAAAAGCTAGAGCTAGACGTACAACTGTTGAACCCCGTTCACTGCCGTACAGGCAGCTAAGAAAACCCAGATATGCCGGGCTGTGGGGTGTGCTGGGTTCACTGCCGTACAGGCAGCTAAGAAAACCCTGGATTCCGTAGCGGCGGGAGACATGGTGTTCACTGCCGTACAGGCAGCTAAGAAAAGTTGCCTGGCATTTTTGCCGGGGCAGACTATGTTCACTGCCGTACAGGCAGCTAAGAAAACCGTGGAGTGCCGCGCCGTGACCCTGACCGTGTTCACTGCCGTACAGGCAGCTAAGAAAGCCATATGGTAACCCAGAAGCTGGCCGATGCCGTTCACTGCCGTACAGGCAGCTAAGAAAAGCTTGATCCTCACCGTTCCCCCTGTCTTAACGTTCACTGCCGTACAGGCAGCTAAGAAAAAATCGTCGGGGACGTAGCGCCTGGACCAAGTGTTCACTGCCGTACAGGCAGCTAAGAAATGAAAGCTGCTCAACTCCTGAACCTCCCGACCGTTCACTGCCGTACAGGCAGCTAAGAAATATCGTTGATTGGTGATTCAATGGTCGATTTTGTTCACTGCCGTACAGGCAGCTAAGAAAAAGCGGAATTCCCAGATGGCCGAGGCGATACGGGTTCACTGCCGTACAGGCAGCTAAGAAAGCTCAGCCTAGAGGAGGAAGAGCCGATGAAAGGTTCACTGCCGTACAGGCAGCTAAGAAAACCAGCGGCTGACGAAACCCGAACTGCTGGATGTTCACTGCCGTACAGGCAGCTAAGAAATTCGCGAAGTCATGTCGAACGACCTGGAGGGCGTTCACTGCCGTACAGGCAGCTAAGAAATATTGGGGGTCGCCATACTTCTATTTATGTTCGTTCACTGCCGTACAGGCAGCTAAGAAAACCGGGCTTGTCGTGCAGAACGAGGCCGGGACGTTCACTGCCGTACAGGCAGCTAAGAAATCCTCTGCTGTTGGGCATCCACTATGGATATTGTTCACTGCCGTACAGGCAGCTAAGAAAGTCTGCCTCTGATTACCCGCATTCGGCACTCAGTTCACTGCCGTACAGGCAGCTAAGAAAAACAAAAGCGAGCAAGACGACACGATGCACACGTTCACTGCCGTACAGGCAGCTAAGAAATATCGACTGGCGCGGCGGGTCAACCAGCTCGTGTTCACTGCCGTACAGGCAGCTAAGAAAAAGAGCATCAAGTCGGTCCGCTATCCAGTCGCGTTCACTGCCGTACAGGCAGCTAAGAAATTGATGTCGCCGAAGACCGTAGAGTACTGTCCGTTCACTGCCGTACAGGCAGCTAAGAAAAACGCGACTACGCCCGCAGCGAGCACGGCAAGGTTCACTGCCGTACAGGCAGCTAAGAAAAGCGAAAGCAGGTGGTTGAGCGCTGTATTGAAGTTCACTGCCGTACAGGCAGCTAAGAAACTGGAAAATCAAGGACTTATCCAAGAAACCCTGGTGCCCGGTTTGTCACCCCTGTGAAAACAGGGACAGGAATCCAGGCTATCCGCCTACGTCCTCTGGATGCCGGATCACGTCCGACATGACGAGAGCGGAGCGGCAGGGCGACAGCTTGGCGTGAAATGCTCTTATTGAGCGAAAGAAGCACCGGCCTTAACGAGCCGGTGAGGACTGAAACGCCAAATCAAAAGCCCGTTGCTCTTCGCCTTGACGAAGGTTCAGGAATGAGAAAAAACTAGACCATGACCGAGTTTGAGACAGCGACGATTGCTTTCCAGAACGCTTCCCTGTGGGCAGCCTCTATTCAGGCCGGGATAGCGGGCCTGGTAGGACTGGTGCAATGCGCCTTGATTTTTTACGGCTTAAAGCTGATGCAGCGGAGCAATACCGACCGACAACGCCAAATGGACCTCGCCGAGAAGCGGCATGAGGAAAGCCTGTCGGCCTTACAGACCCAGACGGGCCTTGCCGAGAAGCGGCATGAGGAAAGCCTGCTCACATTACGGACACTGATTGAACGGACCGCACCTCGGTGACGCGCCCCTCCAAAAAAAGGAACGTCACGAAATGTGCCTAGGCCCCCATCCGACCTTGTCACTATCTGGGCTGAATGGTAGGGTTCCCCTCGATTTTACGGCTCATCCCTCGACTGGAACATATTCAGGAGTACATACATGCCCGAACAGCAAACAGACATTTCAGCCCAACGCGTGACCTATCGCGTCGAAGAAGAACTCACCATTATCGGCGACGCCTGGGGAGACACCGGCAATCCGCCCGTCCTGCTCCTGCACGGCGGCGGCCAAACGCGCTTTGCCTGGGGAAATACGGCCCGGACCCTGGCCGAGCACGGCTGGTATGCAGTGTCCCTGGACCTGCGTGGGCATGGAGAGAGCGGCTGGGCTCCGGACGGCAATTACAATATCGAGAAGTTTTCTGCGGACCTCCACGTCGTGCTGGGTCATTTTGACCAACGGCCGGTTCTGGTCGGGGCCTCCCTGGGCGGCATTACCTCAATGCTGACCGAAGGGGAAGCGCCGCAGCCGGTGAGTGCCGGTGTGGTCCTGGTTGATGTCACGCCGCGGGTGGAGCAGAAGGGCGTGGACCGCATTCGAGCCTTTATGACCGCCCGACCCGACGGCTTTGAGAGTCTGGAAGAAGTCGCCGATACCATCGCCGCCTATATTCCCCACCGTCCCCGTCCAAAGGATGTGAGCGGGCTGGCCAAAAACCTGCGTAAGGGAGAGGACGGCCGCTACCGCTGGCACTGGGACCCGGACCTCATGAACCCGGCCCGCTTTCGGCGCGACCCCGAACGGCTCATGGCCGCGGCCCGCGGGCTGCGGCGAGTGCCGACCCTGCTGGTCCGAGGGAAACTCAGCGATGTGATCAGCGACGAAACGACCCAGGAATTTCTCGATGCCGTGCCGCATGCCAAATATATCGATGTGTCTGATGCCGGCCATATGGTCGCCGGGGATAAGAACGACATCTTCAGCCAGGCGGTCATCGAATTCCTGGCCGATATCAAGACAACCGCGCCGGCCGCTTAGGGCGTTTTCGGGTGGTCTCTCGCCGTTCTCTTGCGTTTTCGTCATGCCGGACGTGATCCGGCATCCAGTCCTCCGACTTCGCCTTGCTACGCTCAGGACGAACAGGGGGCTGGATTCCTGCCTTCGCAGGAATGACGGGTGGCCACACAGAAGCGTCGTTTGCTCTGGTCAGGAGCGTTGAGACAGCCGGCCCTACTGCTCCCGGCCCGTGGTGTAAAACTCGTCGTTGGGTCGTATCGTCAGATGAGCCATGCGAGGGGACATCCCAGGGCTCGCCAAAAAATCTTGGCTTTCGCAATGGAGCCAGCTAGGCTAGGGGCCTGCTTGCGATCTGTTGTGGGACAAAAGGAGGGCCATTATGGAAAACAAGCCGGAAAAAACAGCCCTGCAAGACGATTACTCCTACCGGGCGGTCGATGCCTATAACACCCGGATGTACCTCCTGCCATCGCTTGCTGACCCCGAGCGCCGCGCCGCGCTGATTGCCGAGCACCGCGCCCGTCCGCTGTATGAGGCCGCTCAGCCCGGCAAACCCGCTCCCATGGACAGCCCGGAGCTGGCCCGTTTGCTGGACCGCCTGCGCGTTGTCCCCCAGCAGGACAAACATGTCATTGTCGAAACGCGCCCCTGGGAGGAATATCGTATTGGTGTTTTGCCTGGTGTCCGAGGCAAGGCGATTCATATAACGGACGAAGCCTATCCCACTCGTGAAGACGCCGAGCATGCGATTTTCCTCAAACGCCTCAACGCCTTACTCGACGCCTACGGGATTACAGACTAAGCCGCGGTTTGTAAGGAGAGACGTATGACGACACTGGGGATTACCGGCTATAGCGACCGTATTTCCGTGCAGCCCGGGCAGACTATTCAATTCCATGTGCACTCCGAACGCAACGAAGCCTATCGGGCCGATATTGTCCGGCTCATCCATGGCGACACCGATCCTGACGGTCCCGGCTATAAGGAAGAAGAAATTGTAACCTCAGTAAGCGGTGAGTATCCGGGGCGTCATCAAGCCGTCCACGCCGGCTCGTATATTTGCGTCCCATACGATGCACGGTTCGATATCGGCAGTTTCACCCTGATGGCCCTTGTTTTTCCCACGACGCCCACCAAGGGGGTGCAGGGTATTATCACGAAATGGTCCGGACCGGAGGAGACGGGCTACGGTCTGTTTATTGATGAGCAGGGTGAGTTGGCCGTGCGGATAGGTCGGGGAAAGGGTGTGGTCGAACAGTTGTCCTCGGGTAAACCGCTGTTCCGTAAGGTGTGGTATCTGGTGGCGGCAAGCTTTGACGCGGCCAGCGGTCATATGACCCTGGTGCAAGAACCGATTGTGACCAGTACCAACACGGGGCACGGGATGCGTTTTATCCATCCCATTGAAGAAACCCGTGCCGCAGTCGAGCGGCTCGGCTCTCCCCAGGTCCCCGCCCCGAATGACTGTCCGGTGCTGATTGCCGCGGCAACCACCCAGGCACATTCAGGCCGATATATTTGTGGCGGGCATTTCAGCCATGTGCACTCGCCCATCGAGATTCCGGAGCACGAAGCCAAGTTCAACGGACGGATAGAACGCCCGGCTATCGCCAATCGCGTGCTCAACCGGGCGGAAATCGAACGCGTCCTGCAAGGTCCCCGGCCCCTCCCGACCGAGCTGCGTCCGGTACTGGTTGCGGCCTGGGATTTTGCGGCCAATATCGTTCCAAACGCGGCCTCCACCCAGGTGCTGGATGATTCCTTGCATCGCCTGCACGGTCACTGCATCAACATGCCGTCACGCGGCATGCCCGGTCACAACTGGACTGCGGATCATATGAGTTTTTCTGCCGCGCCCCAGGAGTACGGTGCGATTCATTTTCATGACGACGCCGTAGACGACGCGCGCTGGGAGGTTGATTTTTCCCTGACCGTTCCCGAAGACCTGAAAAGCGGAGTGTACGCCGCCCGACTGCGTTTGGGCGGGCGGGACGCGCCCGGTAGTGAAGACTACATCCCGTTCATTGTTCGTCCCCCGACAGGCAGACCCACCGCCAAAATCGCGGTTATTATTCCCACGGCCAGCTATATGGCCTATGCCAACGAAAATCTCAGTGCGGACTCACAGGTCGCCCAACTCCTGACCGGTCGCGTGCCGCTGATGCAGCCCGGAGATCTCTTGCTCCAGGAAAAGGATGGCTACGGCTACGGCACCTACACCGTTCATAGTGACGGCTGGGGGGTGCATATCTCCTCGCGTCTGCGGCCCATTCTCAATATGCGGCCTAAATACACGCATGTGCTGTCGCCGTCGGTCTGGCAACTGAACGCCGACCTGCATCTGACCGACTGGCTTGAAGCCATGGCGTTCGACTTTGATGTGCACACGGATGAAGACCTGCAACGCGAAGGGGTCGAACTGCTCAAGCAGTACCGCGTCGTACTGACCTGTCATCATCCCGAATACTGCTCGGAAGAAATGCTGGACGCCTACGAAGCCTACCAACAGCAAGGCGGTCGCTGGC
Organism: Thermodesulfobacteriota bacterium; assembly: GCA_964291405.2. GTDB lineage: Bacteria > Desulfobacterota > Binatia > Bin18 > Bin18 > Bin18. Next base: position 2,777,955 of record OZ219926.1, read on the forward strand.
TGTATCTGGCGGCCAACGGTTTTTACTGGTGTACGGTGTTTCACCCCGACAATCCCGCTCTCATCGAGGTGCGCAAAGGCGACAACGGTACGCGGGCCTGGACCATCAGCCCAGGGGAGTATTGCAACGCCTTTGACGGAAAACACGGTGGCCTGTGGCGGGTGCGAGGCCGGAATATGAGTAAGCTGACCGGCGTAAGTTTTACCTCGTTCGGTCTGACGGCCTCAAGCTATTACCGCCGAGCCCCGGACAGCTTCCGGCAGGAATGTGCCTGGATGTTTGCAGGCATCGGCGAAGACGAGCCGATTGGAAATTTCGGTCTGGTCGGAGGTGGAGCCGCCGGGCTGGAGCTCGACCGCTACGACCTGGAACTCGGGACGCCCCACAATGCCTTTCTGCTCGCCCACTCCGAGGGCCATAACGATATTTTCGTGACAGTCTCAGAGGAATCGACGTTCAACGCGCGCGGCTATTTTGCGGCCGGTGGCACCGGCGACCAGAATCCCTATATCCGGGCGGACATTGTCTACTTCAAGACGCCGAATAACGGGGCGGTGTTCTCGGCCAGCTCCATGGCCTGGTGTGGCAGCCTCTCACACAACAACTACGACAATAATGTGTCGCGTCTGACTGCCAATGTCATTCGCGGCTTTCTCCAGGATGGGCCGTTGCCGTGAGGAAAATATTGCAGAGGGGTACTGGCAAGCCTGTGTCGGTCTTGTATTAAGCGGCATGCTCAACGGCTTCCTCAAGAAGTTCATGCAGCAAGGTTTGGTACGGTTTTTGTCTCTTTGCCGCCAGTTTCCGTAGTTTGGTCAGCAGTCCGGGATCGAGCCGGATCGCGATTAATTGCTTGGAGCGATCTTTCCTGGGCCGACCAACGCGCCGGCCCCGTAACAGCTCGTCATCACTCATCTCCGGAATATCGCTGAAGTCAATTTTGGAGTCTGGCATATGCCGCACGTTCTTTACGCGACGCTTGGCGTGCGCTGATGATTCGGGTTGTTTCTGTGCCATTTATATATCCCAGGGGAACATATTTCCGTATATACAAAAATATAGAGAAAGAAGGACGATTATTCCACCTTCCTCCCAACGAGCACTCTTATTTGCTTGGGAGAAAGACCGATAGAGGCGTGAGATGAAACCGCTCACCCGCTGCGCGTGGGCCAAAAACGCACTGGCGATTCAGTACCACGACGAGGAATGGGGCGTACCGGTGCACGACGACCGGACCTTGTTCGAGTTTCTCATCCTCGAAGGAGCCCAGGCCGGCCTGAGTTGGGACACCATTCTTAGGAAGCGCGTCCACTATCGGACCGTCTTTAACCACTTCGACCCCGTTCGTGTCGCCCGCTACACCCCGCGCAAAGTTGAGCGGCTGCTGGCCGACCCCGGTATCGTACGAAACCGGCTGAAGGTCGAGTCCGCCATAAAGAACGCGAACGCCCTTCTCGCTGTCCAGAAAGAGGCGGGCAGTTTCGATGCCTACATCTGGCAGTTTGTCGGTGGGCGGCCGCATCAGAACACGTGGCGCACCCTGCAAGAGATCCCGGCGCGCACCGCGCAGTCGGACGCGATGAGCAAGGACCTCAAAAAGCGTGGTTTCTCTTTTGTGGGGTCAACAATCTGTTACGCCTTCATGCAGGCCACCGGCATGGTCAACGACCACACCACAGACTGTTTTCGGTATGCTGAAGTGGAATCCCTTAGCCCGTAATGACGATCTTGCCGAAATGCGTGGCGCTTTCCATGAGTTTCAGGGCCTCTTGGGCTTCCTCAAACGGATACACCCGATCAATCACCGGTTTGATCTGATTCACGGCCATGGCCGTGTTCATCTCTTCAAACATCTCGCGTGAGCCAACATAGACACCTTGGAGTCGAAGGCTCTTCATCAGCACCGGAATGGGATTCACCTCACCATCCGTGCCGGCCAGAATCCCGATCAGTCCAATAAAGCCACCGACCCGCGTGGCCTCCATCGACTGCACCAGCGTCCCGGCCCCGGCCACTTCGACCACCTGATCAACCCCCACCCCATCGGTGAGTTCCAACACCTTTTTGCCCCACTCTGGTGTGGTCCTGTAATTAATGACTTCGGACGCGCCGAGCTGTGTGGCGCGTTCGAGTTTTTCGTCACTGCTCGATGTAATAATCGTGCGCATCCCGGCGGCTTTGGCAAATTGAAGGGCAAAGATCGAGACGCCCCCGGTTCCCAGAATCAAGATCGTGTCACCGGCTTTCATATTGCCCAGCGTGACCATACTCTGCCAGGCGGTGACCGCGGCGCAGGGCAGGGTGGCCGCGTCTTCATACGTCATATAATCGGGGATCGTCACAACCCCGTCTTCGTGCAAGATGACCAGTTCGGCCCACATGCCGTCCACGGCACCGCCGAGCGCCGAGGCCGCATGGGACGCGTCCGGCCCACCGGCCAGCCAGTTCTGAAAGAAAATACCTGCGACCCGGTCGCCCGGTTTGACCCGCGTCACGCCCGCGCCCGTGGCAACCACCTCGCCCGCGCCGTCGGACAGGGGAATCAACGGCATCTTGAGGCCCCGCATCCCGCCGTATTTGACGGTCATGAGGTCCCGATAATTGAGTGACGTGGCTTTGACCCGGATAGCAATCTGACCGTAACCGGGCTGCGGGTCTGGCCGGTCCGTGAGGGTTAAATTTTCAATGCCAAATTCCTGATTGATCTGCCACGCACGCATGTCAGTAACTCCTTGTGGATTCGTTTTTTATGCGGAAAACGCTTTGACTATCGAGCGCCAGCGGGCATCATTTACGCCCGGACGGTCGGGATGATAGAAGGCTACCCGGTCGAGCAAGCCGTCGTATTTTTCTTTGAGCATGGCCGGGATTTCATCCGGGGAGCCGGTCACCGCATACTCGTCCAGCATTTCGTCGGTCACGTCGTTGGCCATGGCCTGCCACTCGCCCTTGGCTGCTTTGGCGTTCAGGCGGAGACACACGTCACCCCAACCGTGGACGTCCAGCACCGGTTGATACGTTCGGGTAGAGGCATAGAACGCAATCTGCATGCGCACCTTTTCGCGCATAGCGTCCGTCTCTTTTTGCGTGTCGCCCATAATGACGAAGGACGAGCTTGAGACCACAATGTCTTTTCGGCTGCGACCGGATTTCCGCGCCCCCTCTTCGATCTGGGGGATCACCCGTTCACGCAGAAATTTCGCAGAGTGAAACGGGTGGGCGTGAAAGCCGTCGCACAGCTCGCCCGCCAAACGGCAGATATACGGGTTCACCCCGGCAATATAGATAGGAATCTGCGGATGGTCGATTTTCCCTGGTGAAAAGGCCGGGGTCATCAGCGTATGCTGATAAAACTCGCCCTGAAAGTCCAACGGCGTGCCGTTTTGCCAGCAGTCCCAAATCGCCCGCAGCGCCAGAACAATCTCGCGCAACTTCGGACCCGGTGATTCCCATTTCACGCTATACCGCCGTTGATTGTGGCCCTTCACCTGGGTGCCGAGTCCCAGAACAAAGCGCCCGTTTGAGGCGCGTTGCAGGTCCCAGGCCGTGTAGGCCAACGACATCGGGCTGCGCGGAAACGACAAGGCAATCGCCGTGCCGAGAGTCAGCTTGGTGGTGGCGGTCGCCGAGACGGCAAGCGAAAGAAAGGGGTCGTGCTGGTTCTCCATGCTCCACACCCCATCAAAACCCATGTCCTCGGCATTACGCGCAATCGCAATCGCCTCGTCGAGTGAGCGGGCAGTCAGTAAGCTGTCAAGTTTCATATGTATCCTTCCCCGTTACGTGGCGGATCGGCGTGACTGGATCGTAGTAGGCCGCGCGTTGCAGCCGCTCTCTTATCAGTTCCCCGCCAGATGTCCTAGAGTGGGTCACCCGCGGTCGCGAGTTTCAACGGGGACTGGGAGACTGAAAGGAAGGCGTGCAAAACGACGGTCGAGTTCCTGCTTGGCCTGCTTTCGGAGCTGGATACAATTTCTATAGCGCCAGCCGGTCCTGAGCCAACTCCATACGCCCCCTTGCTGAAGAGGGTTCATGGCTTGGGCAAAGCCCAGCACGCCGGACTGCGGCTTTTTAATTTTCAGTAAAGAAGGGAGATTTTCCAGAACAGGCCCTTCGAGCGTCACACGGGCGCGTGTTCTCGTGTTTTCCAACACCAGATTGAGCGCATAGTCCCCGTCCATCCCTGGGATATCCTTGCCGTACAGACGCAGTTCGGGAGGGTGACGGTGTTCTTTGGTCAACGGCGTATCGCGCTCCTCCCGTTCCACGAACCGTACCCAGTCCAGTTCTCCGGTGGCAGACAGCCGATATTCCAGCTCTCCGCCCTGACCGGACGCGACCTGGACATAGCGCGTCAAAACCGGCCCGGTGATGGCCTGCTGCGTCTTCACGGCGACCAACTGCAAAGCCAGTCCGAACGTGGCGTCGTACCACTCGGACGGAAGCGCAAGCCGCTTTTTCTCAATGGTAAGAGAAACGCCGTTCGGCCCGGGCGGCCCGGCGATCCATCCGACATTCACTTTGGCCAGCACGAGCGCCTCGTACCGGCCCTCGGGCGAGCGTTTCTCGAAAAAGGCGTATGCCTGCCGGTACGCCCCATAGCCGTGACCGAGTTCGGAGCAGAGATGATCAAACCTCAGGGGATGGCCCCGGTCGAAAACCGCTATGCCTGCTTGGTGCTGACCTAGAGCGATGCTTGCAGACAAGAAAAACAAGACGGTGATGGTAATAACTTTAGGCATAATGCACGACAGATAAGGTGCGAACCCTACGCTTGAATTTTCCGGGCTTGTGTCTATTTGTACAGGCGTTCGGACCGGGACTGAACCCACCTTACTGCGGGAAATCGACGTCTAGTGCTTTTCCAGTCGCTCTCCCTCTAAGGAATCGACTTGGCGCAACTGCGGAAAGATACGTGCCCACAGACCAACAACGGCCAGGGTGCCGAGTCCGCCTAGCACCACTGCGGGTACAACCCCGAACCAGGCCGCGGTGACGCCGGACTCAAATTCCCCGAGTTCGTTTGACGCGCCAATAAAGACCGATTCGACCGCGCTGACCCGACCGCGCATATCGTCCGGTGTTTTCACTAAAACCAGGACCCGACGAATGACCACACTGATCATGTCTGACGCGCCCAGGATGGTGAGGGCCAGCAGCGACAGCCAGAGATTGTGAGACAGCCCAAAGACGACGATGGACAGTCCGAAGACTCCGACTGCCCCCAGAAGAATTGCACCCGCATGACGCTGAATAGGCCAGCGAGCGACGATCAGCGCCGTGACCAGCGCGCCAACTGCCGGAGCGCTTCTCAGCAGCCCGAGTCCCCAGGGACCAACGTACAAAATATCCCGCGCATAGATCGGTAGCAGGGCGGTTGCTCCGCCCAACAGCACCGCAAACAGGTCGAGCGATGCGGCACCCAGGACAACCGGCTGGCCCCGAATAAAGGAAATCCCCGCCACAACAGACTCCCAGGTGGCGGCCATCTGCTCTCTCTCGCGGTGTTCAATGCGGATGGTGTTCACTAAAAAAGCGGAAAGAAGAAACATCAGAACACAGCAACCATACACTGCCTCCGGTCCAATGGCGTAGAGCAGCCCACCGATGGCCGGGCCGACAATGGTCGCGACCTGCCACGAAGACGAACTCCAGGCCGCGGCGTTGGTAAAAAGGCGCTGGGGCACCAGATTGGGCATCAGGGCGACCGAAGCCGGAAACTCAAAGGCGCGGGCCGTCCCGAACAGGATGAGTACGCCAAAGAGGAAGAGCGTATTTGTGCCGCCTTGCAGCGTAAACGTCAAAAAGAGCACAGCGCATATCGCCTCAACGATGATGCATAGCGCCATCACGGTCCGCCGGTCATAGCGGTCGGCGACGTGACCGGTCACTAGCGCCAAGCCGAGCGACGGGAGAAATTGAGCCAGGCCGACCAGGCCGAGGTCGAGCGGCCGGCGCGTCAGATCATAGACCTGCCAGCCAATGGCCACTGCCTGCATTTGAATGGCCAGGGTGACACACAGCCGGGCGGCCCAATAGCGTTGGAAGCTGGGGTAGGTAAAGGCCGATGCTGAAGTAAGAGCTGTCCGTTGTTCCAAAAAACCCGCCTAACCTCGAAAAGAGTAAACGTGTCCGGCCTTTATAGCTATGGAGGACACATTTACTCTTTATAGGCAGTGTAGGCTTTCCCAAACGCCTCGCGGGCGACAATGCCCTTCATAACCTCTGGCGTACCGTCACCGATTTCAAACCCGACGACATCCCGCCAGCGCTGCTCTAAGGGGACTTCCATGCTGTAGCCGTAGTGACCGTGTAAAATCATACAGGCGTGAATCGCCTCGGCAGACACTTTCGGGCCCATCCATTTGGCCATGGCCGCCTCTTGGGTATGCCGCTGGCCGCAGTCTTTGAGCCACAGACATTTATAGGCAACAAGGCGAGCCGCTTCGAGCAGCGTCAGATATTCGGCGACCTGAAACGCCACGCCCTCAAACGTCGCCAGTGGTTTGCCAAAGACTTGCCGCCCTTTGGTGTATTCGATGGTTTCATCAATCGACTGCTGGGCTGCTCCGACAGCGGCCAAGGCCACCAGGGCCCGGTTAAAATCAAAGGCAATCATGGCCTGATAAAAGCCGCCGCTCTCATCTCCTACCAGATAAGCGGCCGGAATACGCACATTATCAAAAAACAGTGAGCCGCGTTGATGCAGCCGAGCCCCGGCACTGTTATACACCTGACGTGAGACACCGGGCGCGTCAAAGGGAACCAGAAAGGCGGAAATGCCCCGCGCCCCACCCCCGGCTGTCCTGGCCAAGACCAGCCCGGCGTCCGCATTGCCGGCAAAGGTGATGCTGGCCTTCTCTCCGTTCAGCACATACGCGTCGCCGGTTTTGACAGCGCGGGCCGTGATATTGGCAGCGTCCGAGCCTGCCGCCGGCTCGGTCAGCGCAATAGCCATAATGGCGTCGCCCGTTGCCATGCGGGGCAACCATTCGGCTTGGACCTCGGGCCGGGCGTAAGCGGCCAGCAATTCGGCGATCATCATCCCAAGCTGGAGAAAGAGACTGTAATTGAAATCGCCGCGCGACAGCTCCTCGTTCATAATGCCACAGGTGACAAAGTCTGCATTCTGGCCGCCAAACTGCTCTGGCACGCGCAGGCCAAAGATGCCGAGTTCAGCGACTTCCCGAATCTCCGCTCTACCGATCTTTTCTCCTCGGTCCCAGCGCGAATAATTCGGTAACAATTTGTCTTTGGCAAACTGACGGACCGTCTGTTGGACCAAGAGATGTTCTTCAGTAAAGGCAAATTCCATAACAGTTTTCTGTTGGGCTCAGGCTCAAAAGAAGAGGAGTGTAGACATGAACGCATAGAGCGTCAATGAAGCAGGCGCTTGGCGGTCTGCCTCGCTCAGGGCATACTAACAAGCCTAAGGAGGAGATTGCATGCCAGAACCAGTTCTCATGGTTGAGAAAGCCGATGGGATCGCGACCCTGACCCTGAACCGCCCACAGGCGATGAACGCCCTGTCTCGTGAACTCCGGCTTGCCATTGTCAGCACCCTTGAATCTTTGCAAAACGACCCGGCGACCCATGTCGTTATCCTGACCGGAGCCGGTCGGGCGTTCTGTGCGGGTATGGACCTCAAAGAGCTGAGCCGGACGAGCGAGCCCTTACAAGAACCGCGACCAACACAGGGCAGCATGGACGTGGTGCGAGTCATGGAGGCGTTCGACCGGCCCATTATTGGGGCGATCAACGGTTTTGCCATTACTGGCGGGTTTGAACTGGCCCTGGCCTGCGATGTCCTGATCGCGTCCAGCGACGCGCGTTTTGCAGATACGCACGCCCGGATGGGGGTCATGCCGGGTTGGGGCCTGAGCCAGAAACTCTCGCGCGTGATTGGTATTTACCGGGCGCGTGAATTGTCTTTGACCGGAAACTATCTGTCCGCCCAGCAAGCCGAAGCCTGGGGACTGGTGAACCGGGTTGTTGCTCCTGATGACTTGCTGCCGACCTGTCATGCCCTGGCCAAGGATATGCTGTCGTGTCTGCCAGACATGCTGCGCAATATGAAACACGTGATTAACGAAGGCTACGCCCGGACGCTCAGCGACGGGCTCCAACTCGAATCAACCGCCTGGCGTAAGCAGGTTCGTGGCGTCACGCCAGAGGCGATTGCGAACCGGGTCGAAGGGGTGAAACAGCGCGGACGGACGCAGACATCCTGAGTCAGCCGGGCGGACACGGGGGTCCGCCCCTACCGCTAGACCCGCCCAATGACCGTGTCACCAAGTTCTTTTACGTAATCGATAATTTCTGTCTCAGTGGCATTGAGTGTGAACAGGGCATCCCCTTTGGGCGGGAAAAGCAGAATCAAACGATCCACGCCCAGGTCCGCATAACGTTTGGCCTTGTCGAGATCGATCCGTCCAACCGGCGTCACGCTGATTTCCAGCTTGCCCAATCCGCTCGGACGTTCATTTTTTTCTCCGGCAGCCTGCAAGCCGTCGAGGCATTTCTTGGTCCCATCGACATCGAGGGCAAAGCCGTACCAGCCGTCGCCATGGGTCACGGACCGTTGAAACGCCTGGGGGGTCATACCGCCAAACACAACCGGCGGACCGGGCTGCTGGACCGGCTTGGGGAATGCCTTGACGCCGCTAAAAGAGGCAAACGGTCCCTGATAGGACGGGTCGTCCTGACTCCAAATCGCCCGCATGGCATCAACGTAGTCGAGCGTACGCGGACCTTTATGGCCGAACGGGGCTCCGAGAGCGTCAAATTCCGGCTTGAGATAGCCAATGCCGACACCAAAGATCAGGCGTCCGCCTGACAGGACATCGAGGCTGGCCATCTCTTTTGCGAGCACCAGCGGATTCCGTTGCGGTAAAATAATAATGCCGGTTCCCATGCGGATGGTTTTGGTCTGGCCGGCCAGAAAGGCAAAGGAAATATTGGGGTCGAGCATGGGGTAGGTCGGCGGTAACGGCGAGGGCGGCTCCTGCGGGTCCGGCAACACAACGTGCTCGCCCGCCCAGACGGATTCAAACCCAGCGGCCTCGGCGGCCTGTGCCACCCGCGCCGATGCGTCCGGCGTACTGCACGGTCCCATATTGATGCCAAAGAGTCCGAGTTGCATATCTTTCCTCCTTTTTTACTCAGGTGAGACGAGTGCAGGGGCCACGCTGCGTTACTTCTTTGGCGCTAACACTTCAATGGCCCGCTCGTCCGGCACCATACCACCCTTGGGGCTCAGCGGCATGATACACACGTGTGACGCTCCCGCCTCATAATAGGCCGCCACCCGCTCGCGAATTTTTGCTTCGTCTCCCCAGGCAATAACCGCGTCCACGAGTCGGTCACTGCCGCCGTTTGCCATGTCGGCGTCAGTAAAACCGACTTCTTTGAAGCGTTGGACGTAGTGATCGATTTGGAGATAGGTCTGCATATAACTGCGGGCGGCGGCGCGGGCCGTATCCGCGTCCGACTCCAGCATCACACCCAGCTCGGCACACAGCCACGGTTCCGGCCCCAGTGCCCTGCGGGTCGCCGCAATTTGCTCAGGCACGGTGAAATAGGTATGCGTCCCCTGAGTCTGCGTTGCGGCCAGCGCAAGCATCTTGGGCATCATCCCGGCCAGCACCACAGGCGGGTCGTTTTGTGGGGCTGGTGCGGCGTACGGTACAGCTTTCATCCTGGTCAGATACTCACGTGTGAAGCTGAGCGGCTTGCCATACGGAATGCCGCGCCGGGCGTTGCCCTGCGCATTACTCACGCCCAGGCCGAGCACAAAGCGGTCGCCGTAGAGCTCGGCGAGCGTCCGGGCGGCATTGGCAATCGCAATCGGCTCATACGCATAGGTCACCACAATGCCGGTAGCGATGACCAGACGCTCGGTTTGGCTCAGCAAATACGAGGCAAACGAAAAACTTTCGCGGCCCAGGGTCTCGGGAAACCACAGGGCACTATAGCCGAGCTGTTCGACTTTGCGGGCGAGCCGGCCGGTCTGCTCGCCCGTAAGGCCATCCAGAAAGGTAAAAACACCAGGAGGTCGGAGGTCCATACACTGCTCCCGTGGACTAGCGAAAGGCTGGAATAACCTTGCTGGTAAACAGTTCCAAATGAGGCTGAATCCAGCTCGCCGGCAGGCCCGGCGGCAGCGTCCACGAATAATAATGCGTCAGCGGGGTCTCTAAGGCATAGTCGCGGATCATCTGAATACAGGAGTCCACATCTACCACCTGAAACAGACCCGATTCACGTAAAGTATCGGTATCCGGCACTTTTGGAAACAGAGGCATACCGGCCTTCTCCGACCACTCGGCATAGGCATTGACCTGATAGCGAACGTGTTCGGCGGCTTCGTTCCAGGTCTTGTCCGGGTCTTCTGACGGAATCAGCCAAAAATATCCACCCGCGAGGCGAATATCCGTTGTGGACTTCCCGACCTTTTCCAAGGCGGTCACATAGCGTTCATACGCCTCTTTCAACGGGCCGACGCCGATATAGCCGTCGCCATACTTTGCCGCTCGCCGGAGTGCCGGTGGGGTGAAGCCACCGACCCAAATCGGTGGCCGGGGTTGCTGAATCGGCTCCGGGGTGAGCTTGGCTTTGGTCACCGTGTAATATTTCCCCTCAAATGTCAGGGTTTCGCCCTCCCATAGGCGACGAATGATTTCGAGGCCCTCATTCGTACGGGCGCCACGCTCTTTGCTCGACACATCGAAGCTCTCAAACTCCTCGACTTTATACCCAACGCCCACACCCAACTCGAACCGACCACCCGAAATCACGTCCACCGTGGCCGCGTCTTCAGCCATCCGGACCGGATTGTGGAAAGGCAGGAGTATCACGCTCGTCCCGATATGAATTTTCTTGGTCCGGGAGGCAATCGCGGCGGCAATCGGCATCAGCGCAGGAGAATAGCCATCCTCGATAAAATGGTGCTCGGACAGCCAGATATCGTCAAAGCCGTTCTCCTCTCCCCACACGATCTGGTCAATGATCTCGTTGTAGAGCTGGTCATAAGGACGCTTCCAGGCGGGTGGGTTGCGAAAGTCGTACCACATACCAAAGCGAATTTTCGGATTTCCGTTCTCACTCATCGGGCTGTCCTCCTTCATAACCGATTGCGTATCTTATGGTCTCAGTGTGAAAATGGAAAGCGGACGTTGCTACAATTGATTCGTCAGACGACCCTTCTTCGCTCTGGAGAATCCTGGGTCCTCCCGCCTAGTTGACGGGTCGCGGGGTTCTCTGTATAGCGAACGGGTTTCACACGAGAAGAGTATGGGAGAGAATAGAGTATCTCTCCTTGAGAAAGGTATTGCATGACGGACCAGATTGGCTCTGAAACAAATCCCCTCCGCGTCGCTATCTTCGGCTCGGGACCGGCTGGATTCTACGCGGTTGGCGAACTGCTCAAGCAAAAAGATATTGCTACTCGGGTTGACCTGTTTGACCGCCTGCCGACTCCCTACGGATTGGTCCGGGGCGGCGTGGCACCGGATCATCAAAAAATTAAAGCGGTCATTCGGCAGTACGAAAAATTTGCCAGTCGGCCCGGCTTTCGCTTTTTCGGAAACGTGACCTTTGGCGAAGATATCCGGCTGGCCGATACCCTGGCACACTACCATCAAGTCCTGTTTTCAACCGGCGCAGAATCCGACCGGCAGCTCGGCATTCCGGGTGAGGACTTGACCGGCAGCGACCCGGCGACGATCTTTGTCGGCTGGTATAACGGGCATCCTGATTACCGCGATCTCAACTATGATCTGAGCAATGTTGAACGTGTCGCCGTGATCGGAAACGGCAATGTGGCCATGGACGTTGCCCGTATTCTGGCCCGCTCTATTGAAGAACTTTCAAAAACGGATATCGCCGACTATGCGCTCGAAGCGCTCAAGAAAAGTGCGGTCAAGGAGATCTATCTGCTGGGCCGACGGGGGCCGGCACAAGCGGCCTTCACCAACCCCGAGATTCGCGAACTGACCGAAATGCCGATCACCGATCTGGTCGTCGAGCCGAAAGACCTCGAACTTGACGAGGCCAATGCCGAATTCCTGGCGCAGGCCACAGAGCCGGTGCATCAGCGCAATATGGATATCCTGACGGCCCAGATTCCCAAGGGCGAGGGAACGGCCCAAAGGAAAATTCGGGCGCGTTTTTTTGTCTCTCCGGTTGAACTCTACGGGACCGAGCGCGTCGAGGGCATGAAACTCGAGAAAAACCGTCTGGTGAAGGATGACAGTGGGACGCTGCGTGCGCGCGGAACCGGAGAATACGAGGAGTTGCCGAATATTCAGATGGTCTTCCGCTCTATTGGCTATAAGGGCCATCCGCTGAAAGACGTTCCGTTTGACGAGCGCTCAGGGATTATTCCGAACCAGACCGGTCGGGTCATCGACCCGGAAACACAGGCGCCTCTTGAGCGCCTGTACGTGGCCGGCTGGATCAAGCGCGGTCCGTCCGGCGTGGTGGGTACGAATAAGCCGGATGCGATTGAAACCGTCGGACTCATGTTGGAAGACCTGCAACAGGGCAAGGTGCCCAATACCATCAACGCCAGCGACGAAGCAGTTCCGGCTCTGCTGGCCGAGAAGGGCGTCCGCTACGTCTCTTTTGCTGACTGGAAATATCTGGATCAGATAGAAGTCGAGAACGGGAAAAAAGTGGGCAAGCCGCGTGAGAAGATGACGACCGTCGCGGAGATGCTGGCCGCGCTCGATACCCAGACTTTGCAAGCTGCTGCTAAATAATGGCAAACCGCCGTGGAAGTGAGTCAACGCTATGAAAGCTATTCGGATACACGAGTTTGGTGAACCAGAGGTATTGCAGCTCGAAGAAGTCGCGGACCTGACCCCCGGGACGGGGCAAGTCGTGGTGCGCATGCACGCGGTCGGAGTCAATCCGGTTGAGACCTATATTCGGTCCGGTATCTACCCCAAGCCGCCGACGCCCTTCACGCCCGGGTCGGACGGGGCCGGCGTAATCGAGGCCGTGGGCGAGGGCGTGGACCGGGTTGCCGTGGGCGACCGGGTGTATCTGGCCGGTTCTCTCAGCGGCACGTACGCCGAACAGGCCCTGTGCAAACAGGAGCAGGTACATCCGCTTGGCGAATCGGCATCGTTCGCCCAAGGGGCCGCCGTGTTTGTGCCCTATGGTACTGCCTATCAGGCGCTCTTTCACTGCGGCCATGCCTCACCCGGCGAAACGCTTTTCGTGCATGGGGCTAGCGGTGGAGTGGGCATAGCCGGGGTACAGCTCGGTCGGGCCGCTGGCATGACGGTCATTGGAACCGCGAGTACGGAGCGCGGGCGCCAACTCGTATCCGAACAGGGCGCGCAGCACGTTCTCGACCACAGTGCCGCCTCGTACCTGGAAGAAGTGCAGACCCTGACGGATGGACGGGGCGTTGATGTGATTTTGGAGATGCTGGCCAACGTCAATCTCGCCAAAGACCTCGACCTCCTCGCCATGCATGGGCGCGTGGTTGTCATCGGCAATCGGGGCGAGAGGAATCAGGGCACGATCGAGATCAATCCGCGGGCGGCCATGATGCGGGATGCCTCCATCATCGGCATGACCTTACGCAACGCCACGCCGCAGGATCACGTCCGTATACACTCGGCCCTTGTGGCCGGTCTGGCCAACGGTACGCTCCGGCCCGTGATCGGACAGGAACTCCCCCTGGCCGAAGCCGCCCAAGCCCACCGCGCCGTAAGCGGAGCGGGCAAAGCCTACGGCAAGGTGGTGCTGATACCGTAGGGCTGGTCTTACTCACCGGTATTATCACCACTCGCTCGAATCGTGGTGGGCGCACTCGGCCTAGAGCAAAATTCACATTAGTGTCGCGTCCCACGGCCTCCGCGCGTTGCCCGATACGTAGGGTGCGCCCTGCGCACCGGGGCAAGGTGGTGCATGGGATGCACCCTACGGAACTCTGGAGAGCACCTCGCTACACCACGGAGGAAACTGCTCTAGAGCGTTTTACGATAAGTTGTAGCGGTTTCAGTATGCTGAGCGGGAAGTCTTTTGATGTTGAAATACATGCTTGATACCAATATTGCCTCGGCCCGGGCTCTCGTAGGGTGCGCCCTGCGCACCGGGAAGCTGGTGCATGGGATGCACCCTACGGAAGGGAACGGCTGGCTATACGGAATCGTAAATTGCTCTAGCCGGAACAATAATTCCACCGAAGTTACTTCACAAAAGAGAGGTAACGTATGCCTACAATAAACTTGTTTTCCACTTATCGGCAGGGAGAGAACCGCGTCACCGCAACTTTCCTGGCTGTCCTCCAACGGCTAAGCCTACTCAACATCGACCGGATTCTCGGAGGACTTCTTGAAGAAGACGCATTTAGCCTTGTCTCCTTTGAGAATCAGCCCAAAGGGCAGAGCACAAGACCTGATGCCAGAATTAGAACAAAATCCGCTATTTGGATTGAAACCAAGACATCTTCTGACGCGGTGAACACCAACCAGATCCAAGGGCATTTGGAAGTCCTTGGAGAAGGCGAGCGCCTGCTATTGCTCACGCCGGATGCCGATGAGCCCCAGCAATTGCCCGATAATAATAGAGTTATCTGGTCGAACTTCAGACGCTTGGTCGAGATCGTTGAAGGCATTCTCAAGGACGAGGATGAGCCTCCTTCCGAACGGGAGGTATTCCTCCTGAGGGAGTTCATAAAGATGATCCGGCAAGACGGACTCACAGGTTCTACCGAGCAACTTATGAGAATAGTGCCCTGTGGTCAGAGCCTTGAGATAAACAGAGAATATGGAATCTACTTTCACCCATCAGATCGTAGCTATACGAAACATCGGTTCGTAGGAATCTATAAGGACAAGACCGTCCAGGCAATCTGGGAGATTGAGAGTGTTTTTGACGTTGAATACAACGGAGTTGAGTTTGAAAAAATATTGGTGGAGGGGGAGATGACAGATGACTACGATGACAGACTCAGATCTATAATCAATGATGCAAAGAGTGAATGTGACTATGACATTCGGACTGGACACCGCTTTTTTTGTGGAGAGCCTCAAGAGACCCATTATGAAAGGTTGTCGCGCGGTGGCATTCCGGGTGCTCGGTTTCAGAATTTGCGAGAAGTCATAGGAGACCAATTTGACAACTTGGATGTAGAGGGCATTGCACAGAGATTAAGAGAAATGACATGGGAATGATGTCAACGAGTACGTCTTTAGTTTACATCGTTCAGGTTGGAGATGTGCTCCACGGGACGCCCAAGCCTGCTCGGCTATGTTCCACCATGTCGTGAGCGTTGTTTTGCTATCAGAAAATCAGCGAACAGAAAGAGATGCGACATGGACACAACGGTGCAAGTCCAACAAAGGGGCGATCCTGGTCGGAATGAGAGAGGAAAACTTCTTTTGGCACTAGAGACGGATACGCTTTGCCAAGAGAACGCGCCATCAGGCGTGGCTGAGGATTGCGTCTGCGATTGGTTTGATTTCGGTTTCGTCGTTCCCGTGCTCACTGATCTTGAACTGCGGGAGTCGCTGAAGTATCCAGGGGATATCGTCCTCCGGCAGTTGCTGGGGATCGCCTACCAATACCGGGATCAGGCGGTTACGATAACGGGTGCCGCTCAGAGCGGACTCGATTTCCCATTTTACCCAGGGTGAGCGCAACGCCTCAGGTGTTAGTAGCACAACCATAGCCTCGGACTCTTCGAGGGCCCGGGCGACCTCGTAGCCAAAATTGTCGCCCGGCATGAGGCAGCTATTCGCTTCCCAAACTTCAAGCCCGGCATCTTTCAGAACAGCGGAGATGTTCCCGACGAGCGGTTCATCCGTTTGGGCATGGCTGATAAAAACTTGCATTGAATCTCTCTGCTGACTTTTTAACCAATATCTACCCTAAAAGACGATACGAGACGCTAGCATAGGCGTCAAGGTCTCGTGTACAGAATGTCTGCACAGCACGCGAGTGAGACTAGGGAGCCTGAGCCGTATTACAAGTCCTGTTCGTTCGACCTCGTTGTGCTTTTCAGAAGTCGGTCTGTCCAAAATCAATCTGGATATTGGAGTAGACCTCGTTCAGGCTGGATATGTGTTCCCACGGAACGCCTAAGCCTTCACGGCTGTTCCCCATCATGATGGGTTGCAGGTCTTCTCTGGCAAGAGGCTGGGCATCGGTGAAGACGAGCACGCCGGCCGCAGTGATCTGAGGTTGATCGAACTCGATAAATCGATCCGTCTCCCAGATGGCATCCTGCATCGTCAGCGTCAGCATTTTTGTTTCACCCGGTTGGAAGAGTCCGTCGGGTTCCACCTGCATCGTCGGAATCTCGTTTTGTATATCCGTATAGAGGTCTTGCGTGGCGGGATTGATGAAAGACAGATAACTGGTCGTGAGCTTGCGTAAGACCACCGCTTGATCCGAGGTGTTCGTGGCTTCAACCTGCATGCTCAGGGATCGCTCGGTGGTGTTATAGCGCAGCTCTTTGACCTCGGTCCGAACGGCACTCGGGACTGGGAGGCCGGACAGGTCCCACATTCTGGCGGCTTGGTGTGGAATGATCGGCGGACGGCCCGAGTTCGTGACCAATAACCCTCCGATAACCAAGACCACCAGGACCACACCAAAAATAAGAGACGTTCGACGATCAGCGGGAGTGATTTGTTCTTCATCAACTCCGTTAACCAGCAGGGCGTAACGGACGAGCATCGGCCGTCTGGCCCAATAGCCCAGCCAGGCCAGCCCGAGAATCCCAAACACGATATGCCAGCCGACAACCCGCCCAAACCCGTAGTGCTCCAGGTCTATGGTCTCGCCGGTTGCCGGAATCTGTACGGTATAGGATGGCGGGGCGTCGCCCGGCACAACGGTGATCCACTTGGCCGGACCCACCAGCCCGCCCGTACCGGACAGATTAATCAGCGGGTGGACATGATACCGGCCCGGCTCGCGCGCCTGGAGAATCATCTTAAAATCGTAAATCTCTCCTAATTCGATATTAAACGCGTTCTGGATAAAGCGGTCATTCACCCAGCGTTCTCGCACGGCAAGTTTCGGACCCGGAACCAGGACGCCGAGCCATGCCAACTCCGGTATGGTCAGCATGCGTGGCCAGGAGTTCATCGCTCTGAACTTGCCGGTGACGGTCATGGTCTCGTTGACCGCGAGCCGCTCGTGCGAGAACTCTACGTTGAAGAACGAGATCCCGCGCATGCGGATAAACGGTTCGAGATTGTGCTCACCATGGGCGTGGACAACCGGCGCCTGCATAAACGAGGCCCCGAACACGCACAGGCAGGCGAGGCTGACAGCGAGGCGGGCTTTTCCGAGTGGAGACATGAAAGCCTCTACCAGTCAGGTTTGACGCAGGACTTTCTGTAGCGGCATAACGCCGAGCAGTTTTCCCAGGCCGATGCCAATCCAATACATGAAGGTGCAGGCGATACCGGCCATTAATATGCTGATCCAGATACGCTGGCCCAGGAAGGCTTGCAGCGTGCCTTCATCTATCCGGCGTAAGTATTCCGGGGTCTGGGGGCGGATGAAGTAATAGCCCATCAAATCGGCAACGGTAAAAGTCTTGCCAAACAGCGTCACCGGCTGCAGAAAAGGCATAAGCATCAGCCAGTTCACGGGATAAAAGAGAAAACCCCATAAAAACCCACCAATCAGACTCGTCGCCAGATAGCTGCGTGACCAAAAGAGAATCAGGTCAAGTGCCAGTGCCATGGGAATCGTTGTGGCCGGCCAGATAAAATTAATCGGATAATACTCCATAGCGTAAAAGCTGAAGACCCGACTCAGCCAGGCTCCAATCAAAACGAACACCGCGGTAAACGTGGCTCCCAGCGGCAGACGCAGATAGTACCAGGCCAGATAGTGGCCCACCGCAGTGACCAACAGAGCGGAGCTCGGGCCGGCGATCGGCCACCACAGCTTGTCTTTCCAGTCCACCCAGAAATCCCAGTCACCCATATAGAGCATACGACTGACATGGGGGATAACGGTGAAAAAGCCGATCAGGGCCAGGAGCAGGATGACATCAAAGACCTTGGCCATTCTGTGCTGGCCAAGCGCGGCAAGCTCTTCGGCCTTCATTGTTTTTAACCTCTCCTGAGGCCCGACCCTTCCTGAACGCCGTGCGTTGCGGCAGTCCGCCGGTAGACGAGTCGGTAGCCTACGATGAGGCCTTCGCCTCGGTTGACGCTTGCTGGGCCATTGCTCCCAGGTTTTCAAAGATGCGTGGAACGGTCTTAAAGAGCAGCGCAAACCCGGCAAAAAAGAAATACGTCGCCCAGGCAAACGGCCAATGGTAGGGCTGCACAAACAGTTCTTCGGTAATCCAGCTTGAGTGTCCCAGCTCATTAAACGCCACATTGGCGAACAGGAACCAGCCGCCGGCCGGAAACAGCAGATAGCAGATGGGTATGCCTTTGCCCCCTTCACCGACGTAGAGATAGTGTAAACGGTTATAGGCGTACCAGGAGCTGACGCCAGTCATGATGATCAACATGGGAAAGGTATAGAAGAAGAGGGGGATGTGGCTGGGCGTAAAGGCCGTATCGCGCACCACAATTTGGTGCCACACAGCGTCTTGCTCGGCAAAATAGCTGACCCCAAAGCCAAACGTAGCCGCCACCGCGACCGTAGCCCAGAGTTTGCCGATGTGGTTGAGCTCGTGCTCGGGGTCGATACGCCCCAACTCTTTTCTCTGAACGGCACAGGTCGAACAGGGTTTGCGATAAGCCGTAAAGCCGATGATGGCGGCGGCAATAAGGACGATCCACTCGACGTAGAGCAGACCCAACCAATACTTCGCAAATTCAGGCGTCGTTGCGTCCATACCAACCGGGAACCACCACTCGCCCTGCCACAGCCTGATGAGAAACAACGACAGCAGCCCCAGGCCGCCGCCTATGACCAGAAAGCGCATGAACGGCATCTCGCCGTGCGCTGTTTTGTCGTGCTTCATTTCCCCTATCTGAACGGCTTGACTTTCGACTGAGGCCGACATAGACGTTGCTGCCATAGAAGGTCCCTCCCCGTGCATTATCATTCAGTCCCGAGCGCCCTGTAGTGGACAACCCCGGAACAATAATCGCACTGTACACAGAATAACATCCCCGTACCACATATCTTCCAAAATATGCAAACAGGGCTTTGAGTTCTGTCCCTTACCGATTGTGCTCTTCGTCCTCAAATACCCCCGGCTCATGCCAGCGACGGCTGATGAGCAGTTTCCCGGCGTGGTGTCGCTTCTTGCGGAAGCCCAACAGGTGAAAAATTTCCATCACAAGCCACCGGGCAATGCGTGGCTCGACGACCAGGGTCGTGGTCTGGTCTGGGTGTCTACGTACTCCGGGCAGCAGCGGTAAGAGTCGCTCAAGCCGGAGGTGGCGCAGCCACACCGCGAGACGCAACCAGAACCGCCGGACTGTTCTGACCAGGAAAAACCCGTCCGCACCCTGACCTTGATAGAGGGGCATCAGGATCTGTCCGGACTCAGGAGCTCGAATCTGGCCGTGACGGTCACGGGCCAAGAGCTGGCCCCGCCTGACCGACTGGAAGTTTGTGAAGCCGGGTTCCATCACAAAATCGTCACCGGCTTGGATCAGATGGTGATAGCGGATTTCCAATACCGGCTGCCCGGTCGGCGTCTTTTCGGGCGCGTCCTGGGGCCGGAGACAGCCAGCGGTTGTCAGGACGCTCCAGATGGCCACAGTATGGTTCTCCACTGCGCTTGGCGAAGCGTGCTGTCCGCCTTCAAAACCAATGACGACATGTCCCTGCTCGCTCAGATAATTCAGCAGCGTACCCTCTAGCTGTTCTTCCAGGCCAAGAATGACCGGAGCCTGAAGACCAAAGGCAAAGCGACGGTTGGGCAGGCTATCGCCAATCACCACAAACGGCTGACCCTCGGCAGAGGTGGTGTGCAGGTCGAGGAAGACCGCCGGTCCCTGGTGCTGGGCCAGCACGGTTTCTATTGCCGTCAGCAGCTCCCGCTGCTCCTGCTCTTCTGAGGTCAGCTCAGCGCGTTGCTCCCTCACCCCTTGGAGGCGCTCAGATATCCACAGTCGGTTGAAATCCTCATCAATATACCGACAGCCGCGCGCCAGCGCGGCGCGATTTCCGGTGAGCGCGAGTAGCTTGCCTCGAAAGGAAGGACACCGGGAATGTAAACTGTGCAGCACATCCTGCAAGGCAAAAACCCCAGCCGGCTCATTGCCGTGCATCCCTCCAATACCAATCACGAGCGGCCCGGGCGTATCGCCGCCATAACTGCCGAGCAGGCGGGGAAAGCCGGGGGACTGGGCGGGAGGGTCGGGCATCAGTCCTTCCGGGCTGACCGTTCAAGCAGACGGGCCGTTAGCGTCAGGATGTCATGCTCGGTCACGATCCCGATCAGCCGCTCGTCCTTGGCCACCAGCAGAGACGCGCTTTTTTCTTGTTGCATCCGGGCGACTGCTTCTGCGAGGGGTGTCTCGGGTGGAAGCGTCAGCGGCTTCGACTGCATGATCGCCCCGACCGGGACCGGCTCGCTCTCGGCCTGCTGGAGTGACGGTGTACAGTGACGCAAGACCTCAAAGCACGAGATCAAGCCAACCAGCTTGCCCTGGTCGTCCTCAACCGGGATATGCCGAATCCGTTTCCAGTCCATCAGCTTGGCCACCAAGTCTATCGGTTCATTGGGATGGACAGTGAACAGATCGGTCGTCATACATTCTTCAATACGCAGGGTGTGCACTTTCTCACTCCAGCCTTCTTCAATCTGGGCCAACGGCCACTCATGCACCGGGCTTCCCGCCCATTGTCTTCGAGCGGTGGCTGCGGTCAGCGCGCTCAGCCGCGCCGCTTGGGTATCAGTCTCCCGCATGTCTGCTAATGAGCGCAAGAGCCAAGACGAACCGGTCCGGCCGACCGTGACCCGTTGTTCGATCACGCCCAGGTACCGCTCAATGTCCGCAGGGTTCAGCCTTGCCGTGCGGAGTCCGTGCCGGGCCAGCGGTAATAAGTCCTGGCGAATCAAGTCACGGGCTAGCACGACCTGCCCGTCGAGCCAGGTAAACTGGGCGTCCAAACCTCTCTGAGCCGCGGCAAGAAAATTGATTTCCGCGTTGTGGAAGGGCATTTTTTGAGCAATATCACCATAGGTTTGTTGCCCTCCCCGGAGTAAACCGAGGAAAAAGGCAGCGTTCGCGACCTCATCAACAACACTCGGACCGGCTGGCAGGACGCGGTTCTCAATACGGATATGGGCCTTCCCCCCTCCGATGCCAAAGCAACCTCTATTCCAGCGATACACCGTCCCCGTATGGAGACGCAGGGCTTGTAATTCGGGCAGCCCGCCCTGTTCCAGTAAGCGCAAAGAATCTTCCCGCGATGGCGTTCCGATCAGGACGCGAAAACGGGCCAAATCTTCCTGGATGAGATCGAGTATCGAGTGGTCTACCCACTGTTGACCGAAGCTCACCCGTGGCGCACGCTCACGCAGATGGGTGCTGGCGCGGCGGGTATCAACAGATTGCTGAAACAATGGAATCCGCGTCTCGCGCCACAGCCGGCGGCCAAACAGCAATGGCGAGTTGGCGGCCGCGGCCAGGAGCGGAGCCGTCATGGCCTGGGCGATATTATAACACTGGGGAAACTCGGCTGGCTCGACTTGGTAGTGGACCTGAAAACTGGTACAGCCCGCTTCCAGCATGACCGAGTCGTGCTTGAGGTTCAGCTCATCCGCGCCCTTGAGCTGAAATTCGTAATCGCCCCCACGGAGCTGGGTGAGTATGGTATTCAATTCCCGGTAGCGCGGCTTGGGAGTCATATTGGTCAGCGCCAAGTCAGACTTGCGCAGCGTCGGCAAAATCCCACTCAGGACCACCTCGGCCCCACACTGGTGAGCGGCAGCCCGCACTGCGGCGAGTGAGCGGTTGAGTTGACCCTCAAGCTGACTCAGGCAGTCTCCCTCAAATACTAAGGGGTCCAGATTGATCTCCAGATTAAACAGCCCCAACTCAGTGGTGTAATGGGGGTCATCGATCCGCTCCAGGATATCCAGCGCGAGCGGCGCCGGATGCCAGGCGGCATCCACTAAGAACAGTTCTTGCTCAACCCCAATCCGGTGGACCCCGGATTCGATCAAACCGGTGTCAAGCATGTGCTCCAGCGCGTGGATATCGCGCAGGAGATGGGTGATAAAGCGGCGGAGTTGGCCTGAATCACTATCGCGCAGTACGTCTTGATTTCCCACTCGTATCCCTCGGGCACGAATCCCTCACCGGTCTCGAATGCGGTAGCGTATGTTATATGTCGTAAGAGCGGAGGCATAGAGTGTCCGGTGACAAAGAGACGGAGCGCGCGGCTGTGTTTCTCCGAGAGCGTACACCACGCGGAGGAATTAACGACAATGGCAAGTAAGGGCCGACCTTTCCGAACCGTCTCTTTCGAGGGCTTTGAGATTCTGGTGGGCAAAGGGGATGCCCAGAATGACCGGCTGACCTTCGAGGTTGCGGAGCCTGAAGACTTCTGGCTGCACGTGGTCAACTTTCCCGGCAGCCATGTCGTGGTACGCAATCCCGACCGGCTCGCCGCACTGCCGCCCGCGGTCTTGGTGCATGCGGCCCGGCTGGCGGCCTGGCATTCCAAGGCGCGCGGCAGCCGGGGCAAAGTGGAAGTGCATATCTGCCGGGCCGCGGACGTGTCTCAGCCACCCGACTTTCCGCCCGGTAAAGTGCTTTTACGTCGCTGGCACAGCCTCAAAGTCTATCCTTTGGAGCCGTCCGACGAGGCGTAATGGTGGACTGTGAATACCGGTTGGGGACAGCCCACAGTTTTCGGAACCCCGCCTATCGGCTTACGCTCCGCTTACTCGATTGACGGAGGACTGCTACACGGCGTGACAGCGAACCCGCGCACGGATTATGTCGCCGCTCTCGGCCTGCACCTTTGACAGTTCGTAGACCGTCTGAGCGTTCATCCAGAATTCCGGAGTCTGGCCGAAATACTCGCCCAGCGCAATCGCGGTCTCAGCCGTCACTCCGCGCCGTTCATGGACAATCTCGTGCAGGCGTGTCGCTGGCAGGCCCGTCTCACGCGCCACACGGCTGACGCTCAACGCCATTTCCTCAATTTGCTCCATGAGTAGCGCACCGGGATGCGTTGCAATCCGATGGGTCGGTGCCTTCAACATAGTCTCGCTCCTGTCTCAGTCATAATGGTTGTTCAACTCCACCTCGAAGGCATCCCCTGCCCGCCAGGTGAAACATATCCGCCAGCCGCGCGATACACGAATGCTGTACTGTCCGGCGCGGTCTCCCCTGAGGCGTTCAAGCCGATTACCGGGCGGTACTCGAAGGTCTTTTATAGAAGCTACATAGTTGATTCGGTCCAGCTTGCTCTGCGCTCTTTTCAGAAGTCTCGCCGGGAACGACCGGTCTCGCACCGGATGTCTACGAAGTCGAGTTCTGCGATGATGAAGGGCAAACCTACATGGAACTCGCACTGCGCAACGACCAGATTATCGCGCTCCATACTCAGGGAGAAACGTTAAAGATTGGTGCCTGACCAGCGGAAAAAACAGCCATCTCGCAGGCGTGCCGTTGCGCTCCGTCATGCTGGACGTGATCCGGCATCCATGCTTCGACTCCGCCCTTTGGGCTACGCTCAGCACAAACGGCCTCGTGTTCGTCCTGAGCCTGTCCTGAGTCTTCACGAAGGGCGTAGTGAAGCGAAGTCGAAGGACCTGCCCCTGTTTTCACAGGGGTGACGTTTTTTCGCCGGAATGACGTTGCTGGTGGATATACCGCAGCGTAAAATGCTCCAGCCGTGTAGATTGCCCCCGTCTAATCCCCGAATGCTTTCTCTTCTTTTATTTGGGCCGGGACCGGAGGCGGCATTGGGTCGGGGACCGGAGGCGATGCTTGCACCGGCCTCCGGCGAAAAAGCCGGCGCGGCAGGTTTCTCAAGGCCGGAACCGTGCGGCCCAGCCATGCCTCAATGTCATCGAATAAGGAATAGGCGACGGGAGTTACCAATAAGGTGATCAATAAGCACAAACTCTGTCCGCCAATGACCACGACCGCAATGCCCCGATGACTTTCCGCAGCCGGACCCTGGCCGATCAGAATCGGGACCATGCCGGCCACAAGGGCCAGGGTCGTCATCAGAATCGGGCGCAGGCGTTCCTTGTTGGCCTGCAAAATGGCTTCGTCGCGCGGCAGGCCTGCGGCCCGTAAATTGATCGTATGGTCAATTTGCAGGATCGAGTTTTTCTTGACAATCCCGAATAACAATAGCATGCCCAGAATCGCGAACAACGCCAAATGCTGGCCCGCGATGTACAGCGCCAACAGGGCAAAGGGCACGGCCAGGGGCAGGGACAGCATAATGGTAATGGGGTGCAGAAAACTCTCAAACTGCGCCGCCAGGACCATATACATGCCAATAATGGACAACAGAAAAGCAATCTGAAAACTTTCCATCATCTCTTCAAACATCTTGCCCATGCCGGTCACCCCAGTGGTATAGCCCAGCGGCAGGCCCATTTCCTCGACCTCGGCATCAATGTCGGCAATCGCGTCGCCGAGCGCCTTGTCTTTGGCCAGATTGCCGGTAATCGTAATCTGGCGCTGCCGGTCCTGGCGGTCAATTTGCACCGGGCCGGTGCCGGGAACCATATTGACCACATTGTTGAGTATGACCTGCCCGACCGACGCCGACGGAACCGCGACCTGTTGAATCACCTCCGGCCGATTCCGACTCTCAGGCGTCAGGCGCAGGCGCACATCGTATAACTCATCGCCTTCGCGATAGGTCGTAATTTTTTCACCCGCGATCATAATACGCAGGGTCGACGCAATATCAGCCGCCTCAATGCCGAGATCGGAAGATTTCCGTCGGTTGAGATGGACTTGGAGTTCAGGGTTCCCGCCCTCGAAGGTCGAGTCCACATCTCGCAGACCCGGCATGTTCTGGGCGCGGGTTTTCAAATCTTCGGAATACTGTTGGAGCGTTTCCAGGTCCGGACCGCGCAAGTTGTATGAGACATCCACATTCTGGATACCCCCACCACTGACCGGCAGAATCTGGTCTACGCTGATCCTGAGATTGGGGAATCCCTGAACCTTCTCGCGGGCCAAATCCATGACCTGACTCTGGTGAAGGTCCCGCTCGGAGTAATGCTTGAGGGTGACGACAATTTTTGACTTTGTTACCGACTCACCCACGGTTGAGCCAATCTCGGTCAGCAGGTGGTTGACACCCGGAAGGGGATGAATCTCCTCTTCAATCTGGCGTGTCACGGCGTCGGTTTGCGCCAGCGAATAGCCGGGTGGTGTCTTGATATTGATTTCAAACTCCCCCCGGTCGTCACTGGCCATCAGGCTGGGGCGGACCAGACCCGCAATAAAAGGGGTGGACACAAACACGCCCAGCGTGAGGCACACAATCGCCCAGCGATGACGCATCGACCACTTCAGCATGGCGGTATAGGAACGATCGATGAGCCGGTAGAAGCGTGACTCGCGCGAAGAATGGGCGTGGTCGGCCACATGCTCGTCGAGATGTTTGGGCAGAAAGCGCGAGCACAGCATGGGGGTGAGGGTAAAGGCGACCAGCAGGGAGACCATGATCGCAAACGCCATGGTAAACCCGAAGCTGCTCAGCCACATGCCGACGATCCCCTTGAGAAAGCCGACCGGAATGAAGATCACAACCAGCGACAGGGTGGTGGCGCTGACGGCCAGGCCCACCTCGGCTGTGGCGGCGCGCGCGGCTTCAAAGGCGTTCATGCCCTTTTCTTCGATGTAGCGATAAATGTTTTCCAGCACGACAATCGCGTCATCAATGACAATGCCGACGGCCAGGGTGAGCCCCAGCAGGGTGATGCGATTGAGGGAATAGCCGGCCGCGGCCAAAAGCGTATAGGTCGAGATGATGGACACCGGAATCGCAACCGCGGCAATCAGTGTCGAGCGCAGATTGCCGAGAAAGAAGTACACGATGATACTGGCAAACAGCGAGCCCAGGATGAGATGCTGCTGGACCTCGTGCACGGAGGCTTTGACGAAATCTGACTGATCGCGGGTAACGAGCGCTTCGACCCCCGGCGGGAGGAGCTGCCGAACCTCAACCAGACGCTCCTGAACCGCCTCGACTGCGGCCACCGTGTTCGAGCCGGACTGTTTACGAATGATAAGCGACACGGCGTTCTTGCCGTCGTACCGGGACAATGAGCGCGGCTCTTCCACGCCGTCTTCGACCCGGCCAATATCGGCCAGGGTAATAGGTACGCCGTCATTGGTGGCGACCACGATATCCTCGAACTCACGGACCGATTTGACCCGTCCGAGCGTGCGCAAAACGGTCTCTCCGCTCTCTTGGGTAATACGTCCGCCCGGAAATTCGACGTTTTGCTTGGCCAGGGCCTGTGCAACGGTTCGGATAGCCAGCCCGTATGCCTTCAGTCGGTCGGGATCAATCAAAATCTGAATTTCCCGTTTCCGACCGCCTAATACATCAATGGCGCCGACTCCGGTCACCGACTCCAGGGGTTCTTTGACCTGATTCTCTGCGATTTCGGTCAGCTCCTTCAGACCGCGAAAGCCTGAGACGGTAACGGTGGCAATCGGGGTGGCGTCAATGTCGAACTTCTCGACAATCGGCGGGTCTGCATCTTCGGGCAGGTCAGCCAGGACCGTGCCCACCTTGTCGCGGACTTCTTGGGCGGCAATGCCAAGGTCTTTCTCCAGAACGAACTGCACAATAATTTGGGATAACCCTTCACGGGTGACCGACCGGAGCTCATCAATTCCACTGACCGTATTGATGGCTTCCTCAATGATCTTGGTCACCTGGGCCTCAATCTCTTCCGGTCCGGCACCGGGCAGGGTGGTTGTCACCGTCACAACCGGCATTTCGACCTTAGGCATCAACTCCAAGGTGAGGCTGTTGTAGGAAAACCAGCCGGCCACCACGAGCACCCCAACCAGCATGGTGGCAAAGACGGGTCGGCGAACACACACGTCGGCAAGAATCATACGCTCTCCACAGGGCTTACTGGGATTGGGATAAGGAGTCTATTGAGTCGGTTGAGTCCAAAGACCCAACGACTTCCTGGGTTTGCACGGTCATGCCGTCGGCCAGACGGTTGAGGGCGCTGACGGCGACCGTTTCTCCTTCAGCAAGTCCTTTGGCAATTTCTATCCAGTCCCCGTCCTCCATGCCGGAGGTGACCTCACGCGAGGTGATGACGTTATCCTCAACGATAAAGATGCGCTCAACCCCGGCAAAACGCGCCAGGCCGGTGCGTGGAATAAAGAGGGCGTCTTCTTCGCCGAGCACGCCGGTAATACGCGCAAAATAGCCGGGACGGAGTTTCCCATCGGGATTGGGGATCTCGGCTTCAATTAGCAGGGAGCGCGTCCTGTGGTCCACCCGGGCGGCCATGCGGGTTAGGATTCCTTCAAATATCTGTCCAGGCAGCGCCTCGACTTCAACTCGGAGCGGCATGCCCGTCTCGGCCACCGCGGCAAAGCGTTCCGGCACAGGGGAACGCAGCTTGAGCGGGTTGACCACGACCAATTCAAGCAGGGATGATGCCGCCTCCTTGTACTCACCGGGATTGATAAAGCGTTCCTGGACAAAACCGTTGACTGGCGAAACAATCCGGGTATCGCGCAGGCGTTTGCGCGCCAGAGCCAGGATCTTTTCCGCGGTACGGACCCGCGCCTCCATCACTTTATAGTCGGCCTCATTGGTATCCAGCCGTTGCTCGGGAATCAGGTTTTCCGCGGCCAACTCCTTGGCGCGGGTATATTCGGCCTGGGCGCGGATGAAGTTGGCTTCCGCCTGTTTGAGTGCGCTTTCCTGGACTTCAACCTCCAGGGCAAGCTCTTCCTGCTCCATCTCGGCCAGGAGCTGGCCCTTTTTTATTTTGTCACCAAAGTCAACATACACTTGCTGGACGTAGCCCTCCTGCTTATTCGACAGAATGATGCTCTCTTTGGCGAATAACGCCCCCTGTCCCCGGCCGGTTCGCACTACGGTGCGTACGACTGGCTGGGCTACCTGAACGGTGAGAGGCGGGGGAGGGGCAGCAGCGGCTTGGTCTTGCGCTTTGGCCGCCTCCGAACTGGACGATTGACAACTCGGAAAGACGAGCAGGACCAACACCATATACACTTGGCCAAGAGGGAATAAGAAGGATTTCACGATACTGGCTCCTCATGGTTCTGATGCTGATTCAGAACTCCGTTGAAAAACAAATCGAGCAAAATACCCGCGTCTTCGGTGGCTGGACGCGCCGTCAGCCCCAATGCCCGTTGCTGAAAGCAGCCACGAATCGCCTCGTTGAGGACAAAGGCCGAGGCTTCGACATTATGGGGCCGGAACACGCCCACGCGAACGCCGTCCTGGATGATTTCTTCGATAAAACGGATATGGGTCAGATACAGGTCGAGCATATGCGCCGCTTCCGGATGATTGGGTGAAGCGGCCAGAAAGTTCCGCTCCAGCAGCAGGGTCTTGAAAAAATCGCGATAGGTATCGCTCAGTTCAAGGCTGACTTCAATCAGACGTTGGAGCTTTTCAATCGGAGTCAGCGCCTGGGCGACTTGCGTGCGTACCTGACCGGTGAAATTCTGCATTCCTTGCTCAACAGCAGCGGTGAAGAGTTCATCCTTGTTCTGGAAATACAGATAGACGGTCCCCTTGGCGATCTCCGCCTCCTCAGCAACGCGCTCAACCGTGGCCCCCTGAAACCCGTGGCTCGCCACCACCCGGCACGTAGCATCCAGAATTTCGCGGATTCGAAACTCGCGGAGTACGTCTTCTTTTCTTGTGGCTGAACTTTTAGTCATATGACTGACTATACAGTCAGTATATGCAAAATGCAAGACATGTCAGAGCGTCGGTCTTTATTCCCTTATCTTCCGGGGGTTTCTCGAGAAAATAAAATAACTGGTCGAACTATCAGGATGCTGATTATTGCATTCCTGGTTGAACAGGGAACCGCTGGCAACGCCGTGTGCGATACTATGCCGGGAAATGTCGATTTCTGATGTGTCAGGATGGAAGTCTGCAAAGTAGACATCACGAAGATAAGTGTTAAAGCGGTGAGGTAGGAGCAGGCATTTCCCCTTTTCAATTTTTGCGGCCACAGCTAAATGGGCCAAGCTGTCCGTCTCGGAAGGTTGCTCGGCTATACCAAGGCTAGTGTGATGAGTACGTAAGATTCCTTCGATGCGAGGAAACTAATGCCGTACAACTCACAGGATCATCGTTTTTCGCTCAGCAGCGTGTTCAAGGATTTTTAGGTGTTCCGCAACGATCCAGGGGTGGGTACACCAACTATTCATTTGCGGGATACGCCCTTTGACTCTTCGGAGATAATGTCATTAAGCTCCTCATCTGGATTCCAACCGGAACGGACACGGCTTATCAAAGTGTTGATCGTTTCATTCCGAAGGCTGCAAACGGAAACCATTTCGCCGCAAACAACGCATCCCATTCAGAGGCAGATATACTAAATCGTTCCTGAAAAAGAATATGGTAAGCTTGTCCCAAGACGGAGGAGATATCATACTGGCGCCGCTGGGGGCTTGGTCTAGAGATAGGACCAAAATCATAGAAAAGCCCCTTTCTCCAGCCCACGGAGAAAAGGAAGTAGAAAGCCAGCATCTCAGGTATCCATACTCCAAGATCGAGGCGCTCCTCATCAGCTATATCGTCTTTCGTGACGCCTGCCCCGGCTCCAACTGGGCGCCTGCGCGAATTCCGGCTCGTAGCGCTAGTTCGTTGATATAAACGGTTGCTTTGCCATTACGATTAGCAAATAGCAAGCAGGTGATCCACTTGCGATGGGGGGATCGGATCTGGCAATTTTTGGAGGATAGTGCTTGGAATGCCCTCAAGTCGCTTGATGAAAGGTTGCCCATCTTCCGAGATGTAAATTCGCGAAAAGCAACCTTAACGTTCTCCCCAGTACGCCCAGCTTCAAGGGCATAGCCAGCAGGCGGTTCAAGAATAATTTCGACTGGCATCTCCACCTCCACGAACGAAGAGAAGGCCCTTCACTCGCAGCTCACCAGAAATGAGCTTGGGTAGTCGGGTAGTAAGGCATCCCGCAGAGCGGCGAGGTAGCGGGACTCCGTTGCGTTCCACTGAGCCAACGTGCCAAGGATGTTTTTGCAAGGAAATATCAGTTCGCTGGTCTCACCGCCGGCTGTACTATTTCCCCTGGAATTGGGGGCGGCGTTTTTCCATGAAGGCTTTCACCCCTTCTTGATAGTCCTCGCTCCCAAAGCAACGGGTGGACCAGGACTTGATGGCGTCCATGTCGCGCAGGGTTGCCGCTTTGGCACTTTCCCGGACGAAAAACTTGTGAGCCGCTACGCTTAAGGGGGCGTTGTCAGCCATCTTGAGCGCGTATTCGCGGGTATAGGAGTCAAGCTCGGCTTTGGGCAGGACGCGATTGACCAAGCCCATATGGGCCGCTTCTTCCGCGTTATAGACCCGTGCGGTCATCAGAATCTCAGCAGCGTTGGAGACCCCAACAATATGGACGAGCCGCTCAACCCCCCGCTCAACCGGATAGGCAATGCCCAAACGCGCCGCCGGAATCCCAAAGCGGGCATCATCGGCACACAGCCGCAGGTCGCACATGACGGCCACCGAACACCCGCCGCCCATGCAGAAGCCATGAATCATAGTAATGACCGGTTTTTCTAAGCCGGCGAGCGATTTCAGCGCGCCGGCTACAGCCTGGTCATAGCCCCGCGTCGCCTCAGCCCCGGAGCGGACCTTGCCGAACTGCGAGATATCGGCGCCTGAGACAAAGGCTTCCTCGCCTGCCCCACGCAGGATGAGCACGCGCAGGTCATCGTCTGCCGCGACCTCGGCAACGAGCTGCGGCAGGGTAAGCCACATGTCCAGGTCAACCGCGTTCCGGCGCTCGGGCTTATTGAAAACAATCCAGGCTAACGGGGCTTCTTTTTGCAGAAGGAGGGTGTCTGACATGGTGAACTCCTGTTTTGTCTTTTGCACGCTTGCGTCCGCCCACCATACCGCTCTCGCTGGGGTATTGTCCATCGCTGTGTCTCTTCGCCCGCCCTCACCTGGAATGTCAAGCTGTCTGGTATTCCTTTCCTATCCGGTGTATCATGACAAAAATAAAGAACCGGCTCTCGGTGCGACCTTTCTCTCGCATGGATCTTCTTCCAGAAACTTCACACGACCCTCTGCCGGAGTGACACACGATATAAAGTCGCGACGGCAGGAAAGACGGGGGACAATATGGCAGATGGATGGCAAAACCAAGGAGGCTCTTCTCCCGGCGACGAACTTCTCCAGGGTCTTGAGGACCTCAAACGGACGTTCCAACGTTTTACCAAAGGAGCCGGAGTCTGGCTGATCATCGCGGTCGTCGCCCTCCTGTGGATCGGCTCGGGATTCTATGTCGTCGGTCCGAGCGAACGGGGCATTGTGCTGCGCTTTGGGGAGGTTGTGGCGGAAACTGACCCTGGCTTACGCTTTCATCTACCCTGGCCCGTTGAAAGGCATGTGGTGGTTGATATCGCCCGCGTTCGGAGCGCTCAGGTCGGCTATCGTCCGTCAGGGGTGCCTGGGCGTAGCGGCAGAGGCAGTGGCCGCACCATTCCGCAGGAAGCCCTGATGCTGACCGGTGACGAAAATATCGTTGAAGTCAACCTGGTGGTGCAGTATCGCATTCAAGATCCGGTCAGATATCTTTTTGGCGCGTTTGAGCCCGAAGGTATGTTGCATTCCTCGGCAGAGGTCGCGCTGCGCAGTGCGGTTGGCGGAAACACGATTGATTACACGATGACGGACGGACGGCTTGAGGTCCAGGAGCAAGCGAAAAGGGCACTCCAGAGCCTGCTCGATATCTATCAAACTGGCCTGTTCGTCACCGAGGCCCGCCTGCTCGCGGTTGATCCTCCCAACGAAGTCCGGGACGCCTTCAACGATGTGGTCCGGGCCTTGGAGGACCGGGACCGGCTCCGCCAGGAGGCCGAAGGCTATCAGGAGGACGTGGTGCCGAAGGCGCGTGGTGAGGCCGCCCAAATGGTCCAGCAAGCCGAGGCGTATAAGGCCCAGCGGGTCATCCGTTCCCAGGGTGACGCCGAGCGTTTTCTCCAGATCCTGGCCGAGTATGAGAAAGCCAAGTCGGTGACACGCGACCGGCTCTATCTTGAGAGTGTTGAGCGGATTATGCCGACCATGGAAAAGTTCATCCTCGATTCACAAAACGGCGGTGGGGTTGTACCCTTATTACCGCTGAAAGAGCTGAGCGCCGGCGAGACCGCAGCCGGGGCCGCAGCGAGTCAGGAGGGGAGATAAATGGTACCGCGCTTAGTTATCGGGCTGGGCTTAGTCCTGGTCTTTGTCGCCGCCCAGGCGGCGTTCACGATTGGTGAGTGGGAGCAAGGGATGGTGGTGCAGTTCGGTAATCCGAAACGTATCATTCAGGAGCCCGGCCTCTACTTTAAGCTGCCAGTAGCGCAAAATCTGGTCCGCTTTGAAAAACGGGTCCTGACAACCGATGCCCGTGAGTCCGAATATATTACGCTCGACAAGAAGCGTGTCCTGGTGGACCACGTCTCGCGTTGGCGTATCGACGATCCCCTCCAATTCTACCGGAGCGTCCGCGACCGCATTCGGGCCATGGCCCGGCTGGACGACATTATTTCGGCCCGCCTCCGACAAGAAATCGCCACGCATAATTTTCTCGATCTTATTCGTGAAAAGCGTGAAGATATTATGGCTATCGTGACCAAAGATACCCGAGAGACGGCCAAGAGCTTTGGTATCGAAGTGACCGACGTTCGGATCAAACGGCTCGACCTGCCCGAAGAAGTCCAGGCCAGCGTGTTTGCCCGGATGCGGGCGGAGCGCGAACGGATTGCCAAGCGCTACCGGGCGGAAGGGGAAGAGCAAGCGCAGCATATCCGGGCCGGTGCCGACCGGGAGCGTGAGGTCATCCTGGCCACTGCGTATGAGTCGAGCGAAAAGCTCAAAGGTGAGGGTGATGCCGAGGCCACGAGCATTTATGCCAACGCGTTCGGCAAAGACGCCGAGTTCTATGCTTTCACACGACGGCTCCAGGCCTATGAGAAAATCCTGAGTAATGACACCACGCTGCTCCTGAACCCGGACTCCGAACTCCTGAACTACTTGCAGAGTCCGGGCAGCAGTCCACCAGCCAGCGAATAGTCGAGTATGCCTGGACTCGTTCGCCTGCTGCTCCTGCTTGCAGTGGGCTACCTGATTATTGCGGGTATTCGTCGTCTCTTCTTGCCCGCTACTTCCGACCCAACGAAGCGGCAGGCAAACGCTTCGGGTCCAGAGAGCGTGCCCTTAGTCCAGGACCCCCAGTGCGGGCGTTTTATTCCGCAGAACGAAGCAATTCAGGTCTCGCGGCGTGGCCGGACCGTCTACTTCTGTAGTCAGGAGTGTCGCGCCGCGTATCGGGCGGCATGAGTGTATAGGGTCTTTAGAGTGTATAGGGTCTTTGGAGTCTTTAGAGTCAAGACTCAATGACTCAACAGACCCAACGACCCAACAGACTCAACCAGACCGAAATGCCGGAATGATCTCTTCCCCGATCAGACGGGTATTTTCGTCAATATAGTCGGCGGGGCAGGCCGAGGGCAGGATCACTGTTTTCGCACCGGCGTCAATATATTCCTGAAGTCGTTTCTGGCACTCTTCCGGCGTGCCGGCCAGGGCATATTTCCCTATCAGCTTGGAAAAATCTTGGGCGTACTGCTTGCCGAGCCGGTTTGCCGCCATCTCCCGGCCTTTGTCTCCGTTCGCGTGGGTCGCGGTGAAGATGAACACCCCAGGCTGAAACGACTCGACATCCCGCCCGTACTCTTTGCGCAGACTTTTGATCTTCTCAATGCTGTCGTGGAGCTGTTCGGGCGTATACATATACGGCAGCCAGCCATCCGCATATTTTGCCGTGCGTTTCATGGCCGGCTCCTTGCGGCCGGCAACCCAGATTGGCGGTCGTGGTTTCTGTACGGGCGCCGGTTCAATGCTGACTTCATTCAGCGTGGTGTACCTTCCTTCGAAGGACACTTTCTTTTCCGTCCATAAGCGGGTGATCACTTCAAGCGCCTCATTCGTACGAGAGCCGCGCTGCTTCACCGGTACGCCGCAGGCCTCGAACTCTTTTGGAAACTCTCCACCAATGCCAACCCCAAAGTTATAGCGTCCATGTGAGGCCACATCGAGCGCCGCACCCATTTTTGCCACCAGGGCGGCCGGATATAGCGGCAGGAGGACGATAGAGCTGAGCAGTTTAATCTTCTGGGTGGCGCCGGCCGCAACCGAGAGCGAGATAAAGGTATTGCCCACCGGTCCGTGAAACATGACGTGTTCGCCACAACCGAGCAAATCAAAATCTAGCTGCTCTGCCCGCCGGGCAAACTCCCCAATATTGTCCATGATTGGCAAAGCCGTCCCAAATTCAATATCTCCCATACATCCTCCTACGAAATGATGTTCTCTCATAGCGGTGAACGTGGAGAGGAATCAAGCCGAGTCCGGTCCGTTCCAGGCCGAACGGAGTCTCTTGGCCTACTCCTCTGGCTTCTCGTCCATCCTCTGCCACGCGCCTCTCTGCCGCAGACGCTTGATATCGTGAGCGGTCTGTTGCACCCGGATACCCATTGCGCCCAGGAGTTCAGTGCTCATATCCGCAGTAATCTGATCCTTGATGCTGCCGCTGCCGTAGGGGTCGGCGTTCATGAAGGCCTCGATTTTTTCGCGTGGTAGGCCGGTTTCGATGCAGATGTCCAGAAATTGCAGCAGGTCGATTTGCCCGCGCTGTTGGGTATACAGCTCGTGTAAGCGTCGACAGTCTGCGCATATCCGTTTGAACCAGCCCGCGCGCTCCTGGCAGTATGCGCATTTCATCGCCCCGAGCTTAACGGTTCGCCCGGAGGGGAACAACGGGCGGGGCCAGACGATTTTGTGCTGGACAGTAAGAGTTGAGCGATATAAGGCTGAGAAGAGTAAACGTTTACTCTTTGATGAACGTTCCGCAGGAGGGAGACCTATGAGTGTAATGCGGCTCGGGTATGTACACGCCCGCGAATCGGACCTTGAGAAAGCGATTGACTATTACAGCAACGTCTTGGGGCTACAGGAAGTCGCCTGTCAGGACGACAAACATTATTTCAAATGCTGGGACGAGTATGACCATCACAGTCTGGTCGTTGAAAATGGTGGCCTGGGTATGGTGAAGATGGGTTATAAAGTCGCGACTCAGGATGATCTTACCCAGATTGAGAAAGGGGCAGAGCAGTTCGGCCTGAGCGTCAGTCGGGTCTCGGCCGGTGAGAATCTGGGGATTGGACAGGCCGTCCGCTGCACGCTCCCGTCTGACCACGTATTGGAACTGTACGCCGAGGCCGAGCAGAGCGGCACCCAGGTTGGCGTGCTCAACCCTGACCCGTGGCCGAGCGACCGGTCGGCGACCGGCATCGGGCCAGACCGATTGGATCATCTGTTACTGACGGCTGAAGACGTGCAGACCAATGTGGACTTCTTCACCCAAGTCCTCGGCTTTCGGATGAGCGAGCGGATCATTCCCGACCCGAACAACGAAGAACTCTTGGGCGCGTTTTTGTTTTGCTCGAACAAGGCGCACGATATCGCCTTTGTCAAAGGCCCGAACGGGAAGCTGCACCACTTCGCTTTCTGGCTGGATAGCTGGAATGATATTTTACGGGCCGGCGATATCCTGGGCAGGAATAATGTGAAAATCGACTTCGGTCCGGCCCGACATGGAATCACCCGCGGTACGACGATTTACTTCCTGGGCCCAAACGGCAATCGCAATGAGGTTTTCTCAGGCGGGTATATGACCTACGCCGACTTCCCGTGTATTACCTGGACCGCGGATCAGATCGGGAAAGCCATTTTCTATATTCACCGAGAGGTCAACGAGCGCTTCAACACCCACGTCACGTGATGACTCCTCTGCCCGCCTGATTTGCTCGGTGGATAGCCGCCCGGCCTCACCTAGCCTGTCGGCTCTGCGACCGAGAGCAACGGCCGGCGAGGCCGAGCCCGCTGGGCAGCCGGCAGCTCACGCGGGATATAGCGGGTGTATAATTCATAGCGCTTGAGAATAGCATTGACATACTGCACCGCCTCACCGCCGGGGATAAAACTGGCGTTGATCTGCTGATAATACTCGGCGTCTTCCAGGAGAGGGAAAACGGACTCAACCGAGTCTTTCCAACAGTACGGGTCGTAGCCCAGGGCATGGGCGAGCCGCTGGGCCGCTCTGACTCGACTCGGGCCCAGCAGGTAGCCACTCAGAGCCAGGGCAAGACGGTCCTGGTGCCTGCCATCAGGGAACTGTTGCAGGAGAGACTGTAGATATTTGGTCCCTGCCTCAAGATTGCCGTGCAGGGTGTAAAAATCTTTCACCCCGACCTCACGAGCCGCAACCTCCCTGACTTGCATAAGGCCATACGCGTCGCGCGGACTCCTCCGTTTTGGGTCAAAGCGCGATTCCTCAAAAATAAGAGCAGCAATAAGCCGCCAGTCAAAGCCAGCCAGCTCAGCATACTGCGCAATGAGAGGGTCGTATCGCGACAAACGGTTGGAGAATGCTGTTGATTCATCCGAACGGAGAAAACGGGTTGTTGTAAAATACTTCTCGTACAAAATTTTCTGTAGACCGGAGCGCTTCGTTTGAGCGTGATAGTCATTGATCGTGGCGAGCAGTTCCGAGTGTTCTGCTCGGACCGCCCAGCCTATCTGGGCCGGCTCCGAAAGAGGGCATACGCTTTCAGGGTGAGCGGCTGCCTCAGAAAGAACAGCGTTGGTCTGGAGCGCCTCGGGTGAACCTTGGTTCGTATTGCGAAGCAGCAGCGGCGTGTGAGGTTGGTCTGCCCGAGTAATAACCCGGACATCCGTGGCCATATGGGCCTGAGAGTACCGAATGCGAGTGGAGGGGCCGCCATCCGGGACAACAACACCGGCGGCAATATCGCCTCTCCCTTCAACGAGCCACTGCGTGAGCGCCACACCTGGGGGTGGGGTCCGGACCTGGAGGGTGACGCCAAGCTGCCGGGCAAACTCGCGGGCCAATTCGTATTCAAACCCCTGTTCCTGACCCCGGTAGAGAAAATAGGACGCTGCATCATGGTGCATGAGCACGGTGAGTACTCCCCGTTTTTGGATATCAGCGACGGTTGGATGCAGGACGTGAAGAACCCGAACGGCAGAAGGAGCAGGTAAGATCGGCGCAGAGGGTGGAGACCAGAGCACCACGCCGCCGAGCGTACTCATCAGAACCAAGATCAGGATGCTGAAACGAAGGCTATTATGTCGCATACAGACAGTAGGAATATCCTTTACTCTTTTCGTTATTGTACAGCCCGCTCCTCCGGCGTGTTTGACAGTCTCAGACTTTTTACTTACCGTGCCCGTGTGAACACGCGCGAAAAAATTCTCGACGTTGCCGGACGGCTGTTCGCCACGCAGGGGTATGCCGATACCTCATTGGCACAAGTGGCCCGGTCTGCGGAAGTGAGTAAGGCCCTCATTCTGTGGCATTTCAATAGCAAGAATGACCTCTTTCGTACGGCCTTACAGAACTTCCTGTCCCCGTACGCTATCGACGCGACCGGCCTGCGTGGGCTGAGTGAACGGGAACAATTTGAGAAACTCATTGATGACTATTATACCTTTATCACTGACCACTTACCATCAGTAAAATTTGTCCTGGGCCAAGTCGTCCGTGAGGAAGAGAACGCTAAAGAGGTCATTGACCATGTCAGCGACCTCTACCACGTGTATCAGCAGTTGTTGACTTCCATTCTGAATCAGGGCCGAAAGACGCGCGTATTCCTGCCTGACATTCAGTCGGCGGAAGAGGCGGCCTTGATTATGGCAACCCTGACCGGATTACTGGTCCAGCGGCTCGTTGACGCCAACAGTGGCGTCGATGCACCCCGGTTGCTGGCTCGCTTCAAGGAGACGCTCCGGAGCCGACTCTATATGACCGAGGCGGCTTCTCCTTTAGGCCGCACCGCAGCCTATCGTCTTACTGATGGAGCGCGCTCTGTCGCGGAGCGATAGCCACATCCGTGAGCACGACACAAGGAGGGCTTATGGTCGAGAAAACGATTGAACTGACAGGTCTGTCTTCAACCAGTATTGAAGACGCGGTATCTCTTGCCGTCTCCCGGGCGGCCGTCACCGTTAGCGGGATCTACGAGGTCCAGGTCTCAGACATTACCGCAGTGGTCGAAGACGGAGTGATAGCCCGCTGGAAGGTGAAAATAAAAGCCACATTTCCCATTAAGGACAGCATACACGAATGACACAGACCGAAACCAAGACCGAAGCCAAGATTCGCGAAGTTGCCTCCGGCGTCTACCAGCTGTTTCTGCCACTCCCGATGCGGCCGAGCATTGTCAATGTCTATCTTGTCAGGGACGATGATGAATGGGCGTTGATCGATACGGGTATGCACACCGCAGACAGTATCGCCACGCTCAAGGCCGCTCTCAGCGCAGTTGGCTGTGAACCGACCTCTATCCGCACCCTCATCTCAACCCACCATCACGCCGACCACTTTGGCACCTCACGCACATACCAGGAGTTGACCGGTGCCGAGGTCTACCTGAATGAGTTAGAACTATCCCGGGTCGAGCGGCTGCAAGCGACCGAACGGCACCCCGAAGCGTTTGCGTTTTTTCAGCAACACGGCATTCCGTTGGACTCGCCGGAGCAACTGCCGACCCCAGGCAGCTTTTACGGTTCTCGTTATATGCCGGCCAAACCGGATCATTTCATCCGTGATGGCGAATCCCTCTACGTAGGGAAACGTGAGCTGCGGGTCGTCTGGACGCCCGGTCATACACAAGGGCACTGCTGCATCTACCTGCCCGAGGATAAGGTCATGATCGTGGGCGATCATCTCCTGCCCAAGATTACGCCCCACGTTGGTGTGTACTACGCGGGGCCGGACAATCCGCTCCGGGATTTTCTCGACTCCCAGGAGAAGATTCAGGACTTTGACGTGGAACTCGTGTTGCCCGCCCATGGTGGCGTGTTTAAGGATCATCGTTACCGTGCCAAGCAGATTATTCAGCATCATCGCTACCGTTTGGATGAGATGTACGACCTCATTCGTGGGAAAGCCTATTCGGCCTATGAAGTCGCGTCCAAGGTCTTTGATTTGAATTCCGGCCTGCCTATCTTTCATGTGTTTGCGGCCACGTTTGAAACCTTGGCTCATCTGCACCTGCTGATGTACGATGGGAAGGTGAAACGAGTCGAAGACGAACCCATCACGCGCTTTATCGCCTGAAGCGGAGGCGCGGGCTTGGTGTCCCGGAGCGCATTTCACTCCGGGGGTTTTTCGTATGCGCTACACCGTTTTCGATATTGAGACCCGCATCGACAAGAGCCTGGTGCGGGCCGTCTATTTCCCGCATGCGGAAGAAGAGGGCTTGTCGGACGACGATACTTACCGCCGGATGCAGCAACGCCTGCGCGAGGAACAGGGTAATGATTTTTTCCCGCTGTCTTTTCATCTGCCTATTTCCATCGCTGTCGGGCAAGTGAATGAAGAGCGAGTGCTGACCGGAGTCGAGACGATTCCTACCGCGGACACCGCTCAATCAGAGGCGGCCGAGGAAGCATTAATACGAGCGTTTTGGGAACGGCTGGAACGCTTCTCCGGGACCCTGGTCAGTTTCAATGGGCGGAATTTCGACCTGCCCGTGTTGGAACTGCAAGCGCTCAAGCATGGCTGCCGCATTCCACGCTATTTTAGTGGCAAGGCCCGTTATCGATTCTCTGACGAAGGCCACTACGATCTCTACGATTTTCTGACCAACTACGGAGTCCATCGTCTGCGGGGCGGCTTTAACGCCCTCGCCAAGCTGATCGGACTGCCGGGGAAAACCGATATTGACGGATCGATGGTCCAGCAGTTGTGGGAAGACGGACGTTTGGACGATATCCACCGCTACTGTCGCACTGATGTCATCCAAACCTATTTTCTTTTTCTGCGGGTCGAGTTGATGCGCGGGCGGATAACCCAGCAGCAGTACGATACCGCTACCGAGCAGTCCGCGTCCTTTCTTGAGGAAGAAGCCTAGGGCGTGGCGGGACCTCGGCTCTCGACTCGCTCGTCAGTGGGTTTTCCGGCTGCCTGCGCAGAGGGAGTATGGGTCGATAACGCACGGCGCCTGCTACACCATGGACATTGCAAAGGGATATATTTTTCTCCTGCTCGGCGTAAGCCTCTCCCTGGGGTGTGTCTCGCACACGGAACGCGTACCGTACCGTCCACACCTGACGCAGCAAGATGAAGGGGTATGGGCTGAGGTGAAGCGTGAGTTTGGCTGGCAGTCGTCGCGCAAAACAACCAGGCCGAAAAAAAGACAGGCATCGTTCTATACAAGAATGGTCCGGAGCGTCACAGGCTGGTTTACGGATAACGAGCGGCCTGTAGGACCGGACATCCACCCGCGCCAGTGGGAACGGATGCACCAGGAATACGAGCGGGAGCAGAAGAAGAGGTTGGGGCTGTACTAGGGGCGGGGAGAAAGGCTATCGATACGGTCAGGGCTTTGAGAGGGAAAGGAGCGCCATGAAAGCATTGGTTGTCGGAGGCACCGGACCGACCGGACCGTTTATTGTGAATGGCCTGATTGAGCGGGGCTATGAGGTCACGATTTTTCATCGTGGAACGCACGAAATTCCTGAAATTCCGCCTGAGGTCGAACATATTCACGGGGATCCGCATTTCCGAGAAACCATAGACGCCGCCCTGACTGGCCGTACGTTTGATCTGGCGGTCGTCACCTACGGACGGATTCGTTTTCTTGCCGAAGCCCTGGTCGGTAAGATCGGGCGTTTTGTGGGCGTGGGTGGAGTAGCGAGTTACCGGGGGTATATGGACCCCTCGGTGCTGTCTCCCGTTGGGCTCAAAGTGGCGGTTGCCGAAGATGCACCCGTTGTTGAAAGTGAAGCGGAACTCCGCTTTGCCTATCTGATTGCCCAAACCGAACAAGCCGTGCTGGCCTGCCATCCCACCGCAGCCTATTTCCGGTATCCCTACGTCTACGGCCCCTATCAGCTCGTTCCACGCGAGTGGTGTGTGATCCGGCGTATTCTTGACAAGCGCCCGCATATGATCGTCGCCGATGGTGGGCTGAC
The DNA here is from genome assembly GCA_964291405.2 of Thermodesulfobacteriota bacterium. Taxonomy (GTDB): domain Bacteria; phylum Desulfobacterota; class Binatia; order Bin18; family Bin18; genus Bin18. The sequence goes on from OZ219926.1 coordinate 2,819,157, forward strand.
GCTTTTTACCCACGGCTATGCTGCCAATCTGGCCCACGCGGTGCTGCTGGCGGTTGATCAGCCCGAGGCATCGGCTGGACAGTTATACAACTGTGGCGATGAAAGTCAGCTCACGATCCATCAGGCGATCGAAGTGATTTCCGGAGCCATGAATTATGAGTGGGACATTATCAGCATGCCCAACGACCTGGCGCGTCCCGCGCGACCCTACACCATGCAGGAAACCTCCCACCACCGCGTTGTTGACCTGACCAAGATCAAAAACCAACTGGGGTACACGGACCTCTATCCAGTCGAAGAGGCCATAGAAAAAACGGTCGCATGGTATCTGGCCAACCAGCCCGAACGGGGTGGAGAGATTGAAAGGCGCCTGCAAGACCCGTTTAACTATGAGGCTGAAGATCGCCTCATCGCCGCGTATCAGGACAGCATGCAGCGCTTAGCCGATATTCCCTTTGCGGTCCAAACGGACCGCCCGCATCCGTACGCCCACCCCAAGGAGCCGGGCCAGGAACGGGACCACCGGGAACGCTAGAGGAGTCTTGTCGGGGCAGGAGGGTTATCACGTCTTTGTAAACGCCGATGGCGACGTAATAAAGAAAGCCTACTTCGTCCAGCGCAAGACATCGATGCCACAATAAATCAGCACCCCGATGAAGGTCAGAAAAACAATGGAAACGATGATATCCATGTTGCAAATCCCGTAGCTATTGTCCTAGTGGTCCCGTCCTTACGCTGGCATCAGGCCGAAGTCGTACTCCAGCAAGGTGAAGGGTGTTGTCAGGCCATAGCGTTCGGCCAGGGTTGCGTCCTCACACTCCTTGAAGTCGGCCACGAGCGAGTCCTTGGTGGCAAAGACCGCGTCCGAGTCCAGATAGGCGTCACCCTTCACGAAGATGTGGGTAGTCAGGGGTCTGTAGCCGTCAGCGGAGAGCATGAAATGCACATGCGCCGGACGCATCCCGTGCCGTCCGGTTGCATCCAGCATGCGGCCGACCGGGCCATCGGTTGGAATCGAATAGCTCACCGGGGTTTCAGAGATGATCGCATAACCGCCGTCTTCTTCAGTCGTGAATCTCCCGCGCAGATTCCACTCAGGCGCGTCCTGGTCCTGAATATCGTACAGGCCGTTGGCCGAGGTCTGCCACACATCAACCGTCGCTCCTGCAATGGGTGCCCCCTCGGCGTCCGTGACCTTCCCTCTCATTAACGTTGGCCGTGCGCCAACGTCTCTGCGGATGACGGATGTGCCGTTCTTCTGTTCCGGTGCGTCCTCGACATAAAATGGACCCAAGACGGTCGATTCGGTCCCAAGACCCGTCTTGGGATGATTGAGCGTATCGACCAGCATGGACACTCCCAGTGTGTCGGACAGCAGGATAAACTCCTGCCGTTTGTCGTCGCACATTTTGCCCGTAGCAGTCAGAAACTGGATGCCCGCAAACCATTCATCCTCCGTGAGTTCAACCTCCTTCACAAAGGCGTGCATATGCTCGATGAGGCTGGTGATGATGCGCTGCATGCGTGGGTCCGAGGTCTTGCTCGCATATTCTTTCACAACCGCTTCGGTGATGTTGTCTGCTGTATAATCACGCATACTCTTCCCTCCTCTTGGCGTGGACAAGTCAAAGCCTGCTCGATACAGGGTTGGCTACCTCCAGGAATAGCGTAGCGGTGGCTTGTCGCATACCCCGCTATCATTCTCTTCTGTTGACATAACGTATCGGTTGATGAGCATATGATGTGTTTGAGGGACACCCATCCATTCGTAGATAAGTAAACGCGAGGGGAAAGAGAGGGATATCCTATATGGCACGCTTACGGAGGCTCGAGTACGGGTCCCCGGTCGACCAGTGGCCCACCACCTTGCGGTTAGGGATTGAGAAGGGATTCTTTGAGGAAGAAGGTCTTGATCTCTCGATCCGGGTCATCTTCGGGGGACCGCCGCTGGCGGCGGCCTTAGATGCCGGGGAGGTGCAGATTGGCGAGATTGGCTCACCCCCGGGCCTTACCGCGATCAGTCATGGGGCGCAGTTCAAGATTATTGGCGGCGGGACACACCAGAAACTACTGTTTTATCTTGGCGTTCGGAGTGACATCCAAGATTTCCAGGGGTTGAAAGGCAAACGGTTTGGCCTGCTCTCCATGGGGAGCTGCGACGAGTGGGTGGGTCGCGCCATGTTCCTCAAGGGAGGACTGGATCCGGACCGGGATATTACCTTTATCCCCCTCTTGAACAAGTATTCCCAGATTCTCTCGTTGATGAAGGAGGGAGAAGTCGATGCAGTACTCGGGGTAGAGCCAGATTTAGCCCTGGGCGAGAGTCAAGGGCTGCTCAGGACGTGGGCAGGCGCCTACGAAGAGTCCTACCTGCCGCGCTTCCAGTGGTCTATCATTGTTGCGCAAAACGATTTCATTGAGCGCGAGCCCGATGTGATCCAGGCGCTGCTACGGGCGTACCAGCGTTCGGCCCACTATGCTGCCGAGCATGTTGACGAGTGGGTGGATTTTGTCTCACGTTGGTACCGTATTGATCGGGCTGTGGCGCAGCGGGCCGTCGCGCGCGACCTTCCCCAATTCCACCTTGACTGCCAGATAGACCTGGTCGGGCTGCAGAAGGTCATTGAGCTCCAGCAGCGGATGGGCGTCATTACCCGTTCGCTGTCTACCGAGGAGGTTGTGAATCTACAGTTTGTGCCGAATCTAAGTGAACCGGTCGGGGCGCACTGACGAGGAGAGATCACCCATGAGATTAGGCTTCTGGCCGCCGGTATATGGGAACTGGATTATTTCGACGCAGCCGGAGACACGCAACGCATCGTTCGACTACACAAAGCGGGCAGCGTTGCTGGCTGAGCGGCTTGGATTCCAGACCTTGCTGCTCGCAGAACACTTCATGAACCCGGTTGCCCCTGAGCTGGAGCAACTCGATGCTTGGACGACGGCCAGCGCGCTGGCGGCTGTGACAGAGCGGATCGAGATCCTTGCAGCGGTCAAGCCCGGTTTCCGTGCCCCGGGGGTCATCGCCAAGATGGCGAGTAACATAGATCATATCAGTCACGGGCGTTTTGCTGTGAATCTTGTCTCGGCCTGGTGGTTGCCGGAGTTTGAAATGCTGGGAGTGCCAGTGCTGCGCCACGACGATCGCTATGCGCGTTCGGAAGAGTTCTTGACCGTTATCAAGGGGAGCTGGACCCAGGAGAAGTTCTCCTTTTCGGGGAGGTACTTTACGGTCAAAAATGCCACCCTGTTTCCCAAGCCCGTGCAAAAGCCCCATCCGCCAATCTATATTGGGGGAGAGTCGGAGCAGGGGAGGCGGTTGGGAGCAAAGATGGCAGATATTTTCTTAATCAACGGTCGGCCACTGGGGGAGATTAAGGAGATCATTCAGGATGTCCAAGGACTGGCCGCGGAGCACGGACGCCAGCTTCGTTTTGGGATGTCTGCCTTTGTCATCTGCCGTGACACTGAGCGGGAAGCACTGGCCGAGTTTGAGCGGCTTGTGGCCCTCCGCAAGGCCGAGATCATTGGTGCAGACAAGGAGGTGGCGATGTTCAAGACGGTCCCCTACGCAACCCGAGAGGTCGGCACGAATGGAGGAATCGCAGCCGGGCTGGTTGGGACGGCTCCTCAGATTGCCGAGCGGATGCTAGCATTTGAGGCGATCGGCGTTGAGACCTTTTTGTTGCAGTTCCATCCGGTTCTGGAGGAGCTAGAGCGTTTTGGAGAGACCGTCGTGCCATTGCTCCGGTAGGTAGTCCCTATGGCTGATGTGACAAGCGAATTGACAATAGGCCGTAAAGACTTCGTTGCTGAAGCCAACGCGTGGAGTGACGCCCAATCCGCTGCCGCTCAGCGTCTTCCAGCCCTGCTTGAGGAGCGCGGTATTAAAACGGTTCGCGTCGCGTACTGCGATCAGCACGGTTTGATGCGCGGCAAAAGTTTAACCGCACCACATTTCCTTTTAGCTTTGCGTAATGGGGTAACAGAGACGGTCGCCACGCTCGGTATGGATACCGCCAACACGATTTCCTTCCCGCTCTTTGAGCGTGATGGCGGCTTTGGCTTGGAGCAAATGGGTGGTGTTGGTGACCTCTTACTCGTGCCTGACCCCTCTACGCTGAAAGTCCTACCATGGGCACCTCAGACCGCCTGGATACTCTCTGACCTATATTTAAAAGATGGCAGCCGCTGCCCTTTTGATTGCCGCCATGTCATGCGTAGCGCTCTCAATGCACTCCAAGCTGAAGGTTATCACTTTGCCGCCGGACTAGAACTAGAGTTCTATATTTTCGACGTTGAGGATCAACGGCTGGCATTACAGGATTCTGGGCAGCCGGCCGAGCCGCCAGTGGTGCGTGCGCTCAATCATGGTTATCAATTGCACGGCAGTGGTCAGATCGACGTTCTTGAGCCCCTGGCAGATGAGTTGCGCGATGTAATGACTGAACTTGGATTGCCGTTACGGACGATTGAAGTGGAATGGGGGCCGGGACAATTTGAGGTTACTTTTAATCCGCTCGTCGGCCTTGATGCGGCCGATACGCTCCTCATGTTTCGCACGGCAACCAAGCATATGATGCGCCGCCAAGGCCGTCTGGCTAGTTTTATGACTAAACCGGCGTTACCCAATATCTATTCTAGTGGCTGGCACCTGCACCAGTCTTTGCAAGATGCAAACTCGGCCAGCAATGCCTTTACAGCTAATGACCCACAGACGTTGGTGAGTGATACTGGCCGCTACTATATCGGTGGGCTGCTAGCGCATGCGGCCGCCGCGACAGCCTTTTCCAACCCAACCATTAATGGCTATAAGCGCCTGAACGCAAACCCTTTGGCTCCGAACCGCGCCGTGTGGTCACACGACAACCGGGGGGCCATGTTACGCCTGATCGGTGGATACGGGGCTCCAGACACGCATATCGAGAATCGCAGTGGGGAGCCGTGCGCGAATCCCTATCTGTATATGGCCTCGCAGATCCATGCTGGCCTTGATGGCCTTCGCCATAAAACGGACCCTGGTGGCCCGATCCAAGATAATCCCTATGCTCAAACTGATAAGCCACCTCTACCCAACAGCTTGATGCAGGCAATTGATGCGCTTGATCAGTCTGCTGCGCTACGCGCCGGGTTCAGCGACCAGTTTGTGGACTATTACCTCAAGCTCAAACGATTCGAAATTGCTCGCTTCCTTTCCTATGTGACTGACTGGGAGCATAGGGAGTATTTTGAGCTATATTGATCGGGGGAGAATGCCAATGAGTGTTACCACGCTCGCTAAAAACACACGCAACGCGGTCACTGATAAGTGGGCTTTCCTGGTCCAAGCGGATCGGGTCCACCGCTCAGTTTACACTGACAGTGATATTTTTAAGCGTGAAATGGTCAACATCTTTGGAAGCGCCTGGGTCTTTGTTGGGCATGAAAGCGAGATTCCCAGCGCGAATGACTTTGTCACTCGGCGTTTTGGTGGACGCCCCATTATCCTCACCCGGGACCGCGCTGGTGAGATTCATATCCTGCTCAACCGCTGCGCACACAAGGGGGCAAAGGTGTGTCGGGCCGATAAGGGCTCGGCCAAGATGTTTGTTTGTCCCTACCATGCGTGGTCGTATAATCTCAGTGGTCGGTCTGTATCCGTCCCACTGAATGATGCCTACGCACACAATCCCAGCAGCCGCAGGTACAACTTACTCCAAGTGCCACGCGTGGCCACGTATCGTGGTTTTATTTTTGGGACGCTCAACGCGAAAGCGCCGGATATTGAAACCTATCTGACTGGGGTACGTGGCCCCTTTGACGATTGGATAGATCGCTATGATGGAGGTGAGATTAGAGTAACGGGAACGCCACGCTATCGGATGGCCGCCAACTGGAAATTCGTCACCGATAATCAAGGAGACGGCTATCATCCTGCCTACTCTCACCTCTCGCTGCTGGCGATGACGAGTCAGCGCTATGGGGCCGACCGGGACATGTCGTATTTTGGTGGAAACGTTGATCAGTCCAGGATGTTCGTCAAATGCTTTGAGAACGGCCACTTCTATGCGGATCAACGCCCGGAGATGTTTGCCGACTCTGCCTGGGCCGTCCAACGCCCGCAACCAGGCCGTGAGCACTATGAAGCAAAGCTGTACCGCCGCTATGGTGAGACAGAGGCGAAACGTTTACTTGAACTGGCAATTGGCGCAGGAATGAACCTGACTATTTTCCCCAATCTGCTGCTGATTGGGAATCAGATCCAATTGGTTGACCCGATCGCGGTCGACCAGACGGACGTGTGGTGGTTGGCTACCAGCGTCGCGGACTTGCCCGACGAGATTAATACCCTCCGGATGCGGACCCAGGAAGATTTTCCAATGTTCGGGGAAGTTGACGACGTGGAAAACTTTGAGGCGTGCCAAGAAGGGCTCGGTATCGCAGAAGACGAGTGGGTTGATTGCAGCCGTCATTTGAACAGTCCGACAGAAGTCCAAGAAGCGGACGGGATACGCGCGCCCGTCACCAGTGATCTGACCATGCGGACCTTTTACCGAGAGTGGCAACGTCTTATGCGTAGCGAGGTACACATCGACTTGAGTGATCAGCGTGAGGGAGAGAATGCATGAGTGCTGCCACCAGTACCAAGCGAAACCTGCTGCGCGAACAGCCAGGCCCTTCGACCTATGTGAATGATGCGTTGTACGAGCGACTGTTCCGGATTGCCGAGCAATGGTCAGAGGTCGGTCCTACGGTTCCCACCTCACAGGCTGCCGTTGTGACTGCTTTGCTCAATCAAGAATGCCGTCTGCTTGATGACGAACGTTTCGAAGACTGGCTCGATCTCTTTGTCGAAGAGTGTGTGTATTGGATACCGAGCGATGTCGTGCCACAAGACCCCCGGCGCGAAATTACCTGGGAGCTGCAAGACCGGCGGCGCTTGGAAGACCGGGTTGCCCGAATACGTACGGGTCAGGCCTTTTCGCAAATTCCACCAACGCGGACCCGACACTGTTTAAGCAATATTGAGATCTGGACGGCTGGTACTGACGAACTACGTGTGCGCACCAATCTGACCATTCATACCTATCGCAAGGGAGAACAGCAGACGTTGCCGTGCATGGGCGGATATGTGTTACAGCGCCAAGCCAACGACGCTTGGCTTATCGAGCTGAAGCAGATTAATCTCATCGACGCGGATCAGGCCCAGGGCAATATTTCGTTCTTCCTCTAGGGACTCATATGAAACCTATTCTTATTCTCAAAACCGGAGAATTATCGCGGCGCATGATCTCGCAATTTGGCCGCGCGGAACAGGCTTTTTTTGATGTGCTAGGAGAAGAACGCTGTGCGGTGGTTGACGCGCGCAAGGAAACCCTGCCTGAACCGGATTGGGCTGGTATTGTTGTGACCGGCTCGATTGCCTCAGCCAACGATCCTGACCCCTGGATCGTAAAGAGCGAGGATTTTCTGAAACGAGCTGCTGACCAGGCAGTTCCGATCTATGGCGTCTGTTTTGGGCATCAACATGTTGCCCGGACGTTTGGGGGTCGGGTTGAAAAAAATCCTCGCGGCTGGGAGCTTGGTACGGCAACGGTCTCTTTGACTGAGGAGGGACAGCAGAACGAGCTTTTCTCGTCCGTACCCGAATCTTTTTTGGCTCAAGAGAGTCATGGAGAAATCGTAGCTGAGCTACCGCCCGGTGCGCGCGTGTTAGCCCATAATGACAACTGTGCCCATCAAGCATTTTCTCTTGACGATCGCATCTGGGGTACCCAATTCCATCCGGAATATACGCCTGCGTATATGGAGGTATTGATCGCCCTCCACACCACCGCCCTGCCGCCTGAATCATTTCCGCACTGGCCTGTTGACGAGCACCCCCTTCAAGACTGGCTGCGCAAAACTGTTCGGAACACACCGGCAGCGCAGCGTTGTCTCACGAATTTTGCCTCGATTGTTATGGAGCGGCTACGGACGCAGGTAAGATAGGCGCAGGCGGCCGGAGACAATCGCCTTGGTCGCCCGCTTTATGCCGTCCGAGTCATCAACGACCATCCACGGACCCGAGTGAACAAAACTCTGTAGCGTTTCACCCCTGTGTATGAGCTGGGGATAGAGCTCGTGGGTTGTACTAAACGCGCGCCCCTCCGGCATATACTCAAAAATTCGTGGCTCCAACACCTGGCAGCCGGTAAACATGAACCGAGAAAGAGGTTCGTTGATCTCAATCTCGCTCGGCTCGCCTCGAATGCGCCGGACCGCGCCAGTCCGATCCGTTTCAATTAGGCCATACGTGGCCTCATTGGGATTCGATCTGAGCAGCAAGGTCCCAATGGCATGGGCCTGCTGGTGGGCGGCCAGGAAGGCGGTCAAATCGAAATCAAGGATCGTATCCGCATTCAAGACCAGAAACGGTTCACCGTCGAGAAACGGCTGGGCGTTCTTGATCCCGCCGCCAGTGTCCAGGATGGGGTCTTCCGGCGAATAGGTGATCCGCAGGCCGTAGGCACTTCCGTCGCCCAATGCGTCTCTGAGCAGATGCCCAAGATGGTGGAGGTTCAGCACGACCTCTTCGACGCCGTGGGATTTGACAAACAGGAGGGTGTATTCAATCAAGGGACGGCCGGCGACCGGCACCAGCGCTTTGGGAAGCGTATCCGTCAGCGGCCGCATCCGGGTCCCGAAGCCGGCCGCAAGAATCATGGCACGCATCATGAGCCGGAGAAGTGCTCTGGAAAATGCTCCGCCAGAATGTCTTGCAGGTACCGATACTGCGGCAGACGGCCCAACACCCGGCGGATCGTTGCCAGTGTCGGCGGAATATAGCGCGTATAGCCGCTCTTGCCTTTTTCCAGCTCCAGATAATAGAAACGACCGACAACCTTACAGGCTTTTTGGAGCAGGCACAGATTATACTCGTCCCACACGTATTCCGGTGCCAGCGAGTCACCGCCAGTGTGGTGCCACGCCTCGTGGTAGTAATTGACCAGCGCCTCTTCCAACTCCGGGGAGACGACTTCCGGCGTATCCCGGTCATTGAGCAGCGTGGCGAGATCATAGGTGGCCGGGGCGAGCAGGGCATCCTGAAAATCGATCACCCGGATGTGCTCCTGCTGCACGAATAAATTCCAACTGTGGTAATCGCGGTGGTTGAGAAAAAAGGTGGCCTGGTCGAGACGGGTGGAGATATCCTCAAAGATGCCACTCAGGGCCTGTGGGTCTCTGTCGGAGAGAGGGACTGCTTGCCGCGCTTGTCCAGGCCCCACTCGACAAAGTGCTCGAATTCCCACAAGAAGAGGCGCTTATCAAAGCGCTGCTGAAAGGCAATGCACCGCTCGTTTTTCTGACGGGTGCCCTCGATCTGGATGAGCAGCAACTGGTCGATGGCACGCCGATACCACTGTTCCACCTCGGCTCGGGGCACGTCCTGGACGGCATCACGCAAGGGCAGGTCGCCAATGTCTTCCAGGAGGAGAAAACCATCCTGATAGCCATCCGCGTAGAGCTCTGGGATACTCACTCCTAGAGGCTCAAGAAAGGCGTGCACGTTGAGATAGGGCAGCTCCTTGAGGGGTTCGTCGAATACGGCGAGCTCGTCCGATGAGAGCGCGAGACCACTTCCGGCCAGAATCATGACAACCGCCGAGGCCGGGCTGTCACCGCTCAGAGACAGCCGAACATAACTCCGGCTTGAGGCGTCTCCAGCCAGTGGATCAATCCGCGTAATCTGAGTTTCTCGCCCCCACTTTTCAGCAACGGCAGCGTCAAGCGCCTGGCGTAGTGTCACATCCATAGCTGACGAGAAAGAATGAACGTGTCCCGCTTTGATCGTGGTGGAAAGGACACGTTCATTCTTTGTAACAATCGGGTGAGGACTTGTCAAAAATGAACGTCCAGCACCAGCTCTGCGTTGCAAATCGTCTACGCCTGTGATGGAAAAAAGCAGTGGACTCTGACCTGGATGTCACAGCATTATCGCACGACCAGCTGGTAACTCTGGTCTATGACTTGCGCCGGCAGCTGGCTGCCAGAGAGCGAGAAATCGCCCGGCTGCAACAGTCCGGTGCCGGGAAGTCCGCGCCGGGCGCTGAAGACCACGATGCGGAAGCAGAGCCGCCGCCCGGTACACAGGCGGCCCTCATGGCTCAGCTCGAGCAGATATACCCCGAAGACTAGGTCCGCCTTCACTCACAATACGCCCGCGTTCCCCTAATCTCTTTACCCTCAGATATGAAGCGGTTAAGGTAGGGCCGCGGAAGGAGACGGGAATGGATTTCAACTTTACCCCGGAAGAGGAGGCTTTCCGGCAAGAGCTGCGTACGTGGCTCCACAGCCATCTGCCTACGGGCTACGATCCTGAGCGTTTTGACGATATCGACGCGGACGCGCGCTTTGAGTATCAGCGGACGTGGCAAAAGACCGCTCACCAAGACCGTTGGGTGGGTATCCACTGGCCAGAGGAATACGGAGGGCGCAACGCCAGCCTCATGGAGATGTTCATCTTCAATCAGGAGCTGCACCGAGTCCACGCCCCGCGGTTTGCCAATACGCTCGGGCTGATGATGTCAGGTCCGACCCTGATTCATTGGGGGACTGAGGAGCAGAAGAAACGCTATCTGCCCCGGATTCTGTCTGGCGACGAAATTTGGTGTGAGGGACTGTCCGAGCCGGATGCGGGATCTGACCTGGCTTCGATGCAGACGCGAGCCGTAGAGGACGGCGACTATTTTGTGGTGAACGGCCAGAAAGTCTGGACCAGCTTTGCCCATCGGGCGGATTTCATCCAGCTCTTTGTCCGTACCGACCCCGACGCGCCCAAACACCGGGGGATAAGCTGTCTGGCCGTGGATATGAAAACGCCGGGAGTGACGGTTCGACCGCTGGTCCAGATGACGGGCGATTCCGAGTTCAACGAAGTCTTTTTTGAGGAAGTCCGGGTGCCCAAGACCAATCTGATCGGGCCCAAAAATGAAGGCTGGAAAGTCCTGGTCACCACCCTGATGCACGAACGCGCCGGGATTGGATCAGGCTTGCCCGTTCACCGTCAGTTCTCCGAGTTGCTCAAGGTCAGCAAAGAAGTGGAAATCAACGGTCGGCCCGCCTGTGAGGACCCTGCCGTGCGTCAGCAGTTGGCGCAGTTTGCCATTGAATGCAAAGCCATCACCTACAATATGTTCCGCAGCTTCAGCAAACGCCTCAAAGGCAATCCGCCCGGACCGGAGGGATCGGTCAATAAGCTCGCCGGCTCGGAACTCAATATGCAGCTCGCCCGGTTTGCCACCGAGCTGCTCGGACCCTACGCCCAGCTTACGCAAGGCTCACACTACACGATTGATAACGGTCGCTGGCCGCGCGCCGCGTTGTGGTACCGTTTACTGACGATTGGTGGCGGAACCTCGGAAATACAGAAGAATATTTTGGGTGACCGGGTGCTCGGCCTGCCAAAAGGTTGAGGCTGCCAGGCCGCACCGTGAATCCATACACGAGGAGGCATCAGCATGGGAAAGCTTGACGGAAAAGTTGCTGTTGTCTCTGGTGGGGAAGAAAAATCCGTGGCCATGATGCACTCCACGTACGACGCACCGACGCAGACGGTCGCCCTGCCGCCGGCATTGGCGAACATGAACAGCAATGTGCTGGATGACGCAATCCTGAAGAAGCTGGTCGACCCAGACATCTATTACGCTTTTGCGCGCTGTCGGGCGACCGGACTGCCGATGGACAAGGAGGATGCGAACGCGCTGGCGGAATCCATCCGGGAGTGGGCTCAGTCAAAGGGTTGCATCGGGTATTCGCACTGGTTCTCGCCGATGCGAGGACCGATTCACGGAGAGAAGCTCGAGACGTTCGTGGCGGTGGATTTCGCGACCGATCGGTTGATTATCAACCTGACCGGCTCTGAGCTGTTTCAGACTGAGACCGATGGGTCGTCGTTTCCAAACGGGGAGCTGCGCGAAACACATAAGGCGGCGGCCTATATCGGCTGGGACACTGGATCTCCGCCCTTCGTCTACCGGGAGACGCTATATATCCCGTCTGCCTTTGTTTCCTGGACCGGCGAGGCGCTCGACCAAAAAACTCCGCTGTTGCGTGCCGACCTTGCAGTCGACGAGCAGAGCATGCGGCTGTTGGCACATCTCGGCGACACCGACACCCAGCAGGTCGTGTGCAATGTTGGTTGGGAGCAGGAGTTCTTTTTGATTGACCGAGAAAAATACTTAGCACGTCCAGACCTAGTGGCCACAGGACGCACTCTGCTGGGGGCCGCGCCGCTGCGCGGTCAGGAACTGTCGACCAACTATTTTGCTAGACTGTCGCCACGGGTGAACCGCTATATGGCCGAGGCGCGCGAGAAGATGTGGGAACTCGGGATTTCGATCCACTGCACCCACAACGAGGTCGCGCCAGCGCAACATGAGATATCGCCGATCTTCAATCTGGCCAACCTCGCCGCGGACACCAATGTGCTGGCGATGGATGTGCTCCGCGACTTGGCCTTCGATCATGGTTTCGTCATCCTCTTCCATGAAAAGCCGTTTGCCGGCATCAACGGAAGCGGCAAACACAACAACTGGGGCCTGAACACCGATACCGGTGTCAACCTGTTCGTGCCAGGGGACACCGAAAACGATAACCGCCGCTTCATCGCGTTTGTCGCAGCCCTGTTGCGTGGGGTGAACAAGCATGGCGACTTGCTGCGTTGTGGGGTGTCGACCGCCGGTAACGATCACCGGTTGGGTGCGCAGGAGGCGCCACCAGCGATCATCACGCTCCACCTCGGCGAGCGCCTGGAAGCGCACGTGAAGAAGGTCGCCGAGGGCGGTAAATTCACCGCCTACGAAACGCAGCACAAGCAGATCGAGATATCGGCGCCAGTGGCCGACATCCGGGCCAGTCTGGAAGACCGCAACCGCACCGCGCCATTCCCTTGGTGCGGTAACCGGTTCGAGTTTCGCGCGGTGGGTGGAAACCAGCATATCGCCTTCCCGCTGACGATGGTCAACGCGGCGCTAGCGGACAGCCTGAAGCATATGTGCGATGAGATCGAAGCCGGCAAGGAAGTTGATCAAGTCATCCGTGAAACCATCAAGCAGAATCAGGGCGCCCTCTTCAGTGGAAACGGCTACTCCGAGGAGTTGTATGCACACGCCGAAAAATCTACCCTGATCCACCTGAAGAGCAGCCCCGAGGCATACCAGGCGCTGACGTCGGCCAAGAATGTCAAGCTCTTTGGTGACTTGGGTATCTTCAACGAACGAGAGATTGCGGCGCGTCAGGGCGTCCTCCAAGAAGCCTACGCGACGGAGCTTTGGATCGAGGCACGGACTCTCCTGAATATCCTGCGGACCCTGATCATTCCCGTCGCCATCGAGGATGCCCGTGTGGGCACCGAATCTGGCTATTCGTCCAAGCTTTTCGACGAAAAGGCGAATCTCGTTCAGCAATTGCTGACTGAAACCGAAAAACTGGCTGTGGCGTTCGACGACTTTCCCGACGATGATCCTGTGCAATCGGCGTCTTACGCCCACGAAACTATAAAACCGCTGATGCAGTCCGCAAGGACCGTAGCGGATCGGCTGGAAGCGGTAGTGGATGGCCGCCTCTGGCCATTGCCGACCTATTCCGAGTTGCTGCACGGGCATCAATGACCCAGTGAGAACACACACTGCCAAAGGGATAAGATTGGTAGGGGCTCCGTGTCCCTACAGAAAAAGAAGGAGGCATCAGCATGGGAAAGCTTGACGGAAAAGTGGCAGTCGTCACCGGCTCGGGCCGGGGTATTGGGCGGGGTATTGTCCAACTCATGGCCAAAGAAGGGGCGAAGGTCGTGGTGAACGACCTGGGCGGCAGTGTCGACGGCGAGGGGGAAAATAAAGCTCCGGCGCAGCAGGTGGTTGAAGAAATACAGGCGGCAGGCGGAGAGGCCGTGGCCAACACGGACAATATTGCCACCGTGCAGGGTGGAGAAAACCTGATTCAGACCGCAGTGGATGCGTTTGGTCAGCTCGACATTCTGGTCAACTGCGCCGGTATCCTGCGCGACCGGATGATCTTCAATATGACCGAAGAAGAGTGGGATGCGGTGGTGGCAGTCCATCTCAAGGGTCACTACTGTACGATTCGTCCGGCATCGGCCCTGATGCGTCGCCAGAAGAGCGGGCGGATTATCAACTTCTCTTCCGGGTCTGCCCTGGGTGCTCCGGGACAGCCGAACTACGCTGCGGCAAAGGCCGGCATCCTTGGACTGACGTATAGCAGCGCCAACGCCCTGGCAAAATATAATATTACCTGCAACGCTATACTGCCCGGCGCAGCCACCCGCATGACCGATACGATTCCGGCCAACTTTGCGCAGGAAATGGGCTTGTCGGAGAGCAGTGGTGCTGCCCAGGGGAGTCCGCTTGATCCCTCCAACGTGGCTCCGATCGTTATTTTCCTGGCCAGCGATGAAGCCCAATATGTCAACGGGCAGGCCTTTGGGGCGAGTGGCTATAAAATCTCTCTGTATTCCCATCTCAAGCCCGAAAGGACGATTTACAGTCAGGGGCCGTGGGACCTCGATCATCTCTTCAAAGTCTTCAAGGGCACCTTGGGCTCCAATCTGAAGCCCCCGCGTATGGAGTGATGCTCGAAGTGTGCTATGCTGGCGGCCAGCCCGACGCACTTACGGGCGGGTCTCTGGCAACGTTTGTGGAACGGCACTCAGGGCACGAGGATCAAACGGAGGTATCCTCGTGCCCTTCTTTTTTTGAGGAGGAAAGGACATGCAGGCCAGACGGTACGGGAACGGGAAGAGACGGACTCTCTTCACGACAGTGAGTCTGGCGCTCATGCTGATCATCTTCGGACCTGCCCCTGGAGACGCGCAGGAGACGGTTGCTGACGGCAAGCGCGTGTCGCTCGAATATACCGTGACATTTGAAGATAAGACGGTCTTTGACTCGAACGTCGGCAAGGAGCCGCTGGTGTATATCCATGGCTCAGAGAAACGAGTCCCTTTCTTCTCCAAGCATCTGACCGGACTCAAGGCGCAAGAGACGAAACAGTTCGCCATGCCGCCTGAGGACGTCTACGGCCCGGACGATCCTGAACGGATTCTCGAAGTGCCGAAAGACAGTATTCCTGAAGACCGGCGGAAAGTCGGTGAGAAGCTGGAGGGAAGAAGTCCAGAGGGCCGGCCACTCTATGCGGAGGTTCTCGAGGTCAAGGCGGAGACGGTGGTCATCGATACCAACCATCCGCTCGCCGGAGAGACATTATTCTTCGATGTGAAAATACTGCAGGTGGAGACAGCGTCTGAGTAGCAGTGAGGCCTTTGCTCCATGGCGATAAATCCAATAGCGAACACAATACGGACGATAGAAGGAAGGATATTCTCGATGGAAACGACACGCTATAGGCAGGGAAAACGGAGAATTTTTATTATCACGCTCGGTCTTGGGTTCCTGTTGGTGACCTCAGGCTACGCCCAAGACACGGTCGGCGAGGGTAAGCGCGTATCGCTCGAATATACGCTCACCCTCGAAGACCAGACGGTTATTGATACGAATGTGGGGAAAGACCCATTAGTCTATACGCATGGTGCCCAGGATATCATTCCGGGCCTGGAGAAACAGCTGATAGGCTTAAAAGTCGGGGATACCAAGAACGTCGAAGTCGCGCCTGCGGACGGGTATGGCGAGGTTGACCCGAGTCGTGTCCAAGAAGTGCCCAAGGAGAATATCCCCGAAGAGGCGTGGGGTGTCGGAAAAAGACTCCAAGGACAAGGCCCGGATGGCGGGATGATATTTGCCGAAGTCACGGAGGTGAAGGAGAACACAGTTATTGTTGATCTGAATCATCCGATGGCCGGCAAGACGTTGTTCTTTGCCGTCAAAGTCCTCAAGATTGAAACAGCCGAGGCGCAAAAGGTGGAGATGCCGGGGATGCCATCGGCCCCCGCAGAAGCGGGAGAATAGATAGCCAGGAACCATCCCCTGAGCAAGACTGACGGGGGACCGTGGTAGCGGTTCCGTTTCCCGCTTTTCCTGGCTAGACTAAAAGGTCATGGCGGAGCATTCGGTCAAGACAACAGCCCTCCTTCCGTCCGACCACCGGCCGTTTAATTTTGCCCACCTCCTTACCAGCGTGCGACTCGTCCTGACCCCGGTGTTTCTCCTCGCTATTGAATGCAGCATACAGCAGCCAAGTCTGTTCCGCACGGGCTGTGTGGGTGGGCTCTTTGTGGTGATCTGCGCCAGCGATTACTATGACGGTCCGATTGCCAGGGCGCTGGGCTTGAGTTCGGACTGGGGCAAGATACTCGATAATCTGGCGGATATCACCTTCCTGCTCGTGACCCTGACCTATTTGGCGTATAGCGGTATCGTGCCGTGGTGGATTCCGTGTGCGGTTGGCTGCGCCTTTGGCCAGTATACGCTTGACTCGTGGTGGCTCTCCAGACGAGACACGGCTATCGCGCTCGTGTCCAATCCCATCGGCCACTGGGCGGGTGTGCTGAATTATGTCGGCACCGGTCTGATGGCATGCCACGCCGCCCTCCAGCGGCAGCTTCTTCCCTTCCCTCTTGACCAGGCTGTGCTCTTCTTGTGGCTCGGCTATCTGTTACTGGCAATGGGCATGCGATTCCGGTTTTTTTGCCGTGCGCAACGGACGATTATTCACAACTAGCGCGTACATTATCTATGGAGAGAAAAATTGTCGGATTTCATCGTGATCCGAAAAACGATTGGGCCGCCGATCTCGCCTGTGGTCATGGGCAGCATGTGCGCCACAACCCGCCGTTTGAAAACCGACCCTGGGTCGTCACCGAAGACGGCCGCGCGTCCAAGCTTGGCGTGACTCTCAACTGCGTTCGGTGTGACGCGCTCGAACTGCCCGACGACTTCAGGCCGTACAAGCGAACGGCTGTTTTTCAGGCCGAGTCCGTTCCGGCCGGACTGACCTCATCCCACTCCACGAAACCGGGTGTGTGGGCAAAGATTCAGGTCCTGGCCGGACAGCTCAGGTACGTTGTGACAGAGCCCATCAACCAGGCGTTTCTCCTGGATTCTGAGCATGTCGGGATTATTGCTCCCGAAGTTGTCCATTATGTCCAGCCCGAAGGGGCGGTTCGATTTTACGTTGAATTTTATCGCAAACCCGAAGCGTAGCGACAAAGCGATGATCTTCGGACGTTCCTTCTTCTCGTGTCAAAGCCATGACCCCAGCCATTCACGCCCTCAAACGCGCCCGGATTCTCTTCTTTGGAGGAGAGGTGCCGAACCGCCTTGCGGGTTGACGGACTGACTATTTTGGAGTGAAATCGAACTCTTATCGGGCCACGCGCTTGTGACTCGATCAGCACGAAGGCTCTTGCCGAGAAGACATGCCAATCAGATCACTCACACTGTTGTTTCCGGTAATCGTCGGCTGTCTCATCTCCTCTTGCTCCCTGACACCAAATCGAATGCCCCCGATTCTCGAAGCAGCGATGGAGTTACCCGACGAGTTTGCCGAAAGTGAAGTTGCCGGCTCATACGAGCCGCTGGAGTGGTGGAAGGCGTTCGCCGACCCGGTTCTCGACCAGGTCATCGAAGCGGTGCTGGCCTCGAACTTCGACCTCGCCGAGGCGGTCGCCCGGGTCGACCAGGCCAGGGCGCGGGAGCGTATCGTCAAAGCCCCGGCGTTTCCGCTGCTTCAGCCTTCGGTGGAGATCACCGATATGGAGACATCTACCAATGCGGGTATTGCCGCGTACCTGGACGAATTGGGGGTGGGTTCCGACGTATACCGCGATTTTGGCTTCGAGATTCCCGATCGGATCGGCCTGACGACCTACGACCTGGGTCTTGACATCTCCTACGAACTTGACTTCTGGGGCCGCAATCGCAACGACGCGCATGCCGCCGGTGCCGAGCGGCGGGCTTCGGAGTCGGACTACCTGACAGCCCGCATGGGGTGCTGGCCGAAACCGTGCGCACCTACCTGGAGATCGTCGACCTGCGCCACCAACGGCGGCTGGCCGGCGAAGTCGTGGAAATCTTTCAGCAGCGGGAGTCCTTGGCCGAGTCTCGTTACGACCGCGGGCTGACCGGTGCACGCGCCCTCTATACGGCGCGGCAGAACCTGAGCAACGCGCAAACCAGGGTGCCGCAAATCGAGGCGCTGTTGGCGGACGCGAAAGGCCGACTTTGGGTGCTCCTGGGGGGGTACCATGCGGACCTCGCGGGCATATTGCCCGATTCCCTGACGCCCTCCGCCGCGCTCGACCCGGTTCCGGCAGGCATTCCGGCCGACCTCCTGGCACAACGGCCTGACGTCAACGCGGCAAGGCAGCGGATGGAAGCAGCCCGCTACACCGTTGGCGCACGCCGCGCGGATTTGCTGCCGAGCTTATCCCTGTACGGTTCCATCGGGCTGCAAAGTGCCGAGGCGGGCGAGTGGTTCGACCCGGATCAATGGTTCCGGAACCTGAGCTTCAACTTGCTTGGCCCCGCATTTCAAGGTTCACGGCTGCGCAGCAACGTTGATCTCGCCGAGGCCCGGTGGAATGAAGCTGCCGCCGCCTACGGGCGTTCCGTGGTCAGCGCGGTCAACGAAGTCGAGGCCGCCCTGGCGGGGCTGGAGGCCAACCGCCGCCGGCATTCCCTGCTGGCTTCCAGGACGCAAGAGGCTCAGGCCGAAACGGTGTTGCAGGAACGGCGTTATGCCTCCGGAGTAGGTAGCTATGAGGATTTCCTGACGGCGACGCACACCCTCCTGGGCGCGCAATCCGCGCTGGCAGCGGCGCAGCGTGACCTGGGGCACGCGCGTCTTGTCCTGCATCGCGCGCTGGGGGGCGCGTGGACTGCAAAGAGTAAACGTGTCCTCCAATCACACAAAAAAGCGGGACACGTTTACTCTTTCAACGAAGGGGAAGCCATCCAGCAGAGTAACCTAGCTCCTGACACCAAGGAGGGAACGTGTCCTTCCTCGACCGGCAGATGCGGGACACGGTCCCTCTTTCAACCGCGTCGGCTTGTGAGCGCCCCGGAGTAAATCACCATGTCCCGCATTTTCAGCTTTGTCATTGCCGGCGCCATCCTCAGTGTTTCAGTGGCGTTGGCGGCTTTTCTCATTTCACTGGCACCCGAACCGACCCGCACTGAACCCCCGCCCCAGATCCCGTTCGCGCAGACGGAACTGGTTTCGGCCGGCACCGGTCCCATACCGGTCTACGGGTCCGGTACCGTGAGGCCGAGCGCTGAGATCGGTATCGCACCGCAGGTGGGGGGGAAAATCGACTGGGTGGACCCGGGATTCCAGAGCGGGGGACGGGTAACGGCGGGCCAGACGCTCATCCGCATAGAAGAGGCGGACTTTCTGTACCGGGTGCGGGAAGCCGAGGCCAATCTCGCCGCCCGGCGGGTAGCCCTCCTTGAGGAGGAGGAAAAAGCCGAAATTGCCCGAGTCCAATACGAACTGTATATCGCCGGCCAGGGAGATGCGGATGCGACGTCAGCCGCGAATCCCCTCACGCTGAGAGAGCCTCAATTGAACGCGGCGCGTGCCGCAGTGAGCCGCGACGAGGCCCGGCTCGCTGAAGCCAATCTTGCCCTGTCCAGGACCCGGGTCACGGCACCGTTCGACGGCTTCGTACGCGAAGAATCCGTGGACGTGGGACAAGTCGTCGCCGTCGGCCAGACCGTCGGCCTGCTTTTCGCTGCGGAGGCCGTGGAGGTGGTCGTGCCCTTGTCCGATTCCGACGCGGCACTGATCGCGGGACTTTGGGATCTCAGGGCGGGTGACGGGGTGCGACGGGTGGCGGCCCGTGTGGTCGCCCAGTACGGGGACGGGAGCTACGCCTGGGAGGGGTATGTGGATCGGGGCGAGCTATCCCTGGACAAACAAACGCGAACGATAGACGTGATCGTGCGTGTACCCGAACCGTTTACAACTGGTGTCCGGACGGACGGCTCCGATGTTGTCGGTGAGCGCCCTCCCTTGCTGGTAGGCAAGTTCGTAGATGTGGAAATCCACGGCCATGAATTGGATGGATACTACCGGGTGCCGCGAGCGGCATTACAATCTGGCAACGAGGTTTGGATTGTGAATGATGGCGGCGTGGTGAGTATCGTTCCGGTACAGGTCCTACAACGGACCAACGACGAGGTATATGTGACCGGCACCCTTGAAAGCGGCCAGACCGTCATCACCGGTGGAATCCGGTTTGCCACAGAAGGCATGCGCGTCCTGACGGCAGCTGACCCGACACCATGAGTCCTGACAACGGCCCTCACACGGAACCATCCGGCCCGATCGCCTACATGGCTGGCAACAGTGTCGCTGCCAATCTGTTGATGTGGGCCATCATCGCCGCCGGGCTGGTGTCACTGACCGGTCTGGAGCGCGAAGCGTGGCCCACGGTCCCATTCTACCATGTCGAAGTTTCAATGCCCTATCCCGGCGCCACCCCGGAAGAGGTGGAGGAGTCGATCATCGCCAAGATCGAGGACCAGGTCAGCGGGTTGGATGATGTCAAGGCGGTCAAGTCCGTCGCGGCCCCAGGTATGGCATCCGTGCGTATTCAAATGGATTCCCGTACGGACATGGATCGAGCGTTGGACGATATCGAGTCTGCCGTCAATCGTATAGAGTCTTTCCCGGCTGGTGCCGACCGTCCCCAATTCAGGGAGATGACCAACCGCCAGAGCATGATGCGGCTCATCGTGTATGGCGATGTGCCCGAGCGCTCGCTCAAGGAATTGGCGTACCAGATCGAGGACGAACTCACGACACTTCCCTCCGTGTCCCAGGTCGAGGTCAGTGGTGTTCGGAAATACGAGATCTCTATCGAGGTACCGCTGCATCGGCTGAGAGCCCTTGGACTGACACTCCCCGGCATCGCCACCACGATTCATCGCAGTTCCCTGGACCTTTCTGCCGGCAGTATCGATACCAGGGAATCCCAGGTGCGGGTCCGGACCCTCGGCCAGAACTATGACCAACAGGATTTCGAAGAGATCGTCCTTCTCAGCGGCAGTGACGGCACGGTATTGCGCCTCGGCGACATCGCCGAGGTCCGCGACGGTTTTCAGGAAACCGACCTGATTGTCCGGCACCAGAACCATCCCGCCGTATTCGTCGAAGTCTACCGGGCCGATGATGAGCACGTGATGGATGTCGCCACGACCGTCCGAGAGCACCTGACGAACGAGGTGGTCCCGGCTCTGCCGGACGGTGTGGGCATCACCATCTGGAATGACGAATCCCAGGCCTATGAGGAACGCGCCGCTCTTCTCCTCAAGAACGGAGTTCTGGGCCTGTTGCTGGTGTTGATCGCCCTGAGCTTGTTTCTCGAAATTCGGCTCGCCCTGTGGGTCGCCGCCGGCATCGCCATTTCGGGTATCGGCACCCTGGCCGCCATGCTGGTACTCGACTATGCAATCAACACCATCAGCCTGTTTTCGTTTGTCCTCGCCATCGGTATTGTCGTCGACGACGCGATCGTCGTAGCCGAGCACATTCAAGTACGAACGCAAGCGGGGAACACCCGGAGTCGCGGCGGCGATCCGCGGCGTCACGTCGGATCAAAGTGCCGTTGACATTCGCGGTGCTCACTTCGGTGGTGGCGTTCGTCCCACTACTATTTATCCCTGGTGGCGTCGGTAAGGTATGGGAGGCACTGCCGGTCATCATGATCGCCATGCTGCTGGTTTCTCTGGTCGAATCGCTGTTCGTGTTGCCCAACCACCTATCCCACCTTCCCGGCCCGGACTGGGTGCCGACCAGCGCCTTCGATCGGTTCTTCGCACGGATTCAGAGTTGTGTAAACGAATTGCTGAACAAGTTCGTACAAGGCCCCTTGGGTCGGGCGCTACAGTTTGCGACGGACCAGCCTGCGGTGACGATGGCGGGGGCAGTGGGAATGCTCATATTAAGTATCTCTCTGTTACCGGCGGGTATCGTCCCTACCACATTGGCCGCTGACGTCGAGGGGGATTTCGCAACGGTCACTCTGGACATGCCCGATGGGACGACCGCGCCGAGGACATACGAGGTGGCGAAGGAACTGGAGGCCGCGGGCCACCGGGTCATCGAACGACTGTCGCGCGGCCGACCCGAGGATGCACCTCCGTTGCTGACCGGCGTCACGGTGACCGTCGGACAGGGGCCGAGACTTGAGGGTGGGGGACTGAATCCCGAGCCCACCCTCAATCCGCGGGCCAATATCGCCACCATCGAATTCAAACTCCTGGGCGCACAGCAGAGACAGCTCTCCACCAGAGAGGTCGTGCAGGCATGGCGCGAGGAGGTGGGAGTGCTGCCCTACGTGCGCGGTATCACCTTCAGCGGCGAGCTCATCGACCTGGGCAATCCGGTCGAGGCCGTGCTGTCGCATCCTGACCCGGAGCGCCTCGCCCAGATCGCAGACTCCGTGGTCGATGGTCTCCGTGGAGTGAGAGGCATCTACGACATCCGTTCGGATCACACCCCAGGCATCCCGGAAATACAGCTCGAACTGCGGCCGGAAGCGCGGACCCTGGGTCTCACGCTTGAAGAGTTGGCCGGGCAGACGCGCGCCGCATTTTTTGGAGCAGAGGCCGTCCGGGTGCAACGCGGCCGGGAAGAGGTCCGGGTCTACGTGCGTCTGCCCGCCGATGAGCGGAATGCCATCACCGATGTCGAAGGATATCTGCTCCGTACGCCGAGCGGGGCCGAGGTCCCGGTTACCAGTGTGGCCGTGCTGAACCCAGGCGTATCGCCGCCGGCCGTTCGACGGAGGGATGGTCAGCGCGTCGTCACGGTCACGGCGGACGTGGACCCCACGGTGATTTCCGGCGACGAAGCCAACAGCATTCTGACCAATTCGATCCTCGCGGACTTGACCGCCGTGTACCCGGACCTGACATACACGTTTGGAGGTGAACAACAAGAGCAACTCGAGTCCGTAGGTGCGCTGTATCGCGGGTTTGCGATTGCCTTACTCATGATTTTCGTGCTGCTCGCCATCCCCCTACGCTCCTATACCAAACCGTTCATCATCATGGCCGTTCTCCCGTTCGGGTTCATCGGCGTGATCCTGGGTCACTGGGTCCTGGGAGTAGCCCTGAGCGCAGTATCCTTTATGGGTATCTTCGGCCTCAGCGGCGTGGCTGTGAACGATTCCCTCGTCATGATCGATTTCATCGATCAGAAACTCAGAGAAGGGGTCCCGATGCGCACGGCAATCATAGAGGGTGCTAAAGGGCGCTTTCGTCCGATCATGCTCACTTCCGTGACGACTTTCCTGGGCTTCACCCCTCTCATTCTGGAACGCTCCATTCAGGCCCAGTTCCTGATCCCCTTTGCCGCGTCGCTCGGTTTCGGCATTCTCTTCACCACGGCCATCCTTATGATGGTCGTTCCGGCGTTATACGCGATCCAATTCCGGCTGATTTCTTCGCGTGGTAATTCTGGTGTCCCCGACACCTCGGTACACGCCCGATCCGCGAGCGAGAGCCTGCACGCGTAAGCAAGCGTACGAACTCTGGACTGTAGACGATGTTCCTACTGAAGGACATTTTTCTACAGTTTTGCTATACAAGCGATCAGGCGCTGTGTATCTTCCATCAGAGACTCCTTAAAAAGTGCGCACAATGGAGGTGACACCCTTGGAAATGAGGACTCTGAGCTTCGCTGAAGACTTTTGTTTGCTGATGTTTGACGACGCCTCCGGAGGCCTCTGCCCGCTCCGGGGGCGAACGATGGACTTCGGTTTGGCGGCCGCCGTCCTGTTGGAGTTGGCTCAGCACAATCGTATCGAGACCAAGCCCAACAGTCTCTCTGTGGTCGATGCATCGCCGATTGGCGATCCCGTGGCGGACCCGGTGCTGGCCCAGGTCGCGTCGAGCGGACGGTCCGGCTCTCCGGAATACTGGGTACAGCGCATAGGGCTTCAGTCGGGCTCGCAGATAGCCGAGGCCAGCTTGGATCGGCTCGTAGAGCGCGGAATCCTGGAGCGGATCACGGGTGGCCTCTTCTTCCTCACCTCTGAGGTGGCACGTTCGCGACGCTACCCCAGGGCAACAGGCCGCGGCGCGGACGAAGTCCGCGTCCGGGTGATGCGGACACTCTTCAGCGGCGAGGCTCCGGACCCTTGGGATGCTGATCTGATAGGGCTCGCCGAGGCCTGCGGTGTCTTCAGGCTTATCCTGAGCGCGGCCGAGTTCGACAACGTGAGAGGTCGAGTCGAGAAGATGCGGCCGCCTAACCCGCTCTGCCACGCCGCTCAGCAGGTAGCCGCTGACGATTTGGCCACGCAAGAGCCTTCGCGCCGAGAATTCAAGCCGATACCGGAGGTGCCGGGACTGCCGATCCTCGGCAATGCCCTGGGCATGAGCGGCGACCTGCAGGCATACCTCGACGGGCTGTACAAACAGTACGGGCCGATTTTCAGTCTTCGAGCGCCTGGCCTCCGGGTAGTAGTCATGGGAGGCAAGGAGGCGATAGCGTTCGCGATGAGGTATTCGCAGACGCACCTGCGTAGCAACCGGTCGTTCGCCGTCTTCTGCGAGGCGATGGAGACCGACCGGTCGATCATCTCCATGGACGGTCACGATCATATCAAACTCCGGCGCCTCGCCCACGCCGGCTACGCCAGGATGACGGTCACGGACAACTTGGCGACGATCATCGACGTCGCCCGTCGCGTCGTTGCGTCCTGGCCCGTCGCCCAACCCCTTTCGGTCTATCCGGCAATGCAGGAGATTGCGATTCCGCAACTCGGAACTGTTGCAACCGGGCTCGCGCCGACTGAATTCGTCGACGATCTCAGGTACTGGTTCGACTCGCTCGTCATCGCCATGCGTCAGGATCGGCCGAAGTTCATGCGTGACTACCGGTTGCGAAAGGTGCGTCCCAGAATCAAGGAACTCTTTCGCCAAGCCGTGGAACTACACGATCCGCAGCGTCGCGAGGGGTGTCCCCGCGATCTGATCGATGAGTTCCTGGAGTTGCACAGGCGCGATCCGCAGTTCCTCCCGGAGACCGATCTCATCTCCTCGGTGGTCGCCCCATACATCCAGGCCCTGGACCCCATCGCCGGCACCCTGGGGTTCGCTTTGCTTCGCTTGCTGGCAGAACCACGGTACGCCGAAATACTCCAAAACGAGGCGGATGAAGCGTTTGCCTCGGGGCTGGCCGATGCCGACGACATTCACGGACTGGATATGACATACGCGTTCCTTGCCGAGGTCATGCGCTGCCGCACCATCACGCCGATCATCCTGCGCACGGCGTGTAACTCCTTCGAGTTCGAGGGTCACTGGGTACCCGCCGGTACGCCGCTGTGGCTGGCTCCGGGGGTGGTCCACAACGACCCGGACTACTACCCGAACCCCGACCGATTCGAACCCGAGCGGCACTTGCCGCCACGGCTCGAATCCCAGCAGAAGGGCGCTTTCGTTCCCTTTGGAATCGGTCCGCATTCCTGCCTCGGAGATTCATTTTCCAGAGATCAGATGGCGGTGACGCTGGCCACGCTTCTGCACTGTGCCGAATTCGGCCGCTATCCGGTTGGAGACAGTCGCGTGAGAATCACCTCATACCCGTCGCTCCGTCCGCACGGCAAGTGCCGCATTCAGATAAAGCGTCACCGGCTCGCCGCTCAGTAAAGTCCCCATCGACGCGAGTTTCTCTTGCCCGGGAACGAGTGTCAACGGTGGCAGGATTAGGAGTTGAACTACTCCGGCTTTCGGCCGAGCACAGAGTACATTGGCGTGAATATCCCCAACCGGTCGGATTCTGCAGACACTACCAAGATAAGACTTGTCCCTCCCTAAACCGGAGAGCTATAATACAGCAAGGGCGAAGACCTATGACTGTTACTCAAGAGGGTGCGACAACCCAACCCCTAACTTTGACCCAAGAACTCATCCTGATGCTCCTCAACGAGGAGACCGGCTACTTCCACCAAGTGCCCGGCTGGGATCTGAACTGCGCCGTGATCGGTGCCGTGCTCGCGGAGCTTTCCCTCAGACGTCGCATTGACACGGATGAGGAATCCCTGTTCCTTGTGGACGGGACGGAAACGGGCAACCCCGTTCTGGACCCCATCCTGAAGGAAATTGCAGCTGAACCGGTTCAACGGAACACCCAGTACTGGATCGAACGGCTCGCTCCCCGTGCGGAGTCGATCATTGATGCGGTTCTGGATCGCTTGGTTGAGCTAAAGGTCCTGGAACACCACGAAGGCGGGTTCTATACGCTGGCTCGCGCTGCCTGGCAGACGGAAGTGTTCGACAGCTCCTCAGAAGGCACGGCGATTCAATTCGTCAAGACGCGCATCAGCAATGCAATTTTCAACAATGATATCCCTGACCCGAGAGATATCATCATTATCTGTCTCATCAACACGTGCGACGTCTTTCGCTTCATGTTTCAACTTGATGACGAGGCAGAGGAGCGCATCGAGTTCATCTGCAAGATGGATTTGATCGGCCGGTCCATCGCTGCTGCGGTCTCCCACAACCTTGCCGGCCCGCTGCTTCGACATTCCGCCCTGACTAAGAAGATTCCGGCTGTCTCCCTGAGCAAGTTGCTGTTCAATCCCCATATTCGCAGCGGCAATATTCCCGCGCTCTTTGCGGATCTTACGCAAGAGTACGGCCCGGTATTTGAAATCCGTCCTCCGTTTGCCGAGCCCATGATTTTCCTGGCCGGGCCACGGACAAACCGCTGGGTACATCGGCACGGGCGGATGTACCTGAGGGCCAAGGACTATTTTGCCGACTTCGAGAAAGTCTACGGTGCGTCTGGCGTACTCCCTTCCCTGGATGGCGCCGATCATTTCCGGCTTCGCAAGGCGATGGGGCCGGCCTATTCACGCGGGAGACTGGGAGGTCAGTTGGACCAGGTCTACCATTATGCTCGTAAATATATGGCGGATTGGACGGTTGGAGACTCCCTCTCTGCAACGCGCCTGTGCCGACGCATGATTAACGCGCAAATCTCACCTCTCCACCTCAGCGTTGACTCGCAAGATATCATCGACGATCTAGTCGTCTACAAGGAACGAGCGCTCAACACCCACATCCTAAAAGCCCTGCCCAAATTCATGCTGAAAACCCCAGGGATGAGCCGCCGGGCAAAAATTATCGACACCTTGCTGGAACGGGTCCAGGGGGTCCACACGCCGGCCCAGCGGTCCGGATGTCCGCGGGACCTTGCGGATGACTGGTTAAGCCTGCACGCGAGCGATCCGCAATTGATGCCGGAGTCGAATCTGCGTTTCGCTCTTTCAGTCGCGCTGGTTGCCAGCGTCTACCTTGGCGATGCGTTCAGCTTCGCTTTGTACGCCATGGCGTCACAACCGGCGCTCTACTCCAAAATCCAAAGTGAGGCCGATGCCCTGTTCGATAACGGTGATCCGGAGGGCGAGGACTTCACCCCAGCCGCAATCGACGTCACGCACCGCTTCCTCATAGAGTGCCTACGCATGTATCCGATTGTCCCGATGTCTGTACGAACCGTGATGAATTCGTGCGTGGTCGAGGGCTACGAACTACCGGTGGGGTCACAGCTCTACATTGCCCAGACAGCCGCGCATTATATGGACGACGTCTTCCCTGACCCCTTCTCTTTCGATATCGACCGCTATCTGCCTCCGCGTAATGAGCACCTCAGTTCCGGGTACGCACCCTACGGGCTGGGTACGCACACCTGTCTGGGCTCCCGATGGATGGACCTGCAACTGGCCGTCAATGTGCTTATGGTTGCGCACTACTTTACGCTCAAGGTCCCCACGAACTACAAGTTCCGGTTCAGCCCGTTGCCGTCAATGAAACCGAGCAAGAAGCTGAAATTCCACATCACCGAACAGAGGCGCGACTTGCCCGTCTGACAAATCGAACCAGGACGTTGGGATGACCCTACCCGTTGTCCGATTCGCGGCGATTGAGGGTCTCGTGCTCGAGGCGGCGGCCATGCTGTTGGTGTTTGTCGGCGTTTTGTTTCTGGGTTCTATACTCCTGCCCGGCCGTCGGGTTGCAGGGCCGGATCTCGAGGGAAAATCACGCACCTACAAGCTCAACGGCCTCGCCTTGTTCCTGATTGTCGTGATGGTGGCATGCCTCGCCCAAGTCTCCGGCTGGTTCTCACTTTCCGTGCTGCATACCCACTTTGCCGCTTTGTTCGTGGTGGCAAACGGATTCGCATTTGCTCTTTCCGGCTGGCTGTATTGCCGTGGAGCCTGGGCCGGAGAGGCATCACCAGGAGTCTGGCGAGGATTTTTCTTTGGCTCGGAGCTCAGTCCGACCTGGCTCGGGGTGGACTTGAAGCTTTTCAGCTACCGCCCTTCCCTCATCGCCCTGGCACTGTTCAACGCATCGTTTGCCGTCGTGCAGTACGAAACCTACGGCGGGCTGACCCTGGCCATGGCGCTCTATCAGATCTTCACCTTCTTGTACGTGCTCAACTACTTCCAGTTCGAATACGGGATGACCCACACCTGGGACATGGTCAGTGAGCGCTTCGGGTGGATGTTGATTTGGGGCGACTATGTGCTGGTGCCGTTCTTCTATAGCCTCGCGGGCTGGTGGCTGGTTCACGCAACGGAACCGCTGTCTCCCATGGCCGCCGGCGCGCTCGTCTTGTTGTTCGCCTTTGGCTTCTGGCTCTTTCGCGGCGCCAACGAGCAAAAGCACCGCTTCAAGCATGACCCTGCGGTCACGATTTGGGGACAACCCGCCCGGTCCCTGGACGGGCGCCTGCTGGTCTCCGGATTTTGGGGTATTGGACGACATCTCAACTATACCGGCGAGGTCTGCGTCTACCTCGCGTTCACCCTGACCACTGGACTCGCCTCCTGGGTGCCATACCTGTTACCCGCGTGGCTGGCGGGTCTGTTGTGGCATCGATCGAGACGTGATGAGCGCCGCTGTCGCGCCAAGTATGGCGAGCTGTGGGAACGCTACACGCAGCAGGTGCGTTATTCGATGCTGCCGTTTGTTTATTGAAGGCAGGGATGGCACAACAGTCTCACAATCTGGCAACCCGGCGTTCGGTGCAGCTCTCGCCAGCGGCGGCAAAAGCCGTTCCCGAGCTCGCGGGTGGGTGGCCGTTAATTGGTCATCTGCTGGATTTTCAAAAGGATCCGGTCTCGATGTTGAGCCGCGGTTGGCGCGAGCGGGGCGAACTCGTCCGGTTCCGGCTCGGTCCCCGCGAGTTTGTTCTCTTCACCGGACCCGAAGCCCACGACGTGTACTTCAGCGCGCCCGAGGATCAGCTGAACGCCAAAGCCGTCTATCAGTTCACGGTCCCCATCTTCGGCCGCGGCGTGGCGTACGACGCCGCCCCCGAGCTCATGGACGAGCAACTCGGATTCCTGTTTCCGGCGCTTCGCGAAGCCGCGATGCGCCGGTTTGCCCGCGTCATGTTCGAGGAGACCAGCCAGTTCGCCGACACGCTCGGCGAGGACGGGGAAGTCGATCTGCCGCTCGCGCTGAACGAGCTGACCGTCAAGATCGCCAGTCGTTGCCTCATTGGAGAGGAAGTTCGGGAGCAGGTGGACGCGGGTTTTGCCGAGGCGTATCACGATCTGCAAAAAGGCATCAACACCCTGGGATTTTTTCTCCCCAGACTTCCCACCCCAGCGCATCGAAGCCGCGACCGGGCCCGGCGACAAGTGGCCGCGCTCTTTAGCCGGATCATGACGGCCCGCCGGCTTTCCGGGGCCCGGCCCGACGATTTCATGCAGACACTCATGCACGCCCGTTACAGGGATGGCCGCGTCTTGGACGACGACGAGATTACCGGAATCCTGTTGACGGTGTTGTTCGCGGGCCAGCACACCAGCGCGGTGCTCGCAACCTGGACCGGTCTGGAGCTCCTGAGGACGCCATCATACCTGACGCGGGTAAGAGACGAGATACAAGACGTCTACCGCGAGGCAGGAGCCATGAGCCTGGCGAGTCTCAAACGACAAGAGGCGCTGGAACACGCCGTACGTGAGTGCGAGCGGCTGCACCCGCCATTGATAATGCTGATCCGCAAGGTCCTCAAACCCGTGCGTTACCGAGACTATATCGTGCCGGCCGACACCCTGGCCATGGTGTCGCCGGCGGTCTCTCACCGGTTGCCCCACGTGTTTGCCAACCCGGAGCGGTTTGCTCCGGACCGCTTTGCTGCCCCCGCTTGCGAGGACAAACAACACCAGTACGCCTTGATCGGTTTTGGCGGCGGCAAACACCGCTGCATGGGGAAACATTTTGCGTACCTGCAGCTGAAAGCGATCTGGACCGTGCTGCTCGATCGCTTCGATTTTCATCTCGACACCGCGTTTCCCGCCCCGAATTACGGGAGCTGGGTGACGGGCCCCGAGACACCCTGCCGGCTCCGCTACCGCCGCCGCTCGCAAGGGAGCCTTGTCCGATGAGCGGCACCACGCTTCGGCCCTACGACGTCGCCATCGTCGGTGCGGGTCCGGTCGGTAGCGTGTGCGCGCTCGCTCACGCGCGCAAAGGTGCCCGGGTGGCTCTGCTCGAAGCAAATCCCAAAGCGTCCAGACGACTGGCGGGCGAATGGCTGCATCCGCCTGCTGTACAGATGTTACGTGATGTTGGAGTAGAGCTCGATACGCAGCCCCGCAGCGCCGCGGGTAAAGGATTTGTGGTGTTCCCGGAAGACGGCTCAGAGCCGATAGTGCTGCCTTATCCGGACGGAGTCCAGGGTTTGGTATGCGAGCATGCAGCACTCGTCTCGCGGCTGCGTGAAGCTATCGAAAACGAATCGGGTGTCGACTGTATGCTCCACGCGCGGGTCCGTGCGGTCGAAGACGGGCGGGTCACTTTTGCCCGGAACGGCGCCGATGAATCCGTGACCGCGGCACGGATTGTCGGTGCCGACGGCCGGGCCTCAATCGTGCGTCAGTCGCTGGGTTTATCGACACGCCCGATGACCTGCTCGCGGATGGTAGGGGTCATACTAAGGGGGGTGAGTTTACCGCTAGAGGGGTATGGGCATGTGCTGTGTGGTGGACCGGGTCCAGTGCTCATATACCGTCTGGGAGAGCATTACGTCCGGGTCATCGTCGATGTCCCAATGGCCGGCTGGACCCCCGGGGACCGGATTGGCTTCCTGTCGGATGCGTATGCCGGTGTGTTGCCGGAAACAATGAGACCTGCGTTTATCGAAGCGCTGCGGGGGGGACAATTCAGCGTCGCGGTCAATAATTTGAGCCTGCGCGTCACATACGGGAGTCCACATCGAGTGCTTATTGGCGATGCGGCCGGGCACTACCATCCCCTGACGGCGGTGGGAATGACCCTCGGTTTCGGCGATGCGCTTACGCTGGCCGAGGGCGAGAACTTTCACGACTTCACCGCTAAGCGTTTGCAGGCGACCCGCGCTCCGGAGTTCCTCGCCATGGGGTTCTACGAGGTCTTTGCCGATCATCGGGCCGAGGTGGTGGCGATCAGACACGCGGTCTACCGGCGTTGGCGGGCAAAATCCACGGTTCGCGACCGGACCATGCGTTTACTCGCCTGTGAAGACACCTCGGCGGCCCATCTGGGTCGCGAGTTTGGCGTGACGATGGCCCGGGCGGTTGCCGGGGAGATGCCGCGATCCTCCGACCAGCTCGCTTGGCGCCGAGCCCGCGACATCGTTTATGCGACCGCTGTGCGCCTCTGGTGGCTCCTGCGTGGCCTTCGGCAGTTACACAAGGCGAGAAGCGCGGGCGGAGAAAAAGACGGGCGATTTCGGGACACCTTGGCCCTCGCGTTTCCGGTCTCTATGCCATCGAGAGTGAGTGACCCCCAGCCCAGCCGCCCGAGGGAGGTTGCGTCACCCGAGGCCGGTCCGGCCTTGCGGCGGGCGAGCGCGCGCTTGTTACATCTCCAGGATGAGGAGGGCGGCTGGGAAGGTGAGATGGTTTGGTGTCCCATGCTGACCGCGCAATATGTGCTGTTGCACCACATTCTGGAGCGGCCGCTCGAGCCCGGCCGGCGTCGGCGTGTGCTGCGCTCCTTCGAACGGACCCGTCTCGAAGGGGGCTTATGGGGTTTACACGAGCACGCACCACCCTCCCTGTTTGTCACCACCCTGGTGTACGTCGCGACGAGATTACTCGGTATCGAGCGGGATGATCCGTTCATCGAGCCGGCCCGGCGATTCCTGCAAGCAGAGGGGGTTCTCGGTATCCCGAGCTGGGGAAAGTTCTGGCTGGCGCTCCTCAACCTCTACGACTGGCGCGGGGTAAACGCCATCCTACCGGAGCTGTGGAGCTTACCGCGCTGGATCGCGTTACATCCCTCGAACTGGTACTGCCATACTCGGCTCATCTACATGGCGATGGCGGCGATTTATCCGCATCGGTTCCAGGCCCCCGTCCCGCCCTCGATCGCGTCGCTGCGAGAGGAGCTATTCCCCCAGGGCTTTGCCAACGTCGATTTTTCCGCCGGCCGCAATCGCTTGCGAGATGCCGACCTCTACGCGCGACCCAGTGTGTGGCTCCGAGCCGGATATGAGTGTGCGCGGTTAGTCGAACGGTTCCACGCCAAACGTCTGCGCACCCGATGTATGGAAGCGATCATCCGGCACATCAAATGGGAGTTGCAAACCACCAACCATACGAGCATCTCTCCGGTCAGCGGTCTTCTCAACATCCTGGCCTTGTGGCTGCGCGATCCTCACGACACCGATGCCGCCCAGGCGCTCGCGAAGCTGGATGACTGGATCTGGGAAGACGAGGAGGGTGGAGCGCGCGTTACCGGAGCGAGAAGTACCTCGTGGGATACCGGATTCTCTCTGCAAGCGCTGGCGACAGTGCCCGAGCTTGACGGGGTTCAAAGCGCCCTCCAACGCGGCGCCGACTTCCTGCGCCGGCAACAAATCGGCACCAGTTTCGCAGGATTCCGCGAGGCATATCGGATCGACCCCAAAGGCGGCTGGTGTTTTGCCGGGGGATGGCATGGCTGGCCGGTGACGGACTGTACCGCGGAAGCGGTGCTCGGGCTTATCGCCGCCGACCGCGAGGCCACGAGCCCGGCAGCGCTCGGCGAAGCGATTCGGTTCATGTTGCGTGGTCAGAACCGCGATGGCGGTTTTGGCAGCTATGAGGCACAGCGCTCCGTGGTTGGCCTCGAGTGGCTGAATCCGGCCGAGATGTTTGGCGACTCGATGACCGAGCATTCC
Organism: Thermodesulfobacteriota bacterium; assembly: GCA_964291405.2. Lineage (GTDB taxonomy): Bacteria > Desulfobacterota > Binatia > Bin18 > Bin18 > Bin18. The sequence continues at coordinate 2,852,274 of OZ219926.1, forward strand.
TATGTCGAGTGCACCGCGTCCTGCCTCGCGGCGCTCGCCGCCTGTCAGGAGCACTTCCCGCAAATCACGAATGGGGCGGTGAGGCGCGCCATCGCACGGGCTGACACTTGGCTGCGCCGGACCCAGGCGAGCGATGGGTCGTGGCGCGGCGTGTGGGGCGTGCAGTTCATCTATGGCACTTTCTTCGGGGTCAGGGGGCTGCTTGCTGCCGGGGCTCGTCCCGGCGACCCGGCGCTACGTCTGGCCTGCCGGTGGCTGCTGGACCGCCAGCATGAAGACGGGGGATGGGGTGAGCATCACAGCGGTTGCCTGACCGGCCGCTATGTCGCACATGAGGAAAGTCAGGTCATCCAAACCGCGTGGGCAATGATCGCGCTCCTCGAGGCAGACGATGCGGACTGGACCGCGATTGCGCGGGGTGCCCGGTTCTTGCTCAGCACCCAGGAGGCGGATGGGACATGGCCCAAGCAAGACATGGCCGGGGTCTTTTTTCGTACGGCGCTACTGGACTATGTCCTATATCGACAGTATTTTCCCCTGCACGCGCTCAGTCTCTACGAGCAGCGACGCCAAGCCCGGCTGGATCCGACGTCCCCCGTTCCACTTACCGCCGACGCGACTGGCTGGAGATGTTCTTAATGGAATTTGAATCCGATGCGGCGCACGACAGCACAGGAGGCAAATTGGAATCGACCATGCGGGTAGCGGTATTGACTGGATTGGTGATTGCCGTAACCACGGCAGCCTCTATCGGCTTCGGCTATGCCGTGCACGGCAATCTGAACGCTTACTACGGCCTGCTGAGCCTGTTTTTCTGCATCAACCTGCCGATCTGCTACTGGGAGATCTGCCTGTTCCTGCGACGCGACGCCGTCGAGCGACGTGCGGACTACTGGCGCGCCAGACGAAGAAAGACTGGTCGAACGCCGGCCGTTGAGTTTCTGTTGAGTGAGATTCCGCTGAGCAAGGCATTGTCCCCGATCGTCTGGGCGGACGTGTGGGCCACCTATAGCATGTACGACGGATCCTATGCCGACCGACGCACGTTCGGCTTCAACGCAGATATCGCCAACGGCTTTTTCACGCCAATCCCGGCCCTGGTTCTGCACGCGACCTTTGCGGTCGGTTTTTTGCCTGCCCTACTGGCGGGCATCCTGGGTGTGATGCTGTTTTGGCAGTGGACCTACGTCACGTCGGTTTACTTGGTGAGCTTTTTCGTAGCCAGGCGGCATAAGCAAATCGCGCGGGGCGATCTGTGGCTCTACATCTGGAGTACGAACTCGCCGTGGGTGCTCTTCGCGCTTCTGGGGCTCTATGTTTCCGTTCGACTGATTGTCGATGGCGATTACGAGGTTCTGGGCCACCGGTAACGTCCCGTTAGGCCACGCTCATTGCCTTCCTGCTCCCGACCCCGCGCGTGCGGCCCGAAAAAGCCGCAGTCCTCGGCGGATGCTTACGATGGGAATGGGCGACCTCGTGGAGGAACTCGGGGTCGAAAACCTACTTCGTTCAGTCTCCCGAGCGCCGGGGTTTACGGGCCAGGAAGAAATACATCGGTGTAAAAATACCGGACTCGCCACCGTCGACCAAGGCGTCCGCCGCCCTGTTTAACAGCGTGCTGACCGAGGCGGCGCCCTCCGGAAACACCCGCAACTTCTCGCCAACCCTCAACACCAGATTGGTCAAGGCGCGGCCAACGGGTGTGCGCGGAATACTCTTGAGACTGAGGTCGCGACCCTGCAAGGCGCGGTACCAGGGCGTTTCCGGATGCGATTCGGGGGCAAGGTCGTGGGATTCCAGGAGTTCGAATCCGGCCCCGCGCAATGCGGTGCATATCTCCGACGAGAAGGCGATATCCGGTAGTGCATCCCCCGCCATGATATCTTCCTTGATCCGCAGGTGCTCTGCGTTCCTCGGATCGAATTTCTCCGTGAGACACCAGTCGTAGCCCGCGAAACAAGCCCCCGGACGCAGGACGCGGAAGATCTCCCGGAACGCGGCAGTCTTGTCCGGTGCGTGGGGCATGGACTCGATGGCAATGGCGGCATCGTAGTGGTCGTCACCTTCGGGAACGTGCATGTAGTCGCCGTGGATGAAACGGCACAACGACTGGACATCTCGGGTGTGCACTTTCGCGCGCTCGATCTGATAGGCGTTAGTGTTGATCCCGACGAAGCTGGCCCCGGAATAGCGGGCCAGATTGCCCATGGGCCCGCCTACCCCGCACCCCGCATCGAGCACTTGCATCTCCGGTCCCAGGGACAGCCGATCGGCGAGAAAACGCTGGTGCCTGAGCAGCGACGCCTTGAAGCTCTCGCTCCGGCGCCGGGGAGCAAAGTGCCAGGACTGACCCCAGCCGAACTCGTAGAAATCGGTCACCAAGTCGTAGTAGTGATTGACGAGCAACTGATACCGCTCTTTTCTCCGCTCCGAGCCAGCATCGTGGAGCCCGGTGTATTGATCGACCACGGATTTCACTTCATCCGGGGCGAGATTCGCGAGGGAACGAGAGCTCGATCGTTTGGCGGGCGTACGGGTCATTCGATCATTCTCCGCTCTCCGTCCCGCGCGTCAAATACTCCCGCCACTTCCGCACCGTCACTTTTTGAAAAGCCCGGACCACCGGATTGAGCTCGATAGGAGGGGCGTCCCAATGTCTCTCGTACCCCTGCTGCTCCGCTTCGACCGCAAATCGATCCTGGGCGAGTAAAGGGCCGATGAGCAGACGGTTCGCGATCTTCAAAACCGTGGTCATGGCGAAACGGGGAATACGTACCGGCAGCAAAGGTATCTTCAGCGACTTGAAGTAGAACAGGAAGAACGTCCGGGTGGTCCGCTCATCGATTGGCAGCACAAAAAGCCAGTGTTTTATCTCGTCATCGGTGTTCGACCACTGATAGGGGTATTGAAAGCACAGCTCTATGTGATTGGTGTCGAGCCGGTTGTGATCGACAAACAGCCCGGAGATACGCCCGCGTCCGACCCGCGTATCGTAGGCGAGGTGCACGTTGTCACCGACAGTCTCGCAACGGGTGAGGGTGGCGCCTTCGAAGGGACGGTATCGACGGTGCAGATGGGCGTGGGAGAAGTCGCTCACGTTGTCGATCACCATCGAGTGGTGGGCCGACCAGGTGAAGCTGAGCGGGACACAGGCCCACCGCGCGGGTCCTTCGAGCTCGGGGATGTCCGGGATCTGGCGCCGCTGTGCCTGCTCCGGTTTCCCAGGGAACAACCAGATCAGACCGTAACGGACCGTCACGGGATAGGTCCTCAGCGAGACCTTCGGGAGACCTCGTCCGAAGCGGTCGTGGGGGATCTCGGCAAGGCGCCCGTTTTCATCATACTGCCAGCCATGGTAGGCGCACACGAGCCGGCAGCCTTGCACCTCGCCCAGGGAGAGTTTGAGCTGGCGATGCGCACAGCGATTCTCGACCGCGTGAAACGAGCCATCTATCCCGCGAAATAACGCAATGGAACGTTTCCAGAAAATGATCTCGACCACTGTGCCCGGTTTGACTCGGTGCGCTTCTTCAACCGCGTACCAGTAATCCGGGTCCAGACCCGCGGCGCGCGCTTGCTGACGCAAGCTGCCGGCCTCCTCGAAGCCGGAGGGCGCACTCGGTGCCGGGCTCATTTCGGACCCCCAACGGAAGGCATCTGTATGCCTTGGCTCGGTATGAGGTTTTCCACTTGTTCCGTGGCGTTCACGCGCGGGCGTTTCGCGAGCGGATTCGTGATCGCGTTGCGGTGGTAGTGAAAGGCGTAGGCCTCATGAACCGCAGCCTGGATACTGGTTGGCTGATAGCCGAGCTCCCGTCTCGCTTTGCCGGTGTCGGCGTGACGGCGCTTTTGTAACAGGCGGATGGCGCCAGGGGTAAAACGCTGGGGAAAGCTCGGATGAAACCGGCTCAGATAAAAGCTCGCCGCTTCCGAAAAGACGAGCATCAGGCGGGTCGGGATTCGCCGGTGCGGTCGCGGCACGCCTGAGACCTCCTCGAACAGATCCAAGATGTCCGAGATGGTCTTGTACTCGCTGCTAAAGATGTACTTTTCGCCCGAGCGTCCTCGGTGCATGCACAACAGATGTCCTTCGACAATGTCCCGTGCCGCGACAAACTCGAAACCGCCATCAACGTACGCATAGAGCTTGCCGTTCGTGTAATCGCATAAGGTCCTGCCCAACCGCGAGGGGAAAAAATCGCTGCCCCCGACCACCGCACAACACGTTGCGACCACAACATCTTGTCCCGCCGCCGCGGCGCGCCAGCACTCGTGCTCGACGAGTGCCTTGCTACGCTCGTAGGGCATCGTGCGTTCCATGGGATAGAACTGCATCGTCTCGTCGCTGGGCGCGGACGGATCATCCAAATCATAACCGACCGCACTGAAAGAGCCCGTCACCACCACCCGGCCGGCCCCCGCCTCCCGCGCCGCTTGCAGCACGTTGCGGGTACCGAGAACGTTGCACTCGAATACTTCCCGGCGATGAGCGCGGTTGCCTTCGATGGTTGAAACCTTGGCCGCGCAGTGATAGACGCCTTGACAGCCCGTGAGCGCATGCCTGGCGGCATTCAAATCTCGGATGTCACCAAACGCGCGTTCAACCTCGAGGCCTTCCAGTGCTTCGTTGTTGTCCTCGTGTCTCAGCAACACCCGGACTCGAACGCCGTCGTCGAGCAGTCGGCGCACGAGATTGGCGCCCACATGCCCGGCCGCGCCGGTGACGAGAACGGGTGGCGTCGATGAGCCAGCAGATGTGCTTGATCGTGAGGTCATCTCGTCTAGTGTACTGCTTCCAAAGATACCGCCTCCTTGAGGCCGGGTCAATACGTGGGTAAACGGGGTAGTAGGTCAAGTTTGCGATGTAAGTTATTGTTTCTACTGGCTAAAAAATTTCAAAGCATGTAGCCAACGGGCGAGGAACGCGCTATCTTTCTCCCATGCGATACGACTGGAGAAAAGAATAGTGCCGCGGCGCATAGCCATTGTCGGCGGCGGCATATCAGGGCTGGCGGCCGCGTGGGCGCTGGATCACGACCCGGACCGATTCGATTTTCGGCTGTTTGAGGCGCAGGACCGGATTGGCGGAAACGCGATCACTGCCGATATGCCGCAGGATGACGGCAGCTTCATTCCTTTCGATATTTCCGTCACCGCTTGCATTTCGTCGGGGTACCACCACATCCTGCTGTTGATGAAAAAGTTCGGCATCGAACTGCTCGATACCAGATTCAGCTACAGTGTGAAGTACCGTGGCGGCGTGTACGCCCACGATTTCGACTCCGACATCCGAGAGCAACTGCAATCCGAAATTGCGAAGTTTCAACGAATCCTGAGGCGTCTGAAGTGGTTCGGTTGGCTGAGCCGGTCCCAATCGAAGTTTCTGAACGCCCTCAATCCGTTCAACTACATCAGCATGGGGACGGTCCTGAATCTGGCCGGTTTCTCCGGGGACTTCCGGTACAAGATACTGAAGCCCATGTTCGTCAACTTCCTGATGGCGACCAATGTGTTCGATATGCCTGCATCTCTCTTTACGCGGTATCTCGAATTCTTTGATATCGAAAGCGCCACGCCCATGCAGACGTGGGACCGGGGAACACGACGTATCTACGAAAACCTGTCGGCCAATTTCCGGGACAAGATATGCCTCAACCGGCCTGTCCGAAAGGTGTATCGCCAGTCGTCCGGCATCGTGGTCGAGGACGAGGACGGTGTACAGGAGACGTTCGACGAGGTGATCTTCGCCTGCAATGCGAACCAGACGCTGATGATCCTCGACAACCCCACGATGCTGGAGCGCTATATTCTCTCGTCGATCCGGTACGAGAGCGAACTGCACAACCATACGGTCGTGCATTCGGACGCCTCAGTCCTTCCGGACAACGCAGTGCAGCCCCTGAAAACGCGGAGCAATCATATCGAGCAATACGGCGCCCGACCGGACAATTATGAAATCACCTACATCATGCACAACCAGCAGCCGTGGGCCAATCGGTCTGACAAGCCTTGTCTGGTAACCTACAACCCCATCAGCGAAATCGATGGGAAGAAGATTATCGGAAAGTGGTGGTTCCAGCACATTGTGCATGACGTGCGCCACGTCGCCCTGCTCGTTCCTTTGTTCCGCTTCATTCAGGGCAAGAAAGGCAAACCTGGCACTGTGGCGCCCATACGCTGATCAACAGCCAGGAAACCTGCTTTGTCAGCGGGCTCGCCGCTGCAACACAGATCGGTGTGGATTATCCCTTCGACGATCCCGGGGCGCGGCGGGCGTTCAACCATTACGGGAGTATCATGTATGGTCGGGGGTTCAGGAAGGCGAAGGGCTGAAGACCGGTACGACCGCATCCGCCACAGGATCACGGCTCACGGATGGGTGGATTTGACCTTGCCCGATTCCAGCCTTTCCGGCTGAAGCTCCGGATAGAACTGCCGACAATAGCGACGGTATTTCCCTATGGGGCCGTCCGTCTGGCACAGCCGCGGGGAAGACCGATGCCGCTTCCGGTCCCAGATCACCACGTCCTGCAGCACCTCCCGTTTTTGCCATGAAAGCAGAATGTGTTTCATCAGCCTTTGGCGCAACTTCATCGGTACGAAACCCAGACCCGAGATGAACCGTCGGGGCTTGCGGATTTCCCGCAGTTGGCCGACCAGCACAAGATCGATGAGGGTGCCATCGATGGGTGTGGGAAGTACCCACAATCTCGCATCCATATCGATGGTTTTCTCGTGGATTTCGACGAAGGAGTAGCCCAGTCCATAGATGTGAGTGACGGCCGAGACGTCATACACGAGGTCTTTTACACCCAGGAGCCTGTGAACGCTTTTGAAGTCGAAGCAACTCTTCAGGTAGGCGCCGTCCACTGTTACCGAACCGACCGGACTCACATTGTCGTAGCCGTGTACGTGGCCCAGGTGTCCGAGGTCCACGGAATTCTCCGCTGTTTCCTGGGGATGGCCGCGGAATCGGAGGGTCCGGAATCCCAACTCGCTCCACTCCGCACCGGTGGGTGGGTCACCTGGAAGGTCCCAATGCGGAGGCCGGCCGCCGCTCCCGAACCAGGCGAAGACCAGACCGAGGATTTCTCTGGTCTGGTATACCTTCAGTTTCGCGGCTCTGGGTGCCGGGGCGTTCGGAGTCGCAACGCATTGGCCGGTCGTATCGTACTCAAACCCGTGAAACGGACAGACGAGGCGACCGTTGCATACCTGGCCGCCAGCCTCCGGCCCCAGGTACGAGCCCAGGTGCGGACAGACCGCGTCGGCCACGCAGACACGGCCATCCTCGTCGCACCAGGCGACGATTTCCTCGCCCAGCCACGTCTTCTCGATCAGTTTCTCTCGCAGAATGGACTCGCGGCTTGCGACGAAATACCACCCCTCAGGGAACGCTGGTAGCTCATCCATGCTAGTCATGGACAGTCTTTTGGTGTTCCTAGTCATGAGTCCAGAGCTCCTTTCAAATTCACAACTCTCTCATCCGCTCCACACCCAACTCCTCCAGGCGCGTCGCCATCGTTTACCCAGCGCTGGAAACGACGATGGCAGGTCTGGTAGGAGGATAGGGGTCGGGGAGGTCGTGCCACGGAGCACCTATTCTGAGTATCTACAGTATACCACTCAGCACCTCCCGGCTCGACCGCTACGGGCGATTATTCACAACGAGAGCGTTCATTCCCGGTAAAGCCATGACGCCAGCCATTCAGGCCCTCAAACATGCTCGGATTCCCTATCGCCTGTATGAATATCATCACGACCCGGCTGCCTCGTCTTACGGGCTGGAGGCTGCTGAAGCGCTCGGCGTTGACGCGGCTCAGGTCTTGAAAACGCTCATCGTCAAACCCGCTGCCAGCGCGCTTGTTGCTGCACTGATCCCCGTCTCCACTCAGCTCAACCTCAAGGCGGTCGCCCAGGCAGTTGGGGTAAAGAAAGCCATCTTAGCCGACCCAAGAGAAGCCGAACGGGCAACCGGCTATGTGGTTGGTGGCATCAGTCCGCTCGGCCAACGCCGTGACCTCGTCACGCTGATAGACGAGTCAGCACTCAGCCACGCCAGCGTCTACGTCAGCGCCGGGCGCCGTGGACTCGATATTGCCCTGAGCCCGCAGGATTTGATTCAACTGACCCAGGCACGGATCGCCCGTATCGCAGTGTGGCGTGGAGCGGGGTAGAAGCGGTCCAGCATCCTGGGTCCCGGAAAAATCCTTTCCCCCATTTACATCTGCTGCCACAGCGCTAGAGTGAGTACAAGAAGACCCACATGTTTCTTCATGGAGGACGCTTATGGCAGATCACGCATTTCCTCCCATGACGAGCGGCGGCGTTCCCGTTCTGGGACACGCGCTTCAATTCCTACGCGACCCGACGGCCCTCATAGAACGGGGCTATCATGAGCACGGCTCGATTTTCTCCTTCCAACTCGGGCTGAAACGGGCGGTCGTTCTGGTCGGACCGGAGAACAATCGCTTCTTTTTTAGTGAGACAGACAAATTGCTCTCCATCCGCGAGAGCTATCCCTTCTTCATCAAGATGTTCCACGAACGCTTCTATGTCTTCGCCGAGTTCGAGGAATACCTGGAACAGCGAGCCATTATCATGCCGCGGTTTCAGCCCCAGCAGATGCACCAGTATGTCACCACCATGGCTAACGAAACGTTTGCCCTGATGGAACGTCTGGGCGAGGAGGGGTCCTGTGATCTGATTCCAACCCTGGGTCCACTGGTGATGCATATTGCCGCGCACGCCTTTCTGGGCGACGATTTTCGACAGCGTCTGGGCAGTCATTTCTTCCAGGACTTCCGCAATTTTTCGGGAGGGATAGAGCCGCTTCTACCCCTCTGGCTGCCACTGCCTAGACTGATTCGGAGTCAACGGGCCAAAAGAAAATTGCACAAAATCCTGGGCGAACTCATAGAAGAGCGCCGTCACAGTCCGGTCGACCCGCCGGATTTTTTACAGACGTTGATTGCGTCCCACTACTCTGACGGGAGGCCGATTGACGACGTGTTAATTATTAATCTGATCCTCCTGCTGGTATGGGCCGGACACGAGACAACCGCCGGGCATATCAGCTGGGGTCTGATTGACCTGCTCCTCCACCCGACCTATCTCCAGTCTGTGCGCGACGAACAGGCTGATATTCTTGACAATGGCCGGGATCTCTCGATGACAGAGGTGCGTCAACTGCGACGGATTGAGTGGGCGCTCAAAGAAACCGAGCGGCTCCATCCGGTCGCCTTTGTCCTCATGCGCAAGGCCGCCGAGACCTTTGCCTGGCAGGGCTTCCGCATTCCTCAGGACGCCATGGTGTTTATTGCCCCGCTTCTCTCGCATCGGATGCCCGAGATATTCCCGGACCCCGACCAGTATCGTCCGGAACGGTTCTCCCCGGAGCACGATGAGTCTCGTCAGCCCCATAGCCTGATTGGGTTTGGAGGGGGCGTGCACCGTTGCGCTGGGGTTCATTTTGCCTATCTTGAGATGAAAATCGTCCTCTCCCTCCTCCTCCAGCAGTATGAATTCACCCTGCTTGACCCCGAGCCCAAACCGGTCAGCGGAACAAAAACGAAATGGCCGTCCAGTCCGTGTCGGGTCCAATACCGGCGACGGGCTGACATGCCACCCAAGGTGCCGCGTCATTTGCCTCCCGTTGGGGAAGCCCACCCCGTCGGCCCACCGGCAGCGCACTGTCCGGTTCCGCACTAAGCGTTTTCGTGCTTAGCTAGGGATTCCGCCATCCGCTGCATGATAAGGATGGGTGTGTGCGAAGCACGGGAGGAGACGTATGAGCATCAAAGGAAAAGCGGCAATCTCCGGGTTTGCCGAAATGCCGCCCCAAAAAGGCGCCGGGAATATTACGCCGCTGGGGATTATTGCCAATGTGGCGCGTGAGGCAATCGCCGATGCCGGTCTGGAAAAGAGCGATATTGATGGGCTGCTGACCGGCTGGGCGCTGAGCGACTATAGCGTGCTGTGGCCTTCGGTGGTGGCCGACTACCTGCAAATCCGCCCCACCTATTTTAATCAGGTCGAGCTGGGCGGCGCCTCTGCCGCCGGTATGGTCTGGCGGGCAGCGGCCGCCATTGAAGCCGGGATGTGCAACTCCGTGCTGTGCGTCGTGGGTGACCGGCGGGCCCGGGCGCGACAGATGCCGCCCTTCCCGAGCATTGAGGCGGAATTCGATGCACCCTACGGCCTGATTGCCGCCAACCCCGGCTATGCGCTCATCGCCCAACGCCATAAATATGAATACGACACCACCGCGGAACAAATGGCCAAGGTTGCGGTAGACCAACGCAAGAGCGCCTGCCAAAACCCGAGCGCCTTATTCGGGAACAAAGAAATCGACATTGATGACGTGCTGAACTCCCGCATGATTGTTGACCCCCTACACCTGCTTGAGATCGTCAGTCCGTGTACCGGGGGCGGCGCGTTTATTGTCACCAGTACCGAACGCGCCAAAGACGGCCCTCACAAGCCCGTAGTCTTGCTCGGAGCGGGTGAGGCCGGCGGCCATTCGAGCATTACCCATGCGCGCAGCCTGACGACGTCGTTAGTCAAACCGGCTGCGGAATCTGCCTTTCACATGGCCGGAGTCACACCGCAGGATATGGACTTTGTGCAACCCTACGACTGCTACACCATCACCGTGATCGTGACTCTTGAAGACGCCGGCTTTTGTGAAAAAGGCGAGGGGGGTCGGTTTGTTGAAGACCACGACCTGTCATACGCGGGCGACTTTCCGTGCAATACCCACGGCGGCCAACTGTCTTTTGGGCAACCGGGGCTCGCCGGTGGTATGAGCCATGTTATTGAGGGCGCACGGCAGCTCATGGGACGCGGGGAAGGGCGGCAGGTCAAAGATGCCTCTATCGGCTATGTGAACGGTAACGGTGGAATCATGGCCGAGCAGTGCAGCCTCGTCTTGGGTGTGTAGCGGACGGAAAGGAAAACCATGGGCGAGTATAACAAACCCCTCCCTCATCCCAATGAGATCTCTCAGCCCTTTTGGGATGCGGCCAAACGGCACGAACTCCAGATCCAACGCTGCAATGCGTGTGGGACTCATATCTTTTACCCGCGCGAAGCCTGCTCGGAATGCTTGGCCGCCGACCTCGTCTGGATTCCCGTATCCGGCAAGGGCAAGCTGTATTCCTACACCATTGCCCAGGCTCCGACGCACCCGGCCTTTGCCGATGATGTGCCCTACGTTATTGCCATTGTTGAGCTCGCAGAAGGTCCGCATATCACCACCAATCTGGTCGGCTGCCAGCCCGACCAGGTGACTATAGGCATGCCGGTTTTGGCATCCTTTGAGGATGTGAGTGAGGAAATGACCCTGGTCAAGTTCCGGCCCGAATAGGCAGGGGCAGGACGGGAAAAGACGACTGAAGGGAGTTGTAAAAATAGTCGCGCGGCAATAGGCAATGCCGGCGGATTAGTGTTTGTGCTGCCTATTGGCCGTTTTGTCCTGCACGTAGATATACAGGCTAAGTGCGAGGACAATGATGGTGCCGACGAAGAATATCCAGCCGATAGCGGTCATGGTTCCTTTTATAGCTCTTCAAGGGCATCCTTTTCTATCCATCCGCGCCGCCCATCGCAGCGGGCGACCTGCCACCAGCCTTCTCGGACATCGAGCAGTCGGACCCGCGTGCCCTGGGGGACGGAGAAATGGACCGTGCCGCTCGGAGCCGGCTCAAAACGCACTGGAGTATCCTCTTGTTTGAGTACCACAGCGTGTCGCTGCCAATCGCTCGTCCGTAGCTGCTGTACCAGCGAGAGCGTTATTACCACCAGGCAGGCAGTGACCCCCCAGCCCACGGAGAGGAGCCATTGGGGCTGCCGCGGCCACAGACGGTACACGGCAAAAACCCCGAAGAGCAATGTATAGGCCGCACTAGTGAGCCACACCAATTGGTCTGTCGCGACTCGATGGGCAAGCGGAAAGACAAGGCGTTGCCAGAGGGGCGGCTGGCAGACTTCAGCGTCCGTGAGTGAGTGGGCGAAGCGCAGGTTGGCTTCCAGGTCCGGGTCACTGGGGAGGAAGCGCCGTGCCCGCTCGTAATTCAGAATGGCCTTTCCCACTCGTCCTGCCTTGAAATAGGCGTTGCCGAGGTTGAAATAGAGATTGCCGCTGACGAAGCCGGACTGAAGCACGGCTTCGTAGGCCTCCACTGCCTCGGCGTACTGACCTTGCGTGTAGAGCGTATTCGCATGAAAAAAAGCGGTCTGAGGGGTTGTTGGCGCCGCGGCTGCCAGGGAGGGCGCCCAGCAGAGACAGACACCGCAAAGAGTAAATCGCAAGCCTCGAAATGGCCGAAGTCGGAGAAATTGCGGCAGCCTCATGGTCCTGTAATGCTAAGCGGCTTGCGTCGCCCCCCTTTTTTGGGGGGCTGCCGAAGGCGAGGGGGCAAAACAACAAACTGGCGGTGAGTGCGTTCAAGCTGGTCAATAATCTGACGGACGAGGGATAGGGTCTCGTGACTCTTGTCCCGCATGGATGCCGGTGTTCCTTGGGCGAAACGCACCTGCTCGCAGGTCTCCTCAACTCGTTCAATCTGATCCAGGCTCGTCTGAGAGACGCCACGCTCGCGGAGCGCCTGTGTATCAACGCCACCAGGGGGCAGATCGAACTTGGCGGATATATAGGCTTGGAGCGTACGAGCCAGCATTGTGTACAAGGCGGGATACTCCTCCTGGGTGAGATGGTGCTCCGCTTGGGCCAGGCTCTGCCGTGCCTGTTTCCCCGCCACTGTAAAACGGGCATAGCGACTATCGGCGTGCAGTCGGCGACGACGCTGGTCGTACCACCAGACACCCAGGAAGAGCAGCACCGGCAGGGGCTGCCACAGGAGAAAACCAAGGCTGCGATACCACGGCCCGGCGTGCGGAACCAGAGAGCCGGGCTCGTCTTTGATATAGACAATGTCCTGACCCAGTGCTTCCTGCTCGTCCTGACTGCGTGCCGATGGTGCGCCCGGGTGGCCGGTTACGACTGTTTTTCGTGTTGTAGTTTTCGGGGGACGAACGACAAGGGCAACAGGCTGGCTTTCGAGCGTCCGGTAGCGCCGGGCCTGAGGATCAAAATAACTGAACTGAGCCGCGGGAACGGCATCCAGGGTCTGGTCCTGTGGAATGAGCACCTGCTCAAAGGATTTTGTTGACCCCTGCGTTTTCCCGGCAAGCGGTTCATACACACGGAAACCATCAGTCTGCACAAATGCGGGCGCGGCGGCATCGGCAAGATAGCCCGTGCCTTCGATGCGCATATGGACAGTAATCGGGTCTCCGACAGGAAGGTCCTGCGGAGTTGCTTTCACGTCCAACTCAAACGAGCCGACCGCGCCTGAAAAATTGTCCGGTCTGCTGGTTGCCGGTAGCGGTTGCACGCTGAGCGTCAGGGAATCGGAACGCAGGGTGAGCTGCCGCCGCTCGGAGGAAAACGTCGAAAAGAAGTCACTCTGAAAAAAACGATCAAAGAACGGGTCGCTGAAAGGCGAACCGCCCCGGCGGCGCGTGAGGACGTTGAGCTGGAGGCTCGCCGGTCCGAGCGCCAGGCTCCCGGAGCGGAGGGGAATAACCTCGGTGTCAAAATGCAAAACAGTGAATGTCTGTCCGTCCAGCGTCTGTTGCTGTTGTGTGGGTTCGGAAAACGGCTCGACAGAGAACCCGTCTTTACTGAATTGCGGATACTGAACATCGGATACGCGGGCCGCCCCAATATAAAGCTTGACCACAATGGGAACACGCTCGTGGAGATAGACTTCGTGGCGTGGAACGGAAAGCTGAAGACTCAGCCCGTTTTGGCCGCTCGTGGCTTGAGGACGTTGTTGAGCCGGAGAGGACGGTCTGCCCGACGGAGAAGGTGATGGCTGGGCGGCCGCAATCGTGACGTTAAGCGGGCCGGTGTAATACTGCCGCCCTTGATATTCCACGGGAAATGGACCCAGGGTGAACTGTCCTGGCTCGAGCGGGAGGAGAGAGTAGCGATGCTGCACAGACGCCGCGACTTGCCCATCCCTGATAGACACCTGAGTCGAGGGACCGAGATAGCGACTCTCGAAGCCGTCGATATCGAGAGTCGGGGCCGGCGTGTCCTGAGCCCCCCTGACCTGAATGGACAGCGTCAACGCTTCACCGAGCGTCGCACGCTGCGGGTGAATGGAGGCGTGGACACTCACCTCCGAGGCATCAGCCGGACAAACCAGCCCGAACAGCAGGCAGAGGAAAGGAATACACGCGCTCCTTCTCATTCTTCTTCCCTACCAATCCCGTAAGGGTTCGGCCACGCCGCCGCGTTGGGCCTGCCGGGCAAACTCCTCCGGGCTGAGTTCTTCGTTACGGGCCGTATCGATCACTGACTGCGCTTCGTCCGTGGACATCTCGTTGGGCTGGTCTTGTCCAGCCTGTCTTTCCTGCTCCGCCCCAGAGGGAGCCTCTGGCTGTTCTCCGGCGTGTTGCTGGTCTTGTCCGTTCTGCTGCTGTTGCCCGTCGTCTTGTTCGGCTTGTGGCCGCTCTTCTTGTTCGGGTTGATTTGGCTGGCTGGGTTGGGGTTGATGCTCAAGTTTCTCTTGCAGGGCTTCAAGCCTTTTGGTCACAAACTCATAGTTGAACTTTACATCCTGATCTGTCGGGTCGGCACCAAGCGCCCGCCGATACGCGGCCAAGGCGTTGGTATAGGCGGTGAGAGCTGCCTGCGGATTCTGTTCCTCTGCCTGCGCGCCCATTTTATACTGGGTATTCCCCATGTTATAGGCGGTCCTGGCGGCCCGTTCGGCATCCTTATCGGAGTCTTCAGGGCTTGCCTGCACGCGTGAGAAAGAGGACAGCGCTTGCGTGTACTTGCCCGCTTTATAGTGCGCTGTTCCCATATTGAAATTGAGAAGCGGGGAATCGGGATGATCGACTAATGCCTGGCCATACGATTCGGTCGCATCACTAAATTTGCCTTCGGAGAATAATCGGTTTCCCTCGACAACTTGGCTGCGCAGACTATCAGTCCAGGCGACACAGAGGAGGGCACAGCTCAGCAGCAGTCGCTGTACGGTGTTCACGACTCGTTCTCCCTTTCTCTCGGGAATAAGGAGCGACTCAACTGCTCGGGAGGCGCTCCGTCTCCGACCGCTTGTGAACGCCGGTTCCGGATACAGGCTTCCAGGACGAGGAGGAGAAGGCCCACGGCGAGCGGGAGCTGAAAGCGCTCCGCATAGCGACGCTCCAGGGTTGAGGTGAGGTCTCGCTTCTCGAGCTGGCTCAGATAGCGCGTATAGATTTCCTCCAGACCCAGACTCGGGCCGGTATCGTAGACATAGGCGCCGCCCGTTGTCAGCGCAATCTGCTGCAAAGTCTCCGTATCCAAACGCGACTTGACGACCTGCCCCTGGCGGTCTTTCAGAAAACTGCGTCTTCCATCCACGTTGAGCGGAATCAGTTCGCCTTCCGGGCTGCCGACCCCGACGGTGTAGATTTTGATTCCTTTTGCGGCTGCCTGCTGACTGGCCGCCTGAATCTGTCCGTCATGGTCTTCACCATCGGTGATAATCAGCAGGGCGTGATGGTGACCGGGCTGGTTCTCAAAGGCCGCCAGCCCGGTTCTGATGGCCTCGCCCAAGGCGGTTCCGCCCTTGGGGATAATACCGACCGTGACGGAACGCAGGCTCTCTAAAAATGCTCCGTAATCCAGCGTCAAGGGGCACTGGATAAAAGCCGAGCCCGCAAAAGCGACCAGTCCAATCCGGTCTCCCTGAAGGTGCTGTACGAAATCCCGAAGGGCGAGTTTAGCACGATCCAGCCGTGTCGGGGTGATATCCGTTGCGAGCATGCTGCGCGAGGTGTCAAGCGCGACAACGATATCCGCCCCCTCACGGCGCACCTCTTCCCACTGAAACCCCCAGCGCGGCCCTGCCAGGGCAAGGATCAGGAAGGTGAGCGCCCCGACCAACAGGCCGACTCGCCAGCGGTGGCCGCGCTGATCCGTATCAGGCGTCAGAACGGGTAGGAGACTGGCCTGGGCGAATTGTTCCAAGGCGCGCCGTCGCCGTCGCAGGGCCCATATCAGGAGGCCGGCAACAAGCGGAACGCAGAACAACAGCCACAGAAACTGCGGGGTACGCCAAACCATTAGGGCAGCTTTCGGAGGAGAGTGTGATTCAGGCCCGTTTCCAGACCAGCCAGGGTAAGCGCCAACAGAAGACACCAGGGATAGAGCTCGTCATAATCGAGGTATAGGGGAGCCCGAAACGGAGTGCGCTCCAACTGGCTAATTGTTTCGTAAACGGCCTGGAGGCTGGCCGTGTCCGTTGCGCGGAAATAGCGCCCTCCCGTGGTCTGCGCAATATTCGACAGCGTCTCCTCGTCAATATCAACCTGGATGGGACGATAGACGGTATTGCCAAACAGATCCCGGGTCGGATAGGGCGCCATGCCGCGGGTGCCCGCCCCTATGGTGTATACTTTGATGCCCAGAGTGTGGGCCGCGTCCGCCGCGGTCAGTGGAGAGATCCGGCCCGCATTGTTCTGTCCATCGGTGAGCAGAATCACGAGCTTGCTCTTGGCCTCCGAGTGCTCCAGACGACCGGTCGCGGTGGCCAGGGCAGAGCCAATGGCTGTACCATCCTCAATCATCCCAATCTCGGCTCGGTCCAAATTCTGCAACAGCCAGCCATGATCAAGGGTGAGCGGACACTGGGTATAGGGACGGGCGCTGAACAGGACCAGCCCAATCCGATCCCCGCCCCGGGCGGTCACAAAATCCCTGACCACAGACTTCACCACCTCCAGCCGATTGGCTCGACCGGTATCCAGACTGAAGTCTTCGGACAGCATGCTGCTCGAAATATCAACGGCCAGCACGATATCGATACCTTCACCGTAAGACTGACTCTCGGCTTTGCCGAGTTGCGGACGGGCAAGGGCGAGGACGAGGAGAAAGAGGACCGTCCCCCGCAACACCGGTAAAATCCAACGCCAGTTTCGTTTCCCCATATGTGTCAGGGAACGCAGGACAACCAAGCTGGGATAACGGACTGCTGCCCCCTGGGTACCCCGCCGTTGGAACCAGAAGACGAGCGGGATGAGGAGCCAGATCAGCAGCACCCAGGGATCATGCAGCCGCATGTCGCTCCTCCTGTGGCCAGTCGCGCTCGTCAGCAAGTGCCTGAGCGTTCTCTGGTCGTGTTTCGTCCACAAAGCGTTTAGCCGCCTCATAGGCGACATCGCTCTCGTCCAGGCTGGGTCGATGCCGGGCGAATTTGACTAAATCCGCCTGGGCTAAGAACGTACCGAGCAGGTGC
Organism: Thermodesulfobacteriota bacterium; assembly: GCA_964291405.2. Classification (GTDB taxonomy): domain Bacteria; phylum Desulfobacterota; class Binatia; order Bin18; family Bin18; genus Bin18. The sequence goes on from OZ219926.1 coordinate 2,869,574, forward strand.
TGGTGGGTCGACGGGAGACGGCTGGGGTGGCCCCCCCTTCCCTTGGGGGGCCGCCGAGCGGAGCGAGAGCGAGGGACAGAAGAATCGCGTGTGACTGCCATCAGGAATTCTTCGGTTGTCATTTCCGGGGCGCGTACCTGGAGTCCGTCTTCCAGATAGGTCCGAACAATAGCGGACAGGGCAACATAATACGCCTCGAACTGACCGGCTTGCGGGAGGCGCTTGGCACGCAGGTGGGACAGGGCCTCAAGTGCGACCTCGTGAGCCGGCCGGGGTGGAAGAACCGCTGCTCGACGGAATCGGTTCAGAAAATAGTAGAGGGCAAGACCAATGCCAATCAGCGCGACCAGGATCGCTCCGCCCACGAGGACAGGCCGCCAGTTAAAGGGGACGTCTTCAGGTGGTTTGATATCGCGGATATCGGTCGGTTGCCCTTCCTGCGTAAGCAAGCTCGCCACATGAACCCGGAGCGCCTCGCCTGTGGTCTCGTGCTGGGTGCCGTCAGACGTTGTATAGGATACGCGCGGTGCCGGGAGCAGATGATAGCCTGTGGTGAAAATGGTGAGCGTATACCACTGGGTGATGGTGGTTCGTTCCGCCTGCGGCTGGTCTGGCACCCGACCAAAGTCGATAATATCAAAGTCGCCGATGCGCTCGTGGAACAGTGGGACGGAGACGTCCACGCCCGTCTCCGCGCTGATCGTAATCGTATAGCGAAGATGGTCACCTATGGTGATTTCGTCCCGATCGACGCTGGTTTGAAGGTCAACCGGGCCGGTTGGTTTCTCTCCGTCCATAGCGGCCCGGACCACAGATGGCAGATTGAGGAGGGGCCACGCGGCGATCAGCAGAGCCAGCAGTACTTCTCGGGCAAAAAGAGTAAACGTGCCAGCAGCTTTGTATAACTTGGAGGGCACGTTCACTCTTTCACGGGGGGGGTGTCTCATGAGGAACTTCTAATGCCGCTGTTCGCGCCTGCGAAAAAAGCGCAGCAAAGCGTCTACATACGGCTGGTCAGTGCGCACCGTAATGGTATCCGTATGCGCACGCTGCAACATGCGCGCTCTGTCGTCCCGGGCCGCTGCCGCCTGCCGGGCGAACTCTTCCCGGACACGCCGGTCACCAGTATCGACCAGCTCTCGCTCTCCGGTTTCGGCATCTTGGAGCTCAATCAGACCGATGTTCGGCAGGGTCAGCTCGCGAGGGTCGTCTAACACAATGGCAATCACGTCATGGCGACGATTGGCAATAGTGAGCGCAAAGGCGGCGTGCGGGTCGAGCCAATCGGAAATGAGAAAGACCACTGCGCGTCGCTTGCTGACATGATTCAGATGTTCCAGGGCGGCCGTAATCTTTGTGCCGCGCTGCTGACTCTGGAAGGAGAGCACCTCACGAATTACCCGTAGAACGTGGCGGAGCCCCTTCTTCGGCGGGAGCGACAGCTCGACTTCGTTACTGAATATCACCAGCCCGACTTTGTCATTATTGGTGATGGCCGAGAAGGCAAACAGGGCCGCCATCTCTGCTGCCATCGTACTCTTTAGCTGAGACACGGTTCCAAACCGAGTCGAGGCGCTGGCGTCCACCAAGAGCATTACCGTGAGTTCTCGCTCTTCGCTAAACCGTTTGACGTGCGGGACGCCCGTCCGGGCGGTGACGTTCCAGTCTATGGTCCGGACATCATCACCGGGGAAGTATTGTCGGACCTCGGCAAACTCCATGCCGTGGCCCTTGAATGCGCTCTGGTACTGGCCGGCAAACATATCGTTGACCAAATGGCTGGTCCGAATATGAATCTTACGGACCGCTTTGAGTTGTTCCGAAGTGAGCATAAGCTAGGGTACGGGCACGCCGTCAAAGATGTGTTTCAGGACGCTGTCCGCGGTCAGCTCTTCGGCCTCGGCCTCATAGGTAATAATGACCCGGTGGCGTAGAATATCCGGGCCGATGGATTTTACATCCTGCGGCGTGACGTAGCCGCGTCCCTGGAGCAAGGCATACGCTTTGGCGGCGACGGTCAATGACAAGGTGGCTCGCGGTGAAGCGCCGTACTGAATAAAACGCTGGACATCGATGTCGTAGGCCGCGGGATCGCGCGTGGCAAAGACCAGATCAATAATGTAGTCCTTGATTTTATCGTCCAGATAAATCTGGTCGGTCAGGGCACGCAACCGCACAACGTCCTCCGTGCTCAGTACGGGACTGGCGGCGGCGGGCTGAGCGGTGGATGCCATACGGTCCAAGATCTGCCGCTCTTCTGCCTTCGAAGGATAGGTGACCCACAGCTTCAGCATGAAACGATCGACCTGGGCCTCTGGCAGGGGATACGTGCCTTCCTGCTCAATGGGATTCTGGGTGGCCAGAACGAGGAAGGGCGCTGGCAGGAGATGGGTCTCCTCACCTATGGTGACCTGACGTTCCTGCATAGCCTCCAACAAGGCGCTTTGAACCTTGGCCGGTGCCCGGTTAATCTCATCCGCCAGAACGATATTGGCAAAGACCGGCCCTTTCTTGGTGGTAAACGTCCCCTCGCGAGGATTGTAAATCAGCGTCCCGATAAGGTCTGCGGGCAGGAGGTCCGGGGTAAATTGGAGCCGCTGAAAGCGGGCGCTGATTGCTTGGGCTAGGGTCTTCACCGACAGGGTCTTGGCCAGGCCGGGGACACCTTCCAACAGGACGTGACCGTTTGCCAACAGACCGACAATCAAGCGGTCCACGAGATACTGCTGACCGATAATGACCTGGCCAATAGCGTCTCGTAAGCGCGCCAGTGATGCCGCTTCTTCTCTCACGCGTTCGTTCAGAGCCGAAATATCTCCGTCCATGTCTCTGGATGTTCTCCTCAGTCGGGGCTGTCACAGGTAATCTGTAGACGGTAATAGACGATGACAAGCCTGAATTTCTTCATTGATTTGAGTTGTTTGTTTGTCCGAGACTGCCCGTCTCTGATGCGGAAAAGTAAGAACCGAAACCACGGGTGTCAAGGGTACTCAAGAAGAGCAGGACTCTTGAGCCACAGCCAATAAATAGGCTATGTTTCTGTCCTTCAAGCCTTTTTGACAAGGGCTCTGGTCCGGGCAGGGGAGATAATGAAACAGAACGGGGAGCGCGGCAGAAAACGTCCACGGGGTCTTCGCACTCGGCCGAAAGGGCGCAGTGTTGACCCTCAGGCCCTCCGAGAAGTCCAAACGTTGCTGGCCGATGCCCCACGCCGGCGGGACCTCCTGATCGAACATCTGCATCTCATCCAGGATCGCTATGGCCACCTGTCTGCGGCTCACTTGGTTGCCCTCGCCCACGAAATGCAGCTCGCTCCAGTCGAAGTGTACGAGGTTGCCAGCTTTTACCATCATTTCGATGTGGTCAAAGAAGGAGAGACCCCGCCACCGGCGCTCACCGTTCGCGTGTGTGACTCGGTCAGTTGTGAGTTGGCCGGAGCAGAGCAATTGATTCCCGCCCTAGAGCGAGAATTCGGTAAAACGGTGCGGGTCCAGCGCGTTCCCTGCGTAGGTCGGTGTGAAACCGCACCGGTCGCGGTGGTCGGCCAGAACCCAATCGGTACGGCCAGCCTGGAGCAGGTGAGACAAGCCATCGAACACAAGGCGACCCAAGCCAGCTTGCCGGCGGACACGGTTGACTATCAGGCCTATCAGGCGGCCGGCGGATATCATATCCTGGGTGAGTGTCTCAACGGCAGCCGCGATGTCGATTCAGTTTTGCGCGCTCTGGAGGATTCCGGCTTACGCGGCCTTGGCGGTGCCGGCTTTCCCGCCGGACGCAAGTGGCGCATCGTCCGTGGTTACGAGGGGCCGCGCCTCTTGGCGGTCAATATTGACGAGGGCGAGCCAGGCACCTTTAAGGACCGCTATTATCTTGAACGCGACCCGTGTCGTTTTCTGGAAGGGATGTTGATCGCTGCTTGGGCGGCTGAAATCGATACCATCTATATCTATATCCGGGATGAATACCCGGCCTGTCTTCAGATTCTCAAGAACGCGATTGCCGCCCTGGAGGCCGACCCGCCGATGGCGCTCCCCGCTATCCATCTCCGCCGTGGGGCGGGTGCGTATATCTGTGGCGAAGAGTCGGGCATGATCGAGTCCATCGAGGGCAAACGCGGCATGCCGCGGCTACGGCCACCGTATGTGGCCGAGGTCGGCTTGTTCGGACGCCCGACACTGGAGCATAATTTTGAAACCCTGTATTGGGTGCGCGATATTCTGGAGCGCGGACCGGAGTGGTTTGCGAGTCAGGGGCGGAGAGGGCGTAAGGGGCTCCGTTCGTTTTCCGTCAGCGGTCGCGTCCAAAAGCCGGGGGTGCACTTGGCCCCGGCCGGCATCAGTCTGCGTGAGCTGATCGACGAGTATTGCGAGGGTATGCTGCCCGGACACGAGCTGTACGCCTACTTTCCCGGTGGCGCGTCCGGCGGTATTTTGCCCGCCACGCTGGCCGACCTACCGCTCGACTTCGACACCCTGCAACCCTACGGCTGTTTCATCGGCTCCGCGGCGATTATCGTTTTGTCCGATAAAGACAGCGCCAAGACCGCGGCGCTCAATGCCATGCGCTTTTTCTCGCATGAATCCTGCGGGAAATGTACGCCGTGTCGCGTGGGGACACGGAAAGCAGCCGGGCTAATGGCGCAAGACCGCTGGGATGTGCCCCTGCTTGAGGAGTTGGCTCAAGTCATGGGCGACGCCTCGATCTGTGGCCTAGGCCAGGCCGCGCCCAACCCGCTACGCAGCATCATCCAACACTTCTCAGAGGAGCTTGCCTCATGACCGCCGTTCCCGAAAGCGCAAAGCCGACCTCCTTTCTCCTGGACGGGCGGGCGGTCGACGCCCTGCCTGGCGAAACCATTCTCCAGGCCGCCCGTCGTCATGGCGTTGATATTCCTCATCTGTGCTATAAAGACGGGCTCCGACCGGACGGAAATTGTCGCGCCTGTGTGGTGGAAGTGAAGGGGGAGCGTCCCCTTGCGCCGGCCTGCTGCCGGACACCGCAGGAGGGCATGGAGGTGGCGAGCACGAGTGAGCGCGCCCGCCTCTCCCAGAAGATGGTGCTCGAACTGCTGCTCTCGGACGTTGTCGACACCCCCTATACCCGCGACTCCGAACTGGCGACCTGGGCACGCGTACTGGAAGTCGGCCCACCGCGCTTCGCCCCGCGCCGGCAGCCGCAAGCGGATGGGTCTCACCCGGCCATCGCCGTGAATCTCGACGCCTGTATTCAGTGCACCCGTTGTCAGCGTGCCTGTCGTGAGGAGCAGGTGAACGATGTCATTGGCTACGCCCTGCGCGGCAGCCAGGCTAAGATCGTCTTTGATGTGGACGACCCCATGGGCAGCAGCTCCTGCGTTGGCTGTGGTGAATGTGTCCAGGCCTGTCCCACGGGTGCGCTCATGCCAGCCAAGGAGGTGGGACTGGTTGAGCCGGACAAAACAGTGGATTCCGTGTGCCCCTATTGCGGAGTGGGCTGTCTGCTCACCTATCACGTCAAAGACAACACAATTCTACAGGTCACCGGGCGTGACGGCCCGTCCAACCACGGCCGGCTGTGCGTAAAAGGCCGCTACGGCTTTGACTATATCACCCATCCGCACCGGCTCACCCAACCCTTGATACGAAAACCGGGGGTCCCCAAGTCTACCGAGATCACGATCGACCCGGCTGATCCTTCGGATGTCTTTCGTGTAGCCTCCTGGGAAGAGGCGCTCGACTGTGCTGCGAGTGGCCTTAAAAAAATCCGTGACGAAAAGGGCGGTCAGGCGCTGGCCGGATTTGGCTCGGCCAAAGGCAGCAATGAAGAAGCCTATCTTTTCCAAAAGCTGGTGCGGACCGGATTCGGGACGAACAACGTCGATCACTGCACGCGGCTGTGCCACGCCTCGTCGGTCGCCGCTCTGCTGGAAGGCATCGGGTCGGGCGCGGTTTCCAACCAAGTGGCAGACGTGGCGCAGGCGGAGTGCATTATCGTCATTGGCTCCAACGCCTCGGAGAACCATCCGGTTGCGGCGACCTTTATGAAGAATGCGGCCAAAGCGGGTAAGACGCTGGTGGTCATGGACCCCCGTCGGACCGAGCTCGCCCGCCACGCGTCATATTATCTCCAGTTCAAACCGGACACTGATGTGGCCCTGCTCAACGCCATGATGCACACCATCATCGAGGAAGGCTTGGTACACCGGGAATTTATCGAGCAGCGCACTGCCGGGTTTGAGCTCATCAAGCAAAACGTGGCCGGTTTTAGCCCCGAAGAGATGGAGCCCGTATGCGGGATTGCCGCCGAGACCATTCGAGAAGTTGCTCGTCGCTATGCTACCGCGTCCGGTTCCATGATTTTCTGGGGGATGGGCGTTTCGCAACATATCCACGGCACGGACAACGCGCGCTGTCTCATCGCGCTCGCGCTGATGACCGGACAGATCGGTCGTCCTGGGACCGGACTCCATCCGTTACGCGGCCAAAACAATGTCCAGGGGGCGTCTGACGCCGGCCTGATTCCCATGATGTTCCCCGACTACCAGCGGGTCGATAACGAGGAGATACGTCAGCGCTTCGAGGCCCTGTGGGACGTCTCCCTGGACCCGCAAGCCGGTCTGACCGTGGTCGAGATCATGGACGCCATTCTCGACGACCGGCTGCACGGCATGTACATCATGGGCGAAAACCCGGCCATGTCCGACCCCAACCTGCACCACGCGCGGCAAGCGTTGGCCAAGCTCGACCATCTGGTCGTGCAGGATTTGTTTCTGACCGAGACCGCGGCGTTTGCCGACGTGGTCCTGCCGGCGTCCGCACTCCCGGAGAAGACCGGCACGTTCACCAACACCGACCGGCGCGTCCAGCTCGCCCGTAAAGCGCTTGACCCGCCAGGCCAGGCCCGTCAGGACCTGGACATCATTCAAGACATGGCCCGCCGTCTGGGACTGGACTGGCAGTACCGCGACACCGCGGCGGTCTACGAAGAGATGCGTCAGGCTATTTCCGCCCTCGGGGGGATCAGCTGGTCGCGGCTCGAAAGCCAAGACTCCGTCACCTACCCCTGCTGGACCGAAGACGACCCGGGCCGGCCGGTGGTGTTTCAAAAGAATTTTCCGACCTCGGACGGCATAGGCCGGTTCGTCCCCGCGCGCCTGATTCACGCCGACGAACTGCCTGATACCGAGTTTCCGTTTGTACTGATTACCGGCCGCCAGCTCGAACACTGGCATACCGGCGCGATGACCCGCCGGGCAAGCGTCCTGGACGCCATCGAACCGCAGCCCGTGATCAACGTCCATCCTGAAGACCTGGTCGCGCTGGACGGAGCGGAAGGAGACCTCCTGACCATTGCCTCCCGCCGGGGTGAGATTACCGCCTACGCACGAGTGGATGCCGGCCTGCAACGCAACGAGATTTTCATCCCCTTCTGCTATCAGGAAGCCGCCGCAAACCTGCTGACGAACGAAGCGCTGGACCCCTACGGGAAAATTCCCGAGTTCAAATACTGCGCGGTCCGAGTCAGCGTCAATCGCACCGCGGAAGCCTGACCGGCACTCCTCGTCACGCGCCGTTCAGGCACCGGAAGGGCCTCCCTAATGCAGGTCCCGGGCGTATTCTTTCAGCAGCGCCAGGGGAATATGTTCGAGGGTGGCCTCGTGGGTGGAGGCTAGTATCACGACGGGTGCGGCCCCGGCCTCATAGGCTTCTTTCCAGCGCAGCGCACACAGACACCAGCAGTCTCCGGGCTGGAGGCCGGCAAAGCCAAGCTCCGGGCGGGGCGTGCTCAGGTCGTTGCCCTTCGCCTTGGAGAAGGCCAGAAATTCTTCGGTAACTTGGGTACACACGGTATGCAGGCCGACATCTTCCCTGCCGGTATTGCAGCAGCCGTCTCGATAAAAACCGGTTAACGGCCGCGAACTGCACACTTCAAGTTTTTCGCCTAAGACATTTTTTGATTCGTACATAATGAAGATATCTCTCCCATGCTCCGTGTATGAACATCTTTCTCAGAGACACAACTATTGCGTTGGTTTCTCAGGTTTCTGAGGGGATGATTTGCGGGCATGGGAAATCGCCTCGCCGGCCACGATACCGAGACCGGTCAGAAAGACGGCAAAAGCAAAGATGACAAGCCAGTCCATTACAGGTCCTCCAGTTCGTCAATTTTTCGATATGCAATGTGGTTGACTCATACAGTCCCAAGGGTAACGCCGACGACCGCAAGAACACAAGCCAGGACGAGTGCGGAACTGGCTTGACCCACGTTCTGGACGAGCCATGCGATCATGGAAATGTCGGTAGCCACAAAAATACCAAAAACGACCTTGAGCCAGCCGATTTCTTCCTTCAGTCTTTCTGCCTTTGACATTGACTTCAGAGCCCTAATTCCCGTTTTTTCTCTTCCCTGACCAATCCCTCTTCGTTCCAGCCTCGGGCGGCATAATAGCTTTGAATCATCAGGCGGAGCTCATCCGGGGTCAGGCTCACTCCCTGAACAACGCCGCTCGACAACGGCTCGGTTAAGAGGCGGGGCGGCAGCCAGTCGTCCTCGGGCTGCCAGCCCTCGCGCATATTAAACAATTTCTTGATCGTATTGATACGTTCGCCAACCTGTCTGAGGTCTGCGGAAGTATACTTCCAGCCCGTCACCGCGCTCATAAGCCGGGCTGCTTCGACGTAAAAATCATCGAAACACTTGCGTAAAAACTTACACACAATCAGTGAGTCCAGGACCGCGGAGAAGTCCTCGGACGCGGCAACCAGCGCTCCGCGACCCGTATCGGCTTGTAGGCGATCAACCTGGCCCGAGAAATCCGCCTCATACGCTCCTGAGCGGTTATGGCAGGCTCCGCGTGGGCTGACCGCCAAACCGAGCGCCATGGTCTTGAGGCTGCGCGGCTCGTAGCCCGGCAACTCCATACCTTTGACATGCATGGCGAAGCTCTCGGCTTCTGCCCCGATGTGGGTAGCCGCCCGCCGCGAGCCCTCGGCCAGAACCGCCCCCACTCCTCGTCTGTGGGCAATATCCGCAATCAGACCGAGAAACGCCTCCGCCTTGCCGAAGGCCAGCCCTGTCGCGCGCAGCTCGGGCCAGAGGTCCTTGTCCGCACATTCCGCCGCCCAGGCGATGGTGCCGCCGGTACTAATAGTGTCCAGTCCGTACTGGTCACATAGCCGGGCGGCCCGCAGGACCGCGTCCGGCTCCTCGATGCCGCACAGCGGACCAAGTGCAAAGAGGGTCTCATATTCAAGCCGTTGGGCCTCGCCACTCAGGGATCGAAAGAGGCGCTCACAGCGAATCGTGCACGCAGCGCAGCCGTGCGTCTGGCTGAAACTATTGGTGATAAAAGATTCTCCGCTGAGCGCTTCCGCCTGGGCGAGTGGGGCATTCTGGAAGTTATAGGTCGGCAGACTCCCCAGCCGATCGAAGACCGCCAGGTTCGCCACCGTTCCAATTTCGCGGTATTTTGCCGTCTGCGGTCCCACACTCCGCTTGCGTAATGTGGCGGCAATTTTTTCCACCGCCTCCGTATCGGCCACTGCCACCCGACAATGACCCCGCAGGGCCACGGCCTTGAGTTTCTTGGCGCCAAACACCGCTCCGACGCCACCCCGTCCGGCGTGCCGACCCTCGTTGCTGAGGGTCGCAAACCGCACGAGATGTTCTCCCGCCCGCCCGATGGCGGCCACCCGGGTCTCCGTCTCTTTTTCCGTGCGTTCTGCGAGTCGAATACGTTCTTCGGTTTCTTGGGCGCTCAGCCCCGTCAGATGGCTTGCCGTTCGGAACTCGACTCCATCGTCCGTTATCAGGAGATAGGTGGGCCGCTCGGCCGCGCCGGTAATCACCAGCGCATCGACCCCGACCCGCTTGAGCTCCAGGGCGAAAAAACTGGAGGAGAGCGAGTCCGCAATAAAACCGGTCAGGGGTGATTTGGTGACAACCGCATACTTGGCGGTAGTGGTCAGGCCCGTTCCGACCAACGGGGCGCTGGTAAAAATGAGCGGATTGTCGGCCGAGAACGGCTCCACGCCAGGAGGTGCGTGATCGTACAACAGAGACGCGCCCAGGCCCACACCGCCCAGCACCGCGGTAAGCCTGGACGCTTCGATGTCCTGCCAGGTGTACGACTGCGTGGTGAGGTCTATACGGAGCAGACGACCGTGGAAACCGTACATGGTTTATCCGCCCGCATCGCTCGACAAGATCAACAGGCTGTCACCCGCCCGGAGACGGGTGTGCGCGTCCCGAACAAAATCTTTCCCATTGATGTTGCAGGTATATCCGCTCCGTAAGCTGGTATGTCCCGTATCATCCGCGGACAGCACCGTGCCCAGGAGGGCGGGACATTCCGCCCCTAAGACAGCCAGTGCGTCACCCAGGGTTGCCTCGGCCGAAAGGGTCAACGGGACGCGTGGGGTGCGGGCGGTCAGGCGCGCAACGCCGAATAACTCCACCGTGCAGGAAATGGGCGCAGACAGCGTCCGCCACCGGACCAGGGCGGCTTGATAGTCCGCCTGGGTATTCATATTGAGGAAACTCAGCCCCTCGGGGTCAAAGCGTTTGATTTCCGCTGGCGACACTTTTCGGGTTGGCACGGTGTCGTACAAATAGACCGGCCGGAGGCGTTGGGCGGCGAGCTGTTCTTGCAAATGGGGAACGACACGCCGACGATACACGGCGTGCAGCGGCTGAAGCCGGTCCTGCCAAACGGGGACGACCACATCATAGGCACGGCCGTTGTGATCGAGCTGCGAGACGAGATAGTCGATGAACGGCAACTGGAGAAAGGGCACGTCGCACGACGTGACAAAGGCTGCCGTACCGCGGATCGCTCGCAGGCCGTAGTATATGCCTCCGACCGGACCCTGATAGGCCACGGCATCGTGCACCAGCGTGACCGGCAAGGACGGCAATGTCTGGTCCGGTGCGGCGACCACCACGATATCGGAAAAGCGTTGGGACAGCCGCTGAACCAAGTAAGAGATAAGCGGCTTATCGTCAAAGGGCAGCAGCGCCTTCGGTCTCCCCATGCGCGAGCTTTTTCCTCCGCTCAAAATAATCGCCGAAAGGGCAGGACTACGGGTCGAGGCTTGCGTATCCATGCTGTACCAAAGCGCCGTACCAGGTTGGAATCCATTCAGAACAAAAATGCTATCATCTCAGCAGTAGAGGAACAATGAATTCTTCGGTCTTCCCTCTTTCCTTTTTTATTGTAATCAAAATGAGAATTTGCTACCTTCCACCTCCACCTCAGGATCGACAGGGTAGATAAGATGAAACGGCACGAGAGGAGACATATTTTTGGCTGTTAAACTATACATTGGCAATCTCCCCCCCATGCTCTGCTTTCCCGAGCTTGAAGACTTATTCACCCCATTTGGGAGCCTTCAGTCTGCCGAACTCATCACCGACCCGGCCACCGGTCTGTCGCGGGGGTTTGGTTTCATCGAAATGGAGACGGAAACTGCCGCCCAGGCGGCCATCTCAGACCTGAACGGCAAAGAAGTCGATGGGCAGTCCCTCACTGTCAATGAGGTCAAACCCGGTCGGGGTGGTCCCTCACCCATTCGGGATAGCGGACGTGGCAGACCTTCCCCGGTTGCGAATCGCCCGCCCTCACAGCCCCGTCAGCCATCCGGCACGCGACTCTTTGTCGGCAACCTGCCCTATTCCGCGGGCAACACCGACCTGGAAAAAGTCTTTGCCGAGGTTGGCACGGTCAGTTCGGTCAGCGTTGTCACCGACCGCTTCTCCGGGCAATCAAAGGGCTTCGCCTTTGTCGAAATGGGCTCGAAGGAAGAGGCTGACGCGATTATTGAAAAATTTAACGGCCAAGAGGTCCTTGGTCGGGTCCTGAAGGTCAACGCCGCGCGCCCACCGGAACGACGGCGATTTGGCGGCGGTGGCGGCGGCGGCCGACGATTCTGAGCGGCGTTCCGGTCCTGATCCGCCTAGCTCTGTTCCAGGTGGTAAAACACCAGACCGGTCAACAGCTTGGGATAGAAGTAGGTTGACTTCTGCGGCATGGTCTCGCCGCCTGCACAGACCTGTTGAATCTGCTCAAAGGTTGTTGAGCGCAGGAGAAAGGCGGCCTGAGCGTCTCCGGTGCTCACACGTTGCAGCGCCTCGTCGGTATCGCTCGTATACGAGACGGCCTGCTTTTGGACGGCAGGCGGTAAACCCAGAAAACGCTCGAAGAGCACATCGTGCAACACGGTGACATCCAGCGCCCGCATGGCCGCCGAAGCGGGCAGGCCCTGCGTGACACGCTCATCGAAGGATAACAGCCAGTCGTGCTCGGCCCCGGCCATGACACAGCCGATACGCCGCTCCGGGCCGGGCGCCGAAAGGGCATTCAGAAACGCCGGGCGTTGGGCCGGAGCATAACGGGTCAGTCGAAAGTCGCGCTTGAGAACGGCTTGCAGATTGGTCGGGCTGGGCAGACGGGTCTGCCGAATCAGGCGATGGGTTGGGAGAATAGTCAGGCCGCTATCCTCGGCACTGGTCAAATACGCCAGGACGTAATGAAAGGGCCGGTCCTCGTCTGTGCCGGTTTCCGCCGTCCGCTCGCGGCTGTATTGCAGCGCGGTTTCATAGCGGTGATGGCCGTCAGCGATAATCAGCGATTTGTCCGAGAGTTGCGCCGTAATGTCCGCAACGACCGCCGGGTCCCGAACGGGCCACAGCCGGTGGGTGACACCCGCGTCGTCCGCGATCTCAACCGCTGCCGGTTGGGCGAGTGCATCTCGGAGGGTGTGTTCGAGCGACCAGCCCGCGCCAGCGTATAGACAGAAGATCGAGCTCAGATGCGCCCGGCAGGCGCGCAGCAGGGCAAGCCGATCTTTTTTGGCTCGCTCAAAGGTGCGCTCGTGCGGGCGAATGACCCCGGACTCGAAATCTTCAACCCGTAGCGCGGCAAAAATACCGGTCCGGCGACGTGGCTGGCCGTCCTGGAGCGTGTACTCCTGGGTGTAGCAGTAGAAGCCGGGCTCCGGGTCGGGCTGCACAACCTGCTGGGACAGCCAATCCTGAAAAGTCTGAGCCGCTGCCGTATAGGGGTCGTCCGCCTTGTTGAAGTCGAGATGGGTGGCGTTATACGGACTCTGGAGATGGAGGAGCGTTTGTTGTTCCGGACTGATCACGTCGTACGGCGGGGAGACGACTTTTTTCAAATCGCCAACAACCGCCGGATTATAGCACAACGCGCGAAAGGGACGAATCTGTGCCATGGTTCTTTTGCCCCCTGCCCTTTCGGGCTTCCCCCTTAAAAAAAGGGGGGACCTTCGGTTTTAGTTTGCCAGTGCTCGTTGACCAATATCCCGCCGGTAGTGCATGTCAGGCCACGAAATGCGTTGCACCGCCTGATAGGTCGTCGCAATGGCCTGACGAATATCCGCACCCGTCGCGGTTACACCCAGAACGCGACCCCCATTGGTGACCAGCGCATCTGCCTGTCGTTTTGTGCCGGCATGGAAAACCGCCCCGTCCTGCCAGTCGGCGAACTGCTCCAGCCCGGCAATCGTTTGCCCTTTCTCATAGCTGCCCGGATAGCCTCCGGCCGTGAGCACGACACATACCGCGGCGCGGTCATCCCAGTCGAGGCTCACCCGGTCGAGACGTTCGTCAACCACGGCCTCCATGACCTCGACCAGGTCCGACTTGAGGCGCAGCATGAGCGGCTGACATTCCGGGTCGCCAAAGCGGACATTGAATTCAAGGACTTTCGCCTGCCCCTGGTGGATCATCAGGCCAGCGTACAGGACACCTTTATATACGATATTACGTTGTCTGAGTCCGTGGACGACCGGGCTGAGGATGTCCTGCACAATCCGGTCGGTCAACGCCGAGGTGACGACCGGTGCCGGCGAGTAGGCTCCCATCCCGCCGGTATTCGGCCCCCGGTCGCCGTCAAAGACCTGCTTGTGATCCTGAGAAGAAGCCAGGGGAAGAATATGGGAGCCATCCGTCAACGCCAGAAACGAGGCCTCTTCGCCGCGTAAAAACTCTTCAATCACCACCTGGTCGCCCGCCGCGCCAAACTGACGCTCGCGCATAATGGTTGTGATTGCGGCCTGGGCTTCGGCCTGGGTGGCGCATAACAGGACGCCTTTCCCCGCGGCGAGGCCGTCGGCTTTAACCACAATCGGCGCTCCGACTTCTTCGATATAGCGGCTGGCTTCGTCCGGGTCGTGAAACACGCCAAAGGCGGCGGTGGGCACGCCCTGCTGCTGCAAGAGTGCCTTGGTAAAGGCTTTGCTGCCTTCGAGTTGAGCAGCAGCCCGGTTCGGGCCAAACACGCGCAGACCCCGCGACTTAAACAGATCGACGATCCCGAGACTCAAGGGCAACTCAGGACCGACAACCGTCAACCCGATCCGTTCTTCTTCAGCAAAGGCACACAACCCATCAATATCGTCCGCGGCCAGCGCAACCAGCTCGGCGTGCTCGGCAATCCCGGCGTTGCCCGGCGCACAGTAGATTTTCGAGACGCGCGGACTCTGGCGAATCTTCCACACCAGGGCGTGTTCCCGGCCGCCGCTGCCGATCACCAGTATTTTCATTGCTAACGCCGAGTCATGGCTAATGCCGAAAATGCCGCATGCCGGTGACAAGCATGGCCATGCCGTGCTCATCTGCGGCCGCGATAACATCCTTGTCCCGCAGGCTGCCGCCGGGCTGAATCGCGGCGGTTGCGCCGGCCTGAGCCACCACGTCGAGCCCGTCGCGAAAGGGAAAAAACGCGTCCGAGCCGACCACGCTGCCGTGGGTGTCCAGCCCGAGGTCGTGTGCCCGGGAGACGGCGATCTTGGCCGAGTCAACCCGGCTCATCTGACCGGCGCCCACACCAACAACCTGATCGCTTGAGGTTAGCACAATAGCGTTGGACTTGACGTGTTTGCACACCCGCCAGGCAAAGGCCAATGCCTGGTACTCCGCGTCGGTCGGCCGACGCTTGGTCACGACCTCGCAGTCTCTGACATTGACCTGGCCGGTATCGCGCTCCTGATACAGCAGGCCGCCGGCAATCGGCTTGGCCTCGTAGCGGGCCGGCTGGGCGTCTACGATCTCCGGGATTTCCAGCAACCGGATGTTCTGGAGGCGTTTGGACGAGGCCAACATTTCCAGGGCCGGAGCCGCATAGCCGGGGGCCAGGACAATCTCAAGAAAGCCCTGTTCGTACAGGTTCAGGATTTCCTGCGCGGTTGCCGTATCAACCTCACGGTTCAAACCCACAATCCCGCCAAAAATGGAAATCGGATCGCAGGCACGCGTCTTCCGAAAGGCGTCGGCCAGAGACTCCGTTGAGGTCGCCACGCCACACGGGTTGGTATGCTTAATGGCCACCGCGGCAGTTTCATCAAACTCCTGGAGCAGGGCAAACGCGGCATTGGCATCCACAATATTATTATACGACAGCGCCTTGCCCTGGAGCTGTTTGGCGTTGGCAATACACGCTTCCCGGACGACCGGGCTGCGGTAAAAAGCCGCGGACTGGTGCGGGTTCTCTCCGTAGCGGAGGTCCTGGGCCTTGACGTATTGCAGGTGCAGGGTTTCACCAAAAGGCCGGCGTTCTTCTCCGTCGAGGCCGCCCAGGTAGTCGGCAATGGCGCCGTCGTAGCGGGCGGTTAACCGGAAGGCTTTCTTGGCCAGGGCGAGCTTGTGCTCGGCAGACAGGGTGCCGTCTGCTGTGAGCGCGGTCAGAACGGCCGGATAATCGTCCGGGTCCACAACGACGCCCACGTCGGCGTGATTCTTGGCTGAAGCACGCAACAGGGACGGCCCGCCGATATCGATGTTTTCAATCGCGTCGGCAAAGCCACAGTCCGGCTTGGCTACGGTTTGTTCAAACGGATAGAGGTTGACCACAACCAGATCAATGGCTTTGAGGTTATGCTGGGTCATAGCCGCAAGATGGCCGGGATCGCTCCGGCGGTGCAGAATGCCGGCATGGATACGGGGGTGCAGGGTCTTCACCCGGCCGTCGAGCATTTCGGGAAAGCCGGTAAAGTCTTCGACCGGGGTCACGGCAAGGCCGGCTGCGGTCAGCGCTTTGGCCGTGCCGCCGGTTGAGAGGATTTCAATATTAAGTGCAGCCAGGCCGCGAGCCAGATCAACGATGCCACGTTTGTCGCTCACGCTAATCAGGGCGCGGGTGACAGTAGCCATGGGATACTCCTTGGTGATAACGGGTTGGAAAGCTGTCCATCTGGAGGCAGACAGGGGAATACCAGAAGCCTCCTGGGTTGTAAAGGGAAACCCGTGGGCATATGGTGGGCCGCAATGACACTGCGGCTCAACGGCGACGTGCGGGAGTGCCAAGAGGGCATCACAGTCGCAGCCTTAGTCGAAGAACTCGGCCTTGGAAACAAGCGGATTGCGGTTGAGGTCAACCGGGATATTATCCCCCGCGACGAGTACGCCAACTGCGAACTGAAAGTGGATGACGAGGTTGAAATCGTCCATTTTGTTGGCGGAGGCTGCTAGTCAGAGCGCGCACAGATCAACACAGTGAGGACGCCATGCCAGGCCTTAAAGACCCCTTTGTACTCGCAGGCAAGGAATATCATTCCAGGCTTATTGTCGGCACGGGAAAGTATAAGGATTTTGCGGAAACCAAACGGGCGATTGAGGCCTCGGGGGCCGAGATTGTGACGGTGGCGGTCCGCCGCGTAAATATCACCGATCCCAACCAGGAGAATCTGCTCGACTATATTGACCCCAAGCACTACACTATTCTGCCCAACACCGCCGGGTGCTATAACGCCGCGGACGCAGTGCGGACCTGTCGCCTGGCCCGCGAGGCCGGGGTCGGCAATATGGTCAAGCTGGAAGTCATTGGCGATGACAAGACCCTCTTTCCCGACATTCCGGGGACGCTTGAGGCGGCCAAGACCCTGGTTGACGAGGGCTTTATTGTTCTGCCCTATATTCATGACGACCCGATCTCCTGCCAAAAACTCGAAGACATGGGCTGCGCCGCGGTCATGCCGCTGGCGGCGCCCATCGGGTCCGGGCTGGGCATCCGCAATCCGTACAATATCCGTATCATCCTCGAACACAGCAGCGTGCCGGTGATTGTTGACGCCGGAGTGGGCACGGCCTCGGATGCCGCGGTTGCCCTGGAGATGGGCTGTGACGCGGTGCTGATGAATACGGCCATTGCCGCAGCCAAAGACCCGATTCTTATGGCGGATGCCATGCGCCAAGGGGTGGAAGCGGGAAGAAAAGCCTATCTGGCCGGGCGCATGGGCAAAAAGCTGTACGCCACCGCCTCCAGTCCGCTCGACGGGATGATCGCCTAGCCAATCACCACCCCCTCTTGGGAGAGGTGGCCGAAGGCCGGGGCAGAGTTCCTCAGGCCGTCCGACCGATGCTCAACTTCCGCCTGTATTTCGTCACCGACCGTCAACAAACCGCCAACCGGCCCCTCACCGATGTCGTGCACGCCGCTCTCGACGGTGGGGTGCAGGCCGTCCAACTCCGAGAAAAAGACCTCGAAGGCCGCGAGCTGTACACATTGGCCGAGCGGCTTCGGGCGCTGACCCTGCGCTACCAGGCGCACCTGCTGATCAACGACCGCCTCGACGTCGCCCTGGCGGTTGAGGCCGACGGCGTCCATCTCGGACAGCACTCCTTTGCGGTCGAAGACGCGCGCCGTCTGCTGGGAGCCGGGAAACTCATCGGCGTTTCAACCCATTCCCGGCACGAAATCACCGCGGCCCAGGGGGCCGATTTCATGGTCTTCGGCCCGGTCTATTACACGCCCTCAAAGGCCGCCTATGGCGAGCCGCAGGGGCTCGACCGCCTGCGCGCAGCGGTTGCCTACAGTGCGGTACCGGTTTTTGCGATTGGCGGTATCAAGACCGAGCGTGTGGCTGAAGTCCTGGAGACCGGCGCGCATGGGATTGCCATGATTTCGGCCATCAGCGCGGCAACCAACCCCACTCAGGCCGCGCATGAGTTATTGCGGCAGCTCGACTGAAGCGCATCGGGCTTGCCCCGCGGTTCGCCTCACTGGTAGAATCCCCGCAATCTACGCCACCCTAGCTCAGTTGGTAGAGCAACTGATTCGTAATCAGTAGGTCGTCGGTTCAAGTCCGATGGGTGGCTCTGCCCAAGCCCTTGTGTCTGCAAGGGCTTTTTCTTGCTAAACTTCCCCCGACTCGTTGGGTTTGATTCATTCTTTTGCAGCGTTGTTCACGTGTCAGGGGGAGGCTATGCCGAACGAGCGGGGAGAGCCAAAATTGCGACTCGACCATTTAGCGGTCTGGGTAGAAGACATCGATAAAACGGTTGCGTTCCTGACCGAGACGGTTGGCTGGAAGCACCACCCCATGGTGGTTGAGGTCAGCACGGAAGACGAAACAACGGGTGGCATGAAAGCGGCCTTCGTTCATGGCGGTGGCTTGTGGTTGGAGCTGGTTTTACCAACCTCCCCCGGACCCGGCATGGACATATTGAAAGAGGTTGGTCAGGGCGCCATTGTTGAGGTGAATTTTGAAGCGGTCGATGCGGACTATCGAAAAGTGCTTGAGGAGATGGACGCAAAAGGCATTCAGATGCTCAGCATGGACGGCTCTCCACTCAAAGATGGTGGCAGAATCCAGGAAAGCGTACGTGGGGATGCGGCGACCGCGGCGACCGGACAGCTCATTGCCTACTGGCCGGCAGACGTCAGTTGTGGGACGACCATTGAAGTCTACGAGCGGCGGCTGGACGATGCGACCAACCTCCTAAACATTCGCGACGAGGCATGGGCGAATGAAAAACCCAGGCCGCATAGTCCGCGCATTGATCGCGTGTGCATTCTCGTCGAAGACCTGTCGAAGACGGCGGAATTCTATACCGAAGTCATGGGGCTCAAGCGCCATCCCGCCGAATTTCGCCTTGACGGGGGTGCGCACAACCTTGGCGATATGCAGTGCGCGTTTATTGAGGCCAATGGCGTTTGGGTGCAATTGGTTCAGCCGACGTCAGCCGGGTATGTGCTGGATCTTCTCAAAGAAAAAGGTGATGGCTATGCCCTGGAAGTGGCCGCTGAAGTGGACGACCTCGATGCGTTCTACGACCACATGGCGGCCAAGGGCATTACCATGGTCAACGGTGATGGGACTCCGTTGGCACCTGGAGCGAAGGGGCTCACGGTCGAGCCGTCCGGTGACCGGCATCACTATTTCCCGTTGAACGAGAGTCAAGGGATGCGGATTATGGTATATGAACGTGGTCCCCGTCATACCAGTATGCTGCATCGCCGTGATGACATTTGGGCGCGCGTTTCCTGACCGGAACATACATGCAGGTGGACAGTAAGCCTGGTCAGAAAAAAACGCAAAAGACAGCCAAGCAAGACATTGAAATCGGCCAGCAGCGATATCGAATCGTGCAGCGGCATCAGCAAGCTCGAGAACGGGGGTAAGGTCATGAGTGTCACACGAGGCCAGGACAATGTCTTTGAGGACCTGGGGTTTGATGCAGAAGAAGCGGCCAACTTGAAAGTCCGCGCCGACCTCATGCTCGACCTACGGCAATACATTCAAGACCGGGACTGGACACAGGCTGAAGCCGCGGCCTTCTTTGGTGAGACTCAGCCTCGTATCAGCAATTTGATGAAGGGAGAGATTAGTCGCTTTAGCATCGATAAACTGATCAACATGTTAGCTCGGGCCGGCTTGCGTGTCCGGTTCGAGATCGAAGCAAAAGCGGCTTAGCCGGACAGTCAAAATATGGAACGGATTGACAGCTTTCCTTCCGCGCGTCATGCTGAGGCAACCGAATCCGAACAATTGCTCCAGGCGCTGGTGGACCATACCTGTCAGCCGCCGCGCGTCTATCATCACCGGTGGACGGTCGGCGACGCCGTGCTATGGGACAACCGCCGCCTGCTGCACCAGTCCTGCCCCTGGGACATGACCGAAGCACGGGTGATGTACCACGCCCGAATCGCCGGCGACCCCGCGTCCGAATTCGCCGGCCCCGGTTCTCCCAGCCTGTAATAGCATCTCTCCCACCCTTCTCATCCCCTCTTGCCGGAGGGAAAGAGGAAACGGTCCATCTTTGCTTTGCCAAATGGAGGACCGTCGGGCATGTACCGAACGCGCGCCCGCGGGGTGGGTTCTCTAGCCGGCCCAGCACACAGCCCGGCCCGTGCCAACCGCGTCAACGCCTCCGTAATCAGCCGCACCGCCTCTTCAAGGTCTGCGTCGGTGGTGCCAAAGGCGAGGCTGGACGGATTGAGCTTGCTGCGGATGCTAGAAGACTGTTGGCAAGGCATCAATTCGGCTATAGACCTTCCATCGTCGTCTTGCGATTGTGAACCGTAACGAATTTCTTCAGAAGCTCGGCCAGGTAAAATTCTGGCGGACGCGCGGACAGCGCGCGCCACATAAGCCGCTACTGGTTCTGCTCGCGCTTGGCCGGGTCGCTCAGGGAGAGAAGCGCTTAGCTCGCTACGAACAGGACATTGAACGTCCACTGACAGACTTGCTGGAGCGCTTTGGACCGCCTCGCAAGAAAATTCACCCTGAGTATCCGTTCGGCCGTCTGAAAAATGATGGGCTATGGGAAATCCCGGACGGAGAATCGTTACCCACTACCGGGAAAGGAGATTTACACCGAAGTGGACTCATTAAACACTCTGTGACGGGCGGTTTTCCCGAGCCAATCTACGAACTGCTCTTCTCCGATTCCGAACTCGTACAGCAGGCCGCTCAAGCGCTCCTCTACGAACATTTTCCCTATTCACTACACGATGACATCCGCACCGCAGCCGGTTTCCCTACTGAATTTCTAGTACAGGAGTCCCCTAGTCCTCCTTATGGCTTGGTGGTGCCACGCCCTCCTGCCCGCACACGAGACCGGAACTTTCGTCACGCCGTCCTCCGCGCGTACGAGTGCCGTTGCGCTGTGTGTGGATTCGATCTCCGCCTGGAAAATGAACTCCTTGGATTAGAGGCCGCGCATATCAAGTGGCATTCGGCTGGTGGCCCGAGCAAGGTTCCGAACGGGTTGGCGCTATGCAGCATGCAACCATCATAAGGCGCTTGATCGGGGGGCACTCGGCTTGGCACCGGTCGCCAGGGGGTTCAAAGTACTCATTTCGGCCAAAGTCCACGGTGAAAGCGATGCGACGCGGTGGTTCTGGGATTGTCACAATGCGCCGCTCAGCCGTCCCCGCAGTGGTGAGTTCAAACCGAAAGCCGAGTTCGTGAAATGGCATACACGCGAGGTCTTTCGTAAAGGGCCACCACGGGATTCGTCGAGCCAGCCGACTGATGGCAGTTCATAGATACATATGCTGCTGGACTCTCCCGTCCGATTACAGTTTTGGAAGAACACAGAGGAGATACAGTGTTCGATTACCTAGCGGACGCAGTAGTCGAGATGATGGAAAGCTAACAAGTGCGGACGTGTGACAGATGACGGCGGGCATGGGTCATATCTCGTCGAAGCTCTTCGTCCGACAGGTCGAAGGTATCGACGCCATAGTCCGCCAGTTTTGTCAGAAATAATGGCTTGGGTACACCGGCAAACTTCGCTGCCGCACCGGTGGATAATCGACCCATCTCATAGAGCTTGACGGCGATAAGAATCTTCGCCTCTTCGCGGAACTGGTCTGGCGACAGGCCAAGCGCCAACAAAACCTCATCGCCATAGTCAATGGTCAGGGACCTCGTCATCTCCTGCTCCAGGCTGATGCCAAGTGAATATGAGAGAGCCTAGCAGAATATGCCTTTACGTACCATGTCGTCTCGTCCAAATGGAAATAATCAGGATACTCACTTACTCGCAGGCATGGAAAAATCCGTATTATCTCGGTACAGGTTCCGTAGAATAGAGGTTCCTCATCTATGAAAGCTAAAGAGTTCGACAAGAAATTCGACGATGGAGCGGTCGATATTGTCCAAGATTTGGACCTGACAACCGCACGGCGTCCGAATCAGCGCCTAGAGTAAGGGTCAACGTTGATTTCCCCGTGTGGATGATAGCCTCACTCGATAAAGAAGCGGCGCGCATTGGCGTTACTCGTCAATCCCTTATCAAGCTGTGGTTGGCGGAACGCCTCGAACAAGCGGCCCACAAGGCCCGCTAGTCAGACGACCGTTTTTGCGTACAGGATCAGGTTACAGAGACATCTGGCGCTATAACGACCCCTGTTGGCCTTCAACCTCGGGCTTGCCGGGGAAGCGTTCGACCTTGATCGCGCTTTCCCTTTGTCGAGCCTGGGCAATATCGTAGCTATTCTGCATTCGCATGAGCGTGTCCATGCCAACACCGAAAGCCTTCTCGATACGCAGAGCCATTTCCGGGGAAAGCGAGGCGCGCTCGTTCAGAAGTGCCGAGAGCGCGGGCCGCGTGACGCCCAGCGCCCTTGCGGCTTCCGTAACGGAGAGCTTGAGCGGCTCGATAATTTCGGTTTTGACAAATCCACCCGGATGAGGCGGATTCTTCAGCCTGTGGTTTTTGGATGTCTTCATTGGTTTCACCCTTTCAGTGGTAGTCCTCGTAGTCGAGGTCAACAATAGCGGTTTTTGTCTGGTCGATCCGAAAAGTAATGCGCCAATTGCGAGAAACGAAGAGGCTCCAGGTGAGCCAGCCTAACGCGCAGCCTGACGCATCAGCCGATGTCCGGCCAGACGGAGGCCGCGAGCGGCCAGGGCGGTCTGCCAGCCTTCTCGGGTGCCGATCAACTCGGGCTTTTCGTACAGTCCCTTTTTCTCCTCCTGGCGGGTCAGGCGGGCGAATTTTTCATGCAGGGGATGGTCGGTGGCGATAAAGGTTTCCTTGCGGTGCAGAATCGGCGGGTTGGGCGACTCCCGGTAGGTGCGGTAGCGAATCTTGAACGTCTGCAAGGGCACGAGCAGCGAGCTGGCCAGGGCCGGATGGGGGTCGCGCTCGAAGTCCGGGTACGAAAGATAAGAGACCTGGGGCTGGTCGCGGTGCAGTTTGATGATATTCGCACCCTCCACCACCCCGATATACGCCCGCGCACACCCCTCAAAGGCGCGCAGAATGGGCGGGAGTTGAGACAGGGCCGATTCGTGCACGTATAAGGCCTGACGCGTCAGTTTGCCGACAGCGGCGCTCCGGCAGGCCTGATCGACCGCGACACGGTCGCCGGCGGAGAACAGCAGATCGTCGGCCAGCGAGCAGGCCCGGTTATAGGACGAGAAAAACACGCGCACATCCCGCTGGAGGTCGCGCGGGAGCTGGGTAAAGCGCGGGCGGCCCTCGAAGCGTACGAGCGCGAGATAGAGGAGCAGGTCCTGCTGGCGCTCGGCCCGGATGCTGTTCCACTCCTCATCGCCGGTGACGCGGCGGATGATGCCATAGGCCCGTTTGAGGCTGCCCAACGCCTGGCAAATCGCGTCGGTCTCGGGCAGCTCGGTGTCCTCGGGTAAGCGCCCGCGGGTGGTCAGGAATCCGATCAGCGGCTCCAGGAGTTCCTTGTGTTGCTCGAACAGAACCTCGCTGAGACGCTGGCGCGGCACCGTAAACTGGCGTCGATAGCGCGCGGCGGCAAAAGACTGGCGTTGCTGCGGGTCCCGGAACACATAGAAAATCCCCGGTCCGGCCGGCACGCTCGAAGCGCCGAGTACAGTGTCGATCCACTCGCGGAGTTCCTGCTGTTCAAAGAATTTCTGGAAGGTCCCGCGACGGGTAATGCCGCCGTCGGTGTGGGGGGTCAGCGTATCGAGCGCCGCCTCCAGGCTGAGGCGGGCGGACACGATCAGCACTTTGCGGGCCAACGCCCAGGCCCGCCGCAGAGCGTCGGTGCGCTCTCTTGGGTTTTCGATCACGTTGACCACATAGCCCAGATTCACAATATCGGCCCGTGTTCGCTCGTTGTCCGGGAAATAGGCCGGGTCCCAACCCTGGCAGGCAATCTCCCGATGTTGGAGATGCAGGATATCCGTGCCCCGCCCGCAGCCATAATCAAAGACGCTTGTCTCTCGGGTGATGAGGCCGTCCTCAAGCGCGAGACGGACCGGACGGGAGAGGTCGGTCCGCGTGATTGCGGTACGGTGTCGCTCAATCGTGGGCGCTGCCATCGGCTCGTCGGCTGCTCGCGACATGAATTGCCGAGCAGAGTTCTCCGGCTGGTCACTATAATCCTGGTCCAACACGTTCTCAATATCGCGCTGTTGCTGCCTGACCCCTTGCACACTTTTGTCCGGCCTGACTACAATGGCTAACCGAATCGAGGAGCAAAGGAGGGACTCGGAATGGCAAAAGCGAAACAAGTATTTGATGCGTTGGATGCGGCCCTGGTGCGGACCGATGCAGAAGAGTGGATTCAGAGCGGCGACGGGAATCAGTTCAAGGTGCTGCGGATCAGTAAAGAGACGGGTGCCTGGAGTGCGCTTATCAAGGCCGACAAGGGCCAGGTGAATCCGCCCCATACGCATCTGGGCGCGGCCGACTTCTACGTCATCTCCGGGGGCTTCGACTACCGGGGCGGGTCTGCGCGGGCCGGAGACTGGGTCTACGAACCGGCCGGTGCGGTGCATGAAGCAACTTCCCATCCGGTTGATACCATCTATCTGGCCAACGTCTATGGGCCGGTCGGCTTCCACGACGAGAACGGCAATATCGCCCATGTGCTGGACTGGCGGACGATTCAGCTCATGGTTGATGAGGCCAAAAAGAAGCGGACTAAAGCCAAGGCCAAGCGGAGCACCAAAAAGCGCGCGACCGCGAAAGCCGCCAAAACCACCCGGAGCCGGAGAAAAGCCGCCTAGCAGACAGAGAAGCAGAGGAACACATGGCAACGTCTTCTCACGATCCGCAGCCCGTCGGCACCCAGGCGGCCGATCAGTTTGACGCCATCGTCATCGGGGCCGGGGTGGCCGGTCTGTACCAGCTCTACCGACTGCGGGAGCTGGGGCTCTCGGTACGGGTGTACGAGACCGGCACCGGTGTGGGCGGGACCTGGTATTGGAACCGCTATCCGGGCGCGCGTTTCGATTCCGAGAGCTATACCTATGGCTATTCGTTCTCGGAGGAACTCTTGCAGGAGTGGGACTGGAGCGAACACTTTGCCGGCCAGCCCGAGACCGAGCGCTATCTCAATCATGTGGCGGACAAGTTCGATCTCCGCCGCGACATCCGGTTCAGCACCCGCGTCACTGCGGCAAGCTATGACGAGGCCACACACTGCTGGCAGGTCCGGACCGACACCGGCGAGCGGGTGCAGGCGCGATTTCTGATTACCGCCATCGGCGTCCTGTCCGCGCCGTATACTCCCGACTTTGCGGGCCGTGACAGCTTTACCGGCCCGAGTTTCCATACGGGCCAGTGGCCCAAGGAGCCCCTGGACTTCAGCGACAAGCGGGTGTGTGTCATCGGCACCGGTGCGACCGCCGTCCAACTCATCACCGAAGTCGCCAAGAATGTAGGCCAGTTGACCGTGTTCCAGCGCACGCCCAATTACTGCGCGCCGCTGAGGAACGGACCGATAGACCCCGAGACCCAGCAGCAAATCAAAGCCAACTATCCCGAGATTTTCAAACGCTGCCGGGAGACCTTTGCCAGCTTTCTGCACGACTTTGATACGCGCTCGGCGCTCGAAGTGTCCGAGGAAGAACGGCTGGCGCGCTACGAAGAGCTGTGGGCCCAGCCCGGTTTCGCCAAATGGTTCGGCAACTTCGGCGACACCATGTCTGACCTGAAGGCCAACGCCACCATGACGGAGTTTGTCCGCAATAAGATCCGCGAGCGGGTCAACGACCCGGTGGTCGCCGAAAAGCTGGTGCCCAAGGACCACCCCTGGGGAACCAAGCGCGTCCCCTTAGAGAGCGGCTATTACGAGGCGTATAATCGGGACAACGTGGTCCTGGTTGACCTCAACGAGACCCCGATCGAACGCATCACCCCCACGGGCGTCAAGACCAGCGACGCCGAGTATGCGTGCGATGTCATCGTGTACGCCACGGGCTTCGATGCGGTCACCGGAGCGTTTAATAAGATCGATATTCGCGGGGTAGGCGGCCGGACGCTCAAGGACAAGTGGGCCGACGGGCCGCGCACCTATCTCGGCTTGCAGAGTGCCGGCTTCCCCAACCTGTTCACGGTTGTCGGTCCTCACAACGGGGCCACCTTCTGCAATATCCCGCGCTGTATCGAGCAGAACGTCGAGTGGGTGACCGATTGCCTGCGCTATATGCGCGAGCACGATTATGCCCAGATCGTTGCGACCCCGGAGGCCGAAGCCGACTGGACGGCTCACGTCGATGAGGTGGCCCAGGACACGATTCTACTCGATACCCCCTCCTGGTTTGTGGGGGCGAATATCCCCGGCAAAAAACGGACCTTCCTCATGTATGCCGGCGGCTCCCCGGCCTACCGGAAAAAATGCGACGAGGTTGCGGAACAGGGCTACGACGGGTTTGTGTTGAAATAAAGTGGCGCTGTCAGATTCTCAAACGAGGCCATTGAACACCTCAGTGCGGAGAGTCTGCTGTTCGCTCGGCTCCTGATTGTTGAGTGGTTGGGGGTAGGTGTACCCCATCAAGATACACCGCCACCGGCCGGGAAAGCGTCAGAAGATCGCGTTCAGGGTCTGCGTCGAGAATGAGAAAGCTGGCGGCGTGCCCGGCGGCGAGGGTACCAAGACCGTCCCCGAAACCCCAAAATTGTGCTGGTATCGTCGTCCCGGCAGCGAGAATTGCTTCATTATCAAGACCGGCCTTGCCCAAGAGTTCGAGCTCCTGGGGATTAATCCCAGGGAAGGTCGTATAGCCCATGTCCGTACCGTACAGCACGGTGGCCCCGCCGGCCCGCAAACGGCGCAGGTTCTCCGCCGGCTCGGCTAAATCGGGGAAGGCGGCCAGGGTGGAAATGACCGCGCGTCCGGACCACGCCTGCACTGTCGGATCGCTGAGGGGGTCGGTTGGGGTATGTGCCAGCACATCGACCCCAGCCACCGCCGCTCGCAGCACATCAATATCATTAAGCGCGTGCGCGACAACGCGCATGCCATATGAATGCGCTTGGTCGGCAATGGCCTTCATTTCCTGATCGCTGAGTATGGAGGGGTTTTTCGCCATTGAGAGGGCGCCCCCACCTGTTGCGTCGCCAACCGGCAGCTTGATAACCCGCGCTCCTGCCGCATGCAGGTGGTCCACCGCTGCTCGGGCCGCCTGCACCCCACTAATTTCCATTCCGTAGCCATCGCTTCCCCAGCTCCGGGTTGGGTAGCCGGTGAGGGCGGTCACCATCGGGCCGGCAAGTAGTGTTTGGAGCGGACTCAGATTTTTGGTCAGGAACGCAATCGGAGCGGCCAAATCAACCGCCGCCGCGATACCCCCACGCGCGAGTTCAGGAGCACTGAAGCGGTAGGCTAAATGCACGTGGCTGTCGATAAAGGCGGGCGCAAGATAACGGCCGGTGGCGTTCACGGTGCGTAGAGTATTGCTGGGCGCTGCCGATGTAATCTCTTCGATGCGGCCAGCCCGAACGACCAGCGTTGCTTTCCCGTGGCCCACAATATGTCCACCGACCACCGCAAAGGTTGGGGTATTTTCTTCGTGAGGGGATACGCGCTCGTCAGCCAAGAGCGTGGACGCCATCATCAGAGCACTCAAGGCAGCATAGAAGATTGCTGCGTACATAGACAAAAACCTCTGCCTTTCAAGCGGACGGATGGAGGGATGCCGGCCTGCATCCGCTCGCAGAGCGAGGGCGTCTATCGGCGATCAATGAAGACGCGCTCTTTGGCTATCCACATGGCCGAGCGCGGAAAATCAATGAAGTGGGACTCATCCTCGACCGCGATCTCCATGGCCCGTTTGGCTTCCGGGATGTTGGCCAGCGTGGCCAGGTCGGCCCGGTTGAACCAGGCTTCGGCGTGGCCGGTGTAGGGTGGGGTGGTTGTCCCGCGGCTGGCCCGCAGCTGGTCTTCCAACTCGTCTGCGTAGTAGTGCACCTGGAAATAGCGCTGCATGCCCATGCCCTGGGCTACGCCTCGAATGACCGGGCCGTGGTTGGTACGCCAGTAGAGCTGGGCCTGTTCGAGGCTGAGATGCTCCGGATGGCGCAAACAAAAGAAAATTTTCACCAACGGGCCGGATTCTCGGGCCACCATTTCTTCCGGTATCGGGTTGACCTGCGGGTATTCGTAGTTGAACCACAACGGCGAATGGGCCAGGTCGATGAAGCGCGCCTCATCCTCGACGAGTTCTTTTGCCGCGGCCCGGCCGTCCGCGTTGTCCAGGCCTGAGGTGAGCGCCGCGCGGTTGGGCCACCACACCTCCGCCACGCCGTCATAGGGTTCCTCCATGCCGCCTCGGGCTTCCGCGAGCTGGTCGTTAATGGGGTCGTCCAGGGTGTGCACCTGGACGTAGCGCAGCATGTTCAGCGCGGTGGAACTCTTTGCCACTAGGGGGCCGTGGACGTTACGCCAGTACTCTTGGAATTCGGCCCGTGACATCTCCGGTTTGCGACGCAGGACAAAGGTCAAACGAATCATGTGATACCTCCTTTTTTTGGTCAGGACAGCGGAGCGTCGAGTGGTGAGTCGTCACCTGGGCCGCCGGTGTCCAGCCGCCGTCATAGCGCGTCGGACCGGGGCCGTAAAGCGTTGGGCGAGTCCGCCTCAACCCAGCAGGTCCTCATCCCGGCGTACATAGAGGTCTGCCGCTGCCTGGACCTCGGCCTGATTATCGGGTCGGCCGTTGCTCACCAGAATCGGCGAGTCGCCGGTGCTACCGAGATCGTTGGCAAGCACACGGGCGGTGACCTTATTCCGGCTGGTGTGACTGTGCGCCGTTCCGCCTGCGCCCTGCATGACAACGGCCGGAGACTTGCCGTTGAAAACATTCCGGGAGAGCGTCGCGACAACCTCGTTGTCCGTGGTCTCGACGTTGTCCAGGCCGGACCCACCGACCAGACGGACCGCGTGTGCCTTCCAGTCGGCGATCTCATTCCGATCAATCACAATGCGACAGGTGTTATGCCGGGCCTCTCCCAGCGCCCCGTGAACGGCGATGCCCACCGGACTGTTGGTAATCGTATTGCCCGAAAGCAGGGCGGTGAGCTGGCCGTGCTGGGGTACTTTCTCCGCCAGGGGAATGGCGGTCAGGATGTTGATACCAAACTGCTTGTTACCCCGGAGGGTGTTGTCCGCGACGGTCAGCGCCTGCCGATTGGACGACGGTCCGAAAGAACACGAGAACAGCAGGCCGCCCCGTTCACAGTCTTCAATCGTATTGCGCAGGATCGCGGCGTCAAAGGACACCGCGTCCGGTTCGGGAAAGAAACAGATAAAGGCGAGACCGTCGGCAAAGCAGCGGCGCATGGTATTGCCGGTAATGAGGAGATGGTTGCGCTGGTCGGCCCGGGCTTCGGCAAAAATATGGTGGCCCTGGCGCGCGCCCGTTCCGCGCGGCAGGGATGGCTCGAAGCGTTCCAGTCCGTTGTCTGAAAAATCACAGTCTGTTATGGTCGCCGCAGTGACCCCGCATAAGAAAATACCGTGATCCCCGTGGTTGCTGATCGTGCACGCGCGAACCGTAACCGAGGCGGACGGGGGAACGCCAATTCCGTGCCCACCGCCCTGGGTGACGGTCACGCCACTCAGACTCGTCCCGTCTGCGAGGACGACGACCGACTGCTCCGGTTGGATCGGATGAAAGGACGGGGCGAAGTGTCCCTCTCCGTCAATAATGCATTCCTGTCTGGCAGCGCCTTGAACCCGGACGCCGGGCGGAACGGTTAAGGGCAAACGCTCTCCGGTCAGAGACGGGGAGTAGCGGCCGGGCTCGATCAGGATAACATCGTCCGGCTGAGCCTGCCGGAGGGCTTCTGAGAGCGAACGCGCATCGGCATGAGCCGCGTGAGGCGAGACAAAAATCGTCTTCATCGTTCTTCCTTAAAGGTGCCGGTCGGCATGAAAAAGGTACTGAAACGCCTGGAAAACATACGGAGAAGGGTCAAAAAAAGGCCCGAATGAAAACATCCGGGCCTAGGGCTCAAGACGGCGGGGTTCCCACACTCCGGACGTCTCTACGCACCCAGCACCCTAGCGAACTCCACCCCCAGGGTCAATACCTGAAGATTCACAAAAAGTATTGTTTGTGTCGCATTGGTCCAGAGCTGCGGGGCGAATTTAGAACATTCTGTTATTTTGGGACAGCTATTTTTAACAACACCATTTTAAGTTGACGAACTCCTTATTTCAAAAGGACTTTTTTTTGAAAAAACTTTTCCAAAATGCCATTTGGTTATTGACGCTTTTCTGTTGTTTTGGTAAAAAATTGTTCCAGAAAGAGCTTTGCCTAGGGTTCACGGTCAGGAATGGGGTTCCCAACCAAGAATGGAAGTCGTTGAAAATGAGCGTAAGGGAGCGAATGCGCTTCCCTAGCGGTTCTTTGAACTTCCACACTCCGGACGCGGACGCTACTGCGAGGTAGACAGGATCAACCCGGAAGTTGATCCACAGGCGAGCGAATTCAAACGAGGAAGGCCCTGTGAAGGGCCTTCCTATTTTTTAGGTAGTAACTCATGGCAACCGATCCAACCGAAAAGCTTCCCAAAATCAAGGTCTCCAGCGCCTATCCGGGCGAGTGGTATATCGTTGAGGTAGACGGTGGCGATGGTGACTTATCCATGGAGCTGCGTCGTCCGGTGGGTGAGGAGGACTCAGATGTCTTCCACCTCACGATTACAACAACGGCGCGGCCGTTTGATGTCAAAAGCGCGCGTGACGGCGGAGAGGCGCAT
The DNA here is from genome assembly GCA_964291405.2 of Thermodesulfobacteriota bacterium. GTDB lineage: Bacteria > Desulfobacterota > Binatia > Bin18 > Bin18 > Bin18. The sequence goes on from OZ219926.1 coordinate 2,900,279, forward strand.
ACCCACGAAGGCGCTCATTCGACCCACCTGACCTTTACCAGTCCCCAGGCGGTCTGGCCGGATTTTGTCCGCTGTGTGCAAGCCCTTGCCAGCATCTTTGATACGCTGGCAACCACGCCGCTCGACCGCGAAAAGGTCCGCGAGAATCTGCTGAAGAAAAAATAATGGGGCCGAGCCGTCCGTCTCCGTCGCGCTATAAAGAGTAAACGTGTCCAGCATTATCCATGCTCATTGGAGGACACGTTCACTCTTTACTCGGCCACGTAGCCCTTTTGCGTGCGGATCACGACGTCGGGCCGGGTGCTCTCTACGCGGACACTCCGGTACTGATTGCCACTCCCCGAGGACACATAGCCGAGGCTGTACTGGAAGCGGAGTTCGCGCGAGATCGTCTGGGTCGCCGTATCAAGCACGGTTCTGCTGCTGAGCACATCCCGGGTATTGAGCAGGAAGTGGCGTCCGCCGGTTTCATCACTCAACCGCCGCAACGTTCGTGAATCCACCCGCTCATCATGCCCACCAACGACAACACCGAATGGACCGATGGCGAAACCGCTTCCACCGGGCGTGAGGCGATGGTGCGGATTACCGATCCCAATCGTGTAAATCAGCACGCCGGCCCGTTGCGAGACGGCAATCGTTTGCGCGAGGGAGGACAGACTTGCGGTATCCATGCCGTCTGTCATCACAATCAGGGCTTTCTTGCGGTGTTTGCCCTGCCGCATCCGTCGCAGGCCGGTGAGAATCGCGTCGTACAGGGAGGTCCCGCCCCGTGGACGGAGGAGGCCGATGCCCTGGGCCAGGAGCATCCGACTGTCAGTGAAGTCTTGCAGCACAAACGGCTGGGCGCTGAACCCGACCAGGAAGCCCTCATCCTGCGGCTTAATCGAGCTGATAAACCGCTGTAGGGCGTGGCGGGCATGCCCGATTTTATTCTGCATACTGCCGCTCGAATCCACGATTAAGCCCAGACTGACCGGTTCATTCTCACCGGTATTGAAGTAGGTAATCTCCTGGCGCGTATCGCCCTCGTACACCACGAAATCGCCCGTTTGCAGGCCGGGCACGTAGCCGCCGTTTTGATCTGTCACGGTGACGGTCACGAGTTGCTTGGGAGGCGGGCGGAGGGGCTGGGAACGCGGCGGAAGACTCGCTTGCTGACTCGGCGGCGGCAGGGCGGGACGTTGGGGCTGAACGGGAATTTCGAGCACCTGCTTACCGGTGGGAGCCAGCCGTTGGGGGGCTGGAGTGGGGGTTCGCTGCTCCACAGGCGGTGGCCGCTTGCCTTGCCAGCCTTCGGTTTGCAGCGTTCTCTCCTGGGTGAAAACCTGGGTCGCGCTCAGGAGGACAAGTCCTGCCCCACACACGAGGCTAGCGAAAAGAGAAGTCCGGCTCATGGTACGCCTGCTTTCGTCTCTGTGTTTGACCTTAAACTCTTCTCTACACGGGAACAAGAGGGAATGGGGCATGGACTGGCCATCCCGCCATAGGCCAGTCTCCTTGACCCAGGGTAAGGCAGCGCTTAAGACGATCCGACAGAACGGAGAGGGCTATGATTATCACACACCACGGGATGACCCCTGAGATCGATTCCAGCGCCTATATCCAGCAGAGTGCCCAGATTATCGGCGATGTTCGGATCGGTCCGGAATCCAGTGTCTGGTTTAATGCCGTGGTCCGTGGTGATGTGTGCGCGATCCGCATTGGGGCACGGGTTAACATCCAGGACAACACCACTGTTCATGTCTTTAGCGGTGGCATCCCAACTATTCTCGGGGACGGCGTGTCGGTCGCCCATAATGTCGTGGTCCATGCCTGCACCATTGGTGATTTTACCCTGGTCGGCATGGGCGCGATTGTCCTGGACGGGGCTGAAGTGGGGAAAGAGTGTCTGATTGGCGCCGGCGCGGTGGTTACCCCGCGAACGAAGATCCCACCCCATTCGTTGGTACTTGGGAATCCGGGTAAGGTCGTACGTTCACTCACACCCGAGGAAGTTGCCTCGCTCCACCGCTCGGCGAATAATTATGTCCGGTTTTCCCGTGAGTATATTGAGCAGGGCATTGCCTAGCGGTTTCTTTATACAAGACATCTGCGCCGCGGCCTGGTTACAGAGGCTCAACGGAGGCGAGAGCGTCGAACCGGCAAAAGCAGAAGTGCCCCGACAGCAAAACCACCGACGTGTGCCCACCACGCTACCCCGCCGCTTATGTTGACGGTTGCAGTAGTCAGACCCTGCACCAACTGTACCAGGAACCACAGTGCGAGAAAGATGACAGCCGGGACCGAGATGATCTGAAAGAAGAAAAGAATGGGAATGAGGGTCACCACGCGGGCACGAGGGAAGAGCACGAAATAGCCGCCCATGACGCCGGCAATCGCCCCGCTCGCGCCGACAACAGGCAGGTGGGAGTCCGGTGCGGTCAGCGCGTGCAAAGAGGTCGCGGCCACGCCGCAGCCGAGGTAATAGGCCAGATAGCGTCCTTTCCCCAGGCGATCTTCAACATTGTCGCCAAAGATCCACAGCATCCACATATTACCGATCAGGTGCAACCAGCCGCCGTGGATAAACATGGCGCTGAACAGCGGGCCAAAGCGCGTCAGGAGATTCCACGGTTCGGTTTCGGAGAGATAAAAGTAGCGGACGGGCACAAAGCCGTACACGGCGATAAATCGTCCCAGGCTTGTCCCCAACCCCAGCTCATAGACAAAGACGAGAACATTCAGACCGATACAGCTGAGGGTCACCAGGGGAAACGATTGGGCCGGGACCGTGTCACGGAGCGGAATCATAACACTATCACTTCGGTCTACAGTGCGTGAGAACGACCGGAAAAGAAAGCCTCCGCTGGCGGGCAATGATGCTTCTGTGTCACTCTCCCCACTACCCTCCGATGGAAGAGGTGGTAAGGTAACGGCATGCCGGATGTGTCTGCTCTCACGCTGTTCCTGAGCCTGTGCTTTCTGGCCATCAGTATTGGCCTCGTTTATCTCTTGGGCAAGGTTTTTCTAGGGGGATTCCGTGCTTCCTTTGGCGGCCTGTTCGAACGGGCGGCTTTTCGCCGTCAGAGTCTGCGCTGTCAGCGCGGCGATGAACTGCTTGAACAAGGCGACCTGACCGGGGCGGCCCAGGCGTTTGGGAGCGCCTTTTTTCTTAAACCCATCCGCCAAGACGCGTCCCTGCTGACCGAAGTCGGCAAATACCACACCGGCTTACTCAACCGTTTGCTGACTGTTGCGGATGAACTGGACACTGGACGCCTCAGTCTGCCCGCCTTGGCGGATACGGATCGTTTACTTGCCGAGCGCCTGGAAATCCAGCTCGACGCCTTCCGGGAGCGAGCCGGAGAGAGCCGACCAAGTGCTGACGTAGAGCCTCGGCTCAAAGAGAATGAGCGCCAGCTTCGGATCGCCATTGACCGCCTACTGAGTGCCATTACCTCGTCCGGTGAAGAGCGCGTGGTGTATCATTAAAGTCAAGCTGCGCATGGTCTTTATTGACAAATGCGTCGAGCCAACCGATGGTGGGCGAAGTTTGACAGCACTGGTGCTTTGGGAGGGCGTATGTTTGACGTAAACGCGGTACGCACGGATTTTCCGGGAACAACGCAACAGGTCTATCTGAACGCTGCCGGGATTGGGCTGCCGCCGAAGTCGGCAACCCAGGCCGTCCAACGCGCAGCGACTCTGCTCGGTCAGGGGCCGGCCGAGATGGGTTACCCAGCCTATTATCAGGCGCTCGGCAAACCGAGCGTTCAGGCCAGACAGGAAGCCGCTCGGCTGCTCAGGGCTCAGCCCACGGAAATCGCCTTTACCGACGACACCACCATGGGGTTGAATACCGCCCTGGCCGCCATCCCTTTTGCCCCTGGTGACAATATCGTGCTGTGCGACCTGGAGTATCCGCAGGTTGCCATCAGCGCCGCCCACTCCCAGAAGCACCAGGCGGTTGAGGTTCGGGTTGCGCGTCATCGGGACGGCTTGATTGGTGTGGATGACTATGCCCGGTTGATAGACCAACATACCCGCGCGATTGTGGTGAGCTCGGTGCAATGGATCAACGGCCTGCGTATGGATCTGGCCGCGTTTTCACACCTGGCCGAAGAGCGGGGCTGTTTTCTGGTGGTGGATGCCATTCAGCAGTTGGGCGCCCTGCCGCTCGATGTCTCCACGCTACGCGTCGACTTCCTGGCCGCGGGTGCCCAGAAATGGTTGAACGCGCCGTTTAATATCGGGCTCTTATACATCCGTTCGGAGGTCCAGGAGCAGGTCGAACCCGGATTGGCTCATGGCCTGTTCGCGCTGGCCGAGCCGCCGGAAGGGTGGCTTCGCTATCTTGGCGACCCAGGGCTGACGCCCTTTATGTCCCTGCCCCTGGCCTCGGACGCCCGCCGGTTTGAGGTCCATGGCATGCCCAAGAACCTTGGGACCGCAGGCCTGGCAGAGTCGCTGGCCTATGTCAATCAACTCGACTCGACCGCCGTCACCGAGCATATTCTGTCGCTGGGCGACTTTCTGATAGAAGAGCTGAGACGCCGCGACATCAAGGTCTGGACTCAAGAGGCGCACGCGCTGCGCTCGGGCATTGTTACCTGCGAGCCGTTTCCGGACGCGGACCGGGTCCATCAACTCAACCAGGCGCTGGAAGCCCGGAACATCTATCCGACCGTGCGGTACTGCTCCGGGGTCGGCGGGCTGCGGGTCTCGATTCATTACTATACCAGCCGGGACGATATTGACGCCTTACTGACCGCGCTGGACGAGATACTGAAGACGGCCTAGCCGGATGGATATTCGCGTTGTATTTTTTGACGCCGCGGGCACGCTGTTACGCGTCAACGGTTCGGTCGGCGAGACCTACGCTCGGCTGGCCCGTGAGCACGGCAAGGCCGTCAGTGTCCGGGCCCTGGAAGACGGCTTTCGACGCTGCTTTGCCACCGCGCCGCCCATGGCCTTTCCCGGTGCGGAAGCGGACCAGATTCCACGACTGGAGAAAGCCTGGTGGCACGACGTGGTCCAGCAGGTCTTTGCCCCGCTCGGCCCGTTTCCCGGTTTTGAAGCCTACTTTAACGCCCTGTACGATTTCTTTGCCGAACCGCAGGCGTGGCAACTTTATCCGGAAGCCCGCCGGACGCTGGCGGCCCTGCACGCGCGTGGGTATCGTCTCGGGGTGATTTCAAATTTCGACGCCCGCCTGTTTGGCGTGCTTAACGGCTTGGACATCGGCCACTTCTTCGACCCTATTATTGCCTCGACGCGCGCCGGGGCGGCCAAGCCCGAGCCCGCCATCTTTCAGAAAGCACTCACGGAGTGTGATCTTCGCCCGCAAGAAGCCCTGCATATCGGTGACAGCTATGAGCTGGATATTGTCGGGGCGCAGCAGGCCGGACTTACCCCGGTCCTGATTCACCGCTCCGGCCGCCAGCAGAGCACCGACGACTACCACGTTGTCCGCGGTTTGGACGAGCTGCTGACGGTGCTTGAATCCCTCTAGAGAAGACCGCTCCTGAGCGGAAGCGTCCACTACAAGCGCTGCTCCGGCTCCGCTATAACAACGGCATATTCCAAAAAAGGAGGGCGAGTATGCCTGGACGCGAAGCCATACCAAAAGTCTCAAACTGGGGTCGGTGGGGAACGGATGATGAAAAGGGGACGGCCAATTTCATTACGCCGGAGGTGATTGTCGCCGCGGCCAGACTGGTTCGCAAGGGGCAGGTCTTCTGCTGCTGCATTCCGATTGATCAGGATGGACCGGTCTTTCCTACCCGCACCCCGCCCCAGCGGTTTATGTCGATCCTCAACGTCCCGGTCAAGGAAGTCGGTCTGGCGGGTTCCGCCATTGCCAACGACGACTATATCACCATGTATCTGCAAGGCTCGACCCAGTGGGACAGCCTGGCCCATGTGGGCTACGACGGCAAGTATTACAACGACGTGCCGGCCAGCGCCATCACCGCCCACGGTGGGGCGTCCAAGAACGATATTGGCAAGCTCTACCAGTCGTTTGTCACCCGAGGTGTGCTGCTCGACATGGTCCGCTACAAAGGCTGCGAAGCCGACGGACATCTCCCGGCTGATTATCCGATTACGGTCGAAGACCTGGACGGCTGCTGCCGGGCGCAGAACGTCGAGGTCAAAAGTGGCGACGCGCTATGCGTGCGTACCGGCTGGGTGCCGTATTGGTATACGCTCGAAACACCGGAACAGAAGGAAGCCTACTTCCACGCCCAGCCCGGCGTTTCGGTCTCAACCGCGGAATGGATACATCGGAAGGAAATTGCCTGCATTGCCGTGGACAATATCGCCGTCGAACGGCTGCCGTCCGAAGTGGACGACGAATTCATCCCCTTTCATCAGGTCGCCATCCGTGACCTCGGTCTCTCGCTGGGTGAGATTTTTACGTTCGAAGCCCTGGCAGAAGACTGCGCCGATGACGGCGTGTACGAATTCCTGTGGGTCGCCCCGCCGCTCAACATCCCCAACGCGGTCGGCAGCCCGCTCAACCCCTTGGCGGTGAAGTGAACGACCAAAAAAGGGCAGCCATACAAGGCTGCCCCTACATATGATCGTGAAAATCGAGGCCGTTACGCCATGCGTCCGGACATCGCCCGCAGCCGTGCGATACGCTCTTCCAGCGGCGGATGGGTGGTAAACAGCCCTGCCATGGACCGCCCGGACAGCGGGTTGACGATAAAGAAGTGGGCCGTCTGAGGCGAGGCCTCCATGGGAGTGCGCTCGGACGCGAAGCCGAGCTTTTCCAGAGCTGAAGCCAGACCCTCGGGGTCGCCGCTCATCTGGGCGCCGCTCCGGTCCGCGGCGTATTCGCGCGTGCGAGAGATGGCCATCTGGATAATCGTGGCCGCCAGCGGCGCCAGGATGGCCATCAGAATGAGACCCAGCATCCCGCCGCCGCCTTCGTCGTCATCGCTGCGGCTGAACCCGCCAAAAATAGCGGCCCACTGGGCCATGTTGGCAATTATCATGATGACCCCGGCCAGGGTCGCGGCAATGGAACTGATGAGGATGTCGCGATTCTTCACATGGGCGAGTTCATGCGCCAGGACGCCGGTCAACTCGCGCTCATTCATGACACGCAGAATACCCTGGGTGACCGCCACGGCCGCGTTTTCGGGATTCCGACCCGTAGCAAAAGCGTTCGCCCCCTCGGAGGGGATAATATACAGCTTGGGCATGGGCAGCCCGGCCCGAACGGTCAGGGCGTGAACAATGCGGTGGAGTTGCGGGGCGTCGGCTTCCGAGACCTGCTGACCGCCGTACATTTTGAGGACGATCTTGTCCGAAAACCAGTAGCTGCCGAAGTTCATGATGACGGCAAAGATAAAGGCAATGGTCAGCCCCTGAGAGCCGCCGAAATACTGTCCGATCAGCATGATCAGGCCGGTCAGGGCACCGAGTAAAAGCGTGGTGCGTAGCATGGCTGTCTTCTCCTCCGCGCTCAATTTCAGCCGAGGCGAGCGCTCACTAGTCGTATAAGTATACGCTAAGTCTGCCCGGAGGTGATGTCAATTCCACGCCGCTGCTAGCCGACGAAGCGGCTGAGCAGGAGACCGACAATCAGCAGGGCGCCGTATTCGAGGTGCAGCTTTGCCGTCTGCTCGTCTATACCGAGCAGTTCGTCTTCTTGAAACACGCGCCGCACCGCCGGAATCGCCAGCCGAACGGATAAAAACGTCAGCACAATCGACCACGGCGCATAGCCGGAAAAGACGAGGAGCCCGGTCAGGATGAACGCGCCATAGATCAAGACGGCGAGTTCCCAGTTGGCCGCGCGACGCCCGACCAGCGTCGCCAGCGTATTTTTGCCGTGGGAGGTGTCGGCCTCAATGTCTCGGATATTATTGGCCTGTAAAATGGCGGCAACCAGACAGCCGACCGGCAGCGAGATCAGCACCGGAGCCAGGGCAAACGCCTCACGCTGGACATAATAGGCGCCGATAATAATCACCGTTCCCATGAAGACAAACACGGTGGCTTCACCCAGCGCAATATAAGCGAGCGAGAGCGGCCTGGCCGTATAAAAATACCCGGCCAGCACGCTGGCCACACCCAGGGCGAGAATGGGCCAGCCACACAGCCAGACCAGCGCCAGACCGAAGACACTGCCAAGGACAAAGGCGATAATCCCGCCCCAATACATTTCGTCGGGCGAGAGCAATTGGCGCGGCAGGACCTGACTGCCGCTCTGGGATGCCAGCGTATCCACGCCGCTTTGATGGTCGTAGTAGTCGTTGACCATATTGGTCCCAATATGAATAAAGAGCGCGCCACACAGCGCCACAAAAAAGCGTCCCCAGGAAAAAGGGCCGTCCAGCGCGCCCAAGACCGATCCGATCACCACGGGCGTCACAGAAGCGGTGAACGAAAAGGGACGAGAGGCTTCAATCCAGACTTTAAGTCGGCTTGGGGCCGGACCGCTCGGCAGGGCATGCTCCATAGGTCGGTCTCCTTTCGCCCGCATTATGGACCAGCCGCGGGGAAACAGTAAAGGGGAAAAGCGCGGCGTACCTCTCTTGCCTTCAACGGTCCAAACACGCTACACCCTCTCCGAGCGCGGCAGGCGTAAAGCCTGTCCTGAGCCTAGTCGAAGGGGAGGAGCCATGGCAGAGGACAGCCCACCACTTGGCCGGCTGGATCACGTCGGCATTGCAGTGCGCAGCATCGAACAGGCGCGGACGTTTTTTGAGGGGATACTCGGGGCAAAGTTCGTGTTTGAACGTGTTGAGCGCAGCGGCACGTTTCGCTTTATGGTTTTTGACCTCCAGGGCTTCACGATCGAACTCCTGGAGCCGATCGATCCGGATGGCTTTCTCGCCAAATTCCTCGAAAAGCGGGGTGAGGGCATACATCATATCACGCTCCAAACCCCGGACCTCAAAGAAAAAGTTTCGTTTCTCGAAGGCAAAGGGGTGCGTGTGGTCGATAAGCATCTGGACGAGTCGGATTTCCGTGACGCCTTTATCTCGCCGAAAAGCGCGTGTGGCGTGCTGTTTCAACTCAGTGACACCAAACCACCGCTCGATACCGAGCCGTATTGGGAAAAAGAGTAAACGTATCCTCCAATACCCACTGAGATGTTGATACGTTTACTCTTTCAAGGAAAATTGTAGGGGCAACCCCCCGTGGTTGCCCTGTTTGGGCAGGCACAGGAGCCTGCCCCTACCCGGTTATGAACGTCAAACGCGCCTTGATTCTGACCCCCCTGATACTGCTTGTGCTCTTGTTGCAGTCGTACTTCTGGGTGCCGAGCTATGAAAAGCAGTCGGTGGGCAATCCGGCCCGGCTGCGCACCTATATCGAGGGGTCTATTGCCGACGCCAAGATTCTGAATCCCATTCTGAACGCGGATGGGGCGAGCAGCCGCATTACGGATTTCGTCTTCGACGGCCTGCTCGATATGGACGAAAACCTGAACCTGCGCGGCCGGCTGGCGACTGACTGGTCGATTACCGAAAAAGCCTACCTGCTTGCCCGGCCCGAGATGACCCTGCCGGACGGGAGCCCTGCGACTGGGGAGCGGCTGATTGAGGTCCTCTCCCAGGCGCAGGCGAACGGCAGCCTGCCCGAACTGGACGGCCTGCTCCTCTCTTTCCAACTCCTGCCTGCCGAGGAAAAAAACGAGACGCTCACCCTTGTGGAACCGGACGCCCAGGGAAACCCGTCTCCAACCCCGGTTGAGGTGACGATTCGGACTCCGCAGCGGGTCGAGTTCATCCTCAGCAGGGTGGACCAGGACTTCTTTACGCGCCTGACCCCGCTCCTGGGTGCAGCCTATTTCCAGGATTTCCCCTACGCCGATCACATCACGCTTGCCGATGCCGCCCTGCGCGAGAAAGTGCAGCCGCAGTTTCCGGCATTATTGCCCGTGGCGGAGCATAACCCGATCATTTTGTTTCATTTGCGACAGGACGCCCGCTTTCATGACGGCCATCCGTTCGACGCCGGCGATGTCAAGTTCACGTATGAAGCCATTATGAACCCGCGCAATATCTCACCCCGGACCTCGGACTATGAGCCGATTAAACGGATTGACATTCTCGATCCCCATACGGTCCAAGTCACCTATAAGCGCCTGTATTCGCCGGCCATTAACGCCTGGATGATGGGAATTCTGCCCGAGCATTTGCTGAATGAGGCGGCAATGGAAAAAGAAATGGCCGAGCGCGGGCTGTCGGACGCGGCACGCGCCAGTTTTGGAATGCGCGACAGCCAGTTTAACCGTCAGCCGCTCGGGACCGGTCCCTTCCGGTTTGTCGAGTGGCAGGGAGATGAGTTTATCCATCTCGTTCGTAACGAAGATTACTGGGAGCGTGCCCCCGAGTACGAACACTATTATTTCCGCGTCATCCCCGAGCTGCTGACCCAAGAGGTTGAATTCAAGAGTGGCGCCATCGACGCCTACGGCGTGCAGCCGCACCAGGTGGCCCGATACAAACACGAGGAAGCGTATCAGTCGTTTTCCAGCCTGGGCTTTGGCTATTCCTATATCGGCTATAATAATCGCAACCCCTTATTTGCCGATAAGCGGGTGCGGCGCGCCCTGGGCATGGCCATTAATGTCGATGAGATCATTACCTATCTGCTGTACGGAGAAGGCGAGCAGATCACCGGGCCCTACCCGCGTCAGACCGAGTGGTATAACCCGACGATTCCTCCCATCCCGTATGACCCGGAGGGCGCGCAACGCCTGCTCGAAGAAGTGGGCTGGCAACGCAATAGCGAGGGCTGGCTGGAGAAAGACGGGCAGGTGTTTGAATTCAATCTCATCACCAACAACGGTAACCTGATCCGTGCCAATATCATGACCATCGCTCAGGACGCCTGGAAAAATATCGGGGTCAAATGCAATACCCAGGTCTTTGAGTGGGCGGTTTTCCTCAAGGACTTCGTCAATACCGGCTCGTTTGACGCGGTTGTCCTGGGCTGGAGTATGGGCATCGATCCCGACCTGTATCAAATTTTTCACTCCAGTCAGGCCGGGCCCCAGCAGTTGAATTTTGTCGGCTATACCAGCGCAGAGGCAGACGCGCTGATCGTCCGTATCCGCCAGGAGTATGACCTCGACCAACAGCGCGCCCTGTCCCATCGCCTGCACCAGGTGATTGCCGAAGACCAACCCTACACCTTTCTGTACGTCGGGCTGGCAACTCGCGTCCTGGACAAAAAAATTGTCCTGGTCGAAAGAGCGACCGACGGTCGTGAGCGCTATGAAAAAATCTACCCCACCAAAAGCGGCAGCATTGCCTTTTATTTCAACAAGTGGCGTAAACTCGAATTTACGCCCGACTTTTAAGACAGACGGCTGAGACAACCATGTGGGTTTTTCTGTTGCGTGCCATTCTCCAACGCCTGGTTCTGCTGGTCGTCATTTCGATGATCGCCTTCTCGATCGTCCATCTCGCGCCCGGTGAACCCAGCGAGGTCGATCCCGCCAACCCGCGCATGAAACCCGAGGACATCGCACGCATTCGTGCCGCCTTCCATTTGGACGAACCCCTGTCCGTGCAGTACGTTTACTGGCTGCGCGACCTGGCAACCGGCGAGCTGAAATCATTTAAGGACAGCCAGCCGGTGCTGCCAAAAATCTGGCGCCGGTTTCTCAACTCCCTGCCGCTCTTCATTTGTGCCACGCTGATTGTGTGGAGCCTGTCCTTTCCGACCGGCATTCAGGCCGCCATCCAGCGCGGCTCTCCATTTGATCGCACCACGACCTTTGTGGCCTACGCCTTCATATCCATCCCCGGCTTCTTTCTGTCCTACCTTGCCATTCAATGGGTCGTGGAGCTCTTCAACGTCCCCATCATCGGCATGCGCACCTTTGGTATGGAAAACGCGCAGCCGGTCTTTCGCTGGATGGACCGGTTATGGCATCTGGTCGTGCCGTCCGTGATGTCGGCGATTGCCGGCATTGCCATTCTGTCCCGCTACGTCCGGTCTCAGATGCTCGAAGTGGTGCGCCAGGACTATGTGCGCACCGCGCGGGCCAAGGGGTTGCCCGAAGAAAGTGTGATCTACCGCCACGCCTTGCGTAACGCCCTGCTGCCGTTTGTGACGATGTTCGGCTTTTTGTTGCCGGGCCTGATCGGCGGCTCGGTGATCTTTGAGCAGATCTTTGCCTGGCCGGGACTCGGGCGACTGGGCTATGAAGCGATTCTCGCCCGGGATTTTCCCGTTATCCTGACGATTAACTTTATTGCCGCCACGCTGACACTGGCCGGTACCCTCGTCTCGGACATCCTCTACGCCGTGGTTGATCCACGTATCCGGTTGCAATGAGCGAGGAAACAGGGGTTAGGGACTAGGGATTTGGGGTTAGGGACTAGGGATTAGAGGAACGGAAAGAGTTCATGGCAACTGCTCGCACTACCCAACCCCCAACCCCCAACCCCCAACCCCCCCTGGGGGAGGCGGAGCTGCCGAAGCCCGAAACTCCGCTGCAGGAAGCCTGGCGCATCTTCCAGAAAGATCGGCTCGCCCTCAGCGGCCTGGTCGTACTTGTCCTGCTGGTCGCGATGGCCGCCGCCGGGAAAGTGTTGACCGAGTGGGTGGTTGTTTTCGATCCGGCCACCGTTCGCTTGCCGGATAAATTCCTGCCGCCTTTCTCCTCTGTCTCCCAAGCCCTCATTCCGGCTGCCCAGCATCCGCTCGGCGGGGTCTATCTGCTCGGGACGGACGAGCTGGGCCGGGACGTGTTTGCACGCATGTTGCAGGGCTCGTTTGTGTCCTTATCGATCGGCTTTATTGCGGTCGGCATCTCGGTCACGATCGGCATTATTCTCGGCGGCCTGTCCGGTTTCTACGGCAACGTCAAGCTCGGCCTGATCTCGGTCGATACGCTCATCATGCGTTTTACCGACATCATGCTGTGCTTTCCGACGTTTTTTCTGATTCTGACCGTCGTGGCCCTCCTCCCGCCGAGCATTTACAACATCATGATCGTGATTGGTCTGACCAGTTGGATGGCGACGGCGCGTTTTGTGCGGGCCGAGTTTCTCGCCCTGCGGGAACAGGACTTTGTGGTGGCCGCCCAGGCCCTGGGCTTACCCGAGAGCCGGATCATCTTTCGGCATATGGTCCCGAACGCCATCGCCCCGGTACTGGTCTCGGCCACTATCGGCGTGGCCGGTGCCATTCTGACCGAGTCGGGTCTCAGCTTTCTCGGGTTTGGGGTGCAGCCGCCGTATGCGACCTGGGGCAATATCCTGTCCAGCGGCCGCGGATTTATCTTCGATGCGCCGTGGTTGTTCTTTATTCCCGGCCTCGCCATTTTTCTCGTGGTTCTGGCGTTTAATCTGGTTGGCGAAGGACTGCGCGAGGCCCTCAACCCGCGCCTGCGGAACCGCTGAACGCCATGGCCCAGCCACACTCTCACTATTTCCGATCTGCACGTCTCATTCTTCACCGAGCACGGCGAAGTCCGGGCGGTCCGGGGAATCGACCTTGAGATTCAGCCGGGCCAGACTCTGGCGCTTGTCGGTGAGTCGGGTTGTGGCAAATCGGCTACGGCCTTGTCGATTATGCGCCTGATCGAATCTCCGGGGCGGATCGTCAGCGGCTCCCTGATGTACAACGGCCGTGACCTGGCGCAGTTATCCGAGGCAGAGCTGCGCTCCATCCGGGGAAAGTCCATCGGTATGATCTTCCAGGAGCCGATGACCTCGCTGAATCCGGTTTTCACTATCGGTCATCAGATCGGCGAGGTGTTTCGACTTCATCAGGGACTGTCGGTACGCGAGGCCAACCAGGAAGCCGGGCGCTTACTGGAAACCGTTGGGATTCCTTCTCCGCGGCAACGACTCGAACACTATCCGCACGAGCTGTCCGGTGGAATGAAACAGCGGGTGATGATCGCCATGGCGCTGGCCTGTCGTCCGGACTTGCTCATTGCCGACGAACCGACCACTGCTCTGGATGTCACGGTTCAGGCGCAGATTCTCGATTTGCTCACCCGGCTCCAGGACGAGCTGGGTATGGCCATTCTGCTGATCACGCATAACCTCGGGGTGGTGGCGCAGTTCGCCCAGGATGTGGCGGTCATGTACGCGGGAAAAATTATCGAACGCGCCCAGGTTCGTCCGCTGTTTCACAACCCGCTGCACCCCTACACCCAGGCGCTGCTCCACGCCGTGCCGCGTCGAGGTCACCGCTCCGAACGTCTGGCCGCGATCACCGGCAGTGTGCCTTCGCCTTTACAGTACCCGCCGGGTTGCGCCTTTGCCGCCCGCTGTCCGGCAAGGCTCGATGACTGCCCGACCAAACAGCCTTCGCTGGGCGTGATAGAGCCCGGTCACGAGGCCGCGTGCTGGTTGCATGAGGAGATAGGGGTTGGGGATTAGAAATCGGAGAAACGGAAAGAGCGCCATGCCAACGGACAACACTCCCCAACCCCCAACCCCCCTCGTGGAACTCCGTAATCTCAAGAAATACTTTCCGGTCCGCAGCGGAGTCTTCTCGCGGGTCTCGGCCTGGGTCAAGGCGGTGGATGAGGTATCGTTTACCATTCAGCCCCGAGAAACGTTTGGTCTGGTCGGCGAGTCGGGCTGCGGCAAAACGACAGTCGGCCGGACGCTCCTGCGACTCATCGAACCCACCGGTGGTGAGGTGTTTTTCCAAGGTCAGGACTTCTGCCGGTTTTCTGGCGTACAGGTGCGTCAGGCCCGGCAACAGATGCAGATGATCTTCCAGGACCCGTACAGCTCGCTGAATCCGCGTATGACGGTCGGCGCGATTATCGGCGAGGCGCTCAAGGTTCACGGTCTGGCGCAGGGAGAGGCGTTGGACCGTCAGGTCGGCGCGCTGTTGGAGCGGGTCGGCCTGTCAGCAACATATCGGTCCCGCTATCCGCACGAATTTTCAGGCGGACAGCGGCAACGCATCGGCATTGCGCGCGCGTTGGCCCTGGAGCCGCAGTTTATCGTGTGTGACGAGCCGGTCTCGGCGCTGGACGTTTCCATTCAGGCCCAGATTCTGAACCTGCTCCAGGACCTGCAAAACGATCTGGGACTCTCGTATTTATTTATTTCCCACGACCTGAACGTAGTCGAATATATCGCCGACCGTGTGGCCGTGATGTACCTTGGCAAGCTGGTCGAGGTCGCTCCGGTCGACGAACTCTTTCGCAACCCCCAGCACCCGTACACCCTGGCGCTTATGTCGGCCAATCCCGTCCCCGACCCGACGGTCCAAACCCAACGGACCGTCCTGACCGGCGATGTACCTTCTCCCCTGAATCCGCCATCAGGCTGCGCCTTTCACACCCGCTGTCCTCAGGCCCTGGAGCGCTGCAAGACTACACCGCCGCCGCTCGTCCGCAGCGGGCAGGGGACGGCTGAGCATAGCGTCTGGTGCCATTTATACGGGGAGGGAGCGACCGAGTAGGGTGGCTACTTGCCTTTCTTATCCCCTTCCTCGTCGCCATCTTTCTTGCGACTGGAAATGACCTCGTCAATCACGCCGTAATCCAATGCCTGCTTGGAGGTCATGAACATATCCCGGTCTGTATCTTTTTCAATTTTCTTCATGGTCTGACCGGTATGCTTCATCAGAATGTTGTTGAGCTCTTCCCGGATGCGCAGCACTTCTCTGGCATGGATGTCGATGTCGGCCGCCTGTCCCTGCACGCCGCCGAGCGGTTGGTGCAACATGATCCGGGAATGCGGCAGGGCAAACCGTTTCCCCGGTGCTCCGGCGGTCAGGAGTACCGCGCCCATACTGGCCGCCTGGCCGACACACATGGTAGACACGTCGGGGGTGACGTATTGCATGGTGTCGTAGATAGCCAGCCCGGCCGTCACCGAGCCGCCCGGCGAGTTCACATACAGGTGAATATCCTGCTCGGGGTCTTCGGATTCGAGGAAAAGGAGTTGGGCCGCAATCACATCGGCAACCGCATCGTTGACCTCGGAGCCAAGAAAAATAATCCGGTCTTTCAGCAAGCGGGAATAAATATCATAGGTCCGTTCACCCCGACCGGTCTGCTCGATCACGTATGGTACATAGTTCATGATAGACGCATCCTAATCATTTATAGGTGTCAGAGCAACTTCCCTGTCATTAGCAAAGCAGATGATCGAAGATTACAGGAAACGTCAATGAAGGAGGCATTTGACAAGATTATAGGCAGGCTGAAGGATGCCCGTGCCTACTTGAACGGCAAGCACGACGGTTTTGTGGTGCCTGAAGTCAAAGTGCCAGAGCCTGACATGGCCACCATTTGGGCCACATGCAGGTGCAGACGACCGCGCGCTGTATGGACGACGGACAATTAGGTCTACCCATTCAGCACTTTAATAAAAAATACGATTTAAACGAAACTCTCTTGATATTTTTCACTATAATATATATTTTCATCGTGTAATGAAAGTTGGATAAACAGTGAAAGAAATAGAAATCATGGTGGTGGACGCTGTCCGCGACTTGCTCGGCCTTGTGCCGAACATAGACATCAGCGAGGTTCGCCAAGAGCAGATTCTGGCGTCCGACTACAGTATTTACCAGATTGATGAGTGGATTGCTTTTAGCCATGGCGGTATAAATTATGCGCTCGTCATAGAGATCAAAGCAAATGGGTCACCGCGCTTTGCCCGATCTGCCGTCTATCAACTCGAGAGCTTTATGGCGCGTTTGCATCGATCCGATCTCCAGGACGTCACCCGGCAGTTCATCCCAATGCTGGTCAGTTCTTACCTGTCTCCGGAGTCGCGGTCGATCTGCACCGATCACAATGTCGCTTATCTCGATCTTGTCGGTAACGCGCGCCTCTCTTTCGACAACGTCTATATAGATCGATCCGTCGCAGACAGACCAAAGTCCGAAACCCGTGCTCTGCGGTCAATATTCACCCCGAAGGCAGCCGCTATCTTGCGGGTTCTCCTGCGAGATCCAGACCGGGCATGGCGTGTCACCGACTTGGCCGAAGCAGCCAATGCGAGCCTCGGCCACGTGAGCAACGTTCGCAAAGCCCTGCTCGCACGGGAATGGATCGAAAAACAGCACGACGGCGTCGTCCTTGTCCAGCCGAATGCGCTATTGAAGACATGGCGCGAGAACTACCGCCAGCCGGCTGGTCAACGCATCAGCGGATATACGCATCTCCACGGGGAACAACTCGGCAAGCGGTTGTCGGGAAAACTAAATCCACACCCACAGCATCCCCGCGCAATCTACTCGTCAAATTCGGCCGCTCAATGGCTTGCGCCTTTTGCCCGGAGCGGCACACATAGTTTCTACGGCGACGAACCCGGCGTTCGCATGCTGAAAGAGACGTTGAAGCTGACTCACACCGCAAAGGGGGCGAATGTCATCCTGCGTATCCCGAATGATGAGAGTCTGTTCGAAGACGCCGTTCAGCCGGTACCGGGCATTTTCTGCACCAGTCCGATCATTACCTACCTCGATCTGTGGAACGGCAACGATAGAGACCGTGAGGCCGCCGACCATATAGCCACAAAGTGCTTTCCATGGTTATGAGAGAACCTCAATCCGCCGCTGACTACGATGACCGAACGACAACGGCGGTTAAATCCGTATTAATCGAGATCGGCCAGATCCTTGGCAGCTTTGAAGGCAAGTTTGCGATCATCGGCGGCGCTGTTCCCTGGCTGTTGTTGAGCGAGGCTGACATGCCCCATATCGGCACTGGTGACGTGGACCTCAGTCTTGACGCGTCTGCCCTGGGTGACGGCGAATACGCTCGACTTGTCGAGGCCCTTCAGGAACATGGATACAATCAACGGAGCAATTTACAGCGCTTTCAGCTCGTTCGCACCGTGCCCGCCAGAGACGACGGGCTCGACATCGATGTCGTCGTCGACTTCCTGATGCCACGCGACGCTGAAATCACAAAAAATACTCCACCGCTTATCAGCCAGTTTGCCGTACAGCGTGCCGACGGCGCCGACCTGGCGCTCAGGTTCTATCAGATGGTCGCCATCGAAGGCGATATGCCCGATGGTGGCAGCAATCGCGTTCGTATCGCTGTGGCGTCTATTCCTGCTCTGTTGGCCATGAAAGGTTACGCCATCACCAATCGCCTGAAACGTAAGGACGCTTACGACATCTACTACAGCATCCGAAATTTTCCGGGTGGCGTCGACGATCTCGTCGACGCCACCCGGTCATTTCTTAACGTTGAAACGGCCAGGCAAGGCTACTGTCTGATCTCGGACAAATTCCGCAACGTTGATGATTTCGGACCGACCAGTGTCAGAATATTCGTGGAAGGTTCCGACGTACTTGGTGATCGCACAGCGGATCAGTGGCAGCAGGACGCCTTTGGACAGGTTGACGCTTGGCTCAGAGGGCTTGGCTTGAGGTAATCCCTGCAAAAGGCGTCAAATAGCAGGATACGTAGTATGGACATGCCGATCATCGACAGGGTGTTCGGTTATGGAAGGCGGCTTTGTGCTCAATTTTTCCGATAGGCCCTCTTCTTCTCCATTACTGCCATTCTCTCGTTCTCACATAACGAATTGCTGCAAGGGCGGCTGTGGCGCCATCGCCGGCCGCGGACACGAGTTGCCGTGAGGAATCGCTGCGGACATCGCCGGCGGCCAGGACGCCGGGCGTGGCCGTCCGCATCCAGAGATCGGTCATAATCTGCCCCTTCGCATTGAGCGGAACCAGGTCTCCCAGAAATTGCGTATTGGCCGTCAGGCCAATGTAAAGAAAGACGCCAGCGACATCCAGACTGGAAGGCTGCCCCGTTGTCACGTCTTCGAGCTGTATCCGTTCGACACCGGTGTCACCTTCGATCGCCCGCACGACACTGTTCCAGCAAAAGGAGAGCTTGTCGTTTGCCTGTGCCCGCTCCTGTAAAAGCTGACAGGCGCGCAGCGTCGCGCGCCGATGAATGACCGTGACGTGCGAGGCGTATTGGGTGAGATGGAGTCCTTCGTCAATCGCGGCATCCCCTCCTCCCACAACAGCCACCGGCTGGTCCATAAAAAACGCGCCGTCACAGGCCGCGCAGTGCGAGACGCCTTTACCGACAAATTCTTCTTCACCCGGAATGTCGAGCGCTGAAAAACTCGATCCGGTGGCGACGATCAGTGCTTTGGTGTGCAAGGTTCCGCTGTCCGTTTGCAGCACGAGTACTTCGCCGTCCCGCCGGACGGCGCTGACCTCCGTCAGTTGCATCTCAAGCCCGAGGCTGGTGGCCTGCTGTTGCAGCAGCGGCCCTAGGGTATAGCCGGCGACGCCATCCGGAAATCCCGGATAGTTCTCGATATGCTCACAGTTGAGCACCTGCCCGCCGGCAGAAAAACGTTCGAGCAGAAGCGCCCGACAGCGGTCACGCGCCGCGTACAGGCCGGCCGTGAAGCCGGCCGCACCGCCGCCAATGATAATGATGTCGTAGGGCTGTGGCATGGGTGTCTCCTCAAGTGTCGCGGTCAAAAAAGTGACGGATATCATAGCTGAGCGCTTGGCGTTCAGCTATCTACTGAATATAAAGAGCGGCAGACGGAGGGCGAAGAGTACTGTCAAACAAAGGGGAAACAGGTATGAACTGGAGAGAGCGCATTCGCGTTGATCCCAAGATTTGTCACGGGAAAGCCTGCATCAAAGGGACACGCATCATGGTTGCTGTGGTGTTGGACAACCTCGCCGCGGGAGAAGATCCCGTCGATATTATGCGAGGCTATCACGTCGAACGTGAGGACATTGAGGCAGCTATACGGTATGCTGCCGAGTTAGCGCATGAGCGGGTTATTCCTTTGGCGACAGGGTCTGCATAATGCGCTTTAAGGGTCGTTTTCGGCGTGCGATGGCGCATGCGTTTGCTACTGACCAGGCGGCACCATCACTCTCTCCGCAGGACCTTCAGCTCCTGCAGAAAGTGGCCGACGCCATTGTGAGCCGGAGACTTGAGACGCCGGCGGTCCTCTTGCTAGAATCCAGCGAACCGCTCAATTTTTTGAGCAGCCAGATCGTTCACGGGCTGCGGCCTTTTCTTGATCTGGTGTGTGCACCGACGGAAACGGAACGCTTGGCCGGCATACTGGAGCGGAGAGATGCCGTATCCCGGCTCGTTGGGCTTATTCACGCGGGGTCCACCCCGCCACGTTCAACCGGGAAATCCATCCCTCTGAAAACCGGGGTGTCATCCTGACAACGCAGAACATCCCGGCCAGCATGGGTATCTTGTTCAACACCCCTGACCCTTCTACTGGACCCCGGTACCGAAGCAATCACCCCGGTTCGCTTCTACTCTTTGGATTGGTGCTTGTCTTTTTGTTGGAGACGGGCTCGCTGGCCGCCAATCCTCTCCTGACCGGCGAAGCCTTTGATATGCCGGGAGACGGCGGGGGCAGCATCGGCCTGCGCTGGCAAGGAGATTTTGAAGAGACGGGAGAGGCTCATTACCAGATTGTACTCAGCGACCGGGAGCAGGGCGTATTTCAGCCGGTCGCAACGATTCCGGCCAATACTCACCACGAAAAGGACCGTGCGGCTCCGTGGTGGGTGATCGGCACCCCACAACCGCGGGTGCATTTCTTTCAGGTCAGCACGGTCGCCGATAGCCCGCTACTGGATGGGACGCGCTACTTTGTGAAAATCCGTGCGCTCATTGGAGACGAGCAACTCGAGAGTCCGGTGTTCTCCGCCGTGCCTCAGCCGAACTGGTTTCAGTGGGCCAAGCTCAATAATTTTCTCTTCATGCTCACCTTCGGTGCGGTCGTCCTGTTCTCGATTCGCTCGGCCCGGACGCAGCCCACGCTCTTTCTCCGCCGTATTCCCGGCATTGATGCCATTGAAGAAGCGATTGGCCGGGCCGCGGAAACGGACCGCCCGATTCTCTACCTGACCGGCAGCGGCGAGTTAACCGGTCGCGGCGACGCGTCCAATATGTCGACGATTGCGGCCACCGTTCTGCTGGGCGAGGTAGCGAAGCGGTCGGCCGTGTCCGGGACCGCCATCACAGTCCCGCACCGCTCGCCCATTGTCATGGCCATTGCCCAGGACATGGTCAAAGACGCCTACCGGACGGCTGGTCGACCGGATGCCTATGCTGACGAGAGCAATTTTTTTATTGCCGCCGACCAGTTTGCGTATACCGCGGCGGTTGACGGCATCATGTTGCGCGAGCGGCCCGCAGCGAATTTTTTCATTGGTTATTATTACGCGGAGTCGCTGTTATTGGCCGAGACCGGCGCCGCAACCGGCGCGATGCAGATTGCCGGGACGGATGCCGAGCACCAGTTGCCGTTTTTTGTTGCCACGTGTGATTACACCCTGATCGGTGAGGAGCTGTACGCTGCCAGCGCGTATCTTTCGCGCGACCCCGCGCTGGTCGGCACGCTGCGCGGCCAGGACTTGGGAAAGGGCTTCTTGCTCGTCGGTCTGGTGGTGGGAACAGGGCTGCTCACCCTCGGCGAGGTGACTGGTATGACCATCTGGGAGACGGCCGTGCAGATATTGCACGATTTTCGTTAGGTTTGGAGAGAAAGAGTAAACGTATCCAGCATCTGCATGCCTAGTGGAGGACACGTTTACTCTCTGAGGAATATGCGCTTCTGGCAACAGACCCTGCCCCTCTTGATCACGTTTGTGTTCGGGCTGGCGTTGGTTCTGCAATACTATGTGCCTCATCCGGCTTCGGAGCATTTTCTGCAGGAGATTTCGCTCTGGAGTCAAATTATTGCCGGATTCGCCATTGTGCTTGGCGTCGGGAGCTTGCTGTCAGCCCACTACCAAAAAATTGCGCGTCAGGAGGCGGGCTGGGGCTATAGTGCCGTGCTGTTTGTGTCGCTGCTGACCGTATTCGGGGCCGGGCTGTGGGCTGAGGGAAAATCCGAGGGAACATTCTTCGGCTGGCTGTACGACTATGTTCTGGTTGCGCTCCAGGGAACGATGTTCTCGCTGCTGGCTTTTTTTGTCGCGTCCGCGGCCTACCGGGCCTTTCGGGCGCGCACGCTTGAGGCGACGATTCTGCTCAGCGCGGCAGTCCTGGTTATGGCAGGTCGGGTGCCCCTGGGTGAGTCGTTACTCCCCGGGGTCGGCGCGCTTGCCGACTGGATCATGACTGTGCCGAACACGGCGGCACAACGCGGGATTCTGATTGGCGTCAGCTTGGGCGCCATTGCTACCTCGATCAAAATCATTTTTGGGATCGAGCGCGCCTATCTGAGCGGGGGTGACGATGCGTAAGTTTGCCGCCCGTCTGTTGCAATTGGACCGGCGTTTCATCTTTGTACTGATGAGCGTAGTGACCTTGCTGCCTCTGCTCTACCCGCTTGGTCTGCCCGTCCGCATTTCACCGGAAACGCAGCAGCTCTACGATACGCTGGAGCGCCTGCCCGAGCGCTCGGTGGTGCTCTTGTCGCTGGATTATGACCCTGCCTCAAAGCCCGAACTCTACCCCATGACCGTTTCTCTCCTCCGCCACGCTTTTGCCAGAAACCTGCGCGTTGTGGCCCTGACCCTGTGGCCGGCGGGCACGAGTATGGCGGAGTCTGCAGTCACGCACGGCGCCGAGGAGGCCGGAAAAACAGACGGGACGGACTACGTCTTCCTCGGTTATGGACCTGGAGAAGCCAATGCCATTATCAGTTTGGGGCAGAGCCTGACCAATGCCTTTCCGACCGACTATGCGGACCGAAAAACCGAAACGCTACCCGTGCTCGCAGGGGTCCGCAGCTTGCGTGATATTGACTACGCCATCAGCCTCAGCGCCGGCTTTCCCGGCCTCGACACCTGGTATGTCTACGGCAAGGAAAAATATGGCTTTGAGCTGGGCGGGGGCTGTACCGCGGTCAGCGCACCCAAGTTTTATCCCTTACTGCAAACCGGCCAAATCAACGGCCTGCTCGGCGGGCTCCGCGGCGCGGCCGAATATGAAACCCTCCTCAATCAGACCGGCAAAGCGACCGCGGGCATGGACGCGCAGTCAGCTACCCATTTTCTGATTATCGGTCTGCTCATTGTCTGTAACGTCTGCTACCTGCTGGGCGGGAGAAAAGAGTAAACGTGTTCTCCACCAGACGTGCAGATGCTGGACATGTTGACTCTTTAGGGCGCGTATGACTCCTGAGACTCTGTGTGGTGCCTGGGTGGCCGCAGGTTTAAGCCTGTGTATCTATTCGTTTCTGTACCGGGATAATCCGTTCTTTAAGCTGGGCGAGCACATCTTTGTCGGCGCGTCGGTCGGCTATCTGCTGGTCATTACCTATCATGAGGTCATGCTCAAAAAGCTCGCCGTGCCGCTTATCGAGCAGCACGAATGGCGTCTGGTCATACCACTCGTCCTCGGCCTGTTGATGTTAGCCCGGTTTGTGCCCCGTCTCGCCTGGACCAGTCGTCTGGCGTTTGCCTTTATTCTCGGCGTGAGCTCAGGGGTCGCGATTCCACGCCTGCTATCCTCGTTCGTGCTACAGCAGGTCCAGGGGACCTTGAAGCCCCTCGTTGCGACCGGTCCCACAGGGGTCAGCTTCGGCCTGGCCGAATTGAACACCGTCCTCATCCTGATTGGTGTTGTCAGCGTCCTCGTCTATTTTTTCTTTTCCCTTGAACATACCGGGAGCGTGCGTCGCGTGGCCCGCCTTGGGATGTATTTTCTCATGATCTCCTTTGGCGCGGCCTTCGGCTACACTGTTATGGCGCGGATGTCGCTGCTCATCGGTCGGTTTGACGAGCTGATTCTGTATGCGACGCCGGAGTATGGCCATGCAACGGTCTGGCTACTCGGCCTCGTAACGGGCGGGCTGGTCTGGTGGCAGCGACGTGTTCGCCAGGCGCAGACCCAGGCGCCACCTGACGGCGTGGAATAGACAGATCGGCGGACACACGCGGGCCCGTCGCGGGCAAGGATTATTTCTCGGCTTCTTCGGACTGGTCCGGTGTCTGCGCTTTTTCAGCCAGGGCAATGACCTCGCTCGTCGCGCCGACCTCGGGCGTTTGGAGACGGGTACCTTTGATACGGGCCGCCTTACCGGAGCGTTGACGCAGATAGTAGAGCTTGGCCCTCCGGACCCTTCCCCGAGCGATGACTTCGATCTTCTCAATGCGCGGGGAGTGCACGGGAAAAATACGCTCGACCCCGACCCCATAGGACACTTTCCGAACCGTAAAGGTCGCCCGGTTGCCCTTGCCGTTCGAGCGGCTGATGACCGCTCCCTCAAAGACCTGAACCCGTTCTTTGTCGCCTTCAATAATCTTGGCATGGACGCGAACGGTATCCCCTGCCTTAAAATCCGGAATATCAGTCTTCTGCTGTTTGGCCTCAATGGCGGCAAGTAGGTTACTCATGATGCTGTTCTCCTCCGCGCTCTTTGCGTACACTGTGCGGCAGGTGGGACGAACGATGAAGCTATGCCTCACCTGAGACAGAGAGGTGTAGTATTGCTAAAGAGTAAGCGTGTCCTCCAAATCATCGTGTACAAAGCTGGACACGTTTACTCTTTACAGCCGTGTGTTTGCTGAGTACGGACGGCGAGGGCTTACTGCTCTTTTTGTACTACCCTGCTGCTGGCAGACGGTCAAGATGGCGTCCCCAGCAGGCGGTCAAGCATAATGGCCGCGGCCGCACGAACGGACAGATGGTTATACGCTTTACACCCTTGAATTGGCTCAAGAATTGCCTCTGCCTGGGCAAACACCTCCTGTGTCAGCCCCCAGCCGGTCCCCAAAAGCAGGAGGATGGGGCACTGCTCGCGTTTCAGACTTTCACGCAGGTCAGCAAAAGTCAGGCGGTCTTTTCCGCCCTTTGCCGATGTCGCAATAACGCGCGGCGGCTGGCCTGCGCTCCGGGTAATGACCGCCCGAACCTCCTCAAGAGAGTCAGCCAGAGAGACAATGGACAGAGCGTCTCTACGGGTCTCGTTATACACGCTGCCATGCCCGCTCTGCCAATGGTCGAGGATTTTCTCCGCCAGGGCCTGAAGCGCCCGGACCGGATGGACCACGAAATACCGTTTTACTCCGTAAGTTAAGGCCGACCGGGCAATATCGTGAATATCCATATTGGTAATGGAAGTGGTCACGACTTTCTGCGTTTTGTCGTACACAGGGTGATGAATCAGTGCGATATAGACGTCGGCCATAAGCGCCTTCGCTGTGTGGTGCAGATCGGTCTGGGTTTCTACGTGTCCGTATCATCCATCTGCGTGAGCCAGCGGCGTTCTTCGGGGCTCAGGTCAGCCTTTTTAAGCAGGTCCGGCCGACGTGTACGGGTCCGGATAAGCGACTGTCTGCGTCGCCACCGGGTGATGTTCGCATGATGGCCGGATAACAGTACGTGTGGAACCGACATCCCGCGGAACTCTTCCGGCCGGGTATACTGCGGATATTCGAGCAGTCCCGTACTAAAAGACTCGTCTTCGGTTGATTCTTTCCGCCCGACCACACCCGGAATGAGCCGAGCAACGGCATCGATCAAGACGAGGGCCGCCACTTCTCCCCCGCTGACAATATAGTCTCCAATGGAAATCTCTTCATCGACAAAGGCCAGAACCCGTTCGTCTACCCCTTCATAGCGGCCACACACCAGGACCAATGCTTCGCAGGCCGCCAGCTCGGCCGTTTTGGCCTGGGAAAGCGGCTGTCCTTGAGGAGAGAGGAAAATCCGCCTCGGATTGTTGAGGGGCACACTCACCGCTTCGATCGCATTGACCAGGGGCTCAGGGGTCATCACCATACCCCATTCTCCACCATAGGGCGTATCGTCCGTTGAACGATGTTTGCCCGGTGCATAGTCACGCAGATTGTGCACGCAAAACGAGAGGATAGCCTTGTCCTGGGCTTTCTGTAACAAGCCGGTCGCCAGCGGCGAGGTAAACCATTCCGGGAAAATGGTAATAATGTGAAACTGCATATGGCTATAATGAGTAAACGTGTCCCCCAATCATTTATCAAGGCTGGATACGTTTACTCATTTTCGAGCAATCCCTCGGGCGGGTCGATAATGACCTGGCGATCTTCGATGGCGATCGTCCGTATCACCTCTTCAACAACCGGGATCAGGTATTCTTTTGCTCCATTCCGCACCACGAAGACATCATGGCCCGGGGTCGTAAGAACCTCCGCAATAGTCCCGATAGATTCTTGCGTCAGAGTTCGGATAGGCAGTCCGATCACCTGATAGTGGTAGAACTCACCCGCCTGAAGGTGGGGTAAGTCTGTCTCGTCCGCAAACAGGCTCGACCCGCGCAGTGCTTCGGCCCGATTGCGAGACTCTACCCCGACAAACTTCAAGAGGAGACAAGATGCGTGCGGCCGGACCTGTCTCAGTTCGAGGCTCTCTTCCGAGGCGTCCGTCTTTCGCAGCGTGACCCACAGGCCGGGCCGTAGCGTCGGGCAGGGGGAGGAGTGGGGGAGGAAGCGAACCTCTCCCCGAACACCATGCGTATTGACCACACGACCAAGTTCAATCCGTGTGGCTGGGCTCGGGCGACTATTTTTCTTCGACAATCTCAAGGACAACTTTGCGGTTTGTACGGGAAGCCGCCGCATTGAGCAGGGTCCGAATCGACTTCGCCGTACGCCCCTGTTTGCCGATAATACGGCCCAGGTCTTCCTTAGCCACGCGCAACTCAAGGATGGCCGCGGTTTCTCCTTGGATTTCTGAGACCTCGACTTCATCCGGGTTGTTCACCAGCGCCTTGGCGAGGTATGTAACAAGGTCTTTCATAGTCTTCTCCCCGTACCCCAGATTCAGGTTTCTTGTGCGCGCCCTGCCTTCTTGATGAGTCGAGCAACCGTCTCGGTCGGTTGAGCCCCGTTCTTCAGCCACTCTGTCAGCCGGTCCTGCTTAATCTCGATCAGCGCCGGGTCCTGAGTCGGATCATACGAGCCGAGCCGTTCGAGAAACCGCCCGTCCCGGGGCGACCGTGAGTCCGCAGCAACAATACGATAGAAGGGGCGCTTTTTCGCCCCGTGCCGAGCCAGTCGAATTTTTACCATAGTTTTTTAGTGTCCCCAGGCCGGGAGGGAAAGGCGTTTCTTCATTTTCTTTCCTCCGCCGGCCCCGGAAAGCCTCCTCATCATCTTTTTCGCTTCGAGATATTGCTTGAGAAACCGATTCACTGCAACCACCGAGGTACCGCTGCCCTTGGCAATCCGTTTGCGGCGGCTGCCGTTCAGGAGCTCCGGCTTCCGACGCTCTTCTTTTGTCATGGAGCTGATGATTGCTTCAACATGTTTGAACTCTTTTTCTGCCCCGTCCATATCGGCACCCTTGAGCATTTTCTTCGCGCCAGGCAGCAGGCCCACCAAATCCGTGATGGAGCCCATTTGTCTGACCATGCGCATCTGCTCTTGAAAATCTTCCAGGGTAAACTGATTTTTCCGGAGTTTCTTTTCCAGGACCTCGGCCTGCTGTTGGTCGTAGACCTTTTCGGCCTTTTCGACCAACGACAGCACATCACCCATGCCGAGGATACGCGAGGCGATACGGTCCGGGTGAAAAGGTTCCAGGGCGTCGAGTTTCTCCCCAATACCGGCAAACAGAATGGGCGCGCCGGTGACGGAGCGTAAGGACAGGGCGGCCCCACCCCGGGCATCCCCTTCAATTTTGGTCAGGATGATGCCGTCAATGGAGAGCCGCTGGTGAAAGCCCTGCGCGACATTCACCGCTTCCTGGCCGGTCATGGCGTCGGCCACCAGCAGGGTTTGATGCGGCTGGAGCATCGTTTTCATCCGTTCCAGGTCGGCCATCAACTCGGCGTCGACCTGCAGACGACCGGCGGTATCAACCACCGCAACATCACAGCCCCGTTTTTGCGCTTCGGCAATCCCGGCTTGGGCAACGACAATCGGGTCGGGAGCCGAGCCGTCGTTCGGGGTTGGATAGACCGGAACGCCGAGCTCTTGGGCGAGAATGGTGAGCTGATCGATAGCGGCCGGACGAAAGGTATCTGCCGGAATCAGGTAAGGAGTACGCTTCCGTTCGAGGGTCAGATAGCGGGCGAGTTTCCCCGCCGTCGTCGTTTTTCCGGAACCGTTCAGGCCAACGAGCAGAATGACGACCGGGGGTCGGGCCGACAGATTCAACTCGGTCTGCTCTCCGCCCAGGAGCGCGACCAACTCGGCATTGACGATTTTAATGAGCTGTTGGCCGGGCGACAGGCTGGCGAGCACGTCCTGACCAAGGGCCTGCGTCCGAATCCGTTCGATAAAGTCTTTGACCACGCGAAAATTGACATCGGCCTCCAGCAGGGCCAGCCGCACTTCGCGCAGCGCTTCATCAATGTTCTTTTCGGTCAGTCTGGTGTGTCCGCGCACCCGGCGCAACACCCCATCCAGCTTTTCTCCCAAGGCCTCAAACATGCTGATTCACACCATTTTGTCCAATCTTCCCCACATACAGAAACAGGGGTGGAAAGTCAAATCAAACGCGCCTTACGAGGGCTTTGCTTGCGCAGGGTCTCGAAATCGGTTAGCTGTGAGGCATGGCAGCAAAGCAAAGCAAATTCCTGATAGGAGCCCTGCTCATCGTCGGCGCGGTTGGCTATCTGATCTATACGAGCATACAGGAAACCAAAGTATATTACTTCACCATAGACGAGTTTCTCCTGAACCAGGAGGCGATGACCAATACCGACGTCCGGGTTGCCGGTCGGGTGCAGGCTGGCTCTATCCAGTGGGACCCGGCGGCGCTCACTCTGACGTTCAGGCTGACGCCCATTGAGCCGGGCACAATTCCCGTCGGCGCCATCCCGACAGGGGTTGCGGTTTCCTA
This sequence comes from Thermodesulfobacteriota bacterium, assembly GCA_964291405.2. Taxonomy (GTDB): domain Bacteria; phylum Desulfobacterota; class Binatia; order Bin18; family Bin18; genus Bin18. Next base: position 2,928,972 of record OZ219926.1, read on the forward strand.
CCAGGGAATTTTGCCGGATATGTTTGCAGAGGGTCGAGACGTGATTGTCGAGGGCCTGTATACGCCGGACCAGCAGCTCGTTGCGTCGACGATCATGACGAGCTGTCCATCAAAGTATGAGCCTGAAATCGAAGCCTGAGCACTCTCTCGGCACCGAGCGACCGCGGTCCCTATTTTTCCGTTTCCAGTCCGGTCCCCTATAGAATAGTTTATCCATGACCCATATTGGTACCCTTGCCCTCTATCTTGCGAGTTTATTAGCCGTCTACGCCATTGTAACCAGCCTGTGGGGCGTTCGGACACGGAGGACGGCGTGGATTGCCAGCGGAACCCAGGCCGCCTATGCGGTCGGCGGTTGCGTGGTCGTGGCGTCAATCGCCCTGCTGCACGCCCTTCTGACGCGGGATTTTAACGTCGAATACGTGGCGAGCTACTCCAGCTCCACCCTCCCTCTGCATTATACGGTCGCCGCGTTTTGGGGCGGGCAAAAGGGCTCCCTCCTGTTTTGGGCGCTGATTCACTGCCTTTTTTCGGCGATCGTTCTCTTTCAGAATCGCACCAGAAACCAAGAGCTGATGCCGTATGTGACGGCGACGCTCATGATCATTGCCTTATTTTTCCTCGGCCTGTTGTGTTTCATTACCCCACCGTTTGAACGGCTGTCTTTCATCCCGGACGAGGGCTCGGATCTCAACCCACTACTCCAGAATTACTGGATGACCATTCATCCTCCGGCCCTGTATTTAGGATTTATCAGTGCGTCTGTCCCGTTCGCTTTCGCCATAGCCGCCCTGGCCACGGGGAAACTGGGTGACGTGTGGATCAGGACCACCCGGCGCTGGGCCCTGACCTCCTGGTTTTTCCTGTCTTTGGGCAATTTGCTGGGCGGTCGTTGGGCCTATGAAGTGCTGGGATGGGGTGGCTATTGGGCGTGGGACCCGGTTGAGAACGCGGCGATTATGCCCTGGTTTACCGCAACCGCCTATCTCCACTCGGTCATGATCCAGGAAAAGAAAGACATGCTCAAGGTCTGGAATATGACCTTAGTCATCCTGACCTTTGTGCTGACGATTTTCGGAACCTTCCTGACGCGCAGCGGTGTGATCTCGTCCGTCCACTCTTTTACCCAGTCCGGTCTGGGACCGTATTTCCTGACCTTCCTGGCCTTTATCCTGACCGTTTCAATCGGGCTGCTGCTCTATCGTCTGCCGGACCTGAAGAGTGAGAATGAGTTCGACTCCCTGTTATCCCGCGAGGCGGCCTTCCTGTTTAATAATCTCATCCTTGTCGGTCTTGCCTTTGCCACGTTCTGGGGAACCATTTTCCCCATCCTGTCCGAGTGGGTCCGGGGCGTAAAAATTACGGTCGGTCCGCCGTTCTTCAATCAGGTGAACGGCCCGCTCGGGGTGCTGTTATTGTTCCTGACCGGTATCGGGCCGATTATTGCCTGGCGGCGGGCAAGCTGGAGCAGCCTCAGACGGCAGTTTGCCATTCCGCTTGTGGTCGGACTGGCCCTGGGCGGCCTGCTTTTTATGCTGGGCTACCGCAACTACTACGCGGTCGTGATTTTCTCTCTGGCCGGATTTGTCCTGGCCGGTATCCTGGCTGAATTCTCCCGCGGAACACGTGCCCGACAGGTGATGCTGCACGAAAGCCCGCCTCAAGCCCTGGGCCGTCTGGTCGGCAAAAACCCACGCCGGTACGGTGGCTATATTGTGCATGTTGGTGTGGTCCTGATTTTTTTCGGGGTGGCGGGCGCGCTCTTCACCATTGAAAAACAGATTACCGTGAGCGCGGAGCAGTCTTTTGAGGTGGGTCGCTATACCCTCCTCTACACGGGGATCACGGAACGGGAAGATGCGCATATTGCCGCCCAGGTTGCTACGGTAAACATTCTGGTTGACGGACAGCAGATCGATACCATGCATCCGGAAAAACGCTTCTACAAAAAACAAAACCAGCCTACCACCGAAGTCGATATTCGACCGACCCTGGTGGAGGACCTCTACCTGGTTCTCGGCAGCTACGATGAGCCGTCGGGCCTGGCAACCTTTCAGGTCTTCATTAACCCGCTGGTGTCCTGGATTTGGATTGGGGGGCTGATCCTGATTCTGGGCACCTGTGTCATCATGGCCCCGAATCCGGCGGAACGACAAGCCTTTGCCCTGGCGCGGGCATCGGAGGACATACGGGGGCAAGCCGTTGCGGAATAGACGCCTGTTCCGGGTATGCCCGCCCGTTTGGGTCGCACTGATCGTCTGGAGTTTTTCCGTGGCCCAAGCGGCTCCTCCGACGAATCAGGAGATGGAGGCTGCGCTCACCTGCCAGTGCAGCTGTGGCCTGACCGTGCATAGCTGTAACCACTTGCAGTGTGGCTTTGCCATTCCGGCCAAAGAGCAGATTGCCGAGCAGCTTGAACAAGGCGCATCCCGCGAAGCCATTCTCGCCTCTTTTGTGACGCGGTATGGAGAAAAAGTGCTGTCCGCACCAACGGCCACGGGCTTCAATCTCACTGCCTGGGTAACACCTTTTCTGGTCGTTCTGATTGGCGCCGTGAGTATTGGCTTGATTGCGCGCCGCTGGACAAAAAATCGGCCCTCAGTCCAGGCTGCATCGTCTCCAGCCACCTCCGCACCAACCCCGAACCCGTATCAGGAACGACTCAAAAAAGAGCTTGAGACGTTCGAGAGCTAAACGGAGAGCCATGACCTTTGTGCTGTATGCCGCCGGAATTGTTTTGGTCGGGCTGATTGCCGTTCTGGTTGCCTGGCCCTTACTGGCTGCGCAGACAGAGTCCGTCCAGCCTCTCCCAGCCGCAGAGCACATCGTCCGCTGGGAAAAACAAAAAGCGGCTGCCTATGCCGCTATTAGAGAAGCGGAATTTGACAAACAAATGGGAAAGCTCACGGACGAAGATTATCAATTCATCCGGCAGAAATACGAAGCGCGAGCAGTTGAAGCGCTCGCGCGGCTCGACCAGCTCGCCGGGTCTATGGAGTCTATTGGGTCTATGGAGTCGGTTGAGTCCCGACCCAAAGAACCCAAATGACTCAACCGACCCAACAGACCTCTTGGGTTGTTGAGGCGCGAAATCTCCACAAGACCTTTGCGTGGACGCCGGTTCTCAATGACATATCGTGTCGCATTGCTCCTGCCGAGGTGGTCGGCATATTTGGTCCGAACGGGGCCGGCAAGACCACGCTGTTGCGGCTCTTGGCGACGCTGCTGACACCCACCTCAGGCAGGCTGACCCTCTTTGGCTCAGCCTCTTCCGAGCTGGCGGTCCGGCGAAAAATAGGTTTTCTCGGCCACGAGAGCTATCTGTATCCTGACCTCACCCCGGAAGAGAATCTCACCTTTTACGGTCGCGCCTATCAGGTCCCGAACCTCAAAGACCGCATTGCCCAACAATTGGAATACGTCGGCCTCCAGGACTGGCGGACAATGCCGGTCCGTTATTTCTCGCGTGGGATGGAACAGCGCCTCAGCTTCGCCAGAGCCCTCCTGCACGACCCCACTCTTTTCCTCCTTGATGAGCCCGACACCGGCCTCGACCCCAGAGGGCTCTCGACCCTGCATGCCACCCTAACTCAGGCAAAAGACCAGAAGAAAACCGTTATTCTCACCTCGCACGATTTTGAACGCAGTCGGGAGCTGTGTACCCGTGCCCTCATCCTGCACCGCGGACGGATTGCCTGGCAATCCGAGGAAGCCCTCCCGTCTCCGCAAGGGTTTGTCGAACTCTATACCGCGTGTACGCGCTAGGCTGTCCCATGTGGGCGATTCTTTGGAAAGATCTTCTCCTTGAACTGCGCACCAAAGAACGGGTGTCCTCTCTGCTGGTCCTGGCCCTGCTGATTATCCTGGTGTTTGTTTTTGCCCTCACTCCGGAGCAATTGCACCAGCCCGCCTTTGGCTCTGCCCTGCTCTGGGTCGCGCTCGTTTTTGCCGGCATGTTGAGCATCCAGCGTGCGTTCATTCTTGAACAGGAACGCAACTGCTTTGCCGGCCTCCTACTCTGTCCGATTGATCCCGGTCAGGTGTTTTTTGCAAAGTTCCTGAGCAATGTCTGCTTTCTGGTTATAGTGGAAGCCGTTGTGGCACCACTCACGCTTGCGCTGCTCGGTCTGTCCTTCTCGGTCTCTCTGTTTGGGCTGCTGCTCGTCCTGCTGTTCGGTATTGTGGGCTTCTCAGCCTTGGGGACGCTGTGCGCCGCGATTGCCGTGCGGACGCGAGCGCGGGAAATCATTCTGCCGCTCATGCTCCTCCCTCTCCTGGTTCCACTCTTCATTGCGGCGGTGAATGTCACCGGAGCACTCCTGGCCGGAGAAGTCTGGACGGGGACGTGGTTCCGTGTGCTGGTGGCGTTTGATGTTATTTTTGTGGTGACCGGCTGGCTGACGTTTGGTTTTGTTGTGCAAGAATAGGAGAGCCGCCTGTGGATGGAGTGCGTATGAACACGGTGACGTCTCGTTCGGAGTTGGTTGACTCTTTTCTGCCGTGGCTGACGTGCGTGGCGATGTTGGCCGCTCTGGCCATGGTTTTTCTGTACGTCCCCAACGAACGGGTGCAGGGCGAGGTGCAGCGTATTTTTTATTTCCATCTGCCGTCAGCCTGGATGGCGTTTCTCGGCTTCTTTATTGTGGCCGGGGCGAGTGCGGCCTTCTTATGGCAAGGCAAGCGCTCGGCTGACCTGCTGGCCCGGGCCGCCGCCGAACTCGGCATGGTGTTCTGTTCGCTCGTCCTGCTGACCGGCCCCCTCTGGGCGCGTCCGATCTGGGGCGTGTGGTGGACCTGGGACCCCCGCCTCACCATGACGCTGGTGTTATGGTTGATTTATGCCGCCTATGTTCTGCTGCGTGTTTTTGCCGGGGATAACGAGACGGTCGCGCGATATGCCGCCGTCCTGGGCATCGTTGGCGTGATCGATATCCCGCTGCTCTATATTTCCATTCGTCTCTGGCGCGGCATTCATCCCAAGGTCGAACAGATGGCGCCGGAAATGGCCTGGACGCTGCTGGTGTGTACCGGGGCGTTTGTGTGTGTGTTTACCTGGTTGCTACGGCTCAGGTTACGCAGCTGCACTTGCGCGACGAAATCAGAGCCCTGCGCCAGTACGTGGTGGCGGCCTCATAGTCCCGTCCTGAGCCGAGTCGAAGGGAAAGGAAAAAATATGCCGTATTTGTTTGCCGCGTTCAGCGTTGTGTGGCTTGTGATTTTTCTGTATGCGCTGTCGATCTCCCGCCAGCAGCGGGAGCTGTCCCGGGAGGTTGAAACGCTCCGGCGGATGACGGAAGAGAAGACGAATACGGAATCGTCGTGAGTGTGAGTCTACTATGAGCCGGAGGAGCCCTTGAACAAGATTCAGGCTACGGTGATCGACGCATTCCATACGATCTTAGGCGCAAAAAAAGCTCAGGCGCTCCTGCTAGAGTTTGACCTGTCACGGTTGAGAAATTCGATGAAGAAGTAGACGCCTGCCATGCAAGTCGGTGTGCCTCGCCGCCTTTGACTGCCGGCTCTGAACTTTGTAGGGTTTACCAGGGTCGCGGCTATGACAGCGGCGTTGATACGCCGGAGGGGACCGTGAAGTCTTGCTCCCGCCTGGCGCACCTCGGCCCAGGGCTGCGCTACGTTGCGCCCGCCGCCCTTGACTGTGGAGCCTCTTTTTTTGCTTTCCGGGTGAGCATATTGTGTCCGGAAGGAAGACGGTATGGAACACGAAATCATCACCGCGTGGGCGGGGGTCGGGATTGGGGTCGGGCAGTTGTTGCTGATCGCCTGGGGCTTGCGGCAGATAGGCAAAGCCTCCCAGGAGCGGAACCGACAACTAGACATCATGGAGGCCGCCCAGCGCCGCCAGGGTGACGCGCTTGAGCGGCAAGGCGAAGTCTTAGCCGAGCTGTTACGGCGCACCGCCTAGCCCCTCCCCACACCCCTGAACATTACCGGGGTTTCTGGCGGGGTATCAATCATGTTGCTGGGGTGTTCCCACGAGCCCAAAAGAGCCTTCTTTCGGGTATGATAGTCCTCTGCTTACAGGATTCGAGATTTTCCTAGCTGCCTGTACGGCAGTGAACACGTAGATTGTATCGGCATTCAACTTGTTTCAATCCTCACTGGCCCGTTAGGGTCGGTGCTTCCCTGTACGGAGTGAGAACGACCCTTTTCCCCCAGGAAAAGGGAGGATACGGGAGTGCTCAACGCCTTACGGCATCTGATAGGTCGTTACGAATATCAAGGCCAACCAAGACGGCGCGGAGCTATTAGTGCTCAACGCCTTACGGCATCTGATAGGTCGTTACAACTCCTCAAGAACGAAATCAAAGCCCTCGAAATAGTGTGCTCAACGCCTTACGGCATCTGATAGGTCGTTACTTCGGCCATTTTCCGTGCCTGAATTGTCGCTTCCGGTGCTCAACGCCTTACGGCATCTGATAGGTCGTTACGCGAGAGTTTTTGTCGGACGGAACGCGAGCAATGTGTGCTCAAGAAAATCGAGCATCAGGGAGACACCCTCGAATATCCCCTTGAAAGTTACAATTGGCCGACCCCCAGCCTTACAATTGGCCGACCCCCAACCTTGCAATTGGCCGCCTATCACGCTTACAATTGGCCGATGGCCACGACTCCCCTCTACCCACGCTACGCCGAACGCCCTCTCACCGAGGCGCTGGCGGACTCGCCGGCGGTGCTTATCCACGGGCCACGCCAGTGCGGGAAGACCACCCTGGCCCGCATGGTGGGCGAACCCCGGGGATACGCCTATATCAGCTTCGACGACAACGTGGCCCACGAGGCCGCCAAAGCCGACCCCGCGGGTTTTGTTGGCCGGCTGCCGGAGAGGGTCATCCTGGACGAAGTGCAGCGTGTGCCCGCCCTCTTCACCGTCTTGAAAACAGCAATCGATCGACGGCGCGTGCCGGGCCGATTCCTGCTGACCGGCTCTGCTCAGGTGCTGCTGTTGCCCCGTCTGTCCGAATCGCTGGCCGGCCGGATGGAAATACTGCGGCTGCATCCGCTGGCCCAGTGCGAGTTGGAACGGCAACCCCCAACCTTTCTTGACGCGCTGTTCTCAGGTGGATTCAGGACCATACACAGCGACCGGCTGGCAGACACGCTGGCCGAGCGGGTCGCGGCCGGAGGCTACCCCGCGGCCCTCGCCAGAAAAACCGGACGGCGACGAGCCAACTGGTACCGTGACTACGTTGACGCCCAGCTACAGCGGGACGTGCGGGATATGGCCCGCATCACGGCCCTGGACGTTCTGCCGCGTCTCCTCAGCGCGGCGGCCTCACAGACGGCGAGACTGTACAACCTGTCCACCCTCGCTGCGCCCTTCCAACTGAGCCGCCCGACCATTGGCGATTACGTTGGACTCCTGGAGAAGGCCTTTCTCATCGACCGGCTCCCCCCGTGGCATAGCAACCGACTCAGCCGCTTGGTCAAAACGCCCAAGCTGCACCTCGGAGACTCCGGCCTGGGCTGCGCTCTGATTGGGGCCGATACCGCGACCCTGACAAAGCACCGCTCCCTGTTGGGGCAGTTTCTGGAGACCTTTGTGTTGCAAGAGTTGAAGCGGCAGGCCAGTTGGCACGACGCGGCCCTGGCGTTCTATCACTTCCGGGACAAGGACCGGGCCGAGGTGGATATCGTCATCGAACGCGGCGCGCTGGCGGTAGCCGGTGTTATCACGCTTACAAGTGAAAGCCGCGGCGACCGTAACGCCCTCCGACTTCGGCGGTCTGCGCAAGCTGCGAAAAGCTGCCGCCGAACGCTTCAGCAGCGGCGTGGTGCTCTACGACGGCGAGATTGGAGCCAGCTTCGGCGACGGCCTGTACGCTGTGCCGTTCGGAATGTTGTGGTAAAAGTAACCCGGCCCAACAGGTCGGCACACCACAAACGACAATTGAAAATCTCTATATCGAAGGAGTAACCACTCAGCCTACGCCAAACCGCCAAGCTCAACTCCCGCTGGAAAGGGAGGCCAGGTGAGGCTCAAGAAACTCGAGCATCAGGGAGACGCACGCCTCCGGCTGCTCAAGTTGGAGAAAATGGGTCGTGTCGGGGATGAAGTCGTAGTCGAGAATGATGAGGTCGCTCAGGTCCACACTTGGTAAAAACGAGAACGGCTGGGTGGGGTCGGCTCCGATGGCCTTGGTGGGACAGGAGAGACGGTCAAGGTTTACGGCGCACGCCCATTGATACCCCTCCTCGGATACCTGGGCTTCGTATTCGCGCGGGCAACGTAATGCGTACCCCGTTCCGTCGGCGTCCCGACGGAGCGTCGTCTGCGCGATCAGGTCCGCCACGCCGGGCCGCAAGAGCTTGAAGGTGGGCGTGCCACGGATACGCTCGGCGAATTCCTCCTGCGTCTCGAATCGTTCCTGACGCCTCCGGGCCGCCTTGCCCAGCCGGAGCATCGTCGCCTCCAGCTTCTTCAGGTCTTGTGGAGGCCGACCGGGCGGGCAGAGGACCGGATCGAACAACACCAGAACCGAGAACACCGCTCGCTCCGCTGCTTGCAGGACTGCCGTCTGTGCCGACACCGAGTGAAAAATACCAATTTTTGATTTTGCACCGAAGTGCTGATCGATGCCCTGCGCGATGTGCTCGGTGTCCTGTACGAAGGTGGGAATGGTATGCGCTTTTTGCTCGCCGGTCGGGTTCCAACCGTGGTTACGAAGATCGTACAGGACCACGTCGAACCGGTCGATGAGCAGCGACCAGAACGGAAAGTAGGCGTCCGCAGAAAATCCGTTCGCGTGGCTGAGGACGAGCCGCGGCCCCTCCGGGTTGCCGTGCCGTCTGAGGATGATAGGAGTTCCGTCGGCCATGCGGACCTCGGCCACGGCCAGCGGCTCGGGGACCTCCCAGCGCCCGGAGTCGGTGGGGGAGGGGGATTGATTCACTTCGATAAGGCCTCCTGCCCGAAGCGCTCAGTAGCCTCCAGGGTCTCACGCACATCGTTCCAGGTCGTGGTGTGGTTGAGTATGCACAGCCTGAGCGAAAACATTTTCCCGACGAGCGTTGATGACATGAGCGCGCGATCTTCCCAAAAGACACGGGCGAGCACATTCCGGTTGATCTCTTCCAGGACTTTCTCGTCGAGGTCGGTGCCCGTGGGGTTGATCCGGAAACATACGATTCCCAGCGATACGGGGGTCAATATCTCCAGGGTCGGGCTCTCCCGGACGTACGCCTCGGCCCGGTCGGCCAACTCCATCCCCTTTGAGACCGCCCGCCGGAACGCGCCCAGCCCGAAGGTCTGGATAGACATCCAGACCTTCAAAGCCCGAAGCGAGCGACTCAGTTGCAAGCCGCGATCTGCGAAATTGGGATGGTCCGCGCCCCATATCGTATCCTGGAGAACATCGTGATGGACCTCGAACGCGCGCTCAAGCGTGCGGCCGTCCTTCACCAGCAGGCAGCCCGCCTCGTAGGGCTGAAAGAACCACTTGTGCGCGTCCAGCCCGATCGAATCGGCGCGCTCAATTCCATGCAAGAGCCCTTTGCCCTGTTCGGTCACGATCGCGAAGCCACCGTATGCGGCGTCAACATGCAGCCAGATTCCTTCCGCCTCACAGAAGTCCGCCATGGCTTCAAGCGGATCAATAGCCCCGGTGCTGGCCGCCCCGGCGTTGGCGCACACCGCGATGGGACTGAACCCCGCAGCGCGGTCCTCAGTCACGGCACGTGTGAGTGCCCCCATGTCCAGACGGGTGTGCGGGTCGCTCGGAACCATGCGAATACACTCCGGTCGGACACCGATAATCATTGCCGCGCGGCTGAGTACGCTATGGCTCTGGTCGCTCATATACACGGTCGCGCGCTCAGGGTGGCCGGCCGCCTCCCGGGCAGCAACGAGGGCGTCAAGGCTGGCAGCCGCACCCCCGCTCGTGAAAAGTCCGCCGGCGCTCTCGGGATAATCGAGCCAGCGCCGAAACCAGTCGATGACAACCAACTCAAGCTGGCTCGGACCGCTCGCGACCAGCCAGGTGACGGTGTTGATGTTATATCCGGCGGCCATAAAGTCGGCCAGCACACTCGGCCAGGTAGGGGACGACGGGATAAACGCGAAGCAACGCGGATGATCCAGGCGCGTCGCGAACGGGAGGACCTCACGCGCGACCTGTTCAAGGACCTCCGCCGCCGGTCGGCCGTCCTCGGGCGGGTCCTTCAGCAGTTCCTCCTCAAGCCCCTGCCGAAAATCCCCCTCCCAGGCATCTTCTCCGGGCAAGCGCTCATTCCGCTCGACCAGTATCTCCGCGGCCTTGCGGGCGAGATCACGCATCAGCTCGGGCGACATCTGGAGGTCGCCGCCCGCTCCCGACTCTTTCTCGCTCTCCGTTAGGGCGGAAGGTGTTTCTTTGCTTCTTTTTGAGTCTCCCGCCATTGATATGCCCCTCTTTCTGATCTCCCTGTCGTGAGGGAGCCTGTATGATAGGGAGGGTAGCGGTCTTGGGTAGTGTCTCAGTTTACCATTTGTTCTTCATCCGCGTCCGGTCCGCCCTTCCCTCTCGTCTCAGGGCCTGCGGTGACCGGGCAGTCTTGCTCCCGCCGGACGTCCCGCGGCCTGGGGCCAAGCCGGAGCGGGGTCGCCCATCCTCATCATTTGCTCATAAATTACTAGGTTTACTCAGAAATTACTAGGGACAACTGGCGCAGGTCCGATGGTCAAACTCCATCGTCTAGTTGTGGCTGGACCGTATCTGAAACACGCTAGCCCCTACCGGCCTTGGCGTTTTCCGCCCACTCCTGCATGGATATGGTGCCGCCCGCCTTTTCCGTCCGGCCCTGATCTTTCGGCGGCAGGACGTCCTGTAGCATGTCGATACGTTTCCATTCCGCGAGCGGGGTTTCACCCGCCGCTCGCGGAACGTACCGGGACGGAGAAACTTTCTGGTAGCGATGGACATAGCGGGGACAGTTGGTCCAGATTTCGGACACCTGCACCCGAACGATCAGCTCGGCCTCTTTGTATTCGGCCATCAGCGCATCATCGGCCGAGACGCTTGCCCGGCCCTGCAGGCGGACCCGGTTCGGCGTCTCAAAGTCGATGAACAACAGGCCGACTTCGGCGTTGCCCGCGATATTCCCCATCGAGAAAAACATGCCGTTGCCGTCATAGCTGGGGAACACGACCGTCTGCTCGTCAATCGCTTTGACAAAGCCGGGGTCGCCGCCTTTATACGAGACCGTGGGCCGGCCCTGATGGTCAATGCTTGAGAGGAAAAACATATCCCGCGACTCGATAAAGGCTTTATCGCCCTTGCCGATTGCGGTCTTGACCACCGCTTCTTCCACCCGGTCCGCCAGCTTGCGCGTTGCAAACCGGTCTTGCAGGGCGCGATGCCGCTCGCCGTACAGTCGGCTCATCGTGTTTCTCCTCTCAAGAGCTGTGGCACCTTACTCAGGTATCGCCGTGAGCGCCCCTCGTGCAGGGAACGCCCTAGAGATTCGCCGCCGGTACCACAATCTGTTCGGCCAGTTTCTCAATATCGCTCTTGACGGCGTCCGCACTTTCGGGAAATCCCCCAACAATGATCTGATGCACGCCCAGGTCGCGGAACTGTTTGACCTCATCCAGGGTAATCGGCATGCCAATACCCGTGGAAACGGCATAGTGAAACTGACTGTGGTCGCGTCCGGCCGCTTCGGCATAGCCTTGCATCCGCTCGATATGCTCCTTGGCCGCTTCGGGTGTGACATTCACTCCAAACCAGCCATCACCGACCTCTCCGACGCGCCGCAGAGCGGGTTTGCTCTCGCCCCCGAAAATAATCGGCGGATGCGGGGTCTGGACGGGCTTTGGGTAGGAGCGGACTTTAGGGAAGCTGCAAAACTCACCGCTGAATTCAGACTCTTCTTCGGTCCACAGCATTTTCATAACCTTGAGATACTCACGCGTGCGTTGCGCCCGGCGTTCCCAGGGGACGCCCACCGCGGTGAACTCTTCCGCCAGCCAGCCCACACCCACGCCGAAATCAAACCGTCCGCCCGACAGCTTATCCAAGCTGGCGACTTCTTTTGCGGTGACGACCGGATTGCGCTCGGGCACCAGACAAATGCCGGTTCCCAGGCGGATCGTTTTCGTTTGCGCGGCGGCATACGTCAACGCGGCAAATGGATCGAGAATATCGATCTGCGTGGTTGGCATGGGCAGTCGACCATCGGCTGAATACGGGTATTTCGAAGTGTACTGGTCGAGTAAAACCACATGTTCGGGTGCCCAGAGGGAATGAAAACCAGCTTGCTCAGCGGTCCGCGCCGTCACGCCGACCACCTCCGGGTCTGCACCCAGCCCAATACCAATCGCGAAATATCCAACTTGCATATCTGCTGTCCTCCTTTGTGAGATTCGAGCGCATGCTATACTAGGCCGCTCATTAGGCGCAAGGCGCGCGGCGATTGGCCTCTCAGATGAGTGTGGAGAGCAATATCTCCTTCCGGCATGGACTCTCAAATTCCGTGCCGGAGTCCCGCACTTCGTTTGTGACAGAGTGCTTTCGGCTATGCTCTCGACTCTCTCAAATGTTCACGCGCGTCCATCGAAACAATCGGATGATCGCCCGACTTCACGCGTCGGCCTGCGTCTGATCTCACTCGGTGTCTTCCTGCTGCTGGGAGCTGCCACGTTGCCGGCGCCAACACATGCTCAGGATTTCGGCAAACCTGACCCGGCAAAAGGGGTCACGCGGCTGAAAGATATCCTTGTGACCGCCCAAAAGCGGGAGCAACTGATCCAAGACGTACCGCTACCGATTACCGCCTTCGACGCTGACCAGCTTGAGACTCTCAAGGTCCGTGACCTGGGTGACCTGACGGTTGGTATCCCCAATGTAGGGCTTGATGAAATCGGTACGTCGCGCGGGACGGCAAATTTTTCAATACGCGGCCTGGGCATCAACAGTTCGATTCCAACGATTGACCCGACGGTCGGCGTGTTCGTTGATGGCGTGTATATGGGGACCAACGCCATGGTGCTGTACGACGCATTCGACCTTGAAGGTATAGAGGTGTTACGTGGCCCGCAGGGCGTCCTGTTTGGTCGCAACGTCATGGGCGGTGCCGTTCTGCTGAACACCAAGGCTCCGACCGACCAGTATGAAGCGCGGGTACGCAGTGCCGTGGAAGGCGGCGGGAAGGCCCCCAATATATATGTGTCGGGCACGCTCAACGCCCCGCTGACCGACACCCTGCGCGCCCGTTTCACGATATATTCCAATCAGGATCAGGGCTGGTTCGAGAACGAATACGACGACCGGGCGTTCGGCGCGCAGGACACCATCATGCTGCGGCCGGTCCTCTCCTGGCAACCTCTGGACACGTTGAGTCTGACAGTCCGCTACGAGTATCAAGACCGCGACGGCGATGGCGCCGCGGTCCAGAACACCGTCCGCTTCGACCGCCGGAGTCATGACTTCTCCGTCAACAACGATGGCTTCCTGGACACGAGGACTCACGTTTTGAGTACGAGACTGGACTGGGACGTACCGTTGGGCAACGGGACCGTGACCAATATCTTTGGCTGGCGGGACGTGCAGGCCGACGCCCTGAGCTCCGTGGATGAGTTGGCTTCTACGACAGCCCTGCGCAACTTGGAGACCCTGCTCCGGGCGGAACAGTTCAGCAACGAGCTGCGCTACACCGGTGTGTTTTTCGATCGCCTGCAACTGGTCACCGGGTTATACTATTTTACCAATGCGAGCGATTACCATGAGCGGCGTCAGTTGGCGGACGATCCCCCAGGCAGAGCCAGAGTGCAGAACGGTGGTGGCCTGTACGATGTGGACACGCTGGGGGTGTTCATAGCTGGGGACTACGACCTGACCAACTGGTTGACGCTGAACACCGGGCTACGCTTCAGCTATGAGGAGAAGGAAGTCAACGTCACCACCATTGCCCTGGACCTGGCCACCTGCAATATCGTGCACGGTCCGGCCTGCCCGAGCGATTTCAAGGACAAGGAGAGCTGGCATACCCTGTCACCCAAGGTTGGGCTGAGCTATCGATACAACGACACCTTGCTCTATGCCCACTGGACGCGCGGCTTTCGTTCCGGCGGCTATAATCTACGCAACACCCATCCCGATATCGGCCCCGGTCCCTTTGACGAAGAGCAGATTGACAACTACGAACTGGGTTTCAAAAGCACCATCGGCGGACGCGCCCGCCTCAGCGGTGCTCTTTTCTTCAGTCAGGTTGAAGACATGCAGCGCGAAGTCGCATTCGGCCTGCCTGACGGAGGCTTCGCCCAGGTGGTGCGCAACACCGCGGACACCGACATCTTCGGTCTTGAACTCGAAGGCTCTCTTGTGCTGACCCAAGACCTCATGCTGCGCGCTGCGATGGGCTATATTGACACGGAATATACCGAGGTGAAATTCGACCTGAACCGCGATGGCGAGGTGGACCGGAAAGACAAGGCCCTGGAGCCGCCGCGCGCGCCGACCTGGACGTATAGCCTGGGTTTGCTCCACACGCTGGATATCGGCAGCCGCTACCGGTTGGTCTCTCGGGTCAATTACGCCTACCGGGATAAGGAATATAATATCGACAGCAATCTCGGTTTCAACCGACAGTTGAAAATGCTGAAGGCCGGCGTGGATCTGCATGTCAACGACGGCCAGTGGGTGGTCGGCCTGTACGGTAAGAATCTGCTGGGCCAGGTCAGGCACGGCATCAATGGGCTAGGGGGCGCCTTCTCACCGTTGTCAAAAGGCCAGGTATATGGCCTGGAACTGACCTATTATTTTACAAGCGGCTGATGGGGGTGTGGCGGTAGGTAGTAGTTCAGTTTGCATTTCTTTTTTCGCCGAGTTCGTCCCGCCCAGAGGTGCCGGTGCCCTTTCCTATAATTTTACTAGGGACAACCGGCCGGAGATGAGGTATGGAGAGGCCGGGAACATTGACAGGCAAGCTGCGCTTGGCTAGGCACTTTCGGATGCAAACAGCATGCATTATAGGAATAGTACAGAGAGGCTGTTGTTTGTCCTGGTCAGCATTTTTCAAACTGAGACACTACCGAAGCATATACCCCACTGCTGGAATGGCTGAATATCAACCGAAACAATCAGACGAGCGCGTGACCGCGACGCGGGCCGCCCTGCGTCGGCTCGCGCTCGGCGTTGTCCTGCTGCTCGGGATCGTGGCGGTGCCGGCTATCGCTCAGGATTCCGCCCCTGCGGATCAAGTGGAGCCCGCCTCTGAAAGCGCTCCTATCGAAGACGCCCTGCTGCTGGGAGATCTCGTTGTCACCGCTCAGAAACGCGAGCAGTCCATTCAGGACGTGCCGGTGGCGATAACGGCCCTGGACGCTGAGCAGTTGGAAGCCGCCAGGGTGCGCGACCTGCGCGACCTGACCATCGGCATCCCCAATGTGGGTTTTGATGAAATCGGCACATCGCGCGGGACCGCAAACTTTTCGATACGCGGCATGGGCGTCAACGGTTCCGTGCCGTCCATTGACCCGACCGTGGGTGTGATTGTCGATGGCATCTATATGGGGACGAATTCGGTGATGCTGTACGATGCCTTCGACCTGGAGAGCATTGAGGTCTTGCGCGGACCGCAGGGCGTGCTGTTCGGTCGTAACGTGGTCGGCGGCGCGGTCCTGATTAACACTAAGACCCCCACCGACCAGTTTGAAGCCACGCTCCGCAACACCGTGGAAGGCGGCGGCAAAGCGCCCAATTTTTTTACATCAGCCACCCTCAACGCGCCACTGACCGATACGCTGGCCACGCGCTTCACCGTCTACTCCAACCAGGATCAGGGCTGGTTCAAGAACAAGCGTGATGGCAGGGCGTTCGGCGCACAGGATACGCTGATGCTGCGCCCGGTCGTTCGCTGGCGACCCACCGACACGCTGGACCTGACGCTGCGCTATGAATACCAGAGTCTGGACGCCGACGGAGCAGCGTCACAGAATACGGCCATCTATGACCGACGCGACCATGACTTCTTTGTCGATGAGGACGGCTACCTCGATGCCGAGGTGCACTTCTTCAACGCCCGGTTGGACTGGGACGTGGCGTTCGGCAACGGCACGCTGACCGATATTTTCGGCTGGCGCGCCACGCAGAGCGACGCCATCAGCGATCTTGACGGCCTGCCGACGCACCACCAAGCCGATTTCGCGCTGTCCAAATTCAACCTGGGTACCCAGCAGGAGTCGGAACAATTCAGCAATGAGTTGCGCTACACCGGGCGGTTTTTCAACCGGCTGCAATTGACCACCGGCGTCTATTATTTCACCAACGATCTCGACTATCACGAATGGCGCGAGTTTGAGGGAAGTGTCCCAGGCGCGACGCGAAACGAGTTTGGCGGCGGCTATTATGATGTGGACACGCTGGGTCTGTTCCTGAACATGGACTATGATCTGACCGACTGGCTGACCGTTACCGGCGGACTGCGCTATACCGATGAGGAAAAGGAGGCCGACGTCTCCTATATGCAGCGTAACAGCAAAACCGATCTGACCGATCCGGGCTGCAATATGGTGCGCGGCCCGACCTGCCCCAGCCATTTCAAGGATGACAAGAGTTGGACCAGTTTATCGCCCAAGATCGGCCTGACCCTTCGTCCCGCGGACGACCTACTGGTGTATTGGCACTGGACTCGGGGATTTCGGTCCGGCAACTATAATGTGCGCATCACAAAGGAGGGCACCGACCCCGGCCCGACCGACCAGGAGCAGGCCGACAATTTTGAACTCGGCTTCAAGAGCACCCTCGGCACGCGCGCGCGTCTTAACGGCGCGGTGTTTCTCAACATGATCCGGGACCTGCAACGTATCGTGCTGACAGGCGGAGCCGAAGGCGTGGTACAGGATTTTCTGAACACCGCGGATGTCGATATCTACGGCGTTGAACTGGACGGCTCTTTCGCGCTGCTGGACAATCTGGTGCTCCACGGGGCTGTGGGCTATCTCGACTCGAACCTGAACGAAGTCCGCTATGACCTCAGCGGTGACGGGGTGGTGGACGACAAAGACGAGAACCTTGACCTTATCCGCGCTCCCACCTGGACGTATAGCTTCGGACTCCAGCACAGCCTCTCCATCGGCAACCGTCACCGCCTCGACTCGCGTATCAATTACACCTATCGGGACAAAGAATACCATCAGGACGACAACAGCGGATTCCACCGGCAGCTCAAGAAGCTGGATGCCGGCATTGATTTGCATATGAATAACGGTCAGTGGGTGGTCGGCCTGTACGGTAAGAACCTGCTGCACGCGGTCTCCCACGGCATTCATTTCGTCAACCCCGGTTTCGGGAGTTTTTCGCCGCTCATGAAAGGCCGGACATATGGCCTGGAGCTGACCTATAATTATACAGGCGTCTGACATCGGCGTTTACAACCAGAAACCGGCACAGTAGAAGGGCTGATTTCCGTATGAGATCGGAGGATTTATGAGCCTTACCAAAACATCCGCATTCCAACCGGCCAGCCTGTTCATCACCTTTATTCTGAGCGTTGGTTTTTCCCCACTCCCGGCTACAGCCCAGGAGACCGAGCCGGAAGAAGCGGCTTCCGCAAGCCCCATGCTCTTGGACGATATTGTTGTAACCGCCCAAAAGCGGGAGCAGCTGCTCCAGGATGTGCCGGTAGCGGTCACGGCCTTCGACGCCGAACAGCTTGACGCCCTCAAGGTGCGCGACCTGACCAATCTGTCAATACGCATGCCGAACGTGTCTCTGGACGATGTCGGCACGGCACGCGGGATTGCGAACTTCTCCATTCGCGGGTTGGGCATCAACAGTTCGATTCCGGGTATTGACCCGACGGTCGGCGTATTCATCGACGGCGTGTATATGGGCTCGAACGCGACGATGCTGTACGACACCTTCGACCTGGAGGCTGTCGAGGTGCTGCGTGGCCCGCAAGGTGTGTTGTTCGGCCGCAACGTCGTCGGTGGCGCGGTGCTGCTCAACACCAGAACGCCGACTGACCGCTACGAGGCTACGGTGCGCAGTGCAGTGGAAGGCGGGGGCAAGGCGCCCAACGTCTACGTCGCGGGTACGCTGAACGCCCCGCTGACCGAGACCCTGGGAGCACGCTTCACCGTGTATTCCAATCAGGATCAGGGTTGGTTCGAAAATGAACATACCGGTAAGGCGTTTGGCGTACAGGACACGTTGATGCTGCGGCCGGTCATCTCCTGGGAGCCTACGGACACCCTGCGTCTGACGCTCCGCTATGAATATCAGGACCTCGACGGCGACGGACCCGCGGCCCAGAACCATACCGACGGTTCCGGCCGGGCCAACCCCTTTGCCAACTACGACCGCGACAGTCACGACTTCGCCATTGACGAAGAGGGCTTTCTCACATCGGAAATTCACTTTTTCAACACGCGTTTGGATTGGGATGTCCCGCTGGGTAACGGGACGGTCACCAATATCTTCGGCTGGCGAGATGCGGGGGGGACCGCGCTCAGTGATATCGACGCGACACCCCTGCCGCTGTTTGCCGGCGGTGCCTTGCAACAATCGGAACAGTTCAGCAATGAGGTCCGGTATAGCGGCTTGTTTTTCAATCGGCTGTTCCTGACGACTGGCTTCTATTATTTCAATAATGACATCGGCTATCACGAGACTCGTTCCCTCGCCTTCGGACAAGTCCGGCAAAGCGGTGGCGGCAACCTGGATGTCGAAACCTTCGGGTTGTTCATGAATGGGGACTACGACCTGACCGACTGGCTGACGCTGACTGCGGGGCTGCGCTATACCCACGAGGAAAAGGAAGCTGAAATCACCAATCTGACCCGAAACGGTGCAACGCCGTGCAACATCATTACCGGTCCGGACTGCCCCAGCCATTTCCGGGACAAAGAAACCTGGACCAATCTGTCGCCCAAGGTCGGGCTGAGCTATCGGCACGATGACGACACCTTGCTCTATGCCCACTGGACGCGCGGCTTCCGCTCTGGCGGCTATAATCTGCGCGACACGTTTTTCGGCCTGCCGGGCGACCCGCGTGACCTCGGCCCCGGTCCCTTTGACGAAGAGCAGATCGACAACTTCGAGATCGGCTTCAAGAAAACCTTCGGGACCCGTGCTCGTCTCAACGCCGCGTTTTTCTATAATCTTATCGACGACCTGCAACGCGAACTGGTTTTCCCCGAAGAACTGCCGGTGCTCAATCCGGCGACCGGGGAACCGGTCATCGGCCCCGAAGGAAGACCCGTGACGCAGGGTAATATCGTACAGGTGATCCGCAATACGGCCGACGCGGACCTGTACGGCTTTGAGGTGGAGGGCAGTCTGGTCCTGACCCCCGGCCTGAGCCTGTTCGGTTCGGCCGGTTTTGTGGAGTCGGACTACACCACGGTCAAGTTTGACCTCAACAACGACGGCCGGGTGGACGGCAAGGATGAAGACCTGGACCCCCCCCGGGCCGCAAAGTGGACCTATAGCCTGGGCCTGCTGAACGACCTGCAACTCAGTCCCCGCATCCGGCTGGCCTCGCGGGTCATCTATGCCTACCGGGACAAATCATACTTAAACGATGACAACCTCGGCTTCAACCGGCAACAGAAAAGGTTACAGGCCGGGGTGGACATTCACTTCAACGACAGTCAGTGGGTGGTCGGCCTGTACGGCAAGAACCTGCTGGGCTATAGCCTGTTCGGCGGTGATACGCAGTTACCGACGGCACTCGGCGGCGGCACCTTTTCTCCTTTGGCAAAGGGTCGTATCTTTGGCCTGGAGTTGACGTATCATTTTACCGGCGTTTGAGAAGCGTGGCAGCATTCGGGACGAGCCGCTCCGAACGCGGGACGGCCTGGATGAGAGTCGCGACGCTTTACAATCAGTCAGAAATCCTCTCCGATAAGGATTATGATGCCTGAGATCGGAGGGCGCATGCGCTTTATCAATAAAACTCCCAGGTTCTGGACGGCAAACTGGTCTGCTGTCCGGAACCTGACGTTTGTTACGGTACTGAGTGCCGTCTTCCTCACCCTCCCGGCAGTGGCCCAGGATGCGCCGCCGGCCGCCGGCAAGACCGCCCCGCAAGCATCTGCCCCAGCGACAGAGGTTACGCCTCTGGAAGGGATGGTGGTCACCGCCCTCAAGCGGGAGGCGATGATCCAGGACGTGCCGGTGTCGATGACGGCCTTCGATTCCGAACAGATTGACACTCTCAAGCTCCACGACCTGGGCGATCTGACGATCACCATGCCCAATGTGGCCTTCGATGACATCGGCCTGGCGCGCGGTTTCGCGAACTTCTCCATTCGCGGCCTGGGTATCAACAGCTCGATTCCGTCCATCGATCCGACGGTCGGCGTCTTCGTTGACGGCATCTACCTGGGAACGAACGCGGGGGTGCTGTACGATGCCTTCGATCTGGACAGCATCGAGGTCCTCCGTGGCCCGCAAGGGGTTCTGTTCGGGCGCAACGTGGTGGGCGGAGCCGTCTTGGTCAACACCAAAACTCCTACCGACCGCTATGAGGCCAAGGTCCGTAGCGCAGTCGAAGGCGGCGGCAAAGCCCCGAATATGTACGTCTCGGCTACGCTCAACGCCCCGCTGACCGACACCCTGCGTGCTCGCTTCACGATCTATTCCAATCAGGATCAGGGCTGGTTTGAGAACAAGTACAACGGCAAGGCCTTCGGCGCGCGAGATACGCTGATGGTGCGGCCGGTCGTCACCTGGCAGCCCTGGGACACACTGCGCTTTACGCTCCGTTACGAATATCAGGATCTCGACGAAGACGGGCCCGCGGCTCAGACGCATACCAACGGTGCCGGCCTGTCCCATCCCCAGTTCAATTTCAAGCGCGACAGCCACGACTTCGCCGTCAACGAAGAGGGCTTTCTGAAGACGTATATCAACTTCTTTAACGCCCAGGCGGATTGGGACATCCCATTCGGTAACGGGACCATTACCAATATCTTCGGCTGGCGCGAGGGGATGGGAGATGGTCTGAGCGATACCGACGCGACGCCGCTGACCTTTTTCCATGGAGGCGGCACACAAGCCGCGGAGCAGTTCAGCAACGAACTGCGCTACAGCGGGATATTCTTCGACCGGCTCTTCCTGACGACCGGCTTCTACTATTTTCAGAACGATCTCTACTACCACGAACAGCGGCTGTTCGGTGACCCTAGTGGCGACATCTTGGAATTCAACGGCGGCGGTATCTATAACGTCGAGACGTTCGGGTTGTTCGCGGCCGGGGACTACGACCTGACCGACAGGCTGACGCTGACTCTGGGGCTGCGCTACACTCATGAAGAGAAAGCGGCCGAGATCACAAATATCCTCCGAACGAGGGATATCCAGTGTCACACGGTGTATGGCCCCGACTGCCCTATCCATTTCAAAGACCAGGCAAGCTGGAACAGTCTGTCGCCCAAGATCGGGCTGACCTATCGGCTCGACGCCGAGACGCTGCTCTACGCCCATTGGACGCGCGGCTTCCGGTCCGGCGGCTATAATCTGCGCGACTCGTTTTTCGATCTGACCCAGGGGCTGTCGGACGCGGAGATTGCCGGGCTGGAGGCGCTCGGCCTGGAGATCGCTCGCGATCTTGGGACCGAGGGGTTTGGCGAAGAGCAGATCGACAATTTCGAGATTGGCATCAAGAAGACCTTTGGCGACCGTGTCCGCCTGAACGCGTCGTTTTTCTACAACTTCGTCGCGGACCTGCAACGTGAGCTGGCTTTCGGTGAGGACCTCCCCGCCCCGGACCCGATCACGGGCCGCCCCGTCATCATCTTTGTGGATAGGAGGCCGACCATACAGACGGTGCAGAACATCGTGCAGGTGATTCGGAATACGGCCGACGCCGAATTCTGGGGCCTGGAAATGGAGGGGATGGTGGTCCTCTCACCCGGCCTGGTCTTACTCGGCTCGCTCGGCTACGTCGAGCCGGACTACACCAAGGTCAAGTTCGACCTCAACCGGGACGGCAGGCTGGACGATAAGGACGAAGACCTCGAACCGCCACGGGCCGCGCACTGGACCTATAACCTGAG
This sequence comes from Thermodesulfobacteriota bacterium, assembly GCA_964291405.2. Classification (GTDB taxonomy): domain Bacteria; phylum Desulfobacterota; class Binatia; order Bin18; family Bin18; genus Bin18. Next base: position 2,950,972 of record OZ219926.1, read on the forward strand.
CCTGCTCCACAATCTCCACGTCGGTACCCGCGTCCGTCTCGCCTCGCGTGTCACCTACGCCTACCGCGACAAAGAGTATGTCAACGACGACAACACCGGATTCAACCGGCAGCAGAAGATGTTACAGGCCGGAGTGGATGTCCATATCGACAACAGTCAGTGGGTGGTCGGCCTGTACGGCAAGAACCTGCTGGACTACGCGCGGTTCGGGACGGACATTCAACTGCCCACCGGCACCCTCTCGCCGTTGATGAGAGGGCGGGTGTTCGGTCTGGAATTGACGTATCACTTCACCGATAGCTGATTGCTGCGGACCGGCCGTTTTCGGCTAGGATTTGTCGGCCAGCTCTCGACCCTTGTCCGGCGTCGGGTCTTTGACGAGGCCGTAGATTTGACGGCCCTCGTGGTCTTCGGGCAGATGCTCGGTAATCGGCGTACCCTCGGGTGTCACGAACAGCAGGCAGTGGCAGTATTTCCATTTCTTCATTTCGTCACAGGCACAGACCCACTCGCGGCTGCGTTCGACCTCGGCTTTTTTGTCGGGATAAAAATTACACGGGCAGAGCGGCCGGCCGACCTCATCGATATTATTGGCCAGACCCAGAATTACCGATTCGGTCACCTCGGACTCCGGATGGCCTGAGGTCCCGGTTTTCTGCATATATTTCTCAACGTAGACGCGCATGCGCTTAATGCTTTTCTCGGAGGGCTGGTCCATTGCTTGACTCCTCAACTCTTTATTCATGACGAATCGGCGCTTCACCCCTAGTCTAGTATTTCAAGCGAGCCTATGCCACCCTGTGTGCTTCCGCTAGACGAGAGCATATCCATGGCTCAGGACCCACCAAAAATTTATGTCACTCGCCAGCTTCCCGAAGCAGCGCTGACCCCGTTACGGAACTGCGGTGCCCTGTCTGTCTGGGCGTCCGACCAGGCCGTTTCGCGCGAGACCTTGCTGCACGAACTGCGCGATACCGTGGCCCTGCTGAGCATGGTCACGGAACGCATTGACGACGATCTGCTCGACCATGCACCGCAGCTCAGGATCGTCGCCAATATGGCCGTCGGGTATGACAATGTGGATGTTCCGGCGTTGACCCGTCGCAACATCGTCCTGACCAACACGCCGGGTGTTCTGACCGAAACCACGGCCGACCTCACCTTCGCGCTCATGCTGGGTATCGCCCGCCGTATCGGCGAAGGCGAACGCCGCGTGCGTACCGGCCAGTGGCCGGTGTGGAGCCCGTTTGTCTTTCTCGGGACGGACGTTCATCATGCCACGCTGGGCATTATCGGTCTGGGTCGCATTGGAGCCGCAGTCGCCAGGCGCGCACACGGCTTCGATATGCGGGTGATCTACCATAATCGCGGTCGGAACAAAGAGGCCGAAGAGCAACTCGGATGTACCTGGGTCGATATGGACACGCTGCTGAGCGAGTCGGATTTTGTGGTCGTGCTGGTTCCGCTCGGTCCGCAAACGCATCAACTCATCTCGACACCTCAACTCAAAAAAATGAAGCCGACCGCTTTTTTGGTGAACGCCGCGCGGGGGCCGATTGTTGATGCGCAGGCCCTGTATGCAGCCTTGAGGGACAAGGTCATTGCCGGGGCTGCACTTGATGTGACCGACCCGGAACCGCTGCCCGCGGACGACCCCTTGCTGACGCTCGACAACTGCCTGGTTGTCCCCCACGTCGGCAGCGCCAGTATTGCCACCCGGACGCGTATGGCCACCCTGGCGGCAGAAAACGTTGCCGCCTTTCTCGGCGGCCGGCGTCCGCCCACGCCGGTGAATATGGAGGTCCTGTAAGCTGGCGCGTTTCATTCCAGGCTGTAGCCCTGCCGTTGCGCTCGCGTCATGCCGGACGTGATCCGGCATCCAGAGGCGGGGGGACGGGAAGCCTGGATTCCGGCTTGCGCCGGAATGACGGCAGGGATCGGCTGGCTATATGGAAGCGCCAAGCATTTTACGGCCACGTTATGACCGGAAATACGGGACCACATATTTCCCGAACAGGCGGATCGAATCCATGATGTTCTGGTGCGGAATACCGCCGAACTGCATAAAGCACAGCACCTGATCAACCCCGGCTGCCTCGTATTTCTTGAGCGTCCGAATGCAGCTGTCCGGATCGCCCATGCAGAACATCCCGCCTTCGATAAGCTCGTCCAACGACTTGCCCGAGCGCTCCCCGCGGACTGACTCCACTGCAAACTTGTACGAATCGGGCACTTTCGTCCCCTGTTCCTGCCAGGGCCGATAGAGTTGGAGCGTTTTATTGAGGAACCATTCGCCGGCCGGGCCTCCCACTTCTCGGGCCTGTTTGTCGCTCTCAGCACAGTGGACGATGCCGAGGGCGGCAACTTGGTCATTGACAAAGGCGCCAACAGGCTCGGCCTGCTCTATGCCTTCCCGGTAGAGTTGCACCCGGCGAGCGAGTTCCTCCGGTTGGCCGATATGAAAGCACAGCGCGCCAATACCTTTCTGACCGGCAGCGGTGAAGCTGGCGGGCTGAGCGCAGGCCACCCACAGGGGAGGGTGGGGTTTCTGGACCGGCTTGGGAATGACCGAGCGGGGCGGAATCTTGAAGTACTGCCCTTCGTGCGAAAAAGGATCTTCGAGCCACATTCGTGGGATAATCGAGACGGCTTCTTCCCACATGGGCTTGGTCTCTTCCGGATCAATACCGAAGCCTTCCATCTCGATCAGCGTGGTCGAGCGGCCCGTGCCGAGTTCGACCCGGCCGTCGCTCAACAGGTCGAGGACCGCCGCCCGCTCCGCTACACGGATCGGATGATTGTACTGGGGCGGCAGCAGCGCAACGGCATGACCGATCCGGATGGTCTTGGTGCGCTGCGAGATCGCACCGTACAAGACCTCCGGAGCGGGACAGTAGGAAAACTCGGTGAGAAAATGATGCTCAACCGTCCAGAAATACTCAAATCCCATCTCCTCAGCCAGCATGACCTGGGCGATGACTTGTTTATAGGTGTCTTGCACAATATTGGGGGTGTGGGGCTCAGGGATCTGGATTTCATACATCATGCCGAACTTCATCTGGCAGCTCCCTTTTCTGTGTATGATCAGGACGCTTCGCGCTTCTGGAAAATGTCATAGTGCGGAAAAGTCTGCAACCTGGCACACTATGCACAACGTATTCCCTTGACAAAGAGACTATACATGATCCTGGTAAGACCATGAAAAAGGTAATGGTGTCGGAGCTGAAGGCGAAGTTGAGTGCTTACCTGTCAGAGGTTCGCAAGGGAGAGACGGTGGTTGTTTATGATCGGAAAATGCCCATTGCTCGGCTGATTCCTTACGCGCAGGCTCCCGATGAACTCGGGATTGAAGAGCCCGTGATAACGGATCGCGGGCTCGCATGGCCGAAGCCGATCCGGCTTCGTAAAAAGGTCGATGTAGTGAAGCTGCTCAGAGAAGGCCGGGAGCAGCGTTGACCCTCTATTTTTTCGGACGAGGTGGTGGGGGTGGGGGTGGGGTTTTTGGCGGAGACTGAGGTTGTGCTGGTTCAAAACTCTCACGATATCTGCGTGGTGAAGAAGAACCTTGAGCAGGTCTACTTGGGGCTGGTCTGACAGGCTGATTCGATTTACTCATGACACCTCTCCCTCTCCACTCTCCTTTCGGTATCGAGGTCCGGGTCATATACAACCGCGATTGAATAGATTGATGAGGCCGTAATAAACAAGTCTTGGTAAGCGAGAGACACAGTTGCCGGTATTCTCATCATAAATGAGATCATATCTCTCTTGTTAGGTGGCGCGGCAGTATCTGCTAGTGCATGCTTCGCCGTTACGAAGCGAAACGATAACCCAGTGGTCAGGAATATGTCTCCTCAGGAACGTATCCCATGCAAAGGGATGTGGAGAATTCCCGGACCATTCCGCTAGGTATCCGAGACAGGACGGAATAATGAGACCAATAATCGTGGCTCCTATGAGATGTCCTAAAAACGGGAGAAGAAGGACAGAATCAACGGTGGATGGATCAACCTTCTTGAGCAATTCCGGGAAAATATATGTGGGCTGTGGTAAGCACAGCGGCGTTGCAATTAGCCAATATAAGACAAGGCCCCCGACACTAAAGCTTATAATACGAAGGACACTTCTCCACTCTTTCTCTGTAGGATTAACACCGATCCTGAGATAAAATATGTAGTCAGCGACAATACCAGGTACTAAAGCGAAGATAATGACGAATATGCTATCGAGGGTTGGCATCGTACACCCTTCTGAGTAATCTCACGGGTAAATCTTACAGTACCCAACAGCACCTCCACTGTCTATGGAACAATAGAGCTACAGACCATCTTCCAGAGGACAATGATATCTTAAATTATCTGGTTGATATTCTCTTCACAGAACCGCTGACTACTCAACAAGGCGGGCGAGTTCCCCTTCCACGTCAGCCGTATCAAGTACCCAATGGCTCACGAGCGCAGCATCGACCTCTCCGAGCAGTGCCGCAGCTTCCTCGGGCGTGCTCAGTTCGTCCAGTGAGATGATGACTTTCTGTCGTGGAACCTGAGCGGCCAACGCTGAGACGTGGGCGACGTCGAGTTTCCCGTTTGGAGAAGCCAGACCGATGATGAAACTCTCGGTCGCCAGCGCCTGACGGAGTTCGTCGGATGTCCGGGCCATGACAACAGGGGACACGTGGATGGAACGGGCGGTGGTCATCAGACGCGCTAAGCTTGGCGCATCGACCGCGCCGGCCCACAGCAAAATCGCATCCGCCCCGCACAGCCGCGCCTGATGAATCTGACTGTCGTGCAGGACGAGGTCGAGGGCCAACAGCGGAGTGGTGACTCGCTCCGAAATCGCGCGCATATCGTCGCTCGACGTGCCGAACACGCTCGGTTCGGTATATACGCCAATGGCCCCGACTTCCGTATCGTCGCACGCTTGGGCGAGCGCCACGAGGTCCAGCTCGGGCCAGGCTTGACCCGTATCCGGGTCCACCCGTTTGAGCGCGGGGATAAGGCCGAGCTCTTGTTTCTGTGTCGTCACAAACTGCGCAAAATCACGAATGCTCGGTGTGACCTCGCTCAGCGGCGTAGCTGCACGTTGCTGAATATCGGTTTCTTTGGTCGCCCTCAGGGCTGTCCAGTCCACACGCGCTCCCTCGGCTTTCTTGACGCCTTCCTGGCTAGCTTTCGCGGATGCTCAGCATATTCGGCAGTCCGGTATGTGAGGTCACGCCGCCGTCCACGGCGAGTGCCTGACCGGTGATGAAGGAGGCTTCATCGGACGCGAGAAACAGGACGGTATTGGCAATTTCTTCCGACTCTCCCATGCGTCCGAGTGGATGCGCCTCGCCTTGGAGACGGCGGAATTCGTCGGCCCGGTCGCCCCCCAGGAGTTGCGCCGCGCGCGTGTTAATCGCGCCGGGGCAGACGCAGTTCACCCGGATATTATATTGGGCGTTCTCAATCGCCGCCGAGCGGCTGAGGTTGATGACGCCGGCCTTGGCCGCGTTATACGCCGACATGCCATAGTCGCCGCCCAGGCCGGACACGGACGCCGTGTTGACGATAGCGCCCTTGGCCTGCTCCCGCATAATGGGCAGGCAGTACTTCATGCCCAGAAAGGTCCCGGTCAGCGTGACGGCAAGCGTCCGATTCCAGCTTTCGAGGGAGGTGTCCTCAAGCCGGGCCAGCTCTCCGAGTCCGGCATTATTGAACATGACATCGAGACGGCCATAGGTATCGAGCGCGAGCTGAATCGTGGCCTGGATGCCGTCCGGGTCGGCCACATCCATTTTGATCATGGTCGCCTTTCCGCCCGTGTCATTGATCTGTGCCGTGACCGCCGCCGCCCGTTTCCCGCTCAAATCCGCGACAATGACCGCCGCCCCTTCCTGGGCAAAGCGGACGGCTGACGCCGCCCCGATCCCGGAGCCACCAGCAGTGACAATCGCCACCTGTCCGTCGAGTTTCCCCGCCATGACCGTTCTCCTCTCGTCTTTTTCTTTTGGATAGCACAGTACGAAAATGAGTAAATGTGTCCTCCAACAGAGCAGGGGTTGAGTCGTTTCCTCATCCTGGGCGAGGCGCCTCGTCCTTTCAGCGCGAGGAGCCTTGGGTCACAATGGGATCGAACGGCAGCTTCTCTTTGATTTGGCCACTGGTCTCGTAGGCGCTTCGGGCTGAAGAGAAGGGACCAATAAGAACCCGATGCCACTCTTGCTTCATTCTTGCCACCTCGGCAATGGCGGGCGCATAGCCTTCCTGGTGCAAGAGCCGGGCCGCCCGTTGCGCCTTATCGTGCGAGCGAAAGGCCGCCACTTGAACCTGGTAGATTTGTGGTCGTCTTACAGGCCGAGCCGGTCGGGTCACGGCGGAGCCCTGTTTTTGAGAAGCCGTACTCGTGCTTGCACCAGTTTCGGGCAGGTCGGGCACGAGTGCGGCCAGATTGCGACTCAGGTCGTCGATGGCGCGCACAAATCGAATGTCGGTAAAGGTCCATAAATTTCGAACCATGCTGGCCACCAGGCCCACCGGGGAAAGCGGGAGTCCCATATCGTGTAAACGCGTCGTATAGGTCTCGTGGAGGAGAACATCACCGCTGGCTACCCCGACGACGCGGAGGGTCCCTATAAGCGCCAGTTGAGAATAGACACCGACATAGATATTGTCCGGTTTCGATACGAGGCCGTAGACGAGCACGTCACACTTGAGCTGGCGGCCGAGGTCTTGCGGCGTCAGTTTGTGCCAATTGTCTATGCCGGCCAGGCGTGCGTCTATTTCGTGCAGCTCAACGTCGGTAAAGCGCTTGACGCTCAGATGACCCGCGACACCCTGGCGCACCTTTTCATCCAGCCCGTCAATATGGCTGGTGTTTTCAAAGGGCAGGACGCACAGCTGTTTTCCGTGAGGAAGAGCCTGCTGGCTCCAGGTCATGAAATTCTGCGTTGGTGTTGGTGGCTTACGTGACGAGCAGGCCGGCAGTAGGAGACAGAGCATCACCCCACATATCCACATCCCTCTCCACATCCCCAGCTCCTTCCACACTCAGGCCCGATCAAACGGGCTGAGCAACGCTCCCGGCGTTGTCAGTATATTCCGTATAGCAAATTTCCGGGTAAAGGAAAGGCTTGTTGTGTTGCTGGTGGCCCGAATCCTTGTCGGTTCCCAGGAAAGCCGATACAGTCCGGGTGCGAGGGATCGCCCAGACAAGGAGGGAGAGGGCATGCAGTATGACCTGCTGATTAAAAATGGATTGCTGGTCGATGGCTCGGGCCAGCCCGGCTATTACGGAGATGTGGCGGTTGCCCAGGGCCATATTGCGGCCATGGGCAAGGTCGACGGCCCGGCAACGGAGGTCATTGACGCCACAGGGCTGGTCGTCTCCCCCGGATTTATCGATGTGCATACCCACTACGACGCCCAGCTTTTCTGGGACCCGCTGGCAACGCCAAGCTCCTGGCACGGTTTCACCAGCGTCTTCATGACTAACTGTGGCTTTGGCCTGGCACCGTGCAAGCCGGAAGACCGCGACTATATCACCCGTATGCTGGGTAAAGTCGAAGGTATGCCGCTGGGCAGCCTCAAGGCTGGGGTGCCCTGGACGTGGGAATCGTACGGCGAATATCTCGACGCCCTCGACCACCAACTGGGGGTGAACGTCATGGCCTTAGCCCCGCACTCAACCATTCGCTACAACGTGATGGGCGATGACGCCCGCAAACGGCCGGCCACCCCAGACGAAGTTCTGGCCATGCAGGCGGTGGTGAAAGAGTGCGTCACGGCTGGCGCCTTCGGTTTCTCGTCGTCATACGGACCGGTCCATTTTGACGGGGACGGTATCCCCGTGCCCAGCCGCTTTGCCGAAGAAGACGAAACCGTTGCGCTCGCCGCTACTCTGAAAGATTTTCACCGTGGTACGGTGTGTGTCATTCCGCCGGGTATTCCAACAGTGGGTCCCAAGGACATGGACTATCTGGCCCGCTTGTCACGGGAGAGCGGACGCCCGGTGCTGTGGAATCTCTTGTCTCAGACCTGGTCCGCCCCCGACCATTGGAAACAGGTCCTGGACTGGACGGCAGACGCCTTTCGGGAGGGCGCTCGGGTCCATCCCCTGTCTTTGTGCGAACGGTTCGATCTCACTTTTTCCCTGCGGGGAGCCGTGTTTGAGGACCTGCCGGCCTGGAAGGCCGCCATTCGGGGCCGCCGGCCTGAAAAAATCGCCAACCTCTCGGACCCGGCCCACCGGGCCGCCATGCAGCGCGACCTGGACGACCCCTCGCCAAAGGTGTTCTCAAAGCGCATGCAGGACATCCTGGTGGACAGCGTTCGCCAGGACGAGCATCGGTCCCTGGTGGGCAAAGACCTGGTCACGATTGGCCAGGAGCAGGGCAAAACGCCGCTTGAAGCCATGCTCGACCTGGCGGTTGCCGAAAACCTGGACACCCAGTTTCTGATCAAGGGCTTTCAGAATGGTGACGAGGAGGCCGTGCGCAATCTGGCCACCAACCCCTACGTGCTGACAGGCGGCTCGGACGGCGGCGCCCATATCTCGTTTCTGTGCCAGGTCACCTATCCCAGCTTTCTGTTGAGCCACTGGGTCAGAGAGAAAAAGGTGCTCAGTCTGGAACAGGCGGTCAACCGGCTGACCTTTACGCCAGCCCAACTCCTTGGCATCCCCAAGCGGGGTCTCCTCAAGCAGGGCATGGCCGCGGACCTGACTATCTTTGATCCCGATACTGTCGAGGCCAAGCCCAAGGAATTCGTCCAGGACTTTCCGGGTGGAGCCTCACGTCTGGTCGCGCGCTCCGAAGGCTATCGCTATACCGTTGTCAACGGACAGGTCCTGTTGCGCGACGGCGAGCCGACCGACGCCCGACCCGGCCGCGTGCTGCGAAGCTATGAACACTGATTCTGGATGCCCGCCTGCGCGGGCATGACGGGCCATGCTGAAGCAGACCTTCCGCCACATCCAGGGGATTGGCGAGAAAACGGAGCGGCGGTTATGGAAGGCTGGGGCTACTTGCTGGGAATATCTTCTGGACCACCCGACCCTCGGCTCCCTGCCTCCCGGACTCCGGGACGAATCGCGTTTCGAACTTGAACGCTCGTTGACCGCGCTCGAAAAACGAGACGCCCGGTATTTCATCACCAAACTGCCCCACCAGCTCCATTGGCGCCTGTATCCTGAGTTTTCCGAGCGGGTTGCCTATCTGGACATTGAAACCACCGGCCTCGGCACCGAGGAATCCATGCTGACCGTTATTGGCCTATATGACGGCGAGCGGTCTCAGGTTTATGTGCACGGCCGGAACCTGGAACAGTTTGTGACGGACATTGACGCTTTTACCCTCCTGGTGACGTATAACGGCAAGCAATTTGACCTGCCCTTTCTGCGCACCAAACTCGGCATTCCGCTCAACCAGGCCCATATTGACCTGCGCTATCCCCTCGCCACGCTGGGGTATAAGGGCGGTCTGAAAAAAATTGAAAAGCGCCTGGGTCTTGAGCGACCGGGTCTGGTCTCCCAGCTCGATGGCTGGTGCGCGGTCGTCTTGTGGCGCTACTACGAACGGGGCGAGAGCGGAGCGCTGGAAACGCTCCTCCACTACAATCTGGAGGATGTTGTGCATCTTCCGGCCTTATTGGCCAAGGTGTATAACACGTCGATTCAACAGCTCCCGTTTCCGGTCGAGCCGGTGACGCTGCCAGACCCACCTCCCATTCCGTTTCAGCCTGACGAATCCATCATGTTGCGCGTTCTTGCCGACACGGGCCGTTTGCCCGAGGTGGACGCATAAACACGGCTATCGTGAGGTCTGAGCGTCCGAGGGCGCGATTGGGCCAACCTCAATCCAGCCCTCGCCGACCAGGACACAGGCTCCACCGATCCAGGTGTCCGTGACAACGCCCTGGCGTTTCTCCGCCCGCGCCTCAAGCAGACTGGGGCGGCCCAGTTCTACCCCTTGGCGAATGCGCCAGTTGCTCATGCCCTGCGAGTGTGCGTAGTGGCTGAGCAGACCGGCCAGGGCGCAGTTTGCACTGCCCGTGGCCGGGTCTTCAGGTACACCAAACAGGGGAGCGAATACGCGAGCTCGGATATCCGAGGCGGCATCATCACTCCTAGTGTATGCGTGAACGAGGGGAGGGAGGTCATCGGCGACCAGTGTCTCCAACTTCTCCCTATTCACCCGTATCCGCCCTAGCCCGGCACGGTCCCGGACCTCAACGAAGAGGAACGGCAGGCCAACCGAGGCGACTTGCGGCAGATGGGTTCGGGTTACGATATCGTCCGCGGTCAGAGACAGCATCGCCGCCACCGTTCCTACATTGACGGTCTTGCCCAGCGACAGGCGTTCCGGAGCGGTCAGCTCACACCAGACTGACTGGTCCGGCCGCTTGCGGATCGTGATCGGCACCAGTCCTGCCCGCTCTTCAAACGTCACGCTGAGAGCGGCGTCGATCGTGCCCAGGCGGCCCGTCGCCGCCAGAACAAACGCCGTGCCGATATTGGGATGCCCGGCAAAGGGCACCTCCGCCATCGGCGTGAAGATGCGTACCTTATTCGTATGCCCCGCTTCTTCCGGCGGGAGTACAAAGGTCGTCTCAGAGAAATTAAACTCGCGCGCAACCTGCTGCATGCGCTCACTCGACAGGCCCGCCGCCTGGGGTAAAACCGCTAACTGATTGCCACCGAAGCGCGTATCCGTAAAAACGTCACACAGGTAATAGCGATACCGCATAGCTGATCCTGCCCGCCCATCCCTGATAGGCAATCCAAAGCGATCTTTCAAGCGTCAGTCGTACTCCCGGCGTCCCGGACCCAGACAACAGATTGACAAGTTTCTCAGGAAGTTGACAATACAGTGGAAACCGGCGTCGCCTGTTTTCGCTTAGCGAGTCAAGGCGCCTGCCCGATCCGATATAAAGGAGGAAGAATATGCCAACCCAAAAATTCGCACCCATGACCAAGGATTTCCCGACCTTTGACTGCGATGCGCATGTCACGGAGCCGCCCTGGATTTGGGAGCAGGCCAAGGACTGGCTGACCAGGGATGAGCTGGAAGCGCTCAAGACCACGATGTGGTTTGACCAGGAGACCAAACAGCTCATCGTCAACGGCCATGCCGGCGCGGGTCTGGGCTCACAACGGATCGGTGGCACGCCCGGCGTTGTGAACATCCTCTCCCTGGCCGGACCGGGACTCAAGCATGACATCCAGCGCGCCATTAATGTCCGCAACCTGCACCCTGAGACGGCGATCTCTCAGGAGCAGGCCGCCTATCTGGACCACAAGGGCTCCTACGAGCCAACGGCCCGCCTGCGTGATATGGACGTGCAGGGCATAGACCAGGTGATGATTATCCCGACCGATATCGACACCTATCCCTGGCTGCAAAACGCAGTTGGGGCCAAGGCCATGTGCAAAGCCTATAACGAATGGGCGCATGGGTATTGCCAAGCCGACCCCGAGCGGATCTTTTTTGCGGCCCTGCTGCCCCTGCAGGATCCGGTGTTTGCCACGGAAGAACTCTACCGGGTGGCGGACAAAGGCTGCCGGGTTGGCTTGGTTCGTCCGATTGACGCCATGGGCAACTATCCGCTCCAGCCCAAGTATGAGCCGCTGTGGCAGGCTATGGAGGAGACCGGCGTGGTCTACGGCATGCACCCCTTCCCGGCCTTTGGCGCGCTGAAACCCCCAGGCTATACGGCCCAGTATTCCGGGGCGGAGTTGATCGCTCGCACGGTCACCACCGCGGGCCTGCCCCACCAATTTTTGACCAACGTCCAAAACTTCCAGTCCGAGGCTGCGCTCTGGGTTGTCATGGTGCTCATGTCCGGCTTTTTTGAGAAATATCCCAAGCTCCGGGCTGCGGTATTTGAGGCCTCTTCGACCTGGCTGAGCTTCCTGCTGGACGAGTGCGACAAGATGTACAAGCTGTATCGCAACGAGCGCGAGTTGCCGCCGCTCAAGCGGCTGCCGAGCGAAACCTTTTTCAGCCATTGCGTGACCGGCTTTGAGGGCGATGAAGCCCCGCCGTCGCGCTTGCCGGACTTCTATGGCGATATTCTGGCTTGGTCGTCCGACGTCTACCACCATGATGGCGACGACGCCTGGCGGGCGATTGAAACGATGCGCGCGTGTAACCTGTCTGAGTCCCATCAGACACGGTTTCTCGGGGAAAACGCCCGCAAGCTGTACAATATAGAAGCCCCGAAGACCTTCATCCGTACACGGGTAACCGAGATCGAGCGGCCGGACTGGTGGCCGTCCGAGACGGAAATTCAACGCGCCCTGGAGCCCGAAGCCTCGCTGGTGCGTCCCTACGGCGAAGGCGCACACCGGGTCAACGGTCATGCGGTCGAAGGAGACCGGGCATGACCAGGCCGTTTGCCGTTTTTGATAGCGACAGCCACGTCGTCGAGCCGCGGGCGGTCTGGGAGGAATATCTGGAGCCGGAGTTCCGCACGCTCGGCAAGACGGCCCTGTGGCGCGAGGAAGGCCAGTACGGATCGTATCTCAAGGTCAACGGCAAGATGTTCCGCGACCCCATGAATCCGAACATCCCGCGTCATGCCATCTGGAAGCCGGGCATGACCTGGGACCAGGTCGGCGACCTCGACCCCAATACCCCGCACGCCAAAAGCGCCGGCGCGTCAGACCCGCAGGCCCGGCTGGCCGACATGGACGCCATGGGCGTGGACCAGGCATTTCTCTACCCCACCTGGTTTGCCGAGGGCTTTCATCTGGTCGAGGATCCGGATGTGGCGGCCGCCCTGGCCCGGGCCTATAACAACTGGCTGGCCGATTTCTGTCAGACGGCCCCAGCGCGGCTCTATGCCGCGGCCATGCTGCCGCTCCAAAACATGGACTTTGCCCTGGAAGAACTGCGACGGGTGGCCGCGCTGCCGCATTTCCGGGGCGCGTTCATTCGGCCCATGTTTATTGAGGGGCATTATTTCACCCATCCGTACTACGATCCGCTCTGGGCCGAGTTGGAGCGCCTGGGCGTGACCGCGGTGGTCCACCCGACACCTGGGCTGTGGAATCCTGAGTGGACCTCGCACGGCCCGTTTATTGAAAAGATCAAAGATCGGCTGAATCAACAGACCCTGCTAAGCGAGGTCGGCGGGGGGCCCACTGCTGGTGGTGGCGATGGCCGGTCGAATTTTTCCTTTTTTGCCTCCCCGGCGGTCGGCCATCCGGTCTCTCCGATTCTCTCCGGTTGGCTCGATAACCATATGTTCGTGGCCTCGACCTTGATCGGCTTTGCGGTGATGCAGCGCTTTCCCGAGCTGAAAGTGGTGGTCGCGCACGGCAAGGCGTCGTGGATGGAAGAGGTGCTGGAAAAGATGGAGGCCTCGACCAAGACGATTCCGCTCCTCAACTACTATCCGGTGCGGACCGACCCCGAAGAACTGTGGGAAGAGGGCCGGGTGATGCTCGGCTTTGACGCGGAAGAGCGCATGATCCAGCGGTTACCCCACGCCTTTGCGGAAAAGGTCGTCTGGGGCTCGCGCTATCCCCATCACGATACCACCAGCGCCTGGGACGCGATCGAGGCCCTGACCCAGGCTGCCGTGGAAGAGCCGCTGATGGCCCGCATGTTGGGCGGCAACGCCGCAGCGCAGTTCGATATTCCGCTCACGCGGCACGTGAACGGGTAAACGCGCCCTCCAATAGACAGGCGCGTTTGCTCGTTGAAGCCTACCCGCCGTTTATCACAGCTTGTTCGGATACCACCCACTCCGGCTCTTCCTCATCGGGCGGGTAGCGCCGGAGAATCTGATGCGGGCGATACTGCGCCTTGTAGGCCATGGAGGCGCTGCCCGCCACCCAATAGCCCAGATAGTGGTAACGCAGTCCCCGCTGCCGCGCGTAGGCGGCCTGACGCAAAATCGAAAAGACTCCGGGCGCGTGGGGCCGCCAGGCCGGGTCATGAAAGAAATAGATGCTCGATAGCGCCTCGTGTGTCACGTCCGCCAGACCCACCCCAACGAGACGCTCCTGGTCGTAGTACAGAAATTCTCGGGCAAAGCTCCAGTTTCCCAAGAGAAAGCTGCGGAAATACGCGCGTTCATGGGTTGTCTGGGAGGGCCAGCCGCGCTCGGCGTGCATATACGCATGGTAGGCGTTAAAGAGCCGAATGTGTTCAGAGGTCAGGGTCGGTTTTTGTACCACGACCCGAATCTCTACATTGCGACGCAGAGTGCGTTTCTGACTGCGAGACAGTCGAAAGTCGTCCAGCGGCAGACGGAGACTCCGGCACTGGACACACTGCGGGCAGGCGGGCCGAAAGAATTCACAGCCAAAGCGCCGCCAGCCGCGTCTGAGGAGTTCATTATACTGTTGGGGTGTCAGGTCGCGGATAATGCGATAGGTCAGAGAGGCCGTTTCCGTCGGCAGATACAGACAGTGATAGGGAGGCGTGGAAAAGCGTTGCAGCTCGTCAATACCGCGCGCCCAATGTGTAGGAGACGTTTTCAGCTTTCCTACCTGTAAGAATTTGCCGGCTTAATTCTCCAAGCGGGTGAAGCACTTCACCCCGATCATTTCCATGATTTTACATTCAAGGACGCGGGTCTGGTTGCTGGGTGGGATCTGAATGACATAGGTTTCGCCCCCGGAGCACTCGGCATTCCAGTAGGCGGCCTGATTTTCTTTATCCGTACCTTGCAGAAACGAACGCGAGACCTCGGCGCACGGTTTGCCGCTCGTCTGCAAAATGCCCGCCAGCGTTGTGGCGCGTTCGGCCTTACTCTGGCTGAGTAAGAGTTGATGGCCTTCATTGGCAAAGGCGGGTACCGCAAGAACCAGACCGAGCAGGCATATCCATACTGTCTTCATGACTTCGACTCCAATCCTATTGATACCCTCTATATAAAAGATCGACACCTCAAAGAGGAAACGGGTCAATTACGCTGTCCGGTCCTCTTGGTGCACACTCTGATGTATTCTCACTTCCCGCTCAAGCCGTTTCGCTAGTTTATCGCTTGCTATATCCAGCTCATAATCAAGCTGGAGCCCGAGCCAAAACTGAGCGGACATTCCAAAATACCGGGCGAGTCGAAGGGCAGTATCGGCAGTCACCCCACGTTTTCCAAGGACGATTTCGTTAATACGCCGGGCGGGAACGCCAATGTCTAAAGCTAATCGATTCTGGCTCAGGCCCATCGGCTTCAGAAACTCTTCCTGTAACACTTCCCCAGGGTGAGCAGGCTGCAATTTCCTCTTGCTCATTGTCATATGCTCCCTCGCGGCAAGCGTCATAATATATGCTCAGAAAACATGCAGAAAGGTCTCAACACAGACGAGAGGCGATATGTCCTGTCCGCTCATCCTTGCGGGTCAGGGGCACAAGGGCTAGGCTAGGCCGCGCAAGATACGACCCGATTGGGGTGAGAAGACATGAAAAATATAAGCACAACACTGACTCGACGCGAATTTGTGGTGTCCACCTTAGCCACGGGCTTTGCCCTGGCCGTTCGTCCGGTTTCGGCCCAAACGATAACCACCGATACCAGTGGCCTGGAAGCCGCGGAGGTCCAGATACCGGTGGGCGATATCACTATTCCCGCCTACCAGGCGTACCCCCAAACCGGCGGGCCCTTCCCGGTCGTGCTGGTCGTTCAGGAAATCTTTGGTGTGCACGAGCATATCAAAGACATATGCCGCCGCTTCGCCAAGCAGGGCTATCTCGCGGTTGCGCCGGAACTCTACGCCAGGCAGGGCGATGTGTCGCAGATGACGGATATCGGTGAGATTATTCGGACGGTGGTGGCCAAGGTTCCGGATGCGCAGGTCATGTCCGACCTGGATGCAACCGTAGCCTGGGTCAAGTCGTCCGGCACCGGCGACGTGGCCAGACTCGGTATCACCGGCTTTTGCTGGGGCGGGCGTATCGTGTGGATGTATGCCGCCCACAGTCCGCAGGTCAAAGCCGGAGCGGCCTGGTATGGGCGTCTGGTCGGGCAGGCATCCGACCTCACCCCAAGCCATCCGGTCGATATTGCCGCGCAGCTCCACGCTCCGGTGCTCGGTTTGTACGGCGCCGCCGATAGCGGTATTCCAAACGAAACGGTCGAACAGATGCGCGCCGCGTTACAGGCGGCGGAAAGCCCCTCCGAGATTATTCTGTATCCCGATACGCCCCACGGTTTTCACGCCGACTATCGGGCCAGCTATCGTCAGGAAACGGCCCGGGACGGCTGGCAACGTCTCCTGGCCTGGTTCAAAAGCAACGGGGTAGCCTAAGAGCATCCGAACACAGCGGAGGCGGCCGGGCAGAAGCGGAACGGGACGTGCCGGTTCTACCCGGCCTGTGGTTCTATCAGCTCAAGCACGGCCGGCCACAACTCGCGGTCGTGGACATTATAGCGGTACTCCGCGTCGAGCTTTTCCAAGAGTCGGACGACCTGGGGATATGCCTCACGGTCCCCGTTCCAGTCGCCGGCCTGTTCGATAATTGCTTCGAGAAAGCCGTGGAGAATCCCCAGAATCCCACCGTGTCCCTGCGTCAGCACCTTGAGGAAAAACGCATGATTGAGCACAAAGCCCGGCCCCTCAATGAGCCAGCCGATAAATCCGGGCTCCTCTTCTGAGGACTGCTGCCACCAGTGGAGCCAGGCGAACGCCAGCAGCACCTGTTCCGTATGAGGCAACATATAGAACGTCGCGGCCCAACTCGACGGCAACCCGTCCTCGTGCGACACCTGCGGCAGCCCCGGCTGCGCCTGAGGAGTCGTGCTCGGCCACCAATTGCCGCCAGTGCTGTCGGGCCTGCGCCAGTAAGGCGTCGGTCCGCGCATGATCGGTCAGACGGGTCAGGAGATAGTGCATGGCTCTTTCCCGACAGGGATGCCACGGTGGATGCCTTGCGTTCTAGGCCGAACCCAAAGCGTCCGAGACCCGCTGCAGGGCGGTCTCGACGTTCTCCCGGCTATTAAACGCGCTCAAGCGCACATAGCCCTCACCGCATTTCCCAAACCCGGCTCCTGGCGTGCAGACCACTCCGGCTTTTTGCAGCAAGCGGTCAAAGAACTCCCAGGAGTCCGTGTTGGTTTTAATCCACACATAGGGAGAATGCTCTCCGCCAACGCACGCATAACCCAAGCTCGTAATCGCCTCACGGATCAGGGCGGCATTGCCGAGGTAGTAGTTGCTCAATTCTCGAATTTGTTTTTTGCCCTCAGGCGAGAAGGCGGCCTCGGCCGCACGCTGCACCGGATAGGAGACGCTGTTGAATTTTGTTGACTGGCGCCGGTCCCAGAGCGCGTGGAGCGCATGAGCCGCGCCCTGGGAGTCGTACACCTGGCACTCTCTGGGCACGATGGTGTAGGCGCAGCGTGTTCCGGTAAAGCCGGCGGTCTTGGACAGACTCCGAAATTCGACCGCAACCTCTTTGGCTCCGTCGATCTCGTAAATGCTCTGCGGCAGGCTGTCGTCCCGGATAAACTCGACATAGGCCGCGTCATACAGAATGAGGGCTTTGTTCTCCCGCGCGTAGTCCACCCAAAGGCGCAACTGATCTGCGGTAATCATGCTGCCCGTGGGGTTATTGGGAAAACACAGATAAATGAGGTCAACCGCTTCCTGGGGGAGAGCCGGGATATACCGGTTGTCAGCCGTTGACTCCAGATAGACCAGCCCCTCATAGCGTCCGTCCCGCCAGGCCGTGGTTCGTCCGGCCATTACATTGGTATCGACATACACCGGGTAGACGGGGTCGGGTACGGCCACACGCGTGTCCAGGGAAAAAAGCTCCTGAAAATTGCCGGAGTCACACTTCGCGCCGTCACTCACAAAGACTTCGTCGGGCCTCAGCGTCACCCCGCGCGGCTGAAAATCTCCGGCCACAATGGCTTCCTGCAAAAAATCATAGCCCAGTTCCGGGCCATAGCCCCGAAAGGTCGTGTCGTCCGCCATCTCATCTACGGCTCGATGAAAGGCGGTGACGCACGCATCGGGCAGCGCCCGCGTTACATCGCCAATTCCCAACCGAATAATGGCCTGACCCGGATTGTCGGCCTGATAGGCGTTGACCCGCTTGGCAATATCGGAAAACAGATATGAGGCCTGGAGCTTCAGGTAGTGTTCGTTCATCGTGATCATGGGGGCTGTCTCCTTCCGGTCCTTAGAGTGCGGGAATGATCTCTTTTGCGCACATCTCCAGATGTTCCATGTCATCAAAAGACGGGTTGAGTAAGAGGTGTTCGGCCCCGGCCCGGACGATCTCGCCGATCTTATTGCGGCATTCGTCCAGACTGCCCCAAATGGCGACCTGCGAGGCCATATCCGCATTTTTATACCGGATGCCAAACCACTCCCGTAGCCGCCGTTCCGCGCGTGCCCGGTCGTTGTCCACCGCGATATAGACCCGCTTGGAGATCGTAAACGTGGCCGGGTCACGATCGGCTTCGTCCAGAAACTGACGGATCAAATTCGACTGTCTGATGAAATCCTTGGTTGAGCTTGATCCGGCGCCCATCCAGCCGTCCCCGTGCCGGACGGCGCGGCGGAGCGGTCTTTCCTCGCGCGCGCCAAACCAGATAGGCGGGTGAGGTTTTTGCACCGGCTTGGGCTCCATAGCCACATTCTCGAAGTTCCAGAACGTTCCGCTGACCGTGGCCTTGGGCTCTGTCCACAGCGCCTTGATGGCTTGAATGCCCTCCACAAAACGCCGGGCACGGAGTTCGCTGGAATAGCCAAAGATGGTCTCCGGAACGTGTCCGCCAACACCCAGACCGAAGATGAGCCGGCCCTGACTCATCTGATCCAGGCTCGACAAACTCTTGGCCAGTTGCACCGGGTTGCGCAGTACCGTCAGCAGAACCGAGGTCCCGAGCCGTGCTTTTGAGGTAATAGCGGCGATATAGTTGAGCAGGGCCACGGGTTCGAGAATGGCAAAGTCACTGACAATACTCTCCTGCACCCACAAGCTTTCGTAATCGAGGGCTTCGGCGCGCTGAACGAAATCCCGGACGAACGACATATCAACCGGGGTATCGAGAAACACCTGGGGAACGGCAATCCCACACGGAATAGAGCCTGTAGCCATGTCTTGTCTCCTTACATGAGTGGTCGGTTGGGTCCATTGGGTCGGTTGAGTCTTTGGGAGTCTTTGGGACCCAAGAAACCCTATAGACCCAAGAAACTCAATAGACTCCCCTATTTCCCCGCGATTTCGGCACGTACGATCTGCGCGCCTTTGACCATGGCGCGCAGTTTATTATAGGCGCAGAAACGGGGCAGGGCGCGCAGACCGCAATCCGTGGTCAGCGTCACCCGCTCCGGCTCGATGAACTGAAGCACCTTGCGGATGCGCTCCGCCACCTGCTCCGGCGTCTCGACCTGGAGATTGCGCACATCAATCACCCCAACCGCCACTTCCTTGTCTGCGGGCAGATCTTTCAGAATATGCGCGTCTTCCATCTCGCGGACGGCAAAGTCGAGCACGTACTGTTCGATCCCGGTGTCGTGCAGGTGGGGCAGGATGGAGCCATAGCCCGCCCCGGACGGGAACAGGCCCTGCGAGGCATTCCCCCAGGCGGCGCCAAAGCAGAAATGCCAGGCGAGCTTGGCCTCCACACTGTCTATGGTTTTGTTGATGACATCCACCACCCAGCCGAAGTCGTCCGGGTTGCCGCTGAACAGGGGCAGCCACGCCCCCAGGTCTTCCAGTTGGAGGAAGGAGGCCCCGCTTGCCACCATGTCTTTCATCTCGGCATTAAAAATAGGCGCGAGGGCGTAGGCCAGGTCTTTCTGGGTTTTGTAGTATTCGAGATGAACGTGATAGGTCAGGTTGATCGGTCCCGCGCCCACGCTACACCGCACCGGTTTTTTGGTATTGCGCTGGGCAATATGGTATAGATCGGCCAACCGCAGCGGCCCGCGTTTGACCTCGTCGGTCACCGCAGTCGCGCCCCAGTCGGTCAGCCAGGCCGCATCATTGGATGAGGCATCTCCGCCTTCAACAATCGGGTGACTGTGTTTTGTTGGCACAAAGCCGTGAATGCGCTCATACCAGTACCAGACAAAAGACCCGATGCAGCCGCCGTAGTCGTCGAACCACATCTGACCGTCCGTCAGAATATCCAGCCCGGCCTGCTCCTGGTCTTGCAGCACGGTGCGGGTCGCGTCCTCAAACGCCTCGGCATGGTTGACGTCCTTGAACGCCTCCCAGATGTCCCGCCCGTGTAACTGATAGGTAAACCAGTGCGGGCGGGGATACGAACCGACCATGGTCGTGGGTAGGAGCGTATCGACTATGCTATTCAACATGGCTGCCTTCTCCTTCTTATTCGAGTCTGTTGGGTCTCAAAGACCCAACAGACTCTATCCTCTCCCGCCCCTTTTCCGAGAGCGTCAGCGCCCGCTCCCACACGCCCCGACCGCGAATATAGCCGAGTTGATCGAGGCGGTTGACGATCACGCTCAGCGGCGAGGCCGCCATGCCGGTGGCCGTACTGAGATCGCGCAAGCTTTTGTCTCCTCCCGCAAGCTGCTCCAGAATCGAGCGGCTGTCCGCGTCCAGACCGGCAAAACCGTTCAGAGCCGAAGGCGCGTCGGGCAGGTCTGCGAGTACGCGGTCTCCCTGCGGTGTGAGGCCAAACGTGAAATAATCGAGCCCGCTCCTGCCCCAGCGCTGGACGAGCCCGGCCCGTTCGAGTTCTTCGATGAGACGATGGCACTCGGCAGAATTGAGCAGGGTGAAATCGCTCAGCTCAACCATGGTCGTATAGCCGGTTCGAATCAGAACCAGCAGTCGTTCCTGCTCCGGGCTGAGGCGCAGCGTTTGAGGCTGATCCGCAGTAGCGTCGTCCGGCTGCGTCAGCAAAGACAGGCCGAGCACGGTCGGGAAGGTAATGATGGAGCCAACCACCACCGTATGCATGGTGCCCAGCGGAACGTCCATAAACTTCAGGACTTCGTAGACGAGCATCGAGACCGTCCCGGCCAACGTTCCCCAAAACGCCCCCGTAGCGGTAATAAAGGCCCAGCGGTGTCCGAGGAGGAGGACACAGGCCGCGGGGCCGAGCATGGCACAGCTCACCGCTAGCAGATAATACGGTCCGCCCGGATAAAAGCTCAGCAGCCAGATGGCAAAACCGGTCAGCAGGGTGAGCAGGCGGCTCATCCGCAAGACCGCCTCCGGGGAGGCCTCGGGCCGTATAAAGCGCTGGTAGATGTCGCGGGAAAGCGAGGAAGTAATGCCCATATGCGCATTGCTGGTGGTGGAGATGGTGGCGGCCAGGGCCGCCACCAGACCCAATAAGGCCATCGCCGCGGGGAAGTCTCGCATGAGCAGGCCGTAGGCGCCCATGGGGTTGGCCGGATTTACGGGGTCCAGAAAAGCGGCGCTGTGGACACTGCCGGCGTACAGACCGAGCACGCCCATGGAAGCGTGGATCACCAGGACGAGCAGGCCGCCAATAATGAACTGCCAGCGGGCAATCGGTTCGGTCCGTGCGGCCGCGGCGCGCAGCCAATAATAATTGCCGCCCCACTGAATAAAAAAGCCGATGACGAGTGAAACCGTCAGCACGCTCGGATAACTCAGCCGAAACCAGGGAAAAGAGCCGAGCACACCGGCTGAGAGGGGTGTGGCGGTCACGAAGCTCGTCTCGATCAACTCCCAGCCGCCATAGCTGACAAGACAGTAGACGGCCAGGGCCGGCAGGAAGAGGAAGCCCAACAGGACCTGCACGACGTCGGTCAGCGTCAGCGCCCACATCCCGCCCAGAAAAATAAACGTCAGGTGCCCGCCCAGGACAATGGTAATCATGAGCCACAGCGGCGCGCCCAGGAAACCCTGCATGATCAAGGCCATGGCCACCACATTCATGGCCACCACGCCGGTGACACCCAGCAGGGTGGCAATGCTGACCACGATCCGGGTGCGCGTGTCAAAGCGCATCTCCAGCCACTCGGGGATGGTGTACGCGCCACAGCGCCGAATATACGGGCCGGCATAGACGCCATACGCAATATAGCCGATCACCAGGGGCAGGCTGCCGCCCAGGATCCAGCCGAGAAAACCGTACTGTATGGTCAGGCCGGGGACGATGCTGGTCATGCTGCCGGCGAACGCAATGCCGCAAATACTGGCAATCCCCGGAATGAGACTGACCTGCCGGCCGGCCAGCAAAAAGTCGCCGTCGGTGCGCACCCAGCGTTTGGCATACCAGCCCAGCGCCCAGAGCAGGATAATCAAGGCCAGAACGGAGGCGATAAAGATCGGCATGGCTCGGTTATTCCGCAAGACCGGGCGGGCGCTCGTAGCGTCCGAACACGAACAACCCCAGAATCTGGAGGGCGTGAATGAGGACCATCAGGCACATGATGAGGGTGACGAAATCGGACAGGGAGGCGTAGTGCATATAGAAGTAGGACTCAAAACCGGCCACACCCACCAGGCCGAGGGCGGTCGGCAGGTTTTTGGTGCGCCCCAGAAAGAGACTGAGCCCCAGGAGGATGAGACAATCGAAAAACGGACTGCCAATCCAGAAAAAGGCGGTGAAATTCTTCGTATGCAGGCGGCCGTCAAGCTCGACAAAACTCGGAATCGCCAAAAAGAACAGGGCGAAGCCGGCCACGATAATATAGGCGGCTATCATCCGCACCGTCCGCTCTATCATCCGGGCGGCTTTCTCGGGGTCGGTGAGTTCTTCGGTCGATATGCCGGCCAGGAGACGCAGGAGTTTCTCCCCAGGCGTACCGGCCGCGTTTCTCTGTTGTGGGTGCTCTGCCATGGCAACAGATTATACGAATAAGATGCTGGCAAGCTTACGCGGTGTTGCGCCGCAAGGCAAATCCGATCCTCCCTTTCATCCTGGTCCGGAACCCATCACAATAATGAGTAAACGTGCCCTCCAACAGACATGAGAATGCTGGGTACGTTTACTCATTCTACACAGGAGGCGCGCGATATGGTCCTACACTCGTATCTGCTCTGGCTTGCTCTGAGTCTCATCCTCGGACTGGTGTTTTCGCCATACACGAGAGCCCAGAACGGTCCCTCCGCCATTCCGGAAGGAAGCGGCAGCATTATCCAGCCGGTCTCGTGGGAATTGACCAGCGAGAACGCCGCCGACCTGACCGAGCAGGTCCGCGCGGTCGTTCAGCAATTCGAGGGCGCCATCCTGGTCAAGGATGAGAAAGATATCCTCGTCCTTTCTCTGCCCTCGGAAAAACTCACCGACCTGCATCAAGAGCTGTCCACTCTTGGAACGCTGACGAGTCCGGAAGCCACCGATGAATACCAGGCACCGACCACCCTGCTTCGACTGAAGCTGGGCTCCGCCTCTGAGTAGATTGGGTCTATGGGGTCTATGGGGTCCGACTCAACAGACCTTCCCCTTGTCGGGGGCGATGGACACGGCCGCACGGTCGTGGCTATACTCACGGCACTTTTCCGAACGAGGAGTGTACCATGAGTCTGCGCACACCGGAGCAATATAAAGAGAGTCTGAAAGACGGCCGGGAAGTCTATTATCGTGGCGAAAAGGTTGACGATGTCACCACCCACCCGGTTATCGGCAAGGCGGTCCAGCATGCCTGCATCGACTACCAGATGGCCGAAGACCCACGTTACCGCGACCTGGCAGTTGTCACCGACCCTCAGACCGGACAGGAGTATTCCCGGTATTATCACCTGCCCCAGAATGCCGAAGACCTGCTCCAGCGTAGCCGTCTGATTGCCGCCAGTACCCGCGAGGGAGCCACACTGGTTATTTTGATCAAAGAAATCGGCACGGACGCGCTCCTGGCGCTGCATGTTGTTGCCGAAGAAATGGCCAAGCACGGCGCGGGACAATATCGCGAGCGGGTCAAAAAGTATTATGAGCTGTGCCGGGATAATGATTACGCGGTGGCCGTGGCCCAGAGCGATGTCAAAGGGGACCGCAGCATGGGGCCTCAGGGCCAGGAACACCCGGATTATTATGTGCGCATTGTTGACCGGCGTGACGACGGCATCGTCGTCCGCGGCGCCAAGATTCACACCTCGGTTTCCACCAATACGGACGAAGTTATTGTCCTGCCGACCAGGGCGATGCGCGAGGGCGATGAAGACTACGCCGTGGCCTTCGCCCTGCCTGTGGCCACCAAAGGGCTGAAACTTCTGGCCAGTTCCTATGGCGGTTTCCAAAGAAACGATTTTGAGTACCCCATCAGTGCCAAACATAAAATGATGGAGACGCTGACCGTCTTTGAAGACGTGTTTGTTCCCTGGGAGCGAGTGTTCCTGGCCGGCGAGGTCGCCGCGGCGGGTTTGATGGCCCTGACCTTTGTGAAATTCCACCGCTTCACCGCGGTGTCGTACAAACTGCCCCTTCTGGAACTCATGGCCGGTGCGTCCCAGGCCATTGCGGAATACAACGGTATTGAGCGGGCCGGCCATATTCGTGAGAAGCTGACCAAGCTGGCCAGCTATCATGCCACCGTCCAGGGGCTGATTCTGGCCGCTGCCCAGCAACACACCGTTGTCCCGCCGGGTATCGCCGTGCCCAACACGCTGATGACCAATGTGGCCAAATACCAGTTTGCCTCCAATTACCATCAGGCCGTCCAGATGGTACAGGACGTGAGCGGCGGGCTCTTGGTGACCGGGCCGAGCCTGGAGGACTGGCGCAGCGAAGCGACCGGCCCCTACGTCCAGAAATATTTAGGCGGCAAGAAAGGCACCTCGACCGAGCACCGACTGCGGCTGATGAACCTGATTTCGGACCTGACCGCGGGCGACTTTGGCGGTTATCAGGAAGTGTTGGCCGTGCACGCCGAGGGCTCCCTCGAAGCCGAAAAGCTCCAGACCTATCGCGAGTACGATTTTGCGGCCGCGGCGGAGTACGCCCGCGAGTTGGCGGGGATTGCCAAATAGTCACCGACCCCGGTCGATCAGTTGTCGATACTCGTCGTGGCGGCCGATCCAGAACCACACAACGTCGGAGCCGTTTTCTACGGCGAGGACGCGGTAATGGATGCCTACCCGGGCGGACCAGAATCGGCCGACCTTCTTGAAGTGCAGCGACGGGTGGGAGGGGTCCTGCCGGAGGAGCCGGAAGTTTTCATCGGCCAACTTCCGTATCTCGACTGGGAGTCCGTTGTAGAACGACCAGAATTTGTGGGTGACGCGATGTCTCACAGGTCGGTACACTGGCCCTCGCGCAGGGCCTGCAACGCCTCCTCCGCCAATGCGTCAAGTCGCCCGGCAGCGACATCACGCTCAAGCTCACGGTCCCATATTTCGGCATCGAACTCCGCAAACCAAGCGCGGAATGCGGCGAGTTGTTGGGCCGACAATTGGCTCACGGCCGTCTGGATATCTTGAAGAGTGTCCATGTCTGAAGGCTATCTCTGAAGTCTGCTGATGACAAGACACGAAAGAGGGGGCTGGGGGCTGGCCCCCACAGGGTTAATCTTTCTGTCCGAACGTCTGTTCGTAGCGCGCCTTGAACGTCTCAAACAGGGTGAGTTCCTGCGCGGTATACGTCCGGTAGGTCTGGCTGGCGTGGGGAAAATAAAAGCGCAAGACAGCATTCCCCTCTGCGTCATCAAGGCTGACAAACACGCTGACGGAGTCGCCGTGCCCCAGTGCTTCGGCAAAGCGTACCTTGGTAATGGTGTCGAGGTTGGCGTGAATATGCCAGCCGCGATACTCGACCGTTGCCCACGGGTCGGCAAAATCGACCTTTCGGACCTCCTCGTCCAGAAAAAGTTCGCTGACAACCCCGTCACGTCCGACCGTACACACCAGCGCGGGCGTGCGCGCCAAGTCTTCGAGTAACTGTTTCACGCCGGGGATCATACGTTCCTCTTGATTGTCTTTTCCTCTTTTTCATAACGGTCTAAGAGGAGCTTGAGAAGACGAGGAGAAGCGCGAAAATTCGTCTTCTGTAAACGCTCAATTGCCGAGGGAAAATTGAGAAGCCCGAGTCTGGCCGCCTCGCTCAAGAGGCCGAGCAGGCCGGTCACTTTGAAACCATATTCTTTTGCAACTTGACGAGCTGCCTTCTCATCCAAAATAATCAGGTCTGCCCCCAAGTGTCGTGCCAAGAGAATTGCGTCTCGTTCGCCTGCGTGCAATCGGTCAAGTGCGGGGTTTGTCTCGCTCAGCGTAAGGGCCCCGGTATGGATGTTCGCCCAACTAGGGGGCTGGGCTATCCAGTCCTGAAGCCCGACTGGAGCCCCTTCAGCTTTTAGCTCATCACGTACTGATTTTGGGAGGGTGACTTGACCGAATAGTTTTGGAAACAGATCAAGACAGTTAATGAGATAGAGATAGCAGATAGGGGACGTATTGGAGATAGTAATCACGGGCGAGTGACTGCACGGAGCGCTTCAATATCTCCTGCTAAGTCTTCTTCAGTATAGTCCAGATAGGCGTGTGCTTGCTTGAGCATCCTGTCGACCTCCCAACGTGAGGGGAGGCCAAGCATTTTTTGCACTTGCGCTTCGGTCAAGACTCCTGCTCGATACGCTTCGATTGCGACTGCTTCAAGAGTCCGCCGGGAGAGGTTGCCCCAGTTTTGTGCGAGATGGAGGGCAATATCTTCCGGGAGTTCAATGGCAACATTCATTCTATTATACTCAGAAACCAATAAATTCTCTTCACTTTACTTGAATATCTACCCTCCTGTCCATGCCGAACTATTCAAAGAGAAGAGAGTCAGCAGCATAAGACAAGGCGGCCTGGATATCCGCCCGGACGAGACGCGGATATGCCTCTAATAAATCTGCTTCTGTCGCTCCTTCACCTAGCTTTCGGAGAATCACTTCAACTGGAATACGAGTACCACGGATCAAAGGCTTCCCGAGCATCACTGCCGGATTAATCTCAATGCGGTCGGTTGTCATGGGGCTCTCCTTCGGGTTAGGCCCTACTCCACCGTCACGCTCTTGGCCAGGTTGCGCGGCTGGTCCACGTCGGTCCCGCGATACACGGCCACATGATAGGCCAGGAGTTGGAGCGGGATGCTGAGCAGAATCGGCATGATCAGGTGGTTGGTGGTCGGAACCTGGATAATCTCCCAGGCGATTTCTTCGAGCTCGGGCGAGGGAGCGTCGGTCAGGGCGATAATACGGCCGCCGCGCGCCTCGACCTCTTTCATATTGCTGAGCGTTTTCTCGTATACCGGGTCTTTGGGGAGGAGGACGACAACGGGCATCTGCTCGTCGATCAGGGCAATCGGACCGTGCTTCATCTCCCCGGCCGGATAGCCCTCGGCGTGAATATAGGACAGTTCCTTGAGTTTGAGCGCGCCCTCAAGCGCAATCGGATAGTTGATGCCCCGTCCCAGATACAAGAAGTCGCTGGCATGACCGTATTTCTTGGCGATCTTTTCAATCGCCCTGGTCTTCTTCAGCGTCGCCTGGACCAGGGCGGGCAGGGTGACGATGTCTTCGATGAGTTTCCGGCCGTGGTCGCGGTCGAGGACGCCGCGGCGTTGTCCGAGGTGCAGGGCAAGCAGATAGAGGGCGGTCAACTGCGTCGTAAACGCCTTGGTTGACGCCACACTGATCTCGGGTCCGGCATGGGTATAGACCACCATGTCGGATTTGCGCGTAATGGACGAATCGACCACATTGCAGATAGCCAGCGTGCCGGCACCCTTGTTTTTGCCCCCTTCGAGCGCGGCCAGCGTATCCGCGGTCTCGCCCGACTGAGAAACCGCCAGAACCAGGCTGTCCGCATCGAGCCGTGTGGGACGATAGCGGAATTCACTGCCGTAATCGACCTCGGTTGGCAGTTCGGCCAGTTCCTCCAAAAGAAATTTGCCAACCAGACAGGCGTGCCAGGCCGTGCCGCACGCCACCAGGGTCGCCCGCTTGACCGCATCGAGCGCGGGTAGCTGGTCCGTGAGTTCGCCCAGCGCAATCTCGCCGGATTCCTCCAGGATACGGCTGCGCATGGTATCGATAATGGCCTGGGGCTGTTCATGGATTTCTTTCAGCAAAAAATGCTTATAGCCGCTCTTCTGGGCCGTAATCGGGTCCCAGGTAATATGGCGCGGTTCGCGCTCAATCGGCCGGCCGGAGAAGTCCGAGATCGCGACACCTTGACGACTCACCTCGGCCATCTCGCCGTCATCCAGGAAGAGCACCCGGCGGGTATAATCGAGCAGGGCGGGAATATCGGAGGCCACAAAACTCTCCTCCTCCCCGAGTCCGATGACAATGGGTGTAGCGTTTTTGGCCGTCAGGAGTGTTTCCGGGTCTCGCTCGCTCAGGGCAACCAGGGCGAACGAACCGGAAAGATGCCGCAGGGCGGCCCGGGTCGCTTCACGGAACGAGAGCCCCTCTTGCAGGTATTGGTCGATCAGGTGGGCAATGACTTCGGTATCCGTCTCGGAGCTGAATGTCCGCCCTTTGCCCATGAGTTCGTGGCGCAGCTCAAGATAGTTCTCGATAATGCCGTTGTGGATAACCACCACATCGCCGGCGCGGTGCGGATGGGCGTTCTCCTCGGACGGCGGCCCATGGGTCGCCCAGCGGGTATGACCGATACCGACCGAGCCGGGCAGGGGTTCGGCCTGTAAGAGTTGGTCAAGCTGGGCGAGCTTGCCGACCGCCCGCCGGATGGCAATACGGCCGTTTGTGAATGCGGCGATTCCCGCGGAGTCGTAGCCGCGGTACTCAAGCCGCTTGAGTCCCTGGAATAAGAGCGGGGCCGCCTCGCGGTGCCCAACATATCCCATAATGCCGCACATGGTTGAGTCCTTTGGGTTTGTTGGGTCTATGGAGTCCTTTGGGTCGGTTGCGTCCTCTGTAGGGGCAATTCATGAATTGCCCCTACGGGCTTGGGAGGGGTGGCCGAAGGCCGGGGTGGGTTCCTTTTCGCATCACACGTTCCAGGAGGGGAGCTTTTCACTTGTCACTCGCCCCTGTTCACTCTTCACTCTCTTTGGCCCGTTTGGCTGCGGTCCAGCCTTCCCGTATTTCTTCCTGACGCCGATTAAAGACCAGGGCGCCCGCGGGCACATCCTGCCGGACCGTGGTGGCGGTGGCAATATACGCATCGTCGTTGACGGTCAGCGGGGCGACCAGGGTCGTATCCGAGCCGACCTGGACGCGGTCTCCGATCCTGGTCCGATGCTTGCGAAAGCCGTCATAGTTGCAGGTGATCGTGCCCGCGCCGATATTGGCCTCGCGGCCGATTTCCGCGTCGCCGATATACGCCAGATGTTTGGCCTTGGTACGCTCGCCGATGGTGGATTTTTTGACCTCAACGAAATTGCCGATCTCGGCGTGAGGGGCAAGCACGGCCCCGCCCCGCATATGTGAGAACGGCCCGGCCGAGGAGTTATCGCCGAGTTGGCTGTCACTCAGCACAACCGAGAAATAGATGCGGACATGATCGCCGATGGTGCAGTTCTCGATATAGGCGTTGCCGTCGATCCGACAGTGCGAGCCGATAGCGGTCTTGCCCTTGATATGGGTATTCGGACCAATGACCGTGTCCGGTCCGATGGTCGCTTCCTCACTCAGATAGACCGTCTGCGCATCCTCAAAGGTGACACCGGCGTCCATCCACTGCTGGCGGAGTTGTTCCTGGCGTGTTGTTTCCATACGAGCAAGCTCCTGTCGGGAATTCACCCCTTCGACTTCGTGACAGTCGGGCGTGGGCACGGCCCGGGTCGGGAGTCCGGCCCGGACGGCCGCGGCCACAATATCGGTCAGATAGTATTCGCCCTGGGCGTTTGTGGGTTGGAGACGGTCGAGCGCGGAAAAGAGAAAGTCGGCCGCAACGCAGTATATCCCGGTGTTGATCTCCCGGACACTGCGCTCCCGGGCCGAGGCGTCCCGCGCCTCCACAATGCGGATCACCTGTCCGTCGGAGCGGCGAATCACCCGCCCGTACTGAGCGGGGTCCGCGGGCCGGGCGGTCAGGACCGACAGGGTCGCTTGGTGAGCGTGATGATCCGCGACAAAGCGCGCCAGCGTCCGGGACGTGAGCAGGGGCACGTCGCCGGAGACGATCAGAATATCCCCCCGAAAGCCGACAAGCTGCGCTTGTGCCGCGCGGACCGCGTCCCCGGTGCCGCGCTGTTCTTTTTGAAGCGCAAAGACCACCCCGTCTGCTTGGCATGCTGCTTGAACCGCGGCGGCCTGGTGGCCGACCACGACAACCAGACGGCTGGGATGGAGGCGTTGGCTGGTCTGAATGACCCGCGTCAGGAGCGGTTTCCCGGCCAGATGATGCAGCACTTTGGCCCGCTCGGAGCGCATGCGCGTCCCCTTGCCCGCAGCCAGAATGATAACGCCCAGGGGTTGCGCCTGGTGTTGATCCGGTACAGCCACGTCAGCCCGTCCAACCCGAAAGAGATCGCTGCATGTCCGTTCCCGCAGTCCAATAAGCGTTCCGCTTAATCCGCCGCGTGCAGCCGGTCCGGGAGTTGTTCAAACCAGGGCAGGACCAGGGTTTCGTTGATGGAATACGTATAGGCGTGCCCCCAGTCGGGCAGCTCGGTATAGTTGAGGTGGGTAAAGCCCTGGCCTTCTAAAAACTTCCGGGACATACGCGCCGAGGAGACCGGGAAAATAAAATCCTTTGCGCCGTGGACGATAAAGATGGGTAGGGCTGTCGCCTGTTTATAATCGAGCCAGGGTGGTAGGACTCCGGCAATGGGAGCGATACCGGCAAAGAGCTTGGAGCAACTGATCCCGAGCGCGTACGAAAACGTCCCGCCGTCAGACAGGCCGCTGACCAGAATGCGGCTCGTATTCACCGCGTATTCATCCATGACCGTTTCAAGCATGGACAGAATGGAGCGCACATCGAGGCCGGGCTGCTGAATGGACCAGGTCTGGCCCAGGGATTTCGGCGAGAGCAGGATAAAGCCGCGACTCTTGGCCGTCCTGAGCCAGGTCAGCAGATAGTCATCACCGCGCCCGTGGCCGCCGTGAAGGGTAATCACCAGGGGCCAGCGTGTGCCGGGGTCGTAGTTTTCGGGGACGTACAAGGAATACTCGGCGTGCTTCTTGGTCTGCTTGCGATGCATCACACCGGTCTGGGCGGTGTTGTTTGTGGCCGGAGTTTCAAGCTCGGTCCGACGCGGGAAATCATCCGGTAAAAACCAGTACGGCTGAAGCGGCGGCAACTCGGCGCGCAGGCCGTACAACAGATATTTGCCCAGCGAGAACGCCCGCCGGCTCTGCATATAGGCGACAATGAAGTTATGCGCCGAACCGGTCCGAAAGGACGTATAGGCGTCCTCAAGATGTTCGAGCGCTTCCAGCCATTGTGTATGAAAGGCGGTCCGTTCCGGGGGGACTTCCAGGCCCTCGTTCTGGGTATTGAGGGAAGTGAACAAGTCCCCCACCTGTTCGACGAGTTCGGCCTGATGCTGGGGGATTTTTGCCAGGTGAATCTGCTCCTGGAGGGCCTCAAAGGTGCGCAGGAAGCCCAGAATCTGCTCGGCTTGGCGGGTCGTCGTTTCGTGATAGTTTTCCGCAGCGCTTTCCATGGTCCGCCTCCCTTGAATATGCGAGGCTAGCAGTTCGGCTTTCGCAGTTGCAAGGGGGAAAGCCATGTGACAAAGAAGAGATGTGTTCAACCGATTTGGAATCAATGAAGAACACGTTTCTTCTTCGGGCCGGGAGCGGGTATGAAAAAGTCTCACCTTCTCCTGCGAGCGCTCCCATCCGTGGAAAAACTGCTGGCAGCGCCGGCGCTTCAGCCCATCCTGGCCCGCTATAACCGAACGTATATCACCGACCTGATTCGTCAGGTCTTGGAGACGCTGCGTCAGGACATTCTATCCGGCGCACATACCACACCGCTTGCCGAACACGACCTGATCGAGCGCATTACAACCCGACTCCACAGCGAGGACCAGTCCCCGCTGCGTTCGGTCATCAATGCCACCGGCACGGTGCTGCACACCAACCTGGGGCGCGCCCTGCTGGCCCAGGCGGCCATAGACGAAGTGGTCCGGGCGGCGTCCACACCCGTGACGCTCGAATATGACGTGTCTCGGGCCGGTCGCGGCGACCGGGACGATCTGGTCGAGGCCGACCTGACCGCCCTGACCGGCGCGGAAGCGGCCACAGTGGCGAATAATAACGCGGCCGCGGTGTTATTGGCGCTGAACACGCTGGCGGAAGGGCGGGAAGGGATCGTTTCGCGCGGAGAGCTGATCGAGATCGGCGGCTCTTTCCGCATCCCCGAGGTCATGCGCAAGAGCGGCGTGGTGCTGCGCGAGGTCGGCACGACCAACCGGACCCATCCGCACGATTATGCCAGCGCCGTCTCGGATCGGACGGGGGTTCTGCTCAAGGTGCATACCAGCAATTACCGGGTCGTGGGTTTCACCGCCGAGGTTGGCCTGGAAGAACTGGTGGCCCTGGGTAAGGAGCGTGGTGTCCCGGTCATGGAGGATTTGGGAGCCGGGGCGCTGATCGACCTGGCGCAGTACGGACTGCCACAGGAACCGGTCGTGGCCGAGCGGGTCGCCAAAGGCGCGGACGTGGTCACCTTTAGCGGCGATAAACTCCTCGGCGGGCCGCAGGCCGGGCTCATTGTGGGCCGCAAAGCCTGGGTGGACCAGATCAAAAAGAACCCGCTCAAACGGGCGCTACGCCTCGACAAGCTGACGCTGGCGGCCCTGAGCGCGACCCTGCGCCTGTACCGTCGTTCACCCCAATTGCCCCGCGACCTGCCCACCCTGCGTTGGCTGACCCGGCCGGTGCATGAAATGGAAACTCTGGCGGCCCAGGCCGTTCCGCTTATCCAGCAGGCGCTCGGCAGCGCATTCTCGCTGAGCGTCGAGCAGGCAACCGCCCAGATCGGCAGTGGGGCGCTGCCGGAGGAGGAACTCCCCAGCACGATCATTGCCGTTCGGCACGGCGAACTGTCCGCGGAAAAAATCGCCCAGCGTTTCCGGCAGGCCGATACACCCATCCTGGGCCGGATTCACAACGACACGTTCTTGCTCGACCTGCGCGGTATTTTTGATCCGCAGGACCTTGTTCCGTGAGCGGGCTCAGTTGTCATCGTCGTACAGTTCCTTCCGGCTCAATGTCCCGTACACAGTCCCGTTTCGCACGCCGAGTTGAATACGATTGTGGCCATTGGCCTTCGTGTCGGTCAGTTTCCGTGCTATCTCGGCGACCACCTCCAAACCGCGGGCGATCGGTTCGGGGATATCTTTGACATCAATGGTTTCCATATTCTAACCAAGACGGTCACGAGGATTTGGCGGAGAAGGGATGGAGTCGAACCATCCGCGCAACTTACGCCACGCAACTCGGTTTTGAAGACCGGTACGGCCACCGGGCCATATCCTTCCCCCCGCCAGCCTCAGCGCTTACCACGGCAGAAGATGTGAGTCCAGCAATGGCAAGCGCTAGCAGATGCTGACTATGCAGGGGCCCTGCTCTTCTATCCTCTCTCGGGACGTGTGATGCATATCGAGGCGTGAGCCTCCCAGGGACCGGTCCGGCGGTTCCCACCTTGGGCCGCTCGCCCGCCCGCTGCCTGGGAGCGCGGCCCTCCTGGCCCCCGGTCGCAGACCGGCACGGCGCAGGGGAGCCGGAGGCCGCCGAGTAATGTAAGTTGCACCATACGTCTGAGGAGGAGAGCTTTTTTATCCCCTCCTCGGAGGGGTGGCCCGCAGGGCCGGGGTGGGTCGGGTCCGGTCGACTCAGCCTCCGTTCTCAAGAGGAGGAAGACAGGGCAGAGTCCGAAATTGACAGACTCACCGGAAGATTTTATAGCGGAGGACTGAAGGGAGAGGGGCGGTATGGCCGGCCAACCAAATATCCATAAGAAGATGGATAAAATTCTGCAAAAGCTGACGACGCTGGAAGCGAACGACAAGGGACTGGCCAAGCAGACCAACTACCTGGCGCAACTGGTCGTGCTGGCAAAGCAAGACTCTGCCCGCCAACATTAGGAGTCCCAGACGATTTTGCAGGAGTCCCAGACGATGTTACGGGACATGGGGCAAATACTCCTGGAAGTCAGAAAAATCTCGGCTCGAACCGAGGAGCGGGTCGCGGAGATACTTGCGGAAACGCGCTGGCACTGAGCCATGATGGATACTCGTTTGTGAGAAGTGACGGTGAAGGAAATATGAGAGAATTAAGTGGAGAAACAAAAGTTACGAGTCTTCTTGTTCACCACCAGAAACGGCATTAGGTCCGCTAGAGGTTTCAACTTCAATCTTACCTCTTTCGCCCCAATGGAAGATAAATCGGAAATTCTTGTTTTTGAGAACCACGGCGTAGAGAAGTATTCCTACCACCGTCCCAATAAAAAAACTGATGAGATCAAATGTGAAACCCGTGGGGAGCAGGCTCTCAAACATCCTATTAGGCAGCCTGCTCTTCCACAAGCGATTCTAGTTGAGGAAACACCACTTCTACTTGCGAGGAATCATCTCTCTCAAGTATGATTTTGCTCTTCTTTTCGTATTTTTCGTTTGCAAGCCACCGGAGAACACCAAGAGCGTGGTTGACGACTTCACCCCTAGACTTTGCGTTGAGAATTTCTTTCAACGAGTCTAGCTCTTTCACGGCTGCATCAGAAAATTCAAATTGGATTCGCATAATTCATATTTCAATCAGAGTCGGCGATAGAGCCAACCCTTGTTTCTTGTTCAATTTTCTCCAAAGGCAGAGTTTCCTTCGGGGCGCGCGGTTTCTCCTCAATCTCTAGCCGCGTTCCATCAACTTGCCCCCCATCTTCCACATGGTTTTCTTGTTCCACTACATAACCTCCCCGTTATTCTGCCATACATTGTGTGTCCCTCCTTTCGCTGAGTACTTCTGAATAGTACTAATAAGAGAGTTTATTGTCAATTAAGCACAATATTTATTCTCATAAAACTCTCTTAATACTCCCCCTCAGGCAGACATAACAGTTCAGCGGGTTGGAACAGCGGCCTATCACAGGAAGACGGGGCGGTGTCCGAAATTGACAGACTCACCGGAAGATTTTATAGCGGAGGACTGAAGGGAGAGGGGCGGTATGGCCGGCCAACCAAATATCCATAAGAAGATGGATAAAATTCTGCAAAAGCTGACGACGCTGGAAGCGAACGACAAGGGACTGGCCAAGCAGACCAACTACCTGGCGCAACTGGTCGTGCTAGCCAAGCAGGACTCTGCCCGCCAACATCAGGAGTCCCAGACGCTGTTGCACGACATGGGGCAAATGCTCTTGGAAGTCAGAAAATCCTCGGTCCAGACTGAGTCGATGGTACACGATGTGGGGCAAATGCTCTTGGAAGTCAGAAAAATCTCATCTCGAACCGAGGGGAGATACTCGCGGAAACGCGCAGGGGTGTAGCTTAATAAATACCGCGTTGGTAGAAAAATCTTGTTAAGAAAATCCGTCAGTCCGAAAAGGTGAGGGGAACTATTTTAGGACAATGGACATGAACACATACGAAGATATTAAGAGCGCGTTACGACAGCTCTACCTAGAGGACGACCGGCCTTGGCTTGTGGGGTTTAGTGGAGGGAAGGACAGCACCATGCTCGCCTCGCTCATCTTCGAGACTGTCCTTTCGTTTCCAATAGAAAGACGAACAAAACCCATCTCCGTCCTTTGCACAGATACCCGAGTCGAAATCCCTGCCATTGTTGAAATGGTCGAAGGAACCCTGGAGAAGATGCGCAAGTGTTCGGAAAAGAACAACATGCGTATAGATGTCAATCTCCTTCGCCCTCCCGCTGACCAGTCATTTTGGGTCAACATTATTGGGCGTGGGTATCCTCCGCCGAATCGTGTCTTTCGCTGGTGCACACAGCGCATGAAGATTGATCCGGTTACTACCTTTGTTCAGCAACGTCTCGGTCATTGGGGCGAGGCAATTCTCCACCTTGGTGCACGACGTGCCGAGAGTAGCAGCCGGGCGCAGACAATGGCGGGCCGTGAATCACGAAACGGACTTCATCGTCACCCGAACTTGCCTCGGGTGTGGGTGTCCAATCCAATCGAGTTTCTGAGTACGGACGAGGTATGGACCTATTTATTGCAAAATCCGAATCCATGGGGGACAAACAATCGCTCTTTGTTTGCGCTCTATGCACGAAGCGGCGACTGTCCGATCCAAATTGACACGAGTACCCCGAGCTGCGGCAAGAGCCGGTTCGGCTGTTGGACCTGTACGGTTGTCGAGCGTGATAAGGCAAGCGAAGGCTTACTTGCGAGTGGTGACGAACGTATGGAAGACCTGATCGAATTCAGGGAGACGCTTATACGCTATCGTGACCCGGAGAACGGAAAGCGAGACATGAAGCGGATGAACGGAAGCGATGGCCCTGGTCCGCTTACTATGACTGCTCGTCGTGAATTGTTGACCCAACTCCTCAAATTACAGGAGCAGACCGGCCTGAAAGTTATCAGCGAGGATGAATTGTTTCTTATTCAAAAGCATTGGAAAGC
Organism: Thermodesulfobacteriota bacterium; assembly: GCA_964291405.2. GTDB lineage: Bacteria > Desulfobacterota > Binatia > Bin18 > Bin18 > Bin18. The sequence goes on from OZ219926.1 coordinate 2,987,348, forward strand.
CGCCCGTCAACCCGATGATGGCGGTGGTGTAGGACGCATTGTCACTCGTCAGAGAGGAATCATCATGAAGGACTGGAAGGAAGTAAACCAGTTGCGGGACCTGGAGGAGGAGGTCGTAGCTGAGAAAGGCATCCGTGCAGATACCTTACGGCGTCTGCTTGCAAAAGTTGAAGAATACAGCGAGCGCCATCGTGCCTATGGCTTACCGGATGATATGCTGAACATCCTGAAAGACGATATGGAGCACGAAAAGGAAGCGCTCGAAGATGCCTGACGTCTATATTGACGAACTCACGCTGGAGAATTTCGGCCCTTATTATGGTGAGCACACTTTCAATTTCGGCACAGTAGAGGACCGTTGTGGCATTCTTATCGGTGGTAAGAATGGCGCAGGAAAAACGCACTTACTCCGGGCGCTGTATCTCGCAGTCGTCGGAGAAGCTGGCGTTGGGGATCTCAAAAAAGTAGAGCCGGCCTCCGAAGCGACACGGTTTATATTTGAGAGGTCGCTGAACCGGCGGGCTCAAGCAGAAGGTAAAGATACCGTTCGGCTTCAAGTCAAGATTTCCCAAATCGGTGAGACAGGCGGTGGGAGTCGAAAGGCCGTACTGGTTAGGGAGATTCGTCACCGACCATCCGGACCAAAATGGTCCTCCTATGCAGACCGCATGGACGGGTCTGGGCGAATTGAAGAGGAAAAGCACTTATCCAAACTCCGAGATACACTCCTTCCTCGGCATTTGGCTCGATTTTTTTTCTTCGACGCGGAGCGGGGTCAAAATTTCAACCTGGGGCAACAGGAAATCGTTGAAGGTATTAGCCGCATATTGGGGCTATGGTCTTACGACGAACTTGAAACCGACTTGCGCAATCTGATTCAGAATAAAATTCCGCGTGTGTTCAATGCTTCCGGGGAATATGAAGCGGCACAGAAACTTGCCGATATATCTGGACAGATCGTCACGACAGAGAAGAAGCTCATCGCCCTGAAGGACGAGTTAAAAAGCACTGAACTTGAGCTGTCTGAAAACCAAACGGAACTCGATGAAGTGGAGGAGCAGCTCAAGAGCATTGGAGCTGTTGACCCTCAAGAATTAAATCGAGCACAGGCAGCTCGAACGGAGTTGGCGGAAACCAAGGCTAAGCTCGAAACCGAGCTAACATCGGCATGGGAACAAGCCATGCCAGTAGCCCTGATGGGGGGCTACCGTAATGAACTGCACAATGACCTTATTCGAGAAGAGAAACGTAGAGAATGGGAGAGTAGTCGGGCGACAGTTGAGCCAAAGATTCCTCAGGTAAAGCAAGATGTTTTTGAGAAAGTGCCATCTGAGTACCGATTAGCGGACGATGTTTGCGCCTTCTATGCTGATCGTTTAGAGCACGCCCTCCATCGTTTATTTCACCCACCACCTGAAGGAATGGCAGAAAGCATCTTTATAACAGACCGCAATGACCGGAGTGCTCAGATTCGAGACCGGTTGAAGACTGGAACAAATTCTTTACCGGGTGTCACAGAGCTATGTGAACAAGTGGAATCTATTGACGCGGATCTACGGGAAATTGATGGAAGAATCAGACAACTTAAGCAAGACACCGGAACGATGGAACTTGGGGCAGAGCTTCATAAGCGGCGCGGAGAGTTGACAACACAGTACGGTCATTTGGAGAACAAAAAGAAAGAGATAGAACAACGGATCGTGACACTTGAAGGCGATCTTCAGGAGCAGAAACGTGAGGAGACAAACCTGACGAACTTGGCGACAAAAGCACGGCAGGGTAAAAACCTGACTGCATTAGCGGCGTCTTATCGTGAGGCGACAAAAGAGATCCGCGTTCGTGCCGCTGAACAGCTTCGGCGGAGAATTTCCGAGTATGTTGGAGAATTGTGGACAGAAATCACGGAACGCCAGCGAGAATTCTTGGGAATGGAATTTGATAAGAACTGGAACTGCTTGCTGCTCGGCCGCAACGGCGAAAAGTTGTCCTGGGAAGGAGCGAATACATCAGCCGGTCAGCGACAGGTACGTATGTTAGCCTTTTACGAGGCACTTCGCCGCCTGGCGAAGGTCGCACCGCCATTAGTCGTTGATACTCCCCTGGGCCGCCTCGATAAGGAAGTCAAAGATAGTGTGCTTGATAGACTGTATTTAACAGGACACCAGACTATCTTTCTGACTACGAATTCAGAAGTTGATCCTAGTGGGCCTTTGTTTGAAAGGCTTCGAGGCAGATTTGGACGCATGTATACCTTGCACCCATACGGTCAAGAGGACAGCGATAACTATGAAGTACGCGTAACTAACGACTACTTCGGGAGTAGGCCATGAGGTTTAAGCCGAGCCTTGCTACTGAGGAATTTATAGAAAAAGTTCACCAACAAGTTGGAGCACGCAACAAAGCCGTTTTAGGCCGTTCGGCTCTTTTTCTGGCTCTTGGGGAGGGCGTTCGGCCTGGTTTTAAGCCTGAGAATTCTCAAGGAAAAGACCTTGATGATGAAATCGTGATTAACGATGAACTGCGCGATGTTGTGCGGGCAGCACTCAATCATCGTGCAGGAAAAACATTGAGCGAGAGTGAGTATCGCAGATCATTCCGGAAACATTTTGAATATGGCTGTCAACGATTAAAAGAAATCTGGGAGGAGTCGAGAAACGATCAGACACGCTTTGTCGCCGCTCTACTCAAAATTACCAGCCCTGACTTTGGTGAGAGTCGGAAAACTCACGTTACACCCACACCCGTAGTAGAGCAAATAGTAGAGCAAGAGGTTAAACTAAAGGTATTGGCTGAGACTCCTGAATGGAGCATCAATGGTCCAGGTACGAAGAACGGGCTTCTCGTCATTTCCGGTGAACCAGGTTCAGGCAAGAGCCAACTTGCTCTTGATCTCCTCGCCCAGTTGTCCAGTCAGGGGGTGCGTTTTGTTTTCTTCGACCTTAAAGGCGAATTAGAAGACGACCCGAATAATCCTCAGCAGCGCAAGAATCGGACACAATTCTTACAACAGACCGGAGCACACCACATACGGCTCATTCAGCAAAGCTTACCCATCAATCCACTCTACCGCTCCCCAGACCCGACTCGAAACGCTCAGATTGCCTATGAGATTGCCGGTTTAATTCGCTGCTTCGCGCGCCAACTCGGTGCGAAACAAGAGCGGAGTATTAGCGATACATATCAGCAACTTCCGACTCCTGACTTCTCATCTCTCGCCCTCCAACTTGAGCAAAATGGTTCAGAGGGCGTAGATTTAGCCATCATACAAAAGATCAATCGACTCAACATATTTGCCAATGCCTCAAGTTCGCTTGGTCTTGAGGAAGGACTCAATAATTCAGCCGTTAGAAACTTACTCAACCAGGAAAAGACGACCATCAGTCTGGAGGAGTGGCTCAACAGTTCAATAGTGATTGACTTCAAAGACATGGGGAACGATAGCGAAACCAAGGCATTGATTGTCGCACTTATCTTGAATTTCCTAATGAAGCATCTGAATCAGAATCTTGCCGTGAAGAATAACATCCAACCTATCAAAATGGTGCTTTTTGTGGACGAGGCTCATCTTTTGCTGCCAAAAGAAGGCAGGGCAGGTTTACTCGGTTCCCTTGCGCGTCAGGGTCGTTCATGGGGATTCCCGGTGTGGCTCGCCTCTCAGGACGCCGATGCTTTTGTGACAACGGGCGATCACGCGACCAACTTTGCTGAGCTTGCGGAGTGCGGAGTACACTTTTCGCCGCATACGCTAAGTGATGCACAGCAGAGGAAAGTGCTTGGGGGAGTCATTCGTCGCGAATTGAAAAAGGCTGAAGCTGCTTTACGTTTGCAAGGCAACCTTACAGTGGCGTCGGCGAGGCAGTTTTGGAAGGATCAAGGCAGTTAGCTATGGCTAAGAAACCTCAATCAGAGAAATTTTTAGATTCCATACCCGCCCTTGAGGTCTTACAGGGTGAGACGACTTTCTACTTATTTGCAATTTCAGCAAAGAAACTTCTTCGAATAGCTTACACTTCCGAGAGGACCCAGTATAACCGAGAAGGAATTCAGCGTGGCCTACGTCCCGACCGCCTTAGAGATATTGGTAAATTTCTCACTGCAAACGGCTCAAATCCACCGCTCCTGCCCAACGCCATAATCATCAGCCTTAGTTCAAAGAGTTATTACAAAGATGGTCGCCTTCATATTCGCGAATGTCCTTCCGGGGAAGCGTTCGTCATTGATGGCCAACATCGTCTCTGGGCGTTCGATCCACAATATTCAGGAGAAGCCGACCTTGATGTCGTCGTAACCGCCTTCATAGATCTTGACGACTCCGGTAAGGCATCCATCTTTCGGTCTATCAACGGGAATCAGAGAAAAATCAATCCTTCGCTAGTCTATGATCTCATTCCGATGTTGCGCAACCAGGAAACGGTAGCCTTCGAAGACAGGAGATGCCGAGACCTCGTTGCGCTTCTTAATGAAGAGACTCCTGACTCTCCATGGAAGAATCGTATTAGTATGGTGGGTGGTGGGAACCGCATAATAAGTCAGTCGTCGTTTATTTCCGCGCTCAAAAAACTCTTTAAGAAAGATCACCTTTTCGCCAGTAAAAACTCAGACTTCTTTGAGCAACGTATTCAGCATGACCTCTTACTTGAATATTTCAAAGCAATTCAAAGTTCATATTCTGTTCAATGGGACAATAAGGCATTCTTTCTGTGCAAATATGTTGGAGTATCTGCGTTACTGAATCTCCTTGAACGTATTATTGCGGATCTCAAAGAAAATGGCATACCTGTTAGCGATAAGAACGGACTCTGCATAGACAAAATGACCTTCGCACCATACGTAAAAAAACTGAAACAATTCTCTTTCAGTACCGCTGAGGAGAAGGAAAAAGGTATCACTTACGTAGGCGAGGGTGGAATTCGTGAACTAACTAAGCGGGTGATTTCTCTCGTATTTCCCTCCTGATATGACCACAGTAATTGCTTCTCATTCACCTGATACTAAATCTATGCTGAGTCACACTTGGCTTCTGGACGACCAGAAGGTGGCTCTCGTATCTGCACCATTCGCAGCAAATAGGACATCCGTCTCTGCTCATCTTAGTGGTTGGCTAGTAGAGAATAATTACCAGGATGACGTGAAGAAGAGTGGCCTCTATATTGAAGACCCCCAAATTACTGTCTGCCTCATGAATCAAGCGTTGGAGTTTCTTCAGAGAGCCATGGGGAACACCGTGGCCCATTATGTGCTCGCAAAGAAGGGCCTAGAAACATGGGCGCGCGTCACGAATTACTATGCGGGCTATTTCTCTGTTTGTGGCTTGCTTTGTCTTCAGGGGCGAACGATTACAAGGCTATCGCTAGATAAATCGCCAGATAAAAAGACTACAGTTCAGGTAGTGCCTGTTAATTTACACGGTCATATTTTTGGCATAACGCCCTTTGTGCCGAAGAAGTCCCAACACGAAGTCCCATGGAATCGATTCTATGATATCTATGACCGCTACGCAGTCTCGCACCAAGCTTACGAGATTGTCGCGAGGAGGGCGCATACTACTGAGCCAGCCGATGAGTCCATCGAAAGGAACTCGATTAACTACACACCATTTGTTGGCTTTAACGAGATCCAGGACTTAAATCGCCGTCAAGGGTTCACAAACCTTTTCGAAGAATACCTATCCACCCTAGAAGGAAAGACTACCCTAGAAGCATTTCTAGTTGATCTTCAAGGCTACGCGACAGACACAGACTGCAAATATTTTGCCAGAACCTTACTGAGGTTAGCGCTCGCTGGAGATATTCTATTGGCACTCCGGGAAGTTAGTAATGCTTTAGAAGGAGCGTGGGCTTCCATGACGAGAAAATGGGAGAGCTTCTTAAGTACGATATTCGCTGAAATAGATAATTGCTACTTGCTACGCTTCGTTCCCCTTATTGGGACTAGCCCGAACTGAGTCCTGCCACTAGTGAACCTGATGAAGCTTCCTCGGGTCACAGGTCTCAAACCTTTCTATCTCTAATCGGACATTATTGATCCCGCTTGGGTAATATTCTTGGTGACAGAGGGAAGTTAGGATGAAGCTCGATGTCGTTGACGCCTGTTTTATCGGGGTAGCAGCCCGGTCACATGGAAAAATCCAAGCCGGAGAGGGGTTGGTGAGCAAAATGCTCGTGGAATGTGATGAGCAGGGCGTAGCACTCCCCGACCCGGAGGAAAAAGCGCTGTACCGGATTTGTAGAGATGGAGAGGACGCCTCTCCACTGACAGAAGCGATGACGCTCGAAGCGCATCAGGCACTCATCAACCTTTTGCTGAGAGGTCGGGAAGGGATAGGGGGGAAGTTGGCTGAGCTATGAAAATCGGTAAATCCGGTCATGCTTTCAGCCAGTCCCCAACGGGTTTCAACAGGAATGCCTCAAGGTCGATGCCGTCGCCCCCGACGAGCAGCTTACGCGTGGGTCGAAACGCCTCGGAAAAGGCCGCCATGCCCGCCAGCGTATCAACCGCGCGCCCGCTCTTGACCTCAATAGCAACCAGGCTGTTGCCGGCACGGACGACGAAATCCACCTCACGGTTACGCTCACGCCAGTAATAGGCTTGGCACTCACCTACGGCCGCGGCGTTGGCCAGATGCGCGCCAACCGCGGACTCGACCAGGCGTCCCCAAAAGGCAGGGTCTTGGCGGGCCTGCCTGAGTGTCATGCCGGCCTGGGCCGTGATCAGAGCAGTGTTGAAGACCTGGAGCTTGGGGCTCGACGCCCGCCGCCGCGCTACGCCTCCGGCGTATTTTTGCAGGCCGGTGACCAGACCCGCACCGGACAAGAGGTCGAGGTAATGGGCCAAGGTGGTCGCGTTGCCGGCATCTTGGAGCTGGCCGAGCATCTTGGTGTAGGACAGAATCTGTCCGGAGTAGGCGCAGCTCAGTTCAAGCAGTCTGCGTAGCAAAGCCGGCTTGTCGACGCGAGAGAGGAGCAGCACGTCGCGGGAGATGACAGGTTCAATAAGCGCGTCGCGGACGTAGCGCGCCCAGCGGACCGGCTGTCGGATGAGCGGGGCCGCGCCGGGATACGCACCGTAGAAGAGGTAGTGCTCCAGAGACCAGCCAAATGTCTGTTGCATTTCGGCAAGGCTCCAGTGCGGCAGACGCACCATCTCGAAACGTCCGGCCAGGCTCTCGCTCAGGCCGCGCTCGACCAGGAGTGGCGCCGAGCCGAGCAAAACGACCTTGAGCGGACGGCCTATGCGAGTGTCAGCATCCCACAGGTGCTTCACCGTCTCCGACCAGCCCGTGACCTTCTGCACCTCGTCGAGAACCAGGAGCGCCCCGTCCGTATCTGCCGCATCGGTGAGACTCCGCGCGGCCTCCCACTGCTGTTCAATCCACTGGACGCCGCGTAAAGTCGGCTCGTCCGCACTGGCATAGCGGGTCGGCAGGCCGGACTGCCTTGCGGCCTGCCCCGCCAGCGTCGTCTTGCCGACCTGCCGGGCACCGGCAACGACCTGGATAAAACGACGCGGCTCCAGCAGCCGGCTGGTCAACTCTTTGGCCTGGAGACGAGTATAGCCGGACAATTTGCTCATGATACTGAGTAATTTTACTCAAGAGAATGAGTAGGTCAAGGCTGTCGAAAGTACCAGGGAATCAATGAGCGGTTTGACGGTTTCGCCGGTCTGCTGGATAATCTCTTGATTCCTGTCCAGAAATACAGCGTTAGACAATATCCAGGAAGCAATCGCTGCCTGTCTGGAGAGCTTACGAGATGAAGGATCACCTCTTCCGGCAGACGTGATAGAATAGGGGGAGGTAGGATGAAGCTTGAGGCCTGTTTTATCGGGATAGCTACCCGGTCACACGGAAAAGTCCAAGCCGGAGAGGAGTTGGTGAGCGAAATGCTCGTGGAATGTGATGAGCATGGCGGAACACTCCCCGCTCCAGAGGAAACAGTGTTATACCGTATTTGCAGAGATGATGGGGAGGACGCCTCTCCACTTACGGAAGTGATGACACTTGAAGCGCACCGAGCACTTATCAGGCTTTTGCTGAGAGAAAAGGAAGGCCAAAACTGCAAATAAAGCACCCCGATGGTTCAATAAGTTATTGATTTTATTGAATTCAGGTCTGAGACCCCCCCCTATATAGTTTTTCTTTGTTTGTTAGAGAGTAACGGTGTTTTATATATGAATATCCTTCCATCAGCCCCTCAGCTTGGATAAATCTCCCTCACTCTGTTGATTAACGCCCGGAAGTATCCGGTAGTGTCCGGTGAATTACCGGATATTGCCGGACACTAGAGCGTTCCACGATAAGTTGTAGCCACGCTATTCCGCGCTCGTCATGTCGGACCCCGGATCATGTCCGTGGCAGGCTTTGATCCGGCATCCATGCTTCGACTCCGCCCTTCCGGGCTATGCCCTTCGACGGGGCTCAGGATAGACTCAGCACAAACGGCCTTGCGTTCGCCCTGAGCGGAGCGAAGTCGAAGGGCCTATCCGGTGGCGGCGAGCCTGCCTGCGCAGGAATGACGGAGGGCTGCACAGCATTGTGATTTGCCCTAGGGCGTAAAACGCTCTCGCCTCGGGATCACACAAACCCTTGTCCGCCCACATGAAACACGGTAGAACTCAGGCCAGGAGCGGCTCGAAGGGAGAGTGTGGAGAGACGGAGGTTCCTTTTTACGGGGGAAGTATCCCCCGAGTCCCCTCCTCCGTTTTTCTTTTGGGGATAGCGCCGCTCCGGGCAGTGCGAGGCAAGACATGCGGGTGACAGTGCTTGGCGCGGGCGATGCGTTCTGTAGCGGGGGGCGGCGCCATAGCGGCTATCTGGTTGAAGCCCCCGGTGCCTGCTTTCTGCTCGATTGCGGCACGACCACGCTGCTCGCCCTCAAATCGCTCGGTATTTCAGCGGACCGCATAGACTTTGTGGCCATCAGCCATCTGCACGGCGATCATTTTGGCGGCCTGCCGTTTCTCTTTCTCGAATATATCTATGAAAAACAGCGCTCCCGGCCCCTCACCATCGTCGGGCCGCCGGGGACCGAAGAGCGGGTGCGCACTCTCCACGCCACTATGTACCGCGAGTTGTCGCAACGGCCGTGCTGCTTTGATATGCGCTTCCGGGAACTGATGCCGGGCCAGCAGACGGCCCTCTTCGGCGTGCAGTTGTTTCCCTTCCGTGTGCCGCACCAGGAGCGGGATATTTCGTTTGGCTATCGGGCCGAAACCGCCGGTCGGGCGCTGTTGTATTCGGGCGACTGCGGCTGGAACGAGGATTTGATCCGGTATTCGCGCGGGACCGACCTGTTTATCTGTGAGTGTTGCTATTTTCAGACCGAGACCTCATTCCATATCAGCTATCCCAGGATCGCCCAGGAGCAGCATCGCCTGGGCTGTAAACGCCTGCTGCTCAGCCATATTGGCCGGGAAGTCCTTGAACGGCAGGGCGAGGTCTCGCTGGAATGCGCCCATGACGGGATGGTGATCGAGGTCTAGTCAGACCTGATTTCTTTTCCTGGGAGGGCGGCCATCCTGGCCGCCATGCAGGCTGGAAGCCCGCACTCCTCAAGGAGGAGAGAGACGCGCTCCACAGCCGCGTGATTTGCCCTAATACCTTGACGCTATTACTGTTTGCCCCTACACTTTCCCCTTCCTTATGTCGATACGCATCCTTGTCTTACACGGCCCGAACCTGAATATGCTGGGTCTGCGTGAGCCCGACATTTACGGGACAACGACCTTGGCCGACGTGAATGACCGGATTGCGGCCCTGGCTCAGGAGCTTGGCGTCGAGGTCGATACCTTTCAGTCGAATCACGAGGGCCAGTTGGTCGATAAAATCCAGGCCGCCCGCGGCCAGTACACGGCGCTCATCATCAACGCCGGCGCCTATACCCATACGAGTGTTGCCCTGCTGGACGCGATTTTATCGGCCGAACTCCCGACTATCGAGGTCCACCTCTCGAATCTGTATAAACGCGAATCATTTCGCCATCACTCCTATATCGCGAGCGCGGCGGTCGGGCAGATCTGCGGCTTTGGCGCGGACAGCTATCTGCTGGGGTTACGCGCGGCGGTTGCCCTCGCCCGGAGTTGAGCCTTCTCTGGGATTTGTCAAAACGATGTCAGGGTAGTGCAGAGCGTGCTATAAAGAGAGTCGTTGGTATGGCATCGAGTGAAGGACACGTATGGAGATTGACGAAATCCGGAAGCTCATTGAGCTGATGGAAGAAAAAGGGGTCAGCGAGCTGGAGCTCAAACATCGTGCGGGCGAGGTTCGCCTGGTGCGCGGGGAACCGGCTTCCGTGCCCGCGACCGTCCAGCCGCAGCCGGCCCCACCCCCGGTTTCGCCTCCGGCGGAGGCCGCCACCGCGGCCCAGGAACAGGACGGCCTTGACCCCGGCTTGACCATCACCTCGCCTATGGTCGGCACCTTTTATGGTGCGCCCAACCCCGACGCCTCGCCCTTTGTGGCGGTCGGCGGGATGGTGGAAACCGGCGATGTGGTGTGCATCATCGAAGCCATGAAAATGATGAATGAGATCGAGGCGGAGATTCGCGGGCGGGTGCGCCGGGTTTTGGTCGAGAACGGCCAGCCGGTCGAATATGGCCAAGCCCTGTTTCTCCTTGAGCCCGTGTAGGTGGGTCGTTGAGTCTATTGGGTCTTCATGAAAATCCTGCATAATCACAGAAATCCTGGTCGTGTTTAAGAAAGTCCTCATTGCCAATCGGGGCGAGATTGCGGTTCGTATCCTGCGGGCCTGCCGGGCCATGGAGATTGCCACCGTGGCCGTGTACTCGACGGCCGACCGTGACGCCCTGCACGTCCGCCTGGCCGATGAGAGCGTGTGTATCGGGCCGCCGAATCCGCTCGAAAGCTATCTCAATATTCCCGCGATTGTCAGCGCCGCGCTGGCCTTTGGCGCGGATGCCGTTCATCCCGGCTATGGGTTTCTGTCCGAGAACGGCGATTTTGCCGAGGCGTGTCAGCGCTCGGGCCTGACCTTTATCGGTCCCCGCGTCCGCAACATCCGTCTGATGGGGGATAAACCGCGCGCGCGGCGGATCATGGAGCGTGCCGGCGTGCCGGTTTTATCCGGAACCTCGTCCGGGACCACGGATGTCAAAGAAGCCCAGGCCGTGGCGGCCCAGATCGGCTTTCCCATTCTGATAAAAGCCGCGGGCGGCGGCGGCGGGCGCGGCCTGCGGGTCGTCCAGAATCCCCACGAACTCTCGACCCTGTTTGCCGTTGCCCGGGAAGAGGGCGAAAACGCGTTTGGGAACGGGACGCTGTACGTCGAGAAATATCTGGAACGCGCCCGGCATATCGAATTTCAAATCGTGGGCGACCAACACCGCAACGTCATTCACCTTGGGGAGCGTGAGTGTTCGATCCAGCGCCGCTATCAGAAACTCATTGAGGAAGCACCCTCGCCGGCCCTGACCAAACGCCTGCGCGAACGGATGGGCGCCATGGCCGTCAAGGCGGCCCAAGCGGTCGGCTATACCAATGTCGGGACGATTGAATTTTTGCTCGACCCTCAGGGCCACTTCTACTTTATTGAAATGAATACCCGAGTCCAGGTGGAACACCCGGTGACCGAGATGATGACGGGCATAGACGTGGTTCAGGCCGGCATCCGCTCGGCCGGGGGTGAGCCCTTGCCCTGGCGTCAGAAGGATATCCGTTTTTCAGGCCACGCCATCGAGTGCCGGGTGGTGGCCGAAGACCCCATCACCATGCTGCCTTCTCCTGGGACGATTCGGACCTATCATCCCCCGGGCGGAATGGGTGTCCGGGTGGAAGCCGGCGTGATGGAGAACAGCACGGTTCCCGTTTACTATGACTCTCTGGTGGCAAAAGTCATTGTGAGCGCCCAGACGCGCGCCGAGGCCGTCCAACGGATGCGCGCCGCCCTGTCGGAATATCGGATTGACGGTATTAAAACGAATATCCCGCTGCACCAAAGAATTCTGCGCGACCGGGATTTTTTAGCCGGCAAGGTGCACACACGGTATCTGGATACATTTTTGGCCCGCTCGAATAATGGTGCGGCTCGCCCGTCCCAACGCACCACCAAGGAGGTGTAGCCATGCGTTTCGGGACTTCTGCCGCCCTTGTGTTGACTGTTTTCTTCTCTCTTGCCTGTCTCGATGTCGTCCCAGGAGCGCGCGCCGAGTCTGAGACGCCTCCGAGCGGCGGCACAACCCCCGATACGGTGGCCTTTATCGGTCCTCGGATGCAGGTTGCCGAGCCCGTGTTCGATTTTGGACAGGTCGAACAGGGGGAACAGGTGACGCATGATTTTCGATTCACCAATCAGGGCAACCGGGATTTGCGGGTGCAGTCCGTCAAAACCTCGTGCGGCTGTACCGCCGCGGTGATTGCCGCGGATACCATCCCGCCCGGCACGGAGGGCACTATTCAGGCCACGTTTGACACCAAGCGGTTTGCCGGCCAGAAGGCCAAAGACATCCGCGTCCATACCAACGATCCCCTCAGCCCGGTCACGACCCTGACGCTCCGGGGAGAGATTACCACCGAGATGCAGGTGCAGCCGGCCCAGCTGTATCTCGGACGGCTCCAGCGCGGCGTCCCGACCACACGCACGGTCACGGTTCTGTACGATGAAAACAAATCCCTGGAAATCACGGACATCACCAATGGCAATCCCGCCATCAACGTCCGGGCAGAAGATGCCCAGGTCGAGGGCAAAAAGGGTAAGGCGCTTCAGGTGAGTGTTTCCAAAACCGCCCGGCGCGGCCCGCTCAACGACACCATTACGGTTACCACGACGAGCACGAAAAAGCCGACCATTAGCATTCCGGTTGTGGGGAGTATCGAAGGCGATATCAGTGTCTCGCCGTCCCAGGTCTCGTTTGGGGTCGTCCGCCAAGGAGTCGGAGAGACCCGGACGGTGCGTATCAAGAACCGCTCCGCTCAGCCCCTCAGCATTGGACAGGTACAGAGTTCGCTCGCCAGCGTTGTCCCCGAGCTGACCGAGGTCACGCCGGGCAAAGAGTTTGAGCTGCGCTTACATATCACGGGCGACACGGAGCCGGGTCGGATACGCGGCAGCATTGAGATCATGACCGACCATCCCGAAGAAACACAGCTCACGATTCCCCTGTTCGGTATTGTCGCTGCCGCGCAGCAGGCCAGCCGCTAACACGTCGTCTATGGATGTAGGTCCGTCGTTCGCTGCCCCCCTCTCGGTTGCCCTTGAGACAACAGCGCGGCTCAGTGCTGCTGCGCCTGCACCCAATGTCATCCGTCTGGCCGGACTCAAGGGCGCGGCGCCGGCGTTTTTCATAGCCCGTCATCTGCAACACACTCCGCAGCCAACGCTGTGTGTGCTGCCGTCGGATAAACAGGCCGAGACCTTCGCCGCCGACCTGCGCTTCTTTATCGGGCAGGACCTTGCCCCGCGGGTCCGTTACTACCCGGCCTGGGACGTGTCGGTGGCCGACGGCCTGTCTCCCAACAGTGAGGTCGTCGCCGCACAGATTGAGGGGCTGTACGATGCGCTCTCAGTCGCCACCCCTATTCTCGTCACCTCGGCCCAGGCCCTGCTGCAAAGGCTCCTGCCCCAGGAAGAGTTCATCACCGCGACCTTCCGGCTGCGCACCGGCGATGAACTCCCGCTGTCCGCGTTCGTTGATTACTGCCTGCAGTGGGGCTACCGGCGGGTCCCGCTGGTTGAAGAAAAAGGCGAAATCAGTGTCCGCGGGGGGATTGTTGACCTCTTCCCGCCGCTCGCCCGGTACCCGCTGCGGGTCGAGTTCCTTGGAGACTGCATCGAGACCATGCGCTCGTTTGATCCGGCCTCGCAGCGTTCGCTCGATACCTGCGAGGAGCTCATGGTTTTACCCATGCGCTTCTTTTCGGTCGCGCGTCTCCAGGCCGCCTGGCGCACGATTGAAGAGGCGCTGGATGCCGGAGACATTTCTCATCGGGAACAGCAGCGGATTATCGAAAATCTCAAGAGCGGGTTGCCTTTCCCTGGGGTCGAGTTCTTCCTGCCGTATCTCTACCCCGATTTAGAGCACGTGTGGGAGTATCTGCCCCGCGGAACGGTCGTGTGGGCCCTGGACCCGGTTGAACAGGAAAGAGCGGCTGAGACATTTTGGGAACAGCTTGAATCACGAGTGGCCACGGCCCGCGAGGCTGGCCGGTTTGTCCCGCCTCCCGAGCACTACTACCTGTCGGCGAAACGGGAGTTGGACGGGCGCGCAGCCTTCTTAACCGTCGAGGTGCGTGGCCTGGAGACCGTCGGGGCTGACTGTACCGTCACCTCGATGCTGCATCTTGGCCTGAAACCCGGTGCGTCTCCTCCAGGCGCCGAAAAAAGCCTGGCACCCCTTGTCGCGCGTATCCGGCAGTGGCAGGACGAGCAGCAGCAAATCTATCTGACCGTTTCGAGTCAACGCCAGGCCGACCACCTCCAACATCTCTTGCTTGGCCATGAGTTGGAACTCCCCATCGAGCCGGCGCGGGTGTGGGACGCGCAGGGAAGAAAGAGTAAACGTCCCCTCCAATCAGACAAAAAAGCTGGGGCGTTTACTCTTTTAGAGCGCCAGCACCCGCGGACCGCGATTGTGGTGGGGCATTTGTCGCAGGGTTTTACGCTGCCCGCAGACGGGCTGGTCTTCCTGGCTGAAGAAGAGATTTTTGGCGAGCGCCGCCACAGACGGCGTTCCCGTCCGCGTCCGGTGGCCGACTATCTGACCGGACTCAGCCAACTGGCTGCCGGCGACTATGTGGTCCACACCGACCACGGCATTGCCCGCTATCACGGGCTCCAGCACCTGAGCGTGGCCGATACCACGGGCGACTATCTCTACCTCGAATATGTCGGTGGCGACAAACTCTACGTGCCGGTTGAGCGCATCAATCTGGTCCAGAAGTATGCGGGTGCGGATGGAAAAGAACCCAGCCTGGACCGCTTGGGCGGCCAGACCTGGGAGCGCGTCAAGCGCAAAACCCGGGAAGCCATTCAGGCCATGGCCCGCGAGCTGCTCGAAATTCATGCGGTTCGGGAAAGCGTCGCGCGGCCCGCTCTGGCCACCTTCACCGACGACTACGAGGAGTTTGTGGCTCGTTTTCCGTTTGAAGAAACCCGCGGCCAGCGGACCGCCATAGAAGACGTGGAAGCCGATCTGCAAAGCCCCAAACCCATGGACCGTCTGGTCTGTGGCGATGTGGGCTACGGCAAGACTGAGGTCGCGCTCCGGGCGGCCTATCTGGCGGTTGAAAATGGCAAACAGGTCGCCGTCCTGGTGCCCACAACGGTGCTCGCCCAACAGCACGCCGAGACCTTCAGCCGCCGCTTCGCCGACTATCCCATCCGGGTCGAGCTGCTCAATCGATTCCGCTCGGTCCAGGAAGCCAAGGCCGTGGTCCGCGGCCTGGCCGCCGGAACGGTGGATATCGTCATCGGTACCCACCGTCTCTTACAGCGCGACATTGTGTTCAGGGAACTCGGCCTGGTCGTCATCGACGAAGAGCATCGGTTCGGGGTGACGCATAAAGAAAAGATCAAACGCCTGCGCCACGAGGTTGATGTCTTGACGCTGTCGGCTACACCCATCCCGCGTTCGCTCAATATGGGTATGATGGGCCTGCGCGACCTGAGCGTGATTGAAACCCCGCCCGTGGACCGCCAGGCCATCCGGACCTATGTGGCCCGCTTTGATGAAGACCTCATCCGCTCGGCGGTTCTGCAAGAACTCGCCCGGGGAGGACAGGTCTTTTTTGTCCATAATCGGGTCGAGAGCATCGAAAAAATGGCCGACCAGTTACGAGCGCTCGTGCCCGAGGCGATCCTGGCGGTTGCCCACGGCCAGATGGGGGAACGCGAGCTGGAAATGGTCATGCTGGACTTCATGCACCACCGGGTGAACGTGCTATGCTGCTCAGCTATTATTGAGTCCGGGCTCGATATCCCGACCGCGAACACGATTATTATTAACCGGGCGGACCATTTTGGCCTGGCGCAACTGTATCAGCTGCGCGGTCGGGTCGGACGGTCCGCGATGCGCGCCTATGCCTATTTGCTCATCCCGGGGGAGCACGCCCTGACCCGGGACGCTCAGCGGCGTTTGGAGGTCCTCCAGGAGCTGGACGACCTGGGCGGGGGGTTTCGTTTGGCGGCCCATGATCTGGAGATTCGCGGGGCGGGCAATCTTCTGGGCAAAGAACAGTCCGGCCGCGTCGCGGCGGTCGGCTACGAACTCTACGCCAATATGCTGGAAGAGACGGTCCGCGAACTGCGCGGGGGCGAGATTGAGGTGGCGATTGAGCCCGAAATTCATATTGGCCTGCCCGCCTATTTGCCCGAAGTCTACATCCCGGATGTCAATCAGCGTCTGGTCTTCTACAAAAAACTGGCCAATGTGAAAGCGCGCAGCGACCTGGAAGACTTGGCCTATGAAATGGAAGACCGTTTCGGACCCCTGCCCGAGTTGGTCCTGGATTTTATCGAAGTCATGGACCTGCGCCGGGTCCTGCGTCACTATCTCGTCACCGCCGTCTACCGCAAGGGCGAACGCGTCACCCTGCACTTCCATCCTGACTCGCCCATACAAGGCGAGCGGCTGGTGGCCTTTGTTCAGCACAATGACCGGGGTGCCCAACTCAGCCCGGACTTTCGGGTCTCGTTTTCGCTTGCGCCCCAGGAAGACGTGATGGAGGCGGTCAAGACTCTCTTGCACGACCTCGACGAATCATGTTAGCCGGTGAAGCGTGATGAAAAGAATGCAAATCCTGATCGGTATGCTGGTCTGTGCCGTGTGGCTGGGGCCGGCCGCAAGCCAGGCTGAGGTCATTAACCGTATTGTGGCGACCGTCGATGGAGCGCCGATTACCTCATACGAGATGCAGGGCTTCCGGGAAGTGGCGGGCGCGAGTCCGATGGCACCCGCCGGCGGAGCGGCGGGAATGTCGGACGGCGATGTCCTGGACGCGCTCATCATGCAGAAATTGATCAGAAAAGAAGTGGAAAAGCAGGGCATGAAAGCCAAAAAGGCCGATATTGACGGCTATATTGCGCGCATCCAGGCGCAGAGCAATCTCAACGATGAAGAATTTGAAGCTGCCCTGGTTGAGCAGGGCATGACCATGGAGGCATACCGCGAACGGGTTGCGACTGAGGTGGAACAGGCGATGTTAATGAGTCGTGAGATCGGTTCCAGGGTGAATGTCACGCCCGAGGACGTCCAGCGCTACTATGATGAGCATATCGACGAGTACACCCAGCCCGCGCAGGTGCGTGTCCGTCATATTTTCCGTCCGTTAGCGCCCTCCGCGAGCGAGTCAGAGGAACAGGGAACAGTTGCGCTTGTGCATCAAGTCCGTCAGCGCGCGCTGGGCGGCGAAAATTTCGGCAATCTGGCAAGTGAGTACTCTCTGGGTCCGGGCGCTGACAGCGGAGGGGACCTCGGCTATTTTGAGCGCGGACAGATGCCCGAAGGCATCGAACAGGTCGCCTTTTCCCTGGAAAACGGCGATATCAGCCAGCCTTTCCGGACCAATTCCGGGATGCATCTGCTCAAGATCGAGGACAAACGGAACGCCGGTCTGCAACCCCTGGAGACCGTCTCCGAGGAGATTAAAAACAAGCTGTATAACGAGGCGCTGCGCGATCGCTATGCGCGCTGGTTTAATGAGGATCTCCGCTTCCGCCACCACGTCGACAACTTCCTCGAAGCGCCGGAAGATTTTGGCTCGGGTATCACGGAGACGAGTGGCGTTTTAGATACCGCGGTGGAAGAGGTGGCTCCGGACCGTCTGGAGATCGGAAAGAAAAAGGGCCTCCTCGGCTGGATCTGGCCGTTCTAAAAAACGCCGTAGTGCTCATGCCTATCAAGCCTGTGCTCGGGGTGACCATGGGCGACCCCACAGGGGTCGGGCCGGAGGTCATACTGAAGGCTCTCCAGTCACCGCTGCATGGCTGTCGGGTTATTATCCTTGGAGATCTTGCGGTGCTACAGGAGACGGCGACCCGTCTGGCGTCTTCCCTCCGCCCGTATCAGTGGCAGGTTGGCGACGCCTTGCCCACCGACGCGCAGTGTCTACCCGTCCTGGCGCTTTCCCAACTCACTCCAGCCGAACGTATACCCGGCCATCCCACTCATGCCGGGGGAGATGCCTCCTATTGCTATGTCGAAAACGGTGTGCGTTTCACCTTGGACGGGACTTTGGACGGACTGGTCACCGCGCCGATCAGCAAAGCCATGTGGCAGGCGAGCGGCCATCCCTACCCCGGCCATACCGAACTCCTGGCCGCGCTGACGGATGCGGCCGAGGTGCGGATGATGCTGGACGGGTCGCCCCCCCCTTTTTTGGGGGGCCGCCCTGAGCCTGTCGAAGGGCGAGGGGGCAAAAAGCAGTTGCGGGTGATTCTGGTGACCACCCATATGCCCCTGGCCCAGGTTCCGGGTGCCCTGTCGTGTGAACGAATTGAGAAAACCATCACGGTTGCCGCGACGCATTTGCGCCGTTTTTACGGTCTGCCACGGTCCCGTCTGGCCGTCGCCGGACTCAATCCCCACGCCGGAGAAGCGGGTGCGTTCGGCGATGAAGAACAACGGCTGATTCAACCGGCCGTCGAGCAGGCCCGCGGCGCGGGCTGCAATGTTGTCGGGCCGCTGCCCGCGGATACGGTGTTTGTGCGGGCGGTGCGAGGCGAATTCGATGCTGTGATCTGCCAGTATCACGATCAAGCCCTCATTCCGCTCAAACTGTTGTCCTGGGAGGACGGAGTCAACGTCACGCTGGGTCTGCCGATCATTCGTACCTCACCCGACCACGGCACGGCGTTTGACATTGCCGGCCATAACAAAGCCAGTCCGCGCAGCATGCAGGCGGCCCTCAGGCTGGCAGCGGAAATGACGCAACGGGCTCGGACGGCCCCCGGTAGGCTCAGCCGCGACGCTCAGGAGTGATCGGGAATATGACCACACTCGCACGGATCGGTGAGCGGCTGAGACAGGACTACGGGGAGCCGGGGCGGCACGCCCATGAACGCCTCCGGAGCTGGCTGGCGGGTGAAGTGCCGTACGCTTATCCCGAGGTGCTTGCCCGGCATCTCGATGCAGACCATCTGGCCCTGGTGTTTGACGCCTTCTGGCAGGTTCTGCCGTTTGGGACGGGCGGCCGCCGCGGACGGGTCGGCTACGGGCCGAACCGCATGAATCCGACAACAGTAGCCATGACCGTCCAGGGGCATTGTCAATACCTTGCGTCAGTGTTTCCGAACCGGAGCGATCTGGCGGTGGTTGTGGCCAACGATGTCCGGGTGTTTCATGACTTGGCCGGGGTGTACGGCTTTCTGGGCAACACCCACCCCCTCCTGGGCGTGTCGTCCCGCTCGCTGGGCAAACTGGCGTGTGCGATTTACGCCGGGAACGGCATTGTCGCCTATTTCGCCGAGCCGGAAAACGACATGGCCGTGCTGACCACGCCGGAGCTGTCCTATCTGATTGGTCAACTGGGCGCGGTTGGGGGCATTAATCTGTCGGCCTCGCATAATCCGCCCGACGATAACGGCATCAAGGTGTATGACCAGTATGGCAGCCAACCGGTGGCCCCGGACGACCAGCGGCTGGTGGATATCATGGCTCAGGCCACGGACATTCGCTCCATCCCCTTTGCACAGGCCCTGGGCCGGGACCTGATTCGCCCCATTCCACGTCGGTTGCACGAGGACTATCTCCGGACCTATGTGCGGCTCTACGATCAGCTTTATACTCCGTTGCCGGCCTATCCGGTTGTGTTTACCCCCCTGAACGGCTGTGGGCTGACGACGGTTGGCGCGCTGCTGGAGCGAGTCGGGTTTCCGATACAGACCCCGCCCGACCAGGGCCCGGACGGGACTTTTGCGGCCATTCCTTTTCGCGTGCCCAACCCCGAAGTCCCCCAGGCGACCGAGCCGGCAAAAGCCTTTGCCGATACGCGCGGGATCGGCCTGGTCCTCTCCAGTGACCCGGATGCGGACAGGGTCGGTCTTGAGGCCAGACTGTCCGATGGGAGCTGGTATCATTTTGACGGCAACCAGCTTGCGGCCATGCTGTGCTATTTCCTGATGCTGGACCCCAGAGGTCCGCAGCGCAGAGGGCTGGTCATTGAGACCCTGGTGACAACCCGGCTACTGGGTAGGATCGTGGCTCAGGCGGGCGATTCCTGGATCGTGGACGACCTGCTCGTCGGCTTCAAATATGTGGCGGCGGTCCTGAAAGCCCTGGACCAGACCGGAACCTATCGCGACGTGCGGTGTACGTCCGAGCAACTGGTCCTGGCGGTCGAAGAAAGCCACGGCGGTATGCTCATCCCCCACCTCAAAGATAAAGATGCCGCGCCGGCCTGCCTCTATTTCGCCACCCTCTACCAGCAGCTCCGCCAAGAGGGAAAGACGCTGCTCGACTACTATATTCACATCCTGGAAGAGTTGGGCGGGTATGCGGATGTGAATCGCTCCATCATGATGAGCGGGGCGGAGGGAGTATTGCGCCGAGACCGGCTTATGCACTCCCTGCGCGAAGCACCGCCCCGGCAGCTTGGCGGGTTTGCCGTTACGGATATGATTGATTACTGGGACGAGGCGCGCTTCGGACCCTTTGTGAGCGAAACCGATAAGCTCCCCCGGAATGTCTTGCAAATCGTGACAGACGACGGGGTGACGATCATCCGGCCGTCAGGCACGGAGCCGAAACTCAAATTCTATTGCCAGCTCCTGCCCCACGGAGCCGAAACAGCCCTATACGGAAGCGCGCTTTTGGAGACCGTCCGGACCAGGGCCGAGGCCGTGGCCGGACAGGTCTATAATGAGCTCCTGGCCCGGCTCGACTGTCGCTTGAGTGCGGCCGGCCTGCTCCTGCCCGATATTATCGACCTCACCCACAAGCGCACTTTTGATACCAGTACGATCCCTCAGCTACGCCAGGCGTTTGTGTCCGGGTCGTTGCCGAGCCTGGACGATACGCTCGTCTGGCTGCGAGAGAAAACATCTGGGATGACACCAGGGGCAGACCCTTTACCTGCCCTGAGAGCGTCGCTCGCCGCACTGTGCGAGCAGTGGCAGGCCGAGATTTCGAGCCCCGCCCTGGAAGCACTACGGCGATGGACCCAACCGACCCAACGGACCCAATCGACCCAACAAACTCAACCGACTCAACGGACATACCCATGCGACGCAGAGTGAGCGTAATTGGAGGTGGAACCGGGTCGTTCAACGTCCTGTCGGGTCTGCGTACCTATGCCGACCTGTGGGTACAATCCATCGTGACCATGATGGATTCGGGCGGCGACTCGGGGCGTCTCCGGGATGAATTCGGGGTGCTGCCCCCGGGTGATATGCGGCGCTGTCTGGTCGCCCTGTCAGAAGAGAGCCAGCTCTTGCGCGATCTGTTTTCTTTTCGGTTTGTAGATGCGCCCCTGGAAGGCCGGAGCTTTGGCAATCTTTTTTTCCTCGCCCTGACAAAAATTCTGGACTCCGAGAAACAGGCGATTGAAGCGATCAGCCGGATACTCAAAATACGGGGTCGCGTCCTGGCCGTGACCTGGGATCACGCTCATCTGTGCGCGGAGCTGGCGGACGGCACCCTGATCGAGGGAGAGGCCAATATCGACGTGCCCAAGCACGACCCGGCCATCCCGATCCAACGGGTGTATCTCACGCCCGCGGCGCGGGCCAACCCCGAGGCCGTCCGGGCCCTGCACGAGAGCGATTTCATTATCTTTGCGCCGGGGAATTTATACACCTCAACCATTCCCAATGTCTTGGTCAGCGGCATTCCGGAAGCGCTCCAAAACGCGCGCGCACCGGTCATTTACATTCTCAACCTCATGACCCGTCATGGAGAAACCGATGGCTATTCTGCCTCTCAGCACGTGGCAAAGCTGGCCGAGTATGCGGGCCGGACCCCTGATGCGGTGGTTGTCCACCGGGGTGAGATCCCCCCGGCACTGGCACGCAAATATCAGGAAGAACAGGCCGCACAGGTCAGGCTCGATACTGAGGCACTGTATGACCTTGGGGTAAAAGTGGTGAAATTCGGGAACGTCATGTCGGCCCATTCTCTGGTGCGGCACGATCCGGCCCGCACGGCGCGCGTGGTGGGTGAGCTGTTTGAAGAGTTGGGCGGCGACGCGCGCCGGTAATACGACAGGACGCGGTGGAGGATGAGCGAAGCGGAGACGCTTGAGCGGATCAGGCAGCTCGTACGCGCTGCGGATCAGATGGCCCTGGACCAGTATGGCCGGAGTCCGGGTTCGCTCAAACCCGACGGCTCATGGGTCACACCCGCGGATGGCGCAATCGAGGACTTTCTGCGCCGCGAGCTGACGGCACTCTTTCACGGGGACGTGGGGATTTTCGGGGAAGAGCAGGGCTGGTCCGAAAACCGTTCGGCTTCGTATATTGCCATACTCGATCCGATTGACGGGACGGCGGCATTCCGCAGCCGTATTCCCGTGTGGGGCGTTTCCCTGGCGGTCTTCCAGCAGCAGGCGGAATCCGACTTGTGGGAACCGCTCATCGGCATTTTCAGCATGCCGGCGGCCAACCATGTTTTTCTGAGTGCGCACGGCAAGCGCGCCGAGTGGAATGCTGCTCTGCTCACTATCCCACCCGTCCAGCCGGACATCCGGAAATCCGACTATCTCGGGGTCTCATCGGACGTGCAGCACTGGAATCTCAGTCAATATCCCGGCAAGCTTCGGAGCTTCGGCGTCTCCGGCTACGAGGTCATTCTGGTCGCCACCGGCGCACTCCAGGCCAGCTTGCTCACCCGTTTCCACTTTTACGATATTGCCGCTGCGGCAATGGTGTTATGGCAGGCCGGGGGAGGGTTGTATCGACTCTCCGGCGAGCCGGTAACCCCAACCGAAATGGTACGGAAGACAAGAGACCAACCAGAGGCATCGGAAGCACCCATTATCGCCTGTCACCCAGCCCACCTCGGAGCGCTGCTGGAGATGAAATTCCGGCCCTTGTGACGGCCGTTTCAATCCTCACCCGTCCGCTCCTCCCTCCAGAGTAAGGACAGCGAGAGAATCCGTTGACAGAGCCTATCCACTTTCGTACTTACATTGTATGCACTCGACCAAAACGGAGGCTTGCCGATGAAAACTGCCCTCGTTCAAATTGGGAACTCGCGCGGTGTCCGCATCCCCAAAGCATTTTTGGAACAGTGCCAGCTCCACGACCAAGTCGAACTGGAGCTCCGGCACGACCACCTGGTCATTCGTCCGGTCAGACAGCCTCGGAGCGGGTGGGATGACGCCTTTGGCCACATGCGTGAACATGGGGATGATGCCCTGCTTGATGAGGGGTCTCTGTCAGCCACCGAATGGGACACGACGGAGTGGGAATGGTAGTTGCCCGTTTTGAGGTTTACTTGGTGCGGCTCGATCCTACACAAGGGCATGAGATTCAGAAAACGCGTCCATGTGTCGTCATATCGCCCGATGAAATGAATCAGCATATCGGTACTGTTGTTGTCGCTCCGATGACGACAAAAGGGCGTCTGTATCCTACCCGGATACCCGTTCGTTTTCAGAGAAAAAGCGGTCAGGTTGTCCTGGATCAGATACGCACGGTTGACAAAACGCGTTTGGTCCGCCGCCTGGGAAAAATTAGCGACAGGGCGGTGCGGGAAGTCCTGACTGTCCTGGGCGAAATGTTTGCGCCGTAGGGTGAGAGCAGGTGAGACTGGAGAGGGGAGCGGGGCAGACCGTCGGGTCTGCCCCGATGAACATCTAGGCGCTGGCCGCAACCAATTCCGCCTGCTCCTTGGGCAGTTGGAAGGCCGGATCGGTCTGAAGCACGGGCAGGACTTTCTCGGCAAAGAGCTGGAAGCTGCGGTTCAGTTTCGGGGCCGGCAGGCCGCCGAAAGCGAAGGTGCCGACCATGTGGTCGAGCGCGACCGTCTCGTGAATATAGCGGATTTTTTCGAGTACCTGATCCGGTGTGCCGGCCGCATGCAGGCTGCGGAAGAACTCGATTGCCTTGACCTTGGCCTCCGCGTCCGCGTTGAGCTTGGCATAGGTTTTGGCCATTTTGCCGTAGAACTCATAGCCCTTGACGCTTTTCAGCTTGCCCGAGGAAAAGCCGTAGTGGTTTTCAATGGAGTCAAACAGCGTACCCATATAATGTTGGGCCAGGTCTTCGGCTTCTTTGGCATCGTCAGAAACCAGGACGTTGAATAAGCCGATGGGCGGACGGGGGGTGATGTTGTTGGCCAGGGCCGTCTCGCAGTAGCGTTGATAGTCCGTGGCCGTATCTTCCCAACTGCGCTGGGCGATGATCAACACGCCGAAGCCCATCTTGGCCATGATGTCCGCCGACTCCGGGCTGACCGACGAGGCATAGAAGCGGGTCTCGGGATTGGAGATGGGCCGCGGGCGGACTTGAATGTCCGGAATCTGATAATACTTGCCCTCGTACGAAAAGCTGTCCTGGGTCAGACCCAGACGGATGATGTCGGCGCATTCGACAAAACGCTCGCGCGACTCGTCCATGGGAATGCGGAAGCCGGCGTATTCGACCGTGGCTGCGCCGCGCCCAAAGCCGAAGATCGTGCGTCCGCCGGACACGAGGTCGAGCAGGGCGATTTTCTCGGCAATCTCGACCGGGTCGTGCCAGGGCAACACGATGACCGCGGTGCCGAGTTGAATCTTCTTGGTGCGCCCGGCCATATAGGACAACAACTGACATGGGTCAGGCGACATCACATAGCCGGTGAAATGGTGGTCCAGACTCCACAGCGAGTCAAAGCCGTAGTCTTCCGCTTTATCCGCCAGTGACAGCTCTTCCTGATAGGTTTGCAGGTCCGGCTTGCCGTCAAAACTGGTCAACTGCATGATCGTACCGACTTTCATGGTTCCTCCTTTTTCTCTCCTGAGTTTTCCTCCGCGTACGATGAAGCGCCCATTGTAGAAGAGCGCGGCCAATTACACAAACGGTCCAAAATCAGGGATGTAGGGGCAATTCATGAATTGCCCCTACGTTTGCGCCTTTGAAAACTCTCCATCTTTCTGGTACAGCGTCGGGTCGAATACCACACAAGGGAGATGTATGACAACCGATTCCTTACTCATTGACTGTGACGGACATATCCTTGAACCGCCCGATCTGTGGGAACAATATCTTGATCCAGCCTATCGTGACCGGGCGCTGCGTATCCGCGTAGACCCGGACGACGGGTACGAATACCTGGAGGTTGACACCAAGCGGGCCAAGCTCACCCGTCCGGGCACGCTGGGCACCCTGGGTGGTATGGGCAAACAGGTGGACGAGGCCACTCAACTGCGCCAACGGGCGATGCGGGGCGAGATCCGACCCGAAGAGGTGCGGGCGATCCGACCGGGGCCGGAACTGACCTATCTCAAGGGAGCGGCGTTCGGCACCATGGATATGAAGGAGCGGGTGGAACTGCTCGGCCGCGAGCACATGGACAAGGCCATCCTCTACCCGACCCTCGGGCTGCTGTGGGAGGCCGAACTGCTCGACCCCGAACTGTCCGCGGCGTACTGCCGGGCGTATAATCGCTGGATTGCCGACTTCTGCCGGGACTCGGGCGGACGGCTGGTGCCCATTGCCCACGTGTCGCTCGGCGACCCCCAGGAAGCTGCCCGCGAAATCGAACGCGCCGTCACGGATGGCTGTAAAGGAGTGTTCGTCAGCCCGTTTACGATTTCACGTATCCCCCACGGCGACCCCCGCCACGATGTTGTCTTTGCCACGGCTCAGGACTGCGACATCCCGTTTGCCATTCATCCCACGTTTGAGCCGCCCGAGTGGGGTATCCACCAACGCTATGACAAGTTCGGCTGGGCCATGTGGTATGTGGACCTGTTCGCCGGTCAGGGCGTGCAGCATGCCTTTGGTACCTTGTTTCAATGGGGCGTGTTTGAACGCTTCCCGCGTTTGCGAGTCGTCGTTCTGGAATCGCAGGCCGGCTGGATCGGTTATTTTCTCGACCGGGCGGACGCCATCTTCGAGGGTACGACGCTTGGCGCGACGGTGCGTCTCAAGGAAAAGCCGTCCTACTACTTCAAGCGGCAGTGTTATATTTCCGCGGACCCCGAAGAGCGCACAATCGCGTCTCTGACCGATCTGGTCGGTGCGGACAAATTCTTCTGGGCGAGCGACTACCCTCATCCGGACCATCCGGCGAACTACCTCGAAGAATTGCAGGAAATGGTTGCGCCGATGGGCGAGACCGCCCGCCGTGGCATCCTGGGGGAAAACGTCGCCCGCGCCTAGCTCGACTGAGCGGTGCGGTTCGTAGGGGCAATTCATGAATTGCCCCTACGCCTTAGATTCGATACTCGAAGCCCACGTATCGCCTCTCCGAGCGGCCGAATAGCGGAGTCTGGTCGTGGTGCGGACATGCGTTTTTCTGTTCGCACCGGCCTTGAGAATCCCGAACCTGCCCAGGTTATAGCTGAGCTGAATATCGGTCAGCCATTTGGCGTTATAGTTCTGGATAAAATTTCCACCGCCCTCGTGCACTTTGTACTGGCCGTAGCGGTGCAGCGAGATCGAAACCGCGAACTGCTCCAGGCGGTACACCCCGTTCAGCAGGAAGTGACTCTTGGGCTGCCAGTCTTCCAGAATGCCACGGTCGGTGGCGGTGAAGAGCGAGGAGGGCAGGCCGGACGGCAGGTTGACCTTGCGAATCTCGGTCTTGCTCATGGAGCCGACCGCCTTGAGGGTCAGGTCGCCCAGCGGAATATACGGCACGTTGCACGAAGGAAGCCCTGGGTGCGGGTATCCGCGGGTTCATAAAGCTGACGCCCGATGGGCGACTCGGCCAGACCCCGGCTCCCGTTGGGGTGACGTTGCCGCTCAGTGATGATACGGTCTTCGACCTCGATGTGGTAGAAGTCGGTGGTGAGCGAAAACGATGGAACGGGCTGGAATACGAAGCCGGCGCTCAAGTTGATCGAGGTCTCCTCTTCCAGTTCGGGAATGCCGATTGCCCTGGCGATTCGGCTGTCATTCCGAAATGTGCCGCGTTCCTCGGCCAGGGTTGCGCCGGTCTGCGGGTCGGTCACGAACTGGGTGCTGGTATTGTTGAAGTAGAGCTGCTGCATGGACGGCGCGCGAAAGCCGCTGCTCACCGAGCCGCGCAGCGCGAACCAGTCGGTCAGGTCCCATTTAGCGGCGGCTTTGCCGTTGACGGTATTGCCGAAGTCGCTGTAGTGCTCGTAGCGCGCGGCCGGGCTGACCATCAACCAGTCGGTCAGATACAGCTCGGAGTCCACATACAGGGCAAAGGCGTGGCGGGTCTCGTCCACTTCGTTTTCGGGCTTGAAGCCGGGGAAGACCTGGATGCCGGCCGAGCCGCCGCCGCTCCCGTCATAATCCGCGTACGAGTATTCCTCGCCGGCCACGATTTCGTATTGATCGCGCTTATACTCCCCGCCCCAGGCCAGAAACATATTATTGTTCGGCGTCAGGGTGAAGTCCAGGTTCACGGTGGTCAGATAGAGTTGCAGGCTGCCGGCGTCCGCGGACGAATCGGGTGCACCGGAGGCGTCCAGACCCGGAAAGACCGGATTGCCGGCGCCGTCAAGAAAAGGCGCGTTCTGGCCGAGACTCCGGTTGACCCACGAGGCGTTATGGGAGTTGAGAATGTGAGCCAAAGTCGTTTCCGCCATGGACCACGCTGAGGTCGGCGGTCAGGCCGTTATCGAACCGCTTGCTGAGACCCCCACCGCCGGCGTAGGACCGTGGTCTCGATATGCGGCAGAAATCCCCAGTGCGACCCTTGGGGGAAGAGCCCTTCGAGGTAGGGATTGCGGAAAGTGGCCCGGCAGCCGCCGCTCTCGTTCTTGGCAAAGGCGTAGACCTCGGCGTCCTGCCACAGTGCATCAATGGGTTTCTCGAAGTTTAGTGCCGCTGACCTGCTCCAACTCAGAATCTCCGATCCGGAAACGCCGCCGGTCGAAGTTGCGTTCCTTGTCGCCTGGGTCTTGCAGCAGGACGGTGGCACCCTCTTTATGGGTTGTGAGCAGGGCGGTCTGGCGGGCCGGGTCGAGTTGATCGGGTACACGCGCCCAGCGAGTCACCCAAACGAAGATCGACAAGCAGCCGGTGTTCATCCTGGGATTTGCCCGTAGCGGTACGGACGCATTGCGCTGCACGGAACCTCGGTTGCAACCGAGGTGTTGACGATCAGGGCGCTGCCGTGCCCGCCGACCGTTTACCAGGGACGGTCTCGGACCTTTCAGGAACGAGGGCCTGTACCCGACCTTCGTTCCTGATCGGACCGCGGGAGAATCCACCACGCTCCGCCCTTGGCTGAAACGTTCATCCAGATGGCCAAGTCCCATGCCGGCCACAAGGCCTGACGGGTGGTTCTATCAACTCCCTGTCGAACCGGAACCGCCTTGCGACCTTGGTAGTGTCTCCCTGTGAAACTTCTGACCAGTCGAAAGACGGAGGCAGTCCGCCCTCTCCCAATACCTCAGTGCATCGTTTCTCCTCTCGGCTCCCGGACACCGCGCTGACGCATGTCCAGAGGACCGTCCACCCCCTAACACGGCTCCCCACCGGTTGTCCCTAGTAATTTATGAGGAAAATTATGAGGGATGGTGGCCCCGCTCCGACTTGGCCCCAGGCCGAGGGGTGCCCGGCGGGAACAAGACGGCCCGGTCGCCGCAGGCCCGGAGACGGGAGGGAAGGGCGGACCGACCGCGCAGAAGAACACATGGCAAACGGAGACACTACCCGAACCTTCCGATTGCACCCGGATGCCTAGAAAGGCTCTCCGGCGGGTCTGGGCGACCCTGTTAGCACTAGAATGCGTACCACGTGTATGATAACCATAATACGTACCGTATGTATGATAGTAGCGCAAGGGAGAGGGGCAGTAGCGCAAGCTGTCCCAGGACCGGTTGAAAGGAGAAGGCATGGCCAACCACGATATCAAGGACGCCGTTCGGAAGATTGAGTGTCCGGTATTTGAGAACCCGGCATTCACTACACCCCCCACTGAAAGAGGCTGAGGTGCGGCGTGATCTGTGGTTTTTCTGCTGCCCACGGACGGCAGGCAGTGACTCATGTCTGACACTGAAATTTCCCAACACCCCTCTATTATGGCTCCTCCGGGGACGTGGCTCCGCCTTTTATGGGAAAATGGCGGTGTAGCCCCAGCCTACTGGGGAAAGTGGCCCGCATTCTGCTGGAAGCCCCCTGCGCCTCGCCGAGTGGGTACGCTATGGCCGGCGAGTCACCCAAACGAAGATCGACAAGCAGCCGGTGTTCATCCTGGGATTTGCCCGTAGCGGCACGACGCATTTGCAACCTGTTACAGCGACGGTACGGGACGGTCTCGACCTTTCAGGCGGCCGTACCGACCTTCTTCCTGATCGGACGCGGCTGGCTGAAACGCCAGATGGCAAAGGCCGTGCCGGCTACCAGACCCATGGACAATGTCCTCCCTTGATACGCCAGTCGAGGAGGAAGCCGCAGTCAGCAATAGCTGCCCTTTCCCTCCTCCATCATCTGTCGTTTTCACGCTGGGACAAATACCTCACGATGCAGGAGCTGACGCCGCAAGAACTGGCTCGCTGGGAACAGGTCTATCTGGAGTCCTGCGCAAAGCGACCCTTGATAACGGCGGTCGGCCTCTGGTTCTGAAGAGTCCGAACAATACCGGCCGGATTCCGCACCTGCTGCGCCTCTTCCCCGAGGCGAAATTCGTCCACATCGTCCGCAATCCGTATGTCGTGTACCAATCGTGCGCCATATGTATCGTAAAACGCTCCCCCTGTTTCAGCTCCAGGATATGGCTATAGAAGATGAGCATATTCTGACACAGGATACCATGCAGCACTATGGAGGATCGGTCATTGATTCCACAGGAGAAGAACGAAGCTGAACAGCGGTCGCTAGTTGAACTGCCTCTACGCCGAGTTGGCAGCTCTATCAGCGGATACCCTCTCCGGCTACAGAAGACCGCTTCTCCTGGAAGACGCATATTGGCAATTCGCCTTGGATCTCTGCCTACCACAGGGATCCGATACCGAATTAAGACCATGCTGCGATTTTCCGAAGAAATCATTTTACTGCCGCTCCCGAGGGGAGATGTCATCCTGGCTGGTGCCATTTGGCCCTCGAAGGCCGCATTGATACCGACCTCACCCAGCTCCGTGGTTGATGCGACGCCACTCGACGACGACTTGCTTGATCCGACGCTGGCCGACATCGCCCAATCATCCGAGACGCGCGCCGTCAGTTTTTGGTTGACCACCACCGCGAAGCGGGGGAACGAGATTCGCGACCGGACGATCGCCCGCCTGGTCACTCGCGGTATTTCGAAGCTGAGGGCGACGCCCTGATCTTCTTGACGCGGGCGGTGTCCCGCTCCCGCCACTATCCGAGCATTGATCCTTGCCTTTCTCATACATGCCTCCGGTACGAATAGGTACAGCACATTAGGTCCGGGAACTGGAGCCGTCCGCGACACCGCCGGTCGCGGCCCGGCCAGCCCAGGAGATACCCCAGGCCCCAGGACTGCCTGTGGTGCCTTTAGCTTATTGCCTAATTTCCTTGCCTTTCTCATACAACAATACCGCACATTAGGTCCGATCTTTCGTATCCGGGCCTTTCATCATCGCTTTATTGTTATGGTCGGCCCGGAGGCCAATCGTTTCCTGGCGCGAGACACGCGGCATTTTCGCAGTGCTGAACCCTGGTTGGATTTCCTGGCAGCCATGGGCGATACGCATATGGCCATTAGTATGGATGGTCACGAACACGTCCGTATGCGCCGGGCGCATGTGGATTACTATTCGCGTAAGGTGATTGAAAACCGCGTAGACGAGGCGGTTCACGTTGTGCGCAACGAGATAGCAGAATGGCCGGTAGACACCGCAATTCCTGGTCAGTACGCCTGGCAGCGTATCGTGGCCACGCAACTGGGGAAGCTGATCACCAGCACGGAGCCGAGGGAATATTTAGATGACCTCCTCTTTTTCCTCGAAATGATGGTCAAGACCTCCGTCTCTCGACAACTTCCTCGGTGGGCGATATCCCTGCCTCGTTTTCGGCGGACCCGCAAGCGGGTGGAGGAACTGGCTCGACAGATCGTGGCGGATCACGCGCTAGAGAACCGCCACTCCCGGCCTCCTGATCTCATTGACGAAATGCTGGAGTTGAATCGGACCGATCCCCACTTTATGCCCGAGACCAATTTCCTGCTCACTGTGCTGGAACCTCTCTTGGCCGGTCTCGACACCGCGTCCAATATCCTGGCCTTCATGTCATATGAGTTGTTGAAACACCCGGACCTGCTCGCACAGGTGACGGCAGAAGCTGACACGCTGTTTGAACGGGGATACCCGAGTCTGAAAGACTTGCGTCAACTCGATGTCACCCACCGCGTAGCGCTGGAAACACTGCGCCGCTATCCCCTCGGGCCCGCGATGCCGCGGACCGTCGCCAACGCGTTCGACTTTGGGGGTTATCATGTGCCGGCTGGTGAGCGGGTCTTAATAAGCTTCACGGCGACCCATCTGATGGAGGAGTATTTTCCTGAGCCGCACAGTTTCGATATCGATCGCTACACACCGGAACGGGCCGAGCATCGGCAAGCCGGGGTATATGCGCCCTTCGGGGTTGGCACACACCAATGCTTGGGCCGCAGTCTGGCTGAAGTGCTGATCGCGCTCAATATCGCAACCCTGGTGCATGATACCGAACTCGTCCTGGACCCGCCCGATTACACCTTGAAGATCAAACACCTGCCCGTTGCCCACCCCGACCGCTCATTCAAATTCCGCCTGGTGCGCCGCCGTATATAGCCATACCTCCTACCGCGAGACGCGCAGACCGGAGGCGGAAACAACTTTGAATATCCACATGCTTTCTGGTATAGCAGCCGGGGCACCACCGCCTCGAAAACCATATTCCGGCCGAAAGGGGAAGGCATGGCCGATCATACGCTCGCGGCCTGGACCGGGCTGCGCTGGTTTCGGGATTCTACCCAGGCCGGCAAAGTCATCCGAGCCGCGCAGCAAGCCATGAAAGACGCGGAGGTGCGGCATGATATATGGTTTTTTCTACTGCCCATGGACAGCATGCAGAGCTAAGGAGGAGAGCTATGGCGTCTTTTTTATCAATGGATGATCCTCAATTCTGGAAGCAGTATCCGGAGGAACTGAAAGAATTGGTCGAGCTGCCCTTAGAGGGTGTCACCGGACTGGCCTATTTTTTACTCGGCGATAGGAAGGACAACCCGCCCACTGTGGTGACGCTGCGCATGGGTCCGAACTGGACCCTGCCGCGGCACGCCCACGACTGCCATCGGTTTGAGATTGTCGTGCAGGGCACGCTGGACGTGGGTGAGCGCATCCTCAAGCCCGGTGACGTGATGATGACGGAGCCGGGCGTGGCTTACGGTCCGCATATCGCCGGACCGGAGGGCTGCACCACGTTTGAGATTTTCAGCAACCATCGGGGGTCCTACGTGACCCTGATAGACACCCCGGAGGGCCGGATCGAGTGTGATGTCTCCACCCGAGAAGGCATGCGGAAAATGGAACAGGCCATGCTGCGCGATATGGAGGCCAACGGGCAGGCGTGATGTAACGCGGGTCCGGACGGCCTCTTGCGCATGTCTCTTTTCCCTTCGCTCTTTTATGGCTGGGTCGTCACCGCCTGTGCTTTCGTTGTCCTGTTCGTGACCTACGGGGTGCAGTACTCCTTTGGAGTGTTCCTGCCGGCCATGCTGGATGAACTGGGCTGGCAGCGCGCCAGCCTGGGTGGGGCGTTTTCGCTCTACACCATGGTCTATAGCGGCTGTAGCTGGATCAGCGGCCGGCTGACCGACACGGCCGGCCCCCGCTGGGTCGTCACCGCCGGTGGGCTGTTGCTGGGCAGTGGCATTATCGCCACCAGCCAGATGTCGGCCCAGTGGCAGCTCTACCTGTGCTATGGGCTGATTGCCGCGCTGGGCATGAGTAGCGCCTATATTCCCTGCAATACGACGGTGGTCAAATGGTTCCAGCGCAAACGTGGCCTGGCCTTGGGATTGGCTGCCAGCGGCAGCAGTTGCGGCATCCTGCTCTGCCCCTGGTTGACTGCCCTGTGTATCGCGCGTTGGGGTTGGCGTCCGGTCTATTTTGCGTGCGGCCTCATCATCCTGGTCCTGCTTATCGCCCTCGCGCGCTTTATGGTGCGCAACCCGGAACAACTCGGGTTGACGCCTGACGGCGAGCCTGTGGCCCAGAGCTCGGCGCCGCTGCCGGACAGTCAAACCGAGGCTTTCAAGAGTTGGACCCTCCCGGAAGCCTGGACCACCCTGTCGTTCTGGTTGTTCGGCTTCGCCCTGGTGGCCATGTTCCTGACCATCCCTGTGCCCTTCGTGCATATTGTGGCGTTTGCGCAAGACTTGGGGGTCTCGCATGCAGACGGAGCCCTGGCGGTGAGTATTATGGGGGTGAGCGCCTTACTGGGCAATCTCTGCCTGGGTCCGCTGTCGGATCGTATCGGGCGGAGGAGCGGCATGGCTGTGAGCCTGGGTGTCCACATCATGGCCTATCTCCTCTTTTCTTCGGCCCAGGGGCTCGGGGCGTTATACGCGGGTGCGGTCGCCTTTGGTTTTTTCTACGGCGGCCTGACCACGCTGCTGCCGGCCCTGGTTGGTGACTTCTTCGGCCGGTTGCACGCCGGGTCCATTACCGGGTTTTTATTTGCCTGGGCCGGGGTGCTTGGAGGCTGGGGACCGATGATTGCCGGCTATCTGCGGGATGTCAGCGGCAGCTATCAACCTGCCTTTCTCTACGGCGCGGCGACCGGAGGCCTCGCCCTGGTCCTCCTCCTTCTGACGCCACGACCGGCCGTTTCTCGTCGTGCAATATGAATACAGCAAAGCCGGTTGCCTGTCCTTGCTTCCCAGGCTAAGACCGAGCGATCACAAGAACCGAAAGGGATGATGACCATGGTATCAGACATCACGCTGCACTACTTCCACGGGAGAGGCATCGGCGAGCCGATCCGCCTGCTGTTCACCGCAGGCGAGATAGCATTTACGGACCGACGCTATACCGTAGACGAATTCGCCAACATGGCGGCGTTCAAAGCACAGCTCCCCTTCGGACAAATGCCCGCCCTTGAAGTGGACGGCGTATTCCTCGGCCAGACTGACAGTATCGCCCGTCTTGCCGCGCGCCTGGCCGGCTTGTATCCGTCGGACCCGATTGAGGCGGCGCGCAGTGATATGATCGTCGTGCATCAAGCAGAAATCCAGTCCGCCCTCGCCAAGATGAGCTTCGAGGGTGTTCCCGGCACTCCGGGGGTGAAAATGGTTCCGCAGGAAGAGCGGCAGAAACGCATTGCTACGTGGATTGAGACCACGCTGCCTGGCGCCCTGCTGCGCCTGGAAAAGCTCGTTCAGGAGGGCTGTATGGTGGGATCACAGCTCTCGTGGGCTGACATTTGTGTTTTCAATCGGCTCAACCAACTACTCGACATAGATGAAGCTGTGTTGCGCGCTGATTTCCCGAAACTCCAGGCGGTGTACGACAGGGTCGCGGCGTTGCCGCAAATCCGGGCATGGATACAGGCGCACCAAGAGGACTATCCCAGATTCAGCGCGGGCGGCTAGAGAAAATTACGATGCTGTGTAAGCGCGTCTCTCTTCTCCTTGAGGAGTGCGGGCTTCCAGCCCGCAAGCGGCCAGGATGGCCGCCCTCCCAGGCAGCGGGAGGGCGAGCGGCCCGAGGCGGGGGCCGCCGGACCGGTCCCGAGAGGCTCACGACACAATATGCATCACACGTCCCAGGAGGAGAGCCACCCCCACCCAGGCCGCTGGGGGCAGGCCCTTGTCCTTCCCGACGAGCGCGGAATGGCACGACTCCAGCCTATGGGAAAACGCTCTACCGAAACGGATACGGCAACAGA
Source organism: Thermodesulfobacteriota bacterium (assembly GCA_964291405.2). Classification (GTDB taxonomy): domain Bacteria; phylum Desulfobacterota; class Binatia; order Bin18; family Bin18; genus Bin18. Next base: position 3,022,249 of record OZ219926.1, read on the forward strand.
TGCTCTTTGGCATTCAGGTCGTGGATGGAAGCACAGCCCAGGAGCCGCATGGTATCCTCAATTTCTTTTTTCAGGATGGCAAACGCCTTGCGAACTCCCGCTTCTCCACCCGCCCCAAGACCATACACATACGCCCGCCCGGCTAAGACCGCATCCGCGCCGTGGGCTAAAGCAATGACGACATCTCCGCCGGAACGAATGCCGCCATCCAACAAGATGGTCATCGTGGAGTCCTTGAGTGCGGCTACGACGTCTTTCAGGATGTACAAGGTAGGGTAGACGCGGTCCATCTGGCGCCCGCCGTGGTTGGAGATGACAATGCCGTCCACGCCATGTTCGGCCGCCAGCCGGGCATCTTCGACACACTGCACGCCCTTCATGAGGATGGGCTTATCCGTCCCCCAGATTTCCCGAATCCAGGGCAGATGCTCCCAGGTGACAACCGAAGTGCGCAGTTGCGCCCCAACGTCCGCGTAGGGCATCGGCTGGCCGTCGTCCAGAATGACATTGCGGAACTGCATCATCCCGCCGTCCGCGTAAAAACTTTTCAGCCAGGAGAGATGGGGGATCATTTGCGGGCCAAATTTCAGTTTCTGGAATGGCGTGCCATTAATCGCCTGTGAGGCGCCCAACCATTCGTGCTGGGCGCGATTCCCGGAGACCGCGGTGTCAATGGTCAGTACAAGCGCGGAATAGCCAGCGTTTTTTGCCCGTTCGATACTGCGGGCCGCGACGTCTTTCCCGCCAACGAGATAGAGTTGATACCAACACGGTCCTGGCGAGGCGGCGCTGACTTCTTCCAGGTCAGTCCCCGTCAGTGTGGAGAGCGTGCCTATCGTCCCGGCTTCACCGACCGCCTTGGCAGCGACGGCTTCGCCGCGGGGCCAGAGCATGCGGGGACTGCCTATCGGAGCGGCGATAACCGGCAGCGCAATGGGGTGTCCCAGGATTTCAGTCCGCATCTCTATTGCGTCAAGCCGGATCGCACTTCTCGGCTTAAAGCGTTCTCTCTGAAAGGCTTCGGCGTTATCCCTGAGCGTGATTTCGTTATCGGCACCGCCACGATAATACTCTCTCACAATCGGTGGCACGCGCTTCTCCATCACCCGCCGGAGATGGTCTATGGTGACGCATTTTTCGACCGCTCTGGCCCAGCGCTTCGCACTTCTGGCATGCGCGCGCCGGAGGTAGGGTTGCAGTAGCCGCAGCCCGGTACTGTGTTCATTGAGAGCGGGAGTGTGCTCGAGATTCCGTTCGAGAGTCTGCGGATGAGTCATCGCTACGATATCCGACCTCCGGTCCTTATATAAATCCCTCTATTGCTGACGGTACTCAAGACTCGAGTATGGTACAAGAGAGGCCCACCCCGGACCTACGATAATTGTACTCAACCTCTGGGAGCGCTGGAAGGAGATCATATGGTCGGTACCGTCCTTCTCGTAATTCACATCGCAGCAGGCTCGGTTGCGTTGCCGACGGCCATGATCGCGCTGATAACGGCCAAGGGCGGCACTCATCACATAAGAGCCGGGCGGGTCTATGCTATCGCAATGACGGTGATCTTTATTACCGCGCTACCACTGGCGATACTCGGGTCCAACGTATTCCTGGCGCTGATCGCTCTATTCAGTTTCTATCTGGTATTTGCCGGATGGCGCTTTGCCCGGAACAGACACGGGCACGCCCAGCCGATTGACTGGGCCGCGGTGGCAGTCATGGGGCTGACCGGGTTAGGGATGTGGGGCTACGGTGCTGTTCTTCTCTTGTCGGGTAGTGCTCAGTGGGTAACGATGGTGGTATTTGGGAGCATCGCGGTGGCGCTGAGTGCCGTCGATGCCCGTTTCCACACCGGTCGGCGAGCGTCCGGCAATCAGCGTATCGCCCGGCATCTCACGAATATGCTGGCGGGAACCATCGCAACCGTCACCGCGGTGTTAGTCGTCAACGTGGAGACCGACCCCGTATGGCTGGCCTGGATCCTGCCCACCATTGTGATAACTCCACTGATAGTCTGGTGGAACGTGCGGATCGGGCGGGAGACGAAGAGACGGGAGACGCCAGGGTAACGCAGGTGAGTGTAGCCGCAGGGATAGCAAAGATTTTGGACCATTTGTCATAGTGAGTCTATGCTGAGGCAGAGGCCGAGCCGAACTGCGGCATAACCTGGCTGGCGAACAATTCCATTGAGCGTTCGGACTGGGCCTGGGTCAGACTGCCCCAGGCGAACGACACCAGAATATAATTGCAGCCGCTGGTCTCGAAGAAGCGGGCAATTTCGTCCTGCACCCGGCTGGGAGAGCCGACGAGGGCGACGTCCAGGCTGCGGGCGACCTGGACGTCGGGGGTGAACAGGGTGACGGCTACGCCGAAGTCGAGCCACAGCTTTTCGATATTGGCGTAGTAATCCTTATAGGCCGGTGTGGCGATGGCTTCGGCTTCCTGGTCCGTGTCCGCCACAAAGACATGGCGGAACGCACCCATTTTCGGCGTTTCGACCTGGGGGTTGAGGTTCAGCGGATTGTCCCGATTCTGTGACCACACCTCTTGGTACTGGGCGGTCAGTTCCTTGATCCCGCTGTTGGGTCCGCCGCTCGCCATATGCATGCCGCGCTCCGCGGCAAAGCGGAGGCTGCTCGGATTGATTACCCCGTACCAGAACGGAGGGTTGGGCGTTTGCTTAGGATGCAATTCCATCGGGACATCGACACATTGGTAATACTTGCCTTCATAGGTGAGCCGCTCCTGGTGCAGGCCGGCGGTGACCATTTCCAGGGCTTCCTCGAACATCGCCCGCGAGTGCAAAAACGGCACCTCAAAATATGCCTGCTCAAACGGCGACACGCCGCGCCCGACCCCGATTTCCAGGCGGCCGTTGCTCATATGGTCGAGCATGCAGATTTCACTGATCAGCCGTAGCGGATGATACAGCGGCAGCAGATACACCAGCGGCCCTAAACGAATACGCTTGGTATGTTGGATGGCCGCCGACAGGAAGACGCTCGGGGACGGGGCCATGCCTAGCGGTGTGGCATGGTGTTCGGCCAGGTGATAGCCGTAAAAACCGGCTTCGTCAGCCATCTTGAGGAGTCGCATGCGGCCCTCATACAACTCGCCCAGCGAGTCCGCCCTGCGCTCCAAGTGATCAAAGATGCCAAACGCAACATCACTCATACCGTAGACCTTCTTGGGTCCTAGCCCATCCGGGGCAACACCTGGTCCGTGAATTGGAGAAAGCTCTCATGACTCAGTGGCGCGCCGATGATGTAGTCCAGATGGATTTCTTCATGCAGGCGGGCGAGTTCGTCTCTGACCTTGTCCGGCGTACCGTGAATGACCACTTCGTCAACATAGCGCTGGACCGGGTCGCCAGTCCCGTACATCTCGGGTGGCACATAGGTATCCACCAGCCATTTGGCTCCCTGACGGGCGACTTCGGCGGCCTTTTCCTGGCTGGAAGCAATGGCGAGGAGCCGCGCCATGGGTATCTGACGGCCTTCAATGGAATAGCCGTGGCGGGCGAGCGTATCCCGGTACAATTCCCATTTATGGCCCAGTTCCCCATGGGTGGCGTGCGGGTCCATGAGAATCGAATGGCCGACGGAGGCGGCCCACTCAATAGCTGACGGCGAAGAGGCTGCGGCCCACACGGGTGGGTGTGGCTGTTGCAAGGGCTTAGGCAGAACTTCGACATTCTCGAAAGAGAAAAACTGGCCCGTATAGGTCAGGCGATCAGTGGTCCAGGCTTTAAGCACAATGTCTACGGTTTCCCGAAAGCGGGCGTGGCTCTCCTCGACGGGCACGCCGAAGGCTTGGAACTCCTTCAGGTCAAAGCCGCGCCCGGCCCCCCAGTTCACCCGGCCGCCTGACAGCGTATCGAGCAGCGCGACTTCCTCGGCCAGCCGGAGCGGGTGGTAGAAGCCAGCCAGGCACACGCCGGCCCCGATCCGCAGATGCTTGGTCTGGGCCGCGGCATATGTCCCGATGACCGGGATCGAAGGACACACACTATAGTCGTTAAAATGATGCTCGGTCAGCCAGACCGCATCATAGCCGTTTTGATCCATGATCTGGATACGTTCCAAACCACGCTGATACACCGTCGCAATCTCAGTCCGACGTCCCGGCCAGCTAAAGAATTGAAGGATGCCAAATTTCACACGGTTCTCCTCGGCGTCGGTTGACTCAGTATAGCGGGATTGCGGTGGAAGTCTGCCCCCTTCTGGGTGTCAGCGTCTTTCTCCAACCGGGCTTGACGTTAACTGTCCGTTCGGTTAATTACTGCCCGTTATGGCCCGTCCCATCAAAACAGCTTCGTCGCTGGACTACCGCGCCAAGATTGGGACGGTTGCTGAAGCGCTGTTTGCCGAGCGTGGTTTTGACGGCACCTCGATTCGGGAGATTGCCGAGCACACTGGCGCGACCAAGGCCCTCATCTATCACTATTACGACAACAAAGAGGCGCTGTACCAGACGCTACTTGAGGACGCGGTGAGCGGAGTGGTCACGCAGATTGAGGTCATTGCCGCGGACGGGACTGAACCCGAGGCACAGCTTCGCGCCGTGGTACAGGTATTCATTGACGTCTATCATGACGCGCCGCACCGGTTTCAGATGGTGCAGCGCACCATTGACGACCATCATGCAGTTGCCGCGGTGCTGGCCGAGCGCTGGTTTTCACGGGCGCACCACGCCTTACAGAATATTGTGGCGCGCGGCGTGCGTCGGGGCGATCTGAAGCCGCTGCCGGTCCAGATGGTCCCGTTGGCCATTATTGGCCTCGTTATTCACACCCTGCGTGGACAGAAACTCGTGGGCCATGTGGACCCGAAGCTGTCCGGCGAGCAGGTGCTGACCGCCTTGCCGGACCTGATTCTAGCCCTGCTCACCGCTGACTCCGGCCAGACAAAAACCAAACCGAGAGGTGCACCTGCGTCCCGGAAACGCGCCCTGAGTCAGACCGCGCGCAGAGCCAGGAGTGCCCCGGCAGGATAGAAGAACACTGAATGGAATCCATTTTTCGCACTATCATCCGTTTTCGTTTTCTGGTCATTGCGGCCATTCTGGGAGTGACGATGGCCGCGGCCATGCAGCTCCAATACCTGCGCTTCGAGAGCGACGCCGAATCCATGATCCCTCCCAATGACCCGGTCCTGCACTACAACGACGTGGTGGAAGAGCGCTTTGGGATGCTGGACCTTATTATTGTCGGCGTCCTGAACGACAACCCGCAGGAAAACGGGGTCTTCAATCCGCGTACCCTGGGCATTGTCAAAGAGTTCTCCGAGAAAATCGCGCTCCTGCCCGGCATCAAAGCCGTCCGGGATGAAGATGTGACCAGCGTGGCCACCATGGACAATATCACCGGCACCAGCGACGGCATGGCGGTCGATCCCTTCATGGAAGAGCCGCCGCGCTCGGCCGCAGCCCTGGCCGCGCTGAAAGACGCCCTGTTTGACAACGCCATGTTTGTGGACTGGGTAGTGTCACGCGACGGCACCGGCCTGCTGATTATGGCCAGGATGGAGTCGTCCGAGGGGACGCTTGAGGGGGTCGCCCGACGGTCGGCGATCTACCGTACCATCCGTGACATGATTCGCGAAAAAGAGGCGGCCGGCATGCCCGAGCAGTTCCACATTGCCGGTCGCGGCGCCATGGAGGTCACCTTCTCCGAAGACGCCCGGAGCGACATGGAACGCTTCATGCCGCTGGTCCTGTTCATTGTCCTCGGGACTCTCTATCTAACCTACCGTAGTCTGCGCGGCGTCCTCCTGCCGTTTGCCGTGGTGATCATCTCCGTCATCTGGAGTATGGGTCTCATGGCCTGGGTCGAGGTCCCGATGTATTTTATCTCGACCATGATGCCAGTCACCCTGATGGCGATTGGCGTAGCCTACGGCATCCATATTCTCAGCCGCTACTACGACGAAATCCTCAGTCAAGCCGAACCGGACGCCAACGCGGCCGTCATGGCGGCCATGCGGGAAATGTGGAAACCGGTGGTGTTCACGGCCCTGACGACTGCAGCCGGCTTTCTGTCGTTTCTGACCGCGGCCATGGTGCCCATCCGTTACTTCGGCGTGTTTACCTCGGTCGGTGTTCTGGCGGCGATGGTGGTCTCGCTGACCTTTTTCCCCGCGGCGCTGAGCCTGCTGTCGCCTCGGGCCGGGCGTGGCCTGCGGAGACAAATGAAGCGGGGCGGCGACCTCGCCGCCACCGGCTGGGCCGCGCGGACCCTGTCCAGCCTGGGCCGAGGGGTTGCCCGGCGTCCGTTGCTGGTGTGGAGCATTGCGGTCGGTACTATGTTCACCTGTCTGCTCGGCCTTCAGCGCATCTATATTGACTCGTCGTGGATTGATGTGTTCCACCAGCAGAGTCCGGTCCGCATTGGCGATGAGGTCCTGCGGGAGAGGTTTCAGGGCACGCTGCCGATCTATGTGGCCATTGAGGGCCACGAGCCCGACCTGCTCAAAGACCCGGACCTGCTGGCCAAGCTCGACCGTCTGCAAGCCGCGGTCGAACAAGACCCTATTGTGGGTGGCTCGCTGTCTATTGCCGAGTTCATCAAACGTATGCACCGGGTCATGAATGAGGACCGCAAGGAGATGGAGGTCATTCCCGACTCGCGCGACCTGGTCGCCCAATACCTGCTGTTGTACTCGTTCTCCGGAGACCCGGACGATTTTGATGAGGTGGTCGATTATGACTATCAGCACGCCAATGTGTCGTTTTTTCTGCGCTCGGACCACAGCGCCGATATCGAGCGCGTGATCGACCGGATTCAGGACTTTGCGGTTCGAGAATTCGGGGCCGAAGAGAATGGCGGTGGCGGTCAGACTGGCGACCACGATCCGCTGACGGTGCAGTTCGGGCGCTGGCTGGCCGGTATCACGCCCACGGTCATTGGCTGGGAGACCAAGAGCGGGTTCTGGATCGGCTTTGCCGGACAGGGCTATATGAGCAACCGCTTCAGCGAGCTGGTCGTGTCCGGGCAGTTGACCAGCCTGGTCACCTCGCTGCTGGCGGTATTCCTGCTCACCACCTGTATGTTCCGCTCCGTGGTTGCCGGGCTGATCAATATCATTCCCATCGGCGCGGTGATGGTGTTCAGCTTCGGTCTCATGGGACTGCTGGGCATCCCCCTCGAAGTGGGAAAGTCCATGACCGCCTCCATGGTGATCGGCATCGGGATCGACTACACCATCCACTTTCTCAATAAATATCAACTGAAAACCAAAGACGCCCTGGTCGACCCGGAGGCCATTACCGTGGCCACCATGGCCACCTCGGGCAAAGCCATTTTCTTTAATGCGGCCGTGGTGATTGGGGGCTTCCTGGTCTTTCTGACCTCCAACTTCAAGCCCAATTTTTATCTCGGAGCGATGATGGCGCTGAACATGGCTGCCTGCCTGCTGGCCTCCATGACGCTTCTGCCGGCCATCCTCAACACCTTCAAGCCGCGTTTTGTGTATGGAACAGCGCTGGCGTCCGCTTCGCCACCGAGAACGGACTACGCGGTTTCACCCCTACAAGAGAAGGAGACAGTATGAAGACCATCGGGTTATGGATCGGATTTGGATTGTTTGTGCTGAGTGCGGCGCCGTTTGCGGACGCACAGGAAGTCCCTGGCGAGCCCAGCGGGCGGGAGATTGCCGTCATGGTTGACGAGCGTGAGGACGGCGACGATCAGATCTCCGAGGCCCTCTGGACGCTGACCAATAGCAGGGGCAAGACGCGCAAGCGCCATACCCTGCGCTACTGGAAAGACTATGAGGGCGAGGAGGGGCTGTCGAGCAAGTCTTTCATCTATTTTGAATCCCCGCCGGATGTCAAAGACACCACTTTTCTCAACTGGTCGCAGGAAGACGCCGAGGCCGACGACGACCAGTGGATCTATCTGCCGGCCCTGCGCAAGGTGCGCCGGATTGCCTCCGGCGATAAGGAAAACTCCTTTATGGGCAGCGATATGATCTACGACGACATGGCAGACCGGGAGGTCGAGGAGGATACGCATAAACTGCTGCGTGTCGAGCAGAACAACGGCACCAAGCTCTACGTCCTGGAGTCCACACCGGTAAAGGAGAATTACATCTACAGTAAAAAACTCCGCTGGATAAACGCCGAGACCCTGACCGAGCCCAGAATTGAGTTCTACGACCGCAAAGACCGCCTGCTCAAAATCCTGACAACAGAGTGGGAGGAGATCGACGGGATTTGGAACTGGAAGCGGATCGTGGTGGAAAATCAACTGACCGGACATAAGACCGAGGTTGATTTTAGCAACGTGCGGTTCAATCAGGGTCTCAAAGAGTCGATTTTTACCGAACGGTCGCTGCGCAAGGGCGCGCCCTAGATTATTCTCTGTATGAGCAGCACGCCCACGAGGCAGAAGGCCTGGGTTTTTAGCCTTATCGCGATCCTGTGGATTGGGGTAGGAACATCTTCCGCCCAAGCCGTCTCTCCCTCGGTCCTGCGTCTCCACAAGGTCCATCTGACTGCCGACGGGAGTCAGCGGCAGGTGGTGCTGCAATTCTCTCAAGCACCGAGTGCCATCCACGCCTTCCCGCTTTCGACTCCAACCCGCCTCGTGATTGATGTCATCGGGCCGGTCCTGCCGCATCCCTCAGCGACCTATCCGGCCAAAGATACGCTCCTGCGCCGTGTCCGGGTGGGCACTCACCCGCAGCATCTGCGTTTTGTGCTCGACCTCAAAGGCGAAAAACTGCCGGCCTTTAGCGTAGAGCAGCAGGGCAGTCGGGTGAGGGCGGTGCTCCAAACGCCGGACCGACCCGTCCCGGAGCTGAGGGCGCAAATTCTGTTTGAAAGTCCTGAGGTCAATCGCTTCGTCCAATCGATCCCACCGCCGTCCGATCCCTCTACGCAGCAGGCCAAAGCTGTCCCGCCACCGCCGGCTCCGAAAACGGAGGTCGCGTCAGCAACCGAAAGGGGGACAGTGGCCGCGCAACAGCGACCTGCGAGTGCGACGCCAACTGCCCGGCGTCCCGCTCGTGAGCCGCAACCTGGCTTGTTTGAGACCCTGCGGGACCGCTTGGACGTGACCGGTTATGTCAAAAACGAAACCGCACTTCGGCTCCACTCTCCGCATCAACTCTCAAAGTCTCAGAATTGGCTCCAGGCCGAGATTGAGTTTGAGCTGACCGATTGGGCCGAACTCACCATCCTCGGACGGTCGATGTTTGATCCGGTCAATCATCTGGAAACCAATATAGAGGATTTCCGGGCCTCGCCGGTTGATCGGTTGGCGGGCGGCGATTCGTTTCAGGCCGAGCTGCGCGAGCTGTACCTCGACGTACTCTACGACGATTTTGATATCCGTCTGGGCCGCCAACAGATCGTATGGGGCGAGTCCATTGGCCTACGCATCCTGGATGTGATCAACCCGCAGGACTTTCGCGAGTTCATTCTGAACGACTTTATTGATGCCCGCATCCCGCTATGGGGGCTGCGAGTGGACTACACGCTGAGTGACTGGACGTTTGAGGGCCTGTGGCTGCCCGACTTCGAGGCCAACCGTCCGGCCGACCAGGGCAGCGAATTTCAGTTTCGGAACCTGCCCCTGCCGGCACTACCCTTTCAGCCTCCCCCGCCGTTCCCCTCGGTCCAGGTGGACTCGATACGTCAACCTGAGGATTGGCGGCTGAGCGATTCCGAGGTTGGATTTCGGGTGACCCGCTTTCTGCGCAATATGGATCTGTCGCTGAACTATCTATATTCCTGGAACGACTTTCCTGTCCCCTTCCGGCGGGTGCTGGGTCCCAACACGTTTCGTTTCGAGCCCCGGCACGAGCGCTTCCACCTGATTGGCGGCAGTTTCAACTACGCCTTTGACGTGTTTGTGATCCGCGGCGAGGGGGGCCTGCGGCTCGGAGAACACTTTGTGTCTGGTGATCCACGCGATCGCGACGGTATCCGGCAGCGAGAGTTCCTGTCCTATGTTTTAGGATTGGACTGGACGGTGCACGATAATCTCATGGCGAACGTGCAGTTCTTTCAGAATGTGATCTTCAATGCGCCCGGCGCTCTTGTTGGCGAGTCCGTTGAGAATGCGGTGTCGCTCTTCCTGCTGTCCGATTTTCTGCACGAAACCCTCCACCCTCAACTGCTGGTGCTATACGGCATCAATTTTGGCGACCTGCTGATCCGCTCCCAGGTCCGATACGATTTCTCGGACTACCTGTCCGCCACCATCGGGGCCGATTTCTTTCTCGGCTCACGCTCCGGTCTGTTCGGCCAATTTGCCGCTCCCGTACGCGACCATGACCGGTATTGGACGGGACGGAACAGTCGCCTCTTTCTTGAGGTCAAGCACTCGTTCGCGCTGTGAGTAGCCCTCCGAGTGCGGATACGACAATCAGAGAGGGGGTCATTTCAGCGCTTTTACCGCGACTTCACAAAATTCAGAATTATTCTCTAACCACAGCGGTTGGGATTTGTGATTGGGTAGGTAAGGAATTTTTCCTGCGCTTTAACGCGGCTCTCTCATCACGATCAGTAGACGCTTGGCTAACGGAAGAGTAGCTTCGGTATCGTATCCAGAACCCCTTTGCCGGCTATGGGTATCGCATGGAGATTTACGGATGAAAGAAAATCTTAGACAAACAGCACGACACCACGTACTCCCGAAAGACCCTGGCGCGGACACGAATTGGTTCTACCGCATGAAGACCTTTCAGCGAGAAGAGACGTTACGCCAAGCGTACTATAAGCGCGAAAAATGGTCCGCCCTACCGGATGGCGTATCGTCCAAAAGGCCAACATATCACTATCCGCATATTCTTCCTGAAGGACATCTGGACAAGAATTTTTACCCGCCAATCTATGAGCCTCTCCGCAAGTATCTCAAAGAGGAAGACATTGCGTTACATACCGAATCGCTCAATCTCAAGAGTTCCCAGGTCTGTTGCTTCAACTTTCTTTTCCCCTTTCGGCTGGGACTAGGAATCTCTCCGAGGTTACTCTCTGGTGCACTTCCGGGGGTGAGAAAGGTATCGAATATTGAATTTGAGTATGCCGGCCCGGATAGAGCCACCGAGTGGTTGGGAGAGCCACCGGGTGGAAAGCGGGGTCAGAATCGGACCAGTGTGGATGCAGCAATATGGTGGCAAGACGAAAAGGGTGCCAGTGGGCTGACCTTGATCGAGTGGAAATATACCGAAGCCGAGTTTGGGCCTTGTGGTGGATACAACTCTCCAAGTAACAAACAGAAGGAGAAATGTCGTAATCTCTCCGCTGAGAGCATCTGTCACCAACCTCAGTCGAACTGCTATTTGGCAACGCGCAGAACTGATCGGACCAGCCGCCGCTATTGGGAGAATTTGGCGCAGGCGGGAATCTCTCTTACGTGCCTCGATAACAACTTGGGCTGCCCCTTTCGGGGACCCTTCTATCAACTTTTTCGCCTATATCTCTTGAGGGCATACTGCCAGCGAACCTTAACTGATGTAGACCGAGTAGACGTCGCTGTCATTGGCTTCCAAAAAAATATTCACCTTCGCCGTATGCCGTCTAAGCCGCCTCACCTCCGTCAACTCGATGATAATGTAATTGAAGCGTGGAACAGGTTGCTCACCAGCGACGCACCACCCCTCCGCTGGACGACGGTTGAGGAGATGATGACCGGCCCTGGGAACGCTGGTCCCGACGAGCGGGAGTGGCGAAAATACATAAGGGAGCGCTACGGAGTCCAAAGGGGGGATGAATAACGCGCTCTACCTCAAGAAGGGCCGTCACTGCGCCATATAGCCGCCGTCAACCGGCATGGGATGCCCGGTGACAAAAGACGCCGCATCCGAGCACAGCCAGACGACCGCCTCCGCAATTTCCTGGGGCTGCCCCAAACGGCCCACCGGCTGGGCGGCGGTCATTTTCTCCACCACCCGGGGACGCCGCTGGCCGACGCTCTGAAGCATGGGCGTATCAATCGGACCGGGGCAGACCGCGTTGACGCGAATACCCGCCTTGGCATACTCCAGGGCGGCCGTTTTGGTCAGGCCCACTACGCCGTGTTTGCTGGCCACATAGGCGCCGGCGCGTGGCACGCCGATCAGTCCGGCATCGGACGCCGTATTGACGATAACCCCTTTGCCCTGGGTGAGCATGCGCGGAATCTCCGCTTTCATGCACAGCCAGACCCCCGTCAGATTAATGGCAATGATGCGATGCCAGTTCTCTTGGGTGCAGTCAATCGTACTCTGGGCCTTGCCGGCTATGCCGGCGTTGTTATGCGCGCAGTCCAGGCGGCCATAGGTCTCGACCGTCGTATTGATCAAGGCTTCGACGTCAGCCGCCCGTGAGACGTCGGCTTGCACAAACACCGCCTGGCCGCCCGCGTTCTGAATCAGGCGCACCGTTTCCTGCCCGCCTTCGACGACGATGTCGGAAACGATAACCTTGGCGCCTTCACGCGCAAGGGCCAGGGCCGACTGTCTGCCTATGCCCGACCCGCTGCCCGTGACCAGCGCGACTTTTCCCTCAACCAGTCCTGCCATGTGACACTCCTTTTGAGGGAGACCCTATCAACAAAACGGAGAACCGGTAAGGTGCATATGGTGTCTCCTCGGAAGATGCTACGCTGAGGTTGAATTAGGGGAGTAGGGAGCTGGTTTTTGCCTTCGGGAAGCTCTTGACTCGCTCGAAAAAGTCGGTCTCCGTGATCTCCGTCGGCCACTCAAGGCGTAGGTCTATCCAGCGCGTTTCTTTGTCATCCTGTCGCACCGAGATTGCCTTGAGATGTATGAGCTGAGCGAGGTCACGGGTCAGTGCTTTGATCGGGTTCTGCAGCGGGCTGTAGCGATGACGAATGATCTGTACAAGCTGTTGAACTGTGACCGAATCTTCCCGCAACAGCAGCTTCAGGATTTCGATCTGTCGTTCGGCAATAACCCGTTTTTTCTTACTCTCCAAGCGGGTGAAGAGATCATACATCACGTCTCGAAAGAGGGCTTTTGAAACATTTCTACGAATTTCCCCTGAAAGCCTTTGACACTGAATCGCTATGCCTTTTAGCCCGAAAACGAGGAATGGGGTGAGGTCGTGATTCTTCTGTCGTACTTCTGCCAGTGCCGCAAGATAAGCAGTTTTTTCATCATAGTAGTAATTCGACATAGCAATAAACAAGGCATCTCGTAACCCGGCCCGTTGCAGCATCAGGGCTTCCACGGCACGGGCCGTTCGCCCATTGCCGTCCAGAAACGGGTGCATGGCTGCAAAATGGTAGTGGAGTGCCAAAGCCTGAATCAGAAGGTCGTGCTCTTGATACGGTCCCTGAACTGCCTTCATAAGCTGAGCAAACGCGTGCTCACATTCAGCACCGCCTTCGACCCCCCTATGCCTGGGAATTCCAAATATTACATTTTGATCTTTCCGGCGAAGTTCTCCTGGTTGACAATGATCGTCATCCGCCCCCGTTACAATCATCCTGTGTACTTGTTTGATCAGGTCAGCGTTAATCGGCTGGCCATCCGGCAGTTGAGCAATCCATTGATACGTTTTTACTGCCGCGTGGGCTTGGCGTTGCGAGCGAGTGAACCGTTCGTCCGGCGTTTCCTGTAGGGCGCGTTCAAGCTCGCGCTCTGTGAAATCAGCACCTTCTATCCGAGAGGTTCCCGCGACTTCCCGCTTTAGTTGAATGGCCTGGAGTTCCTCAACCCAGCTTCGTTGATACGGGACACCTGTGAGGGATAAAACGCTGGCCCTTGCTTCAACAAGAGCAGTGAATACGGCAGGAATGTCATAGTGAACCCAAGATAGTGGAGATTCATATTTTATCATTATATTTTCTTATTATTACTCTTTTAGTATTTTTTAAGTATCTAGAAATATTTACTTTTATACTTTTTAAAATATTGATATATTCATGTAATTTCAAGTATATTTCTTACATTTTTCTGCTGTTTTGACTCGTAGACAGAATACACACACTCAAGGGGCGTAATATCGGCCTCGTCCTTGCCGAGTCAGGGATGCCTGATCGGGGGTAGGGACAGTCTACGAACCGTCCTTCGAGAATCGAAATGACACCATCAGCGGATTACACCGTAGTGGCCCCTCTACGAATTTTTCTCAAACAAGACATCGGCGTCACGCAACTGCTGTACCTCTTCAGGCGACCGTCGCAGATACTCCGTCAGGATTTCCTCGTTATGTTGTCCCAGCGTGGGCGCGTGGAGGGGGAGTTCGTCCGGGAACTCGGAAAACTTGAGCGGAAAACCGGGGACGTCGAGGTCGCCATGGATCGGGTCGTTGATTGTTGTCACAGTCCCACGTTCTCGCAGATGAGGATAGTCGAGGGTCTCGGCGACGGAGAGCACCGGAGCAACTGGAACGTGAAAACTCTCTAAGTGAGCAACCGCACTCTCGACATCCGGAAACGTCTGCAGCCAGTTTTCGACCAGTTTGATAACTTCGTCTCGGCGTTTGAGCCGGGCTTGATCCGTACTGTACTGGGGATCGTCAATCAGCTCAGGCCGTTCGATTGCTTTGCAGAAATCCGGCCAGTGATGGAAAATGGCCATGATGACCAAGTAGCCACCGTTACCGCGAAAGACACCTGAGGGGCAGGCATATGTCATATGGCGGCCAACACGGGTTGGTTGAATGGCACCTTCTGTGGCTCGCGGGGTATGTACGTTGACCTCGTGGTAGTGGTAGTACACATCCAACAGCGCAACATCGAGATGTTGGCCCCGGCCGGTATTGTCCCGGTGGCGTAAGGCCGCCAGGACGGCGAGTGCGCCATGTACCCCTGTGCTGACATCCCCCATCCCGACCAGCGGGATGTAAGGCGCATCGTGCTCCTCTCCGATCATTGAGGTCACCCCGGAATACGCCTGAGCGATATAATCGTAGCCAGGCTTATGGGCTAAGGGGCCGGTCTGGCCAAGGGCAGAGATAGAGCACAGAATGATATCAGGCTTGAGCTCTTTGAGCCGCTCATAACTGAGACCCATGTCTGCCATGACGCCGGGCTTGAAATTCTCAACCACGATATCAACGTGCTGAATCAGCTCAGTCACAAGCGCCATGCCGCGCGGGTCGCGCAGATTGACACACAGACTTTTCTTGCCCCGATTGTGCTGAACGTGGAACAAGCTACGCTTGTCGCCAAACGTTGAGAAATTCCGCCCAAGATCACCCTTGGGCGCAGACTCGACCTTAATGACATCCGCTCCCATCTCGGCCAGCATGCGGCTGCATGTCGGGCCGGCGAGAGCGCGGGTGAAATCGAGCACCCGCAGCCCGCTGAGAACATGCTGCGTACCTTGGGTCGTCATAGCCGCCTCCTTACTATGAATTTTTCTCAAACAGGACGCCGGTCTCGCGTAGCTGTTGCACCTCTTCGGGCGAACGTTTCAGATATGCGGTGAGAATCTCCTCGTTATGCTGTCCCAGGGTGGGAGCGTTGAGCGGCAGGTCGTCCGGGAAACGGGAAAAGCGGAGCGGCATGCCGGGGATATCAAACTCGCCGACAATGGGGTCATCGATGGTGCGTACGGTGCCGCGTTCCCGTAGATGGGGGTGCTGCGTCGTCTCCGCTACCGATAAGACCGGTGCAACCGGCACCCCGAACTGCTCCATATGGGCAACCGCGCTCTCAACATCGGGAAAGGTTGCCTGCAACCAGTCTTCGATAATCTGGACGACCTCGTCCCGATGTTCGAGACGCAGCGCCTCGGTGCCATAGCGCTCGTGTTCCACCAGCTCCGGTTTCTCCATGGCCGCACACAGGTCCTTCCAGTGATGCAGAAAGGCCATGATGACCACCGAGCCGCCCTTGGCCCGAAAGATACCCGCCGGACAGACATAGGTTAAATGCCGGCCGGCCCGGGTCGGATTCATCTTGCCCTTAGTGCCGCTGTACTGATGCACGTTGACCTCGTGGTAGTGGTAGTACACGTCCAGCAGGCCGATATCGAGGTGCTGGCCCTCACCGGTACGGTCGCGGTAGCGCAGAGCGGACACCACGGCCAGGGCGGCGTGGACGCCCGTGCTCACATCACCCATCCCGACCAGCGGCAGATACGGAGCTTCGTCCGGGTCGCCGATCATGGAGGTAACCCCGGAGTAGGCCTGGGCAATATAGTCATAGCCGGGTTTGGTTGACAGCGGCCCCTTCTGGCCCAGAGCCGAGATTGAGCACAGGATAATATCCGGCTTGATTTTCTTGAGGTCCTCATACCCCAGCCCCATCTGGGCGATCACGCCGGGCTTGAAATTCTCGACCACCACATCCATCTCCGCCACCAGCTCCTTGATAATGTCCATGGCTTTGGGGTCGCGGATATTTACGCACAAGCTCTTCTTGCCCAGATTCTGCTGAATGAAGTACAGGCTGCGTTCCTTCTCAAAGACCGAGATGCCGCGCACCATATCACCGCGGGGCGCGGACTCGACCTTAATCACATCGGCGCCCATCTCAGCCATCATCCGGGTGCAGCTCGGTCCGGCCAGGGCCCGGGTAAAATCCAAAACCCGCAAATCGCTCAAAATATGTTCCATTCCGTATGCCATCGTGTTCCTCCGTTTCAGATATGTGCTCTCAGTCCCACATCAGCCCGCCGTCAACATTGAACGATTGGCCGGTGATATTACGCGCTTCATCCGAGGCCAGGAAGACGGCCATATTGGCAATATCATCCGGGCTGTTGGAGCGCTTGAGGGGAATCGAGGCATCAAGCCGGGCAGTCGCCTGTTCTTCGCTTATCCCTTCGCGCTCGGTCAGTTGTTTCATGACGTTGGTGTACAAATCCGTACGGGTAGCACCGGGGCAGATGGCATTCACATTAATATTATGTTTGGCGAGCTGCGAGGCGCCGATACGGGTCATGGCGATAACCGCCCCCTTTGAGCCGGCGTACGAGATATTTGACGTACCCCGAAAGCCCTTGCCGGCGATGGACGCGATATTCACGATTCGGCCTTCTTTGCGTTTTGCCATCTCGCGCGCCACGGCCTGCATACAGAAAAAGACGCCCTTGGCATTCACCGAATGAATCCAGTCCCAATCCTCTTCGGTGACATCAAAAAACCCCAGGCTTTTGGTGACGCCGGCGTTGTTGACCAGAAGATCAATCCGGCCAAAGGTTTCCATTGCGGTGGTGACCATGGCGTTGATGTCTTCCACCCGGCCCATGTCCGTTTTGACAAAGAGGCCGCGGCGGTCGTGGGCGCTCACCTCAGCCGCGGTCTGCTTGCCGGTGACTTCATTGATTTCTGCGCCCACCACATGGGCACCCTCTTTGGCACATCGCAGGGCAATGGCCTTGCCCATGCCGGTCCCAATCCCTGTCACAATGGCGATTTTCTCTTTGAGCAACATGCTGTCCCTCCTTCGCTGGCAATGTCGTCTTATAAACTGTGGGTGAGGGGGCTGCGCCCTTATGGGTGAAACTCTGGCATCACTTCCTTGGCAAACAGCTCCAACCCCTGACACGCCCGCTGAGGGTCCCGGCCACCGGCGTGAAAATAGAACGCCACCTGATCGAGGCCAAACTCGTCGTTGAGCTCGTACAGCCGGCGGCGGCACTCGGCCGGGGTGCCCACAACCGCACGTTTTTCCACATCGTCCGGCATGGAGAGAATAAATTCGAGGTAGGAACGCATGGGGTCGTGTGCCGGGACTTGATGGAGTGCCTCACGGGGCACAAATGAGGTAATTAATTCTGTATAGGCCCGTGTGGTCTCTCTCGCGTCGCGTACGGCTTCCTGATGATCGTTATGCACGAACAGAAAGAAGATACACGTCGTCCGGGTTGGCCCATGGCCGTGTTCCTGCAATGTGGCGCGGTAATGCTGGAGTCGGGAGACGACCTCGGGATGGGGTGCGCTCAACCACGGGACGACAAACGCATTGTCTCCGACCTGACCGGCTCCCTCAAACGATTCACGACTGAGGGTGCCGCGATAGATCGGGGGGTGGGGCTGCTGGACCGGCTTGGGGCCGACAGACAACGACGGCACCTGCCAGAATTCGCCCTGATATTCAAAGGGGTCCTCAGTCCAGGCCCGTCGGATAATCTCCAGGGACTCTTCGTAGCGCGCGCGACTCTCGGCCTGATCAACACAAAATCCTTCAAAGTGCTTTGGAATAATCCCGCGTCCGGCCCCAAAGTTGAGCCGGCCGTTGCTCAGGATATCGAGCATGGCAAAGTCTTCGGCCTTCCTGAGCGGATTCTCAAACGGCAAGAGGCTGATCGCCGTGCCCAGCCGGATACGCGAGGTCTCGCGCGCCACGGCGGTCAGAAACATTTGCGGACTGGGACAAATACCAAACGCGTAGAAGTGTTCCTCACCCAGCCAGATCGAGTCAAAGCCGAGCTCCTCGGCCAGGATGCAGGTCTCAAGGGTATCTTGAAAATACTGCGCCTCGTCTTGCTTGTCGCGGAAAAAATCAAAAAGAGAAAACAGACCAAACTCCATGAGAAACTCCTTATGCAGGCAGGACGAGTTGATCTCGCCCCTACGGTCTAAAGAGATGAACGAAATTCCGGCATGACCTCATTGGCAAACAATTCCAACCCATAGCGCGCCCGCTTGGGGTCGCGCGCCCCGGCGTGAAAATAAAAGGCAACCTGGTCCAGCGTGAACTCATCGTCCAACTCGTGCAGCCGGCGGCGGCATTCGGCCGGTGTGCCGACCACCGCGCGCTCCTCAATCTGCTCGGGCATGGCTCGGGCGAAGTCGATGAACTGTCTGACCGGATCGGCGGTGTTCATCTTGGTCAGCAGTTCCGCGGGAATCATATTCGTGAACAGGTTGGTGTAGGCACGGGTGACGTCCTGTCCCTCGCGTAGCGCCACATTATGGTCCGGGTCCACGAACAGAAAGAAGATGCAGGTGGTCCGC
Organism: Thermodesulfobacteriota bacterium; assembly: GCA_964291405.2. Lineage (GTDB taxonomy): Bacteria > Desulfobacterota > Binatia > Bin18 > Bin18 > Bin18. Next base: position 3,041,110 of record OZ219926.1, read on the forward strand.
TTCTGGCCATGCCCGTTTTCTTCGAGCAGGGTACGATACCGCTGGACTCGCTTCCGCACTGAGGGGTGGGGACCGGTGAGCCAGGGCACGATGAAGGCATTATCGCCGATGATCCCCGCGCCTTCAAATGACTCCCTGCTGATCGTCCCACGATAGATGGGCGGGTGGGGCCGCTGTACGGGTTTGGGTCCAAGCGATAACGACGGCACCTGCCAGAATTCGCCCTGATACGCAAAGGGGTCCTCGGTCCAGGCACGACGGATGATTTCCAGGGACTCTTCATAGCGCGCGCGGCTCTCGCGCAGCGGGACCCGAAAGCCCTCGAAGTGTTTGGCAATAATGCCGCGCCCGACCCCGAAGTCGAGTCGTCCGTTGCTCAGGATATCGAGCATGGCAAAGTCCTCGGCCTTCCGCAGCGGATTCTCAAACGGCAGCAGACTGATCGCCGTGCCCAGTCGAATCTGCGAAGTCTCACGGGCGACCGCGGTCAGGAATATCTGCGGACTCGGGCAAATCCCAAAGGAGTAGAAATGCTCTTCGCCGAACCAGACTGAGTCAAAGCCCAACTCTTCGGCCAGAATGCTCAGTTCCAGCGTATCCTGAAAATACCGGACCTCATCCTGGCGGTCACGGAAAAAGTCGAATAACGAAAATAAGCCGAACTCCACGAATCCCCCCTCCTTGAATCGCCTGTGTGAAGTACATGACCTGCCCACAAGCCGCGCCCCGCGTGACGCTGTACGTCCCAGCAATATACGCGGTCGCCTCATCTGCCAAGAGCAAGAGAAGTGCAAAGTTTTCCGGTGGAAAAGGAATGGGGAGCGGGATATGCTTCCCACAATGCGTCGCCAACTCAAATGGAAGCTGGTTGTGACGGGCATCCTGGTGTGGATGCTCTCTATGTCTCTTGCGTATGGGGCGGAACTCGATACGCTGACCGACAGGATTGTCGGCGGCACCTCGCTGCTGCACGCTCACCGGCCCAGCTTTAGTACCCGGACGCTGCACGAGGCGGCGCTCCGCCTTCAACAGTCGATCTACTCTCGAACAGGCACGTCGCGCAGACAGTATGCCGAGCTGACCGCTGCGTTTAGAAATGTCCGCGCGTCTCACGGATTTGCCCTGGACCGTGAGGTGGAGTTCATTCTGACCCACCTCCAACAAGATATTCGTGCGCTGGACGGAAGACTCGTGTCCACGTTTGAGCCCTCTCCGCCTTCCTCTCAGGTGTACTCCTATGGCTTCATTCGGGAGGAGACGTGTCTCGGCGGAAACGCGGACGGTAAGCGCCCCTGTCCCAACCAGACCAACGTGCTGACGTTCCGACTGCCGCGCGGCGCGGCGCGGATCACCAATTTGGTCGGAGAGTGGCGGGACTACGGACTCAAGGGAAAGCTGCTGGTCCATATCGACGGCGTCCGGGTGTGGCGGACTGACGTGAAGAAGAAATGGGACCGGGACAGAAAGCTCCTTGATCATCCCGTTCCGTCCGGGGCAACCGTCAGCCTGCGCAGCGAGAACGGCGACCCGATCTGGATTCGTCGGTTCGAGGTCAAGTACGCCCGGCACTGAACCGCCCGCGCCTCGGAGTTGACTTCACCGACAGAGTCCAGGATAGTCTGGGGGCTCAAAAAATTCTCCACAGGAGGTGTTCGGTATGAAGATGTATAGCTATCAGCTCAGTAATTTTGCCGGAAAGTGCCGGGTCGCGGCCTATGAAAAGGGGCTTAACATCGAGTTCCTCGATCCGCGCGAAAACCCTGGACAAAAAGAATACAGAAAAATCAATCCCACCGGCAAAGTCCCGGCCCTGGAAACCGACGACGGACAGCTCATTGCCGAGTCGGAAGTCATTAACGAGTATCTGGAAGACAAATTCCCGGAGACGCCGCTGCTGCCGAGCGATGCGGAAGGTAAAGCCGCGGTCCGTTCCATTACCCGCTATCACGATCTGTATATCGATCCACCGATGCGCGCGTGTTTCCCAAAGTTGTTCGGCCAGGACCTGGACGACCAGTTCATTGCCGACAAGATCGCCGAAGTGAATAATAATCTCGATCAGCTTGAAGCGTCGGTTTCCGACGGGCCGTGGCTGACCGGCGATAACTTTACCCTGGCAGATGCGGCCATCGCGCCGACCCTGTTCCTCATGGATAATCTGCTGCCGAACTTCGGCTCAAAGAAGCCGTTTGAGGGCCGGCCTAAACTGTCCGCCTGGTGGCAGCGCATCCAGGAGCGAGAGTCAACCAAGAAGGTACTGGGCGAACAAGGGGCTGCCCTGGCAGCCATGATGAAGGGCTAAATCACAATCGTAACAAAAGGAAAGAAGGGCGGTTCTTTGACCGCCCTTCTTTCTTGTGGAAAGTGGGCAGGGAAATGGGCTATCCGTCCGTACACTTGGGGTCGCACTGGGCTGCTTGCCGGGCTGCGTCTTTCTCGCACGACTCGCTTGTCGCATAGGTGTTTTTCTGGTCCAGACACTCCAGGATGCTGTTGATCTGAACCGTCAGGCAGTTCCTGAGACACTCCGGGGCGTTTTCCCCGCCCGCAGCTTCCAGTTGGTCGTTGACATAGGTATTGAGCGCTCCAAACCGGGCCAGGATATTTGTCGCCCCCGTTTCCGCCGGTTTTGAGGGGGTGTAACCCTCTGGATAGTCGTCCGCGGCTCTGACAGGGGCGGCGGCGATAAGGGCGCCGAAACAGAGCCCACACAGCGTCAGGAGTGTCTTCTTTACTGGCATACTTCTCTTCCTTTCTTTCCCCGTTCGATTATGAACCTGAACCGCTACACTGCGGGTCGCAGGTCGCCATTTTTTGAGCCGCGTCCTTCTCACACGATTCACTGCCCTCATAAGTATCGTTCGCCTCGGCACAGGCGATGGATTCATTGAGGGGGATGGTCAGACACGCCCGATAGCATTCCGGCGACTGTTCCCCGCCGGCCGCCTCAAGCTTGTCGGTCATATACGCCGCGACCGCGAAGACGCGGGCCAGGCTTTTCCGTCCGCCGCCCTCTGCCGGAGTTGAGGGCGTATAGTCCGCGGGGTAGCCGTCCTCGGCAAAGCTTGAAGACAGGCCGATGAAAGCCAGACTCAGGACGATCCCGCTCACCCCTACCATTCGGGAGAATATGTGACCCATAGCCTCTCCTGCACATTGAAAGAACGAGTGTTTCATACCTTCCTCGCTACGGTTGCGCAACTCCAAAGAGCCGACTAAGGACAAAGGCATGGCTCGCGGGTGGGCGGTGAAGAGACGCAGGCGTTCTACCCTGGCTGCCTGGATGAACTGGCTGTGCCAGCTTGCCACCGTTCTTGTGGCCTTTTGGTGGCCGGCCCTGCTCTCCGACCCCATCTATACCTCCCGACAGGTCCGTCTGGCCGGTCAGCACGTTGCCTTGCCGGGGGGTGCTGTTCCGCAGACCGCAGAAGAGCGGGCAATGGCCATCTTCTGGATGTGGAAGCACCGTACGTTGGCACAGGACCCCTGGCTCTTCGGGCCGTGCCGCGGGCTGCGGGATGTCAATGGCCGTACGCAGACCCTGCTGGTGATTGCGGGTATCTGGCTCGTACGAGCGGGGATCTTTGTCCGGCAGCGCTCCACTGCCAAGCGCACTCAATACCTCTGAGACCGCCGTTTCTTTCCTGGATTTCTGGGTGGCGCCGTGGTAGAGGCTAAACAAAGGGGGAGGGTCTTATGTCTCATACTGTCCAGGTTGTATGCCCGCACGATTGTCCGGATTCCTGTCTCATGGATGTGACGGTTGAGCACGATCGAGCGGTTAGTATCAAGGCGAGCAAAGAACATCCGTTTACGCGGGGGGCCTTGTGCGCAAAGGTCAACAAATTTCTGGATCGGGTGTACGCGCCGGACCGCTTGCTGTATCCGGTCAAGCGCGTCGGCCCGAAAGGACCCGGAGCGCAGTTCGTCCGGATTTCGTGGGATGAAGCTGTCTCGACCATTGTGGAGAAGATGCAGGCCACGATGGCAACGCACGGACCGCAGTCCATTCTGCCGTATTCATACCGGGGCAATAACGGGGCGTACCAGAGCAACGGGATCGACCGCCGCTTCTTTCATGCGCTGGGCGCCTCCACCCTGGCCCGCACGATTTGCGCTGGCGGGCTGCTTGGCGCAATGGATTACTCCGATGTGTTCTTTGGTTTTGCTCCAGAGGGACTGGTTGAGAGTAAACTCATCATCTTCTGGGCCGCTAATCCACTGAACACGGGCTTCCATGTCTGGCCATTCGTCCGCCAGGCACAGCGGCGAGGGGCGCGGCTGATTACCATTGATCCGTATCGTTCGCGAACCGCCCGGGCGTGCGATGAGCATATTGCCATCCGGCCAGGAACCGACGCCGCCTTGGCCTTGGCCATGATGAAGGTCATTGAAGAAGAAGGGTTGGCCGATCTTGACTATATAGAGCAGCATACCATCGGTGCCGAGCCATTTTTCAGACGCCTGCGCTCCCTCTCGCTCCCGGACTTGGCGCAGACGTGCGACGTTCCGGTGACGACGATTCAGGACCTGGCGCGCACCTATGCGACGACCCGGCCTGCGGCGATCCGAACCGGCGTCGGCATCCAGCGCAGCGGTGGCGGGGCAGCGGCCGTCCGGGCCGTGGCTTGTCTGCCCGCGCTAACCGGTGCCTGGCGTGAGGTTGGCGGGGGCTTGTGCAACTTCGGTGGAGCCATGTTTACCGCCCAGAATATGAAACAGGCCATGCGCTTTGATCTCTCGCCGGAGGGTACGCGTGAGATCAATATGATGCGGCTGGCCGAGCATCTGCTCGATCCCAGTTTTGATCCGCCCATTAACGTGCTGTATGTCTACAATTGCAATCTGGCTGCCTCGCTGCCTGATCAGGCCGGACTCAGGAGTGCGCTGCAACGTGCAGACCTGTTTACCGTCGTCCACGACCTCTTCCTGACGGATAGTGCGGACTATGCGGATATCGTCTTGCCGGCGACTTCTCCACTTGAGCAGGATGATATGATTCTGGCCTACGGCGGTGATTTTGGCAGCTTCAGCCGTAAGGCGCTTGAACCGCTGGGCGAAGCAAAATCGAATGCCGACGTGTTTCAGTTGTTGGCAACCGGGCTGGGTATCACTGAGCCAGCGGTGCATGCCTCGGCGGAGGAATTTACCGGCGAAGCCCTCAAGGCCGGGCTGTCTGCCGACGAATTCCTGTCTCGTCCTTTTATGCAGACCCGCCCTGAGCCGAACCTGCTGCCCCGAGCGCAGGGCGGCTTCCTGACCCCTTCGGGAAAGTTCGAGTTCTGGTGCGAAAAAATGGAGCGGGACGGTCTTGACCCGCTACCGGCCTTTGTCCCTCCCCATGAGACCCTGGGCGAGGGGCCGTTTCCGTTGAATTTCCTTCCGCGCAAGCATAAGGATTCGCTGAATTCCTCCTATGGCCATCTGCCGGTGATGCGCCGTCAGGAATCCATGGCCCGGACCTTGGAAATCCACCCGCACGATGCGGCCGCCCGCGGATTGGACACGGGTGATGAGGTGCGGGTGTTCAACGACCGTGGGGCGTTCGTTCTGCCAGTTGTCATATCCGAGCGGGTTCAGACCGGCACGGTCGCAACCTTCTGGGGCTGGTGGGACAAACTGTCCGGGGGGAAGGGCAACGTCAATAATGTGACTTCGACTCAACTGACGGACGTGGGCGGCGGCGGTACCTTTTATGACTGCCGCGTTGAGGTCGAACGCTGGGATGGGCAGGTGCTCTCATAAGACAGTTCAAGAGGAATCACACATGCCACGAATGGAGCCCGTCGATAATCTTCCGACCGCCGTCATCCGGGTCCGCATGAGCGCGCATGATGCCCACTATGGAGGCAATCTGGTTGACGGCGCGAAAATGTTGCAACTCTTCGGAGATGTGGGAACAGAGTTGAATATCCGTTTGGACGGGGATGAAGGGCTGTTTCGCGCCTATGACAATGTGGAGTTTCTCGCCCCTGTCTATGCCGGAGATTTTATTGAGGCGCAGGGGCGTATCACTAGGGTCGGACGCACCTCCCGCACCCTCGAATTTGAAGCCTGGAAAGTCATTGCCCCGCGGCCGGACCTCTCGGATTCGGCCGCAGAGGTGCTGGAAGAGCCTGTTTTGGTCTGCAAGGCGAGTGGAACGGGAGTCACACTGCTCGAAAGACAGCGGCGGAAGGGTGGCTAGAGCGTTTCACGGTAGGCTCCAGCCATGCAGTTACGCGCTCGTCATGCTGGAGTGATCCAGCATCTAGCGGCCGAGTCGCCCGGACCGGACTACTATGGTGGAACAGTGAGAAAAAAGAGTCACCATGAAATTTATTTTTTGGTTTCTCGTTTATATCGTGGTCTGCGCGGCTCCATACTCCGTTGCGGCGGAAGACGTTGATATTGCGGACTGCTTCAAGACTGATCTGGCACCCGCAACCCGGTTCGTTGCCTGCCGCGTGGCCGCTGAAGCCGGACACGCGGATGCGCAGTACAGTCTCGGCTATATGTACAGCACGGGGGAGGGCGTCCCGCAGGACTATGCGGAGGCAGCGGTGTGGTATCGTCAGGCCGCCGAGCAGGGGGACGCGAGTGCGCAGGTCAATCTCGGCTACATGTATGATATGGGCCAAGGCGTCCCGCAGGATTATGCGGAGGCGGCGGTGTGGTATCGTCAGGCCGCCGAGCAGGGAGACGCTCAGGCTCAGTCTAACCTCGGCGTCATGTACCACATGGGCCAAGGCGTGGCGCAGGACTATGCGGAGGCGGCGGTGTGGTATCGGCGGGCCGCCGAGCAGGGAGACGCTCAGGCTCAGTCTAACCTCGGCGTCATGTACCACATGGGCCAAGGCGTGGCGCAGGACTATGCGGAGGCGGCGGTGTGGTATCGTCAGGCTGCCGAGCAAGGGGACGCTCAGGCCCAGTTCAACCTCGGCGTCATGTACTACAGGGATGAGGGCGTGGCGCAGGACTATGCGGAGGCGGCGGTATGGTATCGGCGGGCTGCTGAATCCGGAAACGCGAATGCCCAGTTCAATCTTGGCTACATGTACAATTCGGGGGAGGGCGTCTCGCAGGACTATGCGGAGGCGGCGGTGTGGTATCGGCGGGCCGCCCAGCAGGGACACGTGAGGGCGCAATCTAGTCTCGGCGGCATGTACTACAAGGGTGAGGGCGTCCCGCAGGATTATATCCTGGCCTATATGTGGTTCAATCTCGCTGGTGCAAACGGCCCCAAAAAGTTGCTTGAGGTTCGCGACCTGGTTGCTCAGGAGATGTCCCCGGCCCAGGTCGCCGAAGCCCAGCACTTGTCCCAGCAGTGGACGGCAACGCATCGGACCGGGGCGGAGTAGTACGGAACGGGCCGCTGACTGGATAGCCGCTCCGTGTACAAAGCGGAGCCGATCGAGCAGGCCGGTCCACGCTCCAGCTTCTACCCCCGTCTATGTCCGCTTCGCCTGGGCGAGGAGCAAATCGCTATATGACTCGGCAACAAGATCGTGCGGCTGGATTCCCAGTCCATGCTGAAATGACTGGCACTGGGCGAGGAGCTGCTCTTGGCTGAGAGTGCCTTCGTTATCAATAGCTTCGATTTCAACAAAATGCCCGAGTCCTTCGACGCGATCAATATGAAATTTGACGTTATCGATGAACGCAATCTCCCGTTGCTTTTTGACCACAACAAGCACGCCCAGAGCCTGGGTGAGTTGGGCTTTGAGTGTCGAATCCGACTGTGTCTTTGTTAAGAGGACATTCGATTGTTTGGCCGACTCCTGATCCGCGCGCTCGTAGTAGATGAGGGCGTTTTCAATCCGGCCCTCCCGGAGCTTGAGCCGTCCGCGCGGAACCCGAAAATAGGTGTCTGTCTGGTAGTCGATGCCTCTTACGTCTGCGCCGTGCGAGCGCAGATAGTCCCGGACGCGCCGGGCCTGCGTGCAGCGTGCCTTGATTTCGATAATGGTAATAGGGGACATACAAACGACGAAACAAAAGAGGGGCGACCTGCTGGCCACCCCTCTTTTGCAAACTTCGTAGACAGGGCAGGCTCTGTAGAGAGCGCACTACGCGCTGCGCAGCACCCGCCCGGCAAACGCGCCGGCATGGTCGAGTCCTTCCATAAACACCTGGCCGTTGACCAGGGTGTACTCATAGCCCGAGGACTTCTGAATATAGCGCCCACTTCCAGCGGGAAAATCGTACACAAAAGTCGGCGGCGGCAGACGCAGATTGTCATAATCAATGACGTTCACATCGGCGTAAGCGCCTGCGCGCAGCACGCCCCGATCGTGAATGCCAAACAGTTGGGCCGGTTCCGCGGTCAGCATATGAATGGCCTGTTCGAGCGCAAAATGTTCGCGTTCCTTGACCCAGTACTTCAGAAAATAGGTTGGCAGGCTGGAATCCATGATCTGCCCGCAGTGGGCGCCGGAGTCGCCCAAGCCAATAACGACCTGCGGATGATCCAGCATGTGCTGCACGGCATCAAACTGTGGGTTGAGGAAGGGATAGTTGAACAGCGCCTCGCCGTTATTTTCGAGAGACAGGGCGATAAAAGCTTCGCCCGGACTCACTCCAAGGCGGTCGGCATGGGTCTGAAGGCTGTCCGATGCCCCCAGGTCATAGCGCACCTCTCCTTGGGGCAGGACAAAAATCTGACTGAAATCAATCGGCGGCGGATCGTCCTTGGCTTCCTGTATCATCCGCGCCTGATAAGCCGGATCGCGCAGCTTGGCGACTTTGTCGGCCAGGCTCAGACCGCGCAGGGCTCTCCATGCCGGAGCTCGGTCAAACGGTGTCCGATTGACAAAGCCGAACAGCACGCCAATACCCCGTGTGGTGGACTGGGCAAAGACTTTGGCCCCGCGCTTGGCGCTGGCGTTGATCTGGTCCAACATGGACGCATACGCCGTCGGATGCGGGCGGCTCTGGGCCAGACCAAAGGTCACGGGCCGGCCGGTGGCCAGACTGACTTCCGTCATCCAGTGCACTTCACGTTGCAGGTCTTCCTGGCTGCCGCTGTCGATACCTGGCGCGGCCTCAACCACGCCGCGTTGCAGTTCGCCCAGCGCACTGGCGATTCCCATCAGCTCGTCAAACTCGGCAAACGTGCCGGGAACGGGCTGCCCCTCCGGGGTGCGGTGAAGAATGGTCCGCGAGGTAGAGAATCCGAGCGCCCCGCCGGCAATGGCTTCGGCGACAATATCGTGCATCTTGCCAATAGCCTCGGGGCTGGCGGGCTTGTTTTCCAGGCTTTCCTCACCCATGGCCCAATAGCGAACCGCGCAGTGACCAACCATACCGCCGACGTTGACCCCTTTGGGGGCCGTATCGAGCGCCTTGAGATATTCTCCGTAGGTTTCCCATTTCCAGGGCATACCTTCGGTAATGCTCGCCGCGGGAATATCTTCCACCGATTCCATCAGGTGAGCCAGATAGTCCCGATCCTGCGGACGGCACGGGGCAAACGTCACGCCGCAGTTGCCCATGACAACCGAGGTCACGCCGTGCCAGCACGAGGAGGAGACCGCGGGGTCCCACCAGATCTGAGCATCCAGGTGGGTATGAATGTCCACAAAACCGGGGGTGACGAGCTTGCCTTCGGCATTGATGGTCCGTTTTGCCGCACCGGTCACCGTACCGATTTCGGCGACTCGGTCGCCCTGGATGGCAACATCCGCGTGGCGTTGTTGACTGCCGGTACCGTCAATGACGGTCCCGTTTTTAATAACGATATCGTAGGCCATGACTCCCCCTTGTGTGGCTCAGTGCGTTCCTCTGACCAGCTTGCCTATGTGTTAGCGCTCCACTTTGCGCAATTCGGGGCGCCGTGTCAATTCGGCTCAAAAAATCGCCACCCAGGCCCACCACCCTCCCTGGGAGGGGTGGCGCGTAGCGGCGGGGTGGGTACTCCCTGGTCCGGCGATCCCCTGCCTCTGGCGAGCGCTGGTTCCTGGGAATGTGCATCACACGTACCAGAGGAGCCGGAACAGGGAGAACAGCCATGACCCGGCAGGCACCGTGAGGTCGCAGATTTAACACTCGAACAGATTGGAGACGCTGGAGTTCAAGGAGACGACCGGGACTCGCCGGGAGGCGGCCATGATGGTGTGCGCCTTCCTGAACCAGTGCGACGGGCAGATACACGGCGAGCAACGCTGGGGAGTCAGTATGCGACAGGACTCAGAACACCGGACCGATGAGTGAACGCGTGTAAGTCTTCTTGGACGAGTTGAGAGGGGGCAGCAGTAATGAACCCACAGGTATCGGTACCAAAATCCGCCTACGCCACATGATTGAGGCAGTGGCGGGATGCCGCCGGCGAAGCCTCAGGAAAGCATGGCTTACCAGAGGCGGCGCACGCCGTACCGGTCGAAGAGTGATTCGTTTGAAATGAAAACGAGATTGTGCGCCAGCGCCTGGGCGATGAGCATCCGGTCGAAGGGGTCTCGATGGGGACCCGGTAGCGCGCCAGCGCGACTGGCGTCATCCACGGTGATGGCAAGCTCGTCGAAACCCTGGTTTGCTATAGCTCCGGCAACGTCAGCGGCGATCAAGTCAGTGCCTGGGAGTTTGCCGAGCCGATGTTTGGTGGTGATTTCCCAGGCCGACGCTGCGCTTATCAACACTGCATTCGCCTCGTCCGCAATCGTGCGGTATACCGTCTCCGACAGACGCCTGCTGTCTGTCATCCACCAAAGAAAAGTATGCGTGTCCAACAGTGCTCGCACCGCTATTCACCTTCCCATGCTTTCAACTCCTCCTCCGGCAGTGGGTCGAAGAAACTGTCTGGAATGACGATCTTTCCCTTGAAAATATCGGGCTGCCGCTTGCCTTGCTTTTGGACACTCACCAACCGCGCCACCGGCTTGCCGTTGCGGGCAATGATAACCTCCTCGCCGCCCTCGACTTGCGCAAGCAGACGCGACAACTGGGTCTTCGCTTGATGGACATTCACCACTGGCATTGCTGGCTCCTTGAAGTATGATTAGCTAAGAGTATGACTAATACAAATATTGTGTCAAGCGGCCAACTTGATCGTATTTACTCCATGAATACGGTACGGAGGAAATTTTCATATTTCGTGAAATTTCACCCCGCATGAAATCATGGAAATCTCGACTCTGCTCTGGCTTTTCGACTTCCTGCGCGGGGTCGGATTCATGCTCTATGCCACCCCCAAATGACCCCTTACGACCCCTCAACATCGCCCCCAAAGACCCCTCTGAAACCCCGATTAAGGGGCATTTTTTGATATCAGGGTTTTGTGAAATCACGTGAAAATTTCATAACCCGTGAGAAATCGCTAACTGCCCGCACACGCGGGACTTTTCGCGATTTCGGCCAAAATCGTTATGAAATATTTCGCCAATTCTCACATCCTGAACCAAAAGTGGCACTGAACTTTTGGAATTTTACAGCGAGAGTGGAAAGTGTACGCGCGGCAGAGCGTGGCTGTGGCATGCCTGATTTTCCAGTGGATTCTTGCCCAATCGGGGAGCCTTGGATGCTTGTCTCCCTCCGAGCAGGTGTGGTACACGGGGCACTCATGAATCTGGTGCAGCATTTCTGGAACCGGCTTGCTCACGATGCAGACCGCGTGCTGTTCGAACATCTCGCGCCGTCGGGAGAAATCATTTGGCGTCAGACCCGCGGCGCCTTGCTCACGGAGGCTTCGCTGTGGATGGCCGCTCTGCGCGGTGCCGGCATCGGGCCGGGTGACCGGGTTGCCCTGTCGCTGGGCAAGGCCACTGGTCTGGTCACCGCGCACTTGGCTATTCTTGGTGTCGGGGCCGGTGTGGTGCCGCTCAATCCCGCGCTGTCTGCGGTCGAGACTGAAGCCGTCCTGAAACAGGCCGAGGTCAAACTGGCGATTACGACCGCGTCAACGGTCAACCGCTCTCCGGAGATTGTCACTGCGGTCAACGGACCGTGGTGGGTTGCCACCCAGGATGAAGAGCAAGGCGATGTTCCGCAGCAGACCGTCGCGTTAGCCAATGTCCTGGCCGGTTATCGGCCCGGTGCCGAACCCTATATCGGTTCGGATGACGCGGTTGCCCTGCTGCTGTTCACCAGTGGAACGACCGGGCAACCCAAAGGTGTTGGGCTGACCCACCACAACATTGGTGCCAACCTCCAGGCCCTACTGGTCGAGACCTGGCAAATGAGCGCCGAGGATCGTCTGTTGCACGCCCTGCCGCCCCATCATCTGCACGGCCTGGGTCTCGGCCTGTATGGAACGCTGTACGTTGGCAACGCGGCCGTGCTGCTGGACCGCTTCGACCCCGTGGTCGTTCTGACCGCGTTGGCCCAACATCGCATCAGCGTGTTTATGGGTGTCCCGACCATGTATCATCGCATGGTTGAACGCATGGCCGAGCTGGCCGGAGACGTGTCCTATGCCTCAATGCGGGTGTTTATCTCCGGCTCCGCGCCGCTCTCGCCCGAGACCTTTCGACGTTTTGAAGAGCAGTCGGGTTTCCGTATTGTCGAACGCTATGGCCTGACCGAGACCGCGATCAATACGTCCAATCCCCTGGATGGTGAGCGCCGCCCCGGTACGGTTGGTCCGGCCTTGCCGGGGGTTGAGGTTGGGATTTTCGATCCGCACACCAAGCGGCCGCTCTCGCCTGGGGAGACCGGAGAAATCTGGGTGCGTGGTCCGAATGTCTTTAGCGGCTACTGGAATAATCCGGAGGCCACCGCAACGGCCTTCTGTGACGACTGGTTTCGTACCGGTGATTTGGGTGTCCTGTCCGCGGACAACTATCTGTCCATCAACGGTCGGATGAAGGAGCTCATCATCGTGGGGGGAACCAATGTCACGCCGGGGGAGGTCGAAGCTGTCCTGGAAACTCAAGCGGGTGTGCGTGAGTGTGCGGTTGCCGGTGTGCCGGATGCGGATTTGGGAGAAAAAGTCGCCGCCTTCATCGTTCCCCAGGCTGACCAGGACGCGACGACTCTTGAAGACCGGCTACGCAAGCGAGCCGAACAGGACCTGGCGCCGTATAAGCGCCCACGTCTGTATCGCTTTCTGGCCGAAATTCCGCGTAACTCCATGGGCAAGGTCGAACGCGGGAAACTCAAGGACCTGGGAAGCGAAGCCCCAGCGGTCTGAAGGCAGCCTGAAGGAGTAGCGATCATGCAGCTCGTCACCTATGAACGCAACAATCAACGCAGCACGGGCGTGTTGACCGCCGCCGGTGTTGTCGATCTTCCGAGCGCCTCCCACGGAGTGGTCCCCGGCGACATGCTGCGCCTGCTCCAAGGCGGAGCGGCCGTGCTGGATCAGGCGCAGGAAGCCACCGGTGCCGACGGCCCGATTCCGCTGGCCGATGTCCAACTCAAAGCCCCTATTGCGAGACCGGGGAAAATCCTCGGGATCGGACTGAACTATGCCGACCATGCCGCGGAAGGCGGCAGGAAGAAACCGGACTATCCACTGATTTTTGCCAAGACCGTACCGGAGACGATCGGCCTGGGCGAGGCGATTCACCTTCCGCCGGTGAGTCAGATGGTTGATTTTGAGGGCGAGTTGGCGGTCGTGATCGGCACCTTGGCCAGAGCGGTTTCAGCCCAGGACGCCCTCAACTATGTTGCCGGTTACACGATTTGTAATGATGTGAGCGCGCGCGATTATCAGCGCCGGAGCGGCCATACTCCCGGCAAGTCGTTTGAGACGTTTGCGCCGCTGGGGCCGGTCATTGTCACCCGAGACGAAATTCCCGACCCCCACGCGTTGGACATTCGGACCGTGGTCAGCGGGCAGGAAATGCAGCACTCCAACACGAAACATCTGATTTTTCAGATTCCGTATTTGATCGAGTATCTGTCGCATATCTTTCCCCTGGAACCGGGCGATGTGATTACCACCGGAACCCCCTCGGGCGTGGGGGCCTATCGCGAGCCGCCTCGCTTTCTCAAGGCCGGCGATACGGTCCGGATTGAAGTGGAGGGAATTGGGGTTTTGGAGAACCCGGTAGTGGCCGGCTGAATCCGCGGCCCGGTCCTCGCCTGACACTCTCACGCTTGCAACTCTATCCTTACACAACCACGAAGGTGGGGAAGTGAACGATGGCGGATCAGCCCACAGACACCCACCAGGATATTCGCTACGAGCCCGATGAGCGTCCCCCGCTCGCGCTCTCCATCGGGCTTGGGTTCCAGTATGCCATACTCGCCGTTGCCGGCATCGTACTGACGCCGGTCATGATGATCAGAATTGCGGGCGGGAGTGAAGCCTATCTGTCATGGGCGGTGTTCGCCGCGCTCGTGATCAGTGGGACAACCACGATAATTCAGTCCGTCCGTCTCGGGCGCATTGGTGCGGGCTATATTCTGCTCATGGGCAGCTCCGGCGCCTTCATTGCCGTCTGCGTGTCAGCGCTGGAGCAGGGTGGACCGGGACTGATGGCGAGCCTGATCGTCATTGCCTCTCTCTTCCAGTTCGTGCTTGCGACCAAGCTGTCATGGTTCCGGCGAATCTTCACGCCAACGGTAGCCGGCACCGTGCTGATGCTGATCCCGGTGACCATCGGCCCGCTCGTCTTGAGTAAGCTGACAGACGTGCCGGCGGGCGCGTCGCCAGCGGCCGCGCCCGTGACCGCAGGTGTGACCCTGGTGGTCACGATTGTAATGGCGCTCTATAACTCTAGCGCGTGGCGGCTCTGGGCTCCGGTCATCGGGATAGGCGCGGGCAGCGCGGTCGGTGGTCTGGTTTTCGGCATCTATGAAACCGCGCGTATCTCCGAGGCGGCCTGGGTCGGCTTGCCGGCAGTCGTGTGGCCCGGCCTCGACCTCAGCTTTGGTCCGACCTTCTGGGCTCTGCTGCCGGCGTTCGTGCTGGTGACGCTCATTGGTGCGCTCGATACGATCGGCGACACTATTGCGATCCAGCGGGTCTCGTGGCGTAGACCGCGCGCGATCGACTTCCGCTCGATTCAGGGTGCGCTCACTGCCGACGGCCTGGGCAATCTGCTCTCCGGGTTCGCCGGCACGGTGCCCAACGCGACGTATACGGCGAGTATCTCGGTCGCCGAAATCACCAGAGTGGCGGCCCGTTTTGTCGGCGTGTGTGTGGGCGTCATTTTCGTTGTACTGGCCTTCCTGCCGAAATGTGTTGCTGCCGTGGTGGCCATACCGGGTCAGGTGGTGGCGGCCTATTTTATTGTGCTGATGGCGATCTTCTTTGTCATGGGGATGCGCATCCTCTTTCAGGACGGTCTCGACTATCGAAAGGGCGTCATAGTGGGCCTCGCGTTCTGGATTGGGAGTGCGCTTCAGCTTGATTGGATCTTCCCGGAATACTTTCAGGGGTCGTGGAGCAAATTGCTCAGGAACGGGATGACTGTCGGCGGCTTCACGGTGATGTTCCTGACGCTGTTCGTCGAGCTGACCGGGTCACGTCGCCAACGCCTCAAGACCATCTTGAACGTCGATGCTTATCCGAAGGTTGATGCCCTCCTGTCCGGATTTGCCGCCCATCAGGGCTGGAACCAAGAGATGACCGATCGGCTGCGCGCGGTCGGTGAGGAGACGCTCCTCATCCTCATCCAGCAGAAAGAGAAAGGTTCGACACACGCCGAGCGCCGCCTGTTGCTGATCGCACACAGCGATGGCGAGGCGGCTGATCTGGAATTCATCGCCGCCGCCGACGAGACGAATATCGAGGATCAGATGGCACTGCTCAGCGAACAGGTTGTAGGGGTGCCGGTCGAGGAAGAGCTCTCCCTTCGTCTGTTGCGGCATTACGCCACGTCCGTGCGCCATCAGAAATTTCACGATACCGACGTGGTCACGGTCCGCGTGGAGCCGACCGTCTCCTGATGAGCGGACCCGCGCCGCGTGGGTCCGCTCCTTACTGCCAACGTCTTCCTGACGCTGCGCCATGTCCCTGCTATAGTCGTGGGGTGCCCCCAACCGACACGTCTGTAGACCCTTCCCAAGGGACTCCTGACTCTTTGCGGTCCCGGATCGCTCGGAAGGGCAGCCCCATTATTATTGCGACGCTGCTAAGCCGGCCGCTGGGTTTTATCCGGGAAGCCGTCCAGGCTGCGCTGTTTGGTGCGTCTCGCCTGACGGATGCCTTTCTGGTTGCGTATAACGTCCCGGAAATGATGCAGACCCTTTTCTTCAGCGGGGTACTGAGCAATTTTTTCGTGCCGGTCATCACCCGCTATCGCGACAAGAAAGACGAGCTGAGTACGATTTTCAGCCTCGCTCTGAATGGGGCCATCCTCTTGGCCGTGCTGCTGGCCGGGGGGTGTTATGTCTTCGCCTCTGGCCTCATGACTGTGGCTGCGCCCGGTTTGGCCGGGGACGATCACGCGCTGGCGGTCTTTCTGTTTCGATTCATGCTGCCCATGCTGGTCCTGCACTGCCTGCTGGCCGTGATGAAAGGCACGCTCAACAGCCTCGACCACTACGCCATGCCGGAATACGCGGGGGTGTTTTTCAATCTGGTTATGATTCTGTGTGCCCTGGCTCTCGCACCCAGCTATGGCATTACCAGCCTGGCAATCGGCGTTGTCGCCGGCAGCAGCCTCCAGGTGCTGATCCAACTACCCACGCTGCGACGCTACGGTATCCGCTATCGACCAACCCTGGCTTTCTCTCACCCGGCCCTGCGAGAAATGGGCGGCCTGGCGCTCGGCGCCTTTATTGCCACCGCGGTTGTGCCCATCAATGCCTTTGTGGCGCGGGCTCTGGCATCAACTCTGGCCGAGGGCAGTATATCCGCCCTGGCGTATGCCTTTCGGGTATTTCTGTTACCGGTTAGTGTGGTCGCGGTTCCGGTCTATACCGTCCTGCTGACCGAACTCTCAAGCGCCCACAACCAGGGACAGCTTGCGACCTTCAAAAAACAGGCCGAGGCCGGACTCTCGCTGCTCTTTGCGGTTGCCCTGCCGGCAACCGCGATCCTGGTTGCCCTGGCGCTGCCTATCACCCGCCTGCTGTACGAACGTGGTCAATTCACTCCGGAAGACGTGGCCATGACCAGCCAGGCCCTGATGGCCTACGGGGTTGGCATCCTGGCCTATGGGACCAGTCAGGTGATGGTGCGCCTCTTCAACGCCACAAAGGACACCCGGACGCCCGCTTGGATTGGGGTTGGTTCGATTGGGCTGCACGCGGCCGGCTGTTGGCTGCTGATGCAGGTGTGGGGTCACTGGGGTATTGCCCTGGTGACCTCGCTGGTGTCCTATCTGAACACCGGTGTCCTGTACGTCATCTTTCGGCGGCGGCACGGCCCGCTTGATGAAGGAATCCTCCTGCGGCGTCTTGGAGTCCATGTCGTGTTAGCTGTGGTTTTGGGAGGCTGCCTGTTTTTTTTCAGCCAGCCTCTGGCCACTGCCACCGGCTCGCTCATGACCGGTGAGCATCTTCTCCGTTTGGCCGGCATCCTGATCGCCGGCGGAGGCGTCTATCTCGTGCTCGGTCTGCTCTTCAAAGTGGAAGAGGTTCGCACGGGAGTGCGTGTGCTCAAGCGGGCGGTGAGGGGACTGAAATAAAAATGTGGGTGACGACCCTGGGGGTGGAGTTTCTGCGGGGAGCCGCAGGGGGAGTGTGTGATGGCGGGTTCCCCGACCCCGGGTGAGACCGTGCTGTTGGAATGGCAGCAGAATAACCAGAATTTTGTCATCACAGACATGAATTGAGGAGATAGGGTAACGAAAACATGCCGCATGAGAGGCGAGGGTATTATCCGATATCCATGTGGGACATGAGGGGTGCGTGATGGGTGTTGACGGTTCCGGCCAACTCGCGAGCGTACGCTACCAGCCCGACGAGAAACCGCCGCCAGCAATCGCGTTCGGTCTCGGTTTACAGTTCGCCATTCTCATTATTGCCAGAATAGTCGTGATTCCTATGGTTGTGGTACGGGCCGGCGGCGGGACCGAAGCCTACCTGTCCTGGGCTCTGTTCGCCGCGGTCTCGATCTGTGGCCTGACCACGGTACTGCAAGCGTTCCGGTTTGGCCGTATCGGTGCAGGCTATGTCGCCGTGATGGGTACCTCCCTGGCTGTCGTAGCGGTAAGCATCACGGCGGTGGCCGAGGGCGGCCCGGCGTTGCTCGCGACCCTGGTGGTCGTCGCGTCGCTGGTCCCGCTGGCGCTTTCCGCACGGCTCTCGCTGTTTCGGCGGCTCCTGACCCCGACCGTTTCGGGGACGGTCATCATGCTGATCCCGGCCACGTTGATGCCAACGGTCTTCGGTCTACTGGAGGATGTGCCGGTGGGAACCTCGACTCTGGCCGCTCCGTTGAGCGTCCTCGTGACCATGTTGATCATTACCGGCATCGCGCTCAGGACAACAGGAGCGCTACGTCTCTGGGCGCCGGTGATCGGTGTAGCCATCGGCTCTTTGGCGGCGGGGTGGTTCGGTCTCTTCAACGTGGACGGTATCGCCGAGGCTGCGTGGGTCGGCCTTCCGGCAGGCGAATGGCCCGGCTTGGCTCTTGATTTCGGGCCACTTTTTTGGGCGCTTCTTCCCGCCTTCGTACTCGTGGCGCTGATCGAAAGCGTCCAGACGATCAGCAATGCCGTCGCCGTGCAGCGTGTCTCCTGGCGGCGGCCTCGGGCGGTGGATTTTCGGGCGGTCCAGGGCGCGGTGACGGCGGCCGGAATCGGCAACCTGCTGTCCGGCTTGGCCGGAACGGTGCCGAACACACTGCTATCGACCGGTGTGGCGGTGATCGAACTCACCGGGGCGGCGGCCCGCCGCGTCGGGGTTGCCGTTGGCGTTATATTCGTCGCCGTGGCGTTCCTTCCCAAGGCGCTCGCCGTGGTCCTGGCAATACCGGGTCCGGTCGTCGCGGCCTATCTCGCCGTCTTACAGGCGACGCTCTTTGTGGTCGGCATGAAGGTTATCGTTCAGGACGGAATCGACTATCGCAAGGGGCTGGTCGTCGGCCTGTCGTTCTGGGTCGGTGTCGGCTTTCAGAATGGCGCGATATTCCCCGAGTTTGCTCAGGCATTCGCCGGAGGCCTGCTGCGGAATGGGGTCACGGCAGGCGGTCTTATGGCTATCCTCATGACGTTCTTCATGGAGATGACAAAACCACGCCGCGGCCGGATGGAGACAGGATTTGGTCTTTCCGCGCTGACAGAGATTAGGGAGTTTCTTGTCGCGTTCGCGTCTCGTTGCGGCTGGGATAGAGCGATGGTGGAGCGCCTTGAGGCTGTCGGCGAGGAGACGTTGCTGACGCTGCTCGGGCAAGACGAGGCCGACGAGGAGAAGGAGCAGCGACGGCTCCTCCTGATGGCGCGCAAGGAGGGGGCTGGAGCGGTACTCGAGTTCGTTGCCGCGACCGGCGAGGACAACCTCCAGGACCGGATGGCACTGCTTGGCGAGCAGGTGGGCGAAATCCCGATCGAGCGGGACGTTTCGCTTCGGCTGTTGCGCCACCTCGCGTCTTCGGTCCGTCACGAGCAATATCATGACACCGATATCGTGACTGTCCGTGTGGATGCCCCGGAGAAAATTCCCGGCGGACCGGCCTAAAGCGGCCATGAGCCCACACCCGGCCCATAAAGTATTCCCTGGTCTCAGGAAGCGGGAGAGAGCAACGTAAACTCCGCACCGGTCTATTGGGATAGGGCTTCGAGCACTTCCCAGCGTTCGTACGCCTGCGCGAGTTCTCGTTCGATGTCGTCTAAGCGCTGTTGTAATGTCGTGATTTCCGCTCCACCTCTACGGTAGAGTTCGGAGTCGGACAGCCTGGCGTGTATCTCGGCTTGCTCGTGCTCAAGTGACTCAATATGCTGTGGTAGCGCTTCAAGCTCGCGCTGTTCCTTGTAGCTGCGCTTGCGCTGTCGTTCCTGGCGTTCTCGTTGGAGGGACGCCGTTTTCGGCTCGGACCTCTGCGGTGTGGTTTCCGTGGGGCGGCGCTGACGCAGCCAGTCATCATAGCCACCAATATACTCGTCAATGTGTCCGTCGCCTTCAAAGACGAGGGTGCTGGTGACAACATTATTGAGAAAAGCCCGATCATGGCTCACTAAAAGGACCGTGCCGGAGTATGCGAGCAAGAGTTCTTCGAGTAGCTCCAAGGTCTCGATGTCGAGGTCGTTGGTTGGCTCGTCTAAGACCAGCACATTCGAAGGTTGGGCAAACAGACGGGCGAGCAACACCCGGTTCCGCTCTCCACCGGATAAAACGCTGGCCGGACTCCGGGCACGGTCTGGCGAGAACAGAAAGTCTTGCAGGTAGCTGATAATATGACGATCCTTGCCATTGAACGTGACATGATCGTTTCCCCGTCCTACAATTTCCTGGACTGTTTTGTCGGCCTCAAGCGGCGTACGGAGTTGATCGAAATAGGCGACTGCCAAATTAGTGCCGTGGTGAACACTTCCCTGTTGGGGCAGGAGTTCGCCTAATAAAAGCTGAAGCAGTGTTGTTTTTCCTATGCCGTTCGGACCGATAACACCGATCTTATCGCCCCGTAGAATCACCGTGGAAAAATCCTTGATAACGGGCTGGCCCGCATACGCATAGCTGACGTCTTGCGCCCGAAGCACAAGTTTTCCGGAGCGTTCCGCTTCCTGGACTTGGAAACGGACCGTGCCCGGCTGTGTGCGGCGGTTTCTTCGGATCGTCCGGAGTTCCTGAAGGGCTTGTACACGGCCCTCATTCCGAGTCCGGCGGGCTTTAATGCCTTGACGAATCCAGGCCTCTTCCTGGGCGAGTTTTTTATCGAACTGGGCCCAGTGTTGGGCCTCGGTCTCAAGCGCTGCCTGTTTCCGTTCCAGGAAGGTCTCGTAGTCGCACGACCAACTCGTCAGACGCCCCCGATCAAGTTCCACAATACGGGTGGCAAGATTTTTGAGCAGCATGCGGTCGTGCGTCACAAAGACGAGGGTCTTGACCTGTTGCAGCAAGAACTCTTCGAGCCAGGTAATAGACTCCATGTCGAGGTGGTTGGTCGGTTCGTCGAGCAGCAGGATATCGGGGTCACTCACCAAGGCTTCGGCAAGGAGCACACGACGTTTGAGTCCGCCGGAAAGCGTGTTGAATACCGCCCGCTCGTCGAGCTTCAACTGACTCAGTGTGTGCTCGACCCGCTGATGAACCAGCCAACCTCCGTTGCTATCTACAGCTTGTTGCAGACGCTCCAACTGCCGGAGCAGTTTTGGATCATTCTTTTGACTCACTTGGGCACTGACGGTGTGATAGGCCGCCAGAGTTTCACCCAGTTTGCCTAAGCCCTGGGTCACGCGCTGCAACACCGTCCCAGGCAGAGACAGAGGAATGTCCTGAGGGAGGAAGCTGGCGCGCGTATCCTTAGCGCGGACGAGCTGACCGGCGTCGGGCCGGACCTTACCCTGAATCACTTTCATCAGGGTAGACTTCCCCGCCCCGTTGCGGCCCAGGATGCCAACCCGCTCCCCCGCTTCGAGTTGCAAACTCACCCCGTCCAGCAACGGCGGCTCTCCAAAGCTGACCCGGACATCCTGAAGGCTCAGTACTGCCATGTCAGGAGGTTTCTCATATTCGAGGGCGGAAGGCTATTGCGGTCATGCGCTATGGATGCTCGTGCGAGTGTTGTAAAATGTCCACTTCGACACAATGACAATAGCCTCAGGCTGGCCGCTTTATCTCTAGCAGGTTTTCGAGTAAACAAAGCGGGCAACGGTGGAAGGAAGGCCATTATGGGACAACTGGAAAACAAAGTCGCTCTCATTACCGGCTCCGGGCGGGGGCAGGGGCTGGTGGCCGCCAAGCGCTTTGCCTCAGAAGGGGCGAAGATCGTGATCAACGACCTGGACGCGGAGTCTGTTGAGGCTGCGGTTGCCGCGGTCAAAAACGCTGGTGGCGAAGCTGTTGGGGCCGTCGGAGATGTATCGAAAGCCGCAGACGTGCAAGCTGTTCTGCAAACCGCCCAGGACGCCTTTGGCGGGTTTGACATTCTGTATAACAACGCCGGGATCGGCTACTCGGCGACCTCGCGCTTCGGCATTGCCATGAGTGATATCGTCAACTGTACCGAGGATGACTGGCGGCGCATTATGGATATCAATGTCGGTGGGATTTTTCTATTTTGCAAATACGGGATTCCCCGGCTGATCGAACGCGGAGGCGGGGTCATTATCAACACCGCCTCCATTGCCGCTCTGCGCGGGGCTCAGGACGCGCACGCCTACACCGCCAGCAAAGGCGCTATTCTGGCCCTGACCAGGGCGATTGCGGTGACCTATGGCCCTAAAGGCATCCGTGCCAACACGCTCTGCCCCGGCGTGATCGACACCGAAATGATTCACGATACCTTAATCAGCCAGAAGGGCATCAGCGATCTCCTGGCCCGCAACACCCCGCTCCAGCGCAACGGCACGCCGGAAGATGTGGCCGATGTGGCGCTCTTCCTGGCGAGCGATCAGTCACGTTTTGTGACGGGTGAGGCGTTTGCCATCGATGGCGGGATCATCCAGCATCTTGGGTTGGCCTAGGCCGAGTATTAAAAAAGGGGAATTTATGGATCAGGAACAACTCGTCAGAGTGTACAAGAACTCGGTGCTGGCGCGGCGCTTTGAGGCGAAAATCGTCGAGCTGGCCATGGCCGGCGAACTGCCACCCGCGTTGCACGTCGGCGCCGGCCAGGAGGTGGCGCAGATCGCCGCCATCGAGGCCCTGCGGCCCGACGATTATATCCTGTACGGCCATCGCGGTGTGGCGTATATGGTCGCTCGGGGCGTGAGCCTGGCCGATATGCTGGCCGATATGGCCGGCAAGGAGGGCGCGACCAGTCGAGGCAAGGGCGGGGTGATGCACGTCGTGGACGTACCAAAGGGCATTCTGGGTGAGAGCGGGACTTTGGGCGGTAGCTTCGTTGTCTCGGTTGGCGTGGGCATGGCGCTCAAGCGTAAGCAGCCGGACACGGTCGTGACCTATTTCTTTGGAGATGGGACCGCGAACCGGGGCCCGTTCCACGAGGCGCTCAACTGGGCCGCAGTTCAGAAACTGCCCTGTATCTATTTTTGTGAGAATAACGGCCTCGCGATTTCCATGCCGACCAGCCGCTCGACCGCCGTCGAGAATATCGCGGACCGGGCCGCAGGCTATAACGTCCCTGGAGTGGTGGTTGACGGGAATGATCCGGTGGCGGTGTACGAAGTCATGGAACAGGCCGTGGCGCGGGCGCGGGCCGGCTACGGCCCAACGCTGATTGAAGCCAAGGTGACGCGGCTGCAAGGACATTATGTAGCCGACCAGCAGGAATACCGGGCCGACATCGACCAAGTAGCGGAAAAAGACCCCTTGCCGAAGCTGCAACAGACCCTGTGTGACCGGGGCATGCTGACACAGTCGGACGTGGATGACATACAGGCCGCCGCAGACCAACAGATCGAAGCAGCCGTAGCAGTCATGCGCGCGGCCCCGCTGCTTGCACCGGAAGTCGCTCTGCAAGACGTGTATGCGGAGTGAGCAGCCAAGCGGAGTACACAACCATGCCAACACTGACCTACAGTCAGGCGATTAACGATGCGCTCGCCGAAGAAATGCAGCGCGATGAAAACGTGATTTTGTACGGCCAGGACGTTGCGGTCTGGGGCGGGATTTTCAAAGTCACCGACGGGCTGCTTGAAAAGTTCGGTCCGGATCGTGTGTTCGATACGCCTATCTCCGAAAGCGTGATGGTCGGCGCCGGTGTGGGTGCGGCTTCGATGGGCTTGCGGCCGGTGGTGGAACTTCAGTTTGCCGATTTTGTCATTACCGCGGGTGATGAAATTTTCTTTAAGGCTGGCATGTGGCGCTATATGCACGGCGGGGCGCATACGATTCCGCTGGTGGTGCGGGCCCCCTCGGGCGGCTCGGGCTTTGGGCCCGAGCATTCCGCCTGTCCCGAAGCCTTTATCATGCACGCTCCCGGTCTGTTGTGTGCCGTCCCCTCAACGCCGGAAGATGCCAAGGGTCTGCTCAAGCAGGCGATTCGACTCGATAACCCGGTCATCTATTTTGAGCACAAACTGCTGTATCAAATGCGGGATGAGGTGGCGGACGGAGAGGTCTTGACGCCCTTTGGCAAAGCGGTTGTCCGACGCGAGGGCGAAGCCGTGACGATTGTGGCCTGGCAGGACATGCTGCGCCGTTCGCTCGCGGCGGCGGAACGGCTGAGCCAGGAGGGCATCGAGGTCGAGATCGTTGACCCGCGTACCCTGAATCCGTTTGATAGAGAAACCATTATCGAGTCGGTCAAAAAGACTGGAGCTTGTATTGTGGTTGAAGAGGCCTATCGCACGCTCGGGGTTGGGGCGGAGATCGGAGCCCTGCTCGTAGAAGAGGCCCTGCCTTATCTGGACAAACCGCTCAAGCGCCTGGCCATTCCTGATGTACCGATTCCGACCAGTCAACACCTGGTCGATGCCATCGTTCCTTCGGTGGACGATATTTACCGGGCGGTCAGAGAACTCGTTGACTGAGGCTGGTGTGCAAAATACCAAAGTCGTGATGCCCAAACTCGGCCAGGCCATGACTGAGGGCGTGGTTGTGCGGTGGCACCGCAAAGACGGCGAGCGCGTCACTGTCGGCGAGCTGCTCGTCACGGTAGAGACGGACAAAGCCACGTACGATCTTGAGGCGACGGCGAGTGGGACGCTCCACGTCGTGGTCCAAGAAGGCGAAGAAGTCCCGATTCATACTGTTATTGCCGAAATTGGCGACGCTCCGGTCCAGGCGGGTACCGCGCCCACTCCGTTGCTGGTTGAACCGGTTGTCCAACGGCAAAAAGCGTCACGCCCAGGGCGCATCCTCGCCTCGCCAAAGGCCAAACGGCTGGCCGCTGAACGCGGGATCGACCTCTCGGCCCTGACGCCGTCCTCTGCGGATGGCGTGATTTCCGCGACTGATGTGGAGCGGGCTGCGGAGAGCGCGGTTGTCGATCGACGGCCAGCGGCCTCCGCTCATGTTGCGCCCCGGCGGACCGAGCACGAACGCCGCGCCCTGACCGGCATACGGAAGGCCGCAGCCCGCCGAGTCCAGGAAGCCTGGCAGACCATTCCGCATATTGTCCAGATGATCGATGTCGATGCCAGCGCCCTGCAAGCGGTCCGGGAGCGGCTCAGAGCGGATATCTCCGAACTGACGCTCAACGACCTGATTTTATACGCGGGGGCGCGGGTGCTGGCCGGACTGCCCGACCTCAATGGCACGGTCGAAAACGAAGAGCTTATTCTCTATGACGGTGTGGATATCGGCTTTGCCGTTGACTCGCCGCGCGGCCTGCTGGTCCCGGTCATCCGTGGGGCGGACGGCCTTTCCCTCACATCGCTTGTGAAGGAAAGGCAGCGGCTAGTTGAAGCCGCTCGTGAGGGGCCGTTGCAATCGGCCGATATGGGTCAGGCCAGTCTGACCGTCTCCAACCTCGGCATGTTCGGCATCCGGGCCGGAACACCGGTCATCAATCTGGGTGAACCCATCCTCGTTTTTGTGGGCACGGTTGAAGAGCGGCCGGTTGTGCGCGGTGGGCAGATTATCGCCTGCCCCATGCTGACGCTCAGCATTGCCTATGACCACCGGGTGGCGGACGGGGTGGCGGCGTCCCGGTTGAGTCAGGGTCTGAAAGAGGCGTTGGAGGAACTTGAGTCAACAGTCGAAAGTCAAAAGCCGGAAGCGTCGCGGTCCCAAGAATCGTTGGGCAAACGGGAAGTCCGTTCGGTGTCGGCCGGTGACCGCTATGCCGTTCAGGTGCGAAGTCACAGTCATGTCTGGAGCCTTGACGAGTCGGCGAGCGACGGCGGAGATGATACCGGCCCGGATCCGGTAACGGCCTTTCTTGGTGCCCTGCTCTCCTGCATGACGATTGCCTTCAAAGCGGCTGCCCGACGCCGCAAGATTGCCATTGAACGAATTGAGGGGCATGCCAAAGCACCGCCGAAGGGCCACGTGAAAGAAATAGCCTTAACCCTGGCGGTATGGAGTGCGGCTTCGGAGCAGGATTTACAGCTCCTCCTCGAACGGGCCAAGCGCGGCTGCTATGTGAGCGGGCTGCTAAGGCCGGATATTCAGCTTACGGTGGAGTTGGTCAGCCACGCGCCGGACTCTGCCTAGTTCCCTCGCCCCCAAGGGGGAGAGGGGTAAGGTTAGGGAGTCGCAGTAGCGACGCTATCGAGTTGTCTGGACCTGCCTATCCATGCAGGGCGGCTTTCAATGCCGCGGCGGCCGTTTCCAATGCCTGCCCTGCCGGCTCTATGGCCTTGGCCATACCCATAAAGCCGTGGATGAGCCCCTCGAAGCAGGTGTATTCGACCGCGACGCCCGCTTCACGTAGCTTGGCCGCGTACGCGGCTCCCTCGTCCCGCAGAGGATCGTATTCCGCGGTGGCAATAAAAGCCGGCGGCAGGGAGCGGCATTGATCGGCTGAGGCGTGCAGGGGAGATGCCAGCGGGTTTTGTCCATCCGCCCCACTGGCGAGATAGTGATTCCAGAACCACTCCATCATCTCGGTTGTCAGAAAATAGCCTTCCGCATTGTCCGTGTGCGACGGCAGGTCTACTGCGTGCGCCGTGACCGGGTACATGAGGAATTGATAAATCAGAGCTGGCAGGCCACTCTCTTGTGCCTTTAGGGTCACCGCGGCTGCCAGGTTGGCGCCGGCACTCTCACCGCCCACCGCCAGCCGAGAGGCGTCTCCGTTCAAGGCGGCTGCGTTGAACGCCACCCACCGTGTCGCAGCGTAGCAGTCATTGACCGCTGCTGGGAATTTGTCTTCCGGCGCGAGGCGGTAGTCTGCGGAGACCACCACACAGTTGGCAAGATTGGCCAAGGCGCGGCAGGAGGCATCCACCGTGTTCAGACTGCCGACCACCCAGCCACCCCCGTGAAAATAGACCAATAGGGGAAATGGCCCGTCCCCGGTGGGAGTGTAAACACGGATGGGCTGTTTGCCGGCAACCCCGGGTATCAGTCGGTCTTCGACCGTACCGACCGGCTCGGGGTCAGCCGTCGCACCCCGCGCGGCTTCCATGGCGGCCCGCGCTTCCTGGGGTGAGAGATGATGTAAGGGTGGGCCGGCAGCGGCCATCTGTTCGAGGGCTTTTGCAACCTGGGGATGGAGTGGCATGGCGTTTTCCTTTCATCCGAGTGCACATCATGTCAGAAAATTACGTATGAGCCGGACACATTCGGCCGGCTTTTCCAGTGGCGGACAGTTGCCGCATTGCGGAATAATCTCCAGGCGGGCGTTGGGTAGCGCGTGCTGATACAAGGTGCCGCACTCCAGCGGTACGATCCGATCGTCCTGACCCCAGATAATCAGAGTCGGCAAATGCACCCGGCCTAGCAGCCCAGGCAGACTGGGGCTGAACATATACGGCTTCCAACAGTAGCGGACCAGGGTTTCCTGGTTACGCGTTTGTATGTCGCGCTCTTCCTTGGACGGCTTACCCTGGAACAGTTCGGCATACTCGGCAACCTGCTGCGGATCGAAATACGCCAGTTGTCTGGTACCCTCTTGTCCGTGCAGAAAGATATCGGCAATTTCGCCGTCCCGCGGTTGGATACCGGCCGCGTCAATCAGAATGAGCCGCTCAAATGTTCTCGGCGACATGACCGCCATTTCTGCTGCCAGCCAGCCGCCGATGAAGTGGCCGGCCAGGGTCACCTGAGGCAGGTCCAGCGCGTCCAACAGCCATAAACTGAAACGGGCCAGGTCCGTGAAGGATTCGAGCCAGGGGGGACGCTCGGATTGTCCAAAGCCCGGACAGGTTGGCGCATAGACGGTAAAGGACTCGGCTAACTGTTCATGATATTGCCGCCAGCCCAGACTGCCTTCCGCGCCGTGCAGCATGATCAGCGGCTTGCCCTGGCCGCCTTTCAGATAATGAATTTGGGCGCCGCCAACTTCGATAGCGTGTTCCGCGTGTTCTGGCATGAGCGTATCTCTCGGTATGCTACGGGGCTTGTTCAAAGGGTCCGGGCAGCCCCAGCTCTTTTCCCATTTCCCGGACTGCCGGGAGCACGTCATGCTCCATCAGGGCTAAGCAGCGCATC
This sequence comes from Thermodesulfobacteriota bacterium, assembly GCA_964291405.2. Classification (GTDB taxonomy): domain Bacteria; phylum Desulfobacterota; class Binatia; order Bin18; family Bin18; genus Bin18. The sequence goes on from OZ219926.1 coordinate 3,069,082, forward strand.
GTGTCTGCATGCCCGATGGTGCCATCGTTTGTCCAGACGCCAAGAATGCCGGGGCGGACAACGCTGAGGACTTCGCGTAATTTTCTGATCACCGTGTCCGGGTTGCCGACAATAACCCGGTTGCTTTCCACAACCTTCTCCCAGCCCGCGGAATCAACGCCGCCGTAGAGGGGGTCAGGCCGGAGCGAATAGCGCCGGTACTGGTCGACAATGCGCTTGGCTCCTTCGCGCGAGTTATAGCCCGGTGGGGCCATGAAGTCTCCCGGTAGCGGCACGCGACCGACACCGGCATTCCCAATCAGAAAGCCCTTGCCGACCTCATATGCTTTTTCGTCCGTGTCCTGGACATGGACGCGCACAAGATAGCCAAAGTTTTGTGGACCCGGTTCATAGCCCACCTGCTTAGCGGCCTCGGTATAAATGGCGGTCAGGTCCAGGGTCACCTGGGGGTCGGTTTCCAGATAGATGTAGGGGTAGTGGTGCTGGGCACACCAGATCAGCGTCTCCGGGCTGCCGATACCGGGAATCCAGATGGGCGGATGCGGCTGTTGGAGCGGCCGCTCAAAGGGGTTGACCACCCGAAACTGGTAATGCTTACCTTCCCAGCGCCACGGCCCTGGGGTTGTCCAGGTTTTGATGATCAGGTCATGCGCCTCTTCAAAACGCTCGCGGTTATACACCGGGTTGGTATTCGTTGCCCAGCTCTCGATGCCCGTTCCCCGCACGAAGCCTGACACGAGTCGGCCCCGAGAGATCATATCGATCTCCGCCAGCTCCTCGGCCAGTCGTAGCGGGTTATCGAAAATCGGGAGCGGATTGCCCAGCAGGACGATTTTTGCCCGCTTGGTGGTACGGGCCAGGATGGCGGCTTCGAGATTCATGGCCGCCCCCATACACGTCGGGGTATTATGATGCTCGTTCAGCATCAGGCCGTCGAAGCCAACCTCTTCGGCGTACTCGTACTCGTCGAGATAGGTATTATACAGGTCCGCCCCCAGGCTTGGATTGAAATAGGCATTCGGAAACGTCAGGCGGACCGCGCTACGAAAACTCTGACGAACATCTTCTTCCGAGTAGTCTACATAGGCTCGCTCGGTAAAACGCATGAGAAACATACCCATGCCCCTCCTTCCTCCCTCGGACACTATCCTGTCTGGTATCACCGGATCAAGGGAAAGGGGCGGACGCAGCTTGACTCTTGTCCGCAGGCCGCATACGGATAGCCGAAGAGGAGGACTGACTATGGCAAAGACCTACGCCAAGAGCACAATTTCGTATGAATCTGCCGCAAAAATGGTGGCCGCGGCCGTCGCCAAGGCGGAGGAGCTGGGCTGCAAACAGAACGTCGCGGTTGTTGACGATGGCGGCAACCTCAAGGCGTTTGGCCGTATGGACGGCGCCCCGCTGCTTGGGGTGGAAGGCTGTCAACGCAAGGCATTTACCTCGTTGTTTGGGGTAGGGACACAAGACCTCTACAGCGCCATCAAAGACGATCAGTCTCTGGTCGTCGGCTTGTCGCATTTCTCTAGGGCGACCATGGTCGGGGGCGGGCTGCCCATTGTCGTTGATGGAGAGGTCATCGGTGGGATCGGTGTTGGCGGCGGCACGGTCGATGAAGACGTGGCCTGCTCGCAAGCCGGGCTTGACGCGCTCAACGGCTAGCCTGCCGCATTCCCGGATTGGTTAGATCGGTCGCGGCACGCGCGGGACGGGGCGTTGCGACCCGCCCGGTGGTGGGGTCTGGGGAGACGTCCCTTCTCCCCCGCCCGCCCGGAGTTGGTCTTGTGTACAGAGTCCCTTTTCGATCAGGACCTTTTCCAACGAAGCCAGCCAGTGTTCATAGTAGCCGGTCACGGGGGTGCCCGGCTTGTCGGCGCGGGCCTTATCCGCGGCGCCAATTTCTGCAATCAAATGATCCCGAAAATCGTCCCACTGATACTGCCCCTGCTCACACAGGGCCACGGCCAGGGCAAAGGCGCGCCGTTCCCAGGCGTCGTGAAAGACGAGCTCGCCGCTCTTTCGCGGAAGGGCAGAGTCCCCCTCCATATTTGAGATCTTGCGATCGGGCGTAGGTTTCATGCTGCTGGAGGTCCGACCTTGGTGACGCCAATCATCGCGTCACGGCTAACCAGCGCGGTGAGTTCTTCTTCACTCATGCCCTCGGTTCCGGCGGGACGTTCGGGTAGCACCATATAGCGGATTTCTGCACTACTGTCCCAGACCTTCACCGCGGTTGATTCGTCAAGCGTAAGCCCGAAATCGCGCAGGACGCCGCGCGGGTCCACCACCGAACGCGAGCGATAGGCCGCGTCCTTGAACCAGGCCGGCGGCAGGCCCAGAACCGGCCACGGATAGCAGGAGCACAGGGTGCAGACGACCAGGTTATGGGTGTCTGGGGTGTTCTCAACCACGACCATATGCTCGCCCTGAAGGCCGCTGAAGCCGAGTTCCGCAATGGCTGCGGTGGCGTCTTTGAGCAAGCGCTCTTTATACGCGGGATCGACCCAGGCCCGAGCAACAACCTTGGCCCCATTGGTCGGCCCGAGGTCGTTCTCATATGTTTCAACCAGCTTGTCGAGCGTTTCCGAAGAGACCAGACCTTTGGCAACGAGTAAGGACTCTAGGGCCTGTACCCGCTTCTCCAAGGCCGCGGTCTGTTCGGGAGTGGTGTGTTTCTCCAGATAGGGGTTGGGCGGAGCATCGTGGGCGCTATGGCCGTGAGGATGATCGTCACTCATGACTCTTCTCCTTAGGCTGGGTCGAGATAATCTTCCCACAGGTCGATATACAGATTGTCTGTCGTGGCCGCCTCCGGGCCCCAGAGTTCCTGGGCGGTAAAGCAGACCGAATACAGCGGCTGTGGCTGTTCGCCTTGGCCGTGAGCATTGGTATCCGGGTACACAAAGGTGCCGTAGACTTGGGCTATCGTCCCGTTTTTCCCGCGGACGTAGCGGGGCAGTCGGGTGTGACCGGTTGGATTCAGGTTACGGGCCCGAACTTGGTCACCAACTGAGAAACGTGAGGTCAGACGACCTTCTGTCCGATTGCAGGGTGCCCCGCCTTGTACAACTGCCGGGACCGCCTCCGGCGGAAGCGGACCTTCTGTTCGCTTGCCGGCCTCTTGGGCGACTCCGGTTGCTAATTCCTCTGGGGTGAGCACCCCTTTTTCCACAGCCAGGGTTTCCAGTGCGGCCAGCCAGTGTTCATAGTAGGTCGAGGAGAGATAATGGACGGGGTCCATGCGTTCGATCGCGTGCCGAAAGGCGTCGAGCGTGTCGAGTTGGCCCATGCCGAGCATGGTCATGGCAAACACGCGCTTCTCCCACTCGGCATGAAAGATCGGCTCATTCTCTTCCGGTTTGACCGGGCCGTAGCAGGTCATACCACCCATGTCATGCACGCTGTTCATACGTTTCTCCTCGGGCTTAACGCGTGGGCATCAACCTAACACTCGCTCTGTTGAGGGTCAATCAATTGGGCGCTGTGTACGCTTAGGGTGTGGTTTCCGCTATCCACGCCTGCGCGACTTCACGGTGCGTTGCAAACCAGACGCCCTCATGTTCCAGGATATGTTGAATCAGCCGCTCCAGCATGGCCATGCGCGAGCGGCGGCCAATAACCTGCGGGTGCATAACAATGCCGAGAAAGCCGCCGTCCGCATAGGCACCGTCAAACTCGGCCTCCCAGATTTCATACACCTTATTCTGGCTCGACATGCCAGCGAAATAGGGAGAGAAGCTGAACAGAAAATGCGGCGCATCGTCCAACTCCCAACTAAAGGGAATCTCCAGGAGCTGACGTTTGGTCTGTGGGGTTGTGAGCCAGTAGGGGTTATCGTCGCCAACCAGGCTGCTGTCGTACAGAAAATCGTGGTCGAGCAATAAGTCAAAGGTATGCGGGCCGGTATTGCCGGCTGGAGAGCGGTAGCCCTGTGGCGCCTGGCCGGTAATACGCTTGAGGCTCTCTGTCCCCTTCAACAACACCTCCAGCTCGGCCTCGCGACCCTTGTTGGCGACAAACTCGTGCTCATAGCCGTGATGCCCGATTTCATGCCCGTCGGCGTACATCTGTTCAACCAACTGCGGGTGGGTGTCCGCCGACCAGCCCGGCACAAAGAACGTTGCCTTGAGGTCATATTTTTTGAGCAGGTTGAGAATACGCGGCACCCCAACCCGCGCCCCGTACTCGCCGCGCGATAGCTGACCTGGAAAGGGCTGGCGCATAGTCCGAAACCAGAGTGTTTCCGCATCAAAGTCAAAACTCAGGCCAACCGCACAGCGTTTATTATCCGGCCACATGGGACGCTCCTTTGTCACAACTCAGGTCGGTGTTTTGTCTGACTGTAAAAGAGTGAGCCAGTATTCTCAATGGACACCTCACGGAATCTCGGCGGGCGTTGAAAAATGGCAGGTGGCGTTCTAGGCTGAAAAACTACGGAGAATAAAGATGCCTCAAGTAAGCAAACCAGCTTGGCCGGGTTGGGCGGAATATTCCATTCCGGTGAAAATCAATGTGCGGGCGGTACAACTGACGGATGAACAGTTCGTGCTTTTGTGTCAAGAGAACCCGGAGTTGCGCCTTGAACTAACCGCAGAGCACGAGTTGGTGATTATGCCTCCAACAGGATCAAAGACGGGATGGCGGAATAGTAGAATTACCCAGCGTTTAGCAAACTGGGCCGAAACGGACGGAACCGGTCTGGTCTTCGATTCTTCAACCGAGTTCATGTTGCCGAATGGTGCAAAACGTTCACCGGATGTCTCATGGCTGAGACGCGTCCGTTGGGAGGCTTTGACCGAAGTACAGCAGAACGGCTTTGCCCCGCTGTGTCCCGACTTTGTGGTCGAGCTTCGCTCGCAACAGGATCGTCTCGCTACCCTGCAAGAAAAAATGCAGGAGTATCTTGCCACCGGTGCCCAGCTCGGCTGGCTGATTGATCCGCTTGAAAAGTGCGTCCATATCTACCGCTCGAAGCAGACCGTTGAGACCCGTGATGATCCGGCTTCACTCGACGGTGAAGCCGTCTTGCCCGGATTCGTCCTGGATGTTCGGGAGCTGTGGTAGGTGACAGGAATATCAGCGGTCGGGGCGGAAAGCGGACGTTTGCTCTGGTATGAAGCTAAAACGGATGAAGATTGTCGTGCAGCCAGAGGACGATTTTTTCGATCAGGTCCGCGAGGCATTTTCTACTGTTGCCAAAGCGTCACGGAAATGCGAAAAACTCCCACGGTCCACACCGGTTCTCTCCTTTCCCAGCATCAAGGAGATGGCTCGGACACTGACGCCAAAACGTCTTGAACTCCTGAGATTGATCCGGCGAAACGATCCTCAATCAGTGCGCCAATTGGCCACGTTGGCAGGTAGAGATATAAAGAATGTCAGTACGGACCTGAAAGTCTTGGAGAACCTGGGATTGGTCGAAACTGAAGAGCGGGAGTCGCCCCGCCAGCGCAAACGTCCGGTGAGCACCTTTGATCGACTGGACATGGAGGTGTATTTATAGTCTTGTTTCCAAGGCGGACTGTATGACAACATTTTTTGACGGACCGAAACCCAGACTGTTTGCACACCGGGGCGCTAGCGGGGAAGCGCCCGAGAATACCATGGCCGCGTTTCAGCGGGCTGTGGATGCGGGCGTTGAGTATATTGAGTTGGATGTACATGCGTCTGAGGATGGGCAGGTCATGGTCATCCACGACGCGACCATCGAGCGGACGACCAATGGTCTGGGTGAGGTTCGGAACTATTCCCTTGCTGCCCTGCAACAGCTCGACGCGGGCTATCGGTTTTCGCCGGACGAGGGCAAGACGCTCCCTTTCCGCGCGTCGGACGTCATTATTCCTTCGCTCCAAGAGGTGCTGGAGAGCTTTCCGCAGGTAAAATTTACGGTTGAGATCAAGCCATCCGACCCGCCCATCGAAGAACCGGTGATTGCGGTGATCAAAGACTGCGGCAAGGCAGATGACGTTATCATTGCGTCAGAACATGATGTGGTGTTGGCGCGCGTACGAACCCTGGCCCCGGATATCCCGACGAATTTTGGCTATAACGAAGTGGTCGATTTTATCCAGCGCGTTGCAACCGGTCAGCTAGACGGCTATCAGCCGCCCGGTCAGGCGCTTCAGATCCCACCCACATATCAGAATATCCCGTTAGTGACGGAACAAACGATTGCCGCCGCGCACCAACTCAATGTGGAAATCCATGCGTGGACGATTAATGAGCCACACGAGATGCGCAGCCTGCTTGACCTCGGTGTAGACGGGGTGATGTCAGACTTTCCGGCGCGTTTATTGGAAGTGGCACGGGAGAGAGGGTAAGGCGGAGAGTGTGGAAACCTGATAGCCCTGCTCTCGTTCCTCAATTGGCCATGGTCCAGAGAGGGAACCCACCCCGACCCACGGCCACCCCTCCTTGGAGGGGGAGGGATGCCGGGAATGAGCCCGCTTACTGAATCTTCGGCATAACCTCGGCGGCAAAGCGCTCTATGCCACTGCGGAAGGTCGCGGCATCAGCGTAGCGTCCCAGCCCCAGAACGTAGTAATTGGCCCCGGCCTCTTTCATGGCCGATATGCGATCGATCATGGGTTCTGGGCTGCCCTCGCGGATCATGCCGCCGACGATCAGGGCGGGCATGGACCGTCCGTGCTTTTCGGATTCCTCGCGTAAATGGGCGGCAACCTGGGCCAACTCTCCCGACTGGAGTCCGATCGGATAATAGCCGTCGCCCCATTTGATGGTCCGCTCAATGGCCTTGGGGCCGGCTCCCCCAACCCAGATGGGCGGACGCGCCGGACGCGGGGCAAAGACAAACTCGGGGAATTTGATGTGAGTCCCGTCGTACGCACTCACATCGTTATCAAACAACTGATGGACGACTTCGAGGGTTTCGTTGGTAATGGCGCCCCGCTTGCGCGGGTCCACGCCCAGGGCTTCAAATTCCGGCCGCATCCAGCCGACCCCGGCACCCAGGATAAGCCGCTCGCCTGAGAGTTCCTGGAGGGTGGCCACCTGCTTCGCCATATACACGGCAGGCCGGTAGGGAAAGACCAGGACGGAAATACCGAGCTGAATTTTCCGGGTCAGCGCGGCAAAATAGGCCAGCGTCGTCAGCGGCTCAAAATAGCGTCCGCCCGATCCTTCAGTTTGATCCGGTGGAATGGCCAGATGATCGACTACAAACGCGGCATCAAAACCGGCTTCTTCCACGGCCTGCACGCACGCACCGAGCGTGTCCCGGGTCGCGGCCGGACCCATATTGCGGATGACAACACCAAATTTCATGCGTCTTCTCCTTCGCCGTCTTGAAACAAACGTTCAGCCAATTCCTCGGCCAGCGCCGAGCGCTCGTCCTTATCCTCTCGAAGCAGATCGAAAGACAGGTTCATCAGCATTTTTCCGAGGACCTCGCGTTGGAGCAGATTGAGGCTGACGGTTTGTGGCTGTTCCTCTTCGAGGTGAGCCAGGAGGGTCTCCATGGAGCGGACCCCGGCGTCATTCTCCTGTCGCGCCAGCCGGTCGCCCGCCATGCCCGCTGCCTGCTGCAGCAAGGCGACTTCTCGGGTGGTGAGGGGATACGAGGACATGGCGAGTATTTTCTACCCCAAATCCGGAAACAGCCAGGGCGCTTCGTTTTTGCGGCGTTGCTCATAGGCCGTGATATCGGCATCGTTTTGCAGGGTGAGCCCGATTTCATCCAAGCCGTTGAGCAGACAGTTTTTCCGAAAGGGATCAATGTCGAAATGAAAACTGCTCCCCCCCGGTGTCGTGACGGTTTGGGCCGCCAGGTCCACGCTGAGTTGATAGCCCGGCTGGGGTTCGACTGCGGTGAATAATTGATCGACTTCTGCGTTTGTCAGGACAACCGGCAGCATACCGTTTTTGAAGCAGTTGTTAAAAAAGATATCGGCAAAACTGGGGGCGATCACGCACCGAAACCCATAGTCCAACAAGGCCCACGGTGCGTGCTCGCGCGACGAGCCACAGCCGAAATTGTCCCGCGCCAGGAGAATGCTCGCGCCGGTATAGCGCGGTTGATTGAGGACAAAGCCGTCCTGGGGATTGCCGTCGCTGGCGTAGCGCCAATCCGAGAACAACCCTTCCCGCAGGCCCGTGCGCTTAATGGTCTTGAGATACTGCTTGGGGATAATTTGATCGGTATCGACATTCACCCGGTCGAGCGGGGCAACAATACCTGTGAGCGTGGTAAAAGCGTCCATAGCGGTTTCCTTTATGTCTCCAATGCGGATTTAGCTCCAGTTTCTGATATCGACAAAGCGGCCTTCGATAGCCGCGGCTGCGGCCATGGCCGGGGAGACCAAATGGGTACGCCCGCCCTTGCCCTGACGGCCTTCAAAATTACGGTTGCTGGTTGAGGCGCAGCGCTCACCCGGCTGAAGGGTGTCGGCGTTCATGGCCAGACACATGGAACAGCCGGCCTCGCGCCACTCGAAGCCTGCGTCCTTGAAAATGAGGTCGAGCCCTTCGTCCTCGGCCTGCTTTTTGATCAGGCCGGAGCCTGGCACTACCAAGGCGTTGACGGTCGAGGCGACCTTTCTACCCTTTGCATAGTGGGCAGCAATGCGCAGGTCCTCGATGCGTGAATTGGTACAGGAGCCGATAAAGACCCGGTCGACCGGAATTGCCGTTATGGGGGTTCCGGCTTTCAGATCCATATAGGCCAGGGCCCGTTGCGTGGCTTCTTGCGTTTCCGGCGAGGGCATATCGGCCGGGTCTGGCACGGCGCCGGTAATATCGGTAACCATGCCCGGATTCGTACCCCAGGTGACCTGGGGGGCGATGTCTTCCGCTTTCAGTTCTATGGTCTTATCAAAGCTGGCGTCCGGGTCTGACGGCAGTTGCTGCCAGGCCGCTACCGCCCGCTCGAACAGCTCGCCCTTGGGTGCAAACGGGCGGTCCTTGATATAGGCAAACGTCTTTTCGTCCGGCGCGACCATACCGGCCCGCGCGCCGCCCTCAATGGACATATTGCACAGCGTCATGCGGCCTTCTATTGACAGTGCCCGGATGGCCGAGCCCGTGTATTCGATGACATGCCCGGTTCCGCCGGCCGTCCCGATTTTGCCGATAATAGCCAGGATAATATCTTTGGCGGAACACCGCTCGGGCAACTCGCCCTCCACCCGCACCTGCATGGTTTTGGCCTTCTTTTGGAGCAGGCATTGGGAGGCTAACACGTGCTCAACCTCGCTGGTGCCAATGCCAAAGGCTAGGGCGCCAAACGCGCCGTGTGTGGCGGTATGGGAATCCCCGCACACAATAACCATACCCGGCAGGGTGAGCCCTTGCTCCGGTCCGATCACATGCACAATGCCCTGACGGATATCGTCTATGTCGAAAATTGGGACGCCGGTTGTCCGACAGTTCTCCTGGAGAGCTTCAATCTGCTTGGCTGCCACTGCATCCTCAATCGGTTTGTCCCGGTCTGTTGTTGGCACGTTATGGTCGGGCACGGCTATCGTCGCCTGGGTACGACGCACGTTCCGGCCGGCCAGTTGTAAGCCCTCAAACGCCTGTGGAGAAGTCACCTCGTGGGTGAGGTGACGATCAACATACAAGAGCGCGGTGCCGTCCTCTTCGGTCCGCACCACGTGCGACTCCCAGATTTTCTCAAACATCGTCTTGCTCGCCATGATCTACCCCTTTATGTCCTATCTTTCTCTTGGGACGTGGCTGCTGAAAGAGCTATACCTTTCTCAGATTTGGTAGAGGCTGGCAAGATGGAAGGAGCGGAGGCGGTATGGTAGGATGGCCCTCCTGAGGAAGCGGGCATGGGTCATCATGTCCCATCGCTTCAAAAAACAAGAGACAATCGTGCAGGGGGAACTTCATGGGCGAATGGACCGTTGACATCAATGAAAAAGACTTTGAGCAGGACGTGCTCGAACGCTCGTACAGCGTCCCGGTTGTGCTGGATTTTTGGGCTCCGTGGTGCGGTCCCTGTCGTGCTATCGGCCCGGTGTTGGAGAAACTCGCGGACGAACAAGCCGGTAAGTTCGTTCTGGCGAAGGTGAATGTTGATGAAAATCCCGCTCTGGCCCAATCCTTTCAGATCAGCAGTATTCCGGCGGTGAAGGCCGTCAAGGAGGGCGCTATTGCCAACGAGTTTCTGGGCGCTCTGCCCGAGCCGGCGATTCGCCAATTTATTGAAGAACTGATGCCGTCCGAGGCCGACGCGCTGGCCCAGCAAGGCCAGGACCTGCAAGACCAGGGAAAGGAGCAAGGAGCCGAGAGTCTCTATCGCGCCGCCCTCTCAAAGGACGAGCGGCAGCCGAAGGCACTGCTCGGGCTGGCCCGTCTTCTGATGGGCAAGGAAGAACACGCGGACGCGCTTACCCTGCTTGGCCGTGTCCTGCCACATACGCAGGAGCATGCCGAAGCGCAGCAGGTAGCCGCTCAGATACGCGTCAAACAGACCGGAGCCAGCGCCGATGAAGAGGTCGCTTGTCGCGAGAAAATTGAGGCCGACCCGAACGATCTGGACACACGGTTTGACCTTGCCCAGATTCTGGCGGCTTCGACTCGCTATGAAGAGGCGCTTGCCGAATATCTGGAGATCGTGAAGAAAGACCGCACCTTCCGAGACGAAGGCGCGCGGAAAGCCATGCTCGAAATTTTTGAGGTGGTTGGCGCTCGGAGTGAATTAGCTGATCGATACCGGTCGGAAATGGCTAAGGTGTTGTTCAGTTAGGTGCGGCAGGTTGGGTGGGCGAAGCGCCATTCGACGATTCTCTACGCTAACGCCCACTCCTCACCTTCGTTTTTCACCATACCTTCTTTTTCCAGCTTAATCAGGTGGGACTGCACGGAGTTCCCGGCCGCGGCGTGCAGAAACTCGGGCACGTCCACATAAATACGCTTCACCATGTCTGGAATTCTGGTCAGTCCGGCGCCAAGTGCGTCCAGCACCTGCTGCTCGCGCAACTCGCGGTGGGCGATGTAGGCGTTCAGTTTTTTATACGGCTCGCGAATCGCCGGGCCGTGAGCGGGATAAATCACCGATAGATCAAGGTCGAGCAGCTTGCGCAGTGAGGCCATATAGTCAATCAAGCCGCCGCCTTCTTCCGGTACGACCGTCGTTCCGGCTCCCAGCACCAGATCTCCGGTAAAGAGCGCTTTTTCCTCTTCGAGGTAGTAACACAGATGGTCCTTGGCATGACCCGGCGTATGGATCGCGTGCAGGGTGGCCCCGTCGGTCTCGATGGTAGCGCCGTCTTCGATATAGGTCAGTGGGAAGGTGTAGGCCGCGTCCTTTTCCGGCCAGCGATGTTTTGAGACGCTGAGTTCGCCAAAACGTTTCTGCACATTGGGCACCCCGCCGATATGGTCCTGATGGACATGGGTGAGGACAATCTCCTGGAGTTCATTGGCGCCTTTGGTTTCGGACAGGCCCTGTTCCAATAAGGGGTCGTAGACCTCCAGGCCGATTCCTGTGTCGAGCAGCAATGGTCGTTTGCTCGTGCCAACCAGATAGGTGTTGGTTCCGGGGCCGGTGAACGGCCCAGGGTTTTGACCGAGCACGGTCGCAACCCGCTCGCTCCAGGTGTCGAAGTCGGGCAACTTCAGCCCGGCCATGGTGTCAGTCACAACACGTTGCGGCATGTCTCAGCTCCTCAGTAGGTTGGCGGCTATGGTTCTGAGTTGCATATTCGAGGTGCCCTCATAGATTTTGCCGATCTTGGCGTCCCGGTAGAACTTCTCGGCAGGATAGTCTTTGGTAAAACCCACACCACCGAAAATCTCCAGCGCGCGCGAGGCCACCCGTTCACCGACCTGGGAGCAAAAGAATTTGGTCATGGCCGCGGAATGGGCAAACGGTTGTCCGCTCTCTTTGAGGCGGGCCGTGTTATACACCATCAGCCGGGCGGCCTCGATCTCGGTCGCCAGCTCGGCCAACTCGAATTGGACGGCCTGAAAATCTGTAATCGCCCGCCCAAACTGTGAACGCTCTCTGGCATAGCCCAGCGCACACTCAAAGGCCCCCTGGGCCAGACCGGTCATTTGCGCTCCGATCCCAATCCGGCCTTCGTTCAGGGTCTCAATCGCGACTTTATAGCCCTGGCCGATTTCTGCCACGACCTGACTGCGCGGCACCCGGACGTCTTCGAGAATCAGCTCACAGGTCGAACTGGCGCGAATCCCAAGTTTGTCTTCTTTTTTCCCGACGCTGAAACCTGGCATATCGCGTTCGACCATGAAGGCGGTCACGCCCTTATAGCCCTTGTCCGGGTCGGCATTGGCAAAGAGCAGATACACCCCGGCTTCGGCGCCATTGGTGGTCCACATCTTTTGGCCGTTCAGCACAAAGGTATCGCCCTCCGGCCGCGCGCGGGTCTGCATGGCAAAGGCGTCGCTCCCGGAACCGGACTCGGATAAGGAATAGGCCCCGACCGTGTCTGTGGCCAGGCGAGGGAAAAACTGAGCTTTCTGGTCAGGGTTGAGCCAGCGGACGAGGGCATTGTTGACCAGGGTATTCTGGACATCCACACAGGTGGCGACCGCCGGGTCAATCCGTGCAAACTCTTCAATGGCCAGAATCGACATAAAGAAACTGGCATCCGCGCCGCCATAGCTGGCGGGGATTTCGATGCCCATGACCCCCAAGTCAAAGAGTTGGGCAATCAGCCCCTGGGGGATCTTGGCCGCGCGGTCCATCTCCATGACGTGGGGTTTGACCTGTTCCTCGGCGAACTCCCGCACCATCGTCCGAAATAATTCCTCTTCCTCACTCAGCGTCGCCAGAGGCAGATGTGTCGCGTGATCCATAGGCATCTTCCCCCCTTGCTTGGTTGGATGGTGTCATTGTTGGCACGTTGCTTCTCGGATGTCCAGCCGGTATATCATCACGAGAAAACGCTCACGGACAGTTTTCCTTGGTATGAAAATCGGACTCATCGCCGACTCGCATATCCCTGAGGCCATGCCCGAACTCCCGAGCCAGGTACGGACGGTGTTCGCCGGGGTTGACCTGATTGTCCACGCCGGCGACCTGCACTGCCTTGCCGTGCTGGACTGGCTCGAAGCGATCGCGCCGGTGGTGGCGTGTCGGGGCAATGGCGACGAAGGCTCGGGCGGACGCGCGGTCGTCCCGGAAGACCCTCGACTGCACGAGACCGTTGTGACGCAGTGCGCCGGCTACACGTTGGGGCTGGTGCACGATGTGTTGGATCCGAACGAATATCCGCACTGGCCGATTGAGCGGACGATGGAGCGGGCCTTTGGTCGGCGGACCGATATTATTGTCTGCGGCCATACCCATGTCGAGCGCATCCAACGCTACGCCGATGTCCTGGTCATTAATCCCGGCAGTCCGACCTATCCGCACAATTACGCGGCCCAGCCGGGCACGGTTGGCATGCTGACCCTAGAAGAGGGCGGTGGCGGCACGGTTGAGATTTACGACCTGAAGACGCTTGCCGTGCTGCCGGAGTTTTCGACGACGTTCTGACTCGAGCGACGTGTCCCAGGTAGCGCGACTTTACCCGCCCAGACTAATCATCTCGATTTTTTTATGCTCTTTGGGGTCGTAGCCGGCTCCCGAACGCAGGGCGGCCAAGCGTTCTTCCGAGTAGCGGTCCGTCCGTTGGAGCCAGACCTGTTGCAGCACGTCGAGCAGCCTGTCATCACTGGCCCCACCACGCAGCAGAACCTTGAGATTGTGGCCGGTGTTGGCAAAGAGACAGGTCACCAGTCTGCCGTCCGCGGTCAGCCGCGCGCGCGTACAAGACGCACAGAACGGCTCGGTGACCGAGGCGATCACCCCGATATCACCGCTGCCGTCTACACACTGATAGTCCACCGACGGTGCGCTGCCGCCTTTTCGGCCTACTTCCCGCAGGGGAAAACGCGTGTTGATGATGTCCAGGATTTCCTGCTTGGGCACGATGGTGTCCGACTGCCAGTGATTGGCATTGCCCACATCCATGAACTCGATGAAACGGATGGCAAAGCCGTGCTCAAGCGAGAACGTCACCAGATCGATAATCTCATCATCATTCACGCCGCGTTCGATGACCGCGTTGAGCTTAATCGGCGAGAACCCGTGCTCCTTGGCCACAAACAGGCCGTGCAGAACTTTCTGCAAGTCGCCGCGCTTGGTAATGCGCCGAAAGCGCTCGGGTTTGAGGCTGTCGAGGCTGACGTTCAGCCGGCGTAAGCCAGCCGCTTTCAGGGCCTGGGCTTTTTCCGCCAGGGTTGAGCCGTTCGTGGTGAGACACAGATCACGTAGGCCGTCGAGGTCGGACAGGCTTTTGACGAGTTGCTCAAGGTCTCGCCGGGCCAAGGGTTCGCCCCCGGTTAAACGAATTTTTTCAACCCCAAGCTGAATAAACAGGCGGGCCAAGCGCGTGATTTCCTCAAACGTCAGCACCTCGCTCTTGTCCAGCCAGTCGTAGTCGTCCAGTGGCATGCAATAGGTGCAGCGAAAATTACACCGGTCGGTGACGGAAATACGCAGGTCCTTGACCGGGCGTTGCAGGGTATCGAGCACGAGTCGGTTTCTCCCTTCTTTCCAGTCTGTCATGTATTATATCTATCTCGCCTGTTGAGCAAAGACGTCGGTTCGCTCATCGCTGTTTATATTGACATATTCGTGTCTCCTCAATATGCCTTGACCTATGCGAAAAAAAGACCGGGTCCGCCTCACGACCGTCAAGGGGAAAGGGCTGCTGCCGGGCGTTGACCTTGATGCTGCTGCCTCGCGGGCCGACTTGCTGGAGCAGGAAGATGCTTCAGAGCTATCGCTCAAACGGCGCTCTCTTGCCGAGAAGGTCCGGCTCCATAGAGAAGGGTATAAGCAGCATCCAATAAGCCAAGACGAATTTACGCCCGTATCTGGAGCCCGGACATGGCCGAGGTAAATCGTGCGGAGATTTGACCGTTCTCGAGGAGGAGGAATGCATGCGTATCAAAGATAAGGTCGCGCTGGTGACCGGCGGCAGTCGAGGCATAGGCCGGGCGATTTGTTTGCGTCTGGCCGAGGAGGGAGCCAAAGTCGCCATTGCCGATATTCTGGAAGACGAAGCCCGGAAAACAGCCGACGATATTCTGGCCGCCGACGGGCAGGCTCAGGTGGTCAGGACCGATGTGACTCAGCTCGATCAGGTCCAGGCCTGCGTGAGACAGGTGACGGATAGCTGGGGACCGATTGACGTGCTGGTGAACAATGCCGGTTGGGACAAGATCGAGCCTTTTCTCCAGAGTGCGCCCGAGACCTGGGATAAGGTGATCGCGATCAATCTGCGCGGTCCCATTAATTTTTGCCATACGGTGGCGGCGCAGATGGCCGAGCGCGGCCAGGGCAAGATTATTTCGATCAGCTCGGACGCCGGCCGGGTCGGTTCGACCGGAGAGGCGGTCTATTCGGCCTGTAAAGCCGGGATTATCGGCTTTTCCAAGACGCTGGCGCGTGAACTGGCACGTGCGAAGATCAACGTCAACGTGATCTGTCCCGGTCCCACGGATACGGCGCTGCTCCAGCAGGTTTCATCAGGAGAAAAAGGGGCCAAGATTATCAGCGCCATGACCCGCGCGGTCCCGTTTCGACGGTTGGGGCAGCCCGAAGAAATTGCAAACGCCGTTGCGTTTTTTGCCTCGCCGGATGCGGATTTCGTGACCGGCCAGGTCCTGTCCGTCAGCGGTGGGCTGACTATGGCAGGCTAAGGCCGAAAGGAATACGTGCGTGCGTTTCGCAGACAAAGTGGCTCTTATCACCGGCTCTTCGCGGGGCATCGGCCGAGCGATTGCCCTGCGGCTGGCGTCCGAGGGAGCAAGGATCGGCGTGAATTACCGCCGGAATACCGCCGAGGCGGAAGCGGTTGCCGCTGAAATCGCACAGCGGGGCTCCGAGGCGCTGCTGTTCCAGGCCGATATGAGTGACAGCGAGGCGGTTCGGGCGATGTTCCGGCAGGTGAAGGCGGCATTCGGTCATCTGGATATCTTTATCGCCAATGCCGCGGCCACCGCCTTTCGGCCATTGCTGCGCCAGGGTGAGCACAACGTGACTCGGACCTTTGATCTGACCATCACTGGCACCTTGGTTGCCGTGCAGGAAGCGGTGCCCCTGATGGCCGGTCGCCGGGGAAAAATCGTCACCATATCCGGCATTGACTCTTTGCGTATGCTGACCGGCCACGGCTTGCTGGGTGCGGCCAAGGCTGCCCTGGAAAACATGACGATGTATCTGGCGCACGAACTCGGCCCGCGCGGGATTGCCGTCAACGGCATTAACCCCGGCCTGATTCAGACCGACTCGGCTCAAATGTACGCGGGCGGGGAGGCTGCCTACGCGCAGTACGAACGCGATGTTATTCCCCAAACTCCGGCCGGTCGGACAGGCCGGCCGGAAGATATTGCCGCAGTGGCCGCCTTTCTCTGCTCTGAGGATGCAGATTTCATTCGTGGCCAGACCCTGCTCGTGGATGGCGGGCTGCTGTCATCGTCTATTGCGAGCCGGGAGCGCGAAGGCTGAGTGGGAGGGCAAAATGAGTAGCATCAAACACGGCGGGGCTTACTCACCGTCAGATGAATCCGGGCTGTCCGCACTAATCAAGATCAGCTTGCCGGTTTCTGGATCTCGGTAGACTTGTCCTACAGGCTTCAGTCCACTACCACCCTCACGTATGCCTTCCGGAACATTCGGGAGTTCCCGGCCTTCTTCAATGATTTTGTCTCTGGAAAGTTCTCTGACAAGTTCGGGGCTTAAAGCAAAGAGGGCGGCAATGAGCCCGCAAGTAAAAACGAGCATGATATCTATCAGGTTCGCAAGCGGTCCAAGCGGTTCATCAGCTTGCCCGGTAAAACGACTGGGCCGCCAGTTACGCTGACTCATCTGCTGTTCCCTTCCAGGCTCTTTGTTTCCAAGGCTTCAAGCTTGTCCATTACCGTGTCGTACCAACGACGGCGAAAACGTCCGAGTACAAAGCCAATCGCCCCGGCGAGCAGACCAAGGACGGTCGTGTCAAAGGCAATGGTTATCGCCTCGGTCAGAATAGTGAGATTGCCTTGTCCTAAAGCGGCTAATCCCGGCCCCAGTGGAATAAGCGTTCCCATCAGGCCGAACATGGGGGCAATCCGCGCAATCACATCGGCCCGTTCAATACGCTTGCGCCCCTGTGACTCAACTTGATTTTTTTCGAGCAGGGTTACATGTTTGAGCGCTCCGTATCGCTCACCAAGAGCCGTGCCGATTTCAAAGACCGCCATCGCTACCAGCAAGATTAACCCGATCGCTACTGGATAGAGTAACAGCGCGACAAGATCATGCATCAGGGGCAGAATGATATTTCCCACGGTTTACGCTTCTTTCCTCACCCGACGGCCCCTCCATATCCCTGTCACTATCAATAAGAAGATAAGCAGGATAAGCCAATAGGCCGTCTGTGAATGGACTTCTTGAGCAGCAGGCTGTGCCGTGTCCTTTTCTGGACTATCGACTTGCCCGCTGTCCTCAAGATTTATTTCTGTAATGCGGGTTGGCGCTCGTTCCGTGTTTACGTCACCCTCTGCAATGCGGGTGTCATCAAGCAATTGTTGCAAGGCTTTTGCCATATCGGCCGCCAGTCTTGGCATGACCCAGGGAAAAACGGGATGATCCGGTGTCGTATGGCCGCTGCCTGGTAGCCCATGCGTCAATACTTTATTCACAAAGGCTCTGGCTAGGTCTTCAAGCCGTTCGTCGTTCGCCTGCCAAAAACCTTTTTGCGCAGCGACCAGCATAATGGCCTCGATATTGATTTTTACATGGATGTTTTCATGCTCCTCAAGAAAACGGTCAAGATCGATATCATAGCGGTCCTGCAAATACACCGCGTCCACCTCATCCCACACGCGGCTGGTGATAATATCCGGGTTTGTGACCTGCCATCCCCATAGATACTCGATAAACTCGGACCCCATTGTCCGCGCGCCCGCATAGCCGTGTTCCATCAGCGGTTTCAACCACTCGGGGTTCAAGAACCGGCCACGCAGCTCACCCAGAAGCGCGCTGGTGAGCGGTTGCAGGCTCGCATTTTCAGGGTCCGCATGATGAATGACCTTATTCTCAGGCGTTTTGCCCGTCAGCGTTTCAACGGCCAGGCTGAGGCCGCCCAGATAATCAAACGCGTCGTTATTATCCAGCAAGCCGTACAGATTGCTGGCCCGGCCCAGATAGGTATTCTTGACGGAAGAGAGATGGCGCCTGAACACGGTATGCGCCGGAATCCCGTGCCGGGTGGCGCTATAAGCGTGTCCCATACGAGCAATATAGACCGCACCAAGCTCCTCACGTTCTTCCCACGCCCCGGAGCGTTCTGCCAGCCGGTTCACCCCTGCGCCGTATGTACCGGGCGCGGCCCCAAACAAGCGCAGTGCAGCCCTCTCCCCCGCCCGTTCGAGCGCTGTTCCCGCAGCTATTTCTTTTTGGGTATCCGCAATCCAGTGCGCGGCAACGTCATTGACCTCAATCGGTTCCGCGCTACCTGTTGCCAGTGCTCCGAGCGGCGCCAGCGCCTGATCCAGTGCGGGAATCAGATCAGGATGGATCGAACGAATATGGCGACTCGAACCATCCAGGGCAAGCAACACCGCCTTATCAAGCAAGACCAGTTGTTGGCCGTATAAATCGCGGAACAAGCCCGAGGAGATAAAAACGGTGTCCAGGCGACGGCGCCTCTTGTGTGTCAGGGGCAGGCGTTCAATTCCGGTGACAATACCCCGGGTATTCCACACCGGCTTGATGCCCAGTAAGTCCAGCCCGAAGGCAATCATGGCCCCTTCGTCCCGTACAGTATCAGAAGCCCATAAGATCACCGCTTCCCGCCCATCTTCTGTGGTGTCGTTATCCTCGACGGCTTTGACAGCCAACTCCTGTCCCATGGCATAGCCCAGCTGTGTTGGTAAAACGGAGCTATCGAGCGCATAGAAATTCCGCCCAGTCGGCAGGGCCTCAGGCGTGCGGATCGGATCGTTGCCTTTGCCTGGCTCCACAAACGCCCCATTCAGGGCATTGAGAAAAGCAGTGCGCTCCGCTTTCGGGGAGTTTTGCAGCGGGAAACGAAAGGCCGTACTCTTGGCGTCATCACCATCACTAATGGAAGCCAGCATGAGTTGAACCGCCTCAGCGTCCCACTCCCTGCCGAAAATATGTAAACCGCGCGGCATGAAATCTTCCTGCAACTGGGTCAGATAATGCCCCACCTCATGGACAAGAAACTCACCGTCCGCTTCCTCAAAGCTGATACCCCGCGCTTGCAATTCTTCTTCCATCGAAGCGCTCAGTTCATCCTTCAGATTCAGCGTAGTGATCAAATCCCGCATAGCGGTTAAGGCACGGGTTTTTGCCGGGGCCGCACTATCCGGCCCGGAGGCTTCATAGGATTCGACGAGTTGCCTGAGACGCAAGAGGTCGTCATAGAGGGGAGTGACCCCAAGGGGCGGGGTGAGATGGTCAACCATGATTGCAAGGCCGCGGCGTTTGGCCTGTATGCCTTCGCCGACGCCATCAACAATATATGGATAGATTCCGGGGATCGTCGCAGCAATTTGCAGTGGGTAATCGCTGGCACTGACCCCAACACCGTGCCGCGGTAAGAACTCATAGGTTGAGTGGCGTCCGACATGCACGAGGGCATCGGCTTGAAACTCTTTCTGGAGCCACAGATAAAATGCCAGATACTGGTGAGGTGGTGGGAAGCTCATATTTGCGTGGAGCAATTCCTCGTTGAGTTCCCAACCGCGCGGAGGTTGCGGGCCGATGAAAATATTCCCGAACCGAAGACCTGGAAGCAGGATATTTCCGGCATGCACCATAATCCTGCCGGGTGCCGGGCCCCAGCCGCGCAAGCCTTCTATCCCCGTTTTTGTCAAGGCATGTGTCAGAGCGTCTATTTCCGGAAAATCAGGCTCGCCACCTATAGCCCGTTCATATTCTGCCTGTAATTGATGCAGGAGCTTCAGCGCACGATCTTTTGCCGGGTGCCGGACCCCTTCAAGAACATGCTCAATATCGCCGGTCACGCGCTTCGCCAGTTTTTTCGCAGTGACGACTTCCCCTTCAGCCAGCATGCGTTTCAACTGGGCATTCAGATACCCCAGCGGACCCTCAACCATTTCAGATTGTAGACTGGCGGGCAGAGCGCCTAGCCAATTCTCATATTTCGCTTTGGATATATTGGTCACCTTTGCAGCCATAGCGGCAATGGCCTGGCGGTCTTCCGGCAGGTTCGTGGCCTTTTCCTGGATAAGCCTGAGCAACGCTTCCGGGCTTTCGGGCAACTCACCGGTGCGATAGCCTGCACTTTTCATCCAGGTGAGCATCTCATGCAGTGAGGCTGGGACATCCAGATTATCCGCCCCGATATTATGTCGTCCCGGCGGATGGTTGTAATAGATAATGGCGAGCTTCTTTTCGGCATTCTGTTTTTGCCGAAGCCGCCGCCAGGCATCTATCCGACCGATCGTCAGACTGATCTGATCATCAATAGGCAGTGTTTGTGTCAGCCGGACTCCGGTCACAGGGTCCGTATCTTCAGGAGAGGCTGCGGCTACGACAAGGGGCTGTCCAATACCTTGCAACTCAGGCATGGCAATACGATAGTGTACCGAATCCCAGGGCAGGCCGTCGTCCGAGTAGCGCCATTCCGCTTCCGTACGGTCAGTGACACGAATGGCTTTCAGAACGGGCACCCCGATTTCTACGATATGTCTGAGTGATGCCTGGCGGCCTTCACCGCCGCCAATGACAAAATCTTGCAAAGAGATGACTCCCGCGACAGGAAACTGCCGGTTCAAATCTGCTATTTTTTTAAGCGCGGCCGTGCTCGCTTCTCCCCAACGGGCAAAAAATGCGAGGCATTGCATGCCTTTTGTTTCGGCCTCGGTACACAGGTGGTTGACGGTATCAATGTCACCCGCTCGGTCACCAGTGTCATGATCGACGATAGCGATCCAGCCGTTGGCGGATTGCGCTAGAATGGCGGCTTCGTCTGTAATAAACCTGCCACCCGAATAGACTCGAAGGCTGGGCCGCTCTACAAGAGCGACCGGCGTAATGGTCGCGTCTATTTCAGCCGCTAAATGTTCGAGAAAACCCAACATGTTTTCCCGTCCCCGGCCCTGCCAGTAGGCTTTCAGGGCTAACCACTTTTGTTGACCGGGATGCTGTTTTTGCCTGCGTTCAAGCCAGGTTTGCAAAGTCTCATTCTTGGCGAGGCTTTTGGTCAAAGCCAGAATTTGTTGGCCGCTCATACCTGCAAAAACTGGGATCTTTTGGTTTCGGGAAAGTTCCACAAGACGCTGAGTCGAGCTGACAGCATAAAAAATCTTTGACGCGGCATGCGTCTCCAAGAGCTTCGTGAAACGGGCGACCTGGTCACCAAAAAATGCCGACGCTGAAATGACACTTGCCTGTTCAAGCTCCTGCACAATCGCCCTATCACTCATCTGGCGAAGCTGTGACGGTGTCCTGAGAACAATTCTGTAGCCCGGATGCTTATCAAGAAATGCGGCTGCACCAGATGCCAGAGTAGAGGCTGAGCGATCAGAGACAATGCCAAAGACGTATTTATCTGGAGTGAAAGCCGAAGTCGCAGCACCCTCCAATAACAGCACCGCTATAAAAAGGTATCTGAGGAAACAGCTCACCGGGTTGACCTTAACACTTGAACAGAGGATTACGTGCAGAACAGTGCGAATGCATGGTAGCGCTAGGCGTTCTCCGTTCCGCCGATCCAATAGACACCCTCACAGCGTCCATCACGATTGGATAGATAGACAGAGAGCTGGCGGATTCGAACCGGAATGCCGGTGCCGTACTTACCACTGTTGTGAGGGCCGCACAAGACAGGAATCGGTTTCCCAACTCGAACTTCTCCATTCGTTTCCTTTCACTCAGAAATGCGTACAGATAACCTGCAGGGGCGAACCTCTATGACTGAGCCTGTGACTTTGGTACGTTGCGAGCCACCCACACGTGCCAGACGTGTCACAGGAGGAGGGAAGTGCATGGCTGAACACATCAAGGTCAAAATCAAACCACTCACCGCCGAAGCCTTTGCGCCCTACGGTAAAGTCCTGGAACAGAAAAAGCTGATCTATCCCGAGGTCGAAGAGGGCAGGGTGGCCATGGAAATGCTGTCGTTCCAGTATCGGCCCAACGCCAGAATCATGGACCAGATGGCCATCCATTTTTCCTACAACCAGACCTTCATCCCTGTGCAGGGCTCTTTGATTCTGGTTGTTGCCCCACCCCCCGACAGCCGCGAGGGGGGTCCTGAGGAATATGCGTTTGATTATGACAACGTGGCGGCCTTTAATGTCGATCCCGGTCAGGCGGCCTTTATCTATAAGGGCACCTGGCACAACGCGTTGACCCTGGGCAAAGAGTGCTCGTTTATCAACGTGACCCGTAAGAACGAGGGCGAGGGCATCAGTCCCGCCGGCGAGATGGAAGGCAAGATCGAGCAGGCCCACGCCGTGCGCTCGTATGTCGAATTCGTAGACATGAAGAATCGGGACGGGCGGGTAATTGAGCTCGAAGTCTGAGGAGGGAGCCCGTGACGTATAAGATCATCTCTGCTGACTCCCATATGTGCGAGCCGCCGACGCTGTGGGTGGACCGCATAGAGCAGCGGTTTCGTGACCAGGCCCCCAGGGTGATCAAAAACCCCGGCGATAAAAAAGGCCACTTCTTTATGTGCCAAGACCTGCCGCCGCTCCGTCTCTCCGGGGCGTTTGCTGCGGGTCAGACGTTTAATAAGGACTTTATGGAAGCCGGACCCGAGGACGCCCTGCCCGGTGGCTGGGACCCCGCGGCCCGGCTGAAAGACATGGAGTTGGACGGCATTCAGGCCGAAGTCCTGTACACTACCTGTGCCTTTGTCCTGTTCTGGCTGGAAGACGCCGCGCTGCAACAAGCCTGCTTCCGGGTCTATAACGACTGGCTGGCCGAGTTTTGCAGTTATGATCCCAAGAAGTTTGCTGGCCTGGGGCTGATCTCTCTGTTTGATATCGAGCAGGGCTGTGCCGAGCTTGAACGGTGTAAAAAGATGGGCCTCAAAGGGGCCATGATCTGGGCCTCGCCGCCCGATGACCAGCCCTACGGCTCGGCGGCCTATGAGCGCTTCTGGGCGACGGCTCAAGAGCTTGAGATGCCCCTGTCGCTGCATCTGGCGACCGGACGCAGTAAGGACAGCCAACAGGACGAGTCGGACATTGCCGAACTGTATGTGCGTATGATTATTCGCCCCAGTGAGATGCAGCATTCCTTTTTACGGCTGGTCTTCAGCGGGGTGTTGGAACGCTTCCAGCAACTCAAGTTTGTCTCCGCCGAAGGCGATATCGCCTGGGTGCCGCACTTATTGGAGCGGGCGGATAAATACTACCGGCGGTTTAAGCAAGGCTATGGGGTGAAGCTGTCACTCAAACCGAGCGAGTACTTCCAGCGCCAGATGTACGCCACTTTTATTGATGACCCCATGGGGCTCAAGACCTACACCCTGGCCGGTGGGGCGGAGAACTTCATGTGGTCCACCGATTATCCGCATCAGGCCTCAACCTTTCCGCACACCCAGGAAACGCTGGAGCGAGCCTTTCAGGATGTGCCGGAAGCAGATAAACAAAAGATGACACGCGATAACGCGTCGAAGCTATACGGATTGCCAGTGGAGTAGGCATATGCAGACACAACACAACGGAAATGGCAGCCATGGCACTTCTTTTTCCTGGCCGGCAGAGGGTGGCGCACGGGTGCCCTATCAGGTCTTTTATGACCCCGACATTTACGCCCAGGAGCAGGACAAGCTCTTTCGTGGTCCCATCTGGAACTATGTGGCGCTCGAAGCCGAAGTGGCGCAGCCGGGTGATTTCAAATCTACCTTTATCGGCGACACGCCTGTTGTGGTCACGCGCGACAAAGAGGGCGGCCTGAATGCCTTCGTGAATCGCTGCGCGCATCGTGGCGCCATGGTCTGCCGTGAACTGAGCGGCAACCGCCCGACCCATACCTGCATCTACCACCAGTGGAGCTATGATCTCAAAGGCAATCTGACCGGGGTGCCATTCAAGAAAGGGATTGGGGGTGTGGGCGGCTATGGCGAGGATTTTGATCGGGCCAAGCATTCGCTCCAAAAACTCCGCGTTGCCGCCTATCGCGGCCTGATCTTCGCCTCGTTCAACCCGGACGTTGAGCCGCTGGAGGACTATCTCAGTCCACCCATGCGAGAATGGCTGGACCGCCTTTTCAATCGTCCCATCCAGGTCCTGGGCCATACCCGCCAGTGGGTGAACGCCAACTGGAAGCTGTATTTTGAAAACGTCAAAGACCCGTATCACGCCAGCCTGCTGCATGTGTTCCATGCTACGTTTGGCCTGTACCGTTCGTCACAACAGGGCGGGGTCATCATGGACACTCACTCACGGCATGACGTGCTGCACGCCAAGCCGCAGGCCGAGGAAGACCTCTCGACGTATGAATCCGGGCTGCACAGCTATCAAAAGGGCTATCAGCTTGCCGACCCGTCCGTGCTCAAAGGGCGACCCGAGTTTGAGGGCCTCTTTATCCAGACCATCTTCCCCTGTCTGATTGTTCAGCAGATTGCCAACACGCTGGCCGTCAGGCAGGTTCTGCCCAAGGCGCCAGATCGCTTTGAGCTGATCTTCACCTATTTCGGTTATGAGGACGACGACGAGGAAATGCGTGAGATTCGGCTGAAACAGGCCAACCTGGTCGGTCCGGCCGGTCTGATTTCCATGGAAGACGGCTATGCGGCCGAGATCGTCCAGCAATCGGTGACGGGCGATCACAGCGCGACGTCCTTTGTTGAAATGGGGGGAACCGAGGTCGCCAACGAACAGAGCCTCATTACGGAAACCGCTATCCGCGGGTTTTGGGGCTATTACCGCGACACCATGGGCTTTCACGTGGGCGCGTAAACGGGAAGGGTGACGGCTATGAGCGGCATGAGCGCTATTGAAACCCGTTTTGCGGTTGAAGACCTGCTGCACGCCTATGTAGCCTGTCTGGATAATGACGAGCTCGAAGACTGGCCGAATTTTTTTGTCGAAGAATGCCTGTATCAGATCATCCCCCATGAGAATGTGTCGCAGGATCTGCCCATCTCGCTGATCTATTGTGACAGCCGAGGGATGTTGCAGGACCGCGTGACCGCCTACCGCAAGGCCAATTACTATGCGCCCCATCTGTACCGCCACGTGGTCAGCGGGGTGCGGATCATCGGCGAGGACAACGGCGTGATTGAGGCTCGCGCCAACTATGTGGTGCTCCAGACCCATCTGGACCCGGTCGATTACGGCAGCACCGAGGTGTATAGCGCCGGCGAGTATCGAGACAAAGTGATCATCAACGACGGGGTTGCCAAGCTGAAAGAGAAGATCGTGGTGGTTGACACCAGTCGGATCTCGTCGCTGCTGGCAACGCCGCTGTAACGGTTCTGTCTCTCATGAAAAAGACGGTCCAAAGATTTCGTAGCTTCGAGGAAGCAGACGAAGCCGACTACGTGTATTACCAATCCCTGTCCGGTGACGAGAAGCTCCAGATATTGCTTGAGCTCATCATGCCCGAGAACCCCAATGAGGCAGTTATCGAGCGATCTGCGCGAGTTCATCCGCTTGCTGAACACGAAGAATGTTAAGTATGTGGTCGTGGGTGCCTGGGCGCTCGCCTTCCACGGGCGGCCTCGTTATACCGGAGACCTCGACCTCTTTGTGGCCTGCGACCCGGACAACGCGGCAAAGTTGACGGATGTACTTGACGAGTTCGGATTCGGCGGTATTGGCGTTGAGCGTGAAGATTTTTTGCAAGAAGACGTGGTGATTCAGCTCGGCATGGTTCCGAATCGGATCGATCTGCTCACCGGGATCAGTGGGGTGACGTTCGAGGAAGCGTGGGCCGGACGAGAGGTTGGACATCTCTCAGGGGTCGAACCCAATATCATAAGCCGGGAACATTTGATCAAAAACAAGCGTTCGACAAACCGTGCAAAAGATCGTGGGGATGTCGAGCTATTAGAAAAGACCAAGCCCTGAAGGGGCGCGCTGAGGCTATTCAAACCCCTGCGTCTCTTCGTCGGCAGTCCGGGGAGCATAGCGCACCGCCCGCTTTCCGGCCCCCCAGACGATGGCCAGTGAGAGTACGCTCCACAGCCCGGCCCAGATAAAAGCCGGGACTGCGGTCAGCTCCGCCAAAATGACCGCGTCCGTGCGCATGCCGATAAACAAGAAATCCGTCAGGTCATACACGGCGTACAGCGAACTCGTGACCGCCAGGATGTCCACGATATAGTGTGTGCCCGGAAAAGGCCGGCGCGAGAGCAGGGCAAAGCTCAGGGCCGTCCCGCAGCCAAATACCAGCCCAAAGCCATTACGCACAAAAACGAGCGTCACCAGCCCGAAGAAGACGGCCAGTCCAAAGAAGACCGCTGAAGCCCATTCATCCCGGGTTGAAAGCAGGAGCAGCAGGCCACCAAAAAGTGCGCTGCCGATATAGCCGGCAGCGGCAATAAACAGCGGGTTGCCACCGACATGCTGGACATAGCCCGACTGCCACGGTGTCACCACCATGGAGATCACCTGTCCGCCGGTGAGAACCGTGGTGAATGCATGACCCGCTTCGTGGATAAAGACCACGAAAATTTTAATCGGATAGAGAAACGGCGTGTGCCAGAAAAGCAGCGACACAAAACCGATGGTGAGGAAAACCAGCAGTTGGCGGAGGTTCAGCGGTCGGAGGTGTTGACTGTCCGGCATAGTTCATTTCCTGGGAGCGCGGGCATCTTGCCCGCCCAGCGCAAGTGGGGGGCACGCCCTGAGAGCACATAGCCTGCACTATACGCAAGAGAAATACTTCAGGTAAAGTAAGCCGGAGCAAAAAAGGTTCCGAAGCAATCATGCCCAGACTTGAAGAAATTACGCGCGGAGCGGTGGTCAAGGGAGTTCTGCCGGATGGTTTTGTGACGGCCGTGGATGTCAACTGGATCGGTTCAGCCGCTATTGAACTGACCTATAAAGACAGTCAGGGCAGGCTGGGCAGTGAGCTGCTCTATCGGGATCGAGAGCCTGCTCTCGAAATCCTTGAGTCCGGGACGCCGTGGAGCTTCGATGGTGACCCTGCTCTTTTCCGCCTTGTATCAGAGGCGCACCGCATCCGTCTCGCCTATCTTTTCGATCCATTCCTGGCCGTGCACACCGCCCTTATTGACCCGCTGCCCCATCAGATTAGCGCGGTATATGAGACCATGCTTCCCCGCCAACCGTTGCGCTTCCTGCTGGCAGACGACCCTGGAGCGGGGAAAACGATTATGACCGGGCTCTTAATTAAGGAATTGATGGCCCGTGGAGACCTGCAACGCTGTCTGATCGTTTGTCCGGGTAATCTCGTGGAGCAGTGGCAGGACGAACTCTATCGGCGCTTTCATCTGCCGTTCGAGATCATGACGAATGACAAGTACGAGGCGGCACGCACCGGCAACTGGTTCACAGAGAACCCACTTGCCATCTGCCGTCTCGACAAGCTCAGCCGCAACGAGGACGTGCAGGAAAAACTGAAAGCCACCGATTGGGACGTGATCGTGTGTGATGAGGCCCACAAAATGAGCGCGTCGTTTTGGGGCGGTGAGATTCGCCGCACCAAGCGCTACCAGTTGGGTCAACTGCTGTCTACCGTAACGAGACATTTCCTCCTCCTGACCGCCACGCCCCACAACGGCAAGGAAGAAGACTTCCAACTCTTCCTGGCCTTGCTTGACGGGGACCGCTTTGAGGGGAAATTCAGAGATGGCGTGCACTCCGTAAACGCTTCGGACCTCATGCGGCGCATGGTTAAGGAAGACTTGCTCAAGTTTGATGGCCGACCGCTCTTCCCGGAACGAAGGGCGTATACCGTTGAATATGAACTCTCCGAGGGCGAAATGGACCTGTACCGGCAGGTTACGGAGTATGTACGAGGAGAGTTTAATCGGGCCGAACAGCTCGCCAACGACGGACGCAAGGGTACGGTCGGCTTCGCGCTCACGGTCCTGCAACGTCGTCTCGCTTCGTCGCCCGAGGCCATCTATCAGTCGCTCCGGCGCCGTAAAGAGCGTCTTGAGAAACGCTGCCGCGAAGAAGAACTCCTGAAGCGGGGAGCGAGTGTTCGTATCGCCTGGCAAAAAGAAGTGCCGAGGCTGTCCGAAGACGACCTGGAGGATTTGGAGGACGCGCCGGACCAGGAGGTCGAGGCTACCGAAGAGCGGGTGGTCGATCAGGCGTCGGCAGCGCAGACGATTGCAGAGTTGAAGGCGGAAATTACCATCCTGAAAGAGCTGGAACTGGTCGCTCTTCGGGTCCGTCAGTCGAACTCGGACCGGAAGTGGGATGAGTTGTCTCGGCTGTTGCAAAATCAGACCGAGATGTTCGATGCCCACGGCCATCGACGTAAGCTTATTATCTTCACAGAGCATCGGGATACGCTGAGCTATCTCCAGGAACGCATCAGCTCCCTGATTGGGAAGCCGGAAGCCGTGGTCGTCATTCATGGGGGTCTCGGGCGGGAGGAGCGTCGGAAAGCGGAGACGCTGTTTACGCAGGACAAGGCTGTCGAGGTATTACTCGCGACAGACGCGGCCGGAGAAGGTATCAACCTTCAGCGCGCCCACCTGATGGTGAATTACGACCTGCCGTGGAATCCGAACCGCCTGGAGCAGCGCTTTGGCCGCATCCACCGTATCGGCCAGACCGAGGTCTGTCACTGTTGGCATCTTGTTGCCTATGAGACGCGTGAGGGCGAGGTCTACCGTCGCTTACTGGACAAAATAGAGGAAGAGCGCAAGGCGCTCGGCGGCAAGGTCTTTGATATCCTGGGGAAGCTGACCTTCAATGACAAACCGCTTCGGCATCTGTTGCTGGAGGCGGTTCGCTACGGTGACCAGCCGGAGGTACGCGCCCGACTCGATCAGGTTGTTGAGCATGCGATGGACCATGATGCGCTGCGTGCCCTCATCGAAGAACACGCCCTCGCCCATGATGCAATGGACGCCACGCGCGTTCAGGCGATTCAGGAGGCGATGGAGCGTGCCGAGGTTCGACGGCTGCAACCGCATTTCGTCGCGGCATTCTTTATCGAGGCGCTCCAGCGTCTCGGAGGAACGGTGCGGGAGCGAGAGCCCAAACGATACGAAGTCACGCACGTCCCCGCTATCGTCCGAAACCGGGACCGCGTCATCGGCCTGCGCGACCCCGTACTCACACGCTATGAACGCATTACCTTTGAAAAGAATCTCATCAGCACTCCCGGCACTCCCCTGGCGGAGTTCGTCTGCCCCGGCCACCCGCTGCTGGATGCCACGCTCGATCTGATTCTTGAACGCCACCGTGCTCTCCTCAAGCAAGGAGCGATCCTGGTCGACGAAGAGGATGCGCATGATGCCGTGCGAGCGCTGGTCTATTTGGAGCACGCTATTCAGGATGCCAGAACAGACCGGACCGGCAACCGACGTATTGTCTCTCGTCAGACTCAGTTCGCCGAGGTCACCGAAGACGGCCGTGTTTCGGGAGCCGGCTTCGCTCCCTATCTCGACTACCGGCCACCGACGGAGGCGGAACATACGCTGATTCAGGCGCTGAGTCAGCCACGTTGGCTGCGGGATGAGATCGAATCCCACGCCCTGAAATACGCGGTTCAGGACCTTGTGCCCAACCACCTTCAGGAGGTGAAGGCTCGCAAGGAAAAACTGGTGGACAAAACGCTGGCGGCCGTCAAGGAGCGTTTGACCGTCGAGATCAGTCACTGGGATCACCGCGCGGAACAACTCAAGCAGCAGGAGTTGGCGGGAAAGGTCAACGCAAAAATTAATTCCGGCAAGGCCCGTCAGCGGGCGGACGAATTGGCGGCCCGCCTTCAGCAACGGATGGACGACTTGAGGCAGGAACGCCAGCTCTCTCCGCTTCCTCCGAACGTCATAGGGGGGGCGATGATTGTCCCCATTGGTCTGTTATATCAATGGAACGGAACACCGTCCCGCGCCCTTCACGCTAAGGAAACCCGACGAGTCGAGTTGATCGCAATGAAAGCGGTCATGGCGGTTGAACGCGGACTCGGATTTGTTCCCCGCGACGTGTCGGCCAGCAAGTGTGGCTATGACATAGAATCCCGCGACCCCACGGGCGAAGCGCGGCTCCGCTTTATTGAGGTGAAGGGCCGAGTCCAGGGGGCTGACACCGTCACCATCACCAAGAACGAGATTCTAAGTGCGCTGAACAAACCGGAACAATATATCCTTGCCATTGTCGAGGTTGACGGTGAGACCGCGCGAGCGACCACATATATTCGCAAGCCCTTTGTCCGTGAGCCGGATTTCGGTGTGACCAGTGTCAACTACAAGCTGGCCGAACTGCTCGCCAAAGGGGAGGCCCCGCGATGAGCTGGACCCCTGAAAAGGTCAATTTGGTACTGGGCGAGACGGAGGGAGAGTCACTTGAGTTCAAAGAGGCTCAAACGAGCTTTCAATTTGATGAATTAGTCAAGTATTGTGCCGCGCTGGCCAATGAAGGTGGCGGGTCAATTGTCTTGGGTATCACGGACCGTCGCCCAAGACGGGTAGTCGGCTCCCAAGCATTCCCACAGCCCGAACGGACACGAGCCGGATTGATTGAGCAGCTTCATCTCAATATTTCATTCAACCTTGTCCAACATCCTGACGGGAGAGTCCTAGTCTTTGAGGTTCCACCCCGTCCAATCGGAATGCCGATTAAGGCTGACGGTGTTTACTGGGCTCGCCAGGGCGACAGCTTAGTCGCTATGTCGGAAGGTCGGCTGCGGCAAATTTTCGCCGAATCGGGACACGATTTTTCGGCTGATATTTGCCCCACCTTGACGCTAGATGGGCTTGATGAGCAGGCCATCGAAGATTTCAGACGACGATGGATCGAAAAGAGTGGCAATCACGGCCTCGCCGCCTTATCCAAAGAGCAGTTGCTCGCCGATATCGAGGCAGTGACAGAAGACGGAGTGACGTATGCAGCGTTGGTCCTGTTTGGCAGTCGTCAGGCGGTACGTCAACATCTGGCACAGGCCGAGGTCGTTTTCGAGTATCGACCGAGCAACGCATCAGGACCGGCCCAACAACGCGAGGAATTCAATGCAGCCTTCTTTCTCTGGTACGACCGTTTATGGGAACTCGTCAATCTGAGGAACGACAAGCAGCACTTCCAATCGGGCCTGTTCATACTGGACGTTCCCACTTTTTCTGAGCGGATCGTGCGCGAGGCAGTCCTGAACGCTGTCAGCCACCGTAACTACCAGCTCAGCGGAAGTGTCTTTGTGAGGCAATATCCACGCTCCTTACGCGTCGAAAGTCCCGGTGGATTCCCTGTTGGCATCAACGAATCAAATATTCTTGATCGACAAACGCCACGCAACCGACGCATTGCGGATATATTTGCCAAGTGCGGGTTGGTAGAGCGTTCTGGTCAGGGTATGAACCTGATGTTCGAGACGAGCATCAAGGAAAGTAAATTGCGGCCCAACTTCTCCGGGACGGACCAGTATCAGGTGAACCTGACGCTTGATGGTGAAGTGAGAGATACCCGTTTCCTGGAGTTCCTTGAAAAAATAGGTAGAGAGAAACAGGAGTTGTTCAGTACCTCGGATTTTCTACTTTTGGATATTATCCACCGAGAAAAGCCTGTGCCGGAGAAACTGCAAACTCGTTTGCATTCGTTGGTCGACATGGGCGTTATTGAACGTTTCGGTCGGGGTCGTGGGGTTCGGTATATTCTTTCCCGGAGGTACTATGCCCTGACCGGTCAAAAGGGACGCTATACACGGAGAAGGGGACTAGATCGTGATGCTAATAAGGCACTGCTTTTGAAACATATCCAAGAAAGCGTAAAAACTGGCTGTCCGCTGAAGGAATTGTTACAGGTTCTTCCTGCACTAACGAGGCCTCAAGTTCAGACCTTGCTTCGAGAACTCAGAAACCAGGGCGAAATTCACCATAAAGGAACCACACGAGCCGCCCTATGGTTTCCAGGGCTACCTTCTCCCCCTATTGCATCTAAGTAAAAAAACTAAAGACCGCTTCTGATGCAATACTATTAGCGTAAGTCTTTGTATTTGAAGGGAATATGAGATTTTCGATATTGCATATTTTGCAAGAATATAATTGCGAAGCTGCAATACAGTACGATTCATAAGGCATAGATAACGATGCAACGACGAAAGAAACTCATTGAGGTGGCACTGCCGTTGGAGGCGATCAATAGGGAGGCGGCGCGGGAGAAATCTATCCGGCACGGGCATCCGTCCACGCTCCATCTGTGGTGGGCGCGGCGGCCCCTGGCCGCGTGTCGGGCCGTCCTGTTCGCGCAGTTGATCGATGATCCGTCCTCAGACCCGCAATATCGGATCGGTCAGCGGGTCGATGAAGAGCGAGCAGGCGAAAAACGCGCCGAGTTGTTCAACCTGATTGAAGATTTGGTCAAGTGGGAGAACTCGAACAACCCGGACATCATCAACAAAGCCCGCGCCGAGATTGCCCGCTGTGTGGCCTCGCGCAAAATCGAACTGGGAGACCTCAAGCAAGCGACCGTCATTTTCGGGCGTGACGAGGGCCAGGAGCATCCGAACGGCCCCATCTCTACTGCGGGTGTGACGGCCTACGAGATGGTACTGATGCGCTGCACCCCGGAGGCGGTGAACCATTTCCTGGTGACCTATGCCCCGCCCGTGCTCGACCCTTTTGCCGGCGGAGGCTCGATTCCGCTGGAGGCGCAACGGCTGGGCTTACGGGCGCATGCCTCAGACCTCAACCCCGTGCCGGTACTCATCAACAAGGCGCTGATTGAGATTCCGCCCAAGTTTGCCGGACAGCCACCAATCAACCCCGCGTGGCAGCACAAACACCAATCGGAAAAGACGCTCAGTTCTACCTCCTGGCCCGGCGCGCGCGGCCTCGCCAAAGACGTACGCTACTACGGGGAGTGGATGCGCAACGAGGCGGAAAAACGGATCGGCCATTTATACCCCAAGGTGAAAATTACCCAGGATATGATAGACGCGGGCCGGGACGACCTGAAGCCGTATCTGGGACAGGAACTGACCGTGATTGCCTGGCTGTGGGCGCGGACGGTCAGGTGCCCGAATCCTGGTTGCCAAGCAAACATGCCCCTGCTCACATCCTTCACTCTATCGGAGAAAAAAGACAAGGAGAGGTATCTGATCCCGGAAATACGCGGGAACGAACTCTTGTTCAAGGTACACGGAGCGGTTCCTGAGAGTCGATATAATGTATCAAAGGGAATGAAGCGTGGTGTATCCGGTATCTTCGAGTGTATTTTCTGCGGAACAGTAACGACGCGCAACTACACCGCAACTTTTGCCTGTGAGCGTGGTCTGGGAGCCATCCCAACCGCAGTTGTTCTTGAAGGAAACCGTGAAAGGGTGTACGTCCCAGCTCACTATTGTTCGTATCCAACAGAATTCCCGGATATAGATACTGTCGGTCTTGAGCCTGAACTTGCACCGAATCCGCGTGATGTCTGGTGTAGAAACTTCGGATTGCTCAAGCCCGCTGCTCTCTTCACCCGGCGCCAACTCACTGCGCTGACAACTTTCGGTGATCTCGTATCTGAGGCGCGGAAGCAAGTATTGGCCGATGCCCAAATGGCAAGCATACTCCCGGATGACGATACGCCCCTTGACGAGGGTGGTATGGGACCTCGGGCGTATGCTGATGCCGTGGCGACTTATCTAGGACTTACTCTGAGCAAACTCTCAGATGCATCAACTTCGTTAACGAGATGGAGCCCGAAAAGGGACCAAGCGATCGCAACCTTTGGGCGTCAAGCGCTACCGATGGTTTGGGATTATGCTGAGTCGAATCTATTTAACGGTAAAGCGGGTGATTTCGGTACGTCGCTCAACACAATCCTTCGTACCCTTAACTCTTTCTGTCTAATTCCCAACTCCGGCTGTCAAACCTCTGTTAAGCAACATGATGTAACCTCACCCGTCACCTACTCTGGTGAGATTATTACCACCGACCCCCCCTACTACGACAACGTAGGCTACGCCGACTTGAGCGATTTTTTTTACGTCTGGCTCCGTCGGACTCTCAAAGGTGTATATCCAAGTCTTCTATCAACAATGTTGACACCCAAGGCCCAAGAACTGATTGCCAGCTCATATCGGCATGAGGGAAGCAAGGACAAAGCGGCTCGCTTTTTTGAGGATGGGCTTGGCACTGCTATAGGCAAATGGCGTGAGCATGGACATGCTGATTATCCCACGACCATCTTCTATGCATTCAAACAGGCGGAAACAGATTCATATGGTACCGTTTCGACCGGCTGGGAAACATTCCTTACCGGTGTTATGCAACACAGGTTCACAATAACCGGAACTTGGCCTATACGAACTGAGCGTTCTGCTCGAAGTATTGCTGTGGGAACCAATGCCCTGGCCTCCTCTATTGTCCTCTCGTGTATCCCACGTTCTGCCGAGGCCGGTCTTGCGACGCGGCGTGAGTTTCTGAATGCGCTGACTCGTGAATTGCCCGACGCTTTGCGCACTCTCCAAGCCGGCAATATCGCGCCAGTGGATTTGGCCCAGGCCGCCATTGGGCCGGGCATGGCGCTCTTCAGTCGCTATGCCAAGGTCATTGAAGCGGACGGCTCGCCCATGAGCGTGCGCACGGCGTTGGCCTTGATTAACCAGGTACTTGATGAGGTGCTGGCCGAGCATGAAGGCGAATTCGATGCGGACACGCGCTGGGCCGTCGCTTGGTTCGAGCAGCATGGGTTTGAGGCCGGCGACTTTGGCGTGGCTGAAACGCTCTCCAAGGCCAAGAACACGTCCGTACAGGGGCTGGTGGATGCCGGCGTGGTGAAAAGTCGTTCCGGGACGGTGCAGTTGCTGAGCCGTGAGGAACTGTCCGCCGATTGGGACCCACTCTCGGACGACCGCCTAACCGAGTGGGAAGCCACCCACTACCTGATTCGCGCCCTCGACCTCCACGGTGAACACGGTGCCTCGGACATGCTGCGAACGCTCGGAAGCGACTATGGCGAAAAAGCGCGTGCCCTGGCCTACCGTCTGTATAATATCTGCGAGCGCAAGAAATGGGCCTCGGAAGCCACCGCGTATAACAGTTTGGTCATTGCCTGGCCGGAGATGAACCGCCTGGCGCTGGCGGATGATGAAGGCGAGGGTCAGGTGCAAGCGAGGCTGCTGGAGTAGTAGGGATTGGGGTAGGGGGAACCCACCCCGGCCCTTCGGGCCACCCCTCCGGGGAGGGGATATTCAAAGGCAATGAGCGTAATGAAAGGATAGACAGGCCACTATGGCAAAAACAAACCACGGCAGAGTGGGTGATGCACTCGACCTGCTCAACACGGGGCTCCGACCTTTTATTGAACGTGAACTGGAAGCCGTTCATGGCGCCACCTGGCAGGAAACCGTCCGTCAGATCCTCCGCGATGATCGCGGGGCAGTGAAAAAGTCCAAGAAGGCCGCGGTCAACTGGGATACGCAAAACCTGTTGACGGTGATGTGGGACCAGTGGCACGCGGTGTTCCGCAATACCCTGGGCCATAGCGAACGGTCGATAGTGAGCGAGCTGCGAGAGGTTCGCAACCGCTGGGCTCACCAAACGCCCTTTAGCAGCGATGATACCTATCGCGCTCTCGACTCCATTGGCCGTTTGTTGAGCGCCGTTTCCGCCCCGGAGGCTAAAGAGGTCGAAGACCAGAAGATGGCGCTTTTGCGCGTGCGTTTCGACGAACAGCGCCGGGGCGAGATGCGGAAGCATGCCGTGGCCCCGACAGAGGGCAGTCCGCAGGGCGGGCTGAAGCCGTGGCGGGAGGTTGTGACCCCGCACGAGGATGTTGCCAGCGGCGAATATCAGCAGGCCGAGTTTGCCGCCGACCTGTGGCAGGTCTATCTGGGCGAGGCCGCGTCGGAGTATCAGCATCCCACAGAGTTTTTTCGTCGTACCTTTATTACCGAAGGTCTGCAAAAGCTGCTCAGCAACAGCGTCCGGCGGCTGGGTGGCAAGGGCAGCGACCCGGTGGTTGAACTCCAGACCAACTTTGGCGGCGGCAAGACGCATAGCATGTTGGCGCTCTACCATTTGTTCTCGGGTACACCCGCCTCGGAGCTGCCGGGGGCCGACCAGGTGTTAAAAGAGGCCGAGTGCGAAGTGGCTGCCAAGGTTCGGCGGGCCGTTGTGGTCGGGACAAAAATTTCACCGGGGAATCCGAGCAAGAAGAAGGACGGAACGGTCGTCCGCACTATCTGGGGCGAGATCGCCTGGCAGCTTGGCGGGAAACGGGGCTACGACATGGTTCGGGCCGACGATGAGAGCGCCACCAATCCGGGCGATAAGCTCAAGGAGGTGTTCAACGCCTTCTCACCCTGTCTCATTCTGATTGATGAATGGGTGGCCTATGCTCGGCAGCTCCACGAGGGCAGCGCACTACCGGCCGGAACTTTTGACACGCAGTTCACCTTTGCACAGGCGCTCAGCGAAGCGGCTAAGTCCGCCAAGAACACGCTGTTGGTGGTCAGTATTCCTGCCTCAGATAACGAGATCGGCGGCGAATGGGGGCAACGCGCGCTCACTCGTCTCAAAAACGCCATTGGGCGCGTGGAGTCGAGCTGGCGTCCGGCCAGTTCCGACGAGGGGTTTGAGATCGTGCGCCGCCGTCTGTTTGAACCTATCCTCGACCAACAGGCATTCGTGGCACGTGACGCGGTTGCCCGTGCGTTCGTGGATATGTATGGCACCCAGCACAACGAATTTCCCTCGGAATGTCGCGAAGCCGAATACGAAAGGCGGGTGAAGCTCGCCTATCCGATTCACCCCGAACTTTTCGACCGGCTCTACCGCGACTGGTCCACGCTCGACAAATTTCAGCGCACGCGCGGCGTTCTGCGCTTGATGGCAGCGGTGATTCATTCCCTGTGGGAACGACAGGACGGCAACTTGTTGATTATGCCGGCGACCATTCCCATTGACGATCAGGATGTCCAGTTTGAACTCACGCGCTACCTCGACGACCAATGGACGCCGGTCATCGCCAAGGATGTGGACGGCGAGTACTCCCTGCCGCTTCAGCTCGACCGGGAAGTGCCGAACCTTGGCCGGTATTCGGCCTGTCGTCGTGTCGCCCGGACCATCTATGTCGGCTCCGCCCCCACACAGCGAGCGGCCAACCGTGGCATTGATGAACGGCAGGTGAAACTCGGCTGCGTGCAACCGGGCGAGACCGTAGCGACCTTTGGCGATTCCCTCCGCCGTCTCACCGACCGAGCGACCTATCTCTATATTGACGGGAACCGTTACTGGTATTCGACCCAACCCACGGTGACCCGCCTTGCCGAAGACCGAGCGCATCAGTTTCAGGCGCATGACGTTCTCGACGAGATCACCCGCCGTCTCAGGGAAGAGGCCCGCAGTCGCGGTGATTTTCAGCGCGTCCACGCCTGTCTGGGAAGCAGTGACATCCCGGACGAGCATGAGGCTCGCTTGGTCATTCTTGGTCCGGAACACGCACACTCAAAGGGCGATGACGCCAGCAGCGCGCGGCAAGAGGCCCAGAACATTATAGATCAGCGGGGCAACAGCCCCCGAAACTACAAAAACGCGCTCGTCTTCCTGGCTGGAGACGAGACCGGCCTGAGGGAGTTGCAGGCCGCCATCAGACACTATCTGGCCTGGAAGTCTATTTTGGAGGAGCGAGAACAGTTGAACCTGGACCCGTTCCAGGCCAAGCAGGCGGACACCAGACGCAGGAGCGCAGAAGAAACGGTTCAGGCCCGTCTCCCCGGAGCGTATCAGTGGCTTCTGGTGCCGAGTCAGACCGATCTCAAAGGAAAACCGGAGTGGGTGGAGATGCGTCTGCAAGGAACAGATTCCCTGGCCCTGCGGGTTGCCAAGAAACTCAAGAAGGAGGAGATGCTCATTAGCGAGATGGGCGGGGTTCGTTTACGCCTTGAGCTGGACCGTGTTCCGCTCTGGCGCGGTAATGATGTGAGCATCAAGCAACTGATCGAGGATTTTGCCTCATATCTGTATCTCCCACGTCTTCGTAGTCCGGACGTACTCATCGCGGCGGTCCGGGAAGGCATCGCGTTGCTGACCTGGCAGTCGGACACCTTTGCCTACGCACAGTCAAAGGACGACGCGGGCAAATATCTGGGCCTTGTCGGGGGGATGAGTGCCGGTATTCAAGTTGAAGGCGGGGCCTTGGTGGTGAAATCCGGCGTGGCTGTAGAGCAGCGGAAAGAGGCCGAGGCGGCACAGCAGCAGTCCGGGAAGACGGATACCGGGGACTCTTCTCCTGATCGACCGGGTGGGCAAGGGCAACAGGCGGATAAGGATCAAACCGATGGGCAGGACCCGGACAGGCCGACCCCATCTGCTACTCCCATATATCGTCGATTTCATGGCTCGGCCCAGTTAGACCCTCTGCGGGTTGGCCGGGATGCGAGCCGAATTGCCGATGAAGTCATTCAGCATCTGACGAAACACGTGACGGCCAAGGTGGAGGTCACGCTCGAAATTCGAGCGGAACTCTCGGACGGCGCGTCAGACAAAACCGTCCGCGATGTCACCGAGAATTGCCGGACACTTCGGTTTGACCCCTTTGGATTTGAGGAGGAGTGACGGGGAGAAGGTGTCTGTATAGGTATTGAGACTCCCCGCTCAAAAGAAAGGACCAGCATGGACTATGGAATTATTTTACCCCACTTCAGCGCCTTCGCGCATGAAAACCCGGCTGAGCGGATTTTGACCGCGGCCACAACCGCGGAAGCGCTGGGCTATCGGACGTTGTGGGTGGCCGACCACGTTGTCTTCCCATCCAAGATTGAGGGGAGTTATGCCTTCAATCCGGAAGACCCTTTTCTTGACCCGCTTACCGTCCTGGCGGCCCTGGCGTATAAGACGACAACAGTCAAACTCGGCACCGCAGTCCTGATTCTTCCCTACCGGCATCCCTTAGCCGCGGCAAAGGCCCTTGCCACCATTGATGTCTTGTCCGGTGGGCGGACGGTTGTCGGTGTGGGTGCCGGCTGGCTGGAACAGGAATTTACCGCCCTGGGCACATCGATCACAGAGCGGGGGGCCCGCACGAACGAGACCATGGATATCTTCAAGGCGGTCTGGACGCAGGAAACGCCGGCGTTTAGCGGCAAGCATTTTCAGTTCGCCGATATCAAATTCATTCCCAAGCCGGTTCAGCAACCGCATCCGCCCATTCTTGTCGGGGGGATGACCAAGGGTGCCCTGCGTCGCATCGCGCGGCGCGGCGATGGCTGGATTGCCATGGGCAAGGGGCCGGATGACATCCAAGAGCCTTTGGCAACCCTGCGGGAATTGACCTCTCAGGTGGGCCGCAACCCGGACGATTTACAGATTTGTATGCTGCCGCTCGGGGCACCGAGCGTAGATCAGCTGATCCGGGACATTCCACGCTACGCAGACCTGGGGGTGCATCACGTCTATCTGTCGTTCCGTGCCTGGACGAATGAATTTGCCGAACTCATGCGCCTCATGGAACACTTCGCGAAGGAAATGAAGCTGGCCTAGCCCGGAGAAGGAGACTCTATGAGTGACAAGAAGTGGCCGATTGAACACCCTGACCGCATTCAACTCTATTCACTGGCAACCCCGAATGGCCAGAAGGCGGGTATCGCGCTGGAAGAATTGGGGCTGCCGTATGAGGCCCACAAGGTGAATATCCTGGAGAACGAGCAGTTCACCGAGGAGTTCATTGCAGTGTGTCCCAACTCGAAAATCCCCGCCATGGTTGACCCTGACGGTCCGGGCGGGAAACCGATCTCCATCTTTGAGTCCGGGGCCATGCTGTTATATCTGGCGGAGAAGACGGGGAAGCTGCTACCGGCTGACCCCCACCGACGCAGCGAATGTATCCAGTGGCTGTTTTTTCAGATGGCTGGGGTTGGCCCTATGTTCGGGCAGTTCGGCCACTTCTATAAATTTGCCAAAGAGCGTATTCCGTATCCGACCGAGCGCTATACCAATGAAGCCCGGCGGCTCCTGGGCGTGCTGGAAAAACGTTTGGACGGGCGGGAGTATGTGATGGACGATGAATACACGATCGCCGACATCGCGACCTTCCCCTGGGTCGGCTGTCTCGACTGGGGCTATGGGGCGCGCGAGGATTTGAAGCTGGACGCGGATTTTCCCAATGTGGTTGCCTGGTATGCGCGCTGCACCGAGAAGCCGGCTTCGGTGCGCGGCGCCAAGGTGTGCGGCTTTTCGGACGATTAGACTGATGGAAACAGACAGCGGACCCGACCTTGTGGTCGATATTTTTATTGACGGGCGGCTGGTAAACCCGAGTGAGATACCGGCCGCGGTTGTGAGGGAGATCGAAACGTCGGCCTCAGCTTCGGCGTCCGGTAGGCTGACGGCCGAGGGCGTCGTGTACGAGTGGTCTACGCGGCCCTGCGTATACCCGTAGCTGCCCGGCGGTGGGGAAGAGTTATGCGAAAAAATCTACGGCTCGAAGACCTTGGTGACTTCCTGGATCAACCCAAATGCGCAACCTTGGCGACCCATTTCAAAGACGGGACGATCCTGATGTCCCCCGTCTGGCACGAGTGGAAAGACGGCGGCTTTACGGTTGCGGTGGCGAGCGAGGATATTAAGGCCCGTCACGTTCGGCGTGATGCCAGAGTGAGTATCAGCGTAGCCGAAGATAGCCCTCCCTACCGGGGGGTTGAGGTGCGCGGGGAGGCCAGCATCGAACGGGCGGGCGCGTTTGAGACAACCCAGCGGATCGCTACGCGCTATCTGGGAGCCAAGCAGGGACCGGCCTATGTTGAGCCCTTCCGCGAGGCCGACCTGGTGCTGATTCGGGTTAAACCGGGCGTGCTGCGGGTCTGGGATTTTAATAACGAGACGGAGCTAAGCTGAGACCCATAGGTCGGCCGGGCGCAGCCTCGGCCAACACCGCAGTGCTTGCCTTACTTTGCCGCTGACGCGCTGGCCGCCGGGTGACTGCCTGGAACGCTCCGGTCCGTGCCATTCCTGGCGTCCAATAAGGACTGTCGATGCAGGGCCGCCGGATGCGGCGTGCTGAGCCGTGGCCCTTTGCCGTACAGCTTATCGCGCAACGTGCCTTCCCGATATTCCTTTTGCATGCGACCGCGCTTTTGCAGCACGGGCACCACCCCGTCAACAAACTCCTCGAATGAACCCGGCGTGGTGGCATAGGCCAGGTTAAATCCATCCACACCCGCGTCTATCCAGTCCTCGAACTGGTCGGCAATGCTCTCGGGCGTGCCGACCAGAACCGGACCGGCTCCGCCAATGCCGACATAGCGGGCGAGGTCCCGCAACGTCCATTTACGATTTGGATCACCCTCGGTAAAGCTGTGAACGAGGGTGCGAATGGCATTCGTCTCGATATACTCCAGCGGCTGGTCCGGCTCAAATTGCCCGAAGTCGATGCCGCTCCAGCCGCTTAACAAGGCCAGCCCGCCATCGTAGCTGCACTGCTCAAAGTACTCTTCATAGCGCCGTTTCGCGGCGGCTTCGGTCTCACCGGTAATCACCTTCATATATGCAAAACACAGGATGTCCTCCGGGTTCCTGCCGTTCTTGCGAGCGATCTTGCGGATATCCTTAATATACTGGCCATCGACCTCAGGCTTTGAGCCAATGACAAAAACAGCTTCCGCATGCTGTGCCGCAAAGGCACGACCCCGATCTGAGGCACCGGCCTGAAACAAGACGGGCGTCCGTTGCGGGGAGGGTTCAGCCAGGTGGCAGCCTTCAACCTTATAGTATGTGCCTTCATGTCTGACATCGTGGACTTTGGTTGGGTCGGCATAAATCCCGCGCTTCACATCTTTAAGCACGGCATCATCTTCCCAGCTCTTCTCCCACAGTTTGTAACACACGTCGCAGTACTCATCCGCGATGTCGTAGCGATTATCATGCTCCGCTAAACCGGCCTGGCCGTAGTTACGGCCGGCGCTTTCAAGATATGACGTCACGATATTCCAGGCGATCCGGCCTTTGGTGAGATGGTCCAAGGTGGAGATGAGGCGAGCAAACGTGAACGGGTGGTTTTGGATGATGGAACTCGTAAAACCAAATCCGATATGCTCGGTGGCATAGGCCATAGCCGGGATGAGCAGCATGGGATCGTTGACCGGTATCTGGGCGGCTTCGGTCAGCGCGGCCTCCCGATTGCCTCGAAACACATCGTACACGCCGAGCACGTCGGCCAGGAAGATTGCGTCAAACTTTCCCCGCTCGACGATCTTCGCGAATTCGACCCACTGATCGAGGTCGGTGTACTCGGTCATATGGTCATCGTCGCGGACCCACAGGCCGGGTGACTGATGGACCACACAGTTCATGTGAAAGGCGTTGAAATAGATGCGTCTCTTCATGGATGCTCTCCTCTCCCCTCTTTCCTCATATGCAAGCCGGCCCTGATATTCAAGCCGGAAAGCGGGGTGACGGATTTTCTGCCAGGCTCCCGGATGGCGGGATACAAAAGCAGAAGCGGGGGGGAAGTGTCAAGTAGAGGAATACGCCTTGCCATATGAGGCGGGCGGGCGATATGATTCATGACCAAATCTGGGCGGCATCCGTTCACAGCTTGGAAGGAAAATATATGACCAAAGTCACAGCACCGACCACCGGCGACACGGCCAGTTTGGGTCGGCTCAACTACCTCGACTCCTCTCTTCAGAGTTCGCTCTACCGCAACGGCAAAGTGCTCCTCCGACGCGATGCGGACGGCAGCGACAGCGACATGCAGGGGGTCGTCTTTGATGAGCGGCAGATGCCGGTCCACAACGCCCGCCTGCTCGATGGGCAGAATGGACAAATGCCTCGCAGCCTCGAGACAAACGGCTTTGAACTCCTGACCCGCCCCCTTGAGCGTCCAGACCTCGATTTTTTCGACCATCAGGAAGTCATTCAGGACTACTACCGTCAATGTGCCCAGATCGTCAGCCAGACGACCGGGGCGGCCTCCGTCATGGCCTTTGACCATAACGTCCGGTCGGCCGCGGGTAAGCAAAGCCAGCGCCGGATTCGTGGCGGGCAGCAGGTGCAGGGCCCGGCCTCTATCGCCCACGGGGACTATACCCTGCGGAGCGCCCCGGAGCGGCTGCAACAACTCGCCCAACCGCCCGGCGGCAACGACACCCTGCGCTCGGTGCTCGACCAAGGCCAATCGCTCGTTGAGACCGAAAAGGCGAACCAAGCGCTCGCTCCAGGTGGACGCTTCGCCATCATTAATGTCTGGCGCAATATCGCTGCGGAGCCGGTCGCAACCCATCCCCTCGCGTTGTGCGACGCGCAGAGTGTGCATCCCGAAGACCTGGTGGTATTCGAGATTCACTATCGGGACCGGGTGGGCGAGAACTATTTTTCCAAGTATGCGCCACGACATCAGTGGTACTCCTACCCGGCGATGACCCGGGATGAGGCCCTGCTGATCAAGCAGTGGGACTCGGCCGGACCGATCGCCCGTTCAGAGGGCCACCGAGCCGATAGCGACGACGCCCAATCGCCGTGCACCTTCAGCTTTCACACTGCCTACCAGGACCCGACAACTCCCCCCGATGCACCCGAACGATGGAGTATCGAGGTCCGCTGTATCGCCCTGTATGCCTGAGCGAGGGGTGAAAAGAGTAAACGTGTCCTCCAATAGGTCCACAGCTGTTGACACGTTTACTCTTCAGAGACGGGCATGCTCATTGCGTCTGACGAAAATATGCTCGCGCCCGGTCTTCGGCCTGGGTGTGAATCAGCAGGGTCAGTAGCAGACTGCTGCCCAGGGCTGAAGCGATAAGCGCATAGGACAGGGCGGAGTAGCCGATGTGTGCCACCGCCAGCCCCCCGATAGCAGCCCCAATCGCATAGCTGGCATAGCCGCTGCCGGATAAGACCCCGGTCAACGTTCCTCTCGCGCTTCCGCCCACATCGACGCCGACAACAAAGAGAAGGGTTGCCAGCGGCATGGCGAGCACCATAAACACGCTGGTGACAGCTACGCTCAGCCACAGGCTGTCGTCTAATAAAAAAGCGGCTGTACCAGGCAGGGTCGCGATGAGTGCCGTGACCGCTGCTATGGACAAACGCCTCTGGCTCCTTCCCATTTTTCCGCCCAGAAAGAGACCGCAGGTTGTGCCGAGGGCAACGATTGAAACAGGCAGGGCGAGCTCTGCGGTGCCGAGGTGATACGTCACTTGGAGAAAAGGAGGAAAGAAGGTCATAATGAGTCCGTAGGCGGTCCGGACGGTCAGGTTGGTGAACGCCAGCAGCCAGGTCACAGAAAAACGCCCGACCTGTTTCAGGCGGCTGCCAAGGATGAGCAGTTTCCGCTGGGCGTTGCGCTCCGGCGTGTAGAGAAACACCATCAGCGTGCATAACAGTAAGACACCGCCGACGACCAGGAATGCCGCTCGCCAGCCGGCATACGCTGCAATGAGCGTGACGAACGGGACACCGAGCACGCTGCTCAGACCCGGTTGGGTCGTTACCACGGCGACCCCCAGCGCCCGTTTTTCAGAGGACAGGAGGTCGCCGAGCAAGGCAATACACGTGGGCGGGACCATGCCTCCGCCTATGCCGGCGAGGATGCGGAAGACTACCGCACTGGGCAGATTCGGAGCCAGGGCCGTTCCGATTGAAGCCAGGCCGACAAGTAATGCACCAATCAGTAAAATCGGTTTTCTACCATACGCGTCGGAGAACGGACCAACGACAATGGCCGTTGCGGCCCAGGCAACGGCGGCCGAGGTGACGAGTTGGGCCACGGCTGGCACGGTGGTGTGCCAGTCGTGCGACATGGCGATTAACAGCGGTCCCAACATGCTGAGTGCGGTCAAGACGGCAAAGACCGTACAGCCGATTGTGATAAGG
The DNA here is from genome assembly GCA_964291405.2 of Thermodesulfobacteriota bacterium. GTDB lineage: Bacteria > Desulfobacterota > Binatia > Bin18 > Bin18 > Bin18. The sequence continues at coordinate 3,113,994 of OZ219926.1, forward strand.
AATATGGGCGTGTTGACGGGGCGGGTTGGTTCTGACGAAGTTGGCATGGATGCGTGTGACGAATCGCGCTATCAGGTTGCCGCGGACAGAGCAACAACCGGTGTGCCTTAGGCAAGACCTAACAATGTATCAGGAAAGGAAAGGTTGGGCAGTGTATCAGCTTGACTGTTGTCATAAGGCACACAATGTCTTAATCTTTCGATGTGGGGCGTTATCGTTGGAGTCCTGAAAAAAGCCTTCAGCTCAAGAAATTAAGGGGTATTAGTTTTGAGCAAGCGGTCATGCACATTGAGCAGGGCGACGTGCTTGATATTATTATCCATCCAAACCCGAACAAGTATCCTGGCCAGCAGGTACTCATCCTGAATGTGAACGGCTATGCCTATGCGGTTCCCTTTGTCGAACAAGGAGAGGACCGTTTTTTGAAGACCATTATCCCGAGCCGAAAACTTACGAAACAATATCTCAGGTGATCTATGCCAAAATATTATCTGGACGATGAAGAAAAGGAACTCATTGGGTCTATTGAGAAGGGTGAGTGGCAATCGGTCAAAAAGGTCAAACAAGAGATCAAGAAGCATCAGGCGTATGCCGCGAATACCCTTCGAAAAGACAAGCGAGTGAACATCAGAATTTCTTCTCAGGACTTAGAGCAACTCCAGGCCAGAGCGGTAGAAGAGGGCATTCCATACCAGACGCTCATGGCGAGTGTCCTCCATAAATTTATTTCTGGACGTCTCGTGGAGCGGCCTCGATAACCTCCCTGATACAAGCAGCCTGGGAAGAGAGTCGGCATGACAAAAAAAGTCTGTATTGTCACTGGTGTTGGACAGGGAACAGGACAGGGGGTTGTCCGTCGATTTGCCGAGGGTGGCTATCGGGTCGCCATGCTAGCCCGCAATATGGAACGTCTTACCCAGTTTGAGCAGGAGATTGCCGAAACCACGGCATATCCGTGTGACATCAGCAATGAAGCCGAAGTGAACGCCACGGTTGCGGCCGTTGCCGAGCAACTCGAACCCCCGACCGTCCTGATTCATAACGCCGTCAGTTTTGATGCGATCTTTGGCACCTTCCTGGAGATCGACCCTGCGGCTCTTCAGCACAACTTTCAGGTCAACACCATGGGGTTGCTGTATATGGCTCGGGCGGTGACACCGTATATGCTCGAAGCCGGGCAGGGCGCAATCATGGTGACGGGCAATACGGCGTCGAGGCGGGGCCGTCCGCAATTTGCCGCCTTCGCGCCTACCAAAACCGCTCAGCGGATTCTTGCCGAATCCATTGCCCGCACCCTCGGTCCGCAAGGCATCCACGTGTCTTTTCTGGTCATTGACGGCGGTATTGATATGCCGTTTGCCCGCACCTTGCTCAAGGACAAACCGGACGATTTTTTCATTCAAACGACGGCGATTGCCGACACCATCTGGCACATCGTCCACCAGGACCGCTCGGGCTGGACCTTTGAGCTTGATATCCGGCCGTTCGGGGAGGAATGGTAGACCGGCAATCCAGACAAGAGAGGCTGTTACATCGCCAGATAGGTATTGATTGCCTTCTTTCCGTCCACGACAAGGGCAATCTCCACGCCCTCGATTGCCGGTTGTGTCGTCAATTCCAAGGTTGTTCGGATATCGTTCACGGCGTGCTCGGTGACATCGGCGATGACGTATAGCTTGCGTTTGCCGAGATCGGCCAGCGTATGGATGATGGTCACACCAGGAAAGGGATTCATGAGCCGTTCCTGGACGACCTGGGCCGCGGCTCTATTCTCTGCCTGACTCGCTCCTGCGCGCCATGTGACGGTAATCAACACATTCATATACGCCTCCCGTGTGAAAGAGTGCTCGCTTGTGGCCTGCTTGTTGTACTGCTTTTTGACGAGGCTGCAAACCATCCCTTCCCGACGCAGAACTGACTGGGAGGCTTGTCCGAGATTTCGCCTGAGAGACAGGCCGGAGCGGAGAATCACTCACGCCGGGTATTTCTCCAGCGCAGTGTTGTCCTCTCTCCAGAAGTGGTATGAGACTGGAAAGGGAGCTGGAACCGGTAACCGCATACGCGAGGGAAAGGGGATTCCTCTTGATATGGCTACACAAGCGCACAACAGGGATGCGGGCACGAACGGTACGGTCTGGCACGAGGCTTATCCGGAGCTTGGAACCGGGCCGATTCCGATTGAGCCGTGTGTTTCAGCGGAATACTTCGAGTTGGAGCGAGAGCGCATCTATAAGCAGACTTGGCTCAACGTGGGTCGTATTGAACAGCTTCCTCGGCCGGGGGACTATTTTGTCAAAGACCTGTCCGTCTGTGATACGTCGATTATCCTGACGCGCGGTCGGGACGGAGCCCTGCACGCGTTCCATAATATGTGTTCCCACCGGGGCAATAAGATCGTGTGGGATCAGAAGGGGTCGTGTCAGAACTTGACGTGTAAATTTCACGGCTGGAGCTATGGTCTCAACGGCGACCTACGATTCGTTCCAGATGAAGAGCGCTTTTGCGATCTCAAAAAAGACCGGCTCGGTCTCACGCCGATCCGGGTCGATGTGTGGGAAGGCTTTATTTTTATTAACCTCAGCCCGACTCCCGCAGAAACCCTTGAGGAACATCTCGGCGAGCTTGGAGCCGGATTGGAAGGGTACCCGTTTGCGCAGCTGACGACCTGCTATGCCTGGCATACGGAACTGAAGGCCAACTGGAAGGTGCTCAAAGACGCCTTTCACGAAGCCTATCATGTGCCTTTCCTCCATAAGCGTTCCCTGCCCGATTCGTTTACCAGCCCAGACAATCCGTATGCCCACGCTTTTGCGTTTAAGCTATATGAACGCAACCACCGGATGTCCGTCTTTGGGAATCCTGGCCATCAGCCGAGCCCGGTCGAACTTCTGGCCCATCGCTTCGGAGCGTCGATTGTCAGACGCGACTGGGAGATGGCTGACTTACCACCGGGGGTGAATCCGGCCCGGAGCCCGTTTTGGGCCTTTGATGCCAATATGATTTTCCCTAATTTTGATGTGTTTGTTTTTGATGGGACCTATCTAACGCATCATTTCTGGCCACTCGCGCCGGACCGAACCCTCTGGGAAGTCAAGACGTATTTCCCCGCTGCCCAGAACACTGCGCAGCGTTTCAGCCAGGAGTACAGCAAGGTGCTGCTGCGCGAGGCATTGCTGGAGGATGCCAGTACCCTGGAGGCAACCCAGTCCATGCTGGCCTCAGGCGCGAAAAAAGAATTCGTGCTCCAGGACCAGGAACTCCTGGTCCGGCACGGGCATAAAGTCATAGAGGATATGGTTGGTTTCTACCGGGCCGGGGCATAAATATCGGCGGTGTGATATTGACCAAAAAGCCAGAACATGTTTTAGGTTCGGGCTTCACCATGTCGTGTCTGTCCCGACCGGGTTCCCGGTCAACGAATATGGACATCGGACCATGGAATAGAAAAACCAACCCAGGGAGGCAATGGAATGAGTGCAACACCAAACGGAACTCTGGCAAACGGGAACGGTACGGCCAGCGGCTATAAGTGGCACAATAAATATCCCCACCTCGGGACCGGCCCGGTTCCGGCGGACGTTTTTACCTCGCAAGAGCAATTTGAGTTGGAGCGGGAGCGGATTTTCAAGAAAGTCTGGCTGAACGTCGGGCGGGTGGAACGGATTCCGAATGCGGGTGACTATTTTGTCCAAGACCTGGCCGTGTGCAATACATCGGTCATTGTCGCCCGTGGCAAAGACGGGGCCGTGCATGCCTTCCATAATATGTGCTCGCACCGGGGGAATAAAATCGCGTGGGATCAGGGTGGGACGTGCCAGAATTTCACCTGCAAGTTCCACGGCTGGAGTTACAGCCTGGACGGGAAGTTGAAGTTCGTGCCTGACGAGGAGAGCTTCTTTGATCTCAAGAAGGAGACGCTGGGCCTGACGCCGGTAGCGGTGGGCGTGTGGGAGGGCTTTATCTTCATCAATGTCGATCCCAATCCGACCGAGACCCTACAGGAGTATCTGGGCGACCTGGCAACCGGACTGGAGGGCTATCCGTTCGGCGAATTCTCAACTACCAGCACAGCGTGGACCTCGGAGGTGAACGCCAACTGGAAAGTCATCAAGGATGCCTTTCAGGAGGTGTACCATATTGCCTTTTTGCACAAACGCTCCATCCCGGACTCGTTTACCAGCAAAGACAACCCCTACGCCCACAGCCTGGATGCCACCCTGTATCCGCGACATGGCAGTATGTCGCTGTTTGGCAGCGCAGACTACAAACCGAGTCCGGTGGCCAAACTGGCGGCCCAGCATGGCGAGATTGTCATTCGTAGCGACTTTTCGATGGACGGTCTGCCGGCAGGGGTGAATCCGCTGCGGAGCGAAGCCTGGTCGCTGGACCTGAACGTCATCTTCCCGGCGTTCTTTGTCGATGTTTCTCAGGGGTCGTATTTTACCCATCAGTTCATGCCTATTGGCGTGGACAAGACGCTGTGGACCTCAACCCAGTACTATACCAAGGCGACCACGCCGGGGCAGCGTTTCAGCCAGGAATACGGCAACGTGATCTTCCGCGATATTATCATGGAAGATGGTCGGACCTTCGAGGAAACCCAGTCCATGCTCTCGTCCGGGGCGAAAAAAGAGTTTTATCTGCACGACGAAGAGATTCTTATCCGGCACAGCCACAATGTCATTGACAAGATGCTCAAGGGGCAACCGGTTGACCGCGCGTTTGCTGCCAATGGAAAGGAGGCGGCTTCCCATGCCTGAGGCACGCTTACCCGAGCAATTCAAGGATTTGGAACAATGGATGGCCTGGTCGTTGGAGACCGAAGGCGAGCGGAGCGACCACCGTCAGGCCAGCGCCATGGAAGACATCACTGCCTTCTATGAGGCCATGCTGGCGCGCATGGAAGAGGTGCTGTCCTATTTGGAGCAGTTCACCCTGGATGAACTCCCGGACGACGCCAAGCGCCTGTTTTATCTCACTCTGTCCTTGGCGGAAGTGGCGCCCGCAGTCGAGCAGTTCGGCCAACCCAGTGTGGTGGACGGCTACGACATCAAACGCTTTGTCGCCACCCACAGATAGGGCAGGCGGTAGCCGCGCACGACCTTGCATGTCAGGAGAGAGCTATGAAAGTCGGTGTTGATATTATTCATCAGAACCTGGGCCGGCCGCAGCCCGACCATGAGGTGTATCGGGAGGAACAGCGCTTAGCCGACCTGGTTGAGCCCCTGGGATTCGATTCGTTGTGGAGCGTTGAGCATCACTTCGATGATTACACCATGGTGCCTGATGTGCTCCAATACCTGACTTTTATGGCCGCCCGGACCACACGCATCCAACTTGGCAGCGCAGTCGTGGTGTTGCCGTGGCACGACCCGGTGCGCGTCGCCGAGCAAATCGCCATGCTCGATATTCAGTCCGGCGGCCGGCTGCTGCTCGGCTTTGGTCGAGGAGCCGCGCAGATTGAATACGACGGCTTTCGCGTGGCCATGGATACGTCCCGGGCGCGTTTTACCGAGGCCGCCGAGGTGGTCACCAAAGCCCTGATGAACGAACGCTTCTCGCATATCGGCAAGTTCTATCAGATTCCTGAGATGAGTATCCGCCCGCAGCCCCAGACCGACTTTACGGGCCGGATGTATGGAGCGGCCATCAGCCCCGAGTCGGCCGAGATCATGGCCAGGCTTGGGTTCGGGGTGTTGGTGATTCCGCAGCGCGACTGGGACACCACCGCCGAAGAGCTGGAACGCTATAATGCCATTTGTCGGAGCCTGGGCAAGGAGCCAGTCAAGCCCATTGTCGGCTGCTTTATCTATGTTGATGATACTGAGGCCAAGGCCATGGACGGCGCCCGGAAATATATGGGTGCCTATTGGCAGTCGGCGGACGAACATTATCGTTTTTCGCACGGCGCACACGCCGGCGTGAAAGGCTACGAATACTACGACAAAATGGGTCAGGCCAGCAAACAGATGGGGCCACAGGCGGTCAACGATTATTTCATCAGTTTTCAGTGTGTGGGCACGCCCGAGATGTGTTTGGAGCAGATCGAGTTCATCAAGCACAAGGTCGATACCGAACACTTCATCGGCATCTTCAAATATGGCGGGATGCCCATACAGCGGGCGGAAGAGAATCTGCGCCGTTTTGCCGCAGACGTGATGCCGGGCTTGCACCGGGAAGACTTTCGCGTCCACGCCGAGCCCGCCGCGGCCGTCGCCGTAGCCGATTAGGGCCGACCTGTCGGTCTTACCTTGATACGAAGAGGGGCATGAGGTGTCCCTCTTTTTTTGTGATGATGGGATACGGGAGGAATGGTAGATGCGAGATCGAAAGCGGATATATCTGGAGATTTGGAGTCGCATCGAGAACCTTTACTTTGATGGGTATTTGTTTTACGAGCGCACACTTCAGGCGGCATTATATGCGGAATTGCGCAACACCCTGCCGGACGTTCATGTCATCGCTGAGCCAGTATGGAAAGTAGGCGACCAAAAGGACGGGATGAGGCCCGATCTCGTCATAGTGGAAAAGGGGCAAATTACCGATATCTTTGAACTCAAATTTTGGGATCCTGTTTTTCAGGAGGATGTCCGAAAATTACTTCGATATGGAGCCAATAATGAAACATATCGGGTACGCTTGAAACGACCAAACACAGGAAGCGAATGGGAGGAATTGCCAGTGCCGAATAGCTGTCGCCTGCATTTCGTTGTGGTGGCAATGCATGGGAACGATGCCCTGTGTCCGAAATCCCTGAGGGGAGTGGTGAGAGCCCTGAAAGAAGAGACTCCGGCACTGAGAGAGAATCCGAGGGTGTTAAGCCACTGGTTTGGACGGCTCGGAGGTGACACAGACGAGACGAAAAAATGGTCCATTGAGGTTGGTATCCAATAATTTGTTTTAGCAGCCTTCCTGATACCGATAGAGGACAGACTGGATCATCTCTGGATACCAGCCGCGAGAGGATGATATGTTTGACCCACTTCGATTTGTTCCACAACATCAATGACGAGAGGAAACGGACTGATAAAGGGAGAGAGCAGTGAAGGACAGGCAGCCGACCGGCACCGGAGAGAATGCGGCTCCTGACCGGATCGACGACCGCTGGAATGACAAGTATCCGCATCTCGGGACTGACCCGATTCCTATCGAGCCCTACATCTCTCGTGAGTATTTTGCCTTAGAGCGGGAACGGATCTTTCGGAATGTCTGGCTGAACGTTGGCCGGATTGAACACATTCCGAATCCCGGCGATTATGTTGTCGTCTCTCTGCCGGTATGCCGGACCTCGGTCGTGGTCGTTCGCGGGAAGGACGGTCAGCTCCATGCCTTTCATAATATGTGTTCCCACCGGGGGAATAAGATCGTCTGGGATCAGAGCGGCTCATGTCGGAACTTGACGTGCAAATTCCACGGCTGGAGCTATGGCCTGGATGGCAGACTGACATTCATCCCTGACGAGCAACGTTTCTCTGGATTGCAAAAAGACAAACTCGGCCTGACCCCTGTGGCCGTAGACACCTGGGCGGGCTTCATCTTCATTCATCTTGACCCGCACCCGACCGAAACGCTGCGGGCCTACCTGGCGGAGGTTGTTTCTGAGCTGGAAGGCTACCCATTCCCTGAGCTTTCGGCGACGCGCTTCTGTTGGCGAACGGAGATTAAAGCTAACTGGAAAATCGCCCAGGACGCCTTTCAAGAGGGTTATCACCTCCCGGTGCGCCATAAGGCATCGGCCGCCACCGCCTTTACGAGCGAGACCAACCCGTATTGCCATTTCCTCAGTCTGGACCTTTACGAACGACATCGCCGCACCTCGTCGTACGGCAACCTGAACTATCAACCGACTCCGGTAGCGGGCATGGCCTATCAGTTCGGGAGTTCGGTGGTTGTTGATCGCGGTCTTGCTATGGAAAATCTGCCGGCCGGGGTCAATCCTACCCGACGATCGGACTGGTCCATTGACACTTTTTGGATCTTCCCGAATTTCTCCATTTTTCCGAGCAATGGGACCTATCTGACTCACCACTTCTGGCCGATTACCGAAGAGCGGACGATATGGGAAACGCATACCTATTTCCCCAAGGCGGAAAACGCAGGTCAGAAATTCAGCCAGGAGTACAGCAAGGTATTGCTCCGCGACATTCTTATGGAAGACGGCACGACGCTCGAACACATGCAGGACGTGTTGGCCTCGGGCGCAAAAACCCATATGCCGTTGCAGCACCAGGAAATCTGCGTCCGCCACGCCTATAACGTGGTGGAGGATTATGTTGGGTTCTATGACGGACGGTAGCGGAGCATGACCATGGCGGAGAGCGACTGGCCCGCGGCGTTCAGCGCACTTCAGCCTTTTCTCGGCTGGGCACTCGCCACTGAGGCCGAACGTACGCAGAAACGTCAGACGAGCGAGATGGCGGAAATCCAAGCCTTTTACACTGCCATGCTGTCGCACCTGGAGGACATTCTTGTATACCTCAACCAATTCCCTCTGGAGCGCATGCCGCCTCACGCGCAGCAACTCATGGATATGACTCTCTCGCTCGCCGAGATTGCGCCGGCGGTCGAGCTGTTTGGTCAGCCGCGAGAAGATGATACGTTTGACCCGTTTCGATTTGTTCCACAACATCAATAAAGGAGGTCGATATGATTCGCCCCGAACGGATTGCCCATGTTGTGATTAAGGTGCGCGACCTTGAACGCTCAAAGAAGTTCTACACCGAAGTGCTGGGAATGCAGGTCATGAAAGACACGCCTGAGATTAAAGGGGTCTTTTTGGCCAATCATACCCGCGACCACCACGAGATTGCCCTCTTTCAGATCGGTCCGGATGCCGAGTCGCCCCGACCAGGCCAGACTGGACTCGCTCATATTGCCTTTCGGTTGCGGAGCGAAGAGGAACTCAAAGCCGCCTATGAAGAACTCAAGGCAAAAGATGTGCCGGTGAACTTCACCGTAAACCACGGGATAACCAAGAGCGTCTACTTCCTCGACCCGGACGGCAACGAGCTCGAAGTCTACTGCGACAACCCCATAGAAGAATACGCGGGGATGCCCAACGCCTATCTGGGCACGGACAAGCTGGAATTCGCTCAGAACGAGCGCGGCCTGGTGGACGTGATTGCTTCGCTGCGGCAGTGATTTTTGCTTCCCCTCTCCCTGGCTAGGGAGAGGGCCAGGGTGAGGGTCGCGCAGGGCGAGTTCTCTTTTGACCCCCTCACCTCAATCCTCTCCCCTGAGGGGCGAGGAAGAAAAACCATACCTGTCAGTAATTACGATCAGGTATAACTTGGAGTACGCATGGGCATTCGGACCGGTGCAGAATATCGAGAAAGTTTGCGGGATGGACGGAGCATTTATGTGAATGGCGAGCGGGTCAAAGATGTGACGACCTATCCGCCATTCCAAGGTGTGGTGGATACCATTGCCTCGCTGTACGACCTCCAACACGAGCCTGCACACCAGCCCCCGCTGACCTACCCGTCGCCCAAGGATGGCCAACCGGTCGGGCTCTCCTTTCTGATGGCGGACAACGTTGAAGATGTTGAACGCCGCGTCCGCGCCGAGGAATTTCGGGCTGAGGTGACCTGTGGCTTGATGGGCCGCATGCCGGACTTCATGAACGCTCTGGTGACCGACGCGGCGATTGCTGCGCCGTTTATCGGTCAGCGTGAGTCCCGCTTTGGTGAGAATACCCTTCGCTATTACGAAGCCTGTCGGGATCAGGACTGGTGCCTGACCCACACCTTGGTTGATCCCCAGATCGACCGCTCAAAAGGACCAGCGGAACAAAGCGATCCCGAGGCAGCCTTGCATGTGGTGCGCGAGACGGACAACGGCATCGTGGTCAGTGGCGCCCGGATGCTTTCCACGCTCGCCCCTTTTTCCAACGAACTCTGGGTGGGGCCGTTCTATCCGCGTAAGCCGGGAGAAGAAGCCTATACTCTCTGCTTCGCCGTTCCCATGGATACTCCGGGTCTCAAGTTTATCTGTCGTGAGGCCTATAACACGGGCAGGAGTCGGTTTGATCGCCCGTTGTCGTATCGCTTTGATGAAGAAGATGCTCTCGCGATTTTTGATACGGTCGAGGTACCCTGGGAGCGGGTGTTCATCAACGGTGATATCGAGGCCTCCAACTACATCCTTGGCCGGGCGCCCGGCTACGCCCTACTCCAGGCGGTGATTCGCGGCACCGTCAAGCTCCGTTTCATGGCCGGGCTGGCCTGTAGCGTGGCCGAGGCAATCGGCCGGACCAAGGCGCAGCACGTCCAAGCCCAGCTCGGCGAGTTGGTGGCCCATGTTGAAATTGCGAATGGCCTGCTGCAGGCGGCGGCCCACAATGTTGTCACCAATCATAAAGAGGGCGGCTCGCTTCGTTCGCTTGCGGCCTCGCTGTGGGTGTTTATTCCTCAGGCGCAGATGCGGGCGGCTGAGGTCATCCGACAGGTCAGCGGCAGCGGGCTGATCATGACCCCAACGGAAGGGGATTTGCAGAACCCGGAGATCGCGCCCTATCTCGAACGCTATCTCCAGGGCAAAAACCTGCCGGCGCGAAATCGAGTGCAACTCTTCAAGTTGGCCTGGGACATGCTGGGGGAGCAGTTTGGTAGCCGGCAGTTGCAGTACGAATGGTTCTACGCGGGTGATCCCACGTTTACCCGGTCTCGTTTTTATTACTCACCCGCGGTGAAAGAGTATAAGGCGATGGTGGAGCGAATCCTGGACGAGGGGAAGAGTTAGATGCTCGGGGCAACCGCGTGGTTGCCCCGGTGGAGGGTATGATTCGAGAAACTAGCTGGGCGGATTGGTGGAAGTGATATCGGGCGTCTCTTCCAATCCGAGCGCGGCAATGGGCGCTTCAAAACGCTCGGTCATGACCGCATCCTCGTCGTGAAAGTCCCGGGTGAAGCAGCAGTATTCCATCTGCATGCCGTTGGGGTCCTTAAAGTAAATCGACTTGGCCCAGTCGTGATCAACGACTTCTGAGACCTCCACTCCCTTGTCCCGCAGCTCTTGTTGTTTTTCTTCGAGCGCCGCCTCTGTACCGGCCTCAAAAGCAAAGTGGTAGAACGCACTCGGGACACCGAGCCCCCGGTTGATGCCGGCGTCGTACTCGACCGGAACACCGGGAATCTCTTTGGCTTCCATAAAAGCGAGCAACTGGTCACGACCCGTATCAAAAAAGATATGCCGAATATGGCCGCCCTCTTTGATCTTGATGGTGTCGCAGCGAACCGGCTTAAAGCCCAGGATGTCTTCGTAAAACTCACGCGTCTTATCCAAGTCAAGCGTTGACAACCCAATATGAGAAAAGCCTTTCTTTGTCATGACCAAACCCTCCTTTATTCTCTGTGGTCCCGCTACTTTTTTTGGTCTACCACAGCTTCCGCAGGAAAGAAACCAAGAAAACCGCGCTCTTCGCGCTTCTCATTGACATATTGCGAGCCGGCCGAGTAGGCTCTCCTGGCCTGATACTGAGGAGGAAGGTATGGATTTCGGCGTGCTTGTATTTCCCAAACCGGACCGCTGTGTCGATCACGCCACGTTGGCTGAGGCGCAGGGCTTCAGCCATGTGTGGGTGGAAGACTCGCCCATGATGGCCGGTGATGTATATCTCTGCCTGGGGTTGATGGCGCAGCATACCAGCCGAGTCACGCTCGGAACCGGGGTGGCAGTGGTTGGCACGCGTAGCGCGCCTGTGACCGCCCACGCCATTGCCACCATCAACCAGCTTGCCCCCGGACGAGTCATCCTCGGGCTGGGGACCGGCAATAGCGCACGGCGAGCGATGGGGCTGCCGCCCTGTTCCCTACGTGAACTGCGCGAGTATATAGCGGCCGTGCGTGGCCTGCTGAGCAACCGGGAGGTGATGTATCAAGAGGGAGCGGAGACGCGCCGGATCAAATTTTTTCATCAAGACTACGCATTTATTAACACGCGCGAGCCGATTCCCATTTATGTGGCGGCCAACGCCCCCCGGGCCATGCGGCTGGCCGGCGCGTTGGGCGACGGCTGGCTGACCTCACGGACCAATACGGTCGAAGGCTTTGAGGCGGCCTGGCGCCAGGTCAAGACCGGCATTGAGAAAGCTGGAAAAAATGCGGACAGTGTCGAGCGTGTGCTCTTTACGACGGCCTGTTTGCTGGGCCCGGACGAAGGTCTGGATTCTGAGCGAGTCAGAGCCCAGGCCGGCCCGTGGGCAACCGTCGCCTTGCACTCGCTGTACGAAACGCTCAAGGAGCCCGAAGCCGCTCCGGCACCCCTTCGCTCGATTTTTGCCGAATACAAAGCCTTTATGGAGCGCCGTCTCCAAGACAAGGATGAATACTATTTTGACCTGCACGACGGCCACTGTTTATACGTCCGGGATGAAGAAGCCCAGTTCGTAACGCCCGAAGTCATTCAGGCGACTACTCTGACGGCCCGACCCGAGGCCTTACTGGAACGGCTCCGCGGTCTGGAGCGAGCGGGAGTCCGACAAGTCACTTTCATTCCGACCTTTGACGCTTTTGAAGAATTTGTGACAATATTCGGAGAAAAGGTTCTTGCCCATTGGTAAGGGATACGTTCCTGTCGCCTGCTTGCCCTGGCGGTCGCCCTCCGATACAGCAGAGAAAGGTTTGACGCTTCTCCCGTAGCTCTGAATCGTGGGAGAACAGGTAGGACTATGGCCCATTTCGATCCCAAGACTCTTGAAGAAAAAGACCAGCAGCAGTTTCAGTCCGCGTTGGAGGGACTCTCTCCCACGCAATACTCGACCTTACTCACTGCGTTAACCCGGATAGAGCAGCCCGTTGTCCAATCATGGTTACAGGAAGAACTCCTCCAGGAATGGACCCAACAGGGTCGGCACGTGAGTGCCACGCTGGACGCGCGTGGGGAAACTCTCACCTCGGCCATGTTCGCGGCAACTCCTGAGCTTTTGCCGGTATTGTCCCGGCTGGAGATGCTCGAATGGGTCCGTTTTTTGCTGGATATTGAAGCAGTCAGCGGAGAGACCGATTTTGCACGTTTCCCGGACGGCCTGACTGCCCTGGACCGCTCGGAACGGATCAGCGTCTATCGTCTGGGCCGGTCGGCGGTGTATCATTCGCGCGATGCTGCGGCGGGCATTTACCACGTTTTACCTCAAGCCCTGGTCACTATCTCGGAGCCACTACGGAATGTGTTGATGCGTTGCCTCCAACCGGTTGCCGCCTTTGATCCGGAACCCCTGCCGGCTGTAATTCCGTTTCTTGAGCCCACGCTCAAGAGCTTGGCGCCGGACCAGCAACTCTCCGTATTGGAGCGGATTGCCGAACTCGCCCGGATTTTTCCCGCTGGGATTGCCCGTCTCTTTCGGACCCTGTCCCGCGCGTATGAAGAAGTCGGAGCTGAGGGGGTGTTGACCTGGATTCAAACTGGAGAAGAGATCGCGCAGCGCAATCCGCACGCCGCGGAAGCCTTTTTCACCCTGGAGTCTCGCACCAGTTTCCAGGTCTTGCGGCACGAGTCGCCGGCCGTGCTGCTCTCCGAAGTGCATAGCGCGTTGGTGAAGTTTATGCACATGCTGTGTGGGGAAGCGGTCAGTATCCAGGAAATCGGGGAGATATCCTTCCCGCCCCCGTTTGCGATTGTTGAAGACGAAGATGAGTTCCTGCCCTTGCCGGCCAGCATTGATCTGTTTTCGACTTTTGAGGAAAACTTTCGGCTGTATTGCATGTTTGCGGCCCATCAGGCGGGGCGGATCGAGTTCGGGACATATGAGCTCTCTATTCTCGACATCTGGTCGCAGGTGCCGTCATTTGTACGGGAACGGGCCGAGGCAAATGCGCACCCGCCACGGGACCTGGCGGCGTATTGTAAGCTCTTTCCCAAGCCCGAACAGATTGAGGCGTTGTTCATGTTTGTCGAGAGCCAGCGGATCAACGCCTGTCTGGCAGAGGTGTATCCCGGGCTGCAAAACGATCTGGCCTGGGCCGCATCACAGACCCGCATCCTGCCGCCCCTGATCCAGTCGATCTTGCCGTATTTGAACGCAACGCTAAAACCCGGCTGGGAGCACGACGCAACCGTGGCGGGCTGCCTGCTCATGGCCACCGAGCTGTACGCCTCCCTGCCCGAATACGCGTCGCAGCTCTCGAGGCAGCAAAAGGACGAGGATGTTCCGACCGGCGCACCGGACAGGATGATGCAAGGGATGGGCGAGCCCGAGCTGTCTGAACGGGAGCAGGCCATCCTGCAGCGGATTCTTTTGACGCTGCGCCAGCATCAAAAAAAGAAAAAGATTCGCCAGACCCGGCCGGCCTCCATCCACGGAATGCCCCTGGATGCGCTGGACTCTGAGGAAGACGCAGCCGAACAGGAAGAACGCAAAAAGGAGCAGCTGCGCCGTCGGCATTCCGTCGTGGGAGTCCGCTACGTCTATGACGAGTGGGATTTTCTGATCGAAGATTACCGTGCCCGCTGGTGCGAACTCCACGAAGTCCCACTGGCCGGCGACCGAGGTGGCTTCTTTGAGAGTACGCTCACCCGCTACAGCGAGGTCATTCCCAATATTAAACGGGAGTTTCAACAGCTTCGACCCAAGATGTTCCGTTTGGTCAAGGGGCTGGAAGATGGAGAGGTGATAGACCTGGACGCGGCGGTGGCGGCTCGGGTTGATCTGCACACCGGGGTTGCGCCGTCCACGCGGCTATACGCGGCCAGACAGCCGCTGGAGCGGGATGTTGCCGCGCTCTTTCTCTTGGACCTGAGTGCTTCGACCGATGCCAGGATTCAGAAGGAAGCGGACAACGGAGATAGCGAAACGAGCGGTCTCCGGGTGATTGATGTCCTCAAAGAGGCGGTTGTGGTGTTGTCTGCCTCCCTGGAGGAAATCGGCGATGCGTATGCGGTCTACGGCTTTTCCAGCGCTGGGCGGTATAACATCGAATTCTATCCGGTCAAAGCGTTTGGTGAGAAGCTGTCGGAGGATGTCAAAGGCCGCATCAGCGGGTTGGAGCCCCAGCGCAGTACGCGTATGGGCGCTGCCGTTCGACATGCGACCCGTAAACTCAAAGACGTGGCCAGCCGCGCGAAAATTCTGGTCCTCCTCAGCGACGGATTCCCTGAAGACGCGGACTACGGCAGGGACGAAAACGCGCCGATGTACGGCCTGCGCGATACCATGATGGCCCTGCGTGAAGCCGAGCGCGAGAATATCATGTCGTTCTGTCTAACGATTGACAAAGGCGGCCATGATTATCTGCGCGAGATGTGTCCGCCGTCACGCTATATGGTCCTGGAGAATATCCCGTCCCTCCCGTTAGAGTTGCCCAAGATCTACCAACGCCATATCCGGATGCAATTGTCCGAATGACCCCTTCATGCCGTGCTGTTTCGTTTGTCCGCCGTTAAGAGGAAAAATGGGGCAGATATGGAAGAATTCGCTGGAAAACCGGAAAAAACGGTCAAAAAATTCCCAAAAGTCTTGTAACCTGCCAGTTTTAGCAGTATGGGTCCAATAAGCTCCGATCAAATCCATAAGGATCGCGAGCAAAAATTCCAATTCCTAAAGGAGGGGCGTTATGCCGGAATATGATCTCGTGATCAAAGATGGAATGGTCATCGATGGGACGCGACTACCGCGCTATCGAGGTGACATTGGTGTGAAAGACGGCAAGATTGCCAAGATCGGTCGCCTGCAATCGCATCAGGGAACGAAAACCTTGGACGCGGAAGGGCATATGGTAGTACCGGGTTTTATCGATCTGCACACCCATTACGACGCACAGTTGTTTTGGGACCCGTATCTGACGATCTCCGGCTGGCATGGCATTACCTCCGTAGTGATTGGTAACTGCGGATTTGGTTTTGCACCCGTACAGCCCGAGGATCAGGAGCGGGCTATGCGTACCATGACCCGGACGGAAGCGATTCCGTACGAGTCGATGAAGGCCGGGATGCCCTGGGACTGGGTCACCTTCCCGGAATTCCTGGACAGCGTCGAGCGCACGCCCAAAGGGCTCAACATCCTGCCGTATATACCCATTGCACCCCTGATGGTGTGGGTGATGGGACGCGAGGAGGCGAAGTCGGGCCGGATGCCGACGGACGATGAACACCGGGAGATGGTACGACTCCTGCACGAAGGCATGGACGCGGGTGGTTGTGGCTGGTCGGCTCAACGTTTTGGGGAAGACAGCGTACAGTGTGACTATGACGGCACGCCCATGCCGACGGATATCATGCACAACGAAACCTGTCTGGAACTCGCCAAGGTGTTAGGTGACCGCAACGAAGGCTTCATCCAGATGTCGCTCATCCCCAGTGTGGCGCCGATGGAAGTGATTGAAAGCCACTACGAAGAACTGGCCCAGGTGAGTGGGCGGCCGATTCTGTATAACGTCATCCAGGTCCAGGACGCCGACCCGAGCCGTCACCGGAATCTGTTATCCTGGGTCGAACGCTGCCGCCAAAAGGGTCTGCGCATCTACGGCCAGACAATCTCAACCGACGCCGGTTTTACCTTTACCTTCACTGACTGGAATTTGTGGGACGACGATCCGGCCTGGCGGGAGGCGACGCTGGGGACGGTGGAAGAACGGAAGGCGAAGTTGGCAGACCCGACCCGCCGACCGGCCCTCAAGAACGACCCCACCGGCGCGGTCACCAGCTCGTTTGACGATGTCATTATTCTTGATGTAAAGCGCGCAGACATGAAGCATCTGGAGAACCTGACCCTGCGTGAAGCGGGTGAGAAGGAAGGTAAGCATCCCGTGGATGCCATGCTCGACCTGGCCCTGGCCGATAACATGGAGACGACCTTCTTCACCCCGTCCGTGGGCTCGAAGGATGAATACCTCCAGGAACTCGTCACCCCAGACTCCTCGATACTGGGGGTCTCGGATGGTGGCGCCCACACCAAGTTCTTCTGTGGTGGACGCTATTCAACGGAAGCGATTACGCGGATAGTCCGTGAGCTGAATATCATGAGCCTGGAAGAGGTCCACTGGCGGCTGAGTGCTATGCCGGCGGCCTGCGCGGGCTTTAGGGACCGTGGTGTGCTGCGCGAAGGCGCGCCGGCCGATATCGTGGTCTATGACTACGACAACCTGGAAACCTTACCGATGGAAGTGGCCCACGATCTGCCGGGCAAGGAATGGCGGCGGGTGCAAAAGGCCAAAGGTTACCGGGCGGTTCTGGTGAACGGCGAGATGACGCTGGAGAATGACCAGAACACGGGTAATATTCCTGGCAAGTTGCTCCGGCACGGTGCCTAGGAAAACAAGACCAAGCCTGGGGCCACGGCTCTAGGCTGAGAGCTGACGGAGAAAGAAAGGGCGCCAGTAACGGCGCCCTTTCTTTGTGGAAACTTTCAAGGGTAGTGTCAATCGACTACTCCCTCCCCCATACCCCTCACGCAAGAGTCTTGCGCTAAACTGTTTTTCACCATATACACTGGGTGAACCGCGGTTCAGTCTACCGATCGCGAGTAAAAATCTTAAGCCTTTAAGGAGGGGCAGTATGCCGGAATATGATCTGGTGATCAAAGATGGAATGATTATTGATGGGACGCGACTGCCGCGTTACCGAGGCGATATTGGTGTGAAAGACGGCAAGATCGCCAAGATCGGCCGCATTCAGGCACACGAAGGCACCAAGACGCTTGATGCCGAAGGGCATATGGTCGTGCCGGGCTTTATCGATTTACACACTCACTATGATGCGCAGTTGTTCTGGGATCCGTATCTGACGATTTCGGGCTGGCATGGCATTACTTCCGTGGTGATCGGCAACTGCGGCTTCGGCTTTGCCCCAGTGGCCCCCGAAGATCAGGAACGCGCCATGCTCACCATGACCCGGACCGAGGCGATTCCGTACGAGTCGATGAAGGCCGGGATGCCCTGGGACTGGGTCACCTTTCCGGAATTCCTGGACAGTGTGGAACGCACGCCCAAAGGCCTGAACATCCTACCGTATGTACCGATTGCGCCCTTGATGGTGTGGGTGATGGGGCGCGAAGAGGCGAAGTCGGGCCGGATGCCGACGGATGATGAACACAAGAAGATGGTGCAGTTACTGCACGAAGGCATGGCGGCGGGCGGCTGTGGCTGGTCGGCCCAACGTTTTGGGGAAGACAGCGTACAGTGTGATTATGACGGCACGCCCATGCCGACGGATATCATGCACCAGGAAACCTGTGTCGAATTCGCGAAAGTCTTGGCCGAACGGAATGAGGGCTTCATCCAGATGTCTCTTATCCCGAGCGTGTCCGGTTTTGAAGAAATCGAGCAGAAATACGAAGAGCTGGCTTTGGCCAGTGGCCGGCCGATTCTGTACAATGCCATTCAAGCTCTGGATTCCGACCCGAGCCGTCACCGGAATCTGTTAGCTTGGATCGAACGCTGTCGCCAAAAGGGCCTGCGCATCTACGGTCAGTTGGTCTCGACCAGCGCCGGTTTTACCTTCACCTTCCATGACTGGAATCTGTGGGATGATGATCCCGCTTGGCGGGAAGCGACTATGGGCACCGTAGAAGAGCGGAAGTCGAAGTTGGCGGACCCGACCCGACGCGCAAGTTTAAAGAACGACCCGACTGGTGCGGTCACGGCCTCGTTTGACGACGTCATCATTCTCGAGGTGAAGCGGGAAGACATGAAGCACCTGGAGAATCTGACCCTGCGTGAAGCGGGTGAGAAGGAAGGCAAGCATCCCGTGGATGCCATGCTCGACCTCGCGGTTGCCGACGATATGGCCACGACATTCTATTCGCCCGCGGTTGGCGAGAAGAACGAGTTTCTCAAAGAACTCGTCAACGACTCTACGCTGCTGGGGGTCTCGGACGGTGGGGCTCATACCAAGTTCTTCTGCGGCGGACGCTATTCCACGGAGTCCATCACTCGCATGGTCCGCGAGATGAATATGATGAGCCTGGAAGAGGCGCACTGGCGACTGAGCGCCCAACCGGCTGCCTGCGCAGGCTTTAAGGACCGTGGCGTCCTGCGCGAAGGCGCACCGGCCGATATCGTGGTCTACGACTACGACAACCTGGAAATCTTGCCGACGGAGGTGGTGCACGACCTGCCGGGCAAGGAGTGGCGGCGAGTGCAAAAGGCCAAAGGCTACCGCGCGGTCCTGGTGAACGGCGAGATGACGCTGGAGAATGACCAGAACACGGGTAATATTCCTGGCAAGCTGCTCCGGCACGGTGGCTAAGAGTAGAAGACCAGCCTAGGGCTATAGTCCTAGGATGAGAGCTGACAGAGAGAGAAGGGCGCCAGTAATGGCGCCCTTCTTTTTTGGAGACGGTAGGAGGTGCTGGAGACATATAGACCCTCTACTGTGCCCTTTGCATCTCTTTGCTGTATACCTGTGGACGTTGGGTGAGGAGGGAGGCAGATGGCTGAACCTCAAGGCGCCTTAACGCGTGAGCTCAGACGTATCGACGGACGTCCCTATGGATTTTACAAAGACCTGCGCGGGCAAGCATACGCCCTCGGCCCGTATGGATTGAGGTTTGACCATATCCAGGGCGATCCCTTTGCGTCGCCGAGTCGCGTGAGGATCGATATTCCGACCAGCCGGGCCACACTGCCCGCTTGGTCATACGCCGGAGCTACGGCGCGACGGGCGAGTGCCGACTTTGTACATCGGGCTCTTTTTCGCTCGCTGTCCGCCGGCTGGGGCAAACTTGGCTCTGGCAAAAGCGGCCTGCTCGAAATCATGGCAGTGGGTCAACAGGTGCTGGAGCGAACCGCCGTTCTGGTCCGTCCCAACGGCGGCCTTCGAGTCCGGCTGAGTGTAGGCTTGCCCGCCGCGGGGCGACGCATTCTAGGGCGTGAAGCGGCTCAACTGCTCACCCAACGACTGCCCGAAGCCCTCAGCCGCGTCTTTGATGAATTAGACCTCAATACCTTACAACGCCATGTTTATTGCATCGAAGACCAGGTAGCACTGCGCAAACAACTGCACGACCATGGCTTGGTCGCTTTCCTAGCCGAGGACAGTATTTTGCCCCGCCGGAGTGGGGCGGATGACCGACCCATGGATGCGGCTATTCCGCTCGACGTACCCCACGCGCTCGCGTCTGAACTCCACGCTCCGCATGCAGGTCTGCTGCGCGGTCTCGGCCTCCGGGCTGGTGTGACGCTGATTGCCGGGGGTGGCTATCATGGCAAATCAACCTTGCTCTCGGCGCTGGCCAACGGTGTGTATGATCATATTCCGGGTGATGGCCGAGACCGATGTGTTTCCGTTGCGAGTGCGGTGAGCATTCGGGCGGAAGATGGACGTTCGGTGCAAGGAGTCGATCTGCGGCCGTTTATCAACACGCTGCCCCTAGGTCGTCGAACGGACTGGTTCGAGACCGCAGATGCCTCGGGCAGCACCTCTCAGGCCGCGGCCATTGTTGAGGCGCTGGAAGCTGGAGCAACCGCGCTGCTGATCGACGAAGACACCGCGGCGACAAACTTTATGATCCGTGACGCGCGCATGCGTCGTCTGGTGCCCGGTGAAAAAGAACCGATCACGCCCTATCTCGATCGAGTCCGTCAGCTGTGGGAAGAAAAACACATCTCGTCGATCCTCGTTGTTGGGGGAGCCGGTGACTATCTGGATGTGGCTGAAACGGTTATCCAGATGGACGAATACCGACCGCAGGATGTAACGCAGCGCGCGCGAGAAGTTGCACATGAGTTGCCACAAAAAACCTCTGGCCCCCAAGCCCCAGGACCCTGGCTCGCATCACGCCCGCGCCGGCCCGATCCGCGCAGCTTCGATCCCAGTCGAGGACGTAAACAGGAACGCGTCCGAAGCGTCAAAACTCGTGCGATTGAGTTTGGCAGTGAGGAGATTGATGTCTCCCTTCTGTACCAACTTGTCGATGCCGCCCAGTGCCGTATGATCGGCGATGTGTTACTGCAATGCGCCCGCGGGCTGTGTGACGGGAAAAAGACCATTCCTGAGCTACTTGACCGCATTGATGCCGAGATAGAGAAAGACGGTCTGGACGCCGTTACCGACCGCGATTTTGGTGACCGTGCCCGCGCGCGGCGGTTCGAAATTGCAGCAGCGCTCAATCGGTTGCGGAGTCTGCGGTTGGCGGGCGGAGTATAATAACCACCAAACTCCCGCTACACTCTTGCCCGCATGCCTGCTTCAGCTCCACCACAATCCACTCGCGTCCGGTTTGCCACCAAGGTTTTTTATGGTGTCGGGTCAGTTTCCGAAGGTACGAAAAATACGGTCTTCAACGTTTTTCTCCTCTTCTATTACAACCAAGTTCTGGGGCTCTCTGGAACACTAAGCGGCATCGCGATCTTTATTGCGCTCTGTATCGATGCGATTACCGACCCCTTGGTGGGCTCGATTTCTGACAATTTTCATTCACGCTGGGGGCGGCGCCATCCGTTTATGTATCTGGCTGCGCTGCCTATGGCGGTGTGTTTCTTCTTCTTGTTTAGACCTCCTGAACTAGGCCAGATCGGACTTTTCGTGTGGTTATGTACCTTTGCGGTCGGGGTGCGCGTCGCCATGACGTTCTACGCGGTCCCGAGCGGAGCCATGCTCCCGGAGCTCTCGCCCGACTATGATGAGCGGACTTCTCTGGTGAGCTATCGCCTGTTGTTTGGCTGGTTCGGCGGTCTGACCGCGTCTGTTATGGGCTATTTTTATTTCTTTGCTTCCTCCGAGGCGTTTGCCGATGGCCGCTTGAATCCTGGAGCGTATGAAGGATTTGCGCTGGTCTGTGCCGGGATGATGATCGCGACGATTCTGGCCTGCGCGCTTGGCACGCATGGGCTTATTCCGAGTCTGAAGGTGCCACCGGCAAAACGAAAATTCACGCTGGGTCGCTTTGCCGGCGAGCTATGGGCGGCGTTCTCCAATCGGTCCTATCGGATGCTGGTCATCGGTTCCTTGTTTGCCGCTGGGGGGCGGGGGTTTAATGACGTGATGTGGCTGTATATGAACACCTATTTCTGGGGATTCTCAACCAAGGAAATCGGTCTCCTGACCTTCGGCCTGTTTCTCTCCGCCCTTATTGCCTTTTGCCTGACTCGTCCTCTGACTGAACGCTTTGATAAAAGACAGGTTGTTCTCGGTTTAGCGGCTTTTGCCATCTTTTTTGGGCCCCTCCTGATTTTTTTACGGTTGCTTGGCCTGATGCCCGAAAACGGGCATCCGAACCTGCTGCCCATTATCGCCGGCCATGTCATCCTCCTGGTCACTGCGGTAGTCGCTATCGATATCCTGATCCCTTCCATGATCGCCGATACTGTGGACGAAAATGAGATTGCGACCGGAAAACGCCAAGAGGGAATATTTTTCTCGACTATTACATTTTGTGCAAAGGCGGCGTCCGGCATCGGCGGATTTCTGGCAGGTGTGGCTCTCGACCTCATCCAGTTTCCGACCATGGCAGAACCCGAAACGGTTGCGGACGCTCAGGTTTTCACTTTGGGTCTTGCCGTTGGCCCGGGGTTAATGGTGCTTTTTCTGTGTGCGCTGGTCTTTTTATCCCGGTATCAAATGACGCGTACCCGTCATCTTGAGATCCTGGCTGAGCTCGACCGTCGCCAGAACGATACCGCCCGGCGCGAACCAGGCGTCGCTTCTGCTTCTGCCGGCTGTTAAGGTAGACAGACCCACGGCCGTGCCCGCCTCCGTTTTCTTTCCTTTTCTCTTGCATTTCTCTCTCAAAGAAGCCACAAGGAGAAAAAACGCCTCCCGCCTCTATGATGAGAGGGGGAGGCGAGGGGATACACTAACGGACACTCGCGGAAGGAGGGCTGTCATGAAAGTTGGCATGTCGGTTTTTATGCAGAATACAGGCGAGCGGTGGTCTGACTACGAAGTCTATAAGAATGATCTTCGTCTGGCGGACCAGGCTGAAGACCTGGGCTTTGACTCATTATGGAGCGTTGAGCACCATTTTACGCCCTATACCATGGTCCCCAATGTCACCCAGTTCCTGACGTATATGGCCGGTCGAACGCAGAAGATTGAACTGGGAACCATGGTGATTGTCTTACCCTGGCACGATCCTGTGCGCGTTGCAGAAGAAATTGCCATGCTCGACCTCTTGTCCGATGGCCGCATCACCATCGGCTTTGGCCGCGGGGCGGCAACGGTGGAGTATGATGGCTTCCGCATTCCCATGGAAGAATCTCGTGATCGTTTTGTTGAAGCCGCCGAGGTTGTCGTCAAGGCGCTGTCTCAGGAGCAGTTTTCGCACCAGGGCAAGTTTTTTCAAATTCCTGAGACGAGCATCCGACCGCGACCCTTTTCCCACCCGGAACAGCGCCTCTATGGCGCGGCCGTCAGCCCGGATACGGCCGAGCGGATGGCCAAGCTAGGATTAGGCGTCTTGGTTGCCGTGCCGCTGCACGGCTGGGATGCGGTTGCGAAAGACGTCCAGCGGCATGACGAGATCATTCGGGCCGCGGGCAAGGAGCCTGTCCCGCCCATTGTGGCCAGTTTTGTCCATGTTGGGGAGACCGAGAAGGAAGCACGCGAAGGGGCAATGCAGTATATGGGTGGCTATTGGGGCTCGGCCGACGCCCACTACCATTTCTCAGACGGACACCTCAAGCAGGTCAAGGGCTATGAGCACTATGGGGTGATTGCCGATAATGCGAAGACGACAACCCCGGAACAAGGAGTGCAGGATTTTGTCAATCTCCAAGTAGCCGGAACCCCGGAGCAGTGCATCGCTCAAATTCATGCCATGCAAGAAAAAGTCGGCTTCGACCATTTGATTGCGGTCTTCAGCTATGGGGGGATGCCTCCTGAGCAGACCGAGCGGAATATGCGGCTGTTCGCATCTGAAGTCCTGCCCAGGCTCCAAAGCCAAGGGGCCCCTGTCACGATCGGTGCGAACGTGTCCCACATCCCGGCCAAGTAGCAACGTTGCATCCGGTATTATAAAAGGGAGCCTCAGTGCAGGCTCCCTTTATTTTTGTGCGTAAAGGAGGCGTTGTGAGATTCGCCAAGGATATTCTGTGTATCGGGGCGGGCTATGTTGGCGGGCCAACCATGGCCATGATTGCTGCTCGCTGCCCCCAGTACAAGGTGACCGTTGTGGACATCAACCACGCCCGTATTGCGGCCTGGCGGAGTGACCACCTGCCGATCTATGAGCCCGGTCTCGACGCGGTGGTGAGGCAGGCGCGAGGCCGCAACCTTTTTTTTTCAACTCAGGTCGAGCAGGGCATTCGTGACGCAGATATTATCTTTGTCTCGGTCAATACCCCTACGAAAACCTTTGGTCAGGGGGCAGGGAGAGCGGCGGATTTACAATACTGGGAAAAAACCGCGCGCCAGATTCTTGAGCACGCCGATCGCAACAAGATTGTGGTGGAAAAATCGACGCTGCCGGTCCGGACTGCTGAGGCGATGGAGCGCATCCTCAACGCCAATACGAAGAACATCCGTTTTGAGGTACTCTCCAACCCGGAATTTCTGGCCGAGGGCAGCGCCATCACCGACCTGGAAGCGCCAGACCGTGTCCTGATTGGGTCGAAAGAAACGCCCGAGGGAATCACAGCCAGGAAGGTCATTGTCGATATTTACGCCAACTGGGTGCCGAGAGAGAATATTATTGAGTCGAACGTCTGGAGTTCCGAGCTATCGAAGCTGGCGGCGAACGCCTTTTTGGCCCAGCGTATCTCTTCCATCAATACGATTTCTGCCCTGTGTGAAAAAACAGAGGCTGACGTGGATGAAGTCGCCTACGCCATTGGAAAAGATTCGCGGATCGGGCCAAAGTTCTTGAAGGCGAGCGTCGGCTTTGGTGGATCGTGTTTTAAAAAGGACATTCTCAACCTCGTCTACATCTGTCACAGCTACGGTCTCAGCGAAGTGGCCGAGTATTGGGAGTCGGTCGTCAAAATTAACGAATGGCAGGAGAGCCGCTTTGTGCGGACCATCCTCGAAAGCATGTTCAACACGGTGGCTGGCAAACGCATCGCCCTGCTGGGTTTTGCCTTTAAGGCCAACACCGGAGACACGCGTGAATCTCCGGCCATTTATATTGCGCGTGGCCTTGCCGAAGAACGGGCCGAGGTCGTGGTGACCGACCCGCAGGCGCTCGCCAATGCGCAAGATGATCTGGTGGATATGGGAGACCGAGTGCGCTTCGAATCCGACCCCTATACCGCCGCGGAGGGAGCGCACGCCCTGGCGATTCTGACCGAGTGGGATATGTATCGCCAGCTCGATTACGCCCGCATTCTTGCGTCTATGGAGCAACCGGCCTTCCTCTTCGACGGACGCAACATCCTGGACCATCAACGGCTGTTTGAGCTGGGTTTCAACGTCTTCCCGATTGGAAAGTCCGCGCTCAAGCATTTCTGATGGTCCGGCCGACCCCTGGGCTGGACCGGGAATTCTTACGGGCTATTCCTCGGCGCCCTAGACCGACCATGTTTCGGTCCGATACGCCTGCTCCCAGAAGAGATATTCATACCGACTGCTCTGGATGAAATGCGCCTCCCACTGTTTCCGCTCATCCGTAGAACTGTCCTGGGCCAGACGGTCGATAAGTGCCAACTGTTGCTGGACGTGGGCGCCGAACCCTTCGCCGCTGTAGGCTTGAGTCCACTCTGCGTAGAGCGGGTCGGTGGGAGGTGGGGCGTTGAGCTTCTTCCCGACCTCCCAATAGATCCAGTAGCACGGCAGGACGGCGGCAACGATTTCCGCCAGGCTGCCACCATGCGCAACCGCCAGAAGATGCCGGGTGTAGGCCTGCGTGATGGGCGCACGCTCGGTGCGGGCTAGGTCTTGAGGGGTGAGGCCGAGCTTGTCGCTCCAGTTGGTGTGCAGATGGCGTTCCACCTGGACCACGGTGGCTGCATGGTCGGCGAACATCTGGAGGGTGTCCAGCGTGTCCGCCTTGGCGCCGCCCAGGCACAAGGCGCGGGCGAAGTCCTGTAAATACAGATAGTCCTGCTGAACGAAAAAAAGAAAGCGCTCACGGCTGAGCGTGCCGGCTCCGAGTTCTCGGACGAACGGGTGAGAAAAAATCGCATCCCAGATGGGTTGCGCTGCCGTGCGTAATGTGTGATGAAAAGGCTGCGACACGAAGCACTCTTCCTTTCTCGTGCGGTAAACTAGGCCGGGAACTGTTTTAACACCGGTAAGACTTCGGTGTTAAAAAGTTCGTCGTGCAGCGTCAGATGAAAACACTCGGCTCCAAGCTGCTGGAACTCTTGCATTCGCCGCAAAATAGTATCCGGACTGCCGATTAAGCCGCTGGCGTAGCCTTCGTTGGAATCGAGCATGGCGAGCTTATTCTCTCGGTCTGCCCACATGCCTTGCGCGCCACTCACCCGTCTTCCTCGGCGTTTCAGTAAGGTATCGTCGACCGCATTTATCATCGCCGTGATTTCTGCCTGCGCTTCCGCATCCGTGCGCCGACACAGGGGGATGGAGTAGAGGGCAAAGCGGAGCTGGCGGCCGGTTTTTGTGGTTCGTTTACGAGCAGCTTCAATGATGCCAGCTATTTTTTCCGGGGAGCCGCCGTTTAAGAACATCCAGTCCGAGTGACGGGCGGCCATATTCATTGCCGCCTCGGATTGTCCGCCCTGAAACACCTCAAGCGGGCCGATGGGGCGCGGTTCAAGCCGCAGTCCATCGACCTGATAAAAGCGCCCGGCGAACGAAAACTCTTCGTGCGTCCAGGCGCCGCGCAGGATTTGGATGAACTCGCTCGTTCGCGCGTAGCGCTCATCGTGCTCGATGAGCTCGGCGCCGTACATTCCAAACTCGGCTTCATGCCAACCCGAGGTCACATTGATTGACCAGCGACCGTTAGTGAGACGGTTCAGCGTGGCGCTCCATTTGGCAATGGGGGCTGGCAAAAAAAATCCTGGATGAATAGCGGTAATCAGGTGGATATGGTCAGTATGTGCCGCATAGAAATCCGTCATCGCCAGACAGTCGTATGAAGAGCCCTCAATCTCCGCTCCCGTTCCCCACCAGCGCTGGGCAACGAGTAGATAGTCGATGCCCAAGGCCTCAGCCTTCTGCACCGGGGAGAGCAAGCTCTGCACCAGCGCGGGACCAGACCGGCCAGCGCCCGTTCTCCCGGGCCTCTTTCCTGTGGCTTGCCGTGTCAGATTTGGAGCGGCCAGGGCGGTTGGGGCCCAGGTGCATGTTTTGATGGTGGCCATAATTGATGGGATGTCAGAGCGGGGTGAGGGTCTGTCTGAAGGCCTTACATGAATCGCAGCTCGGCATCGAGTACGCCATCCTCATACTGGGCGACGATGTACCCGCCCGCTGCAAAAGGACCGGCGTTCAGTATTTTTGTGCGGCCGATCCTATCAACTCCCGGGGACTCATGGATATGGCCGGTGATACACAAATGGGGCTGTTTCTCCGCGATGAATTGGCGGACGGCGGGGCTGCCAACCGGTCTTCCATCGACGAGTCGATCGAGCTGCGTCGCATAGGGAGGTGTATGACAGACCATAATCTGACACGGAGTCGGTGGAACATCGGCAGCCGCTTGTTGCAGGATCTGCCACAGTATTTCATCCGTATATTCTAGCGGCGTCTGAAATGGGGTCAGATTTGATCCTCCACACCCATAGATGGTCACCTCACCATAGCACTGATGTTCCCCGTGCAAGCTGACCTGTTCGGTCTGAAGAAAGGCGATCGTCTCCGGTTGGTCCAAATTCCCCGGTAGAGCCCGGACTGTTGGACAGTATATTTGGGCGGCCCGAATGACCTGCCGGACGGCGCGTGGCCCCCCAAAGTTTGTCAGATCACCCGAGAGAAGGACTACATCGGCGCTCGTCAACTCCGCGCTGATGGTTTCCATGTGCGCGGTAGCCATATGTATATCGCCAAACGACACGATTTTCACGGCGGTTGCCCTGGGGAAAGTAGAGAGAAAGCGGTACTTTTGGACTTGTAATGGATTCCCGAGTGAGGGTCAACGGACCGACAAGGGGTCTGCCCTTCCACCGGTCTTGCAAAAGCCATCGGAATCAGGAAATACTACTAGGTCTTCTGGAATATGGTGCATGCATGCCGAAAAAAATCCGATCGAAGGTGCTCGCTATTGGTCGTCCATTGCGAGTGGAGATCGAGCTTAATGGTGAATGGCTCGAACGCCTTCGTGGGGTATTACAGGAGATAGGAGAGGGAGAGAAGTCCTACCCACTCCATCGTTATCTCGAAGAATTACTGGAAGCAGATATCGTCTACCGGGAAGGCGGCGTGCGGCATCGTAGACGGCTCGTAGAACGAGAAGTGCTTATCCGCCGGCTGCGTGAACAGCGACCGTATGACCACACGCCACGAGCCTCTGCGAATAAGCGTTAATGGCGTGGGGGAGTGACTGTTTCCCTGTCACGCTCGCTACCGAGGCTTCCCGAGTAGGGTTGACACAACGCCCCTGAAGACGGTCGATCACTCTCCGTATGAGCTTGGTCAATCTGCGTATTGTTCTTGTTCGGCCGAAATACTCCGGTAATATCGGCGCGACAGCGCGGGCGATGCGGAACTGCGGGATGACTGATTTGCACCTCGTCAATCCAGACCCGATACAGCGTAATGTGGCTGATGCGCTGGCGGTCCACGCCAAAGACGTGCTCGATACCATGCAGATACACTCTTCTCTGCGTGCGGCCGTGAGTCCCTGTGGTCTGGTTGTGGGGACCACGTGCCGGACCGGCCTGTATCGGGAAGGCGCAGGCACGCTTGAGGCGCGCGCGGCTGAGATTGTGGCCAGCCTCAAAAGCAATCGTGTTGCACTCGTTTTTGGTCCAGAAGACAGCGGCTTGAGCAATGAGGATTTACGGTGCTGCCATACCTTACTGAAAATCCCAACTGATCCTGCGTTTGCCTCACTGAATATTGCGCAGGCCGTCTTGCTATGTTGCTATGCTGTTTTCCGTGGGACACAGCAGACAGAGGATGACAATCAGCCGGTGTTCGCGTCTTCTGAGCGACAGGAGTTGATGTACGAAAAGCTCAAAGCCGCGCTCTTGCAGGTTGGCTTTCTGCCCCAGGATAACCCTGAGCATATCATGCTCGCCCTCCGTCGTCTGTTTGGCCGAGCCGGACTGGAAGACCGCGACGTCCGCATTCTTCTTGGTATTGCCCATCAAATTGAGTGGTATGCCCAAGGAGGATGGCAGCGCCGGGAGCAGGTCGAGCAGAGGTCGTCGCCGTACCGTACGGCAAAACACGATGCGCAAAAAGTGAGCGAAGATCGTGGCTGAGATCATTTATTTGCGGAAAATCATCCAGGCTCGCCGTCGTGAGCAGCAACAAGAGTGTGCCGCTCGGTGTGTGGAGATTGTGGAAAGGAGTCTGCGACATCACATCGAGGAGTTTGCGCACGCCCCACCCCAAGAGTGGGCGGTTCGCGCCACCAAGATTCGTAAACTCGGAGAAATATTGGAGTATTCAACACATATCGTCTAGACGATATTCCTCTGTTTTCTTTGGGGTTGCCTCTTGGTGTGTGAACGAGAGGAAAGGAACGGTATGGCAAAAGCAGCTTCACAATCGACAAGCAAGACAGCGGCAAAAAAGACCACTAGCGCGACAAAAAAGACCGGTCGTACGCGGAAAAGTCCGGCCAAGAAAACCGCCGTCGCAAATGAGTCGGCGGTCCATGCCGCGATTCTGACACTACAGCAACGGCTCGAAACCTTAGAGGGAAATCTCTCGCAAGGCTTGACCGCCCTCGTGGCTGAGATCAAGGAACTCCGTTCTGCCGCTCCGGTCGATCCGCCTCAATCCGGCTTGACTGAAGAAACGGTCGGAGCCCTCCTGCAAGAGACATTACGGAAGCATATCGAGGAGCAGATAGAGCCCGTGACGACCACGCTCCGCCGCATTGAGGAGCGGGTTGGTTTTATCGGGAACCGTTTGAAATCGTCAGGCGGAGGGGGGAGGAATAAGTCGGGGCGCCGGGAGCAGTCTCCGAATACGCGCGCTAAGGGTCCGAATACGCCCCGCCCGGGCCAGAGCCCGGGACAGAATTGGGCACCTCCATCTGCCGCGTCGGTCCAAGGACATTTTACGCCGCGTCCAATGAGCCTGGACCACTTGGCTCGAGAAGACGACGAATAGGACTTAGGGCTGGCTATGACGAAGACCGGAGTGCTAGTCAACCGCGTGTGGGTCCGCTCGGAGCGCAATATCGCGGAGAAAAGTGTTCAGCCGCCGTTTGTCTTTCTCTAGGGAAAGAAAGAACTGGGTGGCGTCGGGGAGGTCGGGGTCCCAGTAAATGGCCTGCTCGTTATACTGCTGGGTCAGGGTTTGGCTATCCTCAAGGTCGTGAACAACCCGGGACCAGTGGTTGTGCCCTCCTTTTGGTGAAGCCTCTTCGGCTTCACTCCACTCGCCCTCCAACTCAGCGATTTTATCTTGGATACGCTGGGTAATGCGCTCCTGCTCTTCTGCGGCGGCACGCAGTTGATCCCGACCCGCCTGATGGGGCGCAAGCTCCGCGTGGGCGAGGATTTGCTGGGTGAGCTGTTTTTCTGCCCGACAGCTCGTCACGAGTGTTGGCACTAACTGTTGCGGATCTTTATGCTGCGGCTCCTCAGAGCCGACAAAACGTTGCCAAAAACCCATAGCGTTCTCCCGGACCGGAAGTACCGTGCCGGGTATGACTTGTCAAGGTCGGAAACGGTCCCGTTTCTTATCTTCCTTCTTTGCCGATGATAAGCTACTATGATACAGAATGGTGAAGCGGATAAGAAGGAATCACAATGGCACGCATCACGGTTGAAGACTGTCTGGCCCAGATCCCAAATCGATTTGAACTCGTTGTCGTTGCCGCGCACAGAGCGAAAGAACTCCTCAAGGGATCGCCGCGGCTCGTCGACTCGGATAATAAAGAAGTCGTGACTGCCCTGCGTGAAGTTGCGGCTGGCAAAGTGTGGAAGGAAAAGGCCCAAGAGGCGATTGAAGAAGCGTAGCTTGTTGCCTTTTGCTTTGTGGTATCCAGCGACCTTCCCTCCATCAGACGCGGCGTATCGGGGTACGAGCCCAGCACAGAGCCAACGTGGTTTATGAGAGACACGGGGCCGTCAGGATCGCCCCTGTTCGTTTTCGCTGTGTAATAAAGCTTTCATGAAACGTGTGGCAAAAGATACAGAGCCCGTTGCCGTGCCCGTTCTGGCCGAACCCGAACGTGCAGACTCTGTGCCGGTCGAGCAGAACGGGCAGTCAGAACCGCCCATCGAAGTCAGTGCCACCACAGCCGACGAGGCTGACAGGATGGAAACGGCGCTCATCCCCACGGATTCTCTCAGTCGTTATATGGCAGAGATCCGTCGCTATGCCCTGCTCTCGCCCGAAGAGGAGCACGAGTTGGCGGTCCAGTATAAAGAGTACGGCGATGTGCAGGCTGCCTATCGGCTCGTCACCGCAAACTTACGCTTAGTGGTCATGATTGCCCGGAGTTACCAGCGGGCGTTTCAGAATTTGCTCGACTTAATCCAGGAGGGGAATGTCGGCCTCATGGATGCGGTTCGGCATTTTGACCCGTACCGGGGCGTCCGGTTTCCCTCCTATGCGGTCTGGTGGGTGCGAGCGTATATCATTCGCTACATTATGAACAATTGGCGTATGGTGAAGCTTGGCACGACCCAGGCCCAGCGAAAACTCTTCTTTAATCTGCAAAAGGAAAAGGAACGGCTCGAAGCCGAGGGCTATTCCCCCGAGCCAAAACGGCTCGCCCACAACCTGGGAGTGAAAGAACGTGAGGTCGTGGAGATGGAGCAGCGTATGGCAGCCCGCGACCTCTCGGTTGATGCGCCGCTTGACGCGGGGGACGAGTCTGCCACGTTTCTTGACTTCCTGGCCGATCAGAGCGCGAACGCGGAGGAAGCGGTCTCGACGCTCGAATACCAGCAGTTGATCCGTCGTAAGCTGATGGACTTTGCCCAGACCCTGGAAGGCAAAGAGGAAGTGATATTCAATCAACGTCTCTTCGCCGAAGAGCCCCTGACGCTTCAGGACATTGGCGATCAGTACGGCATCAGTCGTGAGCGGGTGCGCCAACTCGAAAGCCGGCTCAAGAAAAAATTAAAGGAATACTTAGTCCGTGAGATTCCGGACCTGACGGACCTCGATATTGGCCTAGCTGACGCAGGGTAATCTTTTCCTTCATATTGCCACCGAGCGGAGAATCGGTTTATAGTGTGACTGTGCATGAACTGGATGCGGGTATCGTCGTCATTGGCAACGAAATACTGTCCGGCAAGACGGTCGATACCAATTCGCCCTTCCTGGCAAAGGAACTCCGAGAGATTGGAGTGACCCTGAAGCGGGTCGTCGTGATCCCTGACGAACTCGACATCATTACCGAGACGGTGCGTGATTTTCACCGCCAGTTCGATATTGTCTTTACCTCAGGCGGTGTCGGCCCAACGCATGACGACATTACCATCGAAGGGGTCGCGCACGCCTTGGAGCGAAAGGTTATCCGCCATCCCGTGCTAGAGGAAAAGTTACGCTCCTATCTCAACGGCCGGCCGGCAAATAGCGCCTATCTCAAGATGGCGGAAGCGCCTGAAGGGGCTGAGTTGATTGAGGATGGCGCGGTCCGTTTCCCGACGATCAAAGTGGAAAATGTGTATGTCCTGCCCGGTATCCCGGATATTTTTCGGCAGAAATTCCTGGCGTTCAAGAGTCGTTTTGCCGCAGACCCCTATTATCTCAAGGTGCTCTACACGCGCGAATATGAGAGCGTGATTGCTGGTTTCCTGAATGAAACATTACGTGTGTATCCGGAGGTGATGCTCGGGTCGTATCCGAAGAATAACGATCCTGAGTACCGGGTCAAAATCACCCTTGAGTCAAAAGATAAACATTACGTCGATCGGGCTTTTCAACATTTGATCACGTTGCTCCCTGAGGGGTGTGTGGTGAAAACAGAGGGGTGAGGAGGATGTCATGGGAAAAACGTTATCGGTTTCATTGTGCGGCTGTGTGCTGGGGCTAGTGTTGTCTGCTCCGCCGCCCGCGTCGGCCAACCCCGACTATCTCGAAGACGCCGGACTTGGAACGGCGACCGTCGCGGCCAATGTGTTTTACATTCCGGCCAAGCTGACGTACGCCACCCTAGGTGGTATTACCGGCGGTCTGGCCTATGTGCTGACCGGGACCAACCGCGAGATTGCCGAACGGGTGTGGAAGCCGTCCATGGGCGGAGACTATATTGTGAAGCGGCGGCATATTCAGGGAGAGGAAACCCTCTACTTCAGCGCGCCTCTCCCCCGGACGGATGACAGGGCTCTCAACGCGGAACCGCTCCCGCCAGCCTACTAACCCGTCCCGAGGAATAGCGCATGAGCAGGCTGCGACTAGGTCTTTCCATCTGCGTGCTCGTGCTGCTTGGCCTGGGCGTCTGGGCCGGTCTCTCTTTCCAGCGGATGCGGACTGCAGCGCTGCAATGGGAGGGGCCGGTCGCCGAAATCCTGAGTGAACGGCTCGACAAGCGCGCCGATACCATGACGATGGAGTTCACCTCCCGGCTCGACGCCCCGCTGGCCGATATCTGGCAGGCGTTCTCCGAGCCGGAACGGAGCGCGGAGTTCAGCGAGACCATCCGTGTGTCTCGTCTCCTTCAAGCCCAGGGCAACCGGAAGCTCATCCTCTTTGAGATGGTCATGCTCGGCCAGCCACAGCGGCTGAGTATGCAGTTCACCTTTCTGCCCGGAGAAAACCGGGTCCGTATCCGGAGCGTCGAAAGCCAAATGAGCGACATTCAGGGCGAATACCGCTTTACGTCTTCACCGGACGGAACCAAAACCCTGCTGACCTATACCGGTACGCTGAAAGACAAGGTCAGCCTGCCGGTCCCTCTGGCCCTGCAAAAGAACGCCGCGCGTGAAAGTTTCGTCTCCACCGTGCGTGCTTTGAAAAAGGGTGTGGAGAGTCAGAATACAGCAGGCTCATAGCCCGGCCAGCAGCCGGGTCAGGGTGACTGCGGAGGGACTGGATCATATATCTATGTATCCTCCGGTTGCGCCTGTTCTGAGGAGGGGATCGTGGCAAAAACCTCTTCCTTATGTTCCCGGAGGAACTGCGCGACATCTTTTGA
Source organism: Thermodesulfobacteriota bacterium (assembly GCA_964291405.2). Lineage (GTDB taxonomy): Bacteria > Desulfobacterota > Binatia > Bin18 > Bin18 > Bin18. The sequence continues at coordinate 3,148,036 of OZ219926.1, forward strand.
AGCGCGGAGCAGAATTTCAATATGGGCGACGTCCGCACTCGATACGCTGGCCAGCGTGTGGTGATAGGCGCCCAGGGCGGCTATGAGGTCGGTCTGCCGGTCCGGGATCACTTCAAATTTCTCCGTTAGACAGGCGTTAATGCGTTCTGCCAACGCGTCGAAGGTCTCCTGCTCGACGCCTTCGGTCGTCCCTGAGATCAACTCCTGCCAGAGCATCTCTATGGCATACCGGGCGGGGTGCTCGCGCCGCAGGCCGGCGCTGAGCTGGTAGAGCTGATTGGCGAGGGGCTGCCAGCGCGCGGGACGTTTGTGGGAGACTAAGGCGTTGGCCTTCAGCAGACGGGCGTGCAAGGCGCTGAGACCGTACTGTTCGGTTAAGAGCTGAATCAGCGTATCAAACTCACGTGACGTGACGTGTGCCATGGTATTCCTTTCTGACGATATCCGGGCTCGGTTGGGTGACTCGTATGCCAGTAATCGCGCGATCATGACAAAAACCCGTGCCGCTCGCAATGCGCTCGTTTTCTTGCCCCTCGTTCAGACTTGGTCTAAAGAAGAAGAGGCTGTGGTTGGAAACTGCTGCGGGAGCGGTCACAGACCGGAGACCCTTCGAGAAAAAAGAGAGGGAACAGGATGCCGACAGACCACGAAAAAATTCTTGAAATTATCCGCCTCAAAGACAAGGCTCCACTTGCCTTGGCGCGGGACAAAACCGCCCTGCTGGTGATTGATATGCAGCGCTATTTTGTCAGCCCCCATTACCCGCTGATGCAAACCTTTGAGAAATTGGTCCCTGGGGTGAGCGCCGCCTACTGCGAGCGGGTCAATGCGTCCGTCATTCCCAATATCAATCGTTTGCTGGGCTGCTTTCGGACCAAGCAGATGCCGGTTATGTACACCGCCATTGGCACCTGCCTTAAGGATGGGCAGGATTTGAACCCCATGTGGAAGGCGCTCGATCAACTCAGCCTGGATACGATAGGCGAGCGCATGTTCCCTGCGGTTGACGAGCCGAGCTGGCAGATTGACGACAGCGTTGCGCCGCAACCGGGTGAGCTGGTTGTGAACAAAACATCGAGCGGCACCCTGAACTCTACCATGCTCGACCAGACGCTCCGCAATATGGGGATTACCTCGCTCCTGATCTGCGGGGTGACAACGGATGTATGTGTCGAAACCACGGCCCGGGACGCGGCCGACCGGGGCTTTGACGTCACCATTGTCGAGGATGCCTGCACGGCCTTCAGTTCGGACCTGCACCGGGCGGCTCTCCAGGCGTTCAGCTATGCATTCGGCCGGGTCCGCAAAACGCACGAGTTGATTCATATCGTGAACACCGCAGAGGCCGTGTGAAAGAAAAAAAATGAAAGCCCTGGTCTTTGCCAAGACGGCCCAGAAAGACGCGCCTCCGGCCCCGGAGTTTTTGCCCGGTCTGGCCAATCTCCAGTTATGCGACGTGCCCACCCCCGACCTGCCCAATGAACGCTGGGTGGTGGTCAAAAGTAAAATTTCCGGCATCTGCGGCAGCGACCTGGGCTTTTTGCAGTGGAAGCCTATGCCCGCGGCCGAGCCGTATTTCGAGCTGCCCCTGATTCCCGGCCACGAACTGTTCGGCGAGGTGGCCGCGGTGGGCAAGCGCGTGCGCGGGCTCCGGGTCGGCCAACGGGTGACCGTCGATCCCACGCTCGGCTGTCGGGAACGGGGCTTTCGGAAGCTGTGCCCACAGTGTCGAAACGGAAACCCCGGGATTTGTGAACATATTGCTGAGGGACAGCTTCGTCCTGGACTATTAATCGGCATCTGTCCCGATACCGGCGGCGGCTGGGGGGAATATTTTGTTGCCCCCGCACACCGGCTGACACCCTTGCCGGATACGATAGACGATGATGAAGCCTCGCTGATCGAACCGTTTGCCGTGTGTCTTCGGGCGGTGCTTAACAATCCGCCTCGGCGCAAAGAACTGGTGATGGTGATCGGCGCTGGGACGATTGGTCTGATGAATATCGCTGCGCTCAAGGCCGTTGAGCCGTCCTGCCGGGTGGCGTGTATTGCCAAGTACCCGTTTCAGGCCAGATTGGCGCGTCGTCTTGGGGCGGATCACATTATCGATGCCCAAAAGCAGGATGTCATGGTCCAGGTTGGCGAACTGGCCCAGACCAAGGTCTATCCACTCTCCGGCGGCGGCGCGGTCCTGGCCGGTGGGGTGCGGCTGGTCTACGATACGGTCACCAATTCGGTCACACTCAATCAGGCGCTGCGCATGGCGCGAGGCCAGGGAGCCGTTATTGTGCTCGGTTTGGCCGCGCTGCCCGAAGGCGTTGACTGGACGCCGACCTGGATGAAAGAGATTGCTATCGTTGGGAGTCTGACGTATGGGGCCGAGACGTTTCGGGGCAAACGTCAGGATACGTTTGTGCGCGCGGTCGAACTCTTGAGACGCCGACGCGCAGACTTGCGCGCGATCCGCCCGCGCAAGTATCCGCTTGAGCAGTTCCGCCAAGCCCTGACCGAAGCCGCCAGCAAGAAAACCTCGGGGGCGGTCAAGGTCTCGTTTGTCCCCTGACTGCTCCCGATAAAGAAGATCGCTTATTTCATGGCTTCCACCAACGGGACAATGGTTCCACTGTCAAAATAATCGCACCATTTGCTAATCTTACCGCCGGTGATGGTGAAGACGCCGAGAACAGGTAACAAGACCTGAACGTCCCCTTTGACCCAGGTCTCCATACGCTCGTTTGTGACGATATCACCGGAGGAGGCCGTGTGAGGGATCTCCATCTTTTGCAGTAAGTTTGCGCCGATAAAAGGATCAAGGACCTCACGCACACCGGCATGGCCGGTCACCGGCTCCCACGGTATGTTATGATAGAAGACGTCCTCTGACAGATAAGACACCACCGTGTCCATATTCCCACTGCTCAAGGCATTGCAAAACTCCGTCACGAGGGCTTCATTCTCGGTGCTCATACTTCCTCCTTTAGGTTCATATGCTCGTGTCTCGCTAGCATAGGGGGGTGGTGGCTGCAAGCGAACTGTCATGGCGGACTTCGGAATCCCGTCTTGTGGCACTCACCTGTATTGCGCTGAACGGGCGGAGTGTGCAAAACATGCAGCATGGGTCGCCCTGGTAGACCCCGTAGCAACCGTTTCTTATGCGTGAGCGCGACCTTCTGGCTTTAGAGTTTGACAAAGTCCTTCAGCTTCTAGCGGACTGCGCCCTGTCGTCCGCCGGTCGAGAAGCCTGCCTGGCCCTCAAGCCCCAGAGTGCCGGGCCGTTGGTCAAAGAAGACAGCGAGCGAACGTGGCAGGGCTTTCGTTTAGTGGAAGAACGCTTGAGTCTACCGCTCGGACCGTTCCCCGATATCCGTCCGACCTGTGAACAAGCGGACCACGGCGGTGCCGTGCTTGAGGGACAAAAGCTCCGCGACGTGCTGGCCGTGGTGACACGTGCCCGACTCCTTGCCAGGTTTTTCCGTCGAGACGCTGTAGCGTTTGACCGCCTGAAAGGCTATGCCGCCCGCCTGCCAGCTCTGCCTGACTTGGAGGCTGCCCTGGACCGCTGCCTGGACGAGAACGGCGGCCTCAAAGACGAGGCCAGTACAACGCTGCGTTCACTCCGGCGCCAGGTCCACAGCCTGAGCGAGGACATTGAACGCCGCCTGCAACGCACCCTGCGCTCAAGCGAGGCCCAGGAAGTAGTGACCGACCAGTTTGTCACGATTCGGAATAACCGTTTTGTTATTCCCGTTCGGCCCAATTTTCAGGCGCGGTTGCCGGGGGTTGTCCAGGATCGTTCCGGGTCGGGTGAAACCGTGTTCATCGAACCGCTGTTTGTGGTCGAACTCAACAACAGACTGCTGCTCGCCCAGAAAGAAGTCGCGGCCGAGGAACACCGGATTCTGGTCTGGCTGACCGCGCTGGTGCGGGAGAGTCTCGATCAACTCGAACAGACGTTTGCAACCCTGACGGAAATCGACATCCTCCATGCCAAGGTGGTGTTTGCGCAAAAATACGGCGCCACACAGCCGCACTTCGGCTCAGCCATCCAGCTCCGTGGTGCCAGGCATCCCTTGCTGACGGCCTCGGATACCGCAGTTGTCCCCATCGATGTGATTCTGCCGAGCGATAAACGCGGGCTGATTATTACCGGTCCGAATACGGGCGGAAAAACGGTCGCCCTCAAAACCTTGGGTCTTATCTGCCTCATGGCCCAGGCCGGCTTTTTGATTCCGACGGACGAAGCCAATGAACTGCCCATCTTTCGGAGTGTGTTTGCCGACATTGGGGATGCCCAGTCCCTGGAGCACAGCCTCTCGACCTTCTCGGCCCATATCACCAATATCAGCGATATGCTGGTGACGCTGTCAGAGCCCGCGCTTCTCCTGCTTGACGAACCAGGTGGCGGCACAGACCCGGCCGAAGGAGGGGCTCTGGCAAACGGGCTGCTCACCGTTCTGAAAGATCGCCGGGTGTCCCTCGCTCTGGCCACGCATCTGAGTCCGGTCAAGCTCTTTGCGGTGAGTGACGGGAGTTATCAGATTGCGGCGGTGGCTTTTGACCTGGAGACCCTCCAACCGCGCTATCAACTTCAGTACGACGTCATGGGCCAGAGCCTCGGGTTGCCCATGGCCCGGCGTCTCGGGTTACCGGAAGCCGTGTGTCGGGCGGCAGAGGCGGCCCTGTCCGCCGAAGCCCGTCAGTTCTCCGAAGCCCTGTCCCGGCTCGAAGCCGCCTCGGTCAGCTTGGAGCGCGAACGGACCCAGATGCGGTCTGAACGCGAACAGGCGACCGCTCTGCGCGCGCGCCAAGAGCGCCTCCTGGCCGAAACCGAGGAAAAATGTCGTCAGGTCTGGCAGGACGAGGTGCGTGACGCCAAGCTGCTGGTCAGACGTGTCCGCGAGGAAGGCCGCGAGGTCATCGCGCAGCTACGCAAAAACCTGCAAACGCCGCAAACCTCGCCCGGTGATGCTCGTCGAGACCTCTCACGGTTCTTGCATGAGAATCAAAGGGAGATCACGGCAAAAGAGCAGACGTTCCGGACTGAACCCGTCGCTGATACACCACCGCCACAGATCGGGGACGAGGTCGAGATTCGTGGTGGGAAAATTCGGGGTACCTTGCTGACGATCAACGGCAGCAAAGCGAGGGTGCGTCGGGGTGGGACGACGTTTGAAGTCCCCCTTGTCCAGGTCCGGCGGACGTCCGAGCAAAAACCTGCGCCGAGCGTTCGGGTGGCCGTCGATCACGCGCCACCGAGTCGGCCCGAAATCAATCTGCTCGGCCTGCGGGTTCGAGAGGCACTGCCGCGTTTGGAAGTCTTCCTGGATCAGGCGATCCTGAATAATCAGTCGTCCGTGCGTATCGTGCACGGTATGGGAACCGGCGCGTTGAGGCGGGCGGTCCGGGCGTATTTAGCCGACTCTCCGTACTGTGCGTCCTTTAACGAGGCTCCCCGGAATGAAGGGGGCGGGGGGGCAACGGTCGTGGAGCTCTCCTCATGAAAGTTGCTATCCGTGACGCATTAGCCGACCTGCTGCTTGAGGCCCTGGACGATGCGGCGAAAGCCGCTACGGTGCACGGTCTTGCCATCGACGTCCGAGCGGCCGCAGCCGGACCGCCCTCGCACGCGCTTGCCGAGAAGCTGCGCTGTGTGCTCCCGCCGGACTTTGAGGCAGACTGGCCGGCGGTCAGGGCCAAACTCCTTCAATATGGAGCGGTACTGGAGGGCTGGTCCGGGCAGGCTGGAGCCTCGGCTCTCGAAGTTGTCCTGCAAAAAAGTGTCCTGCTCTTCAACTATCATCTCTTCTTTGAAGTGCACGAAGTCCTGGAGCCGCAGTGGATGAAGGAACAGGGTGAGGTCAAAAGCTTCCTGCAGGGGCTGATTCAGATTGCGGTCGCGTTCTATCATCTCGGACGTGGCAACCTGGCGGGCACCCGCTCGCTGCTGCACGAGGGACTAATAAAGATAGCCCCACACTCGCCCGCTTGGCTCGGTATCGAACTCCAGGATTTCATTGCCGGGCTTGAGAAATGCCAGCAGGTCATCTCGGGTCTGAGCCCTGAAACGTATAGGCAGTTCTCTCTGGACGCGGTTCCCCGGATGCGGCTCGTCGCCTAGTTGGTGGTGTATCGTCATGCAAGTGGATCGACTCATTATCACGGCCCGAGCGCAGACCGTCCCGAGCCCGCTTTCGAGTGCCGCCATTGTGGAGCGTATCGCGGATGGAAGCGGGGAGACCGGGGATGTTATTCTCCTGGCAACGGGCAAAGTCGGAGCCGGGGAGCAGTATATTCAGGCGGTCGAGGCGCTTCAGCAGCACGGCATTGCCGGCATTATCGCGCCCGTCTTTGCCTGGCCGTTCTTTCGGCTCTGTCTCAACATCGGTCTGCCGCCGCTGACCCTGTGGGAAGCGGGGGAAATTCGGATGGGCGACCGGCTGCGGATCGATGTGAATAACCGCATTGTGAAATCCATGAGCGCCGGTACCCGCTATCCGATTCGGGACCTGCCTGATCTATATATAGAGATTCTGGCCTGTGGCGGGATGGAAGGCTATGTACGGGCTCGGCTGGCGGAACAGCAAACGGTGATCTCTTCGGGCGGGTAGGCGGACAGAAACCGCGCCCGGACGACCGGCGATCCTCTCTGCCTCCGACGTGCCTCCCGCCTTTTCCCTCTTCCGTGGGACTAAAAGAGTAAACGTATCCTTCCAATCGACAACAACGCTGGATACGTTTACTCTTTGCAGCATAGAGCTACGGATATGCGTCGCGTTCGAGACCTGCGGAAATATGAGCTGCCGGACACGCTGCTGGAGATCTGGGAACGCCAGCAGGGCGAGTTTCTCTTGCCTGTGCAGGAAGTTGCCGTGCAGCGCTATGGGCTGTTTGACGGTCGTAGCCTAGTCATCTCCTCTCCAACGTCATCGGGCAAAACCTTTGTGGGCGAAATGGCTGCCCTGCGCGCAGCCTTTGCCGGCCAGCGCGTGCTGTATTTAACGCCGCTGCGCGCCCTGGCGGAAGAAAAATACGAAACCTTTCGCGCGCGTTACGCAACGTACGGAGTCAAGGTCGTGGTGGCCACGCGTGACAGACGCGAGTTTGATAACGATATCGAACACGGTGACTTTCACCTGGCCGTCCTCGTATACGAAAAACTCGCCCAGTTGCTCGTCCGTCACCCGCACCTGTTGCGGACGGTCGCCCTGGTCGTGGTGGACGAACTCCAGATGCTGGGCGACCCGGAACGCGGGTCGGGGCTGGAATTGACGTTGACAAAACTCCTCAGCGCCGTACCACGGCCACAGCTTTTGGGACTCTCGGCCGTCCTGCGCGAAGCGGAACAAGTCGCCGCCTGGTTGGACGCCGACCTCCTTTTACAAGATGAACGGCCAGTTGAACTCTACCGTGGTGTGGTACTCGGCGACCGCTTTCGCTACCGCATGTATAACACGGGCGAAGAAGGTGAGGAGCGCCTGGCTCCCGCTGAGTCAGACGACCCGCGTGAGCTCTTATACGCCCACGTTACGCATCTCGCGCGGCAGGGAGAACAAATCCTCGTTTTTTTGAAAGGTAAACGGGAGACGGTCCAGTGCGCCCTGGAGCTGACTGAAGCCTCCGAGCTGACACCGGCCGCCGATGCACTGGCAGCGCTTGAGCCCCTCGAAGAGACTTCCCTCAAGGCACAACTGCGTGATGCCCTTGCTGGGGGTGTAGCGTTTCACCATGCTGACCTGACCTCGGCGGAGCGGGCGACTGTTGAGGCTGCCTACCGCCAGGGCGAAGTGCGGATCATTGCGTGTACCACGACGCTGGCCTTTGGGGTGAATCTGCCCGCCTCCACGGTATTCATCGAAGCCGTCAAATGGGACACGGACAAACGGACCGGCACGGCGATTGAAGTCCCGCTCTCCTGGGCCGAATATGAAAATATCTCTGGACGAGCGGGTCGACTCGGATTCGCGTCGCCCCCCCCTTCTTTGGGGGGCCGCCCTGAGCCAGTCGAAGGGCGAGGGGGCAAAGAGATATTTGGCCGGTCCGTCTTGATTGCCACCAATCAGTTCCAGGCCGACCTATTGTGGCGGGGCTATGTGATGGGCGAGCAGGAGCAGTTTACTCCAGCCCCCGGCCAGACCGGACTCACGGACCGTATTCTCAATCTGATTGCCTCCAAGGTCTGTCTTTCGACGGATGAGATCCAGGCTTTTTTAGACCTGACCTATCTCGGCTTTCAGCAACGGGGCAAACGCGCACCCGCCTCAGACGAAGCAGAGCGAGCGCTGGACGTTCTGGGCACCACGCAGCTTGTCAATCGCAGTGAAGACGGACGGCTGGTAGCGTCAACGCTGGGAGAGGTCGCAGCCCGCAAAGGCATACGTGCGGCAACCGCGGTGAAACTGGCACGATTTTTTGAGTCGGCTCAGGGACGCGACGTGTCCGAGCTGGAACTCTTCTATGCATTAAGCCTAACCGAAGACGGCCAAAAAATGCAGATTCCGTTGTCGTCGGCCGAACACCGCGGTCGGGGATATGAAAGCAAAGTGGGCGAGTGGATACGCGAACGCGGCTATGAGCCGGGCGATGAACTCCAGAAGCTCCTCAACGCCCGCATGCTCCCGACAGCCCAGGAGGCCCGGTCGGCCAAGCTCTCGTTGCTGCTGCTGGGCTGGATTAACGGGGCCGAACTGTCGTCTCTGGAAAACCGCTGTCAGTGTTATGCCGGTACGATTCTCAGCCTGACAGATGAGGTCAGTTGGCTGGTGGATGCGGCGGCGGAGATTGCCGAGGTCATGGGTTGGGCATCGGCCAAGCAACTGTCCGAACTCGCGGAGCGGGCGCGGTTCGGGGTCGATCCACCGAGCCTGGAGTTGGCCCGGGCTCAGTTGCCCGGACTCAACCGTGAAGAAATCAAAACGCTGGTGTCCGCGGGGTTCGACTCGCCCCTGGCCGTGCGCGAAGCGTCTCCAGAAGCGCTGGAGCCCTACCTGTCGCCGCCACAAATTGAGGCGCTACGCACGCACTGAATCCGTCTCAGCAACCGGACATATGACCAGCCCACTCCCTGCTGACGTTTTGGAACTGGCTCTCCAGACCCTGGAAGCCGAACTGGTCGAGGCCGACCGCTTGGTGTCCTTTCGGGCCGTGCTGGATACCACCGAGCCGGTCGCCGAGGCGGACCGTTTCCGCTGGTATGCGAACGGGCAGGTCTGCCTGGAACGCTCTGCTCACGGGACGCTGACATTCTTCCTGCCGGCCATTGCCCCGAGTTCAGCTCCCCGCCGTCTGGGGACTTTTGATCGCCACGGACGTTTACTCTCTCTTTTTTTCTATGCTGCCGATGGTCTGGTGCGGCAGTTTAAGGTGCGCAATATGGACGGCCACTTTCTCGGCGTCGTCCGCGGTGCGGCGTCCCATCTGGGCTGGGGCAGGTCTGACGTGATCGGGGCCTTGGCCGGTGAGGGCGGCTTTGAGATGGAACGGATACTCACCTTCTTCCGTTCGGTCTCGTACGAAGACATGGATACCCTCCCGCCGTTAGACGCCCCGATGAGTCTCCCGTCCGGTGGCGGGGCAACCATCTTGAATGTGCTGGCGCGCTTAGGGCAGGACCAGGAAAAACAGGCACTACGCTACTACGGACCGTACCCCAGCGATCAGCTCTTTTTTACTCTACGGGAGTCCTTCATCTGCGGAGGAGAAGTTGGGGCCAATCGCGAGCGTTTCACCCAGGGGGCTGAAGAGGCCGCCCTGCATATGACGATGGTTGAGGCTGCGGTTGACTGGCGGCCCGCCCCGCATGAACGGTTTTATCCGGGAGCGCATACCTGCGTACAACTGCGCAATGGAGTCGAAAAAGTCTATGACCACGGCCATACCTATTATCGGGCCGACCTGGTGGCCGAAGCTCATCGGCTCCGCGTGCTCCAGACCGAAGAGGGACAACGCCGCTATATCGCCAGCTTGACCATACTGGGACAGGGGCTTGAGGATCATCTTATCCTGGATGAACACGGAGAGATTCTCGAACGTCTGCCGCAGCCCGTACAGCCCATTCTGCGGGGCGATCCGGTCCTCTCTCCAGACTGGAAGGCTGCCCTCGTTCGCCTCATTGCCGCAGAGAGCACGAAGCTGCTACACGCCGCGCTGTGGCCGGCGATGGATGAGCTGACTATTCTGTGGGGCAGGGTGCCTAAAGAACTGTGGGCGCTGAGTGGCAATGAACTCGTTTTGCACGCGGGGATGATTGCGGTCCATCAGGACATGCAGAGCCGGGCCAACAGCGCGGCCGAAAAAATCCTCATCGCCTCTCGCTTTCTGTCCGAATTAGCGCGGCTGGTCGGTCCGGTGATCCGCAGCCGTGCCCAAGCTCAATTGGCCAGCCTCTCGCCCGCTGACCAGAATGTGGCGCTGCTATTCGCCGCCTCGGATACGCCAGGGCTGTCGGATGACGAACTACGAGCGTTTCTAACGGGCCTGGCGCAGGGGGAAGAGCTGCCGCTGGTACAGAAGGAGCGGCAAGAATGAGTGTTTTAGAGTGGTTTCAGTTGGCCATTGGTGCAGGCTTATTTATCTCACTCGCTGTCCTGGCATGGGGATTCACCCGACACTCACGCCGAGATAGGGGCCTGTAGTTTTTGCCGCTTTTATTGTCTGACAGTGGGCGGTCACAATCCTATTGATATCCCGCGCGTAGCCGCCGCCTAAGGTCACAGCAAGGGGGATTCCCGCCCGCCGGGCGAAGTCGCACGTTATCCGGTCCCGCTCCCCGACCCCGGCCATCGACAGCGCCAGTTTTCCGAACCGGTCGCCTTGGAGCACATCCACGCCGGCTTGGTACAGAATCAGGCCCGGTTGGGCTCGCTCGAGGAGCACGGGCAGACTCTCCTCCAGCCGGCCTAGATACTGTTCGTCCGTCGTGCCGTCTGGCAGTGCGATATCCCACGAGCTGTGTTCTTTGTGGGCAGGGTAGTTATTGGCCGCGTGCATGGAAAAGGTGAAGGTATCCAGGTCGGCCTGACATAACGCGGCCGTGCCGTTCCCCTGATGCACATCAAGATCGAGAACGAGAGCGCGGCCGATACGGCCCTCTGCCCGTAGTCGCCTCAGGACAATGACCAAGTCGTTAAAAATACAGTAACCTTCGCCGTGGTCGGCGAAGGCATGGTGAGTGCCCCCGGCCAGATTAGTGGCAATCCCGTCTCTCAGTGCGGCCCGAGCCGCCCCCAGCGTTCCACCAATCACGGCAAACGCGCGGTGGACAAGTTGCCGAGACCAGGGCAGGCCGAGGCGGAGCAGGGCCTTACGTTCCAGCGTCCCGTTCAGAAAGGCGTGGACATATTCCGGCGTATGCACACGAAGAATATCTTCGAGGGCTATCGGCTGCGGCTCAACTATTTCCTCTGGCGTGAGGATGCCCTCGGCCAGCAACCGTTCCGGGACCAGACGATACTTGTCCATGGGATAGGAGTGATTTCCCATGGGAGCGGTATAGCGAGCGGAAGTAAAGGCTTGCATCCTCACTCTCTGAAGACCGCCTTCAGCAACGCTTGAACATTAGTGACCCGGACGATGCGCCACCGACCCTCAGGGGTATAGCGGAGTCCAATCTCAATCTCTTCGCCGCTGTCGAGTGGAACGGAAAAGTAGCGGATATCTTCCCGCGTATCCCCGCCGATGACCGTTCCGATGAGGGCAACGGTCGGGATCTGCGGGAGCGTCAGGTCTGAATTCTGAAAGGCCTGCTGTACGGCAAACGTCACTCCCGCCTTGGCGAGGTCCTGAACATCCCGAGTCAGACTCTCAAGTCCCCTGTGCAGGAGCCCGACGAGGGAGTCCGACGGCGTGTCATGCTGTTGCGGAACATCTGGCACACTCTGCCCCAAATCCTCTAGGGCGTAGCTGACTACACTGTCTATATCGACATAGTGCGTAAAGGTCTCATAGTTGCGTGTCTTGAGAGCTTGCTGGATGTGATAGATCGAATAGGAGGGGGTTTGCATCCAGGCGTAGATTCCACCCAGCCCGAGAAAGACACACAGCACGATCGCTCGTAGGCTTTTCATGCGCCCCATCATACGGGAGGAATATCCGGTACGAAATGTGGGGTGCGGATAGGGTCGGACTCTGGTATGCAGGGGTGATCGTTGTTGAGCAGCTTAATGGAGAGAGACGCGATGCAAGCCATAGGCATCCTCTACCCTGGTGACATGGGCCATAATGTAGGGCGTGTACTGAAAGAGGACGGCTTCTCCGTTGCGACGACACTGGTCGGGCGGAGCTCGCGCACACGACAGCTCAGCACACAGGCCGGAATAACCGAACTCGATTCTCTGGTGGCGGTCGTTGAGCAGGCGGATATCGTTCTCTCAATTATTCCCCCAACGGCCGCTCAAACAGTCTCACACGATTTTGCCTACGCTGTTCAGCAGGCGAACCGGAGACCGTTATTTGTCGACGCGAATGCCGTCTCTCCCATGACCGTTGGCCAGGTGGGTGAGACGATTCGGGCGGCGGGTTGTGACTTTCTCGATGCCTGCATCATCGGTCCGGCTCGGGATGTACGGGGCCGCTGCACCATGTATGTCAGCGGTCCGCACGTCCAGAAGTTTGAGGCGGCGCTCGGGAAATCGCTCCGCATGCATCCCTTAGGGGACGCCATTGGTCAAGCATCTGCTTTTAAGATGTTGTTCTCCGGACTCAATAAAGGCCTGGTTGCCGTGCTGAGTGAACTGACAGTGGCCGCGCAGGAATATGATTTCCTGGATGATTTGCTCGCCTGTTACACCGAACTTTTTCCGGGAGTCATGCAGTCGCTGGAATGGCTTGTGCCGACCTATCCCTTTCACGCCGCCAGACGGGCCGAAGAAATGCGTGAGCTGGCCGAAACACTGGAACACTTACGCTCTTCCGCAGTCATGGCGCGCGGGACTCAGCAGACTCTGGCCGAGATTGGCCAGCTCAACCTGACCGACCGATTCCCGGAGAATGGAGAGCACGACTGGACTCTGCGTAAAGTGCTTGAAGCGCTCGGCCAGTGTGGGGCGCTGAAACGGAGTTCCTGATACGGTTCGTATGTTGCTGACATTATCCAGACGTGTTGACACGGATGGGGGTATTAGGCTAAGAATGAACTCGCCTGTTCTAATAATGAACTATCAAGTAAATTTCAGAATAAGGAGTGTCCGATGTCACAGACGCATACGGTGAAGGCCACCTCCGATGCAATTTTTACCCAACTGCTCGATGTCCAGGACCAGGACATGCGCCGTCTATATGAGAAGGCGAAACGCGACCAGTGGAACGCTTCGACCGATATTGACTGGGACGCCGGGGGCGACCCGGACTGCGGTATTTTACCCGATGGATTAATTGATATTTACGGCACGAAATACTGGGACAAGTTGGACGACAAGCACCGACTCGACCTGAACCGGCACTTCTCCGCCTGGCGAATCAGCCAGCTCATGTACGGCGAGCAATTCGCCCTTATGGTCTGTGGTCAGATTGCCAATGTCGTGCCGGGCATCGACTCGAAGTTTTTTATGGCGACCCAGGTCGCTGATGAGGCGCGCCACTCAGAGGTGCTGGCCCGCTATCTGTACGACAAAGTCGGGGTGACGTATCCACTGACCGCCAACCTCAAGAATCTGTTCGACCACGTCCTGGCCATGCCACAGTGGTACCTCAAGACCGTGGGAACTCAACTCGTAGCGGAAACCCTGGCAGTATCGCTGTTTCGGATGCTGGCCGACCACAGCCCGGACCCGTTAATCAGCCAGATCTGTCGCCGCATCCTCTCTGACGAATCCCGCCATATGGGCTTTGGGATGTTAAGCCTGCCTGACCAGATACAGGAATTATCCGAGCAGGAGCTCGAAGAAGTCGAAGAGTTTGCCTGTGAAGCAACCGCCGGACTCTTGCAGGGACAGTTTCCGCGAGAAGCGTATGAAGCCGTCGGCTTTACCAAGGCCGAGATAGAAGACATCCGAACCATGCGTCACGAAGTTGCCAAAAAGAACGAATATGTGGCGTTTCGGACGTTCTTTAAGAAAGACTTTCATGCCGCCCTGTGGAGCAATATGGAGAAAGTCGGTCTGCTGAGTGAGCGGGCGATCAAGAAGCTCGGAACTATGGGCATCGTCGCTCCACAGGCACAGCAACGAGAACAGGCGGCCGCGTAAAGATAGACATAGAGGGGCGGGGTTTGAAACCCGGCCCCTCTTTTTTTAGCAGGATGCTTGAGCGTCCTGCTTTTTTTGTGCTTGAATCCCCCTCGACTCTGTGGGCTCCATACTCGGCTTGTTCCCTTCCCGCTAATCGGTATACTCTCCCCGCTCGTATAGTATAATCAGGCGCGGCGACGGACGGCCCAGAGACATGGTGGGCCGATCGTTGACGCTCATCACACAGGTAATAAGGAGGACTATCATGGGTGAATTTGTTGAGGTTGCAGAGGCCAGAAAACTGTCCGGATTGCGACTCGTGCTGACGCTCGGCGTGCCAGGTCCGTGGAGCGAGGCTGCCAAAGGTATTTTGTACGTCAAAAAGATTCCCTATGTGCGCGTCCGTCAGGAACTCGGCGGTCCCAACCCGGAACTGACCGAATGGACCGCGCAGGCGACAGCCCCGGTCGCGATCTGGAACGATGAACCGCCGCGCTCAACCTGGATAGAGCAGCTCTTTCTGGCCGAGCGCCTTGAGCCGACGCCGGCTTTGATACCGGACAATATCGAGGATCGGATGCTGATGTTCGGCTATTGCAACGAGTTGTGCGGCGAGCACGGCTATGGCTGGTCCAAACGGCTGATGCTGCTCCACGCGGTCCTGACCGACTCGGGCGCGGACGAATCGGCACGGGCCTTTGCCACGCATATGGGGAATAAATACGGCTATACTCGGGAAGAAGCCGAGGCCGCGCCGGCCCGAGTGGCCAATATTGTGACAACGCTCGGCTCCCGCTTGGAACAGCAGCACAACAATGGCAGTCGGTTTTTTATCGGCAACCAGTTGTCCGCTCTCGATATCTATTGGGCCACATTTGCCGCGCTTATCCAGCCGCTGCCGCACGAACTGTGTCCGATGCCCGATGCCTTTCGGGCCATGTACATTAACACCGACCCGGTGGTGCAATCCGCGGTGAAGCCGATACTGCTCGAACACCGTGACTTTATCTATCACGAATACCTTGAGTTGCCGATTGATCTGTAGGTCGGTTGCATTTGCCGCTCTCACCGCTCCGCACCGCGCTGGAACTCTGTTCCCGTGGTGGTCACGGTAAACGTGGCGCTGTCGAACTCTACCCCATCAGCGAGGGCGCGCACCGTATGCGTGCCATCGTCCAACAGATTCCAGTTGAATGGCAGGATAAAGCCGTTATTGCTATCGCCGCAGACGCTCGTCGTATCACGCCGCTCGGTCCCATACGTAGCCGGAATTCGGATCGTGTCGTTAATTTCAATCTCTACGTTGGACACCTCGGAACGGCCCGGAACATACGGCTGCAAAATGTTCACCACGTACATATCCCGGCCTAGTTCATCCATGGTTTGGGTGAGCGGAACAGGGACCCAGGGGGAACCGTCCTGATTCCTTACGGTCGCGCCTGGCGCGACATCGATGGTGATCCGTGGTGGGATGACTGTGCCTGCCGGGCTACGCGAGTCCGGCGGTAGGATGTTTTCTGACAGCCTGGTAATGGGCCAACTCAGCCGCACGTTGCCGATGTCGATAGTGAATATCCTACTCGCACCCAGTAGCGTCTCGTAGAACTCTGTTCGGTCGTGCCCGGTGTCGTCCACGTAGGAAATCGTGAAACGTCGGACTTGGTCAGCCACCTCCTGGACGGTCGTCCGGCCTGTGATGTGTGTTTTGTTCCCTGAGCCGGTTCGCGCCCACCAGTTCCCCTGGTTGTCTACCGATGACTCGCGGTGCTCAAGTCCATCATAAAAATACCGCTCGGCCACTTCGGGCACGGCGGGAGGTGGGGGTTCTCACCCTGGTCCGGTGACGCACACCCAGCCGGAGAACCGCACGACACCGCTCTCCTGCGATGAGCCGTGGGAAGGACTCTCCAACCTGCCGGTTAAGCCAGGTCGAGATAATGGAGGGCGGCGGTAGATGACGCCCATCTCGGCATTCTCCAAATGCCAATCATCTTCTGATAAATTACCGTCTCTTACTTTTAAGACACTCCGTGAGGGGGCGTCCCAGATGGTCAGCCGCCCGCTGTAATGCGGTCTGTTCTGTGAGCTCTGGGTCCTACAGGCAATAACCAAAAGCGAGAGCACGAGAAGGACAGGCAGTGCTCTGGAATGGCATAGAGCCATCGATTATCTGTACCCGACTACTCAAAGCCGACAATACGAACGTTTTCGAGTCGGAACTCGCCGTCACGCTGCGCGTACCAGCCGGTGAGTTCAAGCGGGGTGCCGGGCTGGGCCTGAGCGATTTTTGCGAGTGTGTCACGGGGACCGGTCACGTCGAGATCGGCTTTTCTCTTGCCGGCCCGGTGCAGAAAAATCTGCCGCGGGGTGAGCTGGGGCGAGTTGGGCGCGGTGACATTCGTGACTTCGAGTTGGAAATCGCCCCGATAGCCGGTCACGCCAAGCTGAATGACCGCCAAGGCATCAGGAGCCGGGTCCGTATTGAGAAAGCCGGTCACCACCACTTTGAAAGGAAAACGGCGGGTCTTGGCCGAGGGCCGGTCGCCGCCCACGCCCACGCCGCCTTGCGCCCAGACTGAGGGAGCGGGTAGCAGGCTCAGGTAACAGAGGAGGAGGAGTGATGTTGTGAGTGCTTTACAAATACGATACGCCATACCAAACCTTCTTACGCGGTGCTTTTTTGAATAGACTGGGCTAACAAATCAAGGGCGGTCTGCGTGAATGTCCACATGTTTGCTTCCCGGTCCGGGCTGCCGGTCTCTAAGGTCAACGTTTCTTCAACCGGTCCGACGATAGCAAAGCACGCATGCCCGGCCGCATCACCGTAGCGGTTGCCGGTCGGTCCGGTTGCTCCGGTTTCACTCAGCCCCCAGAACGCTCCCGCACCTGACGGGCAAGACGTAGCGCATATTCCTCAGTGCTCGCTCGAATACCCTCTAGCGCTTCGTCGGGCATGGCCAGCAGGGACCGACGCGCCTCGTGGGTATAAATCACCCCGCTGCCCAGAAAATACGCCGACGCTCCCGGTACAGTCAGGAGGGTCGCCGAGATCAAACCGCCGGCTGAAGACTCGGCTACCGCAATCGTGTGGTCATGCGTCTTGAGCAGTTCGCCAACCGTCTGTCCTAAGAGTGTTAAATCTTTCATGCCTCTCTTTTACTGTGAGCGGCGAGGAAGAAAAAGCCCCGGAGGGAGAGGGTCTATTCAGACAGGGGTGCATCGCTCGTAGGCGTTGCCTTTACTTCCGCTTGACGTGGCCGCTCGATCCAGCCACGTCAAGGCGGCCTCAATAAACGGTGGCAAATTTTTATACTGCCGGACGGGCTGGGGGAGGGCGCGCAGGGCCGCGGCAAGCCGGGCGGCGTGGTCTGGCTGGGTGGCAAGATGGACGAGTGGTCTGACGTAGACACGGATGGTGAACAGAATATCGCGGGTATGCGGCAGA
The DNA here is from genome assembly GCA_964291405.2 of Thermodesulfobacteriota bacterium. Taxonomy (GTDB): domain Bacteria; phylum Desulfobacterota; class Binatia; order Bin18; family Bin18; genus Bin18. The sequence goes on from OZ219926.1 coordinate 3,165,643, forward strand.
CGGCGGAGGGTCTGTCGTTCGATGCGCAGCCAGATGCTGTCTCCGGCATTCTCCGGCGTGATGTCGGTACGTTTTCGACTGCTCCTGGTCGGCTGAAAAAGGGTCGGGTCGTCCATCAGGGCCCAGTTGAGTCGCCAGACGGGCTTCTCGACTTTCAGCCGATCAAAAAACTTGTCCATAGTGGTGGCAAGCTGTTCTGCATAGCCGGGAATCGGCGCATGAATCGTGTTGAGTGGCTTGCCGATTTTATCCGCCAAACGCCAGCGCGTCGGAAAGCATAAAGACGCTCCGACCAGGTGGTAGACCTGGGTGTGCGCCTGCCGCTGCATGAGGCATAAATCTTCTTGGACAAGCCGCCCGGCCAGATCGAGTGGATGTAAAGGCGGGTCGTGAATTCCCCACCGCTGGCCGGTGGCGAGATTGTCGAGCCGATCTCCGTTTCTCTTGTACAACTCTGGAAATCGGTTGGGGAGATGCTCAACAAGTAGAGCCAAGGTTTCAGCCGAACCTGGGTCTGCTTCAGGCAGGGCGGCAAATACTTCAGCGTGTCGTCCGGTGAGAAGGCGTTCTTTCTCTTTGAGTTCGGCGGCGCACTGGGCATCGGGCTCGATCCAGTCTTTGAGATCGAGCGGCATGAGCCCCATCGAGAGCCGAAACGGTCCGGCCTTGAAAGGCGCGTAGTCAGGTGGAGACGGAAAGGGGAAATCTGAGGCTGAAGTGGTCATCAGTCTGCAACCTGCACGGAAGCGGCTGTCTGTTCTCTCCTCTTACGCCGCGTAGCGAAAATATCAATCTCCCGCCAGCGTTCTCGGGAGAAGCGCCACCATAGACCAAAGCCAAACAGAGAGACGTTAATGGTTCCGGCCAGCCACGGTCCCAGGGATTCGAGGTTAGTAAAGAGCACGGAACCCAGGCTGAGCGGCGTGAATACACACACTAAAAGTGTCATCGTCAGCCCGGCAATCCAATGCGTATCTCCCGCCCCGCGTAGGGCTCCGGCAAAGGTAATGCCCATACTGTCAAAAACTTGCAGCAGGGCCGCGCATATCAGCAAAGTGCTGCCGACCTGGATGACGGTCGGGTCCTGGCTGAAAAAACTCAGGAAAGAGAATCGAAACAGGACATAGCACATACCCATCAGGGCCATATACGACATGGCCAAAAGGAACGCTTCATACGTGCGTTGAACGGCAAGATCGGGCTTGCCCTCTCCAATATAGCGTCCGACCAGCGCGGTCAGCGCCTGGCCGAGCCCCAGCGTGGGCATGAATGAGACCGTCATGTATTGAATGGCGATATTACTGGCGGCCAGTTGCTGTTTGCCAAACTGGCCAACCATCAAGATAATTAAGACGCCCCAGCCTAAGACATCGATGGCCATTTGCGTCCCAGCGGGCAAGCCGATATGCAGCAGCCGGCGGGCCGCTGTCCAGTTTGGCTTCCAGACCGCCCGGGTGGCAAACTGGGTTGCGTACGGCTGGGAGAGGAAGACCCGAAAGAGCACCGCGAACTGGACGACAAAGCTGAACACCATCGCCAGAGCTGCCCCCTTGAGACCCAGGGCTGGCGCGCCAAATTTGCCGAAGATCAAGGTGTAGGCGAAACAGACGTTAGCGATATTGGCAATCACCGTAGCAACCAGGGGGACCTTGGGCCGGTGCATGCCGTAGAAGAAGCCACTTAGCGCGCCGATGGCAACCGAAAAACCTATCCCCCATAGCCGGACGCGGAAGTAGACGACTTCAAGCGCAATAATGTCCGGCTCGTGTCCGAACGGGGAAAAGAAGTAGGGGGCGGCCGGCCACAACGCGAGGAGCGCGAGACCGACCGCCCCACTTAAATACAGCCCTTGCCAGGCGACTATTGAGCCTTCGTCGAGTTTCTCCTTCCCCAGGGCCTGGGCGGCGAACGTGCTGACGCACTGCGTAATGCCTAGCGGGAGGGCGGTGAGCGTATAGGCAATAATGCCGGCCGGCATGGCCGCGGCCACTTCAGCCGTGCCGACCTGGGCCACCATCCAGGTGTCAACAAAGCCGATCACTGTGTATGAGGCCATCGACATAATAATCGGCAGGGCAAAATGCAGAATTTCGCTCAGCCCGGCTCGGGTGGGAGTAAACATAGGCACGGTTTGCAGTGAGTGAGTGTTTTGTATAGGCAGATAGAATAGAATGTCGTTCCTGGGTGCACGATGGCAGACCAGTTTGACCTTATCATCATTGGCGGTGGAATCCTGGGTCTGGCCACCGCCCTGACCGTTACCCGCCAATACCCCAGGATCAAACTGGGAGTCCTCGAAAAGGAGACCCGCCTGGCCGTACATCAAACCGGTCATAACAGCGGGGTTATTCACTCGGGTATTTACTATAAACCCGGTTCGCTCAAGGCCCAGACCTGTGTGAGCGGCGGCGCGCTGTTAACCGAATTTTGCGATCAACACGATATCCCGTATGAACGGTGTGGGAAAGTCGTTGTGGCAACCTCGGTGGACGAGCTCCCTCGGCTTGAGGAACTCCACCGGCGCGGGACGGCCAACGGTGTTGCAGGGATGGAAATGATCGGTCCCGAGCGGCTGCGGGAAATTGAACCGCACGCCGCCGGCATCCGAGCCCTGTACGTCCCCCAAACAGGGATTATCGACTATGTGCGGGTGGCGGAGCAGTATGCCGCCCTCGTCCAAGAAGCCGGGGGCGAGATTCGGTGCGCGCAGCAGGTACAAAAAATTGTCTCGACTGACGGTCAGCTGGTTGTGGAGACGGCCACCGATACGATCCGGACGCGAGCGGTCATTAACTGTGGCGGTCTCCAGTGCGACCGGATTGCCCGCCTGGCAGGGGCTGAGCCGGCATTGCAGATTGTCCCGTTCCGAGGCGAATATTATACCCTTGCCCCGGACAAACACGCCCTGGTGAATCATCTCATCTATCCGGTTCCAGACCCGGCCTTTCCTTTTCTGGGCGTCCATTTCACCCGGACTATGACCGGGGAGCGGGAAGCTGGGCCGAATGCGGTTCTGGCCTTTGCCCGAGAGGGCTATCAGTGGGCGGATCTGATCCCTCAAGACTTGTGGGAAACGTTGTGTTTCTCCGGGTTTCGGACGATAGCGCGCAAATATTGGCAGACCGGCCTGGGGGAAATCTACCGTTCTCTGAATAAAGCGGCGTTTCTGCGTGCTCTCCGGCGTCTGCTCCCTGAGCTGCAGGCAGAGGACTTACTGCCGGGCGGCAGCGGGGTGCGCGCCCAGGCGATTTCCGTCGATGGTGCTTTGGTCGACGATTTTGTCATTACCAGCTCGCCGCACGCCATCCATGTGCTAAACGCTCCCTCGCCGGGCGCAACCGCTTCGCTCGCTATTGGGCGACAGATTGCGAGACAGGCCGCGCAGGCATTCTCGTGGAAGGCGTAATTGGAGAAGGGGCAATGGGTAGCCGCGTCTTTATTGGCGTCGGGTCAAATCTCGGCAACCGCCGAGGGTATTATCAAAAGGCACTCGACCTGATGGCTGACCTCCCGCAGACGGCCATTGTGCGCTGTTCCTCCTTGTATGAGACTGAGCCGATTGGGGAGGCGAAGAACTGGTATATCAATGGCGTGGTTGAATTGGAGACCGCGTTGAGCCCGCAGCACCTCCTGAGTCGCCTGCAAAAAATCGAGTCGGCACTCGGGCGCACACGGACAAAAAAATGGGCGTCTCGCACAATTGATCTCGATATATTACTCTTTGACAAGCAGGTTGTGAATGAAGAGCGGTTGAAGATCCCGCATCCGGAAATGCACCGGCGACGGTTTGTTCTTTTACCGCTCTCTGAGTTGGCCCCACGGTTTGTCCATCCCCTCCTCGGTTCGACTGTGGCTGAACTCCTGGTTGGTCTTGCGGATGACAAACAGGTCCTGCGCTTCGGCTGACTTATTCGGAAGCCAGGAGCGCCTCGACTCTCGTCGCCTGGTCTCGCACTGCCTGGGTCTGAGACCGAAAATGATCGAGGCTGCCAGGTTGAACGCGGAGTCGGTCAGCTTCCGTAACGAGGCTGTGATACAGATCGAGGAGCTGGTTAAAGGCGGTGAGCGAGGGCCGGTCGGCGTAGCGCTGGGTCACAATGCGGGAGAAGTCCCGCGCCCGTTCGAGAGGATACAGAAACTCATTCATCATGGCTGGGGTCAGCGGGTCGTTGTCTTCCAAGAGCCGGTTCATCTTGTCGGTCATCGCCCGCATGAGTTGGATATGGGTGTGCATGAGTTTTTCGTACTTGAGCCAGTAGCATCCGCCCAGACTGCACGGCAGAAGAAGGCACAGCAGGATGCTGACTCGAGCCAGCCGTTGGGAAGCGAGAGGCCGGGCTTGACGATTAGGAAACCAGCGGCCTAACATAGTAAAAAAAGAATACTCCTGAGCATCGTTCTCCGAATAATGCTCAGCGCTCGGTGCAGAGTGAACAAGTAAGTGGTCTTCCATGTTCCAACTTTCCTCTGTGTATTTTGAACGGCTCCTAGAAAGTTCTCTCGACATTGTCATTGCCGTCGATCATCGAGGACAAATCATCTTCTACAATGACGGGGCGAGCAAGACCCTGGGCTATGCCCGAGAGGAGGTCCAAGGAAAACGGGTCATGCTCTATCCCAGCCTCGAAGAAGCTCGGCGGGTGCTAGGGGCGATGCGCAGTGAGGACATTGGGGAAAAGGGCAAGCTCAAGAATTTTGAAACCACCCTGGTCGCAAAGAGCGGCGAGCAGATTCCCATCTCGTTCTCGGGCTCAATTATTTACGACGAAGACGGGGCCGAAATTGGTTCGATCGGCTTTCACCGCGACCTGCGTGAGCTCCGGTTACCGCCGGGATATTTCGAGCGTCTGCTGGAAAGCTCCCTCGATATCGTGATTGCGCTCGACCATAAGGGTCAGATTATTTTTTATAACGATGGGGCGCATCAGACGCTCGGCTATACCTCACGAGAGATCCACGGCAAGCGGGTTTGGGCCTCTGTCTACCCGAACATCGATGAGGCGCGTCGCGTCATGGAGGCCATGCGGAGTGAAGAGGTCGGCGAGAAGGGCAAGGTGAAGAATTTCGAGACCACGCTCGTGACAAAGAGTGGCGAGCACATTCCCGCCGCCATTTCCGGTTCCATTATTTATGATGATGCGGGAAACGAGGCCGGCTCGGTTGGCTTTTTGAAAGATCTGCGGGAGATCCGCCGCCGAGATCAGTTGGCGACGCTGGGTGAATTAGCCGTCGGTCTCGGGCATCGGATCAATAACCCGCTAGAGGTCATCTTTAATAATCTGGATATTCTGACCAAACACATGGCGCAGAGTTTTCCGGACGAAGAATACGTTGTCCAGGAAGAACGGGTGGAATCCATCCAGCGTGAGCTGGCAAAGATCCGGGGGATCGTCGCGCGGATTGACGATATGGCCCATGGTGAGCGCTATGATACGACCGAGTACCTGCACGGTTCTCGGATGGCGGACCTTGGCCGGGACGAAGTCGTTGCTCCCCATCATGTAAGTGTCCGACCGGAAACCCAGGCACTGGCCGGTCTGCGTCTCTTGGTGGTCGATGACGATCTTGGCGTGTGTTACTCGTTGCGTGACTTGTTAACCGAAGATGGCTGTAGTGTTGAGGTCGCAACCAACGGGATTGAGGCGCTGAAGATCCTTGATCAGAACTTTCTCGACCAGAATCCCTTCCACATGGTGTTGAGTGACGTGGTGATGCCTGACCTGGACGGGTACGATCTCTACATGGAGGCAAAGGAGCGCTACCCGCAACTACCGGTTGTCCTGATGACGGCCTATTTTTACGACAAAGACCACGTAATCAAACGGAGTCGTCTGGAAGGATTAGAGGACGTCTTATTCAAGAAACCGGTCGATCCGGACCGGCTGAAAGAGATGATTCTCAAGCTGTGCAAACCCGAAGAAGCGAGTCAAGCCTAGCTTCTTGAGGCGACATGCCTCTCGGTGGAAACGAACCGGTGAGTCCTCCCCCGACTCCTCCTTCCCAATACTGGACGGAACTACCCGAAAAGTCTATTCTTTAAGCTAGAGGTATTATTGACGCTCCCCCTGGGACGAGATATAAAAAAAACTTATCATCTTTTGTTCTTAGTATTAGCATCCACTCTATACCCAGAGGAGACCACCCCGACTATGCCAACCCCACTCGAACAATGGGTCGAAGAAACGGCCCAGCTCACGCGACCAAAGAACATTCACTGGTGTGACGGCTCGGAAGAGGAAAACCAACGCTTGATTGAGGGCATGCTCGATGACGGGACGCTGATGGCGTTAAATCAGGAGAAATATCCGAACTGTTATTTACACCGGAGCGACCCCAAAGATGTGGCGCGCACCGAGCATCTGACCTTTGTGTGCACGCGGGAAAAAGAAGACGCCGGTCCGAATAATAACTGGATGGCCCCGGCGGAGGCCAAGGAGAAAGTTGGTGGGCTCTTTCAGGGGGCGATGAAAGACCGCACGCTGTACGTTGTGCCGTATATCATGGGGCCCGTCACGTCGCCCTACAGTCAGGTTGGCGTCGAAATCACGGATAGTCCCTACGTCGCAGCCAGTATGCGTATCATGACCCGCATGGGCAAGGTTGCGCTTGAGCGGCTGGGTTCGTCGGAGAATTATGTCCAGGGTCTCCATTCGCTTGGCGACCTCAGCCCTGACCGCCGGTTTATCATGCACTACCCTGAAGACCGCGCGATCTGGTCTGTTGGCTCCGGCTACGGTGGGAACGCCCTGCTTGGGAAAAAATGCTTCGCTTTACGCCTGGGGAGCTATATGGCGCGTGAGGAGGGCTGGCTGGCTGAGCATATGCTGATCATCGGCATTGAGGAGCCGAGCGGTCGGACAACGTATATTGCAGCCGCGTTCCCCAGCGCCTGCGGAAAAACGAATCTGGCCATGCTGATCCCACCGGAGAGCCAGAAGGGCTATAAAGTCTGGACGGTGGGAGACGATATTGCCTGGATGCATCCCGGACCGGATGGGCGGCTGTGGGCGATTAATCCGGAGGCCGGGTTTTTTGGCGTTGCGCCGGGAACAAACTCTCACACCAATCCGAATGTCATGGCAACTGTCGCGAAGAACTCCATCTTTACGAATGTCGCCCTCACCCCGGACGGCACCCCATACTGGGAAGGCCTGGATGGTGGTCCGCCGGCCGAGGCGATCGACTGGCAGGGCAAGCCGTGGACGCCACAGTCCGAGGGCAAGGCCGCCCACCCCAACTCTCGCTTTACCACGCCAGCTCGCCAGTGTCCGGTCATGTCTTCAGAGTGGGAATCGCCCCAAGGGGTACCGATCTCGGCCTTCCTCTTTGGCGGCCGACGCGCGGGCTTGATTCCGCTCGTCTATCAGTCTTTCAACTGGCAGCATGGGGTGTCGCTTGGCACGACGATGGCGTCCGAAACAACAGCCGCAGCGACTGGAAAAGTTGGCAAGATCAGACGTGATCCCATGGCCATGCTGCCCTTCTGCGGCTACAACATGGGTGACTATTTCGGCCATTGGCTCAATATGGGCCAAAAGATTGCCAATCCACCGAAAATTTTTCGGGTGAACTGGTTCCGGACAGATCAAGAGGGCAAATTTCTCTGGCCCGGCTTTGGAGAAAACCTGCGGGCGCTGCGTTGGGTCATTGCTCGGGTACACGGCGAGGTCGAAGCTCGCGAGACCGAAATCGGTTACCTGCCGCATACCAATGACATTGATACGACCGGGATTGATGTCTCGCCGGCGGTGCTCGACGAACTCCTCAGTGTGGATCGTCCGGGCTGGGTAAAAGCCGCGGAGAGTCAGCGCGAATTCTTCCACCAGTTTGGAGACCGGCTCCCGCAGGCGCTCTGGAAAGAAAACGCGGCGCTGGATAAGCGTCTCCAAGCCTGAAGGATCAGGATTAAAGGATTGCCAGGATAATCCTGATACGCAATGGTCCGGATTACAAAGGTTTATACTCGGACAGGTGATAAGGGTTCGACCCGGCTCGTTGGGGGGAAAAAGATCCCTAAGGATGCTGCCCGTATCGAGGCCTATGGGACGTTGGACGAACTGAACTCGGTTGTGGGTCTGGCTCGGGTATTCAATGACGACCTGAAGCCAGAGCTGCAGGCCGCCGAACACTTGGACGATATTCTCCGCCAACTCCAGAACGAACTGTTCGACCTCGGGAGTGAACTGGCCACCCCCGCAGACTTTTCCTACGAGGGCATGTTTCGAGTCGGTGAGTCGGAGGTCAAGGGCCTCGAACGTATCATCGATTCCTGCCAGAAAGACTTGGAGCCCCTCAACTCTTTTATCCTGCCCGGTGGTGGGAAAGTGGGTGGCTTCCTGCACCAGGCCCGCACCGTCTGTCGGCGGGCTGAACGAGATATTCTGCGCCTCTCGCGTGAAGAAGAGCTCAGTCCCTGGCCCCTCACGTATGTGAATCGACTCAGCGACCTGCTGTTTGTGCTATCTCGCTGGGTGAGTCAAAAGCTGGGAGAGCCGGAATATCTCTGGGAGCGTGGCCTGCGCAGTAGCGAGCGAAAAGCTGCCCGGTCCGGCAGGACAAAATCCACCCGTAGCGCCAAAAAAGCCGCGAAAAAACGCCCACGGAAGGGGACGTGATGGCGGAGTCTTCCCTGTATTTCAAACAAATTGAAATTGGCCCCATGCAGAATTTCACCTACCTGATTGGGGATACGGCCACGCGTAAAGCGATCGTTATCGACGCCGCCTGGGACATTCCGGCCATCATCCAGACCGCGGAACACGACGGTTTCACCATTACCCAAGCACTGGTGACCCACTATCACCAGGATCACCTCGGCGGCGATTTGTTCGGTACCCATATCCAGGGTGTGGCTGAACTGCTCGAACAGGTGAAAGCCAAGGTGTATATCCACAAGGCCGAATCCGAGTTTCTGGGCCGTCTGGTTGGTGTGTCCGGTTCTGACATTGTTCAGGTCGAGGGTGGTGATACGACCGCTGTGGGCGCGCTCACCATCAAGTTCATTCACACGCCCGGACACACGCCCGGCTCACAATGTTTTCTGATTGAAAATCGTCTGGTGGCCGGTGACACGCTCTTTATTAACTCGTGCGGCCGGGTTGACCTGCCGGGCAGCAGTCCAGAAGACATGTACTCGAGTCTGCAGACGCTCTCACAACTGGCGGACGAGACCGTTCTCTATCCTGGTCATAATTATGCCTCTCAGCCCTGGGATACCCTTGGAGCGCAAAAACGTCACAACATGTATCTGCATCTCAGCGCCAGGGGGCGCCAGGAATTTCTCTCGGCACTGCGATAAACGGACACAAAGGAGGGCGGGTGCGTATCCGGAAAAAGCGGGGCAATTTCCTCGAAGATTTCTCGGTTGGTCAGTTGTTTCGGCACAAGGTCGGAAAAACCGTAACCGAAGGCTTGTTCAACGCCTTTACCGAATTCGGCATGACAACCAATCCGCTGTCGAAAAACGTGCGCTATGCCGAACAGTACGGTTTCCGCGGGCTGGTGGCCCCGCCGGGTTTGGTGATGAATATCGTCTTCAGCCAGAGCGTTGAAGACATTTCTGAAAACGCGCGGGCCAATCTCGAATACCGTGACATGCGCTTTGGCGCACCTGTGTATATCGGCGATACGATTGAGGTTGAGACGACCATCCTCGGCATCAAGCCCTCCTCACGGGACCAGGACCGGGGCGTCGTCCACGTCCAGACGACCGGCCGGAACCAGCATGGTGAAATTGTGCTGACCCTGCAGCGCAAGGTGCAAATCTGGAAAGATAATATGGATGCTCGGGTCGAAGACGTAGCCCTGGATGATATCCCCCATATCCCCTGCGAGCTCGTTGTGCCGGAGTATGACAAGAGTCGGCGTTACGAAAACCTGGCCCACCTGGCCAATGACGACACCTATTTTGAGGACTTTCAGCCCGGAGACACGCTCGAACATTCCCGCGGACGGACGCTGACCACCGCCCATATGGAATGGACCGCGCTGTTGGACAACACCTCTCAGGTCCACTCCAACCAGTATCTGATAGACCAGAATCCAGAGCGCTATATTGGCGGCCAGTTGATCGTCTATGGTGGGATTCCGTTTAATCTCTGCCTGGGTCTATCCTGTCCCGACGTTGGCGATAATGCGGTTGGGGACGTGCGCTATGTGACCGGCCGACACACGGGACCGGTTTTTGTTGGGGATACCGTCTTCGCCTCAACCGAAATAACCGGCACCCGTGAGTATCCCAGTCGTTCCGACCTGGGGATTGTCGAGACCATCCTGCGCGGTCATAAATTCATCCCAAAAGACGGGGTTGGGGAAAAGATTGAGATTTTCTATCTCGAACGTGAACTGGCCGTAAAACGGCGCAGCCATTATACCTGACCCTCCAATCACAGAGCGGCACGTAGAGTGCCTGTCTCGCCTTTTACCCGGTCTCGACGGCTGATAAAGCGTCAACAGCATGACCTTCCGTCGGATCGTATGGCCGCTGGCGGTTGCGGAAACGCTGGTCTGGGCGGCGCTCTACTATTCGTTTCCCGCACTGTTGCTTGAGTGGGAGCGCGACCTGGGCTGGTCGAAAACCGAGCTTGCCGGGGCGCTCACGCTGGCTCTGATTACTTCGGCCCTGCTCGGGCCCGTGACCGGGCGCTTCATAGACCGCGGTTTCGGGCGGGTCGTCTTCAGCGGCAGTGCCGCCCTGGGGGGCGTCTTCCTGGCTGGCCTCGCCTGGGTTGAACACCAGTGGCAATTCTACTGTCTATGGTTCGGCATTGGCGTAGCCATGGCCGGCTCGTTATACGACGCGTGCTTCTCCGTCCTGACGCGCTCGCTGGGCGACAAAGCTCGTCGGGCCATTACCCTTGTCACCTTAGTCGCTGGGTTTGCCGGGACACTCGCCTTTCCGAGTATCCACCTGCTCGTCGGCTGGGTCGGCTGGAGAGGTGCCGTGGTCATTGTCGCTGGCGTCAATCTCCTGGTTGCCGTTCCCCTCATCTGGAACGCGTGCCGACATGCGGACCAGCATCGAGCCGATAAAAATGCCCCAAGCAGCGCTCACCCTGGAACTGCCTCACGCGTGCTCAAGGCACCGGTCTTCTGGCTACTCGCCGTGGCATTCGGCATGGCCTATATGGAACATTTCAGCCTGCTGACGCATCTCCTACCGCTATTGTCTGAACGGGGTCTGTCAGACGAAGCGGCAGTCCTCACGGCCTCTTCCATCGGACCCATGCAGGTGGCGGGTCGCCTGGCGATGTTGGCAGTGGAGAAATACGTTTCGACGTTTTGGATCGCTCTCGCCTGTTTCCTTGCTATGAGCGGTGCGGCAACCGCCCTGTTATGCTCCCAGGCCGTTCCCCTGCTACTCCCGCTTTTCGTGGTACTCCAGGGAGCGGGGATTGGGATGAGCAGCATACTCCGCCCGGTGATGACCGCCGAACTGTTGGGTAGAGCCCATTTCGGGATCATCTCCGGCTTTCTCGCTATCCCATCCATCCTGGCCGCGGCCCTCGCTCCCACCCTGGCCGCACTGGTGTGGGGAATGGGCGGCTATGAGATGGTCATTTTGATGGCGGTCGCTACCACAATAGTTGGGCTGGGCTGCATCAGCAGCATCCCTCTGCTGGCATCCCGCCGGTGATGGACTGCCAAATCGGAGGGTTTGTCGGGTCAGGGGCAGAGAGTAAAGCCGCTCGACTCACCTCCCTTCGTGTTGCTCCCCATATCCCGGTTGGTTATGATACTCCCCTTATCGGAAGTACGGATACGCCTGGCATAGGAGGGAACACCGTATGGCGCTCTTGGACCGAGCCGACTGGTATGACATTGCCCGCGACACCAATTGGACGCCGCAATATGTCACTGAAGACGCGCTTTTCCCGGAAGAGCAGAGTGGGGCGCTGAGCCTGCCGCTTGAGGCGTGGGAGAGCTATGACGAGCCCTATAAAGTCACCTATCGTGAATATGTGCGGACCCAGCGCGAGAAGGATGCCGGGGTGTATTCGGTCAAAGCCGCGCTCCAGCGGGCCAATTTCTTGGATCAGGCCGAGCCCGGCTGGGTGAGTATTCTCAAGCTGCACTACGGCGCGTTTGCCACGCTTGAGGCCATGGCCTCGAGTGCGGAGTCCCGTATGGCCCGCTTTGGCAAGGCCGGCGGTCTGCGCAATATGGCGACCTTCGGCTCGCTGGACGAGAATCGCCACGGTCAGATTCAACTCTATTTCCCGCACGAACACGTCCACCGCAGTCGGCAGTTTGACTGGGCGACCAAGTCGATGCACACCAACGAGTGGGCGGTTGTTGCCGCCCGTCATCTGTTCGATGACATCATGGCCGGCCGCGACGCGGTTGGAGTGGCGCTGATGCTGACCTTTGCCTTTGAGACCGGATTTTCCAATCTGCAATTTCTCGGACTGGCGGCCGATGCCGCTCAGGCCGGTGATATTTCCTTTTCCAATCTCGCCTCCAGCATTCAAACCGACGAAGCGCGCCACGCCCAGATTGGCGGTCCGGCCGTGAAAATCCTGATCGCAAACGGGAAGAAGGCCGAAGCCCAACGACTGGTTGATGTTGCCATCTGGCGGGCTTGGACCTTGTTCGCCACCGTGACCGGTCCGTCCATGGATTATTACACCCCGCTCGACCGCCGCGAGAAATCCTTCAAAGAGTTCATGCAGGAATGGGTCTTTGGCCAGTTTGAGCGGACCCTGCTCGACATCGGCCTGGAACGCCCCTGGTATTGGGACACCATGCTGGCCGACCTTGATACCCGCCACCACGGGATGCATGCGGGAATCTGGACCTTTCATAAATCAGTCTGGTGGGATGTCCCGCCCGGCATCAGCCGAGCCGAACGCGCCTGGCTGGAGGAGAAGTATCCCGGCTGGGAAGAGACCTGGGGAGCGCATTTCTGGGACCCGATCATTGTCCGTTTTCTGAAAGACGGTCCGGTCGATACGGTCCTGCCCTCTATGGTGCAGTTGTGCAATATGGCCCAAGTGCCGATCACCGGTACGCCCGGCTGGGCTCCGGGCAAGACCGGCCGGCCCTTGCAGGATTTTCCGCTTGAACACGAAGGCCGCCTGTATCATTTCGGCTCGGAGGTGGACCGCTGGATTTTTCAGCAGGACCCGGACCGCTACAAAGATCATCTGAGCGTTGCCGACCGGATGGTGGCTGGGATGATCCAGCCGCCGACCCTCGAAGGGCTGCTCGACTATTTTTCGCTCAAAGAGGGAGAACAGGGAGAGGATGCCCTCAATCACAGCTGGTTGGAGGAGTACCGCCAAGAGCAGGCCCAGGCCGCCTGAGGGTCCGTATGGCACAGATTCCCATTGTCCATAATCTGCATCAGGAGTTTGTCCTGTACGTCTCTATCGTCGATACCGAGAACACGATGGATGAAGTGTGTCAGACGGCCGCCCAACTGAGCATCGGCTTCGAGAAGAACCAGAAGCCGGACGCGCCGCTGCGGGTGCGGAAAGTCGGAGCTGAGAAACCGTTTCCGCGCGATATGACGGTTGCGGAGGCCGGCATCACCCCAATGACGAGCCTCGAACTCTTTTATGAAGCCGCCGAGGCTGCTTCGCCCGAGCCTACACCATGAGCGCCAAATCCGAACCGCTCAAGCCGCTACGGACCTGGAGTCATCTCACAGGTAGACGCCGTCGCCCGAGCGAATATGAGATTGTCTCGACCAATCTCATGTACGACGCCAAGAATGCGGAGTCTCCGTTTGAGCTGGGGCCGAATATCCCGCTCTCCAAGTGGTTCAAAAAATACCGCCACGCCTCTCCCCTCACCGGTCGGGACTGGGAGGAATTCCGTGACCCTGACGAGCTTACCTATCGTGCCTACAATACCCTGCAAGACGGCCAAGAGACCTATATCGAAGGGCTGTTCGACCAGCACAACGAACTCCAGTACGATACCGGCCTCGCTGCCGCCTGGGTTGCTGTCCTGCCGCGCTTGTACACCCCGGCCCGCTATGCGTTCCACACCGTGCAGATGGCTTCGCACTATCTCGTCCAGATTGTGCCGTCGAGTACGATTCGGAACTGCGCGACCTATCAGGCCGCGGATGCCCTGCGCTGCGTATCCCATCTTGCGTATCGGACCGCCGAGCTGAAACAGACTTATCCGGATAGCGGATTTGGGACGGCTGAGCGCGCTGCCTGGGAAAATGCCGCCGCCTGGCAAGGCTTTCGTGAGTTGATGGAAAGGGTTTTGGTCGCCTATGACTGGGGCGAGAGTTTTGTCGCCCTCAATCTGGTAGCAAAGCCGGCCATTGACGAGGTGCTGCTGCGTCAACTGGCAGCCACCGGCCGTCGGCAGGGCGACAGTTTGCTCGGCCTGATTGCCGATTCCGAATATCGTGATGTCCAGCGCTCCAGAACCTGGAGTACCGCCCTGGTCCGCTTCGCGGGTGAACGGCCAGAAAACCTGACGGTGATACGCGGCTGGGTGGAGCAGTGGCTCCCTCTGGCTGAACGGGCCATCGACGCATACTGCCAGGATTTGCCCGACAGCCCGCAGGCCGCAGCCACGGCTACCCAGGCCGTGCACGGGTTTTTACAAGCTCTCGACTTACACTGAGTTCCCCTGCATGGCGTTTACCCGAGTCTGTAGCCTCGACGATGTATGGGAGGGCGATATGGCCGCGTATGAGGTTGACGGGCAACCCATCGTCTTAGTCTATCCCATAGATGGTGAGATTATCGCCATTCAGGGGTTTTGTCCGCATCAGCAGTTTTCTTTAGCCGAGGGTGATTTCGACGGCCACAAGGTGCTCACATGCAGCGCCCATGTGTGGCAATTCGACGTCACGACGGGCAGTGGGGTCAATCCCCAAGACTGCGAACTGGTCCGCTATCCCGTCAAAATCGAGCATGACGAAATCTATGTAGACACTGTTGGCATAGAGCCAAAGCGTGTCGGGGTGTAGCTATGGACAAACAGACAAGCAACAACAAAGTCGGCCCGGTGCTCCGTGCCGGGGATATCGCGGATGCGGCAATTGACGCGATCTACGAAGACAATCCGGACAAAGAGGTGCGGGTCGAAAACCACCACGCTTACGTTCGGGTCGAGACCGATACCGAGTGTATTATCAGGCGCGAGACCATGGAGGCCAACCTCGGCCGGCCGTTCCATATGCAGGAACTGGAGACCGTCCTGAGTTCTTTTGCCGGACAGATCGAAACCAGCGCTCACTATATGCGCTTCTACTTGACAAAGAATCTCTAGGGAGAGTTCGGTATTTACGTATGTCGCCTGTTGTTGAAGAATCGTTTGCCGCTCACCTGCTCAAGACTAATCGCTAGCACCTGTAGCGGAAGATAGAGAAATATCAGATCGATAGTGGAGACTGATCCTCTATTAGCCTGTGACCCACCGCACGAATCTGAGAGAATCCATAGACAAGAAGGGACAGGGGCGTCTTGGTCGCTGGTTATTCACAAACCATGGCCTTGCCGTACTCTCTCCTCTGGATACTATGGGAGACATGAAAACGACGCTTGATATCCACGACGAACTTCTGGCACGGGCGAAACGCCACGCCAAGAAGACGGGCCGCCCCTTGCGTGCCGTGGTTGAGGACGGGCTCCGTCAGGTGCTTGCTGCGTCTCCCTCTCAGGACCGCTACCGGCTGCCCGATTTGAGTACCGGCCATGCCGGCGCGGAGGACCCTCTTGAGGTCTATTCGTGGCAGGACCTGCGCGGGTTGATCTACGGAGAGACTGAAACACGATGATTGCGGTCGATACGAACCTGCTCGTCTATGCCCACCACTGAACAGAGGAGAAAATCATGAAATTAAAGGTAGTCGTCCATGAAGCGGAGGAAGGTGGTTATTGGGCAGAGGTGCCCGCCATCCCCGGATGCGCGACGCAGGGAGAATCTTTTGAAGAACTGCTGAGCAATCTCTACGAAGCGATTGAAGGGTGTCTGTCCGTGGATGTCCAGGAGATTCCCACGTCGGACAAAGGCAAGATCATCGAAATCGCGGTATGAAGATCGTCAGTGGGAAGCGGTTCTGCCAAGTGTTAGAATCGCGAGGGTGGCAGTTAATGCGCGTCCGCGGTAGCCACCATATCTATGCCAAAGGGCTACCCCCGTTCGTATTTCGGTTCCGGTTCACGGTGGCACCCCTCTCAAACGTGGCCTACAGAGACATCTCATGAAGTTGGCGGATATTGAGGAATCGGAACTGTAGGCGCCGAGGAAAAGATTGACTTCGATGGCTCAATCTCGGAGTAAGGAGGCTGCTAAGACCGTCGAAACGCTCACGGGCCACGACGCGTTGCATAAGAACATCCTCACAGTAGAGTTTCAGTCCATGATGTGGAAGAACGCGTTTTGCAGGAGAAGATTCAAGCCAGCCTATTTCCTCGGAGCCAACGACCCCTACAAAGCCCTCAAGACCACCCTCAAGGCCGAGATCAACGCAGACGCCTGGACAACCCTCAACAGCGACACCTCCCGCCCGTTCGACAAACCCACGTCCGGCCGGATTGCGGTCAAGGTCATCAACCATCTAGGGGATGAGGTGATGAAGGTGTTTCGGGTGTGACAATACCTTCTTGACAATCGTGCAAAAACGTACGACGTAGCGACTGGTGAAGAGTAATGAATTTGTCAGGCGGGCCAAGCGCTATGCAAGAAGAGTTGGGCTGGTAGCCTCCTTCAATCCAAGCCGTGGCAAGGGCAGTCACGGACGGCTTCACATCGGAGACCGCTTCACTACCGTGCCACGCAAGGAAATCGGTCCAGGTCTGTTGGCCGCAATGTTGAACGATCTGAATATCGACAAGAAGGAGTTCTGATGCGATACGCTTATCCTTGTGTCTTGACGCCCGAAGAAGGCGGGGGATTTTTCGTGCGTTTCCCCGATGTGCCGGGAGCGCTGACCTGTGGCGAGGACCGGGCCGAGGCGTTGCTGATGGCCGAGGATGCCCTCGCTGTCGCCCTCGCCGGCTATGTGCAGCAGCAACGGGACATTCCCGCCCCAAGCTCTGCTAAAAAAGGCCAGGAAATTGTGACCCTGTCACCCCTTGTCGCCGCGAAGCTCGCGCTGTACACGGCAATGCGTCAGCAGGGCGTGACCAAGGTGGCCCTGGCGGCTCGTTTGGGCCTGAGCGAGGCAGTTGTGCGCCGACTTGTGAATCTCGATCACCGCTCCCACATCAGTCAGGTCGAAAAAGCCCTCCGCGCCGTAGGACGCAAACTCGCGGTCGAGGATCAGGCGGCATAAGGTCTATGGCGACACCTTCCGCCCGTTCGACAAACCGCAGTCCGGCCGGATTGCGGTCAAGGTCATCAACCATCTTGGGGATGAGGTGATGAAGGTGTTTCGGGTGTGAGAACACTCTCTAGCGATTATCCCCAAACGCGGCGTCGCGCTCCTTGGCCCGCTTGGACCCGGAAAAGGTATCCTCGCCTTTCTCCAGCCGGTACATGCGGGTAAGGGCGTACGACTGAAACGCGCCGGTGACGCCGGTCCGAAAGCCGGCTTCGTCCTGCATCTGGTTCATCGAGAATTTGGCAATCCGCAACGCGTAGGCGTCCTGCAGGGCAATGCGCTGGGCGAGTTCCAGGGTCTTGGCTTCGAGCTGGTCGCGCGGCACAACCTCGTTGACCAGCCCCAGCCGCTCGGCCTCCACGGCCGTGATCCAGTCGCCGGTAAAGAGGTATTGCTTGGCCTTGCGAAAGCCAATGTCCCAGGCCAGGCTGGCGTACTGGACATGAGCGCCCGCCCAGCGCACCGTGCGGTCACAAAACTTGGCGTCGTCCGCAGCAATAATGAGATCGCAGGCCGAGGCCAACATCAGCCCGCCCATAATGCAGTAGCCCTGGACCTGGGCAATGGTCGGTTTGGGACAATCCCGCCAGCGCAGAGTGCAATCCAGATAGAGGTCTCGTCCGCGTTTATATTCGCCCGGCATGCCCTTCGGATACGGGCGCTTTTTCCAGTCTTCCCGTTCCTGCGGCGTGCCAATGTCATGGCCGGCGGAAAAATGCTTGCCCGCACCGGCCACGATAATGACTTTGACCGACTCGTCTTCCGCGGCGGCGGCCATGGCCCGATCAAACTCTTCCAGCATCAAGCGGCTCTGGGCATTGAGTGCCTCAGGGCGATTGACGGTGATGGTCAGGACCGCCTCATCCTGTTTCTGGGTCAGGGTTTCATAGCTCATGGCTCCCTCCTTCATTGTTCGGTTTTGTTCGTTCGGTAGGTAGGGGCAATTCATGAATTGCCCCTACGGAGACTCTCCGCCGGGCGAGGCGAGAAGACGTGAAACCGAGGGGTGCATGTGGCCTAGGAACGGACCTCTTCTTCTGCTTCTTTGCGGGCGCGTCTCCCCAAATAGCCCCCGTGGTGGAACTTGGCGTAATCGGCTTTGGTAAAGCGTTTACGGGTCATGAGGACGAGGGTCAAGGCATCGCCTAAGGCCAGGATGGCCGTGGTGCTGGCCGAGGGGGTCAGGCCGATCGGGCAGGGTTCTTTAATGGCCCCGACGCTGAGAACGAGATCACTTTTCCGGGCAATGGGCGAGCGCGGATGGCCGGTCACGGCGAGGAGCGGGATGTCGTACAACTGTTTGGCCCGGTGGATGGTTTCCAGGACCTCACGCGTTCGGCCGCTATTGGAAAACGTCATGAGGACATCGTCTTTGCCGACCAGCCCCAGGTCGCCGTGAGCCGCTTCGCCGGGGTGTAGAAAACAGGCCGGTGTGCCGGTTGAGGAAAGCGTGGTCGCAATCTTCATGGCCATAATCCCGACTTTCCCCATGCCGGTGAGAATCACTTTGCCTCGACAGTGCTCCAGCATATCCACCGCACGAAGAAAATCGTTGTTGAGACGAATAGAACGGATCGCCTCGGCTTCTGCTTCGAGAATGGCTCGGGCGTGAGTCAGCTCATCCGGGTGTTTGGTGTGGGCTTTGTGGTCTTTTGACATGGACATTCCTTCGGCTAGGTCTGGCTGTCCGCTTTTAGCAGTTTACGAGTGGAGCGAAAGTACCCTGATATTCTACGAGGAAGCCAGCCTACCACAAAGCCGCGTCTCGTCAGTCGCGCTCGCGCGGCATCACCCGACCACGCTCAGCGTTGCCAGCGCGCTCGGCGGCCGCGGGACAGGGCTTTGTTTGCGCTGCGCGCAGCGGCCCTTTTCGGGCGACCCCGTGCGACCGGTTTCTTGGTTGGTGATATCGGCGTTTCTGAGGCCGTGGGTGCAGCAGCGGCTGCTTCACCGGGTAAACCCAGGGCACGCCGTTCCAAATCCTGCACGCGGTCACGGAGCTCTGCGGCCTGTTCAAAGTCCAGGGCCGCGGCCGCGGCCTTCATTTCCTTGCGGGTCTGTTCGATCAGTTTGGGCAGGTCTTGAGCAGCAATATATTCTTTGCTGTCCTCAGAAACGATGGGGACCGTCATATGATCGGCTTCATAGACCTTCACCAGGGGCGAAGACAGGGCCTTGCGAATACTCTCGGGGGTGATGCCGTGCCGCTTATTATACCTGGACTGGATGCGCCGCCGCCGCAGGGTTTCATCAATGGCCCGCTGCATCGAATCGGTAATTTTATCGGCGTAGAGGAGGACGGTCCCATGCACATTCCGGGCGGCCCGGCCAATGGTCTGGATCAGGGAACGCTCAGAGCGCAAATAGCCCTCTTTGTCTGCATCCAAAATGGCCACCAGAGAGACCTCGGGAATATCGAGCCCCTCACGGAGGAGGTTGATGCCAATCAGGACATCGAAGCGGCCCTGGCGCAGCGCGCGGATAATTTCTACCCGCTCAATCGTGTCGATATCCGAGTGGAGATAGCGAACCCGAACGCCTATTTCCTGATAGTAATCGGTCAGATCCTCAGCCAGCCGTTTGGTCAGGGTGGTGGTCAGCACCCGCTCGCCTTTTTCACTCCGCAGCCGGATTTCTTCCAGCAGATCGTCGACCTGTTCCCCGGCCGGTCGGACCGCAATTTCGGGGTCTAACAGGCCGGTGGGACGAATGAGCTGTTCAACCACGCGGCCGTTACTCTGTTCGCGTTCATAGTCACCCGGTGTCGCCGAGACGTAGACTGTCTGGCCGGCGCGCCGCTCGAATTCATGAAAGCTGAGGGGTCGGTTATCCAGGGCAGAGGGTAGCCGAAAGCCATACTCCACCAGGGTGGTTTTGCGCGAGCGGTCGCCACGGTACATGCCGCCAATCTGGGGGACGGTGACATGGCTCTCGTCAATAAAGACGAGGTAGTCGTCGGGAAAATAGTTGAGCAGTGTATGGGGCGGTTCTCCCGGCTGCCGGCCATCCAGATGGCGCGAGTAATTCTCAATGCCCGGACAAAAGCCCATTTCGCGCAAGAGCGCGAGATCGTACAGGGTGCGCTGCTCCAGGCGTTGGCTCTCAAGGAGTTTGTCTTCCTGTTGCAGTTCTTTGAGCCGCTCTGCCAGTTCCTCTTGGATTGCCTGCGTGGCGCGTTTCAGCCGGCCGGAGGTGGTGACATAGTGACTGGCCGGATAAATGGCGATTTTATCCAGCCGACGCAGCACCTTGCCCCTGAGCGGATCGATCTCGGCAATTGTCTCAACCGTATCGCCAAAGAATTCAATCCGTACCGCCCGGCTCTCCTCATAGGCGGGAAAGACCTCGACCACATCGCCTCGGACCCGAAACGTGCCGCGATGAAAATCAAAGTCGTTACGCTGGTACTGAATATCGACCAGCTTGCGGAGTAGCGCGTCCCGGTCCACCTCGCTGCCTTCTTCGACAAAGAGGATGAGATCAAAATAGGATTCGGGCGATCCGAGCCCATAGATGCACGAAACACTGGCGACGATAATGGTATCGCGCCGCTCTAACAGCGCCTTGGTGGCGGAGTGGCGCATCTTATCGATTTCTTCGTTAATCGAGGCGTCCTTCTCCACATAGGTATCGCTCTGGGGGACGTAGGCTTCGGGCTGATAGTAATCGTAATAACTGACGAAGTAGCGGACCGCGTTGTCCGGGAAGAGTTCCTTGAATTCATTATAGAGCTGGGCCGCCAGCGTTTTATTGGGCGCCATCACCAGCGCCGGCCGGTTCAGCCGGGCAATGACATGCGCCATGGAAAAGGTTTTGCCCGAACCGGTCACACCCAGCAGCACCTGATGTGGTAGTCCGTCTTGCAAGCCTTGGGTGAGTTGATCGATCGCCTGGGGCTGGTCGCCCTGGGGCTGAAAGTCTGAGACGAGTTTGAAGGCGGCGTGGGTTGGCATGCCAGCGCATCATAGCAAGGAAGTGGGAGAGGGTCAGCCCTGGAAGCGAACGAACAGGTGCTCCCGTTGCAATCAGTGCAGGGTTATGGCTCACTACACGTATCCTAGCGCAGTGAAGGAGGACGGTATGATCCAGCAGTGGTGGAGCATCACACGAACAACGCTGAGCCTGCTCGCACTCGGAGCGGTGACGGTCACGCCTGCGGCCTGGGCCGACCAGCATGCTGAAGGAGAGGCGGCCGCGGTGCGGAAATTTACGGTTGTCAATGTGTTATACGAGGGCGACAAGATGTTTGTTCCCTCCGTGCTGATCGCCGAGCAGGGCGACACGGTCCGGATCAAGGTGGTGAATAAAATCCCCGGCGAGCCGCCCAACCACGGCTTTGCCATTCCGGCCTTTGACATCGAAGAGGTAGTCAACAGCGGCGAGACCAAGACGGTCGAGTTCGTGGCCGACAAGGCCGGTCTGTTTGACGTGAAGTGCCAGCTCCACCCCGCCCACCTCTCTGCCCAACTGATTGTGCATGAGGGGGGGAAGTAGAGAAGAGCGCGGCGTTTTCCCGCTGCTCCAGGGGCAGTTCTGCGGGCTGTTACCCCGGAGCAGCTCTGTTCTACGAATCCCCGCCCACCAGGGGGACAAAGCGGACCAGCCCCAGGTTTTCCTCGACAATCCGGCCGTTCCGTTTGTGGAGTCTCAGCAGGTGTTGTTCCTCGCCCCGGGCGACGGGTAGCACCAGCCGGCCACCCTCGGCGAGTTGTTCAATAAGCGCCGGCGGGATACGCGGAGCCGCGGCGGTGACGATAATCGCGTCATATGGGCTGTCTTTTTCCCAGCCAAGGTTCCCGTCGCCGAGCAGAACCGTCACATTGTCATAGCCGAGCTGGGCGAGCAGCTCACGCGCGGAGGACATCAACTCGG
Organism: Thermodesulfobacteriota bacterium; assembly: GCA_964291405.2. Lineage (GTDB taxonomy): Bacteria > Desulfobacterota > Binatia > Bin18 > Bin18 > Bin18. The sequence goes on from OZ219926.1 coordinate 3,187,811, forward strand.
GCACAATTTCAATGGAATACACCTGTTTTGCCAGGAGGCTCAAAACCGCGGCCTGATAGCCGGAGCCCGTGCCGATTTCCAACACGCGCTCATCGCCGCCAAGTTCCAAACGCTCGCTCATGAGCGCCACGATGTACGGCTGGGAGATGGTCTGCCCCTGACCGATGGGGAGCGGGCCATCGTCGTACGCGTGGTCCCGGTAGGCGGGCGGGATAAACAGATGACGCGGGACCGTGGTGAGCGCGTGTAAGACGCGCTCATCCTGGATGCCCCGATTCCGTATCTGCTCTGTTACCATACGGTTCCGAGCGGCCTTGAAAGACGTGCCCTCGTAGCCGCTGTCAGTATTGGTCGTGCAGCCCGTGCTTGTCGGCAGACTACACCCCAGCCACCATAAAATAGGTATGAGCCTGATAACAGCGTTGCGTGTTTTAATTTCTCGTTCTCCTTCTTCCGTCCATGATGACAGGCTCAGCCCTGATTACGCCAGGCAAAGGCGCCGGCCAACAGCGTCGCGCTGAGCGCTGGCCCCCAACCGGCTAGGGTGGGCGACAGAGTCCCGCCATAGCCGAGTGAGGCACACACCCCGGTCAACAGGACATAGCCGACGCCAAGGACGCTACTCACCAATAAGGTTACGGCCGGGCCCGGAAACGGCGGACCGTGCAGAGCAAAGAACAAGACGATAGCCGGGAGCAGCATGCAGGCCAGGGGCGCGGCGTATTTGACGTTGAGGTCAACGCGATAGGTGGTGACGTCATAGCCGGCCATTTCGGTCCCGGTGATTTCCTGGGCCAACTGCCAGACGCTCAGATGCATGGTGTCAAGCTGGATATCCGGGGCCTCCCCTAATCGGATAAGCGGCTCGGCCGGCTCTCGCTCGAGGCCGTTTTCCGAGATGCGAATCCGGACCGGATCATCCAGCTCCCACATTCCATCGCCGATGTGCCTGGCCCGGCGTGCGTCGGTCCGGCTGAGGGGTAAGCCCTGGTCTCCAAGTTCGTAGATCGACAGGTCGGTGGCTTCGTCCAGGGCCGGGTCGAGCCGGGTTGCCTGGGACACATGGCTACCGGCCCGGTACCAGACTATTTTCTGTAACACGCCGGTGGGGAGGGCGCGATCCTTGACTTCCGTCTCTTTGAGGCGGTCGGCCAGGGCGTTTGAGCGTGGCACGACGGATTCATTCAAGACAAAGGAGAGGGGCGTGACGAGGCCGGCAACGAGGAGGATACAGGACAGTGTGCGGGTGGCTGAAATCCCGCACGCGCGCATGCCAATCAGTTCCCGGTGGAAGGACAGGAGACTGACGGTCAGGGCGGTGGCCAGCAGGAGGGCCATGGGAACGATCCGTGAGGCCAGCAGGGGGGTGCGGGCGCTGTAGAAGCGGAGGGCTTCGGCTGGCGTGGCATTGTGGCGGGCAAACCATTCGAGGCGTTCAAGAATATCAACCAGGAGATATCCCACGAGCAAAAAGCCGAAAGCCAAGCCCAGCATGAGAAGGTAGTGTTGCAGTACGTAGCGTGGCAGGAGGACCTGTCGCGTTTGGAGAGCCATTGGAGACGCTGCCTGGGCGGGATCCTGGACCGGCTGTCCATCGGGAGTGCGCCGTCTCACCCAGGGCCGGTCTTGTAGCCCGAGGAGGAGAGCGGCGAGCATACCAACAAGAATATTGGGCAGCCAGACTCCCAGCCCGACCGTCACCGCACCCGCCTGGACAAGTCCGTCGCCGAGTTGCGTCAAACCGTAATACACCACGCTAAGAACCAGTCCGAGGACGCCACCCGACGCGCGTGAGAAGCGTGGTCCCAGACAGGCGAGGGGCAGAGCTAACAGGCTGAAGACGAGACCGGCCGCGGGGGCTGCAAAACGACGATGCAGTTCGGTGCGAGCGCGGCGCGCTTCCGGACTCTCTCCTACGGTTTGGTCAATGAGAGCCTGCAACGAGAGCCGGGTGAGCGGCTGGACGGGCCAGGCCTCGGTGCTCTGTGGTTCCCGGATCACGGTCTCAAAGATCTGGAAGCGGGTCTCCCCGCCGCCTTCCTGGGGAGAGAGAAGAATAACGCCATCGTATAAAGCCAGCCGAGCAGTCCCATGCGCCAGGGGCTGTATACTCCCGCGTTCGGCAAAAAGCGTCTGCCCGGCAAAATAGTCCTGCCCCGTATCAGACACCCACAACAGCACGCCGCGCAGGGTATCGCCACGCGCTGAAATTTCTCGGGCGACCATACGGGTATCACCGAACTCATGCACGCTGCCGGGACGAAGCGCCACGCGGGGTTTTGCCGGATCATACTGCGTAACGCGTCGTCCAGTGAGCGGAGGGCGGCCGGTGCGGTAAACAGAGAAAAGCCGAGCCCAAGGAGCGTCATGGCCGTGGCAAAGCCCAGAATCGGCAGAACCAAATGCCGACGGGCCAGACCGGCAGCCTCAATGGCAAGCAACTCCCGGTCAGCCCGGAGACGGCCCAGCCCGACCAGGGTGCCCACGAGCACGGCGAAGGGCAGGGTGCGAGAGAGGAGGGGGATCAACTCATAAAAGGCGATCCAACCTACCGCAGCAGGGCCCAGACCCCGATTGATCACCAGGTCAGAGAAGCCGAGCAGGTCTTTTGTCAATACCAGTGCGGTCAGCCCGAATAACGCCCACAGGGTTGGCGCAAACAATTCGGCGACAATATAAAAGCCGAGCGGTTGGCCGAGCTGTCGCGAAGAGCAAGAAGGGAGGACGCGCATTGCTGGAAGTCCATCTTTGGTTGCCAATAGCCTTATCCTGCTTGATTCGTTGCTTGTTTTCTCTTATACCGGGCAGAATAATTCGGCTACTGTGTAATAATCCATGAAGGCTATTATTCTGAGCGCGGGGCAGGGCAAGCGCCTTTTGCCCCTCACCGAAACAACCCCTAAATGCCTGTTACCGGTTGATGGCAGTCGGCCCGCTCTGGAAATCCAACTCCAGACGCTGGCCGCGTGCGGCATTCAACGCGCAACGGTCATGGTCGGCTTTGGGGCAGACAAGGTGGAACAGTTTCTCGCCCGCTGTCCGCTGCCGGAGATTGAAGTGACCAGCCGCTTTAATCCTTTTTTTGCGATCTCGAACAATCTGGCCACATGCTGGACTGCCATCCCGGAGATGACCGAGGATTTTGTTCTGCTGAACGGCGATACCTTATTTGAGCCCGCGGTGTTAGAGCGCCTCCTGCTCGCTCCGTTCGCGGCTGTCAGTCTGGCAATTGATTGCAAGCCCAGCTATGACGACGATGACATGAAGGTCTCGATTCGGCGTGAGCGCACCTTGGCCGCGGTGGGGAAGAACCTGTCACCGGCCGTCGTGCATGGCGAATCCATCGGACTCATGACTTTTCGTGCCACTGGCGTGTACGCCTTCCGGGTTGCTTTGGAGAAAGCCATGCGCGATCCGACCGCGCTCCAGCGCTGGTATTTGTCAGTCATTGATTCCATGGCCAACTCATCAATGGTCGAAGTGGCCTCAATCGAAGGTCTGTGGTGGGCCGAGACCGACACGCCGGAAGACCTGGCGGACGTGCGGGCCTATTTTTCCTCTCAACGGACCACGCTCGCCGCTTTTGAAACAGCCGCGCCAGTTGGCGAGCCATAAGCATGGGCCGATCTGCCCGTGCCGAGCACCACCGGGGGTGCGTCCGGCTGAAACCAAGGATGATCGAGGGGCGCGTGTGCCTTGGTGTGCAGGTCTGGAGTGACAACAGGATTGTAGATAGTCGTGATACGCCCCCTGCGCTCAAGTCGGGGATGAAGAAAGCGAGATGGACCATCTCACAAACTCGCGTGCACAGCCTGTCCCAAGCGTGCAACAATACCTTTCCGCAAAGGGGACTGAAAAAAAGCATTCCAGGCGTTTCGGCCCATACCGGCTCGGGCCGCCCAGCACGTTTGTAGCCATTTCTCACTTACTGCGCGGGCGAATGCCCGCTCGGAGTATCGCCGGACCCGTCGGTTGGCCGCTGTCAGTCCGAGCAACCACGCCTCGGCCCAATCAAGGTATGCGCGGTCTGGGACAAAGCGGAATTTTCGCATGCGCGACAGCATGAGGTGGGCGCGCAAATCTTCCTCCACACAAGGCACACCTAAATTCGTAAGCTGATGTCGCACGATCTCGGCTTTTTTGGTGTTCCCGAGTTCCTGAGTACGGACGGTGATCTGGCCAGGATGGACGCGGGCGTACGTCAAGACCTGCGGAAGATTGGCCATCTTGTGGCGCGCGGCAAGCCGCACGTGGAGGTCATAATCCTGACAGCGGGCAAAGCCGCTCCGGTATCCGTACTCCCGTAGCGTGGCGGTCCGGCCCATGATGGTGGTGTTAGTCAGGCTACAGCGGAACAAGAGTTGCGCGTGGATATCCGCTGAGTAGGTCGGCTGACGTTTGATCTTTCTCAGCACGCGCCCGTGCTCGTCCATGTCTTGCTTCCAGCCGCCGACTTGGACGTAGTCCGGGTGGCGGTCGAGAAAGGCCGCCTGTTTCTGGAGCCGCCCCGGGCGTGCCGCGTCGTCACTGTCGAGCAAGGCGATGTATTCGCCGCGCGCCAGTTCGAGCCCGCGGTTACGCGTACGAGGAATCCCGAGGTTGCGCCCGTTACAGACGACGCGAACGCGAGGGTCGTCATAAGAGCGGAGCACTTCGACACTGCGGTCAGTCGAACCGTCGTCGATCAGCAGGAGCTCAAAATCCCGAAAGCTCTGTACCAGTACGCTGTCAATGGCCGCACCGACGTAGGCTTCCCGGTTATAGATCGGAATAAAGACGGTGACTTTGGGTGGATCGTGTGACGTCATAGCCGTGTGGAGGACTGACTTGCTTTGTGTCTCCCGTCTTGGATATACAACACGCGTCTTCTCAGGAATACTAAGCGCGGGGCGTCTCTCGTGCAACAGCAGATTGTCTACTGGCTGAGCCGTATGCTAACGCGTTTCCTCAACCTCCGTGGCCTCCGTTTGCGCAAGGCGAAAAGCCTGCATTTTGTAACCATGAACGGACAACGCTTCAAGCGGCTACAGTTTGCCGACTCAGCTATTACTAGAGATATAGAACGCAATCTTGAAGCCTTCCGGGCTGATGACATCTTCCCGCGATTAGTCACCCGCTACGAACACGAGATTTGGGTTGACTTTGTTGAGGGGGAGCGGCCCAGGCAGGTGACAGAGCAGGTCGTGCGTCAGGTCGCCGCATTCTATACGACCATTTACACCAAACATCCAACGCTGACCGACACCACCCAGACGGCCTTTCCTACCCGTCTTGCCCAAGACCTGCGTTTTTTACATCAGGTGGGTGTCCTGTCCGACCCCCTGTACGCACAGCTTCAGCGCGTCGTTGAGCAACTCGCGCCACCCCGGGTCTGGACAGGATTTGACTACACCGACCCGGTGCTCAAGAATTTTATTCTCAGCCACAAGAACGGAGGGCTCTACGCTATTGACGTTGAAGGGCTTGCTGACAACCAGTTGATCGGAATGGGCACGATCAAGGCGAGTCTGCGCTGGCTTGGGGAGTTCCGTCCACTTTTTTACACACACCTTGCCGAACTCGGTGCTCCTGACTTTCAGCCCTATTTGCCGTTTGTGGAGCTGTGTTTTCTGGCCAAATGGACTAAGCGGAATTTCTTTGAAGGAAAAAAGAAGAAGATCGATCCAGGGTTGTTTGAGCGGTTTTGCAAGAGATGTTGATCTTCTCGCTGGCTTCCCACTCCTGAACGATGACGGCATTGGGGGGACAAAGCGCCGCCGGGGGATATCCCTCACCCAACGTCAACGCCGTACTCTTTCAGCAAGGTGCGACTGATCACGACATTTTGAATTTCCGTTGCGCCGTCCGTATAGTGGGTCATCTTGGCCATGGCCAGGTGCCGACCAAACGGGTAGTTGGTGCGTAAACCTTCTGCGCCCATGACCTGCATACACTGTGAGATGCCGCTAAAGGCCACGCGGCTGGCGAATTTCTTGGCATGGGCGGCCTCCACAACGGCGCTCTCTCCCCGGTCCAGGGCCAGCGCGGCACGATAGGTCAGCAGACGGGCAGCCTCAAGCTCCGTTGCCACATCCGCGAGTTCCCATTGCAGACCCTGAAAGTTCAGAATCGACTTGCCAAAGGCGTGTCGCTTTGCTCCATACGCCAAAGCGGTCCTGAGGCTGGCCTGCAACATGCCGCAACAGCCCGCACCAACAAACGTCCGCGCCATATTGATGCCCCGCATGGCGGCCTTGAATCCATCCCCTGGACCGAACAACAGATCGGCCTCGGAAACCGGACAGTTGGTCAGCCTGAGTCCCGTGACTCCCAGCGCCTGTCCGCCCAGCATGGTGTACTGGGGGGTGCGTTCAAGACCTGGAGTATCGCCAGCCAGCAGAAAGCTGGCAATACCGCGCCATCCCAAGGCTGGGTCGGTTTGCGCATACACGCCGAACACATCCGCACTGACACCGTTTGTGACCCAGGCTTTCTCCCCGCTCAGCCGCCAGCCGTCGGACGATTGCTCGGCTCGTGTGGTAATCGCTGTGGCATCACTGCCGGCACCGGGCTCCGTCAGGCAAAACGCGCCGATTCTTTCCCCTGCCAACATCGGTGGAACGTAGCGTGCGATTTGCTCCGGGGTGCCATTACGCGCAATGGTGTTGAGCATGTTGTTGTGAACCCAGAGGCCAAAGGTAAAGGCAAAGCACGCTCCGGCCAGTTCTTCCAGCATTTTGGCAGCCGCCAGGAAACTGGCGCCTTGTCCTCCGACTGATTTGGGTGCCAGTACGCCGGTCAGGCCCACGGCCGCCGCCTCCCGGAAAACAGCGTATGGTACTGTCCGGTTGAGGTCCCACTCTGCGGCAAAAGGCGCAATCTTTTCGACCGCAAACGTCCTCGCCGTTTCAACCAATTGCGTTTCTCGGGCGCTTAGCTCACAATCCATGCTGTCCTCGTATTTGCTCCAGTCGGCAGAACCTCTTAATGCTCTACACATGGGAGGAAAACCGCTACCATTTTTCTCCGAACGGGCGTAACTCGACCAGAAACGACCAGGCCGACTTGGGCTGATGGGCGGTATGAAAAACCGTTTCCGCTAAATCCGCTGGCTGGGAAAAGAAATCCTTGGGCTTATCGGGGAGGCGCCGCCGGGCAAACGGCATATCGATCATGGCATCGACCACAATATAGGCCACATGAATTCCGTTTGGCCCCAACTCGCGAGCTAGGCTTTCGGCCAGGATACGTTGCCCGGCTTTGGTTGGCGACCAGCCGACAAAATTCGGCGTGCCACGCAGCGAGCCTGTATTCCCGGTGACCATGAGAGAACCGGAGCCACGCTCTACCATCGCCGGAGCCAGCTCCTGGGCCAGGATCAGAAGGCCGGCGGTATTTATGCGGAAATTGAGGCTAAAATCCTCCATGCTGATGTCGCGATAATGTCCCAACGTCGCCCGCGCTGCGTTATACACGACGACTTCCGGGAGTCCGTGCTCGGCGACAATGTGGTTGAGCGTCTGACGGAATGCCCCTTCGTCGGCGATATCAACGGGAAATCCCGCACTCTTCTGGATTTCAGCAGCCCAGGACGCCAGCCGACCAGCATGCCGGGCAATCATCGATACCCGGTAGCCACCGGCCGCAAAGCGACGCACACACCCCATGCCTAAACCGGGCCCAACGCCGACTACTAAACAATGCGGGGAGGCAGTCATAATAAATTTCTCCTATGGTTAGAAAAGCAGGGGGCATTATTTCTGGCGGGCTCTACCGGTGCAAGGCTGCACCGAATTCTTCTCAAATGCGCTTACAGATACAAAGACTATTGGTGACCGCTCTGCTCACAATAGGTATTATACGGCGACTCGGCCAGATCTTGATCAGCTTCAGTCAGGAATGCGACTTGTCGTTGAGGAGTTAATCCAGCTTGGTGATTTGAAGAAAAGGAATTAATTTCTCAAGTTCTTCCTCTTAATTCCTGTCAGGTTCTCTCCGCACAAGGCTGCACCGAACACCTTCGCTTAATATCCCTTCGCCTTCCGGCCAAAAATTCGTTTTATACGTTCGACCGGTCCAAAGCGACTGACCACCACAATAAAGACCTTGCGCAGCCGGTCTTCCGGACACTGAAGCGGCCGCATGGCGTGCCAGGAGCTGCCGTTGCGGGCGAAGAGCAGGCTGGAGTTACCGATAGCGTGTGATGCTGAGACGCTATCAAAGTCCTCTATGTGTGGTGCGGAGTTGCGCGGGAAGCGACCCCCGTCGTCGAGGAGCAAGGTTTGTCCCCCCCAGGCCGGGTCCCAATCCTGCTCGGTATTGAAATAAAAAATATGCGAACCCAGCTTGTCCTTGGCGTCGCAGTGCGGCGAGATGGAACAGCCGGGCGGGGTGTAGTGCCAGTGAAAGCGTAAGGCAAAGGCGTGCGTGTCGAGTAAACGACCAAGAAAATTCTGATAGGTCGGGCCGCGCAGCTCGGCAATAAAATCCTTCCAGACTTGGGCTACCGGTAGGGAGTCGTGGTAGGCCAATAAAAAGCGATCATGGCTACGCTGGCCGTGGGCGCGCGGTTTGCCAAAGACCCAATGCCACGCCCGGGATTGCCGGCGGACCTCGTAGCGGCGCAGCGGGTTCGCATCACGGTCGAACTCGTACACGAACGGCGTACCGGTCAGTGGCCGTTTGACGCGCGGGATGTCGGGTTCGGGCACCCCATCGAGCCAGGTCGTCAGGGCGCGCAGGCTGTTACCGTGCGCGACGACCAATACCCGCCGGCCGGCCCTGATGGCCGGAACCAGAGCGTCGCGCCAATAGGGTAGTACGCGTGCCCTGACGTCACGAAGGCTCTCGGTCAGCGGCTCTCGATTGTCCGGCCCGGCGTCCCGCAGGTCCATATCGACCAGATCGTCGCCGGTTTCTCGGGCCGGCGGTGCAATCTCGAAGTGTTGTTGCCATATCGTGACCTGTCGGTGTCCGTAGCGTCGGGCGACATCGGCGCGGCTCATACCCTGCAGGGCGCCGTAATGCCGTTCGTTGAGCCGCCAGCTTGTCTGCACCGGGATGGACAGTGCCAGGGCGTCTAGCACAATGCTGAGGGTGTCGATGGAACGCCGCAGCGCCGAACTAAAGGCGATGTCGAACGAGAAACCGTGCGCCCGGAGCAAGTCGGCCGCGGCGCGCGTCTGCTCGCGGCCATGTGAACTCAGTGGGACGTCGGCCCAACCCGTAAAACGGCGCGCCTCATTCCAGACGCTGTGGCCGTGGCGCAGAAAGACGACCGGCGTCATGGCTGCACGCGGAACGGGAGTAGGCCGCGGACTTGCTCCGTCACCCTGTCGAGTTCCCGCAGGGCCGGCCGCGGCCGGAGTTCGAGTGGATTGTTCGAGACACCGGCATCCGGAAAAAGCGCAGCGCTGCCCTGTTCGATCAACGCGACGTGAAGCGCGTTCAGGTCACGCCGCGGCTGGACGATGCCGCGTTCGATCAGCCGCCCGCACACATACGCCAGGCCGCGTTGTGGCCGCGGGCGACCCCGTTTGTTTCTCTGCTGGGATTGGGCGCGCATGAGGATCCAGTCTTTAGCCCGCTCCAGGACACCGGCCGACCGCTCCGCGAGGGGATAAATATACACGGGCTTTTCTGTTGCCACGGCTTCGGCCAGCATGGATTCGCTCTCGCCCGTCACGATCAGGAGGTCGGCCAGCGCCAGATAGCCCAGGTAAGGGTTGTCGGCCCGGTCTGGTCGCCACGCATACACCGAGTGCCGCGGCCCCAGGCTAGCTGCCAGCGCCTTAGCCGCGGCATGGCCGGTTCGACGGCTGGTCGTGGCGAACACTGTACCGTGGAGGCGTTCGGCGAAGGCCCGGACCTCGGCGCCAAGCCGGTCGGCTTGGTCGGGGGTCAACTCGTGTCTGGCGGTCGCGCCGCCGACCAGTAGCATGATCCAGGGGCGCGGCGCGGCTTCGACCTGATCCCGCCACGTGTCGGCTGCGGTTTCAAGCCGTTCGGGATTGACCTGGGTGACCGGCGCGCCGGTCTCGATACGTCGCGGGTGGGGTGGGAGACGGAAATGCTCGCAAACGACACTGATGTCGGTCGGCGCGACTGGTCGGCTGCCAATGCGGCCCAACAACACGAGATGGGTTCGGCCGTGGCTTTCGTGCTGAATCCAGCGCGCGACCCGACCCGGGCGCCAGCCCGCGACGATCACCAAGTCTGGCCAGGGTGGGCCGAGTACGTCGGACTGGCTGATGTCCAAGCCACGGCGTGTCGCCCGGTCGGTGCCGAGCAGGTATTTGTACAGGCCGGTCGGCCCCCGGAAGTGCAGGGTCTTGGTCGTGTACGGCCAGCCGAGGGCATCAGCCAAGCCGCGGGCCTGCGTGGTATGCCCTGGCTTATGCGAGATCAGCACCCACACGATGGGTTCATGTCCAAGGGCTCCGCCGGCATAGTCGCCGTCCGCACGTCCGCTGTCGGTCGGCGCTTCGAGACGGAGATGCCAGCGCAGCTTCGGGTAACGACGGCTGGCGGCGTCCAAATGCGTCTGCCACCAGGGTAGTGGTCGCACCCGGCCCTGGAGACGGGTGCCGTTTGGTAGACGGTGTTCATACGGAACCACGTTGACCGAGACAGACACAAAGCGATGGGCGCGACGAAAGAGCTCTTCCAACATCCACGGGACATCCTCGTCAGGAAGAAAATCCAGGGTATCTGTACAGACAACGCCGTCTGCGACTTCGCAGGCGGAAGGGGTTGGGGCGGCAAAGGCCGGATTATAGTGGGATACGAGAGGGTCATGACTACGAGTCAAAGAGGGACTGAGGCCAAAGGAATAATCCAGTAGGGTGCGACTCTGTGTGGTTACTCTGAGTTTTTCTATATGCTTCTGAAAGTCGTTCTTATGACCATTTCGAGTTGCTTGCATCGAGCAGGCCGGCGGGGCGGACTGGGGCGAAGCGTCCCGTATGTGAGCGCACACCGCTAGGTATTGGGTGCTTGGCCGGTGGACCTGAAATACCTGATAGCCGGCTTCGTTTGCTGCCTGTTCCAGGTCAAGCCAGACCTGCCCGACGGGGTTGTGTTGGTAGGCGAATCGCTGGGGAAACGGTTGCCAGGGCTGGGCATGAATCGTGGTATAGTGCAGCAGCTTGGAGCGTCTCGGGTCATACTCATCGTCCCGCGCGTTCCAGTGGGAGTCAAGCTGGCCCCAGAGGCCGGAGATGGCGCGTGCCTCAGCCTCCAACCGCTGGCGCCGCTGCCGTTGGGCGGCCTCCAGCGTCCAGGCTGAGGCCATCCGTTCACAATCGATCAACATAACCGAGGTATCGTGATCGTGAATGGACAGAAAACCGGAGTTGCCCATAGCGGTGTCGAACAGCTCGCCGGGATCGGCCAGATAAATCTGGTCGGTGTCATTATAGATGGCGCGCCCGCGCCCCCCGGCAAAATGCGGGATGGCAAAGCGGTAGTTCGTAAAGCCCGTCAGCCAGCCGCGCCGGTCAAAACCGGCCAGGTCTTTCATCAAGTATAATTCGTAGACGCGCGCCGGGTCGCGGACCCGTTCAATCGACCAGACGAAGACCCGCTCGGCCCGATACTGGTCCGGTTCCGTTCCGATGAAGATACGGACCGGTGGTCGCTCGCTCGGAGTCATCCCTTCTCGAACACCGAGGACGACACGTTCGAGCTGGGTACGGGTGCCCGGTCTGGCATACGGCTCTGCCCGCAGCAGTGCCGCTATTCTCTTACGCAGTGGTACTGAAAAACCCGAAACGCCCATGGCCTGACAATTCTATACCTTACGCAATTTTCCGTGCGTCGTGAAACGACGCGGTCGCGTCAACTGGTCTGAGCCGCCCGTCCTCTAACCGGTAGACATGGTCAGCAATATCCAACAGGGCCGGCTGGTGGGAAATCGCCAGAATCGTCATGGTTCCACGCAGTTGCTGAACGGTCTGGCAAATAGCGGCCTCACTCTCAGGGTCAAGCGCAGTGGTGGCTTCATCCAAAATGAGGAGTTGAGGCGTGTGCACCAGAGCGCGGGCAATAGCAATCCGCTGCCGCTGGCCACCGGATAAACGGGCGCCCCGCTCTCCGACTCGCGTCGCCATTCCGTCCGGAAGGTTTTGCACAAACTCCCAGGCTCTCGGCGGCGCGTAAGGCCGCTTTTACGTCCGTCCTCGGTCAGCGCGGTATCGCCCAGCGTCACGTTGGCAACGATACTCTCGTGGAGCAGCAGCATTTCTTGGGGGACATAGCCGATGGCCGTGCGCCACGCCTTGAGATCAATTGAGGTGAGCGGAACCCCGTCAATATAGACTGCACCACTCTGGGGCTGGAGCAAACCGGCAATCAGGTCAACCGTAGACGTTTTCCCCGTTCCTGAAGGGCCGATAAGGAGCGTCACTTCGCCTGCCGGAATGGCGCACGAGGCCCGCTCAAGGATGGGTTTCTCGGTATAAGCGAAGCTGACTTCCTGCAGGCGAATGCCCTGGGTGAGCCGAGGTTGGCGAGCCCCGGTATTGACTTCGCGCGCAGCCTCTGACTGCCGGAGGGTGTCTTGCAGGGACCAATAAGCGCTCTCCTGGACGGCCATGCGTTGGTACTGGCGTTGGGCCTTGTTCAGGCTACTCAAGGTCCGGCCAAACAGGACAACAAGCATAATGACCGCGTCAAGAGACAATGCCCAGCGCGTCAAGGCAACATACAGTCCCCCGACCAAACAGGCGATCAGCAGTGGGTCCTGTAGAGCGCGTAATGCCTCTTTACTCAGGACCGCACGCTGGAGCGCGCGTTGTAAGCGTTGGGTCCCACGTTCGAGGAGCGGGCCGACCTGAGTTTCGCGCGCCATGGCCTTGAGCGGCTTGACCGCGTACAGCACATCGGTCAGTTGGCTGAGCATGCCCTTTAGTAGGGCGGTCTGGCGAGCGCCGGCCCGCCGTGCCAGCCGCACCAGACGGTGTAATCCAAAGACGATCAACAGACCAAACAGCGCGGCCGCGAGGGTGGCCTGCCAGGAGACGGACAGTGCGAGGGCAACGTAGAGGAGGGTTTGGATACTGAAGGCAATAATGGTGACCGCGTACAGATAGGCTTCAGAGGCTCGACTGGCTTCGGTCGCAAACGCATTGGCAAAGCTGCCCACTGGCTGACGGACATAGTATTCCCAGCGGGCGGCCAGGAGTGAGCGTAACAGAGAGAGCCGCAGGTCGGTGGCGACATGGGCGACCGTATAGCCCACCTGCTTTTGGGCGAGGAGGACAAACCCGGCTTTGAGGACCATGCCCGCGACGATGATCAGGCACAGCAGGCCGATACTCGGCTGGAGCCCAAAGGTGGCGAGTATATCGTGGCTGAACTGTTCCAGGCCGGTTGGAGCCGTGTCCGGTGACAGCGCGCTACTGTGTGCCCGGGTGGCCAGACTCAAGAGCGGCAGGAGGCTGGAGAAGCTGATGCCTTCCGCAAAGGTGGCGAAGACGAGACAGGCGAGCGTCAGGGCACTCCGGCCGGGATAGGCACGGGCAAAGGCAAGCAGGAGACGCATGGCGAGAAGAGATAGAGAAAGGCGAGAGAGAAGAACCTATCCCGCTCCCTCTTCTCTCTCCTTTCTGTTCCAGAACTGCACCAGGCGCAGTGAGTGTAAGCCGAGGGAGACGACCTGCCACACGACGATCACGACAAAGGCCGCCACGGGGAAGCCAAGCAGCAGACCGACCATAAAGAACGGAACGTTGATGTTGCGCCGCGAGATATAGGTACGCAGACGTTCATCAAACGGGGTACAGCCATGAATGGACTGGCCGACCCGCGCACTGAACAGACCGGCCACAATCCGGTCCAGGGTATAAAAGACCGCCATCCAGACGGCAAGCTGCATCACGGGGGCGGCGATGTCTCCTGCCCCTAAGGCCCACGCCCAGGCAAAATACCATACTGGTGGATGGATGATGTCCAGGCCATGATCCAGAATATCGCCTAGCTTGGAGGCGCTGAAGGTCAAACGAGCGAGCTTGCCGTCAACAGAATCCAGCACACTCATCGTATACGCCAGGGTAAAGGCTGTCACCCAATAGCCCTGAGCAAAGAGGGGCACGGCTAGGACGGTGATACCGATATTAAAGAGTGAAACCACATTGGGATGAATCCGCCAGCGCGCCAGCGGACGGACGGCCCGCCAGACTAAGGGAGGGTAGACATATTTGGTAAAGAAGTCGGTTGAGCCTTTATAGTTAGACCAGAACAGAAAGCGTTGTCCCGGCTGGCCGGGTCCACAATGCGAAATAAATAGACGGGCAGGTCGCGCCGGAGCTTGCGAATATAGGATGGAACGTCGGTCAAGGGTAATTCTCGTACGCTTTGCTGTTGCAGGCTTTTTTGTGCGAGCTCCAGCAGGGAGGATGCGGGCGTATCGATTACATCGAGAAACGCAGGGTCTCCTTCCAGGCGTAGGACTGCGGTCTGCTCTGCTCCTATTTCTCCTCGTGCCACCCAAGAACCAGGCAGTTCAGCAAGATGGTGGAGGAGACGGCTGTCGATCACGGCGCTGGCCTCCAGGACGAGTAAAGGAGTGTCGCACGTGTCACCCGGCAGACTGGTCCGATATTCCGCTATCGTTCGAGAGACATGCCCCCACTGGAGCGGAAGTTCCTGGACAAGAGACGTGGGGAGAAGGGAAGGCAGATTGGTCGTCTCAGGAGCAAGCTGAACATAGACCTCGGCCGGTTCCAGGCTGGCTTCGAGAAGCGCGCGCAGCTGTCGTTCGAGCAACGTCATTCCAAAAATCCGGAGTCGGCTGCTCGGATTTGTTGCGTCAATCCAAATATGCAAAAATTCCCCTTCCTCATCAGGATGCTCAGGGTTTTTGAGACTATCAAGATTTCCCTTCTTCTTCTATCCTGCTTATCCTCCCATTCCTGAGAATCCTGATATTGCATCGTTCTCTTCGCGGTCTACAATGCCCGACGTGACCACCGCAGCAGTTCAGCAGGCCGAGGAGAGCACCCTGCCTCCTGTCACGGCCCTAGTTCTTGCCGGCCGACGCGGGCCGAAGGATCGCCTAGCCCACACCGTAGATCAGAGTCACAAAGCCTGTATCCCAGTTGCTGGTGTTCCGATGATCGTGCGGGTGCTTACCAGCCTCCGGGCGGTCAACCTGGTACAGGACGTTGTGGTCAGTATCGACGATGCCGCAGTCTTGGCCGACTGTGCGGAAGTAAGAAGGGTTCGATTCCACGCCAGTCAACCCTCTCCGGCAGCGAGTGTCCTGGATTACTTTGAGGCGTACGAGGCACAGGGTCCTGTGCTGGTGACAACGGCTGACCATGCGCTGCTCACCCCCGTCATGGTCGAGTATTTCTGTACTGCGGCCCAACACAGCGATGCCGATGTCGTTATTGGGGCGGTCTCCGCTTCACTCTTTCGCGCGCAGTATCCCGAGTCACACCGCACCTTTCTCCCCCTGGCGGATGGGAGCTGGAGCGGAACGAATCTCTTTCTCCTACGGACCCCACAGGCGGCTCGGGCGGTTCGGTTTTGGGTACGAGCTGGACAGTTTCGGAAGCGGCCCTGGCGGCTGGTGAGTACATTTGGATTGGGGAATCTGCTGCGGCTCCTCTTTCGTCGGCTCGACCGGCCCACGGCTCTGGTCCAGGCTTCCCGCGTCCTGGGAGCACGAGTCGACCTTGTTGATATGCCGTTTGCCGAAGCGGCTATTGATGTGGACACCCCCGATGACTTGGTGACAGTTGAACAGATTCTGGCAACCCGTGCCTCATGCGTCCGAACGGACGGCTCAATCAGACAGGAAAACCGCGTATGACTAAGAAGCAGGACCTCGAAACCATGATGGAACAGACGGGACAGCCATTCAACTCCCCAGCGTTTGATACCTTTACCGCGGCCTGGGCGGTCTCACAACGCAAAAAGAAAGCCGCAGAAACTCTGGACCGAGCCGAGACCCAATCCACCCCGGACGCACAGTCTGACGAGACCCAGGCTGTGGAGAATGACCCGGAAGTTTTACGCCGAAAAACGGAAAATATGTTTCACGGTCCTGTGCTCGATACCTTTACCGCGGCCTGGGCAGCCTCAAAGGGCAAGATCAAAACCCGCCCGGCACCCAGGCCGGACAATGAGCATATCGTCCGCCAGATTTATACTCATCTCCGTATGGCTGGGATGCAGGGTGATCTTGCACCCATCCTCCAGCCGCTGTCGGACGATGTGGAATGGCAGTCACCCGGACCTGAGGCGATTCCTTGGGCTGGCACCGTCCGGGGGCGGAAGCAGGTCGTGCAGTGGTTTGCCACGCGTGGAAAAGCGATAGAGGTCGAGCAGTTTGTGCCTAAAGAATTCATTGCGCAGGGCAATCAGGTGATCGTGATGTGTGAGGAACGCAGCCGGGTGAAGGCCACCGGGAAAAGCTATGACGTGGCCGTGATGGTCGCCTGGACCCTGCTGAACGGTGTGATCACCCATTATCGTGAGGCGTATGACACGGCGACAGTGCTGGCCGCCTTCCAGAATGATTAGGGAGTGCTGTGTGTTCGAGCCGAACCGTGCGCCGGATTCATATCCGCTTTAGTCGAATGCTGTCAGGCCTGTGGCCACGGCTAGGTCCCGTCTCTAGGTTGCCTGGAGTGCTTCTGTGGTGTCTGGATTTTTCGGGGCAGGGGCTGCGCGAAAGTACTGATCTCTGTCCGCGGAGCGTATTGTAATGTCTTTGATCTCTGTCCCGTGGAGGAGGGTGAGGGTGATATCGGCACCGGCCTCCCCAACCGCCCACATCTTTCGATAGAAGTCCGCCTGGTCTTTGACCGGTTGACCGGTAACCTTGAGGACCAGATCGTTGACCTGCACCCCGGCTTGTTCTGCCGGGCCGTCCGGTGCCACAAACATAATAATCAGCTTATCGCGGAACTCTTCAGTAAAGAGCCCGAGCCAGGGCCGAGGGGCCGCTCTGGCGCGACCGGTCCGAATCAGGTCGGTGAGGATGGGTTTGAGATGGTCAATCGGCACAAACATATTTCCGGTCAGAGACTCCCGACCGGGTAGGGCGTCATTGACCAGCAGTGAGCCGATACCCAGGAGCTTTCCGTCCGGCCCAATCAGCGCTGCACCGGCGTAACGGGGATGTGGCGGCGCGGTGAATATGGCGTCTTCGAGCAGGTATTCCCAATAGCCGGCAAATTCCCGCCGTGAGGTCACCAAAGTCGGGCGCACCGAAGCCGCACTGCTGTCGCTGGCAATAATGACTTCTGTCCGTTCATCCAGGTCGGAGGACTTGCCGAACGGCATGGGGGTGACGTTGAGCGGTTCGTCCGCGCGTAAGAGCCCAAAACCGGTCTGCGTGTCATGGGCAATAACGGTGGCTGGGATGCGTCTCCCCTCTATGCCCGTGACTTCAACCCGGCGGGCTTCCATGACCAAATAGCCGATGGTCAGAATATGGCCTTCCGTATCGATGATCACGCCGCTTCCGCTGCGTTGTTCCCCGAGAAACTGGGCCGTGCGCGCACTAGCCGGTATCTCGGCATGGATCGTCACCATAGCCGAGAGGACTTCCCGGGCGACGGGCGCCTGAGCGGCCGGTTGCGGGCTGAACACTGGGCTCAGGAGACCAACAAAGAACAGCAGCAACAAAGATAGGCACTTCTTCATAATCAGACTCTCTGCGTAGCCTAACTCTGCTTCTAGCTCCAGGCTTGCGGCAGAGTCAAGAGTGAGGCGTCACGAGAGACTCTGCTCGGCAGCATGGAGGAAACTGGCCGTTCTCGGATCATACATGCGGGAAGTGAGAGTGATCTGAAAACGTCCCCGTCCGTTCACCTCACCGTGCGGCTCGATCCGATATAGGTGGTAGCGTGAGCGTCGCTGCGGCCGTCGACCGATCGCCGCGGAGGCTGGGACTCCGACAACGGGAATCGGTCCCCAGGGTCCGGGGATACTCGCCGTGACTGTGCGGTGAACATGACCGTGCAGAATCAGCTCTGCGCCGGTCTTGGCGAGCACGGCCCGAAAGTTAGCCGCATCGGTGAGGCGGCGGCGGGCCGATATGGCGATGGGTTGGGGAGGATGGTGAATGAGCACGACCCGACTCAGGGGCGTGTTTGCCAACGCGCTGAGAAGCTGCTCAAGTCGATCTAGTTGCCTCTGGCCTATCGTTCCCGAGGCGTAGAAGGGAGCCGTTGCCCGCGCTGTTGAAACACCGATGAGGGCGATTGGTCCACAGGTCCGAAGGGTTGGAAACTCGGTTGGTGGAAGGTCTGAAGGCAACAGCGCAGGGTCTGACAGCGTATCCGTCGGGATATGAGAGCGCATGTAGTCGCCCCAATATGTCCACGGAGAAGATTCACTCCGGCGCGTATACGTGTCATGGTTACCTGGGATAAGGGAAACGTGCTGTGGGCCACCCAATTTTTGCAACCACGGGAGGGAGGCGCAGAACTCG
This sequence comes from Thermodesulfobacteriota bacterium, assembly GCA_964291405.2. GTDB lineage: Bacteria > Desulfobacterota > Binatia > Bin18 > Bin18 > Bin18. The sequence continues at coordinate 3,206,238 of OZ219926.1, forward strand.
TCTTCGAGCGCAATATTGGTCAGATCGCCGGTAATGACTACATGGTCCGGCCCTTGCATGTGCAGGTCGCTGACGAGTGCGGCCAAAACTTCGGGGCGATATTCCTTGCGCCGCCGCAGGGACCACGATAAGGCCCCCAAGAAGCGTTTGTTCAGGAAGTCCGTTGGCCGCCGGACCCGGACCGGTGTGACGTGTAGGTCTGATAAGTGGGCAAGCGTAAAGGCTGGCATGGTGTTTGGCTCCGGGCGGCTCTCTTCAACCTATACCACCTCCCTGGCATATGATAAGACCGCTCACTGTCAGGTTGTGGTCTAGGCAGAGCCATGGTCGAAAAGAGTAAACGTGCCCTCCAAGTCATACAAAAAAAGCTGGGTACATTTACTCTTTTACAGCGTGACGAGGAAGAGCGATATGAAACCGGTGGCGGGAGCCGAGCGTGTTCAGGTGTGGCTTGCCGATTCCACAGTTCGTGCTGAGGGCGGTCCCACTGCTCCGGTAGAAGTGTGGGGTCTCTCGCCGGCAGAACGCCTGTGTCGCACCCTCCGCGCCGCGGGTGTGTCTGAGGCGCAGATTGTGAGGGGTCCCTCCCGTCCTCCTGTTCGCCCTGATAGCCCGCTCCTTGTTTTCCGAACCGATTATGTTTTTGACGAGCGCTTAATCCGAGCACTGCTTGAGAAGAGTCTTGAGCACGGTGGTGTCCGGAGCTTGGCGCTGGTTGATCCGGATATACCCGCGACGATTGTCGCAGTCGTTACAACAGGGAGTCAGAAAGAAGTGCTGCTCCCCGGCCTCACTGCTCCGGTGGCTGATGCGCAGCAGGAACGCCTGCCCTGCCGGGTTCCCGCTGACCTTGTTTCTGCCTATTCCTCGGCACTGCGCAAATACGACCCTCCCTATCTGCTCCGGGTGGGTGTGGACTCGCTGACTCAGGTTGAAAATCACATGTTTCGTGCGTCGTATAAGGGTATTACCGACGTGGTCACCAAGTGGGTCTGGCCTCTGCCTGCCCGAGCTGTTACGCGCCTGCTGGCTCGCGCCCATGTTTCTCCCAACATCGTGACCGGGCTCAGCTGGATACTGGTGAGTGTGGCGACTTTGCTCTTTGTTCAGGGACAATTTGGTCTTGGACTCGTGTGTGCCTGGCTCATGACTTTTTTGGACACCGTGGATGGCAAGCTGGCCCGCGTCACCTGCACCTCTAGCCGAATGGGCCATGTGCTGGACCACGGCCTTGACCTCGTCCACCCTCCATTCTGGTATATCGCCTGGGCGATGGGTTTGACGGGCAGCCTTTCTCCAGCCTTGATCTGGTATGACTCGGTCGTGGCGATTATCATTGGCGGGTATATTCTCGGACGGCTGCTCGAAGGGCTCTTTCTGCTGGTGTTTCACCTGGAAATTCACTCGTGGCGGCCTATTGATTCGTTTTTTCGGACCATTACCGCACGTCGGAATCCGAATCTGATTTTACTAACGCTCGGGGTTCTTGCCGGTCGTCCCGACCTGGGTTTCTGGCTCGTTGCGGTTTGGACCGTCTGTTCTCTGGGGTTTCACACGCTACGCCTGGGTCAGGCTTGTATCCAACGCTGGCGCGGCCGGCCTATTCAGACTTGGCAGGAAGTGGGGACGCTCGCATGAGGACAAGTAGGCCGGCGGATCCATCCTGGCGTAAGTCCTATTGGCCAAGAACGATGCTTGCCAGCTGGGGGCTGCTCGTGAACAAGATGGAACGGTCTGCATTCCGGGGCTTCCGTGCGACTGGGCCTTCTCAGTAATTGCCACGCCGGTCTGAGCCGCGCCTCCCCGACCGCACTCAAGCAGACTCTTGAGGACGCGCCCGAGGTCGTGCATGTGACGACGCGGTCGAGTGCAGACGTGCCCGAAGCGCTTGCCTGTCTCGCTCGCCAGGGCGTGACCCTCCTTGCTGTGGATGGCGGAGATGGAACGCTGCAACGCGTCTTGACCGAAGTCTTGGTCGGCTCAATCTTTGAACCGCTGCCGGCTATTGCGCCTCTGCCTGGTGGACGAACAAACATGAGCGCTGCGGATATTGGCAGTACTGCTCGGCCGGCTGCCGGCCTGGTTGCATTGATCCGCGCGCTGCGGACCAATACACTTGAGCGGCGAGTGGTGAAGCGGCCAGTGTTGCGCGTCGACTCCGGCCCAGGCACGAGCCCTCAGTATGGCATGTTTTTTGGTGCGGGTGTTATCCAGCGGGCGCTCGCCTTTAAGCATCAGCTCTATCCCAAACGGCGTTTACAAGGTGTGTTCGGCGCCGGGCTCTTTTTAGGTGGAGCCATCCTGCGGGTGGCGAGCGGTTCCCCCACCGGAATTTTTGCTCCGGATAATATTGGTCTGGCGTTCACCCACAAGGCCATGACAAAAGAAACGTCCACAGACCAGCGTGAAACAAAGCCATTTCAACTCGTAATGGCGACCACGCTGACACGGCTCTTCCTGCGCCTCTGTCCGTTTTGGGGAAACGAGGGCGCACCGCTCCGGTTTACCGCCATCGCGGCCAATGCCGCGCGGAGCCCGGTTGCGGTGTGGAAGGTCTTACGCGGGCTTCCTCCGCCGCTGTTTGCGCTGGACTCAGGCTATTGTAGCCACAATGTTGAACGCCTGACCCTGCAGATGGACTGCGGTTTCACCATTGATGGCGAACTCTTTGAGCCGCAACCCGGTCGGACCCTACATCTTGCGACGGACCACCGACTCCGTTTTATGCGAGCCTAAGTATGCGAGACGATGTGCAACCGCCGCTGCCTACCCTGACGGGTCTCTTGGCCCAAGAGTGGACTCAGCCGGCGCCTGAAGCCGTCCAAGTCGTGGCCACGGAAATCCAACAGCTTCATGCCGAGGCAATCGATGCTGTACTGTTCTACGGCTCCTGCCTCCGCACCCAGCAGACGGCTGATGCCGTACTCGACTTTTACGTTCTCGTCCGCTCGTACCGGTCTTTCTATAATCGGTCGCTGCTCAGATGGCTGAACGCGCTGCTGCCGCCAAATGTGTTCTATATTGAGGTTAGGCAGGGGTCGCGGACGCTCCGGGCGAAGTATGCGGTTATCTCGACTGCGGCTTTTGAGCGCGCGGCAACTCCGGCCGTGGTCCCTTCCATTATCTGGGCACGCTTCTGTCAGCCGACTCGGCTGGTGTTTGTGCGCGGCAAGGAGGTGCAGGACCGTGTCATACACGCTGCAACACAGGCTACGCTCACATTTCTTTCTCGCGTCATTCTCTTTTTTGCGCGGAATGATTTGAGCCGATCTTTTTCCCTTGCCGACCTCTGGCAGAGGGGGTTTCGAGAAACGTACCGGACTGAGCTACGAACCGAACGGTCGGAAACCATCCGGGCATTATACGCAGCATCACCGGAGCGCTACGACCGTGTCGCGCGGTTGGGGCTCCAACTCCTGGAGCAGCAGGGGAGGTGCGTCTGCCGAGAAAGCGATGGGCGGTGGGCGGTCGCTCTGCCACGGCGTGCACGCTGGACAGGGAGAGTGAGTTGGGCAGTTCGGGCGACGAGTGCAAAATGTCTGTATGCCGTACGCCTCTTCAAAACCGCGCTGACCTTTGACGATTGGCTGCCCTATGTCCTATGGAAACTGGGCAGGCATACCGGGGTGAGGATTGAGCTGTCAGAGCGACAGCGACGCTACCCACTGCTCTTAGGCTGGCCGGTATTGTTTAAGCTTCTTCGCCAACGTGCTCTTCGTTAAGCGGTGCAGAGCGGCGACTCCGGCCCATCCGGTCGACCAGACTTCTGATGGCCGAGAGAATGCCGCGTTCCATGGTCTGCTGATAGACACCAGCGGGAGGCAATTCCGCTTGCAATTGACGATGGAGCCGTCCGAGACTGTGGTAGGGGACGTTGGGTAAGAGGTGGTGGAGCGCGTGATAGCGAAGACCCACAGGGGCAGCAAGAACGGTTAGCATTGGCCAGCCACACATATTGACGGAATCGAGCAGTTGCTCGGTCACACTCAACCGCCGTCCGGTATTGTCATACCGATGAGCCGCTAACGTCCGGATTTGGTTCACGATCAACATGCCAAACGTCACGACATACCACTGCGCGAGCCAGACACCAGGGATCTGTCCTGCGTACCAGCTTACACCTACCAGCCAGACAACCAGCGCGGCTGCCCATTCCTGGACGAACCACTGTGACCGATATTGCTTTCCTGGCAGAGGGCGGCGATACGCCGGATTGATCACCAGGGTGGAAGCCCGCTGAATAACGATCTTTCGCAATGGGGGAACAACAAACGAAAGAGGACCGATGATCCCCCATCGCAGTGGCAACAAGATGGGCACAACGCAGACGCTCAGAACAAACCGGACCAGACCGAGAGGTGTGCCGTGAACGAGCGGCGCATACTCGGGGTCGTCGGCTGTCCCGAAGGTATGAGGTCGGTGATGATCTCCATGTGAGCCCACATACATGAGACTGGGAAGCATGAAAGGCAGACCGATCAAGGCGTGCCAGGCGTATTCAAAACCAGGCAGGCTGCCCCGCTTCTGGTGGGCCATTTCATGAATGAATAAGGCGGCGCGGAGAAGGGCGAGGAGAGCAGTACTCGTCGTCGCGAGATAGGCCAGAGAACCGAATGGTTGCTGGATACTCAACCAAAAGGCCGTCCAGCCCAGCAGAGAAGACAGCAAGAGATCGAGCCAATAGATGTTAGCCTTGGGCCGGAACGCGGAGGCAAAGCGCTTCCGCACCTGCGCAGCGAACTGCTCGTCCGACATCTCGACAAGAAATTCGTTTTGGGACGCCACAGATAAATGCTCCGATTGTTTGCTCGGCATCATATAGGAGCCTCTATAAGAGCGACCAGAACAGCGTTGTCAAGGGAGTGTTGTTAAACGATAGAAAGGTATTTTTAGAAACAGTGTTATTATTAATAAAACCCCATGTTAGCTATGTTACCCCTTGGTTAAATGGGGGAAATCTGTTATCTAGCGTCCGACTTTACGTGATTCGAGCTACTGTGAGTACCCGGGGAATAACACCACGTGTCCCGCTGGTGAAGGCAGGCACCCGTGTCCTTGTGACCGGAGGAACTGGCTTTATTGGCTCGCACCTTGTTGATGCGCTCATCGAACACGGTGTCCAGCCGCGCGTGCTCGTTCGCCCGGCGAGTGATATTGCGCGACTCGCCCGTGATCAGGCTGACAAGGTCGAACTGGTCACGGGCGCGCTTGAAGACCAACATAGTCTGACGCAAGCGGTCTCTCAAGTCGACACCGTCTTTCATCTCGCAGCAGTGACAAAAGCCTGCACCGAGGAGGAGTATCTGCGCGCGAATGCTGAGGGAACGCAGAGGCTTGTTCAGGCTATGCGGGCCGCGCAGCCGCGCCCGCGACGACTGATCTATCTGAGTTCACTCGCGGCGGCGGGTCCGGCACGAGACGGGCGGCCGGTTGAACCGCGCGACGAGCCACACCCGCTTACTGCCTATGGGCGGAGTAAGCTCATCGGAGAACAGGCCTGCTGCGCTGCGTCCGACGCCTTCGGGGTTGTTATGCTTCGCGCGCCGGTGGTCTACGGCCCACGGGAGAAAGACTTCTTTTTGCTCTTCCGTCTTGCGGCCCGTGGTGTTTTGCCGCTGCCAGCAGGCCCGGAGAGCGTTGTGCAACTCGTCCACGTCACCGATCTCGTCCAGGCGATGCTCCGCGCAGCTACCATGCCAGACGCTCGTGGGCTCTATCATGTGGCCGAATCACGCTCCTATAGCTGGAGCGAAATTGCCACGTGCATAAGCCGGGCCGTTGGGCGTTCCGTCCATATGGTTCGTATCCCACGGTTTCTCGTACAGATGGCGGCAACGGTGAGCGAAGGAGGAGCCGCCGCCATCGGGCGAACAACGATATTCAATCGCGAAAAAGTCAAGGAACTACTTGCTCCCGGTTGGCTGTGCGAAACCACGCTGGCCAAGCAGGAGTTGGGATTTGAGGCGCAGGTTCCGCTGGCAACCGGATGTGTTGAAACCGCAGCATGGTATAGACAACAGACATGGTTATAGCAAACACCGTCATGAGGGAGACTGTGATAAAACCGGAACCGCGACAGGCCACCCACACCGACAATCGGGGATGTCAGGCAGAGAGGGGAACGGGATGAACCTTTTCGAGAAATGCACTCGTTTTACCCGTGCTCGAGAGGCTCAGGCGACTGGGTATTATCCGTTTTTTACACCAATAGAATCATCTGAAGGAACTGAGGTTATGGTGCGAGGGGAGTCCAAGGTGATGATGGGCTCCAATAACTATCTCGGCCTCACCCATCACCCCAAGGTGTTGGCGGCAGCCGAGGCCGCTCTCAGACGCTATGGCAGTGGGTGTACCGGCAGTCGTTTCTTAAACGGGACGTTGGATTTACACGATGAACTCGAAGCACGCTTAGCCTGTTTTCTCAACAAAGAGGCCGCACTCGTTTTCAGTACGGGCTATCAGACCAATTTAGGTATCCTGGCAACCCTGATCGGAAAAAAGGATTATCTCTATCTGGATAAGCTTGATCACGCCAGCGCGGTAGACGGCTCTCAGCTTGCCCACGGGACCGTGCTCCGCTATCCGCATGGGGACCTTGAAACCCTGGAACAGCAGTTGCAGAGGACCCCGCCCAAGGCGGGGAAGCTGATTGTTACTGATGGTATTTTTTCCATGGAAGGCGATATTGCCGACCTGCCGAGTTTGGTTGCCCTGGCCGAGCAATACCATGCCGAGATTATGGTTGATGATGCCCATGCCTTTGGGGTGTTGGGCAAGAACGGTGGGGGGACGGCGCAGCATTTCGGGGTAGAGGACCGGGTCGGTCTTATTATGTCGTCATTCTCCAAGTCTTTGGCCGCGATTGGCGGTGTGGTGGCTGGTCCGGAGCCCGTTATTCACTACCTGAAACACCACGCCCGTTCTTTGATTTTTAGCGCCAGCATGCCGCCGCCGTCGGTGGCTACGGTGTTAACCGCCCTGCAGATTATTGAAGAAGAGCCCGAGCGACGTGCGGCCTTGTGGCGTAATACCCGCCGCATGCAGGCGGGGCTCAAGAATCTGGGCTATAATATCGGGACGAGTGATACGCCGGTGATTCCCATTATTGTCGGGGATATGTGGTTAATGGGCATGATCTGGAAGGAATTGTTTGATTCCGGTATCTTTACAAATCCGGTTATCCCTCCGGCCGTCCCTGAGAATTCGTGTCGGATTCGGATTTCCATGATGGCAACCCACACCGATGAACAGATCGACTTTGTCTTAGATGTCTTTGCCCGTATTCGGCCCCACATCCAGGTGGAGAAGGTTGCCGTGTAGGAGCGGCTTCTCTGTACTGGGTAATGTTTCAGCGAGTGCCGAGCAGACCCAGCTGTGCCGCACTATAGATGCCCAGAGACGTACGGATAGCCCCGGTCCGTAACCGGCGGGACTTGCGTCATTTCACCCAACTGCCGTGGCAACTGTATAGCGACGACTTGGCTTGGGTCCCGCCGCTGCTTTTTGATCTGAAAAAACTCCTCTCTCCAAAAAAGCATCCTTTCCACAGACACGCCGATGTCCAATATTTTCTTGCCCGCCTGAATGGGCAGATCGTGGGACGGATTGCGGCCATTGTCAATCATCGTCATATCCAGTTTCACAATGAGTCGGTTGGCTTCTTCGGTTTTTTTGAGAGTATTGACGACCAGGAGGTTGCCCGGGCGTTATTGGCCGCCGCAGAACAGTGGGTCGGTCAGCGCGGAGTGCGGAGCATTCGGGGACCGATGAGCTTCTCGACCAACGAGGAATGTGGACTGTTAGTCGATGGTTTCCACGCGGCCCCCATGGTGATGATGCCCCACCATCGTCCCTACTATGCCCGGCTGCTCCGAATCGCAGGCTATGCCAAGGCCAAGGATTTATTCGCCTATCTCATCGATCTGCGTGAAGATGCGACTATCCCCGAACGGCTTGTGCAGGGGGTCGAACGCCTACGGAAAAAACAAGCCATCACTATCAGGTCCATCGATCTCCATCGGTTCACAGAAGAAATCCGAGTATTGCACGCCATCTATCATAGGGCTTGGGCGCAAAACTGGGGCTTCGTGCCAATGACTGAGGCCGAGGTGGACCTGCTTGCCAACACGCTGCGCCTCGTCGCTGATCCCAGGCTTTGTCTTATCGCCGAACTGGAGAGCCGACCGGTTGGCTTTGCCCTCGCACTGCCGGACTATAATCAGGCTCTGCGGCACATGAACGGCAGATTATTCCCGTTCGGCTTCCTCAAGTTTCTGTGGTATCGACGCCGGATTGATGCCCTGCGGATTCTCTTGCTTGGTACCAACCCAGACGTACGTGTGCGTGGCCTTGACGCCATGCTGTATCTCAAACTCTGGCAAGATGTCCCTGCCTACGGCTATCGTCTCGTAGAATGTTCGTGGATTCTTGAAGATAACTGGGCCATGCAGCGCGGTCTCGAACGCATGGGCGCTCAGGTATACAAAACCTATCGGATATTTGAGAAAACGCTGTAGAGCTGAGGGAAGCGCGCCCGAGCCGACACCCGGCTCAGGCGTCGGCTTACTCCTTATCAGCATTGGCGTCCAGCAGGTGTTGCATCTGGGGGTCGAGCTCGACCCCCAAGCCGTCTGCGAGTCGATTCATAAAATTGAACACACAGGTGATAAGGACAATATCGACGACATTCTCCTCACTGAAACCGTACTGTTGTAAGAACTCGAGGTCTTCCCGTTTCACCGTCGCCGGAGCGCGGGTTAGCTTGAGCGCAAAATCGATCATGGCCCGATCCTGTGCTCCGAGCGGGGCGTTCTCCGGGTCGGTCTTCAAGTGCCGAACCAAACTGTGATCGCCCGATTCCATACGCAGAAACTCTGCGTGGGAAGAGCGTCAATAATGGCAGTGATTGAGGACGGACACCGAGGTGGCAATCATTTCTTCGCGGACGCGTCCCAGGGTTGACGCTCCAAACGTGATACCCATATTCATCTGCCACACCCCGAGTAACGCCTCTGGGCGTAGCCCCATACAGGCGATGACATTGGCTATCCGCCCACCGCTCATCGGGTGTTGACGGACCTCTTCGTACACTTCAGCCAGCCGTCCGGTTGCCTCGTCTTCTGCAAATGTTGTCACCCACGCCATATCGTCCTCCTTCTTGGCAATGCTCTGGTTTATAAAAGAAAGAGACCCTGGCAGAAAGAGACCGCGACAGGACCAATCTCCTTGCCAGATGATATCTGTCCCCCTAGACTGCCAGCCAGACAGCGGAGAACACATGGCAACAGGCAATCAGTTCGGTGGAGGCAGACGCTTCCTGTATCATTGGTTTCGGCGGGAGACGGTGAGGCGTGCCCTGAAGGTGGCCGGCATCGTGGGACCCATCCTGACCGTGATCAATCAGTACGATCTGCTTTGGAATCTCGACTTCTCTCCCCGATTGGGTTTCAAGATCGCCCTGACTTTCCTCGTCCCGTATAGTGTCTCGTCCTATTCTTCTGCCAGGGCTTATATGGACAAAGAGCGCTCCGGCTGACACGAGCCGCTGATTCAGGGATAATGGTGTGTAGGAGCCCCGCTCAATAAGGAGGCTGCGATGGCCCGATTTACTGGTGTGAATCACCTGGCGTTTGTCACTGGCGATATGGATAAGACGGTCCGTTTCTGGCGCGACCTGCTCGGCATGCGCTTGGTCGCCACGATTGGTGAACCAGGCTTCCGGCATTATTTCTTTGAGCTGTCCGAGACCGACACGGTGGCCTTTTTCGAATGGGCCGGAGCAGAGCCTGTCCCGCAAAAGCGGCACGGCGTTGCCTTCCGTGGTCCGATCGCCTTTGACCATGTCGCGTTTGGCGTTGAGTCTGCCGATGAGTTATGGGAGCTCAGAGACAAACTGATGGCCGCGGACTATGAGGTTTCAGGTCCGATAGATCATGGCTTTATCCATTCGATCTACGCCTTTGACCCCAACGGGATTCCAGTTGAGTTCAGCTATAACGTCCCCGGTATCGACATCCGCCGGACGCCGGTCTTTGGCGACAGCCAGCCCGCCACCACAGCCCAGGAGGGATCGGAACCCCAACCCGACAAATGGCCCGCCGTTCTCCGACCCACTCTGCCCGAACACCGGACCATCAAGAAAGGGGCGGGGAGTACGCTGGGGGCATACCGGGAGAAAGCTGCGCGCTAGGGCTCATCTTCCTGTTGCACACTGATGCCGGGGCAGTACGCCTACGGCTTGTGACTCGGAACGGAGAACTGCGCTAGAACGCGGCAAGGGGTGTTGTCAGCTCCTGCTCAGCCTGAGGGTTGACGATAGGGTCGGCGCTCAGGTCCACATCCTTAGCCGCCCGCATGGTGCCAAAGACCCAGTCCGCCACGACGTTCACCACGTTGAGATTCTGGTAGGGATAACGATGATGAATATAGTGATGGGTATGCACGAATCGAAACGCTTGGGTGCGTTCGACCCAGCGGTTGCGTGGGACGTGCATACAATAGTGAATGTATTCGTACAGGGCATAATCGAGGGCCAAGGCAAGGAGCCCACCAACACAGACGGACCAGCCAAACGCCCAGCCCAGGCCGAGGAGGAGGGGCAGATGCAGCCCGATGAGCAGCGGCGCATTCCACCACGCAAAGGTGACCTTTTTGGGATCAACCCCAGGCTGGATATGGTATGTGGCGTCAGCCCGGAAGAGCCCGTGGTGGACGAGGGCGTGGGCCTGGAATGAGTAGGGTAAGGTCAGGGTGTGCATCAAATACTTGTGCAGTGCCCATTCAAAAAAGCTGGAATACAGAACGAGTCCAATAAAGCCGATTGTGCCTTTTGCGAGTCCCCAGAGAAGCGGTTCCAGTGTCAATGTGTGCTACCTTTCCTGTGTTTCCCTCCCCCACCTCAGTTCTTCGTCTCGCGGACAGAGAAAGGACGCTCTGGGGATGCGGTATGAAATCCGTTTGTGCACTCTATTTGATAAAGTCATGACTGTATAGAGAAAAGCGCCCTACCTGGCAATAGCCTCTTTGGTTGGAACCGGCCGTGCTGTCTGTCCCGATTCATGTCGGCAGCAGACCGATCATACTTGACGCTCGGGGAGAACTTGCCTAAAGGGTGGAAGCGCCTCAGACCGATTGCGCACAGCTGGGGGAGGGCCCTATGTCCACACCTTCATCGATTCCTATGCAGGACTACTTTGTCGTTTCCGCAGACTGCCATGTGCTGGAGCCGCCCGACCTCTGGGAGAAGCGGATTGAGACCAAATTTCGTCACCGGATTCCACGTTTGACGGTCGATGCCAATGGGCGGAAATGGCTAGTCGTTGAGGGACAGGAGAAAAAGCGTATCCGGGACTTCACCCTGAGCGGAGAAGATTTAGAGCGGGCCAAGGGTGGGACTTTTGACCTTGCGCGGCGTCAGCAGGATTTGGCTCGGGACGGGATTGACGCCGAAGTCATTTACCCCAACCGTGGGCTGCTGATGTGGACATCACCTGACCCGGCCATGCAAACCGCCATGTGCCGGGTGTGGAATGACTGGGCTATTGAGGTCTTCAGCCTAGCGCAAAAAATATCCATCCCCACCGCCGCCATTGCGCCGCAAGATGTGGACGCCGCGGTGAAGGAGGTCCAGCGCGTCGCCGAGTTAGGCTATAAAACCGTTTTCCTGCCAGTCACCGTTCCAGACCAGCCCTATAATCTCCCGCTGTACGACCCGCTGTGGGCAGCTATTCAAGAAACCGGGATGCCGATGAGCTTCCACGTGGGAACGGGCAAAGACCCACGGACCGCCTCAGGCAATGGCGGGGCGATTATCAATTATGTTGTCCATGCCTTATCGACGGCGATTGATCCGGTTGTCCACCTGTGTGCGTCCGGGGTGCTGGAGCGTTTTCCCGCGCTCAAGTTTGTGACCGTTGAGGCCGGGATTGGCTGGCTGGCCTGGACACTCTGGGTCATGGACGAAGGCTTTCACAAACACCACTTCTGGATTGCCCCCAAGCTGTCGATGCCGCCGAGTGAATATTTTCGCCGTCAAGGCTATGCGACCTTTCAGGACGACCCGGTTGGCCTGGAGACGCGTAAATGGATCGGTATTGATCGGCTCTTGTGGGGGGATGATTATCCGCATCACGAAGGAACCTGGCCGCGTTCACAGGAAGCCATCGACCGGACTATGGGCGATCTCACCGAGTCCGAACGACGTCGAGTCCTGGGGCTCAATGCGGCCCAACTGTACGGTTTTGAGCTACCCGTGGTTCAGCCCGACGTCGAGGAGAGTCGGGTATGAGCGCCGAACGACCCGAGACGTTGCGCCTGGACTGGGGGGAGACCGAGAAAGCGCCCGCAGACCGGAAGCGCTGGCTGGGCGCGTGGTTGGTCAGTCAGGAGGGGGAAGAAGGCGACTATTTTTACGATGGTCCCGGCGGGCAGCAAACGACGCATTGCGTGCCGCCCGAAGCCATCGGCTTTCGCCTGCGCTGGTACCCGAGTGAGAATGAGGTCAGCGTCAACCTTGAACTCGGCCCTATGGCCAGTGTGGTCGATGACTACCTCTTTGCCGAGCAGGCAGGCCCAGAGCTGACGCTTGCCGTACTGGAGCTATTGCCCGAACAGCGCTGACACGCCATGTCTCTCTGGCTGTTCTACCAGGCACGCCGGGAATGTGGTGTGAGTGCCAGCGGGTTCCGATGTGGATGCCCCTGGTTGGCGAAGAGAGGGCTGGAAATTCACGGAGGGGAATGATGCCGAGTAGGCCGAAGTTTGGAGAGCTACCGCACGTTGGAGAGACGCAAGAGCGTCACGCCTGGGAGGTCTTTGGGCCGGAAGACCAACTGGGCTCCGTGAATTTACTGACCCCAGAAAAAGTCAAGCAGGCGGCAGGACTGATTCGGACTGGCCAGGTGTTCAACCTTAGCCTGCCGTTGAATTTCCCTATCACGCTGTACGGCGGATTTCGGAGCAAGGGCTATCGACACCATATTGAAGTCGGTCGAGGCGGTCGTGACGACTATGTTGATAATTTTGCGATGCAGGGCTCAAGCCAGTGGGACAGCCTGCGTCACATTCGCTTTCGTGAGTATGGCTATTACGGCGGCCGGCAGGACGGCGACCTGGACGAAAAGGGTGAACTCGGTATTGAGCACTGGGCTCAGCACGGCATAGTCGGACGCGGTGTTGTACTGGACGGCGCACGCTATATGGAACAGCAGCAGACGCCGCTTGACATGACGAAAAAGTTCGAGATGGATGGAGCCTTTCTCGAACAAGTTGCGCGTGAGCAAAAGGTGCAACTTGAACCGGGCGATATCCTGATCCTGCGAACCGGTTGGCTGGAGTGGTATAAAAGCTTGGATGAAAGAGGGCGGGAGACGTTGCGAGACACTCTGGGAGTTGGCGAAGCGCCGCATGCCTGTCCGGGTCTGGCCGCCTCGCAAGAGACCGCCGCTTGGCTCTGGGATCGACAGATTGCCGCCATTGCCGCAGATAACGTTGCGGTAGAAGCCTTGCCAGTAGACCCGGCAGTTGGCTTTCAGCATCGTCGGCTCATTGCCCTGCAAGGCATGCCCCTTGGAGAGCTGTTGGATGTGGAGGAACTGGCTCGGGCCTGCGCGCAGGACGGCAGCTATGAGTGTATGCTGGTTGCGATTCCGCTCAATCTGCCCGGTGGGGTTGGCTCCCCGGCAAATGCCTATGCCATAAAATAAAAGCCGACCGGCGCGGTCGCCCGGAGAGGACTGTGACGACGTGAATCGGACGCTCTGCCCCTGCGCCCCTACGACCTTCCTGCTCTCCCTTGTCTACATTGACTTGCTCGCTATCTTGCTTGCTCTCGGTCTTGGCTTTGCCTGGCACCAAAATCCTACTGCGTATACTGGTGAAGGCGACCCGATCACGTGGCTGTCGTTTGCGCATCTTCTCGTGACCAGTGGCGTTGCTGGTAGCGTATTCTACTGTCGGACGGGCGGCAGTCTAGACCCGGCGGTGTGGCGTCAGCCGGCTTTTGTCTGGCTGCTGATTGCTCTTGGATTTCTTTTCCTGGCAGTAGACGAAGTCGCCAAGATCCATGAATCCCTGGACCGTTTCGCGCACCGGCTCTTGCAACGCCCGGAGACCGCTCTGTCTGACCGGCTCGATGACGCGATTCTACTGGGATATGGGTTGAGCGGTGTGGCCGTCCTGTATATCTACCGCTCCGAGCTGATCTCTTATCGAACGGTTCTCCCCCTGGTGATGTGTGGATTTGTCCTGTTCCTCTTTATGGGGCTGCTTGATGCCCTGGTGAATCGTCCCGATGTTTTTCTCTTCATGGGCATCAGTCAGGAGGGAAGTGCTGACCTGGGAAAATGGCTCGGCGGTGTTGAGGAAGGCTTGAAAATTCTGGCTGAAGCGGCCTTCCTTGGCGCGGCCTACACCTGTCTCTTCCTGACAGCAGAGGCCGATTGCGGAAGGGATCGCGATTGACAAAACCAGCCTTCCCAGAGTAGCTTTCTCTTGATGGGAAGGGCTCACGACCCCGCTCTCTCGGCAGAGCGAGAGGGGGTGCCCCGGAGAGTGAGTATGCGTTTCAGATTCCTGAAGAGTAGGCAAAGGAGGGCATTATGAAGACTCGATTTCTCAGAGGGCTTGCTGTTGGGGGGCAGACGATGCTGCTCGTTGCCGGATTGTTATTCTTGCCGCCTTTTTCTCAACTCGGGCAAGCCTCGCAGGAACTGCTCGACATGCAGCAAAACCACGGCCAGTGGGTGACGACCGGCCGGGACTACGCCCTCACCCGCTATAGCAGCCTGGACCAGATTTCCATCCAGAATGTCAAAGACCTGAAAGTCGCCTGGACATTTTCGACTGGCGTCCTGCGTGGACACGAAGGCGCGCCGCTGGTTGTTGGCAACACCATGTATCTTGTGACCCCCTTTCCCAATATCGTGTATGCCCTCGATCTGGCGGACCCAAATCATGGCATTAAGTGGAAATATGCGCCTGTCCAAAGCGAGGACGCCATTCCGATCGCCTGCTGTGATGTGGTGAATCGGGGCGCAGCCTACGCCGCGGGCAAGATATTTTTCAATCAACTCGACGCGCACACGGTCGCCCTTGATGCCGAGACTGGGAAAGAGCTGTGGAAGGTCAAGCAGGGCGACATTAAACAGGGCCAGACCATTACCATGGTGCCGCTGGTCGTACGCGACAAAGTCATTACTGGCATAAGCGGAGGTGAGTTTGGTGTGCGCGGGTTTGTCACCGCCAATCACGTCGACACGGGTGAGCAGGTCTGGCGCGCGTACAGCACCGGACCGGATTCCGAGGTGTTGATTGGTGAAGGTTTTTCCTCCCCGTATGACTCGCACCAAGGCAAGGATCTGGGGGTCACAACCTGGAAAGGCGAAGAGTGGAAGCGGGGCGGGGGTACGACCTGGGGCTGGTATAGCTACGACCCCGAACTTGACCTGTTCTACTATGGAACCGGGAATCCGGGTGCCTGGAATCCAGATCAGCGACCGGGTGACAATAAGTGGTCCATGACGCTGTTTGCCCGGAATCCGGATACGGGCCAGGCCAAGTGGGCGTATCAAATGACCCCACACGACGCCTGGGATTATGACGGTATCAACGAAAGCGTCTTGATTGACCTGCCGGCCAATGGAGATGGCAAAGCCCAGAAAGTCCTGGTCCACTTCGACCGCAACGGCTTTGCCTACAAGGTCGACCGGACATCCGGCAAGGTCCTGGCGGCGGATAAATTTGGCGAAGTGAACTGGGCCAAAGAGATTAACCTCGAAACCGGCCGGCCCGTCGAAAACCCGGACAAGCGGACCAAAGAAGGGGTGAATACGGAAGGTATCTGCCCTGGTGCCATGGGCACCAAGGACCAACAGCCTGTGTCCTATTCACCGAGAACCAAGCTTTTTTATGTGCCTACCAACCATCTATGTATGGATTACGAGGGGATGAAAGTCCGCTATATTGCCGGCGTGCCCTACGTCGGCGCTATTGTAAAAATGTTCCCTGGACCTGGTGGGCACCGAGGGGAATTCATTGCCTGGGATCCGGTTGCCGGTGAAAAAAAATGGGGCATTAAGGAAAAATGGTCAGCCTGGAGCGGGGCGCTTTCGACCGGCGGTGATGTGGTGTTTTACGGGACCATGGACGGCTGGTTCAAAGCGGTCCACGCCTCGACTGGCGAAGAACTGTGGAAGTTCAAAGCCGGCTCGGGCATTATCGGCGCGCCCATGACCTATCTTGGACCGGATGGCAAGCAGTACGTGGCGATCATGTCCGGGATCGGTGGCTGGTCCGGCCTGGTTGTCGCCGGTGACCTGTCAACGGACGATCCCACCGCGGCCCTTGGGGCGGTAGGCGCTTTTGCCGATCTGGGAAAAGACACGAATAAAGGCGGGATGTTATACGTCTTTGCGCTCGAGTAAATGAGCGCTCTCGACCCGCTGTAAAGCCTCTTATGCTCAACCAAACTGAGGGGGGACGACGAGCAGCCCCCCACGCTTCTACCTGTCTCACCCTCCTCCTGCTCCTGTCTGCCTCGCTCTTCTCATCTGTCGCCTGGTCCACTGAGACCGCGGAGGCGACCAAACCGTTTCGTGTCTGTGCAGACCCCAATAATCTGCCGTTCTCCAATCAGCAGCAAGAAGGATTCGAGAATAAAATCGCCGAAGTCCTGGCCCGTGGGCTGGGCCAGGCAGTCGCCTATACATGGTGGCCCCAGCGGCGGGGTTTCCTGCGCAGTACGCTCAACGCTGGCAAGTGCGATGTGGTCATGGGTCTGCCGGCCGACATCGATATGGTCTTAACGACGCAGCCGTATTACCGTTCGATCTACGCTTTTGTCTATCCCGCAGATGCACCATATAATCTGTCCTCCTTTGATGACCCTATCCTCAAAGAATTGAAAGTCGGTGTGCACCTGATCGGTGATGACTATACCAACAGCCCGCCAGCCCATGCGCTGAGCAGGCGAGGGATTGTGGATAATGTGGTCGGCTACAGCGTCTTTGGCAATTATGCTGACCCCAATCCACCGGGAAAAATCATTGAGGCCGTGGCTAACAAAGAGATCGATGCGGCGATTGTGTGGGGGCCGATTGGCGGCTATTTCGCTCAACAGCAAGCCGTCCCGCTGAGGGTGGTGCCCGTGTCGTCCGAGGACGAGTCACCCTCCCTCCTCCTTGCCTATGATATTGCGCTCGGCGTCCGCAAAAGCGACGAGGCGCTGAAAAACACGCTCAATGACCTGTTGACGCAGCACGCAGCAGAAATCCAGCAGATCTTGGTCGACTACGGTATTCCCGGTATTGCCTCCCACCCGACCGGGTCTCCCGATCCTCAACAGGACACGGGAGCGTCCGACCCACAAGCGTCCCAAGCTTCCGACGAGCAGCCGACTGCGTCTCGTGGTGAGGCTGGACAAGCAGCGGCCAACGGACTGGCAAAGCTCAATCCGTATACGGACAATCCAGCGGCGATCATCGAGGGCGAAGAACTCTACAAACTCCTGAACTGCTATAGTTGCCACGGCTTACGGGGTGGGGGAGGAATGGGTCCCGACTTAACGGATGAGGAATGGAAGGAAGGCACGGGTGATGACACCCGAGTGATGGATCAGGTCATGACCGGGCGCAATAAGATGCCCGGTTACGACGGGGTGATCACTGAGGAGGAAGCCTGGAAAGTCATCGCCTATGTCCGCACCCTGTATAAGGGAGACCCATCGACCATCGAGTGGTAAGGGAGGCTGAGGTTTCGTAAGTCTCCCAGGATCAATCAAAGGAAGACGGGGACAGGGAGCCTGCCTATGTCGTGCCCGAATTGTGGGCAAGTCAACCGGACGGGAGCAAAGTTTTGTGACGAATGTGGCACTCCTCT
The DNA here is from genome assembly GCA_964291405.2 of Thermodesulfobacteriota bacterium. Lineage (GTDB taxonomy): Bacteria > Desulfobacterota > Binatia > Bin18 > Bin18 > Bin18. The sequence continues at coordinate 3,224,112 of OZ219926.1, forward strand.
GCTGGTCCGTCCGGTTGGTGAAACGGCATCCGTACCGTCAGTTCAGTCAACACGAGAGCCACAGCGGTCACCCGTGCCTGCACCGGTGCACGCGCCTACCGGACGGCGGCAGCTGACAGTCATGTTTTGCGACATTGTGGGATCAACGGCCCTCACCGGCCAGCTTGATCCCGAAGAGTGGCAGGACATCGTTCGGACGTATCAAGAGACCTGTGCTAGCGTCATTCAACGTTTCGGTGGCTATATCGCCCAATATCTCGGCGATGGGATTTTGGTCTATTTTGGTTATCCGATCGCCCACGAGGATGCCGCAGTACGGGCCGTGAAAACAGGTTTGGGCATTCTTGCTCAGCTGGATCAGATGAACAGCCAGCTCCAGCAGACCGAGCGCCAGCCGTCTTTTCGTCCGAGTACAAAAGACCCGCCGCAGATTCGGCTGCGGATCGGTATTCATACCGGACAGGTTGTGGTGGGCGACGTGGGTGCCGGCGAGCGGCACGAGCACCTCGCACTCGGCGAGACCCCCAATATTGCAGCGCACCTTCAGACTATTGCCAAGGCCGATACGGTTGTGATGAGTACCGCAGTTTATCGACTCGTCGAAGGTTTTTTTGAGTGCCAGACGCTCGGGCCACACACGCTCAAAGGCAAGGCGACTCCTATCTCAGTCTACCAAGTCATTAGGGAAGAAGGCGCGCAAAGCCGGTTTGAGGTAGCGCTTGAAGCCGGCTTGTCTCCTCTGGTCGGACGATCGGAAGAGCTCGCATTCCTGCGGCAACGGTGGGAGGCGGCCAAGGTCCGAGAGGGACAAGTCGTGCTGCTGGGGGGCGAGCCGGGTATTGGCAAGTCCCGCCTGGTCCAGGAACTCAAAGAGCAGGCAGCCAAGGCGGGCGAGGCACGCAGAGAATTCCGCTGCTCGTCCTATGCGCGTAACACAGCTTTTTACTCGGTGACCGACCATCTCCAACGCTGGCTGCAATTCCAAGGCGATGAACCCGAAGATGAAAAATTTCGCCGTTTAGAGATCGCCTTGGAAGGCTATCGCCATTTGCCGGAGGAGAGTGTAGCTCTCTTTGCCTCCTTATTGGCACTACCGTTGCCTGAACGCTTCGCTCCGCTCAGTCTGAGTCCAGAGCGACAGCGACAAAAGACACAGGAAGCCTTGGTCGCTTGGCTGGCTGAAGAATCGGAAGAGCGGCCCCTCCTCATTGTTTGGGAAGACCTGCATTGGGTCGATCCTTCGACGCTCGATCTCGTGCAGACGCTCATTGAGCGAGCCGCTCCGCTGCACCTCTTCGTCCTCCTGGTTTTTCGTTCGTCGGAATTTACTCCTCCATGGCCCCCGCGGCCGCCTGTCCACTTGCTGATACTGAACCGTTTGGAGCGTCGACCGATTGAGGAACTCATTACCCATGTCGCCCAAGGCCAACGACTGCCTCCACACCTGGTGGAACATATCGCGGCGCAGACCGATGGCGTTCCACTCTTTGTTGAAGAGCTGACCAAAACCATTATCGAGGTCGGCGTACCTGAAAATGGCGGGGACGGGGCTCCCCATACGATTCCTGCCACGCTTCAGGATTCATTAATGGCCCGGCTTGACCAGCTTAGCAGTACCGCCCGGGATGTTGTCCAAATCGGCGCTGTCCTCGGCCGCGCCTTTTCGTATGCTCTGATCCGGGCGATGTGGCCGTCCGATGAGCAGCGGCTCACGTGGGGGCTGGCTCAACTCGTAGAGGCTGAGCTGATCTTTCAGAAAGGGATGCTTCCCCAGGCCCGCTGGGTCTTCAAGCATGCCATGCTCCAAGACACGGCGTATCAGTCTGTGCTCAAGAGTAAACGCCAGCAGATTCATCACCAGGTCGCCGATGTCCTCGTCAAGCAGTTCTCCGATATCAGACACCAGCAACCGGAATTAGTCGCCCACCATTACACCGAAGCTGGCTTACTCGATCAGGCTATTGGATTTTGGCAGTACGCCGGAGAGCAGGCTGTGCAACGCTCGGCGCACCGTGAGGGCATAGGCCATTTCCTCAAGGGGCTGGCGCTTCTCAACGAACTGCCGGAGACGCCCGACCGGACCCACAGGGAGTTGACCATCCAGACCCGCCTAGGTCCGAGTCTTATGGCGACCAAGGGCTACGCCGCCCCGGAGGTGGAACGCGCCTACGCCCGCGCCCAGGAGCTGTGTCAGCAGCTTGGAGAAACTCCGCAGTCTTTTCAGGTGCTCCGCGGCCTGTGGGTCGTCCACGAGATGCGGGCCGAACTCAGAACGGCGCGGAAGCTGGGCGAGCAATTACTCGCTTTGGCTCAACACCTGGATGATCCCGACCTGCTCATAGAGGTACATCGAGCCTTAGGCAATACCTTGTTGTGGATCGGGGAGTTTGCCCATGCGCGAGAACACCTACAAAAAGCCGTGGCGCTGCATAATCCGGAACAGCATAAAGCTCTGGCGTTTCAATACGGTACAGATCCACGAACCGTCTGTTTGTTATATGAGACGCTGGCCTTATGGGTTTTGGGCTACCCGGAACTGGCTCTACAGAAGAGCCAGGAAGCGCTGGAACGGGCAGAAGAGGGGGCCCAACAGCATAGTCTCAGTCTTGCGGCTGCCCTGAACTGGACGGGCCTGCTGCATCAGCTTCGCGGCGAGGCAGGGGTGACCTATGAGCGTGCCGTAGCCGGGATTGCCCTCGCGCAGCAGTGCGGGTTCCCCGATTGGGAGTTGATCGGGACGATATTCCGGGATTGGGCTGCAGCCGCGCAATCGCACAACGAAGCGCCTGTTGAGCAACTGCAAAAGGTGATAGCCGCCTGGTGTGCCACTGGAGCGGAACTCCTCCGACCCTACTTCCTCGGACTTTTGGCCGAGCAGTATGGAAAGATCGGGTGGATTGAAAAGGGTTTAGCTCTCCTTGATGAGGCGCTGGCGGTTGTCAACACCAGTGCGGAGCGTTTCTCGGAAGCGGAGCTATACCGACTGCGAGGGGAGATGCTGCTGGTGCGGGATGCAAACAGGCTCTCAGCGCAGGCGAGCCCTCCCAGACCAAACAGTGAGGCAGAAGGTTGTTTTCAGAAGGCCCTGTTTATTGCCCGTAAACAAGGCGCCAAGTCGTGGGAGTTGCGCGCTGTGACGAGCCTGGCCCGGCAGTGGTGCAAACAGGGTAAACGAGAGAGTGCGCGACGGGTGCTGACAGAGACTACCGATTGGTTTACTGAAGGGCGTGAGACGCAAGACTTTCAAGCTGCCCAAGCCCTGCTTGCCGAATTGGTATAATGATTGAGAGGCAATACACCACAATGCAAAAGACACTGGGTCTACTGAGTACACTGCTGATAGGCGTCGGGATTACCGCTCACGCCGTCATGGCACAGGCAATTAAAGAGGAAGACTTGGGGGCGCAGGAAATCCAAGAGAGCCCAACGGCAGATTTGGAAGGGCAGGAAATTCAAGAGAGCCAAGTGGAGGCAGAAGGCATGCTCCAGGCTGCGGCGGAGGAAACGCCGTCCGAAACCTTTAGCGCCCAGGTATATACGCAGTTACCCGATACCCCGGAGGGGATCGGGGTGGACAGCCAAGGCAACCTGTATGCCTCGCTGTTCAATACCGGTGAGATCGTGCAGCTCAAAGAGGACGGGCAATACGTCCACATTGCCTGGGTTCCCACCGAAGCCGACAGCGGGAAGGGCCACGTTCTTGGTCTTGCCTCAGACAAAGACGATAACTTATTCGTGGCCTACAAGGCGCGCTCCAAGTACGACCGGGTCGGCGACCCACGCCACCCTGCCTGCCGTGATGCAACCGATGTAACGAGTGGAGTCTACCGGATTGATGCCGAAACGCGCGAGGTCACGCCCGTGGCCACCCGCGGGGATGGCTGGCCCTTTTGCTTTCCCGACGATGTTGCCATTGACGACGTGGGGAATATCTATTTGGCCGATTTGACCTATGCCGGGATTTGGAAAATTACGCTGGACGGTAGAGTCACCTTGTGGTCAGAGCATCCGCTGCTCCACTGGTCGGCGACGCCCTATTCCGGTTTTCCACTCGGGGTGAATGTCCTTGCCCTTGATGCAGGGCAGCGGAATATTTATGCAGCCACCAGCGGCGACCCGCTCGTGCTTCGGATCCCGATTCAGCCGGATGGCAGTGCTGACGAGCCGATTGTGGTATCCCGCGGACATAGCCTCATCGACGGTATTGCCTTGGACGAGGAGGGGAATATTTATGTTTCAGAGATTTTTCGGAACGAAATCATTGGCCTGTCGCCCGACGGTAGGCGACGGGTGGTGGTCGCGAATAAGCAATCGGCACCGCTGGACGGCAACGCCAGCTTGGTGATCCATGCGGGCATACTCTATGTGGCGAATCTGGGTTTTGCGCATTCGCGTTGGCAGGACGCGGACAGGACGGTGGTTGCTATTCAGGGGTTTCCGCGACCGTTCCAAGCGTCGGGGGAGTAGAATTCACTACCGAAAGGCATCGCCTGAAAAATCAAAAGAAAAAGGGGCAGGATATTTCCTGCCCCTTTTTGGTTAGCACGTTAGGAGTATATGCAGCTTAGTCTCTGCCGTGGCGCAACAGGTGGCCCGGGGTTGCACCGGTGCAGTTGCCGTCCTCAAAGGTGACGTCACCGTTCACCATGATCCAACGATAGCCTTCGGCGTACTGAACACGCCGCCACTCACCACCCGGAAAGTCGTGGACGACCTTTGGCTTCTCTGGAGTAAGCTTCAAGTTCTCAAGATCGTAGACGACCACATCTGCTCGGGCACCTTCTTGCAGGATGCCGCGATTCTGGAAGCCGGCGCACTGGGCGGGCATACCGCTCAGGCGATAGTGAGCTTCTTCAAGGCTCATAAAGCCAGCGTCGCGTACCATCCAAGTCAGCAGGTCAGTTGGATAGGCACCAATGGTGATGAACTTGGTATGCGCACCACCGTCTGACACTCCGGCCATACTGTACGGGGAAGACATCAGCTCGGACACATAGTCCTGACGGACGTTGCGAGCAGGAGTATAGAATTCGGTTTCCAGATTCTCCTCAACCGCAATGTCGAACATCGCGTCTATGACGTGCTTGTTCTCCATCTTGGCGACTTCTTCGACCGTCTTGCCAATGAACTTTTCGAACTTCTCGTTCTTCACGGTTTCAACCGTGAAGTCCTTGAGCGATCCGGTCACGACCGGCGTATGTCCGGTATCATATTCTGCGACCAAAGCCTGGCGGATGGCAGGGTTTTTGAGCTTTTCAAGCCGTTCGGCTGGCGTGCCCATGGTCACTTCACGCAGGACATCATTGCCGTCGAACAATCCTGACATATCGGCAAAACTGAAGTACAACCCTTGACGGAATGTCGCGGTCTGGTTGTAGATCTTGCGTCCGGCTTTGTTGGTCTTTTCCATCCAACGCAGGATACGGCGATGGATACTCGGCCGGTCGTCACGCGTCGCCGTGGCATTAAACAGAATCGGTCGGCCACACTCGTCGGCCAAACGATCATAGAATCTCATATCGGCTTCAAAGTCCGGGCTGGATTGGGTGAGCTGGATAAAGCCTTCTCCCCGTTCCCTTAATACCCGGCCAAAGGCGAGCACGTCTTCGTCCGCCATGGTGTCCGTCACCATGGGTGTGCCGTCGTAGTCGCGCTGGACAGACACAAAGCCATCACCCAAACGCTGGGCCGAGAATCCACAACCACCAGCGTCCAGTGATTCATTCATAATCTGGCACATGGTCTGCTTTTCTTTGTCTGTGGCCGGACGGCTCTTGGCCGCTTCGAGCCCCATGGTCCAGATCATAATCGGTGCGATGGGAACAAAGCTCAGGACGTTGATCCCTTTGGGCGTCCGGTCAAGAAAGTCCAGCCATTCGGGGAAGGTCTCCCATTCCCACTTCATGCCGGCTTTCATGGACTCGTACGGAATGGCTTCGACGCGAGACATGGTCAGCATGGCACGATCACGCATCTCAGGCTTCACCGGAGCGAAACCAAATCCACAGTTACCGAGCACGATCGAGGTGACCCCGTGCCAGCCAGACAGCGTGACATAGGGGTCCCAGTTAATCTGGGCATCGTAGTGGGTGTGCAGATCAATAAAGCCCGGCGCAACGACGAGCCCGTTCGCGTCCAGCGTTTTGGCCGCATCGCTCGGGTTGAGCTTGCCGTTCGGCTCGATCTTCGCGATTTTGCCATCTTTAATTCCAACGTCCCCCATAAAGCGAGGAGTGCGGGAACCATCAACAATGGTGCCGCCTTGGATAAGTACGTCGTATTCGGCCATAATATGCCCTCCTATATAGATCGGAAAAATTGAACGCTCACTCAGTCTCCACCGAACCATGCCATAGGCCGACTATGGCTGTCAACAAGACATGGCCTATTCTTTGGAGGGTGGCATATCAAGTGTAGACACGAGAGAACTGCCTGCCGTGTTGCTTACTCAAGCGGAAGAGTTGATAATATAAATATCCTAGGCATATTTTCGGCCAGTGCTAAGTGGAAGGAGGGGTTAGAGATGGGTAAAGTGGATGCACGAAGAGCCGGTGTCGTTCTGGGCCTAATACTGAGCATGGGCCTGACGACCATTTGGGTTCAGGCCCAAGAGCAAATACCAGGAGACGCCGCAGCGGCGGCTGAAGCTGCCGCACCGCCGTCCGATCAAGAGGCGGTGGAGGCCGCTGAGCAGACGGGGCAATCGGAACAAGAACAACAACCGCCAGCCCTGACGCTGGCCCTGGCCGAGCAGTTTCTGGACGCTGCCAAAGCAGAAGCACTCAGGCAAGGCTGGACCATGAGTTTTGCCGTCGTCGATGTGAGTGGACGACAGGTGGCGCTCATCCGTATGGATGGAGCCCGTTGGATGACGACCCAGGTAGCCCAGGCAAAGGCTTTTACTGCGGCAACGTTTCGGCGCCCTTCAGCAGCGGTGGAAGAGTTTGCGGAGCAACGCCCGGACTTATTTCAGAGTTTGACTCAGCTGATTGATGAACCCATGCTCCTCGCCGGTGGCGGACTGCCGATTATTATTGAGGGTACATTGCTCGGCGGCGTTGGGGCGAGTGGCGGTACTGAGGCTGAGGATATAGACTGTGCCCAAGTTGGTCTGGACGCCATAGGGGCGGAGTAAGGGTTATGAGGAGCGGACTTTCACACCTGCCCGCTCCTCTTGCAGTAGGAACACCGAGGTCGAGTCGCGCTCACTCCAGCCGCGGGCGAGGGCTTCGATGAATTCCTGCTCCAATAGATTGGCCATTTTCATTGGTACGTCAAACTCCCGTCCCAAGCTTGTGGCGAGCCCAATGTCTTTACGGGCGAGATGCAAGGCAAAGCGGACGGTATCAAAGTCGCCTTTGAATATGCGTTGTGGCAGGGTGTGGTTCAGGGTGAGTCCCTGACCCATAGCGCCGTCCGCAATGGCGCGACGGAGCGCCTCGGGCGCAACCCCGGCCTTCACGCCGACAGTCAGTCCCTCCGCCAGGAGGGCGCGAAACCCGTTACTGACCATATTATGGACAATCTTGGCAATCAGACCACAGCCGATCCCGCCGACGTAGGATACCTTGTTGCCAATCACGTCGAGGACGGGTTTGGCCCGCTCATAGATGGCGGGGGCACCGCCGACCATGACCGCCAGCGTGGCGGACTGGGCTCCGACCGGCCCGCCGCTGACCGGGGCATCAAGGACATGGACGTTTTGCTCCTGGTAGGCGGCGTGAATCTCTCGAATGAGGGTCGGCGAGCTGGTCGAGAGGTCGATATAGACGGAGTTGGGGTACGACCCGCGAAGGATTCCTTCTTCCCCTAAAGCGACCGCTTCAACCTCAGTCGGGCCTGGCAGCGAGGTGAAGGTGATCTCGCTGCCAGCCGCAACGGCTTTGGGGCTGGCAGCCCACTTGGCCCCGTGCTCAAGCTGGGTCTGGGCCGCTTCTTGACGCAGGTCGTGTACGGTCACCTCGTGTCCAGCCGCAATGATATGTGAGGCCATCGGGCCACCCATATTACCCAAGCCGATAAATCCCACTCGCATGTCCTTGCCTCCGTTTGCAATTTCGAGACTAGGCTTTCGGTGCTCGTACAGTTACGCCAGAACGTTCTTCTTGTAGCGCGAACGGAGCGGTCGAGTCGCGCTCTGCCCAGCCGCGTGCCAGACCTTCGATGAATTCCTGCTCCACGATACTGGCGACTTTGAGTGGCACCTCACACTCACGACCCAGTTCGGTGGCCAAGCCCAAGTCTTTGCGTGCCCCCCGCAGCGCGAAGCGAACAGTGTCGTAGTCGCCTTTGAAGATGACTTCGGGAACCATATAGTTCAGCATCAACCCCTGACCTACCGCCCCATCGGCAACGGCCTTAAGTAACGCTTGGGGTTCAACTCCAGCTTTGACCCCAAGAGTGAACCCCTCGGCCAGGAGAGACTGGAAGCAGATACCAATCATATTGTGAACGATTTTGGCAATCTCACCGCACCCGATTCCGCCCAGGTAAGAGACCTTATCGCCAATCGCGTCAAGAACCGGTTTGACTCGCTCATAGATGGCGTGGTCACCGCCAACCATGACCGCCAGCGTGGCGGCTTGGGCACCGACCGGCCCACCGCTGACGGGCGCGTCTAACACGTGGACTTTTTTCTCTTGATATACAGCTTGGATTGCCCGGATGAGGGTCGGTGAACTCGTTGACAGGTCGATGTAGACCGAGTCCGGTTGTGCGCCTTGGAGAATGCCGCCCTCGCCCAGTGCCACCGCCTCAACCTCTTTCGGGCCTGGCAGAGAAGTAAAAGTAATTTCACTGCTGGCGGCAACCGCGCGCGGGCTATCGACCCACTCGGCTCCGTGCTGTAAGTGGGGCTGCGCTGCTTCGCGCCGGACATCATACACGGTGACGTCATGTCCGGCCGCAATGATATGCGAGGCCATCGGGCCGCCCATATTGCCGAGTCCAATAAATCCTATGCGCATGTGATTCCTCCTTTTTGTAAGAGGGAAGCCCGCCGCCTTCTCCGAGCCGCCTCCCAAGTGAGCTCCGTGGTTGAGGCCCAGCAGTCAGGTTTGCTTCGTCCCTACGAGATGGAATTTTGGTAACGTAATTTCCGGCGTCACATCATCAAAGGTGACTTCAACCCGCAGACCACAGCCAAGGGCGTCATTCTCGCAATCAACGACTTGGCTAATAATCTGGAGTCCTTCGTCCAGATCAATAAGCGCGACGTTGTAGGGGATGTCGTCGGCAAAGCCGGGGTGCCATTGCTGATGGTAAATGCCATACGAGTAAATGCTGCCCTTGCCGCTGAGTTGAACCCAGGCTTGATCCGGGCTGAGACAGTTCGTACAAGCCGGCCCAGGTGGCAAGTGGATATAGCTGCAGGCCGTGCAGCGTTGGGCAACGAACTCATGGCGTTTGGCGGCTTGCCAATACGGTTCGTTCCATTTTTCGATCACGGGCAGGGGCTTGTTATAGTCGGGCATGGATCTTTCTCCGGTTTAGCTTCGTAAAATCAATGCGCCGGCATGTTCACGCAAGCCGCCGGTGTACGTACACATGAGGAGTTCCACATCCTTGATCTGCCGCGCGCCGCATTCTCCTCGCAACTGCCGTACGGCGTCACAGGTGTTTTGCCAGCCGACCATATAGGTTTCAGACAATTGCCCCCCGTTGACGTTCAGCGGGAGTTCGCCGCCCAGAGCGATACGCCCGTCTTGAATCCAGCGTCCTGATTCACCCCGCGGACAAAATCCGTAATTCTCTAAGGCTGCGATCACTGCCGGGCTGTACGCATCTTGGACATATAATGCTTGCATGTCCTGTGGCGTGCAGCCAGCCATATCAAAGACCATCTTGGCGACCGCTTCCTGCTGGAAACTCTGCATCACCAGGTTGGGCGTTTCATACGCGCGAAAAGCCTCCTGGCGACCCATCCCCCGAATATAGACCGGTGGCTTTCTCAGGTCTGCAGCGCGGTCTGCCGTTGTCAGGATAAAGGCGTGCCCGCCGTCGGTGATATAGCAATAGTCAAATAATCTGAGGGGCTCCACAATGTAACGGGCACTCATATAATCGTCGAGCGTGATCGGTGTTTGCTGGACGGCTTTGGGGTTCAGCCTGGCATGCGCGCGCTGATTAATCGCAATCGTGGCGAGCTGCTCCTCGGTTGTCCCGTACAAATGCATGTGACGCCGAAAGGCAAATGCAAACGGTCCGGATGGATTAAAGGCGCCGTAGGGTGCGTGTTCTTCGAGCAGGGCCCCACCGAATCTATTCCGATTCGTCTTCTGGTTCGTGCCGTACACCAGCAGAATGTAATTGGCCATGCCGGCGTTGAGCAGCAGGGCGGCGTGCTGAATCATATAACAGCCTGTTGCCCCCGATGCCTCGACCGCGCCACCGACCCTGGGATTGAGACCGAGCATCAGCCCAACTTTGAGATAATCGCCTTGCCTACCATAGCTGGGCTGAACAAATAAACCGTCAATATCGTCTTTTTTCAGACCACAATCTTCTAACGCTGCCCGCGCCGCCTCTATGGCCAACTCGTCGCCAGTCTTGTCCGGGACCGCGCCTTGTCTGGTATCACCCACACCAACAATGCAGACAGTGTCACACAGCTCCTGGAGCCCCATACGTTGACCCTCCGGCTCGGAGCGTAGTCGAAGTCTGGGGGAGGGTGCAAGGCGTGTGACGCTCGGACGCTTGACGAAAGCGGACACGGACGGATAAGGCAGGAAGGTCACTCAGGAGGACTTAGTAATGAAAACAATGATTCAAATGGTTCCCTCAATGCCGGTGCGCTCTAACGAAGAACGGCGTGAGTTGCGCCCTGTCGGACGCAACGTTGAGCGTTATGCCCAGATCGTTGACGGCATGGTCGATATCGTGAAAGCCGCGGACGAGCTTGGCTATTGGGGTATGAGTTTTATTGAGCATCATTTCCACTCTGAGGGATTTGAGATGCTGCCCACTCCCGGACTGATGAACGCCTGGCTGGGCCCGTATGCCAAACAGATGCGGATGGGGCAGTTAGGCTATGTCATGGGCACGCAAAATCCGTTGCGCGTCGCCGAAGAGACCGCGGTGCTGGATCATATTCTCAAAGGGCGGTTCTTTGTCGGCTTTGCCCGAGGCTATCAGGCGCGTTGGGTCAGAACGCTCGGGCAGCAGTACAACACGCTGCCGACCCTGTCGAACCGCGAGTCCGAGCAACAGGCCACGGCTGACGACGTCAACCAACAAATATTTCGTGAGATGGTTACCATTGTCAAAAAAGCCTGGACCGAACCGAGCTTTTCGTACAATGGCGAGTTCTTCAAAGTACCGTTCCCGCACGAAGGCATCGAAGACTATCCGGCCTATCCGTGTGCCCGGGAGTATGGCGCGCCCGGAGAGATTGACGAGCACAACCGCGTCAGTCAGATCAGCGTGGTGCCGGCGCCCTACCAACGGCCACATCCACCCGTCTTTATTAGTTCGTCGGGCAGTGCGGACTCGGCGCGTTGGTCGGGTGAGCAGGACTTTACCTGTTGCTATTTTGCGCCCATGGCCGGGGCACGTATTCAGGACGCCGCCTACCGGGAAGGCGCGGCCCAGCGTGGGCAGACACTCAGCCCCGGACAGGGGCAAGGCTTGTTGCGCTTCCTGTATGTCGGCAAGACACGAGAAGCAGCCTACGAAAAAGTGGAAAAATGCATCGTGCCGTTTTTCTCGGAATTTGCCTCACACTTCTTTCCGGTTTTACTCAGCGAAGGCAGCGGGTCCATGCTTGAGCGGGTACTCAACACGGGGCTGATCGTGGCCGGCACGGTCGATGATGTCAAACGCCAGGTCGCCGAGGTCTATGAGGAGATTCCGTTCGAGTATTTTTCCCTGGTCGCCTACAACGGTCTCGAACCCCAAGACCAACTCCTCGAAGACATTGAGCTGTTTGCCACTAAGGTCGCCCCGGCGTTTGCGTAATATCCTATCAGGTCTCTGCGCTTCCACTTCAGTGAAGAAGGAGAAAGCGTTACCATGAAGCCTATCGGTCGGCTTCTCATCTGTATCGTCTTGTTGTGGGCCTGTGTGGGGGTAGGTCCCGTTACGGCAGAGGACGTTGATATCGAAAACTGTTTCAGGACTGATCTGACACCCGCAACTCGGTTCGTTGCCTGCCGAGCGGCCGCTGAAGCCGGAAACGTGGATGCGCAGTCCAATCTCGGCTACATGTATAACGTCGGCCAAGGAGTCCCGCAGGATTATACTGAGGCGGTGCAATGGTATCGCCGAGCTGCTGAAGCCGGAGACGCGGCCGCGCAGAATAATCTCGGTATCATGTACCATGAGGGCCAAGGTATTACGCAGGACTATACCGAGGCGGCGAAATGGTATCGTCGAGCCGCTGAACAGGGACTCCCTATCGCGCAGAATAAGCTCGGCCACATGTACTCCGTGGGTCAAGGGGTCCCGGAGGATGATGCTGAGGCGGTGCAATGGTATCGCCGGGCTGCTGAGCAGGACTACGCGGATGCGCAGTTCAATCTCGGCTACATGTACAACGTCGGCCGAGGGGTCTCGCAGGATTACACCGAGGCGGTGCAATGGTATCGCCGGGCCGCCGAACAGGGCAATACTGTCGCACAGGCCAATCTCGGCCGCCTCTACGGGAGTGGTCAGGGAGTTTCGCAGGATTACACTTTGGCTCATATGTGGCTCAATCTCGCTGGGACGAATTTGGAAGATGCGCGTGAACTGCGCGATACCGTTGCAAAGCAAATGACCCCGGCCCAGATCGCCGAAGCCCAGCGCTTGGCACGTGAGTGGAACGAGGCGCATAGGGCAGGGACGGATGGTGTGAGTGAAGACCCAGGAACGGAGAACGAGTAAAAACAGAGACCGGGATACATCTAAGGAGTGGGGAATAAGCAAAAACAAGAAAGGGTATGGGGTGGTGGTCGGTCAGTATCGTAGGTCGGCCGCACGGAGGCAGCCGACCAGAGCTGTGCCGGAGTTTGTGTAACCTTCATCAGGTCTCTGCGTTTCTAAGTCGGTGAAGGTGGACTTTGACACCACTATCCGAAGGGTACGAGAAACCTTTAATTGGGAGTTGAAAATCTTAAAAACAGGGAGGATCAGACTATGGTGTATGAGATGCGTGTGTATACGCTGCAACCGGGTAAGGTGCCGGAGTTTCAGGCGCTCATAGAAGAAGAAGGGCTGCCGGTTATCAGCAAATACTCCAAACTGGTCGGCTGGTGGTCAACCGAGGTCGGTCCGTTAAACGAGGTCGTCCACATTTGGGCCTATGAGGACATGAATCATCGAGCGCAAGCCCGGGCAGCCCAGGCAGCAGACCCTCAGATGCAAGCGTTCCGTCCCAAGGCACAAGGCATGGTTGTCAGCCAGTACAACAAAATTCTGACCCCGGCCAGCTTCTCGCCCCTACAGTAGTACTGAGAACGGCCAGGGCATTGCCCTGGCCGCCTTACATATAACGCTGGAGAATGTGTTGCAGACGATAGTCTGTCAGCATAGGTGGAGAAAAGCGTTCAATCGGTCAGGCTCGCAATAAACCCGAGCGTTGCCGCCGCACATTCTTGCGGTAGCGCCGCCGCGAGATGATAGGCCGCGCTGGGGAGAACCAAAAGCTGAGAGTTCGGAATACGCGTCTGCCAGTCACGCACGGTTTCGACCGAAGCTAGCGCGCTCCGGTCGCTGGTGATTACCAGGGTTGGGGACTGGATCTGGGGCAGCAGGGCAGTGATGTCCATGTTTCCGACATAGCGAAAGATTCCGGCCATCACCTCGGGTGACGCCTTGCCCATGGCGCTAATCCACCATTCCTTCATCGCCGGGCTCACATTGCCCAAACGACGATCCATTGTACTGCGTGCCCAGGCTTCGACCCCGTCCTGTTGGACCTGCGTGAGCCAGGCGTCCGGGTTGAGCGCACTTTTGGAGAGCGTCGCCGGTCCACCAATGACGGTCAGGCTTCTAACACGCTCGGGATAGTCATGCGCGAATTGCATGACGACGCTTCCACCGACGCGCTGTCCCACCACGTGAACGGCCGCAATCTCCAGCCGATCGAGCAGAGTCCGGAGGTCTTGGGCAAAGCCCTGCAGAGACCAGCCATAGTCCGCCGGCGGAATAGAAGAATACCCAAAACCTCTCAGGTCCGGCCGCAGCACCCGAAATTGCCGGGCCAGACGTGGCACCCAGGCGAACCAGGCCTGGCTCGTATCGGCAACGCCGTGTACGAGGAGAATGGTTTCCGGGACGGTCCAGGGGTCAGTAAAATCGTCGAGTTCGTAGTACAGATCGAGGGACTCATCGATACGCAGCGTTGGCATGCTGTCCTCACGAATCGAGCCGATAGCCGCTACAAATTCTTGACCGCCTCTTCGATCATATCATCCAACTCCGCGGCCTTTCTTTTTTCCATCTCTGTCCGTTGGGCCAGGATGACGCCCCACGAGTCGCCTTCGTAGCTGTGGAATTTCTCCGCATTCCACAGCTCGGCCCGTTTGAACGACTTGGGGCAGTGGAAGTAGCATTCCTCGACTGAGACTTCGATGGCAAGCTGGGCCGGGCGGCCCCGAGCACTGAGTTTTTCCAGGAGCTGAGGCTCATCGGCAATGCGGGCGCGGCCGTTGACGCGCATGGTCCATTCCTCACCCGGAATGAGAAAGAGCAGGCCAACGTGTGGGTTCTCCAGAATGTTATTGATGCTCTGGAACATTTTGTTGCCGGCCCGGTCTGGGAGGTAGAGGGTGTGTTTATCTGCGATTTTGATAAAGCCCGGCGGATCGCCCTTGGGTGAGGCGTCGCACCGCCCCTGGGCGTCTGCCGTTGAGACGATCACAAACGGACACTGCTCAAGAAACCGTGCGGCGGCTTCGTCGATATAGGGCAGTTTATGCTTGACGGCGAGTTGATCTGGATCGCCAAATCGCTCGGCTAACTCATGCGTATTCTGCGGGACACTCTGGGCCGTTGCTGTGCTCATAGTCCTCTCCTTTTGTGTCAGCCAACTCCTGCGTACGATAGGGCAATTTGCAAGCAGATGCAAAGGATTGTACAAAGGCGGCGCGTACGGGGAAAGAAGCCGGGAGAGAGACGCGAAAGGGGGCCAGGATTAAGCATGATGAGCCAGGAACAGTACCAGAAGTCTATTCGGCCGCTGGAAGAAAAAATCCTGCTCTTTTTGCGAACGTTTGATGACGTTCAGGAGAATATGCACTTCGGCAAGATCCCGGAGGCGCAGGGACGAGTGAGAGACACTCTTGGTGATTTTTTTGAAACCGCACTCTCCAGTGTTACCAGCCTCGAACCGTCCGAAGAACTCGCCGAGTTTCATGCAGCCTTCTGTGCCGCGCTGACTCATCTTAACAATTGCAGCACAACTTTTCTTGGCGGAGCGCCGGGGCCAAATTTTGGCGGCGCGTTTGTCAACAGTCGCTTCTCGCTGTGTCGAGGACTGGATCTCTTATATAACCACCGCGCTCATCTCTCGACGCTCTACCAGTACTGGCTGTTGCCGGAGGCCGAGTCCCAGCGCGACGCCTTGGAGACGCGGGCTGACGGTGTGGCGGTGCCGGTCGGCATGATCCATCAGCCGCAGACCGAGGAACATGCCGAATACTCGCTATACGTCCCGGAATACTACAGCCCCGACAAAGCCTGGCCCCTCATCGTTTGTCTTCACGGTGGATATGGCCGGGGTGATGATTACATCTGGACGTGGCTTCGTGCCGCCAAGAGCAAAGGTTATCTGCTGCTGTCGCCAAAATCCTTAGGGCCGACGTGGTCCGTCCTGCAACCGCCGGTTGACAGCCGGTCCATCCGGGCCATGTTTGACACGGTGTGTGAGACTTACCAGGTTGATCGTTCGCGGGTGTATCTGTCCGGTCTCTCTGACGGTGGGACCTATACCTATCTGCTGGGGCTGGATCAGGCCGAACTCTTTACCGGGATAGCGCCCATTGCGGGCGAACTGAGCCCCGCCACGGATGGCATGCTGCGACAGAAGCGAGGCATCAACGTGCCGATTCATGTGATTCACGGTGTGCATGACTTCATCTTTCCGGTTGAAGCCATTCGCTCATCGAATGAACTGCTCGAACACATCGGCTACAAGGTGAAGTACACCGAGCTGCCCGACTGGAGCCATGCTTTGACCTACACCATCAATGAGACCCTGGTGCTGCCGTGGTTTGAAGGTTTGGAACCAAAAGAACAAAGCTAAAAGGGAGGAGACAATGTCTCAGGATATCGAAGCCCGTTTGCAGGCACTGGAAGCAAAGATTCAGGATTTGAGTGACCGTGAAGCCGTCCGCTCGCTACGGTTTCGTTACCACGAGTGCATCAACGAGGGGGAACTGGAAGCTATCCCCGACCTGTTCACTGAGGATGCTATCCTCGATTTTGACTATCTGGGCAAAGCCACCGGCCGGGCCGAGTTGACAAAGTTTTTTCAAGGAGTCGAAAATCTGTTGTCTTTTGTCAAACAGTTTATGCATAACCACGCGGTTGAGGTGCAGGGGGATACGGGCAAGGGCTATGCCTACCTCGAAGCAAAGACCATCTCAAAAGGGGAGGCGTATTTCGTGGCCGCTCGCTATGACGACGAGTATGTCAGGCAGAATGGCGAGTGGAAGTTTAAGAAGATGTCGCTCACCCCGTATTTTACCGTGCCTTTCAAAGAGGGCTGGGCGCAAGAGAATCGGCTCAAGATGGGGAGATAGCAATCCCGACGTATAACGAAAACAACATCCCTCAGGAGGTAACCATGGCCTACCAACAACTCAGTCTGGACCAGGTGGAAACGGCGGCGACTGGATTCAAAGGTCCGGAGGGCGTTGTCGTTGATCGTGAAGGGAACGTCTATGGCGGGGGAACAGACGGTGTGATCCGCAAGCTGGCGCCGGATGGAACCGTCACGGAATGCGCGCGCACGGGCGGCCGACCAGCGGGGATGGCCCTCGACCAACAGGGGAACCTCTTTGTGTGTGACCCTGGCAAGGCCGCGGTGCTCAAAGTGACGCCGGACGGCCAGGTCAGTCTGTTTGCCGATCAGGTCGGCGATATCAAACTCACCCTCCCGAATTTCCCGGTTTTTGACGCCGAGGGAAACCTGTATGTGTCCAACTCGACCGATCTGACATTTGGCAACTTTGATAAGCTGATGGAAGAACTGCGTAATCCATCACCGAAGGGAGCGCTCGTCCGCTTGCGACCGGATGGCCGTGGGGAAGTCGTGACGACCGGTATCTACTTCGCGAATGGGACGGCGATCGATCCCCAAGAACAGGCCGTATACGTGCTGCAATCAAGTCAGAATAACTGCATTCGGATTGCGATGCATAAGGACGGGACCCATGGCAGCCCCGAAGCGTTTGGTGAAGACTTAGGGGCGCTGCCCGATGGCATGGCCTTTGATGCCGAAGAGTATCTCATTATTACCTTACCCATGGTGAACCGCTTGGTGGTGCTCGATCCGAATGGTCAGCTATCCGTGCTTCTTGACGATCCGGACGGGACAAAAACTCAGGGGCCGACCAACTGCGCCTTTGGTGGGTCGAATTTTGACGATCTGTATATCGCCCATCTTGAAGCCGACCACGTTGCGAAAGTCCACCTCGGGAGAAAAGGGCATCCGTTGTACGACCGACGCTAAAGAGACGTTCCCGATCTCCGGCCAGATTAAGCTTTGTTGGGTAGTGTCTCCGTTTGCAATTTGTTCTTCTCCGCGTTCGGTCCGCCCCTCCCTCCCGTCTCAGGGCCTTCGGTGACCGGGCAGTCCTGCTCCCGCCGGGCGCCCCTCGGCCTGGAGCCAAGCCGGAGCAGGACCCCCCCCTCATAATTTCCTCAGAAATTACTAGGGACAACCGGTTGGTAGCCGTGTTAGGAAGCGAACGGCCTACCGAATACGCGTCAGCGCGGTGTCCGGGAGCCGAGAGGAGAACACGATGCCTGAGAGGGAGCTGGGGAGAGGGCGGACTGCCCCGTTTTTCCTGGTCAGAAGTTGCAAAGTGAGACACTACCCTTTGTTGGACTGTGTAGGGGGCAACTTGCTATGCCTTTATTCTCCGACCCCTCCGTATAAAGCGTAAAATATGGTCCGGATTGCTACTATTATACCCTCGATAATATAGCGGGTATCAGCAGACATATGAGTGAAATATATCTTAGAAGCATCGACCGTAGATGGAAGAAAGAACTAGAGAAAATTAGTGGAAAGGTGACTATCCTTTCTCCTTATCTCACCTCAAGTACTGCCGAAGCGATCATTACCAAAGTGCCTTCAGCCAATTGTGAAGTGTACACACTTTTCTCAGTTGAAAACTTTGCTAGTGGTGCATCTTCGATCAAAACCCTCCGTAACTTGTTTGATGCCGGATACGCTCTCTTTCATCTCCCTAGGCTTCACGCCAAAGTTGTCCTTGTATCCGATAGGCTAGCCACAATTGGAAGCCAGAATCTCACAGCTAATGGAATTAGAAACCGTGAGGCAAGCCTCCTGATTAACTCTCAGGACGAAGTGAGGAAAATAGAAGAGGATCTCGAACCTTGGCTTGTCGAAAGACAAACAATTTCAGCGGAGATGGTTTCAGATGTCGAACGATTGTTGCCGCAGGTTCGTCGGATGTTTCTTTCCTCGCGGAGGGCTGCTAACGATCTCGAAAAGAAAATATGGTCGTTTGAGTTGACTCGTGAACGGCAGAAAGAGGAGGAACGGAAAAGATTAAACCGTAGAATTCTGATAAGAAACAGAAGAATTGCCAAGTCGCATACTACTGTGACTCCCCTTATTAAAATAACAAATGTTCCCCGAGAGCTAGCTATCCGTTTCATAGAGGAATCTGCGTGGTGGCATCATCCATATGGTCTCAGGCGTGCACCGGGTCATTCTGACAGAATGGATGGCATTCACGGGGATTGGAAGGTCAAATTTGGAGCTAACACTTTCCTCGTAGGTCGGGCTATTAGTCGTTGTGCCTCTACCATTGACCGGTATCTGGCTGCCATTAAACAAGGGCATGATCAGAATCGAGACGAGTTAGTAGAGAAACTGAAGTTCAATGTCCGTGGAGCCGTCGCCAACTGGAACGGATACGAATACCGATACTATGATGTTCAGGGAAATGACATGATGTTCGGAACCCAATCGATTGACGTTAACGATTTCGTCAATCTTGCACTCCGTATCTGGAATATCGACGAGCTTATCACAGAACTAGATGGGGAGTGAGGGGAAGCGTTGGCTACTCCCGACCGTATTCCTATACATCCACATAGTAGTCTGGTCACCCAACGGTCCCTCTACTCGAAGATTGATATAGATAGAGAACATCCCTCAAGTCAGCCTTCCTCGTTTGAAGTCTGTCACGATCTGATTGTATCTTTCTTGCCCAGGCTGGAAGAAATCAAAGAGCATGAAAACAGGGTCAAGAAGATTTTGCACGTGTTGAGAGAGCGACCCATCGAGAGCTGAGAGATCAGTAGTGATTGTTGATTCGATTTCTTTTTCACTTGTCGGGCTGGAAGGACGGAACGTCGGACGGTTACTTGTGGCAGATATATATCTACCAGCGAGCCCCACATGGCGAAGAATAAAGGTTGCAGTCGTATTATTGGGGACGTTAAGCCCTTCGTAGAGTCTGGAGAGATACATAAGCATTTCTGCGGTTCTCACGATCCTCGTGTTGAAGAACAATTGATCGGTTGCTCCTCGGGAATCCTCAAAGAGGGTTTGCAGCAAATAGAATGATCCGTCTCGACGGAGTGCCCAGAAGTCATAGGATTCCTCCTCCCGGATCACCGTATTAACAATGCCGCTACTCGTTGGTCGGGGCTTCAGCGATTCCGTATTCAAATCCATAATACCGATTGGCCACCCAAACGTATCGATCATGGAGGAACGCGCTACTTGTAGTAATTCAGCCGGGGAGTAATTGATTCGCGGTTGGGATAGGGTAGCAAATGCTTCTACATAGGTAGAGAATCCTGACTGGGCGAATCCTTCTAGCGCTTCTACGCGCATCTGGTCACGCCAGGAGAAGTCTTCTTCTGTTGGCTGCCCGTTGTATTCAAGAGACGTGTCGCTGGAAACAGAGCGGTCTCGATACTGAAGTATCTGTTGGAGAGCGGCTACTAGCTGAGACTCTAGCTGGCGTCGCTTGCCCGCTTTGTCTGGATCATCTTCCTGCACTGAGTATACGGTCACCCGTTTCGTGCGTAGGTCAAAAGGGAGGTGTTCTACAGGTGAGCGGGCAGAATTGAAAATCATTATTATATACGGCCATCCTAGCCGTTTCAGAGCGAAGCCCAACTCAAGTAAGACGTTGGGATTTGGCGTAGGCCGCTGACCATTATCGGGATTAATGATGGAGACATCACAAACAAAGACCTGACAACTATCAATCTTTTCAAGTATCGTATCCGCAATATCGGGAGAACCAGGAACCCCTGTCGTATCCCGGTCAACGACGGGCTCCACTGCTATAGCTGGATCATTACGAATCGATTGAGCAGCTCTTTCAAGGGCCGTTTGAATAAAGCTTCGATTAGTAGAATTGGGCAGATCAGATTGCCAAGAGTAAAAGATTTTCACTGCTGTCTCCGTATGGCATCCTAGTTTATCGGTGCCACCCATAGGTTTTCTTCAGTCGAGTATTGTACTCGTCCATCCATACTCTACGTCTTCACTATAGAGGGCCAGTAATTGGTCGCAAACCCACTCTCAAGATAACAGTTGAGAGGAGCATTGCACGAGCAGTGGAAAACAGACCTATGAGACAATAGGACTGAACGAACCTTCATTCGCCAATAGATGGTAACAGGCTGAAGAAAAAAGGGAAATTGGCTTTGAATAATTCCTCCACTTCTGCTAGGCCGTCTGTATTAGGAGGGGTAACGTGAAATTCGGTCTACTCATGCCGTTCTGGAATCCGGCTCGCTGGGAGCGGTCTTTTCCTGAACTGTATCAGAACCTGCTGGACCAAATCGTCAAAGTCGAGGAACTCGGTTACGATCATATCTGGCTGACCGAGCACCACTTCGACACGGATGGCTGGTCGCCTGCGCTGTTGCCCCTCGCTGCCGGTATTGCCACCCGCACGACACGTATCCGGATCGGCACGTTTATTTTAATCCTACCCTTTCAACACGCCTTGCGCGTGGCCGAGGATTCCATCACCGTGGATATTCTGTCCAATGGCCGATTCGATCTTGGGGTGGGCAAAGGCTATCGCAATAAAGAATTTCATGCCTTCGGCTTTCCCCGTGAGCAGCGCGACGCGCGCTTGGAAGAAGACCTCTCTGTTATTCAGGGACTCTGGACAAACGAGTCCTTCTCTTTTGACGGAGACTATTATCATCTCACCGATGTCCGTCTCACGCCCCGTCCCGTCCAACAACCGCATCCGCCGATCTGGATCGGCGCCCGTGGCAAGAAGGCTGTGCAGCGAGCGGCACGGATGGGGTTTCACCTGATGGGCACGGGAGAGGTTGCCCAGCAGCGGGCCTACGATGATGAGTTGGAACGCTGTGGCCGGAATCCGAAAGATTACTACTTAGCCCAACTGCGCTGGGTCTATGTAGCAGAGAGTCGGGACAAAGCCTGGGACCTCGTTGGTGAGCATATGCATTATCTCTTTTCCTCTGCTTTTCCGTTGCTCAAAGAAGCCGGTGACTTGCGAGCCGACCGAGCTATGGGGCGGGTGCCCAGCATCGAGGAGCTGCGTCACATCGATCCCACCATTCCGGGCGGGGCGCCCATTGTGGGAACCCCGGACGATTGCATTCATGCCTTGCAACGCTACCAAGATGAAACGCGGGTGACCCATTTGGCAATGGGCATGCATCTGCCAGGACTCGCACTCGATAAGGTGACCGAGTGCCTTGAATTGTTTGCTCAGGAGGTCATGCCGCATTTTCGCTCATGAGGAGACCAGTCAGTACGCGAAACCTACTGAGAAGGTGAATAGAGATGGCAATCGACCGTCACGGCAGAGCCCCTCCAGGCAAGAGAATTATTTTTTCTACCCGAAGGTTGACAGCAGATTTCTCTGAGAGTATGGCGATGATAGAGTATTCGTAAAACCACAAAGGAGGGTAGCATGCCACAGTTTGATACAGTGATTAAAAACGGTACGATCGTCGACGGAACGAAGGTGCCGCGCTATCAGGCCGACCTTGGTATCAAGGACGGGAAGGTTGCCGAGATTGGAAAAATCAGCAGCAGCGACGCTAAAAAAGAGATTGATGCCAGCGGGCAGATCGTTGCTCCGGGATTCATCGATCTGCACACCCACTATGATGCCCAGTTACACTGGGACCCGTACTGCACGATCGGCAGTTGGCACGGTGTGACCACCGTTACTATTGGGAATTGTGGATTTGGTTTTGCTCCGCTGCGGCCGCAAGACGCCGACCGGGCCATGTTGGCTTTGTCCCGTACCGAAGCGATTCCACTGGAGCCCATGCGGGTGTCGATGAAGGTTGACTGGGAAACCTTCCCGCAATACATGGACCGTCTGTCCCGCATGCCCTTGGGCGTTAATGTCTCCCATCTCTTCCCGCTCGCCCCGGCCGTGGCGTATGTGATGGGTGGTTTTGATGACGCCAAGAAGCGCTTCCCCAATAAAGAAGAGATGGACATCATTACCGGCCTGTACAAGGAAGCCGTGAAGGCTGGTGCCGCGGGTTGGTCCGCCCAGCGTCTGGTGCCTGAGAGCCGAGTGTCCGTGCAGCGCGACTATGACGGCACGCCGATGATCACCGACATCCTGCCGGATGAGTTCTATATGGATATGGCCAAAGCCATGAGCGAAGTGGGCGAGGGCTGCATTCAGTTTACCCAGTCCGGTGCAAGCGAAGGTACGTTTGGTGTTGAGGATGATTTCAGATTCCTGGAAAAAATGACCAAGACAGCCGGTCAGCCGCTGCTGTACAATGCCATGTTAATCAGTGACAAGCATCCTGAGTCCCACCAGGCCCAGCTGAATTGGGTCAATGCGGCCAACGAACGCGGCGCTCGCGTGTTTGGACAGGGCGTCACGGCTCGGGCTCCAGTGCGGATGACCCTGGAAGACTGGAACCTGTTTGATGGCATTCCGGCCTGGAAGGAAGCTACGCTCGGAACGGTCGAAGAGCGTAAAGCCAAACTGTCGAAACCTGAACTGCGCAAGGAAATGCGTGAGGACTACGATCAGGGCGGCATGGAAACGATGAATGTCGTCTTTGGTGATTTTCACGAGTTTATTGCGCGCAAGGTTCGCAATACCGAACTCAAACTCCAGTACGAGGGCATGTCCGTGCAGCAGATTGCCGAGAAGGAAGGCAAGCACGTCATCGATGCCATGCTCGACCTGTCTGTGGCCGACGACCTGCGCACCGAGTGGGCTGGCCCGGTGGGCAACGCCAACATCGAGGGCTACAAAGAGCTGATGGGCTCGCCCTACACGCTGCCGGGTGTGTCGGATGGTGGGGCGCACGTGAAGTTCATTACGCCGGCCATCTATCCGACCGAGGTGCTGTCCTGGCTGGTACGCGAGCAGGGCGTCATGAGTCTGGAAGAGGCGCACTTCCGCCTGAGCGGGATCATGGCCTGGGCCGCGGGTATCACGGACCGTGGGACGCTACGTCAAGGCCAAGCGGCCGACGTCGTGGTCTACGATGCCGATACCGTTAAGGCTCTGCCGGGCGAGATTGCTCACGATCTGCCGGCGAACGAGTGGCGACGGGTCCAAAAAGCCGAGGGCTATAAGCATATTCTGGTCAACGGTGAAGAGACCTTCCAGAATGGTGAATGCACCGGGAATACCTCGGGCGCACTCCTGCGTAACGGCGCGGCCCGCTAGGCAAGCCGCTGGGCTTGTTCGCCCGCCTATTGGAACCAACTGACGGGGAACCGGAGAACTGCTCTCCGGTTCCCCGTTTTTTTCGCGTGCTCTGTATCCATAAAGGAGGGATTCGAGATGGAGATACGCACGAATGGGTATGTTTCTGCCGATGGTCACGTAGTTGAGCCGGCGGATCTGTGGACCACCCGGATGGACAAACGGTTTCGTGACCGTGCTCCGCGGGTCGAATCACGGCCAGAGGCTGACTACTACATTATAGAAGGGCTGACCGAGTTCCCGGTGGGCCTTGAAGGCGTAACCATTGAGGAGAAAATGCAGGGTCAGGTCACCACCCCAAAAGGCCGTCGGCATGCCGAAACGCGACCCGGCGCGTGGGACCCACAGCCGCGTCTGGTCGATCAGGAGCGCGATCATCTACGGGCTGAGGTGATTTATCCGGGCGGGTTTGGCCTCCAGTTTTTCCACGTTCAGGATGCTGAATATCAGCGTGAGATCATTCGGGTCTATAACGACTGGATCAGTGAGTTTTGCTCGGCAGCGCCAGACCGCCTGCTGGGATCAGCCTTACTGCCCATGCGGGGTCCGGTCGAGTGGGCGGTTGAGGAAGCCGAGCGTATAGCCAGGATGAAGGGCATTTGCACAGTCTTGATCCCGGCCGAGGTGGAACGCTCGTATGCCCACGCCGATTATAACCCCATGTGGGATGCATTGCAGGACATCGGGCTCCCGGTTGCGACTCACTCGGGAACTGGAACGGGTGAGGCCATTTTTGCCAAGATAGAGCGTCTCGGCACAGGGCTCGGCGTGACCGACAACAAGGTCTTGCAGCCGATGCGCGCCATGGCCGATCTCATCTGGGGTGCCGTACCGCAACGCTACCCACAACTGCGCTTTGTGGTGGTCGAAGGCGGTATCGGCTGGGTAGCCTCGCTGCTCGGCTTCATGGATCACTGGTGGAACGATCACCGCCTCTGGATGGAGCCGAAGCTGGACGAAGCACCGAGCACGTATTTCAAGCGTCAGTTCTGGGCCACATTCGAGGATGACCGGGCCGGAATTCTGACCCGCGAACTGGTCGGCGTTGATCGTCTCATGTGGGGTTCGGACTATCCACATACGGAAGGAACCTTCCCCTACTCCCAAGAGCAGATCATGCGGGATTTTATGGGCGTGCCGGAAGCTGAGGTGTACCAGATGGTGACGGGTAACGCGGCGCAGTTGTATGGGCTCGCCGTGCAATAATTGAGCCGGAAACGAGTTAAACCGAGGGAACACAGGAGGAATGATGGAGGTAAGTACCCAAGGCTATGTGTCTGCGGACGGCCATGTTGTTGAGCCAGCAGACCTGTGGACCACGCGCATGGACAAACGTTTTCGTGACCGCGCCCCACGGGTCGAAGCGCGCGAAGATGCTGACTATTACATTATTGATGGGCTGACGCCATTTCCGGTTGGGCTCGAAGGTGCCACCATGGAAGACAAGCTCGCCGGCAGCATTGAGACCATGGCGAGTCGGCACGCTGATACACGACCAGGGGCATGGGACCCACAGCAGCGACTGCTTGACCAGGACCTGGACCATGTCCGGGCTGAGGTTATTTACGCGGGCGCGTTCGGACTTCAATTCTTCACGCTTCAAGATGCCGAATACCAGCGCGAAGCCATGCGGGTGTATAACGACTGGCTGAGCGAATTCTGTGCGGCTGCGCCAGATCGCCTGCTTGGCGCAGGCTTGCTGCCCGTGCGCGGCCCGCTCGAATGGGCGTGTGAGGAAGCCGAGCGGTGTGCCAAGCGGGGTCTGCGGACCCTCACGATTCCCGCGGACGTGCCAGATCGTTCTTACGTGACGTCGGACTATGAGCGTCTGTGGAGTACGCTCGAAGATATCGGACTGCCCGTTGCTACCCATTCCGGCACGGGAACGGCCGAAGAGTTTTATTCGAAATACCAACGCATGGGCACGGGCATGGCCGTGGTTGAAATGAAGATGTTCCAGCCCATGCGCGGTTTTGTCGACCTGCTCTGGAGTGCCGCACCCCAACGCTATCCAAAGCTGCGCTTTGTGATCGCTGAGGGTGGCGTCGGTTGGATCGCCTCTATGCTCGGTTTTATGGATCACTGGTGGAACGATCATCGTCGCTGGATGGAACCCAAGCTCGACGAAAAACCGAGCACGTATTTCAAGCGCCAGTTCTGGGCCACATTTGAGGACGACCGAGCTGGCATTCAGACCCGCGATATCATTGGCGTGGATCGCTTGATGTGGGGTGCAGACTATCCGCACACGGAAGGCACGTTTCCGCGTTCGGTCGAGCAGATCGCCAAAGATTTCGCCGGGGTGCCTGAAGGCGAGGTCTATCAGATGGTGGCCGGGAATGCGGCCCAATTGTATGGCCTTGATACATAGAGATAGACGCGCTTACTCTCCAGAAGGAATGAACGTCATGGCAGGCTGTCTCGACGGAATCAAAGTCCTCGACCTCGGACGCTATCAGGCCGGTCCACGCTGTGCGATGGTGCTCAGCGATCTGGGTGCGGAGGTCATTAAAGTCGAAGCGCCGGGTGGGGACGAGTCACGTGGCTTGGGCCGCGTCTACTGGTCCGCGTACAACCGCGGGAAGAAGAGCATTACGCTGAATCTGCGCAGCGAGCAGGGCATCGCTCTCCTTAAAGCGCTTGTACCTAAAGTGGATATGCTGCTCCAGAATTTCCGGCCGGGTGTCATGGCTAAGATGGGCCTGGGGTATGAGACGCTCAAACGGCTCAACCCTGGGCTTATCCTCATCAACGTCTCCGGCTTTGGACAGAAAGGGCCGTACCGGGACCGACCCGCCTACGATCCGATTGGCCAGGCCATGTCCGGCCTCATGGGCTTTACCGGATTTCCCGACGGTCCGCCGGTCATGACCAACTCTCCCATCATTGATCGGATCACGGCGCTACACGCTACTATTGGGGCGTTGGGTGCCCTCCACCGCCGGGATGTCACCGGAGAGGGCCAGTCCCTTGACGTGTGCCTGCTCGACACCGGCTATACGCTGATGGAGATTCCGATTGCCCAATATCTCCTCACCGGCAAGGAACCTCAGCGGCGGGGTAACACCCCTGGCGGCATTGCCCCGTGCAACACCTACCAAGCCAAGGACGGCTGGGTCTATATCCTGGCCGTACCCCAGCATATGTGGGGGCGGTTCTGTCGCGGAATCGGCCGAGCGGATCTTGTGGACGACGAACGCTTCTCCAGTATCGCAGGGCGGGCGTCGCATGCGGACGAGGTCAATGCGCTAGTCGATGAGTGGCTGAAAGACAAGACGGTGGCAGAGGTCGTGCAAGTCCTGGAGCAGGCCGAGGTTCCGGTCGGGCCGGTGCATACCATCCCGCAAGCGGCCCACGATCCCCACCTGTGGGAGCGGAAAATGCTGGTTGAAATTGAGGATCACGAAAAAGGGCGGACGTATGTGCCTGGGCTGACCGTCAAATTCTCGGACACTCCCGGAAAAATCGGACCGATTCCACAACCCGGAGAGCATAATAGCGAGGTGTATGGCGAGTGGTTAGGACATACGGAAGCGGCCCTGACACGTTGGAGAGAAGAGGGGATTATTTAAACCGATAGCCACGAAGGAGGTACCATGGCAAACGGACAAGAAAGTATGAACACGAGCGTTGCCCGGTTTGAAGAACTGCAACCGATCGACTACGCGAGCTTTATCAAGAACTACAAACCTGACGGCACCCAGGGGTATGCGCTGATTGGTCGGGCGGGAAAGACTAGTCCGGCGATCAAGGGCGACCACGGCTTTACCATGGCCATCAATAAGGTCAGTCCGGGAAAGGGTGCCCCGTTGCATAGCCATCCGAAACCCGAGGTGTTTGTGGTGCTGTCCGGCACCTGCGCCTTTTTCTGGGGAGATAAAGGCGAAAATGAGGTCGTCCTCGGACCGTGGGATACAATCTCCTTTCCGGCAGGAACCTCAGAAGGCTTTCGGAATATCGGGGACGAGGAAGCCAATCTGCTGGTGGTCCTGAGCGGCTCGGAAGTTGGCAAGGTGACGTTTACGAAACAGAGAGAGGCGGCTGAGGCGGCCGGCGTCGAGGCGTAGCGTATCGATATCTGGAGAAAAAGGAGGATCTCCCATGGCAACATTTTCAGTTGATCAGGTCGATGTTTTTGGCAAGGGTGTATTACAGGCTGAGGGAGTGGTGGTGGACAAGGAGGGCAACGTCTTTGGCGGTGGCCGCAACGGCATTATGTATAAGGTCACACCCGATGGCACAGTGAGTGAACTCGTCACACTGCCCGAGGGTTCTATCCCCAATGGGGTGACTATGGACCGCAATGGCGATCTGGTCTACTGCGATCTGGGCAAGCAGGCCATGATGCGCGTTACCCAGGGCGGAGAAGTGTCGCTGATTGCCGATCAGGTTGGCGCACTCAAGCTGACCCTCCCGAATTTTGCCAGCTATGACGCCGAGGGCAATCTCTACGTCTCGAATTCGAGTACGTCGAGTATTGAGAATGTCCTGGCCGAATTGGCCACTCCCTCACCCAAAGGGGCGCTGGTCGTTATCCGTCCGAACGGGAAGAGTGAGATCGTGGCCGAGGGCATTTATCTGGCCAACGGCACCGCTATCGACCCGAAAGAAGACGCGGTCTACGTGCTGGAAAGCACCCGCAATGACTGTCTGCGCATTCAGATCAAGAAAGATGGCACGTTTGGGAAGCCTGAGATCTACTCTAAGGATTTTCCGGCTCTGCCGGATGGCATGGCTTTTGACGTGGACGGGAATATGTATGTCACGCTGCCGGCGGTGGTGACGGGTGGGGATATGGTTCCGGCCCATCAGGTCATCGCCGTTGATACCAACGGCAACTGGAGCATGCTGATCGACGATTCGGCCGAGGGCAAGAAGCTCAACTTCCCGACGAACTGTGCCTTCGGCGGGCCGGGCTTGCAGACGCTGTATATCGCCAATCTCGAAGGCGATCACTTCAGTTGCGTCAAGACGCCCTACACCGGCCATCCGCTCTACCATCAGCGCTCATAGGGGCAGGTGGGCTATGAAGGCAATGCGAGCGCACCAACCTGGAGGACCGGAGCAACTCCGCTATGAGGATGCCCCCGACCCCGAGTTGGGGGAGGCTCAGGTCCTCGTTCGGGTCCGGGCGATTGGGATCAACCCTGCCGATCTGGTCCGGCTGTCCGGCAAGCTTGCCCCCCTGAAACTTCCCTATATCACTGGTACGGACGTGTCTGGTGAGGTCGAAGCCGTGAGTCCCGGCGTTACACAGGTTAAGGTCGGCGACCGCGTATTTGGCCGTGCGATGAGTGCCGGCTATGCAGAAAAGACGTGTCTGCTCGCCCAAGAGGCAATACCCCTACCGTCCTCGCTTTCTTTTGCTGAGGGGGCCGCGATCCCGATACCGTTTTATACTGCCTATTATGCCTTGCATCATAAAGCAGGAGTGCAGGCGGGAGAAACGGTCCTGATCTCTGCTGGTGGCGGTGGCGTTGGCGTCGCGGCCATTCAGCTGGCCAAAGCCGCGGGAGCTCGGGTGATTACGACAGTTGGGTCACAGGAAAAAGTAGACCGGACACGCGAACTGGGTGCTGAGGTAGCGCTGAATTATAAACAGCAAGATTTTGCGGTCGAGGTTCTCAAGCTGACCGAGGGCAAGGGAGTGGATGTCATCATTGAGAATGTCGCCACAGATAACTTGGCGGCCGACTGCTCAGCCGTTGCCAAGTCCGGCCGCATTGTCTTAATCGGTACGGGCACCGGTAAGGCTCCGGACGCTACGTTCGGCGTGCTGCCTGCCCTCATCAAAGATATCACCTTCTATGGCATGAGCCTCATTAATGCTGCCCAGGTTATCCCGGAGATGGCGGCCGCACTCACCCCACTGTTTGCCGATGGCACACTCAAAGCATTGGTGAGTAAGACGTATCCGTTGGCTGAGGCTGCTCAAGCCCTGAATGACCTGCTTGCGAGTAAAGTGTTCGGCAAGCTGGTTCTGACGCCATGAAAGAGTCCGTTCAACAAAAAAGAAAGGAAGACTATGGCACTCACCTTAGCGCTGGCAGAACAATTTATCGCCGCCGCCAAACACAAGGCCCAAGAACAAGGCTGGGACATGAGCTTCGCGGTCGCAGACTCGTCCGGGAATCTGGTTGCGCTGGCCCGCATGGATGATGCTCGCTGGCTGACGACCGGGGTGGCCCAGAGCAAGGCGTTTACCGCGGCGACGTTCCGTCGGACCTCACGCGAGGTGGCCGAACTGGCGGAATCCCGCTCGCAATTATTCGCGAGTGTGTCTGAGATTGTTGGACGGCCGTTATTATTGGCCGGAGGCGGCCTGCCGTTCACGCTGAACGGTGAATTTCTCGGTGGCGTCGGAGCCAGCGGCGGGACGGAAGATGAAGACATCGAATGCGCCCGCGCCGCGCTCGACGCCATTGGAGCCGAATAGACAGACCGACGGCAACCCGCATGGTCCAGCCTCTCAACGTCCTGCTCATTGGTGCGGTGGGGGACGCCGTCATCGAAAAGATTGAGGCGGTTGATCCCCGTATTCGGGTTACCGATGCGCGCGGAAAGTTCGAGGTCGAGTACGCTGAAACCTGGCCGGCGGAATCCGTTCGTCGCTATGTACCGCAATCGCTCGTCGTGGCAAATACCTCAACCCGCGCCGAGCGAGATGCCCTGTTGGCAGAAGCCGAGGCCATCTGTATTCGCTTCCCTTTCCCGCTCGATCTACGCGCTCGGGCGCCCCGCCTCAAGTGGCTCCACCAAACGCCGGCGGGTGCCTCGAATCTGCGCATGTGCGACATCTGGGGCAGCGATGTCGTGGTGACCACATCACGCGGCCTGAATAACGCTTTGCCTATTGCGGAATATGTGCTGTCTCTAATCTTTCTCTTTGCGAAGTCCTTGCGTCAGGCTTTGCACGATCAGCACGATCAGGAATTCGAACGTCGAGCCTATCGGCCCATATTGGTTCAGGGAAAAACCGTTGGCATTATCGGCTTGGGTGGCATTGGGCAGGCTGTTGCCCAGCTCGCCAAAGCCGTGGGCATGCGGGTCGTGGCAACCCGGCGCTCAGCAGCGACTCCGCAGAGTCAGACCCAAGGTGTCGACCAACTCCTCCCGCCATCAGCACTCGCGGTTTTGCTTGAGCAGAGTGATTTTGTTGTGGTGAGTAGCCAATGGACACCAGAAACGGACGGACTCATTGGTGAAGCCGAACTGCGCCGGATGAAACCGAGTGCGTATCTTATCAACGTGGCCCGAGGTGAAATCATTGATCAAGCCGCACTCATCAAGGCGTTGCAGACGGGTTGGATCGCCGGGGCTGGTCTGGACGTCTACACCGGAGAATTCACCGGACCGCCACCGGAGGATCTCTGGCAACTACCGAATGTGGTCATTACCCCGCACACGTCAGGTGGAACGGATGTCCAGCAGGCCAAGGGCCTGGAGTTGTTTTGTGAGAACCTGCGGCGCTACGTCGCCGGCCAAGCCCTCCTGAATGTCTTGGACTGGGAGCGGGGCTACTAATTAGTCAGCGCCCATCCTCGCATGAGTCCTATACTCTAACGCTTCACTGCAATGGCGGTCTCGCCGAATGAATGCGCCAGCCAGGCGTCTGGGTCGGCGAGAAGATCGTCCGCGTTGTGAGGGCCGAGCGTCAGATTCGCACACACCAGAACACCGCCGGTCCGTAGCCGTTGATAGAGACCCGTGACCAGCTGTGGGGTAGGTGCGAAGCCGTCGAAGAAGGCGAGATCGTAAACGTTTGGGTCAAGGCCGTCGAGGACTGTCAGGGCATCCCCGTGATGGACGTGGACGCGGTTGCTCATCTGATAGTCAATGCAGTGTTGACGGGCGATACGAACGTGCTCAGGATCGCTCTCGATAGTATCGACTTGCGCATTTGGCGTACTGTGGGCAAGCCAGAGGGAACTGTAACCAAGGGCGGTCCCCACCTCGATAATCCGAGTAGCCTTGACTGCTGCCGCAAGGACTCCAAGCAATGAGCCCTTATCATACGGGTAGGCCCCGCAGCCATGCTGGGCACGGTGTGCGTTCGTGGTGCTCAAGATATCCGCAAACGGATCAGTCGTAGGGGAAGGTGACATGTGAGAAATCCTCCGGCTCTTTCTTACTGTTTGTCATTGTACACTATATGCCAGTGGGAGAGATCGTTGACCATATCGCTAGAGCAGTTTCCTCCGTGGTGTAGCGAGGTGTTCTCCAGAGTTCCGTAGGGTGCATCCCATGCACCACCTTTCCCCGGTGCGCAGGGCGCACCCGACTTATCAGGAAACGCGCGGAGGCCGTTGGACGCTACACTCATGTGAATTTTGCTCTAGCGGACGTCAGTTTCGTATCGCTTGGTTTACGCATCCCCCTAGCGACCGATGCACAGGCATAGTACAGTGCGTGCACGTGACCTCTGAGCTGCCCCCAGCCTCGGAGGACTGAAATCTCCAAAATGTACACAGGTCCTCTCTTCTCTTTTCAACGTTTCTGTTCATGGCTGCTCCTTGGTGCGCTCTTCGTTGGGGGTCTGGTTGGGTGTAGCTCCGGAACAACGCTGACTGACGTATGGCTGACGGAACTCTCGCGTCGTGTCTCGCGCCCGCCAAAAGTCCACCCCGTTGGCGTTGGATATATTCCTCGATTGACACGGCGGCAGCCCCCGCTGCTTCCACCGCTGTATGTGCTTGTCCTACGGCCGCTTGATCGTCGTCCGTCTCTGCGTATCCACGAGACCCGGCAGAAAATCATTTCACTGCCCGATGACCCCAGCGCTCTCATTGGCTTCTCCGGCCTGAATTTTGAGGAAGGACAGGTGACCATCGCCCCAGCCGGAATCGCCTCCGATATCAGCACATTGCGCCACATGGACGCGGGGATGCCGCATCTGCCGGATATCCCCAAGACGTTCTTTACCCTCGCCCGGCTCCCCGAGACCGTGCAATACGCCCTGACCCTGCACTTTCGCGAGGCGGGTATTGAAACGGAAATGCTGCCGTTTCCGTTTCCGGAGCCGCTGTCAGCAGATAATCAGCGGGCGACCTATGCCCTGGGCTGTACGATAGACGAGTTTTCGCTGTTCAGCCTGCGCCGCTATCAACAGGTGCGGGTCGGCATGCGTCGGCTAGAGTTGCCGGTACGCGGACCCACACGTGCGGGGGTATCGCTCAAACTCTCACTATATCAACTGCCGTCCGGGCGGGTTGTGTGGCAAGAGCGGGTCTGGGACGTTATCCACGATCCGCCGCGAGAGGATACGCAGCACCGCTATCGCACGGCTGACGATACTCTCACCCTGGCGCTCAGCCGCGCGGTTGGGGGTATTCTGTCGATCCCGAACTTTCAGGCCGCCCTTCGTTTTCCTCGTCATGACGAGGCTCTCGCGCAGAAACAGCGCAGATTACGGTTCAGCCGCCCGCAGCCGGGCGATCTGCTGACGCACCTCGGCGACAAAAGGCGCTCGGGGATCTAGTTGAAGAGCCTGCTCATAGACCGCCACCGCTTCGTTCTTCTGGCCGGATTGCCCCAGGGCTCGTCCGAGGCTCACATAGGCATAGGCGTAATCGGGCTGAAGATGGATCGTTTGTCGCCAGGCCTGCACGGCTCCCGCGAGATCGCCCTGTGCCGCGAGTACGTGACCAATGCGATGGTGCACATGGGCTGAGGTCGGGACCAACTGCACGGCTTTGCGATAGGCTGCCAGCGCGTCTTGGGTATTCCCTGCGGCCTCACATGCCCGGGCAAGGTGGATATGGATGGTCGCCTCATCCGGATTAAGATGCGTGGCCTCGCGCAAGGCTGTAATTGCCTGCGGCAGTTCTCCACGTTCCTGGAGTGCGACCCCTATCCGATAATGCGCCTCGGCATGGCTGGGGGCCTGGTCTATGGCTTTACGCCACTGGCGAATCGCCCCATCTATATTCCCCTGATTATAGAGGGTATAGCCCTGCCTGAGATGCTGAGCGGCTGTGGCCGGCACGGGCGGCGGTTGCGAAGTATCTGGAGATGGGATGCCAGGGGCAGGCGCTGGCAACTTAGAGGCCGCTGGAGGAGGGTCCTTGAGCGGAATAGCCGCCCTCAGCCCCTGAGGGGCCGATGGTAAGGGAGTGGACTGCGCTGGACCTTCTCTGTCAGGCGTCTCGCGTGATGTGGGAGCAGGAGGCGCTACCTGCCGGAGTGGGAGCGGAGGAGCCTTTTTTACCACTTTCTTCGCTAAGACCGTCGGAACAGAAGACACGGGCGGCGGTTGCGGGGTGTCCTGAGGTGAGATAGTGGGTGCCGGCGCTAGCGACTCAGGGACTGATGGGGGAGTAGCTTTGAGAGGGGTAGCCTCTCTCCGTTCCTTGGTGGTCGATGGTAAGGGGGTGGCCTGTGCCGGAGCTTCTCTGGCAGGCGTCTCAGGTGGTGTAGGGGCAGACGGCGTTGCTTGACGAAGTGGGAGTGGGGATGGGGGGGGGAGTGTTTTTTTGTTACGAGGACCGTTGGGGCCGGTACGATGGGTGGCGGCTGCGGGGTGTCCGGAGATGGGCTGGCGGGAACAGGCATCGGCAGCGGGGGAACGGAGGTCAGCGGGGCCTTGAGAGGGGTGGCCTCTCTCCGCTCCTTGGTAGCCGCTGGTAAGGGGGTGACCTGTACCGGAACTGTTCTGGCAGGCGTCACACGTGATGTGGAGGCAGGCAGCGTTGCTTGAGGGAGTGGGGGGCGGGACGGGGGCCTTTTTGTTCCTTTTTTTGCGAGGACCGTTGGGGCCGGCACAATGGGCGGCGGTTGAGGAGCGTCTGGAGATAAGCTGACGGGAGCAGGCGGCGGCAGGGGGGCGGAGGTCGGCGGGGCCTTGAGCGGGATGGCCTCTCTCCGTTCCTTGGCAGCCGATGGTAAGGGGACGGCCTGCGCTGGAACTTCTTTGTCAGGCGTCACACGTGATGTGGAGGCAGGCGGCGTTGCTCGGCGGAGTAGAGGTGAGGAGGCCCTTTTTGTCACTTTTTTCACCAAGACTGTTGGAGCGGGAGACGCGGGTGCTTGGGCTGGTCCAGGAGGAACGGACTGAGAACTCGCCTCTGGGACACGTGCAAAGAGCACCTGGGTGTTGCCCTGTTCAGCGTTGGCGTTGGAATTGTCCGCTTCCTCTCGCTCGTCCAGGATGGCGGTCACCACATGGGCCTGTTGTTCGACTGAAAAAGACGGGAGCTGCTCCGCTTTGAGGTCAAGCACGAAACGGGTGTGGTGGGGATGGGAGCCAACCCGGACCCGCGTAATCAGCGCATCGGAGGCGGGATGCGTGGCCGAGGCCGAGCGCTCGACTTCTCCTATGACATCAATGACCAAGCGGGCCGGCGAGTGTAAGGAAAAGGCGTAGACAGAATCCGGTGGCTGGGAGAAGTGGAGGCTGAGGGTCCGTTGGTTTTTCTCCCGAGCGAGTTGTATCTCCTGCACATACAATCCCGAGGGCCGGGCAAAAGATTGGGAGATACTCTGCCCAGGGGCTATCAGATCCATTCCGGTCCACATAGCAATAAGTAAGAAGGAAACGGCACTCTTCTTCATCGCTCAAGGCTCTCAGCTATGACTCGCGTAAACGCGCGACCCGTTTGCGTATCTCTGCGCACAGGGCCTCAGCATTGCTCTTTTTTCGACTCTCCTCAAACGCTTGTGTAAAACGCACGCAAACTGGTACGGCGTTCTTGTATGTAGCCAAAGCGTCTTTCTCTCTGCCCATTTTCTCGAGCGCTTCACCGTAGTTGGCATAGGCATAGGCGTAATGCGGGGCCAACTGTATGGTCTGGTACCATGCGTTTGCCGCGCCCTGCCAATCCTCTCTCTCGGCGAGTATATATCCCAGCCGATTGTGGACATACGGTGCGGAGGGAACTAATTGCAAGGCTTTTTGATAGGTGTCAAACGCCTCCTGCTCCTTCCCCAGCGCTTCGAACGCGCGGGCAAGATGGACGTGCGCCGTGGCATTATCCGGCTCAAGCCGGAGCGCTTGCTGAAAGGCGGTCGCTGCCTGGGTGTGATCTTTTTGGTCTCGGAAGGCAAGCCCTAACAGATGATGCGCCTGGGCGGTCTGCGGAGCGAGGCGCAGGGTCTCTTTCCACTCGGCGACTGCCGCGTCAATTTTGCCGGCATCATAGAGAATTTGCCCCTGTTCAAGATGATAACGGGCCTGTTGCGATAATGGCCTTGGAGAAGCGGACTGCTCCGGTTCAATTTGGGGGGAAGGGGGCGGCGGGGTTGGGACCGCAGCCACGATCGGAGCCGGGCTCTTGAGTGCACGCTGGGAAGCCGGTGTTGTCTGAGACCGCGAAAAAAGCACCTGGGTCCGTACCGATGAAGAGTCACCGCCTTGTTTCCCCAGTTTGGCAAGAATCTCATTGGCTCGGTGTTCAACCGAATGCACCGGCATTGTCTGGCCGTTGAGGTCCAAGACAAGGCGCAGGTGTTGCGGATGCGAGCCGGTGCGGACGTGGGTGAGGAGCGCATCATCGGCTTGATAGGTACGGGACGGTACGTTTTGTACCGGACCGTGCACATCAATGACGATGCGTGAAGGCGATGACAGGGAGAACGACCGTATGGAGTCAGGCGGATGAGAAAACTGAAACAGGACTGTCCGTGTCTCCCCCTCAGTCGTCAGGCGTATTTCTTGTAAGCGGAGAGCGGCGGACTGGGCAAAGGCAAGAGGCGTCCCCAAGACGAGCCAGAGCAGAACCAGACTAATCTGTGCGACGCTGAAGTCGGTGCGTGTTCTCTGCATGACAACGCTTGACATGGCGATGCCTACCCGGCTGGAGCCGCTCAGGCGTCCGAGTCCGGGGGGTCGGTGCGGGGACACAGCCGCTGCGAAACGGTGGTCAATTCCTGGCGCACCTCGTCGAGTTGGGCTTCGACGTGTTGCATCGCCCGCATGATGGCCCCACTGTCCGGGCGCGTTTCGGGCGTCAGCCCGCCGGACTCGAGCAGGCGGCTGAAGACCCGCACGATTTCCTCGGGCGTAATCTCCTCTCCGGGCTGATACCAGCGGTATAACCAGTTGCACATGCCGCTAAAGGCCTGCATCAGCAGCCGGGGATTTTCGTCGATGATCTCGCCCCGCTCGATGCCACTGCGAATTTCGTCCTCGATCAACAGATCGATCTCCTGCTGCATGGCTTCAACGACCTGGACCGTTTCCGGCGGCAGGTTGGCTTCCTGGCGAAACAGCAGACAGAGCGACTGATCCGTCGTGAGCGAGGCGATCTGGTGCGCCATCACCTGTCGAATCTTCTCCGGACGAGAGAGCGGTCGGACCAGGATTTCCTCCAGGGTGGCCCGATAGCTCTTCAGCGAACGGGTAAAGATGGCGGTCAGCAGCGCGGCCTTGCTCTCAAAATAGGTGTAGAAGGTCACCCTGGAGATACCGACATGCGCGACGATGTCGTCCAGCTTGGTTTCATTATAGCCGCGCTGGGTAAAGCATTCCGTGGCCGTGCGCAGGAGTTCTTCTTCTACGAGCTGGCGCTTTGTTGTCATCCCGGCCTCTGGGCTAAAGATAAAAGATTTTGGCTTGACTGATAAAGAGGATATGTAATAATACTTACCCCAAGTAAAGAAATCTATACAAGAGTAAAGTTCTCTTTGCTCGGAAACAAGAGAGGTCCAGGCTTGGGACCATTCATGAAGCTGGAACCATTCATGAAGAAGGAGGGACCATTCATGAAGAGGCGTGCGTTGGCGAAATCGATCTGTTTTGTATTCCTGGCAGCCGCGCTGATGCTCGGCGGTCTATGGATATCGCCCCTGACGGCATTTGCCAACCAGGACCAGAGCTATGACACCCTGCGGCACTGGATCGAGCACGCCCGTCCGGAGACCGAGCTAACCCCCGGACAGCATCTGACTCTCCAAGATCGCGCCATACTGGAGCCGCTCATTCCCAAGACGGCCTGGGAGTACTACTTCTATGACGGCATGGATATGGAGATTACGGAGACCGGGACCTACCCACCCCCGGTAGATTGGGGCAAGAATGTCCCGTCCGGCTACCACCTGGATGAGCAGGGGGTGTTGGTCGGCTTCAAGGGTGGGGGTTTTCCTTTCCCGAATATTGACGAAGACGACCCCCAAGCGGCGCAGCAAGTCATCTGGAATCTGTTGTGGCGACCTGGGGCCGAAGACTATATCATGCCGATGGTGGCGTGGTCGCGGAGTCCGAATGGCCAGTTGGACCGCCAGTTTGAGTTTACCGCCATCGCTTCCCGTTATGCGCAGGGGGACCACTGCTTGGTGCCGGGTTATGAAGAAGTGAAAACCAAGCAGTTGATGGAGTTCCGCTCGCCCCGGGACATGGCCGGGGCGAAAATGCTGACCAAGATCTATGTGGATCACTACAAAGAGGACAATGGGTGGATGTATATGCCTGCGCAGCGCAAGCCACGGCGAACGCTGGCCTCCGAGCGTACGAGTGAGGTCATGGGCATGGATTTCACTATGGAAGACTTCATAGGCTTTGGCGGCAAGGTGTATGAGCACAATTGGAGCTATCTGGGGAAGAGGAAGGTGCTGGCCACGATCAATGTTGAGACCAACCCAGAAGCCGGTGGTCCGCACCTCTGGGTACCGAAGAACGCGCGCTGGGAGGTACGCGAGGCGCACGTGCTGCTGATTGATCCCAAAGCCGACAACCATCCGTATAGCCACAAGATCGTCTTTGTCGACACCGAGACGTTCTGGACGCTGTGGATGTTCGCTTTTGATCGCCAGGACGATCACCTCTTACGTATGAACCAGCATTTTCTCAAGTATTCCGAGAGCTTTGCCCACGAGACCGCCACCCAATCACCTTATATGAAGCTGGATTACGCGAATAATGTCGGGGAGCGGATATTCTACCATCTGGGAGAGACCGATATTAACGCCAAAAAACCGCACGCGACGTATATGCACTGTTATGTCATGACGAGACATTTTTCCTCGGGACGGGCCAAGCAATTCTATTCCGTCCGCAATATGGTCAGCGGGCGGCGTTAGAGAAGGATCATATCAATATGCGCTTCCGTATCTGCTTCACCTCGTATGTCCTCTTCCTCGGTCTGGCTGTGATCCTTAGTGGCCTCTGGCTGT
The DNA here is from genome assembly GCA_964291405.2 of Thermodesulfobacteriota bacterium. Taxonomy (GTDB): domain Bacteria; phylum Desulfobacterota; class Binatia; order Bin18; family Bin18; genus Bin18. Next base: position 3,263,096 of record OZ219926.1, read on the forward strand.
CGTCCACAGCGCTGGCCAACCAGGATCAGAGCTATGACACCCTGCGGCACTGGATCGAGCACGCCCGTCCGGAGACCGAACTGACCCCCGGACAGCATCTCACCCTCAAAGACCGCGCCATCCTTGAATCGTTTATCCCTCAGCCGGCTTGGGAATATTACTTCTACGACGGCATGGATATGGAGATTACGGAAACCGGAGCCTACCCGCCCCCGGCAGACTGGGGCCAGAATGTCCCGTCCGGGTACCAACTGGATGAGCAGGGGGTGCTGATTGGATTTAAGGGTGGGGGCTTTCCTTTCCCGGACATCGACGAAGACGACCCGCAGGCCGCGCAAAAAATTATCTGGAATATGTTGTGGCGGCCTGGGGCCGAAGACTATGTCATGCCCATGGTGGCGTGGTCGCGAAGTCCGAACGGACAGTTGGACCGCCAGTTTGAGTTTACTGCGGTCGCTTCCCGTTACGCTCAGGGGGACCACTGTCTGGTGCCTGGCTATGAAGAAGTAAAAACCAAGCAACTGATGGAATTCCGCTCGCCGCGTGACTTGGCCGGGGCGAAAATGCTGACCAAAACCTACGTGGATCACTACAAAGAAGACAATGGCTGGATGTATATGCCTGCGCAGCGCAAGCCGCGCCGGACGCTGGCCTCCGAGCGTACCAGTGAGGTCATGGGCATGGATTACACCATGGAAGACGCTATGGGCTTTGGCGGCAAGGTGTATGAGCACACCTGGAGCTATCTGGGCAAACGGCGAGTGCTGGCCACGATGAATGTCGAGACCAACCCGGAAGCCGGCGGTCCGCATCTATGGGTACCGAAGAACGCGCGCTGGGAGGTACGCGAGGCGCATGTGCTGCTGATCGATCCCAAATCCGATAACCACCCCTATAGCCATAAAATTGTGTTTATCGACACCGAGACGTTCTGGACGCTGTGGATGTTCGGCTTCGACCGCCAGGACGATCTCCTTTTGCGTATGAACCAGCACTTTCTCAAGTATTCCGAGAGCTTTGCCCACGATACGGTTGACCAAGCACCCTATATGAAGCTGGATTTCTCAAATAATGTCGGGCAGCGATTGTTCTACCATCTGGGAGAGACCGATATTAACGCCAAAAAACCACACGCGACTTTCTCGCACTGTTATGTAATGACAAGACATTTCTCCTCGGGGCGGGCCAAGCAAGTCTATTCCGTCCGCAATATGGTCAGTGGGCGGCGCTAGACTGCTCAGAATAGTGTCATATGCGCCTTCGTATCTGTTTCGCCTCGTGTGCTCTCTTCCTCGGCTTGGCTGTGATGCCGGCACCGTCGTGGGGCATTATTGCCGTCACCGATGACGTTGAACTCGAAGGGTTTGTCAAAACCCAAAACATCATCCGCACCCCGATGTTTCGGGATGCGGAATTCATCATGCAGCGGAATACGGCGCAACTGGAGGGCAAGTACTACTTTTTGCGTGAGAGCCAAGCCTTTGGTCGTTTCGCCACTGGCCCGTTGGAAGAGGCCACGCTGACCCTTATTGGCCGCGGCGTGTACGACACGGTCTATGATATTCGGCATACATATAACGAGGCCTTCGGCAAGGACCAGCGCCTCAACCGCCAGGCTGAGTACAAGCTGCGCGAAGCCTTTGTCGATATGGTGCTGCCCCCGTTTACACTCCGGCTGGGCCGCCAGCAAGTCGTGTGGGGAGAGACCGATAATTTTCGGGCGCTGGATGTCATCAACCCTCTCGATCTGCGCTGGCACGCCAACTGGGAACCCTGGGAGGATATCCGTATTCCGCTATGGATGGCGCGGGCGATTTACGACATTGGCAAATTCGGTCCGCTTGAAGAATCCTTTATCGAGGCGGTCTGGATTCCATGGGATTTTCAGCCCAATAAGGTGGCCGCCGACCCTCGTCGTCCCTGGGGATTTATCGGCGACGGCCTGGCTGAGGTGGCCAACTCTGTCATGGATGGAGATGAACTCCTTAACCTCATCACTACGGTGAGGGATGATAAGCCGAGTAAAAAGTTCAAGAACGGCCAGGCCGGAGTACGCTTCAAGGCCATCTGGGGTGGGATCGATTTCAGCCTCAACTATTTCTATGGTTTTTCCGCGGACGCCGGCTTCAAGGTTCGCTCGGACTTAGCCCGCCTTGAGGGCAGGACCCTGCACGCCGTACTCGACCGTGTACATCCGCGTTCTCACGTTGTCGGCATTGCGGCCAATTATTCGGAGGAAAAATATACGCAGTCCGTTTTCCGGGTGGAAACGACTTTTACGACGGGTGTGCCGGTCGCACTTGACCCGGCTGCATTAGGGACCCGGCTCGACCCGGATGGGAATCTCTTTGACACGGCTGACCGTTCGGTCGTCATGCTGGCCATTGACCGCCCGACCTGGATTCGTCCGCTGAATGATATACGGACGTTTTTCCTCTCCGCGCAGTTCTTCTGGCGGCGCTATCTGGACTACAGTCGTTTCTACCGCGGCATTCCGTCCGTCCGGCGTGCTCACATGGATGGTGAGGTCGTCCCAGGTCGATTCATCAGCGAGAATAGAGACAAAATCGATCAGAACGAGTTTGTCATTACCTTTTCCGCTTCCACCAGCTATGGGCCAGGCGGGCTCTGGCAGCCCTTGTTTGTGTTTGCGCTCGATCCGCTCTCCACAGGAGCGTATAACAAATTCGCCATGGACTACCTGTGGTCAAACTATTTTATCTTGCGGTTTGAGCAGAATTTCTTCTGGCGGGTCCGCTCGCACGACCCAGGGCCCTGGGCCATTGGAGACCTGTACGGTCGTCCCCGCGACAGCCGCCACGAGAGTGTTGTCAGCGCGATCTTTCAATTTTAGTCCTGCGACAACGACCTATGATTCCGAGGCGCGGAGGCGGGTAATCCGTCTCTGGACCTCGGACGCAAAAGCCGCTTGCGGGTCCAACTCGATCGCGCGTTCATAGGCGGCAAGCGCTTGTGTTGGTTGCCCCAAGCTTTCCAGTGCCTCACCCAGATTGGCATGGGTATAGGCATAGTCCGGGTCTAACGCGATCGCCTGTTGCCACTCGTCCGCTGCGGCTTGGTGCTTGCCCTGCGCGGCAAAAATATGACCCAAGCGGTCATGAATATACGACGAGGTCGGAACGAGTTGGAGGGCTTTCCGATACGCGGCCACGGCCTCTTGGGTATCACCGTTGGCTTCGAGCGTGCGGGCAAGATGAACATGGGCCATTGCATTGTGCGGGTCGAGCCGCAGCGACTCCTGTAACATGTCAATTGCCTCGTCACGCGCGCCATGATCCCCAAGCGCCAGCCCGAGCAGGTGGTGGGCCTTGGCATTGGTCGGTGCGAGACGAACGGTTTCGCGCCACTCGGCAATTGCCTTATTCAAATCGCCCGTATCGTAAAACTCCTGTCCCTGCCGCAGATGGAGAAGGGCCTGGGACGATAAAGATCGCGGCGGCAACGGGTCGGGTGGCGGAGCGGGTGGTTCGGTCGCAGGCTGCGGGGCTGGGGTCGGCAGCGGTGGGGGTACGGCCGGGGCGGGCGTCGCTGGACGGACAGGGCGAGCGCGGACAATCTCGCGCTTGGGCGGCGCTTCTACCGTCTTGTTGGTATGCGAAAAAAGGATCTGAGAGTAGGCTTCTCCTTCAGTCCCGTTTTCGCGCACAAAGACAATGACCACCCGGTCGGTGCGTTGTTCTACGCTAAAGGGAGGAATCTTGGCTTGTTTGAGGTCCAGGACAAGCCGGAGATGGCCCGGGTGCGTCCCGAGGCGGACCTGGGCAAGGAGTTCGTCATCCGCCTGGTACACGGCTGTTGGTGTGCCCCGGCGCGGGCCCTGTACGTCGATGACCAAACGGGAGGGAGACGAGAGGGCAAACGAGTTGACGGCGTCCGGTAGACGCGAAAACTGAAAGAGGACAGAGCGCCGATTTCCTTGTACCGAAAGTTGGACTTTCTGCAGACTCAGCAGATCGGACTGGGCAAAGGCTGGGGTCCACCCTATGCCGAGCCAGACATATATCGCACTGACAAAGATCCACGCCTTGCGCACTGTTGTTCTCTCCTGCCAGATTTTAATCTACTACAGCCGGCTCTTTTTCAACAACTCGCCCGGTCTGGAGGAGCATGTCAGCGTCATGGGTGAGGTAATAGCAGGCGACTGTACACACGATACTCAGCAGGCCCGCGCTGTAGAACATGCTGCTCAAATTATAATAATCGACCACGATACCAAAAACCGGCGGAGCAATGGTCATCCCAAAGCTATGGACCGTCAAGAGCGTGCTCATCACCGTTCCCATACTCGAACCCGGCGTGTGTTCCATGGCCAGCGCCATATGGGCAGGATAGGCCAGCCCGAACCCCGCGCCGACCAGGGCATTCAGGCCGAGTAAATGCCAGAACGTTGAGGCCAGGGGAAAACCGGCCAAGGAAACGGCACTGATCAGGCTACCGATACTGATGAGGACCGCTTTATTCATGCGATCGGACAGCCGTCCGCACGGGGACTGAAGGACCGTGCTGATCAAGACGTTCAGGGAAATCAGCGCTCCCACCTGTGAGGTAGTCAGCGGTAGCAGGGAGGCCGACAGCAGGGGCACAAAGACCCAAATGAGGGTGCTGGACAAGGCATACACCACCCGAAAGAGAGCGACGCCAAGAATGGGCCGCGAGGATAAAACCGTGTGCCAGGAGGCGATCTCCTTTTTTTCTGTGACGTGCTGTTTTTGGACTTCGGGTAAAAAGAAGAGCAGCAAGAGTAAAGACAACAGGCTCAGGAGACCCAGGAGAATAAAGCTGGCCTGCATATTGAACATGTCTTTAATCACCCCGCCTAAGATCGGTCCCCCGGCCACGCCGCCCAGAAAAGCCGTATTGACATAGCCGGCATACGCCCCCTCTTTTCCTTTGGGGGTCAGGTCGCCCACGTACGCCATGGAAACCGGCTGGACCATGGCGGTGGCGACCCCTTGGAGCGCCATGATTACGATGAGCGTCGACAGGCTGTTGGCGAGCAGATAGGCAACCGAGCTGAGGGCGTAGCCGAACAGCCCCCAGAGTAAAAACGCCTTGCGGCCATGTCGGTCCGAGGCCCGACCGATGAGGGGTAGCAGAAAAGTGCGAGACGCCGAGTGGGCTCCAAACAGAATGCCGACGGCCACGCCGCTCGCTCCGAATTCCTGGGCGTAGATGGGGATAAAGGGAATCACCACCCCGTTGCCGAGCATGGTGGCAAACAATGCCACTGACAAAACAAAAAGCGGCCCGCTCATGCTGCCCTCTGAGCTATCAGCCGCTTGTGGGAAGAGATCGGTCGCTCCCCAAGAAGCTCAACGCTCCCGACCGGAAAATCGGATTTCTGATTAGTGCGGACCAAGTGTCGCTTACTCTGCCCGCACCGAGGGCCACTGCTCTGCCCAGGGCTTGGCCTGCTCAAGCTGCGAGGCGAGGCGAAACAGCATGTCCTCTCGGCCATAGGCGGCCACGAGTTGGACGCCGATCGGCAACCCTGCGCTATTCCAGTGAAGCGGCAGCGAGATGGCTGGCTGGCCGGTGACATTAAACGGCACGGTAAACGGCATGAGGGTAGCCGAACGCCGCGCGCCCCCAAGCGGATTCTCCGCTGTGGAGACAAACTCTCCCAACCGGGGTGGGGGCTCGGCAATGGTTGGGGTGACGAGGATGTCAAAACCGGCGGAGCCGTCTTCGGGCTGCCACCAGTGGGCGAGCCGACGCGTGTCAGCCTGGAGCCACTCAATGGCTTCGATATAGCGTGTCGCGGTACGGGCTCGACCGATTTCAGCCATGGCCCAAGTGTGAATCTCCACGTCATCCTGGGTGACGGCTTTGCCCGTCTGTTTACCTAAGGTGTCGATATGAGAAGCGATGGCGCTCGTCAAAATCGCCCACACGTGCCGCCGGCGTTCTTGTTCGTCGTTGAGCGCACTGGGATAGGAGTCCTCAACCGTATGACCGAGTGAACTCAGAAGCTGGGCCGTTGTCTGGACGGCTGCAACGCAGTCCGGGTGCAGAGGGGTCGCCTGCCCAGGGAAATCCGCCAGGACGCCAACCCGCAATACTCCCGGATCAGCGCCGACCTCTTCAAGAAAGGGGCGCGTCGGCGGAGTGGCAAAATACGGATCGCCCGGCATGGGGCCGGCAATGGCATCAAGAATCGCGGCCGTGTCGCGTACACTCCGCGTCACAACGTGTTCGTTGACCAGACCCTGCCAGACCTCGCCGTATTCCGGTCCGAGGGAGACGCGCGAACGGGTGGATTTGAGCCCAACCAGACCACACTCGCTGGCCGGCACCCGAGTCGAACCCCCCCCGTCGTTGGCATGGGCCGCCGGGACCATGCCCGAGGCCACGGCCGCGCCGGCGCCACCGCTGGAGCCGCCGGTGGAGTGCTCTGTGTTCCAGGGATTCCGACTCGGGCCGTAGGCGTCCGGTTCGGTCGTTGGCATGGTCGCAAACTCGGGCGTATTGGTCTTGCCGAGGAAGATAAGGCCCGCGGCTTTAAGTTTGGCGGCCATATAAGTGTCTTCTTTTGCGGTCCAGCCAAGCTCTTTCAGAAAGCGGCTGCCTTGATGATAGGGGTCGCCAGCGGAATGACAGCCAAAGTCTTTGAGGAGAAAGGGGACGCCGGTGAATGGCCCGTCGGGTAACTGCGGCGATTTTGCCTGGTCGCGCGCTTTCTCAAAAAGAGGCGTGATTACGGCGTTGAGCTGTGGGTTGACGTGCTCAATGCGGGCAATGGCGGCGTCTACCAGTTCGAGTGGCGTTGCTTGTCCTGTACGGACGAGGTCGGCCTGCGCCAATGCGTCGAGGTGGGCGAGTTGGTCAGCCATAATATATCCCTCCAGTGTGAATACCTCCTCCTAACAAAGGCAAAGACAAATGAGAAGAGAGACCCGCGCCAAACCAGGCTTTCCCTTTACTGGCGTTGACGGTCACATCTCGTCCTAACGCTCTCTGGGGCATTCCCTATCTTTATGTCCTCTTGACTGGTATGCAGTGCTGACGGAAAGGAGAGGCACTATGCGTACGGACATTACCCCGCCAGCAATGCGGAATATCAGAGAACGTTTCCACTACTCTCCGGGCGTGAGGGCCGGGAACTTCTTGTATATCGCCGGACAGGTCGGTCGGGATGAGAACTTACAGGTTGTAGCGGATAAGGAAGCGCAGTTTGTGCAGGCGTTTGAAAACGTCAAAAAAGTACTGACTGAAGCCGGCGCGACGTTTGACGATGTCGTGGAGATGGTCACCTACCATACCGACCTGCGCGACCTGCAGCTCTTTATTGACGTCAAAGATCGCTACATTACGAATCTTGACCGACTCCCGGCCTGGACGGGAATCGGCACTCCCGCGCTGGCGATGCCTGGGCTCCTTGTCGAGATTAAATGCACTGCGTATCTGGAATAGTGTCACTCCTGCATTGCAGAAAGTAGGGTACATGCCGCAAGCCGAACAAGTGGGACAAGAACAGCCCACATACGGGTGGGTCATCGTCTTTGCCGGACTTATCATCAGCCTGTGTATGTACGGCGTCATCGAGTCTTTCGCCATTATGTTCAAGCCTATTGCCGAGCAGTTTTCCTGGGATCGGGGTACGGTTTCGGTCGCGTCAATGATCAGCTGGACCAGTTTTGGCATCTCCAGCCTGATCTGTGGCCGCCTGAGCGACCATTTTGGTTCTAAGTGGGTGATTATTACTGGGGGTCTGTTCTTTGTGGCCGGTACGTTTTTGATGAGCCAGGTGCAATCCCTGTGGCAACTCTATGTGTATTTTGGGGTAGTGTTGGCGATCGGCCGCTCGGCCACGGGTGTCCCGATGGTGGCCCTGGTGACCAAGTGGTTCGTGAAGCGCCAGGGGCTGGCGCTGGCCATTGCTCAGTCTCAAAATGTAGGCTCGGCTGTGTTTGCTCCTCTGGCCGTCTTCCTACTTGCCCGTAATGACTGGCGCTGGTCGTATATCTGGCTCGGGGTGATTACCCTCATAGTGCTCCCCCTCTCCATGCTCATGCGGGATAAGAAGGTCGCATCGACTGAGGCTCTGAAGTCAGGCTCAGCGCATGATCCAGCATCTGTCTCAGCTCCCGGCATGACACTAGGTGAAGCCATGCGGACGCGGGCCTTTTGGACGCTGAACCTCATGGTCCTGGGCTGCTGCATGTGTCACTCGTGTATTTTGTTGCACGGGTTCAACCATATGACTGACGTAGGTGTGCTGGAATCGGTCGCGGCCCGGGTCGTCATGCTAATGGCCGTGTTCGGCATGATCGGAAAGATCATCAACGGTCTGTTAGCCGACCGGATTGGCGCGAAGTGGGCCATTGCGTTCTTTCTCGGTCTCCAGGCGGTGATGATCCCGTTTTTTATTGAAGCCCGCCAAGCGCCCTCTTTTTACTCGTGGGCTATCCTGTTCGGGCTAGGTTTTGGTGGGCCCATGCCGGTCTATGCCATGCTCTTCCGGGAGTATTTCGGCACGCGGGCCATTGGGACCATCTTAGGTGCGTTCTTTATGGTTGCGTCCATCGGTATGGGATCGGGCGGCATGATGGGTGGCTTCTTGCATAGCGAGTTTGGGGATTATGTCGTGCCGTTTCTGACGAGTACGAGCACCGGTACGCTCGCGGCCATTCTCGCCCTGACTTTACCGTCTTCGACGCGAGTAGCTCGGATGCCGGTGCCGCAAGTCAGCCTCCAGACCAGTTGACCTCTACCGCAGAAAAGCAGTAATGCAGAGGAACGAGTAATGATCTCGGGGAAGCTGCCCCGGCGCAAAGGGCAGCTTTGTAAAGGAAGGTGAGTGTATGCAGTTCTTTAACTTTCATCTGATGCCATGGCCGCACGTTCCCGAAGACTTTGACGATACCTCGAAATATCCCTCGGCTTGGGTCACCTTCTCGAACGAACACTATGACCCTGCAAAGGGTCGTGACATCTATAATCGCTATCTTGACGAGCTGGAATACGCAGAAACCCTCGGCTTTGATGGCGTGTGTGTGAATGAGCACCATCAAAACACCTATGGTACCATGCCCTCGCCGAATATCATTGGGGCGCTGCTGGCGCGGCGCACCAACCGTGTCAAGATTGCCATGGTCGGCAATGGGCTGCCGCTACGGGACCATCCCATCCGGGTTGCCGAAGAAATCGCCATGCTGGACGTGGTGAGCGGGGGGCGTATCATTTCCGGCTTTGTACGCGGCATTGGCTGTGAGTATTATTCGATGGGGGTCAATCCGACCCACTCGCTTGCGCGCTTCCGCGAGGCGCACGATCTGATTATTCGCGCCTGGACGGAGACGGGGCCGTTTCATTTTGACGGGGAGCACTACCAGGTTCGCTATGTGAACGTGTGGCCCCGCCCGTATCAAAAACCGCACCCGCAAATCTGGATTCCCGGTTTTGGGAGTAAGGAGACGATGGGCTGGTGTGCGGACCCGGCCCGCAAGTATCCGTATCTGGCCGTGTATATGTCGGACGATCTGGTCAAGATGTATTTCGATCAGTACCGCGCCGCGGCGGAAGAAAACGGGTATACTGCCTCGCCCTACCAGATGGGCCACTTACTGCCCATCTATGTGGCGGAAACGGACGAGCGCGCCCGGGAAGAAGCCGCAGAGCATGTACTGTGGCTCTATCACAGAGGGCTGCGTATCCCGCTCAACATGCTGTTCCCACCGGGCTATGTCACCCACCAATCCATGCGGCATATTCTCAATATTGCGGACGAGCTGGACTATGCGAGTATGTCTTTTGACGATATGAATGCGCGGGGCTATTGCGTGGTTGGCAGTGTGGAAACCGTCAGGCAACGACTCGCCGAATCAATCGGTAAGCTGGGCTATGGCATTTTGCTGTCCCTGCTGCAAATCGGCGATATGCCGCACCACCGGACGATCAAAAATATGGAACTCTTTGCCACTGAAGTCATGCCCTATTTGAAAAAAGAGTTTCAGGACATGCCGGAGAAGTGGGCCGCGTAAGGCTGGCGTGCGGCAAGGGCTGCGTGTGCGCATGCCTCAGGGTGACGTTTGCCTCCCTTCTTGGCATCCCTCGACCACTAGAGCGAGAGGTTCAACCCGAGCCGGTGTTGCGATTTGCGCCGCAGCCGGAGTCGGGTCCAGCCTAAGAGCCAGCCAATAAGCAGCACACCTGCCCCGGCAAGAAAGCTCGATACCGAGGCGTCACGCCGGAGTTGATTCCGCTCCAGCGTCAGGGTTTGGACCTGGGCTGTATGTTCCGCCTCATTCTGCTGTATTTCTTCCTGTGCGGCTTGAAGCAGGGTGTTTTCCTCCCGAAGACGAGCTAACTCCTGATTCTGTTTGGCGACTTGGTCCTCGAGGAGCTGCACCCGATGTGCGGTTGGGATTTGCTCGGTCACATATCCTTTCAGAATATAGCCCTCGCGTCCGTCGGGGAGGGTGACGAGGTAATAATCCTCTTCGGCTTCACGGATCAATGTCACCGCATCACCGGTCTTGAGTACGGCAATGATTTTATTGCGCAGGCTCGGGCCTGTCCGTACCATGACTTCACGATAGTCACTCACGTATAAATCTTGCGCCTGACTGGCAGTAGGAAAGAGAAGAACGAGAACAAAAAATATTGGCAGCTTCCTCATCACCACATCACTTACCCCACCGAGATTTCTCTATCGATAACTCGACTGTTCCTTGAGTACAACCCCAAGCCTGTGTCGTACCCGCTTTTGCCCTCAGAATAGCACAACCTCAAGACGGGTTGCTTGGGAGTTGCTTCAGAACATCCAGCATCGCACTATGTAGATGGCCATTTGAGGCCAGGGTTTGTTCGCCACGCAGATCGAGCGTCTGGCCGGAGAAATCGCTGGTCCGTCCCCCTGCCTCTTCGACAATCAACGAGCCTGCGGCAATATCCCACGGATAGAGACGCCATTCCCAAAAGGCATCGGCTCGACCGCACGCCACATAGCACAGGTCCAGCGCGGCCGACCCGCTCCGTCTTACCCCCTGTGTGCGTAGCATAAAGGCTTCATAGTACTGCAGATAAAAAGTACTGTATTTGCGGCGGTCGTAGGGGAATCCGGTGAGCAGCAGGCTCTGGTCAAGCTGGGAGGCTGTGGAGACACGAATTGGATCCCCGTTGAGCTGCGCGCCCTTTCCTCGCTGCGCGCTAAATGTCTCATTCCGAACGGGGTCATGAACAACACCGACGATGGCTGTCGATTCATGGGTCAGGGCCAGAGAGACGGCAAAGTGCGGGTAGGTATGCGCGAAGTTTGTGGTGCCATCCAAGGGGTCAATATACCAACAATATGGACTCTGAGGACCGGATTGAGCAGACTCCTCAGCGATAATGGTGTGTGTGGGGAAGTGAGTACGGAGCTGCTCAGTAATCAAACGGTCGGCCGCTCTGTCCACATTGGTGACCAGATCGACCATATCGGTTTTCACACTGACCTGTTTTGTTTTAAATCGGTTTTCCTGGAGCAACTCCCCGGCCTGCCGCGCGATAGCCTGCGCAACCTCCAGGGCGGCTGTCATCAAGTCGTGCACATTGGTATTGTGGCAAGTGGAACTTCGGTCTGCAAGGCCTTGGAGGACGCCGGACAAAGGAAAGCCATGCGTGTTCTTGCTCCCGCAAAGGTTAATCTTTTCTTACGCATTATTGGCCAACGGCCCGATGGTTACCACTTGCTCGACTCCCTGATGGCTCCCGTCAGCCTGTACGACGAACTCGAAATTACAGCGGAGAGGATGGTGGGGACGGAGCCACACATCCGTGTGCGCTGTAACGACCCAATAATTCCCACCGACCAATCAAATCTCGCCTATCGAGCAGCGGCCTTACTCTGCCAGGAAGCTGGTATCGGTGCACACATCACTATTACTTTGCACAAGAACATCCCTGCTGGTGCGGGGCTCGGCGGCGGGAGCAGCGATGCCGCGGCTGTGCTGAAGGCGCTGAACCAAGCATTCTCACTCGGACTGAACACCGACCATTTGTGTCGGCTTGCCGCCCAGCTTGGTGCAGATATTCCTTTTTTTGTCCCGTGTCAGATGGCTCGTGTGGGTGGGATTGGGGAAGTCTTAACGCCGCTTCCACCTCTTCCACAACGCTGGCTCGTCGTTGTGGTTCCGGGCTTTCCGGTTGCGACTCCGTGGGCGTATCAACATTTTGATGCGCTTCAGCCGGACTTGCCGGAGTCGCAGCACCATGCAATCGACCGAACTCCACCACTTGACACGCAGCAATGGCCGAGTGCTGCCTTCTTCATTAATGACCTTGAACGGGCGGTCCTGCCGGAGTACCCCCTGATTGCGGACAGAAAAAAACAACTCTCCGCCCTTGGTGCGGAAGTGGCCTTGATGTCTGGGAGCGGCTCCGCCGTCTTTGGCATCTTCAAGACCCAGGAGGCCGCCACGCACGCTGCGGCAGCTTTGGCTGGCTCGGAAAACGTATTTGTGGTGACGCTGCTGGAGGATGCTTCCACTCCGGTAACGGTTGATCTATAACCGTAGGAGCAGGTAGACTTTTTTCGCGAAAGATGCTAATGGCTGTGGCCTCAAGGAAGTCTGGTGGATTCTATAATCCGCTGATTTCATTAAACAATCAGATCGTTTAGAAGCTCGTCCAATACGGTCAGCAGTGATAGTGGTGGAATATCGACGTTCGAGAAGAAAAGAGAAACTGAGCGGCCGAGAGCCATACTACTATCACTGCCATCCTGGTGGGGAGTCGCCAAGTCAGGCAAGGCACCGGGTTTTGGTCCCGGCATTCGCAGGTTCGAATCCTGCCTCCCCAGTTCCCTCTCTTCCGGGCAGGAGCAGAAAATGACGCCGTTCATCCCCCTATCCATGTGAGACACACCGCCGTGCTAAAAATATTTTCCGGAAATTCAAATCGTCCGCTTGCGCAAGAAATATGTGCCTATTTGGGAACCTCGCTCGGTGCGGCCGATATCCGCACGTTCAGCGATGGCGAGATTGCGGTGGAGATCACCGAGAATGTGCGTGGCGGGGATATCTTTGTTGTCCAGTCAATCTGCACGCCAGGCAACGATAATCTAATGGAACTCCTGCTGATGATCGACGCCTTTAAGCGGGCGTCCGCTAACCGCATCACGGCCGTGATTCCGTACTACGGCTATGCTCGCCAGGATCGAAAGGTTGCGCCCCGGGTTCCTATTAGTGCCAAACTCGTCGCCGACCTGTTGACCGCGGCGGGAGCCTCACGGGTGCTCACGGCAGAACTCCATGCTGGACAAATCCAGGGATTTTTCAATATTCCGGTGGACAATCTTTTTTCCGCACCGGTGCTGTTGCCGTATCTGCGTTCCCGCATTGGCAGCGAACCGGTCAGTGTCGTATCCCCGGATGCCGGGGGCGTGGAGCGCGCACGTGCCTTTGCGAAGCGTCTGGGGGCCTCACTCGCCATTATCGATAAGCGTCGTGCGCAGGAGAACGAAAGTGAGATTGCAGGCAAGGCGAATCGGGATGTGATTGAAATGAATGTGATCGGTGAAGTCGATGGCCGTATCGCTATTCTCGTTGATGATATGGTGGACACCGCCGGAACGTTGACCACCGCGGCAAAAGGGCTTCAAGATGCTGGGGCGCAAGCGGTGATTGCTTGCTGTACGCATGCCGTGCTGTCTGGCCCGGCGATAGAGCGGGTGCGGGCGTCTGCTCTCGAAGAGTTGGTTGTCACGAATTCCATCCCCATTACGCCAGAGGCGCGGGAGACTGGAAAAGTCCACGTCCTTTCACTTGCCACCTTGATCGGAGAGTCCATTCGCCGGATTCACAATGAAGAATCCATTAGCTCATTGTTCGTGTAAGCTGTTGGATAGAGAAGGAAAACAATGGAAACCATCAAACTGAGTGTTGAACAGCGACAAGAAAAAGGCAAAGGGGAAATGGGCCGACTCCGACGGAGTGGAAGAGTGCCCGGTGTCTTTTATGGCCCAGGAACAAGTACCGTTTCCGTCTGTGTTAATACACGGGAATTCCAATATAAGGTCGAAGGCTTAGAGGGGTCCCACCTGATTGAATTTCTTTCACAGACAACAGACCTCAATGGCAGAATTGCACTCCTCAAAGATGTTCAGCATCATCCTGTGACTACGGAACCGTTGCACATCGACTTCTATGAGATTGATGTCAAGGTGCCGATTCAGGTCGGTGTCCCCGTCCACCTTGTTGGCAAAGCGGAGGGCGTCACTGCTGGTGGGGTCTTACACTACTTCCGACGCGAGATCATGGTGGAATGCCTCCCGCTTGATATCCCTGAGAGTATTGAGATCGATGTGACGCCGCTTGAGATCAACGACGCTGTCCGGGTTGAGGATTTGCCATTACCGTCCGGCGTCTCAGCGCTTGAGGACGCTCAACTCATGCTTGCCTCTATCGCGGCTCCAACCGTGGAGGCAGAGACGGAGGAAGAAGAAGGAGCCGACGAAGCTCTAGCCGAGGATGGAGGGGCATCGGAAGCTGGAGAAACTCCGAGTGGGGAGACTCCGACTGAGTGATGGGAGGCTGTTGCCGCAGATACGACGAATGTGGCACTCCTCGTATAGGCTTATGTCTGCGATCATTGGGCTCGGAAACCCCGGTCGGGACTACGAAAAAACTCGTCATAACATCGGCTTTTGGGTCATTGATATCCTAGCGGAACGATGGGGGACCAGTTTGTCTCAGTCGATATGCTCCTCCCGAGTGGCTTGGACGTGCTGGAACGGGAGAAAGGTCGGCCTTGTTCAGCCACAGACCTTTATGAATCACAGTGGACTAGCGGTTGGGTGCGTGTGTGAAAAATATCAATTGCAGCCGATGGATTGTATCGTTGTGCACGATGACGTAGACATTCCGCTCGGCCACCTGCGTATTAAACGGACTGGTGGTTCAGGTGGACACCGCGGCGTAGCCTCGATTATGACCGCTCTGGACAGCCCGGACTTTATCCGCGTAAAGCTTGGAATTGGCCGTCCTGCTGCCGGGCTCGATACTGCCGACTTTGTGCTTCAGCCCTTTACTCAGGAGGAAGAAGCCTTTATCCTCCCGGCGGCACAACGCGCAGCGAGTGTGGTTGAGCGTATCCTTACGGACGGGCTCGAGCAGGCTATGGCGTTGTGGAATGGCGCGGATTCTGCGACGCTCGCACACCCCGCGCAGGAGGAGCGCTAAAAAATTTCACCTCATCCGCCCAGCGTGAGAGGTGAACGAAGTATTGAGAGAGACCCATCGGAGGAGTTCATGCCGATTTATGAAACAGTATGCATTCTCCACCCGGAACTTTCTGAGGCACGGGTGAAGGATGTGATTGAAGGGATGCAAAAGACTCTGGAGCAGAGTCAGGCCAGTCTATTGCAGGTTGAAGAATGGGGGATGCGGAATTTAGCCTACGATATTCAAAAGCAGAGACGTGGCTACTATGTGCGTTTAGAATACGAATCTCCTCCTCAAACGGTTAAGGATTTTGAGCGTGGCCTACGGCTGAGTGAAGACACCATGCGCTTTTTGTCCGTTGCGCGCTCCGCTCCATCAGATGGACAGTCTCCCATTCCTCCGGGTGGCTTTACCGACCGCTCTACGGGTCATCCACCTGAGGCGAGTACGAAGCCCATGTCGGCGGAGGCCCATCCTGCCCCGAGTGCTCCTGCAGAAAACGCAGAATCGGTGGAGACTGAAGTGCAAGCGGAGGCTCCAGCCGAGTCGGAAAGCGCCGAGACGGTCGAGACGCGGCCCGATTCGGAGGGAGAGACGAACGAGGAGTGAGTGGCTTGCGTGCGGAAAGGCTATAATAAGGTTATTTTTGCTGGACAGATTGAGAACAGTCCGGAACTGCGGCGCACGCCACAGGGCGTAGCCATTGGAGCGTTTTCCCTGTGTGTGCCGAAAAGTCGAGCGCAAGAAGAGAATGTACTCGTTGACGTGGTTATCTTTCGGAGTCTTGCAGAAGAGTACTGCCCCCTGTTGACAGTTGGACGAACCGTCCTAGTAGAGGGGGTGCTTGCGCCATATCGGTGGCACAAAGTGGAAGGCGCAAGACAAAGAGCGTATGAGGTACACGCGACAACCATCCGCATTCTTGAGGAATAATGACTGAATACCGTTGCTCACGAGCGAAAGAAGAGTAGAGGGATAGAGCTATGGCAAGACCACCCAGGGGAGGATTTCATCGACGAGGCGGCGATGACCGATACCCGCGACGTATGCGGCGCAAAGTCTGCCGTTTCTGTGTCGATAAACGTGATTCCATTGACTACAAAGAGACCGCTGTCCTCAAAGATTTTGTCACTGAGCGTGGCAAGATTATCCCAAGCCGCATCACTGGTACCTGTGTATGGCATCAGCGGAAACTGACCTTGGCAATTAAACAGGCGCGTGCGATAGCTTTACTCCCTTACGTAGCGGCACAGGTATAGAGGGGTGTTCTTCAGGTCTGCCGTTTAGTTGCGTTTTCACAGTTGCTCCCATAGAGTAAGGGCTCATATGGAAATTATCTTACAAGAAGACGTCGAGAACCTGGGCGAAATTGGTGACATCGTCAAAGTCAAAGACGGCTACGCGCGAAACTACCTGCTCCCGCGTGGCCTAGCGCTGACGGCCAGCCGACGCAATGTTCGTGTCTTAGAGCACCAGAAACGTCTGGTCGCAAAGAAAAGAGAACGCGCGCAGCAGAACGCCAATGCCGTCCGCGACCGGCTGTCCAGCCTCACCCTGTCCATCACGGCTCGTGCCGGAGAAGAGGAGAAGCTCTTTGGCTCCGTGACGAACATCGATATTGAAAAGGCGCTTCAGGCACAAGACGTGACTATAGACCGACGGAAAATTATCCTTGCCGAGCCTATTAAACAGCTGGGTACCTATACCGTACCGATTCGCCTCAGTAGAGACGTTGAAGCGAGTGTCACCATTCAGGTCCGTCCGGAAAGCGTGGCGTAGCCATTTTCTTGACACGCCATAGGAAAGTTGGTACGCACCAAGCGACTGAAAAGAGTGAACGTGTTCTCCAATAGATATGAAGTGCTGAACACGTTTACTCTTTTTGAACAGCGGAGCGACCTGCAGGCACGTAGCTCAGTGGGAGAGCACTTCCTTGACGCGGAAGGGGTCGGCGGTTCAATCCCGCCCGTGCCTATGCCCCAGACTCTACGTACAACTCAGAATCTTATGACAACGAAGTAAAGCAACCCCCTCTGAACAGGTGAATGAGGGGGAAAGAGGCATCGAAGATGGATGATGCCTCTTTTCTTTTTCATATGAACGACATTGCTCAACATAGTACCTCCAGCCCCGGCGAGCGGCCCTCTGACAACAAGACGAATGCTGGTGTGCAAAAAGACTTGAGCCGGCGCTTCGCAAAAGCCATTGCCGCCCGTGTGGATGGAAAAGTCGTCGATGTGTCTTCCCCCTTGGTCACTGAAGAGGCTGAGCCCATCTTTCCCTTCCTCTCCTGAAGGACTTGAAGTCTTGCGCCATTCCACCGCCCACCTCATGGCGCAAGCGGTGAAACGCCTCTTTCCCGAAGTCCAAATCACGATCGGTCCGGTGATCGAAAGTGGATTCTACTACGACTTCAAGCATGATCGTGCCTTCACGCCGGAGGACTTGAAGCGCATCGAAGCGGAGATGCAGGCCATTGTCAAAGAAAACCTCCCGGTCAGCCGTGAAGAAGTGCCGCGCAATGACGCCGTTCGCTTTTTCACCCAGATGGGCGAAGCCTACAAGGCTGAAATTATCGCCGGCATCCCGGAGGATGAGGTCGTCTCGCTTTACCGGCAGGGCGAGTTTGTTGACCTGTGTCGTGGCCCACACGTCCCGTCAACTGGCAGCATCCCGACCTTTAAACTCACCAGCGTGGCTGGCGCGTATTGGCGGGGAGACGAAAAGAACGAGATGCTCCAACGCATCTACGGGACGGCCTTTGCCACGCCAAAAGAACTCCGCCAACATCTCGCATTGCTTGAGGAAGCCAAGCGGCGTGACCATCGTCGCCTGGGCAAAGAGCTCGATCTGTTCAGCTTTAATCCGGTTGCACCCGGTAGCCCGTTTTTTCACCCCAAAGGGGCCTTGATCTATAATGAACTGGTCTCATATATGCGCGGGCTCTACCAGCGCTATGGCTACCAGGAAGTGCTGACACCGCAGATCTTTGATGTTGATCTCTGGCACCGTTCCGGCCACTACGAGAACTACAAGGAAAATATCTTTTTTACTGAGGTGGAGGGGCGCGATTTTGGGGTCAAGCCCATGAATTGCCCCGGTCATACCTATATCTATGCGGCAAAGAAGCACTCCTACCGGGACCTGCCGCTGCGCTATGCGGACTTTGCCCGCCTGCACCGCTTCGAGCGTTCGGGCGTTTTGGCTGGTTTGACCCGGGTGCGTTCATTCTCTCAGGATGATGCTCATATTTTTTGTACCCCGGAACAAATCGAAAGTGAAGTCAGCGGCGTTCTGCGCATGATTAATGAAGTGTATCGGACTTTTGGCTTTGAGGAGGTGCATTTCTATCTTGCGACGCGGCCAGAAAAACGACTGGGCGACGATGCAACCTGGGAGCGAGCGGAAGCGGCCCTGGCTGGAGCCCTCGAAGCGAATAAGATTACCTATGAGGTCAATGCCGCGGATGGTGCCTTTTATGGGCCCAAAATTGACTTTATCGTCCTCGATGCCTTACGGCGTGAATGGCAACTGGCAACGATTCAGCTCGACTTTATGCTGCCCGAACGCTTTGATCTGAGCTATGTCACCGCCCACGGGGACGAAGCCCGGCCGGTGATGATCCATCGCGCGGTCCTCGGCTCCATCGAACGCTTTATGGGTGTCCTGATCGAACACTGTGGTGGGGATTTTCCGTTATGGCTGGCCCCAGTCCAGGTGAAGATTGTGACGGTCACAGATAATCAAGACGCGTATGCACGCCAGGTCGATGCCCAGCTCAGGCAGGCGGGGATTCGTTGCGAGCTGGACCTGCGAAACGAGAAGTTGGGCTATAAAATCCGAGAAGCAGAAATGCAGAAAATTCCGTACACCGTCGTCATTGGGGATAAAGAGGTGCAAGCCGGGACCGTGGCCCCACGGGTGCGCAAGCGAGAAAAAGTCGCCCCGCTGTCCGTGCAGGCTCTGATTGAGCGCTTGAACCGTGAACGTATCCCGGGAGGTGCATCATAGCGAAAGAAACGGGAACGCGGATCAACCAGCAGATTCGTGCGCGGGAAGTCCGGGTCATCGACGCCACCGGGGAACAGATTGGGATTCGGCCGTTGGGCGAGGCCTTCCGGACTGCGCTTGACCAAGAGCTTGACTTGGTTGAAATTGCGCCCAACTCCTCTCCGCCGGTCTGCCGTATCATGGATTACGGCAAGTTCCGCTACCTGCAGAAAAAGAAAGTGCAGGAGTCCAAGAAGCATCAGACCCAGGTGATGGTCAAAGAAGTCAAGCTTGGAGCGCGTACCAGTGAGCACGACGTTGACTTCAAAATTAACCATATCCGTCGCTTTATCGATAAAAAGCACCGGGTCAAGGTTTCTGTCTTTTTCCGAGGACGAGAGATCACCCACCCGGAAATTGGAAAAGAATTGCTCAACCGTGTCTATGAAAAAATCGAAGATGTCGCCTCTCTTGAGACTCCACAGCCTCGTATGGAGGGGCGGAACATGTCAATTCTTGTTGTTCCGAGGTAACTATGCCCAAAATTAAAACCCGCCGTGGGGCGGCAAAGCGGTTTAAGATCACAGGTAGCGGCAAGGTGCGCCGTCGCCACGCCTACCTGCGTCACATCCTGTCAACGAAAACCCGAAAACAGAAACGGAATCTCCGCCAGCCAGCGCTCGTTTCAGACTCCGAGGCCAAGGCGATCAAAAAACTGATTCCCTACTTATAGAAAGAGTAAATGTGTCCTCCAATAGATATGAGATGCTGGACACGTTTACTCTTTGAGACGGAGAGGAGTAGTTCGTATGCCACGCGCAAAACGCGGCTTTAAGGCACGCCGGCGCAGAAAGCGGATTCTCAAACTGGCCAAAGGATTTACCGGCGGCCGCCGTCAGTATCGTCAGGCGCGTGAAACTGTCGAGCGGGGGCTCGTCTATGCCTACCGCGACCGACGAAATAAGAAGCGTGAATTCCGGCGTTTATGGACGGTCCGGATTAATGCGGCCGCACGGCTGAATGGACTGAGTTATAGCCGATTCATGTATGGTCTGTCTCAGGCTGGTGTCGAAATTGATCGAAAGATTTTGGCCGCCCTAGCCATGCAAGACCCACAGGCATTTGCCACAGTCACAGACGTGGCAAAGCAGCGTCTGGCAGCCTAGCGGGTTGCTTCGCCTTTTGTGTATTCGCTCTTGAATTGATGGGAAGGCCGCCGCTTGTATCGTCCTTAACGGAGACGCAGGCCTTTCGACTCCAGGAAAGCGATATACTCCTGCTGGAATGCTTCTATTTGCTCTCCAGTGAGAGTACTGTCCTGAGATTCAATCCAGTAACGAAAGGTATAGCTAGCTGTCCCTTCCGCTAGTCCCTTCCCCTGATAGAGGGCCATAAACTCTCTCTTTTTCAGCAGGTCGTGAGAAAACTCGTCAAGCGTGCGGACCAACTCGGTAAAACCCGATTGGGCACTCGCCACGATAGAGAAGTCAAACCACGAGCCAGGATAGCGAGAGGCCGGGGCATAGCTGGTGGCCGGAAAAATTGGCCCCTCCAGCCTGTCGAAATCGAGTTCGAACCAGACCACCTGAGCGGCGGGGGCAATTTTCGCCAAGAGGGGCTCGGACAAAAAGCCAAGCTGGCCGACCACCGCATCTTGGAAGGTGATGTCAACATACCCGCCGGGCGTGTGCCATGGCGCAGTCGTTGTCGTGGCCGGTGCAAACGCCAGTGCTCCCAGGCTGAGCTGTTCGGCGAGCGCCTCAAGAGCGCCTTTGATCTGGCGAAAATGCGCCTCCAAACTCTCCAGGCGTTCGTGTTGACAGCTTGCCCCAGCCAACACATTCTTCTCTATACGGTCCTGTTCGCCGGCAGGCAAATAGATCCGCCCCAGCTCAAAGATGCGGAAATGATCCCGCAGGGCGGTATTTTTTTTCACAATGGCAAAAATATTGGGCAGCAGCGTGGTCTGGAGCCGGACATTATGCTCTGCGCTGGGATTGGCCATCTCCAGCGTCGCTTCAGGCTCGTAGCCGAGTGTCTTGAGCCAGATTTCATCAAACCAGCTATAATTGTGGACCTCCGAGAATCCGTGCGCCTGCGCGAGAATCCGCCGCGCTTTATGCTGGGTCCGCAGACGATCATTAAAGGTCACTCGCTCGACCGAGAAGTGTGGCATCTTTGGTTCGAGGTTGTCATAGCCCTGAATGCGGGTGACTTCTTCCAGAATATCAACGGGTAGAGAGATGTCTTTCTCGCTCCGAAACGTAGGGATGCCAACGGAGAGGATGTTGCTCGTCATACTGGCTTCAAAACCGAGTGAGGCCAGTATGGACACAATCCTGTCCTGGGCAATCGGGTTGCCTATTCGTCGATCAAAGAAGTCGGTCGGGATATCGAGATACCGGGTCTGGTCTTTCAACGTTCCCTGAGCGGTGAACCGGGAGCGTACCTGAGGCTGGAGGCCGGATTCGAGTAGCAGGTGGAGAAAACGCTCGGTTGCAGTTTTCGTATTCGCGGGTGGCTGCTGCTTCTCAAAACGTTGACTGGCATCGGTATGGATATCGAGCCGGGTGGCGGTCCGGCGAATGCGCGCATCCTTAAAATTTGCACTCTCAAGCAGCAGGCTGGTGGTCGTCTCGCTGACCTCACTATTCAGTCCACCCATAATGCCGGCGAGAGCAATTGGCTCGCGTTCATTCCAGATCATCAGGTCTTCCGGGATCATGTGCCGCTCTTGACCGTCAAGCGTCGTAAACCGGTCCGTTGTTCCAAACGGGGCGACGCGGACGGCCTGGAGGCGGCTCGCGTCGAAGGCGTGCATGGGCTGGCCGAGTTCAAGCATGATATAATTGGTGAGATCGACCAGAATATTGAACGTGCGCTGTCCCAGGGCGTGCAGCCGGTATTGCAGCGTCAGGGGTGAGGGCAGAGCGGCCACCCCGGTCATCTCGATACAGCAATAACAGGGACAATTTTCGGGATCGTCAAGGGTCAGTGGATAGGCGGGTAAGTCCTTGTACTGTGCCATATCGACCAGCCCGAGCGGACGTAACGGCCGCTCAAAAATGGCAGCAACTTCACGCGCGATCCCGTAGTGACCCCACAGGTCAGGACGGTGGGTCAAGCTCTTATTGTCGATTTCAAGCAGGGTGTCAGAAGATGGCACAAAGTCGGCCAGAGCAGCCCCACTCTCAAGAGACGCGGGAAGGTCAAGGATACCGAAATGTCCGCCGCCCATGCCCAACTCCTCGGATGAGCACAAAATTCCCTGACTCATTTTCCCACCAACCTGCTTTTCTGTAATCGTCTGCCCCCCGGCAATGGTTACCCCAGCGGAGGCAAAAGCTGATTTCATCCCCTCCCGCACATTGGGCGCCCCACAGACCGTCGTAAACTGTTCCGTTCCACACTCAACGGAAACGAAGGTGTACTGATCGCCCAGCGGCTCGACCGATATGACCTGACCGATACGGACCCCATCGAGGGATCGAACCAGGGTTTCAATCCCTTCTACCTCAGCCGTCGCCATAGTGAGCCGGTGTGCAATCGTCTGTGGTGAGAGGTCTGAGAGGTCTACATACTGGGCGATCCAGTCGAGGGAGATATGCATGGCTGACTCCTGCTCAGACGGCTGCCGGGAATTGCTCGCAGAAGCGAAGATCGCCCGAGTTCAGAAGCCGAATATCTGGAATATTATATTTCATCATAGCTAGGCGGGTGAGACCGAGGCCAAAGGCAAACCCGCTATAGCGGTCCGGGTCAACCTGACCAAATTCAAGGACCCGAGGATGCACGAGGCCGCATGGCAGCAATTCAATCCAACCGGATTTTTTGCAGGTTGAACAGCCTTCACCTGTACAGATCAGACATTGGATGTCGAGCTCAAAGCCGGGTTCGACAAAAGGGAAATAGCCTGGACGTAAGCGTACTGTGACCTCTCGGTGAAAGACCGCGGTCAGCACGGTGCGCATAACCGCAATCAGATTCGCGACGGAAATTTCTCGGTCTACCATTAAGCCTTCGAGTTGGTAGAAGGTATTCTCGTGGCTTGGATCAATGGCTTCATTACGAAAACAACGGCCCGGAAATATGGCCCGAACGGGTGCGCTATAGTGCTCTAAGGCCCGCACCTGATTGGCTGAAGTATGCGTCCGGAGGAGCAAGCCATTCTTGAGCCAGTACGTATCCTGCATGTCTCGTGCAGGGTGGTCGCGAGGGATGTTCAAGCTCTCAAAATTATAAAAATCCGTCTCCACGTGGTAACCGTCAAGGATCATAAATCCCAGAGATTGAAAGATTTCTTCGAGCTCCATTTGGACAAGAGAAATCGGGTGGAGGTGGCCGAGGTGGTTGTTGAGGCCCGGAAGCGTCATATCGATGCTCGGCGGAGCGAGGGCCGTACTGGTCTGGTGCGCCTGTGCGGCTGCGATCTGCTGCTCGGCAAAGCGTTTCAGTTCATTGAACTGTTGTCCAAAGCGTTTCCTTTCATCTACTGACATTGCTGAGAAATCAGCGTTTTTTCGCAGTAGGGTGATCGCTCCTTTCCGTCCGAGATAGCGAACGCGAACAGCTTCGATGTCTTGGCCTGTTGTCGCAGAGGTTAGGTCTTCACTCAACTGAGTACGGATCTCCTGCAAGGGGTATCCTCCTTCACTCTCTTTGTTCTTTATCCTAGCGTTGGGGCTGCTTTGCTGAAAGCCCTCCTGGTAAGCAAGGTACCAAGGAGCGTTCAAACTTGACTTCAAGACGTAGCTCCACTATGTTCGCAGCGTTGTTATTTATAATATTGTCGTGGTATTACACAATCTTGCGCTTCTTATCCGCTACCTGGGGAGCAGCGCCTGCGTACGGTGAAATGGGCTCCTGCCCGTGTGATGTGAGTTGAAAGCTTCCTTGCCTCCTACTGCTGGAGGATGATGGTGAGGCCCTGTATGACAAAAGCAGACATTGTTGAGCATATTTACGAGAAGGTCGGCTTTTCGAAAAAAGAAGCGACCGATGTGGTTGAGTCGATCTTCGAAATCATTAAAGGCCATCTCGAAAAAGGAGAAAAGGTCAAAATCTCGAGCTTTGGGAATTTCGTCATTAACGAGAAACATCCGCGTAAAGGACGGAATCCACAGACCGGGGAAGAAATTATTATATCTGGCCGTCGTGTGTTGTCGTTTAAACCGAGTCCTGTCTTGAAAAAGGCCATTAACCCACTCCTCCAAGACTGAGCTTGTCGTGGATCAGCTTGAGCTCTCGAAGAAGCTCTATTTCCGCATTGGCGAAGTCGCCAAGATTGTTGGCGTGAAGCCCTATGTGTTGCGGTATTGGGAGACCGAGTTTCCCATTCTCAAGCCTGGGAAAACCCCCTCACGCCATCGGCTATACCGCCGGCGTGATGTCGAAACCCTCCTTGATATCAAGCGGCTCTTGTATGAAGAGGGATTCACGATTGCAGGGGCGAAAAAACGGTTAAAGGACGGTCAGCGATTATCGGATAAGGCTCCTCCTTCTCAGGCCGACCCAGAAGTGTCTCTTCCTCTTCGACCGGATCAACAGCAACGAAAAATTCTGACAGCCATCCATAGGGACATTCTCTCTCTCCACAAGTTCTTGAGTGATGGAACTCGCTAGGTACAAGATGTAGTGGACTGAAGTTGACTTTCTCTTCTCCTGAGACAAATATATTGATTAATAAAAAATCCTTTATTGACAATACTTTATATAGGATGTTAGAATGTGTTACTAGAAATTACTCATGGCCTCCAAAGGGCCATATCCCTACGTCCTACTCGGGCTATGCGCAGGGGTTGAGGAGGGGTGGATGCAATCATACACGTGGGCGCGAGGCCTTATTGTCTGCCTTATTGCTGGTAGTTTCCTGAGCGGATCTCCGCAAAAAGCATTCGCCTTCAGCGGGAGTGAATACTTTCCTCAACCGCCGAAGCTGCCTGCTTTCAAATATTTTGAAGCAGCGCTCTTACAAGATGCTCAGACCGGTCAAGTGCTCTTTTCCCACAATAGCCAAAAAATATGGCCCCAAGCCTCTCTCACAAAGATGATGTTAGGGCTTATTGTCTTTGAAGATATTGAAAGAGGACGGATCAGCCTAGAGACCCAGGTCACTATTAGCCGGAGGGCGAGTCGAACAAAGGGAAGAACGATCTCTCTGCGGGCTGGTCAAGTCTTTCGACTGGCAGAGCTGCTCCGAGCCGTCCTTGTCACCTCTGCCAATGATGCGGCTGTTGCGATTGCTGAGCACGTCTGCGGCTCTGTCAGCCAATGTGTACAGCGGATGAACGCACGCGCTCTGCAGTTAGGGATGGAGCAGACGCGGTACCGCACGGTCAATGGCATGCCGACCAGAACCGACAGGGCGCCGGATAAGGCGTCGGCTGACGATATCGCCCTGCTCACTCGGGCACTTTTACGTCATCATCATGTTTTAGCGTGGACTTCGCAGCCCTCTATGTCATTTGGCCATCACCGCAAGCGTCTGCCGAATACGAATAGACTGGTTGGACGCATCCATGGGGTTGATGGGCTCAAGACCGGCTTTACGAACAAAGCACGCTTTAATCTTGTCACTACAGCCCAACGGGACTCGCTGCGTCTGATTGCTGTCGTCTTTGGCGGAAAAACCAGCAGGATGCGCTTCCGTGTTGCAAAGGATTTGCTTGAATGGGGGTTTGCTAATTTTACGCGACTTCCACTAATCGAAGGTGGGTCTCTTTTGTGGGTTGAGGTTCGGGTTGAGAATGGCAACCTGTCCGCCTTTCAGCCCATTGCCGCAGCAACAGCGGCGCCGTTGGTCCCAAAAGGCGATGTTGGCGCCGTTTCCATTGCTCTCCAACTGCCCACCCACGTGGCAGCCCCAGTTCTTCGTAACCAAGTCCTTGGCGAGATCATTGTCCGCCGTGGGAAACAGACTTTGGCAACCATCCCGGCGGTCAGTCCGGGTGAGATACCCCAGGCTCGCTGGGCACATGCCCGTCAATGACGGTCTAGGCCCGTCCGCGCTTGCATTTCGAGGAAAGATGCTTAAGTTGCCTTTGCGCGACAATACATATTGGCCACGAGGTGCATGAAAGGAGATCAGTGGTATGGCGAGTAAGGTAGTCCATTTACATGAGGAGTCTCGGGACGGGATTCTCAAAGGTGTAAATATTATAGCGGATGCAACGCAGGTGACCCTCGGCCCGCGAGGACGCAATGTCCTCTTAGAGAAAAGCTTTGGCGCTCCGGTTGTCACGAAAGACGGTGTGACGGTTGTCAAGGAAATTGAACTTGAAGACAAATTCGAAAATATGGGTGCCAAGATGATCCGTGAGGCCGCAACGAAAACTTCGGACGCGGCCGGGGACGGGACAACCACGGCAACTATCTTGTCCCGGGCCATCCTCACCGAAGGGCTGCGGCTCCAAGTAGCCGGATTCGACCCGATGTCACTCAAGCGTGGCATCGATGCCGCGGTCGAAAAAGTCGTCGAGGGCGTACAAGGACAGAGCCGTAAAGTCCGCAGCAGGGAGCAGGTCGCCCAGGTCGGAACGATTGCGGCCAATGGCGACGCCCAAATAGGCGGCAAGCTGGCCGAAGCCATGGAGCGAGTCGGCCAGGAAGGCGTGATTACCATTGAAGAGGGCAAGGGATTGGAAACCGTGCTGGACGTTGTGGAGGGGATGCAGTTTGATCGCGGTTTTCTCTCTCCGTATTTTGTGACCGACCCAGAGCGGATGGTTGCCGAGATTGAGCAGCCCTATATTCTCCTGCATGAGAAAAAAATATCGAATATGCAGGAACTCGTCCCTCTGCTGGAGAGAATCGCGCAGAGCGGCAGACCGTTGCTGATTATTGCTGAAGACGTTGACGGGGAAGCCTTGGCGGCCCTGGTCGTGAACAAGATCCGAGGAACCCTGAACTGTACTGCGGTAAAGGCCCCAGGATTCGGTGATCGGCGCAAAGCCATGCTGGAGGATATAGCCATTCTGACGGGCGGACGGGTGGTTGCCGAAGAACTCGGCATGAAGCTCGAACATATTGATCTGGCAGACCTGGGGAGCTGCCAGCGCGTGATTATGGATAAGGACAACACCACCATTGTGGATGGGGCCGGCAAGAAGAAAGATATCGCCGGGCGGGCGGATCAAATTCGTGCCCAGATTGTAGAAACCACCTCAGACTACGATCGGGAAAAACTCCAGGAACGCTTGGCCAAGCTGGCCGGTGGGGTGGCGGTGATTAAGGTCGGAGCCGCCACTGAAGTCGAGATGAAAGAACGTAAGGCCCGGGTGGACGACGCCCTGCACGCCACCAAGTCGGCGGCGGAAGAAGGGATCGTTCCCGGCGGCGGTGTTGCGCTGATTCGGGCGCAATCCAGGCTGGATGAACTGGCGTTCAACGATGATCGGGACGCGGGGGTGCGTATCGTACGCAGAGCGATTGAAGAGCCGATTCGACAAATCGTGCACAATGCCGGCCTGGATGCTCCAGTAGTGGTCAATCAGATCAAGAGGCAGAGCGGCGATGCGGGCTTTAACGCAGCATCGGGCGAGTATGAGAATTTGTTCAAAGCCGGTGTAATTGATTCCACAAAGGTTGTCCGGGTCGCCCTCCAAAATGCAGCGAGCGTGTCTGGCTTGATGTTGACCACGGAAGCGGCGGTGGCCGAGAAGCCCGAAAAGCCCCAAGCCGGACCGGATGGGCATAGCCACGACGACGATTTTGATGACTACTAAGCTGGAACGCTGCCGGGAGCGGTATTCTCTCGCCAGCTGAAAATGTCGATGCCACGGGGGCCGTACGGCCCCCTTTTCTATGTCTTTTTGACGCTGTGCGGCCCTCGGGCGGGATAGCATTCCCGACCGGAATCCATTACGAACGAGCGTATGATTGACTTCTCCCCGCCACCGCACGTTGAGCGGACGGTACGCGATATTCACCACTTTATTGAAAACGATATTGCTCCCATCGAGCACAGTCTGGCCGACCACCTCACCAACGAGCACCTCTATCTCCGTGAAGATGGCCGGCTGGCTCCCGAAGTGCTGACCGCCCAGCAGACGATTCGCAAACGGTCCGCGGAGCAGGGACTATACGCGCTGCATATGCCCAAAGAAGTCGGCGGCGGCGGGTTTAGTCTGACTGACATGTTTTTTGTGCATGAAGCCGTCTATCAGCACGGCATTGGGGTCGCGCAGTGGATGTTGTCCTGGACAGAAGGACCCAATCATATGCTGATGTTTCTGACTGAGGAGCAGCAGCAGAAATACTTATTGCCCCTGGTCCGAGGCGAAACAACCGGCGCCTACGCCATCACCGAATACCGCGGTGGCTCTGACGTGCTCGGCATGCAGACCCGGGCCGAAAAACATGGAGACACTTGGGTGGTGAATGGCACCAAGGCATATATTACCAATGCGCAGTACGCCGACCTGATCTTTGTCTGTGCGCTGCACGACCCGAGCAAAGGGGGAGCCGGTGCAACGGCCTTTATCGTTGAACGCGACAACCCTGGGCTGACCAGCGGCCGGACGTATCGGACCATTATGGATGACGGCATGACCGGTGAACTCCAGTTCGAGAACTGCCGGCTCTCAGCGGACCAGATGTGGGGGGAAGAAGGTCAGGGCTTTTACCTCAGCATGGGAATGATCAACTGGATTCGCGTCCGGCGTGGGGGCATGTGTACCGGACTGGGACAATATCTGCTCGACCGCTGTAGCGACTATATCAAGAACCGGCGCGCGTTCGGTGGACCGCTGAGTCGGTTTCAAGCTTTACAGTGGATGGTGGTCGATTCCTATCTGGACGTCCAAGCCATGCGGAGCCTGTCGCTCCAAAGTCTGTGGCAGGCCGACCAAGGGAATTTGTGGGCACTCAAGGTCGACCCCCACCTCATCAAAACGGTGTGTGCGCTCAAAGTCTTCTGCGACGAAGCACTGTATCGTGTGGCCGATAGAGCCGTCCAACTACACGGGGCGCATGGACTGATGAAAGAGTCCGGAATCGAAAAAATATTCCGCATTGCGCGCAATCTGCGCATCCCCGGTGGCACGGATGAAATTCAGCGTGTAAACATTGCCAAGGCGTTAGGGTTGTAACCGTCCTGCGCCATGTTCCCTCGCATCCCCTCGCATTCTGGCGTTGGCGTACGCTCTCTTGACCCAGTGTTGCCCGCCCCGGATACTGCGGTTCAATGCGTGTCATTGACCCGGTGAAGTTTCCATCCGATATCGTGCCGGCCGACCAGTCGCAATTCTTTTACGGCTGGGTGATTGTCGGCTGTTCCTTCACGGTGTTGTCCGCCGCGTACGGGATTCAGTTTTCTTATGGGGTGTTCATGCCGGAAATTTCGGCGGAGATGGGCTGGGGACGGACGAGTTTATCCCTCGCCTATTCGGTGTACGTGTTTGTGTATAGTGCCCTCGGGATTGTGGCTGGCGTATATACGGACCGCTGGGGTCCGCGTCTTGTGGTGGGAGTCGGTGGCGTCTTGTTGGGGAGCGGAGTCATGCTGCTGAGTCAGATTCATGCCCTGTGGCAACTCTACCTCTTTCTCGGCGGTATTGCCGCCCTCGGCATGAGTGCTGCCTTTGTGCCGTGTAACGCGACCGTGGTACGTTGGTTTATCCGGCGGCGCGGTCTCGCCCTCAGCATGAGCACCAGTGGGTCCAGCTTTGGGAATTTCTTCATTCCGCCGCTAGCCGCACTCCTCATTACGACCTATGGCTGGCGGACCTCCTATCTGCTTCTTGGCCTGGGTGGGCTGGTGATTATTACGCTGTGCGCGCGCTTCATCGTCCGTGACCCCGAACGTTTGGGTCTCCGCCCGGACGGTATCCAGCCCGTTTTATTATCAGCAGAGGCGCTCTCCGGCCCGCGCGTCTCTCACAACCGGCGCGATGCATGGACCCTCGCGTCCGCTCGTCGGACGGTTTCCTTCTGGATGCTGGTTGCCGTTTTTACGATGACTTGGCTGGTTGTGTTCATGCCGCTAGTCCATATTGTGCCTTTTGCCATAGACCTGGGCGTATCGCAGGTGACCGCTGCCACGTTGATTAGCGTGATTGGCTTGGCCGGTTTCTCCGGTCGCCTGATTACCGGCCCGCTGTCCGACCGTTACGGCCGCCTGCTGACCTTAGGTACCTGTCTGACTTTGGAAGCCGTGGCGTTCTTTGGTCTAGCAGTCAGTTCCGACCTCTCCTTGCTCTACCTGTCGGCAGCGCTGTTCGGTCTTTCGTATGGTGGGACTACCGCCCTGTTCCCGGCAATCGTCGGCGACTTCTACGGACGGCTGGCGGTTGGGGCGATCGTTGGTTTCATTTTTTCTCTCGCTGGTTCCATGGCGGCCTTCGGTCCCATGGCCGCAGGCTATCTATATGATGTATACGGGAGTTACGACCTCGCCTTTCTGATGAGTGCGTTCTTCAATCTTTTTAGCGTAATGTTGTTATGTTTTGTGAAGAAACCGGCGGCGCTCCCCCCTAGGCTAGCCGGATAATCAGGAGGTATTATGCCCTCTACACGGGTCAATGGTGTCAACTTAGCCTATGAACTGCACGGGACAGGCGAACCGCTTGTGCTCATCCACGGGGCACAGAGCGACCGCAGCATTTTTGCCAATCTGCTGCCGGATTTCGTGGATCAATTCCAGGTCCTCGTCTTCGACCAACGCGGCTCCGGCCAGAGCGAAAAGCCGGACGTCGAATATACGATCGGCATGATTGCCGATGATACCGCCGCGCTCATGGAGCATGCTGGCTTCTCGTCTGCGCATGTGTATGGCGTCTCAATGGGGGGGATGATTGCCCAGGAGCTGGCTATTCGGCACGGGGCTGTTGTCCGCTCTCTGGTGTTGGGCTGCACCACCCCCGGTGGCTCGCAAGCCGTTAGTCTGGAGGGCGAGGCTATCCAGAATTCCCATTCAACCGCCCCGCTCTCCGCGGAAGAGCGCGGTCGGGCGCTGGCCGAAACCGCCTTTACCACAGGCTATATCGAACAGCATCCTGAGCTGATCCCGGCACTGATTGAAGCCCGCAAAAAACAGCCCCTCGACCCCATTGGTTTTGCTCACAGAATGAAAGCTGCTTATCGGCATAATACGTTCGACCGGCTCTCCCAGATTACCTGCCCGACCTTGGTCATTACGGGAAAGAACGATGCCCTGATCGCCTGGGAGAATTCACAACTCCTGGCGGACCATATTGACGACTCCGAACTCGTGATCCTGGAACCGGCCGGTCATGTGTTTTGGGTCGAACAACCGGCACGGTCGAGAGAAGCGATCCGTACATTTTTGCAGAAACAGAAAGGCTAAGGAGCAGTTATGCCCAACAAAGAAATAACAAAAAATAGCCAGGCCCGGATGATACGAAGCTGGATGCTCGGCCTGCACGCGACGCATATTACCGATATCGGTGGGCGACTGGGCTATTTCGCTGAGATGCGGCGACGCGGCGGCACAGTCTCGGCCGAAGCCTTAGCCGCGGCCCTGAAACTCGATCCCTGGCGGACAAAGGTCTGGTGTCAGGCCGCGTGTGCCGTGGGTATACTCCAAGCTGACGGCGATACGCAGTTTACCTTTGCTCCGTTTATGGACGAACTGCTTGGCGACGGTGCTCCCGAGTTGCTGACCAGCCATGTCCTGGCCAGCCTGTCGCGGGACTTTCCGGCCTATCCCGATGCCTTTCGGACCGGGGCGCTAAAAACCTTTCACGACCACGATGAAGATTTCTTTCACCAGCAGGGCAAAGTCTCGGCCTTGCGGGCACCGGTCGTGGTAGCGGCGGCTCGCAAACTGCCCGGTATGGAAGCGCGACTCGCGGCTGGTGGGAGGGTCATGGATATCGGCTCCGGGAGTGGAACCGTGATCGCGCGCTTTGCCCAGGAATTCGCAAACTGCCGCGTGACCGGCATCGAGCCTCTGCCCTATTTTGTACAAGCCTCCCGGAAGATGCTTCAGGAGCAAGGGCTCAGCGGCCGGGTAGACGTGCGTTCAGTCGGTGGGGAAGCCCTGTCCTTTGAGAACGAGTGTGATCTCATTACCATGGTCCAGGTCTTTCACGAGCTTCCCGACGCAAAAAAAGCTGACATCCTGCGTGG
Organism: Thermodesulfobacteriota bacterium; assembly: GCA_964291405.2. GTDB lineage: Bacteria > Desulfobacterota > Binatia > Bin18 > Bin18 > Bin18. The sequence continues at coordinate 3,295,342 of OZ219926.1, forward strand.
CTGCCAGCGTGCGCTCAAGCCCGGAGGTAGCCTGCTACTGGTCGATCGGTGTGCCCCGGAAACGGGAGCCGATCTCCACGACCGCCGCTTTACCATGAGTATTCTGGAGCAGTGGTTCGAGGTCACCTGGGGAAATATCGTCAACACCCGGAGTGATATTCTCGCCATGCTGCACGAGACCGGCTTCCGCGTCTCCCAAGAGAATCCGGATATCGTGCCGACGTATTGGACGTTTGTCGCTCAGAAGCACGCCTAAGACTGGAACGGAGCGGATTATGAATCGATCAGGCCTCGTCCTCTACCACGGCATCGAAAGCGGCCCTGAACTGAAGCAATACGGGCAGATTGCAGAAAACGCCGGCTATGAGTCCCTGTGGGTCACGGAGCGCTACTTCCACGAAGAGATATTCTCTCTGCTTGGCTATCTCGGGGCGGCGACCGAGCGGATCAAGCTCGGCGTGGGTGTCACAAACCCGTACACGCGCAATCCTGCCTTACTCGCCATGGCAACGGCCACGCTGGACCGGCTGACAGGCGGCCGCTTCGTGTTGGGAATGGGTCGCAGCGAACGCGAGGTGATCCAAGGCAAGATGGGTATGGACTACGGCAATGCCCAAGCGGCCATGCGGGGTAGCGTCTCCCTGCTGAGACGGTTGCTGTCCGGGGAACGGGTGTCCGACACGGCCGGACCGTTTACGCTCAGGAACGCCCGTCTGGCCACCACGCCGATTCAGCCCCAGCTACCCATCTATCTTGCGGCGATTGGAAAAAAAGGACTGCGTCTGGCTGGGACGATTGCTGACGGCGTTTTATTGAACGCCTATGTCCCTCCGTCCTATGTCTCCTACGCAGTCGGAGAGATCCGCAGCGCGGCCCAGGAGGCTGGCCGCGATCCCCAATTGATCGATATCGCCTGCATGCTGGTCATCCGACTGACCGACGATCCGCAGCGCCTGCTGCCAACCCTCAAAAAGCGTATCGTCCGCCTGCTCGATGAGGCTTATGTCGGTGAGATCCTGCTCGAAAAGGGGGGATTCGATCCGTCTATCCTCGGGCCGTTACGAGAGTCGTATGCCAAAGATGGCGGTACGGAGGCGATCAAGCTCATTACTGACGAGATGGTGGCGTCTTTTTATCTCATCGGCTCGGAAGAGCACTGCCGCCGGCGGATCGCCGAGTATCGAGCCGCCGGGGTGGACCTGCCGCTCATCCTGCCGCGGCTCGAAGACTATGCGCGTGTAGCGGAAGCCATGCGCGGTGCTTGAAAGAGAAAACGTGTCCTCCGAGAGACATGCAGATGCTGGACACGTTGCCTCTTGAGGCTGAGTAGCCCTGGGTCCGGCCGTCCGATATAAACAGTTCCCTGAAGAAAGGAGTTCCTATGAAACTTGCAATAGGCATTGGGTATTCCGGTGGCCGGGTCGAGATCCCCCTGGATATGATCCTCAAAGCGGAAAAGCTGGGCTATGACTCCGTCTGGAGTGCGGAGGCCTACGGCTCCGACGCGGTAACGCCGCTGGCCTATCTGGCGGCCAAGACCTCACGGATCAAACTCGGCACCGGTATTCTCCAGATTCCGGCCCGCACGCCGGCGATGTGCGCCATGACCATGTCAACCCTGGATGCCCTGTCGAACGGCCGGGTGATTGTCGGCTTGGGGATGTCCGGCCCGCAGGTTATCGAAGGCTGGCACGGCATGTCTTACAGCCGTCCGGCCGCCCGCATTCGCGAGTATGTTGAAATCCTGCACAAGATTTGGGACCGTCAGGAGCCGGTTTCATTAGACGGCAAGGTGTATCAACTACCCTATCAGGGCGAAGACGCCAGCGGGCTGGGCAAGCCCCTCAAGTCGATCCTGCACTCGCGTCGCCTGCCGGTCTACCTGGCAACCATGAAGCCGCTCAGCATCCGTATTACAGCCGAACTGGCCGATGGCTGGCTGCCGATCTGGTTTTCACCCTATCGCATGGATATGTTTACGTCTGATCTGGAAAAAGGCTTTGCCCGGGCCGGGAACGGCAAGTCGCTGGAGAACTTCGATATCCTGGCCGGTTGTACTGTGGTGATCGGAGACGACGTCAAAGCCTGCCTGGCCCAACTCAAGCCGACCCTGGCTCTCTACGTCGGTGGTATGGGAGCCAAGGGCCGGAATTTCCATAATGAGATGGTCTCGAAGTACGGCTATGCCGACGTGGCGGCCGAGATCCAGGATCTCTATCTGTCCGGCCGGAAAAAAGAGGCGACCGAGTTGGTCCCGGATGAGCTGTGCGACGAAATCTCATTGTGCGGCCCGCCGGAGCGGATTCGCGAGCGTTTCAAGGTCTGGGAATCCGCCGGGATTTCAACCATGATGGTGCAGGCGGGTCAGCCCGAAGCCTTGGCCTTGATGGCGGATATTGCGGGAACAAATCAGTAGGTCGAGAAAGCATTTTTCAGGAGCGTAGCATGAGTCAATCTATTTCAGCCAATGATCCTTATGAACGGAAACGGGTGGCCGTACTCGACAGTGAGTTGGCCTATGTCGATACCGGTAGCGGCGACCCGGTTGTGTTTCTACACGGTAACCCCACCTCTTCGTACTTATGGCGTAACATCATTGCTGAGGTCGAAGGCGGCGCGCGTTGCCTGGCACCCGACCTGATCGGCATGGGCGATTCGGGCAAGAATCCCGCGGGCTCCTACCGCTTTGTTGACCACGCTCGTTATCTGGACGCCTGGTTTGACGCCGTTGGACTCGATCAACACACGCAGAACGTGACCCTGGTTGTCCACGACTGGGGCTCAGCCTTGGGTTTTCACTGGGCCTACCGTCATCAGGACAGCATCAAAGCCCTGGTCTATATGGAGGCCATTGTGTGTCCCCTGACGTGGGAGACCTTTCCCGAGGCCGCCCGCAAAGTCTTTCAGGGCTTTCGTTCGCCTGCCGGAGAGGAGATGGTGCTCCAGAATAACGTCTTTGTCGAGCGGGTTCTGCCCGGCAGTGTGGTGCGGAAACTGACCGAAGAAGAAATGGCCGTCTACCGGAAGCCATACACCGAGCCGGGCGAGTCGCGCCGGCCCACGCTAACTTGGCCGCGCCAGATTCCGATTGAGGGTGAACCGCCCGACGTGGTCGAGATCGTCGAACAATACGGGCAGTGGTTGTCAAGCAGCGACATGCCCAAACTCTTCGTGAATGCCGACCCTGGGGCGATCCTGACCGGCCCGCAACGCGAGTACTGCCGGACCTGGCCGAATCAAAAAGAAATTACCGTCACGGGCTCGCACTTTATTCAGGAAGACGCGCCGCAGGAGATCGGGCAGGCCATAGTCGATCTTCTACGAGGACTCTAGCACCGCTTCGTCAGACGGAGGACCGCATGACCTATACCGCCCTTCAATTTGAGAAAAAAGACCAGATCGCCATCATTACCCTGAACCGGCCGGATTCCGCGAACGCGCTCAATATCGATCTGGCGCGTGATTTGATGCAGGTGTCGCTCGAATGCGACGAAGATGCGGGTATCCGGGCCGCCGTCATGACCGGCAACGGTCGCATGTTCTGTGCTGGTGGAGACCTGAAAAGCTTTGCCGCCCAGGGCGATCAACTGCCCGCCCATATGAAGGAAGTAACGACCTATCTGCACGGCGCAGTGTCCCGTTTCGCTCGGATGGACGCTCCGTTGATCGGAGCGGTGAATGGCACGGCTGCAGGAGCGGGCATGAGCCTGGCATGTTCGTGTGACATTGTCTTTGCCGGTGAGTCGGCGAAATTCACCATGGCCTATACGCGTGCCGGCCTGACCCCGGACGGATCTTCGACCTATTTCCTGCCGCGTATCGTCGGCATGAAGCGGGCCTTCGAGCTGGCGGTCACCAACCGACTGCTGTCAGCCCAGGAAGCCGAAGCCTGGGGCATTGTGAACCGTGTTGTCCCAGACGCGGATTTGCTGGCCGAGGCGGAAAAACTGGCCACTGAGCTCGCTTCGGGGGCAACCGGCGCGTTCGGTGGCGCCAAACGGCTCCTCCACAGTGGCTGGACGGAAACGCTTGAAACCCAGATGGAAAATGAAACCCAGTCCATTGCCGCGCGCTCCAAGACCGACGACGGCAAAGAAGGTATTGCGGCCTTCCTGGAGAAACGCGCGCCCCGCTTTAACGGGAAATAGCCGGGTCTCAATCAGGTCCGTGTGAGGATGACGATTATGTCCCAAGCCTACCGTCTCTTTGGTGTCGAGCTGTCGCCCTACTCCTTAAAAGTCCGGGCCTATTTTCGCTACAAGAATATTCCGCACGAATGGGTCGCCCGCGATTCCACCAACCAGGAAGAATTCGCACGTTATGCCAAGCTGCCCCTGGTTCCGCTCGTTGTCACCCCGGACGGGCAGGGCATGCAGGATTCCACGCCCATCATGGAGCATTTTGAGGAGCTCCAGCCCGAGCCGTCTATTCATCCGAGCGATCCGACCCTGGCCTTCCTGTCCGCTCTGATCGAAGAGTATGGCGACGAATGGGGTAATAAGCAGATGTTCCACTATCGCTGGACGTATGAGCCTGACCAGAAATCCACGGCTGAGCGCATTGCGCGCCTGACCCGGCCTGGGCTGAGTGAGGAGGAATATGCGGCGGCGACCGAGCAAATTCGGACGCGTATGGTCCCGCGCTTGTCTTTCGTCGGCTCAAGCGAGCGGACCCGGGAGCATATCGAGTCTTCCTTTGATCGTCTGTTGGCACTGCTCGAACCGCACCTCGCGCAACGCATGTATCTGTTCGGTGGCCGGCCCACGTTTAGCGATTTTGGTCTAGCCGCTCAGCTTCACCAATGCGCCACCGATCCCTCGGCCGGCACGATCATGCGGGCGGTTGCCCCGAACGTACTCTCCTGGGCGATGCAGATGCTGGACCCCAAGGATGAGGGCGCGTTAGAGACCTGGGCCGACCTGGCCCCAACGCTGAAGCCCATCCTCAAAGAAATCGGTCAGACCTTTCTGCCCTGGACCGCGGCCAACGCTCAGGCCCTGGCTGCCGGTCAAGAGGCATATTCGGTCATGCTGCGTGGCAAGGAGTACTCCCAGGACACGCAGAAATACCACGCTCGGTCGTTTCGCGTTCTCCGGGAACGGTACGCGAAAGTCGAAGAGAAAGCGGCTTTGGACCCCATTCTGGAAGAGGCCGGTTGTTTACCGTGGTTACAATAATGCGTGCTATCGTACGTTGATTATTCAGAGAGAATAAGGAGAGTCCATCGTGTACGGCTTTGAACTGACCCCGGAACAACAACAACTCAAAGACACGGTCCACAAGTTTGCCGTTGAGGAAATGATTCCCGTTGCGGCAAAATACGACAAAGAACAGGAGTTCCCGGACGATGTCTGCCGTAAAGCCTGGGAACTGGGCATCCTTAACCCGCTCGTGCCAACCGAGTACGGCGGCCTGGGGCTTGAGGTGTTTGATACCTGCCTGATCGATGAAGAGATTGTCTACGGCTGCGCGGGTATGGCGCTCAATATGGTGGCCAATAATCTGGCGACCACGCCACTCCTGGTAGCGGGGAGCGATGAGCAGAAAAAGACCTATCTTGGCCAACTCATCTCCGAGCCGGTCTACGCCGCCTTCGCCCTGACTGAGCCCGGTGCTGGCTCTGACGCCGCGGCGATCTCAACAACCTATCGTAAAGTCGGCGATGATTTTGTTCTTAACGGAACAAAACATTTTATCTCCAACGGCTCGGTCGCTCACTGGTATGTGACTTTTGCGACCGAGGATAAAAGCCAGGGCCATAGTGCGGTTTCGTGCTTTGTGTTGCCGGCCGACTCCCCCGGCGTGATGGCCAACCGCATGCACGACAAGATGGGCCAGCGGGCGTCAGACACTGCGGAGATCGTGTTTGAGGACGTCAAGGTGCCGCGCGCCGGCCTGGTCGGGTCGGAAAGCCAGGGCTTTAAGATCGCCATGCGGACGTTTGACCGTAGCCGACCCGAAGTGGGCGCCTTTGCAATCGGCATCTCCCAACGTGCGCTGGATGAATCGATCAAATACGCCCAGCAGCGTGAGGCCTTTGGTCAGGCCATCGCCAATTTCCAGGCCGTCCAGTTCATGCTGGCGGATATGGCGATCGAACTCGAAGCCATGCGCCTCTTGACCTATAAAGCCGCCTGGCTGCTCGACCAGGGAGCGCCCTCGTCTATTGTTTCCAGCTATGCCAAGGCGTTCGGCGCCGATCGGACCATGCAGATTACTACCAACGCGGTACAGATTTTCGGCGGCTATGGCTATTTCAGCGAGTATCCGGTGGAAAAGCTGATGCGCGACGCCAAGCTGCTTCAGATTTATGAGGGGACGTCTCAGATTCAGCGGGTGATCATTGCTAAACACTTACTCAAGGGTGTGTAACGGTCCTGAACCGAGAAGGAGGAATACGATGGCCGAAGAAATGGGAGTCTTTGAAACCATACACTCAATGCGGGCAATGCGGCGGCTCAAACCCGACCCCGTCCCGACAGAGATGATGCGGAAAATTCTGGATGCCGGGATACGGGCACCCAGCGGGCAGAATCTTCAGGCCTGGGCGTTTGTGGTGCTCCAGGATCCGGACAACAAGAAGTTTTTCCAGGAACGCTATCATCAGTCTATGCTGGACCGTTTCGGCGACGCCATGAAGGTTGACCCGAGCGACAAATCGTCCTGGGCCAAGACCGTCCGGGCCGCGATGCACCTGGCCGAACATATGCACGAAGCGCCCGTCCTGCTGCTGATCTGCGGTAAGCGGGACTGGCCGTTTTCCGTACCCAAGGAAAAACGCGAGGGCAAAGCCCCGCCGTCCTACGGCTCCATCTATCCCTGTGTGCAGAACATTCTGCTGGCCTGTCGCGCCCTGGGCCTGGGGGCGAGTCTGACCACCATGCACCAGATGTTTGAGGACGAGTTGCAGGAGCGCCTGGGCATTCCGTTCGAGTATGGGGTGGTGGCCACCATTCCGATTGGCTTTCCCTCGGGAAAATTCGGACCGGTCACCCGCCGCCCCGCACCCGAAGTGACCCACTTTGACAAGTGGGGACAGCACGAACCGTCGGCGTAGTCATCCACGGCTCTGGTGTTTGTTTTTATGAAGGGGCGCGGCGGGCTGCGCCCCTATCTTTTTGTAGAAGGAACTCGCGCATGAAATACTCCATGTTTCTTACTGCCGCCTCCCACGCCGAAATGGTCGGCTGGGTGAAAAAATATGAAGCTGCGGGATTTGATTCTCTGTGGCAGGCGGAACTGACCAACTCCGCGCTCATTCCATTGGCCGGCATCGCGCCTAATGTTCAAACGATAAAAATCGGTGCTGGCGTCGTGCTGGCCTTTAATCACAGCCCGGTGATGCTCGCCTTTCAGGCCCTGGACCTCGACCTGTTGAGTCAGGGCCGGTTCACGCTCGGCCTGGGAGTCGCCCACCAGCATCGCAATAACAACTGGTACGCTGGACAGGACGCGGGCAAACCGGTCAGCCAGATGCGGGAGTATATTGAGGTCCTGCATCTCATCATGGACAAAGCCGAGCCCGGTGGTGAGGTGAACTACGAAGGCAAGTTTTACAATATCCGTGCCCGTAATTTCTTTCCGCGCCCGACTCCCAAGCACCGGCCACGGGTGCCCATCTATGTTGCCGCGGTCAAACCGCGTATGGCCGCCCTGACGGGCGAGTTGGGCGACGGCCTCATTGGGAATCCCATGTTCTCGCCGCAGCATGTCCGCGAGAATATCCTGCCGCCGCTCAAAACCGGGCTTGACCGGGCCGGTCGCAGCCGTTCCGATGTTGAGGTTCTGGGCCAATGCTTTGTGGTCATCGACGATGATCTCGCAACCGCCCACCGGGTCGGCGCGGGAGCCATGCTGTTCAGCATCTGGGCTCGGATTTACGATGATATCTTTGTCGCGCACGGCTTTGCCGAAACGGTTGAGAAGGTCCGGGCGCTCCAGAAAACGCCAGACAAGGACAAGGGCTTTGATCTTATTCCAAATGAAATGGTCGATACCTTTTGCGCGGTCGGCCCGATTGACCGCGTCCGCGCCAAGCTGAACGAGCGCGAAGGGCTGCTCGACACAACCATTCTCGCTGTCCCCAATACCGGTACAACCCAGGAACAGCGCGACCACTATCGGGATAAAATACTGGAGTCCTTTTCAAGATAAATATCCTTCCTTAAATCCCCTCCTCGGAGGGGTGGCCCGAAGGGCCGGGGTGGGTTTCCCCCTCCGCACACCCAAAGGAGAGCAAACACATGAGCACATATACCAAGGTCGCCCTCATTACCGGGGCAGGTACCGGAATTGGGAAAGCGAGTGCCCTGGCGCTTATTCGGGAAGGATATGCCGTTGTCCTGGCTGGGCGACGGACCGAGCTGTTGGAAGCAACGACAGAAGAGGCAGGCAGTGAGGCAAAGACGCTTGTGGTACCAACCGATGTCAGTGACCCTGACGCTACTCGTGCCCTGTTTGCCACAACAAAAGCGACCTTTGGCCGACTTGACGTGTTATTCAACAACGCGGGCATTGGTGCCCCGCCCGTCCCCTTGGAAGAACTATCCTATGAACAGTGGAAAGCCGTTGTAGACCTGAATCTGACCGGCGCGTTTATCTGCACCCAGGAAGCCTTCAAGATCATGAAAGACCAGGACCCACGGGGAGGTCGCATCATCAACAACGGCTCCATCTCGGCCCATGTGCCCCGACCCAATTCCGCGCCCTACACCTCGACCAAGCACGCCATGACCGGCCTGACCAGATCGACCTCACTCGACGGACGCAAATACGACATTGCCTGCGGCCAAATCGATATCGGTAACGCCGAAACCGACATGACCGCGGTCATGAAACGTGGTGTACCGCAACCGAACGGCTCCGTCGCAGCCGAACCGACCTTCGATGTCGAACACGTCGCCCAGGCGGTCGTATACATGGCCAACCTACCGCTCGACGCCAACGTGCAGTTCATGACCGTCATGGCCACCAAAATGCCGTTTATCGGGCGGGGGTAGGCTGAATCGTCTGGTATCCGCACTGCAACAATTCCCCTCCTTGGAGGGGTGCCGCGTAGCGGCGGGGTGGGTTTCCCTACGTACCGCACCGGAGTGAAGCAATAAATGAGAAGACGATGAGCAGTAAGGGGAAAGGCGAAATCCCCATCTATTGAAACCAAGGAAGATCATTCCTAACGCACTCACCGCTCATGATACGCTCCTTTGCCGATAAGGAAACCGAAAATCTGTTTCATTCGGAGAAAAGCCGCCGCTTTGCAACGATCTCGCGGGTTGCCCTGAGAAAACTCATTCAAATGAATCAGGCCCGCACCCTCAGCGACCTAGCCGTTCCGCCCGGCAATCGCTTGGAAGGGCTCCGGGGAACACTCTCGGGCTTTCATTCTATTCGCATCAATGATCAGTGGCGCATTATCTTCCGCTGGAGGGATTCCGGGCCGGAACAGGTCCGCATCATCGATTACCATTGACAAAACCCCTATAACGTTACACGGTATAGAAATGCAAAACTCTATCACACCCGGCGAGATTCTTCTGGAGGAATACCTCAAGCCCATGGGTATTTCGCAGAACGCTATGGCTCGTGCGATCGGGGTTGCCCCGCGAGCCATCAACGAAATTGTTCACAGCAAACGCTCCATTACGCCGGCAATGTCCATACGCTTTGGTGCGTTCTTCGGTCAGTCCGACGAGTTCTGGCACGGCCTTCAGGTCGAATGCGATTTTCGCGCCCTGGCCAAGAAAAGAAAAAGGCTGATTGCCCGCATCCAGCCGGCGTCAACCGTGAGTCATGTATCCTGACTCCCTCTGCTACGATCGCAGTCATCAATATCTCTGAGTATAGGCTTTGACTCCTAGCGGTCGCTCAGGGTCTGTTTCTGTCCTATTCCTTTAAAGGTAAGAGGGAGGCATATATGGCAGAACTCACCAACCCTGTAGTCAACTGTCCTTGCCAACACTGGGAATCTCCAGAACCTGACTTGGTCTATCAAAGTTTCGAACAAGTAAGACATCAGTTCGCAGCTTTGAGAGATATTCTCGTTCCCGACTCTATTTTGGATCAGCACCGTTCATTTGATGAATCGGACAAAGATGAAGCACTCCATCGCTCTGTGCCTGTCCTTGCTGTTAAGAGAGGAACTCTTGGCTCTCTTACTCTCCCGCTTCATCGTCTGATGCTGGACGATCAGACTATTCATTCTGATGTTGTAAATCAGTACCGTAGCGACCTTGCTGAAAAATGGCTCTTTGCGAGCAACTATCATAAACGCTATGAGCTTCATCGAATCTTTAGGAGGCGATGGATAGAGTTGTGTTTTGCGGCATGGCTCCTCGATAATGGTTGGAAGCTTGAAGGGCTTGAGGCCTATGGTGGGAGTTTTGATGTAGAAGCTTCCGAGTCAGAATCGTCTCGCGCAGCATTCGAGATTAAATACTTAGCTGAGCAGGAATTATCTTTTGAAATAGGAGTTGCGGCTGCTGTGTCGCCAGAGAGGGTGGCCGTGGACCCTCTGCCTGTCTACTCTCCCATTGATTATTTACTTTTTCGGCTTTTTGAAGCCGCTAAGCAACTTGAACGATCTCCCAGCCGAAGAATAGTAGTGGCAATAACTGAGGACTACGAGACCTCTTTTCGTATCCCTCTATCGGACTCTTGGGTTAATTGGACTCATCCAGCGCTTTTTCTCAGAGACAGCGTAATAGCCAAATTCATCGAAAGGAAGAAAAAAGAGATTCATGACCTTGAGCCTGAAATTACACGAAAAATCCAAAGTCTGGACGAAATTTGGATTTTTCGTATCGGGAACAATTTTGACATTCATCTTATGCATCGGATCAAGCCGGGAGAATAATTCCCCTTTGAAGGAGGACACACCGCTTCCTGCTTTAGTACTTGACTCTCCTTCGAGCTTTGGGCATCACAAAACATCCCCGTGACCTCCCGCCTGCGCCGGACGCTCAGCCTTGCCCTGCCCATTATGGGCGGCATGATCTCCCAGAACATCATGAATCTGGTGGACACGGCCATGCTGGGCGTACTCGGCGACGAGGCTCTGGCATCGGTCGGGCTGGCCCAGTTCTCAACCTTTACCTGCGGCGCGTTCATCATTGGTTTGGCAACCGGCGTGCAGGCCACTTCGGCCCGCTGGCTGGGGGCCGGTCGCTTGGGTGAAATCGCAGTGCCACTGAACGGCGGGCTGCTGCTCGTCCTGTTGCTCGGGCTGCCCGCCTCGTTCCTGCTGATCCATCTTGCGCCGGCCTTGTTCTCCGTACTCAGCCAGGATGCTGCGGTTACCGACCACGGCACGGTCTATTTTCAGGCGCGTCTGGTCGGCCTGCTCGCCATGGGCGTCAACTTTGTCTTTCGCGGCTACTGGAACGCGGTCAACCTGTCCAAGTTCTATATGCGCACCATCATTCTGATGAACGTGACCAATATCTTCCTCAACTGGGTCTTGATCTTCGGCAACCTTGGCGCGCCGCGGCTGGGTGTCGTCGGAGCGGGCATCGGCACGACCACGGCGTTGTATATCGGGTCGGCTATATATCTGCTCACTGCCCTGCGCCACGCCCGTGACGGTGGCTTTCTGGTCCGTTGGCCGGATCGGGCGACCCTGCTGGCTCTACTGCGGCTCTCGATTCCAGCTGGCATTCAGCACGTCTTCTTTGCCGCTGGAATGCTGGCGTTCTTCTGGATTCTGGGCAATATCGGCACTGCGGAACTGGCCGCGGGACACGTCTTGTCCAACCTCCTGCTGCTGTGGCTGCTCTTGACGAACGGGTTCGGCCTAGCTGCGGCCTCCTTTGTCGGACAGTCCCTGGGTGCCGGCAAGGTGCCGGAGGCACGGGCGTGGGGCTGGTACGTGACCCGACTCTCCATGCTGGTGGTCGGCGGTCTGGCCCTGCCAGCCCTGCTCGCGCCCGACCTGTTTCTGCTGCTGTTCCTGCGCGACCCGACAACGCTGGCGCTCGCCCGGCTGCCACTGCAACTCACCGCTGCCACCATGGCGCTTGAAGCCCTCGGTGCCGTGTTGATGAATGCCCACTACGGAGCCGGGCACAGCCGACAGGTGATGGTGATCTCCCTGACTATGCAGTGGTGTCTGTTTCTGCCCATTGCCTTTGCCATGCAAGCCATATGGGGATTCGGCCTGCTGGCTATCTGGATAGCCAACCTCGTCTATCGTATCCTCCAGTCCGTTACCTTTGTCTGGAGTTGGCAGGCCGGTGGCTGGACCCGGATTCGGGTATAACCGTGAGTGTGGATATACTGCCCGGACTCCAACCCCGTCTTGTTTTACCGTTCGGTTCATTCGTAGAATGGAGACATGGCACCAGCCCCCCAACGGGGGAGACGCGCCTCAACCGTGTCCCGGTCGCCTGCGGGACCTCCCCTGACATTCCAGCAGCAGTATGTGGCTGCAACGCGGTCTCTGAGCCTCCATTTTGCGCAAATTGATGCCTGGCTTGCCGATAACGAACCGGCAGTCTGGCAGCATCTCCATCAGGCGGATGACGAACTCTTCCAGTTGAGTCAGCTCAACGTCTCAGAGAGCCGCTACCAGGCTGCGCTTGAGGCGTTTGTTGCTCGGTGCGAAGAAGTCGAACAGCTCTACTATGAAGTACACCCATCCGAGTTCCGCCTGCCGCCTCTGTCCGCCGGCGAGCGAATTGCCGTCTATTACGAACTAGGCGATGGCTCGATGCATAAGGTCAGCGGAGAGGAGACCTAGGGACGTGCGCTCCTTCTTCTACCCATCCCCCCAACTGCGTTCGCAAGAGCAAAGGAATCCGGTACAGTAGCCCAGCTCTTTTGCAGAGAGCGCTGGGTTCGCACCAGGCCGAGCTCTCGACACAAGAAGGGGAAGACCGACGCATGACGGATTCTGTTTCCGGACTGACCGCCCTGCGCGACTACTGGCCGCGCCGCTTTACGCTGGTTGGTCTGTGCTTTTGCAGCACGTTTATTTGTTATATCGACCGGGTCAATATCTCGGTCGCCATTCTCCCCATGGCCCAGGAGTATGGCTGGAATCAAACGACCCAAGGCGTTGTCCTGTCCTCATTCTTTTACGGCTATCTGGCCACCCAGATTTTCGGTGGCTGGCTGGCAGACCGCTATGGCGGAAAAATGGTCCTCGGCTGGGGTGTGTTGCTGTGGTCCTTCTTTACCCTGGTCACGCCACCCGCAGCAGCGATTTCACTCACTGTGCTCTTTCTCGCCAGGGTTGGCATGGGCCTGGGGGAGGGTGTGGCCTTTCCGGCGATTTATAATCTCTTTGCGCGCTGGGTGCCGGGTCAGGAGCGAGCTCGTTCAGCCGCGCTCAACGTAAGCGGCGTCTCCCTTGGCACGGTTGCTGCTCTGCTCCTGACGCCGACCATTGTGGTGGTCTGGGGCTGGCCGATGGTGTTCTACCTGTTCGGCGGGCTGGGGTTTGTCTGGTATCTCTTCTGGCACTACCGCGTCACCGACACACCGGAAACCCACCCTACCATCGCTCCCACAGAAGTCGCCTATATCCGAGAGCATACTTCCCCGATTCCAGCCAACCTCACAATCCCGTGGCGACACCTGCTGTCCAAAACCGCGGTCTGGGCCATTGTGATTAACCACTTTTGTTCCAACTGGGGATTCTACGTTATCCTGACTTGGCTACCGACCTATTTTAACCAGGCGCTCGGGGTCGATCTCCGTCAGGTCGGGCTGTACACCATCCTGCCCTGGTTGGCCATGTTTATCATGGCCAATGTCGCCGGCTGGATCGCGGACAGCCTGCTGCAACGCGGTCTGTCCGTTACCTTTGTCCGCAAGCTGATGCAGAGCATAGGCTTCTTCGGTCCGGCACTGTTCCTCTTTCTGATCGGCGAGGTCACCTCGGCCCTTCAGGCGGTCAGCTATATGTGCTGTGTGCTTGGGCTTGGCGCCTTTGCCCTGTCCGGCTTCGCGGTGAACCACCTCGATATCGGTCCACGTTACGCCGGTATTCTGCTAGGTCTCTCAAATACGGCCGGAACGATCCCGGGTATTATCGGCGTGACCCTGACCGGCTACATCCTGGATGCCACCGGTTCGTGGAGCCTCGTCTTTCTGATCGCCTCAGGGCTGTATGTCTTCGGAGCAGTGGTCTGGCTGCTGTTTGCCACCGGCGAGCAGGTGTTTGAGTAGCCCTGCACCTATTCCGGCTTCTTCTTAATCTCGTAGCCCAGCTCTTCAACGGCCAGCAGGATGTCGGCAATGGCCGTGAAATCCTGAATATCCGCATGTCCCATACGGATGCTGACGGCGTAGTTGGAGCCGTATGGGTGCTTGGTCCGCCGGTGCTGAAACACCGCTTTGGCGAGCCTGAGGAGATCGAACTTCGGGTTATCGTTTTCCATGCTATTTCTCAATCACGATGCGCCACTGCTGAGGGGTATCCGATTCAGCCGCCTCTTCTATCTCAACAATGGCATAGCCTTCCGCTTCCGCGGCCCGGGGAATATCACGCCGGCCTTTGGGATCGTCAATGACGAGTTCGAGTTGGTCGCCCTGGTCGAGGTATTCCAGGCGCACCTTGGCCTTGGCCCAATTCAAGGGGCATTTGACGCCGCGCAGGTTCAGGTGTTCGATTTTGCCGCTCATCGCCTCCTACATACCAGACAGACTCCGGGGTGTCAGCGCAGCCCATTATGACTCTTTGCCGCTCGCTATCTCTTGCTCTCGCCCCTCCCCGTTTCTCCCCGCCTTCCGATGCGCTAGGGTAGGCCAATCTTCAGAAAACACCGGGGTGTGGTGTGGAACGCGACGAGAGCCGTCCTGAGAGATATACGCTGCGGTCGGATGCGGAGAGCCACCGGTCACGGCAATTTACCATTGACTACAAGCACGAGCTGAACCCCAGCCAGTACGAGGCCGTAACCATGCGCAACGGTCCGGTACTGGTGCTGGCCGGAGCCGGCAGCGGTAAGACACGGACCCTGGTATTCCGGGTCGCGCGGATGATCGAAGAAGGCGTTGATCCGGCCTGCTTGCTCCTCCTGACCTTCACCCGTCGGGCCGCGGAAGAAATGATCCAGCGCGCCGAGGCCCTCATGGGCGGCCGCTGCGATAAGGTGACAGGCGGGACGTTTCATTCTTTTGCCAACACCGTCCTGCGGCGCTACGCCTCCCTGCTCGGATTTGCCAATGCCTTCACGATTCTGGACCGGGGCGACTCCGAGGATGCAATTAATCTGATCCGGGCGCGCCTTGGTCTGGACAAAAAGGCGCGTCGCTTCCCACGCAAACAGACGATTGCCGAGATCATCAGCCTGGCGGCCAATAAGACTACCAGTGTAGCGGAAGTGCTTGACTCGCAGTTTCCCCATCTGTTTTCCGAACTCGACGACCTCAGCCGGATTGAAGAATATTACCGGCAGTATAAACGCGAACGCAGCCTGCTCGACTACGACGATCTGCTGACCCATTTGCGCGAACTGCTGCGCAGCCACCCAGAGGTCGCAGAACGCCTCTCCTATACCTATCGCTACATCATGGTTGATGAGTATCAGGACACGAACCGACTCCAGGCCGAAATCGTGCGTTTGCTGGCCCATGTGCACGACAACGTCATGGCGGTCGGTGATGATGCCCAGTCGATCTATAGTTTTCGCGGTGCCACTGTTCGCAATATTTTTGAGTTTCCAGACATGTTTCCCGACACGAAGGTGATCAAGCTCGAAGAAAACTACCGCAGTACCCAGCCGATCCTTGACCTGTCGAACGAAATTATTCTGCAAGCCAAGGAGCGCTACACCAAGAACCTGTTCACCAAAAAGGATAGCGGCTTTCAGCCCGCGTTGATCGAAGCTGACAGCGAGCGCTACCAGTCGCGCTTTGTGGCCCAAAAGATTTTGGAGCTGCGCGAGGAAGGCGTACCCCTGACCGAGATGGCGGTCCTCTTCCGCTCCAGCTTTCATTCCTTCGATCTTGAGATCGAACTGAGTAAGTGTGACCTGCCGTTCGTGAAGCGGGGCGGATTCAAATTTATTGAGACCACTCACGTCAAGGATGTCCTGGCCCATCTGCGTGTGCTGGCCAACCCCCAGGACGCGGTGTCGTGGCACCGGGTGCTCCTTCTGCTCGAAGGTGTCGGGCCCAAGAGTAGCGACAAGATTCTCAGCCATGTGCTAGGCGGGGCCGATCAGGTGCAGCGCCTGGCCGACTACCCAGGCCGCGGCGCGGTCAAGAACGAGGTGCAGAAACTGGCTGTCGCGCTCCAAACCGTTGCTGATCCCAACCTCCAGCCGCGCGAGCAGATCGACCTGATCGTGCAGTACTATCTGCCGATTCTCAAACAGAATCATCGGGACGATTATCCCAAGCGCCAGAAAGACCTAGAGCATTTTTCGATTATTACCGAACGCTACCGCAGTCTGAACCGGCTGCTGTCGGACATGGCCCTGGAGCCACCCAACAGCAGCGTGGGCGATGTGCTGGCAACCGATAAGGATGAAGAAGGCGTGCTGACCCTGTCGACCATTCACTCGGCAAAAGGGCTGGAATGGCACTCGGTGTTTATCATCTGGGCAGTCGAGGGACGTTTTCCTTCGCTGTATAACAAGGAGGATGACGAACTCGAAGAGGAGCGACGGTTGATGTATGTTGCCGCCACCCGGGCAAAAGAAAACCTGTTTATTTCGTATCCCATCAATATCTTTGATCGCGCGACCGGTATGGTGCTCAGTAAACCGTCGCGTTTTCTGGAAGACATTCCCCGCCGTATTCTGAAACCGGTTTTCCTCATTGAAGAAGAGGACGAAGACGAGGACGACTGGCGCCAGCGTCGCAGTCGGGCTTGGTGAAGAAACCCGCCCGTTGCTCTTATCCGGTGACGGTCGAAGCCCGTCCGGCGTGTTCGTCCAGGAATGCTCCTAGGGCCGCATTAAACAGATCGGGCTTTTCGAGATTCGACAGATGCCCGCAGTCCGGAATGGTCAGCAGCGAGGCGCCGGGGGTCTGTTTCACCAGGAATTCCGAAGCCGAGGGTGGGGTGACTTGGTCTTCTTCCCCGACAATTACCAGGGTCGGTACCGCAATCTGCGGCAGGATCGCACGGAAATCGGTTGTTATAATGGCGTGCAGGGCCTGTTTATACGCCTCGGTGCGCAGCGCGGACATGGAGGCGATTAGCCGCTCACGCACGGCTTGTCCCGCACTTTCGGCAACCAGGACCTTGACCACCTCAGGCGCAATGTCCGCCGGGGTGAGACCGTTTTCCAACGGATCGAGCCGGCGGGCGAGAAAGTCCTGCCGGACGGCTTCAGGAACCCCACCGAAACCGGACGAGGTATCAACCAGGGCGAGAGTAGCGACTCGGTCGGTATAGCGCCCATAGAAGTCCTGGATAATCATGCCGCCCATAGACAGCCCGACCAGGTGAGCCCGTTCGGCTTTGAGCCGGTCCAGGAGACGGCACAGGTCATCGGCAAAATCGCTGAACCGGAGCGTCTGGGGAGAGTCGTCGCTGTCGAGATAGCCCCGCGCGTCCCAGGCCACCGTGCAAAACCGCCTCCCAAAATGGGCCAACTGATCCGTCCAGTTCCGTCGGTTACCGCCGATGCCGTGCAGGAAAACAACGACCGGGCCACTGCCTTCAATATCGTAAGCAATCGAGACCGGATCCTCCGTCTTTCGTGTTTCGGCCATGGGACACTCCTTGAGCTGTTTTAGTTCCTACATTGCTTCCAGGGTTTCAATTCCGAGCAGGTCCAAGCCTGTCTTCAAATACCGGGCCGTGAGGTCGCATAATAACAGGCGCGTTGGCTGCCGGTCCTGCGGGGCCTTGAGCACGGAATATGCCTGGTAGAAAAGATTAAACTGTGTGGCCAATTCGTACAAGAAGTTGGCCAAGAGGTTTGGCTTGTATGAGCGCTCAACCTCAATCAGGACATCGCCAAAGCGGAGCATCTGTTTGGCCAGGGCCTGCTCTTCCGGTGCTAGCAGTCGGACCGGCATATCTGGAGTCGGCTGCCAGTCAGTAAAACCACCTTTGCGAAAAATCGAACGAATCCGCGCATAGGCATATTGCAGATACGGCGCGGTATTGCCGTCCAAGGCGAGCAACTTATCCCAACTGAAGCGGTAATCCGCGGTACGATTTTGCATCAGGTCGGCGTATTTGACCGCGCCAATCCCGACGATGCGCGCCACAGTAGCCTGTTCTGCGGCTGATAGACTCGGATTTTTTTCCTGGACAATTGCCCGCGCGCGCTCCTCGGCTTCGTCCAGTAGGGCGGCGAGTTTGATGGGCTGGCCCTCACGGGTTTTGATTGGCTTACCGTCCACTCCCAGGATGGTGCCGAACCAGACATGTTCCAGGGCCATGCTATGTCCCCAGCTTTGGGCTGCGACAAAGAGTTGCCGAAAATGAAGCTGCTGGCGGCCGTCCGTTACATAGATGATACGGTTTGGTTGAAAGGTCTCGGCCCGGTATTGAATCGTTGCCAGGTCAGTCGTGGCATACAGGAAGGCGCCGTCTTGTTTTTGAATCAGGAACGGAGTTTCCGCCAGCTCGGTGTCCTCGTCGTAGAAGATGCAGATAGCGCCCTCGCTTGGCCGAGCTAGCTTCTTCTCGCGCAGTTCTTGGACGACATTGGCGAGCATCGGATTGTAAAAGCTCTCTCCGAGCCAGTGATCGAAGTGCACGTTCAGGCGCGCATAGATGCGCTCGAAGGCTTGGCGTGAGACCTGCATGAATTCGTTCCACAGCGCGGTATTGGCCTCGTCTCCCTGCTGAAGTTTAGCCAACTCTTCGCGTGCCTGGTCGGCTAGGGCTGCATCCGTTGTGGCTCTGGCCTGGACCTCTTTGTAGATGCGCTCCATTTCGGCCAGGGGGTCCCGCTCATACGCCGCTTGGTCAAGAAAAGAACGATAGCCGACAATCAACATGCCAAACTGTGTGCCCCAGTCGCCCAGATGATTGTCCGTCTCCACCGTGTGTCCGCGAAAACGCAACACACGGGTGAGCGCGTCGCCCAGGATGGTGGAACGAATATGACCAACGTGCATGGATTTGGCCACGTTGGGGGCGCTGAAGTCGATGACTATGGTTTCCGGGCTGGCAGCCGGGTCAACACCGAGCTGGTCGTCTTGGGCGATAGCCAGCAGGGTCTGCCCCAGCCAGTCTGGGTCAAGACGAAAATTGATAAAGCCCGGTCCGGCAATCTCCCAGCTTGCGGGGATCTCGTCGGGGTTAAGCTGGGCCACAACAGCCTCGGCTAATTGGCGTGGATTTTGTTTATGCGCTTTGGCAACCGCCATGATGCCGTTGGCCTGATAGTCGCCGAATTTTGGGTTGGCAGCAGGCTTGACAATCGCCGGAGCGGTCGTCCCACTGGCTGCCTCAATGGCTCGTGTCGTCTTTTCTTCCAAGAATTGTTGTACTGTTGGCATAATAGTAGGGGTTGGGGGTTAGGGACACTCGTTCCTTCCTTTGACTTGTGCCATGATTTTTGAAAATAACCTACCACCCGGCATACATAGCAGAAGATTGGAGCGAACGAAGCGCCGGACAGTGGCATGTGGTGAGGGCGAACAGGGATGGAACACAGAGCGGACCAGGGGACGGCTCAGACCGACTGGGGAGACTGGATCGCCCTTCGTCTGGTACGGGGAGTCGGAAACGTGACCTACCGACAGTTGCTGGACCGTTTTGTGTCCCCGCGTGAGATCTTGCGGACATCGCCGGCCATACTTACTGAGGCGGGTATCAGCGCTCGTATTGCCCAGGAGATTACCGCGTTTGACCAATGGAAAGAGGTCGAAGCCGAATTGGAGCAACTGGCACGGCTGAATGCCTGTTTAGTCACTCAGACAGATGCCGAATATCCAGAACGCCTCAGACAGATTCACGACCCTCCACCCTTCCTCTACACCCGGGGGCGTTTTACGTCTCAAGATGACCTGGCCATTGCCATAGTCGGAGCGCGGACTGCGAGTCCGTACGGGCGTAAGATGGCCCAAGAACTAGCCCATGAATTGGCCGGGTGTGGGGTCTGCGTAGTGAGTGGTCTGGCGCGTGGGATCGATTCTGAGGCGCATCAAGCCGTCCTCGAAGCCGGAGGGAGAACGATCGCGGTTTTGGGCTCGGGGCTTGACGTGGTGTATCCACGCGAGCATATAGCCTTGGCAGAGCAGATTGCGGAAAGTGGGGCGGTGGTATCGGAGTTTTCCTTTGGCAGCCAACCTGAGGCCGGGAATTTTCCATACCGAAACCGGGTCATCAGCGGCATCAGTCTGGGGACGGTGGTGGTGGAAGCAACGGAAAAGAGCGGCTCGCTTATTACCGCCCAATGCGCGCTTGACCAGAACCGCGAGGTGTTTGCCGTGCCCGGTCCAGTTACGGCGAGTCGAAGCCGGGGACCGCATCGCCTGATTAAGGATGGCGCAAAGCTTGTCGAAAGTATTGATGATATACTGAGTGAGATTGCCCCGGCTCTGGCGCGGACGGACCGGGCTGAGAAAAACGAGACCAGCGTCCCGGTTGTTCCCTTGGAGCCGGATGAGGAGAGGTTGTTTCAATTGTTTCCAGAGGAGGCGGTGCATGTGGATACCCTCATCACTGGCAGTGGACTTGAGCCAGCGCGTGTGCTTGAAGTCCTACTTGGATTGGAATTAAAGGGCATCGTGACCCAACTGCCCGGCATGTATTTCACCGCCACCAGAGGAAACCAGAGAGGGGGGAGGTAGGTATGGCCAAAAACCTCGTCATAGTCGAATCGCCGGCCAAAGCCCGGACGATCAACCGCTATTTGGGCCGTGACTATATTGTGAAGTCCAGTGTCGGCCATGTGCGCGACTTGCCGACCGGCGGCAAGTCCGAGCGTGGGACGGCCACTGCGCGCAAGCGCGCAAAGAAGACGCAAAAGGCCACCGGCCGGAAGAACGCACGCATCAAACTGATCTCGCGTATGGGTGTCGATCCCGACAATAACTGGACGGCAAGCTACGAAGTGCTACCCGGCAAGGAGAAAGTCGTTGCCGATCTGAAGAAACTGGCGCACAACGCGGACGCCGTATATCTGGCAACCGACCGTGACCGCGAGGGCGAGGCAATCGCCTGGCATTTGAAGCAACTCATCGGCGGGACGCCCGAGCGCTTTCGTCGGGTAGTCTTTAACGAAATTACCAAAAGTGCCATTCAAGACGCGTTTGAGCGCCCCGGCGAAATTGACGAAAATCGAGTCAACGCGCAACAGGCGCGGCGCTTTCTCGACCGTGTCGTTGGCTTTGAGCTGTCGCCCCTGCTGTGGGCCAAGGTGGCGCGTGGTCTGTCGGCCGGTCGGGTGCAATCGGTCGCGGTACGGCTCATTGTGGAACGCGAACGGGAGATTCGCGCCTTTGTGCCCGAGGAATACTGGGAGGTCTTTGCCGAGTTGGCGAAAGGCGTCGACGAGCCGGGGTATCGCTTCCAGGTCATAAAGGAGAACGGCGAGGACTTTCGTCCGGGGACGAGTGAACAGGCCGAAGCTGCGGTCGCTCGCCTCGCTACCCAGGATTTTTGCATCATCAGTCGTGAGGACAAGCCAACCCAGGCCCGTCCCAATGCCCCCTTCATCACGTCTACGCTGCAGCAGTCGGCGGCCACTCGACTGAGCTTTGGGGTACGGAAGACTATGCGGCTGGCACAGCAACTGTATGAGGCTGGCCATATTACGTATATGCGGACCGACTCGACCAACCTCTCGCGCGAATCCGTGACCAAGGCGCGGACCTATATTGAGCGCGAGTATGGGCCGCGCTACCTGCCGGACAAGCCGAACGTCTACGCCAGCAAGGCATCCGCCCAAGAGGCGCATGAGGCGATTCGGCCAACCGACCTGACAGTCGAACCGACTACCCTCGGCAACCAGGACGTGGATGCCCGGCGGCTCTACGACCTCATCCGTCGCCAGTTCATTGCCTGTCAGATGACGCGAGCCGAATACCTCAGCACCACCATCATCGCTGAGGCCGGACCGTTCGAGTTGCGTATCCGTGGCCGCATTCTCAAGTTTGACGGCTTCACCAAGGTGTTACCGCCTGCCTCGCGGAAGGAAGACGAGGTGGAACTGCCCGACTTCGGCCAAGGCGACGGGCTGGTCTGCCTCGACACCGATACCGTGCAGCATTTTACCAAGCCCCCTGCCCGCTATAGCGAAGCGAGTCTGGTGCGTGAGCTTGAGAAGCGCGGCATCGGTCGGCCATCTACCTACGCCGCTATCATCTCCACCATCCAGGAACGTGGCTATGTCAGCCTCAACAAACGGCGCTTTCAGGCGGAGAAGATCGGCGAACTGGTGACCGACCGGCTGGTAGAGAACTTCAGCCACCTGCTCAATTATTCGTTTACCGCAGACATGGAGCAGGAACTCGATCAGATCGCTCTGGGAGAGCGAGAGTGGCGCAGCGTGCTGGACGCCTTCTACGAGGATTTTTCTCAGCGGCTCCAAACCGCTGGGGCCGCGGAAGGTATGCGGCCGAATCAGCCCATCACGACAGCGGTCAGGTGCGATGCCTGCGAGCGTCCGATGCAGGTACGTACGGCCAGCACCGGGATGTTTCTGGGATGTTCGGGATACGCGCTGCCTCCGGCTGAGCGCTGTACGCGCACCATGAATCTCGTACCCGGAGAGGAAGCGGTTGACACTGACGCGGATGAAGAGGGGGAAAGTCGGCGACTGCGGGCCAAGCGGCGCTGCCCCTCCTGCGACTCCGCCATGGATTCCTATCTGATCGACGAAACGCGTAAGCTGCATCTGTGTGGCAACGGTCCGGACTGCGATGGGAACCAAATAGAGTCGGGCGAGTTTCGTCTCAAGGGTTACGACGGGCCAGTATTGGAGTGCGAGAAATGCGGCGCTGAAATGCAACTGCAAAGCGGCCGGTTTGGTAAATACTTCCGGTGCGCGAACAGTACGTGTGGCAACACGCGCAAGCTGCTACGCAACGGTCAGCCCGCTCCGTCGCGGGCCGACCCCGTACCCATGCCCGAACTCAGGTGTCGGACAGTGGACGATCACTACGTACTGCGCGATGGAGCGGCCGGCATTTTTCTGGCCGCCAGCCAGTTCCCTAGGAACCGCGAGACGCGGGCTCCTCTGGTTGCTGAGCTGAGGCCCCACGCCGACGAGTTAGACCCTAAGTTTCACTTTTTGTTAAGCGCCCCCGAGGCAGACCCGCAGGGGAATCCAGCCGTGATCAGATTTTCGCGCAAGAGTCGCGAGCAATATGTGGCGTCCGAGGTGAATGACAAGGCCACCGGCTGGAGCGCACACTACCGGAATGGCAGCTGGGAAGTGCGGGAGCGCACGCGGACGAAACGCCCGCGTGCAACCAGGGCCCAGACGCCTGATACTTTATCCCAGGTCGCGTGACCAGGGACCCTGACGAGCGATATGCAGACGGTTACGGTCATTGGCGGGGGGCTAGCCGGCAGTGAGGCGGCCTGGCAACTCGCCCACCAAGGCGTCGCTGTCCGTCTGTACGAAATGCGTCCGGTTCGTCCCACCGACGCCCACCACACGGACAAACTGGCCGAACTGGTCTGTTCTAATTCTTTTCGCAGTGCTGCCCTGGTGGCGGCGGTTGGCCTGCTGAAAGAAGAAATGCGCGGCCTGGGGTCATTAGTGATGGCTGCGGCCGATGTGGCGCGGGTTCCGGCCGGACAAGCCCTGGCAGTCGACCGCCACGTCTTTGCCCAGTACATCACCGACGCGTTAGCAGACCATCCGCTGGTTGAAGTAGTACGGGAAGAAGTCCAGGTCATTCCGTCTGGACCGACGGTGATTGCCAGTGGTCCGTTGACCTCACCGGCCCTATCCGAACAACTTCGGACGTTGTTTGGCCGTGAGTACCTGTATTTCTACGATGCCATCTCTCCTGTTGTGACAGCCGACTCAATAGATGCGCGCGTGGCATTTCGGGCCTCGCGCTACAATCACGGCGGCGATGATTATCTCAACTGCCCTCTCTCGCAGACAGAGTATTATCAACTCGTTGACGACATTCTGACTGCTGAAAAGGTGCCGGAAAAGGCGTTTGAGCAATGCCGCTACTTCGAAGGCTGTCTGCCGATTGAGGAGATGGCCCGGCGCGGCAAAGACACCTTGGCCTACGGTCCGATGAAACCGGTCGGCCTGACCGACCCGCGCAGTGGCACCCGTCCTCACGCGGTTGTCCAACTGCGGCAGGACGACCGGGCCGGGACGTTATGGGGGCTGGTCGGATTTCAGACTAAGATGACGTATCCCGAGCAGCGGCGTATTTTCCGCATGATTCCCGGCCTGGCCAACGCGGAGTTCGTTCGCCTCGGCAGCCTGCACCGCAACACCTTCATCGAGTCGCCCCGCCTGCTCAGACCGACCTTGCAGTTTCGACAGCGCGACGACCTGTTTTTTGCCGGACAGATGATTGGCGTGGAAGGCTATCTGGAGTCAGCCGCGGCCGGCTGGCTGGCCGGAAGAAACGCGGGTCTTCAGGTCAAGGGGCAGCCTCTGTTGACGCCCCCCCTCACAACGGCGCTGGGCGCTATGATCGCATACGTCACCGACCCCGAGCGCAAAGATTTCCAACCCATGAACGTGAACTACGGGCTGTTCCCTGGGCTCTCACGTCGTCTGCGAGGCCGTGAAAAAAAACAGGCTATGGCGGACCGAGCACTCTCAGACCTGGCGACTTGGCAGGCCGAGCACGGTCTGTGTTGAGCATGTCACCAAAGGGAATACCCAATGTG
This sequence comes from Thermodesulfobacteriota bacterium, assembly GCA_964291405.2. GTDB lineage: Bacteria > Desulfobacterota > Binatia > Bin18 > Bin18 > Bin18. The sequence goes on from OZ219926.1 coordinate 3,320,075, forward strand.
CGGCACGATCCTTATGCCGTGAGAATGCTGCTGCCCGTATGAGAGCGCTCCTTCCGACCGTCACCCCTGCATTTCCGTTTCTGATCCTGCTAGGCTGTCCGGCAGTCTGGTGCGGAAAGGACGCTGTATGGATTTTGAACTGCCCGAAGAATACCGCATGTTGCAGGAGACGGTGCGCCGTTTCGTGCGTCAGGAACTGATACCGCTGGAGACAACGGTCCTGGAGCGCGATACGCAGGGCATGACCGGTGAAGACCTGGTGCCGCCCGAGGCTGAAGAACGTTTGCTGGCAGTTGCCCAGGAAGCCGGTCTGTGGGGGCTGGACGTACCCGAGGAATTTGGCGGGTTGAACCTGGGGGCGTTGCCGAAATGCCTGGCGACCGAGGAACTGTATAAGACCGTTACGCCGTTTACCTTTCCGCCCGATGCGCCCAATCTGCACATGCTGATGCAAACCTGCACGCCCGAGCAGCGAGAGAAATACCTCCTCCCGTATGCGCAGGGCAAGGCGCATTCGGCTATTGCCATTTCCGAACCTGGAGCTGGCTCAGACCCAGCCGGGATGCAGACCTCAGCCGTGAAAAAAGGGGACCAGTGGGTAATAAACGGTCGGAAGATTTGGATCTCACGCGCCCATGTCGCCGACTTCATCATTGTCATGGCAGTGACGGAGAAGGGCAAAGGTGCCCGTGGTGGGATTACGGCCTTCCTGGTGGATAAGGGTACCCCCGGTCTGGTGCTGCAACGCCAGATTCCGGTCATTGGCGGACATGCGCCCTGGGAGTTGGTGTTTGAAGACCTGACCCTCCCGGATTCCCAGGTTCTGGGCGAAGTCGGACAGGGCTTTGCGCCCATGCAACTCCGCCTGACCGTCCGACGCCTGGAGATGGGAAGTTGGTGTGTGGGTCTGGCGCAGCGCTGCCTGGATATGATGGTCGAGTATGCCAAACAGCGGGTGACCTTTGGCCAGAAGCTGGCCGACCGCCAGGCCATTCAGTGGTTCATCGCCGACTCGGCAACCGATATTCATGCCTCACGGCTGATGGTGCATCACGGGGCCTGGAAATTTGACCAGGGAGACGATGTCCGCCAGGAAGCCTCCATGTTGAAAGTCTTTGCCACGGAAATGGCCACCCGGGTGGCCGACCGGGCCATGCAGATGCACGGCGGTATGGGCATGTCCAAGGAAATGCCGCTTGAGTTTATCTATCGTCGCCTGCGACCCATGCGAATTTTTGAAGGTCCAACAGAGATTCATCGTTGGGTGATTGCCCGGAAACTGCTCAGAGACTAGAACGGAGAACCAGTGCGAGGCTTGCGCCCGCACTGGGAGCATTCTATGCTACTCGCCAGTCTGCGGGCGATACGACAAGATGAGTAAACGCGCCCTCCAACAGACACAACAATGTTGGCGCGTTTACCCATTCAAGGGGGAGCAACGTGCGTACACAATTTTGGTGGTTCGGTGTTGGGCTGATTTTTCTTACGGGCTGTTTTATGCGCCCGGCAAAACCTGTTGCCATTGAAGAACGCATTGCCCCCATCTACCCGGAAGCGCGTCCTATCGATTGCCCGGTGCGTATGCTGACCTCTCCCCCGGCCCAGCCGTATGACGTCTTCGCCCATATTGTTTCCTATGGGAACGAGATTGACGGGCTGGAAAGCATGAACGCCCTGATCCGCGATAAAGCCTGTGAGGTGGGAGCCGATGCCGTCGTGTTACTGCCCCCCCAGCAAGTCGCGCATATGAATATCGAAGACTCCTTCCCAGACTGGGTACAACAACAGAAACAAGGTCAGTTCGGGCGCTACGCCCAATCCGCGGATCGGAAATTTTCATTGGCTCGACGCGGCTTTGCGGTGGTATTCAAAAGAGACGGGACCACGCACTGACCCGAAAGAGTAAATGTGTCCTCCAACAGCATGGAGATGCTGGATACGTTTACTCTTTATACCAGCCCGTTCTCTCTACGGGCTGTGCAGACGATAGGCATCAATATCAATCTCTTCTACCCCCGCGGGCGTATCCAAGCGAAAGAGCGCCGCGGACGGGATAGGACCGACCGAGACTTCCTGATAGGTGAGTGAGACCTGTTGGGCTCCCTGCGCATCGGACAGGCTGATGACAAACGGAAAAGACATGCCTTGCACCGGTCGATAGTCACCCAACTCGCCCTGAGCTTGGAGCGTACCGGTCGCGTCCCTGACTGCCCAGCCTGTGAGGCGCTTTGTTGCCGAGTCGAACCGCAGCGTTGTCAGGCTCCCATTCGAGCGCTGAAAATCGAGCCGGTAGGCACCGGTCGGCTCACGGCGCACCGGCGCGACCATAGCTTCCACCGGAAAAGGTGGAAAGCCCATCAGCAGGCGCGTGATCTCGCGCGCCGAGAGTAGCACCTGGGTCAAACGGGCAATATTGAACGGGCTGGCAACTCCTCGGTAGAGGACCTTATCGCGCGGCAGATAGGCGGCTAGTTGTTGCCCATCACAGGTATGAATAGCGGCCACACCAAGGAGTGAGAATAGCTCAAGGCGAAAGCGGTCAGGAGTAGCAAGCGCAACGGCTTGCGTCGCAGAACCCTTTTCGTGGGCGTCCCGGTACGAGACCTTAGCCAGCCCGCGGAGGCCGGCGATGGTCTGCTGCCGGGCATGAAGCGGTGCCAGGAGTTCTTGGGCAGACGGGAGGGAGGCTGGAGGGAGAGGTGGGGAAGGGCGGCGAGCCGTACAGCCGCTTCCCCAGATGATGAGACCAGCAAGAACCACGAGCCAGGATAACGAGAGAGACGGGTGCCGCTGCCGTTGTCCTGCACGGGGGAGTGGAAAAGAAGGGAGAGTCGTGCGCCGGGGAGACCGGCCTGAAACGCTGCCGCTACTGGAGCTCACTGCCGCTCGTCTTGTGTATCCCTACCGGAGACAAGGCGTTTAGCTTTGTCCGTAAACGATTGAGCTGCGTTTCTTCGGATGTATTTTTCATGGCTTCCTGGTAGACGCGGGAGGCGTCTGCGGTGCGTCCGATTTTGGAATATGCATCCCCCAGATGTTCAATCAAGGTGGGGTCGGCATCAACCAGTTCCACTGCCCGTTCAAGGTGCTGAATGGCTTCCATATACTCTCCGCGCTGATAATACACCCAACCCAGACTATCAATATAAAAGCCGTCGTTGGGTTCGATGGCCAGCGCCCGGAGTATCAGTTGTTCCGCCTCATCCAAATGCACACCCTGCTCTGCCCAGGTATAGCCCAGGTAGTTCAGCGCCGCGGCATTCTCGGGATTGAGGGCGATGGCTTTCTGCATATGCCGGATGCAGCGCTCCTTTTGCTTGAGTTCGTCGTATACCGCTCCCAGCGTAAAATGGTACTGATCGTTGTCCGGGGCGATCTCGATGAGGTGCTCAAGGAGTTCGACGGCTTTGGCGTGATTATTGTTTTCGCGATAGAGGGAGGCGAGAAAACCAATGAGGTCCGCGTCGTCCTCTTTCACGCTGAGAGCCTGTTCTACGGCGGTGATGGCTTGCGCGATATTGCCCTGGCGTTGGTAGATATAACTCAGGTAGACGCGCGCATCGGCAAAATACTCGTCCTGTCGAGGAATATGTAACAGCTCGACCGTTGCCTTGACGTCCTGGTTGGCCTCCGTATACACGACACCGAGAAAGTAGCGGGCGCGATGATTCTCAGGCTGGGAGGCTAAGACGAGGTTGAGGGAGGTGGCGGCCTTTTCGTAATCGCCTTTCTCCCGATAGATCAGGCTGATCTTGAGCCGCGTCTCCTGTGGGTCGGCTTCTATTTTTTCAAGCGCCTGAAACTGGTCCAGCGCGTCGTCAAGCTTCTTCTGGCCAAGGTAGAAACGGCCGAGCCGCTCCCGCGCCTGCTCACTGCGCGGATTGAGGCTCAGGGCTTTCTCATACACCTCTATGGCTTGGGCGTTTTTCTTTTGCATTTCATACACGAGGGCAAGATCGAGCAGTACCAGTTCTGACTGCGGATTGATGCTGAGCGCCTCGTGATAATAGGTCTCCGCCTGATCCAACTCTTGGGCTGCTGCGTGCGTTTGACCGAGATAATAATAGCCTAGGACCGATTGGGAGTGACGGCTCACCAGCCTTTTGAGCACACCGATCGCTTCTTGAAATCGCCCTTGCTTGGCATACAGCACGCTGAGGTAGAGATACGGCTCCTGGTCGTCCGAACCGTGGGTCAACAGGGATTCATAGACCTGAGCGGCTTCGTTTTCCTTGCCGGTCGAGGAGAGCAGGCCGGCGAGGAGGCGCTGGGCGGCAATATTGTCCGGCTCGGCAGCAACGACCTGCTGGCAATGCTCCAGGGCCTCGGCCAGCTTGCCTTGACGTAAGGCCAAGGTGGCAAGCCGCAGGCGCAGAAACGGGGTGTTCGGGTCGTGAGAGACGGCGTGTTCAAGCTCGGTGAGTGCGGTGTCATAGTCGCCCGCATTTAAGGCCACCTGGCTTTTGAGAAAGTGCCCGAGGGCCTTGTCTTCAGGGGCGAGGGCGACAGGCGATCCCAGGATGGGTGGTGTCTGAGTAGATGTGGGAGCGACCGGTGGGGCGACACGCACGGGGGCTGGGACGGGGCGAGCCGTGCTGCACGAGGTAAACGGGATGAGAGAGCAAAGAAGGAGAGCCCACACGACGAAGGAAGGGGAACGCATTGACAGAGGGTAGCATGCGCTGAAATTGACCGTCAATCCTGGAATATCGAGTAGGCCGAGCACTATCAGAAAAACAAGGCGATCAGGTACTTTCTCCGGCCCGTCCTGCGCGGTATGGCGAAGTCGTGTATGCTGCCGGGTGAGCCATGTCATCTGAATTTTATGACTTGTCCCGTTTGTTTGCGTTGCGGGATCGTCTTCAGTCTCTCGATAACGCCGCGCCTCCCGCGGCCTGTCTGCTATCCACACCGCCGCACCCGCCTCCGCAACGGCTGGGTGTCTTGTGCGGCTCGTTCAATCCTCTCACCCTGGCGCACGTCGTACTCGCGCACCACGCCTGCCGCGCATTCCACCTGGACCAACTCTTATATACCGTGGCAAAGGTCACGGTGGATAAGGAACGGGTGACGGGGATGGGTCTGGAGGATCGCCTGTTATTGCTTCTCCTGCACGTCGAGCAGCAGCAACATCTGGGTGTGACCTTGGTCAACCGCGGGCTCTATTTTGAGCAGGCGCAGGCCTTTCAATCTCTCTTTGACAAGCGGGTCGAGCTGTTTTTTATTGTGGGCATGGACAAGCTGGTGCAGATTCTGGACGCGCGCTACTACCAGGATCGGGAGGCCGCTCTGGATCAGCTTTTTGCGCTCACCTCTCTTGTCGTTGCCAACCGAGGCGATATGGCCCGGCGTGCATTTGACGAGTTGTTGCAGCGCCCCGACAACCGGCCGTACCAGGACGCGATTCATTTCCTGCCCCTGCCGGAATCCGTTGCCGATCTCTCCTCAACCGCAATACGGAAGACCGTGAGTGAGGCAACGAACCTCTCGGCTCACGTCCCGGCCGAGGTGGCGAGGTTTCTCACTGAAGCCCGGCCATATGCCGCACCGGGCAGCAACACCGAGGACGGGTCGGAGGATGGGGTCGACGCCTACGCCGTACGTCTGGCATTCTTTGACCGCCTTGCCGCAGTCCGGGACTGGGCCGAGCGGCACGTGGATTTCCAGCAGTTGCTGACCCAAGCGCTGGCGCCCGACCCACGAGGCCAGGCACTCCGTGGAGCAACGACCGGTCAGGCGCTGCAAGCGCTCATAACAGGCTAACCGGTACTGAAGGAGGAAGGGATGAGCCGTCATCCGATTACCGACTTTTTGCACCACCACTTTCGGCATTTCAATGCCGCGACCGTTATCGAGGCGGCTACCGCTTATCGCCAGCACCTCGACCGGGGCGGCAAGATGCTGCTGGCTATGGCGGGCGCTATGAGTACGGCCGAACTCGGCATCTCCCTGGCTGAAATGATCCGCAATGACTGCATTCATGCCATCTCCTGCACGGGTGCGAATCTGGAAGAAGACATTTTTAATCTGGTCGCACACGAGCACTATGAGCGGGTGCCGCACTATCGGGATCTGACCCCCCAGGATGAAGAGGGCCTGCTTGACCGGCATATGAATCGCGTCACGGATACCTGCATCCCCGAGTTCGAGGCCATGCGTCGGGTCGAAGGCGTTCTCCAGGAATTGTGGATGCAGGCCGATCACACCGGCCAAAGGGCTTTCCCGCACGAGACGTTCTACGAAATCCTGCGTACCGGCATACTGAAACCCTACTATCAGATTGATCCCAAAGACTCCTGGGTCCATGCCGCCATGGAAAAAGACCTGCCTATTGTTGCGCCGGGCTGGGAGGATTCAACCTGTGGGAATGTGTACGCCAGCTATTGCATGACCGGCTTGATTAAGAATGTGCATACCGTACGCCATGGTGTTGAATACATGACGTTGCTCGCCGACTGGTATAGTACGGTCTCGGACAATCACTCTATCGGATTTTTTCAGATTGGCGGGGGCATTGCCGGAGATTTTGCCATTTGTGCGGTTCCCATGCTGATCCAGGACATGAAACGCGTCCACACTCCGCTGTGGGGCTATTTTTGCCAGATCAGTGATTCAACGACCAGTTATGGTTCCTATTCCGGCGCGGTTCCCAATGAAAAAATTACCTGGGGTAAACTCGGCGTGGATACGCCGCGTTACCTGATTGAGTCGGACGCCTCGATTGTGGTGCCGCTCATCTTTGCCCAAGTGCTGGAACAGTAAATGGAAAAAGAGAGAGACCACGCCATTGCGGCCGCGCAGGCCGCGGGAGACATTATCCGTACCATCTACGAGACCAACTACACGGTTGAGTACAAAAGGGTCGATAACAGCCCGGTCACGCTTGCCGACCAGGAGGCTAACCAGAAGATCCACGCCATGCTCCAGGCGGCTTTTCCTGACTATGGCTGGCTGTCTGAAGAGACGGTCGATTCGTCCGCACGGCTCTCCGCCCACCGCGTCTGGGTTGTCGATCCCATGGATGGAACCAAGGAGTTCATTCAAAAAATCCCGGAATTTGCCGTCTCTATCGGGCTTATTGAAGCGGGCTGGCCAATTCTCGGCGTGGTCTATAATCCTATCATGGACCAGCTCTTCTGGGCGGTCCGCGGACAAGGCGCGTGGTGTGGGACCCGCCCATTGCATGTGCTCGAAACGCCACACCTGGCTGAGGCCACTATTCTCTCAAGTCGCTCAGAGACGAAACGGGGGGAGTGGAAAGACTTCAGTTCTCTTTTTCGAGCCCGTCCCATGGGGAGCATTGCCTACAAACTGGCGTGCATTGCGAGTGGTGAGGCCGACGCCTCGTTTACGCTGACGCCCAAGAACGAGTGGGATATTTGTGCGGGAACACTTCTCGTTGAGGAAGCCGGGGGGCAAGTCACGACCCTCGGCGGGAAGCCGGTCCGTTTCAATCAACCAACAACGCTCTTACAAGGCTTGGTTGCCAGTAATGGGAGGCTCCACACGCAGCTTTTGAGTCTGGTGACACCGCGCCTCACCGCTCGACACCATGCCGAGAATCACCAATAGGTTGACGTAGACTCCGTCCCCCCGTTAGGGTGAAAAAAAGAGGAAAGAAAAATCGTGTCTCAGTTTGCCACACTTCTTCGCGCCCGCCCCAATCCCCGTTGCCCCGCGTGTCATAAATGGAACCGTGTCTATGTGACTGGAGGCTCGTTTCTGTCCGAGTGTGTCCACTGCGGAGCCACCCTGGAGGTTCGTCGTCCGCCAACGTTCTGGGGTGTCATTGCCATTGGCATCAGCGTACTGCTCCTCGCCGCAGCCATTCCGCTCCTGGCGTGGTAAGCAGGCGAGAGGAGACACCGTGCCTCAAGGGGTGCAATTGGCGCAGATCGAGCGTATTTTCGAAATCCTTGACCGGTTGGACATCTCCCGGGAGGCGGTTATTATCCCCCTGCGGCCGCAGGGCACCGGCAGCCTCAGGATGCTTGAGAATGGCACCCTCGAAATCGTTGTCCCGGACGCTATTCCATTTGATGACTGGTACGCCTCGCTTGAAGACGGGATTCAGAAACTGAAGATGGGCTGAGCGACTCCACCTGCCTGAGCTATAGCGGCTGCGGTTCCGAATGGATGGGAGGCTGTGCCGCAGGCGGGTCGGCCGGGCCATCCAGGTGGACATCCTTTTCGACGGTTTTTTCATCCGGGAGTTCCGTGCGTTCCAGCACGAAGGGTTTCCCCCGTCCCGTCGGGTTGGCCACAAACACATCATAGCTGCCGGTCTCCAGGACAAAGCGATGTTCCTGGCCGGGCTCACTGCGGGCAATCTCTTTTTGCGTCCCGGCGGCGTAAATGATGACCTGAGTCAGCGAACTGACATCTTTTCCGGCCAGCCGGGGATGGACCAGGAGCTCGCCACGTACACGCTCGCGCAGCGTCAGTTCCCGCAGTCCGCCCCGGAGGAGCTCAATATCGCGCCACCACTGGCTCTGGGGTGGGACGGCGACCTTGACATCGACCAAGCCCGGTTGCGCCAGGATGATCTCTCCGCTCAGGAACTCTCCCAGCAGTTCGTTGGACACGCCGTCATAGACCTCAACGCCGAGGCCGATATCCTGGCCCCTTTTATCCAGGACGTTGACCTGGAGGGCCGCGACTTCGCTGAGGATGACCGTACTGGTCCGACCGGACCGAACCAGCACGCGCTCGCGCGAGACCGTTCCGCCCAGAATGTCGAGTTCAACGCGATAGGACCCGGGCGGCAGCGAGGCGGGTGTGTTCAGGGGTGTTTGGGTGATGAGCGTATCGGGTGTGAGGCTATAGATTCTGGCCGAGAGCCCACCCGGCTGAGCCTGCTCTCCCGGAGTCTGGATGAGCAGGTTGCCATGGGGTTCGGGCTCGGCCGCAGGCTGCGCGATACAAACGTGGCTAAAGAGAAAAAAGCAGCTCAGCAGAACGGCCAGGAGCCACAGCGCTTGTTTATATCCAACCATACGAGAAGGACGTCACCAGGGTCTATTTTTCCAGCGGGAGGTCCTCGCGGTTGCCCCATTCGGCCCAGGAGGCATCGTAGTTGCGCACCTTGTCAAAACCGAGTAGCCGAAGGGTGAACAATCCGTGCGCCGCACGGATACCACCCTGTCAATAGGTGACGACTTCACACTCGGGGCTGACCCCGACCTGCTCAAACATGGGGCGGAGTTCGTCCGCGGATTTGAACTTTTTTGTCTTGGGATCAACATAGTTGAGCCATTCGAGATGGACCGCGCCAGGAATCCGCCCGCCCCGCTTGGTGCCCCGGTTGTTCTCGCCGGTCCACTCCGCATCCGAGCGCACATCGAGCAGCACGGTATCTGCGGTAATGGCCCCCTGGACCTGCTCCCAGCGGGCGATCATGTCTTCATTGGCCTGGGGCGTAAAGGTCGCTTTGGCCGGACGGGACGCGATGTTTGTCACCGGCCGCCCTTCGGCCAGCCAGGCGTCCCAGCCGCCGTTCAATACTCTGACATTGGTATGGCCGTAATAGTGCAGCGCCCACCAGAACCGGGTCGCGTACAGTCCGCTGAAGCCATCATAGGCGACCACCGGCGTATCATCCCCAATGCCCATTTCCCCCATTGTCTGAGCAAACTGGTCCGGGCCCATGATATGCGGCGCGCCTTCTTTTTCCTTGAAATAATGGTGGCCGCGCACGGGAATCGCCCCCGGAATATGGGCGCGGCGGTAGGCTTCGCGATTATCACAATCGACGACTCGCAGGTTGTCGTCCTGGAGATGCGCCGCGAGCCATTGGGTCTCTGCCAGCATGTCCGGTCGGGTATAGCCGTGGTCTGTCATTATTCGCCTCCTTTACTGTCCCGAGTAGCGGGGCGTCCGTTTTTCCATAAACGCCCGCACCGCTTCTTTGGCATCCTGGGATCGAATGCAGACCGCTTGGCTCTTGGCTTCCAGCAGGAGTCCGTCACGGACGGAAAGATATTGGCTGGCGTCAATCGCCCGCTTGGCAGCGCGCACGGCTAGCGGCGGTTGGCTGGCCAACTGGTCTGCCAGGTCCATCACGGTCGCCTCTAATGCCTCCTCGTCAACGAGCCGTTCGGCCAGACCGATACGATAGGCTTCTTCGGCCTCAATCTGCTGTGCGGTGAAGATGAGTTCTTTGGCCTTGCCGGTGCCGACCAGACGGGGCAGGCGTTGGGTTCCGCCCAGGTCGGGGATGAGGCCGTAGCGGTGCTCCAGCAAGCCCAGCCGGCTCCCGCGGGCGACCACCCGGATATCGCAGGCCAGCGCCATCTGCAGGCCCGCGCCTAAAGCATAGCCCCGGACCGCGGCAATGGTCGGGTAGGGGGCTTCTTCAAGCCAGGTGAAGGCTTCCTGAAAACCCTGGATAATGGACACCATGGGGTCATCGTCGGCCACCACCTTGGGTATGGGCTCATGTTCGTGTCCGTTAAAGACCACGCCGCCAAAGGCAGAGGTGTCGATGCCGGTTGAGAAGGCGCGGCCTTCACCAATCACGACAAGCGCCCGTAGCTGGTTCTCGCGCGCATGTTCTTCGGTGGAAAGCGTGTCGCCGAGTTCCCGTAACGCCTGCCACATCTGGGGCGTCATGGCGTTCAGCTTTTCCGCCCGGTTGAGCCGCAGCCAACCTATATGTCCGACCTGTTCATAACGTACCGCTTCATCTTGCGTCATATTTATATCTACATTCCTTCCGAGAAAGTCGCTTCCAACGTAGCGGTTTCATCCGCTGATTCCAAACCCCTCGACGGAATCAAGCGTCGCGCTCGGTTACTGGTTTCTATACGGTCCGATAATCTCTCGGGCGAACTCCACGATACTTTCTTCCACTAGACTCCACGGAGGGGAGACAACAATCTGGGTGAGTCCGGCGGCTTCAAGCTGATGGAGGCGTTCGAGAATATCATCGCGCGAGCCGGTCAGACTCATGGTCTGAATGGCCTCGGGGGTAATGAATTTCTCTTCGCCCGGATGCAGAAAGCGCGAGTGCGTGGCATGAATGTCTTCCCAGCGGTCATCCAGATAGCGCTGGTACTCTGATGTCAGGAAAGGCTGTAAAAAAGGTGGCACCGTTTTGCCCTGTTTGGCGACTTCATAGGCATAGTGCAGGGCCACCGCAATGCGCGGGCCGACCCGCGACAGCACGCGCGGACTGTTCACCGCCTCGCCGGGTTGCAGCACACAGGAGACGCCGAGTGTGACCACGCTGAAGTCGGAGGGTTTCCCACCGTTTCGGCCCTCCCAGCCCTGTGCGACTGCCGTCAGATTGCGGGTGAGCGACTCGGGCGAGAGCAGGCTCAGGGTCAACAGGCCGTCGCCTAGCTCACCGGCCAGGGCCTGGGCCTTGGGATGCGAGGCCGCCAGATAGATGGGGATGCGCTCGCGCGTATTAATATAGCCGTGCTCGACATCCATGAACCGAATTCGGCTCTGCCGTCCACGCTCGTGATAGGGGACAGTCTCACCTCGGAGCAGGCCCTGGCAGACCTCGACCGCGTGCCGGAACTCCGCAAGCGAGACCGGCGGCATATCCATGGTCCGCCAAGCCGTATGGCCGGTGCCCAGACCGAGGATCACCCGGCCGGGCGCAAGCTGATTGATGGTGGCAATCGAGTGCGCAATGACAGGCGGAATGCGCGTCCCGACAATGGTGACGCCGGTCCCGAGGCGGATTGTTTTTGTATACGTGGCAGCCAGGGTCATGCAGGCATACACGTCCGAGGTGAGCATCTGCGAATCTACGAACCAGGCATGAGTAAACCCCATCTGCTCGGCCAGCAGGGCGTGTTTCCATCCGTTATGAATATGTGACTGAAAGCCAACTCCGAAGTCCATAGGTGCCCTCTAATTTTTCGATACGCTCTATCCAACACCCCTTCACCAAGTTGTCCCTACCGTGGCTCCAGCGGCATGCCTTCGCGTTTACGCACATCGCTCAAATAGGCCAGGATGCCGTCCTCAACCGTATACTTGGGTGTGAAGTCCAGCTCGGTCCGCAGGCGGTCGGTCTTGACCAGTGAGGTCATGGCTACGGGTTTATCACTGACCGAGATATTGGCGTCGGGCAGCAACTCGCGCAGATAGGCCGTGATCTCGCCCGTCTTGCGACTGGGGCCGGCCATGTTGAACACGCGGGATTGCGGGTTTTCAATATGATACGCCCGACGAAAGACCTCCGCGGCATCGGCAACGTACAGCCAGTCGGCAATCTGCTCGTCCTGTGGCATGACGACCGGCTTGCCGAGCAGGGCCAGCTCAGGGGCCACCATAAAATGATCCCCCGCCGCTCCCCGGCGTTGGCCGCGTCCCTCGCCAAACACCGAGGTCGGCCGGATCGCAATGAAGTCCATGCCATAAGCGTGATTATAGTAGTCTGCAGTATGCTCGTTGAATAATTTGCACGCGCCGTACAGGCCAGCCTGATTGCTGGTAGACGGAGCGGGCGGGTCGTCTTCGCTCAACTCCGGGGCGGTGCTGGCCGTGCGCTCGGGAAACACCGCGACCGAGCTCATATACACGACGCGCTTCAGGCCGCTCAGCCGGGCGGCCTCAAAGATGTTGGTGGTGCCGATACAATTCACGTTAATCGACGGCAGCGGATTGCGGATGCCGCCGGTTCCCAGATAGTAGGCGAGATGAATAATTCCCTCGATTTTGTTGCGCTGGATCACGTCTATGAGCGCGGTCACTTCCATGACATCGCCCTGCAAGACCTTCACCTGGTCGGCCACGTCCGCGACCGCCTGTCGGTTCGGGACGGTATCGAGAATGACGACGTTCTCTCCCGACTGAACCAGATGTCGTGTCAAATGTCGGCCCAAAAACCCGGTGCCCCCAGTAATCAGAATCGCCATATGTACAGCCTCCTTAGAGACTGCTGTACGGAATTTATGACAAGGCCGCAACTCTCCCGACGCACACGGCGTACCATCCGCCCTTTCTTTCTGTCTCTTTTTGGGACAACCTGAGCGCAGCAATCTGAATGAGGCGAATTGAAAGGCCTCGTATCGCCAGTCACAAGGGAGGGAGTGCTATGGCACATGCTGCAACCGTGCGCATGGTCGCGGAAGAAGAAGCTACCGGTAAAGTCGCGGAGATCTATGCTGACATCAAAGCTACAAAGGATATTCCGGCGGTGCCGAATTTCTGGCGAGTACTGGCCAGTCATCCGGACAATCTGGAGATGATTTGGACCCGGTTGAAAGCGCTCATGCATCCCGAGGCCAGTGGACGGGAGTCGCCCCTTGATCCTCGCACACGCGAGATTATTGCCCTGGCCGTTTCGGCCACCAACGGCTGTGCCTACTGTATTAACTCCCACACTGCGGCCCTGCGGAAGCTGGGCTGCGACACCGAAACGCTGGGAGAGGTCATGGCCATTGTGGCGCTGTTCAACAGCACCAATGCCCTGGCGGACGGCTACCAGATTACGCCGGACGTATTACCGCCTGTTGATGAGGCGTAGCCAAGACCGTGCATGACAGGAGCGACTATGCCGACGGTTTCACAAACTGCGTCTTTGCTTGCTCTCTTCTTGTGTGTCGCCACCTGTCTCTCGCCGTCCCTAGGTCGTACCGCGGTCGTGCCTCAGACAAGTGTTCAGGAGGATGGAATGGAAACACTGCGCCTCTCCGGTCTCCACGAGCCGGTCGAAATCCTGACCGACCGCTGGGGTATTGCCCACATCTATGCCAAGAACCAGCATGACCTGTTTTTTGCCCAAGGCTATAACGCGGCCCGCGACCGCCTGTTTCAGCTTGAGATCTGGCGCCGGCGCGTCACCGGCACGATGGCCGAGATTCAAGGTCCCAAAGCCCTGAACCGCGACATCGGTACCCGGCTGCTGCGTTTTCGTGGCGATCTGGATCAGGAGTGTCAGTACTATCACCCGGATGGGAAAGAGATCATCACCGCCTTTGTCCAGGGTATTAACGCCTATATTCAGCAGACCCGGGAACGGCCGGACCTGTTGCCCCTTGAGTTCGGTCTGCTGGGCATTACCCCCCAAGCCTGGACCCTGGACATCGTGCTGGCACGTATCGGTGGAATCTTTCTGAACCTGGAAACCGAGGTTCTGATCGCCCAGGCGCTGCAAACCATGCAGCCCGAAGCGATCCGGGCGATGCTCCACTTGCACCCCGGAACGCCCGACCTGACCGCAGCCGAAGGACTGGATGTGGCGACCATTCCCGGCGATGTCCTCAAGTATTATCAAGCCGCGCGCGAAGCGGTCGTCTTTGCGCCCGAAGACGTTGTTGATCCGCGGAATCGTGCCACAGAAACCGCTGACGCAGTGACTCAGTCCGCTACCCCGGCCTTTACCGGGAAGAGCGTGTCACAAGACGAGGGCAGTAATAATTGGGTGGTGAACGGCACCAAAACGCTCTCTCGGCAGCCGCTCATGGTCAACGACCCGCACCGTGCGATTACCGCGCCATCGCTGCGTTACTGGGTACATCTGGTCGCGCCCGGCTGGAACGTGATCGGCGGTGGCGAGCCCCACCTGCCCGGTGTTTCTATCGGACATAACGAGCAGGGGGCCTGGGGGCTGACGATTTTCCCGACCGACTCCGAAGACCTGTATGTATATAAGACCAACCCGGACAACCCACATCAGTATTGGTACCGGGGGGAATGGGAGGATATGCGGGTTCTCCACGAGACGATCCCGGTGAAAGGCCAGGACGCCGCCGCAGTCGAACTGAAATACACCCGACACGGTCCTATCCTGGCCGAAGACCCGGAGCGGCACCTGGCTTTTGGGCTGCGGGCCGCCTGGCTCGATATCGGTGGGGTGCCGTATTTGGCCAGCCTGCGGATGGACCAGGCCAAAACCTGGCAAGAGTTCCGTGAGGCGTGCGCATATTCCCGCGCCCCGTCAGAGAACATGGTCTGGGCGGACAGACAGGGTAATATCGGCTGGCAGGCGGTCGGTGTCGTGCCGCTCCGGCCCAACTGGAACGGTCTGGTACCCGTGCCGGGGGACGGACGCTTTGAGTGGGATGGCTATCTGCCGATTCGCGAGCTGCCGCACGTCCTGAATCCCTCGGAGGGGTTTATCGCAACGGCAAACCAGGAGAACCTCCCGCCCAGCTACCCCTATCCGATCAGCTATTACTGGCTGGAGCCCTACCGGTTTGCCCGGATTGAGGAAGTCCTGGCCGCAGGTAGAAACCTGACGGCCCGAGAGATGATGCAACTCCAAAGCGATGAATACTCGATTCCCGCGCGTTTGCTGGTGCCGTTTCTGCAGGCCTTGGACAAGGATTGGGCGGCAGAAGACCCGCTCGTCCAGGCTGCGCTCAACACGCTGCACGCCTGGGACTTCGTGCTGGACAAGGACTCCGTTGCCGCCGGGATCTATGCGGCCTGGCAGCGCCAGTTGTGGGAGCAATTCCGGAACACGCACGTCCCAGCCGCTCTCCAGGAATCATTTGCGAGTATTGTTGTCACCCCGCTCATCAACAGCCTCCTTGCTCCTGATGGCAGCTACGGTCCTGATCCACTCGCCGGACGAGACCAATTCATACGTGAGAGTTTTAAGGCCGCCGTCCGCTCCCTCGTCACCCGCTTCGGCCCGGATATAAACAATTGGACCTATGGCCAAACCGCCTATCACCACATCGTCATCAAACACATGCTGAGTGACGCGGTGAACGCCGAACTCCGAGCCCAACTCGACGTTGGTCCCATTCCGCGTGGCGGGGATAGCTTTACGGTCAATAATACCGGCAGCGAGGACATGCAGACCGTGGGGGCTTCTTTTCGGCTGATTGCCGACCCCAGTAACTGGGACCGGTCATTAGGTATCAATACGCCTGGACAGGCAGGCGATCCAGCCCAGGCGCATTATCGCGATCTGTCTGGGCTGTGGGCCGAGGGGCAGTATTTCCCCGTTTTGTATTCTCGAGACAAGATTTTGACGGTAACGGAACACAAGACGCTACTCCAACCGGAGCCATAAATCGGGCGACGGTATTCTCACCCGTCAACACAATGCCGTGCCGGCTTGTCGGGTTTATGTGTTCCTTGGTATGTTTGGCCCGTATTCAGGAGGGACACGATGTCAGCACTAGATTCTCAAGCAGCATCTCCACGTAACGAATGGCGCAAGCAGACCCCGGGTCATGCCGACTGGGCGCGGACCGCGCATGCTGGTGACCCGCATAAATACTATATGGTTTCGGTCGATACGCACGGGATCGAACCGAACGATTATCTGGAAAAGCGCATTGAGAAAAAATATCTCCATCGCATTCCGCGTATGAAGATTGACGAGGACGGCGCGCAGTGGACGATCTGCGAGGGCATGAAGCCCGTGCTGGTCAAACCGGGCCGCAATTATGAAAAACACCTCCCGGCGCTGGAGTCGTTTGAAGATATCGACATGTTTCAGCCCTACTCAAAACGCTTTGAGGCCGAAGATGTGCGCCGTAACCATGCCGGCATCGATATCACACAGCGTCTGGCCGACGCGGATGCGGATGGCATTGATGCCGAGATTATTTTCCCGAATAAAGGCCTGCTGGCCTTTGGCACGCCTGACCCGGTTTTCCAGGGGGCGATGTTCCGCGCCTGGAACCGCTGGGCGCTTGAGACTTTTGGCGATCACTGGGCTCGTTTCATGCCCATGGCCATGATTGCAACCGGCGATCTTGAAGGAGCCATGGCCGAAGTGCGGTGGGCTACGGAGCATGGCTTCAAGGGACTCACCATGCCGAATAAGCCCATCTTTGGTCCGCTCAAAGAGGGCGAACTGCAATACAACGACAAATCGTTTGAGCCCCTCTGGTCGCTGATCGAAGAAGTGGACCTGCCCATGACCTTCCACGTCTCGACCGGACGCGACCCGCGCGCGGTCGGGGGCAATGGCGGGGCGCTGATTAACTATGTTTCGCACTCGATGTCGACCGTCATGGACCCGCTCGTGCACCTGATCTCCTCAGGCGTGTTTGAGCGCCATCCTACCCTTAAAGCCGGCTCTATTGAAGGCGGCATCGGCTGGGTGCCCTGGATGGTCGAGACCCTCGACTACGCCCATCAAGTCCACCATATGTGGGTGCGTCCGGTCCTGCCCGAACCGCCCAGCTTTTATTATCGGCGTAACTGTTTCTCGGCCTTCATGAATGACCGCTCCACACTGCTCCTGGCCGAAGAGTTGAACCTGGTCGAAAATTTCATGTGGTCGAATGACTATCCACACCACGAAGGTAGTTGGCCGTACTCGGCCGCCAGCATTGAGCGCCAGATGGATACCTTGTCGGAAGCAAGCCGCGAGAAGATTCTCGGTCTGAACGCTGCCCGTGTCTTCAAACTGGAAGTGCCAGAGTAAGACTGTACCACTCGAGTTGCGGTACAAGAATTGGGCTAGGTTACGGGACCAAAAGCTCGGCCAGTAATTGAAACTCGTGTGCCCGGGGTGAGGTGGTCCGCCAGACGAGGCCGATGGTCCGGCTTGGTTCGGGTTTCCGAAAGGGCAGAATAACAATATGTGAAAGCTGAGGTGTCTCCACCTCTAACGAGAGCCGAGGCAGGAGGGTAATCCCGATTCCGCCCGCAACCATTTGGACCAGGGTATTCAGGCTGCTGGCGCGAAAGTCTCCAACCTCGCTGGCGCCACTGGTGTGACACACGGCCAGTGCCTGGTCCCGCAAACAATGTCCATCGTTTAATAACAGTACCTGTTCACCGGCGATATCGGCCTCTGTCACACGTTTCCGCTTGGCGAGTCTGTGTCGTGTCGGAACCGCAAGCACAAAAGGGTCGGTTGTCAGCGCCAGGGTCGATACGTTGCCGAGGTCGGCTTCGAGCGCCACCAAGAGAAGGTCGAGCTTGCCGTGTGACAGCAGCTCCAGCAACCGGTGGGTCAGGTCTTCGTGCAGCCGAACCTGGAGTTGCGGGTAGCGCTGGTGCAGGGTCGGTAGCATTTTTGGCAGAAGGTAAGGAGCCACGGTTGGGATCACTCCGAGCCGCAGGATTCCAGAAAGGGGCCGGGTCAGGCTGCGGGCCAAGTCAACGAATTCGTCGCTTGCCGTGAGAATGCCGCGCGCGAGCGGTAATAAGGTCTCTCCGGCCGGGGTGAGAAGCACCGTGCGCTGGCTGCGTTCGAACAACTGCACGCCCAACAGTCGTTCGAGATCCTTGAGCTGGGCGCTCAGGCCGGGCTGGGTGACAAAACAATCGTCGGCCGCCTCTCGGAAGCTTAGCCGTTCGGCTAAGGCCGCAAAATATTCCAGTTGCCGAAGGGACATACTCATAGACAAAATTTATCATATAAGTGAAAATTATCAATTTTATTATTAAGTTTTATAGGACATTATCGACAAGCAGCTTACGCATTTCGACAAGGCTGATCCTGCCTACGGGAACGGGATACGGAAAGCGCTTGAAGTCGATTGTCACAAGGTCGCCGCATAGCGTTCGTCTGGTGTCCTCGCTCCGTAAAGAGCGAGGACAGCCAGCGTTAAGGGCGCGGGAAACTCTTCTGCCCTGTCTGGTGTCCAAGTCAGGTTCACGTCAAATAGGGACAGGGCATGCATGACCGAGACGGATGATATAAGAATGGCCTTCGTCACTGTTCCGTGTGCGGGAAAGAGGAGGGCCATACTATGGATCGAAAATACTGGTCGTTTGTGATTCCGGCGCTTGAACCGGATTTTGCCACTGCCGTCAAAAAGCTGGAAGACCGCGGCCTTGCCGGGGTGACCGTTCCCCAGGTGTATGGCTCGCCGTTTGCACCGCTGGCGGCCGCGGCGGTCTCGACAACGCGGCTCGAACTCGCCACCGGCATCGCTATCGGCCTGACGCGCAGCCCGTTTGAGACCGCAGTAACCTCGCTTGACCTCGACCACCTGTCCAAAGGCCGCTTCATTCTGGGTCTGGGCACCGGCCCTAAACACTGGACCAACGGTTATTTCGGAATGCCGTACGATAAGCCGGTGTCGCGGCTGCGCGAGGTTGTACAGATTCTGCGGCACGTTGAGGACGGCGCTCGCTCCGGGGAGATGCAGCCCTGGGAGGGACAGTTCTATCAACTCAAGTTTGATGCCTATCAACCCACACTCCCGCCGTATCGCGACCGTATTCCCGTCTGGATTGCGGCCCTGCGCCAGCGCATGTGCGAATTGACGGGCGAAGTGGCTGACGGCTTGATCGGGCATCCGGTCTGGTCGGTCGAATGGGCCCTGGGCCAGGCTCAGGAGTCCGTGGCCGTCGGCGCGGCGCGCACCGGACGCGATCCCGCTGCGGTTCATTTTCAGCCCTGGGTGACAGTTTCTATTGATGAGGACGAAAAGGTGGCCCTACAGGATGCCAAGCCCTGGCTGGCCTTCTACTCGGGCTTCAGCCAGTACTCCCCCTATTTCGAGGCGCACGGCTTCGGAGCCGAGGCACGTAAAATCAGTGAAGCCTCCAAGACAATGAACTGCGTGCAGGCCGCGCAATACGTGCCGGACGAAATGGTCCGGGCCTTTGGGGCGCACGGCACACCAGACCAGGTCCGGGAGCGGATTGAGCCCTTGTGGCAACGGGCCAACTCCATGTGTATCGTTCCGCCCAACTGGGGAATGACACCCGAAAAACTGGCGAAAAAGATCCGGATGATTGCCGATACCTTCTGGCCTCGGTAGGAAGGCGTACCGGTCGCTCTCAGGAGGAAGCCCATGGATTTTCGTTATCTGCTGATTGAACACGACCACGGCATCTGCCGTATTACTCTGAATCGCCCCGAACGCCTGAACGCGATTAACATCCGAGTCGGCCTGGAACTGCTCCAGGCGTTTGAGGCGTGCGATTATGATGACTCGGTCCGGGCCGTTATCCTGACCGGGGCGGGGCGGGCCTTCTGTGCTGGTGACGATCTCAAGGGCATGGCCGAACCCGACCAACCGGAACGGAGATTCGCAGATACGGTCAAGCACTACGTCCAGGGCGAAGGCCGCTGGCCTCTGGTGGTGGCCAAGATGCGTGCCCTGTCCAAGCCGGTCATCGGCATGATTAACGGGCACGCGCACGGGGCCGGCTTTAACCTTGCTCTGGGCTGTGACCTGCGCGTCATGGCCGATTCAGCAACTTTGTGTATTCCGTTCGTGAAGCGCGGTATCGCGACCGGCACCAGTCTGCTGCAACAGTTCGTGGGTATCGGCAAAGCCCTGGAGTGGGCGCTGCTCGGCACCCAGCTTTCGGCCCAGGAAGCGGAACGCTGGGGGCTAGCCAACCGTGTGGTGTCACTGGAAAAACTGGAAGAAGCCACCCTGGAACTCGCGAGCGAATTAGCCCAGGGACCGACGCAAACCTACGGCTTTACCAAGTCGGCTGTTATTCACGGCTGGGATGCCCCACCCGAACGGGCGTATGAGTATCAGGGTCAGGCCTATCTGTTGTCACACCAAACAGAAGACTTTCAGGAAGGTCGTCAGGCCTTTCTCGAAAAACGTCCTCCGCGTTTTCAGGGACGGTAAACAAGCGGCCCGTATGAGGCTTATACACGCCGAGACCATGAACCCACCCCGGCGCTACGCGCCACCCCTCCAAGGAGGGGATAGAGGGACTCCATGACTCAAAGGACCCCACCGGCCTCATCGACTCAACAGACCCAAATTCAGCCTCACGCCAGGAGCGTTACATGACGAAACAACACACCATCGTTTTTCTCCACTCCCACGGGTTAGTCCCGCCCGAAGTTATTCACATGGTCAATGAGCAACTGCCGGCGGGTTTTCGCATGGATTTTTTGGAGCAAAGCTCTCCAGCCGATACGCGATTGGAAAAAATAGCACACGCAGACTTCATTCTGGCCTATCCGGGCAATCCCACCGCGGACGAACTGAATGCGGCAAAACAGCTCAAGCTGTTTCAGATGTTGAGTGCGGGCTATGAATGGATCGACCTGGGGCTCTTCCAAAAACTCGGAGTGCCGGTTGCCAATAACGGCGGAGCTAACGCGCCAACCGTGGCCGAGCATGCCATCCTCTTAATCTTGGCGGTCTTCAAAAAACTTCCCCTCCACCACAACACTCTGCACGAAGGGCAGTGGCTTGGGGCACGAGAAACGCTTCAGATGCGCGAGTTGCGCAACAAGACCGTGGGCATTATTGGCTTCGGCCGTATCGGCCGGGAGTTTGCGCGGATTGCAAAAGGGTTTCAGGCGAACATTCTCTATTACGACACGATCCGGGCACCAACTGCTATTGAGCAAGAGGTCGGTGCTGAGCGGCTGGCGCTGGACGATCTTCTGCAACGAGCGGACGTCGTTTCTGTTCATACGCCGCTGACTGCCGAGACCAAAGGACTCATCAACACTCGGACGCTCAGCCTGATGAAACCCTCCGCCATTCTGGTCAACACGTCGCGCGGACCGGTAATAGACGAACCCGCACTCATAGAAGCGCTACAAAACAATCGCATCGCCGGGGCCGGACTGGATGTTTTTACTGCCGAGCCCCTGGAAACCGATAGCCCGCTGTTAGCGCTGGACAATGTAGTGCTGACCTCACATATTGCCGGAGTCACGCTGGATACCTGGAGCCGCCGGATTACGTTCGGTTTTGCCAATATCGAACGGGTTGCTGCAGGGCAGTCGCCGGAGTCGGTGATTACGGGGTAGGGGAGTCGTTGAGTCTGTTGGGTCGATTGAGTCGATTGGGTCGGGTGGGTCGGATGAGTCACGCAGTCTCCCTATCCCCTCCTTGGAGGGGTGGCCCGTAGGGCCGGGGTGGGTCATGGGATAGGGCGTGACAATGTCGTGGTTGTGTCACATATTCGCCATTCGCTTTATCGCTGTCCTCCTCTCAAGCTTCGGACTCACCGCATCTACCCTCGTGACTTCTGCGCTCGCAGTCGACCTTGAACAACACGTCCACAGGCTGATCAACGAGCACCGGGTTTCGCAGGGGCTAAAGCCTTTAGCCTTCAATCCGGAAATTTCTGTCGTTGCTCGCCGTCATAGTCGGGATATGGCGACCGGGCGGGTTGGGTTTGGTCATGGAGGAATTGAAAGGCGCCGACAAGAGATAGCCGGATTCATTGCGCGTGCTGGGGTCGGTGAGAATGTCGCCATGGTTCCAGCAGGATCATCCCATGTCGGAGCTGTCGCTGTCTCCAATTGGTTGGAGAGTCCCGGCCACCGGCGCAATATTGAAGGTTCCTATGATCTCACTGGGGTTGGAATTGCCCAGGGACCAGCCGGTGAGTACTACTTTACTCAACTCTTTGTGAGGACGCCGTTCCACCGTCCGGGAACCCCTAGAGGTGACACACCGTACCCTATGCCCGCACCGCGCGATACAAAGAGCGAGTCCCGAGTCGTCGAAACCCGGCAGCCATCTGATTATAAGCGTCCGCTAAGAAAACCACGCCGCGAAAAAGACCCACGCAAGCGCCCAGGGCGAAAAAGAACGGCCGAT
Organism: Thermodesulfobacteriota bacterium; assembly: GCA_964291405.2. Taxonomy (GTDB): domain Bacteria; phylum Desulfobacterota; class Binatia; order Bin18; family Bin18; genus Bin18. The sequence goes on from OZ219926.1 coordinate 3,342,499, forward strand.
GGATGGGTTCAGACGCTGGATTAAACCTTGTCAGCGAATCGAAGGTTTGCCCGGTCCACTGACTAATTGCATGACGCTCAATAGCCCCGCAGCCGTGCCCAGCGATCCCGATGCCAGGCGGCATCGCCAAAGGTCATCTCCGCGGCGCGAGCGCGTTTCATATACAGGCCGGCATCGTGCTCGTCGGTCATACCAATACCGCCGTGCATTTGGACCCCCTCGTTGGTCGCCAGGATAAAGGCATCGGAGCAGCGGGCCTTAGCCAGGGAGACCAGCAGGGCCAGGTCACTCTCACCAGTATCCGCGGCGTTTGTCGCGGCCATCACGGCTGAGCGACACAGTTCAATCTCCATGAAAACTTTGGCCGCCCGATGTTTGAGGGCCTGAAAGGAGCCGATGACCACTCCGAATTGTTCGCGTGTCTTGAGGTAGGCGAGCGTATCGTCAAAAATCTGACTCATCCCGCCCAGCATCTCGGCGCACAGGCCGACCGTGGCGAGATCAACAGTATGTGAGAGCGCCTGAAAGCCGTGATCGACTGTCCCGACGACGGACTCGGCACCGATTTTCACTCCATCGAGATTGACCAGCGCCGCGGCACGATTATCAACCCGGGTCTGGGGGATGATCGCCACACCGGGCGTATCCGGTACAATTAGAAAGAGGGTGATGCCGTCCTGATCGCTGTCTTCGCCGGCGGTGCGGACCGAGACAATCAGCGCATCCGCGTTCTGTCCGTCCAGGACCTGAATCTTTTCGCCCGACAGCCTCCAGGCGTCTCCTTCGGCTGTGGCCTGTGTGGAAACCCGATTCAGGTCATAGCGGCTACGCGCCTCCTGATAGGCAAGCGCAAGAATCTTTTCGCCCGTCGCGACGCCTGGGAGCCAAGTCTGTTTTTGTTCAGGGCTACCGGCGTGCGCAAGCAATTGACCGCCAAGCAAGACGGTTGAGAGAAAGGGCTCCGGAGCAAGATTACGGCCCACGGCTTCCTGTACAACCGCAAGATCGGCCAGGCCCATGCCAGCACCGCCATATTCCTCGGGAATCAGAATACCCGCCCATCCGAGCTGGGCCATCTCCTGCCACATATCCCGTGAGAAACCCACACTGTCTTGGGCTTCACGCAGCGCGCGCAGCCGGCTGATCGGAGAGTTGGTACGGACGAAATCACGCGCAGTCTGCGCTAAAAGTTCCTGATCTTCAGTCAGCACAAGTGCCACAATACCTCTCCTCTATCCCCTCCTTGGAGGGAAAGAGGAAACATGTCTTCGACAGAATAGGCCGATGTTGACATGTTTCCTCTTTGTAGCCCGAAGGGCCGGGGTAGGTCTCTCCCCCATCCTTTCCCTTAATCAGGTAATCCCAGTACACGCTTGGCGATGATATTGAGTTGGATCTCACTCGTCCCGCCCTCAATCGTATTGCCTCGGGAGCGCAGCCAGTCGCGGGTGAGGGTGAGCTCAACGTCTTCGAAACCCGGTCCTTCCCAGCCCAGGGCGTGCGGGCCGGCAATCGACACCAACAGTTCAAGACGACGCTGGTTCAGCTCAGTACCGTAGATTTTAAACATCGAGCTTTCCGGCCCTGGGGGCCGACCGGCTTTGGCCGCATCGCGGGCACGTTCCGTAGTGAGGCGAAAGGCGCGACTGTCCATTTCGTACTGCACCATACGATCCCTGATTGCGGAGTCCGCCACCCGGTCGCCGTCCAGTCCAAGATGCTCCTTGGCCCAGTCCTGCATGCTTCGACCCTTACCCGCCGTCGTGCCGAAGGCCGAGGCAATCATATTGCGCTCATGATTCAGTAGAGACTTGGCCACCGTCCAGCCTTTGTCCACCTCAAAGATGACATTCTTGGCCGGGGCATGCACATCGGTCAAAAAGGTCTCGCAGAAAGGTGAGGCTCCACTAATGAGTTTAATGGGACGGGTTTCCACGCCCGGCGATTCCATGTCTACCAATAGGAAGGTGATGCCTTCCTGTTTTTTAGCCTCCGGGTTAGTCCGGACGAGCATGAACATCCAGTCCGCCAGATTGGCAAACGACGTCCATACCTTCTGGCCGTTAATCACGTAGTGGTCGCCCTCAAGGACGGCCCGGGTTTTGAGAGAAGCCAGGTCGCTGCCTGAACCCGGTTCGGAATAGCCCTGACACCAGCGAATCTCGCCCTTGATAATCCCCGGTAGATGTTCGTGTTTTTGTTCTTCGGTACCGTATTGTAAGAGGGTCGGACCAATCATGGTCAGGCCAAAGCCGATCAACGGTGCCGGCAGTTGCAGGGTATTCATCTCCTGCTGCAACATCTTGGCTTCGTCCTTGGAGAGCCCGCCGCCGCCGTACTGGGTTGGCCACTCGGGTGCGGTCCAGCCGCGCTCGGCCATGACATCGAGCCAGACTTTCATATCGGGATTCGGGTATCTGGCCTTCCGTCCGCCCCAATTCCCGTCAAGCATGGTATTCCCCACGCCGCGGATCGAAGCCGGGGCGTGGGCGTCCAGCCACTGATGTGTCTCAGTACGAAACGTTTCGAGATCGGCCATGTCCACTCCTCCTCAATAGAAAGGGCGACCGTTGGGTCGCCCTTATTCGAGCAAGATTCAGCGCTTTGGACAAGCGCGGGGTGATTGGTGCTTACGCTGCGGCCGCAGCGGGCGCCGGCATGTTCAGGGGTTCCGGGTCCTGGAGCGGCTGCGTATCCCACTTCTTGAGTTCCGGCAGGACATGCTTGGCAAAGCACTTCATGCTGCCCTCGGCCTCGTCGTAGGGCATCCCGGCGTAGCTGAAGTTGCACATAATGGCTTTCATGTCGATCGTGTCACGGATGAATTCGAGTTTCCGCAGCACCTGATCGGGTGTCCCCCACGGCATGAGTTTGACAAAGTCTCTGGCGGCTCCGTCCATGCCATGCTGCTCAATATATTTTCCGACGTTGCTGTAGAACTCATAGCCCTTGTTCTGACCAAAGTGTTTGGCCGTCATCTGATAGTGATTCATGGCCGTGTGATAATAGGCTCCGATCCACTTGGTGGCATGCTCTTCGGCCCGCTTGGCATCTTCATCAACATAGAAGAACCCGCCACAGAACGGCTGGGGTGGCTTGGTACCGGGATTCTCTTCCTGCCAGACTTTATGGTAGACCTCGAAATCTCCTCTGACGACATCCCACGGTTTTTGCGGAATGACCAGCAGGCCGATACCGAGCCGGGCCATGATCGGCATGGACTCCGGTGAGACCGCCGCGGCATAGGTGCGGCCCTTAAACGAGTAGGCCGGGTAGGGGCGGATATCGCGGCGGGGCTGCTGGATCGTCGGGCCGCCCTCCATATAGCCTTTCTCCAGTCCATTGATGATAAGTTCGGCGTATTCAACAAAGCGTTCGCGACCTTCGTTCTGGTCGATTCGAAAGCCGTCATACTCGACCCGGGCCAGACCTCGACCGAAGCCCAGGATCATCCGCCCACCCGACACATGGTCAAGCAGGGAGATTTGCTCGGCAACCCGAACCGGATCGTGCCAGGGAAGGACGATGACCATGGTGCCCAGCTTGGCCTTCTTGGTTCTGCCCGCCATATAGGACAGGAACTGAACCGCGTCAGGACACATGGTGTAATCCGTAAAGTGGTGCTCGATAGACCAAATTGAGTCAAACCCAAGGGGTTCGGCCATCTCCGCGATCCGAAGCTCCTCGCGGTAGACTTCGGCATCGGAGCGAGCGTTTCCAGGGTTCTGAAATACCGGGGCGTAACCAATATGCATAAGGCCTCCTTTATGATCTTTGCTCTGAAACGATGAAGTCCATACTATATACAAGCCGGTTCAGTGCGCATAGTCCCTTGCGGCAGTCTCGTCAGGCTAACGGTACGTCATCTGACTCAGTGTCTATGCGAACAATGTAAAGAAAATCGGGGCAAACCCACCCCGGCCTGTGGTCACCCCTCCAAGGAGGGGATAGGAGAAACCCCTGTCGAGGAATCTTATCCTGCCTGCAACGCTTCGAGCACTTTGGCCGGATGGTCGGCGGCTTTGGCGACCCGCCTCCAGTGTTTTTTCACCTTGCCGTTGGGGCCAATCCAGACCGTCGAGCGAATGACGCCCACCGTCTTTTTGCCGTACATCATCTTCTCGCCCCAGGCGCCGTATTTTGCCATGACCTTTTTGTCCGGGTCGCATAAGAGCGTGAACGGCAGTTGGTATTGCGTGGCAAACTTCTGGTGTGAGGCGGCGCTGTCCGGGGAAACACCGAGGACAACTGCATCCTGTTTTTGGATGTCCCTCCAGAGATCCCGAAATCCGCAGGCCTCTTTGGTACAACCGGGCGTATTATCCCTGGGATAGAAATAGACAATCACGTTGTGGCCCCGCAGGTCCTTGAGCGCGACCTTGTTTCCGGCTGCATCTTGTAAGGTAAACGCGGGCGCTGCTTTTCCTTCTTCAATCGGCATAGGCTCCTCCGTACTGCGAACGCGGGTTTCGTGGATTTGACTCGCTCGGCGGTATTTCCTAAGGTAGCTCGGCTCTTTCGTATCCAAGAATATTATGCGACTCAAGGGAAGGAGAGGCAGACATGGATTTTGATTTTTCCCCAAAAGTACAGGACCTGAGAAAAAAGGTTTCTCAATTTATGGAGGACCACGTCCATCCGAACGAACAGACGTTTGAGGACCAACTGAACTCCGGTCCGGATCGCTGGCAGATTCCGCCGATTATCGAAGAGCTGAAAGAAAAGGCTAAGGGGGCCGGACTGTGGAACCTGTTTCTGCCGGAGAGCGAGTATGGCTATGGCCTGACCAACCTCGAATACGCCCCCCTGTCGGAAATCATGGGGCGGGTACATTGGGGTTCGGAAGTCTTTAATTGCTCGGCGCCGGATACCGGCAATATGGAAGTGATCTCTCGCTATGGCACACCCGAGCAGCAAAAGGAGTGGCTGGAGCCGCTGCTTGAAGGCAGAATTCGTTCCTGCTTTGCCATGACGGAACCAGCGGTGGCCTCGTCCGATGCCACGAATATCGAATCCCGCATCGTGCGCGATGGGGATGAATACGTCATCAACGGCCGTAAGTGGTGGTCGTCGGGCATGGGCGACCCGCGCTGCAAGATTCTCATCTTCATGGGCAAGACCGATCCTAATAATCCGAACCGCTATCTCCAGCAGTCCCAAATCCTGATCCCGCGCGATACGCCCGGCGTGAAGATCCTGCGGATGCTATCCGTGTTCGGCTACGACGATGCCCCCCACGGTCACGCCGAGGTCGAGTTCAAGGACGTGCGGGTGCCGGCCTCGAATATGATTCTGGGTGAGGGTCGGGGGTTTGAGATCGCCCAAGGCCGTCTTGGTCCTGGTCGTATTCACCACTGCATGCGTTTGATCGGCCAGGCCGAACGCGCGCTGGAGAAAATGTGCACCCGCGCCAAGTCGCGAACCGCGTTCGGCAAGCTGGTCTCCGAACGGACGGTGACGCTGGAGCGGATCGCCGAGGCCCGGATTCGGATTGAGCAGGCCCGGCTGCTGACGCTCAAGGCGGCGCATATGATGGACACGGTCGGCAACAAAGCCGCTCGTGCGGAAATTGCCATGATTAAAGTGGCGGCTCCGAATATGGCGCTGCAAGTGATTGACTGGGCCATGCAGGCCCACGGCGGGGGTGGGGTGGCCGAAGACTTTGGTCTGGCGCGCGCCTATGCCTCGGCGCGGACGCTACGCTTTGCCGACGGGCCGGACGAAGTCCACCGGAATCAGATTGGCCGCTTGGAGCTGCGCAAATACGATAAAGAGTAAACGTGTCCAGCATTTCATATCTATTGGAGGACACGTTTACTCTTTTAAGCCGAGAGAACTCAGGGAACCATGAAGTTTGGCCTGCACTACCAGCTCCCGTGCACGGGCTCCCAATCGCCTGTGCAGCGCTATCGGGATACGCTCGATCAGGCGATTCACGCCGAAGCGTTGGGGTTTGAATCGGTCTGGCCGGTTGAGCAGCACTTTAACCCCGAGCTGTCGATTCTTCCGTCGCCGTTGCTGCTCCTGTCGGCCCTGGCCGAGCGAACGCAGACCCTCCGACTGGGGATCGCCATCATTCTCCTGCCCCTTTCACATCCCATTCGCATCGCTGAAGAGATTGCGACCCTGGACGTGCTGAGTAATGGGCGGGTGGAGTTCGGTATTGGGCGCGGTTCTTTGCCCAATCATTTTAGCGGATTCGGAGTGGATCAGGCCGAAAGCCGGGAGCGGATGCTGGAGGCCCTGGACATGATTCGCCAGGCCTGGACCCGCGAGCGGTTTTCGTTCCAGGGACAATTCTTTCAGGTTGAGGATATCTCGGTGGTGCCACGGCCAGTCCAGCAGCCTCATCCTCCCATTCGGGTCGCGGCTAATAGTACAGAAACCTTCGAGCTGATGGGCCGGTTGGGTTATCCCATTTTTGTAGCCTCGCAGGTCAATCCGTTCGCCAAAATGCGGGAATATATTCCGCTCTATCGCGAGACCCGGACCACGGCCGGGCACCCGGCCGATGAGGGGGAGGACGTGACCCTGCTCGGTCCGCTGTACGTCGGTCCGAGCCAGGCTCAGATTCGCCGAGAGTTGGAACCGAGCGTCCGTCGTTTTCTGGAGTCGGTTGCCACCATTGCCGCGTCCCAAGGTTCGGACTTGGGGAAACAGTCGCGTCGCGTGCAGGAAGTATTCGAGCGGGTACGGCGTATGACCTATGAGAAGGTGAGCGAGGTGATGGCTATCTTTGAGACGCCGGACGCCTGTGTCGAGCGCCTCAAACAGCTTGAGGAGGAATTCCGCATGGGACGCTTCGTGTGCTGGTTCAATCCTGGCGGCATGGTCCCCCATACCCAGGTCATGCGCAGCATGGAGTTGTTTGCCGCCAAGGTGATGCCGCATTTTGCGTAAGGGATGGACGGCTTGAGCGAGAAGGAAAAGTGGCGTGGACTATAGACGTGAGTTTCTCGACCTCCTGCTTAAAAAAAACGCGCTCAAAATTGCCAGCGACTCTAGCGCCTTCTTTCAACTCAAAAGCGGGCGCGTCAGCCCGAGCTTTATCTCGCTCGGCTCGCTGACCGACGGCGAAAGCCTGATCACGCTCAAAAAATGCTATAGCCAAGCGGCCCTGGAAGGCGTAGAGCGGGGCGTTCTGCAGGACTTCGCCTATGTTTTCGGTCCGGCCTATAAAGGCATCACCCTGGGGGCTCTGTTGTGTGAGGGACTTCAGGAATACGCGAACAAGTCAACCTCTCTCCTCTACGACCGCAAAGAAGAGAAAGCCCACGGAGAGGTGAGCCAGGGCCGTTCGGCCGAGAAGACCATTGTCGGGGCTGAAAATTTCGTCCCGGCAAGCGGGATTCTGCTGGTTGACGATGTGGTCACCACCGGCAAGGCAAAATACGAAGCGCTCGAAAAGATGCGCCTGCTTGGTGAGCACCGGATCGCCGGGATGGTCGTTGCGGTTGATCGGCAGGAATTGCTGGGCGACGCTCAGCAGGTCGGTCGATACAGCGCCATTCAGGCGCTCGAACACAAACTCGGCATCCGCACCTTCGCCATTCTCACCATGCAGGAGATTTTCAGTCTGGTGAAAGACACCCTCTCAGCAGAAGTTCGACAGGCGTGGATTGACTACTATGAGCGCTATGGGGCCGTCCAACTCGGGTAGCGGCTGCGAAGGGCTCTATTCGCTCGCGCTCTTCTCATTTAATCACCCGCCCTGTGCCGCCCGTTGACGTTGGGTGGCTGCGTGGTCAACAGCCATGGTTTGGGGGTCGATGACTACGCCGTAGTCTTTTTCCGCCATCTCAAGCGTAATGAAATCGTCCAGCACATCGTCCAAAACAAGCTGCGGGTCGCGTTCAAACGGGTCGCCATACGCGCCGCTGTTGGCGGTTTTAATCTGGAGCAGTTCGTTTTCCTGCATGGGATAGCCGGTGACCTTGCTATACAAGCGCTCCTCTCCCTCAACACCGGGGTTCTTAATCATGGACGCCCGGCTGCCGTTGCCGCCGTTAAAGATGCCCTTGGGCGCGTCAAAATGGCGTTCCGCCTCCGAGGACAGGAAGCCGGGCACGAGAAAACGATTTTCGCGCACAATCCCGACTCCACCGCGCCACTTGCCCGGAGCGATGGGCTCCTCGCGTAATTCGTAGCGTTCGTTGCGCATGGGAAAACGCAGGTCCAGCTCTTCGACGGGATTGTTCCGGGTGTTTTCAATCAGACAGGCAATCGAGTCGAGCCCGTCTTTGCCGTGACGGCCACCCCAGTTGCCCTCGTTGACCTCCAGATACACCCAGTACTGGCCCTTTTCTTCCAGAAAGCCGCTATAGCTCAGGAAATGCACATGGGCCGCATTCCCGGCGCACACCTTGTCCGGGACGGCCTGGGCGAGGGCGAGGTTCACGCCGTCGGCCAGATATTGGACCTGATTGAAGCGGCTGAAGCAGGCGCGGGGAAAACGCGGATTGAAAATCGTTCCTTCCGGCGCAACGACCCGAATGGGCCGAAAAATTCCCTCGTTCTGTGGCACCGGGTCGGGGTAGGTGGCTTCATCGAGCAGGATGCTGCGCACGATCACGTAGGAGGCGACCAGGGTGCTGCCTTCAAACGGCACGTTATAGCCAGTTGGCACCTCAGGGCTTGAGCCGGTCAGGTCGATGGTCAGCTCGCTGCCTTCTACCTTGACTTTGACACACACGGCCAGCGGTTGTTCTCGGTTGCGACCGTCGTCGTCCAGGTATTGGGTGGGCGCGACATATTCTCCGTCGGGGATTTTTTCGATTTCCTTGCGCAACATCCGCTCGGAGTAGTCCATTAAATCGTGGGCCGTATCGAGCACGGTAGTCACCCCGTATTTTTCGACCAGATGCAGAAAACGCTCCCGCCCCAGTTGACAGGCGGCGATCATGGACTCGATATCGCCGGCGTTCATCTCCGGCGTCCGGACGTTATCCAGAAAGAACTGCCACAGGTCGTCGTTACGGACCCCCTTGTTGTACAGCTTAATGCCGTTAAACAGGCGGGACTCGGCCCAGACATCGACCACATCAACGTTGAGGCCCGGTGCGGCGCCGCCCATATCGAGCAGGTGGGCGGTGACCGCGGCAAAACCGATCAACTCGCCCTGCCAGAATACGGGCACGGCAATACCCAGGTCCGGGGTATGGCTGGCGCCCTGAAAGGGATGGTTATGCAGAATCACGTCCCCCTCGTGAATATTGCCCTGGAGTCGCTTCAGGAAACCCCGGATATAGGCCGGCAGGGAACCCACGTGCATGGGTGAGGTATCGCTCTCGCAGATCTCGTTGCCCTGGGCGTCGTACAGGCCGGCGCCCAGGTCTTCAGACTCACGGATAATGCTGGAATAGGACATACGGTAGAGGACGTGCGCCATTTCTTTGGCCGCCGCGGTAAACGCGCCACCCAGGACGCGCAGGGTAATCGGGTCGACCGACCGAGGTGTACCGTTTGGAGTGCCGTGTCCGTTTGGTGAGGTCATCACGTTCCCTCCTCTGCGTGTCCCTATTCACACGCGATAATCAAAATGCCGTGCCGATCAACCTCCGCGGATAAGCCTGGGTTGACCACCACCGTGCTATCGAGTTGCTCAATAATGGCCGGGCCGGTGATGATATTCCCGGCTTGTAAGCGCTCTCGATCGTAGAAGTCGGTCGCGAGTTTTTCCGGTGTCCCGTCCCTATTGAATATCACATCGAGCGTCGCGATTCGGGCCGCGTCCGGGGACCTGTCCCCGGTCGGAATCTCTTTCAGCCGCAGTTCGGGAATCAGACCCACCCCCTGGACACGAATATTGACCAACTGGATATCGCTGTCCGGAAAGCGTCGGACATACTCACGCTCGTGCGCCTGGTGGAACGCCTCTGTCGCCTGTTGCTGCCAATCGGCCGTGATCTCGCCGGCGGGTAACTCAACCCGCAGCTCATAGCCCTGGCCGATATAGCGGCAATCGGCAATACGGCGGATTAATGACTGGTCGGCCCCGAGATTGTCGGCCTGGAGCCGTTCGCTGGCCTGGCGTTCCAGGGCGGCAAAGTCCGCGGCCAGCTTGTCGCGATCAAGAGCCGAGAAAAGCTGCATCTCGGTCGTGACAAACTCGTACACGATATCCGTTGCCAGCAGCCCGAGCGCCGACGTAATGCCGGGATAGCGGGGAACCAGGACGGTGGGGATGCGCAGCTCTCGGGCGATATCACAGGCAAACACGGGTCCGGCTCCGCCGGCGGCAACCAGGACAAAGTCACGTGGATCATAGCCCTTCTGGACACTGCTGATTTCAATACCCTCAACCATACTCTGGGTGAGAATCCGAACCGCGCCCAGGGCGGCTTCCTCCACACCCAGGCCCAAGGGCTGGCACAGCTCTCGTTGGACGGCCTCTGCGGCGAGGCCGGGTTGAATCTGGACTTGGCCGCCGAGAACATTCTCGGCTCGCAGCCTGCCGAGCACCACCAGCGCATCGGTCGCTGTCGGAAGGCTCCCGCCCCTGCCATAACACGCCGGACCGGGGTCTGCCCCCGCACTTTTGGGACCAACCCGGAACATGCCGCCCGCGTCAAGATAGGCCAGACTCCCCCCGCCCGCGCCAATCGCGTCAATCTCGACCATGGGAATCATGGCGTGATAACCGGCCACTTTGGTGTCGAGGAGATGCTTCATCCGCATCTGCCCGTCCGGCGCAACGCCAATGTCCGCGGAGGTGCCGCCGACATCAAGGGTAATCACGCTGGGCGAGCCCGTGCTCTTGCCGGTCCAAATCCCGCCGATCAGGCCCGCCACCGGTCCGGACATGAGCAGGTTGACCGGGCGTTGAGCCGCGCCTTCGGTGGTCGCGACCCCGCCGACCGAGGTCATCAGGTGGAGCCCGCCACGTATGCCTTTGTCCGTGATCGTCCGGTCGAGGCGGCGGACGTACTGACTGACCTGAGGACCGACATAGGCATTCAGACAGACCGTGCTGAAGCCTTCGTACTCACGGTATTGGGGCAGGACCTCGTGCCGGACGGATAAATAACACTCCGGGTATTCTTCAAGAATGATCTCCTTGGTGCGTTGCTCGTGCTCTGGGTTGAGAAAGGAGAACAGAAAGCACACGGCAATGGCTTCCACGCCCTCACGCTTGAGTCGCCGGACGGCCTCCCGCACCTCGTCTTCGTCAAGTGGGGTCAACACCTCGCCCTGAGGGGCAATGATGCGCTCGCTGATCGGGCGTCGATAGCGCCGGCGGACCAAGGGATGTTTTTGCCACGGCACATCCTGGTAGAGGCTGAACGATAAGGGTCGCTTGTGGCGGGCGATATGCAGAATGTCGCGATACCCCCTGGTCGTCAGCATACCGACCTGCGCTCCGGCGTGCTCCAGCACTATATTGGTGGCAATAGTCGTCCCGTGAAAGAAGTGGTCAATCTGAGCGACCGGAATGCCGACGTGCGCGCACAGCGCCTCCACCCCGTCGAGCGTGGCCTGAGAGGGGTCAGCCGGTGTACTGGGCAGCTTATAGACCACCACCTCACCCTTGTCCTCATCGACATAGATCAGATCGGTAAACGTTCCACCGACATCGACCCCGACACGTTTCATGGCTATGCTGTTTCCTCGAAGTATGGATTGCAGCCCTTGTACGGCATTCCGGCCTGACTGGTCAAATGCTTGGTCGCACTCACAGGCACGGGGTTGCGGAAACGAGGCAGTATGCTGAGCACCGTCGAACACCTCAACAATCTCGTCAACGCGGTGGTCTGGGGCCCGCCCCTGATGATCCTCCTGATCGGAACCGGGGTGTATCTCAGCTTTCGTCTGGGATGGATCCAACTGACGCACTTCCTCTTGATCTGGCGTTCAACCCTGGGTCGCCTCCTCTCCGGGCGAACGGAAGCCGATGCCGGCGAGCTGAGTGCGTTTCAGGCCGTCAGTTCGGCCATGGCGGCAACGGTCGGAGTCGGGAATATCGTTGGGGTCAGTACGGCCATGTATTGGGGCGGGCCGGGGGCCTTGTTCTGGATGTGGATAACGGCCGGGGTGGGTATGGCGACCAAGTTCAGCGAGGTCGTGCTGGGCATGAAATACCGTCAGGTCAAGGCGGACAGTGGCGAGGTTGTCGGCGGTCCGATGTATTATATTGCCGACGGCCTGGGCCGGAAGTGGCTGGCCGGCGTGTATGCCTTTCTGACCGGTGCGGCCGCGCTGGGTATCGGCAATATGGTCCAGGCGAATACGGTGGCGGCGAGTCTGTATGAAACCTTCAGCCTGCCCCGACCGATCGCCGGGGGATGCGTGGTTGCTCTGGTGGCGGTGGTCATCCTGGGCGGGGTACGGCGCATTGGCCGGACCACCTCATATCTGGTGCCCTTTATGGCCGTGCTCTATCTGGCCGGCGGTGTGGTGATTCTCCTGCGCTACGCCTCGGCCCTGCCGGACGCGTTCGCGACGATCATTACCTCCGCCTTCACGCCCGCCGCCCCGGTTGGAGCCTGGGGAGGAGCGACCGTGATGCTGGCCATGCGCTACGGGCTGGCGCGCGGCATCTTTTCCAATGAGGCTGGACTGGGCTCGGCCTCCATTGTGCACGCCCAAGCCAAGAACACGCCGGTCGGACAGGGCTTTTGGGGTATGTGGGAGGTGTGCGTAGATACCCTGATTGTCGCCAGCGTCACCGGGCTGGTGATTATGGTGACGGGTGTCCTCGGCCAGGCGGACACCTCTCCGGGGCTCTTGGCCGCGGCAGCCTTTGCCCAGGGTCTGCCCGGTCTGGGAGACTATCTGGTCTTTATCTGTTTGATCCTGTTTGCCTATAGCACCATGCTGACGTGGAGTTTTTATGGCGGGCAGGCCTGGGAGTACCTGTTCGGCAAGGTAGCGGTGATCCCGTATCGGATCTTGTTTCTGGCCTTTCTCTATATCGGCGCAACCGGTGGTTTACGGCTGGTCTGGGACGTCTCTGACACGCTGAACGGCATGATGGCTATCCCGAACCTGATTGCCCTCCTCGTCCTGGCCAAGGTGGTCGAGCGGGAGAAGCAGACCACCCTCACGTAATGGTGCGGCACTCGCTCAACCGGGCTAAATCTCGAAGCGCGCCTGCATCCGTTCCCACCAGCGGGCCAGGGACGGAGCCGCGTCAAACAGCGGCTCATCGCTCACCCGCATCGCGAAGGTGAACGAGCCGAACAGGCATACGTCGGCATAGGTAAACACCTCAAACAGATACTCATGGCCCAAGGCGACGGCCTCCAGGTCGGCCAGGACGGATTTGAGACGGGGGCGAAAGTCGTCGCGTCTGGTGGCGAGGTCTTCCAGTGTTGCGCCGAACCGGGCTTCCCGGTTTTCCCGAAAATAGGTGCGGTCCACCGGCTCGATCTTTTCAAAGATGTCGTACACCACGACCGGAACGAGCGCCGGATGGAGCGTATTGTCGATATACAGATTAAAAAACCGACAGGCCTCTTTCATCCCCGGACCGGGGAAGAGCTTGGCCTCCGGATAGTGGTCTTCCAAATACTCGGCAATCTTCCACGAATCGGAGACAACCGTGCCGTTGTCCCTAATGACCGGCACCCGGTCCTGCTTGGAAAAAGCCAGTTTGTCTTTATCGCAGAAGCGAATCGGGAGCGTGGTATAGTCCAGGCCCTTATAGCGTAAGGCCACCTTGGTCCGCGAACAGAACGGACTAAAGCGCAAACTATCCGCGCCGGCCAGGTCGTAGACTTCGATCATGGGATTCTCCTCTCTGAGCGGGTCTTTCGTCATTTCCAATAAAGCGGACAGAAGTCAAGGCACCGGCCCGGTTGGCGGAAGGGCCTGCCTGGGATAGGCTGGCGTGAACGTCGGACGAGACCAGGAACAAAGGAGGCTATATTCATGCGAGAAGCCGTTATTGTATCATCCGCCCGGACCGGCATTGGCAAAGCCTTTCGGGGCAGCCTGAATAAAACCAGCGGTGCGACCCTGGGCGCGCATGTCATTAAAAACGCGGTCGAACGGGCCGGGGTGGAGCCGGCAGAGGTTGAAGACGTGGTGTTCGGCTGTGGACTGCCGGAAGGTTCAACCGGGCATAATGTGGCGCGAACCTCAGCCGTGAAAGCCGGTCTGCCCGTCACCACCTCCGGCATGACTATCAACCGCTACTGCTCCTCCGGTCTGCAGGCGATCAGCACCGCGGCCAACCGGATTATCGTCGATGGGGCCGACGTCATGGTGGCTGGCGGAGTCGAGTCGATCAGCCTGGTCCAAAACAATCTGAACACCAAGAATTTTGTTGACGGCTGGCTCATGGACAACAAGCCCGAGATCTATTTCCCCATGTTGAAGACGGCCGAGATTGTCGCCCAGCGCTATCAGGTCTCGCGCGAGTCGCAAGATGAGTACGCCCTGGCCAGCCAGCAGCGGACCGCAGCCGGCCAGGCGGACGGCAAATTCGACGACGAGATCGTGCCCATCACCACAGTCATGGATGTGACCAACAAGGAAACGGGCGAGGTCACACAAAAAGAGGTCACGCTCTCTCGGGATGAGGGCAACCGGCCCACGACCAATATGGAGGGCCTCACCGCGCTCCCGTCGGTGACTGACGGTTCGATTACCGCCGGCAATTCCAGCCAGTTGTCCGACGGGGCCGCTGCGGTGGTGTTGATGGAAGCCAAAGAGGCCGAGAAGCGCGGCCTGCAACCCCTGGGTCTCTACAAAGGGCTGATCGCCACCGGCTGTGAGCCGGATGAAATGGGGATCGGTCCGGTCTTCGCCATTCCGAAGCTGCTTGAGCGCCACGGCCTGACGATGGACGATATTGATCTATGGGAACTCAACGAAGCCTTTGCCGTACAAACGGTCTATTGCCGCGACCGACTCGGCATTTCCATGGAGAACTACAATGTGAACGGCGGCTCCATCTCGATCGGTCATCCGTACGGCATGACCGGCGCCCGTCAGGTCGGGCACATCTTGCGTGAGGGCAAACGGCGGGGTGCCAAGAACGTGGTGGTGACCATGTGTGTCGGTGGCGGGATGGGCGTGGCCGGACTGTTTGAGGTGTTGTAGCGCGTCGGGTCTCCGAAGACCCGATCAAAAAAGAGGGGCAGGCAGGCCTGCCCCTACGAAACATGCAGGGTCTACGCGGCGGCAGCCTTGGCTGCATTCAGGGCTGCGTCATAATCCGGCTCGTTGGCGATCTCCGATACGTATTCAACGTGCCTGAGCGTTCCGTCTTTTCCCACAACGAACACCGCGCGGGCGGTTATGCCGGCCAGCGGCCCATCCGCGATCAACACGCCGTAGCCTTCGGCAAAGGCCCGGTCACGAAAGTCCGACAAGGTTTTTACTTGTTCCACGCCGGCCGCGCCGCACCAGCGCTTCTGAGCGAACGGTAAATCCATACTCACCGTCCAGATTTCGATCCCCTCGCCGAGCTTGGCGGCTTCTTCGTTAAAACGCCGCGTCTCCGTGTCGCACACCGGCGTGTCAACAGACGGGACCGCACTCAGAATAATTACCTTCCCCTGGGCCTCGCTCAGCTTGACCGGCTGCAGATCGTTATTGACCACGGTGAAGTCCGGGGCGGCCTGACCAACCGATACTTCCGACCCGCCCAGGCTTAGAGGATTGCCTTGTAAAGTGACTGATGCCATTTCAACCTCCTTGTCTTGCTCTCACATATCGTTCCTGAATAATGGAGAGAGCATTCTACTTGGACGCATTTGAATTGCAACGTCCCTCGCGCATGGAGCATGATTGAGCCAAAGGGGCTGGCTATTCGAGGAGTATGCAGGGGCAAGGAGGAGGAGACGTATGTGTGGTCGCTACAGTCTGACGACAGATGAGAAGCAGCTCCAGGCTCGGTTTGTGGCGCGAACCATGCCTCGTACGCAAACCGCGCGGTACAATATCGCGCCGACCCAGCCGGTGTGGGCGCTAGTCTATGCGCAGGAATCACAGATCGTAGCGTTACGTTGGGGGTTGATCCCGTCCTGGGCCAAGGACAAAGCCATCGGCAACCGGATGATTAACGCCCGCGCCGAAGGGGTCGCAGAAAAGCCGAGCTTTCGCCGGGCGATTCGGAAGCGGCGCTGTCTGGTATTGGCCGACGGTTTTTATGAATGGAAAAAGACCGGGCCATCCAAAGTGCCGTATTATATCCGGCTGAAATCCGGTGAGCCGTTTGGGTTTGCCGGTTTATGGGAACGCTGGGCTGGATCGTCCGGAGAAACGATTCATTCGTGCACCATTATCACCACCACACCGAACGAACTCATGGCAGACATCCATCACCGCATGCCGGTGATGGTCCCTCGTGAGGCTGAAGAGCACTGGCTCGACCCAACGGTCGAAGACCCGCAGAAAGTTCTGCCCCTCCTCCAACCATACCCTGCCGGCGAGATGGAAGCCTACGCGGTCTCAACCCTGGTAAATTCTCCACGCAACGATGTGGCGGCCTGTGTTGAGCCAGCGTAGCATACTCGAAACATGAATTAGCCACCCGTTTCTTTGGCGTCTGGCTCAAGATCAACCTGGGTCGCCGTGAGGAAACGGACAACCATATTATAGAACGCGGTATTCAAGCTGAGTTCGACGATCTGTTCCTCATTGAGAAAGGCACGGAGCGCGTCAAAGGTCGTATCCGCAATCTGTACCTGCTCGGTCATCTCGGTTGCGTAGCGAATAACGGTGCGTTCGTGTTCGTTAAAAGCCGGGCTGGTCTCCCAGTCCGCAAGTTTTTCTACTTGTTCAGAACTCACCCCAACTCGTTGGGCCAAGGCTTTATGGTGGGTATATTCATATTCGCAGTCGGTTAGCCTGCCGACTGTCATGATAGCGAGTTCCCGCAACCGAGGGTCAAGCGTGGTCCGATTCCGCAGCCCATCGCTGAAGTACAGCATTCGACGTAGGAGCAACGGGCTGTGCGCCACGATCCGAAAGATATTGCCAATCGAGCCGCGTTGTTTGAGAAGATCATCAAAAATATCGCGCTCAAGTTCAGGCAGGTCATCTCGGTCCAGATAGGCTAAACGGGCCATGCTGATTTCCTTTCCGGTGTGATTACTCCGAATTCTTTCCGGATTTTTCTCCAAATTCGGGCGTGCGCTTATCCAGGAAGGCGCGCATGCCCTCGCGGGCGTCGTCGGACAAAAAGGCCGCTTTCTGGGCTCGGTACTCATAGGCCAGGGCTTGTTCGAGTGACGCGCTAGCGCCGAGGTAGACGCCTTCTTTGATCCGAGCCAGGGTCTCGGCCGGACCTGTAGCCAGCGTCCGCACAAAATTGAGCGTGTCTTCCCAAAAACTCTCAAGCGGATAGACATGATTCAGCAGGCCCAACCGCAAGGCTTCTTCGGCTCTGATCCGGTCGCCGGTCATCATGAGTTCCATAGCCTTGGCCGTTCCAACCAGGCGGGACAAAAAGAAGAATCCGCCCCAGTCGGGGACCAGGCCAATCTTCACAAAGCTCTCGGAGAAGAGGGCTTTGTCCGAACCGAGTCGAAAGTCGCAGCTTAATGCCAGATTGGCGCCCGCGCCGGCTGCGGCGCCGTTCACCGCCGCAATAATGGGCTGGGGCATGCGCCGCAGCAACTGGACGACCTGGCTGCCAAGGGCCATGCGCTGCTCAAGGACCTCGGTCGTGTTGTCGTCCTGGAGCTTGGCCATGCTGGCGATATCACCGCCGGCGCAGAAGGCTCTGCCCGCTCCGGTAATGATAATGCAGCGGACGCTCCGATCCGTTGCAAACCGTTCGAGCTGCTTGAGAAGCTGGCCGCGCATGGCGTCAGAGAATGCGTTCATGACCTCAGGCCGATTCAGCGTCAGTATGCCAATATGATCGCTCACCGCGGTGAGCACTTGGTTTTCGCTCATGCTGTCCTCCGGGACTGTTCGTTGATGATATCACCCAATCAGCGTCATAAGCTGGGCAATCTGAGAGGCATCCAGGGTTTCCAGCCGTTCAACAAGCTGAATACATTGCTGTGTGTGCTCTTCGGTCAGGTGGACACCGAGGCAGTCTCGAATCTTGACTATATGGTCGTCCCACGCTAGAGGCGGTCGGCCCCAAAAGCCTTGCGGGCCATCACACCGAGCCGTCAGGCGCCGGTCGTCCTGGAGTTCGACCGCAACGTCTACCCACATTTCTTCCAACACGCCGGGAATCGTCCCGTCCTGGGTCAGGCGAGTCCGAGACAGGAGGGCTGCCAGAGCGGGCCGCGCGCAATAGTCGTCCGAGAAGGTCCGAATCGACACCTCGCCGTCGAGCAGGGCGGCGGCAACCGTATACTGGAAGCTGAATTTCCCGTCCAGACCACTGTGAGGAGTCGGCCGATCGACATAGGGCATGACCGGGGCGGTAATATGGATGGCCCGAATAGAGTCGGGACTGGCGATTTGCTGGCGGAGTTCCAGCGCGGCCAATATTCCGAAATGCGTGCCGTACTGACACGGAAACATCTTCATCACAAAGCCCGGATCGACCATGCGGTACGACTGCCCCAGGCGTAGCAATTCATCATACTGAAACTGCTCGCCAAAGAAGTGCTCGACATAACCGTTCGGCGCTTCAAAAATCGTTGGGTTGCCGGTAAAGCCGTGGAATGCCAATAAGGCCGCATCCAAACCGGATAAGGCCGCCCAGCCACAGTGGGTCGCCTTGGCCATAGTCCCGACATTGGCCATTAACCCACCGGCGCGAGATGCGCTGATCCCCAGGGCGTGCTGAAGCTGTTCTTGGCTGAGTCCCAGCAGGTGGGCGGCGGCCGCAGCCGCGCCCATGAGGCCGACGCTGCTTGGCGGATGGACGCTAAACTCCGCGGGCGCGTATTGGTGGGAGGCCAGCCGGATATGTCCCTGGAGCTCGCAGCCTTTGACAAAGGCCGTGATGATTTCCCGACCCGGAGCCTGTCGATCTTCGGCCAAGGCGAGAATGGCCGGCAGCGTTGGCGATGTGGCGTGGGTGGGAGGACTCCACATCGGCTCATAGTCCAGGACGTGCATGGCAATGCCGTTGGCGTACGCTGCCAGAACGGGCGAGGTGCGAAAGCCATGACCAATAACAGTCGCCGTTTCTTTTCCGCCTTGACTGTTGACATGGGTGGCGGCAATGGTCGGCCCCGGCTCTCTGGCTCCAGCCACCGCAACGGCAATGCCGTCGAGAATGACCCGCTTGGCCACCGCAATAATTTCGTCTGGGAGCGACGCAAAAGTCATCCGGGTCAGGGTATGACAGAGCTCAGCCGTGGCTTGGCGGGTAGGCATCCTTCTAGGCTCGTGCTTCCGTTAACTCTCTCTGGATTTGCTTACGGGTGGAAAATCCGAAGCTGGAAGGGGATAAGGTGGCGTATTGTGATGAAGTGGCGATCCGCCGTCAGTAGCAGGGCACCCGTATAGCGAGCTGTCAGGGCGAGGAGAAGATCATTTTGGAGTCTGGCTAAGCCTATTGCCTCATGGTCCGGGAAAATTTTTGGTAAGAGTCTCCCCGTCTCAACCCAACAGCGTCTCCAGGACGGTGGTTCTAAGGGAACCAACTGGCCGACAAACCGCTCAATGCTGCGTCGGCCATGATCGGGGACGCCTCGGAGTAACTCGCTGGCGACCACCGGAGATAACCGGACAGGGGCGTTTCCAATCTCGTACAGGACCATGTCCCAGGTCAAAAGACCGGACAGTAGTGAGATATGGATGTTGGTATCAAAGAAGGCGATCATTGATATCAGAGGATGAAATGACTCCGACAGTCTCACGTAAGACCTTATGGGAATGAAGCCGCTCTTCTTCTTCAGCCAACAGCGTATTAATTAACTCTGATTGGGTTTTTGCTTTACGGGCTCGCATGAGTCTCCGAAGCCGGGTCTCAGGAACTCGGACGGTCAGGGCCTTTCGCGTATCCATGGGCGTTCCTCTTATGTATGACGAAATATAATATTTGTCATACATAACACGGCGACGCTAGGGATAACAACCCTCTGTGCTCTTTACTCTTTCAGAAAACGTTCCGGCGCTTCTGAGGTGAGGGGGGTCTTTCTTCGTCCTGACCCTTCAGAAACCTGTACTGCAAGGCTTGCGCTTCAGCCAGGCCAATCAGCTCTTCTCGTTCGGCAAAAGAGGCCATGTCCTCCGCCATTGCTGCCGTATGGCCGTGGGTACGGATTTCGGCGGCGGCCCGCTGCATGGCCCGAATAGCAGCACGTTGCAGGTCTGACGGAACAATCATGATCCGGTACCCGAGGGTAGCGAGCTGCTCGGCCGGAACCAGCGGGGTTTTACCACCCCAGAACATGTTGATCACGAGTGGTGCTTTGACCTCCAGGGCTATCCGCTCAATCTCATCGATCGATTGCGGCGCTTCCACAAAAATCATGTCCGCCCCTGCCTCAGCATAGGTATTCCCCCGTTCAATCGCCGCGTCCAGCCCAAGAACGGCCCGAGCGTCGGTCCGGGCGATAATGACCAGTCCGCTGTCGCCACACGCTTCTACCGCGGCCTGGATTTTCTGGACCATCTCCGTGCTAGCGACCACCTGTTTGCCCTCATAATGGCCGCAGCGTTTGGGTTCGACCTGATCCTCAATATGCAGGGCTGCCGCGCCGGAACGCGCATACGTCCGAATCGTCCGAATGACGTTCAGCGCATTCCCATAGCCCGTGTCGGCATCCACAATAAGCGGCAGGGCGGTGACCGCGCGAATCTCTTCCAGCCGCTTTTGCATTTCCGTGAGGGTAACCAGGCCAATATCGGGATAGCCCATACTGCGCGCGATAGCGCCACCGCTCACATACAACACCGCCACACCCGCGGCTTCGGCAATCTTGGCTGACAGCCCATCGTATACGCCCGGAGCCGTGATCAGGTTCTCTTGGGCGAGTAGCGCTCTGAACTGGGTCGGACCTTGGGTCGTTTGCAACACCGCGCTATTCTCCTCGTGCCCAGCGTGCGGCGTGCGTACCGGCTAGCCGGCCGAAAACCGCGCCACGCATCAGCCCGGAGCCGCCCGGATAATTACGATAGAAAAAACCACCGGTCATTTCGCCGGTTGCGAACAGGCCGGGGATGGGCCGGTCCAAGTGATCGACGACCGCCGCATCGGTGTTGATCCGTAGACCGCCAAAGGTGAAGGTGATCCCGAGCGAGACCGGATAGGCGTAAAAGGGTGGCTGGTCGAGCCGGGTCGCCCAGTTGGTTTTTTCCGGTCGCAGACCACGCGTCCGCTTGCCATCTTTTCGGTCAGGGTCGAAGGGGCCGTCTTGAACTGCGTTGTTATAGGCCTCAAGCGTGGACAGGAAAGCATCTCGGCGAAAATCCAAAGCCGCGTAGCGCTCCTCGATGTGATCTGCCAAATCGGCCAGACTGTCGGCGCTAATGGGTGTACCGGTATTATAGCGCGTCTCCAATAGCGAGACGGTCTGCTGGTCAAAGACCTGAAAGATGGTTGCGCTACGTTGCTGCAAAATATCCCGCCCCATTCTGGCGTAGGTGTACAAATTAAAATCCTCGCCCTCGTCAACAAAGCGCTCACCGTCCAGATTGACCATGACCGAGAACGGATAGGATAGCCGGTTGGTCTTATCGGTGAGCCGCAGGTCGCCATAGGTCGGGGCGTCGGCATCAATCGGCGTGGCATGACAACCCGCCCATTCGCCATAACTCTGAGCCCCAACCGACAAGGCCGCACGCGTCATCTCGCCGGTATTAAAACGGCTGCCTCTGACCTTGACTACGCTCCAACTCGGACCGAGATAAGCCGTGCGCATTTCCGGGTTGGCCTGGAATCCACCGCTGGCCAGAACCAGGGCTTGACACTCGACAGTATACAGGCCGCTGGGCTTACGTATGGCAAGACCGGTCACGCGACCATCCTCGGCCGTGAGAATTTGCTGGGCCTGGGCTTCGTACCAGACTGGAATGCCCGCCTCAGACGCAAGGCGAAACAGAGTGCTGGACAGCAGGACGCCTTCGCCTTTGGCACGGAGCGCGCCTCCGCGGGCGAGTTTGATCTTTTGAGCGCCGGCAACCCTGACCGGACCAACGGCGCGGTTAAACTCCCAGGCCACGCCCAGGTCGGCCATCCAGCACACCGTATCATACGAGCGTGTGATCAAGGTGTGGGTCAACGCCGGGTCGGCCTGCCCTCCGGTGACGCGGTTGATGTCGTGCTGAAAGTCCTCGGGGGTATAGGGATCAACCATAACATCGCTCGGATCGTCGTTGTCCCTAATCAGCGCCATCAAATCGTCGATACCGTTATAGGTGCAGCGGAACAGGCCGCCGGTAAAACGTGTATTGCCGCCGCGTAATTTCTGCGTGGCCTTTTCGAGGACAACGACCCGGGCGCCTTCAGCCCGAGCGGCCAGCGCGGCAGTAAATGCGGCATTGCCCGCCCCGACAACGATTACGTCAAACGTCTCTGGTGTGTGCTGAGCCGAGTCTGCCAATGCCCTCTCCTCTCTGTGGTCGTCACTATAGCGCTTCTGGCCGGAGCGTGAATCCCCTTACTTTTTCGTGGCTGTCTCTTGACCCCAGGATTCCTCCTGACATAGACAGGAAGAAAACAACACCGGCTGTGCCGCTCTGCGAGACATAGCCAAAGAGGAGGGATGATATGAACCCACGTGGGATGTCCCATGTCGCGCTGTGCACCAACGATTTTGAGCGCTCCATGCATTTCTATCGGGATTTGCTTGGATTCAAGGTGGCCCAGCAGGGAACCACTGTTGAAGAGGGAGAATATCAGCAGGGGATTTACAAGAAGAAAAACCAACAGGTGAAGTTTGCCATTCTGCGCCACGGCAAAAAGAAAGCCACCCCGTACGGTCTCAACGAAGACGCCCCGGTGATTGCCCTGCTGGCGCCAACGCAGAGCAAAGCGACCGGGAAGCCGATCTTGGTAGACCAGATTGGCATTTCCCACTTCGGGATATGGGTCAAAGGCTTGAACAGAGTCCACAAAGACCTGGAGAGTAAAGGGGTGGAATTTGTCGCCCCGCCGCACGTCTTGGCCAAGACCAAAGAGGGTACGATTCGCAGTGCCTTTGTCAAAGACCCGGATGGGATCATTATCCAGTTGGACGAAATGATCCCGGCTCGGGCGTAGACTTTCGTTTCCCTCTCCCCCTGGGAGAGGGCTAGGGGGAGGGCACCCTCTCCCCTAATGCCCGACCTCTGTCGGCTGTGGCTGAGCCTGTTTGGTTCGGATGGTTTTGGCCCGAGCGGCCATCTCTTCAGCCTCGTCCTCGCGACTGAGCTTTTGCAGCAAATCGACATATTTTTCGAGGACAACGGCCACTGCCGGATGGTCCGTGCCGAGCTTCTCTTCGCGGATCTCAAGCGCTTGCTGAAAGAGTGGCTCGGCCTCTGCATACTTGCCCTGGGCAATGGCCAACTCGGCCAGTCCGCTGAGGCTGGTCGAGACGGCGGGGTGAGTCGGCCCAAGTGCCTGCTGTCTGATTGTCAGCGACCGCTGAAAATACGACTCCGCCTCGGTGTAGCGTTCTTGGCTCATATAGACGGCGGCCAGATTGTTGAGACAATTGGTGATGCGGTAGTGCGTGGGGCCGACCAGGGCCTCGGCGATTTTCAGCGCGCGCTGAAGAAAGGTCTCGGCTTCATCGTAGCGGCCGAGTTCTCGGTACAGCGAGGCTAGGTTATTCAGACTCTGCGCCACCCATGGATGGTGGGGCCCATAGTGCGCCTCCCGGATAGACAATGCCCGCTCATAATAGCTGGCGGCTTCAGCTCGTTTGCCCTGATTATGCGATAAGCTCCCCAGGTTGTTCAGGACAACGGCGACGCGGGAGTCCTGGGGACCAAACTTTTCTGCCTCCTGGAGGGCCGCGCGGAGTTGTTGCTCGGCTTCGATATAATGACCTTTTTGATACAGCCGTGCGCCCGCTTCGTTTGCCGTCTCCCAGGTGGTGTCACTCATAGCGTCCCCTTTTGCCCAGCGGTCTGAACACGCCCATGTGTAGCAGCCCTTGTAAAAAACTGCGAGACATTGGTGGAGACTTACACTGATAAAACCATCCCGATGACTGGCAGTAACACGTCGTTCCTGCGGACTGTTGATCGTTCAACCTCGACAAATCCAGCCTTTTTATAGAAGCCCTGAGCATTGAGAGTCGATGCCAAAGAGACATCTCTTTGAGACCCGGCTCGTGCGGCTGTCAGAGCCCGTTCAAGGAGTAAAATACCAACGCCTTGTTTGGCGTATTCAGGGGCAACATAGATGGCGTGAATCTCTCCGGGGATAGCCTGCCCGAAACCGAGGATGGAGAGGCCGTCGGTAGCGACAAACATTTCCCCTCTTCCAATGCCCGGAAGATAGCCTTGTGGAGAACGATTTTTCAGCCAGCCTGCAAGCTGCTCAGACGAGTAATGTCCTTTGCACAGGATTTTGACCGACTGGGTATGAATTTCATGAATCCGACCAGCATCATCGACCGTTGCTTGGCGGATTCCTAATCCCTGCTGCACGAGACTCTCTTGGGACACCTGAGCTTTACGCCACTTCCCGAATGACCGGCATGCCGTCTGATGGAGCAAACGTAATACTCCGCCGGACAACACGCACGGTATGTCCCGGAACTGGCCGGAGTGCGACCCGAGACAATATCTGGGCCAGGACGATTTTCATCTCGTATGTGGCAAAGGCTGCACCCAGACAGTGACGGACTCCTCCGCCAAAAGGAAAAAAAGTATAGGGATCAACGCGTTTCCCAACAAACCGGTCAGGGTTAAACGTCTCGGGCTCGGGCCACAATTCCGGCCGCCGGTGGGTGAGGTAAATACACGGCGCGGCCACACAGTCCGCAGGTATTTCGTACGCTCCGATCTGGGTTGGCTGTTCGAGATAGCGGGCCACGACCGGGACAATGGGATTGAGTCGGGCCGTCTCTTTGATGGTCGCATCGAGATACTCAAGCTCGGAAATGTGCTCGGCTTGTATGGGACTCCCTCCGACCACGCGCTGGAGCTCGGCGCGAACTTTTTCGAGAACGTCCGGATTTTGTAATAGGCGGTGAACGACCCAGGACAGCGAAGTAGCAGTGGTCTCATGTCCGGCCAGCAGCATGGTGATCATCTCATCGCGTAGCTCTTGATCGCTCATGGGCTGACCATCTTCGTCTCGGGCTTCAATGAGCATGGCCATGATATCGGCGCGTCCGTTTTGGGCTGCGGCCTTGCGTTGGGTAATCTGCTCGTACAGTACTGTATCGATTTCGCGACTGAGTTGACCGATGCGTTGCCACGCGGTGAGCGGCCCCAGGTTGACTTGCAGCCAACGGATTAAGAGGAGAGGGCTGTTCCCTACGAGCCTGAGAAACTCAATCAGCAAGGACCGCAGTTTCTGGAGCAGTGCACCTTCGTCCACGCCAAAGACGGTCCGTAGAATGATGTCAAGCGTGATGGCCTGCATACGTTCGTGAATGGGGAAGGGCTGTTCCACCGGCCAGTTGTCAATCGACCGATCTGCGGCCTTACGCATGATCTCGCCATAGAGGCGCATGCGTTCGCCATGAAACGGCGGCATGAGCAATTTGCGCTCCCGTTTATGGCGTGCGCCATCAAGCAACAGGATTGAGTTCTCACCTAAAATCGGTTTGAGAACCACATTCCCCCGACCCGCCAGGGCGCGCTCGGGTGATGCGGTAAAGATCTGTTTAATGGCAACCGGGTTGCTGAAGAACGCGATCGGCGGCGTATTGAGCCAACGCATGGTGAAACACTCACCATACTCTTGGACATATTTCCGCATGATGGGTATGGGCCTGCGAACCCAGTTCAGAGTCTGGAACAGCCGCGGGAGCCTCGGACCGGGGGGAAGGGAGCTCATAAAAAAAATCTACGAGACTCTGAGGCGAAGGGCAAGCTGTAGAATACTAAATCACCCCGTCCTCTTTGAGTACCTGAATTTCAGCCTCGGACAAGCCCAGCAATTTGCTGTACACCAGTTCGTTATGCTCTTCGGACTTGGGGTGTCGTTGGGAGGCTGCTGGTCGTTAAAACGCCAGGGTGCACCGAGCACGGTGACAGGACCGGCGGTGGGATGATCGATATCCTTGAGGATGCCGCGTTCGCGCAGGTGGGGGTCGTTGAGGACTTCTTCGACGGTCTGGACCGCCCCACAGGTGATATCCGCCTCGCCACACAGGCGCATGATCTCGTGTTTTGGATGACGTGAGGTCCAGGCGCTGACAATCGCATCCACTTCATCCGCGTGTTTGGAGCGGGCTCTATTGGTCGCGAATTTTTCGTCCCGGGCGATATCCTCACGTCCCATGAGGGTACACAGCGCCTGCCAGCGCTGATTGTCCGAGGTCAACAATAAGACGTAGCCGTCACTGGCGGGATAACAATTATACGGAGAGAAGGCGCGGTTCGGCGCCCGGTTGCCGGCGCGCTCATAGCTGCCACCTTGGGCGCGGTAGGCCGATATCTGGGCGGTCAGCGGTCCGATGGCCGACTCGAACAGCGAGGTTTCTACTTCGAGCCCCTCTCCGGTGCGGTCGCGTTGATGCAGGGCCGCCAGTATGCCGGCCGCAAAATGGATGCCTGCCATAATGTCCATAATCGGTGGCCCGGCCTTCATCGGTGGGCCGGCCGGATCGCCCGTTGTGCTCATGATACCGGACAGGGCTTGGACAATGGAGTCAAACGCGGGGTAGGCGCTGTACGGGCCGGTCTTGCCATAGCCCGAGCTTGACGCGTAAATGATACGCGGGTTGAGGCGCTTCAAGTCCTGATAGCCCAGCCCCAACTTGTCCATGGTCCCGGCGGTAAAGTTCTCGACGACAATATCGGCGTGTGTCACAAACTGTTTGAACAGCTCTTTGCCGCGTTCGGATTTGAGATTGAGCGTGATGCCTTTTTTGTTCGAGTTGAGCATCACAAAGGGATAACTCTGCTTTTCGGTGTCCGGAATGGGAAAAATGCTGCGCGCGCGCTCACCGTAGGGACGCGGCTCGATCTTAATGACTTCGGCTCCGAGCAGCGCTAACACCTGGGCGGCATAGGGACCGTTAAAGACGTGGGTGAGATCAAGAACGCGGATATCATCGAGTGCTCGCATAGACACTTCCCTTCATCAGCGGTCAGCTATCAGTCGATGCAGGGAAAGGCAAGCAAGAGAGGGGATTTTCTGAGAGGAGAAGAAAGGAGTACAAAGAGGAGGAAACACTCGGGAGGTGGACTATGCTGGATCTCATCATTAGCGGGGGAACTGTTGTGACGCCCCACACCACGGCGGAACTGGATGTAGGCATTGCCGGGGAGCATATCGTTGCCGTGGGCCAACCGGGAACTCTGAATGCCTCTGCCGGACGGGTGATCGATGCAACGGGAAAAATCGTCCTGCCGGGCGGGATTGAGCCGCATGCCCATATTGGCATTCCCGTCCCGCCGGACTGGACCGGCCAGCCGGACGTGATGACCCAGCCTCCCGAGGCGGCCAGTCGGGCGGCCGCGTTCGGTGGGGTGACGACCATTATCGATTTTGCCGGCGACCTGTCCCGCAAGGCGCTCCGCGGAGAACGGCGCCGCCCGCTGCTTGAGGTGCTTGAGCGCCGGCGGGCTGTCTTTCGCGACCACTGCTACACGGACTTCGCCTTTCACTACATGCTTGCCGGGGAATGCGGACACCAGGCCGCGGGCCAGATTGCCGAGGCACTACAAGAGGGCGTAGGCAGCTTCAAGATTTTTACCACCACGGAGGTGCGCATCCCGTACGGACATCTGTGGGAGATTTTTGCCGAAGTGGCCAAACACGGCGGTATGATGGCCGTTCACGCGGAAGAGGACGAGATTGTGAATTATATGCTTGAGAAGCTTAAGCGTGAAGGCCGCGACCAAGCCTATAATATGCACCTCGTCCACAACAATCTGTCCGAAGACTTGGCCTTTCGGACGATCATTCGTCTGGCCGAGCACACCGGCACCGGGGTGTATTTCGTCCATACCACGGCCAAAGAAGGCGTGCGTGCCATTGCCGAAGCGCGCCAGTCCGGACAGCCCGTATACGGCGAGGCCCTGCATCACTATCTGCACTTCACCTGTGAAGATTATAAGAAGCCGGACGGCATGGCGATTCATACCTATCCGGCGCTGAAATTCGCCGACGACCGAGAGGCTCTGGTGGACGGGTTACTCGACGGACGCCTGTGCACCACGGCCACGGACGAGTATACGACCTATAAAGGCCCCAAACTGTTCAGCGATCGTATCGAATCCATCTGCGGTGGGCATAACGGCATCGAGACGCGTATTCCGGTGGCGTTCACGAAATGTGTGGTCGAACGGGATATGCCGCTCCAGCGCTTTGCCGACATCATCGCTACCAACGCAGCCAAGATTCTGGGTCTGTATCCGCAAAAGGGTGCCATTCAGCCGGGCAGTGATGCGGATATTGTCCTGCTCGACCCTCAGTTGATCAAAACGCTGGAGGTAGAGGACCTACACGCCGACTCCGACTACAGCATTTGGGAAGGATTTACCTGCCAGGGTTATCCGGTGATGACGCTCTTGCGTGGGAAGGTGATTGTCGAAGACGGCAAGCTCGTCGGCCACTCGACGGGCGGGCGCTGGCTGAAGCGCAAGATCGGGGGGGATGTTTTGGTTCGGCCCGCTCTTTGATGCTATTGTCCGTCTAACAGGCCATGACTACGTGGGACCCACAACAATATCAGCGCTTTCAAAAGGAACGCGCCCAGCCGTCGGTCCATGCCTGACTTTTTGCGGCACCAGCATGTCCTATTATACAGGTGCATCTGAAATATTTGAGGCTTCTCGCACGAGGTCAATTCGTGAGAGTTTGTCTGAAGGAGGAAATCCTTAACTGGAAAAATAGAGCAATATCGGGTATATACTCCAGAGCTTCTTGCGCGGTTTCACCGAAGCGAGGCTGGCTGCTCTGGGGATACGTGTTGGTAAAAATAAAAGAATTTTCTGCGGCATTGTATGTACCAGTATTGTTGTCATTGGCCGTGCTTTCGCATCATCTCATTCGAACCTCCCGCTACGATCTTTCGACGTGGAAGGGAGGCGGGATGGGGATGTTTTCGACCCAGGATGATCACGACACACGCTTTGTATCGATTTGGCTGGAGACCGAAGCGGGTGAGTTTGTCGCCGCAAGGAGGAATATCGGGAAGCCCCTAGACCGCTATGTGGCCGAACCCACCGCCTCCAATTTGCAGGCCCTCTGCCGGCATCTCGGCGAGGTCGTCTGGATTGACGCAAGACAGAGCAAAACCCCTATTCACACCACCGAAAGCGCCAAGCCGGTTCCAGTGGCTATGGTTCAACGTGTGGCATCCGCCGCAGGTGAGCCCCTCATTACTCGTCGTATTCGCGTGATTGGTTTTAAGCTCGTTGTGGACGTAGCCAGCGGAGAGCTGCACCACCAAACTCTTGGAACCCTCAGTTGCGAAGCGAACGCAGCGAGCGGTGATGGACGCGGTTGATCGTCTTCGCAGCCACCCTGTGGTGGGACAATTGGCCGGCGCGACACCGCGCGATTCTTTTACTGTCATCACTTCTCTCACCCTTGGTATTCTTGTCTTTCGCGGCTACCGTCACGACTATTTTGAAATTCCCTTTCAGTTGCTCTTTGTCGCATTCTTGCTTGTTCCCAGGCTCCGCACCCAGGCCCTCTTCTGGTTTTTGATTGCCTGTTTCAGTGGCGCGGCCTTGTGGCTCGACTGGCGGTCTGCCGACAACCACAAATACCTGCTGTTCTACTGGCTCGTGACCGTCTTTCTTGTCTGCAAACAGGGCGAACAGGAGCGACCTCTTATGGTCAAAAAGGTCGCCCGCTATCTGCTGTGCTTCACCATGACGCTTGCCGTGGCGCAAAAATCTCTCTCACCTGACTATTTGAGTGGTGATTTTTTTCAATTTGTCCTTATGACAGATGAACGCTTTAGCGCCATGGCTGCTCTATTCTGTGGCATTGCTCCCGAGGTTCTTGAAGCAAATCGGGTACTGTACCGCCAAGCCTCGGACCCGGTGAACCTGAACGCCACCTTTCCACTCCTTTTCAGGAATGAAAAACTGGTATTGCTTGCCGGCGTCATGACGTGGCTCAACTACCTGATCGAGACCGCCATTGCTGTGCTTGTTCTGCTTCCGCTGTCAGTCCGTTGGTCAATCACCATGCATCTGCTGTTAATCGGCTTTATCACTGCCGTCTATGCTGTGGCTCCGGTCCTTGGCTTCGGCTGGCTGCTGATTATTTGGGGCTATTGTCTCGCGCCCAACGAACTTGTCGCACTCCGCCTCAGTTATATTGCCTTATTTTTGCTTCTGTGTGTGTATGAAGCCCCGTGGTTGAGCTTGTTGGTGTGAAACTCTCTCATTCAGTGTTTTTATGGCTATGTGGGACCCGCAACAATATCAGCGCTTTCAAAAGGAGCGCGCCCAGCCGTTCTTTGATTTAGTGAATCGTCTGCCGGATGGCGAGGTAAAAACGGCTGCCGATTTGGGCTGCGGACCGGGCGCGCTCACGGCGACTCTGACCGAACGCTGGCCCCATGCAACCGTGTGGGGGGTGGATAACTCGCCCCAGATGTTGGCCAAGGCCAGGGCGCTGCCGGCTCAGCCCCGGCTGCATTTTGTGGAAGCGGATATTGCCGAGTGGTCCCCGCCTCAACGGCTGGACCGCATCATCTCGAACGCGGCTCTGCACTGGGTGCCCGAGCATCAGACCGTTTTACAGCGCCTGGTCGGCCTGCTAACTCCACGCGGCGTGCTGGCGGTACAGGTGCCGAACAATCATGCGGAGGCCGCCCACCGGATTCTGCGTGAGTCAACGCAGCAAGAGCCGTGGAGGTCGCCGCTGGCCGGCTCGGAGGAGCGCTTTACGATACAGACCCCCCGCTGGTATGCCCAAACGCTCCACAGCCTCGGGTGTACAGTCCAGGTATGGGAGACGATTTATTACCAGCTCTTGTCCGGTGAGAATGCGGTCCTGGAATGGATGAAAGGTACGGCCCTACGACCGACGCTTGAGCGCCTGGGTCAACGCCTCGGTCAGGATGGGCAGACCGCATTTCTGGATATGTACGGTCAGAAGCTCGCCCAGGCCTATCCGGTCGGTCCGAACGGGACGCTGTTTCCTTTTCGCCGCCTGTTCTTTATTGCGCAGCACGATGAGCCCTGATAACACTCCGGGCCATCTTGCCACTCACGGAGTCGGCTGAGTCTAAAAGCCAATCGAGAGGGCAATCCACCACCAGCGGTGTTGAGAGATTGTTGTGTCAAACAGCACGCACAAACGCGCGATCTTCATTCTGGCCGGGGCGGTGTTTGCCACCATGCTGGGAAACGGTATGGTGATGCCCTTCATTCCCGTGTATGTCGCGCAATTCGGCTTGGGCGGCCTGGGAGCAGGCTTGCTGTTCAGCGTCCATGCCGCCACCCGGACCGTGTTGTTGCCGTTCATCGGACGCGCGTCCGACCGCTGGGGCAGGCGTGGCTTTCTGCTGGTCGGGGTGCTGTTCTACGCCTTGGCCTCCCTGGCCTATCCCCTGGCCGACCGGGTCGCGGCCTTTGTCGGCATTATGGCGGTCCACGGCACGGGCATGGCCATCGTTCATCTGGTTTCCATGGCCTATGTCGGCGACTTGGCACCCCGGGGTGAGGAGGGCCGCTACAGCGGCTATATGAATACCGCCCTCCTGGGTGGAATTGCCAGCGGACCTGTTTTGGGAGGAGTCATCCGCGACCTCTCTTCCATGTCGGTCAATTTTCTGGTGATGAGCATCCTGAGCGGGGTATCCCTTTTCTTGCTGGCGGTCCTGCTGCCTCCCGTCGAGTCCATCCGGACCGGACCGAAAAACCCCAAGCCAGCTTCTACCACGCCCTGGCAATTACTCTCCTGTCGTCCGGTCGTCGGGGTGGCGAGTTTTCGTCTCGCCTATGCCTGCACGAATGCCTTGATCTGGATATTCCTGCCGGTCCTGGCCGCCCAGCTATGGACCTTGTCCACGACGCAGATCGGGGTGCTAATCTCCGTCAACGTGATGGTCAGCACCGTACTGCAAGCCCCCTGCGGCCGGCTGGCCGACCGGAAGCGAAAGGCCGTGCTGATTGCCCTGGGTGGAGTCGGCAGCGCGCTGGCCCTGGCCGCCGTTCCGTTTGCGACCGCGTTCTGGCAGGTGCTGGCCCTCAATATCTGTATAGGTGCCTGCTATGGTTTGGCCTTCCCGGCCCATACCGCGGTCGGCATGGAGAACGCCGGCCCGTACGGCATGGCCACCGTCATGAGCCTGCTGATGATGGCGCACGGTGCCGGCATGATGGTCGGGCCGCTGCTATTCGGCGCCATTGCGGATCAGCTGAGTCTGGCCTGGGCGTTCTGGGCCGGGGGGCTGATCAACCTCGGCCTGGTCATCGCATGTTGGCTGTTGCTGGTCGGAGCGCCGACCAAGCTGGAAGTCGAACCACTCCGGCCCGTGAACACCGACCCCGTTGAGGCGGAGTGAAGGCTTTCCAGAGGCGTCCTGCGTGGGATTAGAGGTTATGGGCACAGATCGTTGCGAAGAAGGCGTTTATGGGCACTGGTCTGATAAATTTTGCCTCTGACGATTGTCTTGAAGTCGGAGTGCAGATTTTCGTCGTTTGAGACCAGCAACTTCACTCCAGAAACCTGAGCCAAAGCGATAATATCCGGGTCGTCCGTCTGTTTCCTGCTCAACGGCAGGAAAGGTCCTGAGTTTTCCGGCCCTGCTGTATTGCTCAAACCGGCTTCTCACATTTGGAGACTTCTCTAATTCGATCTTCATCTTGCCCTGGTGAATAGGCAATCTTACCGCTCTTGTCGTCCACCCACTTCCTTACGGGTTTCATGTCTTCATTATTTGGATCAAGAAAGAGGCTATTCGTGTCCAGGATTAAGCACATGGTTTATCCTTAACCAAAACCAAGCAATTTGTCGGATTCTCTAAGAAAGAATTCCCTATAGCTGCCCGGCGCACCCAGCAGGTTCGCTTGCTCGTCAAATTGGATATTGTGAACTTTGACACTATTACCCGTCGGCTCCAGATAAAGGAGCGAAACATCTTCTGGCGAGATTCTTTTCTTCATGATCTCAATACGAGCACGGCCATGTGGTCGCTGTGTGTTTCATGATGCTTCATCTGTCTGGCGAGATGATAGAGATGACAACTTGGATGCAGGTGCTGGCTGGCATTAAAAACGTTACTCTCGGAGGTGCGTTGAACACGCGTACCTCACGCCGTAACCTACATCTATCATATTGGCTTTGGTCCTTTGACTTTGATTTGCAGGAAAGGGGTCACCCATCGATCTTCCGAGTCTCCTAACATCGATGTCTGCGAATAATCCTGAAGCTACGCCGAATTTGACCAATCTCCCTTTGAGGCCTTTTCGTTTGCTCTAAACATATTCATAAGGACCATTGGGCTGATCAACCTCGGCCTGATCATAATCGCCTGAAACTATGCGCTATTGCTGGTAGGAGCTGATAAATTCTTTCGTCCTTCGACGCGAGATGGAAGGGCGAACCGCTCCGCAGCCTGTTCTGAAAAATTGATACCGATCTGCTGTTGAGGCGACCTCGCTACTAGTCGCCTTCTGTGCCTGAACAATGGGTTCAGACCTTTTTCTTTTTCTGTCAGCGCTTAACCTTTTCCTTCCGTTTCCGGGCTGTCCCCCAATGTGATAATACGGCTCGACGGGGGACACTCGTAAAACGATGGGAGAATTCTTGCCTGTGCCTCGCCGCCTGCGGTTCATAGGATGGTCTGGGACCGGACTCGGACTAAAAGAACTTGATGACGCTGCGGGCCACGCCACTGCCCTCTTTCAGCAGATCGTAGGCTTCGTTGACCTGTTCGAGCTGGAAGGTCTTGGAGACCAATTCGTCGATCTTGATCTTTTTATCCATATACATATCGAGCAGGCGGGGCATATCGACGCGGGGACGGGTC
Source organism: Thermodesulfobacteriota bacterium (assembly GCA_964291405.2). Classification (GTDB taxonomy): domain Bacteria; phylum Desulfobacterota; class Binatia; order Bin18; family Bin18; genus Bin18. Next base: position 3,376,422 of record OZ219926.1, read on the forward strand.
GAGCCGTAGTACGAGCCCTGAATCCGCTTTTCCATTAAACAGAAAATGTTCGGGTTGAGCGAGATGCGCGAACCGTCGGGCGACACGCCGACCACCGTACACACGCCCCCGCGGCCCGTCATCTTGAACGCCAGCTCGATCGTCTTGGGCGTGCTGATGACCTCGAAGGCATAGTCGGCCCCGCGTCCGCCGGTCAGCTCCATAACCGCCTTGAAAGCGTCGTCCTGGCCGGGGTTGATGGTATGGGTCGCGCCAAAGGTCTTGGCAAACTCCAGTTTCGAGTCGAGCAGATCGACCGCAATAACCTGCCGCGCCCCTGCCAGGGCACAGCCCTGAATGACGTTGAGGCCCACCCCGCCACAGCCGACGACCACGGTCGATGAGCCGGGCTGGACGTTGGCGGTGTTGACGGCCGCCCCCACCCCGGTCATGGTTCCGCAGCCCACAAAGCAGGCCCGGTCGAGCGGAATATCTTCCCGGATTTTGATGGCGCAGCTCTCATGGACAACGGCCTCTTCCGCGAACGAGGCCGTGTACGCGAAGTGGAAAACCTCCTCATTGTTCTTGCGCAGGCGCGTTGTCCCGTCCAGGAGCGTGCCGAGGGCTCTGGGCCGGGTTTCACACAGATGCGGTTGTCCTTGGGTACAATAGTGGCAGGTGCCACAGACCGGATTGAAAGACAACACGACATGGTCGCCCTCTTTGACCGAGGTCACGCCGGCGCCAACCTCGGCCACCACCCCGGCGCCCTCATGACCCAGCACCATGGGCAGCGGCATCCGCATATCGCCGGTCATGACGTGCAGATCACTATGGCAGGCACCGTTGGCCGCTACCTTGACCTTGACCTCCCCGGTTTTTGGCGGGTCGATGTGTAAATCTTCAATCACGAGTGGTTTGTTCGGCTCATATAACACAGCAGCTTTCATGGACCTTCCCTCCTATTGATACAAAATGCCCTGTAGGAGATTGGAATGATAAACGGCTCGGGGAGCGCTGTCCAGGAAGCCTCACTCGGTTCGATGACCTCAAGGGCAAATTAAGAAGGTGTGTGGGCCTTCCATTCTTCTGAGAAAAAATGAATAACCCTGGTATGAAATTCCAGCGAAGTCGGTGTGGAGGAGTGCTGTCCTGGGTGGTGTTGCTGTGCGCCGCTACGCTGCTGCCGTCTGGCGTGCTTGCCCAGCCGCAGCACACACTTGAAGACATTACGGTCACCGCTCGCAAGCAGGAGCAGCGCGCGTTCGACGTACCGCTATCGCTGTCCGTACTTCAGGACGAGGGGCTCGACCGGTTGCGCTCGTCAGGTATGGACGTGCGTTTTCTGAACAACCGTGTGCCCAGCCTGCAAGCCGAGTCGTCCTTTGGGCGCTTCTTTCCCCGATTCTATATACGCGGCTTGGGCAATACCGACTTTGATATGAATGCGTCCCAGCCGGTCTCGGTGATGTACGACGGGATTGTGTTGGAAAATTCCCAACTCAAGAGCACCCCGGTTTTTGATATCGAGCGTATCGAGGTGTTGCGCGGACCGCAGGGGACGCTCTTTGGGCGTAACACCACCGCCGGTGTCATCAAGATCGAGTCGGCCCGTCCGACCTGGGACTGGGAGGGCTATGGCCGGTTGTCCTATGGACGATTCAACAGCGTGAATTTTGAGGGGGCGCTGTCCGGGCCGCTGATTCCGTCCGTTCTGGCGGCGCGGGCCTCGGTACTGGTCCAGCGTCGGAGCGACTGGGTAGACAATACCCACACTGGCGAGGACGACGCCCTAGGCGGCTATCGCGATGTGGCCGGGCGGATTCAGTTTTTATTGACGCCGACCGAAAATCTGTCCGGGCGGTTCAAGGTGCATATTCGCGACTTCGGCGGCACGCCCCGCCTCTTCCGGGCGAATGTGCTGAAGCCGGGCCATGCCGACCTGGTTTCGGGCTTCCGGCGCGACAAAATCGCCCATGACGCCGACAGTGACGCCGGGGTGAGCGGCCACGGCTTCGCTTCCGAGTTGCACTACACGCTTGGGCCTGTCCGGTTGATCTCGCTGACTGGTGGGGAATGGCTCGACAGCTTCGCAAGGGGTGATATCGACGGTGGCTATGGTGCGGTCTGGAGTCCGCCCAGCGGGCCGGGCCTGATTCCGTTTCCGGCCGAGACTGAGGACGGGATATCGGCTCTGCGTCAGTTAAGCCAGGAGGTTCGTGTGGAACACACGGCCTGGCAGCGCCTGGACTGGCGGGTGGGCTTTTTTTACTTTCACGAGGAACTCGACATGTTCGGCCTCAACTACGATACCCTGGCCGGGAATGTCGTGAATGGCCGTATCCGCCATGAGCAACGGACAGAGGCGTGGGCCGTGTTTGCCGGGGCAACGCTGAGCCTCACCGACAATCTCGAAGTCGCCGCCGGCGTGCGCGTCTCTGAAGACGACAAGGAATACCGTATCGAACGGCTGCAGTCGCCCATCGGAGCCGGCCCGCTGGGCCCGCTCCACAAGGCCCCCCGCGACCTGGTGCCGAGTTGGGACCTGAGCCTGCGCTACCAGCTACGGCCCGGCGTCCAGCCCTACGTCCGCGTGGCCAGCAGCTTTCGGGCACCCAGCATCCAGGGCCGGTTGCTGTTCAGCGACGAGGTGACTGTGGCCGACACTGAAGACATCATCTCGGTCGAGATCGGTCTGAAGACGCGTCTGTGGCAGCAGCGGCTCCACCTTGATCTGGCGGCCTATCATTTCTGGATGAACGATCAACAACTTACCGCGGTGGGCGGCGATGCCAATGTCGCCCGCCTGGTGAATGCCGACCGTACCATCGGACGAGGGGTTGAGGCTGAGCTGGCGCTGGTCCTGGCCCGTGGCCTGCGCTTTACCGCCGGTGCAAGTTACAATTATACGCGGCTTGACGACTCGGGTCTGTTCATCCCCCCGTGCGGTGCGGACTGCACCGTCCTGGACCCGCCCGGCCCGGTTCCCGGTACAGTATCGATTGACGGCAACCGGCTATACCAGGCACCACGCTGGATTGTAAATTTCAGTCTGGACTATACCCGCGTGCTTGCCGGTGGCTCGACCCTAGTTATGTCCACCGATTGGGCCTACCGCAGCCGTATCAACTTTTTTCTGTACGATTCGCGAGAATTCCGTGACGATCACCGGCTTGAGGGCGGGGCGCGCGTGGCCTGGGTCTCGCCCTCCGGTGTCCTGGAAGTCGCGGCCTTTGGTCGTAATATTCTGAACGATACCTCTCCCGCCGGCGGCATCGACTTCAACAACCTGACCGCCTACATCAACCAACCGTCCTACTGGGGTGTTGAAGGGGTCGTACGTTTCTAACGACAGATGAGAATCGGACCGGAGCCGCGGCACCATGAGAGAGAATACGATGCCACTGCGCGACTCTACCTGGAACCTCGCGTCACTGATGATCAGATCGGCGGTGACAGACTGCGCGCGCCGGCTTGGCGGGTGGGTCGTGGCAGTATGGGCTGTGTTGCTGCCGTCTCCCGTGTTCGCTCAGCCGCAGCACGCGCTCGAAGATATTACGGTCACCGCCCGCAAGCAGGAACAACGCGCCTTTGACGTGCCGTTGTCGCTGTCTGTGCTCCAGGGCGAGGGGCTCGACCGGCTACGTGCCTCGGGTATGGATGTACGTTTTCTGACCAATCGAACGCCCAGCCTCCAGGTCATGTCAGGCTTCGGACGTATCTATCCATATTTCTTTATCCGTGGTCTGGGCAATACGGACTTCGACATGAATGCCTCCCAGCCGGTGTCGATCATGCACGACGGCATTGTGCTGGAAAACCCGTGGCTCAAGGGTCATCCCATCTTTGATGTTGAGCGGGTTGAGGTGCTGCGCGGCCCGCAGGGCACGCTGTTTGGGCGGAATACGCCGGCCGGCATTGTGAAGGTCGAATCGGCCCGGCCGACCTGGGAGTGGGAGGGCTACGGTCGGCTGTCCTACGGACGGTTCGACAGTGTCAATTTCGAGGGGGCGCTGTCTGGTCCGCTGATCCCGTCCGTCCTGGCGGCGCGCGCCTCTCTGTTGGTACAGCGCCGGAGCGACTGGATAGACAACACCTATACCGGCAAGACCCATACCCGTAAGAGTAAGGCCCTGGGTGGCTACGATGATATTGCCGGGCGCGTCCAGTTTGTGTGGACACCGGTGGAGAATTTTTCCGGGCGGTTCAAGGTTCATGTCCGGGACTTTGACAGCAATGCCCGGGTCTTCCGGGCGAATATATTCAGGCCGGGCCGCACCGGTCTACGCCCAGGGCTACGGCGCGACAAAACTGCCCAGGACGCTGGCAATCCGCAGTACCTGGCGAGCCACGGGTTTGCCACCGAGCTGCACTATACTCTGGGTGAGTTCCGCCTGATCTCGCTGACCGGTGGGGACTGGCTGGACGGCCGGTCGCGCGGCGACGTGGACGGTGGCTTTGGCGCGGTCTGGAGTCCGCCCAGCGGGCCGGGTCTGATTCCGTTTCCAACCGAGACGGCCGACGGCCTCTCGGCTCTGCGCCAGTTGAGCCAGGAGTTTCGTCTGGAACACACGGCTTGGCAGCGCCTGGACTGGCGGGTGGGCTTCTTTTACTTCCACGAGGAACTCGACATCGAGGGTTTCAGCTATGACACCCTGGCCGGGAGTGTACTGAACGGCCGCATCCGCCAGGATCAACGCACCGAAGCCTGGGCCGTGTTTGCCGCCGCTATCTTTACCTTAACCGAGAACATCGAAATCGCCGCCGGTGTGCGTGTCTCCGAGGATGACAAGGAATACGCGAGCGAGCGTCTTCAGTCGCCCATCGGTGCCGGTCCACTTGGCCCGATCCATAGGACTCCCCGCGACCTGGTACCGAGCTGGGACCTGAGCCTGCGTTACCAGGCGATGCCCGGCGTTCAGCCCTATGTGCGGGTGGCCAGCAGCTTTCGGGCGCCCAGCATCCAGGGCCGGTTGCTGTTCGGCGACGAGGTAACCGTGGCCGACACCGAGGACATCATCTCGGTCGAGCTTGGTCTGAAGCTGCGTGTGTGGCAGCAGCGTGTCCATTTGGACCTGGCGGCCTATCATTTCTGGATGCACGATCAGCAGCTTACCGCGGGGAGCGGTGTGGACAATGCCAACCGGCTGCTGAACGCCGACCGCACCATCGGACGGGGCATCGAGGCGGAGGGGACCGTGGCCTTGGGCTATGGGCTGCGCCTGACGGCCGGCCTGAGCTATAACTACACCCGGCTCGATGACTCAGGTCTGTTCGTTCAGCCGTGCGGTTCGGACTGTACGGTCCTTGACCCGCCCGGCCCGGTTCCAGGTACGGTCTCCATTGACGGCAACCGCCTGCCTCAAGCCCCCCGCTGGATCGCCAACCTGAACCTGAGCTATACGCGCGTGTTACCCGGCGGCGCGGCCTTGATCCTGGCGACCGACTGGGCGTATCGCAGCCGCATCAATTTTTTTCTGTACGAGTCGCGCGAGTTTCGCGACAATCATCTGCTTGAGGGCGGCCTGCGCCTGTCCTGGCTGTCGGCCTCAGGCGGTCTGGAAGTGGCCGCCTTTGGCCGCAACATCTCTGAACAACATCTCGCCCACCGGCGGTCTCGACTTCAACAATCTGGCCGGTTTCGTCAACGCGCCACCGGTGTGGGGCATCGAAGCGGCAGTGCGCTTGTGACGGGCGGTTGGCCTGGCATTTGCGGTGTTGCCAAACGGTTCGGGCTCAGGCAAAACGGAGCATATCTTACGGAAGGAAAAGGAGGCAAAGCATGATTGCATTGGTCGCAAAGCTGACGGTTCGCGAAGGCAAGGAGCAGGATTTTATTGATGCCATGAAGGATGTCGTCCCGGCCGTGCGTGAAGAGCCCGGCAACAGCGCCTACGTGATGAACCGTTCAAAAGAAAATCCGAGCATGTTTGTGTTCTACGAAGAGTATACGGACCAGGCCGCTTTTGATGCCCATCGTAAGCATCTCGGCGAACTCGGGGTGGACCTGAGGGCCATCCTCGCCGGCGCGCCGACGCTCGAATTCTATGAGAAGATATACTAGGGTGCGTTTCCCGTTGAAGTAGCCTAACTATCGAAGAGGGACACGGCATATCGTGTCCCTCTTTTTGTTTGCGCGTATGGGAATGCTTGCGTAGTGTTGAGGTGAAAAGTCACACTCAGAACGAGGACCCTCATGATGCTCGAAATTGACCCGGAGGCTAAACAAGGCGTCCAACTCGGTCCGGTGACGGTGACCGCCGAGGATATTCAATCCTTTGCCGAGGCAATGGGCGACCTGAACCCGCTGTATACAGACGTTGAGGCGGCGCGCGCCGCCGGCTACCCGGACGTTATTGCCCCCCCGATGTTTTGTATGCGGATGCGCGGCGGCAGATTGCTGCCCGAGGTCCCGCTCCCGTCCGGCTTTATGAGCCTGCACGCAGGACAGGAAATCGAATTCCACGACGAGATTATTGCCGGGCAGACGTATACCATTACCTCACGTGTGGCCAATGTGTATGAAAAAACAGGCCGGAGCGGTCCCATGGAGATCATTGTCCGGGAGTCGACGATTACGAATGCCGAGGGGCGAACCATTGTGACGATCCGCGAGCGCCAAATCGTGCGCTCCCCGGAAAAGAAAATCTAGGCACAGAGGACCAATGCGTATCAGTCTGGATCCCTGGGGGGGCGATTACGGCAGCCAGATTTCGACGCCACAGGCGGTCGATGCAGAACAGCTCTCCGCGCAAGTGACGGGTCAGCAGGTTGAGGCTGGTCCGTGGCAGCCCCGGACACCAGCTCCCGAGCAGATGCCGAACATGACCGCGGTGATTGACGGCGTCATGCGGGTCGATGCGCCTGCGGTCCTAAGTGACGACGACACGCGCTTTCTGGCCCTGTTCGGGTCGTACGCGGCTGGGGCGGTCGTTATTGACCGCCGGGTTGAGATTATCGAGGAACAGCTCGACCGCCTCTTTATTGTTGGCGGGGGGCAATCCGGACAGGATGTGCTGGTCGCGGCCGGAACGGGTGGAAAGATTCCCATGCGCTACCGGAGCATGAGCGTGTCGGACCTCACCCCGGATTCCTTACGTGAAAGCCTCTTGACTGCAATGCGGCAGGCCGAGGTTGATTTGGCCCGAAAGCTGTCTGGGAACGAACGTCTCATACTTGCGGACGGTAATCTGACCTTTTTAGGCGATAGCTCCTCAGTTGTTGGGGTCATCAAGACGATTCAACGTATGTACCTTGCGCCCAAAGAGGCAAAAATTCTCGAACAGCTTCAACCGGGGGAACGAACACCGCTGTTCCAATTCTCTGGCAGTAGCAGGCGAAAAAGTTTTGAGGTGTTCACCTGTTATCTACGTCTGGCGAATCCGCGACCGATCGAGCATCCATTTACCGGACTGGTGCGCTTAGAAGTGAAGCTTGGACTTGGTATTCAGCAGGCGGTCATACTGTTAGATCAAGCCGCACGCGCTGTTTCGGCTCTGGCCTCCCGCGCGCCAAAAGACCCCCGCGCCCCTCAAAACTTGATTCCCATCGGCGGACTAGAGCGACGGCTGCGGCACCGGCTGGGTGACCCCAAGCTGGTCCGGCGGTGTATTGAGAAGGCCCTCCTGAACCAGGTATAGCCAAACGGAAAGGAGAACGCATGGGGAGAGTCATCGGCACGCAAGACGCCACCCCGCTCGAATTCTGGGTGTGGCTCGAAGAAGGCGAAGCGATCCAGGTTGATGATGCCATCGTGGTTGAGACCGACTCGCCAAACGGACCGCTGAAATTATTCGGCATGGTCGATATCGTCCGGGCACGCCATCAGGGCTCGACGTTTGACTCCGACGTGGTTGAGGCGGAACGCGGTCTGCCCGTTGAACTCTCTATCGCCGCGCACGTTAAAGTGACTCGTTTGATGCCGGAGTATTATTATCCGCCGATGCCGGGTGACCAGGTCCGTACGGTCGAGGATGAAGAATTCGCGCAAGCCCTGTTCATGGACAAGATGGAGCGCAAGTTCCCGATCGGCCTGTCCCTGTCCGGCAAGGATGTTGTGTACGGCAACCTGGATTTTCTGAACGGCCGCAAGGGCGCGCATATGAATATCAGCGGCGTGTCCGGTATTGCCACCAAGACGACCTACTCCACCTTCCTGCTCCACAGCCTGCTGCACTGCGGGCATCTGACGGACGCGAAAAACACGCACGCGATTATTTTTAATGTCAAAGGCGAAGACCTGCTGTTCCTGGACAAGGCCAGTAACGTCATGCCCGTAGAAGAAGAAGCCCTCTACGCTCAACTGGGCTTGCCGGCGGAGCCGTTTGATTCGGTTCAATTCTACGTCCCGCCCACGGAAAACGCGCGCGGTCCGATCATGCCTAAGGTCAGCTCCCGCAAGGCAGATGAGGTTACGCCATACTTTTGGACGGTCCGGGATTTTTGTCGGCAACGCCTGCTGCGCTACCTGTTTTCTGAAGGCGGGGAAGACGCCTCTTTGCTGTCAGCCCTGACCTATCAGGTGGAACGCAAACTCCTTGAAGCAGCCGAAGACGCCGAGAAAGATGGTCCGGGTCCGGGTGTGTTGCTCCCCTTGGGAGAGGATCTGGCAGAGGACGACAGTTCAGCCCCTCCGACCGAGGTTCGCGATTTTCCGACCCTCCTCCGAGCGATGGAGGCCATTGCCAGTAATACCAACCATTCGCCCGGTACGGTCGGCGCGTTTATGCGTCGTCTGTACAGCGCGGAAGACAAGGTCGCGTATCTTATCCGTGACCCTGCGGACTCCGACGCGGCCCGGCACGCGATCAGCTGGCGCAACAAGCAGGTAACCGTGGTCAGCCTGAGCGGACTGTACGAAGTTGGAAAGAGCTTTGTGGTGGGATCGGTGTTGCAACAGATTCAGGAAGAAAAAGAAGCGACCGGATCGGCGGAACCCCTGTGTTTTATCGTTGTGGACGAACTGAACCGCTACGCGCCCCGTGACGGCTGGTCTCCGATTCGAGAGCGGCTGCTTGAGATTGCCGAGCGGGGGCGATCCAGCGGCACGATTCTGATTGGTGCGCAGCAGACCGCTTCCGAAGTGGAGCGGCGGATTGTTGCCAATCCTGCCTTTCGGATCGTCGGCCGGCTGGATGCCGCCGAAGCCGAACGGGCCGAATATGGTTTTCTACCGCCAACCCTGCGCAAGCGGGCCGCCATTTTAACGTCAGGGCGGATGATTGTGTCTCAACCCGACATCCCCACTCCGGTCCCGATTAAGTTTCCCATGCCGGCCTGGGCGACCCGGGCGGACGAACAGAAATTGCCGCCACCTGCTTTGAAGCTGTCCCGAGTCCGAGAAAGCGAGTATTAAGGATACGGGCATGAGGTTCCTTCACACCTCGGACTGGCACGTGGGCCGGACTATCCGTAATCGCTCGCGGATGGATGAGCACCGGGCGGTCTTTGCAGAGATTGTTGATATCGCTAAGCGCGAGCAAGTTGATGCTGTCCTGGTGACCGGTGACGTCTTTCACGAGCGACGCCCGCCGCTTGCTGCCGAGGAACTGGTGGCGCAAACCCTGGCGCAACTCGCCCGTGACAATATCGTCTCTGTCGTCATTCCCGGTAACCACGATGACGCCGCCCGCCTGCGCACCCTGAAACCGCTGGGCGATTTGCTCCAAGTGCATATGGTGACGGATATGAGTGAAACCCCGTCGGACCTCATCGTTTCCATTCCCCAGCGAACCGGAGGAGAGCGGGCGCTAGTGAGTTGTCTGCCCTATCTGCATCCTCACCGCGTCCTGACTGCGGCAGAAGGAACCGACAAAAGCGAGAACGAACGTCTGAGTGCGTATCAGAGCATGGTGCAGGACTATCTCCGTGCCCTGGAAGAGTCGATGCTGCAAATGGACCCCAACGCGGTGTCTATCCTGCTCGCTCACGCTCATGTTTCCGGGACGGAGTTTGGAGGGGGCGAATGGCGCTCAAGCGTCTTTCCTGTCGATCCGGGGATATTTCCCAGTCAGGTACACTATGTAGCCCTGGGGCATATGCATCAGCCCCAAAAGGTGGGCGGGACACGGGCGCAGGCTTACTACGCCGGATCGATCTTACAGATGGATTTTGGTGAGCGGGACCAACAAAAAAGCGTGTATCTGATTGAGGCGCATCCGGGGAAACCGGCGGAAGTCTCACTGATTGCGCTGACCGCAGGCAAAGCCCTGCTGCGCCGGACGGGAAGCGCCGAAGAAATACTGTTGCAGGCGGAAGAATTCACCAATGCGTGGGGTGAGGTCGTCTTAAAGCCGGAAGGCCAAACGTCTGAGATGATCGAACAAATCCGAGCGTTGCCGGGCATAGTCTCGCTCCGGTTTGAAGAGACGCAGGTCAGCGATTCCAGCGGCGAAACGGCCCACAATCCAAAGGAGCGACCCGCGGCGGAACTTTTCACCGACTACTACAAGTCAAAACGTGGCGCGGCTCCCGAGCCTCAGCTTGTAGCCCTGTTTGAGCGGCTGTATCAGGAGGTCAGCACCGCGCGTGACGAGCCCGTATAAGTATTCGCCTAGCTCCAACCCCGAACCCCAAGTCCCCCATTAACGCCATGCGCCCACAAAAACTCAGCCTCAAGAATTTCATGCCCTTTCGGGCGACAGGTGATCAGGAGCACGAAGTCGACTTTTCGCAACTCGACCTGTTCTCCATTACCGGCCCGATGGCCAGCGGCAAGTCAGCGCTCATCGACGCTATGGTCTGGTGCCTGTATGGCCGCACCGCACGCTACGGTACGGATTCAAAAGGGGTGATCTCGACCGGTGAGCAGACGTGTGAGGTCGCGCTCGACTTTACGCTTGGATCGCGCTGGTTTCGGGCCGTAAGACGAACGGGGAAAATCACAGACTCCGGTCTCAGCGAACGCGAAGGGGAAGAGTGGATACAGGATGCCTCCGGGTCTGCGCGGCTTACCAGACGGATTGAAGAGCTCCTGGGCCTCGATTTTGACAGCTTCACCAAAACCGTCATCCTTCCCCAAGGCCGGTATGCCGAATTTCTCACCAGCGAGCCAAAAAAACGGCGCGAGTTACTGGCAAAAATCCTGGAGCTTGGCGTGTATTCTCGGGTGGCCGACCGGGCCAAACTTGTGGCTGACCGGGAAAAAACTCGGGCGGAAACGCTGCGTGAAACTCTGGCTCAATACGCCGGTTTGAGTCAGGAGCATATTGCGCTTCAGAAAGAAGAACTTTCCAAGCTCAGCCAGCGCATTGAACAGGTTTCTCAGCAGGAGCAACGCTTGCGCGATGTGGCCCAACACGCCGATCAAATAGCAGGCTTGCGAAGTCGCGTGACCGAGCTTCAGACCGAAGTGCAGACGCGTACTCGGGAGAAAGGGCTGGCGCAAAAAAAAGCCGATGAGGCGATCGCCCAGGTTGCCAGTCTGACCGGTGAATTGGCAAAGATTGGTCAGGAGCGAGAAGCGCTGGGATACGACGCGGCACGCCACGAAGTCGTCAAACGTGCGGCTGTCCACCTCAAAGAATGGGCGAGCGTCCGCGAGGAAGCAGAACGGAAAAAGATAGAACGGACCGCTATCCAGGGAGAAGTTGATGCTCTTGTACAACAGATCGCAGACCACACACAGCAGGTCGAGCAGGCGCAGTCTCAATATCAGACCCACACCTCCACGTTTGAGCAGCTTATTGCCGAAGCAGGCGACGTGGCTGCGCTGACGGAAAAGCTCAGTGCAGCAAGACGCTGGAAGGAGCTGCAACAGGAACAACAGCGACTAACCTTTCGGATAGAGACTCTGCGCCGGGACCACACCGCGACCCAACACCGTCTGGATGACCTGAAGCGACAAGACGCGAGTCATGAGCAGAACGTCCGAGAACTAAAAGACAAGCTCGAAGGAGCAAAAGAAGATGAGCGGCAGAAGCGCCAGTTGATGGCTGAAGCCGAACGCCTGGGCCGAGAATTGCAAGAGGCGGCTGAGGCGGAAGAACGAGTCAGAGCTGAACTTGAGACTGCCCGTGCTGAGCTGACCAGGGCCGTTAACGCCGCCCAGCAGGCTCAGCAGGAGTTCGCTCAAGCCGAAGAGCAGGAGCACGCGGCCCGCACCGCGCTTGAAGACAAGCAACGCCAGCACGAAGCCGCCCACCTGCGGGCTACGCTTCACGTTGGCGACCCCTGTCCCGTATGTCAGACTACCGTCAGCCAGATCCCCGTTGCTCAAGAAGCTGGGGACGACCTCAAGATGCTTCAGACTCAAATGGAACACGTCATACAGGCCGCTCAACAAAAACGCACAGAAGCGCAGGAAGCAAACACCACGGTGGCCACACGCCGGGCGAGACTTGATGCTGCGGAGCAGGGGTTGAAGGAACGCGAACGCCTCAGACAAGAAGTCCGGAACAGCTTTGTGTCACGGTTCCCCGGTTATGCGTCTCCTTCCGAAGCTCTTCAGGCTATACGGACCCAGCAAGAAGAGATGAGCGCAGCGCTCAGAGACATGGAAGCTCAGGTCGTATCCGCCGAGCAGGAAAAAGCGAGACTGTCAGGCCAACGTGAAGCCGCGCAACAAGGAGAGGCAACGCTGGGTGGAGAGTTGCGCGTGACAACCGAAAGGCTGGAGGTCGATACACGCGAATTAGGAGTGCTCGGACGTGGGCTTGCTGCATTTTTCGCTACTAATGGCGACCCTGAGCAGAGTGTGGCACAACGCCGGACTACGGTGATACAGGCTGAGCAACGGATGAAAGAGGCGGAGAAAGCCTTGCGTCAACTCGAATCGGTGCTCAACTCGTTGAAAACAACCCAGGTCCAAAAGGATGGCGACCTCAAATTGTTCGCCTCCGAGTACAAAGGCGCATTGCTTCGAGCCGAGCGCGAAGCACAGGCCGTGCGTACCTGCCTTGGTCTGGCGGAAGACGCGGTGCTGCCACAGACTGAAGACGTAGAAAATGAACTCAACGCGCTGTCGGACAAGCAAACCCGGTACGCCGACTTGTTGCAGCGTGAAGAAAACGCACGAGCGAGGCGAGAACAGGCTGAACGCCAAGCCACCGAGTCACAGGCCGACCTTCAAGCCCGAACGCATATGCTGGAGGAGTCACACAAGAAGCGGCAACAGGCATCCAACACGATTGCAGAGGAGCGGGAAAAGCTTCGTGGGCTGATCGAGCAACACAACCTCACCGACGCAGGCGAAGACGGAGAGCAGATCAAACCCCAACTTGAAACGGTTCGGGGACAGATGATGTCTCTCCAAGAACAACGCGGGCGTTTAGAGGCCGAACATGCCGAAGCCAAACGTCGTTGGCAGGAGAAAGAGCAAGAAGAAGAAAAGCTGCACGCCGCACAGAGTGAAGAACGTCTGGCCTCGGACCTGCGTAAGCTCCTGGGTTCGGAATTTACCGATTTCTTGTCGCGGGGAGCCATAGAGGCTCTGATGCGCGATGCGTCCGCTCACCTGCAACGCCTCACCCACGGGCGGTATGCGTTTGATATTGCGTATCGGGGGCGGGCGATCACACTCCAAATTGTCGACCACGAAGATCAGCGCCGTGCCCGGCCTACCCATTCGCTGTCGGGCGGAGAAACGTTTTTAGCCTCGCTCGCTATTGCGCTCGCGCTCTCACAAGGATTTCGGACCGTGGCGACCGGTCGGGCGGCACAGACCTCAACCGAATGCCTGATTCTGGATGAGGGGTTCGGGACGCTGGACCGGGAAGGGGTACAGATGGTCACGGAAACCCTGCAAGAGTTGCGGGGCGAAGAAGGTCGGATGGTAGGCATTATTACCCATGTCGAAGAAGTCGCTGCGGCCATGCCCATGCGCATAGAAGTACGCAAAGGTGGCAGGACGAGCGAGATTACGGTATCAGGCTAAGGCATTCACTCTCTGGAAGAGACCGTTAAGGAGGAGGGTCATGGCACTGCATTCAGCAACAGTCGGCTCTGTTGGACAACCGTTTGTCAGCGAAATCGATGCGCGTTGGGTCATGTCGTACGCGGCCGGACTCGACGATTATTTACCCTGTTATATGGACACCTGCCGACCGGACGGGATCGTTGCTCACCCGCTCTTTCCGGTCTGTATTGAGTGGCCGGTCATGCTCGCCATGCGAGACAGTGCCCTGAAACGGAAAGAGGCTCTGCGGGGCGTTCATGCCACACACGATCTGGTGATTCACCGTCTTATCCGGGCGGGCGAAAAGCTGACAACGCAGGCCACGGTGGCCGGTGTTGAACAGCGCAAGCCGGGGGCCTATCAGACCGTCCGTTTTGATACTCGGGACGCCAATGGCCAGCCGGTCTGTTCGACCTGGTACGGAACGCTCTTTCGTGGGGTTGACGTCGAGGGGGAGAACATCCCGGTCTCCGACCTGCCGACCCCATTGGAACCGCTCGATGCAGCAACAGGAGCGGAAGCGGAAATCCCGGTGACGATTTCGGCCGGCGCGGCCCATGTCTACACCGAGTGCGCGCGTATCTGGAACCCAATTCATACCGATCCGGCGGTGGCCGAGCAGTATGGATTACCGGGGCTGATCCTGCACGGTACCGCAACGCTGGCGCAGGGTATCTCCTGTGTCGTTGCCCAGGAAACCAGCGGCCATCCGGAACGGGTCAAACGGATCACCGGTCGTTTTGGCGCCATGGTGTTCATGCCTTCGCGCCTGACCGTACGGATCGTGTCGCGGGAGGCGAGCGCGGAGGGCGACGTGGTGCGGTTTGAGATACGGACTGAGGAGGGCAAGCCCGCGGTGCGGGATGGGGCCATTATTTTGGGAGAATAGAGTTGTGGGTAAATAAGAGTTTAGCCAATAAGGGCACGGAGAAGGAGAGATAGGTGTATGCAACGTGGACTGATTTTTCCCGGAGGTGGCATGTCGCAGCGCGACATGATGGTTGTGGCCAAAGAAGCCGAAGCGGCCGGTTTTGATTCTCTGTATGTCACCGAAGCCTGGCGTAGCGCCTTCGTGCCGTTGACCGCGCTTGCCCTGGCAACCGAACGGATCCGGATTGGTTCCTACGTGCTGAACGCCTACGGCCGCAGCCCTTTTATTGCGGGTATGAGTGCGGTCGATGTGGATGAGCTTTCCGGTGGACGGCTGCTGCTCGGGGTTGGCAGCGGCAACCGGCATATTAACGCCGAGTGGCAGGGTGTTCCGCATGAGAAACCCTACCAGAAAATGACCGAGTATATTGAAAACCTCAAACAAATCGTCCAGACTCCAGCCGGCTCGCGCGTCTCATACCAGGGCGAAATTCATACCATGGACTGGGTGCCGGCGGTGACGCCTGTTCGCGAGAGCATTCCCATATACATCTCTGCCATTTTCCCCCGTATGGTCCGCGTCGCCGGCCGGGTCGCGGACGGTATAGCCATGGGCGCGATATTATCCGCACCGTACGCGCGCGAGGTGATTCAACCTGCGGCCCGAAAATCTGCGGAAGAGGCTGATCGCGACCCGCGCGCCCTCGGTTTTCTGATGGGCTCGTTTGTCTCGGTGCATGAGGAGCGTGAAGTTGCCCGCCAGGCCGCGCGTGAAGCGATCTGTCGTCTCTTCTCTCCGCTGCCGCATCCGTACTACGAGTATATGCTGCGGGAGCAGGGTTTCTCGCCTGCCGCGGACGCAGCGTTGAAGCACGTACCTGAGGGAAATATTCAAAAAGCAGCAGAGGCTATGACCGACGAAGTGGTCGATACCGTTACCATCGCCGGGACCCCCGAAGAATGCCGCCGCCGTCTGGCCGAGTATGAAGGCGTGGTGGACGAGGTGATTTTCGTCAACGTGTCCTACGCGTCGGGAGCGGGCGCGGGCATGATGGAGGGGTATCGGAAACTCATTCAGCTGTAGTATCTCTTCTGCCGACTCAAGGCTTTTACAGCTACAGCCTCTGCGACGTCCCAGCCTGGAGGCGCGTGGATTTACATATCCGTGGCCAGGCTGGCCAAAGAGCCGGAGCGGGGGAGGGCGATCCAACCTTCCCGTTTGGCGGCCGCCATATGTTTCCGCGGAATGGGTTCGATCTGATCTGTGGCCGCAGCCCGAGCGACAAGAGCGGCCACGACCGCATCAAAAGTGTCGTCGCTTTTCTCGCACGCCCGTTGCGCGTCAACCGGCCAGTCCAGCCAGGTTTTTGTGGCGGTAATCAAACGGCGCGTCACCACGTGTCGTTTTTCCTCGCCCGGTTTCTTCTTGTAGCCGGTGGAAGGGAAACCCCAGATATGCAGAGCGGCGGCGGGATACACCTCAACAAAGCGACCACGGCCACTGCGATCGATCCGTCCGTTCTCAGAGAGTAAGCGGGCGGCGCGCATAGCCGTGACGCCGATCAGGTCCGATGACACGCTCAACGGCCAGCGCTTGATGCGCTCACGCACAATGTGATCCGTCGTCCGGTATCTGAGCGAAGCGGTAGAGACGGCGGGCCACACGTTCCGACGCTGGTGCGCATAAACGGCATCCGCGAATGCGGTCGGCCAGCCGAACGGGGCGTCAATGCCGATCTTGTCCGAGCGGCCAAACATCTCCAGCAGGACCGCGTCGTCCGCTCCACAATGAAGCTCAATGATCCGAGCTTTCGGCTTGACCCATTTGATGAGGCAATACGCCGTGTTCTCCGGCTGCGCCGCCAAATCGACGCCGAGCGTCGTGTGTGGCATTCGGACACCTCTCGAAAACGTACTTCAGCGACGCGGCGACTACTCTTTCGTTCGTATGGCGCGAAGATACGTTTGCCTGGAGCAACGCCTGATATACGCGACCTCTACCGTGTCGTCCGAAACGATCCGATAGATAACCCGGTATCTGTTCTTTGCTACCAAGAGTGCTCGGTACCCTTCAAAGGCATCGAACATAGCCGGGCCCATGAAGGGGAATTCTCCGAGGAGTTCCAGCTTATTGATGATCTGGTTCTGGATCGGAGAAGGCAGGGCTTCGAGTTCTTTGACGGCGCGGGGAAGAAGTTTAACCTTTCTGTCCACTCCCACGCTCTTTTCTGGTCCGTCGTGTTTTGAATTCAGCGAGGTCTATACTCTTACCGGCCTGAGAGTCGCGTTCGGCTTCCGCCAGCCGTTCCCGCCAGTCAGGTTGGCTCATCTCCTCTAACGTTGCAACCATCCCGGCGTAGTCTTCGTAGTTGACGAGCAAGGCCGCAGGCCGGCCTCTTTGCGTAATCACGACCGGATCCCGTGTATTCTTCACGCGCTCAACAATTTTCTTGGCCTGACTCTGGAGGTCCGAGATCGGAACGATTGTTTCCATGAGGATATTTATAGGCTTATATATATGGATAAGTCTATAGCCAAGTAAATGGATATTCTGGAGAAAAGTCGGCAAGGGGCTCCGAGCCCCTTGCCGATGCCCGCTACTCGCTCTTGGCTTTCTTCTCGTCGATGCTGTCGAACACCTGTTTGGCGATGCGCAGGCCGTTAACGCCGACCGGCCAGCCGCCGTAGTGGGCCAGATGGATCATGATCTCGTTGATCTTGTCCCGGCTGATGCCGATGTTGAGCGCGCCGCGGATGTGAACCTTGAGTTCCGGGTCACGGCCCAGCACGGTCAGGGCGGCCATGGTAATCATTGAGCGCTCTTGAATGGCCAAGCCGTCCCGACCCCAAATATCGCCGAACAGATTCTTTACTGTGATATCCAAAAAATCTTCGTGCATGCTGCCCGGTCGGGGTTCCACACCGAAGAGTTCCTTCATCTTTGCCGCACCTTTTTGATAGCGTTCGGAATCTGCCATATTCGCCTCCTTCTCCTGTAAGATGTACCTGCTGGACCCTTGCCCGGCAGGGGTCCGTTGTCTAGTATCAGACCGGCTGTTCTGTCGTCAAAACAGCACGACTGAAAGATAGTGTCTGATGTCTCTCGAAATCACCGTTTACGAACTCCAGGCGAAGCGAAACGCAGGTGAAGACTTTGTGCTGCTCGATGTCCGCGAAGCCGAAGAAGTGGCGCTGGTGCAGCTCCCGCACTCGGTCCATATCCCAATGGGCGATATCCCCAGCCGTTTGCCCGAACTCGACCCTGAGGCCGAGATTGTGGTCTACTGCCACCACGGGGTGCGGAGTCTGCGCGTAGTCCACTTCCTGCGCCAACACGACTTCGCGCGGGCCGTCAATCTGGCGGGCGGGATAGACGCCTGGGCCAACGAGATCGACCCCCGTATGGCCCGATACTAAATCTGTAGTGAGATAGGAACACTATGAGCGAACATCCTTCCTCCATGCCTGATCCCCAGGCCCCAGGCCCCCTGCATGGTATCCGCGTGGTTGAATGTGGTCATATGGTCGCGGCTGCGTATGCGGGCAAGCTGATGGCTGACCTTGGCGCGGAGGTAATCAAAGTCGAAGAACCGGGCGGCGACCTCGCCCGGCAGCGCGGACCCTATCCAGGGAATACCCCCCATCCCGAAAAGAGCGGGCTGTTTCTGTATCTGAATACGAATAAGCGCGGGGTGACGCTGGACCTGGAGACGGCAAAAGGCCGAGAGTTGTTCCAGCGACTGATCAAGGACGCGGATGTCGTGGTCCATAATTATCATCCCACCCAGATCGCCTCCCTTGGTTTGGAGTATGAGGCCCTGGCCCAGCACAATCCCGAGTTAGTGGTGACCTCGATTTCACCCTTTGGGCAAACCGGCCCGCACCGGGAGTACACCGCGCACGACTTAACCATGTGGACTGCGGGTGGCATTGCCTTTCTGGGTGGAGCGGGCGGACGACCGGACCTGCCGCCCCTCAAGGCCGCCGGTCAACAGGCGGGATTCCAGGCCGGGGTCAACGCCGGTATCGCCTCGCTGGGGGCCCTGTACGCCCGACTCGGGACGGGCAGGGGCCAGCACATCGACATCTCGGTCCAAGAGTGTCTGGTCGCCATTATGGAGAATAACTATATTGCCTGGCCGTACGATCAGACGACGCCGTCGCGGCTGGGCTTTCGGTTGATTCCCCAGGACGTCCTGCCCTGCCGCGACGGCTATATTTATGTGCTCGCGGTCGAAGAGCATCAGTGGCAGAACGCGGTTGAGTTGATGGGCAATCCAGAATGGGCGGACACCGAGCTCTTCCAGGATTTTTTGGCTCGCTCGGTCAACTGGGACGCCCTGAAAGCGTTGCTGGAAGACTGGTTGCAGGACAAGTCGGTCCAAGAGGTCTACCACGGAGCGCAGAAACGGCGCGTGCCTTTTGCGCCGGTTTCGACCATGGGCGACCTGCTCAAATCCGACCATCTCAACGCGCGGGGCTTTTTTGTCGAGATCGGGCATCCAGAAGCCGGCTCTCTTCGCTATCCGGGGTCGCCGTTCAAATTTGCCGCCTCGCCGTGGACCCTGCGCAGTCCGGCCCCGTGCCTGGGCCAGCACAATGAGGAGGTCTACGGCGGGCAACTCGGGATTGCGCCGGAAGAATTGCAGTCGTTGCAAGAAACGCAGGTGATTTGATTTGGGGATTGGGAACTGGGGATTGGCAAGGAGACGTTCCCCGGATCTCTCACTAAGAAGCGTATGTACGAAGGTATGAAGAATGATGTCTGAGCAATTACCGTTATCGGGTGTTCGTGTTGCCGATTTTACCTGGGTGTGGGCTGGGCCGTTCTGTACCTTGCAACTGGCCCATCTGGGAGCCGAGGTCATTCGGATCGAGTCGGAGAGCCGCCTGTGTGTCACGCGGCGTATTCCACCGGTTGCCGACGGGGAAGCCGGGCCGAACCGCTGTGGGTATTTTAATCAGTACAACCAGGGCAAACACTCGATATGCCTCAATCTCAAAAAGCCGGAGGGTCTGGAGGTCGCAAAAAAGCTGGTTGCAGCCAGCGATATCGTTGCTGAGAATTTTGCCGCGGGTGTAATGGACCGGATGGGCCTGGGATACGAAACCCTCAAAACGATAAAGCCCGATATCATCATGATTGCGCTCTCCGGCTATGGCGCGACCGGACCGGAAAGCCCGTATGTATCCTATGGTCCGGCCCAGGTGCCGATGAGCGGGCTGGCCTCCCTGACGGGCTTTCCCGACTCCCCCCCGATGAGCGTCGGGTTTTCTTATGGCGACCCGAACGGCGGGCTGCACGGCGCTTTTGCCGTGTTGGCCGCGATGATGCATCGCGCCCGGACTGGGGAGGGGCAGTATATTGACATGTCGCAGTGGGAGACCTCGGTGGCTCTCGTGGGCGAAGGGATCATGGCCCAGGAAATGAACGGCGCCGCACCCCAGCGGATGGGCAATCGCGACCCGTATATGGCTCCGCATGGCCTGTTCCGCTGTCAGGGGGAAGACCGCTGGGTCAGTATTGTGGCGGCGAACGACGACGAGTGGCAGCGGCTGTGTGCGGTCATGGAGAAGCCGGACCTGGCCAGTGATGCTCGGTTTGCGACGCTGGCAGATCGGAAGGACAACGAAGATGCCCTCGAATCCGCTGTCACGGACTGGACTGCCACGCGGTCTGCGGAAGAGGTCACCCGCACGCTCCAGGCGGCGGGTTTGGCCGCCTTTCCGGCCGTGACCAATAAGGAATTGGCCGAAGACGAGCACCTGCGCTCCCGCCCCTTCTTTGCCGAGCTTGAGCACCCGGAGGTCGGTGTGCGGCAACATGCCGGCATCCCGTGGCACTTCTCGTATACTCCGTGTCAGGTCCGCCGGCCCGCACCCTGTTTTGGCCAGGATACCGAGAGTGTGTTACAGCGCGTGCTGGGGTATTCAGTAGACGAAGTCGCCACCCTCAAGGACAACGGGGTCTTAAGCTGAGGGCGATTGGTTTCCTCTGAAGGACCATCCTATGCGCTTTCCTCTCCGTCTTCTCTTTTTTCTGGTTGGATTTCTCCTGATGCACGGGGGAGGTCCGATCCACGCCCAGCATGGTGGTCTGGCTATGGAGCTGTACGGGACGATCAGCTTGGCGCCGGGCAGTCAGGTCGTGACGCTGGCTGTAGGAAAAGGAGAGACGCTGCGGTTTCGGGTCCAGGATATAGAGAGCCGCTATACTGATTTCTCGGTAATCAATTTTCTGTCCGAAATTCGTCATCGTGAGCCGAGTCTATATATCAAGGGTCCGGCGCATTATGTGGACCTGTTACGCAAGGAAGAGCCCGAAAAACGTCTGCTTCGGCTCACCGGCTTATACTATTCGAGCGCTCGCAATTTCGTGCTGAGCCGGGTGCGGCCGGTCCGGCCGGGCGAGCAAAACGAGCGAAACTTCTAAGCCTCGATATCAGAGGACTACACGATATTAGCGAGATATCGAAGCGCGGCGTCCCCTGTTTGCTATGCCACTGATGAAGGAGGGCGGTCGGATGGGCGAACAAAAGAAAGCGATTGTGGTCGGCGTCGGAGCCGAAGTCGGGGTTGGCGGGGCGGTCTGCCACCGCTTGGCGCGTGAGGGCCTGCACGTGTTTATTGCAGGGCGCACTCAGGAAAGGCTGGAGCAGCTCGCGCGGAACATTCGGGCTAGGGGTGGAGTCGCAACCGGAGTGGTGACGGATACCACGCAGGAGCCTGATGTCCTCCGCTTGTTTGATACTGTGGAAAACCAGGGCGACGGTGTACTGGACTGCGTGGTGTATAACGCGGGCAATAATTTCCCTAAGCCGCTACTGGAGACCGAAGCCGAGTTCTTTGAGATGGTCTGGCGGGTGGGCTGCTTGGGGGGCTTTCTGGTCGGTCGGGAAGCTGGTCGGCGCATGATCCCCCGCGGACGGGGAACTATTATCTTTACCGGTGCGACCGCCTCGATTAAGGGCCGCCCGCCGTTCGGTTCTTTTGCATCAGCCAAAGCGGCCCTGCGTTCTCTGTCGCAAACCATGGCGCGCGACTGGGGACCGCAGGGGATACATGTGGCACATGTGATTATCGATGGCGGTATTAACGGCGACCTGCTGAACACCCGTCGCCCGCAGCTCAAAGAGCAGCGCGGGGAAGACGGTCTGTTGGACGTTGACGCTATTGCCGATACCTATTGGCATCTCTATACCCAGGATAAAACCGCCTGGGCTCAGGAAATCGACCTACGACCGTATAAAGAGACGTTCTAAGCGTGGGTCGGTCGGGGCCGAAAGAAGGGGAACGTATGGATTTTGGGTTACTGTTGCCGTTTCGAAATCCGAAACAATGGGAAGTGCCGTTTCCGCAGCTATACCAGGAGCATATCGAGCAGGCGGTCCTGGCCGAGGAGTTGGGCTACGATCATATCTGGACGACCGAGCATCATTTTGCGGACGACGCCTGGTCGCCCTCCCTGCTGCCGATCCTGTCCGCCATGGCTATGAAAACCAGCCGCATTCGGCTTGGGACCTATATTATCGTCCTGCCCCTGCATAACCCGGTTCGGGTCGCGGAAGATGCAGCAACCGTTGACATCCTCTCCAACGGTCGGCTTGACCTGGGTCTCGGCCAGGGCTACTGGCTGAGCGAATTCGCCAGCTTCGGTATTCCGCGCAAAGAGCGCGCGGCACGACTCGAAGAAGGAACCGAGATTATCCGGCGTTGCTTTACCGAGGACAGCTTCTCTTTTGAAGGTAAGCACTACAATCTGCGCGAAGTGATCCTGGCTCCCAAGCCCGTACAAAAACCCCACCCGCCGATCTGGATCGCGGCGATGGCGGAGAAATCAGTCGCCCGGGCCGCGAGACTGGGCTATCACCTGGGCGGCAGTGGCGGGGCTGACTTGCAGCAAATGTATGATTCCGGACTCCAGCAGCATGGCCGCAATACGGACGATTATCATATTGCCCAACTGCGGGCGGTCTATGTGGCCGAGAGTCGAGAGCAGGCCTGGGACGACGTGGAACCGCATCTGTACTATATGATGAGTTCCTATGACCGGCGCTTTAAGGAGGCTGACGACCTGCCCTGGAGCGACTCGGTCATGTCCACCCCCACGGTGCCACCGGTGGGTGAGTTGCGTCACGTCAAGGACCTGTCTTTTTTCCAAGCGCCGCTCATTGTCGGTACTCCGGACGACGCCATTCAGGAGATTAAGCGCTACAGCGCGGAAACACGCGTCACCCATCTGGTGATGTGGATGCAGATGGCGGGGCTTGATCCGAAAAAATCACAGCGTTCAATGGAGCTGTTTGCCAAAGAGGTCATGCCGCATTTTCGGTAGGAGGGGGTCCGTCTTATGCCGTCCATCGCACGTGTCGCCGGTTTCTGTGATCCGGCATTCAAGGCCGTCCGCGAGGCGCTTGAGCAAAACTTGGCCGATGGCAAGGAAATTGGCGAGTGTGTGGCCGTTGTCGTGAATGGGAAGACGGTTGTTGATCTGTGGGGTGGGTATAAGGATCGAGCACGGACGCAGTCCTGGGAGCGGGATACCCTCGTGTGCATGTTCTCGGTCGGAAAGCCGCTCTCCATCCTGCCGGTGTTGATCCTCGCCGATCAGGGTCGGATTGACCTGGGCCAGCCCGTCTCCCGCTACTGGCCAGAGTTTGGTCAAGCGGGCAAAGAGCACATTACCGTCAACCACGTGATTTCCCACCAGGCGGCTATCCCCGGTGCGCTCAAGGCTCGAAAAGGCGATGCCTACCATTGGGGAAACATGGTCCGGGCTGTCGAGGAACAAGAGCCGTTATGGGAGCCCGGCACGAGTGGGTGCTATCATACGGTTAGCCTGGGCTATCTGACCGGCGAGTTGGTGCGACGCGTCACCGGAAGGACCATCGGCCAATTCTGGCGTGAGGAAATAGGTCTGCCGCTCAACATCGACTATCATTTTGGTCTGTCTGCGGCGGATCAGCAGCGTTGTGCGGAAATCTACGAAGCTCCTCACGGACCGTTTATGGATGCGATCCGGGATACGAACACCCTCCTCGGTAAATGCTGGGTTCCATTGCCGTTACAGGACCACGAAGAGGATTTTAACAGCGAATTATACCGGGCTACGGAGATGCCGTCTTTTAACGGCCAGGGTGTCGCCCGTGGCGTTGCCCGATTGTTTTGCATCCTGGCCTGTGGCGGCGAACTTGAGGGCTCGCGTCTGCTCAGCCAGGCTCTGGTTGACCATGCCATGACCGAGGCGTGGTATCAGACCGACGCGCTTGGGCTAACGTGCCGGATGTCCAACGGTGGCTTTATGCTGCGCAACTCCGAGTTGACCTCGTATAACCACAATCCCAGATCGTTTGGGCATCTAGGTCTGGGTGGTGCCATCGCCTTTGGCGACCCGGACGCCAAACTGGGCTTTAGCTTTTGTGGTAATCGCATGGCGCCAATAGGCGACCTTGGGCCGTATGCGAGCCGGTTGCTACAGGCGACAGCAGCCTCACTGTGAGGCTGCTGTGAGAGAGGAGCGAGAGCCCGGATAGGGATCAGCTCCGGTCATTCTTTTTCGGTCGTCTATAACTCCGGGTGCTGCTTATGCCACTCGGTGGCCTGCTCATACGCATAGCCAACCTGACAGATGGTCTGCTCGTCAAACGGCTTGCCGGCAATCTGAAGGCCGACAGGTAAACCATCCGTATCAAAGCCACACGGCACCTGAATGGCCGGTAGGCCGGTGAAATTGAAAATCGGGGTGTAGACGCTGAAGTCTGCGGAAACGATGCTCAGGCCGGGCGAGCCTTCGGCAATGGGGTTCACCTGAAAGCCTGCGGTGGGCAGCATCAGGACATCGACGTTAGTGTCGAGGGCGTTGAGGAGATCGTCCCGTACCTGGGCGCGGACCTGGGCCCCCATCAGGTATTGCGCTCCGCTGACCAGGAGACCGTAGGCCACAAAGAGTTTGGCATGGGGATTATACTTATCCCCACAGTTGCGCACATTGTCCACGTGGATGGCCGCGCACTCGGAAAATAATCCCGGCCACTCAATGGCCTGGAGTTGGCTCAGCGTAATGGAAGGAACATCAACGATTTCCGCTCCGAGGCGCTCGAATTGCTGGACCGCCTGGTTATAGGGTCCGAGCAGCTTAGGGTCACAGTTGTCTTCATAAATGGAATGTAGCAGCCCGATCCGCATGCCCGTAATGTCCTGACCGATCTTCTCGGTAAAGTCCGGCACAGGTATATCTGCCGAGGCCGGGTCCAACGGGTCATAGCCGGCACAGCCTTGCAGCATGAGGGCTGCGTCGGTCACGGTTCGGGCGAGTGGGCCGGTGTGGTCGAGGCTCCACGAGAGCGGATACACGCCCGCTCGACTGACGCGGCCATAGGTCGCTTTGAGCCCGACAATGCCGCAGCACTGGGCCGGCCAACGGATGGAGCCGCCCGTACACGATCCCATACCGGCATAGGCCATCCCCGCGGCGGTCGAAGCCGCAGTGCCGCTGCTCGACCCGCCGGCATCATGAGCCAAGTTCCAGGGATTATGCGTTGGCTGGTAATAGGACTGTTTGGTGGGAAAACCATAGGCAAACTCATAGGTCGCGGTCTTGCCCAAGACCAGCGCGCCGGCTTCCTTGAGTTTTGCAACCGAGGTGCAGTCCTTTTCGGCCACATAATGTTCCAGCGATTGGGAGCCGCAGGTGGTTGGCCCGCATTCATAGATGTCTTTAATGCCGATGGGGACGCCGTGCAGGGGGCTGCGATAGGTCCCGCGCTGAATCTCGGCCTCAGCCGCATGGGCCGCTTCCATCACTTCATCTCTGAAAACCGTATTAAAGGCATGGAGCTGAGGTTCGAGTTGTTCTACTCGATCGAGCATGGCCTGGGTGACCTCGACCGGGGAAACGTCTTTTCGCTGAATGTTCCCGGCCAATTCCTCAATCGACATATAAGCGAGTTCTCGGGCAGCCGTCATGAGGTCCCCCCTTTCTTATCGAGCGCGTGCACCAG
Organism: Thermodesulfobacteriota bacterium; assembly: GCA_964291405.2. Lineage (GTDB taxonomy): Bacteria > Desulfobacterota > Binatia > Bin18 > Bin18 > Bin18. Next base: position 3,402,165 of record OZ219926.1, read on the forward strand.
TACGGGCTCGCTCTCCGGCATGCTCATGCCCTCAACCAGTTGGCGGGATTGCCGCATATCTTCCACGACCCGCTGCCAGCGCAGGAGGTTTTCATACGGGACCAGCAGCTTATCGAGTTCGGCATCGGTCAGCTCAAGGTTCCACTCGGCGAGTTTCGCTGCAATGAGGGCTTTTGTGTCCATACTCTTCTCCTACTTCAGTTCCGTTTCCACAAAGACGAACTCGTAGTCATTGGCGTTAATCACATCGTGTTCGACCCCGACATTCCGAAAATAGGGGATGCCCTGGGTCAACTCGGCTTCGTGGTCGCCGTCCGGAGCTTTCAGCAATAACTTGCCCGTTGTCATGGGTACGACAACATAGTCGTACTCATGCCGATGGTAGCCGGTTGCCGCACGGGGGGCGAAACGCCACTCCGTCACGCGCACGCGCTCATTATCGATGAGAACGGTCGAGTGGGCTTGCTCTTGCGACATACAACCCTCCTTCCCTGTTGCTGTGGAAAGAGCGTAGCGCAAGAATTTTGAGATGCAACTATTTTCGTTGTGACAGGCTGAGTGGCGAAAAAGGCGACCCGACGATAGGGTCGTGTGTCCAGCCGGGCTGGATTACAGATTTTGGCCGGGCCCTAGGAGTGCTCAGCCGCTATCCATTCACGTTGCATCCGGTCCGGCTGGAGGCCCATGCGTGGCTTTCGCTCGGGAATAATCTGATAACAGGTGGACTGAACGGTCCCGAGTCCGCAGAGCGTCTCATAACCAGCTGACTGCTGCCACCGCTGGCAATCCGTGGTGCTGCTCCAAGAGCTGAGCAGGACGTAATGCACGGCTGCCTGCTGCGGCACAATGCCGCCGAGCCGGGTAAAGACATAGGGGGTATGGATATGCTCGTTTCTAATCGCCTCATAGGGCAGGATACCAAAGCTCGTAATGTCCGAGAGTGCAGCGGTGACCTGACCGGACTCTTTGTCTAAAAGCGGTGTGTCCCTGAGCAGCATGGTTTCGTTCAGGATGGTACCAGTCGCCGCTTCGTTGTCGGCCAGTATCCGTCCTTTGCGTAGATAATAGGCGGTCCACCATTTTTCTCGGGCTTCATCCTGGACCTTTACATGTGCATGGTCACGCTGCCAGTCTTCCATGGCTTCGAGCGTGTCAAACTTGGCAAAGAAGAGCCACCAGGAAGTACCCGCAATCGGCCCGCCATAGGTTTCCCGAAAGCCCGCCTGTGCTACGGCATGGGGCATGAACTGTTCATGGCGTTTGATATAGGCGTCCAAGAATTCCGGACGTGGACGAAAGCCGCCTTCGGCAATGTGCAGGGTAGAGGAGAAATCTTCAGCCATGGCGTCCTCCCTTTTTCAGCACCAGAAGTATTGAGGCGAGTGTACTCAGCCGCGATTTGATAGGCAAGCTTGTGAGTGAGAATATCTCATCCCCTCTTGGGAGGGGTGTCGCAACGCGGCGGGGTGGGTTTCAGCCGGTTGAGTAGGCTGCGTCAGGGCGGGGAGGGTCAGGCCGGAGGAACCCACCCCGGCCCTTCGGGCCACCCCTCCAAGGAGGGGAGTGGGTTATAGAAGGCTTTTGTCCGGCGCGGCAAAGTGCTATGGCGGCAGTGGAGGAGGACGCCATGTCAACATCAAAATCTGCTGCAATCCGAGCCAAGCTGGATCACCCGGTGATTGATTCAGATGGCCATATGGTCGAATTTGAACCCGGCTTTCTCGACTATCTCAAGCGAGAGGGCGGTGCCTCCATGGTCAAGCGCTTTCTCTCACCCGAGCGTAACTCCGGAGGCTGGGGCCGTTTGTTCCGTTGGTATTCCTTGTCGCCCGAAGAGCGTCTGGACCAACGCGCGACGCGCTCGCCGTGGTGGGCGCTACCGACAAAGAACACCTTGGATCGCGCAACCGCCATGCTGCCCAAGCTCTTGTCCGAACGGATGGACGTCATCGGCCTTGACTTTACCGTTCTCTACCCAACGCTGGGCCTACTGTTCCCACATATTGAAAACCCCGAAATGCGCCGGGCAGCCTGCCGGGCGCTCAATACTTTTCATGCGGAGTATTTCGGCGAGTATGCCAGCCGGATGACCCCGGCGGCCGCTATTCCCATGCACACGCCGCAGGAGGCCATTGAAGAGCTTGAGTTTGTGGTTCACGAGCTCGGTCTCAAGGCCGTGATGATGGCCGGGCATGTGCAGCGTCCCATTCCGGTAGTCGAACGTGCTGCCCCGGAGGTTGCCGAACACGCGTTTTGGCTGGATACGTTCTGTTTGGACAGCGCGTATGACTATGACCCGGTCTGGGCTCGCTGTGTCGAGCTGAAGCTCGCGCCGACCTTTCACTCGCCGGCCATGGGCTGGGGCAGCCGGACCTCCATCTCGAACTATATGTATAACCACATCGGACATTTTGCCGCCTCGGGCGAAGCGCTGTGTAAAGCCATGTTCATGAGTGGCGTCACGCGTCGGTTCCCGACGCTCAAGTTCGGCTTCCTGGAAAGTGGGGTTGGCTGGGCGTGTAATCTGTACGCCGATATGATCGGCCACTGGGAGAAGCGCAACGGCACAAAGATGGCCAACTACGATCCGGCCAATCTGAACTCCGAGCAGTTGCTCGATTTGTATCAACGCTACGGCGGCAAATGGGCCAAGGAATATCCCGGCCGTCTGATCGATGAAAAAAACTTGATGGGCGGTACCCGCGAAGACCCGAACACGCTGGATGACTGGGCGCACTGCGGGATTGAAAAAGCCGAAGACATCAAAGGCTTGTTTATTCCTAATTTCTATTTCGGTTGTGAAGCTGATGATCCTATGAATGCCATAGCGTTTAATGCCAGGCTGAACCCGTTTGGCGCTCGTCTCAAGGCCATTTTCAGTTCGGATATCGGTCACTGGGACGTGCCCGACATGGAAGAAGTTCTGGAAGAGGCCCACGAACTGGTCGAGCACGACGTGATCACCCCAGATGACTTTCGGGATTTTGTCTTCACCAATCCGACCACGCTATGGACGGGGACCAATCCCGACTTTTTCAAAGGAACGGTGGTGGAGGGGGCCGTGGACAAGCTGCTGGCTCAAGAGGCTGCGTAACTGCGTGGGATAAAGAGGAGAAGCATGGCCTACGATCTGTTGATCAAAAACGGAACCGTTGTGGATGGCACGGGTGCGGCCCGCTATCGGGCCGATATTGGGGTGGCGCAGGGCCGGATCGCCGAAATTGCGCCAACCGGGACACTCAATGAGAACGCTCTCCGCGTTATTGACGCATCCGATCTGATTGTCGCCCCAGGCTTTATTGACCCTCACACCCACTACGATGCCCAGGTCTGCTGGGACCCGCTGATTTCCTGTTCTTCGTGGAACGGGGTGACGAGTGTGGTGATGGGAAACTGCGGGGTGGGGCTTGCGCCGTGTCTGCCCGAGAAGCGGGAGGTGCTGGCCTGGGATCTGGTCAATGTGGAGGGGATGTCCTTTGAGGTGTTATCACAGGGCGTGACCTGGGGGTGGGAGAGCCTGGCGGATTTCATGGCCGCTCCGTTCCGGACGGGGATGGGAATCAATCTCGGTTTTCTGGTTCCGCTGTCGCCGATTCGATCCTACGTCATCGGGGAAGCCGCCCAGGAACGGGCCGCAACGCCTGACGAGACCCAGCGGATTGCGACCCTCCTGCGAGAAGGCGTACAGGCCGGGGCGCTCGGCTTTTCCACCACCGTGGCCACGCAACACGTAGGCTTCAAGGGTCGCCCTCTGGCGTGTCGTCTCGCCAGTCGGGACGAGCTACGGGCGTATGCAAATGTGCTACGCGACCTCGGGCAGGGCGCGATCGAGGTGAACCTGGGAGGCGCCGGATCATCTATCCTGCCCTCGGGTAGTCCCGAGCTGATTGATTTCCTGCTGGCCGAAAGCCAGCGTCCGGTCACTTGGCTGTCGGTGCAAACGCGGAGTGACCAGCCAACCGCGCACCGCGAACTGTTGACCAATACCGATGGACTGATTCAACGCGGAGGGATTCCCCAGGCGAGCTGCCAGCCTACAGAGCTCCAGTTCAATCTGCGCAACCCCTTTATCCTGGGCGCGTATGACGTGTGTCACTCCTTGTTTAATTGTACCGCTGAAGAACAGGCACGGATCTATGCCGACCCGACCTTCCGGGCGGCGTTCCGGGCGGCGTGTACGGCAACGCCCAAAGCGTTCAGCGGCCAGTGGCAACAGACGCAGGTGTGCAAGGTCGGCAAACCGGCACATCAGGCGTGGCTGGGGAAAAGCATTGCGGAGCTGAGTCAGCAGGCCGGTACCGACCCCTTTGACACCTTTTTCGATCTGGCCTTGGCCGATGATCTGGTGACTGAGTTCTCCCTGGCCATGCTGAATTTTGATCTCGACTTGGTTGAGGAAGTCATTACGGACCCGCGTGTGTTGATCGGCTTGTCGGACGGCGGGGCGCATGTCGATATGCTGTGTAACGCTGGCTATCCGACCTATCTGCTCGGGACCTGGGTGCGCAGGCGTCAGGCCATGAGTCTGGAACGAGCGGTGCAGCGCATCACCTCCGAACCGGCCCAGCTTTTTGGTTTGTTGGATCGAGGTGTGATTGCAACAGGTAAAGCTGCGGACTTTGTGGTTTTTGATTCCTACACGGTTGATGCTGGGGAAAAAGTGATGCTGAACGACCTACCGGGTGGAGAGCGGCGCTTTGTACAACGCGCCGAAGGCATACACCATGTTGTCGTGAACGGGGAGATCGTGCTCACTCAGGGCGAGCACTCCGGCGCACTGCCGGGGCAGATGCTGCGTGCGGGTTGAGAGGCGAGCCAGCGCGTTGCCCGGTAATCACTCATCGGTGCGTAGCGGGCACGCGGCAAGGAGGGAGCATGAAATTCGCTATTCTCTACAACACCGACTATTACCCCGACATCCACGGCTCGGCCGAGCAGTATTACAACCAGATTCTGGAACAGGTCGAACTGGAAGAAGAACTCGGATTTGACGCGGTCTGGTTTGGCGAGCACCACTACTCGGGCTATTCGTTTGGGTCGCCGCCGGTCATGGCTATGGCGGCAGCTGGCCGGACCAAACGCATTCGGCTCGGGACTGGCATCTCCCTGGTACCACTCAATAACCCTATCCGACTGGCCGAAGAGTACGCCATGGTCGATGTGCTCTCCGGTGGCCGCCTGGAGTACGGCATCGGCAGAGGCTTTCTGAAATACTCGCATAAAATTTTTGGTGTGGACGAAGCGGAAAATACCGAGCGCTATCACGAGGGGACGGATATTATCTGTACAGCCTGGACGAGTCCGCAGCCCTTCTCGTATCACGGCAAATTCTGGGAGCTCGAAGACTACACGTTCTTCCCCAGTCCGCTGCAAAAGCCCCACCCGCCTATCTATGCTTCCGGGGCGATTACGCCCGAGAGTTACCAGTGGGCCGGTCAGCGGGGCTTTCATTTGGCGACCGCTTTTTTCTTACCCAATCAAGAGCACGTCCAGGAGTGCATCGGCCTCTACCGTCAAGCGCTCCGGGAAAATGGCCATGAGCCGGCCGCCCACGATGTCGCCGGCGTGTACCAGATGTATTGTGGCAAATCGAACGAAGAAGCCAGGCGCAACGGAGGTCAGCACGCGCTGACGTATTACGCCTTCTTTGGGGCCTTGGCCCAGCGTGGCGCCTTAACCTCTCAGTCGTTTGCCTACCACAAGGGGACGATCTCGCATCTCTTTGCCGGGCTAACCTTCGAGGATTTGGACAAGCGTAACTTGGTCCTGGTTGGTGATCCCGAGAATCTGGTCGAACGTATCCGCTGGGCTCAAGAGTTCTACGGCACGAACTATTTGATTCTTGAAATCGCCCAGGGCGGCATGAAGCACGAACACGTCGTGCCCTCGCTCGAACGCTTTGCCAAATATGTCATGCCCGTGTTCCGGGATGAAGCATGAGGTGTCTCCCCCTCGGAGGGCTGTCGTGTGAGTGCTGGGGTGGACTCCCTCTCCTGCCGGTCTCTTGCTATATGTCCCTAAAATATGAAAGAGTCGGTACATTCGCCTACCAGCGGTACAGGCGGGTCAATCTCAAACCGTAAGAACGAGGAAAAAGGGAGGACTGCATATGCATATTATGTCTTTCTCGGAACGTGAATACGTCGATGTCTCCGAGGATGCGATTATCGAAAACGGGAGTAGCTATTTTGGTCTCCCGAACACCATGTTTGACCCCGACCGAGGCGGCCAGCTCATGAATGAGTATCTGGACGAGCGGGTCTATGCCGAAGAGCTGGGCTTTGATGGCGTCATGCTCAACGAGCACCACCAGACCCCGTTTTGTGGTGGTGGGGTTATGGATGTGGAAGCCTCCATTCTGGCCCGTATCACCAAACGGGTGAAAATTGTCCTGCTCGGTAACCCCCTCCCGGTGGGCGATCCGTTGCGACTGGCCGAAGAGTTGGCCACGATTGATATGATTTCCGGCGGCCGTCTGGTACCGGGTTGGGTGCGTGGTGCGGGTACGGAACAACTCGCCAATAACATCAACCCGGCCTACAATCGGGAGCGCTTTAACGAAGCCCATGAATTCATTCAACAGGCGTGGACCAAACCGGGACCATGGCGCTACGAGGGTAAACACTACCATTACCGGAACGTGAATCCCTGGCAGTTGCCGGTGCAGAAGCCGGTGCCGCAACAATGGATTCCGGGGCTGATCAGCCCGGAAACCGTCATCTGGAGTGCCAAACACCGCTATCCCTATGTGGCGCTGGGCACTAATGTCGAAGCCACGGTCGAGATGGTGAATCTGTACGCCGATGTTGCCGAGCAGGAAGGCTATCAGGCCGGGCCGGAAAACTTCGGCTATCTGCAGAACGTGTGTGTAGCCGAGACGGAGGAGAAGGCGCATGAATTGGCCAGGGGCTTTGTCTTTGGCGGTGGATTCGGCTCGTTTGCCCGCGCTGAATGGATGTTCCCTCCGGGATACAACTCCAAGGCCGCGACCAAGCGTCTGGCGCAAGCTTTGACCGACCCGCGCACCGGCGCCGAAATCATCAAGCATACCCAGGGTGAGATTGACGTCGAAGAAATCAAGCGGAGCATTGAGTCGGGTTTCCAGGCCTCTCTTGACAGCGATCTGATTATGGCCGGTACACCGGAGACGGTGATGAAGAAGCTTCGGAAAATGTGTGAAACCCTCCGACCCGGCATCATGGGTCTATGGTATCACCACGGTCCGATGGATTTTGAGCAGCGCAAAACCTGCCTGCGTCTGCTTGGCCAGGAAGTCCTGCCGGCCATGCGTGAAATGGCCAAAGAGCTCGATCTGCCTGGGCCGTTTGAGGTGGCGCCGGGTTCGCGTTCGCTGCCGGCCTCCGGCAAACGCGAACAGATCGTGCCTGATATCGCTGCGGCCTAAGGCGCGCTTCAGTAAACAACGAAACAGGGGCGGTCCGTAGAACCGCCCCTGTCACCCGCCTGCGGGAGATTGCCGCTCGCGACTTTGGTCTCCAGCACATCACGCTCCAGGTGGAGCGGTCGCCGGAAGGGTGTACCGAACACCACCACGTCGATCACCTGTACGCCCGTACGACCGACGAAGCGCAGGCCGCCATCAGCTAAGAAACAGGGACGACAGCCGGGCTCTTAGTGAAAGCCCATGAGATTATGATAATAATCCCAATAGCCACGAATGGCACTCTCGGTTAAGAGATTCTCCTGATTCTCTCTTCCCGTACCACCGAAGGCGAGCAGGGAGCATTCGTCCTTTTCCCGGGCGATAGCCTGCTGGACCAATTCGGTGGCGTAGCCATCTTCCATGGAAATATAACCGGCCGGGCCGACCAGATTGGCCTGTTTGATACGGATACGGCGGATTTCTTCGTCATCATCTTCATAGCCAAAGAACGTAAACAACAGTTCAAACTGATCCGGTCCCTTGGGCAGAATATGTCGGGTCGCCAGCGTGTTTTGAATCTGCTGGACGACCAGGCACGGAAAAATCATCTGAATGTGGTTGGTTAATTCCACCTCAAATTCTTTGCGTGAAGTGAGAAGCGAGGGGTCGGCGAGGGTGTAGTCGGTCTGGTAACTGCGGATGTTCTTACCTGTGTAGGCGGCCACCTCTTCTTGCTCCGTCTTTTTATACGCGCGCAGCATGCTGTGTCGGCCCGACTCATCCATAATCACACCGCCCCCTTGAGATGAACGATAGATACCAAAAGTGGTGTGAAAAAGGTGCAAAAGACTGGCGTGATAGGGGTCTTTTACATTCTCCGAGTAGAGTTTCCAGTTGGCATGAACGAACTGGCGGGCGTAGCCTAGCACCCGGACCGGTCGGTTGAAGACCCGGTCGAGCCACGGCCGCATGGCCGGCCCCAGATAGTCGGCCAGCGATTCAGCCTCGGAAGAAAAGGAGGCAAAGATCAGCCCGTTATAGGTATCCACGCGCAGTTTCCGGAGGGAGTGCTGGGCGGGATCAAAGTCGGTCGGGTACCCGCCCTGACGGCGGATACCGGTACGAAACGGAATGCCGATTAGATCGCCCTGCTGGTTATAACTCCACTGGTGGTAGATACAGGTATGGGTGGCCCGGTTGCCCCGAGACTCGCGACACACCATTGCCCCGCGATGCGCGCAGCGATTCACAAAGGCGTGCAGCTTCCCCGCTTTGTCGCGTGACACAACGACGGGCGTGTCGCCGACAAAGGTTGTTCGGAAATCGCCGGGGTTGGCCACCTCCGCTTCGAGCCCTACATAGCTCCAGGTTGGACCTCTGAAGATGCGTTCCTGTTCCAGGTTGTAGACGGTAGGGTCGCAAAAGACCTGATACGGGACTGAGGTCATCCCCACTGGCGTCGGCCAACTCAACGCGACGGGCGCATTGTCCATGGGTGAAAGGCTCATCTGAGCACCTCCTTGATAAGCGCTTTTCTCCTCCCACCTTCTTTCCCTAGTAGACACCGGTTTGTGTCGATTGACAAGCTATATTTGAGGCGCGTATACGAGGAGCAGGGGGGCTGTCACAACAGGCTCTGAGAGAAGAGGGAGGACCTATGAGTGCGCAAAGCCTAAACATCATGTTGGTTGACCTGTTCCGATCCGAGACGGAGTTGGCCCAGTACCAGAAAGACCCCGAGGTAATTCTGGCAAACTACGATGTCACGGACGAAGAGCGGACGCGGCTCAAAGACCCAGACTGGGGGTGGCTCTATACGCACGGGATTCATCCCTACATTCTGGTCCAGTTTGCCTTAGCCATGGGGGTAGAGATTCCGCAGTATGTGCAGCAGGTGAAAGAAGCGACCGGGTAGGGCGGCCAACTCGGAGACCCGTCAAACGAGAAAAAAGGAGAACCAAATGGCGAATATCGTTGCAGCCATGTCGTCAGTTCACAGTCCCCTGATGATGAGTGCGCCCCAGATGGCGGATGAGGCCACCTGGGGAAGGATCAATACGGGTTTCGATACCCTCCGAGAAACCTTTACCTCTGCTGGAGCCGATACGATCGTCGTTATCTCAGACGAACATTTTAATGCGCTTGACCCGCGTCGCTATCCGTCGTTTGGTGTGGTGACCGCTGAGACGAGCGTCGGCCCAGTGGAAAACTGGCTCGGCGTGCCCTGCAACAGTATCTCGGTCAATTTTGAGCCGGAGCTGGCTGAAGCGGTCCTCGACGAGGGGGTTCGCCAAGGCTTCGATTTGACGCGGATTGGCGAAGTGGGCTTGGACCATGGATTTCTCACCTGTCTGAACTTTCTCACGCCGCAGTGGGATATGTCCTATCTGTGGCTGATTCAGAACTGTGTCCTGCCGCCCCTGCCGAGCCTGAAGCGGTGTTATGATTTTGGGCGGATGGTCGGACAAGCCATCCGGTCGTGGGATAGCTCCCGCCGCGTGGCCCTGCTCGGTACGGGTGGGTTGTCGCATGCGGTTGGCACGCCGGATATGGGCAAGGTGGACGCGCACTTCGATAGAAAATTCCTCGATCTCCTGTGCCAACAGGACCCGGCCATGCTCGATATCACGGATGCGGAGATTGATGCGATCGGCAACGGCACGCACGAGATTCGGAACTGGATTGCGGTGGCTGGGGCGGTCGAAGGCGCAAAGGGCGAAGTCGTCATGTATGAAGAAGGAACCATGGTCGTAGGATTCGGCATGATGCAGTTCCAACTGTAAAGCCCGTTCCGCGAAGAGAAAACGTCTCCAGCATCTCGTCGCTATGGAAGGAGACATTGCCTCTTTAGCTCGGATGAGTGGAGCCAGGCCGCGTGGAACGCTCGCTGTTCTGGGCGTGGGCATCCTCGCCATCTCGACAGCCGCGCCGCTGATAAAACTTGTCCCCGACGTCCCGCCGCTCGTGGTAGCTGCCTTCCGGCTGGGTCTCGCCGCGCTGATATTCACCCCGCTGAGCCTCGTCCGGATCCGAACTGCGGGCAGCTCACCATCGCTTCCTGACTTGTTGGTGGTGAGTGTGGCCGGTCTGTGTCTGGCACTCCACTTTGCCGCCTGGATTGCCTCGCTCCGCTACACCTCTGTCGCGAGTTCCGTGGCACTGGTGACCATGAATCCGCTCCTGCTCGCTATCGCCGGCTATCTCATCTGGCGAGAGCGACTCGTCCGGCGGCAGTGGTGTGGGATAGGCTTGGCATTACTGGGCAGCCTGTGTATAGGCTGGAACGATTTTCAGCAGGCAGGGCCAGCCCTAGAGTCCGCGCTGTATGGCGATGTCTTAGCCATATGCGGTGCAGTCATGATCTCTGCCTACCTGCTGTGTGGACGCCTGGCTCGACCGCGTCTCGGCCTGAGCGTGTATGTCGGGCTGGTCTATGGGTGTGCGGCGGTTACCTTACTCACCGGCTGTTTTGTCCTCCAACTGCCGTTACTGGGCTATGCCCCACGGGTCTACCTCGTCCTGATCCTGCTTGCCCTTATCCCTCAAGTGTTGGGCCATACCATTCTGAACTGGGCATTGGCCTATATGTCTCCGACACTGGTCGCACTGGCGATTCTTGGCGAACCTCTTGGAGCTGCCCTGTTGGCCTGGATATTTCTTAACGAGTCAGTGAGTCTGCTCCAAGGGATAGGGGCGGTAGGCCTGCTGACGGGGATTGTGCTGGGACAGCAACGTTGACGGAATGGAGATGCTGAGGAAGCGGCCCGACACAGGGCAACCACACGGGTTGCCCTGATCGCTAGTCATCATTCGCCAGGGAGAGCAGAATTTGCAGCAGATACCAGAACATCAGGGCCACACCGGCAAACAGCGCCAGCGAGGCGGCGACGTGCTGGTCGGGCCGATAGTGGTGAATAATGTTCGAGGTCGTATACAGAATAGACCCGGCGGCAAAGGCAACCATAATGGTGGAGAAGAACAACCCCAGGCTAAAGCCAAACAGCATGCTGGCCAAGATCACCCCCAGGGCGACAAATCCGCCTACGGTGAGAATGCCTCGTAGAAAGGAGAAGTCTTTGCGGGTGGTGAAAGCCGTGAACGTCAGCCCACCAAACAGCAGCAAGGTCATCAGCCCCGCCGTCGGAATCACATCCGGCGAGCTATAGTGCGTCGCAATATACAGCATGGGGAGAAAGATGACCGCCTGGGCCACGATATACAGACCCAGTCCCAGGTATTGCATCTGCGGCGAGGTATCAGACTGCGCCCAGCGGTCGGCCAGCCAGGACACGCCCATGAATGCGGCGAGCACGACGAACCAGCCGTAACCACCAACCATGGTCTGAACCAGAGCGGGCGCAAACGACGACTGCAATAGGAGATTTTCAACCAGGATAAAGGCCAGTATCGCCAACGCGAGGTGGGTATACGTGCGGCGAATAAACTCCGCGCGCGCCACCTCGGATGCATAGGCCGCGGGCCGAGAATACGTCATCGTTGAAGCCATACATACCTCCGTGGAGTTGACTATCCTTTTCTCAAGCTAATGCCCTGACAGGGGACAGTCAATGCCGGACGAGATTGGAAGAAAGAGTTGTAAAAAGAAGGGGCAGCCCGGTGTGGCCGCCCCTCTATATTCGACGGTAAAGAAATAGGCGCGCAGTCTCGTACGCGTTTATTGAGCAAACGCCGCTTTCAGCCCCTCAGCCACTTCCGCTAGCGCTTTCTTCTGGGCATCAAGATGGAAGAAGCTGAAGAAGCCGTGAATCGTTCCGTCGTAGCGGGATATTGTGATATCCGCACCGGCGTCTTGGAGCTTTTTGCCGTAGGCCTCGCCCTCGTCGCGCAGAGGATCAAACTCGGCCGTGATCACCAACCCTGGCGGCGGACTGTTCACGTATTTGGCCAGGAGCGGGGAGGCGTACGGGCTCTTTCCGGCCTCGTCGTTTTCAAGATAATGGTCCCAGAACCACACCATGGAGTCCTTGGTCAGCAGATAATCTTCCCCGTTCTGCTTGCACGACTCGGTATCAAAGGAATGGTTGGTGACCGGATAGAGCAGCAGTTGGTAGGCGAGCGAAGGGGCACCACGATCGCCGGACATGAGCGCCACTGCTGCGGCTAGGTTGCCGCCAGCACTGTCACCGCCAATCGCCACCCGTTGCGGGTCGCCGCCAATAGAAGCGACATTGAGCACCGCCCATTTGGTCGCTTCGTAACAATCTTCAGGCGCCGCGGGGAATTTGTGCTCCGGAGCGAGGCGGTAATCGACGGCAATCGTGATGCAACCGGCGGCGTTAGTCAGGGCGCGACAGGTTGCATCGTGGCTTTCGAGGTCGCCGACCACCCAGCCACCCCCATGAAAAAAGACCAGAACGGGAAGCGGACCGTCTCCCTCGGGCGTATAGATTCGAACCGGCAGGTCACCGTTCGGGGTCGGAATATTCCGATCTTCAACCTTGGCAACCGGCTCTGGATTCTCAATCTGGAAGAGCTGCTGAATGGCTTGGCGTGCTTCTGCAACCTCCATTTCATTAAAGCCGCGACCACCGGCGGCCACGAGTTGGTCAATAAAGGCTTGTTCCTGCTGACCTAGGGGCATACTTCCCTCCTTGCTGTGATTCGTGCTGTGCTGTGTCGATAGGTCACGACCGGAATGAGATGTTTATCTGGGGTGAGTGGTATTTTTCAAGAGGGCAATCGAGGCAGGCATGCGTACGCGCAGCGTATGGCCGAGGCACGCCCGCCGATAACTCTGGCTGACTGTGGGAAGAGGCGCACGATTGAGACTGAACCCGAGGTTCCCTCTTTTTAGCCAGAAATCTTAGGGTGTTGACCGGGCGTTCGCCTGCCCGTTCACCCAGCGGGCAAATTTGTCCGTTTCATTCCGGGCCTGCCGCCACAGGAGTTGAACCGCGCGGTCCGGGTCCCAGCTGCCAGGCCGCTCAATGAAGTCAAAGCCCAGTTTATCCGGCGAGTCTTTAATGCTCGAACGGAGAAACGGATATTTATCCACCCATGCGGTGACAGGTGAATCGTAAAAATAAGGAACGGCTTCGGAAGTAAAGCTTATGGCCCGACCCTGCCGGATGTCTTTCCGTTCACTGCTGATGTAGTCATGCTTATACTGACGGATCGCACGGGCCGTCTCATAATAACCAAAGAGGACTCTGGCGCCGGCCACCACGCGCTTTTCTGCATCTCCTTGGCTTTGGCGGCCCAAGGTGCGGATACGATTCCTGGCCTCTCGTACGCCCTTTTCGTAGACTGGAAGGGGGCCGGACAGCACGGCCAGCGTTTCCAGTCCGCGCAAGGTGGCGAGGGCCTGGTCGCCTATGGCACCCGTTCTCGCTTGCATCCCTTCCGGCAACGGTGCCGTCAACATGGTTTGCAGGCCGGCGACCGCCTGTTTCTCCTCTTTCTTCTCTTCTATCCGTTGCCAAATTTCGGGCTCAAAAAAGATCGGGCGTCGCTTCCCCTTACGGGCGACTAACAGCAGGACAGCCTTTTGCTTTTTCTGAGCATCACGGACTGCCTTGCGATAACTCTTACAGTTTTGAATAGGCCAGCTATTCACTTGCTCAAGGACGTCGCCCTTGCGTAACCCAACGCGTGAGCCTGGGGTGAGCTGGGCAATCTCAGCAATAGGGAGACCGGGTGCATCTTTTTGCTTGGTTGGATGGAGGGTGAGACCCAGATACTCTTGCGCTTCCTGACAGGGGTTTGCTCTGGCGGGAGACGGCTGAAAAAAGAAACTCAGTGTGATCACGGTCGCAAAAACAAAAGCAGAATATCTCACGGTGCTCTTCCTTCTCTCTTGGTTACCCGCATTTTATATATGGGAGCCTATCGAGTCCGGTCAAGGCGCATACCGGACGAAGTATGGTTGAAAGCGAGCCAGGGTTGTCGCTTCTACATCAACGGTAGCTAAGGGATTCGAATCGAAGCCTGAGGCCGGGCGGACGGTGGAGCTATCTCTCCCCCCAGCGAAGTTTGCTGCGCAGGACATCAAAGAAGGTCCGATTGGGGGAGATGATGAGCGGTACGGTCACGCGAGAGCGTTGAATACACACGGTGTCCCCACTCTTGAGCGGATGCCCTTCTTGGCCGTCCAGGGTCAGGGTGACGTCCTCATCCGGAGTCTGAACCACAACGTTGATATCGGCTTGGTCCGGGAGAATAACCGGGCGATTTGTCAGCGTATGCGGACAGATTGGCGTCAGCACGACAACGCCAAGCGAGGCATCAACAATCGGCCCGCCCGCCGCCAGCGAATAGGCGGTCGAGCCGGTTGGGGTGGCGACAATGAGTCCGTCCGCTTTATAGGTACATAAGTGTTTGCCATCTACCCAGGTGGCAAGATCCATAATACGGGCCAGAGCCCCTTTATTAATGACCGCGTCATTCAGCGCCTGAAAAGTGCCAATCGGCTGCTTGTCGCGGACAAGTGTGGTCGTGAGCAGGCTGCGCCGGTCGATTGTATAATCGCCAGCGAGGATGCGTGTGAGCGTAGTAAACAGCTCTTCGGTCGTTGTTTCGGTTAAAAAGCCCAGCCCGCCAAGATTGACGCCAAGAATAGGTGCTTCCCGTGGCGTTGCCCGACGGGCAACGCTGAGCAGCGTCCCGTCACCGCCTAGCACGACAACCAGGTCGGCCTGGGCCATGATCTCGACTTTACGCCACCCTCGCCCCAGACCGAGCTCTTCACTGGTGCGGTCCTCCGGCAGAATGCTCTTACCGCGCTCTTGCAGCCAGGCAATTAGGTCGCGACCCAGCGCAATCGCTGCTGGCGTATTGACTTTGATGACCAGACCGATTGTCTGCATATATCGAGCGGGGCGGTGAAGGCGCTCCCTTTTCTCCGTGTCTCGCGTATAATGGCCTACCTATGGCAATCCGTCAGCCTCACCTGAAGGACCAGCATAATTTATTTGCTCATACTGCCGAAAAGGAAGTAACCAAGAAAGCCCCTCTGGCCGAGCGCATGCGACCCCAGACGCTGGATACCTATATTGGCCAGATGCATCTCCTCGGGCCGGGTCGCCTCCTGCGCCAAATGATCGAGCAGAAAACGCTGACGTCTCTGATCCTATGGGGGCCGCCCGGCAGTGGCAAAACGACCCTGGCCCGGGTGCTCGCCCAGGCTGTAGAATTGCCATGGGCGAGCTTTTCAGCGGTGCTGTCCGGGGTTAAAGAGCTGCGTCTCATCCTGGCGGATGCGCAGCGGCACCAGCAGCAAACGGGGCAGTCGACCGTTGTATTTGTGGACGAAATCCACCGTTTCAATAAAGCCCAACAGGACGCCTTTCTGCCGCATGTAGAACAGGGACTGATTATCCTGATTGGCGCAACAACGGAAAATCCATCTTTTGAAGTGATTGCTCCTCTCTTGTCGCGCTCTCGCGTGGTGGTGCTGGAAGCGCTTGAAGCAGAGCATCTCGTCCAGATTCTGTCTCACGCCTTACAGGACACCGACTGCGGCCTTGGGCAGCATCAGATTGAAGCGGACGAAGCCGTGCTGCGGACCATCGCCGAGTCTGCGCAGGGAGATGCCAGGGTCGCCTTAAATACCCTTGAGGTGGCAACGACCCTGGCGGTCCAGAAAAAAGCCACATGCCTGGACGTGGCCCTGGTGCAAGAAGCAACCCAGCGGAAGGCGATCCTGTACGACAAGGCTGGGGAGGAACACTATAATGTCATTTCCGCCTTTATTAAGAGCCTGCGTGGGAGTGATCCCGATGCGGCCTTATATTGGATGATGCGCATGCTGGAGGCGGGGGAAGATATTCTCTTTATTGCCAGACGGATGGTCATCTTCGCAGCCGAAGACATTGGCAATGCCGACCCGCAGGCATTGTCTCTGGCTATAGCGACCAAGGAAGCGGTGCATTTCGTCGGGCTGCCGGAGGCGCGTATTCCATTAGCCCAAGCCGCCACCTATCTTGCGGTCGCGCCCAAATCGAACGCGTCATATAAAGCCATGACCGCCGCCCAGGCAGATGTGCAGACCCATGGTCCTTTGCCCGTTCCGCTCCATTTGCGGAACGCGCCAACAAAACTGATGAAAAACCTGGAGTATGGCAAGGGGTACCAGTATGCGCATGATTACGAAGATGCCGTTGTGACCCAGACTCATTTGCCTGAGAAGCTGACCCAACGACGGTATTATCAGCCCAGCGACCGCGGCCATGAAAAAGTCATGGGTGAGAGGCTGAAGGCACGGCGGAAAAGGCGAACGGGCCCTCAGGACTGAAACGGAGCGGATACCCGATGCCTGAGGCGGGGCGGCGTCTGCATCCGTGCTGCAATACGGAAGGAGAAATACACATGGCATACCCACCACCGGAACCTTTTACGATTGCTATTCCGGATGCGGTGCTGAAGGATCTGGAAAATCGGCTCAGCCGTGTTCGCTGGCCGGGCGAGCTGCCCGATTCAGACTGGGACTACGGCGCGAATCTTTCCTATATCCAGCAACTCGTTGAATACTGGCGCACTGAGTATGACTGGCGTGCTCAGGAACGGGCGCTGAATCGCTGGAAACATTTCAAAACTACTATAGACGGACAGGGGATTCATTTTATCCATGCGCGTGGGAAAGGTCCCGTGCCGCTGCCGCTGATTATTTCGCACGGTTGGCCTGGCTCGTTTTATGAGTTTATGGATGTGATTGGGCCGTTGACCGATCCCGCCGCCTATGGTGGTGACCCGGCCGACGCATTCGATGTGGTGGTGCCATCTCTACCGGGCTATGGATTTTCCGACCCACCCCAAGAGCGCAAAGTCAATATCAGCCGCATGGCTGAGTGGTTCGCCGTCTTGATGAGAGAGGTCCTTGGCTATGAGCGCTACGGTGCCCAGGGGGGCGACTGGGGCTCCATGATTTCGTCCCGGCTAGGCTATGCCTACCCTGAGCAGCTGATCGGTGTGCATCTCAATATGGTCGGGATCGCGCCCCACCCAGCCAACCGCCAAAACTTGAGCCCTGCGGAAGAGGAATTTCTAAAAGGTATGAGAACCTGGCAACGCGAGGAACGCGGCTACCAGGAAATTCAGGGTACCAAGCCTCAGACCTTGGGCTTTGCACTCAACGACTCGCCGGTTGGAGTATGCGCCTGGATCGTTGAAAAGTTTCGGACTTGGAGTGACTGTGACGGAAATCCAGAAAACTCCTATACCAAAGACCAACTGCTGACCAACGTCATGATTTACTGGGTCACGCAGACCTTCCATGCGGCGTCCCGCATTTATTATGAAGAGCGGCACTATCCGTGGCGGCTGGGAAAAGACGAAAAAGTGAGCGCACCCACCGGGATCGCCGCCTTTCCCAAAGAGATTGCCTGCCCGCCGCGGGAATGGGCCGAGCGGGCGTATAATGTTCAGCACTGGACTGCCATGCCGGCCGGCGGCCATTTTGCGGCCATGGAGCAGCCTGCGTTACTGGTCGAGGATATTCGGGCGTTCTTTCGCAGTCTGCGTTAAGGTCGATGGCCGACCAGCGCAGAATCATTCTCCACGGCTCACGGCGCTCACCTTTTGTGGAGAAGGTCTATCGGGGCCTCATGCTCAAACGACTGCCGTTTGAGATACATGAGCCACACACGTTTCAGGACCTGCGGCGGCATAATCCCACGACGGGCAAGATGCCGGCGCTTGAGTTGGATGGGCGGCTGCTCTTTGATTCGACGTTTATCCTGCGTGCGCTTGACACCTACCAGCCGGACCCGCCACTACTGTCGGCCGATCCCCTGATTGCCGCGCAACAACGCTTGATTGAGGATTGGGTGGACGAGTCCTTGTATTGGTATGGCATGGCCCTGCGGTGGACGATCCCGGCCAATGCAAAACGCGCACTCCAGATTTTTGTGTCTGCGGCACCGCCGCTGTTGCGTCCTCTCATCAGGATCACGGCGCCACGCCTGATGCGGTCACAGGTTCGGGCTCAAGGGACGGGCCGTCTGCCCGCAGACATACTGGTACGCGAACTCGATGGGCACTTAGCGGCTTTGGTCAAGATGGTTGGGCGGGGTCCCTTCTTCTTTGGCCTGGACCAGCCTAGTGTTGCCGACCTGGCGGTCTACGGACAATTATTCTTCCTATACGACAAGGCTACACCCGAGGGCCAGGCAGTCGTTGAGAACTATCCCGCGTTGACCGACCTCTGTCTGCGTTTGGATGTGATGACCGACTAGGGACGGGACGCTTGGGTGAGCCTGTCTGCACTCACCGCTTTGAAGTCCTGTAAGCAAAGGAAGTTTCAGCCCTGGGCTTGCTGCGGGGTGATCTCAAAAGCGAAAGCCTCTTTATACCAGCCGATCCAGCGAAAGATGCGAGCCCGAAAATATTTGCGAAAGAAGAGCGGAAAAACAGTATTCCGGACCCGTTTCTCCTCCAGCCAGACTGCAATACCTTGGAAGCGGGTCGCACCTATCTGACAGGTGACGGTCGGCGTCTGTTTCAGGTTCTTGACCCACTGCGAGTTCGAACCTCGACCGGATGAGACATAAATCTTGTTCTGGGTGGCGACAAACCAGATTTTGACTGTGCGTGGTGTGCCCGTCTTTCGGCCGACGACGGTCAGTTCAAGGAGCGATTTGCGATTAAGGCTGGCAAGGCTATGTGGGTCGTTTACGTCGGTCATAGCGCCGCCGTCATTCCAGCGGACCGAAACGCCCCGCCGTGCCCTTGAGGTTCCGAGGCTCGATGATGATCGTCCGCTCCGGAGAGGCGACCGTCGTGCCGAGACGCCAAGCCTGGACGCCATGATCGGCGGCGATCTGTATCACACGCTCAGCCTCCGCCTCAGCAACCACGACGCAGAAGCCAATCCCCATATTGTAGACTTGGTACATTTCCGCGTCAGTGATCTGTCCAACATCCTGTAACACCGTGAAGAGCGGCGGCGGCGGCGGAAGGGTATGAATATGATATCCCACTGCGGCCGCGGTCCGAGTAAGATTGAAGAAGCCGTCCCCAGTGATGTGAATAAGGGCTTTGAGCTGAACGTCAGCCGCAAACATGGCGGTGATTTCTGGAACATAAATATGGGTTGGTTCCAGCAGTTCTTCTCCGACGGTGCGTCCAAGTTCCTGCAGATAGCTATCGACCTTGAGTCGGGCATCTTTGAACAGCACCTGTCGGGCCAAGGTTAAGCCGTTACTATGGATGCCGCTGCTGGCAAGCCCGACCAGCGTATCGCCTGGCTCGACCTCTTTGCCGATAATAATACGGTCAAGCGGAACCGTACCGATGGCGGTCCCGGCGAGGTCCAGCCCGACGCCGTCCCGAACACCGTGAACCATCTCCCTGAGTTGCGCAATTTCTCCACCCGCAATATTGACCCTGGCCTGCTCTGCTCCACGATGCAGACCCTGACCTAAGGCGTCGAGCACATCCGGCTGTAAGCTCTCGACCGCAACATAATCAACAAACGAGATCGGGGTCGCGCCAACGCACAACAAGTCGTTGACGTTCATGGCGATACAGTCAATGCCAACCGTATCGTATTTCCCCAGCAGCTCTGCCACCAGGAGTTTGGTCCCAACCCCATCGGTGGTAATGCCAATGCCGAGGCTGAGCGCGTCGAGACGAATGATGTTGGCAAAATATCCAAGAGGCAGAGCGGGCCGAGCAGTGGGGTGAAAAGAGAAGGTTTGTTCGACCCAGGCACGGAGTCGATTTAAGCCCGCTTCGGCCTGTGTGCTATCGACGCCTGAGGCAGCATACCGTGGGTCTCTCACGTGATCCATATGCCGCCCCACTCTACCGAATCTCTTATCCGAAGGCAATTGTCTGGCTTTGCCCTTGACTCCATACAGAGCCACGCTCACTATGAAAGAGAGTCTTGCGAGACTGTATGTCAGACGCCTATGTATGAAGCCTTTTACGGTTTTCAGGAAAATCCGTTCCGCCTCACCCCAGACCCCCGTTACCTCTTTCTGAGCGCCAATCACCAGGAAGCCCTTGGTCATCTCCTATTTGGGGTGAATGAAGGCAATGGCGTGGTGGTCCTGACCGGAGAAATTGGCGCGGGGAAAACGACGCTTCTGCGGACCCTGGCAGGCGATCTGGATGCGTCGACAACACTGGCGTATCTCTTTAATCCCGCGCTGTCCGATGTCGAACTCTTGCAAGCGATCAATGCTGACCTGGGACTATCGGCCGACTCGACGAGCAAAAGAGAGTTAACCGACGAACTCAACCGTTTTCTTCTCGCCCAACAGGCCGCGGGACGACGGGTGGTGGTGATTATCGATGAAGCTCAGAATCTGGCAGCATCGGTCTTAGAACAGCTCCGTCTCCTCTCTAACCTTGAGACCGAACGAGAAAAACTGCTGCACATCATTCTTGCCGGGCAACCAGAGTTGCGCGAAATTCTGGCCCAGCCAGAACTTGCTCAACTCGACCAGCGCGTGACCATACGCTGGCATCTTGAGCCACTGGGCGTAAAAGAAACCGCAGCCTATGTCCGACACCGCCTCAGCGTTGCCGGAGACGGCCGAGAAGTCCCGCTTTTTTCGCCTGCGGCCCTGCGGCAGGTGTACCGTTTTTCGCGCGGGATCCCGCGACTCGTCAATATTCTGTGCCACCGTGCGCTATTGGTTGGCTATACTCAAGAAGAATCGTGCATACGGCCAAAGACAATTCGGCAGGCGATTAGGGAATTGCGTCGTCATACGACTCGTAGCCCGCGCTTTCGCTGGTCACCGGCCACTGCGGCAATCGTACTCGTTGTTGGCGGATTCCTGCTGGTCTGGGGAAGCTTTGATATTCCTGCAGCGTGGAATCAACTGGATATGTGGGCATCCCGCGAAGATGCACAACGCCCTCCTCTAGCGAACACTTTTTCCGTACTGGAAACGCCGCCAGGCGTTTCTCAGGAAGTACAGAAAGGGACGGAAACGCCGCCCTTCACTTTGGAGCCGCGAGTTGGAGACCTTGCCGTTGTAACATCCTCCCCTCAGGAATTATTCCACGCGCTCCAGCAGGACGAGACGCTGTCCAGTGCGGTGCGAGCAACACGCGAGCTGATTGCCACGTGGCGGGGGTCGCCTTTGGAAGAAACTGAGTGGCAGGGCGGGAAACTCGACCTTGCCGCCATTGCCGCCGCTCGTCAGCTTGAGCATCTGCCCGTGCGGAGCGATATTCGCCTCCTGACCCTGCTGGACCTGCCAGTGATGATCGGTTTGGCCATTCCTCCCTCTCAGCAGATACGCTTTGCTTTGATCCGCCAGATGACAGATACCCACTGCCGTATCCGGCTTGAGAGAGATTACGTCGTGCCACTCGAAGCGATTACGCAGCGCTGGTTTCGAGAAGCGCACGTCTTTTGGAAAAACTACGAAGAGATCCGCACAACCCTGGCTATGGGCAGTAGTGGCCCGGCGGTCGGGAAATTACAAACCTTATTGGCCGACGTCCCCACGCCGTCCCATATGGGAACCCTGCTCGTCCATCAGGCGGAAGAGCCGACGCCGTTTTTTGGGCCACAAACGCAGGACGCGGTAGCGCAATTCCAGAAAATGCAGCGCCTCGTCCCCGACGGGATCGTTGGGCCACAGACCCTGATTCTCCTGTATCGTCGCCTTCCCGAGTATATGCCGCCGAGTCTGAGTCGAAGAGAGAGGGTGGAGGGTACATTTGCCGTTCAGCTCCCAACGGGGGTACGGCAAGGAACAGACCTGCCTCTTCGTGGAGAGAGGGCCGAGCCCATTGAGCAACTGGAGCCTATGGGGAAGGATGCATGAGCACGATCCTTGACGCTCTCAGAAAAATTGAAGGAGAAAGACAAGGGCAGAGCGGCAAGGTCCGGGCCCGCATACTGGTGAGCCCTCCTCGACCTCTCTCTCCTACCCCTCCATACCGGTCTCGGCTATGGACAGCTGGTGTGAGTTTTCTTCTAGTGGGATTAATCGTAGGCGTATGGATGACTCGTCAGGAAGAAATCCCTCCAGAAGAAGGGGAAATGCCTCATCGCCTCTCAAAAGAAGCGGAACACCGCTTTCCGCTACCGGTTGTATCTGAAAATTCTGGAGATCCCGAGAAAACAGCCTCTGCCGTCACGGGGGGGCAAATCCAAGAAGAACGAAGCAGAATAGGGAGTGTCACTGCCCCCTTTCTGCCTGAGCATCCCCTTGTCCTCTCAGAGCCGCCGCCTCTCCAGGATTCCCCCTTTGTCTCCTCGCCCCAAGTCGCGTTGCGCACGTCGCTTGTGGACGCCACTCCTCAGGGGTTTTCCGAGCTAACTGGAGAGAAAGCTGACCAAGTACCTCGAAAGCGTGAAGACAGCGTCCAGCACGTTTCCGAGACGGCAGGTGAAAGGCTTGAGACCACCCTGGAGAGTGGACGCGAGAAGCAGGATAGGGAGATGGAGCGTTCTGAACAAGAACAGCCGCTTGCGTCAGGGAAGCCGGCAGATATAGCAGAGCCGGACGAACCGGAAGATGTCTATGCCCCAGCTCCGGCCAATTCAGCGGTCAGCTTTCTTCAGTGGTCACCCGAGTCCGCGCGACGAAAGGCCTTTGTCAGGGTCGGGGGGAGCCCGTTAACCCTTGTCCACGAAGGCGATGCTATTGGCGGCTATAAGGTCGTCGAAATTCGGCCAGACGCGGTCGCCCTTCGGTCTAGTACGACCCGCTTTCAAATCCGCGTTCGCTAAAGCCTTGACGTCTCTCTGTCTGGGACTGACGGAGGGGAAGAATTACGAAGCTGCGGCCTTTCTGACCTTCGCCTCTGCCTTGAGCTCTTTGATGCGGCGCTTGAGTGCTTTTTCGCGACGTTTGCGGCGTCGACGAATCTCCTGATCTCTTTCTCTATGCATGGTCTCTCCTGGTCTTCTCTCCGATTGCTCTTACGGGTGTTTCCGTAAACTTGAAGCGAACACTATACCCGTCTCAACACGGCCTGAAAACAGGGTTAAACTTTCTCGGTGGGAAAAAGGCGAGCTACTAGATGTTGTAGACTATATATTTTTCTGCTACAGGGTATTGTGGGTGGTCTGGGATAATCATACCCGCATCCAAGTGAACGAGTGGGTGGAGTTGGTCGTGTCACAGGGGGGAACCTCGTTATTTTCTATAAAAGGGCTCAAAGAAGGCCCGACCCTTCTCTTCGATGACCATGCTCCGTTTGCCGATGTAGTTGCAGCGGTTGAGGAAGAATTAGCGCGGGCGAACGGCTTCTTTCGTGGTTCACCTATTGTACTGCACTTTGGGGATCGTCCCCTGCAAAAAGAAGAATGGTGGCACCTGAAGGAGACCCTCCACCGAGAAGGGGTGGTGCTACGCTATGTGGTTTCAAACAATGCTGTCAGCAGGAAGATGTTATACAAAGAAGGATTATCCGTCCGGGAGAGTACACCGCCGCCCCGGAAAGAGAAAACGGATCAAGACACTATTCCGCCCGAAGGACAGCCGGCATCATATCTGCGCCACGGGATGCGGGGCGGACAGAAAGAAGTTTTTGATGGAGATGTGATCCTGGCTGGTGATGTGAACCAAGGGGCGGAAATCATCGCAGGTGGGGATGTGGTTGTGATAGGAACGCTACGCGGAGTCGTCCACGCCGGCTATCCCGATAACGACGGGGCTGTGGTTATCGCGCTCAACCTGACGCCGTTACAGCTCAGAATTGGACCCTTGATCGCCATTCCAGAAGAAGGGCAAAACCACCGCGGTGTACTCCACCCGGAAGTCGCCCGGGTTCTGGATGATCAGATCGTGATTGAACCGTATAACGGGAAGCTATAGGAGAGGTGAGCCATGAGTGGACGAGCTATCGTCGTTACCTCGGGCAAGGGGGGGGTCGGGAAAACGACCGCGACCGCAAATATCGGCCTGAGTCTTGCCAGCCGGGGGCAAAAGGTGGTGCTGATTGATGGGGATATCGGGTTGCGCAATCTTGACCTTATTCTGGGAGTCGAAAACCGGGTCGTTTACAATATCGTTGACGTGGTGAGCGGACGCTGTCAGCCGAGGCAGGCTCTGGTCAAGGACAAGCGGATTTCGAGCCTTTTTCTGATTCCAGCCTCGCAGATTGACCAGAAGGAGGCGATTAATGCCGACCAGATGCGGGATTTGTCTGCGCAGTTGAAAGAGGAATTCGATTTTGTCCTCATAGACTGCCCGGCCGGGATTGAGCAGGGGTTCCGAAACGCGGTGGCGGCGGCAGATGAGGCGATTGTGGTGACGACACCAGATGTCTCTCCGGTCCGTGATGCAGACCGCGTTATTGGTCTGCTGCAGAGCTCGCTCGGCGAACCGCAACTCATTATTAATCGTATGTCTATGGCTATGGTAAAGCGGGGGGACATGCTCGACCAACAAGATGTGTTAGACATCTTGGCCGTCCGCCTCCTTGGGATTGTCCCCGAAGATGAAGCAGTCGTGATTGCCGGTAACAAAGGAGCCCCGGTCGTCCTGAACGGCGGCTCGCCGTCTGGTGATGCCTACGGGCGTATCGCGCGCAGGATTCTTGGGGAAGACGTTCCGATTCCCGAGCTGAACGGCCACTCTAGTTTCGCCAAGCGGCTCGGCCAATTCATCTTTGGGAGATAAGCTATGACATTAACGGAACGCATCCAGCTTTTTTTTGGTAAGGGTGGAAGTGGAAGTAAGGACGCGGCAAAGAATCGTCTCCTCCTGGTTTTACAAGACGACCGGCTTGGTTTGACTGGGGAAAAGAAGGAAGCCTTGCGGAAAGACATCCTTGCGGCAATTCGGAAGCATCTCGATATCGACGCGGAGGGCTTCACCATGGAGTTTATGTCCAGCTCAGCAGATCAGAAGGAGATGCGGGTCACCGCCCCCGTACAGCTTGGCCGGGGGGCTGTGAATCTCTCAAAATAAGTACGGTTAAAAGCCGATTGGAGTAACAGGACGGACTGAAAAGGGCGGCGAGAGCCGCCCTTTTTCTTGTGTCTCCTCTTTTCTTCCAGGGAGAGGCGATTCTGTAATGTCTATAGAATATAGCGGGACAAGTCTTGATCTTTGACAATCGCATCCAGCTTGTCCCGGACATAATTGGCATCAATCGGAAGCTCCCGCCCGCTCAATTCTGGAGCGTCAAAGGAGAGGTCCTCGACCAGCCGTTCGACTACCGTATGCAGTCGCCGCGCCCCGATGTTCTCAGTCCGTTCATTCACGGTGGCGGCAATCTGGGCAATCTGTTCTACGGCGTCGGTCGTAAAGTTGAGCCTGACGTCTTCTGTATCGAGTAAAGCGACATACTGGGTCAGTAACGCGTTTTTTGGTTCGGTCAGGATCCGAACAAAGTCTCCGTGCGTCAGAGATTCCAACTCCACACGAATCGGGAAACGCCCCTGAAATTCCGGAATCAGGTCTGAGGGTTTGGCGGTATGAAATGCGCCCGACGCAACGAAAAGGATGTGGTCGGTACGGACCATGCCATATTTAGTGTTAACGGTGCAGCCTTCGACTAGCGGCAGCAGGTCACGCTGAACACCCTGGCGGGAGACATCTGCGCCGTGAGTGTTCTCTCGGCCGGCAATTTTATCGATTTCATCAATAAAGATGATGCCAGTCTGCTCGACCCGACGAATGGCCTCCTGGACAACCGCGTCCATATCAACCAGCTTATCGGCCTCTTCGACCGTCAGAATCTCGAGCGCTTCTGGGACCTTCACGCGGCGTTTCTTGGTTTGCTTGGGCATCATATTGGAGAACATCTCTTTGAGCTGATTCTCCATTTCTTCCATACCCTGAGGAGCCATAACTTCGACAAAGGGGGCGGCCGAGCGGGTAATTTCAAGCTCTACCTCTCGCTCGTCCAGCTTCCCTTCGTGGAGCATGCGGCGCATTTTTTCTCGGGTGCTATGTCTGGCGCTTGCGGCTCCCTCCTCACTCAGGCTGGACGCGGACGGAGTTGGAGGAAGCAGGAGGTCGAGGAGCTGCTCTTCTGCCTGGGCGTGGGCCTTGACTTGAATCCGTTCCTTTTCTTCCTGCTTGACCAGGCCGACGGCGAGTTCTGTCAGATCCCGCACCATAGATTCGACATCGCGTCCCACATAGCCGACCTCGGTAAACTTTGAGGCCTCCACTTTGATAAACGGAGCCTGTGCCAGACGCGCCAAACGACGAGCGATCTCGGTTTTGCCAACCCCGGTCGGACCGATCATTAAAATATTTTTCGGGGCGATCTCGTCACGCAAATCTTCCGGGACTTGCTGACGTCTCCAGCGATTCCGCAACGCAATCGCAACGGAACGTTTGGCTTTCGCTTGGCCAATAATATACCGGTCCAGCTCAGAGACGATTTCTCGCGGGGTCATAACCGGGGGACCCGTGTCTTGAACGAGTACGGGTGCCCCGTCGACGACATCCGTCATCTTATAGTTCCTCCACTACAATCTGATCGTTGGTGTATACGCAGATAGCTCCGGCGATGCGCATGGCCTCCTCAACAATCCGGACTGCATCCAGAGGCGTATGGGCGACTAATGCGCGGGCCGCTGCCAGGGCATAATTGCCGCCCGACCCGATGGCGAGAACGCCGTCGTCGGGCTCAAGCACATCTCCGCTCCCGGAGATCAGCAGAGATGACTCATGATCGACGACCGCCATGAGCGCTTCAAGGCGCCGTAAGACCCGGTCCGCACGCCAGTCCCGTGCCAGTTCGACTGCGGCCCGTCGGAGGTTGCCATTATATTCTTCCAACTTGCCTTCGAATTTTTCGCACAGGGTAATGGCATCCGCCGTCCCGCCCGCAAAGCCCGCCAGAATGCGATCCTTATATAAGCGGCGTACTTTCCGCGCGGCGTGCTTGACGACAGTGTCTCCGAGACTGACCTGCCCGTCTCCCGCCATGGCAACCTTGCCGTCACGGCGGACGGTGAGAATAGTTGTTCCATGCATGGGTGCGCTCACCGTATATCCTCCAACCACCGGATACTCATAGCATAGGGTCTTGAATGAACTATTGCAGGCGACGTTATAGAGGATGCAGGGGGTGAGTCACAAGAGGCCAGCTCAGGCTCGCGGGTGTGCCTTGTCATACACTTGGGTGAGCCGGTCTAAATTGACGTGGGTGTAGCGCTGTGTGGTGGACAGGCTGGAATGCCCCAATAACTCCTGGATCGCCCGTAGGTCAGCTCCTGCATCAAGCAAATGGGTTGCAAAGGTGTGGCGCAGTGCGTGGGGACTGATCTTGTGAGCCAGACCGCACTGCTTGGCATAGCTGGCCACAAGTCGAGCTACACTCCGAGGAGTTAAGCGTCCACCGCGTTGGTTGAGAAAAACAGGCCTGGCGTCACCTGCCGACACGTCGTGGGACGTTGGTTGATAATTATTGCCGAGCAAGGCCGGGATCTCTGCCCGATACCGGTGTAGCGTGTCAAGCGCTGTGCGGCCGATCGGTACAATCCGTTCCTTCTGTCCCTTCCCCTTCACCCGCAGGACTTCGAGGTTGGGGTCGACATCCGCCCAGTTCAGGCCGGTTAATTCACTGACGCGGAGCCCGCACGAATAGAGCACTTCGAGTATGGCCCGGTCACGCAGCTCGGCGGGAGTATCCGGTGCAGGCGTGTCTAAGAGCCGAAACATATCGTCAACCGGGAGATAGGTGGGAAGGGGATGGTCTTGCTTGGGCGAACTCAGGTGCAGGGTCGGGTCTTGGTCAATCACGGCCTCGCGTAGCAAGAAGCGAAAAAAGCTCTTGAGTGCCGAGAGCTTCCGACTAATCGAGCTTTTCGTATGCTGTCGATACAAGGTAGACAAAAAAGCCTGAACGATGTGGTGGCTGATCTGGGTGACATCGACCTGATCAGGCTCCGCCTGTTCTGTCGGCTTTTCAACAAAAGCGAAGAATTGGTACAGATCGCTGCAATAGTTCCGCAGAGTATGGGTAGAGACATTTTTCTCTACCTCCAGATAGACGGTGTAGCGGTCAAACAATTCGTGGAGTTCTGGTGTCATTGGAATTTCAATTTACTGCCTCCAATGGTATCAACAAGTCCGGTTTGAAGAAAGTGAGGAGAGAGACGGCCTGCGATGAGAAAACGAATTGCGTGCCGGGTCGTATAGAGAAAGAGTAGAATGGGGGCGGTTGTGCGAGTCTGTTATCACTGCCAGGCAGAAATATCCCTCGAAGAGCCCATTGGACGGCGCGACACGTGCGCGGGGTGCGGGGCTGACGTACGCTGCTGTCTCAACTGTACCTTTTACGACGTGCGTTCTGCTGATGCGTGCCGTGAACCACAGGCCGATCTCGTCCAGCATAAGGACGCTGCGAATTTTTGCGAATTCTTTGCGCTCAGGAATACGCAGCCGAGTCAGGCTCGTCCATCCGCAGCAGACGCCCGGGCGCAACTGGATGCCTTATTCAAAAAAAAGTCCTGACGGAGTTCCTGCCATGACCGCTCGGCGTTGCTCTCCAATGCTTTTTTGCCTTGTCTGGCTCGTGCTGCTGGGCGCCTGTCAGCCCGACCCTCACACAGCCCAAGGGACGGCCGAACTCTTTCTTGACGCGCATTATGTACGTATTGACTTGCCGACTGCCAAAGCTTATTGCGCCGGCTTTGCCCGTAACCGGGTAGAGGAGGAAATTCGACTGACCGAGGGCCTGACCATCGATGCCGCAACGCGGCAACCGCGGGTGTACTATGAACTGCTTGAAGAAACACCGCGCGGCGAATCGAGTGTGTCTTTCCTGTATAAGGCAGATTTTGACGTTGACGGAGCCGGACGATTTACCAAGAATATTGTGTTGATCCTGCGCAATCAGGCCGAGGGTTGGCGGGTGATCAACTACCGCGAGTACGACTAAAGCCCTCCTGTGGTTGACAGGCGGAGACCAGGGGCGAAGGATAGTGTGAAGGTGACAGAGCAAGAGAGGCAGAACGAGACTACGATGACAAGGGTCGGAAAGGAGGAAGTGATATGCAGGACAAAACCTATGTCATTACCGAGATCGTGGGCACCTCAGAGCAGTCGATCTCGGCGGCGGTAAGCAACGCGGTTGATCGCGCCAACAAGACGCTCAAGGCGCTCGACTGGTTTGAGGTCAAGGCGCTCCGCGGAACAGTCGTAGATGGCAAAGTGGGGCAGTATCAGGTCACGCTTGATGTGGGCTTCCGCTATTTGAGCGATGAAGAAATGAAAGCCTGGGCAGAAGGGTAAGCCATATATAAACCCTGGGTGTAGAGACGAAAGGGAGGAGCCATGTCAGACAAAACGTATAAGCTCATTGAATTGGTTGGGGTATCGGAGAACTCGATTGAAGAAGCTATCCAGAATGCCGTCGCCCGGGCCAATCAAACCCTCAAGAATTTGGATTGGTTTGAGGTCGTTGAAGCGCGCGGTGTGATTCAGGATGGCAAAGTCAATCAGTTCCAGGTCAAGATCAAGGTTGGATTTCGGTTGAATATGTAAGGCCAATCTGAACTGTGTCAGAGAGGGCAGAACTGCTTCCACTTTTCCGTGCAAGGCGCTATAAACGAATTGATCAGATCCGTGGGCGACTGGCAACCGTGAGAAGCACGAGCATTGAAGGAGACGAATGATGGCGTTACACATTGGCGAGGAAGCTCCCAATTTTACGGCGGAGACCACAGAGGGAACGATCGACTTTCATGAGTGGATCGGAGACGGTTGGGCCATTTTGTTTTCACATCCCAAAGATTTTACTCCGGTGTGTACCACCGAGCTGGGCTATATGGCTGGTCTCAAGCCGGAATTTGACAAGCGTAACTGCAAGATCATCGGTCTGAGCATTGACCCGGTCTCCGACCACACCGAATGGGTCAAAGACATTGAAGAAACGCAGGGGCATGCCGTCACCTACCCCTTGATTGGCGACACGGACCTCGCCGTTGCCAAGCTGTACGACATGATCCACCCGAATGCGAGCGGGTCTGCCAAGGGACGGACGGCGGTCGACAACGCAACCGTCCGCTCGGTGTTTGTGGTCGGGCCGGACAAGAAGATCAAGCTCATGATTACCTATCCGATGAGCACCGGCCGGAACTTCGACGAGGTTCTGCGTGTGTTGGATTCCTGTCAGTTGACCGCTCAACACAAAGTCGCCACCCCGGTGAATTGGAATCAGGGCGAGGATGTGATTATTGTTCCTGCGGTCTCGAACGAGGAGGCCAAGGAAAAATTCCCCGGCGGTTGGAAAGCGCCCAAGCCGTATCTGCGGATCGTACCGCAGCCGCAATAAGACCGCTCGTGCGAGCAGTGAGGGGTCGCTGCCCAGCGACCCCTCCGTTCATTTCCGCTATTAATACGTTTTCAAAATGCGACCGTACGGCAGGTGCGCGTTAAAAAAGCCATAGCGGCACTGCACCACTTCTTTGACCGCTAACTGGTGCCAGGGGTCGGCTTCAGTCGGCGCGTTATAGACCAGTGAGCCCGGCCCACTCCACACCTCGGCAATGCCGTCGGTTCCCACGACAGGAGTAACGGCAAAATTACACGAGACAAGTTGGGCCAAGGCCGGCTCCTCGCTTTCTTCCGCGCTGGGAATCACTTTGAGGGAAACAATGGGCGGAAATTTGAAGCTCTCGACCGGAGCGTTGCGAATCGCCCGCATGACGGCCGTCGCCAGCCGGTTACCCGTAGGCCGCTCAATGATGCCCATGAATTCTTCATGTTCCTGCGTCACGTCAACATGAGCCAGCTTTTTGCCATAGCCCCAGATCTCACGACCCGCGATTAGCGGTGCTTCCTGGGTGACGAAAAGGCTTGGCAGATAGGTCATGGGCTGACCTTCCCAGGTGCAGGCCAGGCCCAGAATCGCCTCGTTATACGGCCCGAAGGTCGAGAAGTGATATTTGGCAATAAGAAGGCTGGCGGTCGCCGGCTCAACCAGGGCCAATCCTTCCGGGAGGAGGCGCAGGGCCCCATCTTCATCGGTCTGGTAATCAACGATAATTATCTCCATATTGCGGTAATAGAAGGGTGGAGACTGGACTGCGGGCGCGGTCACCGGCATGGAGGGGCCAAACTGACTTTTTGTGAGCTGTCCATACTTTGCCATACTGCTATCCTCCTTGTGGTCTGACTGTACTGTGACTGCGAATCAAAGAGTAAACGTGTCCTCCATCAATACAGACAAAGCTGGACACGTTTACTCTTTCATGCCGTAGCACTTCAGCACGTTCTTTCCCAATATGCCCTCTCGGGCTGGCTCGGCCATCAGGTTTGTGAGTTCAATCAAATTGGGAACATATTCGGGTGGATGGTCGGCATGCGGAAAATCGCTGGCCCAGAAAAATCGATCTTCTCCAACAAAGGGGATGACCCCGGCGAGTGAACGTTCATCCGGGTCGCCCGAGATCCAACACTGTCGGCGGAAATACTCGCTCGGTTTGTCTTTCAGCAGCACACTTTTGCCCAGCGGCGAGTCATAGACCGCATCCATACGTTCCAGCCAGTACCCGATCCAGCCCGCGCCCACTTCCAGGACAATGACTTTGAGCTGGGGAAATTTGTCGAACACCCCATACTGAAAGAGCGAGACAAAGCCGCCTCGAATGGCATCTCCACCGGCGATGTTTTGGTAAAACGCAGTCGAAAAACTCGTCATCCGGCCAAAGCGGGTTGGGGCCGCCCAGTGTGGCTCAAACGACGGATGAATGCCAAACGGCAGACCGAGTTCCTGGGCCGCGGCAAACACGCGGTCATGATCGGGATGGCCATGGGCTTTGCGGCTCCAGATATACGGAGCCACAAAAAAGCCTTTCATCCCATCCTTGGCCGCCCGGCGCAGCTCTGCCTCAGCAAGCTCGGGGATACTAATGGGGATATGGGCAATGGGGAGCAAGCGTCCATCCGAGTCTGAACAAAAGTCCACCAGCCAGCGATTATACGCCCGGGCATAGGCCATCGACAGCTCAAGGTCTTCACATTCGGGTTCCCATAACAGGCCAAGAGTGGGGTAGAGAAACACCCTCTCAATATTCTCAATGTCCAGACGTTGCAGGCGCTCTTTCGGGTCCATAGAGCCAAACGAGGCATTATCGACATAGCCAGACCCGGTCGGCTCGCGTTTATACTCAATACCCCCAAGCTGATCCATCACCCCAAGCCCCGACGGGGCGCCCTTACGAGTCATTTTGGATGGTTGACCGTTGACCTCAAGGTATTCCAGGCCGTCGTCGTCCTTACGAATACGGACCGCGCGGTCACGGTATTTAGGTTCCAAATATCTTTCCCAGAGATCGGGCGCTTCGAGTATATGACCGTCGGCATCGATCACACCTGACATGGGGAGACTCGGTAAGGCTTCAGGGCCGGGCATACGCATCCTCCTTTTTTGGGCACTCAAGCCGATCTGGCTCCTGCCCTTGGACAGCGCAAGCGAAACGCTCGACTCAAGAGAAGGTTTCGCCTTGAGCGTGTCGGCTAGGTTCCAGAACTCGAACGTTGCCGCTTACGAAAGAGTTCTTCTCCTTCCTCAATCTGCTCAGGTTCCATAAGCTCAACAATATACTCGCGCACTTTGAGCACCTCATTCTTGTGCTCGCCCGAGGCATTTGTCTCCGCCAGACTGATCCACATATAGGCTTGGCCATAGTCCAGCGGCGTACCCTGGCCCCTGGCGTAGCGCAGTGCCAGATTATACTGTGCCTGGGCATCATCCTGATTTGCCGCCCGGCGATACCAATTCGCCGCTTGGGTGTCGTTCTGTTCGAGCCCTTGTCCAGTCGCATACATGAATCCCAGATTGATCTGTGCCTGGGCATGGCCCTGGTCGGCAGCTTGGCGATACCACTTGGCGGCCTCGGCCGCATCCTGTGCCACGCCTTGGCCGGTACGATACATGAGCCCCAAATTCCACTGGGCGTCGGCATGGCCCTGGTCGGCGGCTTGGCGATACCACTTGGCGGCCTCGGCCGCATCCTGTGCCACACCTTGACCCGTGTAATAGTGGAGCCCCATAAAATAGAGCGATTGCGGAGAGCCCTGCTCAGCGGCCTGGCGATGCCATTGCAGCGCTTGGGTCGCATCCTGGTCAACGCGTTGGCCCAGGCCGTAGAGTATGCCCAGTTCTGCCTGGGCATGCATGATTCCTTGCTCGGCCGCTTGGGTGAGCTGGACAATCGTCATCCGTGCAATCAGATTATCGCGGGCGCCAGCATATTTCGCAGCGGTTGCTTTGGCGGCATTGAACGAATCCCGGTCGCCTTTATAAACCGCTAGCTTGGCCGCGCTATCGGCCGCCTGGTTGATCAAGAGCAATGACTGGACGTCATCTCGCTCAATTCCCTTGCCCGATGAATACAGGATGCCCAGGTCGTACTGGGCTGTCACATGGCCCTGTTCGGCGGCTTTGCGGTACCACGCTATCGATGTGTCCATATCCGCTGCCACGCCTAAACCGTTGGCGTACATGACTCCCAAGTTCCACTGGGCCGTCGCATGGCCCTGCTCGGCGGCTTTGCGATACCACACCCCGGCTTCGGTATAGTCTTGTGCGACGCCGTAGCCATTATCGTACAGGAACGCGAGGTCGTACTGCGCCTCAACGTCACCGGCCTCGGCCCGCGCTCGCAGTTCGGCAGTTCTGTCTGCCCGTGCCAGGCTCACGCCGCAAATACATATCCCAACACTCACGAGTATCCAGCGTGCTATTATCTGCATAATAATTGTCCTACCGTACTCATTCTCAAATGAGAAGAGCGGGGAGTGCCTCCCCATCTTACTCTTTGGAGCGGACATTATTTAACGAGAGTAAGCAGAACCGGCGCTAAGCGTGTCGCCTATTGTAGACACCGTGTTGCTATCGGTCTTTCTGTATTGAGATGAATTGGCGACAACCGCACAGACTGATGCGACATCGGCCGGTCCAGGCGTGTTCATGTACCAGAGCAGGGTGGCCACAGGTACACTGGGAGAGACCCGTAATTGTCGGGTGTGGCGTGCCTTCAAGTTTCGCCCACTGCCGCTCCAAATCCTGCCGAATCTCTTCATCCCGCGTCATTATTATTGGATGCTTTCTTTCTGGCTTGCGTCGAGACTCTTCGACCGGGCTGACAGCTCAGTATGCCGTTTTTGCCCACTGTGAGAGATAGAGAAAGATTCGTATCACGTGTGCAGCGCATCTATCCAGTCAGGTAAGGGTTGATCTGGCACGTCGGCGCTCTCGGGTAAGAGTTCAAGCACGTCGAGCGACATCCGGTAGCGAATGCGCCCGTGCCACAAATACGGTGTTCTCACAGAATTGCTTACCATACCGCCGTGGAGTGCCGGGTGTGTCCCCTGAGGGGGAGTGGCCTCCACCCATAACTCTGTCCCACGATGCTGGCGAACCCAGGCGTGCGAGTCCGGGTGGATACTGTC
Source organism: Thermodesulfobacteriota bacterium (assembly GCA_964291405.2). Classification (GTDB taxonomy): domain Bacteria; phylum Desulfobacterota; class Binatia; order Bin18; family Bin18; genus Bin18. Next base: position 3,436,848 of record OZ219926.1, read on the forward strand.
CCAACTCTCCGGCTCCACAATTCGGGCTTTTTGACAATACATCATTCTTCCCCGTTTCCTTGTACCTCAAGAGGTACCCGTGAGAAAAGATTACCCTGTGTTCTTGATTGGACGCGCCCGTTCAGGTTACCCAGGGGGTCGTTGGACCTCTCTTCGAGGAGGCAGGAAAAAACGCAACACAGCGGGAGGAAGCGATATGGACACTTTTCAATATGAAACCGTTCTGAGCACGCCGGGCGACAGTGGGGTCCGCACCATAGCCCTGAACCGGCCCGAGCGCCTTAACGCCATGAACGGGCAGCTCATGGTCGATATCGCGCGCGCGTTTGACGAAGCCAATGCCGATCCAGAGACCCGCGCTATCATTTTTACCGGCCAGGGCCGAGCCTTTTGTGCTGGCGATGACCGTAAGGCACATCGCCAGCCTGAAAATGAAGGAGAGGCCAGAGATGCCGTGGACGCGGTCCAGCGGGCGACTCTGGCGATTGTCTTTGGTGGGAAGCCGGTTGTGGGAGCCATCAACGGCTGGGCAGTCGGGGGTGGGTTTGAGTTGGCGATCAATTGTGATTTCCCGATCTGGGCGGAAAGCGCCCGAGGATTTTTCCCTGAAGTGTCGCTCAACGCCTTTGTGACTGGGGCCGTCTCATCGCTTTTACCGGCCCTGGTTGGTCTGAACAAAGCCCGGGAAATGCTGTTTCTGTGCGAACAGTATGACGCCCGTACCCTGCTGGACCTAGGCGTGGCGTGGCGCGTCGTCGACGATGATCATCTGCTCACAGAGGCGCATAGTGTGGCGGAGAAATTGAGTGTCCTGCCGCCTCTTGCCGTCCGAGCGATGAAGCGTGTGCTCAATCAGTGCGCAGCCAGCGATATCCACACCGCACTTCGACTGGAGACAGAGGCGACCGTTGCCAGCTTTCTCGATCCGGAAACAACCGAACGGCTCTCGAATTTCTAGACTAGGACGCAGTAACAGCCACCCGCCGGCTACGGATGACAGCTCGACTATTCCTAGTCCTTTCCCTTCTCAGGGTTGGACACCATCTTGCCGTGACCGGGGATAATCCAGTCGGCGAGCTGTAAAACCCTCTCTCGACTCGCGTTGAGTGCCTCCTGGTTCCAGGTCAGTGGAGCGTCTCCGGGCGTGATGTCCGGAAATGCCCAAGTATGGGTCAGGACATAGGTCCCCTGTGCCGTCTCGACGACCAGCGACGCGTCTTCTTCAGTATGTCCTGGGGTTTGCAGCACACGTATGCCGGGCGCAATGGCGTACTCATCTCCATGATCTTCCCACAGGTCGCCTGTATACGTCGCCCAAAAGTCGACCAGTTGAGCGTTGGGGAAGAGGGCTATATTTACGGTATGGTCGGGATGGTGATGGCTGATAAAGACATGGGTGACATCCTCAGCTGAGACGCCTTCTTTTTTCAGCGCATCAAGGATGAGAGCCCGCTCTGCAACCATGCCGGGATCGGCGACCAGCGTGACTCCCTCGCCCCGGACCAGGGCAACCGTACCTGCCACGTGTCTGGCCCCGTCATCAGCCACACCGGGCATGGGCTGCCGCCCTTCTATCGGCTTGACATAGCCTTCAAGCAGAACGGTGACGGTGTTCGTGTTTTGCGCTTCTTGTCCCTGTACTCCGAGGGGCGTACAAACAAACATAGCCCCCATGAGTCCGGCCACGACGACGAATCGGTACCTTTTGGTCTGCATCATATTTCCCTCCTGTCTGCTCTCTTGCATAGCACTCCGGTCTGTGGGGGACTAGTTGTCTCGTTTCTCGCTTTTTTTGTTCGGTGTGGCTATTATCATTGGCATCGGGACGATGACGAATGTAGCGTGACGAGTAGAAACAGAAGAATACAGGAGACGCATATGAGCGATCTCTCCTCTGCCGAGATTTTACGCCTGACTCGAGAGTACGGCCTCTACGAATGGGCGGCGCAGAAGGCGGTGAAGCCACTCAGCGTTGACCGCGCTCAGGGCGTCTACTTCTGGACGGTCGACGGCAAACGCTTTCTCGACTTCAACTCCCAGCTGATGTGCGTCAATATCGGCCACGGCGATGAGCGTGTCCTGACCGCCATTCGGGAGCAATCCGAGAAGCTGACCTATGTGATGCCGCATCTCGTGACCGAGCCGCGGGCCAGGCTGCACCAACTCCTGGCCGAGGTTAGCCCCGGTACCCTCAAACGATCTTTTTTGACGTTGAGCGGAGCGGAGGCGAATGAGCATGCTGTACGGATTGCTCGCTTGGCCACTCGACGGCAGAAAATTCTTGTCCGCTATCGTTCCTATCACGGCGCGACAGCCGGGGCCGTCAGCCTGACCGGAGAGCCGCGCCGCTGGGGAGCTGAACCCGGTATCCCTGGCGTTGTGCGGGCTATGGACCCCTACCGCTATCGGTGCCGCTGGTGTCAGGAGCAGTCAGCCTGCAACCTCGACTGCTTGAATCATGTCGAAGATGTCATCCAGTTTGAGGGGGCGCACACGATTGCTGCCGTGCTGATTGAGACCGTGACCGGCACGAACGGCATCATCATTCCACCCGACGGCTATCTGCAGGGGCTGCGCACCTTGTGTGATAAATATGGCATCCTGTTGATCGCCGATGAGGTCATGAGCGGCTTTGGCCGGACGGGCGAGTGGTTTGCGGTCGATCACTGGGATGTCGTGCCTGATATTATGACGGTGGCAAAGGGCTTAACGAGCGCCTACCTGCCGCTTGGGGCCATTATGGTGAACGACGAGATCGCGGCCCATTTTGAAGACAACTTCCTGTATTCCGGATTGACCTATGGGGCGCATCCGGTCTCCTGTGCCGCTGCGGTTGCCACCATCAAGGTGTACCAGGAAGACGGTCTGATCGAGCATGCCAAAAAGATGGGGACCGTTCTGGCGCACGAGATGGAACGCTTACGGAATAAGCATCCCTCGGTTGGAGAAACCCGCTCCATCGGCCTGTTTGGCCTGTTCGAACTGGTCAAAAACCGCCAGACGCGCGAGCCTCTGGCCCCCTTTAATGCGACGGCCGCCGAGATGGGACCTATGGCCCAACTCGGCGCGTTTTTTCGAGAGAACGGGCTTTTTACCCTCGTTCGCTGGAACACTTTTTTTGTGAATCCGCCTCTGTGTATTAGCGAAGAACAACTCCGCGAGGGATTGGCGATTATCGACCAGGCGCTCGACATTACCGACGCGGCCGTCTCGGCTTGATGGCTCTTCTTGAGAGCGGGCACACATTAGCACCAAATCCTCTGTACCGATTATAACCTGAGCGAGAGACGAGGATAGCATGAAAACAATAACGAGGAGATCGCTACTCCGTTCCGGTCTTGCCTGGTGCGCGGTCGCCCCCTGGTTGAAGCCCCTGAGGGCGGCCGCTGACGCAGACCAACCTGCCCCGCAGATGGCGCCCGGCGTGACCGACACCGAGATTGTGCTCGGCATGTCTGCGGCCTTCTCCGGACCCTCCCGGGGTTTGGGTATTGAACTGTATCGTGGCGCCACCGCCTACTTCGACCATGTGAATGAGCAGGGAGGAATCGCAGGCCGCAACGTAATTCTCAAGACGTATGACGATGGCTACCAACCCGCCCCTTCTGTGAAGAATACCCTGAAGCTGATGCTGCAAGACCAGGTGTTTCTGCTCTTCGGTTACGTTGGAACCCCAACGGTTACGCGTGTCCTTCCCATGCTCAAGAAGTTCCAGGACAGAGACATCTTTTTGTTTTTTCCCTTCACCGGTGCCCAGCCGCAGCGGGAACCCCCCTATGGCGACTTTGCGTTCAATCTGCGCTCCTCCTATCGCCAGGAGACCGCCGGTCTCGTCGATAATTTCGTTCGCATCAACCGGAAACGCATCGCCGTATTCTATCAAGCCGATGCCTATGGGCGCAGCGGGTGGGCCGGTGTCAGGCGCGCCCTGAAGCACTACGGAAGACAGATTGTGGGTGAGGCAACCTACCGGCGCGGCACAAAGTTCACCGCCAGCATGCGTAGACAGGTCGAAATCCTCAAGGCGTCACAGCCCGAAGCGGTGATCTGTATCGGTTCCTACGCGGCCTGTGCGGCCTTTGTCCGCGATGCCGTCAACCTCGGCCTGCAAGTCCCGATTGCCAACCTGTCCTTTGTTGGTAGCGAAAACCTGCTGAAACTCCTCACTCACTGGGCGCTGACTGAGGAGCGTGGCGATAGCGAGCAGTATACGCGGCTGCTCGTCAACTCCCAAGTGGTTCCGAGTTACGAAGAAGCCTCCATGCCCGCCGTCCAAGAGTATCGCGACTTGATGCGACGCTATAACCCGCAGCCGCCCATAGAATTGCTGAAAGAACCCTACCTGCCCTCTGAGCATAGCTTCGTCAGCCTCGAAGGATTTATCGACGCCAAGTTGATGGTTGAAATTCTGCGCCGGCTTGGGGACAGGCCGGAACGGAGTCAGCTCCAGCAGGCAGTCTTCACCGTTCAGGATTTCGATCTGGGCATTGACGAGCGGGCCTCCTTCGGTCCTGACCGTCGTCAGGGGCTCCAGCAAGTCTACTACACCGTTGTTGACGAGGGCCGTTTTGTCATGCTGGACAACTGGGAGGGCAGGTTTGCCTGACATGAAAATCCAAAAGCTTTTTCAGAAAACACTGTTCGGCGTTTTCTCTCTGTTTGGTCTGATTAGCCTGTCCACCTCCGTGCTGTGTATTTATACCGTCGATACGCACTTGTCTGAGGAATACGAGAGCAACAGCAAAGACATTGCCAAGACCATTGCCGATTCCAGTGTGGACATCCTCTTGAATAGGGACCTGTCGGCGCTGCAATCGCTCATCGATCAATTTGTCGAAATTCAGAGTATACGCTATATCTACATCACGGACGAAGAGGGCGAGTTTGTCGCCCATACGTTTGTTCCCGGTGTGCCTGAAGAAATTCGAACCGGAGACCGGAATAATACGGCGACTGTAGAGCGCAGCCTGCCGGGGATGGGTGATTTTGTGGAAGTGGGCAGTCCGATTCTGGCCGGCGTTGCCGGCACCGTTCATGTCGGCATGGACACCGATCTGATTGCGCTGAAGATTCAGAGAGCCATCGGTCGCCAAGTCTACCTCATCTCCATCATTCTTGTCGTTGGTGTTCTGGCTGCCATCTGGTTTGTCAACTTGGCAGCGAAGCCACTGGGCGACCTCCTCGCCTACGCCGTTGCCCTCGCGCGTGACCGGGACAACGGAGCAGACGACACGCTACTGGCACGCGACGATGAGGTTGGACAGCTTGCCCGACTTTTTCTCTATTTTTCGGAGGGTGTGCATGCCGAAGATGAACAGCGCGTATCGTCTGGAAGCGATGGATAGGGTTTGACCTTGGAGGGTTTCCGAACAGTGTCCGGACCGCACGGGCGGCTGGCTCGTCCGCTCCAGACAACAAAGAGTAAACTGCCCTCCAATAGACATGCAGATGCTAGACACGTTTACTCTTTATCTCGCTAGTGGTTGCGGTTGATTGGTGATTGAGGGTTCTTGGAAATGGCGAAACAAAAACAGATGCCGCGTGCGATGATCGCCCTGTTATGTACGCTCCTGCAAACCTGTTTCGGGACCGTCTATGCGTGGAGTTTCTTTCAGACGCTACTGGTCAGGCAGCTTGGCTGGTCGTTCACGGAAACGGCCTGGGCCTTTAGCCTTGCGATTTTTTCCCTGGGCATCGCGGCAGCCTGGGCCGGCACAATGTTGCCGCGATTCGGCCCGCGCAAATTGGCCGTGGCCGGCAGCCTCATGTTTTCGGGCGGCTATGTGCTCGCCAGCCTTGCCCTGCACCTGGATATTATCGAGCTCTTTTATCTCGGCTATGGGGTGATCGGTGGTGCGGGTATCGGGTTTGGCTATGTGACGCCGGTCGCCACCGTGGCGAAATGGTTCCCGGACCACAAGGGCTTAGTAACCGGGATCGTCGTGATGGGGTTTGGTGTAGGCGCGTTTCTTTTGAGTAAGGTGCTGGCCCCGCTGCTCGTGCTACAAGCGGAGGGCGACCTGGCCCTCGTTTTCTTGTGGCTTGGGGTTGTCTTTGCCTGCATTTTATTGCCTTCCAGCTTTGCCTTGAGCGACCCCCCAACCGCTGTAGCCGCTGTGGCAGACGGTCAGCGGAGCGACGAACCCGACTCTGCTGCTCCCTATCTCCGGTCTTCGGCGTTCATCTTCATGTGGGTTGTCTTTTTCTTTAATATCGCCGCGGGCATCTCCGTTATCAGCTTTCAGTCGGAACTCATGCAGGAAGTGTGGGGCTTCGCCGACCCGTCCTTAGAACCGGCAATACTGGTCGAATACGGGGCGACCCTGATCGCCGTCAGTTCGTTGTGTAACGGGGTCGGGCGGCTGTTCTGGGGGCTCCTCTCGGACCGCATCGGTCGCGTCCGGGTCTTCAGGATTCTGCTCGCCAGTCAGATGATCGTCTTCGGTATCCTGATGACCGAACGGAATCCCTGGATATTTGCGGCTCTCGTTTGCTACGTCCTCTTATGCTTCGGTGGTGGCTTTGCCACCATGCCTTCTTTCGTGCTCGACGTTTTCGGGACGAAGAAGATGTCTACAATTTACGGAACAATTCTGACCGCATGGGCGGCGGCAGGGATCTGCGGTCCTCTCTATGTAGGACATTTGAAAGACCAATATCCAGACCGGGCCGTCATGTATTGCTTTTTGATCGGAATTTTTATGCTGGGTCTTGGGTATGTCTTCTCGTATTTGCTCAATGATGATCGTATTCGCCTGCAGCGTCCGACCTTGGAAGGGACGCTCCGGCAGTACGGCATCGCGTACCCTCGGCGCGCGTAGAGCCCTCTCCCCAATAGCCGAGTGGACAGCGCTGCCACTTATACCATACACTCGGCGTATGGAGTATGCGTGTTCGCCTGACGACGGTTTCGAAGATGAGGATGATGAGGACGAACGCTGTCCGTGCGTTGTCCTCATTCGATGGCCACGGCCACCCGTAGTGAAGCCATTCCAGCTCAAATAATCGAGGACCCGGACTGCCTGATCCTGATAACCAAGTCACATGCCCGACTTGCCTTCCAGGTCTGTTCTCTCTATACAAAGGCGAGGAAAGTAACCCACGCGGTCAGGGGCATACCTGCGGAGGATGTAGTCTGGTTGTATAGCCGTGCCTGCGTAAATAATTGAAGGAGAGATGCCATGGCTGAGTTTGATGTCCATATTAAAGGGGGAACGGTTGTTGATGGGACACGCGTCCCGCGCTTTCAGGCTGATGTCTGGATCAAAGATGGAAAAATCGCTCAGGTTGGCGGTCGGGCGGCCGGTGGAGCGAAAAAGGTCATTGATGCGGACGGACTGATCGTTGCCCCCGGATTTGTTGACCTGCATACCCATTACGACGCACAGATTCGCTGGGACCCCTGGTGCACGATTTCCGGCTGGCACGGCGTGACCTCAGTGGTTCTCGGTAACTGCGGCTTCGGCTTTGCTCCGGTCAAACCCGAGTTTCAGGAACGCTCCATGCTCACCATGACGCGTACGGAAGCCATCCCGTATGATTCCATGAAAGAAGGCATGACCTGGGACTGGGAAACCATCCCTGAATATCTGGACTCGTTGGACCGCTCAGCCAAAGGCGTCAACTGTATCCAGTATATGCCTACCGCGTCGCTCATGACCTATGTGATGGGACTGGAGGCCGCCAAGTCCCGTACGGCCACACCCGTGGAAAAGCAAGAGATGCAGCGACTCTTGCATGAAGGTATGGATGCCGGGCTGTGTGGCTTCTCCATTCAGCGGCTCGGTCCCGACTCAACGCAAGCCGATTATGATGGCTCCCCGATGGTGACGGACATCATGGCGGATGAGGATATTCTGAACCTGGCCGAAGTCCTGCGGGAACGAGACGAAGGGTTTATCCAGATCACTCAATCAACCGGACATATTAAGGCTGACTTGACCTTTCTGGAGAAGCTGGCGGAAACCGCACGCCGACCTATTCTGCACAACGTCATTGTCGCGGCCCGCAAGGACCCGAAAGTCCATCGCCGGAGTTTAGACTGGCTGGAGCGCTGCCGGGAGAGAGACCTGCCGATCTATGGTCAGACGGGAACGCATCGGACGGGTTTTGCATTCACGCTGGAACACTGGAATCTGTACGATGCCAGTCCGGCCTGGCGTGAGCTGACGACCGGAACCAAAAGTGACAAGCTGGTGAAGATGAAAAACCCGGCCCTGCGTGCCGCAGTCAAGCGCGAGACTGAAGAAGCGGACCGGAAGCTGCAAGTCATCCAGGCCGGTGTTGGCGGCCCGATTCCAAGACTGGTCGTCCAGACGGCCAATAATCAAGCCGATCTGGAACCCTATGTGGGGAAATCCGTTGGTCAGATTGCAGAAGAAGAGGGCAAAGACCCTATCGACGTCATGCTCGACCTGTCGGTTGCCGGTGATCTGAATGTCGAATTCCTGGGACCGGATCGTGGGTTTAATGCCCAGCATACGGCGGAGATGATCAACGACTCGTATTTCACCGTTCCGGGTGCCTCGGACGGTGGTGCGCATACCAAGTTTTTCACGGGCGGCGCTTTTACGACCGACTTCCTGCGCTGGTTAGTCCGGGAGGAACAACTGATCAGCCTGGAAGAGGCGCATTATCGGCTCTCCGCCCTGCCTGCGCATGCGGCCGGCTTCCGTGACCGCGGGGTGTTGCGCGAGGGTGCGGCCGCCGATGTGGTGATCTATAACTTGGACGAGCTGGACATTGAGCCGAATTGGATCGGCGAGATTGTGCACGACTTCCCTGGGAATGAATGGCGCCGGATTCAGCGGGCCAAAGGCTATCACGCTATTCTGGTAAACGGAGTCCAGACGTTTGAAGATGGCGAATGTACCGGGGAAACACCTGGCCTCCTGCTTCGCAACGGGCGAGGCTAAGCACCGTTTCCCTTGCGTTTCTCACAACGACGACGTGGTCGTCTGTTGTTTTCCCATGATTTATAGAGGGGTCGGGGCGGGTTTCAAACCCGCCCCGACTCTGTTCAGCCTACGTTCAGCCTGGTATACTTAGACTGCCTTCATAAGAAAAACACATCCCCGCGAAGGAGGTGAAGAGCATTGAGAGATGAGGCGATGAGTTCGCTTCCCGCAGTTGTTCGACCAGGGGCTGAGCAACTGTCCCCCGCACCTCCTTGCCTCCTGTGCCCAGCCTGTTTCTGGAGCGGTCGGCCGCAGTCCCGTCTCCGCGGTTCTTTTGTCGTTGAGAGCCTCCTATGGGCACTCGGCATGACGAGTATGGGCCTACTGCTATTGGCGGGACAGCTCGTTCAGCTCCTAGTTGCGCTATCGTATCTGCCTGGTTTGGGATACTCAGTCTGGAGACGGTATCGCCGTTCTGCCGTCTGCCCTCAGTGCGGGAGCGGACCGCTGCTCCCTGAGGATGCCGTGTATCCCCCGACCTGCTCCCATTTTCTTTTTAGTACGGAGCCGAGGCGTGTGCCGGATGAAAACCGCGGGTGGTCGGCCGCCAGCAAAGGCCCGGCCCATCCTCCAATGCCGCTTCTTGAGTCAGTACCAAAGAGCAGACGGGCGCCAGGACGAGAGTCAGAGTCATGCGCCCAGGGAAGGTAAGCAGCCACTCCAAAAGGGGACATACCGTGCTTACCGTCCGGTGTTCGGGAGAGCGGAGCATGCGGAACCCCATTGCCGTGCGCGATCTCTGCTCCCTCCTCTTAACGAAAAGAGGCTCTTATGTGGACCAACGTGACACACGCAACGAAGGACGTGACCGATTATCAGTTCCGACGGCTCATTGTCGATCTCGGACACGAGCACATTCAGCAGCAGGTCGTTCCCTGCCGCGATCTGGACGACTTCCTGGGCGGTATGGGGCGTGCGTTTCGCGTGCTCGAACACTATGACGTTGAGGACGCCTATGCCCCGGACGCGCCGCTGGTGATGAACCTGGGAGTGTTCTCCGGTACGCCGCTGATGACGGGCTTGCGCGTGTTCTTCTCCGCCTACAGTCCGCTTAAAGTCGCCAATAACGGCAAGCCCTTTGCCATGTGGGCGACGGCGTCCGGGAAATTCGCCACAAAAGTGCTGGCTGCCACTGTTGATGAAGTCATTTTTCTCGGACGGGCGACGCGTCCAGTGTTGCTGTTGATACGCCATACCAACGACGCTGGTCTGTCCCTCTCGCTCGAAGATGCGCGGAGCATCACCGGCATGACCACTCATGATAAAATTCTCTCCCTGACCGATCGGTACCAGGATGCGCACGTTGCCGTAATCGGACCCGCCGGAGAACAGTGGCAACAGAACTGCTACGCGTCTATTGCCTGCAGTACGGTGAATCAAATCCACTCCCGTGAATGTAAGCCGCGATTTGCCGGTCGAGGTGGCATGGGCAGTATCATGGGATCTAAAAACCTGATCGCTATTGTCGCCCAGGCTCCAGACCGGACACGCGGCAAGCTCTCTCCCGCCTTGCTCACGGCGAATAAAGAGATCAGTCGAGGCCCGGGATCAGTCAACTATCGCGATACCAGGAAGGGCGGTAACGGCGGGACCTGGCGTAATGTCGCTGGCCTGCATCCGGTCGGGGCGTTACCCGAGAAGAACTTTTGGCCACAAGGCACCGAACAGCCTGTGCCCCTGTATCGGGACTCGATGGAAGACACTTACTGTATTAAAGACGAGTCGTGTTTTCAGTGCGGCATTGCCTGCCATAAAAATATTTACTCCGTGCACAAAGAGAACGGACGGCGCAAGCCTGGAAAATTTTATACAAAGTTTGACTATGAACCACTGGACCTGCTGACGGTGAACCTCGGCATATATGATCCGGAGCAGTCTCTCGAACTTGTTGAGCTGGTCGATCAGGTTGGCTTTGATGCGATTAGTCTGGGCGTTACCTTAGGGTATATTATGGACTACAACGCCCGTCATCCTGAGCAACCGATTGTGGGTGGCCTAGCGTTTGGCGATTTCGCAGCCACACGTCGCGTGATTGTTCAGGCCGCGGCCGGTGGGGTGCCTGAGATCGGACGCGGAGTGAAACGCCTGTCCGAGCGGTTGGGCGAACCTGCCTATGCCATGCACTGCAAGGGCCTGGAACTGCCGGCCTACCTGCCAGAAACAAACCCGGGCTATCCGTTCGCTATTGCGGGCGGCCATATGGGGATGCGGACCTTTCTCCTGCTCGTGACCGAAGGGAAGACCGACCTTGATTACTGGGTCGATGCCATTGTGAGACGTGGCATTTACTACACCCGGGATGATGTCATTGGACTCTGTAAATTTGCCGGAACGCCAGATGAGATAATTGAACCCGTTTTCCAGGACCTGTACGGAGTGACGGTCACGCGTGAGGATATGCAGCATGCAACCCAGCGTGCCTATCTTCGGGGGCTCTTATTAGAACGGAAGCAGGGCGCAACTCTGGACGATTACATGTTGCCCGCTCGGGTCTATGAGCAGAATCTGCATGTCCAGTTACCACATTTTCTGACGCCAGACTTTTGGGACCAATTACGCGCGCGCGTTCTCCAGGCGTTTGATGAACAAATTGTCTCCTATGGTCTGCGCCCGGCCGCCTGAATATGACGTTGTGACGCACTTTATCCGGTTGTTCAAGTCGCATACGGACCGTCGTCCTGTACGGGCTATTGCCTTTGACCTCGACAGCACGCTCACACGGCCCTATCTGGACTTCACCCGGCTCAGAGCCCAGCTCGACCTGCCCGAGGGCGATATCCTCCACTGGGCCGACTCCCTCCCGCCTCGCCAACGGGCTGAAGCCTTTGCTACTATTGAGGCATTTGAACAAGACGGGGTCGATCATGTCGCCTGGAACGACGGGGCGCAGGAGACATTAGCGGCGCTCCAGGCCTGCGGTCTGCCTGTCGCCATTATTACCCGCAACAGTCGGACTTCACTCACCGCCGTATGTGCGCACTTGGATATCCGCGTCGACGCTCTGATTGCCCGAGAGGACGCAACTCCCAAGCCGGACCCGGCCTGTGTCCGTCTGGCAAGCGCCCGCCTGGGTGTTCGCGTAGAGACCTTACTCATGGTAGGGGACTTTCGGCACGATACCGAGGCCGGACGTGCGGCTGGTGCCATGACGGTCCTCCTGACCAACGGCAAAACGCCGACCTGGACGGTTGAGGCCGACCTGGTGATTCGCCGTCTGCCCGAACTCTTGGCCTATATGGAAAAAGAGTAAACGTGTCCGCCGGTAGACATGCAGATGTTGACACGTTTACTCTTTTCTGGACTCTCAACATAATGCAGGAGGACACCCATGGAGTTTGCCATTGCCTACCCGGCTAAACCAGATGCGTGGAAAGACATTGTTGTGGCTGAAGACAACGGCTTCAGCCATGCCTGGCTGTACGACTCACAGATGATCTATAGCGATGTGTATGCGTGCATGGCGCTTGCCGCGGAGCATACCACTACGATTGTTCTAGGGACTGGCGTTGCCATCCCGAGTAATCGTATCGCTCCGGTGACCGCCCACTCCATTGCTACCATCAATCAACTCGCGCCCGGTCGGGTCATCCTCGGGTTGGGAACCGGATTCACCGGACGCAATACCATGGGTCTCCCGCCGGTCTCGCTCAAAGGCATACGCCACTATATCGAGCAGTGCCGCAGCCTGCTCAAGGGAGAAGAGGTGCTCTTTCAAGACAACGAAGGCAATAGGTCTCGCCAACGCTGGATTCGCTTCCTGCACCAAGACCACGGCTATATTAATCTGAGAGACCCGATTCCAATTCACTTTGCGGCCAACGGGCCAAAGGCCCTGGAACTGACCGGAGAGATCGCAGACGGTTGGATTACGACTATCTCTTCCCCGGACACCTTACGCAAAAACCTGGCGGTAGTCGAAAAGGGCGCGACTCGTGTTGGACGGTCAGCCCAAGACCTGCCCAATGTCGCCCTGACCTCAGCTTGTGTGCTGCAACCGGGTGAGTCGGCGACCGCACAGCGCGTCATGGACCGAGTTGGTCCATTTGCCATTGTGGCCCTCCACGCCTTGTGGGAGCAGTCTGCGGTCACGGCTAATATGCCGCCCGCCATGGAGCCACTCTATCAGGGCTTTGCCGACTATGTCGCGCAGATGCGCACGCCTGAGGATCGTCGCTATCTCGAAGTCCACGAGGGCCACCTGATCTACCTCAAGCCGGGGGAAGAGCGCTACTGTAATGAAGACCTGATTCGCGGCATGACGCTGACGGGGACGGGCGAAGAGATCATTGCCCGGCTCAAGGCGCTCGAAGCGGCCGGTCTCAAGCAGGTTGCGGTTCAGGTCGTGAACAATGGGCGCGAAATGATCGAAGAATTCAGTCGCGAGGTCATTGCGAAATACTAGGTGGACTATGACACGAGACTCCATCACGCTTGGTATCGCTATTTCTCTGAGTGGCCGCTATGCCCTGCTCGGACGTCAGGTCCTTGAAGGACTGGAATGCTATATCCGCGATGTGAACGCCACCGGTGGGATGCGGTTCGGGGCCGAAAATCGAAGACTCCCCGTCTCTCTGATTATCGAAGACGACGAAAGTGACGAGACGAAAGTCCGCAGCCTGATCGAGAAGTTGATCACCCACGATAAGGTTGATCTGCTGATGGGGCCCTACGGTAGCGGGCTGACCCTGGCCGCCGCAGAGACGGCCGAGGCTGCCCAGCAGGTGCTGTGGAACCATAGCGGGTCGGCCGACGAAATCTTCGAGTGTAACCTCTCCTGGGTCGTGGGCCTGTTGAGTCCGGCGTCCCAATACCTCTGCGCCATTCTCGAACTGCTGCGCACGCTCGACCCTGAGGCAAAACGGGTGGCCTTACTGAGTGCCAAAACCGGCTTTGCCACCGATATGGCCAGCGGCGCGCTGGCCTGGATTCAACGCCACGGACTGACGCTTACCAGCCATCAACTGTACCGGTCCGGTCTCGACGATTTCAGCCCGTTGCTCAACCCGCTTAAGGACGACCCGCCGGACTGGCTGCTCAGCGTTGGCCGCGTCGAGGACGACCTGCGGCTGGGTCGGCAGTTGTGTGACCTGCGGCCCCGGCTTAAGGCCGCCGGGCTGGTCGTTGCCGCCATCAGCCGCTTTAAGGCCGAGCTCGGTGAGCGGGCTGACGGGTTTCTGGCTCCAAGCCAGTGGGAGCCGCAAGTGGAGTACGGGGTGGACTGTGGCCCGTCAGAAAACGAGTTTCTGACCCATTACCTCAAAGGCGCAACTGTACCTATCGACTACCCGGCCGCCCAAGGCTATACCGCCGGCGTCATTGCCCAGCGCTGCGTCGAAGAAGTCGGTGGCGTGGACCAAGACGCCCTGCGCGCGGCTGCGAGTCGTCTGCGGTGTACGACCTTCTACGGCCCGTATGCCATTGACGCGCAGACCGGCCGCCAGACCGCTCATCCCATGCTGGTCACCCAGTGGCAGAAGGGCCGTAAGGAAATCGTATGGCCGCGCACGGTGGCCGAGGCTCAGCCGGTCTATCCGGGGCCGTTGTGGGAGTAGATGGATGAGGGAGCAATGTTCCGGGATGTGAACCCGTCCAATAATTGAACTTACTCTCTACCTTGGTTACACTGCCGTAGAGTTGGGATAGGAAGAGCATATAACTATCAGTTACCTATTTCAGCGAGAACATTTTTAAGAAAGGGGCAAGCGAAATGAGTCTCATCAGAGCCGAGTATATTTGGATAGACGGCAACAAACCGACTGCTACATTGCGCTCAAAAACGAAAATACTTGACGGACCCATTAGCAGCCTCGAAGACGTTCCCCTATGGGGATTCGACGGTTCAAGCACTATGCAGGCTGAAGGGCATGACAGCGATCGCCTGCTCCGCCCCATTTATTATGTGCCTGACCCCATCCGCCGCGGCGACAATATCCTGGTCATGAACGAGGTGCGGCTCCCGGATGGATCGGTACATGAGTCCAACACACGGGCTCACTTGGTCAAGCTGCAAGAAAAGTATAAAGACCATGAGCCCTGGTTCGGCATTGAGCAGGAGTATACCTTTTTTCGAGGCCGCTCGCCCTTGGGTTGGCCGGAGGGAGGCTATCCCGCGCCCCAGGGACCGTTCTATTGCGGTGTTGGTGCCGATGAGGTCTTTGGCCGGGAAATAGTTGAGGCCCATATGAATGCCTGTCTGGAAGCCGGGCTGGCCCTGTCCGGCATCAATGCCGAGGTCATGCCCGGACAGTGGGAATTTCAGATCGGCCCAATAGGGATTCCTGAGGTGGCGGATCAATTATGGATCGCCCGCTGGTTGCTGTATCGCATCGCCGAGGATTCTGGCGTCAATGCCACCCTGCATCCAAAACCGGTCAAAGGTGATTGGAACGGCGCCGGCGCCCACACAAATTTCAGCACCAAAGCCATGCGTGAGGAGGGGGGCCTGCGGGTGGTGAGAGCCGCCTGCGAGGCGCTGGAAAAGCGGCACGAGGAACACATTGCCGTATACGGCGCCCACAACGAAGAGCGCCTCACCGGCCTGCATGAGACGTGCAGCATCCACGAATTCCGCTACGGTATCAGTGACCGGGGAGCCTCGGTCCGCATTCCGATGGCCACGGCCAACGAGGGACGCGGCTATCTGGAAGATCGTCGTCCGGCCGCCAATATGGACCCCTATCAGGTCTGTGCCGCGCTGCTCGAAACCACATGTGGTTGAGCCCGGCACATATCGCCTCTCCCGCGGAGGATCGTCATGCTACACACACCAATCTGCCAGGACCTCGGAATCACCTATCCAATTTTTTCCGTGGGTATGGGCGGTGGGATGGCCGGGCCGAAACTCACGGCCGCGGTGTCCAACGCCGGCGGATGTGGCGTCTTGGGCATGGGCGGTTTGCCCGCGCCCTATATCCGGGAACAAATCCGGCAGGTCCGCGCGCTGACCAATCAGCCTTTTGGCGTCAATATCATTCTCCCCCTGCTGCAAGAGGGACAGATTGAAACCTGCTTCGCCGAAGCCGTTCCCCTGCTCGTCCTCTTCTGGGGTGACCCTGAACCCTACGTCAAAGAGGCCCATCGCGTCGGGACCAAGGTCTTCCTCCAGGTTGGCTCAGTTGAAGAAGCCGTGACCGCGGTGAACGTCGGGGTTGACGGCATTATCGCCCAAGGTGTTGAAGCGGGCGGGCATGTCAAAAGCACCACCTCGCTGTCAACCATCGTCCCGGCCGTAGTCGAAGCCGTTGGACCCGTGCCGGTTATTGCCGCGGGCGGTATTGCTACCGGACGTGGGGTTGCGGCGGCCTTAACCCTGGGTGCTCAGGCCGTGTCCATGGGCACGCGCTTTGTGGCCAGTGAAGAAATCCAGGTCATCCAGGCATACAAACAGCGCATTGTTGACAGCACGGCCGAAGATACGGTGCATACCAAACTCTTTGATGTAGGCTGGCCAGATGCCGCTCATCGGGTGTTACGCACTACGGCGATGGACGAATGGGAAGCCGCGGGTTGCCCGGCCAGCGGTCAGCGGCCCGGAGAAGGCCGCGTCATCGGGACGATGCCCATGGCCGGCACGCCCATAGAGCTGCTCAAATACGGCATCTTCCCGCCCATGCCCGGCTTTGAGGGCGACCTGGAACAAGCCGCACTGTACGCGGGCGAATCGTGTCGGTTGATTCATGACATCAAGCCGGCCGGTCGAATCGTGCACGACATCGTGTCCGAAGCTGAAAAGATACTGAACCATCTGCACGCCTGAATACCGCACTACAGACGCTCCCAAGACCCAGCCCTCACCCCGGCGACGGCGGAGAGCCGGTCTATGACGGATTCTCCGGCCTTCATTGTTGACGGGAGATAGACAGCACGTTAGTGGAGACGGGATGAAAGAATCGTTTATCCTCCTGCTGTGGTGGGTACTGTTCGGTGGCTCACATATGCTCATGTCCGCGCCCAGTTGGCGACCGAAACTGGTTGCCCGGCTTGGTGAGTGGGGTTTCTTCGGAGTCTATTCTCTGATTGCCATCGTCACCATCGTGCCACTGTGCATGTACTACGGCGCGCACAAGCACACCGGTCCGCAGCTCTGGGTCACGCTGCTGCCCTACCTGATAGCGCGTGATGTGAATGTCCTGCTCATGGGGCTGGCCTTTATCCTCTTCGTCAGCGGCCTGGCGGCCCTTACGCCCAGCTCCATACTGGCCAGCACAGCGCCCCAGGCGTATGGCATCACTCGGATTACCCGCCATCCGGTGTTTGCCTCGTTCTTTTTGTTTGGTGTGGCGCACTGCCTGATGAATGGTGCCCTGAGCGACATCGTCTTCTTTGGCGGCTTTGTCGTCCACTCCTGGCTTGGCGCGTGGCGTCAGGATCAACGCAAAGCCGACGAGCTGCCCGGCTATACGGAATTCCGGCTGTCCACCTCCTTCCTGCCCTTCGGAGCCATTGTCAGCCAACGGCAGCCGTTTCCTCTTGGAGAGCTACGTTGGGGGGCAATCATCCTGGGCGTGGTTGTATTCTACCTGGTGCGGACCTTTCACCCTAATATATTTGGCGGGATTTTGATGACGCTCTAGGATAGTCAGGCTATGCTCCCAGAGATGTTTACCGAGGCCTGGAACTGGCTCCTCAGCCTGTCCAAGGTCCAATTGATTCTTTTGGGTGGCGCTATCGCCCTGCTCGTTGCGATCAGCAAAGTGCTTCGCTTGCTGTTCCTGGTGATTGTCCTACTCTTCTTTCTGGTCGTGATTCTGCCGCAGTTGCTGACGCGCTATGCCGAGTATCCGCTCCCAGAACTCGCGCCGGGCGAGCGCGTTGTTCCTCAAGACTGAAGTACGAAAGGAGACAGTAATGGAAGCTGAAAAGAAACTCGAAGAACTCGGGCTAACCCTGCCACCCATTCCCACTCCAGTGGCCAACTATCTGCCCCTGGTGCGAACCGGCAACCTCCTGTTTGTCTCCGGCCATGGGCCAGGCATCCTCAAGGATGGCAGCGTGTCGTTCATCCAGGGTAAGCTCGGCAAAGACCTGGACGTTGAGCAGGGGTATGATGCGGCCAAACAGGTTATGCTCAACATCCTGCAATCCTTGAAGCAGGAACTGGGGGATTTGGATAAAGTCCGCAAAGTGGTCAAGCTGCTCGGCTTTGTCAACTGCACGCCCGACTTCCCCGATCAACCCAAAGTGATCAACGGTGCGTCCGATTTGCTCGTCGCCCTGTTTGGCGACCGTGGCCGTCACGCCCGCTCGGCCGTGGGCATGAACCAGCTCCCGTTCGGCATCGCCGTTGAGATTGAGATGGTCGTGGAAGTCGAGGACTAACGCGGAGACCCGCGCGTACCTTTGGGTACGGGATTAAACCGCGGCAAACTGGGCCACCAGCGCGGCGTTGGATTCCGCTTTCTCAAAGGCGGTCAATACCGCCTGGGTTGCCTCCACGGTCGGCAGCGCGGCAACCTGACGGCGTAGTAGGTGGGCCATTTTGAGCGTATCGGGGTCGAGCAGTTGTTCCTCTTTGCGGGTGCCTGAGGCTGCAATATCAATAGCCGGGAACAGCCGCCGGTCGGCCAGGCGCCGATCGAGCAGTAGCTCCATATTGCCTGTCCCCTTGAATTCCTGGGCAATGACCTCATCCATGCGACTGCCCGTGTCAATCAGGCAGGTCGCTACGATGGTCAGTGAGCCGCCTTCTTCAAGCTGCCGGGCCGCCCCAAACAACCGTTTGGGGATTTCCAGCGCATTGGCGTCAATACCGCCGCTCATCGTCCGTCCAGTGGCCGTATTGAGATTATGAGCGCGGCCCAGACGGGTCAGCGAGTCCAGGACAACGATCACATCCTTATCCTGCAAGGCGCTCTCAACCGCCTGCTCCAGACATGTTGCGGCGGTCTCCAGATGTTCTTCCAGCGAACGATCATTCGAGGACGCAAACACCTCAGCCGGGACGGCCCGGCGAAAATCGGTTACCTCCTCGGGCCGCTCGTCAATCAGCAGGCTATATAAGATGGCTTGTGGAGCCCCGGCCGCAGCCGCCACGCACAAGTCTTTTAAGAAGGTCGTCTTACCGGTTTTGGGCGGTGCGAGGATAATGGCTCGCTGGCCAAATCCAATCGGGCAGAACACATCCAGAATACGGATAGTCAGGGGCGTATCCGGCCCAACAAGCTGAATCTTCCGGTTGGGTGCAATCGGGACCCGACTTTGAAATTCTTGCAGAGCGGCCGACGGTCCGGGTGGTCCGTTTCGTCGTCCCCGCTGCCTCTTGTGGGCCTGATGATTCTGCTCACCAGGCTGTGCTCTCCTGCCTCTCCCCCGCTGCCGCCTGTTCTTACGCATGATATTTCTATTGTTCCTGATCTCCATGCTACCTACAATCTCGATAGACTACAAAATGAAAGTTGCAATCGGCCGCCTGAGCCCCCTGTTTCTTGGGTGACGGCGAGGTGGGCTAGCGTGTCCCTGCCCGTCGGCGCAGCCATTCTACACTCAGCATGAACAGCAGGGAAAAAGCAATCAGCAGGGTCGCCACAGCCAGAATCGCCGGACTGATCTGCTCACGGATACCGGTCCACATCTGGCGCGGCACCGTCCGTTGTTCCAGACCACCCATGAACAGTACCGTCACCACTTCGTCGAACGAGGTGGCAAACGCAAACAAGGCCCCGGAAATCACGCCTGGGGCGATCAGCGGCAGCACGACGCGCCGGAACGTCCGCAGCGGTCCGGCGCCCAGACTGGCCGCTGCGCGATACAGGTTGGGGTCGAAACCGGACAGCGTTGCGGTCACCGTGATAACGACAAACGGTGTGCCCAGTGTGGCGTGGGCCAGGATGAGCCCCAGGTGGGTCTGAGTCAGACCTAGGTTTGAGTAGAAGAAGAACATACCCGCGGCCGAGATAATCACCGGAGTGATCATAGGCGAGATCAACAGACCCATGATCGCCGAGCGGCCCGGCAGGGCGGGATGCGTCAGTCCCAGGGCCGCAAGCGTACCAAGCGTGGTCGCGAGCGCGGTGGCCGCCAGACCGATAAACAGGCTGTTGAGGAGCGCGTGTCTCCACTCCGGGTCGCCCACCACATTCTGGTACCAGCGGAGCGAATAGGCGGAGGACTCCAGACGCAGCATCCCTTCGGTAAAGGTAAAATAGGGTTCGGCGTTAAAACTGAGCGGGACGATGACCACAATCGGCGCAATCAGAAACACGAACACCGCAGTGCAGAAGGCCAGGTAGGCAGTCCGGCCGACGCGCTCCCAGGCTCCTCTCGGCGTCATCTCAACCTAACCTCATCCGTTCGATTCCCACCAGGCGGTCGTACACCAGATACAGCACCAGGACGAAGGCCAGCAGCAGACCGCCTATTGCTGCGGCCAGCCCCCAGTTCAAGGAAGTCTGCATATGGTAGGCGATCATATTGGAAATGAGCTGGCCGCTCTGGCCGCCGACCAGGGCGGGCGTGATGTAATAGCCAATCGCCAGGATAAAAACCAGCAGCGAGCCGGCACCAACACCAGGCAAAGTTTGCGGCCAATAGACCCGCCAAAATGCCTGGACCGCACTCGCGCCCAGCGAAGCTGCCGCGCTCATATGCAGCTGCGGGATGGTACGCATGACCGCGTACAGCGGCAGCACCATGAAAGGCAGCAGGACGTGGGTCATGGCGACTATAGTGCCGGTCATATTGTAGATCATGGCGAGGCGGCTATTGTCGGCGATCAGGCCGAGCGCGACGAACGTGCTGTTGATCACTCCCTGGGTCTGGAGCAGGACGATCCAGGCGGTCGTGCGCACCAGCAAGGAGGTCCAGAACGGCACCAGCACCAACAGCAGCAGGAGATTCGCCCGTTGCGGTGGGGCATGGGCGATCAGATAGGCGATCGGATAACCGAGGAGCAGGCACAGCCCGGTCAGGCTCAGGCTTACGACCAGGGTACGCCACAGCAGCGGCAGATAGACGCGATACTCGTCCGGTCGCGGAGCGATGTGGCCATCGCTGCGGCGTTCCAGGTCCAGAGCGTGCAAATAGTGGCGTGCAGTGAAGCGCTCGCCGGCGTAACGAATCGCGTGCCAGGTTTGTACATCGTCCCAGGCCGCGTGGATGCCGATCAGCGTGTCACGCCACGATGGACCTTCCGCGTCGCGCATGCGTCGCGCCGTGCGAGTGATGACGCTCCGCAGGCCACCATGCACGCGGTTGATACGGGTAGCGACCCGCCCCAGGGTGCGCTCCTGACGCGCTCTGCGCAGTTCGCGTGCGACCGTCTCGAACACCGGCTCAGGCGGAATGTGCACGCCGTCCCAATCTTGCAACAGACCCAATGTTTCGGGCAGCGCATCAGCCACCACCGGGTCATACACGCTGCGCGACAGCATGGTCGCCAGCGGCGCCATGAAGGTCAGCCCGATAAAGGCGACCAGCGGCAGCACCAGCCCTATGGCACGAAGCTGTGGACCGAAAAGGATAAACGTGCCAACACCTGCATGTCTACTGGAGGACACGTTTACTCTTTTTCAGCGAGCCAGCCATGCGCTGAAGCGCTCGTTCATCTCGTCGCCGTGATCTCTCCACCACCGCCAGTCGTGGATCAGAGCGTGGGCGACGTTTGCGGGGCTGTTCGGCATATGCGGTTTCATGTCCACCCCGGTTACGAGATGGGTGGCGATCAGGGCCGCTCCCGACTTCCGGGCGGGACTATAGGCGATATAGCGCCCGACCGCGGCCAGGGACTCGGTCCGCGTTGCAAAGGTGAGGAACTTCCGGGCCGCTTCCAACCTTGGCGTACCGGCAACAATACCGAGGATGCCGTGGTCCAGCACTTGGCCGTCCCAGACAATCACAAAGGGCTGATTTTCCAAGACTTGGGCGTTAAAGATGCGGCCGTTATAGGCTGTGCTCATCACGACCTCGCCGTCGGCCAGCATCTGCGGCGGCTGCGCCCCGGCTTCCCACCAGACGATGTGCTCCTTGATCGTGTCAAGCTTACGGAATGCCCGGCCCACGCCCTCCGGCGTGTCCAGCGTCGCATACACCTGATCCACGGGCACGCCGTCGGCCATCAGCGCGAACTCCAGATTAACCAGCGGACTGCGGCGCATGCCGCGGCGGCCGGGGAATTTCTCCAGATTGAAAAAGTCCCGGAGCGTCGTCGGTTTGGGGCCGGGAAGGTGGGTCGGGTTATAGGCGTACACCGTGGAGTAGAACAGCATGCCGACGCCGCATTCGGTGATCATATCGGGGAAGAAATCGTCCACCGCAGGGGTCCCGTCCGGCGCCGGAGGCAGGTCGGCGGCGGCGATGGGTTCGAGCAGTCCCTCATCACAGCCCCGCGCCGCGTCGGCCATCTCCAGATCAACCAGGTCCCAGTAGACCTTGCCGGTCTCCACCTGAGCGCGGATTTGGGCCAGACCGCCGTTATAGGATTCCAGGCGAACTTCAATACCCGTTTCCGCAGTGAAGGGCTCGTTATACGCCTTCTGGCAGGCACGAGCGTAGGAGCCTCCCCAAGAGACCAAGGTGAGCGATTCGTTGCCAACAGCCGGACGGCTCCAACTCAGGCTGGCCAGCAAAACGAGTGCTGCGGCAGAGACTCCCGAGTGGATTCGGCTGCGATATAGGCGGGCTGTCATGCTGTCTACTCCTCCTCGTCCGGTATCAGGGCCCGGCAATCGATCGGCGTCCAGCCGATCTGGACCCGGTCGCCCGCCAGCACGGCACCGTGACCGACGATATTCGGGATCTTGATGATGAAGTCCGTGCTGCCACACACGGCCACCCGCAGGCGTAAGTGGTCTCCCAGGAAGGTAATATCCTGAATATCGGCCTCAAACCGATTGCTGTACAGCTCTGGCTTGGGCGCGAGGCAGACTCGTTCCGGACGGATGGCCAGGGTGACCGGGTCACCAGGTTTGCACGGCCCGACCTGGAAGGCCTGGACGATCTGGCCACCGGTCTCCACCCGCGAGATCTCGTGCTCAACACTGAGGACCCGTCCGTGCAGCAGATTGTTTTCACCAATGAAGCTGGCAACGAACGGGCGTTCCGGCTCTTCGTACAGCGTTTCCGGCAGGGCGACCTGCTCAATACGGCCGCGGCGAAAGACGGCAACCCGATCCGACAGCACCATCGCCTCCTGCTGGTCGTGGGTGACGTAGACGACCGTGACTCCCAGGCCGCGCTGGATACGCCGAATCTCATACTGCATTTCCTCACGCAAACGACGGTCAAGGGCACCAAGCGGTTCGTCCATCAGCACTAGGCTGGGCTCAAACACCAGCGCCCGGGCAATGGCCACGCGTTGCTGCTGACCACCGGACAACTCGGTGGACCGGCGATCCTCAAGACCCTCCAGGCGGACGAGTTGCAGCGCCCGCCGGACGCGCTCGCGACGCTGCTGCGGGTCGATCCCGCGCACTTCGAGCGGAAACGCCAGATTGCCACCAACCGTCATATGCGGAAACAGCGCATAGTTCTGAAAAACCACGCCAATACCTCGTTTGCGCGGCGGTAGATCGCGCATTGAACGCCCACGAATGCGAATGATCCCCGAAGTGGGTGCTTCAAAGCCGGCCAGCATCATCAGGCAGGTGGTCTTGCCCGAGCCGGAGGCCCCCAGCAGGGTCAGAAACTCCCCTTCATGCACGGTCAGGTCCAGGTCGCGCACGACTTGGACCTGACCGTCATAGCTCTTACACACGCGCTCGAATTCAACGTGGGCATTATGGGTTGAAGCCATGTTGATCCTGTACGGCTGTCCGGGCCTGCGGATATGGGCGACCCGTCCCTTCTAAATGGCAGGTATCCTGACGTATTCGAGCGAGTAGTGTCAAGTTCGGTCCGATGAGGCGTCGCCGGGCGGTTCCATCTGCTGGCCCGTTCTGATGCCGCGTCGTTCGTTCACTGTGAGCAGCAGCAAGCCGCCAAGAACGAAAAATCCGACCACCGTGGCCACACCCAGGCGTTGGCTGCCCGTCGCCTCGGTCACTATGCCCAGCAGCAGAGGGCCGGCAAAAGTGGTAATCTTACCGGAAAAGGCGAACAGGCCGAAAAAGGCGGCGGAGTGCTGCTCCGGTACGAAGCGGGACATCAGCGTACGGCTGGCCGACTGATTCGGCCCCACAAACAGCCCCAGGCTCAGGCCGGCCAGCCACAGCCAGCCGACGCTGGGCGCCCATACCGCCAGCAGGCTGAACACCGTCAGCGCTACCAGCGTAACCAGGATGGTGCGCTTTCCGCCCAACCGGTCATCCACAACGCCGAACACGCCGGCGCCGATGCCGGCCGCGACGTTGAGGGCAATACCGAACTGGATAACCTCTGGCAGACTCATCCCGAACGTGCCGGCCGCGTAGATGCCGCCGAAGGCGAAAATGGTGATCAGCCCGTCATTATACAAGAGCCGGGCGGCCAGCAGACGAGTGATGTCCGGATAATGACGCAACTGCTCGAACGTGTGCCTCAGCTCGCGGTAGGCCCCCATACGGGGTTGTAGGGGCAATTCATGAATTGCCCCTACGGATGGTCGGCGCGGAGCGAACACGAACAGCGGCAGGCTGAACAGCGCGAACCAGCCGGCTGCCAGCAGGCAGACCGCCCGGTAGTTGAATCCGGCCTCGGTACTGATGCCGAACAAGGGCTGCTCACGCGCCAGCACGGCCAGGGCCAGAACCAAGCTCAGCAGGCCCCCAGCATAGCCCAGTCCCCAGGCCCAGCCCGACAACCGGCCGACCCGTTCGGCTGGGACCAACTCGGGCAGAAAGGCGTTGTAAAATACGGTGCTCAGCTCGAATGCGACATTGGCGACCACGAACAGAGACAATGCTATCAGCCCGGCCCAGACCCAGTCCGGGTGCACGCCGGTCAGGCCCGCACTGGCGACGCAGCACACCAGGGTACAGACCCCCAGATAGGTCAGCCGCTGGCCGTTACGGTCAGCCAGTGAGCCGAGCGGTGGGGCCAAAACCGCTACCAGTATGCCGCTCAGGCCGACCGCGCGTGACCACTGCACCGTACCGGTCACTTCGTCCGCGGCAATGGCGGTCGTGAAATAGGTGGAATAGACAAAAGTCACCACCAGGGTGGCGAACGCCGAGTTGGCCCAGTCGAACATCGCCCAGGCGGCTAATGTCCTGCGGGGCTGGGCGCGAGTGGCTTGCATGACCGGTCACATAGCAGGGAGCCGGCGCTGTGGCGAGACTGATGAACGACTCGACCTTATGACAAATTCCGACTAGTCTACCAATAGTCTGAAGTTCTGAAGGTCTGTTTCATGCCTAGAATCGGCGCTTCTGAAGCAAAAACTCACCTGCCGCAACTGTTACGGCGCGTTCAGGTGGGAGAACGATTCATCATTACCAAGCATAATCGCCCTGTGGCCGAGCTGATTCCTTTTCCGCCGCGCGATTCCGACAAGGTACGCGCGGCGATTGCCAGGCTGAAGACGTTTCAGGAAACGCACAGTCTGGAAGGACTGTCGGTTCGCCAGATGATCGAGGAAGGGCGCAAGTACTGATGACCCTCTCCCTGCAGGGGCGAGGGAATATCAAGGCTCGCCTGCGTATCAGGCTCCCGGGGGCCGGTAGGGTACGCTTTTGCCTATGGCCTCGTCCACGGTCTCGGGTGTCACGAGTACGGTGATACCGATGTTGAGGGCTCCGGCGGCGCCGATCGTCAAGGACACGGCCGATGCCGTTGCATCGTCGGGCAGATCGGCAATGATGTACAGGTCGGGCTCTCCGAAGGCGTAGTACAGCACCTCCACGCTCCCACCCATGCCCTCAATGGTCTGGGTTAATGCCTCCCGCCGCCGTGTGCCGCCTTCCTTCAACAAACCGGTCAATCCCGACTGCGTGTACGTTGCGTGAAACATGTATTTACCCATTGGCTTCCCTCCAAATGTCGTGGTTTTTGATCATCGCGCTCCCGTTGCCTGAATGCAAGCGTCGGGCCGATATTCCGCTTAACGCGCTTAGCTGTCGTCATCGAGTTCCGTCGGAACCGCGTCTCATTTGCATTCGCGTGATGGGGTGCCGTATGATTCCGAAAAAAGAAGGAGGCTACCCATGCCTGTGCGTATGCCCACCCCTCAGGATTTGCGCGACGCCGGTCGGCGCTTCGGTTTTGACGTACATGACGAGGAGGTTGACGGCTTCTCGCAGTATATCCGCGAGATGCTGCCGGCCTACCGGCGCCTTGACGAGTTGGTTGCCCCCACCGTCCCGGTCAAGTATCCGCGGCGGGATTTCGGGGCACGACCGGCGACCGAGGACAACCGGGACAACGGCTGGGCGTGGCGGTGCTCCATCCCCGGTGCGCCCGACGGCCCGCTGGCCGGTAAGACGGTGGGGCTGAAGGACCATGTGCGCGTTGCGGGTGTTCCCATGATGAACAGCTCCAGCCTCATGGAAGGCTATGTGCCGACCGAAGACGCGACGATAGTCACCCGCCTGCTCGATGCCGGCGCCGAGATCATCGGCAAGGTGGTGAATGGCTCGCACTGTTTCGACGCAATCGGGCTCAGCATCTATCCTGGGCCGCAGCCGATCAACCCGGCCACGGGCCGCCATTGCGCCGGCGGGTCGTCAAACGGCAGCGCGGTCGTGGTCGCCAACGGCGATGCGGATATCACCATGGGCGGTGACCAGGGTGGCTCGATTCGTATTCCGGCGGCCTGGTGCGGCATTGTGGGACTCAAACCGACCTTCGGCCTGGTGCCGCATACCGGGTTGGCCGGCCTCGATCCTACGGTCGATCATACTGGGCCGATGACGAAAACGGTGCGCGACTGCGCGCTGGCCTTGCAGGCCGTGGCCGGTGCGGACAGTCTGGACCCGCGCCAGAAAGACGTCCAGGTCAAGGATTACACCACCCACCTCGAAGAGGGTGTCGACGGCCTGCGGATAGGCGTCCTCACCCAGGGTTTCGGTCACGCCCAATCCATGCCTGAGGTGGACGCGGCTGTGCGCGAGGCCGCGCGGGTGTTGGAGCGTGTCGGGGCGACGCTGGCTGACGTTTCGGTCCCGATGCACCTGGACGGCAACGCGATTCTGTGGCCGCTCATGATTCAGGGCGGGAACGAGACCAATAAGCAGGATGGCTGGGGACACGGCTGGTCGGGCCACTACGCCCTGGATCACGTGAACTTCATGCACCGGGCCGTCAAGGCGCGTGCAAACGATCTGCCGCTGGGCCTGAAGCTCGTGCTGCTGCTCGGTGAATACACCTACCAACGCTACGGTATGCACTATTATGCCAAGGCGCAGAACCTGACGCGCGCGCTGCGGGCCGCCTACGAGCGGGCCTTCGAGGACGTCGATGTATTGCTCATGCCGACGATCCCGTTTACCGCCCCGCCCATGCCCGAAGCGGAACTCTCGCCGTACGAGTTTCTGTCGATTTTTGCCAACATGATCCACAATACCGGGTCGTTCAACGCGACCGGCCATCCGGCGCTCACTGTTCCCTGCGGCGAGCACGGGGGGCTGCCGGTCGGCCTGCAACTGGTCGGCCGGCACTTTGAAGACGACGTGCTGCTGCGGGCCGCGTATGCCTATGAGCAGAGCTGAGGTTCTGGCGGCGAATCAGGGGGGTCCTGGCTGGCCGACGAGTTCCCGGGCGAGCCAGCGGTAGAACTGGGCAATGGTTTGCTCGAACGGGCTCAGCGGCCCGCGCGCCGCCTTGCTCGAATGCATAGCCTTGGCGAGTTCGGTGGTCGCCAGCTTGTCCTGTTCGTTGACGCGTTCCATGATCTCGCGACGCTGCTCGCCGATATCCGGGGCGACTTCGAGCAGGTCCGGCGACGCCAGATAGCCGCCCAGAATCCCGGTGCGCTCGGGTCCCTGTGGGTGGAAGCTCAACCAGTTGTTGCCGTTGGGCCGCATCGCCATGGTAAACGCCGGCCAGATATAGACCATATACCCGGTGGTGAGGTCCTCTTCGGTGAAGGTGTCCAGACGTCCTCTGGGTGACATGGTGTGGCCACTGGATTTGAGCGCCTCGTTCATGCGGCAGCGCATATGGGTGAAGGACAAATCCGCGGGCGGCGGCGGGGTATAGGAATTCTGGCCCGGCATATAGTCCTGCACCGTGTCGCTGTGCAGCCCCATGTGGTGGTAGTACTCCATCGAGTTCTCGGCCGAGAGCTTCCAGTTGCCGTCCCAGACGGATTCGTAATGAAAAATCTCTTTTTGCTCGGCCACGCGATAGTTGGCGATATAGCCTTCGAGGGTTTGCATTTGGGCGGCGAGTGGAGGCGCATCTTCATTCAGATTGACAAACAAGAAGCCGAACCATTCTTCGAGTCGGTAGCGCGGCAAGCCGCATGCATCGCGGTCGAAGCGGCCCACGCCTTCCATATGCGGCGCGGATAGCAGGCGGCCGTCGGTCGCATACGTCCAGGCGTGGTAGGGACAGACAAACCGGCGCGTGCTGCCCGAGTCCTGCACGAGCGGCATGAAACGGTGCCGGCAGATGTTTGACAACGCCCGAACCTGGCCATCGCCGCCACGCACGATGATGAGCATGTCACCCAGGACATCGAAGGCGTAATAGTCGCCCGGATTGGGGGTATATTCTGCGCGCCCGACACAGATCCAGGCGTGCTTGAAAATTTTCTCGATCTCCAATGCGTACAGCTCGGACGACCGGTAGGCTGCGGGCGGCAGGCTGAGGCAGTCAGTGTCGTCGAGCGAGAGATACTCGCCGAGCACTGCGAGCAGTTGGGCCAGCGTCGGCTGGGGCGAGACCATGTGGATATTCAATCACGAAATCAGCCCCAGGAGAAGGTCTCGTGGACTCGGTATGTTACCGACTGCGTTGATAGAAAAACAGCAGCGCGGCCAGCACGGCAAGAATGCTCAGCCCGGTTTGCAGGCCGTCCGGCAGGCCAAGCTCAAGGCGGCTGAAGCCCAGGCTGGCGGCTAGTGCAATACCGACACCGGTCAGGGCCTCGCCGGCAATGGCCCCCGAGGCTAACAGCACGCCGGGCTGAGAGGCAGCGGTCTCTGAGGATGGGGGTCGCTTGCGGTGCAGGAGGGCGGACAGCAGGCCACCCAGAAAAATCGGAACGCTCAGCCCGAACGGCAGATACATACCGACCGCAACCGGCATGAGGTGGAGCCGGAAAGCTACTCCCCGTCGGGCGAGTAGCCGGTCCACCCCAACCAGCACGAGACCGATCATGGCTCCAGTCCCGACCAGATGCCAAGGCAGCTGACCGTCGCCGAAAAAACCGCGTGCCAGACTGGCAAACAGTTGCGCCTGGGGGGCGGCGAGTTCCTTGCCGCCAATGCCGCCGGGCGTGTAATCGTGCAGCAGTTGCAGGACGGGTGCCATAATCAGCGCGGCCACGGCCACGCCGCCGATCTGCATGATTTGCTGGCGGCGGGGCGAGGCGCCGACCAACTGACCGGTCTTGAGATCGTTGCACACATCACCGGCTGTGCAGGCTGTACAGCACACTACCGCGGCCACGCCCAGGATGGCCAGCATGCCGGTCGTGCCCGTAAAGCCGAATAGGACGAGCATCAGTCCGGTAACCAGTACGGTCGTGATGGTCATGCCCGAGACCGGGCTGTTGGAGTTGCCAACCAGGCCCACGATATAACTGGCCACTGCGGTAAAAAAGAGGGCCATGACGAACATGATCGTGGTGGCCGTCAGGGTCACATCCATCCGCCCGGTAAACAGAAAATACACACTACCGGTGAGGGCCAGGCAGCCCAGAGTCAGGGCGCCGATCCAGGTCAGCGGCATATCCTGAGACACGTCCCGAGTTCCTGTCCGGGCAGCCGGCAGCAGCGACCGGATGGCCTCACCCAAGCCGCTCCATACCTGCCCAATGGTCACCACACCACCCACGACCATGGCGCCGACCCCAATATAGCGCACCTGCTGTGACCATACCGTGTAGGCGCGTTCAACCGGATTTTCGGGGCCGGAGACGTACGCACCCAAGATGGGTAGGGTCAGCAGCCAACCCAGCCCGCCTCCCAGAAATACGAGGGCCGCGATGTTGAGCCGGACGATCATGCCCACACCCAATAGAGCAACTGACAGATCGCTACCCAGATAGACCACGCTCTTGCCCACCACCCAGGCCCCTTCGAGCGTTCCCCTGAGTACGCCGACAAAGCTCACCAGCGCCTTGAAGACAAAGCCAAACAGGGCTCCCTGGATGATCTGGCGGGCGTCCTGGTCACCAGATTGTTGACCGGTTTTCAGTACCGCGGCACACGCCACGCCTTCGGGAAAGGGCAGGGTGTCGGCGGTGACAAACACCCGGCGCATTGGAATCATGAGCACAATACCCAGCAGGCCACCGGCCAGGGCAACCAGCGTGGTCAACAGCATGTCAAACTCGTGCCACACACCGACCAGAACCAGGGCTGGCATAGTAAAAATAATGCCGGCGGCCAGAGACTCGCCCGCGGACGCTGCGGTCTGGGCCTGGTTGGCTTCAAGCACCGACTGTCTGCCCAGCAGGACGCGTAAGATCAGCAGGGAGACCACCGCGGCCGGAATGGAGGCCGACACCGTCATGCCGACCTTGAGGCCCAGATAGACGTTTGCCGCGCCCATGATCACAGCGAGGGCCAGCCCTATGGAGATGGAGTAGACCGTCAGTTCCTGCCGCATGAGCTGTTACTTAGCCTGTTCTGGGTGGCATCGAAAGATTAGCCACGAACAGATGCTGCCCCCTGTTAGATGTCTTGCCAGCGCGAGGGAAAGCTTCTACAAGCATTTCCAGGGAGCACTGGCCCGTTATGGCCAGGGAGTATTGAAACCTGATGTCCTATCGTCTTGGTGTTGATGTGGGCGGTACTTTTACCGACTGCCTGCTGATTGACGAAGAACGTGGCAGTGCCGTCACGGCCAAGGTACTGTCAACGCCGACCGATCCGTCTGTGGGCGTACTCAACGGGATTGTGCTGGTATGCGAACGGGCCGGGGCGGATGCTCGCGATATCGCTCATGTGCTGCACGGCACCACCGTTGCAACCAATGCGATCTTAACCGGCAGTGGGGCCCGGGTTGGCTTGGTGACAACCCAGGGCTACCGCCAGGTGTTACAGATTGCGCGCTCTTTTGTGCCCGGCGCGCTGAGCGGCTGGGTGTTGTATAATAAAAGCGAACCTCTGGCCGCGCTGGAATGTACGGTTGAGGTGTCCGAACGCATCAGTGCCACGGGCGAGGTCGTGGACCCCTTGGATGAGGCTCAAGCCCGCCAAGCGTTGCGAAGCCTGCACGCCCGGCAGATCGAATCCCTGACCATTTCTCTTATCAATGCCTATGCCAACGGTACGCACGAACAACGCCTGCGTACGCTGGCGGCGGAAGAGTTGCCCGGCCTGCCGGTCTCCCTGTCGTCCGAAGTCATTCCGGAAATGCAGGAGTATGAGCGGACTATTACCACGGTGGCGAATTCCTACGTCCGGCCCGTGGTCGAAACCTATGTGCGCAATATCAAGACCGAACTGGCCAAAACCATGCGGGACCCCAAGCTCCACATCCTGCGCTCGGACGGTGGGCTGGCCTCGGCCCAGGCTGCCGGGCACTATCCGGTGAATTTACTGATGAGCGGGCCCGCCGGCGGAGTCTCGGGAGCTATTTGGGTGGCCGGCCAGGCCGGATATCAGAACCTGCTGACGTTTGACATGGGTGGCACCTCGACCGACGTGGCCCTGGTTCAAGACGGCAAGGCCCAGCTCCGGCGTGAGACCACGGTCGGAGATGTGACGGTCCGGGCGTCCTCGGTTGACGTGCGCTCAGTTGGGGCGGGCGGTGGCTCGATTGCCCACGTACCGGAGCTGACCGCGGCGCTGCGGGTTGGCCCGCATAGTGCCGGCGCCGACCCCGGCCCGGCCTGCTATGGTAAAGGCGGCGATGAGCCTACCGTCACAGATGCCAATCTCGTGCTTGGCTATCTGCCTGCGGCGACCCGGCTAGGTGGAGAAATGGTGCTTGATCTCGCCGCGGCCGAGCAGGCCGTTGATACAGTCGCGCGCGGTCTGGGTATGTCGGTCAAACAGGCTGCGGCCGGCATCATCGATATTGTGAATGAAAAAATGTTCAGCGCCCTGCGGCTGATCTCGGTCCAGCAGGGTATTGATCCGCGCGACTACGCGCTGACTGCCTTTGGCGGGGCGGGTCCTTTGCACGCCAACGCCCTGGCCAGGCTGCTCGGTGCCTGGCCGGTGATTATTCCCAGAGGGCCGGGTGTGCTGTGTGCCTATGGGGACGCCACAACACGCTTGCGGAACGAAACCTCTCGTACCCTGTTGCGCCCGTTCTCGCAGCTTGAGACGGCCGATGTGATTACGGTATGCGACGAACTCGCCCAGGCTGCGGCCCGCGCCCTTGACGCCGAAAACGTGCCGCGCGCAGACCAGATGACCAGCTTTGAGATCGATCTCCGTTACCACGGTCAGGGCACGCTGCTTACCCTGGAGCTGGAGCGGCAGGAATTACAGCATGGGGGTTTGGCGGCAGTTGGGGAGCGATTTGATCGCCTGCACGAGCAGTTGTACACCTTTGCGCTCGACTCCGACCGTGAACTGGTCAATATCCGGGCCGTTGTGCAGGGTACGGCCACTACGGTGACGCCCTATCGCGCCGAGCCGGGAGACGGTAACCCGGCCCGCGCGGCAATGGGGGAACAGCCGGTGTTTCTCGACAATACGGACCGGCCGGCCGTGATCTATGACCGGACGCGGTTGTGTGCCCAAGACGTCATCAGCGGTCCAGCTATTGTCATGGAAATGGACTCGACCAGCTTGATTCTGTCCGACCATATCGGTCGGGTCGATACGTATGGTAATATTCTGATCACCCCGGAGGCCTGAATGTCGGAGGGGATAAGCCCAAAGAAGGAGCAGCGACTATGCCGGCCACGATTATTGAGACCCATCCGCAAGCGCATACTCCCCTCCCTCGCGTTCCGGTCGATCCGATTACGCTTGATCTGATTGAAAACGGCCTAGTGGCCGCACGGGAACAGATGGACGCCCTGCTGTTCCGGACTGCCATGTCGCCGATCATCCGCGACCAGCGCGACGGCTTTCCGGTCATTACCAGCCGGGACGGCAAACTGTTAGCCGGACAGTTTGGCTCGCCCGTACACGGTTTTACCGAGCGGTATGACGGAACGATTGAAGAGGGCGATATCTTCCTGACCTCAGACCCCTATGAATGTGACGGTGCTATCAGCCACGCCAATGACTGGTTGGTCTGCATGCCCGTGTTCAAGGACGGCCGGCTGATCAACTGGTCCGCCATGTTCGGGCATATGGCCGATATTGGTGGCAAGGTGCCGGGTAGCATACCGATCGATTCCGAACAGATCTTTGAGGAGGGGATTTGTATTCCGCCGGTCAAAATTTTCAGCAAAGGAGTCCTCCAGGAAGAAATCCTGCGTGTCATCCTGCATAACTGCCGCATTCCCGAGTGGAACCGGGGTGATTTTCATTCCATTGTGGCAGCCTGTCGGATGGCTGCCAGCCGCTGTGTTGAAATGGCCGAGCGGTTCGGCGAAGCGGTCTATGTCTCCGCCCTGCACGATCTCCTCGACCGCAACCGGCGCGCCATGCAGAAGCTCATCAGCGAGACCATTACCGAAGAGAAGCGCCACTTTGAGGACTATATCTGTGATGACGGCATGGGTATGGGACCGTACAAAATTGCCTGTAGCCTGTGGCGTGAGGGCGAGCGGATCGTTTTTGACTTTAGCGACACCGACCCGCAGTCGGTCGGCGCGATCAATTTTCTCCTGAGCGAGCAGATGTTCCGGATGTTCTGCGGCCAGTTCATGATCAATTTCTTCGATCCCCAGATTCTTCTTAACGACGGATTTTTTGACTTGGTGGATGTCCGTATTCCCGAAGGCTGTTTGCTCAAGCCGCTCAAGCCTGCGGCCCTGTCGAGTCGCACCCACGCCCTGGCCCGCATCTTTGACGTGCTGAGCGGTCTGCTAGGCCAGTCCAACCCTGACTATATGTGCGCGGCCGGATTCTCAGACAGCCCGCATTTGATGTACTCGGGTTACGACCAGGATGGGGACTGGTTTCTGCTCTTCCAAATCGGTTTTGGCGGTATTCCCGGCAAGCCAGGCGGCGACGGGCCGGACGGCCACTCCTTATGGCCAAAATTCATGAACGTCCCGAACGAATTTATTGAAAGCTATTTCCCGGTGCGGATTGAATGTTATGAGACCATACCGGATAGCGGCGGTCCAGGGCTGCATCGGGGTGGCAATGCCATGAATGTGGGCTATCGGTTCCTGGCCCCCGGTGTGCTTTCTCTACACGACGATCGCTGGTTGACCTATCCCTGGGGGGTGCGGGGCGGCCTGCCGGGCGGTCGAAGTACGAAAATCATCGAACGCACGGACGGCCGGCGTGAGCTGTTGCCGTCCAAATGTGACCGGGTGCGGGTCGAGGTCGGAGACAAGCTGCTGTTCAAGACCTGGGGCGGCGGCGGCTGGGGTAATCCGCTGGAGCGCCCAGCCCATAAAGTCGCGGCCGATGTGGACCGGGGGCTGGTGACGCGGGAAGGGGCCAAACGCTACGGGGTGGTCCTGCGGGACGACCTGAGTGTGGATGAGCCGGCCACAACCGCGCTGCGCGCCGAGCTGGCACGGCAACGCGGTCCAGCCGAGTTGTTCGATTTCGGTGGCAATATTGCCGAACTGAAAGCGCGCTGCAAAGCGGAGACCGGTTTCGACCCCCCTCAGCCGCCAACCTTTGCCGCTTGGGTCCGGGCGCGGCAGGGGAAGACCCAAGTTGTGAGTCACGTCAACGGCGGACAACCCGTCTCCGCATCAACGGAAGCGGAATATACGGGCGAGATTCCCTTGCCGGAGCCACGAGCGAAGTAGCGAGATGGTCCCTTCCGTCATTCCGGCGAAAGCCGGAACCCAGGTCTCGACTTCAGCCTCTGGATGTCGGATCACGCCCGGGGCATGACGAGAGCGGAACGGCACGCCTACAACCGTCACTCATGCACATATGAAGGCTGGTTGAGATTCCAGTCGTACTCGTAGTCCACTGACCCGGCAAAGTCCTTGAGACGGGCCGCGAGTCCTGCCTCGGCGTACTGGATGAGGTGGGCCAGCACGGACGTTTGGTTACCGCCGAAGTCCTCCACATACCAGTCATAGATGCTCGAAATCACCAGGAAGTCGTCGTCCACGAAATCCACTCCGCGCGGATGATTGACATAGGCGCGCGCACCAGCGTCAAGCAGTTCCTCGGTGTTGGCCGCGGTAAAGACCGTTGGCGACTGATTCGGGCAGCCGTAGCTGGCACAGTTCACGGCGTAGTGGATCCGGTTGTCGCGCCAGATGGGCCGCAGGATGCCGTGTTCGATATTGTTGAGCGTCAACTCCTGGCCGGCGACCTGAGCGTGGACGTCGTCCCAGGGGCCGGATAAGGGGATCCAACTCTCGTGGATGCCGCGGATGGAATCCACGGGATAGGCGTTGACGACGACCTGCACGGTGAGCGCGTTATAGAAGTTGATCCAGTAGGCTTTCTGTTCGGCCCTGGCATAGGCTCGCGGATCGTGGGCCTGCAAATGCGCCAGGTAACCGGCCAGCTTGGCCCTATCCTCGTCGCTGGCCTTGAGCGCGGCATAGTCGAAGCGGTTGACGCCCGACGGGTGAGAACTGAGGTAGGTGGTCAGGAGATTCTGCCAGGCGCTGTGATCGATGGTTGCGGTATTGGTCTCGTCGCTCGTGTCCCAGACCTCGAGCAGGGCCGATGAAGGTGCGGCCAGGACGAAGCTGGGAACGACGAGTAGGGCCGTTACGACCAGACCCAGTACCAGCCGACCGTGATAGATCGCCCGTTCAGTGGGGTGGAGCTGCTTCATAGTTAGTTCTCTCCTCAACACTCATGTACTATCTGATTCTTTGCAGAACGAAAGGCCCGTGACCAGGGCCGGTGGGCTGACTGTGCGCCTGTATCCTACGCATCCGCCAATACTGACAAGGGGGGCTTGCACTCTCTCTCAGATTCGCATTATATTGCGCAATTATTAAATTATACAGTCTGTATGCATGGAAAATAGTCAAATAGAGCCTTGTACTCATTTCCAGTCCACATTATGGTCGTCAACAGGATTCTTCATTATCCCCCATCCTTCGATTCTCCGAAGCCTATCCTGCCCCTCAGGTCTATAGAAACGCACAACACTTTTATAGGAGGAAACCATATGAAAGCGGTAATCGGTATAGTGGCCCTCGTTGTTCTCGGAGCCCTGTGGCAGGTGTCCGCGTCCGCATCGGGCTCCATTTCGATAGGCGGCGGCATAAGCCCCCGAGACGCGTACACGCAGGGCAAGAAGCTCACCTTCAAGAAGCTTGTATGCTCCTCCTGCCCAATCCAGCGGGGCGAGCTGGACCAAACTCGGGCTCAGAGCCTGAAGAACAGCCTTGAGGCGCGCGATGCGGAAACCAAGCCGGGCACGCCGGACGACGAACATATCCAGTTGCTGTGTCCGGGCAGCCAGGGGACTGATTGCGGTAGTGTGGACGAACAGGAACTCGTCCATTATTACCTGACCCGCCGCTACAAGCTGTAACTGTTTGATCCTGCGGTCACGCCACGCGCCTTAGCCGTCTTACCGACGAAGTAGAGAGGTCTATATTATGCGACTAGCCTGTATTCCGGCCTTTGTTATAGCAACTTTGGCCATTTTTCTTTTTACTGCTGCACCAGCACGCGCGGGTTCGCCCTGGCTCCCCGCACCAGGGGCCGGAGACGTCAACCTGTCTTACACCTACCAGACTGCGGACGAATTTTATCGCAACACCACAAAAGTCCCGACACCAGGAAACGTCGGAGAAGATCTCGTACAGCACACGACGTATGTAGAAGCGCGCTACGGATTGTTGGATAACCTCGCCCTAGACGGTCGTATCGGCTATGCGCAAGGCCACTATAGCTTCGACCCTTCCCGCGGCGCAGGCGCGATCAGTGAGAAGAGTCCTGACGGTTTGGCCGATGTGAACCTGGGCATCACCTATCGTCTCCTTGACGAGACGATCACCGAGAGCCCACTACTACCCACTCTCGCCATACGTTTCGGCGGGATCATCGCCGGAGACTACGAGAGCGGCGACATCAATTCGATTGGTGATGGCGGTGACGGGTTTGAGGTCTCAGGCATGGCAGGTAAGTTTATCGGCGATATGTTCGTTCTGTCCTCGGAGTTCGGATACCGTAACCGCACCAACGATATACCGGACAATCTCTTTTTGAACCTGTCCGGTGGGATCATCCTTTTCAACCGCGTAAGCCTGAACATCAGCTACTATCGCGTTGACACCCCGTGGTCCAGCTTCGACATTGGCGACCCCGGCTTCTCTCCGATCGGAAATGTTTTTCCCGAACTGAAAGAGGAGATGGAACTCATCGGTGGCGGATTCAATGTTGCGGTCACGGACAGCATTAACCTCGGGTTTCAGTATGCGTCGGTCATCGAGGGCCGGAATACCGCGGCGTCCGATGTTTTCAGTGTATCGCTCGGCTACTCGTTTGACGCCTATTGATCCTTCCTATTCCACCTGATGAGCTTGCTTGAGGCCTGCTGCAAGACGTGACGGAAGGGAAGTCATGGGATACGATGACTGAAATACGGCTTCCCCATAATTCTCATTCGGTGGACCACCGCTTCGGCGTCTCTTTGGAGCATCTGACCCGGACGGTCGCGATGGCAGGCGGCCTGCTACTGATCGGGGTCATGGCGATGACCGTGATCAGTGTTCTCGGACGCTATCTCTTCAATGCGCCGATCCCAGGCGATTACGAGATGACCGAGCTTGCCTGTGGGATCGCCGTGTTTGCCTTCTTCCCCTATGGCCACCTGAAGAACGCCAACATCGTTGTTGAGTTCTTCACCGCTCGACTGCATCCGCGTCTCAAGACGGCGTTGGACACGGTGCACAGTTTCGCCTTTACGGTGGTCTCAGGTCTCGTCGCTTGGCGCCTCTTCGTCGGTGGAATGCACAAACTGAGGGATGGCGAGACCACACTGTTTCTCGCCATCCCGATCCATTGGGGTTACTTCCTGGCGCTACTGGGAGCAGGATTGTTGACCGCGGTCTGCGTCTGGGTGTTCTCCCGTCATCTGCACGCACTCAGGCAATGACCAATATCGAGTTCGGCGGGCTCTTGTTCGGCATCTGCGTGGTGTTGATCGCTTTCCGGATGCCCGTTGGGGTCGCAATGTTCGTGGTCGGCGGTTTCGGCTTCGCCTCGTTGGCGGGATGGTCGGCGTTTCTCAACCTCCTCAACACTGCCCCGTTCAGTCGGGTGTCGAGCTATACCCTTTCGGTGCTGCCGCTATTCCTGCTGATGGGTCAGTTTGCGACCCGGGCGGGGCTCACCCGCTCGCTGTTCACAGCAGCTCGCGCGTGGGTGGGACACTATCGCGGCGGGCTCGCCATCTCGACTATCTGTGGATGTGCGGCGTTCGGGGCTGTCTGTGGCTCGTCGATCGCGACCGGAGCGACGATGGCCTCGGTGGCGCTGCCCGAGATGAAACGCTCCGGCTATTCCGGGGCGCTGGCTACCGGTACGCTGGCCGGCGGCGGTACGCTCGGTATTCTGATCCCTCCTTCGATCATCCTGGTGATCTACGCGATCATTACCGAACAGTCGGTCGGCAAGCTGTTTCTCGCCGCGCTCATCCCCGGTCTCATCACGGTGCTTGGTTATTCGATCGCGATCAGCCTGTATGTCCGGCTCAAGCCCGAATCGGCCCCGGTCGCGCCGGCCGTGCCGTTCAGTGAACGCGTGCGCAGCCTGGGCGCGGTGCTGCCGGTCGCGGCGATCTTTCTGCTGGTCATCGGCGGCATCTATCTCGGCGTGTTCACCCCGACCGAGGGCGCTGCCATCGGGGCTGCGGCCACCGCCTTGGTCGCCGTTGCCTCTGGCCGGATGAGTTGGGCGAGCCTTGTATCGAGTCTGCTCGATACCGCGCAAGCCACCGCGATGGTCTTCATTATTTTAATTGGTGCCGATATCTACAGCGCCTTTCTCGCGCTGTCCCAGATTCCGGTCGAACTGGCGGACGCGCTCACGACATCGGGACTGGCGCCAATGCCGATCCTGATCGGTATTTTGGTCGTCTATTTGCTCCTCGGCTGCGTGATGGACAGCATGGCCATGATCCTTCTCACAGTGCCGGTATTCTTCCCGCTGGTCACCGGGCTTGATTTCGGCTTCACCGAGGAGGAGATGGCGCTCTGGTTCGGAATTCTGACGCTGATCGTCGTCGAGATCGGGCTGATCACCCCGCCGATCGGCCTCAACGTCTACATTATCAATTCGCTGGCCGAGGGCGTCCGACTTGGCGAATCGTTCCGGGGCATCGTCCCGTTCCTGCTGAGCGACTTTGTCCGAGTCGCGATCATTCTGGCCCTGCCCGCAACCTGCCTCTGGCTCCCGGGGTTGCTCTAGTCGCTATACTTAGCGACCAAGCGCCTCGCATCAGCGATCAGAGCCTGTCCATCATACCCCATAGCGCTGACCTTCTCGATCCAGCTATCAACAACCGTCTGGGTCACCCTCTCCCAGCGCGCCCTCTCCACTTCGGAGAGCGACAGAATCGGATCGTCTCGCTTGACCGCAATGGCGCGACCCGGCTTCTCGTCGTCCTTCCATATCCGTCCGAGTCGTTTGGACAATGCCATCCCCGTGCTGTCGTCGATTATGGCTCTGATATCCTGCGGGAGCTGATCGTAGCGCTGTTTGTTCATTGTCATCACGAACACGGCGCAGGAGAGGAAGACCTCAGTGTGGTATTTCGTCACTTCGTGCAGGCGGAGGGGGCGCAGGATGGTCCAAGGCATCCAGGTTCCGTCGACCACGCCCAGGGACAGCGCTTCATAGACTTTGGGGGCCGGCATACCGACCGGGATGGCGCCGAGCGCCCTGAGCATAGCCGCGCTAGCCTGCGATGGGACGCGCATCTTCAACCCCTTGAGGTCCTCCAAGGTGCGAACCTGTTTCCCGGTGGTGTGGAGGTGGCTGCGTGCGGTGGTATGAAAGACCAACGGTTGAGTGTCCTTATATTCGTCCCGCATCCACTTCCGATAGAACTCGGTCAATGCTTGGCTGGTCGCTACTGCGTCGCCGGCAACGGAAGGCAGTTCGAATATCTCCGTCAGCGGAAAACGCCCCGGCGAGTAGCCGGGCAGGGTCCAGACAATATCAACCACCCCGTCACGCGCTTGGCCATAGAGATCAGACGGCTTGCCGCCGAGCTGCATGGCCGGAAACACTTGGATCTCGACTCGATTCTCGGACCTCTCCTCAATTGCCTGAGCCCAGGGCTGTATGAACAACCGATAGGCGATCGCCTTAGGCGCGCTGAAAGTGTGCAGCCGAAGCGTGATCTGCTCCGCGTATACACTGCTCGAAGGCGTGCAGACTATGCCCGCGCAGAGCGCGGCAAATGTCGCCCATCCCGTGACCCCTCGGAGCATAGTCATCTGTTCCCTTTCTGATATTGACCTGAATGAATATCGGCTCTGTAGAGGATGTTCGTGAACTCTCCTGCCCACGCTTTGGCTGATCGCGGCTGTTTGAGCATGAGCTGCGTTATTGCGAGATACATAAAGGTCTCAGAGGTGACAGACAAGCGCAGTACGCCCTGGAGATATCGGCGTCCCCGAGTGACAAGCCGCCCCCGCGCATACGTGTTGTCCGCTCAGATCAACACCAACTGCCCGAAGCGATCGTTGAAAGGGCACAAACGCGGTGCTAGGCTCCTAGGCCATGCCATCGAGAGGAGATGTTCCTATCGTTGCATTCCTCCGCACTAAGCCCAATATAACAACATCGGCCCGCAATGGCCGCCTCGTCCGCTGGAACATAAGGGGGCTGGTATGAGTACCCACGCGTCCAAGCCTGGTTCCAGCATTCGCTACCAGCCCGACGAGAAACTTCCGGCGGCGCTTGCCCTCGGCCTCGCTCTGCAACTCGCCGCTCTCCTTTTGCCCGGTATCGTGCTGATTCCGACGACCATGTTCCAGGCCGTCGGCGCGACCGATGTCTTCCTGTTGTGGGCCGTATCTGCCTCCGTCATAGCCTGTGGTGTCACCACGCTGCTGCAAGCGGTTCGGGTCGGCCCGGTCGGTGCAGGCTATATCCTGACGACAGGACCACCCGGAATCGCTATCGCGGTCAGCGCCATGGCGGTCGCCGCGGGCGGTCCGGCCTTGCTCGCCACCATGGTCTTCATCATGGCTCTCTTCCAGTTTGTGTTCTCCGCGCGTCTTTCGCTGTTCCGGCGGCTCCTGACTCCGACCATCACGGGAACGGTGTTCATGCTGACGCCGGTTACGGTCATGCCGATTATCTTCAATCAGTTGAAGAACGTGCCGGACGGAACCCCGGCATTGGCCGCTCCTCTGAGTGCTCTGGCGACCCTCCTCGTCGCTGTTGGCATCATGCTGAAGGCGACGGGGTCGCTGCGCCTCTGGGCGCCGGGCATCGGTATTGCCGCCGGCTCAGCGATCGCCGGGGTTTTCGGTCTCTACGACATCGACCGCGTCGCTGAGGCTTCGTGGATTGGCCTCCCGAGGGCCGAATGGCCGGGCTTCGATCTCAACTTCGGGACGGCTTTCTGGGGGCTTCTTCCGGCGTTTCTGTTCATCGCCCTGCTCTGCACGGTCCAAACGATCAGCAGTGCCGTTTCCATTCAGCGCCTATCCTGGCGTCAGCCCCGGGCGGTGGATTTCCGAGCGGTGCAAGGGGCGGTAGCCGCAGACGGCGTCGGCAATCTCCTGTCCGGCCTCGCGGGAACAATGCCGAACGGGTTCCGTCCGACGGGCGCGGCGATGGCTGAGCTGACCGGAATCAACTCCCCCAGTGTCGGAGTCGTCCTCGGGGCATTGCTCATCACGCTCGCCTTCCTGCCGAAAGTGCTCGCCGTATTTCTGGCGATACCGAGCCCGGTTATCGCCGCTTTTATTACCATAACGATGGCAACGATTTTCATCCTGGGTATAAAGGTCGTCGTTCAGGATGGGCTCGACTATCGCAGGGGCTTAATCGTCGGCGTCGCGTTCTGGCTTGGAGTCGGCTTTCAGAATGGCGTGATATTTCCCGAGTATGTATTGGAGTTCGCGGGAGGTCTGCTGCGGAACGGGATGATAGCCGGCGGCCTCGTCGCCATTGTCGTGACCCTCTTCGTGGAGCTGACGAAGCCGCGCCGCAGTCGGCTTGAGGTGGAGTTCGGCCTCTCGGCCCTGCAGAAGATCAGAGATTTTCTCGGCGTATTCGCGTCCCGCAACGGTTGGGACACAACCATGGCGGACCGCCTCGACGCCGTCGGCGAGGAGGCGTTGCTGACGCTCCTCGGGCAAGATGAAGCTGAAGAAGAGCGTCAGCGGCGGCGCTTGCTCCTGGTTGCGCATAAAGAAGACGGTGCGGCGATCCTCGAATTCGTCGCCTCGATGGGCGATGAGAACCTTCAGGATCAGATCGCGTTGCTCAGCGAGCAGCCCGCCGAAGATTTGATCGAGCGGGAAGTCTCACTTCGGCTATTGCGGCACCTCGCGTCCTCGGTTCGTCATCAACAATACCATGACGTTGACATCGTGACCGTTCGTGTGGCAAGTCCAGACGGGTAGACGTGAGGCGACCACGACTTCACCAATTTCTCAATGAAGGAGGATACGTTGATGTATTTCGTGATTTTCATAACCGACAAACCAGGTGCGGAACAGACGCGGATTGATATGATGGACACCATTCGTACCTATCTGCATGATCACCCTGATCATCCCAGCGTCAGCCTTCATCACGCCGGCCCGACGCTGGCCGAGAACGGAGAGACCATAAACGGCTCTCTCCTGGTGGTCGAAGCGCCTTCGCTTGAGGCGGTGCGGGCTTTTGTTGCGGACCATCCTCTCAACAAGGCGGGTCGCCTCGCCGAATGTCAGGTGCGTCAGTGGGACTGGCGGACGGGCTGCCCCACCTAGGGTCCGGTCATAACCAACGCTCCGGGCGGTACTCCGCCGCCCTCCTCAATTCGGCCCTTCTTCTGTAGTGCTGACTTGGAACTGGTGGCTGCAACTACGTCATCCGCCGGTCAGTATGACTTCCACCGGAGATACGGGGGAATGTGTGGAGATCAAAGACCTGATTATCGATGACCGTGAGAGAGGAATTTTCAGGGTCCACAGGTCGACCATGACCTCCAGAGATTTGTTTCGGCGGGAACAGGCACGTATCTTCAACCGCTGCTGGATATATCTGGGACACGAGTCGGAAGTGGAAAACCCCGGAGACTACCGGCGCCGCACAGTAGCGGGCCGCCCGCTTTTCTTTATCCGTGGGAAAGACGGTCAGGTCCGGGTGTTCCTCAATTCCTGTCCCCACCGGGGTGCGTTGATCTGCCGCCGCGACGAGGGAAACGCCGAAGTCCTGCGATGCTTCTATCACGCCTGGTCTTTCAACACCTCCGGGGAGTTGATCGGCCTCCCCGGGGAAGACGCCTACGGCCCTTCCTTCGACCGGAGCGAACTGAGCCTGAAGGAACCACCGAGGGTCGACAGCTACCGGGGTTTTTACTTCGTGAGTTTCAACCCCGCTGTCGAAGACCTGCTCTCCTACTTGGCAGGAGCCAGAGACTACCTTGACCTGATCGTGGATCAGGCCGAGGCAGGGATGCAGGTAGTTTCCGGTTCCAACATGTACACGATAAAGGCCAACTGGAAGCTCCTGGCCGAAAACAGCCTGGATGGATATCACCTGATCCCGACCCATCGGACTTACGTGGATTATATCGCCGGTCTGGGGACAGACGACAGCGGGGACACGATGGCGGCCCGCCCCCCCGGCGTAGCGAGAGCCTTGGGCAACGGCCATTGTGTGTCGGAGAACATCGCCCGGAGCGGCCGCCCCATCGCCCACTGGCACCCCTTATTCGGCGAAGAGGCGCGGGAACCGCTGGCGCGAGTCCGCCGGCGGTTGGTGGGAAAATACGGAGAAGAGCGCGCCTACCGGATGGCCGATACCTCTCGCAATCTGCTCATCTATCCCAACCTGATCATCCTGGACTTCGTGGCCATCACCATCAGGTATATCGAACCCCTGGCACCCGACAGCATGGAAGTCACGGCATGGCACTTGGCCCCCAGGGAGGAATCAGGCGCCAGGCTGGTCACCCGACTCGACAGTTTCCTGACGTTCCTCGGACCGGGCGGCTTTGCCACCCCGGATGATGTGGAAGCCTTGGAATCGTGTCAGACCGGCTTTCGTGCCACCGAAACCGAGTGGTCCGACCTCTCCAGGGGCATGCTCAAGCCCACCCCGGGAACGGCGGATGAGCTCCAGATGCGAGGATTCTGGCGACAATGGCACGCTCATATGCAAGGTCTGAGCAAGACCGACGTACAGGACGGGCTCCCCACCGTCAGGGAAGCCGCGGTGGCTTCCGGATCAGGGGAACGATGATGGCCGCTCACCCGCCGACATTGCGCGAACTGGTAGAGGATTTCCTGTTTCAGGAAGCCGCGATGCTGGATGAATGGCGCCTGGACGACTGGGTCAAGCTTTTTACCGAAGACGCCCGGTACGTGGTCCCCACCACTGATTTGCCGGAAGGGGACCCCAAACGCGACCTGGTGTTCATCAATGACGACATCACCCGGTTGCACGCCCG
The DNA here is from genome assembly GCA_964291405.2 of Thermodesulfobacteriota bacterium. Classification (GTDB taxonomy): domain Bacteria; phylum Desulfobacterota; class Binatia; order Bin18; family Bin18; genus Bin18. The sequence continues at coordinate 3,481,472 of OZ219926.1, forward strand.
GGTGGCGCGGTTAACCAGCCGTCATGCGCACCGCGAGTATCCGTGGTCGCGGACCCGCCGGTTTGTTTCCAACGTGCGGGTTGAAGAAAGCAACGATGCCGAGCTGTCGGTCACGGCAAACGTCCTGGTTTACCGGTTTCGGAGCGGGGAGGGAGCGCCTTACGTTGGCAGCATTGACTATGTCCTGCGGCGGGATGGCGGAGACTTGAGAATAGCCTATCGGCGTGCAGTGCTGGACTTGGAAGCGCTCTCGTGGCACGGGGCGGTCAGCATCATCTTTTGAACCCCGGGGCAATGTGATTCGTCGAAGCCTACGGGGCCATCAGGATGAAGGTTGAATACATAAAAGCAACAAGTATACAATGCACTCAACCCATAGGAGGTGACTCATGGAAGACCCGAAGGTAGGCAAGCTCCGCGAGAAGTTGGGGCTCTCTGCCAAGGACCAGCAGGAGACGGCAGGTAAGGCGATCAGCCCCAATCTGCGGAAGAAGATCTCCACCGATCCGAAACCAGGGGGGAATTTCCTTTCCGCGACCACCGATCCGAAATCAGGGGGGAATTTCCTTTCCGCGATTGGCTCGTGACCGATACGGCGATGCCGCTAAGCAGTCCACGTTAAGCGCGTCATCGCCCCCTCCCCGAAGGCGGGCAGCTCTGAGAAGAGCTGCCCCGTGTTGTGACGGGCCGTTATCTCGATTACGGCGTGGGGTGGTCGGTCGGAGTCATGACCCAAACATCCGCACTTGTCCCATCGCCTGGAACCGATTAACCTACACTTCCAACGAAGCGCGGTTACTTCCTGGAGACGGACGCCGGCAAGCTGGAGTACTGTCACGTCGCCGGGGGAGGCCATTGGCTAATCTCAATCGACAAGCGTCGACGACCAGACTATCTCGGCAAAGAGGTCGTTCAAGCACGCCAGCAACGTAATGCGAGTTCGACTCTACCAAGGCCAACCATAATACGGGTAACGAGCATGCTTACCGCCACTGACAGAAGAGCAGTGAGTTTCCGCAAGCTCCGAACGCTGGAAGTCGTATTGAAGGTCACCGAACGGTGTAACCTGGATTGCGACTATTGCTATTTCTTCAACGCGGGGGACGACAGCTACAAGAATCATGCGGCGTTTATTTCCAAGGACACGGTCGCGCTGCTCGTGCGGCGGCTTACGGAATTCTCCAAAGAGCGCAAACTTGAACGAATAGCGATTCACCTACATGGCGGCGAGCCTCTACTCATGTCAAAAGCCCAACTGGACAGCATCTGCGATGAGATTCGATCAAATCTGGCACCTGTTGTCGATCTGTCGATTACCATCCAGACCAACGGAATGTTGATTGACCTTGAGTGGATAGAGATTTTTAACAGACACGGCGTCGCGGTGGGTATCAGCCTTGACGGGACGCAGGAGGACAACGACGCCCATCGACTCGATCATCGTGGCAGGTCCTCATATCAGGCGACCGTTCGCGGTCTGGAGCTGTGCCAGCGACACCTGAGTCAGCCGCCCGGCGTCTTGGCCGTGATTGCCGAGAACTCCGACCCTAAGGCAATCTACGAACACTTCCGACACGGTCTTGGCCTCGGGCGCCTCGACTTTCTCCTCCCCGACCTGAATCACGACAACTTCGACGGCGACGCAGAGGCATATGGTGAATTCCTGATCCAGATCTTCGACATGATGGTGAATGACGAGGAGCCCGTCAGTGTCAGAATCATCGATCATTTTCTCGCGAGCATCTACGGATACGGAAACTTCCTCTTCGGTGCCGGGCGTGGTGACCCCGAATATCTGCTCATCACCGTTTCGTCCGATGGCGGAGTCGGGCCTGACGACACCCTGAGATCCACGAAGTTTTGGAGTGGATATGAATACAGGGACTTAAGGAGTTACCGCATTGAGGAGATAATCCACGATCCGTTGTTTCAAGAATTTGAGCTTGCCAAGAAGACGACCGCATCCGCATGTTCAGGTTGCTGTTGGCGTAATATCTGTGGCAGTGGCCAGCCGGTCCACCGGTATGCGACGCGCAATGGATTCGACAACCCGACCGTCTATTGCAAGGGACTGGATGGGTTCTACACCCATGTTTTGAGGTATTTGGCCTTACACGGAGAGCCTTTGGAGAAGATCAGTGCAAACTTGGTCTGAGACGACCGTAATGCGTCGTGGTTGGAAACGCGCATCGACAGTCAGGTCTGAGGTCCCTGATCGGTTGGCGGCGCGCCTTGTTGGCAGATACGCCCGAACACGGGCCAGGCCAGCGCCAGCCCGATCAGTCCGAATTCCAGCAGACGGGCCCAGAGCGGCTGCTGATAGGCTTGCAACTCGTAGTCGTTCACATTGAGCCCGGTAATATAAGAGATGAGGACGGCCATGGAGGCCGTCCAGGTCCATACGCTGGGAAAGATCGCCGCAAAGGGCAGCAGCCAGAGCAGATACCACGGATTGATGACCGGAGACGCCGCCAGCAGCACCCCGTAGACCCAGTCGCCGCGCGGAACGGACCGCCCCGCGTCCCGGCAATACTGCCAGTAGTACCAGCCACAGAACAGGGCGCAGGCCAGTCCCAAAACGAGCTTGGCCTCAAAGGCCGGCAGCACCAGCGTCAACAGCCCAAAGGCCGCGGAGTTGAACTCCCACTCTCGGGCGAAGACCAGCAGCGAGTGCAGGTCCGTGCCGCCACCCAGGGCGAACGGCGCGTATAGGGCCGTCAGCGTAGCGCCGAACAGGACCCAGTGCCGGATTGAGGCGCCGACCAGCACGAACGGCACCAGCACCAGAGCGAATATCTTGGCCCCGCAGGCCAGACCCAGACACACCGCTGTGCTCTGCCAGCGGTAGTTCCGGGCCAGGACAAGCGCGGCCAGCAGCAGGCCGACGCCGATGCCGTCCGGGTGAGCGGTAAAGGCAATTTCTTTGACCACTAGCGGACACCAGGCGTAGAGCATGACGTTCCGCGCCGGCGCCAGGCGTAGCAGCAGGACCACAGTGGCAAGGTCAATGCTAATCAGCAGAACCTGCAAGGCCGCGATGCTGCCCGGTCGCAGCCAGTAGCCGAGCAGGAAAACGAACTGTGTCGTCGGAGCGTAGATGGTCGGCAACTCGGGATGGTTGATCCCATCCAGCACGCTGTGAAACGTGGAGGGAACGGTAGGGTCGGTGAAAAACGCTTCCGGGACGGCGGCGTAGGGCGTACCGGCGGTGGCAAAACGATAACCGTCCCACAGGTAGCGATAGAAGTCGTCTTCAAACAGTGGCCCGCCGACCAGCCCGCAGATTCTGAAGGCTACGGCCCAGAAGAGCAGGCAGTCGAGCGGGAACGGTTCGTCACGCCGGTGACAGTACAGGAAGAGGCCGAATACCGGCAGGCCGGTCCAGGCCATCAGGATGAAGAAGGCGACCAGGTCGGGTTCACCAAGGGGACGTGCCAAAAAGGCGAGGGCGGCGTAGCCCAGGGTACAGCCAAGACCGACCGCGTCCACCAGCCGACGCGTCTCCACGCTCGGTTGCCCACGCGCGTTTGCGCCGGCTATCGTCTCAAGCATATCCCGCCCGGCACGACAGGTCGTTACCTGCTCATGACCCGTCTCGTTTCTGTCCCCAGGTATCCCAATGGGTCAGTTCGGTAGCCGGAATACGCCGGGCCGCCTTGAAATCCGTGCCTGTATAATAGGCCACGGGCAAGAGCACGCCTTGTGTCACCGAGTCCGGAATATTGAGCAGCTTGGCCGCTTCGTCGGCGTGTTTGAGATGCACGGTGGTCCAACAGCAGCCCAGGCCCCGCGCACGGGCGGCCAGCATAAATGACCAGGCCGCCGGCAGAATGGAGCCGTAGGCCGTAGCCTGATCAAAAAGCGGTACGTCGCGGACCTGATCCTCGATGCAGAACAGCACATGGACCGGAACCTCATGCAGATGATCGACCAGATAGACGGCGGAGTCGATCATGCGCTGGGTTTCGGTTGATGCGGGTCCTGTGGTCCCATACGTCGCGTCGTCGGCCTGCTCCCAGTAGGACTCAAACGCCTGTTTGTAGAGTCGCGCGATGCCAGCCCGTTTTTCGGCGTCGTGAATCACCACAAAGCGCCATTTCTGGGTATTAGTGGCTGAGGGGCTCTGCACCGCCACTTCCAGACATTCTTCGATCAATGCCGGTGGGACCGGACGGGTCAGATCGAGGCGCTTCCGTATGGAGCGTGTGGTGGTTAAGAGCGTGTCACATGTACTCAGGTCCAAATCCGTATTCATAGCTCACCTCTGTCAGAAAAAATCACAAAGCGCGGGTGAGAACAACTCGCACGCCTGCTGTAATGACGTGCCAATGGTGTTGACAAATGAAATTGATAATGATTCTCAATTTCAACAAAATAATTTTGACAGGAGGAGGTGAGGTAGCAGCAGACCTGTCGGCAATCGATTATGAGGCACACACGAGTGGCCCGAGGACCTGATCCCAGCGCCCATCAAAGGACAGAGAGGAGACAGACCATAATGCGGAAAAGCGTATGGATTTTGAGCGCGCTGGCTCTCGTACTGGGCATTCCCGTGAGCGGCCATGCCGCCGATGAAGAGCGGATGCAGCAACTTGAACAGCAATTGCAGGCCATGCAGAACGCGATGTCGTCGATGCAGGGCGAGTTGGAAAGCCTGCGGACCGAACACAAGCAGGAACAGGAGCGGGAGGCAGAACAGACCCGCCGCCAGGACGTCCTGGCCGAGGAAGTGGACAACCTGCGCACCAGCCTGACCCTGCCCGACTTCAAACCCCTGACCATGGAAGACAGCCGTATACGGCCTGGGACCGTCGGCCTCCAAAGTTTACGGCGTCGAGCAGGGCTTGTCGATCGGCGGTTATGGCGAGGCCTATTACCGCAAGGACGTGAGCGACAAGTCGCGGAGCGACCGCGACTTTGCGGACAACCTGCGTTTCGTGCTGTACACCGGCTTTAAGTTCACCGACCGCATCATCCTCAATGCCGAGCTGGAGTTCGAGCACGCCGGAACGGGCGCTGGCGGTTCGGTGTCGGTCGAGTTTGCCTACATCGATTTCCTGATGTGGGAATGGGCCAATTTCCGGGCCGGTATGTTGCTCGCCCCGCTGGGCATCGTCAACGAGTTGCATGAGCCCGTGTTCTTCAACGGCGTGGAGCGACCCGAGGTTGAGCGGCGCATCATCCCCTCGACTTGGCGCGAGAACGGCATTGGCATATTCGGTGAGCTGCTGCCCGGCCTCGAATACCGCATCTACGGCATGAACGCGCTTGAAGGCGTGGCAAGCAACACGTCCAAGTGTTCGCCTAACGATGACGGCAACTGTTTGACCAAGCCCTCGTTCAAACTGAAGGAGCACTTCCGCAGTACGCGCCAGAAGGGCGGTAATGCCGTGGCCGAGGATATCGGGCTTGCGGCGCGGCTGGACTATACGCCCATGCTGAACCTCAAGTTTGGCGGCTCGGTCTACACCGGCAAGTCCTCCCACGATAGTCAGTACTACGAGTGTGTGGACGGGAAGTGTGGCCCGGTCAATGTGCCCGGCGCGCGGCTGACCATCTGGGAGCTGCACTCCATGTACAGTTGGCAGGGGCTGGACCTGCGGGCGCTGTTCGCCATGTCCCATCTCAAGGACTCGGACGAACTCAACCGCATCGGTGGTGGCGGGAAGATCGCCAAGGAGATGTACGGCTTCTACGCCGAGGCGGCCTACGACATCATGCCGTGGGTGCTGGGGAATACCATACAGCAACTGTCGCCCTTTGTGCGTTTTTCCTATATTGACCAGCACGCCGAGATGGCTGGTGACTGGGACGCCAAGGGTCGGTATGAGCACCGCATCTGGACCACCGGTGTCAGCTATAAACCCCACCCGAACGTGGTGCTCAAGGTGGATTACCGCAACTTCGATACCGTGGATAACGACAACGAGCGTGAAGACGAGGTCAACTTTGGCATTGGCTTTGTTTTCTAGAGCCCGTGTCGTTCAGTACGTTCTGGGCATGGTGGCACTGCTGGGCAGTGCCACCATTGCCGAGGCCGAGGTTTTTTATTCCAAGGCAGAGGCGTTACAGGTGGCATTTCCCCAGGCAGACCGCGTCGAGACGCAAACCTTCTTCCTCACCCCGCAGCAGATCGAACGGGTTGAGACCTTGGCGCAGGCCCCGGTCGATTCCAAGCTGGCCACCTTTCACGTCGGCCATGCGGCCGACATCGTGCAGGGCTACGCCTTTATTGAGACACATATTGTGCGGACCTTTCCGGAAACATTTCTGATGGTGGTGTCCCCCGACGGCATACTACAGAAACTCCTGGTGCTGGCCTTTTATGAGCCGCTCGACTATCTGCCGTCGGATCTCTGGCTGGAGCAGTTTGATCGGAAGCGACTGACGCCCTCGTTGCGCCTGCGGCGCGATATCCACGGTATCATGGGCTCAACGCTGACCGCCCAGGCCGCGACCCAAGGCGTGCGCAAAGTCCTGGCCCTTTTTCAGGTCTTGATTCAGGAGAAACAATAGCGTGCGCTTTGTGATTACCGGCGAGTGGTCCAGAAACCGGCTGCTCCAACTCATCATCGTCATCTTCGTCATCTATGTCATCGGCCTGTGGCTGACGAACGCCCTGCTGTACTTCCAGAAGATGGACCTGAGCTATGTCTCGGTAACGGAATACTATCTGGGCTCGGAAGAGCGTTTTCTTCAGCCCCGCAGCTATCAGGGCATGCTGGAAGTGACGCATTTTCACTTATTTGCCATGGGACTGCTGCTGCTGACGCTGACACATCTGATGTTGTTCGTGCCCATCTCTCCGAACCTGAAAGCCTGGCTGATCATCATTCCGTTTTTCTCCGCCCTGATTGATGAGGGCGGCGGCTGGCTGGTGCGCTTTGTCCACCCCGGCTTTGCCTATCTGAAAATTGCCGGCTTTCTTGCCCTGGAAATCAGTCTGGCGGCGCTGGTCGTGATCTGTCTGTGGTCTATCTTTCGGGGCTCACAAGAGCACTACCGGCAGCCGAGGCCGCCCGCGGTGCGGCGGGACAAAGTCGATGTGGAAAATGTCGGTCTTGGGGCCGCAGGGGAGATGGTGGAATGAGGAGGGATTGGGGATTCGGGATTGGGGGTTGGACGGTCGTTGGGATCGTCAGCCTCCTGGTTCAGGGTGGTCCTGTCCGGGCGTGTGAGACCGATGGCCGCTATATTATGGGCACGGTTTTCCAGGCCACGCTGTGCCCGACAGAGCCTACTTCCCAGGCGCAGATGGGCGCGGTGTGGCACGAGGTTTTTACCACCGCGCAGCGGTTTGACGCTCTTTTTACCACCTATGCTCCGCACAGCCCGCTCAGTCATCTGAACGCCCGGGCCGGGCAGGGACTCCAGGCGGTTCCGGCCGAAGTGAGTGATATTCTACGGATCTCGCAGCGCTACGCAGACCTGACCAATGGCGCTTTCGACATTACGGTGCGGCCGCTCCTGAGCCTATGGCGACAGGCGGAGACAACCCAAACGCAGCCAACCGCAGCGGCTATTCGCCATACCCTGCGGTTCATTGGGAGTCAGAAGCTGTACTTTGCTGCTCCTCATCAAGTTGGCCTTCCTGCACCGGGCATGGCGCTGGACCTGGGGGGCATCGGCAAAGGCTATGCGCTCGACCGGATCGCCCAGCAGCTCCATGAACAGCGGCTGACAAACGCCCTGCTCAATTTTGGGCAGAGCAGCCTGTGGGCGCTTGGCCGCCCGACTGACGGGGAGGGCTGGCGCTTATTGTTACGACAGCCGAATGGCGAGATCGTCGGCGTTGCCACGTTTTCCGATCAGGCCGTTTCCATCTCCGGGAGTCTTGGCCAGAGCATGCAGGTCGAAGGCCGGCGCTACGGCCATGTCATCGATCCCCGGACCGGCCGGCCCGTGCAGCGCGACCTTTTGGCCTGTGTTGTGGCTCCGAGCGCGGCCCAAGCCGAGGCCCTGAGCACGGCGCTTTTGATTTTAGGAGAACAGGAAGGACTCGATCTCATTGAGCAACTCGATGGCGTCGAAGGATTCTTACGTGAAGCACACGGCACACAGTGGATGACAACGGGGTGGGAGCGGGTCAGCCGTTTTGTCGCCTTAGTAGGGGCGGCGCAGGCGTCGCCCCTACCTTGACGAACAGCGAGTTCTGTCAGCGTACAGAGGAGGGACACAGACATGCGCACCAACGAAATACTGGCAACCATTCCAAACGAGGCATCTGCCACCGCCCTGCCCAATACTGCGCTGGAGATCGCCGTGGAACTGCCCCAACCGGATGATCCCAACGGACAGGTAGACGAACAGCCGAGCATTGCCTTCCGGCGTCTGACGTGGGGCTCGGGTCTGGGTTGGTGTCGGCAGCAAACCCTGACCTTGACTCCGACTGAAGCCGAGGCCGTGCTCAAGGCATTACAGAAGAGTCGGCGCAAATGGCGCGGGGACTCTGCCGCGCCCCAGGGCAAAGTCATCCCTTTTCCGGGCTGACCCTCAATCTGACCCATTTCCGTCACCTCGGCCCCCTCCCTTTCCCCCTAGGGGGAGGGGGCTCCTCCCTTTCCCGGCTCAATACATCCTAGGGACCCTCAAGCATCCGTCACCTCGGCCCCCTCCCTTTCCCCCTAGGGGGAGGGGGCTCCTCCCTTTCCCGGCTCAATACTCCTAGGGAGCACCTCTGTATTGCTTTGTCGGCCCAGGCGTGTTCAGAAGGTTTCAATTCTGAAGGTCGAAAATCATGGAGACCGTGTGCATAGCCCGGTTGTAATTATTGGCATGGACCCATGTCTGAACGCAGATTTGGCCATATTCCAGGCTATCCGATTGGCTCCCACTTCGTCTCTCGCCAGGCACTCTCCAGAGCTGGAGTACACCGGCCTCGCATTGCCGGTATTGCTGGCAGCGGGCAGGTGGGCGCCGATTCGGTGGTTCTGGCTGGCGGCTATGAAGATGGGGTGGATTATGAGCATACCATTTTTTATACCGGCCACGGTGGGCGCGACCCTCAGACCCGTGAGCAGATAGGCCATCAGGTCCTCATTCGTGGTAATCTGGCGCTGGCGCAGAACCGATTGCACGGCCTGCCCGTCCGCGTTATCCGTGGGGCAGGGTTTCGTTCCCCCTATGCGCCCGATTCCGGCTATCGGTACGACGGCTTGTACACGGTTGTCGACTACTGGCGGGGCGTCGGACGAGCGGGATTTTTTATCTGGCGTTTTCGGTTGGTCAAAATGGGTGAAGACCTACAGCGGCAGGAACGGGTCGTCCAAGAACGACTGTACGCTCAGGAGCTCAAGCAGCTCTACCACTATCGCTGCCAGATATGTCGCGTCCAACTCCGAGGTACCGCCGGGTCGTATGCCGAAGCGGTGCATATCCGGCCCCTCGAAGCCCCGCACAACGGCCCTGATACTTCCGAGAATATGCTATGTCTGTGTCCGAACTGTCATATCCTGCTGAGCATCGGCGGGATCGGTATTGCCGATGATTTTACGTTGATCGGCAGACCGGGGAGTTTATACGTTGATTTTCGACACCGGATCAACATCGAGCATATACGTTATCGACGGCAGCACTATCCACCTGACTCCGAGATGTGAGGAGTACGAGTTCCCCCAGGTAGGAAAGAAAAAAGGGAGAGACCAACGATGCAGGGCAATCTACGCAAGATGCGAACGCAGCCGGGTCCGCCCGTGGAGTATCGCTTGCCGGTCGGCGAGCAGGAGGTTGCTTTAAATCTCTTACTGGGTAAAACCGTGCGTCTCAGATTTGCCGGCGAGATTCACTGTGTGGCCTGCGGGCGCAAGACCAAGAAAAGTTTCAATCAGGGCTATTGTTATCCCTGCTTTCAGAGTCTTGCTCAGTGCGACATCTGCATCGTGAAACCCGAACTGTGTCATTACGAGCAGGGCACCTGTCGTGAGCCGACCTGGGGTGAGGCACACTGTATGCAGCCTCACTATGTCTACATAGCCAACTCATCCGGCCTGAAAGTCGGCATTACGCGCGGGAGTCAGATTCCAACCCGCTGGATGGATCAGGGCGCGGTACAGGCTTTGCCGATTTTTCGGGTGCAGAGTCGCTATCAGGCCGGGCTGCTTGAGGTCATGTTCAAGCAGCATATAGCCGATCGCACCAACTGGCAGCGCATGCTCAAGGGCGAGCCCGAATTGGCGGACTTGGCAGCCAAGCGAGACGATCTCCTTGGGCTGTGTCAGGCTGAACTGTACGACCAAACGCGGACCGCCGGGGAAAGCGCACTCACGCTGCTTGAGGAGGAGGACAGCCATTCGTTTACCTACCCCGTGCTGGAGTATCCCACCAAGGTCAAGTCACGCAATTTCGAGAAGACGCCCGAGATCGAAGGCACGTTGCTGGGCATCAAGGGGCAGTATCTCATATTCGATACCGGCGTGCTGAACGTGCGCAAGTTTGGCGGGTATGAGGTGCGGTTCGAGTCCCCAGACTCTCCCGCCTGAAAAGCGAGGTGTTTTGCAAGACCCGACACCGCTGAGCTGAGACGTCCGTCCGGAGGATTATTCTCCCAAGACCTGGACCCCGGCCTCGGCGCAGGAAATGTCCTGTTCGACCGTCCCGCCCCCGACACCAATTCCTCCAACGACTTCGTCGTCGATTATAATGGGCAGCCCGCCACCAACCACGGTTGCCCCCTCAAAATGGGACAATCCCACTAACAGGGCCGGGTCGTCTTTGATGGCATTATAAAAATCGGCCGTGCCAAATCCGAATAGCGCGGTATACGCCTTGCGTTGACTGCCTTCGATGCCGAGGAGTGGAGCGCCGTCCATACGGGCAAAAGCTTTCAGATGCCCGCCGTCATCAACAACCGCCACATTTTGCTTGACACCCAGTTCTTTGGCGCGGGCGATCGCTGCTGCGACCATCCGTGCCGCCAGGGCATGGGTAATCGTTTTTTTGGTATAGGTTGTCTGCGGCTTCTGTTTTGCGTCTTCAGCGCTGCCGGCCGTAGGCGTCAGCGCGATGGAGGCAGCAACGGCAACACATAAGAGCAGAAAGAACCCTCTGGAAAAAACATGCCTGAGTTGAGTCATGGGGTATCCCACCTTTCTCGTCGCCCGGCGCATCGCGCACCAGCTTCGTATCTCACCATTATGAGCGAACCTCCCTAGCGCGTCCAGGCCAACCACCTGGTGAAGAGCGATTTGACCCGTGGGGTCAGCCGGGTACGATTATAGGCATCCGCGGCGCGTTTTATAGCTTCGGCCTGGGTGGGATAGGTATGAATGGTCCTGGCCAGGGTGCCGAGTCCCAGGCCGCCGACCATGGCCAGAGTCAGCTCCGAGATCATTTCGCCGGCGTGCCGGGTCACAATCGTTGCGCCTAGAATAGTATCCTTACCGGCCTTGGTGTGGATTTTCACAAAACCGTCGGTATCGCCTTCGAGCACGGCCCGGTCGACCTGCCCCATCTCCTGCTGAAAGGTCTGGATGGCAATGCCCTGTTTTTCCGCTTCATGTTCATACAGCCCGACATGCGCGATTTCAGGATCGGTATAGGTACACCACGGCACGGTGAGGGCGCTCGCCTTTGCCCGTCCGACGAACAGGGTGTTCTGGATCACAACGCGGGCCAGGGCATCCGCCATATGGGTGAATTTATACGGCGAGCAAATATCACCCGCTGCATAAATACGTGGGTTGGTCGTCTGAAGTCGATCATCGACCTTCACTCCTTGTCTGGTATCAAAATCCACGTCGATGGCCTCCAGGTTCATCCCTTCGACGTTGGGCGCGCGACCCACCCCGAGGAGGACGGCATCCACGCGAACCTCTTCTTGCTGCCCATCTTTTTCAACCCGAAGCACTTTGTCCTGGCCGTCCCGCTCCACCCCGGTGATCTGACAGCCGAGGACGAGCGAGACGCCGTCTCGAATCAACGCGGCCTGGATGAGGGCTGCGGCGTCCTTGTCCTCGCGGATGAGTATCTGGGGCATCACTTCCAGGAGGGTGACCTGCGACCCGAAGCGCGCAAACGCCTGGGCCATTTCACAGCCGATCGGGCCGGCGCCGATGATAGCCAGCCGTTTGGGCAACTCGGTTAAGGAAAAGACGGTTTCGTTGGTCAGATAACCCGCTTCCGACAAGCCGGGAATCGGCAGGGGCATGGCCCGGGCGCCCGTGGCGATGACCGCCCGACGGAAACGCAGGTGCCGGCCGTCGACCTCCACGCTGTCCGAATCGACAAAACGTCCTTCGCCCAGAAAGACATCCACGCCAAGTTCGTCACGATAGCGCTGTGCCGAGTCGTGCGGACTGATTTCCGAGCGGAGCCGGCGCATCCGTTCCATGACCGCCGGGAAATTCACTCGGGTTCCGGTCGGCACCTCGACTCCGTACTGGCCCGCGTCCCGGACATCCGCAACAGCCCGAGCCGCCCGGAGCAGAGCTTTGGACGGCACGCAGCCGACGTTTAAGCAGTCGCCGCCCAAATGCTCCCGTTCCACCAGGGCAACCTTCGCCCCAAGACCGGCCGCACCGGCTGCCGTAATCAGGCCGGCAGTGCCTCCACCCAGGACGACCAGATTATAACTCGGGGCGGGCTCCGGGTTTGTCCAGTCACGGGGGTGGACGTTGGCAACGAGGGTCTGGTTATATGCATCCTCAGGGAATGCAATGGTCGTCATACGGCTCCTCCTGCTGTGTTCCGGGCTCCTAAGAACAGGGTACTCGGGATGGTCCGGTTTACAAGGAGGGGAGGGGATATGGGCAGGCTGTCCCGCCGTGCCTGGGCCGGTTTCTACTTGGCCCAGCCCTCTTTGAGCGGCACAAAATAATAGGCGTTGAATTTGCGTGAGCGGAACTTCCAGACTCCGTCAATTTTGGCATACACGTCATCGTAATGCCCGGCGGCAATCACACTCTGGCCATCCTGCGTGGCGCGCAGCTCCAGATAACACGTTCCCGTGGCCCGGTCGCCCTCAAGGTCGATGACGTGATTATGGATAAAAGGACGTGGATCAAGAGCGGCCAGCCCCTGCTCATAGGCTGCCAATAACGCCTCGCTCCCCTTTGCCGTAGGCTGTGCCCCGCCGGCATCAAACTCACCATCTGCGGTAAAGAGGCTGACCACGGCAGGCACGTCCTGCTGCCACACATAATGGCAGTACCGCTGTGGAAGGTCTCGAATCGCCTCTCGGTCCAACATCTCCTGCACCTGTGTTTCCAGACTTTTGTCGGCCATTGCTTTCTCCTTTTTCGGTTCGTTGTGTGGCCGTCTTACCAAAAGTCAGGCGCCCGGGATATGGCAGGATAGAGCTGGGTAGGGCCAAGGGCGTGGGTTGCGCGCAGACAACGAGAGCTTATAGGATGCGCCGGTGATATGGCTGGCGCTCAGGAGGGGAGTATGGCCCATACAGCGGATATCGTGATTATCGGTGCGGGTGTGACGGGATCGAGCATTGCGTTCAATCTTGCCACCCGGGGTATCACCAATGTCGTCGTCCTGGAGAAAAACTTTATTGCCTCCGGGGCAACCGGCAAAAGCTCGGCCTGTATTCGCCAGCACTATTCAACCGAGGTGACCGCGCGTATGGTCCGGCGCAGCCTGGACGTGTTTGAAAACTTCGGCGACGTGGTCGGCGGATCGGCCGGTTTTACGCGAACGGGCTATCTGATGGGGGTGCCCGAGCAGGACCTCGAAGCGCTCAAAAAGGTTGTGGCCATGCAACGCCGCGTCGGGATCAACACCCGCTTTATCTCTCCCGAAGAAATCCGTGAAATCGAACCGCGCACGCGCGTGGAAGACCTGGCCGGCGGGGCCTGGGAGCCGGACTCCGGCTACGCCGACCCGTCCGACACCACCTCGTCCTTTATCCGACGGGCACGAGAGTTGGGCGTGCAGGTTCATCAGGGGACCGAAGTCACCGGCATTCAACTGGTGGGCGGCGCGGTGGCCGAGGTGGTCACCAATCAGGGACGCTTTTCCACGCCCACAGTTATTGACGCGGCCGGTGCCTGGGGCGATCGTATTGCGGCCATGGTGGAAGTGGCGATTCCCCTGACCGTGTGCCGCCACAATATCTGTTTTGTCAAACGGCCCGTCGAGGCCGCCGACCGGCATCCCCTGTTTTACGACTTCGTCAGCCAGGTCTACACGCGGCCCGAGGGCGCGGACCTGACCCTGGTGGGTTCGCTGGACCCGATTGAACTCAACGACCGGGTCGATCCCGACCACTACGACCACGGTGTGAGCTATGACAGAACGGTTGAGATGACGGGCCATGTCACCCATCGCTTCCCCCGCTTTGAGACCGGCTATTTTCACAGCGGCTACTCGGGCTTTTTCGATGTCATGCCCGACTGGCATCCCATTCTGGACGCCGTGCCGGGGATTAGCGGAATGTATATGGCCGTCGGCTTCAGCGGCCACGGCTTCAAGCTGGCCCCGGCGGTGGGCGAGATGATGGCCGAGCTGATTATCAACGGCAAGCAGCCTGGTACGGATATTGACGCCTTTCGCTTTACCCGTTTTGCGGAAAAACAACCCATCCGGGGTATGTATGATGAGGGCCTGATGGGCTAACAGTGATACAGGACTAAGGAGAAACCCATGACGCAATTGCCCCCTGAAGCCGCCCGGACACGGCAGCCGCTGTCCCAGGCGCGGCATATGCCGGCCCATTTTTACACTTCGCCCGAGATTTATGAACGCGAGAAAGAACGCATCTTTCAAAAAGAATGGCTGTGCATGGGCCGGGTCGAAGAGCTGGACCAGCCAGGCAGCTATTTGACCTTTCGGGTGGCGGGCGAGCCGGTTGTCATCTGTAAAGATCGCCAGGGAGAGATTCGGGCCTTTTCCAATGTGTGTCGTCACCGGGGGACGCAGGTGGCGTTCGGCGAGCCCGACAACGGGACCCCGTTTGGCAAAGGCTGCGACAAGGCCCTGTCGTGTCCCTACCACGGCTGGACGTATGACATGGACGGCCGGCTTCTCAACGCACCCCACTCCGCGGAAATGGAGGGCTTTGACACCAAGGATTTCGGCCTGATTCCCCTGCGGGTCGATACCTGGGCAGGCTTTCTGTTTATCAACTTCGACCCGGCGGCGCGGAGCTTGATGGATGTCCTGAACGAGATGGACTTTCCCCGGACCTATCAGCCCTACCGCTATGAAGATTTTCGCCTGGCGAGCAAGTTTTCGTTCGAGCTGGACTGCAACTGGAAGTTCGTGAACGAAAACCTGACCGACATCTACCATATTGCCGTGCTCCACGTGAACACCTTCGGTCCCTGGCAGCCGCTGGAGTCCTACGAGTTCCGGCCGGTGCGGGGCGGCTATCACGGCTATTTCAAGGGCAAGACCCTGGCCCCGAACGGCGACTCCTTGTTCGGCACGATTCCCTGGATCTCGGGCAAGCTGGCCGAGGGTGGCTATTCCAGCCATCTGCGGCCGAACATCCCCTGGTTTCCACGCCACGACTTCCTGTGCTTTATGTCGGTCTGGCCAGGCGAGCGCGTCGATAAAACGGTCGGCGTTTCGTATCAGCTCTTTCCCAAGCAGCATTTCGAGCAGCCCGATTTTCAGGACAAGGTGCGAATCTATGATGATTTCCTCAAGGAGTTCCTGTCCGAAGACATCTCGATGATCAAGTCGCTCCAGCAGGGCATGGATTCCAAGTATTTCAAACCCGGACCGATGTCCCGTTTTGAGGTCGCCATTCACAGTATCGCCAACTATTATCTCGAACGCCTGGAGGCCGAGTAGGCATACTACGGTACGGGCCAGACACAGGAGGGTGGCAGAGTGATTACCAATCTCGGACCGGAACTCACCCAAGCCGCGGACGCGATGATTCGTGATGTCCTGCTGGTCCAGTCGGGCGAAACTGTGCTGATCACTGCGGATACGGCCTCGGATATGCAGACGGTTGAGGCCATCCAGAACGCGGCCCGCAGTCTGGATACGCCGGTGGCCCTGCTCATCTCTCCGCAACTCCCCTTCCAGGGCGCGCTGGGCGATCCCTATATTTCCGATCCAGTCCGAGCCGCGGTTACGAACTGTGACGTCTGGATAGACTTGGCCTTCCCCTATATGGCCGGCTCGAATGCGTTTGACGCGGCCATGCAGAACAAACGCACTCGCTATTATCTGGCTGCGGGTCTGAACGCCGAGTCCACGGTCCGGCTCTTCGGCAAGGTCAACCTCGACCGCCTGTTCGCCGTCACTGCTGCCTTTGACACCCTGCTGATGGAGAAACAGGGCGCTCGAGGCCGCATTACCAACCCGGTCGGCACGGACATCAGCTTCACTCTTGGTGAGCCCATGGCCATGGGGACGGGGCGGGCCAACGGACCGGGCGCCCTGTTCGTTCCAGGCACGGTCATGATCATGCCCAAGGAAGACTCGGTCAAAGGCGTGGTGAAGTTCGATACCGTTTTCCACGAGTACTACACCCCGCTGGAAGAACCGATCAGCCTGACCATAGACGGAACCGTCCAAGACGTGTCGGGCGGTGTGGCTGAGGGAACCGTGTTGGAACGCTCGTTGCGGCGGGCCAGTGGCGAGGGGTTGGGCTACATCATTCACTTCACCTGCGGCATCCATCCGGCCGCGCGCTACACGGGTAACTGTTTTCTTGAGGACCAGCGCGTGTTGGGCTATAACGCGGTCGGCCTGGGCCTGCCGTTCTGGATGCCCGGCGGCGGCGAGAACCATCCCGACGCCGTGCTGTCAAAGCAGTCGCTCTGGCTCGACGGCGAGCAGATTGTCAAGGACGGCATTATTGTCGGTCCCCCCGACCTGGCGGAACTCGCCCAAGACTTGCAACCGCTGTATCGCTAAACTTCCCCTCCTCGGAGGGAAAGAGGAAACGTATCCTCCAGTCAAACAAAATAGCTGGACACGTTTCCTCTTTGTGCCGCGTAGCGGCGGGGTGGGTTTTCCTCAGACAGGCTCATAACGCCTAACGCTGATTTCATGCGCTCGGGCACGCATCTGCGACGCGTCATACCAGGCCTGCATTCGTAGGAGTAGGTCCATGCTCACGTCAAATGCCTGTTCGACACGAAATGCCATCTCCGGTGATAAGGCGGCCTTGGCGTTCAAGACTGCCGAAAGTGTTGCTCGTCGTACACCAAGAATTGCGGCCGCTTTTGTGATGCTCAGCCCCAGCTCTTCAATGACCTCGGCGCGGATGAAGTCACCTGGGTGAGAAGGGGTCATGTTCACTTTGATGCCGTTGGCCTCCATCAGTGGTAATCCTCCAAGTTCAAATGGTTAATAGTACCATCCTCCTCTTCAAACGTGATTCGCCAATTGCCGGATACTGAAACGCTCCATTCATTCTGCCGGTCTCCTGAGAGTCAGTGGACACGCTAGCCGCGAGGGGCATTACCAATAAAGCTGTCCAAATCGTCAGCCAGAATGAGCACCGTCAAAATCCTGCGAATCCGATTAGCCAAGTCGTGTCTCAAAAACCGTGGGTCGTTGTTCTCAATAAGCCGACGTAAACCCCTGTGTCGGATAGAGCGTACAGTCACATCTCCAAGCGTACGGTTTCAGCGTACACTCTTCAAGGTCCTTCTTGAGTGTCGGCCGACTTCCCTTCCACTCTGGACATCTCAGAGAGGGAATGGCGCTTGACCGTGTCATCTCCTTGAACTCAGGTTCTTTTTCACCATTACCTTTGGCTCGATTATTGGCGTGGGCTGGATGATTGTGGTCGGGGACTGGCTCCAGAGTGCCGAACCGTCCTGCTACAGGGCAAGCTGGACCCTATGGCTAAACGCCTTTTTCCCTTGACCGGGTTCGGCTGTGCGCGCTAACGTCCATCCAGGCGCTTTCCAAGCTCATGCCTAATAACAGGGGAGGCGGATGCAATACGGGATACATGTCAATAGTGGGGCGTCCGTGACCGACCCCGCCGTGCTGCGGGATATGGCCCAGCTTGCGGAAGAACTGGGCTGCGAGTCCATCTTGATTGGCGACCACATCCTGCCGCCACAAAAAATCCAGACTCCCTTCCCGGTGACGATGGACAATCCGCCGTGGCATGTGTACCAGGAGCACGATTGGCCGGACTGTTTCACTACCCTGGCGTTTCTGGCTGCCATCACGACGCGGGTCCGGTTGGGGGTGAGCGTGATTATCCTGCCCTATCGCCATCCCGCGGCCGTTACCAAGATGCTCACAACCCTGGACCGCTTGTCGGGTGGACGGATCATCTGTGGCGTTGGTATCGGCTGGCTGAAGGACGAGTTTGCGTTTCTTGGAGTCCCGTTCGAAGATCGTGCGGCCTTGAGCGAGGACTGTCTCAAGCTGATGAAAACCTTGTGGACGGACCCACATCCACGTCTCAGCACAGCCTACGGCAGGATTGATGTCGATGTGAATTTTGGGCCGCAGCCCGTTCAGCGGCCACATCCGCCGATTTGGATCGGTGGCAACACCACGCCCGCCCTGCGCCGCGTGGCACGGTGGGGAGACGGCTGGCAGCCGGTTTTTCTCCCGCCCGAGACAATTCAGCAGAAGACCGAGACCCTACACGCCCTGATGCGCGAGGCCGGGCGCGATGCCGCCCAGTTGGAGATCACCACCCTGGTCGGCTCGAATGTTTCCGTCGCCCAAGCGCAGGCCTACCAAGCGGCAGGAGTGCATGCCTTATACATGCTGACCACAACGGATCGGCCAGATGAACTCTTTGCGCAGATAAAACAGTTTGTGGCGACCATGCGAGAAGTCGGAAACGGTTAGAAAAGGAGAGACGCCATGACGCGTATTATTGATGCGGACAGTCACTTTATGGAACCGCTCGATCTGTGGGAGCAGCATATCGATCCCCAGTACCGCTCGCGCTGCTTGCGGTTTGAACAAGACCCAAAAAGCAACCGGTATGCGGTTGCGGTTGAAGATGTGCGAATTGATCACTCTGGAGACCTCAGCATCGAGGAACTCATGGGCGTTGCCGTGGGCTATGGCCAAAAAGAATCGGGCCAGGGGCTCAAGTCCTTTGATTGGACGCAGGCGTTCAGCCATTCACTTGAGGACATGGAGCAACGCATCCACTTCCTCGATGTCGAGGGCATAGAAGGCCAGTTTATCTACCCCACCCTTGGCTTGCTATGGGAGGACCTGGTTGAGGACCCGGAACTCGCCGCGGCTCATTGCCGCGCCTATAACCGTTGGGCGATTGAAACCTGTCAGGGGCGTCTGGATCGTCTCTATCCCCTGGGTCATATTTCGTTGCGCAACCCTGCCGCCGCAGTTGAGGAAATTAAGCAGTTGGCCAAAGCCGGCGTGCACGGAGTCTTTGTTGGCGCCCTGCCCATCGATGGCAAAAGCTTTGGCCATCCGGACTTTGATCCCGTCTGGGCAACGGCCCAAGAGTGCGACATTGCCGTCGGACTGCACTTGGTGGTCCATGCAAAATACATTGGCAACGAGTGGTATAGCGACCGTGATCCCGGCTTTATGTTTCTCAGCATGAACGTCATTCAAGACCCGCGCATGGCCCTCACCACCATGATCTATGATGGCGTGTTTGAGCGTTTCCCGCGCTTACGGGTCGCCACGATTGAATCGGCGAGCGGCTGGGTGGCCGAGTGGCTCGACCGGCTGGACTATCGGTTTAGCTATATGGGTCATACCTGCCAGATGAAGCGGCCGGCCAGCGAATACTTTGCGCGGAATATCTGGATTTCCGCCGATCCGAGCGAACGGACCCTGCCGCATATGGTTGAGCTGGTTGGAGACGACAAGTTTTTTGTTGGCTCGGACTATCCCCATGCCGAAGGCTTTACCGAGCCGGTCAAGAAAACCCGCGAATCGCTGACTCGTCTGCCCGAAGCCTCGGTCAACAAAATCCTGGGGGGGAATGCGGCCACCTTCTTTGGCCTGTAGTCCATACGAGCCTGATGCCGTCCAGAGCAGTGTTATGAGGCCAGCCGCATGAAACAGCACGCCTTAGCCGATATGCAGTCTTCCGACCGCGTCCGCCGGTGGGACCTGTACGACCTGGACATGCTCGAGCGTATCCAACAGCGGGTGCTGTGGCTCTCAACTTATATTGTGCATTATGCGAACTTTGTGCGTCCCAACCCGGACGGGATCAAAGTGGGCGGGCATGAGGCCAGCTCCGCCTCTGTGGTGACGCTGCTGACCGCGCTGTACTTTTATTTTCTGCGGCCGGGTGACCGCGTGTCCATTAAGCCGCACGCTTCCCCGGTGTTTCATGCGATTCAGTTTTTACGCGGCGTGCTGCCCCAGGAGAAGCTCAAGGCCTTCCGCCAGTACGGCGGCCTGCAAGCCTATCCGTCCCGCACCAAAGATCCGGACCAGGTCGATTTTTCAACCGGGTCGGTCGGTCTTGGCGCGGTGGCGCCGCTCTTTGGTGCCCTGGTCCGTGACTATCTGGGCGACCACGCTGACGGAGCGGCCCAGCAGTCCGCTCCGTCTGAGGACGGGCCGTCCTCGGGCTGGCATATTGCCCTGGTCGGTGATGCCGAGTTGGACGAGGGCAATATCTGGGAGGCGCTGGGTGAAGCTTATACTCAGCGGATGTCCCGGGTGCTGTGGATTGTGGACCTGAACCGCCAGAGCCTCGACCGCGTCGTCCCGGACGGCCGCGCCCAGCAGTTGCGGGAAATGTTTGCCGCCAACGGCTGGCATATCATCGACCTCAAATACGGCCACCAACTCGAAAACGTCTTCCGCAAACCCTACGGGCTCAAACTCAGAGCCCGGATCGATGAGATGAGCAATGAGGAGTACCAGAGCCTGTTGCTCCAGGATGGCATCACTATCCGTGATCGTTTCATTCAATCCAACGGGAAAAAAGATGCGGCCATGGCCGAGCTGCTGGCCGGTTATGAGCCGGATGAGGTGAAAGAGCTGCTGGCCAATCTCGGCGGGCACGACCTGGAGCGGGTGCTCGAAGCCTTTGCCGAGGCGTTCGCCATCGAGACCCAACCGATTGTAATTTTTGCCTATACGATCAAAGGCTGGAGTCTGCCGCTGGCCGGCAATCCTGCCAACCACGCGCGGCTGCTCAAACCCGGGGAGATCGAAGACGTCCGCCAGCGGCTGGGCGTGGCCGAGGGCGAGGAGTTTGCCGCCTTTCCCCCGGACAGCGAAGAGGCGCGCTATATCACCGCGTTGCTGCAGGAGGGGGAGGAGTTGGCCGAGGAAGCCCAGCATTCTGCTCCGGCCGAAGGGGCTGCGGGAACGGCCATCGAGATTCCAGCCGGCCTGGGCGGAACGTATCATGGCGTCCTGTCGACGCAGGCCATACTGGGTCGTATTTTTCTGGCCTTGAGTCGTCAGCCCGAGATTGCGCCCTATCTGGTCACGATTTCACCCGATGTCGCCATGTCAACCAATCTGGGCGGCTGGATTCACAAGGTCGGCGTGTACTCGCGTCGTCAGATGAAGAATTATTTTGGAGAGTCGGATATCTCTCTGCTGATCGACTGGCGCGAGAACCCGACCGGTAAACACATTGAACTGGGCATCTCCGAGAATAATCTGTTTCTGGCTCTGGGTGCGTTTGGCCTGGCTGACGAGTTGTATGGGCAGTCCCTGCTGCCGATTGGCACGGTCTACGATCCGTTTGTGTGTCGGGCACTCGATGCTTTTATTTACGCGGCCTACTCGCAGGCTAAATTCATTGTCATCGGCACTCCCTCGGGGATCAGCCTCAGCCCCGAAGGCGGGGCGCACCAGTCGCTCATTACGCCGGGCATCGGGGTCCAACTGCCGGGGGTCACGTATTATGAGCCGGCCTATGCGCTTGAGTTGGAATGGATCCTCCTGGCCGCGCTGGCTGAACTCCAGGACCGGGACACCGGTAAGAGCGCCTATTTGCGGCTCTCAACCAAACCGCTGGACCAAGCCGTCTTCAATATGGCGTTGGAGCGAGACGGGGAAGAAGACCTGCGGCAGCAGGTGCTTCAGGGAGGCTATCGGCTGCTGGATTGGCAGGCCGAAGAAGCCTACCAACCCGGCATGAACGTTGTCCATGTGTTTGTGACAGGCGCCATGCTGCCGGAAGCTGTTGAGGCCGCTCAACAGCTCAAGCAGCATGGGGTTTTTGCCAACGTGTTCAACGTGACCAGCGCGGACGTGTTGTTCCACGACTATATGACGACCCAGCAGCAGAATATGCAGGGCCAACGATACGAAAGCTGGGTGGAAGCCCTGGTGCCGGTTACGGAGCGGAGCGCTCCGGTTGTGACCCTCCACGACGCACACCCACATACTCTGTCGTTTATTGGTGGGGCGCTGGCAACGCGGATGACCTGTCTCGGGGTGACCGAGTTCGGACAGTCCGGCGCCCAGGCCGACCTGTACCGACGCTACGGGATTGCGCCCGAGAATACTCTTTCCCTTTTGTCGAATGAAGGCGGCCGCCCGCTGGATCGTGGGGCAGCAAGGATAGCTGATTTTCCTCTTCCTCGTCCCGGAAACACGTTCGTGCTTGAACGGGAAGAAAGTTCACGGCAATTTTGTGATTCGTGAAGTACGGTGGGCAGATCTTGGGTCGATTTCTGACAGACGTTTGATATTGCGGGCGTGCAGTTCAGCCTGGGGACCAACAATACGTTATGGCATCGGAAGACTGAGCATTTTCATGAAACGCTGCCCAGTGAGGAGGGCCTCCACGACGAACTTCTCACTTGAATATTGGATAGATGATGGCTGCCCCATACCCAACCGGAGGGCCGCCTGCTTTTTGCAGTCTGCTCCCCTCCCTGATGAGGGCTGACAGCCTGGCCTATGTCCAAGAAATTCCCGGAATTTTCAGCCAAGGGGACAACGCTCGAAGACGTTGGAAGAGATTTCATATACGGTGATACCAGCAGCTATAAAATGCATGATCGTTCCAATTTCGATAGTGACGTGCATTTTAATAGCAACGAACGCTCGGGTAGATACCGGGTTGCGCTGCATGAATTCGGCCATGTGCTGGGCGATCACCCGGACGATCATGGTCAGTTTGTGAATGCCATTATGAACTCCAAGACCGATGATAACGGTCCGGTCAACGGACGACTCATCGCTCGGGCCAAGTATGGTGGCGGTTCTAGTCGTGGACAACCCGACCCCACTGTCGGGATTTTGGACCCTGTCCGGCAGGGAAGGGCGTCGACTCTAACAGCGAATGCCAGGCCGGGCTTTGTCAACGATGTGGGCGCGCAGTATGGCCGGCGCGGAGCGGGGGGGCCTGACCCCGACTACACTACTGTGGGCCTCCACGAAGGTGTGTGTGCGATGTGGGCGGAGTATCGGCTCACCTGTGCGAAGCGGGGGGGCCTGACCCCGCTGGACTGTCCGGCAGGGAAGGGCGATTGCGACTCTAACAGCGAATGCCAGGCCGGGCTCACCTGTGTCAACGATGTGGGCGCGCATATGGCTTAATACGATCGCTGACCCCGACGCTGGCGGCTCGGGGCAATAATGACAGCGGATGGGACGACCCGCGGGTGGTAATGAAGGCGTGTCAACGATGTGGGCGCGCAGTATGGCTTACCGGCATGTGTGCGAAGCGGGGGGATCCGAGAGTAGCCTCAACGACTTGCTTGGGCTGGCAGTTTACGTATACCATAGGAAGCCCTCCGTCGTTCACTCAGACCTATCGGCTCAGCCGGATTGATACCAGCACCGGGACTCGCCTCATTGTTGGAACCGATCAATACGGCGACCCGGTTGTTGCTGGACGCATCCAGGATGTCAATCCAGGTAATCCCTTACTGTATGAATTTGGATTGCTCGAACCTAGCGATTTCCTTATTTGTCGGTTCTTTGTGTTCAATAAGACCGGTAGTAACAGCGTTGAGGGGTTCTATTTTCAAATTGATGTACGGAATGGAGTGTGTGGTACGGCTGCATCTGATATCTCTAATCCTTATCCAATGACAGGAATACGAACGAGTCGGTCCACATCGAGCATACAAGGGCAATCGACACCTCAAGATACAGTACTAGAACAACCGAACGCTGGGCTTCAGAGTCTTGAAGAGACCTCGACACTGAGCCTTTCCAGTCCCGATGAGGCGGACAGTGCCGCGATTCGGGATATGATAAACACGCTCTCCTCTGCACTAGACTAGGCTGAAACGCCGTGCAGGTATATGAAGCTCTTTGAATCCTTACTCTCACTAAGGGAATGCTCATCTTTCTCACTTGAATATTGGATAGATGATGGCTGGTATGTCGGAGGGCTGAGATTCCCGGAATTTTCAGCCAAGGGGAGACGCTCGAAGAGTTGGAAGAGAATATACGGGATGCCTATAAAATGATGATCGAATTTTGGAATTAACGCTTAGATATCCCCGGTGCATAGGAAGAAAGATAACCCATGCGTATCGGTCTCGTCACGGACACTCACCTGCCAAGTACGATCCGCGATCTATGGGACGAAGTCAGAGTCATTTTTGCAGGCGCGGACCTCATCCTCCACGGCGGGGATATCGTCTCTCCTCGCGTGCTGGACTGGTTGGAGAATATCGCGCCGACGCTGGCGGCTCGGGGCAATAATGACAGCGGATGGGACGACCCGCGGGTGGAAGACGTGCAGCGCCTGCACCTCGAAGGCTGGCGCATTGCCATGGTCCACGACATGGAGCCCGAAGAGCGGCCGATTGCCGACTTAACCCGGCAGTATCTGCGCGGTGAGCCCGCCGACATTATCATCACCGGGCATACGCACTTTGAGCGTTTGGATTATCGAGAGGGAGTCTTGCAGATCAATTCGGGCAGCGTACCCACCCCCATCTGTGGTCCACCCGGCTCGGAACGGTCGGCCTCGATATCGTGCCCGGAAACATCACCGCCCTATTCTCCGGCTGGGCGAGAGCCCGCTGAAGAATCCGGGCCGGGAATTATTCTTTGATCTGGAATTCAGCAGAGTCCGACCGCCCCGTAGGCACTATTTCCCCACTGCAACATTTCGAGCGACGGGGCAAAAAATGCGCGCCTGACACGGCCTGGGTGTAGTCCATGAGATGATCGTGCAGCCCGTCGCCGCTAGCTCCCAGCATGCGCCGCAGCATCTTGTCGGTAATATCAAGATCTTTGGTATAGGCAATGAAGAACAGACCCGCCTCCGAGGTCGTCCCATAGGGGAAACTGTGACGCAGGATTTCCAGCTCTTCTCCGTTTTCCTCTATGACCACACGGCTGATGTGGGCGGTCGGGGGTTTGACCTCGTCGGACAGCTCTTCGCTGTCCGTCTTGCGGCGGCCGACAGCTCCTTCCTGCCCGTCTTGTGAGGTAGCGTTCCACTTGGGGAAATTATGCACATAGCGTTGGGTGAAAACGTAACTGCCTCCGGCGAAGTCGGGGTCTTCGTCACCGATCAGGGCGACCTCTGCCCGCTCCTCATCGCCGCTGGGGTTTTCCGTACCGTCAATAAATCCGGTCAGATCACGTGAGTCCAGGTAGCGAAAGCCGTGGACCTCGTCCAACACGTCTATCGTCGCTCCAAGCTGACCCCGGATCTGTTTGGCCAACTCGAAATTGAGGTCCAAGCGTTTTGAGATGAGATGAAACAGGATGTCTCCGCCTGTGCTTGGTGCGGTCTTGCCGGGAAGGTCAATGGCGGTGAAGGGTCGCAGCCCCCCGGGCCGCCGGCCTGGGGAGAGCACATCCCAAAAGCCCGAGCCAAAACTGACCGTACACACCAGGGCGGCCTCTGTATCGTGCCCACCAGCCGCCGTCACCAGCTCGGGAATACCCGCAACCACCCCGGCGACCGTTTCGCGGGTGGCGGTTGGATTGTTGACCCTGGTGACCAGAAAGAGGGCATGTTGATTCGGTTCCGGAATAATGCCTGCCTGTGGAGTCTGTGCTGCCATTTTTTCCCTCCTGACGTGTGCTGGATTGCGCCTGCGGTACTCTTTAACTGTAATTGAGGGAGGGAGCCCACGCCAGCCAGGTTGCAGCTTGGAACGAAAAAAAGACGCCCGTTCAGGACGTCTTTTTTTAACCCAACTCGTCGAGGGTGAGGCGGAAACTCGGGACAAAGGTCTCCAGAAAATAGCGCACCTCCGGCAGGTCAATCCGCTCGACCGTCTCCTTGAGCGTTTGTTCTGCCTGCGAGAACTCCTGATTGCCCGTGCTGACCTCCTCCAGGCATTTGAGATAGGCGCACAGCTTGTCTGCGGCTTTGACCAGTTCGTGGTGGTCGCGGTCGGCTTCATCCGGCTTAAAGAACGGCTGGTAGTCACCCCTGAGTTCTTCGGGCAGCATGCCGAACAGCTTATGCACCGCGGTTTGCTCAATGGTCTGATAGGCGGTCTTGATCTCGGGGTTAAAATACTTGACGGGTGTGGGCAGGTCGCCAATCAAGACCTCACCAACATCGTGGTAGAGGGCCAGAGTTGCGGCCCGCTCCGGGTTCACCTCGCCGGAGAAGAGCCGATTCCGAATAACGGCTAACATGTGGGTCACCAGCGCGACTTGCAGACTGTGTTCCTGGACGTTTTCCGGATAGGTGCTGTGCATCAAACTCCAGCGCCGAATAAATTTCATCCGAGAAAGATAGGCAAACAAGTGGCTCATATGAGACTCCGCATGCGTTCCGCTTCGGTTGAGGGTGAGGCCGGGTTAGGTTGGGATCATTCCAAACACGCGGAAGAATTGAAAGACACCTAAGCCCGTCACAATAAGCACGACCGTACCGCCCGCCATGTTGGCCAGCATGCCGTTGGTGTACGAACCGAGAAGGTTCTGCTGATTCATGACAACCAGGAGACAGCCGGCAAGGAGGGGCAGTAGACAGGCGTTGACCGCCTGGGCAAGCAGGATGGCCACCAGCGGCTGCTGCCCAAAAAAGGCAAGTCCTGTCCCAATTAGGACGACCGCACTCCACACCAGTCGGACCTTGCCTGTATCGAGGTCTACGGACCAGCCCAGCACCCCGGCCGTGGCATAGGCGGCGGCAAGCGGGGCGGTGATGGCACTCGTTAAACCAGCGGCAAACAGGCCGGTCGCAAAGAGGAGAGGCGCGTGGGAGCCGACGAGGGGCTCAAGCTGTTTGGCTATGGAGCTGGCATTTTCCAATGCTATCCCTTGGCGAAAAAAAGCCGCGGCCGCAGTTGCGACCAGGGCCAGGGTAAGAACCCCACCCAGACTGATCGAGAGAAACGTATCGCGACGTGCCTCACGCAGGGCTTGGGAGGCGAACAACGTCGCCGGCCACTTGGCTTGGACCGTACTGGCGTGCAGAAACAAATTGTATGGAACGACCGTGGTGCCGATCAGCGCCATCACGGTCACAAATGACCCGGCGGGAAGGGTTGGGCTGAAGAAACCGGTCAGGATATCCGAGAGTGATGGTTGGACGAGTAGAGCCGTCAGCAGAAAGACTCCACTCATGAGCAGAACCAGAAAAACCAGCACGCGCTCAATCGCCGCGTACGTCCCGGACCACAGCAACACAAACGCCAGGCTACCAACGACCAGAGTCCAGGATGAGGTTGAAAGCCCGGAGACCTCGGCTAGGGCCACCGATGCGCCAAGGATATTGCCCATCTCAAAGGCAGCGTTGCCGCCGCCTATGCCGATGACCACCAGGGACAGGAGCAGGAGACGGAGGAACGGAGTTCGAATAGCCGTCCGGAGCGCTTCGCCGAGTCCGCTACGTGCAATAATGCCGAGTCGGGCCGCCATTTCTTGTAGGACGAGGGTGGCAAAAATAGAGAACCCGACCGCCCATACCAGGGCAAACCCAAACTGCGCTCCTGCGACACTGGCGGTCATGACCGTTCCAGGGCCGATAAAGGCGGCAGCAACGAGCAACCCAGGACCAAAGGGTCTCTTCCGCCTCATGCCTGAGTTTATAGCATATTTATGCGGGCTCAGCCGAGAAGCGCAGTAATTTTGGCGCAAGCACTAGTAGCGCGCCATGACCTGCTCGGAGAAATCTTTGAACACCGTGCGCGCCGCGGCCATCGGCGGCAAGAGCGTGACTTCCTTCAGACCGGCCTTTTCGACCGCCCGGAGCTGGTCGATGATTTCCGCCGGCCCACCAATCAGACACGTCGCCTGGATTGCCTCGGGGGTGACAAAGCGGCGCTCCTCGGGCACGAGAAAGGTGCAGTGGCCATTGTGAAGCTGGAGGTAACGTTTGTCCGCTGGGGTTTCCATCTGCTCGACGTGGGCGCAGTATTCCTCCCAGATGCCTCTATAGCCGGCGGGGATGACTTCCTCCTGACCGGTTTGTTGATAGATTTCGTAGACAAAGTGGATGATGGCGGCGACCTGAGAACCGCACATCTCAATGACCCGATCCGAGGTCAGTGGCTCGCCGGGTTGTAGCACGACGGCCGTGGTAAAAGCCGCGGTATGGAAGCCGTCGGGCAAGGCCCGACTCGCCTGTTCCGCCCCGGCTTGGACCTGGTGCCAGTCGCCGAGGAAGGCTTCCGGTCCGGGTTTCACTCCGGCGACCCAGCCATCCCCGAACTCGCCCGCAGTTTTCAGGGCTCGGGGTCCATTGGCGGCGACAATCATCGGAATCGGGTCGTCCAGATTCAGGAAGTGTAGGTCCTGATGCAGAAAACGGATCGTCCGCGTAGTGTCGTTATAGGTGTATTCAACTTCTTCCCCCCGCAGGAGCGTTTTGACCACCCGGAGATACTCTCGGAAGTCTCGAATACGCATCGGCTGCATACCCATGACCCGCATAGCCGTATGTCCGGTACCGATACCCAAAAAGACTCGGCCCGGCGCGAGGCGATTAATGGAAGCGATGGAGTGGGCGGTGACCGGGGCGATTCTCGTCCCAGGTATGGCAACTCCCGTCCCAATCTGGATACGCGACGTGTGCTGGGCGGCCAGGGCTAAGGTGGCGTAACAGTCCGACCAGATCATCTGCGAGTCGGGGATCCAGGCTCGGTCATAGCCCAGTTCCTCGGCATATTGGATCAACTGCCAGTCGTCGATCTTCGTAGCAACACAAATCCCGAACTGCACGGTCCGTCCTCCTTCTAGTCAGGTGTCCCTGCTGAATTCCTCGCCCGTTCAATACACGCCAACACCCGCTCCGGCGTGAGCGGGATTTCACTAACCTGGACTCCGAACGGGGAGAGCGCATCGGCAACTGCATTCGCAATCGCCGCCGGCGGTGCAATGGCCCCCCCTTCGCCTATACCTTTGATGCCTCCCTTGCTGAAAGGTGAGGGCGACTCAATATGTCCAATCTCGACGTGCGGGACGTCTACCGCTGTAGGGACGAGATAATCCATGAGCGTACCGGTCAAGAACTGTCCATTCTCGTCGTAGATGGCATGTTCATACATGGCCGTGCCGATACCCTGGGCGACACCGCCCTGAATTTGCCCATCGACAATGATGGGGTTAATAATCCTGCCGCAGTCCTCAACAACGATATAGCGCCGCAGGCTGATCTGCCCGGTTTCAACATCCACCTCGACCGTTGCCAGGTGAGTCGCATTGGAATGCGTTGCCGGCGGCGGCTCATAATTTGTGGTTGCCTCTAAACCGGGCTCGTCTTCCGGGGCTAAATTGCTGGGTGTGACGATGGCGTGGTAGGCGATCGTCTTAATCGGCATGAGCGTGGTCCCGTCCTGTTTGCGGACCACCATACCGACCGCCAATTCGAGGTCGTCTGGAGGAATTTCGCTGAGCCGTGAGGCCGTACGCAGAATCTTCTCCCGAATTTTCGTCGCTGCTCCGATAATAGCCCCACCACTGGTCACCGCCGTTCGGCTGCCCCAGGTTCCCCAGCCGTATGGAACAAGAGCGGTGTCGCTTTGCACGACTTTCACATCGGCCACGGCCACGCCTAATTCGTCGGCTGCAACTTGGGCGAGGGTGGTTTGATGACCCTGACCATGTGAAGAAGAGCCGGTCAAAACGGTGACTTTCCCATTGACATCCATCCGGACGGTGGCCGACTCATAGCCGCCAACCTGTATGCCCATGAGGTTAAAAAACGAAGAACCAGGGGCCGTACCTTCTATGTAACAGCCAAGGCCCACGCCAAGATAGCGGCCGGCTTTTCGACCTTGTTCCTGCTCCGCTCGGAAGTTGTCATACCCCAACATATCAAGCGCCTTTTGTAAGGACTCCTGATGGCTCCCGCTTTCGATCTTTGCTCCGGCAATCGTGGTGTAGGGATGATCTTCCCGGCGGATCATATTCCGCAGGCGGATCTCTGCCGGATCAAGCCCCAGCCGCTGCGCGCCAAGATTCAGCAAGCGTTCCATAACCAGGATGGCAATCGGCAGGCCCACGCCGCGGTAGGCGCCCAGGGTGACCTTATTGGTGACAATGGAGACGGCCTCGTAGCGATAGGCCGGGATCTTATACGGACCGGGCAGCCCTGATGCGGCATGCCCGGCTTCCAGAGCAGAACTAAACGGAAAGCAGGAATACGCACCAACGTCGTTCAGAAAGCGTGCTCTCACCCCGAGAATGGTCCCGTCGTTTTTCAGGGCGAGCTCGGCCTCGACAATTTGATGCTTGGCGTGCATGGCGGCTACCAGATTTTCTCGCCGATCTTCAATCCACTTGATCGGGCAGCCAAAACGACGGGCAAGGAAAGCAGTCAGGATTTCCTCGGGAAACACATGCGCCTTGGGTCCAAAACCGCCGCCGACGTCTGGGGCGATGGCCCGGATATGGTGTTCGGGAAAGTCTAATAAGAGCGCCAGGTTTGAACGGAGGACATGCGGCACTTGGGTCGAGGACCAGATCGTCAGCGAGTCCGTCACCGGATCAAAAGTCGCCAGACAGCCACGCGTCTCCATGGGCAGGGACATGTGACGACCGGTTGTAAAACGTTCAGCCACCACACAGTCAGCCGCCTGAAACGCGGTAGCGACCTCGCCCATGCTTGCTTCCAGGGTCTGCATGACGTTGTCGCCCCAGTCTTCATGTGCCAGGGGGGCGTCCGGCTCCAGCGCCTGTTCCATGTCCCAGAGAGCGTCGAGCGGATCGTACTCGACCTCGACCAGCGCGGCGGCATCCTCGGCGACATAGCGATCGGTGGCAATAACGGCTGCCACCATCTCACCCACAAACCGGACTTTTCCCCGAGCCAGGACCGGCCAATCGCAGGACTTGTGAGTGGGCGCATTTGTGGGGTCAAACTCGACCCGGAGCGGCTGTATGGCATCTACGACATCCTCGCCGGTCACCACCGCCTGGACACCAGGGTGGGCCGCGGCTGCGCTGGTATCAATGTTGAGGAGACGCGCGTGGGCATACGGGCTGCGGACAAAGGCGACCGCCCGTGTATCGGGCAGATGGATATCGTCCACATACTGACTTTTACCCAGGAGCATCCGTGGGTCTTCCACCCGCTTGACCTCAGCGCCGACCATCTTTCCCGTGCCAGCAAGACTGGTTGCCATAGTGTGTTCCTTCATCATTCCCCTTTCTCCGTTGGAGAGAGGGTCAGGGTAGGGGGAGAAATCACTACGGCGTGAGTCTGGCAGTGTGGGAAAAAGGTGTCAAGACTTTTGCTTGACAGATCGTAAGAGAACGGTATACGCCACAGTAGAAGGAGGCTGTCCGCATATGACCCTGTCTTCGCAAGAGAACGGGACGAAAGGGGGAGGAGCGCGGGACGCATCTCGTATTACCCAGACTCAAGCGCCTTTACCTCAAGCCCGGCATCTCCCGGGTGACTTTTACACCTCGCAAGAGACCTACGAATTAGAAAAGGAGCACATCTTCCAAAAGGATTGGCTGTGCGTCGGCCGCATGGAAGAGTGTGAAAAGCCGGGGGACTATCTCACCCTGTGTATTGCGGATGAGCCGATTGTGATTGTCCGCGATGAAGAGAGGCGACTCAACGCCTTTTATAACGTCTGTCGTCATCGGGGGACCGAGGTGGCGGCTGGGCAGGGCAATACCAGACGGTTTACGTGTCCGTATCATGGCTGGACGTATGACCTGTGTGGGCGGCTCCGAGGCGCGGCCTATACCCAAGAGATCGAGAATTTCGACATGCGGCAGTACCGCCTGGTGCCACTCAAGCTGGACACCTGGGGCGGGTTTATTTTTGTCAATTTCAATCCGGATAGTAAAAGCCTGCTGGAATTCTTGGGCGACTTTCCCGAGGCCTTTGGACCATACCAACCCGAAGATCTCCGTTTGGCCATTAAGTTCGCCATCGAATATGAGTGCAACTGGAAAGCCACGGCTGAAAATCTGGTTGATATTTATCATCTGGCAACGCTGCACGCTTCTTCGTTCGGTCCGCATCAGCCGCTTGAGTCGTATGAATTTCAGCTCAAACCGTGGGGCTATTGCGGCCGTTTTATCGGCGTGAGTCCGATGACGCCCGATGGCCGGCCTCGCTTTGATTTTATGCCCTGGCTGTCAGGCGAACATCTTGAGAAGGGCTATTCCAGCCATCTCCAGCCCAATATGGGCTTTTATGCCAGGCAGGATAATATTCATTATGTGACCGAATGGCCGATAGGCGCAAATCGCAGCATGGCTCTTGTCCATATGCTCTTCCCCAAGCAGCGCTTTGGTCTGCCGGATTTTAAGGAACGCGTCAAAGTCTATGAGGACTTTTTGCACCTTGCCCTAGAGGAAGACATGGGCATGGTGCAGTCTTTACAGCGCGGTTTTCGGTCCCGAGCCTATCAGCCAGGGCCGATGTCGAAGTACGAGGTCGCCGTGCATCATGTGATGAATTACTATCTGGATAAAGTTTTTGGTGAGCAACAATAATTCGCACGTAGACAAGGAGCGATGCCATGTCACTCTCAATCAGCCAGACCAATACAATGGTGAGTCTGTTTCGGCAGGAGCTTGAACTGTGCAAAGTCAAGCCGGGAGAAACCGTTGCGGTTCTGTCAGAGGCGGAACAAGCGGTTGAGTACGCCTCGGCGTTTATGATCGCCGCGCGCGAGCTGGGGGTGGATGTGTTCAACGTCAACCTGCCGGCGCGGGGCGCGGGCGGAGCGCAGAACGTGGCCGGCGATGTGGGTCAGAACGCTCTGGCCGGGAACGGGCCGGCCATCGAGGCCCTCAAAAGCGCGGACCTTGTCGTGGACCTCATCTTTCTGCTGTTTTCAAAAGAACAGCTGGAGATTCAGGCTGCGGACACCCGCATCCTGCTGGTGGTTGAACCCTTTGAGGTTCTGTCGCGTCTCTTTCCCACTCAGGCACTGCGCGAGCGTGTCGAGGCCGCGGAAGCGCGTTTGGCCAAGGCCCAAAACCTCCGCTTTACCAATCCGGCCGGAACGGACGTGCAGTACGAGTTGGGGCAATTCCCGATTCTGACCGAATACGGCTTCACGGACACTCCCGGTCGCTGGGACCACTGGCCGGGCGGATTTCTGGCGACCCAGGGCAGTGAGACCGGGGTCAACGGTACGGTCGTCATGGACCGCGGCGATATTCTGTTTCCGTTCAATAAATATGTCCAGGAGCCGATCATCTTTACCATTCGAGACGGCATGATCGTTGATATCGACGGCGGCTTTGACGCCATGCTGGTGAAGAACTATATGGACGGCTTTCACGACCCTCGGGCGTTTGCCATCTCGCACATCGGCTGGGGCCTCAACGATCTCGCGCGCTGGGATTACCTCGCCACCGGCGCTCCCACGGTTGGCATGGACGGGCGGGCCTTTTACGGCAACGTTCTGTTCTCGACCGGTCCCAACACCGAACTCGGTGGGAGCAACGACACGGCCTGTCATATGGACCTACCCATGAAAGGCTGTACGCTGTATCTTGATGACGAACTTATTGTACAGGACGGTGACGTGATCCCCACAGAGATGCGGGCCGAAGAGTAAACGTGTCCTCCAATAGACGCACAGATGCTGGACACGTTTACTCTTTATAAGAAGGAGACAGTTGCATGCGGACCGTAATCGCGGATAAACGCTGGGCGGAGAAATATCCGGAGGTCGGCACCGGCCCGGTTGCGGCCGAGCCGCTGATTTCATCGGAACATTTTGAGCTCGAACGGGAGAAAATTTTTCGGCGTACCTGGCTGAACATCGGACGGGTCGAGGAGATTCCGAACCCCGGCGATTATATTGCCAAAGACCTGACTATGTGTCGCGCCTCGGTCCTGATCATTCGGGGCAAGGACGGTGAGGTCCGGGGCTTTCATAACGTGTGCTCCCACCGCGGCAATAAGCTCGTCTGGGACGAGAAGGGCTCGTGTAAAGGCACGCTTGCCTGTGGCTTTCACGCCTGGGCGTATAATACCAAGGGCGAACTGACCTGGGTGGCGGATGAAGACAACTTTTTTGATCTGCCCAAGTGCGACCTGGGTCTGACCCCGATCCACACCGAGGTGTTTGAAGGCTTTATCTTTATTCATCTGGCCGAGCGCCCACCCGAGAGTCTCCGAGAATATCTTGGGGGGGTGGCCGACCAGCTTGAGGGTGGTGGCTTTGGTGAACTGGCGCTGGCCAAGCGGTATAGAGTGGACGAGCACGCCAACTGGAAAATTGCCCTTGACGCCCAGAACGAGCTGTATCATTTGCCGTTTCAACACCGCCGGACTATTCCCGAGTTCTGCGTGATGAAAGACGGGCAATTCACGCGCCTGCTCGACGTCCGTCTATTCAATCACCATAGCGTGTATTCGTCAGACCCGCCCGAGGATCGCGTTGGCCCAGCCACCGAAAAGCTGGCCGCCCAGTTCAGCGTTGCCGAGACCGAATCTCGCCTGCCCCGCATCGGCTCCTTTGATTTTTATACGATCTTTCCCAATACGGCGCTGCTGCTCTTCCGCGGCGTCTCGCACGACTTCTATATGACGTATAACTTCTGGCCACAGACGGTCGACCGGACCGACTGGGACATCAAGATCTATTTTCGTCCGGCGGAAAACGCCGGCCAGCGTGTCGGCCAGGAGTATTTCACCTGCCTGCTCCGGGACCTGCTGCAAGAGGACGCCACCGCCCACGAACAGATTCATATCGGGCTGGCCTCGCGAGCCAAGAAGGATCTGTATTTCCAGGACGAAGAAATGCAGATTCGGTATTTCCACACCGTACTCGAACGCTTTTACGCTGAGGCGTAGCCTCCCTACCTTTGGGGGGCCGACCGAGCGGAGCGAGGGAGAGGGGATAAAATAAACCGTGGCTGCACAGACACTGCCCGCCGAGTTTGCCGACCTTGAGCCTTTTATCGACTGGGCGCTCGCCACGGAACGCGAGCGGACCAGCAAGCGCCTGGCCAGCAGCATGGAAGAGATCCAGGCCTTCTACGACCATATGTCTACGCGTGTGGAAGCCGCTGCGGCATATCTGAACGCCTTTCCGCTCGCCGCCCTGCCGCCCGAAGCGGAGCGGCTGTTCCAGATGAGTCTGTCCTTAATGGAGGTAGCCAACGCCGTGGAGATGTTTCAAAACCCAGCCGTGATCAATGGCTTTGATGTCAAGCGCTTTGCGCCAGTGGAGGATGTATGAAATCCGAGTGCCCGATTCAATTTCACGGTATCGATCATGTCGTGCTGCAAGTCACGGATGTCGAAAAAACCTTGCACTTCTATACGACGGTCCTGGGGCTGAGCGTCGAGCGGGTCATCGAGGACATGGGGCTGTACCAGGTCCGGTGCGGCCGCAATCTGATCGACCTGCGGGTTCTGCCGGAAGGGAGCACGCTGGCGGAGAAAGACCAGCGAGGGGTCGATCATGTCTGCCTGCATATGCACGGTGATTTTGACGCCATTGTCCAGTATCTGAAGGACAACGCCGTGCCGATCACCTTCGGACCCGTCGAGCTGTACGGCGCGACCGGCTATGGCACCTCGGTCTACGTCACCGACCCGAACGGCCATACCCTTGAGCTGAAGGCGGACTATTCCCAGTACCCGCTCAAGACGACTGTCAAAGGTGCGATGGCTGGGGTATCGAGACCGGCCGCCAACTAGATCGCGCAAAGACTTGGCGTAGAGCGTATTCCGAGGAGGGCCGGCCGTATGTTGCAACCCAACCCGACGTTGACCGCCTTGTTTGCCCAAGAGTTCGCCTGGTGCCAGGTGCAGCCCGGCCAGACCGCGGCGATTCTGACCGAACCGGACTCGTCTGCGCAGTATCTGGCGGCGAGTTTGACGAGTCTGAGCGCCTGCGGGGCGCGGCCGTTTCAGCTCATGCTGCCCATTGACCCGACGCAGCAAAACGACACTGCGGTGAACCGGGGCAATGCCTGTTCCACGCTCCTGCAAGGATTTCCCGAGGTGGTTGAGATGCTGAAGCAGGTTGACTTCATCGTCGACCTCTCGGTCGAAGGGCTGATTCACTCCGAGGAGCGCGGCGAGATTCTCAAGCACGGCCCGCGCATGCTCTACATCCGAGAACCCGCGGACGCTCTCGCTCGTCTGCTGCCAACCACGGAGCGGACACAGCGCGTCGACCGGGCGGTTGCACATGCCAAGGACGCAAAAACAATGACGGTGACCTCACCGGCGGGCACGGGCCTGCGTGTTGACCTGGCGGGCAGTCTGGTGACCGGCTCACGCGGGTTTTGCGCCGAGCCGGGAAGTTGGGCCAACTGGGGGCAAGGGCTGATCGCCGCCTTTCCGGCCTCATCAGATGTGAATGGGTTGGCCGTGTTAGCTCCCGGCGATATTGTCTTCCCCTTTTATAAATACGTCGAAAGCCCGGCCCATCTATACTTCACCGACGGGTTTGTGACCGGGGTGGAAGGCAGCGGCGTCGATGCGGCGTTGATCCGTGATTATCTGGACCGCTGGGACGATCGGGCCGCCCGCGGCATTTCTCATGTGGGCTGGGGGATGCACGAGAAGGCGCTTTGGCACGCCCTCAGTCTGTACAGCAAAGATGAAGCGATCGGCGTTGACGGACGCGCGTTTGCGGGCAACTTCCTCTTGTCCACGGGTCCGAACCCGGCGGCGGGCCGGCATACGTTGTGCCATTTCGATATCCCGATGCGAAACTGTAGCGTGTTCCTTGATGGTCAACCGGTTGTGGAAAACGGTGCTATCGTCGAGCCGACGCTCAAGCCGAACGCCTGAGCCGTACCGGCAGGCGGAACGCTAACAGAGTGCCCGACAGGAGGGGAAGAGCATGGACTTCTCGTTTTTTATTATCAACCAGACGCCAGACGGCTCTTCCATGAAGCAGATATACGACGAGGGTCTGGAGCAGATCGAATGGGGCGACCGGCTCGGCTATAGTACCGTCTTTTTGGCCGAGCACGCCTTTTATCATCACGGCAAACCTTCCCCGCATGTGCTGCTGGGCAATATCGCGGCGCGGACCAAACGTATTCGCCTGGGCACGGCGGTCAGCGTCCTGCCGTGGCACAACCCGATTGAGGTCGCTCAGGATTACGCCACGGTCGATCTGCTGTCCGACGGACGGCTGGATTTTGGTGTGGGCCGGGGCTTGTTCAAGGGCGAGTTCGACGGCTATGGCGTCCCCTGGGGAGAGGCCGAGGAGCGCTTTAACGAGAGTCTGGATATTGTTCTCAAGGCCTGGACCGGCGAACCCTTTTCGTATGAGGGCCAGTTTTTCAGCATCCCGGAAGTGACCGTGATGCCGAAACCGCTCCAGGAACCGCACCCTCCATTGTGGCAGCCCTGTTTGAGTCCCTCGACCATGGAAAAAGCCCTGCGGCGGGGGATTACACCTATTCTGGGGGCCTCACTCACCCCCCTGGCCGACCTCAAGCAACTGTTTGGGCGGCTTGATGCGGCCATGAAAAAGACCGGCCGGACCGACCTGCCGCGGGTCGGTCACCCCTTTGTCTACGTGAGTGATACGACCAAAAGAGCCCAGGAAGAAGCCCGCCAGGGCATGCAGTGGTTTCTGGACGACTTTGCCATGATGTTTACCCTGCCCGAGGGAGAAAGCTGGCCGGAGACGTATCAGTTCTTCGAGCCGTGGGCCAAGTATATTCGCTCGTTGAGCTATGACAAAGTGATTGACGAGGATCTGGTCTGGTTTGGCGACCCCGAAACGGTCCGCGCCAGAATCCGCTGGCTCCGAGACGAATGCAAAGTCTCCCACGTGCTGTTGTTCATGCATTTTGGCGGCATGGAGCACGAGAAGGTCATGAAGTCGATGGAACTGTTTGCGACCAAGGTCATGCCCGAGTTTCAATAGTCAGAGGATATAGAGGGCGGGTCACGCGCGGCGAACCCGCCCTGCGGGACTCACGTCAGATTATACAGCCGGGCCACATTGTCCCCGAGCACACACTGCTGGGCTTGTGGCGATAACGACGCAATGGCCTCTTTTGTCTCGCCCAGCGCGTCAAGGCTACCGTCCCAGTGCGGAAAGTCCGAGGCCCACAGAAAGCGCTCGGCGCCATAGCGCTCGGCCATATAGGGGATCGTGGTTTCATCCGGATCAAAGGAGATCCAGCACTGCCGAGCGAAATACTCGCTCGGCAGATGCTTGAGGCCAGTCTTATAGCCGATTTTTTGGTACTTGGAGTCCCAGCGATCCAAGGCGTGCGGAATCCAGCCGGCGCCGAC
This sequence comes from Thermodesulfobacteriota bacterium, assembly GCA_964291405.2. Lineage (GTDB taxonomy): Bacteria > Desulfobacterota > Binatia > Bin18 > Bin18 > Bin18. The sequence continues at coordinate 3,519,903 of OZ219926.1, forward strand.
TTCCAGGAGATTCACTTTCAGGCTGGGAAACCGATCGAAGACTGCGCCCTGAAAGAGTGCGGCAAAGGCCGCCTGGACGTCAGCCACGAGCGGCAGACACTGAAAATACACGAACGACGCATCCATGAAGTCGGTGTTTTCCTGGGCAATCCACTGATGACCGAGAAAGTCTTCATGCACCGCGGTGTGGAAACCTATGGACAAATCATACTCCTGCAATACCGTCCACAGTGGATCGTAGGTCCTGTCCCAAAAGGCCCGCTTATTGGCCGGAGCGGCACATACGAACACGCCTTTATGCCCGAGTTTTGCCACCCGCTTCACTTCCGTGATTGCCGCGTCAATATCCAGCAGAACGATGTGGGCAACCGGGATGAGTCGGGTCGGGTCGGCGGAACAAAAATCAAGAATCCAGTTGTTGTAGGCGCGGCAGTAGGCTGACGAGAGCTCGACATCGCTGATGCCGGGCTCCCAGATGAGGCCGAGGGTGGGAAAGAGCACCGAGATATCGATGCCATCCTCGTCCATGCGTTGCAAACGCGCCTGCGCATCGTAGGCTCCCGCAGGGCCATCACGGTAGCCAAAACGGCCCGGCTCGAAAATCGCCCGCAGAGGCTGTCCGATGCCTGCCGCGGTCGGGCCTATGCCACGGGTAATGGGCAGCGGTTTATTTTCAACCACCAGGTATTCGACGCCATCATCGCCAGTGTCCATCCGAATGGCGCGATCTTTGAACTTGGCCTCCAGGTAGTTCTGCCACAGATCGACAGGTTCCAGTATATGTCCGTCCGCATCAATGATTTTTCCGTGCAGCATGCTCCCTCCTTGCCCATCGCATGTAGCGCATTTTTGCGGGTTGCGCACCAGCCATGCTGCATGGTGAGGCGTATTCATAGCTTTATAGAGAGAGGTAAGAAGTCCTTATTTGACAGAATACGTTTGAATAAGTAATAATTCGTTAATATTTTCTCAGAGAAAACCATGCCCGAAATCTTGCTCAGCACGCGCGAAGTGGCCTCGTATCTGCATATCAACGAAAAGCAGGTGTACCGCTTGATCCGAAACGGCACGATTCCGTGTACGCGTGTTACCGGTAAATGGCTGTTCCCACAAAGCCTGGTGGAGGATTGGGTCAAGCAGAATTCTCTGGCGCAAACTCTGCCGCCGCACGCTTCGTCCTCAGGAGCAGTCCAGTTTGGACCCGAACGGGGGCTCTTAATCGCGGGCAGCAACGACCTCTTGCTTGATAGCTTGATTGACTTAGCCGGACGGAGTTTCCCCGAACACCTTTTTTACACGACCAATCTGGGCAGTTTCGGTGGTCTCGAAGCGCTGAAGCAATCGAAGACCCACGTAGCGCTGGCCCATCTGCTGGACCCCGAGACCGGCGAGTACAATGCGCCGTTTGTGTCGCAAACCGGTCGCCCCGACCTGGTAGCCGTGACCCTCTGGCATCGCCGGCTCGGCTTGATTGCCCGGCCCGACAGCCGACCGATCCGCTCGCTGGCCGAACTGCCGCGGAAGAAGAAACGTCTGGTGAACCGCCAGGCCGGGTCTGGGGTGCGCTGGTTCATTGACCAGCAGCTCCGGCAGGCCCGGATCAAGCCGGAACGGATCACAGGCTACGAGGCCGAAGCCCGGACGCACTGGGAGGTCGGCTTACACGTGCTCCAGGGACGGGCGGATGTCGGAGTGGCCGTCCAGGCGGTGGCCGTGTTGTTGGGTCTCTCGTTTATCGAAATGGTTGAGGAGCGGTTTGATTTGCTGGTCTCCAAAGAGCTGTATTTTGCCAAACCGGTCCAAGCCCTGCTGGACGTTGTGACCTCGTCCGAGTTAAAGGAACGCGCGGCTGCACTCGGAGGCTACGAGGTCCGTGAGGCCGGCAAAGTCGCGTTTGCGCTCTAGCAGTCTCATGCAGGATTTCGGACAAGCCTTTGCCTTGGCCTTCCAGCTCATCGTTTCCGCCGACCCCACGCTGAGTGAGATTATACTCCTTTCTCTGCGAGTGAGCCTCGGTGCTGTCGCCATCGCCAGCGTGATGGGACTCAGTATTGGAGCAACAGTCGGTATTCTTCGTTTTCCCGGACGTGGTGCGCTCATCGTCTTCTTAAACGCTCTGATGGGATTGCCCCCGGTTGTGGTGGGCCTGTTGGTCTATATGGCGATGTCTCACGCCGGCCCGCTCGGCTGGCTCCATCTTTTATATTCTCCAACAGCGATGATCATTGCCCAGACCATTCTGGTCACGCCCATTATCGCCAGCTTATCACAACAGGTGATAGCGGACTTTTACATCGAATACCGAGAGCAGTTTTTATCGCTGGGGGTTCCGCCGAAGACAGCTGTGGCCGCCCTGTTGTGGGACGCTCGGTATAGCCTCCTGACAGTCGCCTTGGCCGGCTTCGGGCGCGCTATCGCTGAAGTGGGGGCGGTCATCATCGTAGGTGGAAATATCAAACACGTGACTCGGGTGATGACCACGGCCATTGCGTTGGAGACCTCGAAAGGGGACCTGGCGCTTGCCCTGGCCCTGGGTCTGATTCTCATTCTGATTGCGCTGAGCGTAAATGCCGCCGTGTCGCTCCTGCGCCTCAATACATCCAATAGCGCCTATGCCTAGCGCCGTAGAGACCCTTCAACCAGAGCGCGTATCAACCGATACCGCTCAGTCCTTGTTTCCTCTCAACGTTCATCAACTCGTGTATAGCGTGGGCACCCAACGCCTCATTGATGGCACCGACCTGACCATCGAGCAGGGCAGCCGCACCATCATCATGGGTCCGAACGGAGCGGGCAAGAGTCTGCTGCTGCGACTGCTGCATGGCTTGCTGACCCCAACCGAGGGGGAAATCTGCTGGGGAGAAATCCCACGGATAGACCAGGCCCGGCAGCGACAAGCGCTCGTGTTTCAACGCCCGGTTTTACTGCGACGTTCCGTAGGAGCCAATCTGCGCTTCGCGCTCAAGCTGCGCCGGTACACACGGGCCGAAAGAGAGGATCGCCTGCGGCACGTCCTGGAACTTGCCAGCCTCTCTCACCTTGTGGACCGTCCGGCCCGAGTCCTCTCCCAAGGCGAACAACAACGCGTCGCCATTGCGCGCGCCCTGGTCCTTGAGCCGGAGGTTCTGTTGCTCGACGAGCCGACCGTCAGTTTGGATCCGGTCTCCGTTGAAGCGATTGAAGAGCTGATTCTCGCCGCGCACAGGCGTGGTACGAAGATCATCCTGGTGACCCACGATATGGGTCAGGCCCGTCGCTTGGCAGACGAAGTTGTTTTTCTTGAGCAGGGTCGGGTCGTTGAACACTCTCCCGCGCTCCAGTTTTTTCAGCAGCCTAACGCGGGGGCAGCCCACACTTATGGCGACAGCCGGGTCGTTCTGTAGGGAGGGAAATGCGTATACCAACGCCTCGATTGTGGTGCGTGCGAGCCGTCCTCAGCCTGACGCTGGGGTTACTCCTGAGCGGGATCAACCAGGCGGAGGAGCGCTTTATCATCCTCCAGTCAACAACCTCAACCCAGAACTCCGGTTTGTTTGACGCGATACTGCCCCGTTTTCAGTCCAGGACGGGAATCGAAGTGCGCGTGGTCGCGGTCGGGACGGGCCAGGCGCTCAAGAATGCCCGCAACGGCGATGGCGATGTGCTGCTCATACATGCCAAGCCCGAGGAGGAAGCCTTTGTCGCTATGGGCTGGGGGGTGAAACGCTATGATGTCATGTACAACGATTTTGTGATTGTTGGTCCAGCGGACGATCCGGCAGGCATTGCCGGTATGCATGAGGCCGGCGCGGTGCTCAGAAAAATTGCCCAAACCCAGGTCGCATTTATCTCGCGCGGAGATGAAAGCGGCACCCATAAAAAAGAGCGGGCATTGTGGAAAATCGCTGCGGTTGATCCGCTGGAGGCGAGTGGAACGTGGTATCGAGAGGTCGGAGCCGGCATGGGAGCAACTTTGAACACCGCGGTCGGAATGCAAGCCTACACGCTGACCGACCGCGGTACCTGGTTGAGTTTTCGGAACAAGGCTGACTACACTATCCTGGTGGAAGGTGACCCGCAGCTTTTCAATCAATACGGGGTGATCCTGGTGAATCCGGCCAAACACCCGCATGTGAAAGCCGGTCTGGGCCAGCGGTTCATCGACTGGCTGGTCGGGCCGGAAGGCCAAAGTCTGATTGCCGGCTATACCATCGCCGGCCAGCCGCTCTTTTTTCCCAATGCTCCAGGAGGATAGTAGACCGGGGGAGTAGATATGGTCACAGGAAGCTGTCACTGCCAAGCCGTCCGATTTGAAATCACCGAGGAGATTCGTGGCTTCATGCACTGCCATTGCCATACGTGCCGCAAGATCAATGGCACGGTGTACGGGTCGAGTGCGCTGGTGACGAAGGCGGGGTTCACCATTGTTACCGGCCAGGACGCGCTTACCGCCTATGAGTCGTCGCCCGGAAAAAAGCGCTGTTTTTGTTCTCGATGCGGCTCGCACGTGTATGCGTATTTTGACCGTGACCCACAGGCCATACTCCTTCGTATTGGAACCTTGGACGATGATCCGGGTGTACGCTCCCAGGGCCATATATGGGTGAGTCATAAAGCACCATGGTATGAGATCCAGGACGACCTGCCCCGCTTTGACGAGGATCCTGACAAACGCTGATCATACACGGTCTTTCCGTTCACTTATGGGCTGGTTGCCTTCTATCTCTTCATCCCTCACCCCCGGCGTGATATAGGCGGCGTATAGCAAAAACAGGAGGTGTTCACATGTCACAGATTGTTGGCGGCTGTTTATGTGGGAATATTCGTTATACCTGTGAGGCGGAGCCGATGATGATGGCGATCTGCCACTGCAAAAATTGTCAAAAGCAAACCAGTACGTCCTTCTCCATATTAGTTGCCGTGCCGAAGGGGTCGCTGAACATTGAGGGTGAGCTGTCAGCGTACAACGATCAGGGGTCGAGTGGACAGGCGGTGATTCGTAAATTTTGCGGCAAATGTGGCTCACCGATTCTGTCTGATGTGGCAGCCTTGCCAACCATGGATTTTCTCAAGGCCGGCACGCTCAACGATACCTCCTGGCTCAAGCCCGAAGTCCAGCTCTGGTGTGACAGCGCCCAGCCCTGGATCAAGCTGGACGACGACATTACGCAAATAGCCCAGAACCCACCGATGGACTAGAGCAGTTTTCATTCTAATGTAGCAAGGTGCTATCCATAGTATCGGAGATAACTGGTCCACTCAGCCGGGAAGAAACCCTCAAGCGCACACCCGCAGGCTATTGGACGCTACACTAATATGAATTTTGCTCTAGCAGTTTGTCAGGGCTCTCTATTTGCCTCGTAGCCTCCTTTCCTTGTGTTGCTGCCGGTCAAAGCTCCTGAGCAGCGAGGCACTTGTCGACTAGAGAAAAAGTGTGGGATAGGAGCGGCTGACGTGGCAAAGGATATTGAGCGTATCCTGTTCACAGAGACGGATATCCGAGCTGGCCTGAGCCGCGTTGCCCAGGAAGTCACGGCCTATTACCGGGACGCGCCCTGTACGGTGGTGTCGGTGCTTAAGGGCGGCTGTCTCTTTACGGCGGATATCATCCGCCAGCTTCCCTTTCCGCTCCGTCTGAGCTTTGCCGCAGTATCGAGCTATGGAGACGGGACAACGAGTGGCAGGCTCAGCCTGGACTATTTCCCGGCCGACCAGGAAATCCGGGAGCAGCGGATTCTCCTGGTCGACGACATCCTGGATACGGGTCGGACGCTCGCGTCTCTCCGCGCAGCACTGTTGAAGCAAGGGGCCCGTGAGGTCAGAACCTGTGTGTTGCTCGATAAGCCCGCCCGGCGGAGAGTCGAGTATGAAGCCGACTTTCGCGCTTTTGTTATCGAAGACGTGTTTGTGGTGGGTTATGGACTCGACTTTGCCGGCCGCTATCGCAATCTGCCGTATATTGCCGTCTTACGGCCCGAGGTCTATGCCGGGTAAGGACGACAGACAAAAAGAGGGACGAGCCCTAGGACTCGTCCCTCTTGTGAATAGCGTGCTCGGCTAATGGTTACGACAGCGCGGCGTCGAGCGTTTCTACCGACGGAGCGAAGTAGAACGAACCGGAAGCCGGGTTGCTGTATGAGGTGAGCCGGTCGCGTTCCTGACCGTCCATGCCGTACATGGCCCGCATCCGCTCGCGAAGCGGGGCCTGGCTCTTACAGAAGGCCATGAAGTACAGGCCAACCGTGCCATCGTGGAAGGCATACGGGGTCGAGCGGCGCGAAATCTCATCCCGCTTGGGAGTGCTGTCGTCACCGGTTTTGCCCTCTCTCAGCTCGACATGCGAGAGGTGGGAGGGAGAGGGTTGGGGGGACAGGCGGGTTGAGTCGGCCTTGGTCCGGCCAAAGACTTTTTCCTGCTCTTCAACGGGCAGGAGGTTGAAGGCTTCCAGGTCATGAATCCATCGCTGGGCAATGATGAAGCTCCCGCCTGCGCCCGGCTCGCCATCCGGAACGACGGCGACTTCAACATCCCGCTCGGGCTCGGGGTTACCGGTGCCATCTTTGAAGCCGGACAGGTCGAGCGAGTCGCCAAAGATGAAGGTCATGGTCTCACGGGCTACCCGCATATGCCCCTTCAGAGCTTCCCTGGCATCCCACTGGGCTTTCCAGACTTCGTCCTTTTTTTCGCTGTTCAGCCAAAAAAGGAGTTCTTCCTGGGTGCCCTTGGCTTCCTTGCCACTGCCGTCAATCGACTGGAACGTTTCGTAGGGCTGGAAATCGTTGGGCACGTCGTCCGTAAGGTCTGAGAGGAGTGATGGTCCGAGGCCGATGGTCAGATTGATACCTTTGTCGGCACAGTCTTTGCGCAACTGCTGGACCGCAGATTTGATCACACCCATATCAGCGCCATCTAGGCGACTGAGATGGACATACCACTGATGCTGGCCCATGTTTCTATTGAGAACTGCTGGTTGTGGTGTTGCCATAAGGCCCTCCTTGCCTCCAAATTATTAGGAATGAATATGCAGCCGTCTTATCTGAGAGCAATCAGGGCTGTCAAGGGATTCGATGCTTCTCAAGCCTGCCTCTTGCGTGTGAAGCGGCGAGTCTTTACAAGAAAATGAACATTCACTCAGGAGAGGGGGGTCGAATGCGAATAAGAAACCGGAGCGTTCTTTTCCTCACCGGCATACTGAGCCTGGTGGGGCTATTGTCGACAGGCGTGTATGCCCAGGACGGAGACCAGCAACTGCTGGACGGCTTTCTGCCGTACCGCAATGGCAGCCCGCAGATTGACGGCATAACACCTGGCATGACGCTGACCAAAGAGAATGTGCAGGTTGCCGAAAAGGTGTTGCCGCCGGAGATTGTCCGCGTGGTCCAAGCCGGAGATTTTGAGATTCCCGTCCAGGCGACAACGGACTTTCCTATCCTTGAGGCCTATATGCAGGCGTCGATCGAACACGCCGGCCAAACCCAACTCGACGCCAACGGAGAACTCCAGAACTACACGCTTGGCCAGCCTTTTCCCCTGATTGATCCGGCCGACCCGCAAGCCGGGCTCAAAGCCGCCTGGAATTACCGCATGCGCTATATGGGTGATACCATGACAACCCAAGGCGTCCTGCGTACGGTCAACAGTAGCGGCAATACCGAACGTGCGGTGGACACTCTCTATTCGCGCATGTACGGCATGTTCCGTCCGGACCCGGCGCGCAATGTAGCGAAGTGGGAAAAGGAGGGGACCTGGTGGCGAGAACACTCGATTGTTATGAGCCCCCAGGACCTTGAAGGGGCCCAGAGTCTCACCTTTCATTACGCGGCGGACATGACCAACCAAAAGGGGTGGGCCTACGACCCGCAGAGTCGCCGCACGCGGAGCATTGTCGTGAATCATCAGTCGTCCTCATTCGAAGCGAATTTTCTCATCGAAGATCATGCCGGTTTTCAGGGTTATCTCCGCAATTACACCTGGAAATATCTGGGCGAGCAGGTGATGCTGATGCCGGGCTTCGTCGGAGGAAACCCCCCGGAGTATGGGGGCAAAGGCGGCTGGTATCCCCAGTCGCCGTGGGAGTTGCGTCAGGTCGTCGTTCTGGAAGCCACCTCCAACGATGCCAGCCATCCGTACGGCATGCGGCGCTTTTATATTGACCGGCAGATTTATTCGGTCTTTTGCGTTGTCGTGTATGACCGTGAGGGCAATCATTGGCGGACCTTGTTTCACACGTTTGGCGACCCGGCCGACGATCCGGACAACGCCGAGGTAAAGGGTACGCATCTTCACTTGGGCAATGTGTGGATTGACTACAAAAGCAATCGTGCCGCCCTGTGGACCGCCGACGAAATCCTGATCAACAAGCCGCTCAAGCCCAGAAAGTTCACGGTTAAAGAGATGGTCCGTTTGGGGAAGTGAAGCCTAGCTCCCAGCTATGAGGCACAGCGTGCAGGGTCGACAAGCAGCGACGAATAAGCGCACTTCATCGTGCCTGAGACAGGCCGGGCTGTTGTGCGTTCGTAGCTTGGTCGTTGGTCTAGTGCTCTGGCCGGCCCTGCTGCACGCTCGCTTTCTGGACGAGTCCCAAACGCTGCGCTTTAACGGCCGGGTGTATAACCGGACGGCCATGGCCGTGGAGAACGCGGGTGGAAATACTCGTCTCCAGACGCCGTACAATTCCTTCAATATGCTCCAGAACCGCTCCTTCATCCAAGCCGAATTGCGACATGATCTGGTGGACCTGGTTGAGGGCAGCTATGAGGGCACTCTTAGCGCGCTGGCGCCTCTGTTCAAGCCGCTTCAGTGGCTCCAGCTTGAAGACATCAGTTATTTCATCACCTATCGGGGGGAGTACGACGGCGTCTGGGACTACGGACCCGACGTGTTTCGCGAGCGTTTTCCCCTGCACTCCAACTGTGGTCAGCCCAGCAAACAAAAGCGGACCAGTCCGCGTCAGTTTGCCGGCTGCTCGCGCGTCAACTCGCGCCGCAGCTTGCGTATGCGTCATCGGCTGTTTGAAGCCTATGTTGACCTGTCGTGGGAGTTTCTCTTTTTACGCATTGGACGCCAAAACCTGTCCTGGGGAGAGACCGACGCCTTTCGACTCCTGGATCAGATCAATCCGCTCGACGCCAGCTTTGGCGGCTTCCTCGTCTCCCTGGATGACCGACGCGTGCCCCTGGACATGGTGCGGGCCGTATACAGCTTTGAGGATGTCGGCCCCTTTTCCGAGCTCAACATTGAGGGCTACGGCGCCTTTGATAAGAATATCTCCAGCCCGGTGCCGGTTGGTTCCCCTTGGTCAACCCCGAACCCGCCGGGGATGCGCAGTGTCGTCAAAAAGCCGGCCCAGAATTTCAAGGACACCCGGGGCGGCTTTCGCGTCACCGCCCGAATCGGTGAGCTGACGCTCTCTGCGGCGCATTACTACACGTTTCTGGATGCGCCCGAGGTGCGCATTGTCACGCCCAGGAATCGTCCCCCGATCAGTCTGGCGGCGTTTGAGCAGGCGGTCAACGCCGGGCTGGCCTCTCAATTTATCGTTGATAACTTTCAGGCCAATGTGCTGTATCCGAAAATTGCGATTTCCGGCCTGACCGCCTCCTTCCCCGTGCCGAAGTGGTACGCGATCATTCGCAGCGAGGCGGCTGTTTTCTGGGACGAGCCGTTCTTTAAGAACTCCGGTGCTACCCACCTCCTCGGACCGGTCCTCTCCGACGGCCAGATCACACCCGGCTATCGTCAGGTCGGGATCGATCCCCTCACTGGCTCGCCGCTGCTGTCGTATGAGAACGATATTGCCCACTCACACGTTGTGCGCTGGGTGCTGGGCATCGATATCAATCGCTATATTCGTGCCCTCAATCCCCAGCAGTCTTTTATTATCAGCGGGCAGATGTTCGGTACGCATATCGTCGATTTCAACGACACCTCGCTGGCGTCAGCCGGGCCGTACGGTTTTGGTCATTTTGCGATTCCGGTGAGCGAGCCGAGCCGCCAGAACCGCTCCCTGGTCAATATCGATCAACACCAGTTTGTGAATACGCTGAGTATCTCGACCTCCTTCCGCTCCGGGGTGATTAAACCCCAACTGGTCTTCTTCTACGACTGGCAGGGCTCCTGGCTCGTCCAGCCGGGGATTACGCTGACGCGGGACCCGTTTCGACTGACGCTCCAGTACAACTACCTCGATGGCCAGTACAATGGTATCGGCTTGCTGCGGGACCGGGACAATCTGATTACGCAGCTTGAGGTGGTGTTCTAGTCCGGAGCGCGGCGATGAGATCGTCTTCACTCAGCGCTTGCTGCTCCCCGGTTGCCAGGTTCTTCAAGGTATAGCGCTGGCGTTCAACCTCGTCAGGTCCGAGAATGAGCGCATGGGGAATCTGCTGGGCGTCTGCGGCGGAGAGCTGGCGCTTGAGTCTGCTCTGTTCCGGATAGACCTCGACCGTAATGCCTGCCTGTCGCAGGCGCGAGGCCAGTCCGACCGCCGGTGGCAGCGGGGCATCGGGCAGGATGCAGACCATCACCTGGGCGGTCAATTGCAGGGCCGGAAACATCTGCCGCTCTTCCATTAAGAGCAGGATACGTTCCAAACCGAGGGAAAAGCCGACCGCCGGAACCTGCTTGTTGCTGAACATGCCAACCAGGTTGTCGTAGCGTCCGCCGCCGCCTAAGGAGCCGCTGAAGTCGGTTGAGACAACCTCAAAGATAGGACCGGTATAATAGCTCAGACCCCGTGCCAGCGCCGGGGCCAGGCGGATATGCGAACCTGCTGGGGCCTCCATGGTTAAGGCCACAAGCGTTTCAAGATCCTTGAGCGCCTGCTGTGCCTCGGGCTGCAATAACTGTCCGCGCAAGGCTTCTAATACGGCGTGGTTGCTCATCTTCGGGGTGCTCGTTGTCATGGCGAGCAGACGTTGGGCCGAATCTGGAGCAATGCCGCGTTGCGTGAGTTCTGCCTGCACGCCGTCAACACCGATTTTATCCAGCTTATCAATGGCGATCAGAGCGGAACCCTCAAGATTGGGGTCAATACCGGCCGCCCCGATCATACTGCGTAGAACCACCCGGTGGTTGAGCGCAATGGAGAAGTTGGAAAAGCCGAGCTCAAGCAGCGCGCCGCTGACCGCGTTCATCACCTCCGCTTCGGCCAGCAGCGACGTGGTGCCGGTCAGATCAACATCACACTGATAAAACTCACGAAAGCGGCCTTTCGCCGGCCGGTCCGCCCGCCAGACAGGCTGAATCTGGTAGCGCTTGAATACCCTGGGAAGGCTGTTGCCGTACTGGGCCACGACGCGAGCCAGCGGAACGGTGAGATCGTAACGCAGCCCCAACTCGGCCAGGTCTCCGGCTTCGGGGGTCGGTTTTTCCAGGGCTCGCGTGAGTTTGTCGCCCCGGTGGAGGAGACGGAAGAGGAGTTGGTCGCCCTCCTCGCCATACTTGCCTAACAGCGTGGTCAGATTCTCGATGGCCGGCGTTTCAAGGGGCAGAAAACCGTAGCGCTGAAAGACGTTCTCAATCTTCGACACAACGTAGCGTCGTTTTGCCACGGTCTCAGGTAAGTAATCTCGCGTGCCGCTCGGCGGCTTGGTACTCGGCATATGCGAACCTCGAACAGGGTGATACCGGAGTGTATCCGTTCCGAAGAGAACTGTCAGGGCCGTAGGTCGAGTGAGCGGAGTATCCTCCGACTCCTTATCCCTGGGCTGCTGCCTGGAGGGCTGCACGGCCCGTATCGGACAGGGAGAGACGCCGCTCCCAGATGCCGTGACTGCGCACCTGGCCAAGTCGTTCCAAGCGACTGACGACCACGCCGAGCGTCGAGGCGTTCGCCTCAATCGCTCGGCCCAAGGTCCGCAACGTCTGCGGACCGCTTTCAATCTGTCTGAGGATTTGGAGCTCAATGGTGGGGACCGAAGAGCGGGGCGGTCCAACCGCTCCGTGCTCTTCACTTCTCTCCCAGTGTTGCACTCCCTGGGGAGTGAGCCCTAGGGTAAAAAAGTCCGGGCCTGATTGCGCCTGCCGCCGGACCAGACCCGCGGCTATCAGTTCATCGATTAAGCGGTTCCCGCGCGCGGTGTCTATGCCGAGAAAATCAGTCAACTCGACCATCTGTCCATAGCCGTTGTGTAACAGGTCCAGGAGTCGCATATGCTCGGCAGTGAGGACGGAGGGCTCCTGGCCGGCCTCGGAGCGACTGTCCTGCTGGATTGCCGGTCGTGAGGTTGCCAGCGAGATCAGAACGATCAAGGGCAGGGTGGTAAGGGTTCCGATAAGAACCGTATGCGTTGACCACGCGGTTACGCCAGTCAGTTGTAACCCCTCGTAGACCAGCATGACGACCATCCCGATGAGCGTCCCCCAAAATGCTCCGGTTGCGTTTATTCGCGGCCAGCGATGCCCGAGCAAAAAGATCAGTGCTGCCGGGCCCAACATCGCGCAGCTAATGGCCAGCAAAAAATAGGGTCCGCCGGGGTAAAAACTGAGCAGCCAAATGCCGCCCCCGGTGACGACGGTGAGAATCCGGCTGATACGCAAGACCTGCTCCCGTGTTGCCTCCGGATGCAGAAAGCGTTGATACAGGTCACGCACCAGGGTCGAGGTAATCCCCAGGTGAGCGTTGCTGGTGGTTGAGATAGTCGCCGCCAAGGCCGCTACCAAGCCGAAGAGCGCCACCCCTGAGGGGAGGTCGCGCATCAGCATGCCATAGGCGCTCATGGGGTTGGCCTCACCCAGAAAGTCTTGACGATACACGCTCCCCGCGTACAGTCCGAGCAGGCCCAACGCCCCGTGGACAACCAGGACGACCACGACTCCGCCAATCAGATATTGCCAGCGGGCGACAAACTCGGTGCGGGCGGCCGCGGCGCGCAGCCAGTAGTAGTTACCGCCCCACTGAATGAACATGCCGACCACCAGGGAGACGGTGATAATGCTGGGATAGCTCAGGCGTAACCACGGAAACGTCCCTGCCGTTCCCTGGGTCAACGGAGCCGGGGAAACGAACTGGGCTTGAATCATATCCCAGCCACCAAATGTCCACGCACAGTAGCCGACCAGCGCCGGCAGGAGGATAAAGCCCAGAATGACCTGTACGACATCGGTCAGGGTCAGCGCCCACAGGCCACCGAGCAGGAGAAACATGACGTGACCACCGAGAATAAGCGTCACCATCAGCCACAGCGGAGCCTCAAGAAAGCCGGTCATAATCAGCGCCATAGCAATGACATTCATGGCGACCAGGCCGGTCACACCGAGGACGGTGGCAATGCTGACGACCAGGCGGGTGCGTGCATCAAAGCGCATCTCCAGCCACTCCGGTAGCGTGTAGGCCCCGGAGCGACGGACATACGGACAGGCCAGCAGACCGTATATCCAATAGCCGATAACCGCCGGCAGACTAATACCCCACACCCAGCCAAAAAAGCCGTACTGAATGGTCAGGCCCGGAATAATGCTGGTCACGCTGCCGGCAAACGCGATCCCACAGATCCCGGCAATGCCGGGGAGCAGACTGACCTGGCGGCCGGCCAGCAAATAATCGGCATCGGTCGAAACCCAGCGTTTGGCATACCAGCCCAGAGACCAGAGCAGAGCGATCAAGATGAGAACGGACAGGACGGATATCAGCACGGACTCCCTCCTTTGCCTGTCCTGATAGCTGAAGAATGCCACTGGAAACAAGGCAGGCGGATTCCCCGTGTCGGCCGTTCAGCCCTGAAGATTCTGCGAATTGGGTTGAATATTTGCCCCTGACCCAATAATGAGACTCTAGCGCGAAAAAGAAGGGAGAATACCATGGCTCAGTATGTCTACGCTGGAGCATCGCAGTTTTCCACCAACGGACAGACCGCCCCAAGCAGTGGTTTGTGTCGTCAAAGAGTCGGAGAAACGGAGTGGCAGATTTTGAGCCAGGGCCTCCCGGAGCGGGCCGAGATTCGGGCCATTCTTGTCCATCCTGATAATCCGCATCTATTATACGTCGGTACCCAGCACGGGCCGTACCGCAGCACAGACGGCGGGGCGCATTGGGAGGAGCTGGATTTTCCGGATACCGGGATGGCGGTCTGGTCGCTGCTGTTTCGCCCGAATGATCCTCAGGTCGTATATTGCGGTACCGCACCGGCGGCCATCTATCGGAGCGAAAACGGTGGCGACACCTGGAAACGCCTGACCTTTGCCCAGCCGTCCGGCATGGTTGAAATGGGCTTTCCGTGTCGCATTATCGGCCTGGCGGCCGATCCGAATGATCCGGATGCGGTGTACGCCGGCCTGGAGGTCGGCGGAATCATCCGCAGTAAAGATGGCGGCGACACCTGGGAGGACTGTAGTCAAGCGCTAATTCAGTTTGCCGAGCAGGATTATTTGAAGAGTCGTATTCTGAGCAACACCGATGCCGAGGGTATGATGGACACCCACGCTCTGGTGCTGAGTGCCGCGCAGCCGGGTAGCGTCTTTCTCGCCACGCGCATGGGTCTGTTCCAAAGCCCGGATCAGGGTCAGACCTGGGCGGATATGGAAATCTGGCGTTCTTCGCCGTTGGCGTACGCGCGTGATATCCAGGTCGCTCCTGGTGACCCCAATACACTCTACGCCGCGCTGAGTCCGGGAGCACTCACCCTGAACGGCTCCGTCTATCGCAGCCCGGACCTGGGTCAGACCTGGCAGCGCTTTGACCATGATATCTCCCCCCGGAGCACCATGATGACCGTCGCCCTCAGCCGCCAGGCCCCGCAACTCGTATACTGTGGCACGCGGGAGGGCCAGGTGACGGCGGTACGGCCTGGAGCGAGTCCGCGCTGCCGGACGGATGTCAGAACGTCTATACCCTGGCGTGCGGATAACGGCCGTTGCGGATTGATTGAAACCCGCCGCTACGCTCCTCTTGAGTGGGGTGAAGCGTAGCGGTGGAGTGGCTTTTGTCAGGTCGAGAAGCAGGAATCCATCCTGGTCTACAGCCGCCCCTCCCTACTGAGGATGGGATATGGACCGGTCGGGACAAGAGCCTCAAAACCCTTGCCCGAGCGAACCGTGTAGGCTAAAAATGATACTTCCACGCTTCAGTTCACAACACGCAAAAACGGAGGGAATGCAGAATGACCGCAAACGGAAAGTTTCCCTATAGCGGAACGGTTGATGCCGACGGACACATTCTTGAGCCACCTGATACCTGGGAGAAGTATATTGATCCAAGATATAAGGACCGGGCAATCCGTCTGCATACCAATGAAGATGGGTTGGAGGTCCTGGAACTGGATGGACGACCTGCGAAGTATTCCCAGCCGGGACAATTGGCCCAGTTCGGAGCGATGGGAAAAAAATCGGAAGAAGAAACCGCGCCCCATCCGGACCGTACCTATGTGGGCGAGGCGCCCTTTGGCTCGATGTATCCCAAAGAGCGGCTGGCCCGTATGGATCAAGAGGGCTTGGAAAAGGCCATTATCTATCCGAGTCTTGGCCTCTTATGGGAAACCGAAGAGGTTGAAGGCCTTGATCTCCAGGCGGCCTACGCCGAGGCGTATAATCGCTGGGTGGTTGATTTCTGCTCTGACTCCGATGGCCGGCTGATCCCGATTGCCCATATCTCAATGGGAGATGGGAATGTGGCGGCCCAGGAACTGGAACGGGCAGTACGCGCCGGAGCCAAAGGCGCGTTCTTCGTGCCGTTCACGCCGACCAATAAATCTCACGCCCACCCGGACTACGACCCGTTCTGGGCCAAGGCCCAGGAGTTGGACGTCCCGGTCGGTATTCACCCGAGCGGTGAACCGCCCTCCAAGCGGGTGCACCAACGCTTCAAGGATATGCAGAAATGGGCGTTGTGGCACTACAATGTGCACGGCGCGCAGGGGCCGCTCCAGGCCTTTACGGCGATGTTCCAGTACGGCCTGTTTGAGCGTTTCCCCAAGATCAAAATTGTAGTGCTGGAATCGGGCGCGGGCTGGGCCGGCTATCTGCTCAACCGCATGGATGCGGTGTTCGACAGCCCCTTGGGCGACACCGTCAAGCTCAAGGAAAAACCCAGCTATTACTTTCATCGCAACTGCTGGATTTCCGGCGACCCGGACGAAAAAGCCTTTGGTCATGTGGTGGACTTCGTAGGCGCAGACAAATTCTTCTGGGCCTCTGACTTTCCGCACCCCGACCATCCGGACAACTATATGGACGAGTTGGTCGAACTGGTTGATCCCATGTCTGAGGCAACACGGCAGAAGGTCATCGGCCAGAACGCGGCGCAGGTGTACGGGCTGTAGAGGGAAGGCGATGAAACTCGAATATCTGTGCGATTACACTGCCACCTTCATTACCCCGATAAGCGTCGGCAAGGGGCCGCTCGGCGAGCGTATCGTGGCCGACCTGACCGGCGGGCACTTCGAGGGCCCGCGGATGAAGGGCAAGGTCCGGGCCAGTGGGGCCGACTGGGCTCTGGTCGGCCCGGACGGCAACCTGCGTCTCGACGTGCGTGCGGTCTTTGAGAGCGACGATGGGGCGGCGATCTATGTCACCTACCGGGCGCGTATGGAAGCCACCGAGGGGATTCGGAAAGCGCTTGCGGGCGGCGGCTCGACCAATTTTGGGGATAATTATTTTATCTCACAGATTCAGTTTGAGACCGGCGACGAGCGGTATGCCTGGCTCAATAACCTGATGGCCGTGGGCGAGGGCAAACTCAAGCCCAATGAGGTGACCTATCGGGTGTATGCCGTCGTACCGGATTAACCTTTGATATCCCCTCCTTGGAGGGGTGGCCGAAGGCCGGGGTGGGTTCCTCGACCGGGTGAAACACCCTCCGCCACTACGTGGCCCTCCCTCTCAAGTGGAGACAATCTCTTTTCTTACCCACACGCTTCCTGCCCCAGATGCTCTCTGAGCGTCTGGCCGGTATACTCCGCGCGGTGCAGGCCGCGTTTCTGTAACACCGGTACGACCGCGTCAACAAATTCCGTAATTGAGCCCGGCATGGTCGCAGGGGTGATATTAAACCCGTGGCCGCCGGTCTCATCCAGGATCGCTTCCATCTGATCGGCGATCTGCTCTGGCGTGCCGACAATTTGCGGACAGCCAATGGTCGCGCCGTAGATTTTACCGACCTCGCGCATGGTGAGTCGGTCGCGGCCCAGGTCGCCCGATTGATACATCTTGGTGAATATCTCGAACAGCCCACGTATGCCTTCAATCTCAATGTCTTCAACCGGCTGGTCCAGGTCATATTGGGACAGATCGTGGCTGGTGTGCCCCGACAGCAGGGCCAATCCGCCTTCGACCGGAACGCGCTCGTTCATATCCCGCTGTTTTCGGCGCGCCTCTTCTTCCGTTCCTCCGACAATGGCCTGAATACCCCAAATAAATTTGAGACTGCCGGGATCTCTGCCAAGGTTTTTCACCCGCGCACGCATGTCATCCGCATAGGCTTTCATCGCCCGTGGCGTGAGCTGTACCCCGAACGCCGCTTCGGCATGCTTGGCACAGAAATCGCGTCCCGCGCCCGAGGCGCCGGCCTGAAAAAGAACCGGATAGCCCTGGGGCGAAGGGGAAACAGGCGAGATGCCCGGACAGGAGAACCACTTACCCTTGTGATTGATGGGATGGACTTTGCTGGGGTCAACATACACCCCGGACGTTTTATCCGCCACGACCGCGTCAGCCTCCCAACTCTGCCACAGTTTGTGACAGACCTGCATGTATTCGTCGGCGCGCTCATAGCGCGCATCGTGCGCAATCATGTTCTCCCAGCCCATATTGTGCGCCTCTCCAATATGGACGGAGGTAACAATATTCCACCCGATCCGTCCCTTGGTCAGATGATCGAGCGTCGAAAGTTTGCGGACCGCCATATACGGCGGGTAATAGGTGGCGGACAGGGTCACGGCAAACCCGAGCCTTTCGGTTACCGCGGCCAGCATGGGAATCAGCAGGGTGGGGTCATGAACCGGAAACTGAACGGCATGGATGAGGGATTCATCGGTGCGGGCGCGGTAGTTGCCATAGGTGGCAAGCTGGTCCGCAAAAAATATGGCGTCAAACTTGCCCCGCTCCAGTGTTCTGGCAATGTCCTGCCACATATCGGGTTGAGCAAAAGAGGAGCCGACCGTGCTGTCCGGATGGGTCCACGACCCAACCGTATGATTCATGGGGCTGTGAATCAGAAAAGCATTCAGATGCATAATGTTTTTCATGGTGCGGCTCCCCCTGCGTTTTTATGCGCCCAGCATCTCTTGAGCTAACCCCTCTAACTCCGGAATGACCTCCTCTTCCTGAAGCTTGTTGAGCCAGATAATGGCGTGTTCCGCGCCGGCCGCTTCCAATGCCTGGACCTGGTCCCGGCTATGCAACTGCCCCGGCTGCCCAAAGGCGATAACGGAGATGGACTTGGGATCACGCCCGGCTTGGGCGGCCAGCTCGTTCAAGGTCTCGCGTCCGTGTCGAATCTCATCGGGCGAGGTGCTGACCGGCATCCAGCCGTCCCCCCACTCAACCGTCCGTTTGAACACATTCTTGGCCGAACCACCCAGAATAACGGGTGGATGCGGGTTTTGGGCCGGCTTGGGGAAGCATTTGACCGCGGGAAAGTCATAATACCTGCCGTGATATTCGGACTCGTCCGTAGTCCACAGCTCTTTCATGGCCAGGACCGAATCCCGAGTCTGGGTCCAGCGGTGCGGAAAGTCTCCGCCCATGATCTCACACTCTTCCTTTTGCCAGCCGGCTCCAATGCCAAACAAAAAACGTCCGCCCGAATAGTGATCCAGCGTGGAGATCTCTTTGGCCAGCAACAACGGGTTGCGCTCCGGCACGAGGCAAATCCCTGTACCCAGCTTGATCTTCGTGGTCGTGGCCGAGGCTCGAGCCAGCGACACAAACGGGTCGGAAATAATCCCGATCGTTCTCGGAATAGGCTGATCCGGAGCCATGGGATAGCCCACGGTGGTATGCACCGGCAGAACCGGATGTTCCGGGACCCAAAACGAGGCAAAGCCCAGTTCTTCCGCCTTTTTCGCCACCACCGCAGGGTCCGCCGACTCGCCGGACGTGAAACAGAATACGCCAATGTCCATATGTGCTCCTCCTTATTCTGAAACGCTCACTCTTGTGTATCTGTCTTATTCTATTACCCGCAAGATGTTGGGCTGCCTCTTCCACGGGAATACCGGACCGTATTGTGTCATACCTGCGAAAGCAGGTATCCAGGCTTCGGGAATACGACGAAGTTTTGTGAGATGTATGGTTTCTATTAGGATAGGAACAGATGGAACCTTATTAAAGTCTCTCTATAATACTGACCTGATTCGATTCCGTTATTAAGTAAAATTTCGGAACGACTTACCCAGCAGCAAACGATCTCGTCGCACGGCTGGTCATACATGGCATTCTACACGAGTTCACCGGTCAGGCCCGCAACCGGAGATTCATGTACAAGAGCTATATTGATCTATTTCACGATACCGAGTCGGAGGAAGGCATATGATCGCCAACCTCAACCCAGTCCTGCCTATCGGCGAGATTATGGGGAAAGGTAAAGAATGAAACTCAAGAAAATGTTCAAGAATTTCGGTTTGGAGAAGATCAGGTTAGGCCCCAAGTGGGCCAGTGCGGAAATATCTTTCCAAACCTCCGACCGAGATGCGGCCTGGGAACTGTATATTGAGATGCTGACCAGAATCGTTACCCAGCCGTTACCGGTTGAAGCCGGAGACGAAAAAGCGGCTTTGGATAGTGTGTATTCCCTTTTTCCAACCTCCCGAGAGATTCTCCGACGGCGAGGACGCGGAGCAATACAATTCAGCAAGGTTGTCGTGCCCGTGCTGAACCAGGTGGTGCGGCCCTTTACCGCAAAGTGGCATAAGGAGAGTGAGGCTGGGGCTTTCGATAACGAAGTCAAGCGGAAGGAGTTTCGTGAAGAACTGGCGGTATTACAGGACGAGTTGCGTAACTACAACCGTATGCTGGCAGAGATCGCCGACGTGGAAGATTTGACCGACCTGGAACGGGTCGAAGGAAAGTAGCAATGCCTCAAACCCAGAGGGACAAAGTGTTCATCAGTTTTCATCATGAGGACCAGAAGTACAAAGAGCGATTTGCCAAAATGATGAAAGGAGACATTGTAGATAAATCGGTCAAAGACAGCGACATAGATGACCGCAATCTGAAAACGGCAACGATTCGCCAGAAAATCCGCGAGGACTTCATTGCTGACGCAACCGTGACCGTTGTACTGATAGGTCCTTGCACCTGGAAGAGAAAACATGTGGATTGGGAGATTGGTTCCAGTCTGAGAGATACTAAGAAGAATCCCAGATGCGGCCTGCTGGGTATCCTGCTTCCCAATCATCCTGATTTTGGCAAAGAACCTATGATCCTCACCTGATACCGCCAAGACTGGCGGACAACTGTAAGGGAGATGACCCCTACGCATGCATATATCGTTGGTCAGGAAGTCCGAATGAGGTATCGTGTTCGCCGGTGGATTCATCAGGCATTCAAGAGAAGGAAGAGAACACCAGACCCCAACAACAAACGGCGGCAGTTTCGAGACAATAGAAAAGGCAAGTGTTCAAAAGGTTGGCAGGATTAGGGCGAAAAATTTTCGCCTCTATCATGACGGTGTATCGTGACTAAGGGGGATTCACACCGCCGTCGGTCGCCCCGTCTGCGCGGTTACGATTATTCGTGGGCAGGAGCGTATTTCGTAACGGTCTGTACCCACAACCGGGCGTGTCTGTTCGGTGAAATTGTGAACGGAGAGATGCAGTTGAATGATGTCGGGCGGGTGGTCGCTACACACTGGCGTTCTTTGTCCAAACGATTTTCAAGTGTTCAACCGGATGTGTTCGTCGTGATGCCGAATCACATGCACGGTATTATCGCGTTGCCCGATGTAGGGGCGGCCCTTGTGGCCGCCCAGGGCAGAGCGCGTAGGATCACCCCCCCAAGACGGGCAACCACAAGGGTTGCCCCTACGACATCATTGGGCACGGTGATAGGTGCGTACAAATCATTGACAACAGTTGCCTATGCGCGTGGGGTGAAAATGTGGGGTTGGGCACCGTTCGCTGGTAAATTATGGCAACGGAATTATTATGAACATATCATCCGCAACGAGGCAGCCCTGAACCGGATTCGCCAATACATCATGGACAACCCGGCCCGCTGGGCCGAAGACCCAGAGAATCCTGCCCGAACAACCCATTTGTAGGGACACCTGTAGCGGGTCGGACGACCAGGAATCCTTGTAGGGGCGGCCCTTGTGGCCGCCTGGGGTATGGTGGAGATGACCCACCTCCCAAGATGGGCAACCACAAGGGTTGCCCCTACCGCGAACAATCTATGCCCCACCCCCTCAAACCCCACCCGGCCTGTAAGTCCTCCGGTGTCAAACGGCTTTGAAGGGCTGGGCAATACAGCCAACGCCACCTCTGGTCAGGATAGATATTTGGTCAAAAATGTGTAATCTTTATACACATTTTTACGGAGAGGCTGGATACGTCATGGCCAGAGTCCAATTGATAATACCCGATGAAGACCGTGACCGTTTCGTCTATCAGGCTCGCAAGGAGGGCTTGACATTGAGCGCTTGGCTGAGGGCTGCCGCCCGTGAACGGCTTGAAGACCGGCAACGCCCCGAGTTTTTCGAGTCACCCTCGGCCTTGGAAGAGTTTTTCAGGGCGTGCGATGCCCTGAAGGGTCCCGAGACCGAACCGGAATGGGACGAGCACCTGAGCGCAATCGCCGAGTCGCGGCGGCGGAACGCAGCCAACACATGATATTCGTCGATACGAATGTCTTCATGTACGCGGTAGGTCGGCCACATCCGCTGCAAGCGCCGGCCCGAGAGTTCTTTACCGAGTCCAACCGGCGCGGCACGCCTCTCGGTACTTCGGCGGAAGTCTTGCAGGAGTTGGCACATGCCTACCTGCCGGTCGGCCGACTCCAGACGTTCGATGCAGCCCTGGCGTTGGTGGTCAGAGCCGGTGTCGAAGTGTGGCCGCTGGAAGAAGCGGATGTGACGCTGGCGAGGCAGCTCCATGAAAAGTATCCCACGCTGGGGGCCAGAGACCTTTGCCATCTCGCAAGTTGCCGACGGCGCGGCGTGAAGCAAATCATGACCTTTGACCAAGCCCTGAGCACCGTTGGACCGAAGCCGGCACGGTCATAAAGGCAAAGTCGTCAACTCTGCTAGGCGATATCCCATGACCGCTGGCCTGATCAAGCCATTTGATGAAGGTGCTGCTCGGAGGCTGAGGAAATACATCCCTTTCTGGGCCTGAATTTTAATTGATAGGCAGCTATTGGACAAGCAGGATTTTTTCCTAAGCCATTGACCTAACTATATAATTTTAATTGATGGGTAATTGATAGAGAAGTGCCCAGCTTGATCTTCGTGGCCGAGACCCGTTTCGCAAACGGAAGTACACGACGAAGAAGGAAGGGGAGCCCGGGAGGGGGGACTCCCGGACTCCATGGGGGAGGAAATCTGTAGACTCTACGGACAGGTAGAGCAGCAAGCACTTTTAATAGTGCTTTAATCTGGGATACACATACAGTATGGATGTAAAACTGACTATCTGTCAAGCATATCTCTGTTTCTTGAGTAAAAATAAATGGTTATAGGGGAATAGTTTAAAACCGAGAAAATCACATAATTTCTTCTTCTAACCCTCAGGAGACAGACTTCCAGTGGACAGTTTTGTGGGCCAATAGAGAGAAACGACGCTGGTCTTAACGGCTGGAATGAAGTCGTAAGAATTGAACGCTTTACACCTCATGAAGTCCTGTCCGGATTGTCGCAAACTCAATAGAGAACACGCGCGCTTCTGCGGATACTGTAGGAAACCCCTGACAGCGCGCTCCCCTGTACGGGGCTGGAGCTTCAACCCACTCTTTCTCTGGGCGAGTCTCGTCATCGCAGTTATCGCGAGCGTAGTCGTAACATCCATCCAAGAGGACCTGCTTCAAGAGCATTTAAGAGCTGACAGGTTCTCTCCTGACGTGCTCCTTGAGCGTGTCCGCACCGAGCCGATTGATGTGCTCTCTTATATGCGGGATTTCGAGCGTCGTACCCATATTTTGGTGAATGAACATCGCATTGCGATCGGACTTGAGCCTCTTGAGTATAGCGAAGCCCTGGCGATGATCGCACGACAGCATAGCAAAGCTATAGCCACCGGATACGAATTCTTCAGCCACGACGGTTTTGAGGAACGCAAACGTATGGCCCAAGGATTTGTCCAACTCGAAACATTTGCGGAAAACCTTGCCCTCAATAATTCCTCGCCTGCCAGTGCTCCGACGGACGCCGTCGCGGGCTGGCTGGACAGTCCGGGGCACCGGAAGAATATGGAAGGCCAGTTTAATCTGACCGGTATTGGATGTGCGCGGGGAAAAGACGGTGTGTTCTACTTTACTCAGCTTTTCGGGCTGAGGTGAGGAGGAGGGTCCACTGGACTTCCCCCTCTTCGAGAGTAGAGTGGGTCGGGAAAACCCACCCTGTGCCATGAATGAGACGTTACGCGCTCATCCCCATCAGATCCGCGAAGTTCTGCGTATAGAACCGGTCCAAGGTCTCTGCGTCTTGTCCTTCCAATGTACGACCAAAACGACCCAAAGGGTCACGACCGCCCTCGGGATGTGGATAATCGCTGGAGAACATATAGAGACGTGGGTCAGAAGCATTGATGATGGCCCCCACATCCTCGAACACAAACGGCGTAAAGCGGACCTGATCGATAATCTGCTGGCTTGGCGTGCGCTGCAAGTCTTTGAGCAAAGGCTCGCTCCGACTCCAGATGCCGGCGACCAGGTCGAGACGGTCCAGCATGGACGGCACCCAACCAGCACCGAGTTCAATGACCCCACCGCGCAGTTCGGGAAAGCGTTCCAGCACGCCGTCTAGCACCATCGTGGACAGGAACTGCTCGGGCAGATGATGCAGACCCATCATGTCTTTACTACGGATGTTCTCACCGCCGCCGAGCCAGTCGTTGGGAATCGGACGGCCATTATCGAGCCAGCCCGGATCGACTTTGAGCGCGGCCCCACCCACGTGCAGAAGGAACGGGACTTGATGTTCAACAAAGCGAGCCCAGAGGGGATCGAGGTCGGTATGGCCGGGCGAATGCCCGTTGGCCAAGCGGTGGGGAATCCACATGGCTTCCAGCCCAAGACTCACCGCATAGTCGAGGTCTGTGATCGACCGTTCCACATCGTCAATGGGGAGCAGGCCCACGCCGACCAGACGCTCGTCCGCACAGAATTCCGCCATGGAACGGTTATGCGCCCGACAGCCGCCATAGGCAATATCGGGAGCAACGTCTGACCCAAACAGCATGGAGGTGCTCAGCGAGGAGAAGACAAACTGTTTGGCAAAGCCCAAACGGTCGAGCGCGTCCGTCCGTTCGGAGGCGTCAAATGCGCCGAGCGCGTCATAGCCCTTGGGACCGCTAATCAAGCCGTCGCCCAGGTCTCGCAATTTCTGCGCTTCGTGGTCCGGGCGACCGTTGTCGACGTACTGATTCACATGTTGAGCGAGCACCCCCGCGGCTTCAAAATTAAACGGGGGAAGCTGGTCGGCGACATTACGGTCAGCGGTGGCCGTCAGAAAGTCCGACAATTCCATGATATGGCTGTCCGCGTCAAAAAATATGCGTCCGGTTGCGTATGCCATCAGGACTCCTTCGTCTGAATTGGATTGGCCAAAACCATTATCAATTTTCGCCAACGGAAGCTAGCGAACTCCAGGGCATTCTGTTTTGATTTTCTACCTGATGGAATAAGGTAGCGCGGCAGACTTGGACAGAGATTGTCCTCAGGAGCACATTCATGATTGAAACCGTTTCCCCAGAAAGCGTCGGACTGAGTCGCATCCGCCTGAACCGTATCCCCGAGCATCTCAAGGGCTATGTCGATGACGGGAGAATTCCTGGTTATCTGGTGCTGGTGGCCCGGCGTGGCCAGCCAGCTTATCTGAATCGTTACGGACTACGCGATGTAGAAGCACATACGCCGGTTGAAGAAAACACCATTTTTCGCATCTATTCCATGACCAAGCCCATCACCAGTGTGGCGCTTATGACGCTGTATGAACGAGGATTGTTTCAACTCGATACTCCGGTGTCAGCCTTCATTCCTGAATTCAAACACTTGGAAGTCTTTGAATCCGGAGATGCTCAGCAGTACCGCACCACGACGGCTGAACGTGAAATAACGATTCGCGATCTGCTGACGCATACAGCCGGTTTCACCTACGGCTTTATGAACGTTCATCCGGTTGACGCTCTGTACCGCGCCCAAGGAGTTGAAGGGTCGAGTTCCAAGGGAAGTTTACACGACATGGTGCAAAAGCTCAGTACACTTCCGCTCCTTTTCTCTCCGGGAACGCGCTGGAGTTATAGTGTGGCCACTGACGTGTTGGGATATCTTGTTGAACTGCTGTCAGGACAGTCGCTCGCTACCTATTTCAGCGAGCATATTTGGGAGCCGCTGGGTATGCGGGACACTGCCTTTGCGGTTGCGGATGAAGATGTCCCCCGCTTGGCCGCAAACTATGAGTATCAAAAAGGAGGCTTTCGTCTCATTGATAGCCCAACGAAGAGTAGGTATCGCGGACAGCCGACGTTTCTCTCAGGTGGGGGCGGGCTGGTCTCAACAGCGAGTGACTATCTCAAGTTTTTACTTATGCTTAGAAATAGAGGCGTATTGAACGGTGAACGCCTCCTTGGCCGTAAGACCGTTGAACTCATGACCGTGAATCATCTGCCGGACAATGCCGATCTGAGCCGTATGGGCCAGAAGGTGTTCAGTGAGATGCCTTTTGATGGGATTGGGTTCGGTCTGGGTTTTTCCGTCACGCTAGATCCGGTCAAGGCCCAGATTCTTGGCTCATCCGGTGAGTATTCATGGGGTGGGGCTGCCAGCACAACTTTTTGGGTTGATCCAGTGGAAGACTTGATCGTCATCTTTCTCACGCAACTGATGCCGTCCTCTTCGTATCCGATCCGGCGTGAGCTGCGGGTTTTGACGTATCAAGCGGTTGTGGAGTAGATTGGGAAAGCGCGGGAAACGAGACCGCCCGCGGGGAGTGAACGACGCAAATAAGGAGGGACGACATGGACCCACATCAGTATATCGTAGCGCCCTCAACCGTACCGTGGAAAACCTTGGCCCTTGAGGGCGGAGGGGAAACCCAGCTTCAAATGTATTTGAAAGGCAGAGATGGTGGACCCGAAGCCGTCCGGGCGCAAATCTCGGAAAACTATACGGTGGAGCCGCATTTTCACTATGCGGCGCAATTCCAAGTCCTGCTTGAAGGTGCAATGGCCTTCCCGCTGGTCCGGCTGGAGGCGCCGGCCGTGCACTATACGGAACACAATACACCCTACGGTCCGTTCACGGTCAGCGGCGGGCACGACATGCTCGTGTTGCATACCAAGCCGGGCGGTTTGGCCGTCATGCGCGACAAAAAACGTCGCTGGCGAGCGAATGTGCGCGGGCGTGAGTTTACGCGCTGTGCACACGAGGTCGAGTGGCAGCCCATGCCCGGCTGTAAAGACGCCCGACGCAAGCTGCTCATCCCGGATAGCTTTGGCCCGAGTGCAGAGTTGGTTGCGTTTCCGGCCGGTGCTGAATTCACTCCCCCGGTCCCGGAGTATGGCCGGTATGAAGTGGTGTATGCCGGTTCTGCCTCCATGATGGGTAGGCATCTGGAACCGAAAGCGCTTCGTTTCATTCCGGGCGGAGAACACGCCGATCCGTTCACCGCTGGTCCCGAAGGCGTGAGCATGATTTTCCTGAGCTTTGACCAAGACGCCAACTATAGTGAGGCCGGCAGTACGGAAGACGCGATTGCCCGGATGGAGAAGTGAAAAAGCAAAAAGGAGAAGGATGACCATGAAAACAGAAGAACTCCGAGCCCTCCAGGCACCGCTCAAGGATGTCTATAAAGACGCACCCGAAAAGGCGGTGGTGACGCTGAATGCAGAAGGCCGGATTGGCGAGGGCATTACCTGCCGCGTTGAAACGGGCAAGGCATTGGTCGAAGCCGGGCTGCACCCGGCGACTGGTGGGGACGGGCTGGCGGCCTGCTCCGGTGACATGTTGCTGGAGGCGCTCGTGGCGTGTGCCGGCGTGACTCTGCAAGCCGTGTCTACGGCGATTGGGGTGGAACTCCGAGATGGCAAGGTAATCGCAGAAGGCGACCTGGATTTCAGGGGGACCCTCGGGGTTTCAAAAGAAGCCCCGGTCGGCTTTCGCGACATCCGCCTCCGGTTTGATCTGGACACGGATGCCGATGCGGAGCAGTTGGCAACCCTGATTCGTCTGACTGAACGCTACTGTGTCGTCTTCCAGACCATCCAGAATAAACCGGACTCTCAACGTCTCGTATAGCGTTGTATGAGGGGAGCAGACGGCCAGCCTGCTCACGGTATGGATACCGTCCGCTATCATATGGCTCTCCTCACGCTGGTGACCTTTATTCCAGGTATCCTGTTCTGGCCGTTTGCTCACGGTCTGGTTCATAGCTGGCGACAACTTGGACTCGTGATCTCGTACTCCGCGCTGGGGGCGATCCTTATTGCCATCGGCGCTGGCGCCTTTTTGTTGCATCAGCCGCTTCTGGCCGTAGAGTTCGGTCCTCCCGGATGGTTAGGTTTGCCTGCCCTGCTGTGCTTTGGGGCAGCCCTGGTGGTCGAGGTGCAGTGTCGAAAACATCTGACTCTGCGTACTCTGGTCGGCATTCCCGAGCTGTCACCCACGCCGACCGGTCAGCCTTTATTGGACCAGGGCATCTATGCTCGTCTGCGGCATCCCCGTTATGTCGTCGTGATGCTGAGTGTCTTCGCAGTTGCGTTTTTTACGAACTATCTGGCTGTGTACCTCCTCTGTCCTTTTGCCTGCATTGTGCTGTACGGCATCACGTTGATGGAAGAACGCGAGCTGGTCGAACGCTTTGGGGAGGCATACGAGCAGTATCAACGCCGGGTGCCGCGTTTTGTTCCCAGGATTTCCAAGGGGTAAAGGGAGGAGTATGGAAAGGTCGGTTCAATTCTACAGTGAAAGTGTCCCCATGGCGGGCGTCCTTTTTCTGCCTGAGGACAGCTCTTCCGATAGGCCAAGACCCGGCATTGTCATATGCCACGGCTTTACCGCGGTGAAAGAAGTCATGTTGCCCGATATTGCCCGGCGCGTGGCCCAGGCTGGGTATGTCGTCTTGACGTTTGACTACCGCTTCCTGGGTGCGAGTGGTGGAGAACCTCGTCGCCAGATCATCCCCATGCGGCAGATCGAAGATATCCAAAATGCGGTCACGTTCATGCAGCAACAGCCCGAGGTCGCTCCAGACCGGATTGGACTGCTCGGCGTCAGTCTCGGTGGGGCCAACGTCAGTTATGCTGCCGGGGTAGAGGAGCGGGTCAAAGCCACGGTGAGCGTCTGCGGCATCGGCGACTGTGGGCGTTGGACGCGTGACGCCTGTCATTTCTGGGAATGGCGGGCATTACTCCAACGCCTGGCAGACAACCGACGCGAGCGCGTCCTGACCGGGCAGGAGCAGTATGTGCAAGCCAGTGAGATTGTGCCTGAGCCGGAGAGTACGGCCGCCCTGTTTGCACAGATTCTCGACCAGTATCCGCAGTGGAGCCGGGAGATCACGCTGACCTCGGGCGAAGCGTTGATTGCGTATCGCCCCGAGTCCGTCGTGCATCAGATATCACCCCGCGCGATACTCTGGCTGCACGGCGACGCAGATGATCGCGTATCCATGGAAGAGTCACAGTCCATGTATGAAAAGGCCGGGGAGCCCAAGAAGATCGTGATTCTGCCCGGTCTTGGTCATAGTGACATTCTCTCTGGTCCTGGGCTTGACCAGAGTCTGCCGCTCATCAAAGAATGGTTTGAAACACATCTCTAACAAGGAAACTGTATGCGCCCAGCCAGACGAGGTCTCGTACTCTCTCTCATGCTCGGCTTTTGCCTAGTGTGCTCAGTGCAGGTGTCGTCTCAGGAGTGGGGCAAGGTTTTTAATCCGTATACGGGTCAGTGGGAAGACCTGAACCCTCCAGCTCCTGCCCCATCAACGCCTCAGTCTGAGACGGCTCCCGTGGAAGTACTGAAGCGCTCCCCCACCCCTGCGGGAGTACCAGCGGAAGTCCTGCCGCCGGAACCGGACTATACGACCGAGGAAGCGGCCCTGCAAATACTGCAACACGAAACCGCTGAGGCCACCAAGTGGGTGTATGAACGACCGGACTGTCCGAGCATGCATTACCACAAGCCCCTTCA
This sequence comes from Thermodesulfobacteriota bacterium, assembly GCA_964291405.2. Lineage (GTDB taxonomy): Bacteria > Desulfobacterota > Binatia > Bin18 > Bin18 > Bin18. The sequence goes on from OZ219926.1 coordinate 3,549,159, forward strand.
AGGAAAAGATGTGTGCTCAAATCCCTTCGGAGACGATGTTGCGGTCAGTTGCCCCGCTGGAGCGAAACTTATGACCGACTATCATGCAGCTGGCAGCGACGCCTGTCGCAGTGAGCGGTCTTTTTGAGGCGCGGTCCGCTACCCCTGCTGCGCACTGGTAGCGACGGCAGTTTGGAGGGCTTGTAAGGCGCTGTGAGAGAAGAGCTTGCCACCGACAACCACTGCCGCAATTTTCTGGGTGTTGGTGATATCCTCCAAGGGATTCGCTTCGAGAAGGACGAGGTCGGCAATCTTGCCCACCTCGATGGTGCCAAGCAGGTCTTGTTGGTCAAGGTACAGGGCAGGGTTGCGGGTCGCGGTCTGTAAGGCCTCCATGGGTGTCAGGCCTGCCTCGACCAGTAGGGCTAATTCTTCGTGTAACGAGGAGCCGGGGAAGACATACGGGGCTGGCGTATCGGTTCCGGCCAAGAAGGGTACGCCTGCTCTGTGCGCCGTTTTGATCAAATCAAACAGCGTCTGGAAATACTGCTTGCCCGCTGCAATATCCTCGGCAGAGCGGCCTGCGAGCAAGCGTTCTTCCTTTGTCACGCGCCAAGCCGCAACCCACGAGGCGGGAATATAGTCCAGGCGCGGGTCAGCCGGAAATGTGTTTTCGTCAATATGCGATAAGCCCCGCATCCACACAATCGTTGGGCACTGCCACATGCTCTTCTGCGCGAGGCGCGCAAACAGCGCTTCTTCTTTCTCTTTACTCTGGGTACCGAGAAGGCGTTGAACGGGTTCTTTTTTTTGGAACAGATCAAAAATCGATACTGTCTGGAGCAGTTCTTCCTCTACTGTTGAGCTGCTTTTGAGCCAGCCAATGAAGTGTTCCATACTGTGTTGCCCGGCCTCGGACGCCTCCGTGGCGGTTATCTGATCCGGCAGATGACCGGCAACTCGCAAGCCGTGCTGTTGGGCCTCGTGTATGACAGCGAAATAGGCATCACGCGAAATGAGCGACTGGACTTTGATAAAGTCTGCCCCTTGCTGCTTGAGCTCTAAGACGGTCTGGCGCCCTTCGGTTGCAGTGTGCACACTGACCGATTGGGGGAAGGGCGGATTGGGACCATCCAGCATGGGACCGGAGGCGATAATGCGGGGACCGACCCGCTTGCCTGCCGTGATCTCCTCACGCCACTGAGTGAGAGACGCCAAGTCGCCGCCCATGTCACGAATGCCCGTGACTCCGTGGGCGATGAGCAGCGGCAGAAAAATATCCCTGCTTCTCGGATACGTCTCAATGTCGGCGATATGGGTATGCATGTCCCACAGGCCGGGTATGAGAAAATGATCCGTGGCATCGAAAACGTGGGCACCTGAGGGGATAGCGATCGTCCCGGTTTCCCCCAGGGCGCTAATACGATCCTGAGTGAGCACGACGGTCATGTCGGGCTGGGCCGGCGTCCCAGTCGCATCTATCACCGTTACGTTGGTAAAGACGACCGGAGCGAGCGGGGAAGGATCGTCCTGCTGCGCTTGAAGAGCGTGTGTACTCACCACCAACAGGAATGGGATGAGTGCAAGCGAGTGTTTCATTGTATCCTCCTCCAGACTCTTTCATCTGTGGTGACTCTTTTCTCTTTACCCCTACACTTCTTTCCTTCTATACTCCAGCGAAAACACCACAAGGAGGACGTAATGGCCCAGACCTTTGAAAAGCAGAGTGTGACAGACGAACTCGCGCAACAGATGGTAGCCGCGGCTGTTGCCAAAGCAAAGGAACTTGGGGTGCCCCAAGTCGTAGCCGTACTGGACGAGAGTGGGCTGCTCAAGGCGTTTTGCCGGATGGATGGAACACCGTTAGTCAGTATCGAGGTGTCTCAGAACAAAGCCTACACTGCCCTTTTTGGGATGCCGTCGCACGAGTTTTTTAACTTTATTAAGGATGATCCGGCGCTCTTGGCAGGGGTGCCGCATATTCCGCGCATCGTGACCTTTGGCGGCGGTTTGCCGATCCGAATTGGGGATAGAGTGGTCGGAGCAATCGGTGTCAGTGGCGGTTCGGTTGAACAAGATATCGAATGCGCCCAAGCTGGACTCGACGTGCTTGCGTAGCAGTCATATGCGGTAACTCTTGCAATTGCGACGTATTCCGTTGCAGGATGGAGAGACCCGTCAACGTGTTGCACCAAAGGCCTGAACCGGGTGGCTACGGGGAGGAATGAAATGTAACCGCAACCGGCTTCTGTGAGCCAAAGGAGGGATCATATGGCAGAGTACGATCTGCTTATCAAGAACGGCACGATTATCGACGGATTGCAGGTGCCCCGCTATCGGGGCGATATTGCAATTCGTGACGGTAGGATCGTTGCCATGGGGAATATCCAGGACACGGCAACGCGGGTACTTGATGCGACCGGCATGATCGTCGCGCCAGGGTTTATGGACATCCATACCCATTACGACGCGGCGCTCTCCGGCGGCACGGCCTGGGACCCGTATGCCACGCTATCCGGCTGGCACGGCGTAACCACGGTCGCGATCGGAAACTGTGGCTTTGGTTTTGCGCCGGTGCGTCCGGAAGATCGCGACCGGGCGATGCGTCGTATGGAGCGCACCGAGTCCATTCCGTTGTCCTGTATGCAGGCCGGCATGCGCTGGGACTGGGAGACCTTCCCTGAATATCTGGACAGCCTGGACCGTGGCGGGTTGGGTATCAATGCCGCCTCCCTCGTGCCGTACTCTCCGCTGCGCGCCTGGGTATTGGGCAACGATGCGGCGCGGGACCCGGACTATAAGACTACCCCGGATCAGATTGCAGAGCTGAAACATCTGTTGCGAGAAGGCTTGCAGGCCGGCGGCTTCGGCTTTTCCGCCAGCTTTAGCATGGCGAATCGCGACTATGACGGCGGCTATCTCCCGACCCATGTGGCACCGCGTGAAGAGTTTCTCGAAATGGCGTCCGTCATGCGCGAGTTCAACCGCGGCTCTATCGAGTGGACGATGGGCCATGCCTTACAAGGACTGGGCATGGACTTCTTATTGGAGTTGGCCAAGACGAGCGGTAGACCGGTGAACTGGAACGCGATTATCCACGATCCGTCCTCACCCAATACCTGGCGCGAGCAATTGGCCTGGACCGAGCGGGCAAACAGGGAAGCGCCGGTCCTGCCGGTCAACATCTGCATGCCGATTGAGTTTGAGTTTACGCTGGAGACCATGGGCTTGTTTGACCAACTGCCGGCCTGGAACGAGGCCACGGTCGGCACCCTGGAAGAGCGACGCATGAAGTTGGCCGACCCAGGTCGGCGGGCGGCCCTCAAAGCCGATATGGAAAAGGCCCCGACCGTTATGCCGGGCGAGAATCCCGACGGGGAGCAGGGCCAGCTCCGGATGTTCCGCTGGGATGAGACCTTTATCGATGATGTCCACCTGGAAAAGAACGCCCATCTCAAGGGCCGCACCGTTGCAGAACTGGCCCAAGAGCAGGGCAAACACCCGATCGACGCATTGCTCGACCTGTCGGTGGAAGAAGAACTCAAGACCGAGTTTGCCATGCAGGGCTTCATCAATAACGATGAAGAAGCCCTGAGCACCATTCTCAAACACCCGCTCTGCCTGGTCGGAGCCTCGGATGGTGGCGCGCATACCAAATTCCTGACCCTGGGCCGCTACCCGACCCACTTCCTGACCCACTGGGTGCGCGACAAGCAGATCATGACCCTGGAAGAGGCGCACTGGCGGCTGTCGACCATGGTTGGCTGGGCGATTGGCATCCGGGACCGAGGTTGGCTGCGCGAGGGTATGCCTGCGGACATCGTGGTGTACGACCTGGAAAAGCTGGCCGTGCGACCGATGGAGACGATCACCGACCTGCCCGACGGCGACTGGCGGCGAGTTCAAAAGGCCGACGGCTATCGGTATTCGATTATCAATGGGCAGATTACGTTTGAAGACGGCAAGTGCAGCGGGGCCCTGCCGGGTAAGATGCTGCGCAGTTATGATATGGCCGCCGGCTAACGCAAAAGGAGTCAGCCACTCACCCTTGGTTTTTACCGAGGACAAAACGCCGGGTTTCGACCCGGCGTTTTGGTATGTAGCGAGCACTCCGCTGCTTTGTCTCTCAAGGAGGATTGTGGAGCATGACGGATTCGGAACAACGAGTTATTGACGCACTTGAAGCCCTGGGACTACCCTTTGAGCGGATAACCATAGATCCGGCTCATGCCGATACGGCCGTGTTCTGCGCTCACTACGGCTATCCGCCGGAAACGTCCGGCAACACGATTGTTGTGGCGTCCAAGAAAGAGCCTAAAAAGTTTGTTGCCTGTGTGGTCCTGGCCACAACTCAGCTTGATGTGAACAAACGGGTGCGCAAGCTTATGGGGGTGTCTAAGGCGTCGTTTGCCTCGGCCGAGGAGATGCACACGCTGACGGGAATGGAAGTCGGTGGCGTGACGCCGTTTTCACTGCCTACGGCTATGCCCCTATACGTTGATACACGGGTGATGGAGCTGGAAACCGTTATCCTGGGTGGCGGGGGACGCAGTCTCAAGATTGGGATTTCACCAGAAGTCTTTCACAAGCTGGGGGCTGAGGTTGTCGCAGATTTAGCTATACGGCGACCTGTGATAGAGACGGAAGCATAGGGCTCCATCCGTATCGGGGAACAAAAGGAGGAAGGGCATGAGCATTTTTCACATGTATACAGGGGACGACGGCCAATCGCATATTGAGGAGCCGGCGTTGAGTGCGCAACCGAGCCAGGAAACGCCACAATCGACCCAGGAGATTTTCTTCCGAGAACTCCCGGCCGGAACCGCCATGGATTGGCATAACGCCCCCCGACGACAGTATGTCATTGTATTACGGGGCCAGATGGAAATCGGCTTTAAGGACGGGTCGGTCCAGCGCTGTGGACCGGGGGATGCCGTGCTTGCCGCCGACCTGACCGGTGGGGGGCATACGACCCGTGTGGTCGGAGACGGTCCGGCGATGGTTGGTGTCGTACCCCTGGCCGACTGAGCAGAGAGCTGACTCACTTGTCTCTTTGGGGAAATAACTCACCCTTACTTTTGGAAAGCAATGGAATCCCACAGCACTCTCCGCATCTTTGACGGTGCGGTAGCTATCATGACCGGCGGGGCCTCGGGTATCGGGCGCGCGCTGAGTGAAGCGCTGGGCCGACGCGGGGCAAGTGTGGTCTTAGCTGATCGTCAGATCGAGCTGGCCCAAGAGGTCGCGGCTGGCATCCAAGAAAAGGGCGGCAAGGCGTCCGCGGTTGAACTGGACGTCACGGACTTCCCTGCGGTAGATCAGTTCGTCCGGGCAACGACCCAGGCGCAAGGCCGGCTGGACTATATGTTCAACAACGCCGGCATTGCGATTGGGGGAGAGGTCCGGGTGTGTCAGATTGAGGACTGGGACAATGTCTTGAACGTCAATTTACACGGCGTGGTTAACGGGGTGCAGGCGGCGTACCCGGTTATGCTCAGCCAGGGCTACGGCCATATCGTCAATACCGCTTCCATGGCCGGTCTGCTGCCCATGCCAACGGCCGTCAGCTATGCAGCAACCAAACATGCGGTTGTCGGCCTGTCAAAATCACTCCGGGTTGAAGCCGCGTCCTACGGGATCCGTGTCAGCGTGCTCTGTCCTGGGTTTATTCGGACACCTATCCTGTACGGCGGGAAGTACGGCAAGAACTTGCAGTCCGTGCCGCCAGAAGTCCAGGAAAAATTCATACGGAAATACCGGCCCATGGACCCGGCTGTGTTTGCTGAAAAAGTGCTAGACACGCTGGCCCGGAACAAACCCCTGATCATTGTTCCGGGCTGGTGGAGGCTCTTTTGGTGGCTAAGTCGCCTCTCACCAGCGCTGGAGTTTTCTCTCGCCCAACGCAGCTATCGGTCGGCGCGCAAGGTTATGCAGTCTGAGACAGACGCGTAGCGTGGGCGATAGGCCCAGGTCAGGCGACCTGCTCAGCCCCGTTGGTATGTGTCTCCGACAGCGGACACACGCCGCCTTTTTCTAAGCCGAGCGCCCGGATAAAACGCCCATAGCCGACAAAAGCCGTAATCCGAAACCCGAGGTCTATGATCTCCGGCTCGGTGAAGTACTGGCGCAGTTCGTCAAACAGTTCTGGTGAGGCTTGGGTATGATCTCCGGCTAACACGTCGGCATAGCGGACGGCAGCCCTTTCACGCGGGGTGAGAATCTCGCTGTCGGCATAGATTGACAGTTCGCCGATTTGTTCTTCCGTCAGACCTTGTTGCTTTGCCAAAGCAACGCGACCGTTAATTCAAAGGGCACAGTCGTTGCGTTCCGCGACCTTCAGCCGCACCATCTCGGTCAGCTTCATATCGATGCTGCCACGGGTCTCAAAGATGAGCGGGAAGTAATAGTTGACGAAAGACTTGAATACCTCAGGGGCATGGGCGAAGGCCTGCAAGAACGCCGAGCCGCCATACTCCTTGTCATAGGTCTGCATGATCTGCTGAACCTCAGGATCGATCTGCTCAAATGGAACCGGACTGACATGCGCCATAACACTCCCTCCTTACTCAGCTTGTGTGTACTCCTTCTAGGGGTGAGGAGGCAAGGGGAGATCGTGCTCTATCCCTCTCCTTTCAGAAGGTAGCTTACCTGCTATCCTTATCCCTCTGTGCGTACACTACAGACGGCTGTTATGTGAAGGAGGAAAAATGATTACGCTCTACCATGTCCCCGGCGCCCGTTCGACGCGTTCTCTCTGGCTGTTGCATGAACTGGGCGTTGAGTTTGAACTCGTGGAGATGGCCTTTGATCTCAAGGTGCTGCGCGCGCCCGAGTATCTCGCTATCCATCCGCTCGGCCGAGTTCCCTGCCTGGTTGACGATGGGCAGACGATTTTCGAGTCGGGTGCGATCGCGCAGTATTTATGCGAAAAATACGACGATGGCAGGCTTGGCCGCGGTCCCAGTCATCCGGAGCGGTATGAATGGTTGCAGTGGATACACTACGCCGAAACCGTCGCCGTTCATGGTGCCAGCCTGGTCCAGCAGTCGGTCTTTATTCCCGAAGAACAACGTTCGCCCATTATTCAGAAATTGGAATCGCGTCGATTGGAAAAGGCGGTTGAGGTGTTGGACAACCACCTCAAAGATCGGGACTACTTGCTCGCCAGTGGATTTTCCGCCGCCGATGTGAACGTCGGCTATAGTATCTACCTGGGAGATCAGTTCCTCAGCTTTGACGCCTTCCCCACGGCGATGCAGTATTACGACCGGCTGAGAGAACGCCCAGCCTTTCAGGCCTCGGTTCCAAAAAAGGAAGGATAAAGCAGGGGCGGGCCAGAGCGACCCGACCCTGCGTGTTGGTTTACTACGCGCCCGGAATAATAGACATGACGAAATTGGCAGTGTTCGCACGCGTCTCGCGGGCGGCGGTATACTCCGGAGAATTGAAGAAGTCCTTCGCGACTTCGACCGACTCAAACTCGATAATGAGGGCGAGTGGGGCAGCCCATTGGCCCTCGACTGTGTCCGGTGCTCCCCGACCGAGAATCTTACCCTTGTATTTCTGCACGGCAGGGAGAGCAAGTTTTTGGTATTCGGGAAACTTCTCGGGATTCGTAATCTCTGCCTGAACGATCATGTATGCTGACATGTGATATCTCCTGTATTCCGAATTGCTTCACCCTGTATGTCTCAATTCTACAGCGGTGGCAATAGCCGGGCGTCTTGGAAGCGTTTGAAGCACGCCCGGAAATTGTCTTCCGTATCCAGGCATTCGTGAAAGCCGGCTTGCCGCAGTTTGATTGTACTCACCAGCATGGGCGGTGGAGACTGGTCTCTGCTGCCATAGCCGAATGTAAAATCAGCCAGAATAAAGGACTGTCCCACAAATTCTTTCAAGCTGGTGGGGGCGCGTAGATCGTACTGCTTGACAATAGCCGCCCACTCGGCTTCATGCTTGGGCATCTCTTCCGCAAGAGAGCATGGCTCTGGTGGGCCCACCTCCATGCCTAGCGCATCAGCGATAGCTGGCCACACATTTTGCCACACAAAGACATCACCGTTCGTAATATTAAAAATTTCGTTCTGCGCGTTTTCTGATGTCCCTGCCCACTCGCACGCTCGGGCAATCATTCCTGCATCAATTGCTTCGAGAACAAAAGATGGGCCACCGGGGAAGGACAAGGGTAGCCCGGCCTCCTTGCGCAACGCAGCATACACGCCCAGAGCAGGAATGACGTTCATATTGCTACCCAGCGATTGTCCCAGGATGAGTTGAGGTCGCCAGACTGTCCAGTGCCAGTTTTTGCCGGGCTGTCGCTCGCGCAAATAATCTTCTTGTAGAAAATAGAAGTTCTCGTGTTGGTGGCGCGGCCAGCGTTCGCGGGCCGGGACGGGAAAGGGTTCAATATGCACTCCATACGCCTTTGTGCCTTGGAGTAAAGAGACGTGCTGAAGGTTTTGCGCGACGGCTTCGAGTGGAGAGAAGAGATTATCCAGCATGGCCAGATTGGTTTCCATCTGGTCTTTCTGAAACCAGCCTTCGACCAGCCCTGGCTTTTCGTACAGCGCCGTATAGATCAGATGGGTCACGTCCGACATGCGGCCAAAGACTTCCGCACAGCGGGCCGTATCCGTCAGATCGACCGAAATGACCTCAGCGCCTTCGAGTCCGTCAGGGATACGGCGCGAAACCCCAACCACATCCCAATCGTCCTGCTGCGCGAAGTGCTCGACCGCGGCGTAACCAACCAAACCGGATGCACCCGCCACCAACATCTTTTTCTTGGACATAAGAAATTCTCCTTCAGAACAGACAAAGCCCGGCGGCGAAAACTCAGCGAAAACACTCTGCTAGCCCGATCGCGGCCAGCCAGTCTTGGACGGTCCGGCGTTCTTCTGCGTCGATTTGATTCGCAATGCGGTTGACGAGCATGCGCCGGGATAACTCGGGATAGGGGCGAGAGAGGTAGCTGACCTCTTCTGCATAGGTTGTCACAACAAAGGCTTTCGTGCCGCTGGCTTGGGCCTGGGAGTTCGCCAGGATGTAGGGCTTATAGGTTGTTGGCATTTCCGAGAGTATCATCTGCGCAAAGGGAGTCGACTGCGGGAACGACGCCAACTCTCCAGTCCCGTCCCAGCGGTCTGCATCTCGCTCGCACCACGCGACAATACGGGGATACCGAGCGACGATCTTTTTTGGGTCAGGGTCCATATAGGTGTGCGCTCGCAGGCCGCCCAGGACGATAGTATCAACCGCGCACGGGCGGGTGCCTAACAGATAGGGCGTCTGCTGAAGTTGTCGGTCTATGGCATCAAGAATACGGATATATTCGGCCTCTGCGGCGCGTTGTTGTTGCTCGGAAGCGGTACCGGTGGCACGACAGGCCCGATTTCCCCATTCGGCAATCGGCGCGTTTGTGAGGGCCGCGGCAATGGTTGTCTCGTCCGCGTCCGGCATGGTTGCTCGGGTAATCCGCTCGGCGGCAAAGCGGCTGCTTTCTTCATAATGCCACCGATAATGGACCATCACCCGTGCCACCCACTCGTCCAAGAACTCTTCAATGACATGCACGAGGACGCCAAGCGGGCCGTGAGGAAACAGCGCTCGGGCGGGATACCGATTGTCCAGCAGCATCATGAGGGGGGTCGTATCGCCGATCATCCAGTTCTCGGGTGTGTGTAAGACCGGGACTTGATGGGTCCCTGAACGGTGCTCAATCTCTTGCCGGTTCGCCTGGGTTTTTGGCTTGCGAACAAATGGCGCGCCATAAAAAATCAGGGCCGCTTCGAGCTTGCGGGTGAACAGGCTGAGTTCCAGGCCGTAGACGGTATATTGATAGTCCACGCGTTTCCTTTCCTCTAGAGCGGTGTGAAAAGAGGTCTATCATGCGGTTAGACGGAAATGAATGAGCAATTCGGTACAGGGCCGTACCGCGAGCGGAGTTTTTTCTTCTCGGCTTTTCTGCCATGTTAGCAGTCGATGAAAGATCACAAGGCTGCCCATTCTTTGACGATGAAAAACGGAGTACCAGGGAAACGGCTATCCAGGGGGCAATGGTCGGGACTGCTTGTCCTCAGCCTGCTACTCTGCCCGCCCGTTCTCGCTTCCGCCGAAGAAACGCCGCGTGAACAAATCGGTACCGTGTTGGGACAGCCGGTGTATAGAGACCAACTCTCGGCCAAAGGGGGCGTGGCGCTCTCGAACGAATTGCACAATCTGTTCAGTCACCCGGTGATGCAGCAGTATCGTGCAGCCCACAGCAAGGAGCTTCAACCCACGGAGCACGAGGTCTCGAATGCGACCGCGCATTTTGATGGCTGGCATAACGAACGCCTCAAGGCTCAGGACCACCCGCTCAAAGACCGCCGGGCGGAGATTGAACAAGTGCTTGCCAAGCCAGGACTGGCGGCGGAGGAGAAACAACAGCTTGAGGACGAACGGCAAGCGATTGATAGTCAGCTCAGACCACCCGGACGACGTTTTGCCGGCTGGATGGTCGTCAACTGGAAACTCCAGCGTCATTTATACAAGGAATACGGTGGTGGGCGGGTCTTATGGCAACAAGCCGGGCTTGAAGCCTTTGACGCCATGCACGTCTGGCTGAAGCAGCGCGAGAAAGCGGGAGACTTTGCCATCTCCGACCCGCTCCTGCATGAGCAATTCTATGCGTACTGGACGACGGTGGACCACGGCCCGTCGCTGAGCGACGATCCTCTTTTTATTGAGGAGGAATTTCTCAATCCGTATTGGTTGCGACCGTTTATCGGTGATTCGCTGCAGAAGAATCTGGAGGCGGACCAGCGCCGATGATGTCGCTCCGCCCGCGCTATACCAGCACCTCGTTCTGAACGATCTGATCCAGTGTCTGCCGCTTGCGGATGAGCACGGGTTCTTGCTCCGGCCCGCGGTAGAGCACCTCCGGCGCTTCCGGAAACGAGTTGTAGTTTTTGGAGCTCATGCCGGAGCAATACGCGCCCGAGCCTTCAATCACCAGGTAATCGCCAATTCCGGCATCACGGAGCGCGCGGGGTTCCAGCGCTTCCGGGTCGCCGGCCGAAGGCGTGAGGATATCCCCGGATTCACAGCAGTGGCCGGCAACAATAGCGTCGATGGTCGGCTGTTGCTCTTGCTCGGCTGCCTCCGTTGCCAGGACAACAACGAGCGGATGCTGCGCGCCATACATGCTGGGACGGAGCACCTCCGTCATGCCGCTGTCGATCTTGAGAAAGTCATAGCCGTCTTTCCCGGTGCGGGTCCGGTCCTGGATCGTGGTAATCACGCAGCCAGCATTGGCGACCAGATACGTCCCCGGCTCGACTTCCAGGCGGATTCTTCTGCCTGTGGCTTCCCCAAAGGCCACAAAAGTCTGGACCACGGGCTGGCCGACCTCTTGCAGGTCGGTTGAGGTTTCGTGGCTCATCCGTCCCACCTTATACCCCCCGCCAAGGTTGAGCGTGTGCGCCTCCGGAAAATGTTCCAACAGGCCAATACTCATACCCGCCACATGCTGCCACACCTCGGGGTCTGAGCCTGAGCCAATATGGGTATGAATTCGGATAACCCTGAGCCCATGCTGTTGCACAATGTCCTGGACCGTTGCTCTATCCTCGTGCCAGATCCCAAAGCTTGCCGCCGGGCCACCCACATTGGTTCGGTTCGTCCCGCCGGAGCCGAGGCCGGGATTGAAGCGGATGCCGAGTTCCTGGCCTGGAAAATGCTCGCCAAAATAGCGCAACTGATCGAGCGAACAGGCGTTGAATGCGACACCGGCGGTGTGTAAATCCTGGAAATTCTGTGGAAGCTCCTGGGCGGTCAAGGCGATCTTCTGGGTGGCGATGCCGGCTTTCATGGCCCGTTCGACCTCAAAGCCGGAGCTGGCGTCAAAATGCAGTCCCAGACGGTCAAACAAACGAAGAATATTGCCGTTGGGCAGGGCCTTCATGGCGTAGCGCGCTGTCAGACCGAAGGCGTTTGGAAAGTGCAAAACCTCTTGGGCGGCCTGGGTGAGTCGCGCCTCGTCGTAGACATACACTGGTGTCCCGAATTGCTGCGCGATTTTCCGCACTGCACTGTGAGAAAGAAAACTGGTGGTCTCAATGGCTTGCGTTGACATTGTGCTCCTCTGTATATCGGAACGCGGACAATTGTCGAGGACGGGCAGCCGGCTGGACGAGGAACGTGGCCTTAGCGGCAGACGGTGCCGTCGTTGTCGGCGTCGTGCATATAGATATAGGCCGGATGGCCCCGGCGCACCGGGGCGATGCCGTGGCGGCGCGCTTCGGCGCAGGTGATGCGGCCATTGCCGTTATCGTCGTATCGCTCGAGTACGCTAGCCGGACGGGTCCTTGAGGGTCTCCGCTTCCTGACCCCTACACCCCAGAGGCCCAGGCCAGCCCGCTGGGCCTCGCGTTCATAGCGCCGGAAGCGGTCTCTATAGCGGAACGGGAAGCGTTTTATCAGCCTGCCATACCCATGCTGAATGAGCATCTCGTTGACAAAGACGCCGTTTGGCAGATGAACATAGGCCAGAGTGCGCCCGTACTTGTCCGTTCTCTGCTGGTCGTATTGAAGACGTATCTGCTTGCCTTCGACGAGGCGCTGCGTGAACGCGCGCGCCTCCTTGCCGAAGGGCGCGTCCCATTCGGGGGTATCGACCCCAATGAGTCGGACTTCCCCAACGCCTCGAACCTGGAGTGAGTCGCCATCAATGACCTTATCCACGATTTGAGCCTGAGCGGGGGCTGATACGAGACAGGTCAAAATGACCGTCAGGCTGAGCCAGACGCCGGACGCCGCCTTGTGCTTAGCCTGTGGGTTCGGTATGCCTGCTAATGGAAGAAAAGTGTTTCTGATCATAGGAGAATGACGAAAGAGGAGGTCGTCTTATGACTCATCCCCAACCCGTTCGCGTTCACCTGATTGTCGGTGGGTTTCCGCCGGGCTCTCCGGCAGGGCACGATATGGACTATGCCCGGCTACGGATTCTTCAGCTTTTACTACACGAGCAACCCAATGTCACGGCCTCGGTCAGCGGTGACTTCACCGACATCGATAAATGGCTGCCTGGGTGTCATTTGCTGGTGACCTATGTCGCCGGCCCGTTCCCCAACGAAACGCAAAACAGCTTCCTCCGACAGTGGCTCGAAGACGGCGGGCGTTGGCTGGGGCTGCACGGGACGAGTGGCGGAAAGGCAGCACCTGTGGGCAACGACCGACGCGTACGGAAAATGGTCAAGGCCGACCACCACACGACCCTGGGCGGTTTCTTTCTGAATCACCCGCCGCTGCGCAAGTTCCAGGTTGATGTGGTCAATCGGCAGCATGTCTTGACCAAGGAACTGCCCGCTTCGTTTGAGGTCATGGACGAGCTGTATCTGATTGAACTCCAGGAACCAGAGGCTTCAGAGATTCTGTTGACCACCGAGTTGGCAAAAGACCCGTCCCCTTCGGGGTTTGGCTTTGTGTACGATGAAGACACCGCCCTGCAACCGGATGGAAAAACACGGGTGCTGGGCTTTACCCGAGCGTTGGGTAGGGGAGGGGTCGCCTATATTGCGCTGGGTCACTGCCATTCAACAACCAGTAATATGCAGCCGTTTGTTGATACGAGCGTCGATGCCGCGAGCACAACGCCTCAGGTCTTTCGCGGCTCGTGGGACACTCAGCCATTTGAACAATTGCTCCGCAATGGAATCGAGTGGGGCTGTAGTCATAGTGCCTGATGCCGACGGTCGTGATACCAGCAGCGTTTTCGCTTGAGGGAAAAATTGCGCTGATTACCGGTGGGGGACGCGGGCTGGGCCTGGAAATCGGCCGGGCCTTTGGGCGGCATGGGGCTCTGGTGCTCGTCAACGGCCGCCGCCGGAACCAGCTTGAGCGGGCTCTGGCCGCCATTACCGACGAGGGGGGCAGGGCCGAGGCGCTGGTGTGTGATGTTGCCGACGAAGGAGCCGTATCTGCCGCCTTCCAACATATTCGAGCCACCTACGGTCGGCTCGATATTCTGGTGAACAACGTTGGCCGGCGCGACCGTCGAAAACTCTTTGAATTCGAGCTGAATACGATTCGCCAGCTCATCGACGTGAACCTGCTTGCGCCTTTCAATATGAGCCGAGAAGCGGGCCGCCTGATGATTGAGCATGGCAGCGGGCGGATTATTAATATCACCTCAATCGCCGGTCCGATTGCCAATAGCGGGGACGCCGCGTATACCGCGACCAAGGGTGGCCTTGAAGCGTTGACGCGAGCCTTGGCGGCCGAATTGGGTCCGTCCGGTATTACCGTCAACGCCATCGCGCCGGGATTTTTTGCCACTGAGACAAACAGTGACCTTGTTGCGGACCGAAAAATTGCCAGCATGCTGAAACGGCGTACCGCGCTCGGACGGTGGGGCAAGCCCGCGGAGATCGCGGGGGCGGCGGTCTTTCTGGCCTCGCCGGCAGCCTCGTATATCACCGGACAAGTGCTGGCGGTCGACGGCGGCTACCTGGCTCATTTCTGACGGTTGATTTTTTTCTCGCCCGCCTGGATAAAGAAAGGACGAGTTTGGGAACTGCGGCCAATCGGTTCGGCAACATGGGAGGAAGAGCGATGACGCTTCAGATTACGCCATTAAGTGATGCCCTCGGGGCTGAGGTGGCAGGTGTCGATTGGACACAGCCAGTCAGTGATACGACCGTCGCGGCCATTAAGGACGCCTTTTTGACCCATCACCTCGTGTGTTTACGCTCAGCACCGCTGACGCCGGCGGCCTTCGCCCAAGTCAGCCGGTATTTTGGTGAACCCCAAATCCAACTGCTGCGGAATATGCGGGTTGAGGAGGTCCCGGAAGTCTCGGTCTTTAACAGCACGTATAAAAAAGCGGAAGACAAACCGGCCGACTTGATACTCGACCGGCGCTCGGGCTGGCATACGGATGACTCCTATTTTGCGGTTCCGGCCCAAGTGACGCTCTTACAGGCTCTGGAAATTCCTGGACATGGTGGGGAAACTCGTTTTTGCAATGCGCGCGCGGCCTACGAAGATTTATCCGCAGAGATGAAGGCCCGCCTCGACAGGCTGCGTGCCGTTCACAGCTATGATACCATGCGTGCTCCGGCCCGAGCGATGAAGCGCACCAAGGAAGAAGCGGCGGAAACGCCGGATGTCGTTCATCCCTTAATTCGCACTCACGATGAGACGGGCCAAAAAGCGATTTATTTTAACTCGAACCGGACTGACCGAATCCTGGAGATGGAACGGGAAGCAAGTGACGCGCTGCTCGATCAAATCCATACCCATATGACACAACCGCAATATCAGTATCATCATGCCTGGCAGGTCGGAGACGTACTCATGTGGGATAACCGGAGCGTGACGCATTCGGTCAATATGGATTTTCCTCCGGGCCAACGCCGTGTCCATCAGCGTATTCTGCTCAAGGGCTCGGTGCCAGCGTAGGGAGACGTGCAACCGCGCTCTACTCTTTCTTTCTGTTCTACTCTTGCCTTGGAGGGTGGGTCTGTCGGACCCACCCTTTTTTTTGTGTGGGCATATGGGGTAGGGTGACGCTGCGAAAGGCTGGAGTACAAACTGTATGAAATTTCACGCGATTGCCTATTGTACGGTAGGAACCCGAAAAGAGCTCGAATGTGGCATGGCCGGCAAGCGACCCGAGCTCTACCAGCGCATGCTCAAAGACCTCAAAGAATACGTCACGGTTTGTGATCAAGCTGGTTTTGAAGGCTTTGGCCACCCCGAGCATCATCTTCAGATCGAGGGCATGGAAGCCACCGGCAGCCCCGGTTTACTGAGCATGTTTATTGGCCAGCACTCCACGCGCTTAAAGGTTGACGTGCTGGGCTATGTGCTCAACACTCACAACCCTCTGCGCGTGGCGGAAGATGTAGCGATGATGGATCATATGCTTGAGGGCCGTCTGAACGTTGCCTTCGTGCGTGGCTATCAGGCGCGCTGGGTCCAAAATTATGGTAGCCTGCCCGGTGTCGAAGCCGTTGGCCACTGGAATAAAAAGCAAGCGTCCGATCTCAAAAACCGCAGAGCGTTCGAAGAGTCGGTCGCGGTCATCAAGAAGGCCTGGAGCACCGATACGTTTTCCCATCGTGGCGAGTTCTGGCAGTTTCCGCCCGAAGGCGCAAAAAATCCGCATCCCATGGAAGCGTATACGCAGTTCGGCGCCGGGGTGAAGGATGACATGAGCATAGAAGAGATCGGCATCGCGCCACGTCCCTACCAGAAGCCCCACCCACCGCTGTATGCCGGCTTTACCCATAATACGGAATCCATTCGCTATTGGGGCCGGGAAGGTGGGAAGCCGATTATCATTCTGCTGCACGAGGAGTTATGTGCCCGCCTGCAAAGTGTTTATCGGGAGGAGGCGGAAAAGGCGGGCCGGACGGTACAACCCGGCACCGAACTGGCCTTAGGTGGTCAGCTCGTACTCACGGAAAATCCCTCGGAAACGTCTCAGATCATGGCGGATACCCGCTGGTTCTGGGAAAAGTGGGGGATTCCGTTCGGACTGGGGGTTGCCGAGCCGTTGATCGGGGACCCGGACAGCGTGTCGCGCAAGATCGAGCTGGCCCAGAAGATCGGAACGGACGAAATGTTCTTCCTGCTGGGTGATGGGCTCCTGCCGCGGGATACCATTCTGCGCAGCTTCGAGCTCTTTGCCACGAAAGTGATGCCGCGTTTTGCCTAAGAGCGACAGAGAGAAAGCCGGATGCACCAGCCTGATCGAGCCGGAGAAGCAGACGAATTGCGTTCGGCGTTCCCGCGTATTTACGATATTGCCCGGCAAATTCCCTACGGGCGGGTGGCAACCTACGGCCAAATCGCCCAAGTCATGGGACCACCGGTGACTGCACGGGACGTTGGGGACGCCATGGCCGCCCTACGGGATGGACAGCCGGACCCGCCCGTGCCGTGGCAGCGGGTCATTAACGCCCAAGGCAGAGTGAGTACCGGGCAACGTCAGCAGACTTTACTCGAACAGGAAGGCGTGGTCTTTACTGTCAAAGGCGTGACAGACCTTGGACGCTTTGGCTGGCAGGGGCCGGACCCGGATTGGGCCGAAGCGCATGGATTCCATCCCCTGAAAAACGCGAGTGAGGAGAAGAAACAGCTCGATCTGTTCTGAGCATTGCAAGAGGAAAACGATGAGCACATTCAACGTCGATTTACTCCGTGAGTCGTCCGACGACGGCCCGGTTACCATGATTAACCTGATCAAGTATCGAACACACTCGCTTGACGGCGACGGAACGGGCCGGGAAGCCTACGCTCGGTATACCAAACCGGTCCAGAAGCTCGTTGAGGAGCGAGGCGGACGGGTGCTGTGGGCCGGGCCGGTAGCCGAAGCTGCCCTGCAGGAAGGGGGCGATGTGGATTGGGACTGGGCGATCCTCGTCTACTATCCCAGTCGAGCCGCTTTCATTGATATGGTGGAAAGCAAGGAATTTTTAGAAGCGAACGAACATCGACGGAACGGGGTTGAAAAGCATGTTATCATGGCGGCTCGAACCCTGTTGCTGGAAAACCTGCCGGAATAGTGAGTATCAGTAAGACCGCCAAACGAAGGACAAGGAGGATATTATGGGTGAGGTCAAAATACCGGATAGTCTGCCAAGCTGGATTGCAGACCATTTGCAGCGCTACCTCGATACGGATGGCGCTGACGGACATATGTGGGATTCCGCGCCGGTTGGTGGCCCAGGGCTCCTCCCGACACTGTTGCTGACCACAACGGGTCGTCGGTCAGGCAAGACAGGTATCATGCCCTTAATCTATGGCGAGGCTGATGGGAATTATATTGTGGTCGCGTCCAAAGGTGGTGCCCCCAAACATCCCGGCTGGTATCTGAACTTGGCCGCCAACGAGGACGTTGAGGTGCAGGTGGAGGCCAGACGTTTTAAGGCCAAGGCACGAACCACCAGCGGAGACGAACGCGCTGTACTGTGGGAAAAAATGGCGGCCATTTATCCGCCCTATATTGACTATCAGGCCAAGACCGAGCGCGAGATTCCGGTGGTGGTGCTGGAGCCGGTGACGTAATACGAACCCTCGCTGAATTCCTGCGAGGGGATATAAGCGTTCTACCAACCATCGCGTACAAGGAGGCACGCCAATGAGTGACGAAATGCGTCGGGTTGTGGACGAAGCCGCCATCCGCCGGGTGATTGATCGCTACTGTCATGCGGTCGATCGTGGCAGCGCGGATGATGTGGCTGCGCTCTTTCATCCCAACGGGCGGTTAGTGGTCAGCATTGAAGAGAACGATGGCTATAATGGTCGTGAGGCCGTGCGTGAATGGTATGCGAACTACCATAAGCACTTCCGGGCCAAACTGACCCACCTCCGCCATAAGATCTCCAACATTCAAATTGATCTGAACGGAGACGAGGCGCGGGTGGTATCCTATATGGACGCCGACCTCATCGCCAAAGACGAAACCACACCCCGTCAGGCGATTGGTCGATATGACGACCGCTTTGTCCGCGATGGTGGGGAATGGTACTTCGCCGAACGCGCGATTGTTGTGTACTACGCCGATGAGCGGCTGGCCGAATTGTTGAGCGCCGATTCGTAGACACTAAAAGGAGGATAGGTCGCCGGACCCATCCTCTTCTTTATTAGAGCCCCCTCAGATCACGTCTCTCCCAAACCATACAAGCGCACGCAGTTCTCTACGACAATCGGCCGGGCCTCATCGGCGGGGACGGTGGCCAGATGTCTCTCCAAGAACTTCCGCGATTCGGGCCAGCTGCTGTCGAGATGGGGAAAATCCGACGACCACATAATGCGATCCACCCCAATGAACTCGCGCAGCATGACACCGGGCAGGTCATCAATAAACGTCAGATAACAGTGCTCGTGCCAATACTCGCTAGGTAAGCGCTGACACTTGACCATGGGATCTTTCGCCATAGTGCGGCGATGATAGCCCCAGTCCAGGCGACCCAGAAAATTGGCGGCCCACGACAGTTCGTTCTCGGCGGAAATCAGCTTCAAGCCCGGATGGCGGTCGAACACGCCCTCCAGAATAAACGTACCGAACGCCCGCGCCATGCGGACCGGTAGAACCGCATAGCCGACCGCCGCGCTTTCTTCGCCCGTCTCATCCCGCGTCCAATTGGTGTTGGCATGGCCGGAGGCAATAATATGAAGACTGAGCGGCATGTTGAGTTCGGCCAGCGTCGCCCACAGCGGGTCCCATTGAGCTGCCGAATAGCGTGAACCGTCGGGCGCATCTTGCGGCAACAGCGCCCCAACCAGCCCCTTCTCCTTGGCGCGTCGGCATTCCCGTATTGCCCAGTCCACATCAAAGACCGGTATGACGGCAATGCCGAATAACTCCTGTGGATGGGTGCTGCAAAAATCGCTCAGCCAGTCATTATACGCCTGGCAGACGGCCTGCTGCAGGTCCGGGTCGGGGATGCCAAAAGCGCGCATAACGTAATTCGGATACAGCACTTCGGCATCCACTCCGTCCTGACGCATATATTCCACCCGGGCATCCGGGTGCCAATCGTTCGTGTCCGTGGCGTAGCGTTTATCGCCTTCTGCGGCCGCGGCGTAGGCTTTCTCTTTATTTTTTGCCACCGCGCCCATCGGACGTTTTGCGATATGCGACGGCATTCCCTCGCACACCCAGATATCTCCCGTAGGTTCCGAAATGACACGCGGTCCTCGGTCTTTATAGGCTTGGGGCAGATAGCGTTGCCACAGGTCAGGGGGTTCGATGGCGTGCGAGTCGGCCGATATGACGCGATACTGTTTCATCGTTCGTTCCTTCCTTCGCCTGGAAAATGAGGGATTCTCGATCTATTGAGGGCCACTCTACCCCATTGCCGTATGTCCATGTCAAGCGTTCGGCTTGGTCGGAGCCGGGTGTAGCTTGAAAAGGGCGCTGGAAGTTTCTATCTTCCTGTAAAAAAGAGAAGGGAAGCAGATATGCCGATATTCGAACGTGGCGAGACCAAGTTGTATTACGAAGAGCAGGGCACAGGATTTCCGCTCTTACTCATCGCACCCGGAGGGATGCGCTCCTCCGTGCCATTTTGGCAGCAAACCCCCTGGAACCCTATTGAGCAGCTTGCCCCCAGCTATCGCGTGATCGCCATGGACCAGCGCAACGCCGGCCAATCAACCGCCCCGATCAGTGCCGCAGATAGCTGGCATACCTACACGGAAGACCAGCTGGCGTTGATGGATCATTTGGGAATCGACGCTTTCCATGTGGCCGGTATGTGCATTGGCGGACCTTACTGTATGGGTCTCATCCAGGCCGCGTCGCAGCGGGTTGCGTCGGCTATTCTCTTTCAGACGATTGGGCTGTCCGATAACCGCCAGGCGTTTTTTGACATGTTTGACGGTTGGGCAGCCGAGCTGAAACCTGGGCGGCCTGACGTGAGCAACGAGGCCTGGGAGTCATTCAAGACAAATATGTACAGCGGCGATTTTCTCTTCAACGTCTCGAAAGAGTTTGTCTCCCAGTGTCAGACGCCGCTCCTGGTCCTCCTGGGGGACGATCTCTATCATCCGCAGGAGACCTCCCGAGATATTGCCGCGCTCGCCCCAAACGCCACACTGGTTGAGCACTGGAAAGAGCCCGAGCATCACTCGGCTGCCAAGCAGGCGGTCGAGCGTTTTCTGTCTGAGCATACTCCGGCATAGAGCAAATGATTGCCGGTGCAGGCTCCGATGTCGCAGGCAGGTTTGTCGCTTGCGTGTGCATTGAACGGCGGTTATGCTCTACCGCATGGGGAGCGATTTTGAACTCCTCGGTGAACTAACGGCTATTGAAAGCATTGCGTCCAATCTATCCATTCGCGAGCGGCGGCGCTTGCGAGAACAATTCGGCGGACGGCGGTGGCGGAAGCTCAAAGGTATTGGCCGCGTACGTTTCCCCAACCACGAGGTTCGCTTGGCAGAGTTGCACTGGTATGAAGCCCATGGCGTCGGTCGGCGAAAGATGAAGGTCAAGCGAGTCTTAGATTAAGGCTGCTAGATATGTCAACAGAGCAATGTGAATTCGCCATTTGCGTGACCAATGAAAGCTACGAAGACCTGGAAGTATGGAAGGTGTACCAGGTCATTCCCGACCAGAAGGCAGCAGGGGTCGATTGCTTACGCGTAGTTGATGAATCGGGGGAAGACTATCTCTATCCGACGAGTCGTTTCGTTCGAGTAACATTCCCCGATGACGTACGTACTCGGCTGCTCGCGACGGCAGGGGGGAAATAAGTCTAACCTGACCTCCTAGGGATAGACGGAGAACAATTTTTCATCAAATCAGTCGGATTAACTCGCCCCGTGCCGCGGCGGAGGCACGCCGTTCAGCCAGTAGTTCCCAATGGCGTGATATTTCCAGCGCACGGGATCGTGCAGGGTATGGGTACGCGCGTTGCGCCAGTGACGGTTCAGGTTGTACTCCTCCAGCGTTGAGCGGGTGCCGGCCAACTCAAACAACTTGTTTGTTGTCAGCACAGAAACTTCCGTGGACATGGCTTTTGCCTCAGCCACGGCAATCGAGGCTTGAGAGACGTTCTCCTCGGTTGGTGAGGCGACCGCCGCATCCACAAAACGGCCCGCCCGTTCGAGCAGGGCGTCCGAGGCGTGCACCCGGACCTCAAGCTCGCCAATTTGATGAATCGTGTACGGGTCCTCGTAGCCGTGCTCCTGGCCGCTATCGATCCACGGCCGCGTATACTGACGGACAAAGGCGATCGTCTCGGCCAGGGCTGCGCGGGCGATGCCGGCATCGACCGCGGTATGAAAAATTTGAGCAACGGCACCCATCGGGGTGGGCCGATCAAACGCGGCCTGATGGTCGATAATATCAAAAGGCTCGACCGCAACATTCTCGAACACCGCAGTCCCGCTGGCCGTGGTCCGCTGGCCGAAGCCTGACCAGTCGTCGATGATGGTGACCCCCGGCGCATCACGCCTGACAAAGACGATGGCAATCCGTCCCTGGTCGTCCTTGGCGACAGCCGGTACCCAGTGGGCAAACATCGCACCCGTGGAATAGAACTTTCTGCCGTTCAGGAGGAATTTGTCGCCGGAGGCCGTGAGGTGCGTCTGAAAGTCAAAGACGGTTTTTGTGCCGCGCTCGACAAAGGCATTCCCAAAGCGATCGCCCTCCAACACCCGTTTGAAAAGGAACTCCTTTTGCTCCTCGGTCCCGTCCAGTCGGACGGCTTCGATCATATAGTAATGATTCTGGGGAATCTGGCCTAAAGACGAATCCGCGGCTGATATGACGGCCGTGACCTCGGCCGCGGTCGAGAAGGACACCCCCGCCCCACCGTATGCTTTCGGAATAGTGATGCCCCATAAGCCGCTCTGCGAGAATTCGTCCAATTCTTTATGCGGCAGGCGGCGCTCGCGGTCGCGCTCGGCCGACTCCTGCTGAAAGCGCTCGGCGAGACGGTGGGCAACTGCCAGGGCTTCCTGATCGTCACGAATAATGTGGGCAGGAGCCTCAACCCGCGCCATTGGTGCGGCGACTCGAATACCTTGATCCGGTGGAGCGGTAGCTTGCGAGGACGCTTGGCTCATATATTCTCCCTGGCCTGTTCTTCTATATCCACGCGTGGCGTGGCGGCTTGATATTATTCAGATAGTAATTGCCGATGGCCTGGAACTTCCACCGGACGGGATCGTGCAGTGTATGCGTGCGGGCATTCCGCCAGTGGCGATCCAGATTGTACTCTTCGAGTGTAGAGCGAGTGCCGGCGAGCTCAAACAACTTGTTGGTCGCCTGAATGGCGATTTCCGTGGTCAGAACTTTTGCTTCAGCCACGGCAATAGACGCCGCGGCTACACTGTCTTCATTCGGATTGGCCATTGCTGCATCGACCGTGCGGCCAGCCCGGTCCAGGATGGCCTCTGCCGCGTGCAAGCGCATTTTCAGGTCTCCTATTTGAGCAATGGAGTACATGTCCTCATAGCCGTGCTCCTGACCGCTATCGATCCACGGACGGGTATAGCTGCGGACAAAGTGGATGGTTTCATCAATCGCGGCCTGGGCAATACCGAGATCGATGCCGGCATGAATAATCTGTAAGACTGCCCCGTTCGCGGTTGGTATATCGTACGCTTCATGCGCCGGGATAACATGGCTGGCCGGCACGAATGCGTCCTCCAGCAGAACGGTCCCACTGGCGGTGGTGCGTTGGCCGAAACTCGACCAGTCATCAATAATGCGCATCCCCGGCCCATCGCGTTCCACAAAGGCAAGCTGCGCTTTGCCGCGCTCATCGGTCGCTGCGACCGGCACCATATGGGCGAGAAGCGCGCCGCTGCAATAAAACTTTTGTCCATTCACGACATAGCCGTCCCCGTGGGGACGTATTTGCGTTTCAAAATGGCCGACGGTTTTGCTGCCTTTTTCGGAAAAAGCATTGCCGAGGCGCATGCCTTTTAAGACCTCGCCAAAGAAAAAACGCTTCTGCTCCTCACTGGCGCACAGACGAATGATATCGAGTAGACCAAGATGGTTTTGCGGAATCTGTCCGAGCGACGGGTCGGCCGCGGAGATAATTTTAATCACCTCGCCCACCGTGACATACGAGACCTCGGCGCCGCCATAGACTTTGGGTACGGTCATGCCCCACAAGCCGCTCTGCGAGAATGCGTCCAGTTCGGCAAGCGGCAGTCGGCGTTCCCGGTCACGCAGCGCCGCTTCCTGCGCAAAGCTTTTTGCCAAACGGTGGGCGATATCAACCGCTTCCCGGTCGTCCTGAATAATATGGGCAGGTGTGGTGGGACGCGGTGGGCCGAAGGCCTCCAGGTCTTCGATCCGAGATGTTCCATTCGTTTCTGAACGGTCTATTAGTCTTTCACTGTCTTCCCTGCTCATGGCCGCTATAGCTCCTTTGCATAGCTCTGAAAGGGGACTCCGTAGCCTATCGTTCACCCTCCTGAGCGTCAACGCGCTTCGTCGGCGTGTTGCTTGACTTTGGCAGGGCAGGGTGTCATGACAGGCGCAGAGTGCCAATGTCTAAAGGAGGGTCAGATGAAACTCGGTATTGAGATGTTTGCCACGGATTATTCTATCCGGCCGGATGAGCTGGCCGTTGCCTGCGAAGAACGCGGTTTTGAGTCCGTGTGGTACCCGGAACACACCCATATCCCGGCCAGCCGCCGTACTCCCTTTCCCCTTGGGGGTGATTTGCCCAAGGAGTACTGGCATACGCACGACCTGTTTGTGACGCTCACCGCCGCCGCCGCCGTCACCACCAATATCAAAATCGGGAGTGGGATTTGTCTGGCTATGGAGCGCGACCCGATTACGATGGCCAACGAGGTTGCCTCGGTTGATCAGATCTCCAACGGGCGTCTGCTCTTTGGTATCGGTGGTGGGTGGAACGCCGAAGAGATGGAGAACCACGGGACGCCGTTCAAACGACGTTGGAAGGTCTTACGTGAGAAAATTGAGGCGATGAAAGCCATTTGGACCGAAGAGGAAGCCGAGTATCACGGCGAGTTCGTCAACTTTGATCCGATCTGGTCCTACCCGAAGCCCGTGCAGAAACCCCATCCGCCCATCATCCTGGGTTCACACACCTCAAACGGACTCGACCGGGTGGTGCGCTATTGTGATGGCTGGTTTCCCAATGCTCAGGCCTATAAAGACTTGCCCGCGGTCGTGAACGACCTCTGGACCCGGGCCGAAAAGGCCGGCCGTCAACCGGATGACATCTCAATTTCCTTCCTGGGCGCTCCGGAAGATGAGGCGGTGCTGCAACAATACCGCGAGTTGGGAGCTGAGCGAGCGGTATTTTTTGTACCGTCCGAAGGGAAAGAGGCGATCTTCCCGCTGTTGGACACATACGCCGCGTTTATCCCCAAGGTTGCTTAAGGACACACGGAAACGCTGCCGGAGGCCTACTATGCCATTTACTGCTGTCCGTGACATTCAAATGTATTACGAACTGCGCGGGGTCGGACCGCGCCTGCTCTACATCAGCGGAACGGGTGGAGATCTGCGGCGTTCGCCGAATGCGTTTGATTCGCCGCTCACGGAACATTTTGAGGTCCTGGCCTATGACCAGCGTGGCTTGGGTCAAACGGACAAACCCGACAGTGCCTACACCATGGCGGACTATGCGGCTGATGCGGATGGTCTGCTCGAAGCTGTTGGATGGGAGTCATGTCTGGTGATCGGTATCTCTTTTGGTGGCATGGTTGCACAGGAATTTGCGTTGCGGTATCCGAGCCGCGTCAAGCGGTTGATCCTTGGCTGTACAAGTAGCGGTGGGGAGGGAGGAGCTTCATATCCGTTGCATGAACTTGCTTCACTCTCCGCGGAGGAGTGGGCCAAACGAGTGGTCGAGCTGAGCGATGAGCGCCGCGATGCTGCCTGGCAAGCAGCTAACGCCCAGGAGTTTCAGACTTTGATGGATGAGATGCTCGCCATTCGGACGATGGGGGTGGACGAACCTGACAAGATTATTGGTGCGCGGCGCCAGATCGAAGCGCGACAAGAGCACGATACATATGAGCGTTTGTCTCAGCTCAACATGCCGACTCTCGTCTGTGGTGGGCGGTATGATGGGATAGCGCCGGTGGATAATCAGGAAGCATTACTCCGCCAGATTCCCACCGCCCAAATGTCGCTGTTTGAAGGGGGCCATCTATTCTTTACGCAGGACCCCAAAGCATTTGAGGAAATTATCGCCTTCTTTAAAGATGAAGCCATGCTCTGATCTCTCCCGTCTAGAACTTGTTATTGATGTAGACAATCAAGCCAGCCAGCGCGTTGCCGAGAAGTTAGGGGCCTTCCGAGAAGGCGTGTTACGCCAGAGACTCTTCGTGCACAATCAGGCTCGGGACGCAGTCATGTACAGTTTGATCCTGCGCGATCTCAAAAGCTAAGCAAGACGCAGACTGGAACCTTACTATGACCACAACAAATCCTGTTGAAAATCATTATGGCGTTGGTGGAATCTTGGATTCTATCCTCAAGGCCCTGAGCGACATGGGCAAAGACGTACACCAACTCACACCTATCGATCTTGCCCCTGTGGATGAATTTCATATTCGGGGCCGTGATGCCACCATCGAGTTAGCCCGCCGCGCCAGCTTAACAGCTAGAATGCACATACTTGATGTGGGGTGTGGGCTGGGTGGTTCCGCCAGATATTTGGCCACAGAGTATCAGTGCCAGGTGACCGGGGTTGACCTCACACAGGAATATATTGATGTCGCGAACGCTCTTGCGAAACTGGTCGGCTTACAAGAGGTCGTAAAATTTCGCCAGGCCAATGCGCTGGAACTCCCATTCAACGATCAGGCTTTTGATATTGTCTGGACCGAGCACGTCCAGATGAATATTGCGGATAAACATGGCTTTTATTCCGAGATCGCTCGGGTCCTCAAGCCGGGAGGCCGTTTAGTCTTTCATGACATTTTTCAGGGAACAGGAGGAGAGCCCCACTATCCAGTGCCGTGGGCGGAAGAACGGTCCATCAGCACGCTCGCTCCTATAGCGAATATGAAGGACATTCTGGAAGGGGCCGGCCTGCTTGTCCTGGATTGGGCGGATAGGAGTGGTCATTCAATAGAATGGTTCCAGAACATGGTTGAGAAGATGCAGAATGCCGGCCCGCCATCGCTTGGACTTCACCTGCTGACTGGCAAAACCGCAAAAGAAAAGTTTGCCAACGTTCTACGCAATCTCAAGGAGAAGCGGATTGTCGTATTTCAGGGTGTGACGGGTAGTCGAGCTGAGCGACCTGCGCCGGGACGCGGCCTGGCAGGCAGCTAACGGTCAGGAGTTTCAAACCCCAATCGATGAGATACTGGCCATCCGCACAGGGAGTGCGGCCATTGGGGCGCGCCGCCAAATCGAGGCCCGCCAAAAATACGATACCTATAGCCGCCTGCCTCAGCTCGGGATGCCGGTGCTGATCTGCGGGGGGCGGTATGACGGGGTCGCCCCGGTCGCCAACCAGGAAGCGCTGCACCGACAGATTGCGACTTCCCGGATGGCCCTCTTTAAAGGCGGCCACCTGTTCTTTGCGCAGGATCCCCGAGCGTTCGAGGACATTATCGTTTTCCTGAATGACGGTAATGTCCTCAGGGGGACGGAGGCCTGACACGGGTTACGGTGGAGCGCTCCTTTTTTTCAACCAGGACTGCCATATCTTCAGCCGCCTTGGCGACCGTATCAGTCCGGGTGCACATATCGGTTTTCAAATCGCCCTGCGGACTGCGGTAGGCATACACGACGTATTCTTTCCCGGTCTGAAACGGAATGCCGCACTGTTCCTGTGAGGCCAACGTTTCGAGAATCAGTGGAGACTCATCAGCCGCCTTAAGCGGGGTTGTGACCTCCAGCGTCACCCGTAGGGTTTCAAACTCGTACAGCTGCTCCGAGCCCATCATCTGCTTGAAGGTGCCGTACAACCAGCCATCCGCTTCTATCGTTTCCACGTCGGTCGCTTTGCCGACAAAGACGACGTCTGACTTTTCCAGCCCAAAATTCGGCGACGGAGGCGGCAGACAGCGGCACGCCAGGGCAGCCGCAGGCAGCAGCCAAGAAAGGGCTATTCCTGCAACGAGTATGGGTAGCATCCTTCTTGAAACAGACATCAGGCTCTCCTTTTGTACTGGCCGAAACCGTACGTTTCAAATGACCCGGACCACCTTCCAGCAGTGCACACCGAAGAAAAACAAAAGGGTCAGGGAAGACTCCCCGACCCTTTCCGTTTTACACGAATCAGCGGCCCTGACTAGTCTAGGTCCATCCGGTACGCCTTGATCGCATTCTCAAAGACGATTTTGCGGGTGATCTCCTCCGGCACGCCGTTGAAGTCCTTCTTGATCCACTGACGGGATTCCGGCCAGGTTGAGTCGGTATGCGGGAAGTCGGACGCCCACATGTAATTGTCCTCGCCAAAAATCTTATAGGTCGCCGGACCAACCGGATCGTCCTGGAAGGTCGCCCAGACCTGCCGCCGGACGTATTCGCTCGGCTTCATCGGCAGGGGCTCTTTTTCCATGGCGTGGAATTTATCGTAGGCATGGTCCATACGATACATGAAGTGCGGGAACCAGCCCGTGTCATTTTCGGCGGAAACAATTTTCAGTTCGGGAAAACGCTCCAACACACCACCAAAAACGAGTGTGGACAGGGACCGTTGCACTTCGTGGATCACGTTCATATAGAACAGGCTGATCTGCGAAAAATCGACCCTGCTCTCTTTACTCTTGCCGGTAATCACGTGGAGTGAGAGCGGCATGTGGAGTTCCGCGGCCGCCTGCCAAAAGGGATCGTACTCGCGGCTGCTATACGGCTTGTCCTCCGGCGGCGAACCCCAAATCATGGCCCCGCGCATACCCTGCTTATGCGTCCGCTCCAGTTCTTTGACCCCCTCATCAATATCTTCGAGAGAGATCAGGCTGATGCCGTACAGGCGTTTGGGACTATGCGAACAGAACTCTGAGACCCAGTCGTTATAGGAGCGAAAGCAGGCCCGTTGCAGGTCGGCATTGGGCAGCCCGAAGAGCGGCATACCGAGCGTGGTGTAGAGCACCTCCGCTTCGACCCCATCGATCTCCTGGTCTTTGATGCGTTCGACCGGGTCCCATCCGCTCGGACGGGCGGCTTCGTAGCCTTTGTCCATATGGTCTTTGAGCTCTTCTCCGGACCGTCCGGCCCCGAACCCACCGGCGACGGGAAAGGGCTCAATGCCGTCCGCCACAAAGATGAAGCCCGGCTTCTTCGGGTTTTCGACCACTTTCGGCGCCTGGTCGCGGAATTTGTTGTCCAAACGTTGTTGCCACAGATCGGCCGGCTCCATCATATGTGAGTCTGCCGAGATCACGCGTAACTTTGCCATACTACCCTCCTCTTCAAAGAAAGCCTTGCTTCCTTAATGATGTTGTATGTACGAATATTCTATCTGTGGCATACTCCAAAACGGTCTGTCAAGCGGTAGGGCCAGATAGGTTGAGTGAGCGTTCAGTTTTTTATCCGTCCGTCTGGATTGAGGCCGGGAGTGGTCCTCGTTGCCACAGCAGGAAATCACCCCGTATAATACAGCTCACAGCAAGAAGGCGAGAACCATGCTCCCGAAAGTCTATATCGACGGTCATGTTGGCACGACCGGACTGCGTATCCGGGAATGGCTGACGGGACGAAACGACATCGAATTACTGACCGTAGCCGAAGCGCAGCGCAAGAGTGATGCCGCGCGGCGGGCGGTGTTGGACGAAGCCGACGTGGCCATTCTGTGTCTGCCCGATGCCGCGTCACGCGAGGCTGCGGAGTGGGCTGCGCACACGAACACCCGTCTGATTGACGCGAGTACGGCGCATCGCATCGAGGACGGTTGGGTGTATGGTCTGCCGGAACTCCAGCCTGACCAACGCAAGGCCATTCGGCAGGCAAAATATGTTGCCAATCCCGGCTGCTACCCCTCGGCTTTTCTGCTGTTAGTCCGGCCCTTGCTTGAGGCCGGCTTGATCGAAAAACATACGCCGATTTCCATTCACGCGCTGTCCGGCTATTCGGGCGGCGGACGGCCACTGATTGAGAAATGGGAGGACACTGAGCTGGGCTTGGGCTCGTTAGTATACGAAGCGCCCTACGCGCTGGAGCGGGTGCATAAGCACGTTCCGGAAATGACGAAGTACAGTCTGCTCGACTATGCACCCCACTTCGTCCCGGCGGTCGGTCCGTTCCGCTGCGGCATGCGGGTCCAGGTACCGATTCATACCGGTCTGTTACAAAGTGGAGCGGGCGATACGATCTGGGAAGTCTTACGGGAGCGCTATCGGCATGAACCGTTTGTGCGGGTGCTGCCCAACGAGCAGCCCCCGGAAACCAACGAACGCAGCTTCGACCCGCAGGCCTGTAACGACACCAATCGCATCGACCTCCACGTTGCGCCCCATCCCGCCGGTCATGTCCTGCTGATAGCGATTCTCGATAATCTGGGAAAGGGCGCCTGCGGCGTCGCCATCCAGAATTTGAATGTGATGTTAGGCCTGCCCGAGACAACCGGGCTGACGGTGTAGGAGAACCTCCCTCCAAAGCCAACCAGAGCCTGAACGCATTTTGCTTCCACGCCCTCGAAAAAGAGATCAATCGCTAACGTTTTCCTCTAAGCCGGCCTCCCGAAAGGCGGCCAGGATACGTTCGAGGTCGGCGGGGTCTTTATACGGAAGCGCCTGGGTCATGGTTGTGAACGAGAAGTTGGGGCTGAGGCGGAGAATCTCCGTTGCCAGCGCTCGGGCTTCTTCAAGACGGCCCAAATCAACCGAGGCCAGGAGCAGATTATAATAGGCCGGCAGAAAATCCGGGTTGTGGGCGAGCGCGCGTTTTAAGACGGCTATGGATTCTTCAGTCTGACCGAGCACACGGTAGGTATGCCCCAGGAAGTGCAGATAGATAAACGGATAGCGGGGGTTGAGGCGGATGGCTTGTTGGATGAGTCGAAGGGCCTCCTGTGGTCGCCCAACGAAAGTCAGCGCGCTCCCGAACCAGGCATAATTGTCCGCATCGTTCGGGCCGAGAGCCACCGCCCGCTCAAGCTCGCTAATCGCCCGCTCATGCTGCTTCTCGAACAGATAGATATAGCCCAATAACCGATGCGCGACGGGCAAGGAGTCGTCCAGGGCCACCGCCCGCCGCACGAGCGCATGCGCGCGCTGTGGGACCTGGGGGTCTTGCTCCCACTGCATGATGAAGCCGAAGAAATCTGCCCAGCCCAGCCAGGCATAGGCCGCGGCATACTGCGCGTCCAGGGCGATGGCCTGCTCAAACAAACGGCGGGCCTGGACCAGCGATTCCTGCGTTGTGCGCCAGAGATAGCTTTCCCCGCGCAAAACGAAATCGTAGGCTTGGAGGTTATCGGTCGATCTTTGGACCAAACGGGTTTGTTCGTCCGCGGTCAGGGTGATGTGGAGGGCCTGGACAATTTGCTGTGTGATCTGATCCTGGAGGGTAAAGATATCCTGCATTTCGCCGTCATAGCGCTCCGCCCAGACATGACCGCCAGTGGTGGCGTCTAATAACTGAGCATTGATACGAACCCGGTCATTGGCTCGGCGCACACTCCCTTCCAAAACATAACGGACGCCCAAGTCGCGCCCGACCTGCTCAACATCGACCGCTCGACCCTTATAGGTAAACGAGGAATTGCGGGCGATGACAAATAGGCCAGAGATTTTTGAGAGGTCGGTAATAATGTCTTCGGTGATGCCGTCGCTGAAATACTCCTGCTCCGGCTCGCCGCTCATATTCGTAAAGGGCAGTATGGCAATCGAGGGTTTGTCGGGTAGCGGTAGGCGCGGTGGATTCCAGAAGGCTGACGATGATAAGAGCGGGTACCAGTCTTTGAGGGCAAAAGCGCCAAGGCCGAGAATCACAAGGACGACCAGACCGAGGGTGATCAGCGATCCGGGTCCTGGGGGTTTTGGTTCCAGGGGGGGAGGTCGTTGTCGAGTGTGGGCGGCGCGAGGTCTACCGCCTCCCAGCGCACCTGATAGACCTGAATGGGCTTGGCGATATTCTTCACCCTCTGCTCGCCCTGATATGTGAACACCAAGTCGAGCTTGTTTGCTATCTGTTCATGCACGGCGCCCGAGATACAGATACCTCCCCCTTCAGCCAGGCTTTCCAAACGGGCCGCGATGTTGACCCCATCTCCGTAAATACGCTCATCCTCAACCACCACGTCGCCGACGTTGATACCCATGCGGTAGTGCATCTGTCGGTCTGCCGGAAGCTCGGCGTTCCGCACGGCAAGCTCAGTCTGCACCTCAACTGCGCATTGCACCGCGTCAACCACGCTCGAAAACTCGGCCAGGAGATTATCGCCGGGGGAATCGACCACCCGGCCGGCATGGTGCTGAATGGTCTGGGTCATCAGCTCCCGATATGCGGTCAGCGTCCGAATCGTGGCAACCTCATCATCACCCATGAGGCGACTATAGCCTTGGACATCGGCGCTCAGGATGGCGGCGAGTTTGCGCCTGACGGCGGACGGGTCTCTCTCTGACATAAGCGGTGGTCGCGTTCCGGGGTGAACTGCTCGTGCTGAACTGGCAAAAGCTCCTGCCAAAAGGTAGCATAGCCGCAGACACGACTGAAGGCATCGAGGGAAACAGCATGGCAACCTATGTGATTATTGGAGCCGACCGAGGCATTGCAAATGCGCTGTGTCTGCAATTATGCGAGCGCGGGGAGAATGTGATTGCCGCCTGTTTGGATGACTCGCCCGCCTTGGTAGCAAAGGGTGCGCGCGTCGAGACGGGCGTCGATGTGACGTCGGACTCGGCGGTCCACGCTCTGGCCCAGCGCTTGATCGGTACGCATGTGGACGTGCTTATCCATGTAGCCGGGATCTATCTGGACGACAGCCTCGAAGCCTTACCCATTGCCAACGTGCAACGCCAGATTGAAGTCAATGCGCTGGGACCCTTGCGCGTTGTCCACGCCCTCCAGTCCTGCCTCGGTCACGGCGCAAAAATAGGCATTGTGACCAGCCGGATGGGCTCGATTACCGACAACACCTCGGGCCGGCTGTACGGCTATCGGATGTCCAAGGCTGCGGCCAATATGTTGGGGGCAGCGCTGGCCCAGGACCTCAAAGAGCGCGGAATCGCGGTGGCCTTACTCCACCCTGGGATGGTCAATACCCAACTGGTGCCCAATCTCCCCGAGAGTGCGCGCAGCCAACTGATTGAACCCGAGCAGGCGGCACGCGGCCTGCTTGCCCGGATGGATGCGCTCACCCTGGAAACAACCGGAAAGTTCTGGCACGCCAACGGCGAAGTGCTGCCCTGGTAGGGGCGGCGGGACCGGTCAGATTGAGCTGCCCTGTCCTGAAGTAATAGCCCCCTGCCACGGTCGTTAGGCAAACGTCGCGGACACGCTGCCAAACGAGGAAAAGGTAGTTTCCCAGGCATCGCCCTTTTCAATGGGTGTCGGCTTGGTCATCGAACCGGTCATAATGTACTGGCCCGCCTCCAAGGCCAGATCGAATTGCGCCAGATGGTTCGCCAGCCAGGCAACCGTCTGCAACTGATCGTCAATTGCATCTTCGCCCTGTACACTGGCCACGACCTCGCCGTTTCGCCTGGTTTCCGCGGTCATGGCTCCGAGGTCCACATCCGCCGGGTAGGGTCTGACCTCAGGGCCTGTCACAAATCCCCA
Organism: Thermodesulfobacteriota bacterium; assembly: GCA_964291405.2. Taxonomy (GTDB): domain Bacteria; phylum Desulfobacterota; class Binatia; order Bin18; family Bin18; genus Bin18. The sequence continues at coordinate 3,582,313 of OZ219926.1, forward strand.
CTGCGCTACCCCATCGGCAACACCGAGCGGGAGGTCCGCGCCAATATTGAGCCGCATGTCCACTAACTCCAGAGCCGGAGCGGCACCGGCCACGGCAGCCAAAGCCTGCTCGCGAGTGACGCCAGGACCTTTCAATTTCTGCCCCATGATGATGCACAGCTCAGATTCAATAATCGGCTTGCGAAAGTCGGCACAGTTAAAGCTGCCTCCGCTCTGAAACCGACGGCTGGCCAGTAGATAGGCACTGATCGGGGCATCGAGACCAAACATCTGACGGGTAGCATCGGACGAGAGACCGACCTTCCAGCCCGCGAGTTGTTCGCCCGCGCTCAGGTGCCGTTCCAGAATCGCCAGTTGAATCTGATAGGCATTCTCAAAATTCAAGGCCTTTTCCAAACCGGGAGGCGGATACTGCCCGCTCTGGATAGCCTGCCACAGGGTTTCCACCGCTTCGTTGATATTCATCGGCTGCTCCTTTTTCTGGAAAGTCTTTTGAGACCCGGTACCTGGGTCACGTAATAAACTCGGCTGACGGATGCGCGCGCGGATAGTCCCGTAAGTACTGGAAGAATTTGCTCAGGGCTTTATCACTCTTTGTCAGTGTGCCGGGCTGAAAATGAATGGTTTGCATAATGGGCACATCCTCCCCCACAACTTTTTTTTCGAGCTGCATGGCGAATTGGAGGAAGGCTTCGGTTGAGGCGGCATCGCTGTCCGACTTGCGGGCAACGACAATCATATAGGTTGTTGTCCGACCCGGACGGGGCAGGCCAAAAGGAGCCAAGAAGCCAAACCAGCGCCCATCAAAGATGCTGCTCTGATAGAAGATGCTGGTGCCATAAATACCAATCCGATATTCAATCGGCTCGCCATTGGCGTGGCGGCCTTTGAAATCGTACAGCATGGAGTGGGCCGTCCACTCGATATCTTCATCCGGGTCTTCCTGGTCAAACGTGACGCCATGCAGGGCTTTGATATGCTGCATGTCCGGCGTGTTGCAGCACAAGACCCACGGATCGACTGGGAGAACCGCCTCAATCGCCTCAACCTGTATGGCGAGTTCATCCTCGGGATACGGGAAGTCCGGTAGCGCAAAGAGCGCTGTTTCGCCATTAAAGGCCCAGATCAGGCCATATTTTTCGGCTGTGGGAAAGTGAAACAAACAGGCGCCGGGTGGTGGCGGGTCGCCAATGCCCGTTTTGACGCACACGCCGCGTTGGTCGTACTGCCAGTGATGAAAAGCGCAGCGAATGGTATTGCCTAGTACCTCACCCACGGAGAGGTCTGCGCCAACGTGTGGACAGTAGGCGCTCAGCACCTGAGCCCTGCCGTTCCCCCCGCGGAAAATAACGACCCGTCCGTCAAGAAAATCCACACCCCGGACCTGACCTTTGGCCACTTGGCTTGAGAGACATAGGGGGAACCAGGATTGCGTGAATAGCCCGTTTGCGCCCTCAGCCGGGATGGGACGGCCAAGAAAACGCCGGCGCGGCTTAAGAGGCGCGCCGATAGAAGCAGTGGCCATAATGCTCCCCTTCTTTTATGCCGGCCCGCCAAAGAGGGGATGCAACAGGACCGGTGTGACCTCAAACTCCAGATAGCGCGCCAGGGGCAGGCTGGAGAAAATCTGGTGGACCTCTTCGTTTGAGTCTGCATCGACAATAAAGAACGATCCCCCACCGCCGAGCCGACGGTAAGCCGCCAGGATTTTCTTTTGCTCAATAAATTGGCGCGCATGGGCCATTTCTTTTTGGATGAGTTCGGCAGCCTGATCTTCGGGAATCTGCGACCGAAGAATTTTGGTTGTGACAACATAGAGCATGGCCTGTCTCCTTTCCTGTGAAATATGAAAAACTGCTGCAGCTATTTAGCGGAATGTCGCCATGATGTCCTGGGCAAAATGACGCAGGAGTTGGGGCTCGGTTGACGGGGAGACCGAGAAGACAATATGGGTCACACCCACGGCAAGATAGCCTTCAATCAGCTTGCGCATATTGTGATCGGAGGAGAAGGTCGTCGAGATCAGGACGGACTTCTCAATCTCGTCCGGGTCTCGGTCGATATGCGAGCAGTGGTCGGCCAGAACCTCGATCTTATGCCGAAAGGTCTCCGGCGTGCCGAAGCTGTTCCACATGTCCGCGTGACGCGCCACAATACCCAAAGCGACCTTTTCCCCACCGGCCCCAACCAGGATCGGCGGGTGCGGCTGCTGGATCGGTTTTGGCTCAAAGGGCGCATCGTGCAAATGGTGATGGCGCCCCGTAAAATTCGCTCGCTCCCGCGTCCAGAGGTGCTTAATCAGGGTGATTGACTCGTCCAGGCTGATCAGCCGCTCCCCGGTTGTGGGAAAGGGAATATCGTAGGCCTCGTGCTCCAACGCAAACCAGCCGCTGCCAATCCCGAAAATCAGCCGTCCGTTGCTAATGATGTCCACCGTTGTCGCCATCTTGGCCAGGACAGCCGGGTGGCGATAGGTATTGCCCGTCACCATGACGCCCAGGCGTACCCGCTGGGTTGCCATAGCCAGAGCCGATAAGGCGGTCCAGCCTTCCAGGCACGGGCCGGTTGGATCGGAAAAAATCGGTAGAAAGTGATCGAAGACCCAGGCTGTATCAAATCCCAGACTGTCTGCTTCTTGCCACAGCCTGAGCATATCGTTCCAGTCCCCGTTTTGTTGTGGAACCTGAATGCCGAAGCGGACTGGGTGTGACATGAGGGGCCCTTTCTTAGAATTCCTTGAGGGCGCGGATCGTGTCTTCATCGTACATGGCTATCCCGAAGGCGGTTTTGCCGAGGAGTTCCAGGGTCTCGTCGCTGTCGAAAGGGTGGAATAGGCCAGCCCGCACATCACGATAATAGCGTTCTAAGGGCAAGCGCTTAAAATACGAAGCACCTCCCACAGCCCGCATGGCGAGGTCAACCACGCGAGCGGAGTTCTCCATGGCGACCATCCTGGCAGCCACACTTTTGCGCAGCCAGGTACGGGGCGCTTCCCGGTCGGCCTCGGTCGCGGCTTTCCACAGACCGGCCCGGGCCGCTTCCAGCAGCATGTCCATCTCGCCGACTTTGGTATAGACACTCGGCAGATGACTCATTGGTGTGTTGAGCGGAAAACGCGGCCGGTCACGCATAAACTCTACCACAAAATTACGGGCCGCAGTGGCAATGCCGATATACACGCTGCCGATGGTAAACGGCGCGCGCGGGAACAGATTGGTTATCCCGCCGCGAGTGACTACCGGACGCTCCAAGAAGACCGCGGATTCCGGAATAAAGGCATCTTTGAGTTCGGTACTTCTCGACTCGGTTGAGCGCATGCCCATGGTATGCCAGTCGTCTTTGATGATGAAACCCGGTGTGTCGCGCGGAATCAGAAAGGTAATAATCGTCCCGGTCTGCTTGCCGTCGTGGACACCTTCCTTCCAGGTCGCTTCTGCAAAATATCGATCGAGCGCAATAGACTGGGTGCTGAAGATCTTACGTCCGCTCACCCGCCAGCCGCCGTCCACCCGTTCTGCCGTAGTCCGCGGACGAAGAATGGAAACCGCGTTGTCCGGCTCGGAACCCGAGCCGCCGATAATGAGCCGCTCAGCGGCGATCTGACGCAGCATGGCTTCGACGGGAGCCGGACGCTCCCGCTGCCAGAGGTTGATGAGGAGGCTCATCACATTGAAATGCATATTGATGGCCAGCGCCGTCGGACCGCAGCCCTGGGCCAGCCGTTCCTGCGCTTTGATCCGTTCCAAGAGGTTGGCGCCCATGCCGCCCAACTCTTCGGGTATGGTCAGCACGCTGTAGCCGGTCTCTTTCAGCCGCTCGTAATTCTCATACGGAAAAGAGCCTTCTTCATCGTGCTGGGCCGCGCGTGTGGCAAAGTCGTCGGCTAAGGTGGCCGCGAGGTCTATGAAGCGCTGTTCCCGCTCGGTGTGGAACTGCTGCATGCATCCCCTCCTGTGTTCCTGGTTACGATCACTATCATTCTGTATGAGATGGGGTAAGTCGGGGTGTCTGCACTGCTGCATGCATCCCCTCCTGTGTTCCTGGTTACGATCACTATCATTCTGTATGAGATGGGGTAAGTCGGGGTGTCTGCATTGACAGTCCGTACGGGCATATCATACCAAGGCTCGAGTAGGAGGCAGCATGTCCACATTTGTCCTGGTTCATGGCTCATGGCACGACGGCTCTGCCTGGGAGCCGGTGTGTGCTCACCTGGCGGAGAAAGGTCATCAGGCATTCAGTCCCGACCATAGCCGGCCACGGCAAAGGCGTTGATAAAAACGTCAATCACGCCCAGTGCACGCAGTCGATTATCGACTTCATCCTTGAAAAAGACCTGCGCGACATTGTCCTGCTCGGCCATAGCTTTGGCGGGACGATTCTCTCCCAGGTTGCTCCGGCTCTTCCCGAGCGGATTCGACGGCTGATCTTTTGGAACGCGTTTGTGTGCGAGGACGGCAATAGTCTGCTGGATGAGATTCCGGAGCACTATCGCGCTCTGTTTGCCGAGTTGGTAACGCAGTCGAGCGATTATACCGTGACCCTGCCGTTCCCGATTTGGCGCGAGGTATTTATCAACGACGCTGACCTGGAACTGGCCCAAACGGCCTATGCCCGGCTCTCGCCCGAACCGTATCAGCCGTTTTGCGATACGCTCGACATGAAGCCGTTTCACGCCTTAGACATCCCCAAGAGTTTTCTGAACTGTACGGAAGACATTGCCCTGCCGCCCGGAGAGTGGGGCTGGCATCCGCGCATGTCAAACCGCCTGGGGCTATATCGGCTGGTGCAAATGCCGGGCAGCCATGAGGTGATTTTCACCGATCCAATTGGTCTGGCGGAAAAGATTATTGAGGCCGGACGGGATTAGGGTCTCAGGTGGGTAGCGGTATGCAATCTCCGTGACCCCCCGAGTTTCGCTCGCTCAGGGAACCTTCAGAATATCCAGCATGTTCTCAATCATGTGCTGGGTCGCGCCCCAGATTTTATAGCCCTGGTAGCGATAGGTCTGAATGGGAATAGTTGCGCCGTCGTACAGCCAGGTTTCCGCATTCAGGTTGCCGCGGTCGGCGAGAAACGTGAACGGCACGGAGAAAATCTCTGCCACTTCCCAGGCGTTGGGTTGAAAATCGTACGGGTGGGGAATCATCCCAACATAGGGCGTGACCACATAGTTGCTGGCCATGGTGCGCAGGTCGTCCAAGGGGCCAATCGGGTGGACGTCAGACGGGCGCAAGCCTAGCTCTTCTTCGGATTCTCGCAGGGCGGTGTACAGGAGCGACCCATCCTTTTTGTCCGCTCGTCCACCCGGAAAAGAAACATCGCCTTTGTGAGTCGGGAGGTTGGATGTGCGGAGGGTAAAGAGGAGATGATACTCTCCCGCACGCTCGAAGAACGGGACCAACACCGCCGCACGTTTGGCGGTCGTATCAGCGTCAACGAACCGGGTTCGACTCTGAAGACGGGTTTCCAGGGTAGCGAGCAGGTCGGTATGCACTGCTGCCAGCCCATCACATCTGTGGTGGTGAGGCAAGGAAGCGTATCCGGTTGGCTTGTGAGGCCCATTCTCAGTTGTTACTTCAGGACTGGTGCGAGATGGACCGGGCGCTCGAAGGAGACCGGTATGGTCCTTCTCTATAAGCAGTGTCTCAGGAATCTGAGAGGCATAACCAGGTTAAGAGGTTGAACAATATGGAAAACCCGTCAAGCGATAAAATGCGCCTGGGCTTCTGGACGCCAGTGTATGGCAATTGGATCATCTCAAAAGACCCAGACACGATGGATGCCTCCTTTGAGTATACCAAGCGCCTGACACTGCTGGCCGAAGAGCTGGACTTTGCCACTGTGTTGCTGGCCGAGCATACGTTTAATCCGTTTGGCCCCGAGCTGAATCAGCAGGACGCTTGGACGACCAGTGCGGCCTTGGCCGCAATTACTAAGAACATTGAACTTATGCCGGCCGTGCGTCCGGCCTTTAAGCATCCGGCAACAGTGGCCAAGATGGCCTGTAGTATTGACGAGATTAGTGGTGGCCGAGCCGCGCTTAACCTTGTGACTGGCTGGTGGCAACGTGAATGGGAGGCGATGGGATTACCACCCATGCCGCACGATGATCGCTATGTCCGATCTGAAGAATTTCTCACCATTCTCAAAGGACTGTGGACCCAGCCGCATTTTAGTTTTGAAGGACGCTATTATCAGATCGACGATATTACCCTGACGCCGCCTCCCATTCGTAAACCACATCCGACCATTTACTTTGGTGGAGAGTCTGACGTGGCTCAGCGTTTGGCGGCAAAGCTCGCCGATGTGTATCTCATAAACGGACGTCCAGTAGATGAAACAAAGACGTTGGTCGATCAAGTTCGTGCCTCTGCGGCAGAACAGGGCCGTGAGGTACAGTTTGGTATGAGCGCGTTCGTGATCTGCCGTGACTCAACGACGGCAGCGCAAGAAGAACACGCCCGGCTGCATAGCCTACGCTATGAAGAACCGATCGCTGGCGTTGACCGTAAAGCTGTCATGACTCGGACGTACGGATACGCAGTCGGCCATATTGGTACAAACGGCGGAACAGCCGCCGGCATGGTGGGTACTCCTCAACAGATCGCCGATCAGTTCCGTGCCTTTCAAGACATTGGCGTGACCACTTTTCTCCTCCAGTTTCATCCCATGTTGGAAGAGATGGAACGCTTTGGGGAATACGTTATTCCGCGTCTCTGTGTGTAACGGAACGCTTCCACCCCCTTTTTATTCGCTCGGTTCTGCTCGAATCGGTAGCGCCAGCGGACGGATTGGCGAACCGGTTGCGCCGCGCATTTTGATCGGCGCTGCGATAAAGGCGAATTCATACACTTGGTCCTTGGCCAAATCCTCCAGCCACAGCAACTCAAGCAGACACACCCCCCGTTCGGTAAACAAGTAGACATGCACACTGTCTTTTGCCATCGGAAATTTTTCGACTCCCATATTATCCGCCCCAAGAATGACCGCGCCGTTATCGACCAGCCAGGTGGCACTTTCTTTGGTAAGACCTGGGTCGTTATGTACGAACTTTTTGGGGTCAGGCCAGACCGTCATGCGTCCGGTGCGGATTAAAACGGCGTCGTTCTTCTGGAGACGGACGCCCTGCTTCTTCATCACTCGCTGAAGGTCTTCGACCGTAATCTCATATGAGGCAGGGAGCATGTCCACGCCTTGCTCACCGGCCACGTCAATCAGAATCCCACGGGTAATAATGGGAGGGATGGCATCCGCTCCGGCCTTGGTCCAGCCCTTGTCGCTCAAATAGGTCGAGGCGTCGTAGCCATTAAAAATTTTCTCGCCCCGTCCGAGATGATTCAACGCATCAATATGGGTGCCCGTATGAGCGGACAGGGTATAGGCATCATCGTATAAGGCGAGGTTGGGCGGACCGCCGGCCGGGGCCAGTTGCTCGACCCGCATCCCGCGTGGCGTATGTGTCATCCACATATGAAACGGCGGGTCGCCCAACCCGAAGTCGGCCAGGCCGGGCATCCCCACGAAATTTGCAACGCTGAGGTCATACGTTTTGCCGCTGCTGACACGCTGTAAGACGGCCAGGGTATTGGCCTCGGTTAATTCGTTCAGCACTCCAATCTCATCATCCGGGCCATACGGACTCTTGGCCACATCGTCGGCTTGAGCGATAGACCAGGTGAGGAAGAGGATGAACACACTCGATAAAGATCTTGCTTTAAGACAGATCCGACAGATCTTTTCTGCGCCCATTTTTGTTCTCCTTTTGCTTCATATTGATGGGTTATGAGAGCGTATGGGAGTTCGTACGCCTCTACAACCAACGTTTTCCTTGACACTCAATACACGACAGAGCTAGGGTCCGGCTCAGGGGACACCCATCCGGATCGAAAGGAGGACATTATGCCCGGTGTGATAACTGGCGATGATTTGGGGGCGGCGCGACGACCGCTGTCCCAAGCCTCGATGCTCCCGCCTGCCTGTTACACCTCGCCTGAATTTTATGCGCAAGAAGTCGAGCGAATTTTCTTGAAAGAATGGCTCTGTATCGGACGGACAGACCAGGTAGAGAAGCCGGGAGATTTTTTTACACTGACGCTGCTGGGCGAGCGCCTAATTGTTGTCCGAGACGAGGACAACCAGGTTCGGGTGTTATCGAACGTCTGTCGGCATCGGGCCACTCAGGTGGTGGAAGGACACGGCAACCTCCGCCGGTTTGAGTGCCCCTACCACGGCTGGACCTACTCTCTGAAAGGTGAACTCATTGGCGCGCCCGAGATGCAACGCACTGACAACTTTGACAAAGAACAGTGTCAATTAGCCTCGCCACGGGTCGAGACCTGGGAGGGGTTTATCTTTGTCAATTTTGATCAGCAGGCTGCGCCGCTTGGACCCAAGTTGGCTCCCCTCTCCGAGCGATTACAGCACTACCATCTGAGCGAGATGCAGACTGTCAAAACGTTAGTCTATGAGGGCAACTGGAATTGGAAGATCATGGTCGAGAACTATATGGAAGCCTACCACGTTCTTGGTCTGCATAAGGGACCGCACGATGTGATGCCAGTCCATTCCGTCCTTAATGCCTCGCATCAGGCTTACAATATTACCAACGCGGCTTATAACGGCGCGTTTGGGATCATCTGGGGAGATTTCGCAACGCCGGGGGCAACGTTTTATTCACCGGGGGTGACGGAAGCCGAACCTGGCAAGACCGAGTGGTTACCTTCTCCTTTCCCGTTGATTGAGAGTTTGTCTACCGAAGAGCGCCTGCGCGGAGACTTTATCAATATCTATCCAACCCATCTCTTCACCCCGTTGCCGGATGGCATGTTTTATGGACAGATCCTGCCCCAAGCCGCTGACCGCATTACGTGGAGCCTGTCCCTGTGTTTCCCGCCAGAGACTTTAGAAATGCCCGACTTTGAGCAACACCTGGCACCCGCGATCGAGGGGATCGAGTTTATCAACTCACAGGACATGTGGGCGTGCGAGTCGGTTCAGCGGGGGTTGGTATCGCGTATGGCGCAGCCTGGACGCTACTGTCACCTCGAAGAATGTATCCATCAACTGGCGCAATACGTTATGGATAAAGTCCTGGACACACGAGCCTGAAACAGGCGCAGGAGAAGGAGAAGATATGGCCACAAAGGACATCAAGCTTGCCTATGGAATTGACGTGGACGCGGTCGGCGGCTGGCTGGGATCGTACGGTGGCGAAGACTCGCCGGACGATATTTCGCGCGGTCTGTTTGCCGGCGAAATCGGTGTACCGCGTTTGCTCAAGCTGTTTGAGAAGTACGGCATCAAGACAAGCTGGTTTATTCCTGGTCACTCGATCGAGACGTTTCCCGAGCAGACCCACATGATTGTTGAGGCCGGACACGAGATTGGGGCACACGGCTACTCCCACGAAAATCCGATTGCCATGACACCCCAGCAAGAGGAAGACGTGCTGGTCAAAACCATCGGCCTGATCGAGGAAAAGTCGGGCAACCGTCCGTCCGGTTATGTGGCCCCGTGGTGGGAGTTCTCGAACGTGACCAACGAACTCCTGCTCAAACACGGTTTCCACTATGACCACAGTCTGATGCATAACGACTTCCATCCCTATTATGTCCGGGTCGGCGATACCTGGACCAATATCGACTACTCCAAACCGGCGGTAGAGTGGATGAAGCCGCTCATGCGCGGTGAGGAAACCGACCTGGTCGAGATTCCGGCCAATTGGTATCTCGACGACCTGCCGCCCATGATGTTCATCAAAAAATCGCCTAATAGCCACGGCTTTGTGAATCCCCGCGACATCGAACAAATGTGGCGTGATCAGTTCGACTGGATCTACCGCGAGTACGACTATGCCGTGTTCACCATGACCATCCATCCGGACGTGAGCGGTCGCCCGCAGGTGCTGATGATGCACGAGCGCCTGATTGAATATTTCAACAGTCACGCTGGTGTGAACTGGGCCACGTTTTCGGAGATCGCAGCGGACTTCGCCCACCGGCAACCGCGTCACTAGTGCATTGGAGGAAGTATGCAGTTTGCAAAGCTTGGTAACACTGGAATAACCGTGTCGCGGCTGTGTCTCGGCTGTATGAGCTATGGCGGCGGTCCGCAGCCCGACTGGGCGATGCCGCGCGACTGGGCCCTGGGTCAGAACGACGCGCGTGAGCATTTCGTCGTGGCCCTAGAAGCCGGTGTAAACTTCTTCGATACCGCCGATGTCTACTCGATTGGCCTGAGTGAGGAGATCACCGGACACTGGCTGGGGGAGATGGCCTCACGCGATGATATTGTCGTTGCCACCAAAGTATGGGGCAAGATGGGGCCCGGGCCAAACCGTGGCGGGCTGAGTCGTAAGCATATTATTGAGGCGTGCGAGCATTCTCTGCGTCGTCTCAAGATGGATTATATCGACCTGTATCAGATCCACCGCTGGGATTTTTCCACTCCGATTGAAGAAACCCTGGAAGCCCTGGATTACCTCGTGCGCAGCGGCAAGGTGCGCTATTTGGGCGCGAGTAGCATGGCGGCCTGGCAGTTTTCCAAGGCTCTCTATGAAGCCAAGGAACAGGGCTGGCACCGTTTCGTGACCATGCAGAACCACTACAATCTGATCTATCGTGAGGAAGAGCGGGAGATGAATCCGTTGTGTATCGACCGGGGTGTGGCGCTCATTCCGTGGAGTCCGCTGGCCCGAGGCTTCTTCGCCGGCAACCGTCAGCCCGAAGGCGGCACGGCACTGACCAAGCGTGCAGAAACCGATGCGTTTGCCCATAGGAATTATTTTCGTGAGAACGATTTCGTTGTTGCCGCGACAGTGGAAAAGGTCGCCGAACAGCGGGGTGTCACACCGACCCAGATTGCCTGTGCCTGGATACTCCAGGCGCCGGGCGTCACAGCGCCCATAATCGGAGCCACGCAGATTCATCATCTGGAAGAGCTCTTTGCCGCTGTTGATATAGAACTGAGCGATGAGGAAGTCGCGACGCTCGAAGCGCCGTATCAGCCCCATCCCATCCTGGGGCATGAGCAGCCAAGCCCGGCCAAGATGGTGTAAGGAGGTGGCCCGTGCAACTTGTCGATAAAGATGTGCCCGGTCCGAAGCGTGACTTTGTCGGCTATGGCCGACGGCCGCCGCAGGTGGTCTGGCCGCATAACGCCAAGGTCGCGGTGAATCTTGTGGTGAATTATGAAGAGGGCTCCGAGTATGCAAAACCGGCTGGCGACGAGCGCAACGAAGGGCTGGCCGAGATCAGCTATACGCTCGATAAAAAATATCGGGACCTCGCGACCGAGTCCGTCTACGAATACGGCAGCCGGGCCGGAATCTGGCGACTCATGCGCCTCTTCGACGAATATAAAATTCAGGTGACGTTTTTTGCCTGCGCGGTTGCCCTGGAGCGGAATCCCGAAGTGGGCGAGTGGATCGCCGAGAGTGGCCACGAGCCATGTTCCCACGGCTGGCGCTGGAGCGAGCACTGGCGACTGAGTCGGGAAGAAGAGCAACAGCATATGCAGTGGGCTATCGAGTCGATTCAGAAGACGTGCGGCGAGCGCCCGCTGGGCTGGTACTGTCGTTACGGGCCGAGCGTGAACACGCGTGAGCTTATTGTCGCCGAAGGCGGCTTTGCGTATGACGCGGACGCCTATAATGACGACCTGCCGTACTTCACCCAAGTCGGAGACACCCGACATCTGATTGTGCCGTACTCCTTCACCTATAACGACGCGCGCTATGTCCTGCCCCAGGGCTATGGCAGCCCGGCGGATTTCTTTGAGTCGTGTAAGCGCGGCCTGGACGAGCTCCGGGCCGAGGGTGAGGCCGGCTATCCCAAGATGATGTCCATCGGACTCCACCCGCGTATCGCCGGCCAGGCCGGTCGGACGTCGGGACTGCGCGAGTTTATCGAGTATGCGCAGGCTAAAGGTGATGTGTGGTTTACGCGGCGCATCGACATTGCGCGCTGGTGGCTCGAACATCACCAAGAGTTTCAGCGCTAAGGAGGGATCGAATGGACAACGAATGGATGGAAAAACTGGCGATCCAGGAACTCTTTGCTCGCTATGCCCACGCTATTGACGACCTCGATCCGGAAGCCTGGGTCGAATGCTTCACGCCGGACGGAGTGTTTCAGGTTGGCACGCGCGCCATGCGTGGCCAGACGGCCCTGCGTGGCTATGCCGATGTTCATATCGAAGAAATTCGCTGTCGGCACATGATGGCCAACTTTCTCTATGAGGTAAACGGAGACGAAGCTACAGGCCAGTGCAGTATGCTGGCAACGCTGGCGACCGCTGGTGGATATAAGATATTCGCCCAGGGCCGTTATGTTGACCGCCTGGTCAAGCACGAGGGCGCATGGCGTATTGCACATAGAAAAGTCGAGACCGACCAGCTTGCTTCCAATCCTACCGGGATTACAAGCATTGCCGATCCCGACGTTGCCGCATTGGTCCAACCGTTGGTGGACGCGGCCCGAAAGCTGGGAGACCGGGTACAGGTGTAAACACCATCTTCAAAGGAGGGCGGTATGGATCTCGTGATTCGGAACGGCACGGTTGTGACGGCGAGTGATATTGCACAGGCCGATGTGGGCATTGAAGGCGGTCAGATCAAACACATCGGTCAAGGGTTAGGACCGGCAGCAAAGGAAATTGATGCAAGTGGAAAATATCTCTTCCCCGGTGGCGTTGATGTCCACACCCATGTGGATATCGAACTTATGGGCTACCGCTCGGTTGATGATTTTTACTCCGGGAGCGTGGCTGCGGCGTGTGGCGGTGTGACCACCATCGTCGATTATGCCTTGCCCGAACCTGGCCAGTCGATTCAGGGCAGCGTCGAAGCCTGGGAAGAGAAAGCCGGGGATAAATCCATTATCGACTACGGCATCCACCCGGTCATCCTGGAGCCGACCCCGCAGATTATTGATGAAATGGCCGACGCAATTGCTGAAGGTCATACCAGCTTCAAGCTGTTCATGATCGGCATGGCCCGTTTCGACGAGCTGGCGGCCGACTACCTCAAGGTTATGGCCCAGGCCGGTAAGCATGGGGCGCTTACGAATGTTCATGCCGAAGATCAATGTTTAATCGGCTATCTGTGCGAACAAATGACGGCCGAAGGCAAGCTGGGACCCAAGCATTTCCCCGACTCGCGGCCGCGCGAGGCCGAGGGCCTGGCGGTGCAGCGCGCCATCAGTATGGCCAAATACGCCGAGGCGCCCATCTATTTGGTCCATCTATCGTGTGAGGAAGCCCTGGCTCCGATTCGTCAGGCCCGTGCCCACGGTCAGATCATCTACGGTGAAACACGGCCGCTCTATCTGCATCTCTCGCGCGAACGCTTTGAAGAGCCGGACGCCGAACGCTATGTTGGCTGGCCGCCCCTCCGTGAGGCGTCCCAGATGCAGGTCATGTGGGACGGCTTGCGCAGCGATAATCTGCAAACCGTGGCCACCGACCACTGCGGCTGGAACCTGGCTCAGAAAAAAGCGGGTAAGACCGTAGACGAATTGCTACCCGGCATGTCCAACCTCGAAACCCTGATCCCGATGCTCTACTCCGAAGGGGTCGGTCAAGGGAAACTGTCGCTCAACCGCTTCGTCGAAGTGAGTGCTACCAACCCGGCCAAGCTATTTGGTCTCTATCCCCAGAAAGGTACGATCGCGGTGGGGTCGGACGCCGACATTATGATTTTTGATACAAAGAAAGATGTCACCATCCGTCATCGCAATATGCACTCGCGGGCCGACTATGAGCTGTATGAAGGCTTTCAGGTGACGGGCTGGCCAACGCATACCCTCTCGCGGGGGGAGGTGATTGTGGAAAACGGGACGGTGTTAGGCAACGCGGGCAGGGGGCAACTGCTGAAAAGGAAACGCTTTGCGCCGTTGTAGGAAAGGAACGCCTCGCGGATTTTGTGACTACGGTGTATGGGCGGCTCTTACAATGTAAACGGGGGCGGCGGATGGTTGCGTCTTGGCTTGCCCCGTCCCCCTCTCCCGACAGGGGAGAGAGGGTAGGCAGTTACTACTTTGCCACTTGGCCCTCGGCCCGACCGTTCACGCTGACCTCGGCGCCCCCCTGAGCCAAGACCGCGGCAGCGGTATCTTCCACCACCGTGCCTTTGAAAAAGTCCGGATTTGTTCCACCCAAGAACCGAATCGGATTGTCGCAGGTGAAATCGCGAAAGTTTCCCGGCGTCATCAGTCCGTCCTCAACGAACTCATACGTTTCGGGCAGGACATGGGCCATGTTCGGAACATCGAAATGACCGATGTCGGAACCGAACAGGGCGTGCAACTGCGCGCCAAACGGATTGTTCTTGCGGTTGAACGCCAGGGTATTCATCCGATCATCCGCCTCGCAGCCGAAGTAAAAGTTCGTGGTGAACAAGTCCTTGATATCCTCGGCCTTGGTGATGCCGCAGGCCGAGTAGTCATCCAGATTTTCAATACCTCCGGTATCGACCGAACCCTTGGGCGGCATGGCGGTATCAAGGGCGGCTTCCCGCCGGCGCAGCGCCTCGACAATAGTAGAGTTGCCGTACTGCTCGGCGAGTTCACGAAACAGTGTATGGTCGAGGTTGGCCGGATCAACTGCGGCCAGGGCATCGAGATTGCGCTTTTCCCAGTGCTCGATCAGATCGACGTAGAGCTGACACGCCCAGCCGACCCCGCCTTCGAGAAAGGCAAATTTGAGCTCTGGGAAGCGTCGCGTCACGCCACCTAAGAACAGCGCCTTGCACACCGCCTCGTTGGCGGCCGCGAAATGACCAATGTGGTTATAGGTGAAATTGCTCGGCGACATGCGCATGGCAAACCCGCGTCCGCCGGAATGAAAAGACGGGGCGACTTTGAGCTCAGCGCATTTGGCCCAGACCGGGTCATAGTTATAGTCACTGTCCAGACCCAGGACGTCCCGATACGCAACGAATTTCGCCGCATCGGGGTGAACCTCAAGCGCGGCCGGAACATCGCGCCGGATCAGACTGCCTAACATGACGACCTTCAAGCCGAGCTGCTTGACCGCGTATTCCAGCTCGGCAACCGCCTCGTCCGGGGTGTGCATGGGAATCACCCCCGCGGGCGTTAGCCGATCCGCGTATTTACCAAAATACTCGGCGCTAAAGGTATTGAACGCGCGACAGGCCGCTTGACGCTGCTCTGCATCAGGAATCAGCGGCAGGCCGAGACCGGCCGTGGGATACATCACGCTGAAGTCGAAGCCAAATTCGTCAAGCCGTTCATACAAGAGTTGCGGCATGACCGCAGTGGCCCGGTCGCGCGTGTTCTTGGTCGGCAGCGCCCAGAACGCCTGCTGGCCGACCCCATTCGCCCGGCGTTCGGCCACGGACATGGCGAGCTCCTTTTGCACCAGCTTGGGGAAAAAAGAGAATCCTTCGACGGCTTTATCGCCACCGATTTTTCGCATTTCCTCTCTGACCAAGGGGCCGAATTCCAGCCAGTGTCCATCTGCGTCGATGATCGGATGATGCAACCGGGCGCGTACCTCTGACGTTGTTGCGTGTCCGTTACTGCTCATTTTTCCCTCCTTAGCCGACTTTGTGCTCTCTGATAGACCGCCGGGCGGCCGTCCGGCTGGATATGAGGACAATAGAAAGTTTCTTGATGCTTTTCAATGCATAGTTTGCGCGTCTCCCTCCGACGTCTCAGCCACCAGAGACATACTCGTCAATTACCTTATGGGAGTGCCGGACCAGCACTTCCTCGTCGTTCAAATTGAAGTGTGTTCTGATTCCAGTCGCGAGCATGGACTGGGTGGCTTCAAGCGTGCTGCCATCCTCCAAAAGTGTGTCACGCAATACACATCTGCTGACTTCCTGGCTGAAGCGCTGTCCGGCCCGTGTTGTGGGCGGGCAGTATAAACAGGCTTCCCAGAGGGTGCGGTTGGCCGTGAGCGGCCAGAAATGATGCGTGACATACGTCCCGGCAGAGACATCGACTGAAAAGTTGGGAAAGATCACATTCAGATCAAACGCCCACTGCGGGCTGCGGGTCGGATTGACACCGAGCGGGAGCTGGTCTTCCGCAATACGGCCTTGGGTGACGACCGAGCCAAAGCGATAGGCAAGGGATTCGACGGGCGAGGGCTGATGGCTGGGGTTGCCATACAGAGACATCATCCGATGGCGAGGATAGAGTTTGATGGTCAAGGCGTGACTAAACGGATTCTCCGGTCCGGAAAAGGTATCACCGATGGTTCGCCGGTGGAGGACCGGAACGTGGTAGATCTCCTGAAATGCATCCAGGGCGACTTTCCAGTTGCAGTTGACTTGAGTGGCGTACCGATAGCAGGTTGACATGTAATGAAAGGGGTAGCCCCGTAGCTGCCGGCCAAACTCGCCCAGAAATTCGTCCAGCGTTTCGCGTGGGTGCGGATCAATATGGACGAAGAGAAATCCCTCCCAGATATCGAGTGTCACCGGCGTGAGACCCAGCCTGTCTTTATCAAGATCAAAAAATCTGTCCTCGTCCGGCACAAATCTGAGCTGTCCATCCAGACCGTAGGACCAGCCGTGGAATTTACACGTCACCATCTGGCAGGTGCCTTGAGTGTCCCAGGCAAGCTTATTACCGCGATGGGAACACATATTGTGAAAGGCGCGAATCCGGTCGTCTTTGCTCCGCACGATAAGGATGGACGTATGACAAATGGCCAGCTCTTTGACGAAATAATCGCCAACGTTGGGGACGTCCTCTACGCGTCCAATATTCAGCCACACCCGACGAAACAGGTGTCCCTGCTCCTGCTCAAAATAGGTTGACGAGACACACGGCTCGATCGGGACGGGTTGCCTGCCGAGTGCGGCAGGGGTGTGTCGCGTGTGCTGCTCCTGCATGCTTCTCCTCAATCCTCTCCTCAATTAACTCCGCACCAACTCCTGCTGACAACTCGGCTGCGTCGTTCCCTCCTTCTTCGTTACGGTCGTGCCCTGTTGCTAGGCTGGAACGCCGGAAGCGAGCGCATCGACTTGCACTACTTCTTCTGCCGAGAGCTTCCAGTTCGGCGCGGCTACATTCGCCTGCACCTGTGCCGGCGTCGTTGCTCCGGCTATTACCGAGGTGACGCACGGTTGGGCAGCGAGCCATGACATGGCGAGTTCAAGCAGGGTGTGGCCGCGCTGTTCGGCAAAGTCTTGCAGAACCTCAACCTTGGCAAAATTCTCCTCAGAGGCCATACGCTGGGTGAAGGGCAGAACGGCCAGCCGCGTTCCGGGCGCAAAGTCCTCACCGCGTCGATATTTGCCGGTCAGCATGCCGCTGGCTAAAGGAAAGTAGGGCAACTGGCCGAGTCCATGCCGCTCACAGGCTGGGATCGCATCTGCCTCAACCGTACGATTCAACAGGCTCCAGTCATTCTGTGCAGTGACAAAGTGAGCAAAATTGTGCGCTGTGGATTGTTTGACCGCTGCATTCATCTGCTCAGCAGAAAAATTTGAATGTCCGATGGCACGCACTTTGCCCCGGCCGACCAGCGTGTTCAGCGTCTCAAGGGTCTCTTCAATCGGCGTGTTCGGATCAGGGTAGTGCATTTGATATAGGTCAATCCAGTCTGTTTGTAAGCGGCGCAGGCTGTCTTCGACACAGCGCCGAATATACTCGCCCGCTCCCCACCGTTCTCCCGATTTGGCTAGCTTGGCGACACCGCCGAATTTTGTGGCCAGAACGATATCCTTGCGACGCGGACCCAACACTTTACCCAGGAACTCCTCGGACTGGCCTTTACCGTACATGTCTGCGGTATCAAAGCAGGTAATGCCGACCTCCAGAGCCGTGTCGATCACGGCCCGGCTGGCTTCCAAATCAATCTTCATTCCAAAGTTGTTACACCCAAGACCGACCACACTGGCCTGGATTCCCGATGCACCAAGCGGACGTGTTTCCATAGACGATGTCTCCTCAGAGCGGATTGGTTTTCTTCACACGGCAGCGGGGAACAGGCTATCCCAGTCCACCGCACGCTGATACGCCGCCGCGACCCTGAGCAACTGGTCCTCGCGGAAATGCGGGGCGACCAGCATCAGGCCGATTGGCAGGCCGTCGACCTTGCCGCAGGGCACGCTGAGGGCAGGATGGCCGGTCAGGTTAAACGGTCCCATATTACGGATGACCAGACCGAGGTCCAGCCCTAGTTGTCCGCCGAAAAGAGTCTGCTCAATCGCTTCCTCGTAATTCTCAGGCTGGTGATAACGCGGAGCCTTGATCGGTACTGTGGGCATGGCCAGGATATCGACCTGAGCAAAGGTCTGGTTATAGTGTTTGATAAAAGTGGGCCGGACATTATGCGCCTTGGCGTGCAGCCGTCCGTGCGTAAAGCGAGCCAGGTAGGTGCCGAGGATCAAATGGAGTTTGTAGTTCAGGGGGAGTTCGTGGCCGTGGCTGCGCTTGAAGCGGCCAAAGGTGGAGATGAATGAGCTGGGATAATAAGTCTTTGTACCAGCGCCACCCAGATTGGTATCGAACATATGCTTGCCGCCTTCAAAGTAGATAGGCAGCAGGGCCAAAGTGGCCTTGTCGTGTAGCGGAATAGACACGCGCTCAAGCTGTGCACCGGCTTGCTCCAGGGTGGTGAGCGCGCTCAAGACGGTCTGGTCAACCTCGGGTTCGCTGCCGGGAAAACCAAAGCCCTCGGATAAAATACCGATCCGGACGCCCGCGATATCCTGTGCCAATGCCTGGGTATAGCTCGGTAGTTGGACCGGCAGGGCAGCCTGCCGGGGATCATAGCCGTCCGCACCCGCTACGCACTCCAGGATAAGCGCGATATCTTCGACCGTTCGGGCGAGTGGACCCACGTAATCGATCGTTGGGTCCAAGCCAAACACTCCAGTATGGGAGACCAGCCCGTGTGTGGGCATCAGGCCCACAGTCCCCGACCACGCCGCAGGCAGTCGGACCGAGCCGCCTTGGTCTCCACCAAAGGCCACGTCAACGAGACCTGCGGCAACCGCCGCACCAGACCCCGAAGAAGAGCCGCCCGTGACATGAGCCGTATTATGCGGGTTCAGTGGCCGTCCAAAGTCACCAACGCCGCTGAGCCCTGGGCCGCCAAAAGAGAAGTCTTCCATGTTCATTTTGCCCACGATGGTGGCTCCGGCGTCGAGCAGCCGTGTGACCAGCGGCGCGTCAAAGTCCGGGGTATAGCCGTCCATGAAATGACAGCCGAGCGTGAGGGGCACACCAGCCACACTGATGTGGTCTTTCAGGCCGATGGTCTTGCCGGCGAGCAGTCCGTCTTTTGCGCCCTCGATCCGACATTTCCGAATAAAAACGTTCAGCGGGTCTTCTTCCGCCGTTGGCCGATAGCCGGGGTCCCGGTCGGTATAGCGGAGGGGTAGACGCTGCTCCTCGATTCTCAACTCCTGAAAGGTCTCGAACGTGGCGATATGCTCAAGCAGGCGAGAATGCATGCTCTGCATCTCAGCCGGGGTGAGTTCCAAGCCGAGTTCCTGACTGTATTGGGCAAGGTCTTGGATACCGAGTCGGGGCAGCATGATTAACCCTCCTGTGCTGCAAAATGAGGCATGACCTCTTTGGCAAACAAGCGCATGGAATATTCCGCCCGGCGCGGATCAATGCCACCGATTTGCATCCACATGACCAGATGGGTCACGCCGGCTTCCTGCTGTGAGCGTGTAATCTCTTGAATCGCATCCTCGGGTGTCCCAATGATGGGCGGCGCCCCAAAGAAGTGGAGTCCCTGAGCCGTACCAAGTTCTTCGGCGGGCGGTAAGGGATCGACGCCAAAATAGCCGCCGGGGATTTGAAAATCTCCAGCCTCGTCGAGCTTTTGGGTATAGACGGCCATACGATGCCGCACGTGTGGCGCGCATTCTTCCCAGGCGCGTGCGCGCGTGTCGGACAGGTAGACCAATCGCAGCGCGGCTTTATGAAAATTCTTCGGATCATGACCGTGGCGGCGCAGACTGTCTTCGTACAGCCGCGTAGTATGGGCACTGCCCGCGCCCGCAAAGTGACAGCCGTAGCGGGCAACCCGGTCGATCGATTTTGGAGTCAGCCCGGCCACCCACAACGGAGGAGTGGTTTGCACCGGTCGGGGACGGAGAGAAATGGGTCCAATCGTGAAATGCTTGCCGGCGTAGGTAAACTCCTCCTGGGTCCACAGACCGGTGATAATCGCCAGGCCGTCTTCCATCCGCGCCGGGCGCTGGGAGCGAGGGATGTTATAGGCCGCGTATTCGTCCACGACATAGCCCTGGCCCAGACCCAGGTCGAAACGACCGTCCGATAGGGCATCGAGCGTTGCCGCTTCTTCCGCAACCTGAAGCGGGTGGTAAAGCGGCAGGATGACGATATAGGTTCCGAGTCGAATGCGGCTGGTCTGGGTGGCCAGTGCGGCCAGCAGCGGGAACTGGGCTGGGAAGTAGTCGTCGGTGCCGTGGTGCTCTGCCGTCCAAATGTGGTCGTAGCCAAGCTCTTCGGCTAGCACCCCCTGTCTGACCATACTCCGACAAAGTTGAGCCGATGAAACCTGCCAGGGCCGTGGGTTCTCAAACGCGAACAGCAGTCCGAAGTCCATCTCTCCCCCCTCGTGAGACGCATTGGGAGTGGCCCGTGCGCCCAAACCTTGTCCTCCCGAAGTGGGCGTGGTTTAACCGAAGGCAGAAGGGAGGCCGCTATGGCAACATTCGACGAGTACCGCAATCAGTATAAGCATGTTCAGATGGAGCGGCGCAACGGAATTCTGCAACTCATGCTCCACACGGATGGGAAAACCCTGCACTGGGGAGAAGGCCCACACTCGGAGTTAGGAAAATGTTTCTACGATGTTGGCAGCGACCCGGAGAACAGAGCCGTCATTATTACCGGCACGGAGGACAAGTTCATTGCCCGCTACGCCCGGGAGGGCCAATGGGAGATCACGCCCCAGTTATGGGATCATATTTATTGGGATGCCAAAAAGCTTCTGATGAATCACCTGGACATCGAGGTGCCCATGATTGCCGCGGTCAACGGTCCGGCTACCATTCACGCCGAGCTGGCGGTCTTGTGTGATATTGTGCTTGCCTCAGACGACGCGGTATTCCAGGATGCGCCGCATTTTCCCAACGGGATTGTGCCGGGCGACGGGGTACATATTGTCTGGCCGCTTCTCCTGGGCGCGAACCGAGGGCGTTACTTCCTGCTCACCGGTCAGAAACTCTCGGCTCAAGAGGCGCTGACACTCGGGGTGGTCAACGAGGTCATGCCGCGTGAAAAACTGCTTGAGCGGGCCTGGGAGTTGGCGGAGATTGTCTCCAAACAGCCGCCGTTGACCGTTCGCTACGCCCGCGTCGCGCTGACCCAGCAACTCAAGAAGCTGATGCTCGACAACCTTGGCTACGGCTTGGCGCTCGAAGGTTTAGGCGCCCAGGAATACTGGCCGGGCGGGAAGAAGAAGTAATAGAGTGGGGGAAATATTACCCTAGTGGTCTGAATCCGCTGATGTACCGCTATCAGGAAACGCAACGCTACTTTGCCCAAGTAGCGGATGATATCAAGGACATTGCCGAGCAAGAGCTCCGCACGCTTGGAGCCCGAGAGACCAGTCCGACGTATCGCGGAATGTATTTCACTGCCTCACCAAAGGTGCTCTATACCATTAATTTTTACGCCCGCCTGATTACCCGCGTGCTCGCTCCGCTCACGTCGTTCAGGTGTCACTCCGACCGCTATCTGTACAAAAAGGCGCGGGAGGTCGAATGGCAGGATTTCCTCGATCCGTCACAAACCTTTGCCGTTTTTGCCACCGTGGCCAACAGTCGGCTGCGGCACTCGAAATTTGCCGCCCTCCGCCTGAAAGATGCAGTAGTTGACTCTCTTCGAGCTGCCACTGGTGCGCGTCCGTCCATCGATACCAGAGAGCCGGATGTCTGGATTAATCTGTACATTCAGAATGATGAGGCCACGATCAGCCTGGATACGTCTGGAGGCTCGCTCCATCGCCGCGGCTATCGAAAAAAAAGCGTCCAGGCACCCCTGGTCGAGACCTTGGCCGCGGCGATTATTCACCATACTGAATGGGATGGACGCCGACCGCTGTACGATCCGTTCTGCGGCTCCGGTACCCTGCTGTGCGAGGCCTATATGTCGGCTGCACGGATGCCGGCGGGGCTGTTTCGTCAGCGATTTGGTTTTCAGTCCCTGCCCGACTTCGACACGAGGCTCTGGCGGCAGGTGCAAGAAGACGGGCGGGCTGCGCTGCGTCCTCCTCCTCGGGGCCTCATATCCGGCAGCGATATCGACCCCGAAGCTGTTCACGCCGCGAGGGCCAACTGCGCCGCCTTTCCCGCCGGTAGTTCCATCACGGTTGAGCAACGCGATGCCTTTCAGATTCGTCGGATCGACGACGCGGTCATTGTGTGTAATCCGCCGTATGGCATCCGCATGGGCAAACAGGACAATCTGGACGCTTTCTACGCCCGCCTGGGCGATTTCCTCAAACAGCGCTGTCAAGGCTCGACGGCTTTCATTTATTGTGGAGACCGTCAGTACCTGAAGCGGATTGGCCTCAGACCGGCGTGGAAAAAACCGCTCGTCAACGGCGGCTTGGACGGACGCCTGGCAAAGTATGAACTGTATTAACTCCTCATCCGGTACGATCCCTGAGCTGATGCGTGGACGATTTCGAGTACGACATGGTAGAGTAAACGCTACTCAACGAAGGAGGGCCCGATAATGTTATCCCTGAGTGAATATGCAAAGTATGACGGCCTTGGGCTGGCTGGCTTGGTTGCGCGCAAAGAAGTCAGCGCCGAAGAACTGGTGGCGACTGCCGTCCAGGCTATTGAAAAGGTCAACCCGCAACTGAACGCCGTACTCCAGGTGCTGTCGGACCAGGCACAAACCGAGATTCGGGGAGGGCTGCCGCAAGGCCCCTTCAGCGGCGTACCGTTTCTGATCAAAGAACTGGTCCTGCACGCTAAGGGAGTCCGCCTCGATATGGGCTCACGGCTGGCTCAGGGCTATGTTGCCTCCGAGGATTCCGAGCTCATGGCGCGCTTTCGACGTGCTGGATTCGTGCTGACCGGAACAACCCAAACGCCAGAGCTGGGCTATAACCCGACAACGGAGACTGTCCTGTTCGGGCCGGTCCACAACCCGTGGAAGGCTGGCCATAGCGCCGGCGGTTCGAGCGGTGGGTCCGGCGCGTCAGTCGCCGCCGGCATTGTCCCGGTTGCCCATGCCAACGATGGTGGCGGCTCCATTCGTATTCCGGCCTCGTGCAACGGTCTGGTTGGCCTCAAGCCCTCGCGCGATCTGGTGCCTACCGGGCCCGACTATTCTGATCCGCTGTGTGGTCTGGCGTGTGAGTTTGTGGTCTCGCGCAGCGTCCGCGACTCCGCGACCCTGCTTGACATCGTAGCCGGGGCCGATGCAGGTGCACCTGGCATCCCGGTCCCGCCGGCCCGTCCCTACCGCGAGGAAGTGAGTGCGCCGCCGGGGAAGCTGCGCATCGCCTGGACCACCACGCCCGCTTCGGGCGAAAAGGTTGACCCGGAATGCGAGCAAGCGGTCCATGACACCGTGCGGGTGCTGGAGGAGCTTGGCCATACGGTGTACGAAGGCCGACCGGAATATGACTGGGAGGAGTTCCTTAAAGAGATTCACGTGATTTGGGTGGCGTATAACGCCATGGCGGTTGAAGACTTGGCTACGGAAATGGGCCGTTCGCCAAGTCCGGATACGCTGGAAGCCGTGACGCTGGCCTGCTGGGAAGACGGCAAGAAATATAGTGCAGTTGATCTGCTGAAATCCCTGGACTACGGGGGTCGTCTGTCCCGTATCGTCGGTCGCTTCTTTGAAGGCCTGGATGTCTTTGTAACGCCTACTATTGCCAAGCCGCCCGCGCCGCATGGGGAAGTGAACCAGAACCGGGCCGGTATGACGGCTATGGAGTGGACCCGTCAAATCTTTTCTTATGTTCCTTTTACGCCGCTCTTTAATACGACCGGGCAGCCGGCGATTTCATTGCCCTTGCACTGGAGTGCCGACGGCCTGCCGGTCGGTGTCCAGTTTGTTGGGCAATTCGGGGACGAAGCAGGGCTGTTGCGCTTGGCCGCTCAGTTGGAAGAGGCAAAGCCGTGGGCGGACAGGCGTCCGCCGGTGCATGTAGCCGCCTAGTCCCCGCGCGAGAGTGAGGCGAGGCCATAAAAGAACCGCGCACTGGTAAGGAGTACGCGCATGACCGAGACGCACCCGTCCCCCCACCTCATCCTATGGGGTGCAGGAACAACCCGCACCATCCGGCCGCACTGGGTACTGCACGAACTCGGTCTGGAGTATGAAAAACACCCGATTGGCTCACGGACGGGAGAAACTCAGACTGCCGAATTTCGTGCCCTCAACCCGCGTGGTAAGATTCCGGTGCTCCAGGATGGGGATCTGATCCTGGCCGAGAGTGCCGCGATTATCAATTATCTGGTTGAAAACTATGGGCCGGAATCCGGGCTGGTCCCCCGTCCGGGCACCCCGCAGCGGGGACTGTACGATCAGTGGTGTTTTTTCATTATGACCGAGCTTGATGCTCACACCCTATACATTCTACGGCGGCATGATGACTTGGCACACCTGTATGGCGCGGCTCCGAATGCGGTGCAAGCCGCAAAAGAAGGTTTTGCGCGTCAGATTGCCGTTGTGACACAGACCCTCCGTTCCGGCGGGCCGTATCTATTGGGCGCAAGCTTTACCTGTGCCGATATCCTGTTGACCACCTGTTTGACCTGGGCTCGCTACTGTAAGATTCCTTTAGCCAATGCGCTGATCGACTATGCCCGGCGGCTGACGGCTCGGCCGGCCTATCGTCAGGCGGCGGCAACTAACGGTGGACCCATGGTTGGTCTCACATGAAAAACCCCGGTCGGCTTGCGGGCCGCCGGCTCGCATCCCTCTCACAAATGGTAGCTGCCTCATGACACAACCGGTTCCGACAAAACGCCTGCTGCTTTTTCGACATGCCAAGTCTGATTGGGGCGCGGCGGCTGAGGATGACCATGCGCGCCCGCTGACAAAACGTGGGATCGCTGCGGCCCAGGCAATGGGGCGGATTCTGGCGGCTTCCGGCCAAATGCCGGACCGTGTCGTGACCTCGTCCGCGGTCCGGGCAAAAACGACGCTGGAGGTGGCTCGGGTGGCCGGCAAATGGAAGTGTCCGACCGACATAAGCGACGCCCTGTATGATACCGATGCGAGCGCGGTGCTGGAAGAAATACGCGCCCTCCCCAAGAGCGCGACGACGGTCCTATTCGTTGGTCATGAACCGACCTGGTCGGAGTTGGCGAGCTTTCTGATCGGCGGGGGGAATCTCCGGTTTCCAACCGCGGCGCTGGCCCGTATCGACCTGGTTGTCCCCGGCTGGCATGCGGTGACCTTTGGTCGGGGAGAACTCGTCTGGCTCCTCCAGCCCAAGTTTTTCACCAAGGGGAAATTTCTATGAGATCCGCCAAAAACGGCAAATGAGTATGTTTGACCAGAGAGGGGAGAAGGGGAGGCGAACGACACCCTAGAAGGAGGGATAAGCATGATAAAAGGCATTCATCACACCGCTATTTCAACCGGGGATATTGAACGGGCACTGCGCTTCTACAAAGACCTGCTCGGTTTTGAAGAGCTCTTTGCGTTTGAGTGGAAAGTGGGGTCGCAGTCGGTCGATCAAATTGTGGGACTCAAGGACTCTTCCTCAAAAGTCGTCATGCTCAAGGCCGGGAACGCCTGCGTGGAGCTGTTTCAGTACGCCACACCAGAGCCCAAGCCCGGCGACCCCAATCGTCCGGTGTGTGACCACGGTATTACCCACCTGTGTCTGCAAGTGGAAGATATTGACGGCGAATACGAACGGCTCAAAGCCGCGGGCATGACGTTCCACTGCGCGCCGCAGAAAGCCGGCAGGGGGCTGCGGGCGACATACGGACGTGATCCCGACGGCAATGTTGTCGAGCTGTTGGAAGTGGAAAACTCGGACGATAAGCTCTCGGTGGCGGCGTAGCGAGAGCATGGAATGCCCATATTTCTCAGGAGAGGCATATGACACAGCAAACCCCCGACTCGAAAGAGCCTTACGTTGGCAAAGAGCTTGGCAGTGTCTCCTTCACTGTCACCGAAGCCGTCTTAAACGATTACTACGATGGTCTGAATCTCTCGCGTCCGCAGGCCGCTGCTGTCCCTTCCATGATTGCCAGCGGACCGGATAACGCTTATTTCGCGCAGTCGTCGTTCAGCAATCATTTTGGCCATCTCTGGATGCGCCAGGAGTGGGAATTGTTCACGCCGCTGACGTCGGGCCGGACGTATACGGCAACCGCACAGATCACGGATATTTATCCGAAGCGCAATCGCTCGGTGGTACGCTACGAGGTCGAGTTGCGCGCAGACTCCGGAGAATTGGCCTTACGCACGCGACACCACCAGAGCTATCTGCTCGACCAGCACGACGGGCAGCTCACCTTTCGCGACCCAAAGGCCAAACAGGGCGCGCGGCGCTTCGTTGTCCCGGAGGGTGAACCGTTTGGGCCGCTCGAACGCGTCATCAGTCTGGAGATGTGCGACCGGTTTTTTCACGGCGACGCCAACTACCACACTAACCGTGAGGAATCGAAAAAACTCGGTTTTGGCGATGTCGTTATCGGTGGACGGATGACCATGGCCTATGCGGCCCATATTCTCGAAGAACGCTTTGGCACTGCCTGGTGGACGAGCGGCCGGTTGGATACGAAGTTCACCAACCCGGTGTGGCCCAATGAGACCGTTATCGCCCATGGTGTCATGACTGGCCCGCTCGAAGAGGAACCGGAACGGACGGGCGCCTTCGTGTGGCTGGCAAAACCGGACGAGACCATCGTGCTGGTTGCAAACGCGAGCGTCAGGTCAATAGAGGAAGAACGCAAACGGGATAGCTGAGTCTCATGGCAAACCACCGCAAGTCCCCGCAATTTTTTACGCCTCCCGACAGCCCATTTCAGGTACCGTGCGACGGAACCTTTCTGGTGAAGGACGCGCCGACCGGTCCCGGGAAGAACGCACCCGGTACTGCCGAGTGTCGCAAGCAGCTTGAGCAGTTGACTACCCGCCTCGACGAGCGGCAGCGCGTTTTATATGCCCAGACCCAGTATGCCGTCCTGTGTATCTTCCAGGCCATGGATGCCGCGGGCAAAGACTCAACAATCCGGGCCGTCATGCGGGGGCTGAACCCGGCCGGGTTTCAGGTCTTCTCGTTCCAGGCGCCGTCAGTAGAAGAATACGCCCACGATTTCTTGTGGCGGGCGTCGCTCCGCCTGCCTGAGCGTGGACGGATCGGCATTTTTAACCGCAGCTATTACGAAGAGGTGCTGATCGCGCGGGTCCATCCCGAATTCCTGACCCGCCAACACCTGCCTTGGCCGAAGGATCACGACAGCCTCTGGGAGTATCGCTTTGAGTCCATCCAGGACTATGAGAAGCACTTGGTTCGGAACGGCACGATAGTGCTCAAGTTCTGGCTCAACGTCTCCAAGGCAGAACAACGGCGCCGCTTCCTGGATCGTCTGAAGAAACAGGAAAAACACTGGAAGTTCTCGGAGGCCGACACAGCCGAGCGGGCATATTGGGACACGTATATGCATGCCTACGAAGACTGTCTGAATCAGACCTCTACTCCGTGGGCTCCGTGGTATGCGATTCCTGCGGACAACAAGCCCTATATGCGTCTGGCTGTGGCCCAGGTCTTGGCGCAGACTCTTGAGCAACTGGACCTGCACTACCCGACCCTGACACCGGAACAGAAGGCCGGTCTTGCCGCTAGCCGCAGGCGTCTCAAAAAGGAAAGTTAGCGCGGATTGCGCGGTCGAATCGCCTCCGCCCTATTGCCCTAACTCCCTGTCTCAGATCCCGCACCCGCGGATGTCTCGTTGGTGAGTGGAACCTCAATGCGCTGTCTTCCCAGGACCGTGAGTGAGTACGTGCGGTTGCGAGTCGTTCCTCGCGCCGTCAGAAGTCCCTCTTTGACAAGGCGACTGAGATGTTTGTTGACAGCTTGACGGGAGATCCCGAATTGGAAAGCTGTGGAACGGGCAATGTGTTGTGAATTGGAATCAACGTGCTCCAAGATATAGCGGCGAACGAGTCGTCCCCGCTCTCGTATTCCTGCCATGGTTTTTAGTGCTCTTCTTTATATCTGTTAATTTTTATGCATACTGTTTGCATCCAAGAGACCTCTGCCTATCCGAGAGCACCTTTACCGTCAATCTTCACATTTCGCCTTATAAGCCGCTTGCTTGAGGGGCCGAGCATCTCGGCTTCCTTCCTCGATTTGGGCAACCACGGGGGCTGCCCTTAAGGAACACGGAGGCGGGCAGGGTGTCCGCGACTCCAGAGGGTAGAGGGAACTTTCGTCGTGCGTGGCTATGCGTCGGCGACGCGCATGGCTGCCCGAAGGGCTGTGGTGGCCGCTTCGTCAATCGTCCTGGTTGCGATATCCACAACCACACCATAGACGCTACGCGCCTTCTCCACAGAGATATACTCGTCCAGCGTATCGTCGAGGACCTCTTGTACGGGACGGTCGAGCGGATTACCCCAACCGCCGCCGCCGGTGGTTTCAAACCAGAAGGTGTCACCATAGGAGAGCTTGTGACCGCGCAGCAGGGGATTGAGCCAGCGATTGTCCTCGGTCAGACCGCCGACAATGTTTTGCGTGCCATCCGCACGGAGGTGCCACAGCCGTTGGGGCGAACTCCGCTGTCCGCCGTTCACGCCTGGGGTGCCCTCGCGCGTACGGGCCGTTTCCACGCTCATCGCGCCCTCGCAGAGGAAGCGGATTTTGAGATGGGACCCAACCCCGCCCCGATGGTGGCCGTCCCCGGCCGAGTCTTGCCGAATATCAAAAGCTTCATAGGCAATCGGGAACATCAGCTCTGCGGTCTCCGCTTCCATATTCATGCAGTTGCCCAGCGGATCCATGGTGACATTCATGCCGTCATTAAACGGGGTCCCGCCCCAGCCGCCGGCCGGCAGGTCCGAGAAGACATCGGTTTTCCCGTCCGGCTCACGCACGCCACACACAAACCAGTTGCAGTCGCCGCACGCGGAGCCGACCGCGCGGTCGGGCAGGGCGTTGGCAATCGCCTGCCAGACCGCGCTGGCAACTTTCGGGGCGGCCAGCACCGTACAGCCGATGGTCGGGGCCGGCCATTTGGGGTTCAGCCAGCAGTCGTCGGGTAAGACCACGCTGATCGGGTTGAACATGCCCTCGTTTTGCGGCGCGCTGGGTTCCAGGAAAAACTGGAGGGAGTAAAAGACCGCAGAGTGGGTATTGGCCTTGGGCGAGTTGATAGCGCCAAGACACTGGGGGTCGGAGCCGGTCAGGTCTACGGTGATATCCGAGTCTTTGACCGTCAGGGTCACTTTGACTTTGACAGGATCATCGCTCTGGCCGTCGGTATCGGCATAATCCTCGCCGGTATATACCCCGTCCGGGATACTCTCGATTTTCTTGCGGACAATCCGCTCGGTATAGGCAATCAGCTCGGCCATGGCGGCCTTGATCGTCTCCAGACCGTACCGCTCGGCCGCGGACTGCATTTCTTCTTCTGCGGCTTTAAGACAGCCGACATGGGCCTGGAGGTCACCCTGGATAAAATGCGGGGTGCGCGTATTGGCCAGCAGAATCTTGAGGATTTCCGGCTTGACCTCATTGTTTTCAAAGGCTTTGATGGGCGGCAGGCGAAGCCCCTCTTCCGCGATATGCGTGCCCCACGACTGGCCGCCCGGCGCCCCGCCACCAAAGTCCATCCAATGACCCCGGCTGACCGCAAAGCCCAGCAGCTCCGTGTCTTTGTAAAAAATCGGCTTAATCCAGGAGATGTCGTTAATATGGGTGCCGCCCCGGTACGGGTCGTTGACCACATAGATGTCGCCGTCCTTCATATTCTCGATGCCGAACTCGTCCCGCACGGCATGGGCCGAAAACTTCATGGCCGCCAGATGGACGGGAACATTGGCGGCTTGGCTCAACAGCCGCATCTCCGGGTCATAAATGGCGTTTGAGAAATCAACCATATCGGACAGAATCGGCGAGAACGACGCTCGTTGGAGCACCGCGGTCATCCGATCGCAGGTATACTCAAACAGATTCCGCAAGACCTCAAAGGTAATATGATCGAGTCCTGTCCGGTTTTTAATGCTGTCGCCCGTTTTTTCGAGTGCGCTGGATTGCATGACCATCCTCCTGCAAATGGAACACTGATTCTGCCCGACTATCGTCCTACCTGTATAATAAGATTACCCTGGGTATCAATAGTTGCCTGCGCGCCGGGCGGCAGCACGGCCACCGAATCCAGATATTCCAGAATCGCCGGTCCCCGAAGCTCTGCGCCGGGCTGGAGAATTTGGCCGTTGTAAATCGGACAGTCGATCCATTCTCCAGAGAAATACACCGAGCGAGCGCTTTTCATGGCCACGACATTTTCTGCGGCGACACTTTTATAGGGAGGCAGGGCTGCGGTTGGCGCTGTCGCTGCGAGACTCAGAGAAACAAACGCCGGGTCGAAGATATCCGAACTGACCCCATGCTCCTGCTTGTGTACGGCGTGAAAGGTATCGGCAATGGTGACAAGGGCATCCTTGGTGAGCGCGCCGCCCGGAATGGGGGTTTCAATTTCATATGTCTGGCCCACATAGCGCATCTGGGCGGTGCGGTTGATGAGCACATTTCCCGCTGAGACATTATCGCGAGCGAGCAGAGTACGGGCCGTCCGTTCGAGTTCGGCATACACGCTATTCAGTCGGTCCAGGTCAACCTCCCCAATCGGGGCGTACATGAATTGCTCGACGTCCTGGCGGACATCCATGACGGTTGCTCCAAAGGCCGAGGCCACCCCGGCGGCCGCCGGGACGATGACTTTCGGAATATTCATGGCCCGGGCAACAAAGCAGGCGTGCATGGGCCCGGCTCCACCAAAACTGGTCAGCACAAAATCGCGCGGGTCACGGCCTCTATTAATAATGACCCTTTTGACGGCCTGGGCCATAATCTCACAGCTGATCTGGATCATGGCGTCCGCGGTCTCGACCGTCGACAGGCCCAGTTGCTCAGCAACGGTACTCACCGCCTGTTCAGCCGCCTGCCGGTCCAGATTGATTTTTCCCCCCAGGGTCGGCTCCAGACGGCCGAGCAGCAGGTTGGCGTCCGTGATCGTCGGCTCGGTCCCCCCGTTGCCATAACAGGCCGGTCCTGGTTGCGAACCGGCGCTGCGCGGCCCCACCCGGAGCGAGCCGCCGCCATCCACCCAGCCGATCGAGCCACCGCCGGCACCCACGCTGTGGATGTCGAGCATGGGCAGGATGATCGGCAGCTCAAATTCGAGTTCATACTCGCGGGTGACGAGTCCCTTGCCATCTTCGACTATCGAGGCGTCAAAACTCGTGCCGCCCATGTCCGCGCAAATAATACTGGGCTCGTGTATGGCATCGGCCAGATAGCCGGCATAGGCCACCCCACCGGCCGGTCCGGACTCCAGCAGCTCTTCCGGATGTTCCTTGGCCAGATCGACACCCATCACGCCGCCGCTGCTTTTGAGAATCAACAGGGAGCCGTCAAAGCCTTGTTGGGTGAGGCGTTCCAGCAGATGATCGAAATAGGCTCCCATCACCGGCTTGAGCGCGGCGCTCACCGCAGTGGTGACAAAGCGACCGTGCTCGCGGAACAGGGGTCGCGTCTCGCCCGACAGCATAATATGCGCGTCAGGAATGTGTTCGAGCAGGATGTCGCGCATCTGCCGCTCATGATCGGCGTTGACATAGGAATTGATGAAACACACCGCAATGGAGCGGATTCCCTCCGCCTTGATTGTTTCGGCCACCTGCTGCGCGGCCGCGGTATCGAGTGGGCGTTCTTCTTTCCCCTTGACGTTAATGCGTTGCGGGACCGTGTAGCGATAGCGACGCCGAATGAGCGGTTTGGGTTTGACCTGATAGGGGTCGTACAGGTCTTTCCGATGCTGACGGCCGATTTCAATAGTATCGCGAAAGCCCTGGGTGGTGACCAGGGCCGGGGCCGGGTAGGAGCGCTCGATCAGGGCATTGGTTGCGGTGGTCGTGCCATGGACCAGGCAGGAGATCTGGTCAAACGGAATACCCGATTGCTCGACCGCTTCAAGAGAATCCCGGGCGGCCTTTTTGACGGCCTCAATGACACCAACGGAGCGGTCCCAGGGGGTGGTCAGAACCTTGGCCGTGACGCGCTCACCGGTCGTTTCCTCCCAGCCAAACAGGTCGGTAAATGTTCCGCCAACATCGACGCCTACCCGCCACATATGCTGACATACTCCTTTCGGTGATTCCTTCGCCCTTGCTCCGTGCGCCATGGTCAGGCGAGCATCAAGCGTTCACCCTTGGGCTGCGGTACAGGATCTCCGTATTCCCGCGCCGTATCAATCCATAATTGTATGGCTTCCTTGATGTGTTGGAGCGCGGCTTCCTGACTGTCGCCATGTGCCATACATCCCGGCAGTTCAGGCACTTCGGCAACGAACACCTGATCCTCGTTACTCCAGTAGAGAATGATCTCAAACTTATGCATCAGTCGCCCTCTCCCAGGTGATATCTCAGGATCAAGCGGCGGATTTGCCGGACCTGATACGGCTTTGCATGGCCGCCGTCCCGTTGCAAGTTGGGTTTCTCCATGAGTCCCTGCTTTCGGTAGATATAATGACTGCCGCGTATGCGCTCGTCAAATCCCATCGCTTTCAACAGGGCGCGTAGCTCATCGAATCGGATATGAGCATCCGACCGGCCGCTGAGAATCTTCTGAAGAAGCTGCCCGTGTCTACTCATGCCAAGCACCGCCTCAAACGTAGTAGTGGGGTAGGTCGGATTAGCGAAACGTAATCCGACATGGGGCTAAACGTCCTCGGCAAAGTAATTTTCGTCCATCTTTTTGATCTCATAGGTAGATTCGGTGACTACGCCGACGCCGTGCTGGATCATCAATTTTACCAACTCTTGTCCGTCAATCAGCCGAATGAACTTGCCGCTCGCTGAAATCGTCTGGGCGGTTTGTTCGGCGGTGTTGCTAAAGGTTGAGGTGGTAATGAGGACGCCTTTCGCGGCCCCTTCGGGGTCGAGGCTGCCGGAGAAGTTGCGGACCACTGGCTCGCCGACTTGATTAGACCAACATTTAGCTTGAATATAGACTTTCTCCAAGCCGAGCGGGTCCTGATCTATGATGCCGTCTATGCCTCCGTCGCCGCTACCCCCGACTACCTGACCCTCCCCGTAGCCCATTTCCTCCAGCAAGTTGACTACTAATTGCTCGAATTGGTCCGGCGCCAATTCCTTAATTTTTCCCAGCAACTCCTCTTCGAGGTTGGTCCGTAGTTGCTGGTAGACCTGCTTCATCAGTTCCTTCTTGGGCGCGGCATTGGTGTCATGGTCAATGCCGGTATCCGCCGTTTCGGTTGCGTTGTCATTGGCTTGTTGAGACGCTACATGGAGCTGACGCAGATCAGCCGAGGTTATCTTGCCTTTATGTATATTGAGAAAATTCCGGCCCTGTTGAGTAATATACCAAGGGCCGCGTGGCGGATTATGCATTAAGCCGGCTGTTTTCAAAGACCACAACGACCAGTCAGTCCGTTTTTTTATTAGTCGTGTCCCAGATGGAATCTTTTCTTGTCGCTCCTCATCCGAGAGATTGAACCAGTCGCTTACCAAGTCGGCTACGCGCTCTGGTTCCAAACTCTCGTCGACTGAGGAGGCAATTTCCAGAATTGGTCTATGCAGTTCAGCTTGCGTAGGTATAGCCATTATTTTGTGTTCCTTATCTACTTGTCTTGTCACAACGGAGGGAACGATCTTATCCCAGCG
Organism: Thermodesulfobacteriota bacterium; assembly: GCA_964291405.2. GTDB lineage: Bacteria > Desulfobacterota > Binatia > Bin18 > Bin18 > Bin18. Next base: position 3,616,179 of record OZ219926.1, read on the forward strand.
CGTCTTCCATCTTGGCCTTGAAATCGCGCATGACCTGACAGACGGCCTCGGGCTTGGGCGCGGCGCAGGTGACGTGCAGTCCATGCAGACCCGCGTCGCGGTAGGCACGAATTTCGGCCACGGTGATGCCGGGGTCAACCATTGAGGTGATTTCCAACTCGGCATAATCCCGTCCGCCCGCTTCCATAAGCTGGCGCAGTTCATCAAAACGGTGCTGAATATCACTCAGGGGCAGCGGGCCGATATGCCAACCCTGACCGAATTTAACCACCCGCTTCAGCGCCGGAGTGGACTCGCCCCCGACCCAGATGGGCGGGTGCGGTTTTTGGGTTGGCTTGGGAGCAAAATGCAGGTCGCGGTTGATCTGGACAAACCTGCCATCGAAACGGGGCGTTTCGTTCGTCCAGACCTCTTTCATGACGGCAATATATTCCCGTGTACGGGGTGCCCGCTCTTTATACGGCACACCGAGCAACTCGAACTCATCCGCCATCCAGCCCACGCCGGCCCCAAAGATCACCCGTCCGCCCGACGCCACATCAAGCGAGGCCACGACCCGTGCCATCTCCAAGGGATGACGATAGGGAACAATCGTTACGCTGGTTCCCAACCTGACCGTTTTGGTGACGGGAATGAGCAGGGCCAGGACGGTGAAGGCGTCCATCCATTCCATTGAGGTAAACACCGAATAGGGGTCCTGGCCGCGCGCCTGGGCCGCGTCAACATAGGGATAGATCGAGTCGATCTTTTTCGGAATAGTAATATGGTCGCCGGTCACAATGCTGTCATAACCGAGTTCTTCCGCAGTCTCGCCGATTTTGCGTGCGCCATCGACCTCGCGCAACGCGGCCCCACCACCCACGTGCAGTCCGCAATACATTGCCATAGAAAATTCCTCCTGTTGTGTCGGACGCGGCTACTGCGCCACAATCCCACCATCAACGGCCATGGCGTGGCCGGTGACGAACGAGGCCGCGTCGGAGCACAGCCAGACTGCGGTTTCGGCAATTTCTTCCGGCTGACCCATACGGCCGATGGGCTCGCCGGCTTCAATCTTCTCGAACATTCTGGGCCGGCGTTCTTTGAGTCGGCCGACCATGGACGTATCAATAATACCCGGACAGACGGCATTCACCCGGATACCGGATTTGGCATATTCCAGGGCTGCGGTTTTGGTCAGACCGACCACTCCGTGCTTGCTGGCCACATAGGCCGGCATCCGCGGCGCCCCAAGCAGCCCGGCGGCTGAGGACGTGTTGACGATAGCCCCGCCGCCGTTTTTGAGCATCTGCGGAATCTCGTACTTCATGCACAGCCATACTCCGGTCAGATTAATCGCAATCACCGGGGCCCAGTCCGCCTCGGTATAATCCGCGGTTGAGGCCAGTGCACCCTCAATGCCGGCGTTGTTATAGGCGCAGTCCAGGCGGCCGTAGGTCTCGACCACCGCGCTCACCATGGCCTCGACTTCCGCGGCCTTGGACATATCGGCCTTAATACAAAACGCTTCGCCACCGGCGTCCTGAATCATCTTCACGGTTTCCTCGGCTCCGGCCACATTGACATCGGCCACTGCGACCTTGGCGCCTTCGCGGGCAAATATCTGGGCCGCGGCCCGCCCGATACCCGAGCTGGCCCCGGTGACCAGGGCGACTTTGTCTTGCATCAAATCTGTCATTCTTTTTCCTCCTTATTTTCAGAACGAAATGTATCATGTCCCGATGTTATCGAGCCGTTTATGCCTCTGGCTCACCCGACCTACTGACTATCCGAGCGCTAGTGGGAAGGACTGTTTCAATCTGAAGAGAAGAGAGGTTCCATCGAGACCTCAACGTCCTTTTTTTGTACGACCTTGGACGCATCGAGGATTTCAATCTCCAGTGGTCTTCCTTTTGCGGACAGGTGAACAATGATCCCTTCACCAACATCCTTGGAGTCTGTAGGTATTCCTTTGCGGAATTGGATAATCATGACATCTGCATCAGGAGAATATGCGATCTTCATAGGTCCCTCGTCCTTGAAAGTAGCGTTCCGATACAGGATTGTACACAGTGACAACAACCGGCATGTCTGCTTCGTATTCGTAAATGACTCGCAAAACGTGCCCTCTCGTTCGACGATGAGCAATAAAACGTCCCCGATGTCCACGGAGAACTTCTTCTGGATAAAGAAGTGTTCGTAAGGTCGCCTGGACCGTGAGTCGCCATTTGTTTATCCGCCCTAGAACATGAAAGGTCAGCAAGAGTGAGGCAGATTTCTTCTTTGCTTGTACTTCATAAAGCTTCCCTCGCGGATGATCATGCACTGCAATGATTATAATTTCGTGCACAGTGTTTCCATCGCGAAAGCCGTCTTTATTGCGCAACCATGCCGCCATCGACGGACATGGCGTGACCGGTGATGAACGAGGCCGCGTCCGAGCACAGCCATACCACCGATTCGGCGATTTCCTGGGGGATGCCCATGCGACCGACCGGTTCAAAAGAGGCCATCTTTGCGGCCCGGTGGGGACGGTGACCGGTCAGCCGGCCCATCATGGGCGTATCAATTGCGCCGGGGCAGACGGCATTCACCCGGATGCCGGATTTGGCGTATTCCAGGGCCGCGGTTTTAGTCAGGCCGAGCACGCCATGCTTGCTGGCCACATAGGCCGAGCCCCGGCGGAAACCGAGCAGTCCGGCGGCTGAAGACGTATTGACGATCGCGCCCCCGCCCTGGGTGAGCATCGGCGGAACCTCATACTTCATGCACAACCACACGCCAGTCAGATTGATCGCAATCACTTGGTCCCAATCCGCTTCCGTATAGTCGGTTGTCATCATCGAGCTGCCCTCAACCCCCGCGTTGTTATGGGCCGCGTCCAGCCGTCCGTAGGTCTCGACCGTCTTGGCAACGAGGGCTTCGACCTGCGCGGCCTGCGACACATCCGCGCTGACAAAGAGCGCCTCACCGCCAGCCTCCCGTATGAGGCGGACCGTCTCTTCCCCACCTTCAATCACAACGTCGGACACCACGACCTTGGCCCCTTCCCGGGCGAAGGTCAGCGCGGTCGCGCGGCCAATACCCGAACTGGCTCCAGTAACAAGGGCGACTTTGCCCTGCATCAAGTCTGCCATGTCTATGCTCCCTTCATTCCTCTTCTTAACGTACGCTGAGCCGTTCTGTAGAGCCCTCTACGAGTCGATTGAGAGCGTCCTCGTGCTCTCTATGAAACGGAAGATCATACCTGAGCGCGAGCGAGCCAGGTTTCAGAACCGCGGGCCGTCGAATCGTTAGGACTGCCTCCGGTGTCAGCGCCGTTGCCCCCAGGTATCCCAATGCGTGCACTCCCGGCCGGGGACACGTTTTGCGGGTTTGAACTCCACCCCCTTGGTGTAGGCGACTGGCAGGAACGCCACTTGGGTCAGATGATCGGGAATGCCCAGGATTTCGGTTATCTCCCGCTCGAAGGGCACATGAATGGTGGTCAGCACCGAGCCAAGGCCACGAGCCCGCAACGCCAGGAGAAAGGACCATGTTGCGGGTAGAATCGAAGCGAACAGCGAGGTCTGAGACGCTAGTCCCGCATTTTCCATTCGGCCTTCGATACACGGGAGGACAAAGACCGGAACCTCGTGGATGTGCTCGCGCAAGTACACCGAAGATTCGAACAGACGATCGAGCTGGGCGGAGCGGATGTCGTTGCGGGGACGCTGCAGAACGCTGGCCAGATATTGATCCGGAACAGCCTTCCCCAGGTTATAATCATCAACCGCTCGTCTATAGATATCGGCCAGTGCTGCACGTTTGGTCGGATCGGTCACTACAACGAAATGCCACGTCTGGCCCAGAAGACCAGTCGGAGCCTGGACGGCGATCGCTATGCATTCCTCAATCACTTCAGGTTCTACCGGCCGGGTGAAGTCAAGGCGCTTACGCACCGCCCGCGTGGTTGTAAGAATGTAATCTATGCTGGCCATGTCCATGCTTGCGAAGTCCATTGCTCCCTCCCATTCATGGTGCCTGTCCTGCCGCGCTCCGTAGTCGCCCACTATCGCTTCTTGGGACGCTTTAGCCCTGCGCCAGCCGTCTCCGTGCCACGAGCCCGTAGACGAGTACGGAGCTGGCTATCAGGCATAGGATCGTCACTGCCAGGAAGAGGAGATTGACAAAATTGTTCTTCCATCCCAGCTCGAGAGCAAACTGAATACCCCGGACGTTCCAAAAGGGCTGCAGAAATTCCCCAAGTACATTGAGATAGCCCTGGAGAATAATGAAGTTCACCGTGCGGACCTTCCATCGCTCTGACAGCGTTGCGAACTCGGTGAGATAGGCAAAGAGGATGACGATGAATCCGTTCAGTAAACCCTGAATGTGGGCACCCACGAGTTCTCTGGCGTCGTAACCCGACACAAAGCCTGCCGCAACAAAGAATGCAAACAGGCCGATCAGAAAGCCGATAAGGAGCAATATCCCGGCATGTAAAGCCGCACCGCTCACGGGGGTTTCCGCCGTATTCATATGGCTCTCTCCTTTAGTCGAGAACTCATACGGGAGTATACGCAGCTTTAATTCCAGAAGTCAAAGAACAATGGCGGAGAGGGCCGTGTCCCCGTATGTATCTTCCTCCGCTCCTTCCAGAGGCAAGGAAGTAGACATTACCGACTCTACTCGTCTCAGCCGACACCTGCTAAGACCACATGCAAGGAGGGAGACACTCATGCCGAAATGGAATTATACCAAAGGGCTCCACGATCTGGGGAATGGCCTGTTTGCCTATCTCCTGCCCGACGGTTCGTGGGGCTGGAGTAACGCCGGGCTGGTGGTGGATGGAGATCAGTCTCTGCTGGTTGATACGCTCTTTGACCTTGCTCTCACGCGGGAGATGCTGGTTGCCATGCAAGACGCGACCGGTGCGGCACAGTCGATCAACACGCTGGTGAATACCCATGCCAACGGTGACCACTGGTTCGGCAATCAACTCGTGCACGGCGCGCAAATCATTGCCTCCAAGGCGTGCGCGCAAGAGATGGAAGAACTCCCGCCCAGCCGTCTCGCCGATATGATGACAGCCGCTCCCAATATGGGTGAGCTGGGCGAATATCTCACCAGGATTCTCGGCTCATTCCGCTTCGACGATATTATCCCCACCCATCCCTCGCGTACGTTTGAGAAACGTCTCGATCTCAAGGTGGGAGACAAAGACGTCCAACTCATTGAGGTCGGCCCTGCCCATACCCTGGGTGATGTCCTGGTCTATGTGCCCGACGAGCGGACGATTTTCACCGGAGACATTCTTTTTATTGACGGGACGCCACTGATGTGGAACGGCCCGATCGCCAACTGGATCAAGGCGTGTGAGCTGATGCTTGCCCTTGACGTTGAAACCGTGGTGCCGGGGCATGGGCCGATCACCGACAAGCGCGGCGTCGAGTCGGTCAGGGGATATCTGCAATATATTGAAAAGGAAACCCGCGAGCGCTTCGACGCCGGCCTGTCTGCAATCGAGGCGGCCAATGATATCGCGCTGCACGATTACGCCGCGTGGGGGGATGCCGAGCGCATTGTCGTGAACGTCAACACGCTCTATCGCGAGTTCAGCGGCGAAACCGCGGCCCCGAGTTTTGCCGACCTGTTCGGAGGCATGGCCACTTGGGCGAAGGGGCGGCAGCATTAGGAGCCCTTTATCAGCGAGGCCAAGACCCTGCGGGCGGCGGCGTCAAGGTCCCCCGTACGAGGGTAGTGTCTCCCTTTGAAATTGGTACTCCTCTGCGTTCGTCACACTATTCCTTCCTGTCCGAGCGCCTGTGGTAATAGTCGAGTCTCGCTCCCGTCTTGAGAGCCCCAGGCGGGAGTCAGGGGACGATTTTCCTCCCAAACTGGTAGGGGCAGACGCCAGCAGTTGTGTCTAGATGTCCGGGAGCCCTCCTCTCGGCGTCCGTACCCTACATGGACCACGCCGGGAGCCCCACTGGCCCTTTCTGCAGGACTGACCGCCGTCAGTTCCTTGTAAGATTATGAGGTTTCCTTATAAGATTATGAGGTCAATGCCTCTGCCCCTGCCTTACTTTAGCTGTAAACGAAGGCTCTCGGATGAGAGGGAAGGGCATACCGAACGCGGAGGAGAAAGAAATTCAAACTGAGACACTACCGTCGCCAGGGGATTCTTTACATACGAGCCAAACTCATTATATATACGTTCAGACTGTATGCATGTCCAGGATGCATTTCACGTCTGGAAGGAAGGAGCTTCACATGGCCGCAGGAATAGACATTCAGTGGGAACGGAAAAACGGGGCTTTGGTTGCCGCGACATCGCTGATTCTTGTGAGCGGCCTGCTCGTGCTGGCCGGCATCTTTTCCAATGTACGCCCGGCCTTCGCGCAGACGCAAATCGAATGTCCACTGCCCGCCGGCGTGACTCCGCCCGCGGACCCACGTGTGACGGCGAAACAGGTGGAAGACGGCCGCGCTACCCTGATGGACTTCGCACTGGCCGTGAGAGAGCGGTCCAGAGAGCATTCCCAGCAGGCCACGACCGTGGAACAAGGTCAATCCACGACCGTGGAACAAGGTCAATATATCGGATGTATCATCAGGCAGGAGGGCAGTCCCTGGCGTTCCGGTTCCACGTACATCGTAACCCTGACGACCGACGGCAGGGTGTACATTCACGCCAAGGACATGGCATTGTCGGGCAGGCTGCTCAACCCCTTGATTTACGCAGAGATCCTTTCCGCGCTGGGCGTCTCCCCAACCGATCTCGCTAACCTGGCTTCTCCCGATCCTGGCACCGCCGGCCCCGCTCTCCAGGCCGTCCTTGCCGCATTGTCGCAAGAACCGGATGGCGCTTTCGATGCGACTGCCTCTATACCCGGCGCCTCCGGCCATGCCGCCGTCTATGTCTCGTCCGAATTAGGGGCCGCTCCGATCGTGCTGCTCGCCGGATTCGATCTCAATGAGTCTCATTTGGTCTCCATTGACGATGAAACAATCGATTACGGTGATCCGGCCGTCACCGCCAGGGACGTGGTGGACCGTGAGACCTTGAAGGCCTTTGTCACGCAAGCGGGGGAGTTCTTTCTTGAAATCATGAGTACCGGCAATGTAGCGGCGGCCTCGAAAGCCCGGATCGCCTTTCGGGATCCGAACGGGCCGTGGAGACATGGGTCCGTGTACATTGCCGTGTTGCAACCTGCCACCAATCTCATCCTGTTTCACGGAGCGTTTCCGGATCGGTTCGAGCTTCGACAAGCAGGGATTTCCCGCGACGCCGTGACCGGAGAGCTCATCGTGGATCAGCTCACCGCCGCGGCGAATAGCGGCCCGGAAGGCGGTTTCTGGGAGTATCACTTCGACGATCCCGCCGACGATAGCGATAGCGCCGACATCCCCAAGGTGGGTTACGCCCGCGTGTTCTCCGGTCAACTCCCGGGGCCGGGCGGAACCACGATCCCCACCGACTTCATCATCAATTCGGGATTTTATGTGAGCCCAGCGGGCACAGGGGATCTGGTGGGGGTGCTGGAGAATCCGGGGCCGGACTCGTTTCAGAGTGGGGTGAGCGCGCTGTGGGGCTGGGTATGCGACGCCGCGATGGTGGAGATCGAGATCGAGACCGCGCAGGGGGAGGTCGAGCCGTACAGGGCGATGTATGGCATGGAGCGGTTGGATACGCAGGCTATCTGTGGAGACACGAATAATGGGTTTGTGTTGTTATTCAACTGGAACCGGTTGGGCGCGGGTGACCACATGGTCACCGCCTTGGTCGACGGGCTCGAACTGGGCCGGGCGATGGTGCGGGTGACGACCGTAGGCGAGGGGGATCAGGAGGAGTTTCTGCGCGGGGCGATGGGCGAATGTGTGGCGGAGGACTTCCCGCAGCTGGGGCAGAGTGCCTTATTGGAGTGGCAGCAGAATAGCCAAAACTTCGTCATTACGGATGTTCAGTAGGGGCGCCACATGCATTGCCCCTCCTTATTATTCTGAAACAGCGGCCTCGCCTGGTCGGCGCGACTGTGTCCGTTCAAGACCACGGCCGAGAGCCTGCGGTCACAGTCGAGACTCGTTCCTGTCTTGAGAACCCAGGGCGGGAGCAAGATAGGAGCAGTGACGATTTTCCTCACCAATTAGTAGTGACAACCAGCCGACAATTATGTATAGATGCCGAACGGCCCTTCGTGCCCGTGGGAGTGTCACGTACGGGAGCCGAGAGAGGACCTGAAGATGCAAACTGGAACCTTGCCTACCCCGATATCGCTGATTCTTGCGAGCGGCCTGCTCGTGCTGGCCGGTGTCTTTTCCGATGCACGCCCGGCCTTTGCGCAGGCGCAACTCGAATGTCCACTGCCCGCCGGCTTGACTCCGCCTGCGCCTCCACCTGTGACGGCGCAACAGGTGGAAGACGGCAGCGCTACCCTGATGGACTTCGCGCTGGCCGTAAGAGATCAGTTTGGCCATGGAACAACAACGACGCCGCAACGGACGTTATATGTTGGATGTCTTATCAGACAGGAGGGGAGTGTTTACCGTTCCGGCTCCACCTACCTTATCCAACTGAGGCGCGACGGCAGGGTGTTCGTTCACGCGAAGGACATGTCATTGTCGGGCCGGCAACTCAGACCCGTAATTTATGGAGCGATCCTTCAGGCATTGGGAATCGACCCGGCCGTCCGGACCGACCCTGCTGCGGCCCTGGCCGCCTTCACTGATGCCACCACCGGGGATGGCGGCTCGTTCGACGTACCCGGTATCCCCGGCGCTTCCGGCCATGCCGCCGTCTATGTCTCGGCCAAATTCGGGAGTCCGGTCGTGCTCCTCGCGGGATTCGATCTCAATGAATCTCACCTGATTGAAGAAGAAATCGTTCACCTCGACCCGGCCGTTACGGCCAGGGATGTCGTGGACCGAGAAACCTTGAAGGCCTTCGTCACGCAAGCAGGGGAGTACATTCTCGCACTCGCACAGGAGCAGAATGGCGATATTTTGAAAGCAAAGAACGCCCTGCGGGATCCGAACGGGCCCTGGAGACACGGGCCCGTGTACCTCAGCATCTTGAATCCTGCCACCAATCTCATCCTGTTTCACGGCGGGTTTCCGGACCGGCTCGAGCTGCGACGCGGAGGGATTTCCCGCGACATCGCGACCGGAGAACTCGTCGTGGATCAGCTCATCCGCGCGGCGGAAAGTGGCCCGGAAGGCGGCTTCTGGGAATATTACTTCGACAACCCCGCCGACGATGCCGACAGCGCCGACGTCCCCAAGGTGGGTTACGCCCGCGTGTTCTCCGGTTCATTCCGGAGAAGAGACGGAACCGAATTCCCAATTAACTTCATCATCAATTCGGGATTTTATGTGAGCCCAGCGGGCACAGGGGATCTGGTGGGGGTGCTGGAGAATCCGGGGCCGGACTCGTTTCAGAGTGGGGTGAGCGCGCTGTGGGGCTGGGTATGCGACGCCGCGATGGTGGAGATCGAGATCGAGACCGCGCAGGGGGAGGTCGAGCCGTACAGGGCGATGTATGGCATGGAGCGGTTGGATACGCAGGCTATCTGTGGAGACACGAATAATGGGTTTGTGTTGTTATTCAACTGGAACCGGTTGGGCGCGGGTGACCACATGGTCACCGCCTTGGTCGACGGGCTCGAACTGGGCCGGGCGATGGTGCGGGTGACGACCGTAGGCGAGGGGGATCAGGAGGAGTTTCTGCGCGGGGCGATGGGCGAATGTGTGGCGGAGGACTTCCCGCAGCTGGGGCAGAGTGCCTTATTGGAGTGGCAGCAGAATAGCCAAAACTTCGTCATTACGGATGTTCAGTAGGGGCGCCACATGCATTGCCCCTCCTTATTATTCTGAAACAGCGGCCTCGCCTGGTCGGCGCGACTGTGTCCGTTCAAGACCACGGCCGAGAGCCTGCGGTCACAGATGCCGAACGGCCATTCGCGCCCGTGTGAGTGTCACGTACGGGAGCCGAGAGAGGACCCGAAGATGCAAACTGGAACCTTGCCTACCCCGATATCGCTGATTCTTGCGAGCGGCCTGCTCGTGCTGGCCGGCGTCTTTTCCGATGCACGCCCGGCCTTTGCGCAGGCGCAACTCGAATGTCCACTGCCTGCCGGGGTGACTCCGCCTGCGCCTCCACCTGTGACGGCGCAACAGGTGGAAGACGGCAGCGGCAGCCTGATGGACTTCGCACTGGCCGTGAGAGACATCTTTGTGAACGAGTCGCAGCAGGGCATTCCGACCCTCAAGCAGTTAGCCTACGTTGGATGTCTTTTCAGGCAGGAGGGGGGTCCGTGGCGTTCCGGTTCCACCTACGTCGTGAGACTGGCGCCCAGCGACAGGGTGTTCATTCACGCGAAGGACATGGCATTGTCCGGCAGGCAAATCAACCCCGTGATTTATGAAGCGATCCTGCACGCATTGGGAATTGATCCGGCCGACCTGACCAGCCCGGCGGCGGCCAGGACCGCCTTCGCTGCTGCCGCCACCAGGAATGGCGGTGAATTCAACGTCCCTGATATCCCGGGTGCCTCCGGCTATGCCATCGGCTTTCTCTCGGGCATCTCGGGGACACCTGTCGTGATGCTTGTCGGATTTGATCTTGACTCGTCTCACTTGTCCGCAGAGGAAATTGAGCATATCGAACCGGCCGTTACGGCCAGGGATGTGGTGGATCGGGCAACCTTGAAGGCCTTCGTCACGGCAGCGGGGGAATACTTCGTCGGACTCCTTTCGTCCGGCGATCTGACCGCGGTCTCGCAAGCCAGGTTCATCCTGCGTGATCCGAACGGACCGTGGAGACATGGGTCCGTCTACGTCGCCATCATGGAACGTGTCAGCAGGATCATCACGCTTCACGGAGGGTTCCCGGATCGGTTCGAGTTTCGACGCGGAGGGATTGCCACCGACATCGCGACCGGAGAACTCGTCGTGGAGCAGCTCATCCGCGCGGCGGAAAGTGGCCCGGACGGCGGCTTCTGGGAGTATTACTTCGACAATCCCGCCGACGATGCCGACAGCGCCGACGTCCCCAAGGTGGGTTACGCCCGCGTGTTCACCGCTCACATCCCGAGGCCGGACGGCAGCATCATCTCGATCGACTACATCGTCAATTCGGGATTTTATGTGAGCCCAGCGGGCACAGGGGATCTGGTGGGGGTGCTGGAGAATCCGGGGCCGGACTCGTTTCAGAGTGGGGTGAGCGCGCTGTGGGGCTGGGTATGCGACGCCGCGATGGTGGAGATCGAGATCGAGACCGCGCAGGGGGAGGTCGAGCCGTACAGGGCGATGTATGGCATGGAGCGGTTGGATACGCAGGATATCTGTGGAGACACGAATAATGGGTTTGTGTTGTTATTCAACTGGAACCGGTTGGGCGCGGGTGACCACATGGTCACCGCCTTGGTCGACGGGCTCGAACTGGGCCGGGCGATGGTGCGGGTGACGACCGTAGGCGAGGGGGATCAGGAGGAGTTTCTGCGCGGGGCGATGGGCGAATGTGTGGCGGAGGACTTCCCGCAGCTGGGGCAGAGTGCCTTATTGGAGTGGCAGCAGAATAGCCAAAACTTCGTCATTACGAACGTGGAGTGAGTGAACAGCGGGGCTTTTTGCGGGCACGAAGCCCACCCACTCCCAGACAGGAGGCTGATAGTTCCACCGATCCGCCGAGAGCCAAAACCTGTCAGTTTCCCAGGGTTACGCCGCGACCGCTCCGCCATCCACGGCCATGGCGTGGCCGGTGACAAACGAGGCTGCGTCCGAGCACAACCACACCACGGCCTCGGCGATTTCTTCCGGCTGCCCGGTACGACCAATGGGTTCCGCGGCAATCATTTTATCGAGGACATCCGGTCGGTTGCCTGAGACTCGATCAACCATGGCTGTCTTGATAACCCCTGGACAGACCGCGTTGATCCGAATACCGGATTTGGCGTATTCAAGCGCCGCGGTTTTCGTCAGCCCAACCACACCGTGCTTGCTGGCCACATAGGCAGCCATGCGCTTCACGCCGATGAGGCCCGCACCGGAGGCCGTGTTGACAATGGCTCCAACCCCTTGCTGGAGCATGTGCGGGATCTCATACTTCATGCACAGCCAGACACCGGTCAGATTAATCTGAATGACCGGGGCCCAGTCCTCTTCGGCCTGCTCGGCCGTCCTTTTGAGTACACCCTCGATGCCGGCGTTATTATGGGCGTAGTCGAGCCTGCCGTAGGTCTCGACGGTTTTTTCGACCATGGCCGCTACGGAGGCGGCCTCGCCCATATCGGCCTCAATGAAACACGCTCCCCCACCGGCCCCTGCGATGAGGGATACCGTTTCTTGTCCGCCGACGATATTGAGATCGGCAACCGCGACTTTGGCGCCGTCACGGGCGAAGGCCAGGGCGGTTGCCCGGCCAATGCCCGAACTACCTCCGGTAACGAGGGCGACTTTACCTGTCATATCTGTCATGCCGTGCGCTCCTTAATTTTTGCTGGCGAGATTATCCTGCGAAACGACAGGCGTGTCAAAGCGTCCCGTGGAAGGACGGGCGCAGCTTGACACGGCTTTCGGTTACGCTAGGGTGCGGCTGAAGTTGACGCAGCGTCGTGTGTGAAAAAGGAGGGGAACAATGGGCAAGAGTCATCGCCTCATTGATAGTGACTCCCATATCCTGGAGCCGCCGGATCTGTTTGAAAAATATCTCGAACCCAAGTTTCGCTCACACATGCCGCAGGCGTGGGTTGACTATCAGGGCGACCCGCTCGGCTTTGGCATTTCCGTGACTGTTCCATCGGCCCACGACAAAGAATACGTCATGCCCTTTGGGAGTGATCCCGTCCGAGAGGGCCGGCCCGCTTTTGGTGATGCCGGTACCCGTATCGTTCTGCCGGAGCATGACGAAGCCTATGCGAGCTTTGCGCGTGAGGGTTTCCCGCCCGAGCACTACGACCTGGCCCTGGAGCGGGCGGGCATTGATTATATGGTCCTGTATCCGACGGCTGGCCTGTACATGACGGCGGTGCCGGAACTCGAAACGGACACTGCGGCGGCCTATCGCCGAGCGTATAATAACTGGCTGCATGACTTTTGTTCCGCGGCCGGCAAGCGAGTGGTCGGGGTCGCTTCGGTGGACTTGCGAGACCCCTTTGAGGCGGCAAAAGAGGCCCGCCGTTGTGTCAAAGAGTTCGACTTCAAGGCGGTGCACATCAACCCGACCCCGGTCGGAAAACATCGTTTATACGACGAATTTTACGATCCGCTGTGGACCGCCCTGGAAGACCTCGATGTCCCGCTGGGCATCCATGTCGCCGCCGGCAACGCCGCGGACGAGATGCTGTATTACTACTTGCCCGAACTCCGTGTTGCGCAAGGCACGGTGGCGTTCACCATTGGCAATATGCTGGCCAGCACGGCGCTGATTATGGGAGGCGTATTGGAGCGTCATCCCAGGCTGCGGGTGGTCCATCTTGAGTCAGGCGCGGGCTGGGTGGCCTTTTGGCTGGACCGTCTCGGGGCCGGCGTCCAGGGCGGCTTTCGAGGGCTGGCCATTGACGGGCTGAGCATGGCACCGCTCGATTACTTCCAGCGCCAGTGCTATATCGCCGCCGACCAGGATGACCCCGGTATCGTCCAGGTGATCGCCACTCTGGGCGACGACAATATCGTTACCGCCACTGATTTCGGCCATCCCGAAGGCCGCCTGTATGCGCGGGCGACCGAGGAGTTGCTCGGTCTGCCCGATGTCTCAGACGAGAGCAAGCACAAGATCATGTGGGATAACGCGCTCAAACTGTATCCGATTCAGCCGGAGTAGGGAGGGAGGAGCACAGTGGGACTCTATCGCCTGTACACCGGGGACGACGGCCAGTCGCATTTCGAAGACCAGAGCCTGGCCTCGCATCCAGGCCTGACCGAGCCGCAGGCCACGTCACATATCTCTTTTGTCGAAGTACCGGTCGGGACCTTTATGGACTGGCATCCTGCGCCGCGCCGGCAGTACGTGATTATTCTCTCCGGTCAACTGGAAATCGGCTTAGGCGACGGCACCACCCGGCGCTTCGGTCCCGGCGATGCCCGCCTGGTTGAAGACACGACCGGTCAGGGTCATACCACTCGAGTGGTGAGTGACGAGCCGGTGGTGATGGGTATCATTCCGTTGGCCTCCTTGGCCGAGTAAATGGTTTGATTTGACCGCAGGGGTCATTCATGAATGACCCCTACCGATAGTTGAGACGGGTGAAATCAGGAGCCCGCTCGCCCCGTCACTTTTTCAACCATCTGACCGAACACGGCCTCGGCCCGTCCGTGGACCTCTTCCGGTGTGAGCGGTTGGATGGGATGCTCCACCAGGATGACCTTGAAGTCCGGCATGCCGAGCGCCCTGGCCTGCGCAAGGGCGGCATTGGAAAACTCGGTCGTGGCAAACACCGCAGAGGGGATACCGGCTTTTTCAAAAAAGATGCCGTCGTGCACACTGCACGTTGTACACGACCCTCAATCGGCCAGGGCTTCTATCAGAAAATCGCACTTTTGGGCCAGTTCCTGACGAATGTCCTCCGGTGCCGGACGGGCGAACGTGGGCTTCATGCGCCGGATGACTGCGCGCGGCTGAAAGTGCGCGGTCAACATTGCTTCCACGCGGTCCAGGAAAAAATTGCCCTTGGCCTTGCTGATGTCGAGCAGGCCAACAGTCTTGTCGCGCAAGTCCGGTAAACGGGCCGCGAGCGCCGCGGCGGCCTGCTTCGGGGCTGCGGTCGGGTCATAGAGTTTTGACATGTGGTTCTCCTCTTGAGGGCGTTTATGTCTCTATAGGTACGGTCACCAGATCACTCCGCCCGGCGCCGCCCCCCCAGCCGCACATATGCACGGAAAAGCGTCCGGCCGTCCCGCCGGCCACGACAATAATAATGCCGTCCGGCGAGGACACTTTCGGGATCAGGCTGAAGTCGTCTGCGGCGTTTAGCCAGCCGGGCAGGTTGGCTCGGTTCACGCCTTCACTGCCGTCCGGTCCGGGGAGGAGTTCGTGCAACGGCCGCCGGACGTTCTCGTACAAATATCGCTTGACGTCCTGTTTGTTCATGCCGTCCGCGGCAATGCTGTTGGCGTGTTCGGGACCCAGCACGACAATATAGTTGCCGGCCAGATAGGTCTTATCGCTCCAGCCGACGGCCATGCTGGCCCCGAGGGTGTCCAGAATGCCACGTGCCGTACGGCTGCCGTGGTTGCTCACACACTGCGGAGCGTCGCAGCAATAGACGCTGATAGTGCTCTGCTCCGGCTCGTAGCCGTGCTCAACGTGGAGGGGGTCCCACGGGTTCTGTTCTTCGTACTCGCCTATGCAATAGGTGTACTTGCCGGGATGGCCCATGGTTGATTTATCGATCTCGCCCGGATGCGCCCCGCCGATATTAATCATGATCAGGCGCAGCGCCCGACCGATGGTCGCATTGGCCCGCCAGCCCGAACCAAACACGCCGGCCGCACAGTTCATATCAAGCTGCTGGCGGATTGGGCCGTTGACGATAAACAGCGGCGTGGCCGTGTGGGTGGTGCCCTGCACACCGTGCAGATTGGCCCGTTCGTCGCACATGGCCCGCACGCCAGCAATCACGACCGGCAGGAATGCCGGCTTGCAGCCGGCCATGACCGCATTCACGGCGATCTTCTCGACCGAGGCTTCACCAAAATTGGGCGGCACGAGTGCAACCATTTCGTCCGCGGCCTGTGAGGTGGCGGCCAGCATGAGTTGCATGCGTTCTTCCGTTGGAGGGACAACGGGCAGCCCGTCGGTAACGCCCTGCTCGAAGTAGTATTCGATGGCGTCGAGTTCCGCGTCCAGGGGCGTGTCGTGTGACATGGTGCTCTGTTATTTCTCTTGGGCTTTCCGTCCGAATCAGCTATACCCCAACCAGGTGGCTGATTCAAACAGCACACGCTCAGCAAACAAGGAGACGGAGCATGGCCAGCGTATTCAACGACTACTACTCGCACGAGAACCACGGCCCGTTTGAGCTGTTCGATCTCGGCAATTTTTCCCTGGAAGAAGGCGGAACCCTGCACGACGGCAAGCTCGCCTATACCACCCAGGGAACGCTGAGCGCCCAAAAGGACAATGCCATCCTCATGCCGACCTGGTACTCGGGAACCAGCAAGATCATGGCTGACGTCCATGTGGGCAAAGGCCGGGCCATCGACCCGGACAAATACTTCGTCATTATCGCCAACCAACTCGGCAACGGTCTGTCAAGTTCGCCGTCCAATACGCCCGCTCCGTTCAATATGGCGCGTTTCCCGCACATTCGGATCGGCGACGATGTCCGCGCCCAGCATAAGCTGCTGACCGAACAGTTTGGTATTGAACGCCTGGAACTGGTGTGTGGCGGCTCCATGGGTGCCCAACAGACCTATGAGTGGGCGGTGCGCTATCCTGACATGGTAAAGCGCGCGGCCCCGCTGGCCGGCACGGCCAAGAATACACCGCACGACTTTCTGTACGTTGAGACCCTAAACGAGGCCATCACCTCGGACCCGGCCTGGAATAACGGCTGGTATACCGACCCGCACGCGGTCCAGGTCGGACTGCGTCGCCAGGCCCGCCTGTGGTCAGTGATGGGCTTCTGTACCGAGCTGTTCAAGCAGGAACCCTGGCGGGAGTTGGGCTTCTCTTCCACCGAAGACTTTGTGGTCGGTTTTGTTGAAAACTATTTTCTGCCCATGGACCCGAATAACCTGCTGTGCATGGCCTGGAAATGGCAGCGGGGAGATGTCAGCCGGCATACCGGTGGCGATCTCAAACAGGCGCTTGAGCGGATTCGGGCAAAAGTGTTTGTCATGCCGATTGACGAAGACATGTTTTTCCCGCCGCGTGACTGTGAGGCCGAACAGCAACTCATTCCGAACAGCGAATTCCGGGTGCTTCATAGCATCTACGGCCACCTCGGGCTGTTTGGCATCGAGCCGGACTATCTGAAACAGATCGACCGGCACCTGAGCGAGCTGCTGACGATACCGGTCTAACAAATTGCGATACGTACCCCTGGAGATTGACGAGGAAACCATGACTGAGTTTGAAACAGCAACGATTGCTTTGCAACACGCTTCACTCCAGGCCATGTATGTCCAGGCTGGGATAGCTGGACTGGTGGGCTTGATCCAATGCGGCTTGATTGCCTGGGGCTTGCGGTTAATACGCCAGAGCGCACGCAATCGTGACCAGCAGCATGAGGCAAACATGCTGGCCTTGCGGACGCTAATCGAGCGGACGGCCCAGCGGTGACGAAAACCAGGGTGGCGGTTCTAGTGACCGTTTATTTCTCCATACCTAGAAATGTCTTGACTCGCTCTGTACACCGCGTGGTGTCGAAATCCCGATGCAGACTGGCCGTAATCATGCTGGGGTCGCCGGCGTAGAACATTTCGTACAGCTCGTGCCGGGAGCCAAAATCAGAGCCAACCAGGTCCCAGGCCAGCTTAAAGAGCCGAACCTTGTCCCGGGCCGGGATGCGGGCGCCGCGATAGTATTTTTCCAGGTCCGGGCCGGTCGGCCCGTCAAAGGCCGAGAATGTCGCCGGAAGCTGCATCAGCCCGCCCGCGCCAATCCGACGTATCATGGCCATCAAGCGCGGGTAGATACGCGGCCCCCAGACCCGTCCGACCTGGAGGGGTTCCAGAGCCGGATAGATAGCCCCGTTGGACGGGTCAATTTCGGCCTCGTGTTCCGCCGCCAGCAGGATGGATTTGATGATTTCCACGTAGCTGGCCGCTTCACCCAGGGTTTCCTGGACAACAGGTTTGTCCTGAACCCCGATGGCTTCAGCCATGAGGCTGAGCGTGCCGTAGACAAACTCGAGCTTGGACAGCAGCCGCGTATTGGTCTGGTGGGCTGTCCATTCTCGAATGCGGGTACCGGCATACATCCGGCCGACCAAGTTGACATCTTTGTGCAAAAAAACGCGCTGCCAGGGGACAACCACATCATCAAAAACCGCGACCGCATCCATCTCGTCAAACCGGGCGCTCAGCGGATGATCTTCGACCGCACCCGGTCGGGTAAAGGACTCCCGACACAGAATCTTCAGCCCCGGCGAGGCAACCGGGATAATAAAGACCATGGCATAGGCTGACTCCGCCGCGGTCAGGGTTGGCGGAAAGGGCCAGGCCAGAATCTCATCGGCGAACGGCGCGGCCGTAGCTATCATTTTCGCGCCTCGAATCACCAGCCCCTTGGCCGTCTCGTCTACAATCCCGAGACACTGATAGGGATCGTCCTGCTCGGCCCGGTTCTTGGAGCGGTCCACCTGCGGATCAATCAGGGTATGGGTGAGAAACAGGTCGTTCTCGCGGCAGTGTTCATAATAGTCCAGGACGCGTTCCCTGCACTCCGGACTCTGCCGAGCAAAATAGTCGGCCTTGGCCGCCCAGGCAGTGACCATGGCATTGAGAAAGTCCGCACTGCGGCCCATCATGCCGCAGGTTGCGTCCGCCCAGACCTTGCTCATGGTCCGCCGCCGCACGAGATCGTCCCGCGTGCGCGGGATCAGAAACGACAGACCGACCGGATCGCCGCTTGTCGGCGAGGGGTAGCACAGCGTGTCCCGATAGGCCGGGTCGTACTGCATGTCGTATAAACGCGCAACGCTCTCGACCGCGGCTCGAAAGGCCGGATGGGTGGTGACATCTTCGACGCGTTCGTTGCCCAGCCAGACCTCACGCTGATCCCGCAGTCCCGCGATAAACTCTGCTCCTGTGCGTGCACCCATAATCGCTATCCTTTGTTCCCGATCCTCTATAGATCAGTCCGGGCTCGTCGGACAAGACGCGCTATTTCTTTCGCGCTCACCCGGTCAACTCGACTCTGATTCGGAACAGCAGCCTGAAGCCTGCGCCGAAAGGTGTCCAGCCTGGGTTGACGCGAAAAGAAATACAGGTGAGCCGGACACGTACAGTCGGACGCGCCAAAGCCGGGAAGGGGAATCGATGCACCCGGCATGCGCGCAAAAATATCAGCCCAGGCATGTTCCCGGCGAACGGAATCGTAGGAATACCAGGCGTGTCGAAGCGTGGCTGCCCGGCGAAGATAATCAATATGCCAATGCGGACGGGTCGCCAGCCGAGAATGATGACCGACCCGCGCCCGCACGCCTCCCGGTCCCAGGGCACTGCCAACGTAGACGTAGCAGCCCGGCTCAACGGCGAGTTGGCCCAGCCGCCCAACCTGGACGGTCTGTCGCCGGTCCGCTTGCAACATGAGGGCATAGGTGCCGGGGTGCGCATCCATTTTCAGGGCCATCTTTATTAGTCCTCACAGGTCTCTATACTACAAGGGATGCGCAGGGACATGTCTCATAACAGAGCAGAGCCGGGCATGAGTGCGCGGACCCGCCATACCCTGCCAGGGAGCACGACCCAGGACCAGCTCCTCGGTCAGTTGCAAAGGCGGTTTCCCGTTGAGCTCACCTCTCTGGGAACCCAGGCGCGGCATTATTTCGATACCTTTGATTGGCGTCTGTTTCGGCGTGGGCTGGCATTGTGTCAGGCGCGCGATACGGTTGCGCTCTGGTCGCTGGACAGCCGTCCGGTGAGTGAACGCACGTCCTGCTCGGCGCTCCCGCCCTATGTCAGTAAGTGGGTGGAGAGTCCCCTCAAAGCACAACTCCTGCCGCTGGTCTCAATCCGTGCGCTTATGGAGCGAGGGGTCGTGCACGCCGCATATTTTACGGTGGCTGAGCAGGCGGCTCCTTATCGACCGGTGGCGCACGTTGTCTTTGAAGAAGGCGCCGCCAAAGACTACGGACGAATCGTCCCGCTTCCGGCCCAGATCGAGGTTGCAACCTATGCCGGGTCGGCCGTGGCCGGTGAACTGCGAACGTGGCTGGACTCCTTGGGTCTGACAGCGGTTTCCCCGAGCGGTCCTGCGGCAACCCTGTACACCGTCCAGCAGGTCAGGGCGTATTCCGCAAAACTCGCCTTCACATTCGAGCCCGACATGCGGGCTGAGCACGCGGTGCGTACAATTCTGGCCTTTCTGCTCGACATCGTCAGACAGAACCGGCCGGGTATCCTCCACGATATCGATACCGAGTTTTTACACGACTTCCGGGTCGCCGTCCGGCGCGCCCGATCCCTACTCGGCCAACTGCCCAAGGTGCTTCCGGTTCGCTTGACCAACCGCCTGCGCAAGGACCTGTCCTTTTTGGGTAGCCTGACCAACCACCTGCGCGACCTGGACGTGTTACTGCTCCACCAAGCCGACTATCTGGCCGCCGTACCGCCAGACCTGCGACCGGATATGGAGCCGCTTTTTCGCGCCGTTCAGCATGAACGCTACGCCACCCATCACCGGCTGGTGGAGGCGCTGAACACCCCGCAGTCTGAGGCCATTCTCCAGCGCTGGGAAAGTGCGACAACAGAGACGAAAGCCAGGGGGCCGCAGGCAGAACATAAGGTGGCCAAGCTGGTCCGAAAGGCTATCCGCAGGCAGTGTCAGCGGATGCTCACCGCCACACCGCCCGACACTCTCAGGGACAGCGCCCCCGAGCAACTGCATAGACTGCGCATCGCCTGTAAGAAGCTGCGTTATATGTTCGAGTTTTTTGCCAGCGCGTTTTCCCAGGAGTTGACGGCTGAACCGGTCCGGCGTCTGCGCGTTCTCCAGGATGTACTCGGTCAGCTCAACGACCTCGATGTCCAGCGGCAGATGCTGCAAAACCTCGCCCGCGCAGTGCCGGGCCCGTCCGGCCAGAGGCACCGCACCGATACCGCAGTTCACCTCCTGACGCAGACCTTTGAAACACAGCAGGAGCAACTGCGCACGCAAGTCCATACGACCTTTACGGACTTTATCGCCGAGGTCGCCCCGTGGTCATAAAACGGGGTGGTCAGGAAGACGGTTCACGAACCTTACACGCCCGATTGTGGCGGGCTGGCGTAGGGGACTTTCCACACCCCTGGACCGTATAAGAGGGCGAGCCCGCGATGCAGCTTGTTGTCGCGTGACGGGTGCAAGGGAAAACGTTCCTGGAGAAAACGGCTGATCCGTCCCAGCTCATCCTGCGTGCCGGTCTCCAACTCGACTTCGACTTCATAAAACGTGGCAAAGGTGTGCTCCGGTGCTTTCGGGTCACGATACCGTGCCGTATCAAGCGCTATCTCTGCCAGTGCCTCTGCTTGTGGTTCAGCGCTCCGCTTGATGGCCAGGCGTTGGCGCTCTACCTCGGAAATCAGAATCGGGGCCAGCGTCTGGCCGATAGCAGCGGCGGGTAAACCGTCGGCCAATTCTTCTGGCGGGACGAAGGGAAAGGTCGGAGCACTGGGCAATACCACCGTCCGTTCCGGGCGAGCATGAATAGCTCCTTTGACTTGCCCCTGTCCCTTGGTCGAAGCTTCCCAGCCATCGTCCCCTATGCGTCGAAGACGCAGGGCCAGCGCATGCCGGGCGATGAGGAAGTCGGCCGTATCCAGATACGTCGTCTGCAACTGGAGAGTCGGGCGGCGCTCAAAACGAAAGGAGCCGAACTGGGAGCAGGCCGCGATCTGATCGAAGACCGTCACGTCCTCGGTGAGGAGTTTGACTTCAACTTCCTGAAGGACGGCGCTCGGGGTTGTCATCGCTCTGTAAGTCCTTTCTCCGGCGTGGGGCTACGTGCCGTCTGACGGAGGGGAAGAATTGTCAGCTTTCTCCGGCCCATGTGTCAAGTCCTCCGTAGGAGTAAGAACCTTGACCCTGCCCGCATGAACAGGATAGGGATACGGCACGTCAAAAAACTCGGAACCATACAGGGAGGGGAAAGAGATGTCCTACGATCTGCTGATTAAGAATGGCACGGTGGTTGACGGGAGCGGCGCGCCGCCGGTCCAGGCCGATATTGCGGTTGCAGAGGGAAAG
The DNA here is from genome assembly GCA_964291405.2 of Thermodesulfobacteriota bacterium. Lineage (GTDB taxonomy): Bacteria > Desulfobacterota > Binatia > Bin18 > Bin18 > Bin18. The sequence continues at coordinate 3,638,029 of OZ219926.1, forward strand.
ATCGCTGAAATTGGAAAAATCAGCGACGGCGCAAAAAAGATCATTGACGCGTCCGACCTGACGGTCTCCCCCGGCTTTATCGACCACCACACCCACTATGATGCCCAGATCTGTTGGGACCCGGTCATCTCTCCGTCGTCCTGGCACGGCGTGACCAGCGTCATCATGGGCAACTGCGGCGTGGGCCTGGCTCCATGCAAACCCGATGTGCGCGAAATCGCGGCCTGGGATCTCGTCAATGTCGAGGCCATTCCTTTTGATGTGTTGTCACAGGGCGTGACCTGGGATTGGGAAACCTTCCCCGAATACATGGACGCTGCGGCTAAACGAGGCTCGGGGATCAACCTCGGGTTCATGGCTCCGCTGACCCCGTTTCGTCATTACGTGATGGGTGAAGAATCCATGGAGCGGGCCGCCACGCCAGAGGAAACAACCCGGATCGCCGCCCTCCTGCGAGAGGCCATGCAGGCCGGGGCGTTTGGCTTCTCAACCACCAACGGCCCGCAGCATATCGGCTATCAGGGCCGGCCGCTCGCCTGCCGCCTGGCCAGCTTTGACGAACTGGCCGCCTACGCCGGCGTCCTCAAAGACCTTGGCCGGGGCTCGATTGAGCTCGCCCTGAACGACCAACCGGGTGTGGTCACGGAAAGCGACTATGCCTTGCTCGACCATTTGGGCACCGAAAGCAATCGTCCGGTGACCTGGCTGGCCATGCTGTCCCGAGACGACCAGCCCGATGTCTGCATGGAGACGCTCCGCCAGACCGAGTCCCTGATTCAGCGCGGGATCGTCCCGCAGGTTACCTGCCGGCCACTCAGTGTGCAGGTCAACCTGCGCAACCCGTTTATTTTTGCCAATCTGGAGTGCTGGAACCCGGCCTTTAACAAATCGGAAGAGGAGCAGAGCGCGCTCTACCGTGACCCCGACTTCCGTCAGGCCTGGCGCAAAACCTTTGAGCAGCCCAGGGTCTTTCCTGGGAAGTGGGACCGGGTTGATATTCAGGAAGTCAGCAATCCGGCGCTCAAACAGTACGAAGGCAAAACGGTTGACGAGGTGGCCCGCGAGCGGGGGAAAGACGGGCTGGACACTTTCCTCGACCTGGCCATTGAGGACAATCTGAATATCCAGTACGTCATGGCTCTGTTTAACGCAGACGAAAATCGTGTGGCCGAACTCATTACCCATCCCAACACGATGATCGGCCTGTCGGACGGCGGCGCCCATGTGGATATGCTATGCGACGCCGGCTACTGTACCTATCTGCTCGGCACCTGGGTGCGTGAAAAGCAGCTCATGCCGATTGAGCGGGCGGTCCAACGCATCACCTCCGAACCGGCCCGATTCTTTGGCGTGCCCAATCGGGGTGTGCTGGCTGAAGGCATGGCCGCTGATATCGCCATTTTCGATGCCGCTACGATCGGCTCGCCCAGGCGGCCCGAGATGCGCCACGACCTGCCCGGCGGCGGCCGGCGTCTGGTCGTCCCCGCTCAAGGGGTGATGCACACGGTTGTGAATGGTGAGGTCTTATACCAAGACCAGCAGCACACCGGCGACCTGCCCGGCCAAGTGCTGCGGGCCGGAGCCGCCTAGTCCGCTTTTTCTCCAGCCACGCGCCCCTCCCCGGAGGGGCGCTAAAATATCCCCTCTCGGGAGGGGTGCCGCGAAGCGACGGGGTGGGTTTCCCCTTCTGCTCGATATAGACACTCCCGCTCATCCAAAACCGAACCCACAATAACAACCCCACGGACATGGCCAGAGCCAACCAGACCCCGGAACAAGCTGCTCGCGAAAATATTGACAGCTTGCTCACCCAGGCCGGCTGGGCGGTCCAGGACAAAAATCGTATCGATCCCAAGGCGAGTCTCGGCCTTGCCATACGTGAATATCAGACCGATGCCGGGCCGGCCGACTACGTTCTCTGCATCGACAGGAAACCCGTCGGCGTGGTCGAGGCCAAGCCGGAACACTGGGGCCAGAAGATCACGACGGTCGAGGAGCAATCGGGACGTTACGCGTCCGCAAAACTCAAGTGGGCGAGCGACAGCACATCCTTACCCTTTGTGTACGAAAGCACCGGCGTACTCACCCGTTTCACCGACGGACGCGACCCGAGACCGCGCTCCCGCGAGGTGTTCAGTTTTCCCCGGCCGGAGACCATGCAGGACTGGTACACCCGGTCGGCCACGCTCCGCGCACGGCTCCGGGCGCTGCCGAGTTTAGACCCTACCGGCTTGAGAGCGTGCCAGGTCAACGCCATCGAGCAGCTCGAAGCCTCCTTCCAAGCTGACCGCCCGCGCGCCCTGATTCAAATGGCGACCGGCTCGGGCAAGACCTATACCGCCATCACCTCGATCTACCGGCTGCTCAAACACGCGGACGCCAAACGTGTCCTCTTTCTGGTGGACACCAGGAACCTGGGCGAACAGGCCGAGCAGGAATTCATGGCCTACGTGCCCGGCGACGACAACCGCAAGTTCACCGAGCTGTACAACGTCCAGCGTCTCAAATCATCCTTTGTCGCCAAGGACAGTCAGGTCTGCATCAGCACCATCCAGCGTATGTACTCGCTGCTGAAGGACCAGGACATGGACGAAGCCGCCGAAGAGATCAACCCGGCGGAGATGGTCCAGCCCAAACGACCCATGCCGGTCGTTTATAACCCCAAGATTCCGCCCGAGTTCTTTGACTTCATCATCATCGACGAGTGTCACCGCTCGATTTACAACCTGTGGCGTCAGGTCCTGGAATACTTCGACGCCTATCTCATCGGTCTGACCGCCACACCCGACAACCGCACCTATGGTTTCTTCAAAACGAACGTCGTCAGCGAATACGACCACGAGCAGGCCGTCGCCGACGGCGTCAATGTCGGTAACGAAGTCTATGTCATCGACACGGAAAGAACCAAGCACGGCGGGCAACTCAAGGCCGAACAGCAGGTCGAAAAACGCGAGCGCCTGACACGCCGCAAGCGCTGGGAGATTCAGGACGAGGACCTCGCCTATACCGCCCGGGAACTCGACCACGCCATCGTCATCCCCGACCAGATTCGCACCATCGTCCGCACCTTTCGCGACAAGCTGCCGGAGATATTTCCCGGCCGCACCGAAGTGCCCAAGACGCTGGTTTTTGCCAAGACCGACAGCCACGCCGACGACATTATCCAGACTGTGCGTGAGGAATTCGCCCAAGGCAACGAGTTCTGTAAGAAGGTCACCTACAAAACCGAGGAAGACCCGAAATCCGTCCTGGCCCAGTTCCGCAACGACTACCACCCGCGTATCGCCGTGACCGTGGACATGATCGCCACCGGCACAGACGTCAAGCCGCTCGAATGCCTGCTCTTCATGCGTGATGTCAAAAGCCGCAACTATTTCGAGCAGATGAAGGGCCGTGGCACCCGCACCCTCGACCATGACGATCTTAAGAAAGTCTCGCCCTCCGCGGCCAGCGGCAAGACCCACTATGTGATCGTGGACGCCGTCGGCGTCACACAATCACTCAAGACCGCCAGCCAGCCGCTCATCACCAAACCCTCCGTGCCGCTCAAGGACCTCGCCATGGGCGTGATGATGGGCGCACATGACGAGGACACGGTCAGTTCCCTTGCAGGCCGTCTCGCCCGGCTCAACCAACAACTTGACCTCCCTGAGCAGGAACGTATCCGCGAAAAGGCCGGCGGCATCGCCCTCACCGACATCGTCGGTAATCTGCTGCACGCCATCGACCCGGACCAGGTCGAAGCCAAGGCCCGCGAGACCGAGTCCGTACCCGACGGTGCCGAACCCTCACCGGCCGCCCGCGAACAGGCCCAGGAGCAGTTGGTCCGTGACGCTACCGGTGTGTTCAACGGCGAGCTGATTGAACTGCTCGACTCGATTCGCCGCAACAAGGAGCAGACCATCGACCATGACAGCCTGGACCGAGTGTTGCGCGCCGAGTGGGAGGGTGACGCGCACGAGAACGCCGAAGCCCTGGCGCAGGATTTCCGGCACTATCTGGAAGCCAACCGCGATGAAATCGAAGCCCTGACCATTTTTTACGCCCAGCCACACCGCCGCCGTGAGTTGACCTACGCCATGATCCGCGAGGTGTCCGACAGACTCAAGAACGACCGGCCCCGCCTTTCCCCTTTGCGCGTCTGGCAGGCGTATACCCTGCTCGACGAATACAAGGGACAGCAGCCTGCCACTGAACTGACCGCGCTCGTGGCCTTGATCCGCCGCGTCTGCGGCATTGACGCGACAATCTCACCCTATTCGGAAACCGTGCGCCGCAATTTTCAGCAGTGGATCATGACGCACCACAGCGGCAGCGGAGAGAAGTTCAACGAGGAGCAGATGGACTGGCTGCGCATGATTCGTGACCACATCATCACCTCGTTTCATCTGGACCGCGACGATCTGGACATGGCTCCATTCGATGGCAAGGGCGGCATGGGGCAGATGTACAAGCTCTTCGGTGACCGGATGGATGATGTGATTGATGAGTTGAATGAGGCGCTAGCCGCATGAAGGAAGAAGGGAGAAGGAAAAAGGATGAAGTTGTGGACCTTCGGATTCGGACGAAGGAGTTTGCACTGCGGATCATTCGCCTTTACTCAGGTCTTCCCAAGCGGACCGAGGCTCAAGTAATAGGCGGGCAAATTATTCGTTCTGGAACGTCTGTAGGAGCAAATTACCGGGAGGCATATCGCGCGCGGAGCAAAGCGGAGTTCATCGCAAAGGCTGGCGACTGTTTGAAGGAGATTGAGGAAACCGGTTATTGGCTTGAGCTGCTTGTCGATTCAGGAATTGTTTCCGAGGATCGACTTGAGAACTTGAGAAACGAATGTGGTGAATTAACTGCGATATTCGTCACTTCCATTCGGAATGCGAAGAGCAATGAAGAAAGGCAAAAGGGAGAAGGAAAAAAGTAGAAGGAGAAAGGATCATACGGGCGCCAGACTGCGCGTTGATTTTGACCGGCATTTCTTCCTTCTGCCTTCCTCCTTCTTCCTTAGATCGCATAGAGACAGGTGGCCGGTCTCAGTGCTCACGGAGTTGCAGCTTGGGCGTCCCCCGTCTCTCTTCCCTCCGTGCCGAGCGCCTGCACGACCGAATCCGGATCGTGGTCTATCACGGTCAGCAGTACACGGGCGGCCCGGTCTGGAACCCGGCGGCCCTGTTCCCAGTCCTGCACGGCACGTACATCAAGGCCAAAACGGTCGGCGAATTTCTGCCGGCTCAGCTTCAGACGTTTGCGAAGCGCGACGATCCGCCCAGCGCTGGGGTCGTCCACGATCCGGCAGGAAAGTGCTGTCTCACCGCGCACATGGGCAAGCACCTCGCCCAGGGCTGTTTCAATCTCTTGGCCGATGTTGGTGCGTTCCTTCATTTTTCTCGCCTCTCTTTTCTGATCGCCGCCACCAGCTTGGACAACGCCTTGACGTCCGCCGCCGTCAGATCGTCGCGGTCCGCCTTCGCATAGGCCGTCAGCATATAGATGGCTTCGGGGCCAGGGTAGAAGTAGATTACGCGAAGGCCACCCCGCTTGCCACGACCGGAACCGGCCCAGCGCAACTTGCGGATGCCGCCCGTCCCCCGGATAACGGGTGCCGTATCGGGAGTGGACATGATCGTCGCTTCCATTTCCCTCCGGGCTTCTGGCGAAAGCAGCTTACGAATGGCGCGTTCATAGGTGCGGGTAAAGTACAGGTGCATTGGCTCTCAATTATGCGGCAATGCCGCATAATTGGCAAGATGCCGTTCGATGGCAAGGGCGGCAAGGGGCAGATGGATAAGCTCTTCGGCGACCGGATGGATGATGTGATTGATGAGTTGAATGGGGTGTTGGCGGTGTGAAGGAAAAACATGAAGGAAGAAGGGAGAAGGAAAAAGGCGGAAGTGGCGGAGCTTCGGACTCGGACGAACGTGGCGCATGAAGCGATACCGATCAGAGAAGTACTCATCCCGAGAAATGAGAAGGTCACGCCTGCCGACTATCCTGAGTTGCCTTATATTGGTCTTGACGACATTGAAGCTCATTCCATGCGTTTGCTCGGTTCAAAACCCGCTGCAAGCATGAAAAGTTCTGCCAAACGTTTCTATCCTGGCGATGTGCTTTACTCGCGGCTCCGTCCATATCTGAACAAAGTCTGGCTGTCGGACCGCAACGGTATTTGCTCATCCGAGTTCATCGTGATGCCCGGCAATCAGCTCGTGGACCCCGGCTTTCTCGCACTCAGGCTCAACGCGATAGATTTCGTTTCATTCGCAAACAGCTTGAATGCGGGCGATAGACCACGCGTTGATTTTGACCAAATTTCTTCCTTCTGCCTTCCTCCTTTTTCCTTGTCGCAACAGCACCGCATCGTCACCAAGATTGAGGAACTATTTTCCGAACTGGACAAAGGCATCGAAAGCCTGAAAACCGCTCAGGCGCAACTCAAGGTCTATCGCCAGGCCGTGCTCAAGCATGCCCTCGAAGGCAAGCTCACGGCGCAGTGGCGCGAAGAGAGCAGAGACAAGCTTGAGAAACCCGAGCGACTGCTCGCCCGTATCAAGAAGGAGCGGGCGGTGCGCTACGAGCGGCAACTCAAGGAGTGGGAGGTTGCTGTCAAGGAGTGGGAGGGAAGCGGAAAATCTGGAAGAAAGCCTCCCAAGCCGCAAAAACCGAAAAATCCATTGCCTATCGCGGTTAGTCAGGTAGATAACCCTTTCTGGACTCGCCTTTTCTTGGATGAACTCGCGGCCGAGGCCGTGCTCGGTAAAATGCTGGACAAGGAAAAGAATACAGGTACGCCTAGGTACTATCTCGGCAATATCAACCTTCGCTGGGGGAAGTTCGACCTCGAAAACTTAAAGACGATGAAAGTGGAGGAAAGCGAAATCGAGCGCTACCGCTTAGAAAAGGGAGACCTCGTTGTCTGTGAAGGCGGCGAGCCCGGACGATGTGCAGTATGGGAAGGACAGGAGTCTACCATGCTGATTCAAAAAGCTCTTCATCGCGTACGTTTCACGGAGAGCTATAGTCCATACTTCGCATATTACTTCATGACTTACGCTGCTAGTTCAGGACTGCTCTCACCAAATTTCACAGGGAGTACTATCAAGCATCTTACAGGCAAAGGACTGGGGAGTGTGTTGTTCCCACTTTGCACCTTGGCAGAGCAAAATCAGATCGTGCACTTCTTGGATAGAGCCTTTAATATATGTGATGAATTAGGTTGCCAAATCGAACGCGAAATCCGACGGTCTAATTCTCTCCGTCAGTCAGTTCTCAGTAAAGCCTTCTCCGGTCAACTCGTCCCGCAGGACCCGCACGACGAACCGGCCTCGGTTCTTCTGGACCGAATCAGGGCCGAAAGAGAGAAGGCGGTGAAGAACAACCACACCAAGAAAACAAAGAAGAGAAAGACGACTGCACGAATACCGCTCCCATCGTCTCCAAAGTCTGGAGATAACCCACCCCGCCACTAACGCGGCACCCCTCCAGGGAGGGAACTACTCCCCTAACTTGATAAAGGACATACTATATTATTCTGAGGTGGGAGGAAGGGATTGGATTCTCAAATTCATATAGCTTAGGGACAGCTCTTAAATCCCCAAGAAGAAACCATGTTTGTCCAGTTGGAGGGCGAGCACCGAAAAGCCATATCTCTGCTACTGGAGTCTCTTCCGCTATCTGGGAATACAAGGAAGGAATAATAGGTCCGTCTCGGTGGCCGTAAATAGCAACGGTCAATCCGGGAGAGTCGGGATATTGGTTAAGTTTGTTTATGATGTGATACAGGGTCTCTTTAGAATTCTTCTCGATAGAAGGAAGTTCCTTTAGCTGAACGGGTCTAAACTGGCGTGTTTTTGTCCCGTTCCAGGAAAGCACACAATCATAATCGTCCTTCTCGTGTAGCCTTACCCCTACAGGTCTGTTGAGTATGCATTCTTGTACAGCTAAAGCGAATGCAGCAGCCATCCACCACTCTTTTACTTTCTTATGGTCTTTTTGAATAAGACCGTCCCAACTTAAGTTTTTTTCCTTTGCTTGGCGATAAAAATCCGCGAGTATTGATTCCGGTTGGTAATACTTTAAGGAACCCCATTGTCGTAACTGCATTTTTGTGGGACCTTCCCAATTCTTTCTGTTCATGGAGTCCTCTTGCCTCTACGCTAGCAGAGTATCAAGCTGCGCCAGCTCGTCTGTGTATCGCTGAATATCCTGTAGGGTAGTGACAATATCCTTATGTTTGGGCGTCTCCGGCAACACTGCGTTCCGTCTTTTCACACTTCAAGAGCATATCAGCCCGTATGCGGTCCTGTTCCTCTGTTCCCATACTAACCTCTCCTTCTCATCGCTCTCTTCCATTTTTCTTCGTAGAGACAACCCCCTCCCTACATTTGGGCGTGCCATACTTTTTCATTTGCTGTATAACTAAAAAATATAACAATTTGTTCTCCTTCCGCCCTGGACTATCCCTCTTTTTCCGGTACACTGTAAAAGGTGGAAGAAGGAGGCCAGCCATGATGTCGCTCCTTGAACTTGCCGAACGGTTCCCAGACGAACAAGCAGCCCGGGACTGGTTTGAACGACTACGCTGGGAGGGGCAGCGCCGGTGCGGGTATTGCCAGTCAGCCCGTACCACAGCCGTGCCCATCGGTCCATGAGAATCTATGCTGTGGCATACAGGAACTGAGAGGCGGTGCCCATGATAAACATCACCGTATCCGTTGACGCCGACCCCCATCGGTCCGTTCGTATTCGGACGACGGTGCTGCCCCGCTCTGGAAAACGTGCATGGATGGCTCAATAAGTTATTGATTTTGCTTAGGGTTATTTTTGAAGAACGTCTATTTTCTCGAAAATGGTTCGATAAGTTATTGATTTTCCTGACTTTTGGCCTGAGACCCCCCCCTATGCATCACAAAATGGTCTGATAAGTCCTTGATTTTCCTTTGTATCATACAGTAGAACTATGTTTTAATATAAAACTCGAATAGTCCTGTACACCGGCCCAGAGGCTGCTGGCATGGTGTCAACCGGCGGAGGAACGGCGCGGGCAGCGTTGCGCCGTGTGTCCACGGCCTCGCTGATTCGCCAGGCGGTCAGCGAATTTCAGATACGGGAACAGCGCGGCTCGATTGCGTCGTTTCAAGAGGTGCTCAAGCAGACGGCGGGCATCTGGCAGGCCGGGGACGGGCTTGAGTACCAGGAGCGTATGCGCCAGGAATGGCTTTAGAGGGCAACCCTCCAAGGAGGGGGTCAAGAGGGGAGTATGACTACGCAGCCTATTGTCTCTAAAGTCTGGAGCTTCTGCACCACCCTGCGCGATGACGGGGTGAGCTATGGCGACTACCTGGAACAGCTCACCTATCTGATCTTTCTCAAGATGGCCGACGAGTACGCCACACCGCCCTACAACCGCAATGTCGGCATCCCTGCCGAATACGACTGGCAGAGCCTGAAGTCGAAAAAAGGCGCGGAGCTTGAAAGCCACTACGTCACCCTGCTTCGCGAGCTTGGCACCAGGAAAGGTATGCTGGGCCAGATTTTTACCAAGGCCCAGAACAAGATTCAGGACCCGGCCAAGCTGTTCCGCCTCATCGACATGGTGAACGACACCGAATGGGTGAGCATGGGTGCCGACGTGAAAGGGGATATTTACGAAGGGCTGCTTGAAAAGAACGCCGAAGACACCAAGTCAGGCGCGGGCCAATATTTCACGCCGCGCGCCCTTATCCGCACCATAGTCGAATGCGTCCGGCCCGAACCGGGTAATCTCATCGCCGACCCGGCCTGCGGGACGGGCGGCTTCTTTCTGGCCGCCTATGACTTCATTATCAACTCGGGCAATTTCAACCCCGATAAGGAGCAGAAGGCGTTCCTCAAGCACAAGGCGTTTCACGGCAACGAGATCGTCGCCAACACGCGCCGGTTGTGCCTGATGAATATGTTCTTGCACAACATTGGTGAGATCGACGGCGACGCGCCTATTTCGTCAAACGATTCGCTGGTGGCCGATGCCGGCGAGCGCTTTGACTACGTGCTGGCCAACCCGCCGTTCGGCAAGAAGAGCTCCATGAGCTTCACCAACGAGGAGGGCGAACAGGAAAAGGACGACCTGACCTATAACCGGCAGGACTTCTGGGCCACGACTTCAAACAAACAGCTCAATTTCGTGCAGCATATTCGCACCATGCTGAAAACCACTGGGAGGGCCGCTGTGGTTGTTCCCGATAATGTTTTGTTTGAAGGCGGGGCCGGCGAGACCATTCGCAAGAAGCTGCTGGACAACACCGACCTGCACACCATCCTGCGCCTGCCGACCGGTGTATTCTACGCCCAAGGGGTCAAGGCCAACGTGATTTTCTTCGACAACCACGAAGCCAGCCCGAATCCCTGGACAAAAAAAGTCTGGTACTACGACTATCGCACCAATATTCACCACACGCTCAAGAAAAAGCCCCTCCGCTTTGAAGACCTGCAAGATTTTATCCAGTGCTATCACCCCCAAAACCGCTGGGAACGGAGGGAAACCTGGGACGCGGAAACGAACCCCGAGGGGCGGTGGCGGGCGTTCTCGTATGACGAGGTTCTCGCTCGGGATAAGACCAGCCTGGATATTTTCTGGCTCAAGGACAAAAGCCTGGCCGATCTCGATAATCTGCCTGAGCCGGACGAGCTGGCAGCCGAAATTATTGAAAACCTGGAGTCCGGGCTTGCCCGTTTTAGGGAGATTGTGACGGCGTTGGAGCGGTGAGATGAGAAGGGGGCAGGGAACCCACCCCGCCCCTTCGACTAGGCTCAGGACAGGCGCTAACGCGGCACCTCTCCAGGGCCGTGTTATGTAAATTACATTACCCGGCGGCCCCCCGCCCCTGCGCAGTTCCTGTCCGCAGCAGGGGCTAGGAGTGCGGGCTTCCAGCCCGCAAGCGGCCAAGATGGCCGCTCTCCCAGGAAGCGTGAGGGCAAGCGGCCCGAGGCGGGGGCCGCCGGACCGGCCCCGAGAGGCTCACGACACAATGCACATCACACGTCCAGGGAGGGGAGCTCTGAAACTAATGGGTTGGCAGGGGAGAAAAGTGGGCGCTGACGATCTTCCACTGACCGTCTTCTTTGCCGAAGACGAGGGTGGTCCGTCCGTTTAGGGTGCTGACCTGCCCGTCCTTCCCCACCGAGGTGAAGGTATCATAGCCGTTTGCCACACCGGCACTCCTGCCAATGGTCCGGCAGGACAGTTGGCGCAGACCGGAGTTGGCCGAGGTAACGCCTGCCATCGCCCCCCGCAAAAACTCGGCGAACTCCGCCTTGCTGTCAAACCGGTAGGGAACGTGGTCAATCACCTCAAGGTCTTCGGACAACATGCCAATCGCCTTTTCCACGTCCAATTGCGCAAAGGCGTCAAAGAACCCTCTGGCCGCGGCTTCGATTTCTCGTGCACTCATAGCTTCCTCCCGTATGGATTATAGTGTCCCGTCTGCTTAGCGGGACCAGGAACGGGATGCAAGCCGGTCTGGCCGTTCAGAGGCAGCGGTTGCGGAATTGCGCTTTCTCAGGCAGAAAGAGGCTCGATAACGAAGGCCAGCAGTACCCCGGCTCCGGAGGGGATGTAAAGAGTAAACGTATCCTCCAATAGATATGAGATGCCGGACACGTTTACTCTTTTTGGGCTGAGGCTTTCTCAGGAGAAACCGCGTGACAAGTATTTTTCGTGGAGGGTGTGTCCTCCTGTGCTGCCTGGTGTCCTGGGTCGTGTTCGGATCTTTTTCCTCGGTTGCCCAGGCTCAAGAGAACGAACGTGAGCGCATTCTTGAAAATTTCTTTCTCTACCGAGACGGGCCGCTACAGGTGGAGGGCATCCAGCCCGGCCTGAAACTTGATGCCACCAACGCCTCAGTCGCTTCGGCGGTCTTGCCGCCGGAGATTCTGACCTATCTGGCGGCGGGTGACTTTTCGATTACCGTGCAGGAGACCACGGACCTGCCACTTCGACAGTCCTTTATTGATGCAACGCTTCAACACTACCGTGGAGTCGTGGTCGGGGAGGGCGACCTCCAGAATTATGTGGCCGGCCAGCCTTTTCCCGTGCTTCAGGCGGACGACCCGCAGGCCGGTCTGAAAGCGGCCTGGAACCTGCGCTACCGCGACCAGGGCGACGACGCGCAAATGTGGGCGACGAACAGCCTGGTCAATGGCAGTGGCAATACCGAACGCTCGCAGACCTTTGCCTTTTTCTCGCTCTACGGTATGCATCGCCCCGACAGCGCCAGGAATATCGCGCAGTGGGAGAAACACGGCATCTACACCAAACAATACACCCGTATGCTGGCGCCGTCCGACAGCGAGGGCAATCAGATCCTGGCCGTGCAGCCCGACAACGATTTCCTGCCGCACGACCAGTGGGCCTACGATCCAGAGACGCGCCGCACCCGTAAAATTGTCTATATGCCATACATCTCGCCTGGGCGGGGCGTGGTGCTGATTGAGGACCGCTCCGGCTTCCTTGGCTATATTCACGCCTATGACTGGAAATATCTGCGCGAGCAAACCGTCCTGACACCGGGGCCGATCCGGGCCAGTGCCCCTACCTGGGGCGGGCGTGGCAATTGGTATCCGGTTGACCCCTGGGAGCTGCGCCGGGCCGTGGTGGTTGAGGCCACGCCGAAAAATTCGCATCCCCTGTACAGCAAGCGCATCCTGTATATCGATGTTCAGACCTCTCTGCCCTTATTTGCCTTTACGTATGACCACGAGGGGCAGCATAAACGGAGCTTTCTGGTGGTCGCCCGGCACCCCGAATTCAACCCGTGGGGCAATAAGGACTGGGTGGCGCAGATTGCCGCCCAGGGTTCGATTGACTATCAGCTTGAGCGGGCCAATAATTTTCAGATCACCAAGATTCTCCTGAATCGGGACCTCCCCCCGAGTCAGTTCACTGTCATGACCCTCATGCTGCGCGGGAAGTAAGGCAGTGGCAATCTCTATTCCAGCGGACGTTGAGATGTCGGCCGGTCTGCCGAGGAAACAGTTATGGGTCGGCCTGCTGGTGGGCGTATTGCTGGGCCTTCAGTCCGGCCTGGCCTGGGCGGTTTTTCTCGATCAGGACGAAAGCCTGCGCTTCAGCGGCCGCGTCTACAACCGCACCGCCTTTTCCGTTGAGCGGGCCGCGGAAAATACGCGCCTCCAGACTCCCTATAACGACTGGAATATGCTCCAGAACCGGACGTTTATTCAGGGCGAGTTGAGCCATGACCTGACCGGTCTGGTAGCGGGGAACGCGACCGGGCTGCTGGCACCGTTGCAAGCGCTCCTCGCCCCCCTGCGGCTGCTGAGAGCGGATACTCTCGACTATTTTATGACCTACCGAGGGGAATACGACGGGGTGTGGGACTATGGCCCGGCGGTTTTTCGGGAACGCTATCCGCTGTTTGCGGACTGCGGCACGCCGACCAAGGCAAAGCGGGCCCACCCCCGGCGCTTTGACTGTCAGCATGCCGACCCGCGCCAACGCTTGCGGCATCGGCATCGTTTGTTTGAAGCCTATGTGAACTATGCCTATGGGCCGTTCTTCCTGCGGATCGGACGCCAGAACCTGTCGTGGGGTGAGACCGATGTGTTTCGCCTCCTGGATCAGATCAACCCACTCGACGCCGGCTTTGGCGGCTTTCTGGTGTCACTCGATGAGCGCCGGGTTCCGCTCGATATGGCCCGGGTCGTGTATGGCTTCGGCGGCGTGGGTCCGCTGTCCGAGCTCAACCTCGAAGGCTTTCTGGTCTTTGACGATAAAATTGCCGCGCCCGTGCCGACCGGCTCTCCCTGGTCCACACCCAACCCGCCGGGGGTCACCGGTCTGATCAAAAAACCCTCAAAGAATTTCGCGGACGCGCGTGGGGGCGGGCGCATTGTTGGCGTGTGGGGCGAGGTCATGTTCAGCCTGGCCCACTACGCCACCTATCTGGATACGCCCGTGCTGCGTATCGTCACGCCGACCAACCGACCCGTCAGTCTGGACGCTTTTGAGGCTGCGGTACAGGCCGGCGACACGGGTCGCTTTTTGACCGACCACTTCCGGGCCGAGGCGCTGTATCCGAAAATACAGATCAGTGGCGGCTCGCTCACTTTCGGCGTGCCCCGCATCTCGTCCATCCTCCGTAGCGAGTTCGCCTATTTTCACTCTGAGCCGTTTTTTCACAATTCCGCCTCGGACCAGCTTTTGGGACCGGCCTTAACGGGTGGGATCACACCCGGCTTCCAACAGGTCGGCACCGACCCGGATACGGGTCGCCCTTTGATTCGCTACCGGAATAAGATCACCCGATCCGATGTGGTGCGCTGGTCTCTCGGGCTAGATATGACCCGCTATATCAGCCTGCTGAACCCGAACGAATCCTTTCTCATCAGCAGCCAGATTTTTGGGCGACACATCCTGGATTTTAATGACACGCCGGTCTCGGCGGTGTCGGGCTCGTACGGCTTCGGACACTTTGCCGCGCCGATTTACGAGCCCAACCGGGACAATCAGAGCTTTGTCAACATCGACCAGCACCAACTGATTCAAACCCTGTTGATCTCAACCGCCTATTTCTCGGGCAGGGTCGAGCCCAAGCTGATCTTTTTGTACGACTGGCAAGGGTCCTGGCTGGTCCAGCCCGAAATCACGTTTATCCGCGATCCGTTCCGCTTTACCGTGCAGTATAATTATCTGGATGGTCAGTATAACGGCATTGGTTTTCTGCGCGATCGTGACAACGTCATCATCCAGTTAGAGGCGGTTATTTAACCCCTTACGTATCGAAATGATACATGTTTTGGTCGAACCGGTCACAGGCGAGGCAGAACACAAAAACCAGCGGCTCGGTACCGGTGCAGCGGATGGTATGCTTCGCGTTAGACGGGATATAGACGGCTGAGCCCGGGCCGAGAGATGCTTCGGAATCGTCAATCGCCACGTGACCGGAGCCGCTGACGATATAATAGTTCTCCTCAGGTTCGTGGTGATGGAGGGGAAGCGACACGCCGGGCGGCAGTTCCGCTATACCGGTGACGAGTCCGCTACTTGCATCGCGTTCGCCTGTGACGAGAAGCTTCCAGCGGCATGGACTCTTCGCGGCAAGGTCCGGGTCCGTCCAGCCTTCCCAGTCCAGCTCGCCTTGATGGCGGATAACAGGTTTCTGTACAGGCATATTTGGTTAATTGACCGTTGTCATGACTTGAATGAGGCATGCCGGGAAAGGTCTACTCTTGTTTCTGCCTTTACGCTTCGAGATCCAGTGGATCGAGGGCGTTGGCTTCTCCGCGCCGCATGCGCTCCAGCCCATCTTCGCCAACATTATAGTACAGCTCGAATTGATTTCCCTCGGGATCAAGAAAATAGATGCTCTTGGTAATACCGTGATCAATCGTGGCGGTGATCTTCACGTCGTGGGCCTTGAGCGTCTGATAGCTCTCTTTTAACTCGTCGAAGTTCTCGACCTGGAGGGCGACGTGGTGCAGGCCGACTTGTTTGTTTTTCACCGGCTCGGCCTCTGGCGGCACTTCCAGGACAGCCAGATCGTGGTGTTGCTCACCCAGGGTGAAGAATACACCCCGTGGCCGTTTGAGCCGGGTGACAACCTCAAAGCCCAGCACCTCGGTATAAAACTGCTCAGCGCGGACGAGGTCACACGCTTTGAGTACGACATGGCCGACTTTTTTCGGGCGAATCATGGCAGGCCCTCCTTTTTCTCTACACGTCCCCATACCACGGGCATCCCAATACCGTAAAGCTTGCAGCAAAGGCTGAGGTTGACACAGGACAAAACCCCACGGTATGCCCAGTGCATTATGGAGGAGGGCGGTATGACGACGACGGGGCGCTATGTGTCCGCCGATGGCCATGTGGTGGAACCCGCAGATCTGTGGACCACCAGAATGGATAGGCAGTTTCGTGACCGGGCGCCACGGGTGGAGTCGCGCCCGGAGGCCGATTACTACATCATTGATGGCTTGTCTCCCTTCCCGGTCGGTCTTGAAGGCGCGACCATGGAGGACAAGATTGCCGGAGAGATTACCACTGTGGTCGGCCATCGGCATGGCGAAACCCGTCCTGGCGCGTGGGACCCCCAAGCCCGCCTTGCGGACCAGGACATGGATCACCTCAAGGCGGAGGTGATTTATCCCGGTCTTTTTGGCTTGCAGTTCTGGACCGCTCCCGACGTTGTCTACCAACGGGCGTGTTGGCGGGTGTATAACGACTGGCTGAGTGAATTCTGCGCCGCGGCCCCGGAGCGGCTTATCGGGGCCGGATTTTTACCCATGAAAGGCCCTATGGGGTGGGCGATTGAAGAGGCGCAACGCATTGCTCGAAAGCCGGGTTTGCGTTCGATCTCGATTCCGGCCGAGGTCGCGGACCGCTCATACCGGCATGCGGAATTCGATCTCCTGTGGGAAGTGCTCCAGGATATCGGCCTGCCCGTGTCCATCCATTCCGGGACAAGCACGGGGGAGCCGTTTGCAACAAAATTCGAGCGCTTGGGCATGGGTATGGGGGTGGTGAACACCAAGATTTCCTTGCCCATGCACGCCTTGGCCGATCTCATCTGGGGAGCCGTGCCGTGCCGCTACCCTAAACTCAGGTTTGTTATTGTCGAGGGTGGCATCGGCTGGATTGCCGCCCTCTTGCGGCTGATGGACCACTGGTGGGCCGACCATCATCGCTGGATGGAGCCGCGGCTGGACGAAGCGCCGAGTACGTATTTCAAGCGGCAGTTCTGGGCCACGTTTGAGGATGACCGGGCCGGTATTCTGACCCGAGAACTGCTGGGGACGGACCGGCTGATGTGGGGCTCGGACTATCCGCATACCGAGGGAACCTTCCCCCGTTCTCAGCAACAAATCACGCAGGACTTCGCGGGTGTGCCCGAGTCTGAGGTGCATCAAATGGTGGTCAGTAATGCGGCTGGCCTGTACGGGATTGAGGGAGAGCAACTCATACGCAGGAGTTGAGCGGTTATCTGAACGAAGGAGGGAATACTCATGGAAATAAATATCACTGGTGGATATGTGTCGGCTGACGGCCATGTGGTCGAGCCCGCAGACTTATGGACAACCCGGATGGATAAACGCTTTCGTGACCGGGCGCCGCGCGTAGAGTCCAAACCGGAAGCCGACTTTTACATTATAGACGGGCTGGAACCCTTACCCGTGGGACTCGAAGGCGTCTCGATGGAAGACAAGATTGCAGGGGAGATCATCTCGCCGCAGGGCCGTCGGCATGCGGACACGCGGCCTGGGGCGTGGGACCCGCAGGCCCGATTGACCGACCAGGAGATGGATCATCTGCGGGCTGAGGTCATGTACCCTGGAGTGGGGCTCTTTCTGAGCGCTGCGCCTGATGCCGAATACCAACGCGAGTGTTTTCGGGTGTATAACGACTGGCTGAGCGAGTTCTGTGCGGCTGCCCCGGACCGCTTCCTGGGTGTTGGCTTGCTGCCCCTGCGAGGGCCTGTTGAATGGGCGATTGAGGAGGCTGGACGCATTGCCCAAAAGGGTCTCCGGTCGATTTCGATTCCGTCTGAGATTGCCGCTCGACCCTATCGGTCAGCCGAATACGATCCCTTATGGGAGGTGCTCCAGGATATTGGTCTCCCGATTTCGATACACGTAGGCACGGATGAGCCCTTCTATATGAAGGCGGACCGGATGGGAGTGGGCAAAGCCTTTGTTGACACCAAGATTTGCGCCATGGAGCGGGCCATGGCCGATCTCATCTGGGCCGCTATCCCGCAGCGCTATCCAGGGCTACGCTTTGTCCTGGCCGAGGGCGGCATTGGCTGGGTCGCCTCGGTGCTGCGCAGCATGGACCACTGGTGGGCCGACCACCGGCACTGGATGGAACCACAGGTCGATGAAGCACCCAGCTTTTATTTTCAGCGCCAGTTCTGGGCCACGTTTGAGGATGACCGGGCGGGTATTCTGACGCGGGAACTCATTGGCGTTGATCGTTTGATGTGGGGCTCTGATTATCCGCACACCGAGGGCACGTTTCCGTATTCTCAGGAGCAGATCATGAAAGACTTGCTCGGCGTACCTGAAGACGAAGCCTATAAGATGGTAGCCGGCAATGCGGCGAGTCTGTACGGTTTGAGTGCCTAGAGATGGGGTGCTCCCCATCTGAGCGGGGTGTCCCTCACGGAACATAGAGAGGAGAGAGTAATGGCAGAAGAAACAGAAGCCGGCATTTTTGAGATCATGTATTCGACCCGCGCAATGCGGCGACTCAAACCTGACCCTATTCCGGAAGAAACCCTCAAGAAGATTGTTGACGCCGGTATCCGGGCGCCCAGCGGCGGCAATATGCAGGACTGGGCGTTTATCCTGGTGAGAGACACCGAGCGGAAACGGTTTATCCGCGACTATTACTGGAATACCTGGCAGACGCTCATGGGCGAGCGGGGTATCCCTGACGATATGCCTCCGGCGCAGCAACGCATGCTGAACGCGGCCGCGCATTTGGCCGTGCATCTGGACGAAGCGCCGGTGCTCCTGCTGGCCTGTGCGAAAACGGAATATCCGCCGCTGGCCGCTATGCAGCATGAGCGCGCCAATGCCGCGGTCATCCACGGCACGATCTATCCGGCGGTCCAGAACATTCTGCTGGCCTGCCGCGCCCTGGGGGTTGGAGCCACGCTGACGACCATCCATTGTTTCTTTGAGGAAGAGCTGAAACAGCGCTTCGATATCCCGGAGGACATGGAAGTCTCGGCGCTGATTCCGATGGGTTATCCGCAAGGCAAGTTCGGGCCGGTCTCACGCGCGCCGGTCGAGGATGTCATCCATTGGGATGCCTGGGAGAGCAAGCAGACAGGGTGAGAAAAGGAGGAGCGTATGGGAGCTGCCGAAAACAAAAAGCTGATCCAGGCTGCCTTTGACGCCTGGGCTGATGGAGACGGTGCGGCGTTCTTCAATATTCTGGCCGAGGATGTTCAATGGACGGTGATTGGCTCCGGCCCCGTCTCGCGGGCCTACACCAGCCGTCAGGCATTTTTGGACGGTGCGGCCAAGCCGTTGAACGCCAAGCTGGCCGGGCCCATTCAGCCCACGGTGGTGAATATCATTGCCGAAGGAGACAACGTCGTCCTGCAATGGGAAGGTAAGGCCACGGCCAAATCCGGGAAACCCTATAACAACAGCTATTGTTGGGTAATGCGGGTCGCGGACGGTAAGGTGCGAGAAGGCACGGCCTATATTGACACGGCGCTGGTGGCCGACTTGTGGCAGTCATAGCCAGTGCCTGAAGCTGTCTCTATAGGCGTTCAGGCCCAAATCGCGTCGTCATCCATCAGCGGGATGCCAAAGGCCGTCTTGCCCAGCAGCTCTAAGGTCTGGTCTGTACTAACGGGATGAAACAGGGCGGCCCGTACGTCGCGGTAATACCGCTCCAAAGGGAAACGCTTAAAATACGAGGCTCCCCCAACAGCTCGTAAGGCCAGATCGACGACCCGGACCGCGTTCTCCATCGCAACGGTGCGCGCCGCTACGCTTTTGCGTACCCACATCTGCGGGTCTTCGATGTCCGCCTCGGCTGCGGCCTTCCACACTATGGCACGGGCGCTCTCGATCAGCAGGTCCATCTCTCCGACCTTGTTATACACGCTGGGCAGATGACTCATGGGGGTTTTGAGAGGAAAGCGAGGACGGTCACGCATAAATTCGACCACGAAATCCCGCGCGGCAACGGCAATGCCGAGGTAGGGCGCAGCAATTGTAAACGGCGCTCTGAGAAAAAGATTCGTAATTCCGCCACGGGTAAAAGCTGGCCGTTGTAGGGTCACGGCCGACTCTGGAACAAATGCCTGTGTGAGGGTGGTACTCCGTGACGCCGTTGCGCGCATCCCCAGGGTATACCAGTCGTCCTTGAAGATAAGACCCGGCGTGTCGGGCAGGATGAGGAAGGAGATAATGGTTTCCCCTTCAGGGCCATCTTGCCACAACGCTTCGCTGAAATAGCGGTCCAGCGCAATACTCTGGGTACTAAAGATTTTCCGGCCACTGACCTGCCAGCCACCGTTTACCCGTTCCGCAACAGCCCGAGGTCGTAAAACAGGAATGGCATTATCCGGCTCAGATGCCGAACCACCGCAGATCAACCGCTCACGGGCAATGCCCCGCAGGATATCGGCCCGTTTGGAATCGTGGAACCTGCGCCATAAATCGACCAGCAGGCCAATAACATTAAAGTGCATGTTAATAGCCAGGGCAGTCGGCGCACAGCCTTGGCCGAGACGTTCCTGGGCCTTGATCCGTTCCAACAGACTCGCGCCACCACCTCCCAGCTCTTCGGGGATAGTCATGATGGTGTAGCCGCTCTCCTTGAGACGAGCGTAGTTTTCGTACGGAAAAGACCCCTCCTCATCATGCTGGGCCGCACGTTGGGCAAAGTCATCGGCCAGTGATGCCGCCAGGTCAATAAATCGTTGCTCGCGTGGTGTATGGAACTGATTCATGGCTGTCCCCTTCCGTACGGCGGCCTGAGCGAATCTGTTTGTTCGGTGCCACACTCTACCAGCCTCAGTCCCGGCTTTGCCATATGTGACCGCCTCTTGTATTCTTGGCGATTCTCACGGAAAAGGTCTCAAAAGAGAAATATTGCACCGGCGAGAAAAGGAGGCGGGATCATGAAACTCTACCGTTCGACCATGTTTGTTCCGGGGAATCGGCCCGACTGGATAGACAAGGCGCCCAAATACGGTCCCGATGCGCTGTTGCTGGACCTTGAGGACGCGGTACCGATTGCCAACAAGGTTGAGGCGCGGGATATCGTCCGTACCGGCATTGAAGGCTTGCGCGGGAGAGGCGTGGGTGTCTTTGTGCGTCTGAACGGCGTAGATACCGGTCTGACCGGCGAAGATATCGAAGCCATTGTGGTCGAAGGCCTCGACGCGGTGGCCGTACCCAAGCTGGAGACGGTCGAGGAGGTTCTCAAGGTTGACGCCTGGCTGGAGTTGTTTGAACGCAAAGCCGGCCTGCCCATCGGCACGGTCGAGATCATGGCCCTGCCCGAAACCGCCCGTGGCATCATGGACGCCTACAAACTGGCCACGGCCTGTCCGCGGGTCGGGAATATCATCGGCGGCGTTGGTGCCCGGTCCGGAGACGTGACCAAGGCCATTGGCTATAAGTGGACGCGCCAGGGCCTGGAAACGCTGTATATGGCCTCGCATATTCTCCTGGCCGCGCGGGCCGCGGGCATTGAGTATCCGATCGGCGGCGGCTCGCTCGAAGTCGGCGATATCGAGCTGGTGCGGGCTCAAATTCAGCGTGGGCGGGAAGTGGGCTTCCGCGGCTGCCTGCTCATTCATCCGTCTGCCGTGCCCATTGCCAACGAGATTTTTGCGCCCTCTCAGGAAGAGATTGAATGGAATAAGGGCGTGATGCAGGCCATGGCCGACGCCGAAAAAGCGGGTAAAGCGGCAGTCACGTACGACGGCATGATGATCGACTACGCCCACGTCCGCAACGCCCTGGAACTGCTCCAGCAGGCGGAATCGTTCGGGATTGAAGTCGGCGAGTATGCCGATGTAAAGGCGCTGTAGGGAGATTGCTATGCGAACGACAATTAGGGTATAGCGGGGAATACTTTCTTGGAAAACACATCAGGAATCATAGCGATGAAATCTGACTATACAGCAGTGGTAAAGCGTGATGGCGAATGGTGGATAGGGTGGATTGAGGAGGTGCCGGGTGTCAATTCTCAAGGGGCGACCCGAGAAGAACTTTTGGTTAATTTACGGTCAGCGCTACAAGAGGCCCTGGAGATGAATCGATCTGATGCTCTTGCCGCTGCTGAAGGGGACTACGAAGAAGAGCGTATTGATCTGTGAAGCGGCGGGAATTCCTCACACACCTCCGCGCCCACGGATGTGTGTTGATACGTGAAGGGGCTCGACATTCCTGGTGGGGAAACCCGAGCAACAATCGTCGCTCTTCAATTCCGCGCCACACCGAAATACCAAACGAACTGGCAAAAAAGATTTGTCGAGATCTGGGTGTCCCGAAACCTTAGGGGAACTCTCCTCCGTTTTCTTCGGTCAGACGAAGCGGCTCTACCCTCCAGCCAAATACGACCGTGCTCTTCCCAGCGCCATCAGCGGGAAGTAGTGCCGGTACAGATTGTAGTTGATCATAAATCCGCGCTGGAGTTCGGTACCCTGCATGAAGCGCCTTTTCATCTCCTGGACGTGCAGGTTCGTGCGTGCGCCCGTGCCGTAGCCGGGAAAGCCGGTTCCGGTGTAATAGGGTTCATCCCAGGTGCCGCCCTGTTGCGTGTGGAGCAGGTAGTCGAGCCCGGTATGAATCGCGTCGTCAAAATGATGATCCTCAATGGACAGCAGGGCCAGTAAGGCCCAGGCCGTCTGCGAGGCCGTGCTTGGCCCCGTGCCGCGCAAGCGGTCGTCCATATAGGACGCGCAGGTCTCACCCCATCCCCCGTCCGCGTTTTGATGCTCGGCCAGCCACTGACCCGCCTTGTTCACATAGGCCGCGCTCATGTCTTGGCCGATGGCTCTCAAGGCCGGCAGGACTGCGGCGGTCCCATAGATATGATTGACCCCCCAGCGGCCGAACCAACTGCCTTCCGGCTCCTGCTCGGCCAGGACGTAATCGAGCGCACGGCGCAGGGCCGGGTGAGAGCTGTCATATCCGAGGACGCCAAAGGCTTCGAGCACATGCGCGGTGACATCAACGCTGGGCGGATCGAGCGCCTCGCCAAAATCGCAGAACGGAATCTTGGTTAGCAGGTCTTTATCGTTGTTCTTGTCAAACGCGCCCCAGCCGCCGTTGTCCGACTGCATGGCCAGGACCCAGGCCTTTGCACGTTCAATCGGCGCGTCAAAACGAGTGTCGCCAGGATTTTGCGCACGGAGGTGGGCCAAGACAATCAGGGCCACCGCAGTGTCGTCCACGTCCGGATAGGCGGCGTTCTCATGCTCAAATGCCCAGCCGCCGGGACGGGCGGCGGGGACTTTGACCTGCCAGTCGCCGACCGTATCCACTTCCTTATTCAACACCCACCGGAGCGCCTGTTGCATGGGTTCCGACTGCTGTAACTGGAAACCGCAGTCGGTCAGAGCCAGCAGGGCCAGCAGGGTATCCCAGATGGGAGATTCGCTGGCCTGAATGTGCAAGCTGTCATCACGTTCATAGGACCAGTGATCATCAAGAGCGGATAGACCCTTGGCCATGACCGGATGCGACAGATGATAGCCCTCGACATTGAGGGCCATCAGGCTGTAAATCCACGGCGGCTGAATCCCACCCCAGGCCCCGTCCGCATCCTGGTGGCGAATAATCCATTCCACACTCTGTCGGATGGCGACCTCGCGACCGGGTATGACTCCGAGATTCTGATAGGCGTGCAGGAATTTGTCAGCCGCAAAAAAGAACGACTGCCACATACCGCTCCGGGCCGGCAGGTCGTAGTTCATGCGCTCGCGACCCTCGGGAAAAAGCTCGTCCAAGCGACAGTCCGGCGGCAGGGGACGGACCACGTGCCGGGCGGACAGAATGGTCAGCGGGAGAATCGTCGCCCGCGCCCAGGAGGCAAAATTATAGATGTTAAACGGAAACCAGGTGGGGAAGAATATGACCTCGGGCGGCAGGTTGGGGGTCTTCTGCCAGGGCCATTCGCCGATCAGCGCAAACCAGTAGCGGGTAAACACCCGCACCGCACTCAAGCCACCGTGGGCAAAGATCCACTCCCGGGCTCTGCGCAGGCGCTCGTCATCCGGGGCAAAGCCGTTCGCGCGCAGGGCTGCATAGCATTCAACCGTGGTGTTAATGTCTCCATCCGGGGCGTCGTAGTAAGTCTCCCACGAGCCGTCCTCGCGCTGGGCGTTGAGGACGGTCTGAACAATCTGCTGTTTGCGCGGGTGCTCATAGCTCAGGAAGTGCATGGCCAAAAGCCACTGCGCTTCCATACAGCAGTTGGATTCCAGCATTCCCACCCAGTAGCCGTCCTCGGCCTGGTCTCGATACAGCCAGGCCGTTGCGGCGTGAATGGCCTCATCGAGACGCGGCACGATATCGGACTCAGCAGCGACGGCAGGCATCGTGATTCCACCCCCAGTTTGATCGGTCAGCAAAATGCGAATTATGACATAGCCGTCTGGAGGCTACCAGCACTCAAGACGGCTGTTCGAAGACGCCAACTCCTCTGCGGAATGGGGCGACCGCGGAGTGTGATGATCTTGCTTCTGCAGAGTAATCCGACGTAACATGCCAGGCGCAGAAAAGGGGGGATTATGACCCGAGCCGCACGAGAAGCATTCGAGCCGTATCGGTTTCAGACGCGCAATATCAACGAAGGCGAGAATAAGGCGCACACCAGAGAAGGCGCTCAGGCGCTTGGTTTTCGTGGCTCCATCGTTGGTGGGGCGATTGTGTATGGCCAGATGATTCGCCCGCTCATTGAGCGCTATGGCGAAGCCTGGCTGGGCTGTCACTGGTTTGATTTACGCTTTACGGCACCGGCTTTTGATGAAGATTGGATCACGTCTCACATTACGCCAGATGCGGAGAGCGACCAGCCGCACGCCTTCTCTGTCCGAGCCAGCAATGAAGAAGGTCAGGAGCTGATTGTCATGCGGACGCATATGCCTGACAGCCCTCCACCGGTTGATGCGCTGGCGTCGCTGGAGCCTCTTGATTGGGAGGGGGAGCGGGAGTTGGGTACCTGGGAGCGCATGGAACTCAACACACCGTTTCGTCGCTTTCGCTGGAGGCTCACCATGTCTCAGCATCTCTCGTACTGCGACAAAACAAACGAAGCGTTGGAGATATTCCGGCAGGGTGATACTCCACCCGTCCACCCCGGCCTGGTGATGGCTCACGGCAGCTTTGCTGTCCAGAACCAGTTCAAGATGCCGTTTTGGATACACGCCGGCAGCACGCTGCTGACCCGTGGCCTGATCCGCGTGGGTGATAAGGTGGAACTGCGCTGTGTACCTATTGAAAAATGGAAGCGCGGAGAAAACGAGTGGGTCAAATTTTATCAAGTGTATATCGTGAACGATCAACCCGTGGTTGAGGTCTGGAAGTCCTCAATCATAAAATTCGTCCCGCGTGGCTGAGTGACGCAATACGCCTGGTAAAGCAAAGCCTACGATCCTCGCTCTTCATCATCGTCCCGCACGGCATGGACAATGTGCAGGCCGACCAGGCGGGCGACCAGGATAGCGATATACAGCTGGCCCATGACCGCCTCGAAGGCGGCCAGGTTCCGCGCCAGCGGAGTCACCGGCGTAATATCCCCGTACCCGAGCGTCGTAAGCGTGACCAGGCTGTAGTACATGAAAACGGACAGGCGACGGACCTCCATGGCCGCGAGGTCAATAGGATCGGCCGAAAGCTCCGGAAGATTGAAAGACCCTGGTTGGAGCACCTCAAGCAGGTCAAACAGGAATGCCCAGGCCAGACCGACCAGCATATAGACACACACCGCGCCATTGACGATGTCTCCGGTCACGCGGGCCGGGCGCAGCACGTTGAGGAGAATCGCCACTGCCGTAAAGGCTAGAAAGAGGAAGCCGAAACAGTGGCTGAAGACGGACAGCCAGTCGGTATATACCGCGTATGAGGCCCACCGTCCGGCTATGGCCGGAACGGCCAGGATCACTGCGACGAGCAGTACCTTTTTGCTGCGATGCACATCATAGGTGACGACCAACAGGGTGGTGGAGACCAGCAGGTCAAGCAGAATCAGACCCGGACGACTTGAAAAGAATTCCTGAACGAACGGATTGATAATATACAGCGAGAGTAGCGTGACCAGCAGCACCGCATGCCGAGGCTCTCGGGCCGCCGGTTTCCTTGATGATATAAGCGACTCTGGCATCGAATCCGTCCGTGCTTTAGGCTATGACATTGCCAGCAAAAAAGACAGCAAAAAACAGAAGACGAGGAGCTGAACCGTGCAGTGTCCAAAATGTCCCAACAGCCCCTTGGTTGCAACGCAGGTGCAGGCCACTCAAGTGGACCGCTGTAAGGCGTGTGGGGGGATTTGGTTTGACAATCACGAACTTATCTTGCTGCTGCATGAAAGCATATCCGACCTTGCGACCCTGCGAGGGAAAAGCACTCCACGGGGAGTCAACCAGAAGCATGGCCGGTGTCCGCGCGACAACGCCGAACTGCTGCGCGTGTCAAGCGCACTTGGCCGCTCGGTCATTCTCGATACCTGTCCCGAGTGCCGGGGAATTTGGCTGGACGGCGGAGAATTTGACACCCTGCTAAAAAGTGTGGCGCGATAACGAAGATGGATATGGTTTTCCTTGCCATAGCACTCTCTGTTCTGCTCATCGGTTTCGGCTTATGGGGTATTATGAAACCGGCCACGCTTCTGGCCTTTCTTGCCCGCTGGCAAACTCGTGAGGGACTCTGGGTAGGGGCGGCCATCCGGCTCATGTTCGGGCTTGCTCTATGGTTTGCTGCCCCCCTCTCACGTTTCCCAACCACCTTACATGTAGTCGGCGTGATATTCATTGTGGCGGGCATCGCCATGCCGTTCATCGGACTGGTTCGTTTCACGAGCATGGTTGCCTGGTGGCTCAACAAACCGCCCTCCTTCACCCGCGTTTGGGCGGTGGCTACGCTTGCCCTGGGAGTATTCTTTGTCTGGGCTGTTGTGGGCTGAGCTAAGTGGTGGAACGTTCTATTGAGGAGCGAACGCTGGGTTCAGCGCTGCTGTCCAAAAGGTCTGAGGATCAAGGCCCGGGCCTCATCCTCCTTCGTCTTGGACATACGCCTCCTGTAACAGCTCGCCCTCCGTGGCTTCATGTTGGCGGAGCTGGTCGAACAGGCGCTCGACTTTCTCACGAATGGGAAGGAATTGCTGACGACTTGACCCCGCCATCCCTTTCAGCTCACCGATAGCCTGACCCAGTTGAGCCGATATGGTCTCGTGTTCCGCCTCCAGCCTGTTCACCGCTTGGTGATGTTGCGGTGCGACTTCCAGGACACTGCCCAGAAATCCCCCTTCCTCTTCCAGGTCAAAATGCTTGTGCAGGTCGTTGGAAAAATCCCGCAGTGCCCAGAGCAGTTCAAGTCGCCAGCTCGAAAAGTCCGCCTGAGGTACCTCCTTGGAGAGTAAGGCGGTAATTGTGCCAATGTCCGCCTTGAGGGCGGCGTGTTGTTGCCGAAGCTTTGTCCCGACGTCTTGGGATTCCATCAGAATCTCCTCTTCTTCTCTGTGGCTTTTTCCTTATCTCATAACCACCCCTCACACCAGACCATGCTGAGCGGCTTTTTCCACTGCTTCAACGGTTAGAAGCCCGTCCTCCGACTGATAGAGACTCCCTTGCCAGGAGGTTTGCCTGTCCGATAGTATCCGGTGCCACGACCTTGCCGGGATGGCGGAATTGGCAGACGCAGTGGACTCAAAATCCACCGCTGGCGACAGCGTGCGAGTTCGAGTCTCGCTCCCGGCATATTCCTCTGAATTCTCCAACCCTTGTATGTTAACGTAGAGAGGCAAGGGAGCAAAAAATCCCCTCCTCGGAGGGGTGGCCCGAAGGGCCGGGGTGGGTTTTCCCAGGTATGTCCCATTCGTAGAACCCACCCCGCCGCTGCGCGGCACCCCAAAAGCAGGAGGTTGTCTCTGCGCCGGTTTTACTGTAGGCAAAGAGCCTGTTTTTCTACCGATCTGAGGGTGCGTTATGAGCAATGCAAAGACGGTGACAACAGCCCGGAACGCCTGGGAGGACTCCGTTCTCAAGAAGGCTCTGTCGCGGTCTGCGGAGCGTAAGGAACGCTTTGAGACCACGTCGGGCATAGAGATCAAGCGGGTGTATACCAGCGAGGATACCCAGGACGGCGACTACCAGGAAAAGCTCGACTTTCCCGGCCAGTATCCCTTTACCCGCGGCGTTCAGCCCACCATGTATCGCGGTCGTTTCTGGACCATGCGCCAGTACGCCGGTTTTGGCACGGCCGAGGAGTCCAATCAGCGCTACCGCTACCTGCTTGGGCAGGGCCAGACCGGCCTGTCCGTGGCCTTTGATTTACCGACGCAGATGGGCCGGGATTCCGACCACGCCATGGCCGCCGGAGAAGTCGGGCGGGCCGGTGTGGCCATCGACTCGTTGGCGGACATGGAAACCCTGCTGGACGGTATTCCGCTGGACAAGGTCAGCACCTCCATGACCATCAACGCCACCGCGTCCATTTTGCTGGCGCTCTACCTGGTGGTAGCGGAAAAACAGGGCGTTGGCTGGGATAAGGTCAACGGCACCATTCAGAACGATCTGCTCAAAGAATACATCGCTCGCGGCACGTATATTTATCCGCCCGGTCCGTCCCTGCGGATCATCACGGATATTTTCGGCTTTTGTGCCGACCAAGTGCCGAACTGGAACACGATTTCGATCTCCGGCTACCACATTCGCGAGGCCGGCTCGACCGCAGCCCAGGAAATTGCATTCACCCTGGCCGACGGGATCGCCTATGTTGAAGCCGCGCAGTCCGTTGGCCTCGATGTCGATAAGTTTGCTTCCCGACTGTCGTTCTTTTTCAATGTGCATAATAATTTCTTTGAGGAGGTGGCCAAGTTCCGGGCGGCCCGGCGGTTGTGGGCCAAGATCATGAAGGAGCGCTTTGAGGCCAAAAACCCGCGCTCGTGGATGCTGCGTACCCATGCCCAAACCGCAGGTTCGACGCTGACCGCCCAGCAGCCGGACAATAATGTCATCCGTGTGACCCTTCAGGCTCTGGCCGCAGCTCTGGGCGGGACCAACTCGCTGCATACCAACTCAAAGGACGAGGCCCTGGCGCTGCCTACCGAAGACGCCGTGCGGGTTGCGCTCCGTACCCAGCAGGTTATCGCCCACGAGTCCGGGGCTGGGGATACCATTGATCCCCTGGCGGGCTCGTATTTTATCGAGTCCCTGACGGACGAGCTGGAGACCAAGGCGGTCGAGTATATCGAGCGGATCGACAAGCTGGGCGGAGCCGTCCAGGCCATTGAGAACGGCTATCAGCAGCGCGAGATTCACGACGCCGCGTTCCGCTATCAACAGGCGATTGAAACCAAGCAACAGATCATTGTGGGGGTGAACGAGTTCACGGTCGAGGAAGACCACCACGACGAACTGCTGAAAGTCGACTTGGCCCTGGAGGAACGCCAGAAGGAACGGGTGGCCGGGGTACGCGCCGAGCGCAACCAAGCCGCGGCCCAGGCTGCGCTCGACCAAGTCGGACAGGTGGCGCGGGATGGGGGCAATCTGATGCCGGCGATTATCGATGCCGTGCGGGCCTACGTCACCCTGGGTGAGATCTCGGACGCGATGCGCAACGAGTTTGGCGAATATCGACCGCCGACATTCTAAGACATGCGCGCTCTGCGCATACGAACAGGAGGGGAGCCATGAAGGGAACTGTCAGTTTTATTCCCAAGGCACGAACCATAGAGTTTTTTGAGTACGACCTGCCGGAGGTCGAAGAGGGCGCTATTCTGGCCGAGGTGAGTCGGACCAATGTGTGTGGCTCTGAGGTCCATATGTGGCGCGGCGAGTTCGGCAGGCGAGGAGTCATGCCTGGCCATGAAATGGTGGGCCAGGTGTATAAGCTGGGCAAGGGCGTCACCCACGATACGGCCGGTCAACCCTTAAAAGAGGGCGACCGGATTGCGCCGGTCTATTACGAGACCTGCGGCAACTGTGTGAACTGTCGGGCCGGAAACGCGGCCGCCTGCGTGGTGCTGGGCATTCGCGCCCGGCGGGTCGGGCCGCACGACCCGCCGCATTTTCACACGCCGTTTGCCACGCATTACTACATCCATCCCGGTCAGCACGTCTACAAAGTGCCCGACAACGTGCCCGACCACGCCGCTTCGGCAGCCAACTGTGCCTTGTCCGAGGTTTTCTTTGGGCTGGATCAAGCCCGGCTCAGCTATGAAGAGACCCTGGTGGTACAGGGTGCCGGCGGCCTCGGCCTGCATGCCATGGCCGTGGCAAAAGCCCGGGGCGCGCGGGTCATTGCCATTGACGGTGTGGACCTGCGTCTCCAGCGGGCCAAAGCCTTTGGTGCGGACGAGATCGTTGACATGCGCGAGCATACCGACACCAAAGCGCGGGTCGGGCAGGTGCGAGAGCTGACCGCCGGCCTTGGCGCTGATGTGGTCCTGGAAGTAGCCGGCGTGCCCCAGGCATTTCTGGAAGCCATCAATCTGGTGCGCAGCGGTGGGCGGGTCATTGAGATCGGCAATATCTCCCCTGGGCTGACCGTCGAGGTCCCGCCGGCCCTCATTACCTTCAAGTCGCCCCAGATCATTGGCGTGGCCACCTATAACCCGCACTACCTGCACAAGGCGCTGAACTTTCTGTCCGCGCATATTGATACCTATCCCTATCACGAGATGGTGGACGCCGAGTTCCCACTTGCGCAAGCGGGCGAAGCCATGGAAAAATCAGACCGCAAGGAAATTACCCGCGCCTCGCTGCTGCCGTAGCCGCGATTCGCGCGTGGAGGAAGGCATGAAAGACGCACTCAGAACTGGCATGATCTTTGAGCAGACCATTACCACCACGCCTGAGATGGGCATCGTGCATCTCGGGCCGGACGCGCCGCGCATGTATTCCACGCCGGCCATGATTCAGCTGATGGAAGGCACCTGCGTGCGGTTTCTCACCCCCTACATGAACGAGGGCGAACAGACGGTCGGCTTCCACGTGGATGTCCACCATCTGGCGCCTACCCAGATCGGCCAGCGGGTGACCGGCCGGGTCCGCCTGGATGAAATCAAGGGCCGGCGGCTCAAGTTCACGGTTGAGGTATACAACGAGGATGCCACCAAGATTGGTGAAGGCCTGCACGAGCGCGCGGTGATCGATATCAACCGTTTCTCCAAGTCCTAATCTTCATCCCCTCCCGAGAAGGGATTGGGGTGGTGATGTATCGTTTTGCCTATTCTCCCTCACCACGGCCCTCTCTCCCTATCGGACCTGCGAGCCGACCCGGACTCGTTTCTCCGGGCGTAGGACAATGACCTGCCCGCCATCCGAGGCGGCCAGGAGCATGCCCTGGCTCTCGACCCCGCGCAGTTTTGCCGGCTGAAGATTGGCCACTACAACAAGCTGTCGCCCGACGAGTTCCTCCGGGCTGTAATGCGCCCGGATGCCCGCCACGAGTTGGCGTTCTGTTTCTTCGCCAATATCGACCGTGAGGACTAGCAGGCGGTCGGCATTCGGGTGGGGCTTTGCCGATGTGACGGTTCCCACCCGCAAATCCATTTTGCTGAACTCTTCAATCGTGACCATACGACTCCGCTCCTTTTTGAAATGCGTGTCACTATAGCTGGGTCAGAAGAAAGAGCAACGAGGGGAAGTTGCCCTCAGCCCTCTCCCTCCAGACGTGTGCTGCAAATTACATTACTCGGCGGCCCCCGCTCCCCTGCGCCGTTCCGGTCTGCGACAGGGGGCCAGGAGTGCGGGCTTCCAGCCCGCAAGCGGCCAAGATGGCCGCTCTCCCAGGAAGCGTGAGGGCGAGCGGCCCGAGGCGGGGCCGCCGGACCGGTCCCGGGAGGCTCACGCCACAATATGCATCACACGTTCCAGGGGAGAGGGAGTAGAGAATCTCCTCCTTGGAGGGAAAGAGAAAACGTGTCCTCCAAACAGCCCTCAAGGCGGGACACATTTCCTCTTTGTGCTGCGCAGCGGCGGGGTGGGTTGTGTGTGCAGGTACGATCAAGGAACCCCCCCGGCCTTCGGCCACCCCTCCCGAGAGGGGATAAGCATTTTGACTTTTCCACGGGAGACAGCCATAATCCGGGGGTTACGCGACGAGAAGGAAACGCTGGAGTGGTACAGCTCACGCCCGAGACACACGCGGCCCTGAGTCAGCACGCGCAGGAGACTTTTCCGGAGGAGTGCTGTGGAGCTGTTATGCGGGTGGACGGACGTGAGGAAGTCCGCCGTATTGCCAATATTCAAAATGCCATGCATGCCAAGGACCCGCACACCTATCCGCGGGATGCCACGATTGCGTATCTCATGGAACCCAAAGAACTGCTGGCCGTGCTCAAAGCGATTGATGCCGGGGCCGAGCTGACGGCATTCTACCATTCCCATCCCAACCATGACGCCTATTTTTCCGCTGAAGATAAAGCCCAAGCCATGTTCGGGGACGAACCGTCCTACCCGGATGCCTCGTATCTGGTGATCTC
Organism: Thermodesulfobacteriota bacterium; assembly: GCA_964291405.2. GTDB lineage: Bacteria > Desulfobacterota > Binatia > Bin18 > Bin18 > Bin18. The sequence continues at coordinate 3,670,196 of OZ219926.1, forward strand.
CATCTATGAGCGTGAGGTCAGAACCATCAAGGCGTTTGGTTGGGACGACACCAGCCAGGATTTTGTTGAAACCGAGTGTCATGTCTTGGAGGAAAACGGGTAGAGCTTCCGCCTGCTCCAGCCCAAGGAAGGGAATGTAAAAAGGAGAGAACAGCATGACGACAAAACAGGTGAAACGCGGGCTGTGTGCCCTCGTCGCGGTGGCCGGGATGCTGGGTCTGGTGAGCCCCGCTGTCTGGGCGAACGATTTACCCAAGGCGGGCACATGGTCGCTCGGGATGCAGTCCGGCTATACCATCAGCGCGGACTCCGGGTCCCGGAAAATTGAAAAAGTTCCAGTGCATTTACGTATTGGCTATACGGCCTTTCAGGGTTCAAAATGGTTTCTGCCCAAAGGCTCGCTCGAAATCGCCACCGAGCCGTTTGGCTCCATAATAACCCAAAAATCACGGGGCCGGGGGCTTGAGCGCCACAGAGGCTCTTTTGAAGTCGGCCTGATGCTGCCGGTGCTGACCTATCATTTTGATCTCGGCATCCCGTTCTACCCCTATATCGAGGGCGGCCTGGGCGTCATGTATCACAACCTTCAGGGCTATGATCTCGGAGGTGGCCTCAATTTTGCCGAAATGGTGGGCGGTGGCGGCACGTATTTTATTGACGACAATCTGGCCATCAATTTCGGCTATCGTTTCCGACACGCCTCGAATGCCAGCCTGTATGACGAAAACCGCGGCCTGAATACGCATACCTTTACGGCCGGTTTTTCGTATCTGCTGCCGGCCCAATAATGGCCAGCGCTGCGGAAAGAAACGCGTGATGGCGGAGCGAAAGAAAAAAAAGCCCAAGGACAGTGAGTGGTGGGTAGAGGAGCACAAAAGCCGTGAGCGGGCAAACCAGTCCGAACGGCAGGCTCCGGCTGGGGCCTCGTTTTTCAAAACCGTCGAGGATTACGACCAGGTCCAGGCCGAAAAGAATCTGACCGACCTGAATGCGCAACTGTTGGCCCAGGCCGACCCTGCGCCCGGCGCGTGGGGCTATGTATCCCTGCTTGAAAAAAAATCTTCTCAGCGTGAGATCGAGAAGATCAAACGCGCCATGCCCCTCCCGTCCAATCTGCGTGGAGCCATTGTGGACTCCGGTCTGTCTTTGCGTGCCATTGTGGCCGATACCCAGGAGCTGGGGCTCCTGATGGAGTTTAATTTTATTCAGGAGGCCTCGTTCGACTGTTGGATCCGTAACGAATGGGTGAGCGAACAAGTCTTTCGGGGTAAAAACGAACTGCTCAAGCGTTCCGAGCGACTCCTCAAGCGCTATCTGCGCCGTGCGTCGCAGGCGGGCGAGGAATTCTTTGACGCCCCTAGTCCGAGTGGGGCTTTACCGCCGGCGCGGACCGAGTGGTAACCGCTGGGTGCTGACACGACACACAGAAAAACCGCACTCCCAAGGAGGAAGCCATGCCGAGTACTGCATCCCGCCTGCGTGCCATGCTCAACGGCCCGGAGATGGTTGTTGCGCCGTTCATCTTTGACGCGTTTCAGGCCAAGATTGCCCAAGCCGCCGGGTTTGAGACCGTGTATATGACCGGATTCGGGACGGCAGCCTCGCGCGGATTTCCCGATGTGGGGCTGCTGACCATGGCCGAGATGGTCGAGAACGTGCGCGCCATTGCAGGCGCTATTGATATTCCGCTGGTGTGCGATGCGGACACCGGCTATGGCAACCCGGTGAATGTGTACCGGACCGTCCGCGAATATGAAGTGGCCGGTGCGGCGGCGCTGCACATGGAAGACCAGGTGTGGCCCAAGCGGTGTGGATTTTTATCCGGGAAGCAGGTCATCCCCATGGCCGATATGATCCCGAAAGTCAAAGCTGCGTGCGATGCCCGACGCAGTCAGGACTTCGTGATTATTGCCCGCACCGATGCCTTGGCGGTCAATGGCTGGGACGATGTTGTCCAGCGTGCCAGGGCGTATAGAGAGGCGGGCGCCGATCTCATCTTTGTGGACGGGATTAAAACGCACGACGATATCAAGCGCTACGTCCAGGAACTTGGCGATCTGCCGCTGCTGTACAACGGGCAACTGCTGCCCGTACAGGAACTCGCCAAATACGGCTTCAAGCTGACGATTTATTCCGCAACCCTGATGGCCGCCTACATCCGCATGCGCGACGCCATGCAGGAACTCAAAACTACGGGCCGTATTGTGCAGGACGCCGGCTGGGAGTCGTTTGAGGAGCTGACGGCACTGCTCGGTGTGCCGGAAGCCATGGAGCTGGGGAGAAAGTACGAGCAGTAGCGCTCATCTTCGGAGAGGGATAATCCCTTCCTTGGAGGGGTGGCCGAAGGCCGGGGTGGGTTTCCCCCATGCACGGTCCGGCCGCAGAACCCACCCCACCGCTACGCGGCATCCCTCCCAAGAGGGGATAGGACTGCAATTTTTTCTGTGAGCTTAGCCCACCCGCTGAAAACCGAACAGCGACAGCCGCCGGTGGGTCCTGCCGGCTGGCTTTGCCTTGGAAACCACCTGCTTGAGAGTTACTGAAAAGTTCTCAAGGTCCACGTGCTTCCGCTCCTCAAACTCTTCAAGCTCACGCTGCCGTTTTGCTTGAAACGCCTCGAAGTCGCTGACCCACTGCGCGTGGAAGCTGTCCAGGGCGGTGGCGACATCCTTGAACATGGAGGAATTGACCACGAGCGAACCGCCACAGTGGGTACAGTAGAAGACGATGCCAATCCGAAAATGCCGAAACGGTGCGCTGAATTCTCCGTCGCAACGATGACAGTTAATCGGCACTTCCCATTCGTCTACGCTCGGAATGGAGAGCGAGACAGAGTCTGCAACCGGGGCCGGTGCGGGGGCAGCGGCTGGGGCGGGTTGTGGAGCCGGTGCTGGAGCGGGTTGCACCGCCGGGGCGGCTTCAGCCCCTGGAGCCTCAGCCGGAGCCGGAGCAGCCTCTCCCCCTTCGCCCTTAAAACGAGAGGGGAAATCATCTCCAAACGTCTCCTCGGGATGGAGCTCCTTGGCCCGGGCCAGTAACACCTCTTCCGTCTCGACGATGTCTGGGTTCGGGATACAGCAGTCAACCGGACACACCGCCGCACACGCTTCTTCGTCGAAAAAGCCCACACACTCCGTACATTTATCCGGGACGATATAAAAGATGTCCTCATCAATGGCGGGATTGGTGGCGCCGTTCAATTCCCATTCCACCCCGCCTTGATAGATGGCGGTATTGGGACACTCGGGCTCACACGCCCCACAGTTAATACAGTCCTCGGTGATCATCGTCGCCATTGCCGGTCACTCCCTTTGCCCGTCCGCTCTTGCTGGCGTCGGTTTCAGTAGGGGTAGCGACCAGTCAGGCAGCTGTCAATAACCCTGATCCTGACCCGGATAGCGGCAAGCCCCTCTCTTTAGGTGACCGTCCTTCTTATCCCCTTCAAGGAGGGGAAGTCGTACTTTCCAAATTTCTATGCCTCTCCCGGCCGTCCCGCCTTGCAAACCGGAGGGACACAACGGATAATATCACTCACGGTTTGAACCTCGGATTATCAAGAAATAGACTGCACCGCTGCCATGAATCCTGCCTTTGTTCCTCGTTTGATAAACGGGCCGTTTGGCGACCCTGGGCTGTATATTCAACTGCGCTGGGAAGGCCGGGCCGTCTTGTTCGACCTCGGTCAGAACGACAGCTTCCCCGCCGGAGACCTGTGCCGGGTCAGCCACGTATGTGTCTCGCACTGCCATATGGATCACTTCATTGGGTTCGACCGGCTGCTGCGCGTGTTTCTGGGTCGGGACCAGACCCTGTGGCTGTGTGGGCCACCCGGTATCCTGGACTGTGTTGAGGGCAAACTGCGCGGCTACACCTGGAATCTGGTGGACGGTTATGGGTTCTCGCTTGAGGTGGCAGAGGTCTGGCCGGATTCAATAAAGCGGGCCGTCTTTCAGGCGGCGGGCGGTTTTCAGCGTGAGGCGCTGCCTGAAAAGCCCTTCCACGGGCTGGTCGTGGATGAACCGGCATTCTGCATCCGTGCGACCCATCTCGACCACCGCATCTACTCTCTGGCGTTTGCGCTGGAAGAGAAGAGCCATCTGAATGTGGATACCACCTACTTGGCGCGGCTGGGCGTCCCTCCTGGGCCGTGGCTGTCTGCGCTCAAGAACGCCCTACGCGGGGGAGAGCAGGATAGCGCCGTGGTCACGGCCACGTGGCAGGAAAACGGGCAGGACCGTTCCCGGGACTTCAGCCTGGGCGAGGTGCGGGGCTCGCTGGTCAAGGAAACACAAGGACAGAAATTTGCCTATGTGGTGGATACGCTCTTCAGCCCGGAGAACGTGAAACGCATCGCGGCCCTGGCCCAGGACGCGGATGTCTTCTTTTGTGAATCTCCATTTCTGGATTCCGACGAAGATCAAGCCACCAAGCGTTATCATCTCACCGCCAAACAGGCCGGCCTCCTTGGCCGCTCCGCTCGCGTGCGGGAACTGCGAGTCTTTCACTTTTCGCCGCGCTACGCTGGCCGAGCCGAGGAATTATACCGTGAGGCCCAGGCGTCTTTTTATAGCGAGTCTCTCCAGGCTGCTCCGCAAGCTGAGCAGAACGAGACCGCTGCGCTGACCCCGGCAGGAAGGTGAGTCCGCCGTATGCCCGTCGTGATTTCAGAGCCCGTTCAGCGTTTCATCAATGACCACGTGGTTGCCCGCCTGGCGACCGCCGATGCCGCGGGCCAGCCGCACGTGATTCCGTTCTGTTATGCGTTTGATGGCCAGCATGTTTATTTTGTGGTGGACCAAAAGCCCAAGCGCCAAACGGGCAAACCCCTCAAGCGCATCCGCAATATGCTGGAAAACCCGCAGGCGGCCATCGTGATTGACGACTATGACGACGACTGGACCCAGCTCGCCTATGTCCTCATAACCGGCACGACCGCGCTGGTGGATGATGAAACCGAATATACCCGCATACTGATCCGGCTGCGCGAACGCTATCCTCAGTATCGCGCCATGGACCTGACCTTCGCTGATAACGCCATGGTCCGCATCTCGCCCACCAAGGTGCATGCCTGGGGAAAAATCGAGCAAGACTGAGCGCGTCTCGGACCGATGTCCCGCTTAGAGACGCCCCGGCACCTGTTGCATGACCGACACGGCGCGCTCAATCTCTTCCGAAGAAATCACGAGCGGTGGGGCCAGGCGGACAACCGTGTCTTCGTGCAGGGTCCAGCCCAGGACGAGACCCTGGGCAAAGCAGTCCTGAACAAACTGCTGGGTCAGTTGCGGGGTAGGGAAGTCCAGGCCGATCAGCAAGCCCCGTCCCCGCACGGCAGTACACCGGCCGGTCTCGACCAGGGTTTCCAGCCTTCGACGGAACTCCATTCCTCTATCCTGGGCCTGCTGTACGAGGCCGTCCTGAAGCAGCACGTCGAGTGCGGCCAGCCCTGCGGCGCAGCACACCGGATGCCCGCCAAAGGTCGTGACATGGGCGAGGGCCGGGTCGTGCGACAGGGTCTCCATAATCTGTGGGGTGCTGATAAACGCCCCGAGGGGCATACCGCCGCCCAGGGCTTTGGCCACCACCAGGATGTCGGGTGTCACCTGCCAGTGCTCGCTGGCGAACAGCCTGCCGGTCCGCCCGAAGCCGGTAATCACCTCATCAAAAATAAGCAGGGCGCCGACCTCGGAACAGCGCTGCCGGAGCGCCGGCAGATAGTCGTCGTCCGGGATACGGACGCCACCTTCGCCCTGGATAGGTTCGATAATGACCGCGGCGACGGTCTCGTCGATGGCGTGCAAGGCCGCGCGGTCGTTAAAGGGCAGAAAGGTCGTGTGTGGCAGCAGGGGTTCAAACGGGTCGCGATAGACCGGATTACCCCCGACCGACACGGAACCGAATGTGTCGCCGTGAAAGCTGCCGACAAAACTGACAAAACCGGAGCGACCGGTATACTTCCGGGCGGTCTTGAGCGCGCCCTCGACCGCCTCCGTGCCACTATTGGTGAAATAGGTCACCGACAACGCGCCGGGAGCCAGTTTGGCCAGTCGGCGCGCCAAATCGACCTGGGGCTGCTGGATATATTCACCGTAGACCATGGCGTGCAGATATTGCTCAGCCTGGGCCTGAACGGCCCGGACCACAGCCGGATGGGTATGGCCGATGCCGGTTACGCCAATGCCGGACAGCAGGTCGAGATATTCCCTGCCACTGGTGTCTGTCACAACGCAGCCGCGCGACCGTGCGACTTCCACGCCCATGGGCGCAGGCGAGGTTTGACTTACATAGCGCAGAAAATCGTCGCGAAGAGAAGCCATAACCGGCAGCATACGTGAGGGAGGTTCGCCCGGCAAGAAATGGACCCTTGACCCTGACCGATAAATTGGTAGCGTGCGCCCTGGGCATATCAAGGAGGGCAAGGAGGGAATGATGGCCAGGAAGAAAGTTTTAGTTGCGGGTGCCTCCGGTCTGGTTGGGTTTGCGGCCGTGCGCCACTTTGCCAGCCTGGACGAATGGGATGTTGTGGGCGTGTCACGCCGCATTCCCGACGGCCTTGAGGGGGCTGCGCTCATATCCGTTGACCTGCAAGACCAGGCCCGTTGCGCCGAGGTCTTCGGCCAGATGCACGATGTGACCCATGTGGTCTATACCGCGCTGTACGAAAAGCCCGGTGTGGTCCAGGGCTGGCGTGAGCGGGACCAGATGGAAACAAATCTGAGGATGCTGAAAAATCTGTTTGAGCCGCTCAAGGCCGCGGCAACCCAGCTCCAGCACGTGTCGCTGTTGCAGGGCACCAAAGCCTACGGCGCGCATATCGAACCGTTTCCCGCTCCGGCGCGCGAACGCTGGCCACGCCATCAGCACGAGAACTTTTATTTTCTGCAAGAAGACTATCTGCGCGAGCAGCAGCAGGGCAAGGACTGGCACTGGTCAATCTTCCGGCCTCAGCTCATTTTTGGTGAAGCGCTCAAGGGCAACCTCAACGTGCTGCCCGCCATTTGCGTATACGCCGCACTCCGCAAAGAAGCCGGTCTGCCACTCTCATTTCCCGGCGGCCCGTCCTACGTCTTTGAGGCGGTGGACGCCGACCTGCTGGCGCGCTCCTTGGCCTGGGCTGCCACCAGCCCGAACGCGCGCAACGAGACGTTTAACAGCACCAATGGCGATGTGTTTGTGTGGCAAAACGTCTGGCCGACGATTGCCGATGCCCTGGGCATGGAAGTCGGTCCGCCCGAGCCGCTATGTCTCACGGAAGAGATGCCCAAGCGCGACGCCGAATGGGCCGCGATTGTCGATAGGTATCAGCTCAAGGCTCCACGAAAAATGCTGGACTTTGTGGGCGGCTCGTTCGAGCTGACCGACCTGTCTTTTGCCTACGGTGCCTCAGAGCCGCCACCGCCCATCGTCGTCAGTACGATCAAGATTCGGCAGGCCGGTTTCCACGAGTGTATGGATACGGAGGATATGTTCCGGGACCTGATTAAGCGCTACCAGGATTTGGGCTGGATACCGCCGGTGTAGACGAGCGAGTGTCACTGAGTGTTTTGTCTCTGATCCCCTCTCCTTTTGGGAGAGGGGCAGGGTGGGGGAAAAAGGGCCCCCAACCGTCAAAAAAGTTAATTTGCATCACACGTCCAAGGAGGGGATTTTCTGCTCCTTCCCTATTATCCGAAACCTCCACCTCACTCTGTCATGACTATTTCCGCTGGATGTAAGGATATATATTCCCGCACTTCTAACTGCATGCGGTCGATTTCGGCTAAAAAGCCAGACGCCGAGGCGTGGTAATTTGTCGGATTCGTTTCTACTTGACGTAGACGGGCAAGCTGATCTTCAAAACACGCAATCCGCTCACGAGTGATTTGCAATTCTTGATCGTTTTGTATCATTGTGACTCTCCAGTAATCTCAACAATACCTCTTTGTCCACCAGTGTGTTGATTCTCACTTAATCGTTGCTATACCATCGAGACACCGGTTGAGAGGACTAGGAAAAATGTCGGAACTTGAGGTAGCCAAAGAGCAAATTGCCTACCTCAAGCTTTGGCTCGGCATCATGGTTGTCACCGATATCAGTCTAATTGGTTGGTTTATCGGGAACTATGGGCAGGCCTCAGTAAGCCTTTTGACTATGGATCTTGTAGCTGTCGCTGTAGTGAGTGCTGGAATTGCTAGACTTCATCTTCGGATTGATAGTCGGATCAAAGATTTGAAAGGACTCTAACTATGGAATACGTAGCTGCCTTTCTCTTAATCGCCGTCCCCTCCCTATTTGTCTATCTTGCATTTGATGCGGCGCGACGCTCCAAGTAGATAAGGTGAAGGCATTTCTTCTAGCCAGTGTCAAGAAGGTCCACAGCGTCTTTCTTTTGTCTATTTTGTCTGATCGCTTTCTTACGCTTTAACTCCTGGGCTTTTTCAGGAATTTCATATAATGCATCTAGTGTGTGTTCTATGATCTCAATTGCTAGGGTCAATTCCTCTGACGAGGGCTGACTCAATTTGTGAACTGCCTCATTGCCCAGAAATCTGTGCTCATGAAGAATCTCTGAATTTTCTCTGGTTAGGATACCTTTTTCACAAAGACCGGATATTTTTCCTTGGAGATTCTCTTTTCGTTCGACTTTAGATGAGCCGTCCTTTTTATTTGCAGTTATTGGTCCATCTGTAATCTCCTGATCTTCACATATACCTTCGACTATTGATCTTAGCCCCGCAGCACACAGCGTATAAACTTCATTATTAAAAGACTCAATCGTTTCGCGGTATATTCTTCGGAGTGAGGGTGGCGCGTTAAAGTAGTTTTTCGTAGAGCGGCTATTCTCTGATCTTTTTGGATAGAGCTTTTCCGTGGGGCCGTCCCAGTCCTCAGAAAACCAATCAAGCTGCCTAAATGAAATCGTTTCACATCCCTGACATTGAATAATTTGGTAATGATTAGCCCAATCTATAGATATGTCGTGTTGTTGATCGAGCAATTCTGAACCTGAAGTATCTACGGATTGAAGGACAAGATGCCTCGTATTGCGGTTGCACGCAGTGCACTGAACCTTGAGAGCTCTCCCTTTGGTTTTATTTTCCTCTGTTTGTTCTTTGATTTCGCCCATTTTGATTTCCTATAAGATACAGCTTTAATTGTACGGCCTGTGACGTATATACAGCTAAAAGTTTTTCTTACTCACCGCCCTGATTCTAATCCTACAGAGAGATATGGGTAGACCTCCTATACTCTATAATTCACCCCTCCATCCCAACCCACCACACCAAATCACCAACCCTCGGCCTTCCGCCGTGACGCCAACTCAACGGCGGACGTTGCATGGTCCCGAGGGGACATACGCGGCTGATACCCAATGCGCCTAATGTATCGGCAAGGGTCGCCAGCCGTTCGGGAGCCGCTGCCACACCCACAGCTTCGAGATAGGGTCGCCACGCCTCAAGAATCTTGCCGAGCTGGGCAATGTCCCGTAACGGCTTCACCCGAATCGTCCGATATAAAGGCGATTGGACGAAGGTTGGGTCGACATCACACACAACGGTCCAGTCCGTTCCGTTTGGGCTCACGTGCAGGACAACGTCTTTCCCGGCCAACGCCCGCCATTCGGCTTCGTCTCTCACTTTTCGGATGGCGGTGCTGACTTCCGGTGGGACCGGACCGCGCGGCAGCTCGGTTTGCCAATGGGCCAGGCCCGTGGCGAGCAGAGCCGCGAACTCTTTTGGGGTGACGGCTCCGCCTTCCTCAACATAGATAAGCTGGGGAGACAGACAGCCCTGCTGGTCGTATAACGCCACGTCATAGGCCGCCTTGTGAGCGAGTTCTTCCGCATCAGCCAGACTCTCTGTGGTCACCAGACCGAAACTCACTTTGTGGCCGTAGCCGAGGAACTGACCGCGCGTTCGTTTCCGGATTGCCGTGAGGCTCGCATCCGAGCCGGAGGCAACAACAATGTCCGCTCGTCCATACGCCAGGTCTTCAAGCTCCATGTTTCCCCCAGGCCAGGAAACGACACTGAGACATGCGCCCAGGTTTGGGTCAATGTCCTGAATCGAACGGGCGAACAGGACGGGCAGGACGGGCTCCGCGGACGAGGTTTTGACCAGGGCGGCGGATTTCACCAGCAGGGAGAAGATGACGCTGTCGAGCCCTGCTCCGGGTACATTGCCGGCCAGGACGTGCGTAATCAGCGGCGGCCCAGAGGCTCGCTTTTGTCCAGAGACAGATGGGATAAAGCGGTCGAGGACTTCAAGACGGCCCAACTCGTCAATGCAGAGCGCCTCTATCTCGTCCGCTCGATATTCCCGAAAAATAAGGGGCAGCACGTGTTGGATCATGGCTGCAGAGAGGCCGGTCGTTTCCGGGAGCCGGGCTTCGGCTTCCTGCCGTTCTGGGGAGTCGGGATCAAGCCAGCGTTGAACGGCCTGGCCTACGCAATTCAAGATATCTCGGGCTGTTCTGGGGACGAGGTGTTGGACGCGGTTGGCGAGCAGGGCATCCAGCCTGGCGCTCAGGTCGGTCGGGGAGGGTGACGGCATGCCTATACCCGTCACTGGGCGGATAAAAACTCGTCCAGGACCAGCGCGCAGCCGCGTGCTTCCGAGCCTGGGGTGCGGCCGATAATCTCAAACCCGTCGCCCGTCAGATAGCCTACGTCATCGGTCTGAATCGCCATGACCGAGCCGCAGTTGGCCAGGTCAAAGTGACGCAGGATGCCGTGCTCGCCCGGTGGCACTTCTTCCAAGGTTTCAGGATGGACGACCAGCGTGCGTGTCCAGGCCGGGCCGATTTTATACCGCCGCTCGTTGCTCTTCCGAAAACGGTTGTACAAGACGTGATCGTAAAACTGCGAGGCCATCTCGGTCATGCCGTATTCGTTCACGCAGTAATAGCCGGCGACCTTGAGGTATTTCCAGCACGACTGCAAATAGCCGTTGCGCGAGAGCGGACGGCCTTTGCCCTTATTGCCGCCCGTATCCATAATGCGGCTACTGGAAGGCAGCGCAAAGGTTTTCCGATTGGCGGCGCACCAGTCGAAAAAGGCGACCAGGGCCGAGGTAATCGCCAGAACGCAGACCGGCTCGCTCGTCTCCTGGGCATGGGTGACGGCCGCGGCAAAGGCTTCCAGATGCATGCCGTCCACATCAATAAAATACCGGCTGTCAGAGGTTCCCAGGTCACGCATCACCCATTCGGCCATCTGGGTCAGCGATGAGTGCGGTTGGGTCTCGGGATCGGGAATCAGACTCAAGACCCGCAGCGGACGCTTTTCAGGCAGTACGCACTGCGAGAAGTGAGCCAGCGCCGAAGCGTGGTATAACTGCAAATCGGGGACAAGGTGTCGGCCACGCTTTTCCTGTCCCCGCGTGGTGCCACTGGTCAAAAAAATTTTCTCTGGCGGACCGCAGGTCAGATCAAGCTCTTTGAAGGCGACAGTGGGGACGGCTGGAATAGCTTTCCAGGTTCGGACGGTCTCTGGGGTCTTGTCTCTGGCCAGGCAGAACCGCTGATATGAAAGATTATGCTCAAATTGATGGGCGAAGACATCCAGGGCCAAGGCGTTAAAGTCTTTCCCCTCAGGCGTGGCGATGAAATCCAGGACGCGGGCGTCTATGTGGTTTCGCGGGGCATTCACGGAAAAAAGAGCATAGGAAGCCGTCAAACCCCTGTCAACGAGAGGCTGACGTGGGGTTGGAGCTGTTTCTGAAATCCGCTAGGCTGTCCGCACCAAGGAGAACGGCTATGCCATCCATCGAAGCACTGTACGATGAAGCCTACGATTTCCTGTGTGACGGTGAGACCGATCAAGCCATTACCGCCTATAAGGCGATTCTGGAGATCGACCCGAACTATGTCGAAGCCGTGCATGACTTGGCCCACGCCTATGCCGATAACGAACAGCTCGATGAAGCCATTGAAATGGCAAAAAAGTTGACCGAGCTGAGCCCCGACGACGAGATGAGCTATACGGTCTTATCCCGCCTGTACCAGCAGAAAGGTATGGTCCCGGAGGCCGAGGCCGTGGCGGCCAAGGCACGCATGCTCGACTGGAAACGCCAATTGCAGGAGCAGAAAGAGAACAGCTAGCGCGATGAGAACGAGCGAGGATTGCGAGTTACCATGCCAGAGCGCAGCGATGAAGAAATGGTCTTGCGGCTGATCAAGCAGACCAAACTGCTGATCGCCACCAACGATGAAATTCCGATTGAAACCAAGCTGCAATCGCAAGGCATGCTGAAAGAATTTGAGAAGCTTTTCACCGTCCCTCAAGACGAACAAGACCCCGATGCAGTCCGCGGCCAGTATAACGATCTGTATATCGAACTGAGTGAATATGCCGACCTTGAAGCCCTCCTGCTCGCCATGCGGAATTTCAGTCCGTACATCGATTAACCCCAACTTCGGACAGTTCGTTGAGACATCGGTCAGGGCAACCCCCCGCGGTTGCCCTTTTGTGTGCTGCACAACCAAAACGTAGACAAGGAGAAATCATTTATGCCGCATATCGAATCAAACGGTATTGAGTTGTACTACGAAGAACAGGGACAGGGTGAACCCCTGCTCCTCATTATGGGCTTCACCGTCAGCTCAATCGGCTGGCACTGGAATGTGGACGGCTTTGCCCGGACCTTCAGGACGATTGCCTTTGACAACCGAGGGGTGGGGCAAAGCGAGAAGCCGGATGCACCCTATTCGATGACGATGTTTGCCGATGATACCGCCGGCCTGCTGGACCATCTGGGGATCGAGCAGGCCAACGTGTTCGGCATCTCAATGGGCGGTATGATTGCCCAGGAATTTGCCTTGCGTCATCCGCAGCGGGTCAAAAGCCTGATCCTGGGCTGCACCAACTGTGGCGGAGAAAAAACGCTGTTGTCGCAAGACCCTGAAGTGCTGGACATGCTGAACAATATTGCCGACTTCGACGTGGAACAGGCGGCCCTGGCCATGACCAAGGTCGCCGTCACTCCATGGTTTATGCAAAAGCATATGAACACCCTGCTCGAACTCAACCAGCTTTCCGGCCGGCATCCGACCCCCAAGCACGGCATGATCAACCAGATGGCCGCGATTCAGGGGCATGATACGTACGAACGCCTGCCGAATATCAGCGTGCCAACGCTGGTGGTGACCGGTAAAGAGGACGGCCTGGTTCCGCCGCAGAACTCCGTTACCCTGGCCCAGCGGATTCCCAACGCCGACCTGACCATTCTGTCCAATGCCAGCCATTTGTTTAATATCGAGTTGGCCCAGACCACGGTTGATGTGGTGACGGAATTTATTCGGCGTCAGCACGCCTGGCAGTAGTCGGTCTTGCTCAAAGTTGCTTCCTGATAGAGAAAAGGGGCGCCCGGTCAGACGCCCCTCCTATGACGAAGGGATAAGTGGCTTAAAAAACGCCCGGCAAGCGTATCAGTTCGCCGCCGCCGGCGCACTTGCCTTGAGCGTCTTCAACTCGGCGTTAATCTCTCTGTTCTCGGCCTGGCAATAATCCAGCGCTTCGGCGGTGGCCCGCTCGCGGCCAATCAGGCCGTCCAGGCGTTGTTTGGCGTCTTTCAACTCGCGTACCTGTTCGTTGAGCGCAGCGTTGTCGGCCCGCAGGGTGTTGACGGCACCCGGCAGGAGGCCGGTGAGAAAGCCGCTGGTCAGATCCAGGCGCTCAAGCGCCATGCCCGATATGATCAGCGCGAGCCATAACACGCCCACGGCAATATAACTCCAGGTTGCTTTTTTTAATTCCTCTTCGGCGGATAGTTGTTCCTCTGCCATTCATGTCCTCCTGAAAAATTTGCGACACCCTAACAGAAAAGCCCCGGTAAAAAAAGTTGGGCTGGCGTCAAGCCGGGAGCGGCTTCTCGACACGTGCGAGATACTCGGTCAGCGCGTCCGCCGTGCTGGGAAACGCCAGCTCCGACCAGGGGATATCGGTCGGGGCAAAGAGCTGGACGGCCAGCGTCTCGTCCAGGGCCTGGGGCTCGCCGGCGAGCACGGTCGCCGGATACACCAGCACAACGACCGGATAGCCGGGGTAGGAGTAAGCATTGAGCAGACGCCCCACCTCCACTGTGAGGCCGGTTTCTTCCAAGGTCTCGCGAATGGCCGCGTCTTCGACGCGCTCGCCGCGGTCCAGGAAGCCGCCGGGAAAGACCCATTTGCCATAGCCGGGCTCGATCCCGCGCTGCAACAGGAGAATTTTGCCCTGTATGACCGGAATGGTACAGGCCGCGACTTTGGGATCGTCATAGAAAATAAACGAACAGCTTTCGCAGACCAGCCGTTTGGGTTCGTTGGGCTTGAGCGCCTGGCGGCTTAACGCGCCGCCACACTTCGGGCAGAATCGAAAATGTGGACCGTGGTGATCGTGATGATGATGGTGCTGAGGGTGACTCTCGGCCATACAGCGACCTCCTTTTCTGACGTATGATGCCAAAAGGAATCCACCCCCGCCTTTCGACAAGCTCAGGGCCACCCTTCCGAGGAGGGGAGCAGAATCCATCCCCTCTTGGGAGGGAAAGAGGAAACGTGTCCTCCATAATCAGACAAAGCTGGGGACGTTTGCTCTTTTCTATCATGCTGCCTCCAGTGAAAAAACCGCGCGAGAGCATAGTGGCGAAATGACGACCTGGCAGACCTTTCTCTTTGCTATCAGCCTCGGACTCGGAGCCGGCATCACGCCCGGCCCGCTGTCCAGTCTGGTCATTCAGGAGAGCCTACGTAGCGGCTGGAAGAGCGGGGCGTGTGTGGCCCTGGCTCCGCCGGTTGCGGACGTGCTGGTTGTCGGTCTCGTGCTCATGGTGCTGAGTCAACTCCCGCCCGCGAGCTTTTCGGTCCTCAGCCTCATCGGTGGGTGCTATGTGTGTTTCCTTGGGGGGGAGACTCTACGGACACTGGCACCTATGGGATCGGAGGCGGGAGGCGCGAGGAGCGTTTTTCTGAGTTTCCGTAAAGGGCTGCTGGTCAACCTGCTGAATCCCCATCCGTATATCTTTTGGCTGACGGTTGGAGGGCCGCTCGTCACGGACAATGCGCGTCACGATATGTGGTTGCCTATTATGGCTTTTCTGCTCGGTTTCTACGGCTGTCTGGTCGGATCGAAAGTCTTGATTGCCGTGCTTGTCCACGGCGGACGGGCGCGTCTACAAGGGCGTGGCTATCGGATAGCCCTCCGGTTGAGCGGAGTCTCCCTGCTCCTGTTTGGTCTGCTGTTGATCTGGGACGGCGTGTCCGCGCTGGTCAGCTGAGCGTGCCTTGCGCTCCCGCGCCGGATCTCGTTTCTACAATCTGCTGCGCCAATTGAACAATAGACAGCGGTGCGCAGCCCTCGGCTTTATTGTTCACGATCACGTAGCTTGGCTGGCGTCGCACGCTGCTGTCGAGACATAGCTCGGCAATGGCCCGGCGCGACGTAGGGTCTGCATCGACAATTTGATTAAACGGGGCGTATTTCTGTTTTGCCGCCTGGTAGCTCAGATGGCGCGCCTGCATCCAGCGGATGATAACCGCCCGGCTCCGTTCCGGTTGAACCAGGCCGGCCTGCTCGCGAACCGGCGGCATGCTGGGATGACCATTCAGGCAATGACACGCGCCGACCGCGGATAAGGCGTCGACATACTCGGGGGTAAAGAGTGCGGAGTTCCGAAGCTCGACCGCGTAGACCGGGCCGCGTGGCAGCCGGTCCAGAAACTGATACAACCGCTCGACAAAAGAGCCCGAACCGGCGAGGCCGGTATGGTCTTGGGGGGAGAATTGGAAGAGCAGGGGACCGGCTCTGTCCTTAAGCCCGTCCGTGAACGGCCCAATCACTTCCTGGGTCGCGTAGTGTGGGTCGAGAAACAGGTGGTTGGGCTGCCCGCGCCGCGTGCCATACCGGGGATGATCGCCAAAGCCGGCCAGCGTGCAGTATTCATGCGCCTTGACCAGAAAGCGGAAGGTCTCCGGCACCTGTGCGGCGTAGTCGGCGAATTGGGCCGCGGTCATTGGCCGATAATACGTCCGGTCAACCCCGACGGTCCGCAAGAGCGGATGCTGGGAGTACAGCGGTAACCCTTCGCGCGACAGTGTTGCCTGTGGGGCCGGGCGGTCATAAATCAAACCCTCCCACCCAGGGAAAGACCAGGAAGAGGTCCCGAGTCGAATCGTCTCCGGCAGGGAGGCGGCCAGCGCCCCCACGTCCGGCAGAAGGGGTGCGGGATTAACCTGCTGTGTTCGCCCGGCTGGTGCTTCGGAAGAAGAGGGCGGGATGAATAAATGCAGTTGCTCATCCTCGGTTGGTCGTTTCTCTGCTCTGGCCATGAGGAAATATCGTAGCAGGTGATGCGTGAAAGGTAACGAACGTCTCCTTGTTTTATTTAGCCAGTATTGCCAGTTCTTATGTATCCTGGGATATTACCGGATATATGACGAGCCAAACGACACGCAAGAAAGCCGTGCAAGCCTATCGGCAACGCCTGAAAGAACGCGGCTGGGTCCGCCTTGAAGTGCAAACGTCAAAAGAGGATGCGCCCCTGATTCGCCACCTCACCCAGGCCCTGCGGGGTGATCCAGTTCGCGCGGCCCGGCTTCGCCGGCATCTGCACCGCCTTGTCGATCCGGCCCCACACGCTGACCTGAAGACCCTCCTCGCTTCCGCTCCACTCGCCGGTATTGGCCTGTCCCGCCGCCACGATAGGGGCCGTGAGGTCGACCTCTGAACTCCCTGCTCGACACCGACATTATCTCTGACAACGCAGGATTTACGTCCGGGCCGTCATGCCGCCATCAACCATATACACGCCACCGCTACAGTAGGAGCTTTCGTCACTGGCCAGAAAGAGCATGATCCGCGCGACCTCGACGGGGTCGGCGTAGCGTTGCAGCGGCACCATGGCGGATATCGTCTCCTTGGCCCGCCCCGGATCGTCGGGCTCAAAGCCCTCTTCCAGGGAGCGCATCATCCGGGTATCTACCGGAGCCGGATTGACCGTATTGACCCGAATCTTCTTGTCCGCCATTTCCAGGGCCGCGGTGCGCATCAGCCCGATCACGGCATGTTTGCTGGCAATATAGGCCGACACCCCGGCCGCGCCGCGCACGCCGGCAACCGAAGAGGTGATCACAATACTGCCGCCGCTCCGTTTGGCAATCTCCGGCGCGGCGTACTTGAGCCCTAACCACACACCGCGCACATTGACGGCCATGACCTGGTCAAACGTGTCGATCGCATAGTCGGTAATCGGTTTGACCTCACCTTCAATCCCGGCGTTGGCCAGCAGGATATCGACCCCGCCGAACTGCTCGACCGCGGCCTGAATATACTGCTGTGTCTGGTCGGGCTGGGTAACATCTGCGGCGCAATAGCGCACCGCATCGCTCCCAATGGTCTGGACCGCTTCTTTGAGCGCGTTCTCGTGCAAATCAACCAACAGGACTTTCGCGCCCTCCTGGGCAAACAGCCTGCCGGCCTGGAGACCGATTCCGCCCGCGCCTCCGGTGATGATGGCAACTTTATTGTCTAAACGTCCCATGTGATTCCTCCTGGTATCTCTCTTTTAGTGGGCCTCGTCTTATGGGGTTTCGCGCGCCTTGGCAAGGGAACGGCAGGTGCGCTATCTCTCGAATCAAAAGGAGGACGTATGCCATTACAACCACCAACACTGGAAGAGGTCGTCGATATTGCCGAGGGCTATGGTCTGAGCTTGACGGATGCGGATGCGGAGTCGTTTCAAGGCTTGATGGGCGGGATAATGAAATCCTACGCGCGTCTGGACGCCCTGACCGAGCCTACCCTGCCAGTCAAATATCCCCGCACCCCCGGTTTCCGGCCGCAACCGGAGGACAACCCGTACAATGCCTGGTACTGGAAGACCGAGATTGCCGGTGCGCCGTCCGGGCCGTTGGCGGGGAAGACCCTGGCCATCAAGGACAATGTCTGTGTGGCCGGTGTGCCCATGATGAACGGCAGTAGCGTGCTGGAGGGCTACACCCCGGAAATCGATGCCACCATCATCACCCGGATTCTGGATGCCGGTGGCACGATTCTCGGAAAAGCGGTGTGTGAGCATTTCTGTTGGTCAGGGGGAAGCCACACCAGTGATACAGGGCCAGTGCAAAATCCACACGACCCGAGTCGGATGGCCGGTGGCTCCTCAAGCGGTAGTGCAGCGCTTGTTGCGGCGAGCGAAGTCGATATGGCGATTGGCGGCGATCAGGGCGGCTCGATTCGGATGCCGAGTTGCTGGTCTGGGATTTATGGCCTGAAGCCCACCTATGGATTGGTTCCCTACACCGGAATTGCTCCCATCGAACTCACCATAGACCATGCCGGACCCATGGCACTGACAGTGGCTGATGTGGCCCTGTTGCTGGAGGTGATCGCCGGGCCGGACGGTCTCGACCCGCGTCAGCAGGCCGCTCTGCAAGGCAAAGCGTATACGCAAGCCCTGTCCGGAAAAATCGATGGGCTGCGCCTCGGGATTGTCCCGGAGGGTTTTGGCTGGGAGGACGTGTCTGAGGCGGAGGTGGATGAGAGTGTAGAACAATCCGCCCATGCGTTTGAGAAACTCGGCGCGCGTGTCGAAACCGTTTCCATACCATGGCACCGTCACGGCCGAGACATCCTCTTTGCCATATTTCAAGAGGGCGCAACCGTGCTGATGGTGCATGGCAACGGCCTGGGCACGAACTGGAAAGGCCACTACACGACAAGTTTGCTTGATGCCATGGCCCGCGGTCTCCTGACTAAACCAGACGATTTATCAGAGAACGTCAAGCTGACCATGTTGGCCGGCCAGTATATGCAGGAGCGCTACCACGGACGCTATTATGCCAAAGCCCAAAATTTGGCCCGTTCTTTATCTGCGGCCTACGATGCCGCTTTAGAGAAGTGCGATCTCTTAGTCATGCCTACGCTACCGTTCATGGCACCCAAGATTCCACCCGCGGATGTGAGTCGGGAAGAGTATGTGCAGCTGGCGTTCGATCACTTGGTTAACACCTCCCCGTTTGACGCCAGCGGTCACCCGGCCATGAATGTGCCCTGCGGCATGTCGAATGGTCTGCCGATCGGAATGATGCTGATCGGACGCAGGGGCGACGATGCGACGGTGTTACGTGCGGCAGATGCGTTCCAGCGCGAGATATTCGATGCCCCGCGACCGCCCGCTGTGTAAGGAGGGGTAGGGTAGAAACGAATGGGCGGGCGGCGAGTGTTTCCGTCGCCGCCCTGGAGCAAGATTTCCTTTCCTTTAAACCCGCGATCGCTCGGGATTCAGGTTATCACCCTACCAACGGGAGGGTTTCCGAATGTTTGTGCCGGGAATTAGGTTTGGCAACTGCGAGCGCTGTAGAGCATTCGGCCGTATATGTCTTGAGAAGTCCGCATGCACCATGAGCTGGCGCGACGGCCTTCCGGTTCCCGGGGTCACTAAGCCGACGCGCTTGCCGCAGTGCAATTTCACCAGACGCATCGCTTCGGCGATGTCGCTATCGTTCGTCACCACCACCGCGCAGTCATAGGCATCCAGCCAGCCATCATTGAGCAGATGCACAGCGAGATTGACATCCGAGCCCTTCTCCTCGGTTCGGATCACCTCCGCCGTGCGCCGGTTTCCCTCTGGCTGCGCGAGCGGCACACGGACGGGATGGCTCAGGAAGTGTCCGAAATACACCTCAAACTGGGGCCGGTAGCGCCGCAGCGCGCGGAGATATACGTCCTGTCGCTGGGGCTTCGACGGGTTTCGGGCCGTACCCGAAACCCGTGCCGTGAAGTACTTGACCGCGAGTATCTGGTGGTGCGGCTGGAGTACCTTCTCGAACAGCGTGACCAGATCCAGCCACTTCCATGGCGAGCCCTTGAGGGCTCCGTAGTAGAGATTGAATCCGTCTACATAGACGAATGTACGCATTGATGCCCGTCGAATAATAAAGCAAGGGCCTCCGAAGAGGCCCCGCGCCCCGCGGTCGAAACCGCAAGGGGTATTGCTAGCAGTCTAGTCACATCGACGACTAGGATCAAGTCGGCCTTATTCGACATGAAGGATGATATTCCCCTCTCCCTGGCCAGGAAGAGGGTGAGGGTCGCTCAGATGAATTCCCCCTCATTAATCCTCTCCCCTAAGGGGCGAGGAGAGAAGCCTTACCCGACATGTCCGTTTGTCGGATTACGCTCCGCTAATCCGACAAACTTACTAAAGATCAAGATAACTCGGTGGGAATGGCACCGGGTAGCGCTGATTTCATCTAAAAACCTGATCGCCATTCCCGCTCGGGTTCATCGCTTGGTTATCTGTTTTCCTTGACCACCCCTTGCTCGTTCATAAGGGAATGCAGTTCGGCGTTTTTTTCGCGCAAACTTGCTACAATTGTGCTGTAAGCTGCGTAGCGCGCGATCTCTTTTTTCGAGAGTTCGAATGCTCTTTTCATCAGTGTGATCCCATTCGCTTCATCGTTTTGTTTGAAAGCCAGAAGAGAACGATTGAATGCAACAATCGCCTGCTCATGTGAGTTTACGTCTGCCCAAAACTCAGCTGCATCAAGCAACTTCTGAGATTGGGTTGTATCTCCATATAGTCCAAGTGCTAGCCCGTAGTTTGCCAACATGTGCGGCTCTGCACCGGAGTCGTAGATACCCTTAGAGAGCAGCTCGACTGCTTGCTCCGTAAGACCATTATGCAGAAAGACAAATGCAGTGTTGTTGATGTCACGACCAGTCGGGATAATTCGCCGGAGAGATCGACGAACCCCGTGTCGAATGAAGAATAGAAGAATAAATTGAGCAATCAGCGCAATTGGAATGAGTGCGGCAATTACCGCATTTCGCGTTGGGGAGATTCTGACAACAGAATTCAATGGAGCACGTTTGCCGGTTGACACGTCGCTCTTTATGCCGACAATCGGGTCTTTCCCGTCGGCAGTGTCGGTGAGGAGGGCAACTGTTGCAGTTTCATCGGGTGTAAAGACTGCAATCCGGACATCTAGTTTGTTGTCACCGATAGGCTGAATATCAATCTTGCCGGCAGGTCCTGACGACAGTGTTGCTCGTTTGTCATTGATTTTAACCTTGTTATCAAACTCGACGCCAATAATGACATTTGTCGCCGGTTTCTCACCAGTGTTTTTGACGCGAACATTAACGAAGGACATCGTGGTTTGGTCAGAGTCAAAGGTAACAGGCTTATCGATGTCGTAGATAAGTTTTTCGGCAAGAGGGGGTGGAGGCGACTCACGAGTCAGATAGTAGACTATTACACTTGCCACTACCGTGACGATGAGTGTCGCAATCGAGCCAAGGAATACGTCCCGCCATTTCACCGTAGTCCCCCTATGTCACTCTGATCCGTTTACCCTTTGTAATCCTATTTATTATAGAAACCTAGCTGCCGATAGACTATGATACGGTGGGAAATACGAGACGTTGCATGTTTATTCAAGTTGTGACGAAGCGGCAAGGACTTACTACCCCTACATTGAGGACATTTCCTCAGAGCGCAGCGAAGAAATCATCAACCAGCACAAAGCGGTGAAAGCGGCACTGATGAAGACCAGGGGGACGAAGCCGGTCTGATCGTACAGCCAGCCGCCCAGCACTTGAGACCCGCTTCGACCCAGGTTCAGGGCGGACATCAGGAGCGCGAAGACCGTTCCTTCGACGCGGGCCGGGCAGGAGCGGGCCGCAAGATCGAGCACGGCCAGATGCGTAATCTGTGAAATCAGGCCGTAGCTGAGAAAAATGATGACCGCGGACCGAGGCCCGGTTAAGCCCAGGAAACCGAGTGTTGACAACACGCCGAGCGTCACCGCGATAAAGAGAAGTCGGCGGAGGGAAATATTCCGAAAAAAGAAAAAAAAGATGACCGCCCCAAGCATGCCGGCCGCGTTGGTCAGCGCGCCGAGGGTGCCGATGTAGATTTTTGAAAATTGGAGAATATCTCGCTCGTAGTATAAGAGCGGCGTGCCGAACAGTGGGCTGAAATTCCACACAAACAGAAAGCCGGCCACAATCCAGACCGCACGCGACCGGGCGGCTGTTCTGAGCGCGTGCGCCGTCTCTCGCAACTGCGCCTGTCCCAATGGCCGCGGCGCTTCCCGCACAAAGCAGAGGGTTGCCAGCAAGGTGGCGAGCGGAAAGAATCCACACACGAAAAAAGCGGTGTGCGGAGTCGCGTATTCCGAGAGATAACCGCCACCGAGATGGGCGAGGGTTAAGGCCAGACCCATTGCCGCCCATTGAATCGACTGAAAACTCCCGGTGAGACCGAGGGGCCGTCCGGTCTCGACCATGAGCGCATCGGCCATGACGTCGGCAAAGGCCAGGGTAAACGAACACGCCATGAGCAGCACGAGGACGGTGGCGTACGCCGCCGGCGCAACGGACAGGGCCAGCCAGCTTCCCAGACCCAAGGCGCTCATCAACACGAGATAGCCCTTGCGCCGCGAGCCGCCCAAGGGCAGGAAGTCGGACACCAGGCCGTAGACGGGCTTGATGGTCCAGCCCAAGCCCACCATGGCCCAGACAAAGCCGGCCTGAGCGGCACTCAGGCTGAGGTCTTCTTTGAGGAGATATTGAATGGGTTGATAGGGCAGCCCGGTTGAGAGATCGATTGTACCCTGAACAAAATAGAGCGCCGCGAAGAACAGCGCAGACCGCCGCACCCCCTCACGACGGAAAGGGTGGACTGCGTTCCGGAATGACTGGGAGAGAGAGGCGATGTGCTGGTGTCTCCTTTAGGGATCAGGTTCCCCTCTCCCTGGGAGAGCGGCCATCTTGGCCGCTTGCGGGCTGGAAGCCCGCACTCCTGGACCCCTGTCGCAGACCGGCACGGCGCAGGGGAGCGAGGGGCCGCCGAGTCCTGTCATGTGCATCACCCCTCCCGAGAGGGGACAGGATGAAAAGTCCTCACGCCGACGTACTCGGCCGCGCCTTCATGGCATCGTACCAGCGGACGAGATTATTCCAGGCCGGGTCGAGCTGAAACGTCCCGCGATGATGCGCGGTCTCCAAGCCGATAAACAGCATGATGTCGGCAATTGAGAAATCCCCGGCCAGCCAGTCTTTGCCCTCCAGGCCGTCGTTGACCAGCGGCAGGCGATGCATCAGGACTCGGCGGGCCTGGTCGGACACGTCGCCCTTGGACAGCACCATGCGCGAGGCCGTCAGATACACCCCGATTTCACAGCGCCGTTCCCAGGAACGCACAAGCGCCCGGCTGACGGGGTCGGTGCCGATCAGGGGCGGGTCGGGATAGAGTTCCTCCAGATATTCCATGATCGGCAGCGTTTCGATCAGGACCGTGCCGTCATCAAGCTCTAAGATGGGAACACCGGCAAACGGATTCTTGGCCAGAAATTCCGGTGTCTTCTGCTCGCCGGCGTAGAGGTCGATTTCCTTGACCGGAATATCCAGGTTTTTTTCGGCCAGATAGATGCGTACCTTGCGCGGGTTGGGCGCGCGTTTGGTGTCGAGATAGAGCAGCATGGAGTCCTCCTTAAAACTGGGTCGATTCTTCTTTCCGAGTGTGAGTGATCCGCACCGTGGGCGTCCAGGTCCGCTGGCGTCGGGCAAGACGGCTCTCCGGTGTCTCCCCGCCAAAATTGGTTACGCGGGTGGTGAAATTGGCCGGGTCGATATGCTCAAACGTATGGACATTGACCACGGCACTTTTTCGCTGGGGAAGTTTCCCCCGAGCCCCCTCACCGCGCCCGGCGATCCGGCTCACCGCAAAGGTGAGCACCTCACAACAGGCACAGACGTAGAAGTCGGCTGTCTCATGGCCAAAGCGATAGGTGGGAACGTGCGTGGTATCTGTGATCGTTGCGTTGAGTTCCGCTTGGGGATGCGAGGTGTAGGTGCCCCGATGCTTCAGGCAGAAGCTGCAACTGCACGCCCGAACCGAAATCTCCGCGGCATCGAGCGGCCACAGGAATTCGTACCGGATCGTCCCGCAGTGGCATCCGCCCTCGATTCTTTGCATGCTGACTCCTTGTCCGTCCCCGGAACGCTTGCTATGCTCGCCGCCTTGAGCAATACCGCAATAATAGAGGAGAAGATGTATGGCAGCCACACCCTCCGACCGCCGTTTTGATGATCGCAATATCCGGTGGCAAGCGTTGGGAGATTTTGAACACCTTGAGGTCACCCTGCTCGATGTCGATGAAGAAAATAATATCGTGGACCTGATGGTCAAATTCGCGCCAAACGAGAAGATCTTTCTGCACCGTCATCTGGCGTTGACCAACACCCTGGTCGTGGATGGCGAGCATATTATCTACGAAGCCGATGGAAGCGCGGTGAAAGATGTCCGCCCGGTTGGAAAATATACCTCCAGTCCCGCTGGAGACGCACATCTCGAAGGGGGCGGCGCCGACGGGGCGATCGTGCACTACAGCGTGCGCGGCGACAGCGACGCCCTGTTCGATGTCCTGAACGACGATATGAGCGTGGCTGCGACGCTGCGCACCGCCGACTTTAAGGCCGTGCTTGAGGACCAAAAGCAGGCTGCCTGATGTCGCCATGACACCGCCTGTCAGTACATGTGCGGATGATCCGGTGGAAAAAGAAGGGGAGTGGTGGACTTCCTGATTCCATGCCCGTCGCAACGGGACCGTAACGCCCTGGCCGGCATGTCTGAGCATAGATTTCATCTGCTCGACGCGCCGCTCAATCCACGTACCCCCTCCCCGGAGCTGGACCTGCTGGCGTACACCGACCAGTGCCGCGACTATATCAAGGCCCACTCCATTGATGCCGTTTTCTATTCCCGGGATGTGGCTGATATCGTGGCTGCGGTCTTGTGTGAGGAGTTCGGGTTTCCGGGACCCAGCGTGGAGTCCGTCTTTCTCTGCCTCCACAAGTACTACGGTCGTCAGTATGAACCCCATCCGGTCCGCTGTGAGCCCATCGATCTGGCGGACGAGCAGCCGGCGATTACGCGCTACCCGTGTTATCTCAAACCGCCCTGGCTGAACCTCGGGATTCTGGGTTTTAAGCTCGACTCGGACGACGACCTCCAGCGGGCGCTGGCGATTGCCCGACGCGAATATCCGGCCTGGTCGCCGCTCTATCTGCCGTTTTTCGAGCGCTATATCGACTGCGAGAAGTTCCCGCTGGCCAACCGGGAAATCATGCTGGTCGAAGACTTTGTTGACGGACCGCAGGTGACGGTCGAGGGCTGGGTCGCCAATGCGCAGCCGGCGCTCTGGGCGATTACGGATACCAATACCTATCCGGGCACCCGGATTATTGATAATTTTTCGCTACCGTCCCGGCACCCGGCCCACATCCAGGAACTACTGGCTCAGCAGGCTCTGGAAGCGATCAGCAATATCGGACTGGACAACGGCTTCTTCAACATCGAGTTCTGGTGCCATGACAATGCGGTCACCCTGACGGAGGTCAACGGACGGGCGGCCACCTGTTTCTATAATCTGTATCGTCGCTGTCTCGGAGCGTGTATATACGAAGCCGGACTGAGGCTGGCCGGCGGGCAGTCACCTCTGCCCCCGCCGCGGCCAACCGATGTCGTGGGCGGACAGTTCAATTTGATCACTTTTGGTGAGGACCTGGCCGAGAATCTGTTTGATTTCAGGCGCGCCCAGGAAGTGGGTGAGCTGACGATCTATGTCGAGCCGGGACAGGAAATCCGTCCGGTGAGCGAGTTTGGGGTGGTGCTGGCCCAAATCGATCTGTTCGGCCCCAGCTATGCGGCGATTCACGCGGAAGCCGAGGCGTTACGCCGCCGGCTGTTGAAACAGCCGGCCCACTCGCCGTGGTAAGCGCGTCAACCCAAGGGTCTGGACCAAGGGTATGTGTCGTTTTGTTGTGTATCGCGGAAAGCCGGTCCCGCTCGCCGAGGTTATCAGTGCGCCTGCGCACTCCCTGATAGAGCAGAGTTACCAGCCTAAAGAGATGACCGCCGGAACGGTCAATGTGGATGGGTTTGGGGTCGGCTGGTATAACCGCGCGCTTGACCCCACGCCGTGTATCTACACCAATATCGTCCCGATCTGGAATGATCGCAATCTGCCCGGCTTGAGCCGTCATATTGTTTCGGATTGCATTGTCGCCAACGTCCGTAGCGCCACACCGGGTTTCGGACTCGATCAGAGCAACTGCCAGCCGTTTGCCTACGATCGTCTGTCGTTCATGCATAATGGCTTTATTGAAAAGTCCCGTGATGGCCTGCTGCGCAAAATACGCGAGGCCCTCCACGATGAGTACTATCGCCTTATTCGAGGCTCGACCGATTCTGAGCACATCTTTGCTCTTCTTCTGAACTTTTTGCACGGTCAGGAACTGACGCCACAGGCATATGTGACCGCTATTCGGCACACGGTTGCCCAGTTGCTGGACTGGACACGCGGTCAGGCGATTCATATGGCGCTGAATCTGGTGCTGTCCGACGGGGTGCATGTGGTCGCCCTCCGCTTTGCGAATACCTCGCCGGCGCCGTCGCTGTATTATTTGTGCAACGGTACGGATTTCCCCGACGCGGTGGTCATTGCGTCGGAAAGACTCTCTGCCGATCCGGCCTGGCAGGCTGTCCCGGAGAGTCATATTGTGACCTGCCGGAACGCCACGGATGTTGATCTTGTCGTCCTTGGCGGCCAGGAGACGGTATGATCGATATTGCGGACTTCCGGCAGCGGATGATCGAGGCGCGCGCGTACACGCAGTCGCTGTTCGCGGCGATCGAGCCGGAAGACTTCTGTCGACAAGTGCACGCCGAGTTCAGTCCGGTCGGCTGGCACCTTGGCCATATTGGGGTGACCGAGGGATTCTGGATTCTGCAACAGTGTCAGCACGCGGCATCGCTGTCGCCTGAGTACGATATGGTTTTCTCTCCGCTTGACAATCCGAAAGAGAATCGGGTCAATCTCCCCACAGCGCCTGAGATTTTTGCCTATCTGGATGAAGTTCGTGCGCGCGTGTTTGCCTTTCTGGAGCGGGGCGACTGGTCGGACACCCATCCCCTGCTGGGCGAAGGCCGCCTCCTGAACATGCTCTTCCAACACGAAGAACAACACACCGAGACCATCCTCCTGATTCTCAATCTGCTTGCAGCCCGGCGATTCGATGTAGGAGATGGGGGCTCGTTCTCTGCCTCCGCCGCGTCGCGCCGGAGCCCTCCTCAGCGTTCCGACCCAACGACCATGGTCCGGATTCCCACCGGAGCCTACAGCATGGGCAGCGATGACAGCGCGCGTACGCTGGACAATGAACGGCCTGCTCAGCAGGTCTGGCTTGAGGAATTCTGGATTGATCCCACACCAATCACAAACGCCGATTTCCTGGAGTTCATGGATGCTGGCGGATATCGGAACCCTGCCTGGTGGAGTCAGCAGGGATGGCGCTGGTGCGAGGAGCATCGTATTGCCCACCCCTTGTACTGGCGTCCTGGGAGTACTCAGGGGCACTGGCTGGAGATTGACCCGTTCGGGGTAGCGCCGTTGGATCCGGCCCAACCGGTGCGGTGCGTGAGTTGGTACGAGGCCGAGGCCTACGCCCGCTCGGTCGGGAAACGGCTGCCGACCGAGGCCGAATGGGAAAAGGCGGCTTGGTGGGAGGCTGAACAACAGACCGCGGCAGCACAATCAGACCCTCCGGAGTCCGGTCTCGGGCTGCTCGGCGGTGTCTGGGAGTGGACCCACACTTGGTTCCACCCTTATCCGGGTTTTCAGGCTTTTCCGTACGACGGCTATTCCGTTCCGTATTTTGATCAACACCACCGAGTCTTACGCGGTGGGTCGTGGGCAACGCGACGACATGTCCTTCGGCCAACGTTTCGGAACTGGTATCATCCCGGAATGCGGGCCGTCTTTGCCGGCTTGCGGTGTGCAAAGGACGCCGCGCCCTAGCGCGGCGAGAGGCGGTGGATTGACCGAGTAAGGTAGGTTGTTTTGTATGTCAACACGATTTCGAGAGACTGACCGTTTGCAAATTTCTACGGTAGGCAAGGTACGTTCGCAATTGCGGACCGACGTTGCCTTTGGCTTGCAGCAAGACCAGAAAACCTTGCCGCCCAAGTATTTTTATGATGCCTACGGATCGCAACTGTTTGAGGATATCTGTCAGCAGCCGGAATACTACCTCACCCGGACCGAAGCGCAGATTCTACGGACGCACGCCGCGGATATCGTGCGACAGACGGCCGGCGCCTCACTGGTCGAGTTGGGAAGCGGCAGTTCGGTGAAAACCCGCCTTCTGTTCGATGAATATCAACGCCGGGATCACCTCCTGCACTATGTGCCGATCGATATCAGCGCGTCGATGCTCGAAGAGACCGCGCACGGCCTGCTGGCTGACTACCCCACCATGTCGATTGAGGCCCTGGCGACCGACTATCTGGCCGGACTCACCGCCCTGCCCAATACCCGGCCCCGTCTCGTCCTCTTTTTGGGCAGCAATCTGGGTAATTTCAGTCCGACGGAGCAGGCCGAACTGTTTCAGCACCTGGCGGCCTACCTCCATCCCGGCGACCAGTTCTTATTGGGGCTCGACCTGCGGAAGTCTGTTGAGATTATAGAAGCCGCATATAATGACGTGGCTGGAGTCACGGCCGACTTCAATCTCAATATCCTGCGTCATATCAACCGAGAGCTCCAGGCGGATTTTAATCTCGCGCAGTTCTCTCATCTGGCCTTTTATAATCGGGAACTGCATCAAATCGAAATGCACCTGAAGAGCGAGGTCGCCCAGGAAGTGACTATCACTGCCCTAGACCTGACCGTCTCGTTTCGAGTGGGTGAGACCATCCACACGGAGATATCCAGAAAATTCGATGTGCAAGAAGTCAAAGAACAATTGACTGGTCACGGCTTTCAATTCCAATCCCAATGGACTGACCCCGACAACCTCTTTCTCCTGAGTCTCTTTCGCTATACGGGCTAAGCGGACGGCACGCGCATGCCGCATGCAGGCAACCGGAGAGAGCTGCTCCTCATTGCAACCGGCGGGACAATCAGCCAGGGCCGCGCCGAGCCGGGCGGGAAGAGTCGTCCCGTGTTGTCGGCCGCCGATTTATTGGCCCGGACTACAATCGAGACCGGACATCTGCACTGCCTGGACCTGCCGTATCCTGACGGCGTGATCTCCTCGGGTGCCGAGGTGCTCACACTTGCGCGGACGATTGAGCGGGCGGCCAAGGAGGGCATGGACGGTATCGTGGTGACGCATGGAACCGATGCCCTGGAAGAGGTGGCGTACGGGATCGATGAAGTGCTCTCCGGGACCGTGCCTATTGTCTTTACCGGAGCGATGCGGCCGAGTTGGGCCGCCGACTATGACGGAGTACAAAACCTGGAGAACGCCGTGCGGGTCGCCTCGTGCTTGTTGCCTGAATACGGAACGGTGGTCACGCTGCACGGTGACATCTTTGAGGCCTGGAGTGTGTATAAAAGTGATACCGTCGCCCTGGACGCCTTTACGGCTCGTCGCGGAGCTCCGTCCGGACGCGTCAACGGGCAGCGGGTTGAACTCGGCTGGCAGCCCACGCGCTGGAATCGTCTGGGGTGTCTGCCCCAAGTCATGTCCTACTCAATTCCCATCCTCACGCTCGGGGTTGGCGATGACGCTGCCCTTCTCAGGTTGGTAGGCGAACGGGCCGAGCGATCCATAGACGGCCTGGTGGTCGCGAGCATGGGGGCCGGGAGTATCCCACCAGCAGCACTCGGACAGTTCCGCCGTCTCGCAGATATGGGGCTGCCCGTGGTGTGCTGCTCCGGCGCTCAAAGCGGACCCACTGCGGCACCGCAGTATTACCCCGGTATGTATACTGAACTGGTTGAGGCCGGCCTGATTATCGAGAACTTTCTCTCCCCGCGCAAAGCCCGCATACGCCTGATGCTGAGTCTCGGGCTGAATGTGCCGTATCGTCCGTTTGAGAGTGAGGCGTGACTCCCGCTACGACACTCTGGGCAAGACCTCTTTTCCGAACCGATCCAGCGAGCCCATGATTTTGTCGTGGGCCAACCCGCCGAAATTTGCCAGCAGACTCACGTTGGTGATGCCCATGGCCTGGATTTCCTTGATGCGCTCGACGCACTGGTCCGGATCACCAAATATGACTTTATGCGGGTACAGATAGCCCTCATAGTCAAAAGTCTTGAAGGCGTCCTTGAGGCCCTGGTACGGCCGATACTGATCGGAGTAGGCGGCTTCCTGGTTGGAGGCGGCCACTGCGTTTATATAGCGCATCATGGCCTCGCGGGGCTCTTCCTTCGCCTTTTCCGCGGTCTCGCCGCAATAAAAATGGTACACCCCGAGGATTTCCGGAGCGTCCGCGTAGCCATGTGCCTGCCGGGTCTGGGTGAAGAGTTGGAGGCGGCCCACCAGGACTTCCGGATTGGGTTGGGCATAGGGGACGACCATTAAATGATAGCCCATCTTGCCGGCCCATTCGAACGATTCCGGCGTAAAAATACAGGCAACATAGACGGGTGGTGGTTTCTGAACGGGTTGCGGAATGACCTGGAGATTGCGAACCTTGCGGAATTTGCCGTCGTGAGAGACCCGTCTTTCCGCCCAGGCTTGCATGATGATGGCGTGCGCTTCTTCAAACAGCGCCCGACTGTCACCCATATTGCGCTCAAAGGCGTCGTACTCGCCCTTTTGAAATCCCCGTCCAATCCCGAACTCCAATCGCCCGCCCGATAAGCAGTCGAGCATGGCATACTCCTCTGCCAGCCGAATCGGGTCCTGGAGCGGCAGGAGGGCAATCCCGGAGCCAATGCGGATGTTCTTCGTACGTTGGGCAACCGCAGCCCCAATCACCGGAACGGAGGGCAGATGGCCGCCGTAATTATAAAAATGGTGTTCCGCAAACCAGACGGAGTGAAAGCCGAGAGCCTCAGCCTGGTCGGTCTCCGTGAGCATGTCCAGGTAGAATTGCTCATCGCTGGTATGAAATTCCGGGAAAAAGCTGGGTAAATGAAAGAGTGAGATTCGCATACCGCCTCCTATGGTTCCTCTGTGCGACATGAAGTCGCTTAGAAAGATGGTTCAGATTATTTCTGTGTGAAAGAAAGGACACACAGACAGAGCCCTGTGAGTGTACACACAGGCATCATATCCCACATGCGTGCTGAGTAATTAGCAGGTGTGAAGCTGGGATAAAAGCCTAATGGGAAGGTAAATCATATACCAACCCTGGGCCAGATGCAGACTGGTACGGTGAACGAAAGTGAACCCTTATTTGAAGCGTCGTGACGTAGGACTTCCGAAAGATGATTGATACGGAAGAATGAGGCAAATGAACCCCTGCTGTTGATATAGGGGTGAGAGGTCGTAGTAGAGGATTATGGCCCGCGTACACCACAGCCTCCGGCGTAAAGAGGGCACCTACCCCAGTCGTCTAACTTTCTATGCGGAACATGGTAAACCCGATGGGGTCTCAGACGAGCATGAGTAAGCCGACCGTAAGGAAGGCCGAATCCCTCAGCGGGAATGAGAGGTCTCAAGAAGCGAATGCCAGCAGCCGAAAGGTAACGGGAAAAGACCATCACACCCCAAGTGCACCACCCATTACTGCCACAATATGTGGAAAGCGGGAGGGCACATCATTGAATGGGGTGATCCGGGAAAAAAAAGGTTTTGAGTCCAAGAAAAGGGGTTCAAGGCAGGACTATCCCAGGGACGATAACACAACCTGAATGACAACGGCACAAGAGACTGCAATCTCAGCACCAGTTGTCATCCAAGAAGCTACACGGGAATTCCGTGACTTGAAAAACTTAGCACCTTGTTTGCACACTGCCTCAGCAGCTTTGCAAAAACGATGGGCGCTTCGTAAAAACTTCTTGAACTTCTTCATAACATTCTCCATTTGGTTATGAGGTGAACAACACAGGGCGTGAAGTCATCCGGGATAAGAAATCCCAAAGCCTCCTTTCTGTCTCCCTTGTCGCGATCAAGAGAAGACGGGATAAAGACCAAAACTTCCCAATGGCCTAATAACCGGCTGGATAAAGAGGGAAGGCATCCCCGCCGAAACGGGAAACAGTTTAACGTCGTGGACTAGATTCATAGGAACCTGGTAGCACGTAATTCATGGCATCCTCCGATGGAGGGTAGCTGCTCTGTAGATCATCATCCATAGATGAACTTCCCGGAGAGTCCTTCTCCGAAGCAGCGATAGCCAGAAGAACGACGGCACCAACACCAAGCCAAAACCAATCTTTGGCCCTCATACGAATAACCTCCAATTCTCAGTTGTGTGAAAAGTATGAGAAACAAGGAAATTAAGGGGATAGAATACTGGAAGGACTGGTAGTGACAGTCCCAAAAACCTCCTTTCTCCTGGTAAGGCAAGGAAGAAGTGACCAAAGCACAGGAAAGATTGGCTGGCCCACCCAGCCATGACACCAAAAGAATCAAAACCATGACGGAAAAACAACCTTCCAATCTCTCAGGGTGAAAACCCGCTGACGTGAGACTGGTAGTCTGTCCAAAAATCTTTGAAGAAAGGACGCACATCATGGCTGACGTGATGATCCAGGCAACTGGAAACGAGGTCGTGACGCGACAATGGCAAGACATCGATTGGTGTCACAACGCCAAAATCGTGCGCGACCTTCGACACCGTATTTTTCGGGCTTCGCGGCTAGGGGACCGGAGGAAACTTCGGAACCTGCAACGCCTCATGCTGAAATGCCGAGCCAATCATGAGATGAGTATCAGACAGGTTACGCAAGTAAGCACAGGGCGCAATACGCCAGGTATTGACAAGGTGATAGTCAAAACGCCGGCAGCGCGAACCGAGCTAATGGAAGCAATCGCAACCTACAAGCCGGAAAGAGCGCAGCCGGTCAAACGGGTCTTTATTCCCAAACGCAACGGTAAACAGCGACCCCTCGGTATCCCGACCATCATGGATAGGGTGATGCAGGCAATTGTCAAGAACGCCTTAGAACCCGAATGGGAAGCCAGGTTTGAATCAAGCGTCTACGGCTTTCGCCCAGGGCGCAGTTGCCATGATGCCATTCAACGCATCTATGCAAATGTCAAACCGAACTTGAAGAAACATTGGGTCGTTGACGCCGATATCGTTGGAGCCTTCGACAACATCCCCCACGAAACCGTGCTGAACGCAATCCAGGGATTCCCAGGAAAAGCACTCATTCACGCATGGTTACAATCCGGCATCCTGGAAGGCACAACACAGAAGCCAACACTCCTGGGAACTCCCCAAGGCGGTGTAATCTCGCCATTACTGCTCAACATTGTCCTGCATGGACTCGAACAGGCTCTTGATATCCGATACCAGAAAAGTGGAAACCGATACCGGAACATCAGCAACCGAACCCTGGTTAGATATGCAGACGATTTTGTCATCCTCACGGAGACAAAAGAAGACGCCGACGCAGCGCAAAAACGAGCAGCAGAATGGCTACAAGAGCGCGGGCTGGAACTCTCACCAGAGAAGACCAGTATCCGACACCTGACAGAAGGATTCGACTTTCTCGGATTCCATGTCAGACACTATCCTGACACAAACGTGAAAACAGGATGGAAGCTCTTAATAAAACCCAGCAAGGAAACGGTCAAAGCTTTCCGATACCGACTCAAACAAGAATGGACGGCTTTAGTCGGACATAACGCAGAGTCAGTCGTAAGAAGGCTGAACCCAATTCTGAGAGGATGGGGGTATTACTTCCATACGCAAGTATCAAAGGCCATCTTTCAGGACATCGACAACTGGATGTTTCAGAGGGTGTACCGATGGTGTAAGCGGACCCATCCACAGAAAAGCTGGGAGTGGATCAAAAACACCTACTTCGGAAAGGCAAAAACCAACAGTCAGGCAAAATGGTACTTCGGAGGAACAGAAGGGCGTCTGCTGAAACTCTCAGAGATTCCCATCCAACGACATATCCTAGTCTGGCATACCGCATCACCGGATGATCCACGGCTTGCAACATATTGGGAAGAACGTCGAAAGAAGGCTTGGAAGAACCTCCCTTCACCACGTCAACGGGATTTGGCCAGAAGGCAAAAGGGGCTCTGCTCGCACTGTCGAGTGAGTCTGTATACTGGTGAGGAATTACACACCCACCACCATATCCCAAGGAAAAAGGGCGGAACTGACAAGCGCGAAAATCTGAGACTCGTACACCTCTATTGTCACCAGCAGATACATGGTAAACGATGTTGAGAAAGGTGTTGAAAAGGGGCGCAAAAGGATAATCCAAAGAAAAGAATACAGGGTCCGGTGTGAGCCTTGGCCCACACCGGAGGTCCTGCATCCTAGCTTGCCAGCTCTAGGATAATCCACACGGCTACCAAGAAACGGTAGTCAATACGGAGATGCATGGTAAAATCCATACAAACACCTATTTTTGTGGCTCAAAGGCCGAAGCTGAGTCAGCCGTAAAGGTAGGACGGTAGGATTGAAAATCCCTACCAACTGTGTAGGATTTACCAGCACACCGTCAGCGCTGATAAGCCACCAACTGTTTGCAGCAGTTGGTGGCGGCTTCAAAGCCCGTCCCTTGCGGACGGGCTTCCCTTATTTTCCAGCACAAACAACACAAGCCGTAAAGTACGACAGACTGCTTGAGCCGTGTGCGGTGAAAGTCGCACGCACGGTTCTTAGGGGGGAAGGGCCTTGTGAGGGGCCTGACCTACCCGATTCATAGCCGACTTTCCCCCTGGAAAGAAGGCGGGAGAGGCGGAGTCTGCCTCTGGGGGTACGTTGAACTGGATGCGTGGGTTTGCTAGTTGGAGAGCTTATTTACTATTATAGAGAAAGCGCAGATAGACGGTCTGCATAAGAGTTGGTCGGTGTTATAGCAGGAGAGGGTGGTGATGCAGGCAAAATGTCCGGGATGGCGTGCGGCGCTCTTGTTCGTCGTTTTGTTCGTCGGAGTGTGGTCCGGCTCTGCGTTTGGAAACGTTGATAAGCACGCGTCTCCCGCGTTTTCTCCGCTCCCCTATCCACAAGCCCTCCGACCCCAGGTCGAGTTCTGGACCAAGATTTTCGCCACCTACTCGGAATACCAGGTCGTCGTTCACGACGCGGTCTATTTGGACAAGGTGTACGCCGTCCTCGATTTTCGACCGCTCTTAAAGAAGCATAGCGAAGCCAAGGCCCGGAAGCTGAAAGCCAAGCGGACCAAGCAGGAACTCAGAAAAATTCGGGCCACCCTGCGGAAACTCCATAAACACGGTGCAAAAGGGCGAACGCTGAGTACGCGTGAGAAAAAAATTCGGGCGCTCTTCAGAGATGTCAAGGAACGCCACAAGTTCCGTAAGGCCGCGGCCAAAGGGCGACTGCGGGCACAGTCCGGGATACGGGAGCGCTTTCACCAGAGCCTGCGCCTTTCCGGTCGGTATCTGCCCAGGATGGAAAAGATATTCCGTCAAAAAGGACTCCCGGTTGTCCTGACTCGCCTCCCACTGATCGAATCGTCTTTCAATATTGAGGCCTATTCAAAAGTTGGTGCGGCCGGCATTTGGCAATTCATGCCCGCGACCGGGCGCTTGTTTCTGACGATTAACCATGTGGTTGACGAGCGCCTTGACCCCATCATTGCCACCCGGGCTGCCGCCGACTTGCTCAAGTCAAATTATGACAGGTTGCAAACCTGGCCGCTTGCAGTCACGGCCTATAACCATGGCCCGTCCGGCATGGCGCGCGCCGTTCGGAAAGTCGGCACGCGCGATATTGTTCCCATTATCCGCCGCTACAAAAGCCGGACGTTCGGGTTTGCTTCGCGGAATTTCTATGCCGAGTTGCTGGCGGCCATTGAGGTTGAGAAAAACAGCGCCAAATATTTCGGCCCCATCAAACGCGACCCTCTCCTCCGGTATGATGAAGTTGATCTTCAGCATTTTGTTTCCCTCGAAAATCTGGCCAGAGCTGCCAACACCAGTACCGAGCGGTTAGTGGCGCTCAACCCGGCCTTTGGGTCACTGGTTCGGAACGGGAAACTCCACGTCCCACGCGGCCACCGTTTACGTATCCCGGCCGGTGCTCGGAAAGACTTCGACCGGCGTTACGCCGCGCTCAGCCCTCGGGCCAAGGCCGACCAACAGGCCGCTGCCTTTGCTTTTCATAAGGTCCGGCGTGGGCAGACGCTGGGTGGTATTGCGCAGCGCTACGGGACGAGCGCTCGAACTCTGCAACGCCTGAACGGACTCAGAAGCGCGCATTTCATCCGCATCGGACAACGTCTGCGCGTCCCTCTGAGAGGGAAGGGCAGACGGTCGACGACCCGATCCGTCCAGGTGGCACGGGCAGCTTCGCAGGACGGGACGCATACCGTACGTCGGGGAGAATCGCTCGGAAAGATCGCCCAGCGCTACAACACAACCGTGGCGGCGCTCCAACGGCTCAACGACATTAAAAACGCCGCGCTGATACCGGTCGGGAAAAAACTGCGCCTCTCGGCTGACTCTCCTGGTAAAGCACGGTATGTCAAACACCGGGTCCGGCGTGGCCAAACGCTCGGTAGCATTGCCCGCCGCTACGGCACAAAGGTGTCCATTCTGAAGCGTCTGAATGGTGTGAAGAACGTCAGACGCCTGCAAATCGGCCAGGTGTTGCGTATTCCAACGGGCTGAAGAGCAGCATTACTGTATCCTGCCCTCTCTACACGCTCCTCACCAGATGCGTCCAAACGAGTCCCGCTACGAACCGAAAGTGCTGATCGTAAGATAATAAATCCGTGCCGGTTTCCATGGCGTGGGCAGCAATCCATACATCATTCGTTGGAATGGGTGTTCCTGCTTGTCGCAGTGCTGCTGCAAGTCGGCCAAAGCGGTCTGCCGTTGTGAGGGTAACGGGCAGGAGGCTCACGTAGGAGTTTGCCAGAAAATCGTCTAATTCCTGCTGATTCCTCTCGTAATGTGAACCATTGCGGAAGCCAAACAAGAGCTCTCCCACGACTATGGTCGAGAGGAAAATGTGTTGTGCGGGCCGGATTCGTTCCGCGACTTCAGACCTGCCCCGCAGCAGAGCAGAATAGGCGTTTGTATCAAGGGCGACCTTCATGACCAGAAAGTTTTGTCAATCTGCTCAAGTGGAGCGAGCGTGTGTAGAAACGCTTCTTCCTCTTCTTGAGACCAGGTCCCAATGAGATGGTCTAAAGTGTCCCCCACCGTGTTTGCACTCTGCTTTGGAGAATCAAGCCCCGCTCCACGTCTGAGCAGCAGCAGCGCTGCCTTATTAAGGGAGAGGCCTTCCTCTTGGGCCAGCTTGTGTAAATGTCGCTGGAGGGCGGAGTCGAATCCACGAATCGTTAATTGTTTCATTGTGTACACTCTTTACTTTCTTGCTTCAAAGATGACTCATTCCGAGTCACATTATGAGTCATCTGCGCCTTCGTCAAGTTCGTAGACGGTGCTCCGATTCCCCCACCTCTCACCGGTATGCTACGATTTGAATCGGGTACGAGAGGGAGGGCCGTGTGGGCTATTACCCTGTTTTTCTCGATTTGGACAAGGCTCGCTGTCTGGTCATTGGCGGGGGGACGATTGCCGAGCGCAAGGTGGAGGCGTTGCTTGCGGCCGGCGGGGAGGTGACGCTTATCAGTCCTGAGCTGACAGCCGCTCTGCGCGTCCTTGAAGCCGCCGGTCGGCTGACAGTTCAGCAACGCCCTTATCAACGGGGGGATCTTAAAGCCGTTTCGCTGGTGATTGCAGCTACGGATGACCCTGCCTTACAGCGGCAGATTGCCGTGGATGCCAAACAGGCCAATATCTTGTGCAATATCGTCGATCAGCCTGCATTATGCTCGTTTATCGTGCCGGCAGTGGTACAGCAGGGCGACCTGACGATTGCGGTTTCAACCAATGGGGCAAGTCCCGCCCTGGCAAAAAAGATTCGACAAGACCTGGCTGAACAATTCGGGCCGGAATATGCGGTGGCGCTCCGATTGTTGCGCCGGATTCGTGAACGCCTGATGCACGAACAACGCAGCGCGGAAGACCGCCAGCGCCTATTGACCGGACTGGCCGAATCATCCTTGCTGGACTATCTTCGAGACCGCCAAACCGATAAATTAGATGCACTCCTACAGCGGACGCTGGGGGAGGCGTATACCCTGGAGCGTCTCGCCTTTTCGTGGTGAGTAACGGTATGGAAGTCTGGCTGCTGACACTGACCCTGTTATTGTACCTGCTCAGCACGGCAAGCTTTATTGTCGGGCTGCTTTCCGCCCGGCCCGTCGTGCGGACGGTAGCGCCGAGTTGCCTGCTGGCCGCCTGTGTGTGCCATGCCGGCGCTATTGCGGTTCGGTCTCTCACAGTTGGCTATTTTGCGGTCACAGATCTGTATGAAGCCCTCTCCTTTTTTGCCTGTCTCACTGCGGCAATGGGGCTGCTGGTACAATGGCGGCTGCCAGTTTCCATTTTGGGCGCTATTGTGAGTCCCATCGGGTTTATCCTGACCCTGGGTGTGTATGTCTTTTACACCCAGGCGGGGGCGCTGCCGCCGACGCTGCAAAGTGCCTGGCTGCCCATTCATGTGACTGCCGCCTTTCTTGGGTATGCCGTCTTTGTCGTCGCGTTCAGTGCCAGCCTGATCTACCTGGTCCAAGAAAAGCAGCTCAAACAGAAAAAAGCCTCTTCGTTTCTCCGCCGTCTGCCCTCACTGGAAACTCTCGATCATTTGAATTATCGGTCCCTAGCCTGGGGCTTTTTACTCTTGACTCTCGGCTTGTTGAGCGGCGCGGTCTGGGCCGGGTATGCCTGGGAACACTTCTGGATATGGGAGCCCCGGCTTATCTTGTCCGTGCTGACCTGGATTTTCTACGCGCTGCTGCTTCACTACCGGAGCGCCGGCTGGCGTGGCCGACGGGCGGCAACGCTGACGATTGTATGCTTTGCCGTGCTGGTAGTGTCCTTTGTAGGGGTCCAGTTTTTCCCCGGACGACACGGAGGTCAGTTTGGCTAGTCTTGTCCAGTCGGCCTCCTCGCTCATGGTGGTAGGCCTCAACCACCATACCACGCCGGTCGAACTTCGGGAGCAGTTAGCGTTCAATGACGGGGCATTGGATGCGTCTTTACCACGGCTCGTGGATGCGGAGACCATCCGAGAAGGGGCCATTCTCTCCACCTGTAATCGCGTTGAGGTGGTTGCCCATACACCGAATCTGGATGCGGCGAATGAGAAGATTTGCGCGTTTTTAGCCGAAGAGCAGCGCGTGGCGCTGCCCCGCTTTGCGCCCTACCTCTACACCCATATCAATCAGGAGGCGATCAGCCATTTGTTTCGCGTTGCCTCAAGTCTCGATTCTCTGGTGGTCGGTGAGCCTCAGATTTTGGGCCAGGTGAAAGACGCCTATAACACTTCTTCCGCACTCGGTACCCTGGGAACGGTGTTGCACCGCTGTTTTCACAAGTCGTTCTCGGTGGCGAAGCGGGTGCGAACCGAGACCAGCATCGCGGCCAAAGCCGTGTCGGTAAGCTCTGCGGCCATTGATCTGGCCTGTACGATTTTTGACCGCCTGGAAGACAAGACCGCCATGGTCATTGGTGTGGGTGAGATGGGCGAACAAGCCGTTCGGCATCTACGCGGACGCGGGGTCGGCACCATTATGGTGACCAATCGTACCTTTCGTCGCGCGGTTGAACTCGCCCGAACCTGCAATGGAACCGTCGTACCGTTTGATCAACTGGACAAACACCTCCACCTCACCGATGTGGTGATAGGCTCTGCCAGTAGCCCGCACTATATCCTGCATTCCGGCATGATCGAAGAGGCGCTTGAGGAACGTAAACGCAGTCCCATGTTTCTGATCGACCTGGGGGTGCCGCGCAACTTTGACCCGCGTCTGAACAATCTGGATAATGTCTTTTTGTACGACATCGATGATCTGGAGCAGGTGGTTGAAGATAATAGAGGAGAGCGACAAGTTGAGGCGGTCAAGGCCGAAGCCATCGTGGCCGAGGAAGTGGAAAAATTCTGGCGCTGGTTTGTCAACCAGGAGGTGACCCCCACGATTGTGGCGCTCCGAGAACAGGCCGAGACGATCCGCACGCGCGAAGTGGAAAAAACCCTGGCCGGACTTGCCGATCTCTCACCGCAGGCAAAGGAATCGATCGAAGCCCTCACCCGCTCCCTGACGAACAAGCTCCTCCATCCACCTCTGGCGTATCTCAAACAGCGTCACCACAACAGTGTCAAGCGTGAAGCTGAATACGCTAAAGAAATCGCTTCTCCTCACGTCATTCGTCAAATATTCGGTCTTGATGCCCACGAAGAATAGGCAATAGCCGCTCGCAGGTTATGCGCACCATCATCCGGATCGGAACGAGAAGCAGCCCCCTTGCGCTGTGGCAGGCGCAGTGGGTGAAAGATCGGTTGGAGCAGCAGTGGCCGGCCCTCAGGGTTGAGTTGGTTCCAGTCAAAACCTCCGGTGACCGGTTCCAAAATATCTCGTTGTCCCGTATTGGCGGCAAAGGGCTGTTTGTCAAGGAAATTGAAGAGGCGCTTCAGGCGGGCCGGGTTGATCTGGCGGTCCATTCGGTCAAAGACGTACCGGCCATCTTGCCTGCCGGACTCACCTTGAGTGTGATCCCGCAACGGGAAGATCCGCGGGACGTCCTGATCGCGTCCAATGGGGAAAGCCTGGATGAGCTGCCTGCGGGCACCCGAGTCGGGACGAGTAGCCTGCGCCGTCAGGCTTTACTGCTCCATCTCCGGCCCGATCTCCACATCGAAATGCTGCGCGGTAATGTCGAGACCCGCTTGCGTAAACAGCGTGACGGAGAGGTCGATGCGACGATTCTGGCCGCGGCCGGCCTCAAGCGACTCGGTCTCATGCCCGCACAGAGCCATATTCTGGATGAGCAGACCTTTGTCCCGGCCGTCGGACAGGGGGCACTCGGTATTGAAACGCGCGCCGAAGCCGAGATTGAAACACTTCTCCGACCGCTGCACCATGTTGAAACCGCGCTGGCCGTCGCGGCTGAGCGAGCGTTCTTAGGCCGGATGGGCGGTAGTTGTCGCACGCCGCTTGCAGCCCTGGCCACCGCCCGGACTGAAAGCATCAGGCTTGTAGCCCTGATCGCCAGCCCGGACGGACAAATCGTGCTACGCGGGCATGAGCACGGCCCCGCCGAAATCGCCGAGCAACTGGGTATCAGGCTTGCTGAGCGCCTGTTGGCCCAGGGCGGAAACGAGATCCTCGCTCGGTTGGAACAGGAAGGTTGAGGGGAGCGGGTATGCCGACTGGGAAGGTATACTTGGTCGGAGCGGGGCCGGGCGACCCCGGGCTGCTGACCCTCAAAGGCAAACGCTGCCTCGAAGAGGCTGATGTTATCATCTACGACTATCTGGTCGATATCCGCCTGCTGGATTATGTCCGGCCCGAAGCCGCCCTGCTCTACGCCGGAAAACGGGGAGGGGGTCGAGCCGTTCCGCAGCAGACTATTAATGAACTGATGCGTGAGCATGCTGTAAACGGCAAAGTCGTTGTCCGGCTCAAGGGTGGTGACCCGCTACTGTTCGGCAGAGGCGGTGAAGAGGCGGAGGAACTGGTCGCGGCCAATATCTCGTTTGAAGTTGTTCCCGGTGTCTCCTCGGCCACTGCCGTGCCCGCCTATGCCGGCATTCCCTTGACCCACCGCGATCATGCCTCTGCGGTTGCGATCGTCTCCGGGCATAAAGAGGTGTGGGAAACCGCACCCCATCTGAATTGGGCTACTCTGGCTGGAGTGGGTGGAACCCTGGTTTTCCTGATGGGGACACGGCAACTGCAAAACAATATGAGACGCCTGATGGAGTTCGGCCTGCCGGCCGAGACCCCGATTGCGCTGATCCGATGGGGAACAAAGGCTGAGCAGGAAGTACTCACCGGAACGGTGGGGCGCATTGCCGGGCAGGCAGCCGCACAGGGCTTTGAACCCCCCGCCGTGATTGTTGTTGGCGACGTGGTTCGACTCCGCGAGCAGTTGCAATGGTTTGAATCAAAACCCCTTTTTGGGAAACGCATTGTGATTACCCGCCCTCGGATTCAGGCGAGCGGTTTTGCCGACCTGCTCGAACAGTATGGAGCAGAGGTCTTCCGTTTTCCGCTGATCGAAACGGTGCCGCCGGACTCCTCTGCCGCCCTGGACACGGCCCTGGATGCCTTGGCAGGTTATGACTGGCTCGTCTTTACGAGTGTGAATGGTGTGCGCTATTTTTTTGAGCGTTTGCAAGCCCGGCAGCGAGACATCCGCAGCCTGGGAGATATCCGTATTGCTGCGATTGGACCGGAAACCGCGCGTTCGATACAGGCTCGCCACCTGCGGGTTGATGCCATGCCACACGAATATCAGGCAGAGGCGCTTATACAGGTGCTCAAGGCAGAAAAGGCGCAACGCATCCTGTTGCCCCGCGCTGCCGAAGCACGAGCCGTTTTACCCCAGGAGCTGCGCGCGTCCGGCGCACAGGTTGACGAGATCGCAATCTATCGCACCATCCGGCCCCAGGGTCGAGACGAAACCCTACGTGCTATGCTGCGCGCCGGGCAGGTTGATCTGCTGACGTTTACCAGCTCCAGCACGGTCCGAAACTTTATGGAGTGCCTGTCCGGAGAAGACAGTGCAGTCTTACTGGGTCATGCTCAGATCGGCTGTATTGGGCCGATCACCGCCGCGACCGCCCGGGAATACGGGTTGACTGTGGCGGTCCAGCCGTCAGCCTATACGATTTCCGCTTTTGTCGAGGCCATCGTTGCATATTTCCATACAGAGCATAATACAATAGGGTGATTGGAGTCTCACGTTATGTCTTTTCCCATCCACCGGCCACGCCGCCTGCGACGCAACGAGAATCTGCGTCGGATGACGAGAGAAACACATCTGCGGGTTGATGACCTGATTATGCCGCTATTCATCGTGCCCGGGACGCGGGTGGAAAACCCGATTGGATCAATGCCCGGTATTGCCCAACTCTCGGTTGATCGGGCCGTAGAAGAGTGTAAGCAGATTCGAGACCTCGGGATTCCCGGGGTGATCTTATTCGGCATCCCGGATGAAAAGGATGCGGTCGGCTCTGACGCCTATGACGATAACGGTATTATCCAACGCGCCTTACGCGCGCTCAAGGAAGAAGTGCCCGGACTCACGCTGATTACCGATGTCTGCTTGTGTGAGTACACCGACCACGGGCATTGTGGCCTGATCAAAGGCCACGACGTCGAGAATGACGCCACGCTTGAGCTCCTGGTGAAAGAGTCGCTCTCGCATGTTCGAGCCGGGGCGGACATGGTGGCGCCGTCTGACATGATGGACGGCCGGGTTAGGGCCATTCGTCAGGCGCTCGACCGGGAGGGC
The DNA here is from genome assembly GCA_964291405.2 of Thermodesulfobacteriota bacterium. Taxonomy (GTDB): domain Bacteria; phylum Desulfobacterota; class Binatia; order Bin18; family Bin18; genus Bin18. Next base: position 3,713,424 of record OZ219926.1, read on the forward strand.
TTTCCTCATATTCCGATTATGGCCTATGCAGCCAAATTTGCCTCCGGCTTTTACGGCCCTTTTCGCGAGGCAGCGGAATCGACGCCTCAGTTTGGGGATCGGCGCTCCTACCAGATGGATCCGGCCAATGGAGACGAAGCGCTCCGAGAGGTTGCCCTTGATATTGAAGAAGGGGCGGATATCGTGATGGTTAAACCCGCCTTGCCGTATTTGGACATTATCCGCCGCGCTAAGGAGAAATTCAGCTACCCGCTCGCCGCCTATAATGTGAGTGGGGAATACGCCATGCTCAAAGCTGCGGCACTGAACGGCTGGCTGGATGAGGAGCGCGTCATGCTCGAAGCCCTGACGAGTATCAAGCGCGCCGGTGCCGATCTCATTCTGACGTATTTTGCCAAGGATGCGGCGCGGATACTGGAGAAGAGCCGGGCGACGTAACGGTATTAGAGAGTGTCCGTCATGCCCCACAAGAAAAAGAAACCGGCGGTCGTGTCTACGCTCGACGCGCTCCGCCGGGTACGGAAAGAACTCCCGCCACCGGCCCGTCTGCAAGAGGATGAAAAAAAATATCATCGTCCGGTTGCCCGGCGGGAGACCAGAAAAGAGATTGAGCGCTCCAGGCAAGAAGAGTAGAGTACAGGGAGTGAAGACGGATATGCGCAAGAGGAGGCAGTCTCTCATGACATGGAAGAAACAAGCGGTCGTGACGGCGGCAGCCGTGCTGTTCTTGGCTCCGGCGGCGGTCGCCGGTGACAATTATGATGATTTTGAGGATACCCATCCGCTTCGGATTGTCTCCTACCCGGTCCACGCGGTCGGTTATTTGCTTGAGCGGCTGATCGCGCGGCCCCTGCATGCGATCGTATCGCAGCCGAAGATTGAGCCGATAGTCGGTCATGATAAGCACCCGTTTGATTTTGATGAACAGATTCGGGAAGCGCCGGCCCCGACCGAGTATAACCCCGGCTGATGCCGCCGTCCTGCGTTGGCCGGATCGAACGCAGCGCACATCAGACAGACGGCTCAAACCCGGAAGGAGGGTCTTGGTATGAAACAGAAAATCGAAGGCGAATACGTCCATGTTGACTCAGTCGGCTGGCAGCCGTTTCCCGGAGAATTTTCGGCTGGGGGCATTCGGTGGAAGCTGTTGCACGTCTCTCCGGAGATGGGCGCCTGGACGGCGATTTTTGATTGTCCGAAGGGGTCCTCGTTCGCCCGGCATATTCATGTCGGGCCGGGTGAGTATTTCCTGACCAAAGGCAAAATGGAAGTCCGCGGTGGCGCGGGCGATGGCGGGGCGACGGCAGTGGCCGTCGGCTATGGCTACGAAGCCTGTAACGCTCGGCACGACCAGACCAATTTTGTTGAAGACAGTGAATTCTATATGACCTTCCTCGGCCCGCTCCAATTTATTGACGAGGATGGCAATACGCTGGCCGTCGTGGGCTGGGAACAGGCCGACGGCCTGTGGGCACAGCAGACCGGACAAGCGTAGTCCCGCCTTATTCCCTTGTCCCGCCTTGTCTTGGGGCGCGCCACGCCGGGCGCTTGCCAGGGTGACTTATCGTTCCTTCGGGAAAACGCGATAAGTCATCTTTTGTGTCAAAATACGAGGCCCTGGAACTGTACCAAATGTGGACGGTTGGTCGAACGGCTTCAGAATCGTCAAGAATACAAGGGTTGAAGGAGACGAAATCCTGTTGGTCCGTTGGAGAAACGCGATAACGACCGAACAGACCGCAACCGCAGGTTGAACAGAAATAGCGCTCCCAGTTCTCGGACGAACGAAACATCGACGGTGAGCCATGAGTGAGACGAAAGGAGTGGGTGGGGGCGCTCGCCCAAACGATAGCCGGCGCTCCGCTGAGTCGGCGACACACCGAGCAATGACAATACCCCGCATCAAAAATATCTGAGACTTCAAACCGGATATCGCCACAGTAACAGCCACCCTGAAATGTATCGTTCACATTCTCTCTCCTTTGACATCTATTACGAGCCTCAAGCCTTGTGACTTGCTTTTCAGCAGATTGATATGGATACGGGTGTCAGCCGAGGGCATCAGTCCCACGTGCCATACCGCAGTGCTCCCGTACACACGACCTCACCGTGGCCTGGAACGATCTCCCCAATAGGATAGGCATACTCGCCGCAACCCTGGATATGCGCTACGACCTCGGAGACGTGGGATTGCTGACACACGACGGCGATCCCTACTCCCAGGTTGAACGTCCGAAGCATATGTTCATCAGAGATTGATCCGCGCTGTTTGATTACACCGAATACTGGATTGACTTGATAGGTAGAGAGATCAATTACGGCGTTACAGTTGGACGGCAGGATACGATTAAGATTCTCTTGTATTCCTCCTCCAGTGATATGAGCCATGCCGGTAATAAAATCCGTCTGGAAGAGGTTTTTGAGGGATTGGTAGTAACAGCGGTGCGGTTCCAAGACGAGATCCAGAAATGGACGATTGTCTATCTGTTGAGTCAGGAGTTCAGGATTTTGGGCTATCAGGTCCCGGATTAGGGTATAGCCATTGGTATGTGGACCGGATGATTGAACGGCAACAACGATGTCACCAACAGTCATGTGAGAGCCGTCAATAATCTGATCCCGTTCGACAATACCAACAATATTCGATCCGAGAATATACTTTTCTGCGTCCAGCATTCCCGGTTGTTCCGAGGTTTCTCCGCCTGTCAGTATGCAACCCTGCGCTTCGCAGGCAGCAGCACAGGCGGCAACAATACGCTTGACCGTAGAACCGTCGAGTTTGCCACACACGATCAGGTCTTGAACGGCGAGCGGCTCCGCGCCCATAACAATGCAGTCATTGATGAGATGATTAATCATGTCATGGCAGACAGACTCTACGCGATCATGCGCAAATGCGAGGATCTGTTTGCTACCGGGCTCCTCTGTTTTCAGCACCAGGACAGGATTGGTGTAGGTGCTAATGTCCAGTAAAAACAAAGAGGAAAAAGCGCCAACTGTATTGAGCAGACGCGCATCTTTCCCATCAATGAACTTAGAGAACCCCGCTTTTGTCTGGTTCGCCAAGTCAACGTTGACACGATATTTCACATTTCATCCTGTGTAAGAAGTCATTCTTTCCCTGGGCAACTCCTCATATATCATAAGTGCGTTATGATGGAGCCAGATAAGTTAATTCCTGGTAGATCGTAGTGATGAAAAGCTAAGCGACCCATTTCTTTGAAATATCCTGCGTGCATACTCACAGAACTGCTTGACGGCGGCCCGATTGGGCGTCTCACCTGTCTGAAGCGTTGCTGCCTGGAGATACGGCCCTGGTTTGTCGGAAATATTCTTAAGGTTCTCCCAACTCGGCTGTACAACGAAATGCAAGTGTTGCGGCTGCCACCCAGCGTGAGACCACAAGTAAACGTATACTTGGCTTGGTTGGAGAAGTTCAGAAACGACCTGCGACACCTCGCGGAGCAGCGGCCCCATCTCTGCTGTCTCCTGGCTGGTGAGTTCCCATAAATGCAGGCAGTGCTGCAAGGGTTTGACGATAAGCGTCCCAACGCCGAGTGGTCCAGTACAGTGTTCGACAACCCAGTGCTGCGTACGGTGAACGCGTCCGCCTGGAAGGTCTTTTCGGCCCTGAGTCAGTTGACACGCGTAGCAGTCCATACAAAGCTCTCCTTCTGTATCAAGTGTATCTGTAGTTGATCCTACGGCTAACTGACCTTATCTGAATCTGACTGAGGATAAACGGGAGACTGTATGAATCGCGCCGAACGTCGACGGCAAGCCAAGGCCACAAGGAAGAAACCGACTGAAGAAGAGAAAGCACCCGCTCCACGGTTGGATATTGCCCAGATTAAAGACCAACTCCAACAGGCGGCTTCGCCTCAGGAAGTACAAGAGTTTATCGGACAGCTCCGTGAACGCGGGCTACCCCAGGCCGGTGGCGAAGAGTTGATTGCCTACGCTGCGCAGTACCATGAGGCGCTTGCTGCCCTGAACAGCGATGACAAGGCAGCGTCCGTAGCTCTCCTGGTGAACTCCGCGCACGCCTGGGCGGACGACCGGATCGACCAATCGCCCGATCGTGAGCGGCGTGCGTGCAAAGCGGGCTGTGCCTTTTGTTGTTATTTGCCCGTTGTGTTGGCCAGTGCCGCTGAGGTGGTCTATCTGGCAGACTGGCTGAGGGCCAACTGTACGCCTGAAGAGTTGTCAGCCGTGCGGAGCAGGCTGGAAGCTCGGTGCGAGCAGAGCGCGACCAACTCGCCAGACCAGAAGCGCCTCCCCTGTGCTCTACTCCAGGACGATACATGTATGGCCTATGAAGCCCGCCCGTTCAAATGTCGCGGCTGGAACTCCGTTCGCCTTGAGGCGTGCGAACGGGCCTACGGGCAAAGCCAGACCACAACGAAAGTGCCGGTTGATACCTTCGCTTTTGTCATGGGGAATGCGGTGCTGAACGGTCTGAGTGACGCCACGCAGAACGCTGAGCTTGACGGCGGAGCGTATGAACTCAACGCGGCCTTACTCCGCGCGCTCGACCTGCCGGACGCAACCCTCCGTTGGCGAAGCGGTGAGCGGCTTTTTGATGGGGGACGTTGAGGGCTACTCCCGAACCGCGAACACCCATAGCACTCCGCCCTGCGGGACGTGCGTCTTGGTGCCGTAGAAGGTATTCAGCATCTCCTGTTTCCGCTCTGCATCCACGCCCCAGCCTGACAGCACGGCAACATACTGGACCCCATCGACTTGATACGTTGTAGGAACGCCCGTTACCCCGGAATTTGTACGTTGCTGCCATAAGACTTGGCCGGTCTTGGCGTCAAAGGCACGAAAGTAGCGGTCATTGGTCCCACCCATAAAAACAAGACCGCCGCCGGTTGTGAGCACCGGCCCCCAATTGTGACTCTTAAAGGTAGAGGTCCAGACTTTCTTGCCCGCGTTCAAATCCCAAGCCTGGAGCTCGCCAATATGGTCTTTGGCGTCCGGATGGGGCAGCAATTCGAAATCGTCGGGAAACGCGACGCCCATATAGAGCTGACCGGGTCGATAGGTTTCTTCTCGACCAGTCAGCGCGCCGCACAGGTTCTCGTTGGCCGGGACGTAGAGCAGGCCGGTATTGGGATTATACGCCGCCGGTGGCCAGTCCTTGCCCCCCCACGAGGAAGGGCAGTACTCGGCACGTCGTCCGATACCGGGAATTTTCGTGGTATCGTATTCAGGTCGGCCCGTTTCAGGGTCAATACTTTTGAAGACATTCTGGCGAACAAAGGGCTGGGCTTCCACAAAATTGATCTGGTCCGCGCTCCGCTCCAGCGTCCACAGATAGCCGTTACGCGCGGGATGCACCAAGCCTTTAAAGGCCCGGTCGCCCTTTTTGACATCGATCAACAGCGGAGCGGACACCTCATCCCAGTCCCATGAACCGTTCCAGTGGTATTGATGGTGCGCCTTCAGCTCACCGCTGTCCGCGTCCAAGGCGATGACCGAAGTCGAATACAGATTATTCCCCGGTCGAGCCTCGCCCATGAACGGGCCGGCATTTCCGGTTCCCCAGAAGGTGAGGTTGAGGTCCGGGTCATAGCTGCCGGTCACCCAAATCGACACTCCGCCGGTCTTCCAGCTCTCGTCCGCCCAACTCTCGTGGCCGGGCTCTCCCGGTCCGGGAACAGTATGGGTTTTCCAGATGGATTTTCCGGTCTCAGCATCAAGGGCCTGGATAAAGCCACGGATACCAAACTCTCCACCAGACATACCGACAATGATTTTACCGTTCACCGCCAAGGGAGCGAGGGTCATGTAATAACCGGACAAATAGTCTTCGAGCTCTTCCTCCCAGACCACTTCGCCCGTTTTGGCGTCCAGGGCGACCACACAGGTATCGACCGTCCCGAAGTAGACTTTATCGCCATACAGGGCGACACCACGATTGGTCGGATGCAACTGGAACAGGTCTTCGGGTAAATCGCGCTCATAACGCCACAAGAGGTCGCCCGTCTTGGCATTAAAGGCAAAGACCTGATTTTCGGGGGACGTGACGAACATGACACCATTGTTCACGATCGGCGGGGCTTGATGACCCTCCGTCACGCCGGTCGAAAAGGTCCAGACCGGAACGAGCTTGCCCACATTGGCGGGCGTAATCTGATCCAAGGGACTATAGCCCCAGCTATTATACGTCCCGCGATACATGAGCCAATTTTCAGGCTCGGGCTGCAACAGCCGTTGTGTGGTCACGGGCGTATAGTCCTGCTGCTGGGCGCTTACCAGAACGGGCGCAAACCCGAAGAGACTGACGAGGAGACTTGTGAGGAGGCTAAACGTGCTGTATCGCATCTGACGTATCCTTACTTCTTTTTCTTAAAACCGACTTTACCTATAAAGGGCCCTTTGACCGTCAGGAGCCCGTCTCTCACCTCTAATGGAAGGGTCGCCAATGGCTTAGGTGCCGGACCACCGACCACGCGGCCATGGTTTTTCGGGTCAAAGAACGACGCATGACACGGACAGACAAGCTGCTGCGTCGGTCCGATCCATTCGGACACATCACAACCCGTATGAGTGCACACGGCCGAATAGCATACGAGTCCGTCCAATGAGCGTACACGCGTCTTTTCGCTCAGCTCTTCTGGATTCAACCGGATCAAGAGAACCTGATTGAGCCGAAACCGGCTGCGCACAGTGTCGGTCGCCGGGTCCTTGGGATAGGCGAACTCCGGGCGCTCGCCGAATGAGATGTCTTGTGGGGTGATGGCCTGCCCGGCCCGGTCTCCAAAGGCGAACACCAGTTGATCGCCGGGCGTAAGACGCGAACGGCGCGGGTCTTTTTTTCTCGCCGCGTTCGCCACCCGGTCAAAGACCGGCAAGCCCAGACCCAGCCCAAACAGGCAGGTCAGCAGGGCGCGACGAGTGAGACACCGGAAGTCCGTTTTGTGTACAGCCAAGTGTAACGAATGTAGACAACCGCCGCGTGTCATCACTGTTCCTCGCCGCAACCTTCTACTGGCGTGGAACAGTGCAGTCAACGGGATGGAAGAGTGGATGGGGTAGAGGGTCTCCTACCCCTCCGCTCTCAAGAGGGGAAAGACGCTACCTACTGAATCTTATCCGTAAAATTCGGCAACACTTTTTCGGTCAGCAGCTCGAAGCTGTGCATGACGTTCTTGTGCGGCACGAGCTCATTATAGGTGTAGAGCCAGAAGTACTCGGCCGGCAACTTTTTGAAGATCGCCTCAAACTTGCGGCTCACAGTATCCGGGCTGCCGCAAATGGTGAGGCCGCGCTCGACCATGGACTCGAACGTATTCGGAATCGTCCGGTAATCCTCATCAACCCGCATCAGGGCGGCGTTAAAGCCGAACGGCTCAAAGAACTTGGTCCAGATAAAACAGCCGCTCTCTCTGCCCAGGGCCATAGCTTCTTCGTCCGTGTCGGCCACGATCACCTCGCGCACCAGGCCGACACCTTGACCGAAGTCCAGGCTCTTACCGACTTCAGCCGCGCCTTCCTGGCAGGCGCGGAACTGGCCAGAGCAGATATCCGGGTCACAGACAACGGTCAGCGGGACCACATTGTTCTGGGCGGCCCAGCGGACCGAGGACTCCGAAAAGCTAAACGGCTGGAAGAGGGGCGGGTGAGGCTTCTGATACGGTTCGGGCACCGTGCCTATCTCGGTCAGGATACCCTTGTCATCTACGCCCTGGCCAAACTCGCGGGTGACATTATGCGCCGGCCAGAAAACGTCCTTGGGCGGAATCTGCCAGTGCTTGCCCGAATGACTGAAGGTCGGGCTGGTCCAGGCCTTCATGATAATTTGAAAATGTTCCTGGTAGAGTTCTCTCTTGAGCTCTTCGTACCGTTCCGGGTCGGTGTTGTTGTCGGCCAGTATATCATAGTGCTGCCCCAGGGTGTTGACCCAGCGCGGCTGATAGCCCCGGGCAAAGCCAACAAAGGCCCGGCCTTTTGTGACTTGATCGAGAATGGCGGTGTCTTCAGCCACGCGAATGGGATTCTGGCAGGGGAGGACCAGGCCGAGTTGTCCCAGCCGGATATTCTCGGTCTGCATGCCGAGATACAGGTCGAGCATGAGGGGGTTGGTCGAAACCTCTTCGCCTTCGATATGGAAATGGTGTTCGGTGAAGCCGATACCATAATAGCCGTGCGCGTCGAGATATTGAGCCTGTTCAGACAGATTGCGCAGCATGCGCTGGTAGAGGTCTGTCCGCCGACCGGCCATACCTGCTTGCAGCTCACTCTTGTTGCCAATCGCGGGAAGATAGAAAACACCGAATTCCATAGGTCACTCCTTGTTGCGAAATGGTTTGCCGTCTCTGTCCGTGGGGAAGTTTGAGAAGCGGAGGTGAAAAAAGCGAGGAGGCCAAAAGGCCCCCTACCGTGTTCGTTAATCTACGCCTCAGGTGGAAAGAAAACCAGCGTCCGCGTCTCAATGCTCTCCCGAGCCGGTGCGTCCGATGGAGACATCGGGTCTTCAAACGCCGAATGCGCGGTGAAACGCGCCCGCCCATCAGTGGCCGAGTCATAGCACTTGAGCAGCATGGCCTCATTGCGCTCCATCTGCGGGAAATAAAACCAGCGGTGGTTGGGGTTATGGGAGACCGAATAGACCTCACCGGTCCGGTCTTCGTATTTCAGGTCGGTTTCGTTAAAGTCGTCCTGCGTCATGCTGGCGGCATCGCATACGGCCAGCGGAGCGTCCTGCACCGGGCCGCGGATCGGTCTCCAGACATTGATGACGGCAAAGCGATGTTGCAACCGCTCTTCGGCTTCTTCGGCCGGTAGCAGGTCGCGTACTCGCTGCGGACCGGACTGAAGAGTATAATCGTTGTGGGCAAACTTGACTGGCTCGCGGGCGCCATTCTCGCCACGAGCGCACATCGGAGCGCAGCGCACGTTATGATCGAAGACGTGGACCTTCTCGGCACCGGTCATTTTTTTGATCAGCTCGACAACCTCAGGATAATAGACTGCTTTGACTTCTTCGGCGTCATAAAAGTTTTCGACCGCGGTTTCATGCTGCGTAAAGGTGATGCCCTGCTTATCGAGCGAGATTTCGTCGAGGTGCTCGCGGGCATTCTGAATCGCCATCGTGTGTTTAACCTGGGTGGTATTCCGCTGGGGGACACCGGTGGGCGGGGTACACAGGTAATAGGTCGGTTTCTCTTGCCGGTCTTCAACCTTGAGATAACTCATTGGAGCGTTGACGTGCGATGCTGCTTTCATAGAGGCTCCTCCCTCACTTGTGCTCCTCAGTAGCGTAGCGACACGATTATAGCGGTCTCGCTGCGCTTGTACAGTCGGCTTTCCCCAGAAAAACGAAGGAGGCCGTTTATCGAGGCAGTCCGTACGCCTCGCCACGGGCCAGGAATTCAGTCACATCATTGGCCATGAGGAGAATATCGTGCGTCTTGCCGGCCCGGTCTTTGACTTCGTCGCGTAAAATCGCTTCCGCCCGAAAGCCAAGCTCTTCGAACACGGTGCGGGCGCCGGTTTGATCCAGCGTCATACGCGCGGCGACTTTTTGGATCCCTAACGAGAGGGCGACGTTGAACGCCTCGCGGGTCAACAAGCGGCCCAGGCCCATCTTGCGTGCGTCTGGGGCAATCAGCACCCGGATTTCAGCCACATGGCGCGACCAGTCAAAGTCATTCCGATACAGGGTGGCGTAGCCCAGGAGTTGGGTCTCGCTCTCCGCAAGCAGGGTATACATCTTTTCACTGGAGATATCGTGTAGCCAGCGGTCTATAGATGATTGTTTGGTAATATCCCGGCGCAAAAACATCAGGTCGTGATAGGGGAGCTGTTGGGCAAAATCCAGCATTAACGGCCCATCGTCCGCACCCATCATCCGCAGGCTCAGGGCTGTACCTTTGACTTCAACGGTTTTGGGAAAGCCTTCCACGCTATTCTCCTCTTTCTGTGTGATCGCTCTCTCAGACCGAACGCCGTGACAGCCATGTATCCAACTTTGGCCACAGGCGATAGATGGCGTTCCCCCCAGCGACCAGGCTGACATGGCCGCCCTTGAGAACAATTTCAGACTTGTCTGGACTGCCTACCAGCTTTACCAGGTCCTGCGAGGCGGCCGAAGGAACGATATGGTCGTGCTGGGCCGCAACGTGCAGAAAGGGAACAATGATGTTCCCCAGGTCGACCCTGCGACCGTCCAACTCAAACGTCTTCCGCACGAGCTTATTCTCGCGCATAAAGTCGTTGACCAACTGGCGGGCGGTTTCCCCCGGAAAGGGAATATGATCCGCGGCCCAGCGGTCAAAACGCAGGTGGGCGGTGACAAAGGATTCGTTTTGGGCGTTGTCGAGCAGCTTCATCTGGCCGGCGCTTTTCTGAAACGGTCGCAGCATCTGGATCGAGGCGTCCATCAGCTCCGAGGGGATATTGCCCAGACTATCGATCAGCCGGTCGAGATCAAAATGCGCCGGGTCGGTCCAGGTGCGGTAGAGCGACATGCCGTCCGAGTTCACCGGCGTAGTAAAACACACCAGATTTTTGAGCGGACCGTCGGGATACAGGGCCGCGTACAGCGCCGCCAGAACTCCACCCAGGCAATAGCCGATCATAGACACGTCGGGCTCTCCCGAATCTTCGCCCACCATCGCTACGCACTCGGGGATGAAATCGGTCACATAGTCGTCCAGTTTGAGATGTTTATGTTCACGTCGCGGCACCCCCCAGTCGATCAGATACACGTCAAAACCCTGGAGTAGCAGATATTCGATAAGACTCTGACCTTTGGCCAGGTCGAGAATATAGGGCCGGCTGACCAGGGACATGACGAGCAAGACCGGAACCCGATACACCTCGGGGCTGAGGGGACGATAGTGGTAGAGCTTCATCGTGCCGCGTGAGTGTATGACATCTTTCGGGGTCGGCCCAACCTCAAGGTCTAGTTCGAGTGGGGCCGGCAGGTCCGGGACGTTGCGCTGAATGGCACGGTCAACTGTTTCCCGCGCCTTTGTTGCAACGTCTTCGTGTGACAGTTGTTGGGTCTGTTGCATGGGCTCTAATCCCTTTCTTCAGCGGACTCCTTGGGCTGTTTAGTGCGTTTCGGACGGATGGGCGCGTCGTCCGCAGCCCCGCCCTCATATTCCGCCAGCAAGCGGCGCAGATGCCGGACCTCCACCTGGAGTCCGGCCACGTTATCTTCGAGTTCGCCGACCCGGTCGCTCAGTGCGATAATATCCGTGCGGGACGGGAGGTTGAGGGCGGCCAAGTATTGGGCCATGGATTCGGTAAACATGCGGTGCAGATGCATCGCTTCTTGGACATACTTGCCCGTGGATTGGGCAAACTGATCATTGCCCAGGATGCCCGACAGCGCGTCGCTCCATTGCTTCTCTGACTTTTGGTACCATTCGCGCCAAGTCCGGAGCGGATCGAAATTTTGCGTGTCTTCAGTTTTGTCCATGCGAACGCTCTCCTTTACGGGCTGATTGGAGGGAGGAGGGAAAGAGAAGTGGAGGTCAATACTGATTTCAGCGGCCACGATAGGAGGCGTGGCAAGGATGCACAAGGCGATGGGTGTCACATAGGTGACGGAAAGCGCCATTTCTCCCAATAATTCGATGTTTTTGTTACGTGCGTGACAAACCGTGCTGGACTCGACGCGCGGGAAGTCCAACGGCGGTGACGTGCGGACGACGAGCGCGGGAACATGTGGTAGAGTCGAAAGCCTGCTTCGAGAGCGAGCCTGGCAGACGCAATGGCCAAAAAGAATACATCTCACTCTTCCCCATCTGCCGTACGAACGGCAACCGACATGATGGAGCAGTACTGGCAGGTCAAGGAACAGTACAAAGAGGAACTGCTGTTCTACCGTTTCGGCGATTTCTACGAGATGTTTTTTGACGATGCGGCAGTCGCGGCACGTGAATTGGACATCGTGCTGACTGCTCGCGCGCACGGAAAAGGCAGCGAAAAGGTCCCCATGTGCGGGGTGCCGCATTACCGCCTGGAGCCGTATCTCACCCGGCTGGTCGAGAAGGGCTATAAGGTGGCGGTGTGTGAACAGCTTGAGGAATCCCACAAGGGAAAAGGGATTATTCCGCGCGATGTTGTTCGCATAGTCACACCGGGGACGTTGTTTGAATCCGAGAGTCGGGAACGAACGCTGGTTGCCGTGTTGTCCGAGAAAGATGCGGTCGGCGTCGCCAGTCTGGACCTGGCGACGGCCGAATTTCTGGTTGCCGAAACAAACGTCTCTGATTTGCCCAGCCTGCTGGAGAACCTCCAACCACAAGAATTGGTCTGTGGGGCGGGCGAGTCTTGCGACGCGGGTTGGGGTCGTCAGATCTGCCGCACCGAACGCCCGGCCGAGGCGTTTCGCTTTGAGCGGGTACGTACAGTCCTCAGCAAGCAGTTTGGTCGCAAGCGCATTGACGCTCTCGTTTTCTCCCATCGGCGTGCTCTGTGCGCAGCCGGGGCGTTATTCGCCTATGCGCGGGAAACGCAGCGTGCGTTTCTACCCCATATCCGTGCGCCTGAGCCGTATCGGCACGATGCCTTTGTCGTGCTCGACCCGCAGACACAGCGCAACCTTGAACTGGTAGAAAATGTATTTGAGGGCTCGGCCGAGGGAACCGTGCTGGCCGTGCTGGACCACACCACCACCCGGATGGGTAAGCGGCGCTTGCGACACTGGGTGCTGCACCCTCTGCGCGCGGTCGATGATATTCACACCCGACAGGAAGCGGTTGGCGAACTGAGCTGCCGACATGATGTGCGGACAGAGTTGCGGCGTGTCCTCTCCGGCCTGCCGGACCTCGAACGTCTGACTTCACGCATTACGTCCGCGATTGCCAACCCGCGGGACTTGGCCGCTCTGAGATCTGCCTTGGTTCGTCTGCCTGACCTCCACGCCACCCTGACCAGGGTCGGAAGCCGTCTGCTCACAACGTATTGTGAAGCAATCGATCTGCTCGACGATGTGACCGCCGAGATTGCGCGCACCCTTCTCGACGAGCCGAAACCCACGGCCAAAGAGGGTGGGCTGATTCGGGCCGGCGTCTCTGCCGACCTGGACGAACTGCGGGCGATTCAGACCAATGGAACGGGCTGGCTGGCCGAGTATGAACAGCAAGAGCGGGAACGCGCTCAGATTCCCAACCTCAAGGTCGGTTTCAACAAGGTCTTCGGGTATTACGTGGAAGTCACCAAGTCTGCACTGAGCCGTGTTCCCAAGAACTACATTCGCCGTCAAACTCTGGTCAACGCCGAACGCTTTGTCACGGATGAACTGCGCGCCTTTGAATCCACGGTTTTGTCCGCGACAGACCGGGGCAATCAATTAGAGTATGCCCTCTTTACCCGACTCAGACAGCAGGTCGCCGCCCAGGCCGAGCGGCTGCGACGCACTGCGACCACCCTCGGTATCCTCGACGCGCTGATTTCACTGGCGGAGTTAGCCGCGAAGAAGGGATGGATTCGTCCCGACGTCACCGACGAGTACGAGCTGCTCATAGAAGAGGGCCGGCATCCGGTCCTTGATACGCGTAACGCGCAGTTCGTGCCGAACGACCTGCGCTTGGATGCCAGCCGGCACGTCCTGATCATCACTGGTCCCAATGCCGCTGGAAAAAGCACCTATGCGCGTCAGGCGGCTCTACTCGTCCTGCTGGCCCAAATGGGGAGTTTCATTCCTGCCCAGTCTGCCACCATTGGGGCTGTAGACCGTATTTTTACGCGGGTCGGCGCGGCGGATTTTCTGGCGCAAGGGTTATCGACCTTTATGGTCGAAATGATGGAGACGGCGAACATCCTGAAGCATGCAACCGAGCGGAGTCTGGTCATTCTCGACGAAGTCGGCCGGGGAACCGGTACGACGGATGGCCGTGCCCTGGCTCAGGCGGTTGCCGAAAAGCTCGCTACCCAGGTTCGGGCCAAGACCCTGTTTACTACTCATTATCACGAACTGGCGCCGATCGCAGACGCTTTGCCCGGAGTGGCCAACGCCCGGCTTGAGGTTCGCGAGAACCGGGACGAAGTAAGTTTTCTCTATAAGGTTGTGCCGGGGGCGGCCCAAAAGAGTTACGGCCTGTATGTCGCCAAACTTGCCGGACTGCCCCCCGATGTGGTCGAGCGGGCCGAGACGTTATTAGCCGAATTTGAAGCGGGACAGCCACCCTCCGATAGTCGGCGGCAAAGCGTGGAACGGCCCCAAGCACCCGGCGAGCAGGCCGTTGTATCCCGTCTCGCCCAGATTGACCCCCTGCGGACCACGCCGATTGAGGCGCTGCTGTTGATTGCCGAATTGAAGCAAATGGCTGAGGGGAGAGAGGGTAAGGCGTAGGGGTCGTACACCGAGACTCTCGACAAGTGAAGCCTCGCCTTGCTGCCATACGGACATCCCTAGCCATGCCCATTCGTATCCTTCCTCCTGACGTCCAGCAAAAGATCGCCGCCGGTGAGGTGGTGGAACGCCCGGCCAGCGTTGTCAAAGAACTCATGGAGAACGCCCTGGATGCTGGAGCGCAGACTATCAGGGTGGAGGTCGAGGAGGCTGGACGACGGCTGATTCGTGTCACCGACGATGGTGCAGGCTTGGCCGCGGACGAAGTCGCGCTCGCGTGTGAACGCTTTGCTACCAGCAAGATTCAGCACGACCATGACCTGACCCGCGTCCAGACCTTTGGCTTTCGCGGAGAGGCCTTACCCAGCATTGCCGCGATCTCACGGCTGCGGATTCTGAGTCGTCCCACAAGCACGTCATTGGGAGTGGAAGTCAAAAGTGAGGGCGGCAAACTGAGTCCCGTTCAGGAGGCCGGAGCGCCGGCTGGAACCTGTGTTGAGGTCTCTGACCTGTTTTACAATACGCCGGCTCGCTTGCAGTTTATGCGTAGTTTGCGGACTGAGTACGGCCACATCATGGGCGTGTTCACACGCTTTGCCCTAGCCTTCCCGGAGAAAACCCTCTCACTGTCGTTTGATGGACGCGAGGTCTACAACTTTCCGTCCGTTCCGTTCCAGGAGCGGGTTGCTGCCTGCTTTGGCGTTGAGACCGCCTCCCGCCTGGAGGAGTTTGAGAATACGGGTCTGAACGGCCGTGTCTGGGGATTTCTGGTGACACAGGAGGAAGCCTGGCGCCGCCGCTACTACTTTTTTGTGAATAGGCGGGCCGTGCGTAACGCCACCCTGTATCGGGTCGTGCGTGACACCCTCGGCAACGACGGCGGCATGGTGTGCCTGTTCGTCGAACTGCACCCCTCCCAACTGAACGTAAATATCCATCCCGCCAAGACCGAGGTGCGCTTTCGAGATGACCCAAGTGTGTATGATCTGGTTCGAGGTGGTCTCCAACGCCGTTCCGCACCAAGCTGGCTTTCGGCTTCGCAGGTTGCTGAAGACGGGGCGCCGTATGGGGAAGAACAGAGCACTGGCTTCTCTCCGGTCGGCCAGGTAGAAACCACCTTCCTGCTGACTTTATCCGAAGGACATTTGTATCTGCTGGATCAACACGCTGCCGAAGAACGCGTGCTGTACGAACGGCTTCAAAATGGTGAGGTTCAGAGCCGGCCCCTCATCTCGCCTCAAGTCGTCCAACTTTCAGCCGAAGAACATGCTTTCTTTGATGAGCAGGCTGAAGCATTTGCCGCGTGTGGTTTCAGCGCCGAACTCTTTGGCCCGCATGTGCTGGCTCTCCGTGCGATTCCTGAATTTCTTGACCCGAGAACGTCGGGGCTGACCTTCTCCCGTCTGGTCACGCGTGTGCGCACTCAAAAAGAAGAGCTGCATCAAGCCCTCTCCTGTCTCGGCGCGATCAAAGCCGGCCAGGTACTCGACCGTGAAGCGCAAGGCCGACTCCTCGACGCTTGGACCCAAACGGCCAACCCCCACGCCTGCGCCCATAACCGCCCGGTGTATTTCCGTCTATCACTCGACGAAGTAAGGCGAAAAGTTGGCCGAACAGGCTTGGGTTGTGGGTTTGAGAAGGAAAGCGACTAATTTTAAGGCTGTCGTAGCAGGGCTGAGCGAGTGGGCGTTTAAGGAAGTGGGACAAATGAGACCCGCCTCAAGGGAGATGTTCAAGGTCGTCTAGGTCCTTAAACTCTCCAATTGCTCGCTTATTCTTTTTCAAGTGTTGCAGGCTAATGAGAGCGACTTCTACCCCATCTAATGTGTCGATAATGCGCTCTGAGTAACACTCTTCAAAATCCATCCCTGATATGGAAGTCAGGATCTCGATACGCATCGAGGGTTTCACGATCTTTTTTTCCTGTAAAAGAAATTCTTCTGAAAGACGTGGAGGCGCAAATCCGAACTCTTGTAAGGCCGTCACAATTTTGGTGGCGTTTTCTGGAGTACGCGCAATCCAGATATCGAGGTCATCGGTCGGTCGTGAATATCCATGATATACGACTGCATAACCGCCAATGAGCAGATACTCACAATTGTGAGAGTTGAACAATTTCAAGAACTCTTTGAACTCGGGCGGTAGTGCAATCTCCATAATTAATCTGGCGGAACGCTTCTGACATGCTGTAGTCGCTCATGAGGAGAGTGGGAGTTCTCCTCTAACGAGAAAGCTACCTCTAGCTCTTTGACTGATCGGCACCGGCTGAAGGCAATGCGGCTCGCTTTACGCCAGCTCAGCAATTCGGCATATGCCGAACCTGAATCAACACCCTCACCCCATCCGCTTGGGATCGGGCTGCATATGGCCCAGAATCGGGTGCGGCCGGTAGGGCTCTTCCAGGGTGGCCACTTCTTCCGGACTGAGCTTGATATCGACCGTCTCAAAGATTTCCTTGAGATGATGCGTCTTGGTCGCACCAATGATGGGGGAGACCACTCCGGGTGCCTGGAGAACCCAGGCGCAGGCAATCTGAGTCGGTGACACGCCGCGTTCTTGGGCGACTTTCCCTACGGCGGTGGCCACTTCCTCGTCGCTGTCGTTGAAATACATCCGGCGTGTCATCGGATCGGTTTGCGCCCGCTTGGTCGGACCTTCTCCCTCTACTTTCGTGCGGTTGCCGGCAAAATAGCCGCGCGCGAGCGGACTCCACGGAATCAGCGCGACACCCTGGTCTATGCACAACGGGTTCATTTCGCGCTCTTCTTCGCGGTAGATCAGGTTATAGTGGTTCTGCATGGCGACAAACCGATGCCAGCCGTGCTCTTTGGCCGCGTAGAGCGCCTTGGAGAACTGCCAGGCGGCCATGCTGCTGGCTCCGAGGTAGCGCACCTTGCCGGCGCGGACGAGGCTATCAAGCGCTTCGAGCGTTTCTTCAATCGGCGTGGAAAAGTCCCAGCGGTGAATCTGGTACAGGTCGATATAGTCCATTTTAAGGCGGCGTAGAGAATGTTCACAGGCTTCGATGATGTGTTTACGGCTCAACCCCCGTCGGTTCGGGCCATCGCCCATGGGCCCGTTGACCTTGGTCGCCAGGACGATATCGTCGCGTGAAGCCATCTCACCCAGCCATTTGCCGGTGATCTCCTCGCTCACGCCAATCGAGTAGACATCTGCGGTATCAAAAAAGGTAATGCCCGATTCAAGGGCGAGCGCGAAGTGTTCTCGCGCCGCGTCTTCCCCGATGGTCCACTTGCGCCATTTGCCGTCCCCGTAGCTCATACACCCCATGCAGATGCGCGAAACCGTCATGCCCGTATTCCCAAGCTTTGCATACTCCATGCTTTCTCCAATCTGGTTTTGACTCCTGTTACACTTGTCCACGGTGCGTCTTCTGTCAAGCGGACGAAAGAGCCAGGGGGTAGTCAGGATTTGCAGGAAGCCAATATCCTGTTAGGAAAATTATCGAGATGGCCGTTGAGATGAAAAGTATAGAGGAGCTGGCTGCTCGAATTGTGCGAGAATTCCGGCCAGAGCGAGTGATCTTATTTGGATCGCACGCGTACGGAACACCTACGGCTCAGTCAGATGTGGACCTGCTCGTCGTCCTCCGCCATGAGGGGAAAGGAACTCGCAAGGCCGTGGAGATACTCAATGCGATCAATCCTACGATTCCCGTCGACTTACTCGTCCACACTCCGGAGCGGCTTACTCGACGTCTGGCTCAGCATGACTTTTTTCTCCAGGAGGTGATGGAGAAAGGGCGCGTTCTGTATGAAGCCTCTCACCCGTGAATGGGTGGAGAAAGCAGAAGGAGATTTTGCGACAGCTTCCCGTGAGCTGCGCGCGCGGAAGTCTCCAAACTACGATGCCGCGTGCTTCCATGCTCAACAATGTATAGAGAAATATCTCAAGGCCCGTCTTCAAGAGGCAGATATCGCCTTTGGGAGAACCCACAATCTCAAAGAAGATGCCCGCGAGGCGTTGACTCTGTGCCGGACGGTACGCCGTCGGATTCGGTATGATTTGGGGATTGATCCATAGGCGTCGTGATTGTATTCCGATCAATCCATGTTCCACTATCTTTTCAACCGTGGGATTCATCGACACATGAAGGAGAGCAGACATGACCATCACCGAACATACCGTCAAAACCGACAGGCATACGACTTTTTATCTGGCTGCTGGTCCTGAGGACGGGCCGCTTGTCATCTTCGCCCACGGCTGGCCCGAGCTCTCGATAAGCTGGCGGCACCAACTGCCCGCTTTAGCTGCGCTGGGGTTTCGGACCGTAGCGCCGGACATGCGCGGCTATGGCCGGTCGTCTGTGTATGGGCAACACAGCGATTACGCCCAAGAGCAGATCGTCCGCGACATGCTGGAGTTGATAGACGCACTGGGGCAGGAAAAAGCCGTCTGGGTCGGCCATGATTGGGGCAGTCCGGTGGTGTGGAATATGGCAAGTCACCATCCGGACCGGTGTCATGCGGTCGCCAATCTGTGTGTCCCCTACTACACCCTTGAGCGCGGGCTTGAGCACACGCTGACCCTGGTGGACCGAGACCTCTATCCTGAAGATGAGTATCCTGCCGGGCAGTGGGATTATATGCGCTACTACGAGGAGAGTTTTACCGAGTCCATCGCCCCGATGGATGCTCAGGCCTACCGATTCGTCAAACTGCTGTTTCGGAAAGGGAACCCCGAAGGCGAGGGTAAGCCGGCCATCACCTCAACCGCACGACGCGATCGTAGTATGCTCGGTATGGCTGAGATCCCTGATTTGCCACGTGATGTCGATGTGGTCACCGAAGAGGACTTGCGCATCTATGCCTCTGCGCTCGAACGTAACGGGTTCTTCGGCCCCTCTTCGTGGTATATGAATCATCCGGTCAACACGGCCTACGCCGAGACTGCACACAACGACGGCTATCTCGATATGCCGGTGTTGTTTCTGACCGCCCAATACGACTTTGTGTGTGAATGCGTTCACTCACGCCTGGCCG
The DNA here is from genome assembly GCA_964291405.2 of Thermodesulfobacteriota bacterium. GTDB lineage: Bacteria > Desulfobacterota > Binatia > Bin18 > Bin18 > Bin18. The sequence goes on from OZ219926.1 coordinate 3,732,744, forward strand.
AGCCGATGCGTACCTACTGCCGAGACCTGTCCGAAGAGACGATCCGCTCCGGCCATTGGATGGCCCAGGAAAAGCCGGCGGAAGTTAATGCCGCTTTAGTGAAATGGCTTGCGACCACGGTCCCGACAATCTGGCCGCGACCGCGGTGAGGCCGGACTATTCCTGCTGTTCAAAAACCTCGTTGGCGATGCCGGCGGCCGTCATGGCTGCCGGCCAGCCGGAGTAAAACGCCAGGTGTGTAATCAGCTCTCCGATCTCTTCCTGGGTGACGCCGTTATCTAAGGCGCGCTGGAGATGCGGACGGAGCTGTTGGGGGCGGTAGGTGGACATGAGGGTCGCCACGGTGATGAGGCTGCGGTCACGCTTGGATAAACCTGGACGCTCCCAAACATCACCAAATAGAACTTTCTCGGTCAGGTCAATCAGCTTGGGCGCCACTTTCCGGGCTTTTTCCCGCATGGTTGCGGCAGGTGCATTTGCCATAACGTCCTCCTCGGCTGAGTAGAGTGTTGGTCAGGAGTAGCATCTCACCACTCTGCCGGCCAGACTGGGCCGTCAGCACTGCTGAGCTTTTCCGTACTTTGAGTAAAGGAGTGCCAGATCGGCAGGACTGGAAAACGTCCCAGAACGCTGGAGTGCAAGAGAAACCGGCTGGAGTCAATTCCGCTCTGTCTTACGTGACGACCCGTTACCTGCTCCTCGCGACCCGAGTCATAAAATCCCGGTCTAATTCCAACCTTTCATCCGCTACGAGCCAAAGTTCGTGCGCGGGTGTTCGGCCGTGAAAAAGCCATACTGAGATTCCCTCTTGTTTCGCTACCTCGACAGCGGGCAGGAAATCACTATCCCCTGCGACTAAGACTGCATGTGTTATCGTACGCTTACTGCTGAGAAGGGCAAAATCAAGACCGAGTAACAAATCGGTACGCTTTTGTTGGAAGATAGGCTTATCGTTATTATCAAACCCTCGATGTGCCAATCTGCCTTCTCTCACTTGGAAGCGCTCAATACGGCCTAAGCGGTCGAAGAATTTACGTTTGTTTGCAAATCGCTCCCTTTCATAGTCAGTGGGAGGATTACTCTGGTAGGGAAGGCAGTCATAGTAGTAAGTCCGCAATAAGTCTATGGCGTTTGGGGTCTTACTCGAAACGGTAGAGACTATTTCCTTCACAAACTTAACGTAGTCGACCCAAGTGCTAAATTCTCTTGCTATTTTGTCGATATACCCACCGTCTATGAAAGTCGCTAGTCGGGACATAAGCTGTTAGTGAGAAAAGGACGTATAAAAGCAATAAGCCGAAGAGACAAGTTTCTTCGGCTTATTAACTCAGAGTTTTGATAGGCTGACCTGACATGCCGTCTGAGGACAGTGCCCATTGCCTTCCTTACCCATATCGGGTCAATGGTGGATAATGGTTCTGCTGCCAGAAGGGACGCCAGGGGGTATTCTTGAAAATATAAGTAACTCGGTTTGATCCGCCCGTCAACAGGGATCTGTCTCCTGAAGAATACGCACGGGGTTTACGCGACCTCAAACAGTCCGGCTGCGCCCATGCCGCCACCCACACACATGGTGATGACGACGTTCTTCGCGCCGCGCCGTTTGCCTTCGATCAGCGCGTGGCCGACCATGCGTGAGCCACTCATCCCGTAGGGATGACCGATCGAGATGGACCCGCCGTTCACGTTCAGCCGTTCGTCCGGAATGCCGAGCCTGTCCCGGCAGTAGATGACTTGACAGGCGAAGGCTTCGTTCAGTTCCCACAGGTCGATATCGTCCATAGTCAGGCCGTTGCGTTCGAGCAGCTTGGGAACGGCAAAGACCGGACCAATCCCCATTTCGTCCGGCTCGCAGCCGGCAACAGCCATGCCACGATACACCCCCAAGGGCTGGAGCCCTCGTTGTTCGGCCTGCTTACGCTCCATCAGCACGCAGACCGAGACCCCGTCCGACAACTGGCTGGCATTCCCGGCGGTAATAAAGCCACCCTCTCCCATGACCGGCCGCAGTGCGGCTAAACCGGCCGCGTTCGTACTCGGACGGTTACATTCGTCCCGCTCAAGGGTCATTTCCTGGCGCGTGGTCTCGCCCGTCTCTTTGTCGGTGAACAGCTTGGTGACGGTGCACGGAATGATCTCGTCATCGAATCGTCCGGCCTGTTGACCGGCAGCGGTACGCTGCTGGCTCTGGAGGGCATATTCATCCTGTGCTTCCCGCGAGATATTGTAGCGTTTCGAGACGACCTCCGCGGTGTCGATCATGGCCATATACAGGTCCGGGGCTTTCTCTAGGGCCACGGCGTCTTCATTGCGATATTCGTTCTGATGGTCGTTCTGGACGAGGCTGATCGACTCCAAACCACCGGCCACCACGGTCTGCATGCCATCGGCCACAATCTGTTTGGCCGCCATGGAAACGCTCATCAGCCCCGAGGAACACTGACGATCAATGGTCTGGCCGGAGACAGAGACCGGCAACCCTGCGGCGATGCCGCACTGCCGAGCCACATTATAGCCCTGGGTGCCTTCCTGGAGCGCGGCGCCCATGATCAGATCGTCGATTTCGCCAGTCTCCACTTTGGCCCGACGGATGGCTTCCTGAATAATCGGTGCAGCCATGGTCGGGGTCGTGGTGTCATTAAACGCGCCACGATATGCCTTGCCAATCGGCGTTCGGGCAGTCGATACGATGACAGCTTCTCGCATAGCAATCTCCTCCTCAGTATTTTACGCTATCGGCAAGTCTTAGCAGTTCCCACCCCTTCCTCCAACTGGCGCACGATCTTTTCTCCTGCGGGTGGGGTACTCAGGAAGGAGACCCACGATGTCTGATGTCGGGCTGACGCATATCGCGCTTCCGGTCACCAACATGGAGGTGAGCCTTGCCTTCTATGCGGCCTATGCCCGTATGCGGGTTGTCCATCGCCGGACCGATCCAGATGGGACACAGGTCGCTTGGCTGAGTGACCGGACACGCCCCTTTGTGATTGTCCTCATCCAGTCGCCTCGGGTGGACGCTCCCTTGCTGCCCCTTGCCCATCTCGGCGTCGGCTGTGCAACCCGCCAGGAAGTCGATGCTCTGTGTGAACAAGCGCGGCAGGCCGGCTGTTTGCGTCTGGGACCGACCGATTCAGGCTATCCGATCGGCTACTGGGCCTTCCTGTCCGACCCGGACGGACACACCCTTGAAATTGCCCATGGACAAGAGGTTGCCCTCACCGTCGCCAGAGCCCCAGAGAAAGACAATTCGTCCTGACACGCCGTACCGGATCTTTTCCGCGTATGCCAACCGCGCTGGCCTTGGAAGCGCTACCCGGTTCCATCCAGCGGCCCAAAGCCGCCCCCGCCCGGCGTTTGCATGACAAAGACGTCGCCCGGCTGCATCAGGGTTTCATCGCTGCCGGCGAGTTCTTCAATGCTCCCATCTACGCGCTCGACCGTATCACGACCTCGCTCTCCGGCCTGACCGCCGGCCAGTCCATACGGTTCGGTCAGGCGGTGGCTGCATAAGGTGGTGACGATCATGGATTCCAAAAACCGCAACCGCCGGGTAATCCCCGCGCCGCCCGGCTGCTGTCCCCCGCCGCCAGAACCGTGGCGGATGGCAAAACTTTCAACGCGCACCGGAAAACGCCACTCCAACACCTCGGGGTCGGTCATGCGCGTATTGGTCATATGACTATGCACCGCGTCGCAGCCCGGATGGTCAGGACCGGCACCGGTGCCGCCGCATATGGTTTCGTAGTTTTGGTACTGCTCGTTGCCATACACAAAATTGTTGACCGTGCCCTGCGACGAGGCGAGCACCCCGAGCGCGCCGTACAGGGCGTCTGTGACGCATTGAGAGACTTCCGTATTGCCGGCGATAACCGCAGCGGGGTATTTCGGACTGATGATGGAGTGCGGCGGGATAATGATATCGAGCGGTTTCAGACAGCCCTCGTTCAGCGGAATCGCGTCAGCCACCAGGGTCCGAAAAACGTACAGGACCGCAGCCTTACACACCGCCGCGGGCGCGTTGTAGTTGCCGCTGTGCTGAGAAGAAGTACCACTGAAATCGATGCTGGCTCGGCGGGCCGATTTGTCCACTCGAATGCTGACCCGAATCTGACAACCGTTGTCCATGGGATAGGTGAACGTGCCATCTGTGAGGACATCGAGCACGCGGCGCACGGACTCTGCGGCATTATCCTGGACATGCTGCATATAGGCGTGCACGACCTCGATACCAAAGTGCTCGACCATTTTCCTGAGTTCCTGTACGCCGGTTTCGTTGGCCGCGAGCTGGGCGCGCAGGTCTGCCATGTTCTGGTCAGGATTCCGGCAGGGATACGCGCCCGAACCCAGCAGTTGTCGCATCTCCTGTTCGCGCAGCCGGCCCTGGCGAACAAAGAGAAAATTGTCGATCAGTACGCCCTCCTGGTGAATAGTGGTGCTGTCCGGTGGGGCCGAGCCTGGGGTGCGTCCGCCGATATCGGCATGATGCCCGCGTGAGCCCACATAAAACAGAATGCGGTCAGCACGGGTGGTATCAAACACGGGCGTAATGACCGTCACATCCGGGAGATGCGTGCCGCCGTTATAGGGGGCATTCAGGACATAGGCATCACCGGGCCGCATTGTCCCCTGATTGGCCTTGATGACGGTTTTAATCGACTCGCCCATGGAACCCAGATGGACCGGAACGTGCGGGGCATTGGCGACCAGACTCCCGTCCGGGGCGAAGATGGCGCACGAGAAATCCAGCCGTTCTTTGATATTCACCGAGTAGGCCGTATTGGCCAGCGTCGCGCCCATTTGCTCGGCGACCGACATAAAGAGGTTGTTAAACACCTCCAACATCACCGGGTCGGCCGCGGTGCCAATCGCCGCTTGGTGTGATTTCGGTTTCGTGCGGGTCAGGAGCAGATGGCCATAGCGGTTCAGCTCGGCCTGCCACTCCGGCTCAACCACCGTGGTTGCCGTGGGCTCACAAATAATGGCGGGGCCGGGAATGCGTTGGCTCGGTTGAAGATGTTCACGCTGGAATACCGGTGTGTTCTGCCAAGCGCCGTCCATATATGCCCGGACCTGCTGAAGCGGTTGTGCCGTGTTGTCCTTATCCGCTGGCAGCTCGGTGTCATCAACCTGCTCCGTTGTGCCGACCGCTTCGACCGAGACCGCCTCGGCGACCAGTTGTCGTCCCTCGACGATAAAGCCGAAGCGCTGCTTATGGGTGGTCTCAAACACGGTTCGCATATCGTCGAGGTCGGACAAGTCCACTTGTAAAGCAGTGTCAGTTCCCTGGTAGCGCAGATGAACCCGTTTATGCAGGGTGAGGCGATCGGCAGACACGCCTTGCGCAAGAATTTCGTTGCTGGCCTCGTCGCCGAGTTCCGCACAAGCCGTTTCCAATACGGGTATGGCTGAGGCTGCAAGCAGCAGCTCGATCTGTCGCTCGCGCAGCGCCCGCACGTCTGCCAGACCCATCCCGTAGGCCGATAACACTCCGGCAAATGGATGGAGAAAGACCGTTTTCATGCCTAGCGCATCCGCGACCAGACAAGCGTGCTGGCCGGCGGCTCCACCAAAACAGTTCAGGGTATACTCCGTCACATCGTAGCCGCGCTGAACAGAGATTTTTTTGATGGCGTTCGCCATGTTTTCCACGGCAATGCGCAGAAAGCCGGCAGCTACGGCCTCAGGCGACTGGACGGCATTGCCCGTGGCGCCGGTGATCTCTTGGGCGAAGGCTCCGAACTTTTCTCGAACGATTTGCACGTCCAAGGCTTGATCCGCGTTTGGGCCAAATACTGCGGGGAAAAAGGCCGCTTGCAGCTTGCCCAGCATGACGTTGCAGTCGGTCACGGTAAGTGGGCCGCCGCGCTGATAGCACGCCGGCCCGGGGTCTGCGCCGGCCGAGTCCGGGCCAACCCGAAAACGGGCACCATCAAAGTGCAGGATAGAACCCCCGCCCGCCGCGACGGTGTGGATATGCATCATTGGGGCGCGCATGCGGACGCCAGCAACCAGAGTCTCAAGCGTCCGCTCATATTCGCCGTCATAATGCGATACATCGGTCGAGGTGCCGCCCATATCGAAGCCGATAACTTTGCGAAAACCCGCCATCGACGCGGTCCGGACCATGCCGATCACCCCACCGGCCGGTCCGGATAAAATACTGTCCTTGCCCTGAAACAGGTGGGCATCGGTCAGGCCGCCGTTCGACTGCATGAACATCAGCTTGGGACCAGACTGGCGCTCCGCCTCGAGTTCTCCCGCGACCTGATCGACGTAACGCCGCAGCAGCGGTGAGAGATAGGCATCAACCACCGTGGTATCGCCGCGTGAGACCAGCTTCATCAACGGGCTGACCGCATGGGAGACCGAAACCTGCTGAAAGCCGATCTCGGCGGCAATGGCGGCGACCCGAGCCTCATGCGCCGCGTACCGATAGCCATGGACAAAGGCAATCGCCACCGCGCGAATACCCGCATCATAAGCAGCCTGAAGGCTCCGTCGCGCGCCGTCTTCATCCAGGGGCGTGACGAGTGTGCCGTGGGCGTCAATCCGCTCACTGACCTCGATCACCCGCTCAAACAGCATTTCCGGCAGGACGATATGTCGGGCAAACAGGTCGGGGCGGTTCTGATAACCGATCCGCAGGGTGTCCCCAAACCCTTGAGTAGTCACGAACACGGTCCGGTCGCCCTTGCGTTCCAGCAGGGCATTGGTCGCGACCGTGGTCCCCATCTTCACCAGAGCAATCGTATCGGGTGGGATGGCCGCGTCGCCATCGATCCTGAGCAGATCGCGAATACCCTGGACGGCCGCGTCCTGATAGCGTTCAGGATTGGCCGACAGCAGTTTATGCGTGACCAGGGTGCCGTCAGGACGACGCGCCACCAGATCGGTGAAGGTCCCGCCGCGGTCAATCCAAATCTGCCACCCCCGCTCCTGGTGCGCGGTGCTCTGCGCATTCATGATCCGGTTGCCTCCACGCGTCTGCTACCCCTTACGTTTGCGGACGCTATAACCAAAGCGGGGAAAATGTACCGTGACAAGCCCGGCGCGCTCGTTCCGATGCTGAAGCGCCAGGCGCTGGGCGTCGATGGAAATCAGCCTGCCGACACTGGGGTTGGCCCGACCATAGTCGGTTGGCGTAATGGAGACCGTATCGCCGAGGGCAGGGTCTCCGTCCAGCGTCTGAGTCGGCAGGGACGGTAAGGGATCGCTGGAAGCCGCAACGTCGAGCGCCTCGTGCGCAGTCATCGCGCTTGGGCGACCATGTCCGTGCGCGGCTATGCGCTCCATCCATTGGCGGATAACGTCTGGAATAACAGTCGTGCGCTCGCCGGCGAGCTGGTCCATGACCCACAGCGGATGGTAGATCACGCAATCGGCCAGAGATGGTGCTTCGCCATAGATATAGGTCCGTCCGTCGTGCAGGATATCGCTGATCCAATGCAACTGTGGACGCAACTGGGCGAGGTTCTTGGCTGCTGCGGCCTTCCGGTGGGCGAGCCCCGGTTCAGGCTTACCGAGTAAGGCAGCACGGTCGGCCAGGAATTCCGGCGTGAACCGATCGGCGTCGGCATGTTCGCAGGAAATATAATTGATGGTATTGCGCGTCAGAGTCGCGTCCGTCCAGCGCTCCAGGCCGGCAATAAACGCCCGTTGAGCGACCGAATCCGGTCCCGGATAGAGCGTGGGTTCCGGGAAACGGCGCTCAAGCTCCTCGATAATCCGCGCGGTATCACAAAAAACATCGGCGCCGATCTGGAGGGCCGGCGCACGGCGGTAGCCGCCGGTGAGGGGGATATAGTCCGGCTTGGGCAGGGTGGGGGGAATATCGACCGAGCGCCAGGCCAGGCCTTTGAGACCCAGGACGAGACGGACTTTTTCAGAGTAGTTGGAGAAATCGTAGTGATGCAGAATGAGTTCCGAGGGCATGGGTTTCCTTATTTGCCTTGATCTGAAACCCATAAAGTGGCAAGGAGGAGGAGGAAATTCAAGGGAGGAAGCCGGAAATCGAGAATCAGGAGGGGAAGTCATATGCCAGCCGCACATTTTTTTGCCCAGAATCTTGAAGAGGTCGGTCTCGACCCGGAAAAAGTCCAGGCTCTGTTTGAACGGGCCGAGCGAGAGGTCAAATCCGGCCTGCTGCCGGCCACCCAGGTTGCGATTGCACGCAATGGAAAGATCGGTGCCATGCAGACCTTTGGCAAGGCGGTCCAAGGCGGGACGGAAAAACCGGCGACGGATGACACCCGATTTGTCATTATGTCTTCGACCAAGGCGTTCACCTCAGCCTCGGCCTGGATTCTCATACAAGAGGGTCAACTCCGCCCCGAAGACCGTGTGGTCGAGTATATCCCCGAGTTTGGGACGAACGGCAAAGACGTGGTGACGGTTGAGCAGTTGCTCATTCACACGTCGGCTATCCCCTATGCTCCGCACTGGCAAAAAGAATGGGCCGATCACGACAAGCGCTTAAATCGCTTTGCCCAGTGGAAGCTGGATCATACGCCGGGCGAGAAGTTCGTCTATCATGTGTCGGCGAATTTCTGGCCGGTCGCTGCTATTATCGAACACCTCAGCGGTCAGCGCCTGAGCGAGTTTGTGCGGACGCGGATTACCGAGCCGCTGGGGCTGCCTGATTTGCGCTTCGGGCTGCCTCCCTCCGGGAACGCCGATGTCGCCGATGTGGAGTGGGTGGGCGCCGCCCCGACCGCCGAAGAGTATGAAAAAATGGGAGTCAAAGGCTTTAACGCCACGACCAACGCCATCAATGAAGACGGGGTGTTGGAGTTGAACGAAACGGTCACCCGAGAAGCCGGGTCGCCTTCGGCCGGCTGCATTACCACGGCTGGTGATATCGCCTTATTCTATCAGGCATTGCTGAACGACGGCCGCGCCCACGAGGGGACGCCGGTCTGGCAGCCCGACATGCTGAAAGAGGCGCGGCGCGTTCGCACCGGAGAGCTACGCGATCCCTTTCTCGGCCACCGGGCCAATCGGGCCTTGGGGATTGCTGTTGCCGGCGGAGATGGGAAGGCCAATATGCGCGGCTTCGGGCGCACCAATTCCGCAGAGTCGTTCGGGCATCCGGGCTTTGGCGGTCAGAGCGGTTGGGCCGACCCGGCAACGGGTATCTCGTTCGGCTTTCTGACCAACGGGTTCGACCGGCACGACATTCGTGAAGCTCGCCGCCGGGTGGCCCTGTCGAGTCTGGCCGCCTCGTGTGCGGCCGCGTGAAGATGCAGACCCGATAACGCTCCGCTATGCTACTCCAGCGTCACAGTGTCTTGATGCCGTGACGCTGTGACGCTACCGTCACACGAGGAGGATATGTGTCATGGGCGAAGCATCCAAACGTTCTACGATCTACTTTGATCCTCAGCTTCATGCGGCGTTACGGCTCAAGGCGGCCTACTCGCAACGTTCGGTATCCGCCATTGTCAATGAGGCGGTTCGCGCAGTACTTGCCGAAGATCAAGAAGATCTGGCCGCATTCCGGCAACGCGCAACCGAGTCCACCCTGAGCTATGAAGAACTCCTGAACGACCTGCGGGCGCATGGCAAACTATAGGCTGATCGGAGAGGGTCTACTAATGATTCGCCTAGCCCTCCGCATCCTGTCGCTGGCTGGCGAAGTATTCGTTTATCGACCGAAGCAATTCGGGGCGGTCGCTTTGGAAGGGACAGCGGCCTAAACGCTCGGCGACATGGGCCGCTACATAGCTGGCAAAGAGATGGTAGATCAGAGGCGAAAACTCCTCGCGGACCTCGCCCTGGACAGGCAACACCATGTGAGCATGGCGGGTGACCTGGGTATCGTCTCTGTGCGCCGCGACAATGACCCGTCGGCCTAAGCCGCGCGCCGTTGCTGCCACGCTCTGCGCCCGCCAATGTGAGCGACCTGGCGGGGCGATGACAAAAACCGGCATGTCCACCGGATAGGCAAAGCGTTCAACATGCCACCACTCTTCCAAGTCCTGCCCCATGGAAAAAACACCCGCGGCTTCGATCAGCTTTGCCGCGCCGTAGAGGGCCGTACCATAACTCGGCCCACTGCCCAGCATGAGCACAACGGGGCTTGCGGCAATCATATCCGCTACCTCCCGACAGCCCGCCTGAATCGCGTTCGTGGTGGCGTCCACAGCATCGGCGAGATCGACCAATTCCCGGCGCAGACGCTCCGCTTCTTCTTGGGCATACCTGCCTTGCAACTCACCTAACTGAATCGCCGCCAACAGCATTCCCACTAGGCTGGCCTGGTAGGTTCGAATTCCTGGGGAGCGTTCCTTGTGGGGCAGTTCAACCACGACGCTCCGATCCGTCGCCTGCGTAACCGGGCTGTTGGGCGTGCCGGTGAGGGCCACGGTGAGCGCGCCGTTCTCTTTGGCGCGTTCAATCGCCTGCACGACGCGCTCGGTACCGCCTGAGGCCGAGGTTGCAATCACGAGGGTCTGCGGCGGCGCAGCGGGGCGCATCCAGGCTGCCCCATAATCCAGAAAACGTTGGGCACTCAGCGGTTCGCAGGCTACGTCGGCAATGACCTGAAAGGCCATCTCAGAGGCACATGAGGCATGGTAGGAATCTCCGTCTCCGGTGAGATAGACTTTTTTCACCGCCTTCCATTCCGATGGCGTGAGGACCGCCCGCACCTGCTGCTCAAACGGGCGGGTCAACTGTCGTAAATCCTCTGCTAAGCCTGTGACCTGCCCGAACATCACCTCCGGTTTGAGTGGCTCCATCGTTCTATCTCTCTCCTTCCAGTCCTCGCACGATGTCTACATAGGTCCTCACTCGCTCGATATCAATCTGCCCACCCCAGCCGCCGCGTTCAAGACAGGTGCCAACAAACGCTCCGTCCGCCGCAGCCAGCAACCGTGCCGCGTTATCGTGGTTGGTGTAGCCCGCTAAAATGATGGGCAGGCCCGGCACGGCTTTTCGCACCGAGGCGATCATCTCCAGCGTTCTGTTTTCGTCGGGAGCGCCCAACGACACCGCGTCCGCCCCCACATATTTCGCGCTTCGGGCGATCTCCGCGGTCGGCTTTGGCTCGCCAAACCATTTGAATTGCATGGAGTCGACTTCGGCAATGACCTTGACATCCCAGGCGTTGATCTTTTTGCGATACTCCATTACGTCGAGCGGATTCGCTTCGACTATACCGTGCGCGGTCAGCGTCGTGCCTACCAGCGCACCGGCCCGAATAAAACTGCCCCCCGCCACCTTTGCCACTGCCACCGACGCTTTGAGCGCATTCCGCATCAACTGCACCCCGACCTGGAAGTCTGCGCCTGTAGCCTGGACAATGGCATGCACAATCAATCCCATGGCGGTCGTACGTGCCGGGTCGGATTCGTCTTTTACGCTGTAAATACGATCGACAGTCTGTACCAGACATCCGTCCGCCCCGCCGTGGTAGAGTGCCTGGGCCGATTTGACCGCCGTCTCAAGGGTTTGGTTGAAACTGTCGTCCGCGTAAAACACGGCGCCGGGCAGCGGTTGCAGGTGAATCATGCCCAACACGGCTTTACGTTTGCCCAGGGTTGCGAAATCTCGCATGGTCAGCCCTCCCCACTCTCTGTTCCGAATACACGCCCCGCGGTGCGTAGCCCCAACTGTGGAATGCTTCTCATGCCGATGTCAAGCTACACAGGTGAACAGGCAGTGCCGCCTCTAGACAAGCCTGCGTTGGGCGCTATGTATGGTCTTCAACTGTACAAAGGAGGTTTATATGGGTTTCGAGGCGCTCAACGTCTGGCTCGATGCCTACGGCAAGGCCTGGGAAAACCAGAACCCGGATGCCGCGTCCGCACTCTTCACCGAGGACGGGACCTATGCCTGGGGTCCGTTCGCCGAGCCGATTAAGGGTCGGCCGGCGATCCGACGCGCCTGGGAGACGGCTACCCAGGGGAACCAGGCCGGGATTACGTTCGGTTACGAACCCCTTACGATGACCGAAGACGGGCGCTACATCGCGCGCTGGTGGTCATCGATGGAATCCGTGCAGACGGGCCAATCCGTCAGAATGGAAGGGATCTTTCTGATCACGTTGACCGAGAGTGGCCAGTGTCGTGTGTTTCGGGAGTGGTGGAACGAAGATCCGCCCGCAACTGGAGCCTCGGAGTTCGAGTAACTGCTGGCCGAGCGGCATAGAGAGTGCGGGTAGGCGTGATAGAATGGAACATCCGATTTTTCTAAGACAGGCGAGGAGGTTTGCGCATGAGCACCACGAGAACTTGGATTGATCTTAACAGCGATGTGGGTGAATCCTTTGGTAACTATGTGCTGGGACGGCCCGAGGAGGTTATGCAGGGGATTAGTCACGCCAACATCGCGTGTGGCTTTCACGCTGGTGATCCAAGCTGGGTCCGTCGCTCTGTCGAGAGTGCCAAGAAGTACGGTGTGACGGTCGGAGGCCATCCGGGCTTTCCCGACATGCTGGGTTTCGGCCGGAGACTCATGCACATCACTCCCCAAGAGGGCAAGGATTATGTTGTGTATCAACTCGGAGCGCTGAAAGCCTTTGCCGAAGCAGCGGGATTGCGGCTTGAGGCGGCCAAGCCGCATAGTGCGTTTTACGTGTGGGCGCAGCTCAGCGAGGAGAATACCCGAGCTATGCTTGAGGGATTTCAAGCGGTGAACCCGGACATCGTGGCCTATCTACCGGTGCTGCCGCACTACCCCGTACTGGAAGTCGCCGAGCAACTGGAGATGCGGGTCGTCAAAGAGTTCTACCCAGGGTTAGGATACAAGGATGACGGAGACCTGACGTATGGGCACGGCGAGGACAGTGTGGAAGAAGCGGTCCGACTCGTTATGAGAGTTGTCACCGAGGGGAAGGTCACGACCACGGGTGGCAAAGAGCTTGCGCTTGATGCAGAAAGCATTGCCATATCGGGCGAGTTGATGCAGGCTCCGAAGATACTGCAGGCACTTCGAGAGGCCCTGACCCGTGAGGGGGTAACAATCCGCAGTGCGCTTCATGCTGCGAACGGCCGGTAATAGGGCTGAGCTATTACGTCCTCCCCCGCTGGGTGGGGCGATGACTGGAAGGCCTTGTTTATCACTACATTTGGTGAGATGGGCAGGATGTGGGTGAAAATTCCGGGTATCCCGGTACCACGAGGAGAGGTGTAAGCGGGGAGTAAACAAAGTGGAGAGGCGGGATGGGGGAGAAACTCGCAAAGGAAAGCCCTTTCCCGTTCCATGCTAGATACAGAATCATTCAGAAAACTTTTCTGGACAGAATGGAAGATAGTATGGAAGTAGGTTGCTGGAAATGCACGAACTAGACAAGCTCCAGAAGCAACGAGTCGACGTGATCGAAAAAGACTGGCACGACGGTCATGCGATTGAGATCAATGATATATTCGTAAGCAATCGGGTCCTCGAAAGCTTGGATGAGAGTAAGACCATTGTAGAAGGATTCCGTCTTCCAGAAGTGCTTCCTCTAATTCCATTCACACCGACTGTCTACGTAATGGTCTGCCCATATTGCATTGACCATAACAACATCGAGCCGTTTCGTAAGTTGGTACAAACTGGACTAGTCATACCCATTCTTCTTGCTCCTTACTATTCGTATCCTGAATCCGTGGTTGACGTACTTTCTGGGCATGACCATATATCCTTTTATGAGTTTTCCTTTTATAGACTTCTTGCCTTGATGAGTACAAGGGACGGTGTCCTTTGTCCTCATTGCGTCGATAATCGGGAGAATAAATTATGTTTCATCATTAAAGGGAGACGGGGTGCACCGAGACAACGAAGGGAACTCCACAGAATTGTAGGAAATATCCATCCTTATGTCTTTCCCGACTATGAATTACTTGACGAGGTCGAACGAGCGTTTCGGGACAGTGACTCGGAGTTAGCGCGGCAGTTATTGGATCTAAGTTTTATCATTCGTGCCACGCGTACCGCGCAAGTTTTTAGTGCCGCGTTATACATGCGGGAGAGTGATTTTACTCGTATCCCCGAGGGAATCGTGGAAGAGACTGACAAGATGCGCAGAACAGGTTTGGCTCTGCGGAAGATTGTTACTGATGGGCTTGGATTAAAAGTCCCCCTCGATTTACCAATCGAACAATATGCTGAACTCGTAAGTGACTATCGTCCGAAGATAAAAATCGGGCCTTTACTGTTTCAGCGCTCGTCGCAGGAGCGCTTGGGCTCGGCGGGAGCTTGGCAGGATGTGCTGGCTCCGTAGCTGCGGGGATAGGTACAGATATCGCTCGGAAAACTGGTAAACTCCGCGGAAGCAAAGCTGTGAATCGCTTGGGGAGGAAGATTTCGCGATCTGGATCCTTCGATGAACGCTCTGATAGCCAAGTACGTTGGTTCAAACGAATTAGCAGTTCATGTATTGTCAGTTCGCCAACAGATAGGAAAGACGGACGAACCATAAGATGCCGATCGGATGAGGGGTGCGTAATCCGACACCGTGCCTTCGCTGGCGTACTCCCGGTGTTTCTACCGGCAAGCCACGGCCGCACCAAGCTAGGTAGAGCTCCAGATGCACGTGGTCGTCAGCCCCGTAGGCCAGGGGTTGGGCGCGAATCGCGATATTACACCAGGCGAACATGCGGTGTGTCGATCCCAGAGTTTGCCAGTTCGGATAGTAACTATTTCCTTAGTATAGCATAGACACCGTGCTACTATGCTACTATGCTTCAGTCGTTCAAAAACGCTGGAACGGAAGATGTCTTCAACGGCAGACGAACGAAAAACGCAATGAAGTGTTGCCCCCTCTCACTTTGGAAGGTCGCAGGTCGTAAGCTTGATCAACTGGACTCAGCCGAAGCGCTCGAAGAAATGAAGGTCCCTCCAGGCAATCATTTAGAGGCGCTCTTGGGAGACCGGAGGGGACAGCATAGTATACGTATAAATGCGCAATACCGGATTTGTTTTACTTGGACACAGACAGGACCAGTACAGGTCGAGATAACTGACTACCATTAAGACTATACAAGAGGAGAAAACATGGTTCGTATTCCAACCCATCGCTCGCCAACCCATCCGGGAGAAATGCTTCTGGAGGAATTCTTACGCCCTATGAGCTTAACCCAGCGTGAGCTTGCAGCAAAGCTTCATGTGCCATACCAGCGGATTAACGAGTTGGTGCGAGGGCGGCGCGGCGTAAGTCCGGGAACGGCCTTACGCTTAGCGAAGTTCTTTGGTACTTCTGCCGCTTTCTGGCTTAACCTTCAGCTCCGCTGGGACCTGTACCATGCCCAGCGCTCAGAGGCCAAGGAACTGAAGAGAATTCGGCAATACCCGCTCACCCGGCGCCCTGCCGACTCCATGGAAGAGAGCGTTGCGTAGCAGGAAGGAGAAAACGCTTTCAATTCCTCCCCTTCACCGGCGTACCCCCGGTATCTCTACAGGCAGGCCGCGGCCGCGCCAGGCTAGATACAATTCGAGATTCACGTAGTCGTCGGCCCCGTGGGCCAGGGGTTGGGCGCGGGTCGCGGTGTTGCACCAGGCAAACATGCGATGCGTTGACCCCAGCGTTTGCCAGCTTAGCCGATAGACGGGGAAGCCGTTGGTCTGTCCCTGGCTGATGACCTCACCCCGCAGGCGTTGCCCGGCATGCTCGTCGTGGCAATGGCTGCACGCCATGTCGAGTTGGCCGCGACGGCGCATGAAGAACGCTTTGCCCACCTCGAAAAACGGTGCGACCGGTCCCTCGATGTCCACACTCAGCGGCATCCCGCGTGACTGAAAACTCACAAACGCACTGAGTGCCAGCAAAGCTTCGGATTCATACGGGTAGGCTTCGACCTGAAGCTGTTCTGTCCGACAGCGATTAATCCGTTGCTCCAGATTGATGAGTTTCTCCGTGCGTGGATCGAATTGTGGGTAGCGGGTACGTACCCCGCGCATACTAGTTGCCGCGTCTCCATGACAACTGACACACGCCTGTTGGCTGTCGCCCTGGGTCTGGTCCCATAACTCACGGCCACGCTCGACCCATAACATCCCCGGATTGCCAAACGCGTCATTCTGTAGCTGTCGGTGTTCCTCCGACAGATAGGTATAACCGGAGCGACGACCTTCGATACCGTACGGGGAAGTCTCGCGCTGCGGACTGCTCGGGATTTGGCCAGCCTCCGTCGCCTGTGGAGCTTCAGAGCGAAGCGTCAGGAGATACGCCACGACATCTTCGATTTCCTGTGCGGTGAGGATCGGCTTGCCCCGGTAGGCTTCGAGTACGGAATGCAGACCCGCCACCGTATGATACGCCGGCATGATGGAGTGCGGGTTCAGCGCTTTGGGGTCTAGCAGTCGCAGGCGCAACTCAGCGGCGGTATAGCGATTCCCGACGTTATCCAAAGGTAACCCTACCGTGCCGTGGAAGCGGCGTTCGGGCAGCGGCAAGGCATGGCACACCACGCAATCGCCGCGCTCCCGATCGAGCACGATACGCTGTCCTCGCTCCGCGTCGCCGGGCTGTTCGGTCAAGGGGGTGGAAATCTCTTCATACCGGGTCTGCGGGCCGTCGAACTGCTGATTCTCCTGGGCGTAGAGAGTGCTCAGCACGAGAAGTCCGATCCACATCTGGATAACAAAAGCTTTCCAATAGCTTCCGTACATCGTAGCGTCGCCTTTACCCAAACGTATCGGCTGTAATATTGGCGTACCATGAGCGGGCGTAGGCCGCTTCGAGGGCGCGGGTTGTCTCCGGCGCGTTAAGCGGACTCGTGCCGCTCGACCCTGGGACGACCTGAATCGTATCGTTTTCAACGGAATACACGGCACTGATAGAGATACCGTAGTCAGGCGCAACCAGGCTGTAACAGGTATTCATCAATGCCGGCTGTGCAACCGGCTCACCCCGGAGCCGGGCGACAATGGCCGCGGCGCAGCCCTTGGCCTGATTATTGGCGCTAAAGGCGGATTTGGGCATGGGGCTGGCGATGGCTGCGTCGCCAATAATATGGATGTTGGCATGTACGCGGGATTCGAATGTGCTGCCGTGTACGGGGCACCAGCCCGTACCAGCGTCGAGCCCGTCCACTCGCGTAATCGCTGCCGCGCGCTGCGGAGCAACAATGTTAGCTACCGCGGGCTTATACTCGTCAAACTCCGTGCGGACGATGCCGGTGCGGGTATCGACCTGGGTGACCCGTCCGCCCTGGGCGCCCGGTACCCATTCGAGCAGGTTCGGATATAGCTGCTTCCACGCGTCGAGAAACAGCTTGTCCTTGGTGAAACTGTCCTTGGCATCCAACAATAAGACTTTTGATTTTGGCTTATGGGTTTTGAGATAGTGAGCAATCAAACTGGCTCGTTCATACGGTCCTGGCGGACAACGGTAGGGCGTCTCCGGTACGCTGATCACCACTAGCCCGCCGTCTTCCATGGCTTCCAGTTGGCGGCGCAGCAGCAGCGTTTGCGAACCGGCCTGCCAGGCGTGCGGGAACACCGTACTGGCTTCGGCATCATAACCTTCTATTACGTCCCAGCGCAGTTCAACCCCAGGGGATAAAACAAGCCTGTCATAGGCTAAGGTGCTACCATCACTGAGGGTGAGAATCCGTACGGTGGGATCAATCCCCTGGGCTTGGGCTTGGACAATCTGCACGCCATAGCCTTCCCGGAGCCGTCGGTAGGTATGAGTCAATGAGGCGAGCGAGCGAAGACCAGCCAGGGCCGCGTTGCTGAACGGACAAGTGATAAACTGACGCTGTGGGGTCACCAGCGTAACTTCAAGGCTTGGGTCGGCCAAGCGTAGATACTTTGCGCAGGCCGCCCCGCCAAAACCACCACCAACAACGACGACCCTGGCCTGGGTGTTTGCCCGCGCTCTGCCGGTCAGCAGACGAGCGAAAGGGAGGCTTCCGGCCAGGCTGAAGAATTGACGGCGGGTGAAAAAGGACATCTAGTGCTGTCTGCGTGACCGTATAGCTGCGAAATAGGTTGTTACTGCCTCAATGTCCGCCTCACTCAGCCCTTTGGCAATCTGATTCATCACCGTCCCCTGACGCTCTTCGGTCCGAAACGCTTGTATGGCCGCTCTGAAATCCTCGGGTGACAGCCCGTCAAGCGCGGGAATGGCGCCCTGACTCTGCCCGTCAGGGCCGTGACAGGCCGCACAGGCCTGAGCCCAGGCCGCGCCGCGTGCCGGGATGGGGGCTGCGCTCACCAGGGTAGGGGATGCCAGCAGGCCTGCCAGCAGGACAAAGAGCTGTTGTGTCAGGACAAGCGACCGTCTCATTCGCTGACCGTGAGCGCTACGCGCTCGGATGTCGTGACTCCGGTATCGTCTGTCCACACGCACTCCAACTCGCCCGACCCTTCGGCTGTGGTAAAAAACGAGAAATACGGATTGGCGGCAATGCCGGGAAAGAGCTCCGCGTGGAAAACCTCTGCCCCGTTGTACATGCACCGAACGGTATGCACGATGTTTTTGGGAATCTTCTGGCCCACGTTGTTATATCGGAAGCCCGTTTCCATGGGGTGGCGGATGAGCAAACGCACCTCAAAGACCGCTCCGCGTTTGACACCCTCAGGGACTTTGATTCTCGCCTTGGTCATGCCGTATGTCGCCCGCTCAGCTTCCCTCAACACAGGCCGCGGCCGTGACAACGACTTCCGCGCTTGCCATCCAGGCTGTTCCGTCATTCATGACCGCAACCGCAACAACCTGCTGGGTGCCGGCCAGTCGAATCCGGGTGTGGACCTCGGCCCGTCCGGCTCGTGGTCCAAGTGAGAAGCGGGCAATAACCGGTCTGGGGTTTTTTTCAGAAAAAATATGAATCCGCTGCACATGGGCCTGCGATGTCATCGGACTCTCAACCTGAACCCGCAGCCGGACGGAGTGGCCACTTTCGGCCAGGGTTGGCAGGGTCAGTGAGACGCGACCGACCTGGGGCATCACCCCTCCGGCTGCCTCACGAATGAGCGGCACGAGCTTCTCGGGAAGAGCGTCTGCCGAACGCGCCTTCCCGAGCGGCACGAGCAGGTAGCCCAGGGAACCAAGCAGACCAACGAGCACATGTCGCCGTGACAGACGATTAGGCCGGGCGTAAATCATGATTCTTTAACGGCAACGAACGAATGCGCCTGCCAGTTGCCGCAAAGATGGCATTACACAGCGCCGGTGCAAGCGGGGCCATGCCCGGCTCGCCCACGCCACCCCAAAAACCGCCGGTCGGCTTGAGGATCACCTCAACCGTGGGCATCTCGGCTATCCGCATCATCCGGTAGTCATGAAAATTTGACTGTTCAACCCGGCCCTCCTTAATGGTGATCTCTCCGTACAGCGCGGCTGTCAGGCCGTAGACCACGCTACCTTCGAGTTGAGCCCGGACCGAGTCGGGATTGGCCACATAGCCGCAGTCAATACCGACAACCACGCGATGGATGGTCAACTCACCTGAGACATTGACCGAGGCCTCAATGACCGCCGCAGTATAGCTTTCGTAGGAGTCCTGCACGGCAATCCCGCGGTGTACGCCTTCCGGCAGAGGGCTATCCCATCCGGCGGCCTCAGCGACCGCGTCCAGAATGGCCAAGTCCTTCGACGCCTGAGGGGTCTGGAGGAGTACGCGTCGAAATTGGTACGGGTCCTGTCCGGCCGCATGGGCTAACTCATCAATAAAACTCTCCCGAAAGAACGGATTATGGGTGTGCGCCACCGCCCGCCACGGCCCTGGCGGCACGTGGGTGTTACGCATGGCGTATTCCATATGCATGTTCGGAAAGGCATACGGCGTGTCGGCAAAGGTCCGAACACCGACGATATCAACCCCGTCCCGAATCAGATGAGGGCGGACTGCACTGAAAATCGACTGCTCGGCCTGGCGCACGGTCCAGGCGGTTGGTTCTCCGGCCGCGTTGAGCGCGGCTCTCATGCGAACCAGGGCTACCGGCCGATAGCGACCGTGCTGGATATCCTCTTCTCTGGACCAGATCAATTGCACCGGGGTGCCGGACATGGTTTTGGCAATCCTGACAGCCTGGCGAACAAACTCGATATACAGCCCGCGCCGCCCGAACCCTCCCCCGAGATGAACCTTGTGGACCTCGACCCGACTCACCGGAACGTCCGCGGTTTCAGCGGTCACGGCCGCGGTGGCCTCACTGTTCTGGGCCGGTGCCCAGACGTCAACCCGCTTGTCCGTATACAGCGCCGTGCAGTTCTGCGGTTCCATGGTGGCGTGCTCAAGATAGGGGGCATAATAGTCGGCTTCGATCGTTGTGGCCGCGTCGGAAAACGCGCTGTCGATATCGCCTTCCTGACGTGAGACCGGTGCCTTTTCGAGTTGTATGCCCTCGCGCAGAAACTCCAGGATGCTGTCGCTGCTAACCTGAGCGTGCTCCCCAAAATCCCACTCAATCGGCAGCGCACGGAGCGCCTGCTGCGCGTTCCACCAGCTCTCTTTGGCAACAACGACGACCGCGTCTTCCAGAGGAACGACCTTGACCACCCCGCGCATGTCGGCAATTTTTTTTGCGTCTACGCCTTTCAGGCTGCCGCCGAACACCGGACACTGGGCAATCGCGGCATAGACCATGCCGGGCAGCCGGGTATCAATCGCAAACGCGGTCTTGCCAGTGACCTTATCCGGGATGTCGAACCGGGCGGCCGGTTGGCCCAAAAGGGTCCAGTCTGCGGGGTCTTTGAGCAGTGGATTTTCCGGAATGTCGAGCGTGGCTGCCTCGGCCGCCACCGCCCCGAAGCTGAGTTGTTGCTGGGTTGGGATATGGGTGATGAGGCTGTTCTCGGCGACACATTCCGCGACCGGCACACCCCAGCGCTGCGCGGCCGCGGCGGTCAACATCAGCCGGGCCGCGGCTCCGGCGGTACGCAGATAGTCCTGGCTGTCCCGGATCGACCGGCTGCCGCCGGTGAGCATGGTGCGAAAAATCCGATTACGCCGCAGATGTTCGCTGGTTGACGCATATTCGGCCTGTACCTTACTCCAGTCACAGGCCAACTCTTCGGCAACCAGCATGGGCAGGCCGGTAAAATTACCCTGGCCCATTTCCACCCGTGCCACGCGAATGATGATGGTATCATCCGGTCGAATCAGGACCCAGGCGGTCACTTCGGGACTGGTCTCAACCTGAGCACTCGCCTGCTCCGCCTCTGCCGCAGAAGACTTGGGAAGTGTCACTTCCAGGAGCAGTCCACCCCCGACCGCGGCCGAGCGTAACAAAAACGAACGACGGGACATATGTTTCATCGGCACGTCTTTATCCTTTCATTTCGTCGTTCGAGCCAGATTTTTTGGCGGCCGTATGAATGGCGGCCCGAATACGCGTATACGTTCCGCACCGACAGATATTCGTTACGGCTTCGTTGATATCAGCGTCGGTTGGCTGAGGCTTTTTCTTCAGCAGCGCCGCGGCTGACATGATCATACCGGTCTGACAATACCCGCACTGCGGCACTTGATGCGTAATCCATGCCTGTTGTAAGGGGTGGCTGCCATCTGTAGAGAGCCCTTCTATGGTCGTAATCTTCTTGCCCGCGGCAATAGAGACTGGTATGACGCACGAGCGCACCGGTTCACCGTCCAGATGGACGGTACAGGCTCCACACAGGGACATGCCACAGCCGAATTTCGCCCCGGTCAGTCCCAGGATATCGCGCAAAACCCACAGCAGCCGCATGTTCGAGCTGACATCAACGCTGTGTTCCGTTCCGTTCACGGTCAGTGAAATCATGCTGACTCCTTATCACCTCAACGCTTGCCTCACTTACACACGTGTGGACTCGGCGGCACGTCTAAAGCAGGGCTGCGTTCAAAAAAGCCCACCGGCATCAGACTGAAGCCGGCATACTCGACCGGCATCACCGGCCAATCTTCGGGTCGCGGAATATGAGTGAGGCCAAAGGTATGCCAGACAACGATATCGGTGTTCTCGATATTGCGTCCACGTGAATAGCGAAGCAGGCCCTCACCGCCGGGGCTCTGAAGCGTGATGTCGCCGGCCGCGCTGAGTTCGTCCGGCGTAAACGCGGTGACCCACAGATTATGCTGGGCAAACCCGGCCCGCTGCCCCACATAGGAGTCCGCCTGGGCAAACAGCGTCGGCGTCGCGCCAGCAAGCAGCTTATAGCCGACCGGCACCCCCAGCCGGTTTGTCCGTTGCGGGTTGACGATCTTCCAACTCCGGCTGGCCCGCGGGTCAATATCCCGCCGCGCCTCATCCTCGGATGCCAGGAGCGTCGTCTTGGCGCGGAACTGCGTCCCGTGCGGATTGTCCGGTCCGTGCGGCACGGGTTCGACATCGACCTCGTAGACCGAGTTGTGCTCACCGTCCACATCAAAATCGAGCCGAAAACAGAACAGATGCTGGTGAATTGGGGAGGCCAGGTTAGGCGCAATCAGCGGAGCGAACTCGGGCTGCTCGGCCCCGGTTTCAACCGCGCTGACACCGACGATACCGGTCAGTTTGACCTCCATCTGAATCGTACCGTCCAGATACAAATACCAGAAGAAGCCATACTCATAATTCCCGACCGTAAAGAACGAGCTGACCACCAAACGTCGCGAGCGCCGAACTTCCGTGGTCGCGGACAGCAGGTCCCGGTGCTTCCACAGTACGCCGTAATCTTCTTCGTGCATGCAGATGGCGTTTTCGATCGTATAGACAGAACCGTCGGCCAGCAGCGTGGGCATATCAAAGTAATAGATTTCGCCCAGACAATCGCAGCCCAGGGTGAGTGAATTGGCCAGATTGCCCACACTCGCTTCGCTGGCATCCAGCACGTGTTTCCAGGTGTGCATGGGGTCGCGGTCGCCATAGGGCACCACCATGTCCGCCAGCGATGCCCGATACAGGATGGACCGCCGCTCCCCGGCATCGTCATAACTCAGGGTATGCAGGACCAGGCCGTGCTGGGGGTGCATACCGACCCGGAACGACCATTTCTGCCATTCCACCGCGTATCCATCGACGCGGAAACTCGGCCCCTCGGGTTGGGTAATGGAAAGAGGTTTCAGGTCGGCCCGCAGTGAAGGCTGATGGCCGGCCTCGTACCGCCCGCTCTCCGGCGGCAGGGCGACCGCGCCGTGGTCTTCCAGATGGACCACCCGGCCCGCGGTCAGGTCCACGTGGGCAATCAGACCCTGGAGCGGACGGGCATAGCCGTTGTCGGTTTTGTCCTCACGCACAAAGGCAATCGTCCGGGCCAGGCGATGGGTAGGGTCCACGCCGTTGGGGAGCGGGCCACTGCCCGGCCACATATCGATTTGCACCCGGCGCATATCCTCGATGCCGCGCCGTCTCACCGCGGCCTGCCAGGCGGGGTCGGCTTTGGTGAGCTTGATCGATAGCATGAGGTCCATTCCCCCAAACGGCACTTGGCCGCTGCTGAGACGCTGCACCTCAAGCAGTTCTCCCGTCGTGATATTAACCCGCGCCGCAAAACTGCCGGCCTGCCTGCCGTTGGCGTACTCGTCCACCCCCAGGAAGCGTAGCACCCGGGCAAAAGGCACGCCTGGGGTAAAGGCCTTGACCTCATCCTTGGGCGGCTCCACCAGACTGACGCTGGAGAAGGCGACCTGACCGCTCAGTTCGCCCGAGCCTTTGAGGATGGCCACGCCGCGCTCAATCTCGCTCTGGCTCAGCGGCTCCAGGGGATGCGTGGGGGCGGTCTGCACGTGGTCTTCCTGTATATTCTGTATGGCGCTGGTCATACTGGTTTCTCCTTTAGTAACGTGCCATCAGGGCGACCCGTTCAGCGTCCGCCCGAAATATCGTAGATCGTGGTGGTGACGTACGAGGCCTCATCCGTGCAGATCCACACCACCAGATTGGCCACCTCTTCGGGCTCGCAGATACGCCCCAGGACCGTCTGCGCTTTGGCAATGGCTTCGGCCCGCTCAATGCCGATACTCGCTTCAAAAATTTCCGTCCGGGTAATTCCGGGCCGCACGCAACAGACCCGGATCCCCTCGGGTCCGACTTCCCTGGACAGGCCCATGGTAAAGGAATCAAGCGCACCCTTGCTGGAGGCGTAGACCACATCACCCGGCAGCCCACCGTACCGCGAGGAAATGGAGCCGACGTTGACGATCACGCCTCCGGCGCCACCACGTTTGGTGGACATACGTTTAATGGCCTCGCGAGCGCTTACGAACACGCCAAAGATATTGAGATTATAAACTCCCCGGATACGCTCCAACTTGGCGTCGACGACCGCCGTCTCATAGTCGATCGCGGCATTATTCACCAGGGCGGTGACCGGGCCGAGTTCGGCATCGGTCCGGCGAAACAACTCAACAACGCCCTCTTCCGTTCCCACATCAGCTTGCACGGCAATCGCCCGTTGCCCGGCCTGGGTCACGTCGTGGACCACCTCTTCGGCCCGGTCCTTGGCACGCGCATAATTGACGCATACGTCAAACCCGGCCCGCGCCGCTCGCCGTGAAATAGCGGCTCCAATGCCGCGACTTCCTCCCGTCACGATCATGACACCCGACATCCTGTCTCCTTTTTTAGAGGGCAATCGTCAGCAGAGAACTGCCGTCGGCCTGGACGGTCAGCCGGTCAGCCGGGTTGACGACCACCGTGGTCGTGGCGAACTCAACGATAGCCGGGCCGGTGAGCTGGTCACCCGCCGCCAGCGCGTCGCCCTGATAAATGTCGGTTTCCACCTCGGCATTGACCCCGGCCATATAGGCCATGCGTCGGCTGGTCGGTTGTGGCCGGCCCGCGGCCTGTTTGGCCAGCCGCCCCTCGGGGGCGGGGCGGTTACCCGTGGCGGCGATCCGCCAGTGCAGGCACTCAATGGGCTGGTCGCGCATCGAATAGGTAAATCGCCGCTCGTGCTCGTCATGAAAGTCGGCTTCGAGTCGCCGCAAGAGGTCGGCGTCAATCGGTCCTTCTGGCAGCGGTACCGTCAGGTTGTGAACCTGGCCCGGATAGCGTCCCTCCAGGTGCCGGGCGAACCGAACCTCTTCGGGCTGAAAGCCCTCCTCCTCAAGATGGGCGCCGCCCTCGGCGATCAAGTCGTCAAACACCCGGGCGATGTCCGTGGCAGCGCCTGACTGATTCGTATAGCAGTGGTGGAGGCGCACATAGTCATGCCGCACCGGCGTAACCGCCATACCGAACGCGCACAGCCCACCCGCGGAGCGCGGAATCAGCACCTCTCCGATCTCAAGCATGCGGGCCAACTCGGCCGCGTGCAGGCCACCCGCACCGCCGCCCGCAACCATGACATAGTCGCGAGGATCGATGCCGCGCTCAATCGAGACCGCTCGGATGGCCGAGGCCATATTCGAGTTCACGATGGTCAGGATGCCGGCCGCTGCCTCGCGGACGGACAGTCCCAACGGCGTGGCAATATGTTCGGCGATGGCCCGTTGTGCGAGGCTCTCGTCGAGGGAACGCCGTCCGCCCAGAAACGCACCGGGCGACATCCGCCCGACGGCCAGGTTGGCGTCGGTGACTGCGGGCGCACGGCCACCCCGGCCATAACAGGCCGGACCCGGCTGGGAACCTGCGCTCTGTGGTCCAACCCGCATCGCCTTGCCGCTGTCGAGCCAGGCAATGGAGCCGCCACCGGCGCCGATCGATAGCACTTCGACCCCATTCACCCCGATAGGCTGGTGGGCAACCTTAATATCGGTTGACATGACCGGTTCGCTGTCGCGCAGCATGCAGACGTCGAAGCTGGTCCCGCCCATGTCGATAATGATCAGCCGGTCGGGGGCTTTGGTATCCGAGGCGTAGTGCGCACCCGCGGCCGGTCCGGCCGCGGGACCCGAGGCCACCGCGTTGACAGGTCGGGCCAAAAGGTCCGGCACAGACGCACAGCCGCCGTTGACCTGCATGATCTGGGGCGGGTGGGGCAGGCCGCCGGCCACCATCTCTTTCTCAAAGGCGCGTAGATAGTCACCGATAATAGGCGCGATATAGGCCGACAGCACGGTTGCCGAGGTGCGTTCCCACTCGCGAATCTCCGGCAGGACATCGGAAGAGCACAGCACATCGACGCCGGGCAGCTCCTCGCGCACGATCTCTGCGGTTCGTCTTTCGTGGCTCGGATCGACGATGGACCACAGATAGGCAACCGCCACCGCTTTGACGCCGTGGGCGCCGAGCCGCTGGGCCGCGACGCGAACCGCCTCTTCGTCGAGCGGCAGGACCTCGGAGCCGTCTGCGCCGGTACGCTCGGGAATGCCCAGACGCAAATAGCGTGGAATAAAGTCCTCGGGCTTCTGGAGGTGGATGTTGAATCGCTCGGGCTTCCCGCCCCGGCCCAGATACATGATATCCCGGAGCCCCTGGGTACACAGCAGGCCAATGACCGGACCGTTGCGCTGTATCAGGGCGTTGGTCGCCATGGTCTGGCCGTGAACCAGAAATTCCGTCTCACGCAAAAGCTCTGCGACCGTGGTCCCTGCTTCCCCGGCCATCCCGCTGAGCCCCCGCGTAATCGCGAGCAGCGGTTGGTCAGGAGTCGAGTCTTCTTTGTAGACGTGGAACCTGCCGTCGTCGCGCAGCAGGACCACATCGGTGAAGGTGCCGCCGATATCGATACCGACTCGATGCCCCATGTTTAGGTCTCCTGCGGCGGAGCGCTGAAGTTCCGGGCGATGGTCGGGGCTTCGAGATAGCGGTCGCCGGGGCGCATGTTCTGCTGCGTCCACGTGCCGGCAGCCGGGGTGGTGGGCTCGATCATCGGGCGTTCGTTCTTACGCATTTCGGCCCGGAGCTTTTCGGTCGCGGCAACGTCGAGGCTGCGCTCAAGATCGTCCTTGACCACCACGCCAAACACGTTGTAGGCCGTGTCTTCGCTGATCCACTCGTCCCGCAGATCGCGGCGCACCTGTTCCGGGTCGCGGTCAAGCGGGTTGCCCCAGCCGCCGCCGCCTGCGGACACCCCGTTCCAGGTTTCGCCTTCGCGAATCAGTAATTGCCCCGCGGAGGAGGTAAACGTCCGGCTGCCATCAGCGTGCTCAATATAGATGCCGCCGCCTGGGCTCATGGTACCGCCGTTCACCCCGTGCGGCGGGTTCTTCAGGCCCTCACCAAAGCCGACACACTCCATGTCACCGGCAATCGGCCGATAGCGCGTGCGCAGCCCTGGCCCACCGATCCACTTTCCCATGCCTATGGCATCGGTCTCAATCTCGTTCTGCTCGACGCGGATCGGATAGAGCAACTCCAACTGCTCGATCGAGGCCGAGGTGAGCCCGCCCATGCCGGCGATGGTGCACAGGACTGGCCACCCATCGGCGTCCTTTGCCGCGCCCTGGCCCCCACCGCTGTTGAACAGCATACAGCCCCACTCCTTGCCGGTTCGGGAATCAACCCCGTTAAAATTCGGAACATGAGCGGTGTGCGCCCCGCCCGCGGGCACACGCTCGGGGATGGCCTCAGCCATGGCGATATTGATCACCTCGTGCATAGGGTCGGCCGGATTCTGGGTTGCCCCTGCCACCGCGGCCGGCCACTTGGCCAGGCAGATGGTGTTGTCGTCGGCGTTGGCGCTGATGTGTTGCAGCACACCGTGGTTATGAGGAATGTCGGAGTCAATATAGTACAGGAAGGGGATCGTCGAGGTTGCCATCATGACCGCATAGGTCGCGTTGAACGAGCCGGTGGACGGCGGCCCCCCGCTGTAGTGCACGTGGATATCCGCGCCCTTCTTGGTGATGGTGGCCCGGATCGGGATATCGGTGGCCCCATTGCCGTCGGTATCGGTCCAGGTCTCGCCGTGGTAGATGC
Organism: Thermodesulfobacteriota bacterium; assembly: GCA_964291405.2. Lineage (GTDB taxonomy): Bacteria > Desulfobacterota > Binatia > Bin18 > Bin18 > Bin18. Next base: position 3,760,440 of record OZ219926.1, read on the forward strand.
CGTCGGGAATCGCGCGGAACTCCTCCGACGCGCGCTGGTCGGCGTAATCCATGAGCCCGTCGCTATAGCGCACGACCTCGTCGCGGCCGTACTGCTCGCACAGCTCGATCAGTCCCTTGCGGGCCACGCCACAGGCCCCGAGCTGGGCGCGCAGGTCGCCGTGCAGGGCGTCCCGATAGCGCACGTTGGCGAGATACAGCTCGACAATATCGTGGCGTTCGATCCCGCGGTCGACCAGCTTGGTCGGCGGAATGACGATGCCCTCCTGGAAGATCGTCTTTGCCGCAGGCACGATGCTCGACGCTTCGATAGCACCGGTATCGAGCTGATGGCCACGCGCCACGGTCCAGAACACCTGCTTGCCGTCCACAAAGACCGGCTGGGCCGTCACCAGGTCCGGGATATGGGTGTTGCCCCGATAGGGGTCGTTCGACATATACACGTCGCCGTCGTGGATATCGTCCCCAAACACGGAGACAATTTCCATCAGCAGGGTCCGAATGCTGTTGCAGTGGATAGGCAGGCAATCGGCCATGGTGACCTGACGCGGCCCGCTAGAGTGGGCGTCGTAGATCATGCACGAGTAGTCGCGGGCCAGGGCGATAACCGAGGTCCAGGCCGTCTGCTCCATGGCCAGGGTCATCTCCTGACCGATGGCTTCAAAGCGGTTGCGGATCACACTAAAAGTGATGGGGTCGAACGCTGCCTCCGTGGGCGGCAGAGGGATGGCATCAATCTTACTGGCCGTTGCCATGGGTGCACTCCTTTACAAAACGGTTCTACTCACAGACCGGGCTACCACAGGAAAACGTCTCCGAATCGTAAACGCTGAGGCGTGAAGAATCAATGCGTTCCGCTGGGTAAGCGTGGGCTGACTGGCAGCGCCTGGGAGTGAGGACCATATTGGCGTGGTAACAGAATAGTCAGAATTTTGTCATTGCGGATCTAGAGTGAGAGAGGTACGGCGGCAGAGTGGGGACGGGTGGTGGGACCGCTTCCCAAATCGATCTCAGGCGGGCATACTCGACTTGGTCGGGCAAAAGGCGGTCCCGAACTCAACCTGGAAGGGCCATGCGTGCCTCAGGAGGGAAACCCCATGCATACCCTCACCTTGTCTCCATTGCATCCCGTGTTTGTTGCCGAAGTCCAGGGGCTGGACCTGCGGCAGCCAATTGATGCAGATTTAGCAGCCGAGATTGAGGCGGCTCTGGATGAGTTCGCCATATTGGTCTTCCGCGACCAGGTTCTGGACGAATCCCAGCAGATGGCGTTTACCCGCGCACTCGGTCCCGTTGATATGGGGCTGCTCAAGGTGTTGCAGCGGCGGAGTCGATTCAAAGAGGCCGGGATGATCGACATCTCCAACGTTGATCTCGAAAGCCAGATTCTAGAGCGGGACGACCCGCGCCTGATTACCATGCTGGCCAACCAGCTCTGGCACAGCGACAGCTCGTTCAAGCACCCGGCGGCCAAGTATTCCTTGCTGCTGGCCTGTATTGTGCCCGAGCAGGGAGGGGAAACCGAGTTCGCTGATATGCGTGCGGCCTATGACGCTCTGCCGGACGATGTCAGGGGGGAGATCGAAGGGCTGGTGGTCGAACACTCTGCCTTTCATTCGCGTATTCAGCTCGGCGATCAGCAATACACGCCGGAAGATTTGGCCAAGTATCCAACCGTGGAATGGCCTATCGTCCGTACTCATCCGGGCTCCCGGCGGAAGACACTCTTTATCGGGGCGCATGCCACGCGCATTGTGGAACGGCCCGTCCCGGAAGGACGGCTCTTGCTCGCCGAGCTCTTAGAGCATGCGACGCAACGTCGGTTTGTGTACCGCCATACCTGGCGTCCGGGTGATCTGGTGATCTGGGACAATCGCGCTGTCCTGCATCGCGGCCGCCGCTACGATCTTTCCCAGCGGCGTGAGTTGCGCCGGAGTACGGTCGAAGACGTCCGGGTGTGAGACGTCTCTCCCCAGCCTCCCTTTGTCTCTTCGGCGTGTGAACGCTATAGTCCGAACCCACAGGAGGTAGTGCGATGCGACTCGGATTAGTCACCGGATACTCAGGCCCGAACATGCCGCACACCATGGAGGTGATTCTTGAAGCCGAGCGCCTCGGGTTTGACTCAGTCTGGACCGGTGAGGCCTGGGGGTCGGATGTTGTTTCTTTTCTGGCCTTTGTTGGGGCGCGTACGTCAAAAATCAAGCTGGGAGCGGGAATCTTGCAGATGCAGGCACGCACTCCGGCCATGACGGCCATGACCGCTATGACACTTGATGGTTTGACCGACGGGCGTTTTCTGATCGGGCTCGGGCCGTCGAATCCACAGGTCATTGAGGGGTGGCACGGTGTGCCCTATGGCAAGCCGCTCCAACGCTATCGGGAGTATGTCGAAATTCTACGCAAAATTCTGGCCCGTGAGGAACGGCTTGAGTTTGCCGGTCAGGAATATCAGATTCCGTACGCCGGGCCGGATGCCAGCGGGCTGGGCAAGCCGCTGAAGAGTATTCTTCATGGCCGGCCCGATATGAAAATCTACACCGCCTCAATTGGCCCCAAGGGCATTGCGCTGGCGGCTGAAATTGCCGATGGTCTGCTCCCGGTGTGGATGAGCCCGGATTGGGGCGAATCGTATTATCTCCCGCATCTCGAAGCCGGCTTTGCCACAGCTGGGAACGGCAAAAGCCGGCGGGATTTTGATCTCGCCCCGTATGTGACGTGTGTGCTGGGCGATGACCTGGACCAATGCCGTGCCCCGGTCAAAGCCAGCCTGGCCCTGTATATCGGTGGCATGGGGGCTCGCACCAAGAATTTCTATAACAGCTATGTCCGCAACTTCGGCTATGAGGGTCTGGCCACAACATTGCAGGATTTATATCTCTCGGGCCAGAAAGTGGCCGCCCAGGCGGCCGTGCCTGACGAGCTTGTCGATGCCGTCGCCCTGGTCGGTCCCAGGGAACATATCGCCGAACAGCTCACGCGCTGGAAAGCGTCATCCGTCACGACCATGATTATTGGCACGAATCAGGTCGAAGCCCTACGCGTCCTGGCTGAGCTGTGCCTGTAGTACACGACATTGTGAAATTGGACGCAAGTCGCATTTATAGAAAGCCGACAGAATGAAACTCTACATGGTTCCCGCTGCACCGAACCCTACGAAAGTGATGCTGTATATTGCCGAGAAAACGGCCGCCGGGACTGAGATGGGTATCGAACAGATCCTCGTCAATACGCTCAAAAATGAGCAAAAGAGTGAGGATCATCTGGCGCGTAATCCGTTTGGGAGTCTACCCGTGCTGGAGGTTGCGGACAATGATTACATTGTCGAATCTCTGGCGATTATTGAGTATTTGGAAGAGAGCTTTCCCCAACCGGCGATGTGGGGGAATGGAACGCGCGGACGGATACGCGCACGTGAGCTGGAACGTATCGCCGATCTCCGTGTGCTGCTTCAAGTCGGGCGTTATGTCCATGCCACGAAATCGCCCATCGGACTTCCCCCTAATCCTGTGTCTGCGGCGCAGGCCAAGCAAGCACTGCCGGTTGCCTTCCAGTACTTTGAGAATATTTTAGCCGACGATCGCGCACTGCTATTAGGTGATCGCGTATCGGTTGCCGACTGCACCCTTCAGGCCGCCTTGCAGTTCATGCGCTTTGCCAAGTTTGATCTCATCGCAGACTATCCACATCTCACACGCTGGGACGCCGCGTACCGCCAACGCGCGGCGGCGGAAGCCGTATTGAAATTCTAAGTACGACACGGCTTTCGCCGTCCTCTTCCACCTACGAAAAGGGATTGAATGAGTAGGAGAAAATTCATGAGAATTGGGGTTTCACTGCCAGTGAGAGAGCTTCAGGGCGATTTGGGAGCGATCCGGGCATTCGCCCAGACGGCCGACGAGTTGGGCTATACGCATTTGCGCGTCCCGGATCAGGTCCTCCGGCCCGATAGCGGCTATGTGCACGAGCCGCTGACGCTGCTGGCCTATGTGGCGGCACTCACGCAGAAGATAGAACTGGTGCCTTCGGTCATTGTCCTGCCCTCACGCCAGACTGTGCTGGTTGCCAAGCAGACCGCGGAGTTGGATGTACTGTCCGGCGGCCGCTTGCGTCTCGGCATCGGCGTTGGTCCCAGTGCTGAGGAATACCGCGCCCTGGGTGTGGACTTTCAGACGCGAGGGGATCGCTGCGAAGAACAGATGAGCCTCCTCAAACAGCTCTGGACACAGCCTACGGTTGAATTTGACGGACGTTGGGACAAGGTGTCAGGCGCCGGTCTGAATCCGCTGCCGGTCCAAAGGTCGATCCCGCTCTGGATTGGCGCCCAGAGTGTTCCCATCCCGCGCATTCGGCGCCGGATCGGACGCCTGGCCGACGGCTGGTTTGTGCTGTGTACGCCGGAAGAGTTCCCGGCCATACAGGCTGATATTCTACGTGCAGCCGAAACGGCCGGCCGGAGCCCACAGGATATCGGTACCGAAGCCGGTGTAGCCGTGGTTGGTCCTCGCGAGGCGGAATGGCGCGACCGGGTGGCCGGCTGGCGGCGGGCCGGCCTCAGCCACATATGTTTACGCACGCTCGGGGGCGGGCTGGATGCGCAGGGTCATCTGGACACTATGCAGCGCGTGTATGCCGAGGTGCCCAGAGACTGAGCTGCCGATTTCGTTAGGCTTCGTCCTTGGGGCCAAAGGAATCGGTCGTGATTCGGCGCGATTTGAACTTCCACTCGCCGCCAACTTTGACGTACTCGTCATTATACCAGCCCTTCATCTCCCATTTTCTGCCCTCACGGTTCATATGGACTTCCACATAGCACGTCCCTGTGGCTTGGTCCGACTCGCTCAGCTCAATGACGTGATTATGAATGAAGGGCCGGGGCTGCATCGCCAGGCCACCCTTGATCATGGTACGCAAGCCGTCGTGTCCCTGTGCACCCGGCAGGCTGGGGTCGTCGGTCGAGAATGAGCCGTCTTCGGTAAAGAGGTTGACGTATCCGTCCAGGTCCTGTTGCCACACACAGTGACAATACTGCAAAGGCAGGTTGCGAATGGCTTCTCGGTCAACCATTTCCTGCATCTGTGCTTCAAGACTCTTGTCTGCCATGTTGTCCTCCTTTTTTGTTCCCCTGTTTCTTCCCTCTGAGAAATGGACAAGGTGTTGTTGTTTTACTCCGGCAGAAACGACGGGCTGCCCGTTTTGGCGGTTTGGCCACCGTCGGCAACAAACGCCGCGCCCGTCACAAACGAGGCCAGATCGGAGGCCAGAAACAGGATGACATTGGCCATCTCTTCCGGCCTACCCAGCCGTCCCATGGGGATGACCTCGTCGAACTTCTCGGCAAACCCCGGCTGCTCCAGGGCGGGTGCGATCAGCGGCGTATCGATGGCACCCGGACAGATGCAGTTGGCCCGGATGCCGGCGCGGGCATACTCAACGGCCACCACCCTGGTGAGATTGATCACACCGGCCTTGGCGGCGTTATACGCGGCAATGCCATAATCGGCCCGCAGCCCCGAAATGGAGGCGGTGTTGACGATAGTCCCACCGCCGTTCTGGCGCATGACCGGAATGGCTTTTTTCATGGCGTGAAAGACCGATGACAAACCCAGGTCGATGGTATTGTCCCAGACTCTGTCCTCCAGATCGGCTGTACGGGCCATGACCGTACTGTCAGGCCGAGCTGCGGGCAGCCCAAAGGCATTATTATGCAGAAAATCGAGCCGGCCAAAGGCATCCGTCGTGGTCGCAATCATGCGGTCGAGGGCGGACAGCTGGGTCACATCGGCAATCACCGCAATGGCCTTCCCGCCCGCTACCGTGATCTCGGCGACCACCGCGTTCGCGTTCTCTGCGTTAATATCCGCAACCGCAACCGCCCCGCCGCGCTGGGCAAATCCCAGTGCGGTGGCACGGCCAATGCCCGAGGCCGCACCCGTCACCAAGCCGACTTTACCGCTAAAATCCATAGGTGTGTCTCCTCAGCAACCGCGGCTACTCTAGACTGAAAATGCGGGCTCCATTATCCCAGAACAGCTTGCGTTTCGACTCTTCCGGAATGGGCTGGTCGAGCATGGCCTGCACACCCCACGGGTAGGTGCCGTCGGGGTGCGGATAGTCGGAGTCCCAGGTAAAATTCTCGTCGCCGACCAGTTCGACCGCCGCTTTCATGGTGGGCTCGTCGCCCCGGAAGCCCACGCACACATTGCTGCGAAAATACTCCGTCGGCGGCCGGGTGAGATATTCATGCTCGGCATTACCGCTGAACTTCCAGTGCTGTTCCATGCGTTGCAGCCAGTACGGGGTCCAGCCGCCGTCGCCCTCGACGTGGATGACCTTGAGTTGGGGGAATTTTTCAAAGATACCGAACCAGATCAGGCCAGCCATGGCCGCCATGGCCTCAAACGGATGGGATAAAATATGACCGCTGGTATGCGTGTCCATGCGGTCGCCAAACGAGGGCACCGAAGCCGAGGCCGAGTCATGGGTGGAGATGGGCTTCCCCAGCCTCTCAATGGTCGCCCACAGCGGATGATAGTCCTCATGCCACAGCGTCCGGCCGCCGACCGGATTGGGCCGCATATAATAACTGACACAGCCGTTTGCCGCGGCGCGTTCGGCCTCTTTGATCGCCTCTTCCGGTTCCTGCATGGGCAGGGCTGCGGCCCAGCGGAGACGTTCGGGCGCTTCGGAGGTGTAGTCGGTGGCCCAGTTGTTATAGGCTCGGCAGCAGGCTGCCAGCAGTTTGGTGTCGCGGAACTCGCGGCCGAGCATCTGGCCGGTATAGGTCGGGTAGAGAATCTGGACATCCACGCCTTGCTCGTCCATGTCCATGAGTCGGCTTGTGGCACTAAAGCCGGTTTCTTTGGCCCGCTCAAAGCGGTCCATGGCCTTATACGCCGCCTTCAGAAACGCCTTGGCCGCCATCGGGTATTTACCCTTTTCTCGGGTAAACGACTCGCCTTCGACCAGAAAGGTGCGACGACCCGACCCCGGTGCCTCGCCCATCCGGGGCGCTTCGGCCTTATACGCGTCTTCCATATGCCGTTCCCACAGCCAGTCCGGCTCCATCATATGAGAATCGGTATCAACAATTTTGAATCCGTCACGCATGGTCAGCTCCCTCCAGTATGTGCTGCTTTTTCATAGCCGTTCAGGCTGTTGTGTGGTATCCACCTCTGTCGTCACGGGACCTCTGTTATCACAAGAATAGAGGGCCGGTCAGCCCTTGGGCAGCCCGAGCACCCGCTCGCCGATGATGTTGTGCTGAATCTCGTTGGTCCCGGCCGCGATGGTACTGCGCCGTGCCGCCAGCATGCGATGTGACCATTTGCCGCGGTCAATTGCCCTGCTGGCTTGATACTCGAACTGGCTGTAGGGGCCCAACAACTCCATGGCAAAGTCCTGCATGCGCAGGTTCAGGCCGCTCGTGCCGAGCTTCATAATCGAGCCTTCCGGCCCAGGCGGGAGCCCTTTGAGTTGGCTGGTGAGCTGCCGGAAACTGGTGTATTTGAGCGCCGCGGCCTCGCAGGCGAAGCCGGCCAGGCTTTGCCGTACATAGCTGTCCTCCCAGGCCGGACGACCGCCCCGGTCCACTTTTTTTGCCAATTCGGTGAGCTGTCTGACCTCGACCATCATGTCGGTGCGCCCACCGTGAATCGTACGCTCGAACATCATATTGGTCATGGCGACCATCCAGCCCTGGTTCTTCTCCCCGACAAGGTTGGCCAGGGGGACCTGGACATCATCGAAAAACACTTGGTTGAACCCGCTCTCCCCGGTCATCTGGACTAGCGGCCGCACGGTGATGCCGGGGCTTTTCATATCGACCAGCAGATAGCTGAGGCCTTTATGCTTGGGCGCATCGGGATCGGTCCGACACAGCAGGGTGGTGAAGTTGGCGCGGTGGGCGTTGGAGGTCCAGACCTTGGAGCCGTTGACCAGGAAGTGGTCGCCCCGGTCAACCGCCCGCGTCTCAACAGCGGCGAGGTCGGAGCCGTGGTCGGGTTCTGACAGGCCCTGGCACCAGATCTCCTCGGCCGGTGGAATCTTGGGGATATAGCGCTGCTTCTGTTCCGGCGTGCCCCATTGCATCAGCGTCGGTCCCACCCGCGCGATGCCCTGAAAATTGACCGTGGGTGGGGCCTTGGCGCGGTCGAGTTCCTGCTGGTAGATGACCTGCTGGATCAGGCTTGCGCCGCGACCGCCATACTCCTGGGGCCAGTGGATGCACATCCAGCCTCCGTCGTACAACTGGCGATGCCAGGCGCGGCGCCGCTCGAACTCTTCCAGGGTGTCCGGGTCGCGCAGCTCGTCATCCCGCCAGTCGCGGGGAATGTTGTGTTCGAGCCAGCTTCTGAATTCCTGCCGAAAGGTTTCGTCTTCCGGGCTGAATTTGAAATCCATACTTAGGCTCTTTCTTCCAACTCGGCCAGTAACTCGTCCAGGTCCACCTTCCCGCGGCCGGCCTGAATATTACCCTGCGCGTCGCGGGACCATGTCTCGGGCGGCCGGTCCACCGAAAGTTCCACCCCGTTGCCGTCCGGGTCAGCTAGGTAGACGGATTCGGACACGCCGTGGTCGGAGGTGCCCTGCAAAGGATAGTCCGCCTGCCGTAGCGCCTTTACCGCCCGGGCCAGTTCCCGACGGCTAGGGTAGAGAATGGCAAAGTGATATAGCCCTGTATGTCCGGGCGGGGGCGGACTCGCCTCTGGGCCTGCCCAGGTATTCAGCGCCAGGTGGTGATGGTAGCCGCCGGCGGACAGAAACACAGCCGAATCCTTGTAGCGCATGGTCTCCTCAAAGCCCAACAGGTCGCGGTAAAAGGCTAATGAGCGCTCCAGGTCGGTTACCGTCAGATGAATATGGCCGATTTGGGTTTGAGGATGAATCGGCTCGGACGACGCTGTCGCTGCTTGTGCCATAAGAACTCTCTCCTTAGCTAGCCGTTGATAAAAGCGTCTTCGCTATCGAGTTGAGTGAGGATTTGCATCCATAAGCCCAAGGTGACCCCGCCGCCGGGAATAGCCGCGGATTGGCCGGCCTCGAACAGCTCGCGCTTTGTGGCTCCATGTTCGATTGCCCGTTTGAGATGGGCCACGGCTCCTTCCTTCCGGCCCGTAAACACCAGAATGGCGGTCATGACCATTTCACGGTATTTGACCGGAAGGGCCTGACCCTCCCCGGTGCCCTTCTCGCCGTAGGCTCGGAACGCCTCAGCGTAGTCGGGGTCTTGCTGCTCCATCCAATCAAGAAAGGCGTACAGTTGCGGATCGGCTTCGGCGTATGAACTCGTTGCTACCCGTGCCGGTGCTGCCGCGTCGGATGCGCTCATAAGTGTCCTCCTTTTTCTTGGGCCATAGCATCTTGGACCGTTGGGGCCAAGAGAGAAGCTTATTCTCGCCACTCCAGCCAACGCCCGTGGGCATGGGCAGCGGCTACGTGGCGTTTCGTATAGGCGCCGTTTTTGAAATCCCTGATGAGAAGCTGGGCCCAGCCTTCTGGGACGCCATCCAGGATGATGACGGAGACGGGTCGGGTTGCTGAGAATGCGGCTAACATCCCCCACAAGTCTTTGCGGGCTTCAGGCGAAAGTTGGTAGAGGACCATGGAGGCGTAGAGACACAGGTGTGAGTCCTGTGGGGCCTGGGCTAACAGGTCGGGCAAATGGGTAAGCGCGTCGCCTGTTACAATCGGAACCGTATGATCGCGGGCGATACGGGCGGCGGCTTCAGTTTCCTGGTGACGCTCCAGGTGTTCGGGAAAGATGAGCGCACGCAGCCAGCGCATGGCATCCGCGTCCGTCACGTCGATCGGGTTGATGTCGACCCCCGCGCGCCAGGCGATACGGAATTCTTCAGGCAGGGACGGGAGGGGGACGGTCCCTCTGACCTGGGTTGAAAGTTGAACGGCCGAGTTCTTGTCGCCCCACGTTCTGTTTGTCCCGGACGGATACTCATAGCGGTGGTAATAACGATCCCAATGGAGGTTCAGTCCGGCGCTGCTTCCGACCTCGATCATCGAGAGGGGCTGATTCCCGGACTCTCGTGCAAGCTGAGCAAAGACTGGCAGAAGACAGGTCGTGCGGCGGACGACGTTGGTTTGGACCAAACGGGTTGTGATGAGCTGCCTGATTGTCTCGATGTGATGCCACACAAAGTCTTGAAACAGCGGATAAGTTTCCTTAGAGGGCGGACTCGGTGTTTTTTCTGAGGCAACCACGTCCGGGTAGAAGTCGCGCAAGGGATGGCGAACTCCGCCGAGAAGGAGATAATGCACCGCGCCGAACAGCAGGTTTGCCGACGGTTGCGAGGGCGGACAGCTGGCGGCGAAGCGCAGCATGTCGGGGTCGTCCAGTACGCCTACCGATAAGGCATGGTACAGGGGCGAGCCGTTTTCTGGCGCCTGTTTCAGACCGAAGTTACGGAAGTAGGCGCGGACCTGATCGGGATTACTGCTTGGCTGGGAAGACATGGGTGAGCGCGTCTCCTGTCACAATAGGAACCGGGTTATCGCGAGTGATGCGGGCGGCGGCTTCTACTCATAGCGGGGATAATAACGATCCCAATGGAGGTTTAGTCCAGCACTTTCATACCTGGCCTCAGGCCAATGGCTTCGCCCGGAAAATATTGATGGCCGGCAATGGATTCCTCGAAGGATGCGCCGTCCTTCGTCGGTGCGAAGTGAAATGACCGACCCCATCCGAACTCCTATAAAGTCGGTAATCAGATCGTAAAACGCCTTTACCATGAGGGTGTACTTTTCATTACCCTTCTCCTGGCTGTTACGGTACTTTGACAGGGTTTTGGCCGTGTCTTCCGGTCGAACCGCCTTGGAAATAGGATTATAAAAGTCAGTCGCCATTATTGTTGTTTTCAGACAAGTTAGTGACTAGGCCGTCAGGGTAGAATTGCCGGTACCACCGATGCATTTTGCCTCTAGGACCAGCGTCCCTAGTCCATAAGGGGCGTTGCCGGTAGATTTTTCTTTTCCATATCTCCACGTCCTGCCGCCATTGCGAGACCCAGTTCCCAACCACATAGGACACAAGTATTCGTGGCACCCGTCGGGGGGCGAACCACCGGAAGGTCACTCGTTGTTTCAACGCTTCTACGGGGGTGTGCGTCTGGAATATCGTGATGGTGCCAATGCGTGGAACCTCAAGATCGAATTGCACGATGCTGCCAGGACCGAGAAAGGTAGCGCGCCCCCGAGCCCTGGTGCTTTCGTACACCCGGCCCGCTATCTCCAGCGTTGTCTCGTCTCCAAAATAGGAAACGTGCTCAAGTTTGTCGTCGAGCGACCACGAAGGCTCGTGCCGAATTCTTATCCAAGGCAGTTTTATGCTGGTCCAGGGGATGCGCATGGTACCGTGGAGTTTTGAAAAGTGCTGAAAGTCAACGCTATTTTCAGCAAATTCGATAATGTGCATTGCGACCTCGCCCGCGTCGTACTGGCCGCGATAGACAAGCTGCCGGTTGTCAATGTTCGGTTGCGGCGGAAGTCGATAGGGTGCCTGCGCGTCCCGGCGCGCCGACCAGTAGACCATGGCCATACCGTAGTAGTCGATTGCTTTCCAGTGCCGATGGACGGCAGGTCGATCTTTGGCGCAGGGGTGGTCGCGAATCCTGCCGTTTCCGTCTAGTTGCCAGCCGTGAAAAGGGCATTCCAGCCGGTCCCCCTTGACCCGGCCGTGAGCTAGGTTCGCACCCTGGTGCGGGCAGAATGTATCTACGGCCGCAATCCCGCCATCTGTCTTGCTGCGAAATAGGGCGATCTGCTCCCCCGCGCACTGAACGTGCTTTACTTCTCCCGGCCTGATTCCCCCGGACGCCGCTACCCTGTACCAGCCGTCCGGAAAGGGTGGCGGGTAAGTGAGTTCTCTATAGCGTGTCAGGTTGACGGACATGAAACAGCAGCCTCTCCTGACACGGAATAAAGTGCGGGCTATTCAAGGCCGTTTCCCTAGTTCAAGGTCTTGACAATCCGCCCAGAGTAGGACTTATCCGCCAAAATAGCTCTTGGGATTTTCGACCATCAAGGTGTGAATGGTTCCCTCGCCTACACCGGCTTTAGCCAGGGTTGGAATGATGTTTTTCAGAATATGGGAGTAATTACTGTTCGGACAGGCTTCGACAAACTGCTCCCAGGCTTTGCTGGGCCGGCCCAGCAGACAATGGACGGCATCGTGCGAGAGCATAATCCGGTCATAGCCGACGGCCAGCAGGCCAATCAGCGAGGCCAGGCGCATTTTATCCGGAGCAATGATGTCAATGCCGAAACGGTCAAACCCGATCCACGCACCTCGGTCTAAAACGTCAAAATAATAACGCATATCTCCCACACCACAGGCGTGGCCGATGAGCACCCGATTGAAATCCACGCCTTCATCTTCAAACACGTCCAGGGTCTCGCGGCCAAACGGGCCCAACTCGTCATTGTGACACAGGATGGGAACACCTGTGGCCTTATGGGCGCGGGCCGCTGCGCGCAAACAGGTTTCTTCGTGCGTCCCGATCGTTTTGGCGGTCTCGGTCATGCCCGGAATCCCGCCGGTCGCGGTTTTGATGAGGCCGGCTTTGATGCCCGTTTTATCAATGCCGTCCGTAATCTCCCGCACATAGATTTCGGCGATATCGTCCGCGGGCAGACTCCGGAAGTGGGGCGGAATACCGAGCGCTTCGTTGTACAGACCCGTGGCGACCACGACGTTCAGGTCGGATTTGTCCGCGCATTCCGCGGCAAATTCCGGGTCGCGACCCAATTCCATCGGACAGGGGTCAACAAACGAGGTCACGCCGAGCTCTTTGATCTCTTTGAGCTTTTCAACGGCGCCGGCGATTTCCTTTTTGCGGTCAAAACTGGTGTTGTCCCATTCATAGCCAGGGAAACCGACGGTTAAATGCTCGTGGATCAGGGTGAATCCCAAATCGTCGGTGGAACGGTCGCCGAGTACTGTCTGGACATTTGCCATGGGGGACTCTCCTTTCCTCTCTCCTTGCTTCCTGTCTTAATGAGGTGCCACGCCAGCCTGCTCGATACCGTACTCGACATCCAGCGAGGTCACCCGTCGCAGTTCACGCCGGTATGTCGTGTCTGCGTATGACCGGGCTCGGTGCATGGTCGCCCGATTGTCGTAGATCACGAGGTCTCCGACTTGCCAGGGGTGACGATAGACACACTCCGGTCGGGTAGCATGCTCAATCAGTTCGAGCAGCAGCAGGCGTCCCTCGGGGGTCGGCCAGTCGATGATTTTGGAGGCGTGCGCCGCGATGTAGAGCGACTTGCGACCCGTGCGTGGCAGGGTGCGGATCAGGGGATGAATCGCGCCCTTGAGAATCTCCTGCTCCGTTTGGGAAAACTCGAAACCCAGGACGTGGCGCGAGTGAGCGATTGAGTGATGCACGCGCAGCCCTTCAAGCCGGGCTTTCATCTCGTCCGATAAGCGGTCATAGGCCGCTCGCATATCGGCATACTCCGTGTCCGCGCTGACGGGCGGGACGACCCTGGCAAAGAGCATGGAGTAGCGTCCGGGCGGGTCCTGGAAGGACGCATCCGTGTGCCACAGCCGATTACCCAGGCCGTACATGCGCTTGCGGTCATCGGCCTGATAGACTTCACCGTCCGCGTTGAGGTTAGAGACATCGGCCAATGCCTCGTTGCCCAGCCGGCTCTTCTGGAGGGCGCTGATGCCGGTCTTGGTGTGTAACTGGCCGTCCAGGCGTTGGGCGAAGGCCAGGTGCTCCTCGTCCGTGAAACGCTGGTTACGGAAGACGAGCAGGGCGTACTCGTCCATGCCGGCGCGAATCTCCAGCAGCGTTTCAGGGTCAGTCACCTGGCGGAGATCAATGGGGCTGACCTCGGCTGCGAAATGGGAATGGAGTTTGCGAAATGTCAGGGACATGGGAATCGGTCCTTTCTCGAAAGCTGCTATACCACATCCCCGCCTGTCTTGGCGAGGGAGCGCGGCCCTCAACCCTGGCCCAAGATTGACAGCCCAATAATGCGCGGCATATGGTGCGGGTTCGTCGCCAACGACGAGACTGCTGAATGAGGAGGTTTTCTATGGATATCGGTAAAGTGGGTGTCTGGTTTTTTCTGGATGGAATGACGGCTCCTGAAAGTGCCCAGTTCGCCCGGACCGTTGAGAAATCTGGCTATAAAACCTTGTGGATACCCGAGGCGGTCGGGCGTGAGCCGTTTGCCCATGCCGCTTATCTGCTGAGTAATACCGAGCAGTTGTCCATTGCAACCGGAATTGCCAATATCTGGGCGCGGGACGCCTATACCATGGCCACGGCAACCAACACGGTGGCCGAGCTGTCGGGCGGTCGCTTTGTGCTCGGCATTGGCGTCAGTCACAAGCCGATCGTGTCCAATCTGCGCGGGCACGACTACAACAAGCCGTACAGCTATATGAAGGAATATCTGCCGAAGCTGAAAGATGTCTTTTATCAAGCGCCCAAACCCCAAGAGCCGGCTCCCATTGTGATCGCAGCCCTGCATCCCAAGATGCTGGCCCTCTCCGCCGAACAGGCCCAGGGCACGCATACCTATTTCGTGCCGCCGGAACATACGGCCAAGGTACGTGAGCAGATTGGTCCTGACGCCTGGATCTGCGCCGCCCAGGCAGTGATCCTTGAGAAGGATGCGACCAAGGCCCGTGCCGCCGCGCGGCAGTATATGAAGACCTATGTCCCCCGCCTGCCCAATTACACCAACAACCTGAAAAACCTGGGCTGGCAGGACGCGGACTTTGAAGACGGGTGCAGCGATGCCCTGGTGGATGCCATTGTTGCCTGGGGTAGCGAGGAGCAGATTCAGGATCGTATCGACGCTCATCTCAAAGCTGGGGCCACGCATGTCTGCTTTTTGCCGGTCAAGGTAGACGACGAATCCCTGCCCGATATGCGTGCAGTTGAGGCTTTCGCGCCTGGTGCGTAGAGGACGATGAATTCACCCACGGCAGCGGCCACATCCCTGGCCGCTGCGTCATAAACTTGCGATGCCCCGTTCAGTCAGCATTGCCTTTCAGACGGATAAGCCCGTTTCGGCTTATGGGCCGCTGGCGCAAATCGTTGAAGACTACGGCTTTGCCGGTGTGAGCGTCTACAATGACATGCTCTATCAGCCCGCCTGGCTGCCGTTGCTGGAAATCGCGCGACACACGACCCACGTCCGTATCGGTCCCGCGGCGGTCAATCCGTTTACCTGTCACCCCATCAATATCGCCGGCGATATTGTGCTTCTTGATGAAGCCTCGCACGGGCGGGCGTACTTGGGCTTGGTGCGCGGAGGCTGGCTGGATTTTGTCGGCCTGCACCCGCAGCGGCCCATCACCGCGCTCCGTGAGGCGTTTGGCTGCATTCGACATCTGCTCAGCCAATCGACCGAACCCTATCGGGGAGAGGTGTTTTCCTTAGCGGGCGGTGCGGCCCTACGCTGGAAGATACACCGGCCAGCGCTACCTTTCTTGTTGGGGACGTGGGGGCGACAGACGCTGGCGGCGTGTATTGAAGAGATCGCAGAGGTCAAACTCGGCGGGACAACGAACCCGACCGCAGTGTCTCATATGCGTGCTGCCATAGCCGAGAGCGCTATGCAGGCCCGAAGGCAGGCTGACGAAATTGGCCTCGTGGTTGGAGCGGTCACAGTGGTTGATACGGACGGCAAAGCTGCTCGTGATCTGGCGCGGCGAGAAGCCGCGCTCTATCTACCGATTATCGCTACGCTGGACCACAGCCTGGCCATTGAGCCCGAGTTATTGGCGCGTCTCAAGGAGGCGACTGACGCCTACGATTTTGAGCGAGCCGGGAGCTATATCTCTGACGATTTACTCCAGCGGTTGGCTTTTGCCGGAACGCCAGACCAGGTAGCCAGTCAAGCTGCGGCGCTGTTCGAGGTAGGTGCCCGACGAGTCGAGTTCGGTACTCCCCACGGTCTCACAACCGCACAGGGCCTGCGCTTACTAGGCGAGCGGGTGCTGCCGGCGTTGCGGGCGTATATTGATGGGAGCTGAAAGGCTTAGCGACATTGTACCGTTCAAGATGTGGGAGGACAGACTTCCCCATTTTTCTTTCCTGATCAAAATTTTTCAAACCGAGACACTACTGCTTCGGGAGTACGCTGGTCTCGAAGCCTGTGGGTTCTATAGGTGTCTCTTCGTTAGGTTAGGGAGGGGCTATACAAGGAGGAAGTGAATAATGGCGGATCAGTCCACAGACACTCACCAGGATATTCGCTACGAGCCTGATGAACGCCCACCGCTCCCGCTCCTCCTCGGGCTTGGATTCCAGTATGCCGTGATTGCTATGGCGAGCATCATGGTGACTCCCGCCATGATGATCCAATTAGCGCAAGGTAGCGAGGCGTATCTGTCCTGGGCGGTCTTTTCGGCGCTGGTGATCGGCGGGATCACGACGCTCGTTCAAGTGATCCGGTTTGGGCGATTTGGCTCGGGCTATATTCTGCTCATGGGCAGTACAACTGCCTTCCTTCCCGTCTGTGTCTCTGCACTGGAGCAGGGAGGGCCGGGTCTGTTGGCGAGTTTGATCATCATTTCCTCCTTCTTCCAGTTCATCATGGCCGGGAAGTTGTCGCTCCTACGGCAGATATTCACGCCCACAGTGGCCGGTACCGCGATGCTCCTGATTCCCATCATGATTGGGCCGCTTATTATGAAGAAGTTGGTGGACGTGCCAGAGTGGGCTTCTTCTGCGGCCGCACCGGCAACGGCGGCCGCAACCGTCATCGCGATGGTCGTTGTGGCGATTCGCGGTTCCGGAATGTTACGATTGTGGGCGCCCATCATCGGCTTAGGAGCCGGCAGTATCACGGGGGTCTTTTTCGGCATCTACGACACCGCCCGCATTCCTGAAGCCGACTGGATTGGGACGCCCTCCGTGGTATGGCCCGGATTCGATCTGAGCTTCGGTCCGCACTTCTGGGCACTGCTCCCGGCGTTCGTGATGATAACCTTTGTGGGGGCGCTCGATACGATTGGGGATACTATCGCAATGCAACGGGCCTCGTGGCGCAGACCACGGGCCGTGGACTTTCGCTCGATTCAAGGCTCGCTCAATGCCGACGGTCTGGGCAACCTGCTCTCTGGGCTTGCTGGCACGGTGCCGAACACGACCTATGCGGCAAGTATTGCGATTGCCGAAATCACCCGAGTGGCATCGCGGGCGGTTGGCGTGTGCGTGGGAGGGCTGTTCGTGGTGATTGCCTTCCTGCCCAAACTGATCGCGGTGGTCTTGGCCATCCCGAGTCCGGTCATGGCAGCGTACCTCATCGTAATCGTGTCCGTTCTCTTTGTGATGGGTATTCGAGTTCTTGTCCAGGACGGACTCGACTACCAAAAGGGGGTGATTGTCGGATTCTCGTTCTGGACCGGAATTGCCATGCAATTTGGCTGGATATTCCCTGATTATCTCCACGGAACGCTAGGGGAATTGTTAGAGAACGGGGTAACGACCGGCTGCGGCATGGTGATCGTCCTGACCTTATTCCTTCGCCTGACGGGCTCACGACCGCAACGTTTCAAGACTACCGTCCATATAGAGGCACTTCCGAAACTAGACACTTTTTTGTCTGAATTTGCCACCCGCAAACGCTGTGGCCCGGAATGGGCAGCGCAACTCCGGGCGGTCGGAGAGGAAGCATTACTGACGTTTATTCAACAGAAAGACGATGGAAAAGCAGGAGAAGAGCGCCAAATGCTCCTCATTGCACGAAAGAATGGCAGAGCAATTGATTTGGAGTTTATTGTGTCTGCCAACAAGGCCAACTTAGAGGATCAAATGGCAGTCCTCAGTGAACAGGCCGCTGAGATACCCAATGAAGATGAGCTTTCCTTGCGCATGCTCCAACACCACGCTACGTCCGTACGCCATCAGCAATTCCACGACACCGACGTAGTCACGGTCCGTGTGGAGTCGGCTGTCTCTTGATGAGTGGACCGGGAGCTATATCTCTCTTGACGCACGACATTACGTTGAGTAAATGTCACGCATGAAGACTATCGCCTCACGAATGTTAACCGCAGCGCCAGGCAAGGTGTGGGCAGAACTTGAACGGGAAGGGGCGCTGGTGGTCACCAAAGACGGGGTTCCCCGCAGCATCATGATTCCCACCAGTGACGCCACACTCTTTGAGGATATCGGCGAGATCGTGTTTGCCCGTGCCCGTCGGGCGGTGCGCGCGATGCGCACACAGGCTCACCAAAGTGGTGCGGAGGTTGTTACGTCTGCAGACGTAGAGCGAGAGATCAGAGCCGCACGGCGGGCGCGCAAGCAAAGAGCGCGGCGTGGCTGAGGCCCCTGTCTGGGTGCTGGACACCAACGTCCTCGTCTCAGGACTTCTCTCGCCTTTTGGACCACCGGGTCGACTCGTTGATGCGCTCCTGGCCCGTCGGTTGCGACTTGCGTTTGACGACCGCATTGAGTTGGAGTACCGGGAAGTCTTAGCACGCCCACGGTTTGGCATAGCACAAGCTTGGCAGGATGCCTTTTTCGCAATCCTGCAATTCCAGGAACATGTTACCGCGTTGCCATGGCCGCACCGAGCCCCGCCTGACGCGGATGACACGGTATTCCTGGAGGTTGCCAGCCAAATAAGCTCGCGAACGCTGGTGACCGGCAACCTGAAGCATTTCCCACCGAACTGCCGCGGTCCGGTGACTGTTCGATCACCACGTAGCGCCTGGGAGTATTTCCGGCGTCTGTCCTCCGTATAACGAAGCAGCGCGACGGATCAGCCAGCGTGTTGAAACACCAGTTCCGGCACCACCACCCATTCCTCTATTGGGCGAGCGGGTGCTGCCGGCGCTACGCGGGTACGTTGATGAAGGCTGAGGGTCGCTTCTTCACACTACCAAGTGCCAGAAAGGAGCCTTTCCACTAATCGGTAGAAATCTGTACTCGAATTTCGATCAGCAATATCGGACTTTTCCCTATGATCAATTTCGACAACCATTTTTGCGTTAGTTACCGCGACTTGAGTGTCTTTTGCTAACTTTTGATATAACCTAGTATCACTCTTGTTATAAGGCTGTCTGAAAGCTCTCCTCCATTCCTTATCCAACTCTATAATTACCGCATCGCAATCCCTGAATGACCGCGATGTTCTTCTGAAATGGGCCAAGAACCAAACTTCAAAAGCTGGATTAGACAGATAGAGAGTGATATCGTTACGGGCCGCTTCTTGTCGAGCCGCTTCAAGGTCTTCTTTTACCTGAGTATTTTCCAGCGATTCGGTATCGAGCACACAAAAGACGGCGTCCATTTCTTTGCGCTGCGCATCCTTCTTCTTGATTGCCCGTCTAATAATTTGGCTTCGTGATCCACCTTTTCCACCCTCTATGGTAATTGTGAATGCCTCACGGATAGTTTCCTCATGTTTAAGGCCGTCAAGGTAATATCTCTCGGTTTTTTCACCTTCACAGACGATCAAAATGGTCTTCTTAAGTTTTTTCTTTCGAGGCGTACGCTTTATTCTGTTCTGCATCGTTTTGCATCGGACGCTGTTAATTCTGTTTAGAGATCTTCAAAGAAGGGACCAAAGCTCGGAACAGCTCCATATCTCCCTGCTAAATAATTCTTTTCGAAAGCCGTGTTTTTTCGTGGTCGAGAGTCTGCACCAAAATCGTATAAGGAAAACAACTCAGTAGCTCCATTTGCTCGTTTTTCTGTCAACCAAATTTGGTCCCTCCGCAATAGTGTCTGGTCCATGACAGAACTATCATGAGTGGCAAAAACCAGTTGTGCACCCTTCGTATTTTCTTCTGGACTTTGAAATAATTCGATAACTTTCCGTGTCAGTAGTGGGTGCATACTACAGTCGAGTTCATCAATCACAAGGAGGTCCCCATCTGACAACGCTGATAAAATGGGCTCTGCTAAGGCAAAGAAACGTTGGGTTCCCTGAGACTCATCTTCCTCAAGACTGAATGATATTGGAGCCTTCTCACCATTTATCAAATGTTCCATAGTAACCGAGAAATATGTAAACTTTTCGTTACCTGCCAGTTTCTGTAAATTTACGATTACCTCTTGCAGTTCTTTCGGAGCATCGTCGGGAATGCTTGGCAGCGGCTCTTCCCCTACCGATAGACTGTTTATTCCGAAGTCGGCCTCTCTCATGAATCGAACGACCCGGCTTCGGAACTCCTCATCTTCACTTATTTTCTTCGCGGTAGACTGCCCAAGAACCCGTGGTGTCTCTGAAAGATCAAAAACCCAAAACGTTTTGCGAAACCAGAGATATAGAGGTTTCACAGCCTCAATGTTCAGCTCCGCTGCTCGTGACAGTACAAGACCGTTGTCCCGTGTTTTCTCTTTAAGCAGACCTGCGTCCCTTTTAAGTGGTCCCCGAAAAGCCCATGATGTGGCTCCACTAGCCTTATCACGTGACCTTTGTAACCATTTTGAGATTCGTTTCCCTTGCGGCTGAACAAAGAGCCATTCATCATGCACTTGTTCCTTTGTCACGGAAAATCCGTAGATAAAAATGTCGCCTTCTATGAGTAAGGTAATCTCGAATCGGGAGGGCTCCTGGGTGGTTGAGGTGTCTAGCCGGAACGGAGAAGCGCATTTAATCCTATCGCCCAGGTTCATCTCAGTGGCCGAAAATAGGACAAAGCGTTCCATCGCTTTCATTGCCTTCACAAGGTTACTTTTTCCAGAAGCATTTGCCCCGTAGATTGATGCGACTTTGGACAATCGGAATTTCTCCCCGCAGTTAATGAGTGAATCGGGGTGAGCAGCGTCCTTGCCTGCTACGAGGGAGAGTGTTTGTTCCTCATGGAATGATCGATAATTCTGAACACTGAATTGAATTAGCATTTTAGGCCACTCCTTAATTTATGCAGGATTAAGCGAACTGTACGATTTGCTATAATGGCAATTCCTACAGTTTTTCTGCACTAAATACTATACTATCGCATTTTAAAGCTAGTGAAAGGATACTTAATGCAATATTATGGATAAGAAGTGTGCTTTGAAGTGCGGCTGGAGGGGGTTACCTTTAGAAGCCGGCGACACCGTTGTCCAGTTGCACCCCGAAGGAGTTGAGTGCCATGGACACCATATTGTACTGGCCGACGGTGAAGACCACGTCCATGAGTTGCTGGGTCGTATAGCGCTCGCTCAGGGCCGCCCAGGTGCCGTCACTGATAAACGCGTCCGCGTGCAGTTCGTCTGCGGCGCGTAGCAGACTGGCATCAAACGGGTCCCAGCCGTCCGCGTTTGGGCCCTCTTTGATTCGCGCGATTTCTTCGTCCGTCAGTCCGGCTTCTCTGCCGAAAATCACATGCTGGCCCCATTCGTATTCGGCCTGACACAGCCAGCCGATACGCAATATCAATAGCTCGCGCTCTCTGGGGACCAGGGTCGAGGTCTCACCCATGATGTGGTAGGCCCAGACCTGGAATTTCTTTGCGGCCTCCCAATGTCGCGCCAGGGTACCAACCACATTATACACCCGGCCCTCACGGGAGCGGGCCTCAAGAGAAGCGCGTTGTTCGTCCGTCCATTCGTCTGCTGTGAGTGGGGTGATGCGGGGCTGCGAGAGTTTCATATCATTCTCTTTCTATAGCAAGGCCGAGAGCGTGCCCTCGGCCTTGTCTATCTATGGCAGGGATCAATAGCGGTGCTGTTTTACTCCAGGCCGTACACGCGAGCGGCGGTATCGTGAACGATCTTGCGCAGTTCCTCGTCGGGCAGCATGCCCAGCCGCTTGTTGACGATCTCCCGTGAACGCGGAAAGGTCGCCGCGGTATGCGGATAGTCGGACGACCACATGGTGTTGTCCGGACCGTAGCGATGGAGCGAGTCCACAAACACCGGGTCGGCGATAAAGGTCGCATACACCTGACGTTTGACATAGTCGCTGGCGCGCTTCGGCAGGTCCATATTACCGAGTGCACCCAAGCGACGCTGCACGATGTCGAGCCGGTACATGAGATAGGCCATCCAGCCGACGTCGTTTTCCGCAGAGACGATTTTCAGGCCGGGAAACTTCTCAAGTACGCCGCCATAGACCATCTCGGAAATCGAGCGCTCAATCTGGTGGTGGAGGGTCGCCAGGGACAGCAGAAAACCCTTGCCGCTGGCCTGGTTTGCGCCCGTGCCACTCCGAGCAGTGAGAATGTGGAGGGAGAGCGGCATATTCAGGTCCTGGGCCGCGGCCCAAAACGGCTCATAGTCGGGATGACTATAGGGACGGTCGTCTGGCGGTTCGGCCCAGATCATGGCACCCCGCATGCCCTGTTTGGCGATGCGTTGCAGTTCGTCCACGGCCAGCGGAATGTCTTCCAGCGTGATCAGACCCAACGGGACGAGCCGCTTCGAGTCGTAACTGCAATATTCAGTGGCCCAGTCGTTAAAGGCGCGAAAGCAGGAATAGCGCAATTCCGCGTCGTCCAAGCCGAACAGCGGCATCCCCATGGAGGTATAAATAACCTCTGCCCGGACGCCGTCACGATCCTGGTCCGCGATCCGATAGGCGGGGTCCCAGACGCTCTTGGGCGCTTCATCAAAGCCCTTTTTGTTGTGCTCGGGAAGTTCCGGCGACGGCACACCAGCCCCAAAGAAGCCGGCGACGGACATGGGGGTGATATTCTCACACACGAACCACTCCCCGGCACGACCGTTCAGCCCCTTGACGGTGCGAGGGGCACGGTCACGAAATTTCTTATCTATCCGCTCGGCCCACATATTAGGCGGCTCAACAAAATGCGAGTCTGCTGAAATGAGTGTATACTCCGACATGAGCTCTCCCTCCTTACTGATGGCTCTTCGTTGTCCATACTCTACGTCAGATTCGACCATGTTGCTATGCCTTGCTTTCGCTCTCTCGCATCGTTTATAGAGGGGGCATGCAATACGATCTGATTCTGAAAAACGGTACGGTTATTGATGGTTCCGGGCTGCCCCGCTTCCAGGCTGACGTCGGTATCAGCCACGGAAAAATCGCGACCATCGGCAGAATCCGCGACGGTGCTCGGGAGGTGATTGATGCCGAGGGTCATGTAGTCGCCCCAGGGTTTATCGATGCGCACACCCATATGGACGCCCAGGTGTTCTGGGACCCGCTGGGGACGTGCTCCTGCTGGCATGGTATCACCAGTGTAGTGATGGGAAATTGCGGTTTTTCGCTCGCCCCGTGTGCCGAGCAGGATAAACTGCTGGTGATGCGCAATCTTGAACGGGCAGAAGATATTGCCCCGGAAGCAATGGAAGCCGGGATTCCGTGGAGTTGGACTACCTACCCGGAATACCTGGATGCGGTCGATGCGCTTCCGAAGGGTATTAACTATGCCGCCTATATCGGGCACTCCGCGCTGCGGACCCACGTCATGGGGGAGCGTGCATTTACGCAAGAAGCAAGCCCGGCGGACCTGGAAGCCATGCAGCGCGAAGTGCGGGCTGCGATTCAGGCGGGCGCTATTGGACTGAGCACCTCACGCACCCACAACCATCAGACGCCGGACGGTCAACCGGTCGCCAGCCGGCTGGCGACCTGGGAGGAAGTGCGCCAACTGGTTGGCACCATGGGCGAGCTGAATGCCGGTGTATTTGAAATTGCCAACGAAGATGCCCGGTTCGATCCTGAACGGATTGATGAGTATCTTGGCCGCCTTAAGGCGCTCGCCGTTGACACCGGCGTGCCGATCACGTTTGGCATGTTCAGCAGCCGCCAAGCGCCAAATATGTGGCAGCCGTTCTTTACCTTGGCCGATGAAACCGCCGAGGCGGGCGGACGGATATTCATTCAGGTACATAGTCGCCCGCTGAACGTGGTGCTGTCATTCGAGACGGCGACGCCGTTCGATACATTACCCGTGTGGGAG
Organism: Thermodesulfobacteriota bacterium; assembly: GCA_964291405.2. GTDB lineage: Bacteria > Desulfobacterota > Binatia > Bin18 > Bin18 > Bin18. The sequence continues at coordinate 3,784,287 of OZ219926.1, forward strand.
GATATCAGAAAACGCCCATTAGCCGCCCAAGAGGCCGCGCTGCGTAACCCGGAAACACGTCAGAAGCTGGTTGAAGCCGTCCACCAACGGCCGCGCGGTCAGAACAAGGGTGTTGGTGCCGAGCCGCGCGCGGCGAATTTCAAGTGGTTGTTTGTCATGGACTCTGCCACTCCACCGTATCGTTCAATCGCCGAGATTGCCGATGAGCGCAATCAAGACCCGGTCGAAGTGTTTATTGATCTCGCTTTGGAGAAGGGCCTGAAACAGTTTTTCCTGCAACCGCTCGTCAACCACAATCAAGATCATGTGTTGGAAATGATGCGGCACCCACGTTCGGTTATCACCTTTTCGGACTCCGGTGCGCACGTCTCCCAGATCATGGACTCATCCCTCCAAACCCACGTCCTCGGTCATTGGGTTCGGGAGAAGCAGGCGCTGACCCTGGAAGAGGCAGTGCGACAGTTGAGCTTCGTTCCTGCCTCTCACTGGGGCCTGAGCGGGCGAGGATTGCTGCGTGAGGGCTGGAACGCCGATATGGTGATCTTTGATCCCCAGACCGTTGCACCGCAGTTGCCGGAAGTCGTCTACGATCTGCCGGCTGGCGCGCGACGACTCAAGCAACAGGCGCATGGCTTTCTCGCCACAGTCGTGAACGGCGAGACGGTCTTGCGCCACAACGAACACACGGGCGCACTGCCCGGTCGGTTGCTGCGGGGGCCACGGGCTTCTGGTTAAAACCTGACAGGACTGGGAGGCCGTCTTGTGAGGCGAGTATGGAAATTCTAGAAATTATCGCCATCCTTGCATGCTCGATTTTTGCTGGTGCGGCGATTTACGGTACTGTGGTGGAGCATCCGGCCCGCCTCGCCTGTGGAACGGAACTGGCCGCCACTGTTTTTGGACCGAGCTACAAACGTGCCGCAGTTATGCAAGCTTCTCTCGCGCTTCTCGCCACACTGGCAGGCGTTGCGGTAGCGATTAACGGGGGTGTGGGGCTATGGTTCGTGGGAGCTTGCCTCATCTTCAGCGTCGTGCCGTTCACTTTCTTAGGCATCATGCCGACGAACAAGCGACTGCTTGACCCAGAGCGCGACCGCACCTCAGAAGAAACCCAAGTGCTGCTTGAGAAGTGGGGCAGACTTCATGCTGTCCGCAGCGTTTCAAGCTTTGCCGCGTCAATCCTGTACGTGTATCTTGGTGTTACAACCTAACCGGAAGTTCTGCTTTTGGACCCTATCCCTCCCCCTACCACGTCAACATACAAGGGCTAGGGTGAGGGCGCCTCTTGTCTGGAGCCCTGCACGACCGCAAACCGGTCTACACCGCCTGTGGTTCCGGCGCTACGACCGCGGCCCCTGCACCCGCCAAAAATGCGCCGACGCAAGATAGGAATGCCCAGTCATAATTGCCGGTGTTATCGTACAACACGCCGGCAATGACCGGCCCCAGCGCGCCGCCAATACTCAGTCCCAACGTCCCCAGTACACCGGCAATGGCCCCAAAAGCCTGCCGGCCGAAATCATGTCCGACGATCAAGGGCCACAGCACAATCATACCGCCATAGCCGAGTCCAAAGAGCGATACAAAGAGCGTGAGCGCCCAAAACCCGAGACTCTCCAAAAAGAGTAACACTCCGATGCCGACCGCCTGCATGCACAGACATCCGGCCAGGATGGCGTGGGGGTGGCGGATGTGTTCGCTGACCCAGCCTGCCAGAAACCGCCCGGCCATACTCATACCTAAAGAGATACCGGTAATCGTTGAAGCTAACTCGAGGCTATACCCGGCATCCTGAAAAAAGGCGACCTGGTGGGCATGCACAGCCCCTCCCGCCATCAGCCCCAGGCAGAATGCGGCCCCTAAACGCCAAAATGTTGACGTGGACAGCGCTTGTCTGAGGGTCCAGTCCCGCACGTCCTGCTCTGGCTCGGGTCCCAGCAGGGTGTGACGTACTTTCGAATAATCCTGTCCCAAGGGCTTGAGGCCCTTTTCCTGCGGGGAGTTAACGACAAAGAACCAGACCAGGGGCAGCATGCCGAAGAGGGACAGGCCGGCCAAGACCTGATAGCCCACCCGCCAACTGAACTCGGCGATCAAAAAACCGCACAGCGGGACGAGCACCAGCCCCCCGCCACTCGCGCCAACCAGGGCGATACCCATCGCCAGACCCCGTTTGTCCACAAACCACTGGGTAATGACCTTCCCCACGGGCATGGGTCCGATGCCCGCCAGCCCGACGCCCAAAAACAGGTAGAGGGCGTAGAAGCCGGGCAGGCTGCTGACGGCGCTGAGCAGGAGCAGAGCGACGCCGTCAATCAGGGCACTCAGCAGAAAGACCCAGCGGGCACCAACATGGTCAATGAGCCAGCCCCAGGCGGGTAGAACCAGGCCGGCAACCAGCAAATACAGAGAGAACGCCGTGGCGGTCTCGGCTCGTGACCAGCCGAATTCCTGGGTGAGTGGTTTCAGAAACGTCGAGAAGGTATAGGTGAATCCTCCATCGATGATGGAGATAAAGAACAGGACGCCGACAATCAGCCAGCCATAGAAGATGCCTTCGCTACGGTCTGCGCTCCCGTCCTCGCTCTTGAGGTCGTCCAAGGAATCTGGCTCTCTCATCAGCCGCGATTAGATAGAGGATGTCCTGGTCTGTCAATCTGAAACGATGTGATATGGATATGGAGTGAAAGTGAATGCGCCGGGTACACTATAGGGCTTAAAAAGGAGGAGAATCGCATGAGTGATCTCACATTGCCAAAAGATAAAACCGCCATTCTGGTAATGGACTGCCAGAACGACATCGTGCATGAAGACGGGAAATTTGGCGGGCACCTGACTGGCGGGGCCATGCCCAGGCTTATTAAGGAAAAGAACATCCTGGGTAATATCAGCGCCCTGACTGCCGCGGGCAGGACGGCCAAGGTGCCGATCATCCATGTGCGACATGCCTACCGGCCGGATTACTCCGACTTGCTGGAGCACGTGAAGGTCTTTCAGGTGATCAAGCAAATGGAAGCCCTGCAGGACGGGACGTGGGGAGCTGAGATCCATGCTGACCTCACCCCCGAGCCGGAAGACCTGGTGATTACCAAAACGCGGGTGAGTTCCTTTTACGCCAGTCCTTTGGAAGCCATTCTCAATTCCCAGGGGCGCACCCATTTGGTGCTGACCGGTATCGCGACAGACGGCGTTGTCGAAGGCACGGCACGGGACGGTACTGACCGTGGCTATCATATCTTCATTCCTGAAGATTGCTGCGCGGCCACGACCGAAGAGGCCCATGGGGTCATTCTAGGTGCAGCACTAGGAGGACTCACTGCCGTGTGTACGTCGGATGAGGTGATCCGGGCGTTGGCGTAGGGACGCAGCCTGCTGCGCCCCTGCATTGGCATTGTCGAAGAGGCCGTCTGAACTGGGACGTGTTGCTACAGTTCGGGCGGTGCCAGGATCGTAAAGCCAAAGAATGATTCGTTTCCGGTCCGAAGCGTATGTGGCGCGCCGGCCGGAATCATCAGTACATCGCCGGCCTTGATGTCCTGCTCTTTGCCGGACACTCTGGCGGTGGCACAGCCTTCGACGACATAAATGATCTGGTCGCCCTTGTGGGTATTCTCTTCGTCGTTGCTATAGCCGGCCGGCAGGGTGAAGGCGACCGTCTGGCTCAAATCGGTCTCCTGGAGCTTGGCAACCTCACTCCCCCGGTGGTCAAAGACGTTGGCAACGTCAAGCCCGCCGGATGCGCCGTTCCCTCCGATTTCCTGCATCTGTTCGGCAAAGAGTTCGTCCGAGATCAGCCCCTGCCGATATGCCTTGAGGATTTGTTTGACCTCAAAATCTTTGTTCGCCATGGTGTGTTCCCTCCTTTGGTGTGTATGACTAATCGTCCTCCTGCCCATAGCGCCGGACCGCCCGAAAAGCAAGATGCTCTTTTCCCGCTACCAAACGTCTGGATTGAATAGCTTGCAGAAAAGAGGGGAAGGGGCATATGGTTTGATGATTCTGGATCTCAGGCCATATGGCCTCACTGCGCGGGGAATATATGCAATACACGACCCTCGGACGGACCGGCCTCAAGGTCAGCGTGGCCGGCCTCGGGTGTGGCGGCCACAGCCGGCTGGGGCAGAAAACGGGCAAAACCGAGCAGGAGTCCGTTGGCGTTGTCCGGCAGGCGTTAGACCTGGGCATCAACCTCATCGATACCGCCGAGGCGTATGGGACAGAGCGCATTGTCGGTAAGGCGATACAGGACGTTGGCCGCGACCAGATCGTGATTTCCACCAAAAAGCTGTGTCCGGACCCTGAGGGTGACGACCCAAGCGGAGAGCTGCGGCGTGGCGTGGAACAGAGTCTCAAACGCCTCCAGACCGACTATGTGGACGTGTTCTATCTCCACGGGGTGCGGCCCAAGCAGTACCAGTACGCGTACGACACGCTTGCTCCCGTGCTGGCCCGACTACGCGAGGAGGGCAAGGTTCGCTTTCTCGGTGTGACCGAGGCGTTCATTCCCGACCCGCAGCACGCTATGCTCAAACGGGCTCTGGAAGACGACTGCTGGGACGTGATGATGGTTGGCTTCAATCTGCTCAACCAGTCCGCCCGCCAACGGGTGTTTCCGCACACCCAGGCCAGGAACATTGGAACCATGGGCATGTTCGCCGTGCGGAACGCGCTCAGCCGCCCGGCCCGTCTGAAAAAAATTCTGGCTGAACTCAGAGATAAGAACCAAATCGATCCCGCCCTGTGTGAGATACCGGATGTGCTCGGCTTTCTGACTGACACGGGGAAAGCCGAGACCCTTCCCGAGGCGGCCTATCGCTACTGCCGGTATGAGCCCGGAATGGACAGCGTCCTGACTGGCACCGGTAGTGTCGAGCATCTCAAAGAGAATATTGCCGCGCTGCTCAAAGAACCGCTGCCGTTGGCGGATTGTGAGCGGCTGGCCGCACTGTTCGGGCAGGTCGATTGCGTGTCGGGAAATTAAGGAGGCCCCTATGAGCGAGACCACGAGCGAGTCCACCCTGACGGTTGAACGAGATGTGGCCATCCCCATGCGGGACGGCACACTGCTGCGCGCCGATGTCTATCGTCCGGCAACGGGCAGGCATCCGGTTATCTTACAACGGACCCCATACGACAAGGGGCTGACGACAATTTCCATGCTCATGCTTGATATTATCCGAACCGCCAGTGAGGGCTATGCCGTTGTCGTCCAGGACTCGCGTGGCCGCTACGCCTCGGACGGAGAGTTTTACACCTTTCGCGACGATATGGCCGACGGCTATGACACGGTTGAATGGTGTGGCGTGCAGCCGTGGTCGGACGGCAACGTGGGCATGTATGGCGCGTCCTACGTTGGGGCCACCCAGTGGCTGGCCGCGCTGAGCCGGCCGCCACATCTGAAAGCGATCTTCCCGCTGATTACGGCGTCCGATTACCACGAGGGCTGGACGTATCAGGGCGGAGCCTTTGCGCTGGGCTTTAATGCAAGCTGGACCATGACCGGCCTGGCGCCCGATACCGCCATGCGGCTGGCGAAAGACCGGCCCGAACTACGGGATGAGGTCGGACAGCTCCTGTCCGGGATCGACGATATGTGTGAGGCGTTTCGTCACCTGCCGCTCAAGGATTTTCCGTTCTTTCATCAGTCTGCGTCCTATTTTTACGACTGGCTGGCACATCCTGACGACGACGACTACTGGGCGCAGCTCAATATCGAAAATCGGCATGACACGATCCCCGTTCCGGCCTGTAATGTCGGCGGCTGGTACGACATCTTCCTGGGTGGCACGATTCGCAATTATCTGGGTATGCGCGAGCGCGGTGCTACGCCGGAGGCCCGCGACGGCCAAAAACTCGTTATCGGTCCGTGGCACCATGCGCTGCCGCTGAACAACGTTGTTGGTGAGGCGAATTTTGGACTCTCAACGACGCAACTGGCTGCGGGCCTGGACGGGTTGCACCTGCGCTGGTTTGACTACTGGCTTAAAGGTAAAGCGAACGGCCTGTTGGAAGAGCCGCCGGTGCGTATTTTCGTCATGGGCGAGAATACGTGGCGGGATGAGAACGAATGGCCGCTGGCTCGGACACGGTACACGCCATACTACTTGCACAGCGCCGGTAAAGCGAACGGCCTGAACGGTGACGGTAGCCTGAGCCCCGAGGCTCCACGTAGCGAACCGGCGGACGTCTTCGTCTCCGACCCGCGTCACCCCGTTCCGACCAAAGGCGGCGGGTTATGCTGCTGGCCGGCGGCCGTTCCCGGCGGGGCGTTCGACCAACGTTCCGTGGAAGAGCGGGAAGATGTTCTGGTGTATACCACCCCCGTCCTTGAGCAGGACGTCGAGGTCACCGGACCTGTCACGGTGACCCTGTATGCGGCCACGAGCGCGGTTGATACGGATTTTACGGCCAAGTTGGTGGACGTGCACCCCGAAGGATACGCCCAGAACCTGACAGACGGTATCATTCGGGGCCGCTATCGGACCTCGAAAGCCCAGGCTACGCTCCTCCAGCCCGGCGAGGTCTACGAGTTTACGATAGACGTGTGGGCAACCAGCAATGTCTTCAAGGCCGGACACTGCATTCGGCTCGAAATTGCCAGCTCAAACTTTCCGCGTTTTGACCGCAATCCGCAAACCGGCGAGGCCAGCGGTGAGGCCAGTCGCTTGGAGCCGGCCCTCCAGCGCGTCTTTCATGATGAGGCCCATCCCTCACATGTGGTGCTGCCGATCATTCCCCGCTGAGGGGTGTACTGGTTAAAGGAAGGCGGACAGTGAAGAGGCAGATTATAGAAACGGTTTGACTGCCTCTTCACGTCAGATGTTTCACTCGCTCCCGCCGGCCACTGGCGGAAAGATGCTGATTTGGTCCCCGTCCGTAAGCGTCTGATCGAACTCCCGGGTCTGCTCGCCGTTGACCAGGACCATCTGGGCCAGGTCGAGAGGAATGTCGAGATGATGAATCAGATCGTTGATGGTTGCCTGATCCGTGAGATCAAGCGTGGCTTTCCCGAGAGAGCCTTTGGGTAGTTTTTTCCGAAGATTGGCAAAGAGTTTGATACTGACCTGCATCGATTATTCACCCTTCTCAATACCTGGTGTCGGTGTCCGTGGAAGCGTATCCAGCGCGTCCGGGCGAGAACCGATAAGCGGGCCGTGCGAGCCTTTTTGCCAGGCCGGGGGTGTCTTCCCGTCCACCCGGTAGGCGCGCGCCGTGGCGGGTGCACCTAAGAGGGTTTGCCCGACCAGTTTCTGCGCGGTCCCGGTGGCAACATAGGCGCGCCGCACATCGGTCGGGTTCTCTTTGACGTAGTCTGCCCAGTTTCCCAGGGCCTGTTGTGTCTGGATGAGTCCTTTGACCATACCAACGTCGTTCAGCATGGTGACGTCATTGATCGGTCCGACGAACAGTGCCCCGACCATGCGATCGCCGTCCCAGACGTATTTACGATAAATCGGGCGCGTCGGGTTCCAGACGGTGGTGATCGACTCCTTCGCATCTGTCCGCCACTGGCCAAAGCTGGCGCAGTGCAGATTGATGACATCCAACACGTTAAGCAGCAGGCTGCCCGGATAGTGTGTCTCTTGGCCGGCCATATTCGTGCCGGCAATCCGACCGTGGTCAACGGCTGTTGGTTGAATCGCATGCACCGCGGGCGAGCCATTCAGCAGGTCCGGTCCGGCGGCAACATCACCGGCCGCATAGATGCCGGAAATATTGGTCTGCATGCGGTCGTCAACCACAATGCCGCCGTCAACGTGGATACCGGAGCCGTTGAGAAAGCTCAGGTTGGGCTGAATGCCCGTGGCCAAAATGACAATATCCGCGCTCAGGCTGGCACCGTTGCTCAGCGACAGGTTGAGTGCCTCACCTTCACGGCTGATGCTTTGGACCTGCGCGCCGGTATGAACAGCTACATTCTGGCTGGTCAGCCAGCCTTCGACCGCCTGCGCGCCGGTGGCATCGAGCATACGCGGCAAGACCTGGGCTTCGGTTTCAACTACCGAGAGGTTCCAGTCCAGCTTGGCCATGGCATTCAAGACGATAAAACCGATAAAGCCGGCACCAATGAGCACTGCCCTGGGCGTTCCCTGTGCCTTCGCCATGACCTGTTTTGCGTCTTCGAGCGTCCAGAAGGTGTACACGCCTTCCTGGTCAATGCCGGCAATAGGAGGACGCTGGGCCGAAGAGCCGGTTGCGATGAGGAGAGTGTCAAACGTGTGGTTTGAGCCGTCACCGAGTGTAACCGTACGCGCCTGGGCATCGACTTTTTCGACTTGGCCCAACACGGACGTAATACCGTGCTGTTCAAAATAGGCCGCGTCTCCGGTCAGTACGTGCCGCTCCGGAATATCGTTCGCCAGATAGTAGGGCAGGACCATGCGCGAGTAGGCGGACTCGTTGGAGATGAGAGTGATCTGCGCTTCGGAGCCTGCTGTCGCCCGGATCGTTTCCGCCGCGGCCACCCCGGCCGGTCCCCCTCCAATAATGATGTGTTGTGCCATGACGTGTGTTCCTTGTAGGTTCGTTGAGTCCGCTGAGTCTTTGGAGTCAAGATTCAACAGACCCAATGACTCAATAGACCAAACAGACCTCCTTTACTCCAGCCCTAGCTCTTTCTTCTTTGCCTCGGAGATTTTGCCGTCCTTATCCCAGCCCCGCAGTTCATAATACTCGGGCAGCATCTCTCCCAGTCGGTTGACCTCGCCCTTGGCTGGGCCGGATGGGATGGGCTCTTCCAGAATCCGCTTGGGCAGGGTGTCGTCCTTGCCGGTGAAGCCTGCCCGTTCGTTCCACAGCCGCTCCAGATTCCAGATACGCTCCCCAATGTGGACCAGTTCTTCCTGCGTATACGTTACGCCTGTGGCTGCCGACAGTTGGGGTAACATCTCCTCCAGACCTACGCCGAAAGTAAGGAATTGACACAGGCCGGTGGCGTCAACGGTTGAGGTCGCGTCCTGGAAGATCTTGGTAATCTCTGCTTTCTCTTCTGTGGCACGCGGATCCATCTGACGCGGCAAGCCCAGAATTTCGGCCGCAACCGTATAGGCTTTCAAGTGACACGCACCGCGGTTGGAGGTCGCATAGCCCAGGCCCATGCCCTGAATGGCACGAGCTTCATATGCGGCAAACTCCTGACCGCGGACGCCCATGAAGAACTCTGGACGACCGAAATTTTCGGTCATGCGTTTGGAGCCTTCGGCCACGGCATCACCAAAGCCCTGCCGGTAGGCGGTCTTCTCAGCCATGGCAATGAGAGCTTCGGCACTACCGAACTCTAGCGGAATCTCGGTCTGGTCCTGGCTGACCGTGCCCTTCTCGAACAATTCCATAGCCGCGGCTACGCTGGCCCCAAAGCTGATGGAATCCATACCCAGGTCATTGCACAGCCAGTTAGCCTTGATTAGCGCGTCCAGGTCGCCCACGCCGCACTCCGAGCCCATGGCCCACGCCGCTTCGTACTCGGGACCCTCGCCGGCGATTTTCCAGTTCTGCGGATTGGTGGTGACCGAGTATTTCGAGGAGGCTTCGCCCGGCAGGGTGCTGACCCGCCCACAGGCAATGGTGCAGGAAAAACAGGCTTTATTGGCGACCAAACGGGTTTCAGTCAGGGTTTCACCGCTAATGTTTTCAGCCTCATCAAAGACGGTCTGCTGATGGTTTCGGGTCGGCAGGGCGCCGTGCTCGTTAATCACGTTGACCAGCACTTCCGTACCGTACATGGGCAGGCCCTCGGCGGTCACGGGCGACTGCCGCAGCTTTTCCTTCATGGCCCATTGGCCTTCCATATATGCCTGCGGGTCGGCCAGAGAGACGCCGCCGGTACCGCGCAGAGCAATCGCCTTGAGATTTTTGGAGCCCATCACCGCACCTACGCCGGACCGACCCGCGGCCCGGTGCAGATCGTTCATGATGCAGGCAAAGCGCACCAGGTTTTCTCCGGCCGGGCCGATGCTGGCAATGATGGTGTCCGGCACGCCGAGCTCGGTGCGGAGGGCTTCTTCGGTTTGCCAAACCGTCTTGCCCCACAGGTGGGTCGCGTCGCGCAGTTCCACCCGATCGTCATAAATCCACAGGTAGGACGGCTGCGCGGCCTTGCCCTCCAGGATGATCATGTCATAGCCGGCGAATTTCATCTCCGGTCCCCAGAAGCCACCCGAATTCGAGGTGGTAATAGCGTTGGTCAGCGCGCCCTTGGTAACGACCATATAGCGTGAGCCACAGGATACGTTGGTGCCGGTCAGCGGCCCGGTGGCAAAGATCATTTTGTTCTCTGGACTAAGCGGATCGACGCTGGGGTCCATCTCTTCGTAGAGATATTTGACGCCGAGCCCGCGGCCGCCGACATAGTCTCTGGCCCATTCGGCGTTCAGCGGCTCCTTGGTGATACTGCCGCTGGTCAGATTGACGCGCAGGACAGTACCGGTCCAGCCATGCATTGTGTTCGTCGCGCTCATGCGTTGCCTCCTTCTTCGTCCTGCATATGTTGAAAGCCCTGGTTGACTTTGTCCGCCCAACTGGCCAGCCAGTCCGGCTGATCCATATCTACATATTCGAGCGCGCCGGTCGGGCAGGACTTGACGCAAGCCGGGTCACCACCACACAGGTCACACTTGAAGGCTTTGTGACTATCCGGGTTATAGAACATGGTGCCGTAGGGGCAGGCCACCGTGCAGACCGCACAGCCGACACATACGTCGTCCATCACCACCTTGGCGTTCGTGTCCGGGTCAATGCCGATCGCATTCACCGGACAGGCCGTCAGGCACCAGGCTTCATCGCACTGAAAGCAGGTATAGGGCGCGTAGACGGCTTGCTCGTCAAAGATGTGGACACGAATAACGGAACGCGACGGCTGAAAGGTCCCGGTTTGAACAAAGGCACAAGCCAACTCGCACTGAATGCAGCTTGTGCATTTCTCGGTAATCACGCGGAGTTGTTTCATACGGTGTTGACCCTCCTGCCTTTCCTCTAACAGATTCGTCCGAAGAATGCCACAAAAGTCAGGCAGTCCAGAGCGACAACCGGCCTCAGTAGACCAACCGTTGTTATCCGCTCCTGCGGCGAGAGGTGACTCAAGCATCCTGCCGCTGTAAAGCCGCCTTGCCGACCACCTAGGGAAAGCGCTAGGCTACGAAAACCAACACCATACGGGAGGGCGTAGTATGAAAGTGAACTGGGACGAGGAAGTCTGCACGCATTCGGCAAATTGTGTGAAGAGCCTGCCGCAAGTCTTTAAGGTTGAAGGCGGAGAATTCGTGATTGACCCCAGCGCGGCGTCAGAGGACGAGGTCCGGGCCGTCGTTGCCAAATGCCCGTCAGGGGCACTGTCCGTGCAGGAAGATTAAATCGGGATAGGGCCGTTTTTCTGTGGCTGCTCGTATGTCACAGACCTCGACGCAGCATACATTTCTCAACGGCCGCGTTTCCGTCCTGGTGGGTGACATTACCCAACAGCGGGTCGCTGCGGTGGTGAATGCGGCCAACGCAGGCCTGCTGGGTGGCGGGGGTGTGGATGGTGCCATTCATCGGGCCGGCGGGCCGGATATTCTCGCGGCCTGTCAGGAACTGCGGCGGACTCGTTATCCTGACGGGCTGCCCACGGGCGAAGCCGTCCTCACCACAGCCGGACGCCTACCGGCCCGGCATGTGATTCATACGGTCGGGCCGGTCTATAGTGCTGCCGGAGAGCAAGCGGACGATCTTCTCTCCGCCTGTTACCGCAACTCTCTCTCGCTTGCCGTACAGCATAAGCTGACGACGCTTGCCTTCCCGGCCATCTCCACCGGCGTGTACGGCTATCCGCGTGAGGAAGCCGCGGCAGTTGCCTCGCGGGCAATTGCCGACTTCTTCGCTACCGACGCGACTATCACGGAAGTCCGTCTGGTGTTTTTTGCCCAGCAGGACGCTGACGTTTTCATGACGCACCACACATTTCCGGCTGCATAAGAATCAGCCTACCCCGTTCTCCGCGACCTCTCCCTTTCTTGTTCCGGGTATGGTAAGGCTGGCTGCTCTGAAAGGGAGGGACGTATGTCGAGAGGGCAGACTACTGCGAGTTTCATGCGCCGGCTCTGGGGAATACTCGTCTTGGCTTGCTGGCTGGGAGGGACACCGGTCTCGGCCGAGGACAACAAGAGCCGGACCTGGCGCACACTAGACGAACTTTCCGAAGAAGAACTCGCCCGCTTCGACTTTTCAACCGACACGCCCCGCCACGCAGACATCCCGTATATGCCGGCGGAAGCCTATCCGTTCGAGCCGCCCTACACGCCCGAAGAGGTCGGCTATCGGATCATGGAGTTCCCGCATATGCCCCGCTGGAACTGTGTTCAGATTGAAGACACGGGAACACTCACCCCGACCGGCTATCTCTTTGTCCAGCAGATTATCGCCCTGGTGCATTATCGCGACCCGGAAGGGCTGATGGGTCAGATTCTGTCCAAGCCAGGAGAAGTCTACTCGCGCTGGCTCACTCAGGATGTCGCTCCCCCGGAAAACTATGGCAACCAGATGCTCTTCAGTACGTTTCGGACCGATCAACACCTGACCAAGAAAGCGGACCTGTTTGGGTATTCCCTGAGCATGCGCCGGGTGCGCCGTTTTCCCCAGCCGCGGCGGCAGGAAAAATTTCCAAACGCGCCTATGGCCTATGACGATTTTTTGGGTCGCGACGCCTGGGAGTTCTCCTGGCGCGTTCTGGGCACCGATGTGCTCTACAAAACCGCGCGTTTCCCAAAGACGCGCCAGTCGATCACGCTTCAGACCGAGGACGGGACTTTTCAGGATGTCCCGGCCAGTACCATCAAACTGATGGGCGATGACTATCCATTTTACACCGAGGATAACGGAGTCAAATGCTATCTGGTCGAGGCCGCAGCCAAGCAAGACTGGTTGCCCGATTACTACGCACCCCGGATTCTGTTCTGGGCGGATCAGCACTATTTCTATCCGTTGCGGACCGAAATCTATGGCAGGAATGGCGAGCCCATTATGATAGAGGAGCGCGTGGCCAAGCTCATGAACCCACGCCTCAAGGAGCGCGGCTATCATAACCTGATTACCCTATGGTGGGACCCACAGCAGGACTTTTACTCATACGGCATCCACGACGCCATGCAGCTCCGGGACTGGTCACAAGAGGATAAGGACGTGTTCTTTAATCCGGACTTCATGCGCCGCACCTGGTTCCCGGCACCGCTCAAGACGCAAGCCGGCATCAGTTTACCGGAGGAGTTTTTCCTCCGACCTCAACTCCATCGCGGCAAGTTTCCCAAAGAGCGCGACCTTGTCCTGCCGGCCTATCTGGAAGAGAGAATTCAGGCCCAGGAGGAAGCCGGCTATATCGTCTTTACCGGGGAGACGAACGGAGCGGAGTAGGATCGGAAGGACGATCCTCCTCGGACCGTCCTTCCTAAAGAAATCCTGCGGCCTTCTACGCCTCACCTGACCCGTTGGCCCCGTTTGACCCGTTGGCTCCATTGCTACGCGTGGCCCAGAAAATCCGCTCGGGATTCATGGGCAGCTCGTACAGCCGGGTGCCGGTGGCGCGGTAGAGCGCATTGGCCAGGGCTGCGCCCGGCGGCACGATGGGCACTTCGCCGACACCGCGCAGACCGTAGGGGCCTTCGGAGGCCGGGACTTCGGTCAGGACGGTTTCGATCATGGGCAGGTCCAGCGCCACCGGACAGCGATAGTCCAGCAGGCTGGCGTTTTTCAGCTCGCCGTTATCAAAAATATATTCCTCATTCAGGGCCCAGCCGATGCCCTGCACGGCCCCTCCCTGGATCTGACCTTCAACCTGGGTTGGATTGATAGCTTTGCCGACATCCTGGAAGCAGGTATAGCGCAGGATAGTCACTTTGCCCGTCTCCGGATCAATCTCAACATCCGCGACATGGGCGGCATAGGCGTGGGCCGGCTGCATCCGGGTGGTGCTGCCCTTGCCGATGATCGGTCCGCTGCCCCAGGCTACACTCTCGCGGGCCAACTCGGCCAGGCTGACTTCGTTCCGGGTATCACCCTTGGCCCAGAACCGTTTGGCCTGATACTCGATCTCAGCGACGGGCACCTTGAGCTTTTCCGCAGCCCGCTCTTTGAGTTGGGTCAACACATCCTGACTGGCCTGATGGGCGGCGGCACTCATCGTGTAGGTAATCCGGCTGCCGCCGCTCAGGTCGGCAAAGGGGGCGCTGTCGGTATCACCCACTGTGATGGTAATGTCTTGGGGGTCAAGCTGGAGTTCATCGGCCACCATTTGTGAAATCGTGGTACGGGTGCCGGTCAGGTCCACGGTGCCCACAAAAATTGAGGCGGTGGCATCCGGGTTGATCTTGACCTCGGCACTCGATGTGAAGGAGCCACCGATCCAGTAACCCAGGGCCAGTCCCCGACCGCGGTGGGGACCCTCCAGCGGCGTAGTCCAGCATGGATGCGTCTCGATCTGTTTCAGCATCTCGGTCAGGCCGATACGGTTGAGCGGCATGCCCAGGGGTAGGGTATCGCCTTCTTCGGCGGCGTTTTTCTGCCGAAACGCCAGCGGGTCGACGCCGACCTCGTCCGCCAGGGCATCCATCAGCGCTTCGACCGCAAAGGCTGCCGGCGTGCCGCCAGGGGCGCGATAGGCTTGAACGCGCGGCTTATTGGTCAGCACGTCGAACCCTTCGGCAACCATATTGTCCAGCTTATACGGAGCCAGACCCACCAGCAGGCCGCGGGCGACCGGCGAGCCGGGAAAGGCGCCGGCATCATAGCGCATGGTTGTTGTCAGTGCGGTAATCTTTCCGTCTTTTGTGGCGCCGGCTTTCACGGTGATGACCGCGGGTGCCCCTGGGCCGGTTGCGCGCAGCACCTCTTCCCGGGAGACCACGAGTTTAACCGGCCGGCTGGTCTTTTGTGCCAGCACAATAGCGGTGGGTTCAAACAGTGCCAGGGCTTTGCCGCCAAATCCGCCTCCGATCTCCATGGGTACGACCTTGAGCTGGCTGGCGGGGAGACCGAGCAGGGTCACGAGTTGGGTGCGGACGGTGAAATGCCCCTGGGCCGAAGTCCACAACGTGACCCGGCCGTTGGGCTCGACTCGCGCCGCGCAGGCCTGGGGTTCCAGATAGCCCTGGTGGACCATCTGGGTCGTATACGTTTTCTCAATAACCGCGTCGGCCGCCGCGAACCCGGCCTCAACATCGCCCCGGGCGTAGACCATATGCGTGGAAATATTACTCGGCTGGTCGGACCTTTCCTGGGTCGCCTCTTCGAGCGTGTGCAGATCTTCGTGAACGAGCGGGGCGTCCGGCTGCATGGCCTGGAGTACGTCTTCCACGACCGACAGGGGTTCGTAGTCGACGTCAACCAGTCCAGCCGCTTCCTCGGCAATAAACGGGTCGGTGGCGGCCACCGCGGCTACGACCTGACCGTGATAGCGGACTTTGTCCGAGGCCATGACGATCTCGCGGATGGCGCTCATATCGATGCTGACTTCTCCCACCAGGGGGGCGGTGGCACCTTTTGGCAGGGAGGGCAGATCGTGCGCGGTAATGGCGGCTTTCACGCCGGGCAGCGCTTTGGCCCGGCTGGTATCAATATGTTTGATACGGGCGTGGGCATACGGGCTGCGGACGAGTTTCGCCCACAGCATGCCGGGCAGATCGAGGTCGGCCCCATAGGTCGCCTTGCCCGTGACCCGCTCCGGGGCATCGACTTTGGCCAAAGACGTTCCGATTACATTATACTCAGCCATGCGGTCCCTCCTTAGGCGGTTTGTGAAAGCGCCTGCGACGCAGCCTGAATCGCCCGAACAATTTTGTCATAGCCCGTGCAGCGGCATAGATTGCCGGAAATCGCCAAACGAATCTCCACTTCGCTCGGGTTGGGGTTGCGTTCCAATAATGCCTTGGCCGACATGATAAAGCCCGGCGTACAAAACCCGCACTGCAAACCACCGTTTTCAATAAAAGCCTGCTGCACGGGGTGGAGGTTGCCCTCAGCCGCCACCCCCTCGACCGTAGTCACGTCCGCGCCTGCCGCTTCGACCGCGAATACGAGGCAGGCATTGACGACCGCACCGTTCAGGACGACCGTACAGGCCCCGCAGTTGCCATTGCCGCAGCCTTCCTTGGGCCCCATATGGCCCAGCTTGTAGCGCAGGGTGTCCAGCAGCGTTTCGCGGGTATCGACCAGCGCGGCGTGCGGCTCGCCGTTGACGTTCAGTTCAATTGCCTGTTTCATGCTGCCTCCCCCCTGGCTCTCTCCAGCGCCTTGCCCAGCGTACGTCGCGTCAGCACCTTCACCAGTTCAATCCGATAGGCCGCCGAACCACGCACGTCGGAGATCGGACTGGCGGCCCGGGACGCCAGCTCCCCAGCCTGGGAAACCGTTGTCTCATCCAAAGCCCGCCCCGTTAAAAACGCCTCGGCCTCTTTTGCACGGACGGGAATGGGCGCAACCGCGGCGAGCACGATACGGGCCTGCTCGCAGGTACGAGCGTCCGGGCTGAGCTGGACAAACGAGCCCACCCCAGCCACCGCAATGTCCATCTCTTCGCGCGGGATAAAACGCAGATAGGCCGCCCCGGAATGGGGTGGGGGAGGCGGCAGTACAATCTCGACCAGGACCTCGCCCTTTTCCAGTACGGTCTGGCCAGGCCCGACAAAAAAATCTTCTGATGGAATCTCCCGCTGTCCGCCTAGCCCGGCGATCACCAGCGTCGCGCCATACGATACCGCCGGTGGAACGGCATCTGCGGAGGGGGCAGCGTTGCAAAAGTTGCCCCCTAACGCGGCGCGGTTCTGTATTTGATACGAGCCGATCAGGGCGCAGGCCTCGGCCAGGGCCGGGTAGTGGACACGCACCGGCTCGAACTCGGCGATCTGCGTACACGACACGGCCGCACCAATGTGGAGCCCGGCCTCGTAGGAGAGGACATTGAGCTCAGGGATTTTTTTAACGTCAACGACCAGAGCCGGGCTCCGGCGGTTCTCCTTCATTTGGGCAATAAGATCGGTTCCGCCCGCCAGGGGTCGTGCCTCACCACTTGCCTCGGCCAGCAATACCACGGCGTCTTGTAGATTCTGCGGAGCAGCGTACTCGAATGCATCCACACTCAGACCCTCCTTCTCCTTGTTGGACACTAGTACTCCTATCCCTTGAAGTAGGAAAAGATCAAGAGAATTGTTCTGCTTCAAGTTTCCAGTAAAGAGGAACGTGTGGACAATTCGGGTCGGGCCTGATTAAGTAATCCGGCTGTGAGGGGGAGGGGCGTCTGAGTGCGAAAACCTTGCGTAAGGAGGAAAGATTCTTGGCAAACTGGACTGAACAGAAGGCTCATATAGCCGAAGCTGAATTAACGCTCATTAAGGGCGGATCAGGTAAACCCTTGTTAATGTTGCATGATGAGCTGGGATTCCCCGGATGGATGAAATGGAATGACGAGCTTGCGACAGAGCGCGCGTTCGTGATTCCGCTCCAGCCCGGTTTTGGCAAAACTCCGCGTCTGGGGTGGATTCGGGATTTTCGTGACTTGGCCGGTCTGTATAGCATGGCGGTCAGAGAAATGGGGCTCGACCCGGTGGATGTCATTGCGTTCTCAGCCGGTGGATTCATTGCCGCTGAGATGGTCGCGGCCGACCCCAAGATTTTCGACCATTTGATTCTGGTAGGTCCGATGGGGCTCAAACCCGAGAAGGGCGAAATCTGGGACATCTTCCCGGTGACGATCCGGACCCATTTACGGGCAACCGTTGCCGACCCAGGGGCCGCCGAGTTCGGAAGTATTTACGGTGGCGAGATGACGCCGGAGCAATTCGAGGCGTTTGAAGATGCCCGGGCGGAAAGCGCGCGTATCGGCTGGGAGCCGTATATGCATAATCCGAGCCTGCCCTATCTGTTGCGCGGCGTAAAAAACGTCCCCACCCTGCTGGTTCGCGGGTCCGAAGACCGGATCGTGCCAGCGGGTTGCATCGCCGCCTATATCAAAGCCATTGACGGGGCCAGGGCCGTGGAAATCGCCAATGTCGGCCATCGTCCGGAAATCGAAAATTCGGCCGAATTTGTCAAAATCGTGCAAGACTTCCTGGCGTCGTAATTGCGTGGGACAAGTTCGTCCGAAGGAGAATGCCTTATGCAAATCTCATATTTCACCGAACGGCCCTATCGCGGTCTGAACGAGGACGAGATACTCAAGAACAAAGCCTACTTCGCCGTGCCCAACGCCCTGTTCGACCGCGAGCAGGCGGCCAACGATTACAATTATTATCTGGACGAATACTGCTATGCCGAAGAGCTCGGTTTCGATGCTGTTGCGCTCAACGAGCACCACGGCAATCCCTTCTGCATGGGCAGCGTCATGAATGTCGAAGCTTCCATCCTGGCGCGGATTACCAATAAAGTCCGCATTGTTCTGATCGGCAATCCGTTGCCCGTGCTGAAGCACCCGCTACGCATGGCCGAAGAGCTGGCCGAGATTGATCTGATCTCGCGCGGTCGTCTCGTCACCGGCTGGGTACGCGGGGCGGGCAGCGAGCAGTTCTTTAATAATGCCAACCCGGCCTATAACCGGGAGATGTTCAACGAAGCTCACGACTTTATCGTGCAGGCCTGGACCAAGCCCGGTCCGTGGCGTTACGAGGGCAAGCATTTCCACTATCGACACGTCAATCCGTGGGCGCTTCCCTACCAAAAACCGCATCCGCCGATGTGGATTCCCGGTGTGTTGAGCCCGGAGACAGCCCGCTGGTGTGCGGAGCACCGCTATCCCTACCTGGGATTAGGCACGGCCTTGGGGCCAACCTGTGACCTGTGGGATTTCTACGCCGATGAAGCCGCCAAGCACGGCTATCAGGCCGGGCCGGAAAACTTTGGCTATCTGATTCCGACCTTTCTGGCCGAAACAGAAGAGAAGGCCCAGGAAATCGGCAAGAACTTTGTGTTCGGCGGCGGCCAGAACGCCTTCTCCCGTCCCGAGCATACCCTGCCGCCGGGCTATAACTCCAAGGGCGCTATCCGTATGCTGGCCAAACATCCAGGTGGAAGCTGGCTGGGTGTCAGCCCCGAGAAATTACGGGCTCAGTCGGACGATGGTCGGCCCGACACCACCGACTTTGATACCGTCCGTCAGAAACTGCTCAAGGGCTACGGTAAGGCGCAGAGGAATCTCCAACTCCTCATCGGCACCCCGGAGTCCGTCCTGCCCAAAGCCAAGACTCTGTTGCGGGTGCTACGTCCGAGCATCTTTGTCTTCTTCAATATCCAGGGGCCGGTCGGTGATGAGGAGCGTAAAACGAGCATGCGTCTGATCGCCCAGGAGTTGACTCCGCGATTGCGGGAATATGCCAAGGAAATCGATCTGGTCGATCCGTTTGAACGCACCCCAGGCTCGATGGCTTACCGCAACGGGGTGACGCGCGATCCGGTCGTGGACCGCGAACCCCTGGCCGCGTTGGGCATGGCCGGCTAGATCGCACATACGGGCTGGGTGTCATTTGTGTTTGCAGGTGGAAAGGGTGGTCGTGAAGCCACCCTTTTTGCTATGCGCAGAACGGCGGTAGGATGTCCGCAGGAGAAACGTCACTCCCAGACTGAGGAGGACGCGCACGATGAGTGATGCTCACGAACATGATACCGGCGTGGCCTTTCAGCAGCGCCTGCTGACGACCGACCAGAACCGTGAACGTGAGATTCGGGTCAAGGCGATCGAAGCCCTGTTGACTGAGAAAACTCTCATTTCCAACGCATTGCTCGATGCCGTTCTGGACTCGTACGAAAACGACATCGGGCCGTTGAACGGCTGCAGGGTTGTTGCCCAGGCCTGGACGGACCCCGTCTATAAGGCCCGTCTGCTTGAGAATGGCTCCGCTGCTATAGCCGAGTTGGGCTTTGGCGGCTTGCAGGGCGAGCATCTGGTCGTGGTGGAGAACACGCCACAGACGCATAACGTGATCGTCTGCGCCTTATGCTCGTGCTACCCCTGGCCGGTCCTGGGGCTGCCGCCATTCTGGTATAAGAGCCAGTCGTATCGCTCCAGAGTCACCGGCCGGCCTCGTGAGGTGCTCCAGGAGTTTGGGCTTGAGCTGGACGAGAGTATTCAGATTCAGGTCTGGAACAGTACCTTCCAGACCCGCTATATGGTCCTGCCGGAGCGACCGGCCGGGACGGAGCAGATGACGCTCGATGAGCTTACGGCCATTGTCACGCGAGATGCGATGATCGGGGTGGCGCGGGTCGAGCCTGAGAAACAGCAGCAGCCCGGTCTGTCCCAGAGACACGTCTCTGACATGCAGGGTCCTGCCTCTCTGCCCCGACGAAGCGGCGAACTCCAGTTCCAGGACCCGTGGGAAGGCATCGCGTTTGCCCTGGGGGTCGCCCTGTGCGAACGGAGCTACTATGCCTGGGCCGAGTTTCAAGAGCGATTGATTGCCGAGATTGCCAGTGCGGACCGGCAGCCACCTGAGATGAGACCAACCTATTATGAAAGCTGGCTGGCCGCCTTTGAAAAACTGCTCGACACAAAGAATATACTGGCTCAGAGCATAATTAACCGCCGCGTCCGCCAGATTAAACAGGGTCTCTCTCTGCGCCGCACCCGTCTTCCGTTTGGCATCAGGCCGTGGCCGGACGAGGAAGGATAGGCCACGGACCCTGGAGGCCCATCCCCCACATCCCCTCTTGGGAGGGGTGCCGCGCCAGCGGCGGGGTGGGTTTGTTCGGCCGGGCGTGCAGGGACAACCCACCCCGGCCTTCGGCCACCCCTCCAGGGAGGGGATAGGACTAGCCCTCCGGTGGTGGACCGGCGATAATTTTTTGGCTTTCCAAGCCCGCCAGTTCCTCTGGAGCCAGTCCTAGAACTTCCTTGAGGACAAGGTGGGTATGCTCACCGGGATGGGGAGCGCTGGGCAGGTCGGAGGGTTCCAGGTCACGGGCTTCGATCACTGGGCCAGGCACCCAGATTGAACCGAGATCAGGGTCGTCAACGTGGTGGAAGCAGGGCAGGTCTCGGGCGTGCTGTTCCGCTTCGATACTGTCCCGACACGGCTCGACCACCAGCCCGGCCTGACTCAGGGTCTTGAGCACCTCTTCCTGTGGACGGGCGGCGACCCAATCGGCAATTTGCTGTTTAATCGTATCGACCCGCTCATAGCGGGCGTGGTCGCCGTGAATCTCGTGGCCCTGCTCGTCGAGAGCGAGGTTGCGCAGACCAGTAGCTTCGCGCAGCCGACGTAGGACCGAATCACCAATCAGATTCAGGGTGACGAACTTCCCGTCCCGGGCGCAGTAATGGCCGTGGACAGCATCCAGCAGATTGTCGCCGATCGGTTCCCGGCCCTCGCCCGTTGTCTCGGCCTGGGCGTACCAGCCCAACTCTGCCAGGGTTTGGAAGGCAACCTGTTCCAGAGCGATCTGATAGCAGTCGCCCCGCCCGGTTTCCGCCAGGCGGCGCAGGGCGACGTGGAAGGCGTTCAGGCCGTGCAGTCCGGTGAGCATATCGAAAAACGCCACCGGAATGGTGAGCGGTCTGCCGTGCGGCTCGCCCGTAGCGTGAGCTAAGCCGGTCGCCCCCTGCATGGAATAATCGTTGGCCGCCCGCCCGTCATGTCCGCCGTCGAACTGGATTTTAATGACGGACGGCCCGCAGTGCTCGACCAGATGAGCGTAGTCGAGCCAGGGCGCCATGCGCGGGGGCCAGTTGCTGATCAGCACATGGGTTTCTCGAATGAGATCGAGGACGAGCTGTTTGCCTGCCTCCTGGCGAAAGTCGATGGCAACCGCCTGCATGCCGCGATGCAGCATCTGCCAGGGGATGCTGACCCCCGCCCGATTCAGGGGGCCACGATCCCGGTCGGGCAGGCCGCGGCCATGGTGCGCCCCCATAATGGGCTCGACCAGAATGACGCGCACGCCGAGCCGCATCAATTCGAGCAGCATCTTGTTTGGGGCGACAAACAGCCCAATGGCAACAACGGTAATCTCTTCGCCGTCTATGCTGTAGCGTAATTGGAAGGACACGCTTCACCTCCTCTATACGTCAATGATACCACAGCACCTGATGCTCATCCCACTCAACCCGCTTCCCCGCACTGGCAGGCGATTATTGTAGGGGGTCGTCTGAGTGTCAAGCATTCTCTCTCTTCGGGACGATTCGACCAAAATAAAATTGCACATCACTCTTGATTCTCAATTCTCGTTACGTACGTTTTACAGAATAATACATCCGGTGGAGCAAAAGCGATGCAAAAGCTGGTCCGGAAGAATATCTTTCTCGATCCGCAGGCACTGAAACGCGCCCAGAAGATATTGGGGAAAAAGAGCGAGTCAGAGACTATCCGGGAAGTGCTCAACCTTGTGACCTTCCATAACGAGGTCATGCGTGGCTTTGATCGGGTGGCGGGGAAAGCACCGAACTTCAGGGATATCTGGGAAGAAGATTGATGTCCGCCCTGCTATTTGACACGAGTGTGTATATTCCGATTCTGCGCGATGAAAATTTTGCGAGAGAATTTCGACCCCGTTATCTCCGGCGGGCTTCCGCTTACATACTGTAGCGCTGTCGTCATAGAAGAACTTCTCGCTGGAGTCCGAACGATCCGACATCGAAGACAGGCGGCTGCCCTGTATGAACCCTTCGAGCGGGTGCGACGAATTATTACCCCCAGTCAGCGCATATGGAAAGAAACCGGGACCATTGCCGCAACGATAGCGGACCAAGCTCCCCAGCTCCGTGATAAGCTCTCGCGTGAATTCCTGAACGATATTCTTATTGCTTTGAGTGGACGTTCTATCGGAGCAACGGTCGTCACTCGGAACGAGGGGGACTTTCGGCTCATCCGGCAATTTCGAAAGTTCTCACTGGAGGTTATCTAAACTCATGGTACCGGCCTGGAGATTACCCGGAGTACTGGTCGTAGCAGGAGCGGTCCTAGTGTGGGCCGCTCTCATCCGCGCTCAGCCCAGCGACACGCCGGCCAGCCAGTCGATTGATGCCCTTTTGGCGGCAAAGGCCCAGCGGACGCCAGCCCAGCGGAAGCTGAGTTCGCACCTGCTCGACGCATGGCGGGCGGTGCAGGATCAGTCGGCCGTGGACGCCCTGGTCACAGTAGACATCCGGGCTGACGTGACGCCAGCGGTGCTGGAACGTATACAAACCTTGGGCGGTACGGTCCTGAACAGCGTCCCCAAATACCGGGCCATCCGGGCACGCCTGCCCCTCTCCGCCCTGGAGCCGCTTGCCACGCTCGACGCCGTGCAGTTGGTCCGCCCCGCCGACCAAGCCCAGACGCACGGTCCAAGCCTGACGGATTGAAGGCGCCGCTGCACCGATAATATTTCCCTGCGCTGTTTCCTCCAAGGTCAGTACCTGTCGGGGTTGTCATCAGAGGCATTCATGCGGGGAGGGAGGTGGGGGCGCCTCAAGCCGCTCTTTCCCAGCGGCGGCCGTTGCCTCCATTACTTAGTGTAGCACGGCTTCGAGCAGTTCGACGCGCGATGTCCTTGTCCGGCACTTCGTCGATGAGCTGCTCTGCTCGTAGCCGTAATTGGCAAACCAACTCGCCATTTTCAAAATACAGCATTTCCTAGGGTTCAACCTGCAAGCTATCCGCCAGCCGGGTAGTGTCTCCCTTTGAAATTTGTTCTTCTCGTCGTCTTTCCCCTCCCGGTGGTGACGGCTGATTGTTTGCGGCCCTCGCAGCCTTTTTTCTTCTGTCCGAACCGGTTTGCGCGGGACAGGGGTCGCCCCATTGTTTCCAAGTCCTCTTTCTCAACGGGGCCACGTCCCCGAGGGCGGGGCAGGTACCCTCCCCCCGACGAGCGTGACCGCCAAAGCATTTAAACTGAGACACTCCTGTACCCTTAATATTACTAGTATTTATTCTCTAGAACTATATAAATACGGTAGTGTCTCCCTTTGAAATTTGTTCCCCTCGCCATCGGCTGCGTCGCCCCCTTTCCCCTCCCGGTTTCGCCTGCTGAGCTTCTGCGGGGCTCGTATCTTTTTTTTGTTCCCCCCCATTTGGGGGGGGATAAGGGCCGCAGCAGTGTGTTAGGAGTCCTTTCTCAGCAGGGCCAACCCCCTGAGGTCGGCGAGGCCAAAGTCCCCTATATGAGAACGACATCCCAAGGATTCAAACTGAGACACTACCATAAATACCAGTAGCCCGGGGAGTTTTTCCGTTACAAAAAGGAACAAATTAAATGACAGACGGAGGCTAGAGCAAAATTCACATGAGTGTCGCGTCCCACGGCCTCCGCGCGTTGCCCGATACGTCGGGTGCGCCCTGTGCACCGGGGCAAGGTGGTGCATGGGATGCACCCGACGGAACTCTGGAGAGCACCTCGCTACACCACGGAGGAAACTGCTCTAGGTGAGGGGATTGCAAACTGAGACACTACCTATGATCACCGACACAGGGCGGAGGTCTGTGGGACCATCTTATCAGGGTGAAACAACCAGCCAGTCCGGACTCAGGAAACGGGACTATAGTGTCAGGCTCTTCAAGTCTTTGGTCGCGCTCGGCGCGGCCCTGGTGGGGGCCGACCTCAGCCATGCCCAGCCGACCGATCAGTCGATTGCGGTCATCCTGGCGGCCAAAGCCCAGCGGACCCCGGCCCAACGGAAGCTGAGTTCCCAGTTCTTGGACGCGGCCGGGAATGCCCAGCCGTCGGCCAGCGTCACTGGCCAGCAGGCACAGCCTGCATCCGTCACGGGCGTCGGCGTCACGAACGGCGTCCGGGCCGACGTGACGCCGCCGGAGCCAGTGCGTCCACGGGCTGTACAGGTCATGGACGAGCAGGTTCCAACCGCGGATGTCGAGGACGCAGCCGTCACGGTCGATATCCGGGCCGACGTGACAGACGTCGTCCTGGCCCGCATCCGAGCTTTGGGCGGTACGGTGCTGAACAGCGTCCCACAATACCGGGCCATCCGGGCGCGGCTGCCGCTGGCCGCCTTGGAACCGCTCGCCAGGCTGGAGGCCGTCCAGTTCATCCGGCCTGCCGACCAAGCCATCACGCACCAGATGCTGTCGCGCCCAGCCGTGGCCGAGGTCGTCGTGACGGCGAAGCTCAACACCACCGAAGGCGATGTGGCCCACCAGGCGAACACAGCGCGCACGACCCACAGCGTGGACGGCTCGGGCATCAGCATCGGCGTGCTCTCGGACGGCGTCGTCGGACTGGCCAACCAGCAGGCGACGGGCGACGTGCCGGCGCAAGTCACGGTCCTGCCCGGCCAGGAGGGCCGCCCGACTTCGTTCTGCGGCCGTCCGATCTCGGGGAACGAGGGCGTGGCGATGCTGGAGATTATCCACGATCTGGCACCGGGCGCCGAGCTGTTTTTTGCGACCGGGTTCGGGGGCGCGGCAGAAATGGCGCAGAACATCGAAGCCCTCTGCGATGCCGGTGCCGATATCATTGTTGACGATATCGGATATCTTTTGGCGCCGGCCTTCCAGGACGGCGTCATTGCCCAGGCGGTCAGCGCGGTGGTTGCCAAGGGCTGTTACTACTTCTCGTCGGCCGGCAACGGCGGCAACCTGAACGACGGTACGTCCGGGGTGTGGGAAGGCGACTTTGCTGCGGGAACGACCCTGAACCTGAGCGGCGTCAAGACCGGGGCCGTCTACCACGAATTCTCCAGCGGCGTCACCGGAAACCAGATCGTGAAGGACAGCCCCCTCCCCATCTCCCTACAATGGGCCGATCCGATTGATGGGTCGGCCAACGACTACGATCTGTTCCTGATCGACGCGAACAACAACGTGCTGGCCAGCTCAACCAATACGCAGGACGGGACCCAGGACCCCATCGAGTACATCGTCGGTTCGTGCTCGAACGCTTACCAGAACGCTCGCCTCGTCATTGTCAAGAATGCAGGCGCGGCGGATCGCTATCTGCGGCTCAACACGGGAGGCGCGCTGGCAATCGCTACGGCCGGCCAGACCTTCGGCCATTCTGCCGCGCAGGATGCAATAGGCGTGGCTGCGGTCGATGCGCGGGCGGCGCGTGGCGCGGGCGGCGTTTTCAACGGCACGGAGTCGGTCGAGACGTTCAGCTCGGACGGGCCGCGACGAATGTTCTTCGAGGCCAACGGCACGCCGATCACGGCGGGGAACTTCTCGTCCACCGGTGGGCGGGAGTTGCAGAAGCCGGACCTGACCGCAGCCGACGGCGTCTCAACCTCAACGCCCGGCTTTTCGGACTTCCACGGCACCTCGGCGGCGGCACCGCACGCCGCGGCGATTGCGGCCTTGATGCTGGAAGCGGCCGGCGGCCCGGCCAATGTCACGCAGTCCGCACTCCGCACGGCCATGACATCCGGGACCGCGGTCCTGGACATTGAGGCGACCGGCGTAGATCGTGATTCCGGTGCCGGTATCGTAATGGCGCCCGGCGCGGTCGATGCAGTCGCTGTCGCCGTGGCAGACCGCAACTTGGCGCCGACCGTGACGAGTACCCTGACCGACCGGACGTTCGCGCCGGGGGCCGACGCAGTGATGATCGACCTGGATGATATCTTCGACGATCCGAACGACGACACCCTGACCTACACGATGCAGTTACGCCCTGAGGACCCGGCGGTGACGTTGGCTGGGTCGGTGCTGACGTTGACGCCGGCGAGCCCGAGATCCACGGTCATGGTGATGGTACGGGCGGCCGATCCCGACGGCCTGGCCAGGACGCAGAACTTCACGGTCACCGTGACCGCCGGGAACCGAGACTATGATGTCGATAACGACAACCTTATCGACGTCTCCACGCTCGCCCAACTCGACGCCATACGGTACGACCTGAACGGCGACGGCCAAGTGGATGGCACGACGTGGATGCCGTATTACAGCGCCTACCCCATGGGCGCGCTAGGGATGGGGTGTCCAGACGGGTGTGTCGGCTATGAGCTGACCACCGATCTGGACTTCGACACCGACGACGATGGAGATATCGACTCGGACGACGATTACTGGAATGCCGGTGCCGGCTGGGACCCCATCGGCGACAGTACGACTCCGTTCGACGCCACCTTCACGGGCAACCGGCGCACCGTCAGCCACTTGTTCATCGATCGCGACGACGACGCCACCGGATTGTTCGGTGCAACCGGTTCGTCGAGTCTCATCCGCCGCCTCGGGCTCGTGGATGCCGACGTGACGGGAGCGGACTCCGTCGGCGGGCTGGTCGGAGAAGGCGCGGGCGAGATTCGCTCCAGCTACGTCACCGGTCACGTGTCGGGCGCCGATATAGTGGGCGGATTGGTCGGGCACAACCTCGGGGACGTGACCGCCAGCTATGCCAGCGTGGCCGTGACGGCTGACGCACAAGGCGGTGGGCTGGCCGGGGGCAATGCCCTCGATGGCCGCATCCGTGCCTGTTATGCCACGGGCCGCGTGTCGGGTGAGGACGTGGGCGGGCTGGTCGGAGCCAATGCCGGTACCGTGGCCGCCAGCTACGCCACCGGACGGGTGCTGGGCACGGACGACGTGGGTGGGGTGGCCGGGACCGGTGATGGGGTGTTCCGCGCCAGCTACTGGGACCGGGAGACCTCCGGGGTGCGCGTCGGCGTCGGCGCGGACGATCTGGACGACGACGGCTGGCTCGAAGCCGGGGAGTCGCGGACGCCCGGCGTCGCTGGCTGGTCCACCGCCGCCCTACAGACACCCAGGGGCTATAACGGCATCTACCGGACGTGGAATCTGGACCTGGACGACGATGCGGTGCCCGATACTCCCTGGTTCCTCCAGAGGAGCGGTTATCCGCTGCTGTCGTCCCTTGACTACGCTGCGGGAGGCTATCAACTCGGGCGCGGGACGACCTTGACGGCGACGACCTCCATGGGGCAGGCGCAGGTGGAACTGACCTGGACCGCGCTGAATTCGAGCAATTTCTGGGTCGATGGGCCGGCCATCTTCTACACCCTGCTCCGCGACGACGGTTCCACCTTCGAGGTCCTCCTGGAAGAGAGCAGCACTCTCCAGTACACCGATACCGACGTGACCGCTGGCACGACGTACACCTATCAGGTGGTGGCGGTGGTGCAGGGCGGCGAAGCGGGGCGCAGCGCTCCGCTGGCGGTGATTGCCGGCGTCGGCAACCAGCCGCCGGGGGCGGTGGGCACGCTCGCCGGTCAGACGTTGCGCGTGGGGGGGAATGCGGTCATGGTGGACATCGCGGACGCGTTCGAGGATCCTGAGAACGATACGTTGACATACGCGGCGACGTCCTCCGCGACGGGCGTGGCCACCGTGGGCATATCAGGCACGCAGGTGACGGTCACGCCGGTCGCCACGGGTACGACGACCGTCACGGTCACGGCGACCGACACCGCGGGCTCGAATACGAGCACGGAGCAGCGGTTCGTTGCCACGGTGTGGTCGGCGACAGCGGTTGACTACGACACGGACGATGACGGGTTGATCGAGATCACGACGCTGGCGCAGCTCGATGTGGTGCGCCACGATCTGGATGGCGACGGTACGCCCGCATCCGGTGGGGCGTCGTCGTATCGGATCGCCTTCGCCAATGCGGTCGAGGCAATGGGCTGTGACGGTGTCGACGGCTGCATGGGCTACGAGCTGGCCGCCGATCTGGACTTTGACACCAATAGGAGCGACGCCCCGGACGCGGGCGACGACTACTGGAATGGGGGGGACGGCTGGACGCCTATCGGGTCCGCGGTCGATGAGGCGTTTGCCGCAACCTTTGACGGCAACGGACAGACAATTGCCAATCTGTACATCAAGGCAGACGGTGCAGTTGAGATGGACTACACGGGGTTGTTCGGCGTGGTCGGAACGCTTGGCCTCGTCCGCGGCCTTGGGTTGACGGCCGTCGACATCGCGGTGAGCGTGGACGACGACCAGGTCGGTGGGCTGGTCGGGGCCAACTTCGGCACCATTACCGGCTGCTACGTGGCGGGGCAGGTGATGGGCAATCACTTCGTCGGCGGGTTGGTCGGGTGGAGCCGTGGTGTCATTGCCGCCAGCTATGCGACCGGACGCGTAACGGGCGATCTCGCGGTGGGCGGACTGGTCGGAGTGAACAACGGCGCTGTCATCGCCAGCTATGCAACGGGACGCGTCGTGGGGCGGAGCGGCATCGGTGGACTGGTCGGGTTCCTGTCCGGGGGGACGGTGGAAGCCAGCTATGCGACCGGGCGGGTGACGGGAACGGGCAATGTCGGCGGGCTGCTCGGGTCCACATCGGGGTTCTTCGGGGGCGACGTGACACACAGCTATTGGGACACCCGCACGTCGGGTCTGACAAGCAGCGATGGGGGCCGGGGCTATGCGACCGGGTCGTTGCAGGGACCGAGCGGCTACACGGGGCTCTATGGGGCCTGGCGTGTGGACTTGGACGGGGACCGCCGTCAGGAATCTCCCTGGCATTTCGGGACATCCTCGCAGTACCCGGCGCTGGCGCTGGACGTGGACGGCAACGGGCAGGCGACATGGCAGGAGATAGGCTACCAGCTACGGGAGAGTCTGACTCTGAGGGCGTCGGGTCAGCCGACCCAGGTGTCCCTGACCTGGAACGCTGTGGATGTGAGCTATTGGACCTCGGCGCCGACAGTCCGCTACACGCTCTTTCGTACCGAGGGCACCACGACGGAAGTCGTCGAGGACATTGACGACGTGCAGTACACCGACACCAGCGTCACGACCGGGACGACGTACACGTACCAGGTCGCGGCGGTGGTATCGGGTGGTGAAGCGGTGTGGAGTGCCCCGGTGACGGTGACTGCGAGAAGGTCGGGCGGTGGCGGGGGCGGCGGCGGCGGGGGCGGCGGCGGCGGCGGGGGCGGCGGCGGCGGCGGGGGCGGCGGCGGCGGCGGGGGCGGCGGCGGGGGCGGCGGCGGGGATGGTGCCTGCACGCAGGAGGACGTGCACGGCAACAGTGCCGCACAGGCCACCGCCGCTGCGCTGGCTACTCCGACCCTCGGGGCCATCTGTCCCGTCGCCGACGTGGATTATTTTACCGTCACCGCCCCCGACCGGGGCCTCCTGTTTGTGGATACCACTGGCGGGGTGCAAACCCGCGGAACTCTCTGGCAAGACGACATATCCTTGGCCTCTGGCCCTATGCGTAGCGGTCCGCAGGATGCCCGCCTTGGTGCCCGCGTGCAGGCGGGCACAGTCGTGATCGCTGTCCAGGGCCAAGGGGGCGCGACCGGGGACTATGACGTGGTCGTCACCTTTGTGCAGGGCTATCTGGAGAATCCCGGCCCCGACTCCTTCCAGAGCGGCGTGGGGATCCTGTCCGGTTGGGTGTGTGAAGCTGATATGGTAGAGCTTGAGTTGAACGGTGTGCCCCAGGGGGCCGCGTATGGGACCGAGCGATTAGATACGGCCGGGGTGTGTGGCGATATCGACAACGGGTTTGGCCTGCTGTTCAACTGGAATCTGTTGCGAGATGGGGAGCATGACGTGGTGGCCCTGGTCGATGGGGTGGAGTTGGGCCGGGCACGTGTCACCGTCACGACGCTCGGGCAGGAGTTTCTGCGGGGCGTGGCGGGGAGGTGTGAGGCCGAGGACTTTCCGAGTCCAGGCGAGCAGGTGACGCTGGAGTGGCAGCAGAATAGCCAGAACTTTGTGATTGCGGGGGGAGTCCCCCCGGTCGGGGCGAACACCGGCCGACCGAGTGGGCTGACAGGGTTTTTGGAGAATCCGGGGCATAACTCCTTTCAGAGTGGGGTGCGGGTCCTGTCGGGCTGGGTATGCGACGCAGATATCGTGGAGATCGAGTTGGGGCATCTGGGGCGCCAAGTGGCCGCGTATGGCACGGAGCGGCTGGACACTCAAGACGTGTGTGGGGACACGGACAATGGGTTTGGGTTGTTGTTCAACTGGAACCTGTTGGACGATGGAGAGCATGACGTGGTGGCCCTTGTGGATGGCGTGGAATTAGGTCGGGCCACGGTGCGGGTGACAACCCTGGGGGCGGAATTCCTGCGGGGAGCGGAGGGGGAATGTATGGTGGAAGACTTCCCCGGCCTGGGGCAGAGTGTGCTGTTGGAGTGGCAACAGAATAGTCAGAATTTTGTCATCACGGATGTGGAGTGAGCCGGACGTCCCCAACCCCCCCCAGCGGGCGAGGGGTTTATCACCGCATTCCTATCGGGTTCTACCGACAGTGCGGAATGACTTCCCTGGCAAAACGCTCCATCGAGCGTTTGACGATGGCGTGATCGACCAGCCCGCCCTGGTTGAAATAGCCGATAAACTCGGTCATAGGAAATTCCTGCTTGAAGTGCCGAATGCGTTCGATGCAGTAATCCGGGTCACCGAAGGCACCCATCTTGTTATCCAAACCCTCGTAGTTGACCCGCTCCAGTCGCTCCACTATCTGTTGAAAAGCTTCGTAGCTTTTGATGGTGGTTTTGCCGAGCGGACGGAGCCGTTCTCCTGCGGCGCGAAAAAAATTCATCAGACTCGGTTCGTATTCCTCTCGGGCTTTGGCCCGGCTGTCGGCAACGTGGACGGGAAACATCAGCGCGACATCGGGTTGGACCCCAGTGTTTAGATTACGTTGATACTCCGCAATATAGCCGCGCAGTTTGTCGGGCGGGTTAATCAGCGGAGAAGCAAAGATCGACAGGCCGAGTTGCCCGGCTAAAGCAAAGGTGTCCGGGCTGTTTGCCGCCATGCGTATCGGAGGGTAGGGCTGCTGAATGGGGCGTGGCACGACCGGCAGGTCCTCAGCCTGGAAGTATTTGCCCTGATAGGACAGGCGGTCCGTTGTCCAGGCGATGCGAATCACGTCGAGTGCTTCCGCAAAGCGCTCCCGACTCTCTTCCATGGGCACGTTATAACCTTGGTAATGTACCGGCGCGGTGCCGCGTCCGACACCAAACTCCAGCCGTCCGCCGCTCAGAATATCGGCGGTGGCCGCTTCTTCTGCCATTTTCATCGGGCTGTGCAGCGGCAGAAGGGTGACGGCGGTGCCCAGACGGATACGCTCGGTATGCTGGGCCGCGGTTGCCAGCAC
Organism: Thermodesulfobacteriota bacterium; assembly: GCA_964291405.2. Taxonomy (GTDB): domain Bacteria; phylum Desulfobacterota; class Binatia; order Bin18; family Bin18; genus Bin18. The sequence continues at coordinate 3,816,252 of OZ219926.1, forward strand.
CATCAGCGGCGAGGCCATAATCGAAGTGCTCGGCCCAAAGTGCAGTTCGCCCAGCCAGACGGTATCAAAGCCGACCGCGTCGCCCAGGCGAATCTGGGCCAGAATATCGTGGTAGCGCTGGCGCTCTGATTGTGTGGGCGCGCACGGCAGCTGATCGAAAAACCCAAAGCGCATGAATCCCTCCTTTATGCGCTACGTTGAGTCGTCTGCACCCGCTACGGGAGGTGAGGACGAGACTCGTGGTAGTGGATGACTTTCCAGGCCGCGTCTTTACGATGCAGGATAAAGGTGTCGCGTCCACCGGTCACAAAGGGCTCGGTCAGTCGCCTGATATCGGCCTCGAAGTGGAAATTGCAAAACGCGTAAGCCGTATCGCCGAACACGTCGATGGTGATATCGCTCAGTTGCATGGCTCCAACGCGGATGACCGATTCCGCGGCATGACGAAAATAAGCCTCAACCTCGGCCCAGCCCCGGATCGGCTGGGCGCGCTCCTCGGGAATATAGAGGATGTGCTCATAGTCGGGGTCCCAGATGCTCTTGAGCCCTTCCCAGTCCATGGCTTCCCAGCTTTTGGAATAGTGCTCAAGAACAGCTCTGATCTGCTGTGTGTCCTGTTCCGTGGTTGACATGTGTGCAGTCCTCATCCGAGTTGGGTAACAAAGTTCTCCAGGGCTTGGTTGAACGCCAGCGGCTGCTCAATCTGGTACATATGGGCGACATCTGTGACGATCTGTAAGTCCGCGTTGGGCATGTGTTCGGCCAGAATCCGGTTGGCTTCAACCGGCGTGGCCTCATCCTCTTCGCCCACCACGATCAGCGTGGGCTGGGTAATCTCCGTGAGCCTGGCTGTAATATCCCAATTCCACACGCCGTCCGGATGTTCGACCAGGGCGCGGGCCACACGCCGCGGAAAGGCGATACTATCGAGCAGATTGTTTTTGAGCAGACGACAGATCTCGGGCCGCTCGTGCCGTGTCCGACGCGAAAAACACCGCCGCACAAACTCGTCGGTCATCTCTTCGTATTTGGTCCACAAGTCTCTCAGCAGATCGGTCGAATCGACAAACCGGGTCAGATTCGTCGCGCTGCTGATAATCAGATTGCCGGCAACGAGGTCCGGGTTGTCCAGGCATATCTGCATGGCCCGCATGCCGCCCATGGAATTGCCAACCAGAATCGCACGGTCAATACCCAAAGCGGCCAGCACGGCGGCATCGTCCGCCGCCATCTCCTGAATGGAATATCCGCTCAGCGGCTTGCTCGAACGCCCGTGACCCCGGGCTTCAATCACAATACAGCGATAGCGGTGGGCCAGGAGCGGGACCTGGTAGGTCCATATCCAGGCGTTGCAGGAATACCCGTGCAGAAAAACGAGCGGCCGACCCTGCCCATAATCGTCATAATGCACGCGAATCCCGTGCTCCCTTTCAACGAATGGCATGGACGCTCCTCTTCTCTTACTGGCCGAGGAAGGGTGTTTTCAGCCAGCCGTCGCCGTATGGCGTAAAGAAGAAGGGCGTCACGCTGAGGTGTTTGAATTTCCACTCGCCGTCCCGCTTCTCATAGCGCTCTTCGTAGCGACCGGTCAGCCAGGCGGCCTGGTTGCCCTCGGCCAGGGTGCAGGGCTGAAACAGGTACCACTGGCCCGTGGCAGTGTCCGCGTCCACCTCAATAATAGGGTTCATGACGTTGTGGACCGCAAAAGGAAAAATTTCAGACGCGCCCTGAAAGAAGGTGCGGATGGCCTCACGGCCTTCGTGCTTGCCAAATTTTCCACCATCCCAGACCGCGTCCTCGGTAAACAGTTCGGCAATGCCGTCCGCGTCGTATTGATTGTCGCAGAAGGCACAGTAGCGAGCTTTGAGTTTCTTGATGGCTTCAATGCTCTCCAGGGTTTGAATGCGTTGGGCGAGATCGTCAGCGTTCATGTCTGCTCCCTCCTTGGTGAGATGTTATTGCCTCGTTGTTTCTGAAGACCCGATGGGTGTGGCCGGCTCGACCTTGACCAGACGGCAGGGGAGGCCGCGCAGCAGCCAGGTACCCATCATGGGGTCGCACTGCGCCGGGTCATCGTCGGTACACACATTGATATTCGTTTCCCACAGACCGTACAGCTCCGGAGCCTGTCCTGGACGCTCGGGATACCACCAGCGGTCGGCCTGGACGACGCGCGGATGAAGGGTGTCATCCAGGCGGGCGACGTGCCGCACGCTGCCGATTGGGGTTTCGATGGTGATCCACGTCCCGTCCTCAATACCGAGTTCCGCCGCGGCGTGCGGGTGAAGCTGAACCACCGGGTGGGGATACTTCTTGCGGAACCACGGCATCTGCTGACTGTTCTGGTGGAAGCCTTCGATCACCCGCCCTCCGGTTGTCAGCACCAGCGGATAGTCGGTTGACCAGCGCGTAAAAATTTCCGGCTCCTCGTAGACGGGCAGAGCCGGGTAGTCGAGGTCGGTCAGGATGGCTGAGCGTAACTCTACCCTTCCGGATGGGGTCCCAAAGCGCGGTTCATCGTCCTGGGCCGACCGGCCAGTGAATTTCCCGTAGCGTGGCGTAGCGGACATCCACGGCCCGCTTTGCTGAGCAAGAGTGTGAAAGCTGAGGCCGGCCGGTCGCAGACAGGTATCCCAGAACTCTTCAACGGTTTCCGGCCAGTCGGCCTCCTGACCTAGCCGCTGCCCGAGGTCTCTCCACAGCTCATAATCGTTCCGGTGACCATACTCGGGCTCGATGGCCGCGTGGCTCGCCGCGGCGTAATCGCCGGCGGTGCCCATATAGCCGAGGCCGGTGGAGAAGGACGGCTTTTCGAGCCAGTGGCTGGCTGGCAGGACGTAGTCGGCCAACTGCGCGGTCGGAGACAGAAACAGGTCGTGGACTACCAGCAGTTCCAGGTTGGCACTCCGCAGCGCTTGCTCGACCCGCTTGGCATTGCCACTCCCACCCAGCGGATTATGGTGCTGGACAAACAGCCCCTTGACCGGGTACGGATCGCCCTGGGTAATCGCCTGCCACAGGCTGGGCTCATGGGCCGAAGCCGTCCAACTCAGCAGGTGGTGCTTGCCGTGCCAGGCCGGTGCCATGGCCGCATCAAGCTGTTTATACCCGTCGCCCAGAAGACGAAAGCGATCGATCCCCAGTCGCTTGCGCCACTGTTCTTCGGGCAGGCGGTTCATCAGCATCACATCCCCGTTTGCCACGACCTGCCGGGGAGGGCCTGATAGGGAGTGGCCGCCTTCCCGATCCAGATTGCCGCTAATGGCCACCAGACAGGCAATTGCCCGTGCAGCCTGGAGGCTCGCCGGGCCGAGCTGGCACACTCCGTTGCCACTATTGATGATGCCTGGCCGGTTGCGGGCAAACAGCCGGGCAGCTTTGACCAGGAGTTCTTTTGGGACCCAGGTGAGCTCGGCGGCCCGTTGCGGCGAATAGGCGGCCACGTGCTGCTGCAAGGCGTCGAACCCGGTGGTGTACTGCTCGACAAACTCCTGGTCGTACAGACTTTCTTCAATCAGAACCGAGAGCCAGCCCAAGGCTAAGGCCCCATCCGTCCCAGGACGGAGCTGCAACCACAGATCGGCCCGCTTTGCCTCGGTAGTGTAGTGGGGGTCAACCACAATGAGCGTGGCTCCCTGGCGGTGGGCTTTGACGATCTGTTTCCACAGGAGGGGTACCGAAGCACTCGGCCGCATCCCCCACAGCACTATGCATTTCGTAAGGCCGGGGACGGGAGAAGTGTGCGCGGTCGGGCCATAGCCATAGGTCAGGGCCTCGGCCATGGTTGTTGGGCCGGAGCAGATTTTATCCTGTCCGGCGCTATTGGGGCTGCCGAAAAGGTTCAGAAAACGCTCGCCAAGACCCCAGTCCGCACCGTGAAACGTGCCAAAGGTGACGGCAACACTCTCAGGGCCGTGCTGGTGCTTCAGGGTTTTGAGCCGTGCGGCAATATCATCCAAGGCTTCGTCCCAGGTGACCTGCTGCCAGGCCCCCTCACCCCGCTCCCCCGTGCGTTTGAGTGGCCAGTGGACGCGTCCCTCCTGGTAATGCAATTCAGCAGCTCGGCGACCCTTAATACAGACAAACCCCTGACTGATCGGATGCTCTGCGTCGCCACTGATCTGGGTGATTCGTCCCTGCTCCACATGGGCGAGCACGCCACACTGCTGAGAACAGCTACAACATATGACAGGCCTGACGGCTGTCTGCTCTTGGGTGGAAAGAGTCATGGCGCGCCTTTCACGCAAAGAATATGAAATCGCTCTAGTCCATCTCAGACCGAGTGTCAATGAAAAAATGGTCTCAGGAATTCGAGACCGCAAGAATAAGGAATGTCTTGCCAACATGAGGGAAAAGGGCGTAGAGAGAAAAACGACTATAGAGAAGGGAGGCGTCGGTGAAACGATGAGTACCACACAGCTCCTTAATTTTGTGGACGGCGAGTGGAGTCATTCGAGCGCAACAGAATCGCTGACCATTCCGAATCCGGCGACTGCACAGGAGATCGCCAGCCTGCCTGTCTCTCCCGCTCCTGATGTTGATGCTACGGTCCGGGCGGCCACCCGTGCTTTTCCTGAGTGGCGGCGCACGCCGGCGGGTGAGCGGATACAGTATTTATTCAAATTTAAGACCCTGTTGGAGGAACACCTCGACGACCTTGCCCAAACCATTACCAATGAATGTGGCAAGACCTATACGGAAGCGGCCGGAGAAATGCGCCGCGGCATTGAGAATGTCGAGGTTGCCTGTGGAATCCCCAGTTTACTCCAAGGTTTGTACAGCGAGGATATTGCGCGCGGTATTGATGAAACCATGATCCGGCAGCCGGTCGGCGTGGTGGCGGCGATTACGCCGTTTAATTTTCCGGGCATGATTCCGCTGTGGTTTCTGCCGTATGCCATTGCGTGTGGGAACACCTTTATTCTCAAGCCGTCGGACAAAACGCCCCTCACCGCCCAAAAGATCTTTGCCCTGTTGGAGCAAACCGGCCTACCCAAAGGCGTGGCCAATCTGGTGAACGGCGCAAAAGAAACCGTAGACGCCTTGGTCGATCACCCTGAGGTGCGGGCCATCAGTCTGGTTGGTTCCACACCAGTCGCCAGGGCAGTGTACGCCCGAGCCACAGCAAACGGCAAACGCGCGCAATGTCAGGGCGGTGCAAAAAATCCGATTATTGTTCTGCCTGACGCCGATATTGAAGAGGTGGCGCAGGTCGCGGCTGAGTCGGCTTTTGGCTGCGCCGGTCAACGCTGCCTTGCCGCTTCGTTGGCCATCACGGTTGGTGACGCCGCACAGCCATTTGTTGAGGCCATGGCCGACGTGGCGGTACGGCGAAACGTTGGCTACGGGCTGGACGCTGGAGTGGAAATGGGGCCGGTGATCCGAGCCGAAAGTAAAGCGCGCATTGAACAGCTTATCCAAACCGGTCTTGACGACGGGGCGCAGGCCATCGTAGACGGCCGCCAGGCCCAGGTCGCCAGCTACGAACAGGGCTATTTCGTCAAGCCGACCATCCTGACCGAGGTACAGCCGGGGAGCCAGATCGCGACCACGGAGATATTCGGGCCGGTCCTGAGTGTGATGTCGGCAAAAGATGTTGACGGCGCGCTCAGCTTGGTAAACGGCCAGCACTACGGCAATATGGCCTGTCTCTTTACCCAGAGTGGAGCGGCGGCCCGAAAATTTCGCTACGAAGCTCAGGTGGGCAACCTGGGGATTAACGTCGGCGTTGCCGCGCCCATGGCCTTCTTTCCTTTTAGTGGCTGGAAAGACAGTTTTTTCGGCGACCTGCATGGCCAGGGGCGCGATGCCATCGATTTTTATACGGAAAAGAAGGTGATCGTAGAGCGATGGGGATGAGAAAGCGTCGTTGAAGAAGGGATCTCTCATGTCAATCGACAGTCTGTCTGACGCTGGAACCGAAACACGAACCGTAGCTGCCCATCGACCGACCATCCGGGGCACCCGCCACATGGTCGCGGGCGGGCATTATCTGGCGGCACACGCTGGCTTTCATATTCTTGAGGCCGGTGGCAATGCGGTTGACGCCGGGGTCGCTGCCGGTATCGCCCTGGGTGTCTTGCAGAGCGATCTGGTGAACGTGGCCGGGGTGGCCCCAATCATTCTGTATCTGGCCGACCGGCGTGAGGTGACGACGATCAGCGGTCTGGGTTGCTGGCCGCAAGCCGCCTCGGTGGAGATGTTTCAGCACAAGCACGCCGGCCATATTCCTGTGGGTATTCTCCGCACCGTCGTGCCGAGCGCGCCCGACGCCTGGATTACCGTGCTGGAGCGGTACGGAACCATGGGGTTTGGTGAGGTCGCGGCAGCCGCAATCCGTTTTGCGCGCGACGGGTTTCCCATCCATGCTTTTACCGCGGGCATCATCAAGGCGAATGCCGACAAGTATCGGCGCTGGCCCTCGAACGCGGCCATCTATCTGCCTGGCGGTCAGGCCCCACAGCCGGGCGACATCTTCAAACAAACCGACCTGGCCGGAACCTTGCAGTATATGGCCGACGAAGAGACGCACGCCCGGAGACAGGGACGAAAGGCCGGGCTCCAGGCGGCCCGGGCCGCTTTCTATCAAGGCGATATTGCCGCGGCGATTGTCAAGTTTCACGCGGAGAATGACGGGCTACTGACCGCCAAAGACCTGGCCGAATTTCAGGTCGCCGTAGAACCCCCGACGCGGACGACATTCCAGGACCTTGAAGTCTACGCCTGTGGCCCGTGGTGTCAGGGGCCGGTCTTGCAGCAAGCGCTGAATCTCCTGGAAGGCTATGATCTTGCGGCCCAAGGCCACAATTCGCCCCAGTATATTCACACGGTGACCGAAGCGCTCAAACTGGCGTTTGCCGACCGGGACCGCTACTACGGCGACCCGCGCTTCGTTGAGGTGCCCATCGAAGCACTGTTGTCCAAGGACTATGCCGAGCAGCGCCGTTCCCTGATTCGGGAGAATGAAGCCTGGCCCGAGATGCCACCGGCCGGCGACCCCCAACGCTGCCGGGCGGCGGTTGACGCCGAGCTCAGTCCAGCGCCGAACGAGACGGCCCAGCCCGGCCTGGACACCTCGTACGTCTGCGTCATAGACCGGCATGGCAATGCTTTCTCCGCCACTCCGAGCGATACCTCATCTGATATGCCGGTCGTGCCCGGTACAGGTCTGTGTCCGTCCTCACGCGGTTCGCAGTCCTGGGCCGATCCGCATCATGCTTCCTGTGTTGCCCCTGGGAAACGCCCCCGCCTGACCCCCAACCCGGCCTTGGTCCTGCGTGACGGTCGCCCCTTTCTGGTGTTGGGCTCTCCCGGCGGTGATGTTCAGCCTCAGGCCATGTTGCAGACCTTGCTCAACACCGCGGTCTTTGGCATGGAGGCCCAGGAAGCGGTCGAAGCGCCACGCTTTGCCAGCTACAGCTTCCCGGATTCCTTTGAACCGCACGCCTACCATCCCGGTCGGCTGAATATCGAGAGCCGTATCGTTGAGGAGACCGGAGCGTCGTTGTCCGAGCGTGGTCACCAGGTGCACTGGTGGCCGGACTGGATGTGGCGAGCCGGGGCGGTATGCTGCATTCACGTTGAGCCAACAACCGGTGTGCTGGCCGGCGGCGCCGACCCGCGCCGTGCGTCGTACGCCGTGGGTTGGTAACAGAGGTCTTGCTGTATAAGGAGGGAAGACGATGGCATCCACACAAGAATATCTGGTGAGCTGTGGCACGACAAAGGTGCCGGCGCATCTGCCGGTTGACCGGACCCGTATCCCGCCAGGACCGCCACCCTCTGTTGCTCCCTTGCCCGACGCGGCAGCCGCCTTTCGGGCCGCGGTCACGCAGCCGGTTGGCATGCCGGCCTTGGAGAAACTGGTCAAGCCGGGAGCAAAGGTCACCATTGGCATTCAGGACGGCCGGGCCACGCACTACCATCCCGACGACCAGGATTTGCGTATTCTCGGGCTGCCCATCTTACTCGATCTGTTAGGCCAGTACGGGGTCAAGCCCGAAGATATTCAGATCAAGGTTGCCAACGCGCTCCACCGCATGTGGACCCGCAAGGAGATGACCCACATCCTGGGCCCGAAGCTGCCCTACACGCTGGGGGGCCGCCTGGCCTGCATTGATGCGACCGACCCGGACCAGTTTGTTAATCTGGGTATGACCCGGCGAGGCATGGAGGTCATGGTTCACCGCTCGGTCGTTGAGTCCGATCTGTTCATCTTTATGTCCGTTCCCGGTGGATTCTTCCAGGGCGGCTGGAAGTCCATTCTGGTCGGGATGAGTAATTGGGAGTCCATCCGCTATCATCACCGCCCCTGGCCGTTTGCCTCGGGGCACTCGGTCCAGGACCCAAAAAACAGCTCCTTCCACAAGCTGCTGAATGAGATGGGGGCCCTGGTGGACGCCGAGCTGGAGCGTCGTGGCCACCCGCCCGTCATGAAGATAGAGGGTGTCCTGACCACAAGTAGCCCGCAGCGATTTGCGGCCATTGACGCCGGGCTGATCACCCCGGTGCGGGAAATGCATATTGATATGCTGCTCTCGCAACTCGTTACTGACGTGGAAGGGCAGACGGATGTGCTGCTGATGGGGATGGGGGATGGGGACGGCTACTCGCGCCTGTCTGTGTTCAACCCTATTCACTGTCGCAACAAGGCGCTCTCCGGGTTGTTCAACGCCTATCACGAGAACCCCCTGGTCCGAAAAGGTGGGATGCTCATCGTGGCCAACCCCTTTGACCCTAAATTCAGTCTGCTCAACCATCCCTCGTACCACACCCTCTACGAGGAGGTGTTGCCTGCCATGCAGGACCCGGTGGAGGTGTGGGATACCTACTCCGAAGAGTACGCACACCGCCCGGAGTTTGTTCACAAGTATCGCAACGGCTTTGCGTTCCACGGGGCGCACCCGTGTATTTTGTACGGGCAGGGCTTGTATGCGCTCAACCATCTGGGTGGTGTCCTGGCTGCGGGCGTACCCAAGGAAAACGAAGCGGTTGCCCGCCGGATGGGCTTTGAGCCGTTCCCGACCATTGAAGCCGCGCTGAGCGAGGCCGAAGCGCGGCTCGGCAAAGACTGTACGATTACCTATCACCAGCACCTGGAGGAGCACGGCTATTTCACGCGGGTGCATGTGAACGGTAATACTGCCTAGAGCAAAATTCACATTAGTGTAGCGTCCAACGGCCTCCACGCGTTTCCCGATACGTAGGGTGCGCCCTGCGCACCAGTAAAGGTGGTGCATGGGATGCACCCTACGGAACTCTGGAGAGCACCTCGCTACACCACGGAGGAAACTGCTCTAGCCCTGGAGCGCTTCCCCGACCCGGAATGGTCCGATAGTTCCTGGTGTGCCGGTCGCTGAGTTGTTTCTCGGCTGCTCAGTCCAGCTCTATCCCGTACAGCTTTGCGGCGTTGTCGTACACAATCTTGCGCGTGATATGGGCCGGAACGTTGGCAAAGTCTCGTTCAATGACTTTGCGTGAATGGGGCCAGGTAGTGTCTGTGTGCGGAAAATCGGACGCCCACATACAGTTATCCTCGCCAAAGACTGCGGCGTTTGTGGCGCCGATCGGGTCGTCCTGAAAGGTTGCCCAGACCTGGCGGCGGACATATTCGCTCGGTTTCATGGGGAGCGGATGTTCCACCATTACCCCAAACTTCTCATAGGTATGGTCCAGGCGCTGGACATAATGAGCCAGCCAGCCGATATCGCTTTCCGCAGAAACAATTTTGAGTCCGGGAAAACGGGCCAAAACCCCGCCGAAGATGAGACTGGTCAGAGACTTTTGGACTTCGTGAATGAGGTGCACAAACCGCATGGCCGTCTGGTTGACCCAGCCGCTTGAGCCGCGATCCATGACCACGCGAGTGTTATTGTCCCGGCTGGTCACGACATGCAGGGAGAGTGGTATATGCAGTTCTTGCGCCGCAGTCCAGAACGGATCGTAAACCGGACTATAATACGGCCGGTCTTCGGGCGGAGCGCCCCAGATCATCCCGCCGCTGAGGCCCAATTTTGCCGCACGTTCGAGCTCTTTGACTGCGGCCGGGATATCCTCAAGCGAGATCAGCGCCACGGGATAGAGCCGTTTGGGATCGTGCGACTGAAACTCCGCCACCCAGTCGTTATAGACCCGAAAACATGCCTGCTGGAGTTCGGCGTCTGCGAGCTGGAACAGGGCCAGACCCAGGGTAGTGTAGATCACCTCAGCCCGGACCCCGTCGATATCCTGATCCTTGATGCGCTCGACCGGGTCCCAGCCGCTGGGCCGGGCCGCTTCATAACCACGGGTGAGATGTTTCTTGAGCTCTTCGCCACTGCGCCCCGTAGAAAATCCGCCCGCCACAGGGAAGGGTGTGATACCGGGGGCTGTGAAAAAATGTCCGGGTTTTTCTTTATTCTCGACCACCCGCGGGGCGCGGTCCCGAAACTGTTGATCGAGCCGGGTGGTCCACAGATCGGGCGGCTCTGTCATATGCGAATCAGCAGAAATCACACGCAGCGGTTCCATCTCTCCCCCTGTGTCTGGTCATTTGTGGACGGTAATCCCGTACACTGACCGAGCAACGCCTAGCATTTTCGCTTCCGGCATGTCAAATCATGCGGTGTAAGATGTTGATGACAGGAGGTGGCCCCTATGAGTCGTTCGACGGTGATGCGTGGGAAGAGAAGAATCGTGCTGATAACACTGACAACCGCTATCGTACTCAGTTGGGCTCTGGGTTCGGGTGTTGCTGCGGAGCCGACCAGCCGGTTGCAGGACGAGGCGGACATTCGCAACCTTACTATCTGTTATGCTCACGGAACGGACGCCATCGGACGGGGTGATGTGGCGGCAGGGAGGGCGATCTACCAGCCGTGCTTTACAAAGGACGCGACCTTCTCGGTTGTCTTTCCAAACGGACAAATCGAGGAAAGGACCGGCTCAGACGCCTGGGCGGATTTTGTGGCGTCGGTCTTTCAGGGTGCTGGCTATACGAGTACGCAACATCTGCTCGGAACCATCAGTATTGAGGTGCAAGACAAGAGCGCCACGATGAGCACCTATCTGCACGCAACCCATGTGCTGCCAAACGGCAGCATGGATATTGCGAATGGCACCTATGAAGACACCGTGGTGAAAACCGAAGAGGGCTGGCGCATTCAGAGCCGTAAGCTCACCCTCATTACCTTTCTGAACCTTGCGCCGACGGCACCACATCCGAGGAGTGAAGAATAATAGACTTCCCCTCCGGTCAGAATAATCCCGGATGAAAGGTCCCGCTGGTATCCTCAGCCGTGCATAGAGCATCGGACACGATATCTCCAGTGTCCGCGCAGCATACGTCCGTCGGACCGCAGGTAAAGCCGTCAAACAAGATGCGGGCGGCCCCATCCTGGCCCTGAAGCGAAGGGTGGAAACAGTCGCAGCACGAGATCTGGTCGCTCGTAAACTTGTACATCCAAGAAGCATTGCTGAAGCTGAGGGAAGTTCCGGCCGCCTTGACTGTCCCGCCAACCGTCTCGCCACCCACTGTCGCCACAGGAGAGGATTCCCCCTCAGCCAGGGCGGCGTACTCCGAAGAGACGCGCGCCATAATGTCACGATAGGCCCGCGCTGTTTCGTAACCATCTTTAAGGCGTTCGTCCGAGCAGTCTTTCGTAATAGACCCGCAGATACCAGTAGGGCGTACGCGAGCAAACCGATCCCACAGTGATTCGCAGCTTCCGCCAACAAGGGAACAGTTCGTTTTGTTCGCGTGGTTACACAATTGGGTTACCCGCACGGGTGCGGCAATACCGATTTTCAATTCTGGGACGGTAATCAAAACATCGAGCCCCCTGCGAAACTCGCGCTCAAACGCCGCCTCCGTGGTTCGGCAGTGGTTCATCGGGTCCTGATCGTCTCCTTCTTCACAGTCGGCTTGAATACGCTCAATAGTTCCGCTGCAAATATCGTTATGGCCCATCTCGACCGCGACATAACGTGGAGCGGCCGGCGGCTCCATCCCGAAAAGCGCGGCTGATTCCTGTGCCTGGGCGAAAAAATCCTTGAGCATCTCGGCACCGGATTCCGCGCTATTGGGGTCGGCATTCACAATCATGGCACCCTGCCGACATTCGATCCGCTCCGCCTGGCTATAGACCCCGTCCCCACCGTCGCCGCAAAACGTACCATCCTGGGTGATGCTGGTTGCCCAGTTGAGGTTCTCCTGGTCTAGATTAGTACACTTCCCGACTCCCCCGGCGTTCACTGCCTTGCTGATGCTGTCCCCGATAGCGTCGATGGAGGCAATCCGGGGTCCGAGATTATCGAGCCGGGCAATCGTGAAGTTCTGGAGAGACTGTTGCCAGGCGACAATGAGGTCCGTTCCGTCCTCGGGAAAATCCTCCAGTCGGGCGTGTTTGCCAACGTCTTCCAGGAATTCTGTATCGAAGGTGGTGACCGTGAAGGTGGCACTGCCAAACTCCACCCCGTCGGCCCGGGCGCTGACCGTATGGACGCCGTCGTCTAGCCGATTCCAGTTGAACAAGAGCCCAAAGCCGTTGTCGGTGTCCCCGCAGAGGACTTCCCCCTCCTGCGTATACTCCGTGTCCTCGCGGGTGGTCTTATAGCCGGCCCGCCAGGTCTCTTCCGTGGCGGTGCCGGGATTAAAGACAATATCAATCTGCTCGGCGTCACACACCCAGCCGGAAATCACGCCTACACCACTCTGAAACGAGCCCGGTTGTGGGTTCTCCAGAATATGCGGTGGCGCACCGCTCGTCCCACCGCTACTCCTCATATCCCCCTGAATCACAAAGTTCTGGAGAGACTTTTGCCAGGCGAGGGTGACATCGACATTACGCCCATTCACCGGAAAATCTTCCACGACAAACTCTCCGCTTACGTCATCCCGGAAGTCTTTCCCCAAGGTGGTGACCGTAAAGGTGGCCCGGCCGAACTCCACCCCGTCGGCCCGCGCACTAACCGTATGCTGGCCATCGCCTAGCCGATTCCAGTTGAACAGCAAGCCAAAGCCGTTGTCGGTGTCGTTGCAGACACTCTCAGTGTCTTCACGGGTGGTCCGATAACCGGCCCGCCAGGTCTCTCCCTCGCCGGTGTCGGGATTAGGATTAAAGACAATGTCAATCCGCTCGGCGTCACACACCCAGCCGGAAATCACGCCTACACCACTCTGAAACGAGCCTGGTTGTGGGTTCTCGAAAACCGACTGCGCTCGGAGTGATTGAGGGAAGGACAAGCCGCCGATAAAGGTGACGAAGAGTGCAAGAACGAGTGTAATTTTCATGACTATGCCTCGTAGCATTCCTCCGACAGGTTGACAAATACTTGGCAGGGGTATCCCATGGCCGGCTATAGTAAGAAAAGCCTTTCAGATGGGTAACCGTTCCAGAAGAAGGAGGGAGAATGCAGTACGATCTGATTATTAAAAATGGGACCGTCGTTGATGGCTCGGGCATGCCCCGGTTCCGTGCCGACGTGGGTATCGTGGATGGAAAAATCGCCTCTATTGGCCGTGTTCGCGACGGGGCGCAAGAGACGATCGACGCCGAAGGTCACGTCGTCACTCCCGGCTTTATTGATGGCCACACCCATATGGACGCCCAGGTCTCCTGGGACCCGCTTGGAACGTGTTCCTGCTGGCACGGCATTACCAGCGTGGTGATGGGGAACTGCGGATTTTCGCTCGCGCCGTGTAAGGAGAGCGAAAAGGACATGGTCATGCGCAACCTGGAGCGGGCCGAAGATATCGCGCCCGAGGCCATGAACGCCGGCATCAAATGGACCTGGGAGACCTTTCCCGAGTATCTGGATTCGGTCGAGCGGATGCCCAAAGGCATCAACTATGCCGCCTATATGGGGCATTCCGCCCTGCGTACCCACGTGATGGGCGAGCGTGCCTTTACCGACCCGGCCACCGATCAGGACTTGGAGCAGATGAAACAGGCGGTGCGCGAAGCGATTCAGGCCGGCGCGATGGGGTTCACCACCTCGCGCACCCGTAACCACCAGACGCCGCAGCGCCAGCCGGTGGCCAGCCGGCTGGCCACCTGGGACGAGGTCCGGCAGTTGGTTGGTACCATGGGCGAGATGGGGGCCGGCATCTTTGAAATCGCCGGAGAAGACACCGGTCAGAACCCGGAGCGCATCCGTGAATACATGGACCGCCTCAAGGCTTTGGCGGTCGATACCGGAGTCCCGGTGACCTACGGCATGTTCAGTATGCGCCGGGCGCCGGACTGCTGGCAGCCCTATCTCGATTTAACCGACGAGACCGCGGCTGCGGGTGGCCGCATGTTCCTTCAGGTGCACAGCCGCGCGCTGAATGCGGTCCTGTCCTTCCAGACCAATACGCCCTTCGACCGGTTGCCGAGCTGGCGTGCACTCAAGAAGATGAAGTCGCTCGAAGAGAAGGAAGCGGCCCTGCGGAACCCCGACTACCGGCGCAAACTGGTTGAAGAGGCTCACACGCAAGAAGACGATGGCAACCGGGGAGTCGGGCCTGAAGCGCGGGCGGCGAATTTCAAATGGCTGTTCTTGATGGACAAGCCCAATCCGCCCCACCGCTCCATCGAAGAGATCGCCACAGAGCGGAACCAGGACCCGGTCGAGACCTTTATTGATCTGGCCCTGGAGAAAAACCTCAAGCAATTCTTCCTGCAACCCCTGGCCAACGAGAACCAGGAGCATGTGCTGGAGATGATGCGGCACCCGCGTTCCGTGATCACCTTCTCCGACTCCGGCGCCCACGTATCCCAGATTATGGACTCTTCCTTACAGACCCATCTGCTGAGCCATTGGGTGCGCGAGCAGCAAGTCATCACCCTCGAAGACGCGGTCCGGCAGCTCACCTTCGTGCCGGCTTCCCAGTGGGGGTTGCACGGACGCGGCCTGCTGCGCGAGGGGATGACCGCGGACGTCGTAGTCTTCAATCCAGAAACGGTCGGGCCGATGATGCCGGAGTTGACCTACGATCTACCCGCAGGTGCGCGACGGCTCAAACAGAAAGCCGCGGGCTTTCTGGCTTCGGTTGTCAATGGCCAAGTGGTCCTGCGCGAAAACGAGCATACCGACGCGCTGCCCGGACAGTTGTTGCGTGGGCCGTTGGCTCAACGTTAAGCGTCGGATTTTTGACTTTCCATACGGGCGGATGTGAGCGATCATGTCCGCCCGTGTGTTATTATCCCGGCAGCGCCCGGCACTCCTGACCGCCATGGAGCTGCGGGTCAAGCCCGACGGTCTCTCCGGCCACCTGTCCGGCGGCATAGCCCTCGGGGTCAACTTTCAGCGAGCGTGGTGTGCCGGACAGCTTGCGAATGCGCGTCCCTTGGCCAGCCAGATAGGTATAGACCTCGTCGCGATAGTTTTTCCGTACCGCGGGCAAGGTGGTCTTGGCTGCGGCCGGCTCTCGTTCGGCGATCAGGGCTTTGATTTTATCGGTGATAGACTGGGCACAGCCATAGGCAAAGGAGTCCAGAAAACGCCGCCCCTTGCCGTAATGCTCCTTGCGTAAGCGCTGGACGGTATGAATCAGATAGCCCAGCATTTCTTTGGCAACAACGACGTTATGGGAGCGACCGATAATAAACGACCGGCCCACGGACAGGGTCGAACAGCAGAAATACAGTTTGCAAGTCGCGAGCCAGAGCAGCCGTTCCCACGGGAGCAGGCGGCTCGTCTTCCAGCCCTCGACCCGCATGGCCTGTTCGCTCTGCCCGCCCTGGGCCTCAACCTCTGTCAACGAGAGATTATACGTGGCAAGGAGCTGATGAACCTTGGCCGCCGCCAGGGCCGCTTCGTGTTCGGTTGCGGCCTCATCGCGGCTGAGTTGGAGCAGTTTTTGAATTTTATGGATGAGGGAATCCGGAGCAACGAGATCGATTGCGGTGTCCATTCCTACCTATTCTACTGGGCACCCTAAGAAAACACTAGGCCGTCTTGTCGCTATCAGTGCCGTGCTCAGCTCCCAAGCTGACCGATGCCCCAGCGGATACCGCGCCTGAGTAGTTCATAGTAGACCGGTGACTCCCACGAACAGCGCTCAATAGAGCAGACCGGCATAAAGGGCTGCATGTCATATTTCCCCCGACAGTGACCGAGCGTCAGATAGAGAACTTCACCCTGACCGTAGGGGTGTAGATAGAGCTGGGGACGTGGGTCGTCATTGCCCAGGTCTTCGCGGACATAGCCCTCCGACTTGGCGTTATAGCGCGACTCCAGCAGCGTGTGGATTTCTCCATAGAATTCGCAATAATACGGCTCATCCATGACCTCGAAGGGTTGAATGTCGCGGACGAGCGGATGGCTGGGGTCGGCGACCGTGACGTGAATAGGCTGAATGGGCGGATGCGACACAAAATGGTTGCCCAGCATGTCAGACAAGGCCGGTGCTTTCCGTGGCGTATCAACTTTGCCCGGAATCACAATCCCGTCGGTCTCCAGGCTTTGGCCGACAAACTCCAGCAGCGCACTCGTGCCGTGCAGGGCAAACCAGCGCCCGCCGCTGCTGAGAAATTGCTTGAGACCCTCCTGTTGCTCCGGGGTCGGACACACGTCGCAGGTATAGGTGACGAGAAGCTTAGATTGCCGGATGGCGTCATGATCGCGGTAATCTTCGGCGACCCGGATAACCACGTCCTCGTGTTCGGCCAGAAGCTTGAGCAATTCAAGTCGAGCAAAATTGGTGTCGTGATATTTGGCGTTACAGATGAGATAGACATCAATACGGGCATCTCCAGGACTATTTTCTGCCATAGCGATCTCCTCTGGCTGGTATAACCTTGGCTCCATTATCCAGTTCGTCGGCCAGAAAGATATCCTGGAGCGCTATGCCGGGAAAGAGACTGCCCGCATACATCTTTGCACCTGAGCCTGAGGGTGCTATGCCGTCAGTATTGAAAAATACTCTCAGCACTCAGGAGGGGAATTATGGAAAACGGACATACCATTTGTGTCGGAACTGTTGGCGCTGGGGTGTGGTATAGCTCGGACAGTGGCGCCCGTTGGCGGCGGAGTCGTATGAAGCTGCCGTTCTATGCCGAACCTGGGGAAATCCAGATTCGTTCGCTGGTGGTGTCCCCGCACAACCCCAACGTGGTGTATGCCGGCTCCGAGGTTGGGCTGTATCGCAGCGAGGATAAGGGCGCGGTCTGGGACTTGGTCGAATCTCCCGCAGACGGCAAACAAATCTGGTCCATTGCCGTGCATCCTGACGACCCGAACGTCATTCTTTTCGGGACCAAACCGCCGTGCGTCTTTCGCACCAAGGACGGCGGTCAAACCTGGGAAGAGCTGCCCCTCAACGCGGCCGAGAGCTGCCTGGCCGGAGCGCCCAAGGTCACCAACCTCCTTTTTGATCCGCGCGACTCCGGCACGGTCTGGGCCAGTGTTGAGATCGACGGTATCTATCGGAGTACCGATGGTGGCGACACCTGGGAGCATCTGCCCGCCCTGGGTAAAAGCGAGCTGAATCAGGATATCCACGGTCTGACCATCAGCCCCGACCCGCACCGAAAAATCATCGCCACCACCCCGGACGGTATTTGGACCAGCACGGACGAAGGCCAGAACTGGGCGCTACACGAGTTCCCACGTTTCTCCGAGCGGGGCATTTCGTACTGTCGCGGTGTGGCGCTGAAGGCCGACGATCCCAACGTCATGTTTGTGGGTAATGGGGATTTCATTCCGGGCAAGGTCGGGGCTATCCAGCGTTCGACCGATGGTGGACAAACCTGGCAGGCCGCCCCGTTACCCACCGTACCCAACTCAACCATGTACTGGTTTGCCACGCATCCGGCAGACCCTGACTTTATTGTGGCCAACAGCCTGCACGGCTATGTCTACACCAGTCAGGACGGCGGGGCGTCGTGGAGTAAATCCGAACGGGAGTTCGGTGAGGTCCGGGCCTTAGCTTGGGTACCAAACTAGGTCTTTCTGTCTCAAAAGTTTCTCTCCATTTCCCTCTCTCATTATGAGAGAGGGAGGGTCTCGCCACTCAATTGAACGTGCATCACTCATTGTGTTCACGCCTCGTTGAGGAGATACAGCCAACCGAAACTCGCCCAAGGTTGTATAGAGACGAAGAAGCACATATTAAGGGACGGGTGCAAAAAACGGAGGCAGACATGCAGGCAGCGAGCAATGAGACAACGGGCGATTATGGGGCCGCTGAGTCGGCCATGCAGGTGTATCTGCGCGAGGGAGAGAAACGGGCCTATGCGCTCGATAATCGCGGTCCGATCCGTTTTCACGCCGATGGCAGGGTCCACACCGACATTCTTGATGCCTATTGGAAATATGGCTTCTATGTCTTCGAGGGAGTGCTCGGGGAAGAGGAACTGAAGGATATCGAAGCCGACCTGTTCGACATCATGGAACGCCTCCCGACCGAGCGGGGCTCTGCGGTCGATGCTCAGGGTCGCCCGGCCCTGGGGGCTGATTGTGAGGCGCGGACGCTGTTCTGGTCCAAACCGCTTGGCGACCCTTTTGGCGGGACCGATCTTGCCAACGGTCGGCATCCGGTCAAGATGCTGGAGCCCACCCCGGCCACGGATCTGCCTCAGGAAGTGGTCTATCTCATAATCGGCTCGCTACAATTTTCCGAAGCCAGCCTCCGCACCTATGCCCATCCGCATCTCCTGGCCGTGGCAGCAGCCGTCAACGGTGAGGATTTCTTGCCGTTCAGCGACGCGTTGTTTATTAAAGAGCCGGGCAAAGGGGCCTCGGTCGCCTGGCATCAGGATGGCACGACCCACTGGGACAGTCCGACCTGGGACCAAGGAACCCACGGTTTCAACTTCATGGCCCAGCTCTACGGTTGCACTCCGGCAAACGGGGTGTGGGTCGTGCCGGGAACCCATAAAGTCGGACATATCGATATCACGCGACGGGTGGCCGAGGCGGGCTCGGAGCGTCTGCCGGATGCCGTTCCCATGGTGTGCGGTCCGGGTGATGTGGTCATCTCCAACCGGCAATTGCTGCACTGTTCGTTTGCCAATACCAGCCCGGACTGGCGCGTCACGGTGAACTTTGGTTTTCATCGCCGCTCGTCCGTGTTGGGGGTGAAAGGTGGCGGAGTGCATAGCGCCCCGGCGGTCTACGATGAAGAACGTATCCGTATCCGCTCGCGCGTGATCGGCTATGCCATTGATGCGCGCCGGCAGCGCTTCCCGGACGAAACGCCGTTTGCCTATAAGCCGTTTGTCGAATCGGGCGAGCGCTACTGCTGGGACGAGGAAGCCAAAGCCAGCATGAAGGATTACAATCTGCTGGATTTCAGCATCTGAGGACGGACGGCATGGCGCCGTTTCTTCCTTCAGAATTTGACCCGTACCCCACCAAAGGCGCCGAACGGTTGCCCCGGCCCCATAAAGCGTTCGACACCGGTCTCATCCACCGCATTTTCAAAATACGCGCCGTAGCTTTCGTATTCTTCGTCAAAAATATTTTCGAGACGCAGAAAGATATCAAACACCTTATAGCTGTATTCAAGCGCGGCGTTGGCCACAAAATACGGGTCCAGACGACTGCGTTGGTTGGCCTCATCGCCCCGCAACCGCTGCCCATCCACATAGGCCCCGTCCAGGCTCAGCCGTAACTGAGAGCCGATGAAAAACTCGATACCGCCATTGACCCGATGCGGCGGAACCAGCGGCAGACGGTCTCCGTCACGGACCAGGGCGATGCGCTCTTCATTGGCGAACGTAAACAGCTCAATCTCATCATTAAATGTGGCATCCGTTACCGTGTAATTCAGAAACCAGTTGCCCCAACTCCACACACCGCGCAGCAGGAGTTCGATGCCCTGGCGACGAGTGGCATCCACGTTCTGAAAAAACCCCAACACGCGGCTCTCCGGTTCGTTACGAAACAGGATGTCGTCTTTAAGGTCCGTCCGAAAGAAAGCCAGGGTCGCGTCAATATAGGGCGGCAAGGCCCAGCGGACGCCCGTCTCCCAGGTCTTTCCCTTCACCGCATTCAGGGGCGGGTCATCCACAATCGCGGTCGGCACCGGGCAGGGCGCTTCGGGGTTGGCGCAGGTCAGCTCGATCGCGGTCGGCGCGCGATAACTCTCACTATACCCGGCATACAGGCTCAGATGCTCGGTGAAGGTATAGGTCGCTCCGACTGCGGGATTAAACCGGTCAAAGGTATGGTTGCCGCTGGCGTCCGTTCCCGCCCCTTCGTCGTCATCATCGTCCTCAAGCCCGGCGAGGCGGTCCTTAATGCGGAGATAGGTGACCTCGTAGCGCCCGGACACGGTCACCGTCAGTTTATCAATCGGTTCGGCGCTGATAGTAAAAAACGGGCCGCCGGCGTGGGTTTCGGTTTTAACATTGGTCTCCACCTCAAATTCGTCCGCCTCGTCCTCTACCAGGGCCTGGAGCAGAGCCAGGTCGTCTTCCAACTCATCATCGCTGTCGTCATCGTCGTCGTGGTCGCCGTTGTCATCCCCATTATCATTGCCGTCGTCGTCATCGTCGTCCTCCCCCCGCTCGCCAATGAGGTGGTCAAGCCGGGCTCCGCTGTAATCGCCGCCAATCGTGATCGAGACCGGCCGCTCCCATACCGTCCCTTGGTAGGCCAACTGGAGTGCCCCTCCCCAACCCTTCTGATTCGTGCGAGCGTCGACGTCTTCTTCAACATCCACGTTAAACTGGTCCACATCCAACAGGCGGCCGTACAGATTGGCCGACAGCGAGAAGCCACGGCCCAGGTCGCGTTGGTATTGGCTGTTGAGAAACCACAGGTCGGGTTTGAAAATATCGGGATGAGTGAACACCGCGGAGCGGTCACGCTTGAGACGGCTTTCGGGCAACGGGCCGTTGCCGGTCAACTTGTTGTTTACATGGGTCAGGGAGAGAGAGAAATCATCACGCGTCCCCCGATAGCCGACCTTGCCGAAGAGATGGCCGACATGGCTTTTTGAGAAATCCCGAAAGCCGTCTTCGAGAAAGAGATTGCCCGACACAAAATAGTCGAACTTGCCGCGGCTGCCCCCATGTTGCAGCAAGGTCCGATAGCGGGCGAAACTCCCGCCCCAGACCTCTACGGTGGTCCCCGGATGGGTAAAGCCGCGCTTGGTTTGCATCACAATGGTCCCGCCGAGCGTGTTCCGACCATAGACCGGGTTTGAACCGGGGATGAGCTCCAGACGATCAATGGCATCGGTGGGAATCAAATCCCAGTTGACCTGGTCGGCCAAGGGCTCGTTAATGCGCACGCCATCGACAAAAACGCTCAGCCCCGGCGGCGTCCCAATCAGAAAGGAGCTGGTAAAACCCCGATAGCTGACGTCGGGCTGGAAGGGGTTGTTCTGGACATGATTCAGGTTTACCCCGCCCAGGCTGCGGGACAGAGTGTCGGTCAGGTTGAGCGCGCCGCGTCTTGTGATCTGCTCGCTGGTGAGGGTCTGTACATTGGCCGGGACGTGCTCGCGCGCGACGGGAGAGCTCATCAACGGCGTCGTGCCGCGTACTTCAATGTCCGGTAGGGCGACGGGCGGCGAAGACTGGGCTAGAACCGGCGTGGTTAACGCAAGACTCAGCGCAGCACTGCCAAAAATGTGCAGCAAGACCAGACAAATCCTTTGGCTTCGCAATGAGTTATCCTCCATATCATCAGAAAGACACCAGGATAGCCGAATCCCACGCAAGAGCGGTATCCGGGAAAACCCTGAAAGGCGGACAGGAGGACCCTGAAAGCGGGCGGGCTTAGTGGTCGGGTGCGACCAGACCGACTCGCACCGCATAGCGGACCAGGCCGGCAATATGGCGAATGCCGAGCCGGTCCATAAGCTGGCTGCGGTGGGTTTCGACGGTCTTGGTGCTGAGGTGCAGCAGGCTGGCAATCTGCTTGGTGGTATGGCCTTCGGCAATCAACTGGAGGATTTCACGCTGGCGGACGGTCAAAGGATTTGGCGCAGGTTCGGACATGTCCTCGGCCGGGTTGTTTACGCGCTGTAAATAGCGGTCAACAACGTGTTTGGAGACAGCCGGACTGAGATAGGTTTCACCGCGGGATACGGCC
Source organism: Thermodesulfobacteriota bacterium (assembly GCA_964291405.2). Classification (GTDB taxonomy): domain Bacteria; phylum Desulfobacterota; class Binatia; order Bin18; family Bin18; genus Bin18. Next base: position 3,838,263 of record OZ219926.1, read on the forward strand.
TGCACGGCCAATTCGAGTTCGGTCGTCGCCGCGTCTTTGAGCAGATAGCCGGCTGCCCCCACCCGGAGCGCCTGGCTGACGTATTCTTCGTTTTTGTGCATGGACAGCATAATCACCTGGACCCCAGGGCAGGTTTTCGTGATCTGTGCGGTCGCGTCCAAGCCGTTGAGTCCCTGCATGGTCACATCCATGAAGGCGATATCCGGTTGGTGCTCTCGAACGAGACGGAGAGTGTCCCGGCCGTCATTGGCTTCGGCTACCACTTCGACGTTGGGAACCTGTTCGAGGAGGGACCGAATCCCGGCACGAACCAGGGTGTGGTCATCGGCCAGAAGAATACGAATGGGCTTCACAGTACGACTCCAGGTCAGAGAGGAAAGTGGGCGCGGACCTCGCTGCCCTCCTGCGGGATGGACACAATGTTCAGGCTGCCCCCGGCCAACTCGGCGCGCTCCTGCATGCTTAATATGCCGATACTGCACCCCTGGATAGCGGCTTCCCGCGCGTGCGTCACGTTGAAACCGACTCCGTCGTCCTGAATCGTGCAGTGCAGGCTATCAGCGTGGATACCGAGCTCAATCCTCACTTGGCGGGCACGGGCGTGTCGAGCAATATTCGTTAAGGCTTCCTGGACAACTCGAAAACACGCAGTGGCAATATCAGGCGGAATGTCGCGGTCCGCCACTCCATCGCTCTGAAAGGAGTGGGCAATCCCACTGCTCTGGGCGTGACGGTCCGCATACCACCGCAGCGTAGGGACAAGGCCGAGGTCGTCCAGCATGGATGGACGCAGGTCCAGCGCAACATCCCGCACCTTTTCCAAGGTCTGATCCGTCAGGGCAAGACTCTCCTGTAAGCGGGCATTGGTCTCGGCCTCTGGAACATTGTCCTGCACGAGCTGGAGATTCAGCTTGATCATGGTCAGGGTCTGACCGACTTCGTCGTGTAACTCACGGGCAATACGCTGCCGTTCCTCCTCCTGCGACGCCTGAACCGTGCGGGACATGGTTTTGAGCGCAGCCTCAGTCTGTTTCCGCTCGGCGATTTCCTCGGACAGCACGATATTTGTGGCTTCGAGTTCCTGGGTTCGCTCCTGCACCCGTTGTTGGAGTTCATCGCGCGCCGCCTGGAGTGCGGTGATGAGTCGCTGTCCATAGTAGCCGATGACGACGAATAAGCCCCACACCACCAGGCGCAAGCGCACCTCTTCGGGCTCGGAAGTAAAGACTTCGGCAAGGAAGTGACGCTGCTGCTCAAACAGCCACACGTCGACCGCTGCGTCACACAGCCAAAACACGGTCCCCAGGCCAATGCTCAGCCACAGCAGCCTGCGATCTTTCATGGACTGCCGGTCTTTATCACCGCCCCCGCACGGGCCCCCAGGCGGGGGCCCTCGGTGCTTATTCGATGCGATACACGCGCGCGGCGGTGTCGTGAATCAGCTTCCGGCGGTCGGTCTCGGACAGCTCGCTGAAGGTCGATTGGATGAACTCCTGTGAGCGCGGCCAGATGGCGGCCGTGTGCGGATAGTCCGAAGACCACATGGCATTGTCCGCCGCATAGCGGTGATAGCCATCGAGCAGGATAGGCTCCTCAATGAAGGTCGCATACACCTGCCGCTTCACATAGTCGCTCGGCTTCATGCTCAACTCGACCGAGGAGAGCGGGCCGATTCGCCGGTGGGCAAAATCCATCCGCCACATAAAATAGGGCATCCAGGCCACGTCGTTCTCGGCCGAAACAATGGTGAGCTTGGGAAAACGCTCCAGCACGCCGCCGAGGACAAACACGGCAATCGAGCGCTCCACTTCGTGATGCAGCGTAGAGACCTGGAGCGCCAGGTTATCGGCAAAGAAGTCAATACCCATGCCCTTTCGGCCGGTCAGGATATGTAAGGAAAGCGGCATATTGAGGTCCGAGGCGGCCGCCCAGAATGGATCGTAGTCGGTGTGACTGTACGGGCGCTCATCCGGCGGCTCAGCCCAGATCATGGCTCCGCGCATGCCTTTTTTAGCGATGCGTTCGAGTTCCTGGGTACCGGCCTCAATGTCTTCCAGTGTAATGAGTCCGAGCGGCAGGAGCCGCTTTGGATCATGGCTGCAGTAATCGACCGACCAGTCGTTATAGGCCCGAAAGCAGGCGTCCCGCAGCTCGATATTATCCAGGCCGTAGAGGGGCATGCCCATGGAGGTGTAGATCACCTCGGCTTCCAGACCGTCTCGCTCCTGGTCCTTAATGCGCGCGGCGGGGTCCCATACGCTGGCCGGAGCGGCCTCAAAGCCCTTCCTGTTGTGTGCCGGCAGCTCTTCCGAAGGAACGCCGGCACCAAAAAATCCGGCCACCGGTATCGGATTGATGTTCTCGCACACAAAGAACTCGCCCTCTTTTCCGTTGAGCCCATTTACCGTGTGCGGAGCCTTATCCCGGAATTTCTTATCCAGTCGTTCCGCCCACATATCGGGTGGTTCTACAAAGTGTGAATCTGCCGAAATCACTCCAGACTGCGCCATAGTGTCCCTCCTTGGCTGCCATGAATGTCTCCCGAAACGAACACGAACCAGACCTTCCGGTTACTCCGACTCCTTTCCCCTAGCACGCTTTGTGCGGTGGTCAAGAGGAACGGAATGGTCTATATGAAGCAGCATGCAATACGATCTTCTTATTAAAAACGGTACGGTGGTTGATGGCTCCGGGCTGCCCCGATTTCAGGCTGACGTCGCCATCGCTGAGGGCAAAATTGCCGCCATTGGCAAAATTCGTGAGAACGCCAGGGAAATCATCGATGCCGAGGGACACGTCGTTTCCCCCGGCTTTGTGGATGGCCATACCCATATGGACGCCCAGGTGTTTTGGGACCCGCTGGGAACGTGTTCGTGCTGGCATGGTATTACCAGCGTGGTCATGGGCAACTGCGGCTTCTCGCTCGCTCCCTGTAGCGAAGAGGACAAACTGCTGGTGATGCGCAATCTGGAGCGCGCCGAAGACATTTCACCGGAAGCCATGGAAGCCGGTATCAAGTGGAGTTGGACCACCTATCCGGAATACCTGGATGCGGTCGAACGCCTGCCCAAAGGCATTAACTATTCGGCCTATATCGGCCATTCCGCGCTACGAACCTATGTCATGGGTGAGCGGGCTTTTAGCGAAGAAGCGACTCCCGACGATCTCGAATCCATGAAGCGAGAAGTCCGCAGCGCCATACAAGCGGGCGCCGCCGGCTTTACCACCTCACGCACGCGGAACCACCAGACGCCCGATGGCCAACCGGTTGCGAGTCGGCTCGCCACCTGGGACGAGGTTCGCCAACTGGTCGGCGTGCTCGGCGAGCTGAACTCCGGGGTGTTTGAGATTGCCGGCGAGGACACCGGACTCAACCCGGAACGGATTCAGGACTATTGTAACCGGCTCAAAGCCCTGGCGGTGGATACCGGTGTGCCAGTCACGTTCGGCATGTTCAGCGCGCCCAAGGCCCCGGACTATTGGCGCCCGTTTTTTGCGCTGGCCGACGAAACCGCCGAAGCCGGCGGGCGTATGTTTATTCAGGTCCACAGCCGACCCATTAGCGTGTTGCAGTCGTTCGAGTCGGTCACCTCGTTTGACAAGCTGCCCGTCTGGCGCGACATCCGAAAACTGCCCCTGGCAGAACAGGAAGCGGCCTTGCGCAATCCCGACATGCGCCAGAAGCTGGTGCAGGCTGCCAATCAGCCGCCCCAAGAGGGGACCCGGGCGGTCGGTGCGGAGGCCCGCGCGGCGAATTTCAAATGGCTGTTCCCCATCATGGACAGGGCCGTCCCGCCGTATCGATCGGTGGCCGAGATTGCGGCCGAACGCAACCAGGACCCGGTGGAGACCTATATCGAGCTCGCCCTGGAAAAGGGGCTGAAGCGTTTCTTCATGCAGCCACTGACCAACACCCATGAGCCCAGCACCTTGGAGATGATGCAGCACCCCCGCTCGGTGATCACCTTCTCCGACTCGGGTGCCCATGTTTCCCAGATTATGGATTCTTCCCTGCAAACCCATCTGTTGAGTCACTGGGTGCGTGAGAGAGAAGCCCTGCCCCTGGAAGACGCGGTGCACCAACTCAGCTTCGTGCCAGCTTCCCACTGGAAGCTGGCCGGACGCGGTCTGCTGCGCGAGGGCTGGAACGCCGATGTCGTAATTTTCGATCCCCAGACGGTTGAGCCGCAGGTGCCCGAGCTAACCTATGACCTGCCTGCCGGCGCTCGACGGCTCAAACAAAAAGCCAACGGTTTTCTGGCGACCATCGTCAATGGCGAAGTCGTCCTGCGAAACAACGAGCACACCGGCGCCCTGCCGGGGCAGTTATTACGCGGCCCATTAGCCAGTCAGTAAAAAATACCCGCTCTGTTTCCCTCTCCCGCTGGGAGAGGGGTAGGGTGAGGGTCTTCTCTTCGAGTCCAAACCGCTCGTAATCTCCCGCAACCGTGCTACCATTTGTCGTCCCCTTCCGGGAACCACCCGGAGATGGGCGAGACATTAAGGAGGGTTGCGCATGGCTGAAGAGCGCACGGAATGGACAGAGGACGATTCTCAACTCTACCGCGAACTGGCGGCGATTGCCGTGCCGGCCCGGGATGAGCAGGTTGCGACACTTTTGAGTCTGCTGCCCTTTCAGCAGCAGGACGCGTTCCGCGCGGTTGAGCTTGGCTGCGGGGAAGGGGCCTTGTCGTTTGCCGTGCTGGACTGCTTTCCAAACGCCTCGGTGCTGGCCCTGGATGGGTCAGAAAGCATGCGCCAGCAGGCAGGCCGTCACCTCCAGCGTTTTGGAGAGCGCGTTCGGATTGCAGACTTTGATATGGCCTCGCCGGACTGGCTCGATTCGCTGGATGAGAGCGACTGCGTCGTCTCCTCCCTGTGCGTGCACCATCTGAGCGGGCCGGAAAAACAGTGGCTGTTTACGGAAATCGGTAAACGGATTTCAGACCGCGGCGCGGTCCTGCTTGCCGATATCGTCAAACCGCAACGGTCGGAAGCCTGGGCATCCTTTGGCGAAGGTTGGGATCGGATTACGCAGTCGCTCTCAATCGAAAAGACGGGCTCCACCCGGCTCTTTGAGAAATTCACCCAGGAAAAGTGGAATTACTTCCACACCCCCGATCCCTACGATAAACCCTCGCCGCTGTTCGAGCAGTTGACGTGGTTCAAACAAGCCGGCTTCGCTGTGGCGGACTGTTTTTGGCTCCAATCCGGACACGCCATTTATGGCGGCTATAAATCACCGGGGGATGCGGGACCACCGCCTGCGCCCGCCAGCGTGTCCTTCGCCGTTGCCCTGACATCCGCCCGGACGGCTTTACAGGCCATAGAACAGCGGGCCGGGGTGTAGGCGCTCTTGAAAGGAGGCTCGCCGGTATGCGAGACATCAGCCGCCGGAAGTTCCTGAAGGAAGCGGGTACGGTTGTCGCTGGGGTAGCAGGCTTACAGGCCGCTGCCTCAACGCCGTCTGAAGCCGAGACGCCGGTCGGCCAGGCAGCTCAGGAAGGCCCAGCGCCGGGGTGGCGCTTCGGTATCCAGATCGAGCCGCAGTTTGGCTTTACCTACGACGAAGTCGCCCAGATCGCAAAAGAGGCGGAACGGCTTGGTTTTTACGGCTTGTGGGCATCGGACCATCTTTTTTGGGACGCCAGGTCTGAGCAGCGCAACTGTTTGGAGGCCTGGACCCTGCTGACCGCGCTCGCTCCGGTGACGACCCGACTGAGGCTGGGAACGCTGGTCACGTGCAACTCGTATCGTCCGCCCAGCATCCTGGCAAAAATTGCGGCTAGCCTCGATCATCTCAGCAACGGCCGACTGGAGTTTGGCATCGGAGCCGGCTGGAAGGAGCTTGAGTATCGGGCCTACGGAATTCCCTTTCCCTCAATCGGTACGCGTCTGTCTCAGCTCGAAGAGGCGGTACAGGTGGTGCGCCTGTTGTGGACGCAGGAACGGGCCTCTTTTTCCGGCAAGCACTACCAGTTGCAGGAGGCGCTGTGCGCGCCCAAGCCCATGCAGCAACCGCCACGAATATGGATTGCCGGCGGCGGAGAGAAGGTCATGCTGCGCATCGTGGCCAAGTACGCCGACGGCTGGAACATCCTGCTTCGGTCTTCGGTAGAAACCGTGAAAAGAAAGACCGCTATCCTGCGCCGGCACTGTGACGCGCTCAAGCGGGATTTCTCAGCGATTGAGAAGTCGCTGTTTCTGGCGGTGGTGCTGGCTGAAGACGAGAAAGAACTCAAACGGCGAGAGGCCGAGTCGGCCCAGGCATTGGGCGGTCGGGGATTGTGGGCGTCCCGAGAGCTGGGAACAGCCGGGACGCCGGAGCGCCTGGCGGAAACCCTGCGGGCGTTGCAGGCGCTGGGCTTTCACCATTTCCAGATGGTGTTTCCGTACAAGCAGGAACGGGAAATGCTCCAGCGCTTTGCCGAGCTGGTTGTTCCTCAGTTGAGCTAAAATGGCACCCCTGCCTGGGCACTGCATGAAGTGCCTCTCAGCCTTGGTTGGGCTCCTCATGCTGTCGGCCCTCATTGGCTGCGCGTCCCGTTCTCAACCCGCCGCACGCGCAGTTGCCAGGGCCTCCACTGCGGCCGTGTTTGCGAGTATGGAAGCGAACCGGGCCGCAGCACAGGCCGAGCCGCTGGCCCAGTTATACGAGATTACTGATACGGACTTATCGTGCGAACAGGCCCAGCAACTCGCCTACCGGACAGTCGAGCGGATGGGGTATCGCGTCACGAGTGCAACCAGGGCTGCGCCGGGAAAAACCGGAGCGATACAGGCGCGGCAAAGACGGTCGGGTCAGACGGCGCTGGTTCAGGTGACGGTTCGGTGTCAGCCGCAGGGCGTGGTTGTTGACGCCGCCTCGCTCAGCACCTTGGACGTGGCCTCCCCTACGCCGCACCCGCTCGTGACGGATTATCACGAGCGAGAGGCCCCGCGTCTCACCAAGAACCGCCCGCCACCGACCACCTACTTCCGGCGCGCGTTTTATTCCCTGTTTCACGGGCTGGCCGACCAAGTCAAACGCTACGGACCCGAAGGCCAGGTGTATGTGCATATCCGGCCCCTGCCGCCGATGGAGGCGGAGTTGCTCTTTGGTGTCCACACGCCGGACATTTTTATCGTTGCCGTAGAAGTCGCCAATCGGACGCAACAGACCTATGTGTTCGATACGGAGCAGGTCCACCTCCTCTCGGCCACAGGAGGCACCGTCCGGGCTCTAGCAGAAAAAGATGCCGCCAGTCTCCCGCCACCTATGGTCAGTCAGGCGCTTGCGTCTCATGTCGCCACGCACGGCTATTTGTATTACCCGGCGGGGGAGTATCTGAGCGTGCAGGGCACTCTGACGGAGGTGCAGAGTCAGGAGCGGCAGGGCTTTCAGATTGAGTTCTGATTGGCCTGGCCCCGCTTCTTTGCTACGTTCCTTTGACAACGCCAGTAGAGGGAGGGCTCGCCATGTATTCCATGCGGAAAATTTCCGGCATTGAAAAGTTTATTCATCCTGCGGTTATTCACCAGACCTTGGTGAAGGAGGATTCTCGAAACGTTGAAATCTGGATGCAGACCTCGCAGCCGGGCAAGCCGACCCCAACCCACTATCATTCGGGCGAAGAGATTCTTATTGTTCTCAAGGGAACCGGCTGGTGTCAGGTAGATGGGAAGCAGATCGATTTCGGACCCAACAGCGTCCTGACCGTTCCTGCCTACACCCCGCATAAAATCTGCACAACCGGTGAGGAAGAGATGCAGGCGATTGCAGTTCTGGAAACCCCGGTCGAAATTTTCAATCGTGCCGGCGAGCCGATTCAATTGCCCTGGCCCTACGGAGAAACGCCGGGCACGCTTGAGCCGACGCTGCCCGAGTGAGTGAGTAGAAGATCAAGCGAGGGAAGATAGTATGAAAAAGTTTCTGGCACGGACGCTCATGCTGATTGGCGCGTGGGTCGTCGTTATGGCCATTGTCGGTGCTATCGCTACTCTGATGAGCCAAGAGAGTCTGCCGGAGCACATCGTACTTGAGATCGACTTTGAGCGCGAGTTTGCCGAGTATATTCCAACCGATCCGCTGGCGAGCGTCCTCATGGAACAGACCGTGTCGGTCCGGGATATTGTTGACGCGCTGCGCCAGGCGGCTACCGACGAGCGCGTTCTGGCCCTGGTCGCACGTACAGGCACTCCGCGTATGGGTCTGGCGGAAATCCAAGAGGTGCGGGACGCGGTCATGGCCTTTCGGAACAGTGGCAAGCCGACCGTTGCCTATGCCGAGACCTTTGGCGAGTTCGGACCTGGAAACGGAGCGTATTATCTGGCAGCTGCCTTTGACCGCATCTATCTCCAACCCTCCGGGGACATCGGCCTCACCGGTCTGATGGCGGAATCGGCCTTCGTCAGCGGGACGCTGGAAAAGCTGGGCCTCTCGCCCCGTATGGACCACCGCTACGAGTATAAAAACGCGCTCAATATGTTCACCGAAAAAAAATACACCCAACCCCATCGTGAGGCGATCCTCCAGATTATTGAATCCCAGTTCGGCCAGATCGTGCAGGGCATTGCCGCGGGCCGAGGCTTGGAAGCCGGTGCGGTACGAGCCCTGGTTGACCGTGGGCCGTTTCTCGGCAAGCAAGCGCTGGCGGAAAACCTGGTTGACGGGCTGACGTATCGGGATGAAGTCCAGGCCATCATCGACGATGACCTTGGCGAGGAGGTAGAACGCGTCAGTTTGTTTACCTACCTCCGCCAGATGGGTCGCCCGCACAGTGAAGGGGAGGCGATTGCGCTCATTTACGGAGTCGGTGGGGTGCATCGCGGCAAGAGCGAATACAGCGCTGCACTGAGCGGGCCGACGATGGGATCGGACTCTGTGTCGGCGGCGTTTCGTTCTGCCGTGCAGGACGACACAGTGAAGGCCATTCTGTTTCGGATTGACAGTCCGGGCGGCTCCTATGTTGCCTCCGATACGATTTGGCGTGAGACCGTCCGAGCCAAGGAGGCGGGTAAACCGGTCATTGTCTCTATGGGCAACGTGGCCGGCTCGGGCGGCTATTTTGTGGCTGCGGCTGCGGACAAAATTGTGGCCCAGCCCGGTACGATTACCGGCTCCATCGGGGTGGTTGGTGGGAAGATGCTCACCGCTGAACTCATGGAGAAAATCGGTATCTCATCGGACGAGGTGCATACCAGTACCAATGCCACCATGTGGTCAAGCTCGCTCGATTATACGCCTCAGCAGTGGCACCGGATCACGACCTGGCTCGATCATGTGTACGCAGACTTTACGCAGAAAGTTGCCCAGGGAAGGGGTCTCACCCAGGAACAGGTGCACGCCGTGGCAAAGGGTCGGATTTGGACGGGTGAAGATGCCAAAGATATTGGCCTGATCGACGAGCTCGGCGGCTTCCCGGCAGCGCTGCGTCTCGCCAAACAAGCGGCGGGGATCGCGGAAGATGCACCGGTGCAGGTCAAACTCTTTCCTGAACAGAAAACACTCGTTGACACGGTCCTGTCTCGTCTCCAGGGTCGAGAGGACGCCGCGGCTGAGGCCAGTCCGACGGCAGCGGCTCTGCGCCAGGTCATGCAAGCCGTACGACCGGTTATCCAGATGGGACAGCGCCTTGGGCTGTGGTCCGAGCCTGGTGTGTTGACCATGCCCCACTGGGAGACGGCGTGGTGAGGCGACTTTACTGAAGCTCAGCCTGCGCTGCCTGCTGCACCGGCTGCGCTTGTATCGCCACCGGGGTCAGGTTCATCAGATTGTCCGAGACCGGACAGCGCGTTTCTATGGTCGCCAGCCATTGGTCCAGGGTGGCCTGATCGACATCGGCGTCAACCTTGAGTGTGACGTCAATGTTTTTGTATCCAGCCCGATCATCCGTCTGTCTGCCGAGCAGTTTGTTCGGATTGAGCGGACCGGCCGCATTGATGGTCAGGGACCGAATCGTAAAGCCCATTTCTTTGGCAATAATATGCCCCATCACATTGAGACAGCCGGCCAAGCCGGCCAGGATATACTCAACCGGATTCGGCCCTTCGTCATCCCCGCCGAGACCCGGCGGTTCATCAACGATCAGCTCAAACCCTCTAACCTGAACCGCCAGGCGGGCGGGCGATTCCGACTGTCCTGAAACCTTGAATGTGACATCAGACATGAAGTGTCTCCTTTACGCCGCGAGTCTGCGGCTGCCCTGGGCGGCCGGCAGGGAGGGATCAATGACGAAGCGGAGGTGGGGCAGGTCGGTATCACATTGCGTCATGGTCGCAATAATCGGAGTCGTGCAGTGCAACCGCCCGGAGTCCCCCCAGGCTCCGGCTTTGAAGGTGATGAGGCGGGGCTTGCCGCGCTGCGCAGCCTGAAACACGTATTCCGGGTCAACCTGGACAATGACCGGCTTGTCCTGGTCCTGAACCCGAGCCAAGTGCAGGCTGTCGAGATAGGTAATATCCGCACCTGAGATATGCTCGGGATTCTCCAACTCGATCTCCATGAGCGTTTCGCCGTCACGTTCAACCTTCCCAATCACCCGATCGTGGCGCGGCTGGAGCGAGACCGCCGCGGTCTCGACGGTAAACCCCCAGCGGGCTTGCAACTCGCTCACTGCCGGCTCGGTACTGGCATAGGCGTGCAGCAGGTAGCCGCGGGGCCGAATACCGGCCCGAACGATGATGCGGACCTGGGCGAGGGCGAACGGCCCGACCGGGCTGGCGGGATAATGCATGACCGAGAACGTGGCGTATGGCGGGATACTCGGATGGAGAGCGGGCGGAATGAGCCATTCCGCCGGTTCCTCGGCAATTTCATAGCTGAGTTGAAGAATCTCCGCGCCCTTCAGCTCCCAGGCATCGGTATCAAGGCCGCTCATCAGCGGCGCTTGGGCTGCAGCGGCTTCAACGTCCTGTTTCCCAAACACCGGCATTAGCTGGCTCCTCCCGCGACAGCGCGTTGCGGCTGCGAGTCGGCAAACGCGGGCATGACCTCTTTGGCAAAAAGCCGCAGACTGCCGAGGACCTGGGCCTGCGGAATGATCTCGGCAGCGTTGAGGAGGAAATTGACGCGGTCCACGCCGCTGGCTTCCCATTTTTTGAGTTCACCGATGAGATGTTCGGGATTCCCGACCGCGATCCCTTCCGGGGCTTTGAACTGATCGCCGGGGCTGGATGCCTGGCGTCGCAGGGAGGGCAGCAGACCCGCGGCTGGATAAGATTTGGCTGGATATGCCTCTTTTGCCATATCCAACTGGGCCGCCATGTAATTGAAATGGCGAATCATCTTCATGCCGGTTTTGGCGCCGGTTTCATTGTCCGGGTGGCAGTACAGGAAGTTGACGGTCGCAACCTGGTTGTTCACAAACGCACCAACCGGATTACAGTTCTGCACGCGGCGGCGATACTCTTTGACCTTGGCTTCCTGCTCGGCAAAGCTGGTAAAGGTCACCCCCAGACAGCCGATGCCGCGATCCGCGGCGTCAAGCTCGGTGCCCGGACTGGTGACGGCCACCCACATGGGCGGATGGGGTTTCTGATAGGGCTTGGGCAGCACCGCCCGTGACGGCATGGAGAAATACTGGCCCTCATAGCCAAAGCGCTCCTGCGTCCACATCTTCGGGATGCAGTGGACAAACTCGTCCCAGCTCTTCTTGGTCTCGTCCGGACTGGCCCGAAAGCCTCCCAACTCGGTCCAGGTTGCCGACCGTCCAGTCCCGAACTGGAGCCGTCCGCCGGATAAAATATCCAGCACCGCGGCGCGTTCGGCAATCCGAATCGGGTGGTTGAATTCCGGCACGCAAATGACGATGCCGTGGCCGACGTTGATATGCTTGGTCTGCATGGCGCACGCCGTCAGAAAAAGCTCGGGAGACGAACAGTGGGAGTATTCTTCCAGGAAGTGATGCTCTACCGCCCAGACCTGCTCAAAGCCGAGTTCGTCGGCCAGGCGGACTTGCTCCAGCGCATTCATATAGACGCTGCGCTCGGCCTCTTGGTCCCAGGGCCGGGGAACGGATAGCTCATAAAAAATACCGAACTTCATGCTGACCTCCTTTGACGATGACGAACGACGGAACGCCTCTCAACTTCCTGTCGTGTGTATCCTACATTCCGGGTTTCCGTAAAGAGGAAACCCGTCTAGTGTGCCCCGCCTTTCCGAAATGGGGCAAGGGCCTCGGCGGCGCGCTGCGCTTCCCGGCGCAGCAGAATCAGATCGGTGCCATACAACAGATATTGCGCGCCGCTATCGACAATAGCCTGAATATTATCGAGTTGGGTCACGGCCGCAGCCGTCGCGATGCCTCGCTCGTGACACAGCGCATTTACCCGGGTAGTCGCTTCGAGCAATTCAGGATTATTGAATTGGCCCGGCGCGCCAAGGCTTTGAGCCAAGTCCTGATAGCCGACCAGGCAGAGATTAATGCCGGGAATCAGAATCTCGTCCATATTCTCCACGGCCTCTCTGGTCTCGATGATCACGCCGAGCAAGGTGTTGGTATTGGCGTGCTGCATGGCCGTCTGCGTCTCAACATCTTCATATTCGGTATTCGCTCCCAGATAGATGGCCGTCCCGCGCTTCCCCTCGGGATGGTATTTGGCCAGCTCAATGAAGCGTTGCACCTCAGCCCCGGTTTTGACATGTGGCACAATCAGGCTCTGACACCCGCAGTCGAGCAGACGTGTCACGTGCTCATACTCAAGATCAGGAATGCGGACCACCGGGGTCATCCCGGCCGCATGGGCGTAGTCGCACAGATCGACTACTGTTTCCAGGTTGTAGGCCGAGTGCTCGGTGCAGATCATGATGAAGTCCATGCCGGCCTGCGCCAGCGTATGGATGGCCCCGCGGCTCTTGATGTCCCACACCAGCGTTCCCAGCGCAAAGTCTCCGGCCTTGAGTGATTTTTTAAGTGTATTGTCTCGCATACATTCTCCTCCTGTGAGGAGATTATTCTGCGGAGACAAGGGACGTGTCAAGGAACGCAAAGAAGAGATATGCTGCTTTAGACCTATGAAGCTGAAATACCGAAGACGGCCAGTCGTAATGGAATCCTCTCGCACGCGGGGTGCCTGTACCTCAAAACCAATGTCGCGTCCGTTGTTTCCGGCCTCTCTTCTCTGTCTTTTTATCTCGATCTCTGTCTCTCTGGCTCCTCACGCCTGGGCCGATATCATTGCGGCTATGGGGGCGAAGGAAATCCGCGCAAGCCGGACGCTGGTTGGAGCTGTCCAAACCGTAAAGATGGAAAGGGTGTTGTTTGTGAACCCGCCCGGAGAGCCGGACACGTGGATTGAGGACGAACGGATACTCACGGCGATCACTCATTACGGCAGGGATGGAGCACTCATGGAAAGGATAGAGTACGCGCCTGACGGAGCAGTGATGGTCCGCGCCGTCCGCCAGTATAACCGGGCGAGCAAGCTGAGTATCGAACAGTTGTATAACTCCCAGGGGACGCTCTGGCGGCAGACCAGCCATACCTATGATGAGGCGGGCCGTCTGACACAGGCGGTGAGTACCGATGTGGACGGCGATCTCTGGTTTCGAGATGTCTATACGTACACCGAAGGTGGCCGGCCAGATCACATAGATCACCACGATCCGGACGGAACCTTTCTCCATCGAGCAAGTTTTAGCTACGATGGGGAGGGCCGGGTCGCTAAACGGTCCTTGTCCGACGCCGATGGCTCTCCGATCTCAAGTAACACCTATGTGTACGACGCCGATGGAAGAGTACAGGCCATCATCACCCACGGACGAAGCGGGGCGCTGGCGTCGCGCTGGGTGTACGCCTATGACGAGCACGGGAACGAACGGGAGTGGGTAGAGTCTGACAGGGATGGCGCGATCCAGCGCAAAGAAGTCTATACCTATGAGTACGACGACCACGGGAACTGGGTAAAACAGGTCACCGCGGAGTGGATTCCGGACGGTGACGAGGGCTACCTCGAACCCGCAGAGGCAGTATATCGAACGATTACCTATTATCCGCAGGGCGGGGCCGGGGACAAGGAGGGTCTATAGGGTCGATTGAGTCCATTGAGTCCATTGAGTCTCCGAGACCCAACAGATCCTATAGACCCAAAAAACCCAACAGACCCCAACCCTCTACGCCTTCATTCCCGCGGCTTTGGCCTTTTCGTGGATGCTGGAGGCCGCGCTGGCGCGACTATCGACGCGCGCAAACCAGGCCGTCAGGTTTTTCAGGTCCGGGCTGATCTTCTGGCCGACGCCGGCCCCAAAATCAAAGGCGCAGTACAGAATAATATCGACCAACGTAAACCGATCACCCACGATAAACTGTTTGCCCTCCATCAGGCCATCCAGCCAGGCGAGCTTTTCCTGCACGATTTCCTTGAGGCCGGCTGCGGCTTCGGGCAGACAGTGCATCCGGTCCTTAAACATGGCCAGGCCCTCGGCATAGCGGAAGCCGTTATACATATGTTCCGTGATCTGGAGCTCAATCCGCCGCTGCCACATGCGGGTTTCGGCTTTTTCCTCCGGGGTCGAGCCGATTAACGCCGGGCCGGACTGGGTGTCTTCGAGGTATTCGCAAATGGCGGTCGTTTCCGCCAGGACGCTACCATCGTCCAGCTCGATCGACGGCATTTGGCCGCCGGGGTTCTTCTCGGTATACGGCCCCTGCCGGTTCTCCGCACCCAGAATGTCTACCTCGATCGTATCGAGCGTTATGCCTTTCTCCGCCATGAACATGCGGACGCAGCGCGGATTCGGACCGAGTGAATTATACATTCTCATAAGAGCCTCCTTCGTGGGATATATTGTAGAGCGGTTTAGCCTATTTGGTCCACGAGGCGCAAGCAGGGAATTGAACGACGCTCACCGGATTTCACTGCCGGCCACGTTGGCCGTGCCGGTACTTGCTACCGTGTCGCGCGCCGGCAGAAGCAGGAGGCGGTGATCGGGACGTCGGTGCGGGCCAAGGCGAGGTTCAGCCGCTGCTTCACGATTGTCGCCTCCTGACTCCACCCGAGCCGCTGGAGGCACTCGTGATATCCGTGCAGGCTCCAGACGTTGTCCGGGTGCTGGCAGGCGCGGCTCAGCGTATCGTCGTACCCGAGATCCGCTCGATACACCGCGGCCGCCTCATCGACCTGACCCTGTTCGAGCAGCAGGGCGGCCAGTGCATGGCGCGTTGGTTGCATCCATCCCCAGGGCTCGTCGTAGGGCAGGTTGTCGTCCAGCCCCACGGCCGCCCGGAGGTGTCTGAACGCGGTGTCAAAGCGGCCGCGACGGTACTCGATCTCACCCCGCATCATCTCCCCCGCGATCGCGAGAATGTCGAGACACCGGTTGTTGAACACGTAGCGGCTCTCCGGGACGCGGGTGAGCGCTTCATCGAAGTCGGCGGCCTCGCGCTCTGCCGCGTCGACGTCGCCTGTCACCGCGCGAGCTACCGCCTTGGCGTACCGCATCATCGCGGTCGTCACGCAAAAGAGATCGCGGTTCTCCGGCAGCTCTTCCGCAACGATAGCGTCCCATTTCCCGAACCGGATGAGTACGTGCTGCTTCATTGAAACAAAGCCTTCCAGCCAGTCCGCCATGGGCGGCGAGGTGAGGGTGAGCAACTCCTCGGGAAGCGTCGCGATCATCTCCTCGGCCGCCGCAAGTGCGGGCCGGAACTGCCCGAGGAACATCGCCCCGTAGATCTTGAAGTGGTAGTTATGGCACCGGTAGAGGGAGTAGAAGTTGCCCGCACCCTCGCGTGCGAGAAACTTGCGGTCCGCTTCGATGGCCGCCTGATTCGACTCCACCACCGCTCGGTAGTCGCCACAAAGCACGTCGATGTGGGTCGGCATGTGCTCGAGATGGCCGGCGGCCGGCACGAGACCGCGCAGCCGGTCGCCGGCCGTGAGCGCCCGCTCTGGGTGCGGCGACATCTCCATCAGGTGGATGTACATGTGAAGGAGACCCGGATGGGCCTCCTCGCCCCGTTCCTCGCGCCGACGTATCGCCTTCTCGAGGATCTCGATGGCCTCTTCCGTACCCGCCCCTTCCGCTGGCTGGCCGGTCTTCAGGTCCCAGAGCGCCCACGGGGTGCGGTTCATGATCGCCTCGGCGAACAGGGCCGCTACGTCCGGGTCGTCCTCGCCGTGCTCCGCGTAGACCGCCCGCATCGCACCCGCGTACTCATCGTTCCACGGGCACATGTCTTCCACAGGCGAGCGTGATAGGTAGCGATGTGCGAGGGCGCTGATGAGGGACCGCTCGGTATCCGTCGCGTTCGAGGCGAGCGCCCGTGCCCGTGCCGTTGCGTCGTAGGCGGTCTCGAGCGAACGGGCCGCGTCCCCCTCGTCGAACGCCTCCCACGGTTTGTTGTAGTTTGGCCCGGCCGCGTAGGCGACTCCCCACCACGCCATGGCGCACACCGGGTCGGCGTCGAGCGCCCGGCGGTAGCACGCGATTGCCTCGTCGTGGTTGTAGCCGTAGGTCCAGGCGAGCCCCCGGTCAAACCAGCGCTGCGCTTCCTCGGAGTCGGTCGTGACAGGCCGGCTGTAGGTCCCCAGATCGTAGTAGCCTTCGGGCATGGTCTCTCCTTCGCGAATTTTGCCGTCAGTGTCGCACTTGCCAGCCTGCATATCTCACCACGTGTCCTCGTGCGAGAGAGAATTTCTCCTCTTTCCCGCCTTGTCTTCCCCCGGTCCTTATTTTAGGCTGCAAGCCGGTCACGCGACACTGGTGAATTCGTCTCCACCGTGGAGGAACTTTGGATGCCTGCCGAGCCGTCGCCTCGTTTTTTAGCCGATCGCATGGTCGGCACCTTGGCAAAATGGCTGCGCCTGCTTGGCTATGACACCGTCTATATGCCCGAGGTTTCACCCGCGAGCGTGAAGCGCGAAGCACGCCGCCAGGGCCGTATCCTGCTGACCCGCCGGACCTGTTTTCTGAACCAGAGAGATATGCCGCCGTTTGTGTTTATTCGCGCCGACCGCTTTCGGGAGCAGATCAAACAGGTCTGTACCGACCTGCGGCTCACGGTCTCGTCTTCTCTGCTCAGGCGGTGCAGCGTGTGCAACCAGGAATTGGAAACAATCGACCGCGAGCGGGTTCAAACCCGTGTGCCCGCGTATGTGTGGCAAACGCAATCGACCTTTTCCCACTGCCGGAAGTGCCAGCGCGTCTATTGGAACGCCACTCACCGTGAACGCATAATCGAAGAGCTGAGACACATGGGGATAGCATAGGGAAGCATGGAACCGGCCGGAGCCCAACCCATCTGGCTGTTTTGGGACGGAGCATGCGGCTTGTGTCGGCGAGCCGTTGCCTGGGTCAAACACCGCGACGTAACGAACCAGATTCAGGCGGTTCCCTACCAGGACGCGCCTCGCCCCCCGATGACGGACAGACTGGCCCGGCAGTGCGAATGCTCGGTCTACGTCATCACGCCAGGCGGGCAGATTTTGTCCGCTGGCCGGGCGAGTCTGTACGTACTGGGGAAGGTGGGGTTCCCGCGCCTGGCCTGGGTGGGTCGTTTGCCACCCTTTGTGTGGGGTATTGAACTGGGCTATTGGATCGTTGCGCGGAATCGGCAGTTTTTCAGTAAGTGGCTGTTTCCAGAAAAATAAGGTTCTCAGGGCCGCTTCCTGCTATACTCGCCCCAATTGGCGCAGGGCCTCATACAACACAATCGCCGCGGCATTGGACAAGTTCAAGCTGCGTACCTGTTCTCCCGGCATCGGAATGGTGTACAGGGTCTCGGCATATTCCGTGCGGATTGCCTCTGATAACCCCCGTGTCTCGCTGCCAAAGACGAGCAGATCGTCTGGCTGATAGCGGACCGTGGTGTAAGAACGCTGGGCGCGTGCGGAAAAGGCCAGCAGACGGCCGGGCGGGCGACGCTCGAGGAAGGCGCTCCACGACTCATACACGTGCAGGTCGACAGCCGGCCAGTAATCGAGGCCGGCGCGCTTGAGATAGCGGTCCTCAAGAGAAAACCCCAGCGGACCAACGAGGTGCAAAGGGCTTTGCGTGGCCGCACATAGCCGGGCGGTTGTCCCAGTGTTGGGCGGAATCTCCGGCTCGACAAAGACGATGTGCATGGGGAATGACTGGACTAGTCTGGCTCTTCGGCCTGGATCGGGTAGGTGGCCTCACCAATGGGTAAAACGAATCTCTCACCCGTGGTCGCTGGCTGGACATACTGCGTAAGCTGATAGTAGGCCGGTCGAAGAAAGCGGGCCGCGTGCTTTTGCCCCTTGACTTTGCAGTACAGGACATCGTTGGCACCGATGGTCAGCGTATGGGGGAACAGCCGCTCTTCGCTCTCGTCGTTTAATCGCAGACTAAAACCCCGCTCCGGGTCTCCGGCGACCTGGGTGACAACATAGGGGGTGTCTTCAATTTCAACGCTCGCGCGGTCACGCCCCAGCACGATTTCATACTCGCCCCGCTCATTCTTTTGGAGACATTGGCTAAAGAGTTTGTTGATGCGTTGATTTTGAATACGCTCATCGTTGGCATACCACCAGCCGTCTTTTCCAAAGTGTATCTTACGGGTGGGGTCGATGGCCCAGAAACCGGCTTGTGGCATCGCTGTTCAGCTCCCCTGACGTGGGCCGCGGTCTGCGGTGTCGAGAATGAGTGTCACCGGACCGTCATTCACGAGTCGGACTGCCATATGCGCCTGGAAGTGCCCTGTGGCAACCGGGATATGGTGGCGCTGACAGCAGGCGACAAAATAGTCATATAACGGTTTGGCAGTGGTCGGCTCTGCCGCGGCCGTAAACGACGGGCGGCGACCCTTGCGCGTATCGCCGTACAACGTGAATTGCGACACAACCAGGAGCGACCCGCCCACGTCCTGGACGGAGTAGGCAAATTTTCCGGCCTGGTCCGAGAAAATCCGTAGCCCGATAATTTTCTCGCTCAGAAAGTCCGCCTCCGCTTCGGTGTCCCCCGTGGTCACGCCGATCAGGACAAGCAGGCCGTGCTGGATCTGCCCGACGATTTCCCCCTCAACCGAGACCTGCGCCTTACGCACTCGCTGGATGACGGCCCGCATGTTGCTTTCCTGTGTAATAGATAGTGAGATAGGTAGCTGAGTCCTCCGGTGCATACAAGATGAGAGCCGTCCCGATGTCCACCGAACTGGCATCATGTAAGGCCCTCGGCTATGATCGCCGCATGTATCCCGTCCTGCTCGAACTCGGCCCCTTCACGATATACAGCTACGGGGTCATGATGGCTCTCGGCTTTGTGGCCGCGGCCTGGTTGCTGGGTAAAGGGCTCGCCTATCAGGGCCGGAACCCGGACCTCGCTTCGACCCTGGTCCTGTGGGCTGCCATCGGGGGGCTGATCGGGGCTCGGCTGCTCTTCATTCTGGCTAATTGGTCCGCATTTCTGGCCGACCCGTGGGCGTTGCTTTTCACCGGCGCCGGTTTTGTCTGGCACGGTGGCTTAATCGGTGGCATCGCCGGTGTCAGTTTGGGTATCCGGCACTACAAGCTGCCCTGGCGGGAGACCATGGATGTGATTGCCCCGGCTATCGCCCTGGGCCATGGAACCGGACGCATTGGCTGCCAGTTGGCTGGTGACGGGGACTGGGGACCACCAACCGACCTGCCCTGGGGGATGTCCTATCCGGATGCCATTATCGGCTGGGACTATCCGCCGGACGTGTTCGTCCATCCGACACCGCTCTACGAGATGGCAGCGTATTTTGCGATTGCGGCCGTGTTATGGAACCGCCGGACGGCTGGGTATCGCCCCGGTTCCCTGTTTTGGGGGTATTTGCTCTTGGCCGGGATTGCCCGGTTTTCCCTGGAATTTGTGCGGGTCAACCCCCCGCTCTGGGGAGCATTCTCTCAAGCCCAGGTGATCAGCATCGGCTTGATGCTGGTCGGAGCGAGCCTGCTATTCAAAAGCGGGAAGCATGGGCGCGTCTCGGCTGCCCATGGTACGCCGGAGAAATCGCGATGAGATCCTGGCTTATCCTCGGAGGTGTAGGCTTGGTTGTCCTCCTGGGTGTGGTCATTTTGATCACCACGCCCAGGAGGACCACACTGCCCCGACCGGCCCCGGATTTCCTGCTACCCGATATGAGCGGTCAGGCAGTCCGCCTGTCTCAGCTCAAGGGAAAAGTTGTTCTGCTCAATATCTGGGCGACGTGGTGCGGTCCGTGTCGGCAAGAGATGCCGACCATGGAAACCCTCGCGCACAAACTCAGCGGCGAGGACTTTGTACTGCTGGCCGTGAGCCAGGACGTCGATGGAGCCGCAACGGTGAAGCCCTATCTGCAAGAAGGGGGATATACTTTTCCGGTGCTGCTCGATGTCCAAGGCGAGGTAGGCAGGAAATATGGTGTCACCGGTTATCCCGAAACATTTATCATTGATCGTCAAGGGCAGGTCGTCTATCACCATATTGGCTATAATGACTGGGCTCAGCCGCAGATGGAGGAAACACTCCGGCGTTTGATCCAACAGGGGGAGTGGCACGTCGATACGGGAATGCCGGTGCCTGGCGCTCATACCTCCCTACTGTCAGAAGGATAACGGCTCCTTATTCCCCGGCAGGGTGAGGAAGACAAGCCCGCAGAGCAGACCCGCCCATATCGGAGCGCGTGAAGTGTGCTATAGTGAACAACCGTAATACCGCACAAAGCCAAGCGCATGGCAGATAGCAGGGGAAGAGAATGATGCACAGAAAGCGGCGGCGAATCCTGATTGGATTGGTTGCTGGTGGTATTGGGCTCAGCGTGGTTCTGTTTGGAGGATATGGGCTCAATCTTGTTTCAGCCGTTGACCGCAGCACCTATGAAGACCTTGAGGCGTTTACCAACGTCTTGGCTATTGTTCGCAAGAACTACGTTGAGGAAACAGAGACACAAGCCCTTATCGAAGGAGCGATTAATGGCATGCTCGGGGCATTGGACCCGCACAGTGCCTATTTGACTCCCGACTCCTATAAGGAACTCCAGGTTGATACGGAGGGCAGCTTCGGTGGCCTGGGCATTGAGATCACCATTCGAGATGGCATTCTGACGGTCGTTTCACCCATTGAGGATACGCCTGCCTACCGTGCCGGGGTCCAGGCCGGGGACCAGATCATCAAGATCAACGATGAGCTGACAAAAGACATGTCGCTCATCCAGGCAGTGAAAAAGATGCGGGGCAAGCAGGGAACCGAGATTACGATCTCGGTCCGTCGTGAAGGCGTGCCCCGGCTGATTGATGTGCCCCTTGTTCGTGAAGTGATTCAGATTCGCAGTGTGAAATCAAAAACCCTGGAAGACGGCTATGCCTATATCCGGGTCACTCAGTTTCAAGACCAAACCAGTCATGACCTGGACGCCGCACTGCAAAAGCTCGGCCAGGAAAATGGTCAACTCCAGGGCATGGTGCTGGACTTGCGCAATAATCCCGGCGGGCTGCTCAGCCAGGCGGTCAAAGTCTCCGATCTCTTTTTGAGTTCCGGCATGATCGTGTATACCGAAGGCCGGCTCGAAAGCCAGCAGCAAAAATATTTCGCCCATCCCGGAGGATATACGGACATCCCGATGGTTGTGCTGGTCAATGGCGGCAGTGCCAGTGCCTCCGAGATTGTCGCTGGTGCGGTACAGGATCATGGCCGAGCAGTGGTGCTGGGAACCAAGACCTTTGGCAAAGGCTCGGTGCAGACGATTTTACCGGTCGATGGGGGGGCGGCTCTGCGGCTGACCACCGCCATGTATTTCACGCCGAACGGGCGGTCGATCCAGGTGAAGGGCATTGCCCCTGATATTGAACTGGAAAACCTGCCCGAAGCCTATGCCGCAGCCCGGCGACGCCACGGGGTGCGTGAAGAGAATCTAAGCGGACACTTTGGCAATATCAGCAACACTCCGAGCGAGACAGAGGGCGACAGTCCTGCCGATGCTGAGGCAGCACCCCAGGCCCTGCCCGAGATTGATATTAAGGAAGGGGAACTGGGCAAAGACCCGCAGCTCGACCGGGCGCTTGAATTGCTCAAGTCGTGGAAGGTCTTTCAGACAACGGTGGCTGAGGCAAAAAGCTAGTGTAGGTGCTTGAGCGGCTCCTATGACGACTTCTGCCTTTGGCTCCTCGCGTGCGCTGTCCGTTACCGACCTGGCAAGTCTGATCCAAGGTCAGCTTGAGGCTGACTTTAGTGATATCTGGGTTGTTGGCGAACTCTCCGGCCTGCGTACCCCTGCCTCCGGGCATATCTATTTTACCCTTAAGGATGACACCAGCCAGTTGCGTGGCGTGATGTTTCGCGGCTATGCCCGGTTGCTCCGATTTCGGCCCGAGGACGGTCTGGAGGTCCTGATCAAGGGCCGGGTCAGCCTGTATTCCGCTCGGGGCGATTTGCAGGTCTATGCGGCCAGTATGGAGCCGCGCGGGTTGGGTGGGCAGCAGTTGGCCTTGGAGCAGCTTAAGGCCAAACTCGCCGCCGAGGGACTCTTCGCCCCGGAACGCAAACGTCCCCTGCCGTTCTTCCCGCGTCGGGTCGGCGTCGTCACCGCACTCGGGGGGGCGGCTATTCAGGATATTCTGACCATTCTGCACGGACGCTGTCCGTATACACAGGTCATCGTCCGACCCACCAAGGTACAAGGCGCCGGGGCCGGTGTTGAAATCGCCGCGGGTATCAACGACCTGAATGAACACGGGCAGGTCGAGGTGATTATCGTCGGGCGCGGTGGGGGCTCGCGTGAGGATTTATACGCCTTTAATGAAGAGGTGGTGGCCCGCGCAATCGCCGACTCTGAGCGGCCTGTTATCGCCGCAGTCGGCCATGAGATTGACCTGAGCATTGCCGACCTGGTGGCGGATTCCCGCGCCCCCACGCCGACTGCCGCGGCCGAGATGGTTGTGCCGGTATGGGCTGACCTGTCTGACCGGGTGGCAGGTACTGCGCGGGCGTTGGCCACAGCCATGCAGCGGGCAGTGACCGACAGGCGGCGTCAGGCCATGCGGCTGGAAGAGCGTATGCGTGACCCTCAGCACCAGGTTGACGCGCTACGCGAGCGAACGCGGACGGCGCTGTCCCGCCTCCACTCGGCGTTTGAGCGCAAGAACGAGGGTGTCCGCGCCCGGCTCGAAGACCTCGCCACAACCCTCAACAGCCTGAGTCCCCTTGCCGTTTTGGGTCGGGGGTATAGTCTCACGCGGACCATACCTGAGCATGCCGTGGTGCGGGACGCTGCCACGCTCCGTCCTGGAGAGCACGTGCGCTTGACTTTTGCTCAGGGAGAAGCGCGGGCTCGTATCGAAGAGGTAATACCATAGATGGACATTGCCGCGGATAAAAAATTTGAAAACGCCTTGCAGGATTTGGAAGGCGTTGTTGAGAAACTTGATAGCGGGACCCTGTCGCTCGAAGAATCCCTCCAGGCGTTTGAAGAAGGGGTGGCGCTGGTCCGTTTTCTGGAAGAAAAACTGACTGAGGTGGAAAAACAGGTCGAAGTCTTAACGCGGGATAATAGCGGTCTCTTTCAGACCCAAAGCTTAGAAACCGACGAAGAAGAGGATGCGTGAAACTCGAACAGTATTTACAACGACGCTGCACGCTGATTGACCGGACGCTTAAGCAACTGCTGGCCGACCACGAGGCTCCGCCCAAGAACTTGGGTAAGGCCATGCACTACAGCCTGTTTTCCGGGGGGAAACGAATTCGGCCCATCCTGGCCCTTGCCAGCGGGGAGGCCGTCGGCGCTCGGCCGCAGTCCATCCTGCCCTTTGCCTGCGCGCTGGAAATGATCCACTCGTACTCATTGGTGCACGACGATCTGCCGGCCATGGACGATGATGATCTGCGCCGCGGGAAGCCCACCAATCATATCGTGTTTGGTGAAGCCATGGCCATTTTGGCCGGTGATGGGCTGCTGACCGAAGCCTTTCGGATCATGGCTCAGGCCGCGCTCAAACGCGGACAGGATCGCACCGCGGCCCTCCAGGCCATATGGGAGGTGGCGGCCGGAGCTGGTATGGCCGGCATGGTTGGTGGACAGGTGGCGGACATTGAAGCCGAACACCAAAAGCCGACCCGCAAACGGGTTGAGTATATTCATACCCGCAAGACCGGGGCCTTGCTGCGGGCATCGGTCCGCGTGGGCGCTCGGGTCGGTGGGGCGAGCCCGAAACAATATACCCGCCTCGACCGGTACGGGACCGCCGTTGGGCTGGCCTTTCAGGTGACGGACGATATTATGGACATTGAAGGCGGCACGGCAAAAACGGGCAAACGAGTTGGCCGCGACGCGGAACTCAACAAAGCCACTTATCCGGCCGCCCTGGGGATGAAAAAAACCAAGCGGTACGCGCGGGAACTGCTCGACGAGGCCCTCACCGCCCTCCAATCATTCAGCCCCAAAGCCGACCCGCTGCGTCAGATCGCCCGTTTTGTGGTCGAGCGGGCCGTCCCGTCTGAAACGTGAGCCGACGCAAGCGCCTTGATCTGCTGCTGGTTGAACGGGGTCTGGTTTCCAGCCGAGAACAGGCCCGGCGGCTGATCATGGCCGGCGCCGTGGTTGCCGGCGAGCAGCGGGCGGACAAACCCGGCACCTTGGTTGATCCGGCGACCGCGGTGCGGCTCAAGGCCGACGCCCAGTCGCCTTATGTCAGCCGAGGTGGCCACAAACTGGCGGGCGGGCTGAAGGCTTTTGGTCTGGACGTGACCGGAGTCACCGCCCTGGATGTCGGGGCTTCAACCGGCGGGTTTACGGACTGTCTTTTGCAGCGCGGCGCAGCCAAGGTCTTTGCCGTTGATGTCGGCTACGGACAACTGGCCTGGTCTCTCCGCCAGGACCCACGCGTCGTGAACCTGGAACGCCGGAATATCCGCAGCCTTGCTCCTGACGAATTGACCCCGACTCCGGGCTTGGCGGTGATTGACGCCTCGTTTATTTCGCTCACCCTGGTTATTCCGCACGTCATCAGTTTGATCGCCGATAAGGGAGAAACTGTCGCCCTGGTCAAGCCTCAGTTCGAGGTGGGGAAAGGGCGGGTGGGGAAGGGCGGTGTGGTCCGCGACCCGGCCCTCCACGCGGAGGTGCTGGCGGATTTGCAGGCGCGTGCGGACGGTTGGCAGCTTGAAGTCAAAGGGGAGACGGAATCGCCCCTGCGAGGACCAAAAGGCAATAAAGAATTTCTCCTGTATTTACGGAAGCGCTGATTCTCCATCCCCTCCTGGGAGGGGTGCCGAAGGCGGGGTGGGTTCTCTCCTGCCGGACGCGAGGTTACACCCACCCCGGCCCTTCGGGCCACCTCTCCGAGGAGGGGAATAAGGGAATCGCCGGTGCCGAGAGGAGTCACAGGGCTAATTCGAGGAGGAAGTTCGTATGTCACTCAGTCAAAAATTACACGCCGCTACACCGACCTGGCACAAGACGCTCACGCACCCCTTTGTAGTGGGTCTTGGAAACGGCAGCCTGCCCTTGGAAAAATTCCAGTTTTATATGTGTCAGGACTATATATTCCTGATTGAGTACAGCCGCGTCCTGGCCCTGGCGACGGCAAAAGCTCCCGACCTGGACACCATGGGGCATTTTGCCCAGCTCCTTGATGCGACCCTCAATCAGGAGATGGCGCTCCACCGTGCGTTTGCCGCGGAGTGTGGCATCAGCGCGGAGACCCTGGCCGCAACCCAGGCCGCGCCAACCACGCAGGCATATACGAATCATTTAGTACGGGTGGCGGCGCTCGGAGACTTGGCCGCCATAGTCAGCGCGGTTCTACCCTGCCAGTGGGGTTATAGTGAAATCGGCCAGGCTTTGGCACGACAGGGCAAGCCGAGCGCTCCGGCCTTTTACGGCAAATGGATTGATATGTACGCCGACCCGGAGTTTGCCGCACTCTCGACCTGGCTCCGGGATGTGCTCGACCGCCTGGCACCAACCGCGGACGAAAAACAGCTCGCCCAGATTTTTCAAACCAGCGCCCGCTACGAATATCTCTTCTGGGAAATGGCTTATCAAACGCAGGACTGGCCGGTATAAGCGGAGAAACTGCCGGACGGGGTGATCCCTTGACAGTCAAGAGGAACAGGGGTACACAAAAGACACCTTTAATTTAGCCCCGAGAGGCTAGGAAGGGCGGCCATGAAAATTTTCATCTTCCTCACTGCATTGACGAAAGTAGAATAAGCCTCCTTGGACTTCCAAGGGGGCTTTTTTTTGACTTATGCCACAGGCGGCGCAGCGTATCGTTCTGGATTCGTCAGCAATCGCTCGGGCTCTGACCCGAATTGCACACGAGATTCTTGAGCGGAATCAAGGGAGCGCCCAACTCGCGCTGGTCGGTATTCACACCCGTGGCGTGGACCTGTCGGTCCGCCTGGCGGACAAGGTCGCCGCGATCGAAGGGGTCCGCCCGCAGTGTGGAGAAATTGATATCACCCTGTATCGAGATGATGTGGGGCGGACCCGGACCCAGCCCGAGGTGCACGGCACCTCCATTCCTTTTGCGGTCGATACCATGCGCATCGTGCTGGTGGACGATGTGCTCTACACGGGGCGGACCGTCCGCGCGGCGATGGACGCGCTGGTTGACTTTGGTCGGCCCAAAAGCATCCAACTCGCAGTCCTGGTTGATCGAGGACACCGCGAGCTGCCGATTCGGCCTGACTATGTGGGGAAAAACATTCCAACGTCGTACGAAGAGCGGGTGTCGGTCTGTCTGGTGGAACATGACGGACACGACCGGGTCGTGATCGAGTAGGAGGTCGCCATGACGTTCAGCCAGCGCCATTTCCTTGGTATCGAAGGCTTATCTCGGGACGAATTATTATTTGTGCTCAACACGGCCGAATCCTTTCGAGAGATTTCTGAGCGGGAAGTGAAAAAAGTCCCGACGCTACGGGGGAAAACCATTATCAACTTGTTCTACGAATCCAGTACCCGGACGCGCTCTTCCTTTGAGATTGCGGCCAAACGCCTGTCCGCCGATGCGATCAATATCTCCGCCTCCACGAGCAGCGTGAACAAAGGCGAAACCCTGATGGATACGGCCCGCAACCTGTGCGCCATGCGTCCGGCGGCCCTGGTCCTGCGTCATCCAGCGTCCGGTGCGCCCCACCTGCTGGCCCGGTTGAATCAATGTCCGGTGATCAACGCCGGTGACGGCACCCATGAGCACCCGACCCAGGCCCTCCTGGACGTCATGACCATTCGTGAACATCTCGGCGACGTTGAGGGGAAAACCATTGCCATTGTGGGCGACATTCTCCATAGCCGGGTGGCGCGGTCCAATATTCTGGCCCTGACAACCCTGGGTGCCCAGGTCCGGCTGATCGGCCCGCCGACCCTGCTGCCACCGGAATTCAGCCGTTGGGGTGTGGAACGGCATACGGATTTGCGGACCGGCCTGGCCGGTGTTGACGCGATTATGATGCTGCGCTTGCAGCGCGAGCGACAAACGCGGAATTTCTTTCCCAGCCTGGACGAATACGCCCGCCGTTTCTGCTTGACCGTCGACGCGCTCAGAGCAGCCAAGCCGAACGTGATTATTTTGCACCCCGGTCCGATGAACCGCGGTGTTGAGATTGACTCGCGGGTTGCAGACGGCCCGTACTCGGTGATTCTCGAACAAGTGACAAACGGCGTTGCGGTTCGCATGGCCGTTCTCTACCTGCTCACGACGCAGGAGCGGTTGGCGACCCAGGATCAGGCTGCGACCAATGGGCAGGAGAGGACCGACGTGCAGGCAGAACCCGGTGAGTGGGATGAGCACACTGTACCCAAACGGGCGGTAGGACAATAAACTATGCGCATAGTCGTGCAGGACGGAACGGTCATTGATCCGGCCAATGGGCTGGAGGCGAACCTCGATCTCCTCATCGAAGAGGGTGTGATTCGTGAGCTGGGCCAGCCCGGCGGCTTTGCCTCGGTCGAGGCGCAGCGTATTGACGCCTCCGGTTGCGTTGTCGCTCCCGGATTGATTGATATGCACGTGCATCTGCGCGAGCCGGGCTATGAGTACAAAGAGACGGTTCTGACCGGTACCCAGGCCGCGGTGGCTGGCGGATTCACCGCAGTGGCCTGTATGGCTAATACCAATCCGGTCAATGATAATGGGGCGGTCACGCGCTTTATTGCGGAGCAGGCGCGCAGTGCCGGGCTGGCTCGGGTGTTCCCGATTGGGGCGCTTTCAAAGGGCCTCAACGGAGAAGAGTTGGCCGAAATCGGAGAGATGGTTGAGGCCGGTGCTGTCGCCATATCAGATGACGGCCGCCCGGTTATGGACGCCAACCTGATGCGCCGCGCGCTGGAATACTGCTCGATGTTTGACGTGCCGATCAGTGTGCATGAAGAAGACCTATGCCTCTCGTCCGGGGGCAGTATGAATGAGGGGCCGACCTCGGTGCGCCTGGGTATTCGCGGCGTCCCGAGTGTCGCCGAAGATGTCATGGTCGCCCGTGATATTGCCCTGGCGCGCCTCACCCGCGGGCGGGTACATATCGCTCATATCAGTACCCGCCGATCGGTGGACTTGGTCCGCCAGGCAAAGGCCGAAGGTTTGGCGGTCACGGCCGAGGTCGCCCCGCACCATTTTACGCTCACCGAAGAGGCGGTTGAGGGGTATAATACCAACGCGAAAATGAGCCCGCCGCTCCGACTGGCCGACGATGTGGCGGCCATGAAGGAAGGCTTGCGAGACGGGACCATTGACGCCATTGCGACCGACCATGCCCCCCACCACCGAGACGAGAAAGAGGTCGAATTCGACCAGGCCGCTCACGGCGTGACCGGCTTGGAGACGGCCCTGCCGTTGACGCTGCACTTAGTTCAAGACGAGGTGTTGTCCCTCTCCGAGGCAGTGCAGAAACTGACGGTGAACCCGGCTCGTATTCTGGGGCTTCCCTATGGCACGCTTTCGGTGGGCAGATCGGCGGACCTGATGATCTTTGACGTGCAAGCGAGCTGGCGGCTGGACCCGCTCGCCTCTCGGTCGCGCAGTCAGAACACGCCTTTTGCCGGTTGGGAGCTGACCGGTAAGGTGCGGCTGACCGTGGTCGATGGTCGGATCGTGTACGGTGGCCGTGAACAGGAGGGCCAGCCGACGTGAGGAACACAGCGCTCTTAGCCCTCGCCGATGGGACGGTTTTTGAGGGAAGCACTTTTGGCGCTCAGGGAGAAGCGGTCGGCGAGATCGTCTTCAACACCTCGCTGACCGGCTATCAGGAGATTCTTACCGATCCCTCCTATAAGGGCCAGATCGTCACCATGACCTATCCCGAGATCGGTAATGTCGGGGTCAATGCCGAAGATGTCGAATCCCGCCAACCCTTTGTTGAAGGCTTTGTGGTCAAGGAATACTGGGAGCGGCCCAGTAACTGGCGGGCGCAGAAGAGCCTGGCTGCCTATATGCGCGAGCATGACATCGTGGGTATTCAGGGCATTGATACCAGGGCGCTCGTCCGTCACATTCGTGATGGCGGTGCCCAACAGGGCGTGATCTCGACCCGTGACCTTGATGCCAAGCGTTTGGTGGAAAAAGCGCAGGCCGCTCCAAGCTTGGTCGGACGTGATCTGGTCAAAGAGGTTACCTGTCGCGAGGCGTATGACTGGTCCCAGGGCTACTGGGAGTTGGAGAGCGGTTATCGCCAGCAGGGGGCAGGCCGTGCGCCCGAGCCGCGCTTCTCTGTGGTCGCCTACGATTTTGGCGTAAAGTTCAATATCCTGCGCCACCTGGTTGAGGCGGGCTGTCGGGTGCAGGTTGTGCCGGCCCACACGCCTGCGGCAGAAGTCCTGCACCTCAAGCCGGATGGCGTTTTTTTGTCGAACGGTCCGGGCGACCCGGATGCGGTGCCCTACGCCAAGGACAATATCTCCGCCCTGGTGGGAAAAGTCCCCTTGTTTGGCATCTGTCTGGGACACCAGATTCTGGGTCTGGCACTGGGTGGACAGACCTATAAGCTTAAATTCGGCCATCACGGAGGCAACCAACCGGTGATGGACCTCGCAACCCGGAAGGTTGAAATTACGGCGCAGAATCATGGTTTCTGTGTCGATGTCGATTCGTTGCAAGAGCGGGCGGAAGTCACCCATCTCAACCTGAACGACCGGACGGTAGAGGGCTTGCGACATACGCAGGAGCCGCTCTTTTCCGTGCAATACCATCCCGAGTCCTCTCCGGGGCCCCATGATGCAGACTATTTGTTCCGGCGCTTCACTGCGCTGATGGAGCAGTTTCGAGGTTGATTCCTGAGCAGCAGAGACAAGCCATGCCCAAGCGTACAGACCTCCATTCCATTTTGCTGATCGGCTCCGGCCCCATTGTGATCGGCCAGGCGTGTGAATTTGATTACTCGGGCACCCAAGCCTGCAAGGCGCTCAAAGAGGAGGGTTACCGCGTCATACTGGTCAACTCGAATCCGGCCACGATTATGACCGACCCTGATTTTGCGGACCGGACCTATATTGAGCCGCTGACCCGACCCGTCCTTGAGAAAATTATCGAACGGGAACGCCCGGACGCCCTGCTGCCGACCATTGGCGGTCAGACCGGTTTGAATCTGGCTATTGACCTGGCCGAAGGGGGCATCCTCGACCGCTACGGAGTGGAACTCATCGGAGCCAAGCTGCCGGCCATCAAGAAAGCCGAGGATCGTGATCTGTTCAAGGCGGCCATGGAGCGCATCGGCCTGGACCTGCCCCGGAGCGGCTATATCCACTCTCTTGAGGAAGCCTATGCCTTACGCGAGACCCTGGGCCTGCCGTTGATCATCCGACCGTCCCGCACCCTTGGGGGGGCCGGAGGCGGGATCGTCCAAACCCCGCAGGAATTTCAGGCTATTGTCGAGTGGGGCTTGCAGGCCTCTCCTACACATGAAGTCCTGGTTGAAGAGTCGATCGCCGGCTGGAAAGAGTTTGAATTGGAAGTGATGCGTGACACCCAGGACAATGTGGTCATCATCTGCTCCATCGAAAATTTCGATCCGCTCGGTGTTCATACCGGTGATTCCATTACGGTCGCGCCCGCCCAGACCCTGACCGACAAAGAATACCAACTCATGCGGGACGCGGCGCTGCGTATCATCCGCGAAATCGGGGTGGACACGGGCGGGTCCAATATCCAGTTCGCCGTCCATCCGGAGACCGGCCGGCTGGTCGTGATTGAAATGAACCCGCGGGTGTCCCGCTCGTCTGCTCTGGCGAGTAAAGCTACCGGGTTTCCGATTGCCAAAATTGCCGCCAAGCTGGCCGTAGGCTACACCCTGGACGAAATTCCGAACGATATTACGCGCGAAACACCGGCCTCTTTTGAACCCACGATCGACTATGTGGTGGTCAAGATGCCGCGTTTCACCTTTGATAAATTCCCCCAAACCCGGGATTTGCTTGGGCCACAGATGAAATCGGTCGGCGAGGCCATGTCCATAGGTCGGACGTTCAAGGAGGCGCTTCAGAAAGCCCTGCGTTCGCTCGAAATCGATAGCTACGGGTTTGAATCGACAAACGGAAGCGTGGAGACTCCGCTGGATGCCATTCGCGTGTCCCTGCAAACCCCGAACGCCCAGCGGCTGTGGTATGTGGCGGAAGCGCTCCGCCTGGGCGTGGGTGTGGATGAGCTCTATCGGCTTTCAAAAATCGACCCGTGGTTTCTGGATAATATCGTGCAGATCGTAGAGTGCGAAAAGGAAATCCAGCAGGCGAGAGGGTCAGGGGAGGCCACCGGGTCGGCTGCCCAACCGGCCGAGGTCGTAGCGGCATTACCGCCCGGCCTGTTACGTCGGGCGAAACAGATGGGCTTTTCTGACGTTCATCTCGGCCGTCTGCTCGGCGTCAGCGAGGGTGATGTCCGGGCTGAACGCGAACGCCTGGATGTGATTCCGGTCTATAAAACAGTGGACACCTGCGCGGCTGAATTTGTGGCCCATACGCCCTATTTATACTCCACCTACGAAGGGGAAGACGAATCTCAGCCGACTGATCGCAAAAAGGTGATCATTCTGGGTGGTGGGCCGAATCGGATCGGCCAGGGCATTGAGTTCGACTATTGCTGCGTACACGCGGCCTTTGCGCTCAAAGAAGACGGCTTTGAAGCCATTATGGTGAACTGCAACCCCGAGACCGTCAGCACGGATTATGACACGTCTGACAAGCTGTATTTTGAGCCGCTGACGCTGGAAGATGTGCTGAGTATCGTGCGGTGTGAACAGCCGTATGGCGTCATTGTCCAGTTCGGCGGGCAGACGCCACTCAAGCTGGCCGTGCCGCTCGAACAGGCCGGGGTGCCGATTCTGGGCACGCCGCCGGATGCTATTGACCGGGCCGAGGACCGCGAACGGTTCAAGCTGCTGCTCGAACAACTCGGCCTGTGTCAGCCGGCCAACGGCACAGCCCGGTCGGTTGAGGAAGCCGTGGCCATTGCCCAGGACATTGCCTATCCGGTGCTGGTCCGTCCCTCCTATGTCCTGGGCGGGCGGGCCATGGAACTGGTGTATGACGAGGCGAGCCTGCGACGCTACATGCGTGAGGCCGTGTCCGTGTCCGCGGAGCGCCCGGTCCTGATCGATAAATTCCTGGACGACGCCACCGAGGTTGATGTGGACGCCCTGAGCGACGGCCAGCAGGTCGTGGTCGGGGGCATTATGGAACATATCGAGCTTGCCGGTGTCCATTCCGGTGACAGCGCGTGTTCCCTCCCGCCGCGCACCCTGTCTGCGGCTGTTCAGGCCGAGATTCGGCGGCAAACCACCCTGCTGGCCCAAGAGCTAGGTGTGGTTGGCCTGATGAATATCCAGTTCGCCGTTAAGGATCAGCAGGTTTTTCTGATTGAGGTGAACCCGCGCGCCTCACGGACCGTGCCGTTTGTGAGCAAGTCCATCGGTATTCCCCTGGCAAAAATAGCCGCGCGCGTCATGGCGGGAAAAACATTGGACGAGCTGGGTTTTACCCAGGAAGTCATTCCCGATCACGTCAATGTCAAAGAAGCGGTGTTTCCGTTTATTAAATTCCCCGGTGTGGACACCATCCTCGGACCGGAGATGAAGTCAACCGGCGAGGTTATGGGGGTGGACCAGTCTTTTGCCATGGCGTTTGCCAAAGCGCAGTTTGCCGCGGGGAATATCTTGCCGGAAACGGGCAAGGCATTTTTAAGCGTACGTGACCGCGATAAGCCCGCTCTCCTGCCCATTGCCAGGCAGTTGGTAGAGAATGACTTCTCTCTAGTGGCAACGCGCGGCACCTGTGCATTTCTCCAGCAGCACGAACTGCCGGTTGAGATGGTGAATAAAGTCCTGGAAGGCTCCCCGCATATTGTCGATGCCCTCCAGGCAGGCTCGATTGATCTGGTCATTAATACGACTGAGGGGGCACAGTCTATCCAGGACTCCTTTTCAATTCGGCGGAGTGCCCTGGAGTGCCAGGTGCCGTATTTTACAACGGTGGCCGGAGCGGGAGCCGCGGTCGAAGGCATTGCCCGCCTCAAGCAGGGCCTGCTCGGCGTGTGTCCGCTCCAGGCCTATCACGGTGAAGAGCACGGGTAAGAGGGGTATGGTGGTCGGAAAGTCGAAAGGTGGAGGGGCGAAAAGTCGAAAGGTGGATGAAACTCCCCGTCTCTTTGACCGGGCATCCTCCCCACCCCCTCTTATCAAGGAGGGAGAACCGGCGCGTTCTTTCCGACCGCGCCAGCCGCCGCTCAAAAATTCGGTGCAGTACGTCAAGGGCGTGGGGCCGCGGCGGGCCGCACAGTTGGCGCGGTTAGGCATAGAGACGGTCGAAGATCTGCTCTACCACATTCCCTTCCGCTATCAGGATCGGCGCGAAATCAAGAAAATTTGTCATCTTCAGGTGGGGGATGAGACGGCGGTCACCGGTCAAATCGCCCGTATGGAACGGCGCTTTCTGGCCCGCCGCCGTCGCTGGGTGCTCGAAGCCGTTGTCCGAGACGAAACCGGTTTTCTCTTCCTGCTGTGGTATCACCAGCATCGCTATTTTCAGCAGCGCTATCAACTTGGTCAGCAGGTCCTGCTGTACGGCAAGGTCGAGAAGGGCATGAAGGGCGGCAAGTGGATGATCCACCCGGACATGGAGCCGCTGGAAGAAGAAGACGAGACCGCCCGTGTCTTGCCCATTTACAATAAGACCACCGAAATGACGGTGGCTGCCATGCGCCGGGTCGTGCATGGTGCCGTTGACCGCTACGTCGATCAGGTCGCCAACGGCGTGCCACAGGAAATTTGTGATCGCTTGAACCTGATGCCGCTCAATCACGCCCTGCGGCAGTTGCACTTCCCCCCGCTCGATACTGAGGTTGTTGAACTCAATGAGGCCGCCTCTCAGGCGCACCGGGCCGTGGTGTTCGATGAACTCTTTTATTTGCAACTGGGCATGGCCCTGCGCCGGCGCAATACCGTTCGGGAAGAGGGGTTGTCCATTGTGCCGGGACCGCTCGTCCAGCAGATATATAGTATCCTGCCGTTTCAATTGACCGCAGCCCAGGAGCGGGTGGTTGAGATGATTTTTCGGGATATGGCGGCTCCCCACCCCATGAACCGCCTGGTCCAGGGAGATGTTGGCTCGGGCAAGACGATCGTAGCCTTCTTTGCGGCCCTGGCCGCCCTCGATAGCGGCTACCAGGTGGCTTTCATGGCTCCGACGGAGCTCTTAGCTGAGCAGCACTACCGGACGCTGACGCCGCTGGCTGAGCAACTCGGCCTGTCCATGACGCTGCTGACCGGAGAAATCCGCCCGAAACGGAAACAAGAGATCTATGGTCTCCTGGAACGGGGCGAGGTCGAGGTCGCGGTTGGCACGCATGCCCTGATCCAGGAGGGCGTGCGCTTTCGGCATCTGGGTCTGGCCATCGTGGATGAGCAGCATCGCTTTGGGGTGATGCAGCGCGCCGCCCTGCGAAAACGCGGTGCGAACCCGGACATTCTGCTGCTGACCGCAACCCCAATCCCCCGCACTCTGGCCCTGACCCTGTACGGCGACCTGGATGTCTCAGCTATTGATGAACGCCCGCCTGGCCGCAAGCCGATCACGACCCATGTGTTCCATGAAGGCGAGCGAAAAAAAGCCTATCATCTCGTCAAAGACCAGCTCGAACGGGGCCATCAAGCCTATGTGGTCTATCCGCTGGTCGAGGAATCCGAGAAGTCCGACCTCAAGGCTGCGACCTCCATGGCTAAAGAGCTGGCCCAGACTTTCTTTGCCGACTATTCGGTCGGGCTCGTGCATGGCCGCATGAAGGGCGGTGAAAAAGAAGCGGTTATGCAGCGCTTCAAGGCTGGCGAGCATCATTTGCTGGTTTCGACTACCGTCATTGAGGTCGGCATTGACGTGCCGAACGCGACCGTCATGGTGATTGAGCATGCCGAGCGCTTCGGTCTGGCACAGTTGCACCAGTTGCGCGGTCGAGTCGGACGCGGGCAGGCCGCCTCCTCGTGTTTGCTGCTGGCCCAGTACGCGCCGGGCGACGAGTCCCAGCGGCGTCTTCAGGTCATGACGGAAACCGATGACGGCTTCAAAATTGCCGAAGCTGACTTGGCGTTTCGCGGGCCGGGCGAGTTTCTGGGCACACGCCAGTCCGGCATGCCCGACTTCCGGGTGGCCAATATCGTGCGTGACAGCAAACTGCTGGAAACCGCGCGAGACGAAGCCCTGACCTGGCTCGAACGTGACCCCAATCTGACCACCCCCGAATCCCGCCGGCTACGCGCCGTCCTCGAAGACCGCTGGGCCGGCCGGCTGGAACTGGCCAGGGTGGGGTGAGCCTGACGCCGTTCCGCATTTCATTTTTTCGGCTTACCAGGGATCATTTCTAAAGACTCGATATCACGAGTGTTCAAATACACCCCACCCTGCGTTAAATCTCGTCGGATATGAAGGTCGTTGTCCACGAGATACGCTGGACGGAGGAGGAACTCATGATCTTCAGCCGCAGGGTCAAAAGAGTATTCCTTTACCCAGCCCAGGTAGAGTACGTCCTGCTTGGTACGAGCGAGTACCCAGAGGTCATCCTTGGGAGCATTGTCAACAACAACATGCCAGATAGCCTGGGGGTCAGGGGTTGGAAAGAAGTCAAGTTTGATACGGAGCCAATGCCCGGCGATAAGAATACCGCCCCAAATAGCCCCTCCACCGAGTAGAACTGCAATCATCATGGGCTGGATTTCGGAGCCCGAATCTGGGTTTAGGATGTCAGGGTCTTTACAGCCAAGCATATAAGCCGCAGTTGAGAGTCCTAAAAGTATTAGAAAGCTATGCAGGATGCTCCAGCCAATGGCCTCAAACCGAGACAGGGGCTTGGCCGGGTAGCGCACCCGATAAATCTGCATGGCGAGGAAACCAGGTAGCAAATAGAGAAGGAGGACGAGGGTATCGCCAAGAGGAATCTTCATAGTTCCAGTGGCTTCGGAGAAAGTCTGTTGTTGCTGGGTTGCTACGAATCATCATTACCTGTTTTTTGCAGCGTCGCATCCGAGTTATCGCTCCCACTCGGTTGTTGTGAACCCTGGCCACTCGGTTGTTGTGGGTTCTGGACTATAACCGGTGGGCTGGAATCTGGATCTTTATTGGTGTGTGTGTACGACCTCAAGAGATCGGGGTTGAAATTGGAATGATCATTGCGCTTCGGCATATTTACCTCCAAATAGAAGTTAGTTAGCTAGATTCCTCTTACTATAGACGGACAACCGAATGCAAACTGAGGCATCACCGGATCACCAAGGTATGAACATCAACAATACTGTACAGGGCAGTCTGTTTGCCCGCGACTTTCTGACGGAATCCATCTCGCAGTTATCCGACTGGCAGGCTGTTGACGATGCGGCCCTGGACGAATTTGAACGCGCGCTGCGGAGTATCTTCGACCCCTTCCCGACCGACCAGACCCCCAACGAGAGCCAGACCGAGGACGATCTGATCTGGCCGGTACTCGAAGCCTTGGACTGGACGGCCAGCCTGCGCCAGCAGAATCTCTCGTCGCGCGGTCGGGACGACGTGCCCGACGGTTTGCTCTTTGCCGACGAGGCGACCAAGGGCCGCGCCAACCGTTACCAGCAGGAATGGAGGCGTTACGAGTACGGCTCAGCCGTGGTCGAGTCCAAACGTTGGTAACGTCCGCTTGACCGGCGCTCCGACCGGCGGGGCGAGGAGACCGCGCCCTCGACCCAGATGTTGCGCTACATGCGACGGGTGGACGACCTGACGAACGGTGCGTTGCGCTGGGGCATGTTGATCAATGGAGCCAAGTGGCGGCTGTACTGGGCTGGTGCGCGGTCCGTATCGGAACAGTTCTTCGAGCTTGACTTGGCGGCGGCCCTGAATCTGCCCGGCCATAACGACGGCCTGTTCGCGCTGTCCGAGACCGACCGCCGGCACTGCCTCAAGCTGTTTTTGCTCTTCTTCCGGCGTAACGCCTTCCTGTCCGATCCTGCCACCGCAGATTCGCGCACGCTACACCAGCGCGTTCTCGATGAGGGCCGCGTTTACGAAGAACGGGTGTCCGCTGATTTGTCCGAGTTGGTTTTCAAACAGGTATTTCCCAAGTTGGCTCGGGCCATTTCCGAAGCTGCCCCGGACGCACCGTTGTCCGAGGTGCGTGACTCGGCCTTGATTCTGCTCTATCGGTTGCTGTTTATCCTGTATGCCGAAGACCGCGACCTGCTGCCGGTGCGGGATGAGCGCTACGACGATTACGGCCTGCGCGACAAGGTGCGGGGCGACATTGGGCGCCGTAAGAGCCAGGGCGATACCTTCTCAGCCAGCGCGGCCCGTTATTGGTCAATCATTGACGATCTGTGCCGAGCGATTGACCAAGGCGATACCTCGATTGGCCTGCCGCCCTATAACGGCGGTCTGTTCGACCGGCAACGCACGCCGCTGCTGACCACCGTCCGGTTGGGTGATGCGGTCATGGCCGACGTGATTGACGCGCTCTCGTTTGAGGTGACCGACCAGGGCCGGCGCTATATCAACTACCGTGATCTGAGCGTGCAGCAACTCGGTTCAATATACGAACGCCTGCTCGAATACGAAGTCGTCCGCGACGGCACCGCAATCAACGTGCAGCCTAATGTGTTCGCTCGCAAGGGCTTGGGCAGCTATTACACCCCGGACGATCTCGTAGAGGTGATTCTCAAGGAGACGGTCGGCCCGTTGGTCGAGTCCTGCACGGAGGCTTTTGCCAAGAGGGTAAGGCGCATTCGTCGGAGTCGCCGCGAGCCGAGCGCCGGACTTGCCGACCTCAGGCGGCTCGATCCTGCCGAGCGGCTCTTGGAACTGAAAATCTGTGATCCGGCCATGGGTTCCGGGCATTTTCTGGTCAGTCTGGTGGACTATCTGGCCGACAGCGTAATTGCCGCTCTTGCCGAGGCTCAGGCTACGGTTGAGAACTATGTTTCGCCGTTGACCGAGCGGATTGACGATATTCGCACCACCATCCTGCATAATGCCAGCGAACGCGGCTGGACCATAGACGCGGAACAGCTTGACGACCGTCACATCATTCGCCGCATGGTGCTCAAGCGCTGCGTGTACGGCGTGGACAAAAACCCCATGGCCGTTGAACTGGCCAAGGTGTCGCTGTGGCTGCATACCTTTACCGTAGGGGCACCGCTGAGTTTTCTGGACCACCATTTGCGCTGCGGCAACAGTCTGTTCGGCTGCTGGGCGCGTCAGGGCATCGAGAAGATGAGTGCCGGTGAACCGGGCTGCGGACGCGGCCAACGCCATGCAGGTTGTTGAGCATCTGACGGATGCCGAGATTGCCGAGGCCCACCAGTCCGCCCAGACCTTTGCGCAGGTGGAAGCCATGACCGCGCCGCTCGACGCGTTTCTGTCGCTGCTGCACGCCCTGGACTGGCTGGATATCCGAAATCGTGACGACACGGCTGCGCTGCATGCTTTTTTCGAGGGCCGCCTGGGCGACCCGCTCGATATTGCACCGGGACAGTGCCCCGTCTCGACCGCCACACCCGACGGCGAACGGTTCGCCGGGCTGTTGGAACGGGCACGCACTCTCATGGCCGAAGAGCGCTTTCTGAACTGGCAGGCCGCATTTCCCGGTGTGTGGACAAATCTGAAGAATGTGGAGCCGGACGGCGGCTTTGACGCGGTCATCGGCAACCCGCCCTGGGACCGTATCAAGCTGCAACAGGTCGAATGGTTCGCGGCCCGCCGCCCCGAGATTGCCCTGGCCCAGCGCGCTGCGGACCGCAAGCGTATGATCGCTGCCTTGGAAAGGGAGGGCGATCCGCTGAGCCGCGATTTTGCCAAGGCGAGCGAACGAGCCGTCGCTGCCACGCGCATGGCGCGGGCGTGTGGCGATTACCCCTTGTTATCGCGTGGCGACGTGAATCTCTATTCCCTGTTTGTCGAGCGGGCCATGACGCTGGTTAAGCCGACGGGCATGGTTGGCCTGCTCGTGCCGTCCGGCATTGCGTCGGACAAGACCGCCGCCGCGTTTTTTCAGGGCGTGGCAACGGAGGGGCGGTTGCGGGCGTTGTACGACTTCGAGAATCGTAGAACCAAGTTCAATGCACCGCCGTTTTTCCCGGACGTGGATAGCCGTTTCAAGTTCTGTGCAATCGTGGCCAGCCCGACATCAACCAGCGAGCCTGCCCACTGCGCGTTCTTTTTGCAGGATGTCTCCGAACTCAACGACCCGGAGCGGCGTTTCCCGCTGACTGCTGAGGACTTCGCTCGTGTCAATCCGAATACCGGCACCGCACCCATCTTCCGCACCAGCCGTGACGCCAAGCTAACGACTGCAATCTACGAACGCCTGCCTGTGTTGGTAGATTGCTCTGGTGGCGAGGAAGTCAAGGCGTGGCCGGTACGATACTCGACCATGTTTCACATGACGAACGATTCCGGCCTGTTCCGTACACGGGAAGAGTTGGAAGAAGGGGAGGGTGCATGGCCTATTGGTGGCAACCGTTTTGGTAGCCCAAGTGGGGAATGGGTACCGCTATACGAGGGAAAGATGGTGCAGGCGTTCGATCACCGGGCTGCGAAAGTGGTGGTTAATCCCGAAAATCAGCATCGACCGGCCCAGCCCGTGCCTGCTACCCTGGAGCAGCACCGAAACCCGGCCTGGTTGCCTGACCCGCAGTTTTGGGTGGCTACATCGGAGTGCGGCTACTCCCCGGAATCGGGTTGGGTTCTGGGCTTCAAGGAAATCACAGCCCCCACGAATGTCAGGACCTTTATCGCTGCGCTCCTGCCTGCGGTAGGTTTCGGGAACAAGGTACCAATCCTCAAATCGGAGACGGCGGACCGAACCGAATGGCTGTTGGCCGCCAATCTCAATGCAACGATTTTCGATTTCGCAGTACGGCAGAAAGTACAAGGCCAGACCTTGAACCTCTTCATCGTCGAACAGCTACCCGTCGTTCCGCCCGACCGCTACAACACCGTCCGTTTCGGCCCCAAGACCGCCGGCGAGATTGTCCGCGAGGCCGTGTTGGAACTCACCTACACGGCTCACGACATGGCCT
Organism: Thermodesulfobacteriota bacterium; assembly: GCA_964291405.2. Lineage (GTDB taxonomy): Bacteria > Desulfobacterota > Binatia > Bin18 > Bin18 > Bin18. The sequence continues at coordinate 3,878,659 of OZ219926.1, forward strand.
CTTTTGCCCGTGACCTGGGCCATATTGATGAGACTGGCGAAGTAAATCCGCCGTTTGTGTGGGACGAAGAACGCCGGTTGCATCTGCGGGCCAAGCTCGACGCGGTGTTCTTTCATTTGTACGGCGTCACCGACCGCGATGACGTGCGCTACATCTATTCCACCTTTCCCATTGTCGAACGCCAGGAAACGGCGACCTATGGCCGCTACCGCTCGCGTGATTTGTGTCTGGCGTGGCTGAATGCCTTGGCGGCGGGAGAGCCGGACGCAGAGATTGATTTGTGACGCAAGTGTCTCATGGTATGCTGTGGAACTGATGGGTCATATGCAGGGCTACATCCAACTTGATCGGAAATTTCTCGAGTTCGACGAACGGTTACAAGCTGGGGAAAGTGATGACTCTCTGTTTGCGTTTGACCTCTCATCTAAAATAGGGAAGTCCTGGTCGGACATACTGAAAAATCGTTGTACCGTTATTCTGGCCGAAGCGGGTTCTGGAAAAACTACGGAGTTACGTGCCCAGACGGAGCGTCTTCGTCGCGAGGGCCAATCGGCTTTTTTTTGCCGACTAGAAATACTGGCTGACGAGTCTTTTGAAGACGCCTTGGAGGCCGACACATCTCAGGATTTCCCGTCGTGGAGAGATAGCGACGCGCACGGCTATTTCTTCCTCGACTCGGTTGATGAGGCACGGCTTGCCAGTCCCGGCGCTTTTGAGACGGCTGTCATCCATTTCGCCAAAGTGGTCAGGCACTATATGCACCGCTCAACGGTCGTCATTTCGACTCGTCCCAATGCGTGGCAAGCTCAAGCTGACCCGGACATGCTCAAAAGACGATTAGCCCTCCCTGAAGAAGTTAAACCGGCAAGCAACGATACAAGGAATTATGATCTCAATAATGGAGGCCGACTTCCCACACGAGGGAGCAAAGGGGCCGAAACTACTGGGATGGGGAAAAATTCGTTCGTCATAATGCAGATGTCGCCCTTGAATCAAAGCCAAATACAAATTTTTGCAGAGGCCAAAGGAATAACCGACATCACCGCATTTATGGAAGCCATCAACCGCGCAGATGCGGACGTTTTTGCAACTCGGCCGGCGGACCTGCCCGGTCTCATTGATGCTTGGAAAAAGAAGGAACACCTCGGGAACTATTCCGAAGTTGTCTTGAAAAATATTGAACTCAAATTGTCGGAAGAGAATCCCGTTCATGGGCCACAAGCCCCACTCTCGCAAGACCGTGCGCTTGAAGGTGCAAGAGTCCTGGCTGCCGCAGTGACCTTGACGACATGCACGTCAATTCTGCTTCCTGACGATCCTATTGAAGAGACCCTTCGTGAAAAATGCCTGGACCCTAAAGAAGTTCTGCCAGACTGGCAGTCTGCTGAGATTCGCGCCCTCCTCGGTCGTGCGCTGTTTGAAGAAGCGCTCTACGGTTCCGTTCGATTTCATCACCGGACCGCACGCGAGTATCTTACGGCATGTTGGTTTAAGAAGTTGCTTTCGCAACAAAAGAATCGCCGCAATATAGAATGCCTGTTCTTTGCCCGCCCCTATGGCGTCCTCCCCGAAATAGTTGCTCCTTCTCTCAAGCCGGTAGTCGGCTGGCTCGCCGTCTGGGACCCAGGAATTTGTACTCGTACCTTGCACACCGACCCGAAAGTTTTGTTGGAATACGGAGACGCTTCGGCACTTGATATCAGGACCCGTGAAACCCTGTTGAGAGATTTTGCAAGCCGTTACGAGAACCGTGATGACACTCCACTGAGCCTTCATGTTCGAGAAGTACGCCGTTTGGCGGATCACCGATTAGCCGGGGTCATACGTGATCTTCTCCAAAAATATCGCAATCACGGCGACGTCAGAAGACTCTTGCTGCGTATCATTCGAGAAGAACGAATTCCTGATTGCGGGCAACTCGCCCACTCGTTGGCAATTGACCCCGAAATGGACGTTTACACGCGAAGTACCGCGGTACGGGCGGTCGGCTTGGCCGGAAACCCTGACGAGCAAAAACGGTTAGCCGAGGAAATTCTCGGTCAAGTTTCCAGTCTGGAGCAAGATATTGTGGGGGCAGCTATTGAAACGCTTTGGCCCAATGCCTTCACAGATCAAGATGTTTTGACGATTCTTGAAAAGACACCTGTTCCTGAGCAGTTCGGGGCTGCCGAGTTGAAGTATGCAATCTCGCAAATGCCGGGGCGCATTTCGGACAGGAGCCGAGTCCAAAACCTTCTCGCCGCTGTGCTCAAACTCGTCTCACAGCCTCCCTGGCACCAAGACGAAATTTGCCGAATCTCGAAAAGATACGACTGGCTAGTAAACCTGCTCTGGGCTTTAGTGAAAAGGTTTAATTTCTTGCATGGCGCTCCAGAGACCGTTCCTGGGTTTCTATCGGCTATATCTTTGTGTGCTCGGTCCCATCATTATATTCGTCATTATAGAGGCGATATGGATGATGAGATTGCTCAACTTCTTCATGGTAATGCCAAAATCAGACATGCGTTGTTCTGGTATAAGTATGAACAAGCCAGACAAGTGGAAGAGGAGCCTATTACTGATTATCGATTTATTTATGGATTCCCGCGTACAAGTGTCCTGGAGAAAGAGGATAGGGACTATTACCTTCAAGAACTTCGTGAGCGTTCGGACCCCGTAGAGAGACAGATCGTAATGTCTGTTCTGTTCGGGGTTTATAATGCCAGTAAAGATGTTGTCTTGCGCGAACGCATTAGGGATGCAGTGAGTGGTGCCCCGGACCTCGTAGCCGAATTCAACCGACTACTCACACCGTCCGCGCCCTCCGAAGCATACCTTGAGGCGCAAAGAGAGATTTCTGAAAGTCTCTTGCAAAGACAACAACAGGAAATAGAGGATGCCCAAGCACGTCAAGATTGGATTGAAAGATTGAAAGCCGACCCGAGTATGGTCGGCGACCTGTCCTTAGCTGCTGAGGGACAAGTCTGGAATAATACCTATGGGCTTCTACAGGAGATTGAAGAGAAAACCCATGCAGGTAATCGTCTAACAGCGTCCCAATGGGAACTTCTCATCCCTGAGTTTGGAGAGATCGTCGCCCAACGGTTCCGCGATTTCTGTCGAGATTTCTGGAGACGCTACACGCCGTCCGTGCGGTCCGAGACCGCGGAGGGAAACCAGACGATAGCACCCGCTCTGATTGTTGGTACTAGCGGATTGGCTATGGAGGCCAACGGCGATGAGACATGGGCCGCCCAACTAACCGATAATGAAGCGGAAATTGCGACGAGATACGCGCTTCGGGAACTGAATGATTTTCCAGATTGGTTCCCGGCTCTTCTGCAAGCGAAGCCTGAACCGGTCAGAAAGATGTTTCGGGAAGAGATTGAGTGGGAATGCAAAGCATTTCCTCCCGATAGCGTCCCACTCTATATTCTGGAAAAACTGCGCAACACCAGACTGCAAATGGGCAATGATCTGCGGGATGACATTACTGATATTCTGACGACTAAGACGAATATCCTGGTCAAGCCGCTAGAGAATGCTTTGGCTATTGTCCTGAAAGATTCTACGCTGTTACCCAAAACATTTCGGGATACTGTAGCTCGTCAGGCAGAAGAAGTTTCTTCCGAACAGCAAAAAGTGCTGTGGTTGTCAGCACTACTCTGTCTGGATGCCGAGCACGCCCTCGATATCATGGAACCCTGGGTGAACAGTGGGACCAAGTGGGACGGAGAATGTCGAACGTCTCTTATTATCAATCATCTCTGGGGACGCGATGCCGGGAGCTTCAATAGCGAACAGTGCAGCTATGAGCAGCTTGGTTGTCTTTCGCGACTGCTGGAAATTGTCCATTCCCATATTCGGCTAGAGGAAGATATTGATCATGACGGTGCGTATTCTCCTGACCTCAGGGATAAAGCTCAGGACGCTCGTAGGCACCTCCTTAACTTGCTCTGTAGCATTCCGGGAAAACTCACACGCGACACTCTAATTCGACTCTCAGAGTCCTCTCCACTTGAAAATTTCAAAGACCACTTACTCAATCTGGCCGACAGCCGTGCCGAAGCCGATGCGGATTTCAGCGCGTGGACTCCAAAGCAAGTCGCTGAATTCGGACGTGACGCAGAGCGGAGCCCGGAAACACAGAAGGAGCTTTTTGAAATTGCTGTGTCCCGCCTTGATGATATTAAGTTTGGTTTTGAAGAGGGTGATGATAGTGAAGCCAGCCTCTGGAGAAAGGCGGAGGATGAGCTTGAGTTGCGGCGTGCTATCGCGAACCGCTTGATGCTCGTCTCACGTAACAGGTACACAACCGGGTCGGAGGAGGAATTCGCCGATAAGAGTCGTACCGACATCCGTCTCCATAATCCCAAGGTAGATACGCGGATACCTATCGAAATCAAAATTGCCGGAAAGTGGAGCGCAAACCAGTTGCGCAAGCGCATGGAGAAGCAACTTGTAGGTCAATATCTCCGTGAAGCCTGTTACGGCGTATTCTTGTTGGTTAATCGGGGTGCGGAGGGTGACAAGAAGTATTGGCGACACCCCAAGAAACTCAGTTTTTCCACGCTCGTTCAATGGCTGAAAGACGAGAGCAGGACACTGCTGAACGAGCATGTCCAAGATGTAGAGGTAATTGGAATCGATCTGACGCGAAGAACCGAGAAGGCTACCCAGAAAGCAAAGGAAGCAGGAGCGTAGACATTATGCGGAAGGCTAAAATAGATTCCCCTGCGACAAAGGCCGACTTGGCTGTTTTGGAAGCCCTGCCGTGACGAAGACATTGATACGAGCGATATCCCGAAGGGTACAGACTGGAGCGATGCCGTCCGGGGGAAGTTTTATCGTCCAGTGAAAAAGAAAAATCGGTCGGATTAGCGTAGCGTAATCCGACCGATACGGTCCGTCCGAACATGTCGGGTGACGAGACAGTGTGAAAGTGAGAGGGGTGTTCTCATTGCTGCCGGAGAAATCAGAACAATAGAATTTTGGCCTTAGAATTTTGGCCTTACAATCCTCAGGGGGAAACCAATGCGCAAGAATAATACATCTGCGGCTCCGCGTCCGTCCAACAAACAGAAGAAAAACGGCCTTCGGGTCGATTTCTCTCGCGGCTATCAACCTGTGGCGACCGAGCAGTCTCCAAAAAAACCGCCCACCAATCCGCCAAATCAAGGCACCGCCGGAAAGAAATGACCTCGTGGGCGGATTCTTGCTTGCTGCCTATCGCTGTCGGCTGTCGAGGCCTGGATACCGCCCCCAGCAATTTGACCGGTTTCGGTAAATCCCCTATATCCTTAGCAGGAATTGAGGCCCTCGCGGAGATAAGCTGAACGGCCTGTCTTCCAAGAGGTGAGACAACATGGAATTCCCACGTATTAAACGGCTTCCGCCCTACCTCTTTGCCACCCTGGACAAGATGAAAATGGAGGCACGCTGGGCGGGGGAGGATATTATTGATTTTGGGATGGGCAATCCCGACCACCCTTCTCCGCAACACGTTGTGGAGAAGTTGGTTGAGGCCGCGGCCAAGCCACAGAATCACCGTTATTCAACCTCACGGGGGCTCTATAAGCTGCGTCTGGCGATTTGCGACTGGTATAAACGCCGCTTTGAAGTGGAGCTCGATCCCGATTCCGAATCCATTGTGACCATTGGGTCGAAAGAGGGCCTCTCCCATCTGGCGCTGTCGATTCTCGGTCCGGGTGATGTGGCCATCTGCCCGAGTCCGACCTATCCCATTCACCAGTATTCAATTGTGATGGCCAACGCCGATTTGCGGGTCGTTCCGCTCCGACCGGGGGAAGATTTCTTTACCTCGCTTCAGGAAACGGTCCAGCAGTGTTGGCCGCGGCCCAAGGTCCTGCTGCTGTGTTTTCCGCATAATCCGACAACGGCTGTTGTAGACCTTGAATTTTTTACGCGCGTCGTAGAATTCGCCCACGAGCATAAGTTGTTTGTCATTCACGACTTTGCCTACGCCGACCTCTTTTTTGACGGCTATACACCGCCGAGTTTCCTCCAGGTGCCTGGCGCAAAAGAGATCGGCGTCGAGTTTTTTACCCTGTCGAAATCCTACGATATGCCGGGTTGGCGGGTGGGCTTTGCCTGCGGTAATCCAGAGGCGATCATGGCCCTGGGTCGGCTCAAAAGCTATTTTGACTACGGTATTTTCCAGCCTATTCAAATCGCCGCGATTCATGCTCTGAACGGTCCCCAGGACTGCGTGGAAGACATGCGCCGGCGCTATCGTCTCCGCCGCGATGTCCTGATTGACGGCTTGGAGCGGATAGGCTGGCATATCCCCAAACCCAAAGGCACGATGTTCGTCTGGGCGCAAATCCCGGAGCCCCTGCGGGCCATGGGCTCCATGGCTTTTGCGGAATTTCTCCTGACGGAAGCCAAAGTCGCGGTATCCCCAGGGGTCGGTTTTGGGCCGTATGGAGAAGACTACGTCCGCTTTGCCTTGATTGAGAATGAGCATCGGACCCGGCAGGCCGTTCGCGGTATCCGTAAAGCCTTTGGCGGTGCCAGCGCTCCGGCCGAGCCGGCGGATAAAAAGCTTCGGGCGGTATAATGGCGGGGGAGGGGGTCAAACTCGGGCTTATCGGGTTGGGCACGGTCGGTTCCGGGGTGGTCCAACTCCTGGACCGGCAGCGCGAGGCGTTTGCTCGAAAAATAGGCGCACCCCTGCAACTCGTCCACGTTGCGAGTCGGAGCATAGACACAAAGCCGCACCCGCCTCTTCCCGGTGTGCGTTTATCGGCCGACCCGTGGAGCGTCGTGCAGGATGCCGAGGTCGATATTGTTTTGGAACTCATTGGTGGAACCGACCCCGCCCGCTCCCTCGTTTTGGAAGTGATGGCGCGGGGCAAATCCGTTGTGACGGCAAATAAAGCCCTGCTAGCTCTCCACGGCGATGAGATTTTTGCCGCAGCGGAAGCGCACGGGATCCGCTTGGGGTTTGAAGCCAGCGTGGCCGGCGGCATCCCGGTTATTCGGACGCTGCGGGAAGGTTTTGTCGCGGACCGCAACAAGGCGCTGTTCGGGATTGTGAACGGAACCTGTAATTACATTCTGGCGACGATGAGCGAGGACGGCGCCGAGTTTGCTCCCGTCCTCCGCAGAGCCCAGGAGTTGGGCTTGGCGGAAGCCGACCCCCGTATGGATGTCGATGGCATTGACGCTGCTCAGAAGCTGACGCTGCTCATCATGCTCGCCTTTGGCGTGCGGGTGCCGGTCGATGCCGTGTATACCGAAGGGATTCGGCAGCTCGACCAGATCGACATTGCCTTTGCGCGCGAGTTCGGCTATGCGATCAAGCTGTTGGCGATTGCCAAGGAAGAGTCCGGCGTGCTGGAAGCCCGAGTCCATCCGACTATGATCCCGCAGGACAGTCTGCTGGCGGGTGTGGGTGGCGCGTATAATGCCATCTTTACGCAGGGGGAAGCCCTCGGCTCTTCGCTCCAATTCGGACAAGGCGCGGGCAGCTTGCCGACTGCGGCGGCGGTCTTGTCTGACGTGGTTGATAGCGCGCGGGCGCAGACGAAGCAGCAACAGCCCCGGCCACCGCTCGGTTGTGCCTGGACGGAGCTGAAGCCGGCCGCTGTCCGGCCCATGGATGAACTGGTGAGTGAGTATTATCTGCGTTTCATGGCCGTCGACCGTCCTGGGGTGCTCACCCAGATCAGCGGGATTCTAGGCGACCAGGACATCAGCATTGCCTCGGTGATTCAGCGTGGACGGAGCGACGGTGATAATACCGTGCCCTTGGTCATGCGGACGCATGCCGCGACGGAACGGAATTTGAAGACGGCGATGACATTAGTGGACCAATTGCCCATCGTGCAGGGCAAGTCCGTATATGTCCGTGTTGAGGAGAGCCTTGGCTAACGCAGCAGTCCTGATGGAAAGAGTCGGTCAGAGACAGGTATGACACACAGTGCGATGATAGATGCCCCTGCTCCTCCGCTGACGGCTCCGAACCCCTCGCCGTTTCGGGCCTGGTTTGGCTGTGCGGCCGGCTGCCCTGGTGAACATCCGCTCAACGAGATCCTGTACTACTGCCCGACCTGCGGTGGGCTGCTGGACGTACAGCACGACATCGCCGCTCTCAAGACGCGAACGCCCCAAGAATGGCGACATTTGTTCGATGAGCGCTATCGACGCACACTCTACCCCTATGGCAGTGGGGTGTGGGGCAAAAAAGAAATGGTCTGTCCGGCTATTGACGATGCGAACATCGTTTCCACCTATGAGGGCGGCACCAATCTGTTCTGGGCCGAGCGACTCGGACGCCACATCGGTGTTGATGATCTATGGGTCAAACAGTGCGGCAACTCCCACACCGGGTCATTCAAGGACCTGGGCATGACCGTGCTCGTCTCTATGGTGAAGCAGATGATTGCCGACGGCGTGTCTATCCCTGCGGTTGCGTGCGCCTCAACCGGCGATACGTCGGCGGCCCTGGCTGCCTACTGCGCCGCGGCCGGCATCCCGGCTATTGTGATTCTGCCCCGTAATCGGGTGTCTACGGCGCAACTTATTCAGCCCATGGCAAACGGGGCGCTGACCTTGTCGCTCGATACCGATTTTGATGGCTGTATGCGGGTCGTGCGCGAGCTGTGTACTAAGGAAAACATCTATCTGGCCAATTCGATGAACAGCCTCCGGCTTGAGGGCCAGAAGACTATCTCGATTGAGATCGTTCAGCAGTTTGACTGGGAAGTCCCCGATGTGGTGATCGTCCCCGGCGGAAATCTGGGTAACGTTACGGCAATCGGACGGGGCTTCCTGCTCATGCAGGAACTTAGGCTGATTGATCGCCTGCCCCGTCTGGTCTGTGCCCAGGCCGAACGCGCCAATCCGTTGTACAAGAGTTTTACCGCCGGCTTTGAAAAATATCGTCCAGTCAAAGCCAAAAAAACTCTGGCGTCAGCCATTCAGATCGGGAACCCGGTCAGTGTGCATAAGGCCATTCGGGTTCTCCAGACCTTCGATAGTATTGTTGAACAGGCCAGCGAGGAAGAGTTGGCCGAAGCGTCGGCCCTGGCAGATTTGACCGGCCTGTTCAACTGTCCGCACACCGGGGTGGCGCTCGCCGTGCTGTTGAAACTGGCGCGCAGTGGGCAGATACGGTCACACGAACGGGTCGTGGTGATATCCACTGCCCATGGGCTTAAGTTTACCGACTTTAAACGGCGTTACCATGAAGGGCGGTTGCGTGGGGTGGCCGCGCATTCCGCCAACAGGCCGATTGAATCACCGGCCGATTATCACAGTGCCCGGGCCGCGATTTTCGGCGCGCTTGAGCGCAGGCAGGTATCTCCTGTTCACGGATTCCTAGATGGGTGAGAGGTATGAAATACATCGTTCTTCAAGGTGATGGTATGGCGGACTGGCCGGTCGATGAACTCGGCGGGAAAACGCCTCTTGAGTACGCGCGGACGCCGCATATGGACCATATTGCCTCTCACGGCATCTTTGGCCTCACCCAGACGATTCCCGAGGGCTATCCCTCGGGCAGCGATGTCGGAACCATGAGTCTGCTCGGCTATGACCCGCGGCAATACCACACCGGCCGCTCGCCCATCGAAGCGGCCAGTATGGGGGTGGACTTGGGGCCGGAAGATATTGCGTTTCGGTGCAATCTGGTGACCCTGGGCCGTACAGCCGACGGAACCGAAACCATGCTTGACTTTGCGGCCGACCACATCCCCAGCGCTGATGCGGCCGAGTTGATTGGGACGCTTCAGCACGAGTTGGGCAGCGATGAGTTTTCCTTCTATCCTGGCGTGAGTTATCGGCACCTGCTGGTCTGGCACGGCGGCAAGGAAAAGATGGACACCACGCCACCGCACGATATTACCGGTCAACCCGTCCAGAAGCACTGGCCTCAGGGAGATGGCAGCGAGCAACTGTGCTCGCTGATGCAGCGTGCCCGGGAGATCTGTGCCGAGCATCCCGTCAATGCCAAGCGCCAGGCCGAGGGGCACAAGCCGGCCTCTTCGATCTGGCTGTGGGGGCAGGGCCGCCGTCCCGCCGTGCCGACGATTGACGAACGCTTTGGTCTGAGTGGTTCGGTCATTTCCGCGGTTGATCTGGTCCGCGGTATCGGCGTTCTGGCCGGACTTGAGGTGATCCTGGTGCCCGGCGCGACCGGCTTTCTTGATACGAATTATCTCGGCAAAGCCGAATATGGTCTGGCCGCCCTGCGTGACAAAGATTTTCTCTTCCTGCACGTTGAGGCAACGGACGAAGCCGGTCATATGGGCGCGGCCGATAAAAAGGTCCAGGCGCTTGAGGATTTTGATGAGAAGGTCGTTGGGACTATCTTAGATGGTCTGGCCGCTTTCCCTGAGTGGACCATCCTGCTGATGCCCGACCACGCCACGCCCGTTGCGATCAAGACCCATTCGTCCGACCCCGTGCCGTTTGCCGTGCTCTCGTCCCATGACCGGCCGCCAGCGTCGCCAGCGGTGGGTTATAACGAGCCGTGTGCCAAAGCGACGAAGGTGTTTGTGGCTGAGGCCTGGCGTTTGATGGAGCACGTGATTCGCGGACAGGTGCGGGCCTTGGTATAGGTGGAACTCGGGAGAAACACAAGAGATTCGGCATGGATCGGAACCTCGCGCTTGAGTTCGTTCGGGTGACAGAAGCCGCGGCTTTAGCCGCAGCGGCCCACATGGGGCGGGGAGATGAAGCGGTTGCCGACGCTGCTGCTGTGGGGGCTATGCACCGGCTGTTCCCTGATATCGAGTTCAGGGGTCACCTCGTTCTCGGCGAGGGAGATGAAGACTCGGTGCCCATGCTGTACGTCGACGAAATGCTCGGGACGGGGGCGGGCCCTGCCATTGAGGTCGCGGTCGATGCGCTTGAAGGGGCAACCACCTGTGCGCTCGGCGCGCCGAATGCGATTGTAGCCATTGCCGTTGCTGAAGAGGGCGGGTTTCTGCGTTGTCCTGCGGATGTGTACATGGAGAAGATGGCGGTCGGACCCTGGGGCCGGGGGGTGATTGATCTGGATAAATCGATGGGTGACAATCTTGCCGCCCTCGCAGCAGTGAAAGGGGTCAAACCGCAAAACCTGCGCGTGGTCATGCTTGACCGGCCGCGTCATACCAAGTTGCTGCACGAACTGCGTGATATCGACGTCCATGTCACCCTGATCAGCGACGGTGACCTGTCGGCGGCCTTAGCCACCACGCGGGAGGAGTCCGGGATTGACCTGTTGGTTGGGACGGGACGTGCCGCACAGGGTATTCTCGCGGCGGCGGCCCTGCGGTGTTTGGGCGGGGAGATTCAGGCACGTTTCCAGCCGGGGAATGCGGCAGAATTTGAACAACTGCGTGAAAGTGGAGTGGACGATATTCGGAAAAAGTATACGGCCGAAGAACTCGCCCGAGGTAGCGTGGTCTTTGCCGCAACCGGGGTGACCACCGGGAACTATCTGCACGGGGTACGGTTTTTTCCTGGGGGGGGCGAGTCGCATTCCGTGGTGATGCGCTCAAAGAGCCGGACCATCCGCTTTCTCAATACGTTTCACTACTTTGAGGAGCAGCCGGAGTATTAATATGATGTATGAAAATATCGTATTTGAAAAAGAAGGGGCGATTGGCGTTCTGCTGATCAATCGCCCCAAGAGCCTGAATGCGCTGAATCCCGCTACCCTGAATGAGATTGCTGACTGCCTGGACGCGGTACAGCAGGACACCGGGCTGCGTTGCCTTGTGATGACCGGTGCGGGCGACCGGGCTTTTGTTGCCGGGGCGGATATATCGGCAATGGTGTCGATGTCTCCCCTAGAGGGAAAAGCCTTTGCGGCCCTGGGACTCCGCGTGGCGCGGACGCTTGAGGAAATGCCCATTCCCGTGATTGCCGCGATCAACGGCTTTGCCCTGGGCGGCGGCATAGAACTCGCCCTGGCCTGTGATATGATTATTGCCGTGGATACGGCCAAGTTCGGTCAGCCCGAAATCAATCTCGGGGTCATTCCTGGCTTTGGCGGCACCCAGCGCTTAGCGCGTCGAATTGGGCTACCGCTGGCCCGAGAACTGATCTACTCTGGCGATATGATCGATGCCGAGGCAGCGGTCCGCTACGGCTTAGCCAATCGCGTCGTGCCTGCGGCCGAGTGTGTGAGTGAGGCCAAAGCCCTCGCCCATAAGCTGGCCACCAAGCCGCCCATCGCCATTCAGCAGGCAAAGGCGGCCATCAATGCCGGTATTGATATGGATATTGTCAATGGCTGTCGTTTTGAAACCGAGGCCTTTGGGCTGACGTTTGCGACACAGGACAAGGCCGAAGGGATGGCGGCGTTTCTTGAAAAACGAGCGGCGAAGTTTTCTGGGAAATAAGACGAGCGTGCCCCTATTCCGGGCGTGTTCGTCATGCTATGTAGCGTAAAATTCATTGCTCTCAAAAGGACTTGGGACATAAAGCGAATACGCTGGAGAGACACTTGATTCTCTCGGAGGAAGCATGAATAAGCAAGCGTGGTTGAATGAGAAATATCCTCAACAGGAGGAACGTTCGCAGCGGTTTTCGACCATATCCGACATGGAGGTCGAGCCCGTCTATACGCCGGACGATCTCAATGGCTCCAATCTCGAAGGGATAGGCTATCCGGGTGAATACCCCTACACCCGTGGGGTTTACCCGAGTATGTATCGGGGTCGTTACTGGACCATGCGTCAGTTCGCCGGGTTTGGCACGCCTGAGGATACGAATCAACGCTTTAAGCTGCTCTTGTCCGAGGGTCAAACCGGCCTGTCAACCGCCTTTGATATGCCGGTGCTAATGGGCTATGACGCGGACCATCCGCGCTCCTTGGGCGAGGTTGGCCGGGAGGGCGTGTCGGTCTCGACCATAAAGGACATGGAGCGCCTGTTCCAGAATATTCCGCTCGATAAAGTCTCCACCTCGATGACGGTGAACTGCACGGCCAGTATTCTGCTCGCCATGTATATTGCGGTTGCCGATAAGCAGGGCATCCCACGCAATCAGATTAGCGGGACGATCCAGAACGATATGCTCAAGGAGTATATCGCCCAAAAGGAGTGGATCTGCCCGCCCGAACCCGCCGTCCGCATTGTCACCGACATGATTGAATTCTGTGCCAAGGAGGTGCCGCGCTGGCACGCGGTCTCGATTTCGGGCTATCACATCCGTGAGGCCGGATCGACTGCGGTCCAGGAACTGGCCTTTACCCTGGCCGACGGTATTGGCTATGTCCAAGCCGGCATAGAACGGGGCCTTGATGTTGACGAGTTTGCCCCGCGGCTGTCTTTTTTCTTTGATATCCATAACGACTTTTTTGAAGAAATCGCCAAACTGCGAGCGGCACGCCGGATGTGGGCCACGATCATGAAGGAGCGCTTTGGCGCAAAGAACCCCCGCTCCATGCTGCTGCGCACCCATTGCCAGACGGCCGGTGTCAGCCTGACTGCTCAGCAACCGGTCAATAACGTCGTGCGGGTGGCGATTCAGGCCCTGGCAGGTGTCCTAGGTGGTACTCAGTCGCTACATACCAATTCCATGGACGAGACCCTGGCCCTCCCGACTGAAGAGTCGGTTACGGTCGCGCTACGCACCCAGCAAATTATTGCGGAAGAGAGCGGTGTCACCAACTTCGTCGATCCGCTGGGCGGCAGTTGGGCCATAGAAGCCCTGACGGATCGTATGGAAAAAGAGGCGTTCGCCTATATCGACCGGATTGACGAACTCGGCGGTATTATCCGGGCGATCAATATCGGTTTTCCGCAAAAGGAAATAGCCGATGCGGCCTATCGCTATCAGCAACAGTTGGATGCCAGAGAAAAGGTGATCGTCGGGGTGAATTCGCACGCGGTTGAAGAAGAGCGACCGATGGAAATCCTCAAGATTGATCCGGAAGTGGAGCGCAGCCAGATTGCCCAGGTCACGCAGGTGAAACAAGAGCGTGACAAGGCTGCAGCCGAAGAGCAGCTTGGCCGGGTCCATGCCGCGGCGCGTAACGGACAGAACCTGATGCCGGTCCTGATTGATGCCGTCAAGGCCCACTGCACGGTGGGCGAAATCTCCGACGTCTACCGTGAGGTGTTTGGCGTCTATCAGGACCCTGCCTGGCTGTAAAACAAAAGGGGTTGGGGACTGGGGATTAGGGGCTGGGGGAGAGCCAACCCCTAACCCCCAACCCCTAATCCCTTCTTCTGGAGGTTAGTGTGTCCGAAGAAAAAATACTCCGCATCCTGGTTGCAAAAGCCGGACTCGACGGTCATGACCGCGGCGCAAAGATTATTGCCCGCGCGCTCAGGGACGCCGGCTTTGAGGTGATCTACACCGGCTTACATCAGACGCCGGAAATGATTGCTGAGGCGGCCGTGCAGGAAGACGTCGACGCCGTTGGTTTAAGTATTCTTTCCGGTGCGCATATGACCTTATTCCCCGCTATTCTGGGTGCGCTCAAAGAACGTGGAGCCGATGATGTCGCTGTTTTTGGTGGGGGGATCGTTCCGGAAGACGATATGCCCGGACTGACGAAAGTCGGCGTGAAAAAAGTGTTTACTCCCGGAGCCAGCACCCAGGAAATCGTAGACTGGATCTGGGCCAATGTTGAACCGCGCTCCGGTCTCTAAGCGGAGGGCCGAGCCTCGCTGCTAAGGGTATTATGGTCAAACTGGTCGTCTGTGTAAAACGCAAGCCCGGTATGGGTGTCGAAGAGTTCCATGACTACTGGCGGACTCATCATGGGAGTCTGGTGAAGAGCGTCCCGGGGCTACGGCGGTATATTCGAAAATACGTCCAGAGTCACACGATCCCACAGGCGTACGAGAACGATGCCGCGCCCTTCGACGGTATTGCGGAACTGTGGTTTGACGATCACGCTGCGGTGGAGGCTTTTTTAGCAGACCCGGACTACCTGGCCCAAGTGCGACCTGACGAACTGAAATTCTCAGACCACCCCAACCTCGTCTGGTTCGTGACCGAAGAGGTTGCCATGATTGACGACTAATCACCTGTTTTCAGACGGCTCCCGCTGCTGTGGAGTGCTTTGACGTTATTATTATCGGCTCTGGTCCGGCCGGGACCGCTACCGCGCTCAATCTGTTGCGGGCCGACCCTGCGTTCGCTGGCAATATTCTCCTGCTCGACAAAGCCGTTCATCCCCGAGAGAAGATCTGTGCCGGCGGCCTCATCCCCCATACTCTCGATTGTCTCAACGCCCTAGATATCCCGCTGAGCGTTCCTCACGTCCAGGTCGATCAGGCCCGTGTCCAGGCCCTGCCCGGCCAAGAGGTCGTGTGTGAAGAAGGGGGGATGTGTTCCATTATTCGACGGAACGAGTTTGATTTTTTACTCGTGCGCACCGCTGCGGAGCGTGGGGCGGAAATCCGCCAGGGAGAAAAGGTCATCCAGCTGGTTCGAGAGCCGGGCGGCATTCGGGTGGTGACCGAAAAGACGACGTATCGCGCTCGGATTGTCGTCGGGGCTGACGGGTCCGGGAGCCGGGTGCGACGACAATTGATCGGGCAGACCCACCAGCCAGTCGGTAAGGCCATGATGTCTGACGTTCCGGTCTCGGAAACTGCCTGGGACGGCTTCATCCAGCAGCGCTACGACTTTAATTTTCTGCCCGTACAGGATGGGTTGCGTGGCTATCTGTGGGCCTTTCCCTGTCTGATTGATCAGATTGCCCATGTGAACCTTGGTATTTATTCATTGGGCATCAATTCTCTCTCAAACGCGGCCCTCCAGGATTGTCTTAGTGCGGAAATCAACGCGTTTAGTACAGCGGCGGCATCAGAGAGTGAACGTGTCCAGCATCGCATGGTTAGTGGAGGACACGTTTACTCTTTCGGGCAAACCCGACGGCTGCGGGCTTTTCCCATTTATGGCTATGCTCCCGAACGGCCGCTTGCCGCCCCGCATGTCGTGCTCGTCGGCGATGCGGCAGGAGCCGAACCGCTGATGGGGGAAGGCATTTCCTTTGCGTTTGAATACGGAGCCTTTGCCGCTCAGGCCATCCGCGAGGCACTACGGACCAAGGACTTCTCGTTTGATGCCTATACCCAGACGATCTCTCAGTCGTGGCTCGGCAAGAAGCTGACCCGGCTGGCCTTTGCCACCAAGCTTTTCTATGGTCGGACAGCCCGCTTGTGGTTTACGCTTGCGGCGCGGAGTACGCGTCTCCAATCTATTAGCTTGAAGTGGTATAATGGGGTGGATGGTTGGCATCAGCGGAGTGGATGGGATGCCGTCCGAGCGGTCATCAGACGATATCCGCAGCAGCCGTAAGGAGGCAGGAGCGTGGCACGGCAGAAAAAGGCTCGACCGGCAGCACCGAAGCGTAAAACATCGCGGAAAAAAGGACGATGGCTGTGGCTCCCGAAACTCATGCTGCTCATGGCGTGTGTGGGATTAGTGGTGTTTATCGGCGTAATTTTTGTGATGGAAGAAGAACTGCGTCGGATTGGCCTGTTCGGTTCTGAGGAAGGGCAGGAGACGACCCACAGCCAAGTCCTCGCTCAACCGGCCCCTGAGAATAGCCAGGCCGACGTAGTCGAAGAAGTCACCCAAGAGGAACGTCAAGAATTAGAAGCCATTCTGCAGCAGGTGAAGGAAAAACACGGCAAAGAGTAAACGTGTCCTCCTCTAAATATACGATGCTGGACACATTTACTCTTTCCACTCTGACCCGAAACGATGGAATTTCTGGACGCTTATCAACGTGCTGTTGCGCTCCCGCAGGTGCCGCGGCGCATTATCTCGCTCGTTCCGAGTATCACCGAGACGGTGTTCGCGCTCGGGGCCGGTGAACGTGTTGTCGGTGTCACATCCTACTGTACCCATCCGCCCGATGGGGTGGCCGATGTGGCGCGCGTTGGCGGGACAAAAGACCCTGACCTTAACACGATTGAGCGCTTGGAGCCCGACCTCATTATTGTCAACGATGAGGAGAATCGGCAAGAGGATTTCAGCGCGCTGGAAAAACGGGGGTTGCCTCTGTATGTGACCGCTCCGCGCACGGTAGCAGAGGGGATACGGATGGTAGAACAGCTCGGTCCGCTCATTGGCTGCCAGGTGCAAGCCCGGGCGCTGGCGCGATCACTCTGGCAGCAATACGAGGAGAGCACGGCCGGGCTCAAAGAGGTCGAACGGCTCCGCGTATTTTGTCCTATCTGGCGCAAGCCTTGGATGTCGTTTAATCGCGAGACATATAGCGATGATATGCTGTGGCGGTGTGGCGGAGAGAATATCTTTCGCGCCAAGGACGAACGGTATTTCTCCCTCTCCCTTGACGAAGTGGTTGCGGCCGACCCCCACCTCATTCTGCTCCCAAGCGAGCCCTATCCCTTTGCGGAAAAGCATTTCGTCCATCTCTCACCGCTCCAGGAGACCGCAGCTGGCCGCGGCGGTCACTTCTACTGCGTTGATGGCATGGCGTTGTGTTGGTATGGACCGCGCATCGCTCACGGTTTAACCGAACTGTCCCGCTTATTTGCTTTTGTGCGGGACACAATGGACGATTAAGCCGTTCCCGGTCGCACATCCACCCACGTCAGTAAAGTAAGGAACCCATTCTGTGTCTCGGTTGGCACGGTCC
This sequence comes from Thermodesulfobacteriota bacterium, assembly GCA_964291405.2. GTDB lineage: Bacteria > Desulfobacterota > Binatia > Bin18 > Bin18 > Bin18. The sequence goes on from OZ219926.1 coordinate 3,896,225, forward strand.
TCGTATTGCCTGTGGCGAGGTTGGCGGAACCGTCCAAATTGTGTATGCTTGAGCGGGTAGCTACGGACGATTAAGCCGTTCCCGGTTTCACCTCCCCCAGCATCACCAAAGTAAGGAATCCTTCCTGTGGCACGATCCTATTCAACGCCTGAAGATATCTTACGCAAGGTACCGCCACAGAGTCCGGAGGCCGAAGAGGCTGTCTTGGGCGGGATTCTGCTGGATTCCCAGGCTTTGGATAAAGTGATTGAGATCCTGGGGCCGGATGACTTTTATCGTCCGGTCAGCCAGAAAATTTTTCTGGCTATGATTACCTTGAGCGGGCGGGGCGAACCGATTGACCTGATCACATTAACCGATGCCCTCAGAACACACGACGAATTACAGGAGGTCGGTGGAGCCACCTACATCGCTGAACTTGGTGACAGGGTGCCGAGTGCGGCCAATATTACTTACTATGCACGGATTGTCAGGGAAAAGGCTATCCTGCGCAGTTTGATCCACGTGGCCGGAGATATCGTTAGTCGGGCATATACCAGCCAGGAGGATATTGAGCAATTTCTTGATGATGCCGAGCGCTTAATCTTTGAGGTATCCGAGCAACGGATTCGTCCGGCCTTCTCCAAGGTCGGGGATATGATCATGGACACGATCAAGACCATCGAACAACTCTATGAACGCAAGGAGTTGGTGACTGGTATCCCAACCGGTTTTCTGGATCTCGATCAAAAAACGGCAGGGTTCCAGCCCGCAGACCTAGCGATTATCGCGGCACGCCCGAGCATGGGAAAAACCGCCTTTGTACTGAACATTGCCCAGTATGTGGCGGCACAGACCGAGACTCCGGTTGGGATATTCTCGCTCGAAATGTCGAAAGAACAACTGGTCATGCGGATGTTGTGTTCCGATGCCCGGGTGGATAATGCGAAGGTCCGCACCGGGTATTTGGGAGAACGGGACTTTCCCCGCTTGGCGATGGCGGCCGGACGACTGGCGGAAGCCCCGATTTATATCGACGACACGCCCGGACAAAATGTGCTTGAAGTGCGAGCCAAAGCGCGGCGGTTGAAACACGAGGCCAATCTCGGCCTTGTGATTATTGATTATCTCCAGTTGATGCGTGGTCTGACCTCGGAGGAGAATCGGACCCAGGAGCTTGCGGAAATTTCACGCGGCCTGAAGGCCCTGGCCAAAGAGTTGAATATCCCCGTGGTCGCCCTCTCCCAGCTCAACCGCCAGGTCGAACTCCGCGGGGACAAACGGCCTATGATGTCGGATATTCGCGAGTCGGGCGCAATTGAGCAGGATGCGGACGTCATTATGTTCATTTACCGAGATGAGTTCTACCACCCCGAGTCGGAAGAAGAAGGGACCGCGGAAATTATTATCGGCAAGCAACGCAATGGCCCCACGGGTACGGTCCGGCTGGCTTGGCGGAGCGAGTACACGCGATTTGACAACCTGATCGATACTCCTGCCCTTCCCGAACCCGAACCCGATACTCCTGCCCTTCCCGAACCCGATACTCGTACCCTTCCCGAACCCGACGAAGACTTGGTGGAGGAGGGGTAACACGCCTCTGGAGTGTCAGGAGTGGGAGTCTTATTCTCCCCGCCCGTTGTTTCCTTTTACCGTTCGGGGCTGTCGAGCTGCCGGAGGAGGGTTTTGACCCGATATTGGATATCCGGGGCGAGAACAATATCGCTAATCAGCGCGACCGCGTCTGCGCCGGCCCGGAGGACTGCCGGCGCCCGCTCGGCCGTAATCCCGCCAATCGCCACAATAGGAATACGAACCTGCTGACGAATTTCTTGGAGTTGCTCAAGGCCGCGAGCAGTATAGCCGGTCGCTTTTGTTGTTGTGCCGAACAGCGGCCCAAATCCAATATAGTCGGCGCCCTCCTGTTCGGCGGTCAGCGCTTGCTGGACAGTGTGGGTTGAAACGCCGATAATCTTTTCGCATCCAAAGATCTTGCGCGCCGCAGCCAGTGGCAGGTCTTCCTGGCCGAGGTGAACGCCGTCAGCCTCAACTGCCAGGGCAATATCCACTCGATCATTGATGATGAGCGTACACTGATAGTGTCGGCAAATGCGTTGGACTTCTGTGGCCAGGGCGACAAAATCTCGTGTCGGCTGCTGTTTGACGCGCAACTGGAGGAGGCGTACCCCCCCAGCACACAGATGGTCGGTCAGTCCCTGGAATGACAGCTCGGGCCGATTTAATGTGTCAGCCATGGCGTAGAACGGACTGGGAAAAGAGAAGGGCATGTGAGGGATCGCTCACTTTTTGACGGCTATTTTGAGGTCCGTCATTTTTTTGCGTAAGGTATTGCGATTAATCCCCAAAATCTCTGCGGCCTTGAGCTGATTCCCGCGGGTATGGTCCAGGACCAGTTCGATCAGCGGCTTTTCGACTTGGCTAATGACCACCGCGTGCAGGTCTCCGGTCTCGAGCAGGGTGGGTTGCTGAAGATAGGCCGTGAGTTGACGCTGGATGACCTCCTCGAACGAGAGTTCTGCAAGATCAACCGGCAGCGGAGTTCTCGTCTGTGGGAGCGAGAAATCTGCCGGCGTCAGTAACGGACTCGGGCTGAGGACGGCCGCTCGGAGGAGAGTGTTTTCCAACTCTCGCACATTCCCCGGCCAGGAATAATGGGTGAGCAGGGCTTGCGCCTCAGGAGTAATGCCTGTTGCCGAGGTCCCCACCTCCTGCGTAATCTTATCGAGAAAATAGGCGGTGAGTTCGGGAATATCCTCGCGCCGCTGGCGCAGTGGGGGCAGGGTGATCGGTACGACGCGAAGACGAAAATATAAATCTTCCCGAAAACGTTTTTCTTTAACTGCGGCTGCCAGGTCCTGATTGGTGGCCGCGATGATGCGCACGTCCGCTTGGAGTGCTTGGCTTCCTCCGACGCGGGTGAACTCACGTTCCTGGAGGACGCGGAGCAGCTTTGCCTGAAGCGACGGGGGCATGTCGCCTATTTCATCCAGGAAGAGGGTCCCACCAGCGGCCTGTTCAAACTTCCCGGCATGCCGCTCAACCGCGCCGGTGAATGCCCCACGTTCGTGGCCGAACAGCTCGCTTTCAAGCAGATCGAGCGGAATGGCCGAACAGTTCACCCCAATAAAAGGCGCTCGCCAGCGGGCTGAGTAGTGGTGAATCACTTTCGCCACTAACTCTTTGCCCGTCCCGCTTTCGCCCTGGAGGAGGACGGTTGCATCGCTGCGGACGATCCGTCCGATAGTTTTGTATACCTGCTGCATGGCCGCGCCGCTGCCGATGATCTGCTCATCGCGCCCCTGGATAGCCGGCAGTGGACGCTCCATATTGGCCGTGAGCCGCTTGGCTTCTATGACGTGGGAGACCAACGCGTGCACATCATTGAGGTCGAACGGTTTTGGCAAATAGTCAAAGGCCCCATGTTTCATTGCCTCGATCGCATTGGTCAGCGTGGTTTGACCGGTCATGATGATGATCGGGAGGTCGATCTGAGCGGCTTGCGTCTTCTGTAAGAGATCCAAACCGTTGAGTCCCGGCATGCGAATATCAACAAAGGCCAGATCGAACGCCTGTTCCTGCACGGCCGACCAGGCTTGAGAGCCTGTTGCGACTGCTTCGACGTGATAGCCCTGCTCGGTGAGCGTATCATGCAGAACCTGGCGGATGAGGTCTTCGTCGTCGGCAATGAGAATTGTTCCGTTCACCACAGCATCCTATCCTGGCGGGACGGGTAAATACACGTGGAAGCCCGCCCCTTGTCCTGGGCTGCTTTCCACCCGAATGGTCCCTCCGTGTTGAGCAATAATCTGTTGGCTGACCGGTAAACCCAAGCCTGTGCCCTGGCTCTTGGTGGTAAAAAACGGGGTGAACAAATGGGGGAGATGATCCGGGGTAATCCCCGGCCCGTTGTCAGCGAAAATAACGCACAGAAAACGACCGCCGGCGTGGTTGTCGTAAAGTGGTTGTTTTTCCAGAGCGTCTGGGGGCTGCGTTTGGGCAGGGGGAGCAACGCTTCCTGGCTGAAGGGGGACAGTCCGGTCAAGAGGCAAACGCATCAGATGAAAGTCTGTCGCCATTTTTGTCGAAATACTGAGGACCCCACCACGTTGTCCGCGGAGGGCCTGCAAACTGTTTTTGATCAGGTTGCGAAAGACCTGAGAGAGGCGCGCCTCATCGCCGGACACGGGCGGCAAACTCGGGTCAAAATGAGTTTGGACGGTGGTTCCCCTGGCAGCCGCTTCTTGTTCAAGCAGCAGGACATCGGTGATCGTCTTGTGGATATTGACCGGCTGTGGATCAAAGTGGGGGCGCGCCGAGAGCTCAAGCAACTGCTCAAGCAGCGCGCTGAGGCGGTCAATCTCGTCCACCATGATAGTCGTGTATTTGACCGCGGACTGGTCGGTCTTGACCCGAGACTGGAGGAGTTGAGCCGCGCCGCGGATGCCCGCCAGGGGATTTTTGATTTCGTGCGCGAGTCCGGCAGCCACCACGCCAAGGGAGGTCAGTCGGTCATCCCGCTGTTGTTCCTCTTCCAGTTCTTTCTGGTGGCTCAGATCGTGTAAGACCAAGACAAGCCCCAGGGGACAGTCGTCCTGGTCGAAAATAGGAGAACAGGTGACACGGACCGGGACGACGCGGCGAAAACGGTCTCGCAACTCTCCCTCTCCTGCAGTCCGGCTATAGTCAGGTTCCTGCGCCCTCCGGATGAGGGTCACAATCCACGAATTTTCGTCGAAAACGTGGGCATACGAAACCCCCCGGACTTGGGTTTGGGCGACACCGGTAAGGGATTCCGCGGCGGCATTAAAGAAGACGATATTGTGCCGGTTATCGATGATTGCCAAGCCTTCTTCGAGATATGTCGCAATATGTTCCCAATAGCTCGAGGGAAAATTTGAAGGAGATTGGCCGGAGGTGAGTCTTTGCTGCGTCACTCAAGCTCCCATCTCAAACCTTGTTTTTCTTGTCAAGACGGGGTTGCCAAACAGCGCTAGCGCCAGCTATGCTGTTCTGACATGCGGGACCCAGAAGCACTCTGTCGCCATGTGAGTCAGGTTCTTGTGGAGGCATTGTGCACGAAGGGTGCGATCCGCCTGAGTGGGCAACGGGCGGCGGTTGCGAACAAGGTTGAGAACGCGTTACTCGCGAACTTCCGCCAAGAAGCCGCCCTTGAAAAGGAAGCCGAGCGGTTAGCCGAAGCGCATATCCAGAAAACGCCAACGGTTGATCGCTATAAGGTCATCCAGCTCATTAAGCGACGCTTAGCCGAAGAGCGGGACTTTGCGCTATGAGCGATCTGTCCGACACCCGCGTTACCGCTCTGGCTCGTTCGGCTTTACGGGCCATTGCCGCAGAAGGCAAGATTGTCAATGAAAGAGGGGCATTGATCGAGAGTAAACGGATATTGAGCTCTTATTTTCAGCAGGGAGACGCAATCGATGCGGCGGTGCGGCGAAAGATTCATTCTCTGTCGAGAAAAGTCGCCCCAGGAAGTACGGAATGGGATGTCCTGTATCGTCGGTATTTTGAAGAGGAGTCCCGAAAGCGAAAATTCTGAGCGCTGACGGTTGACAACACCAGAAGAGTGATTATTTTCCCCCCAGCCTGAGCGGGGGTGGAATCCCTCCCATAGAGAAGATTCACAGTTAAGGAAACACGTCTGAGAGAAAGGAGACGAGGTATGAAAATTCGACCTCTACAGGATCGGATTATTGTCAAGCGGATTGCGGAAGAAGAGAAGACCGCAGGTGGAATCATCATTCCGGATACCGCAAAGGAAAAACCCCAGGAGGGGAAGGTGACCGCCGTCGGAAACGGGAAGGTCGGAGAAGATGGCCGGGTCACCCCACTCGATGTGAAGAAAGGTGACAAGGTGCTCTTTGGCAAATACGCCGGGACAGAGATCAAGATCGACGGTGAGGAGCATTTGATTATGCGCGAGGACGATATCCTCGGCGTGGTCGAAGGCTAATCCGGGATATCAAGGGAGGAACAGGAATGGCTGCGAAGCTTGTCAAATTCAGTCAAGATGCGAGAGACAAAACCCTCAAAGGGGTGAACGTTCTGGCCGATGCGGTGACCGTCACCCTCGGTCCAAAGGGACGCAATGTTGTGATCGAGAAATCCTTTGGCGCGCCAAACGTCACCAAAGACGGCGTGACCGTCGCCAAGGAGATCGAGCTTGAGGACAAGTTCGAAAATATGGGCGCTCAGATGGTCAAAGAAGTCGCCAGCAAGACTTCTGACGTGGCTGGTGATGGGACCACGACAGCGACGGTGCTCGCGCGGGCGATCTATTCGGAAGGCGTGAAAATGGTCGCCGCCGGTCACGACCCCATGAGCATTAAGCGTGGTATCGATAAAGCCGTGACCACCATGGTCGACGAACTGCGTAACCTGTCCAAGTCCACCCGCGACCAAACCGAAATTGCCCAGGTCGGCACGATCTCGGCCAATAACGACTCGACCATCGGCAGCATTATTGCCGAAGCCATGAACAAGGTCGGCCGAGAAGGCGTGATCACCGTCGAAGAGGCCAAAGGGCTGGATACGACGCTCGACGTCGTCGAGGGAATGCAGTTCGACCGGGGCTATCTCTCTCCCTATTTTGTGACCGATCCGGAACGGATGGAGGGGGTGTACGAAGATGCCTACCTGCTCATCCACGAGAAGAAAATCTCAGCCATGAAAGATCTGCTGCCAGTGCTCGAGGCCGTGGCCAAGAGCGGCAAACCGTTGCTCATCATTGCCGAAGATATCGAAGGCGAAGCACTGGCAACGCTGGTCGTGAACAAGATTCGTGGCACCCTCCAGTGTGTGGCGGTCAAGGCACCGGGCTTTGGTGACCGCCGCAAGGCCATGCTTGAGGATATTGCCATTCTGACCGGTGGGCGGGTCATCGCCGAGGAACTGGGCGTAAAATTGGAGAGCCTGACGCTCAACGATCTCGGCCGGGCCAAACGTCTTGTTGTCGATAAAGACAACACCACCATCGTGGACGGCGCCGGGAAGAAGGGTGACATCGGAGGCCGTATCAGCCAGATTCGGGCCCAGATCGACGAGACTACCTCAGACTATGACCGGGAGAAGTTGCAAGAACGCTTGGCCAAAATGGTCGGCGGTGTTGCTGTCATCCAGGTTGGGGCCGCAACTGAGATCGAAATGAAGGAGAAAAAGGCGCGCGTCGAGGATGCTTTGCACGCCACGCGAGCTGCGGTTGAAGAAGGTATTGTCCCCGGTGGCGGTGTCGCCCTCATCCGCTCCTCCAATAAGCTCGACAAAGTCGAGGTGAGCGAAGAGGAACAGGTCGGCGTCAACATTATCCAAAGAGCGGTCCAAGAGCCCTTACGCTGGATTTCCTCTAACGCGGGAGAAGAAGGTTCTATCGTCCTGGATAAGGTTCGTAACAGCAAGGGTGCGAACGGCTTCAACGCGGCGGCCGGTCAGTTTGAAGACCTCATCAAAGCCGGCATTGTTGACCCCACCAAGGTCGTGCGGACTGCCCTGCAGAATGCTTCGTCCGTAGCCGGTTTGTTGTTAACAACAGAAGCAACCGTTGCCGAGAAACCTGAGGAGAAAGGTGCCGCTGGCGGTATGCCTCCAATGCCTCCAGGCGGTATGGGCGGTATGGGCGGTATGGGCGGTATGGGCGGCATGATGTAATCTCCCTACGTTGCACAATCGTCAAAAAAGGCCCTACAAAAGTAGGGCCTTTTTTATTGCTGGGGTGGGGAAATCGGACGGGTCTAATCTTCGGACAGCCCGGTGATCCGAATCCCGGCGGAATGCACTTTGTTCCGGATATTTAAACGAATAAGCAGAGCGGTAATCGGCTCTATCAAACTGGCGGCGGCCAGCGGGCCAACGTCAACCGTGTGAATACCCAGCTTCTCTACTAGCTCAATCACCGTTGGTCTGGCGTCCTTATCTCCACAGACCAGGACATCACAGTCAATTTCAGCGTTGACGTCACGCAAGAGGTGAGCGGAAATGTTTTGTAACGCACACACGACCTGGACTTCGTCGCCGAGGATTTGTTTCGCTTCTTCTGTCGCAGAGCCTGCTTCCGGCATGACTACCCGCCGGGCGTTATCCGGGTCGAGCGGGACCGACACGTCCACAAAGATCTTTCCCTTAAGCTGATCTTTCACGGACTCTACCGTCTTAACGTGGGCGGAGTACGGTACGGTGATAAACACCACGTCGGCTGCGGCCGCGGCCGTGACATTATCCGTTCCGCGCAGGAGGTCCCGACCGAGTTCCTGATTGAGTTCGCTTGCTACGCGTTCTCCCTTTTCCTGTTGGCGTGAGCCGATAATGACCTCTTCTCCCGCGAGCGCCCAGCGCAGGGCCAGACCGGGGCCTTGTTCTCCAGTTCCTCCCAAAATGGCAATCTTCACGCGTTCTCTCCTCTCTTTCCTGTAGCTTGATTTTTTATTGGCTTCCGCCAACTGAGGCCTTGATATACTTTTCCGTGACCGGCGATAAGTCACGCGGCGACACCATAACCTCAATGATGACAAAAGACGAGGTCCGGTCGGCTTCCAATAACGTCTGGCGCAGCTCTTGGACTGTCGCGGCCCGTAACCCCTTGCCGCCCCACTCTTGGGCCAGCGTGGCATAGGGCCACGGCGGAATGGTGAGCAAGTCCTGCCGTTCGGAAACCGGCCGAAAAATACCCCAGCCTCCGTTATTCATGACCAGGACAATAGGATTGAGTTTGTGACGGGGCGCGTGCGAGATCTCCGAGCCTGTCATCTGAAAAGCTCCGTCCCCACACAACACAATCGGCCGCTGACCGGTCCCCAATTGAGCGCCGAGTGCACCGGGGACGCCAAAGCCCATCGAGGCATAATACCCTTGGGCGAGATAGCCACCGCCTTGGCCAATTTTAATATCCAGCCCGGCGAACAGCATATCGCCCGCCTCAGCCACAACCATATAGCCTTCGCGCCCATCAAGGAATGTGTTGACTTCCCATAACATATCCGAGACCTGGATCGCCCGATCATCTCCGGGTGGCTGCGGAGCGAGATTGTCATAATAGGTAATCTCTTCCCGATGCAGCCTCAGCGGAGCCTGCAATAAAGACTGGACGTAATCCTCAATGGTGACCTCGGTATAGGTATGAAAGCTGACATGCACCTTATTCTCCGCGGCCCAGATCGAGTGGTGACGGTCGATGTACTGCGGCTGTGAGCCCAGATTCATATCGGTCAGGAGGGAGCCCAGGTGGAGCACCAGGTCGGACTCCTCAATCCGTTTGCGGATGGGCGCCGGCGAGATGGCCCCAATATGGACGCCCATATACTGGGGATGATCCATGGGGAAGGCGCCCTTGGCCAAAACGGTCGTCAGGCAGGGCCCGCCGATCTTTTCGACCAGGGTAATGATATCGGTCGTGAGATGATGCCGGAACGTTTCAATACCAATGATAACGGCCGGTTTGCGGGCCTGATTGAGACGGGTAGTTGTCTCCCGGACCGATTCCTCAACCTTTTGAGTGTCGGACGGAGTTCGAGAAAAGCTGCCGTCCCACCCTCTGATCCGTACAGGGACACCAATCTCCTGCTCAACCATATCCTGATGGATCTCGATATAGCCCGGTTGCTGATGCCGCCAGATATTCTGGACCACTTCGTCAATATCCGTTGCCGCGGTCCGTGGGTCGTCAATGATTTTTGCGGCGCAGGTAATCTCCTGAAAAATATGGAATTGGGACTCAATCTCTCTGGCCTGGTGATGGACTAACACCCCGAGTTTGCGTTTCTCCTCACCCGGCCCACCGCTGATGACCAGGACCGGCACTCGCTCGGAATATGAGCCAGCGACGCTATTCACAACATTATGTCCCCCGGCTCCATAGGTCACACACAGGACACCGATTTTTCCGGTGGCCCGCGCGTATCCATCGACGGCGAAGCCGGCACCCGGCTCATGCGAAGAGGTAATGACTCGTATATCGTGGGGCTGGCCGAACTTCATGAAAAGCTGAATGACCAGATCACCAGGAATCCCAAACAGGTGGGTCAGGCCAATCCTGCGCAAATACGCGACAAGATAATTCCCAAGTTGCATCCGCGCTTCCATACGCCCTCCCTGTGGATAGTGTAGCAGATTCCCGGCAAGAAAGGGTAATAACATACTTGCTGACTAGGCCGCTCATTTACCTTCAAGAGAAGGTGGGCTATTCTATACTTTGTTCATGAAATTTGGCTGGGACCCCACGAAAGCGGCGGAAAATATAGCAAACCATGATGTGTCTTTTGAAGAAGCGCAGTCCGTCTTTGGTGACCCCTTGGCCACGACCATCGGAGACCCTGACCATTCTCTCGGCGAGGAGCGATTTCTGACAACAGGCCTTTCTCGACAGCAACGGCTGCTCATCGTGTGGCACACCGAAGAGGAGGACGTAATTCGCATTATTGGGGCGCGGGAAGGAACGCCACGCGAGCGGAGGACTTATGAGTCAGGCGAATAAGACAGATTCAGACACGCAGATGCGAGCAGAATATGACATTCGGGGTGGGGTACGAGGGAAGTACTACGAACGGTATCGGCGGGGAACAAATGTCGTGGTGCTTGAGCCTGATATCGCAGCCGTATTCCCTGATTCCGAATCGGTGAATCAGGCCCTCCGCCTGTTGATTCGAGTCGCACGGCAGCAAGTGGCGGAAGCCAACTCTTCCGCTTGACCGGCGCCCGAACCACTTCGATGCCGACCCTAGACTTCAAAGGCAAGCAGATCGTCTATGCCCATCACCTGACCGTTCCTTCCAGAACACTGGAGGCGGACGCCGAAAAGTCGCTCCCATCCAAAGACCACCACCAGCCCTCCCTTGACGACAACCTGATTATTCACGGCGACAACCTGCACGCCCTCAAAGCGCTCATGCCGCGCTACGCCGGACGGGTGCACTGCATCTCTATCTACACGGTGCGCTTTACCGAGCGGATTTATGTCCTGCACATGTTCCAAAAGAAAGCCAAGCAGGGAATCAAAACGCCAAAATAGGATATTGACCTCATAAAGCAACGACTCAAGGAAGCTGAGGCGTTACAGAAGGCAGGCGGAAAATGACACGAACAAAGAGGTCAACGAACCCCACTGAATATGAGGAGAGTAGCGGCAATATATTTGCGGACATTGGTCTGCCCAACACAGAGGAACATTTGGCGAAGGCGGAACTCGCCTTTCAAATCTGTCAGATCATCCGGGAACGGAAGCTCACTCAGGTCAAAGCCGCCAAGCTGCTCGGTATCAAACAGCCGAATGTCTCTGCACTCATGAAAGGCCATTTGGATGGGTTCTCGGCTGAACGCTTGTTTCGCTTTCTCAATAAGCTGGATAAGTCGATCGAAATTGTCGTCAGGGACAAGCCGCGTCAGTCCAAGCAGGCCGATGTACGTGTGGTGGTCGATGCTGCGTAGTGGTTTCTCCTGAGGAGGGCATGTAATGCCACGTCTGTTTGCAAGCGGAGAGGCGGAATGGCATCCAGCCCCGCCGTCCCGTCCCGGTTGGTTTCCACTCCGCTCACCGCCCGACTGACTGGGAGTGCAGGCTTCCAGCCTGCTTCGGGGCGGGCAAGATGCCCGCGCTCCCAAGGAGGCCGGACGAAGCGGGGTGTCTCCGTCTCCTTACATCTTCCTCAAGCGGCCCTCAGGATCGACCCTCAGATTTCATAAAACGTGAAATTTCATCCTGGATGAAAACCCGATCCGCACCCCCAATCCCCGCTGGATGCAGCCCCCAATCACCCCGCACAACGACCCCTCCTAACCCTTCCTGAAGCCCCATTTAAGGGGCCATTAAGACCCGAGATTGATATCAAAAACAGGTGAAATGAAGGTGAAATCGCGTGAAATTTTCAAGAACCTGGAGAAATGCCCTAAGTCCCGATGAATAAATGATTTTCGCCCGATTTTGGGCATTTCTCGCGTGAAATTTATCCAGTTTTTGAGGCAAAATGGTCCTTGAGTTTTGCAAAATTTTGGCCCTTGCGTTCTGCAATTTCACAGGAACGGCGCTTAGCCGAAAAACTCCTCGACATTACCGGAAACGACCGGCACACTCTGGACGGCATTATTCCGAAAGACCCGGAACAGAACGGTCTCGCCAGCGGGTCGGCTCCAGAGTCGTTCATAAAAGGCGCGTCGGTCGGCTATTTCTTGCTCGTCGATAGCGAGAATTACATCCCCGGCTTTCAGCCCTGATTTGGCCCCTGGACCCTCGGGTAACAGGCCCGCGATAACAAGGTGTTCTTTGACCGTATATGAATACATGCCGATCCAGGCGCGTGAGGGCCGGGTGACCCGCCGTCCATAGCGCAGGAGTTCGTCTCGATGTTCGGTGAAGTGTTCAACCGGAATAGCCAGAGAGAATTTTCCAATTTCATTGAGATTGAGGGAGACGACACCGACCATACGGCCGTGCATGTCGAACATGGGACCGCCGCCTAAGCCCGGATTCATAGCCGTACTCGTCAACGCTCGCTCCAGGCTATACTCCCAGTAGGCATCAAACTGGGAAACCGAGGTGAGTCCGCCGCCATTCACCCGTCGGCCGTTTTCTTCTCCCGCACTGGCGACCAGGAAAATCTCATCCCCCGCGTTCAGCGCGGTGGAAGGCTGAAGGGGGACAGCGGGAAAACCGGTTTGAGATATCTTTAACACGGCAATACCGCTCGCAAAATCCTGCGCAACCACCTCAGCTTCGAGTTGGGTGTTATCAATCATGCTGACCTGAACCTGAGACGCACCAATAACGATGTAATTGACGGTCAGAATATAGCCGTCCGGACTCACCACTGCCCCGGACCCCATACGCTCAGTGCCTAACAGTTGGGCAGAATGGTGCTGTGAGGGAACGGTGACCTGAATGGCAACCGTCGAAGGAACCACTTGTTCAATAAGCCTGACCGAAGCGTTCACGCTGTCCCCTTTGAGTCTGCGGAGTCAACAATAACTAATGCCTCACCTGTATGAAAGCAACCCCTCAAGACTCTGGCCTGCCGCCGCCTGCCCGAGCGGCCCTGCGTGTGCTAATATCCCGTACTTTTCAGGCACGTTCGCTTTGGCCATTATGGCGAGGCGCGGACACGACTGACCAGAAGGGGTAACCGTACCGTGATGAAACGTTCGACCGAGCCGCACACATCGACCCTGTCCGAGTATGAATCAAAGCGTGTGATTGCCGGATACGGGGGTGTGATTTCTCGAGAAGTTCTTGTCCAGGACCCGTCCGAGGCAGGTCGTGCGGCAGCGGGGATTGGTTTTCCGGTTGTGGTGAAACTGTGCGGAGCGCGTATTGCTCACAAGACCGAACGTGACCTCGTCCGCCTCGGTCTTGATACGACCCAGGCTGTTGAGCGGGCGGCGCACGAGCTGTGGGCGCGACGTCGGGATGAAGATGGAGAAGTCAGTCTGCTCGTTGCTGAGATGGTTGCCGGGCAGAGAGAGTTGATCGCCGGTATGGTCCGTGACCCTCAATTCGGTCCGTGCGTCCTCCTGGGCCTTGGCGGCGTTCTGACCGAAGCGCTCGGCGATGTGGTCTTTGCCCTGGCACCGCTCTCTCACACTCAAGCGAGAGCCATGGTTGAGGGGATGCGGTTCGAACATCTCGTTACCCAACCGTTTCGGGGCGAGGAGCCGGTTGATCTCGATGCCCTGGCCGATCTCCTGGTTGGGCTGGGCCGCCTGGCCGTCGAGCGACCTGACATTGAGAGCGTGGACGTGAACCCCCTGATCGTTGTCAACGGAAAACCCATTGCGGTTGATGCCCTGGTCGTCACGAATCCGACGCCCCGCACCAGACCCACGGTTCAGCGGCGGGCCCCTGAAGATACCCTTAAACGCTTCCGCCCCCTGTTTCACCCGCGTGGTGTGATCGTTGCCGGGGCGTCCTCCCATCCAGGGAAATTCGGGTTTGTCTCTTTGCACAACCTCAGACGCTTCGGTTATCAAGGCGAAATCTTTCCAGTCAATCGTGACGGCGCGGAGATTCTCGGCCAACCCACCTATCGGACTGTAGAGGAGATTCCGCCGAATAAGGCCGACCTTGTCTTTGTGTGCACACCTGTTGCGGCCAATATCGAACTGCTGCGTTCCTGTGCCAAGATCGGCGTGCGGGCCGCCTTTGTCGCCAGTGGGGGCTATCGGGAGGCTGGAGAGGAGGGCCGCCGCCTGGAAAACGAACTGGTCGAAACCGCCGAGGAGCTTGGCCTGCTGCTGGCCGGGCCGAACGGCCAAGGGGTGATCTCGACGCCGGTATCGATGTGTGCCCAAATTGTAGCGCCGTATCCTCCGGCGGGCCGCCTGTCCGTTGTAAGTCAGAGCGGGAACCTGCTATCTGCCTTCCTGAACTACTCCGTCCAGACCGGAGTCGGCGTAAGTAAGGCTGTTTCTGCCGGTAACTCCGCCTACACGAATATCGCTGATTATCTGGAATATTTTGCGGCCGACCCGGAAACTGACGTCGTTCTTGCTTATCTCGAGGGCGTACCTGACGGTCCTCATTTCATTGACGCAGTCCGCGGTCTCACCCGGCGCAAGCCGTTGGTGTTGGTGAAAGGCGGCGCTGCGGCAGAGGGGCAGCGGGCGGCCTTATCGCATACCGGTTCGCTGGCGACGGACGACCGTGTCTTTGACGGGCTGTGCCGTCAGTTTGGCATATTGCGGGCGCCGACGATCGAGCATGCCTTTGAGTGGGCGGCGACCCTGGCGACCCAGCCGCTCCCGCAAGGCAGACGAGTCGTGGTCTTTACCACCGTTGGCGGCTGGGGGGTCCTGACCGCGGATGCCTGCGCCCAGGTCGGGCTCGACCTTATCCCCCTCCCCCAGGGCCTTATAGAGACGATTAGTACCCTGGTCCCGGCCCGCTGGAGCCACAATAATCCGATTGATCTGGCGGGCGGCGAGACTCGGGATACGGTTCCTCAAGTCCTTGACCTCGTCTGTGGCCACCCCGAGGTCGATGCGGTGCTGCATCTTGGTCTGGGTATCCAGGCCGCAACTGCTCACGGCTTTAAGGGTGGTGCATTCTATCCGGACTACGGCTTGGAGCGCATGGCCGGATTCCATGAAAACCAAGAGCGACGCTATGCCGCAGCCGCGGCCGCAGCTTCAGGCCGGCATCAAAAACCCGTCCTCACGACCACCGAACTCGTCTATACTGCTGCGGAGTACGGTAATGTCGGCCCCCTCGCCGTCCGTGAAGCCGGGCGTGTGTGTTACCCAAGCGCCCACCGGGCGGTTGCCGCGCTCCGGGCTGCGATAGAGTATGCGGAATTTCGCCGGCGTTATGATACGACTGAATGACAAGCCGGAAAGAAGACACGGGAGGGAAGCATGAGACCTGACTACACCGTCATTGATGCCGATGGGCATGTCGATGAGAAGGCCGTCAATTGGGTTGACTTACTGCCCGAGCGCTATCACAAGGACGCGCCCTGTTGGGTGAGCTACCCCGACGGTCGCAAGCATCTGGTGGTTGAGGGCAAAATGTGGCCCAGTCGGCGTGATTTCTACGGCCGACTCGGCATGTGGCCCGAGCCCAAGAAGCCGGACCACCAATGGGGCTGGGATCGCGTGGGGATGCAGGACCCGCACAAGCGTATCCCCGATATGGACCTCGAAGGAATCGACATTGCCGTCCTGTTCGGGACCTTTATCGGTCTCGGCGCCGCCGCGTCAATTGAAGACCCCGGCCTGGGTATGGCCGTCTCCGTCGCCTATAACAACTGGCTGGCCGAATACTGCAAACCCTACGCGGACCGCCTTAAAGGCATCGCCATGATTCCCATGCAGGATCCCGAGGCGGCGCGGGGCGAAATCAGACGGACGGTCGAGCAACTGGGCATGGTCGGTGTCCAGGTCCTGACGAATTTCGGTGGCAAGCTCCTGCACGAAGCCGAGTTCGACCCGATTTGGGAAGAAGCCCAGGGACTAGGAGTCCCCATTTGTGCGCATATCATCTCAACCAACTCCGCAGGTGTCGATCGCTTTGATCGCTACGTGTTCAAGCACGCCTTTTATTCGCTCGACACCATGCTGGCCGTTGCCTCGTTTGCCTCCGGGGGAATCTTGGAACGATTCCCGAAGCTGAAAGTGGCCTTTATGGAAGCCGGCGCCGGCTGGGTCCCATGGATGATGGATCGGCTCCACGAGCACTATGAGCTGCTGCCGCAGCAAATGCCCTGGCAGCAGCGCAGCCCTGAGGACTGGATTACGAGCGAGAACTGTTTTTTCGCGGTCGAGCCGGACGAAAAGACCATTCCGTTCGTGGCCCAGCTGATCGGAGAAGAGCGCCTGATCTACGCCTCGGACTACTCGCACTGGGACTGTATGTGCCCGGATTCGGTCAAAGCCATCTATGAGCGGACGGATATATCGGACGGGCTGAAGAAGAAAATCCTGAGTGAGAATGCCGCACGCTTATTCAACCTCTAAACGCGGGTGACCCTATGCATGACTACATCACTCCCGCAGGCTGGCGAACAGGGATCGAGGAGGTTGCGCCGAAAGTCTACGCCTATATTCAGGCGTATGGGGAACTGGGCGTCAGTAATGCCGGCCTGCTACTGGACCGTGAAGGAATCATGGCGATTGATGCCCTCATGGTTCCGTCCATGACTACCCGCTTTCTCGGGGCGATTAAGAAAGTGACGAGACGACCGGTCTCCCGGCTGATCAACACCCACCATCACGTCGATCACAGCGGCGGAAATTTTCTTTTTCGCGACGCCCAGGTCATCAGCCACACCTTCTGTCGTGACGAACAGCTCCGGGAGGGCATACCTGTTAAACAGCTCCAGCAGCGCATTCCGCGCTTTGCCAAGGAGTTCTCCAAGCTCAAACCCAGGGTCCCGGACCTGACCTTTGAAGACCGGCTGGTCTTCCACCAGTCCGGACGCGACGTGGAACTGCGCCATCTCGGGCCGGCCCACACCTTTGGCGACGCCTTTGTCTATTTGCCCAAAGACAAGATTCTATTTGCCGGGGACCTGGCTTTTTACTATGTCACGCCCCTGGCCTTTCAAGGTCATGTCGGCAATTGGATCAAGGTTGCCGATCGGATTTTGAAGCTGGACGTGGACCTCATCGTGCCGGGGCACGGTCCGCTTGGCGGTAAAAAAGAACTGCGCGAAATGCGATCCTACCTCATGCTCATCCGGCGCGAGGCCAAGAAACGCTTTCAGCTCGGTATGAGCCCCGAAGAAGCCGCCCGCGACGTGAAGCTTGGCATCTACGCTCGCTGGCGCGAGCCCGAGCGGATTCTGCCCAACATCATGCGGCTCTACCAGGAGTTCCAGAACGAACTCGACCGCCCCATCGACCGGCAGCGTATGATGGACGGCATGCGCCAGCTTCGGGCCGAACGCCACGGCCACGCCGCGGGTGAGCCGGATTGGTGCTGTACCTAAGCAGCTTCTTCCTCTACCAGTGCCCGCGCCTGTGATTCCACCACCGTTCCCTTAAAGAAGTCCGGGTTGACGGCGCTCCAGAAGCGGACGGGATTTCCGAACACAAAATCCTTGAAATTCTCGTCCGTCATCACCCCGTCTTCGACGTTTTCATACGCCTCGGGCAACACCCCAGCCATGTCCGGCACATCGAAGTGGCCGATGTCCGAGCCAAACAGTGCGTTGATCTTGGCCCCATACGGATTGACTTTGGTGTTGAAGGCCCAGGCGTTCATCGGGTCGTCGGCCTCGCAGCCGAAGTAGAAATTCGGCACAAACAGGTCGCGGATGTCTTCGGCCCGCTCGATCCCGCAGGGCGCAAAATCGTCCAGTTTTTCCGGCTCCTTGGTGAGCAGGCCGAGATGGGCCTGCGTCGCCTTCTGCCCCAGCTTTTCCACCGCCGCGGGCGAAGCATATTTCTGAAACAAGTCAACCAGCATTTCCTGGTTCAGATTGGCGGGATTCACATTATCCAGCGCTTTGGGGTTGCGGATTTTCCAGTGCCCGATGAGGTCGCTATACAGGCCGCAGGCCCAACCCACACCGCCCTCTAAAAAGGCAAAGCGCAGTTCCGGGAAACGCCGCGTCACGCCGTTCATGAAGATGGATTTGCAGACCGCCTCTCCGGCCTGGGCAAAATGGCCGATGTGGTTGTACACAAAATTGGAAATCGAGGCCCGCATGCCAATGCCTGACGAGGCCGAGTGAAAGCTGGGCGGGATGCCCACTTCGAGGCATTTCGCCCAGACCGGGTCATAATCATGCGCGCTATCTATGCCCAGGGTGTCGTGCCAGATTGCATAACGGCCAGCCTCGGGCGCCTTGCGTGCCACCGCCGGAACCTGACGCCGGATGAGGCTTGACAGCATGGCCACCTTAAAGCCCTTGCTCTTGATGAAATCCAGCTCTTCAAGCGCCTCCTCCGGGGTAAACATGGGCACCACCGCGGCAGGAGTCAGGCGATCTTCCAGGCCGGCGAACTGATCGGCTGTATACATATTAAACGCACGACAGGCCGCCCGCCGCACTTCATTATCGCGCAGAAACGGCGCGAACAGCGCGCCTCCGGTCGGGTAGATCACCCCAAAGTCGATGCCAAGCTCATCCAGCCGCTCATATAGCAGCTTGGGCAGCATCGCGGTCGCACGGTCACGCGTATTCTTGGTCGGCACTCCCCACCAGGCCGGCTGGAGCATCCGTCGATCACGGCGTTCCTCTTCCGAGAGTCCCGCCCATTTCTTATTGCCGAACTGGTTGGCAACCTTGCCATAGCGCTCGGCCACACGTTCTCCCGCGACCTCGTGTAAATAGTCCATAGCCGCAGGCTCAAACTCGATCCAGTGACCGTCCGAGTCAATGACCGGATGGCTCAGTTGTGAATGAATATGCTCGGCTTTCTGGTGTGACGACATGGGCTCCCTCCTTGGCGCAGCGGAAAATGCAATATGATCGAATTGTTCTGGGGTGTGTTGTAGCAGGATCGGGGGGAGGGGAAAATATCTCTTCCCATTCTGTGTCTCTACCCGCCATTGACATTCACTCTCCTATTAGGCAGCGTTCGCCCATTTACTGCCAGCAATGTACTCGTTGAGTCGGGTTGCCTGCTGAATATAAGAACCACCATACTGCTTGGGAGTCATGACCCGCGCCGTGGTGAATATGCAGGACTCACTCCATTCACTGTTGTGCCGTAGATACGGCCCGGCAGTCCTGCTGGAACTTGAGAGGTGTAAGGAGGAAACGGAATGTATCGTCTCGGCTTGTGTCTCTGTGTACTTGTCCTGTGGGTGGCTCCTGCCGCTGCTTGTATGTTCGATACGGATTGTAAGCCTGGCTCAAAATGTGTGAAAGCCAGTGGCTCGCTGTACGGGTATTGCGTGGGCGGTTTATTCCCCGGAAACGACAATGATCGCCAACCCGCAAGAAACCCGCTCGATTTCACTGGAAAGCAGGGAAACACATGTCAGTTTGACACGGATTGCGGCCCCGGTAACCAGTGTGTCAAAGGCGCGGGGAGCATTTATGGAACGTGCTTGTAGACACACTAAAATGAAGGGGAGGACTATGATCGATTGAAAAGGAATACTGCTCCTGGGATGTCTGTTGTTCCAAGCGTGCTCGGTAGGCATGGCGATGTCAGGCCGGCCCGACCCCAACACCGGGGCGCTCCACGTTGGGTAGGCACGGGATGAAGTGCTGTTGCATCTCGGGCAGCCCACGAAAACGTTGGCTATTGCCACAGGCCGGACGGATGAGTTCCATTTGCAACGCGGGAATCAGGCGTCAACAGGGCGGACTATGGGTCATGCAGTGATGGATGTCCTGACGCTTGGAGCGTGGAAGATTATAGGAACGCCAGTTGAGGGATTCATGGGTGAAACATTTACGCTATCCATCTCGTATGATGAAGCGGAGAAGGTGACGAAAATTACGAGTACGCCAGGAACACAAGAGTTCTAAATTCTGCTCTTCATCAAACGAAAGCGGGAGGGGTTCGTTCTTCTTGGGAAAGGCATAATGCAAATTTCGCTGAAAAGCGCCCCAATTCGGGGCCGCACGCATCAAAGCCGTGACGGTTGCTAGGCGCTCTTTCAGCCTTGGATGCCTAAGCCCAGGAGTGAACAACTGGTGATACTTGTTTTTCCGGCTTCCGTGGGTCTGAGATGAGAAATATGTTGCCTGATGGGAGGGCTAATCTCTACCCAGCATAACAAGTTTTGAGCCGTTCGGTAGAAGCGCTACGATGCCCCCCTCTCTTTTGATTCTTAAGTCTTTGAGCTTTTCTTCCTGCTCTCTAAGGTGTTTCTGATTCCCTCTACAGAGTGTTTTGATCGTTTTCTCGTAAATACGATCCAGCAAGCTGATTACAGCTTTAAGATGCTGATCAAGGTTCTCTTGAAGATCCACCCCCTCAACCTTCTTGGTTGTCTGATTGAAAAACTGAAATCTGAAACCCGAAAGCGATACTTCTGCTGGGGCGTATGACTCGGTCTGATTTGGTTTCCTGTCCTTGGAAAAATTAATACTGTGTGCACCAAATTTGTTCCGAATCTCTCGAATCCTAAGCGAGCGAATTTGGGCTTCTATTTTCTGAAGATCGGGAGTATTTGTCAGCTTATAGAGTTTCAGTAGAGCTTCCTGCTGCATGTAAGTGGCGTTTAGAACTCCGTAGAGTCGGAGATATTTTTCTCCTATATCGTAGTATCTCGTCGGGCCATCGAGACCAAAACAGAGGAAATTTTTAAGCGCGGCACTTGTGTCGCCGATGATGTCCATTGCGCTACAAAGAAAATTCCAATCATCGTCTTTGTTCAGTCTCAGCGTTTCTTTGATACTCTCTTTGCTGGGAAGAACTTTCTCGTTGATCAAACCGCGAAAGGCGTGACTGTACTCATCTAGAACTTTAACATCATCTAGGTTTTCTTGAGAGTTGAGATTGTTGTGAAGCATTGATTCTTTACATACCCGATTTTTAGACGTGGGTGTACAGCTTCCCGAAACACTCTGTCGCCACGAAGCGCCCAGACTTGTTGTGTTTACTGGTAGCTTCCACACTGGAACATCCGTCTACTGGCTGCGCAGAGACCCCACCAAACCACAATTCCTCCATGTTCCAAAAATTTCCGGCCTTCGTGGCAATCTCTTTACCTTTGTTTTCTGCTTGCATACTATGGTTCGCATTAAATGTGTTCTCATTGAGAAAAGAGATGGCGGAGCGTGAGGCGGACAGTACAACCCAAAGAGGTTCTGATCTATGCTGATGAAGCAGGTCACGAACCGTTTACGGCTTGGCTGAATCAGCTACGTGACCGCGCCGGTCGCCAGCATATTCTGGCTCGATTGCGTCGCTTAGAACAGGGTAACTTTGGTGACTGTAAAGCTCTCGGTGAGGGGGGTGTATGAACTCCGCGTATTCTTTGGTCCTGGCTACCGAGTGTATTTCGGGGAAGATAGTAATACTATTGTAGTGCTTCTCACCGGAGGCGATAAACGCAGCCAAGCCAGAGATGTCGCAAACGCGAAAAAGTGTTGGAAAGAATATCAGAGCCATGCGAAAGCTTAGAACTCTAGACGCGGTAGAAGCAGACTACCTCCGAGACCATCCTGAGGAGATGGAAGAGTATATGTCTGTCATCTTTGACGAGTACGCTCGTGATGGGAACACCGGCGCGTTGCTAGCGTCGTTGCGAACTATGAGCAAGGTCAAAGGTATCACAATGACTGCACGGGAAGCCGGCCTGTCCCGAAAGGGATTACAAAAGGCACTCTCAGAAAAGGGGAATCCGAAGTTTGAAAGCATCAACGCCATTATGCACGCCCTCGGTTACAGGCTCAGTCCGCGGAAGCTCGATATGACAGCAGCAAAATAGCGCGATGAAGCGTCGCCGGTGACACCCTCTCAAGAGAGCTCTCTGCTTTAACAACAAAATCGCGGTACTCACTGGCGCAGGAAACGACCCTTCAAGAGAGTAACAGTCCGAGAGGAATCACGAACAGCCCCTTCTCCAGCGCAAATGCCTCAGTGCCATTATAGGCAAGAATGCCGACGGGGGCGCCTGGCGTTTTTGCTTGAAAGGCTCGCAGGCCAGCCAAATCGTTTTTTCCAAACCGGCTGGCGGCTTTGACCTCAACGGCAACGCAGCGGCGTTTGTGAGAAATGATAAAATCGACTTCGTGGCGCCCCTGTATGCCCCAGAAGCTTAACTCTGCATCTGGAAGATGGGCGCCGAGGATGCCACATAGATTCTGGTAGACATAGGTTTCATACACGGCTCCCCGTAAGGGTTCGTCGGCTGCGACACTAAGGTCTGAGGTTGCGGTTAAATGACAGGCCAGGCCTGAATCCGTGAGAAATATCTTTGGTGATTTCAACAAACGAGTTGCGCGACTGCGTATATACGGCAGAAGACGGCCAAGGATAAAAGACGTTTCCAGCAGGCCCAGATACCGCACCGTTGTACTGACCGGGAGCTTTGCATCGCGGGCAATTTCGCTCTGATTCAGAATCTGACCGGTTCGAGCTGCTGTCAGGCGTAGGAGCGTTCGAAACGTCACGAGGTCGGCAACCTGAGCCAAGTCCCGCACGTCGCGCTCAAGATAGGTTTGCTCATAGCCCAGCAGCCACAGGTCTCGATCAATATTTTCGCCAACGACGACGGACGGCATACCGCCATACAGGACTTCTCTGTCCGTTAGAACCGACAGCGACGGAGCAGGAGGAAGTTGCAGCTCTTTCAAGAAAGCGACAAGGAACGGCGCCTGCGTCGCGCCACGTCGTTCGCGCCGGGTGAAAGGCTGCAAGGGAAGCGAAATCGCCCGCCCGGCAAGGGACTCGCCCACCCCTTTGAGTAAAGAGAGATTGGCGGAACCGCTTAATACAAACCGGCCAGGCGTGCGCTGCTGATCGACCGCACGCTTGATGGCAACCAGCAGTTGCGGACACCGCTGCACCTCGTCAATTGTAACGGGCTCTTGCCCGCGAATGAGACTCTCAGGATCAAGCCGAGCCGCCTCCAGGGCGGCAAAATCATCCAGAGTGACATACCGCCGTCCCTCAAAGGCGATATCCTCCTGAAGAAAGGTCGTCTTCCCCGCCTGCCGCAATCCTGTGATAACGACAACGGGGAATGTTTTGAGTGCCCGCCGGACGAGGGAAGATAGTTCTCGCTGATAGTATGTTGTCATAATTAACTATATGATAGTGGTAAAATGACATGAGTGGAAGGTAGAAATACTCTTTTTCCTTAGTGCAGGTCTACCTGTATCGTTTCCACAGTGCGTCCTGGAGGCCTAATTCCTCCACCTTCCTTATCTATAGAACGGCTCGATTTGTTGCGTTTGGTAGAAGCTTCTCTTATGCATTGTATTGTATCTGAGAGGGATTTTCCGCATGGGACGAGTGACACTTCGTGGTCAGACCTACGTTCCGCACTCGTCATCGCTTTCGGCCTAGGACAAGGAAATACCGTATGAACGACATCCGTTTTGACAACAAAGTCGCCGTCATTACCGGCGCGGGTAATGGTCTGGGGAAAAGCCACGCCCTCTTCCTCGCTTCGCGTGGGGCGAGGGTGGTGGTGAATGATCTTGGGGGAACGGTTGCGGGCACCGGGGGCTCGCGGGCGGTGGCTGATACGGTTGTGGAGGAGATTACAGCCGCGGGTGGGGAGGCGGTGGCGAACTACGATACGGTTGCTACCGAAGAAGGTGGGAAGCGTGTCATCCAAACGGCGCTGGATACCTTTGGTACGGTGGACATCCTGATTAACAACGCGGGAAACGTGCGGGATAAAAGCTTTGCCAAAATGAACCTGGACGATTTTCGGTCTCTGATTGATGTGCATCTCATGGGGGCGGTCTATTGTACCCACGCGGCCTGGCCCATTATGCGAGAAAAGGGTTTTGGCCGTGTGGTGATGACCACGTCATCCGCCGGCCTATACGGCAATCATGGTCATACCAACTATGGGACGGCGAAAATGGCGCTGATTGGGCTCATGAACTCTCTCAAGGAAGAGGGCCGACGCTATAATATCACCGTCAACGCGATTGCCCCTATTGCGCTGACGCGTATGTCCGAACCGGCCACCACCCCGCAATACGCCCCGTTGATGAAACCCGAGTTTGTCACTGCCGCGGTCGCCTGGCTGTGTGCGCCTGACAACACGGACTCCGGACATATTATCCAGGCCGGGGTAGGCTATTACGCTAAGATAGAAGTCCGGGAAGCGACCGGGGTGCTGTTTGACTCCGAGACGATTCCACAGCCGGAACAGATTCGTGATCGGTATCCGGAGATTGCGGACATGGGCGGGGCTGTACCGTATGAGAATGCCTCAGCTGTGATTCGTAAAGTTTTCAAGATGGTCAAGCCGAAGGGGTAGGGGGAATCGTTCGTCCTAGAAGTCCTCAACCAAGACCGTACTTAAATACCGCTCAGCCGAGCTGGCCAGAATAACAACTAGCATCTTCCCGGCATTTTCGGGACGGGCAGCGACCTGGAGTGCGGCCCAGACTGTGGCGCCGCTGCTGATGCCGGCAGGAATGCCCTCGTGCCTGGCAAGTCGGCGCGCCGTGGCGAGCGCGTCTTCATCACGAACGGTGATAATTTCATCGATAATACCGGTATTCAGAATAGCCGGGACGAACCCCGCGCCGATCCCTTGAATCTGGGTAGGTCCGGGCTGGCTGCCCGAGAGTACTGCTGAACTGGCTGGCTCGACGGCGATAGCCTGGAAACTCGGTTTGAGAGGCTTAATCACCTCGGACACCCCAGTGATGGTCCCGCCCGTTCCTACACCGCTGATAAAGATATCGACCTGGCCGTCGGTGTCCTCCCAGATCTCGTGGGCCGTGGTCTGGCGATGGATGTCCGGGTTGGCCGGATTCTCAAACTGCTGTGGAATAAAGGCGTGAGGGATGCTTGCGGCGAGTTCCTCGGCTTTGCGAATCGCACCGGGCATCCCTTCGCGGGCAGGGGTGAGGACTAATTCCGCTCCAAGGAAACGTAACAGATTGCGCCGCTCTATGCTCATGGAGTCAGGCATGGTCAGGATGATCCGATAGCCCCGGGCTGCGGCAACAAAGGCGAGAGCGATGCCGGTATTGCCACTGGTCGGTTCAATGATGACACTCTCTGCATTGAGCTTGCCGGCCTGTTCCGCGGCCGCAATCATATTGGAGCCAATCCGATCTTTCACGCTGCCCAGGGGATTGAAGAACTCCAGCTTGGCATACACCTCCGCTTCCATACCCTGGGTGAGGCGATTGAGCCGCACTAAGGGCGTATGACCAATGGTTGCGGTGATGTCGTGAAACAAACGAGCCATCCTGATTGCCGTGGCTGACTTGCTGCTCGGTGCCGACGAAGAGGGCTAGTCAGCAAGGCCGGATGCCCGTCCTCTGCTTCACTTCTTGAGCTGAAGCGAGAGGGAGTTCATGCAGTAGCGCTGTCCGGTTGGTGGTGGCCCATCGTCAAAGACATGGCCGAGGTGGGCGTCGCAGGTGTTGCACAGCACTTCGATTCGGATCATGCCGTGGCTATGGTCCGATTCCAGGCGCACGCTGCCCGGCTGCACTGGTTCCCAGAAGCTGGGCCAACCACTGCCCGACTCGTATTTGGTGGATGAGTTAAACAGGTCGGTGCCGCAACACACGCACTGATAAATACCCTCATCCTTGCAATTGTTGTATTCGCCCGAGAACGGCCGCTCGGTCGCTTTCATCCGACAGACGGCAAACTGCTCGGGAGTGAGCTGTGCGCGCCATTCCTCTTCGGTCTTCTCGACTTTATCGCCCATAGTGTACGCTCCCTCCTTGGTCTGTACTCTTTACTCCCGTCTGATAACTTCACCTATATACAGCGAGAAACACCCGTCGAAAAGAGTGCGGAGGAGCACCATGAGTGGCGTAAAAATCGGTATCGGCTTTGGACAGTGGAAGTATGGCTTACCCGACCCCGAACTCCTGTGCAGCAGCGCAGAATCGGCAGAGGCCGCCGGGCTTGATTCGTTATGGTTGTCCGATCATATCGTGACCGTCAACCCCACGCTGGACATCTCCTGTCTGTTCGCCATGATCGCCGGTCGTACCTCCCGCCTGAAAATGGGACCGAGCGTCTTTACCCTGCCGGCGCGCCATCCGGTCCAGGTGGCCAAGACCTATGCCACCCTCGACTATCTTTCAAACGGGCGGATGATCATGGCCGTCGGGAGCGGTAACGATCCGCGCGATTTAGTTGCGTGTGGGGTGCCACCCCAAGCCCGCGGCCGTCGCCTCGAAGAAGGGATCGAGATCCTGCGCAAGCTGTGGACCGAGTCGCACGTCACGCATCACGGGGAGTTCTACGATTTTGAGGATGTGACGATTGAGCCCAAACCAAAGCAGGGCGCGCTCGATATCTGGATTGGCGGCAGGAGTGACGCGATTCTCAAACGCGTCGTCCGTCTCGGGGACGGCTGGTTCCCTGCACTGACTTCACCCCCCGAGTTTCAGCGCGATATGGAAAAGCTCAGGGTGTATGGGGAAGAGTACGGACGGACGATTGATCCGCGCGAGGCTGGAGTGCTGCTCTTCACTCATGTGTGTGACGACCGAGCCGCTGCCATGAAAACGGTCGAGCCGTTCTTCCACGGCCTGCGGGTCGATCCGGAGGCCATCATGCGGCGTTCGCTGATCGGCTCGGCCCAGGAGTGTGTGGAGCAGCTCGAGCGCTTTGTCGAAGTCGGTTGCGATAAATTCGTGCTCCGGCCGATCTGCCCGCCAACTGACATCCCGTCCCAACTCGAACACTATGGACAAGACATCCTGCCCCATTTTGTGTAGCGGCCGCCGGAAGCACGGGATCGCAGGGTTATGATTAAGGCCAAGGCTGAAGTCGAACAGCTTGAGCCCTATGTTGCCCCGCTTGAAGGGCGGCGGCCAATGCTGCGCCTCGACTTTAACGAAAACACGCTCGGCCCGAGCCCGAAAGTGGTTGAGGCCATTCGCCGCCTCCCGCCTAATGCCTATGCGACCTATCCTGAATATGCTGGCCTGAATGAGGCTTATGCGGCGTCCATCAACGTCCCGGCCCAATACGTTGAAGCTTTTAACGGGGTGGACGCGGCCATTCACACCATTTTTGATGTCTACGGCGAAAAGAGGAGCACCTTTCTGACAACCGCGCCGACCTTTGGCTATTACAAGCCGTGCGCGCTTCAGCACGGCATGCAGCAGGATGAGGTCCTGTATCCCGCTGACCTGAGCTTCCCGCTTGAGCCTATGCGTGAGCGGCTCACGCATACGCCTCGGCTATGTTTTATCTGTAATCCCAATAATCCAACCGGCACGCTGCTCGAACCGCAGACCTTGCTGGAGTTGGCCCGCACCGCGCCCGACACCTTGGTTGTGGTAGACGAGTTATACGCGGATTTCACAAAGAAGTCGGTCCTGCCGGCCGCCCTTGAGTTGGACAACGTCGTGGTGCTTCAGTCCCTGTCCAAATCTGCGGGCCTGGCCGCATTGCGCTTAGGCTTTGCCATTGGCCAGCCCGAGGTGGTGAGTCGGCTCAGCCGCGTCACTGGCCCCTATGATATTAACGCCTTTGCGGTGATTGCTGGAAGAGCCGCGCTTGCCGACCGTGCCTATGTCGAACAGTACGTCCAGCAGGTCCACGCTGCCAGGGAGTGGGTGACGCAACAGCTCCGGCGTTTGGGCGTGCGATATTTTGGACAGGGCGGCAACTATCTGCTCGTCTGGCCGCCGCAAGAGTGCGAGGTGGTTGAAAGCGCACTGCGCGAGCAAGGCATCCTAGTCCGTAATATGCAGGGCAAGCCCGTGATTGACGGCAGCTTTCGGCTGAGTCTCGGTACGCTCGAACAGATGCAGCGGTTCATGCAGGCGTTTACCGAGATCGTCGAGTCGTAGCACGGGGGAAACGCCCTAAATACCCTCGCCGTTCTGATGGAAGCTCACGCCGGTATTCGCGCTCAAAGCGGCCGCTCTCCAGAGCGCAGTACATGCTGCACTCTTTGATCGCTCCATTTCAGCGAATCTGCGTCAGGTTTGACTGGTGAAGAGTGTCTAGGCCGTGCACTCGCCTTCGCCGCGTTCAAGTTTATAGACCCGATTCTGGTTCCAATCGATAAACTCGTGTATATGCTCATCGTCAAATGTCACCGGAAGTGATAGATCTGTGATCAGGTTCTCAAATGAGTCGGCTCCCACACGCTCGACGAAGGCAGCGAACGCCTCGCCCGCACGACGATACGTCTGATAATACTGGACGAATCGTTCGACCGCCTCGGGGACCCGTTTGGACGGAACACGGACATCCAGGCGTTGACCCATAAGGACCTGGCCTCCATCGTATTGGCCGCCCAGCATGACGATATAGGCCGGGACCTGATGCTTGTCGAACTTCATGGCCGCACCGTAAAAGCCGATATCGGCAATATGGTGGCGTCCACAGCCGTTGGGACAGCCACTGATCTTGATATGGATTTTTTTGGTGAGCGAATCATCGATGGCGAGGGCTTCAGCTCGCCGTTGGATTGCCTGCGCCAGACCCATGGAGTTCGTAATGCCGAGCTTGCAACTGTCAGTCCCAGGACAACTCACGACGTCATTGATCTGATGCGCCCCGGCATCGCCCAGACCGATTGCCTGCAAGCGCCTCCACACATCATACAAGCTCTCGTTCCGAACCCAACGCAGCACCACGTTCTGTTCGTCCGATGTCCGCGCGTGGCCTCCGGTGAACTCGCGCATGATCTGCGCCACACCGCGGAACTGTTCCGGCGTCAGATTCCCCTGAGCGATCTTCACTGCTGCGGTCGAAAAGCCATCCTGGCGTTGCGGCTGCACATTGGCTGCGGCCCAGCGGGCGAACTCCTGATGGTCGCCGTTCGGGCTGCCGGGATTGATGGGCGCACGCGGGGCTCGCTCTCCTTCGTTGTCATTCCATTGCAGGGGCTCGGGGTCAAAGTTGCGCTCGTTGACCCAGTCGCCTCGCATTTCCGCATCAACGAGCGCGCGAAACGCCTCCAGGCCAATCCGGTCGATAAAGAATTTGATCCGGGCGCGGGCGCGGTTTTTGCGCAACTCGTCTTGTCGGTCAAAAATGCGGATAACCGCTTCCGCGACTCTGAGATAGTCGTTGAGCCCAACAAAGTTGTACAACACGCGACCCACCCTGGGCAGAATCGATGTCCCCCCGCCAGTATAGACGCGAAAGCCCTTGCAGTTGTCTTTGAGGCGAGGAATAAAGCCTAGGTCGTGGATACCCGTCACTGCACGGTCTTTCTCGGTACTGGAGAAGGCGATCTTGAATTTTCGGGGAAGAGCCTGAGTCAGTTCGTTCCGAATAAAATAGCGGACCAGTACGCCCACGTATGGGGTAGGGTCAAATGTTTCGTCCGGGTCGACACCGGCAAAGGGATCACACACCACATTCCGGACCGTATTGCCGCACGCCTCCCGCGTCGACAAACCGGCGTCACCAAGCCTTCGCAGTATCCGTGCGGCTTCCAACAGTGGAATGAAATGGAACTGGACATTTTGCCGGGTCGTGATGTGGCCTTTTTTGAGCGGTGCATAGGTTTCGGCGATCTCGGCAAAGGTGTCGAACTGATCCGGCGTGAATCCACCAAAGGGGAGCTTGACCCGGATCATCTGGACGTCCGGCTGCCGTTGTCCATAGACGCCCTGGCGGAGCCGGAAACCCATAAATGTCTGACGGCCTGTCTCTCCATCAAGGAACTTTTGCGCTTCAGCATCAAAATCGTCGAATTCCCTTTCGAGAATGGGGATGACACGGCCGGGAATATGTGGGTGCATTTCAGGGTTCTCAAGCGTGCCTACACGTCCCCTCTGGTCGCCTGCTGTCGTAGATGTATTCATAGTTCGGTCCCCTCGGAGTCAGTTGCTAGGTATAAGGTTAAATATCTACTAAATCTATGGATTTTATAGATTTTAAAGTTTATTTATAAATATTCGTCCCTCCCTGTCAAGCACCTTGCGAGTGAAAACTCTGTAAACACACGGGGATTGACCGAGAGAGTCATTGTCTACTAAATAAATAGGGGTTTATGAAAATCTCGAAGAAAAGCGAATATGCTCTCAGAGCACTTGCCTGCCTGGGGGCGCCGGGTGCCCCTGAGGTGTTGTCTATTCAGGAGATTGCCCGTCGAGAGCGCATTCCCAAGAAGTTTCTGGAACAAGTGCTGCTCGCCCTCAAGCGAGTAGGGCTTGTCCAGAGTACGCGTGGCAAGGCCGGAGGGTATACCTTATCAGGCGACCCGCAGGCCATTTCATTACAGACGGTTGTCTGGGCGGTGGACGGTCCACTGGCCCTCTTACCCTGTGTAGCCGACGCAAACCCGGTCAAATGTGCGGACTGTGCCACTCTCGAATATTGCTGGCTGCGCGGTATTATGCTGGAAGTCGGTGAGTCCATCGCCGCCGCCTTTGCTCGAGTGAGTGTGGCGGAGATGTGTCAACGGGCGGAAGCCAGTCGCCGCCACGAGTCGCACGTGCCGATGTATGATATCTAGAGACGCGGTTGGGAGAGGTGCCCGCTCGCTGGACAGAAAGGCTTGACGTAGACCCGCAGTCTTTTTAGGGTCAGTATGTAAAGAGATTTGCGCGCAATACGAAGAGGAGCCCGGTATGACTATCAAGAGAAAGCTGTTCGACTATCTGCCTTGACCGTTCGCCATGAGGACAAGGATTGTTCTCAAAGAAAAGGCGCTCGACTTTGATCGCATTCTGATCGACCTGCCGAGCAAAGAACAAAAAGAGCCGTGGTTTCTTTCGATTAACCCGTATGGGAAGGTTCCGGTGCTTACCGAAGAAGGTGCCTGGGTTTACGAGTCGGCCATCTGTAACGAGTATTTAGAAGACAAATACCCCACGCCGGCACTCTCCCCGTCGGCGCCGGCCGCCAAGGCTGAAATGCGGCTGCTCATCGAACTGTGTAACAGCCAGTTCGTGCCGCCGATTATCCGTCTGCTCTACACCAGCCGGAAACCCAAAGCCGAGCAAGACCCGGCACGCATGGCCCGGAATACCGACCAGCTCAACGCGCTCTTTCCGCAACTCGAAGAACAGCTCCAGAATCAAGACTATCTCATGGGCGACTATAGCCTGGCCGATCTTACCTTTACCCCGTTTCTTGGGTTGTGTGACAAATTAGGCATCGACCTCAGTCCATTTCCACACGTCGCGGCCTGGGCCGAGCGGTTGAAGAGCCGGCCGAGTTACGAAGAGGTCCGGATTGGTCTGACCGGTTAGCCCACTTCTCCCTCTTTTTCTCGGGCGGCACATCTCGGGAGCGGTGGAGCCGCCGTCCCTGTGGGCGTGGGGGCGTGGTGCGAAGCCGGGCTGGATTTTTCCTGCTGCCTCGCCGGGAGCAAGCGCTACGAAAGCCGAGCGAACTCCGGAACACAGAGTCCGAATGAAAAAACGGGTTATCATCAGCATGGCGACACGTCTGGTCTGGGGAGTCTGTCTGCCGCTGCTCTTTTGCCTCGCTCCTGCCTCTGCTCAACCCGCTAAGGTGTTTGTGAACTCGGCCGTACTCGCCATCGGTGAACGGCCCGTCCTGCTGGACCTCAAAAGCCAGCGTATTATCAGCCGTGGCGAGAATTTTGAGCCCGACCTGAGTCCCCGCCCCGGAGCCGAGCCGCGGAAGGTGTCAGAATTTCGTTACGTACTCTTCCGAGACTTGGAGAAGGGCCGCGTGCGCTATGAGTGGGAGCGTACGCTGGTCTATCCCTTCCAGGAAACCTGGGCCTACACCGAGATCATGAACGGACTCGACGGAGCCATACTCGGCTGCGACGGCTTTGAGAGTCCCTGCCGCCGGGCCATGTCGGCCTCCCGTATTGCCGCCCGCCACAAAGAGCTGCGGCGCTCGCCCGTCTCCATCCTGATTCATGCCCTGAGTCGTGCGGGTTCTTTTCTGCGTCTGATGGATCAAACGATTCATGGCCGCCGCCAGGTGGTTGTCTCGTTTAATGACAATACCCAACTTGTTCTGTTAGCCATCGACTCGGAAACACGCCTGCTGACCAAGGTCGTCTTTGTCGAAGACGACCCCTTGTACGGCGATGTGCAGAACGAGGTGTTTTTTTCTGACTGGCGCCAAGTCGGGAAGCTCAAACTCCCGTTCGAGCGCATCTATCGGGTCGACGGCCAGACCATCATGGTCGAACACGTTGAAGCCATTCAGAACGATGTCGACCTGTCGCGCGTCGACTTTACCATTCCGGAAGAGATCGAGCACCCGGAAGAGTGGGACGGAGCGCGCGGAGAGCAGAGTTCGCACTGGGTGCTGCGTCAGATTGCGCAGGGCCACCCGGTCGATACGCCCGATTCAACGCTCGCGTTGCGTGACTTGGCCCCAGGCGTGATGCACATTGTCGGGGGCAGATATCAGAGCCTGGCGGTTGAGATGGGTGAGTACCTGATTGTGGTTGAGGCCCCCCAGGACGACACGCACTCACGCGCCGTGCTGGACACCTTACGTCAGCGATTTCCAACCAAGCCGGTCCGTTTTGTCGTGAATACCCATTTTCATAGCGAGCACGCGGGGGGACTGCGGACCTATGTGGCTGCCGATACCATTGTGGTGACCAGTGCGTTGAACGTTCCACTCTTCCAGGATGTCTTTCGCGCTCTGCACACCCAAGTCCCGGACAGCCTCCAGCGTCGCCCGAGAATTGCGGTGATTGAAGCGGTCAGGAATGAACGCAAGTTTTTCGTGGATGAAAATCGGGTGGTGATTGTCTACCCGATTGAGACCGTTCATGTAGACGGCATGTTGATCGTCTATCTGCCTGAGGAACGCCTGCTTTTTGTGGCCGACCTGTTTACGCCGGGAGCCGTCCGACAGGTTGCCGATTGGGCTCGGGACCTCCTCAACGCCATTGAGAGCTACGACCTCGCAGTCGAGAGCATTGTCGGCAGCCGGGGAGGAGTCGGGACGCTGGATGAGTTGCGCCGCGTTGTTCGTGATCAGAATCGGTTGAGCCAAGAACGTGGGCCGCTACGAGCCACCGAAGATGACAGTTGAAAACGATTCCCTCATAACGGACCGACAGGCGGAACAAGATCGGGTCTGGATGCACGCCGCCCCGAAGCCGCCCTGGCCGAAGCCGCAGACGAGGTGCCCATTGGTGCGGTCGTCGTCCTGGAAGGGCAAATCATCGGCAGAGGCCATAATACGCCTATTTCAACCACCGACCCGACGGCTCACGCGGAAATCCAGGCCGTGCGACACGCCGCGCAGCAGATGAAGAATTACCGGCTGGTAGACGCGACGCTGTACACAACCGTAGAGCCCTGTCTCATGTGTATGGGGGCGTTAGTGTCTGCACGAATAAAACGCCTCGTCTTCGGCTGTTTTGATCCTAAAGCCGGCGCCGCGGGGTCGCTGTATAATATTGCCCTGGATACCCGTCTGAATCATCGCCTGGACATCACGAGTGGGGTCTGTGAAGAGGAGTGTCGGACGCTACTCCAACGCTTCTTCCAAGAGAAACGGCAGCGCGCCACAAGGACTGACCCGTCTTTGCGCCCGTCCGGAAATCGCCTATAGTGAGGGGCGAGCTTCGCTCAGGAGTCGGAGAGGTGGCAGAGTCCGGTTGATCGCGCACGACTCGAAATCGTGTATACCTTCGGGTATCGAGGGTTCGAATCCCTCCCTCTCCGCCATAACCTTAATATAAGTATCTGAAATATATAGACTTTTATAAAATCTACCTTATTATCCCCTTCATTTCTCTCACCATTTTTATATAGTATAGAGGGGAACATCTCGGACCTGCTGAGACATCTCGCGCCCGGTCTCCTTGCCGCCGACGGGCAACACCAGGGGCACCACTCATGAAGATTGTCGACGAACAGCGCGGCACGCGCGGTTTTCAAACGGATGTGGCCATGCGCGACGGGGTCACACTCAACACCTTTGTGTTTCTGCCGGCCAAAGGTGGTCCGCGCTTTCCCGTCATCGTGCACCGCACGCCCTACGGCATCACGACTCCAGCGGGCGAGGCGGTGACCGACCCGGCCCAGGGCTGGTTGCCCAGTGCGGTCGCACCGCTGTACGGCCCCATCCTGCGCGGCTGGCAGGCCATCGTCGACCACGGCTATGTGGCCGTGTATCAGGATACGCGCGGCCGCTACGCCTCCCAGGGTGAGGACCGCGTCTACGCCGACGATGCCGCCGACGGGTACGACACGCTGGAGTGGATCGCGAGACAGCCCTGGACCAATCAGCGGGTGGGTGTCTCGGGCTCCTCTGCGGCAGCCACCACTGCATTAGCCGCTGCCAGCACCGGGCACCCGTCGCTGCGGGCCTTTTTTGCCCAGGTCGGCGCGTCCAGTATCTATGACGATGTCGTGTACGAAGGGCAGGCGATCGAGCTGGAACGGCTGTGGCTGTGGGTGGCGAAGAACATTCCCGGCTTGTCATCCTCCCATCGGCACGCCGCCATGCGCCGCGCGGATACGACCGAGGCCATGATGGTAGCCGCCCGCGACTCGGCCGGCGCCTGCTACGACCGGCTGGTAGCCGCCAGCCACGACACGCCGCCGTTCACTGATTGCCCGGACTGGCTGCGCTTGCCGTTGACGAATCACCCGGACTTCACCGTCTGGCAGCCGTTCCTGAACGAGATCCTCACCCATCCGGCGCCTGACGCGTTCCGGACGGCGCACGATTTCCGCCGCGCCATTACTATTCCCGGCTTTCACGCCACCACCTGGTACGACATCTTTCTGACCAGCGTGA
Organism: Thermodesulfobacteriota bacterium; assembly: GCA_964291405.2. Taxonomy (GTDB): domain Bacteria; phylum Desulfobacterota; class Binatia; order Bin18; family Bin18; genus Bin18. The sequence continues at coordinate 3,930,959 of OZ219926.1, forward strand.
TGGCGGCATTTCAGGAGATTCAGGCGCGCACGGGGACGCAAAAACTGTGGATCGGCCCCAACGCGCACCATTTCATCTATCAAACCAACTGCTGGCCCCGCGACCCTTATTTCGAGTGGTTCGGCCACTATCTGAAGGACGAGCCATCTGATTTGATCGACGAAGCGGCCGTCTTCTATTCGCCCCGGGCGTGGGTCGAGGCGACAGAGAGCTACCGGCCCGATGATTGGCGACGTACGGAGACCTGGCCGCCGGCCGGCGCGAGAACGCAGCGCGTATTCCTGACGGGCGACGGCCGCCTCGACGCGGCCCCGGCTGGGGGCTCACGGCGGTATATCTACGATCCGCGCCAGCCGAACCCCACACTCGGCGGGCGCAACATGCTGATCACTGTCGGCCAAGTGGACCAACGCCCGGTCCAGGCCCGGCGGCACTACGGCCTGATGTATACCGGGGAGAAGCTGGACCGTGACCTGACGCTGGCGGGTGCGGTGCGGGTCACGCTCCATGTGAGTTCTGACTGCCCCGACACCGACTTTATTGCCAAGCTCATCGAAGTCACACCGGACGGGCGTACGCTGTTGCTCATGGATGGGGTGACCCGCGCCCTGTATCGGGAGTCGATCCTCGACCCGGCCAACAATCATCCACAGCCTCTCGAACCCGGAACGGTCTATCCCGTCACGATCAACTTGGCCGAAATCCACCATACGGTTCGCGCCGGCAGCCGCCTGCAGGTCGACATCGTCAGCAGTAATTTCCCGCGCCGCGCCCGCAACACGAACAGCGGCCACCCTGTCCTCGCGAACGACAGCGAGGCCGATATCCGTGTGGCGACCAACACGGTCTATCACGCCGCCACGACGCCATCCTTCGTAGAGATGTCGGTGTTGGTGAATTAGGGCGACGTCGGAGGGATGGACGCCGAGCCCCAGGGCTGCGTGGGAGTGGGGAGCAAGACAACTGGCCTGGTATCGCCGTACTCACGACGGGCAGAATCCGTGCGATAACAAGACCCGGCGCACCGGCTAGAGATTCTGAGCGCCGCCGCCAGGGCGGTAGACCTAGAGCAAATTACGATTCTGTGTAGCCGCCCGTCATTCCTGCGAAAGCAGGAATCCAGCCCCGCCCCCCGCCCTCTGGATGCCGGATCACGTCCGGTATGACGAAGGTGGAGCGATGTGGCTACAACTTATCGTAAACTGCACTAGTGGTCGTGCCCTGCCGCCCGGCCGTCTACGATCTGTGAACCGTCAACACCACCATCGACCTTGTCCGCGTGTGTCCTCGCCTACCATATCGCTCCTCCGTTTGTTCTGTGGTATGGTCACTAACGATGGATATCGGACTTGGTATTGCCCTGCTGGCCGGCTTCCTGTCTTTTGCCTCGCCGTGCGTCCTGCCCATCGTGCCGGGCTATCTGACCTTTATTACCGGGATGAGTTTCGAGCAACTCACCGCCCGCCAGCGCTCGGCGCAACTGATGACCAGTGCGCTAATCAAGAGCATACCCTTTGTGTTGGGTTTCTCTCTGGTGTTCATTGCCCTTGGCGCCTCGGCTTCTGCGGTGAGTGGACTGCTCAGATCAAACCTGGGCATCCTCAAAGGCGTCGCCGGACTTGGCATTATGGTCCTGGGCCTGCATCTGGCCGGGGTCTTACCCATCCCGGCCTTACTCCGCCAGCGCAGCTTTTCCAAAGAGCCCGCCGAGCCTGGGATGATCCGGGCTTTTGTGGCTGGGCTGTTTTTTGCCTTTGGCTGGACGCCGTGCGTTGGCCCTATTCTGGCCGGCATTCTGGCGATTGCCGCCACGACCGAAACGCTCAGTCACGGGGTCCTCCTGCTGGCGGTGTATTCGCTTGGACTCGGCATCCCGTTTATGCTCTCGGCCGCTTTCCTGAACGGCTTTCTGTCGCTCTTCCAAGGGATGAAGAGCTATCTGCGGCAAATGGAAGTGACGGCTGGCATGCTGCTCGTCCTGGTCGGTTTGCTCATCTTTACCGATAAGCTCGCCTGGGTCTCGTCGCGGTTGACTTTTTTGAACCCGGAAGAGCTCCTCGTCAGCGAGGTCCAAGAAGCGGGTGCTTCCACACCGGTGGCGTCTGACGCGCTGCCGACGCCGAGCAGATACGGCGATTATAATTTTACCCTGACGACCATTGATGGCGACCGGGTGAGTTTGTCCGACTATGAGGGAAAAGTGGTCCTGGTCAATTTCTGGGCGACCTGGTGCGGCCCGTGCGTCATCGAAACGCCGGCCTTGGTCCGCATGTATCACAAGTATAAACGCCACGGATTTGCCGTGATTGGAGTGGCCTTGCAGAGCGAAGAAGACGGGGTGCGGGATTTTGTCCGAAAATACAATATCCCGTACGCCATTGGCCGCGACCCATCGGACGAGATCGGTCTGCGCTATCAGGTGTTTGCCCTGCCCAGCAGTTTCCTCTTTGCCCCTGACGGTACGGTACAGCGTGCGTTTACCGGCTATGTCGCCGAAGCTGTCCTGGACCGTGAACTCGAAAAAACCTTCCGGGCCAGTCCGACGCGACAACAGACGCCTCAGGTTGAAGCGATTGTCTATCCGCTCGACGCTCCGGGTAGGGAGGAGAGGAAGCCATGATTCAAAGTATTTTTCATATCAACATCAACGTCTCCGACTTTGAACGTTCGCTCGCGTTCTATAAAATGCTGGGCTTTCGGGTCGTCAACGATCTTGGGACCGGCAGCAGCCCGCAACTGGACGCCGGCCTGCAGATTCCGAACGGACAGGCGCGAGCCGTGCTCCTGATGCTGGGCGATAACCCCCATGCGACGCGCATCGATCTGATCGAATGGAAGCAGCCCAAGACGGACGGGACTCCCTATCCCCATCTCGCCCATGCGGGTATCGCTCGTATTGCCCTGAAAACGAAAAACCTGATGCAGGAGTACGAAGACCTCAAAGCCAAGGGGGTCGAATTCCTCTCGCCACCCCAGGAGACTATTCTCGGTGGTGGGATGACCCGTTTTGTGTGCTTCCACGATCCTGATGGAACCGTGTTGGAACTGATCGAGTTTTAATCAGAGCGGCTGCACGGAATCAAAAACGCGATGGACAGCAGCACAACACCGGCTCAGGGTGGGTTTCGTCATGCTGTTGGCTCTCTGGCGAGCGATTCGGGTCGGGTTGAACTCCGGGCCGGTCAGCATGCCTGGGCGCTTGATGAGCCCAAAGCCTTAGGGGGCAATGGAGCGGCCCCCGATCCGATCACGGCCTTCCTGGGCAGCCTATGTGGCTGTCTGCTGATGTCCCTTGAGATCACGGCGCGGGCGCGTCAAGTGCCGCTTGCCGGGGCGTCGGTTTCCGCCAGGTCGAACACAAAAGGGTTCGTGAAAACCATAGACGTTGACCTGACCGTGCGTAGTGCTGCGTCTGAAGAGACGGTCCGAACTGTGGTCACCCGAGCGGAAAAGGGCTGTTATGTGCGCGGGCTCTTGAAAGACAGTATTGCCTATTCCCTCAATGTTACCGTCCTGTCTGCCTAGGATGCGAATCCCTCGCTTCTCCTGTGCTCTGGTTCTTTGTCGCTGGGGCTCAGTCTGCTGTGCGTGTATTGTCTGGTTATCGAGTGTTGGTGTAACTTTTGCGGCCTGTGACGAGCACCTGAAAGAGGTCGAGCGGAGCGTTGGTCTGCTTTTGCATGGGCTGCGGACGACTCAGGGAACGGTTCGCGAGGTCGAATCGAAGACCCAGGGGCAGGAGGCCATCTACCAGAACTTACGCCTCCATCCTCCCGAGGAATACGATCCGGCATTGGCTCGACAGATTGGAAAAATCCGTCGGACCATCGTGCGTCCCAAGCGCACCCTGCTTGTACAACTGAAAGAACAACACGCAGCGACGCGCCGGCAGTGGGAGCAGGATATACGACTGGCCCATGAGCGGTTTCTTGAAGCCGAGGCCGCGTATCGAAAAAGGCTGCTCACGCAGGAGGCGTTCTGCCAGGCTCGCGAGGTCTATGCCGAGGCGCTGTCCCGCTATCGGGGTGGGCTGGAACAATATCGAACCGGACTTACTCTGTACACGGACGCCTTGAACACCTACCGTGAACAATTCGTCGTCCCGTGCATTCGTGGCTACACCGAGCCTGCTCTCTGGCAGGCCCTCATCACCAGGTTTGAACAGGACGATTTCTTACAAGAACTTCTGAACGCTCTGACCGCAAACGCGATTCGCAGCCTCCCGCCGGAGGCGCCTCCGGATGTAAGCTGACGGATACGCAAGCGCCTATTACCAAGGATAATCATGCCTACGACTCCTGCGACGCTGTATCTCATTCGCCACGGGCAGGCCAGCGCCGGCTTTGATCAAGCCTATGACCCAGGCCTCGATGCCACTGGCCTGGCCCAAGCCGAAGCCATAGCGAACGAGTTGGAATCGCTGGGACCGCTGCCTATCGTCACCAGCCCGCTCCAGCGCACGCGCCAGACCGCCGCGGCGTTTGAGAAACGCTGGAAAGTCCAGGCCCGAATTGAACCGGCGGTGGCGGAGATCCCTTCTCCCACGAAGGATCTGCAAGCCCGCGCAGATTGGCTCAGACAGGCTATGCGGGGCCGTTGGAGTGAGCTTGCGCCCCAGTATCAGGAGTGGCGGGATCAGGTCGTTGCCGCCCTGGTTGCCCTCAAGACCACAACCGTCGTCACCTCCCACTTTATTGCCATTAACGTGGCGGTCGGCGCGGCCACTCAGGACGGTCGGGTGATCTGCTTTGAACCGGATAACTGCTCGTGTACCCGTCTGGAAGTGCGCGATGGCCGACTCCGTCTAGTCGAACTGGGCCGCCAGCGAGAGACCCGGATTCTCTAATCTCGGGCCGCTCCGGCCTTGCGTTCTGCCTGCGGGAGTGTTTGAAACAGGTCGAAAACCGTACGCCCGAACGTTTCCGGGGAGGAAAGTTATGACAACACCCGAAGCTGAAATGATGCTGACGCCGCGCACGTCGCTCACCACCGAAACCGCGCCGGTGCTGGACCAGCATCGCTTTGATGAAGCTGCCCTTGAAGGCTATATGCACGAACATGTCGACGGCTTTACCGCGCCACTACACGTCGGTCAGGTCCGGGGCGGCATGTCCAACCCGACCTTTGTGTTGACCGACGGCGCGGGTAGGCGTTATGTGCTGCGCAAAAAACCACCGGGCAAACTTCTGCCCTCCGCCCACGCGGTTGACCGTGAGTTCCGAGTTATTTCCGCCCTATGGGAAACCGATGTGCCGGTCGCGAAACCCTATGTCCTGTGCCAGGATCCCAGCGTCATCGGGGTGGACTTCTATATCATGGATTTTGTGGATGGCCGGGTCTTCCGTGGCTATGAATTGCCCGAGCTGACACCGGCGGAACGCCGCGAGATTTACCAGGCCATGGTCGACGTCATGGCCAAACTCCATCAGGTCGATTTTCGGGCCGTCGGGCTGGAAGGCTACGGCAAGGTAGGCGGGTATATGGAACGCCAGGTGCGACGCTGGTCCAAGCAGTATGAGGCCAGCAAGACAGACGACCTGCCGGCCATGGAAAACCTCATGCAATGGCTGCCCGAACATTTGCCCGCGCATCACGAAACAACCATCGCCCACGGGGATTTTCGTCTGGAAAACATGATCTTTCATCATACTGAGCCTCGGGTGCTGGCCGTGGTGGACTGGGAGCTGAGTACGCTGGGGGCGCCCCTATCCGACTTGGCCTATAACTGCCTGCCGTACTATGTCCCGGACGATATGCGCGGCGACCTGACCAGCATCGACTACGCTAGCTACGGCATCCCGTCCGAGGAGGAATACGTCGCCTGGTACTGTCAGAAGACGGGTCAGCAAGACATCCCGGAGTGGAAATTCTATCTGGTGTTCTCGCTCTTCCGGCTGGCCGCCATCGTGCAGGGCGTCTATAAGCGCGGCCTCGAAGGTAATGCCAGTTCGCCTGAAGCCATCACTCGAGGGGAAAAGTGTAAACAACTCTGTGCGGCCGGCTGGAGCCTGGTTGAGCAGGGAGTCTAAGCCCCCTTCGGTGTGCTTCTTGCCAGACGGAACCTACTCGTATCCGGCACCGCCTATGGGTGTCACGCTTACGCGCGGAGGCGACAGGAAAAAGGCAGCGGTGGACCGAATCACCTCCGGGTCGGTCGTCTCCAGCAGTACGCCAAAGGCTGAGAGACGGTATCTTCCCGCGGCCAGCCGCGCGATGTTGGAGAAATGAAACCCGAAAGATGGCTGCCCGCTGTGAGGTGGTCCCGTGTTGGAAAAATACGTCTGTTGTGCAAGCTGTTGGAGCCCGCCTTCGAGCCGTATGACCAGTAAGAGCGTCTGGCCCGTGGGGAGCTGTAAGGCTGCCCAGCGAGGAGACTGTTCTTCTCCCACGGGCAACTCATCTGCCTGCAATAACCGAGCCTGACCGAAATCGAGAAAATTGAAATAGGTACTGACCTCGCCGTCGGCCAAAATAAAACGTGGCGGAATCTTGAGCTTGACCAGGGTCGTGCCCTCGACAAAGTCCGGATAAAAGATGAGATCAATCCGCCCCCTGGCGCGGAGGCCAAAGGGGAGGGGAAACCAATAGCGCGCGCGGCGAATCACCCGGATCGGGCCCTGGGTATGGCCGTATAGCCGGGCGTGCAGGTCTTTGTCGGTACGCCGGATGTTCAGTAATCCGCCCAGAAAATCGACCTCGGCATCAACGCCAATATGCGATATGAGGTTCTGACCCAGATCGCCCGGTGAGTCCACAAAAGCGAGATGGCTGGGTAGCGGCGTATCAAAAGCTACGCTATAGCCTTCGGCATAGACATGATCCTGTTGGGGGTCGTAGCGAACGAGACCGGGCCGGGTAGGCTGAGTCGATTGCACACCCACCCGAATATAGACAAAGCCAAGTGGGGTCTCGTCAGAGCCGAGGCGAACCTCATGCCACCCGCCTGCTGGAAACGTTGCCGCAGGGGCGTGTTTCCCCATATCCCGTCTCAGGAAAACAATCACATCGTTGGGGTCAAACCGCCCTGGCTGGTCGTCTTGGCTGGGACGCGGGCCGGCCTTGATGACCCACCGGCCACGTCGGTCGCGTACGTCAATCTGAAAAGGGATGGGTGTTAGAGACGTGGAGTGGAAGGCGAAGAGCTGAATGTGCGAGAGGGACTGTTGATGTAAGAAGGGTAGGCTGGGTCCCTCAAGGACGATCACGCCGGGCCGGGCCGGTGTAGCTTCCGCCCAGAGCCGGACTGGTAAGCTCGTGAGCAAACATGCGATGAGAAACGCAAGACGGATATGCTGCACGAACTGTCTCCGGGCTACGGAGGAAAGGGGGGAGACAGGGGCAGCGCTTGGTGCCGCCCCTGTCAATTTTTTGACGGGGCTCGTCCGCTATTTCCCGCTGGCTCGCTGCCACTCGCCGTCAAGCTCCTCCGCCACTTCTCGAATCGCCCTGCCAAGGGTATCCACCATCTCGTCAATCTGCTCTCGGGTGATGATTAAGGGGGGGCAGAGCGCAACACTGTTCGCGCCGGCCACGCGGGTAATCAAGCCGTTATCCAAGGCTTTTTCCCAGACCTGTTGCGCAATGCGCAGCTCGGCCGGGAACATTTCCTTGGTGGCTTTATCCCTGACCAGTTCGACCGCGGCGATCAGACCCTTGCCACGCGTGTCACCCACGATGGGCAGCTCGTGGAGGGCGGCCAGGCGTTTCTGCAAATAGCGGCCCTGGGTGCGGGCGTTCTGGACGAGTTTCTCCTTTTCGATGATTTCAAGATTGGCCAGGGCTGCGGCGCAGACGGTTGGATGGCCGGTATAGGTGTAACCGTGCCAGAAGGCGTAATCATCGCCCGTATCCAAAAAGGTCTGGAAGATTTCCTCTTTGAACAGGACCACACCAAGCGGCAGATAACCGCTGGTGACGCCTTTTGCCGAAACCAGAATATCCGGCACAACGCCAAAGCCAGTCGAGGCAAACATGGTGCCGGTGCGGCCAAAGCCGGTAATGACTTCGTCACACACCATGAGGATATTATGGCGCGAGCAGATCTCCCGAATCTTGGGCCACCAGCCATCGGGCGGAACAATCACGCCGCCCACGCCCTGAATCGGCTCGGCCACAAAGGCTCCAATCGTTCCCGCGCCTTCGCGCCGGATGATTTTTTCAAGCTCCTCCGCGCCATTGTTCTCGCGATAGGTATACGGGCGGGGCATATGGATGACACCGGGCAGGCCAGGATCGACCTGATTATTAAAAAGCGGAATACCGGTCAGCGACGCGGCACCGCTTGACGTGCCGTGATAGGCCTGTTCCAGGGTGATGAACTTCGTCTTCTTGGGCTTCCCTTTGGCTTTCCAATAGGCGCGGACCAGACGAATCATCGACTCGTTCGACTCCGAGCCGCCTGAGGTCAGGATCACCCGACTCAGACCCTTGGGCGCGATCTTGGCCAGCTTGGCCGCCAGTTGCACGGTCGGGACCGAGGTCGGGCCGATCAGCGTCGGCGCAAAAGCCAGCTTGTTCATCTGCTCGGCCACGGCGCGGTTGATTTCTTTGCGGCCGTGTCCGATATGCACATTCCACAGGGAGGCGAGGCCGTCGATATACTTCTTGCCTTCCGTATCCCAGAGATAGATGCCTTGGCCTTTGACAAAAACGGGTACTCCCTTATTTTGCTGCAAGCCGAGCGGCACAAAGCCGTGGACAAGGTGGGCCGCATCCTGCTTGCGCAGTGCTTTTGCCTGTTGCGGAGGTAGGGCCACCGAAGACGGTTTCTTGCGTGGCCGTAACGGAACGACCTTCCCCTGCGTTTTTGCCTGCCGTGCCATACCACTCTCCTTTCGCTGTGAACTCTTGCGCTGTACCACGGATGCGATCATATACGAGTCGCGCGAAAAATCCCAGACTGATACCCTGCTGATGAGACATATACAAAGGAGGAAAGATGAAAACAAAGCGAATGGGGCGAACCGGTCTGAACGTTTCCGAAATCTGCCTGGGTACGATGACCTTCGGGCGTCAATGCGAAGAAACGCAGAGCTTCGCCATCATGGATACCGCATTCGAGAACGGCGTGGATTTCTTTGATAGCGCCGATGTGTATCCGGCGGGCGGTGGTGTCGAAACCGCGGGCCGCACCGAAGAGATTGTCGGTAAATGGCTAAAAGGCCGGCGCGAGGACATTGTCCTGGCCACCAAATGCTGGGGCGCGATGGGTGACCGGCCGAACGACCGGGGCCTCTCGCGCAAGCATATCTGCGCCGCGGTTGAGGCGAGTCTCAAGCGCTTGCAGACGGATTATATTGACCTGTATCAGGTCCACGCACCCGACCCGAAAACGCCGATCGAGGAGACCCTGCAAGCCCTGGACGACCTAGTCCATCAAGGCAAGGTGCGTTACATCGGCTGCTCAAATTTCCAGGCCTGGCGTCTGGCCCTGGCCCTGTGGCAGAGCGACAAGCTCGGTCTGGCGCGCTTCGACTGTGTTCAGCCGCGCTACAATATGCTGTTCCGTGAAATCGAACACGAACTCTTTCCCCTGTGTCGCGAACAGGGCATCGGCATGATTCCGTACAATCCGCTCGCCGGCGGGTTTCTGACCGGCAAACACAAAGCCGGCGCGGAACCGGCCGCGGAAACGCGATTTGCCCTGAGTGGCAGAGCCGGGGAAACGTACCGCCGGCGCTACTGGCAGGAGGCCCAGTTTGCCGCGGTCGAGCATCTCAAGGAATTCTTTACCGCGCACAATAAACCACTGGCTCAAGTGGCAGTCGCCTGGGTGCTCGCCCAGCCCGAAGTCACCTCACCGATTGTCGGCGCGACCTCAGTCGAACAACTCGAACAATCCCTGCCGGCGGTCGAGATGAGCCTCGACGAAGAGGAGATGGAACTGTGTAACGACCTGTGGTTCTCGCTGCCGCGCCTGCGGGATAAGGCGGTGGCGTTGCGGTAGACGCGAGGGGACTACGAGGCGGTATGCTGTTGTGCTGTCGTCATGCCGGACTTGATCCGGCATCCAGAGGTTGGAGGATGGGAAGAGTCCTTTGAGTCTGTTGAGTCCTTTGAGTCTGTTGGGTCTCTGGGGTCACCGGCATCCAGGGGGCAGCGTCTGCCTCAATCCTCTTCCTCGATGAATACCAGATGTCCAGCTTCCTCCTGGGCGCGGATTTTCTCTTCAATGTCGGCCGAGAGTTCTATCTTGCGGTGTTGAGGAAACTTCTCCCGGTCTACGGTCGGACGCAGAAAATACTGCTCCGGGGTCAGTACTTCGGATTGACTTTTAAGCTGGGCAAAATACCACACGCGGGGGAGCACCCCAGGACTAAAGAAAACTTCCTGGTCTTCAGCCGACCATTCTTTGAGATGGTGGGTATCATGCACGCTGTAGCGCATGTAATCGAGCGTGACATCCCAGTAATGGTTAAACAATAGGCCGTAGCCTTTGTCTCCCATGTTGGGATTCCGATAGGTCGCGATGCGGGTTTCGATGAAAATCAGATTGCCATCCTGGCCGTACTGCTCTATCCGCAACGGATAAAAATAATGCTTATCCAGCCAATAGATAATCTTTGGCGCATAATATCCGGGCAGCCATTCTTCTTCGACTGAAGCTTCTACTACCCAACAATCAATACCCCCCTCTTTGGTGTAAAAAGGGTAGTCATCGCCCATCATTTTAATCTGATCAGTCGGAACATCGTGGAGGGTGCCGTCTGACTCTCCTAAGGTGACAGTTGACCGGGTCGTGGGGAAGCGGACTGTTTTCTGCAGCGTGTCGACGCCAATGAGCTTCCAGGAAAACTCCCACGGATCACGGCCAAAGATATCGTCAAAACTCTCTGCCCCCTGTGCCAATTTATCGCCTCGACGTGGCTGGGGCTGACGACGAACCCGCCGCAAGGCGGGTGAATAAACAAAGAGATCCCAGCGGGTCAGTGGCTCTTGTCCAGCTCGGTACATGGTCATAAACATCTGGTTCCCGAGGTCTTCTGGCGGGAAAAAGGTTTGACCAGTTATTTTTCGTGTCGGCTCACCTGGTTTCGTTCCGTAGATCTCGCCTTCTAAGCCCTGCATGCCCTTTGCATTTGGAACATAGAATATCGGGCTGTGCATTTTATCCGTAATGAGATACCCGTGTGCGGTCAGCGCCCCACTCACATCGACAAAATTGCACGACCAGCGTGGCGAGTGGCTGAACTCCATGGCCCGATAGCCCATCTCCTCTGCGGTATAGGGCGGCTGAAACGGATAACGCTCGGCGGGTATATACGGCTGCTCCGGGTCGCGTGGCGTATCGGTTCGAGGATCGAACAGTTCACGCTCCGCCTCGGTCAGCTCGCCCACCACCCGCCAGGTTTTTGCCGTCGCGGGCGAGTCGGCCCATACCACGGGCGCCAGGCATAAGCTGAAAATAAAGAATGAGAATGTCAGACCCAACCGCATGGCTCCGGCCTCGTATCCCTGCTAGCGTCGTCCCTCAGTCAACTTGTTCACATCGTACAGACTCAGCACCTCCTCCATATCCACCTCCGGGTAGCCCATATCCAGCGCCGGAAATAACGACGCCTGGTCGGTTTTCACGTCAACGACCGTGACGCCAAGATACCGAACGAGATGTGCGCCCGTATTCATTTCCGGCAGGTGTTGGGCGTCTTCGGACCAGGAGTGCTGCATGCCCCACACCTTCCACAGCGTCCCTTCCCGGTTGAACGCCATACCGGAGACGACCCGATAGGTCTGGGCGTCCATAAACAGGAGCTTGCTGCTGTAGGGATGATTTTCCCGCTTGGGCTTGAGCTCGACCACCATGGCCTTGCGCAGCTCCCACGGCCCGAGCGGTGCCCGGCCCGCGGGCCCGTAATAGTGCGCATAGGCGTGGGGCGAGTTCATGATGTGCAGTACATCCTTCCAGCCGTGAAAAGTCCAGTCATAATCCAGTACCCGCCCGGAGAAGCCGAAGAAGTCATCGATGGTCGTATCCGAGCCCTGGAAAGAATCGGCCTTCTCTTCCGCGGACACGCGGCGGACTTTGCGCAGGGACGGAACATAGGTCCACGCCTGGTCAGGCTGGTGCGGGTCGCTGGAACGCTGGATGAGCACCCGCAGACCGCGCATTTCATACGGGTCGGTAAAGTCGTTGATATCTTTCCACTCAAATTCCGCGGCCCCATCAACGGGTAGGGTGTAATTCTGTTCGGGCAGCATGGCGAGATGGCTGTGATACACCCGCTGATAGCGCTGCTGGAGCACGCGCTCGACTGTGCCACCCGGTTGAATCATATCCTCGGGTATGCCCGGCAACACACCGTGCGTCCCTCCCGGTTTGATCATGATCGTGGCGAAATTGCCGACCTTGATGCCATAATGCTGCCAGCGGAAATTAAAATTCCAGCCAATCCTGAGACCCGCGGTCGGGTCTGCCGGGTCCAACTGGTCCGCGGGAAACGGTTGGCCGGCAACATAATTTTTTAGACTGCCGTCCTCGGCAAGCTGGGTCTGGCCGGTGAATTTCTCGGTTGCTTCGAGATAGTCTGTCCGCGGGGGATAATCGCCTGGGGAGCTGATGTCGAAGGTCACTTCCGGAAACTGAAACTCTTCAAAATATCCGGGTGGCACAAAGGGCCGGATCTTGTCCATATCGCTCAGCCCCAGGGTCTCGCCGGGCGTAAACTCCGGCTGGGCGTCTTGATACTGCCGCGCCCATTCCAATACGGTCTCCCGGGTCATGCCGCTGCGCTCATCCTGCGCCCAACTCGGCCCGGCCCAGACCAGTAATCCTACGAATAGAACAATAAACGGCATTCGTCCTCCCTTACGGTCTCGCTCACGGTCCAGACTAACGGTTCTCTGCAAGACAGGCTATCCCTCCCGATTGCCGCTGGGACAAAAAAATGTCTTTGCAAAAAATACAAGCTTGGCTATGGTAACGATGGGCACCCGCCCGTACGGTTCCTCAATACTGAAGCGTAGAGAGACACAGGAGGCCAGCATGAAAACGATCTCGGTGAGCCCTGAAGACATGGAAGCCCGCATTGCCCGCTTCCAAGACTTGAAGCCCATTCCGGCTATGCAGAACGGCAAAATTCCGCTGGCAGCCCGGGACCACATCTACGCCCGTAAGCTCTTGCCCGTTATCTCCTCTAAGGGCGGAGAAGGGCCGTTTGGGCCGGCCCCGATTGCTGAAGCCGATGGCTATTCCATGACGCTGGCCGTGTGTCCACCCAACCAGGGGCCGGGACTGCACGCCCATCACAAGACGCACGAGATTTTTACCTGCCTCAAAGGGACGTTCAAAATCCAGTGGGGTGATGACGGAGAACACGAAATTGTACTGCATCAATTTGACACGATCTCAGTACCGCCAGGCGTGTGTCGCAGCTTCACGAATATCGGCGATGACGAAGGTTGCCTCCAAGTGCTCATTACCGGTGGCGTGCACGATATGCAGGACATCGCTTTTCCACCCAGCGTGGCCGCGCAGATAGACCAGACCGGCCCGGGAGTGTTAGAGGAGATTAAGAAGACCGGCCTCGCGTTTAACGCAGGCCAAGAATAGAGATTCAAGAATAGCGCTGTAACCGACGCGTTTCATAAGGAGGCCAGCATGAGTGTTGACGAGTTAGTCCAACGGCTCCAGGTTTTGGAAGACATTGAGGCCATTAAAAAAGTCAAGGCCGAATACTGCGCGCACTGTGACAACGGCTACAACCCGGACGGGATTGCCGAGCTGTTTGCCGAAGACGGGGTGTGGGACGGTGGGGTTGACGTGTTTGGCAAATACGACGGCCGGGAAGCCATTCGGAAGTTCTTCACCGGGGCGACCAGAGTCATTCCGTTTGCCGTGCACAACGTCATGAATCCCATCATTGAAGTCGACGGCGACACGGCCACGGGGCAGTGGTATCTGTTCCAGCCCTGCACGATGACCGAGAAAGACGGGGATAAAGCCGTGTGGGGTGCGGCCAAATATAGCGACGACTATGTGCGGGTCGATGGCGAGTGGAGAATCCAGACCCTGCGCGTCAAGTTCGAGTTCTGGACACCCTTTGAAAAGGGCTGGGCGGAAAAGCGGATGATTCAGGACTAGCGGTCTCGTCCCGACAGGAGCGGCCTATGCAGTTTTATAATTTTCATCTCATGCCGTGGCCCGACCTGCCCGCCGACTTTGCCGACAAGACCAAACATGAATCGGCCTGGGTGACGCTCTCGAATAAATACTACGATCCCGAAAAAGGGCATACGGTCTACAATCAATATCTGGACCAGCTTGAGTATGCCGAAAAGCTGGGGTTCGAGGGCGTGTGCGTCAACGAGCACCATCAGAACACCTACGGCACCATGCCGTCGCCGAACATTATGGCCGCCATGCTGGCCCGCCGGACCTCGCGGATGAAGATTGCGATGGTCGGCAACGGCCTGCCGCTCCGCGATCATCCTCTCCGGGTCGCCGAAGAAGTCGCCATGCTCGATGTCGTGACCGGCGGGCGGATTATTTCCGGCTTTGTGCGCGGCATTGGGGACGAATACTTTTCCCTGGGGATCAACCCCACGTATTCGCTGGCGCGTTTCCGCGAAGCGCACGATCTGATCATCCGCTCCTGGACCGAGACCGGCCCGTTTTACTTTGACGGCGAGCATTATCAAGTCCGCTACGTTAATGTCTGGCCGCGCCCCCTCCAGAAACCACACCCGCCGATCTGGATCCCCGGCTTCGGCAGTAAGGAAACCGTCGAGTGGTGCGCCCATCCCGACCGCAAATACCCCTATCTTGCGGTGTTCATGCCGGATGACCTGGTGAAGTGGTTCTTCGATGCCTACCGCGAGGCTGCGGATCAGTACGGTTACGAAGCCTCGCCCTATCAAATGGGTCACCTCCTGCCGGTCTACGTGGCCGAGACGGACAGCCGCGCAGAAGAAGAGGCCGAGGCTCATATCCTGTGGCTCTACCACTACGGCCTGCGTCATAAATGGCAAATGTTTTTCCCGCCGGGCTACACGTCCGCGACGTCCATGCGGCGCATCCTGGCCCGCGCGGCCGACTTCGATTGGGAAAGCATGGATTTCAAGCAGCTCAACGAGCGCGGCTACTGTGTCGTGGGCAGCGCCAAGACCGTGCGCGAGCGTCTCGCCCACCTGGTCAAGGAACTCGGCTTCGGCCTGCTGCTTCCCCTCCTGCACGCGGGCGATATGCCGCACCATCGGGTCATCAAGAACATGGACCTGTTTGCCGCCGACGTGATGCCTGCCCTGCGCGAGGAATTCAGCGCGATGTCGCAGCGCTGGCTGGAGGCGGCATAAGCACGCCGGGGAACGGCCTTCGCCCACACGACAACGGCCAAGGAGGCTCGCATGGAATTCGGACTGACCGCGGACCATATTCGTATCCAGACAGTTGCCCGTCAGCTCTCCGCTGACTTTGCGACCCGTGCGGCCGAGCACGACCGGGACGGCTCTCCGCCCAAGGAGAATTATGCGGCCCTCCGAGACGCCGGCTTCTACGGCTTGGTCGTCCCCAAGGAGTACGGCGGCCAAGAGGCCGGGCTCCTCGGCTATACCATTGCCGCCGAGGAAATCGCCCAAGGCTGTGCGTCGACGGCGCTCTCGTTCAATATGCACGCCGCAACTTTGGCCTCGCTGATGCACTCGGCTCTGCCGGATGAAATAAAAAAATGGGTAGCTGAACTGGCGACCAAACAAGGCAAGCTGATTGCCGCCATTCTCTCCGAACCGAGTACCACCAGCATTGTACCCATGACGTTTGCCTGTTCAACGCGGGCTCGCCGGGTGTCCGGGGGCTATCGGCTTTCGGGTAAGAAATCGTTCTGCTCCATGGGCGAATCGTCCGACTATCTCTGTCTCTTTGCCCATCCCGAGGAGATTGCCAATCCACAAACGGCCCTGGTTGCGGTAGTGCCGACCGACTCGCCCGGCGTGCGCTTCGAGCATGTGTGGGACACGCTCGGCATGCGAGCGACCCGCAGCGATAATCTGATCCTCGAAGACTGCTTTGTGCCGGACGAGGCCATCCTGGGCGAACCCATTCCCAAGATTGGTGAATGGCTGGCCACCAATGAGCCGAGTTTCAATATTCCGTATACCGCCGTCTATCTCGGCGTTGGCTTTGCGGCCTTGAGTGCGATCAAAGACAATGTGACGCAGCGCCAGCCCAAAGGCTACGGCCAGCCCTTGGCCTATCATCCCGACATTCGGCGCCGGGTTGCCATGATGAGCGCCCAACTGGAAGCCGCCCGCTGGCTGCTGCGCTACGTGGCCTGGCTGGCCGACGAAGCCTATGAACGCCAGCGCTATACGGACCGCCCAAAGCAGTATGGCACAACAGTGGAAGGACAGACCGCGGAGGTCCTGGCCACCTACTTCAAAGCTAAATATATTGTCGGAGAAGCCGTCACTGCCGCGACCCGCTCGGCGCTCGAAATGGGGGGCGGTCACGCCATCTTTAAGACCTCGGCGCTGGAGCGTCTGTTTCGCGATGGCGCAACCGCGACCATGCAGCATCCGCCCAGCGATTTTTGTCTGTCGTCCTTGAGCGTCCACGAACTCCAGCTCGACCCGCAGCAGATTCAACCGCCCCTCGCTCAGATATGGGAGTAGGGCGGCTGAGCTACGCGTCTCCTGACAACCGCGTCGATCCCGTCCGGTGCGGCAGAGGTTGAGGGTCCATTCCCTTTTCTATAGGAATGGGCCAGTACCAAGGAGAAGACAGTGAAAAAACGCATCTATTTCAACGCCTTTCATATGAACTGTGTGGTGCACCAATCGCCCGGCCTGTGGGTCCTGCCGGAAGATAAGATGGAGAACTACACCGACCTCAATACCTGGATTGAATTAGCCCGGTTATTGGAACGGGGGAAATTCGACGCTCTGTTCCTGGCCGATGTCGTGGGTGTGTACGATGTGTTCCGGGGTAATCGGGAGGCCGCCCTGACCCAGGCCGCGCAAACACCGGTGAACGACCCCATGCTGCTGGTCCCGGCTATGGCCGCAGCAACAGAACACCTGGGCTTCGCCTTTACCAGTTCGATCCTCCAGTACCCTCCCTTCACTTTTGCCCGGCTTATCTCGACGCTTGACCATCTTACCCAGGGCCGGGTGGCCTGGAATATCGTGACCTCGTATCTGGAAAGCGCCGGGCGCAGCTATGGCCGGTCCGGTTTGCCCGAACATGACGAACGCTACGACATGGCGGATGAGTATTGCGAGGTGTGCTACAAGCTGTGGGAATCGAGCTGGGAGGATGGCGCGGTGGTCAAAGACAAGCAGCGCGGCATCTACGCCGACCCGAGCAAGGTGTGGAACGTTGTCCACGAGGGCAAGTATTACAAAATGGACGGCTGTCATCTGTCCGAACCGTCCCCGCAGCGCACCCCGGTGTTATACCAGGCCGGCTCCTCATCCCGTGGACAGGCCTTTGCCGCCCGCCACGCCGAGTGCGTGTTTATTGCTTCCCCGACGCTTGAGGTTGCGCGGCAGACCATCCAGGCGACTCGGAAACAGGCAGAGCAGAACGGGCGCAACCCGGAGGATATTCTTTTCTTTGCTTATCTCAAAACGGTCACCGGCGGCACAGAAGCGGAAGTCAAGCAGAAGTATGACGATTACCTGGAACACACGAGCTATGACGGATCAATGGCCTTGTGGTGTGGCTGGGCCGGCTACGATCTCGGCCAGCTCGACCCGGACGAACCACTCGAATATGTTGAAACAAACGCTATCCGTACGCTCTGGAACAACTTCGTCCACTTAGACCCGGAGCGTAAGTGGCGGATACGTGACCTGGCCAAATATGTCGGCCTTGGTGGTGGCGGCCCGGTGGTGGCGGGGACACCGGAACAGATCGCCGACGAATTTCAGAAATGGACCGAGGCCGGAGTCGATGGGTTCAACCTCGCCTACGCCGTGACGCCGGGAACGTTTGAAGAGTTTGTTGACGGCGTCGTGCCGGTTCTCCAAAAACGCGGAATGATGCAAACGGAGTATCAGGACGGTACCCTGCGCGAAAAACTCTATGGGGCCGGACAAGCACGGCTGAGCCCGCCACATCCGGCGGTGCAATACCGGCGCTCCGAATCGGCTCCCGCCCAGGTCTCCTCTCAGTCTCGCCGGGACGGCTCGGCCAGCGTTGCCGTGGCGAAATAAACGACGCTCAGGATCTGATAGATGTGGCCGCAGGGCGGGATGTAAGCCCTCGGGGAGAGAGCGCCGCCTGCGGAGCCGACACGAGCGTCTAGGCGTCCACCTTATCGAAATACTGAATCTTGGGCGGGGCGGTGACCAGGGCTTGGAGGGGAGCGAGGGTACCGGTTTCCGACCGCCACTGTAAATAGCGCTCCTGATGGGCGCGGGAGTCCCATATTTCATACAGGACCATGTTGCCTTTGGTCTCGGTGTTGTCGTAGAAATCAACACTCTGACAGCCGTCGTAAGCCCGCGTGTCGGTCAATAACTCCCTCATCACCGCCTTCATATCATCAACTGCTTCCGGTTTTACCGATAACTCGATCAAGACCATTGTGCTCATACCTTTCATCCTCCTTCGCGGGCATGAATAACCATCCGTATCCCCAACCAGATCATGACCCCCAGATGGAAGCAAGCGGTCGCCTGAACAGTATTTTCATCTCGACGAGACGTGGTATAGGAGAGGAAGCAGAACATTCCCTCCGTAAGTGGAAAGGCCAGGGAGTTAAGGGAGACTTCATGAAAATCGGTTTTATGCTGCCCGCATTTGGCGCGATGGCGACCCATGAGAATATGCTGGCCATGGCCCAGCTCGCCGAAGATCGCGGCTTCGAGTCGATCTGGGCGCCCGACCATGTCATCATGCCGACCAAGATCGATACCCCGTACCCGTACAGCAAGTCGGGGCGTTATATTGCCGACCCCAAGGGCGCCCATCTGGAGCCGTTTACCGTGCTGTCGTTTGTGGCGGCCTGTACCCACCGGGTGCGGCTGGGGTTTACCGTGATCGTGGCACCGTACCGCCATCCGGTGGTGACCGGCAAGATGCTGGCCTCGTTGGACGTGCTGTCAAATGGCCGTTTGATTGTCGGGGTGGGCAGCGGCTGGCTGGAAGAGGAGTTCCAGGCCCTGGAGGTTCCGTTTGCCAAACGCTGGACGCGCACGGACGAGCATATCCAGATCTGGAAAGAACTCTGGACGGCCGAGGAGCCGCGCTTTGAAGGCGAGTACCACCGGTTTACGGACGTCCAGTGTCGGCCTCAGCCGCTCCAAAAGCCGCACCCGCCGATTACGATTGGCGGGCGTGGGCGAGCCGGCCTCCGCCGGGTGGTGAGCATGGCCGACGGCTGGCAGGTCGTCTCCGAGCATCCCGACGATGTGTATAGCACCGAAGGCGACTTGGCGAAGGATTTGCAGACGCTCAGGCAGATGTGTGACGAGGCGGGCCGCGACTTCTCGACCATAGAGATTACCGCGGTGATTATCGCCGGCACGGCCGAGGGGGTTCTTAAGGACCTACCGGGTTGGGAACGCCTGGGCGTGAGCCGCTTGATCCTTGACTTTCCGTCGTTTGTGTCCGACCCTGGCGAGATGGCTGCCATCTTGGAAAAAATTGCCGCCGAGGCCGAGATGGAAGCGACCTAGCCGAATCCTGTCCTCTGTCTTAACCCACGCGGTCTTACGGCGGCGCGAACGTCCTAAAACCTGGGGCGAGCTATGGCCAAGCGGAGTGCCGGGTACGATGTCGTCATTGTTGGTGGAGCCATTATTGGCAGTGCCGTCGCCTACTTTCTCACTGCGGACGATGACTTTCAGGGCCGCGTGCTCATCATCGAAAAAGATCCCTCCTATCAGTATTGCTCAACCACACGCTCTTTAGCTTCGATTCGACAGCAGTTCTCGACCCCGGTGAATATTCACCTGTCTCAGTTTGGGGTGGAGTTCCTACGAACGGCCAAAGACCGCCTGGGGGCGGATGTCGAGGTCAGCTTCAGAGAGGCGGGCTATCTGCTGCTGGCGAGTGGGCAGGGGAAAGCTATTCTTGAACGCAACGTGCGGGTCCAAACCCAGCAGGGCGCAGATGTCTGTCTGCTGGGTCCGGCCGAATTGCAGGCGCGTTTCCCGTGGCTCGCGACCTCGGACCTCGCTGCCGGTTGCCTTGGGCTATCCGGGGAAGGCTGGTTTGATGCCCACAGCCTGCTGTACGCGCTCCGCAACACGGCCGTCGCACGGGGCGCTGAGCTTCTGACCGGCGAGGTCGTTGCGCTGCACGTTACGCGGCAGCGTCTGGAGGCCGTGCAACTCGCCGACGGACGGGTATTTTCGTGTGGCGAGCTGGTGAATGCCGCCGGTCCGGCTGCCGGGAAGATCGCTCGTATGGCCGATATTGAGCTGCCGGTCGAAAGTCGGAAACGGTGTGTGTTCGTGTTCGATTGTCGGCAGGCCGACGTGCTGCAAGCCTGCCCCTTGGTCGTGGATGTCTCCGGCGTCTATTTTCGTCCCGAAGGCCAGTACTTCGTGTGCGGGGTGTCTCCACCGGCAGACCAGGACCCCCCGACAGAAGATTTTCGGGTGGAGTATCATCTGTTCGATGAGATCGTCTGGCCGGCCCTGGCGCACCGCGTTCCCGTTTTCCAAGCGATCAAGCAGGTCAACGCCTGGAGCGGGCACTACGCCTATAACACGCTTGACCAGAACGCCATTGTGGGTCGGCATCCCGTACTGAAAAATTTCCTTTTTGCCAACGGTTTTTCCGGCCACGGGGTCCAACAGGCCCCTGGCGTTGGTCGCGGTATTGCCGAGTTGATTGTGCATGGCGCATACCGGACGGTAGATATCACGCCGCTCGGGTTTGAACGTGTGGTCGCGGGGCGACCGCTGCAAGAACTCAATGTGATCTAAATATTTTTAGGAGGGTGCAGTATGGCTGAGTACAAAGTTATTTCATCCGATAGTCATGTGTTCGAGCCGTCGGATTTATGGATCAGCCGGGTCGATGCTCGGTTCAGAGATCGGGCTCCGCATGTCGTTCGCCGCGAAGAAGACAATACTGATTGGTGGGTCTGCGATGGGGTGAAAGGGGTCAGCGGAGGGTCCGGCGGCTCACAGGCCGGAAAGCGGTTCGTGCCCGAAGAGCGGGACTCGATGAGGTTTGGTGACGTTATGGAAAACGTCCGGCCCGGAGCCTATCTCCCCGAGGAACATCTTAAAGACCTGGACCTGGATGGCATTGATGCCGACGTGCTCTACCCGACGCAGGGACTGCTGCTGTACAGCATTCCGGATGGTGAGCTCCTGACCGTCCTGTGCCGGGCCTATAACGACTGGCTGGCCGAGTTCTGCCAGCCCTTCCCGCAGCGGATCAAGGGCATTGCCATGCTGAATGTTGACGATGTCGCGGAGAGTGTCAGGGAGTTGGAGCGCTGCGCCAAGCTGGGGCTGTGCGGTGCAATGATCACGGTCTACCCGTTGGAGGGACATAGCTATGATTCTCCCGAGTACGAGCCGCTGTGGGCCGTGGCCCAGGATTTGGGCCTCCCGCTGAGCCTGCATATTGCGACCAACCGGCCCGCTCCAAACTCGCCCCTGGTCGATCTGGAAGCGGTCAGCACCGCCTTTCTGACCAATGTCGATTACTGGGTGCGCATGTCGCTGTCGCATATTATTTTCAGTGGCGTGTTCGAGCGCTATCCGAAACTCCAAATCGGGTCGGTCGAGCAGGAGTTGGCCTGGGTGCCGCATTTCCTGGAACGGATGGACTACAATTTCATCCAACGCCCGGCGACCGGAGGCCGGCAGAAATTCAAGGAAGATATGCTGCCGAGCGACTATTTCCGGCGGAACGTCTTCCTCAGCTTCCAGGAGGATGCCCTCGGTATCAGGGACCGCGATATCATCGGTGTGGATAATATCCTGTGGGGCTCGGACTACCCCCACCCGGAGTGTACCTTCCCCAACTCGCGCCAGGTGCTTGAGACCATCCTGGCGGACTGTAGCGAAGGGGAAAAGGCGAAAATTGTCGGGGGGAATACCGCCCGGATTTATCATTTTGATTAAAAGTGGGGTGATAAAGAGGGGGTAGGTAGGAGCGAGGAAGAGCGAAAATCGAAAGAGGGACGATGGCGCATACTTTACAGCCTCCCGGTATTGAAAATGCCGAAGCTTTGTACGCGCGGATTCGCGCCGAGAATCAGGGTCACTGGCCCAGGTTTTCGGCGGCGGAGTACCAGCGTCGCTATGAGGCAATCCGCACTGCGATGGCTGAGCGTCATATCGACTGTCTGCTCATGTTCAGCAACGGGTATGTCTTTAGCGCGAATCTGATCTATGTCGGCAATTATATCGATATTGCCTATGGAGCCATTGTCTTTCCGCTAGACCAGGAGCCTACCTTGTTTGCGAGTCTCTATTCGTTCCTGCCGCAGGCGGCTGCGCAGTCGGGCATCCGGGACGTTCGCTGGGGAGCCGGAGTGAACCACCAGGCGCTCGTGGAGCGGCTTAAAGAGGGCGGGCTGGAAACGGGAACGGTGGGTATTGCCGACCGTGTGCCCCACGACCTCTGGCTCTTCTTGCACGATGCCCTACCTGAAGCGACCTTTGTCGAGGCTCAGGACCTGATGTACCAGATCCGGCTGTGCGCCAGTCCGGAAGAAATCGAATGGTATGAAAAGGGCGCGGAACTGTGCGATCGCGCCTTTCGTGCAGTCGTTGATACGGTCGAGCCGGGCATGAAAGATCATGAGATCGTCGCCACGCTCCATGGAACATATCTCAAGTTAGGGGGCTCTCTGTATGGGGCGGCACTGGCGTCTACCCCAATGGCTCAGCCGTCTATTCCCTACTCCTGGTGGGTCGCGGGAGGGTCTACCCGGACTATTCGGCCCGGGGATCTGATTCTGACCGAGACCACGGGAACGTATTATGGTTACCCAGGGCAGCTCATCCGTCCGGTCGCTTTGGGAGAACCACCGCCTCAGCTCAAAAAACTGGAGGAATTAGCGGTCACGCTGTACTCGGAGGTTCAAAAAGTTGTGAAGGTCGGCAATACGCCGCGGGATGTGTTTGCGTTGTCTCGGCGTATTCTTGACGAAGGGTATACGGTTCAGTGTCCTGTGATCCATGGATATACCCAGGGGATCAACCCACCCTATGCTTCGGTTCCGGGTGACCCGTGCTGGGCGGTCGATCTTGATGTCCCTTTTCAAGAGAATCAGCTCATTGTCATTGAACCCAATCCCGTCACACGGGATATGCAGCGTGGGTTCTTCATTGGGGATATGAATCGGGTGACCCCGCGGGGCGCGAGTTCGCTCCACCAGTATCCGCTACAGCTGACGGTGAAGGCGGTGTAGCACATCCCCCGGATTCTTCTCTCTCCGCCAGGCCCAACGGGAGGGACATGGTCTTTCCTCTCGTGATATATAAACGGACGGGGTCAATAAGGAGGCACGCATGGGGCAAGAGTCGGACCGTATGCTGCGGGAGCTTGTTGAAAAAGAAGCCATACGCGAGCTGGTCCATCGCTATTGTTGGGCCGTGGACCGGGGGGAATTTCAAGATGTGATGGCGCTGTTTCACGATTCGTGTGACCTGGTCGTCAGCCCTCCGGGCCGCCGCCGAGAAGGGCGCGCCGCCGTCGAGCGCTGGTACGGACGCTATATGCGCCATCGTCTCGGGGTCTTACGGCATCTCATTCATAACCAGGTCATCACCCTTGACGGTGAGCGGGCGTTTTCAAAGAGCTATTTTGATGCAGTCGGCGACCTGAAGGGCGAATCTATTGTTGTTGCCGGATTTTATGAAGACAAGCTGCTCCGTGTTGAAGGGGAGTGGAAATTTACGGAGAAAGTCATTGGTACGGACTTCATGGTCCCGTTGCATGAAGGCTGGGGTGGAGAGAAATTCAAAGTCCGGCCGTGGTGGTATGACGGGGAGAAGGCGTCGAAGGAGTGAAAATCCTCTCCTCGGACGTGTGGTGCGAAAAGGAATCCACCCCGGCCCTTCGGGCCACCCTTCCCAAGAGGGGAGCTTTTTTATCCCCTCCTCGGAGGGAATTATGCACTTTAAGACACCTAGCGCATTTCACGAGAGGTTGTAGCCGTGCCAGTCCGCTCTCGTCGGGAAGGCCACTGGACTGCTCCAAGCGGCCCAGAAGGGGAGGTGGGGGGCTCCCTTCCTGGGAGGGCAGCCATCCTGGTCGCTATGCGGGCTGGAAGCCCGCACTCCTAAAGGAGAAGAGAGCCGTGCTCCACAGCAGCGTAGTTCGCTGCTATGCCAAAAGCGGGTGGGTAAAGCCTTTTTATGTGTTTTCGTCCGGAACCAGTCCTATTAAATCGATCACGACCTTGCAGCCAGGAATCGGAAGCGGACCGGGGATACGAACGGTGGTACTTGCCGGGGGGTCGGTCGGAAAGGCTTCGGCCCACGCGGCGAAAGACGTAAAAAACTCGCCAAAGTCCGTATAAAACCCGCGCCGGCGGAGCAGTTGATCATGCGAGGTGCCGGCCGCTCGACAGATCGCCTCGATGTTTTTCACAATATAGTTTACCTCTTTTTCCGCGGCGGACGAGTAGTACGGAAAATTCGGGTCAACCCGCGCCTCAGCCGGTACGCCGGTGCGATAGTCGGTGGCCATCTGACCAGAGAAAAAGAGAAAGGGGCCGGCCTGTACGGCTTGCGGCTCGTGGGCCAGAGGAAGAGGAGCGGCCTCGGTTCGGATGGTGCGCTTCGCCGGTCCGTCCTGTGGGACATAAGCAACCAGGTTGATGGCGATACGTAAGCCCGGAACGCCCAGGTCGTTGACCGGTACGGTGGTTCGGGCTGGTGGGTCTGTGGGAAAATACTGTTTCCAGATCTGTTCCAGGCGGTAAAAGTCCTGGATGTCCGTCATATAGACTTCTGCCTTGACGACATCCTCAAGCGATGCCCCGGCAGCCTGCAGAACGGCCTGTTGGGCCTTCAGAATATATTCGGTTTGTAAGCGGGCGCTCTCCGCATAATAGGGAAAGTTGGGGTCGACCTGAGCTTCGGGCGCAAGTCCGCTTGAAAAGTCGGTGGCCGTCAGGCCGGCGGTAAAGATAAACTCGCCGGCTTTCACGCCGTAGTGATACAGGGCCTGGCCGTCGAGCCCGTGTATGGCCGGCGGGGGCAGGGCCTCGGCCTGAATAACCTCCGGCCGCTGGCCGGTCTCGGACACAAAGCCCACCAGGTCGGTCTCCAGGGTACAGCCCGGTACGGGCAGTTCTTCCAAGAGAACAGTAGTATGCGGCGGGACGCCAGTGGAGCCAAACGTCTGCTGCAAGACCTCGGAAACGCCGTGCAACTCCTGGGTATGGGTATGGTAGAGCGTGAATGAGACACACTGTTCCAGGGAGGAGCCGGCGGCCTCAAGCGTGGCGCGCAGATTGTTGGCTATATACTGGGTCTGGCGTTCGATATTGCTGCCGTGGTGGGGGAAGTTCGGGTTAATGGTGGCCGCCGGCGGAATGCCGGTCTGAAAATCCGAGGCCACTTGGCCGGAGATAAAGACAAACGGTCCGGCCTTGACGGCGGGTGAGTATGCAACACGCGGCATGGGAAGAGCCTCTGGAAAGATCGCCTCTTTTTTCATGCTGCCTCCTTTCCCCTGCCGTCTTCCTCTTTCTTCGCGGCCATGTCAAGGCTCGAACCCCGTTCGCTTGCAGGGCGTCTCAGCCAGTGTCACAATTGAGCCCGGCGGGATTCTATCGAGCAGTCATAAGGAGGGTCGGCATGCAGAAAATCCAACGCGGCGAGGTAACCAAATATGCCTTCGATAACCGGGACGAGCCCGTCCTGCGGGTCCAGACCGGTGAAGTCTTTCAGGTGGAGACCGAGGATGCGCTCACAGGCCTCATCGAGGACGACAGCGATAACCCGGTTGTCCATCAGTTTGTGGATGACCCCCATGTTGCCGCGCTCGCGGTCGCCTACCCACCCAAATACAATCCCGTGGTTGGCCCGGTTTATATAGAAGGCTGCGAGGCAGGCGATGTGCTAGCCGTGCATATCGACTTTATCGATCCCTGGCGCTACGGCTTTTCGGGCATTCTGCCCGGCATCGGCCCGTACGGAAATTCGACCCTGTTCGACGGCCAATGCGCTCAGGCCCGGGTGCAGGTGATTGAGCATCTGCCCGGACCGAGTGGCCATACCCGCGACGGCAAGGGCGTCTACTCCGATAAGCTGACCTGGGACCTCCAACCCTTTTGCGGCACGCTGGCCACCGCACCGGAGCGGGAAGTCTTCACGTCTCTCCTCGGACAGGGCCCCTTTGGCGGCAATATCGATTGCCGCGATATTTGCGCCGGGCATACGATCTATCTGAACTCCTATAATCCGGGTGGCCTGCTGTATATCGGAGATATTCACGGCGGCCAGGGAGACACCGAGTTTACCGGTATTGCCGACGAGACCCGTGCCACCGTGCAGTTGAGCTGTACGGTGGTGAAAAACAAGCGTCTGCCCTGCGTGCGGATTGAAAAACCCGACAGTATTGTGGCGGTGGGCATTAACCGGCCTATGGAGCATGCCGTGTATGATGCGGCCCAGAATATGCTCGAATGGCTGCGCGAAGACTATGACATCAAGCCACAGGACATGTATATCCGCATGTCGTGCGATCCCGCTTTCCGGGTGCGGACCTATCAGATGGTCCGGGCGCTCACCATCGAACACGTTGTCGGGGCAGAATATCCCAAGGAACGGCTGAGCGCGGCCTTTTAACGACAGGAGCAAACCCATGACTAACTTACTCGTACACGGCAAATACCTCCTCAACCCGGCCCAGCCGGGAGAAAAAACGGCGGTGGTGCAGGACGCGGCCGTGGCCGTGACCGGGACCAGCATTGCGGCGGTGGGGAGTTATGGCGCGCTCAAAAAACAATACCCCGACTACCGGGAGGTCGGTTCACACGAACATCTCGTGATGCCCGGCCTGATAGACGTGCATCACCACGGTTGGGGGCTCAGCGCGATCCAGCAGGGCGCGCTGGACGATACCCTGGAGCCGTGGATCTACGACTTGCTGATGCTCAAATCCCCGACCAACGTCTATCTGGATACGCTCTACGGCAATATGAAGCTGCTTGAGTCCGGGGTGACGACGGTCCTGCACAGTCATTTCTGCCGCACGGGGAACTACGAGGACGAGGTCAACGCGACGCTCAAAGCCTATGAGACCTCGGGGCAGCGGGTTGCCCTGGCGCTTGAGGTGATGAACCAGCACCCGTTTGCCTATGACGACGACTGGTTTCTGCAACACCTGAGCGCACCGCTCCGCACACGGGTCGAAGCCGCACTGAAGGCCCGTCCGCCCATAGACCGCGATACCTATCTGAACCTTGTCGAGAAGTATTATACCGAACACAATCAAGAGGGCGCGGCCAAGGTAAAAATTCTCTACGGGCCGATTAACGCCGTCTGGACAACACCGGATATTCTCGAAGCGATCGGGGAGCGGGTCCAACAGGGGAGGGGACTCCACCTGCACGTCGTCGAAACGCCGTATCAGGCCGAATACTTCTTTAAGCACTACGGCAAGAGCAACATGGCCTGGCTGCACGATATGCGTCTGCTCGGTCCCCGCACCTCTTTTGCTCATGCTGTCTGGACAACGCGGGACGACCTGGCGCTCCTGGCCGAGACCAGGGTGACGGTGTGCCACAACGCCAGCTCGAATCTGCGTCTCCGGAGCGGTATCGCCCCGGTGGCTTTTATGCACGAGCGTGGCGTCAATATCGGAGTCGGGACGGATGGCGGAACGCTGAACGATGATGACGATATGGTCCAGGAACTACGTCTGGTCTCCAAGCTGCACCGCCTGCCACGTCCGTCCTCGCCCTGGGTCAGCCCACACGACGTCATTCGCATGGCCACGCTGAACGGGGCGCGGGCAACCCTGCGGGCAGACGCCATTGGCAAGCTCGAGCCGGGCCGGGCCGCGGACATCATTCTGGTCAATCTGCAAACCATGACCCAGCCGTATCTTGCGCCTGACATCCATATGGCTGATGCCTTTGTCTATCGGGCCAAGGGGACGGATGTGGAGACCGTCATTATTGATGGTGAGCTGGTTATGGAAAACCGCACGCACCTTCGTTTCAACAAGGACGACCTGCTCGCTCAGCTCCGCGAGGCCGCGGCTCAGCCGCCAACCGCCCAGGACCTTCAGCGGGCCGACCTCTTCCGGCAATGCCGTCCGGTGTGTGTCGAGTTCTTGAATCAGTATCTGGACCGGGAGATGGCCCCGCAGTATGTGCTTAATCGGACGGCGTGAGCAGGGGTGATGTGGAGACCCCTATCGCACGCCGCGACTTTCACAAGCTGATGCTGAGGGCTGGGGCGGTCGTGTTGCCTGGTTGTCGATCCCAAATATACTCTGCGGTTCCTCCCGGCGGCAGAGTCCTGATTGTTGGGGCCGGCATGAGCGGGCTGGCTGCGGCCCGAGAGCTCCAGCGCGCCGGTTATGCGGTCACCATTCTGGAAGCCCGAGACCGTATCGGCGGCCGGGTCTGGACTGACCGCCGCTTTGAAACCCCCATTGATCTCGGGGCGTCCTGGCTGCACGGCGGGCGGGGCAATCCGCTCAAGGCCGTTGCCGCGAACCTGGGTCTCAGGACGCGGGTGAGCGAGTATGGCAATCTGGCGGCCTATGAACTAGGCACGGCCGGCCGGTCGGCCGTGCCCCGCGCCGCGTTTGAGTCCGAATATGCGAAATTGGAGGCGGCGATATATAGACAGAGCGGCTGGACCTATGTCTCGACCCTGGCTCGCCGCTGGCTAGGACGCCCCGGCACCAGGGTTTCGGTTGCCGATGTCTTGGACGCGCTCCCTGCTCCGTTGACCGAGGCCGGTCGTCTGGCGCGCTGCCGGATCGAGAGGGGGATAGAAAACCTCTACGCCGCGTCTCCGCACGATCTCGGTTTTGCCGGTCTACTGTACGAATCGATAACCGGCCCAACAGGGGAAAGGTTGGCTTCGGAGGAGCAATTCGTACTCGACGGGATGGACAGGCTGGTCCGACACCTTGCCGAAGGTCTCCCGGTCCGGTTCGGTCAGACTGTCAAGCGAATTGCATACGGAGCAGACGGCGTCCGGGTTGAGACAGAGCGGGAAACGTTTACCGCAGACGGAGTGATTGTCACCGTTCCCATCGGGGTGCTGCAATCGGACCGGATCGTCTTTGAGCCGGCATTACCCCCCTCACATCGGATCGCCTTGTCCCGCATCGGTATGGGACTCTTCAATAAGATTATCCTGCGCTTTCCACGCGTGTTTTGGCCCGAGGAGCCGGATTTTGTTTTTGTGTGTGGCCGCAGCCTGTGCTCTTTCTACGTCAATTTTGCCGCTTATGCTGGCATACCTATGCTGGTCGGTCTCAGCGGCGGGACTGCCGCCGACGAGATTGAGGAGCTGTCAGACCAGGCCATTGTGATGCGGCTGCGGAAAGACTTCTCCAGCGTGATGGGGACGACCATTCCCGAACCAACCGATGTGATGATCCAGCGCTGGCGCTCGGACCCGTTTGCGCGCGGGTCGTATGCCTATCTCCGTGTCGGGGCGAACGGCGGGGAACCGGAGGTTCTTTCAAGGCCGATTGCGGGTCGGCTGTTTTTCGCTGGGGAAGCCCTGCATCTCCATGACCCTGGGACGGTTCACGGAGCGTACTGGACGGGCCAGCGCGCGGCCCGGCAGGTCCGGGCTCAGCGTGCTTGAATGTCACGCAGCCTGTCTTCTCCGTAACGCTTGAGAGAGGTCCCAGGTTGCCTGGAGATTCATCCAAAGCTTAGCGGACGTGCCCAAGGCTGCTGACAAGTCGAGGGCTGCGTCTGCGGTGATACCGCGCTTTCCCTTAATCAGTTCGTTGAGGCGAGTTCTCGTCCAACCTATTTGTCCCGCGAAGGTCGCCTGAGAGATGCCCGCTGGTTCAAGAAATTCCTCAAGGAGTATTTGTCCGGGATGAAAAGGATTTTTGGGGATTTCTCGCACGCTGGATGCTCTCGAAGCGGAGGGCGCCTCCGCCTAAAACGTCTTCAACTCCAAAAACTCGCCCACGTCCTGACCAAGCCCCTGGCGGACGGCCTCTTTGTAGACGGCGAAGCCGGCGGCGACATCCTGGATGGCGGTGCCCACGGATTTGAACAGGGTGATCTCGTCCGGTCCCGTGCGGCCTAGGGCGCGACCGGCGACTACTTCTTTGAGTTCCGTCACCTTGGCGCGGTCATACGCCCCGGCTGCCATTGCCGCTTTGAGGTCGCCCGACTCGCCTTCCATCTGCACCCGCGAATCGACCACAATGCGTTCCGCGCGCTGGAAGGTTTCCGCGTCAATCTCGCGCAATTGCAAGCCGGTTGAGCCAATCGAATTGACGTGGCTACCGGTTTCCATCCACCTGCCACGGTAGGCGATCAGATCACCGACACCGGTGGTGTTGGTCGCCACCACCACAATATCAACACCGCTGACCGCTTCCTCCGGGGTCGTGACCGCGCTGAGGTTGATACATAGTTGCTCGCTCATCCGTGTGGCAAAGCGCTCACGATTCGCCTGAGTGGGGCTAAAGACTTTGCCGGCCTCAATTGGTCGGACGGCGCACGCGGCCTGCAAGTTTGTCGTCGCTTCCAGGCCCGAGCCGATCACACCCACAGTCCTGGCTTTGGGTGGGGCCATATACCTGGTGGCCACGCCGGTCGTCGCGCCGGTGCGCGTCGCGGTCAGATAGGCGGCGTCCATGAGCGATAAGAGGCGTCCGTCTTTTTCGTCATAGACCGCAATGAGATAGCGCACGCCGTGCTGGACCGAGCCGTGAAACACCTTGTAGCCCATCAGACCGCTGTCCCGCATCACCGTCGGCATGACACGAAAAAAGCCCGAGGTCGTTGCCAGGTTGAGACGTGGGGGAAGTTCAACCGCACCCCTGGCCTCTTCGCGCAAGCCCTGCTCGATACGGTCGATCTGGGTCTTGATGTCCGTGGCTTGTTCTACGTCGCTGTTTGTCAGGAGTAAGGTCACGCGGTCTCCCTAGGCCGGGTTGCGCCCGATAAAGAACTCCTTGTCGTCCTCGACCGGAACCTCGAGTCCGGAGGCGATCAGCCCCTGGCGCAAGGGCTTCATCTGTCGGTCGTTCAGACGCATGGTCGGCGTACGGAGCGGGCCGCCGTTAAAGCCGCTCAGCCAGCCCTGGTATTTCCAAATCATGCGGTGCAGGAAGTTCGAGCCCGCCAGCATGGCCATGGCCTGCATACTCGCCTGACGCGCCGGGTGAATCTGCCAGTATAATTCCATGGCGGCCTCGAACTGCCCGTCCTGGATCAGACCGAAAATCCTGGGGATCATCGGTCCCCAGTACTCATAATTGCTCGTCCCCATAAACTGCATGGGCACCAGGCCGGCCATGGGCAGGCCGTTGCCTTCGATCGGTTCGGTGACAACGACCCGTTCGCCAAAACGTTTATACACGTCCACAAAGCCGCCGATGGACGGCATGCCGCCTTCCGCCTTGATCGCGGCGATATTCGGCACCTCGTCGAGCAGGCGCTGGATCAGCTCCGGCCCAAAGCCCGCGGCCGGATGGATGCGTTCAAACCCCCACAGCGGAACGGGGAAGAGCATCACCGCCAGATTGGTGTTGTCACAAAATGTTTTGGTGTAGCGATAGATATCGTCGGCGCTGTCCGGGTAAAAGGTGGGCGGGTAGGAGAGCAAGACGAGGTCAGCGCCCGCCCGTTCGGTGGCTTGGACGGCCTCGATATTTTCTTCCAGATTATTGAAGCTGGCGTGGTGGATAAGATGGAGCTGCCTCCCGGCTTCATCTGCCGCCCACTGTGCGAATTGGACGTACTCGTCAAACGTGGTCGCGGTCTCGGCCACGAGTAAGGTGCCCCAAAACCCGTATTCGATTTCCTTACGCACGTCGTGGCGAATGGCTTTCTCGTTCAGGCCGCGTAGATCCTGGGTAAAGGTGGGGGTGATGGTATTGGCCACCCCTTTCATGGTTGCCTTGGCCCACTCGCGTGCTTCGTGTTTTCGATAGTCTGCCATGCCGTCGCTCCTTATCCCTTGAGAGAGTTGAGAAAATTCCGCACCAGGGCCTCACATTCGCCGCGTTTATGCGTGCCGTAATACAGAATCCGATTGTTAATAGGGTCACCGGCAAAAAACCACTCGTACAATAATTGCCGGCCGCCAAACTGGGTGCTGATGGCATCCCAGGCCAGCTTCATGATACGCACCCGCTCCTCGGCCGGGGTGTCACGGCCACGCAGATAACGCGGCAGGAGCTCTTGCAGGGCAGGGTTGGCGAAATCCTGCTCGGTCGGGGTCATGACCAGGCCGCTGCTGCCCGCAAGGCGGATGACCTCAACCGCCCTTGTGTGGACGAAGGGAAAAAAGATGCGCAGCGTGGTGATGCCCAACATGCCCTTGTCCGGCGCTCCAAAGAGGGTGGCCAGACCCGGCACGAAGCTCTTTGCCGTGGCGACCGCTTCCGACGTCGAATCCGTCTCGCCTTCGCCGGCCTGGGCGTTCGTCCAGACTTCGTGCGCCGTGGCCGTCACCAGGCCGTCAGCCAGCTCGACGAACGAGACGAGTTCACCTATGAGTTCCTGATAGCGCACGATCTCCGAGCGCCCGATGCTGTGGGCGACCAGACAGGCCAGGCCGGTCATAAAGCGCAGTTTGACCACACCACGAATGACAGCCTGCAAGGCAAAATAGCCCGGCATGCGGGGTGCGATGAGATTGTAGGTTTCCACGTCCCGAGCGGCAAAAACTCGTTCCCACGGGACGAGCACATTGTCAAAAACAGCAATGGCGTCGCCTTCGTCGAACCGACTGCTCAATGGTCTGTTAAAGTCTCCGGCCCCGGCATCATAGGGCTCCCGGCAGATAAACTTGAGCCCTGGGGTCGCCACCGGGATGGAAAAACTGACGGCATACGCTTCTTGTCCCGGCTTGCGCGGCATATATGGCGCAACCCAGATATCGTCGCTGATCGGGGCGAGGGTGGACAGCATGCGGGCGCCGTTGACGATCAGGCCGGCATCGGTCTCCTTGACGATGCGGATGCTTTCCTGGTCCTCGACGCCTTTGGTCTTGTCAATCTGTGGATCGACCAGGGTATGGGTCAGGCAGAGGTCTTTTTCGCGGCACAACTCATAATACGCCCAGGCATTGTCTCCAAAGCGTGGCTCGTTGCGTCCCAGCCAGGCAGTGATGGCCGCCATATCGGCGACAAAGGCATTCATATAGTCGGGCAAGCGACCCATCATGCCGCAGGTCAACTCGCACCGGGTCGTCTCACCAAAGCGCCGTTTTTCAATGTCCGCCCAGCTTTCGGCCAATACAAACGAGGTGCTGACCGGCTCATTCGAGGTTGGAGAGGGATAGGTCAAAATGTCTTTATAGGTTTCTTCATGTTGGCGGTCGTATAGTTTGGCCATCTCCCGGATGACACCCTGAAAGGCGGGGTAGGTGGTCACGTCACGAACAAGCTCTCCGTTGACGTACAACTCGCGGCCGTCTCGGAGTCCGTCAATATATTCCTGGCCGGTACGTGCGCCCATGGGTGCTCCTCTCTCGGCGGATTACATCATGAGCATCAGGCCGCCGTCCACATAAATCAATTGACCGGTGATGTAATGCGCCGCTCGACTGGTGAGCAGCAGCACTGCCTGGCCAATATCAACCGGCTGAGCCCAGTCCCCGATCGGAATTTTTTCTGCAAACGCTGCGTCTAGCGGTTCTGTTGTATCGTGCCCCATTTCTTTGGCCAGATTGCTCCGCACGCGCAAGGAGCCCGGTGTTTTCACCGCTCCCGGCGCAATCGTATTGACCGTGATTTTATGGGGTGCGTACTCTAGCGCACTCGCCCTGGTAAAGGCGTTCAGGCCGCCTTTGCTGGCGTCGTAATGGGCCATGCCCAGATAGGTCCGGGCGGTGTTGATGGAGGAAATGTTAATAATCCGCCCGCCGCACCCGCCGGCTATCATCTGCTCGGCGGCAAAACGGGTGCACAGGAACGGACCGCGCAGGTTCACCTCCAATACTTTATCCCACAGCGCGGTTTCCATTTCGGCCAGCCGGGCCATGGGATAGATGGCCGCGTTATTGACCAGAATGTCGACGCGCTGGAACTCGTCCATGACCGCGGTCACCATATTTTTGACCGAGGTTTCGTCGGACGTATCCGCGCCGATCGCCAGGGCTGTCCGGCCCTGATCGTTGAGGGCTTTGGCCGTGGCGGCCGCGGTTTCAGCATCGGTATCCGCCAGGGCAATACGGGCTCCGGCAGCGGCCAGGGTCTCCGCGACGCCCCGGCCGATGCCTTTGGCGCCGCCTGTGATGAGGGCCACCTGGCCGTCGAGATTGAAGAGTTCAGCGATTGAGGCGTCCATAGCGTGTCCTTGCTGGGAGAAGGGTGAGGGTTTGTATCAGAAAAAGACCGTCATGTTCTCCAGTATATTATGATCGAGCAGGATAAAGCGTTCTTCATTCTTCCAGGTATTATCAATGCGCCGCCACCAGTCCTCCCGGCAGCCAACAAACAGATGCTCGGTCCCTTCCCAGCGACTGCGGAAGACCTGAAAATTTGAGCCGACTTTCACTCGGTCCGGCCCGTCGGTCTCAAGGATTTGCACATTGGAGACAAAATGCCGGATACGGGAGCGCGGCTCCTCGGCATGGGCCGCCCCGGTTCTCAGGCGTTTGACGCGCAGGGTCAGGCTGGTTTTGTCATCATCAAAATGGGCCAGGAGATGAGGCTGAGACAGGTCTTCCTGTCCCGACTCCAGATTGCCGCGGACCGGAGCCCAATAGCGAAGCCTGTCGGTAAACAGCTCAAGCCATTCTTCGAGCTTATCGTTGTCCAGCAACCAGGCCTCGTGATAGAGCAACTCTTCGAATGCGTGACGGAGTCGGGTGCGGTCTGCCGCGTTCATCATGCTCCACCCATGAGAGTCTGCCACTGCTCGTACACGCCAAAGATGCTGATTTCCGTTGAGGGGGGGTGGATCAGACCGGGCTTGTCCGGGTCGGTGCGACCATGCCCGGCGCCCATCTGGTAGTTGAGGGGGAAGTTCCGGCGGTGCAGACCACGCATGGCCTTGACGCTATTGCCCCACATCTCGCCGTCGTCCTGCTCGAAGATGCCGCTGGGCGAAAAGGTCAGAACCTGCATCTTCCGGGCGATCTCGACAACCTCAGGTGGAGCTTCTTGCTCGATCATGCCCCAGGAATACACCTCCATATTATGCGGGCCACGTGGATGCCAGACTCGAATGGTCAAGAAACCCAGAAAGGTCAGAATGGAAAAATTCGGAAACACGGTTCCAACATGGACACAGCCGACCAATTCGCTCTGGGCCGGTGTCAGGCGTTGTCTGGCCGCGACCTGCATCTGCTCCATATGGTGTGCCAGCGGGGCGGGCACGCCGCCGGCTATGTCAATCTTGAAATTGATCCAGCCATGCCCGTTCTCCAGCTTGGCTTCAAAATCTCGCACCCAGGGCCGGTCCCCGAGAAATTGCCCGTTTGCCGGGCCGAGGCCGATCTTAAGCATGCTCTCGTGGGCCGCTCCGGTATGATAGTTGTCGCCATTGAACTGTTCGGCGGCCAGTTTCCAGTTGCCGTCCAGATTCCAGCGGTGCAGTCCGGGCATGACAACCATGCCGCCTTCAGTCTTGTTGAAGATGAGATCGAGATACCACTTCATATCACCGAGGTAGGCATCCAGGCTCTGGGCGTTCTCGTCGAAACAGGCAAAGATGAGGCCCCGAAATGATTCCACGCGGGGCACTTCGATCAGCCCCCAGTCCTCTCGGTTGAGTTCCTCGTAATAGGCTTCCTTGAATTGCGGAACGCCGACAAGCCGGCCCTGGTTGTCATACGTCCAGCCGTGGTAGGGGCAGGTAAACGCTTTGGCGTTGCCGGCGTCCAGGCGGCACATACGCGCGCCGCGATGGCGGCAGGAGTTCAGAAAGACCCGGATTTTTCCGGTTGCCGTCCGGCAGACCAGGACGGATTCCTCGCCCATATAGTGGGTGACGAAGTCGCCCGGATTCGGGAGCTGGGATTCATGCGCCAGGTAGAGCCAACAGCGGCCGAAGATTTGCTCCTGTTCGTCCCGGTAGACTTCTTCGTCAACAAAGACCCGGGGGCTGACCGTGCATTTCTCCAAGTCAACCAAGTGTGACCAGTCTGTCACGCCGCGTGCTCCTTCAATTCCTTCTCCCCGGAGAGGGGGAGGGAAAATCGTGTCTAATGACTCACGTGCTTATGACCCCAAATGCTGCCGGTCCGATGGAGTTGAACCTGCCAGGTCGTGTCATCAACCTCACGCGCGCCCCAGCCGTATTCGACGCTAAAGCCGGATGGGGTTTTGAGATAAAAGGACAGCATCAGGTCATTGGTATGACGCCCCAGGGTCATATCAATCGGTACTTCTTTGCTCTGACACAGGTCGTAGGTTGACCCCACATCGTCCAGATTTTGGAGTTGCAACATAAAGTGGTGCATGCGTTTGGGCATCTTGCCTTCCCAAAAGGCCATGCTGTGGTGACGCGGGTTGCAGTGCAGAAAAGCGAGGTTGAGCGTGGAGGCCACGCCGCGCTCGGGCTGGGGACGCACCCAATCGCTCAGGCGAAAGCCCAGCACGTCACGGTAGAAGTGCAGGCTTTGCTCCAAACTATCGACCGTCATGGTGATGTGGCCGAGCCCCATATCTCCGGTGGTAAACCCGGAAATCGGCCGGGGAGATTGAAAGGGTTTGTCAACACCGACTAGGGGCCCGTAGAAGATTTCTGTTGCCAGGCCGTTCGGGTCCTGGAGTTTGAGCAGCCCAACGACCCGCCGGGCTTCAGCCTCTTCCGGGCTTCCCCATTCCACGGCAATACCATTGGCGCTGAGCTGATCGCCCATCGCTGTGAGCGTTTCCTCGTCCGCCACTTCCCAGCCGACCAGGGTGAGGTCGTCCGCGTCACCGGGGGAGACAATGAAGCGGTGGTGGTAGTCGTCCATCCGCAACAGCAACGAGCCGTCCGGGTCGCGGGTATGGGCCTGGAGTCCCAGCACTCCGGTGGCGAATTGTTCCCATTCGTCAACATTGCTGACGCCTAAGCCGATGTAGCCGAGTTGTGCCACGCGTGCCATAGCAAGCCTCCTTTAATGTCTGTGTTTCCATAGCGCGTTTTGGTCTTATCGAAAATCCCTCCGGCTCGGCACGACGCGCTCTTCGACCATAGACAGCGCAACCGCCGGTATGACACAGTGTCGGGGCCGAACACTCAGAAAGGAGCCGAGTGATGGATAGCAAGCGAATCGTTGGTATCGTTCTCGTCGTGATTGGGGTCGCGGTTGCGGTCCACACTATAGTTGAGCCCCTCTATCACGTCTCAAGCGAAGCCCATCCGTACAGCCCGCTGTGGACCATACTGGACCCGTTAATGGGGCTAGCGATCGTGCTGGGCCTGATCGTCGGCTATCCACGTATGAAACGTGCCAGCAGCGCCGGTCCGGACGCACCCGTAACCTGGGAACGGCTGGCCGCCACTACGATGTTCTACGGCTTTCTGGGCGTGGGCATCCTCTTTTTCTGGAGTTGGTTCAACACCATGTCGGTCAGCGCCGACTTCGCCCCAGGAAAGGGCGAGAACGTGAGCGCCTTGGTCTGGATGATCATCGATACGTTGCTGCCGTTGCTTTTGGGTGCAACCGGCGTATCCCTTCTCCGCGACGACACATAAACGGAGCGACATGACTAAACACCGAACACCTTTTCCTCGTGGACCTCTCTATGCGATTTGAAGCGGTGATCTTT
The DNA here is from genome assembly GCA_964291405.2 of Thermodesulfobacteriota bacterium. Classification (GTDB taxonomy): domain Bacteria; phylum Desulfobacterota; class Binatia; order Bin18; family Bin18; genus Bin18. Next base: position 3,968,763 of record OZ219926.1, read on the forward strand.
GACTGTGATGGGGTGCTGGTTAATAGCGAGACACTCGAAAACCAGGTGTTTGTTGAGTGTGTGGCCGACCTGGGCCTGGAACTGACGGTAGCGGAGGCGGTGGCGATGTATAAAGGGCGCAAGCTGGCCGAGTGTATCGCCTCTGTTGAAGAGCGGCTGGGTCGCTGTGTGCCGGACTCTTTTGTTCCCACCTTCCGGGTGCGTAGCGCCAAAGTCTTTGAGGACCATTTGCAGCCGATCCCTGGAGTGGAAGCCGTCATTCAGACCCTACAGGCGATGTCTGTCCCGTTTTGTGTGGCGTCCAGCGGGCCGCGTGAAAAAATAGAAGCCAACCTCGGGATTACCGGTCTGCTGGCGTATTTTCAGGAGTCGATTGTGAGTGCGTATGAAGTCGGGAGTTGGAAGCCTGACCCTGGCCTGTTTCTCCATGCGGCCCGGACGCTTGGTGTTGCTCCTGAAACCTGTGCAGTGATTGAAGACAGCCTCCCTGGAGTGCAGGCTGGTGTGGCGGCTGGCATGACCGTATTCGGCTATGCCCGGGACACAGAGGCGGAAACCCTGGCTGCCGCCGGGGCTTGGGTCTTTCAGGACATGAACCAACTCCCCGCTTTGCTCCAAGAAAACTGATCTTCCTTCCGTTCCCGAACCGCTCTATGCTGAGAAGAACAACCGACTGTTGGGAGTTGTCGAAAAAGTGACATCCATGAACGCCGAACGGCAGAAACTGGTTCAGGCCCGAGAGCGAATCGAACGGTTGCCGAAATCGAAGATTCGGGCGATTGCCAACGCCAGCCTGGGTCTCGAAGGCTTGATCCCGCTCTGGTTTGGGGAGTCCGACCTGCCCACGCCGGAGTTTATCAAACAGGCCGGCGCCGACGCCTTGATGCAGGGCTGTACGTTTTATACCCATAACCGGGGGATTCCCGAGCTGCGCACTACGCTGGCTGAATACGCCTCCGGTTTGCACGCCCGCCCGGTGAACGAAGACCGTATTACTGTGACCGCCTCCGGCTGCGTGGCGATTAATCTCATCCAACAGGTCCTGACCGATCCCGGCTCCAATACGGTCATAGTTGGCCCCCTGTGGCCCAACCTGATTGAGACCATCCATATTATGGGTGGGGAGACCCGGATTGTGCCGCTGACGTTTGGTGAGCAGGCCTGGACGCTCGATCTGGACCGACTCTTTGACCGGGTTGATGACAAGACCACCACGATCCTTATCAACTCCCCTGGGAACCCCACCGGCTGGGTTATGGAGAGAGACGGCCAGCAGGCCGTGCTCGATTTTTGCCGGCAGCGTGGCCTGTGGTTCATTTCCGATGAGGTCTACAACCGTCTGGTGTATGATCGGCCTGTTGCCCCATCTTTGCTGGACCTGGCGGAGCCGGATGACAAGGTTCTGGTGATCAATAGTTTCTCCAAGACTTGGGCTATGTCGGGCTGGCGACTGGGCTGGGTGACGTCTCCCCCAGGCTGGGCGAGGTGTTTGAAAAGGTCATCGAGTTTCACTACTCGTGTCCGGCTCATTTTACCCAGCAGGCCGGAGTCACCGCGGTGATGGAAGGCGAGCAATTCGTGCGTGATATGGTGCAGCGCTACCGAGCCGCCCGCGACCTGAGCGTGGAACGGTTGCGGGCCATGCCGCGCGTTCGGGTCCACTCTCCGCTCGGTTCTTTTTATCTATTCTTTGCCGTGGATGGGATGACCGATAGCGTGGCCGAGTGTCGCCGTTTTGTTTCCGAGGCCCGCGTTGGGCTTGCGCCGGGCGCGGCGTTTGGTGAGGCTGGCGAAGGCTTTATCCGCCTGTGTTTTGCCAATACTCTGGAAACGCTGGACGAAGCCTTTGAGCGGCTTGCCAGGGTGCTGGCCTAAGCACTGCCGGGAGCGCCCCTCTTTACTTCCCGTCTGTACGCCGCATAGAGTAACCGCATCTCATTGCGGGGAGGATCGTATGAAAATCCATGACGCAACAACCGCGCCCAATCCGCGCCGGGTACGAATATTCATTGCGGAAAAAGGTATCGAGGTACCATACGAACAGGTTGATATCGTTAACGCGGTCAATCGTGGCGAGGAATTCCGGACGCAGAAGAACCCCATGGGCACCCTGCCCGTGCTCGAACTTGACGACGGCACCTGCATTGCCGAAAGCGGCGCGATCTGCCGCTATTTTGAAGAACTCTATCCCGACCCGCCGCTCATGGGCGTAGACGCGCAGGACAAGGCGATTGTCGAGATGTGGAATCGGCGCATGGAGCTTGAACTCTTTCAGCCGACGACCCTGGCCTTTCAACAACAGCACGCCTTCTTCAAAGGCCGAGTGACCCAGGTGCCGGAGTATGCTGCGGTATCAAAAGAAAAGGCGGAAAAGAGTCTGGCCTGGCTGAATGAGGTGTTAGCCGACCGCCAATACGTAGCGGGCGAGCGCTACACCGTCGCCGATATTGTCGCGCAGTGTGCGGTGGATTTTGGCCGAGTGGTAAAAATCGCGATCCAGCCGGATCAAAAAAACCTGGCCCGCTGGCACGAGGAAGTCTCCGCTCGGCCGAGTGCAAAGGCGTAAACCCCAGAAAATCCCCTCCCTTGGAGGGAATTATATACCAGTGTACCCAAGAGAGGGCATAAGACATCACACGACAGAAGAAGGTCAGCGTGCAAAGCCAAGAGGTGAAACAGCAAGTCAAGGAAGTATACGGAAAAGCGGCGCTCCAAGCCGCCCAGGGTGGCCGGGCTTCCTGCGGGGAGGCAACCGCGAGCGCTGATGATCCTATTACCTCACACCTCTACGACGAGGACCAGCTCACAGGGATTCCTCTGGAGGCGATTGCCGCCTCGCTCGGCTGTGGTAACCCAACAGCCTTGGCTCAGCTCAATCCAGGCGAGACCGTGCTCGATCTCGGCTCGGGTGGCGGGATCGATGTGCTCCTGTCGGCCAGACGAGTCGGTCCCACGGGAAAAGTCTACGGCCTCGATATGACCGACGAAATGCTCGATCTAGCGCGTGAAAACCAACGCAAGGCTGGGATCGAAAATGTCGAGTTTCTGAAAGGCGAGATGGAGGACATTCCCCTTCCTGACAACTCGGCTGATGTCATTATCTCAAACTGCGTGATTAACCTATCGGCAGACAAAGATCGCGTCCTGTCTGAAGCGCTGCGCGTGCTGCGACCAGACGGACGATTTGCAGTTTCTGACATTGTCGCGCGTGGAGCGATCCCTGGGCAGATTCAACGCCACGTTGAACTGTGGATCGGGTGTATCGCCGGAGTGTTAGAAGAGCAAGAATACCGGACCAAACTCGCTCAGGCCGGCTTTGTTGATATCGATCTTGAACCCACTCGGATTTACCGTGTAGAGGATGCTCGTGCCTATCTTTCCGACAAAGGGATTGATGTTGAGGCCGTTGCGTCTGAGGTTGACGGCAAGTTCGGCAGCGCCTTCGTCCGCGCGCGTAAACCATCTGAGGGCTGAGCATAGATCCACCTCTTGCCCCCAGATCTTGTTCGGGGCAGGGGAGGTTAGCTGGCCGTACGGATATAGGGGCCGGTCTCTTTCAATAACAGAAACAGTACGGCCGACAGCATGTAGCAGCCGCCCCAGAAATAGAAACCGGCCACTGGCGTGAGGCCGACCAGCCACATGCCTACGACCGGGGCGAGTACGCCACCCAGATAGCCGGCGGTGATGGCAATGCCCACCGCAGAGCCGGCCAGCCGGCGACCGACGCCTTCCATTTCCAGCGGCACTACGAACGCCAGTGGGGCCGCCCCGCCGAAGAAGCCCCACATCAGGGCTACGATCCACAGCGGCACCCCCAGCGCATAGCCGGACAGCACCATGCACGCCCCGGCGATGAGCATACCCGGCACGTAGAAACGTTTACGCAGTCCGACCCGGTCCGATATGGATGGCACGATCAACGCGCCGACCACATAGGCCCACATAATGACCGAGACGACGGCCCCGGCCGTGGCCGAGGTCATGCCCTGTATGTCAACGAAATAGGTTGGTGCATAGCCGATGATGCCGATGTAACCGCCCAGAAACAGCATGTGACAGGCCGCCAGAGTCCAGGCGTCCCGAATGCTGAGGACCTGGCGGATCGCGGCCACGGTGTCCAGGTGTCCGGCCTCGGCCTCGTCCGGCCCGTGTGGCCGGTCCCGGACGGTCATGAACCACAGCACCCCAATGGCAGCTGTGACCACACCCAGAATGATGGTCAGGCTGCGCCAGCCGCCGACCGGCTCCAGGACCAGCGGCGTCAGGGCCAGGGCCAGGGCCGCGCCTGCACCGTAGCCGGCTTGGGTGACGCCATTGGCCATACCGAATTCTTCCGGCGCAAACCACATGCCCAGCGCTTTGGGCACGTTCGGAAACGTCAGGGCAAGGGCGACCCCGAACAGAAACATCCAGACATACATCGAACCGAAACCGGAGGCCGTGGCCCGCATGACCAGGGTGACTCCCATCAGCAGCACCCCCAGGCCGACGATTTTTTGGACCCCGTAGCGGTCGCCCAGGATCCCGCCAATCATGGCCGAGACCAGCGTGCCGAACGAGATGGCCGCCCACAGTACGCCCCAGTCCGACATCCCCAGATGCAGGTCGGCCAGCACCTGGGCGACGACCATGACGAGATACGTCCAGCCAATCCCAAAGGCAAAGGTAAAGACCAGAACGCTATTAGCAAGAACGAGCCAACGATAACTGCTGGGAGCCTGTGTGTCTGTCATAGGCATGACCCTGCCACAGGGAGTCAGTCACGTCTATGGTCCGGCAGTGAATCTGCTCAGCGCTCTGTGAGGCGAAGCATCCGGGTTGTCCTTCACCTATCGGGCGCAGCAGTATAAGAGGGACTGTTCGACGCAGGGATGCGATACGCCTCCCCGGTCTCGGCTTTGGAATGCGGAGAGGATGGTCTTATGGTACAGGATGAAAACAACGAACGTGATGGCCTGCAACTCGGTATTTTCATGCCCAATTGCAGCGCCACCTACCATATCAGCAGCTATAAGCCCGAGCCTGATGACTGGACGTTCGAGTCAAATAAGCAGATTGCGCTTGCCGCTGAAAAGGCCGGCTTCAACTTCCTGTTCCCGGTCAGTCGCTGGCGCGGGTTCGGCGGCTCGACCAATTATATGGGCTACTCGCAAGAGACCATGACCTGGGCGGCTGCGCTCCTGGCCGTTACCCAAACCATCAGAGTCTACTCGACCGTTCACGTGCCGGTCTTCCACCCGCTGGTCGCCGCCAAAATGGGGGCGACCCTGGACCATATCAGTCAGGGACGCTGGGGGATCAATATCGTCAGCGGCTGGAACGCGCACGACTTTAATATGATGGGCGTTGAACTCCTGCCTCATCAAGAGCGCTATGCCCGCACGGCTGATTTTATCTCCATCCTCAAAGGGCTGTGGACGGCCGAGCCCGGCACGTTCAACTACGATTCGCCCTGGTATCGTATCACCGACGGGTATGTCATGCCGCAGCCGGTGCAAAGGCCTCACCCACCCATTGTGAATGCTGGCTCTTCGGCTGATGCCCGTGATGTGGTCGCGCGTTTATGCGACTGGATCTTTCTGAGTCCGCCAAATATTGAGGCGACGCGCGAGATGACGACCGATATCCGGGAGCGGGCCAAAGCGTATCGGCGCACGGTCCTGAGTGCGGGCTGTCCGTTTGTGCTGTGGCGCGATACGGAAAAAGAAGCGGAACAAGAAAAACAGCGTATTATCGACGCCGCAGACGATGTGGCCCTGGCAAACTGGGCGCGTGGTCTGGGTATGGAAAGCGGCTCGTTCGACAGTTTTACCAAAGAGATGTTTGTCATCGGTGGTGGCGCGCTGCCCATTGTGGGCACGGCCGAACAGGTGGCCGAAAAACTCGCCCGTCTGTATACGTTGGGCCTGGATGGTGTGCTGCTGATCTTCCTCTCCTTTTACGACGACACCGTCCGTTTTGGGAAAGAGATCATGCCCCTGCTCCAGCAGATGGGTGTGGTGAAGTCAGTGGACGCGCATTGAATCCCTAGCGTTGCTTGCTCCCTCATGGACGCCAAAGACGAACACCACATCGACTTTTTATACCGGGCGCTGAACGACGCCCAGGAAACCATTCGGTCCACTGACGCGAAGGCCGAGATTGTCATCGTTCTCGTTGGTGGAGTCCTGGCCTTTATCGGGGCGATCCACAGCCGGATTGACACGCTGCCTTTACAGGTCCTGACGACCATCGGATTGGTCCATGTGCTGATTGCCGCCGTGTGCGCGATCTGGGCGCTTAACCCACGGGTCAATCCCGAAGAGTTTATCGATGTGGATGGTGTGAAACCGCCGCCACTCTATTACCTCCACATTAAACCGGCAGCGGCCGGGTGGCGCATGTTTCTTCCCTGGCGCGCGGGGAATTATATGGAGCTGTCGGCCGCGGAATATCTGCGCCACCTCGAAGCGCTTGACGTGGACGGCCTCCGGCGGGTGTTGGTCTATGAACTCCTCAAGGTCTCGTTTATCCGTGAGGAAAAGCGGGTGCAGGTTGCCTGGGCCGTCCGTTTTATCCGAATAGCCGGTGGATTCTTCGCTCTCCTGGTAGTGAGCCTGTATCTGATATAACCATTCGGGCTATATGGGGAGGGAGCGTACCCCTTCGTTCTACTGCGCCGTATATCCGCCATCCGCGGCCATGCTATGACCGGTCACAAATGACGCGGCGTCTGAACACAGCCATACCACGGTCTGTGCAATTTCTTCCGGCTTCCCAAGTCGGCCAACCGGCTCCAAGGCCAGGAGTCCTTCGGTCAGTTCAGGCTGGGCTTTAATGACACCCTCAACCATCGGGGTTTGAATCACGCCCGGACAGACGGCATTCACCCGAATACCGGACTTGGCGTATTCCAGGGCGGCTGTCTTGGTCAGCCCGACCACGCCGTGCTTGGCGGCAACATACGCCGCCTGTCCGATGATGCCGACCAAACCGAGGGCTGAAGCGGTATTCACAATGGCGCCGCTGCCCTGTTTGAGCATCTGCGGCAGCTCGTGCTTCATGCACAGCCATACGCCCCGTAGATTGATGCTCATGACCCGATTCCAGTGCTCTTCCGAACAGTCTGCGGTCAAGGACAAATCGCCGGCAATACCGGCATTATTAAACGCGCAGTCGAGTTGGCCGTAGGTCTCGACCGTTTTGCCGATGAGGTGTTCAATCTCGCTCGCCTGGGCTACATCGGTTTGAATAAAGAATGCCTCCCCACCGGTATTTTGAATCAGGCTGGCGGTTTCCTCGCCGCCCTCAACACCCACGTCCGCCACAACAACCCTGGCTCCACGTTGTGCAAACGCGAGCGCGGTGGCCCGCCCAATGCCTGAACTCCCACCGGTCACGAGCGCGACCTTGCTCTTGAATGTTTCTTCCATACGTCCTCCTTGCGTTCAGGGTAGCACCGGGCCGAAGTTCTCGACAGCGCCCCCGGCGTTACCGGGGCCGGCCTGCGGTCTCCTCTGGTCCGATCGTTTGGGGTTTGGTATGGTCCACATTTCGGATGAGGAGGGGCTGTATGCATACGCCCAAATTAAAGGGCCGGGTTGTGATTGGTCTGTGTCTGGCCGGAATGATGACATTTAGCTGCACACCCAGCGAACAGCCGGAAGTGGCCTCGCAGCCGACTGAACCAAAAGAGCCTGAGGCCGTTCAGATGGCCACTGACCTGGCCCCGCTTGCACCCACGGACGAGTACGATGTGATAGACCCGGACATGAGTTGTGAGGACGCCAACCGCTTCTCGGTTCGGGCGGTTGAGCGTTTGGGCTATGAGGTGACTGACTTCACGCCGGCTACGGACGACGCAGAGGGCAAGATCGAGGCGAAACAGATGGGTCGCTGGGGCGGAGAGGAGAACGTGTCCGTCACTATTACCTGTGGTTCGAACGGTGCCCGTATCGCCACTCGCTCAGATGTCACTCCGTGCGATCAGGCCAATATGGTGATGCGCCAAGCCGTGAAGAGCAGCGGGTTTACCGTCACCACCTATACCCCAGCCACCCTGCTGAAGGCCGGTCTGATTACCGGCGAAAAGGAGGGGGCGGAGCCGACCTCCATCACCATTACCTGTTATATCGAACGGAACCGAGTGGAGATGGATACCAGCGAGGACAGTCCGGTCCTGAGCAATGTTGATTTCTATCAGGCCCTGAGCGATTTTCAGCTCGGGTTTTTTACTGCCTTTAACAAGTTGGAAGAGCGGGTGGCGAGAAACCCGGCGGATCAAGATCGTTTGTCTGTGGCGCTACGTCCGCTCAATATGGTCGATAACCAGGTGGTCTTTGGGACCAAGGAGTTGGCCGTACTGCCGATCAAGGTCAATATCTCAAATCCGACTCAGCAGACCTATCTGCTCGAAACCCAGCGGATCATGCTCATGGACGCTTCCGGGAAACGGGTGAAACCCATCAGCGAGGGCGAGACGTCTTTCCCCGCGCCGTCGCTGACAGACCGTTCCATTGGACCGGGGGCGAATATCCAGGGCTATTTATACTATCCGTTGGGAACATATACGGGCGCGCGCGGGTCGCTGGCCGACCAGCGCAATCAGGAGCGAGAGGGATTCAGCGTCGAGTTCAAACCGTGGTAAAGAGTGAACGTGTCCTCCAATAAACATGCACATGCTGGACACGTTTACTCTTTTGAGCAAAAGCAACTCAAAAACAGAACGGAGGACGCCGCATGGCAGACAAATCGTATAAGGCTCAGATTGATCGTGAAAAGGTCCAGCAGATGGCCGAACACACCATGGGCTTTCTTGGGGGAGCTGTAATTTCCGGGATGATCTATCTGGGGGATAAGATGGGTCTCTACCGGACCCTGGACGGCGCCGGTCCAATGACGAGCGACGACCTGGCACAGAAAACCGGTCTGCACGAGCGCTGGTTGCGAGAATGGCTCGAAGGCCAGGCGGCCGCCGGCTTGCTTGAGTATAAGGGCAATCGCCAGTTTGAGTTATCCGCCGAAGCAGCCATGGTCTTATCGAACGAAAACAGCCCGGCATTCATGGCCGGTGGGTTTTGTTCGCTGCCGCAACAGATGGGGGTGATAGAGCGACTCCCGGAGTCGTTCAAGACCGGCCTGGGCTTACCCTATGATGCGTTCGGACCCGAGGGTGCGCGGGGGGTCGAGCGTTTTCTGGCTCCGTGGTTCCAGGCTCACCTCGTCCCCAAAGCGATCCCTGCCCTGGACGGAGTGGTGCCCAAACTTGAAGCCGGGGCAAGAGTGGCCGATGTCGGCTGTGGGGGCGGGGTGGCGCTGATCAAGATCGCCGAAGCCTTTCCGCAGGCCGAGTGTCACGGCTACGACATTTCGGAATACGCCTTGGCCCGGGCCGAGGAGAATAAGGCCAAAGCCGGTGTGCAGAACGTGGCCTTTCACGATGCGAACGGTGACGCGATCCCCGACGATAAGAGCTTTGATTTTATTACCACCTTTGATTGCCTGCACGATATGGCCAATCCCACGCCCGTCATCCAGGCGATCTATAATGCGCTCAAACCGGACGGCACCTGGTTGATCGCGGACATTCACAGTATGCCGACGTTTGAAGAAAATCTGGAGCAGAACCCGCTCGCGCCGCTGATGTACGGGTTTTCGGTCATGTGCTGCATGTCTTCAGCCATGTCCACGCCGGACGGCGAGGGCTTGGGCACCTTGGGATTTACCGAACCGGTCGCGCGCAAGATGGTCGGGTAGCGCCGGCTTCAGCCGCTTCCAACGCCACGATTTCGATAATCCGATCAACGCCTATTACGAGGTCCGGCCGTAGAGGAGGGCGAAAGTCAGAAGAGCCCTGACCCTCTCCCGGAGGGAGAGGGGACCGAATCCCCTCCGAGGAGGGGATTTTTTAATAGCGCTCAATCACCTGCTGGGCGAAATCCTTGAACACGTTCCGTGCCTGGTCCATGGACGGTAGCAGGGTGACTTCCTGGAGCCCGGCTTTTTCTGACTCCCGGAGTTCGTGGATAATTTCATCCGGCTCGCCTACCAGGCAGGTGCCCTTAATCGTCTCGGGGGTGACAAAGCGACGTTCCTCGGGCACGAGGAAGGTGCAGTGGCCGTTGTGGATTTGGAGGTAGCGCTTGTCTCGCGGCGTTTCCATCTTCTCCACTGAGGCGCAATACTCGTCCCAGATACCCTTATAGGCTTCAGGCACAACGCCCTCATCTTTCGTTTGCTGGTAGATCTCCCACACAAAGTGAATGATCGCCGTGACGTAGGAGCCGCATTCGTCAATCACCCGATCGGAGGTCAGGGGCTCGCCCGGCTTGAGCACCACCGCCGAGGTAAACGCGGCCACAAAAAAGTCGTCCGAAAACGTTCGTCCGGCCCGCTCTGCGCCTTCTTTCACCAGAGACAGGTGGTGGGAGACGACATCCGCGCGTTCGTTGAAGACCGACACCAGGCCGTCGCCATACTCGCCCGCCGTGCGTAAGGCCCGTGGCCCGTTGGCTGCGACATAAATGGGAACCGGGTTTTCCAGATTGACGAAACGCAGGTCCTGGTGCAGGAAGCGAATCGTTCGGGTGGTCTCGCCATAGGTATACTCGATCTCTCCTCCGCCCAGCAGCGCGCGAACGACACGCAGATACTCGCGAAAGTCACGAATCTTCATGGGCTGCATGCCCATGACGCGCATGGCGGTATGGCCGGTGCCGATACCAAGGAACACGCGGCCCGGCGCAAGCTGGTTGATGGACGCAATCGAATGGGCTGTGACCGGGGCGATGCGGGTGCCGGGAATCGCCACACCGGTGCCGATCTCAATGCGCGACGTGTTCTGAGCCGCCAGGGCCATGGTGGCGTAGCAGTCCGACCAGATCATTTGGGAGTCGGGTATCCAGGCCATATCAAAGCCGCAGTCCTCAGCGTATTTGACGAGCTGCCAGTCGTCGATTTTTGTTGAAACGGAAATACCAAATTTCATGCTGTCCTCCTTGTATACAATCGGGTTCGCATCACGTCCGGTCAGGAATGCTATGGCCGGCCAGGCTGGTCGTCAAGCTAGGCCGAGCGCTTCTCTTTCCCGAGCAATTCAGATACACCGACTCCGAAGAGTAAACGTATCCAGCTTTGTATGCTTGTTTGGAGGATACGTTTACTCTTTTGTTCGTAGAGGGAGGGAAATGTGAAACCACTCGAAGGTCTGGTTGTCCTGGATCTCACCCGTTTTCTGGCCGGCCCATACTGCACTCTACTGCTCGGCGGGCTGGGGGCAAATGTCATTAAAATCGAGCCACCCCAGGGCGGCGAAGCCCACCGCAACCGCGCGCCGTTTGCCGGGCCGCAGGGCGCGAGTATGTCCCGGCAAACGGAAGATGACATCGGGCTGATGGTGCTCCACCGGGCGCGCAATAAAAAGAGCATCACCCTCAATCTGCGCGACCCGCAGGGTACGACCTTGTTTAAACAGCTCGTGAAAAAAGCGGACGTAGTAGTAGAGAATTTTTCGCCAGGGACAATCGATAAAATGGGACTCGACTATGAGACCCTGCGCGCCTGTAACCCGCGCATTATTCTGTGCTCGATTTCGGGTTTTGGCCAACACGGGCCACGCCGCGACTGGCGGGCGTATGATCCGATCATTCAGGCCGCCAGCGGCATCAACAGCGTCACCGGCTTTGCGGACCATCCCCCGGCACGCTGCGGGGCCGCGATCAGCGATACCACGGCTCCCCTGTTTGCCCTGATCGGGATTCTGTCTGCGCTCCAGTTGCGCGAGAAGACGGGTAGCGGCGAGTGGGTCGACACCTCTATGCAGGACGGCACGTTCTTCCTGCTGCCGGACCTGATCGAGCATATGGCCGCGGGCCTGGCTCCCGAACGCCGGGGGAATACACATCCGGGCGGGGTGCCGTTCAACGTCTATCATGCCAAGGACGGCTATGTGTCCATCTGTGCGGTCTCGGCCCAGAACTGGAAGAGTCTGCTCGGAGCCCTGAGCCGGGAAGACCTGCTCGACGACCCTAGATTCGCCAATCTTCAGCAGCGTATGAAATATCGTGACGATGTCGACGCGGTGGTCCAGGCCTGGATTGGACAGCACACAGTTGATGAAGCGGTGGTGCATCTTCAGCAGTGCGAAGTGCCGGCCGGCCCGGTCCTGAGCCCGGCCGAGTTGGTCGAGGACGACCATCTGATCGAACGTGAGATGGTCGTGGACGTGCCGCACCCCCGGCATGGTGAACTGTCGGGCGTGAAAGGGTTTGGCCTGCCGATCAAGTTTGTCGGCAAGTCCTTCGGGTTTGATCAACCCTGCCCGGAGGTCGGCCAGCATAATGAAGACGCGGCGGGCTGCTCGAACTCGACGCCGCGCAGCTCGAAGCGCTACGGGCAAATGGCATTATCTAGTGTAGCCGGGCGGATGAGTTGAGCGGAATCCGACTCGTCCGTTACCCCAATAGTTTTGATGCGTCCATAACACATATCCCCTAAAGGAGATCATGCGTGCCGGAATCCGAACGTGAGCCGTTTCAACTTGGCATCTTCATGCCCAATTGCAGTCATGCCTACTGCATCAGCAGCTATAAACCCGAACCCGACGACTGGACGTATGAGTCCAATAAAAATATCGCTCAGGCGGCCGAGGCCGCGGGGTTTGACTTTCTGTTTCCGGTCAGCCGTTGGCGCGGGTTTGGTGGTGAGACCAATTATCTGGGGACCTCGCTTGAAACCATGACCTGGGCCGCCGCTATTCTGGCGGCCACGCAAACCATTCGGGTGTACTCAACCGTCCACGTTCCGGTTTTTCACCCGCTCGTGGCGGCCAAGATGGGTGGGACACTGGATCATATCGGCCAGGGCCGCTGGGGTATCAACATCGTCAGCGGCTGGAGCGCCACCGAGTTCGGCATGATGGGTATCGAACTGCTGCCGCATGCTGAACGCTATCAACGAACCGCGGCCTTTATTGAAATCCTCAAAGGACTGTGGACTCAGGAGCCGGGCTCTTTTACGCATGTTTCCCCCTGGTACCAAATCACCGACGGCTATGTGATGCCCCAGCCCATGCAGCAACCCCACCCGCCGATTGTGAACGCCGGCACGTCTGATGCTGCGCGCGACCTGGTGGCCCGCCTGTGCGACTGGGCCTTTATTGCCCCGCCTTCGGCCGAAGCCACACCTGAAATGGCAGATGACTTCAAGCAACGGGCGCAGGGCTATGGCCGGCAGGTCCGGTGTGCGGGGATGCCGTTTGTGCTGTGGCGCGAGACCGAGCAGGAAGCCCAGGCCGAAGTGCAACGGATCATGGATCAGACAGATATGGTTGCCGCCCAGAATTGGGCGAGTGGCCTGAGCATCGGCAGCGAGTCCATGAGCGGTTTCAGCCTCAAGATGCTGGCCCTGGGGGCCGGGGCGCTGCCGGTGGTCGGTACAGCGGAGCAGGTTGCCGAGCAGCTGGCCCGCTTGTATGAATTGGGGATGGACGCGGTACTTATCGAGTTTCTGCACTATTATGATGACACCGTACGGTTTGGTAAGGAGATCGTTCCTCTGCTACGACAGATGGGAGTAGTGGCGTAGGTCTCTCGTTGAGTTTGGGGGCATGCCGCCCCCTCCAAGGGGGACAGGCCCTGCTGGAGGTAGGCAATGCTTTTTCGTTTTGTACTCTGGGTCGTTGGTCTGCTACTTGCCGTCGCAAGTCGGACCAGCGCACGCTTACGAAAACAGCTGACACGAGACATGAGCGTTGCTATTGGTTCCAGAGACGGTGTGTCTCGGAGCTACGTCTTCCGCAATCGGCGTGTTTCTTCGCACGCCGGGTTGGAGCCGGACGCGCACTGCACGCTCCTGTTCCAAACCGCACCAGAGGGTGCACGAATTTTTCTGGCTCCGGATTGCCTGGCACAAGTCGTGAATGGGCTCGCGTTAAAGGAAATTGAACTCAAAGGTGATCCTACGAGCATACTGTGGTTCTATGAAATGGTCATGGCCTTTGTCCCAGGCTTCGTCCAACCGTCACACATCATGCCAGATGCCTATGTCAAGCCGAATCTACAAGGGAAGGCTTCCGATCGCATAACCCGGGAACCTGTGGCCGAAGCTCTCGACCCGACGTGGACTGCGGCCGTTGCGCAACGTGAAAAACTGATGATGTGGCAAGTGGGAGAGGGAGCCCCGGTTCCGGGTAAGAGCAAGAATTTTAAACCTGTTCTTGACGTGCCCGCCTCAGCAATGGAGGAAACCAATGAATAGTGGGCAAGGTCTCAACCCGCGTGCGCGAGGCTGGCTGCGGTTCATTTGGGATAAGGCCACCACCCAAGACGACTGGAGCAGTAGCGGTGAGCCACTCCCCTGGTGGGATCGAACGACCACCCCGCCGATGTGTGCGTTTCCTCGATTCGACCTATCCGAAACGTCATACGCCCTGCCGCTCATGGCCGACCAGACTCCGGCGTGGCGTGAGGTCTATACGCGTATCGCCGATGAGTTGGTGGGTCGCTATGTCACGTATTGGGGCGCCGTCGACTGGCTGACCTACATCGGCCACGACCCACATCAGGATACATACCCACCGGAATGGCTGGTCTTTATGCCTGAGCATGTGCGCGGGCGCTACGATCCGCCGGGCTGGACTGCCAACGGGGTCGCGCCCTGGGGTCTTCAGCCAGACCCTATAGGCGCGGATGGCAATCTCTTTTTTCGTGGGTTTTTTAATTTGTTGCTCGGCACGTACTCCTATGTCTCGGGTGACAATAAATGGGAAAAGCCGTTCCAGGTCACGGGATATAACGATCGTCTGTTCCAATGGACACAGCATGGTATCTCTGAGTTTCTGGAAGACCAGTGGTCTGAGCGCCCGCAGGGGCCGCAATGCGAAAACACGAAAATTTGGCCATACTGTCTGAGTGCGGCAGGTTTGAGCCTGCAGTTGCATGACAAGATCTTTGACGGCAAGACGCATTGGGTCTACGACCGATGGATTGAGTTTGCGAAGAAGCACTTCACCGCTCGCAACGCTCGTGGAGATATTGCGTCGTTCGCGTTTTATTATGATCCACTCGAAGAATTCGCTTACGCACCGCCGACTGGTTTAAGCGGTTTGTCGATGCTCGCCCCGTTATTCTATTTATATCCTCAGGCCCCGGAGTTTGGCTTAGCGCTGTATGAGGCCGGGGTACGGGACCTTGGCTGGAACGACACCAAAAAGTCTCTGGTGCAGGCATTTGACGACCCACGCTGGCTGACCATGACGTTAATGCTGGCGCGCGAGGTTGGAGACGTGACCACAGAGAAGCGTCTCAAAGCCGTGGCGGAAAAAGAATACGGGCCAGATTTCTTTGCCGACGACGAGGATCGCTTTGCCTGGACGTTTGGGTTGGATGAACCCCATCCCCGTGGTCAGCTGAACGGCTTACTGATCTTGAGCGAGATCGGCGGGCCTGGAGCATGGACGAATGTGTATAAAGGAAAACATGACGCCCAGTTTGAGCTACCCACAGTAGAAGGTGTCGACTTTCCGAATCTGGGAATTTGTGAGGCGCGGAATGAGGTCACCGACGGGACGTTGCATGTCTCAACCTACGCCGCCACTGCGGCGCGCCGTGGGGAAGCGACACGTTGGAAGGTGACGCAACTCCCGGACCCGAAGGCTGTACAGGTGTATTGCGATGATGAGCAGTACAGTGACTGGGGTATAATCGACGATCACACTATTGAGATCAACTCAACCATTGCATCGCACAATTTCCGGATTGTTGGTGTGACCGTAGGAAATACGACAAACGGGGAGCGAAGCGAAAAAGGAGCAAGTGCGGGTGGAGGGGCACCCAGCGGTAGTGCCGCAACTGCAGCGGAAACCGACACACACTATCAGCCAGCCGCACCTCCGAGTTGAAGTTGTTGTTGAGCGGTGGTGCCGCTCGAGTGTTGTCGTTTGATGGGACTTCTCAAGCCGCCAAGGGAGAACGGGGAGCCGCAAGGGCTGTCCCTACAACAACGCGGTTGTAGCCTGGATGGAATGCAGTGGAATCCGGGGGTACTGCTAGACGACACTTCTCAAGCCGCCTGCCCGGCCGCCTGTTCGGGTGTGCCTAAGACCTCCCCGGTCTCAGAAGCTTTTTGCGTGCCGGCATCCAACTGAAGACCGAGCCCATCGGCCAGACGGGTCAAATGATTAAAGATGCCGACGATGTGTGCGACTTCGAGGCAGGCGGTATCGTCAAAGCCGAGGTCGCGCAGCGGTTGCCAGTCGTCGGCGGTCATGCGCGTGGGTGTGGCGCTGAGCTTCTCCGCCAGCGTACACAAGACCCGCGCCCGTTCGGACAGACCGGTCAGCGTGTTCCAGCTTCGGGTTTTGATGGCTTCCACAAGCGCGGGGTCGCCGTCTTCGACACGCAGAAACTCTGCGTGAGACTGCGTTCAATAGTGACAATCCTGGGCCGCCGCGGCAACGCCGGCGACCATTTCCCGCTCCGCCCGACTCAGATGGCCGGGCGCGAACATAATCTGCATGAACAGATTCCCGAACGCCTGGCCAATACTGGCGTGAGCGGCAATTAAACGACCCATGGCCGGGATAGAGCCGAATTCGTATACGCCTTTTACCCCTGGGGGCCGTTTTGCCCGAAATTCTTCCTCCGTAGGGATGCGTACCCAGGCTTCCGGTATGGCTGGATGACTCATGTACAAACCTCCTTCTGGTACAAACGGTCAGCAGTGAAAAGCTCCGGGCCAACCTAACATTTCGCCAGAAGGTGGCCTATCCCGTATCGCCTTGCGATTTGCTCAGGCTTGAGACCTGGGGTACTTTGCTCTGAATTGACGGAGGAGCAGCGGGTTTTTCAGGAGGAGGACATGAAGGCATTCTCACGACGCCAATTTCTTACACACCTTGGGCACAGCGGAGCGTGGCTTACGTTTCTGACGGCCTGCGGAGCGGGGGCGGATGCCGCGCTCAAGGGACTCGTGGGCCGTGGACTGTTGCCTGTGGCCTGGGCCGACGACGCCTTGCTGGAGACAAAACCCGGTATGACGGTCCTTACGAGCCAACCCATTAATGGTGAGTTTGTGCCCCATTTGCTCGACGATCATATTACTCCTTCGGCTCGGCATTTCGTCCGGAATAATGGATCGGTTCCGGCCCGAGCGAAGAGCGGAGACCTTCAGGGATGGGATCTCGTCGTTGAGGGAGAAGTGGCCACGCCGCTTACACTGAGTCTGGACGAATTACAGCAGTTGCCCTCGGTCACGCAGCAGGTTGTGATTGAGTGTGGTGGTAATGGTCGAGCGCTGTTCGAGCCCAAGGTCCGCGGGAACCAATGGACGCGCGGGGCGGTGGCGTGCAGTCAATGGACCGGAGTCCGGCTACGGGATGTCCTGAAAAAGGCGGGCCTCAAATCAAGTGCGATGTATACGGCCCATTACGGCGAGGACCAGCCCGTGGGAGCGGCGCAACCGTTCTCACGGGGCATTCCCATAGAGAAGGCCATGGACGAGCATACGCTGATTGCCTATCAGATGAACGGGGATGCGCTGCCGGCGCTCAACGGCTATCCCGTTCGGCTCGTTGTGCCGGGCTGGATTGGGAGTTGCTCCCAAAAATGGCTGAATCGCATTGTGGTGCGAGACCAGGTACACGACTCACAAAAGATGACGGGCTACTCCTACCGTGTGCCGGCCTATCCGGTTGAGCCCGGCTCCAGGCCTCCGAAAGAAGATATGGTCATTGCCACGGCTTGGGGTATTAAATCTCTGATAACCACGCCTCAAGCCAACGCCCAATTCCCAGTCGGGCAGTCGGTCACCGTGCGGGGCCACGCCTGGGCTGGCGAGGAGACGGTCAAGGAAGTCTTGGTGTCAGTAGACTTTGGCATCCACTGGAAAAAAGCCATGCTCACCCAACCCGCTAATGCTTATGCCTGGGCCCACTGGGGATGCGAGGTCGTATTGCCCAGGAAAGGGTATTACGAAATCTGGGTACGCGCCTTTGATGATAAAGGGAACGCCCAGCCCTTTCGTCAGCCCTGGAATCCAAAGGGGTATCTTGGGAACGTCATCCACCGGCTGCCGGTTCTAATCACGGCCTGAGCATGCAACCCAGGAGTGCGGCGAGCCTTGTGATAATCGGTAGCGCGCTTGCTCTGGTGTGTGGATTAGCCCCTGGAGAGGGAAACAATCAACCTGCGGGAGCACTGCCGGTAGTCCAGAAGCCGGTGATCGATGAAGCAAATCCTGGCCCGGAGGTGCTGACCCGGGAATACTGCTCGGCCTGCCACAGCTTTCAGCTCATTCAAGCACAGCGACTCAATCGCGCGACCTGGGAGTGGGTCATGGAGGATATGGTTGAGCAGTTTGGCGCCGGCTGGATTACACCGTCAGAGCAAGCGGTTATTATTGACTATCTGGTCGAACACTACGGATCGGAGAAATGAGACAAACTCAGAAGGACAGGAGGTCACAGTATGGGGCAGTTGGATGGAAAAGTCGCACTCATCACGGGCGCGGGCTCGGGGATTGGGCGGGCGTCGGCTTTGGTATTTGCGCGTGAAGGGGCGACGGTTGTAGTTGCGGATGTCGATACGGCTGGCGGAGCGGAAACCGTCCGCTTAGTCGAGTCCGCAGGTGGGAGAGCGCTTTTTGTGAAAACCGATGTCTCCCAGGCGTCCGAAGTTGAAGCCCTCGTACAGGCAAGCGTTGCTGCGTATGGCCGGCTCGACTACGCCCACAATAACGCCGGCATTGAGGGTATGGTACTGACACCGACCGCAGACTGGACGGAAGAGGCGTGGAACCGGATTATCAATATTAATCTCAAAGGGGTGTGGTTGGGCATGAAATACCAGATCCCGCGGATGCTCAAACAGGGTGGGGGGGCTATCGTCAACACGGCCTCAATCGCTGGATTGGTCGGCAGTCGGTCGGCTGGCTATGGCGCCAGTAAACACGGCATTGTCGGACTCACAAAAACCGCGGCCTTGGAATATGCAAAGTCTGGTATTCGAGTCAATGCCGTCTGTCCAGGGGTGATTCGGACGCCTATGGTCCAGCGCAGTTTAGACCGCATGCCCGAGCTTGAGGAACGGTTTGTTGCCGTGGAACCCATTGGGCGTATCGGCCGGCCCGAGGAAGTGGCGGAAGCTGCGGTCTGGCTGTGCTCGGCCGCGGCCTCGTTTGTCACCGGACATGCCATGACCGTAGACGGGGGCTATGTGGCGCAGTAGTTCGCTCTGTCTCTACCGAAAGTGCTGGATGAGTTCCGCTCCCTTTTCCAAGATGGGCCACTGGACCTCAGGGGTGGCCGGCTCAATCAAAAAAACAATCCGGGTAAAACCGAGCGCAATCAGTTCGTGCAACCGCTGCAAGGCATTCGGGGCCGCTTGTGCATATGCCGTCAAGACCCAGGTGATCACTGTCAAGTCGAAGGCATCCATTGCGCGCCCAACTCGGTCTGCCTCTATTTTGATGGCATTCAGCCCCTGGGTGAGTTCCTCCAGCCCTTCGACCAGACCATCAACCGGAAACCAGCCATCACAGTACTCGACGATGCGCCTGGGTGACCACGTGGAACTGGCTCCCAGAAGCACGGGCGGCCCTCCCGCTTGCACAGGTTTCGGCCAGCACCACATCGGATCAAAGTTGACGAACTGGCCGTGGAACTCGGCCACTTCCTTGGTCCATATCTCTCGCATGGCAAGAATGTTCTCTCTGGTGATCTTCCACCGGTTTTTGAATGCGACTCCGTGGTCGGCCATCTCCTCTGCGTTCCAGCCGGCGCCGATGCCAAACACGAAGCGCCCGTTGGCGACGCGGTCCAGACAGGCGACTGCTTTTGCCAAAGTAATCGGATGGTGTTCTGGGACGAGACAGACTGAGGTGCCAACCTTGAGCTTCTGGGTCACCGCGGCCGCGGCCGTCAGGCCAATAAAGGGGTCAAAAAACTCACTATAGTAATCTGGCAGGTCTCCACCGCCAGGGAACGGACTGAGGCGACTCGTCGGAATATGGGTATGTTCTCCAAAGAAGAGAGATTCAAAACCGTGCGCTTCCAGCCAGCGAGCAAAATCCACCGGTTGGATCGTGTAATGGGTGGGAATGGTCACAATGCCAAAATCTGTCATAGCTGTCCCTCCTTGGTGTGGATCGGTGTGGACGTGGCGAGCCACTCCCTGGCGATACGAGTGAGAGCGTGTTGTCTACCGTAATCTTGTCTCTCCTCAGCCTGGCTCAAACGATGTAGCAAGTATTGTGTACATGACTATATATTATCGCCTGGCAGACTTTGTTGGAACATAGCGCGGGAAGAAAGGAACGAGTATGCGACTTGGAATGTCGATGGTGTTGCAAAACCACACGCAGTACGATGACCGGGAGATGTACAAACAGGAGACGCGGCTGGCTCTCAAGGCCGAGGAATTCGGCTTTGATATTATATGGCCGGTTGAGCACCATTTCTTTGACTACGCGATGTGTCCCGACAATATGCAATATCTGAGCTATCTCGCCGCGCAAACAGAACGCATCCAACTCGCCACTGGGGTGATTATCTTACCTTGGAACGATCCTGTGCGGGTAGTGGAAAAAATGGTCTTGTTGGATCACCTGTCTGACGGTCGCGCCGTCCTGGGGCTTGGGCGCGGGCTTGCCCAGCGCGAATACCGTGGTTTTGGGGTTGATATGTCCGAAGCGCGTGATCGTTTTAATCAGGCCGCTGAGATTGTGCTCAGGGGATTGGAAGACGGGGTCGTTGAGGCCGACACGCCCTATTATAAACAAGAGCGGGTTGAGGTGCGCCCGCGCCCGCTTCAGAGCTTCAAAGATCGCCGCTATATGGTCTGTATGTCGCCAGAATCATTCGAGGTGGCCGCCCGATTAGGTCTCGGCGCGATGATGTTCTCCCAGGCTGCCTGGGATCAAGTCGCAGACTCTATCTGGCAGTACCGAGAGATGTATCGCGCGTATCACCATGGCGCAGACGCTCCGCCTGTGACCTGCGGCGATTTCGTGGCGTGCTATGAAGAGAGCCGCCAGGCCGAAGAGGTCGCCCGGAAACATATCGTCGGCTACTACTGGGCGGTGATGGAACATTATGAGATGCTGGGAGAACATTTTGCGAAAGCTGGGAAATCATACCGACACTATGCGCGGATCGCAGAGATGATGCAGCAGCTTGACCCGGATGTTGCTATTGAGGGCTTTCTGAATGCGAATTTATGGGGCAATCCTGACACGCTGCTGAAAAAGCTTGAGCGCCGCCGTGAGCTTATTGGCGACTTTGAGGTAATCGGCTGTTTTAGCTATCAAAGCCAGCCGTACCAACAGGTGGAACGCTGTATGCAATTATTTGCCAGAGAGGTCGGTCCAGAACTCAAAAGCTGGACACCGCAGCCGCGCTCAGCGCCGGTTGATACTGAGGTGGTAATAACGAATATCGCGGAGTGATACCCGCGGAGATACCGAGGAAATTAAGGAGAGAGGAGAGTAGAGCATGGCAGGACAGTTGGATGGAAAAGTCGCACTCATCACGGGCGCGGGTTCGGGGATTGGTCGGGCGTCGGCTTTGGCGTTTGCGCGTGAAGGAGCCAAAGTCGCGGTTGCCGATATCGTGGTTGAGGGCGGCGAAGAGACAGTACGCATGGTTAAAGAGGCTGGTGGTGAGGCATTCTTCATCAAGGTCGATGTCTCAGACGCGGCGGATGTCGAGGCTATGGTGAACACTGTGGTGGACACCTACGGCCGCATTGACTGCGCCTATAATAACGCGGGGATCGAAGGGCGGCTGGCTTCGACGGATGAATATCCCGAAGACGTGTTTGACAAAGTGATCGACATTAATCTGACCGGCGTGTGGCTGTGCATGAAATATGAGTTGCCGCATATGCTCAAGCAGGGCAGCGGGGCGATTGTGAATACGGCCTCGGGGGCCGGTTTGATCGGGGTGGCCGGCATGTCGGCCTATGTGGCGAGCAAGCACGGTGTGGTTGGATTGACCAAAACCGCAGCCCTGGAATACGCCAAGTCCGGCATCCGGGTGAACGCCGTCTGTCCTGGGCTGATTCAGACGCCGATGGTGGAGCGCATCACCGCTGATCAGCCTCAATTAGGTGAAGCCCTGGTTGCGGCCGAGCCGGTCGGTCGAACGGGCAAACCGGAGGAAATCGCCGAATCCGTAGTCTGGTTGAGTTCGGACGCGGCCTCGTTTGTGACCGGCCACGCCATGTCGGTCGATGGTGGCTATGTCGCCCAGTAGTAGGGGCACGTAACCAGGTGAAACAATCGGTGGTTTGAACAGGGGCCCTGGATATGGCGAAAGGGAGGAATAGTCATGGAAGCACCGCTGTGGTTATTGCTCGGCTGGGGCGGGGTTGGCGCTATAGATTTTGTCTATAATCACATCTATCGCTACCGCCTCTACGCCCACGCCTCCAGTTTTCGCGAGCATGGTGTCCACACCCTGCTCGCCCTGGTTCTCACTGCTACGGTGGTGATGCTGGTCTTTATTGAAATGGGGAGCGTCGGCTTTGCCCTCTTTCTCGGCATCCAGGCCCTCGCCGTGATCTTTACCCTGTGGGATGTATCAATTGAGCGAGCGTCGCGGGCACCCCTGGGAGGATTGCCGACGCACGAATATGTGTTGCATACGGTTATTTTTCTGTTGCATGGAGCCTTTGTGTGGGCAGTGATTGCCAACGCCCATCAGTTAGTTCACGGCGTGGGATTCGGGGTATGGCGTTGGCCGCCACTCCCCCTGTTTTTGCTTGTTGAGGCGGTGATCTTTGCGCTTGTCGGAGCCGGCGTCTGTGTCTTACACCTCTACCTGCTCGGCGTGGGCTACCGAACGCTCAAAACAGGAGCTGCGACTGGCTGATGTAAGCGCTCCTTCTCCTGGGACTACGGCACTCTTCCCGGCAGCGGACTGGCCCCGATGACGCTGCGCGGGGTTTTGAACTTCGGAATAACGTATTTACCGATAAGTTTGATCGAGCGCATGATCTGTTCATGCGTCCCGTCCAAGCGCATGATCACCTCATCCGCGCCAACTTCCTGGTAGCGTCGAATCCGCTCTATGAATACGTCCGGGTCGCCGACGAGAACGGACGTCTCGTTGCGGAGCCAGTCAAGGTCTCGGGAGCGGTCTCGGATTTTTTCCAATTCCAGCATATAGGCGTAGGATTTCGCCTGACGACCGAGGTCGGGATAAAAGGACTCGATGACTGGCGTGGCAAAGTTGAGAATTGACTCTCGGGTCTCTTCGACCGCCTGGGCCGTGGTCTCGGCGCAGGCGCAGTTGAGCGTGACCGCACTCAGACAGTTGGTCACGAACGCTCCCACCGGCTCCGCCTGCTGAATCTGCTCTTTATACAGCCGGGCGCTTTTCTCAAAATAGTCCCAGCCCATATACATATCCCACGACAGGGCTCCGATCCCCTTGCTGGCCGCAATCTCGTGCGAGTCCGGGGATTGGGCAACCATATAGACGGGAGGGTGGGGGTCTTGCACAGGCTTGGGCGTGAGCGAGCGGGGCGGAATCTGAAAATACTTGCCCTCGTGCGAAAAGGGATCATCCTTGAAGGCTTTCAGCACGATTTCGAGCGCTTCTTCCCAGCGGGCGCGCGTTTCATCGAGCGGACAGGCAAAGCCCTCAAGCTGGACCAAGGTGTTGGCCCGTCCCGTTCCAAATTCCGCCCGCCCGTTTGAGACAATATCCAGCGTTGCCAGGCGCTCGGCCACGCGAATCGGATGGTTGAACGGAAAGGGCAGGATGACGACCATGTGGCGCAGCCGAATGCGGCTGGTGCGCATGGCAATGGCCGGATAGAAAACCTCGGGAGCCGAGACCGTGGCCAGGCCGACCAGAAAATGCTGCTCTGAGGTGCCGAAGAAATCAAACCCCATCTCTTCGGCCAGGATGACTTCGTCCATGACCTCCCAATAGCGTCGGTGATGGGTGGTCCCTTCCGGTGTCTCACATTCCGACAGAAAGCCAAATCGCATGAGCGCGCCCTCCTTTTGGAAGCCATTAGCCCCGGCGGTGGCAGCGTGTCAACCTTGCTGGAAATCGTTCGAGCGCTGTAATCGCTTGACCTGGCGGATGAGTGGACGGTGGCGTCGGTACGACTAGGCTGGCACAATCAGCGCTTTGATCGTCTCCTGTCGCTCCACGGCTTCGAGGGCTTGCTGACTCTCTTCGATCGCGAAACGGTGAGTGATCGCCTCGGCCATAGGAAAGTCGGCGTGATGCGCCTGGGCAACCCGGACGGCCTCGTAGTAGTGCTGCGGCTGGGTTAAGGCCGAGCCAATGATGCTGAGGTTGCGATTATTGATATATCGCGGGTCAATGGGAATCTCTCCATGTCCTGACCAGAGGCCGACAATCACATAGCGCCCGTTCGGGGCGGCGAGTTTCACCCCCTCGGCAAAGGCCGAATACGCTCCGGCCGCCTCAATCACCACATCCGCTCCCCGACCGTCGGTCAGCTCATAGACTTGGGCAATCCGGTCCTTTTCATCAGACAGGGTTTCAAAATTAATCGTGGTCTGGGCACCCAGCCGGCGGGCCATCGCTAAACGATGGTCTGGCGCACCGATGGTGATGACCGTTTTTGCGCCGGACAGATGGCTGAGCAGGGTGGCGGCTAGGCCAACCGGCCCGCAGCCCTGGACCACGACGGTTTGATTGGGTGCGAGGCCGCCCAAACGCTCGAATGCCTGGATCATCGTCGGCATGGCACAGCCAAAAGCAATAACCGGCTCGGACGGGGTGTCGTCCGGAATTTTATAGAAACACATGCCGGAGGGGAGCCAAGCGTAGTCCGTATACGTATTCCAGGTGGGCTCATCGGCTCCACTGAAGAGCACCAGGTTTTCACACAGCGAAAAGTCTTTGGCTATCGTGCAGTAATAGCAGTGATGGCAGGGTCGGATGGGGCCCCAGTAAACACGATCACCGACGCTGAGTGGAAGACCGGCATGATCCGTGATGACGCCTTTGCCCAACTCTTCAACCAGGCCAACGCCCTCATGACCCAGGACAACGGGCAGGGGCGGAGAGGCATGCCCGCGCCATAAATGCACATCCGTCCCGCACACGCCGCCCATCTGCATCCGCAACAGCACCCCGCCCGGCTCCGGGGCCGGGAATTCACGTTCCCAGACTTCGATGGGCTGATCCACCCCAACAATCATGGCTTGCTTCCCGAGGCGTTGTGTCATTGGTCTGACCCTCCTGTGTGTACGGCTGGTACGCGTTTGGCAATGGCGAGACGCTTGCCCAGCCTTTTGGTTTGTCATATCCGCCGGTCGGACCCAAGCGTCAAACTGTTCTGGGGTGAGATGCCCGTGGCATATCACGAGTGGGATTGGCTGAGAAGTGAGGACGTAGCCCGGATGTAATCCGGCTGGAATATCATCCGAGCGTGGGGTCTGAAAGCGGTTTCCCCTGACGTTAAGGAGCTGCTGCTCTCTCACGCAGGGTCAGCGTGCCTGTAGGGGCTTCGCCTCTATCGGGCTAGACAGGTTTGGTAAATTTTGGCATCCTGCCCTTCTTTAGACGACAGGAAAGCGTTTTTGTGGTACGCAACGTGGCTTCGTTTTCCTCCGTAGCCTGTCACCACATGATCATTTGGAGCATAAGGCATGGCACGTAAGAAAATCGCACTGATCGGCGCGGGCAACATCGGTGGCACCCTTGCTCATCTGTGCGCCCTCAAAGGACTCGGAGATGTCGTTCTGTACGACGTGATTGACGGACTGCCACAGGGCAAGGCCCTGGATCTGCTTGAAGCCGGGCCGATCGAGGGCTACGACGTCAATCTCGTTGGGACCACAAGTTATACCGAGATTCAAGATGCTGACGTCTGTATTGTCACCGCTGGGCTGGCGCGCAAACCGGGTATGAGCCGAGATGATTTGCTGGGAATCAACTGCAAAATCATGCGAGAAGTCTCGGAGAACATTGCAAAATATGCTCCCAACAGCCTTCTCATCGTTATTACTAACCCGCTTGATGCAATGGTGACCTTGGCCAAGCGGGTCACTGGGTTTCCCAAGAACCGGGTCGTTGGCCAAGCCGGGGTGCTCGATTCGTCCCGCTATCGGACCTTCATTGCCCAAGAGCTGAACGTGTCCGTCCAAAATGTCACGGCTATGGTCTTAGGCGGGCATGGCGACGATATGGTGCCGGTGCGCAGCTACTGCCAGGTAGCCGGTATCCCGATCGAGCGGCTGATCTCGGCTGAGCGGCTCGAGGAGATTGAGAATCGGGTGCGTCAAGCCGGAGGGGAAATCGTGGCCCTGCTTAAGACCGGCTCAGCATTCTATTCTCCAGCCTCTGCAGCGATTCAGATGACTGAGGCGTATCTGTACGATAAGAAGCAGATCCTGCCCTGTGCGGCCTATCTCGAAGGAGAGTATGGGATTGAGGGCGTGTATTTTGGCGTGCCGGTGAGCATCGGCGCTGGGGGTGTCGAGCGGGTCGTGGACATTGCGTTGAGCGACAAGGAGAAGCAGGAGATGCAGGTGTCGGTCAGTCATGTACAGGAACTGATTGCCGCGATGGACAATGTGTTGGCGCAAAGCGCATAGTGCCAGTAGAATAGATCATCTGGACGAAGTAGAAGTGCTCTCATCTCCATAAAGCTCAGGACAAGCAAGCATAAGGGAAAGTATGGCACCAGTACATGACATACTCATTATAGGGGGCGGAGGAGCAGGACTCCGCGCTGCCATTGCCGCCGCCGAAATAAATCCTCAGCTTGACATCGCGCTCGTCTCCAAAGTCTACCCGATGCGCAGCCATACGGTTGCAGCTGAGGGTGGAACAGCCGCCGTCATTAAAGAGAATGACAGCCTGGAAGACCATATTAACGACACGATTACCGGTTCCGACTGGATGGCGGACCAGGATGCCGTCGAGCTCTTTGTCAATGAAGCCCCCGCCGAGCTCATCCAATTGGAGCACTGGGGATGCCCCTGGAGCCGCGAGCCCGACGGCCGTGTCGCCGTACGCCCGTTTGGCGGGATGCGGATCGAGCGGACCTGGTTTGCCGCCGACAAGACCGGTTTCCACATGCTGCACGCCCTGTTCCAAACATCCCTGAAGTACACCACCATCAAGCGCTATGACGAGTGTTTTGCTACTACATTACTAGTAGAAAACGACCGCTGTCAGGGAGTGACCGCTGTTGAACTGCGCAGCGGTATGGTGCAGCCGATTCTCGCCAAGGCAGTTATTATGTGTACAGGGGGGGCTGGCCGGATCTTTCCCTTTACAACCAACGGGTCTATCAAGACTGGCGATGGCATGGCCTTGGCCTACCGAGCTGGGGTGCCACTGAAGGACATGGAGTTCGTTCAGTACCATCCTACCGGCCTACCAGGGACAGGGATCCTGATCACCGAAGCCGCCCGTGGCGAGGGGGGGATTCTCGTTAATAAGAACGGCTACCGCTACTTACAGGACTACGACTTGGGCAAGCCGCTGGATGTCAACGATCCCGGCCACCCGCAGAAACGGACCATGGAGCTCGGTCCGCGCGACAAGCTGTCGCAGTGCTTTGTCAAAGAGCACGACAAGGGCAACACCTTGCCGGGGCCCTACGGTGACGTGGTCCACCTCGATATCCGTCACCTCGGCGAGCAAAAGATCGACAAGAAGATCCCCTTTGTGCGTGAGCTGGCCACGAACTATGCGGGTATTGATCCGGTCTACGAGCCCATTCCGGTCCGGCCGGTGGTGCACTATATGATGGGTGGGATCCATACCGATATTGAGACTGCGACCCCGCTGTCGGGTCTGTTCGCGGCTGGCGAGTGTGCGTGTGTCAGCCTCAACGGGGCCAACCGACTCGGCTCGAACTCACTCACCGAACTCCTAGTGTTTGGCGCCAGGGCTGGCCGGGCGGCTGCCGCGTTTGCCCAGGAACAGCCAGGGTGTGACACTCAGGCCCTTGAGGCCCAAGCCAAAGACGAGCAAACGCGTATCCAGCAGCAGTTCATCAACAAGACGGGTGGCACCGAGCGCATCGCCAGCCTGCGCACCGAGATGACGAAGACCATGGAGGCTGGGGCTGGCATTTATCGGACCCAGGACTCGCTGCAAGAGACCTGTGATAAGGTGTCCGAACTCAAGGAGCGATTTGCCAATATCACCCTTGATGATCGCAGTTTGACCTTTAATACCGACTTAACTGCAGCGCTGGAGTTGGAATGTATGCTGGATGTGGCCGAGGCCGTGGCCTATTCCGCAGTCGCGCGGAAAGAGTCGCGCGGCTCTCACCAGCGCATTGACCACCCCCAGCGCGACGACGAAAACTTCCTGGCCCACTCTATGGCCTACCGAACCGATGACGGTCCGCCACGCATCGAGTACCGGGATGTGGTCATCACCCGTTGGCCCCCTGCTGAACGTAAATATGGAGATTAATCATGGCTGAGCCCAGCATCACGCTTGAGGTCTTCCGCTACCGACCGGAGGTCGAGCAAGAACCGACCTTCCAAAGCTACACTGTGCCCTACCGCGAGGACTGGGTTGTCCTGGATGCGCTCAACTATATTAAGGATGAGGTAGATGGCAGTTTGTCCTATCGCTGGTCCTGCCATATGGGCGTGTGCGGCAGCTGTGGAATGATGGTTAATGACGAGCCGAAGCTCAGCTGCGCGGCCTTTCTCAGAGACTATTATCCCCGGCCGATTCGGGTCGAACCGCTGGCGAATTTTCCGGTCGAGCGCGACCTGATCATCAACATGGATGACTTCATGCACAAGCTCCAAGATGTCCAGCCGTGGATCATCCGCGAGGAAGAGAAACCAGTTTCGGAGGGGGAGTATTTGCAGAGCCCGGCCGAACTGGCCAGCTACAAACAGTTCAGCATGTGTATCAACTGCATGTTGTGCTACGCTGCCTGCCCGGTCTACGGTCTGGAGCCAGACTTCGTTGGCCCGGCGGCGATTGCCCTGGCTCAGCGCTACAACCTCGACTCCCGTGATCAGGGCCAGGACGCCAGGCGAGAGGTCATCTCAAAGCATGAAGGGGTGTGGGAGTGTACCTTTGTGAGCGAGTGTTCTGTCGTCTGCCCCAAGCACGTGGACCCGGCTGGTGCGATCCAGCAGGCCAAGGCTTCCGGAGCCATTGACTGGTTCAAGTCCATGCTGCTGCCGAGGGGATCACAATGAGTGAACCGTACCACCGCCCGATATCCGCGACCACCTGGTGGCTGAGCAAGCGCAACTATGTGCTCTTTATGCTGCGCGAGTTGACCAGCGTGCTCATTGCCGCCTTTCTGGTTGTTTACCTCATGCAGCTTGCCGCGCTTGCCCAAGGAGCCGAGGCGTATGTGGCAGCGGTCGAGCGGCTGGCCTCACCGGGCTGGATTGTTTTTCACCTCCTGGTGCTGATTGCCGCCCTCTACCACAGCATCACCTGGTTCAACCTGACCCCCCAAGTCATTATCGTGCGCCGGGGAGAAGAGCGTGTGCCGCCGGTCGTTATCGCCGGCTCCCACTACCTAGCGTGGTTGGCGGTGTCGGTCGTGATCATGTTGATTGTCCTGGGGAGCTGAAGATATGGCGAAGTCGGGCGAAGCGTTTTGGTGGTCTCTGTTTTCGGCCGGGGGGATGGTTGCCGCTCTCCTGGTGCCGATTCACGTCGTGCTGGGCGGCATCATGGCTCCCTTGGGTTTGGTCTCGGCCGAAACCCTGAGTAGCCTGGTTTCCCATCCGCTGACCAAGCTCTACCTATTGGTCCTCTTCTCATTGACTTTTTTCCACTGCGTGCACCGTATCCGCCATACCCTGTACGATACCGGCCTGCGCGGCTATCAGACGCCTATTGCGGTCATCTGCTATGGCGCGGCGATTATTGGTACGGTGGCGACGATCTTTGTCCTCGTGTCGATTTAAGTGAAGGGCTGTATATGAAAACGAGAACCGAAACAGATAGCATGGGAGCGGTCGAGGTTGCTGCCGACCGATACTGGGGCGCCCAGACCCAGCGCTCGCGGACCAACTTCCCCATCGGTGTCGAGCGTTTCCGTTTTACCCGGCCTATCATCCGGGCCATGGGCGTGCTCAAGAAGAGCGCGGCCTTAGCCAACGGTGAGCTGGGACAACTGCCCCAGGAGAAGGTAGACCTGATCGTGCGGGCGGCCGACGAGGTGATTTCGGGTGCCCTTGACGACCACTTTCCGCTGGTTGTCTTCCAGACCGGCTCGGGCACGCAGACCAATATGAACACCAACGAGGTGATCTCAAACCGGGCCATCGAGCTGGCCGGTGGTGAGATGGGCTCAAAGAAACCGATCCACCCCAATGACGATGTGAACCGCGGCCAGAGCTCGAACGATACCTTTCCGACCGCGATGCACATCGCCGCGGTCGAACAGCTCGAAGACGTGTTGATTCCAGCCGTCAGCCAGTTAGCCACCACTCTGCACGCCAAGTCTGAGCAATTTAGCGACGTGGTGAAGGTCGGCCGCACGCATTTGCAGGACGCAACACCGATCACCCTGGGACAGGAGATTGGCGGCTGGGCGGCCCAACTCGACGCCGCGCTTGCCGACGTGCGTCGGACCATTCCCGGACTGTGCGAGCTGGCGATCGGCGGAACGGCGGTCGGCACCGGCCTCAACGCCCATCCCCGGTTTGGTGACCTGGCGGCGGCCAAGATGACGGCCGAGACCGGGCGAACGTTCATCTCGGCGCCGAATAAATTCGCTTCCCTGTCGGCCCATGACGCCATGGTTACCGCCAGTGCCTCGCTACGGACCCTGGCTGGGGCGTTGATGAAGATCGCGAATGATGTGCGCTGGCTGGCGTGTGGACCGCGGGCAGGGATTGGAGAGATACTGATTCCGGCGAACGAACCAGGTTCTTCCATCATGCCGGGCAAGGTCAACCCGACTCAGTCGGAAGCCATAACGATGGTCGCCGTGCAGGTGTTCGGCAACGACGCGGCCGTGGCCTTCGGCGGTTCGCAGGGCAACTTCCAACTCAACGTGTTCAAGCCGGTGATGGTCCACAATCTCCTCGAGTCCATTCAGCTCATCGCTGACGCATGTGGCGCCTTCAACGACCACTGTGCCGTCGGTATCGAGCCCAACCTGCCAATGATTAAGGAGCACCTGGGGAGCTCTTTAATGATTGTGACGGCACTCAACCCACATATCGGGTATGAGAAGGCAGCCGAGATTGCCAAGAAGGCGCACGGAGACGGGACGAATCTGCGGGAAGCTGCCTTGGCGCTTGGCCACGTAACCGCTGAACAATATGAAGAGTGGGTGCGGCCAGAGGAAATGACCAGCCCGAAGTCTTAGTCTCTCGTCCACCCTATCGTACAGACTCCCTCTCCTACCATGGGGGAGGGACAGAGCCTGCCCTGGGCCCTTCACCTGTGCTCAGGACAGGCGTGTCAAAGGAAGGGGTATTCAGTACCCCTTCCAAAGCCTATACCGGCAACTTGGTCATCACCTGCAAGGTTTCATCCTCAATACACTCTTCAATCACCGGTACCCATTTCTGGAACTCGGGATCCTGAGACGCGATTTCCAGAGTCGTCTGGACCGAGTTGGCATCCGGGACCTCCCACACGTCAACAACGGTGTTCAAACGACCGATGACGTTGAAATAGCTCCCCTGGAGCTTCCAGTTGCCGTGTTTTTCCAACTGCGGCGCCAGCGAGCTGAGCATTTCCGTGAATTTCTGGACCTTGCCCGCCCGGAGTTTGATGTGTGCAAATACGTACGCCATACTGCCTCCTTCGGTTAGGGGTTAATAGATTAGGGGTTAATAATACCTGTGTTAATGCAATATGCCCTGACTTATCCGGCTGCCTCCCGCGACCTCCTGAATCGAGCTAATTACGGTCCACCCAATCTTTGCCGGTCTGAAGGGCATAGCGGTCGGCTTCTTCCTGGCTGGTAAAGGTTTGCTCGGTTTCCCGAAGTGGGTAAAATTCATCGACCACCCCATCGATCAGCCGAAAGACCCGGGCCACCGGTTTCCAATCGCCGCTATCGAGTTGTTTCGAGCGCGGCTCAATGTAAAAGCCCTCATACTCTTCGGTATCTGGCATCTTCAGACCTCCTTACTCCTTCCCCGCCTTCAGGCAATTCCCAACAGCTCCTGGAGCTTGGCCTTCTGAAAACCAATAACGACGGCATCGTCAACGGTAATCACCGGTAGAGAGACTCGGCCTGGGAGTTGGCGGAGACGTTCCTGAGCCGCCGCGTCAGTACTGACATCATAGGCAGTGAATGCTATGCCTGCCTGCGAAAGAAACTCCTTCGCCACTGCGTATGGGCCTCAGGTGGGGGTGGAATGGACGGCGACTT
This sequence comes from Thermodesulfobacteriota bacterium, assembly GCA_964291405.2. Classification (GTDB taxonomy): domain Bacteria; phylum Desulfobacterota; class Binatia; order Bin18; family Bin18; genus Bin18. The sequence continues at coordinate 4,001,072 of OZ219926.1, forward strand.
GTCTCTTCATACTGTGTTTGTATCGCTTCGGCCTGTGTCCGGTCAATGTTTCACTGATGGAGCGTCGCGCGCACGCTGACGTATAATGATCTATGCTCATTCGAACCGAAAAAAAGAGCGACCGGGCGGTAGTCTACCGAATCAATACAGCAGCCTTTGAAAGGTGTGCCGAGGCCGAGCTTGTTGAAACGCTGCGTGAATGCGTACAACCGCTTATTTCGCTCGTTGCCGAGGAGGACGCGGCAGTTGTCGGTCACATCATGTTCTCGCCGGTCTGTGTGTCGGCAGACTCCAGGCTCAGGCTGATGGGACTGGCCCCAATGGCAGTGGTACCGGCATATCAACGCCAGGGCATCGGTTCCGCTCTTGTTCGGGCCGGCCTTGAGCGCTGCAAGGCATTGGCATGTAGTGCAGTCGTTGTTCTCGGTCATCCGGCGTATTATCCACGCTTCGGGTTTTTACCGGCCTCTCGATTCGGGCTCCGTTGTGAATACAATGTTCCTGACGAGGTATTTCTGGCTATAGAACTGGAACCCGGAATCTTCGAACGGTATATTCATAATGGCCAGAGCTGCGTGGTGAAATACCATGCCGCGTTCAGCAATGTATGACACATCGGGTGCGTAATGCGTGCACGGAGCGCTCGTGGACTGTGCCGCGAAGAAGAACAACATCCCCGTGGCCTGCTGACCCTTCCTCACGTATTATTCCCATCGATGAATTGTCATGCCATTATCTGCGCCGTCTTTGTCATGGGTCTTATCTTTTCCGCCGGTCCGGTACACGCCGACCCGACTCGGCAAGACAACCAACATCCTCATACGACTTCCGGTGCCACCGCCATGCAGTCTTCCACGCCGGATACCTGGCACGAAGCCCAACTCGTACGCAATACCCGACAGCTGACCTTCGCAGGTAGGCGCGCCGGTGAGGGCTATTTCAGCCCGGATGGCTCGCAGCTCATCTTTCAGAGTGAGCGTGAGCCCAACAATCCATTTTTTCAGATTTATGTGATGAATCGCCTCACCGGGCAGACCCACCGGGTCTCGCCCGGAATCGGTAAGACGACGTGTGCCTGGTTCCATCCCTCCCAAGAAAAAGTCCTATTTGCCTCAACGCATGAAGACCCGGACGCTGAAAAGAAGCAGCAGACAGAGTTGGAAGAACGCCGCGCGGGCACCCAGCGGCGTTACGAGTGGGATTTTGATGAGCAGTACGACCTTTTTGAGGCTAAGCTCGACGGAGGCGAGCTGCAGAAGCTGACCGAGGCAAAGGGTTACGACGCCGAGGGTTCCTGGTCTCCGGACGGCGAGTTTATCGCCTTTGCCTCGAATCGCCACGCCTATGCGGCAACCCTGTCAGCCGAGGAGAAAGAGCGCTTTCAGCAAGACCCGTCATCGCAGATGGACATCTATATCATGCGGGCGGATGGGTCAGACGTGCGTCGGTTGACGACCTCGTTGGGCTATGACGGCGGGCCGTTTTTCAGTCCGGACGGTAAACGTCTGGTCTGGCGCCGGTTTTCTCCCGATGGTGTACAAGCCGAAGTCTGGACCATGCGTATCGATGGCACGGATCAAAAGCAGGTGACGGAGCTGGGGGCCATGTCCTGGGCGCCGTATTTTCATCCGTCCGGTGACTATCTGATCTTTACGACCAACCGTCACGGTTTTGGGAATTTTGAGCTGTATATCGTGGACACTGAAGGGCGCTCTGAACCGGTGCGGATCACCTATACCAACGGCTTTGACGGCCTGCCGGTGTTTGCTCCGGACGGAAAGCGCCTGTCGTGGACCAGCAGTCGGACCGTGGACAAAAAAGCGCAGCTCTTTTTTGCTGACTGGGATGATGCCGCGGCCCGCTGCCTGTTGGGGCTCGACTCCAGCGGCGCGGCATCCCTCCGAGCGCACGAGGTGCGAACGTGTGAGTTGCGCCAGACCGTTGCCGAACTCGCCTCCGAGCGCATGGCCGGCCGGCTCACGGGAACGGACGGCGAAAGGCTGGCAACGGAGTACGCAGCCTCGATACTGGAAAAAAGCGGGCTCGAACCCGCGGGCGACAATGGGACGTTTTTTCAGTCTTTTGAGTTCACTGCCGGTGTCTCCCTTGGTCCGAAGAATGTGCTGGAACAACCGTCCGAGTCAGCGTCAGATCAGGCACGGGCGTATGCCATTGATACGGACTGGCGTCCGTTGACCTTCTCGCAGGTAGGCGATTTTGCGCCTGCCGGCGTAGTCTTTGCCGGCTATGGCATTGTCGCTCCAGCTGTCGACGAGCATCCGGAATATGACTCCTATGCCCATCTGGACGTGCAAGACCAATGGGTTTTGGTCTTGCGCTATCTGCCCGAAGACATAGACGCCCCCTATCGCCAGCATCTCAACCGCTACGCCAGCCTGCGCTATAAAGCTATGGTTGCCCGCGACCGGGGGGCACGGGGACTGATCATTGCGAGCGGGCCGAATACCACCGTCAAGGAGCAACTGGTCCCGCTCGTCTTTGACGCCTCACTGGCAGGTAGCAGCATCGGGGCGGTGTCCGTGACTGACGCGCTGGCCGAGGAGTGGTTCCAGCAGGCGGGTGGGTCGCTGAAAGAGATTCAGGAGACATTAGATACCGGACGGCTCATACCCGGCTTCAGCCTCGATAACCTGACGCTCGGAGCGACGATCGATATTCGGCAGGAGAAACGCCAGGGCCGCAACGTCCTGGCGCGGTTACGCGCGACTGAGCGCGTGGCGGACGCTGGTATCGTTGTGGTTGGGGCGCATATCGATCACCTGGGCACGGGCCTGGGGAGTGGGTCGCTGGCCCGCGAGGATGAAAAGGGCCGTATCCATTTTGGAGCCGACGACAATGCCTCCGGCGTGGCAGCCGTCCTGGGCATTGCCAAGACGCTCGCCGCGCAACAAGCCGCAGGTGAGGTGGCTCTGAAACGCGATATTCTGTTTGCTTTGTGGTCGGGCGAAGAGCTGGGTCTCCTGGGGTCGAGCCACTTCGCCAGGACGTTCGGTCAGACGGAGCAGCAAACGCTCGCTCCTGCCATTTCTGCTTATCTCAATCTGGATATGGTCGGCCGACTCGATACCGCCCTGGTGCTGCAAGGCGTTGGTTCAAGTTCGGTCTGGCCCGAGGAAATTGAACAACACAACGCGCCCATCGGTCTGCCCATCACGCTCCAAAACGACAGCTATCTGCCAACCGATGCGACCTCGTTCTATCTCAAAGGCGTTCCCGTTCTGAACGCGTTTACCGGCGGACATGCGGAATACCACTCGCCACGCGATACCGTAGAAAAGCTCAACTATGCCGGGCTCACACAAATTACCCGGCTGATGACCGGCTTGACGCGCTCCTTGGCTAGTACCGAACAGGCACCAGACTATATCCGAATTGAAAAGCCCCGCCACCTCGGCAGCCGTGGCCGCCTGCGGGCCTATCTGGGTACGATTCCCGACTATGCCCAGGGCAATATCACCGGGGTCAAGCTCTCTGGGGTGGCAACCGGTGGTCCGGCCAATCAGGCTGGGGTGCAGGCCGGAGATGTGGTGCGTGAGCTGGCGGGCAAGGCGATTGAGAATATCTATGACTACACCTTTGTCCTTGGGGGTCTCAAAGTTGACGAGCCGGTCGGTATGACGGTCATGCGCAACGGGCAGCGGGTTGAACTGACAATCACACCCGCGTCACGGGAATGAACCCGGCACGGAAACTTCCTACACGATGTCTTGCTTACGGCGTATTCTGCTGATCCCTGGTGTACTGCATCTCTTGTGTGTCACTGCGAGTGCGGACCTTCCCCTGTACTGGACCGCCCTTGGGCCGGGCGGCCAGGCGATTGTGCGCGTGGTGTCAACTACGACGGCCTGTCCTGCGCTACAGGTGAATGCCGAGCGCGTTCCGTTGCGCGTACGCGCGTATCCGGCCCCACCGGACTTTCCGGTCCTGATCTGCGAGGCTGTGTTGCCGCCCGATGCCGTCAGCGTCACAATGGATGGACGACAACTCCCTCTTTTATCGCGCGCTCCAGAAAAGATCGTTATCCTGGGTGACACCGGCTGCCGGATGAAAAACACTCTGGTCCAGGCGTGTAACGATCCGAATGCCTGGCCCTTTGCGCGTATCGCCTGGAGTGCCGCGGCCTGGAAGCCCGACCTGGTGCTACACGTGGGTGATTATTTTTATCGGGATTCGCCCTGTCCAAGCGGCAACACTGCTTGTGCCGGCAATCCGTGGGGAGATACCTGGGCCGCTGCTCAGGCCGACTTCTTCGTGCCGGCTGAGCCCTTACTCAGAGCGGCGCCGTGGATATTTGTCAGGGGCAATCACGAGGAGTGTCAGCGGACGGGTAATGCCTGGTTTCGTTTACTTGATCCCCGGCCCTTACCCCAGGAATGTACCGACCAGACTGAGCCCTATATTGTGCCAATCGGAGAGCGCACACTGTTCGTTCTGGACACCACGACGGCACATGACCTGAGGGCTGCGCCCGAGACCGTCGCCCACTTCGCTACGCAGTTGGCGGCACTGGCCGAACACCGCCCGGTCTGGCTGTTGTCTCACAAGCCCTTCTGGGCCTTTGGCACGCGAGGGCGGGCGCAGGGTAGAGACGTGCTCTTCCGAACCAACCCCACCCTTCAGGCCGCGGTCCGGCAGGGATTACTCGACGGAATTGAATTGGTCCTGTCGGGCCATCTCCACACGGCCGAGTTCCTGGCCTTTACGCAAGGAGAGCCGCATCAGTTTGTGGTCGGGAATGGCGGAGCGCTGCTCGACCCCCCACTTGCCACCGAACTGGTCGGACTCGACATAGCCGACCGAACGGTCTCACAAGCGGAAACGCTGACGGGCTTTGGCTATGTGACGCTGGAGCGGGGGAAGGAGGGCTGGGCGATCACACCACGCGATACCGCAGGACTGCCCCGACCGTGCCGCTTCAGGAGTACGGGGATGAGTTGCGCGCCGCAGGACTGAGCAGGTCGCCCACGTCTTTCACAACAATGTCGGCCCCGTTGGCTTTGAGCAAGTCGCCGTGGCCGCGACGATCAACGCCAACCACCAGACCGAAATTTCCGGCGCGGCCCGACTGTACGCCTGAAATAGCGTCCTCAATCACCACGGCCCGGGCCGGCAGTACGTCCAGCTTGTCCGCCGCTGCCAGAAACATATCCGGGGCGGGTTTGCCGGCTAGCCGTTCCTGGGCGGCTACCTCTCTATCAACCCGAAGATCAAAAAGATGTGTAATCCCAGCTGATCTGAGTACGAGTTCGCAATTTGCGCTGGGCGTGACGACTGCGGTTTTCAGCCCCAGTTGCCGGACATGAGTGGCAAAGGCCGTGCTGCCAGGGAAGGCCTCCACCCCGTCCGAGGAAATGACCTGATTCACCAGGGTGTCTTTCTGGTTGCCCAAGCCGTGAACCGTCTCCCAATCGGGAGGCGCGGCTGGACTGCCTTCCGGTAGCTCGATATGGCGTGATTCGAGAAAGCTTCGCACCCCGTCATCCAGAGCTTTCCCGTCAACATACAGATTGTAATCCGCCCGAAGGTCAAAAGGCTGAAAGGACAGGCTGTGGCTTATCGCGTACTGACGCAGAAAGCGGTCAAACATCTCTTTCCAACAGGCAGCATGAATTTTTGCCGTAGCCGTCAATACGCCGTCCAGATCGAACAGCACGGCGTCAAAGCGCTCAGGAGTAATAAGATTGGAATCGCTCATTCTGGTATGCTTCTCTTCTCCTTTTTTCGGTCCTCGGTCCCTGAGGGCTCACTGTAGCATAATTCCCTAATGAAATTATTGCCCGGATGTTAGAATGAAGGAATACTTCTGCTTGGAACTCAAGAGTCACCTGACTGACGACGGTATCCGTATTCTGCCTGCTGCTGAGTTCTGTCACAGGCTGGAGAGGAGTGACCTGTTCTGATACTGGCTGGAACAATATGCAGGATATTACGGCTGTAGAGGTGGTGGGTTCGATATGTCCTACGAACAAGGCGTCCTCTTCCCGGAAGAGATAGGCTCTCAAGCAGGTCAGGCGACTCCGTCTGAGACCCTGCCTGTGTGTGAGACGCCTGAGTATACCTTGGTGACGGAACCGGCTCAGCTTGAGCGCTTGCTTCCCGCCCTGCATGCCGATCCCGTCTTATCCTGCGATACTGAAACGACCGGGCTCGACTTTCGGACAGACTCACTCCGGCTCGTCCAGATCGCGACACCGGACCACGCCTATCTGTTTGATGTGCGTCGTATCCCCACTGAAGCGCTTTTCCCCCTGTTCAGTACACCGCGCCGCTGGCTGTTCCACAATGCCAAGTTTGATCTGAAATTTCTTGTCTCCGCGGGCTGTCCCTGGCTCGATACCGTCTTTGACACCATGCTAGCAAGCCAAGTGCTCAAAGCCGGGCTGCGCGTCCGCCACAGTCTCGAAGAGGTGGTTGAGCAGGAATTGGGTCGAGCCCTGCCGAAACACTTGCAAACCGCCGACTGGTCGGGAGAACTCAGTCGCGCCCAGTGTGAATACGCCGCTCGCGATGTGGGGGTGCTGTGGCCGCTGTACGACCGTTTGCGTCCAGCCCTAGCCGAGGCTGGCCTGGAACGAGCGGCGGAGATTGAATTTCGCTGTGTCAAGGCGCTGGCTTGGCTGGAACTCGCCGGTATCGCGTTTGACGCCCAGGGCTGGCTGGAGCGGACGCTGGAAGATGAAGCCCAACTCGAAGCGCTTACCCATCAACTCCACGCCTACGCCCGGGATGTCGGCATGTCCATAAACTGGGCGTCATCGCAGCAAATCAAGGCCCTGTTCCAGACTCTCGGTATCGAGCTGCCCAATGTCCGCTCTGCCACGCTCAAGAAAATCGACCATCCCGTCGCTGAGCTTCTGGTCAGCTATAAAGAAGTCGCCAAACGGGTCAGTACCTATGGTCGGAGTGTGATCGACTCGTTTTTCGATGCCGACTCGGGACGGATGTATCCGGCGTATTTTCAGAACGGGACAGCCACCGGCCGCATGAGTTGCGGCGGTCCAAACATCCAGCAGATTCCAAAGGCACGCGCCTTTCGCGCCTGCTTTTGCGCCACCCCGGAAAGTACCCTGATTAAGGCTGACTATTCACAGGTCGAGCTGCGAATTGCCGCGGTCCTGGCTAACGACTCGACCATGCTGCAAGCGTTTCGAGAGGAAACCGACCTGCACGCCCTGACCGCCTCGCGCATCATGCACATCCCGCTCGATCAGGTCGAATCGCACCATCGTCAACTCGCCAAGAGCGTCAATTTCGGCCTGCTGTACGGCATGGGGGTGAACGGCCTGAAACAGGATGCGGAAGCAAAGTACGGCGTCCGCATGTCCGACCAGGAAGCGGCCCAATACCACCGCGCGTTTTTTCTCACTTATCAGGGCATCGCCCGCTGGCATCAGCAGGCGAAACAACAGGCCGAGCAGGTGAGACATCAGGAGATCGGCCTCGCAACCCGCACCCTTACCGGCCGCCGCTTTCTGGGGGTGCGGCACTTTAACGTGCTCCTCAATATCCCGGTGCAAGGGACGGGTGGCGACGGTCTCAAGCTGGCTCTGGCGCGCTTGTTTGAACACCGCGACCAAGCACCACGGGCGATGCCCGTTGCCTGCGTCCACGACGAAATTCTAGTCGAAGCGCCCCTGGCTGACGCCCAAGCCGCCCAGGCCTGGCTGACCAACCATATGGTTGAAGCCATGCGAGAGATCGTAGCGGACCGGGTCCCGATTGCAGTCGAAGCGGTGATCGGCAAAAACTGGGCCGGCACGCCGCTAGGTGATTAGCAGTAGATGGCCCCGGGGCTGCCTCAACAAGAAGGAATGGTATTGTCGGAGCGCCGGTTGCTGCGCTACAAGTACAGGCGCGAGGGCAGGGAGTCAGACAAAAATCTCGGAGTACTCTCGTTGAGCGCATGCCAAGACAACCCACCACCGATATGCAACTTCTACCCCGAGGGCGCTGGAACCGAAAAAAACTCCTTGAGGCGCTGGCAGAGACGTTCTCCATCCACAAAGAGCCGCTCACAACCGAGCGGCGTGTATACTACGACACGGCTGACTGGCAACTCAGCCTGTACCGTCTGGCCCTATGTGCGAACGCGAAGACGCTTGCCCTCCGGTCGCATGATGCGGTCTTCCCGCTTGAAGAGCTGCCGTGTCCCAGTCTTCCCACTGCGACGACGGATTTGCCGCACAGCCGTTTGCGAGAGCGCCTGGTGGCGTTGATTGACGACCTTCCGCTCACCTCGTTCTTCAGCCTGCACACACATATCATCCCGATACGGATACTTGACCATCGCCAGAAGACAACGGTGCGTCTGATTATTGAAGAGCATGCTCTCGCCAAGAAAAATCAACCGCATTCTCTCCGGCCGCGTATCTGGGTCCATCCGCTCAGAGGCTATCAGAAAGAGGCGCAACGATTAGTCCTGTGGTGCAAGGAGCAGGACCTCATACCGGCGACCGGGAGTGTCAACCAGGAGGTATTGGCGATAGCCGGCCGCTCTCCGGGTAAATATTCGGTCAAACGCCCGCTACCGATACAGCCAGAGGTCCCGGTTGAGCGGGCAGTTCGCCGCCTCTTGGGCCTACTCCTGGCCATGGTGCGCTACAACGAGTGGGGCCTACGTCAGGGGGATGATCCACTCTATTTGCACGACTTTCGGGTTGCCGTCAGACGGGCGCGCTCTCTGCTCGGACAGACTCGTAAAGTTTTTCCTCCCAAAGTAACCCAGCGGTTTCGAAAAGATCTGGCGCAGCTTGGCCGGTCAACCGGGAGCGCGCGGGATTTGGATGCTTTTCTCCTGGTGCAGGATGCGTACCGTCAGCGGCTTCCGGCCGACAGCCGGTCCGCCCTTCAGCCTTTCTCCGCTTTTCTCCAGCAGGAACGGCGGGAACACTACCGAACTTTGGTGAAGACCTTTGAAACCAAGCGCTATCGGGCCGTGATCCGAGAGTGGGAGGCGTTTGTGAACCAGCCTGAGGACGACAACTCCCATACTCCAGCCGTCAAAGAATTCGTCCTCGAACGGGTGGTCGAGAAATGCCGATCCCTCGCCTCAACGGAGCCCCACAGCCTACAACACGCCGGCAGCGAGCAGCTCCACAGGCTGAGAATCGAATGTAAAAAACTCCGCTATCTGCTGGATTTTTTTATTACCGCCTTGTCCGGACTTCCTGTCCGAGACGTGCTCAAGCAGCTCAAGCGTGTCCAGCGGACCTTAGGCCGGATACAGGATATCAGCGTCCAGAATGTCCTGATCCAAGAGTTCAGTACGACCGGCGGAGGTTTTGCATTTCACGAAAACGGCACGCACTCTGCTCTGGGAGTCCTGCTTACTTCGCTGACTTCAGAGCGGCAGGCGTTGCAGCAGCAGGTTGTGAAGGAGTTTCGGGCGTTGATCGCGGTGATTGCTCCGATGATTCCGCCCTTGAGTGGCCCTGACCGTGTCGAGATTGTCGGGCCGCAGGATCAGCAGGATCAGCAAGAGCGGGCGGAAAGCCTGGCTGAGCCTGATTGAGCAACGTTTCCACTGCTGTCCACAACTGTTCATACGCCTGGGATGCCCGAGAGTGCGGAAGCGAGACGAGGACCGGTTCCCGGTGGATGCCCATGTTTTCGACATCGACGAGATATGGGATAGCCTGTGGAAGGGCTTCCGGGTGAGAAGCGGTCAGCTCCTGCATGACGGACCGATGCAGCTTTTTTTGCCGTTCCACCATGGAGAAAAACGTGCGGAGTTTATCGGGGTTGTAGCCGTGTTTGGTGTAAAACGTCCGGAGCTGCTGATACGCATGGACCGACAGCGGTGAGGGGACAATGGGAATCAGGATGTAATCGGCGGCATAGAAAACGTTTTGCGCAATCAGGCTTACCCCGGACGGACAGTCGAGGATCACATACTGGTATTCGTCCCGGAGCGCAGCCAAGCTGCGGTGCAGGTAGCGCGCCGGATGTTTGGCTTGCTGAAACACCGCTGTCAGGTGGCGGTGAGACAATGCGCCGGGGAGCAGGTCCAGGCGCGTAAAATCGGTCGCCTTGATGCTTTTTTCAAGCTGCTTCCCGCCAGGCGCAAAAACCTTCTTCTTGGCTTTGAGCTTAGGTCGGATACGAAAGTAATAGGTGGCCGAAGCCTGAGGATCGAGGTCGCAGAGCAAGGTCCGGGCTCCGGACTGTGCGGCCAGATAGGAAAGGTTGACCGCCGCGGCCGTTTTTCCCACTCCTCCTTTCATATGGTAGAGCGCCAACACCTGCATTTCACTCAAACCCCGGCCGAATCCTTTCCCTGCGGTACATAAAGCGGGCAATAGTGACAATGGTAGTGATGAAGCATAGGGTGTCTACATTATCACGCGAAGGAGGGAAGCCAATGGCAGGCATGAGTATTGACAAACTGAAGCAGATTTTACGTGAAAAACAGCTTCCAGCGGATGTTGAGCCGCCGATTGAGGCCATGCGCAAAAGCATGGAAAAGCTGGCCTTCCAGGCCGCGGACGATATTGAGACAGAGGCGGTGAGCGTGGCGGACCGCGCCGCAGAATGGGTCCGAGCGCCGGGCAGTCAGGCCGAGCGGGCCATCCTCTATCTGCACGGTGGGGGATATGTCGTCGGCTCGATCAATACGCACCGGTCGCTGGCCGGAGAAATCTCCCGCTGTGCCCAAGCCGCGGTTTTGCTCGTAGATTATCGTATGGCACCGGAAGACCCCTTTCCGGCTGCGGTCGACGACGGTGTCGCGTCTCTCAGATGGCTGATTGAGCAAGGGTTCTCGCCAAATAATCTCGCTATTAGCGGGGACTCAGCCGGGGGTGGCTTGACCCTGGCGACCTTGGTTGCGGCGCGTGACAATGGCGTCCCCATGCCCGCAGCCGCGGTGGCGATCAGCCCGTGGTCGGATATGACCTGCTCGAACGAGTCGTACCAGACCAGAGCGGCGGCCGACCCCATGGTGACCGTCCACGGTCTCAAACGCATGGCAGGACTCTATGTTGGAGGTGGCGACCCCACGCATCCGTATGCCTCGCCCAATCTGGCTGATCTCAGTGGCTTACCACCGGTGTTGATCCATGTCGGTCGGGATGAAATTCTGCTGGATGACGCCATTATATTCGACGAAAAGGCAAAATCGGCGGGCGTCGAGTGTAGCCTCGAAATCTGGGACAATATGATCCATGTCTGGCATGCCTTCCATCCCATGCTGGATGAGGGCAAAAGGGGCATCGAACGGGTAGGGGAGTTCCTGCGCGAAAAATGGGCCGCGGCCTAGGAAAGTCGGAATGAGGGGTGGACCTTGCGTCTACCCTCACTCCTCCCAATACTCTGCGTCCAAAACCTGTTCGACGGTAAACGGACACTGCGCTGGAAACGCCTCCTCGCTGAGCCCGGTCTCATCGACAGCATCCGCCCGGGCCGCGGGATAGGCGTTCGCCAACATCTGGGCCGGTTGGCTCGTCAGGCTCGGACTGTCCTGCAGAAGGGCCTGAATCTCAAGGCATCCGTTTCGAATAGATTTGCGCCAGGAGGGCGTGCGCTTGTCTGACTGATAGCGCCACTTGAGCAAATGCAGAGTCACATTTCTGATGTGGCTTTCCAGGGCCCGACGCTCGCGTTTCCCCATGTCTTCCAACTCCTCCGCAACATGTACCGCGTCAATCTCAGCCAACCGTCCTTGTCGAAGGAGGTCCGCAGTCTGAAAAAGCCAGGCGTGGAAATCTTTGTCGTACAAGCTGAGATCGGGCAACGGAGTGGATGCTGACGTACTCATGGGGTCGCTCCTCACTATAAGAAACCCCGCTGAATATACGCCTCTTTTCTCTCTTTGACCACTGTTTACCGGGCGAACGCCTTCCCCGCCTCCCAGGCTTCTGGTAGGCTCACACACATGAGCGTGGCCCGTCAGCGAGCGACCTACGAAGACCTGCTCCAGGTCCCTGAGCGTTTTATTGCGGAGATCATTGACGGCGAATTGACAACCGCGCCCAGACCGTCTTTCCCCCACGCGCGTGCGGTATCTATTATCTCCCGCCAGCTTGATTCCTTTGACCGGAGGACTGGTGGTTCGGACGGTCCCGGAGGATGGTGGATTCTCTTCGAGCCGGAATTGCACCTTGGCGCGGACATTCTCGTGCCAGATATCGCCGGGTGGCGCAGAGAGCGTATGCCCGTATTGGAGGACGTACCGTATAGCGAACTGGCTCCCGACTGGGTGTGTGAGGTGGTGTCGCCCAGCACGGGCCGCAGCGACCGTGTACTCAAAATGCCGATCTATGCCCGAGAGCAGGTGGGCCATTTATGGCTGGTTGACCCTGGGCTGCGGACCTTGGAGGTGTACGGCTTGGAAGCGCACCGCTGGGTTGTGCTGAGGACCCACGGCGGGAATGAAACGATCCGGGCCGAACCCTTTGCGGCCATTGAGATTGACTTGGATCGCTGGTGGCTGGAGTCAGAAGGATAAGGAAACGCATGAACGACGAACAGATTGCCCAATTCAACGCAAAACAACGCCAGGCGTTTGATAATGTGTACGACCGGTTTCTGGTCGAATTACCCCAGGATGTCTGCGCCCGCATGGAACGCATCGTTGCCGCGCCCGATATCCAGGCGGGAGAAAATGTGCTGGATGTCGGGACAGGGACGGGGGCACTCATGCCCGACATTCGGAAGTATCGGCCCGGCCACATCTACGCCTGCGACCTGTCCGGCAAGATGCTGGAACAGGTCGCCCAGCGTTACCCCGAAGTCGAACGCCACCAATATGACATCCGGGACCTGGACCTGCCCGACGCCTGTGTCGATGTGGTCTTCATGAACGGCATGTATGGCAATATCGCGGACAAGCCTGGAGCGCTACGCAATATTATGCGTATGCTGCGACCAGGAGGGCGGGTCGTGATCAGTCACCCGGAGGGCCGGGAGTTTGTTGAAGGGCTCGTCCGCTCGGAGCCGTTTCCGATTACGGCGCTACCCTCACAGGACGAAGCGCATACGTTCCTCGGATCGTATGGATTGACGGTGACGCAATATACGGACGAGGAAAAATTGTTGATCGTTGTTGCGGTCAAGCGATAGTAGGTGGGTCGGATTACACAGCGTAATCCGACCCACGGGGCTGAGGGAGCACCAAATGAGCACCGAATACACCATCGTGATCGAGAAGGACGAAGACGGCTATTACGTGGGGAGTGTTCCCGCCCTTCCGGGCTGTCATACCCAAGGCACGTCCATTGACCAGTTGCTCGAACGGATGCAGGAGGCTATCGCCCTCTGGCTTGAGGTTGAGGGTGAAGACGAGTCGAGGCCGCTGGAATTGGTCGGTGTCCAAAGAATCTCTGTATGACCAGACTCCCGCACTATGTCGGTAAATAATCGCGCTATGTCAAAGATTCAAAAGAGTCCTCAAGGCCGTCGCTGGCATTTCAGGGCTTGTGCCGCGTCCGATTGTGACGAACGCATCTACCGATTCATGAAGGAACGCTGGGGGAAAAAGTACCACTCTGACGAATGTCAGCAAATGAACGCGAAACTGCAACGGGAACAACGGAAGCGGGAGAAGTGGGAAAAACAGTCAGAGTTGGAGAAAGCAAAGAAGACTCTGCACTGATGAGGCGTCCCGACAGTAGATGGTACGGAGCGTCAGCAAGAAATGCAGGCTTACGCTACGCTAAGCTGACCTACAGAGCTGCTTGCCCATCACCAGGAACGGTCCTATAGTCGCGCCATGAGCATGAAGGCGCGTGCGGCTGCTCAGGCCATGTCAGAAGAAAGTCTGGCGACCAAGGCCGACATTGCGCGCCTTGAACGGGAATTGTCGGTCGTGACATGGATGACCGGCGCGATTGTTGCAGGCGTCGTTTCCCTCGTGCTTAAGGCATTCGCCGGTTAAAGCGCGCCATTGAGTGCATAAGCTCTAGTCGTGCAGGAGGTTCCCGTCATGCCGGGCATGATCCGGCATCCAGAGGGCGGTGGGGCAGGAATACGACACCACTTGCGCTTTACTTTCGCTTTATATTCGCCTATGAATTGATACCAAACTGAGGCAACCAAGTAGCACGCGCTGTGCGCATAACGTAACATGGTGTCACCATGAGCTATCAATCTTCAATCGAGTGGACAGACGCCACCTGGAACCCGGTGACAGGCTGCACCAAGATCACACGGGGCTGTGACCACTGTTACGCCGAGCGCTTCTCCGAGCGCTTTCGCGGCGTTCCCGGACACCCTTTTGAACACGGGTTCGATTTAACGCTACGGCCTGAGCGCCTGAGCCAACCACTGACGTGGAAACGACCTCGTATGATCTTTGTAAATTCCATGAGTGACCTGTTCCACAAGCGGGTTCCCACAACGTTTATCGACCAAGTGTTCGACATAATGGAAGCGGCAGATCGGCATATTTTCCAGATTTTAACGAAGCGTAGTACGCTTATGAAAAGATATGTCCAGCGCCGCTATCAATCGCGTCCTACCCCACGGCATATTTGGTGTGGAGTGTCTGTTGAAGACCACACGGCAACTGCCAGGGTCCGGCATCTTCAGCAGGCTCCCGTCTCCACGCGCTTTCTTTCCATCGAGCCATTACTCGGCCCCATAGGAGACCTAGACCTTCAGGGGATCGCCTGGGTCATCGTCGGCGGAGAAAGCGGTCCGAAGGCCCGGCCCATGCAGCCCGAGTGGGTCATCGGGGTACGGGACCGCTGCGAGCAGGAGGGCGTACTATTCTTTTTCAAGCAATGGGGAGGTCCGACGCCGAAAGCACGGGGACGTGAGTTAGAGGGAATCGAGTACAACGGGGTGCCCAGGTATTTGGAGGCGGGGGAAGATGGCAGACTTCAAATGGCATCCTGATGAACCCCCGCCTTCGATAGAAGAACACAGCAAGGCGAAACTTGATGTCTTACGCAGTTATCTTCGTGCTTATTTCGACAGGCTGAGCATCAACCCTTCTCGCGATCAATTCAAGCTCGATCTTATTGATGGCTTCGCAGGCGGAGGGACGTTTCTGGATGGCGACGAGATCGTGTCCGGCACGCCTTTAATCATGCTTGAGGAATCTGAAGCCGCGATAGAGAGGCTGAGCCAGGATCGTACCAAAACCCTTCATTTCGACTTCAAATATTATTTTGTTGATGTAGAAGCTGCTCACACAAACCACCTCCAAAAAGTCTTGGACGAACGCGGCTATCAGGTGGATAACGAAAAGATCGTTGTCCGTAACAGTCCGTTTGAAGATGTGGTGGACGGGATTATCACCGAAATTCGCCGTCGCCAACCAAGAGCTGGCCGCTCACTTTTTCTGCTGGACCAGTGCGGCTTTTCACAGGTGGAAATCAGCCTCATCGCTCGGATTTTCAGTGAGCTACCTGCTGCGGAGATTATTCTGACGTTTGCGGCAGACGCCCTCACCAACTTTCTTGCGGAGACGCCGGAATTTGTCCGAATGGTCACTCCACTCGAACTGACAGAACAACGAATATCCGACTTGATCCAACTCCGTAATGGTGATGGCGGAAGAGCACTCGTTCAAAGAGTACTCCGGGGACACATTCGTAACGCAACGAAAGCGACCTATGATACGCCGTTCTTTATTCGGCCCAGACAGTCGCGGCGCGCCCTGTGGTTTCTTCATCTTTCGAGACACCCCACAGCACGTGATGTGATGATCCAATGTCACTGGAACAATTACAATAAATTCGAGCACTATGGTCCCGGTGGCTTCGACATGCTGGGATGGGACGCTTTGAACTCAGAAACACTTCCACTGTTCCATTTTGAAGAACTGGACGCCGAGGCTATGCGCAGGCAACTGCTCAACTCAATGCC
Organism: Thermodesulfobacteriota bacterium; assembly: GCA_964291405.2. Lineage (GTDB taxonomy): Bacteria > Desulfobacterota > Binatia > Bin18 > Bin18 > Bin18. Next base: position 4,016,903 of record OZ219926.1, read on the forward strand.
CGACGAGCTTTTCAGTTTGGCGTCTGAAGAGCCTGTCACCATAGATACGATGCGGCATATGTTTGCGAATAGAACCGCCGCTCGCTTCTCAGACCTTGATTCCGTCGTCCTCGAACTTTTTCGAGAAAGGGAAATTGATATTCTCCGTCCAGATGGCACGGTACGCTCGCGGATGCTGAGACGGGTCAGTCCCACAGACCGGATTGCATTTCCCCAACAGCTATTACTGCCGGGAACTTCACGCCGACGCTAACTTTGTTCACGCAGAGGAGAAGAAGAAATGGTAGGGCCAAGGATACGCAACGTATCGGCTACAGTAACAGGCGGACCAGCAATGATCTCGGTCCGAGCCACGTAGATGAGTTCCAAGTATTTTTATCACTGCTTCCCGAGACCACGCGCTAGAGAGATTTGCAGCGACGCTGTTGATCGAGGATGGGATATCTTGCGGTCAATCAGGCGGTTAGGCTTGATTTTGGCTCCGGAAATTGTCGAGTGGAGAACACCAGTCAGTATCGGGAGCCCATCGCCTATTCGACTTTTGCAACAGCGTATTTGCTTCACTGAATTGTCTCGGAACGAACTAAGGGCACATTCAGAAAAATTTGGTCCGTTCGCTATCGAATTTGATACCATGGCATTGAGGCGCGCTGGAGCGCTACCCGTTATCTACATGCCTCAAGCGCTGTCGGAACAGGATCATTTGGCATTGATTGGGTCGTTTATTGTCAGCCATCTTGGCCATGTCAGACATACACTGGAACAGCTCAATTCTTTGAATCAGTTCAAAGACCCGACCTATATTCAAAGCAATTTTCCAGGGGCCACACGAATGGCGGATGATTGCAAGGTGACACTGAGAAACGGTGATGAATTAAGAGGCACTCTTCAAGAGTTTGTGGTCCCCTGGAAGGCCATAAAAGATTTTCTAAGCTTTATCGGTTTTGAGAACGCGCCTTTTGATGCAATGATAGGCGTAACTTCCATTGCACAATCGTTATTCTACCCGACAGACAACGATCATGTTGGTGAGCAACTTGGCTACTATAGGCAACGTGAATGGCGAATAACGGCGGGCTATGCCGTAAATAAAACTCCCCGTGGCCGCATCCTTAATGCGAACGAGAAACAATCTCTCATTGACCTCGACAGATCCTTCTGGAAACGCAAGTTGACATACAAAGATGAAACATTTTGCCGAGTGGACAAAGCAGTTGCACTCTCCCAGCCGGGTCCTGCTGATTTATTTGGAATGGCTACTCGACTGATTGTCCCTGTAGAAAAAACCCATGAAGCCCGCCAACTCTTTACTGACTTATCTACCGAAGTAGTCGGTTGGGACACCGTAAATGGTCAATGAAAAAGAGTCCATAGGTCGGATTAGCCACAGGCGTAATCCGACACCGCCGACGTATCGCTTACCACCACTATCGCCCCAATCCGCCGCGCCACTTCCGCAAAATACCCCACCTCCTCCGGCCTCAGCGCCCGCCCCAGCACCGCCCGCTCCCGATACGACAACCACTTCTTGAGCACCTGATAGCCCCCCAATTTGTACCGCCAAACCGCCACCGGGACGTTGCGCCAGTAGGCGTTGCCGTTCAGGTAAATGTCGAACGTGGTCTGACCGAGTACACTTGTCGTGTCACCCAAAGCGGCGCGTTCGTCCGCCGTATAATCACGTTCAACCACCCGTCCTTGGCCGGGCATCACGGCCTCGCCCGTGCCGTAATGTCCCCACCCGGCGGTCAGCGCAAAATCGTCTCCATCTATGTTCCGCCCGTCCACCGTAGCGGGAACAGCAATGGTGGCGATGTCCGGGCGCAAGGTTCCAGTTGTCACGCCGGGCACGGGTGTATCCGGGTCAAGCAGGGCGGCTAGTTCGCGCCCCCGTGCAGCAGAGCGGACCAGGATTTCAGCCGCCTTGGAAACATCTCCGTCCGGCCAGCCGGGCAGCGGAATACGCGGCCATTCCATGCGGAGCGTCCCGGCGTTTGCTTCACGGTAGGCAGGATCATGGAGCGTGGTGAGGGCGTGATGAAACAGGTCTTCTACGCTGGCGTTGATATGTTTGAGATAGCGTTGCGCGGCGAATGACAGGTTGGGGCGGTGTTTTGTGCTGTTCCCGTCGGTTTCGAGACCGTCGTCATTGCGGAGCCACAACGGAAAGAAGCTCGACAGACCATTGCCAAAATTATCGGCTAGGTGACGCGCTAAGGTTCCGCGCGAGAAATCTTCCTTCGCTTCCCGTTCACGGGCTTCAAGCCACACATTCCCCTCAAACACATGCGGCATATAATCAGGCCGTGGACGATCAAGCAGCCCGCTACCTCCTTCCCAATACAACCACCGATTATCGAAGGGCCGATAGGCGAAAGGGATGAAGCCAGCCTCAACCGGACCACCACGTGCCAGCAATGAGTCTCGCACGGATCGCGCGTTGAACCCAGCTGCTGTCTTCATGATACTCGGATAGCGCCGTGAAATCTCCTCATGACTCAAGTCCGCGTTGAAGTAAGCGGTAATCCGGTCCTTGAGCCGGTCAAGGTCGGTATCAACGAGAAACCCATCCCGACTGGTCTTCACCCCAGGAAACGAGACCGGGAACAACTCGGGCAGCGCGGGCCAGTCGAAATAGTCTTCACTGACCGCCGTTCGGACCAGTGGCAACCCCAGCGGCAGCACGGGCTCGATAGCGTCGTAGAGCGTCGCCGGTTCTGCCTCCGCCGTTTCTAACAGTTCTTCGCGTTTTGCCTGTCCCCACAGATGTCGAAAGCCAATGGTGTCAGCCGGGGCATGGTCGGCCTTGCGTACCAGCGTGGCAATGGCTGTCCCTACCTGAATCCCCACCGGGTCACTCTCTGTCGAAAAAATACTCGGGTCGGATGTTCCGTCTGGCGCAACCTTGCCGGTCTTGTATTTATCGCCATTCAGACAATCAATCCGAATGGCGTCAAACGCCCCTAGATACCGCTCTCGCATCCCGGTGAATGACAGCCCATCCAGCCACGAATAGTTGGAGATAAAACATATCACCCCTTGCCCGGTCTTCTCGGCAATCCGACGTTCGGCCATACGGAAGAAACGCACGTACAGATCGTTCAAGCCTTGGCCTTCGGGCCGCCGCACCCGCTTGGTCACCCGATAGGCTTCCGACAATATCCGCTCTTCGTCTACGGCCATACCGGCGAAGCCGTTGTAGGGCGGGTTACCCAGAATCACCAGAATCGGGGTGTTCTGCTTGACCCGATCGGCCCGGTCGCGTTCTTCTTCGAGTTCGGGAAACGGGAGCGGTTTGGTGGTATGGGGTTCCCAGCCGGTCAGGGCGTTGGTAAGGAAGACGCCGGGGCGCTCATTGCCGTTATCGGCCAAGGGCGCGTCCAAGTCCTGCATGGTCAGGCCGACTTGCAGGTGCGCCACCACGAACGGGGCGGGCATGATCTCGAAGCCGAACACCCGGTGCATGGCCGCCTGTTTGACCCGCGCGCCAGCAAGGGCACCCATGCCTTTGCCGTGCAGATTCTCCGCAATCCGGCGCAACACTTCCGCCAGATACGCCCCGGTGCCGCAACACGGATCGAGCACATAGACGTTGTCCGCAGCCAATCCGTCGGCAATACCGAGATCGTCCTTGAGGGCCTTATCCACCCTCGCCACCATGTAGCGGACGACTTCGGCGGGCGTGTACCAGACGCCGAGTTGTTTGCGCAGGTCGGGGTCAAAGGCTTCGAGAAAGGGTTCGTAGAAATAGGGGACGGCTTCGCCCTCGTTGAAACGGGCAAAGAAGGCCGCACGGTCCACGCGGTTGAGGGCCGCGGCGGTCCAGTCCAGGACTTCGACCAAGCCGAGCGGTTGCAGTCGGCCGGGGTCGGAAATCTGTTGGAACAAGGCGCGTAGTACCGGCGCACGGAGATGCCAGACGGCTTCATGCCAGTTGAACGTACCCCGTGGCGACGGGACTTGCCGCGCCCACAACACCCAGGCGGAGAACACCCCGTAGAATAAGGTCTGGGACCAGGGTTGAATAGAAAAAGCGTGTTCCTTTGTCGCCCTTGAATTGGACCCCGAGCGCTTCCTCCAGGGCTGCGCGCACGGCGGTAAGCGACGGGGCGTCGTCTCCTGCGGCCTCGACCCGAGAGCGGCCGTCGCGGGCATAGGAGGCGAGCAGCCACGCTAGGTCTTTGGGCTCGGTCAGGGCGGCGCGGTGGGACAGGGCGCGGCAGAGATATTCGCCCAGCCCGGCACCAACGGCACGGGCAAACGCGCGGGGCGTGTCCAAGCGCCTGGTAAAGTCTTCAGCGGTCTCTGCCAGCCGAAAGGTTTCGAGTGTAGCCGGCTGTCCGGTGGTGTCTTCACCCACCAGGACGAAGTCGTGCGTGTTGGTGACCAGCACCAGCCGGTAGCGGCTCCAATAGCGGCTGACCTGGGCCGACGCTGCGGTCAGCCAGGTATCGTCGCTGATGGATTTGACTTCGACCACGCCACGTTCGGGGGTCTGGCCTTCCTTGGGCTGGCCTTTCTGTAGCTGCCTGGCGGCATACAGGCCAAAGTCGGGATGACCCGCGCCCTGGTCGGCCAACTCGCCGACACAGAACACCTTGGGTTTGAGCGTACTGCCCACGGCGTTGAGCAGATTCGCCAGTGGCCCATAAGAGGACCGCTCTGCGGTGGCTCCGCCGGAGGCGCGTATCCGGCGGAGGTCGGTCAGGTAGTTTTCGACTGCGGTGGTCAGTTTTGCGTTTGTTCCGGGCATTCCGTCTGTTGTCGCTGAGTCCGGGCCGCCAGGCAAGACCCGTGCGAGCCAACCCATTCCGGCCCCCGTATCAAGTACGGGGCCAGCTCTTCGACTGGCCGGTGTAGGGGCAATTCATGAATTGCCCCTACGGAACTACCCATGCTTGTCCAGAAAATAATCGATCAACCGGCGGGAGATGCTGATGCGGCCGGGGATGGCGGGCATGGCATTCGGGCTGAACCAGGCGGCTTCGGCGATTTCCACGCCGTCCACCTCAATCTCGCCCTCTGCATACTCGGCGGTAAAACCGAGCATGAGCGAGTTCGGGAACGGCCACGGCTGGCTGGCAAAATACCGGATATTATCGACCGTGATGCTGACCTCTTCTTTGATTTCTCTGGCGACGCTCTCCTCTATGGTTTCGCCGGGTTCCACAAAGCCGGCCAGCACACTGTACATCTTGGTCGGGAAATGGGGTGAACGGGCGAGCAGGATTTTTCCGTCACGCTCCACCATGACAATAATGGCGGGTGACAAGCGGGGGAAGCTCAAGAGCTGGCACTTGGGGCAGCGCTTGGCCCGCTCATCCGATTTGGTTTCGTTGCGGGTCCCACACCGTCCGCAGTACTGATGGGTGCGGTCCCACTCGACGATCTGGACGGCGCGACCACCCAGCACGAACAAATCTTCGTCCAGTCCGCCGTGCGCCTGGCGGAGGTCTTTAAAGTCCAGGTGGTCGGGCACCGATGCGTCCAGCACATCAACGGCATAACACGCCTGTCCCTCATACCGCCCAAGATAGTGCCGATTTCCCGCGGAGACCTCCAGCTCTTCAAAGCGCTCCAGGCAGGGGACTTGAAACGTTTCGTCATGCTTCTGAAGCAGGAGCCGGTTGCGGTGAAAGCCGAACCACCAGGCCGGGCCGGACAGGTCGTGGGGCGGTGCGACCTCGGAAATAAACGTCTTCCGCATGCCAAAGATCGGCTGTCCGTGGGAGTGTGGTGCGTTGCGGGCAGGCATACCCAAATCCTCCAATCTTGGTATGGTCAGCGGTACGGTGTTGGCAAAGCATAGCAAACCTGCCCCCGACTGTATCCCCCAGGTCCTTCGACTTCGCTACGCTCAGGGTGAACGGGAGACCAAGCCCGGACTAGGATTTCCGCAGCAGCCTGATACATAGGGCAGACCGACGAAGAGGAGTTGCCGTATGAATCTCAACTATTCTCCTGAAGAAATGACCTTTCGTGATGAAGTCCGCGCCTGGCTCAAAGACAACCTGCCGGACGAGCTGCGCAACAAAGTCGTCAACTATGAAGAGCTGACCAAAGAAGACCTGCTGCGCTGGCAGAAAATCACGGCCGAGCGAGGCTGGGGGGCACCTGACTGGCCGGAAGAGTGGGGCGGGACAAACTGGACCATCGTTCAGCGGCATATTTTTGAAGAAGAGTGCGGCTATGCCGGCTGCCCGCCGCGTATTCCCTTTGGCGTGTCCATGTGTGCGCCCGTCCTGCACAAATTTGGTACCGAAGATCAGAAACAGCGCTTTTTGCCCGGCATGTATAATGGCGACGTATTCTGGTGCCAGGGCTATTCCGAGCCGGGCTCGGGCTCTGACCTGGCTTCGCTCAAGACGAGTGCGGTTCGGGAGGGAGACAGCTATGTCGTCAACGGCCAGAAGATTTGGACCACCTGGGCCCAGCACGCAGACTGGATATTCTGCCTAGTTCGCACCAGCGCCGATTTTCCAAAAAGACAACAGGGCATTTCCTTTTTGCTCATGGATATGAACACGCCGGGTATCAGCATCCGACCGCTTATGCTCATGGATGGCGGCCATGAAGTGAACGAGGTGTTCTTTGACGATGTGCGGGTACCGGCGGAAAACCTCATCCATGAAGAAAATGATGGCTGGACGGTCGCCAAATATCTTCTGGGTTATGAGCGCCTCGGCACGGGCAACACCGGTGCATCAAAGCGAGAGGTGCTGCGCTTGAAAGAGCTGGCGGCCCAGCAGTCCAAAAACGGTAAACCGCTCATTGACGACCCGCGCTTCCGCGACCGGCTGTCGCGGGTGGAAGTTGAGCTGATGGCTTTGGAGATCACCAATCTGCGCTTTCTGGATCAGATGCGGGGGGGACGGGCACCGGGCGCGGAAGTCTCGCTGCTCAAGATTCGCGGGACGGAAATCCAACAGGCGCTCACGGAACTCATGCTGGAAGCGGTCGGGCCGCTTGCCCAGCCGTTCCAGTCGCTATACGCCACGGACTTTGACCAGCAAACGGCCAGTATCGCCCCACGCTACTGTAACTACCGCAAGACTTCGATCTATGCGGGTTCCAATGAGATCCAGCGCAATATTATCGCCAAGGCGTCCCTCGGGCTGTAAACCGGATTTGCAAACAGGAGACCTCAGCGTGAACTTCGACCACAGCGAAGAACAACAACTGCTGACGCAGAGCGTCCGGCAATTTCTGACCAAAGAGTATACCTTTGCCGCTCGCCAGGCGATCATTGAGTCCGACCAGGGCTATAGCGAGCAGGTCTGGACCACGTTTGCCGAAATGGGCCTGCTGGGCCTGCCTTTTGCGAGCGAGGTTGGGGGCTTTGGAGGAAACGCGGTAGACCTGATGCCGGTCATGGAAGCGATCGGCGACGGGCTTATTGTCGAGCCCTACCTGGCCAGCGTCGGTCTGGGTGGACAGTTCATTGCCAGGGGCGGCAGTCAGACCCAGCAGCAGGAGATTCTGCCGGCTCTCGTCGCGGGTCGGTGCAAGCTGGCGTTCGCTCAAACCGAACGCGAGGCGCGCTATAATCTGGCGCATGTCGCCTGCCGGGCGGAGAAGAACGATAACGGCTATCGGCTGGAGGGCGAGAAATGCGTCGTTCTGCACGCGCCCTGCGCCGATAAACTCATTGTGTCGGCGCGTACCGCAGGGCCTACTACCGCCACGGACGGCATCAGCCTGCTCATAGTAGACCCGAGCGCGCCGGGCGTGACGCTCACGCCCTATCGGACGATTGATAATTTACGCGCCGCGGATGTGCGTTTCGCCGGGACGGTTGTTCCCGCCGATGCGCTGATCGGTCTGGAAGGACAGGCTCTGCCGCTGATCGAAGCCGTGGTGGACTACGCCACCGCCCTGGTCTGTGCCGAAGCGGTTGGGGCCATGCAGTTTGCGAATGACACAACGCTTGAGTACCTCAAGACCCGTAAGCAGTTCGGGGTACCGATCGGTTCGTTTCAGGCCCTGCAACACCGCATGGTCGAGATGACGATCATCCATGAACAGGCCAAATCCATGGCCTGTCTGGCCTGCGTGAAGGCCGACAGCGCGGATGCCGACGAACGCCGCCGGACCATATCCGCAGCAAAAATCCATATTGCCGACGCCTGCCGTCACATCAGCCAGGAGGCTGTTCAGTTGCACGGGGGGATGGGCATGACCGAGGAATTGAAAGTCAGTCACACCTTCCGCCGCCTGACCATGATTGCCCAGACCTTTGGCGACGCGGACCACCACTTGGAGCGTTTTTCCGCGTGCGGGTGAGGGTCATTATTGTCTTCCCGGAAGAGACTGACGTTGCCGATATGGATGAGAAGGAATGGCTGCGGGCGGCGGGGCAGAATCCCGCCTTTGATTTTCTGAAAGACCCCTTGGAAGACCGCTATACGCTGAGTGACGGGAAGCCTGCGCTCCCAGAGGGGTAGGGGTAATTCATGAATTACCCCTACAGGATAATGGTTCTAACGAATCGACAACGACGGTCGGTTGTTCAATATGTCGGGGTCGAAGCCGGCCGTGCGCTTATACGAACGGGAGATTTTCTCCAGTTCGCGTTGGCTGATGACGTCGTCAAGATCGGTAAACCCGTTCGGCGCACGTTGCTCGACAAGCTCCATGCACTGTTCCGGTCCGACTTTTCTGTTCGCTTGCACGACCGCCGCAGTAGCCGGACGGCGCGCGGCATCATAGGCGGCCACGGCGTGCTCAATCGAGGGCTGGAGCGCGAGTTCCCGGGCCAATACGCGTGCGTCAATAATGGCCTGGGAGGCTCCGTTTGAGCCGACCGGATACATGGGATGGGCTGCGTCGCCCAGCAGTGTCACTCGGCCGAAGTCCCAGCTCGGCAGCGGGTCACGATCGACCATCGGATATTGGTAAATGGTCTCGGCCTTCCGCATGAGTTCCGGTACATCGAGAAAGTCAAAGCTAAACGACGCAAACGGGGCGAGCGCTTCTTCAAGACGCGCCGTGTGTTCCCAGTCTTGCGGGGGCATGGGTTGATCGTCGGCGACCTTGAATTCCGCCACCCAGTTGATGAGCGCCTGTCCCCGGTCTTCGTGGCGTTTTGAAATCGGATAGATAACCACCCGCCGCTGAAAATAACCGGCCATCATCATCGTGCGGCCCGACAGAAACGGCCTTCCCTCGGTGACCCCGCGCCACATGGTAATCCCGTTCCATTTGGGTGGACCCTCGTCAGGGTAGAGTTGCTGACGGACGACCGAGTGGACGCCGTCACACGCGACAAGCAGGTCGGCCTCAACACGACGTGCAGCTGTATCCCTTGCTCTATCGACGAACTCACCCCAGGCCCTTTCCGCTGCCTGTCCGAATCGGGTTAAATGGTGACCAGTGTGGACACGCGCCTGGCCGAGCCGGTCTGCTACGGCTTGGTGAAGCACTTTTAGCAACTCGCCACGATGAATGGAGAACTGGGGCCAGTGATAGCCTGCGGCGCGCCCTCGGGGTTCACCCCAGATACGCTGGCCATGTTTGGAGTAGAAGACCAACTCGCCAGTGGGGATGCCGACCGTGGAGAGACCGTCCAGCAGGCCGAGTTCGGTCAGTTCGCGGACCGCGTGAGGCAGCACGTTAATGCCGACTCCCAACTCGCTAATCGTATGGGCCGATTCATAGATATCGACATCGGTCAGGCCAGCGTCGTGGAGAGACAAGGCCAGCGTCATGCCCCCGATACCACCACCGATAATGGCGATTTTCACAAGCTGCCTCCCCCAGCGAGCGGAGACTAGAGGTCGCGCACGTGCGGCAGCACATACTTGCCAAAACGTTCCAGCGAGCGCAGTACCTTGTCGTGTGCCATGCCACCGAAGTTGACCTCGAACAGCATATGGGTGATGCCCAGGCCTTCCTTGATGTTCTTGATACGCTGAATACAACGCTCAGGAGTGCCAAACATCAGTCCGTCGCCTTTGTCCAGAACGTCGTAGCTGAGCTGAGAGAAGATAGCGCCGAGGCCCTTACCGTAGGCTTTGTACTCGTCCGACTGCCAGGGTTTGTCCAGACTGGCGAAGAACTTGAAATAGCGCTCCAACTCCGTTGCGGCTTCGCGCCGGGCCTGCTCGTCGTCTTCGGCGACGTACAGATGGTAAGTGCCCTGCACCTCTCTTTGCGCTGGGTCGTGTCCGTTGTCAATCAAGGTTTGGTGATACAGATCGACGCGTTCGCGGAGCGGTCCAAAGGTCGGATAGGCGAATGGGACGAGCATGATGTTATAGCCCCGCTCTCCCGTCCAGACGAAGGATTCCTGAGAAGCCACGGCGGCCGCCCAGACGGGGGGGTGGGGTTGCTGAACCGGCTTGGGTAGCGTTTTGACGTGATCGACGGTGAAGTAGTTGCCCGTGCACGTGACCTCGTCCTGGGTCCAGGCCTGGAGGATAACATCGAGCGCCTCGTGGTAACGGCCCTGGCTTTCGTCCGGGTTGATCCCAAACAGGTCGTACTCGTGGCGCAGGATACCCCGGCCGATCCCAAAATCGAGCCGCCCGTCGCTGAGGACGTCCAGCATGGCATATTCCTCGGCTGTCTTGATCGGGTTGGTCAACGGCAACAAGGTCACTGCGGTGCCGAAGCGAACGCGTTTCGTGCGCTGCGCAACAGCGGCGGCAAAAATCGGCGGAGAAGGAAAGGCATAGCCTCCGACGTAGTGCTCGGCAAACCAGATACTGTCCATACCGATTTCTTCACACAGATCGATCTGCTCCAGCATTTCACCGTAGTAATGGCTGGACGATTTGTGGCGCTCTTCGTAATAGTCAGGAATATACAACACGCCGAATTTCATGCGATTCTCCTTCTGATTACAGCTCGATCGGATAGGGTGAGAGCTCGCCGCTGTCGTATTTCTCGGGCAGACCCGCCGTTGCGTTTTCCCAGACTAGCAGCATGGCGCGCTTGGGCGAAAAGCCCTGGTGTCGAATATCAGCCGGCATGGCCGCTACATCACCGGGCTTCATGACTACTCTGGCCCGCGGATGGCCGGTCTCTTTGTCGCTGACCTGCCAGGTGATTTGATCGCTGACCTGGATAAACCACTCGACCCGGTCGTTGCCGTGAATGACCGGCAGGATGTGTTCCTCGGTGGTCGGGCAGAATAGGCTGTTACGGCACACGGACACCACGGAAGGGTTCCAGGTCACGTCGGAGCGGGACAGGTATTTGAAAAGATTAAAGGCGTGGACCTCGTCCTCAAAGCCCGGCTCGGCATGAATCTCGGGTTCGTCCTGTTCGACATCGGCAAAGGCGCGGTTGACCGGATAGCCGTTTGCGTCCGAGCGGAGCGAGGCATCGCCGGGCAGACCCGGCATGCGCCGGCAGGTCTCCCGATTGCGCTCAATGGCTGCGGTATTACTCCCGTTCTTTTTGCCGAAGACCGCGGTGCCGGTCTCCGCGGGCGCGGCAAATGGGTCAAAGCCGGCATTCGTCCAGTCGCTCAGCATGGCCTTGAAGGTGGCCAGAATCTCCGGCGTGTCAAAGGTCTCGACATAGTCGAGGCCGGAGTCATGATAGCTGTCGTTATAGCGTCCGGCGTATAACTCTACCTGCCCGTACCGATTGCGGGTGCCGAGCACGGCATCAAAATTGACCCAGCCGTAAAAAAACCCCCAGGCCACATCGCGCACCAGGGCTCTGAGGAAGGCATCGGCCGGCAGGGTGTGGGAGAGTTGCGCCTCCCTGGCTGGCCAGCGGACGGTGACGAAATACTCGTCGCGTGAAAAAGAGAACCGGCCCAGCTCAAAACGCTTATACCCGGTCTTCGTGTCGGGGGCCGAGGCTTTGACGCTGCCCATCGTCTGTCTCCTTATGCTTCACAAATATCCGCCCATTTTTCGACCGTAAGCGGACCTTTCAGCGTTTGCAGCAGTATGACGCACGGCTGTTCGGTAAGAAACTGATAGGCCGCACCGGCCGGGAGCAGGGCTTGATGCCCGCGCCGGAGTTTCATCCAGCCCATCGGTTTGCCGACGGGCGATCTTGACAAACGCACCGACCCTTGCGTATCCGGCGACACAACGGAGGCTGGGTCGTCGAGTTTGACCAGATGGAGCTCCAGGTGTCCGTCCATCACTACCGCGAACTCATCGTGCGCCGCGGTAAACCAGTCTGAGCGGCCTTCCGCGCGCAGGACTTCGACCACGTACTCCAGGTTTTCCGCTACAGCGATCTTTTCATACGGCTGGGCCTGAGAAGCCACCTCAAAGATATTGGAAAAGGCATAATGCCGGGCCTGGTCGTTAATGATCTCGACCCGGCCTTTCTCGTACCGCTCCAGGGAACCAAACACGGTCGTGTATTCCGACATACTGCTCCCTCCTGATACTGCCAGCTTGTTCGGCTGTGAACATAGCCTGCGTCAGCAGCGTTTTGCCACCTCAACCATGCGCGAGACCTTGCCCATGGCAATATCCGTTGTGCGACGGCCCAAGCCGCAGGACGGCGCGATCCACAGCCGGTCTGCTTCTACATATTTGAGCACCTCACGAATGCGCTCCTCAATCTGCGTGTTGGTTTCGACCGGAGCTTTGACATCGACAATGCCGGCAATGACCTGCATGCCTTTGGGAATATCGCGCAGACAGATCCGGTCGGCCCACTGGCCAGGGTGGGAGCATTCCAGGTGGACCTTGTCGATCACACCGGCCAGTCGCTCAATATAGGGCAGTAGCGCATGAAGATTATGGATGGTGACGGCAGACTGCGAACCGAGATCGCCCAGGCAACAGTGGATGGTTTTGAGCGTATCAACCCCTTCAAAGCTCCTGGCGATCAAATCGGCTGCCTCTTCGGGGGCGAGGCGGCCCAGGACGGAGCGGATGGCGACCGTGGGAATATCCAGTTGAATCTCCCGGACTTTGGCTACCGCGAGCCCGCGCAGCTCCCGATTCACGATCTCGATGGCCCGTGGAAGCTGAGCCCGGACCGTATCCGTCCATTTGAGGTGCCCGAGCACTTCTAAAGGACCGGGGACGGCAACTTTATCCAGGCTCGGTTCAATATGAGATTCCCGACGGAATGCCTCGACATAGCCCAGACCGCGGGGCGCGTCGATTTCGCCGGTCAGTTCGTAGCGGGCAACGTCCTTATACGTCCGTAATTCGTCGGCTTGGGGTTTCACCAGGCGGATGCCTGTGAGTTGACGGGGAATGTGCTGAATGAAGACCTCGGCGAAAAATTCGCCGCCCATGAACTGGGTCACGCCGGTCGCCTGCTGTTCGCGGATGGCCGCTTCTGCCGCGCCGCTGAGCGTCGGTTTGACGAGCATGTCGGGCAATTGTCCCCGGTGATACTGTAACAAGCGGTTACGGTAGTGTTCAGGCAGAGGCCAACTTCCTACGACCGTTGTTCGGATCATGGCAACGATATATCCTTCTCGCTTGACACCTGACCGGCACGGGACGAGAAAAGCACGGTAGCGCACTCCTGCCCGGAACGGAAGCCGCGTTCCGCTCATCCCTGTATCTGTCTTGACAGCAAGAGTACGATTGGTCACGGATAGGAGCGGGCAAAGCGAGATGGAAAAACAACTACACAGGAGGAAATATGATTCACGTCACAGAGTTGGGATATATGGGTGTTGGCGTCAAGGATATCGACACCTGGAAGCATTTTGCGGCTAATATCATCGGCTGGGAAATTGCGGATGAAGGTGAAGGCGACCGCTGCTACGCGCGCATGGACTATTGGCATCATCGAATTGTCCTGCACAACGATCCAAGCGACGATCTACTCTATCTTGGCTTTCGGGTTGCCGGACCCGAAGAGTTCGGGCAGATGCAACAGCAGTTGTCCGAGGCGGATATCGCCTTCCGCGTGGGATCGTCGGACGAAGCCGCCGAGCGCCGCGTATTGGAGGTCTTGAAACTCGCCGACCCCAACGGCAATCCCGTCGAGATTTTTCATGGCCCGCAGGTGCAGTTCAGCCAGCCTTTCTATCCCGGCCGCCGCATGCACGATCGGTTCAAGACCGGCGCGGGCGGACTGGGGCACTGCATTGTCGGCCAACAGGATACGGAGGCGGCCTATCGCTTTTACCGCGCCCTGGGCATGCGCGGCAGCGTGGAATACCAGATTCACAGAGGTAAGCAGGTGATCGCGCCAGTCTTTATGCACTGCAATGAGCGTGACCACTCCGTGGCCTTTGGGATCGGCCCGTCCGAACAGCGCCTCAACCATATTATGGTCGAGGTGAACAATCTGGACGACGTGGGCCTGACCTATGAGATCGTCCGTGAACATAAGGTGCCGGTCGCCATTACACCGGGGAAACACTCCAACGACCACATGTATTCCTTCTATTTCCGCACGCCCTCGGGCTGGCTGATTGAGTATGGCTGGGGCGGACGGCCCGCGACCCATCAGTCCGAATACTATGTGCGCGACGTCTATGGCCATGCGCCCGAAGAGGGCGGCTTTGACGTGCAGAGTGAATCCCGCAAGGCCGGGTAAACGTGCTGGTGTAAAGAGAGAGGAGGGTGAGTATGAAAATCGACGTTCACACCCATTTCTTATCCGAACGCATCGCCCGTACGCTCGAAAAACGGAATGACTTCCCCTACACCCGGCTGGTGGACGGTACGTATCATTTTCACTGCTGTCAGGGCTTAACCATTCCCATGCTGCCTCCCTTGTACGACATGCAGACCAAGCTGGCGCATATGGATGAGGCCGGTATTGACATCTCCATCCTGAGTCTTGCCGTGCCCGGTCCGGACCGGGTAGGGGGTGCTCAGGCCGACGATCTGGCCCGGATTGCGAACGATCTCCTGGCCGAACTCATTGCCGCCCACCCGGACCGCTTCTGGGGCTATGCGACTTTAGGATTTGGGGAGCCTGAGGCGACGCTCAGGGAACTCGACCGCTGTATCTCGGAACTCAACTTTCGTGGCCTTCAGTTGTATTCCAATATCAACGACAAGCCGCTCGACTCTCCCGAGTTCCGTCCCGTTTTCGCGCGTATGGCCGAACTCGGTCGGCCAATCTTTATTCACCCCACGGTGCCTTTGAATCAGCGCTATTTGATGGATCTGGTGCCGGTGCCGGTACTGGCGTTTATGGTGGATAATACGCTGGCCGCCATGCGTCTTGCCCTGTCCGGAGTGCTGTCCGACTATGCCCAGGCACCGATCATCATCCCCCACGTTGGCGCAACCGTGCCGTATCTGATGGGGCGGCTGGACGGCATGCTGGGGGCTTTTGGTGGGGAGGACGTAGTAAAGGAGCCGAGTCGGTTTCTAAAAAAATTGTACATGGATACGGTGGCCTATGAGCCGGAACCGCTTGAGTGGTGCCTATCGATGATGGGAGCCCAGCAACTCGTGCTAGGCACGGATCATCCCTACGGCTCCTGGCAACGGCCTATTGAGTTGGTGGAGCAACTGGCCTGCTCTGATACCGAGCGTGAGCAGATATTGCACGGGAACGTTGAACGTCTGTTTGCGGCGTGAACGGAAGTCTCGATTGCGGTGAGGAGTTGCAACCGATATCACCGTACAGTTCCCCCAGACACAGGTGAACCATGAATCCTAGCATCCAGTCACGCCGATTGACGCTGCACGGTGTACAACTTGACGTATATGAGCACGGACAGGGCCGTCCGATTCTCGTCCTACACGGGGAAGACGGGCCGTGTCCTCAGGCTCCGTTTTTTGCTCTGTTGGCGAATCAGGGCCGGGTGATTCTGCCGACTCATCCCGGCTTTGGTCATGCGCCCGATGTGGCCGATACCGACACGGTGGATGACCTGGCCTATCTCTATCTCGATCTGCTCGATGAGTATGATCTCCGGGAGGTGGTGGTCATCGGCTGCTCGCTCGGTGGTTGGATAGCCGCCGAAATGGCGGTCAAGTCTACGGCTCGCCTCAGCCGGCTGGTCTTGGTCGCGCCGCTCGGTATTAAGGTCGGCGACCGAGAGACGCGGGATATCCCGGATATTTTCGCCCTGCCGCCCGAAGAGGTTGTGCGGCTGCAATACCACGACCCGACCCAGGGCGTGGTTGATTACACCAGTTTGTCCGACGATGAACTCCTCGTGATTGCCCGCAATCGGGAAGCGACTGCTCTGTATGCCTGGGAACCGTATTTCCATAATCCCAAATTGCGGCAGCGTTTACACCGGATCGCTATTCCGACGCTTCTCGTCTGGGGGGCGAGTGATCGTTTTGTGACTTCCGGCTATTATGGTACGGCCTATAGTGACGCTATTCCCGGCGCGCAGCTTGCTATTATTGACCAAGCCGGACACTGGCCGCACATGGAACAGCCGGAAGTATTCGTCGAGCGAGTCCGTACGTTTCTTGCCTCAGCATAAAAAAGGAGC
Organism: Thermodesulfobacteriota bacterium; assembly: GCA_964291405.2. GTDB lineage: Bacteria > Desulfobacterota > Binatia > Bin18 > Bin18 > Bin18. The sequence goes on from OZ219926.1 coordinate 4,033,260, forward strand.
CGTGTTCATGCGTGCCTGGCATTTCAGTGAAAACGCCTATCATCTGCTGCCCGATGCGAAAGAGTACGACTCGATCCGCGTCACCCTGCCGAATCGCTACTATGATCCGAAAATCGGAGCCGACCTGTACCACCGGTTTATCGATGAATGGTTGATTGCCGAGGAGTTGGGGCTCGACATCATGGTGAACGAGCACCACCAGACCGCGACCAATCTCAACCCAGGCGGTCCCATCGTCATGGGTATCCTCGCCCGTGAAACCAAAACGGCCCGTTTGCTGATTCTCGGCAACCCGATTGCCAACCGGCGCGAGCCCGTGCGGGTGGCAGAAGAGATGGCCATGGTCGATGTCTACTCTCGCGGACGCCTGGAGGTCGGCTTTGTGCGCGGTGTGCCGTACGAGATGTCGGCCGGCAACCATCGACCCACGCGCATGATGGAGCGCTTTTGGGAAGCGCACGACTTGATTCTCAAGGCCTGGACCAGTCACGACGGGCCGTTTAACTGGGAGGGCAAATACTTTCACCATCGTCAGGTCAATATCTGGCCCCGACCTTATCAGGAGCCGCATCCGCCCGTCTGGATTACGGCGCTCAGTCCGGGCTCTGCGCAGGCGGTTGGTGAGCGCGGCACTGTTGTAGCCTGCTTTTTGACCGGCTTCGACGGATCGAAACAGGTGTTTGACGCCTATCGGACGCGCCGGGCCGAACTCGGCCTCCCTCCTGCCGGCCTGGATCGTTTTGCCTATGCCGCCCTGGTGTACACGGGCGAGACAGATGAGGAAGGTTATGCCGGAGCGCGCAAGCTGATGTGGTATGTGGAGGCCAATAAGGTGCCGTTCCAGTTCACCAGCCCGCCGGGCTATCATCCGCCGGCCGCGATGGCCGGGGCGATGAAAGGACCGGCCTCGGGCGTGTTCAAGATGTTCCAGAACCCGAAGCTGGAGAGCTTTATGGAGCACGGGCTGGTCTTTGCCGGCAACCCGGACTCCGTGTACCGTCAAATCATCAAGTTTTACGAACACGTCGGCGGCTTTGGGCAAATCCTCCTGATGGGACAGGCCGGCTTCCTCGACCATCAAGAGACGGTCAAGGGCATGCAGCTCTTTGCCCGAGAAGTGTACCCACGCCTGAAAGAGCTCAACCCTGCGGTCGCGGCCTGACACGGAATTATGTTTCCAAAAATTTATTCCCGGCACTGCTGAAGGAGGTTGAATATGAAGATTCCGTTTTCCGGTGGCTGTGCGTGTGGTGCGATCCGCTATACCTGTACTGCTGAACCGCTCTATATGGGGAATTGCCATTGTCGGGACTGCCAACGCGCAACCGGTAGTGCCTATTTTGCGGCAGTCATTGTCAAAAAATCGGATTTTTCCCTTACGGGCGAGCTGACTTGGTTTGAAAAGCCGGCCGACCGCGGCCACACGATGGGCCGCTCGTTCTGCCCCTCCTGTGGCTCTCCTGTCCTGTTAACCAACGGGGCTGCGCCGGACTTCAGGGTTCTGTACGCGGGCAGCCTGGACGACCCGAGTTGGTATCAGCCCCAGCGGGATATTTACGTAGCCAGTGCCCAGCCGTGGGATGTGATGCACCCGGATGTACCAAAAGTGGACGGTATGCCAGAGTCGTTTTGATTGGCAGGGGTGAGTTGACCTCGCCTCTGCTACAGCCTGGCAAATACATGCCGGAATTCAGCGACAGACAGATTGTTACTTCGTGGCATACGAACGCTCGCCCTTGGGTGAAAGCCGTCCAGAACCAAGAGATTGAAAGTCGGACGCTGGTCACCGACCAGGCCATAGTCCAAGCCGTTACGAGCCTGACGCCACGGCGCGTGCTCGACGTTGGCTGCGGAGAAGGCTGGCTGGTGCGTGCGCTTGTGGAGCGTGGAATAGAGGTTGTTGGTATTGACGTCGTGCCCGAACTGATAGCGGAAGCGCAGCGACTCGGGGGGGACGGTTTCAGGTCTGTTCCTATGAGGATGTTGCCGCCAGTCGGTTTGGGGCAGAGCGGTTCGACACGATCATCTGTAATTTTTCCTTGATTGGAAAAGAGGCGGTAGAGCATTTGCTTCACGCCCTGCCGCGCTATGTACAGCCCCAGGGCCATGTGCTCATCCAGACCCTTCACCCTGTCATGGCGTGCGGCGACCGACCCTATTGTGACGGCTGGCGGCCCGGCTCGTGGGACGGATTCGGGCCAGAGTTTACCGACCCGGCTCCCTGGTATTTTCGTACTGTGGAGTCCTGGATTCGACTCCTCCACGACAGCGGTTTCGATATCCTGGAATGCCGCGAGCCGGCCCATCCGAGGACGGGCAAGCCTGCTTCAATGATTTTCGTGAGCAAGGTGGCTGAACGGAGCGTCTAAGACGCTTACAGGTCACGTACGCTCGGCAGTACCTCTTCCGCAAAACGCTGCATCGCCACCTTCACATGCTCGTGGAGAACGGTCCCGCCGGGATTGAAGGAACAGATTAGGGAATCCAGCTTGGCCCGCCGCTGTACCTCTGCAATCCGGTCTATGCACTCCTGCGGGTTGCCAAAGATGGCCATCTTCTCTTCCGCGGTCTCATACGTGGTGCGCTGGCCTATCGGATGACGAGCAAAGCTGTCGGCCATCTGATTGCGCACCGTGGCACGATCTTGAGCTGTAAAGACAAAGAAGACGGCTGAAACCTGTATGTTTGTCGCTGCCTGTTTGGCCGCCGAATTACGGTACAGACCGAGATGGGTCAGAAAATCATCCGGCCAGGGGTGAATGGGGGCGGCCATTAACAGGCGTAAGCCGCGCCGTCCGGCAAACTCGGCCGTACTTGGACTATTGGCAGCAATATGCAGCGGCGGGCCGGGCTGCTGAAGCGGCTTGGGCACGACGTTGACGGACTCGAACTGATAGTGCCGGCCATGGTAGGTGAGTGGGGCATCGGTCCAGGCTTGTTCCAGAATATCAACCGCCTCTTCCAGTCGGGTGGTGCGTTCCTCCCACGGAATACCAAAGCCGTCGAAATTGTGATTCCACGTCCCCCGCCCGATACCGAAGTCCAGCCTGCCGCTGGTGACAATATCCACCGTCGCGGCTTCTTCGGCCACGCTGACCGGATTATGGAGTGGGAGTTGGCTGACCCCAATGCCGAGGCGGATACGCTCGGTGCGCCCCGAGAGGGCCGCTGCAACAACCAGAGGAGCTGGCATGGTGGAAAAGCCGGCGTCAAAATGGGCCTCGGCCAGCCACGCGGAATCAAAACCCAACTGGTCCGCGTAGACAATTTGCTCGAACGTATCCCGATAGCGTTGCGGAACGGACTGCCCTGGAGCGCAGGGTAACTGATAAAAGACGCCGAATTGCATGGACTTGTGTCCTTCCTTCGTGCTGGTCTGTGTCGGGCTGACTGCGTATGGATTGCCCATCGAACCTACAACAGCAGTACCGCCTTGCCGGCAATTTCTCGATTGAGAAATCGTTGGGCTACGTCAGCAATAGTAGCCCAGGGCGCTTCTACCTCAATCTGTGGTTTGAGAATGCCGTCGGCGACAAGTTGGGCCAGTCGAGACAAGCCTGCTGAGGCTGGATGAGATTTCACCTCGTGAAACAGAATAAAGCCGTACAGCTTGGCTGCACCAATGCGAAAAAAGTCGCGCGCGTTCAAGGTCACCTCTGCTCCCGCGGACACCCCACAGGTCACACACATACCATCTGGACCGAGCATGGATAAGGCTTTCGTCAGTGTTTCACTACCAACCGATTCAACGATCATATGATAGGGGCCAAACGCGGCTGCGCCTGCGATATCTTCTCCAACCACAACCTCATGTGCACCTGCGGCACGCGCGTGTTGCGCGCGCTCTGGACGGCGGACTGAAGCAACAACGCGTGCGCCCATGTGTCGAGCCAGTGTACAGCCCAGATGGCCCACACCGCCAGAGGCGCCAGTAATCAATACGGAATGGCCGATGAGTGAACCGTTACGCTCAAGCGAATACAGGGCGGTGAGGCCTGCAACCGGTAACGTGGAAGCCTGAGCAAAAGAAACCACATCCGGTACAATTGCTAAGGCATGAGTCGGCACAGCAACCTGCTCCGCCCATGCGCCGGATGGGACGAAGCCGACTACGCGGGCTCCAACCGGAGGGCCGGAGCCGTCAGCCGCAACCTGCTCAACGACCCCAGCTAAATCCCAGCCCGGTCGCCATCCGGCCTCAGCGTTCATGGAAAACCGAACCTCGCCAAGATTCAGAGAAACAGCCTTGACTCGGATGACGGCTTCGGACGAAAGCGGAGAAGGGGGATCGACGTTCTGGATAGTCAGGCGTTTTTCCGTGTCGGGATCAACCACGACCGCGCGAGTAGATTCCATGCCGGCTCCTTGGGCTATGTGTGTGTGACCCTCTCTACCGGCGTCTGTCGCTCCACAAGAGACAGATGCTCGCACGCCAGCACGACGTGGCCGTCCTGGTTAATGACTTCGAGCAGGTCAACCAGCACCCCATGAGTTGTCCGCCTGGGATAAGCGCGCTTGTCCTTGACCGTGAGACGGACATGGATCGTATCGCCAATAAAAACCGGGCGGATAAAACGGACGCGGTCGTAGCCATAGGAAAACGAGACCGGATTGATCTCTGTGGCCGTCATTCCGGCTCCAATGCTGAGAATCAACGTGCCGTGGGCAATGCGTTGGCCAAACTCATTGGTCTTGGACCACTCGGCGTCCACATGATGCGGGAAAAAGTCCCCGGTTTGTCCGGCATGGGTGACAATGTCGCTCTCGGTAATCGTCCGGCCTAAGGTCTCGCGAGACGCACCAACCTCGTACTCTTCGAAATAAGTGGTTTTGACCATGCGGTGTCCTGCTCCCCACAGGCGATCGCTCGTTGAAATTCGTCCCCTATCAAGTCTGTCAGGAAGAGGCAATGCAACGGCCCGGCTAGATGGTTGCGAGTCACCCGTCCAGCGGCCCCTGATGCAAACCCTGGATTGCACGTATAATAAAACGATAAAATAGCAGCAGAAGGTAAGCCCGTTCTACTCATGGTACGACAACAGCACGTTTTCCAACGAACGCATTTCCGACGGATAGTGTCGTTTTCTCTCCTGCTTTTACTCGTAATCGTGGGCTGTAGCCCGTACTCGGTGCGTTCTCTTGAGCAGCCGACGGTTTCCATACCGCAGGCGTATCATCATGGGACGACAGGCGAGCGGGTCCTGGGGCAGTGGTGGCGGGAGTTTGAAGACTCTCGACTGAACGCGGCGATGGAGAGTGTCTTTACCGAGAACTTCGAGCTGAGACAGACATGGTCCCGGCTCGTGCAAGCCCAGGCCCTGGCGCGCATTGAGGGGGCTGAGCAGGTGCCCCAGGTCGATTTCCGCACGGGTGCTTCCCGCCTCCATACCGTCGACCGGGAAGCGATAGACCTACACGGGAACCGCCTCAGGCGCACGGCGAATCCGGACCGTTATTTTGTGGCCACGGGTCTTACGTATGAAATTGATATCTGGAAGCGGATTGCGGCCCGGCGGACTGCCGCCCGGCTTGAATCTGTCGCTTCGCGTCAGGACGTGGAGGCCACGGCCCTGCTACTCACGGGCGCGGTGGTGAATGTCTGGCTCACCTGTCAGGAGCAATACGCCCTTTTGGATGTGCTGCGGGAACAGATTCAGGTGAGCCAAACCCTGCTCAACCTGACCGAACTCCGCTTTAGCGTTGGGACGGGCTCTGCCGTGAATGTGTTACAGCAACGGCAGCAGCTTGCCGACACTCAAGCTCAGGTGCCGGTTGTCCAATCGTTTCTGGAGACGGCCATGAATCAGCTTGCGGTCTTGCTCGGCCGCGTGCCGGGCTCGCTTGATGAGTTGGCACCTGGTAGATCGCTGCCCGAGCTGCCGCCGTTTCCGCAACTGGTTTCTCCTGCCATGCTGCTCGTATCCCGTCCGGATTTGCAGGCCGCCCAACTCCGACTCCAATCCGCGGACTATCGAGTTGCGGCGGCAGTGGCTGAACGCTTGCCCCGCCTGGTATTGCAGTTGTCCTACGAGTTCAGCGCACGGAGTTGGGACACGTTCTTTCGTCAAGAAATCGGTTCGCTGATCGGTGATATGCTCACGCCGCTGGTTGATGGCGGCCGCCGCCGGAACGAGGTGGTCCGGCAAAAGGCACGAGTTCAGGAATTGCTCGATCGTTTTGGACAGACGTACCTGACTGCCCTGCGCGAGATTGAAGACGCCTTGGTCCAAGAACGTCAGCAACGAGAACTCATACGCAATCTTGAGCGGCAAATAACTCTTGCGCAGTCGACGCTGGATGTCTCCCGCTCTCGCTATACCCACGGTCTTATTGATTACCTCAACGTGCTCGTGGCGGTACAATCGCTCCAGGCTCTCCAGCGTCGGGTGATTAGCGAGCGGAAAACCCTGCTGAGCCGGCGGGCCGAACTCTACCGCGCCTTAGGCGGTAAGTGGACGGAGGCATTAGAAACCCCGAACGCCATCCGCCTAGCCGCCTCGCCTGACCCGGCCGCTCTCCCAGGAGGACGGTTGTGACGCGGGCCGCAGGGGGAAAATCGTGGCCGACGCGGCTGTTCCGGCTTGGACTACCGCTGCTCATTCTTATTGTCGGCATGCTGGGCGCCCGTGCGCTGATCGCAAGCCGGCCTCCGGTTCCCAGGGTCGATCGGGAAGCTGTACCCACCCTAGTTGAGGTGATTACCGTTCACGCCCAAGATGAGCAAGCCGCATTGCAGGCGTATGGTACCGTTCGAGCCCATCGTGAACTGACCCTCTTCCCCCGGGTCGAGGGCTATGTCATTGCTCAGCATAACGATCTGATCGATGGGGGTCTGGTCCGAGCGGGCGAGGTGCTGCTCAAGATTGACCCGCAGGATTATCGCCTGGCGGTCGATACCGAGCGGGGCAATCTGGCGCGAGCGGAATTCGAGCTGCAAGTCGAACAGGGGAATCAGGTCGTTGCCCATCAGGAATGGGACCTGCTGGAGCCGTCTATCGAGACCAGTGAGATGGGACGACTCTTGGCGCTGCGCCAGCCCCATCTCAAAGAGAAGCGGGCTTCGGTGAATGCGGCCAAGAGTCGTCTGGCCCAGGCCGAGCTGGACCTGACCCGAACGGTGGTCTCGGCGCCGTGCAACGCGCTGGTGTTCAAGGAGACGGTTGAAATCGGGCAATTAGTCAACGCGCGGAGTGCGGTTGCGACCCTGGTATGCACTGATGCGTTTCGGGTCGAAGTAAGCGTACCGCTGAATGAATTGGGCTGGGTGGAATTCCCGGACGCTGTTCAATCGCCGCCATCTGAGGGCTCCCCGGATATCGCGACAAAAGGCTCCGCTGTCCGCATTATGCGCGATCTCGGGAGTGGAGAGTCTGTCCAGTGGACGGGATGGGTTGAGCGTCTGCTTGGCGACGTGACCGAAAACGGTCGCATGGCCCGGGTACTGGTCCTCGTCCCTGACCCACTCGGTCTGAAGCCCGGTGAAGGCCGCCGTTCGTCTCTCCTGCTCGGAGAATATGTCCGGGTTGAGATTCTCGGTCCAACCCTGCCCCAGGCGATTGTCCTGCCGCGCAGCAGCCTGCGCGAGGAAGAACGGGTATGGGTGTATAACGCGCAGGGAGAATTGGAAATTCGGCAAGTAGAGATTGCGCTACGGCGACGGGACTCGGTGCTGATTCAAGCTGGCCTGGAGGACGGCGACCGGGTCGTGACCAGCTCCCTGCCGGCCGCGCTGCCGGGGATGCGATTGCAGGCCGTGGAGGCTGAGCAGGCCTCGCCACGCGCGGACGAGGAATAAGCTTGCCGTGGCCGATAGTGTTGACACTGCGCCGCATGTCGGCGGCCCAATCGCCTGGATGGCGCGCAACCATGTGGCCGCCAATCTGCTGATGCTCCTGTTTCTCGTGGGTGGCCTCCTTCTCAGCACGCGAGTCAAACAGGAAATTTTCCCCGAGTTCACCGCCGATACCATTACCGTCTCCGTGCTGCATCGCGGAGCCAGCCCCGCGGAAGTCGAGCAGGGTGTTATTCTATCCATCGAAGACGAGGTGCGGGGGCTGGATGGGGTCCAGGAGGTGCGAGCTACGGCGACCGAAAGCCGCGCCAAGGTGACTATTGAACTGCTGACCGGCGCGGACACGGGCAAGGCGCTCCAGGATGTCAAAAACGCAGTGGACAGTATTCTGTCCTTTCCCGAGGAAGCGGAACGGCCGATCGTTAGCCTGTCCAAGATCCGCAACCTGGTGCTGACCCTACTAGTGCATGGCTCGCAGGATGAGCAGACTCTGCGCGATTTGGCCGAGCGTATTCGAGACGAGTTGCTGCAACGGCCCGGCGTGACCCTGATTGAGCTGGCGGCCGCCAGACCGCTGGAGATCAGTCTGGAGGTCCCGCAGCGCAACCTGCGGGCCTATAATCTGACCCTCGGTCGCATTGCCCGTGAGGTGCGCGAAGCGGCAATTGAACTGCCGGCCGGTGGGGTGAAAACCCCAGGCGGTGAAGTGCTGCTGCGCACTCAGGAACGCCGTGACTTTGCCCGCGAGTACGCCAGTATCCCGGTCGCGGCGGCACCGGACGGCTCGCAGATTCTGGTGGGCGATATTGCGCATATTCATGACGGATTTGAGGAGACCGACGTGGAGGCGGTTTTCAACGGGCAACGCGCGGTCCGGATCCAGGTCTTTCGTGTTGGCAATGAAAGCCCGCAGTCGGTCTCCGATACAGTCCGAGCCTATGTAGCTGAAATCGAGCCTGACCTGCCGCCCGGAATCGGATTAGCCGTCTGGAACGATCGGTCCGAAGTCTACCGCGACCGGGTCAATCTGTTGGTCAAAAACGCCTTCCTGGGTCTGGTCCTGGTCTTGTTGCTATTGGGAATCTTCCTCGACCCAAAGCTGGCCTTTTGGGTGACCCTGGGCATTCCCATCTCCATTTTAGGCTCGTTTCTTTTTCTGCCGTTGACCGGTGCCTCGATTAACATGATCTCGCTCTTTGCTTTTATTATTACCCTGGGCATTGTGGTAGATGACGCGGTGGTCGTCGGGGAAAACGTGTATGAAAGGCGTGAGCGTGGGATGCCCTTTTTGCAAGCCGCGACCGAAGGGGCCAGAGACATCGCCGGGCCGGTGCTGTTTGCCGTGTTGACCAATATCGTGGCGTTTTTGCCGCTGGCCTTTGTACCGGGGACATTCGGAAGATTCTTTGGTCAGATTCCGGCGGTTGTGGTGGCTGTGTTTGTCGTCTCACTCATTGAATCGCTCTTCATTCTGCCTGCCCATCTGTCGCGCCAGACACCCGAGAATCGGGTGTGGGCCGTATTCGGGAAGCCGCGCCGTATTCTTAACGATCTCTTGCAGCGCGGCATGACGCAGATTTATCAGCCGCTCTTACGCCTCGCCTTGGCCAACCGGTACACGACGCTCGCCACTGGTATCGCGCTGCTGATTCTAGCGGGTGGTGCGATTGGTGGGGGCCATGTTCCGTTCAGCTTTATTCCGCGTATTGATACCGATGTCGTCGCCGCTCAGGCGACGCTGCCGTTTGGGGTGCCGATGGAGACCGCCCGGCGTGTTCAGCATCAACTGCTCACCACGGCGCTGACCACTGTTGAGGAACACGGAGGGACGGACATACTCGAGGGTACGTATGCTCTGATCGGCGCGCCTCTGCCGTCGTTCGGGCCTCCGCGTGCCGAGGGCGTAGGGGGAAGTCACCTGGTGGGTGTGCAGGTCTCGCTCGTATCGTCGGATCAGCGCGAGATTGGCAGCCTGGAATTTGTGGACGCTTGGCGAGCGGCGAGCAGGCATATTGCCGGCATCGAAACCCTGACCTTTGAGGCCGAAACGAATGTGAGCGAGGGGGCGGACATCGATATTCAGTTGACACACCGCGACCGGCCCACGCTGGAGGCTGCGGCAACGGAGTTGGCCCAGGTCCTGGCCGGGTATGCCGGGGTACGTGATATTGACGACGGTTTTGCCCGCGGTAAGCCGCAGTTGAGCCTGACGCTCAAACCCGAGGCGCGCAGCCTGGGTATCAACGCCACCGACCTGGCCCGACAGGTCCGAAGCGCGTTCTATGGAGCGGAAGCGCTCCGGCAACAACGCGGGCGCAACGAAGTCCGAGTCATGGTACGCCTGCCTGAAAACGAGCGGCGCACGGCCCATACGGTTGAGCAGCTGATGCTGCGCACGGATGCCGGTGGTGAGATTCCACTCTTTCAGGCCGCGGATGTTGAGCGTGGCCGCGCCTATACCGAAATCCGCCGACGGGAAGGCCGACGGATTATTGCCGTAACCGCGGATGTGGACAAAAGCACGGCGAATACGAGTACCATTATGGCCGAGGTGCTCAGCCGGGAATTACCGGTCCTCATGCAAAAATACCCCGGCTTGAGCTATGCGCTGGAAGGCGAGGAGCTGTCCCGACAAGAGTCGCTTGAGGCCCTGGGCATCGGCTTTGTGTTTGCGCTGCTCGGTATCTACGGCCTGCTGGCCGTGCCCTTCCGCAGCTATTTCCAGCCGGTGCTCGTTATGCTGAGCATTCCGTTCGGCATCATCGGTGCGCTGCTGGGCCTTATTCTGCTCGGTCACGACCTGAGCGTCATCAGCCTGTTCGGGATTGTTGCCCTGTCCGGGGTGGTGATCAACGACTCTCTGGTGCTGGTGGTCACGGCCAACAGCCTGCGCATGACGCGGCAGCTCTCGGCGAGCGAGGCCATTAGTCAGGCCGGGACTCGTCGGTTCCGTCCTATTTTACTGACCTCGCTGACCACGTTTTTCGGGTTGACCCCGATGATTTTTGAGACCTCGGTCCAGGCCCGCTTCCTGGTGCCCATGGCCATTTCTCTCGGCTTCGGTATTTTGTTTGCAACCGTCATCATCCTGGTACTACTACCGGCCTCATATTTGATCCTGGAAGATATCCAGCATCTTCCATCCACTCTCCGAGCCCTGTTCAGCGTGGACGATCCGGTACGACCGGCCCCTCGTTAAAAAGACTGCGCTGCCGACACCCCCCGCTGCCGAGTACTGTTGACATGCATACAGAATGCATATATTGGGACTATGCATGCAAACGGCCTGTATGGCTCATATGGGGTAGTTATAACATTCCGATTCGCTGACGGAGAACATAAGGGAGCGATGCTTGCCTCCAGATCGAGAGAGGAGGGGCCATATGAGCAGAGCGTACTCGTTGGATTTGCGGGAGCGGGTGCTTGACGCGGTGGCGGCGGGCCAATCGGCGCGCAGTGCGGCCGCGCATTTCGGGATTGGCACGGCGACAGCTGTACGGTGGGTGCGCCGGTGGCGTGAGACGGGGGAGAGGGTCGCGCACAAGCAGGGCCATCCCGTGGGGTCGAAGCTCGACGTGCATGCGGAGTATCTACTGGGCCTCATTGCAGACAAAGGGAGCCTGACACTGGAGGAGTTGCGGACCCGTCTCGCTCAGGAGCGCGGGATGCAGGTCGCCATCAGCACGCTCTGGGGTTTCTACCAGAAGCATGGAGTCTCGTTCAAAAAAAGACCGGGCATGCGCAAGAGTCCGCCGGGTAAGGCATACAAATCGCCTGGGCGGCCTGAGTCTGAAGGCAACCAACCCGCAACCCTATCCGTTTGATATTTCCTGCTGAATGATGAAGACGGACGGTCCCTAACCCTTTATCTCGTTTGACCGATTTCCGTCCCTGGGAGATTGGGTCAAGAAATAATCCAGACTCAGCCACAGGCTTTTTGAGTGACGGAAGCACAGGATAGGAAAGCCGATGGCGAAGGCGCTCCAGACCAGCATCTGGTGCGTTAACGACCAATCCGTCCAAGAGTCCAGAATCAAAAAGCCGGGGGTGGCAATTAACACCGTGGCGGCGTAATTGAGATAAATCGCGCCAACGTAATAGCCCTGTTCCGGTTCAAAGGACAGGGAGCACGCAGGACAATGCTCAAAGAGCGTAAAGGCGCGTGTAAACAGGCGGCCCTGTCCGCAGCGTGGACACTGAAGGCGGAGACAGCGACCGAGGATGGGCAGGAGGCGGCGGAGCATACGGGAGGTCTTTCTAGACGCTTATTGGCTGTACCGTCTCGCTGAATGTAGAGACTTTCATACGGACCTGTCCTCCACCGTGACGCCCGTTCATCCGGGCAGGTGTGTCCAATTGCGTGCCGACAACGCGCCCACTTGTCGGACTTTCCTCATCCGCTACGCTGGTTGCAACGATGACGGCTCGGTACCGACTTGAACGCGTGCAGCGCATTCCGCAACCGCTTGAGACCGTTTTCTCATTTTTTGCTGACGCGGAAAACCTGGAGCGCATTACCCCGCCGTTTTTGCATTTTCGTATTCTGACCCCGTTGCCTATGACCATGCAGGTCGGTGCGCATATTGAATATCATCTCAGACTTATTGGGTTTCCCATCCAGTGGACTACACGGATAGAGGACTATGCGCCTCCGCACCGTTTTGTCGATAGCCAACTCTCCGGGCCCTATAAGCAGTGGGTGCATCTGCATGAGTTCTCAGCGAGTGTCGATGGAACCCTGATGCGGGATGTAGTGGATTACGACATCCCGTACGGCATTATTGGCACGTTGGCCCAGAAACTCTTTGTCGCCCATATGCTGGAACGCATCTTTGATTACCGCCGAGAGGCAATCACGGCTCTTCTGGGTTGACCTGAGATGACATGGTGTGGGCCAGCCACAGGAGGCCGGGAACGACGAGGCTCCACACTATAGCCAGGACCATCAGCGTGGTCCTGGTAGAAGGGACAAAGGTGAGCGCCCCTAGGCCCACGCCGGCATAATAGCTCAGCGGTCCGCCCGCCGCACCAAAGAGACAAGCCAGGCGATAGCGTACGCGCAGCCAGCGCATGGAGTGATTGAGGGTTGAGGCAAACCCCATCCACAGCGCCGTCATCCATACCGGACACAGCCATGAGAGGGTATGATTCGTAAAGGTGTACAGACCGCCCAGCATGAGCAGCGAATCCAGACTAGTCCCGAACAGACCCGTGACCAGGATGAAGCGCAATTCTTGCGTACGATTTGCCGTAAGAAAGAAATGCAGAGCCAGTAACGCGGCCATGACCAGCACGCCCAGCCACGGCATGTTGTAGACAGCGCCCAAGAGACAGGCAAACCAGCCGAGGTAAAACGAGGTTATGTTGATGAAGGGATGAACCATAGGAGGCGAGGTTCAGTCGAGACACACCAGACTCGCGTCACTACACAGGTTTGGTCGATAATTACCGTATAGCACCAAGTCTATGCTCTCAACACTACCCTCACAATAACCGGAGGGCTTCTCAGTTTGCGTCATGTCTATACAATGGGAAGAACCCGACAGAGAGAAAACCAGAGGAAATCGTTCTGGCGTGGAAAGGGAAGGAGTAGGGGGTGGTAGTCCGGTGAGCAAGGAGGGGAAGGCACCCGACTCATCTCGAAGTCAGTCGGGTCGGCCGCTTATTGCATTACGAGACCTGACCAAGGTGTATCAGGAAGGCGAGCGTCTCCATCCGGTCTTGCGGCAGGTCAACTTATCCATTCAGTCCGGCGAGTTTGTTGTGCTGCTCGGACGGAGTGGGTCAGGAAAATCCACCCTCCTCAATGTGCTGAGCGGTATCGACCTGCCGACCAGCGGTGAAGTCGTCTTTTCCACCGATCGGGGCGAAGTGAATCTCACCCGACTGAGTGAACGCGAGCGCACATTATTCCGTCGCGTGCATATTGGTTTTATCTTCCAGTTTTTTAATTTGATTCCGACCTTGTCAGTCGAAGAAAATCTGCTCCTGCCGCTAGAACTCAATAGTCGCACAGGGCCGGCAGAGCAAGGCCGGGCACACGACCTGCTTGAGGCCGTCGGCCTGGAAGATCGTGCCCAGAGCTTTCCCGACCGTCTGTCCGGAGGCGAGCAACAGCGCGTCGCCATAGCTCGGGCCTTGGTCCACGACCCGCTGCTGCTGCTCGCCGATGAACCCACCGGCAATCTTGATCTTGAGACCGGGCGGCGGGTGCTCGAGTTGCTGGACCGACTGACCCGACAACGCGGCAAAACGCTGATCATGGTCACCCACAGCCCCGAGGTGATTGGAGTCGCCGACCGTTTGCTCACGCTACACGCCGGTCAAGTGGTTGCGAGTGACTACCCTACCGAGGCCGCCGGATGAGTTGGCTGTTGTGTCGTTCCAGCCTTCGCTATTTACAGCACCATGCCTGGCAGGTCGGCCTGGCGCTGCTGGGTGTTGCCCTCGGTGTTGCGGTCGTTGTGGCGATTGACGTGGCAAACGAGAGTGCCCGTCGGGCCTTTCTGTTGGCGACGCAGAGCATCGTTGGACGAGCGACGCATCAGATTGTTGGAGGGCCAAATGGATTATCCGAGGAGGTGTATCGCCGTTTGCGGCTGACGGGAAAAGTCCGGGCTCTTGCGCCCGTGGTAGAAAGCGATGTCGCCGCGACAGACTATCCCGGTCGGATTTTTCATTTGCTCGGGGTTGACGCGTTTGCGGAAGCTCCCTTTCGTCCGTATCTCAGTAGCGCGGATACGACTCCTGACAATGACTTTCTTGCCTTTCTGACCAGGCCGGCCACCGGCCTGATTGCTGCCCGTACTGCCCGACAGCTCGGTCTCGATATTGGAGACCGACTCAGCGTCCGGGTTGGTACCCGACACCAGGCTGTGACCCTGGTGGGCTTACTTGACCCGCGTGAGAGCCGGGTCGCCAGCGCGGTGGAGAATCTGCTCATAACGGATATTGCCACGGCTCAGGAAATCCTGGGGCTTGTCGGCCAGTTGAGCCGGATTGATGTCCTAGCACCCGAGGGTGAAGCCGGGCACACGCTCCTGGCAACGATTCGTCAGCTTTTGCCCGCCGGGGTAGAAGTCCTGTCGTCGCGGGGTCGTTCGCAGGCCATCGAACAGATGACACGGGCCTTCCAACTCAACCTGACGGCCTTGAGTCTGCTCGCGCTGATCGTTGGAGCGTTTCTCATTTATAACACTATGACCTTCTCCGTGGTCCAACGGCGGAGCCTGCTCGGCCTGCTGCGCGTCCAGGGCGTGACCCGCCGTGAGATTTGCCTCTTGGTTCTGGGTGAAGCCGTGTGCATGGGCGGAGTGGGGACAGTCGCCGGTATTGGTCTGGGAATTTTACTCAGCCACGGCTTGGTGCAACTCGTGACGCGCACGATTACCGACCTGTACTTTGTCCTGACTGTACGTGAACTCGCGCTAACCCCGGTTGTGCTCGGCAAAGGCATGGTGCTCGGCATCGGGGCCAGCCTGCTGGCCGCCCTCAGGCCAGCCTGGGAAGCCACAGCAACACCCCCCCGCATGACCTTGCAGCGTTCAAGCCTGGAGACACGCGCTCGGCAAACCGCACCGCGAACGATGTTCCTGGGCCTACTAGCGCTCGCTGCCGGACTTGGCGGTCTGTGGCTATCGGGTACGAATTTATGGCTGAGTTTCGGTTCCCTGTTTGGCGTTCTCCTCGGCTGCGTGCTGATGACACCGTTGACGACCGTTGGCTGCATCCGCCTGCTTCAACCATTGCTGAGTGCGTGGGGTGGGGTGCTCGGGCGTTTGTGCGGACGGAGCGTGGTGGCCACGCTGAGTCGGACCGCGGTGGCGATTGCCGCGCTGATGGTAGCCGTGTCCGTTACAGTCGGTGTGGGAATCATGGTACAGAGTTTTCGCCAAACAGTCGTACGTTGGCTGGAATCCTCACTCCATGCCGATGTCTATATTGCCCCGCCAAGCCTGATTGCCCGCCGGAGTGATTCCACGCTCGATCCAGCGCTGGTGCAGCGACTGGCATCCGCTCCCGATATTGAGCGGGTGAACACTTATAGAGGGCTTCAGGTCGAATCCCATCTGGGTCTCACCCAACTGGTTGCCCTTGACTTGGCGAAACGCAGCTATGCGGCCTTCACGTTTATCGCCGGTGAGCCGCAAGCCATCTGGCCGTCGTTTCAGAACGGGGCTGCGGTCATTATTTCCGAGCCTTATGCCTATCGGCACAAGCTGGGCCTCAACGACGCACTTCAACTACGCACAGACCGGGGTGAGCACGCGTTTCGGGTCGTCGGGATTTTTACGGATTACGGCTCGGATCAAGGCATCGTAATGATGAGCCGGCGTACCTATGACCGGTGGTGGCAGGATGCAAAGGTCTCCTCCCTCGGCGTGTACGCCGCTCCGAATACCGATGTAGACCGCCTCGTCGAATCACTCCGCAGGCTGGCCGGGACAGAGCACGATGTCCTCATCCGCTCAAACCGGACTTTACGCCAAGCCTCGCTCGAAATCTTTGATCGAACCTTTACCATAACAACCGTCCTCCATTTGCTCACCACGGTGGTGGCCTTCATCGGGGTATTGAGCGCGCTGATGGCCCTCCAGCTTGAACGGGCGCGTGAACTTGGGGTGCTGCGCGCGACCGGCTATACCCCCGGTCAGGTCTGGGGGCTTATGACCTCCCAAACCGGGTTGATGGGTCTTATTGCCGGTCTGCTGGCCGTGCCTGTCGGGATCGGACTGGCGCTAATTTTAGTCTTGGTGATTAATCGGCGCTCGTTTGGCTGGACCCTGCAAATTGAGATTGCTCCGGAGATCCTTGTGCAGGCTGTTGTAATGGCAGTGGCCGCCGCGCTGCTGGCCGGTCTCTACCCGGCCCTGCGCATGGCCCGGACCTCGCCGGCCCTGGCCTTGCGTAATGAATAAACGGTGAGAGTTGAATGAGCCTCTTTCTGCGTATCGTGGGAATCCTTCTGACGCTGGCTGTCTTGGTCTGGGCGGGGCAGTGGTATCTCGTTGGGCAAGCGCCTGACCATACGACCACGGAACCCAGGCTGTCGCTCGGCCAGGCGCTAGGTGGGGATCTGGCCGGCTTTGCTCGGGCAGACCGCCCGCGGAAATTTCGATTCCCGGACGACCATGGGCCGCATCCGAACTATCGGACGGAGTGGTGGTATTACACCGGCAATCTGAAATCTACCGAAGGTCGCCATTTCGGATTCCAACTCACATTTTTCCGAACGGCCTTGAATGCGCCACCAGACCGAGCTGGGCGCGCCTCGGCCTGGGGGACACAGGACGTGTATATGGCCCATTTCGCGCTGAGCGACGTAGCGGCGCACCGTTTTTACGCCTTTCAGCGTTTGAGTCGAGCGGCGTTTGGTTTGGCTGGTGCGTCGGCCGCCCCCTTTCGCGTCTGGCTCGAAGACTGGTCGGTTACCGGAGAGACGGCTGTAGGGCAGCCCGTGTCCATGCAGCTCTCCGCTGAAGAACAGGACGTGGCGCTGGACCTCAGGCTGGTGTCAGACAAGCCTATTGTCTTACATGGCCGGAATGGGCTGAGTCAGAAAGGTACTGCGGCAGGTCAGGCTTCGTATTATTATTCCCTCACCCGTCTGCGCTCGGCCGGCGTCATTCGATTGGGAGACGAAGAATTCCAGGTACAGGGGCTGAGCTGGATGGACCGGGAATGGAGTACGAGCGTGCTGGGCGACGCGCTCCAGGGCTGGGACTGGTTTGCCCTTCAGCTCACAGACGGACAAGAATTGATGGTCTATCAGGTACGCCAGCAATCGGGCGGCATCCATCCCCTCAGCAGCGGAACCCTGGTCGCCGCGGATGGGACGCCGCAGGCTCTGACCTCGGCGGACTTTCAGATTGAGGTGCTGCAAACCTGGCAGAGTCCGACTGACGGAACTGCATACCCAGCCAAATGGCGGGTGCGTATTCCGGGCGAGGCGATTGACCTGACGATTACGCCGTATATGGCTGACCAGGAAATGCACACGCTGATTCGGTACTGGGAAGGCGCGGTCCGGGCGCAGGGGACAGTGCAAGGACGCCCACTCGAAGGCGACGGCTATGTTGAACTGACCGGCTACGGTGAAAAAAAGGCGGGCTCAGCGGTGTTTGGCAGGATGTCATGAGAACGGAGGTTTTTATCCGTCGGGTACACATTCCCTCGCCAGCGGCTGAGGTCTTTCAGTGGCACGCACAGCCGGGGACGTTCGAGCGCCTCACTCCACCCTGGGAGTCGGTGGAAATTGTTGAACGCAGCGGTGGGATTGAAAACGGTGGGCGAGTGGTGCTGCGTATGGGGCTTGGTCCGGTTTCCCGACAATGGGTCGCCGAACATCGTGACTACGAAGCGGGAGTCCAATTCCGAGATGTCCAAATCTCCGGGCCTTTTGCCCACTGGGAGCATACCCACCGAATTGAAGCGGACGGACGAGCGGGCTGCATTTTGGAGGATCGGATTGAATACGCGCTACCGGGCGGACGTCTGGGTCAGATACTCGGTGGTGTATGGACCAGACGAAAATTAGCGCGGCTCTTCGCCTATCGGCATGAGGTGACGTACCAGGATGTGCTTGCTCATTACCATAATCGACAGCACAATCAGTCAAACTATGGAGGAAGACCGATGAAGGTACTCGTCTCCGGTGCAAGCGGTTTGGTTGGCTCCGCGCTTATCCCTTTCCTGACAACGGGTGGGCATGGCGTCACGCGTTTGGTCCGAAAGGACAGGGCGAGTGTGGGAGACGGTGAAGTCGCCTGGTCTCCGGATACCGGCACGATTGATCGGGCCGGGCTCGAAGGGTTTGACGCGGTTGTCCATCTGGCCGGAGAGAACATTGCCTCCGGGCGTTGGACCTCCGAGCGCAAACGTCGCATTCGGGACAGCCGGGTCAATGGAACCCAGGTACTATGCGAAGCCCTGACACAATGTGCCCAGCCGCCCAAGGTCTTTGTCGGTGCCTCCGCGATTGGGTATTACGGGGATCGTGGAGACGAGACCTTGACCGAAGAGAGTGGAGCAGGGGAGGGGTTTCTGACCGAGGTCTGTCGGGACTGGGAGGCTGCTGCGGCCGGGTTGACCAATACAGAGATACGGACCGCCCTGCTGCGGATCGGCATTGTCCTCAGTCCCACCGGTGGCGCGCTGAAAAAAATGCTCTTACCTTTTCAGCTTGGTCTGGGCGGCGTTATTGGCACAGGCACACAGTATATGAGCTGTATTGCCCTGGACGACGTTATCGGGGTGATACAGCACGCCATAACCAACGACGAGGTCAGCGGTCCGATCAATGCGGTGTGTCCCGAGACCGTGACGAATCGGGCATATACCCGGACGCTCGGCAGAGTCCTGGGGCGTCCTACACTGTTCCCGGTCCCAGCCTTTGCGGCCCGGCTTGCCTTTGGCGAGATGGCCGACACGCTGCTGCTCGCCAGCACTCGGGTTGAGCCGCGTGTCCTCATGCGGACTGGCTATGCCTTCCGCTACCCAAGTCTAGAGAGCGCCCTCCGACATGTGCTGGGCAAAGAGGCTGGGGCAGGGCGGTCCGAGTAAAGCGTGCGATATGAGGCTGTTTTTTGATCGCATCTTTGTCTTTATAGAGACGCTTGCCGCTGGCGTCTGGATCGGAGCGTTGGTCGGGTTCGGCTTTGCCGTGGCCGGCACGGTCTTTCAGGAACTGCCCACGATTAACTTGGCCGGAAACGTGAATGCCGCGGTGCTGGCCAAGCTGAACCGCCTCGAATTTGTTGCGGCCGCGGGGATGGCCGTATCGGCGGTGTATTTCTTGCTGCGTTCTGACTGGTGGACAGCCGTGCGCTTGGTGAAGACGGTGCTCGTTGTGGTCATGGTTGCCACGCTGATCTATTACGCCTTGGTCGTGAGCGACCGGTTGGAATATCTGCGAGTCGTAGAGATCCAGGATTTTGATAATTTCGATGCAACAAAACAGAGCTTGCGAGACGAGTTTGCGCGGCTTCACCACCGCTACACCCAACTGGTGAAAGCCAACCTGGGTATGGGGGCACTATATCTCCTGCTCTCCGCGTTTGAACGGCGCTAGGGACTATGCTCTCGGCGTGAGGGAGTGGAGTGCGTTGAGGATATTGGCACGCTTTTTTGCCGGGTCGGTTTCAAATGACTGCATTTGTAGAAAGACCGTGTCTACCCCGTTATCCAGATAGCGCTGTACCCGCGCTCTCATCTCTTCCGGTGAGCCCTGAATAAACAAGTCCTGTATGACCTCCGGCGGCACCGCGGCCACGGCAGCCTTGCGGTCGCCGTTGGCCCACGCTTCCCACATGGGACCCAGCAGCTCCGTCCGACCCAGCCATTGGTGGAAGGCTTTATACACCGGCACATTCAAATAGGTATTGATATGCCGCCGGATGCCGGTCTCAACCGCTGGACCGGGCGGGTCAACGCTGACAAAAATCCGGGCGGTGATTTCCACTGCGTCCGGACTGCGACCGGCCGCCTGGGCCGCCTCACGCACGACGGCGACCGACTTTTTGACGTCAGTGGCGGAGAGCCAGTTGATAATCGCTCCGTCGGCATACTGCCCGGCGATCCGCAGCATCATCGGTTTCAGCGCACCGACATGGATGGGAATAGGGTGCTGTGGCGGTCGGCTGAACCGAAAGCCTTTGACCGTAAAGGTCTCGCCCTCAAAGGTGACGCGCTCCCCGGTAAACGCTTGGCGCAGGAAGGTCAGCATTTCTCGGACTCGGACTGCCGGGCGGGCAAACTTGCCGCCGTTCCAGAATTCGACAATCGGATGCGAACCCGCGCCAATGCCCAGACAAAACCGGTTCGGGGCAAGTTCGGCCAGGCCCGCTGCGCTCATGGCCAAGGTCGCCGGCCCGCGCGTATACACATTGGCAATCGCCGAGCCCAGCCGCAGGTCGGTTGCCTGGGCAAGGGTGGCTAGTGGGGCAAAACAATCGACGCCATCGACCTCCATGGACCAGGCATCCGTATAGCCAGCCTGTTCGGCTTCCCGCGCGATTTCAACATGTTCCGTAAGGCTGAATCCTTCCAGAGGCACCGATAGCGACCAGCGTTTCTGAGCCATGTACAACTCCGTGGTAAATATCCAGTGTCGACTATACCCGCTCAGTCGTGTTCGATCCAGTCGATAAGATGGTCTTCAAACGCCTCGGGTGGGACGGCATCCTCGGAGACTACTCTGCCTCGGACAGAGATGCCAGCTTGGTGGACGGTCTCGGTGCTGCCAGAGACTAGGGGGTGCCACCAGGCCAGATCCCGGCCTTCGGCCAGGCGGCGATACGCGCAGGAGTGCGGTAGCCAGCCGATCTTCTGAACATTCTCGGGCGAGAGCCGTACGCACTCGGGAACGAGTTGGGTCCGCCGCTCATACCGCTTGCAGCGACAGTGGGTGAGGTCGAGCAGCCAGCAGGCCACATTCGTATAATGAGTGGCCCCGGTCTCACTGTCCTCCAGTTTATTCAGACAGCAGCGTCCACAGCCATCGCACAAAGACTCCCACTCCTGCTGGCTCATAGCCGCGAGTGATTTTGTCTTCCAGAACGGTTTCATGGGGGGATTGGGGTTAGGGCGGGAAACCACGGGGTGTTTTCTTCCCTAACCCCCAGTTCCTAGTCCCTTATGCTACGGCAACCGGGCGATGATTTTGATCTCAACCAAGGCACCCGGAAATGCCAGCTCGGTGATACCGATCGCCGTCCAAGCCGAGTAGGGGGCTTCCATGTAGTTGTCTTTGACCTTCATGAAGGTCTGGATGTTTTTTTGCAGCTCGACGTGAAAGGTCGTCATCTCGACCACATCGTCAAACGATGCGCCAGACGCCTCCAGCGTGGATTTGACGTGTTCAAACGCCTGGGTGAACTGCGCTTCGGGATCGTCCGAAACCTTATACCCCTCGCCCACTCCGATCACGCCGGAACAGTAGAGACGATCTCCATCCTTGATTGCCGGAGCAAAATGAAAATCGTTGTAATAGGCTTCCATTCCCTTTGGGATGACAGCATCTTTGGCCATACGTTCTCCTTTCCGCTATTCGAGTTCGGCTCAGACCTTAGCATCATGTGGAAGGAGTTGAAACGGCTTGTGAGCGCGGTAGCGCTCAGTATCACATATTAGGGTGTAGCCGGTTCGTCCGGCTGGGGAGCTGCCCGGAAGCTGGCAGCCCAGAGCAGAACGACGCCGCCCATTATGGCGACATCGGCGATATTGAAAATACCCGTTCGGAGTGAACCCAGACCGAGGTTCAGAAAATCGATGACGCTGCCGTCGTGCACCAGCCGGTCAATCATATTCCCCAGTCCTCCGGCCAGGACGCACGAGAGCGCAATGAACGAAAGACGCGGAAGCTGCCATTGCACGATGAGGAAGATGGCCAAGCCCAGGAGCAGTACGGCGGTCGCAACGGTGAGCAGCCAGAAGCGTAGTTCGGGGGATAGGCTATTGCCGAGTCCGAGAAAAGCACCCTGATTCTCCGCATATTGTAGACGAACAAGGTCGTGCATGAAGGAGATGGGCAGCATTCCGCGGAGCTGTTGGGCGGCAATCTGTTTAGTGGCTTGATCGCAGCCCACGCCGGTCATGACAATCAGCACGGCCAGCAGGAACCGTGCCCGTTTGGTGACGGCTGTCATACGTCTCCCATCAGCCTAGGCCGAGGCCCGAGCCGGACAGCCATTAGCTGCCGGCACTGATTTGATCGATGATTTTCTGGGCATTGGCATGGCCCTGTTCGGCCGCTTTGCGCAACCAGTCGATGCCGGTGTCATCGTCCTTGGCCACTCCCCGGCCTTCCAGATACATGGCCCCCAGGTTGTACTGCGCGCCGGAATGGCCTCGCTCTGCGGCCTGGCGGAACCAATGGGCTGCTTCTGCATCGTCCTGCTCCGTGCCTCGACCGGCGAAGTAGATGGTGCCAAGATTGAACAGCGCTCCCGGATGGGCCTGGTCTGCGGCTTTGAGGTACCAGCCTCTCGCCTTGGTCAGGTCTTGCTCCAGGCCGTAGCCGTTATCATACAGCACGCCGAGATTGTACTGGGCCTCGGCATGGCTCTCGTCAGCCGCGCTCCGTAACCAAATGGCGGCGGTGGCATAATCCTGCTCAACACCGCCGCCCTGGATATAGAGCATGCCTAGGCGGTACTGGGCTTTCGTATGTCCGCTCTCGGCCGCTTTTTGAAACCACTTGGCGGCTTCCTGCTTCGCCCGGTCGCTATTACTCCCGGCGAAATACAAGAGGCCCAGATTATATTGTGAGCCGACGTGCCCTTGCTTAGCGGCCCGGCGAAACCATCTGACGGCTTCCTTGGCGTCTTGCTCGACGTCCTCGCCTTTGACGTACATGACGCCCAGGCTGTTTTGCGCTCGGGCGCTGCCCTCTTCCGCCGCTTTTCGGACCTCATCAATGTCTGCTGCATGCCCGAACGGTTGGAAGAAGCTGAGCACTCCAAGGACCAAGCCAGCCCGAGCGAATCGTACGAGCGTTTTCATAGCGCCTCCTTACGTCACACCCACCACAGATAATCAAAATGAAAGCACGACTCAATATACTCCTGACCGGTCTGTCAACCTCGTCTCAACTCCCCGGTTCGGTTTGACGGCCGTCTATCCGGTCGTTAGACTGCCCGCCGTATGCGCGAAGATTCGGATGGGCGGGGAGGTGCCTGGACGCTGCGCGGGCTGCGCGCCGTGTTTGTTCGGGGCGATATTGACGGCTTCTTTGGGCTGTTTATCGACAATCTCTTGCAACTCATGCTGATCGCCGTGCTGTGTCCGTTGGTGTGTGGCCTTCCTCAAGAGCTGGTGATTGGCCGCATCCTGCCTGGGGCGGCACTGTCCATTCTGTTCGGTAATATCTTTTACGCCTGGCAAGCCCGGCGGTTGATGCTGCAAACCGGGCGTAACGATGTGACGGCTCTCCCCTACGGCATCAACACGCCGAGCTGTTTTGCCTACATCTTCCTCATCATGGGGCCGGTTTATCAGGAAACGCAAGACCCAACCCTCGCCTGGCAGGTCGGATTGTTGGCCTGTCTGCTCAGTGGGGTGATGGAAACGGCCGGTGCTTTTGTGGGGGACTGGCTACGTCGGCATACACCGCGGGCGGCCCTACTGACGGCTTTGGCCGGTGTTGCAATTACGTTTATTGCCGTCGGTTTTGTCTTCCAGATTTTTGCCTACCCACTGATTGCGGTTGTACCTATGATGATGATCCTGACCGCCTATGCGTCACGTCGGACCTTCCCTGGCGGTTTGCCTGGCGGCTTGGTTGCCGTGCTGACGGGTGTCGTCCTGGCGTGGGGGCTGCGCCTGCTGGGGATATCCGTCTTTGAACCGCCGGCAGAACAGTACGCGCTGGCGCTGCATGTGCCGACACCGGTCCCGTCCGACCTCTTTGCTCTGCTGACCAGTGAGCGGGGCTGGCAGTATCTGGCCATTATTTTTCCTATGGGGCTGTTTAATGTGATTGGCTCGTTGCAGAATCTGGAAAGTGCGGAGGCCGCCGGTGATCGCTATGAAACCAAACCCTCCCTGGTCGCCAATGGCGTCGGGACGCTCCTAGCTGCCTTCTTTGGGAGCCCGTTTCCCACGACTATTTATATTGGGCACCCGGCCTGGAAGGCGATGGGCGCGCGGGTTGGCTACTCGGCGATCAATGGGGTTGTCATCTGGCTGCTGTGTCTGGTCGGCGGCATGACGGTGATTCTTCACATTGTCCCGATCGAAGCGACGCTGGGTATTCTGCTCTGGATCGGTATCATTATGACGGCCCAGGCATTTCAGGCCGTCCCTCAATCGCACGCGCTCGCGGTTGCCTTCGGGCTGATTCCCGCGCTGGCCACCTGGGCTTTGCAGTTGATCGAAACCAGTCTCCGCAAAGCCGGCGCTTCGCTCTTCGACATCGCGCCAAAGTTTGGAGGCGATCTATACATCCACGGGGTGATTGCCCTCAGCCAGGGCTTTCTGCTGAGCGCCATGATCCTGGCGGCCATTCTGGTCTTTATTATCGAACGCCAATTTCTCAGCGCGGCGGCTTGGCTGCTGGTCGCCGCGGCCCTGTCTTTTGTCGGGGTGATCCACGCCTATGAACTGACTCCCGTGGGAGTTCAGAATGCGTTTGGTTTTGCTGCCGCGCCGGAATTTGCATTCGCATACGGGCTGAGTGCCGGTCTGCTGGTCATATTCCATCTGATGCAGGACCAAAAAGAGTAAACGTATCCTCCCATAAACATGCAGATGCTGGACACGTTTACTCTTTCAGACACCTGAGGCGTTCTTCTTAACTATACGCCTCGGTAAATGCCTGTCGTTGCTGCGTACTGCCCAGCATGATGAGTTCGCTTTCTTTCTGGAGCTTTGTTGAGGCTGACGGATTGGTGATGAGGCTCCCGTTGTGTTGGATACCAATCACGTTCAGCCCCGTTCGCGCCCCAATTCCGCTGTCGGATAAGGTCAAGCCTGCCAACATCCGTGGCAGTGAGACTGCAAATAGCTCGACTCCCTCGCCCAAGAGCCCTAACTCGCGGCCTTGCAGCAGGGAGAGGGCCTGCTCAATACCAAGTGAAGAGTAGCTCAAGGCGAAGTCCGCGCCGGCGCGATGGATGGCTTCGAGATTCCTTTCGTGGGTAATGCGGCTGACGATGCGTAATTCAGGATTGAGGCGGCGACAGTAGACTGCGAGGTAGATGTTCATGGCGTCGTCGTTTGTGGTCAGCAGGACGGCCGGGGCATCCTGCAAGCCGGCGCGCATCAGGACTTCTCGGTCGGCGGCATCACCGATAAAGAGTTGATCCGGGATGTGTTCGATCCGTTCCCGAAAGGATTCGTCATTCTCAACCAGATGAACCGGGATATCCTTGCGCTTCAGGGCCTCGGCGGCGGCACAGCCGACCTTGCCTCCCCCAATGACCAGGATTGGACTGTAATTGGTATCGTAAATGACAAGCAGGGTGTCGAGTTCCAGCATTTGTTCTTCCGAGCCGACAGCGACCATCACACTGGTGTTGGAGAGGTAGGTGTCGGGAGTCGCCGGCAATAAACGACCCCGTTCCCAAATCCCAACAATATTGAGCCCGATGACCTCACGCAGCCGTGTTTCACGGATCGTCCGGCCAGCCAAGGGGGTATTGTGGACAGGAAACTCTGCCACCTGGAGGTCGCGAAAACTGCCGATCACATGGGCCTGGGCGTGCCCGATGTTAATGCGGTTGGTGAGACGTTCTCCCAGGCGCTGCTTGAGGGGAACCACGTGTGTACAACCGCTCAGCTCGAGGATATCAACAGAGTCTTTTTCCTCGACCGTTGCCATGATGGGGATATCCGGGGCAACCTCCCGAACGTTCAGGGCAATATTCGTGTTGACGGTGTCCGCGCTGTTCGCAACGATCAACCGTGCTTGGGGAGCTCGGACTTTCTCGTAGGTCTCACGGCTATCGATCTCACCAGCAATGGCCGAAATACCGTCCTCATACATGCGGGCGGCGGTCGCTGGATCGGGCTCAAGAACATAATAGGGGATGTCTTGGAGGCGGAGTTGTTCGATGAGGCCGGGAGCAATGGTGTCGTAGGTACAGATGATGACGTGTCCCTGGGTATCGGGCGGTACTTCGCGCGGGGCCTGGAACCGTATCTGCGCTTCCAGCCAGGGAGCGTAAAAGAAGCGGATAAAGGTAAAGGGCAGGACGATGAGCAGCAGGACAATCCCGGAGAGCAGCACCACAATGCTGAAAAACCGCCCAATATCGCTATGAAAAGTAATGTCGCCAAATCCGAGCGTACTCATCACCGTCAGGGTCCAATAGACCCCAGTCAGCCACGAATGATCCTGCCCTTCCGCGTGCAGCATGATCACGTGGAAGAGGATAGAGAAGAGCAGAATAATCCCGACCAAAAAGGCGGCGAATTTGAGGAGCGCGCTAATATTCCGGCGCGTTGCCGGCTCATTCAGAAAATAGGCGAGTTGCGTGCCGAGCAGCTTCATGAGAGATTTCAACCAAGCAAAAGACCGGGGGGGCAGTCAAGGGCTGGTCGTGAGACAGGAACGCGCCTGTGGGTCGCCGGTTTGTGTAGGAGACGCGACTGGTGAATTACTGCGCCGGCACCAGTTGGATGTCGATTGTGATCTCGACCTCCTCGCCGATCGCCACCCCGCCCGACTCCAGGACCGAGTTGCGGCTGAGCCCATAGTCGGTACGATTGATCGTTGTAGTGGCAGCCCCACCCAGGCGAGGCTTGCCCCGGAGGTCGGTGACGGCCTGGGGCGAGCCGGTCACCTCGAGCACGACCTCTCTGGTGACGCCCATGAGGGTCAGCTCTCCGGTGACCTTATAGCTGTAGTCCTGTATTTTTTCGACCGCCTTTGATTTGAAGGTGATGGTCGGATGTTTGGTCGCATCAAAGAAATCCGGCCCGCGTAAATGGTCGTCCCGCTTCTGGTTGCGGGTATTAATGGAGGCCACCTCGATGGAGGCGTCCACCGAGGAACGACTGATATCGTCCTCGTCTATGATTGCGGTCACGTCGAACTTGTCGAACGTGCCGCGCACGGTGGCGACCATCAAATGCCTCACGGCAAATTGTACACTGGCATGCGCCGAGTCACTCTTCCAGGTTGCCGCCTGGCTCAGACTTGGAACCAGAAGTACGATGCTGACCAGTGCTGCCACAATTGTCCGTCGCATAGACTGCTCCTTCTCTCTGGCGCGGAGAGCGCTGCCTCTGTGTGCTTTGGTACGGTCGGACCACAGCCCTCCTGCGTCGCCTAGGCAAATTCCCTACCAAGCCCGATTAGGGGAAGCAATCCCATATCTTTGCCACTACCAGAGAGGGACGGATCGTATCAGCTTGGCGACCCGGTCGTATCCCATCCTCCGCCGAGCGCCGTGTACAAGGCGACGACGTGAGAGGCGAGCGCGGTTTGGCTTTGGGCAAAGGCATCCTGGGCCGTATGGAGCGCACGGCGGGCCAGGGCGACGCTCAGATAGTTTTCCAGTCCACTCAGATAGCGATCAGTGGCAATCTCGACTGCATCGGTGTGCGCGGCGACCGATGCGGTCAGCCATTGCTGGCGGGCCTGCTCTTTGCTGTACGCTACGAGGGCATTCTCAACCTCTTCGAGCCCGGTAAGAATCATTTGCTCATAATGGGCGAGGGCCTGTGCTTGGCGAGCGTCCTGCACCTTGATGGCGGCCCGGATGCGGCCCGCATCGAAAACCGGCCAGCTCAGCGCAGGGCCGGTGGCCCAGGACAGGCCCGCACCTTTGGCTAGGTCTGTCACATCCAAGCCCTGCGTCCCCAGTCGCCCGGTCAATGTCAGCCGCGGGAAGAGGTCGGTGGTGGCCACCCCAACTCGCGCGGTGGCCGCCTCCAGTTCACGTTCGGCCTGCCGAATATCGGGACGCCGGCGTAAGAGCTCGGACGGCAGTCCGATATCACTGGCCAGGTCGGCATGCGGGATCGGATGGTCCTGGGAGAGGGAGGACCTAAAAGCCGTGGGCGGCTCGCCCACCAGGACGCTTAGACGGTGGAGGGTCCGTTTGACTGTGGTTTGAAGGGGAGGAACCTGAGCGCGGATATTCGCCAGTAGGGCCTCGGCTTCGGCCGCGTCTAACGCGCTTGTCAGGCCGGCTTGATAGCGAGACTGCGTGACCTCAACCGAATCTTGCTGAGCCTGAATATGCCGCTCGGCAATACGGAGCCGCTGTTGCGCGCCACGGAGTGCAATATAGTTGCGTGCGATCTCGGCCAGCAGCGCCACCAGCACCGTGCGACGATGTTCTTCGGCCGCGCTGATATCGGCGCTCAACGCCTGCTCGGCCCAATGCAGGCGACCAAACAGGTCAATCTCCCAGCTTGCGTCCAGGCCCATCTGGTAGAAATTCCGTTCTTGTCCAAAGCCCAATGACGTCCCAACCGGACTCTCGCTATTGTCCGTGCGGGTGGACTCGTCATCAAGAAAATTGGACGACAGCGAGGTAGTCGTACGGCTGCTCAGACTGCGCGTATACGACGTAGCCGAACCGAGGCGCGGCCAGCGGGGAGCCAGGGCGACCAGCCGTGAAGCGCGCGCCTCCTGAATCCGTGCGGTAGCTTCCTGGATATCTCGATTCTGGCTGATCCCCCGTTCGATCAGGACCTGGAGCCCGGGGTCTTGAAAGGTTTTCCACCAGCGCGCGAGCTCTACCGGTTGCGTGCTGGCAGCTGGTTCAGGCTGCTCACTCCACGTCTCTGGAAGCGTGACCGAGGCAACCGGCCGCTTTGGGGTCACCGTGCAACCGACGACTAGGCAGAAGAGGAGGGGGAGGACCCATACGAAGGAGGGCTGCACGAGATTCTCCGGTCTTCGCGAACTCCAATCAGAGCCAAGGAACGGAAGCCGCGAAACGGCAGACATCCGGCGTCGTGTTAGCGTCCTCTGCATGCCGTCTTCCTTATCACGTGCTCGGGTTCTATAAAGCGGCACTCTTGCTTGCCTTGTGGGCAGCGGTCTCTTGGTCCTGCTCGTCTTCCATCAATTTCACTCTTGGGGGAATCATATTAATCCCCAGCCGCTCGCCTACATAGGTCACAAACAGATAGACCACGGGAATGACGAGCAGGGTGAAGGCGGTGGAAAAGGCCAGCCCGCCAACCACCGCGGCACCAATCGGGCGACGACTTTCCGCCCCTGCCCCGATGGCCAGGGCGAGTGGCAAGGCTCCAAAGATAGAGGTGGCGCTAGTCATCAAAATAGGGCGCAGGCGACTACGCCCGGCGGCCAGCACTGCGGCCAGCAGCTCGGTGCCACGGGCCCGCGACTGATTGGCAGAGTCCACCAGTAAGATCGAGTTTTTTGTCACCAGACCGATGAGCAAGATAATGCCAATCTGACTGTAGAGGTTCAGCGTATGGCCGGTCATAAAGAGCACGAATAAGGCCCCGAAGAGTGCCAGGGGTACGCTGCCGAGTATGGTCAGGGCATGAAAGAAGTTCTCAAACTGGGCCGATAAGACGAGATAGATGAAGACCAGCGCAATAAGAAAAACAATATAGATCTCGGCAGAGGACTCTACAAACTCGCGCGCGCTACCTCCCAGGGCGGTCGTAAAGCCGGCGGGCAGGACCTCACCCGCAATGCGCTGCACACCGGCCAGCATTTCGCCCAGGGTTGCCCCGGGAGCTAAGCTGCCCGTGATTGTGGCCGAGCGTTGGAGGTCATAGCGGTTGAGTCGGGCCGGAGCAATACTGGGCGCGGCGTGCACCAGGCCGGACAACGGCACCATCGTCCCGGTCTGGCTGCGGACATAAATCTCTCCGATCTGGTCGGGCAGGCTCCGAAAGTGCGACGCCAGCGCGGTCACCACATCGTACTGCTTGCCGCGCATAATGAATTCATCAATCTTGGCCTGCGACAGGAGGAGCTGTAAACTCTGGGCCACGGTGGAAACGGGCACCCCGAGGTCAGCGGCCCGGTCGCGGTCAAAGATGATGTCCAGTTGGGGGTTGTCGAGCCGTAGGTCGCTGTCCACATTAATCAGGCTGGGGAGCTGGCGCACCCGCTCCAGCATGGTGCTGACCGTCTGGGTAAATTCCTCCTGGGTCGCGGCGGCGTTCTTAAGGATGAATTCCAAATCATTAATGCTGCGCTGGTTGAGAGACGGGGGGTTGATCGGAAAGACTAGGGCTCCGGTCAGGGCGAAGAATTCAGGAAAGAGCTGGGCGACAATGGCCTGCTGTGCGACGCTGCGCTTTTCCCAATCGGTCAGGCGGGCGAAGACGATGCCGTCACTGGTATTGGGCGGCCCGCCAATAGACAGCCCGATGGCCTCGAAAAATGCCTCGACCTCCGGAATCTGTTGGATGCGTTTTTCCACCCGATCCAGAGTCTGGGCGGTATAGGCCAGGGTCGAGCCCTGGGGCGCTTTAATTATTGTGATAATCCGCCCCCGGTCTTCGATTGGGACCAGGGTGGAGGGCAGGGATTGCAGCAGGAGCAGGCCGAAGCCGATGGTCGCCACAAGCAGCAGGCCCATGGCCGGGCGATGGTGGAGAGCCCAGCGGAGTGCACGCTCATAGCCGCGGTTCAGGCTGGCGAAGAAGGGTTCAAGGGCATAGTAGAAGCGTCCATGAACCGCCCGAACAGTCAGAAACTGAGAGCACAACATGGGCACCAGGGTCAGGGCGACAAAGGTCGAGATGAGGACGCTGGCGGCCATGGTCAGGGCAAATTCGCGAAAGAGACGGCCCAGGTTGCCGGTCAACAGAGAGAGGGGAATAAGGACGGCAACCAGCGCAACGGTCGTGGCAATGACCGGAAAGCCGACTTCCTTTGCCCCACGGCGGACACTGACTTGGCGCGTTTCGCCCAACTCTTGCCGACGGTAGACGTTCTCCATCACCACAATGGAGTCGTCGACCAAGAGACCAATAGCCAGGACCAGGGCGAGCAGGGTGAGGACGTTGACCGAAAAGCCGAGGACAAGCATGACGGCAAAGGTGCCGACTAAAGAGACGGGAATGGCAATCGATGAGATAAGCGTCGTTACCGCGGAGCGGAGAAAGATCAGATTCACCATCACAACCAGGATAAAGACTATACCCAGGGTGAACCACACCTCTGCGAGAGAGGCTCGCACAAAGATCGTGCTATCGACCGCTACCCGGAGATCGACCCCGTCCGGCAGGGCCGCGCGGATAGCCGGCAGGCTGCGCCGCACGGCGTCCGAGACTTCGAGCTGGTTTGAGCGCGACTGGCGGACGATGCCGGCGCCGACCGTCGAGCGGCCGTTAAGGCGGGTGAGCACATTATAATTCTCGGAGCCCAGTTCGGCCCAGCCAATATCCTTGAGGCGCACTCGGGTCTCGCCTTCCTCGCGGATGATGAGGTTTTCGTACACGCCCGGGTCGTCAATCTGGGCATCGGCCAGCACGGTAAATTTTCGGGTCGTGCCCTCGACCTCGCCCGCTGGAACCTGGAGATTGTTCTCAATAATGGTGCGGTGAATATCGGCCGGGTCCACGCCGTGCAGCGCCATTTTTGCGGGGTCGAGCCAAATGCGCATGGCGTACTTCCGCCCGCCGAGGAACACCTCGGCCACACCCGGCAGAATCTGAAGCGGCGGCTTGACAATGCGGTCCGCAATATCGGTCAGATCTTCCGTCGAATATGCTTCGCTCTGCAAACCGATCCACATAATCGGGAAGGTATTGGCCCCGGACTTGGCAACAATCGGCCGTTCGGCTTCCTCTGGAATATCGTCAAACGCGCGTTGGATTGCATTGCTGACATCGGTGACTGCCAGATCGATATCACGGCCGGCAACAAACTCGACCGTAATCGAGCCGCGACTGAAACCGCTAATCGACGTGATATTGCGAATACCCTCGACACCGTTGAGGGATTGTTCAAGCGGCTCGGTGATGGTGCTCTCGACCGTCGTCGGGCTGGCCCCAACATAGACCGTGGTAATCGAGACAACCGGGTTGTCGACGTCGGGGTATTCTCGGACCGGTATATATAAAAAGGCGGCAATTCCAGCCAGGACAATGAGCAGGCTCATCACCGTCGCCAGAACCGGACGGGTAATGCACAGGTCGGAAAGAATCATGGATTAAAAATCACACGTCGTCAGCAGTGCAGTGCTTGCCCCGAGTGCAAGGTTGGTATTCTCAACCGGCTCATACGGGGTCGGCTGTACTCTGTCTCCGGGTCGCAGTTTCTGGTGCCCAGCAACAATGATGGTATCTCCGGGCTTGAGCCCGCTGAGAACCTCAACCTGCTGCAGGGCAAATTGTCCGAGCTGTACGTGTTGGCTCGCGACCAGATTATCATCTTGAAGCGTATACACGAGCCGCTTCGTTCCCTGCCGAATAATGGCCTCCAGGGGAATGGAGATCGCATCTGAGAGCCTGGCAACTTCGAGGCGTAAGGCTACGGCCATACCGGGCAAAAGCGTTCTCTCTTCGTTCGGAACAACAGCCTGCACCGTAACCGACCGTGTGTCCGGATTGAGGAAGGGGTCTATCACGCTGACGGTTGCCGTGAACCGACTCGTGCACTGACCCGCTACCCCGCGAATGCGCTGGCCGGTTGCGAGGTCCGGTACATAGTGCTGTGGCAGGCTGAAGACCAGGTGCAGGGGGTGAACCTGGGTGATCCGGACCATGGCATCGCCGGGCTCCAGATAGGTGCCCAGACTGACCTGGCGCAGCCCCAGGCGGCCGGTGAAGGGCGCACGGATAGTCATTTTACGTAAAATCGTTGTCGCCTCGTCCAGCTCTCCCTTGGTCGTTCGGACCGCCGCCTGCGCGTTGTCCAACGCCTGCTGGGAGCGCGCCCTCGGCGGCAGCTTGGTGAGCCGTTCCAATGTCGCCTGGGCGTTCTGATATTGGGCCTGGGCCACGTCGACCGCCGCCTGCGCCTCCGCGGCATCGATATGCGCCAGGACGTGACCCTGCCGAACCTCCTGCCCTTCTGGAATATCGAGGAAGACAATCTTGCCGCTCCGGTCGGCGGTTACCTGGGTGGTTTGCGGGCTCTCAAGCCCGCCAACCGCCGAAATTGTGCGCGGCAGATGCTGGGCCTTGAGCGTCAGCGTCTGTACGAGGATCGGTGGCGGTACAGGACTGCGCGACGGCTCTGCGGTTTTTTGACAGGCCCCGAAAAGGAGGCAGCCGAACACTAGGAACACCGGAACGAGCGGATATCCAGACAGCGCGAGTCTGGTAGAGTGCGGATGAACGTAACGGGTATGCATGAGTGATTGCCTGGAGAGACTATGCCGCGAGAGTGGAGGAGTGTGCTCGGTACGGCTGTAAAATGTCTACGCGCATAATCTCCTCAACCGTTTTTCAGCATGGCATAAACACCGATGGGAGTCACTACGATCGAGCCATGACAGACAAACTTCTCTTGACGTGGGTTTGTAGGTGCGTCATGCAGAACGGGACCCGGCACTCGTCGGGGGTGGTCTGAGTCGGGGAACAGGAAGAGAGAGTATGAACACGCCATCAGTCCCCGGCGCTGGATTTCAACCATATTAAGTGTACCTGTTCCGGTACGAAGAAGGTCAACCCGAATCACACTTTTCCCACAGGGCCGAACAAGATTTTTTCCTAAGCGTGTCGCACGCCTCAAAAAGCTCCGAGGGAAAGACTGAGAGGATATATATGAAAGCCATGCGTCTAGCCGAGTTTGGTAGCCCGGAAAACTTGCGTCTTGAAGAAGCGCCTGATCCTGAGCTGAGAAAAGGTCATGTGGTGATCCGGGTCAAAGCCACCGGGATCAATCCTGCCGATCTGGTCCGCATGTCCGGAAGGTATCCACAACCGCTTCCACTTCCATATATCCCAGGTACGGATGTAGCGGGTGAGGTCGAAGCGATTGGTGCGGGAGTGAGCCACGTCCGGGTTGGAGAGCGTGTCTTTGGCCGTTCGCTGAATGGGGGTGGCTATGCGGAAAAAGCTTGCCTGCCAACGAATGAGATATTTCAACTACCGGAAAATCTCTCATTTGCTGAAGGGGCAGCGATCCCGGTCCCGTTCTACACCGCCTATGTCGCTCTTCATCACAAGGCTCAAATTCAGTCAGATGAGACCGTACTGATCTCGGCTGGGGGCGGTGGAGTAGGGGTAGCGGCCATACAGCTTGCCAAAGCGGCTGGGGCGCGACTGATTACCACGGTCGGTTCACAAGAGAAGGCTGAACGAACAAAAGAGTTAGGCGCGGATGTCGCGCTGAATTACAAAGAGCAAGACTTTGCGGCTGAGGTACAAAAGCTGACTGACGGCAAAGGCGTAGATGTCATTATCGAGAATGTTGCGGCGGACAATTTTGCCAAAGACTTTAGCGCGCTTGGCAGACACGGCCGCATCGTACTCATCGGTACCGGAACCGGCAAAGCGCCTGAGTCAACATTTATGACTGGTGCGGCGCTGTTTAAAGAAGTCACGATCTACGGCATGGCCCTGTCGAACTCGGTTGCCCTAATCCCCGATATTGCCAACGCCCTCATTCCATTGTTCGCAGACCAGAAGGTCAAAGCCATGGTGTATAAGAGCTATCCATTAGTGGAAGCACAACAGGCGCTACTGGATCTCGTTGCAGGAAAAGTGTTCGGGAAGTTAGTGCTTGCGCCATGAAGAGGGGCCATTGCTAACCACCTCTACTCCTCTCGCTGCTCTAATGTTCGGTTTCCTGCGATCCTGTCATGTCGACAAAACGCCCGTGCCGGAAAGGATGGAGGGAGAGTGAAGGTTGTTTCTCGGTTGCGAGTTCACAAATGACCCGTCCAGTCATAGGACCCAAACAAAAGCCGTGCCCAGAAAAACCGGCAGCAATGATGAGCCCGTCGACTTCTGCGGTGCGTTCAATAACGGGGAGGCCATCCGGCGTGATATCGAGCAGCCCGCTCCATACCTGGTCAATCTTTGCCTGACCAAATGCCGGCAACACCTCAGTCGCACGGTCACTGATTGTCTCTATAACACGAGCGGCAAGCTGTTCTTCATTCGGCAACCCCTGCCAAGGCCCAACTCTCGCGTTCATCAGTAGTCGACCGCCTACCTCTTGACGGCCGGAAAAATCGGCGTTGGCCGTGCCAAGCACCTGTTGCAGGATGGGTCGTAACGGGGTCGTTTGCACAATCGACGCATGCGTGATGGTCAGCGGCAGCTCGAGGCCGACCATTCTACACAGATGACCCGAATGCACACCGGCCGCAATCACTATAACGTCTGTCGCAACAGGACCTGCACTTGTCTGTACCCCGATGACCCGTCCACCCCCCACGTCGATTCCAGTGGCCGTTGTGTGGGTGAGGATGCTCGCTCCGTGCCGTTCAGCCGCAGCGGCAAAAGCCTGAACCGTAACAGCTGGATTCGCGTGACCATCGGTGGGGCAGTATGAAGCAGCCTGAACGGCTTCTGACAGCGCTGGGGCCACTTCTCGGACAGCAGCATTATCTGGAAGAAACGTAAGATCAAGGCCTAATACGCGTTGCGCTTCTACCATGTGGGTAAGAGTTTCTACTTCCTCGGGGGTGCGGGCTAGGCGCAGATTTCCTTCTTGGCGATACTCTATGTCGGCTTCCAGTTCATCCGCCAGATTTTCCCAGCGACGGATCGCGGCCTGGGAGAAAGGTAATTCAGCCACGGCTCGGCCAGACTGTCGTACCCCGCCCAAGCTCAAACCCGAGGCCATGCTCGCCAGCGAACCTTGTTCAATGAGAGTCACAGACACGCCAGACCGGGCTAATTCATAGCACGCCGCTGCGCCACTAATACCTCCTCCAATGATGACGACATCCCGAACGTTTGCGGTCATATTGCTAAACCTTGCCCCATCTCTCATACCATGCCCAACTGAAGATTGAACGCAAGGTGGTCATGGACTAAGAAGGAGAGGAAAGAATAAGCAGGTGATAACGGCGTCAGACACTGTTGCACTCAGAAGAGAGCGGTATGGGCAAAGTCGGCATGTATGGCGAGCGAGTGAAGATTACTCGCGGCCCCTTCGACCCTGGCGGACAACCCCAGGTAGACAGCCCGCATCCCCTCGTCCTCGGCTTGTTCGCTTGGAACCTCACTGGTGGCGCCACTATCTCTAAGGCGGTTCAGGCGGACCCTGCGCGCTATCGTGACTTCTGGCACTGGGATACCGCCCGCTATTTGGTCCAGTTCGCCGAGCGTATTGGGTTTGAGTTCCAAGTGCCATTCGGGCGCTGGCTCGGCCACGGTGGCCCGAGCCGCTTTAATGAAGACCAGCTCGATTTTTTAACTACCGCGGCGGCCTTGGCGCCCCTCACGCAGCAGATCCTGCTCTTCTCCACGGCTCACGTCACGTATGGCTTTCACCCGCTCCACTTTGCCAAGTTTGGGGCCACGATCGACTACTTATCGGGGGGGCGATGGGGGCTCAACATTGTGACAGGCTGGATCGAAGATGAGCAGGCGTTGTTCGGACAGACGTTTCCTGACCATGATTTACGCTATGAGATGGCAGACGAATTCACGACGTTGATGAAGTGGGCCTGGGCGAGTGAGGAGCCCATTACGTATGAGGGAGAGTTTTACAAGTCGTACGGGGCGTATGTGAGCCCCAAGCCGGTGCGTAAGCCGCGCCCGTATCTTGTCAATGCGGGATCGTCACCGGCGGGTATCGAGTTTACCGCAAAGCACTGTGACTGGCTGTTCTCTTCCGGGAATTTAGACAAGATACGGGCGGCAGCGGATGCAGTACGGGAACGCGCACGCCACTACCAACGCCAAGTAGACACACTCACCACTGCGTACGTCATTATCGAGGGGACCGATGCCAAAGCGAAGGAGGTACGCGACTGGGTGGCAGCCGAGATTGACGAAGAGGCCACGGATACGTTTATCGAGCGGGCAACGTCGCAGCCCCACTCGTTTGCGCCCGAGCGGCGACGAGAGCCCAACACCCGGATTCGGCAGCAGACGGGCGAGGAAGCGTATCGCGACGTTGCCCTGGGACTCACCGCCTATAATGTCTATGGCAGTCCAGAGACAGTCGCTGAGCAGCTGCGTGAGGTACACCAGAAGGGCGGACAGCGGGGAGTGATGCTGTCGTTTTTCGATCCTGTCAAAGGCTTACACATGTTCCATGATGAAGTGCTGCCGCTGCTGCGCCAGATGGGCCTGCGGTAGTAGGCCTGCGGCAGAGATTGAGTTCTGGTCTTGGGTTCTTTGGAGACAGATCTATGGCGTGGGCTGTCGGTGTTGACGTAGGCGGAACTTTTACGGATTTCTACGTGTTCGATGACGGATCGAATGGTGCCTTCGTCCACAAAGTCCCTTCGACGCCAGCCAACCCTGCACAGGCCATCATCGGTGGTTTGCACGCCTTGTGCGCCGAACGCGGTATCGACCTCGGGACGATCCAGCGCCTTGCCCACGGGACGACTGTGGCCACCAATGCGCTGCTCCAGCGTCGTGGCGCCACTGTTGCCCTGATCACAACCCAAGGCTTCAGAGACCTGCTTGAGATCGGTCGCCAGACTCGACCGCATATGTTCAGCCTCCAGGAGGATCACCCGCTCCCCCTGGTGCCACGCGAGCGGCGCCTGGAGGTGAAAGAACGGGTTACGTCTAGCGGCGAGATCCTCCATACTCTGAGCAGAGAATCTTTGGAGGATATAGTGACCCAGGTGCGGGCCTCGGGCGCACAAGCCTGCGCCGTGTGCCTGCTGTTCTCTTTTGTGAATCCGAGTCACGAACAAAATCTTGCTCAGGCGTTGGCGGCTATCCCAGGCCTCTATATTTCCCTGTCGTCGGAGGTACGGCCAGAGTTTCGTGAATACGAACGGCTATCGACTACGGTGCTGAACGCGTATCTACAGCCGATTATCACCCAGTATCTGCGTCATCTGGAGGCCGAACTCGCCCAGGACCTGCCTGCAGCAGTCCTCGGTATCAATCA
Source organism: Thermodesulfobacteriota bacterium (assembly GCA_964291405.2). Classification (GTDB taxonomy): domain Bacteria; phylum Desulfobacterota; class Binatia; order Bin18; family Bin18; genus Bin18. Next base: position 4,071,479 of record OZ219926.1, read on the forward strand.
ATCTAACGGCGGTTTAATGTCGATCGAGCGTGCGCGCCGTTTTCCGATTCGCACCACGCTGTCTGGGCCAGCCGCCGGAGCGATTGGCGCGACCCACTTAGCCAGACTATCCGGTCGTCCGGATGTGATCACGCTCGACATGGGGGGCACCAGCGCCGATGTTGCGCTGATCCGTAACTATGAAGCCGGGGTCTGCTTCGACCGGGAGGTTGGCGGCTTTCCCGTCCGCCTGCCCATGGTTGACATCAATACGGTCGGTGCTGGAGGTGGCTCGATTGCCTGGTTTGATCGTGACGAGCTGCTCAAGGTCGGCCCCACGAGCGCGGGTGCCGTGCCCGGCCCGGCGTGTTATGCGGCTGGTGGGGACCAAGCGACCGTGACTGATGCAAATGTCATCCTCGGCCGGCTCGCGCCCGGTGGTCTGCTCGGCGGAACAATGCCCCTCGATATCGACGCGGCACGTGCCGTCTTCGCTCCCCTGGCGGCGCGACTCGGTTTTACCCTAGAGCGGACTGCATCCGGTGTTCTCGACATCGTGGTTTCGAATATGGTCCGGGCAATTGGCGCTATCTCGATCGAACGCGGCCATGACCCGCGCGCGTGCGCCCTTATGCCGTTCGGCGGTGCTGGGCCGTTGCATGCCAGTGCTGTTGCACGCAGCCTGGGTATCCGCGAGATTGTCGTTCCGGCTGCCCCAGGCATCTTGTGCGCTCAGGGTTTGGTGGTATCCGATCTGAAGGAAGACTTCGTGCGCACGGCGCAGACGCGGGTTGACGAAAACCATATCGGCCAGATTCGAGATCACATTGGTACTCTGATGCGGGCAGGCGAGGCGTGGTGCGAGGCGGAGAGGCTAGCGCCGGACCGCCGGACCCTCCAGGTGGCATTGGACATGCGCTATGTCAGACAGAATTTTGAATTGTCCGTCCCGCTGGACGCTGACCTGCTCGCCAAGCTGTGCGAGGTGGACGTAGCGGCCCGGCTGTGTCGCCTGTTCTCTGAGGCACACGAGCGACACTATGGTTACGATAACCCCACCGACCCAGTGGAAATTGTGAACTACCGCTTGACCGCCCAGGGCCGACTGCATACGCCTCCCAAAGCGACGGCCGCTACTGCCATGCACACACCAGAGCCGCTGGACACGCGCCGGGTGTATTTCACTGCCGACGAAGCGATCACGACACGAGTTTTCAGCCGCAACGCCCTGGCGCCTGGCCATGTTCTGACTGGCCCAGCCTTGGTTGACCAACTCGACGCTACGACCCTGATCTATCCTGGCGATACACTGCGCGTTGACACTGCACGCAACCTCATTATCGAGGTCGCGTTATGAAGTTTGAGCAGCCTGAATTGGACCCCATCTTGCTGGAGATCGTGCATAATGCGCTGCGCTCGGTCACGGACGAGGTCTTCATCACTTTGATGAAAAGCGCGTATTCCACCAACATCAAAGAGCGGCGTGACCACAGTACTGGCTTTATCGATGCGCACGGACGTTTGATCGTTATGTCGGAGGCATCACTGCCCATTCATCTCGGCTCGCTGTTGGGTGTAACGGAAACGCTGCGTGCTAAATACCAGCCGGAAGATATCGATGCCGGTGATATCTTCGTTGCGAACGACCCGCATGTGGCGGGCGGTACTCATCTCCCCGACGTGACAATGGTGATGCCGGTGTTTATCGGCGCTACCCTAATCGGCTTTGTTGGCAACATTGCCCACCACGCTGATATCGGAGGCATGCAGGGCAGCTCCGTCGGGGATAGAGCTGATATTTACCAGGAAGGTGTCCGCATCCCGCTCATCAAGCTCTTCCGCCGGGGCGAGCTCCAAACGGACCTGCTCGACCTCCTTCTTCTCAATGTTCGAGTACCTGAGGAACGCCGGGGTGACTATTTTGCCCAGATCGCTGCCTGTCGACTAGGCGCACGCCGAATCACGGAGCTGGCTGAAACTCATGGAACGGCAATACTTGAGGCGGTCTTCGACGCGATAGTTGCCCGTACCGAGCAGCGTATGCGTAACGCTGTGCAGACGATCCCCGACGGTGTGTATACCTTCGAGGATGTGCTGGACGATGACGGTTACGGCACATACGACATCCCGATTACGGTGCGTATCGAGGTTGTCGGTGACCGCATCCGACTCGACTTCACCGGTACTGCGCCGCAGGTACCGGGTAACGTCAACACGGGTTTCAACGCAACCCAAGCGGCATCGTGCTACGCGATTAAGGCCCTCCTCGATCCAGAGGTTCCCAACAACCAGGGCGTCCTGAATGTTGTTGAGGTCTTCGTTCCCCAGGGCACACTCATTAACTGTGTGTTCCCGAGTGCTGTAGTCCGGCGTTCCACCACCTGCCAGCGAATCGTCGACGTGGTCCTTGGCGCACTGACCGAAGCCTTGCCCGAGGCTTCCGTCGGCGCGGCAAATGGCGCCAACACGGTGGCCCAGTTCTCGGGTATCGATCCGGTGACTAAGCAACCGTACGTATATCTTGAAACGCTGGGTGGCGGCTTTGGCGGGCGTGCCACAAAGGACGGGAAAGACGCCGTTCAGGTCCATATCACCAACACCTCAAATCTGCCGGTCGAGGCGATCGAGATGGAATACCCGCTGTTAGTCGAAGGCTACGGCATCATCGAAGATTCGGGTGGAGCCGGCACGTTCCGGGGCGGCCTGGGCCTGCGGCGCATTGTCCGGCCGGTCGGACACACATGCCTCTTCACCGGTGCGGGCGAACGGTTCCGCCATAAGCCCTGGGGTGTGTTTGGCGGTAAAGGGGGTAGGCCCGGACGCTATCTCCTCCGTACTGACGATGGCACTCAGCTCAGACTCGACAACAAGCCTAGGGGCGTGAGCGTCACACCGAATCAGACCGTGGAGGTCGAGACGCCCGGCGCAGGAGGTTATGGTCCACCCGCCCGGCGCGACAGAGACAATCTCCGCGAAGACCTACGCAGCGGCAAGTTTAGCGCGGCCTCTTTGAAAGCGCACTATGGTTTCGATCCTGACAGCAATGACGAATAGTGGAGTCAGTGTGACTCATTGGCGACAGGGTGATCCCTGCGTTTGCCGGATGATGCGACAGCAAACTGTTCCAGTGCGCGGTCAGGCCCAAAAGAGAGGTCGGTCATTCTGGACTAAAGAAGCGCGTAGGTGAAGAATTTCTCCGTAATATTTGAAAGGGAAATTCACCCAAGATAACGGTACACCGTCTCGGCAACACACACGGGTTTCTGGCCGTTTTCGACTTCAAATAACAGGCCCAAAGTCACCTCCTGTCCGTCTTGAACAGGGGTGACGCGTCGAACGCTGGCCTGCAGTCGCACCCGTTTGCCAACGAGCAGCGGAGCGGGAAAACGCAGACGATTGATGCCGTAGTTCATGCCGAGCCGAGCCCCTTGGAGGTACCAGATTTTTTTCAGCAGCCCCGGAGCAAGCGCCAGAATAAAATAGCCCGGCGCCACCGTCCCGCCAAAAGGAGACTCTTTTTTCGCTCGCTCCACGTCTTCGCAAAACCACTGATGGTCATCGGTTGCCGCCGCATAAGCATCGACGGCCCGCTGAGTGACGAGATACCAGTCCGATACCCCAACTTCCTGGCCGACGAGGGTGGAAAGGTCCTGGAGGAGAATCCGTTTTGCTGTCATGGAGAGAACCTTAGGGTCATAACCGTAACGATGATTCCTTAGCGCCGGCCTTCCGTGAGTTTATTGAGATCGAATAGGCCCTCGATATCGACGGGAGCCACTGCGGGGTAGTCCATCTCAAAAGTGATGTAGAGTGTAGCCTGCCTGCTTTGTACATCGATGGTGGGTACTCCCTCATACCGGACGATAAAGAGCCCTTGATCGGGATTCGGCTGTTCCACCGTGTCCTCCGACCAGGAGTTCTGAGGCTGCCATATCTTCCACAGGTTGCCGTCTCGATCAAACGCAAGGGCAATCGCAGTCCGGTAGGTCTGCGCGTCCCAGAACAGCAATTTGCTGCTATAGGGATGTCTCGGGTCCTTGGGTGCCATCTCGACAACCACGCACCTTCTTAACTCCCAGCGGTCATAGGGCAGCCAGCCATTGGGGCCGTAGTAATGCGGATACGGATAGCGCGAGTTCATGACGTGGAGGATCTCCTTCCAGCCGTGGAAGGTCCAGTTATAGTCCAGCGGGTGGCCTGAGAATCCATAAAAGTCGTCCAGGGTTGTGTCAGTGCCGGCAAACGAATCGGCCCGTTCTTCGGCGGAAAAGCGACGGACTCGGCGGAGCGTTGGTGAGTACGACCATGCCTGATCGGCCAAGCGTGGGTCAGCCGGCCGCTGGATGACGGAGCGTTGTCCGCGCTGCTCGTAGGGAGCTAAAAATTCAGAGTAATCTTTGAATTCGAATTGTTCGGCCTCGGGCGCGGGGAAGGTATAATTGCTCGTCGGTAGAATGGCCAGATGGGTGAAGTACACGCGCTGGTATCGCTGCCACAGGACCCGCTCGATCTGTCCACCCGTCCCCCGAATCACCTCCTCTGGCAGCTCTGCGATTGGACCGTGCGTTCCACCTCCCTGGACTAAGAGGTAGGCATATCTATCCACGCGCTGGCCGTAGTGCTGCCAGCGAAAATTAAAATTCCAAGCGGCTTTTATCCCAGACTCCGGGATCTGTGTATCCAGGCTCGCGTTGGGAAACGGTTGACCGGCCGTATAGTTTTCAAGGGCACCGTCTGCTGCCAGTCGGGTCTGGCCGGCGAATTTTTCCGTGGCCTCGCGATAGGCAGGGTGGGGCGGATAATCGCCCGTCTGGGTTATCGTAAACTCGACATCCGGGAAATTGTATTCCTCAAAGTAGCCGGGCGGAAGAAATGGTCGCGTCTTCTCCAGGTCATCGAGTTTCAATGTTTTGCCTGCCTGGAACTCAGGCTTGGCCCTCTGAAAGGTCTCGACCCAATGGAGGACCGTTTCCTTCGTCGTGCCTGGTGAATGCTCATTTGCTGCCCATCCCACACTGACCCAACAACACAGGACAACAAATCCCAAAAAACTCTTCATTCCAGCTATTCCTTATACACAAAATGAGGACATACTCTTGTCTGTCTTCGCCCCTAGAAAAACGGCTCGCCCGGCTCAAGCCCGAGAAACATCCGTCCTGCGGACTGGTAGGTCTTCTGGGATACGACTACATGCTGGTTCAAGGTATGAATGTCGCGGAAATGCCGATCCAAGGGATAGGCGGCTTCCACAATCTGTTCGGCCTCATCCGTCGTGACTCTCATGCTGCCAGCCATGGATTCCCTCATGAGTTCCTACCCGCCTGCAAAGACGGTTTTGTTCCGTATAGCGCATAATATGGTAGAATGCGAAATTGCCTGGAGAGAAGAGGCTCGCCAGGAAGAACAGGAGAGATGGTATGTCTGATAATCCAGGTTCGGTACTCCTCGTTGGCAGCGTCCCGCTGGAGAGTGCCGAAGCGGTTTTCCGTACCTGCTCCCAGGAATTCGGCGAGTACCTGGGCTGTCTGCCCGACGGAGAAGTTGGGGACCGGACTATCTGAGTCGTCTTTCAGGCCTATCGCATCTTTCACGAGCACCCGGACCTGATTACACTCCTACGGCCTTAGCAAACAAGGGAGCGTTCGGCTTTTTAATGAGCAAGCAGCTTGAGTTTTGGTTTGAGTTTGGTAGCACCTACTCGTATCCGACGGCCACCCGCATCGAACGGCTGGCCCACGCGTGCAGCATTACTCTCATCTGGCGGCCCTTTCTGCTAGGACCAATTTTTCGAGAGCAAGGCTGGGAAGATTCTCCTTTCAATATTTACCCGACCAAAGGCGCGTATATGTGGCGGGACATGGAGCGTCTGTGTGTGGCTCTGGACCTCGCCTTCAAACGCCCCAGCCAGTTCCCTCGCAATGGCCTATTGGCGGCCCGGATTGCGTGTTGGTTTGAGGGAGAAGCGTGGTTGCCGGACTTTGTGCGTAGCGTGTATGACGCAAACTTTGTCTGTGACCAAGACATTTCAAATTCGCGTATTGTGAGCTCGATTCTTGAAGAGCTGCGACTGCCAGCGAGTGAAATACTCGACGCGGCACAGTGTCCAGAGTCAAAAGCTAAGTTGCGTGCCCAGACCGAGCAGGCGCGGTCGCTCGGGATCTTCGGGGCGCCATCTTTTCTCGCTGCGGGAGAACTCTTCTGGGGCAATGATCGGCTCGAAGCCGCCTTGGACTGGCTACAGCGCAAAGTAGCCTAGTCAGTTCGTCCTCCTCTTGGCAATCTACTCCTACCCGCCTTGTCAGGCGGCAGCGCCTTCCCCTTGCTCGTATCCGCCCGATTTCAGCACTCGCTTTGTCGAGGTAGGGTATTTGGCAAGCGGCATGGCTGGCCGAATCGGACGTTCGACTAAATTCCTTCCGCAGTTCGGACAGGTCCAATTCAGCTTGTCTTGGGCGCAGGTTCGACAGAACGTGCATTCAGACGAGCATATAACGGCTTCCGCAGAAGCTGGCGGTAAATCTGCATCACAGCATTCACAGTTTGGACGCAGTTCTAGCATCAATGCTCCTTTCAATGAGGCAAGTCTTCGACCAATCGAGAAAACCATCTAACGTCTTCTCGTGTTCTCCATAGCTGAAAACGTCTGTCCCTTACCACCACAGCCCGCCTTCGAGATACTCCCAGACGAGAGCGGCGCCGATACGGTAATGAAAGGGGTCCGTCCCGGCTATGGGGATTTGAGCGCCAATACGCAAGGCGACATGACCGCGAAAACGCAGGCCGGTATAGAGTTGCGGCGTCAAGAGGAGCACTGCATTGCTCTCACCTTGCAGGTTATGAAGGAATTCGACTTCCAGGCTGGGGACGAGGTCACGCTTCAGTAGTGAGGTCACATAGCTTCCGGCGACCCGATAGCGCATTTGCCGGTCCGCTCGGTCCTCGTTGAGCGGAAGAACCGCTTGAATCTGGTTTTGGAACACAAACTGACGCAACGCAATCCCACTCAAAAAAGAGGGCTCGAACTTGAACGTACCATCGCCAAGTCCACGATCGCGGTCGCCTGAAGGAAAAACCACTTCGAGGGCGGCGGCCGTCAGCGCGCGCTTTTCCGTGTGGGTGGACAGGACGTGTTTGTATTCGAGAGACAGGTCGCCTGGGCCGGCGGTCGTCTTCTCGCGCGTTTCTTTGACGATATACGGCAGGCTGAGATCCCACTCGCCCCGGGCACCAAGCCGTTGCTCATGCGAGAGCGTTGTTGTCCACTCTCTCATTCCTTTCTTCCCTTTGATGAATTCCTGTTTGAGTACGGCTTCATTTTCCGGAAACGCTTTGGACGTAAAGAGGGTTTTGTGAAAATTCAGGTCGCCGGACGGCCAGCCCTCTTCCTGACAAAAATTTCGGACATATTTGAGGACGGTCCGGATTTCCTCTGGGCTTAGGACCTCGCCAAAGGAGGGCATTTGGTCCGAGAGGCCCATGAATGCACTACCATTGATAATGATATCGGTCCAGCCACTTGTTGAGGCACTACTATTGGACGAGCAGTCCGTGAAATCCGGCAGCGGAACGGTCAGATCGGTGCCTTCGGGCGACCCCTGCCCACCCTTGCCGTGACAGCTTGCACACTCCTTTGCATACAGGGTTGGGCCGTCGAGGGGTGCGGACCAAACCGGCCCCCCAAGGAGAAGGATCAAGACGCTGCCGAGGCACAATCTTCGTCCGAGGCGTTTCCCCATCATAAGAACCCGTCTTCTATCATACCCAGCTATCCAAGGGGGGCAGGCCGGGTATATATCAAGACAAGAGGAATTGTCATGTCCCGAATCGTCAGTGAATAAGGGGGAGATATGCAAACACCTGGGATGTTGCTGTTCACGGGATCGGCTAGCATTACGCTGGGACGTGCGACCGAGTATGCAAAAATGGCTGAGGAGCGCGGCTTTCGGAATTTCCTGGTCACTGAAGCAGCCTCAGACGCTTTAGCGCTCACCCAACATCTGGCGAGCGAGACTTCCCGTATTCAGGTCGGCACCGCGATCTTTAATATTTTTCTCCATCCACCTCTCCAAGCAGCCCTACACGCGTTGACGATTGATGAGATTGCCCCTGGCCGACTCTTCCTGGGGCTCGGAACGAGCCATGCTGCCTTGAACCAGGCGTATGGCCTGCCTATGGACAAACCGCTGACGGCGATGCGCGCCTATATTGGAGAGCTGAAAAGTGTCTTTCATGGCGATCATCCCGGGCTGTCTCAGCTTGGAGCCGCGGGCCTGCCGGTTCCGAAGGCCGAACGGAAAATCCCGATTTATCTCGCCGGGGTATCACCTAAGAGTATTCAACTGACCGGCGAACTGGCTGACGGGAGCATCCCCGCCCAATACGGCCCGGCGATGTTGAAAGAAATTATTGATGGTGTTGCGGCCGGGGTGGAGAAAGCTGGTCGTTCGCCACGTGACGTAGAGATTGCGCCGATTGTCCACTGCTGTGTGTGTGAAGATCGTGGCCTCGCGCTCCGCTCGGTGCAACAACAGTTAGCCTTCTACGGCCAGATGCCATTTTACAATCGAATCTTTGCCCGGCATGGCTTTGAGCAGGAAGCGGCCCACATTATGGATGCGGCGCTCAGGGGAGACCAGGCCGGTGCGGCTGATGCCGTGTCCGAACGCATGGTGGCCGAATGCGCTCTTGCAGGCACTCCGCAAGAGTGTCGAGACCAGGCTGAGGCTTTTGAAAGGGCCGGGGCTACGTACTCCATTCTCTATCCGATGGCCATTGGTGGAGACATGGACCGGAGTGTCCGGGCCGCATTAGACGCGTTCGCGCAGTAGTCGGACAGAGGAGGCTATCCTGCGTGTTGTCCACAATCTTCCCAGACCATGCGGATATGCGTCTCTGTCGTGCCATACTCCTTGAAACCAAGCCTTCGATATAGCTCGATGGCCCGGTTCTCTCTGAGGACTTGAAGCCGGAGCGAGGACTTCGCTTCTCGTCCGCGTTGCATCTCCTCGTTGAGGAGTCGAGAGCCAATACCACGCCCTTGAAACTGGGGGGCAATCACGATTTCGCTTATGTAGATGTGATCGGGATGGTCTTCTACCAAAAGGAAACCGCACGGGTTCCCGTCGCAGAGAACGATTTCAAATTGGTTTGGTCTCCATTTCTCCTCGAACAAACGATCTTGCAGCGCTTCATCCCATGCTCCGAATTGACGAGAGACGACGTCGCGATAGGCCTCGTGATGTGAGATGCGCGCAAATTCCGTGTCACTCGAAGTTGCTGGTCGCCGCTTGAGGAGCATAGAGTCATCCAGGGTAAGGAGAAAGCGCCATCAAGTCCGGCGGATCGCTCGCACAAACAAGTAGGCCGGCACCAGGACAAGCAGGCCCAACGTCAGTACATTCCCAATTTTATCCAGCATCGAAGTGTACACGTGCAAATGCGTCATGTGGTAGGTGAAGTGCGGGATCTGGGAGACGAGCCAGCCGAGTGCGGCGGCAAGAACCGTTTCACGGGTTTTGGCAAACACCGCAATCAGGGTCACCGCGCTCAGGGCTAAATAGAGACCGCCCACATCTCGAACCAGATGTTCATTAAACGGACCATCAGCCGAAACCCAACTGCGGCCAAGGCCGGGAAAGCTGTCGTAAAACGCCTGGGGAAAGAATTGCGCCCACGCGCCAACCATGACGCCGCTCACAATGAGAAACCAGAGGCCGACGCGCAGACGTGTATCAACAATCATGTCTACCTCCTCCTCAGCTATTGAGCATCTGACGCCAGCCCTCTCTCACACTGGGATAGCGGGGGGTCCAGCCCGTGGTGTGCTTAAAATGCCTGTTCGAGATGCGCTGCGAGCGCGTTAAGGCTTCAATACTCCCAGGCAGCTCTCCTTGTATGGACTCAGGTGGGGCAGGGGACGCCACCCCTTCAAGCTCGGCAATGGCCGCCGCCAACTCCTGACGGGTCAGCGGCTGGTCATCGGCAACGTTATAGATACCTGCGGGCGCATTAAGTACGGACACAACGGCCGTAGCGGCATCATCGGTGTGAATATGGCTCATATAGCTGGTGGGGTCGCCGAGAAACGGAGACTGGCCCGCACGGATTGCAGCCTGAAATTCCTGGGTATGCGAGCTGTCGTGGGCGTAAAACAGGGCGAAGCGCAGCACGATGCCTCGCCCGCCGTTTTCGCTGAACCACGCAGCCTGTTCCTCTGCCACGCGGCTGCTGGCCATCTCGGGCGGACAGTTATCCGCATCGGTCTCCTCAATCCATTCTGCGCCTTTATCCGCATACGGAAAGGTAATCGACTCTTGGATAAAAATTCGACAGCCAGCCTCAGCCGCCGCTCGGGTCACGCTGCGGGACGCCTCGTTACGGAGGCGGTTATGCATGTCCCAGGCGGTCGGCTCCAGCGCCCGTTCAAGCGGTGGGACATTGGTCGCCAGATTGGCGACTGCCTTATGGTCGGCAAGTACAGGCTCCAGCGCTGCCGGGTCAAACAGATCGACCCGCACCGGGACTGCTCCGAACTGGCGGAGAAGCGACGCTTTCTGGTCCGTACGCGCAAGGCCGGTCACCTGATGCCCGGCCCGGATGAGTTGGGGAACAACGCGGCGACCAATGACTCCGGTCGCGCCAGTCACAAAAATTTTCATGCTCATACCCCTTCGTGCCGAAGTAACCAGTGTTTGCGTTCCAGACCCCCCGCGTAGCCGGTAAGTGCGCCGTTGGCACCAATGAGACGATGGCAGGGCAGAACAATGGAGATCGGGTTAAGGGCATTTGCCCTGCCGACGGCGCGCCAGGCGTTTGGCCTGCCTATCTGTTCGGCCACGTCACGGTAGGTTCGTGTGGTTCCCGGCGGAATAATCCGTAGCGCCTCCCAGACCGTTTGCTGAAACGCGGTCCCGCCGGGGTCCACCTGAATGTTATTGATCGCGTCGAGTTCTCCTCCGAGATAGGCCCTGAGCTGTTGTGTCACGCCGAGAGGTTTGGAGGCTGCACATAACCGGAACTGGTGATAGCGCCGTTGTAACAACCGGGTCATCCGCTTATGGCTGTCTGCATAGTCAAGCGCGCACAACCGATCTGCGTCAAATACGAGCACAAGGCGACCGATGGGTGACCCTAGGGTGTCGGTGAGTAAGGCCATCATACTGACTCCTACTTGAGCACCGCGCGCCTCGAATTACAGCCAGCCGCTACGCGGTGGCTTGATATTATTGAGCCAATAATTGCCAATTATCGAAGGCGGCGGAGTAGCACTCATAATTCCCCCTTGGATTGAGACGTTTCACATCCTCATGAAGGGTGTTACTCAGGAGTAACCCGGTCGAATATCTCTTGTCTATACTCAGCCAAGGAGGATCACCAATGGCAGAGCAGGCCCGCGTCGACTTCACGTGGGGGCACGCCAATCAAGGTGGCCAGCATGACTGGCCCTTTGTAATGGCGCTCCGAAAGGGATTTTTCTTAGAAGAGGGGATTAATCTCCACATCCGGGTTGTCCCCGGCGGAGACGCGTTGGCGCAGGCGATGGGGCGCGGAGAAATTCAAGTCGGCAGGATGGGGAGTCCGCCTTTTTTGACGGCGGTTGGCAATGGGGTGCTCCCAGGCAAGATTATTGCCAGTAGCGTGATCGGGAATCTCGATCACTTCTTGTTTGTTGTCCGCCCGGAAATCCAGGAGTTGGCCGAACTGCGGGGGAAGACCGTCGGCGTGTTATCCCGCGGGAGCTGCGACGGGCATCTCTTGAAGCTGGAGCTGAAGAAGGCTGGCCTTGATCCCGAGCGAGACGTTGCCTACCGGGAGCTGTGGCAAGACTATAATAAGATTGATGGTCTCGCTTCCGGGGAGTTATGCGCCCAACTGATCGTAGAGCCCTGGGTCTCTTTGGGCGAGCGGCAAGGAGCGCTGCGGGTGGTGGAGCCAGCCAGTCGGGTTGAACCCCATTTTCAATGGGGACTTTTGGTGGCGCGCGAGGATTTTATTGTAGAACAACCAAGGTTGCTGCAGAAATTGTTACAGGGATACCTGAAAGGCGCCCAATACTGTACCGCCCATCCTGAAGAAACCAAAGCCATGGTCTGCGAGTATATGCCAGGGTACGAGCCTGCCACTGTTGAGCAAGCGTTGACGCGGACTTTACCGATTTGGAACACGACGGGCCTGATTGATATGGACGGCTTGGCGGTAGCGGTAGAGACGATGTGCACCTTAGGGGCAATCCCTCAGAAACTGAAACCTGAAGCGCTGGTTGACTTGCGCGGTTTGTCTCAGGGCGCCGGCAACGGAATTTAGGGCGAGCGAGTGGGCAGAGTAGGGCACTATGGAGAACGGGTACAGACTACCCGGGGACCGTTCGATCCGGGCGGGCAGCCCACGATCGATAGTCCGCATCCACTCTTACTGGGTCTCTTTGCCTGGAACCTGACCGGTGGGGCGACCATCTCCAAAGCCGTGCTTGACGACCCGGACCGGTATCAAAACTTCTGGCACTGGGATACGGCCCAGTATCTGATCCAGTTCGCCGAGCGGATGGGCCTCGAATTTCAGGTCCCGTTTGGCCGCTGGCTCGGGCACGGCGGGGAGACTCGCTTTAACGAAGACTCGCTCGATTTCCTGACGACGGCCGCCGCGCTGGCTCCGCTGACACGCCGGATTCTGCTCTTTTCCACGGCCCACGTGTCATACGGATTTCACCCGCTACACTTCGCCAAATTCGGGGCCACGATCGACTATCTCTCGCAGGGCCGTTGGGGCCTGAATGTCGTGACGGGCTGGATCGAAGACGAGCAGGCCTTGTTCGGACAAACCTTTCCCGACCACGATTTGCGCTACGAAATGGCGGACGAGTTTGTCACCCTCATGAAGTGGGCCTGGTCGAGTCAGGAGCCTGTCACCTACGAAGGGGAGTTCTACAAATCCTATGGGGCCTATGTGAGTCCAAAACCCGTCCGTAAGCCGCGGCCGTATCTGGTCAATGCCGGGTCCTCACCTGCCGGCATCGAGTTTACAGCCAAACACTGTGAATGGTTGTTCTGCTCCGGAGACATCGAGAAGATGAAACTGGCGGCTGATACCGTGGTCGACCGCGCGGCGGAATATGGCCGCCATGTCGATCCTGTGACATTTGCTTATATCATTCTTGAGAGAACTGACGCCAAGGCGGAAGCCGTCTACAATCGCCTGGTCGAAGAGATTGACGAAGACGCGACAGATACCTTTGTGGAGCGTGCTACGGCACGACCGATCTCCTTCGCGCCAGATCGGAAACGCGACACCACGAAACGTATGCGGGAACAGATTGGCGAAGACGCCTACCGTGAGATCGCACTGGGTCTGACGGGGTATCAGATCTGTGGCGGCCCGCAAACGGTGGCAGAGCAACTCCGCGCGATCCACGAGCAGGCCGGACAACGCGGAGTATTGCTATCCTTTTTCGATCCGATCAAAGGGTTGCATATGTGCCATGATGAAGTGTTGCCCCTCCTGCGTAAAATGGGGCTCCGCAAGTAGGGACTCCTGGGAAGCGTCGTTGCAGCAGACCGACTGGAGCAGGTCTGCCCAACATTAGCTCTGCGCTTCCACCAGGGCTGCGTCGTCAAAATTCACCAGACCCAGACGTCCACCAAAGACGGACGGATGAGGATGATAGGAGCGGTAGCCCAGGAGGTGCTGGGCCTGTTCGGGCAGTTGGCGGGCGACTTCCAAAGGAACGGCCAGAGAATGGTGCTCCTCCGGGCGTAGCCAGCCAAGAACAAAGCTGACGTGCATCCCGCGCCGCCACGTGTCTGGCGTGCGGTTTGCCCCAGCTCCGTGAATGACCTTTCCCGTGTAGAGCAGGACAGAGCCGGCCGGCATGACTGACTGGGTCAGTTCTTCGGGGCGAGCCTCGCGCTCCGGATCCTGCCAGCGATGGCTGCCCGGCGCGACGAGCGTGGCACCGTTCTCTTCGGTGAAGTCGTTCAGGGCAAACAGCGAGCTAACCGTGAGTTCCGGGCCGGACCAGGGAAAATGGGGCCAGTTGGCCTCATCGCGATGCAACATCTGGGCTGGTTCTCCCCCACCAATGATCATGGTCTGGGAGGTATTTAGCCAATATGAGCCGCAATTGGGCAAAAGATAATGATCTGCAAACGCTTTGAGCGTAGGGTGGAGGAGGACCTCAATAAACGTCCGTGACTTCGCGGCCAGACCGCAAAAACGGATCGTTTTCTGGCCATGAAAGACTTGCCAGAGTTCTTCGTCGCTACGACTGCCGGGCGGGTGGGTGGCGATATAGCCGTCGAGTTCGGTATTGAGCCGTCTTACCAGGTCGGGCTCAAGCAGGTTTTCGATAATTACCCCGCCGTCCCGCTCGATCACGGACAGGTACTCTTCTGCGTTGACGTCAGGCCCCACAGTCGTGAGTGTAACTTTGCTCATATGCTCTCCTTTGATACTGCCCTGTCCCGGTTTGCATACCGCTCTTCACCGGTTCTTTCCAGCCGCCGTCTTATCTCCTGACCCTGACGACTCTGCCCCCGTTGGCCCGGAGGAGCGCCTGGGGCGAGACGCGGACCAAGGCGGTTTCCGATCCGCCGCCGGTATACACTTCATCTTTCTGCATGACCCGAGGATCAATAAGAAAGGTTGCGGCAAACCCAAACGACGGTGTCCCACCGCACGGATAGCCCGTTTTGGTCAGCATTTCATCCGGCGTCATGGTTCTCACCCGCTCGGTCTGGAGCACCTTGGCAACCCGTGAGGTGCTGGCTCGATCTTCGCCCTTGACAATGGCGACAATCACCTGGCCCTGAGTGTCCGTCATGCAGATGTTCTTGACAAAATTTTCCGGCCTCGTGCCGACCACCGCGGCCGCTTCGGCCACCGAGTGACACGACTGCTCGAAGGATAAATGTTCCGCCTCAATACTACCGGCAGCAATAAACTGCTTGAGCTTGTCTTCATAGGCGTTCATAGCTACTGATTCATATACCATCTTCTGCGCCATTCTCCCACATGGATAAGAAAAAGACTTCGGTCTGCCGCTTGCACCTCGTCCGGCCCTCGTGCTAGGTGGCGAGAAAACACTGCGTGAGGTCGGCCATGACAAAGCGAGTGCTGTACGTGAACCCCATTTACCTCGATGCCAATCCCGCCATAGACGCGCTCGCCTACGGGTTGCAGTCGGTCCTGCACGCGGCGGATATTCAGATGCCGGTGCTGTTTGCCGATTTTCGCGAACCGGGCATGCGAAGAAAGTATGAAGCCGCGATCGAGGAAGGAATACGTGCCCAAGTCGAGGGCATCGTGATTTATGCCCTCAATCCGACGCTGTTTGGCGAGGCCGTGGCCAAGGCCCGCTCTGCCGGCATTCCGGTTTTTTCGTTTATTCGACCGCGCTACGCCGTCAATGCGTCAGTGGTCTTTCCAAATTTCAACCACGGCGTGTTCATGGCTGAATACCTGGCCTCGGTTTTACCGGCGGACAGTGGGGTGGGGGTGATCGGAGGACCGGATACGGTGGACGATGCAGAAGAAGTGGCCGGTCTGGTCTACGCTCTGAAACGCAGCCACTGTCGCTTGCTGAACGACCCTGAGGATACACAGTATTGCAACGTTCAAGATGTCTCGGAAGGCGCGCGCGAGCCAACTCTCCTCCTCTTGGACAACATTCCACAGTCTCAACTTCAGGGGCTCATTCCCTATAATGACGAGACCATGCTGGGCTGCCTGAGCGTGCTCGAAGAAACGGGAAGGCTGGGCGACCTCAAAATCATCTCCCGCAATGGTTCACCCCAAGCGGTTGAGATGGTCCGGACCGGGAAAACGCTCGGGACCTGGGACCTGGATGCATCGGGCATAGGCACGACGTTGGGGGAGTTGGTTGTTCGTCATCTGGTGGGTGGAGAAGTGCTCGAAGATTATCTGAGCATGAGCCCGGTTGGCCGGATGATCACCCTGGACAATATTGAAAGCTGGAAGCCTTGGTCAGAGCGGGTGGACTGCACGCCGCTATCAGTCGGGCTCTAAAGCGGAGGACGAGGTGCGTGTACTCTACGTGAATGTGATGGAATACGGGGCACATCCGGGTCTTGATGCCCTTGCCCATGGACTTGACCACCGGTTGCAGCAGTCGGAGATTGAACTGCGAACGCTGACGGTCGATGTGCGCCGACCGGATTGGATAGCCGGGCAGGACCAGGCGATTCGGCGCGGTATGCAGGCCGGGGTGGACGGGATCGTTGTTTATGTCCTCGACCCCGTACAGCCTGCCGAGGCGGTCGAGGCGGCCCGCCAACGGGGGATTCCGGTCTTCTCGTTTGAGCGCCCGCGCTTTCCGGTCGCCGCGTCGTTGGTCTACCCGAATTTTAATCACGGCGTGTATATGGCTGAGTATCTGGCCTCGCTCCTGCCCGTCGGGGCGAGGCTGGCGATCATCGGGGGGCCGGAAGTCATTGACGATATCGAGCTTGTCACTGGCATCGTGCACGGTGTTAGACAGAGTGGATTCACCCTGGTCAACAATCCGTTTGAGGAACGCTATCGGAATTTACAAGATGTTGCCGCGGGCGGTAGGGAGGCCGCGCAACGTCTACTGGCCGATTTTACCGACTTGGCTGGTCTGATTCCGTTCAACGACGAAACCATGCTGGGAACCCTTGATGCGATTGAGGCGGTCGGTCGCTCCGGTGAGATGAAAATGGTCTCGCGCAACGGCAGTCCAAAGGCCGTCGAAGCCGTCCTGGCCGGAAGGTCTCACGGAACCTGGGATATCGAGATCACCAATATCGGGGCAGCGGTCGGCGATCTGGTCGCGCGGGTACTAGTTGACGGCGAAGACCTGCACGGCGAGTCTTTTATCGCCGGTCTGGGACGGCTTATCACGCCCGAGAACGCCCATACGTACAAGCCCTGGACGGAGCGGGTGTCGCATACACCACTGCGGGAGGGGCTGGAGTAGGAGCAGTGCTTTTCCCTCGCCCGTTGAGGGCGAGGGACATACCAAGGGGTCTACGCCGCCAACGGCGGATTGTCCAAGAGACGCTCAATCGGCTCGACCGAGCTGTCCGGCTGACCTTCAATCTCACGCACGGTGAACTCCAACAAGGCACGCTCGTGTCGAGTAATATGCTGTGCGATGGCCAGCCCATCGGACGGAGCCGTTTTCTCGTGCTTTTCAAAGTAACGGATGTACTTCTCAAGCTCGGGTTTCAGCTTATCCATCGCCTCGGACCAGGGCAGTTTGGCAAACCGCTCGCCCCAGGATTTTCCCTCGGCACGTTTTTCAGGGTCCTCCTCGACCGATTCGCCGAGGGCTTCGAGCGCAGCCCGAATGCGGCCTTTGGTCTCGCGTTCGAGCTGTTCCACAAAACGCCACTTCTGGCTGTGAACGGGGTCTTGCACCGCTTCTGCGAGTGCGACTCCAAGGGCTTCGCCCATCACTTCACCCTGAAAACATTCGTGCAGATACGCTACAAATTGATCGCTCATGGTCCTTCCTCCTTACTTTGCCGTACAATCCGACACAATGACAAACTTCTTAAAGGCGCTATGAAAATTCCACTGCGAGCGGGTGCCTTTCACAAAGGAGGCAAAGTCGCCGACCTTGAGAGACACTTCCTCGCCCGTATCGAGCAGGGTGATCGTAACCGAGCCTTCTACCACAAGGAAGGTCTCATCTCCGCCTGGGAAGGTGTATTCGGGCGAGAGGCCAGCCTCCGTTTTCCACAGACCGACCGCCAGGGTGCTATTGCCGTCATGACCGGTTTCGCGAATCAATTGGATCTCGCCGAATGTCTCCGGTTTTCCGTCCGGGCCGGGGTACTCGAACGGAACATATTCTCCCCCATCAAGCGTCCCGGTATAAAAAGCCTGGAGCTGGCTGGTGAACGATTCTTTCAGCTGTGCTACTGCCATACCCGCCCTCCTCAATCAAAGGCCAATAATCCCATTCGACGACGTACCCTGAGAGAAATTCTCTCAGGCGGTCGGGAGGGACCTCCTCATCTTTGCACATGTCATAGATAGCCTCCAGGGCGTGTAAACTCGCGAGTGAAGCGGCGTCAGCCGCGCGGCAGTGGGACCCCGGCGGTCGTCAGCACCATCCGTACGAGGTCAGCCTGGCGGGAGATGCCCAGCTTGGCGTGGATTTGCCTGACATGCCAACGGACCGCCGCTTGCGTCCGATATGTCGTTACGGCGATGTCCTGTACACTGTGGCCCTTGGCCAAGGCAACCGCCACTTGGCTTTCGGCGCGAGTGAGGCCGAGGGGCGCAGCCACCTGCATGGGATTAATATGAGGCGGTTGCGCGGGATTGACGAGCAGCACCAGCGCGGCCACGCGCTGGGCGCCAAAGTCTGCCCGAAGGCTGACCGGGTTGATATGCAGGGTGAGCGGTGGCCGACCGGGAGCCAGCCTCATCGTCATGGACCCGCTTACGGCGGCCCGGCCCCATTGTGGCAGAGCGCGGCCGATGAGTCGCTGGAGCTTGGCGTCGTCGGTCGGGCATCGGGCGTGCAGGGCGCCGCCCCGACCTACTACGCCGTCGCCGTACCGCAGCATGCCCAGGCCGCGGGCATTGGCCTCGACAATCGTTCCGCGGCGGTCGAGGTAGAGCACGCCGATCATGGCGTTATCAAGCAGGTGGGTCAGCGAGGTGCAGAGCGCCTCGGCAGCGGCGAGAGCCTGCCGGACCCGGACGAACTGGCGAATATGAGGGAGAAGCTGTTTTATCAACGCGAGCTGCGCGGAGCCCCAGCCCAGCGGGTCATCGGGGTCTGCCAACGCCCAGATAATGTGTAAGCCATCCGGGCCGTCCAGGCGTACGTTCAAACCGTTGCGAGCGCTGACCTTTGGTAACCCTTCATTATACGTCAGGGAAGTCCATTGTTCCTGTTCGGTGAAGACATCGGTGAGGTGAAACACCTGGCCGTCCGGCAGGCGGAACAAACGGGGAAAGCGTTCGTCGCGGGGGAAGTAGATGGTGGGGTATTCTCGCCCGAGTTCGAGGAATTCACCGTGGTGATAGACATCCCCGAAGAGGAATTCGGCGCCATCCTGAGCATGCTCTTGCAGGATCGTCAGATGACTCCCGATCATCCCGACCGCGTCATCAATAAGGGCCGACGTGCTGGGCCACAAGGTGTCGTCTAGCGCGGCGTCGTGCAGGGCCGCGACGATGCGGTCGAAGTTGTCCTGTTGGCTCATGGTTGCGCTAATGTGTCTCTGACTATGAAGAAACGAACTCAATCCTGAGTGGCGTACATTGCGCCCCATTAGGTTGCTGGCCGTCAATTTCTATATCGTACGGACACGCCGAGACCGCGACCAGGCAATCCATCAGCGCTTTCAGGGCAACGTATTCGCCCGCCTGGGTTGCCGCGGGACGCGCGTCGATGGTGCCGTCGGAGCGGACCCGCGTATATTGGAACAGGTTGATGGGGTCGGGCACGTCGAGATAGCCCAGCCTGTACGGCTCCACCGCCTCGGTGAGATTGTCCCGACAATTGCGATGGTTGAGGGCGCCGGCGGCCGCATAGAGAGCGCTGCTGCACGGAGCAAACAGGGCGTCGTGCACGCCGTGGGCCTTATCCTCGACAATCTCGAACATGGGGTGCTGAAGATTTGAGTAGAACCTGCTGCCAACCGTGAAATGCAGGGAACCGCTCCCGGTCAAGGTATTGAAATTCACGGTTTCACCGGTAGACAGTTTTTCCGCCAGATGATGCAGGTGAAAGCAGACGAAGTCGCAGATCTGCTGGCCTTCCACATCAACGATGCGAATCGTTTCTCCTTGCCGAACCGCACAGGCTGCACCCTGGGTTGCCGGAACATGCACGTCTCGTTTGTCAGCCATGGTGTCGTTCTCCTTCCGGCTGATTTGATCTGACATTCCCGATACTGCTGTTTGTCTTTCACGTCCCCTTCCTCCCCGTCAACAGGAGAGACGCTTCGGTTCGTCCATGTTTTCTCGTCTTCCCTTGTCATTTTTCTGACCATTTCTATCAATTTTGATAGTGTACGGCGCGGCAAGATCGTGTATGGTGCGGGCTTTGATTGAAACCTTAAAGGGTCAAGTGCGCGTGAACCCCCATATCCTCAAACCGAGCCCCGCCCCGCTAGGAGTAGCCCCAAGAAAGTAGAGACTGCTGTATGCCCCCCCTCCGTCGTTGCCCCATCTCTCCCTCCTGCCTGTTCGCTCTCGCCTGTCTACTCCTCCTGTCCGTGTATCGGGTTCCGGCCGTCAGGGCGCAAGCCGTACTGGAGAACCCGGCCCCGGATTCCGCGCAGAGTGGGGTCGGAGTGATTTCGGGCTGGGCGTGCGAGGCGAATCGGATTGAGATTCAGTTCAACGACCGGCCGCCCCAAGCCGCGGCCTACGGCACGAGCCGACCCGATACCCAGGGGGTGTGTGGGGATAGCAATAACGGCTTTGGGCTGCTGTTCAACTGGAACCGGCTGGACGATGGGCTCCACACCGTGCGGGCGCTGCTCGATGGTGCGCGGAGTTTGCGCGGACCCAAGTGAGCGTCACCACCTTTGGCGAGGAGTTTCCACGCGGCTTCCGGGGCAGCGTAGCCGTCGCCGACTTTCCCAACTCGGGCGAGCGGCGGACCCTGGTGTGGCAACAGTCCCAGCAGAATTTTGTCATCACCGCTGGTCAGCCCAGCCAAGGCGGAGGCGCGAGCGGGGGTTCTCCGCAGGTGTTGGAAAACCCCCCGCCGGGCTCATTTCAGAGCGGCGTGGGGGTACTCTCGGGCTGGGTGTGTGACGCCGAGCGGGTCGAACTCATTATCGGGGACTTGCCCCCCCAAAGAGCCGGCTACGGGACCGAACGGCTGGACACGGCCGGGGCGTGTGGGGATACGGACAACGGCTTTGGACTCCTGTTCAACTGGAATCGCCTCAGAGACGGACTCCACACGGTCCGGGCCCTGGCCGATGGGCGAGAGTTTGCCCAAGTGACCGTGCAGGTGACCACCTTGGGGGAAGAGTTTGCGCGGGGGCTGAGCCAGGAGGTCACCCTGGCCGACTTCCCGGAGATGGGCACCGACACCACCCTGGTGTGGCAGCAGGCCCAACAGAATTTTATCGTGACCACTGCCCTGCCCACCCAGCGGCAGGTGTCAGTCAGCCCGGCGGTTACTATCCCGGCGGGTGTCACCTCCGTCTCAGCGTCGAATGTCAGCGTCACCGCCCTGGCTCCTCCACCAGCGAGGTGCGGGCCAGTCCCGCGCCCACGCTACTACTGGCCGAGGACGATGGGGGGACAGTGCTGCTGACCCTGGCCGATCTGGACGGGGGGTTGCTGGGCGAGGGCTCCGGCCAGGTGGAGGCCAGCATCGACAGCACCGCCGTGACCCTGGTGGCGCTGACCGCCGGAGTTCCGCTGCATGCCATCGACCAGAGCCTGGTCGACGAGATCCAAGCCCACGCGCAGTATCCGGCCTTATGCCAAGCTATGACCCAGGCCTTGCAGGCGGACAAGAACTTTCTGGACCAGATTCTGACCTATCCCGAGGTGATGCGGCTGATTCGGGAGGTGGCGACGTTTCAGACCAACACGGCGCAGGCCCTCGCTGCGCCCATCGCCGCGGCCCCGCCGCCTCCCCAGCCGACGAGTATCGCGCAGGCGATTGCTGCCGCCCTGGCCGACCTCCAGCAGAGCGCCAGTATCCAAGCGGCAGGGCTGCCAGATGGCGAGCGCCACGACTTTGTGTGGTGGAGTCCCTGGGACGAGCATGAGCCGTGGCGCTGGTTTGACAGCGGTATTCTCTTCGCGCCGCCGTTTCTGGCCAATTCCCTCCATCCCGACTACCGTTCCCTGCATGCGACGGGCAATCCCAACTACGTGGCGTATGCGCTGGAGTTGTACACGCAGGAGGCCTATCGGGACTGGCTCTACATCTCGGGCAACGGGTCGGTGGTGGAGAAGGTCGGCAATTCGGGCGCGGCCCAACGTCTCATTACGGCACGGCCGGGAGGGGCAGGGTATCGGTTCAGCCCGGATATTGCCCAGGTCCGCTTTGCCCGCTATCGCTTGAGCGCTGGCAGCTGGCGGGCCGGGATCCTGAGCTTTATCAACACCTTCAATATGGCCTTGTCAGTGGTGCATCTCCTGGCCGATGTCCGGGCGCTCTCGACGTGGTTGGATACGCTGGGAGAGCTGGATGATGCCGTGCAAGCGGCCCTGCTTCCGTGTTTTGTCGATATAGCGACCGGCCTGCAACCCCCGGACGAGACGGCGGGTGATGCGGATGAACAGGCGTCGAGATTTCTCACGTCGACTTTGGGAAATACGTTTAGGAAGGCGTTCAACTGCCTCCTGAGTAACCCGAGTGCCTTGCTAAGGAAGCTAGGGCTCGACGGTGACTTACTCAAAGACATGATCAATGAGACGCTCCACCGAACGCTGCCCAAAGTGTTCGCCAAGACGTCGAACCCGGCGGGCTGGGCAGCCTTGATCTTGGACGGGGCGAATACGACCGCGCCGGTCCTCGGTTCGTATTTTCTGCCGGCCGCGGGTGATGTGGACTATGCGCTGGAGTGGGCGACGACGGCCGACGGGACGCCGTATATTGTCCGGGTGACTGAGCAGCCGGTGCGGGTGACCGGCCCGCCGATTGAGCCGCCGGGGCCGCCGGCACGGCCGACCAACCTGCGGGTGAGTGCCAGTGGGGCGACGGTGACGGTGCGCTGGGATGCTGTGGCGGGGACGGGCATCCGCTATGTGCTGTACCAGCACTATGGGGGCGGCCGGTATTGGGCGCGGGAGGTAGACGGACGGAGCACGACCTTTGACGACCGGCAGGCCAATACGGAGTATTGTTTTACGGTGGTGGCGGTGAATCCGGCCCGGCAGGAGTCGGCCCCGTCGGCCAGACAGTGTGTCCGGACGGGGACGGACGATGACGGCGAACTACCACCGCCGGGCACGACATTCACGGACCCGCTCACGGCAGGCGGGGTGGGGCCGGAGATGGTAGTGCTGCCAGCAGGTTCATTCCGCATGGGATGTCTGAGCGATGACAACGATTGCCGGGATGCCGAGTTGCCGGTGCACCAGGTGACCGTTCCGTCATTTGCGATAGGGAAGTATGAGGTGACGTTTGCCGAGTGGGATGCGTGCGTGGCGGGCGGGGGATGCAAGGGGTACCAGCCGCCCGATCAGGGCTGGGGGCGTGGCGACCGGCCGGTGATCAACGTGAGCTGGGAAGCCGCGCAGTCCTACGTGATATGGCTGTCGGCGCAGACGGGCGAGACCTACCGGTTACCGAGCGAGGCGGAGTGGGAGTACGCGGCGCGGGCGGGGACGGAGACGAAGTATCACTGGGGCAACAGCATTGTTGGACAGAACCGGGCGAACTGCAAAGGCTGTGGCAGTCTGTGGGACGGTGAGGAGACTGCGCCGGTGGGGAGTTTTGGGCCGAACGCGTTTGGGCTGTACGATGTGCACGGGAATGTGTGGGAATGGGTGCTAGATTGTTGGAACTCGCATTATGTGGGGGCGCCAAGTAACGAGCAGGCGTGGGAAGCAGGACAGTGTGATTGGCATCCCATACGCGGCGGTTCCTGGGAATCCACTCCAAGGGCGCTCCGTTCGGCCTTCCGCGGCGCTCAAGGCGCTGGCAGTTTGGGCATCCGCACCGGGTTCCGTGTGGCCCGGTCGCTGCCTTAGTTCCTGAATCTCTACTTCTTCACCTTTGGGGGTCCAGGGGGCGTCGTCCTTTGGCCGAATTTCTGGGAACCGGCGAAGGGGGTTGCGTGACAGGCAATGCGACAGTGGCTTCACTGCCGCGTTGACCCGAGCGTCGCCGGTTGTATAGGATGCCAACGCATTTTTTAGCCTGAACAGGAGAAAGGGAACCAATGAAAGCCTATGCACACCCTGAAGTACTGGTTGATCCGCAGTGGGTTGCCGCACATCTGAATGATCCGCAGGTGCGCATCGTTGAGGCGCATATCGATCCTGCGCCGTATGAATCCGGTCATATTCCGGGGGCAGTTTTTTGGAACGGTTTTGAGACGCTGCTCACACCGGACTGGCGCATCAATTTTGACATAGCCGCAGTCGAACAGTTCTGCGGACGGTCGGGCATGGATAACGACACCACCGTGATCGCCTATAGCGACCATAGTGCGATTGCGCCGTGGGTATTCTGGTTTCTCAAATCCGTCGGTCACGGTGAGGTGCGTGTCCTCAATGGCGGACGCAAGAAATGGGTTACCGACGGCCATGCGCTGACGACCGAGGTGCCGACCATTACGGCTACGAGCTATACCGCCCGTGAGCCCGACCCGGACCTGCGGGCGCTACAGGAGCAGGTTCGGGCTGCCGTTGGGAAAGAGAACCAAGTCCTGCTGGACGTCCGCACTCCCGAGGAATATCGGGGTGAATTATTCCTGCTGGAGCCGCCCCAAGGCAGCGAGCGGGGCGGCCATATTCCAGGTGCGACCCATCTCTATTATGAAGCTGCTCTCAACGACGACGAGACGTTCAAATCTGCGGACGAGCTGACCGCCCTCTACGCGAGCCATGGCGTCACCGCGGACAAGGAAACGATCACGTACTGCGCGGTTGGCATCCGCTCGGCCCATACCTGGTTTGTGCTGACGCAACTGCTCGGCTATCCGGACGTCCGCAGTTTTGATGCCTCGTGGAATCTGTGGGGTCGGCTGCCGGATACGCCGGTTGAGGCATAACAGCTAAAACTGGTACGTCATCCGCACAACGGTCTCGTCCCGTTTGCGATACAGCCCGCCCAAACCCCAGCTCTCGTCCACTTGGCCGCCAAAGCCGGGCACGAAGAAATAATTCTGGGCGAGCCGGAAGATCAGCCGGGGCGTGATGTAGTAATCTACTACCCAGCCGAGCTGGGAACTGTAGTGGTTGATCGGGTCAATAACAAAGAAGGCCACCGGCAGGAGCTTGCCTCGCATATAGGTGGTACTGGCGGCAATCGTGCCGACGGCTTCCCAGTTGCGGACTTTATCCGTGGCTGAAATCTGCCCCTGAAAACGGGACGTGCTGGTCGGAATATACTGCCAGAAGACCTGCGAGGTTAGAAAAAACGTGGAGCGGCGGTTGAGGGTGCGAATCCAGGTCGGTCGGTCAAAGCCGATAAACGCCTGCCAGACATCGCTCTTCTTGATCCCGAGGAAGCCGCTCTCTATAGGGTTCTCGCCCTCATCCAGAATCATAATGGGCTTGCGTTTATCGGCGAAGGGCTTGCCGAACTCATAAATCGTTTCCATGCGCCACACGCCCTCGGTATAGTCATCGTCCGCATAACTGGCGGAGACGCCGACCGCGTGAGTGTAGGGATAGTAGGCTTCAGCCGGCAGAATACCGCGCCCGAGCAGGGCGGCATTGCTGCGCGCCACATCCGCTATGGTTTCACATCCGACCGTGCCGAGCCGGCACTGGTTGAGGCCGCGCAGAGCGGAGGTGTTGACGCCGTCATCGTGGGCCGTGCGTTGATACAGATAGTTCAGCGTTACGGTCACGCCCTGCGGTGTGGTCGCGCCCAGGCGGAAACCGACCTGGCTGTTCTCGTCTATGCTTTTGCTATAGTTACCCTGCCGACCCAGGACCGTGCGGTTGAGGAGCTTGAAATTTCCTCCGGTCGGACTCCCTCCAAACGGATTCGCACTTGGCGAACTCCAGGGCCGTCCCGGAGAGAAGCCAAACTTGAGCGGCACCCACAGTCCCGGCACCCAATAGGACTCGGTATACACATCGCTCAAATCCCCAATCCGCCCAAAACGATAGGTGGCGCGTATCATCCAGTACGGAATACGCAGATCGTCCCAGGTCTCCTGGCCGACTCCGCCCCCGTGCCAGGTGGTATCCAGCGCATTGGTACGGTCGAGCATACGCAGATTGTCAGACTCTCCCCACACCACCATCTGGCGGCCAAGCCGCAAGGACAGGGGAATCTTGGCAAACTCGATGTCGGTGAAGACTTCGCGAAACGTACTCTCAAAGCGCAGGGCGTGGGCCGCTTTGTGAGAGAGGTCGGACAGTTTTCCGTCCCGACCGGCCCGACCGCGATAGGGAAACACGTCCTGGCGCGGACCGGGTTGAAAATCGTACACGCTGTCATACACGCCCCGGTACAGGCCGACAAAGTGGGCGTAGTCTATGCCCGGCAGGGAGAAGCGGCTGAAAGCCTGGCCGTTTTTGATCCAGTCATATTCCACGCGCGCGCGTATGACGTTGCGCTGCTGAATGATCGACCATTTGTCCGGTTCCGGATGACGAAAGATCTGCTGCGTTTGCAGATTGCCGGACAGGGAAAGATCACCATAGGTGAAGTCTGCGTGGGCGAAGGAAAAGGGAAGGGCGAGGGTCAGCACGCCCAGCGCAAGGAAAATACAGCCAGACCGTAAGAGAGCCTTGTAATGAAATATGTTCATAACGAAACGGGATTGAGTGGGAAAGCAGGAGGCCGAGCGGAGCGTACTCAGCGGCCTCTTCACTGGAACCGCTAGCGCCCTCTGGCGACAATCTTGTTGAGATTGAAAAAGTCGGCAGGTATGGGCTCATTGTAGATGATTTTGGTCACTTCAGTGACAGACCCAAACTCGTTCTGATAGTCAATCATGGTCTCACCGGTCCACACCGGCACGCGCACATGTTCGTTGCCGGGATTGAATTTCGGGTTTCCGTACAACTCGAACATGGTCTTGATATGCGTCCCGGCGTGGTCATACATGAGCGCATAAACGGGCACAAACATCTGGCGGTCGAGATACAGAACGCGTTTGCCATACGGATGATCGTCGGCCTTGGGCATACCTTCGAGGACCACCATCTCGCGTAACTCCCAGGGATCGACCGGATACCAGCCGCCGCGCCCGCCAAAGGTCGTTTTTACCGCCTGGACACCGACCGGCGCGAGGAGGGTCTGTATGCCGACCAACTTCCACGTATAGCTGCGGATATAACCGGAGAAGCCAAAGTAGTCGTCGTTCAGCATACCCGAGTCGAGCGCAGCATCTTCGTGTTTCACAATGATCTTGCGAATCTTGCGTCCGGCCGGGGAATAGACCCAGTCGTCATCCTTGGCCTGGTCACGGACATGACGATGCTTCAGACTAATCGTATTTTTTAGATCAAACGGCGCCGTGATGTGGTAATACTCCTTGTACAGCAAACCCTCTTCCTGCCAGATGTTGGGGTCGGGACCATCCGTTGGCGGTCGATGCATGCCGAAGGCCACGACATAATAGTTTTCGATCTCCCGGTTGACGGACCCGGACTCTTCGATGAGGCGAAACGTATTCCAAACCTGCATGATATTGCCAAAGTCGCGGTGGCGATAATTCCACGCCGCTTTGAGCCCGGCTTGTTCATCGGCCGGGTCGAGAATGGGGAAGGGCATGCCGGCCACATAGCCACCGAGTTCGCCGTCGGCGCCAAGTTGCACGTGTTCGGCGTGGTTCTGCGTGGCCGTGATATAGGCTTCGCTCACCGGCAGGTCGGTCGTTTCCCGGACTTCAAACGCCAGTTCGCCGGCTTTGATCCTGTTGAGGATTTCGACCGGCAGATAACCCTGGGCCGCCTGCCACGAATCTGGTCCAATCTTCGTTCCGGGAGACAGGCCCTCCACCGACGGCTTGCCGTTGGCATAGGGATGAAACATCGCCTGTATGGCCGTGGCAGACATCTCTGCCCAGGCAGGCGATGACCAGAGCAGGCCGCAGATACTAAAAACCCAGAGCAATTTTTGCATAATTCCCCCTGTTGGCCGGCGGTCTCCCTGGCCCGTCAAACCGACCGAGACGCCAACCGATAACGCCGCCTTATACCAGTTCGTTCGATCTCCAGCAACGAAGCCAGCGCAGTGCTCCTTCTCCTTGTGTCCCAAACGTTTGCCTGCTAGGTGTCGGCTCAGTGCACTGAGGAGGGATCTATGGCCGCTCCAGTCATTATTTCGAGTGATAGTCATATCGTCGAACCGCCCGATCTCTACACCAAGGGTATGCCCGCAAAGCTGCTGGACCAGGCGCCGGTGATGAAGCGCTATAAAACCGAGGATGGAAGAGACGGGGACGCGTGGTTTCTTGGCGACACTCAGGTCGCCACCTTGGGAGGCGTGACCCAAGCGGGTCGGCGCTTTGATGACGGTTCGACCATCGATTTTGTCAGTATTTGGGAAGACGTGAGAGAAGGGGCGTATGAGCCGCGGGCGATGATTGCCGAGTTGGAGATGGATGGCATCTGGGGAGCTGTGCTGCAGCCGAGTCAGGGGTTATTCTGGTACCACCTGGAGGACAGCGACCTCCTGTCTGGTATTTGTTACGCCTATAACGACTGGATTGCCGATTTTTGTACCGCCTATCCTGAACGGTTGCGCGGTATTGGTATGATCAACGTCGATGATCCTGCACAGGCGAGTACCGAGCTCAAGCGCTGTGCTGAGCTCGGGTTAGCCGGAGTATTTATTCCCGTTACCCCGCTGCCCGGACGTCCCTACCGCGATCCCCTGTACGAGCCCTTCTGGGCGGTTGCCCAAGAGACGGACATGCCGCTCTTAATGCACTTGGCGACGCAGCGGGCCAACGTGCCTGGCTGTGAGATCTCGATCAGTTTTTCGACCTTCACGCCAGCCGGACTCCGGCCAACTCAAGATTACTGGGTCCGCTATGCGCTGACCGATATTATTTTTGCTGGGGTGTGCGAGCGCTATCCGCGTATCAAGATTGGCTCTGTCGAGCACGAAATCTCATGGGCTCCGCACTGGCTGCGGCAGATGGATTATACGTATACCGACCGGCCGGTGTACGCGAAATTCAAATCCAAAGAGGGGCTGTTGCCCAGTGACTACTGGCGCCGAAATATGTTTGCTGTATTTCAGGAAGATGAGGTCGGCGTTCTGCTGCGACACCGGATCGGCATGGACACTATGCTGTGGGGCAACGACTTCCCGCACTCGGAATCGACTTGGCCGAAATCGATGGAGTTCCTGGAGAAGATGTTTGCCGGGGTACCTGCGGCCGAACGCCGTCAATTGACGCGGGATAATGCTGTGAGGCTCTTTGGGTTCTCTCCTCCAGAGGCATAACGTGGGCTACAGAAAGGGGCGGTAACGATACCGCCCCAACTCACCTTTCTCAGCCGCTTATCTCTCGCGCGGTTCGCCATCATATTTCTTTCGTTGACTATCATTGGCTCCTTGAGAGCATTGAACTGTACAAGATAACAAGGTAGGGTGTCTCAGTTGTGCAGACGAACCAAGATAAGGGTTTCCTTCCTCATAACGAGTGGTAGTGAAGGGGCAACAGCATGCGTATGAAAAAAGGACTGCTGATTGCGTCGGAATTTCCGGCTGATTCCTTCTGGAGCTTTAAGTATGTGATGAAGTACATCCGACGCAAAGCTCCGTTCCCGCCAGTCGGGCTCCTGACCTTTGCGGCACTGATGCCGCAGGACGAATGGGAATTTGAACTGATTGATCTGAATGTCGAGCGCCTTTCGTCTCAAAAGCTCCGAAAAAAAATTCAGGACAGCGACGCCGTCTTTACCGGAGCGATGAATGTCCAACGTGACTCCCTCGTTGACCTCCTCAAAGGGCCGGCCCACGGAACGGACACACCCTGGGTTCTTGGCGGGCCCCTGGCCTCGACCTATCGCGACTCCATTATGAACCCGCGGAACGAAATGGATGAGGTTCTGCATCGGGGGTTCGACTACTTGGTCTGGGGAGAGGCGAGTCCGTGGATTGCCGACCTCAATCGTCGCCTGGAGGAAGCCCCCAAACATAGCGACGAGTCCCCCTTTCTCTTTATCCCCGAACAGGTTCTTAACGCCCCCGAGGCCTCTCGCAAGTATCTCCAAGATCGTTCAATTTTCGAGCCGTTTGACGGCTTGGCCAGTCCGCGCTGGGATTTGATTGATGTTGGTGACTATCGCGCCTTGATGTTGCAAACAACCGCTGGCTGCCGCTTTCGGTGTAATTTCTGTGACATCATTCAGTTCAACGGTGGATTCCCCCGGGCAAAGGGCGGCATCGATGTCACGCGAGAGTTGCAGGCCATCTATGACACCGGCTTTCGTGGTGGGGTGTTTACGGTTGACGATAATTTCGTGTCCGAACCCAAGGCCATGGAAGAGATTCTGAACGCGATGACGGAATTCCAACGTCAACACGACTATCCCTTTGGATTTTTTACTCAGGCGAGTATTGACCTGGGCAAAGAATCGCTGTCCTATCTGGTACCCCTGATGCAGCAGGCCGGGTTTGCCACTGTCTTCTTGGGTATCGAGAATCCCGACCCCGCGGCCCTGCGGCAGATGAATAAGATTCAGAATATCAAGACTGCCCCAAAAGATACGATTGGGTTGCTACAGAAACATGGCATTGAGGTCCAGGCCGGTTTCATCTTTGGGGCCGATACCGATACCCCACAGACGGCCGACAATATTGTTGACTTTGCCGAAAAGAACGGGGTTTTCTCGGCCATGACCGGCACCTTGACCCCGTTGCCGCATACGCCGCTATACGTCGAGCTTAAAGAGCAGGGCCGCCTGCTCGAAGCAGAGTTGGCGTGTAATAATGTTGACGACACGGTCCAGTTCAAACCCGTGATGGGCCTCGACAATCTACAGAATGGCTTTCTGCATATCCTGGAGTCCCTGTTCAGCCCACAGGCCATGTATGGACGGGCGGAGCGCCTGATTGGTCGCCTCGATACCCATATTTTTACAAACAGTCATCTTGATATGAGCCACGTCTCGGCGGCCATTCGTTCGTTTACCAAGCAGGGCCTGGGCGGATTGTGGGCGAAGGAACAGCGGGGCTACCTCCATCTGCTCAAACGCGCCGTCCAGCTTGATAGACAATTCCTGCGAGATATCCGCACCGAATCCCGGAATCTGGGTTCCTATTGGGACAAGGTGGGGGCTGCGGCCAAGAATCATGTCGAGTTGGACGGACAAGACGCGAAGCGGTTTGCCGAGATGCTGTCCTATGCCCAGGATGCGTTGGTGCGCTGCCGGCCCGACATGGGTCTGACGGAAATCCAGGATTTTGTCCAACGCGTGCGAGAAGAGGTTGCTCAGGGTGTCCTGCCACGTACAGAAGCCCAATCGGTCTATGAAGCCGCCCGCGAATATTTGCTTGCGAAACGTGCCCTGTTTCAGTTTCCAGGGTCGCATCTTGTGAAGGCAATTGAATTGTCCATTGTCGGCATTCACTATGGAACGGTGGTGGATCACGTCCTCACCAAAATGCGAGCGGGTCGTGAGGTGACGCTTTCCACCGAGCCCATGAGCGCGAGGCCGGTATAGGCGACTCTCCCGCCTGGGGACTATCGTTTACCTTGCCGCGTGCGGATCTGCCCGTTCCCCTTATGCCTCGTCCTGTTGCAGCCCACGCCTGCTCTCTCCCGTTTGCGGAAGCCGAGTATACGCGGACCTTTGAGGCCGAGATTGACAATCTGGTCAACTCGGAAATGCGAGTCCGGGGAACGCTTGCCGACCATCGTTGTACCCTGACCGCCGAGTGGATTGTGTGTCTCCCGACCTATGAAATCCGCCAGGCTTCCGCGACGCATCTCTCCGGTGCCCCCAATGTGCTCTCGCCGGCGTTGATCACGCGTCTTCCCACCATTCAGGGCGCAACAATTGGTCAGGGCTTTAGCCGGATCATGGGAGCGACTCTGGGCAATCTGCCGGGTCACAAAGAGCACCGGACGTTAGCAACGGAAATGGCGCGCGTTAGCCTTCAGGCATTCCCGGTTCCCAAAGACGATCATGAACGGTTTGCGTCGTTTGTGACGGACATGCCGCCCGGACCGAGTCGGCTGGCGCGTATGCTCTGGGAACGGGACCGCGCCGATTTCAGCATGCTGAAGAACTCGTGTTTTACGTATCGTGATCAGTCGGCCCGACTGTTTGAAGAACGGACGGTTGAGCCTTTCGATCCTGATATGACTGTCCCTGAACCGGGGGAGGCACGCTTCTTTTGGCGTACGAAGCGCTTACAGATTACCCCACGCCCTGACCGGGCGGGTTTTCACTGTCAGCATGCACTGGATGATCGCTTTCAGCAGATGCAGATCGATTTTGATATCGACGTTGAAGGGACGATCACCAACGCTACCAGTCGGCCCGGACGGCTACCCTTCCGCGGGCTATGCGAAGAGCCTCACTCCCGAACGGGAGGGCTCAACGGCCTCAAGCTCGGAAAAAATTTCACGCCTCCGGTCGTCGATCAGATCGGTGGCTCAACCGGCTGTCGCCATTTGTTTGATTTGGCGACGGACTGCCTGCGTCTCTTTACCTGGCGAGAATAGCCGGGTCCCTCCACGCCGTTTTATGGGAGTACGTCTGCCTGCACGACCCAGGTTGCGCTCGACAGGTAGACGCTGTCTCCGTCCGCATACGGGAGCAGAGCTGCCCGAATAGACTCGGCAACGCGGCTGCGTGTCTCGGCATCGGATTCACGCAACAGGGATGCAACCGGCCCGATGGCGAGAAGGAAGGCGACCGCTCCGTCTACGCCCGTTGCACCGCCGACGCTGATATTCGTTTCATGGGACTGGCAGCGCACATTGCGAAATCCGGCCGAGTCGAGAATAGCGCGTACGCGGTCAGGGTCGGCCAAGGAAAAGGGACCGGGGGTGCCGGGCTCGGGACGAGGCGGAAGCGGTACATGTTGAGCCGCGGCTTGAAGCGGAACCCGAACCCAATCGTTCTTCTGCAACTCCTGCCAGCACAGGAAACACAGTCGCCCTCCAGGGCGGAGTGCAGTCCGTAGATTACCGAAAGCCTGGGCAGCGTCCTCGAAAAACATGACGCCGAAACGAGAAAAGAGCAGATCAACGCTCTCCGGCTCAAAGCGGTGCGTCTGGGCATCGGCATGCAGGAAGCTCAAGTTCCTAAGCTGTTGTTCCTGTTGACGCTCACGGGCGCGACCCAGCATGGGGCGGGAGACATCAATCCCCGTCACCGAGCCGTGAGGACCAACCCGGTCTGCCAGAGCGAGCGCGGTGTGTCCGCATCCGCAGCCAACGTCGAGCACGGACTCTTCCGGTTGCGCGGCCGCTTGCTCCAAGGCGACGAGTCCCAACGGACCGATCTGGGCATCGAGCCGCTCCTGGAGTTTGACCCATTGCGGCCCGCCCCGTTCATTCCAATACTCAATCTGCTCTGCGTTGGTCTGTCCGTTTGCCATATACTGCTCCAACCGATACCGGGGTGTCTCCTCTAGGGCTGGCGTTCTCGTGTATCAGTCCGAAGGGCTGCTGGCCAGTGAGAGCCCGGCGTGGTAGTGTATCAGTTTGAATTTCTTTTTTTGTACGGGCCACGCGGACCAGGCTTCGGGGCTCGTGCATCCATCAGCCCTACGACCCACTCCATGTCGTGTAGCGTATTGTCGATCCCGGCTGCCATTGCTGGGGACATTTGCAGGGTTTTGTGAATTCGGCAGAAGTTGTAGTGCAGGAAATACAGCGCGATCATATAAAAATGGTGCTCGATCTTTTTTGAAAAAGCATTGGTGAGCCGTGTGAACCGACGCATACTCATTCGCATAGTCAAATTCTGGCGCTCTACATAGCTGGTTGAAATGTGGTCAGGATCAGGGTTGCCCGAGACTGGCGACGGACGAGCCCCAATACACTCAGCAGGGCTGTAGCGTCGCTCTGCTTCGGGCGGCACGCCGTACAGCTTCATCAGTTGCGCGTAATCAACCTCACACCCGAACGCATCTTCTACAGCATCCAGATAGGCCCTGTGGCCGTCCGTTGTGAGTTGAACCCGACGGGCGAGACGCCCGGCCACATCCTGCATGAACTCGTAGGCATAGCCACCATCTCGGCCCCCAAGCAGATATGACACAATCAATTTGCTGTCTGCATCTATTGCTGTCCAAGTCCATACGTCGCCAGCTTCATCCGGGGCTGCCTTCGCTTTCGGCACGTTCTTCTCTTTGGCATAGACATAGGACCAGATTTCGTCACACTGTACTCGCTGAGACTGCACATTGCGGACATGCTTGTTATGGTACTCAGCGGCTGCCTGCCCAGCTTGAATCAGAAGTTTTTTGACAGTGTTGATCGAGACATCAGCTACGCGGCTAACTGCCCGCATCGACATCCCCTCAACCAGCATATTGAGAATTTGTACCCGCTTGTGAATTGGGAGCTTGTTCATGCTCCTAATTGTATGAAATTTTATGCTTACTGTCAAGTAAAAAGTTCATATAATTATATGTCTAGCGTCAATATTTATGAAAGACTCTTTTCCCTATAGATAAGAAGAAGCCGCCCCAAGATTCTTCCTGGGGCGGCTTCCTTTGCTGAGGTGAGAGGAAAGAGAAATTGTCGAGAAATCAATAACCTTCCGGTTCTTTACGCATTGCCGGAGCCTCTACATTACCGTCATTCTCGTGTATGTCTATGTTAGTCGGCGTGAATCCCGTCAGATTCTCCGTCAGGACGATCTGGCGTTCCAACTGATGCTGGAGGATTTTTTCCATCTCCTCCCGCGCTTCCTGTTCGGTCGGTCGCTTTGTCATTTTTGGACTCCTT
This sequence comes from Thermodesulfobacteriota bacterium, assembly GCA_964291405.2. Classification (GTDB taxonomy): domain Bacteria; phylum Desulfobacterota; class Binatia; order Bin18; family Bin18; genus Bin18. Next base: position 4,105,990 of record OZ219926.1, read on the forward strand.
TCTTTTCGCCGTGCCACTGAGACAACGAATAATAGGTGTTCGTCTGTTGTCCTTCCTTCTGATCTCGTTCCGTGCCTGTAATCTGAGCTTGTCTACTAGCTGGCGTTCGTTGGCTGTTAAATCCCGGACATTTTTGAATAGGCTGCTCGCTTCATGGATATCTATAACAAAAGAATGGGACGGATAGGTTTGTGTCAAATGTTCTATTGCTTTGTCCTTTAGATTTCCTGAGTGTACATTCAGTCTTTGAGCATAATCCGACGCAATGCGCATTGCGCGTAATTTCTCACCAACTTCCATTGGGTCAATCTGAGAGAATATCGGCGCATAAAGGCCAGTCACTAGTTCAGATGCCGATTGCGTGGCTGTCTTAAAGGAAATGACTGCCTCCGTATCGGTTATTATACCTGAAAATATATCGGCATGTGTTTCAATTGCTGATTTTATTAGATGGTCTATGGATACCGTGATTGTCAACCCGGATTGGCGTTCAGCCAGGTTATCCGTTTTGTAAGTCTGAATGTCGATAGGTCCTATTTCACCATAGGGCGCAAAAGCAACACTGTGTGCTCCTACTGCTATCAGGGTACCAGCACTCTTACACAATCCAGAAACAAGGACGGTGAAATTCTCGTACTTGTTTTGCATATACCTGGCCATCTTATATGCTGCATCAGGATTTCCACCATGCGTGACCAGAATAAGAATTGCGTTTTTCTTGGCCTTTTGCTTGTGTACCTCTTGAATGAACGTCAGATCAGCGCCTCGTAGAATCTCGCCATTATACAAATAAACATCGCTGTCACTGTCATCACTGACTGCCCTAGCGAGTTCCGCAAGTTCTGATTCTGTCACACTGTTATCAGGCATCTTAGTGAGGAGCCTAGCGGTCTCTACTCTTTTCAGCCCAGCGTGCAGATGCACCTTGCTTGGCAATCGCGGTACGTTGGGCAGCGGTGAGCTTCAACGCACGCGCACGTCCGCCTAGCCGTCCAAGAGTCTGGCCGGCGGTTCGTGTTTCGATCTGTTCTGTTTCCTCACCTGTAGCGATCCGCGCGACCGCCACTGCTGCCCCAACCACATCACGCGGACGTACCTGTCCTTGTGGTCCTCGTGGCATGCGTTGCACCTCCTGTCCGTCGGTCTGTATATTACGCATAAGTGTGAGCATGTCAACTTATAAATTATAAGTTCGCTGAATGGCGTGTGCGAGTGTGGATCGAAGAAAGTCTGAAAAAATCAGATTTCAAACTGATACACTACCCCCGGCGTTTATGCCGCGGCGATCTTTTGGCGCGTCAGTGTAAGCGGTTCATGAAAATGCGTTTCCACCAGTGTAATACCAAGACTTTCCGCTATCGCTCGATCCTCGGCGTCCCAGCCATCCTCGACCCACACGATCTTTTTTCCTGGTCCGACCAGGCCAGCCAACCCCTCAGTTTTTGTAGCCTTCCAGGACAGTGACGGCAGGTGGATATCGAGCGCTGCGAATTCCAGGTGGATGTGGGCCTGCCACGAAGAGAGGATAAGGACGACGTGGAACTGTTCCTGACACCACGCGACGAATTCCTGGACTCCCTCTTTCCAATCCGTCCCACGTATGGTGCCAGCAGCACCCTGGAGAGATTTCAGCACACCATCGACATCGAGCAAGAGAATATTTGTCGTCATGGGAAAGTTCAGCGGCCGGTGAAGACTGGCGATCTTTTCTCCTTGAAAGCTCGGATCGCTTCTTGAAAATCCTGTGTCCCAGACGCCCGAATCAGCCGATCCGCTTCCATATCCAGACAGGTATGCAGATCCTGGGTCGTGGCCCGGTTCAGATTCTCCTTCATATAACGCAAGGCCAACGGCGGGCCGGCGGCAATCCGTTCGGCAAAGGCCAGGGCTTCCGTCTCAAAGGCATCGTCCGCAAAGACCCGGTTAAAAATGCCTAAACGCTCACATTCTGCGGCGTCGATGCGCTCTGACGTATAGTAGAGTTCCCGCGCCTTGGCGGTGCCAATCAGTTGGGTCAAAAACCAGCTTCCCCCGTAATCTCCGGGTAGTCCGATCTTCCCGAATCCGGTTGTGACGAACGCTCGTGCCGCAGCAATGCGGATATCGCACGCCAGGGCGATCGAAAGTCCGGCTCCGGCCGCCGGGCCGGGCAGGGCGGCGATCACGGGTTTTTCGAGTTCGTAAATCATGCCGGTCAGCGTTCTTTGTCGCCGCCGCAGGAGCTGGATCTTCTCTTCCGGCGTCTGTTCTTCTTTGGACCACGAACCAAAGGTTTTGACGTCACCGCCGGCGCAAAAGGCCGTCCCGGCTCCGGTGAGCATAATGCAGCCTACATCGGGGCGTATTGCCAGCTCCGGAATGATGGTGCGGAGCGCCGGGGTCAGCGTATCCGACAGCGCGTTACGGACTTCGGGGCGATTGAACGTCACCACCCCCACACGATCTTCGAGATGGCATAGGAGTTGTTCCGTACCGGTGTCTATGGCTTGTCTGTGCGATTTTTCGGACATGTTTGCTCCTCGTTCCTAGAGTATTACCGGTCCGCTGTATCCAGAAAAATTCTCGCTTCTTGCAGTGCCTCGGGTACATTTTTGTCACTCCAGCCGGCGAGCAGCTTTTAATAACCTTGGCGTGCAGTGCTGATGTCAGCGCTTTTTGCAGCTGCTCGCGCCAAGCCACGCAGAGAAAGGCGACGGTTCGGAGTACGCTGTAAGGAGATCTCGAACTGGGCCATCGCCTTTTGCGGCTGGCCAAGCTCAAGCAGGATTTCTCCATACAACTCGTGCGCGGGTTTGATTGGTATGGCTGCTCCATTGGGTAAACCGAGACTGTTTGCCATAGTCACGGCTTCGTCCATGAGGGCGACCGCTTCGTCGCCCTGGCCCTGTGCCAGACGGACCAGGGCTGCAACCTCAAGACGCATAATAGTCAACGCCTGCTGGCGGTGTTTGGAGCGGGACGGCGGATCTTCCTGCTCCATTTCTCTTAACTTGGCTTCCGCCTGTTGAGCGATTGCCACATCCCCCATGCGGACAGCACTCATGCCTGTTGCCATCAATTCATGCGCAGTCAGGTTGGAAGAAAGTGGCAGTTGCTCCCACCGTTCGCTTTCGACAATAGTGCGGGCCGTCATTTCTCCGACACCCTCCTTGACCCACCGGACGGTACTTTTCTCTGCCACCGGCCGCAGAAGCTCAATCGCCTGCTTTGCCTTGGTCCAGTCCGCCTGTTGCAGCGCCCCGTACTGGCCCCAATCCAAAGCGTGCCAGATATACACATCGTTAAAATAGCGCTGGGTCTCAGAAAAACTGTCTCGCTGCGGCCACTTTGCAAAAGCGGCGTGATAGGAGGCTTCATTGGAAGCAACCACTTCGGCCCACATGCCGCGCTGAATAAAAATATGCGAGGGCATGTGTAAGGCATGGGAGACGTCCGGGGCGATTTGCGCGTAGCGTTCGGCTGCCGTCAGGGCCAGGGGCGCGTGAATAGGGTCATCGAAGGCGTGAATAATATAATGGGCCGCGCCCGGATGGTTCGGGTGTTTGCGAAACACCTCCTGGGCTATCGCACCCGCTTTCATCCGTACCCCAAACGTTGACTCTGCTCCCCAGGTGTCTCCAAGATAGCGGACCGTCCCCAGTAGAGCCACGGCGTAAAACGCTTGAAGCTCTTCGTCCTCAGGATATTGGGCAGCCAGCCGACCCATCGCCTCCGCGTAAGCAGATGCGCGCTCGGCACCCTCTCCCTCTCCATACAGAATCTCTACTGCGGCCAGTAAGCCGGCTTCACGTGGGGTAGGGGCTTTGGCTGCCCGCTCGGCCGGCGAAGAACCAAGACGGGCCAGCACGTTTCTCGGCGTTTCAAGGTCACGCGCAGGTTGGAGAGGATGATTGTGGCTCAGCGCCTCTCCCCAGTAGGCCAAGGCAAAGCCGGGCTCTATTTTCGCCGCCGCCTGGAACGCCTCCGCAGCGTCCTCGAACCCAAAATTATGCAGATATTTGACGCCCCGAAGGAAGTGTTCTTGGGCTGCTGCCGAACCGGAGGTCGGGAAATTCAGTTCTCCGAGTTGCTCGGCTCGGGCCTCTGGCGGACCGACAAAGACACTTGCGAGCAGGAATAGGACGATGACACCGTGCGTGATTCTTTGCCTCATGATTCACCTTCCTTAACGTCCAGTTGTCTCAAAACATCATAGAGTTCCTCTGATCAACCCGCTATATAGGCTAAAAGAGAAAAGGAGAACATCATGGCAGCGGACGTACAGAGTTTGGAAACGGCCTTTCGCGCCTGGAATGCCGGGCTCAATACCAGCGACTTGGACGCCTTCTGGCAGGCGTTCCACGAGGAGGCGGAAATTCTGGACGAAGACTTTCCGTGGCGTATGGACCTGGACGACTTCAAGGACCATATTGCCTTCCACGCCGGCGGGAAGGGGATGTGGGAGTCGTTTGAATGGAAGCCGCGCGAAATGCACTTCAAGGTGTTTGGGGATACCGGCCATGTCAGCGGCTTTTCGACGTTTCGGGGCAAACCGCGCGATGCCGGTTTCCGCCAGCGCTTTATGGGTTTTACCCTGACCTGGGTGTATCGGGATGGAGCCTGGAAGCTGGTCTGCTGGCACCAGAGCCCCTTAATCGGACGGATACTCGAAGCGTCGCCGAGCTAGGAACAGTCCGGAGAACCCACCCCGCCGTTCCGCGGCACCCTTCCCAAGAGGGGATTTCCCGTAGGGGCAATTCATGAATTGCCCCTACATCAATATATGGCCGCCTCCACCCGTTCCCGCAGGCCGCGCAGACGATTGACGGGCTCGTTTGAGAAGACAAAGCGGACAAAGTTTGCGCTCCGCTCGCTGCCCCAGCCCGTCATGGCCGTTGCCGCGATTTTTCCTTTCTCCAACAAACGCTGAGAGGCCTCTGCGCCTGTCAGGCCAAAACCCGAGACATCCAGCAGCATGGACCAGCCGCCTTCGGGCTTGACGATGGGGAAACCCTCAAGTTCGTGCAGAATCGTATCTCGCCGGTGCTGCCATTCCACACTGGCCGCAGCAATATCAGTGTAGGGTGCTTGCAGCGCCACGGTTGCCGCGGCTTGAGCGATGCCGACCGGGCAGACCACGTTGGAGATATTCACCAAGCCGATATCATCGATAATGGCGGGTGGGGCAACGATCCAGCCGACCCGCCAGCCTATCATCCGGTACTCCTTGGACACCGCACCAACCGTAATGGTCCGCTGGGCCATACCGGGGAACGAGGCCGGGTGCATGGAGTCCAGGCCGTCGAACAGAATGCGTTCCATGGCGCTGTCATACAGCAGCCAGGCGTCGGCGTCCCGACAGGCCACGCAGATGCTGTCCCAATCCTGGCGCGTAAAGACGGCGCCGGTCGGCATGGAGGGGCTCATCATCAGTAGGACTTTTGTTTTGGGGGTCACGACCTGCCGCAACCGGTCACGGTCTAAACGCCAGACGCCGTCTTCAATCCGGTACGGAGCAAAAACCGGGACACCGCCAGCCAGCCGCACGCGGTTGACCAGACCAATATAGATCGGGTCGGTAAGGATGACCTCATCTCCGGGCTCAAGCAGAGCCAACAGCACGTTGAGAATGCCGTTCAAGCCGCCGGCACTGACAATGGTGGAATTCTGCCAATTATACTCCACACCCGAGAGGCGACTGACGAGGGCGGCGGCCGCCTGCCGTAGAGTGTCGGCACCCAGAAACGGCAGATAGCTGTTGGCGTCGTCTTCCCCTACCGCCCGCCGGGTCGCTTCTTCCACTCCGGGCGGCGGCCGCAGGTCGGTGTCGAGATTCTCCAGACGCAGTATCGCTCCGTCCTGGGACTGGTCCGCCAGATTACCCATGCGGTCAACCCCAATCCCGGCCATTCCGGCCAATCTGCTCACTGGCATACTGCTCCTCCTATCGCCCTGTAGAGACGACTGTTTGCATAGCGCCTTTTCGGATAGAATACAGCCCGACTGAGCTAAGACTATGGGAAGACGGGAAAGGATACACCATGAAATTCGGAGGTTCGCTGATTTGTCAGAACTATTTTCGGTCGCCCCGACCGGACCATGAGATTTACGCCGAAGACCTGGCTCTGGCCGAAATGTACGAGGACCTCGGATTCGATATGGTCTGGTCGGTGGAGCATCACTTCACGGACTATGAACTCATTCCCGACCCGGTGCAGATGCTAAGTTATGTGTGCGGACGGACCAAGAAGATCGGACTGGGCACGTTTGTGATCGTGCTGCCCTGGCACGACCCGGTGCGGGTCGCCGAGCAGATTGCCATGCTGGATAATTTTGCGCGCGGACGCGAGCTGCTGCTGGGCTTCGGGCGCGGTGCCGCCCAGGTGGAGTACGACGGCTTTCGGGTCTCGATGAGCGAGGCGCGCGAGCGTCTGATCGAGAGTATTGAGGTCGTGAAGTGCGCCCTCGGACAGGACCGTTTTTCCTTTGCAGGCAAATATTTCAATATCCCGGAGATGCGCATTCGCCCGCGCCCGGTCAGTTCAGACCTGACCGGACGGATGTACGGGGCCATTATCAGCCCCGAGACTGGCGAGATCATGGCGCGGGCTGGCTTGGGCATGCTGATCATCCCCCAGAAGAGTTGGGCCGACCACCTGAAGGACTATGAGGCATATCAGGCGGCGTGTGCCAGATTCGGCACTACGGCGCGGCGGCCAATTATTACCGCCTGGATCTATTGCTCCGAGGAGGAGTCGGCCCAGGAAGATGGGCGGAAGTGGATCATGGACTATGCCGACACCGCCGTGCAGCATTACGCCTTTGACGAACCCGAGCATTTCCGCGCCGCCAAAGGCTACGAGACCTATGCCGAGCTTGCCGAAGCTAGCCAGCAGCAGGCCAACGCCTTTCAGCAGGAGTTTGCCAAAACGCAGATCTTTGGCACCCCGGAGCAATGTATTGCTGCCATTCAAGAGCTGCGCCAAGCCATGAACCCGAGTCAGTTTGTCGGTGTGTTCAAGTACGGCAGCCTGCCCAACGACCTGGCCGTCCGCAGCACCGAGTTGTTTGCGTCACAGGTGATGCCGGTTCTCCGGGCGGATGACACTGCAACCCAGGAGCAGCCGGCAGCCGCCCTCTGAGGCCCGGAGACTCCTTCTATTGCCGAGTGGAGAGCCGAATGAACTCTCTAGCGCAGTTTCCTCCGTGGTGTAGCGAGGTGCTCTCCAGAGTTCCGTAGGGTGCATCCCATGCACCACCTTTCCCCGGTGCGCAGGGCGCACCCTACTTATCAGGAAACGCGCGGAGGCCGGTGGACGCTACACTAATGTGAATTTTGCTCTAGGAGGGAGAATCAGGACTCCTCCCACCGTCTGACCGTAATACGACCCGAAGTCTGTTCTGTCTCCGGTAATAAGATAACGACAGTGCGCGGCTATCGCCGCTGCCAGGATAGGCCGATCTTTTGCCTTGAGATCAATCGTTTTTGGCAGGTCCGGAAACTGGGCTGGATCGCTTATGATCCTCGTTTGCATGAGGAGATCCTGGAGAGCGGAGAGTCGGTCAGGTTTGGCAAGGGTGATATTCCGAGTTGCTTCTTCTGCTGCACAGGCAGAAGTCACGAACTCCACGTCTGAGAGATGCCATAACTTGGTCAGCGATGCGTTCGTCTTATAGGCCGCAGAGAAGAGGACGTTGGCATCGAGAAAGGCCCGTTCCACGGCTCAGTCCGCTGAGAGCCTGTGATGAGGAATTTTATTCGGGTCAAGACCGAGCTTCCGTACCTCTTGGATCGCCTCTGCATAATCGTCTGCGTCAACGGCGTTTGACAACAGGAATTCTGCTCTGCGCTCTGGAGTGTAAATTTCAACGGGAGTCACGACGGCAGGACGAATAAGAATGCCCTCGGCACACTCCTCAGCAATCACAAAGGAGCCTTCTTCGATCCCAAAACGACGCCGGAGGCGAACCGGCAGGACGACCGTCCCCCGTTTTCCTACTTTGCTGGTTTCAGTAGTTCCCATAATCTTTTCTCGCCTGATATTCAGACTTTCAGACATTCTATACCTTTCCGAGGAGTATAACAATATAAACCCAACACAACAGCCGTCCGCGCGCTCTGTTTCATCCTCACCTTTTTTCGGATCGGTAGGGAATCATTGTGACAAGAAGAAATCATGAGCGGTCTTCATCAAATCCCATAGAACGCAGCGCCATTCGCTCCCAGGATTTTATCGACCGACTGGGTTGGCAGCGCGGAGAGCAGCTCTCGCATGGTCTCCACCGGTTTGGTAAAGCCCTCGGCGTGGGGGTAGTCCGAGCCCACAAAGAATTTCTCGTCCCCGGCAAACTGGACGATATACGGTAGCAGCTTTTCACTTGGGTCGGCGTTGATCCAGATATTGCGGGCCAGATATTCTCGAATCGGACGCTTCATCTGCGAGGTGTGGCGCATGTATTGGTAGCGGTAGTCAAAACGCTCAATCCACTCCCCAACCCAACTGCCCATAGATTCCACGGTTGCCGCGCGCAATGTAGGAAAGCGCTCAAACACGCCGTCATACACCATGGTGCTCAGCGACATGCGGGGGTCCTGGATCACATTCATGGAAATAAACATGAAGCCGGGGTTGCGATTTTTATACCAGGCGCTACCGAGATACTCCTTGTTGCCGGCCGGGTGAATGCTGACGGCGATATTGCAATCCTGAGCGGCTGCCCAGAGCGGATCGTAATCCGGGTGGCCGAAACTTTTCCCATTTATGGGCGCGGAGCCGATCATGATTGAATGTGCGCCGAGTTTGGCCACGCGTTGGATCTCCTGCACGGCTAGCGTTGGCTCACGGAGCGAGATATGGGCCGCGGGAAAGAGGCGGTCACGATGGCCGGCGCTGATCTCAAACGCCCAGGTGTTATAGGCCCGACAGAGGGCCGCGGCGAGCTGCGGGTCCTGGACTTCGCCTTCCCATAACAGGCCCAGAGTGGGATAGAGGACCTGATAATCAATGCCCTCAGCGTCCAGAAATTGCATACGCTTGTCCATGTCCTGCCAGGCACCGCCCTCGTATAGGGACTGGTCAAACTCGTTGAGCGCGCTCCCATCTTCCTTCTGCCCATAACCGACGACGATGCTGAGCATCTCGTCGATTTCGCTCCCTAACCGCATGGATTTATTATCCACCACCATACGCAGCTTGCCGCTGGCGCTATCCTGCTCCACGTGCATGGCCCGCTCGCGGTAGGTTGGCTCAATATACTGGAGGTATAAATTCAGCGGTTCGATCAAGTGACTGTCGCCATCGACGATTTTCATACTGGGCTCCTCTTCTCTTTACCGCAGGAACGACTCTACCCTCTTCTAGGACGTGCTGAAAGATAAGGACTCAGCTCAAAGCTGCTCCTGCAAAAATCGATTGATGACCGTGGCGACGTAGACCGGCGCTTCCTGCTGCGGGTAGTGGCCGGCATTGCGGCAGACAGCCATTTCGGCGTTGGGGTACCAGGTGAGAAAGGTCTCTTTTGTTATCGCCTCGGTGAACGGCTCCATGTCGAACTCGCCAATGATGATGAGCATGGGCGTGGTATTGCCCTTCATCTGGTCGAGAAAGCCTTGGGTGGCCAGGCTCTTCAAATAGCCGGCCTGGGCTTCTTTGCTGCGGGTTGAGCGGGTCTGCCGGATTTTGAAGTCGAGCCATTCCCGGCATAGCCGGTTACCGGTCAGGACGTCGAAGGCTTGGGCCAGGGCGTCGTTGTCGGTGATCGAGTCGGTGATGACGGCCAGGCCCTCGGGAGAAAAACGTAAGCCGGTCGCCGCAACCGGCGTGTTGAGGATCGCCGACTTGACGCGCTCGCCGCCGTCCAAGACGACCCTCTGGGCCAGCATGCCGCTCATGGAATGGCCGACGATGTGGAACCGCTGCCAGCCCAGATTGTCGGCCAGGGCAAGGATGTCGGACGCGGCTTCCACCGGCGTATATTCGCCGGGAATGTGGCGCGACGCGCCGTAGCCGCGTACCTCAACGAACGCGAAAGTAAAATTCCTGGTGTCAAAAAAATTACGGGCGAACGCCCAGGTGTCCCGGCAGCCGTAGAAGTCGTGCATGACGATAACGCCTTCCGGGCCGCCGCCGTACAGTTCGTGACCAATAATCATGAGTGATGCCCTCCTGTGTGTTGCAGATGGATATAGCTCACAGTTGCTTCCAGTCGCCAGCCCGCTCAAAGGCATGGGCCGCACGGTAGACGGTCAGTTCATCGAAATGCCGGCCCACCAGCATCAGCCCCACGGGAAGATCGTTGACCGCCCCGCATGGGAGCGAGAGCGCCGGATGGCCGGTGAGGTCAAAGGCCGGGGTGTTGGGCACCATTTCAAGAGCGCGGGCGACAATTTCCGATGCGGGAGCGTCCGGTGCCGGAATTGCAGGAGCGGTCATGGGGAGCGTTGGCATGAGTAAGAGGTCGTGTTCCTTGAGTACCGCGTCGTAGGCTGCGGTCAGGCGTGGCCGGAGATTTTGGGCCTTCGCATAGTACAGGCCCCCATAGGCCTGTGTCATATACTCTCCTGTGAGCAGCACCAGTTTCGTTTGGGGTCCGAATTTATGCGTGTGGTCGCGCCAGTGCGCATGGGAGCGCATCAGGCTGGGGACATAGCTGCCCGCACGGTTTTTGCCATAGCCGTTGTCGTGCATCATCGAAACGACCAGCCCTTCTACGTAAATCGGCGTCCAAATCGCAGCGCTCACCCGATGCAGAGGAATCGACACGACGGAGACCGACGCGCCCAGCGCCTCGTATGTCTTGGCTGCGGCCCGGACTTTTTCATCCACCTGCGGGTCAGAATTCGCATGGCCGAAACCCTCCTGTACGAGCGCGACTTTCAGGCCCGTAACTGGTTCTCCGAGCGCGGTGGTATACCGTTCGGCCGTGCAGTCAGGTTGCACCGGGTCGAGTCCGTCGGAGCCGGCCAACACTTCGAGGAGGGTGGCATTGTCGGCGACATCTTTCGTCATGGGACCGATGTAATCGATGGTCATGTCGATCGGCATTGCCCCGGTATACGGCACAAGGCCAAAGGTGGCCTTCATGCCAACAATGCCGCAGAACGACGCCGGTATACGGCACGAGCCACCATGGTCTGTCCCGACTGCCAGGTCTACCTCGTCGGCGGCCACGAGCGCGCCGCAGCCCGAGGAGGAGCCCCCGGCCGTATGGCCGTGTTTATACGGGTTATGAATTGGCCCGGTGGCATTGGTATGACTCCCGCCCGAGGTGCAAAAATATTCGCTATGCGCCTTACCGGCGACAATCCCGCCAGCATCGAGGACACGGGTGACCACCGTGGCGTCGACGTCGGGGATATAGCCTTCAAGCGTCGAGGAACCGTTCATCATGGGAACCCCGGCAACCATGATGTTGTCCTTAAAGACGACTCGCCGCCCACTCAGCGGACCCTGGGTGGCACCCGAGATATGCGTTTGCCAATACCAGGCGTTATACGGATTATCCTCCGGGCTGGGACGATGGCCGGACGTCCGAGGATATTTCACCGGCGGAAGATCGTCCGGCAGCGCATCCAGGGCTTCGTAGATGCGGAGGTTGCCGTCGATCAACTCCGCGAACTCCTGGGCCTCGGCAGCCTCGATATCCATAAAGACGTGCTCGCCTAGGCGTTGTATTTCCTGTGCGCTCGGTCGTGTAATACCCATGCCCGTGCCCCATATACGTGATGAAGGATGCAGTGATAGTATCAGCCCTGGTTCTCGGGTCGCTACGGCCCGGGATGGCAATCAACCCCGATGGAGGACGCGCGTATGTCTGACACAAACGAAGTTACCCCTGAATTTCTGGCGAATTTCACCCAGGCCTGGAACGACAAAGACCTCGACAAGCTGATGGAGCATATGGCCGACGGCTGTGTGTTCATGGCCTCCGTCGGCACCGAAACCGAAGGGACCAAGTGGGAGGGGAGAGAAGAAGTCCGCCAGGGCTTTGCCAGTCTATGGGAGGGCTATCCGGATGCCCACTTCGAGCCGGTGGGTAGAGACTTTATTGTGGGCAATCGGGGGGTATGTGAGTGGATATTTACCGGGACCAGGGTATCAGATGGGATGAAGGTGAGGGCGCGCGGGTGTGATGTGCTGACCTTTAAGGACGGTAAAATCCTGGTCAAGAACTCGATGCGCAAACAACGCCCGTAGCCAAAGCTGATATCGACCCTCTCCCACCGGGATGGGGTATTCGGAGCGGAGCGAAACTCGACCGCTCGCCTAGTGAGCAAATTCGGGAATAATTTTCGTCCCCAAAATATCCAACTGCTCTTTCATCTCGTCCCGAGGCAAGAATCCCTGGTCAGACAGAATCATGAACCAGTCCGGGTTGAGTTTTTCCTTGACCGCTTCCAGCTGTCGCCGGATATCATCGACCGTCCCGACAAAGGCAATGCCGGCCTCGATAAGCGGCTCAATCGTGGTTGGAATCTCTTGAGCAAACTTGGCGTGGAACTGGCTGAATAAGAAGATCGCCCCGTCGTGCGCCCGCCGCAGGGCTTCTTCGCGCGTCTTGGCGACATACAAGAGTCTGGCTAGGCCGACGTTCTGGCCGAGCTGTATATCGTGTCCGGCGGCGTTGGCGGCTTCGGTGTAGACCGCCGCACCCTGGATAGCCAGGTCCGGGAAGGGCAGGAACATCATCGGGACAATCCCTTCGCGGGCGGTCCAGCGGATGGTTTCTTCGTTTGTCGTTAGGGCCTGGAACAAGGGCGGATGCGGCTTTTGATACGGCTTGGGCACGGGTGATATCTTATGCAGCCAGCCCTTGGCATCCACCTCGCCGGGTGCGCCGTAACGCCGGGTTGCCTCGTGGGCCGGCCAGTCGTGGCCGCCGGCAGGAAAGGGAGCTTGATAGTATTTGCCGTTAAAAGAGAACGGCTCGTCTCTCCAGGCGAGTTTCATGACCTCGAACAACTCTTGAAAAACCTCACGGTTACGGAGTTCGGCGTCAGGACCTGAGGTCCCCGGTTCAACGCTATATTTCTGTCCCAGAACATTTACCCAGCGCGGAAAAAATCCACGCGCGAGACCAACAAAGATGCGACCTTTCGACATATGATCCACCCAGGCAATGTCCTCAGCCAGGCGAATGGGGTCCCAGGTAGGTAAGACAAAACCGACCGGTCCAACCTGAATACGTTTGGTGTGGTGTATCAGGTTGAGCATATGCGGAATCGGCGTGGCTCCCGCCTCAAGGCCTTCGGTATAGAAATGATGTTCTGAATAGCTCAGCGCGTCGAACGCCATCTCTTCAGCAAACTGGGCCAGGTCAACCATTTCTTCAAGCATTTCCTGGGTTTTATCCGTGCGGTGGGCAATGGGAGCCAGGCGTTCTCGTTCCGCCGGGGTGGCGGGAACGACTGGGGTGAGGTGGAGCATGAATTTCATGGAAACCTCCAGTGTCGGGCCGATGTTACACCAAGTACCGGGCGACCGCGTCCTCGTTCCAGGTGATGCCAGCTCCTGGGGTTGACGAGGGAAAGGCATCGCCATCTTCAATCTGCGTTGGTTCCTGGAGCACGGGCTCGGCCCAGTCTACATACTCCAGCCAGTGCCGCGTCGGGGTTGCGGCCAGCAAATGAACACTGATTTCCGGGTAGAGATGAGAGGAGATGGGAATCCCGCTTGGCTCGGCCAGTGCGGCGGCACGCAGCCAGCCGGACACGCCGCCGATTTTATTGACATCCGGCATGAGAAAATCTCCTGACCCGGCCGCAATAGCTTTGGCCATGTCATGCGGCCCCCAGAAGTTCTCCCCAAGCTGGATGGGCGTATGAGTGGCTTGGCGAATCTGGGCATAGCCGGCGTAGTCGTCTGCACGCGTTGGCTCCTCGATCCAACACAGCCCTTCGCCGTCAAGAGCGTGGATGCGTTGTATGGCCTCCGACACGGTCAAGGATTGATTGTAGTCTGACATAAGCGTGATATCGTCCGGCACGGCATTGCGGATTGCCCGTACGATCTCGACATCCGCGCGGGCATCTTCATAGCCAAGTCGTACCTTTATGGCATCGAAGCCCGGCTCAACCAACTCGCGGGCCTCACTCCGTACCCGGTTTACGTCCGTAATGCTCAGGCCGGTACTGTTATAGGCTGGAATGGGTTGTGATTGCCCGCCCAAGAGTTGTACCAGGGGCTGTCCTACCGCCTTGGCGCAGGCGTCCCAGGCCGCCGCATCGATCCCGGCTGCGGCCATGGCCGTAAAACCCTGCGGGCCGAGCAGCCGAAAAGCCTTGTGGAGCTTTTCTTCCAGGGCGAGCGGGATAACCTTGTCGCCAACAATAAGCTCGCCCAGATTTTCGAGCAGCTTCACCAGCGGCAGCATGACAAATGGGGCATAGCAGAAGATATAGCTACAACCGCAAATGCCCTCCTCGGCCTCAAGATCAACCAGGACCATGGGAAATCTCGTGACCGATCCACCCCCGGTATATATCGGGCGATTCATCGGCAAGCTGACCGCGCGGGCGCGGAGGGCGCGAACAGTCAGGGCATCGGCAGACATACAGTCCTCCTTTATATTTCAGGACATTCCTGCGGAACGCTGCGGCGTAAGTATAGCGAATGGATTGGGAGAAAGATAATCTTGCTTGCCGCGTGGCAATTTATTATTGATATTCACTATTGCTGGGTTCCGGCAGGTTCGTGATGGAGGAGAGAAATTTGCATGCAACGCAGCACTGATCGTGTTCTCACCACTCATGCTGGCAGTCTGCCACGTAGTGCAAGGCTCCTTCAGATGTTGGTCGATCGAGAAGCCCGTCACGAGGTCGATGAAGCCGCATTTGAAAAACAGGTCGAGCACGACCTCGATTATGTGTTGCAAAAACAGAAGGCGGTGGGGGTCGATATTGTCTGCGATGGCGAACTGCCCCGGCTCGGATTCTCTTTTTATGTCAAAGACCGCATGTCAGGCTTTGGGGGCCACTCGCCACGTGGTACGGTGACTGATTTTGCAAAATTTCCAGGCTATGCCAAACTCAAGCAACAACAAGCGTCAAGGGGAGACGAGATTTCCAAGAGCGCAACCTTATACGCTATGCCGGAATGCCAATACGCCGTGAAATACGACACAGAGCAGCACGCCGCGCAGCAAGAGCTGCGGCTCTTCAAAGCATCCCTGGAACGCACGGGGATCGGGAACCACGTAGCAGAGACGTTTGTGACCGCCGCCACTCCGGGCATTGTCTCTACCACTCTGTTGCGCAATCCAAACAATCTCGACTACACCACTGACCGGGACTATGTGATGGCCTTGGCCAAGGAGTTGCGCGGTGAGTATGAACTCATTGTAGAGCACGGCCATATTCTTCAGGTCGATGGACCCGACCTGGCCTTAGAGCGCCAGATTCTGTATGTGAATAAACCGCTCGACGCCTTTCTCAAACGGGTCGAACTGCATATTGAGGCGCTCAACGCCGCCCTGATCAACATCCCCAAAGACCGCGTGCGGCTGCACGTGTGCTGGGGGAACTGGGACGGTCCCCATATCGACGATATGGATTTGGAGCCCCTGTTGCCGCTCCTCTATCAGGCCAAGGTGGGCGGGTTGAGCATTCCCTTTGCCAATCCGCGCCATCAGCATGAGGGCGAGCTGTTTGTGTCCTACCCGCTCCCGGATGATATGCTGCTCTTTCCTGGTGTGGTGGATGTGACGACGAATTATCTCGAACACCCCGAGGTCGTTGCTGAACGCATTGCGCGGCTGATCGACGTGGTTGGCGAGCGGGAACGTATTATCGCCAGTACGGACTGTGGGTTTTCAACTTTTGCCGGCTATACCATGGTCGCTGACGATGTGGTATGGGCGAAACTACAGGTGCTGAGCCAAGGCGCGGCCTTAGCGTCTCAACGTTTATGGTAAGACCACGAGTCTGAAGGAGAGGGAGCAATGGCAAATCGCAACATGACCAAAGAGGAAATTGCCCGGCGAGTGGCCCGGTTTGATCAGCTCCAGCCCATGTCCACGTCAAAAGATATGGCGGACGTGTCGCAGGACGCGATGGATGTCATCTTTGCGCGCACCCTCATGCCGGTCCTTCTGGAGAAGACCAAGAATCCGTTTGGTGAGACTGCCGCGATATTTGGAGCGGCGGGAACAACAATGCACGTTTCCGTTTGCCCGCCAGGACAAGGGCCATGCCTCCACTCGCACAACAATACCTATGAGACCTTCATGGTCCTCGACGGTGCGTTTGAGTTTTCGGTTGGCGAGGAAGGCCAGGAAACCGTCACGCTCAATAAATGGGACGTGTTCTCCTGCCCGCCAGGTGTATATCGCGGCTTCCGCAACAGCGCGCCCAAAGACAGCGTGTTGCTGACTGTTATTAGCGGTGCAGCCGATGCCCGGGATGACGTGGGGGTACCACCGAAGGTCACCGAACAGATTCGTGCCGATTACGGGGAGGACGTACTCCGCAAGTTTCGGACGATCATGACGTTTGACGATCGGGAGCAGGCATAGCCGAGCGCAGACTCTTCACCTGACCCGCATGGAATAAGGAAGGAAGACATTCATGGATGCCGAGCAAAAACAAAAACTCGCAGACCTGTGCGCGCAGCAGCACGTGGCAATCCTCACAACTCAAGGGGAAGCCTGGCCGACGGCCCATATGCAAGCGTTTGGGCAGACCGACGAGCTGGATTTGATCTTCATTATGCTGGCCGATGCGGAAAAGTATCACAATCTGCTCGCGCGTCCTCAAGCGACCGTTGTGGTTGATAATAGAGACACGGGTGATGTCTCAACCTTTCAAGTGGCCCGCGCGACGATACAGGGACTGGCCAAAGAGGTCGCTCGGGACAGCGCCGAATGGGACGAGTTAAAAGAGCGTTTCCTGACAAAGAACCCGTTTGAAGAACCGTTCTTTGGCTATGACAGCTTACGCATGATGCGCCTGACTCCCAAGCGGGTCTCGTATGCCAACGGCCTGACAGATACATTCAAGGCTGAACTGTAGGCAAAAGACAGGTCGGCATATCTGCTCCGCGTTTCATGTACTACAGAGCCGCGAACTACGGAGCCATGGCGCCGTCCGCAAAGTATTTGGTAGCCAAGTCTCTGGCCTGCTCCCGGCTGAGGCCGTGCGACTCCCAGGCGTCACGTGAACGATCCAGGATGTCTTCCAGGTCGGTGGTCTTCTTGAAATCGCCGAGCTGATCGTGCTCGGTCTCAAGCCCCAGGGCTTCGGCAACGAAAGAGATATAATTGCGGACGGTGAGCCGCGTGTCGCCGATGTCGCACCACTCGCGATGACAGGCGTGTGAGATCGTTGCCAGTGTATCCGCCTGACTCGTACTCTTGAGCGAGCGGACCAGTTCAGCCCGGATGGCCTGAAAGTGCTGCGGCGGCAGACGCAGGCCGGCCGCCCCGCAGTCGTAGTCCAACTCCGGTGGAGACTGAAGTTCGTCGAGCAGTTCGATACCAGGAATCGAATCCAGGAGGGCGGCTGCGGCCTCTCGGTCCCGCTTGGCCCGCCGCTGTCCCTCTTCATGCCCGGTGCGGCCCACGTGGGTATGCAGCGCGACCTTACCGGAAACCGCGCGTTCCCACGCGATCTCCCCGCGCCGGACCATCTCGGCCAGGAACTGGGTGGTATGAGTGATCTCGAACTGGGGATGACGGCTGTCGCGGCCAATGACGATGTCCTTGAAATGAACGTTGCAGGACGGACACCACATGACCACTTGCTTGGGCTGATAGGATTCCAAGCGTTCAACCGTCCGATCAGAAACCTGACTGCCTCGCTTGGGACCGTCAAATTTGTCCCACACGATGCCGCAGCAGAACTGCACCCCGCCGACGGGAATAAAATCGATCCCCAGGTGTGTGAACACGTCAATGACCTGCTTGGCGATATGTGGCGTGCGTAAAATATTGCAGCCCAGATACAGCACGGTATCGTAGGCGCGGTCGGGCGTCTGGTGCTTCTCGATCCACGAGACATCCTCCGCCCTGATCTGCAACTGCTTGAGGTCTTGAATCCGGCGAAAAAAAGCCGAGTAGTTAAACTCTGCCATAAGGGCCGCTCCTCAATACGTCACCCCTTCGACATCTTCGAACATTTCAAGTGGGGTTTCGCGGGTTTGCAGTTCACTATCCCGGCCATCAACCCAGCCGAGAAAGGTGTCGTGTGCCCGATAGCCGAGCAACTGCTGCAAACGTTCCGGCAGTTCTTTCGCGATATCAACCGGGACGGCTAAATACTGATTCTCTTCCTGCCGCAGCCAACCCACGCTAAAGGAAAAAAACAGACCAGTGCGCGGGGTGTCGGTGGTATTCGTACCCAGCCCGTGCAGCGTTTTGCCAAGCCACACCACCGCGGAGCCTTGTGGCATGGCGGCCTGGCAGACTTCCTCTTCGGCTGCACACCGGTCTGCCGGCCAGCGATGGCTGCCCGGCACGAGCCGGGTTGCGCCGTTCTCAGCGGTAAAGTCGCTACCGGCAAACATGAAAAAGAGGATGTATTCCGGGTCGTCCGGATTGAGCTTGATAAACGGCGTATAGGCGTCGAGTTCCCGGTGCAGCGGTTGGTTCTGTCCACCGCCCCAGACCTGTATCGATCCGGTGGCATGGAGCTGGTAGGCCTTACAGCTTGGACCAAGCACCTGGTCTGCGAGTGATTGAACGATCGGGTTGAGGGGGAGTTGGCTCAGCTCCGGTCCGTGAGAGAACAACGCGCCTATACTGCGTTTGCGATACCCGAAAAACTTCCCACCGCCCGTTTTGCGCTCGGCGAGTCTGGGCTCGACCTTGCCCATAATGTCTTGCATGGCGGCCCGATCAATCAACTCCCGGATGATGACCACCCCGTCTCGTTTGAGAATGGCAAGGATATCGTCCGGCGCAGCCGTGCGCTCTACGCTTTGAATCGGCATGGGCTCCCTCCCTCAATTAGTGCCGTACCCTTCCCGCCATACCACTTCGGGCCGGTTGAGGAAAGGCTTGGGCGTAGCGGGTGTTGGTCCGGGTGGGAAAGTGGGCACGGGCGCAACGCCCGTGCCGTTTACTGCAGAAAGGTCGTCACTGCCTGAACAAACTCTTCCGGCTGTTCGTAGGGAAGCATGTGTCCGGCTTTTTCGATTTCAATAATTTCGGCGTTGGCAATCTGCGCTTTGAACTGCTCCGCGTAGACCGGAGGAATGAGCGCGTCACTCTTCCCCCATACCAGCAGCGTTGGCGCGCTGAGGCGGTATAGGCGTTTTGAAAGTCGTCGGTTGGGAACCGGGAAAAGAATTTTTCCGGCCATACTCAACCGGCGGGAATTGCCAATATAGAACTCTTTGAGCGCCTCGGGGTTTTTGAGATCAAGGCCACCGGTCAACATGGCCTCACCCTGAGACCGGTCGTGGAACAGATATTGCGCGAACTCATGCGGCAGAAAGGAAAAAATGTCCGGGATTGGATGCTCCGCCAGCCACAGACCGGCTGAGGCGACCAGGACGAGCTTGGAAACGTCGTTCGGTGTCAGGGCTGCCATTTCCGCCGCAATCATGCCGCCCATCGAATGACCGACAATATGCGGCTTGGTCAAGTCCAACTCGTGCACCACATCCCAGCCGTGCAGGGCGAAGTCCAGCATATCTTCCAGCAGGGCTTCGCCGGTTGAATCGCCAAAACCTGGGAATTCAGGGGCGAACACATGGTAATGTTGGGCCAGTTGGTCGAGGAACGGATTCTCCGGAAACAAGCCGCCGGCGCCGTGCATAAAGACCAATGGCTCGCCGCTGCCCGCGTCGAGGACGTGGACCTTGGTTCCACGTCCCGTCTCGATCATGCGGCTGTTCATAGCGGCATCCTTGCGTCCTGACGCGCCTGCTCAATACCGGTCTCGGGTTGCAGCCGTTCGTCGAGCGGCTTGCACCACCAGCGATTGTCATCCTTCCACTCCGGCCACATATCGCGCAGGTGGGGCATGACCTGTTCGGCAAACAGCTTGGTCGAGTAGCGGGTTTTCCAGTCGGGCATATTGCCGATATGGATCAGGCAGAAGATATGTCCCACGCGCAGAGACTTAATGAGGTCTTCCATGCGTTCGCGAACCGTGGCCGGGCTGCCGGCAATGATATAGCCCTCGTCAACCAGTTCCTTCCAGGTCAGGTTCGGAAACAGGCTTTGCATCTCCTCGCTCAAAGCGTTGAGCACATCGGCCTTGATGGTCTTAATCGTACGATAGCCCGGCGCGTCGGCAAAACCGCCGTGGACGTGTAAGCAGCGGTTATAGAAATAGTTGACGTGCTCGGCGTACATCTCTTCGGCCTGCTGGTCCGTATCGGCAACACAAATGGTCTGGGCAAAGGCCGCCCGGTAGGGGGATTCGTCTTTGCCGCGGGCGGCCACGCGATCCCAATAGCCGTCCAGCAATTTTTTCCCGCGCAGATAACCGGTGAAGGACAGGTAGGAGTAGTTGTAGTCGTTATCCAGGCAGAAATCCCAGGTTTCGACCGAACCGCCGCCGGGGATATAGATCGGCGGATTCGGCTTTTGAATCGGCTTGGGCCACAGGTTGACATAGCGCAGTTGGTTGTATTTACCGTCAAAGGCAAACGGCTCGTCCTCGTGCCAGGCCCGCATGACCAACTCGTGCGCTTCGGCATATTTATCGCGGGTCAGACCGGGAATCTGGCCGTAGCAATAATTGGTGTCCATCGAAGTCCCGACCGGAAAGCCGGCCAGCAGGCGACCGCCGGAAATGACGTCCAGCATGGCAAATTCTTCGGCAACCCGAAGCGGCGGGTTGTATAGGGCCAGTGAGTTGCCGATCACCGCCAGTGCGGCCTGGGACGTGCGCCGGGCCAGACCGGCGGCAATGATATTTGGAGAGGGCATCAGGCCGTAGCCGTTCTGGTGATGCTCGTTGACGCCGATGCCATCATAGCCGAGCGAGTCGGCGTATTCGAGTTGATCCATATACTCGTGGTAGACAAAGTGACCCTTGTTGGGGTCATACAGCGTGTTGGGAATATCCACCCATACGGAGTGGTGTTTTTCGCGAAAATTATCCGGCAGGGTCGGCCACGGCATAAGGTTAAACCACGTGAATTTCATTGCTTCCTCCGTTTCGTAGGCGGTGTGTTTCCGACAGTTTCCTTTCCCGAATCTAGCCGACCTTGGCGGATAATTCTAGGCCGAACGTCTTCCCCTACGCCGCTTGTACCTTCCGTGGAGCGGTCAGTGTCTCCACCACATTATGCATCAAACGCAGACCCAGATCTTCTTGAAGCGTCAAGATGGACTCCGGATGAAACTGCACTGCGGCGATGGGCAGGTCGGCATGCTCAACCGCCATGACAACGCCATCGTCGCTCTCGGCGGTGACGCACAGGCAGGCGGGCAGGCTGTCCTGCAGGGCAAACAGCGAGTGGTAACGCGCCGCCCGAAACGCTCCGGGGAGATTGTCGTACAGCCCGTGCCTATTGAGGACGTGAATGCGGGACGGTTTGCCGTGCATTGGGTAGGAGAGCGTTGCGAGTTTGCCACCAAAGTACTCGACAATCCCCTGGAGGCCCAGACACACGCCAAAGATCGGCAGGTGTCGTTTCAGGATAGCGTTGAGCGTCTCCGAGAGGTTGAAATCTCCAGGTTCCCCCGGACCAGGCGAGAGGACAACCAAGTCGGGACGGTAGGTATCAAATTCGCGCTCGGGAAAACCGGTCCGCAGGGTGAGGACCTCGGCTCCGGTTTGGCGCAAATAATTGGCCAGGGTATGGACAAAGGAATCCTGATGGTCGATCAGCAGAATTTTCTTATTCCGGCCAACAGGGGCTAAAGGCATACCTTTTTCTAGAGTAAAGCCACGCGGGCGGCGGATAGCGTCGAGAAAAGCGGAGGCTTTGATGTGGGTTTCTTCCTCCTCCGCCTGCGGGTCGGAGTCGTAGAGCAGGGTGGCGCCGGCCCGGACTTGGGCCACTCCGTCTTTCAGACGAATAGTCCGCAGCGTCAGGCCGGTATTCAGGCTGCCGTTAAACCCAATCAGACCCACCGCGCCACCGTACCAGGCGCGGGGCGATTTTTCGTGGTCCTCAATAAACTGCATGGCCCAGGCTTTGGGAGCGCCGGTGACGGTCACGGCCCAGGTGTGGGCCAAAAAGGCGTCGAGCGCGTCAAACTCTTCTCTGAGATAGCCCTCCACATGATCAACGGTATGGATCAGCCGGGAGTATATTTCGATTTGACGCCGCCCAATTACGCGGACGCTGCCCGGCTCACAAATGCGAGACTTGTCATTGCGGTCCACGTCCGTGCACATGGTCAGCTCGGACTCGTCTTTCTTTGAGGTCAGCAGTTCAAGAATCCGGTCGGCATCGGTGATCGCGTCCTGCCCGCGGGCAATGGTGCCCGATATGGGGCAGGTCTCGACACGCCTGCCTTCAACCCGAACGTACATCTCGGGCGAGGCCCCCACCAAGTATTCGTCCTGTCCGAGGTTGATAAGAAAGCCGTACGGCGACGGGTTGCGTTCCCGGAGGCGTCGGAACAGTTCCGCGGGCGAGGCCGTGCAGCCTTCAAAAAACGTTTGTCCGGGCACCACCTCAAACAGGTCTCCCTTTTTGAAGGCCTCTTTGGCCACGGTGACCCCCGTGGCATACTCCCCCGGCTCGTGGTCGCAGCCTTGGTCCACCTGGGGGTTTCCCTGATACGCCTGGCTTTTGCCGGTGCGGGGTATGCCATGCGTCGAGTGTCCGTCTACTTCAAATTCATAGCTGCGTCGCATCGCCCGCTCGCGTCGATGGTCAACCACGATCAGTTCGTCAGGGAGATAGAGTACCAGATCGCGCTGATCGGCCGGACGTTCCAAACGCAGCCGTATCGGCTCAAACTGAAAGGCGAGGTCGTAACCAAACGCACCATACAGGCCCAGATGAGGCTCCGCGGTGCTATAAAAGAGCTGCACCAGCACGCGCAGCACGGAAAAAAGCGACGCTTGCTGACTGCGCTGCTCCTCCGGGAAACGCTCACGCGTTGGTGTGACAGAGCCAATCAGGTCCTGCCCCTGGACCTCCAACGAGGTGACGGCGGAGAGCTGCTCGACCCCTGCGGTGATGGCCGGTAAGAGCAGGGCGCCGCGCTCGTTCAGGGCTGACACACAAAAATTCAAACCACGCCCTCCGATCGCCAGAGGCGGGTTGATAAAGCCCATATCCCAGCGGGTGTAGCGTCCGGGATATTCATAGCTTGAGGCAAACAGGGCCCCCCGCTGGCTGTCGAGCGCGTCCAGAACGGGCTCGATGGTGTCTGCCGCAGGCAGGTCGTCAATCACTCGATGAACGGTGATCCCTCCACGGGTATGGTAATGGTCTGTGTGTTGGAGCAGGGATGTCATACTGGCCTCACTATCCTCCGTTAATGGAGCCGGGCCTATACGAAAAAGGCCGCAACCTTGGGAGAGGCGGCGGCCTAGCAAAAGAAGAGCCGCCTCTCAGCGAAAAGGCGGCTCCGATTTCAGTCGTTATCCTACGTCCGGGCCACCTCCTCAGGCAGCCACCACCAATTCCGGCTATGCTGGAATAGATAATGGTTCGGACGACTCATCATAGATGAATCATTATACCTGGCGCGAACAAAAAGACAATTGCTCCTGAGAGCACTGGGTTATGAGACGTTTGCGCGCACGTTGTGGAAGGTCTAGGACGTGAGTGAGAGGCAAACTATGACCGGGAGCCAAGTCTACCTTCGACCGCTGACAGGCGAGGATGCGGCAGCCTTTGTGCCGTGGATCAACGATGCTGAGGTGACCCGCACCCTGGCCGTCGGAGCGGCGGTCATGGACAGACAAGCGGAGCAGACCTGGATTGAGAAGACGAATGCCAGTGGGCATGATGTGCTCTTCGGCATTGTCGTTCAGGGACCGACCAGCTTATAGGTTCGATCGGGCTAAATCAGATCGACTTTCGACACCAGAGCGCCAGTCTGGGCATGATGATTGGCGAGAAAAGTATGTGGGGCAAAGGGTATGGAACGGAGGCGACAAGGCTGGTGGTGCGCTATGCTTTCGAAGAACTCCATTTGAATCGAGTCCAACTCCACGTGTACGAATATAATCTGCGCGGAATTCGCGTATACGAAAAAGTCGGTTTCCGGTGGGAAGGCGTGCTGCGACAGGAGCATGTGTACGCCGGTCATTTTTGGGACACGGTCGTCATGGCGATTCTGCGCGAGGAATGGGAGAAAGGACCAGCTTTGCCTGCGTCCGAGTCGAGCAAAACCTAAAAAATCCCCTCCTCGGAAGGGTGGCCGAATGCCGGAATGGGTTCCCCTAGTTAGCCAGACAAAACCCA
Source organism: Thermodesulfobacteriota bacterium (assembly GCA_964291405.2). Lineage (GTDB taxonomy): Bacteria > Desulfobacterota > Binatia > Bin18 > Bin18 > Bin18. Next base: position 4,130,295 of record OZ219926.1, read on the forward strand.
CCCCGCCGCTCGCGCGGCACCCCTCCCAAGAGGGGATATGTAATGAGTAATGCGCAACCCCTTCCGTATAGGCACAGACGTCTATCTCCGCCCGCTGGAGCCTGAGGATGTTCCCAGCCTGACCGACTGGACAACTCAGCCAGCAATACGGACTGCGTTAGACCTCTTTTACCGTCTCCTGGACCAGTCCGCCGTAGAGCTGTTTCTGGAACGCACCAAAAGTGACGCACACGATATTGCTCTTGGTATTGTCGCGCAGGAAACGGATAGCTTGATCGGCTTCATTGGTCTCAATTGCATTGACCAGGAAAATAGTCACGTCCAATTAGGATTTTTTCTCGGCAAGCAGAAGACAGACGGCGAGCGCTGTCTGTCTGAAGCCGTCGACCTGATGACACGCCATGTGTTTAAAGTCCTCGGTATGAACCGTCTGTGGCTGTACGTGGATGCCGCGGAAGTCCAGACCATCAACCTGCTGGAACAGCAGGACTTTGCCCATGAAGCAACCCTGCGACAGGACCGCTGTCTGAACGGACGATATGCCGACACGGTCGTGATGGGGCAATTAAAGGGAGATGGGAGAGCCTAACGTATAGGAGCAAGCTTCCCGCCCAGTATGTTTCGTCCTTTTATCCCTTCGGCAACCCCAACACCCGCTCACCCATGATATTCTTCTGAATCTCGCTCGTTCCGCCGGCAATCGTGTACTGCCGGGCGCTGAGAACACGGTTAAACCAGCGCGGGGCGTCGGGGACGACGTCGGTCGCCTGCTCGGCAATGGCTGCACCGGCGAGGAGTTCGCTGGCAAACGTGGCAATATCGATACCCAACTCCGAGCCGCACAGCTTCAGCATGGAGCCTTCCGGGCCTGGGGGCAAACCCTTGAGCAGCTTGGTCAGGCCGCGTAAGCGGGTGTATTTCAGGGCCTGGCTTTCAATGTGAAATTGGGTCAGCTTCTGCCGTACCCAGGACTGTTCCCAGGCCGGGCTTCCGTCGACGTGAACCTGTTGGGACAGTTCCACCAAACGTCCAATCTGGTCGTCATAATTTGCGACTCCGGCATAGGCGCGCTCGAACATTAACGTCGTCATGGCGACCTTCCAGCCCTGATTGAGCGGGCCAACCAGGTTGGCTTTGGGCACACGTACATCCTCAAAAAACACTTCGTTGAAATGCGAATGGCCGTTCATCAGGACCAAGGGCCGAACCGTCACGCCGGGGGTTTTCATATTGACCAGTATATAGCTGATGCCACGATGTTTGGGCGCGTCCGGGTCGGTCCGGACCAGCATGAAAATCCAGTCCGCGTACTGCGCGCCCGAGGTCCAGACCTTCTGGCCGTTAATGATGAAATCGTCTCCCTCGGCCACGGCCTTGGTTTGCAGGCCGGCCAGGTCCGAACCCGCGCCGGGCTCGGAATACCCCTGACACCAGACATCATCGCCGTTCAGTATCCGCTTGAGGAAGCGTCCCTTTTGTTCATCCGTGCCCCAGTGCATGAGCGTCGGACCGCACAGGGCAATGCCGGAGTAGCCGGGTAAGACCGGCGCGTGGGCGTTGGTGTATTCTTCGTCAAAAATGACCTGTTCCAGCAGACCGGCGCCGCGTCCGCCGTATTCTTTGGGCCAGGCAATACCGACCCAGCCGCTGGCGTACATGGTGCGCTGCCAGATACGGCGTTTTTCAAACGTTTCCCGGTCCGGGGCAACCCGCTCGTCTTTAGGGTCGTCGACACACAGAGCGGGGTCCAAATTCGTGGCCAACCAGCCGCGGACTTCAGCCCGAAGGGCGTCCTGTTCAGGCGTGTATTGAAAATCCATATGCGTTCCCTCTTCGTTTTGTACTGAGGCCGTTTACGCTAGCGTCTTGAGGGCGGGCAAGACTTCTTCGCCCAGCCGTTGGATGCATTCGATGATCTGCTCCGGCTTGGGCCCCATGGGTACCCGGCAGCGCAGCACGAAATGCTCGACTCCGAGTTCTTTTTGCCACAGGTCGAGGTGTTCGAGCCAGTCGTCTTTTGTGCCCATCACCAGATAGGGGCGGACTTTATCTAGGGTGAAATCCGCTTCTGAGCGGAAATCTTTGGTCGGCGTGAGCATGCCCATACGCAGATAAAACTTGCACTCCTCAAGCCAGAGCCGGCCAAACGTCTCTTCGGCTTCTTCCATGCTGGAGGCCAGCCAGCCGTCCCGGAGTAGTGCCACATGCGGCGTTTTCCCGGCCTTGATTGCCGCCTCCTGATAGATTTCCAGTTGGCCTTTGAGAGTATCAAAGGTGTCAAAAAACGGCGCCATCGACCAGACATCGCCCAAGCGCCCGGCCCGCGCGATGGACTTCGGGCCAAACGCGCCTATCCAAATGGGAGGGCGGGGTTTCTGGTAGGGTTTGGGCGTAATGTGGATCGCGTCGTAATCGTAATACCGGCCGTGGTGGGCAAGCGGCCCCGGTGTGGTCCAGGCCTTGTGCATGATGTCGAGACACTCTTCAAAGCGGCCCTCGCGTTGCCGAATCGATACGCCAAAATGGTTGAAGTAATCAATATGATAGCCCACGCCCACGCCCATGATGAGACGACCACGTGACAGAACATCAATCATGGCGGCCTGCTCGGCCAGATGGACCGGGTGATACAGGGGTGGCATGATGACGTAGGAGCCGATCTTGACACGCTCGGTGCGGGCGGCCAGCGCGGCCATGAGCGTCAGGGTCGAGGGAAACATGCATTCCGTGCGGGCGTGTCGTTCGGGCACAAACAGGGCGTCAAAGCCGGCCTGTTCTGCCTGCTCGGCCTCGTGCAGCAACTGCTGGGCAAAATCGGCCGAACGCTCCGGGTCGGGTTCTGGCTGTTGATACGGGCCACCGTGGGTATCGGGAACATAGCCGACCGAAATCATGCTGCCTCCTTATGCCGTTCCGCCGCATTCGATGGAACGCTCAACTTTTATACGCGCTTGGTCTGGCAGACTCAATGCAAAGGGATTGGCTTGACCGGTGACAGTGGTGTCCAATAGGTAAGGGAAGGGCAGTGCGTATACACGTAGCATCTACCAAGGAAAGGGCGAGGTATGATCAAACTCATGTCATTTTTTAAGCGGAAACCGGGCATGTCGGTCGAAGCCTTCCAGGAGTACTGGCGGATGAAACACGCCGACGTGGTCGTCAAGCTGCCGGGCATTCAGCGCTATGTGCAGTCGCATACGCTGCTGTCCGGCTACCGCAAGGGAGAGCCGGTCTACGATGGCGTAGCCGAGGTGTGGGTCGAGGACACCCAGGTGCTGCGGGCCCAGGCCGATACGCCGGAATACGCCGCGGTTCGGGCTGACGAGCCGAATTTCATCGACCTCTCAACCATGGGCAGCATTATCACCCAGGAGCATACGATTAAGGCTGAGAGTGTCCCGGCCAACGCGGTCAAGAATATGGAGTTTGTCACCCATCGGGCCGACCTGTCGATTGAGGCGTTTCAGCAGCACTGGCGGGAAGTCCACGGCCCGCTCGGTGCGGCCATTCCGGTGGTCAGACGCTATGTGCAGAGCCATACCCGACTCTCCGCGTATCGGGCCGGAAAAACGCCCATCTATGACGGGGTGGCCATTACCTGGTTTGCTGACACGCAGGCTATGCGGACCTCAGCAAGTTTGCCCGAATACACGGCCACCCGGGCGGATGAAGCCAATTTCATTGATGGCACCAAACTGCCGTTTATCATTACCCGCGAACACGTCATCGTAGGATAAGGGTGACATCGCAGGACCGATTTTTCACAGTTAGGGGGAGGCGCTGGTTTTTTGCTGTTTTTGGAGGGTAACCAGGGAGGCGAGTTTGCCAACGGGCGGCAGACCCCGGATGATCCGCCCGTTCACCACTAGGGTGGGCGTGGCTTCGATCTCAAGGCGGAGGGCCTCGTCAATATCGTTCTTGACCAGCGCCTCAGTACGCCCGTCATCCATACACGCGTTGAACTGCTCGAAATCCAATCGAGCGGTCCTGGCATGGGCGTCAAAGTCGGTCCGCTTGAATTTGGTTTGATCCGCAAACAAGAGGTCGGCATACTCCCAGAATTTTCCCTGTTCCGCCGCGCACTCGGCAGCCATTGACGCCGCACAAGCACCCGGATGAACTTGGCTCTTCATGCCGGTGTTACACTGCTGGTCAAGCGGATAGTGCCGAAACACGATGCGGACATCATCCGGGTTGGCATGCTGAAATTTCAGCAGAGTGTCTCGGGCTCTGGCACATTGTGGACAGCGGAAATCAACGAACTCGTGAATGGTGAGCACGGCGCCCGCGGGGCCCTCGACGTGCCGTTCCGACCCACGCAGCACGACGGCGGGCTGGTCGTAGTAATAGCGCACAAAACCCATGTCCATCTCTGCTGGAGGAGGCGCGAGATATTCCTGAAGGGGGGTGACGTGTGCGGCGTCCTCTGTCTGGGTCAGCCCGATGCCCAACAACACGACGGAAAAGCCCAGCGCGGCGTAAGCAAGCCGAGGGAGGGTCATCGTATGGTCTGCCCGCCCCTGCACAACGGCACTCACGAAGAGGCCCAGGTTCACCAGATACAGAGCGGTACATAGGGGACAGACCGCTCCTATCGTGAAGAATGAAATCGCCGCCATATACAGCGAGAAGACAAACATCCAGCCACACAGCAGGGCGGTCAGCCCAGGCACTGCCAGGAACGTGCTAGCGAGGAGGATCGCATAGCTACCAGCGGCCAGGACGGCAACAGGAACCCCAAAGAGGGTGGCATAGGCGCTGCTCAAGACCAGGCTACAGTTGACCGTGGTCCCGGTGCCGCAAAAAGCCGATTCAATACTACCGCTTGCCCCCGCCTGATAGTGGAGGACCGAGAGGTAGACTCCGAGGACAAGGCCGAGCGCTCCAAAGACACGTATGGCGAGCGGTGGCCAACTGGGAGTGGAGCGTTCGGCGTGACGCGTTGTCTGTAAGGCCGGGTCGTGTGTGGCTGCCTTACGGCGGGCAGCTTTTGCTTTCTTTGCTGACATGGGCTGAAGCATTACCACACCCCTTTCTGAATCGCCAATAGGGGCAGGGTTGCCTTGCGCGACATGGGGAAAGCGGGTAGGGAGCGAACAGATCGCTGTGCGGAAAGGGAACGGGTATGGAGACGGATGATCTTGGCTGGATTCCCCGCTCTGTTCGAGACAAGCTCGACCACGTCGGCATCAAACTCCATTTAAAGGAATGGCAGGCCTTCCCCCTGGAGGACCGTCAGGCATTGTGCGCTTTGTCCTACCAGACGGCGGTTGAAAAAAAGGCGTTCCTGGAACGCCTTGATGCCTTAGCCCTACAGCACTGCGGAGCGCTGCCGCGACGGCTGTCTCCAGACAGATTGGGTGGGAAAGACTAGGGGCGACCGGCAAGTCACTCCCTATGGATTACTGCGTTGCCAGCATTTCCTCAATCAATTCGGCAAACGCCGAGTAGGGTTGCGAACCGGACAGAAAGCGACCGTTCACAAAAAAGGCCGGCGTTCCGCTCACCCCAAGTTGGGTGCCGAGCGCCAGGTCCTTACTGACCGCCGCAGTATAGGCGTTATTGTCCAGGCAGGCCGCAAACTGTGCTGTGTCCAGTTTGAGGTCGGCGGCATATTGTTTCAGTTCCTCGGACTGTAAGGCTTTAATATTGGCGAACAGGATGTCGTGGTACTCCCAGTATTTGCCCTGATCTCCGGCACAGCGCGCCGCCTCTGCCGCTTTATAGGCCTGGGGATGGATCCGGGTTAACGGGAAATCCCGGAATACGAACTGGACTTTATCCTTGTATTTTTCCTGAATTTGGGAGAGTGCAGACTGCACTCGGGCACAGTACGGTCATTGATAGTCGGAGAACTCTACCAGCGTAATGGGCGCATCCTGTGGCCCTTTTGTGGGTGCTCCGGCGGTCGGAACGTCAACAATGGGCGGTGTCAGCTTAAAGTCGATCGTGGCGGCTTTGCGCAGTTCGGCGGCAAATGCCTGTTGGCGCTGTTGCTGCTTGCGGGCCTGGAGGGATTGTTTGAGCTGAGCTTGCACCTCCTCCAGTTTTTTCTCTCCAAACCGGGTTTTGTTCTTAGTATAGTAATTCTCGACCTCCGCGTCGCTGACCGGTTCTGTTTTGTCGGTCACTTCCTGCTGGCGGAGTTGTTGGCGGGTGATCCCCCGTTTCTTTGCTTCCTGCTCTTGCAGGTGTGCGTTGATGATCGAGTCGACCGCTTGCTTTTTGAGCGAGTAGATTTGATTGTTCAAACGGAGCATCTGGCCTTTGATCTGGTTTTCAATCTCTGCCTCGGTAATGCTTCTCTCGCCGACCGTGGCCAGTACCGTGCCGGTGGCCTCGGCTCTGAGTAAGCCCGGAGCTAGCACAACTCCTGCTAGTAAAAAGGCCCGGACAAGGCCGAGGCTTTTCTGCCCGTGTGGTTTCATCGTTGCTCCTTCTCTGAGTTCTGCTAGCCAGTAAAGGTCAAAATAAGAAAGAAGAGCAGCAAGGGGGCGAGCATCCAGATCAGAAAAACCACCCAGGCCGGTCCTTGTCCCTGATTTTCCATGTCATCTCCTCCAGCTGAAACGGTTTGATTTCAGGTTCCTACCATACGGAAAACCTCGCGCTGACTCAATGCGGTCGGTCGTGACGCAAGAGGGCGGTTCACGCATCGCCTCTATTGGGGCTGGTCGAAAAGGGACTGCCGGGTGATCCAGAACCGGATGAGGCTCCAGACAATAACAGCGACAAGCAGCAGGCCCCACGCAACGTGCCCAAGACGCTGGATAGAAACGAGGGCGGCGTCAATCTCGGCTCCAAAGGAATAGGCCAGCGTGAAAATGATCGGCACGTAGACGGCGATGGCAATCAGAGAAATTCGCACATAGATAGGCGTCGGCATCCCGTGGGCGCCAACAATAATATGGGCGGGGAGGCGCAGGCCGGGCAGGAAGCGGGTCAAAAAAAGTGCCCGATTCCGATGCCGGTCAAGCCAGGTCTTAAATCGCTCGACCCATTTGCTGCGATGGAGAAAGGGAAACGCCGAACGCGGACTTCTGCCCCTCCAATGTCGTCCTACCCAAAAACCAACAAAATCGCCGCAAAAAACGCCAAGGCCGAGCAGCATGAGCATAGTGGTCAGCTGAACCTGGTCCGAGTAGTAGAGATAGCCGGCGGCAACGAGGGCAATTTCTTCGGCGAGCGGAATGAACCATATCCCCGCAATAAGCAGCAGAAAGATGGTGATATAGGGTGAGTACGTGAGGTAAGAAACCCAGTGATCAATAGCGGATGCTGAGAACAATTCAAACACGGGAGCAGAGACTTCCTTACAATGATACTGCCTGGCGCTCAACAAGAAAAACAGCGCGGCGCATTCCAGGAGAATGTAAGCCTTATTATACCGAGATCAAGTCCGGTGGAAGAGACCGAGGGCGAGACCACACTCCTCAACATCGTAACGGGGCATTATTCTTTCCTTCTCGGGCCGTTCTGCGTATATTGAAACCTGACTTCAGCAATGCTGGAGGATGTAGAATGACATGGTGGATAGTATTTCTGAGCGGTTTGCTCTGGGTGCAGTCAGCATGGGCGACGGCGGACATCTCTCCTGCTCTCTTGGGCATGTACCGTAAGACCATTGAGATCGAGCGTGAACTCTACATCCATGCCGCCCGCTACGGGGTAGACCATCGGCTCGCTCGGGCCGTGATGCTACAGGAATCGGGCGGGAATGCGGAGTGGGTTTCCCCGGGCGGAGGTGTCGGGTATTTCCAAATGCCCCCCGGACTCGTCCGGTTACTTGGCAGTCCAACCCAGATTGAAGCCGGCATCAAATACTTGGCGCAGTTGCAAAACCAGTTCGCGCGTGAGGACTATGTACTGGCCGCCTATAAGCTTGGTCCCGATCGGGTACAAGAAGACGAGCCCATCCACTTCAAGACGCTGCAATACGTGGTGAGCATTGGGTACTATAAATCCGTTTTGCAGGAATATGAGCCCGAAGTACGTCGCCGAGCAGAACAGCTTGAGCTGAGAAAAGTTCAACCCGAGGAGTCATGGGAATCCGTCGCCCAGGCCCTTCGGCTCACGCCAACCATCCTGCGCTTGTACAATCCCATGCTAGCGAAGCGTTTTCTTCAAAGAGGCTCGACTGTTGTCTATCCTGTGGAGATACCTGCGGATCTGGTCGGTGTGGGGGAAAAGCCGGTGTATGTGGTCCGTATTGGAGACACGCCCGAGCTGCTGGCCAACGTCTTTCAGGTTGATTCGCAGACGTTTCGTCAGCAGCACCAGCTGTGGTATTTACATCCCCTTGCGGCCGGGAAAGAACTCTCCCTTCCAATATCCCCAGCGGCAGCGCCGGATAGACAGACGGTAGCGTCCCTGCCGACACCGCTGCCCTCTGCCGCGGGACGTGGCGTTGAAGAAAAGAAAAACGAGCAAGACCTCCGGCATACCGTGCGTCGCGGAGATTCCCTGGAGAGAATCGCTCGGCGTTACGGGACGACGGTGCGTGCTCTGAGGACGGCAAACAGTCTACGCGGGACCCAGATTAATATAGGCGCGGTCCTGCGGATTCCCACCGGCCGGACCGAGACGACGCTCTACCGGGTCCGTTGGGGGGATACCCTGGGGGAGATTGCTCTACGCTACAATACCACGATTGCGACCTTGGTCCGGCTCAACAACCTCCGCAATCACCACATTCAGGCGGGCAAGGTGCTCCGTATCCCCGCGTCATAAAGGTAGGAGACATGGACGATCAGTTTTTACTCAGAGGTGTTAAGCCGTGCGGAGTAATCGTCCTCTATGGCTCTGACCGCACGATAGGCAAACTCGGTATAGGGAACGGGAATGCCGAGGCGCTGACCTTCCTTGAAGACGTGTCCGACGGTCTCTTCAATCTCCGTTTTTTTCCCTGCCAGGACATCTTGGAGCATGGACGGAATAATCTGCGTCCGCCCGCTCTGTGCCACCCGTTGTCCCACCCGGACGAGCATCTGCACGGCCTCGTCGAAGGGAGCGTCCCGGAGCGTCTGCTGATTGAACAGGCTCCAGGCCGCATGGTCGGATAGGGGAATGCCGAGGGCATCCGCAACGGCCGCAACTTCTCGAAACATATGGACTGAGAGGGTCGCCAGTTCCGGGCTCGACCAGACCAAATGGACCGGCAGGCGGGTCAGGGCAGCCAGCGGGGCAAAGGGGTTTTGGATGGCTTGTTTCGTCCATTCGATCGAGACGATATTCTCGACCGCGGCCGCCTTAAGCCCGGCGTCAACAAACGTCTGAGCAAGATGATCAACCCGCGTTGAGTGCGTGCCGTCCGGTTCGCCAAAGAACGTAATCCCGTCCAGGGTATAATGGGCCTCGCCATCGCGGACGAGGGTCGCGCCGATCATGGTGGTCGCGCCAACGACGCTGTCCGCGCCAAAAACGCGAGCCATCTGGGCGTTCTTCACTACGCCATTCTGAAGTGAGGCGACACTGTTGGTCCGCAGATGTTTGACGCTGGCCAAGGCGCGCGGCATGTCCTTGGTCTTCACGGTAATCAACAGGACATCGGCCGTGTCGAGGGCTGAAGCATCGGTGTATGCTGGCAGCCGGACCCGAAAGTCGGACAGTCCGGTGAGGCGGAGACCGTTTTGCTGGACAGCCCGTGCGTGACCTGGCCGGGCAATCATGACGGCGTCTACCCCATGCCGGGCGAGATGCCCGGCGACAACCGAACCCACACCACCGGCACCGAGAATCACAACCCGCATATCCGCCCTCCCTTACTTTTATTGGCACGGGATTATGGCGGGTCCGGCTCGATATTGTCAACGAAGGCGCTGATGTCTAGGGGTGCTCCGGGAATCGGACCCGATACACCCGCGACAGATGGATGAAATACCCCTCTCCCTGTTTCAACGCGGCCAGATTTTCGGCCGCGACCTTTCTGCCGACGGTCTGACTGATCGCCTCAGCCTCAGTTCCTTCTCTGCGCAAGAGCAGCGTTGTTTCGTACCGCCCAAAAACGAGGCGGGATGGGTGTGGAAGGAATTCGACTACCACCATTCCGGTGCGTAAGAAGAAAGTCAGTGTGTGCTCCCAGTCGGCCGTCTCTTGGGCACCATCAACGATGAGAAGGGGGGGCAGGGAAGGCGTCCTACCCAGACCGGTCTGCAGCGTCTGAAGCACCTGCTGAGCGATATCGTCCGAAATCGTCCCCTCTGTCGGTAGGGGAATATAGGCAGCGTCTTCACGCAGCAGGAGACGAAAGGGCATTTCGAGTTGCTGACGACCGTGGGCGTCCAGACACACCACCACGCCGTGTTGACTCGCTTGACGCAGGGCGAGGCTCAGGCATAACTCGGTCCGGTCGCGCGGCTGCCCCCCCAGCACGGCTAGACGGCCGCTGAGGTCGGGCAGCGGAAAGAGACGCTCCTGGGCCATGGAGCGAAGAGCATAGCGTCTCTCCCGCTGCGGGGAAAGCTGACCAACTCCCGGTCGCGCGCTATCTCCTCCCCTACTCAGGCCGTGCCGAACCGCGTATAAGGTGGGCATGGCAATGGCGCGCTCGTACAAAGGCGTTTTCCTGGTGATAGGACTCCTGACCATAGGTGTGGTGGCGGTGACGATTACCTATCGCCATCGCCCCCTACCCAAAGAGACAGTGCAGAGTGTCCTGCAAGCCCGCGGGATGCCTGCGGCAAAACGGGGAATGCGACTTTCCCAAGCCGGTCGCCAGCTTTTACCACCCGACGAGCGGGCCGAAATGGACGCGATCTATGCCGAGGCCCTCCGGTCGTTACCCGAGCAGGAGCGACTGAAACTGGAGGAGCTGAGAAAGCATGGCGCCCAGCCCAGCGGACGGGAGGTGACGGAGATGGGCCGGTTGGTCCAAAAGGCGCTTCGGGCGTTGCCACCGGAAAAAAATCAACGCCTGTTTGCTTTGGTCGAAAAGGCGGTTGCCCTCCAGCTTGCCAAACAACAACAAGCCGCTCCCCAGCCGAAGTAATGGTATGCCGTTCTCAGCCCACCGTGCCGCCGTCCGCATACTGTGTCTGCTCGTCTGTCTGGTCTGGCCCACCCCGGTTGCCGGCATCCGATCCGACGCTACGACGCTGTTCGGGATCGAGGGTTTTCGGGTGGCTATTGTGACCATTAGCCCTCCGGCGCGCAGACTGGGATTTTCGGAAACGCAGCTCAACATGCTGGCTGCCACTCACCTACGCCGTAACGCGCTGACGGTCGGGGACTTTCCAGCCGTGCTGAATATCTCTCTCCGGGTCGTGGAACACCCGGCCTCGGTGTTGGCCTATTCGCTCGAACTGCAAGTACAACAAGTCGTCCATTTGAAACGAACGGAGCAGGTCCACTTAATGGCCCCAACCTGGACGGAAGGGACGCTGACCATGGTGCCGCGAGCAGGGCTGAGGCGCAGCGTTGAAAGTGCCCTGGCCGAACTCTTTGACTCGTTGGGTCGCGATTATCGCCTGGTCAACTCATGAAGCCTCTCGTCAACCCAAAAGATGGTAGTCTGCTCGTCCGCATCCCCGCGGGCGAATATTGCATGGGAAGCGAGAGCGGGACGCCGCCCGAACGTCCGGCCCACCGGGTCTCGCTGGGGAGTTTTTATATTGCCCAACACCCGGTGACGAATGCCCAGTACCGGCAGTTTGTCATCGACACTGGCCATCGTGCACCCTATCTCGATGATGCCCGGGTGGAACGTGAGAATTGGGACCAGGAGCGCCACGCTCCGCCGGCGGGGCGAGAAGCCCATCCGGTGGTCTTGGTCAGCTGGCATGATGCCCAGGCCTACTGCGCCTGGGCCGAGGGCCGGCTGCCAACCGAGGCCGAATGGGAAAGCGCGGCCCGTGGCGGGTTAGAAGACAAGCCCTATCCGTGGGGAGATGGGATCAGTCGGGAGTTGGCAAATTATGATAATCGGGCCGGGACCACCCCGGTCGGGAGCTATCCGTCCAATCCCTATGGTCTGTATGACATGGCCGGTAACGTCTGGGAGTGGGTGGCCGACTGGTACGACCCGCAGTACTATACAGTCTCCCCGACCGAGGACCCGCAGGGCTCGGCGACCGGAACGGTTAAGGTGTTGCGCGGAGGAGCCTGGCTGCTCTTCCCCGAGTTTTGCCGGGTTGCCTACCGCTTCCGCAACAACCCCAATTTTCGCTTCAATCTGATTGGCTTTCGTCTGGCGAAATCGGCCTGAGCAGACCCTCTTGATACAACTGGGCCAGGACCTGACGGACCTGGGCAGGCGGGCTCTGCCGCCCGTCGGGATGCCGCTGATAGGCGGCCAGGATATCCACAACGGCACGCTGCGTCTGCACGCAGCGCAGCAGGGTCGGGACATTGACTCCGGACAGAAAGCGCAGGCCGCGTGGGTAACGTGGAGTCACAACCGCGGGCCGGAGCTCAACATACGAGCCTTCGATAACAGGCCGCTCCTGGATACGCAGGTCAGGCGTTACCATTACGTGTGAAACCGGCTGGGAATCAAATGGAGAAAAGGCCGTGGACGGCTGCTGCGGAGCGGCGGGACCCGCGTCGGGCTCAAGGCGCAGGCAACGGTGCTGCCAAAAGGGACGGTCCGGCCAGCGACCCTCTTCCGCGTAATAGCGGGCCGATTGTTGATAGTGGCTGCGATAGGTGTCTCGCTGACCGGCTTCGTACAGCTCGGCAGCCTGGGACTGCATGACGGGCCGCTGGAGTATGGTGTTGACAACCACGGCGCCGGTAATGGCGGATGCCATGGCTTTCCGGACTCCCTCCGAGGACAAGGGATCAATGAACAGGCCGGCGTCACCGACGAGGAGGGTGCGGCCGGCGACAAACTGCCGCGCGGTATACAGGCTGGCATCAAAAACCTGAGGTGGGTGGGGAAGGTGCGCGTCAGCCAGAAAACCCGAGACATAGGCCGCCTTGCGGAGCTCCTCGATATAAAAGCGCTGTAGTCCGACCCGCTTTATGGCGTGGCTGTGTCGCCAGTCAAGCAGCAGCGTGACATTCCGCTCGCCCGTGTGCAGCGGGACTGACCAGACCATGCCGTCCGCATAGGCTTCAAGCAGGGTGTTGGCGAAGTCTACGCCGGGTGGATTCCCCGCGTTTTGCCAATAGCCCGTCAGGGCCAGGGTCTGGAAGACACTGTCCCGCTGGCGCAGGTTGTGGCGGGCGTATATGCCCGCGTGGCCGGTCGCATCAACACAGAATTCCGCCCGAATGCGCTCTCTCGAACCATAGCGGACGGTCACGCCGTGTTCCCCGTCAGGCCGGACGTCTCGCACCGGTTGTCCTTCCACAACCCGGACACCGGCCTGGCGAGCCTGATTGAGCAGAATCAGGTCAAAGTCGGCGCGCACAGACTGAAACCCGCGCCGGTGGTGATCCGAGCTGTAATACGCGGTACGCGGTCGAGGCGAGCCCCAACACACGCTGTGGCCAGACATCCGCAGAAAGCCGGCCTGTTCCACCTGCGTCCGGACACCCAGAAAGTCGAGCAGGGGGAGGATACTCGGGGTCAGGGACTCTCCAATCTGGTGCCGTGGAAAACGGCGCTTCTCAATAAGCACGACCCGATAGCCGAAGCCCGCGAGTTGGTGGGCGATAGTCGCTCCGGCCGGACCGCCGCCAGCAACTACGATGTCTGCTGCGGAAGGGAGTGTCACGTCAGACTGCCAATGGCGAATCGTAGAATTGTTGCTTGGAGCTTATGCCGTCGGATCAGGAAGAGCAACACGAGGGCCGTGTCTATTTCGTCTCCGGCCAAGCTGCTGTACAGTCGGCCTGGTATTCGTCCTCTCAGGACTGTCGCTATGCATATTGCCTCGGTACTCTCCCGTTTCTATCGGCTGTCGCCCTTTGTGAAGCCGTATGTGCGCAGAATCGGTTTCATCTTCCTCCTGTCCTCCTTTGGCACCGTTCTCGGTCTGCTCTGGCCGTTGTTTACCAAAATCCTGATTGACGATGTTTTGCTCGCACGCAACATATCGCTCTTGGTGACGCTGTGCGGGATCATGCTGGGTGTCACGCTGCTCGGTTATGGGGTAGGGGCGATCAATCGCTATCTCTACACCCAGGTTACGGCACGCGTTTTATTTGCGCTCAGACAGCACCTCTTCGCCCATTTGCAGAAGCTCTCTCTCCGCTTCCATACCCAGGTCAAAGTGGGCGATCTCCTGTCGCGCCTGAATACCGATATTGCCGAGATTCAGTCCGTCCTCACCGACGCGGCCTTCACCTTTGTCACCAATATCTTCGTCCTGCTGGCAACCGTGGGATTTCTCATCTGGCTCAACTGGCGGCTCTTTCTGGTCAGCCTGCTCGTTATCCCGCTCCAAATATATGGGGTACGCAAAATACAGCCGTATATGGTCGAGGAAACCCGCAAGGTGCGCGAGTTGAACGCCTCGATTTCCGCCTTTCTGGTTGAGTCCCTGTCGGCCATCAAATTCGTCAAGCAGTTTGGTGCGGAGCCTACCCAATTGGGGCGTTTGGGCCGACTGGGTCAACGCTTTGTTGCGCTGGTGACACGGTTTGAAATGATCGGCTATATCGGCAGCACGACCGCGACGGCTACGACGTTTCTGGGCAGTACCCTGGTCACCCTCTACGGGGGCTATCTGGTGATTGAGGGCCAGATGAGTATTGGCAGTCTGGTTGCCTTCGCCGCCTACCAGTCGCGCGCCTTCAGTCCTATCCAGGTTCTAATGGACCTGTACCTACGCATCGAGCGGGCTGGCGTGTCCGTGGACCGGGTGTTCGAGTTTCTGGATATCGGACAGGAATATACCGAGCCGTCCGGCGGGACCTTACGCCCCGAAGGGCTACACGGGGAGATCGAATTTCGTGACGTATCGTTCGGCTATCAGACCAACGCTCCGGCCAGTCAGCCGGTGTTGCGTCAGGTGAGTTTTCTGGTGGGGGCCGGGCAGCGCCTGACCGTTCTGGGACCGAGCGGAACGGGCAAGTCCACGCTCGTCGACCTCCTGATACGGCTGTATGAGCCCCAGGCCGGGACCATCTGCCTGGACGGTCATGACGTGAGGGAGTTGGACCTGGTATGGCTACGTCAACATGTGGTCGTCATCGGCCACGAGCCCTTTCTATTTCACGCCTCGATTCTGGAAAACGTGTCGTACGCCAGCCCGGAGGCAAGCCGCGAAGAGATCGTTGCGGCGGTCACAGCAGTTGGCCTGCACGAGTATGTGACCACGTTGCCTGACGGTTACGAGACCACTGTGGGCGAACGGGGCACGCGCCTGTCGGCCGGACAGCGTCAGCGCATTGCCCTGGCCCGCGCCCTGCTCAAAAAGCCCCGGATTCTGGTGCTGGACGAAGCCCTGTCCGGCCTTGATGTCGAAAGCGAAGCCGACCTCCGTCAGACCTTGTCTGCGGTGATGCGAGGCTGCACGACACTCGTGGTGACCCATCGGTTGAGCTCTCTCCACGCCGACGATGCGGTTGTCGTGCTTAAGCACGGCGCGGTCGAGTGGCAGGGAACTTACCGGGAACTGATCCGAGCGCCTGACATCTTACAGGCCGCCACCGGGTAGTGTTCGCACTTTTTCTCGCCTCTCACGTGTGACTCGTCTGTTGGAGATAGGTCCGGGCGGTTTCTGGCGTCAAGTCTGGGTGGCGCTCGGCCCGGAGGGCGAGCGTAGCGGCAATATGCGCTGAGGCAAAACTATGGCCGTAAAAGTTCTGCGTCTGGGCCGGGCCGGGCAGGGGGCGTGGATAGGGATGGGCACGAAAGGGAACCGGGCTGTCTGTGAGGGCGCGGTATTCGTCCCACGCGCAGCTTTCATCTGCGGCCACGCCTATGACGCCGGGTAAGGTTGCGGGTAACACATCCGAGCGGTCCGGGGGAGAAGACGCAATCAGGATGAGCTTTGCTTCTTGTGCTTGGGCGACCAGGGCCGAGAGCGGCTGGCGATGCTGCGCGTTAATCATTCCCAGACTCAGACTGATGATTTTCATGCGCTGTCCAATGGCCCAGCCCAAGGCCGCTTCCAGAACCGGAAATGAAGTGGCCAGATGGTCCGTAAAAATCTTAACCGCGTAGAGCTCGGCTTGGGGAGCTTTGGCACGGACCACCCCGGCGAGGGCGGTCCCGTGCCCGATGTGATCGGGGTACTCCGGGCTGGTCTGGACCTCGTTCTCCTCGTTCAAGAAAAAATGGATGCCGCCCGCGACGCTGCCAACATGCGAATGCTGGGCATTCACCCCGCTGTCGATAAGCGCGACTTTAACCCCCGCCCCGGTCGGCGCCCCGTCCCTGTCCTGACCCATGCCTTGTCCCTTGTAAGCAAAGCATACCAAATATGCCCGTTTATGCGAGGGAGAAAATGGTATCTACAACTCCGGTTCTTTCCATTTGACTCTCACTCAGAGAGGTATAGAATCCGGCTACTGCGTCAGAGATGGAGACCAGTGTTTCAGCCTGGAGGAGAGGACAGGTATGACGACCGGAAAAACATGGAAACGTATGAGAAGGCACATCTGGGTATTGCTCGTGTTGGCGGGGCTCGTTGGCACGACCCATGATGTCAAGGCTGCGGAACACCAGGCGACGCCTTCCGCCCGAGAAACGTTGGTGATCCGCTGTATACGTTGCCACGCGCCGCAAGGAGAGAATGGCAAGCTTGACGCGATTGAAGCCCAGCGCAAGTCACCCGAAGGCTGGAGCATGACGCTCAGCCGTATGGTCCGAACGCACGGGGTCGAATTGCAGGACGGAGATGCCCGCATTCTGGTCAAATATCTGAGCGATCACTACGGGCTGGCTCCCAAAGAAGTCGAGCCCTATCGCTTTATTCTCGAACAGCGCAATACCCGCACCACGCAGGACGTGCCCAAGCCCCTCCAGGCTGGCTGTATCCAGTGCCATACCTACGCACGGATCGCCTTGCAGCGCCGGACGCAGGACTCGTGGGAGCGGCTGCCGGACGCCAAGGTCGCACTCATGGCGAATATCGGCAGTGAGACCGCCTCCGCCGGCCAGTTGAAGGATTATTGGTTTGATGATGCAAAGAAAGCTGCGGTGCCCCATCTGATCGAGCACCAGCCGTTTGAGACCGAAGCCTGGACGGCCTGGCAGGCGGCCAAAAAGCCGAGCTATGCCGGTACTTGGCTGGTGGTTGGCCATGACCCCGGCCGCGGCGGGGATTACACCGGGCAACTCACGCTGACCGCCGGGGAGGACGATCAATACACTGGCACATTTTCCTACACGTTTGCCGACGGCTCTCGGATGGAAGGCTCCACGACCGGGACGATATACACCGGCTTCCAGTGGCGCGGCGTTGCCCAAGCCAAGGAAAGTGGACCGGCCGGCCGGGAGATGCGACAGCGCGAGATTTTCTTTGCCTCCGAAGACGGGAACACCGTTTCCGGCCGGCGCTTGCTGACCAACCTCGGCGACCTGGGCATGAATGAAACCTGGTATCGCCGCCGGGGCGGGGCGCAGCTGCTGACGGTCAGTCCAGCCATGATCCAAACCGGCTCTCCCCAGACAGTAAATATTTTCGGGATGGGCTTCTCCGGGGACACGCTGTCGGCGGATAAAATTTCTTTTGGCGAGGGCGTGGGGGTGTTGTCCCTGCGGCTCGATGGCAACCAGACGATTGTGGCGGAAGTCTTTGCCAAGGCTGGCGTGGCAGAAGGGCTGCGCACGGTCTCCATTCAAGGGGTGGCGGGAACGGGGCAGGTCGCGGTCTACGAGGCGGTCGATTACATCCGCATCACGCCGGAACGGGGCTTCGCCCGGCCCGGCGGCATTCGGACGCCAAAAATTTTTCAGCAGTACGAAGTGGTAGGCTATGCGAACGGCCCGGATAACGCCAAGGGCACGGACGACGATGTCAAGCTGGGACGGATCGGCCCGGTCAAGTGGAATCTGGAAGAGTACGTGAAACGTCCGAACGACGACGATATTCAGTATGTCGGTGCGGTCGACCAAACCGGCCTGTTTCACCCCAACGAGGATGGGCCGAATCCCAAACGCCACCTGATGGAAGGTAATGTGGGCGATGTCTGGGTGGAAGCCTGGTATACGCCCGAGGGCGAAAAACGACCCATGGGCGCGCGCGCCCACTTATTAGTGATGCCGGCCAAGTTTGTCTTCCCACCGATTGAATAGCATGGTAGGGGTATAGGGACGGACTCTGGGAGGGCATAATGGAATTACACTTCCGTGCGGAAAACGCCCACGCTATAACGGAGGGCAACCAGAACATTCTGGTTGCGGCCAAAAGCATGTCCATGTTTGTCATGGACCCGGTCTCCCAGGCCGTCCTCGATTATGTGCAGGCGCATCCGCACGCGATCCAGGAAGAGCTGACCGCCAGTCTGGCCGAGCACTTCCCGCTGGCCGAAATAACCGAGACGATCCAGGAATTTATCACCTTAGAAATCCTGCAAACCCAGGAGCGTTCCGCTACTCCCGCTCCCCTGCCGGTGCTCGACGTCGAGCATTTCCCGGTGAGTTCGCTCGTTGTCAACGTGGCCAATAAGTGTAACCTCCACTGCACCTACTGCTACGAACCCGAGGGGGCGAAATACGGCCCGTCGCCGGTCCAGATGGACTGGGAGACCGCGCGCGACAGCGTCGATTTTCTGTTCAAGAAGTCCGGCGCCAGCAAAGAGGTCAATTTGATTTTCTTTGGCGGAGAGGCGCTGCTGAACTTCAAGCTCATGCGTCGGACCGTCGCCTATGCGGAAGAAAAGGCCCAGGCCGAAGACAAGGTCGTCGACTTTTCGCTCACGACCAACGGAACGCTCTTAACCGACGAGGTAATCGACTTTTTCCAGGCCCATCGCTTTGGCGTGACCATCAGCATTGATGGTCCCAAAGACCTGCACGACAAGCGGCGCGTTTTTCTTACAAAGCGGGGCGAACAGAAAGGCTCGTACGATCTCTTACGGCCCCGCCTGGAACGCCTGCTGGAACGCTATACGGTCAGGCCGGTGGTCGCCCGGGTCACGGTCACAAAAGACGCCATCGATATCGTGCGCACCTACGAGCATCTCACGCAGCTCGGTTTTTTTGAGGTTGGCTTTTCGCCGGTCACCGCCCAGGCCGAGACCGACTATGGCTTGGAGCCGGCCGATTTGCGTGAATTGCTGCGGCAGTTTCGCGAGCTTGGCGCGGTGTATATCGAGCGGGCGCTCAACCAGCAGTACACCGGGTTTTCAAATTTGAGCACCATGCTGACCGACATTCACCTGGGCACAAACAAGCTCTTTCCGTGCGGGGCCGGCCTGGGCCTGTTGGACGTGGACGGCAACGGTGATGTGTATTTATGTCATCGGTTTCCGGGCACCGAGGAACAAAAATACGGCAATGTCAAAGACGGCATTCAGTACGACCGGCTGAACGCCTTTATCAACGGTGCCCATCTGGGCAATAAGCCGGTATGTCAGACCTGTTGGATTCGGGGCCTGTGCGGCGGCGGGTGCTACCACGAAGCCATGACCGAGTTTGGGGACACGGCACTGCCGAATCTGCACTACTGCGATTTCTTGCGGGAATGGACGGAATACGGCATTGGCGTGTATATGCAGTTGCAAGAACAAACCCCTGGGTTTGTCGAGCAGTATGTGTTACGCGGGCGTGGAGACGCCCCAAAAGAATTAACCTAAGGGAGAGTGTGGGATGAAACACCTCAAGGCAGCGAACTCCAAGGCCCGGGCCGTCACCGCCAGTGTGGCACAAGCGACTTCCACCGAGGAAGACGTTATCGGGATGGCCCAACCCATCGGTTGTACGACGATCTTCAATCCGGGCTGGGAGGCGAATCCGTGGGGTGGAGCCAGCAGCATGTGCGCCCCCATGGAGGCCGACCTGCTGAGCTGTGCGAATCTGTGCTGGTGGCCGGCTCAGGTGCCGGACAGCCTCCAGAGTGCTCCCGAGTGGGCGAAAGGCTGCTCGGGCATGAATCAGGAAGACTGGCGCAACCTCGACGTTGTTTTCCCCAAGACCGATACGTCCGGATAAACGCAGCGGGCGGAAGGAGCCGGTGGTGCACGGGAAAAACAGGCCGCTGCTGGGGGGTGTGCTCTTTGTGTTCGGACTGCTGGTCCTGCCGCAGACGACCTGGGCCAAGTGGTACCTCCTGGCCAGCACGCATCCCAACAACCTGGTCGTCGTCGATACCGAAACCGACACGGTGGTCAAAGACATTGCCCTTGAGGGTCGTGGGCCGGCGCTCTATATCGCGCCAAACCCGGCCCAGCCGCAGTTCGCCTATGTCGTAAATAATCTGGCCAAAAGCGTTGCCATGGTCGATCTGGACGAGGGCAAGCAGGTCAAAAGCTTTGACTTGTCGAGCGACAACGAGCTCGTACGCACCATGGCGATCGATGTGAACATGCAGGGCACCCGGCTGTTCGTGCACGAAATGCCGGTTCAGCAAGACATGGGCCGCTATACGGCCCGGGACAACCGGATACGGGTCATTGACCTGGAGACCAATGAGACGCTGACCACGTTTACCGCTCCCCGCCAGGTGATGGGATTAGCCTCTTCAAAAGACGGCAAACGCCTCTATCTGTTCAGCGTCGGTCAGGACATTTTTGTGCACAGCACGGAAGACGGCAGCCTACTCGATGTCATTCCGCTGGCAAACCGCAACATCAGCGGCATTGCGAGAACCGACGGCCTGCCGCTCGGCGGGACCTATCAGGAAAGCGGCCACCTCGTCTCTTTCGGGACCTTCACCACCGATTCCATCACCAATCAGGTGACGCTCGGTATCGGCTCTCTCGACCTGACTCAGGAAGACCCGGAACTGAAGGTCGTTGAATTGCAGCCTTTTGTCGAAGGCGATTATGTGCTCACGGGTGCGCTGTCGCCGCATACGAACAAGGCCTATTTCGCATACAACAGTTTGTGGAAGGTTGACCCGAAAACCCGTCACATTGAGAAAAAGGTGTCGCTGTCCAACACCTATTTTGCGCCGCTCGTTCACCCCGAAGGCAAGAAGGTCTACTGCGGCAGCAACTGGCACGATGTCGCGGTCTACGACGCGGAATCACTCGACCTGATCACCAAAGTCCCCCTGGGCCATTCGCAGACCGGAGGGGTCAGTGTCTTGCGGTTTGTGAATCGTTAGCGCCCGGTATGTCTCGGACGATACTTACCCGCCGAAATGTTCTCCAGGGGATCGGCACCGCCGCCCTTCTCGGCCAGGCGTACAGTCTGGCGCATGCCGTTGAAAAAGGCGACGCCGCCAGCTTCGCCTCGGTTGTGAAACGCCGGCGCATGATCCGTAAGTACGAGGACAGGCCGGTCCCTGAAGAAGAGATCCGAGCGCTGCTGCGCTACGCCGTGCGTGCGCCCAGCGCGGGGAATCTACAGCCGTGGGAGTTTATTCTGGTGCGTGACACCGAGGTCCGAGACCAACTCGCCAAGGCGGCGATGAATCAGAACTCGGTTGCCACCGCGCCGATTATTGTTGCCACCTGTGCCGATATCCAACGCATGGGTGAGAAATACGGCACGCGCGGCGCTTTTTATAGTTTAGTGGATACCGCGTTTGCCTCATTACTCATTTTGTTAGGCGCAACCGAGCGCGGGCTCGGGGCCTGCTTTGTTGGCGCGTACAATCCGGAAGAAGTCGCCAAGATATTGCAACTGCCCAGCCACGTCCGTCCGGTCGGACTCATCACCCTCGGTTATCCTGCGGAAAAGCCACGCAAACCGACGAACAAGAAAATCCCGCTCGAGAACCTGATCCACGAGAATACGTGGTAGGCGCGGGAATCGTATCCCTCTTATTTTTTGTTACACAGGAGGCTTGTCTGTTGACAGTGCTTTTTGTAGTGGACTATAGGCGGTAGTAGGTGTTGAGCACAGGTGAGGACGAGCGAAGAGTGATTGCAGGGCTGTAATGGAGGGCATGATCATGAACGCTATATGGGGGAGACGTGGTCGACTAAGCGGATACCTCTTGAGCCTCTTCTTGGGCTTCACGCTCTGTTTTGCAGGACAACCCGCGTGGAGCCAGGAGATGACCGGGCCGGCTTTGCTGGAGACGCGTTGCTCGGGTTGTCATCCTCCTCATGAAGAAGGGGGCAAGCTTGACGCGATCGAACATCAGCGCAAGCCCCCCGAAGCCTGGGAGATGACTATCTATCGCATGTTGCGCACCCACGGAGCGAATCTGGAAGCGGGTGAGGCTCGCATCCTGATCAAATACCTGAGCGATCAGTATGGCCTGGCACCGGCGGAAGTCAAACCCTTTCGGTATGCCTTAGAGAAACGGAACAATACGATAGAAAAACATGTTCCCAAGGAAGTGAAGGGCACCTGTGTGGCCTGTCACTCCTATGCGCGGATCGCCCTGCAGCGCCGTACGCCCGAATCGTGGGGGCGTCTGCCGGACCTGACCGCGGCCTTGCTGCCGAATATCGAAAACCAGGTCGCCTCAACGGGGCTGCTGGGCGACTTCTGGTACACGCTGGTGCGGAAGGATACCGTCCCCTATCTGGCGCAGACCTATCCGTTTGACTCAGCCTCTTGGAGGCAGTGGCAGGCCAAGCCCAAACCGGACTACGCCGGGGTCTGGAATGTGGTCGGTCACGACCCTGGAAAGGGCGGGGCCTACACCGGCCGGATGACGCTGACCGCGTCGGGGAACGATAACTACGAGGGCCAGCTCGCGTATGACTTTGCCGATGGGTCGCGTATGACCGGGAAAAACACTGTGACGATGTATACCGGCTTCCAGTGGCGGGGTGTGGCCGAGGTCGAGGGCGGCAAGACCCACAAAGAAATCTTTTTTGCCAATGAGGACGGAACGGTCGTAAGCGGGAGGCGGTTGCTGACGCTTGTTGGCGATCTGGGCATGGAAGAGACCTTATACCGGAATACGGGCCAGGCAAAATTTTTGGCCGTCAGCCCGGCCGCGCTCAAAGTCGGCGAGCGCTCCACGCTCAGGCTGTTTGGCATGAACCTCCCCGAGTCCCTGACCGCGGCTTCGATCTCTCTGGGAACGGGTGTGACGGTTCAGTCTCTGCGGAGGGTTGATGCTGATACGGTCATGGCCGACGTGGTAGTGGGGAAAAAGGCAAAAGTAGGCGCTCGACAGGCTCGGATTCGGGGAGTTGATGGGGAACAGTCGCTGGCCGTCTACGATACGGTTGACTATATCCGTCTCTCTCCGGAACAGGCGTTTTCTCGGCCTGGTGGCATTCGCACCCCCAAAATTTTTCAGCAGTTTGAGGCGGTCGGATATACAAATGGTCCGGACGGACGAAAGGGAACTGACGACGATATGAAGCTGGGACGTGTCGGTCCGGTGACGTGGAAGCTGAACGAGTACGTGCGGCGCGTCAATGATGACGATGTGCGCTTTGTCGGTGCCATGGATGCCCACGGTCTTTTTACGCCGGCCGAGGACGGTCCAAATCCAAAACGGCACTTGCAGCAGGGCAATGTCGGCGATGTCTGGGTGGAGGCCTGGTATCGGCCAAATGGCGCCCGTCGGCCTATGGGAGCGCGCGCCCACCTGCTGGTCATGCCGGCAAAGTATAATTTTCAACCGATTGAATAGGGATTGAACAAACCCTGGCGTTAGAGCGAGCAGTATGCTACGAGGCTGGGAGGAGACGCGAGAGTTTCCGGTCAGCGCAAGGAGGGCGTGATGAAACACCTCAAGGCCGCGAACCATAAAGCGCATAGAGTCGAGACCGCCCCCGCGGCCAAACGGCAGGTGCCGGAAGACGTTCTGGGCATGGCCCAGCCGATGGGCTGCACCACGATTTTTAACCCCGGCTGGGAGGCGAACCCCTGGGGCGGCACCGCGGGCATGTGCGCGCCAATGGAGGCTGACCTGCTCGGCTGTGCCAATGTGTGTTGGTGGCCGGCTCAGGTGCCCGACAGCCTGCAAAACTACCCGGAGTGGGCCAGTGCCTGTTCGGGTGTCAACGCCGAGGACTGGCGTAGCTTGGAGCTGGTCTTCCCCGAGAAGAAATAGCCGCAGAGTACCGTCTCAAAATCCGTGCGGTGAATAACGAGGGGTTTCCAGTATGAACCCTGGGCAAAGACAGCGTCTGTGGAGCCGAGGCGTTTTCTTTGCGGGACTGTTCCTGCTCCTGCACGGGTTCCCTCCGCTCGTTGAGGCGGACTGGTATATCGCCTCGACAACCATCCCACCGAACTCCTCCGCTTCTGCTTGGCGTCCTCCTCAGGTTGTGACGCGTGTTGCCCGGAACCGACTGACCTACGAGACCCGAGCCTGGACGCAAATTATCGACCTCAACACGCAGCAGCTCTCGATTATCAGCCATCTGGGACAGGTGTACTGGCAGGGACCAATCGAGGCCTACGCCACGGTTATGGCAGCGCGCACCCAGGAACGGCGGGCGCAGGCGGAACGCTTGATGAACCAGCTCCCTCATGGGCCACAACAATTCGTGACAAGACGAGCCGGTCCGTTTGATAGCCTGAGCCCCAGGCTGACGATTACGATCACCCCGATGTCGGAGACCGAGTCGGTCGCCGGGTATACGGCTCACAAATATCGTATCCAGCGGAACGGCATCGCGTATGAAGAAACCTGGTTGGCTGAGAAGATCAAGCTGGGGACGGATGTTGATATGTCCCGGCTGAACGCGTTTATCGACAAGCTGCAAACTTCTCGAACGACGCCGCCAGGAGCTGTGCTCGCCGAATTAACCGAGCTGATCAATATAGGCTACCCAGTCAGGACCGTGAACCTGGTCACCCAGGTGGTCAAGGAAGTGGTCCAGGCCGAGCAGCGGCCGATTCGGGCTGAGGTATTTATGGTGCCGGATGGCTATACCAAAAAGGCGCTGGTCGAGATCATGTTTCCAACAAGGAGGCGTTTATGAAGGGCAAGAGTCTGTTATGGGCAGTGTCAACGCTGAGTGCGCTGGTCCTCGTTTGTAGTCTACCCGGCCTGGTGTGGGCCAAATGGTATATCCTGACCGGCGCCCATCCGAACTCCGTGTATGTGATTGATGCGGAAACCGATACGGTCGTGAAGACCATCCCGCTTGAGGGAAAAGGGCCCATCTTTACCGTGGCGCCGAATCCAGCCCGACCCCAGTTCGCCTATGCGGTCACCAACCTCAGCCAAAGCGTGGCCCTGGTTGACCTGGACGAGGGAAAAGAGGTCCTGCGCTTTAATCTCTCCAACGACAACGAACTGGTCAGGACCATGGCCATTGATGTCAACCCGCAGGGCAATCGCCTCTACATCCATGAAATGCCGTTGAAGAAAGACCTGGGCAAATACGAGATACTGGAGACCCGCATCCGAGTCATCGATCTGGACACCAATACGGTCGCCAATGTGTTCCCCGCCCCCCGTCAGGTGATGGCGCTGGCGTCGTCCCAAGACGGGAAAAAGCTGTACGCCTTTAGCGTGGGCAGAGATATCTCGGTGCTGAATCCAGAGACGGGTCAGGTCGAGGACGTTATCCCCATGGCGGACTGGAACGTGACCGGCGCCGGCAAGCTGGAGGGACTGCCCTTGTGGAACCCCTATCAGGAAAACGACTACCTGGCCTCGTTTGCCGTGTATATGACGGACACGATTACCCAGCATGCCACCGTTGGAGTAGCCACCCTTGACCTCAAGCAGGCCAATCCGGAGCTGCAAGTGGTTGAGCTTCAGCCCTATGAGGCCGAATGGTGGACGGCCCACGGGGCGGTATCGGCCAAAACCCAGAAGGCCTATCTCGGCTGGGACAAGCTGTGGAAGATGGATATCGCGACGCGCCAGATGGAAGAAGTGAGGCAGTTCGACACCAACAGTGTCTTCGGCTCTTTTCTCCATCCCGATGGGACCAAAGTCTACTGCGGTGGAAACTGGAGTGCGTTGTCCGTGTTTGACGCCGACACGCTCAAGCCTCTCAAGAAGATTGATCTGGGGCACTCCCAAGCCGGTGCGGGTATCCGGTTTGTCAACCGCGAGAATGGGTTCTAACCGGAACACGCCGCAGCCCCCTGGGTAGCGCGGTAGACGGGAGTGCTGATGCAATACGATCTACTCCTCAAAGGCGGTCAGGTCATTGACCCCGGCTGGCCGCAGTACCACACACTCCAGCCCGCAGATGTGGCGATTCGGAACGGCAAGATAGCGGCCGTCGCCGCCGACATCCCCGCAGACCAAGCGGCCCGCGTGCGCGAGGTGTCCGGTCATATTGTCTGTCCTGGGTTGATCGACATTCACGCCCACACCTTTGTGAACGCCCACGATATGGGCGCCGAAACCGATCGGCGCTGTGCCGCGAGTGGGGTGACCACGCTGATTGACGCCGGCAGCGCCGGTTCAGCCACCTTCCCCGGACTGCGGCAGTATGTGGCCAATACGAGCGAAGTCCGGCTGCGCTGTTTCATTCATCTGTCAGCCCTGGGTCTGATTCACCTTCGGGTCGGAGAGCTGATGCATATGGACTATGCCGACCCTGAGGGCTGTGCGCGCACGATTGCGGACAACCGCGACCTTGCCATAGGCGTCAAGCTGCGCTTCAGCAATAACGTCGTGCCGGACGCCGCCGGGACCGAACCGCTGCGTCTCGCCCGCCAGGCGGCCGATATGGCAGGCGTGCCATTGATGGTGCATATTACCGACGCGCTGCTGCCGGTCCCGCGGATTTTAGAATTCCTCAAGCCGGGCGATGTGGTGACCCACTGCTTCCACGGGTTTGCATACGGCATCATGGGACCGGAAAAGAAAGCCATTCTCAAAGAAGTCTGGGCGGCCCAGAAAGAGGGGATTATTTTTGACTGCGCGCACGGGCGCATGCACTTTCCGTTTCCGTTTGTCCGGCAGGCCCTGGACGCGGGATTTTTGCCCGACACGATCGCGACCGACCTGACGCTCCCCAGCGCGACCAGAGGGCCGGTCTTTGATCTGCCGACGACCATGTCCAAGCTCCTCAACCTGGGCATGAGTCTGGAAGACGTGATCCGCTGCGTTACCACCAATCCCGCCCGCGTGATCGGGGAGGCTGAGCAAATTGGAACGCTCAGGCCCGGTGCCACTGCCGATGTCGCCGTGCTCAGCCTTGAACAGGGAGAATTCGACTTTGTCGATACCGACCAGAACCATATGACCGGCGAGAAAAAGCTAGTCGCCCAGCTAACGGTCAAAGATGGACGGGTGTGGTATCAGGCCGACCGAGCGAGATAAGGTGGTCTGGCGGGGGCCATCCAGGGTAAGCCTGCTGGCTGTCGTTATCGCTCTTCTGGCCATGCTGCACTGACTCCCCCTATCGTCCCTAATGAAGTTCGTTGACGGCCCCTCTCATACGCCTTTCGCTGGCACGACTGTGGCGGACATGGTAAGCAGACATCCACGCCAGCCCGTGTTTAAGCGGGCTGTACTGTAAGGAGGACCGCATGGCCGGAAAGCATTTTGAAGAACTGAACGTTGGGGATGTCTTTCAGCATCAACCCGGACGCACGATTACCGAGACGGATAACCTGTTGTTCTCGACCATGACCCACAACCCCCAGCCGCTCCATCTGGATGAAGAGTTCTCCAAGAAAGCCGAGTTTGGCCAACGCCTGGTGAACAGTATCTACACCCTGGGGCTTGCGGTCGGCCTGTCTGTCGGCGATACCACCCTGGGAACGACGGTCGGTAATCTGGGCTTTGAAAAAGTCGTCTTCCCCAAGCCTGTTTTTATTGGGGATACCCTGTACGCCGAGTCCGAAGTTGTCGAGAAGCGAGAATCGCGTTCCCGTCCGCAGTGGGGGATCGTGACCTTCGAGCACCGGGCCAGGAACCAGCGGGGCGAGATTGTGATGAGCTGCCGCCGGGGTGCCATGATGCGCAAAAAAGAGGCCCAGATTTCATAGCGAGAGAGGGGAGAGTATGACCCGCTTACGCCGTGCCGTCCATTTCGTGCCTGGGGCCAATGAAAAAATGCTCAATAAATCGCTGGCGCTGGAAGCGGACACGCTCGTGCTGGACCTCGAAGACGCGGTCACCCCGGACAATAAGGACGCGGCTCGGGAGACGGTGACAGACTGGCTCAGGCATGTGGATTTTGGTCGTCAGGAACGCATGGTCCGCATGAACCCGCTGGATACTCCCTGGGGGGTGGCTGATCTGGAAGCGACGATGCAGGGGCGACCCGACTCCTACCTCGTCCCCAAGGTGCGAACCCGGGATGATGTGCTGAAGATTCATACGATTATCAGCCGCATGGAAAAGGCGTGCGGCTATCCGCCGGGTGAGGTCAAGCTGGTGGTATTAGCCACAGAGACGCCCGAGGGCTTACTGAATATCAAGGATTTTGGTTCCTGCCCGCGGGTCGATGCCCTGTCGTGGGGGGCCGAGGACTTGTCGGCCGCCATTGGCGCCAGGCGGAACCGGGCCGAGGACGGCAGCTTTCTCGAAGTGTTCCGTTATGCCCGGATTATGACCCTGCTGGCGGCAACGGCCGCAGGTGTCCAACCGCTGGATACGGTCTTCGTCGATATTCGAGATAGCGCAGGGCTCCGCCAGGAATGTATCGAAGGGGCGTGGATGGGCTTTACCGGAAAGATCACCATCCATCCCAACCAGGTAGACATCGTCAACGAGGTGTTCACCCCCTCGGCGGAAGAGGTCGCGGAAAGCCAGGAACTGTTGGCGGCTTTTGAAGAAAACCAAAAGGCCGGGAAAATGGCGTTCAGCTTCAAAGGCCAGATGGTCGATGTGCCGCATCTCACGCGGGCGCGGACCATTCTTGAACGGGCCAGGCAGGCCGGGCTGGCAGAGGCCGGACGATGATCGGCATTACCGGCTGCGGCTATCATGTGCCCTTCTGTCGCCTGGAGCGGGCGCACTTCGCTCAGGCCTGGAATCGCCGGGTCGGCAAGGGCGAGCGGGCCGCAATCTATTTCGACGAAGACGCCCTGACCCTCGGATTTGAGGCGGCCCAGCGCTGTTTGGAATACACCGGCAATAAAAAAGTCGATGCCCTTTTCTTTGCCTCAACCTCCGCCCCGTTCTGGCAGCGCTCGGCCGCCAGCTTTCTGGCTGCGGCCTGCGATCTCTCGGCAGCGTGCGAAACCTCGGACTTCGGGGGTAGTTTACGCTCAGCCACCGCGGCTCTGCGCGCCGGTGTTGATGCGCTCAACAGCCGCCGCCTGTCCACGCTCTTGATATCAGTCGGCGAGGTGCGCGACGGCCAGCCGGGAGAAACCGAAGAAGAGTGGTTCGGTGACGCCGGCAGTGCGCTCACCCTTGGGCGGGAGAATGTGCTGGCCGAAATTATGGGTCTGGCGACCCACTCCAGCGACTTTTGGGATGAGTGGCGACGCGACGGAGATGAGTTTATCCGGACCCAGGCGTCCCGCTTTTCAACCGAGCGAGGCTACCAGAAAAACCTCGTCGCGGTCAGCAAAGCGCTGCTTGAAAAGCATGGCGTGCCAGCCCAGCAGGTGGCCAAGGTGATCCTCCCCTCCCCGGATGGTCGGGCCCATAGCGCGACCGCCCGGCATCTCGGCTTTCAGGACGCGCAGCTTCTCGACCCGTGCTTTGGGGAGATTGGCGCACCCGGTAGCGCCGCTCCTTTTCTCTTGCTGGCAGCCGCCTTGGAAGGGGCCAATCCGGGGGACCTGCTGCTGCTGCTCAACTATGGTGACGGTGCGGACGGCGTCCTGCTGCGTGTGACCGAGGCCATTCGAAAGCGTCCGCTTCCGTCCTCGCTCTCTGACCATCTCAGCGAGAAACGGCTGTATTCCTCCTACCAGATTTTTCAGAAAATGCGCTCCTACTATAAGCACCACCAGGAGGCGGCCGAGCTGTCCAACGTCTTCCTGGAAAAAGAAGAGAGCCAGAACATTCGTCTGCACGGCACGCTGTGTCTGCGCTGTGGAACGCGCCAATACCCCATCACCCCAGTCTGCGGCGGATGCCAGAACCGCGACTCCCTCCACGAAGTCCCGCTCGAACACACGGGTCAGATCTTTACCTTTACCCGCGACCATCTGTATGTGGCTCCCGACTCTCCGACCATTATGAGTGTGGTCGATGTCGACCAGGGCGGTCGTCTCTACCTCCAGATGACCGATGTCGACCCGGAAGATGTCCGGGTGGAGGACCCGGTTGTCCTGACCCTCAGACGCAGGAAAGAAGGACCCACGATGCACAACTACTACTGGAAATGCCGGCCGGTGCGCTAATCCCGGCCTGGCGAAAGGCGACGCGCTCGGCTAGCATGGGGCGACAAAGAGTAAAGGTGTCCTCCAAACAAGTAGACAAAGCCGGATACGTTTACTCTTTCCGGAAGGAAGGAAACGCAGATGGGGACATCACTGAAAGATCAAGTCGCGGTTATTGGTGTGGGCTGTATCAAGTTTGGCGATAATTTTGATCAGGGCTATGAAGATATGGCGGCCGAGGCGGCGTACGCGGCCTTTCATGACGCCCGCATTGCCCCGGAAGAGATCGATGCCGCCTGGCTTGGCACCTACTCACCGGCCCAGGGACACGGCAAGGCCGCAGTTTCCCTGGGTGACGCGTTGCGTTTATACAACAAGCCGATTTCGCGGGTAGAAAATTTTTGCGCGACCGGGACCGACGCGTTTCGGCACGCCGTCCTCGCGGTCGCCTCCGGCATGTATGATACGGCCCTGGTCTTGGGGGTTGAAAAATATAAGGATCGCCCTGGGCGCGGCCTGGCCCGGGAGGGGGTGCATCCGTATTATCACGACGGCTCAACCGCTCCGGGCCTGTTTGCCCTGGCCGCCACCCGCTATATGCACGAGTTTGGCCTGACCCGTGAAACCCTGGCCAAAGTGGCCGTCAAGAACCACCGCAACGGCGCGCTCAACGCCAAGGCCCACCTGCAAAAGGAAGTCACCCCGGAAGCCGTCCTGACAGCACCGATTGTGGCCTATCCGTTTGGGCTGTACGACTGCTGTCCGACGACTGATGGCGCGGCTGCGGCCGTGGTGTGTCGAGCCGATCTGGCAAAGAAATATCGCGCCGATCATATCCTGGTCAAAGGGGTGGGTCTGTCCGTGACGAGCGGGCGACCGTTCATGGACCCCAATTTTGACTATCTCGGTTTTCGGGCCACCCAGAACGCCTCGGCGCAGGCCTATGCCATGGCCGGCATCACCGACCCGCTGAAGGAGATCGATGTCGCCGAGGTGCACGACTGCTTTACCTGGACGGAAATTTCCAACTATGAAGACCTGGGTTTTGTTCAAAAAGGCCAAGGGGCGAAGCTGATTGAAGAAGGCCGCACCGCCCTGGACGGCGATATCCCGGTCAACCCCAGCGGCGGACTCAAGTCGTTTGGCCATCCCATCGGCGCGAGTGGGGTGCGCATGGTGTATGAGATTGTGACCCAACTCAGAGGGGAAGCCGGACCGCGTCAGGTCACAGACCCAAAGCTGGGTCTTGTGCATAATGTGGGTGGTCCCGGAGCCGTGTCGTGCGTGGCCGTGCTTGGCCAGCCCTGAGGCCGCGACGAGAAACCAAGTGAGGAGAAAACATGTCACAGTCTTCCATTGTTGATGTCATTTGCGAGCGTGCCCTTGAGATTGCCCCCGAGGTGCCCTGGCTGGTTGAGCCGCTGACTCCGGGGCGGGGCCAGGCCTTTATCCTGCAACACATTCTGCGCAACCGGCTGTTCAGCGCGGTCATCCGGCCGGCCTGGATAAGCCGCTGTCCCGACCTGGCCATCGTCCGCAAGACCATCGGGCAGATGCGGGAGGAGTTGGTGTTTGATGACGAGATCGCCCAGCCCCATACCACTCTGTTGTGGGAGATGGGTCGCAACGTCGGCCTGACCAACGAAGAAATGGACAATACCCGGGCCGTGCCGCTGGTCGATATTGCGCTGAACGTGTGGGAGCATATTGCCCGCTCAAAACACTGGGTTGCGGGCTGGCTGGCGACTTCGGTGGATGAGTTCATGCTGACGGCCATGTCGGGCGAGCATAATTATCGGCCCGAAGCCTGGCAGGCCACCTTTCAGCTCAACGACGAGCAGGTCTTCTTTTTCTCCTACCATACCAAGGCCGACGACGATCATGCCGGTCGCAAGGTCTGGGAGCCCATCGCCCGACATGTGACGACCGAGGCCGAGCGTCGGGAAGTCCTGGATGGCATGGAACTGGCGCTGACGGCCGATAAGCTGTTCTACCAGGGGATTTGCGAGCTGGGCGATCATATTGACGCCAGTAAAAACGCCGCTTAGCTGGGCAGGATGCGTGCGCTGAGACTATGCCGATACACGACAATCTCAGACGGCTGGTTGAGCTTGCCGCCCCCTTGTGGGCCGGCGAAAAAGAAATCGTCTGGACCTATTTTCAGAGTCCACGGCGCACGAACGAGACTGATCTGCTGTGGCTCAAACGGCAATGTTTCAAAGAGATCTGGGGCTCAGGTATCGGCGATAAGAAGAAGGGCCTCTTTCAGGGACCGGTTGCCTACCTGGACGACGTCTTTCCCAAGATCGACCGCGGGGTTGACCGTCATACGGTCCTGGACGTTATTGACGACCTGCGCTCCGAATTCTATCACTACTGCCTGTTTGCCGACATCTACGACTCTATCAGCGGCACCAGGCTGGACCCGCAGCAACTCACCGGCTGGGAGGCGGACGACACGCTCGCCCGGTTGCGCTACGAGTGCAAGGAGCAGCGGGGACAGCTGGGTCACTTTGCCTCGCGCTTTACCGAGGGCGGATATTGCAGCATGTTTGTGGCGGGTATGCGGCTGGCGGGTACGGGCGAGCTCAACGACCGCATCGCCAAAGCGTGTGAGCAGGTCTATAACGACGAGATCGGACATATGCATTTGGGCTTTGTCGGGCTGGCGCAACAGACCCTGTCTGCCGAGGAGTGGGACGAGGTCGCCGACATGGTCCGCACGATTCTGATCCAGCGGCTCCACATGCGTAACGAACAATTCGGCTATCCGCTCCCAGATACTCGCCTGAAGGCCATTCAGGCCGGCGATATCGAGCCTATGCCGTTCGACTACGCCGGTCTTGAGTAGGGGACCGGCCCGCACCGGCTTGTACTGCGTATCCAAGAGCCATGCAGAAACCCTCACACGCGTCCCTCAGAGAACCGGCCCGCGCCTGGATATGGGCCACCTTTGTTGTGCTGCTGTTTATCTGTGTGCCGTATGGGTTTGTCGGCACCTATCAGCCGCTCGTCTTTGGCCTGCCGCTGTGGTTCCTGCTGACGCTGTTGGGCTCCTTCCTCCTGGGCGGATTCACCATGTATGTGGCGGTCCGGCACTGGCGCTTGGCGGCTTTCATCCTTGACGAGGAAACGGACTAAAGAGTAAACGTGTCCAGCATCTCATATATTGGAGGGCTTGTTTCCTCTTTTGAGTCAGCATGAGCGGTCCAGCTGAGACGGTCGGCCTGGGCTTTGGCGCCCTGGTTCTCCTGTCCGTATATCTGCTGAGTAATCTGTTGATCGGGTTTTTTGCCTACCGGTCGGGCGAGACCTGGGCGGCCCGCGACTATTTTCTGGGTGGAAAAACAACCGGCGCGCTGGTGCTGTTCTTCGCCATGCTGGCGACCAAATTCAGCGGCAACACCTTTTTCGGTCTGCCCGGGCAAGCCTACCGGATCGGCTTGATGTCGGTCCTGCTGGTGCCGTTTATGGTTGTGATTGCGGTAGGCTTTCTCTCCTACGCGCCACGTCTCTACGTCTTATCAAAGAAATATGACTACCTGACACCGGCCGATTTCTACGCCGACCGCTTTCAGAGCCGACCTTTGCGACTCATCGTCGCCTGTTTCCTGATCCTGTCGGTGATTCCCTACCTGATGATCCAGGCCACGGGCATGGGTCATGCTTTCGTCGGATTCACTGGCGGCCAGTATTCGTTCACCAGCGGGGTCGTGTATATCTCCGCCGTCATGCTGGCCTATGTGCTGCTGAGTGGCTGGCGTGGCGTTGTCTGGGCCGAGGTGTTGCAGGGCAGTCTGCTCTTGGGCTCAATTGTGATTGCCGCGGTGGTGCTGGTCGCGTCCGAAGGCGGGCTGGCCAACGTCATTCAGCAGGCGGTTCGGGTTGCGCCTGAAAAAGTGGAGGTCGCGGGCTCGTATAGCACCCTGACACGTTCGTATTTGTTGTACGCGGTGGTTTTTGCACTGGGGGGCTGCATGTATCCCCAGATCATCCAGAGCGTGTATGCCGCCAAGACCGAGGCTGATTTACGGCGCAGCGTCGTCATGATGATCCCCAACTACATCCTCATCATGCTCTGCGTTGTGTTGATCGGGCTGGTCGGGGTGGTGCGATTCCACGAGCTGGGAACCATACAGGCCGACCAGATTCTGGGTCTGTTGCTCGGCCAGCAGGCCCAGAATCTGTACTGGGTCGTCGTTCTGGTCTTTATCGGCGCGGCGGCGGCTATCATGTCTACCGCGGCGGGTGTCTTGCTCACCCTCTCGTCTATCGTGACCCACGATCTCTACCGGCATTGCTTTCGTCTCAACGCGAGTGAGGATGAAATTGCCCGAGCAGGACGGATTTTCACCGTGCTGCTCCTCTTGCTTGTCATGGGGCTCTCGCTCCAGCCCATGACCACCTTGTGGCAGCTCACGATTATCAAGTTTGAATTTCTGATGCAGCTCTATCTGCCCCTGATCTTGGGCTTGTACTGGCCGCGGTTTACGCGCCGGGCGGCCTTTGCCGGGATTGGTGTTGGGACCCTGAGCGTGACCGCTATGCTGCTGGCTGGCTGGAAGCAGGTCTTGATCTTTGACGCCGGTCTGGTCGGCTTTCTGCTCAATGCGGCGGCGTGCGTCGGTGTTACCCTGCTGGCGCCGCCCGATGCGGACGAACAGGGTCGGGTACGGGAACGGTTCTTTTCCCTTTTTGACAGGCCGCGCGCGATCCAAGAAAATCAACAAAGCGGCCATGTCTCTCCATCACCTGAGTCAATGACACTGGACGCATAAAGCGAACACACTGCGAACCATGGAATTCGGCCTGCAATTTTTTCCTGACGTCAGTCCGGCGCAGCGCTCTGGAGAAGAGTATTGGGCCGATGCGCTCTACCTCAGCCAATTAGGTGAAGAGCTGGGTTTCACATCTATTCGGACAGTCGAACATTATTTCCACCCGTACGGAGGGTACAGTCCCAACCCCCTGTTGTTCCTGGCCGCGGTGGCTATGAGGACGGCGAAAGCCCGGCTGATTACTGGCGCGGTCTTACCGGCGTTTAATCATCCGCTCAAACTGGCAGGTGAAATCGGAATGCTGGATGCGATCTCACATGGCCGCTTAGAAGTCGGATTTGCCCGGGCGTTTCTCCCACATGAATTTGAGCGTTTTGGGGTCACGCCAGACGAAAGCAATGCGCGGTTTGAAGAAGGGCTTGAACTTGTTCGGCGTCTGCTTGAGGAAGAACATGTGTCTGCTGAGGGACGATTTCACCAATTCAGAGATGTGACCTCTTTACCCCGTCCGACCCAAACTCCACGGCCTCCGTTTTGGCTTGCTGCATTGGCGACACCCTCGAGCTTTGAGCGTGCCGGACGGCTGGGCTACGATGTGATGGCTATTCCCCTGGCCGGTGGCCAAATGGCCGACCTGATCGGCCGTTATCGTGAAGCACGCCGACAGGCCGGCCATACCGGGCCAGGCCGTGTTATGCTCGCTTTTCATATGTTGTGTACCGCCAGTGAGGAGCAAGCGATCAACATAGCTCGCGGCCCTTTGAATGCGTATCTCAAATCTCTGGTGGACGGCGCGTCGGGCTGGTTGGCAGGTCAATCATCTGCGGACTATCCCAACTATGACAAGATTATTGCCGTGCTGTCCAAGGAAACCTTTGAAACGCAACGTGAGAAGGGCGCAGCCTGGATAGGCACGCCTGACGCTATCAGCCGGCAGATCAAAGACTATTATTCCAGTGTGGGTGGTTTTGATATTGCTTCAATGCAGGTGAATTTCAATGTATTGGAGCGGGCAAAGGCCGAAGCGTCCATGCGTTTATTTGCCGCCCAGGTCTTGCCGCAATTCACGCACCGGTAACGTACCGAAAGCAAAGCAGGAGAACCCCGGCTTGCGCTCATGCTGCAAATCCCACATGGTGGCGACAAAATAATCTAGCTCAATTGCTATGATACACAGGAGAAAAAAGAGTCCATGTCAGCCCAAGAACATCGCTTTGCCATTATCACCGATGAAGCCCTGGATTCCCTGCGCAAGCTTATTCGTGTCCCTATCGAAGACACCTTGGAGCCGTGGTGCTATGAGGCCACGCGCGACAACATCCGCCACTATGCACATGGTATAGGGGACGATAACCCCCTGTGGTGCGACCCGGAATATGCCGCCATAACCCACTACGGCACAATTACCGCCCCGCCGTCGTTTGTCTTTCCGCTCAATCGGGTTCTGAGCGGCTATGTGGGCGGACTGCCGGGAATTCACGCTATGTGGGCCGGTGCGGATCTGACTTGGCATAAGCCCATATTCCGCAACGACGCTTTTACGACCAGAGCCTACTTAAAAGACCTGGTCGAGCATGAGACGCGCTTTGCCGGGCGGGCGATCCAACAGATCTACCACGTTGATTATTACAACCAGGACAATGAGCTGGTGATCGAGGGCGATAGTTGGTGTTTTCGCACTGAGCGCGATACCGCCCGGGAGCGTGGCACAAAATACACCGAGGTCAAACAGCAGGCGCCGGTCAGTTATAGCCGCGAGCAAATCGCCGAGATCTTCGCCCAGTACGCGCAGGAAGAAGTGCGTGGGGCAACACCGCGCTACATCGAAGATGTCAGTGTTGGTGACAGCCTGCCGACCATGGTCAAAGGACCGATGACGGTTACCGGCTTTATCGCCTATGCCCAAGGCTGGGGCGGGTTATATATTCGAGCCAACCGCCTGGCCTGGAAGCAGCTCCAAAAGCATCCTGGGCTGGGCATTCCTGACCGTTTTGGCATTCCTGACGTACCCGAGCGCGTTCACTGGGATACCGACCTCGCCCAGCGGGTCGGCACGCCCGAAGCCTATGACTATGGTCCGGAGCGCACCTCATGGATGACTCACCATCTGACCGACTGGATAGGCGACCGGGGCTTTCTGCGACAGATTTCCGTGAAGATACGGCGTCACAATCCGGTCGGCGATACGCTCTTCATCAACGGCGAGGTGACTCGAATTTTCGAGGAAGATGGCCATCACTGTGTCGAGGTGCAGCAAAACGCCAAAAACCAGGACGGCGAACTGTCCGTGCTCAGCACCGGTGTAGTGCGGCTGCCCTCCCGAGCCTGAGTCCCGTGGACGTGGAAGCTCCTCCTGGGAGTGCGGGCATCCTGCCCGCAAGATTTTGCCCGAAGATCCTGTGACAAGAGAGCGCCAACCGGTGATGTGGACGCTACACAATCCGGTGCTCTTCGGTAATCAGAGTGAATGCTGATGCCGGGTCAACGAACTTTGCACCATCCGGCTGAGCGTGATCTTTGTACTCCGCCGACGCCAGGGCAAAATTCAGGTCGCCCAGGGTCTCAAACCACAGCTCGGCCACCCCATCGTACTGCGGCTCACCCCGCTCATACGCCGAAGGCAGAGCGTGGCACTGAACGTAGCGCTGCACACCAGGCATGGCGAGCGCCAGTGGGCCGTGCACGTCCTTCCAGTAGCGGAAGAACTCCTCCCGGTCCCAGTCAGGCTTGCGTTTGATAAAGGACAGCCGTTTGACCCGCGGCTCGGGACTGTTGGATTGCTCGCCTCTGCGCAGCACATGGTCTGCGGTGACGAGCCGCGCTACGTTTTGGACATCTGCAAAATTCGGTTCATCCGCGTACGCGCCTTCGCGATATTCCTTGCTCAGAAAGGCGGCGGTGATGGCGGCTTCGCTATCCATCCAGATTTCCACCACACCGTCATAGGCTTGGCTCCGGCTCACCA
The DNA here is from genome assembly GCA_964291405.2 of Thermodesulfobacteriota bacterium. Lineage (GTDB taxonomy): Bacteria > Desulfobacterota > Binatia > Bin18 > Bin18 > Bin18. The sequence goes on from OZ219926.1 coordinate 4,168,159, forward strand.
CGGTCGAGCTGTGGTTTTGCACATAGCCGCGCAGACCGGGCATACGCTTGGCGAGTGGGGCGTGCACTTCGCGCCAGTGGCGTGAGAAGTCCGCCAAGCTGAGACCATCTTTCCGCTTAAAGGCAATGAGTAAGTGGGCCATTCTATCCATCCTCCTCGCGATAGGGAGGGTATGATTTTTTCACAGCCTGGGCAAGCGCGAATCGGTTGTGTCGATGTACCCACGGGCGAACGGTGAGGTATGGAAGAGCGTCAGAACGACCCGGCCTCGATGTCCTGAATAAATTGCACCACGTCCCGAAAATACGCCTCCTGATCGTCATACATGGCGCAATGGCTGCCATTTTCACACACGGCGACGCGCGAGTTGGGGATCAACTCACCCATGCGTTCAATCTCGGACACACGCATGGTGTCGAAGTGCGCGCCGGAGACCAGGGTCGGACACTGAATCCGGTGCAGGTCCGCCCAGCGGTCCCAGTCCTTGAACGTGCCGGTCACCACAAACTCGTTCGGGCCCTGCATGGTGTTATAGACCGGCTTGGCCAGGTTGCGGAACATGCGTACCAGCGGTTCCGGCCAGGGGTCGAGCCGGCATAGATGCTGACGGTACACATGGGTGAACAGGGTCTCCTCGTATTCCGGCGCTGCATAGTCCTCGGTCGCCTCATATTTTTCAAGAACACGCAGGACCTCGGGCGACTGCTGGGCGCGCAACTCGTTGATATACGCGACATAGGCCGGAATGCTGGCGGTCATATTGGAGAGAATGAGTCCCTTGAGGTGCTGCTGATAGGCCAGGGCATACTCCATGCCGAGCAGCCCACCCCAGGAATGGCCGAGCAGATAGAAGTGCTCCAGCCCAAGCGCGCGCCGGACCTGTTCGACTTCTTCCCGAAAACGCTCCACCGTCCACAGGCTGGTATCGTCCGGCTGGTCGGAATAGGCCGAGCCGAGCTGGTCGTAGTAAATAATCTGAATATCATGCTGCGGCAGGAAGTCTTCAAAGCACTCAAAATACTCATGCGTGCAGCCAGGCCCGCCGTGCAGGGTGAGGAGGGGAATCGACCCGGAGCCAAAGCGCTTGGTCCAGACGGTGTACTTGCCATCAATCGGGATCATCTCAACCCCACCGGTTTTGATATTTTGCATAATCTTATTCCCCTTGATTGCGTGGTGTGCCTGCCCGGTTTCCGGTATAACACTGCTCGGCCTGACCTGACCAGAGCGGCTTTTCCCCGAAAATGAGAAACTTTTAATCTTGATCTCATCTTTCTCTCATATGCAGTTGCCATACTGAACGTCAAAGAACACAGCAATGCTCATGAGAGGAGGAGTACGATGCAGACGAAGAAAAAAGTAATAATCGGAACACTGGCGGTTTCCCTGGCCTTCGGGGGCTTTACCTTAGGTCGGGTGACCCAAATGGACGTGGTCCAAGCAGCGCCGGAAACGGCAGCTCCCAGGCTCTCCATAACGCCGTCCGGATTACCCTCATTTGCCGACCTGGCCGACCATGTCTCGCCGGCTGTGGTCCATGTGCGTGTTGTTGGCGTAGAAAGGGCGGCTGAGCGTGGTCCCCGTTTTGGCGGTCCACGGAGTCCGTTCGGTCCTCAGTTCCCGTTCCCGCCCGGATTTGGCGACCCGCGCCCTCACCAGGGTATACCGCGTCGCAGCTCCGGCTCCGGATTTATCATCCGCAACGACGGGCTGATCATCACCAATAACCATGTGGTTGAGGGCGCCAACGAGATTATGGTGACTCTTCCGGATGAGCGCGAATATCAGGCAAAGATCCTCGGCCGTGACCCCAAAACCGACCTGGCTGTGCTCAAGGTTGAATCCGAGCAGGATTTGCCGGTCGCGAACCTTGGCGATTCCGAAGACGTCCGCGTCGGTGACTGGGTCATGGCCATTGGCAACCCGTTTGGGCTGAGCAATACCGTGACCGCCGGTATCGTCAGTGCCAAAGGTCGAACCATCGGGGCCGGTCCGTACGACGACTTTATCCAGACCGACGCCTCCATTAACCCCGGTAACTCGGGGGGGCCGCTGTTTAACGAAAAAGGCGAGGTCGTTGGCATCAACACCGCGATCTTCGGCAATGGCGGCGGGAATATCGGTATTGGTTTTGCCATCCCGATCAACTTGGCCAAGCAGCTCGTACCCGACCTGGAGACCAAGGGCCATGTGACGCGCGGTTGGCTGGGAGTCACCATCCAGAAGATGACCACAGAGTTGGCGGAATCCCTCGGTCTCGACGAGCCAAGTGGAGCCCTGGTGGCCGATGTCACCACAGACAGCCCGGCCGATAAAGGCGGCCTGGAACGTGGCGATGTCATTGTCGGCTACGACGGCCACACGGTGAAAGAGAATGCCGACCTGCCTCTGCTGGTCGCCAACACAAAAGCCGGAACGAAAGTTCCTATTGATGTGGTGCGCGATGGAAAGACCCGGAGGCTCACGGTTGAAATCGCCAAACTTGACGAACCCGAAGTCGCCAGCGGACCTGCGGCCGCCAAAAGAGGCAAGTGGGGGATGGCGCTGCGTGAGCTCACGCCGGAAGAGCGAGACCGAATGCGTCTTAAAGCAGGTGAGGGGGTCATTGTGGCTGGCGTGCGGCCCGACAGTCCGGCTGCGGCCGCTGGAGTCCGTGAGGGGGACGTGATCCTTGAGGTCAACCGAGCCCCGGTCAAAACGGTGGACGAACTCAAAAAGGCAATCGCCACAGTGACGGAAGACAAACCGTTACTGCTCCTGCTCCGACGGAACAACGGCGTGAACCACTACGCCTCTCTGGCGGCGAAATAGTCCATCGCTCTCATTCGCTCGCCAGACGTGTGGGACTGCTAGGCTGGAGATCACCCACCCCGCCGCTGACGCGGCACCCCTCCCAAGAGGGGATGTGTATTACTCCCCTCCTCGGAGGGGTGGCCGAAGGCTGGGGTGGGTTCCTTTTCGTGTCTACACGTCCTGAGAGAGGGGTTTTCCGAGTGGGGGACCGCCCACCCTGGGGGATTGCAGAAATATCTAGAACAGGTAAGGCTTGCAGACGGACGACGAATTCACGACGGAAGAAGGAGAAGGATTCATGCACAAAACATTCACATCTCGGTTTCTCCACTGCTGCATCGCTCTGAGTATTGGCCTGCTCTTCGCCGGTCAGGCCCGTGCCGACCATCACGCCGCGGCAGAAGGCGTCGATCCTGCCCTGCAAGCCGCCATTGACGGGGAACATCGCTCGGCCGAGCACAAGGCACGCGACCAATACCGCCATCCCGCGCAAACCCTGACCTGGATGGGGCTCAAGCCGGATATGACGGTGGTCGAAATCTCACCGTCAAGAGGCTGGTACACCGAGATTCTGGCTCCCTATCTGAAAGACCAGGGGAGCTTCTATCTGGCCGGGTTCGATAGGGAATCAGAGGTTGCGTACATGAAGCGGCTGAACGCCCTCTTGGACGAGAAACTGGCTGCTAATCCCGAGGTGTACGGTACGCCAACAGTGACTGAACTCGCCCCGCCCAACAAGGTTGATATTGCCCCCGCAGGCTCGGCGGACATGGTGCTGACCTTCCGCAACGTCCACAACTGGATGAGCGCCGGGACGGCCGACGGGGTTTTTGCCGCCATGTATGCAGCGCTCAAGCCGGGCGGGATTCTCGGTCTGGTGGAGCACCGGGCCGATCCCAACACGGAACAGGACCCCAAGGCGTCTTCGGGTTATGTCACCGAGGCAGAGACCGTTCGAATGGCAGAAAAAGCGGGCTTCAAGCTCGTGGACCAGACTGAGATCAACGCCAATCCGAAAGATACACGCGATCATCCTAAAGGCGTGTGGACCCTGCCACCCGCTCTCAGTCTCGGAGACGAGGACAGGGAAAAGTATCTGGCGATTGGAGAGAGCGACCGTATGACGCTCAAGTTCAAGAAGCCGGCGGAGTGAAGAATCCTCGCCCGAGCGCTATTCGCTGCTCATGCGCGCGATTTCCTGAACTGCCTTGACAATGCTGGCATAGCCGGTGCAGCGGCACAGATTGCCGGCTATGCCGTGCCGAATCTCCGCCTCGGTCGGGTCCGGCTTTTCTTTCAGCAGTTGCTGAACCGACAACACCATGCCGGGGGTGCAAAAGCCGCACTGTAAGGCGTGGTGTTTGACAAAGGCGTCCTGGATCGGATGCAGGTCGCCCGATTGCCTTGTGTCTTGTGTCCAGCCCTCAATGGTGGTGACCGTGGAGCCCGCGACATCGGCAGCCAGAATGGTACACGCCTTGACCGTCAGACCGTCAAGCACGACGGTGCACGCGCCGCAATTGCCGGTGGCACAGCCGAGATGGGTGCCGGTGAGGTCGAGCTGATCACGCAAAAAATCAACCAGGAGCGTACGCGTATCGACTGTGGCTTCACACGGCGTATTGTTTACTGTCAGTTGAATGGTAGTGTGCATAGCCTTCTATCCCATTTCTTACGCCGCCCGTTCCAACGCCGTCTTCACCGCCCGGCGAGTAAACACCCGGACCATCTCTCGTTTGTAATCCGCGTCGGCGTGCAACTCTGCGACCGGGTCGTAAGCCGTCTCATATGCGGCGGTCGCAACCGCCTCGACAAAGGCGTCGTCTACGGCCCTGCCCGTCAGAGTGTTCTCGATAGCGGTCAAACGGACCGGGACGGGGGCTGCGCCGCAGATGCCGACCCGGATGGACAGACAGGTCCTATCCGGGTTGAGCCGAAGGCACACGCCCACGCCGACAATGGCAAAGCCGCCCTCCACCCTAGTGAATTTCACGTAGGCCGTGCCGGTGTCCGGGGACAGAACAGGAACGCGGATTGCGGTCAGAACTTCATCCGCAGCCAGACTGGTGGTCATATAATCAACAAAGACGTCTTTGGCGGCAACGGTTCGCTCGCCGCTTGGGCCAACAATCCGAAAGGCTGCGTCAAGCAGGACGAGGACGGGTGGATAGTCAGCCGCGGGATCAAAATGGCCAATCGAGCCACCTAGTGTTCCGCGGTTACGAATCTGGACATCGCCAATACAGGCCGCGGTCTCGCTCAGGATCGGACAGTGGGTTTGTACAACCTCAGACTCGGCCAGGGCGCGGTGGGTAACCCCTGCTCCTATGGTCAGTGTCTCCCCGTTCCGGCGAATAGAGTCGAGACCGGCGACATGGTTGAGGCTGACGATATGGGCCGGTGCGACCAGGCCGAGGTTCATGCTCGGCATCAGCGACTGCCCCCCGGCCAGCAGCTTTGCGTCTTCGCCGTTTTGGGCGCACTGGGATAAGAGGCGGACGGTTTCGTCGATCGAATGCGGCCTATGGAGCTGAAAGGGTGCGCGTATCATGCGTCTGCCCCTCCGTTATTGCCATTCTTGGCCGCTTGAATCATGCGCCACACACGTTGTGGAGTCAGCGGGGTATCGTGAATTCTCACCCCAAAGGGCGCGAGGGCGTTTTCCACCGCACCGACGATAGTCCCGAACGGACTGGACACGCCGGACTCGCCCGCGCCCTTGGTGCCGAGTGGTGTAAACGGGCTTGGGACTTCCTGGTGGTGAATCTCAACGCTCGGCACTTCCACGGCGGTGGGCAGGGTATAGTCCATGAACGTCCCGGTCTGGAGTTGGCCGTTGTCATCATAGCTGAGCTGTTCATAGATCAGCCCCCCGAGTCCCTGTGCGACGGCGCCCTGAAACTGCCCCTCCACCAATAAGGGATTGATGACGGTGCCGCAGTCGTGGACGGTTACATAGCGCAGGAGGGTGATGACGCCGGTTTCAATATCTACCTCCACCACGGCCACGCAGGCCGCATAGGGATAAGAGGGATAGGTGTTGATCCGGCCTTTGTCGTCCGGCACGTGGTGGATATTGCCCATGCGGAAATAGCGCGTGGACTCCAAACCCGGCTCCATATCAAAGGCGTGATGGTCGAAGGGGCGTTTGTGGACATACTCGGCAACTTCGTTAAACGCCACTTCTTGGTCAGCCTGCCCCCTGACGCGAATACGGCCCTGTTCACAGTCCAGGTCTTCAGGCGCCGCTTTCAGCATACTCGCCGCAACCCGCAACACCTTATGGTGCACTTCCCGGGCCGCGTACAGCGAAGCTGAGCCTCCCATGAACAGGCTGCGCGAGCTCCAGTTACCCAGTCCATAGGGACATGCCTGGGTATCACCCTGCACGACCCTGACGGTACTGAGCGGAACGCCGAGGGTATCTGCCACAATCTGGGCAATGCCGGTTTCATTGCCCGAGCCGGGCGAGGTGACACCGGTCAGGACGGTGACTTGCCCACTCGGGCTGACGCGGACGGTGGCACCTTCATAGCCGCCGATAAAAGAGTCGGGAATGCAGCCGCCTTCGGGCGTGAGCTCAAAACCCACGCCCATGCCAATATACCGGCCCTGGGCGCGGAGGCGCTGTTGTTCTTCGGCAAAGCCGTGGTAGCCGGCCTTGTCCATGACGTCCTGCAACGCCTTGGCATAATCACCGCTATCCAGGGTTGCTCCCGAGATTTGCACATAAGGAAACTCGTCCTTGGGCACAAAATTCTTGAGCCGCACCGCGGCGCGGTCCATCTGGACCGTATCGGCAACCCGGTCCATGACGCGGTCCATGAGAAAAGAGGCCGCCTCCTTGCCAAACCCGCGATACGCATTCCAGGGGCCCTTGTTGGTGACCACGATGGACAGGTCTACCTCACAGTTCGGGATTTTGTACGGGCCGGGCACGACAAAGGACGCCACATAGGACATGCCCCAACCGGCCACCGCGGCCAGGGCGCCGACGTCGCCAATGATGCGAACCTTGAGGCCGACCACGGTTCCGTCCGCCTTGCAGGCGACCGAGAACCTGAGGGTTTGCTCACGGGCATGACCGCCGGCCATCAAATGTTCGGTGCGCTCTTCGATCCATTTGACTGGCTTACCGGTCTGCTTCGACAGCAGGCAGGCCAGCGGGTCTTCCTGATAGGTCGGAATCTTGACCCCAAATGCGCCACCCACCTGGGGCTGAATCACCTGGATGTCGTTTTCATCCATCTGCAAGGTGCTGGCCAAGGTGGTGCGTAGGGGATGGGGCGCTTGGGTGGAGACCCACAGGGTCAGGCGTTCAGCGCGGTCATCATAATGCGCCAGGGCCGCGCGTGGCTCCAGCGGCGTGGCCGTATGCCGGTGCAGGCGGAGGGTGTCGTCGAGGATATGGTCGGCGTCGGCAAAAGCTTGCTCACTATCACCGCCCTGAAAGCGAACGTGCATTAGTTCGTTGGTTTCCCATTCGGGGTAGAGCAGGGGGGAGTCCGGCTCCAGGGCCCGTTCGGCATCGATTACCACCGGTAGGTCCGCGTACTCGACTTCGATCAGGTTGGCCGCCTCGGTCGCGGCGTGTCTGGTATCGGCCACCACCGCGGCCACCGGCGTGCCGACATAATGTACCCGGTCAATCGCCAGGCAGTAGATGTCGGTCGTTTTTCCCCCAAAGGCGCTGGGGTTTAACGTATGCGGAATGGGCTTGCTCCACTGCTTGATATCCGCCCCGGTGGCAACGATGCGCACGCCTGGGTGTTGCTGCGCCGCGTCGGTATTGATGCTGAGAATCCGGGCGTGGGCATAGGGACTGCGGACAACGGCCATATAGCCCATGTCCGGCAGACTCACGTCTGCGGTGTATTGTCCCTTGCCAGCCACGAGTTTGGTATCCAGGATGCCACTGACCGCACTACCTACATATGCCATGCTGAAGAATCCCTTTTTATCTGTATAGTGCTGGAACCTAGCGCCCTGAGGTTTTCAGTGTCAATGCGGTTTCGCCTGATCTTGTTGCTCTGCTTGCTGAGTCCACTTCTCCGTTTCAACCAAGACGTGAGCGATCCGTTGGCGGAGGGCGTCAGCCGACTCCGGTGTCCAGTCATAGAACCCTTTGCCTGTTTTTACCCCAAGCTCGTCCTGGGCAACTTTTGCGGACAGGACCGGCGGGATCTTCTGCGACGTTGTGAGATGTGGATACAGCCCTTGCATGGCGGCGGAGATCAAGTCCCAGCCGGCCAGCTCAAAAACTTCAAAAATCCCGGCGACCGCCCAGCGTCGGCCAATACTATTCTTCATGGCCGTATCAATATCCTGCGGGCTGGCAATACCGTTTTGCACCATGTCAAGGGCTTCCCGCAGCAGCGCGCCCTGCAAACGGTTGAGAATAAAGCCAGGCACTTCTTTTTGCACGACGACGGGTCGTTTGCCCACGCGCGTGAGTAATCCGGACAGGGTGTCGAGTGTCTCATCTGACGTGGCCGGCCCACGCACAATTTCAACAATGGGAATGAGATAGGGGGGGTTGGCATAGTGCGCGACTAAGACCTTGTCGCCGCGCTGCACGGTATGCACGAACTGGCTGGGCATGAGCGTCGAGGTATTGCTCGCCAGGATGGTATGCGGCGGACAAAGGCGGTCGAGCTGCTCAAAGATGTATCGCTTCAGTTCTACCTCTTCAAACACCGACTCGATCACAAGATCGGCATCCTCGACCGCTCCTTCTAGATCAAGCTCGGCCCGAATATGGGACAGGACCGGCCTGGCGCGATCCTCAGTCAGCGCACCGAGTGCGATCAAGCGGGCGAGATTGGCCCGGATATTTTCCTCCGCCCGGGTCAGACTCGCTTGGGTGCGCGCATGCATGGTCACGCGATAGCCGGCCAAGGCAAACTCCTGTGCAATACCGTGGCCCATTAAGCCAGCGCCAACGACGCTAATGCGTTTGATCGACTGATCGCTCATGTGATTGCTCATGAGTGAGTGATTAGCGCACTCTTCGCTCTACTCCTAGTACCGAGGTTGTAGCCTCTTTGTCTCAAGCGTGGTTGTATACGGGCGAAAAAAGATTGAGGAGACAGCATGACACAGGCGCTCACTGACATGTTTGGTATCGAATATCCTATTTTTGCCTTCACGCACTGCCGCGACGTTGTTGTCGCAGTCAGTAAAGCTGGTGGACTCGGCGTGCTTGGGGCCGCGATTCACACGGACGAGCGCTTGGAAATCGATATGCAATGGATAGACGATCAACTCGGCGATGTCCCGTACGGCGTGGACCTGATGATGCCCTCGAACTACGTGGGTGCTTCAACCGGTGGGATGAATCAAAAGGCGCTTCAGGAATACATCCCGGACGAGCACCGGCGGTTCGTGGAGAAACTGCTGGAGGACGCCGGGGTGCCCGAGTTGCCGGACCATCTAACCGCCTCCAAAAAGGAACGCGGCTTACGCTATTCCCAAAAACAGGCCAAGGGTATTGTGGATATTGCGTTTGAGCACAAGGCTCGGTTTCTGGTGAGTGCGCTCGGCACACCGCCGGATTGGGTGACTGAGGCGGCCCATGCGCGGGGCCTCTACGTCGGCGCCCTGGCTGGTAAGAAAAAGCACGCCGAGCGCCACAAAGCCGCGAGTGTGGACGTGATTATCGCCCAGTCCTACGAAGCCGGAGGACATACCGGAGAGATCGGCGGCATGGTGCTGATCCCGGAAATTGTCGATGCCGTTGCCCCGACCCCAGTGCTCGGCGCCGGCGGCATAGGCAGCGGGCGGCAGATGGCCGCGGCCCTGGCGCTCGGTGCCCAGGGCGTGTGGTGCGGTTCCGTCTGGTTGACGACGGCCGAGTCCGAACTGGACCGCATGGCCAGGCAAAAGCTGCTGGTCGCGGGGACGGATGACACGGTGCGAACCCGATCCATGACGGGCAAACACGCCCGGTTTTTACGCTCGGCATGGACCGAGGCATGGGATCGGCCCGACACCCCGGACCCCCTCAAAACCCCGCTCCAAAGCGTTTTGAATTATCCTTCCCTGCGCCGCATCGACCACGCCATGAAGGCCCCCGGCGTGACCCCGGAGTCCGGCGCCTATCAGCTGTACTCCTATCCTGCCGGACAGGGCATCGGCACGCAAAACAGCGTGCGGGCCACCCGCGATGTCGTGCGGGAAATGGTGGAGGGCTATGTCGAAGCCGTCGCCAGATTGAACGAACAGCTTGAGGGGTAGACGGACAAAGTCCTCACCCACGAGTCTCAATACTTGCGCATCACCAACTCGGCAAACTCTGACAGCATCTCCCGGCTTGTCTGGGTCGGAGGCAGGATGGTCAGCTCGTGCATGCCCGCTTGCTCTGCCGCGCGGATGCGTTCGATAATCTCCTCTGGCGAGCCCACCAGACTTGTGCCCTGAATCGCCTTGGGAGTCACAAAGCGCCGCTCGGCCGGCACCAGATAGGTGCTGTGGCCGTCGTGGAGTTGGAGATAGCGTTTGTCGGCCGGCGTCTCCATCCGATCGACATAGGCGCAATACTCCTCCCAGGTGTCTGCAAATGCCGGCGGAATGACCTCCTCATTCTTGGTCAACTGATAGACCTCATACACAAAATGGAGTGCCGTGGTGACCCAGGCGCCGCAGGCGTCAATGACCCGGTCCGATTCCAAGGTCTCGCCCGGATGCAGAATCACGGCGGCGGTGACGGCGGAAACGTGAAAGGGGTCCGGCAGGCTGCGTCCGGCTTTGGCCGCCCCTGTCCGGATCAACTGCAAATGATTGCGCAGGACGCTGGTATCTTCGTAGAGCAGGGTCGTGAGGCCGTCCCCGAATTCACCCGTGAGGCCAAGCGCCCGCGGTCCGTTGGCGGCAACATAAATCGGAATGGGGTCTTCCAGGTTGATAAAGCGCAGGTCCTGGTGGAGAAAACGGATCGTGCGCGTGGTGTTACCAAAGGTGTAGTCAACCTCTTCCCCGCGCAGGAGCGCCCGCACAACGCGCAGATACTCGCGGAAGGGCGCGATGCGCATGGGCTTCATGCCCATGACGCGCATGGCCGTATGCCCGGTGCCGAGGCCGAGGAAGACGCGGCCCGGTGCAATCTGATTGATCGAGGCAATGGAATGGGCCGTAACCGGAGCGATGCGACTGCCGGGAATCGAGACCCCGCTGCCAATATGAATCCGCGAGGTATGCTGCGCAGCCAGCGCCAGGGTGGCATAACAGTCCGACCAGATCATCTGGGAGTCCGGGACCCAGGCGCGGTCATAGCCCAGATCCTCGGCGTCTTTCACCAGTTGCCAGTCGTCGATACGGGTGGGAAAGATAATACCAAACTGCATGCGTCCTCCTGCGTGCGATTCAGGCGCGTCTCTTTTCTATTGAAGCCGCTAGCTTAATACTCCACCGGGCGAACCAGATTCGGCTCCAGCGTGCGCACGCTGGTCTGCCCGCACAAGGCCAGGTTGGTTTCCAGTTCGTCGCGGAATAGTTCGATTGTCCGATGCACCCCGGCCGCGCCGTCCGCGGCCAGACCCCACAGCATGGGCCGGCCCATGGCAACCAGATGTGCGCCTAAGGCTAGGGCTTTAATGATGTCTGTGCCCCGACGAAAGCCGCCATCAATCACGATCTGGGCTCTACCCTCAACCGCCTCGACAATGTCCGGCAAGGCATCAATCGTCGCCAGGGTGGAATCGAGCTGGCGGCCGCCGTGGTTCGAGACCCAAATGATTTCGGCTCCGACCTCAACGGCCAGCTTGGCGTCTTCCGGGGTCAGAATGCCCTTTAAGCCAAGCGGAACCGACAGAATGCTCTTGAGCCAGGCCACATCGTCCCAGGTCAGGCGGGTCTGATAGTCGAACTCAGGCGGCTGTTCGTTGGGGGCGATTGCCCGTGCCCGCTGCGGATCAAAACGCAGCTCAACGTCCCGCTCACGGCGGCTATAGGTCTGTACGTCAACCGTCAGGCAGACGGCGTGATAGCCCGCGGCTTCCACCCGGGCGAGCAAATCCTGACACCAGGAACGGGGGCCGCTCCAGTAGAGCTGATATATCAAGGGGCCACGCGCCGTCTGGGCCAGGTCTTCGACCGACCAGCCGGTGACCCCGCTCACAAAGGCGAGGTTGCGGCTGGGGCTTGCTCCGCGCACCATTTCGAGGTCGCCTTCCGGATGAAAAAGCACCAGACCGCCCATCGGCGCGATGGCAAAGGGGGTGGGAAGTTCGAGTCCCAGAAAGGTCGTGCTGATATCGATATGGCGGACATCGCGCAGCACCCGCTGGCGGATGGCCAGGCGCTTGAGCGCCCGGCGGTTGCGGCGGCGCGTGGTTTCCGTTTCCGCGCCCCCAGCGCCAAACGCCCACGGTCCGGGCGGCAGCATGGTTTTTGCGGCGCGTCGAATTTCGCGCAAGGTCATAAAGCGGTGTGGCATGGCAGAGTCCTTTCAGGCTGGCCCTTTTTTACTTTCCATACCACACTCTTTCGGAGGCTGCTCGGTCCTTTGGCTTTCCTCGCTTGGGCCACTCCCAAGGCAGGGGAAAGACGCGAGACCGGTCGAGTTCTGCATAACGGAGGCGAAGCCGGGCGGCAAAGCGGGTACGCCCAGCCCTCGAATATCAGGGCAACCTATGAAGAAGTGGGCGAAGCCGGGCGGATGCGTAATCTGCCTGGCTCGGCGGTAATGATCGCTCCAGCTTCCAGATCCGTACCGTGCGTAGCGAGTACTTGAATACAGGCTGCTGCTTGTTGACGTGCCGAGAGATTGACAAGGCGAAGAATGCCTGAGTGGCGCTGGCCGCGGACAATAACAAGTTCGCCAAAGTCCTTGTCTAAGGTCACGAGGATACGACGGTCATGGAAAGCTCGACTGAGAATTTCTTCATCGCCTGGGTCTTCATCCCACTCGCCCGCCCACAAGACATCATGGCCAGCGGCTCTCATATCCTGGCGGACTCCGCCCCAGACACAGCTATCAAGCAGAAGCCTCACGAGGGGGGTTTAATAAAGAATGGCTCGACGCGTTCATGACTAACGAGCTGTCGCGCATAGAGGAGGCAAGCCTGGATATCTTCCGGCTCAAGCCAGGAATAGCCTGAAAGTATGGTATCGGCGGTATCTCCCGCTGCCAGCATACCGAGAACATGTTCGACTGCGAGCCTTCGTCCTCGGACAATGGGCTTGCCGCCGAAGATTTTCGGATCGATAGTAATGCGTTCGAGCAGCTTGGCCTCATTCATACCTGTCTCCCAAAAACATGTTCCAAGGCCCTCCGTATCTCGTTGTCATTGTACTGGCTCCTGACTCCCGTGCAATGCTTATGCTATGAGACTCTGAAGCGACTAAGGGCATATGGACAAACACATACCCCCAACCGACCCGGCTGAAGCTGCGGCCTGGGTTGAGTTCTATTACCAGCAGGGCTGGAGTGACGGGTTGCCGCTTGTCCCGCCAACCGAAGAGTCGGTCCGGGCGATGCTGGAGGCCGGACAGGTCAAGGCGGAGGAGAATCTGGGGACTATTGCGGAACGGAACGTGACCATCCCGGCTGAGAAGGTAGCCATCAACGCGGTGATGGCCGGCTGTTTGCCCGAGTATTTCCCCGTTGTGCTGGCTGCGGTGCGGGGCCTGTGCCGACCCGAGTTTCACTATCACAATCCGGCAACCAGCACCGGCGGGTCGGCGCTTACCCTGATCGTGAACGGCCCGATTGGTCCCACGCTCGGGATCAACGCGACCCATAACGCCTTTGGGCCGGGATTTCGTCCCAATGCAACCATCGGTCGGGCGCTCCGTCTGGTCATGCTTAACGTGCTCAATACCCGCCCTGGCCTGCTGGATAAGGCCACTTTGGGCTCACCGGGGAAATATGCGTTCTGTTTTGCCGAGAATGAAGAAAACCATCCCTGGCAGCCGCTCCACGTTGAACGCGGCTTTCGACCCGAGGACAGTACGGTGACGTTGTACGCGTCCAATACGCTCATGGGGGTGTATAACCAGTTGGCCAGCACGCCCGAGCCTCTGCTGCTGGAATTTGCCGATGCTGTGTGTAATCTCGCCTCGCCAAACGTATACGGGTTTAATCAGAGCCTGCTGGTGCTCGCCGGCGAGCATGCCGAAATCATCAAACACAGCGGCTGGAGCCGGCGACAGGTCCAGGAGCGGGTGATTCAGCAGGCGCGACGGAGTGTGGCGGATTTCAAACGGGCCGGACGTCTGCCGGGGGAGATTAGTCCCGAAGATGCAACAACGTGGCGCTATGTCATGCGTGACCCAGATGATGTGTTGATTGTCTGCGCGGGAGCCCAGGGCGGGAGTTGGTCGGCGTGCTTACCAGGCTGGGGGAATAAGTGGACGCGTAGCGTGACCGAACTGGTGCGGGTGTAACTGGGACATAAAGGAGGAAGACGAATGCATCGTACGGTTTTTGATCCGACTCTCCCCTTGGAAACCCAGGAATTTGTGTATGCGCAGCGACCCGGCTCGTTCCGGGGGCTGCGGGTTGGAGTGGTTGAAAACACCAAATTCAATTCCAAGGAGTTGCTGTGCAAGGTGGCCGAGCGGCTGGAGCGGCAGCACGGCATACGCCTGGTATCCGTGAATCGTAAGCAGTCATCCGGCCATACCGTCAGCCAAGAAACGATTTCGCTGTTTCGGCAACAGGTCGATATTGTGCTGGCCGGCGTAGGTGATTGAGGGTCGTGCAGTTCGAGCAGTGTGCTCGACGGACTGAAATTGGAGCGAGCTGGTGTCCCCACTGCGGCTATCGTCACCACACCCTTTATTGCCACCGGCCGCGCTATGGCCGCCAGTTGGGGGGTCAAGGACTACCGGTTTCTGGTGACTGCCCACCCCATCGCCAACCTGACAGAAGACGAGTTGGACACCCGGGCGGACGAACTGGCGGCACAAGTGCTAGACTTTTTTCAAAGCGCCGGTTCTGCTTCGGATTGACACCCCCGAAGGGGCATTGTAACAATAACGCCTCATACGAATACGGGAGTTTTCAATACTCACCGGCGCATTCACGGAGGAGGGAAGGTGTTTCAAACCTCACGGCTACCGTATGCAGGGGCCATTGATGCCGATGGCCATATTAATGAACCCGCCGATCTGTGGGAGCGGTATATTGACCCGGAATATCGGGAGCAGGCCATCCGGATTCGGCCCGGCCCGGACGGGCTCGACCATCTGGAACTGAACGGCCAGCGTTCGCGCTATTTTGACGCGGAAATCCTGGCCCGTGGCACCAGCATGGGCAGCACATTTGAAGAGCGTACCGGCATTAAGCAACAGGGCTACACCAAAAGCGTCCCCTTTGGAGGAAACGATCCTCAAGAACGCCTGGCCCTACTCGATCAGGAAAACCTGGCCAAAGCGCTGATCTATCCAACGATCTGTCTGGAATGGGAAACAGAAGTCACCGACCATGATCTGGCCCAGGCCTACACCCGCGCCTATAACCGCTGGATCGTGGATTTTTGTTCCGATTCCGGTGGCCGGCTGATTCCGATCGCCCATATCTGTCTCACTTCAGGTGAAGCTGCGGCTCAGGAACTGGAACGGGCCGTCAAAGCCGGGGCCAAGGGTGCTTTTGTCTCACCTTATACGCTGACCGACAAAGCTCATGGGCATAAGGATCACGATCCGTTCTGGGCTATGGCCCAGGACCTGGATGTCCCGATCGGGATTCATCCGGTGGCCGAGCCGCCGAACCGCCGCGTCTACCAGCGCTTTCGGGAGATGTATAAATGGGGCGAGTGGTGGGTGGACATGCTGGGCGGCCAGGGTCCCCAGCAGGCCTTCTTGGGCCTGTTCCAATACGGTCTGTTCGACCGTTTTCCCACCGTAAAGGTTGTCGTGCTCGAATCCGGAGCGGGCTGGATCGGGCATATGCTCGACCGCATGGACGCCGCGTATAAGACCGCCCTTGGCAGAAGCGTCCCGCTCAAAGAAGTCCCGAGCTACTACTTCCAGCGCCAGTGTTGGATATCGGCCGACCCGGATGAGCGTGCTCTGCCATACCTGATTGAGTATATCGGCGCGGACAAGTTTTTCTGGGCGAGTGATTTCCCCCACGACGATCATACCTGCGACTATATTAAAGACCTGACGAAGATGGTGGAGCCGCTGTCTGAAGAGAGTCGGCGGAAAGTCCTGGGTGAGAATGTAGCCGGCGTGTACGGGCTGTCCTGACCCCAAGCGCACCTCTGTACACAGAAACGAATAACCAAAAAAGGAGTAGGTTATGCAATTCGGTATGCTGTACGAAATGGAAACGCCCCGCCCGTGGAACAAGCTGAGTGAGTACAACGTCTACCACGAAGCCCTGGCCCAGATCGAACGGGCCGACCAGGTTGGCTTTGACTATGTGTGGGAGGTTGAGCATCATTTTCTGGAGGAATACTCCCACAGCCCGGCCCCCGAGGTGTTCTACGGGGCGGTCTCGCAGCGCACCAAGAACATCCGTATCGCCCACGGCGTGCGCCTCCTGCCGCACCGCTTCAACCACCCCATCAAGGTGGCGGAACAGGCCGCCGTGCTCGACATTCTGAGCAACGGGCGGATGGACCTGGGTACGGGGCGGTCAACCACGGCCCAGGAGCTGGACGGATTTGGGGTGGATTACGATCGGACGCGTGAAGAGGTGCGTGAGGCCCTCGATGTGATCGTGAAAGCCTGGACCGAAGAAATCCTGGAATACAACGGTAAAACTATTCAGGTCCCGCCCCGGCGGGTCGTGCCCAAGCCCATTCAAGAGCCACATCCGCCGATGTGGATGGCCTGCGTAGCACCGGACAGCTATGAGATGGCTGCCGACCGCGGCCTCGGTGTGCTCAGCTTCAATCTGAACTGGGAACAGGTCCAGAAGACCATGGACACCTACCGGGAGAAGTGTAAAGACCGCAGCGACGTGGTGTCGCAGGTGATCAACGAGCGGTTTGCCGGGGTGGCCATCTGTCATGTGGCCGAGAACAAAGAGGAAGAGGCGATCGGCATCGACGGGGCACGTTGGTTTCTGCACAACGTGGCCAAGCTGTTTGAGCCCCTGATGGTCAAGAACAATCTGTACTCATACGAATATCTGCGCACCCTGTTCGACCTGGAAGCGGATGCCAACGATTTGAGCGACGCGCAGATCAAAGAGCACCCCATGGTCACGGTCGGCAATCCGGATGAGGTCAACCGCAAGCTCGAAAACTTTGACCAGGCCGGTCTGGATCAGGTGATTTTCTTCAAGCAGGCCGGTCGGATTCCGCACAAGAACATCATGCGCTCGATTAATCGGATCGGGCAGTATGTGATTCCGTATTTTAATCCGCATAAAGCGGGACCGACTGAGGAGACGCTGTTCTCAGCAAAATAAGGCTGCCGCACAAGGAGAAGTCATACATGCTCAAGCCCATTATCTCTTCCGATTCGCATATTACCGAACCACCAGGCACCTATGTGGATCGCATTGACAAGAAGTACAGAGATACCGCGCCGCACATGATTCACGACGAGAAGAAGGGTGATCTATTCGTCATCAGCGGCATGAAGCAGCCGGTCCCCATGGGGCTGGTTGCCGCAGCCGGACAGAAGGCTGAAGACCTTGCCATGTTCGGTGCCAAGTTTGAGGACTTGCACCGGGGCGGCTGGGACCCGGAAGCACGTCTGGCCGACCAGGACCGGGACGGCGTGGCTGCCGAGGTGATCTATCCCACCGTGGGGATGCTGCTGTGTAATCACTCCGACTTTGACTACAAGAAGGCCTGCTTTGACGCCTATAACGAATGGATCGCGGAATACTGCTCCGCCCATCCGGACCGCCTGCTCGGCCTGGGCCAGACCGCCATGCGCTCGGTCGATGAGGGCATAGACGATCTGCGCAAGATCAAAGAGCTGGGTCTGCGCGGGGTGATGATGCCGGGCAACCCCCAGGTGTCCGATTACGACGACCCGCTCTATGACGTGTTCTGGCAGGCTGCCATCGATATGCAGATGCCGCTGAGTTTTCACATTCTCACCAGCCGGAGCGATGTGGTCGGTTCCTCTCCACGCGGGCCCAAGCTGAACGGCTTCCTGTCTATTATTCGGGGCAACCAGGACCTGATGGGGACGTTTATTCTGGGTGGCGTGTTTGAACGTAACCCCAAACTGAAAATCGTGTGTGTCGAAGCCGACGCCGGCTGGGTGCCGCACTACATGTACCGCATGGATCATGCCTACGATCGGCACCGCTACTGGCTGAAACCCGGCCAGGAACTGTCAAAGATGCCGAGCGAGTATTTCAGCGAGCATATCTACACGACCTTTCAGGACGACTGGGTGGCGTTCCGGATGAAAGATATGTGCAACCCGCGCCGTCTGATGTGGGCCAACGACTTCCCGCACAGCGACTCGACCTGGCCGTGGTCACAGGAACTCCTGAAGGAGCATACGGCGCATCTCACGGAAGAAGAGAAGAACTGGATTCTTCACGACAACGTGGCCGAGCTGTATAACCTGGACTAAAAGACTGGCGAGCGTACAAACCGGGGCGTCCAAAACGGACGCCCTTTTTTTGTCGCCTTCCGGGGTCGGATCGTGGAGGGCAAGCCGCTCCTAGGCATCAACCTTCTCGGCCAGCCAGACTTTGATGGGCGACTGATACGGAACATCTCGCTTGTTGGCCGCGATCTTGATCCGCTCCAGCAGATCGACGGGTAACCTGAGGGAAATCGCTTTGGTGGACGGTTTGAGGTTGGGGAACCGGGCACGTTCGGCTCGACTCCAGTCCACATAATCGGTCGAATCGTGGCTTTCCCAAAAGACTCGCTCTTCCGCCTCACTCTTGAAGGGGGGAATGGATTTACGTTTCCTGCTCATAACGGGTTCGCTCCTTACGGCTCATATCTCGGGCGGAGATGACGCGAATCAGTGTGTTTTTAACATACTTGAGGAATCAAGGGAGTCTATAATGACCGGCGTCGAAAAGATGTGATACGGTCCAATCTCGACGTGCATTAACAAGTAGAGAGACACCGGCATGGAGAACACAAAGGACGCGGGGAACAGACAGGAGCCTGAGGGCGTCATTGACCTCAGACAAGAGTTGATTGACCTGTATGCCAGCGAACAAATGCTGGCGTTCTTTGAGTTCACGCTTGAGCGCCCTGGAAACGAGGCGCTTTCCGGGCTGTGCCGCATTGCCCAGCCAAAGCCCCACCGCTCGACGCTACGCTATCTCTCCCTCATTTTTCTGGTTGACACCCATGACTCCGCAACCCGACTCGTCGTCCAGAAAGCCCTGGCCCGGCTTGAGGGCAACGCCCTGAAAACAGCCGTGCCCGGCATGACGGACGGCGCTATCATCTCAAGCCTGAATTCCAGCACCGAGAACTATATCGCCCAGACGGACCTGCTGCTGGAAAGCGCGGTGAACAAGGCATTCATCACGACCCAACTCATTCCTGCCATCGCCCGCATCGCCCAGTTCCACCTGACTCACATTGAGTGGTGGGAGGAGAGCCGCAGTATGGCTTCCCCCCCAGCCGACACGCCATCCGCGCCGTCCTCCTTGCTGGCTACGGTCCGGGACTGGTTTCGGCGAAGTACCGAGCGCCGCTAGTCAGGAAGCCTATTTTTTGTTCATAGGGATAACCATGCTCGCCAAGCTCACGTCCAAAAATCAACTGACCCTCCCGAAAGCAGTGTTGTCCGATTTCAAAGGCATCGAGTATTTTGAGGTGACTGAGGAGAACGGTCGTATCGTATTAACGCCTGTGCGTTTTTCACGGGCGGGTGCCGCGCGGGCCAAGCTAGCCGAACTCGGGCTATCTGAGGCTGGCATTGCTGAGGCAGTAGTGTGGTCGCGTCGTACCGGATGAGCCCAGTCTCCACCTCTTATGAGCAGCCGTATTCATAAACACAATAAAGGGCGTCGGTGGGACTATTGGGTCTGCGCTGCCTGTGACAGGCAGGTCCACCGGTTCATGACGCTGTTCGCGTCCCGTCGTAAATACTGTTCCGACCGCTGTAAGGAGCTTGCAGCCGAGGCACGCGCCGAGGTCAAGAAGGCTGAGAAAGACCGTCAAACCGGGAGGACGCTACATTGAGGGCACCGTTGCCTCGTACCGCCTGTCCCCTCGCCCCTTGGGGGAGAGGGCTAGGGAGAGGGGCAATTTCGAGATAAGCGCCACAGTCAGCGCTCTACGATGAATCTTTTCCTCATTTTTCAGTACGGCCTTATCGGCGCGTTTGTCGCCCTGTTGGCGACTTTCCTGTTGGTCATGGTCTCCGACAGTGTGGAAGGGCATGTTTCCCACCTTTTGGGTTTATACACGAAAAACCCAATCCTGAAATTTCTCGGCATCGGCATGGGCGGCGTGCTGCTCGCTCTGCAAGCCTTGATGTCTTACAAACGGGCCAAGGCACTGGAGGACACCGCGAACGCCCAGGCTGAAGCAGCGAAGGCACAGGCCAAGGCCACGGAGGAACAGGCAAAGGCCAACGAGAATACCGAACAGGGGCAGCGGCAGGAACGCCTGAAAAACGCCATAGAGCATCTTGGACACGCCTCGGACTCCGTGCGTTTGGGCGGGGCTTATGAACTGTTCCATCTGGCGCAAGATACGAAAGACTTGCGTCAGACTGTCCTGGACATTCTCTGCGCCCATATCCGACGGACGACGGGCGAGGCTGCGTATCGGGAAAAGTATAAGTTCGAACCTTCAGAAGAAGTCCAAAGCTTATTGACCCTGCTGTTCGTGCAGGAGCGTGAAATCTTCAAAGGTCTCCGTATCAACCTGAAGGGAAGCTGGCTGAATGGGGCTGATCTCAGAGAAGCACGTTTAGCCAGAGCCATTCTGACCAATGCGTATCTGCAAAGAGCCCTGCTTCAAGGGGCGCACCTGCAAAGGACCGGCCTTGCCGTGGCGCACCTAGAAGAAGCAGTTCTCACCAAGGCTTGGCTACACGGAGCCGATCTTCTTGAGACATACATGCAAGGAGCTGCTCTTCAATCTGTGCGGTTGTATGGAGCTGATCTTCGTGGGGTGAAAATGCAAGGAGCTTATCTACCCGACGCGCATCTGCAGGGAGCCTTTCTTCAGTCTGTGTCGCTGGAGGGGGCGACCCTTTCGAGGGCCCGTCTACAAGGAACTGGTATTTCCTTCATATATCTGCAAGGAGCCTCTCTTAATGAGGCGAAGCTGCACGGGGCAGGAACTGATAATTGGTCTTCTTCGATGCCTTTTGCAGAGCGCATCAAGAGGTCAATTGGCAAAGAAAGTAATCTGTCGAGCGTATTTTTTGGAGGTATAGGCCGGGGAGGTGTAGACCTCCTTGTCGAAGGCTTGTCTGATAAAAAAGCAAGAATACTTCGAGAGATACTGAGGCCACATATTGACCAGCCAGTAAGCCACGAATTACCGGAAAATAGCGGTGCCATCACCGGAGCCTACACAGCCAAAGAAGCAGAACAATGGATTGCCGAATACAACGAAGCCATGTCAGAAGTACCTGAGGGCGATAGCTGATGCCCACCCTCCACTGGCTCACCCGAGACAAAGACCTCCGCACCGCCTCCTGCGTGCCGTATCGGCTGTTGGAAGAAGCGCCTGACCTGTCGGCAGGGGAACCGGACACGAGCAATATCCTGATTCAGGGCGACAACCTGGAAGCGCTCAAGGCGTTGCTGCCGTTCTACGCCGGGCGGGTGAAGTGCATCTATATCGACCCGCCGTACAACACGCACTCCGCCTTCGAGCATTACGACGACAGCCTCGAACACACGCAATGGCTGGCGATGATGTGGCCACGCCTCGAATTATTGAGAGAGTTCATGACGGATGAAGGGTCAATCTGGATCAATATTGACGATGACGAGGGACACTATCTCAAGATCATTGCTGACGAAATCTATGGCCGAAGAAATTTCATCGTTAACTGTCTTTGGCAAAAGAGAACGTCGCCCGACGGAAGGATAAATATGGGCGATGCTCATGACCATATCTTTGTCTATGGCAGTCAGACGACAAGAGACAGTTTCAACAACCTGGCATTAACGGAGGAACAGCGGAGTTTGTACAAGAACCCTGATAACGACTTACGTGGCCCGTGGGTTTCTACGGACTTCACTGCTCAGGGTTGGCGGCCGAATCAGATGTATGAAATCGTCACTCCCGCCGGCGTGCGATATTCTCCACCAGAGGGCCGGTGTTGGGCTAATGTCGAAGAGAATTTTACCCGTCTGCGTAATCAAGGGCGGATATGGTTTGGAAAGGATGGCAGCTCTCGGCCACGTGTAAAAAACTATCTGTCGGAGGCAGAAGGGGTGAAATCCTGGAGTTGGTGGGCCAACAGAGAAGTTGGTCATAATCAGGAAGCCAAGAAAGAAATCAACGCTCTGTTTGGGGCATTGAACGCCTTCGACACTCCAAAACCCGAACGTCTCATCCAACGTATTCTTCACATTGCCACCAACCCCGGCGACCTGATACTCGACTCCTTCCTCGGCTCCGGTACCACGGCGGCAGTCGCCCACAAGATGGGCAGGCGCTACATCGGCATTGAGATGGGCGAGCACGCGGTGACGCATTGCGTACCCCGCTTGCGAAAGGTCATTGACGGCGAGCAGGGCGGCATCTCAAAAAGTGTCGGTTGGCAGGGTGGGGGCGGGTTCCGTTTCTACCGGCTCGGGCCACCGGTGTTTGATGAGGAGGGACAGATTCGAGCGGACATTCGCTTTCCGGTGCTGGCTGCCCATGTCTGGTTCAGCGAGACCGGGCGTCCGTGGAATGGGAGCGGGGATTCGCCCTTCCTGGGTCTGCACGACGGCCACGCCTATGCGCTGCTGTACAACGGCATCCTGGGCGATAGGCGCCCGAATGGTGGCAACGTGCTGACACGGGCCACACTTGCTACGATTCGGGAAGAGATTGCGCGCAAGCATGCGCGTTTCAACGGGCCGATGACGGTCTATGGCGAACAGTCGCGCCTGGCCTCTGCTACTTTGGAGCGGGACGGCATTACCTTCAAGCAAATGCCGTATGATGTGAAGGCAAGAACCTGATTGGTTGACGAGCGTCAGGACAGTTTGTACCTGATTGTCAGATCATGACTCCACAGGAGGACAGAGGAATGCAGCAGACCTTTCGAGTGAAAGCTGTGTGGGACGCTGAGGCAGAAGTGTTCTACTCTGAAAGCGATATCGAGGGCTTGCACATTGAGGCGGCTACCCTTCGACTCTGCTCAGGACAGGCCCTGGATGAATTTGAAGCAATCATGCTGGACGCAGCGCCTGAACTCATCATGGTGAACCATCGTACTTGAGAGGGCAGGTCCTTCGACTTCGCTTGCGCTACGCTCAGGACGAATGGGTGCTTAGGACCGCCGGTCATGCTGAGCGTAGCCCCGGAGGGGCGAAGTCGAAGCACGCTCAGGACGAACGTGTGGGCGAGGGTGCCATGAGTTTCTGGGTCTACATTTTACGCTGTGGAGACGGGTCCTATTACACCGGTCATACGGATGATCTTGAACGCCGTCTTCACCAACATCAGGCCGGGACTTTCGGGGGATACACTTCGTCCCGGAAACCATTATCCTTGGTCTATTCCTGTCCATTCCCGTCGAGGGAAGAGGCCATGCGAGCGGAACGGCAGATTAAAGGTTGGAGTCGAAAGAAGAAAGAGGCCATGCTGCGCGGAGACTGGACTGCGGTCAATCGGTTGTCTCGTGGGAAACATAGGCATCAACGGTCGTAATGGTCCTTCGACTTCGCTGACGCTACGCTCAGGACGAACGGCGGGGAGACCGTCGGTCCTGAGCGTAAGGCGCACCGCGCCTGAAGTCGAAGGGCGCTCAGGACGAACGGAACAAAGGCTATTGGTCCTGAACACCCGCCATTCATGCTGAGCGTAGCCCCAGAGGGGCGGAGTCGAAGCACGCTCGGGATAGGCACAGCACAAGCGCAAGCGAAGGACGAACGGGTCTGGAAGAAGACGAGTCATGCAACTGAAGCAGTATCAGGCCGATGCGCTGGCCGTTCTGCGCCGCTTCTTTGAAGAAGCCCGCATGGCCGGGCCGAGGAATGCCTACGAAACTATTACCAAAGAACCCGAATATGCGGACCGGCTCGGGCGCTATGGCGGAACGTATAGCGCCCCACTCACGGACCTGCCGAACATGCCGTACGTCTGCCTGCGTCTGCCGACCGGCGGTGGCAAAACAATCCTGGGCGCTCACGCCGTTGCCGTAGCGCGTGATGCCTGGATAGAGAAAGACTATCCGCTGGTCCTGTGGCTGGTGCCGACAAAGACGATTCGTTCGCAAACAGTCGAAGCCCTGAAGAACGCCGGCCACCCGTATCGGCAGGTTCTGGATGAAGACTTTGACGGCCGGGTGCGCGTGTTCGATATTGCGGACTTTACCCATATTCGACCGCACGACCTGCGCGACCACTGCTGTATTATAGTCGGCACTATTCAGACATTGCGGGTGACGAACACCGAGGGCCGTAAGGTCTACGCCCACCACGAGGAAATGGAGCCGCATTTCTCCGGGGCCCAGAATGCTACGCCGGGCCTGGAGAAAATGGAGGGCGGCGTCAAGTTTTCCTTCGCCAACCTGCTGCACATCCACCGCCCGCTGATGATCGTGGATGAGGCCCACAACGCGGTAACCGGTCTGACTCGCGAGATGCAAACGCGGGTCAATCCGTGCGCGATTATCGAGTTCACCGCCACTCCTCAGCCCAAGTCGAATATCCTGTACAGCGTCTCCGCCCTGGAACTCAAACGCGAGGACATGATCAAGTTGCCGATCATGCTGTCCGAGCACGGCACCTGGCAAAACGCGGTCAACGGCGCGATTGCGAAGCGGGCGTCTCTGGCAGAAGCCGCCAAACGAGACGCCGCCTACCTCCGGCCCATCGTCCTGTTCCAGGCTCAGAAGAAAAATCAAGAAGTTACGGTCGAAGCGCTGAAAGAACATCTGACGGATGTTGAGCACATTCCCGCAAGCGTAATCGCCATTGCTACCGGCGACCAGCGGGAACTGGACGGTATCGACCTGTTCGATCCACATTGTCCGATTGAATACGTCATCACCGTCGAAGCCCTGAAAGAAGGCTGGGACTGTTCCTTCGCCTATGTGTTTTGCTCGGTCTCGCGTATTCACAGTGCGACAGATGTGGAACAGCTCTTGGGCCGCGTGCTGCGCATGCCCTACGCCAAGCGGCGTAAAGTTACCGATCTGAACAAGGCGTATGCCTACCTGTCCGAGCCGTCCTCGGGAGCATCCGCGCGGGCATTGACCGATAAGCTCGTTGCAATGGGATTTGAGGAAGATGAGGCGCGTGACAACATTGAGCCGGTACAGGGAGAGTTGGGAGGCGAGGACGGTCTTTTCGGTCTGCGCGACCAGCCGCCACCATCATTCCGGCATACGCTCTCGGTGACGCCAGAGGCGCTGTCAGCCTTGAAGCAGACACAACGAGACGGTGTGACGGTGCGCGAGACTGGTGGCGGGAAAGTTGAGATCGAGATTGTTGGCCCTGTGGACGACGCTCTGGAAACGGTCATCCGTGCAGCGGTCCCGGAGGCGGAACATGGGCGGATTGATGAGTCCTTTGGGGAGTATCGGAAGCTTCTCTCGCCCGCCGAACGTGGTGAGAAGTTCGACGTGCCGCGTCTCATGGCGGAACTCCAAGGAGAGCTTGAGTTCGCCGATACCGACGTGTTCATGGAAGATCACGATTGGTCGCTGCTCAACCACTCGTCGCACTTGGATGAGCATGAATTTACGGTCCGTGAGACATCACGCAGTTTTGAGATCGACATTGACGGCAGGCACGTCACCTATCAGTTCGCCGGCGAGGAGGAGCAACTCGCGCTGAACGTAGACGTAGCAGGCTGGACGCCTGAAGCTCTGGTGCTGTGGCTTGATCGACAGGTGCGTCAGCCCGACATCAGGCAGGGTGAATTGATCAAATGGCTGTCCGAACTCGTTGGCCATCTAATAAACAGACGCGCCCTGCATATCGCTGCACTCATGCGGTGTAAGTTTATCCTGGCACGGAAGCTACGCGACAAAATTAGCGCCATTCGTCGGCAGGAACGAAAGAGTACCTATCAACAGCGTCTTTTTGCGCCAGAGGCAAAAGTCGAAATATCCTTCGACGATGCCTTCTCATTCAAGGCCGGGATGTATCAGGATCAGCGGCGATACCGGGGGCGCTGGGAGCCGGGGAAGCATTTTTTAGGTTCAGACCACGTTCCGGCTTTCGACGGCGCGGACGATGGTGAAGAAGTCCAGTGCGCCCAGGAGCTCGACAGCCTGCCCGGCGTGAAATACTGGATTCGCAATGTAGCCCGCCACCCGGAGTCGTTCTGGCTGCCAACCGCAACGGACAAGTTTTACCCTGACCTCGTAGCACTGCTGAACGACGGACGGCTGCTCGTTGTCGAATATAAGGGGGCACATATCGCTGATGGAGCGGATACCGCAGAGAAACGGACCATCGGCGAACTGTGGCAACAAAAAAGCAACGGCAAGGGCCTTTTCCTCGTTGTTGAAAGACTCCTCAACGGCCGGGACGTATACCAGCAGTTGATAGAGAAAACTGGTGCTACCTGAAGCTGTGCAAGCACTTTGCGATACGCGAGCGCACGGCGCAGCTACGGCCCATCGTGAAACACTCTCGCCTGTCGGTTGGCAAGCTGTTCACGCGGCGCTCTGTTCGGCCGACCATGAATACGGTTGAACCAGCTTTCTCGTTCAGCCGAGGCCACCCCATACCAGTCTAAAGAGAGCATGGCGCGCGAACCACAGTAGAGACAAACCCCTTTGGGGATGCTGGTCAGTAATGCTTCACAGTCTTGACATTGATAAGTAAACGTTCCCTTCATCCGCGACCTCCTCACCTCATCCACAGGAACCATCCACCGTCTACTCTCCCCGTTTCCCGAATAGACAGCTACTTGCTGACTATATCATTTTCTTCCCGAAGAGACAGCCCCGACCAAGAGGTATGGGGGATTGCGTAGCGTGACTGTTTGCGCATACTCCACCTGCGTGGAGGAATGAACATGATGCAACCGCTGGCTGGCTTTCGGGTCCTTGATCTCTCGCGCATATTAGCCGGGCCTTTTTGCGCCATGACCCTGGGAGACCTTGGGGCCGAGGTCATCAAAATCGAGCGGCCGGGAAGCGGTGATGATACCCGTGCCTGGGGGCCGCCGTTTGCGGGCGGGGAAAGTGCGTATTACCTCTGCGCCAACCGCAATAAAAAAAGTATTACCGTCAATCTCAAATCGGATGCGGGCAAGGAATTGATTCGCCGTCTCGTTCGAGTCAGCGATGTGCTCATTGAAAACTTCAAATCCGGGGAAATGGAGTCACTGAATCTTGGATATGAACAGCTCAAGCAGGAGAACGCAGGGCTGGTCTATTGTGCGATTACCGGCTACGGCCAGACCGGTCCGGACAAAGACCTACCCGGCTATGACTTCATTATTCAGGGCCGGGGCGGGGTGATGAGCATCACCGGCGAGGCCGGGGGCGAGCCCATGAAAGTCGGGGTCGCCATTACCGACATTACTGCCGGTTTGTTCGCCGCCAATGCCATTCAGGCCGCCTTGCTCGCCCGAACGAAAACGGGCCAAGGGCAGGCGATCGACATCTCTCTGCTGGACGCCCAAGTCGCGTGGCTGGCAAACGTTGGCAGTAATTATTTAGTGTCTGGTACCAAGCCCGGTCGATACGGCAACGCTCATCCATCCATTGTGCCGTATCAGTCCTTTCAAGCCCAAGACGGCTATTTTTGTCTGGCGGTTGGCAACGATGGCCAGTGGCAGAAACTCTGCCGGCTCATCGCCCGCCCTGAGCTGACGGCTGACGAACGTTTTTCCACCAACCCCGCGCGAGTACAAAACCGGGAGCTCCTTATTCCCATTCTCCAAGACGTGTTTGGCACGGACACGGTACACGGTTGGCTGCAAAAAATTCGCGCCGCCGGTATTGCGTGCGGGCCCATTCAATCCATTGACGAAGTCTTTGCTGACGAACAGGTGCTTGCCCGCGACATGCGTGTGGCCATGCCGCATCCAACCGCGGGAGAAGTCCTGCTTGCCGGCTCGCCGCTCAAACTCTCCGCGACCCCGGTCGAGTTCCACCTCCCGCCGCCTTTATTAGGAGAGCATACAGACGAGGTGTTGACAGACCTGCTTGGCTATTCGGCCAAGGAGATTAGGCGGTTGCGCGGAGAAGGGGTGGTTTGATTAGCGACACACTTTACCTGTTGGTTGTTATAAAAGGATTGCGAACCCTCACACTCCCGTACATGCGCGTATGCTGAAAGTCTTCGGAGAGGATTTCGGTCAGTCCGTAGACTTCCGCGTAGGCCCACAGGTGGGCATCAAACCAGGATAAACCGTACGCTGCCGCACCCCGTAAGGCGGTCCGCAACACAGCTTCATTGGGATAAAGGGCTCTAAACTGAGCCAGCATTTCTTCTGCCTCGCGTCGCGCATCCGCTGGCTCCAGGAGTTGGACTTCGGGTCTGCCGCGGGTCGTTGCCGTAACGAACTCGACAATGGCCTGACTCGGTACTCTGAATACGTTGGATTTGATGCCTTGGCGTAGAATGTCGGTCACAATCCGCTGCTTTTCCGGAAAGCGAGCGTCGTAACGATAGACCAGGATATTGGTATCAATGAGGACGGGCACGTTGGTACAGGTCTTCGCGCGTCCAGCCACGGCGGTGCGCCCGCTTACGAGGTTCTACCAGCGATTGGCTCTTACGCTGCCGTGTTGTTGCGGCATCGAACAACTCCAGACGTTCGTTTACGTTGAGCGCGGCGGTTGACATGCCTGTGGTCGGAGGTGGGACTTGAATGACATCTCCCTCGGCCTCAATAGGAACTCTCCCCCACAATTTACTCGTAATCTTCGCCATATTCTTGACTCTGGCAATGGCGAGTTATCGCCGCCCCTGGCTTAAGATATTTACGTCGTAGCGTTCCTCGACGTGTTCGAGATCGACGTCGGGGTACTCAATGGTGTAGGCGGAGAAAATCGTAGCCTGCTCCTGTTTGACATCAACAATCGTAAAACCGATGTTGCGGGGCACCTGCTTGCCCCGGTCCGACTCGGCCTGACTCGGGTCTTCGGACCAGCCGTGCAGCAGGTCGTTAACCTTCCAGAGCTTGCCATCAGCATCAAAAACCAGGACCATCGCCGTCTCATAGGTCTCCGCATCCCAGAAATAGATTTTGCTGCTGTAGTTGCGAGGCATGGTCGGTGTTTGTTCGACAACGGCACATAAACGCAGCTCCCAGCGGTCGTTGGGTAGCCAGCCGTTGGGGCCGTAGAAGCGGGCATACGGGTGCTGGGAATTCATGACGTGCAACAGCACCTTCCATCCCAGAAATTTCCACTCATGGTCAAGGATACGGCCGGAAAATCCAGTAAAATCGTCCAGCGTCATTTCTGTTCCGGCAACGGAATCATCCCGCTCGTGCGTGGACAGGCGGCGGACCTTGCGCAATTGGGGCAGGAAGCCCCAGGCGTCGTCCGGCTGACGCGGGTTATCATAGCGATAGATCATAAACCGTTGTCCGCGGACATCGTACGGCTCAAGCACCTCGACATAATCCTTGTATTCAAATCGCCCCGCATCAGTAAAAGGCAGGAGATGACCCTGCTGTGATAACTGGGCCAAATGGTTGTGGTAGACGCGTTGGTATAAGGCAACGAGATGGCGGATGGCTCTCCCTCCGCCCTGAATCAGGTCCTCCGGGAACCCGGACAGCCGTGACGCGCTTCCGCCCTTGGCAATGAGCGCGCCCAGATAGCGCTCGACATTCATCCCGTAGTACTGCCAGCGGTAATTGAAATTCCAGGCTGCCTTGACCCCCGAAGTCGGGTCGTCAGGATTGATCAGCGCTTGGGCAAATGGCCGCCCGGCAATATAATTCTCAAGTGCGCCGTCTGCGGCGAGACGGGTTTGATTGGCGTACTGCTCGGTTGCAGCCAGATAATCGGGGTGGGGCGGGTAATGGCCCGTGGGTGCAACGTGAAACGCGACTTCAGGAAAATCAAACTCGTCAATATAGCGCGGGGGCAGGAAGGGGCGCAGCTTCTCCAGGTCGGCCTGTCCCAGAACATCGCCCTCTTTGAATTGGGGAAGCGTGGTCAGGTTCATGCTAATCCACTGTTGGATATCTTCCCGAGTGGGGAGATCCTGGCCCTGTGGGTGGACATGGGGTGTCAACACGACGCTCAGCACGAGCACAATGAGTACGCCACACATGGAAAAAATCGTCTTACGCATGGACTCTGTTTCCTTCCCAGTCTGCTGCTGTTGCCGTCAGCCTAACCGAGCCCTTGTACTGCCGCAAGGATACGGCTGGCTCCAGCGCTGGATGGAGAGGGGTAGGAAGTCGTACGGAGAAGAACGCGTCAGCCCTCCGGTTTGGCCCTTGTTCGCGTCCCCCATGCCGCTCCGGCAGCGCCGCCGAGAGCCACGCCGCCCGCGCACAGAAACATCACTGTAAAATCGGTGTATTCGAGGACCGCTCCCAAGACGATACTGCTCAGCCCCACCCCAATATCGAACGCCCCCATCAGCGTGGCCAGCGCCGCCCCGCGCTCGTGCAAGGATGAGCGATCAACAACAAGGGCCATGATGGCGGGTTGCACCGCGCCAAAGCCCAAGCCTTGTAAGGCGGCGGCAGTCAGGAGGCTGGGAAGGGACGACGCCAGCGCAAGCGTGGCCATCGCGACCGCCAGGCAGCCCATACCGGGAACAATCACCGCGGTGCGACCAAAGCGGTCGGACAGCCGCCCGGCAAAGGGACGTGAGACCACGACCACAATGGAATACACGCTGAAGTATATGCCCGGATTGCCAAGGTTGGCGTCTTTGACAAAGAGCGGCAGAAAGGAGACCACAGCGCCGAAGGTGACCGTCATGCAGACGGCAATAAAACCGGGAAAGAGCGCGGTCCGGCTCACCCATTTATGCGGCTGGGTACCTGCCTGGTGCTGGGACGGAGCGCGCGCCGGCTCCCGGATCAATTGTGACAGGACAAGACTTCCGAGGCCGAGGGCCGCGCACAGCCAGAACAGGGAATCATAACCGATGTGGCCGATGAGCATGACCCCCAGGGCCGGGCCAATGGTCATGGCCAGGTTCAGGGACATGCCGTAATAGCCCATCCCCTCTCCACGACGACTCGGCGGGGCCAAGTCCGCAACAATGACCCCGGCGGCGGTCGTATAGGCGGCTATCCCTAATCCGTGAAAAAAACGCAGACCCAGCATGACCGGGACGGACTCGGCCTGGGTATAGAGCGCGGGAGCCAGACAGTAGATCAGGGCACCTATGCTGAGAATGGTCTTCCGACTCCACTGGTCAACCAAACGGCCGGTCATGGGACGCACGAGCAGGGCAGAGACGGCGAACGCGCCCATGATCAGACCGACCTGAGAATCTGCGCCGTGGAGTTCCTCAACTACAAAGACCGGCAGGACGGCAAAGAGTAGGAACATGCTGCCGGCAAACAAGAAGGTGCCGAGACACAGCAGGATAAAATCTCGTGTAAATAAGACTTCCGGACTTTGCGAGGGGGCGGGCGACTCAGGCACGGCGGCTGAGTCTATAGGCGGGGGAGGAGGGGAGCAAGAGATACGAACTTAGAGCATGATATCACCGCCATTGGGGCTGAGGCATTGCCCGACATAGTGGCTCGATTCGTCGGAGGCCAGAAAGACATAGGTCGGCGCAATATCGTCGACCGTTGCCAGATGGCCTTTGGGAATACTGGCCCGAATGGCTTCCAGGGCCTCGCTGCTGATGCCCTTGAGGATTGGGGTTTGCGTTGCGCCAGGGCCGACGCAATTCGCATTGATGTTGCGAGTTCCGATTTCACGCGACAGCGAGCGGGTAAACGCGATGATGGCGGCCTTGGCGGCACAGTAATGACCCAGGCCGGGCGAGCCGAGATAGGCGAGTTGCGAGGCGGTGCTAATAATTTTGCCGTAGTCTTGCTTATACATCAGCGGTAAGACCAGGCGTGTACACAAAAAGACGCTTCTCAGGTTGACCGCTAACATCTGGTCCCACATGGAAACCGGCATGTTCTCGACGGTCGCGGCAGAGGCAATGCCGGCATTGTTGACCAGAATATCGATGCGGCCATAGGTCTGTATCGTCGTATCAACGAGGTGCTGCACCTCATCTTCCTGGGAAACGTCCGCCCGAATGGAGACTGCCCGACGACCAAGAGCCTCAACATCTTGCTGGACCGTCGCGGCATTGTCGGCCTGGGAGTCATTCGGGTAGTTGAGGGCAAGGTCGGCCCCCTCTTTGGCAAAGGCGAGGGCGACCGCTTTTCCAATCCCGCTGCTTGAGCCGGTGATGAGGGCGATTTTATTATCGAGTTTTCCCATTGGTCTCTCCTCGCTTATATGGGTTTGTTCTTAATCTGCATGGCCACGAGTGTTTCGTCTGTTTTTTCAAACAGGAGTTGGAGCGCGGTTTCCGTATCAAAGGCATGTGGCGCTTCGAGCCGGGCACCTAGGGCGGCTTTCAGAAATGGGTAGTCGGCTACCCAGGTAGTGAGCTGGGGTGGCTGCTGCTCTTCGGACTGTTGCGCGTGCCACTCCAGCACTGTGTCCGCAACTTGCAGATAGGCCATGATGGTGTTGACGTACGGCCGCATTTCGTGGGGCGTCTCCTCCATCTTTTGCCGCACAAGCCTTTGAAACACCTGGAACTCGGCATGGTAGGTCGGATAGTCCAGTCCGGCATACCCCAGGTCCAGCAACGGCCGGAGAGCGGCTGCTATGTCACGGTGTCCGGTCAGCGGCTGGTTGCGGAGTTGGTCACAGGAGAAGAGAAAAAGAAAGGCAAGGACGAACACACGCCAGACTATCCGATTCAAACCGACAGTAGGAGCGTTGAGGGCTATCATCGGTCTTGAATGACAGGCTGGTGCTCGATTCCCCTGACTTCCATCACTGCTCATGAGGGGCAAGAGATCAGGCCGCGACTTTCTTCACCCCGTTTGTCTCCCAGCCCGGCGGTAAGCTGGGAGCGGTAGGCGGCTCCAGTCCGGTCTCCTCTTTACAGCGCGCCAGGAGTTCTTGGAGGGGCGGGCCAAAATCGAACGTCTGTAGCTCGCCCCGGCTCTCTCTCATGCGCTGACGCAGGGCCTGGGTGGCCGCCTCGTCGACTTCAGACGTGGACGGGTCGAACACCACGCCGTAATCGGACGCGGCCTTTTCTACGGACACTAACTCGCGCACGACATCAACTCGGACTTTTTCAATGTCGCGCTCTAGCGGGTCTCCCCAGCCGCCGCCACCCGCGGTCTGGAAGATGAGCTGGTCGCCTGGTTCGACTTTGATCTGGTCACATTTTGAGGGAAGAACAGTTCGGGTTCCATCGGTGTGGACCAGGATTTTTGTTGAGCGCATTCCCGGTTTGCCCCCGAGAATTCCCCAGGGAGGAGTCAGCCAGCGGTCGTCGTGAATGGCGATCTCGCCGGGTTCGAGAAAGGTGTACCATTTATCGATGCCGTTCCCGCCCCGATGCAAACCGGCTCCACCGGAGTCGATGACCGACGAATAGCGGTCCACGCGCAGGGGACAATAGCTTTCGAGGTATTCGGTCGGAATATTGGTGAAGAGCGGCCACCAGGAATGGCCATCCATGCCGTCGCCAATCGGTCGGCCCGGAATGCCGCCATAGCCGATTTCCATGATAAAGAAGAAGTTGCTGTCCTTATCGTTGCCGCTGTACAGCAGGTGGGGGCTGGTGCCGTAGCCGGCCGCGGTCGTCAGCTCCGGGCTCTTCTGGCCGAGACAGCCGCCCATGACATCAAACAGGCGGGCCAGGGCATGGGTGCGACAGCCCAGCGGAGCGGGGAATTTCGGGTGGAGGAGGGAGCCGTCCGGCATGCGGGCGTCGATCAGATCGTAGAAACCGTCGTTAAACAGAATCTGGGGATCGTAGACCATGATGAGGTAGACGCCGATGAACATCTTGAACATGCCCGGATTGAGATAAAAATTGATCGGTCCAACGGCCTGCGGGTCGGTGCCGGTCCAGTCGAAGACCGCCCGGTCACCCTCACGCCAGATGGTGAGTTTCATTTTGAACGGGCCGTTGCCGAGCCCGTCATCGTCAATATAGTCCTCGAAGGACTGCGGCTCGGTCGGGATATTGCGCTGGATGAGGGTCTGGACGGCTCGGTAGGTCCGGTCCAGCAATGCCTGACAGGCGGCCAGATAGGTATCCCGCCCAAAGCGCTCGCACAGTTCCTGCACGCGCTGTTCAGCAGTTTTGCAGCCGGCCACAATACCCATGAGATCCGAGCGGTTCATCATGGGTATACGGACGTTATTCAGAATCAGGTCCAGGACGGCCTGGTTGAGTTCCCCTTTTTCAAACAGTTTAACCGGCGGAATGCGGAGTCCCTCGCCAAAGATCGAGGTCGCGTTGGTCGGAAACGAGCCGGGCAGCGGACCGCCTACGTCCATTTGATGGCCGAACATGGAGGTCCAGCCAATGAGTTCATCGCCGTCAAAGACGGGGACCAGCACGAGAAAGTCGTTGATGTGGGAAATGGCCCCTCCGCACAGATAGGGATCGTTGAGCAGAATGACATCGCCGGGATAGAGCGGCTGGTCAAAACGCTCCATCATCTCCCGGATATAGGAGCCGAACTGCCCGACGACCATGCGGCCGTTGGGGTCGCAGATCATGGGGAATTCGTCGTGCTGCTCACGGATCACTGGGGACATGGCCGTGCGGAACAGCACTGCATCCATTTCATAGCGGTAGTTCTTGAGCGCACTCTCGATAATGTCGAGGGTGACGGGATCGACCTCGATATCTGGAATCTCAGCAATTTTCACATCGCGCATGATTGGACCCCTCTCAGTGTGCAGTGGGCTGAATCAAAATGTTACCATATGTATCAATTTCACCGGAAAAGTCCGGTAACACGACCGTCGTTGAGTCCATCTCGGTCACAATCGCCGGACCCGGCAGGCGGTTGCCCGGTGTGAGCTTGGCCCGATCATAAATCGGAGTGGTCAGAAAGTCGCCGTCAAAATAAATCCGGTGTTCGTCAACCTGGGCGTGAGCCACGGACGGCCCGTCCGTTTCGCCTTCGGGCCAGTTCAGTGTGGTTCCCGTACCGAGGGCAACCGCGCGAAGATTGACGATCTCACACTCGGCATCCAGACGAAAGCGGTAGAGCTGTTCGTGCAGGGCGTGAAATTGTTCCGCCAGCGCCGCCGTTCCGTTGGTTTGCAACTCGTCGAGTGTTGTGGTTACCGGCAGTTCATAGCCCTGGCGGAAGTAGCGCATATCGGCGTTATAGAAAATCTGCTGCTGCTGTCGAGAGATGCCTTCCTGCTCCAGCCAGCCGGTCGCCTCTGCGCTCAACCCTTCGAGTATATCAACGACCTCCGGCGCGGTGAGCTGGTCCAGGGTGCGGAGGACGGTTCGGGAGAATTCTTCCCGGTAGTCGCAACACACATCGCCCATGGCGCATAAAATGCCCGGTGCGGGCGGGACGATAACCGGGAAGGAGCCAATCAGCTTGGCCACTGCGTTGGCGTGCAGCGGCCCGGCGCCACCAAATGCGGCCAAGGCGAAATTGCGGGGGTCGTAGCCACGCTGGACGGAGACCAGACGCAAGGCACCGTGCATATTCTCATTCACAATGTCTAGGATGCCCTGGGCAGTCTGATACACGTCAAGGCCGAGATTTTTCCCGATGCGCTCGACCGCAGCGTGGGCGGCTTCCGTATCCAGCATCATCTCGCCGCCCAGCAGATTGGGTGGCAGATGGCCAAGGACAACGTTGGCGTCCGTCACCGTGGGCTCCGTTCCACCCTGGCCGTAGCTGGCCGGACCGGGAGCCGCGCCGGCACTCTGCGGACCGACCCGGAGCGCGCTGGTAATCTCGGGGACATGGGCAATGGAGCCACCGCCGGCCCCGATACTGCGGACATCGACCGAAGGAACCTTAATCGGGAAATAGCCCAGGGTCGTTTCCCGCGAAATAGTCTGGCTGCCATCCTGACACAGGGCCACGTCGGTGGACGTGCCGCCCATATCGAGGGTCAACAAATGCGGGAAGCCGGCCTTTTTCGCAATATACAGCGCTCCCGCCACGCCACCGGCCGGGCCTGACATCACGGCGTAGACCGGCCGTTCCTGGGCCATACGCAAGGTCATCAGCCCGGCGTCAGAGCGGAGAATATTGACGTCCGCTTTCAGGCCATGCGCCGTGAGCTGGTCCGCAAAGCTGCGCATATACTGGGAGACTTTCGGCCGCACGTACGAATTCATCACCGCGGTGAGGGCGCGTTCGTACTCTCGAAATTCAGGCAGCACTTCCGATGATGCGGTAATCGGAGTGTCGGGCAGTATCTCCTGAGCGATCTCTTTGACGCGCTTTTCATGGCTTTGGTTGGCGTATGAGTTGATGAGAGAAATCGTCAACGCTTCGATTCCTTGGGCGCCCAAATCTTGCAGGTCTGTGCGCAGCGCGCCCTCGTCCAGCGGGGTAACCACCTGCCCGCGGGTGTCGATGCGTTCGATAGCCTCGCGGGTGTATTCGATGGCTGCGGGCGGGTCCGGCTTCTCCATAATCATCCAGCCGGCGAGCGGACCCGGCGTCCAGGAACGCGCCAAGTGGAGGATTTGCTTAAACCCCCGGGTCGTAATCAGGCCAACCCTCGCGCCCTTGCCCTCAAGGACGGCGTTGGTTGCCACGGTCGTCCCGTGCATAATCTGAGCGATATCACCGGGTGAGATGTTGGCCGAGCGGCAGATTTTCTCAATCCCGGCCAGTACGCCAACCGAGGGATCACTGGGGGTAGACGGGGTTTTGGCACGGACCTGCCGGCCGCTCTCTTCGTCAAAAAGGATGAGGTCGGTAAATGTCCCGCCGACGTCAACACCAAGTTTGAAGGACATGAAGAGCCTGCACTTTCTGATTCAAGGGTAACGGCTGGTCGTTTTTTGTGCGCTCTGGCCGTCAGGACGAAACCGCACGAACCGCGGCTTGGTATGATTCCGTGGTCTCGCCCTTGTCGGTCTCCTCCAACTCCTGATGGACGACTCGCAGGATCCGTTCGAGGTATTCCGTACGCCAGCGTTCCCGTTCAGCCATAACGGCCTCATCCGGGTGATAGGCTTCGATGTCGCGTTGCGTGAACAGGCCCTTGGCCGCCGCTAGACGTTCAACGGTATCAAGGCGCTCCCGCAGCACAGAGACCTCGCCAGCCAGGGCCATGACGATCCCCATAACCGTATCGATTTGGGGATCGTCAAAGAAAGCTGGGCGTTTGCCTTTTGCCTTGCGTATCATGAAGGGCTCCTGCTACCTGGTCGCGCCAAAGACGAACCACGCCCCGCCGCCGCCAAAATCGCCGCCTTGGAATTTCTTCGTACGGGCTTGGGCTCGCTCCAGGGCGCTCGGGATCATCGTCTGAATGACATTCTGTGCGCCAAAGCCGGACTCTTCGGCGAGCTTTTGGAGGTCCATGGAATGCACCGTCCCCCAGAAGGGTTCGTTGTTGTTATAGGTATCCCAGTCGAGAATAAACGCCTCATAGGGCGGCATGCCTTCATACTGCGGTACCTCTTGGTGGAGCACCATGCCCCCCGGCTTTAACAAGCGGTGACATTCTTTCATGATATTACGAATGGCCTGACTCGAAGTCTCGTGCAGCAAAATATGAGAAACGATAAGGTCAAACGAGCCATCCTCGAAATTGGTCTGCTCCGCATTCTGCTGAGAGAAATGGACGCGTTTGCCCAGGGCCTCGGCACGCGCATGGCCATACCGCAGGACTGGTGCACCCACGTCAATGGCAAAGACCTCGGCTTCGGGATAGGCATCAACATAGGGCAGGGTGCTGTGCCCGACGGTGCAGCCCATATCCAGGATACGAGCGGGCCGGAAGTCCGCATGCTGCTCTTTGAGGTGCAGCACCACCGATTGACCCATTTCATCGTTCAGACTGCCTAAGCGGCTCATAGCGTAAATATAGACGGCCCGGTCATAGGTCGCTCCTGCGGCTACGTCGTCCTGTCCCAACTCGGTGTGGTAGCCGCCTGGCTGACAGTGAATGTCCACCGCTGTGTGGTAGGCCGGAATGGCCAGATCTGGATTCAAGGTAAGAGAGCCGAGCGTCTTCCCGTTTATCGTGGCACGCTCCCGTAACTCTGGGAGCTGGCGTTCCACGCTCACATTGACCGAATCCCACATCATTTCCTGGCTGGTCCGCAGCAGGGTGCTCCACATCTGGTAATAGGGCTCGTCCTTCATGACGCTGCGGACTTCACGCCGGTCTTGGGGAGGACGCTGATGTTCACGCACAAAGCGGGGGGCCGCCCTATGCTCGTAAATAGTCTTATTGCCAGGTGAGACTTTGGTGGCCAGATGGACCTTGAGGCTTTGGACAAAGTTTTGCCGCGCCAACTCATCATGGGTGGCTGTCGGGAGCAGATCGTGCTGCAACTGCGCATTCATAATGACTCCTCCATTTAATGTGTACTCTCTCCATAGCGTCATTCGGCAAAGGCGGCAATCATTGCGGCGTTATTGTGACGAACCTCTTCCGGGTCGGCAGCAAAGGAGGGGCTGAGCAAGAGCAGCGTGTCAAACAAACCCTCAAAGGCGGCCAACTGTTGCCGGACATCGTCCGGTGTCCCTGCCAAGACCAGCGCATCAATCATCTCGTCGCTCACGGCCGCAAGCATGGCTGCAACGTCATTCCGTCTCATCGCGTCTCGGATGGCGAGCTTGGCCTGCGTAAAGCCTGGGGGGTCAAGGATCACGTCGAAATAGGGCAGGGTCGCGTAAAAGGCGACGGCATGTCTGGCCAAATCGCGGGCCCGCTGACGGTTGGTATGCACCGCGCAGCATTTCACGGCACAAATCTCGAAGCCGTCTCTGTCCCGTCCGCTGCGGCTGAAGCCTTTTTTCAGATTTGGATGGACGACATCCGTGAAATATTGAGGCGTATTGAGCACGTTGAGGATAATGCCGTCGGCCAGTGCCCCGGCGAGCTGAATCATATTTGGCAGAACCGCGGCCAGATAAATGGGAATGCTGGGATAGGCCGGCTCGGTGAGCCGTTGATAGTTGCGCACCTGATAGAATTCACCGCTATACTCGACCGCCTGCGCTGGTGAGCCTTGCCACATGGTGCGAATACACTCAACATACTCCCGCATGCGGGCAACGGGTTTGCGGTATTCCAGGCCGTGCCACTGTTCGTTCCAGTCCTTCGGCGCAGTCCCAAGTCCCAGAATGAAACGCCCGTGAGTGTATTCGGCGAGTGACATTGCGCCTAACTCGGTCAACATCGGCGGACGAGCAAAATGGGCGACCGCCGTCCCGAGGCGGACGGTCCGAACCGCACTGGCTATGGCGGTCAGTGGCACAAAGGCATCCCGCCACAGCTCGGCGGCCCAAATGCTCTCCGCTCCGGCGTCTTCCGCTTGTGTGGCAAAGCGGACGATATGATCGAGGCTCAGCTTATCTCCATTAAAGAGAACGCCCCACTTTAACGACTGGACTTGCACCATGTAAAAGATCTCCTCGTCCTTCTGGTTTTAGGCTTCCGCCCGCGACACCTTCTCCATCCGTGAGAGGTAAGGATAATAATATAACATAGTTTGATATTTGTGGCCAAAAAAATGTGGAGTAATTTTTCCGAGTATGCTATAGGAGGCCGTTACTTTTGTAGAGGATACAAGGATCCGAGAGGTCCTGTTCGGAAAAGCCTTGAGAATTCTTTTGACGATTCTGGTCAGCTGCGCCCTGACCGGATGCGTGAGTCGTCCGACAAAACCTCTGGTTTTGACCGAACAGGTGGGGGCGCTTCCCATCGAATTCACGACGACAAATTGTAAGATTCCTATTCTTGATTCTCCTCCCGCGTTAGCCCATGAAGTGATCGCCCGCGTGAAAACGTACGGCAATCAAGGTACGGGCATGGAAGCCATGCAGACGGCCCTGCACCGTGAGGCGTGTGCGATAGGGGCGGAGGCCATTGTCCTGCAACGGATGAAAGCCGGAGAATTCCAGGACGAAATAACGGTAGCCCATGTCGGGGCGAGTACCGCCCGAGACTACCGAAGCCGGTCAGACTACGAATTTCAATTGGTTGGTTTGGCCATTCGATATACACAAAAAAACTGAACTGTTATGCTGGCGAAGTAGCCCTTGAGGGGTCACTTGACAGTTCTGTCCGTACTTCATAGATAAGGGAGCTTAGCCTCGGAGTCTTACGAGCGACAACACTGTCCCCCGCATCAGTTAAGGAGAGAATATCTTGAAAAGACAAATACGTTTGGTGTGGCGTCACACGGCTTGGAGCGTTCTGGTCGCCGCCCTCTTTACGCTGTCAGCCTGTATTGAAGCAGCCGACGAAGAGGTGCTGCGTGAACTCAACGAAATGGGAGCGTCCAGAGGAAATGTGTTCCCTGACCGCGAAGACTACTATGACGCCTTTGTCCTTGACGCGAACAATGCGTGGGTCTCTGGCGGACGGGGGCTTATCCTGCATGTGACCAATAACGGGCAGGATTTTACCATGCTGGAGACCGGGGTCCAAAAGGCAATCTATGAGGTTGATTTTGCGACCGCCGAGGACGGGGTGGCCGTTGGGCAGGATGGCATAGTCCTCAAGACTGACGACGGCGGACAGACCTGGACTCGCATTCCTATCGAATTACCGCTGCTGGACTGGCAGGTAGCCCAGCCCCACTATTTTGCGGTCAGCCGTGGTGCGGACGCCCAACATATATGGGCCGTCGGTCCGGTGGGCGCCATTATCCGTTCACAAGACGGTGGAGAGACCTGGGAGAATCTCTCGCTGTGGTGCGATATGAGCTTCGATAATTTTGCAACGTCGGACCCCGCGGATGATCCCGAATCAACCCTGCGGCTGAATCCGTGCGATGTGACGCTGAACGGGGTGTCCTTCCCCACGAATACGGACGGGTGGGTCGCGGGCGAATTTGGGGTTATTTTGCGCACCCAGGATGGTGGCGTCACCTGGCAGCGGCAACGCGATGTGCACAACCTGCCGAAATATACTCGCCCGGAACTCCCTGAAGAGGAAGCGATCCGACAGCGTATTCCCCCTCTCTATATTGAAGACCTTTTCCTGATTGATGTGGATTTTCGTAGCGCCCAGGAGGGGTATGTCACCGGGGAGAGTGGCACGTTATTACAAACGACAGATGCGGGGGAAACGTGGACAAACATTCCCAGTGGGAGCTTTAATACGCTCCTGTCCGTCACCGCCGCTCCGGATAACAACCGCGGTGACTTTGCCACGGGCGTGCTCGGCACGCTTGCCTCAGCCACAAGTGACGCATGGCAGCTTGACGAGAATGTCCGCCAGGATGTGCTGACGTGGATCCGCACGGCGTCTTTTGCTCCTGATGGGCAGTTTGGCGTTGCGTGCGGAGGGAAGGGCACGGTCCTGGTCACTACCGATAGTGGCAAGAGCTGGACTACCGCGGACAAGGCAAAGCTGTATGCCGCGAACCCGTCTCTCTAACGCATTCGCTCAACGGCGCTGTCATGACTGACATATCTCTAAACAGAACATATTACCTACACACTACTACGCTCCTGCTCGCGTAAGGAGGAATTAAGATGGCCCATACCCCCCCAGGTCACAAAAAAGGCACCGCCGACCGTATCATTGAAGCCTATCTGGCAGTTCTCTGGCGACACCGTCTTGCGTATATGGTCGCCTTGGCGATCGCGACTGTCCTCTGGGGCTATCAAGCCCGTAAGGTCGAAATGTACAGCCAGTTTGCCGACCTCCTGCCCCAGGGCCACGACTACATCCAAGCCTACAACCAGCATCGGCCGACCTTTGGTGGGGCCAATATTGTGACGGCGGTCCTCCAGGTAGAGGAAGGGGATATTTTCACCAAAGAAAGTCTGGAAAAGGTTCGTTACCTCACGGATCAACTCGACCAGATTACCGGTGTGGACCATAACCAGGTGGCTTCGCTCTCCCACGTCAAAATCCGCAATATCAAGACCTTGCCGGGCGGCATGGTGCGTTCATACCCGGTGCTTCCCGTTGATGTGCCGGACGACCCCAATGAGCTCAGCGCGCTGAAATTCGAGATGTTCAATAACGATATCGTTATGAACAAATACGTCTCAGAGGACGGCAAAGCCGCGCTCGTTCTTGCCGGATTTAACGAAGACCGGCTGGATTACCGGGAAATTCAACGCGAGATCACGCGTATCCGGAGTGAAATAGAAGACGACAACACAAAAGTGTACGTCGCTGGCGAGCCGGCGCTCAAAGGCTGGGTCTGGTTTTTCACCGGCGAGCTGTTCATGATCTTCACCTTCACCGGAATAATGGTCTTTCTTGCGCTGATTATCTATTTCCGGCGAGCTTACGGGGTGCTCGTCCCGTTGATTGGCGCGGCCATCCAGACCGTGTGGGGTCTGGGCTGGGTTGGCTGGTGGGGTTTTAACCTTGATCCGCTCATCCTGGTGATTCCGCTGCTGATCACGGCCCGCTCGGTCAGCCACGCGGTGCAGATGATTGAGCGCTATTTCGAAGAACTCGAGGTCTCGCAAGACCAGGAGAAAGCGGCGTTTACCTGTCTGAGCGACTTGTTTCTACCAGGCGTGACGGGTGTCATCAGCGACTCCGGTGGGATTCTCGTCCTGTCCGTGGCCACTATCCCGCTGATCGAGAAGCTCGCCTACTATGGCAGTTTCTGGGCATTTGCCAATATCTTCTGCATCACGCACACCATGCCCATCCTGCTGTCATATTTCCCAAGGCCAAAGCAAACAGAACATTTCATTCCGCGTTGGATGGAGGTCACGTTGATCACAGTCGGCAATATCGCCACCGGGCGGACCAGCCGCTGGGTGATTATGGTCGCCGCCGCGATAACCATCTTCTTTGGCGTGCGGACCGCGATCACCGTACCGATTGGCGAGCAGGAGGCCGGCTCGCCGCTGCTGTGGCAGGATGCCCACTATAATGTGTCCGCCCGGACGATTAACGAGCGATTTGCTGGGGCCAACCAACTGGTGATCTACCTCGAAGGCGAGCGTGAGCATATCCTCAAGGAACCGCATGTGCTCGATACGCTTGAGGAAATGCGTCGCTATTTGTTGGAGCAGGAAGAGGCAGGCGATACGCGTGAGTTATATACCTTAGCCCGCGACCTCAATCGCCGCTATCATTACGGCGACCCACGCTGGCAGGTCATTCCGCCTGATAGATCGATCACCGGGAATTTGATTTTTGTGTATGAAGCCTCGGCTCCCATATCGGGTGTTATTCTTGAGTACACCGATATGGTCTACCAGAACGGCCAGTTTGTCGTGTTTTACAAGGACGTAAAGGGCGACACCGTCCGTGAGGCGATCGCCCGGGCGAAGAAGTTCATGGCTGAGCATCCGATTGAGGCGGTGAGTCTGCGCTTGGCCGGCGGATTTATCGGAACGACGGCGGCCCTGAATGAGGAGATTGATCGCTCCGAGAAGCAGGCCGCCATGCTTGTCATTGCGACGGTTTACACCCTGGTCCTTTTGAGTTACGGTTCCATCATCGCGGCAACCCTGGTGATGCTCGCGCTGGTTGCCGCGGGGGTGGCCAGCTATATGTACGTCTCCTTTATGGGCATCGGCATTAACATCAACTCGCTGCCCGTGACCGCAGTGGGGATGGGTATTGGAGTGGACTACATCTTGTACGTCGTTGATCGGATTCGACTCGAAGTCCCGCGGGCAGGAGGCGATTTGGTTGCCGGCATTAAACGCACGGTGTCAACAACGGGTATGGCTGTGACCTTTACCGCCACGACGATGATTGCCGGTGTGATTCCGTGGTATTTCATGTCGAGTTTGCGTTTCTCCGCGGAGATGGCCTTACTCTTGGCCATTCTGCTGGTGACACACTGGTTGTCGGCGCTGACCATGATCCCGGCCATGATTGCGATTGTGAAGCCGAGGTTTGTGGTTGGGGAGCCTGTGCAGGTTGAGGAAGAGCAGCCGGTGATGGCGGAGCCGAGCCCGCAACCAACGAGTTGATAAAAGTTTGAGGGATTATTGTGAAGAATGGCCCCTCCTGGGGGTAGTAAAGATTTTCCCTTCGTGAGGGCGAAGGGCAAGGAAGGAGGCCTCGTTATGAAACGAGCAGGGAGAGGGAAGCTGACCGGTCTCTGGCTGGGGATAACAGCCATTGGACTGAGTATGGCGCTCGCCATTCCATCTGCGGATGCGGCCGGGCGTAAAGATAGAGGATTTATGGATAGTTTCGAGAGAATGGCGATCCACGGCTATGTGGATAATTTCTCCATTCTACGGAGCGATAACTTTAAAGACGACTATCATATCGCGTCGTCCCGCTACCGGGCCAGCGTGCAGTTGGCCGGTCCCCTGTACGTCATGCAGGACTACTTCCAGCGCTTCGAGTACTTCATCGAACTGCGGCCCGAGTACGAGTCGATCTACGACATAAGTCACAGGTTCGGAAACGGTCGAAATGGTAAGGTCTCCGGGCGCTCTGGTAAGCCCAGTCCGAACAATGCGGCTTTTCTCCAAGCCTTCGGACTTGCCCCCCGCAACTATGGTGGGTTCTGGCCGAAGGAACCGAACGCGACCGGCGGCGGAAATATTGAGTTCTTGCACACCTTGACACCTGGCTCGACGTACGGCGTGCCCGGCCGCGATGTGGAT
This sequence comes from Thermodesulfobacteriota bacterium, assembly GCA_964291405.2. Classification (GTDB taxonomy): domain Bacteria; phylum Desulfobacterota; class Binatia; order Bin18; family Bin18; genus Bin18. The sequence goes on from OZ219926.1 coordinate 4,212,693, forward strand.
TCGCGAAGCCGGGGGTACTATGGCCTGGACGCCAGCCAGAACGATCTGCGCTTCGGCATGCTGCGCGAGACCAATATGGACCTGTACTATCCCGTCCGCGAGGCGTATTTGGACCTCTTCTGGAGGGGGTTGGGAGGCCGGAACTGGCTGCGTATCGGAAAACAGCAGCATGTGTGGGGGAAGGCCGACTTCTTCCGCCTGCAAGACATCGTGAACCCGGTCAACTTCGGTGACCACTTCTTCATCGACCTGTTCGACGACACGCGCGTGCCGCTGTGGTCGGCCTTGTTCGAGCACCGCTTCGGCAACATCGGTTTTCTGCGCGACGTGGCCGGTAGCGTGATCTATGTCTTCGACCGCCACACGCCGACCGGTCTCGGTCATCCGGCTCAGCCGTGGGCCACGGGCTTCGGTCGGACGATCGACGGGTTCGTGTTCGGGAACGATCTGTTCGCCACCGCCCTTTTTCCTGGCACGTCCGACCACTACGCCATGGCAGGCGAGGGCAGGCCGTGGCTGCCGTTCAAGAATATGGCGCTGTATAAAAACCGCGCCCCGCACTGGAACCTGAAGAACGGCGGTATCGGTATGCGCTGGGAAGCCACTGTCGGCAACCTGCGTGTCCAGGTCACCGACTACTTCGCGTTTCCCGACCTGCCGGTGACCGGATGGGACCGTATCAACGTTATCAACTCTCCGGGCTGCGCAACGGATGGCAATGGGAACAGCATTCTGCCGGCCGACCGGAATGACGCGCCGATTACGGCGGAACAATTGGCCGGCGCAGACCACAAGTCATTTCATAAGGACGGCGGCACGGTATACGGCGACAAACTCATCGGTGTCAAGCCGAAGCACATCAATATCCGTGAGGCTGGCATCTTCAAAGAGGGCGGAGCGGCATACGGCACCAAGGCGAAAAACCGCCATGCCAAATATGCCAACCTGTGCGGTTTCGGCGGCTCGCTGGCTGCCAGATATCGCAAGACGAACACCCTAGGTCTGTCGCTTGACTGGTTTGAGCCGTACACCGGCTTCGTTATTCGCTGGGAATCGTCCTGGACCACCAACGCGCTGTTGAACGACACGGCCAAGATCGACCTGATGGGCGACGGCAATGCCTTCAAGTGGGTGTTGGGGATCGACCGACCGACCCTGATTCGCTGGCTCAATCCAACGCGGAGCTTCTTCCTGAGCGCCCAGGCGTACGGAACCCACTATCCCGACTCGCGGGCTGGCCGCCGCGGTATCGTGAGCGAGAACAACAACTTCATCTTTACCGTGTTCGCGCAGAACCACTTCATGCGTGACCAGTTGGTGTATCTGGTCTTTGGCGCGTTCGGCACCGCAGCCCAGGACGGCACGACCGGCGGCAATATCGAGTATCTGATCACCAACAACTGGTCGGTCACGCTCGGTTTCACCGCGTTTCTTGGCGCACGGCACCGCCACGACCTCGGCACGTTCGGGGTATTCAACGATGGCTCGTGCTATGGTGGCTTCGCTGGTCCAGGCTCCTGCCAGGGGCCATTTACGGAAGCTGGCTTCGGCCTGTTCCATATGCAGGCCGGTGGCTCGGAGCGGAACCAGATGAACGAATTCTGGGGTCGCCTGCGTTATCGGTTCTAGAGTGTAAGGGAGCGGTGCATACATCGCCCCCTTAGCACTGACTCTAATGGGTCGGTGAGGATTGAAACCAACAGTATAAAAATACCTGCTGAAGAATTATTGACTTCCTAAAAAAGTCAACTAAAAATAGAGCGGTAATTTTTCTTAATGAGGAGGATTTATGAAACGACTTATAGCGTTTTCGTTTCTCGCGGCCTGCAGCCTGTTGTGGGCGCAGACCAGCGTACTGGCGCAGGGCGGTGACGCGACCACGTACACGCGCGATACATTCGAGCAATGGTTCAACGAGACCAAAGACGCCGAGCCGGAATTTAATCCCGGTGACACGTTGACGCACGCCGACCTGCCTAAGGTAAGGCCGTTCATGTTCCCCGGCTATTTCGAGCAGTTCGAGAAGTGGAACGACGGTACGCTGCAAATGGAGGTGGCTGAAACCTATAACGTGACACCACACCAAGTTGTGCGGGACTGCGACGAGAAGTTCCAGAAGCAGGTCACGCTGGCCGCGGACGGCGCGCTCGAGAACTACATCTGCGGTTATCCGTTTTCGAACGAGGATATCCGGACCGAGACGGACATGAGCATTGCCGGTCTCAAGGTGGCCTGGAACTACGACAAGCGCTTTTACTGGCGCGGCTACTTCGTTGCCAACGCGCTGAGCACGTGGCTGAGGTTCGGCGGCGAGCACGAGACTCCGGAGCCGACGAAACCACCCGATGCCTGGATTGGTGGTGAAATCGATATCGACACGGACTGGGACTACGATTTCGAGAAGATCTACGGCGGCGGCGGCACCTACGAGCGTAGCCTTGGAACCTTCTATCACAAGGCCTATCACTCCCAGATGGCCATGTTTCCGGAAAACAACTACAACCTGCCCGAAAACGATGACGCCGGCACCGTGCACTGGAAAGAGTTCACCGGCTTCTTCGAGCCGTACGATGTGCGGGGCACCGCGTTCATCATCCAGCGCTATATCGACCCGCGCCGGACCGATGACGGCTGGGCCTACGTTCCGAGCTTGCGGCGCGTGCGGCGTATTTCGGCCGAGGTGAAGTCTGACTCGCTGATGGGCACCGAGCATACCCTGGAAGACTTCTACGGCTTCTCGGGCCGTCCGCTCGAGTGGGACTGGGTGTTCTGGGGTCCCAAGAAGTTCCTGACTGTGCACGCCCTGACCAAATGGGAAGACGACGGCGTGCGCTACGGTGGGCCCGACGGCTGGCTCAACGACGACATCTGGCAGATCCGCGAGCTGTTCGTGGTGGAACGTATTCCGAAAGACCCGCGCCATCCGTACAAGAGCGCGATCATGGCGATTGACCCGCAAACCTGGGAGACCTGGAACCACATTGCTTTCGACCGTAAAGGGAAACTGTGGAAGTTGTGGCAGTGGGGCTACCAGTGGGCTGACGATTCCAAGAAGTATACGTACATGAACGCCAATCGTGGCGCGATTCACTGGCGGAACGTGGACACGGTCGACATTCAGAACGGTCGCGGCAACCTGTGGCGCGAATACGCCGGTGGTCTGCCTGACTTTTCGATGGACTATATTAATGGCCTGTACGACCTTAACCGTCTGACTGAGCTGCACCGCTAAACAGCCTCAGAAGACATCTCCAAGGGGGAGCAGATATCTGCTCCCCCTTGTCCTTTCGGGTTGCGAACGGTGAGAACATGGGCTTCAGCATGAAAAGCATCCTGACTATCGTTGTGAGCCTTGGCGTTCTGTGTGTCGCCGGTGATCTCCGGGCAGAAGGAGAGCCGCAACCAACGGCACCCAAAGCCACTGCGTATTACGGCTGGCTGGATAAATTTGAAAACCCGTCTCACCAACCGGCACCGACCCAGAAGAGTGATGCCCGCCCGCTGACTGAAAAAGGTCAGGCCGAACAGGCCGCGCAACACGACATCGCTTCAGTCAAGACACCCCCTTCGACAGAGGACGGAGGCGGTGCGGTTCCCGACGCTAGTGTCGAGGAGGAGACCGCCGCGCCAGGTGAGGGCCTGGGCTGCTATTACCACCGTGCCTACTATTCTCACCTCCCCATGTTTAAGGATGACGTCTATTCGCTACGTGGCTCTTTTGACGTAGCGGAAACCTTTCATAAGCCATCCGAAGACGTCATTTCTGTGCCTCCTGATCAGGCGACGCAGACGGAATAGTCTGTCTCGCAGGGTGATGAACCCTTCCTCATGTCTCGGCTCTCACTTATAGTGAATAGTCCAAGACGAATCCTCAGCGTCGCTGTTTCTTTTGCCGTTCTCTGTTTTGTGCCGTTTGCTTCTGGTGCGGACGAAGCGCCGGGCTCCCGTCTCAAGCAACTAGCCGAAGAAGCCGGGCGTTTACACGCGGCTGGAAAATTTCAAGCCGCCATTCCTGTTGCGCGCGAACTCCTTGAGCAAACGGAAAAGATCGCCGGCCCCGATCATCCGCTCGTCTCTCAAAGCCTGAATAACCTCGCCCTCCTTCTCCAGCAGACCCGTCAATACACGGAAGCTCGTCAGCTCTTCGAACGGGCGCTGAGCATTGACGAGAAGGCGCTTGGAAGCAACCATCCCGGAATTATCCGCAGTCTGACCAATCTGGCCCTTGTGCTCCAGGATCAGCAGCAGTTTGATGCCGCCCGTCCGCTGTTCGAGCGCGCTCTGAGCATTACAGAGGCCGCCTATGGGCAGTCGCATGCCGCGGTTGCCGTGAGTGTCGGCAACCTGGCCATGCTGTACAAAGAGCAAAAGCAATATGAGCAGGCCCGTCCGCTTTTTGAACGGGCATTGACGATCCACCAACAGCAACTCGGGAACGAACACCCGGCTGTTGCGCTGAGTATGATTAATCTGAGCGAGCTGTTGATTGCGACGAAACAGTATAACGGAGCCCGAACCTTACTCCAGAGTGCGCTCTCCATTCATGAGCGCACGCACGGCGCTCAGCATCCTGTTGTTGCCGATGACCTGACCCGGTTAGGGCTGCTTATGAAGGAAATGGGCAATTACACCGAGGCAGGAGAAGTACAGCAACGCGCGCTCGAAATCCGAGAGACGGCGCTGGACCCGTCACATCCCGATGTGGCTGCGAGCCTCAACAATCTCGGATCGGCGTTATATCAAATAGGAGAATTCGCCAAAGCAAGACCCATGTTTGAGCGGGCTGCCGAGATCTATACCGCTGCCTATGGTATGACGCATCCAGACGTAGGCACCAGTCTGAACAACCTGGCATCCCTCTTATATCAGGTCCGGAACTACGCTGAGGCCGCACAGGTCTATGAGCGCGTCATTGCGATCAACGAACAAGCGCTGGGCAAAGACCACCCTGTTGTGGCGATGAATCTGAACAATATGGCCTTAGCCCTGCGCGAGGGGGGGGATAGCGTCCGTCCGCTGCCCCTGTACGAGCGAGCGCTTCAGATCACCGAGGCGGCCTATGGCCAGGCCCATCCCAATGTTGCGGTCAGTCTGAATAACCTGGCTTCTCTGCACCATCAGAATGGCAATTTTGAGACCGCCCGTCCGCTGTTTGAACGATCCGTGCGGGTGATGAAGACCGCGCTGGGTGAGGATCATCCGAATATTGCAACGAGCCTGAATCAGTTTGCGCTATTCCTGAAAGATGCCGGGGACCTTACCGCCTCTCAGCAGTATTATGAAGAAGCCCTGGCGGTTGAGACCAAGGCGTTGGAACCTGGGCAGCGGGATATTGCGGTCAGTCTGAATAATCTGGCCACGACCCTGAGTGGCATCGCTGACCTTCTCCAGGACACCAAGGATTATACGACGTTCTTACCCCTGTACGAGCAGGCCGCTTCAGTTATGGAGACATCGCTTGGCGCAGATCATCCGAACGTTGCGCTGAATCTCCGAACCCAGGCGATGTTCTATGCAGAGCAGGGGAAAAATGAAGAGGCGGTATCGCTCACAGAGCGAGCGGTCCACATCCAAGAGGAGGCCCTGCCCGCGGACAGCCCAGTAATCCGCGAGACGCTTGAACAACTCGCTCGGCTGTATGAAAAGATCGGGAGGACGGATACGGCCAAACAGACACGTGACCGTCTGAGAGCTCTGCAAGCGGCTTCTCCTCAACAGGAAGACCTCTCTCAGTAGAGAGGCACAGCCTTTTCAGCAAACAGGATTCTTGATTAGGTAGGATCGTCTCAGACAAAAAGGAGTTGTGTATGCGTCGGGTTGCCCTGGTTGGGGCGGGACTGTCACGCTTTGGGGTGCGCGCCGCCGGCTTTCGGGAATTGCTTGCCGAGGCCGGTCAGGCCTGCTTTGCTTCTGTTCCGCACCTGACGCCCAAGAACATCGAAGGGCTGGTCGTCGGTGCCGTCCTGCCTGAACGGGCGGCCTTTCAAAGTCATATTGCTCCGCTTGCCGCGGAAACGCTGGGTATTCAGCCGAGCAAGCTCTCGGCCCGGACCGAACATATGTGTGCCAGCGGCACTGCAGGCATACGCTATGCCTACGCATTTATTGCCGCCGGTCTGGCCGATGTCGTCATGGTGCTGGGGGTCGAGAAGCTCAATCTCCCCAATATGGGTGAGGCCGTGCTGAATATGGGGACTGGGGTGGACCGAGACTGGGAAGCCTGTTTCGGTCTCACTGCCCCGCCTTCCTTTGCCCTGGCCGCCCAACTGCATATGGCCGAATACGGCACGACAGAAGAGCAGCTTGCCCAAGTGGCGGTGAAGAACCATACACATTCAAGCAAGAATACGTACGCCCATTTTCAGAACGGCGTCACCCTGGATGCGGTCGTATGCTCGCGCATGATCGCCTCCCCGCTCCGGCTGTTTATGTGTTCTCCTATCACCGATGGCGCGGCTGCCGTTATCCTGGCGAGCGAAGAGCGGGCCAAGGAGATAACGGACAAGCCGGTCTTTATCCGCGGAACCGGGCAGGCGGTCCACGGGTTTTCGGTCTCCAGCCTCGACCCTGATTATGCCAGTTGGCCGGCCATGAAACAGGCTGCCGGGGACGCCTACGCCATGGCCGGGATACAGGCGAGCGCTGTGGGTTTTGCCGAGGTCCACGACTGTTTTGCCATCGCCGAGATTATTGCCTACGAAGAGCTTGGATTCTGCCCCAAGGGCGCAGGCGGTCCGTTCGTTGCGGAGGGGCGGTCCGATTACGGCGGGGACGTGGTCGTTAATCCGCGTGGCGGGCTGATGGGTTGCGGACACCCGCTTGGGGCCACGGGGGTGGCTCAGGCGGTCGAAGCCTTTTGGCAACTGCGCGGGGAAGCAGGCGAACGCCAGGTTCCGGAGGCGCATATCGGATTGACGCATAATAATAGTGGGATGGGCGAGCATGTGGTCATGATTTATGGGCGGGAGTAGCTGCCTATGAGCGAATATTTCCGCGCTATTGATCCCTTTCCGCTCCAGGGCAGTCAGAACACTCGACTGGCGCCGTTTTATGAGGCCCTGCGGTCGCAAAAGCTGCTCACTACATTTTGTCCGCAGTGTGCCCTGCGCCACTGGCCGCCGCGTGTGGTCTGTCCGGAGTGTCTCTCAGACCGGCTCGACTGGATTGAACTCCCGAGTCGGGGGACGATCCACGCCTATACCATTCAAGATACCGGCGTCCCTCCGGGCTTTCCGCGCCCATTGATTTTTGCCGTGGTCCGTGTCGAAGGGCTGAGGATCTTCACTCGACTGGTTGAAACAGAGCCCAACCAGGTTGAGCGGGGGCGTACTGTGCGTCTCTTGCCGTCTGCAGTCGGGCAGGACCCCGAGGGTGACGAACGCTATGTGCCGACATTTACCCTGGCCCGAGGGGGTGCGGGTGAGACTTCCCCCGTGAAAATTGTCACAGCATGAAGTACAAAATCGGTATTGATGTCGGTGGCACGTTTACCGACTTTCTTGTCACTGACTCGCAGGGTACGGCTCAAGTCCATAAGACGCCGACCACGCCGCAGCAGCCCGCGATCGGCGTCTTGCAGGGACTGCGGAAGATCGCCACCTCTCTGGATCGTGAACTGTCGGATTTCCTTGGTCGAGTCAGCGTCATCGTTCATGGGACGACCATTACGACCAATGCCGTCTTGACTGGAGAAGGAGCCAAAACCGCCTTTCTGACGACCCGTGGCTTTCGTGATGTGCTCAATATGCGGCGGGGGCTGCGGGACCGTCAGTACGATAGTAAATACGGTCCGCCGCCGCCTTTGGTTCCTCGAGCACATATTTACCCTATTACCGAACGGGTCAATGTTGAGGGCGCAGCGGTGACCCCCCTGCACGAAGCGGACGTGATGGATGCGATTGCACACATCCGGGCGCATGCTATTGAGGCGGTGGCGGTCAGTTATCTGTGGTCTTTCTTAAATCCGGCCCATGAGCGTCGAACCGATCAGCTTATCCAGGACGCCCTCCCCGAGGTATATGTGTCCTTATCCTCAGAAGTGCTGCCGCAAATTCGGGTCTATGAGCGACATTCCACCACCGTCCTGAATGCCACGGTCGGTCCTCCGCTGTCGCGCTATCTGACTCAGCTTGAAAGCCAGTTGGACGCATCGGGGTTTACCGGTGCCTTGCTTATTATGCAGTCGAATGGCGGTGTGATGTCGCCCCACCTGACTCGGCGCTTTGCCGCGAATACCCTCTTATCCGGCCCGGCGGGCGGGCCCATGGCTGGAGTGTTCTATGCTGACACCCATGCTCTGCGTGATGTGATCACGGTTGACATGGGTGGGACCAGTTTTGATGCTTGTCTCATTCACGACCGTCACCCCGTGACAACAACAGAAGGCGAGATTGGCGGCCATCGGCTCGCTCTGCCCCTACTGGATATCCACACGGTTGGCGCTGGCGGGGGCAGTATTGCCTGGATCGATGCCGGGGGGATTCTCCAGGTCGGACCCAAGAGTGCCGGAGCCGAGCCAGGTCCGGTGTGTTACGGCCGTGGCGGGGTCGAACCCACGGTGACAGATGCCAACTTGGTTCTTGGCTATCTTTCCTCAGACGGATTGTTAGGCGGGGAAATGCCTCTTGACTATCACGGGGCTCAGCGTGCGGTGACGGACAAGATCGCTGAGCCCTTGGGCCTCTCTCCTCTTGAGGCTGCCGAGGGTATTTATCGCATTGTGAACGCCAATATGGCGGCCGCGCTTCAGGGTGTTTCGGTCGAACGGGGCTATGATCCACGCGAGTTTGCGCTTGTGGTTGCCGGTGGAGCAGGGCCGCTGCACGCTGGAATGATAGCCCGAGAATTAGATATTCCACTCATTGTGATTCCCCAGGAGTCGTCGGTGTTCTGTGCCGCCGGCATGCTGATCTCCGATTTACAGCACGACTATGTTCAGACATTCACCCGAGACTGGGACGCTATCGTTCCCGACGATATCAACCGTAGCCTGAGGGAGATTGAGGAACACGCCCGAGCAACCTTAGCATCGGAAGGTATCCCTGCGGAGAAAATACGGATTCACGCAACGTTCGATGTGCGCTATGTGGGCCAATTTCATGAAGTCGAAGTACCGGTTCAACCTCCTCTTTCGGAATCCGAGCTGGCGGCGGCGGCCGCACGTTTTCATCATCTCCACGAGACGCTCTACGGATATGCCATGCCGGAAGCTCCGTTGGAAATAATCAACCTGCGGGTCAAGGCGCTGGGGCTCACGGAGAAACCGCAACTCACGCCAAGTCCGCTTGTGGACGCAGACCCGGCCGTCGCGCTCAAGGGCAAGCGGCGGGCGTACTTCTCCGGGACGCCGTATCCGGTTGCTATCTATGCCGGGGACCAGTTCGACTGTGGCATGGCTCTTGCCGGACCGGCCTTGATCGAACAGGCCAACACCACAGTCCTGGTCCCGCCCGGCTCTCGTTTGGTCTGTGATGCCTACCGTAATTATGTCATGCACCCGGCTGAGCGACCGCTCGACGAAATCCTCGCAGGGTTGGGCGGGCGGACACCCGAGGGGGCTCGGGGGAAACTTCCCCCGTGAAAATTGTCACAGTGAAGAAGGGGCGTGGAATGCAAACGGACAGGATTGATCCGATCCTCATATCGGTCATCGCGAATCGTTTGGACTCGATCACCAAGGAAATGGGCCAGACCATGCTGCGGACCTCACGCTCGCCCATTTTTAGTGAGGCGCGCGATTTTGTGACCGCCATTTATGACCGTCAGCTCCGTCTGGTCGCCCAGACGGCCTATATCCCCATCCTGCTGGCCGCAACGCCCTGGGCGATCCGCTCGATTGCTGAGACCTATGCCGACGACACGCACGAAGGCGATGTCTTCATTCTCAACGACCCGTATCGGGGTAATAACCATCCGCCCGATTTTACGATTGCCAAGCCGGTTTATATCGATGGCGAACTGCGCTTCTGGTCGGTCACAAAAGGCCATCAAGCGGACACCGGTGGCGGCGGCGCGGCAGGCTATCACCCGGAAGCACGGGATGTGTGGGATGAAGGGCTACGGATTCCACCGGCTAAACTCTATGAGCGGGGCAAAGTAAATCGCGGCCTGTGGGAAATGATTGTGTCCAATGTGCGCCTGCGGTTTTTGGTGGAGGGCGACCTGCAGTGTCTGGTTGGTGCCGCCGGCCTGGGCGAACGCAATATTATCTCGCTGGTGAAAAAACATGGCATCTCTGTTGTCGAACAGGTCGTTGAGCACCTCCTGGCTGCCTCGGAAAAACACATGTGCGAGGAAATTCGTGCGATCCCGAACGGCACGTATCTGGGCGAGCGACAGATCGACAACGACGGTGTTGTCCACGACCGGCCGGTGACCATTCGGGTGAAAGTCGAGGTGCAGGACGAGTCTGTGATGTTCGATTACTCAGGCTCGGATGACCAAGTCCCCGGCTATGTCAACAGTCCGTTTGCCAATACTGCTTCTGCGACCTACCTGGCACTGTTTACTCTGGTCAACCCCGATGTACCGCATAACGAAGGGGCCATGCGTCCGGTTTCCATCGTGGCGCCGAGCGGGAGTGTGGTGAACCCGGTCGAACCAGCGCCAAGCACGGCCTGCACGGTCCTAACGGGCGAAACCATAACCGAAGCGGTCTGGCTGGCCCTGTCGGGGGTTATCCCCGAGCGCGTTCAGGCCGCCTGGGGACGCTGGTGTGCGCCAGCCACCACGGGTATGAACCCACGTACCGGCCGGCCGTTTGGGGAAATTCATTTTTTAAGCAAAGGTGGCGGTGGAGCCACGGCCGGTTTTGATGGCTGGGATCATATCGGGACTGCCATGTGCCTGGGGGGACTGCGTTCGCCGGACCCTGAACTGCACGAACTGGTCAACCCGTATTTTATCGAGCAGTTTGAGTATTGTCAGGATAGTGCCGGAGCCGGGCAATGGCGGGGTGGCATGGGGGTGACCTATCGCTGGCGGGTCGAGGCTGACAATATTGCGTGTGCAAACTTCGGGAGCGGTACCCAGCCCGCCACGGCACCGTTCGGCCTGCGGGGCGGCCAGGGTGCACCGCCCAACCGGCAGGTTTTTCACTATGCCGATGGCCGCACGGAAGAGAGTATGGCCAATTCCACGAGTATCCTGTCCAAAGGAGATGAAGTGGAACTGCTCTCAAGCGGTGGTGGTGGATTTGGCGACCCGAAGGAGCGAGCGGTCGAAACAGTCGTACAAGACGTAAGGGATGGATTGGTCTCGATGGAAAGCGCACAGCGAGACTACGGGGTGGTGATAGATCCAACGACGTTTGTTGTTGACGAAGCGGCAACCGTACGGCTACGCAATGGGAGATGAGGGGAGAGTAGGACCCACTCCAAGTTGAAGGAAAGAGGAGCAATGCGATTTAGTGTCATGATTTGGCCTTACTCGGGCCAAACGATAGAACCGGTTGTCCGCCTCGCCCAATGCGCCGAAGCCTGTGGCTTTGAGACGGTGTATGTCGGTGATTCGCAGATGCTGTGGAACGACGTCTACGTCTGTCTGGCCTGCTGCGCCCAAGCTACGCAACGGGTACAACTCGGGCCCGGCGTGACGAATCTGGTCACCCGCCATCCAACCGTGACGGCCAATGCAATGGTCTCCCTCAACATGCTCAGTCAGGGGCGAGCCGTGCTCGGTATCGGCGCAGGGGACTCGGCCGTGAGAACCGCGGGCCTCTCCCCGGCTAAGCGAGATCAACTGCGTCGGGATGTTGTTTTCATTCGCCACTTGTTTTCAGGACAAGAGGTGGAAGCTCCTGATGTGTCCACCCCCGGAGACAAGAAAACCTGGGGACAGGAAGTACGGCTGAAGTTGGCTGGAGCCGAAGAATGGGGGAAGGTGCCCATTGAGATTGCGGTCATGAGTCCGCGAGCCGCCACGTTGGTCGGTGAAATAGGCGACGGCGTTATTGTTGACGGTCATATGGGCGGAAACGGGGAGGGCGCGCGGGTTGCGGTCGAGGCGGCGAGTGAAGGCGCGCGAAAAGCGGGCAAGGACCCGGCCCAACTCCGCTTTATCGCCGCGATCGACGCAGCTATTGACGATGATCGGAGGGCGGCGCTCGATCAAGTGCGTCCGACTGCCGCGCGGAATATTGCCAACAAACTCTGGCTCCCGGACACGCTTAGTATTGAACATGCCGATGTCGTGAAAGCGGTGACCGAAAGCTACCGCTTCTATGAACATCTTGACTTAACCGCCAAACATCGTGAACTTATTCCTGATGTCGTTGCCCAGAAATGTACCATTGCGGGAACGCCTCAAGACTGCATTGACAAAGCGTGTGAGCTCAAAGCCGCTGGCCTGACCGATATTGCTATTTTTGTGACCACCCAGAATGAAGCTGCGGCGCGTACGACACTGGAACGATTTGCCAAAGAAGTCATCCCATCCGTGAGATGACGTGTGGAGAGCCGGAAAAAGGGAGACGCCGAGATGGCTGCGGAAGATCTGGTCAAACTCTGGGAAGAGCATGTTATAGGCGAGTTTGTCGAAAAAGATGAAGAGCTTTCGCTTTCGACTATGGTGGAGGATGCGTCGGTCATGCACATGCCGACGCGCTCTGGCGGAAAGGGCAAGGCCGAACTCCGTACCTATTATCGGGACATGTTCATCCCCTCGATTCCCGATGAGTGGGAGCATGTCATGACGAACCGCGTTGTGACCGAAGACTGTATTGTCGAGGAAGCCACAGTCCATATGGTCCATTCGAAGCAGATGGACTGGTTTCTGCCTGGGATTCCCCCGACCGGCAAGACCGTCACGGCGGAATTAGTCATTATCATTGAGTTTCGGGATGGGAAGATGTCTGCGGAACGCATTTACTGGGACCACGCCGCGGTACTGCGGCAGATAGGCCAGCTCGCATAGCTAGGCCGCAGGTCGCCCTCTGAGGGAGAGCTGGCAAGCGCGTACCTCGGAGGCCGGACGAAAGGAGTAAGGATGAAGAAATGCTGTCGAGCCTACAGTCTTCTCATTCTTTTCTTCTTGCTGCTGTTCGGCAGCGAGATACCCTTTGCCGCAGCTGGTGAGGAAGAATCCGTAGTGGATCAGGCCAGGCAGGGCGATTTGCTTGGGGCGGTTATCACTTATAAGGCCAGGCATGACCCGACCGCAAAGAACGGGCTTGTCACGCTCCAACAACTCGCGCTTGAGGTCCTACGACTGGGACTGCGATTGGGCGACCCGCATGAGCGGAACGTGGTTGCTGGTATCCTTGGGCGAAGAGGTGACCCCGCTGGAATCGTGGTGCTTGATGAGGCCTTACGGTCCGACCAGCCCATGCTCCGCCGGACCGCGGCCGACGCCCTGGGTGATATGGCGACGCCTGATGCGGTCGGGCTGCTGCGTCGGCTCTATTACACAGACTCAGTAGGGAAGCGCCTGGCGTTGTCGGGCTTACGACGGACGCGGGACCGAACCGCGCTGCTGCTCTATCTTGATGCCGTGAGTAGTGCGGATACCCGACTGCGCACCCAAGGGGCGGGTGGTCTGGGCGAACTCCGCTCTGCGGTTGCATCGCCGGTGTTACACACGCTCCTCAAAACAGAAAAAGACCCCATCGTTGCCATCACGCTGGCGTGGTCACTGGCGGCGACGGGTGATGCAACTGGATTTGCCTATCTCACCGCTAAATTGAGCGATGCGAGTGAGCAAATCCGCGATGCCGCAGTTGGATTGCTCGGATCGCTCGATGACCCGAGCATCGTCGGGTTGCTGCGGACCGCCCTGCAATCCGACCCGTCTGAAATGGTCCGCACCACAGCCGCCGCTTCCCTCACGCATTTCAAGGACGCGAGCGGCCTCCCCCTTGTCCAGCAGGCGTTGGAGCACGTTGATTTTCGTATTCGTCTGGCCGCCTCCGTTTCCTTTAACCGTATGGACTATGGGACGGCGAAGCCGCTGATTGTGAAAGCGTTGCAGTCCTGGGACCCGTTGACGCGTTCCAGTGCGTATCAGGTTATTGGCCAGAATCAGGATGCCAGCGTCGCGTCTGAAGTGATTGCGGCGGTGGGGCGAGAGCAGGACCTGTATGCCAAGGCGCAGGGGTTATGGACGATCGGGCGGATCGGTGGGGCCGAGAGTGTTCCTCAACTCCTGGATATGCTCGCCGCAGAAGAGGAAACGGTGCGGCACGCCTCTGCGGAGGCTCTGGTCTTCATCAGTGATCGTCTGTTACAGCAAAAAGGGCGGCAACAGCGGTAGAGGCTGTTCGGCTCTTTACGCCCGGCAGGCCGCTTGATAAGAAGCCGTCCTGCTCCGGTTTTGCCTTCGGGCTGGGCTAGGGGCAAAGAATTCGAGAGGAATCAACACAGGAGGACCTATATGGCTGCGTTCGATACAGACTGGATGGAGCGCTGGCAAGTCTTGGTCAATCAGGACAGCGTGACCAAGATCATTGGCAGACATTTGACCACGGATGTCCTGCTGGCTTTCGGTGATACCGCCTACGTCGTGTCATTCGTAGGCGGGACGATACCGAAAGTCTCGGCCAATATCGGACCTGAATCGACCTACGCGTTTGCTCTGCGTGGTCCCGCGGAAACCTGGGCAAAATTTATCCAGCCTATCCCTCCGCCCATGTATAATGATATCTGGGCAATGGCCCATCCGCTTCACGGACGCCTGCAGATTGAAGGCGATGTCAAAGTCATGTGGCAGAACCTGCGGGCCTTTACCTGGACGCTTGATTTGATGCGGAATGTACAAGAATAGGAGCAAGAGCCATGGCGAATATTGAACCCATTACTGGTCATTATGTGCGTGTCCCGTACGCGGGAGAAGACTATCGGGTGTTTTATGAGGAAGCCGGGCAGGGCATCCCCCTTGTGTGTCTCCACACGGCGGGCACGGATACGCGCGAGTGGCGTCACCAATTGTGTGATGCTGAGATCAACGGTGACTTTCGGGTGATTGCGCTCGACCTGCCGCGACATGGAAAATCCATTCCGCCCACGGGCTGGTGGAAAGAAGAGTATAAGCTGACGGCCCAGTTTTACTCGGAGTTCCTGATGGCTTTCTGTCAAGAGCTCGAACTCGACAATCCGGTTATCATGGGCAGCTCGATGGGCGGGAATATCTGTCTGCACCTGGCGCGTAACTTCTCGTCTAACCTGCGTGCCCTGATAGCAATCGAAGCCTGCGACTACTCGCCCGGCTGGTGGCTAGACTGGCTCTGGAATCCCCATGTGCACGGCGGCGAAGCGTGTGCCACCTCGGTGTATGGCCTGATGGCGCCGCAGAGCCCGGAAGAGTATCGCCGAGAAACCTGGTGGTATTATTCCCAAAGCGGTCCAGGCATCTTCAAGGGCGACTTGTATTTCTACAGTGTTGATCACGACTTCCGTGAAGTGGCGGAACAACTGCCGGGCGATATTCCCATCTACTTCATGACGGGCGTGTATGATTTTGCCTGTACGCCGGAGATGACGGAAAAAACAGCCAAAAAGGTCAAGAACTCCGAGTGTATCATTATGGAAGAAATCGGCCATTTCCCTATGTGTGAGAATCCTGTGACATTCAAGAAATATCTGATGCCAGTGCTAGCCAAGATTCTCCAAACGAGCTAAGGCTGAGAGAGCACACTGGAGCTGGGCGGCAACGGCAATCCGCTCGCGGTCAGGAGGAAGTCTCATGAAATTCAATCTTTTTGTTTTACCGACCATCCCGGCGACGTTCGAGGAGCGCGAACGGCTGCGGCCCATTGGTCGCAACAACGACAAATATCAAGAAATGCTCACTGAGTTGCGCGAGATTGCGCAACTGGCCGAAGAGTTCGGCTTTGACGCCATGTCCACCACCGAGCACCACTTTCACTCCGAGGGCTATGAGGCGTCTATTGCGCCGTTGATGCTGTACACCGACCTTGCAGCGCGGACCGAGCGCATCAAGTTTGCCTCGCTCGGATTGGTCTTACCCACCTGGGACCCGCTCCGGGTAGCGGAAGAGATTGCCGTGATTGATCATCTGACCAAGGGTCGCTTTATTGCCGGCTTTGCCAGGGGCTATCAGGATCGTTGGACCAATGTGCTTGGGCAGCACTACCATGTGACCGGTGCACCCATGGACGGCTCTGAGGTGGATGCGCATAACCGGGCGGTCTTTGAAGAAGTCTTTAAGATTATGAAGACCGCCTGGACCGAAGAGTCCATTCGGCTTAAGACCAAGTACTACGAGGTCCCGACCCCCTATGAACACGGCATTCAGCGCTGGCCGGTCGCCAAAAACTGGACCTCGAAATACGGGGCTGAGGGAGAGGTGGACGAAAACGGGGCGGTGCAGCGAATTTGTGTTGTTCCCAAACCCTATACCGAACCCCACCCGCCGATCTGGCAGCCGTTTTCGGTGAGCGAGAAAACGATCCGCTGGTGCGCCACCGAAGGGATTGTGCCGTGGATTCTGATTTCGCATCCCCCTGCGTTCCGGGAGCTATGTGAAGCCTATCGTGAGGAGGCAGCCAAACATGGCCGGAATCTCGAACTCGGCGAGAGTATCGGCGCCTTTCGGTCGGTGCATGTCGGGAATACGTACACCGAAGGCTATTCTCTGGGAGCGGAAACGCAGGGGGCCGGATTCATCCAATATTTCGCCGGGTTCGGCTTCTTTGAGGCCTACCGCTACCCTGGCGAGACGACACCCGTCCCCTGGAAGTTCGAGCGTATGGTCGAGGCGAAGTACTCGCTGGTTGGGACTGTCGATGATGTCAAGCGTGAACTGGAAGCACTCCAGAAGAATGCCAATATTGAATGGTTTGGCTGGTTCTTTGATCAAGGGATGATGCCCTGGGAAGAGACCAAGCGTCAGCTCGAAATCTTTGGGACTAAAATCCTGCCGGAATTCAAAGACTAAGCCCATCTCTGGGGATTTCCTTCCTTATTTGTCGGGCGTGTCTTGGGACACGCCCTTTTTTATTGGTATGATGGTCTGACTTTTCTCCAGGTGCTCGTCTCGTGTGTGTCTAACGCGTGAGCAAGGTCAAAGAGAACAAGCATGCACATCCTTCTCACCGGTGCCGGCGGTCAGCTAGGCTATGCCATTCAAGGCATCTTCAGTCATCACGATATTATCGCTTATGACCGACAGCAGCTCGATATTACCGACCTCGATGCGATCCGCGCAGCGGTCGCAACGCATGCTCCCGACTTGGTACTCAACGCGGCTGCGTATAATGCTGTGGACCAGGCGGAGCGAGATCCTGAGGCCGCGTATCGGGCAAATGCCCTCGGCCCTCGTAACCTTGCCCTCGTGACCGCAGCCCGTGGGATGCCACTCCTGCATATGTCCACGAATTATGTTTTCGACGGACTGAGCCGCAGGCCGTATCATGAATTTGACAGGCCTCACCCCCAGTCGGTTTATGGGCAGAGCAAGCTCGCTGGAGAAGAAGCGGTGCGGGCCTTAAATCCAAAGCATTATATTGTTCGCACCTCTTGGGTGTACCACACGCACGGAAAGAACTTTATACAAACCATGCGTGCCCTCTCCCAACAGCCCGAAGTCCGGGTGGTAAACGACCAATTTGGTTCCCCGACCTATGCCCCGCATTTAGCAACAGCCTTGGCCCGGCTCGTGACGACTGAAGCCTTTGGGACCTACCATATGGCCGGCCGGGGTGGCACGAGCCGCTTTGATCTCATTCGGACTTTATATGCACTCCTTGGCGTTCGTTCCCAGGTGAAACCCGTTCCGAGCACAGAGATGCCCCGCCTGGCACAATGCCCCTCCTATGCGGTGCTGACAACGCTTCAAGAGCCCTCTATACATCTCCCGCCCTGGCAAGATGGCCTTGCCCAGTTTGTGCAGTCTGCGTTATAGCCGGATCATTCTCTCGGACAAAGGCTTGAAACACCAGGGTGAAGCCAGGCATCTGATACTCTCGGAAGGGAGCGGAAACATGGAAGAAGGGCACACACAAGGAGAAAATGCCCAGGCTCAAACGGCGATCAAAGGACGCCTTTTCGGTAAAATTACGCTTATTGTTGTTGGGGTCGCTCTGCTCATCTTTTTAGGTCGTCAGGCTGGGGCGTATGTGCCGGTGTTTGCCGCCTGGGTGGAGACGCTTGGGGTGTGGGGACCGCTTGTCTTCATTGCCGGCTATGCCCTTGCCGCTGTGGCCTTTATCCCCGGCTCTGTCCTCACCCTAGCTGCAGGTGCAATCTTCGGGCTCCTGAGCGGCATCGTGTATGTCTTTATTGCCGCTACCCTGGGTTCGTGTCTCGCGTTTCTGGTTGCGCGTTATCTTGCTCGGGGGGCTATCGAGCGGAAGCTGGCCGATACACCCCGATTTGCCGCTATCGATCGGGCGGTGAGTGCTCAGGGACGGAAAATTGTCTTTTTGTTGCGACTGTCTCCGGTCTTCCCATTTAATCTTCTGAACTACGCTCTGGGCCTGACTAATGTGCGCTTTGTGGACTATGCTATCGCTGCGTTTGGTATGCTGCCAGGGACGATTCTGTATGTCTATTACGGAAAACTGGCCGGAGATGTGGCCGCTCTGGCTGGAGGGGCTGCGCCGGAACGAGGGATTGCTGACTACGGAGTTCTCCTCCTGGGTCTGGTCGCTACCATCGTAGTAACCACCATTGTCACACGCACGGCTCGGAAGGCGCTCAAGGAAGCGACCGGAGAAGACTGACGCACTATGACGAGTCTGCTCAGATGCAGGTAAACCCTCCACTCACAAAGACGATGGGAGAATTTGATGGATTTCGGAATTTGTGTTGCCGCAAAAATTGATGACGTCGGTTACATTACCCATGCAGAAAATCTCGGGTACTCCCACGCTTGGGTCGCTGACAGTCAAATGATCTGGTCAGACTGCTACGCCGTGCTGGCCCTGGCCGCCCAGCAAACTCGTACGATTAACATCGGTACAGGTGTGTCTGTTGCAGGGACGCGCATAGCTCCGGTGACGGCGCATAGCATCGCCACGATTAACCGCTTAGCCCCAGGCCGCACCTTTCTTGGGATTGGCACCGGCAACACCGCCATGCGAATCATGGGTCACAAGCCCATGAAGCTCCGAGAGTTCGGTGAGTATTTACGGGTACTCCGGGCGCTCCTGCACGGTAAAGAAGTGACCATGACCTGGCAAGGTCAAACCACGCCGGTCCAATTCCAGATGCAGGAGTATCAGTTCATTGATGTCGAGCACTACATCCCCTTGTATGTCTCCGGCTTTGGTCCAAAGGCTCAGGCATTGGCGGGTGAATATGGCGATGGGTTGGTTGTCTCCATCCCCCCAGACCCGGAATTCATGCGCCGGGCACTGCTCAACGCCAAGGCAGGCGCCGAACGCGGCGGGCGGAATGGAGACCATTATTATACGTGTGCCCTCAGCGCGGTTGCCTTGTTAGAACCGGGTGAATCGCTCAGCTCGGAGCGTATTCTGCGTGAATGCGGTCCGTTTGCTATTGCGTCGCTCCACTATCTGTACGATAAAGTGCGCCAGTTTGGTGGACAGCCGCCCCGGCATCTCGCCGATATTTGGGACGAATACAGCACGCTGGTCGAGCGAACGCCGCCCTCGCACCGTCATCTGCGCATTCACGCCGGCCACTGCGTCTACCATCTGCCTGAAGAGGAAAAATTCATTACGCCCGAGCTTATCAAATCGACCTGTCTTGCCGGTACACCAGAGGAAGTCATCGAACAGATCAAACGCCTTCAGACAACCGGCCTGGATCAAATCATGCTGCTCCCCTCTCTCGCGACGCAGTATCGGGTGATTGAAGATTTCACCCGGAAAGTCATGGAGAAGTTGTAGGACAGGCTTAAAAGAGGCGCAGGGCTGGGCAACTCGGCGTTGACAAGCGTGAGCGTAATGACTGAGCGCGAGCAAGGGCGCAGGGGGCGGTCGCTCCTCGGTACCTCTATTCAAACGCGGTCGTCACCAGCTCCGTATCCAGATATTCTGTAATCTGCTGGATTTTGCTGTTCTGAAGCTGAATGACTAAACAGTAGGTATTGTTATATGACTTGCCCGTCTTTGTTTGTGACTTGCCTTGGGTTTGCAAGACGACATAGTCCCCTTCGGCAATCGTATTCAGAATG
The DNA here is from genome assembly GCA_964291405.2 of Thermodesulfobacteriota bacterium. Taxonomy (GTDB): domain Bacteria; phylum Desulfobacterota; class Binatia; order Bin18; family Bin18; genus Bin18. The sequence goes on from OZ219926.1 coordinate 4,232,787, forward strand.
GTGTTGGTGATGAACCCATCGAGTTGCGCAGTCAGAGGGGTAAAGAGCCGCTCAACGATATCCGCCTTGCCGGTATAGGTGTGAGAGTATTTCGTGGTGCCGATAATGGTCCAGCGGATATCGTCTGACAAATGGCTGAAAAACTTTTCCGAATTACCGGCATTCAACGCGGCGAATGTGTCGTGAACCAATTGTTTATTCTCAGCAGCACCCATAATAGTCCCTCCTGTAATGATATAGAGTAATGGACATATCGCACGTTTACAGGCGGATTGCCATCGCCCGGACGACTAAAACGCTACTGGCAGCGCCTTTAAGCCCCGCAGGGTCAACATATCGCGCCACTCAAGCTGGTCCGTTGCCAGTTGTATATCTGGCATCCGGCGCAGCATCGAGTTGATAGCAATCTGTGCTTCGACCCGGGCGAGTGGTGCCCCTAAGCAATGGTGAATACCGTGACCGAAGGTGAGGTGCGGATTCTCCTGGCGGGTAATATCAAGCTGGTCAGGGTCGGGGAAATGGGCTGGGTCGCGATTGGCCGCTCCGAGCAGGAGCAGGGCTTGCTGGTTCTTGCATATGGTTTTGCCACCCACCTCAATATCTTCAAGTGCCACCCGCGCGGTGATTTGTACCCAGCCGTCATAGCGGAGAAATTCTTCAACCGCCGTTTTGATCAACGACGGGTCCGCTTTCAGCTTGGCCATCGAGCCAGGGCTGCGGTCCAGTCTTTGAAAGATTCTCGGTCTTGTGTGGGAACGCCAATCAACTCAGCAATCACAATGACCGGCAACGGAAAGGCCAAGTCCTGGATAATGTCAAAGCGCCTCTTTGCGTGTACAGCGTCAAGTAAGTCATGCACGATGTCCTGAATATGGGTCCGCATATTTTCAACCATCCGCGGCGTAAACGCCTTTGTGACTAATTTGCGCAGCCGGGTATGGTTGGGTGGATTTTTTAAGAGCATCCACCGGCTTTGCATATCGTCAGCAGGGCCAGTCCCACCCAGGGCTTCGACATAATCATCAAACTGTTCCCAATTTCGTGGGTTGGCGCTGGCTTTGGAATGCCGTAGTATGGTGACAGTATCGTCACAACGCGTGCACACCCAGAACCCGAACACGGCACTTCAGTGGACGGGGTCAGCTTCGCGGAACCGGCGATAGATTGGGTAGGGGTTCTGACGGAAATCCTGCTGAAGGAGGTTGAATTCTAGCGGTATTTCGGGATGAGCCGGTGTCTCAGTATCTGGGACGGACGATTGGGATTCTTCGGGCATGGGGGTGTTCCCTTCAACATGCTACTGCGGCCCTTAGAGCAGCGATATAGACGGGTTGTAGGAAAGTCAAGATGAAGAAGGCCGAGCAATCCGAAGCCACCCGCACGGCGTTGCTGGAGGTAGCCCGTGAACTTTTTACAGAGCGCGGCTATGCTGGCACGGCGACCGAAGACATTGCCCAGCGGGCCGGGGTGACCCGTGGAGCGCTCTACTACCAGTTCGGAGACAAGTCCGGCCTCTTTCATGCGGTCTTGGAAGGCATCAGTCTGAGTACTAATGAAAAAGTCGTAAGTGCCATGCACTCTGGCCAGGGGGGGCAGGGGGACCTCTGGGATCAGATAGTCCGTACGGGCGCGGAAGCGTATCTGGATGCCTGCATGGACCCGGCTGTCCAACGCATCGGGTTGATTGAGGCCCCAGCCGTGCTGGGCTGGGAGGAAAAGCGCGAGTTGGATAGAAAATATGGGATTAGCCTCATATCTAGCGCCCTCCAAGAACTTATGGGCGTTGGGCTGATCGCTCCACAGCCGGTTGAACCCCTGGCTCATCTTGTTTTAAGCGCCGTGCTTGAAGCGGCGATGTATATCGCCCGCGCCGATGACATACCTGCGGCGCGCAAAGAAATGGGGGCAAGTTTGGAACGTCTTCTTGATGGGATGCGAGTAAAGGGCTGAGTCTGGGGATGAAGAAGGCCGAGCAATCCGAAGCCACTCGCGCAGTGTTACTCCAGGCGGCCCGCGAGCTTTTTATGGAGCGAGGGTATGCCGACACGGGGACCGAAGATATTGCCCAACGGGCTGGGGTGACGCGTGGGGCACTCTACTATCAGTTCCGTGACAAGCCCGGTCTCTTTCGTGCGGTTGTGGAAGACCTCAATCTGAACATTTCTACCCAAATCGTGAGTGCCATGCAGGCTAACCAAGGGGAGGAGACAGGGGACCTCTGGGATCGTCTCGTCAACGCTGGGAGAGAAGTGTATCTGGATGCCTGCCTGGACCCGGCTTTCCAACGTATCGCGCTGATTGAAGCCTCCGCTGTGCTGGGCTGGGAGGAAAAGCGTGCGGTGGAAGAAAAACATGGGCTTAGTATCATCCGCGGTATGATTCAAGCACTTCTAGAAGCTAGGCTGATTGCTCCACAGCCAGTTGAACCACTGGCCCACCTTATCTTAAGCGCAATAACTGAAGCGGCGGTGTATATCGCCCGTGCTGATGACATACCTGCTGTGCGCAAAGAAATGGGCGCCAGCCTGGAGCGCCTCTTTAGTGGCCTACGGGTGAAGCACTGAACCTGCCTATGAAGAAGGCTGAGCAATCGGAATCCACCCGCACGGCGTTACTCCAGGCCGCCCGCGAACTCTTCACTGAGCGTGGGTATGCCGACACGGGAACCGAAGACATTGCCCAGCGGGCCGGGGTGACCCGCGGAGCGCTCTATTACCAGTTCCGTGACAAGCTCGGCCTCTTTCGTGCGGTTGTGGAAGACCTCAATCTGCATATTGTCCAAAAAGTCGCGAGTGCCATACAGGCTGGCCGGGAAGAGCAGGAAGATCTCTGGGATGCGATAGCTCGTACTGGTACGGAAGCATTTCTGGATGCCTGCCTGGACCCGGCTGTCCAACGCATTGTGTTGACTGAGGTTACCGCCGTGCTGGGATGGCAGGAAGAGCGTGAGTTGGATGAGAATTATGGGCTGGGTGTCGTCCGTGGTGCCATCCAAGAACTCATGGGCGCTGGGATGGTTGCTCCGCAACCGCTTGAACCGCTGGCCCACCTTATCTTAAGTGTAGAGAGGGAAGCGGCTCGATATATTGCCCGCGCAGATGATATACCCACTGCGCGCAAAGAAATGGGAGCAAGTTTGGAACGTCTTCTGGATGGGATGCGGGTGAAGCACTGAGTTTGCCTATGAAGAAGGTTGAGCAATCCGAAGCCACCCGCGCAGTGTTGCTCAAAGTGGCCCGTGAGCTTTTTACCGAGCACGGGTATGCCGATACGACAACAGGAGACATTGCTAAACGAGCCGGGGTAACACGTGGGGCCCTCTACTACCAGTTTCGTGACAAGTTCGGTCTCTTTCGTGCGGTTGTGGAAGACCTCTATCTAGATATTGCTCAAAAAGTCGTAAGTGCCATACAGGCTGGCCGGGAAGATCAGAGGGATCTTTGGGACCAGATAGTGCATACTGGCACGGAAGCATATCTGGATGCCTGCCTGGACCCGGCTTTCCAACGTATCGGGCTGATTGAGTCCGTCGTCGTCCTGGGCTGGGAGGAAGAGCGTGCGGTGGATGAGAAATATGGGCTGGGTGTCGTCCGTGGTGCCCTCCAAGAACTTATGGACGCCGGGCTGATTGCTCCGCAGCCAATTGAATCGCTGACGCACCTGATATTAAGCATAGAACATGAAGCGGCTCGATATATTGCCCGCGCCGACGATAGACTCACTGCACGAAAAGAAATGAGTGCCAGCCTGAAACGCCTCTTTGATGGGATGCGGGTGAAGGGCTGAGTCGGTCCCTATAGATGAGGGTGGCAGAATGTGACCCAACTCTGCTGGTCTACAAATGACTCAGCGCTCCCCCTTCAACCCACACGGTTTGACCGGTGATAAAGCCCGCCATGTCTGAGGCCAGATACACGGCGGCTTCGCCGACTTCAGACGGCTGTGCCAGGCGTTTATGCGGCAAATAGCGACGCAACTGTTCCTGTACGGCCGTGTCTTTGAGCAAGCCCATACCCTCGGTCCAACCCGCTCCAATGGCGTTCACCGTGATTCCGCTTCGAGCCCATTCAAGGGCCAGGGCACGGGTCAAATTAAGAACCCCACCTTGCGCCGCACAATACGCGCTGCCATTGATCATCCCCCGCTCGCCGAGCAATGAGACAACATTAATAATCCGTCCGCTGTGTTGAGCCAGCATGGGAGCGGCGGCTGCCCGACAGGCAAAATACACGCCTGTCAAATTGACCTCCAGCACCCGTCGCCATTCCTTGGAAGAAATGTCACGGAGGGGCTTGGCAAACGGCAGGTCGTGAGTATTGACGAGAATATCGAGCGTGCCAAGTTCTGAGACAGTCTGCTCCACCAGGGCCTGCACGTCAGCTTCGTTCGCGGCGTCTATCATCTGAGCCAGGCTCTTTCTGCCCTGAGATTGAATCGCATCTCGGCAGGTGAGGACAGCCCTCTGTTCTCGTGGTGTAGCGAGCGTCGAGCCCACTGCGACATTCGCACCTGCCTCGGCCAGCGCACATGCAGCGGCCCTGCCAATAGCCGAACTGGCTCCGAGTACCAGCGCGTTTCTTTCCGCTAAAGAAAACGCGGCTAGGCTCATACGCCATCCTCTTCCAGAGGGACGACTGGAGCAAATCCGCACGGTGCTTGCCCCCCTGCCAGGCCGCCACCCTCTAGCGCAAGCATTTGGCCATTCATGTAGTTGGACACGCCCGACGCCAGGAAGACACAAGCCGGTCCCAGCTCAGCATCCTGGCCGACTCGCCCAACCGGTATGAACTTTCCGCCACGCCAAAATTTGATCAGCTCGGGATCATCGTGCGGAAAGATGCCGGGCAGAATCAGATTAGCCTGAATGTTGTGCTCGGCGTAATTCATTGCCAGGGCGCGGGTGAAATTGATTAAGCCAGCCTTGGCCGCCGTATACATATAATTATTCTTTGCCGCCCGGACACCAAAACCGGAAGTGATATTGATGATCTTCCCTCCGCCTTGCTCGACCATGGAAGGCAGAGCCGCTCGGCAACAGTACACTGCGCCCGAGAGGTTGGTATCCACGCCCACATGCCAATGCGTATCGGGAATAGTATCGAGCGGACGAAACATGCCTTTCGTCGCGCCGCCGGCATTGTTAACCAGAATGTCAATCTGTCCGAATGCGGTACGCCCGGCTTCGATCATGGCGTTGACCGAATGTGAATCCGTAATATCAACACGTACCGCCAAACTGCGACGGCCTTGAGCCCGGACGAGATCGGCAGTCTCGTCGATTTGATCCGGCGTTCGTGAAGCGACAACAACATCCGCTCCAGCCTCAGCAAGAGCGAGGGCCATTGCCCGACCCAAACCCCGCCCCGCCCCGGTCACCAGGGCGATTTTCCCGTCCAGCCGTAATTTATCGAGTACGCTCACATAACCTCCCCCGTGTCTGCATCCCCCAGGAAATGGACGAATTCCTATGCTATTGCAAGGGCCGTAGAGATGAATGAGAGTATCGGAAGATATGGTTGGCTCCTCCGTTCCTGAGTCCTGGTCTGACTTTATCGAAGGCTCTGTCTACCCTGACAACGCAGTCCCCTGGTGGCATGACCCTGCCTACGCGACTATTCTTGAACACCATGGACTGCGCGACAGTATTGGGAGCCATGTTGCTTCCGCCCTGCGGCAGGCCATCGGATTGGTCCAGGCAATGGCCCAGGTGAATGTCTTGGATGTCGTCCGCAGTCACCGTCCGGCAGTCGGCCTCAGCCTGGGCTTCGGCAGCAATGCACAGGAGCCCTACGATCTGCTCAAGACCCTTGAGTTGGACTGTGTTCACGCCTACGAATGGGTCGGCGAACACATCATTGAAGCAGCCAAGGTATTTGAGACGCTCCGCGCGAATGAGCCTCAGCTCACAACCCGCATTCGCCTGCATCACGGGACGGTGAGTGACCTGCGTGCACTGAACACCTCTTCCATCCACCTCATCTACACGGCCAATATGTTCAACCGTGAGATTCCTATGAGTGAAGATACGTTTGAGCGGTCTCTACAAGAGATTGTGCGTGTCCTTACTCCAAGAGGGTGTCTGATCAGTCGTGGTTCATCTGGTGTGCTGGAGCAGTCTCTTGCTCAATATCTTCATGTCCTGCTAGAGAATCCGCTGGTTTCTGTTCTGCAAAAAGAGCCCTGACCGGCCGGGAGTACGTGAATTAGCCATGATCTGTTTAGACCACGTTCATATCTTTTCCTCTGACATAGAGAAGACTCTGCGCTTCTATCAGACCATGTTTGGGGCGCGGATAGTGTACGATGCCATGCTTGTGGGCCAGCGGAATATCCGCCTTGATATTGGTGGGCAGGCACTGCACGTTTACGCGCAAAAACCGCGGAGTGCGGACCGTGGTTTGGTGCATCATCTCGGTATTCGGACTGACGACCTTGAGGGGTTGATCGCCCATATGCAGGAAAACGGAGTCGTCTTTCGGAAAGGCATTGTTGAGGCTACGCCTTTTCGCTATGCCATGTGCGAAGCGCCGGACGGTGTTCTATTGGAACTCTATGAGGTGAAGCCGGGTGGAGAATGGATGGTAGGGGAGAGCGGATAGCGCAGTCCTGTCGTAGCGGTGAGAGTCGTTCTGTCTTCTTTGCCTCAGGCAAAACCTTGCCTTCTGCTTCACCGGTCTTACATTCTTGTAGAAAGAAGCATCGACGATGAAATTTCAGGACTATTACAAAACACTCGGGCTCTCACGGACTGCCTCGCAAGAAGAAATTCAGAAGGCATATCGCAAGCTGGCCCGGAAGTATCACCCTGATGTGAACAAGAGTCAGGAAGCAGAAGAAAAATTCAAAGCTATTAACGAAGCCCACGAAGTCCTGAAGGATCCAGAAAAGCGAAGCAAATACGACACACTCGGCCCCAATTGGCAGGCCGGACAGGACTTTCGGCCGCCGCCCGGTTGGGAGAATTCTACCAGTCGAGCCGGCTGGCCAGATGGCGGCCGGACGACATTTCACTTTCGCAGTGGACCGGGTGGCCCCAGTGGACCGGGCTCGTTTGACTTCAGCGGCCTTGGCGGCAGTGGCTTCAGCGATTTTTTTGACGTACTCTTCGGACAGAATTTCGACGCGGGCACGAGACATGGGCCTCAGGAGAGTCGTCGCCAGACTCGGAGGGGCACGCAAAGGCCTGGGAGGTCTGGCGGGCCGTCGGTACGTGGCAAAGATCACGAGGTTGATATCACGGTTTCCCTTGAAGAAGCCTATCGAGGCACGTCAAAGACTCTGACTTTACAACAGGAAGAGGGTCGTGGCGCGGGAAAAGCCAAACGCTACGACGTCAAAATCCCACTTGGTGTCACTGAAGGTGCGCGCATTCGTTTGGCAGGCCAGGGCGGGGCGGGTAAAGGTCTGGGAGACAATGGCGATGTCTTTCTCCGCGTGCACATTGCGCCGCATGATCGCTTTACTCCACGGGGCCACGACTTATCGGTTGAGGTGCCAATCTCTCCGTGGGAAGCCGCACTGGGGACGAAGGTCGAGATACCTACATTAGACGGGCGTATTAAGCTGACCATCCCTCCAGGGACCCAGGAGGGACAAAAATTTCGGAGTCGAGGCAAAGGGCTCCCCCGAAAGGGGGGGGAGCCTGGCGACCTGTATACCATCGTTCGGATTACTATTCCGAAAACCTTGACGCCCAGGGAAAAGACCCTGTTTGAAGAACTCCAACACGTCTCGTCCTTCCATCCGCGGGAGGACGGTTAAGCAGCCCCCCATCGGTACGCTCCTACGACTCTTTTCCAAGCTCTTTCTTTTGGGAAAGTCTGCTTTGCGCTGATTTGTGAAACGCGCTACAACCGCAGGCAAACATGAGTGAGGGAGAAACGGATCCATGGCCAACCTGCCGCTCGAAGGTCTCAAAGTCGTTGACATTGCCGTCTTGTTTGCCGCACCGACGATTTCCCAGAATATGGGCGATTTTGGAGCGGAGGTGATTAAGGTCGAGCATCCGAAAATGGGGGATAGCCTGCGCTCACTCGGGGCAACCAAGGATGGAATCCCCCTGTGGTGGAAGATTACGAATCGCAACAAAAAATGTATTACGCTCAACCTGAGCGCTCCAGAAGGTCAGGAACTGCTCAAGCAACTGATCGCCGATGCTGATGTCCTGACAGAAAATTTCCGACCGGGAACCCTGGAAAAATGGGGTCTCGGTTGGGAGACCTTGCACGCGATCAACCCTCGCCTGATCGTTGTCCGGGTATCCGGGTTTGGTCAGACCGGACCCTATAAAGACAAACCGGGATTCGGCACTCTTGCCGAGGCCATGAGTGGCTTTGCCCACATTACCGGCCAGCCGGACGGGCCGCCGACCCTGCCCGGCTATGGTCTGGCAGATTCTATGGCTGGCCAGTTTGGCACCTGGGCGGTCATGTTCGCACTCTATGAGCGGGATCATAAGAGCGGCAAGGGCCAGATGCTCGACCTGAGCGTCCTGGAACCGTTGTTCACGACAACCGGCGATCAAGCCCTGGCCTATGACCAGCTTGGCGTCGTTCAGCATCGAACCGGTAACCGGGTGCCGTCTATTGGTGCTCCCCGCAATACCTATCAAACCAAGGACGGTCACTGGCTTGCCCTTTCGGCCAATGCGCCTGCCTTGGCCAAACGGGTCTTTATTGCCATCGGTCGGCCAGAATTGAATGATGATCCACGCTTTGCCGACAACCGCGCCCGGGTTGAGCATATTGACGAAGTCGATGCCATTGTTGGCGGCTGGATTGGCGCACACACTGCCGAAGAAGCCTTGAAACGCTTTGATGAATTCGAGTGCGCCTGCGCACCAGTGTACGACATCACCGGCATTCTGTCTGATCCGCATTTCCAGGCGCGTGAAACGGTCACCACCGTTTCCGACCCGGAGCTGGGACCCATTAAAATGCAGAATGTCGTCCCGAAATTTTCTCGGACTCCTGGCACAATACGCTGGTCGGCGCCCACCCATATGGGACATCACAACGAAGAGGTCTATGGACAGCAGCTCGGCCTGTCGCCGCAGAAACTGGCGGAATTAAAAGAAAAGGGGGTGATCTAATGTCACGGCTGCGTCGGAGTTTATTATTTGTCCCGGCCAGCAGCGAGCGCTTCTTTGCCAAGGCCAAAGAGTCGGCGGCAGATACGCTGATCTTTGATCTGGAAGATGCGGTGGCCCCAGAGCGCAAGGCCGAAGCGCGTGAGACTATGCGGGAGGTCCTTCAAGACACTGACTTTGCACGCTTTGAGCGGACCGTGCGTATTAACGGACTTGATACCCCCTACTTCCTGGATGATGTGTTAGCCATGGTTGGGGCTGGGGCCGATGGCCTCGTCGTACCCAAGACAAACAGCGCCGAGAACATCCGGTTCGTGGACCAACTCGTTTCCCTGGCTGAGCAACGCGCCGGACGCTCGCCTGGAGACGTTGTCCTGATTCCCCTGTTTGAGCAGCCCCAGGCAATTGGCAACGCGTTTTCCATTGCCTCGGCAACGTCCCGGATTGCCGGCATCGCCTTTGGGCACGGCGACTTCTCCTTATCCATGGGGATTAAAGCCGCACCCTCAACCGACGGGGTGGTTTTACAAGCGCGCTGTCAGGTGGTCATGGCCGCCAAGGCTGCGGGCGTGGCGCCGATTGATAACGTCTATCTCGATATTAAGGACCTCGACGGTTTACGCCTAGAAACGCAGCAGGGCCAGAATCTCGGTTACGAGGGTAAGGCCTGTATTCATCCCGGCCAGGTCGATCCCGTGAACGCGGTGTACACACCGACGACGGAAGAAGTCGAGTATGCGCGCGCCCTGGTCGCCGCTTTTGAACAAGCGGTGGCCGCGGGGCATGGGGCCGTCTCCTTCCGAGGGCGGATGATTGATGGACCGATTGCCGACATCGAGAAGATCGTATTGGACCGGGCGCGCAAGGCCGGTATGGACGTACCCTCCTAAGAAACCGTGACATATGGCGCGCGATACTCTGAAGCACGGCTCGGCCTATGTGAACGGAGTCCGCCTGCATTACGTCACCCAAGGTGAAGGTCCGCTGCTCATTTTGCTGCACGGGTTCCCCGAATTCTGGTATTCGTGGCGCTATCAAATCCCGGCTCTGGCGAAACATTTCACCGTCGTGGCGCCGGACATGCGAGGCTACAACGAGAGCGAGAAGCCGACCGGCGTCACCAATTATCATATTGACCGACTCATCGGGGATGTGCAGGGTCTCATTCGTGCCTTTAATGAAAAACGGGCCGTTATTATAGGCCATGATTGGGGTGGCGGTGTGGCCTGGGCTTTTGCCGCCAACTACCCACACATGACCGAACGGCTTGTTGTTTTGAATTGTCCCCATCCGGAAGCGTTTCAGAAAGCGCTTAAAGAGAACCGCCAGCAGCTTCGCCGTAGCTGGTATATATTCTACTTCCAGCTTCCGTGGTTGCCTGAGCTGGGCCTGCGTTTGTTCAGGCGGCGCTTTATCGAGCAGGCGTTTCGTGGCATGGCCGTGCGGAAAGAAGCCTTCTCCGACGAAGAGTTGCACAGGTACGCCAAGGCATTGCGTATCCCTGGCAGTACCCGGGCTGCCATCAATTATTACCGAGCAGCGTTTCGTCACCGTCTCCGCCATGGTGCAGTACACCTTCCCCAAATCTCAAGTCCGACCCTCCTGATTTGGGGTGAGGAAGATAGAGCACTCGGAAAAGAGCTCACCCACGACATGGACGAGTACTTCAGCGATCGTTTTGAGATCAAATATATCCCCAAGTGCAGTCATTGGGTCCAACAGGAACAGCCTGAAGTGGTGAATCAGTATCTGCTGGAGTTCCTGTTGGTACCAGAGAGCCAAGGAGAGACCGAGCCTTCTCTCCATGCACCCTTAACCCAAGCGGCTTCATCAGACTCTGGTTGAGGCAGGCGGTGGACCGCCTCCATTCCTTACTCTACCGACCGAAAGGCAAAGCGTGGGTCCGCGGCCCGGATTTCGGCCTCCGGCAGACCGAGTTCCCGGCGGACCATATTGGTGCCCTGAACCAGGGCGATACATTTGTAAAAAGCAATGCGGCGCGATAAGCCTTCACGCCCAAAGCCGCAGTCTGCGGTAATAATGAGCCGTTCCGGCGGGACGTATTCGAGCGCGCGGCGAATCAGATCAGCGATCATTTGGGGAGGCTCAACCGTGGTGACCGTGTGGTTGATGACGCCAATGGCGATTTTTTTGTCTGTTTTATAGTGCTTGAGCAATGGCAGGTCGCGGCCCTGGTTGCTTGCTCCTTCCAGGGTGAGGACATCGGCATTGAGCTGGAGCAGATGCGGCAGTGAGCGTTCATAACTGGGCCGCTCCCAGTAGAAGCTCTGCTGGTTGGGATTGCCCCAGCAGGTATGCGCCCAGATCTCCGTATTGACGCCCTCGACTTCACGGTTGAACGCTTGGGTATAGGTTTCCAGTTCTTTGTCCGTTGCTGGCGGGGTCGTACAGCAGGCGAAATGGTGGGGCGGTTCTTCGATCTGGATAACCGGACAGCCCGCATCCGCCAACTCCCGCAACTCTTCATTCAGCGCCGCGGCCAAGTCCATGACCAGAGCGTGATCGGTTTTATAGTACTCGTTCCACAGCATCATGGGCAGGCAGGTGGCGCTGATCGAGCCGAACTTCACCGGTTTGCTGGCCATCTTCTGCGCGGTTTTCCAGATAGCAGAAAAATGCAGGGGACCGCGCGTCACTTTGTCCGTGACCGCCGGCGGGTGGTAGGCTTCCTGCACCTCGTACAGGATATGGCCAGGCTTGATATCCGCATAGTCGAGAAAGTGCGAAGAGTCGCGAAAGCCGCTTACCCCGTTGAGGCGTTCAATCGTATAAAAGAACCAGGAGCGCCCGCCCACTTCCAGATCAAAACGGGTGTCCCCATCGGTGAAGATGTCAAGGCCGGCCTGCTCTTGCTCGTTCATATAACAGGCAACGGCGTCAATATACTGCTCCCGATAGAGTGAGTCGCCCATCGCGACCTTGAACGGCCGACCTCGTAAGCTCTCGGTAAACCAAGTCGGCTTTGGAAATGATCCGACCATAGCCGTCGGCAGCTTTTTACCTTTTGTGGCATTAAACATCGTCGCTCCTCCTGCATGATCCGTATAGCTGGCGAATCATACACCCTGTGGACGGGCGGCTGTCAACCAGGAGAGGGGTGGATGGACCAGACCCGAAGAAGTCGGTATCCGCTAGCCGATATCCGAACTGGGCGCTTCGGGTAAAGTGTGCTAGAGGCTGCTAAGAGACCAGCCTTGGACCGGAACCACCGGCCAAAATCGGAAAAAGGAGTAGGCCATGTTGCGCGGCATTTATTCAGCATTGATTACCCCGTTTGATGAGAATGAAAACATTGATGAGCACGGGTTAGAGAAGCTCCTGGAATGGTCAATCGGGAAGGGTCTCAACGGCGTGTTTATTGTCAGTAGCACGGGAGAATCCTGGGCGCTTAGTTTTGAGGAGAAAGTGCGACTCTTTCGACACACCGTAGAGATCGTCAACAAACGTATTGCCGTGATTGCGGGTGTGGGCGTTCCTTCAACGCGTGAAGCGGTGCGGCTAACCGAAGCGGCTCAGGCCGCGGGTGCCGACTATGTCTGTGCCGTGCCACCGAGTTTTATTCGCCCAACCCAAGACGAGATGATCCAGCACTACGGCGCCATTGCCGAGGCCACGACCCTGCCCCTGCTGCTGTACAATATCCCGATGTTGGCGGGCAATGTCCTAGAACCACCCGCAGTACGAACATTGGCTGAACGCTACGCTCACATTCAGGGGATAAAAGATAGCAGCGGAGATTTGACCCTGCTGAACAACCTGATGGTGCGACGGCGATCAGATTTCAGCGTTATGACTGGCATCGATACCTTACTCCTACCTGGCTTGTTGGCTGGCAGTCAGGGAGCAATTTTAGGTAGTGCAAACGTGTGCCCCGAACTCTCTCTGGAAGTTGTTCGCCTCTTTGACGCCGGACAGCATGACCGCGCCTGGGAGGTGCAAAACCGCCTGACACGATTTTGGCCAGTCATGGGCTTTGGCTCGTTTCCTGCGCCGATCAAAGCCGCCATGCAACTCCGTAATCTTCCGGCGGGCCCGACTCGGCAGCCGATCGCACCGCTGACCGATACCGCTCAGGCTGAGCTGCGGCGCGAGTTGCAAGCCATGGGGATATTAGATTCATAGCACTCGTATCGAAGGGACAGCCTCCAATATCTGAACGCTTGCAAGAGTTAGCGTTTTTTGTTAGCATTTTGGACATGGACCAGAAACGCCCGGACCCGTACGCCACGCTTGGAGAATTCATTAAGCGTCAGCGTGAGCTGTCGCAGCTTTCCCTCCGGCAGCTCGCGGACATATGCGGAATCTCCAACCCCTACCTCAGCCAGATTGAGCGCGGGCTACGGACGCCGAGCAGCATGATCCTACAGTCGCTGGCTAAGGGACTGCGCATTTCGGCCGAAACCTTGTATACCCAAGCCGGCATCCTTGACCCGCGAGAGGCTGAAGAGAGTGATGTGATCAAAGCGATTATGCACGATCCCGACCTGTCTGCCCGCCAGCGCGAAATGATGATCGATATGTACCGGTCCTTCCGAAAGGTGAATGATGTCGGCGGGACGTCTTAAAAAGGCCATTCTTGTCACGTAGGTGACATTTTTTTGCCTGGGGTGCTTGCAAAAGTTAGCGCATACAGTTAGCATTAAACCAATCAAGGAACGAGCCGACAGAGTCGGTAATCTCACAACCACACAGGGAGGTTTCTCATGGCCGATAACGCGTGGAATTGCAGTGCTTTTAATAAGATGTTCGACGCCGGTAACAATCCGTTTGTCAAGATGATGAGCGAGATGAACATGCCGTTCAGCGAATCAATGAAGCAAATGGCTGCGCAGTCGCTTGAGTCCAGCGAAAAATGGGCAAGCCGAGCTTTTGAGATGAACGAAAAGGCAACGGAGTGGGCGAAGGATACGCCGTTTGCGTCAATTTTTGAAACTCAGCGGTCGTTTGCCCGTCAGATTTTTGACTCGTCCACCGCACTGACCCGTCAGCTCTGGCAGCTTGAGCCCAAGGCCGAAGAGGCTGCAACAGAGGCGAGCAATTAAATCGATATAATCTCTTGCGCGGAGGATATCTCCATCCCTGCGATATCCTCCGCCTTTACCTTCACTTCTCGTCTAATAATAGGCCGGCGACTTCTCGCAGGCGGTCTGGATGGACGATGAGCTTACGCCCATCTCGGAGCAATACCTGCTGTCGTGCAAGCTCCTGCATATGCTCCGTCACTTTCTGGCGTGACGCGCCCACAAGATCGGCGAGATCTTCATGGGTGAGCTGTAAGATCAGCATAGTCCCCCGGGCATCCTGAATGCCGAATTTTTGCGCCAGTTCGAGCAAAGCTAAAGCCAGCTTTTGTCTCAGGCTAGAGCCCTGAAAATGTGTATAACGGTAGAGGAGAGCAAACCACCGGCCTACGGTTCCTTCCATAAGGGCACTGAAATCCGTAAATGGGACGTTGAGCAGTGTTGTCACAAAAACCTCTGGCCGGACTGAACTGACCCAGCAATCGCTAAACGCTTCTGAGCGAAAGGCCCGGTACATACCTGGCATCAGCGAGGTAATACCAAATAACTCTCCAGGTGAGATGAGACTGACCAGAACTCGCTCTTCATCCGGACTGCGCAAGGAGAGTTTGACCACGCCAGAAATCAGGAAATACACCGAATCTGAGGGAACTCCCTCGTTAAACAGGACGGTGCGTTTTTCGATGTGATGCAGATCCATCTGACCCAGAAGCCGCTCCACCTGCTGATCTGAGGCCCAGGGAAATGCCTTCAGTCGCCGGATCGTTGTCACATTAAGGACAGGTATACGTGCCATACGCGCTCTACCACAGCTTAGGCATAAGATCGCCTGATGGTTCACTACCCGAAGGAGATGCTGTTTTCATCAGCCCTTTCCTTATTGTCACTTGGGTGACAATAAAGCAAGGCGCCCTTCTGCTTACTCCACACGACGCAGAGCAGAAATGCATCCTGCCATCCGTAGACCCAAGCATCTTTTCATTGTAGTATGCCACCCTATAGGAAACACAGCGGGACGCTGAGCCTGCTATTCTACGATGGAGGAGGGCGGATGCGAAAAGTATACGCGTATCAGAAGCTATTTTCTTGCTTGATCATGGCCAGTTGTCTTTCTCTCTGGGCATGTGGTGAACGTCCCATGGGACAGAAAGAAGAATTGGCGATTCAGATCGTCAAAGCGAATGCGTCTGAAGACGGGTTCAGTATTGTTTCCAATATAGAGAAGCGGCGGGATATGGCCGGCCGTGCCGGGAACCCCTGGACTCTGGGGCCGTGGGAGGCTGGGTTACTCTCTCAGGCAGACCGGATTAACGACGAACTCAGTCAGTATTTCAACATCTTCGAGGCTCCGGGAGGCCGGTGGGTTCGCTTCACGTACACGGATAAGGACGGGACCCACGAGGCGCTCTGGGAGACCCATATCTATAAGAAGAATGTTGAAGGGAAGAACGACCTGGCAAAAGAGTTCATGACGTCGCCGCCTGAGTAAGAAGCCGGTCTCCTCTGGCAAGTCGTTTTTTCACATAACAGCGGTGGCTCGGGGGAAGGGCTGAGTTGCCGCTGACACGTACCCCACGCACCCTCCTACCTGCTCCTCAGGTCTGCATGTCATCCTGTGAAGACAGGGCAACGGTTAGATGAGGCTCTCGCTCTTGTTCTCGTAAGCGAGAGAGCACGTCTGCCAGAATACGGTAGACCTGCGGGTTCACAATCAGACCAATATGGCGTCCAGTGACCTCCCGGTTCTCGCGCTCAGGATCGATACTCGCATTCCACTCTACGACCTCGTCCTGTTTGGAGAAGATTGAGGTAAACCCGACCTCTTCCGGCATGGATGAAATAACGCTGCGGTTAAAGTGGCAGTTGCAGTGGAGCGTCCCGCACTCGGACGGAAGCTCTCCGCGCCAGCGCCGAAAGGGTTGCAGCACACGTGAGGCAAACAACACCAGCGGACTCACATTATTTGTCCGTTGAATGGGAGAACCCATCGTGACCACATGGCGGACCTGGTCGGGAAAATTTGTCCCCAGAAACCGCGCGAGCATGCCGCCGAGACTATGGCCAAAAACAATGAGCGGATAGCCGGTCTCCCGAATGATTTGGTTCAGCCGCCAGCGGAGTAAATGCCCTGTCCGATTCGGACAATCGATATTCCAGTCCAGACCGGAGAAATATGGATTATAGCCTATGCGGCTCAGCCAACCCGCTAATAATTGTAAGGTCCAGTCGCCAGCAAGAAATCCCGGGATCAGAAGAACAGGCTCTCCCGACGCCTGAGGGACTGGTGGATGACGATAGATGTCGTCCCGGAGAAGGGCACACATTTGACGGTAGGAATCTGGAAAGGCCGCCGTTAATTGCCAGAAAAGCGTGCTAAAACGCTCGGCGTCTTCCCGTTCAGGATAAGCGTCCGAAAGAAGATCATCCGGTGTCATGTTGTCCGCTCCCCCCAGGAGTGTTGACTGGATTTTTGCTTGCAATAGGTGATAACTTTTGCAAGCGTAGCAAAAAGCTTGGGAGAAAGAAACCGGCTGGTTCTCGTCCGGTATGCGGTTAGTGAGATTGGCGCTTGAACAGATATCTGCTAGGGAGACTACTTTCATCAATTTTCAATTCTCTCAAAGGATTCGCCGGCGCCAAAAGATACGCAAAGCTTTCACTCACTCCACGAGAGGAGGAATAGAAAGCAGAACGGAGTGAAAACGCGCGGGTATTCTTCGTTCACTCTTGTGCGCGCTAATGGCGCGATTGATACGGCTTGAAGGAGGAGCATATGGCTGAAGCACGGATGCACATCGAACGTCCTTACCCTCATACGATTACTCTTCGTAACGGGTCGAGGGTCACGTTACGCTTAATGACGTCCTTTGATGCTGACCGCATTGTGAGTTTTGCACATAGCTTGCCCGCAGACGATCTTCTCCATTTGAGGATTGACATCACGGACCCTGAAGTCGTGAAGCAATGGGTGCGGAATCTTGAAGCCCGTAAGACCGTGACGATCATTGCCGAAAATGGGGAGGAGATAGCCGGCTATGCCATTCTGCACCATAATATGGTGACGTGGCAGCGTCATCTTGGAGAAATTCGTCTCTTGCTTGCTCCAGAGTATCGCTCCCAGGGATTAGGGCGGACGTTGGCAGAGGAAATTATTGCCATTGCGCAGGACTTAGAACTGAGTAAAGTGGTCGCTCAGATGATGCCGGACCAACCAGGCGCGCGCGCGCTTTTCCTCCGTCTGGGCTTTCAAACAGAGGTACTCCTGCCGGATTTTGTCATTGACCGGTCTGGACAGACGCGCGACCTGATTATCATGGCTTACGATATGACGGGCCTGTCCGGCCATGTGCACTCCACCTAGGCGATCCATTGAGTGGAGAGAACAGCGGCTTAAGCCGCGTTCGTACGGACATCGGCTGGGCGTGCGTCGGCATTCGCCGAACGTTTTGAAAACCGCTCCGCCGCCTCTCGCAACTCTAGGAACGACGCCTTCAGGCAGTCGGCATACTCCCACCCGTCCGGTATGAGTTGGGGGTCAAGCGTGACGCCTATCGAGAGCTTCTGATTATAGCTGGCCACCGCATGGAACAGGCCCACTCGTGCCGCTAGCGGGCCCATCGGAAAGAAGGCGTGTCGTTTATGCCCGGCCAGATATAGCGGAACCTGCGGACCAGGAATATTCATGACCACCGTATTCGCCAGCGCACTCATCGAGGGCGCTTGGCCGGCGAGCGCTTGCCAAGCTGGTGGGATGCAGGTCGCCAAGGACTGCAGGGTGTGGAAGGTGCCAGCTTGATCCTGCTCGTACAGTTCCTCAACCGTCGCTTTTTGCGCGGACAGCCGTAAAATCGGGTCAGTGATACCGACATACAACGGGATTAACATCGTCGCCGTCCGGCCCGTGGGCCGTCTTCCACGCCTGACGCGGGGCTCGTGTCGTTTGAGGTTGACGGGAGAAGCAACACGGAGTTCCAGGCCTTCTGTATTATGTCCCTTGGCCCGTAAATAGCGTCCAATACCCCCGGCAATGATCGTCAGCACAACATCGTTTACAGTTCCTCTGAGGACCGAACGAATGAAGCGCGCTTCGGCAAAAGAAAATTCGAGCCACGTCAACTGTCGCTGGCCCGAAAGCGCCGTATTAAACGGGGTGCGCGGAACGGGTTGCATGAGGGTTGGAATGGCACTCATCAGTGCATTGCTTAACCGCGTTGACCGTGAGCCGTGGAACGGCGAGCGAAAGGCCTGGAAACTCTGATCGGCCCACCACTGTACCACCTCAGTCATCCGATCTCGAACTGCCTCTTGCAGAAGCGTCATCGCGTCGGGAATGGCCTCAGGCTCCCACGAATCGTGCGGTGGTGAGCCGCGTTCGCTGTCCGGTCTCAGGTCATGCAAGACGAGCATCAGATCAATGCCTGAGACGCCTTCCAGCATAGCTTGGTGAACGCGGGCCAGGACCATGGTGTCGCCGTCCGGACGGCCGTGGATGAGCGTCAGCCTCCATAAGGGCCGGTCTCGGTCCAATGGCGTGCTAAACAGTTGGCTGCAGACCTGAGAAATGACTCGATCATCGGCAGGAGGAGGGAGGGTGACTTCGTCTATATGATAGGCAAGATCGAAATCCGGATCATCCTCCCAGGTCGGATGGGCAATGTTCAGAGGAGCAAAAACAGCCTTCTGACGATACTGGGGCAGGCGGTCAAAACGACTTTGAATTAATGCACAGAGCTCGTCTTTTGAAAGAGTGCCGGCATACAGACTACAGCCCCCAATATGCATAGGCGTATGTGGTTTCTCTCTGTAGAGAAAGGCTGCCTCAGTCTGAGTTAAACGTCTATAGGTCCTGTCTTGAGCCATATCTGACTTGTTAGAGGATATGCAGAGAGAAAAAAAGAGGGACCGCAGTCCCTCTTCCGTATGATTTCAGCGAGTGCAGGAAACCGAACTAGGCTGCCACACGTTTGAGAGGGGTAGCCGGTTGCTCAACCTTTGGAGAGACTGCTCTGAGCTCCGTCGCCCCCCGGAGAGCCGTGACTTCTTCCCTGAGAGCATGAATCTCGGCCTGGAGTGCCCGAGTCTCATTCGCTGACGGCAGTCCTGCTGCTTGGGTCAACCCAGTCAGAACGGTCTTGGTTAAGGCATTACTGACTTGCTGCCAGCGTAGAAATCCGTCCAGTGCCCGCGCAGTTGCCTCCGCAAACTGTGGAGTGCGATACAAGTTATCGATGCCCTGAGAGGTCAGCCGGACCATGGCATCATAGCCACCCCAAGCGCTGGTCGTTGTTTCTTGGTCATCTGCCAAGCCCAAACCCTGCCGTATACCCGCCACAGGCAGGTCGAAGAACAGGGTCTTATATACTGTCATGGCATCCGTCATTATATTCGCGACATTATTAGTCTCTGCCATTGCCATTCTCCTTCATGTGTTTCGTGTGAACGTCTTCTACTCTACGACGATTGCAGGACCCAACCAAGCAAGCCATCGTCACCTATGTGACCTTCGTTTCCGTTTTTTTGAGACTAACCCTTCTTTTTGTCTCCTCGGTGACATCGACATGACCCTTGCATGAAAAGAGAAGTCAGAGGAATGAAGCAGCAAATCAGGTGCCATCCTGCTGTGGGAGATATCCCTAGAAGACAAAGAAATTTTCTCTCTTAAGGAGCCCTTAGACAGGAGACTGCCAATTTCCCGGGCACTAGGGTGTTGCCCAGGCAACACAAACCTGTACGGAGCAACACAGATTGCTGTTCGGGGAGCGAGTCTTTATAGTGTTCTTCTCTGGTACGGCTCAAGAAAAAAGGAGAAGGAGCAATGACCCACGAGGAAATGGTTCAAGAACTCTGGGACCGAGAACACATTAAAGAACTGACTTACCAGTACGGTTTGGCAATCGAGGCCCAGGATGAAGAAAAAATGGCCAATTTGTTTACTGCGGACGGCTCGGTGGATTTCAGTTCCATGGGTCGAGGCGTGATACGAGGGACAAGCGCCATCAAAGAATTCTACCGTTCAACGTGGCCCCTCAGAGTCAAGCCGTTTTTCACGAATCATGTCATGCACATTCATGGCGATACCGCGACCGGCATCTGTTCGGTTGAGAACCGGGCCACCCGCGGCGACGAGAGTCTCATTGGCGCGGGTCGCCTGTATGACGAGTACGTCAAGGTGGACGGGGTGTGGAAGTTCAAATCCCGCCGGGTGGATATGTTCTACTTCACGCCCATATCCGAGGGCTGGGCGAAAGCCGCTGGCCTCGGAAAATTGGAGGTCGGGCAAGAGTCCTGAGAGCAGCACAATAGGGTTGAATATCATGGCTGAAGATGCTAGCGAAAAAGGGTCGACGAAGTTTGGTAGAGAATAACTGTACGAAGGGAGGCTACAGATGAAGCGTTGGACAACAGTTATGGCATTGGCTCTGGCCATAGGACTCATGAGTGCTCCTGTCGGTGTGTATGCGGATAGCCACGAGGCTGGTGAGGAAACTTCCGACAACGGTGGCGGCGAAGGCAACGGTGGCGGCGATGAGAAAAAGGACGATGGGAACGGCGGTGGCGACGGCGGTGACGGTGCCTGTGGTGGCGGCGATGCGTCGCATGAGGGCTCGCACTAAGCCCTTGGACCTTGTATCTCTCACATAAGTAGACAATACGGAACGGGGCGTTCTTCAGAAGAACGCCCCGTTTTTTATACAGGAACCTCATCCATAGAAAATATCCTTTTCCGGCTCTATTCCGGTGCTAGGCTAGAGAGCATCACCGGGTTGGGAGAAGTAATGGGGCGGGCCCTACCCAAGAGCGCTTTCTTTTCGGACGTCACATCGGCTGACATCCAACGCGAAAAAAATCGCGCCCGTGAACTGCGCCGCTCAGCCTGGTGGAAGCGCAAACGCGCAAGCGGGGTGTGTTATTACTGTCAGCAGCTGTTCCCCCCGGCCGAACTTACCATGGATCACCTTATTCCTCTCGTCCGGGGTGGGAAGTCAACCAAAGGTAACCTGGTTGCCGCGTGCAAAGACTGCAATAGCAAAAAAAAATATGCTCTCCCCTGGGAGTGGGAAGTCGAGCAAACGCAGTCCTCGTCTCATGAGTGAGTCGTTATGATGGCACCTCGATTTCGAGGGTGTCGCCTGTTCGCCGCACGGGATAAGTCCGAACTGGCCTGCGAGCAGGGCCGCGGAGGACTGCTCCGGTTTTCAGATCAAAACGAGCGCCATGCGCTCGGCATATAAGGGTGTGGTCCGTCACGATTCCAGCCGACAGCGGAACTCGATTATGCGGACAGGCGTTATACAGCGCATAGACCTCTTCGCCCAGTCGAAAAATCGCGATTTTTCTTCCGGCCACGACAACCGGCTTGCCTTGGCCGTCGGGAAAATTGTCCAACGCGCCGAGTGGAACACAGACGGGAGGCGGTGGGGGCAGAGAAGGAGAAGATAGGGAAGGAAAGAAGCGACGAAGAAATTTCTGGTACAGACTCAAAACAGACGCCCCCAGAATACGCTCATCCAGCCGTCGAGTCCCCAGTCCCCAACCTCCAACCCCTCATCCTCTCCATTCTACTCCGCCGGAAAACCATACAGATTGACACAGTTATCGTGTACGATCTTGCGTGTATCGTCTTCTGGAATAGCCGAAAAATTATCCGCCACCTGCTGGCGTGAGAATGGCCACACCCCTTCGGTGTGTGGGTAATCCGAGCCCCACATCAGGTTTTCGACGCCCATCAACTCGCGGGTGAGCACTCCGGCGCGATCGTCCTCGAACGTGGCATAAAACTGACGGTGGAAGTAAGTGCTTGGCCGCTCGGGCAAACGTGGCTCCATCCAGCCCTTATGATCCTGCCACCAGTGATCCATAAAACCCAGTGCCGCCCCAATCCAGCCAATCCCGCTTTCGACCAAGGCCCATTTCAGTTTGGGGAAGCGGATCGGAGCGCCACCCCAAATAATCTGCTGCAGGGTCTCGTTCATCTCAAACTTCACAATACCGATGATGATGCCACCAGCACCCGGACCGTGGGAGCGGCCAAACGGGTCACGACCGCCAATGTGAATGCTGGCAATGAGGTTCATATCCTGTAGTGCGGCCCACAGCGGGTCCCAGTCGGGCAGATTATACGGACGGTCGTCCACCCAGGCCGGTAACATCACACTGACGAGACCCAGCTTGGCGCAGCGCTCCGTTTCCGCAATGGCCCATTCAATCGGACCCCGGCACGGCACCATGCCCACCCCTTTCAGCCGGTCCGGATAGGCCGAACAATATTCCGCCAGCCAGTCGTTATACGCCCGGCAGCAGGCGTACAGGTATTCGGCATCGGGGGCACGCACGAGCGTCAGCCCCACCCCAGGATAGATGACCTCCCCGGACACCCCATCCATGTCCTGGTCTTTCAGCCGCTCATGCGGGTCCCAGCTCCCAGGACGATTATCCGCATACCGAAAGCCCTTCGGGGCGGGGATATCCATACCCTGAGCCTTGAGGTCCTGCATTGGCCCCTCAAACGCCAAGGGCCGCGGCCGCAGACCGTCAATGACAATATAATCCCCGCTCTCGTCCAGGGCCTCAATGCGCGGTGCTTTATCCCGCCATTTCTTGTCCATCCGCGTCAGCCACAGATCAGCTGGCTCCACAATATGAGAATCGGCTGAGAGGAGGCGTTTGGTATAGGGCTCGGTCATGCTTGCACCCCGTCTGTCTTACTTCTTCGAAGCTCCCGCCTTTTTCGCCGTCGTCCTCTTTTTTGCCGTCACTCGCTTCTTGGAGGGCGCCCGTTTTGCCGATGCGGTCCGTTTTCTCGCGGGCTTGAGCGAAACTTTATTACACGTACACGTCCCGACTTGATGCAACTCGATGATATTATCAAAGGGGTCGCGGACAAACACTTGGTCTGAATTCTGACCAACGAGGCCCTGGATACCCCAATACCAAATTTTGCGCTTATCGAGCTCTTTCCGCGCGGCCTGAATGTCTTTGACCGCCAGGGCGACATGGGGCAGGGTGGGGTCTTCTTTCCTAGAGCGGGCCATCGGCGACTTGCCTTTAGCGCCCATCAGATGAATCTGGGTGGTGTTTTTCCCTTCACCCACATACATCCAAAAACCAGGAATGGACGCAATATTCGGCCGAGCCGGGTCTGTGTCCAAACCCAAAACATCAGCATAAAACTTCCGCGCTTTTTCCGCATCCTTTTGGGTATTGCCGATACGAATCCCGTGATGATGCAGCTCCACAACTTCAATAGCCATACTCATCCCTCCTTGGAGTAATATGGTGCCAGGTATAGCACAAGCGGGACAGAAAGGGAAAAGCGTCCTCTCTCTCGGTCGTTCAGCGGTATGCATTCTTCTTTGCACGAGGAGGGATCGTGAGGACGAGTGACAACGGTATCAAGAATAGTGTAGGATGCGGATGGAGAGAAGAAGCGCACCTCGCACCCTATCTGAGGAAACTCCATCAATCTCGTTTCCTGGTCACAGAGGTATATCCGGAAGACCTGGAAGTGTCACAAGGCAACAGAGCCCGCCTGTTGCGCAAAAAGGAATACTGAGCCGTTTATGTCTTCACAACAACGCACAACGCCGCCCGCCCGCCTGGAGATTGTGAAAGGCCCATGGACGCCCATGGCCAAACAGCAGGCGCTCGAGCGAGAAGTGCTGGGGTATTATATCGAATATTTCAACCGGGCCATGAAAACGCGCAATTGGTCACCGTGGCACGATTTCCCGCTTCAAGAGATGCGTCAGTTCGGGGAGCGACTGAGCAAAGAAACGGTCAATCTCCTGGAGGGCTTCCTCGGCGTAGAAGAATACGTCGCCGACTATGTGATGGCAGGACTGGAACTCTTTCGCCACAATCGTACCCGGCGGAACATGCAGTTACAGTGGGGGACAGAAGAATCGCGCCACGGCGTTGCCTGGGAAATCGTGTTGCAGCATTCCGGGGTCCGCACTGAGGCAGAAATCCAAGCCTATCTCACTAAGGTGCAAGCAGCACGGTGGAAACTAGAACAGCACTCCGGCCTCGATACGCCGCTCGGAAGCACGGTCTACGCCATGGTTCAGGAGCGCGCGACCTATTTCAACTATCAAGAAATGCGGGCGCGCGTTCGTGAAGAATACAGCCTGCCGGTCGCGCCTACGCAGCAAGAGAAGAAGCGCGGCTCTGAGATCGGAGCTTCGGAAGCCGTGCGCGTGGTTAGTCAGGATGAGATCTCCCATCATGGTCTCTTTCTGAAGATTGTCCAGAGCCATATCAAATACTTCCCGTCGCTCACGTTCGAGACTATGAACACCGTCTTTCGTGGGTTTGAGATGCCGGCCCTGCGCTTTATTCCGAATGCCCGCAGTTATCTACGCGCTGTCTTGCGGACCAAGCTGTACAGTGGTGAGATCCACCGTCAACAGGTCCATAACCCCATCTTGAAAGCCCTAGGATTGGAGGGCAACGACGCCTTTGAGAAGGCGGTTCAATCCGCCCGCTACCTCCCTGATGATCTCGGTCCGGACGGTATTACACTCAGCCGGACAGGCGAGTGGATTGTCGCGTACAGCCAATAACGAAGTGATTGAAGCCGACGCGTCTTAGCGCCGGGCCGCCACCCCAACGCCAATCAACACAATGAGCCCGCCAACCAGATGGGGCAGCGTTAATGCCTCGTCGAGAAAGACATACGCGATCCCAATGGCCAGGACCGGCACGAGGTTGATAAACACACCCGCGCGGCTCGGTCCCAGGATCTCAACCGCCTGGTAATACCAGAAGTGGGCGAAAGTCCCGAGTGTGCTCTGGTAGGCCACCGCCAACCAGGAGTCCCAGCGCGTTTCGGCCACCTGCCAGCTCTCCCATTCGGTCAGCCAGCAGGCAATGAGTAAATACGTTGCGCCGGCAATATACGCATAGGTCGTTGCCGTCAGCGGAGAGACCACCTGCATGAGGTGACGGCCGTAGGTCGTATAGATACCCCAGGCAAACAGCGTGGCAACAATAATCAGATCGCCCGGGTTGTACGCGCTGGCGGTAATGACCTGCCACGAGCCTCGCGAAACAATCACCCCAACGCCAACAATGGAGATCACAATGCCCAGGAGAATCTTAGCTGACATTTTCTCTCTCAGAAATATGGCTGCCAGGAGCGCAATGGCAATCGGCGACGCTGCATTGAGCAGGGCCGCATTCGTGGCCGTGGTTAAACGTAGTCCCTGATAACTGCCGCCCACAGACAGCAGATAGCCGGTGAAACCGAGAAAAAGAAAACTGCCAATCAGGCGGGGTGTCCAGTTGACCGGCATCTCTTCCGCGTCGTTCTTGCGCTGAAGATAAAGAAAGAGGAGGGCCGCGCCAATGGTTAGACGAATGGCCGCAAACGTAAAGGGCGGGATGCTGCGCAGGGCGACTTTCCCGGTGGGAAACAGGCCGGCCCATACCAGGGCCGTCAGGATCATCAGCAGCAGGGCGCGGCGTTGGGGGGATAGGGCCATGTGAACGCGGGGTAAATCGTAGGCAGGTCAAATCGAGTGGAATAACGCTAGCGCAGGGCTGGCATGATTTCTTTGGCAAACACCCGCACGGCCTCTCGATCGTACAGGCCCGGACGACGCAAATTAATAATGAAGTGGGTGACGCCAATATCGATATACGTCTGGAGTTGGGCGCGGATCTCAGCCGGTGTGCCGGCGAGAATAGTCTGACGTGCCTCTTCTTCAGTCAGACCCCGTATGGTCATGGCGCGTTGCAGCACCTGTTGCAGCGCTTCGGGGCTCGGGTTGAGGTACATCGGGGTCAGGTAGGAGCGCTCAATTTCGCTACAGTCTCGGTTGATGTCTTGGCAGTATTGTTCAAGCACCTGATTCTTCTTAGCAAACTGGCCGGGCGAAAGAATCGGCGCATTCCACATCTGGGCATAGCGGGCGACAATCGGCAGAGTCAACTTTTCACCGACCCCGCCAATCATAATCGGCGGCATTGGTTGCTGCACCGGCTTCGGGACAAACGGCGCGTCCACCAGTGAGTAATATTTGCCCGCATGCGACGCGGTCGGGCTGGCTTGCCAGAGCTTGGTGATCACTTGCAGCGCTTCGTCCAGACGGCGGGCGCGGCCTTTCATCGTAGAGAACTCGACCCCATAGGCTTCGTGCTCACGTTTAAACCAGCCCGAGCCGATACCAAAAATAAGCCGGCCGTTGCTCAGATGGTCCACCGTGGTCGCCATTTTTGCCAGGATGGACGGATGGCGAAAGGTATTGCTCGTCACCATACAGCCAATCTGGATTTTTGAGGTGGAGGCCGCCATCGCTCCGAGCAGGGTCCAGGACTCAAGCATGGCCCCGTCTGACGGACCCACACTGGGCAGCAGGTGATCGTTCACCCATAAAGTATCGAATCCCAAGGCCTCGGCTTCCTGCCACACGTCCCTGAGTTCTTCGACCGTGGTTTGCTGTTGCGCGACTTGCAGGCCAAAGCGGATGGACGGCTTCTTGTCTTCGGCTTGCACCGGAACGTTCAAGAGCACCAGACAGGCAGTCACGAGCCAATACACAGACGTACGCATAGGATATCCCCCTCCCTGGCACGCCTACCAGCTATACCGGGACGGCTCAAGTTCCTGGACGTGAGATGCAAGGGGGGGAGATGCAGAAGAAGAGCCTACACCCCACTGCGGGCTTCTCCCCCCGGTATGTCTTCCTGCTCCACCTCAAACCCGGCGGCTTCAACGAGTTGATGGGCGTCTTGGGCCTGCTGGCCTGGGGTGGTGAGATAGCCTTCGACAAAAATCGAGTTCGCCGGATAGAATGCCAGCCCCGACCACTGGCCGAGATAGAGTTCGCGTCCCGCAGCCATGCGGATTTCGCTGCGCGGATTCAGGAAGCGCATCAGGCAGAGCGCCTTAAGCCCACGGACGGGATTGAAGTCTTTGCGCGAACCGAGCGGCGTACCGTCAATAGGATACAGAAAATTGACCGGCACGGAGTCGATGTCCAGCGCCCGGACGGCGTAGGCCAATTCGACCACGTCCTCGTCTTCTTCCCCCATACCGATAATGCCGCCGCTACATGTGGACAGCCCGGCCCGCTTGACGTTTTTGACGGTCTCAACCCGATCCTCATAGGTATGCGTTGAGCAGATCTCCGCGTAAAACTCACGGCTGGTGTTGAGGTTGTGGTTGACCCAGCCGACGCCAGCGTCTTTGAGCGTACGAGCCTGGGGTTCGCTCATGAGTCCTAGAGAGACACAAATCTCCAGACCGGGAAACTCGGCTTTGATCTGGCGGGTCGCTGCGGTCAGATGGTCAATATCGCGCTCATTGGGGCCACGTCCGCTGGCGACCATGCAATAGCGCCGCGCGCCAGCCTGGGCGGCCTTGCGGGCACCGGCAAGCAGTTCGTCCGTTGAGAGCAGGCGGTATTTGTCAATCGGAGCTTTGGAGATGGAGGACTGGGAACAATAATTGCAATCTTCCGGGCATAAGCCGCTGCGAGCGTTTTGTAAGACGCAGATTTTGACCTTTCGCCCAAAGAACTTTTCTCGCACCGTGAAGGCCGCCTGCAGCAGGTCGGATAGCTCCTCGTCGGCGGTCTGTAGGACAGCGAAGGCGTCTTCACGCGACAGTAACTCGCCGGCTAATGATTGGGTCGCGAAGTGCGAGAAGCTATTCATACGGTTTTCCCTTTCCGTCAAAGCGCGCTGCGCAGGACTCTGCTCTATCCGAGCAGTCCGGGAAGATCAACTGCTGTGGCGAACAGCTCGCTCAGTATCCTGCGGTCCCGGTCGATGTCTTCGCTCAGCGTAAGATGAGGAATAATGCCACGGCACGGTACATCAGTCAGGCCGGCCAAGGTTGCCGCGTTGGTTTTGATGGCATCATCCGCGGTCTGGGTCGGATGGTTGAGGATATAACCAGCCAGAGGTAAACCACGGGTCTCAATACAGTGCAGCGTCAGCAAGGTATGATTCAACGCCCCCAGCTTTGAGCCGACTACGACGAGAATCGGAATCCCAAGATCGCGAGCCAAGTCGGCAAATGAGTAGCGGCCTACGAGCGGCACCAGCAGACCGCCGGCACCCTCTACCAGCGTCACCTCGTGCTGGTTGGCAATCGACTGAAAAACCTTGACAATCCGCTCCGGCCGGATGGTCACGCTGGCCTGCTCGGCCGCCACACTCGGGGCGACCGGTGGAGAAAAACGGTAGGGACACACGGTCTCAAGAGATAAGCTGCTGCGGGCATAGCCAGCCAGACGCATGGCGTCGTCCGGGTACAGAACCCCGTCTCGTCTATCGCAGCCGGTTTCTGCCGGCTTGAGTACGCCCACCCGTTTGCCTTGGGCGGTCAGGGCCGCGGCAATGCCACAGCCCACCAGAGTCTTGCCGATGCCGGTATCCGTGCCGGTGATAAACAGGCTGGTCATGTGACGGTCTGAATGGAGGTGTGGACAACATCGAGCAGGTGTGACAACTCAGCCTCGGTAATACTAAGCGGCGGCATGAGAACGATGATGCTGCCCAACGGCCGAATCATTACTCCGTGCCTGCGGGCCTCCTGGATGACCTGAATGCCGATCTTCTCAGCAGGATTATAGGCAACCTTTTTGGCCGGGTCGCGCATCAATTCGATCCCGACCATCATGCCCCACTGCCGAATGTCGGCCACATGGGGGAGGGGGGCGATATCGGTCTGGAGACGTTGGGTCAACAGGGTGATCTTGGGCTGCAAGCGCTCAAGGATCTGCCCCTCGGCAAAAACCTCCAGGCTGGCCAGAGCCGCGGCGCAGGCCACGGGATTGCCGGTATATGTATGGCCGTGAAAAAAGGTCTTGAACTCTTCGTAGGGCGCGAGAAAAGCGGAAAAAATTTCCTCGGTTGCCAGGGTGGCCGCGAGTGGCAGATAGCCGCCGGTAATGCCCTTGGCCACGCAGAACAAGTCCGGACTGACGTTCGCATGTTCGCAGGCAAACATTTTTCCGGTGCGGCCAAACCCGGTGGCCACCTCGTCACAGATGAAGAGGACGCCGTACTGCTGCGTGAGCTGTCGCAGAGCACGCACGTATTCGACCGGATGCGCCCACATTCCGGCCGCACCCTGCATAAGGGGTTCTATAATCACGGCTGCCAGCTCTTCATGCTGCCGGGCGAGTGTATGTTCGGCCTCTTCCTGGGCTGCAGCCAGCGCCTGCTCGGCAGACATACCGCGCACAAAGCGAAACACATGCGGCGGGGTCAGCCGGACTGTATCTGCCAAAAGGGGCCGATAAAAATGATGAAAAAGTTCGGAGTAGCCCACGCTGACCGCGCCCAGGGTATCGCCGTGGTAGGCTTCGACTAAGGAGGCGAATTTTGTGCGCCGGGTTTCTCCACGCAACTGCCAGTACTGAAACGCCAGTTTAAGTGCGATTTCCGTGGCGGTGGCTCCCGCGTCCGAATAGAACACACGGGTCAGCCCGGACGGCGCCAGTTCAACCAGTTTTTTGGCCAGCAGTATGGACGGGATATTGGCCAGCCCGAGCATGGTCGAATGCGAGATCCGGTTGACCTGCTCGGTAATGGCGGTGTTGAGGCGGGGATGGGTATGGCCGTGAATATTGCACCATAACGAAGAGACCCCGTCCAGATAGCGTTTGCCGTTGACATCAATCAGATAATTGCCTTCGCCCCTGGCAATTATAATCGGGTCTTCCTGCAACCAGTCTTGCATCTGGGTAAACGGATGCCACACATAGCTATGATCCCAGGCTTTGAGGTCGGCATACGACGGGCTGCTCATCGAATCCCGACCTCCTTGCCGGCTGCGGCAAACGCGTCCAGCGTGCGCGACAGGTGGTCCTGGGTGTGAGTTGCCATGGGGGTCACGCGAATACGCGAGGTACCCTCCGGAACGGTTGGTGGGCGGATGCCGTGGGCAAAGACGCCACGCTGGAGGATAGCAGCGGCCACGGTCATCGTCTCGCGTGCCTCGCCGATGATGACCGGCAGAATCTGCGAGCGGGTCGCGCCCAGCGTATAGCCGATCGAATGGAGTCCGTCTGCCAACACCTGGGTGTTGGCCCACAACTGTTGTCGCCGCTCAGGCTCCTGCTCCACAATATCGAGGGCGGCGAGGACCGCCACCGCGACCGCGGGTGGAATCGCCGTGGTATAGATGAAACTCCGCGCCCGATTCACCAGCCAGTCAATCAGCTCGTGACTGCCGGCCACAAAGGCCCCCACGCAGCCTAGGGCCTTGCCCAAAGTGCCCATCTGGATATCGACCCGCTCGGTCAGGCCAAGTTCTTCGACCAGGCCGCTACCGTGTGGCCCGAACACGCCGGTTGCGTGGGCCTCATCAACCATCACCCAGGCGTCATACTGTTGGGCCAGGCTGACAATCTCCGCTAGTGGGGCCAGATCGCCGTCCATGCTGAACACGCTGTCTGTCACAATCAGGCGCTGGCCGGTCGCTGGGCACGCTTTCAGCAGTTCACCCAGATGCTCGGTATCGGTGTGACGATAGACCCGAGTATCAGCCCGTGACAGGCGGCAGCCGTCAATGATGCTGGCGTGATTCAGGCTATCGCTCAAGATCGTATCGCCCGGTCCCATCAGGGCGGACAGGACCCCGATATTGGCGTGATAGCCCGTCGGAAAAACAAGAGCGGCCTCTGTTTTTTTAAGTATGGCAAGGCGGTGTTCCAACTCGTGATGGACAGCCATGGAACCGGAAATCAAGCGCGAAGCGCCGCTGCCACAGCCATACTGCGCAATCGCCTCTTGGGCCGCTTGCTTGAGGGCCGGATGATTGGCCAAACCCAGGTAATTATTGGAAGAAAACAGCAACACCTCTTGGCCTTCAAGGACAATGGCCGCGTCCTGCGCACCCTCAACTGCGCGTAGGCGACGATACAAGCCGTTCTCTTTCACCTCGGCCAGCCGGGCCGTGAGTCTCTCTTTACGCATGCGCGCTCATACTACCCTTTTGAGAACTCGATCAAAAGGTGGTACGAGGAAACATGCTTTCACCCGTTGAAAAACTGAACGCCGCCCTGCGCGAAAACCGGCCCGAAGGCTATGTCACACAAGCGCACCGGGAGATTGGTCTGCGGCCGGTGCGGTTCGGTCCTGGTACGTCCGAATGGGAGTGGGACGCCAGCCACCCCCGCGTGTTGAATCCGTTCGGCTATGTGGCCGGCGGCTATCTGAGCGTTTTTGCTGACGAGTTGCTGAGCAGTGCAATCGGGTCGGTCATGGACGAGGGCGAATTTGCCACAACCGCCGAGCTGAAAATCAGTTTTCTCAAGCCGGTCAAGAAGGGCCTGGTCAAAGGGGCGGGTAAAGTCCTGCGGAAAGGCCAGCGGGTCGCCTTTGTTGAAGCGACCATCCACAATGCACAAGATGAGGTTGTCGCCACGGTGAGCAGTACCTGGACCGTGGTGGCAACAAAAGGGGCAAAATAACGAACCGAAGAAAAGAGCGTCAAAATCCCCTCTTGGGAGGGAAAGAGGAAACGTGTCAACATCTGCCTGTTCTTTTGAAGGACACGCTTTGTGCCGCGTAGCGGCGGGGTGGGTTCCTCGTGTATTCTCGCTGAGCGGTGTGATACGGAGATAAAAACCCCCAGATCAGACTCGCAAGCCAAACTGACCTGAGAGAAAAAGGAGATCAGCGTATGGGTATTGTCGAACGGTTCCTGGAATATGCACAGGCTTTTGAAGACGCGTATGACAGCGATGACTGGTCGCTGCTTGAGCCTTATTTCACCGAGGACGCGGTATACGATTTCATTGCCGGGCCACCCCTGGGCGGACGGCATGACAGCCGGGCCACGATCCTGAGCGATTTTCAGGTCGCGGTGAATGGCTTCGACCGTCGCTTTACCTCACGTCGCGTTGAATTCGCTGAGGGACCAATGGAAAAGAACGGCGAGGTCTGGATGCGCTGGGTTGCGACTTACACCCTGGACGGTGCGCCCGACTGTCGCATGGAAGGCGAAGAGCGAGCCGTCTTTGAGGACGACCGCATCAGTCTGCTGGAAGACAAAGTCTCTGATGAGGAATGCCAACGTCTGGTCGCGTATCTGGAAGCGCACGGCGGCAAGCTGAAACCCGTGGCCTGAGCAGTGCCCGAAAAAATAGAATTGAGCATACACGGACAGATGGGCCCGCAGGAACTGCGAGCATAGGAAGATACACAACAGGAGGATTTGTTATGCAAGTCGGGACAATCGCACTCTTTCAACGCTATGGCTATGACGACAGTGTGACGGACAGCCAGGTCTACCGGGAAGAGTTGGCTCTGGCCTCGCAGCTAGAGGAACTCGGTTATGATTCGCACTGGTCTGTGGAGCATCATTTTGAGGACTACTCCTTTTGTCCCGATAACGCCGTCTATCTGGGCCATCTGGCGGCCATCACCACAACGCTCAAGCTGGCCACCGGCGCGGTCATCGTGCCGTGGAATACGCCGCTGCGTTCAGCCGAGAAGGTTGCGCTGTTGGACGAGCTGTCGAACGGCCGGGTGATCTTTGGTATGGGTCGCGGCTTGTCACGCCGGGAGTATGACCAGTTCGGTATTGATATGGACACCTCACGGGAGCGTTTTGACGAAGCTGTGCCCATGATTCTCAACGCCCTGGAGACCGGCATTATTGAGGGCAACGGGAAATATTATCAGCAACCACGGGCGCCGATTCGTCCCAAGCCCACGCGGACATTCAAGGGCCGCACGACCCAGGTGGCGATGTCGCCCGATTCGGCCCTGGAAGCGGCCAAGCACTGCGCCCAGATGATGGTCTTCACCCAAAAGTCGATTGAGGAGCACAATGCGGATTTTGAACCCTATCGAACTCTGTTTCGCGAACTCCACGGCATTGATGCCCCTCCGCCCATGATGGCCGGCATGTCTGTCTGCCACGAAGACGCTGGCCGGGCCGAGGAGCTGGCCCACAAATACATCGCCGGCTATCTGCTGTCGGCCATGCACCATTACGAACTCATGGGCGATCACTTCAAGAATGCCAAGGGCTACGAAGCTTATGGCGACGCCGTAGACACGCTGCGTGAGTTGGGCCTTGAAGGTATGGCCGAGATGTATGTCAACGCTCAGGCCTGGGGCACCCCGCAGCAGATTCTGGACAAGCTGTCCCACTGGCGAGAGGTGGTCGGACGGTTTGATCTCATCTTCGGCTTTCGCGGGGCCGGGATGCCGTTCGAGGATGCCGAGCGCTCACAGCGTTTAATCGCGCAAAAAGTTATTCCCGAACTCCGGCAATGGGACGTTGAAGCAAAGGCGGCCTAGGCCGTTTGTTTCGTCCGCGTTCGGCTCTTTGAAGGAATTAGGAAAAGAGCGGTGGGGTCTGGATGAGGTGGGCCGCGGTCTACAGGTCTGTGTTCCCACCGATTTGATCCAGTATGACTTTTTGTGAGGAAATACGTGAGCCACGAGTTCGAATGGGATAAGAACAAGAATCGAGAAAATCAGGAGAAGCATGGCGTCGCATTTGAAGATGCGCAGTACGCCTTCGCTGATCCGAATCGCGTGATCGCCAAAGACGTGACCCATAGTCAGGAAGAGGAGAGGTGGTATTGTTTTGGCAAGGTCGGAGCGGGTATCCTCACCGTTCGGTTTACCTATCGAGGCAACATTATCCGCATTATCGGCGCTGGGTATTGGCGGAAAGGAAAACAGACCTATGAAAAAGAAAATCACATACACGGATGAGCCCTTGGGCGATATCCAGGTTGTGGAGGACTTTTTGCCCTCGCCGGAGCAACTTACTTTTAAGAAGGACGAAGCCAAAGTTACAGGCGATAAACGCGTAAAAAGGGAGCTGGCGAAACGGAGGAGCAGAAGGGCAAAAGCTATGCGTCCTGGTGAAGTCAAATCAGACGAGCAAGAGAATCAAAGGGAGCGTCATTAACGAATTAGCCAATCTAAAAAGAGCGGCATAGCCAAAACCCTTACAATACTCTGCTCTCGAAGAATCCGTCTTATCCGCCTGGATTCCTGTGAAAGAATCCGGCTTCATTTTCTATCGTCAAAAATTTGTCATTCCAGCCCCACTTTTTGTCCATCCTCATTAAAATTCAAAAAATCCTTTGAATTCAAAGGGTTAACGACTGGTTTTTTGCCTCGAGAGGACTAACAAATTTTATAGAACGGTTTGTTATCTATTGACATATATAAAGATTATATTTATACCATTCTTGGAGACAAAAAAGAAGCTCGGGAATACAAAAATCACTCACGCAGATGAGCATTCCAGCTCGCCCTGCTGGAAAATGCTTCGTCCGTCTCAACGCCTGCTAGGGACTGATGGCTAAGGGTCAATGACCTGCTCTGTGGGTTCTTAAAGCCGCCGCCAGCAAGACCCCAAGCGGTGATTGCCCAATTTCCAGGCCTAGCTGGAGTTGGGAATTGCCGACCGGCTTGATAGGGGTGTCGGCAGCAGGATTAGATTGGCTCCTTTCCGATAAGGAAGACAACGGCGAGGAGTAACCTGGAGAGGGGGATTCATGTACACGGCTCATGCTAAGGTCCGCATGCAACAGCGCGCTATACCGTCAAGCATCGTGAATCTACTTCTCGATTATGGCGAGAAGGCCTCCGCCGGGCGCGGTAGTGAAATATTCTATTTCGGCAAGCGTGGCCGACGGCGCGTTCTTCGTTCCAAGGGACCGGCCGTTTCGAGGCGACTTGAAGGGCACTGGCGCGACTACGTGGTCGTGGCCGATGGTCAGGTTGTGACGTGTGGCAAACGATATCGACGGATTCGCCGTGGTTGAACTAAGGTTTTAGGAGCTATTGTCGGGAGAGAAGTTCTTGACGAGAAAGAGGAATGACCGGATTTACTATCTCTACCAGAGATCCCCTATTAGTGAAAAATAATCTCCACAAGATCTGAATGGCGAGGGAATGGGAAATGCAAGGTCATCTATTGTTATTTCGTGCTTCAATCGGCGGTAATACAAGCAAACAAGATTCGTAATGAGGGAACGCAAGCGGGCTTACAGTCCCCGTACTCAAATTCCTGGCTATGGCGTGCGAGGAAAAATGCCTGTTGGGGAGGTTTACGGAACGGGCTTCTTCTAAGGATATCACAAAAATTGAGAAGGAACTCGACCCTATGAACAGAGGTCCCATCAGGACCGCTCCACAAAAATAAGTCCGGGCCTTGGAGTAACTTTGACAAGGATAATACTATGCAAAAAGAAACGGGCTACACCGCGAAATCGAGTAGTGCAAACTGAGTCCGGTCCGTGGTCTGGCAATCGCGGCTGGACAGCCTATTAGAAGAGCTTCCCGGCGTCAATTGCCAAAAGCGGACAACTCAGTGCAGCAATGGGACGTCAATTACCTGAGATCAATGCACAAGGGTATTGCGATAGCAAAATTCTGCCCCGAATGTGGTGAGGAACTGCGAGCTGAATAGAGGGAGCGGAGGCAAAGTGTATGTTGGAGCATGAAGGGAATCACGGCTCAAGAACCGCAGGGGCCACTGGCTTCAATCAATTGACCCAACTGCGGAGAAAACGGGAAGCTGACACTCAAGATTATTGCAAGAAGGCTTTAGCTGAGAATTATTCGCTACGAAGGGATTAGCGAACGATGAACATCATACTGGACAGCATGAAAACCGTAACGCGGATACTTCTTGTCGCTGTATTCGCGCTCGTTCCAATCGTTCCCGAGTCAGTGTTCGCTGAGCCATACAGCCCGCCGTCTTTCAGCCCCCGCAGCAGCCCGTCGTATACGAGCCCGTCTTCCAGTTCCTACCGGAGCCCATCGTATACGAGTCCGTCTTCCAGTTCCTACCGGAGCCCATCGTATACAAGCCCATCGTTGCCGAACTACACGTACAAATCGCAGAGCAAGAGCTATAGTGTCGGCGATTACAGCCGTCACACCTATAAATACAAAGACAGCCTCGGCAACCGCCACAAGAGCAAGACCCAGGTCCTGCCCAGTGGGACGACCGTCACCAAGGGTAAATACCGCAGTTCGCGCCCGAGTCCGTTGTTACCGAGCTATACGTACAAATCGCAGAGCAAGAGCTACAGCGTAGGCGATTACAGCCGTCACACCTATAAATACAAAGACAGCCTCGGCAACCGCCATAAGGGACAATCGAAGTGTTCCCTGGTGGTGCGGTCAGACACAAAGGCAAGGTCAACGGCAAGAAGTTCAAAGGGACGTATCGAAACGGTGATAAGCTGCCTTGCCCACCGATTAAGCTATGAACCCCCGAGTCAAAACAGTAACCCCAACAGACGATTACAGATTATTCCTGACCTTCACCAATGGAGAGCACGGGATTTATGATTGCTCTCCGTTGCTTGACTTTGGTGTCTTCCAAGAACTCAGGGAAGAAAGTTATTTCCAGCAAGTCGCGGTTGTGGACGGTACGGTGGCATGGCCGCACGGCCAGGATATCTGCCCGGATACGCTCTATCTTGACGCGTGCAGAGAAGGAGTCGCCGCTACAAGAGCCGAACCCAGCTACCCTCAGTGGGACGACCGTAACCAGGGGTAAGTACCGCAGTCCGCGTCCGTTGTTGTATGACAGAGCATACCATCAAGCGTCCGCTGAAGCGTCCTCCTATCCACCTTGGTGAAGTAGTGCGGGAGGATGTCTTACCAGCCTTGGGCCTTTCCATTAGCGAAGCGGCCCGTCGCCTCAGGGTTTCGCGTCAGCAACTCCACCGGGTACTCGCTTGTACCCATCCGGTCTCGACCGAGATGGCACTCCGGCTTGGTAAACTTGCCGGCAATGGCCCTGGGCTCTGGCTTCGGATGCAGCAGAACCATGATGTCTGGCACACAGAGCAGCGTCTCAAGAACGAATTGAAAAAAATTAAGCCGGGGCTTGTGGAGAGAGCAGGGACGGTTAGAGTGTTAACGAATCGACCGCTCTGTTACCGTCATGGAAGCCGCCGTCGGAGGGGACCCCGCGACCCGAATCGCCCTGGTATGGCCGATAACCCGCGAGACGTGGGCCTTCACCGGCTGATGCTCAACGAAGATTACAAAGAAATATTGCAAGGCTTGTTAGACGCGAAGATGCTCCGCCAGCATGAGGAATAGTCAGTTTGCACTTCCCCCTCACCCCAGCTCCCTTCGACTCCGCTTACGCTACGCTCAGGGTGAACGGATGTGCCGCTCGTGCTGAGCGTAGCCCCAGAGGGGCGGAGTCGAAGTACGCTCAGGACAGGCTCTCCCGTCAGGGGCGAGGGACGAGATTTACGCCCCCCCCAGCGGCCGCGGCGTGTACTTATACAAATCCTTCCAATAGTGATCCAGCACCGCATCGTCGGCGCAGTCGAGACATTCAAGCTCGGGGTCGGATACGTCCAGCAGACCCTTTTTGATTAACGTTTCCGCATACGGTCCGCGGTCGATCAGTTTGACCGGGCCGCGCTCTTCGGCCAGCCGTTTGCGGAGCTGTGCAGTGGCCGATTGATCGACCTCGTGCGTGACCGGGTCCAAGACGACTCCGTAATCTTGCTCGGCCCGCTCGGGTGAGACGAGCTTGCGCACCACATCCATACGAACGGCGTCGATGTCGCGCTCCAGAGGGTCGCCCCAGCCGCCGCCGCCCGGGGTAGTGAGGCGAATAATGTCTCCCGCTTTGACCGGAATGGCATCCCGGCTGAAGTAGACTGCCTCTTCCTCCGGGGTGCCGGGGTTCTTGATGGACGAACTCGGCGTGCCCCACTTGCCGCCCTTGATGCCCGTACAGGCAAAAGCAGTCCGCTCCGTGACCGTCAGATAATACCCGTCAACCAGCGTCCGTATCTCTTTCTCATAACCCAGGCCGCCGCGATATTTCCCGGCGCCGCCCGAATCGGTCGCCAGCCCCACGCGCAGGACTTCAACCGGAAAGCGCTGTTCAATGAATTCCGCCGGCAGGTTTTTGGAGTAGGGGACCAGATCCACGGCGTCGGTGCCGTCCGCGTACGGCCGCGCGCCCGAACCCGCCCCGAAAATTTCACGCATCAGAAACAGTTTGCCCTCAAAGTCATGCCCACACAGGCCGTAGATCTGAATATTCTGCATGTCGGCCACGACCTCTCCGTCAAAGGCTTTGGCCATGGCGACGGTATAGGCGCTGATCATGCGCAGCATACAGGTCATGCGACTCACAACCGGAGCCGGAAACTTCGGGCTCAGAATGGTCCCCTGTGGAATACGACAGCGAAAGACCTGAGTCACACCCTCGTTGATGATGATGCCGGGAATCTGCGCCTTGAAGAACGCGCCGAGCCATTTGGAGTAATGACGGCCATCGACCGGCCAGTTGATGGGTCCCCTGGCCTGGGGACTGGTGCCCGCGAAATCCAGTACCATCTTGTCCGGATACTTGCGCATGGTGATCTGGAGCTTGACCGGCTTCTCCAGGGTCAGGCCATCGTTCTCAATAAAATCTTCCCCGATAAACTCTCCATCAGGGAACAGGGGCAGGCCCTTCTCGCGCACCACCTCAGCGCAGCGGTCGAGAATTTCATAAAACGCGGCTTCTACCTCATTCCCGCCAAAACGATCGCATAATTCCGTCACCCGACGGCGGATAACCTCATTCGCACCAACAAAGGCGTCAATATCGCCTCGCAGATCCTCAGGAAAACGGCTGTTCCGCAGCAGGACATCGTACAGTCCCTCGTTGAGCTGACCCTTTTCGTACAGCTTGACCGGCGGACAGATGGTGCCCTCCTCAAAAATACTGGTCGAGGTGCTCGGCCAGGAGCCCGCCATACGGCCGCCCACATCGTTGACATGGCCGAATATCTGCGCAAATCCAATCAACCGTTCGCCCCAAAAAATGGGAGTGACCACACAATAGTCCGGCAGATGACCGATCGTTCCGGCCGACTGATAGACATCGTTATAGATAAACACATCGCCTTCATAGATACGCTCAGCCGGAAACTTCATCCGAATCGGGTCGGCGGTGGCGGCCCAGGACACGCGCGAGACCGATAGACAGTCGAGCGTGTTGAGCGAGGCCCGGTAGTCGTGCTGTTCGCGGATAATGGTCGAACGGGCGGTCCGCTCAACCGCGGCTTCGGCTTCCATAATGGCTGCCTCGATCCCGCCGTCCACAATATCGACCAGGATCGGGTCCAGGTCTTTTCTCAGCGCATCGATATGGCTGACAGTATCCGGGTCCTGGGCAACCTGGCCGTACCGAAACGGGGCGTAGTCCTGAAAGGCAACGTCCTCATTGGCTTTGTCATAATAGGTCTGCGAAAACTGTTTGTGATCGGCCATGCTGACACTCCGTAGAATGCGTTTCGTTATTGCGTTCGCTCAAGCCGCAGCGTCCCCCACTGGTCCACCCGGCCGCTCCAACCCGGCTCCACAACCGTGGTGGCATCGTACTGCTGGATGATGGCCGGGCCGCTCAGCTCG
This sequence comes from Thermodesulfobacteriota bacterium, assembly GCA_964291405.2. Taxonomy (GTDB): domain Bacteria; phylum Desulfobacterota; class Binatia; order Bin18; family Bin18; genus Bin18. Next base: position 4,272,297 of record OZ219926.1, read on the forward strand.
TTGCCCGTTTGCAGCGCCGACCGATCGTACACCGGAGTATCCAGCGTGCTTTTGGAGAAATAGACCGCAGTCTGGCCCGTCCGGGCATGCTCCGGACTCTTACCGGCCGGTTGCGCTTGCGGCACATGGGGGCGTTTGAGTAGCCCCAGCCCGGTGACACCCACGTTGACCAGCTCGACCAGTTCCTTACCCGCATAGGAATAGCCGTAGAGGTCCTTATGGCTGGCGTGAAACCTGGTGATAGCCTGCTGAATATGGTCTTGGATGCCTGCTGTTCGACCGGGCCGAATTAATTGAGAGTGGAATCCGAATCTCATAAGCTTGCCCGGCGTACCGCATGTCCACAAAATGATCGAGCCGGGTCTCCTGGGTGAGCAAGCCTTCATCTTCCAGACGGGCGGCCACGCGGCGTTCGAGGTCCTGAATTTCAGCCGCGATACGGTCCACGTCCAAACGGTCCTCACGCTGGACATCCGTATGCACCAGGTCCACACGCACATCAGTCAGCAGCAGACCGTAGGCCGAAGTCACACCTGGGTTGGGCGGGATAATGACGTGCTGCATACCGAGCCAGTCGGCCAGATAACAGGCGTGGAGCGGTCCGGCTCCGCCGAACGCGACCAGGGCGTAGCTGCGCGGGTCGCGCCCGCGTTTCACGGATACCGTCCGAATACCGGCAGCAATATTTTCAACAGCTATGCGCAGAATGCCTTCTGCCGCGGCGACGGTATCGAGTTTGAGGCCCGCGGCGAGTTCGGCCACAACCTGGGTTGCCTGATCGAGATTCAGAGAAACGCTACCCCCGGCAATGGTCGGCGTGATGCGTCCCAGCACCAGATTGGCGTCCGTCACCGTCGGCTGAGTGCCGCCCCGACCGTAGCAGGCCGGCCCCGGATTCGCGCCGGCGCTGTCCGGGCCTACTTTCAGGCTCCGCCCGCCCGCCAGCCAGGCAATCGACCCGCCGCCGGCCCCGACCGTATGCAGCTCGATCATGGGCGTTTTAAGGTCATAGATGTCGACCTTTCCCTCCGTCAGCATGCGAGGCTGGCCGCCTTCGACCAGGCAAATATCGGCCGAGGTGCCACCCATATCAAAAGTAATAATGTCCTGGCTGCCGCTCAGCGTGCCAAAATGGGTGGCGGCAATCACCCCCGCGGCCGGGCCGGAAAGGGCCGCGGCAATCGGCAAACGGGCGACCTCCTGGGCCTGGGCCAGTCCGCCGCTGGAGCGCATGATGTAAAACGGCGCGCTGATGTCCTGCTCGCGTAAGTGCTGTTCAATCCGGGTGTGATACGCGGACAGGAGGGGCATCAGGGCGGTGTTCAGACACGTCGTATTGGTCCGTTCGTACTCGCGGTATTCGCGCAGGATGTCCGACGAGATGGAGATAAAGCAGTCCGGATATATCTCGTGAATAATGCGCCGAATTTCTTCCTCGTGCTCCGGATTACGGTAGGAGTGCAGTAAGGAAACGGCCACGGCCTGAATGCCGCGCGCTTTGAAGTCCTGCGCAATGGCCGCCACTTCATCCCGGTCCAACTCCTGGATGACCGTACCTCGGACATCCATTCGCGCGCTGATTTCACGGATGCGTTCGAGCGGCACCACTCGCGGCGGTTTAATCCACCAGGTGATATCTCCAAATTCTCCGGGGACGGTCTGGCGGGCGCACTCCAGGGCTTCCCGGTAGCCGGCGGTAATGATCAGGCCCAACTCTGAATACTTGCGCTCCAGGATGGCGTTGGTGGCAACGGTCGTGCCGTGAAAGACCGCGTTCACCTCATGAGCATCGATCTCCCCGTGCTGGGTGATATGCTCAAGGCCGTTCACAAAGCCCTGGGCCGGGTCGTCCGGCGTGCTGCGCACCTTTGCCAAATGCAGCGTCCCGCTGGCCTCTTCGAGCGCAACAACATCCGTAAACGTTCCCCCAATGTCTACCGCTAACCGCCAGGTCATACTGTCTCTCCTTGAGGTTAATGTAGGGTGCTTGACCGGACCTGTCTACAGAAAAATGGCTCTCTGTTACGTCTTCTACGCTGAACGCAGCGTCAAAATCGAAATCTCCGGCGGAATCCCCAGCCGCATGGGATAGCCGTAGAACCCGACGCACCGCGTGACAAACATCTGCATATCCGCGCGACGATACAGCCCCTGGTCAGGGATGCCGAGCAGGCCGACAACACTCAGCGCCCGGTCTTTGCCCAGTTGAATACCCGCGTGCCCGCCGTGGGTATGGCCGGACAACACTAGGTCGGCACAGCGCGCCGGCAGAGTAACAAAGGCGCGCGGGTCGTGGTTGAGCAGAACACGCGGAACCGCCTGCCGTGGACCCCAGGAGTCGATGATGCGACTGTAGAGCGCATCTCGCTCAAAACGCTGAAAGAGAAAGTCCAGGCCGGCGAGTTCCAGGGGCTGTCCATCAATAGAGAGTGCCGTCACCCGATTGCGTAAGGTGGTGACGCCGGACTGGCGCAAATAGCGGACGAGGCGGTTGGGAGCGTCGAAGTCATGGTTACCCAAACAGGCCCACTGGCCGTACGGTGCCTTGATCCGAGCCAGCGCTTCGTACAGAGGGAGGTCAAAATCGCCGGTCCGATGCGTCAGAAAGTCTCCGGTATGCAGCACGATGTCGGGTCTGGCGGTATTCGTCAGCGCGGCAACGCGCAGCAGCTTGGGGCGATCCATTTCCCCACCAACATGGATGTCCGACAAATGGGCAACCCGCAACCCGTCGAGTGCCGTGGGCCAGTCGGGCAGGACGAGGTCTCGCTCCTCAACCCGAAAATCATAGGTGAGCCTGACGCTTGACAGAGAAAAGAGAAACGGTGCCCCCGCACCCAGCAGGCCAAGCTGCTGCATGAATTGACGCCGCTCGGGGGAGGGCAGGTTGTCGTGTTGGGTGTGCCGGGCCTTTTGCCTTAGGAACCATGCTTTCCCGCGCTGTACCAATTGGGTCAATCCTTGGAGAATGCCAAGGCCGACATAGCCAAACAAAAGGATGCCATAGGCGCTATACCAGAGAGCACCGATCCAGGAGATGCCAGGCGCGTGCAGGAACGGCAGCGGACTACCGGACCGAGCAGTCAGGATTTGCAGCGCCATAATGGCATCGAACATCATTCCAACTACGCTGAAGAGCACAAGCGACAGAGAAGAAGGTCCAAGCTGGCTAACGCAATGGGCGTGCAAACGTTGCCGGGCATACGAGAAGGGCACGATGGCGATCGGAACCATGGCGATCAAATACACCGCCCGCCAGGTGACCCACAGCCACATGGCACCGGCTCCCAAGAGCAGAAAGAGGTTGAGACAAATATGCCAGATGCATTGCGCGCGGCGGCTGGCCAGGGTGTTGAGTCGAGCGTGGACGGACATGGACATAAGCGATTCAGCCTACCGGACAGGGGTCCGCCTCAAAATCAGCGTGCCAAACCGATCAACCGTGGCCTGACAGTCCGGTGGAATGAGCGTGGTGGTATCGTACTGTTCAACCACCGCCGGACCAGTGAGAGCCGCTCCCGCTCCTAAGTGGGGCCGCGCATAGACCGGACAGGTCAGAAAGCCACGCGATTCAAAAAAGAAGACCGAGCGCGTGTCTGTAGGCTGAATGGGGCCGATCTGTTCGGCAATTGTCGGGAGCGCTGGTTTTAGCTGCGTCGCAATGGCGGTTATCCGCAAGGTAGACAGACTGACATCCTTTCGGTCCTGAAACGAAAAGCCGCAGAGCTGCTCGTGCTGGTGATGAAACTGGGTGATTGCCTGGTGGAGGATGTCGCTGGTGAGCCTGCCCTGAGGAAGGTCGATCGTGAGATGGGTTGACATATCGACATAGTGAAAATCCACTGCCCGCCTGAACTGCCTGGGTACGTCCGGCAGGTGTTGCTGGTCCAAGGCGGCCTGGGCTTGGTGTTCAAGCTCTGTAAAGAGGTGAGTCAGCCGTTGGGGATCAAGCGCGGCGGCGTCGGATGGAGCGGGAGCGGCACAATCCTCCCGGATATCGGCACAGAACAAGCCGAAGGGAGCGGCAAACCCCGGCTGAGCTGGAACCACGACCGTTGATATGCCGAGTAGCGCTGCAAGATCGGTGGCGTGTAACGGACCGGCCCCGCCTACGGCCATCAAAGTCGCCGCCCTGGGATCGCGGCCGCGCTGTGTACACACACGACGGATGGCTCCACACATAGTGTGGTTCACCAGTTGGACGATGTCCTGAGCGGTTTCTGTAGCGCTTTTGCGGCGCGACTGTCCGAAGGCAAAGAGCGCCTTTTCCGCGGCTTCCTTTGAAAGAGGAAGCGCCCCATCAAGCAGAGACGTGGGCAGCCGATGCAGCAGGAGATTGGCATCGGTAACCGTCACCTGTGCCCCGCCTTTGCCGTAACAGACCGGACCGGGGTCGGCGCCGGCGCTGAGCGGACCAACACGCCAGCGAGTATCCGGGTCCACCTGGGCAATGGAACCTCCGCCAGCCCCAATAGAGGTGATATCGACCATAGGGGTGCGGAGTGGATATCCGCCGATTTGTCCGTGCGTGGTGAGCACCGGCTGTCCGGCTCGGACGAGGGTGATATCGGTTGAGGTGCCACCCATGTCAAACGTGACCAGGTCGGAAAATCCACTTGCGGCTCCAACGCGGGCCATGGCGACTGCTGCCGCACTCGGCCCCGAGAAAACGGTTGCCAAAGGCCGCTGACCGACGCGCGCACCGCTGTGTAGGCCGCCGGACGACTGCATGATCAGCGGCGGCCGGTGCAGGCCACTCTCCTGCATGCTGTGTCTCACCCGATTGAGATGTTCCCCCATTAATGACTGGAGGGCCGCGTTCAGACAGGTGGCCGCGGTGCGCTCATACTCGCGTTGTTCGGGCAGGACATCGGACGAGAGCAGCACGTCTAAAGAGGGGTCTTCCGTGAGCAGCAGCGTTCTCAGCCGTCTTTCCGGTTCAGGGTTGCGAGCGCTGTGTAAGAGCGAGACGGCAATGGTCTTCAGATTTTGGGCATGACACCACGCCACGATTGCCCGTATCTCTTGTGCGGAAATGGGTATTTGCACATTCCCCCGGGCATCAAGACGTTCGGTCACCTCATGGATATCCTCAAGCGGCACAACCGGCCGGGAAGGAAGGGGCGCAGAGGACTCGTCATCTCCCGCTTGTTGGGGCTGGTTCAACTCCAAAATATGGCGGAAGCCAGCGGTGATGAGCAGGCCGGTCCGCGGGAGGCGGTGCTGGAGTAAAGCGTTCGTGGCAATCGTCGTGCTGTAGAGGAGGGCGCTCGGACGCAGATGCTGCGTGTGGAGGGCGGAAAAAGCCGCTCGGAGGCTCTCGACTGGATCAGCGGCGGACGGGATTTTCCTGTGAAAGACGGGGCCGCTTTCGTCATGGACGAGGACGTCGGTGAACGTCCCCCCAATATCAATGCCAACGGTTGGAGTCATGTGCGTACAGAGCATGCGTGCCGTGCTGTCCCTTGTGACCCCGCTATACGAGAGAGGACCCCCTGGAAAAGCATGCACGCTCTAATCGGCAAAGCGAGGCATAACCTTGTTGGCGAACAGGTCAAGCGAACTGAGCACCTGTTCACGTTCATGAATCCCTTGCTGGATGAGGAGAAAACACTCTTTGATAGGGAATTTCTTGCTGGCTGTTTCAATACGGCGAGAAATCGTATCCGGGTCACCAACCAATAACTCAGGATGTCCCTGGCCAAACGGGGTAAACCAGGTATCCCACATCCACATCGGGTCGGTCAGCCATTCCTGAGCCGTTGAGGTGTTTTTATGACAGATCATTGCGCCGCCCCAAGCGGCTTCGTCTCCGGGCTGAACATCATGCCCGTGTTTTAACGCCTCGTCGTGATAGCCGGACCACAGTCGCTGACAGAAATCGAGGTCCGAGGCCAGGACAATCGGCTTGCCTCCGTAGCGTGCCCAGAAGAGCGCGGTGCGCATGCTATGGGTGAAACCGCCATAGATGGGCGGGTGCGGGTCCTGATACGGTTTGGGTGCAATACCAATCTCGCGGATGCGCATATCCGCATCCACACCTGTTCCATATTGCGTATACACCCCTTGCTGGTGCGGATTGACAAAGTCCTCAGGCGGAATCGTCCAGTATTTGCCCTGATAGCTGAAGGTGTCTTCCCTTAAAGCGGTGAGCACCACCTCGACGAACTCACGAAAATATTCGCGGTTCATATTGTCGTCTTCCGAATTACGATTCCATTCGCCGACCGCGTTCAGGTCGGGACGGATACGAAAATTATGCACCCAACGCGCCTGATAGCCGCGCACCATGCCGACCGCCAGGCGGCCTTTGAGCATGTGGTCGAGGGTCGCAATATACTCTGCCGTGCGAACCGGATTATGCGTCGGTGCGACCCAGCCGACCATATTCACGCGGAGTTTTTTACTATGCTGGCCAATCCACATGGACAATAAGCCCGGCTCGTTGCTGGCTTCAAAGCCTTCGATTTGGAGATGATGCTCGGGATGCCCAAAGCCGGCGTAGCCCACCTCGTCCGCAAACTGGGTATACTCCGCCACTTCACTGAGCATACGCTGGTAGAGTTCGGGCCGCTTACCCGCCATACCTGCTTCGAGTTCGTGACGGCGGCCTAAGGTGGCATAGATGAAAAGGTGAAACTTCATGTGGCAAACTCCCGTATGGTTGAGGCGGTACCAGGCCTGGGTCGCTATGCTATCGGGTCTGCCAAAGAATGTGAAGCTCAATACGGAGCTGGCGCGCTCCAGGAGGCCAGGGCGGCGACAGCGTGGACGCGGCTACGACTCGGACACGGGCGGGGGGACGGACGGTGCTGGCGGAAAGCTCCCCGTGCTTGTGTCAGGTGCCGGGGCAGAATCTTCAGTGATGGGGAGTTCCACCCGTACCTCGGTGCCACGACCATGCTGGCTTTGTACCGAGAAACGTCCGCCACAGGAGACGGCCTGTTCGCGCATATAGAGCAGGCCGTAATGGCCGGGAAGGGACTGTTCCGGCTGAAAACCCTGCCCGTCATCTTTAATCATGAGGGACACGCCCTTCTGCTCAAAGGTCAGAGCAATCTGCACGTGGTTGGCCTTGGCGTGCCGCTGTATATTGTGGAGGGCCTCTTGGGTAATGCGAAAGAGCGTGCGGCTCGTTTGGGTCGGAAGAGGCCGATCCCCGTCATCCGCCCGCATGACTACCTCAAAGGGCTCTTGTTCCTGCAGGTCGGTCACATAGGCACGGAGTGCCTGCACCAGGCCGAAGTCTTCGAGCACCGGCGGTAACAACCCATTGGTAAACTGACGGACGAGCACGGAAATCGTATCCAGTTCGGCGGCAAGCTTGCTAAAGTGTTCCCGACCCGCTGGGGCATGTTGCAGGACGAATTCCTGAAAACCATGAAAGTCTTGGAAGATACGAAAGAGCCGTTCTTCTATCTGGTGATGCCATTCACTGACAATGCGCTGGCGTTCTTCTTCTTGCGCGTTGAGCACGGCGTGAAGGAGGCCGCGCAGCTCCCTCACCGACCGCCGGGCCTCAGCCAGTGTGTAGGCGCGCTGCACGACAGGCAGAGCATATTGAGCAATGTCTGCGAGGACCTCGCTGTCTTGGGGGTGGAAACCACCGCGCTGTTTTCTATCAGACAGGAGAAAACAGCCGAGTAACGAGTCACTACCAAGCTGATGGATAAGGAGATGGCGTTGCGCCAATTCTCTTTCAGAGAGCGCTTGCAGACGCGTATAAATATCCTGTGAGGTATTGAGGACCCTGAGACCAAGGTTGAGGGCCGCCCGCAGGGCGCCGCCTTTGGCAAAGGAGCGATCCCACGTAGAAGGGGCAAGCGCCGGAAAAGACCCCGCCGTTTTGACCTTGACACACGCCTGGGTGTCCGGATCAAGAAGGACGACGCACACACCACGGCAGGGAATACGTCGCAATACCTCATCAACAAGCTGTTGGAGGAGAGGGTCAATTTCCAAGAGTGCGAGTTTCTCTTGAAGGGGCTCGATTTGATCGGCTCGCTGAGGGTCTGGAGCCGCTTTCGGAGGGCTGTCCTGCAAGAGGCGTTGTGCAGAAAAAAGGCCTACCAGACCGGCAATACCAAAAAGCAGAGCACAGCCAGAGGCGAGGTTAGAGTAGAACTCGGGGATTGAGGCAGATGCCGGCGGAACAAGGAAGAGCAGCAGCCCTGAGGCTACACTCGCAGCGAACGCCATACCGAAGCCCGCCTGCCAGCCAAAGCGGAGCGTTGCGATCAGGGTGAGTCCATACAAATAGACAGACAACGGGCTCAACAGACCACCACTGACGCCACACAGCACAGTGACAAAGACCACGTCACTCAACCCAATGGGAAAGGGAAGCGGCGTCCCTTTATAGTGACGGTAGGCAAAATATTGACCGAAGAGACAATACAGGACGCCGCCAAGAAGACAGTATTGCGTGACGGCTTGGAAAAGAGCAGGCGGATTGAACCAGAGAACCCCCACTCCGACCCCTAATGCAAGCCAGCGCAGCCGCGCCAGAACCTTCTCGCTCGGCGTGTGATGGGCTACCGTCCCTTGTAAGGGGGGAGCCCAGAACGCACCAGATATTGTTGCCATAAGGATACATACACCATACCCGATACCGCGTCATATTGTCCACTGTTCGCGGACAGTATGGGTCCACGTGAGCATACCAGGCGAGATATATTTGACGAATGCGGAGGAGGTCGGCTATAGGTCGTGTCAACGTATTGCACACGACAGAAAGGAGACCGTTATGCTTCTCATGTTCAAAGCGAGGATTAACAAGCCTGCCGACATGTCGAACAAAGACTTTTATACCGTCTGGCGGAAAGAGTCCGAAGCCGCTCTGGGGGCGAAGGAAGCCGGCGTTATTCAAGGGATTTGGAAGGTTGCGGGCAAACCCGAGGTGCTGGTGGTCATGGATGTGGAGTCAGGCGATATGCTTGATCAAGCGATCAATGAGCTGCCGATCTGGAAGCTTGGCTATGCGCATATTGTCTCAGACGTGGAAATACTGCCCCTGCGTCCATACGAAAATTGGGCCGAAGATTTGAAGACCTTGTCCCAAGGTTAGACCGTACAGGAGGCAGAGCAACGCCGTCTCAGCCATCGCGTTGCTCTGCCTCTATTGTCTTTTCTGCTTAGTCCTCTTGTTTTACCTCAACTCCAGCGAGTTGTTCCAAGACCTTGACTAATGCTTGTGTTCCCTCGTCTCCAGCCCCCTGGCTTTCAAGGGCATGAAAGAGCTGGTGGACGAGGCTGGTGGCGGGCAGGGACAGCTTCAGCCGGTCGGCCTCTTGCAGCACGAGCCGCAGGTCTTTTTGTTGGAGCTTGATCATAAAACCAGGGGCAAAGTCCCGCTCCAGAACACGGGGGGCGAGGTTCGAGAGTTGCCAGGAACCCGCGGCTCCGCCCTGAATGGCGTGTTGCATTTTCTTCAGGTCCAGCCCGGCTTTCGCTCCAAAAATCAAGGCTTCGCTCATCGCCAGATTCGTCACCGCTACCGCGATCTGGTTGCATAATTTGGTGAGCTGGCCAGCCCCGCTCTGACCGACATGAACGATGTTTTTCCCCAGGGTTTCGAAGATGGGCAAGCATTGATTAAAGACGGCCTCCTCTCCCCCAACCATGATAGAGAGCGTGCCCGCAATGGCTCCTCCCTCTCCACCGCTGACCGGGGCGTCAAGCATGGACGCGCCTTTTTCTTGAATCATGCTCGCTATTTCCCGAGTTGCTGTGGGAGAGATCGTACTCATGTCAATAACGACATTGTCTTGCGTAATGGTGTGTACGACGCCGTTTTCCCCGAGGAGCACCTGCTGAACATCGGGAGTGTCCGTGACGATGGTGACAATGATATCCGCATTTGCTGCCACTGCTTGGGGTGATGCTGCAGCTGCGGCTCCTGCCGCGACCAATTCTTCAACCGGGCTGTCGCTCCGATTATAAATGGTCAACGGGTAGCCTGCCTTGAGGAGATTCCGAGCCATGGGTTTGCCCATAATTCCCAGTCCGATGAAGCCAATCCGTTCCATATCGTGTCTCCTCTTTTCTCTGTACGGCCTGTTTACGGCAGGATTCCTTGAAAAATCGAGCGACAACCGGTGTGAAGCATACACAAAAAAAGGACACTCACTTCAGAGTATCCTTTTTCCTGCGTGTCGAGTGCGTCGGCACGCCAGTCTTACGAAACGTCCTGTGTTTCCTCAACGTCGTCCAGCTCATCAATCAATTCCTCATCGTTGTCGGCCACAGGCGTCTTAGCTTGTGAGACAGCGGCCCGTTTTGTGCGACCGCGTATCGGCATCCGATTGCGGACTTCACGCCAGTGAAAACTACTCGGCGGACTCTGGAGACGTTCAAAGCTTGCCAGCAGCAGATCCTTGTTATCCGCCCGCCCAAAGCAATGATCACCAATCCACATTTCCCAGCCGGGGCGGATGCTTCCATCCGGTCCGATCAGGTCCCGCTTCACAAAGACCGGAGGCGTTGCGGCAGGCGACGATTCCTCTTCGAGTTCCTGCTCGGACGCTTGGGGAGGGGAAACCGGAGGGGTGACGGGCTCTGGCGGAGGAAGGGGGGGAGACTCCGTTTTCACTTCGGCTGCCTCCGGAGGGACTACCTCGGCAACTACTTTGGTGGGCGTTGTTTTCTTGGCTACTGTCTTGCTCTTTTTTGCGACTGTTTTTTTCTTGGCCGCAGTTCTGATCGACTTTTTCACTGGTTTTTTTGCAGATTTCGCCGTCGTCGTACTTTTCGTCTTTTTCTTGGCAGGCTTTTCAGACGGGCGGCTCTTCATGGTGGGCTCCTCTCGGCTGCCGGTCCAGGGTTCCATTTTCCCTGGAAAAATTCAATCCCCTCCCTGCCCGGAGCCCAGTATTAGAGCGGTTTTTCTCGACCGGCGGGGATGACGCACGGGGGTTATTCCAGTCGATGGGAGGGAGCTGCTCTGACGTAGGTGCCGCTTTTTCCACCGCTTTTGTGTTTGAGGCTGATGTCTGAGATGACCATGTCCTTTTCCACGGCCTTACACATGTCATAGATAGTCAGCGCAGTAACGGAAACCGCAGTCAGGGCTTCCATTTCCACTCCTGTCTGTCCATTAACTTTGACTCGCGCCTCAATGTCAATGTGGCCTTTTTCTTCGTCCGGCGTACATTCAACATGCACCGAGGAGATGAGCAGCGGGTGGCACAGCGGGATGAGTTCCGGCGTTTTCTTGGCCGCCATGATACCGGCGACACGCGCGACCGCGAGCGTATCGCCTTTGGGCATCTGGCCGGTGGTAATGAGTCGAAGCGTCTCCGGGCGCATATGGATCGTCCCGGTTGCGATGGCCTCCCGCTCAGTCGCGGATTTCGCTCCCACATCAACCATCCGGGCCCGCCCCTGGAAGTCCGTATGACTCAGTTTTTTCATGCTGGTGCCTACACGAATCGAAGTATCCGGTCTGCCCGGAGCAGTTTGGCCTGAATCGGAATCTGATGTGGACACGCGCTTTCGCACGGGGCACGACAGTCGATACACTGGGAAGCGTTCCGGGCGAGTGGAAGCTGGGCATATTCTTCCATACCCACCCGCTGCTGGCCGTAGTTTTCATAATACATGGTGTAGCGCAGGACATCATCGATCGGAACATCGGACGGACAGGAAGACAAGCACTCACCACAGCCCGGCGGACAATAGTCGTTCGCAACAAGCCGGTCGTATTTTTCGAGCAATGTCAGGTCGGTCTGCTGAAACGGTTGCCCGGAGGCATGCAGGTATTCGTCGATGTGGTGGAAGGAGCCGATCGTGACCACCAGCCCGCTCACGTCAGGATTGGACAATACCCACTTAAAGGCGGCCTGGGAGAACGATTCCCGTTCGGTTGGGGTAAAATCCGACAACGCGCTATGGCGTGCCCCCTTGAGGGTCTTCATGGCCACCACGCCGACCCCCTTCCGCTTGGCATCGTGGAAAATATTTGTCAGCTCGGGCCAGTTGCGAAAATTATAGGCGACCATGATGACATCAAAACGGTCGCTGTCCACCGCGTGGCGCATGACCGATTCGAGCCGCGGGGTATGGGACGAGACGCCGAGAAAACGGAGTTTCCCCTGCTCTTTGAGGCGGTCAAAGGCTTCGTGGATATTCGGGTTCATGAGCCGCTCGATGGAATTGCAGGCATGAATATGGGCCAGATCAAGATAGTCGGTGCCGATTCTCTGTAGACTGGCTTCAACCGCAGCCATGACATCTTTGACCGGGGTCGTATCGCTCAAATGGCCCCGTGTCGTGCAAAACTTGGAGACGATAAAGAGTTTGTCGCGCTGATAGCCTTGAATGCCTTGGCCTAATGTTTTTTCCGACCCGGCCCGCGAATAATCCGGAGACGTATCAAAATAATTGATACCCCGGTCAATGGCCCGCCGCACGACATCCGCGTTGTCGAGCCCTGAGCAGCCGAACGAGATATCTGACATTTCCATTCCCGTCCTGCCCAATGGCCGATAGCTGCGAATGCGAGCCTGCTGCCAGTCCGGGCTTTTTTCCTCTGCTTCGGTTTCAGGCTGACTCAACAGAAACAGTTGGGTTTTATATTCACAGCCGGCTGCTAGAGCCGCACCGCCGCCGACCGCGCCCAGCGCGGCATTTCTTAGAAACGTGCGCCGACTTGTCGGCGTTCTGACCTGCTCATCTTTCTGCTCATCCGGCTGGGGAGAGGCATGAGCCTGGGGCTGTTGCTTGCGCATGGCTGACGGTCTCCTTTTTTCGTGTGGTTATGGACAGGCGTCGCAGGATCGCCTGGACCCGGACAAAAGCACACCCGGATTCAGGCCAGCTCCACCCGATGAATCGTTCCTTCTCTCGTCTGGGTATCAAATAGCGCATAAGCTCCCCGCCGGTCCCGGTCTCGTGGCTGCGAACACGAGCCCGGGTTAATGACCACCACGTCGCCCGCCTGGTGGACCAACGGAACATGGGTGTGCCCAAAGCAGACCATATCATAGGGCAGGGTGGCGAACTCGTCCAAGCGCTTGCTGCCCGGATAAATATATTCCTCATAGGGTTCCCACGGACTGGCGTGGATCATGAGAATTTGCAGGCCGTCGCACGCAAACTCCTGGCTGAGTGGGGCGTTTGCCAGAAAGGCGAGCGATGCTGCCGGAAATTTCTCCTGACATTTTTTCAGGTAGGCGGGGTTACGGCCACCAAAAAGAACAACCTCGTGATTGCCCTGAATGCAGTGCACGCCCGCCGCTTGCAGAAGAGAGACCGTGTCCGGGCAGAAACGGTATTCACTCACCGCATCTCCGGGACATAATAATAAGTCAGTCGCAGGCATGTCGTTGAGCACGCGTTGGAGGGCCGGTGCGTCGGCGTGGATATCGGAAACAATGCCAATTTTCATATTGCAGTCTGTTGGGTCGTTGAGTCACAAGGAACCCACCCCGGCCTTCGGCCACCCCTCCCAAGAGGGGATGTGTTCCGCTCCCCTCCCTGGAGGGGTGCCGCGTAGCGGCGGGGTGGGTTGGCCCCTATGAGATACTATTTCGCAGTCTCGTTGAGTCAATGTGTATTGTGTGCTCGGCGCTCATGCAAGAGGGACGATAGAATACTGTCCGCTATTCGACGCTTTGTTCAACAAGGTGCTCACCGGCCAGCAGCAGTCCGTCGAGTGTCACGTCCAGACCACACGTCTGTGCCAGGACCGTCAGCAGGAGGTCGCTGACAACCCGTTCTTCCCCCTGTCGGTCTCGTGCACCCTTGGTCAGCGTGCACGAGTAGACACGGGTTTCCGCTGCGCTACTGGCACCGATGTGCGCGCGATGTGCTCCCTTTTTGAGGCGGTCCGTCGCCAGCGTAGCGGTACAGGAGACACCAACTAGAGGGTCCTCCGCAGCGTGCAGGACAACCGCCCGTTTATAGGCCGCCCGTGCCAGGGCCGCCGCGGTTTCCACGCTCACGGCCTGGTGTGGGCTGGCTCCCATAAATTCGACGAGCGCCGCTTCACTATAGGGAACGGCCACTTCAAGTACGGTCCGTGAGGCACCCGGAACAGCCAGCAAATCCGCGATTGCCTGAATTCCACCACCCGTCACCACAAGCATGGCCCTGAGAGAGCTAGCATGAATCTGGGCGATGCTTCTGGTGCGGACAGATGCCATGCCTAGGCTTCTATTATGGCCCGCGCCTCGTCCGGCGTCGCCACCTCGTGTCCCATAGCGGTAATAGTTGCCACGGCGCGCTCGACGAGTTGTGGGTTTGTTGGCTGCCCTTCTTGCGCATAATGGTGGTCTTCCAGACCCAGCCGGACATGGCCACCCAGGCTGACGATCTGCGGGATAAACGGGAGATTATCTCCGCCGAGCGTGGCCGCAAACCAATTGCAGCGCACGCCGTGGAGCATGTCCAAATAGGCTTCCAGGCTCTTGAGGGAAGGGGGCAGGCCAAACGGTAGCTCCGGTCCGCCAAAATAAAACTTGAGCAACAAGGGCTCGGTCAGCAAGCCCTGGTCAAGAAAGACCAGCACCGCCCGCAGAAAGCTGGGATCAAAAATCTGGAGGGTGGGTCTCACCCCACACTCCCGCGACTGTTCCAGAAAATACCGATTGGCATCATGCGAATTCTGATAGATGAAATTTCCACCCGAGAGCGTTTTGGTGCGCGCGTCATACGAAACCAGGTTGACTGAGCCGGGGTCAGCCCAGCCCAGGTCCGGTTTTGTGGCCGGGTCTTTGGCGAGTTCCAGAAAATGGGCAAACCGTTCAACCGGGTCGTCGCCGAACGGAAACGTGGGCCAGAGAATGGGATTGCACTGTTCGCGCGTCCGCCGGAACACCTCGCTATAATACCCGACGTCCTGCACCCATTCGCCCGTGTCCGGCTCCCTGACATGAAAATGAACCGCCGCCGCCCCGGCCTGACAGGTCGCGATGGCATCGTTGGCGATATCTTCCGGACTGTAGGCAATATGGGGATTCCGGGCTTTATCGGAATTGCCGTTAATGGCTGCCTCAATCATGATCTTGGCCATAGTTCCTCCTTTGGATCGTCTAATTCACACCTGATGGTCTGAGAGCCGCACCCGTACCCCACGCTCGTCCAGGAAACGCTTGCACTCCTGAATGGAATGCTCTTGGTAATGGAAGATCGAGGCAGCCAGCGCGGCGTCAGCCTTACCGGCGGTGAGACCCTCATAAATATGCTGCAAATTCCCAACGCCGCCCGAAGCAATGACCGGAATCGTCACCGCTTCTGCGATCGCGCAGGTGAGCTCGATGTCATAGCCAGCTTTAGTGCCGTCCCGGTCCATACTGGTCAACAGGAGTTCGCCCGAGCCATACGCTTCCATGCGTTGCGCCCATTCGACGGCGTCAATGCCGGTCGGAGTGCGGCCGCCATGAATAAAGACCTCCCAACCGGACGGCTCGGAGGTCGCCCTCCGTTTGGCATCAATCGCCACTACGATGCACTGGCTCCCAAAGCGTTCGGCCGCTTCTTTGACAAACTCGGGCCGATTGACTGCCGCGGTGTTGATGGAGACCTTATCTGCACCGGCATTAAGCAGGTTGCGAATATCCTGGTTCTCCCGCACCCCGCCGCCAACGGTCAGCGGCATGAAAACGGTTTCCGCCGTTTTTCGGACCACATCGAGAATAATCCGCCGCCGCTCGTGCGAGGCCGTAATATCGAGAAAAGTCAGCTCGTCCGCCCCCTCTGCGTCATACCGCTGCGCGACTGCAACCGGGTCTCCGGCATCGCGCAGATCGACAAAATTCACCCCCTTCACCACGCGGCCTTCTTTCACATCCAGGCACGGAATAATGCGTTTGCTCAGCATGCGCGCAGTGTCAGGCGTTTCCGGAAACCTGTCAAGAGAGGCGTAGCGCTCAACCGGTTCAACCCTGGACTGATGGTACGGAGGAGACCGGGGAAGCGGCGAGGTCTGGCTGCGCTGACGCGGACGGCGCTGCGGTGTGGGCCGGCGCTTCTCCGGCAATGCTGTCTTCGGCCCAGATGATATTCCGATAGTCGAGCCGCTGCGAATCGATGATGTTGAATTTAATCGCGTGGAAATAGGGCGACAGGTCGAAATCGCGCGGGGTAATCAGGGTGGGATGTCGCCGCCGAAAGACGGGTCGCCCACGCGTGTCCTGTTCCTTGGCAAAGAGGCGGCGGTAAAAGGGTGGATGTGTCTCCTGAGAGTCGGGGGTGGACTCGACGTGGGGCAGAATGGGAAAGCGGGCTTTACCAAAGGCCGAGGCAATCATGCTGGAACAGATGACCTGGGTTGGCAGCCCACTCCCAAAAGAGAGCGCCCGCCGCCGGAACCGGCGCGGAACCAGACTGACCGGCAGGAAATAGCGTCCCAGGTCAAGGATATTCTGGAGATCATACGTATAGCCGAGCTGACTGATCACATCGTCCAAAATAACCTGGCAGTCCTGAGGCTGGAGGTTGTACGGGCGACACAGGCGGATGTTGTACTCGACGTATTTCGACAGGGTGGACAGCACGACCCCTTCCTCAACCAGCGCTTCCACCAACAGGAACTGGGCGTCGTCGCCAAAAGCGGTCCGGGCCTGCTCTGCCAGCGGATGGTTGCCGCGAATCAGCTCATCGCCAATGTAGATGGCCGAGTGCGACCAGGAACTCTGGGTGAGATATTTAACGACCTCGCTAATGCGCTGAGAACCCTCCACCAGCAGGACATCCCCTTTGCGTATCTGGCTCTTGAGCGCATCCAGATTGTTCGGAAAACGAATCGCATAGTTATTGAGGGGTGTGGTGAGCAGGGCGACGAACTGCTTGATAATCGCCTGGCGGAGGCGCCGAAGTGGGTGAAATGTGGGTATCGCTTGTGCCATTCCCTGCGTTCCCTCTCCATATTGTAGAGGAAGCGAGCCGGAGACGACAAGGGAACGTGTCGATGCCCGACACTTTAATTGTATGCTAGGATGACGTGGTGTGAAAACGCCCAGACGGAGCATGGTCTTATGGCAGCCCAGACAACGTATCCGCGACAAGTCAAAGAGGTGATGACCCGAGACGTGGTTGCGCTCAGGCCGCAGCAACCGTTTGCGCAGGCATTAGCGCTCCTGGCCCAGTATCGATTCCGGCATTTGCTGGTGACGGATGACAATGCCCGTTTGGCCGGAGTGATCTCTGACCGTGATCTGCTCCGCTGCATGAGCCGGGAGGCCGACCTTGAACGGGTCACGGTCGCCGACATTATGGGGTCTGCCGTGGTGACCGTGCAACCGGACACCACGCTGTCCGAAGCCGCCGCCCAGATGCTGAGCCGTCGTATTAACTGTCTGCCGGTGGTCGAGAACGACCGGGTCTGCGGTATTCTGACTTCGACCGACCTGCTCCAGGCCTTTCACAACCTCCAAACGCATATTGAACAGGGATCTGTCCCGGACGCGCCACAGGAATGATCGCACGGGCCGTCCCGGGACAGCGTCTTATCCCTGGGCGGTGCCCAGCCGAATCGCTTCTCCCAACTGCACCCCTCCGGTGTAAAGCGCCCGCCCGATAATCACCCCCATGACCCCAAACGGTTCAAGGGGCAGAAGACGCTGAATATCGGCGGTACTCGCCACCCCTCCCGAGGCAATGACCGGGACGGAGACTGCCTGGGCCAGGGCGCCTGTGGCCTCATGATTCACGCCCTGCTGGGTCCCGTCGCGGCTGATATCCGTATAGACGATCTCATTCACCCCCTGGTTCTGACAGCGGAGCGCCAAGTCCGTGGCATCCAGGTCAGTCGTTTCTGTCCAGCCTTGCACGGCAACCCGACCGGCTCGGGCGTCAATGCCGACTGTAATGCGACCGGGGAAACGGGCGCAGGCTTCCGCCACAAGAGCCGGCTGACGATGAGCCACCGTCCCCAGAATCGCGCGACTGACACCGAGCGAGAGAAGGCGCTCGAGCGTGGCGAGGCTGCGGATACCGCCCCCGACCTGAACCGGAATGCTCAGGGCCTGACAGATACGCTCAATCGCAGCGGTATTGACTGTAGTGCCGCTAACCGCCGCATCAAGGTCGACCACGTGTAGCCGCTGGGCTCCCTCCCGTTGCCAGCGCAGCGCGGTTTCGACCGGGTCGTCCGAGTAGACCGTGGCTTGGTCCATATCCCCCTGATAGAGGCGGACACACTGCCCGGCCTTCAGATCAATAGCCGGAATAATCAGCATGACGACACTGAGCCAGCCGCAGCACGGGACAGGCTGCCTGGACGATGCTCGCGAACGAGTTGGCCGAAATTGGCCAGAATTCTCAGACCAATCGTCTGGCTTTTTTCCGGATGAAACTGCGTGGCAAAGATATTCCCCGACCACACGCTGGAGGCAAACGGTCGTCCATACTCCGTGGTCGTGGCAATAATCGCGGGGTCATCCGGGACCGGATAGTACGAATGCACGAAATACACGCTCGCGCCCTCGGCGACGCCGTTGAGATGGGGAGGGCGGTGTGTGATGCTGAGCTGATTCCAGCCCATGTGTGGAATTTTTTGTCCAGCCAGGGTGGTCGGATCAAACCGCACGATCTTGCCTTTCAGAATATCCAGCCCGCGGACCCGGCCAAACTCGACACTCTCCGAAAATAAAATCTGCATGCCCACACAGATGCCGAGAAACGGCGTGCCTTGCTCAACCACCCGGTGGACGGTATCGACCAGGCCACATTCGGCCAGGCCGTCCATGCATGCTCCAAACGCGCCCACTCCCGGCAGGACAACGCCGCTGGCGGCCTCAATCTGGGTAGCATCTCGGGTGACGCTTGCCGCATGGCCCATCTTTTCAAAGCCTTTTTGGACGCTCCGCAGATTGCCCATACCGTAATCAATAATCGCGATCATAGTGGACGGCCATTATTCCCGCCGGACTAGCGGGAATCAAGGGACTACGGGGCACCTGTTCGCCGCCCGTGCCCCCTGAAAAAACATAAAAAAGTGCATTTTGTCGCAGAAGATACGGAAGATGCCCAGGCTCGAACCTTCTTGATTTATTCAAACATTCTTATATAAGATAGTTATTATATAAGAATGTTGGGGGGGACCAAGTCTTGAAAGCGATGTCCCCCATTTTTCTCAGGCTTCCCCGAAGAAGTGTAGGGAGAAAGCAATGAGGCCATAATGGAAGAAACCAACAAACAGCTCTCAGAGGCCATCTTCGAACAGATTGCACGGATCGGAAAAGCTGTCTCGAATCCTAAACGGTTGGAGATCTTGGAACTCCTCAGCCAGGCCCCACGGACGGTCGAAGCGTTGGCTCAAGCAGCACATCTGAGCCAAGCGAATACCTCACAGCATCTTCAGGTCTTGCGGAATTCGCGGCTGGTCGAAGCGAAACGCGACGGGACCTCGGTCTGGTATCGCCTCACCGATGAAACGGTTGCCGATTTTTTCCGGACATTACGGGTCTTGGCCGTCACGCATCTGGCGGAACTCGATCGTATCGTCAGTCAATATTTTACCGGGCAAGCCAACTTAGAACCGGTCGATCAAAAAACCCTGCTCCAGCGTGTCCGCAAGGGCGAGGTGACCGTCGTTGATGTTCGCCCCCAGGAAGAGTACCAGGCGGGACATATTCCTGGGGCAATCTCCGTCCCTCTCGAGGAACTCGAAGACCGCCTCGCTGAGCTGCCGCAGGACCGAGAGGTCGTTGCCTACTGTCGTGGCCCGTATTGTGTCTGGTCAGGTCAGGCCGTGCAGGTCTTACAGAATCATGGGTTTCAGGCCAGACATCTGCCCGATGGCGTGTTGGATTGGCGGGCACGCGGGTTTCGTGTTTCAGCCGGAGACAAACCGTAGGCAGAAAGAGAATAGTGCAGATGAAGATGCGCAACTGTGGACGGGTCTCCCTTCTCCTCACGTTGTTCCTCATCGTCCCGCAGCAAGCAGCGGCGACCACTGCCCTCTATTCACTGAGTTATGGGGCGCGCTCTGCAGGCATGGCCGGCGCGACATCAGCCTCTGGCGGCGACGCGCTCAACCAATTCCTCAATCCAGCCAATCTTTCATTTCTCCCCAAGCGGCTTGTTGAGCTCGGCTTTTCCTGGATTGGCTGGGGCACAGAAGATCCTTTTCAGACGTTCCAGGTCAAGTTGGATACTCCCCCAGACGGCTTCCCGAGCACGTTAGCAGCTCCTATTCAGTGGGATGATCAGTATATCTACCGGATCGGTACAGAATACGAACTCACGTCGGACCTGACGCTACGTGCTGGATATAGCTACGCCTCGAATCCGGTCAGCGCACCAGGCGCCTTTCTCACGCTCCCAGCCTATGGATTTCAAACGCTCGCTGTGGGAATGACCTGGGAAATGACGGAAAACTGGGACATCTCGCTGGCATTCGAACGGGCCTTTCCCATCTCTGTGAAAACACGCGCCGGCACTATCGATGTTTTCTATGCCAACTCTCAAGAGGATCACAATCAGTATTCCGCTCAACTTGGTTAGTCTTTTTAGCGCTCTGGGGAAGGAGATTTTCAATGAACACGGCAAATCATGAGCGAGAAAAAATCATTTTGGCGGCGGTGTCGGGAGTCTCTATGTTAATGGCAAGATTGATCGTATGGCTGTTGGTAACCTTGCTCAGCATCTCCAGTCACAGCGCTTGGGCACAGAGTGAGCCTGACCACCACGCTTCCCCAGCAACTACCGCAGCTACCTCGCCCGAGCAGCTCGGGGAGGTTCACTTTCGCGTCTCGTGCAATGTTGTTGCGCAACAGGAGTTCAATCGGGCGATGGCGATGTTTCACTCCTTCTGGTTCGAACCGGCGAAGCACTCCTTCACCAAGGTCCTGGAACACGACCCCGAGTGCGGGATGGCGTATTGGGGCATTGCCATCATGTCGATGGGCAATCCTTTCGGCTGGTCCATCAATACGAACGCGCCGAAGGCAGGGGAAGCGGCCATGGCGGAGGCACTGCGCGTGAGCGCCAAGAGCGAGCGTGAACGCGACTATATTGCGGCGCTGGCCACGCTCTTTACAGAATGGCAGACGGTGGACTATCGGTCGCGAGTGCTGGCCTTCGAAAAGGGCATGGAGGGTGTGGCGACACGCTATCCCGAGGATGACGAGGCGCAGATCTTGTACGCGCTCGTGCTCAACATGACCGCCGTGCCTACCGACAAAACCTTCGCTCACCAGCTTAAGGCCGCAAGCATCCTGGAGCCCTTGTTCAAGCAACACCCACACCATCCGGGTATTGCCCACTACCTGATCCACACATACGACTATGCCGGGCTGGCTGAGAAGGGGCTGCCCGCTGCCCGCGTCTACGCCACCGTCGCGCCTTCAGTGCCACACGCGTTGCATATGCCCTCACATATTTTCAGCCGGGTTGGTCTCTGGCCGGAAATGGTCGAGAGCAATCGTGCTTCGTACCGTGCGGCGAAGAATCAACTCTCCGGGCAAACCCTTGGGCTCGGCTCATACGATGCGCTACATGCCATGGATTACATGGTGTTTGGCCATCTTCAGCAAGCGCAGGATAAGGCGGCGAAGCGCCTGGTGGATGAGGTTGCGGCGATACGCAAGGTCAAGGTGGAAGACTTTTCGGCCGCCTACGCCTTTGCCGCGATTCCCTCTCGCTATGCGTTAGAGCGCGGCGATTGGCAGCAGGCAGCGGCGCTCCAACTCAGCCCACGCGAGATGGCTTGGGACAAGTTCCCTCATGCGGAGGCCATTCTAGTCTTTGCTCGCGGCTTGGGTGCGGCGCGCAGTGGAGAGGTTACGGCGGCGCGCAAGGATGTGGAGCGATTGCAGGCGCTTAAGGACGTAATGACGGCAGCCAAGATCGACTACTGGGCGAACCAGACGGACTTTCAAATCAAGACGATTCTTGCCTGGACCGCCCTGGCGGAGAAGCGTGATGAGGAAGCGATTCAGTTAATGCGCACCGCCGCCGAAGCAGAAGAGGCCAGTGATAAAGCGCCGGTGACTCCGGGGAATGTTGTCCCTTTACGGGGACTGCTGGGCGAGATGCTCTTAGCGCTCAACCAACCGGCGCAAGCGTTCACCGAATTCGAGCGCTCCTTGCAACGTGACCCTAACCGTTTCCGAGTCGTGTACAGTGCCAGTCGCGCTGCCGAAGCAGCCGGCAACCGCCAGGCGGCCCGCGAGCATTACGCCAAGTTGCAGACGCTGGCCGCTGATCATGATACCGAACGTCCGGAACTCGCGCAGGCCACCGCATTTCTGGCAAAGCCATGATTATGAGTGGCCCAGATCGTGGAGCAAGCGGGATCTGGATGGGGTGAAATCGAGGAATAGACGCAGGCGCGTTTCTTCAATGTCCATCCCGCCATCGTCTCGCGCCTGATGGCGCGGGAACGAAGAGAAGCTTAATGCGGAGCCTTACGGCGCGCCTGCGGTGTCGCCTCGTGAAGGGACTACGGAAGTCTGTGGGATGCGTCAGCGTCACCGCCGTACTGGTGCATGCGCTCGGCGCGATGAGCACCGCCTACTCGTTTTGGGACCCTGAAAAAGAGCCCCCCGGAGGGGCATTTAAGGGATTCCAAGTGCAGAATCCCTTGTTCCATCCGGGCCTGGTGGACTTTCATCAACGAGTGAACGACGGTGGCGAGACGACGAAGCTCGCGCTGTGGACTCCGGTCTTTCGCGGCGGTGTGGGCCGCATCGATCTGAAACATGGGCCACCCCTCACCTATGGGGGCGGATTCCTTCGTGCGTTGGCCGCCGCTCCAGACGCGGGCGATCTCATTCTCGCTGCTCAGACTGTCAGTGGCACGGGAGTGGAGGCGTGGGAAGCCCAGGGTGAATACCGCCTCCCCACCGGCGTCCTGCTTCCTGGCTCGCTTGGAGTTGGTGGCGGCTATGTCTCACAAGATCGCTTCGGCCCCGATATGTGGTTTGCCAAGCTCTCGTATCGCGACGCACTGGAGTATGGGTGGCAAACGATTGCCTCGGCACAACTCCAAGAGGTTGGACAGAGAACCTCGCCTGGTGGCTACCTCGCCCTGTACAACACTCGCCTGATGTTCACGGGCGGCACGGACGGTGAGCAATGGCGCACTACGGTAGGCTACGTTCACCCCGCGACAGGCAGACAATTCCGTCCGGCATTTGAATTCTTCTACGTGGATGAGACGATTGGCGATGGCAATGGTGGGAAGTTCCTACTGGCGACCGCGACGCTGGGCTACGAAGGGTGGGGCTTTCTCAGCCACGACAGCCGACTTGGTCGGGCCTTAGGCCCTCAAGGACTGGCATTCACCAACCCCAACGGATTTCTGCAACCCATGTGGAATCGTTTGTTCGACGTGACCGAGGTGGGGGGACTGCTGAATGGCCGCGTGACGGAGATTCGCGACGCGGCTGGAATCACCAACCGCGAGTGGCAACTGATTGGGTTTCCATTCCAGTTCGCTTCGGGAAGAAGCTGGTACGATTGGCTTTTCATTGGCGGTGGCCTTCGTCAGATGACGAGACAGCCGGATGCGCCCTATCTCATCGGCGGGGCGATCGGCCGACTCGGAGCGGTTCGCACCTTAGCCGGGGGGCATTGGGATTTTGAGAGGGACGAAGCCCGACTCCTCCTGACTGTCCAATATTTTCTTTAGGTTCCTCTTTTGCCGTATCGAGAGCACGAGGCAATGGCTGAAAATTCCTGTGATACTGTTGGTCAATGTTCGCCAAACCGTAGGTTTCTGTGCAAATGCCCCCGCTGGTCCATTTGGGGGGACAGGCGTGGTGTGAGGATGCTATGGGCGCTTCTGGATACATACCGTGCGCAGGAAGAAGGGACGACGCAGAGAACTCCGCCACGGATAGAGGAAGGGAAAGTGGAGTGTGTAGTGGAGGACTTCCCCATGCCAGGACAGGCCACCACTCTGGCGTGGCAACAGAGTAGCCAGAATTTCGTCATTACCGACGTGGAGTAAAAAGATATAGGCGGTAGGCTTAGACAATGCTTGGTTTCTCTTGATTGCAATGCAATCGTATCGTAATCTCTGCCTAATCCAATTGGAGGGGTGACATGGCCAGCATTACGATTCGCAATCTCGAAGACGAGCTAAAACGCCAGCTCAGAATCCAGGCAGCGCGGCACGGCCAATCAATGGAAGAGAAAGCTCTGGCCTTGAGGCTCCGGGCGAAAACCGATAGGTGTCCACGTAGCCCGCAGAAGCGGGAGCTGAAGGAGGAAGCCTATGAAAGCCGGAGTCTTTATGATGCCCTCACACCCACCCGAAAGGGACCTCTACGAGGGCCATGCCTGGGACCTGCAACACCTGGAGTTTGTTGATCGCGTCGGCTTTCACGAGGCATGGATAGGCGAACATTTCACCGCCCCCTGGGAACCCAACCCCGCCCCGGATTTGCTCATTGCCCAGGCCCTCCTGCGCACCCAGCGCATAAAACTCTGTCCCGGCGCTCATCTCCTGCCGTATCATCATCCGGTTGAGCTGGCCCACCGGGTGGCTTTTCTGGACCATATGGCCCAGGGCCGCTTCATGCTGGGGGTCGGAACGAGTGGCCTGCCGAGCGATTGGAAGCTGTTCAATGTGGACGGTGCGGCCGGAGAAAATCGGCGTATGACGCTGGAGGCGCTCAATATCATGCTCCGGCTGTGGCAGAGCGAAGAGCCGTTTGAATATCAGGGTGAGTTCTGGTCGTTCAACCGTATTGACACCATGCTCGACTCCCTCAAGTTTCACCTCAAACCTTTCCAAAGCCCTCACCCGCCGATCGGTATCGCCGGCCTCACCCCAGGTTCGGATACCCTGAAATTCGCTGGTGAGAACGGCTTCCTGCCCCTCAGCATTGCGCTGAGCAACAGCTATCTCAACACCCATTGGCAGGCCGTGGTCGAAGGCGCCGAGCGGTCCGGCGTCACGCCATCCCGTAGCGACTGGCGCATCTCGCGCGAGGTCTATATCGCCGAGACCGACCAAGAGGCGCGCGAGCAAGCCCTGAACGGCATGCTGGGCCGGGTGTGGGGCGAGTATTTGCTGCCGCTCTTCAAGTCGTTCGAGATGATGAGCCTGTTCAAGCACCACCCCGAAGTCCCGGATTCCGACGTGACCCTGGAATACCTGGCCGACTATGTGTGGCTGGTTGGCTCGCCGCAAACCGTGACCCAAAAGCTGAGCGATATGTACGAACAAACCGGCGGCTTCGGTTGCCTGCTGGCCCTGACCTTCGACCAGTCGGAAAACAACGAAGCCTGGGAGAACTCGCAGCGCATGCTGATTGAAGACGTGCTGCCCCACTTTGCAGACGCGTAACTGAAGCTCGCGGAGAGAACCCAAAAGAATGGTGGCCGCTTCGCAAACTGACCCGACCCCGACGATCGACTCGCAGGTCCATGCCTATGAACGTGACCACCCGGAGCGGCCGTGGAGGAGGACATTGCCCGGCCCATCCGAGGTTACGGGTGATGACATGGTTGCCGCGATGGATGCCGTTGGTGTTGACGGGTCCCTGTTGGTCTCGCCGTGGACCCTGTACCGTTTCGATGCGAGTTATGTGCTTGAAGTGTATGCCAGGCATCCCGGCCGGTTCGGCCTGATCAAACCGTTCGATCCCCGGATAGAAACCGTTAGCGACGAGATTGCCGAATGGGCGGCAAGGCCGGGGGTGGTTGGAGCGCGCATCATGCTGATGGGTGACGCGGCCGCTGACGATCCGGGTCTGAACCGGATATTGGCGGCTGGTGCGCGGCACGGCCTCCCGGTGAACGTGCTGTGTTGGGGAAAACTCCCGCTCTTGGGTGAACTGGCTCGCAGGAACCCGAACACTCAGGTGGTCGTGGATCACGTGGGCCTCCGGCAGCCCTTCCAGCCTCCTGCTCTGCCAGAGCCCTTTGCCGATCTCGGCAAGGTCATCGCCCTTGCCGAGCATGACAATGTCGCCATCAAGATTTCCGGGGCGTGCACCCTGTCGCACGAGCCATTTCCCTACGCCGACATCTGGGAGCCCCTGGGACAGATCTTCGAGGCGTACGGCTTTGAGCGCTGCCTGTGGGGCACGGACTGGACCCGGGCGGTCGGGTTGCTGACCTACGAGCAAGGTGTCGAGGCGTTCCGGGTCACCGACCAGTTGTCCGACTCCGAGCGAGCCGCGCTCATGGGCGGCAGCCTCGCCCGCATCTATAACTGGTCGCCCACGGTTGCACGCTGATCAGCCCCATTACGCATACTCTGGAAAACCATTCCAAAGAAAAGGAGAAGATATGGCAGAAGACAGTACGTACACACCGCCGAAAGTCTGGCAGTGGGACAAAGAAAGTGGAGGGCGTTTTGCAAACATCAACAGACCTATCGCAGGCGCGACGCACGACAAAGAACTGCCTGTAGGTGAACACGACCTGCAGCTCTATTCGCTTGCCACGCCCAATGGCGTCAAGGTGACCGTCCTGCTGGAGGAACTCCTTGAACTCGGTATCAAGGCGGCCGAGTACGATGCCTACCTGATCGACATCAGTGAGGGTGAGCAGTTCAGCAGTGGTTTTGTGGCCATCAACCCAAATTCCAAAATCCCGGCGTTGCTTGACCGCAGCACCACCCCCCCGACCCGAGTCTTTGAGTCCGGCGCCATGCTCGTCTATCTGGCGGAAAAATTCGGCGCTTTCCTGCCGACCGAGCCTTCAGTCCGCGCAGAATGTTTGTCGTGGCTGTTCTTTCAGATGGGCAGCGCTCCCTACATAGGCGGCGGGTTTGGGCATTTTTATGCCTACGCGCCGGAAAGGTTCGAGTATCCCATCAATCGCTTCGCCATGGAGACAAAACGCCTCCTCGATGTGTTGAATCGCCATCTCAGCGACCATCAGTATTTGTGTGGCGACGAGTATACGATCGCGGACATTGCGAACTACGCCTGGTATGGTGCCTTAGTAGGACAGAATATCTATGAAGCCGCAGAGTTTCTTGACGTTCAATCGTACACGCATGTGATCCGATGGACGAAAGAAATTGAAGCCCGGCCCGCCGTCCAACGCGGCCGTCGCGTGAACAAATCCTGGGGACCAGAGGAAGAGCGGCTCATCGAACGACACAGTGCCAGCGATTTCGATGCGCCGGCTGGCTAATACTCAATCGCTACTCAAGGGTGCCCTGGGGAGGGGCACCCACACCAGTCCTCAGGGCAGCGAATCTAGTAAAAAGGAGGGGAGCCGCATGAGCGCGAAGACTGACGAACGACCGAACGCACGAGAGAGGGAACAACGCCTGGGGTTTGTGAGCCGGCCGCGGTTCGAGGACTACCAGGAGAAATACGCCACGTACTTTAACATGGAGCGCCGCGACGGCATCCTCCAGGTGCACATGCACACCGAGGGAGGACCCGTCATATACGGCCTGCCGATTCACAACGCCTGGTCCCAGCTGTGGCTCGACATCGGCAACGACCCCGACAACGAGGTGCTGATCTTCAGCGGCACCGGGGATAAGTGGATTGCTGGCTTTGACCCGGAAATGTCCAAACTGCCCTTCCATGAGATGTCCGCGGATGTGTTCTACGATCAGATCTACGCGGACGCGACCAAGCTGCTAGAGGCATTTATCTTCAATATCGATATTCCTACGATTGCCTGCATCAATGGCTCAGGTTTGCACACGGAATTCGCCCTGTTATGCGACATTACGCTGTGCGCGGAGCACGCCGAGCTGTTCGATCCGCACTTCAAGTTCAACCTGGTGCCTGGGGACGGCCAGGGCTTGACGTTCCAAGAGTTGATGGGGCTGAAGCGCGCTGCGTACTTTCTGTACACCAGTGACACGATTGACGCGCAGACGGCCAAGGAACTGGGCCTCGTCAACGAGGTGCTGCCGCTCGACCGGCTGCTGCCACGGGCATGGGAGATTGCCGAAAAGGTTATGCAGAAGCCGCGTGCGATCCGGCGTATGACGAGTGCGGTGTTGCGGCGACAGTGGAAGCAGCGGTTGGTGCAGGATCTGGGGTTCCATATTGCGCATGAACTGCTCGGCATGCACCTCAACAAACCGGAGTAGCCCACGCAACTCAGGTCCTGGGGAGGACCGGTATGCAGCGAGGGCACAGAAGTGTCACAGCAGAATTTTCCGCTGTATTACGTGCCATTCACATGGTGCTGGATCCGAAACCCAGTATCTTCGTTGATCGTGTTGCCCGGCCGCTGCTGAAGCTCGACCGGCAGATGTTAGAGACGGCTCTTCAAGGACAGCTGGCCACAGCGGCACACTATGGCGACTCGCAGTCCGCCGTGCGGATCGCCGCAAGTCTGCGCATGTTCACCGTACTGCGCTCACGCTTCACCAGAGATGCATTTTTTGAGAGCGGCCTCAAACAGATTGCGCTGCTCGGGGCCGGTTTGGACCTGTCACTTGCCTTCGAGGCAGACGTTCCAGTCTTTGCCGTAGATCATCCAGATACGTCGAGATGGACCCGCAGCCTTTTTGCCGATGCTGATTTACCGACCGACAAAAATTTGCACTTCGTCGAGATGGACTTTGCCGAGGGACCGGAGGTACTGTTACCAACGCTCGCGGAGTATGGGTTTCATCCGGACAACCCCGCTTTCTTTGTGTGGCTTGGCGTCCAGCCCTACCTCACTATTGAACGCGTCCTTGAGACAGCCCGCGTCCTGGGGAGCTGTCCAGCCGGGACACAACTCGTTACCGACTTTCTGACACCGGATACGAGCTGGAGTGGAATCGGCGAGCGCGCCGGGAAACTGCTGCAGGACTCACCGCACCGCGAGCTGGAACCATTTAAGAGTTATTCGGATCCCGCAACACTCAAGAAACAGTTGTTGGCATATAGCTTCACGACGGTGCGAAGCATCGAGGCAGACGAGGTAAACGCTCTGTACTGTTGTGAACGGACCGATGGGCTGCGTTACCCAAATTGCGCAGCGATGGTGCTTGCTACAGTGTGACGACCGACCTCAGTTCACTCAGGTCTGGGAAATCCAGCTCGGCTCAATGACTGGAGCGACGCGGAGTTCAGGTGGAATGTTCTCAATCCCGATGATCTCATCGACAGCTTGATGCCAGTGATACAGGCGTGCTTCTTGGTAGTTCAACGGCACGCCATCAAAGGCGTAGGACTCGACTCCCTTCTGAATGCCGTTACCAAACTGCTGGTCCTCTCCGACAATGTCATTGAAATAGTCGATATAGGTGTCCCATGTGCTCGGCTTCGGTGCGTCGCCCCAATCCTCTCCAAACCATGAAAGCTCAAGCGTGGTGGTGTTGATGCTGGTTGGCCAGAAGGCAAAAATCGGCAGCCCCTTTTCGTTCATGGGCGAAACAAGGTTGGGTACGATATTAAAGGATACCACGCAGGTCCGTGGGATCTCACCAACGGTTTCAATATCCGGGCGATCCTCGATGATCTCGGCCGTTTCCGTATGGTTCTGTGCTTTGAGGGGCGCTATCATACGCCCGTGCCCACCCGGGTAGAGCGTATTCACGTTGCCGCGATGATCCAGCAGCGGCGAGACGGTCTCCGGGTGAATCGACCGGACATGATAGACCTCCATGTTGGATTCCATGGCGATCTTCCAGTTGCAGTTCAGGCTAAACGTATCTTTCTGCACAAAACGCAAGCGCTCAAACTGAAACTGCTCCCACTGCGGGAGCAGCGGCGCCAGCGCGTGTGTCAGCGGAGGAGCGTCCGGGTCAAAGTTGGCAAACAGAAACTTGCCCAAGCGTTCGAGACGGACGGAATACAGCGAACGACAGGAAAAATCGAGACCCACAAAATCGCGCTTATCACGGAGATTAATCAGTTCGCCGTCATGATTATAGGTCCAGCCGTGATAGCCACAGGTGAAGCGGTCGACTTTGCCTGTGGCCTCGCGTACGAGCGGTGCCCCCCGGTGGCGGCAGGTATTGTAATACGCACGCACGTCGCCAGTCCGGGTATGGAGAAGGACAACCGGCTGTCCGGCCGTTTCCCATAGCTTAAAACAGCCCGGCTCTGGTATTTCATCCATATGTCCGGCCAACAGCCAGGATTTCCGCCACAAGTGCTGTTTTTCCAGGTCATAAAAACGCTGATCGGTGTAACGTTTACCGGGCAGGTCTGGGAACTGTGGAAAGCCCTCGGGTGGACCTTTGCGGCCGGTTTCGTAACGGATCTGCGTGCGGATTGATCGGGTGTCTTCCATGGCGTCTCTCTGTGAGATGTTCTTTCAATACAGAATCACACTACGCGCTACTTCGCCTTTCTCCAGCCAGTCAAACGCGGTGTTGATATCTTCCAGGGTGATCCGCCGTGACACGAGCGCATCAATTTGGATCTCTTCGACTATCAGGGGCGCATTGTATTCGTAAAAGACCGCGGCTTTCATGGGCCGGTCCTCTTTGAACAGTTGGTCTTCTCGAATTTACAGGCTGCCTTTTGTGGATAAGACACCCTGAACTCGGGGGTCATGCTCGACCGCACTGCTGAGCGCCCTAGCAAAAGCCTTGAAGCCAGCCTCGATAATGTGGTGGGGGTTCCGGCCCTGGGCCATATTCAGGTGCAGGTTCATGCCGACCTGATTCGTCAGGGCCAGAAAAAAGTCGTGGACCAGCTCCGTTGAAAAATTTCCCACCCTTTCCTGTTGAATCTCCAGATTATAGGCCAGAAACGGCCGCCCACTCAGGTCAACCACGCACGAGACCAGGGCTTCGTCCAGCGGCACGCTGGCATCACCGAAGCGGCGGATGCCGTGTTTGTCGCCCAGGGCTTCCCGGAGTGCTTGGCCGAGTGCCAGGCCGATGTCTTCAACCGTATGATGATCGTCCACCGCAATATCGCCGCTCGCCTGCACCCTGAGATTAAAAAAGCCGTGTCGGGCAAACAGTTCCAACATATGGTCAAGGAAGGGAACACCGGTCGAGACCTCGTACTGCCCTTCACCTTCGAGTTGGATACTCAGGCGGATATCGGTTTCATTGGTCTTTCGCTGGACATCAGCTTTGCGTGCGGCCATGCCTGCCTCCGTCTAAACGATATTGCACGGCTCGGGCGTGGGCCTCAAGTCCCTCAAGCTCGGCCAGCCGCACCACTTCGGGACCCAAGGCAGACAGGGCCTGCGACGACGCCCGTATCACGCTGGTACGTTTCAAGAAGTCATAGACGCCCAGAGGCGAGGAAAACCGAGCCGTCCCGCCGGTCGGCAGCACGTGGTTGGGTCCGGCGATATAATCGCCAAACGGTTCGGTCGAAAGATGCCCCAGAAAAATTGCTCCAGTGTGCCGAATATCCTTGACCCAGGCCTGCGGGTCTTTGACGGCCAGTTCCAGATGTTCAGGGGCAATCGCATTGGCCAGTTCCACGACTTCCTGACGATGCCGGGCGAGAATAACCGCGCCGAAGCGGCGTAGGGAGGCCGACGCGATGGCGCGCCGGGGAAGCCGGGCGAGCTGTTCGGTGAGTTCCCGGACCACCGCCTGTCCCAGGCGTCGGGACGTCGTCAGACACAGCGGGGCGGCCAGGGTGTCATGTTCCGCCTGGGAGAGCATATCGGCCGCAATATAGTCGGGTCTGGCCGTCTGGTCGGCGATTACCAGAATCTCACTCGGCCCGGCAATCATATCGATATCAACCCGGCCAAAGACGAGCCGTTTGGCGGTCGCCACATAGATATTGCCCGGTCCGACGACTTTATCGACGCGTGGAATCGTCCGGGTGCCATACGCCAGGGCGGCTACCGCTTGGGCTCCGCCGACCCGAAAAAAGGCGTCCGCACCCGCAATACGAGCCGCAGCCAGCAGGGCGGGATTGTCTCCTTCGGGAGACGGCGGGGAGACCACGATAACTTCTTTGACCCCAGCAACCTTCGCTGGAATCACATTCATGAGCACCGAAGACGGATAGGCCGCGGTGCCGCCGGGAACATACACCCCGACCCGTTCAAGCGGTGTTATCTTCTGGCCCAGAGTGACTCCAAGCGCGTCACGATAGGTCCAGGATGACTGGCGCTGCTTGCGGTGAAAGCGCCGGATACGTTGGGCCGCGGCGCGTAGCGCTTTTCTGACGGGCGCTGCCAGGCTCTTGAGCGCGTACTCCATCTCGGCCTGGGTCGCGCCCAGTTCGTGAGGCGAGAGTGACACCTGATCGAATTTTTTGGTGAGAGCTATAAGCGCCCGGTCGCCGCGTTTGTGAACATCGTACAAAATGGAGCGGACCGCGGCTTCAACCTGGGCACTGGCGCTCTCGCCCCGCGACAGCAGTTTGTCCAGGTGCCGTTGGCAAGCCGCATCCGTTGTAGAGAGCAGCGGAACCAGAGCTTTTGCTGCGGAGCGTGTCATTGGACGGGCCGATGTGTTTGGCGCTGGATTTTTGCCCCAAGCTGAGACAGCTTGGCCTCGATGTGTTCATAGCCGCGATCAAGATGGTAAATCCGGGCGACCTCCGTCTCACCGCGGGCTGCCAATCCGGCCAGGATCAGCGACACGCTGGCTCGCAAGTCGGTCGCCATGACGGGCGCACCGCTTAAAAACGCGACGCCCTGAATGGTTGCGGTATGGCCCTGGACATACACGTCGGCGCCTAAACGGACGAGTTCCTGGGCGTGCATAAAGCGATTCTCGAAAATGGTTTCGGTGATGCTGCTCTGCTCTTCACCCAAGGTCAGGAGCGCCATCATTTGTGCTTGCAGGTCGGTTGGAAAGCCTGGGTAGGGCTGAGTACTGAACTGGACGCCGGTCGGCCGTCCATTGCCCTGGACCCGAATCCCTTCCGGTTCGTGGCGAATGACGACACCTGCGCGCTGCAGGGTGTCCAAAAAGCTGGTGAGATGATCGGCGTGGGCACCCTGAACCAGAATGTTGCCCGACGTGATTGCACCGGCAATAAGAAAAGTCCCGGCCTCGACGCGATCGGGAATAACCTGATGGCTGACGCCGTGCAGTGCATCAACACCCTCAATCACGATTGTCTGACTCCCTGCCCCATGAATACGAGCACCCATTGCAATAAGCATGGCTGCGAGGTCCTCAATTTCGGGTTCACGCGCGGCATTGTCCAGGACGGTTGTTCCTGTGGCTAAGGTGGCCGCCATCATGAGGTTCTCTGTCGCGCCCACGGAGGGAAAATCGAGGCTGATACGCGCCCCCGTCAGCCGGTTGGCCCGCGCTTCGACATAGCCTTGTCGAATCCGTATGGATGCGCCAAGCTGCTGTAAGCCCGCCAGATGAATATTGACCGGACGGGTCCCAATGGCACAGCCGCCAGGGGTTGAAACGCGAGCCCGGCCAAAGCGAGCCAACAGCGGCCCAAGCACCAAAAACGACGCCCGCATGGTCTTGACCAGGTCATACGGCGCTTCAAATTGACCGACCCGCTTGGCATCGAGTACGACCTCATCCGTACTGAGCCAATCCGCCCGCACCCCGAGTTCAGTCAGCAAGCTCAGGGCAGTCTGGATATCGACCAGACGTGGCACGCCACGCAGGGTGCATTCCTCGTGGGTTAAAAGAGAGGCGAAGAGCAGCGGTAAGGCGGCATTTTTCGCGCCGCTGACCGTTACTTCCCCATGCAGGGGAATACCGCCTTGAATGAGAATCGTATCCATAGAGCCCGTCCCGCTACCTCACCACTCGCTACTACTCAACCAGCGGTCTTTTGGAAGACAACCACCCGGTCCCGGCCAGCATAGTCTTGCCTGCACGTCTGGAAACGCAGGCGGCGCTGCTTGTATCCGAGCTGCACCTTTTGTCCAAGCTGCACTAGGGCGTCTTTTTGCGTCTCCCCAATTTCCGCGACGAGCCAGCCGTCAGGCCGTATGTAGTCTGGACTGTCGTACAACAGACGGCCGTAAAAATCGAGACCATCCACTCCGCCGTCCAGGGCGGCCCGCGGCTCCCATAGTCGGACCTCGGGCTGAAGCGTGTCGAGCGCTTGAGAGGCGATATACGGGGGATTAGTCACGAGTAGGTCAAAGAATGGTCCGCCAGACGGCACGGGAGCGAGCAGGTCTCCACAGGCAAAGGTGATGCGGTGACCAACTTGATGCGTCTGGGCATTCTTTTGAGCAATGGACAGGCTTGTATGCGTCCTATCGACCGCCCAAATATGTGCGTTCGGCAATTCAGTCGCGAGGGCAACGGCAATGCAGCCGCTACCTGTCCCAATATCAAGGATACGTGGAGCGGTTATCCGAGACGATGCCAGCAGGCGTATGGCCGTCTCAACAAGGATTTCCGTATCGGGACGCGGAATAAGCACGCAGGGGTTGACCTGGAACTCCAGCGACCAGAATTCCTGGCGGCCGGTGATGTAGGCTACCGGCTCGCGTTGGGTCCGGCGGACCACGCTCTGTTGGAAGTCGGTTTTCTGAGAATCGGCAACCCTCTCTTGAAGTCGTCTGTACAGGCAAGACTTGCTGACGTGAAGCGTATGCGCCAGCAGGACTTCCGCGTCCAGGCGAGGCGTGTCTATATTGGCCGTCTTGAGCCTATGCTCGGCCCAGGCCACAAGCTGGGCGACCGTCTCAGCACGGGATAAGGAATCCGGCTGGAGACTTGGAGGAATTGTGAGCGGGGTAGGGCGAGTCTGAACGTTTTTCACCGGAGACAACCCCGTCGGGCCGAATTCAATTCGCGGTAGCCTTGAGCGTTTCGGCCTGATGCGAAGTGATGAGGGCATCCACAACCGGGTCGAGCTCTCCATCAAGAATACGCTCAAGAGTGTGGAGCGTCATATTGATCCGATGGTCGGTCATGCGCGACTGGGGGAAATTATAGGTGCGTATCCGCTCGGAGCGATCTCCCGAGCCGACCATGCTCCGCCGCGAAGCCGTGATTTCGCTCTGTTGTTCTGCTTGTGCCCGTTCGAGCAGTCGAGAACGCAGAATTTTAAGCGCCTTGGCTTTGTTCTTGTGCTGCGATTTCTCATCTTGGCAGGAGACCACGAGGTTGGTTGGTAGATGCGTAATGCGGACGGCCGAATCCGTGGTGTTGACACTTTGTCCGCCTGGACCGGAGGACCGAAAAACATCGATACGGAGCTCTTTTTCGTCAATGGCGATATCGACCTCATCCGCTTCAGGCAGGACTGCGACTGTGACGGCCGAGGTGTGAATTCGACCCGACGCTTCCGTCTCGGGAACCCGCTGGACGCGATGCACCCCGCCCTCGAATTTGAGACGGCTGTAGGCATTCTTGCCCGTGACCATGCTGATGATTTCCTTAAATCCACCCAGGCCGGTTGGGCTCGAACCCAGCACATCCATACGCCAGTTGCGCTGTTCGGCATAATGCGAATACATCCGAAACAGGTCGGCGGCAAACAGACTTGCTTCCTCGCCTCCGGTGCCGGCCCGGATTTCAAGAATTACGTTTTTTTCGTCAAGCGGGTCTTTGGGAAGCAGCAGGAGATGGAGGTGGTCTTCAAGCTGGGTGGCCCGTTGGCTCAGACCCTCGATCTCTTCTTGCGCCAGATCGCGCATGTCCGGGTCGCTATCTTCAAGCAGGGCTTTGCTGCCTTCGAGGTCCGCATGGACTTTGCGCCATTCCCGAAAGCACGTAACGACCTCTTCCAGGGCGGCGTGCTCCTTGGCCAGCTTGGCATACTCCTTGGCGTCACTGGCGACCTCGGGACGGCCCAGCGTGCGTTCCACTTCTTCGTAACGCTTCTCAACTTCAGAGAGTTTTTCGCCCAACGCAACGGCTTCACTCATAATCGTAACCGGGGGCCAGAGCGGAGACAAATATAATAAGGGGCGGTAGAAAACCGCCCCTCCGCTCGGTCTTGCTCTGCGTCCGTCCGACGCAGGCTATGCGTCTTCTTCTTTCTTCTCCGGGTCTTGCAACCCATATCTCCGACGAAAGCGTTCAACTCGTCCTGCTGTATCAACAATGCGTTGTTTCCCGGTGTAGAACGGATGGGACGCGCTCGAAATATCGAGTCTATACAACGGATAGGTCTTGCCGTCTTCCCACTCAATCGTTTCGTTCGTCTCGATACACGCCCGCGTGAGGAAGGCGAAGTTCGCCGAGGTGTCCTGAAAGACGACATCTCGGTACGTTTCTGGATGAATTCCTGCTTTCATTCTCAACCTCCAGCGGCTAGTATTACCATCTCGTCAGATGGGCCGCAACTCAAGCGAGGAAGGTATGGACGCAGAGCGCTTGCACGAGATTCAGCACGCATTGCAAGAGGAAACGCTCGACGGGTGGCTGTTTTACGATTTTCGGGGCAGTGACCCGCTCGCCTACCGCATTCTCGGGCTCGATGAAACTGAGCTGTCGACGCGACGCTGGTATTACTTCATTCCGGCCGAGGGTGTGCCAATCGGACTCGTTTCCAGCATTGAGCCGTATCGTCTGGATCGCCTGCCCGGACCAAAGCTGCCGTTTTTTACCTGGCAGCAGCACGCAGAACGCTTAGCCGAGTTGCTGCGTAACCGGCGGCGTATTGCCATGCAGTATTCACCGGGGAATGCCATCCCGTACATCTCGCGTGTTGACGCCGGCACAATTGAAACCATCCGTCAGCTTGGGGTTGAGGTGGTCTCGTCTGCGGACCTGGTGCAGCGCTTTGAAGCGGTCTGGACCCCAGAGCAATGGCAGAGTCATCGCCGCGCGGCCACGGTGGTCCGCCAGACGGTTGACGCTGCCTTTGGCTATTTGAGAGACAACGCGCCGGTGTCTGAGTATCAGGTGCAGCAATTCATCCTGGATTGCTTTGCCCAACATGGGCTGACGACCTACTATCCGCCTGTGGTGGCTGCCAACATCCATAGCGCGGACCCGCACTACACGCCAACGGCCGAGCAGACGGCGCTGATTCGGCCTGGTGACTTTGTGCTGATTGACCTGTGGGCCAAAGAGCCGGACGGGGTATATGCCGATATCACCTGGACCGGTTTTATGGACAAGGTTGTCCCCGGGCGCTATCAGGAGATATTTCAACTCGTTCGTGAGGCGCGTGATGCCGCGATATCCTTTGTGAAAGAAAGTGTGACAAGCGGCCAGACGTTTTTCGGTCATGAAGTTGATGCCGCGTCCCGAAGCGTTATTGCCAATGCCGGCTATGGTGACCAGTTTTTTCACCGCACCGGCCACTCTATCGGTACGGAGGTCCACGGCAATGGTGCGAATATGGACGGCGTCGAGACCCGTGATACGCGCCGGGTGCTGCCCCATACCTGTTTCTCGGTCGAGCCTGGGATTTATCTGGCCGGAGACTTTGGGGTGCGTAGCGAGGTTGACGTCTATATCACCGAGAATGAAGCGATTGTGACCGGTGATCCGGTCCAAACGGAAGTCATCCCGATTCTCACATAAGGAAAGCCGAACCTATGGCAAAAGTGTGGTTTATCCAACAGCAAAATCGGTTGCTTGCCGTTGGCGGCAAGCCGGCCTATGAGCGGCCTTTTGAGACTATTCAGTGGCCTTTGGATATTGGCGTCCATCGGTTTTATACGGACCAGGCTCCCACGCTTGGCTCCAGCCTGCCGACTCAGGAGGTGTCATCCGCCGACCTGGTGCTGGTCGAACTCCAGGGGAGTGACGTTGCGGCCGGGTCGAGCTATAAGGTCGGTTTCTACTCGTCTCCGTATTCTCCCCACGCGGTTGCCGAGCGACTCGGCCAACCCTGGGTCGAGGACTCCACGGCCTAATCCCGCGTCCGACACCGTTCCGCGGGAATCGCCAACTGTGCGATCAAATACGCCTTGAAGCTTGCGGCGTAGGGTTGTTGCTCCAGCGCCTGTTGCATACAGGACAGCCAGGCATCGCGCTGTTTCGTCCCGATGTGCAGATGGGCATGCGCACTCGGAATCCTGATCGGGCCGTATTTTTCGTGATACAGCTTCGGTCCGCCTAACCAGCCGCATAAAAACCGGGCCAGTTTGTCTCGGGACTGGGTGAGATCAGCAGGGTGCATATTCCGAATTTCCTGGGCCTCGGGCAACCGTTCCATCAAATCGTAAAAATCGTCGATCAACTGCCGTATCCCTGCCACACCGCCGGCGGCCTGAAATGAGGCCTTACCGTCGCCATAGCCGGGTTTTTCTGTATGCATGCGTGCCGTCATGTCCTCAGCCCAGTTCTTCTGTTATGCTCCCTCGCCTGAGATATATGCTGTTCGGAAAGGATAGTCACCATGTCAGACTTTGACCTCCGCATTTTTTCCTATCTTCCTAACCCGCGCATTTGGAAGGCCACCATTGCGGCCCGCCTGTGCGATATCCGCATTGACATCCGAGGCAGTACTCCGCCTGACTTGCAGAACTGGCTGTGGGATTTTGAGGCTCGCCCGCTGACCGAAGAAGAAAAGACCGCTCCTCAGGAGACGGAACGGCAGGCCCGGGCCGGTTTTTCCGGCCGTTTGTTCAAGACGGATGCCTTTCTCGAAGCGCACCCGTTTGGGACGGTTCCGGCAGCCTTCAGTCCTGACGGCCAGACCGGGATTTTTGAATCGAACAGTATCATGCGCGCAGTCGGGCGTCTGGGGCAGAAGACCTATCCGGTGTATGGAACGGATGCGTATTCGGCGGCCCGCATTGATAGTTTTCTGGACGCCAGCCTGGTCTTTGCGCGCGACTCACAGATTTATCTCCTGGCCTTAATGGGTGGCAAGCTGACGGCGGATATTCATGCCAGGGCGAAAGACGCCTTTGGGATTTATCTCTCAGGCATTGAGCGGGGACTGACCGAACCGGGACTATCTCGTTGGCGATGCTATCACCTTGGCGGATATCTGCTTTGTGGCGGAAATGCCCTGTTCTCCAACGAAAAGGCCCAGGAGAAGCTGTTGGCCGACAATGGGTTGACCTGATATTCCATGTGGCGGAAGGAATATCCGCGAGCCTGGCGCATTTTCTCCCAACGAAAAGGCGCAGGAAAAGCTGTTGGCTGATAATGGGCTCGACCTAGTATTCCATGCCGACGCGGAAGCCGAATATCCGCGACGCGCTGGCGCTGGATTTTACCAAGGCTGTCTCGAGCACGAGATAGCGTTCTGCGCCGGATGTGCCCAAGGCCTTATCCAATGGAGAAGCTGCAAAAACGGATTGAGCGGCAGAGCGCCTAGACGAGGCGTGAGCCTTTACCGGTCTCTGGTCTCCTTGGCATGTGTCTGCCTGTTCCGGTTCAGGCTGAAACCTGGGTATCCGTCAGAGCTTCACGATAGTGCCGGCACCTTCTTATACGAGGTGCGGGCTTCCAGCGCCCAAGGCCTTTACTTAGATACGTCTTCTTCCGCTCACCCCCCGGGGAACCAGCCTGACGGATACACTCGGGCCTACTCCGGTCAGTGCCCCCCGTTTCCTGTGCAGGCCGGGTGTCCTTCCCGGTCATATCGCATGGCAATGTTCGTTCCCTGGCACTACACATAACCGGCTCGTATAACCGGCAGTTTTTCAAGGCCTCCAGCTCCGCGAAGTCTTTACGGCTCACGGCAACGCTCGCATCGGCCTGACGACTGGAAGGACTTCCGGTCACATCATCCGTTGTCCAATCCGTGCCAAGCGGATCCGTGCCACGTACCGCATAGGTTGTTCGCTGAAGGAACTCCATACAGCGCCCAGTCACCTGAACCTAACCCTGGTGCGAGCGCCCCGTGCAGATTTCAGACTGACCTGGGTATCCGTCAGAGTGGACTCTTCTCTTATCAGCGCGCCCAAGGCTTTTTTATACGTCTTCTTGCTCACCCCGAACCACTGCCGGATAGACTCGGGCGTACTCCGGTCGGTAACGGGAATCTGTCCGCCGTGTTGTTCCAGAGCGTCCAGAATTATCGCGCTGATATCCGAGACTTTTGCATATCCCGGCTTGTGCAGACAGACGTCAATCTTTCCGTCCGCTCGCACGGTTTTGACGAAGCCGGTCAGCCGTTGTCCGCTGTGAAGCGGCTGAAAGATGTCGCTGGAGTGCAACAGCCCCCAGTGTGCACGATTGATAATGATCTTGCGGCCCAGCGTCGTCTGGATACAGACGAAGAGGTCAACTTCCTGACCGACGTGGAGATCGGTCGCGGTATCGGACAGAAAGCGGTCGAGTTTTGCCGAGGCGACGACACGCTGACTCCGCTCATCCAGATAGACTCTGACAATATAGGCGCGCCCCTTTTTCATCGGCGTGTTTTGTTCTCGAAAAGGAACCAGCAGGTCCTTGGGTAAACCCCAATCGAGAAAAGCGCCGACCGGTGTCTCGGCGGCGACCTTGAGCAGCGCAAAGTCGCCGACCATGGCCAATGGCGATTGCGTGGTGGCAACCGGACGATCCTCGGAATCCGTGTAGAGAAAAACGGTGAGGCGTTCACCTGTCCGGCACGTAGCGGGACCATCGGGCTGCGGGAGGAATATCTCGCCGAGTGCTCCCGCGTCGAGATAGACTCCCTTGTCCGTTGCCTTGACCACCTGGAGCGTATTCAGCCTGCCGATGTGTGGCATATGGGCTCTAGCGGGACACAAACTCGGGCATGACGTTCTTGACGAAGAGTGCCTGCGTATCAGCGGAGGTCGCTATGAAAACGAAATACGTGATGCCCAGGTCTTCAATGCGTGTGGTGAGGTCACGCCTGACCTCGTCCGGAGTACCCATACAGAGCAGTGGTGAGCGCCGCGCCGTTTCCACATCAGGAAAACCCAGGCGGGACGCGATTTTGCCGAACCGGGGATCGTCTGCCGTATCGGACAGGCACAGCATGACCATACCTCCGAGCTCGATGCTCTGCGGATCGCGGCCGACTTCACCGACATATTTGCGGAACATGCCAATCCGCCGTTTGAGTTGGGTCATGTCAAAGGCGACGGTGGCAACCGGGTCGTTCACAAAGTCTTTGCCGTTAAAAATGGGTGGGATGATATTGAGGATGTCGGCCTCGGCCGCGGCGATTTTGAGCAGTCCGCTCCCCGAGCCGCCCAGCATCAGCGGCGGACGGGGCTGTTGCACGGGTCGTGGATTATTGTAGGCCTTCTCGATTGTGTAATACTGGCCGTGAAACGTTGGCTCCGCCTGGGTCCACATGGC
Source organism: Thermodesulfobacteriota bacterium (assembly GCA_964291405.2). Lineage (GTDB taxonomy): Bacteria > Desulfobacterota > Binatia > Bin18 > Bin18 > Bin18. The sequence continues at coordinate 4,313,206 of OZ219926.1, forward strand.
TTTGAGCACCTGGATGGCCTCGGACATTTGGGCCAGACGTTCCGCGTTGGAAGGATAGGCATAGCCGTGAGCATCGTATTCCGACTGCTGCCAGCCGGCTCCCAGACCCAGGGTCAGTCGCCCATTACTGACTTGATCCAGGGTGGACGTAATCTTGGCCAGCAGCGGAGGCGGACGAAACGAGGCGGCGGTGACCGCGGGTGTCAGACGGATGCGGCTGGTCACGGCGGCAACAGCGGTCAGGGTGGTGAAGCACTCCAACTGCGGGGCCTGCGGCGTGCCCAACGGAGAGAAAAAGTGATCGTTAAGCGACACCGAATAAAAGCCGTCGTTCTCGGCCCGCAGCGCAGCCTGCTTCGCCGCGGCAAAATCGCCAGTGGGTAGGAACAAGCCAAACTTGACATCACGCATGCGTCTCTCCTCTGCCTCTCGCTGCTGTCTCAGACAAAGGCCGATAGGTATATCAGATAGGTGTCCGCTGCAAACGCTTGTCCCTTTCTCCTGCTACCGGTAGGATGTGGGATGTGAAAATAATAAGCTTTCAATCAAGAGCCGGTCCCAGGGCCATCAACAGGCCCATAAGATATCGCTACCCCCAAGATTCTTCTCAAACGTGTCTGGATGACGGCTGGTTGTCTCCCATACAACGGGCAGTCGAAGACCTTGGAAGATATGAATGATGCTATCCGGCAGGGGATTTTTAAAGGCCTGCGGAATTATCACTGACATTAGGACGTGAGTATGGCAGAAAAACCAGTTGCTGCAGTGCTCGGAGTTGGTCCGGGCTTGGGGGCCGCTCTGGCCCGCCGGTTCGCTAAAGAATATGCGGTGGCAATCAACGCCCGCCGTACGGAATATCTCGCATCGCTGGCGGAAGAGATTCGGGCTGAAGGGGGGCAGGTCTGTGAGGCCCCGGCTGATCTGAGCGACCGGGCTCAGATCGAGGCCCTGTTCAAGACGATCCGTGAACAGCTCGGTCCGCCCGAAATCCTGCTCTATAACGCCGGCGGTGGGGCCTTTGGCACAATCGCCGATATGACCCCGGAACAGTACGAGAATTCCTGGCGGGTCAACGCCTATGGCGCGTTTCTGAGCGCGAGAGAAGTAGTTCCGGACATGCTTGAACGCGGGCGTGGCAGCATGCTGTTTACCGGCGCGACCGCCGGCGTCAAGGCCGGCCCCCGCTCAGTGGTCTTCGGCCCGGCCAAGTTCGCTCTGCGCGGTTTGGTGCAGTCGCTGGCGCGCGACCTTGGCCCTAAGGGCATTCATGTAGGCTGGGTCAATGTTGACGGTGTCATCGACATCCCTGGCCGCAACTATCCCAATATGACCGAGGAAGACATGCTCAAGCCCGAGGCCATAGCCGAAACCTACTGGCATATGGCCCATCAGGATCGCAGCTCCTGGACGACCGAGATTGACGTGCGGCCGTTCAAGGAAAAATTCTGAGGGAAGGGTGGGTGTCTGCGAATATGTCGCTGGGAACCTCTGCGCTTAGCCTCGGAGCTGACTCCCCAACATGATGCGATGACCATCGACCGTTCGCAGGCCAAACTCCCGCATGCCCCACGGCTCATCCCGAATCTCTTTGATGAGTGCCACTCCATGAGCCAGCGCCCTCTGGTGGAATTCATCTACAGCGTCAACGACCAAATAGGCGAAGTACGAGTGATCCCCAAGCTCTGCGGCTGGAATCGCCCCTGGACACTCCCCGGCCATGATCCGACATGAGTCCCGCACAAAAAGACGCCAGCCTGGATCTCCGATTTCCTGAATTTCAAACCCGAGGACGTCTCGATAGAACGCTCCCGATCTCTCTAAGTTTGGGACTGCGATGACAAACATCGTGTCGGTGATCATGGGTGACTCTTGGGGGTAGGGTCTGTCGGGTCCGTTGGGTCTCAGACGAGGGTGAATCTGCTGCCCGGTGCGGGTGGCTCTTCCGGTGGGCCGGCAAAACACTGGGCGATCGACATCCATCTGGTGGCCGTAGCGCCACTCACACGAAGTGAGGTGTCCGCGATGTTGCGCACCTGCGTGACCACCTGGCAGAACTCGACCGCGCTGCCTTCGATCCGGCTCTCCTGATCCGGCTGATTCCACTCCCATACTTCTCCCGACGGCGCGCTGAGCCGCAGGTAGGGGACGTCCGTCGGCACGGCGAGCTTGCGATTCGTGAAGGTCCAGCCGAAGGTGTTCACCCCTATGACGACAACATTCTTGATCCGGTCGGTGTCGGTGCGCGTTTGACCCAGCAGGTCGTATATGGCCTGACTGTGCGCCCAGGTTTCCATCAGACGCGCCGTGATACTGGAGCGTACGCTCATGTCCGGGCCAAACCATTGCACCCGTTTTTTCGGGTCCGCGGCCGCAAAGCGCTCCGCCATCTCAAGAGAGAAAGTACGCCAGCGGTTCAACAGCGCGCGGTCCCGTAGCCCGTCGAGCCAGACATGGGTGAATGCCTGACGACCGTGCTGCTTGCGGCCGACGGTGAATTCTTTCACCAGGTCCAGGAAGGCATTCGTATCCTGCAACGAAAGATCAGCCGCATAGTCGCCCATATGCAGATGGGCCACGATATCGTTGATCGTCCACTCTTTGAACTGCGTTTTCCTTTCCCAGTCCTGATCGTCCAACCCGTCAAGCAGGGCGAAGACCGCTTCGCTCTCCTCCCGGAAATCTAGGGCTTGTTGCAACATCGGCTGCTCCTGTCCACGCTGTCGCTCATCTGGCCAGGCAAACAAATCACACCCAGGGTGAAAAGGCCACTCGCCGAGGAGGGGGGGATTATGCACTGTATCGATTTTCCTATACGTAGAAGCCGTTCTCTTGCACATTATTGAGGTTTTCCATGCACGGACGAGGGGGGCGAAGCACTACACTCAGACAGGTCGTGCGGATTACGGTCTGTATCGCTGCTGTCGTCTAGCGCACTCTTACTCAGCACGCGGATTGCTTTCTTGGAGGTGGAGCGGCCGGAGCAGTCGAGGGGACACGTTTGCTCAACGCCCACATAGACCACGACAACTGGCTGACCTATGGGCATGGCTATGCCAATCAGCGCTACAGCGGGCTTGAGCAGATTACGACCGACAATGTGCACCGACTGGTGCCGAAGTGGATCTATCAGACCGGTGTGCTCGGGACGTTCCCAACCAATCCCCTTGTTGCCGACGGAACGATGTATCTCACTACGCCGTACAACCATGTGGTTGCCCTTGATGCGGCAACCGGGGCGGTGCGCTGGCGTTACACGCACGAGATGTCCGTTGATACGCTCTGTTGCGGCACCCACAATCGGGGGCTCGCCCTGGGTTACGGACGACTGTATATGATCACCGCGGACGGGCGCCTGGTAGCGCTCGACGCCGCCACGGGAACACGCGTGTGGGATATGCCAGTTGTCGATCCGACGACCGGCAACCCGGCTGACCTCACGGCGCTCAAAGAGATCAAAGCCACAGACGTGGCAAAGCCTGAGCGCGCGGCCACGCTCGCGGCACTGACGCGCTTTGCCGGCAACATGGCGCCGGCCGTATACGACGGCAAGGTCTTCGTCGGCGTGAGCGGGACCGGGTATAGCGGCGTACTCGGTGAAGCCGAAGCGGATGACCCGTCTCTCCTCGGTCGGCCCGGCCCTCGGCGCGGCCTACGTGCCTTCCTGTCCGCCTATGACGCAACGACCGGGCAGTTGGACTGGCGCTGGTACTCGACCGCCTCGGAAGGCTGGGAAGGCGATTTTGTCGGGCAGACTTCATTCGGCGATACGCTGGAGCGCGACCTGGGTGCCGAACGCGCCAATGCGGACACATACCGTGACGCCTGGAAGACTGGCGGCGGTTCGATCTATTCCTCCCCATCGATCGACCCGGAGTTGGGGCTGATCTACTTCGGGACCGGGAATGCGTCGCCCGGTTATGATGATTACAAACGCCCCGGCGACAATCTGTACACCGCCTCCCTGGTTGCGCTCGACATACAGACCGGCGCGTTGCGCTGGTATCACCAGATCGTCCCGCATGACATTTGGGGCTATGACGTGGCCTCACCCCCGGTTCTGTTTGACTTTCTCGCCAATGGCACAACGGTACGGGCGGTGGCGGAAGCCTCGAAGTCCGGCTGGCTGTATATATTCGACCGGGAGACCGGCAAGCCACTGCGCCGCTCGGAAGCCTTTGTTCCCCAGAACGATTTGCTCTTCCGCAGGCCAACTGCTGAAGGCATGCTTATCGCGCCCGGTGCCGCGGGTGGAGCCAATTGGCCGCCTACCTCGTACAGCTCCCAGACCGGCTGGTTGTACGTCCCAGGGACCCACAACCCGACGCGCTATCAACTCAAACCGGGGGAGGCCGGACAGCCCGAGCGGATCGTCATTTCGTTTGATAAAACCGTGGAACGCTGGGGAACCCTGAGCGCCATTGCGCCCCAGGACGGGAAGATCAAATGGCAGGTCAAAACGGACTTACCCCTGGTCAGTGGCTCGCTCGCGACCGTGGGCGGGCTGATCTTTTATGGGGAATCGAACGGCAAGTTTGTGGCCCGCAATGCCCGGGACGGCACGGCGCTATGGCACTTCAACACCGGGGCCGGGGTCAATGCTCCGCCGGTGACCTATGCGGTGGACGGGAAGCAATTTGTGGCGGTTGCCGCCGGTGGACATAAATTGTTCGATTTTCCTCTGGGCAACGCGGTGATCGCCTTTGGTCTTCCTGACTGACCTGACGTTGCTGTTGCAATATATCCCTCGCCTCAGCCGCTTGACCCGTCTTTCCGTTGAGCTTCGAGTTGACGAACATAGTGTTCGAGTTCGGTGACATGCTCATCCGTCACCCCCAGGTCGCGTAAGCTCTCCGCGAGTCGGAGCAGATAGTCTCGATTCGAGCCGCTCGGCCCCTTGGAATGAAAAATCTGGAGCGCCATCTCTGGTACGGAGGCCGGGCCGAGATAGTGCGGGTTATCGTCCTGAGCGATATAGACAACGGCGGTGGTCACGGAGGGCGCAGGGGCATCGGTTGTAGTGATCTTGGGGTAAAAGTCCACCTGATGACGAAGAAACCCGCCTTGCTCGCGCTCATCGAGATAAGAAAAAATCGACTCCAGGGACTCTCCGGCAACCTGATAGGCCACACCCCAGCACACCGATTGGGTATCGGCGATCAGGGTTACGACGCGGCCTGGGGAGCCTGGAATCCCCCTGTGGTCGGGTGAACCCTGATAAAAACGTCGCGCCCAGCCTCGGATGTAACCGACCTGACGCTGTTCAAAGGCAAAACCGGGGTGCCAGATCAATGACCCGTAGCCAAAAATCCAGACCTTGGTAGGCATCATCTTGTATGGAGACTGGATGGGCGGGATAGGGGAGGAAAAGGTGGGCCGGGTGGCCCACCTTGGGTGAACAATAGAGCGTCTATGGAGCTATCCCATGTGGATGGCGTTGAGCTTGTTGCCGTCCAGATCGCGAAAATAGCCGATGGTCATACCACCGTCACCACGTGGTCCGGGCGCGCCTTCGTCCGTACCGCCCAACTCCAGGGCCTTCGCATGGATTGCGGCCACCTGTTCCGCACTGCTCGCGGCGAGGGCGACCATCACTCCATTGCCGACCGAGGCGGCACTGCCATCAAACGGCTTGCACACCGCCAGCATCGGAGCCCCTGCGGTGCCCCATAAGATAATGCGCTCATTCTCCATCATGCGCTTGGCACCAAGTTCGGCCAGGAGTTCGTCATAATACTTGGCCGCGCGGTCCAGATCGTTCGTTCCGACTGTGACATAACTAATCATACTTACCTCCTTCTTCTTTCGTGACAGGGTTAGGGTTGGATAAAATCCCGGACCAGGCCGGAGACACGTTCAAGCTGCTCTAGCTGCGGCACGTGGGCCGCCTGTTCGACCATTTCAATCTGGGAGTCGGCAATCCGGCTGCCGAACTCCTCGGCATACGCCGGTGGGACGAGCTTGTCCTCGGTGCCCCAGACAATCAGGGTCGGGGCCGTAATCCGATGGATGCGCTTCTTGAGCCCTTTATCCGGAATGGGCCAGATGAATTTGCCCGTGCAGGCGAGTGACCACGTCACTCGAATTTGCAGGTCTTGGGCTTCCTTCTCATCCTCCGGCACGCTCAACATCTGCTGGGCGAGTGGACCGCTGGAGTCATAGAAGGCGGCTTTGACCACCTCTTCCATAGGCAGGATCATCCAGTTTTTGACCGGGACGTCGTCCCGCCAGAGGCCGATGGGACTCAGCAGCACCAGCTTGCCAACCCGTTGCGGATAGCAGGCAGCGATCTCCGAGGCGACCATGCCGCCAAACGAATGACCGATGACCGTTGGATTGTCTAAGCCGAGCTGGGCAAACAGCTCGTCGTAATACAGCACCAGGTCCCACAAATCATCCAAAGCCTTCACGCCGTCCGGGTCGCCCAAGGTCGTGCCGGGATGCTCCGGGGCGTACACGGTGAACTGCTCAGCCAGCATATCCAGAAAGGGGTCCCACGTCAGGCCGTAGGCGCCGTGCAGGAACACCACTGCCGGGCCACTGCCGGCAACGTGGACTTTGGGGTTAATCTGATTTTTCCACACACTGACGGTTTGTTCTTGGACTGCGACCATCTGTTCTTCCCTTGTGTCCTTATAACGCCGCAATCGAGGCCTGGCGCTTGGTCCGCAGCTTTTCCGGCCACCAGTGATTCTCCCACTGGTTGTCCCACATATCGTGGATATGGGGCATGACTTCGCTGGAGAACATATCGATGTTTTTGAGGGTCAGGTCATGCGGCATGGAGCCGATATGTAACAGGACCATCAGATTGCCGATTCGCAGGTCTTTGGCCGCGTCGGCGAGCATGTCGCGCACCGTCGCCGGGCTGCCGGCAATCACAAAACCTTCGTCCACAAAGTCTTTGAACTTCCAGTTGGGGATGTCATCGAGTTTATCGAAATAGCTCTTGAAGATACCCTTGCGGATATTGTTTTCCAGACTGCGATAATCCTGATGGCCCGGCGGGAAGAAGTATTCGGGCGGGATATGCAGGGATTTATTGTAGAAGTACTGGATATGCTTTTCATACAAGGCTTCGGCTTTGGCGTCGGTTTCGGCCACGGCCACGAGTTGCAGAAAACCGGCGCGGTAGGGGTTGGGTTCGATGCCGCGATCGCCGATGAACTGCCAGAACCCGTCCATTACGTTCTTGCCGGCCTTGGGGCCGTAATAGCTCAAAAAACAGTAGCAATGGTTGTGCTGGGCGGCAAACTCCCAGGTGCTGAGGCTGCCCAGGCCGGGAATCCAGACGGGCGGATGGGGCTGCTGGATCGGCCGCGGCCAGACGTTGACCTTGGGGAGCTGATAGTATTTGCCGTTCCAGGCGAAGATGTCATCCGCGGTCCAGGCCTTGAGGATCAAATCGTGGGCCTCGTAATAGCGCTCACGCTGTTCAATCGGCGTAATACCCGCACACAAGGTGGCATCCATAGCCGTTCCCAGCGGCATACCGGCCACCAGGCGACCGCCGCTTATGGTATCCAACATGCCGTATTCTTCGGCTACGCGCGTGGGCGGGTTGGTGGTTGGCAAGGTTGAGCCCATTTGCACCACCGCCACGTCCATGCCATTGGTGGCGCGGGCCAGGACCGAGCCCATCAGGTTGGGGTTGGGCATAAAGCCGTAGGCATTCTGGTGATGTTCATTGACGCAGATACCGTCCATCCCGGCTTTGGCGGCATGGATCAGTTCGTCCAGTGACCAGTTATAATATTGGCCGACTTTCTCGGCGTCGCCCAGTTCCGTCCAGGGCGGATCGACCCAGACTGAGTGGTATTTTTGCTCAAAATCGTCCGGCAGGTCCCGGTAGGGCATCAGGTGAAACATGGATACTTTCATCCCTGGCCTCCTTTGTGTGTACTGTGTCCGGCTAGAGTACCAATTGTGGCGTGGTTTGACTAGGCGACCTTAGCGCTGATTCACACGACAGTCTTACGCGAACAGGATAATATAATTCTTCATTTTTTGTGTTACTATCGTATATACGATCTGGTACACATTAGAAAACAGGAGATTGTCATGCGCTTTGTGAGCGTTCGTGAATTGCGCAACCAGTCGGCCTCGGTATGGAAGGTGCTATCCGAAGAGAAGGACTTGGTCATTACCTCCAACGGCAAGCCAATCGCCCTCCTGTCGGCGATGATGGAGGAAGACCTGGAGGCATCGCTGGGGGCCGTACGTCGTGCGCGCGCCCAAGCCGCTGCCACAGCCCTGCAACAAGCTTCTCTGCAAGCCGGGACTGATCGCCTCTCGGTGGAAGACATCAACGCAGAGATCAACGCGGCGCGCCGGGAACGCGCTCGATGAGGATCGTGCTGGATACAAATGTCCTGGTCTCCGGTCTGCTTTCTCCCTTCGGCCCTCCAGGAGATATTGTGAGACTGATAACGACTGGGACAGTACGGGTCTGTTATGATGCCCGCATCCTGGGTGAGTATCGTCAGGTCCTCCTGCGGCCGGCCTTCTCGTTCAGCCAAGTCCAAGTCGAATCCGTGCTGGCTCAACTCGAAGCCGATGGAGACCTCGTGACAGCGCACCCTCTTTCCGAGGGTCTACCAGACCCGGACGACGAGGTTTTTCTCGCGGTGGCTCTCGCGAGTCAAGCCCATTGTCTGGTAACCGGTAATATCAGGCATTACCCCGCTTCGCGCCGCCAAGGGGTGCGGGTCGTTTCCCCGAGAAATTTCCTGGAGTTGTACCGGAAAATGGCAGTGTCTGACGATTTATGATTTCTCACCACGTCTAACGAGAACCGCCCAACAGAGTGACGAAAGCGCTGAGCGTTAGAAAAACTTCACGCAATAACTGATCCGCGAAGCGCTGTCGTGGTCGGCATCGGCCGGCACGAGTTGTCTGTCTTTTACGAGGTCGCGCAGTTCGGTATCAACCACACTCGAAAAGACCTCAAACCCGCGTTCCAGGTAGGCTTTGGGTGGATGCCCGCCCATGAAGGCCATGACCGCCCGTGGAGTAGGGGTGGCCTTGGCCGTCACCGCTGCGAACCCGGCCTGCTTGGCCCAGTCCAAAAAATGATCCAAGAGGCTCAGGCCAATGCCCCGCCCCTGATAACGCGCGTCTCGGTCGTCCGTGTCGTCGAGTTGACCAACGTGGTAGCAGTAAATGGACAGGCTGCGGTCGGGCAGCGCGGGCGCTGCGTTGCCGAACTCGCCCCAATACAGCGGGTCCCACAGCCCCTTTGGCGAGCGGGTGTCCGCGGCGTAGCGTCGAAACTGGAGTTGGCCGACATGCTGAGTGCCGTCAAACGCCAATATCGCGCTTGAGCCCAGGTCCCGGATACGGGCACGGACCTCCTGCTCGTCGCCCTGATGACCAATGGGTATGGTCCCAACATCCTCTGATGTCATGGGTCGGAAGGTAATAGTGTCTGTGGGCATGTATTTTCTCCCTCGAGCGTTTGTAGCGATGCTGTCACAATAAACGGAACGGCCATCAACATAAATTCCCCATATACTCTCCTGGACCTGTGCTTGAGACAAGACCCGGACTGTGACAAGCCTGCGAAAATGCAAGCGGGCTGGAGATTGCGATAGAGGACTGCGCGGGCGAAGTTCTTCGCCCGCGCGGAGTAGTGTTTAGCCGGCGCGCCTTTGGCTGCGCCCCCGGCGAGCCGGATGAGGTTGCCCGCTCCGGGGCCGTCTGCCGGGGCGCTTGAGCTGCTTGGGCTGCTCGTTGACATCGGGCGCGAAGCCCTCGACCTGCCGACGGGGTATGGGTGAGCCGATCATGCGTTCGGTCGCACGTACCCAGCCGGAATCGTCAGCCGTCACAAAAGTACATGCCTCTCCACGGCGCTCGGCGCGGCCGGTGCGCCCAAGGCGATGGGTATATGCCTCGGGTGTGTCCGGTACATCGAAGTTAATCACGTGGGAGACTCCGCTCACGTCAATGCCGCGCGCCACGATGTCTGTTGCCACGAGGATGTTGTGGTGGCGTGAGCGGAAGCTGCGCATGGCCCGGTCGCGCTGGGACTGGGACAGGTTGCCCTGGAGACCCACGGCCCGGTGTCCGGCCTGACCGAGGCGCTCGGCCAGACGCCGGGCGCGGTGCTTGGTGCGGGTGAAGACGATGGCCGAGTCGCAGTTGTCTTGGGTGAGGACGTGTTCGAGCAGGGCGTGCTTGCGCTGCTCTGCGACGAGCACCAGGGCATGTTTGACGGTAGCGGCCGGGGCCATATCGGTTAACTCGACCACGTGCGGAGTCTGCAATAGATCGTCCGCCAGCCCGCGGACTTCTCTTGGCATAGTGGCTGAGAACAGCAGGTTCTGCCGGCGAGCGGGAAGCGCGCCGAGGATTTTGCGAATGCCGGGCAGGAAGCCCATATCGAACATATGGTCAGCTTCGTCGAGCACGAGGGTTTCGACCTGGCCGAGGCGGAGTATACCCTGCTGGAGCAGATCAAGTATGCGGCCTGGGCAGCCCACTACGATCTCCGGGCGCTGACGCAGCGCACTTATCTGGTTGCGCATTGAGACACCGCCGTAGATGGTGGCCATCTTGAGGCGGGTGAACTGAGCCAGTGTCCGAATTTCTTCCGTAATCTGGCTGGCGAGTTCCCGGGTGGGTGCGAGCACCAAGGCGCGCAGGCCCTTACGGCGTTCTCCGAGGAGCCGGTCGAGCAGGGGGAGGGCGAAGGCCGCCGTTTTGCCGGTACCGGTCTGGGCTAAGCCGAGTACGTCGTGGCCGTCGAGGCCGGGGGGAATGGTTTTGACCTGGATTGGCCAGGGAGTTTCAAAGCCGGCGACGTGGATGCCGCGCATGAGGGCTTCGTGAAGCCCGAACCGGTCGAATGTTGCCGGTGCGATTGATACTGAATCAGACATAAGTAGATTAATCTCCGCCGTAGAGGCACGAGTTGCTCCTGTACGGCCGTATTTTCCGACCCAAACAACAGGGAAAGGGAAGAAGGGTTTTTTTAGCGGCGTGCCCTCGGAGGGACGGAGAGGGCCTGTTGTTCGCCGCTGTCGAGCGGATGCTCAAATCACAGGAGCTAGGCTACACGGTCTGCGCGATTTGTGCCACCCCACTGGGACTAGCTCTTGTTTTTGAAGGCTGCGAAATCTCGCTGCATAACCGAATCGACCACGTTGACCGACGGGCGTTCGCCGACCATTTGCAAATACTCACCCAGGCCGGGGACATCATTCGTAATGTCCCAGTCGTAGATTTGCGTAGTGTGCAGATTGGTAAAGCGCAACTCGAAATAGGCGGTCAGGTCGGCGAAGGTGAATGTGTCGCCGGCAATATAGGGCTCGAAGCGGGTGAGTTGCTTGAGCGCCCGCAGCCCGTTTTCCAGCAATGGCCGGGCTGCGTCGTACGCGGCCTGGTCAACCGGCGCGCCGAAGTACACGGTCGGTACATGGCGCCGGGCCGGTGCGTCGAGATACAGCTCGACAAAGCGGATAATTTCTTTGGCTTTGGCCCTGGCCCAGGGGTCGCTGGGATACAGCGCCGGTTGCGGCTGGACATCTTCGAGATAGTCAAAGATGACGTTCGTCTCGGTCAGGGTCGTACCATCGACCTCAATATAGGGCACCTTGCCCATCGGGCTTTTGGCCAGGACTTCAGGGTCTTGGCTCGGCATGATCGAGACTTCCTCAAAGGCGAGTCCTTTTTCGACCAGTGCGGCCTTGGCCGTGCTGTAATAATTGCTCAGGGTCGTACCGTAGATTTTGATCATAGTGTGTCCTCCTTGCAGTGTGCGTTCATATACTCAGGGCGGGCAGGTCTCCGCTGGTCAGATCAATAGACAGGGCTCGTAGATGGTCTGTAAGGTCCCAGCGTCTCGCCTTGCGTCCAGTAATCAGGATACTCGTGGAGATAGCCGAGCCACGCTCCCTCGTCTTCCCAGTAGACAAATTGTGTCTTATGCATGGTCATCCGCTCTTTTTTCGTCTCTCTCACCGTAAATGTCAATGCGTATGAGCGTACACCCCGTGGCAAAACGGTGCAGCCCTTGTCTCGACGTTACTCCCGCATCGCCTCAATAATACGGGTGAGCCTGAGCAGCTCTTCATCACTGGCATCATTGACCAGCCCGTCCAGCTTTCGGCGGAGTTCGACGGGAGGATATCCTTCCTCCCGTCGATACTGAAACAATTCGGACAGCGGAACCTCCAGACCCGCGGAAAGGCGCTCAAGCAGAGCGAGTGTCGGATTCGCCTCTCCCCGCTCAATGACGGCCAGGTAGTTGGTGTTGATGTCGATGATTTCTGCCAGCCGTTCCTGCGTATGTCCCTTTGATCTTCGCAGGCTTTTAATCCGTTTTCCTAACAGCTCTCGGTCCTTCATACCCGCCTCGTGGTGCAAGACCAGTATGGATAGACCTCTATGTTAGGTGAACGCTCTGATAGGGATAGTTTATTGACAATATATCTCTGTTAGTAATAATATATTGTCCTTCAGATATAATTTACGAGCGAAACTATACCTGTCAGATACCACGAAAGAGGACGTAAACATTTGTCGTCGGCGGACAAGCGCGTGAACCTGAAGCAAGAAACAAGGGAGGAAAGGAGGAGTGCGGAATGAAGGAATAGCTCGATGCTGAGATCGGAGGGTGGGGCGTCAAGCGGACTATCCCTTACCGGCCTACTCGCAATGAAGGCTCAGAACTGCGTTGGAAGGAACGATATCATAGTCTGAAGGAGGAGGAAAAAGTGATGCATAAAATAGTGTGTAGTCAATACGGACCGGCAACTCGCATGTGCCGGGCGGTGATCGGAGAGAGAAGGTTTTGTATGGGTCGTGTCGTTGGGGTCGTCAGTATCCTGCTCTGCTTTCTCCTGGCTCCCATCGGAGCACAGGGGCAGGAAGAGGGGCAGGAGACCCCGGCCACCGCGTATTTTCTGGATGTTCCATACCAGGGAGGACAATACTCTGGCGTGGGCACAGTGCATGGCTGGATATGTGAGCCGATGGGGGACCTGACGGTTCGTTTCGACGATGGGGAGCCCATCCCTCTGCTCTATGGTGCCCAGCGGGCGGACGTGATGGAAACCGGACAGTGTGACCACGCAGAAGTCGGTTTCGTCACGATCTGGAACTGGGGTGAATTGGGAGAAGGGGAACACACCGCACGGGTGTATGATGGTGACATGTTACTCGTAGAGCATACGTTCATGGTCGCCACGTTTGGCGTGCCCTTCCTCATGAATGCAGAAGGCAGTTGCACCATTGCCGATTTCCCGTCTACCGGGGAAACCGCGCATTTTACGTGGACCGAGGGAACGCAGCACTTAGAGCTGGACCCGTCTGAAGACACGGAGGGCGAGGCCGGCGAGGAAGAGGACGGAAGCGAGGACATGGACGATATGAGCTAAGTGGGTTCCCCGCCCTTGGTCAGCCTCTTTGGTCGGCCAAAAAGAGGTCGCCCGTTTTTTCCCTCGGGGCGGGTGGCCTCTCTGATTTGCTTACCATGAGGGCTTCATGCACGACTGGACGAAAGATTGGTCTGCCGGGACCCTCGCCGTGGAAGGAGCAGCGTATGCGAGTGGAATGTCCACACTGTAAAGCCGTGGTGAATTTCAAGCGAGATGCAAAAGGCCGGTGGGTCGGTACGAAATGGATCCCATTCTGAACGAACTCCTACCGACTGTTCCGTAGAGGAGGAGATAACTGTACCGTATTATCGCACTTATTCTTGCCCTGTTCATGGTCTCTGAGGCTCACGCGGCTATTCTGGAAAATCCCACACATAATGCCCTGTATTCCGGGATTGGCGTCATTTCTGGATGGAAGTGTGAGACGTCAGGAGAGTTGACCGTCCGTTTTAACGAAGATGATCCGATCCCCCTGGTGTACGGCAGTCAGCGGCTCGATGTCCTCGACGCTGGCGCGTGTGACAGTGCCGATGTGGGATTTGTAGCCATCTGGAATTGGGCCAAACTCGGTACCGGAACGCACACCGCAGTTGTCTACGACGATGGGGAAGAGTTCGCTCGCTCTATCTTCGACGTAGCAACGACTGGAGAAGAGTTTCTCCGGGGGGCAAGCGCGCAAGTGTGGATAGACGAATTTCCTGCACCTGGAGAACGAACGCGCTTTGTGTGGAATCAAAGTACACAGCATCTTGAACTCGCCGAAGTCACGGAACAGCCTGGCAATGAGGACGATGGCCCGCAATCTGGCAATGGAGCGACGGAACAGCCTAGCAACGAAGAAGAGGAAGAGGACCCGCAATATGCTCTTCATAGAGCAGCGCAGAATGGAGACGCAGAAGCGGTTCGGACTCTGATTGCCAATGGAGCGGACGTACATGAGAGGATTAATACGGGGCGTGATACTCCCTTGCATCGGGCTGCGTCAGGGGGAACCGCGGAGGTCATCGAGATTTTACTGGAGGCGGGTGCGCTTGTGAACGCGCGGAACACCTTCGGGGACGCGCCATTGCATCATGCCGCAAGGAACGAAAATAGCGGGGAGATCACCCGGGCTCTTCTTGCGGGGGGCGCGGATTTGTACGCGGGGGATAGCGAAGATCGTACACCGTTACATTGGGCCGCGAGAGAAGGAAGCGTGGATATGGTCTTGATTCTCTTGGCGGAGGGTATGGACGTGAACACGCAGAGTAAGTGGGGTGACACTCCGCTGCATTATGCAGCAGGTGGCGGAAATGCAGCGGTTATTCGTATATTGCTTGACGCCGGCGCGGACGTGAATGCACAGGCTTCTCGGGGAGTAACTCCATTACATCGTGGCGCGGGAAGCGGGGATGCAGAGGTTGTTCGCCTCTTGCTTGACGCAGGCGCGGATGTGAATGCGCGAGGAAGGGGCGATAACACACCGTTGCACCATGCAACACATGGCGGAAACGTAGAAGTTCTCCGGGCGCTACTTGACGCCGGCGCGGACGTGTATGCGCAAAATGATGACGGTGACACAGCATTTGCACTCGCCGAAAAATATTCAACTCCCGAAGTGGTCGAGTTTCTCCGCAATGAAGGAGGGGCCGGGGAAAGGCCCTGCACGCCAGAAACCACAACTGTTCCAGTGATCCTCACAGGCGGGGGGAATCAAGAATCTCAGTGGGCAATAACGAACTCCTGTGACGGCACCACGCTGACCATAGATATTACGGTGTTTGGTCTGATCTTCCATCCTCGTTTCTCAAGCTTCCCACTCGATGCAGCAGATTTGATGATCGAACAACACGGGCGTTACTACACGTCCCTGTCAACAACCGTATGGAGTCGTCTGTTAGGGTGGTTCATACAGGATTTCTCATGGACATATGATGATGGTGGGGAGAACATAGAAGATTATTTCACGTTATATGGACCTCCTGAAACTGTCGGGACGCCCTACACGGTCACGCTCCGCACGATCGTCACGCTTCCCATGGACGCCAGCCTCAACTTTCGTGAGCCGTTCAAAGTTTTCTATCGGGATACAATAGACACACTTGACGACCTGGAGAACCCGCTGTTTGAGTTTCCGTAGCATGGGGAATTCCAACAGGCCGTGAGAAAAACCGGCGGGTTGCATGGACGGATGTCAGTCAGCGCGACCCCCCGGCTCACCGGGGTCCACAGAGATGCCATCATGCGGCTGAACCCGTGCATCGGCCGTTGAGACTCCGTCAGCCAGCCCGCAGCTCAAGACCAACACCATTTTATGTGTCCTCGAACAGCTCCTGGATGTGCGCCTCGGGCAGGGGCTGGGTCACTTTGGGGACAGGGATAGTTTCGAGCACGATTAAGTCCTTCCCTAATGGCACGGTCAGCCGCCGGGGCAGCGGCAGTAGGTCAGTGCTGGCGAAACAGATAGCGGCACTCAGAAAGGAACAAGAGATGACCGAGAAAATCCGACAGATCATCGAAGAGGCGGTAAGGTGTTTTGAAGAGGAGCAGGAAGACCCCCGCATCCTTCAAGCTCAGCTCTGTGGCCATACCCTGCGATTAACAGGGATGGGGAACAGGGCATATAAGTCCCCTCATTAGGACAGTACCACCTTGCGTTGCGAGTCAACCTTTATTATATTTCAATATAATGTGAGAGGTGCTTATGCATACCACGACTCTGCGCAAGGTTGGCGGTTCCGTCATGCTCGCCGTGCCCCCGGCCCTTCTGAATCTCCTGCAGCTCGGGGTCGGTGCCAGAGTGGATATCCGGATTGAGGACGGCCGCTTGGTTGTTACGCCCAGGACACGTCCACGGTACTCGCTTGATGAACTGCTGGCACAATGCGACGAGACCGCCCCCGTGGCGGCCGGGGATCGCGCCTGGATTGACGCGAAGCCGGTCGGCAACGAACTGTTGTAATGCAGCGGGGCGACATCTGGCTCGTCAGCCTCGATCCCACGGCCGGCCATGAACAACAAGGGACCCGGCCGGTCGTGATCGTGTCCCCGGCAGCGTTCAACGAATTGACCGGGACGCCAGTTGTCCTGCCCATCACCACCGGCGGGAGCTTCGCGCGCCGGCGTGGTTTCGCGGTTTCCCTCGAAGACGCGGGCACCCACACGAGGGGCGTGATCCGCTGCGACCAGCCGCGCGTCCTCGACCTCGCTGTCCGGAATGGGAAACGCCTCGAAACCGTCCCGGAGCCCATCATGGATGAAGTGCTTGCCCGCCTCGCCGCCATCATCACGTAGGCAGCTTCGCCGGTGCCCGAGCTTCGTGCGAGACGGACACGAGGATGCATGCGCGTGCAGTCGGGCCGTGGCAAGAAGAGCGGAGCCGGCCGCGGGCCACGGTGGAATGCCGTGGCGTCGGCGGGAAACTGATGGAGGAGCGCAACCAAGCTCAGCTCTGTGGCCATACCCTGCGATTAACAGGGATGGGGAACAGGACATATAAGTCCCCAAATTAGGACAGTACCCTTATTTGTTAAACTTGGCCGTCTCCGGAAGTTCGCGGCGGAGACTGGCCGGCCGGACGCTGAGAACATGGTATTCTGTCAAGACACGGCTCAGGCGCGTTTCGCCTGGGGAGTCACGCTGAGCCGCAGGCCCAACTGCCCGAGCACGCCGCTCAAGGTGGAGAGCCGGGGATTGCCGTCTGCCGAGAAGGACTGGTACAAGGTCTCGCGGCGTAACCCCGCCCCTTGGGCGACCGTGGTAAAACCCTTGGATTTGACAACCTTGCGCAGCGCCACCAGCAAGAGCTTGTCATCTCCTTCTTCCAGAACGGCGTCCAAGTACGCGGCGATCTCCTCGGGACTGCCGAGGTGGGCGGCGACATCAAATGCTCTCGTCGTTGCCCCTGCCATTATGTCTCCTCCTGAGTCCAGGAGCCTTGCCAAAGTTCGCGCGCGTTCAATGTCTCGCGTTTGGGTTCGCTTTGTCCCGCCCCACAGCAGGACTACCGTTCGACCACTGATACGGTAATATATCCGGTAACCTGGACCGGCGTCGATACGATACTCAAATAATGCCGGTACTCCCTTAATGGACTTTGCCCCGCCGAAGTTCCCGTCCGACATCTTGCTGACCGCAGCGAGGATGCGCGCCTCGCACCCAGATCACGCAGTCCGTTCAGCCACGCTTCGAAGGGAACGCTACCGTCCGCCAGTTCGAGCGCGCGGGTCAATTGGGCAGAATTGAGGCGGAAGAGGGCAAACCCGCCTCGTGGTTCAAGACCAGTATGGATAGACCTCTATGTTAGATGAACGGTCTGGCTGAGATAGTTCATTGACAAATTATCTTTGTTAGTAATAATACACCGTCTGAAAGATATAATTTATAAGTAAGACTATATCTGTCAGACATTGTAAAAGATGACATAAACATTCGTCATCAGCGGAGGAACGCGTGGGCCCGAAGCAAGAAACACGGGAGGATAAGGAGGCGTCACCATGACAAAAGAGAATGATTCAGGGTGGAACGGCTTCGTGCTTGAAAAAGACGGAAAAAGCAACTGCCTGCTTAAAAAAGACGAAGAGACATACTGCATCGTGCTCAAAGCAGAAGGGGATGATGAGGTGAAAGAGGGACACTTTAGAGCAGACTTCCAGGGCAAATACAGGATCAATGGCAGGACATGTCAACCAGTTAATATCTCAGGGTCTCCCGACGCTCCCGGACCCTGGAGGGGGTCGTATTGTGGTGGTTTGGAAACACACGTTCGCGGCCACGAAAAGGATGGGTGGGTCATATCTCCGCTGGAAAGTTTTGAATGTCTCTGCACCTAACGATTGAAGGTGATGTCCGTGTCCGAGTCTCTGCCGGGACCGCGTTCGCATAGGAGGTAGGCCATGGAGGGAGTTGAGATATTAGGCGCACTGCTCGTGTGGGTGCTCTGTGGGATTGCCGGGGCTATGATTGCCTCGCAGAAAGGCCGAAGTGCTGGAGGCTGGGCCGTGCTGTGTTTTCTGCTTGGGCCGCTCGGTGTCATCCTCGCGTTGGTCGCCAGTCGAGATGAGGCAGGACTGGAAGCGCAGGCGCTAGAGAGTGGGGACAGTCGGAAGTGTCCGCAGTGTGCCGAGATCATTAAATCGGAGGCCACGAAATGCCGCTATTGTGGGAGCGAACTGGAACCCCTACCAGAACCACAGGAGGGAGGCCCCTGTTTCGTGTGTGGTTTTATAATACGGGACCATAAGGTGCCCATCTGCCCCAACTGTGGGCGGAAAGACCCGCTGGCAGGACCTGCTGGGAGCAGAGAAGGCGTGTCATGGAAGGATGGGTAATGATGAAGTCCATGGTCCTGTTGACAGTGTTTCTGGATATCCGCCAACTCTTGCGGGAGCTCAAAGGGAATGGGGCACTGTCCTAATTTGACACTGCACTGCCTGATTTCGCGGGCTACCACCTATTTGAAGGGGAACGCGCTGAGCACCATCTCTGTGTCGTGTGCTCAACGACCCGACAACTCTGTCGGGACCCTCGCAGTGGAAGGAGGAGATGCGATGTCTTGGATTACCGGTGTTTTGGATGAACTCAGTGATGCTCTTCGTTCGTCGATAAGTCGGCGACTTAACGCATACTTCTATGAGGATGAGGATAAACACGAATATGGTCCAGAGGATGGGGGTGATCCAAGCCCAGACCCATGGCCCCCTGACCCCGACTTCAGGGGTCCTGATATCCCCCTGCACTTTAATGCTCCTCCTGGCGAGTATGATGAGGAGGAGTAGCGTATGGCATTATTTGAAGAAGAGGAAATGACTTGGCGTGAATTTGAAAAGCTCTGCGAGCAACTCGTAACAGATACTTTCCACGGCGACACCTGGAAAGTGAAAATACAGCCAGTGCGGACTTATGCCGATGGCCAGACGAAAAGAATGGACATCGAAATTTCCGAGAGGAGGCAGGGAGGAAGACATTACGTAGTTGATTGTAAACATTTCCCGAAAGCCGCGCTAAACGAGGAAGAAATTAGGACGACACTCGACTACAAAAGAAGGTCCCGTGCATCCAGAGCTTTTATCCTTGTCAGTAGTGCTTCCAATTGTCCGCAATCATTTTTAGATTCTGCCAGACGCCAAGATGTGAGCGTTGAGATAGTGAGTACAAAAAAGTACCCAGGACTGCTCAAATGGATGAGAAACGGTTTCTTTGATCTCGATTTGTCATGAAGGAGACCACACGGGCACTGTCCTAATTTGACGCTGCACTGCCTGATTTCGTGGGCTACTACCTTATTTGAAGGGGAACGAGCTGAGCACCATCTCTGTGTCGTGTACTCAACGGCCGATAACTCTGCCGGGACTACTGTAGTGGAAGGAGAATGTCATGGAGCAGAAGGGCATTATCGATGCGAGTTGTATTGATACAAGGGAGATGGAAAAGCGAAATCGCGGACCAATTCGGGAGGTATGGGAAACAAAAATCGTCCCAATGAGAGCCCTTGCCTTCGACTCTGGCGCGGATTGGACATCGCGAGCGATTGCGATTGGGGCACTGATTTATCTCATTTCTCCGATTGACGCTGTTCCTGATGTCTTACCAGGAGGGCTGTTGGACGACCTCGCCGTCATCCTTGCCGCTGCCGCGCAGATTGTTGACGTGCTGCGGAAGTATGTCAATGACTGACCGGCTCGTCCTTCGCTCTACGGTGTTGTGACTAGAGCCTACACCGCAGAAGAAGCTGGACAGTGGATTGCCGGGTAGTGTCTCACTTTGAAATTTGTCCCCCTCGCCGTCGGCTGCGTCGCCCCCTTTCCCCTCCCGGTTTCGCCTGCTGAGCTTCTGCGGGGCTCGTATCTTTTTTTTGTTCCCCCCCATTTGGGGGGGGATAAGGGCCGCAGCAGTGTGTTAGGAGTCCTTATTGATGGAGGCGACACCGGACAAACAGCGCGAGTTTTTTACTGCTGCACGGGCCAGTCGGGGGAGTATGCAATCGCTGATCTGGGTGTTCCTGTTCATCCTGGCCTTTGTCGTCCTAGTGATGCTCCGCTGAGTCTGTTTCGTTTGCGTGTAATTCGAGGCAGGAAGGGCGGATAAACGCGTAGGCCCGAAGCAAGAAACACGGGAGGATAAGGAGGAGGCAGAATGAAGGAGTTTGTATGAGAAGAGTTACGTGGCGAATAGGTGGGGGCTCACAATGCGTTCATGCCGTGATGTTGACACAGCCCGGCAACTCTCATGTGCCGTATTGTGGTTTGGAAGGGGGGAGAGTATGCCTGGAGACCACACGAACGAATGGACAAAAACGATTTACACCTGTCGGTATCATTGGAAATGGATACTGTTTTGGGCCATGTTCATTCTCTTTGGGTTTCTCTCTCTTCGTGTATGGGCTGACACGTTGGAAATTCCCGGCCACGGCAGCATTCAATCTGGCATTGGCGTGATTTCGGGCTGGAAGTGCCGAGCCAATGGACGCATTACCGTCCGTTTTGATGGGGGCCGGTCCATTCCGCTGGTCTATGGCAGTGAGCGAACTGATACCCGTGGGGTATGCGAGGATGCAAACAATGGGTTTGTGGCTATTTGGAATTGGGGGGCACTGGATGACGGAACATATACGGTCGTGGCCTACGATAATGACCGAGAGTTCGACCGTGCCACCTTTACCGTGGTGACGACTGGCGTGGAATTTCTCAGAGATGTGACGGGTTCCGGCACGGCGACCCTCAGCAACGGACAACAAGCCACCTTAGAGTGGTCACAGGCGACACAAAGTTTCGTGGCAACGGATTTCACCGACCCCCGAGGGACACCCGTCACGCCAGAACCAGTAGAGACGCCTGAAGCACGCCAGTTACGTGGACTCATTGGCACCTGGGCGTTCACCTTGACAGTCCTGGACCCACCGAATCAGAGTCCCATTCGACGGTCCTATACCGTCAGTAGGGTTGAACAGACCGATGCCGGTGCTGGTGCTATTGGCCGTGACCCAGCGGATCAATCCACCTTCCTCGTTATTGTCTCGGACCCGCCCGCGGTCTTAGAGGGGCAAAGTTATCCGTTTTTTCTGGTTGATGTGGATCGCCTGCAAAGTGGGTATATTTGTAGCAGCTATTTTCTCCGGCAGTCCGGCAATCGTCTGACTGGGTATTTCGGTCTTGCAGAAGGCCGAGGTCCCGATTTGAGTCAATGTGATGCGGATACGCTTTTTGCTGTTGGGACAGTGACAGCAACACGGAGATAACGACAGGTAGCCCCCACGCTTGACATGCTGAGAGGCCCTATAGTAACGAAGCTTTCTCCTCTATAGGGTCAGCACTCAAGAATCGCTTTGTTCATAACCTGACAGGAACAAAAGGCTGAGACCCACCTCTGGCAAAGGATATCGCCAAACTCCTTGACAGGTTGGGAGACATGCTCACCAAAGATCCATTTATCAGGCAGATGGCGAATGAACGATTGAAGGCTACTATTCCCTCTTTCGTAGATCGCTACCAGGGCAGCTGGCGCTAACGCCTGGGCTACTTGTCAGCGTAACACTCCGTGCAGGCATGCCGGATCAGGACCAAGGAGAGACGCGCGGCAAGCGAGCCCGGCAGGATGCCCCCGAGCATGAGCGACCTCCATATCTCACCAAGAGAGGAGTGCAGGAATGACAAAGACTGCCATGATAATTGGATACGTGTGTATCGTGGTGTGCTCCGCCACCCCTGTCGGGGCGACCACGGTGCTGGAGAAGGATTTCCCAGCCCTAGTGCAGGAAGCCGAGACGATAGCAGTCGGCACCGTCATCAGTATCGAAGTGGTCCAGGAGGGCGAGACCCCCTTCACCCTGATCACATTCTCCGATCTCGACATTCTCAAAGGCGACTCAGATCAAGAAGCACTCACCGTTTCTGTGATGGGCGGTCCGAGTGCAGGCGGACTCAGGCTCCATATCGCCGGTGTCCCGGAGTTCACCCTGGGCGACCGTATGGTCGTGTTTATCGTGGGGAACGAGACCCAAGCGGTGCCGTTTGTGGGAATGTGGCAAGGCGTGTATCGCGTGGTGCAGGACCCCGAGCAGGGCACCGAGCGCATGGCCGACCATGCAGGCCGACCACTGACGGCGTTACCTCAACGCCAGTCTGCTGACGGACTTGTCCATGATGACGCCCCCTCTACTGTGCAAACACTCCAGGCTCCCGCACTCTCGCTGGATATCTTCCTTGAGGCGATTGCGGAGAAGGTGCAGGATGAACAGTAAACAACGGAGTATGTGGGCACTCGCGGGCCTCCTAGTGCTAGTCTCCATCAGCCTCAGTTTTGCCTATGTCCGCACCACAACCCCGCAGGGCAACGCCATCTTCTGGCCCAAGCCGCAGGCCACGCTCGTCGGGAACCTCGGCTGTCCCCAGGTCCAGCTGGCGGCGTGGGG
The DNA here is from genome assembly GCA_964291405.2 of Thermodesulfobacteriota bacterium. GTDB lineage: Bacteria > Desulfobacterota > Binatia > Bin18 > Bin18 > Bin18. Next base: position 4,335,973 of record OZ219926.1, read on the forward strand.
ACGGTGTTGGGATGATGTCGCCCGCCATGCCGCGTCGGCCTGGAATGGGGCGGGATCACGGTTTCGCTTTCAGACGGTGCGGTCCACCGCGCGGGAGCAACTGTCCTGTACCACCAACCAGATTGATTTCCGTAACGTGGTGGTGTGGTCTCCCTCGCATTGTGGCAGGGCGTGGGGAGACACTGTCGCGATCACGCAAACGTGGTTCCTTGAGTCGGGTGAGATAGCGGATACGGATGTGCTGGTGAATGAGCAGCTGCTCTGGAATGCGTATCAAGGCCCTGCACGCTTCAACGGCGGTCGCATAGTCTATGATCTGTACCGCGTGCTGCTGCACGAGTTCGGCCATGTGCTGGGGCTCGCTCACCCGGATGAACACGGCCAGAACGTGCGCGCCATCATGCACAGTAGCAATATGAACGGGACGATTGAGCGCTTGCAGCCCGACGATATTGCGGGCATCAAAGCAATCTATGGTGTCGCGGGTGCTGGTCCCGACCCCGATTACTGTGTGAACAATTACTGTGGGATTGGAGATGGGGATTGCGATCCAGGACAATGTGATGAAGGCGTGTGCGTGAATGATGTCGGTGCACGCTACGGTTTACCCGCCCATTATGATGTCTGTGAAGCAAGGGGGAGTGGTCAGCCTGATCCCGACTACTGTGTCTATAACGATTGTGGGGCAGGCGAGGGAGACTGCGACCCTGGCCAGTGTGGGGCTGGTCTCGTCTGTGTCAATGATGTCGGTGCCCGGTATGGGTTGCCCGCGCATTACGATGTCTGTGAAACGCGGAGTGCAGGTCGTCCTGATCCTGACTATTGCGTGTACAACTACTGTGGGATTGGGGATGGGGATTGCGATCCGGGACAGTGTGACGAAGGGACGTGTGTGAACGATGTCGGGGCAGAATACGGATTGCCCGCGTACTACGATGTCTGTGAAACGCGGAGTGCAGGTCGTCCTGATCCTGACTATTGCGTGTACAACTACTGTGGGATTGGGGATGGGGATTGCGATCCGGGGCAATGCGATGAGGGTGTCTGTGTCAATGATGTGGGGGCACAGTATGGCTTGCCAGCCCACTACGATGTGTGTGAAGCACATGACACCACACCACCGGTTACCAGTGGTGTCCGCCAATTCGTGGGGACCTGGCGCTTCACCAACAGCCGCACGACGCAAACCTACCGCTTCGGAGAGTGTCCGGCAAATACCGTGCTGAAACCATGCGTAGCGGATGTGCCACAAAGAACGTATTTGTGGCCGACGTACCTTTTTGAAGGATTAGGTTCCCTTGGGCATAGCTATTATCTCGCGGACGTTGAACGTAGCGTGTGCCGGATATGGCTTTTCTATGAACCAGACGGCAATCGTGTGAGCGGTCATTATGGAGAGGCGTATGGGAATTGTCTTTCAAGCTCAGCCCTTTCCTCGATTACTGAAGATTTAACGTATCAGCGCTATCCCACCACCGGCACCCGTAGCAGTCAATCTGCTACGGGTCTGACGACCACACCAGAAACCCTTCAACCCCCCGTCACACCAGAAGTACAAGAGGCGCTTGAACAGGCTATTGAGGATTCGCTGTTCTTGCTGATGAAATAGAGAAGAAGGAGGAAAAGGATGAAGCAACGAATATGGATAACATTTGCGGCGCTTGCGTTTGGGCTGTGTGCGTGTACCCACCAGAAGGTGCGCATATCACAGACTACGGACACACAACTTTCGTGTGCGGCGTTACGGAATGAACTGGCTCGGGTGGAGCAGGCCCGTGCGGAGATCGACTCTAAGACCGGGTTCTCTGGCCGGAATGTGGGCATGGCCCTGGTGTTTTGGCCGGGCATTATCGTGAATGAATCACAGGCAGCCAGCGCTGAGGCCGCCGCTGTGGCCCGGTTGGATCGGCTCAATCAATTGTATTATGAGCGGGGCTGCTTGGAGAAAGAGCGGCGGCATTGAGGGCGGATTCCTGGGGATACCCAACAGCAAGGAGGAGTCAGTCAAGTACATTATTATCCTTTTTTGGCGTGTGTACACGCAGAAAATTGGCTTTCAACATGAAGTTTCCCCCTTCGGGTCCGGGCCCTTCAGGGAAAGAGCGACGAGAAATTTTACGCCTGGTCCTCCAGCATAGAGATGAGCTTTATGCTGAATGGGAAGCCAAAGTAGATAGAGGGAACTGAAAATGTCAAAGCTGGCAGCAATGACCGTTTGGGCGCAAGACCCTTTCAGCTATGACATCATTCCGCCTTCTTTCAGCATTTTTCGGAAGCCGGATTTGAGAAAAGTCAACGCGCGGAATGTTTTCGTTCTCACCTCTGTTGCCGCCCTGCCGGCGGTCAGCGAGTTTGTCCGGGCTGCAAAGCATCGCAACCATCTCCGCACTCTTTTCGTCCGAGAAGATGACAACGCTCGGTTTTTACCCCAGATGCTTTGTGAGGCAAAACTCCGAATCAGCCGACATATCCTTGTCCACTCGGGGAAAGAGGTCCCAAAGCGGGTGCTCATGGCCTGGAGTTTGGGCTGTCCGAGTCAACTCATTGCCACTGCACAGGTCACCCAGGATGACCTCTTCGTCATGGCCTGTGACCATAGCTTGTTCAAGGTTGGCTTCGAAGAAATGCCGGCACTCAAGGGGATTCAGCCCCAACACCGTTCTTCCTTTACCATATCCAGCGAAGGCAGCTATCTGCACTGGCCCGAGGGCGATGTCCATATCGATCTCGACGCGATTCGCTGTCTGAAAGACGAGGGCTGGCGGAGGAAAAAGGAGCGGGAAAGACTGCTGTATGATCTGCGATTCGGAGAGGCGGTTGCCGCATTGCGCAAGCAGCGCGGAATCAAGCAGACCGAGATTCAAGGGCTGTCCGAACGCCAGGTGCGAAGAATCGAAAAGGGGGAACGGACAAAGCTGGCTACGCTGGCGGTTGTGGCCGGAAGCCACGGCTTGTCTCTTGAAGAGTATCTGGATGAAATTGCTGAAATGCTCTCATAGATTTATGCCTCCTCGAACTGTTAAGTTTCACCGCTCAAGCGCCGCTAGTGCAGTTTACGATAAGTTGTAGCCACATCGCTTCACCTTCGTCATACCGGACGTGATCCGGCATCCAGAGGGCGGGGGGCGGGGCTGGATTCCTGCTTTCGCAGGAATGACGGGCGGCTACACAGAATCGTAATTTGCTCTAGGGCTTACAGCCCAGGCAACCTGGGCCTCATAATAATTTAATAAAATTAAGAGATTAGAGCAGTAGGTCGGATTAGTGGAGTGCGCCCTGCGCACCAGGAAGCTGGTGCATGGGATGCACCCTACGGAAGGGAACGGGGGGCTATGATTTATGCCTCCTCGAACAGTACCCGGACGTGCGCCTCGGGCAGGGGCTGGGTCACTTTGGAGAAGATGATGGTAAAGGCCACCGAGGTGAGGCTGGCGAGGGCCGAGCAGGAGAACGGATTGACGCCCTCGATATAGAGCCAGGAGACGACGGAGTGCAGCAGGCCGGGTGCAAACCAGGCCGGGTCAATCAGTTGGGCGTGCAGGACCAGAAAGCTGACAAAGCCGCTGACCGCCTCTCAGTCTACAGGTTCATCTGGCAACTGAGCACCATGCCATACGCCCACTATCCAGACTGTGTTCTGTTCTGGACGGTAGAAAAAACGATACGGAGTAATAAGGACTTCTCGGTAGGGTAGCTCTGGAAACTCGGGAATGACTCTACCCGAGCCTGAAAATCGTCCGAGCCGACGGAGAATCTGCTCGGCGCGTTGGCGAAACTGTCTCGCCGCTTCTGGGTTGTCGCAACGGATGTACGTAATGGCAGCCAGGAATTGCGCCCGAGCCGCTGGGGTGAATTGGACGGTCACTGCTCGTCAGCCTCAAGCAGTGCATCAGCCTCAGCGAGCACCGTACCCAAGTCGATACCACGCCCTTCAGCAATTTCTTTTTCCCCCCGAGCCAGGAGTCTGAGTATCTGCCGCTCAGACTCTGCTCGCCGGTAGGCTTCTGCGCTCAATAACACTGCCGCGGCCCGTCCTCGTTGGGTGATGACAAACGGGTCGTCCGACTTGCTAACTTGCTTTAATACGGTCGCAGCGTCCTGGCGCAGTGCGGTGATAGGGATAATGTGCGGCAAACTCGACATAAACAATCCTTTTCGGAACGTTTGGATGTACAGCCAAACGTATCATAGAACGTATGACTGAGCAATGTATCATCGTCCAAGCCGTACCATATTTCAAACGTCCTCGAACAGCACCTGGACGTGCGCCTCGGGCAGGGGCTGGGTCACTTTGGAGAAGATGATGGTAAAGGCCACCGAGGTGAGGCTGGCAAGGGCCGAGCAGGAGAACGGATTGACGCCCTCGATATACAGCCAGGAGACGACAGAGTGCAGCAGGCCGGGCGCAAACCAGGCCGGGTCGATCAGTTGGGCGTGCAGAACCAGAAAGCTGACAAAGCCGCTGACCAGACCGGCGTAGGCCCCGGCCCGCGTGACTCCGCGCCACAGCGCCCCGAATACCAGGGAACCGGCCAGGGCCGACATGACACAGCCGGTACCAATCCAGACAATCAGCATGACGTTGGTTTCAACCCACGACCAGGCTATTGCCGCGCAGACGACCAGCACGGCAACGGTCGCTACCCGGCTGATGTATAAAACCTGGCGGTCGAGTCGTTCCCCGGTTGGCGGATGCTTCAATCGCGGGACTATACTCCGACGGTAGAGGTCGTTGGCGATAATCTGGGAAGATGACACGACGAGTCCGTCCGCGGTGGACATAATGGCGGCCAGGATGCCGACGCCGACCAAGGCCGCCAACCAGGTCGGGAACAGCTCGATGAAGAGTGTGGGCAGGGCGTGATTCGAGGTTGCGCCCTCGGCGAACAGGGCGTCACCCATCAGCGCCCGGGCCAACAGGCCGCCCAAGGTCAGCATGGCCAGGGTGATGATGAATATGATCGTGAGGGTAAGAAAGCGGTTCTGGTGCATGCTGTGTTTCAAGGCCCAGAGCTTATTGCCCAGGTGCGGCAGCACGCCCAGCGGAATGAACGAAATCACCAGCGCGGCAATGGACCACCAGGAGTGATAGAGCGGGGTTTTCGTGTTGAGCGGGCTCACCAGGTGTTCGTCCTGAGTGGCCAGATTATCGATCAGTCCCAGGAATCCGCTTCTGCCCGATTCGCCCACCTCCAGCCCAAAGCCGATGAGGAAGAGCACGACGACCACCACGGCGACCAGCAGCATCAGACAGGCCTGGACCCCGTCGGCGATAATGTCGGCATGCGCCCCGCCCAGGACAACGTAAATCAGCAACACGGTGGTGGTGATGATCAGGGCCCAGAGCGGTGGTAAACCCAGCAGAATCTCGAACATGACCAGGCCCGACACGAGCTGGCCGGCCAGATAGAAACACAACAACAGGGAAAACACTGACACCAGCACCCGAATGCCTTCGGACTGGTAGCGGTCACCGAGGTACTCGGGGATGGAGCGGTTGCCGAACTTATGGCCGGAGCTTGTAATCAGGCGCATGGTGAGCAACATGCCCAGACACAGACCGGCGGGACCCAGAAAGACGCCCCACATGGTGGTCAGCCCCCAGGTGTAGCTCAGCCCCGGCATGCCCAGGAAGGTTGCCCCGCTCACGGTGGTCGCCGAAAACGCCAGGGCCAGAAACAGGGGGCCGTACGCGCCACGCGCCGTGGCAAAGTCGTCGGCATGTTTGACCCGCCGCTGGGCCAAAACCCCGATGCCTATCATGCCGCCGATATAGATGACGAGGAAGAACCACGACCAGCTAATGAGTGTCATGGGCAGGTTTCCTTACATGTCCAAAAGGGAATCCGGGGGCCGCAGCCGCCGTTGCCGCTTGCCCGCTCTTGATGGTCTAGGGCAAATCACGATGCTATGTAGCCGCCCGTCATTCCTGCGAAAGCAGGAATCCAGGTCTCCAGCCCCCCGGCCTCTGGATGCCGGATCAAGTCCGGCATGACGAGCGTGTACTGGCATGGCTACAACTTATCGTGAAATGGTCTAGCCTTGGCGGTCGGCCGTCATCCGCAGGACGACCCGTAGGTGTTGGTACTTCCACTCCCCGTTGACCTTCACGTAGTCGTCGTCATAGCGCAGGGCCAGCCATTTCTCATCGTCGTTTTCGGCATACGTCCACGGACCCATGATATACCAGACGCCGGTGGCGCGGTCTCCGTTGACCTCGATGATGGGGTTCATGATGTTGTGCTGAGAAAAGCTGAACATGTTTTGGAATTTCTGAAATAAATCGCGAATAGCCGCATGACCCTCAGCCTTGCCGAAATCCGGACTCTCCCAGATGGCATCTTCGACAAAGACTGAGGTGACCCTGTCGGGGTTGTGCATATCGTCGCAGATTTCGCAGTAGCGGGCCTTGAGCTGTTTTATCGCCTCGATGTCTTCGAGCCGGGTGATGCGCGCTTCCAGTTCCGACATGGCCATACTGAACCCTCCCTTTGATCGGACTTGTGATTGCATTCTTACTACACGGTTCGCTGACGGTATGGCAATTCCCGTGCAGGATTGGTTTCGACCCATGCAGGTTATGCCGCATAGCGGAAGAATGATGCCTATTGTATCCCTAGCGGATCGCGACAGGATGGACGGGGCTCTGCACCGCCCCAACCAGGCGTGGTGCAGCGAGCATGAAGAAAAACTCGTAGGCTTGATCCGCAGCCAACTCGGCGGTCTTGATATTTTCCAGAATATACACGCCCCGTTTCGTCAAGAGCAAATCGTGAACGGGCAGGAAGTGGTCCGGTAGCGTGTCGTTGGTGGGCCAGCCTTCGATGGTCCAGGTATCCGCACCAACGGCCACAACGTCCTGGTCGGCCAGCCAAGTTGCGCCGTCTAGGCCAATCCCGGGTGGCTTGGCCAGAAAGCGCTCCCCGTCCTCGGCGGCAACGCTGAGCCAGCCGGTGTGCAGCAGGACAACATCACCCGTGCGGATTTCCATGCCCTGACGCTGGGCCGCCGTCCGCAACTCGGCGCTCTCGAAGACGGTCCGCTCGGGCAGTTGAGCGACGCCCGCGGCGGCTGCCATGTCGAGCAGAACACCCCGCCCAACGATGGGCGGCAGGGTATGGATACCGTATTGGATTGCACCATCCGGGCGGATGACTTCCTCGGTCGGGACGCCGTTGTAATGCCGACCGTCAGACCCGACGTGGGCAAAGCCGTCGATCTGAGTGCCAACGCCCAGCCAGGAGATGACCAGATCGTCAAAGCCCTGGAGCTTATTGGCCCCGACGGTTGGACTGTCTCCGACAAAAATCCTATCGGTGCGGATTTGGTAATTGCGGGGGCCAAAGGCTGGGGTTTTCGGGCCGGTCGGCATGGCAAGCGAATAGACCTTGCCCGTTGTGATCAGACCGGCCGCTTCAACCACGGCCTGCGCCGACAGATTGTTTATCGCTCCCAGCCGGTCCTTCGCACCATACTTCGACGGAAACCAATCCGCCGCATAGGCCGGGCTCAGCCACAGCACAACCACTACGAATGCCAGGATGCTCATACCAGTTCCTTCGCTCCCGAGCAGCGCCGCTCAGTCGTCTCACCAATGAACTACTCCACTCAACCTCGTCCCCTCTATCGCCGGTCTTGAGATCAAAATGCTTACCGCGCCCTCGCGCACCAAGCGATGATTACGAAAGGAACGGGATTCTCGGCAGGCGTCTGTTCTCAGTTGACGCCCTTAAAAGCTCGGCCTGGTCGAAAATGGAGTCAATTGGAGTTCATGCGTCCAACAGGATTTGTCTTGGGTGTGTAGATAATAGTACGCCTCAGCGATCTGAACGGGATCCATCACCACTTCAGGCCGCTTCTGGGCCAGCGGCAGGGCGCGGGTGCCTGGAGAGTCGATGAGGCCGTCTATCACGATGTTGGCTACGTGTATGCCATGCTCGGAATATTCCTCCGTCAGCACCTGCGCCAGCGTGCGCATCATCACTCTCGGATAGTACAACGACTGTCCTGTCAGTCGCTTTCGTCCGCGCAAGGACGCCGCGTTATTGGAAATGAAGAAAGACCCTGAGCCGCGTTCTCGCATGGTGGGCAACACCTCCTTGGCAACCAGGAACGGGCCTCGGCTGGAGATGTGCTGCGCGGTGTCAAAGAGTTCGACCGGGATGTATTCAAGCAATTCTTTCTCCGGCGGCAGGTCACGCCCCTCCAGGTAGCCCGCGTTGAAGATCAAGACATTCGGGTCACCGGCTTGCTCTCGAATCCGGGCAAACGCCTGCGATATGGAGTCGTGCGACACGAGGTCCAACTCGACAATCATGCCTTCGCCACCTTGCTCTTGGATTGCCTGCTCCAACCCGGAGGCATTGGCGGCCTTCCGGGTGGTCAACACGACGAAGAAGCCCTCTTTGGCAAACTTCTGCGCGACGGCACCGCCGATACCCCAGCGCGCACCGACGGGTATATCGCTGTCGTCGATCTCCTGACCGTGCGCGAGTTTGGTATTACGGCCATCTGACTGCCACTTGGACGTTGCTCCCACCACGACGGCAACCGGTTTACGGGTCGCGTTCATATCGGATTCCTTTTCCCTTGTTGCGAGTCACCCAAGCGTAAGGAAAAATAGCCACATTCACAACGACAAACAGAATTATCTTAGTTACGGTCCAGGAGATTGCCTTTGAAGCCGAAAGGTCAGAAAACGGAAATCTGACGGTGACTACTGAGCCGGGTCTAAGTGAGTCCACGCTTCATCTTCTTCTAGACGGTTCCAGTCTTTCGCAAGTGCTTCTTCGCTGAGTTGTGCAGTTGAGGGGATGCGCGGAGTTTCTTCAAGGATGGTGACGATCGCGCGCCGCGCTTGAGGAAGCTGTACTGGTTCCGACAGGTGGACACGCCCGTCTTTGTCTATGGTCGCTTCGAGGGTACGAATCATTGAAAACCTCTTTCCCATATTCTAGCGCAAAATTCACATGAGTGTCGCGTCCAACGGCCTCCGCGTGTTTCCCGATACGTAGGGTGCGCCCTGCGCACCAGTAAAGTTGGTGCGCAGGGCGCACCCTACGGAACTATGGAGAGCACCTCGCTACACCACGGAGAAAACTGCTCTAGAGCGTGTTACACTGTCGTGTAGCGTCTAGAGGAAGGCGTGGTACGTGGTGAGAGGCAAGGGGGACGTATGCAAGCATATTCGCTAGATCTCCGGGAGCGCGTCGTAGCCGACCGGGTGGCGGGACTGCGCACGGCCGAGGTGGCCCGCAAGTATCGCGTGAGTCCGGCGTGGGTACGCCGGCTCCTGCAGCGCTACCGGGCGACGGGGAAGGTGGCCCCCAAGCGACGGACGCAGTATCGCCTGCCCCTCCTCCAGCCGTATCTCCCGCAACTTGCCGCGTTGATTCAGGCGCAGCCCGACGCGACCCTCGCCGAGTTACGCGCGGCCTTGGGCGTCTCGGTCAGTCTGCCCACGGTATGGCGAGCCATACGCCACTTAGGCCTGACGGTAAAAAAAAGTCCTACACGCGGCAGAACAAGATCGGCCTGATGTCGTGGTGGCACGCCAGCGCTGGCGCGCCCAAGCGGCCTCCCTCGATGGGCACGGCCTCGTCTTCCTGGATGAGACGGCCGTGCGGACGAATCTGACCCGGCGGTACGGTCGGAGTCGGCGCGGGACACGCCTCGTCGCCAAAGTCCCTCATGGACACTGGCAAACGACCACCCTCATTGCCGCCCTGCGCGCGCAGCACCTCACCGCCCCGGCGGTCTTGGATGGGCCGGTTGATGGCCCCTGCTTTGTCGCTTATGTCGAACAGGTCCTCGCGCCCACCTTGCACCCCGGCGACTGCGTCGTCATGGACAATCTCGCCTGTCATAAAGTCACAGGCGTGCGCCAAGCGATTGAGGCTGTCGGGGCGCGCTTGCTCTATCTGCCCCCCTACAGCCCCGACTTCAATCCCATTGAGCAAGTCTTTGCCAAACTCAAAGCCCGCCTGCGGGCCGCTCCGCCCCGCACGGTTGCCCGCTTGTGGGCCGCTATTGGCCACACCCTCCAGACCTTCTCTCCCGCGGAATGTGCCAACTATATCCGCCACGCTGGCTATCGCCTCGCTACACCACCATGAAAACTGCTCTAGTCTTTGGCTTATAGCCCGTCCGTGCCCCTTTGAAAGCCGTGTGCTCAAGAGGACGACCGGTCGAATCCAGAGCGAATTTTGGACGTCTACGTCCCCTCAAACAACGCCTTCACATGCGACTCGGGCAACGGTTGCGTTGCTTTGGACACGATATAGGTGCAGGCAACCGACATGAGTTCCCCTATCGTTGCGCAGGAGAACGGGCTGGGGCCTTCGGCGTAAAGCCAGGCGGCGGCGGTGTGCAGCATGCCGGGTGCGAACCAGGCGGGGTCTATCATTTGGGTGTGCAGCACGAGGAAGGTGACGAAGCCGCTGACTAAGCCGGCATAGGCGCCTTTGCGGGTGACGCCGCGCCAGAGCGCGCCGACCACGAGGGGTCCGGCAAAGGCCGCCATCATGCCGCCGTTCCCGATCCAGACAATGAGCGCGATATTGGTCTCGACCAAAGCCCAGGCCAGGGCGGTACACAGCACCAGCACCACAACGGTCGCCACCCGACTGATGGATAAAACCCGCTGGTCAAGTTGCTCGGCACTCGGGGGATTCTTGAGCCGAGGCACGATGGACCGACGGTAGAGATCGTTGGCAATCACTTGGGATGAAGATATGACCAGCCCGTCGGCGGTAGACATGATGGCGGCCAGCACGCCCACCCCAATGAGCGCGGCGAACCAAGTCGGGAACAACTCGATGAAGAGGAGGGGCAGGGCCTGATTCGGGTTCGCTCCCTCGGCATACAGCGCATCGCCCAATATCGCGCGGGCGAGGAGACCGCCCAGCCCGAGCATGCCCAGCGTCAGCCCAAACGCGAAGGCCAGCTTGATAAACGATTTCTGTTGGCTCACGCTCTTTAATGCCCAGAGTTTGTTCCCGAGATGGGGGAGCAGGCCGAGCGGGATGTGCGCAATAAAAATGGCAACAACGGACCACCAGGAATGGTAGAGCGGAGTCTCGGCGTTGAGCACACCGACCAAGTGTGCATCCTGCTCGGTGAGGCGGTCGATGATACTCAGCATGCCCGCTCTTTCGCCGTCTACCCCAAATCCGGTCAGAAACAGGACAATCACCATCGCCGCGACCAGCAGCATCATGAAGCCCTGCACCCCATCCGTCAGGATGTCGGCATGCGCGCCGCCGAGCACAACGTAAATCAACAATACGGTTGTGGTGATGAGCAGCGCCCACAGGGGGGACATGCCCAGCATAATCTCGAACATCACCAGCCCGGACACCAACTGCCCGGCCAGATAGAAAAACAACACTAAGGAAAAGACCGAGATGAGTATCCGAATGCCGTCGGATTGGAAGCGGTCGCCGAGGTATTCCGGTATGGAGCGGTTCCCGAACCGGTGGCCCGAAGCGGTAACCAGGCGCATGGCAACCAACACGCCGACATACATCCCAGCCGGGTACAGGAAGCAACCCCAAATCGTTGGGAGCCCCCACTCGTAGCCAAAGCCCGAGCTGCCGAGAAAGGTGGCGCCACTGGCCGTGGTCGCGGCAAAGGCAAACGCGAGAAATAACGGTCCGTATGCACCCCGCGCCGTGGCAAAGTCGTCAGCGTGTTTGACCCGTCGTTGGGCGAGCACGCCGATAGCCAGCATGCCGCCGATATAGACGATGAGAAATATCCACGACCAGGTAATGAGTGACATGCGGGGATTAGGTGCTGAGTGGCGTCAGATTGCGCCCTCGGCCTGGGCTGCTTTAACCTCTTCGTTGCTGTACCCGACCAGCTCCCGCAGGATTTCCTGGGTATGCTCGCCGAGGCGGGGCGAAGTCGTGACCTCGACCGGTGAATCGGAGAGCTTGAGCGGACAGCCGACCGTTTTGAACCGTCCGCGCTCCCGATGCTCGACTTCGGCTATAATGTCTCGCGCGGCCAGCGACTCGTCCTCCAGCAGCTCTTTCATGTCCAGGGTCGGGCCGCAGGGCACATTGGCCGTGTTGAGGAGCTGCATGGCTTCGTACTTGGTGTGCTTTTGGGTCCAGGCCTCGATCGTCGCGAAACAGTCATCCAGATGGGAGAGACGCGCCTCCGGCGTGGCATAGTCCGGATGGTCGATGAGTTCCTCGCGGCCAATCAGCTTCATCAGCGGCCCCCAGACCTGGGCCTGGACGACCACATAGATGTAGTCGTTGGGGCCGCCGGGTTTGCATTTGAGGGCCACCCCCGGATGGCCACCCCCGGAGGCGTTACCGGAACGCGGTACGGCTGGGCCAAAGGGCTTATCGGGATACTGCGGGTACTCCTTCAAGGGACCGTGGGCAAGCCGCTGCTGGTCGCGCAGCTTGACCCGACACAGATTCAGCACCGCATCCTGCATGGCGACCTCAACCCGCTGCCCGGCTCCGGTTTTCTCCCTCTGAAAGAGGGCCGCCAGAATCGCGGCTACCAGATGCATGCCCGTCCCGGAATCTCCGATCTGGGCTCCCGTACTGGTCGGCGGGCCGTCATCCCAGCCCGTTGTGCTCATGGCTCCTCCCATGGCCTGGGCGACGGTTTCGTATGCCTTGCAGTCTGCGAACGGACCGGGACCGAACCCCTTGCCGGAGGCATAGATTATGCGCGGATTGATCTGCCGGATGACCTCCCAACTGAAGCCTTGGCGGTCCAGAGCGCCGGGCGCAAAGTTTTCGACCAGCACGTCACACTTCTTGATCAGCTTCCGAAAAATATCCTGTCCCTTGGGGGTCTTGGTATTGATAGTGATGCTGCGCTTATTGCAGTTGAGCATGGTGAAATACAGGCTATCGACATCGGGCAGGTCCCGGAGTTGTTGGCGGGTGATATCGCCCCGGCCCGGCAGTTCGACTTTGATGACATCCGCGCCGAGCCAGGCGAGCATCTGGGTACAAGAAGGCCCCATCTGGACGTGGGTCATGTCAAGAACACGGATGCCGTCCAAAGCTTTTCCCATGGTTTTCTCCTTGCCAGACGTACGCTGAATATTCCCCCTCACCCCAACCCTCTCCCCCCGGGGGAGAGGGAGCCACGACTGCCTTGCGGTTACTTGTATATCGTCTGATTCCTGACGCAAAGAGGGGCGCGGGGCCGCTCCCTTGCCGAGGTCAGGGCCATCCAATATCATGCCGCCTGCAAAAACGCCCGGTAGGATAATATGAGCAAACAGACTGCAACAAAATCAATGGACCCCATTGTCTCGCTGTGCCGACGCCGCGGGTTTATCTTTCAGTCATCCGAGCTGTACGGTGGCATTAACGGTTTTTGGGACTACGGTCCGCTCGGCGCTGAGTTGAAACGCAACCTCAAGGAAGCCTGGTGGCAAGACGTGGTCCGCTGCCCGGCCCCCGGTCCGGATGGCCGGCCCATTGAGATCGTCCCGGTTGACGCGACCATTATTATGAACCCGAAAGTCTGGGAGGCTTCGGGGCATGTGGGTGGATTCTCCGATCTGATGAGTACCTGTCGTCACTGTAAGAAGCTCGTACGGTACGATCACATCGAGGAGATGACTTACGAGAGTGACTGGTATGCTTCGTTCGTCGCCGAGTTGTACGATCCTGGTCCGCCGACTGTTAAGAGTTTACTCCGCTGGGCTAAAAAGTCGGGCAAGTTGGCTCCTGGCTTGGCGCAATCCATCCAGCAGACTGGCAATAAGATGGGCGAAGATGAGACACCAATAGAGCTTAGACCCTATAGACTACTCAAGCGTCTGGCAAGAACGGATGGAAGAACTCTGCTGGCGCGCCAACACTATGGTGTTGAAGAGACCGAACCTTATGAATTGCTGATTGACGCTTCTAGAGACGGGGAAGGACCGTGCCCATTCTGCGGCGGAGAGATTACTGAGCCGCGGCCTTTCAACCTGATGTTCAAGACCACAACCGGCGCGGTCGAAGACCCGTCGGCGGTCACCTATCTGCGCCCGGAGACGGCCCAGGGAATTTTTACCCAGTTCTGGAATGTGCTGGATAGCAATCGGGTGCGCGTGCCGTTTGGGATTGCGCAGATCGGCAAGGCGTTCCGCAACGAGGTCACGCCGCGTAATTTTACGTTCCGGTCGCGTGAGTTCGAGCAGATGGAAATCGAGTTCTTCATTCATCCCGAGGAGGCCGCGGAGTGGTATCAGTACTGGCGCGACACCCGCTTTCGCTGGTGGCAATCTATTGGTCTGGCGGGCGAGAACCTGACGCTACGTGAGCACGACCAGGATGAGCTGGCCCACTACGCCAAGGAGGGGGCCGGCACGAGCGATGTGGAATATCGTTTCCCGTTTACCGCGCCCGGCTATGGGGAATTGGAAGGCGTGGCCCATCGGGCGGACTATGACCTGCGCCAGCACGCCACCCATTGCGGCCAGGGAGATAAGCTGCGCTATTTTGATGACCAGCGTAAAGAGCGTTATTTCCCGCATGTGATTGAGCCGAGCGCCGGTGCCGACCGTGGCACCCTGGCAGCACTGTGTGAAGCCTATACACAAGACGAGAACCGGCCGAGCAAGGTCTATATGAAATTCCACCCCCGGCTGGCGCCGATCAAGGCGGCGGTATTCCCTCTGGTCAATAAAAGCGGCATGCCCGAGGTGGCCGAGAAGCTCTACCAGGAGTTGCGTCCGAAATACGCCGTCCAGTTTGATGTGAAGCAGAACATCGGCAAACGCTACGCGCGTATGGACGAGGCCGGCACACCCTACTGCTTTACGATTGACGGCGACACGCTTGAGGACCAGACCGTGACCGTGCGTTACCGTGACACCCTGGAGCAAGACCGTATCGGGATTGATAAGGTCGGCGCGTTTCTGGACGAGAAGATGGGGAAGTAAGTCGGGACTCGCCTGTCCCTTCCCTGGGCGGGTGATGTAAGAAGGAACCCACCCCGGCCCTTCGGGCCACCCCTCCCAAGAGGGGAGTTTTCCCATCTCCTCCTCGGAGGGAGTTATAGACAATCTTACCCACGCTCATAGTACCTTCATGGCTTGACTTTCATTATTTCCAGAGCATATATTTTCTGCATAACAGAAAAGCCCCGTCCATTCGTCCCTGATTAAAGACGCCCATCAAAGGCGGCACGAGTGGACGGGGCACCCCACTACCACCTTCCCCCAATACTATGAACTCTACTTATGCAATCCTGTTGGATGGCGGGGTGGGTTGCCCCGTTTATTCAACACCCAATTCTACTTCACCCAGCCCGTCCATCGTCAACTGCACCCTGTCGCCCTGACTCACAAACTTGGTCGCCACCACGCTGCCGGTCATGACGACCATGCCCTGAGACAGAGTCTTGCCCTGGGCGGCCAGCGTGCTCGCCAGCCAGGCCAGGGCATCGAGCGGATGGCCCAGCACGTCCCGGCCATCACCTTCTCCAACGACCTCGCCGTTGATGCGCATGGTGCCGTGGATGGCGGCCAGGTCGAGCGATTGCCAGTCTGTCAGAGGCGAACCCAGGACAATGCCGCCGTTCCAGGCGTTGTCCGCGAGCAGCGTCAATATATTGTCGGCGATCTTGGTGTAGTCCGCGTGGCGATCATCAACCAATTCAAAGGCCGGCATGACAGCCCCGATTGCCCCGGCCACGCTATCGCGCGTATAGGGAGCCCGCTCGGCTGGCAAATCATGCGCAATCTGCACGGCAATCTCACACTCGACTCCCAGGCGACCGAAGTCGCTCAGGCGCACCCGAGCAGGTGTATGATGGATGCTTTTTTCCATGACGGCGGCGGCAATGGGTTCGTCAAAACCGACCATTTTTTGCATCACTGGGGTGGTCAATGCAATTTTATGCCCGGCGATAGGGCCGTAGGTCTCCGTCAAGAGTTGCTGAAATGCTGCCTGAATGGCATAGGCGTCTTCAAGATGGCGCGGGGTATGCGGCTCCGGGATGGGGATAAAGGGGCGGCCGGCCTGGCGTTCGTTCCATAAAAATCTGGCGGCCTCGTGATACGACTGTGCGTTGGCCATTACGATGTCTCCTCACCTGCACCACAGGCTATTGAGTCTGAAAAAAGCGATTCTCCGGCCGAGGCAGGCCAAGGTTTTCCCGTAGGGTCGTGCCCTCGTATTCGCGCCGAAACAGGCCGCGGCGCTGGAGTTCGGGCACGACTTGATCCACAAATTCGTCCAGTCCGCCCGGCAGATAGGGGAACATGACGTTAAAGCCGTCCGACCCCTCGGTCATGAGCCACTCCTCCATGTGATCGGCGATCATGCTCGGCGTGCCAGTGAGTTCCAAGGTGCTGAAACTGCCGCCCACATACTGGGCAAGTTGTCTGATGGTCATATTGTCCCTGCGCGCCATATCGACCAGTTTCTGCCGCCCGGATTGAGTGGCGTTACTTTCCGGTATGTCGGGCAACGGATTGTCCAGGTCATAGCCCGACACGTCATGGCCCAGCAGGACGCAGAGTGTGGCCATGCCGCTGTCCGGGTGGACCAGGCTGTCGAGCTTCGCCTTCTTTGCCCGCGCTTCGGCCAGCGTGTCGCCAATAACAACAAAGGCGCCCGGCAGGATTTTGAGATGCTCGCGACAGCGCCCGCAGGCCTCCATCCGACCTTTGACATCCGCGTAATAGGACTGGGCGTCCTTCAGATTATTGACCCCGGAAAACACGACCTCGGCGGTCTCGGCTGCGAGCTGACGGCCGGCCTCTGACGCACCGGCCTGGACGATGACCGGCCAGCCCTGGACGGGTCGGGCGATATTCAGCGGACCGCGCACGGACAGATGCGGGCCTTTATGGTTCAGCACGTGTAACTTTTCAGGATCGAAATACACGCCAGCCTCGACATCGCGGATAAAGGCATTGTCCGCCCAACTGTCCCACAGGCCGGTGACCACATCGTAGAACTCGCGCGCCAGACGATAGCGCGCATCATGTTCCATATGGGCCTCGCGTCCGAAATTTAACGCCTCGTCCGGGTTGGCCGAGGTCACTACATTCCAGCCGGCCCGCCCGCCGCTGATATGGTCAAGCGAGGCAAACTTCCGCGCCACATGGTACGGGTCGTTATAGGTGGTAGAGGCTGTAGCGACCAGACCCAGGTGCGTGGTGACCGTAGCCAGCGCCGGAAGCAGGGTGAGCGGATCGAACGAGGTGACCGTCGCGCTGCGTTTGAGTGCTGCCATTGGCATATTGAGCACGGCCAGGTGGTCGGCCATGAAAAAGGCATCGAAGCGCCCACGTTCCAGGGTACGCACAAAGCGCTGGTAGTGCGCAAAATTGAAGTTGGCATCCGGAAAGGCCCCCGGATAGCGCCAGGCCGCGGTATGAATGCTGACCGGTCGCATGAACGCGCCGAGCCGCAGTTGTCGTAAATGCGCCATAGTTTTTCTGTCCGGTCCTCCTATCTCGGGCTAGACGATAGGGTAGCAAATTGCCGGGTTATGGCTATCCCAGCGATTTCCAGAAGCCTGGTATTTCGCTTCTGCCTGTTTTCTTTATCTCTCGTGACTTTAGAATACGGACTGGTTATAAGTCTAGTCAGTAGAGACTATAAACTCTTGGAGTACATATGAGTAAAACCTGGCAGGTACAGGACGCGAAGGCGCGGTTCAGCGAATTCCTTGAAGCGAGCCTTGCCGAAGGACCGCAAGTCGTAACCAAACGAGGGGTGGAGGCTGCGGTTTTGGTCTCCATCGATCAGTGGCGACGATTAGAGCAGATGAGTAGGCCCGATCTGAAGGAATTGCTCCTCGCACCCGAAGCACGGACTGATACTCTGACGTCGCCACGAGAGAGACGTCGTCACCGCAGTTTGCCGAGCTTCGAGTAAAACGGAAAAGGCTGTAAATTGGGGCGTGTGTGGTCGTCTACAAGATGTATCTTTATCGCTTTCGATATCTATGATGAAGGGCGACCGGCATCTCTGACGACCTGCCATACGATGTAGATAATCATTCCGGCAACCATGAAGAGTCCAGCAAATCCCACAAGTTCGTAAGCGCTCATTCTCCAGACCCCCCGATCCCTTTCATAAGCAGTTCGATCCGTCGATGAAGAAGCACGATGAAGATACCAAGGACAAAATTCACTGTAAGGCCAGCTATGAGGAACTTGGCCGCGCTTTCTCGTTGTCGCGATGTCATGCTTGGTGAAAGTCTACTACACAGGCCATGCACTGACCAGAGTTGTTCCTCTACACTTTGGCGTTCGGCTGGGCTGGAAGCCCGCATCCGCAGTGACGCCGAGCTTTGAGATCAACACCGCCAGTTGCGTATTGACGACTTCTTCACGATTGCGCTGCTTAGGCATGAGTATCGGCAAGTCCTTCTTGGCGTCCCTTGTAGGGGCAATTCATGAATTGCCCCTACCGCTCTCTGTTTCCTATCCAGGTGACGCAGGAATCCGAAAAGATAATCGTATCTTCATTGGGATAACTGTGGGCGGTTTTGAGCGTCACACGCGGGCTCGTCTTGTCGAGCATCACCCAGACCAGCGTTTGGGGGGCTGGGCCTCGGGACGTGGCCGGAAAAGAATAGTCGAGACCAGCGCTCGATGAGGGTGCCGTGTCTGTACTGGCCCGGACAATACGTTGAGCCAGTGCCCGAAAGGCGGACTGGCCGCGCCGGCTGTCCGTCTGCTGGGCTTCAAAATGATAGTGCAGCGCTGGTGTGAGCTGGAGGTCAATAGGGCGAGCCAGGTTCACAATCCAGTCCGAGAACACTGGTTGTAACGCAGGGGGAGTATCCGTGCAGGCCAGGATTTCGCAGACGTGCTGGGTATTGTCATACGCGATATGAACGATGTGGCTGGCCCCGATAATACTCGCCTGTACCTGGAATCGGGGCTGTTCCAGGCGCACCGTGGCCAGCGGTCTGAAGTGCTGAAAATCCACCCGGTCGGCGAGAACGTGAAGCCGGAGCTCGGCGGCGGATTGGTCCTTGTAGGTGAGCGTGCTCATGCGGTGTCTAGCCTGCGGCAACAACGGACGGGTGCAGGAGTTGAGATAGGGCTAACAGCCGGCCGAGCATCTCCCACACCCCGAGTAACTGGAACGCCATGACCACTATTGTCCCAGCCAACACGATCCGAATCCAGCCTTCGCCCTTGCTGACACCCCAGTGCGCTCCAAACCACGCGCCGATACTGGTCGTTATCGACAGGATCAGGCCCGCGCTCCAATCAACCTTTCCGTTCAGCGCAAAGACGCAGCAGGCAATGCCGGTCACGCCCATGACAATAACGACCTTCACACCGTTTGCCAGCATGAGATTCAAGCCGCCCATAGTGCTTAGCGCCACCAGTATAAAAATACCGGCCCCAATTTGCAGTAAGCCACCGTAGAGGCCGATACCGAAAAAGACGCCTTGAAGCAGTCGTCGCCCTCGATCTGTCCTACTGACGGCCAGCAGTTTGCTATTGAGAACCGGTTCAAACACCACCGGGATGAGCAGGACCATCATCGTGATAGCCAACAAGGTCTGGAAGACCGCATCGTCCAGACGGACCGATACCAGCGCGCCGCACACCGAGCCCAGCATGGCCGGGATCATGAGCGTAATGGCTAAGCCGGAGTCGGTCTGATTCAGTTTTTTATACGCGGCCAGGGCAGTCAGGCTTTGCAGGACAACGGCCAAACGATTCGTGCCGTTGGCCACTCCCGGCGGCAGGCCGATCAGGATGAGGGCGGGCACGGTCAGCACGGCCCCTCCGCCGGAAACCGCGTTGAGAAAACCGGCGGCCAGACCGCTGAGGCTAATGAGGAGTATGTCGGTGAGTGACATGACACTAAAAAGGGCAGCCATAGCGGGCTGCCCCTACCATCTCGGTGTTTGATTTGTGGAGAACTGCACCGTCTCGCCGGGAATGTCGGTGTCTTTGGTGAGCACCTTGTCGGTCTTCAAGGGCACGACGATTTGATCGTACTACCAGATCGATTCACCGCTCCAATCACAACGTGACCGTCACCGTTTCTCAAATATTACAAGGCTCTCTCGGGACGCCACACGCCCGTATTGCCCCATTTGCTGCGCGCTATTCCCACGCCAGCGTATTGCCCGTATTTCATTGCATATGAGGCCTGCCCGCTCGCCCATTTCCGCAGTGTACTCATCAACAGGAATGACGCTGCCGTCGTAGCGAGCGTTCCCAACTACGAAAGCAACCTTTCCACTTGAGCGACAAACACGTTCGACTTCACACAGACATAAGTACATGTCAAAAAAATATCCTCGTAACATTTGTTGCATACGCTGGTCGCTCAAATTGTAAATGTTCCTTTCGAGCGATTCAGGTGCTTCGTACTCCTCCGCCGAGGGTCGTTTTGGGCGAGCCTCTGGATGGGAATGGAAAGTCTGATATCTAAGTGCTCGATTTGCTTCCCAGTCATGAAATGCAAACATCAATTCTATTCCAAAGATCCGCGTATAGTCGTGACGATTCGGGTACGGTGGGGAAGTAATCACGGCTGAGTATGACCCATTGGGCGCCGGGATGGTACGGGCATCTGCGACCCGGGCTTTCCAATTGCCATTGCTTTGGGGGCACGATTTACCGACGTCCGATAACATCATCCCGACTTGTTTCCTGAAGGAGTTCCAAACATTTTCGGCACTAGCGCCTTGGTTCAACCACCTCAACCATCCCCCGTTTGCAACCGCATGACTGAAATGTGGGAGGATGGAAATTAACGCCAATCGAAAAAAATTCTGTTCCGAGGAGGAAGCATTTATGTTGTCTATATACCCAGCAATTGCATCGAACGACTCAAGTCGGCCCTCAGGCAAGGCTTTTCGTATCAGTTCCGGGTAGGTTCGCCTCATTGGCAACGCGCCTCCCGACTTTGCGGCGCGTTGGAGAGTCCGCCATAACTTATCCAATTTCCCTCGTGAGAAAGTGGCCGTCTTCGTATTCGCAGCAAGAACGGCGAGTGGGGAAAGATCATAACCAGCGGCCGAGACACTCTTTTCCTTCGCAGCTAAGAGTGTGGTCCCCGCGCCCACAAAGGGATCAAGTATATCGTCCTGTTCGGTCAATCTCCATTCATCTACTAAAGAGTGGACGAGTTCACCAGTAAAGCTATGAGGAAAAAGATACCACCGGTGGACTGCCTTTTCCCTTGCGGCTCTTGGCGTCATCCAATGTTTCCACTCAGCCTGTTCGGTAATGTGCCACTTCATGATGAATTATGATGTTCGAGAGTGGGTATTTCTGGTTGAACGGTACCGTCAGCCGTAACCATATGGGCGCTCGGTAATTCTACTCCATTGGCAGTTCCAAGTGTGATATCCCCGATGAGCTGGCGTAACTTCTCTCTGATTTCCTCATAGGGAGCACTGTCATTAGGGCCGCATATATAGTTGACAGTATCTCTGAGGTATTTGTCGGCAGTAAACAGGTAATCTGCTTTAGCAACTAGTGCACTCGCGTAAATGATACTGTCCATAGCCTCAATATAAATCAGCCCATTAATGCCTTTTGCCAACTCCAGCACATCACGTGTCCGGTCTCTGTCATTTGTCCTGACCGCGATATCTGATTCTCCCAGCAGTGAGGTTAAACCATTGACTCCATCCTTGACCGTCGTCAACTCGCTGGTGTCAACTCGCTCACGAATCTCTTCTTCACGGAGACGTGACCACATCCGGTCCGGTATCCCCTCTTTCGCTGCGCTCAGGATAGCCCTCCCCCTTGCTCTCCCGGTGAGCAATTCGAGCTCGGAGACAGGCGCGTATTGGACCTGTACCTCCTGCGCCGAAAGGAAAGCTATAGTCTCTAAACCTCGTTTCAGGCTTTTCTTGAGACTGGCATCCTCTAGGTTGTCTACTCGTGCAACTGCGCGCTCTTTCTCTGCTGTAGATTTTTCGGGACTCCAAGGAAACAGGGCGTTACCCTTTGCGTATTCCAGGTAGATTCCGATGTAATGAAGTATGTTCGTATCTAAGAATGCTATCCTCTGAAGATCTTGCTGGCTATCCATGGTTTCGTGTTTCTGTTGGAGTCTGGCTGGGAAAAAGCTCCTCTTCGACTTTGTGAAGATAGTCCTCAGTAAATGGTAGCTGCACATTAGCATCTGCCTGTCCAAGTGCTCGGAAGCATACTTTTACAAGCTGTCTGGGATTGGAGTAAGTGGTAGGACGAAAGGGAAGATCATCTGGAAACGGGAAAAGAACGCCCATCGATTCATCCGTCTCTCCTGACCGAGCAGCAGTTATCCGGGATTTCATCAGAGCGAATGCGTCCTCATACGTTAGGGGGTTAATCTGGAAGGTGCGGTTAGCAATGCGCGCCACCAGGGAGGGTTCAAGTTCTTTGGTAGTCTCGTAGGCATCGGGGGTCATAGACAACACAATCCAGAAGTCAATCTGCTCGCTTTCAGCGAGGTTGATTAATCGTCTCAGGGTAGCTAAGTAATCGTACGCCGCTCGCTTACTGAGCCGTTTTTGCAGACCTATTTCCTCAAATTCGTCGATCAGAAATGCAATAGCCTTGGCACCTGTCCCCTGTAAAATTGTTTTCAATATTGCACGAAAGTACGGCGCTTCCTCTCCTTCTGGGACCACACTCCCTTTTTGGCGGGGTACAAAGTCCCGATATTCAAAATATGGTTTGTTTACGACCTCGGTGACGATCCGAGCGAGACAGTGGGCAATCTGTTCATCGGTCGTAACTTCCGCGCTCAGGATGGCCTCCTGGAGAGGTATTGTCATGTCATGTTGGTGCCGACGCGGATGAAATGCGTCGGACAAATATTCCTCAAATCCCTTTCGGAAAAGATTTCTCTGATACGGAACAGTTACATATGCTCCAGCCAGTTCCCAAATGAACTTAGCGAAATCTTTCCGCCCGATAGTACGCAACAACGTATTGGCGAGGTCGTAGAAATGCACTCCTGGGTTATCGAAGTAGAATGACCGGATTTGACGGCTTGGTAAAACGTCCGTGTGGAGCCACTGTAGAAGGCAAGTCTTTCCGGTCCCATACTCACCGACGAGAACAATGGCCTTTACGCCCTCTCCACTCTGATGAACGTCGAGGAGCTGTCGCACGTCCGTCTCTAGTGCCGTCGGCAGTGACAGAGGGCCTGCAAGAGGTGTGCCCGTCGCAGCGGGCTCGAAAGGATTAACATTGAGCCTGAATTTTTGAAGAATGTCTGGCATGGTGGTCTGTCAACTCCATGGGTTCCAACACTATGTCTTTGTGTATGCGAATGTGAGAAATATAAGGACCATTCGCGGTCCTGTAATATCTTCGTAACACCAGTGTTTCCCCTTGCGCAGATGGCGCCGTGAGCGTTGCAAGGGCGCGGGATGTTGGAATCAACACAACGTGATTCGGCCATTCCCGAAGCAGACAGTCGATCGCATCGAAAAGCACACGGATCGGTTGTCGGCGAGCTTCGCAGAAGCGAACGATAAGATCAAGAATGGAGAATGATGTCCACTCATCTGGGGTACGTAGAGAAAGAAGGGAACGCACGGTCTGCCGTACAGGGCTGTCGATTCCCTTGAGGGAAGACCGGGGCCACGATACAGGAAACATAACCACACTACCATCGGCTTTTGGGCAGTATTCGTCGATGAGTCCCAACTCATTACGTGCCCAGTAGCGCACTCCGTATAGGATCGCAGCTATGCTTGCGTACGAAGTCCAGCGTGCCGTGCGGCCTGTTTTGTCATTTCGAAAAATGACCTCCCTGGCGCGACAGGAACTGTAGCGGGTCCACTTAACAGGGAGACTGTTTTGACGAAAACTTGAAACGGAACTGGAGCTTGTGCCTGCGGACATGAAAAGATCAAAAAAAAGTGACCTGCATTGTTCATTTTTCAATACCAACGCTGCAAAATGGTCTCTTGCAGAATCACTGAGCACCTGATCTCTGTTGGCTGGGGCTGGCTGATGTAGTAGTTTGCAGACATCAGGATCATCATCGTTAATACGCAACCTCAGCCCATCTCGTTTGAGGGTGCGTAGACGAAGCAAGGTATTACGATAGTGGTATAGGGTCGTAGGTGCTGGGCCTGAACTACGCTGCGTAAGCACGAGGCTCTTTTCTTGTACTAACTTGTTAATTTCACCAGCCCTCAGTCCGTTCGGAAAGACAGCGACGGTTTTCAAGATACGGTGGAGCCCGGCGAACGAGACGGCGCGCATCCAATAATGATTCTGTCGTGCGCTGTCTTTATTAGACCGTTGTGCCTGAGTCATGTTGGTCACTTCTCTACGTTTACGTCTCGGAAGCCTTTCTGAATGTTATCACGGAGAACGGAGAAGCAAAACTAAACGCTGGTAGGGAGAGGTCAAGCCCAATATAACATTTGGGTTACCGTTTCATTGTGTGGACAGCAGACTATGACTGTCTGTTGATTCCCTGCTACTACGCTAGTTTGCTGGTAGATGGCCTACGCTATTGTGATTATCCGATCTTGAGTGAAAATAGAACTATCAGTGGGGTTGATGACGGAATCGGTCCCGCTTTCCTTGACCCTCATCCGGTCTCTGCCTATGATCCGAGGACGCTGGCTAAAGGAGGGCGGACATGCCTGCGGGGAACCTCAAAGATGTTGCGGCTGTGTGTGGTGTGGGCCATACGGCATACGGTCGGAAAATGAACCGGAGTCAGATCGATCTTGCCGGTGAAGCCATCCGCAACGCGCTCGATGACGCCGGGTTGGGACGGGATGATTTGGACGGGCTTATCGTCAGTTTTGGGACGCCGATTGGGGCGGACGCCGACACCCTGGCCTATGCGTTGGGATTAAAGCTGCGCGCGTATAATCAGACTTGGGCGCACGGACGGTTTACGGCCAGCAGCATACAGTGGGCGGCGATGATGGTGAGTGCCGGGCTGGCTAATGTGGTGGCTTGCATGGCGTCGATCAGTTTTTCCGGTTTCCGCAAGCCCATGATGGGCGGGTCCGGAGACGCGGAAGGTGGGCGTGAGGCCGGCGGCGGGCACGGCGAAGACCCGGTGTTCGGCATGACCTCGCCTGGGGCCGGGGCTGCCCTGGTCGCCCGGAAGTATTTTGATCGCTTTGGCGCAACGAGTGAGCAACTGGCCGCAGTGGCGGTGGCGTTTCGGAAGCATGCCTCTATGAATCCGAATGCCGTCATGCAGACACCGATCAGCGTCGAAGATCACCAGAACTCGCGTTTTGTGTGCGAGCCGCTGCACCTGCTGGACTATTGCCTGATTAACGATGGCGCGGCGTGCGTTCTGGTGACCACCCAGGAACGTGCGCGGGACATGGCCAAGCGGCCGGTGTGCATGAGCGGCATGCAGGGCCTGCCTGCGGGACGGGAGGAATTCATTTGGACCTATCCCGGCTTTGGGACTTCTCAACAAACCGCCTTTGATTATGTGCCCGGCCCGCAGCCCGTGTATGAGATGGCAGATGTCTCGCCCAAGGATCTGGATGCGCTGTTTACCTATGATGCGTTCTCGATCCTGGCCTGGACCGCGCTGGAGCGCTTTGGGTTCTGCCAGCAGGGCGAAGCCGCGGCATTTACCCAAGACGGGCGCATCGAGCTGGGTGGGGAGCTACCCATGAACACCAATGGCGGGCTGATGTCCGAGGGCCATATCATGGGCTGGAATCATCAGGTCGAGATTGTACGCCAATTACGGGGGGAGTGTGGTGAGCGACAGATTCCGAATGCGCAACTCATCCAATGGGCCAACGCGTACGGAGACTCGTTAATCTATCGCGCGGGCTGATAAAAAAGGAGAGGGTATGGCCGAGTACACAAAACCGCTCCCGGCGATTTCGACACTGAACCAGCCGTACTGGGATGGCCTGAAGCAACGGCAGGTGGTGCTGCCCTATTGCGAAGTGTGTGACAAGGTCTGGTATCCTCCGGCTCCGTTTTGCCCGGACTGCTGGTCACGAGATTTTCGCTGGCAGGCGGTGAGCGGTCGAGGCGTGGTGAACTCCTGGGTCGTTTTTCATCAGGCGTATTTCTCGTCGTTCAAGGATGACATTCCGTACGCTGTTGCCGAGGTCGAACTGGAAGAAGGCCCCCGTCTGCTGACCAATCTGGTCGAAGTCGCGGACGAGGACATTACCATCGGCATGCCGGTGGAGGTGGTCTTCGATGATGTGACCGATGAGGTCACCCTGGCAAAGTTTCGACCCCGGAAAGGGTAAACAGACCGGTACGGCTGCACTGAAGGAGAAAAGGAGTATCTATGCCCGGTATTCTCGACGGTATTCGCGTATTTGACCTCAGTATCGCTGCGGTCGGACCCTGGGCGTCCAAATTGCTGGGCGAACTGGGAGCGGATGTGATTAAGGTTGAGTCGCCCGGCGGTGAACTCTCGCACGTCATCCCGCCGCCGATTAAGGGCACGGCCGTCCTGTATATCTCGGCCAATTTCAACAAGCGGAATATTGTGCTCGATCTCAAAGAAGAAGGAGATCGGGCTATTGCGCTCAAGATGGTTGAAAAGAGCGATGTGTTTGTTCAGAACATGCGGCCGGGTGCGGTCGAGCGTTTGGGTCTGGGCTATGATGTGGTCTCTCAGCTCAACCCGCGCCTGGTGTATCTGTCTGCGTCTGCGTATGGCCGGACTGGTGCGATGGCAAAGGAAGCCGGGATCGATCCGACCGTTCAGGCCTTCGGAGGCTGGTGCAGCATTACTGGCACGCCCGGCTCTCAAGGAGAGATGTTCCGTCACCTGGCTCATCTCGACATTACGACCAGTACCATGATTGTCGAAGCTGTTTTGCAGGCGCTGCTGGCGCGAGAGCGCTCGGGCAAGGGACAGCACATTGAGATCGATATGATCTCGGCCGCGATGTCGCTGCAAACCAGCCGCCTGGCTGAGTATTTCGCGACCGGCGAACAGCCTCGGCCCATGGGTAGTGCCGTGGCAACGACTGTGCCGCACCAGGCCTTTGTGTGTGAGGATCAGGAATATCTGGCGGTCGGGGTGGTGCGTGAAGATCAGTGGCCGCCTTTCTGTCGTGCTATCGGCCAGGATGCCCTGTGCGACGATCCGCGCTTTGCGACCAATCCGAAACGAGTCGAAAACCGGGCCGCCCTCGTAGCGCTGCTGGAAGACCATTTCAAAACCAAGCCAACCCGCTGGTGGAGTCTGCGGCTGACGCAAGAAGGCGTGCCGAACACGCGGGTGGACCGTACGGTCAATTTTCAGACGCTCCGCGCTGACCCCCAAGTCACCCTGAATCAGCATATTGTTGACCTGGAGACGCCGCATTGGGACACGCTCAGCGTCGATGGGCTGCCGTGGAAGTTTGAGAAAACTCCGGCTGGTCCGATTCGTCCGGGCGGACTGCAAGGCGAGCAGACCGAGGAAGTCCTGCGCGAGTTTGGGATCGCGGCAGAGACGCCGGAGAAAAACGGTAGAGACAAGAGACTGGAGCGGTGATGCCCGGTGCACTCGACGGTTTTATCGTTATTGACTTCACCCAAGGACTGTGTGGGCCGTTTGCCTCCATGCGCCTGGCTGACGCTGGGGCCGAGGTGATCAAAATCGAGCCGCTGAGCGGCGATACCGCACGGACTATGGGACCGCCGTTCATCCAGGATGAAAGCGCGGTCTTCCTGAGTCTCAATCGGAACAAAAAGAGCGTGGCCCTCGATGTCACCACACAAGACGGCGGGAAGATTGCGCAACAACTGATCGCCCGGGCCGATGTGGTCTTAGAAGATTTCGGGCCGGGCCAGGCGGAAACATTGGGGCTGGGCTACGCAGACCTCAGCCAGACGCATGAGGCGCTGGTGTATTGCGCGATCAGTGCCTTTGGGGAGGAAGGGCCGCTGCGAAACCAGCCAGGGGCGGAGCTGGTGGTGCAGGCCATGGCCGATTACACCCACTCGCTTGGAAAAATCGGAGAGGCTCCGGTTCGTTTAGGCACGGACGTGGCCAGTCTCAATACCGGTATCATGGCCTCCCAAGCGATAACGGCCGGGCTGTTTCACCGCGTGCGCAAAGGCGAGGGGCAGCGGGTTGCGGTCAGTATGCTGGGGACTCTGCTCCATATGCGCGGCATTATGTGGACGTCCATGACGGACCCGGACGAGTGGTATGGATTCCATCTCGATCATTACACCCGACCGCCCGACGAGGGTTATAAAACCAAAGACGGTCATGTCTATTTCGGCCTGCGGCGGGGCAGTAGCGAGGATTGGGATCGGCTGATGCTGACGCTTGGCTTGGCAGACTATATTACTGACCCGCGTTTTCAGGGCTTTGGACGAGAGGCGACCAGCATTGGCCGCTACGCGCCTGAGGTCAAGCCGATTTGGGAGCGAGCCTTTCAGCAATTGACGAACGCTGAAGTAGTCAAACTCGTCCATGAATTCCGTGGGGATGCCGTGCCCTTTAATGATTACCCCACGTTATGTGCCCATCCACAGGTGGCCGAGCTCGATATCCTGAAAGACGTTGACCACCCGGCGGGAGGGAGCTTTCGGACCATCGGTCCGGTCTGGCGTCTGGCGGATACGCCGGCGGAAATTAGGACCGCCCCGCCGACTCTCGGTCAGCATACGGACGAAGTCCTGACCGGGATAGGGATGAACGCGACAGACCTTCAGCGGCTCAGAACGGCCAAGGTCGTCGGCTAGAGCGTTTTACTATAGGCTGTAGCCCTGCCGTTACGTGCTCGTCATGTCGGACGCGCTCCGGCATCCCTGCTTCGACTTCGCTCCGCTCCGCTCAGCACGAACGGCAGACCGTTAGTCCTGAGCGTCAGGCGCAACGCGCCTGAAGTCGAAGGGCTACACGGAATCGTAATTTGCTCTAGAGCAAAATTCACATGAGTGTAGCGTCCCACGGCCTCCGCGCGTTGCCCGATACGTCGGGTGCGCCCTGCGCACCGGGGCAAGGTGGTGCATGGGATGCACCCGACGGAACTCTGGAGAGCACCTCGCTACACCACGGAGGAAACTGCTCTAATGTGTCGGATGTAACAGCCAGTCGAGAGGGGCTCAGCGGTCAAGGAAGCTCGGGCCGGCTTCGGACCGGCCCGAGTGCGTTGAGGGATCGATAGCTCCGACGTTGATCGCGGTCAGTCGTCTTAGTCGACATAGCCGATCTCGTCGTGGTCGGTCAGGTCGAGACCCTGCTGCTCACTCTCTTCGCTAATGCGAGCCCCGCCGGTCAGGGCGTTGGCGATCATATAGGCGATCACTGAGACCACGCCACTCCAGATGATGGTGACAATAACGCTCTTGATCTGCTCAATGACCTGGGCCATCGTAGATGTGGCTTCGAGCCCGGCGCCACCCATGAATTCGGCTGCGCACAGACCGGTCAGGATCGCGCCGACAATGCCGCCGACGCCGTGCACGCCGAAGACATCGAGGCTGTCATCATAGCCGAAGGATCGTTTTATCGTGGTGGCGGCCAGATAGCAGAAGAAGGCTGAGGCTGCGCCGATCAGGATCGCGCCCATGGGACCGGCCGTGCCGCTGGCTGGCGTAATGGCGACCAGACCTGCGATTGCGGCGGTGGCCATGCCAAGAATGCTCGGCTTGCCATGCCTGACCCACTCGATGAGCATCCAGACGACAACCGCCGTGGCGGTGGAGATCTGGGTGACGAGCAGGGCCATGCCGGCGACGCCGTCGGCGGCAAGCTCGCTCCCGGCGTTGAAACCAAACCAGCCCACCCAGAGCATAGCGGCTCCGACAACGGTCAGGACGAGGCTGTGGGGTCGCATGGGCTCTGTGGGGTAGCCGGTGCGCGAGCCGATCATGATGCAGACAACCAGCGCGGCGATCCCGGCGTTGATATGCACGACGGTCCCGCCGGCAAAGTCCAGGACGCCCCAACCGGCGAACAGGCCACCGCCCCAGGCCATATGCCAGATCGGGACATAGCTGAAGGTGAACCAGATGATCATGAAGATCAGCATGGCGCTGAACTTCATCCGCTCGGCAAAGGCCCCAACGATGAGCGCCGGGGTGATGATCGCAAAGGTCATCTGGAAGGTCAGGAAGACCGACTCGGGTATGGTGCCACTGAGGGAATCGACGCTCAGATCATTGAGGAAGAGCTTGGAGGCGTCTCCGATGATGGCGTTCCCCTCGGTGGCGGCAAAGCTGTAGCCGTAGATGATCCAGAGCAGGGTCATGACCCCGGCCATTGCCAGGCATTGGCCCAGAACGGACAGAACGTTCTTGACCCGCACCAGGCCGCCGTAGAACAGGGCCAGGCCCGGCAGGGTCATGAAGAGCACCAGTGCCGTGGCAGTAATCATCCAGGCGGTGTCCCCGCTATCGAGCGTTGCTGTTTCCTCGGCCCAGGCTGGCACGGCTGTCCCGAGCATGCTGAGTAAACCGAGTGCGAGTGTGCTCCACCCACACCAGGCGGCTTGTTGTGTCTTCCGAAAAAGTTTCACGGTGAACTCCTCCTTACCCTCACGCCCAAAGAACAAATATAACCGCTGCCGATTGCCCCGGATTGGCAACAGAAGGCGAGGGTCATCCTTCATAGTAGGCAAAAAGAATGCCGACCGGGAAGCATCTAATTTATTTGACTTTTTGTGTTTTGAGAGGGCCTGAGGCGAGACTGCTGCTGACTGGATTTTAAGCAACGCCTATTTTTTCGTCAGCTTTGCGCGTGAGGGAGGGGCATCCTTCATTGGGGAGACCAGAAGGCGATATGGCCGTCTGAGAGCCGCTGGGGTGTGGCATCTTCCGTGACTGGGACAACATAGACGGACGGGCCCCGAGAGCCTTGACCTGGGTTGGGGCGTATCTGCCCGCTAAAAGTAAAAAACTGGCTGTTCGGAGACCAGAGGCGATGCGAAAGCGCATACTGGTCGAAATACTGGAAAACGAGAATCTGGGGACGGGATGGAATGAAATCGACCACGGGAATGGATGTTCGGCTATGGACATCCACAACCATCCACGTCCAGTGCGCTCGCTCCGGGTTGCGTCTGGCATACAGGATACGAGTCCCGTCCGGAGACCAGAAAAAGGCCGCAACAGGCTCTTGAATCAGGGGATGCATCGTGCCTGTTGCCACGTCGAATAGGCGAACCTCCTCAAAGAGGGGCGCTCTGATAAAGGACGTGGTGGCAATGGCCAACAGGGGTTGAGTCGGGGACCATTCGAGGGCCATCCGTCTTGGAACAAGCGCGACGGATTCAGGCCGACTGCCATCGCCGGCAGCGATCATCAGCGCCGCGGGTTCTTGGCCTGCTACCGTATTGCCATAGGCGAGCCATTTCCCATCAAAAGACCATGACGGTGGCCCAAATATCGAGGGTGAGCGAGAGAGCAGGTGCCGTTCGCCAGTGGGAATGGCCACAACGCTGATGGAATGGCCGGCCGCTCCCCCGCGATTTCCTCCCGTATGGGCGAGCACGGCTTGTCCATCCGCGCGCCAATGAAAATAAAAGGGCGCACCCTGGGCAATCCTGTGAGGGCGCTGGCCATCTGACGTCGGCCAGAGGTTTAATGAAAAAGGTCCTCGCCCGCCCAAAAGGACGCCCAATTGCTGGCTCGTGGGCGACCAATAGGCATAAATGGGTTGGAGGCCGGGTTCTTTATAGGAGTGGAGGATTTGGGCGCTGACACCGTCAAAGATATACAGCCCATCCGTGAGTTGACCGCCGTCGAGCTCAACGCGAAAGCTGGCCAGGCGCTGTCCGTCGGGCGACCAGACTGGCCAGCTGTAAAAGTCCTGATTACGCTGGACCGAGCGAGGCGCGAAATCGGCCTGCTGGAGCATTTCGCCGGAGGCCATTTTTTGGCGACCGGTTCCGTCCGGCCGAATGGTATACAGGTCGCCGGCGCGATCAATATAGGCGATCCGATTGACCGGTGGTGCCGCGCTCGGACTCGGCGCGTGCGTCAGGAGAAGAGCAATCGTAAGGAGAAAGGAAAGAAAAACATGGCAGCGTGCAGTCATGATCGCCCCGGTCCACGGCCACGATAGCAGAGTTTGTGAGAAGGGCAACGATCCAGGAGAAAGGAGCGGGCAGGGGTATATCAACAGGCTGAGCTTGACGGCCCCGCGTCCCGTTCGGTACGAATGCTGGTCATGGCGAAAAGGATTTCGTTAGTGCGGGAGAACTCCGCAGTGCAGCGAGAGGAGGGGCGGAGAAGATGAAGCGTATTGCCATTCTCGGTTCGACCGGCTCCATCGGGGTGTCGACGCTCGATATTGTTGGGCGTTTTCCTGAAAAATTTCGTGTGGTTGCCCTCGCGGCCGGCAAAAACCTGACGCAACTCATCGCGCAGATCAAATCTTTTCAACCTCTCCTGGTCTCTCTCTCCCAAGAAGAGGACGCAAAAAAGCTACGGCAGGAACTGCCCGATTTCGAGGGTGATATCGTCTGGGGGGCAGACGGGCTGCTCGCGACCGCGACGCATGAAGACGCGGATATGGTCATGGCCGCCCTTGTGGGGGCCATCGGACTTCCCCCGACCTTGGCGGCCATACGGGCGGGCAAAGATGTCGCCTTAGCCAACAAAGAAGCCTTGGTCGTGTCCGGCGAACTCATGACGCGTGAGGCTGCGCAGCACGGAGTGCAACTCCTGCCGGTTGACAGTGAACATAATGCTATTTTTCAGGCCCTGCACGGACACAGACAGGAACGGGTCAAGCGCATTATTCTGACCGCCTCCGGCGGACCGTTTTTACACCGTCCGGCTGAGGACTTTCAGACCATACGCATAGAAGAGGCGCTGCAGCACCCGACCTGGAAGATGGGCAATAAAATCACGATTGACTCGGCAACGCTGATGAACAAGGGGCTTGAAGTCATTGAGGCGCGCTGGCTTTTCAATCTGCCCCCTGAGCAAGTATCGGTGATCGTGCATCCACAAAGTATCGTGCACTCCCTGGTGGAGTATGTGGATGGATCGGTGCTGGCTCAGTTGGGCATTCCTGATATGCGGGTGCCGATTTCCTATATTCTCGCCTATCCGGACCGTTTGCCGCTCACACATCTACCGCAGTTGAATCTGGCCGAGGCGGCCCGGCTCGAATTTGTCGAGCCGGATTATGACAAGTTTCCCTGCCTGGGTTTAGCCTATACGGCGCTGGGGCGGGGGGGGACGTGCCCCGCAGCGCTCAACGCCGCGAACGAAGTATCTGTGGCGTCGTTTCTTTCCGGACGAATAGCCTTCACCGACATTGCCGACATCAATAAGCAGGTCCTCACCGCCCATGCTGTCCAGCCGGTGAAAGACCTGGAGAGCGTTCTTGAGGCCGATGGGTGGGCACGCGCCCAGGCGAAAAAGATCGCCGGTATATCCGAACAGACTGCGGCGGCCTAGGCAGACGAGAGGGGACCGGTGGACCGGCAACCGAACCAGAGGGCTGAGCGGGGGCCGGCATGCGGACCGGTGAAAAAACGAAATGAGTGAGGAAGCCGGCAGGTTTCAGGAGCAGCCTGCGGCCGTGCTCTCTCCGTCGCCGCAGGGAGGCTCGCTCGCGGATGCGTACGCCTATTGTCGTGATATTACCCAGCGCAGCTCGTCGAATTTTTATTATGCCTTCCGGCTCCTGACCCGGGAGCAGCATAATGCGCTTTGCGCGCTATACGCCTTTTGTCGATTCGTGGATGATATCACGGACCAAGACCTCTCCCCCGTTGACGAGAAACAACCCCAGAACCGAAAAGAGCGACTCGCTCAACTCCTGGACACGTGGCGAGAGGAACTCATCTGCTGCTATGAGGGGACTCCACGTCATCCTATTTCGCGGGCCTTGGCCGATGCGGTGCGGCGTTTTCCCATTCAACAGGAACACCTGGCCGGCATTATCGACGGTGTGGCCATGGATCTCAGTCGGACCCGCTACCAGACGTTCTCAGAGCTATATGAATACTGTTACCGGGTTGCCTCTTTGGTCGGCCTCGTCTGCATAGAAATCTTTGGTTACCAATCGCCGCAAGCACGGGACTACGCCGTTAATCTGGGTATTGCGTTTCAACTGACGAATATCCTGCGGGATGTGGGCGAGGACGCGCAACGGGATCGGATTTACCTGCCGCTTGCAGACCTGGACCGGTTTGCATACTCGGAGCAGGAACTCCTGAATCATGAGTATAACACGGCCTTCCTGAAACTGATGACGTTCGAGGGCCAACGCGCTCAGGAGTATTATAGCCGGGCGGTCAGCTTGCTGGATCGTCACGACCGCCGCTCTCTTGTTGCCGCGGAAGCCATGCGGCTCATTTATCATGGACTGCTCAAAAGAATTGCGTCGCAGCAATTCAAGGTTTTCCAACGTCGGGTGACGCTGCCCACCCCATTGAAGGTAGGCTTGGCCTTAGCCGCCTGGGGGCGGAGCCTGTTTGTTTTCCCTTAATCCGGCTGTCAGGATTTTCCTATCGAAGGGAAAAGAGCGAGGAGTGTCGGGACTGTGGGTATCCTGGCGGCAGGCGGAAAGCGTACGCTCTCCCGGGTTGGCTCTAATGGGAAAGACGGGAATCTGGGCAAGACGCACAGCGTCCCTAGGGTGCATGCAGGCTGACAGAGAAATGCAAGAGGGGAGGCGGGCCGAACTCACGAGTTCGGCTGAAGCGTCTCCTGTTCGGACGTTTCTCTGAGGATGTATTCAGGCGACTGCGCGGAGCTTCTTCCCGCCTCGGGAGGAGTTTTTCATCCCCTCATTGTCTGGGAGATGTTCCGCGATGTTCGTCTTCGCGTAGTGCGAACCTGGAAAAAGTGAGCGGATGGCAAACGCGACTTGTCCCATAAGGCGCTTGACGCCAACCGTTTTTTCTACTGGAGAAGTCGGCTCAAGGCGAACCATAGCCCCATTACTCTTTTTGCACACCTGGATAAAAAACTGTTGTTTTTTCCCCGGTTCTATAACGAGCGCTTCGAGGAGGATTTTGGTACACTCGGTATTAATATAGTACTCGCTGACGCGTTTAATGCCATCCGGGTCACGGAGAAACATCTCTGGCCGACGGATAATGATCTGGCGTAGGTCCATCGGCCCTTGGATTGTTACGTTTGGCATAAGCCCTCTCCTTAATATGAAACGCCCTGTCTGGAATCACGTTTCCCCTGCTCTCAGCGTGTCCCAGAGCCCTCTGTTCGCAGCTTTGCCTGCCCCTCCACAGACAGATGTATATGCTATGTATCTGCCGCTTGTCGGACGGTCAAGTCTTAGGGGGTGTATGGGGAGTGTTCGGCTACTTTACAGATTGTTAGGACACCAGTTATAAGCTCCTGTAAGAGCGTCGAAATCTATGAGAAGAGAGAACGGTTATGTTTTCAGTCACTTCGAGCGCCCCCGATCATAAGAGCCCGCATATTGCATCGATTCCGGAAGCGATCGAAGAAATTCGGGCTGGACGCATGATCATTCTGATGGATGACGAAGATCGGGAGAACGAGGGTGACCTGTGCATGGCAGCGGAAAAGGTGACACCCGAAGCCATTAACTTTATGGCAAAACAGGGACGTGGGTTGATTTGTATGCCCATGGCCGAGGAGCGCATTGACACCCTCGGGCTGCCGATGATGGTAGCCAAGAATACGGCTCCTCTTGGAACAGCCTTTACCATGTCTTTTGACGCCCGAAGGGGAGTGACACGGGGAGTTTCGGCGGAGGACCGAGCCACGACCATTCTGACGGCCACCCGGAAAGACGCGCGTCCTGAAGATTTTGTCGTCCCCGGTCATGTCTTCCCGCTACGCGCGCGGAAGGGGGGCGTCTTGGTCCGCACCGGACAGACCGAAGGCTCGGTTGATCTCTCCCGCTTGGCCGGCCTCGACCCGTCTGGGATCATTTGTGAGATTATGCGAGAGGACGGGACCATGGCTCGTCTGCCCGACCTGGAAGAATTTGCCGTTGAGTACGGACTGAAAATCGCCACGATTGCCGACCTTATCCATTATCGTCTTGAAAATGATTCCTTAGTCCATCGTGTTGCTGAGGCCCGTCTGCCGACCCAGTACGGGGGAGAATTTACGGCCCACGTCTATACCAGCGATGTGGACGAGGCCGAGCATTTTGTGTTGGTTAAGGGCGAGATCGACCCGGATGAGGCCGTGCTCGTTCGACCGCACGCTGAGTATGTGCCGGGAGACGTCTTTGGCTATACCTTTGGGAATACCAGCGCTCTCCTACAGCAGTCTATGGCCATGATCGCCGCAGCGGGAAAGGGGGTCATTCTCTACCTGCGCCAAGGCGGTCAGGGAGAGCAACTCTTCCGGGATACGAGCCGGACGGATAAACATGCCAACAAAGGCGCGGAGCAGGCAAGTACGAATCCGGGTTCCCAGTTGCGAGATTTTCGGGATTATGGCATTGGCGCCCAGATTTTACGTGACTTGGGCGTCCGCAAGATGCGACTCTTAACGAACTCTCCGCGGCGTTTAGTGAGTCTGCCGGGATACGGACTTGAGGTTGTAGAAACCGTTCCATTAGACATGTATTCCCGTCAGCAGTCTTCTGCCAGAAAAAAAATACAGTCTGCCTCAGCGTAAGAGTCTGACTCCACCATGTATCGTTCGACTCCCGCCGATGTGCTCGTAAAGGCAACGGCTGCGAATAATACCATCCGGGCTCTGGCCGTTGTGACCACTGGTGTTGCGGAAGAAGCACGGGGCCGTCATCAAACTGCCCCCACAGCGACTGCCGCCCTCGGGCGTGTCATGACCGCGGGACTGCTCATTGGCAGTATGATGAAAGAGGAGGAGCAACTCTCCATTCAGTTTATGGGCAGCGGCCCCCTCCAAGGGGTGGTGATTGATGCCAATGCCAAAGGAGAAGTCCGTGGTTTTGTCTATCAACCCCGGGCACACCTCCCCATAAAAAACGGCAAGCTGGATGTTGGTGGCGTTGTCGGAAAGGGAACCATGGCCGTTGTGCGACGGCAGCACTGGGATAAAGAGCCCTATCGTTCCGTGCTGCCGATTGTGTCCGGAGAAATCGGTCTGGATATTGCCAACTATTTGCTGACCTCAGAACAAGTGCCTTCTGTGGTGAGCCTGGGGGTCTTTGTCCAGCCTGACGAAGTGGTCTCCGCTGCCGGTGGTTTCATCATCCAGGCCATGCCGGACGCGGAGGACTCGACGCTGGCTGGCATAGAAGAGGCAGTAGCCCAGGCGAGGCCGGTCAGCCATATGGTGCGTGACGGGCTCGCTGCGTGGGACATCTTGAGGCAGGTGCTCGCGGATTTTTCGCCAACGCTCCTGGACGAGATGCCGGTCCGCTTTGCGTGTCGCTGTTCGCGCGAACGCGTTCAGGGCATTATTGTTGCTCTTGGTGCGGAAGAAGTAGAAAGGTTACTTGAGAAAGAGGGCCGGATCTCAGCCGCCTGTGAATTCTGTGCCGAGCAGTACGTCATTGGATCAGAAGAAGCGCGGGCGCTTTTGGCAGACGCACAAAGTTAACCGATCGGCTTTGCACTCTCTCCCGCGCCGTCACTCCCCGTCTTTGTGAGCAAACTGAAGAGCGCTTCAGGGGAGTCCAAGCCTATTCGGCAGGCTGACAGACAGATAACTTACGCCGAGACGGTGAGTGACCGGATTAACGCGTTTGACATGACCCTGACTGGGGCCGGATGGCCGGTCCAGAGTTCAAAAGCGAGTGCGCCCTGATGCAGTAGCATGCGGCGACCGTCCAGCGTCGGGCGTTGAGCGTGGTGAGCGTGCTGCAAGAAGAGAGTCGGCTGAGGCCCGTAGACTAAATCATAAAAGAGACATCTGCGCGGTGTTGCTCCGTAGTCGAGAGTCGGGAAAGTGTCGTTGTGGAGGCCGAGCGGGATACTGTTCACTACGAGAGCGGTGCGTTTCATGAGGGTGGGGTCTTGGAGTGCCTCCAGAGATGCAGGCACGAGCTGTGTCGTGCCCAGCGATCGATATGCACGTATCAGCTTTTTCGCGTTGGCCGGCGTTCGGTTGGCAATGGTAATCCGCGCGCTGCCTGCCTGAATGAGAGCTACCAAAACAGCCCGGGCTGCCCCGCCTGCGCCAATCAGCACAACCTCGCGGTCCCGGACTGAGCGGTTGCGTTCCGAGAGTGAGCGTAAAAACCCTTGCCCATCCGTGTTCTCTCCGTAGAGGGTACCGTGCCGATTGATAACCGTATTAACTGCTCGATACAGGCTGGCCGCTGGACTGAGTTCATCCAGATAGCGAAGGATCTTTTCCTTGTGGGGGACGGTGACATTAACCCCGACAAGATTGAGGGCACGAATACTGGAGGTCGCCTTCCCGAGCGCGGGAGGAGGGACGGAGAAGGGAATATAAATATACGGGAGGCCCAACGCTCGGAATGCCGCATTATGCATGGTTGGCGAGCGGGTATGGGCAATAGGGCTGCCGAAAATCCCAATAACCTGGGTTTCTCCATTCACACTCAAGGTGGCCATGCCGAAAAGAGCCCCCGGTAGGTGAGAGAATACCTAGCGCTGCGAGATCTCTAGTGGGTTGACCCTTGCGCAAGGGCCGCGCCCGATGGTTTGACGGATGTTTTCCGCGCAGTCCGCGGCTCGTTCGCCATCTGCTCCTTGAGGGCGGCGTGGGCTGCGGCAAGACGCGCAATCGGTACGCGATAGGGCGAACAGGAAACATAGTTCAAGCCGATATTGTGGCAGAACTCGACCGAAGCGGGGTCTCCGCCATGTTCGCCGCAGATCCCGATTTTTAAGCCCTCTCTGACGGCGCGTGCTTTTTGGACGGCGGAGGCCATCAGTTCGCCTACGCCATCCAGGTCGAGCGACCCAAACGGATCCTGGGGGAAGATGCCTTGCGAGACGTAGTCGGGGAGAAATTTTCCGGAGTCGTCCCGGCTCAGCCCGAGCGTCATCTGCGTCAAGTCGTTTGTCCCAAAGGAAAAGAAATCGGCGGCCGCGGCAATATGATCGGCTCGCAGGGCAGCTCGGGGTACTTCGATCATGGTGCCGATCGAATACTGCGGCGTGGCGCCCTGGGAGGCGATAACCTCGGCACAGACATGGGCAATCCGCTTGCGCAAGATTTCAAGTTCACGCTTATGGCCGACAAGGGGGACCATGATCTCGGGCAGCACGGTGATGCCGGATCGCGTCAGCTCACAGGCCGCTTCCATAATCGCCGTCACTTGGGCTTCATAGATTTCTGGAAAAGTGATGCCCAGACGACAGCCCCGATGCCCTAACATCGGGTTCAGTTCGTACAGCACATGCCGTTTGGTATGCAGGCGTTCCACGGGAACGTGGAGCTTCCCGGCGAGTTCCTCCAGGTCTTTATCCGTCTGCGGCAGAAATTCGTGCAGTGGCGGATCAAAGAGGCGGATTGTGACCGGCAGGCCCTCCATCGCGCGTAAAATGCCGATAAAGTCTGCCTTTTGCATGGGAACAATTTTCTCCAAGGCCCGAATACGCCCGATCGTGTCATCGGCCAGGATCATCTCTCGGACGGCGTCGATACGGTCTCCCTCAAAGAACATATGTTCGGTGCGACACAGGCCAATACCTTCGGCGCCAAAGGCGCGTGCCACTTGCGCGTCACGTGGGGTATCGGCATTGGCGCGGACGCGCAGGCGACGCAGGCGATCCGCCCAGGTCATCAGAGCTCTGAAGGATGGGCTTTCTATTTTGGGTGCGCTGGTTGGCACCCGACCCCGGAAGACTTCTCCGGTTGAGCCGTCCAGGGTAATGAGGTCCCCGGCTCGGAGGACCAGGTCTGTGCCGCGCACACGGAAGATTTGCTGAGCGTAATCAATTTCAAGCGCCTCGCAGCCGACGACGGCGCACTTGCCCATACCCCGGCTCACCAGGGCGGCGTGTGAGCTGGCTCCGCCCCGGGTGGTCAGGATGCCTTCCGCGGCATTCATGCCATTGATGTCTTCCGGCGAGGTTTCAATCCGAACCAGGATGACCTGCCGTTCGGCCCGCGTCGCGGCTTCGGCATCCTCGGCAGAGAAGACGACTTCCCCGCTGACCGCCCCAGGCGATGCGGGCAGGCCGCGGGCGATCGGCTCCTTTGGGGCCTCTGGATCAAGAATGGGATGGAGCAACTGATCGAGCTGAGCTGGGGCGACCCGCAGGATGGCTTGTTCCTCATTAATGAGACTTTCGTACACCATGTCCACAGCGACCTGGACGGCAGCGGCTGCTGTCCGCTTGGCCGTTCGGGTCTGGAGCATCCATAACTGGCCGTGCTCTGAGGTGAACTCGATATCTTGGACGTCGCTGTAATGCGCTTCGAGCGTGTGGGCGACCGCTTTCAGTTGCTCAAAGCTGTCCGGCATCTGCTCTTCCAGAGCCGGGTAGCGTTCTTTCCGCTCCTCTTCCGAACATCCTTCTCGTTGGGCGCGCTGACGTGACGCCGAGAGGGTGATCTGCTGGGGCGTGCGGATACCGGCAACGACATCTTCTCCTTGGGCGTTAATGAGAAAATCGCCGTTCAGCTCGTTTGCACCGGTAGACAGGTCGCGGGTGAAGGCAACGCCGGTGGCGCAATCATCTCCCAGATTCCCAAACACCATGGCCTGAATCGTGACCGCGGTGCCCCATTCGTCCGGGATGTTCTCCAGCCTGCGATACGTGGCCGCTCGGGTATTATTCCACGAACCGAACACCGCGCCGATCGCGCCCCAGAGTTGATCGTGGGGGTCATCGGGAAACGGGATACTCGACCGCTCTTGAATCAGGCCCTTGAATGCGGAAACGAGGGCTTGGAGGTCTTCGGCCGTGAATTGAGTGTCAAAGTCTATCTCTCGTGCAGCCTTTTTCTCCTCAATAATCCGCTCAAAAGGGTCCCGCTCTGTCTTTGAGTGAGGCTTGAGACCGAGCACGACATCCCCGTACATCTGAACAAAGCGGCGGTAGCAGTCATAGGCAAAACGCGGGTTACCGGACTGCTGAATGAGCCCCTGGACGGTCTTATCGTTGAGGCCGAGATTCAGCACCGTATCCATCATGCCGGGCATGGAAACTCGGGCGCCCGAGCGGACCGACAAGAGCAGGGGATTGGTCGCGTTCCCAAAGCGGCGACCCATAATTTTTTCGATTCGCCGCAAACCCGTCCGGACCTGCTGCGAGAGTTCCGGCGGATAGGTACGGCCATAGGTATAGTAATAGTTGCAGACTTCGGTTGTGATCGTCATACCAGGCGGAACGGGCAGACCAAGTTCGGCCATTTCCGCCAGATTTGCGCCCTTGCCACCGAGGAGCCAGTTGAGGCTCGCCCTCCCATCGGCCTGGCCGGCACCGAAAGAGTAGACATACCGTTTGCGCCGTGATCGCTTCTGCCGCTTTGGC
Organism: Thermodesulfobacteriota bacterium; assembly: GCA_964291405.2. Lineage (GTDB taxonomy): Bacteria > Desulfobacterota > Binatia > Bin18 > Bin18 > Bin18. The sequence goes on from OZ219926.1 coordinate 4,377,202, forward strand.
AGCCCGTTTTGTGTGTTGGTATCCATGAGTTGCATCCATTATGACGGTTATCTAACCATAATTCTATCCGTCATAACGGGTGGAGGTCTAGCCTTAGTATAGGCGAGCAGCCCTGTCACCCGCTCTACGTGTCATCAACGCAAGCGGCGTGGCCAGAGGCAGGGGATACGGGCGAAACATCCACTCGCTCAAGAAAGGCGAGGGATTTGAGTGGCCGGGACAAATGCTGAGCCAAAAGTCGTGACACAAGAGAGCGTGTTTCCTGGTAGATTCGTGGCGATCTATGATCAGAGTCCGCATCGGGCACGCGCTCACTGGCGAGCCAAGTCTGGAGTAGTCTAAGCGTTTCAGGAGCAAGGCGAAACGTTGCACCCCCCTGAGTATCGCACTTGGGACACAGCAGGCCGCTGAGACTCGGAGAGAAGACCAGAGCCGGCCCGTTCGCTGTGCGCAGTGGGAGGGAGGTCCCGCAGATGCAACAGGAGCTCAGGTTTGGGGCATAGCCAACCTCAACCAGGAGTCGCAGCTCAAAAGCCGGGAGAAACAGAGCCGGAAGCGGGGACGACTCTTCAAGCGAGACTAAACCGTGCAGGAGGAGGGCGTAGATTTCTTGACCGGCCTCCCGCCCGGCCACCATGACGTCCGTCAGCTCAACCATATAACTGGCCAGGGCAAAGCGGTGGATGTCTTGACTCGGACGGCGGAACGTCTGGACAAGCTCGCAGCCCAGGATAAAGGCCAGTTCATCAGAGCGACTTGGCCGGAATCTGAGGCGAATATGGGTGAAAGGTTCAAGAACGTTGACAAAACGTCGTCGTGAGCGTTTTGCCCCTTTTGCAATCCCGGTAATCTTCCCCCAGTCCTGAGTGAGGAAAGTGACGATCTTGTCCGATTCTCCGTGTACTCGCGTACGCAGAACAATAGCGGGGGTCCGTTCTTCTTGCATTTGCGGCTTGACAGTCCAGGGAGTGATTCTTAGATTTCCTGCAACCTCTCTTCTTCCCTACCATAAATACATGAAAAAGCGAACAAATGAGGGCGGTGAGAAGAGTCCGGCGGGAGAGCTGGGAGAATGAGGGAATGTATGGAAAGACAGGGAAACGGTCAGTCAGAAGAACAGGAGAAGACGCCCGGCCACGCATCCGACCAAACAGCGTTTGAAGGGTCTTCAGAGGGCGCGAATGGGAAAGGTACGTGCCAAGAGCAAGAAGGCAATCAGGGTGAGTTGGAAGGACAAGGGAGTGAAGCAGTAGGGGGTAGTGAGCACGCGGAGCTCGATGATCAGGCCGATCAGGACACGCCTGATGAACTGACTCTCGTACGGGCACAACTCGTCGCGCAAGAAGCGCTCGCCAAGGAGAAAGACGACCTGTTGCTCAGGGAACGGGCTGAACTGGAAAATTTCAAACGTCGGATGCAGCGGGAGAAAAACGAGTCTCTGCGTTTTGCGAGTGAGCCGCTGCTCCGTGATATTTTGTCCGTTATCGACAATCTGGAGCGGGCGGTCGCGCACGCCAAGGGGAGCGAAGGCAGTCAGGCCCTGGTTGAGGGGGTGGAATTAGTCTTGCGGTCGCTGCTGGACACCATAGGCCGGCACGGCGTGAGCCGGGTGAAAGCAAAGGGAGAGACCTTTGATCCAAATCTGCATGAAGCAGTGGTGCAAGTTGAAAATACCGAGGTTGCTCCGAATACCGTGCTTGACGAACATCAGTCCGGATATCAGCTGCATGACCGCTTATTGCGCCCGGCAATGGTGAGCGTTTCCAAAGCAGCGCCACCGGCACGGGAAGAAGGAGAGGAAAAATCAGAGCCGTAGCGGTTGCCAACGCACAAGGTGATGATTAACAAGTGCTGTACAACGGGAGTCGCCCGAGAAGGCTCTCGCTATAAGGAGAACAGGTATGGGAAAGGTTATTGGGATTGATTTGGGAACAACAAACTCCGTTGTGTCTGTGATGGAAGGTGGTGAGCCCACGGTGATCACGAATGCTGAGGGCAATCGGACGACGCCTTCTGTGGTCGCTTTTTCCGACAGTGGGGAGCGACTTGTGGGGCAGATTGCCAGTCGGCAGTCCGTGACCAATCCGGAAAATACGATTTTTTCGATTAAACGGCTTATTGGCCACCGTTATGGAGATAAAGAGGTAAACAAGGCGCAACAACTGCTGCCCTACCAAGTAGTCAAATCCGAGAGTGGGGATGCCTGGGTTGAGAGCCGCGGGAAACAATACAGCCCGCCCGAGATTTCAGCCTTCACCTTACAGAAAATGAAACAAACGGCCGAGGATTATCTTGGCGAGACCGTCTCTGATGCGGTGATTACTGTGCCTGCGTATTTCAACGATTCTCAACGGCAGGCCACAAAAGACGCTGGTCGCATCGCTGGATTGAATGTGCAGCGGATTATCAATGAGCCGACCGCGGCGTCGCTGGCCTACGGGCTCGACAAGAAGAAAGATGAAAAGATCGCGGTGTTCGACCTGGGAGGCGGAACGTTTGACATCTCCATCCTCGAAGTTGGAGACGGCGTGTTTGAGGTCAAGGCAACGAACGGGGACACGTTTCTGGGGGGCGACGATTTCGATCAATGTATTATCGATTATCTTGCCGACGAATTTAAAAAGGATCAGGGTGTTGATCTGCGTGCCGACCGGATGGCCCTGCAGCGTCTGAAAGAGGCCGGCGAGAAGGCCAAGTGTGAGCTGTCGTCTTCGATGGAGACCGAAATCAACCTGCCCTTTATCACCGCGGACCAGAGTGGGCCGAAACATCTCACCATGAAACTCACGCGGGCCAAGCTGGAAGCGCTGTGCGCCGATTTGCTCAATAGCCTGGACCGGCCCTGCCTCACGGCTCTGAAGGACGCGGGACTCTCCGCCCAGCAGATCGATGAGATCGTCTTGGTTGGTGGTATGACGCGTATGCCTGCGGTGCAGGAGCGGGTAGCCAAGATTTTTGGGAAAGAGCCGCATAAAGGGGTGAATCCTGACGAAGTGGTCGCCGTCGGGGCTGCCATTCAGGGAGCGGTGCTCACCGGTGATGTGAAAGATGTGCTCCTGTTGGATGTCACGCCGCTCTCCTTGGGCATCGAGACGCTCGGTGGTGTCTTCACGCGGCTGATTGAAAAAAATACGACCATTCCAACCAAAAAGAGCCAGGTTTTTTCAACCGCTGCTGACAATCAGACGGCGGTGACGATTCGTGTTCACCAAGGGGAGCGCGAAATGGCGTCGGACAATAAGCTGTTGGGGCAGTTCGATCTGGTTGGGATTCCGCCGGCGCCACGAGGCATTCCCCAAGTCGAGGTGACCTTTGACATTGATGCGAATGGCATTGTCCACGTGAACGCCAAGGACCTCGGTACCGGAAAAGAGCAATCGATTCAAATTACCGCCTCCAGCGGCCTGTCCGAGGAAGAAATTCAGGATATGGTTCGGGATGCCGAGTCTCACGCCGAAGAGGACCAGAAGAAAAAGGCCCGCATTGAGGCGCATAATCAGCTTGATGCGTTGGTCTACTCAACCGAGAAGTCTCTGGCTGACCATAAAGACGAAACAGATGCGGAGACGGTTGGGAATATCGAAGCCGCGCTAGAGAAAGCCAAAAAGGCCCTGGAGGGAGATGATACCGAGGCCATGCAGGCGGCAACGGAAGAGTTGACCCAGGCCTCTCATAAGCTGGCCGAAGCCATGTACGCAAAAGCGGCGAAGGAGCAAGCTGAGGCGCAAGGTACCCAAGCCGATGATGGGTCGGCAGACCCCGGTGCGGGTAGTACACAGGCAAAAGGGAACGACGACGTTGTCGATGCGGACTTTGAAGAAGTTAAGTAAGGTTCTTACCTGTCTCTCGGGACCCTTGTCATAAGACCCCCACTTCTCCTACAGTTGGAGGAGAAGTGGGGGTCTTCAGTATCAGGGAATAGGGGTGGATATGGCAAGCAAAGCCGATTATTACGAGCTGTTGGGCGTGAGTCGAGACATAGGCGCAGAAGAGCTGAAAAAGGCCTATCGCAAAGCGGCGCTTCGCTACCACCCGGACCGCAATCCTGGAGACAAGGCGGCCGAAGAGAAATTCAAGGAGTTGTCGGAGGCCTATCAAGTCCTCAGCGACTCAGAGAAACGATCCCAGTACGATCGCTTTGGGCACGCCGCATTTGAGCAAGGAGCAGGAGGATTTGGCGGAGGATTCGACTTTTCATCAACGAACTTTGAAGACATCTTTGGGGATATCTTTGGTGATTTCTTCGGCGGTGGAGGTCGGGCTGGACGTCAGGCGCGTGGGCAAGATCTCGGGTATAGCCTTGAGGTCTCCTTCGAGGAGGCCGCCTTCGGGACGGAAAAAACCGTTTCCATTCCACGCCGGGTAACGTGTGCGCCCTGTCAGGGGACTGGAGCGAAACCAGGAACGCGGCCACAGACGTGCGGAACCTGTCGTGGCAGTGGTCAGATGCGTTTTCAACAAGGTTTCTTTACGGTGGCCCGAACGTGCAATCGGTGCGGCGGGCAGGGGGCAGTGGTGACCGACCCGTGTCTGGAGTGTCAGGGTGCTGGTGCTGTGCGGAAAACGTCGAACCTGCAGATTAAAATTCCCGGAGGAGTGGACTCCGGTTCTCGGCTCAAGCTGCGTGGAGAAGGAGAAGCCGGCCCGGTTGGCGGTATTGCTGGCGACCTGTATGTCACCATTCAGGTGGGGGAGCACCCTCTGTTTGAGCGGCAACACAACGAGGTGATCTGTGAGTTGCCTATCAGCTTCCCACAGGCCGCGCTTGGCGCTGATATCGAGGCTCCCACGCTCGAAGGGAAGATCAAAATGAAGGTGCCTGCCGGTACGCAGTCGGGCAGTGTCTTTCGGCTCCGAGGCAAAGGCATCGTCGACCTGCGCGGTGGCGGCCGTGGCGACCAACTCGTTCGCATCGTGGTGGAAACCCCCACCGACCTTGGGGCCAAGCAGAAAGAATTGTTGGAAGAGTTCGCGCGGCTCAATGGGGGTGAGGTGCATCCCATCTCCAAGGGATTTTTTGATAAGGTCAAAGAGCTGTTTGGATAGGCGGGTATGAAAATACGGGATCTCGGTGAGTTTCCCTTTTTGCGCCGCCTCCGTGAGCGCTTGCCCCACGCTATCCACGATCCTCGAATTCAACTCGGCATTGGCGATGACTGTGCCGCCCTCTCGCTTCCAGGGTTCACGGTGTTGACAACGGATGCTATGATCGCCGGTGTCCACTTCCAGTGTGAGTGGACACCCTTTTTCGTATTGGGGCAGAAAGCCTTTGCCGTCAATGCGAGTGATGTAGCGGCGATGGGCGGTGAGCCGGCTTTCGCCCTCCTGAGTTTGGGTGTTCCCCAAGACGCTGCCGTCGAAGACCTGGACGCCTTTTTTGATGGCTTCCTTGATGCTGCTCAGAAAATGCGAACTACCCTCATCGGTGGCAATATGAGTGCGGCGCCGGTTTTTATGATTTCTGTCTCCCTCCTGGGGCAGACACCGTACGGGCTGATCGCTCGTGCCGGCGCGTGCGTCGAGGACGAGGTGTACGTGACTGGAACTCTGGGTGATGCGGCCTTAGGGTTACGTCTCCTCACCAATGAATTGACCGGAGATTCCGAGAGCGCTGCTGCCCAACACCTGAAACAGCGCTTCCTATGCCCGACCGCCCGTGTCGCAGTCGGAAAAGAACTCGCGGCCCAACGCTTGGCGACCGCTATGATTGATGTCAGTGACGGGCTGCTCCAGGATTTGGGTCATCTGTGCGAAGCGAGCCAAGTCGGTGCTGTGGTCGAAGCCCAAACGATCCCGCTGTCCGAGGGCTATCGGGCACTCCTGGGCACACAGGATTGGGTACTGGCCCTGGCTGGTGGGGAGGATTACGAGTTGCTCTTTAGCGCGCCGGTTACGGCACGTCCCAGGATTCAGGAGATCGCAGACAAAAGCGCCTGTACGATCACACGTATCGGCTCGCTCGTGCCCCAGGCAGACGGGGTGACCGTCGTGTTACCGGACGGGCCGCGGGCCGCGAGCGAGTTTACCGGGTTTAATCATTTTGCGCAGAGCAGATCATGACACGAGACCGCCTGGCTGAAATGCTCACCCAAGTTCAACAGGGGGTGTTATCTATCGAGCAGGCGCTTGAACGGCTCAAGCAACTGCCTTTTGAAGATCTCGACTTTGCCCGAATCGATCACCACCGGGCGCTGCGTAAAGGCTTTCCCGAGGTCATTTGGGGGCCAGGAAAAACGAGCCAACAGATTGCCACGATTGCTTCACGTCTCGTTGAGAACGGACAGCCGGCACTGATTACGCGTCTGGATGAAAAAAAAGCCCAGAAGGTTCAAACTTCCCTGCCCGCCCTGGTGTATTATCCGGAGGCGCGCATCGGAGCCCTGGGCGAACGGCCGACTCCCAAGACCTCGTTGTCTATCCTGGTGGTCGCGGCTGGCACCGCGGATATTCCCGTTGCCGAAGAGGCCGTGATTTCGGCCGAGTGGCTCGGCAATAACGTCGAGCGTTTATACGATGTCGGAGTTGCCGGTCTGCACCGCCTGTTTGATAATCTGGACCGACTCCGGGCCGCGTCAGTTTTGATTGTGGTGGCCGGTATGGAAGGCGCGCTGCCGAGTGTCATTGGTGGGCTGGTGGATCGACCCATCATCGCGGTGCCAACGAGTATCGGCTACGGCGCCAGTTTCGGTGGCGTCGCCGCCCTCTTGGCCATGCTCAATTCCTGCGCGGCAGGTGTGACGGTGGTGAATATCGATAACGGATTTGGTGCGGCCGCCGCAGCCACCCTGATCAATCGGCCAAACGGTGAGCAGGCCGACAAGATTTGAACAACGACCTCCTGAATGCCATTCCAGTGATAGCTGCGAAACCAGCCTATATTCCCGCTCGACGACATACGGGTCGGTGACTGGACGCTTTTGCGTTCCCACGCTCGCGTCCGTGAGTGTATCCGCGCCGCTTAGCCGCCGATTGAAGAGGCTTGGGCAGCAGCGATATAGCGCTCTGCGTCTTCGGCGAGCAGCAGGCGCGCCTCCTGGAGCTCGGCGGCCGCGCGGGTGACCGCGGCGACGTAGGCGTCATGGCTGGGATAGCGCTCTTCCAGCGAGGGGCGGGGGTCGCCGTTGGCCTGTCGTTCCGCCCTGGTCTCCGCAAACGGAAAATACGCGCCCACCAGCATGAGTGCGCCCGCAGAGAATCCGGCCCCACGGAGATTCCAGCCGGTATGCGTACCGAGAGGGACGCTAATATCGGGCAAGCGGATACCGGCCAGCTCATTGCCGTCCGCATCGACCTTGGGCACTAACACGCGATAGGCTTTGCCGGGTACGGGTGCGGGTGGCTGCTGGCTGTAGTCCATTTCCGACAACCCGTTCACCCGCTCCGGGTGACGAACGCCCGGGATGGCCGGAAACCCGGTCGCAGCCTGGGGCGACGGGGAAGCAAGGGTCCCGTCGCCCGAGCAAGGAACCCGACTGTCCGGCGGTGGTATCTCCTGAGTGGCCCATTGGTCCAGGGCGACCAGGAGCGAGCGGTTCAGCGGATTATAGTTCAGAAAGTTCATGGCATAGGCCGGATTCTGAGAGAATACGGCAGCGTGGTTCAGCATAATCGGCCCGGCATGCCCCGTGCCTGAGAACAGAAAGACCCGCACCTCATCCGGGACTTCGATGTCCTGGCCGTGTTCGTCGGTCACCACCAGCGAACTGCGTCCCAGCCAGAATTCGGTGCTCGAATCGACGTGGATGATCTTGGGGCAGGTGTTGGACGCCAGGCTGCGAGTCAGGATGCCGTCGGTCTTGCCACTGACCGAATCCGTCCGGGTCGCATAGCTGAACGGAAACTGATCGCCCGGATACGCGTGGTCTTCCTGTTGGCGGTGAAAGCGACCCGGCTGCGCGAACGGTTCGTTCAGGAAAATGCGCCGTGACCCGGCGATACTGGCATAGATGCCATCGAAGACCCTGCTGCCATTCAGGCCCTGGTTGAAACCCAGGCGGACAAACTCGCGCAAAAAGCGGCCGGGCTGTGAGCGTCCATAGGCAATCACATGATCGATAGCCGGGGCACTCGGGTCGGGGTTCAGCGGGTGAGGCCGGCCGGCGGCGTCCGACTCGGTGGAGCGCATATAGGCCACAAAGTCACGTACCGCCACAAAACCGAGGCCCATGACAATGGGGTCGCACGCCGGGTAAATGAACTCGTATATGGCACCGGCATCAAAGTCCTCAGCCAGGTCGATTTCGATCTGCGTGGGTGAGACATACCGCCAGCGCTCGGCAGGGACGGGTACGCGCGGGTCTTCTTCATACAGTCTGACGGTCAGCGTCGCCTCGCGCTGATCCAAGGAATGAGCCGGATAGGTGAGCGGCAGGACGGCCGGGCTATCGGTATGGCCGAAAATCATTTCCTCGCGCGAGTCGCCGACGATAGGAGCGCCACTATTAGTTGCGACCGGAAACGCGGCGAGCATATGTCCCTCGCCCGGCTGCGCGTCACCCTGCCAGGCGCTGAAAACCAGCACGTAGCCCTGTCGCATGAGAAAGCCGTTACCGGCGTCCGCTGCGCTGACCGGATCGTTGGAAGTTGGGCCTTTCTGGGCGTCGTTGATGTCAATCAGGGACAGCTTGTCACCCCGATTGGGAGCGTCGTACAAAATGCGCCGATTACTCTTGCCGAGGTCGGTGGGTTTGAGCACGCAGAAATCCACCGCGTATTCGACCCGGCCCTTGGTATTCGTCGGCGCCTTATCGAGGTTGACGATATCTCGATTGAGTGGATTCCTCGGGTCAACCTCCCCATAGGCCCGTCCGACTATTTTCTCGTACGTCCCGGCACTCCCGAAGGACATGTCTTCAAACACGTTTTCAACCCGTTGAATCTCTAATCTCATGGACTCACCTCGCATTGCGATGAAACATGGCTGGAGTATAATACCCCTCGCTATAGAGAAATATGGCGTGCTTGACCACCTCGTTAGTCGGGATGCCGGCCGCACAAAGGAGAATAGCGTGGCAACACCAAAAGTGATCGTGCAAATCTACCCCGTGCTTCCGGCTGAGGATCGTGCCGACCGTGAGCGCAAACGCCCGCTGGGACGCAATCGTGACGTATACCACCAGGTGCTGCATGAGACCTTCGACTTGGTAAAACAGCTCGACGAAATGGGCGTGTGGGGCATCAGTACCATCGAGCACCACCTGCATTCTGAGGGCTACGAGCTGGGACCGAACCCCGGCGTCCTGAATGCCTGGTGGGCGACCCAGGTGAAGAACGCCTATGTCGGTGCCCTCGGCTACGTGATGGCGACCCGCGACCCGATTCGGGTGGCCGAGGAAACCGCCATCCTTGATCACATGACCCAGGGCCGCTTCTTTGTGGGCTTGACGCGGGGCTACCAGGCCCGCTGGATGGACACCCTGGGGCAGCATGTCCGGGCCGTTGCGACCGTGTCGGACGGCAGCGCGGCGGACCAGCGCAACCGTGAGATGTTCGAGGAGAGTACGCGCATATTGCTCCAGTGCTGGCAGCAGGAATCCGTGGCGACCAAGCAGCCGCATTACGAGATTCCGTATCCGTATGAAACCGGCGTACGGGGCTATCCGGCGCGCAAGAGCATCGAATCTGCCGGTGCACCGGGAGAACTCGGACCCGACGGCGCCATTCGCCGGGTGAGCGTGGTGCCGAGCCCGTACAGCGACCCCTATCCTCGGGTGTTCGTCCCGATGAGCGGCAGTGCCGCCTCGGTGCCCTTTCTGGCCCAGCATGGTTTTCGGCCGACCTACTTCACGGCCCTCGATACCCTGGTGAACTTTGCCACGCTGTATGTTGAAGAGGGACGGGCGGCCGGCATGGATTATCCGCTGGGTGCCCGACAGAATATCGCGCGCTGGATTCATCTCGGGCGCGACGAACAGGAATTTACCGACAAGTTGCTGCGCTACGATTATGAAATGTGGGTCCAACACTACTCGACCTTCTACGACGGCATCCCCAAGTTCGACACCCAAGCCGCTACGCTCCAGAGCATGAAGGACAGTGGGATTTTTCTGGGCGGTACGGTGGAGCAGTTGAAAGCGGAATGGCGCCATATCTACGCCTCGTTGCCGTGCGAGTACATCACGCTCATCTGGCACTATGCGCACTGTCCCAAAGAACTTATGCTGGAGGAACTGGGCGTGTTCATGACCGAGGTGCTGCCCGAGCTGGACGCCCCGGCTTTGGACGACTGACAGAGACCGGCCTTTGTGGCTAGAGGCCGGGTGGCGACAGTTTCCGGGCCAGACCACTGAAGCCCGTGTCCTGCTTGCAGGCTGAGAGAGCTATGACACGCATCAGCTCCGCACCCTATCTGCAACAGTTCGATGGCCTTACCTCGTTTGAGCGAGCGGTTCGCCAACCTCTGATGCTCGGGCTGTTCATGCCCCACCAACAAGGCGCTTGGACACCATCGAAAGCACCCCGGAAGACCTCGTGGACCTTTGAGTACAACGCCGAACTCGCAGTCCGCGTTGATGAGGCCGGCTTTGACCTCATCTTTGCCCTTGCCACCTGGCTCGGCAAAGGCGGCTATGGGGGCGATATTCATTTTCGTGAGCACTCAATTGACCCCTTTATCACCAGTGCCGCCCTCGCACCGTTGACCCACAATGTCCTGCTCATATCAACGATCCATGTCCTCTACGGCTGGCATCCCTTACATATTGCGAAATATGGAGCCGTCATCGACCATATCAGTCATGGCCGCTGGGGCCTGAATGTCGTGACCGGCTATCGGCCGGACGAAGCCGGTATGTTTGGCCACGAGTCATTCCCCCACAATCAACGCTACGCCATGGCGGATGAATTCACGACCGTGATGAAGCACCTGTGGACCGAGGATAAAAACCTCGATTATACCGGCGAGTGGTACAAGACGGCCGGCGCTTTTGTTGCACCCAAACCCGTCAATGGCTTGCCCGTCCTGGTCAGTGCCGGCTCGTCACCGGCGGGTATGGACTATGCCACCAGTCACGCGGATATCATCTTTGCGACCTCGCCCACGGGAGCTGATCCGGGTAAGGCCTGTACGTCCTTACCCCAGCGTATTGTGCCGATCAAGGCGCAAGCCCGGCAAAAGGGCCGAGCAGTCAAGATTCTCGTCAATCCGCATGTGATTTGTCGCCCAACCGAGAAAGAGGCTCAAGCGTGGTATAAACGGATTCGGGATGAACGTGATGAGGTGGCAGTAGCAAACTTCTTCAACGCCTTCATGGGTGGGGACCAGTCTTCGTGGCGTCAGCATAGCGCGCTAGAGTGGGCAGTTGGTGGCAATCTCCATCTTGTCGGGACACCGGAAATGATCGTAGAGTGGTTCGTCCGCCTACGTCGGGCTGGCGTGGACGGGGTGCAGGTCAATTTCTTCGACTTCGGGCCAGACCTCGACTACTTTATCACCACGGTTTTGCCCCTTATGCAGCAAGCCGGCTTGCGCCATGCAACGCCAAAGGAGGAGAGAGGCAGTGAATCGCACGGCAGGATCAATGCAGCCCCTCGCGGATGTCAGAGTGATTGAGTTTTGCAATGTGGCGGCCGGTCCTTTTTGTGGCATGCTGTTCGCGGATTTTGGTGCGGACGTGGTGAAGGTTGAGTCACGGCAAGGTGACACTCTGCGTCAATGGCCGCCGATAACGGACGGGTTTAGTGAGAACTTTGCCTCACTCAATCGCAACAAGCGTTCTATCGCGCTGAATTTGAAAGACGCGGCCGATAAGGACGTGGCGTGCCGCTTGATCCAGAGCGCGGATGTGGTGATCGAGAACAACCGGCCTGGGGTGATGGGGCGTCTCGGGCTCGGCTATGAGGACTTCGCCGAGACGCACCCTCAGCTGATCTACTGCTCACTGTCAGCCTTTGGTCAAACTGGCCCGCGTGCCCAGCAGGGTGGCTTCGATGTCACGCTCCAGGCGATAGCCGGGATCATGAGTGTGACCGGAGAGCCGGATGGCGCGCCCGTCAAATGCGGGGTCCCGTTAGCGGACTTTGCCGCCGGCCTGTATGCCGCCTTTGCCGTCTCGTCCTTGCTGACCCAAGTCCGGGCGGGTGGGCCTGGGGGTTATATTGACGTCCCGATGATGGGGGTGAGTATGGCTATTGCCGCCCTCCAAACCAGCGAATTCTTTGGGACCGGAAAAAATCCTCGGAAACTCGGCGCGGCGCATCCCCGTAATGCGCCCTATGACCTGTTTCGGGCGAAGGATGGCCATTTTGTGCTTGCCGCCGGCAACAACAAGCTGTGGCAGAGCGTCTGCGAGGAGGTCGGTCAGCCGGACCTCGCGGTCGATCCTCGGTTCCTCACGACGACCGCCCGTGCGGCCAACCAGACGATACTGAAAGAAATCCTCGAAAAGGTGTTCATCACGCGCACCGTGGCCGACTGGCTTGAAACCTTCGAAAACCGAGGGGTGCCGTGTGGCCCCACCAACACGTATGCTGAAGCATTGTCAGACGCGCAGGTTGTCGAGATGGGGTGGGTCCAACCGTTAACGCTCCCCAACGGTGCAACCACCCGGACTTTCGCATCACCACTACGGATAAACGGAGAGGCTCCGTCGATTCGCCGCGGACCGCCCGAGCTCGATGAGCATCGCTCCGAGCTGTTGAACGAGCTTTGAACACCCTGAAACAGCCGTTCCGGTCAGCGAATAGCCGTCGCTTCACGACTTCTTCGGCTTCCGTTTCCGTGCCGCTTTCCCGGTGGCTGCCGTTTCCATACGTTGCCAGAATCCCGGTGTGGCCTCACGATAATCGCCCCGCTCAACGGCTTCTAAGAGTTGGGCTTCCACCTCATGACGGGAGGCGGATTCGAGGTCGGCCCGAATCAGGGAACGTACATACTCACTGACCGTGTGAAATCCTTTGGTTTTTACCCGGTCCTTAATGAAGGCATCCAATGCAGGGGGCACGGGGATACTGAGGATTTTCTTTCCTGTGGGTTGGGTACGCATAAATAGAATGCGTCAAGTTTATGATATATTCACAATAAACAATATATTTGTGGAATGCCAAAGATCGTTCGACTGCTGAGGTTGCCTGCATACAGGCATACCGGTTGCTAGGCGCTGCGCACGATACGCCCCGGCCGAGCGCCGGTGTCTGTGCCGTTCTCTTGTACGACTTCGCCACTTACAAAGGTCTTTTCATACCCGCTCGCGGTTTGCATTAAACGCGGCATACCGGCGGGAAGATCGTAGATCATTTCCGGGTGGCTGACACTCAGATTGTCATAATCAATCACGTTCACATCGGCCTTCGCACCAGGCTCTAGCGTCCCGCGATCGGTCATCCCAAAGAGACGTGCGCTGTCGTGCGTCAACTTCTTGACCACAAACTCCAGCGGCAGCCGGCCTGGATCGCCGGCCGCTTTATCGCGCACCCAATGCGTTAGGGCGTACGTCGGCATACCTGCGTCTATGATTTGTCGTACATGAGCACCGGCATCGCTGCCACCCAGAACCGTAATCGGGTCGCATATCAGCTCGCGCAGGCAGTCGGCGTTGCCATCGGCATATCCGAATGCAGCATACATCAAGAAGGACCGGCCGTTTTGCTCTAACATCAGATCGTAGACCACCTCGCGTGGGTCACGTTTCTCCCGCGCAGCCGTAGCCGCGATGCTCTGCGTGCTATCTGGCTCGTAACTGAGGGGCCGGCCCATGGGATACGTTCGTTCCCAGACTTTCTCGTTTTGGTAGAGCAGCGACATCCCGGTTGTATGGGGGTCTGTTTCTGTGACGAGTTTTTGTCGCAGCGCAGGGGTGCGCAGGGCGGTCATTTTCTCATCGTGCGAGAGCTGTTTAAGCGGCTGAAAGCTGGGGAGATACTCAAACGGATTTTCTCCCTGGAAACTGAACAACACGCACACTGGGCGGGCAAAAACCATGGGCACGATGGGTACGCCGCTTTCCACCGCAGCGGTACACTTGGCCATCACTTCCCGCCATTGATCCGGGTAGGTGTTAGTCTGAACGAAGGGGAACGTGAACGGACACCCGGTTGAACGGGCAATACGGATAAACATCTCGACTTCTTGCAGCAGTTCTGCGTTTTCCCCGCCCGCACCACGTGGGACGACTTCGAGGATGCCACGTCCAGTCGATCGTACAGCCTTGGCTATACCAATCAGCTCTTCTTCTCTAGCAAACGTTCCGGGTACAGGTTCACCATCGTTTGCGGTATGGGCTAAAGTACGCGAAGTCGAGAAGCCCAATGCGCCTGCGAGTACGGCTTCTTTGACAATAGTCGCCATCCGCGCAATGTCTTTTTCCGTTGCGGGTTCATTCCTGGCCCCGCGTTCACCCATCACAAAGGCTCGGACCGCGCCATGGGTAATCATACCGCCGACATCCAGGGTGCGTGGCATGTTGTCCAACACATCGAGATATTCGGGAAAACTCTGCCATCCCCAGGGCAAACCTGCTCTTAATGACGGGCCAGGAATATCTTCGACCCCTTCCATCAAGCCGATCAGCCAGTCGTGACGATCCGGAGTAGCGGGTGCAAATCCAACGCCGCAGTTCCCCATGACCACGGTTGATACGCCGTGCCACAGCGACGGGGTCATTTGTTCATCCCAGGCAACTTGGCCGTCATAGTGCGTATGGACGTCCACCCAGGCCGGGGTGACCAGGAGGCCGTCCGCATCAATCGTTTTCTTTGCGCCACCCAGATTTTTACCCACCGCAGCGATACGACCGGTCGCAAGAGCAACGTCTCCGGTAAACGCCGGTTTTCCGGTCCCATCAACAATGGTTCCGCCACGAATCACAACGTCATGCATCCGTCTTCCTCCTTACACGGGGGTCGGTGTACCGTCTGCCCGGCAGGTCTGGGAATTGCGGGAAGCCCCCGGTGGTCTGTGCGTTCGGTTTCATACCTGAGCTGAGTACGAATTGATAGGCTGTCTTCCATGTCCTCTCCCTTTGGATGCGATGCATACCAAGGAAGGCTTGGTATGCAGGCACGCCCGAAAAAGCTGGGGCCTGTATCGATGAGCGAGAAGCCCCGCTCGGCTTTCCCGCCGTGGCGCGGTCTGCTGTCCTCCTGACAGCCTACGAAAGCAGTACTTTTCCCGGCTTATCCGTTCCTCCTTTATCTTCTCCGGAGCGTCCGTTGCTACTACAAAAGAGAGAATGCCTCGTTTATGTTAAACAGTAGCTTAACCGTTACCGTATCCAGCTTGCAGTGATTATCCACGATCATTTTATTCCTGAATGGGCAAATATAACTCATCCCGTCCATGCTTTCTAAAAAATCCTCCAACGCCTTGACCCAGGGTCGGGCAAAACGTGCGCTTCAGGTTGGCTCGCTTGCGACTGCGGTCAGCGGGAGCTACGCCTGGAACGCCCTGAAACAGCCCTTCCAGTCAGCAGATGAAAAAGAGCAGGAGCTGTTTGATCTGCATCTCAAGAACGCGCTGAAGATTGTGGAAGGCTCCCACGAACTCCGCGGCGCATTCATGAAGTTGATTCAAATGCTGAGCATGCGGAGCGATCTCTTTCCAATGGAGGTCCTCGACATTCTCGCGGTCGTCCAGTCGTCCGTTCCGCCGATGGATTATGATCTCATCCGAACCCAACTCAAAGACGAGCTTGGAAAAGAGCCGGAACAGCTCTTTCGATCCTTTGACAAAAAAGCCTTTGCCGCAGCCTCGCTGGGACAGGTCCACCGGGCACAACTCCAGAGTGGTGCAGAGGTGGTTGTGAAGGTCCAATATCCCGGGGTTGACGAGACTGTGGAACAGGACCTCAAGAACCTGAAAGCGCTGCTCAGCGCTTTGACTCTTATCCTCCGTGATGTCATGCGCCAGAACTTTGATGCGGCTGAGCTCTATCAAGAGATGGAAGAACGCCTACGAGAAGAACTCGATTATATCAATGAAGCCAACAATATTGCGATTTTTCAGCGTCTCTTCGCCGGAGATGACGAGGTCATCATTCCCCGTGTCTATCCGGACTTCTCCTCGCGGCGGGTCTTAACCCTGGAATTTATTGAGGGGTACAAATTCAACGATGTGTTAGCTCCCGGCGTTGACCGAGAGCTTAAGGACTGGGTGGCGGTGAAGTATTTTGAGATTACCTGGCGGCAGATTTGTTCTTTTGGGGTGCTCCATACTGATCCGCATCCCGGGAATTATCTGATTACCTACCATCCTAAGATTGCCATATTGGACTTTGGCAGTGTGCGCCTTTTCCCGGATGAGATTCGAGCCGGCTATCAGCGGTTGGCGCAAGCCGTCTTAGAGCGAGACGAAACAACCATGGCGCGTTGTTTTCTTGAACTCGGCTATCTTGATCCCGGTGATGATCCCGAGCCGCTTTTTCAGATCATGTATCTTATTTTTGAGCCCGTCCTGGAAGACCGCCCCTATGATCCCCGCAATTTTCACGCGGTGGAGAAGGCTAGGGAGGTGACGAATATCAGCCTCCAGCATCGGATATTGAAGACGCCTGGGCACCGGCTCTTTTTAGTTCGAGCGTTACTTGGCCTTGAGTCATACGTGCAGCAGTTCGGGACGGTGACCAATTGGCACCGGATTTTCCGGCGGTGCGTGACAACGACCTCAAAAAAGAGAAGTCGGAAGAAAGCGAAAAGGACTTGACGGAACTGGGGAACGGCACACGAGGCCCAACAGCGTGGTATTACATCTCCACACCCTTGTCAGCCTCAAGAATATGGCAGCGGAGAATCGTCCACAGGGCGACAAAACCATCCTGCCACCGGATCTTTTTGCCTTCGGCATAGGTACGTGGACTATAGGAGATCGGGACCTCACGGATGCGGACTCCACCACGAGCGATTTTGGCGGTAATCTCAGGTTCAAATCCAAAGCGTTTTGAACGGAGCGTGAGCCCCTGTAACACCTCGGAGCGGAACGCCTTATAACAGGTCTCCATGTCCGTCAGTTGGAGGTGGGTGCAGATATTGGAGACCGCCGTCAGGACTTTATTCGTGGCAGTGTGCCAGGAGGACGAGCATGCTGGGGAGTTCAGAAACCGCGACCCATACACCACATCAGCCTGGCCGGTCAGAAGTGGAGCGAGAAGTTGAGGATAATCGGAGGGAGAATATTCGAGGTCCGCATCCTGGATAAGAACGAAGGAGCCGGTGACGTGACGCAAGGCGGTCTGGACGGCTTGACCCTTCCCTTGATTGGCCGAGTGAAACAACGATTTTACCCGGCACGGAGCGGGAAGAGGGCTACCATCAAGCAGCAGCGTCACGTCGGGCAGAGTTCGGAGTAATTCTCGGGTACCATCAGTCGAGTTGTCATCAACGACAAGGATTTCTTTGGGAAAGGGCGTGCGGGCAACCCGCTTTAAGAGTTCATAAATGGTTTCGACCTCGTTATAGACTGGGATAATGACGGACAGGAGGGGAGCCCAAGGAAGACGACTGCCCTCGGACATATCGGCTTGGTGGACTGTCTCACGGGAAGACTCTGCGGGATTGAACGCCGCGGAGGGACGCACTGAAGATGGCATACTCTTCTCAGCTCGTTGAAGCATTCCTCTTGAAAGGAATCGGCACCTCAGCAGTCATGCGTAGCCATTCTAGTATAGACTGCTGGTGAGGACCAGCAGCAAAACGTGTCGTTACCCTTTGCCATAAATAATCGAGAGTAAGGATTTCCATGCGGATCATACCCCTTACGGTAATCGGAGTGGCCCTCTTCCTCTTGAGCCTTGCCCTGGCAGAAACTGCGTCCAAAGCGCTGCCCGGTATGGAACCGTTTCCAGCGGTAGTCAAGCAACAGCTTGATCGAGCTCTCCAAGCGAAAGGAGACGCGTATACGCCCCGAACCCATCACCTCTTTGAAGATGGCCGTCCGCATTATACGAACCGACTTATCCTTGAACCCAGTCCCTATCTTCTCCAGCATGCGCACAATCCGGTCAATTGGTATCCGTGGGGAGAGGAAGCTTTTACCCGCGCAAAAAAAGAGAACAAACCCGTCTTCCTGTCTATCGGTTATTCAACTTGCCACTGGTGTCATGTGATGGAGCGGGAGTCTTTTGAGGATATGGCGATTGCCGAATACCTGAACCGCCACTATATCGCGATCAAAGTTGATCGCGAGCAACGGCCGGACGTGGACGGCGTTTATATGACAGCCGTACAAATGTTGACCGGCCGAGGCGGCTGGCCCATGACCGTGTGGCTGACCCCCGATCGTAGGCCCTTTTATGGTGGCACCTACTTCCCGCCGCGCGATGGTATGCGTGGGCAACGGACCGGACTGCTCACCCTGCTGTCCCGATTGCAAGCGGTCTATCACCAAGAGCCGGACCAAGTGGCCACGGTGGCGAAGAACCTGACGCAGAGCATACGGGCTGCCGTTGTCCCGGAGGCGTCGACAGAGCACCCGACCCAGACCGCTTTAACACAGGCAGCCGAACAGTTCACCGCACGTTTTGATACGCAGTACGGGGGCTTTGGCAAGGCGCCGAAATTCCCGCGAAGCGTCACCTTAGAATTCCTCCTCCGCTATAGCCGACGGACCAATGATCCCGGGATTCGAAACATGGTGGTGCAGACCCTGGAGGCTATGGCGGCCGGTGGGATATACGACCAGGTCGGCGGCGGATTTCATCGTTATGCCACGGATCAAAAATGGCGCGTCCCGCATTTTGAGAAAATGCTGTACGACAACGCGCTGCTCGCGATCGCCTACCTTGAAGGATATCAAATCGCCGGGCGGGAAGACTTCGCCCGCGTCGCCCGGGAAGTCCTGGAGTATCTCGATCGCGAGATGAGTGTTCCGGACGGTGGGTTTTACTCGGCTACGGATGCCGATAGCGAGGGCGAAGAGGGAAAATTCTTTACCTGGACGCTGTCCGAACTCGACCAACTCCTGAGTCAAAAACAGCTCCGGCTGGTCCAGTCCCATTATGGCGTGACGCCCCAGGGGAATTTCGAGGGCACGAATATTCTTCATGTTGTGCGTCCGCTTGAGGCAGTGGCAGAAGAAATGGGTCTCACCCTGGACCAAGCGCGGCGTGAACGTCAAGATGCCCGGGCGATTCTCTACCGAGCGCGACAGCAGCGGCATGTGCTCCATACGGATACCAAGGTGCTTGTGGCGTGGAATGGCCTTGTCATTTCGGCGTTTGCCAAAGGAGCGCATATCTTGAATGTTCCCGACTATGCCACGCGGGCAAGGCACGCCGCGACGTTTCTTCTGACTCAGCTGAAACGAGAAGGGCGGCTGAGACGCAGCGCGCTGGGGACACGGATAGGCGGAGAGGCCTATCTCAATGATTACGCTTGTCTCATTGCCGGCTTGCTCGATCTCTACGAGGTCACCTCTGAACTGCGCTGGCTGCAGGAAGCCATTGCGCTGCAAGCGATACAGGACTCCCACTTCTGGGATGACAAAAACGGGGGCTACTTCCTGACCGCAGACGACGCTGAGCAACTCCTTGCTCGTGAAAAGCCTGCGTACGATGGCGCTGAACCGTCTGGTAATGCGGTGGCTACGCACAATCTCCTGCGGCTTGCGGAATGGACCCTGAACGCCAGCTATCGCCAGCGCGCGCAACACTGTCTCCAGGCATTTGCTTCGGCGCTGAAGCAGCGTCCGACCAGCATGCCACGTCTACTCAGCGCGCTCGATTTTTTTCTGGACCGCCCAAAAGAAATTGCGATTATCAAAGCGTCAACAGCCGATACGGTTGAGCCCTTCTTAGAGCAACTGCGCCGGTATTTTCTGCCGAATCGAGTCCTTACCATTGTGACGCAGGGAGACGAACTCGCCGCCCACCAGCAGGTCGTTCCGTGGCTGGAGGCGAAGCGGGCAATCAAAGGCAAAGTAACGGCCTACGTGTGTGAACAGCACGTCTGCTCCTTGCCGACGGCCGATCCGGGGATATTTGCGAAGCAGCTTGCCGCGACGATGCCGCTGTCTGTCGCCCCCTCACCTAAGTAAGGGTCGCTCCCGTCCTATGAAGAATAAACACCAGGAGACCTCGGGCTACCCCCGGGAGAGTGGGGCTGTCTGAGCTTCCTGCTGGAGTCGGGTCATGTCCTCTCTCGGACCGGCTAGGATGAGCGTTTCGTCTTCCTGGAGCGGCTGGTCCGGCTGGGGGAGACGGTCTTCATAGCCGGACGCAGTCGTGTTGCGGATGGCCAACACCGTTATGCCATAGCGGACACGCAGGTCCAGTTCCTGCAGGGTTTTCCCTCGAAAAGGAGCCGGAACAGGCAGGGCTAAGATCGTATATTGGGACGGCATAGCCAGCGTTCCTTCGTCCTGCGCAGTCGAGTCCGGCAGCGTCCCGAGAAATTCTTTGCGCAGGACTTCTCGATCATAGACCTCAAGCAAGTCGGTCTGGGTGACAACGCCAATCACCTGGTTACTGGTCGCGTCCGCTGTGACCGGTAAACAATCGAGTTGGGTCTCGCGGAATTTGCGTAGGCACTCTGCCAGGGGCTCGTGCATATGGGCTACGGTGTGGACCGGACGCGCCATGTCCCGTGCAACGACGAGACCATCAAGCCCCCCTTCGTTGAGGAAGGTTTTTATGTCGTGTAACGAAATCACACCGGTGAGTTGGTCGCCGGGGCTGACGGTATAGTAGTGTGGATCGGGTGAGCCGAGGACGCGGCTCACGACCTGTTGAAACGCCGTATCGTCCGACAGCGTCGGGGCCGGAGTATGCATGACATCTGCGACGTGAAAGGAACGCATCACGGTCTCTTCCCGGCCCAGCGAGAGTGAAACGCCGCGGCGGGCGAGTTTGAGTGTATAAATCGAGTGGGGGTGGAGATACCGTGCCGTCACTGTGCTCAGGGTGCACGCAATCATAACCGGTAGAATGATTTGGTACCCATCAGTTAACTCAAACAGCATCAGAATGGCGGTTACTGGTGCGTGTGTTGTCCCGGCAACAACCGCACCCATACCAATCATGGCATAGGCTGCAGGCGTGGCGGTAATATTGGGAAAGACGAAGTGGACGAGTTGCCCGAAGAGGCCTCCTGCAACCACACCAAGAAAGAGCGACGGCGAGAAAATCCCCCCTGAAGCGCCAGACCCCAACGTTGTGCAGGTCGCAAGGAGCTTGAGCAAAAAGAGAAAGATCAGCATCTGCCATGCGGTAGTCTCATGCAGGAGGTGAGACATGGCTTCAAAGCCCGTCCCGTATACCTCCGGCGCGACAAGCAGGAGCCCGCCCACACACAGGCCACCCACGGTTGTTCGGAAGAGGGGCGGAAGCGCGCTGTGCTCAAACAAATCTTCGCTTTTATACAGCGCCCAGATAAACACCACGGCGACCAAACCCATCAGCATGCCGAGTACGGCGTACAGCGGGACTTCCCCATAGTGAACCAGGGTATACTCCGGGACGACAAAGGCGGGTGCATCTCCGAGATAGGCTCGGGAGACAGCTGTCGCTAACACCGAGGAGAGCACGATCGGTGCGAAGGTCGGAATGGAAAAATTCCCCAGAATGACTTCGAGTGCGAAAAATGCTCCGGCAATCGGTGCATTAAAGGTGGCGGCAATGCCGCCCGCTGCTCCACAGCCGACAAGGGTCCGGATACGTTCAGGAGAGAGACGGAGGATTTGTCCACACGTCGAGCCTAAGGCCGACCCGATTTGGATAACTGGACCTTCTCGGCCGGTCGAGCCGCCCGTACCGATGGTCACTGCGGAGGCCAGCGCTTTGGCAAAAGCCACCCGGGCGCGCATCATCCCGCCGTGCAGCGCAACGGCTTCCATCACCTCAGGGACGCCATGGCCTTTGGCCTCAACCGCCCACTTATAGACGATCGGAGCAACCAGGGCTCCCCCAAGGGCAGGCAGCCCGACTTTCCAATACCACGGCAGGGTCGGGAGTACCGAGAGGGGCGAATCGCCGCCAAGGGCAATTCGCTGGACCGAATGGAGTAGTTCGTGAAAGGCAATGGCCGCAACGCCGACCAGCAGCCCGACACCGCAGGCCAGGGCTATGGTGAGTCCCTCTCGACCGGTTTGGAGCAAGTCCGTGAGGTATTTATACCAGGCGCTCAGCATGGTTCCGATATCTGAAACGGGTTTGGGGTGGGTCGTTTGTACACATGACGTGTCCTCAGGATCAGCCTATGATCCCCATGCTTGCATCATCTCCTCTGTGAGCTCGGTCAATCGACGCAGGTGTTCGGCACGGCCAACAAGCACAAGAGAGTCCTCCTGGCGTAAGGGGACGTCGGGGTCGGGGAGTTCGTCCGGGCTATGGAAGCCTCCACGGCGGACCGCGATAGCCGTCACATTAAACCGCCTGCGCAACTGTGACTCGCCCAGCGTTTTCCCAATGAGCGGCGGAGGGACATGTACGATTTCGACGATATATTCATGCGGCAAATGCACCTGTTGGTGGACCATCTCTGTGAGCGCTTCAGAACGGAGACTGACGCCGAGGTATTCGTTGCGCAAGATCTCTCGATTGTAGAGATCCAGCACATCGTACCGCGAGACAACCCCTTCTAATTTCTGATCGGCCGAAAGAACGGGTAAATACTCTTGTTCACTCAGGCTGAACTTTTCGAGACAGCGCGCCAGTGTTTCCTGGGCGGTCGTGACCGCGTCCGGGGGTCGGGCCAAGTCTGCCGCTACGACGAGCGGTGCCAGAGTGTCATCCTGAAGGGTTGCCTTCACGTCGTGAATGGAGATGATCCCGAGGAGGCGCTGGTTTGGATCAACCACAAAGCTCAACGGCAGCGTGCTGGCCAGGAAATGGTCCATGACTTCGGGGAATGGCGCTCCTTCTCGGAAGGTTGGCGGCTCTGGGCGCATGACCTGTCCTACGGTAAAACCCTGCATCAGGGTTTGTTCGCGCCGCCTAATGTCAATACCGCGCCGTAAGAGTTGTAAGGTGTAAATCGACTCTTCCCGAAAGAGTTTGGCTACCACCGTGCTCACCGTACAACTGACCATCAGTGGCAGGATAATGTGATAGTCAGCGGTAATCTCGAAGAGCAGCAGGAAGGCGGTGATCGGACAGTGGACCACGCTAGCCAAGAAGGCGGCCATACCGACCAGCGCATAACCGCCGCTTGGGCCGGTAATCGCGGGAAAGGCTGCGCCGACGATCACGCCACACAGACTGCCTAATACGGCGCCGAGGTAGAGCGCCGGGAAAAAAAGTCCACCCGATCCACCCGAGGCCAGGGTCAGGCTGGTAGCCCCTATTTTGATGGGGAATAGTAGCAGCAAATATGTCCAGTCCAGGCCGCCCCGCAGAATGATATCCATAGTGCCGTGGCCCGTGCCGTACACATGCGGGGCAATAAGAATCAGACAGCCGACCAGGAATCCGCCCAGCGCCGGCTTGATCGTCTCAGGCAGGGTGATCTTTTCGGCTCCTTTTTCTAGCCGATCCAGGATGAACATAAAGGCCAGACCGCCAAGGCCACAGACAATACCGAGTCCGAGATAGAAGGGCAGCTCCCAGGTACTCAGCAGCGAATAAGCGGGGACCACAAACGCGGGATGATCACCAAAATAGGACCGGCTCACAACCGTGGCGAGGACGGAGGACAACATCACGGGGCCAAAGGCCGGCATGGCGAAATTACCGATCACGACTTCAAGCGCAAAGAAGGCACCGGCAATAGGCGCATTAAAAGCTGCCGCAATGCCGCCCGCGACGCCACAGCCCGCCAAGGTCGGCAGTCGATTGGGAGGCACTTTGAGCAATTGGCCGAGAAGCGAGCCCAGCGAGGCGCCAATATGGACGATGGGACCCTCGCGTCCGACTGAGCCTCCAGAGCCAATAGTGAGGGCAGAAGAAACGGATTTGGACAGGGCCGTCTGCCAGCGAAATTTTCCGTTCCCCAAGGCAACCGACTCAATGACTTCCGGGACCCCATGCCCTTGCGCGTCTCGCGAACGAAAAAAAGCGACCAGTCCGACCGCCAGTCCGCCGAGTGTGGGAACCAGAAGAATACGATACCAGGGCAACTCGGGAAGCACGTTGAGCGGCGGGTCGTCCGAGCTCAGCGCAAACCCCTGGACCAGGTGAATCAGCGCATCGTATAGAATGGCGCCACAGCCGGTGATAATGCCTACGGCGCAGGCCTGCGCCATAATGGAAAACGGTTGGATACGGTTGAGCTGCCGGCGAATATGGGCGGGAAGAGAAAGACGTGGAAATTGCGTACGATACCTCTTTCTTGGGAGTTCCAGGACGGATACCCGGTCTTACCGTCCTGGATGCCGCACTCACTCAGGCAGGCCAAACATCCGGGAGAGCGCCCGGACCTCATCCTTACGCCACGGGAGCGGCGCTGGTTCCTGTATCATCTGATCCTGTTTGAGCTGCTCAACGACGGCCGGATCACGTTGCATCGGGACACCGTATTCACCCTCAAAATACAGGCTTTCAAACGCGGGGCGCGGCCGTTGTCCGCCCGCCTCCCAGGATTCGGCCGGATAGCCGATCAGCATGGCGTAGAGCGGCATAAAATGGTCTGGAACCTTGAATATCGCTTTGGCCTTTTCCGCGTTAAACGCGGTCAGCAGGGCGCCCAGGCCTTCGTCAAACGCGGTCAGCAGGGCTTGATTCATCGCGACGCCGCTATCCATGGAAACCGCAATGGGATTAATGGCGGGGTCCTTTGAAATCGGATCTAAAATCTGCGCCCAGACGGTCTCCTCAATGAATTTATGACTCCAGCCGTGGGTGGGGTTGAGTGCGCCCACATCAAAGAGTTCTTTGAGGGTCTGCCCGTGGCTCTCCTGAATGGCGTTGAGGTTGCCGTAGAAATAGATATGCACCGGAGCCATGTCGAGTTGGAGAGTCGTTGTGGGAACCTTGAGCGCCTCCAGATCCTCGGGCGCGAGCTTGTCGCGTTCCACAACGATGGCCCGGAGAAATGAAGCATTGACCGCACAGGACGAGAGCCGCGTCGCCTCCATGATGGTTTGAATTTTTTCCCGTTCAACCGGACGATAGGGGAGGAAGTAGCGGATTGAGCGACGCCGGCCAATAACTTCTTTGAACTCCATAAAACAGGCCTCCTTAGGTATACCTCTGGGCCTCCTTAGCGTAGGGGTGGTTTGTCTGTCAAGGTCGTAAGTGCCTCAATCTCTTGACTTTCTGGGGGAAATCCCTAAGCTGGGCAGAGGAGCGATCCAACACAGAGTCCCCAGTCGGGAGGGGGTGAGTCAGCCGTATGGCAGGTGTACGAGTCAAAGAGAACGAGCCCATTGAAAGCGCCATTCGCCGTTTTAAGAAGCAGTGTGAAAAGGCGGGCATTCTGCAAGAGTTGAAAAAACGCGAACACTACGAGAAGCCGAGTGTCCGTCGCAAGCGCAAGGCTATTGCTGCACGAAAACGTGCGTTACGCCGGGCAAGTCGATCGATGTATTAAGACGATGTGTCACATTGCTTGAGAGACGAATGACTGAGAAAACACCCACTTGAATAAGGTGGGTGTTTTCTTTTTCAGCGCCTTCCGCTGTCTCCCCCAGTACTGTACAGGATCGCTATGGCATACAAAATCCCCGAAGAGACTCTGACTGAGATTCGCTCCCGAATCAGCATCGTCGAGGTGATTTCCGTCTATGTCTCTCTGCGCAAAGCGGGAAAGAATTATACCGGTCTGTGCCCGTTCCACGAGGAAAAGACGCCATCGTTCAGCGTAAACGATGAACGTGGCTTTTTTCACTGTTTTGGCTGCGGGGAAGGGGGGAACGCGTTTACTTTTTTATGCCGGCTTGAAGGCATCTCCTTTCCGGAAGCGGTGAAACGACTCGCAGCAAAAGCCGGGGTCTCGCTCCCACAGGCGCCCGACGATCCGCAGGCGCGGGAGCAGGACCGGCTCTACCGGCTGACGAGTCTGGCCAAAACCTATTTCCGCCACTGCCTGCTTGATGAGAAGGTCGGCGCCACGGCGCAGCACTATCTGGCCGAGCGTGGCATCCCCATGGACGTGGCTGAGCGCTTTCAGCTTGGCTATGCGCCTAACGGCTGGAACGGTCTTGTTCGTTTTTTTGCCAACCGGAAAGCGCCCCTGGACAAGGCCGCCGCGTTGGGGCTGATTGGCGAACGCGCCGGGCGGGACGAACGGAGCAGACCGGGAGCCCGCCAATGTTACGATAAATTCCGCCACCGCCTTATGTTCCCGATTACCGATGTGACCGGGCGGCCAGTCGGATTTGGTGGCCGACTCCTGCCTGACCCGCAACGAGACGCGAGCCGAGAGCGGCCCCAGCCCAAATATCTCAACTCGCCCGAGTCGGCTTTGTATAAGAAAGGGTTGCTGCTATACGGCCTCTTCCAGGCCAAAGAGCCCATTCGAGAGACCGGCCGGGTGCTTGTGGTTGAAGGTTATACCGACCTCATTTCGCTCGTACAACGCGGATTTGACGAGACCGTCGCCGTGCTCGGGACCGCCCTGACCCTGGAGCAATTGCGCTTGCTCAAACGCTTCTCGACAGACATCTATATTTTTTTTGATGGTGATGACGCTGGCCGTCGGGCCGCGACTCGGGCATTCCCGCTGTGTGTTGAAGCCGGACTGACGGGGCGCGGGGTTTTCCTGCCCCAGGGGGAAGACCCGGACTCGTTCGGACAAGCGCGTGGGCGGGATGGGCTCGAAGAACTGATCGCCACGGCCGCGCCACTGGAGGAGTTCTATTTTACACAACATGCCCCGCCACCTGGGGCATCGGCCTTTCAGCGTGCCCAAGCGGCGAAAGAAGCCGTCGCTGTCTTATCGTCTATGACCGACACCATGGCCCGGGGAGCACTGCTTACCCAGGTGGCGCAGCGTTTTGGCGTCAGCGAAGAAGAACTCCGCCAGCTGCGACCGAACCGGGCTTCCCAGCCCGCGGCTCGTTCTTCCGACCAGCAGGCGACCGGGCAGGGCGGCTCCCCCGCCTCGGCCGAACTGGAATTAATTCAACTCATGCTCGTGGATCGGCAGGTCGTGACGCATGTTTGCGAGCGGAATCTGATTCCCGCCTTTCAAGAGTGGGGAGAGGTCGCTACGGATATTGCTCAAGCCTGGCAGCAGCAGGCCGACCATGCGCCGCAAGATGATCGGGCCAGTATCGACATCGGGGCCTTTCTCGACCGGTTACCGAGACGGGTTGCCGACCATGTCTCGAAAATGCTGGATGAAGAAGAGTCTGAAGAGAAGGCGGTGACCCAGGAGCAGCTGATGCGGGACTGCATGGAGAAAATTCAGCAGGTGCAACACAAGTCCAAGCGTGTCCGGCTTCAGCGAGAAATTCGGGAGGCGGAGCTACGCGGAGATGACGCCGGAGTGCGCCAGCGGCTCGAAGCCTTGCGCGCATTAGGGAGGTCGTAGGAAAACGGCGAGGAGCATGGTATACAAGGGGCCGCTGAGGCGGACAGATGGGCCCATAGCTCAGTTGGTTAGAGCGACCGGCTCATAACCGGTTGGTCCCAGGTTCGAGTCCTGGTGGGCCCATTCAGGACGGAGGGATGCCTCTCCACGAAAGCCGGATGTGAAAGGAGGTCGTCATTGACCACGCAGATCGCCCAGCTGGTCAGCCTACAAGAGCTTGATCAGCGCCTTCAGCGGAAAGAGCAGCAACTGGAAGACCTCCATCAGCAGGTTGCCAGCATCAGGTCTGAGAAGGAGACGCAGCAGCAGGAGGCCGAAGAGCGGCAACAGCGTATCAGCGAACTGGAAAGCCAACAGCGCGAGACGGATGGCCAACTCAAGCTGGAAGAAGAAAAGATCAAAGAGAAGCGGGTCCGGTTGAATCGGGTTCGGAATGAACGCGAACAGCTCGCCCTCCAGCGTGAAATCGACTTGATGAAAGAGGCGAATGGCCAGATCGAAGAGAACATCCTGAGTGTGATGGAGCAGCTCGAAGAGGAGCGTCAACACCTCGCCGACATCCAAACGCGCCTCGAAGAGCTTGACTCCCAGCTCGCCGAAGAGGCAGTCGAGGTAGAAAAACAAATAGCGGGTTTAGAAGAGGAGACGCAGACCGACCGCAGACAACGGGAAGAAATAGTGGCCCATTTGGACGCCGGTCTGTGCGCACGGTATGAGCGCATCTTCGGCAATCGTGGTGCCTTGGCCGTTGTGGAAGTCCGCGACGGAACCTGCCAGGGCTGTTATATGCGTATCCCGCCGCATATGTGTAACCAGATCCAGAGTAACCAGATGCAGGGCAGCAGTGAGATCTTTCACTGTCCGCATCCCTACTGTGGGCGGATTGTGTATATACGGGTCGAGGCAGACGGGGTGTCCGGCGCGTAATAGACAGTGTGGGAGGAGATTAAACGGTCGCGGTCCTGCACGGCAGGAGCGAGGAAAGTCCGGACTCCGTGGGGCAGGGTGGCTGCTAATGACGGCCTGCCGTAAGGCAGGGAAAGTGCCACAGAAAAGAGACCGCCGGCCTTATTCGCCGGTAAGGGTGAAAAGGTGAGGTAAGAGCTCACCAATTCCTTGAGAGATCAAGGACGCTGGGTAAACCCCACCTGGAGCAAGATCAAATAAGAGGAGCCCGTACTACGGGCAAGAGTCGCCCCACTCTCCCTCTGGGTTCGATCGCTCGAGCGTATCGGCAACGATACGCCTAGAGGAATGACCGTTACCTTTTCTTATTAGGGAAGGGCACAGAATCCGGCTTACCGATCTCCTCCCCTTTTTATAGAAGGGCTCGTATGGGTAGAAACTGTTCAGACTGCCTTGCGTCCTAGGATCTGCTATCATGCGGCCTCTCAGACTGGCGTTGTTGCTGTGTACAACCGTTCTCCTGGTCGTGTGGCAGAGCGGGAGCTCTACGGCGGACGACGGGGGCAGGGCGACCGTTCAGTCCATAGAGGTCACGGCCGAACAGGTCACGATTCATCTGTCCTCAGCTTCAGTCTATACTCAGGCGGCGTTGCCCAAGGACCCGTTAAATGGGCGCGCCGACCGCTGCTATGTTGATATAGGCGGGGTGTTAGGGCAGCAGGTAGAGCGCTGGTATTTTGGAGATGCGCGGCGGGTCGAACAAGTCCGGGTGGCCCAGTTCCAGCCCCAGACGGTACGCGTCGTTCTTGATCTCCTCGCCGCTCAGCCCTGTCGGGTCGAGCAAGCTGTGAACCCGGATCGGCTGCTGGTTATAGTTGGTCGTTCGACGCGGCCGGCCAATACGGCCAGTGTACGACTCAGGCCAGCGGAACCGCCAACTCAGATGATCCGGCAGGAGCCCACTCCTGAACAGCAGGTAGATCAAGTTGCTCGTCAGGAGCCCCCTGCTGAACTTCAGGCCTCTGGAGCGCTCGAGTATCTGGACCTGCGTACCCCGTTTTCGTCCGAAACCCAACCAGCGCAAGCCATCAGTCTTTTCGATCAGCAAACAACCGAGGGGACCACTTCCCAATTAAGTCTTCTCGATCAGCAGACACCCGAGGAAACTGCTCCCCAATCACGTCTTTTCAGCCAGCAGGCGATCGATGAGAAATCGCTTCAATTGGCACCCCGCGGTCTGTATCTACTCCAGGAAAAGGGCCAAGAGTCGGGCTCTTCGGCCACCCATCGGCTGGAATGGTAAGCCCGGCCCGTTGCGCCGTATAGGCATTTCGGATAGTCGCTGAGTGTACTGATACATCTTTAAATCCATACAGCTCAGCGCTCCAGTGGGTGCCATGTCTCGCTCCTGATTTGACTCAATGAAGTACGCTTCCCCGCCGCATACTTTTTTCAGATACGCCTCCTTGTGGTGGGCCGGGGGCTGGGTCGGCGTATGTATGCTCCTGCTCGCCCCGGTGGCCGTCGCTTCCGTAGCCTCTTCCTATCCCGTTCGGTCGATAACAGCCGAGACAGACCACGTGATGATCACGCTGTCAGAGGCGGTGTCTTTCACTCAAACGATGCTGCCCGGAGATGCCAAGCGTAATCTTAAAGACCGCTGCTATGTGGACCTGACTCCCGCCGTACTCGACAGGCAGGCTCAGCGTTATGTGGCTGTTGACTCGGCAGGGATTCTTCAGGTCCGGGCGGCCCAGTTTCAAGCCGATACCGTCCGGGTTGTTCTGGACCTGGCTTCCGCTTGGTCGTGCCAGGCAATGCGCCTATCTGACCCGCCACGTTTGCAGATTTCAATTGGCCCTCCCGCAGAAGAAACCCCTCGGGCTGACGCGACAACTGAGACTGAAAGGGCTGCGTCTCCCGCAGCTACACCAGTCATAGAGTCGCAAGTGCCACCATCGGATGCCTCTGCGCAAGCCGGTATGAAGACACACCCGCCGGAGGAGACGGAAGCGGAGCAACCCTCGACCAGAGCGAGTGTGACCATCCATCCTCTGGCCGAGCGTCCGAGTCGGGTGATCGCCCTGGAAGAGGCCTACCAGTTGGCTGTCGTCAACGAGGAGCAGGTCGCCATAGCGGCGCGCGAGCTGGCAAAAGCGAAACTCCTGCCGTGGCGGGCGGTGGCACTGATGGCGCCACGTGGAGAAATCGGAGGTGCCTATTCCCGCAACAAAGACGAGATCGCCTTTAATGCTCCGCCTGAAGCGCGGAGTCTTTTTGGTGGCTCCTCGGTCATCCGCCCCCGGAACAACTGGCTGAGTACGTTCCAAGTCACCCAACCACTGATTGAACCCTCGTTTTTCCCGTCTTGGCGACTCGGCAAAGACGCGGTTCGAGAGGAGGAAGAACGCTACGAGTTCACCATTCGCGGCGTACTGTTCGGTGTTGCCCAAGCCTACTACGAAGTGTTGCGGTTTGAGGCCCAAGTCAAGGTCGCGCAAGATACTCTGAAGCTCGCCCAAGAGGAACTGAAACGGGCACACGTCCGATTCCGCGTCGGCGAGGTCACGAAGACCGACATATTGCGCGCCGAGGTTGCGGTCGAACGGGCCGGACGCGCCCTTATCGTTGATCGGAATCGTCTGAAACTCGCCCGTACGGTTCTGGCCCGAACCGTGGGGCTGTCGGAAACAGTCGGTGTGCTGGAACCCACCCCACCCCAGGCAGTCGAGAGTGACTATACCAGCCTGCTTGACCAAGCGTACGCCCAGCGCCAGGACCTGAGCGCTCAGAATCTCGCTGTCCGGGTTGCCCGCGAGCGCAAGAACTTGGTCCTGACCCGCTACTTTCCACAGGTCGACGCCCAGTTTTCCTATCCCCGGCTCGATCCGGAGACCTTTGCCAACCGGGATGAATTCTGGACCTTGTTTGTGAATCTCCGCTGGCCGCTCTTTGACGGCGGGAATCGGGAACTCGACCTGCTTGAGGCCAACGAGACGCTCTCTCAGACGGAATTGCGCGTGACTGAACTGGAGAAAGAGATTCGGGTTGAGGTCCGGGAAGCGTTATTAAGCGTTGAGACTTTACACGCCACGCTGGAGACCCTGCACAAAGAGGTCGCGCTTGCCCGAGAGAATTATGAGATGACGTCGAAGCAATACCGGGTCGGGCTCTCGACCAGCCTCGATGTCAATACCTCGCTGAATACCCTCAACCAGGTCCGGACGCAGCTGATCGATCAAACCTATACCTACCAGATCGCCTTACTGAATCTCGACAACGCCGTTGGTGTCTTTGCCCAGGACTATCTGCCTCAACGCTGACGCCCGTTGACGAGAGTAATAAATTCTTCCCGGGTTTCCTGATGGGTCCGAAAGGCTCCCAGGGTGGCGCTGGTCGTGACGATCGAGTTCTGTTTTTCCACTCCCCGCATCCGCATGCAGAGGTGTTCGGCGGTGATGATAACGCCAACGCCGAGCGGGTTGAGCTCTTCCATGAGGGTGTTGGCCACTTGGGTGGTGATCCGTTCCTGGACCTGCAAGCGCCGGGCATACACGTCAACCAGGCGCGCGATCTTGCTGATCCCCACAATACGCTTGTCCGGAATATAGGCCACATTGGCCCGACCAAAAAAAGGCAGGATGTGATGCTCACACATTGAGAAGAAGTCGATATCCTTGACGACAATCATCTCGGAGTAGTCTTCTTCGGTAAAGATAGCTCCGTTAATGACCTCCTTCGGGTCTTGTTGATAGCCTTTGGTGAGATATTCAAACGCGCGGGCCACCCGATACGGGGTCTTGAGTAAACCTTCCCGATCGGGGTCTTCTCCCATGTGTTGGAGAATATTGCGCACGTATCCCTCGATACCGTCTGGTGAGTCCGGCGCTGTCTGAGAGTCCAATTCTGAGTGCATCTCATTGTATAGGGCGCGTTGCGAACTCATACCAATATACCGCTCCTTACTGCATATCCTGTTACTGCCAAGAGGAGAAGAGGAACACCATAGCGAGTCTGAGTCGTCCGGATAAGCGGGGTGCACTCAGCGCTACATGCGAAAGACTCCGACCTGATGGTCGGGAATGGGCGCGTTGAGTGACATGGCAATGCTGAGTCCGAGGACGTCCCGGGTCTCTGTGGGGTCAATGATGCCGTCATCCCACAGGCGCGCGGTCGAGTAGTAGGGGCTCCCTTCTTCTTCATATTTCGCCAGCGTTGGCGCGGTAAATGCCTGCTGTTCCTCCGCGCTCATCGTCTCTCCTTTGGCCGCCAGTTGCTGTAACTTGACGGTCAGCAGAACCGATGACGCCTGCTCTCCCCCCATGACCGAAATCCGGGAATTCGGCCACATAAAGAGTAAACGTGGAGAATACGCCCGGCCACACATCCCGTAGTTGCCCGCACCGTGAGACGCACCAATAAGAATGCTGAACTTGGGCACTTGGGCGTTGGCTACGGCATGGACCATTTTCGCTCCATCCTTGGCAATACCTCCCTGTTCATACTGCTTACCGACCATAAAGCCGGTGATGTTCTGGAGGAACAGAAGAGGGATTTTTCGCTGACTGCACAGCTCAATAAAGTGAGTGGCTTTGAGGGCCGACTCGGAAAACAGCACGCCATTATTGGCCACGATACCAATCAGATAGCCGTGCAGACGCGCAAATCCGGTGACGACCGTTGGACTGTAGCGCGGCTTGAACTCATGTAGACGGCTCCCATCGACCAGGCGCGCAATGACCTCGTGGACACCGTACGGGACGCGGGTATCGTGTGGAATCACGCCGTACAACTCGGCCGGGTCATAGGCCGGGTCCTCCGGCGTTTCCCGGTCAAGCGGGAACTTCTGGGGGCGAGGTAAATTCTCGAAAATCGAGCGAGTGATTTCCAGGGCGTGGGTATCATCCTCGGCCAGGTGGTCCGATACGCCGGACACCCGTGTATGCACGTCTCCGCCGCCGAGTTCTTCCGCCGTCACCTCCTCACCCGTGGCCGCCTTCACCAGCGGCGGCCCACCCAGAAAAATGGTGCCCTGATCTTTGACGATAACGTTCTCATCCGCCATGGCCGGCACATACGCCCCCCCGGCCGTGCAGGACCCCATCACAACGGCGATCTGCGGGATGCCCTGGGCAGACATGCGGGCTTCGTTGTAGAAAATACGCCCAAAGTGTTCGCGGTCCGGAAAAATATCAGCCTGAAAGGGCAGGTTCGCGCCGCCGGAATCCACCAGATACACACACGGCAGGCGGTTCTCTTGACCGATTTCCTGGGCACGCAAGTGCTTTTTGACGGTCATGGGATAATAGGTGCCGCCTTTGACCGTGGCATCGTTGGAAACAATGACGGTCTCGCGGCCCTGAATCAGCCCGACGCCGGTGACAATGCCGGCCGAGGGCGGATTGTCATACATGCCGTGAGCGGCCAGGGGAGACAGCTCCAGAAATGGCGTATTCGGGTCAAGCAGGGCCTCAATCCGTTCGCGAGCCAGCAGCTTCCCTCGGGCCTTATGCCGCTCGCGCGACGCTTCCGGCCCACCCAGCCGGGCCGCAGCCGTCTCTTTTTTGAGGGTGTCCACCAAGGCGGCCATATGGGCCGTGTTGTCCTGGAACTCGGGTGAGCGCGTTTTGATCTTGCTTTCAATGCGATCCATAATAGAGAAAACGGGCCAACCAACAGCCCTCATTCATAGCGCAGGTCATTCAGCCGCCAATAGACGGCCGTGTCCTTTAAGTTCTCATTCTGCTGTATCCAGTCCCAGGCGGTCCCGCCGTCCTTAGCCTGTGCCTTCGGGTCAGCGCCCGCGTCCAGTAAGACTGCCACTACTGCGGGGTTCTCATTGGACCTCACTGCCAGATGCAGTGGGGTCCATCCGTCTTTATTCCGTGCATTGACCTCCGCCCCGGCCTCCAACAGCACCATCACCATCTCTAGGGTTGCTCTCCCCGTCGCCCAATGCAGTGGGGTGTTGCCGTCCTTAGCCCGTGCATTGACTTCCGCCCCGGCCTCCAACAATGCTGTCACCGTCTCCGGGCTCGCTCCCCCCGTCGCGTAATGTAGTGGGGTGTTACCATATTCTTTATTCCGTGCATTGACCTCCGCTCCGGCCTCCACCAACGCCGTCACTGTCTCTGGACTTGTATTCCACGCAGCGTGGTGCAGTGGGGCGTCGCCGTCCTTAGCCCGTACATTGACCTTCGCCCCAGCCTCCAACAGCGCTGTCACCATCTCTGGGGTTGCACCCCTTGCCGCCCTATGCAGTGGGGTCCATCCGTCTTTATTCCGTGCATTGACCTCCGCTCCGGCCTCCACCAACGCCGTCACTGTCTCCGGGCTTGCATACATCGCCGCGAAATACAGTGGGGTCCCGCCGCCCTCGTTCCGTGCTTGAGGGTCCGCGCCTTTGGCAAGCTCGGCCTGTACGTCCGCTGGTGTGGCCGACTTCCAGAATTCCCAGTTGCACAGTCGTCCGCAGTCACCGGCCTGAGCGGGCGATAGGGTACTTGTGACAAGCATTGCCAGAGCGCCCAGAACTCGGCACAAAAATGTTGTCATCCGTATTGTTCTCGTCGCTTGTTTCAGAGCCCGTACCGCTCCAGAGCCATTACGAGACGAAGTGGGGAACAATTTTTTGTCCAAAGGTCTCGACCTGCCCCACCAACTGGTCCGGTGGAGCAACGGGCCAGAGCACGAACTTGGAGCAGCCCTCATCAATATATGCCTGGACTTTCTCCATACACATCTCTGCCGGCCCGATCGCCGAGCGGGCGATCAGCGGTTCGGCTGACATGGTGGGAAAATCAGACAGAAACGCGCGCGCGATCTCGTCGGCCTTTTTTTGGTTCTCATTAATGTGAGTGAAGATCAGCACACCGGTTTCGTCCGGGTCCACCTCGCGGTCATACTGTTTGCCGTACGAGATCAACTTCTCCAACCCAACCGCATATTCCTGGGGAGTGACGAGCGACGGAAACCAGCCGTCACCATAGCGCGCCGTACGCTTGATAGCCAAATCGCTGCCGCCCCCAATCCAGACATCGAGCGCGCCCTTTGCCGGGCGGGGTTCAATGGTCACGTCCTCAAACTGATAAAACTCGCCCTGATGGGTCACATTGGGACCGGCCCAGAGCTTGCGCATGACTTCAACCGCTTCCGCCATGCGTTTGCCCCGTTTTTCCAGAGGCACGCCGCATGCCTGGCAGTCTTTGGGGTCGCTCCCCAGGCCGACCGCCATGATGACTCGATTGCAGCTCCCCGACAGATAATCCAGGGTGGCATAGGTTTTGGCAACCTGAACAGGATCGCGGGCCGGCATGGTCAACACGCTCGGGCCCATTTTGATGCGCTTCGTACGACCGGCCCACATCGCCATAATACAGGCCGTATCAAACGAAGGGTTGCGCGCCACAATATGATCGGACAGCCAGATGGAGTCGATCCCCTGATCCTCGGCCCGCTCAGCGTAGTCACAGATTGTGTCCGGACTCGGTAAGCCCAGTCCCCACAAGCCAAAGCCAATACCTATTTTCGTTCCGCCCATGTGAACGCTCCCTGTTCTCGTGAAGATTGCCGGATACTGTACCAGAAAGCTCTACGGTGAGAAATGGCGGACGCCCTCTAGCATAACTCAGCGGCTAAATGATGCCGGTCATTCAGTGCGGCGAGCCGCCACATGGCAAAGGGGCCAAACTCGGTAAAAGTCAGGCTGTTAATAGAGGCCAGATCAATTTTGAGACGATGAACCTGAGCGAGATCAAGACCGAGCGCGGCGCAGATCGTGACCGCAATCGTCAGCGTGTGGCTGACCACGACAACCGGCCCGGTCAACTCGTGCGGGTCGAGCTGTCGCAGCCGGTCAAGAATCGGCCAGGCGCGCTGTTGAACGGCGCTTAACGGTTCACCTCCTGGTGGAGCAGTCCCGGCCGGGTCGGCCAGCCAGCGCTCAAAAAAGCCCGGATAGTCTTGCATTAACTCCGGACCGGTCAGCCCTTCTAACCGGCCCTGGTTCCATTCCTTGAGTTCGTCATAACACTCCAGTGAGATCGTGTGCGCTTGAGCGATCAACGCCGCGGTATCGCGCGCGCGTTGCAGCGGGCTGGTCAGGATCCGACAGATGGGCTTGCGCTCAAATGTGTTCGCCACCGCCCGTGCTTGATGACGGCCTTTCTCGGTCAGCGGGATATCCGTCACGCCCTGGCAGCGGCCCTCTTCATTCCAGGCTGTTTCTCCGTGACGGATCAGATATAGTGTCAGCGGCTGCTTGTTGGACATAGTCGGGTCTCAAGACTCTCTGTGGTTTGATTATGGATGATAATATCCGGCTGACGCAGGACCTCCAACAGGTCGACGCTCTCGAAGCGGAATACCGCACTTGGCGGGTTGCCGTCATCCGTCTCGGACGAGGCATTGACGAGGTTGAGCGTCGCCTGTGTGAGAGGAATCAGGACGCTCACGTACGTCCTGCTGACCTCAGGTCCAGGCTGTCCGAAGTCCGAGAGCAGCATGACAGACTCGAAGCCAGACTCGACCGCATTCGGGCGCAACTGGAAGAAGCGCATGCGCGGTTGGAGCGGACATCCTCATCTTCCTCACGGTAACACCGCAATAATCCGAACCGGTGCGCCTGAGCCTTTGACGATCTTCATGGGTAGGGCAATAAGTGTTGCCCCGCGTGGCGGCAGTTGGTCCAGATTGGCGATATTTTCCAAACCCGGTTTATTGGCCCCATTCAGAATCCGGTGCGCAATAAAATCCTGCGACTGGCCGTAGTCGAGGCTGGGCGTATCCACCCCTACCGCATCTATGTCGCGTTGCGACACAAGGAACTCGGCGGCCTCTCGTGAAAAACCCGGAAAGTGGAGATTCGCCACATCGCCCGGCTGGTCCGTGCCTAAGTAGCGTTTTTTATCCGGCCAGTACTTTCCCCAGCCGCTGAACATGAGCACGAGCGCCCCTGGGGGAATCTCGCCGTGCGTGGACTCCCAGGCCTGAATATCCGCTACGGTGACGCGGTAATCGGCGTCCTCAGCGGCCTTGGCACTGACGTCAATTACCACCGCCGGGCCGACAAGCTGTGCGACCGGTACCTCGCTGGCGGTCCGCTTGCCTTCCGCAAAATGAATCGGGGCATCCATATGCGTGCCGCTATGCTCGGCCAGACAGATATTATTGGCCGCGTACCAAAAGCCAGCGTCCGTTCTTTGGGCGGCCACGACTTCGAGTGCATACGGTTTGGCCGTGGGCCACGAGATCGTGTGTTCATCGTACGGATATGTCAGATCAATGATCTTGCTTTCGTCGAGGGCCAGTCCCGGCCGACTTATCAGCCACAGACCTAACAGCACAAACAATGTCAGGGACCGTTTCATCGATCGTCCTCCTCGGGCGTGTTGGGTTGACTATACTGTGTCGAAGAATAGCAGTCGCTGCAAGCACGACCGCGAGCGGTACCCGGATAATACTGAATATGGGAGGAGTGCCGCGAATGGCAGATCGGTACTATATTCGCTACAAAGAGCAGCATGAGAAAGTTGACTTCCCTCCAGGCGCTTGGTAGTGAATCTCGTATGAAAACGAAGCCTGTTGTGTACTCAATAGAGCAAAACCTGGGCCCGCTGGTCCGTAAAGCTCTGGAACAGGAAGTACGTTTCACGGCTCCTCTTCCCGTTGCCGACACTGCGGTCGATTTGCTTTATACGCTCCTGGACGAATCCATTTCCGTTCGCCGGGAAGAATGGGCAAAACGCGGCATATCGATCGTCGATCAAGTTGGGAGTGGAGAGATTCGCTTGACGATCCGGCCTGGACTGCGCCGTCTCCTTCTGAGTGCGGCCGACTCGGCCGCAAGGCGGAAAGAGACCAAGATATTTGCCGTGGATATCGCTTCGGCATTAGCCGAACACTGGTGCAAGGTCTGGCCCTTCTGCCTTCTCGTGTCGTAAAGCATTTTCTCCGGCATGACGGACCGTGACCTCAAAGCGCTTGACGCTGCCCTGGATTTCAGTAAACAGCAGATAGCCTTTGCCGGAATCCTCTTCAGTGTAACCCTCGCGTTCTTTCCCCAATACGCAATAAAGGCGCAGGTCGGCATCCCTGCAACAACCCTTCTCTCTTGGCTCTCCCTTGTTGTTTCTATCCTGTTTGGTCTGTTTGGTGTTCTGGGCGGCTCGGCGTCTCGACTCACAAAAGAAGAACCTCAGGATGTACTCAAGAATAAGTGGGTCAGAATATGCTCAGGACTACAGACAGTGTTTCTTATGGTTGGCATTTCCCTTATGGGCCTATCTGTGTCTTCTCTATTACAGGAGCCCCAACTGATCCGAGATCAACATTCGCTGCTCATTAACAGTATACGTTAGAGTTCGTTGGGCTAGCCGCATAAGCAGACAAGGAGATCGTTATGATTCGCGAATATAAATTCCCCATGCTTGAAAAAGTGATCTTTGGGGTTGGAGCGCTGGAAAAAGTCACCGAAGAACTGGACCGCTTGGGCAAGAAACGGGCGCTCATCCTGACGGGCCACAGCCTTTCGACCAAGACCGATCTGGTGAAAAAACTGGAAACCCTGCTGGGCGAACGCTGGGCCGGAACGAATAACGGCATCCGCCAACACGTGCCGAGTCAGACCGTCACCGCCGCGGTCGCCCAGGCGCGGGAGGTGCAGGCCGACTCCATTATTGCGTTTGGCGGCGGCAGTCCGATTGATGCGGCAAAAATTGTGGCCATGGAGTTACTCCAAGAAGGCCAGCCCCAGGAGGCCATGCCTCAGATTGCGATTTCCACGACCCTGTCCGCAGGTGAATTTACGCCCTTCGCCGGTATCACCGACGAAGACACACGGGTCAAAGGGCTGCGGACGGACCCGCGCATTTGTCCCAAGACGGTGATCCTCGACCCCGAGGTCACCCTGCCCACACCCAAGCAGCTCTGGACCGCAACCGGCATGAAAGCCCTGGATCACGCCATCGAAGCCATCTGGTCGGTCAACCCCCAACCCGTGACGGACGCGCTAGCCATGGAGGCTATCCGCAAGCTGCATCGCTCTCTTCCCCTCTCGCTCGCGGAACCTGATAACCTTGAAGCGCGAGGGGAATGTCAGGTCGCCGCTTGGCTGTCCATATTCGGGCTGACCAATGTCGGGGTGCGTTTAAGTCATATCTTTGGGCATCAGATCGGCGCGCGCTGGGACGTTCCGCATGGGGTGACCTCGTGCATCACCATCCCGCACTGTATGCGTTTTCTGGCTCCACAAACTCTAAAGCAGCAAAGCATGATCGCCGAGGCCCTGGGGATTCAGACCAATGGGCGCAGCCCTGAGGACGTGGCGGCCGAAGCGGCGGACACGGTTGAAGCCTTTATCCGGTCACTCGACGTCCCGACCCGCCTGCGCGATGTGGGGGCTATAGAGGAGGAGCTGCCCATTGTTGCCGAGGAAGTGATTAAAGAGAGTTCCCTGTGGCATAACCAACAGGGTGGGGAAGAGGCGCTGCTCGGACTGCTCCGGCAGATGTGGTAGGCGGAGATTAGGGGTTAGGGGATGGGGGTTGGAATGATCTGTATCGCTAGGCTCCTGACTTCCTCTCCCTCGGAGAGATGGTTGGGGTGAGGGTCCAATGCCGAAGCCGCTCCGTTTCATTGAAGAGCCTGCGCGCTCAACACCTGTGAAGGCCGAAACCCAAGTCCTCGTGATTGGCGGTGGTTCGGCCGGTGTA
Organism: Thermodesulfobacteriota bacterium; assembly: GCA_964291405.2. Lineage (GTDB taxonomy): Bacteria > Desulfobacterota > Binatia > Bin18 > Bin18 > Bin18. The sequence goes on from OZ219926.1 coordinate 4,417,155, forward strand.
TCGGCGGCGGTTGCCGCGGCCCGCCATGGGGCTGACGTGATCCTGGTCGAACGCCTCGGCTATCTTGGTGGCCTGGCCTCCGGGGGTATGATTATTCTGCTGCTGACGCTTGATGACGGCCGTGGACGGCAGGTAGTCGGCGGTCTATGTCAGGAAGTGACCGAGCGCTTGGACCAGCGCGGTGCGGCCCAATTCCCATCCCAAGACGAATGGGGCAGTGCGGATGAAGCGTTAGTCCAGCGCGACCAGTCCTGGGGGCTGGTCTGGGGTCACGGCCCGCATCGCGTGCGCTATTCGGTCGCCTACGATCCCGAAGAGCTCAAGTTTGCCCTGAACGGCATGGTTGAAGACGCTCGGGTGCAACTGCTGATGCATACGCACGCCTGTGAGGCTCTGGTCGAGGGTGACCGCATTACAGGCGTGACGTTTCAGAGTAAATCCGGCCGTTTTGCCATCTTTGCCGATGTCGTTATCGATGCCAGCGGGGACGGCGATATTTTTGTCTCAGCCGGGTCTGCCTATGAAAAAGAAAAGGTGCTGCCCTGGCTGTGGTTCTCCATGGGCGGGGTGGAAAGCCCGGATGACGCCATTCGCGCTGGTGGCTGGTTTTTCCATACCATCGGGAAGGACAAGGTCTTATTGCCCTGGGGGGCGACTGACAAGGTCTCCAGAAAGATTGACGCTACTGATCCCGACGATCTGACCTATGCCGAGTTGGAATGCCGCAAGCAGGTCATGGCAGAGGTCGATCGTCTGCGCAAAGAAGCTCCTGGCTTTCGGAATGCCTATCTGTGTCATATTGCCGACCAACTCGGGATTACGGAAAGCCGGCGCTTGGTCGGCGAGTATATGCTCAGCCGTGAAGAGATGGATATCTCCTGCGAAGATGTGATCGCCATCACCGGCCATTGGACCAAATACGAAAGCCTCTACTATATTCCGTACCGTTCCCTCCTCCCCAAGGAGTTCTCAAATCTGCTGGTAGCCGGTCGCTGCATCTCGGTCGATCACCGCGTCCATCATGCCACCAAAGAAATCCCGCCCTGCATGGCAACCGGCGAAGCCGCAGGGACCGCGGCCGCTCTGGCCGTGCAAAACGGCCTCGGTCCGAAAGCCCTGGATGTGAAAAAGCTCCAACAGCAACTTGAAGACCGTGGAGCCATTTTGCGGCTGTAATTCCGAGGAAGCCCGCTCAGATTGGTCCGCTACAGGTACGAAACATTTTTCATTAGAGCAGTTTTCTCCGTGGTGTAGCGAGGTGCTCTCCAGAGTTCCGTAGGGTGCATCCTATGCACCACCTTTACTGGTGCGCAGGGCGCACCCTACGTATCGGGAAACACGCGGAGGCCGTTGGACGCGACACTCATGTGAATTTTGCTCTAGCCCCCTATTTGCGGCCTTCCCCCCAGGTATTCCAGTAGGTCACCTCTTTCCCCGGTCGTCGTCTCGCGGGCTTGAAGTCTGTCCCCGTGTAATAGGCAACCGGCAGCAGGACGGCCTGGGTGACGGAGTCGGGGATGCCGAGGGCTTCGGCAACTTTACGTTCTTCAACCAAGTGCAGTGTGGTCCAGGCCGAGCCGAGCCCGCGGGCACGCAGGGCTAACATCAGCGACCAGGCCGACGGCAGGATTGAGCCGTACAAGCCGGCTTGCGCCGCCGGACTCGGATCGTCCGGTCGGCCCTCAATGCAGCCGATAAGCAGCACGGGCACCTCATGCATATGATCGGACAGATGCCACGCCGAGACGGCAATGCGCTGTCCCGAGGTTGTCGGTGTACCGGAGGGACGTGGGCCTGCATAGCTCTCGAAACTTTGCCGGTACAGATCCGCGACGATCTTTTTCTTGTCCGGGTCGGTCACGACCATAAAGCGCCAATTCTGCTGGTTGCTGCCGCTCGGTGCCTGGAGAGCGATTTCGATGACTTCTTCAATGACCTCCGGTTCAACCGGACGCGTCAGGTCGAGCCGCCGCCGCACTGTTCGTGTGGTCGTCAGTAATTTATCGACAACGGCAAGATCAAGCGGGGCCGATTGTACACCCCCGTTGTCGGTGGTCGCGTGCTGGTCTCCATACGACGGGCAAGGCTGGAAACCGAAGCCGGTGATAATGAGCGTTGTGATGAGCCAGACCTTGGCGTTTGTAAGTAGACACATAGTCGTTCCGCGTTCCATGCAAACTCCTTTCAGTCCTGTCTAGGTAGGCACTAATTGAATTCTTGGTGAAGACTCTCGGATATTTTTTTGATTCTCCAGGTCTTGCCGAACGCGCTGGCGGAGTGACTCTAGGCGGACTCCGGCGCATTCCTCCGGGAGCGATGAAACTTTCTCCAGCCCCTTTCCCAACATTTTTACTCCGCCCAGATAGCCGGAGACATATTTATGATAGCCCACCGCGATTTGAATCAGGCCGACGAACATCTCCCAGGTTTTGTCATCATCTTCCACGTCATCCAGGGCCTCTTCCAAGTGCTCATGAGCCTCAAAATAGCGACCAGAATTAAAATCCTTGACTGCCCTGAGCAGAGCAGGGTGGTATGTCATGGTCAGGTATTGTAGCTTTTCCTCTGATAAGAAACAGTGCTCAGACATAACGTAATAAGGAGGGCCACGCTATGGCAGACGTTACCGAACTGTGTACGAAAACGCTGACCGAGGTTGCCGGGCTGATCAAGCAGAAAGAGGTCTCGCCGGTCGAGTTGACCCAGGCGATGCTTGAACGCATTAGCGCGCTCGACGGCGCGCTCCACAGCTATATTACGGTCACGGCCGACCTGGCCTTGGAACAGGCCAAAGCCGCAGAACAAGAAATCCAAAGAGGGACGTATCGCGGGCTGCTGCACGGGGTGCCGATTGCGGTCAAAGATCTGTGTTACACCAAGGGCATTCCAACCACTGCGGCCTCGCCCATGTACGCGGATTTCAAACCCGACTTCAACGCCACCGTGGTTGAGAAGTTTTATGAAGCCGGAGCCGTCATGCTGGGCAAACTGGCAATGACCGAGTTTGCCCTGTCCGGCTACCATCCGTCCATGCAGCCACCGGTCAACCCATGGAGTGCCGAGCACTGGCCGGGGGCGTCATCGAGCGGGTCGGGGGTGGCAACCGCCGCCAGCCTGTGTTTTGGCTCATTGGGCTCGGACACGGGCGGTTCGATCCGTTTCCCATCCGCTGCCTGCGGCATTGTTGGTGTCAAACCCAGCTATGGCAAAGTCAGCCGCTATGGCGTGTTTCCTCTGGGAGAGAGCCTGGATCATGTTGGGCCGATGACGCGCAGCGTGGCCGATGCCGCCGCGATTTTACGTACGATTGCCGGCTTTGACCCCAACGATCCGACCACTCGTCGCGAAACGGTGCGCGACTATATGGACACCGTCTACAACGGAGCTCAGGGGCTCCAGATCGGGGTGGATGAAGCCTACTGCACTAACGGTGTTGACCCGGTCGTGCGCAGTGCTGTGCTGGCCACGGTCGAGGTTTTTCGGGACTTGGGAGCCGAGATTCACGAGGTGGACGTGTCGCAGATCAATGATGCCACGCCCCTCTGGTACGCCATGTGCGCGGCAGAGGCTGCGGCGGCGCACTCCGAGACTTTTCCGTCTCGGGCTGATGAATACGGACCCACGTTTCGGGCCTTCTTGGAAGACGGAGTCAAAGTCACTGGCGCACATTACGTCAAAGCGCATGTTGCCCGCCAGTATACCCGCCGGTTGATTGACGAGACATTGCAACAGGTAGATATGCTGCTGTGCCCGGCTATGGCGACCCCGCCCATGGCGGTCAAAGACTTCTCACCGCAAGCCGTGCTCCCGCCTGACAATATCCCGTCCCTGCTGGCCTTCACCGCGCCGATGGATTTCAGTGGCAGCCCGACGGTCAACCTGCCGTGCGGATTTACGGACGATGGCTTGCCGCTCAGCGTCCAGCTTGTTGGTCGGCATGGAGAAGAAGGTACAATCATGCAGGCCGCCTACGCCTACGAACAGGCCACCGAATGGCATACCCGACAGCCGGAGGTGTAGGGGCGCAGGTCTCTGTGTCCCATGCCAGCCGCCCCGATGGGGCGGCTGGCCACTGATGTCCTGATCTTTGCTGACGCATATTTATCTCCGATTCCTGGGTAATCTGGTCTGCCACAATACTGAGAATGTGCTAACCTGACGGGAGGTGAGATGAGCACATTCGGTATCGTTCTGGTTGTTGTGGCGGTGATTGCGGCGCCGGGCGCGTGGGCGCAGCCGCTTGAGCTTGAATCGACGGACCCGCCTGCACAAAAGAAGCGCGCCCCCACCCTGAAACAGCGCAGTCCCCAGGCGAGAAGCGACGCCGGCCAAAGCGGCCAGGGACAAGTATACACCTACGAAGACGGCGATCGCACCGTGCGGGTACGGCTCCAGTCCGACCTGGAGGTGAGCGGGGACGGCAGCGTCGCCAGAAGCAGCGGAGAGCACATTGTCGCCAGGGACAGCTCCAGAAGAAGGAGTAGCGGGCAGCCGGTGTTCCGGTCCGAATCCTCAGGCACCCTGATGACCCTGCCCGGCGGCGTGCTGCTGGTGCTGGACGCGGAGTGGAGCAAGGCAGAAACCAATTCTTTTTTCGCCCGCAACCGGATCAAGCTGAACCGGGTGTCGGCCTTGGATATCGCTGCCAACAGTTTCTTCGTAGAGACTGCGCCGGGCTTTCCGTCCCTGGATTTAGCCAACACGCTGGCCGCGCAGGACGGGGTGCGCATTTCCAGCCCCAACTGGTGGAGAGAACACACAACCAAGTGAGCGACTGACCCAAGACATGCGCTCGGATGTGGTGAAAATACTGCTGCGGACGGCAGTGTGGGGACTGTGTTTGCTGCTGGTTTCCGGGGAAGTCTGGGCACAGAGCGTACCTGGCGCCCCCATCATCAGCACGGTTACGGCAGGCCGCAGCAACTCTCTCGGTTTCACCCTTGCCGTGACCTGGACGGCACCCTCCGATCCTGGCGGCTCGGCCATCGAAGCCTACGATGTGCGTTACATCGAGACCGCCGACGATGAGACAGACGACGCCAACTGGACCGTAGAAGATAACGCCTGGACTTCCGGCAGCCTGACCTACACCATCTCCGGGCTGACCGACAGCACCGAATACGACGTGCAGGTGCGGGCGGTCAATACCACCGGCGACGGCGCCTGGTCCGCCACCGAGACGGGCACCCCGGATCATGGCGACAGCGCTTCGGAGGCGACGAGCCTGACGCTGGGCACCGATATGGAAGGCGTGATCAATCCTGGGACCGACGTGGATTACTTCACGTTCAGACTGACCAGAGAGACCGGCCTGCTCATCTGGACGACCGGCGATCTCGATACCGTGGGCGAACTCCAGAACATCGGCGGCACGGTGATCGCCAGTGACGATGACGGCCCTCTCTCCAGCGCTCCGTTGAATTTCTTCATGTGGCAAACCCTCGCCGCGGGGACATACCGCCTCAAGGTCTCCAGCTATGGAGACGCTACGGGGTCCTACGTCCTGCGCACCAGGACGATGGTCGATAGCAGCAGCATTTCCAACGCGCAGGAGATCACCTTCGATAGTGATGGAAATGGGTTTACCAACGGACTCATCGACCCGGGCGGCGACACGGATTACTTCACGTTCACAATCTCGGAAGCGACCGATATCGTCATTCGTACCACCGGCCTTGTCGGTGATACGGTGGGGACCCTCCTGAACAGCGACGGGACGAAGATTCTTGCCTCTAACGATGACGGCTATCTTCAGCCGAGCTCGTTGCAATTTCTGATCCGCACCCGACTCGACGCCGGGACGTACTACATCGGGGTCAAGGGCTTTGACGAGGCCGATACCGGGTTCTACAACTTGCATGTCAACAAAGGGAATGAGCCGGGCAATACACGCGCTGACGCCGTCTCTCTGGACCTCGGTATCGCAGAAGGGAGCAGGATAGACCCATCGACCGATGAGGACTACTTCAGCTTCGACATCACCGAAACCACGAATATCTTCGTAGGGGCTGTGAGTGAAACGGTGAATATCGACGGAGAGCTGCTCGATGAAAACGGTAACTCGGTTTCAACCTTTCCGCATGACATATCGTTCGGGAGCGGACGGGACATCTTTTTTCTCCACGACCGCTTCGACGCGGGCACCTACTACATCAAGGTCACCCCATCCGCCGATGACGACACCGACGACGACACCGGAGCGTACACCATCCGTGCGTTTGAAGTTGCGAGCTACAACAACTTTCTGGCTCGCTGTGACGACCTCGATGACACACTCAGCGACCCGCTGTACGGCTGCCAGTGGCATCTGAACAACGAGGGGCAACTCAAAGGGGGGACGTCAGACGAAGATATCAACGTCAAAGAGGTTTGGGACGGCAATAACCTGGGCGCTGGCGTCAATGTGGCCGTAGTCGACGACGGCATGGATTCTGACCACGAGGACCTGAGCGCCAACGTGAATACAGCGCGTAACCACGATTACACCGCCGGCGAGGGGGAAGACACGACCAACATATTTCATCCCCTTGAAGACCACGGTACGGCGGTAGCGGGTATCATCGCGGCGCGGGATAACAGCCTGGGCGTGCGGGGCGTGGCGCCCAGGGCGACGATCTACGGCTACAACCTCCTCCTGGACATCACCGATGCCAACAGAGCAGACGCTATGAAACGTAACTTGGCGACAACGGGTGTCTCCAACAACAGTTGGGGATTTTACGACGGGCCTGGGTTGGACCCCGCCCCTCCACTCTGGAGAGAGGCGGTGAACACAGGAATCTCCGAGGGGTTCGGCGGTAAAGGTATTTTCTATGCCTGGGCTGCCGGAAACGGGGCCTTGCGGGGAGACTACTCCACCTTGGAGGAGTACGTGACCCACCACGGCGTGACTGCGGTCTGCGCGGTGAACGACCAGGGCCAGCGCTCCGCCTATTCGGAAGAGGGCGCCAACCTGTGGGTCTGCGCGCCGTCGGATGACTTCATCCACCCTCGTCAGGGGATTACCACTACCGACAACGACGACTTCTATAGAAATAATTTTGGCGGCACCAGCGCGGCTACTCCTATCGTTTCCGGCGTGGCCGCATTAGTGCGCAGCGCCAATGCCGACCTGACCTGGCGGGATGTGAAGCTCATCCTGGCCGCATCCGCCCGCCAGAACGACCCGGACAACACTGGCTGGGAGGACGGCGCGCTGAAATATGGCTCTGACACGGAGCGCTACCACTTCAACCACGAATACGGTTTCGGCGTGGTGGATGCCAAGGCCGCTGTGGATTTGGCCGACGCCTGGATCACTCTTCCAACGCTCGTGGAGCAGGAGGAGTCGTCCGAAAATCGCAACTGGCGCATCCCCAACCACGGCACGGTCACCAGCAACATCACCATGGGCTCTGCTGTCGAGTTCGTCGAGTTCGTCGAAATCAACGCCTACTTCAATCATACCTCCTTCCGGGACTTGCAGGTAGAGTTGGTCTCTCCGTCGGGGAAGGTGTCCGTCTTGTCTGTTCCCTACGAGGAATACGGAGAGGAATACGAACTGATTGGTGGGCGTCTGCAGCTCCCATTCCACGGAAGCTTCCGGTTTGGCTCGGCCAAGCACTTGGGCGAGAACCCTGCCGGGAAATGGACACTGCGCATCAGCGACCACTTACCCGGTAGCCCTGGAATCCATACCACCGGGAGTCTGTCATTGTGGAGCCTGACCGTCTACGGGCACCGATCCACCCCTGGGGCACCGGTCCTCGACTCGCTCACTCCGGGGTCCGGCACCCTCACCGTTGTCTGGAAGGTGCCGGACAACAGCGGTGCCTCCGACGTCACCGGCTATGATGTGCGCTACATCAAAACCACGGATGACGAGACCAATGACGACAACTGGACCGTGAGGGACACCGGCTGGACCTCCGGTGCGCTGCAATACACCATCAGCAGTCTGGACGATGACGTTGAGTACGACGTGCAGGTGCGGGCGGTCAACGACCAGGGCGACGGCGCCTGGTCAGCCACGGTCTCCGAGACGCCCTCCAGCGATGCGCCCTACTTTGCGGACGGGGCCGCCACCACCCGTAGCGTCGCGGAGAATGCGATCGCCGGAACGAACGTCGGTGCCCCGGTCGTGGCCACTGATCCCACCAACGAGACGCTGACCTACACGCTGGGGGGGGCGGACGCCGGGTCGTTTGCCATTGACAGTAGCACCGGCCAACTGACGGTGGCCGCAGGCACAGCGTTGGACCACGAGACCAAGGACCGCTACGCCGTCATCGTGACGGCCACCGACCCCGTCACGACCGACGATCCCACCGCCGACTCCGACTCCATCACCGTGACCATCATGGTCGAAGACGTGAATGAGTCGCCCGTGCTGACGGGCCAAGCCAGCGTCGAGTACGCCGAGAACGAGCTGCTCCCGGTCGCCACCTACACCGCCACCGACCCGGAAGACGACTCCCTCACTTGGTCGCTGAGTGGGACGGACAGCGGCGATTTCAACATCCGCAACGGCGTCCTGAGCTTCAGTACTGCTCCCGACTATGAGCAACCCGCCGATACTGGTAGCAACAACGTCTATGAAGTGACCGTGCGCGCCTCTGATCGGACTTCCAGCCCCGCTACCCTGGACGTTACTGTCACCGTCACCAATGTGGATGAGGTACACACGCTAATAGGGCCGGCCGGCGGTGCATATCAAGAGAACCACGTTCGTCCTCTTGCGACATACACCGCCACTGACCCGGAGGGTGTGTCACCTACTTGGTCACTGGCTGGAGTCGACCGTGGTGACTTCACCATTACCGGCGGCAGCCTGAGCTTCGCAAGCATCCCCGACTACGAGAGACCCGCCGATACGGGCAGCAACAACGTCTATACGGTGACTGTGCGCGCCACCGCCGGGATTCACACTGTAGAGCAGGACTTCACTGTCCATGTTGCTAACGTGGATGAACCGCCCACGCTGACGGAGGTGCGCCGCGTCTCGTCGTATGACGAGAACAACGTGGAACCAGTCGCCCGCTACACCGCCATCGACCCGGAGGGGGTGACCGTCATCTGGTCGCTGGAGGGAGCCGACGATGGTGCCTTCACCATCAGCAACGGCGTGCTGAACTTCGACCCCGCTCCCGACTACGAGGCGCGGGCCGACGCCAACGGTGACAATGACTATGAAGTGACCGTGGTGGTCTCCGATGGCGACCTCACCACGCAGCAGGCCCTCACCGTGACCGTCAACAACCTGGACGAATCGGGAAGTCTGACCCTGTCGTCGGAGTATCCGCAGATCGAGACCGCGTTGACCGCCACCCTGACCGAGCCCGACATCGTCTCTGATACCACCTGGGTCTGGGAGCGGTCTACGAACAGAAGCACGTGGACGGAGATTGATGGTGAAACCTCGGACAGCTACACGCCAATGGACGATGACGAGAATAATTACCTACGGGTCACGGTCACCTATACCGACGGGCATGGGGAGCCCGGCAGCAAAAACCTCCAGCGTACGTCCGCCAACCGGATCCGGGCGAAGCCAGGTGAAAATAACCGGCCGGGGTTCTCGGACGATACCACGACCCGCAGCGTCCAGGAGAACACGGCGGCCGGGAGGAACATCGGCGCCCCAATAGTGGCTACCGACGCGGACGAAGACCCATTGACCTATTCCTTGGACGCTACGGGCGAGAGCGTCTTCGCCATCGACAGCAGGTCCGGCCAGTTACGGACCAAAGCGGCGCTGGACCATGAGGCCACGTCCAGCTACTCCGTCACCGTGACGGCCACCGACCCCTCCGGAGACTCCGACTCCATTGACGTAACCGTCACCGTCGAAGATGAGGATGAGCGGCTCACATTAACGGGGCCGGGCAATGTCCCGTACGAGGAGAACGACACCGCGATAGTCGCCACCTTCAGCGCTACCGACCCGGAGCGCGACCCGATTCAGTGGACGCTGGAAGGATCCGACCGAAACTCTCTCACCCTCACCGCCAATACCACCAACGCTACCCTCACCTTCAACGACCCGCCGGACTACGAGGCAGACAATCGCTACACTGTGACCGTGAAAGCTTCCGCCGGAAACCATACCGCGCGACAGTCCGTCACCATCAGCATCACCAACGTGAACGAGCCGCCGGAAATTACCAGGCCGGCCGATACCGATATCACGTACAAGGAGAACGGCACGGGGCCAGTTGCCACCTACCGCGCCACCGACCCGGAGCGCGACCCGATTCAGTGGGTGTTGACGGGAACCGACGATGACGCCTTCACTATCAGCAACGGTGTCCTGCGTTTCCTTGTCCCGCCGGACTACGAGGCGATCAACAGCTACGCAGTGACCGTGACAGCCTCCGATGGGGAGTTTACTGATGAGCTGAACGTGCGGGTCACCGTGACCAACGAGGACGAAGAGGGCAACCTGACCCTGTCATCGGTGCAGCCGCAGGTCGATACTGAGCTGACTGCCATCCTGAGCGACCCCGACTGTAACCCTAACTGTACTTCCGGTTCTACCTGGGTCTGGGAGCGGTCGCTGGACAACAGGCGGACTTGGGAGCCCGTCAAGGGGACGCCCGCTGACAGTTATAAGCCGGAGACTGACGATGAGGGTGCGTACCTGCGGATCACGGCGACGTACACCGACGGGACCGGGTCCGACAAGAGCGCGCAGGTCGTCTCGCCCCATGCGGTGCGGACAGCGCCGGTCAACAACGATCCCCCGGAATTTCTCCAGTCCCCGCCCACGCTCACCGTTGGAGCCAACGCGAGAGCGGGGAGTCGCGTCGGGGCCCCGGTGACGGCCAATGACCCTGGGGACCCGCTCACCTACACGCTGAAGGATGAACCGGCGGCGGCCTGTTTCGCGATCGACTGGATCAGCGGACAGATCGAGGTGGGCCCACAGGGACTCTCGCCCTGTGCCAACGCGGCAACGCGGTCACCCGGACAGCGTACGATCAGCGCCAAGGCCGATGACCCTAAGACCTACGCGCTCACCGTGACGGCCACTGACCCGTTTGGAGAATTCGTCGAATTCCCCGTCTTTATCACCGCCACCTCTTCTCCACCCCGCCCACCCGGTCCTGGTCCTGGAGGCGGCGGCGGTGGTGGTGGTGGTGGTGGCGGTGGTGGTGGTGGCGGTGGTGGTCCTGCCTGCACAGAGGACCTGCACGGGAACAGCGCTACGCAGGCCACGGCCATTGCATTGTCTACGCCGACCGCCGGGGCGCTCTGTCCGGCCACCGACGTGGATTACTTTACCGTCACCGCCCCCGGCCGAGGCCTCCTCTTTGTGGATACCTTCGGTGACGTGCAAACCCGCGCCACGCTGTGGCAAGACGGGGTGGTCGTGGCGAGCGGTCCCACGGGTAGCAGGGGACCGGACCGCCTCGGGGCACTCGTGCAGACGGGCCCCGTCGTGGTGGCCATCTACGGGCAGGGGGGCACGACCGGGTCGTATGCCGTCGTGATGACCTTGACCCCTGGCGCCCTGGAGAATCCGGGGCCACACTCCTTCCAGAGTGGCGTAGGAGTGTTGTCCGGCTGGGTGTGTACGGCCGACGTGGTCGAGATCGAGATTGCCGATCTGCCCGTGCAGGTGGCGGGGTATGGCACGGAGCGCTTGGACACGGCCGGGGTGTGCGGAGATACGGACAACGGGTTTGGCTTGTTGTTCAACTGGAATCGGCTGGACGACGGCGAACATACGGTCGTCGCCTTGGTCGATGGGGTGGAACTGGCCCAGGCGACGGTGACGGTCACTACGCTGGGACGGGAGTTTGTGCGGGGGGTCGAGGGAGAATGTGTCGTGGAAGACTTCCCGCGCATGGGCGAGAGCGTGCTGCTGGAGTGGCAGCAAAATAGTCAGAACTTTGTGATCACGGGCGGGCGGGCACCGGGCGGAGGGCCTACGGGCCGCCCCCCCTCGGTGGTGGGGGCGCTGGAGAACCCGGGGTCCAATTCCTTTCAGAGTGGGATTGGGGTGCTGTCGGGCTGGGTGTGTGCGGCGGACCGGGTGGAGATCGCGATCGGAGCTTTTGCCCCACAGGTGGCGGCGTATGGGACGGAGCGCTTGGACACGGCCGGGGTGTGTGGGGATACGGACAACGGCTTTGGGTTGTTGTTCAACTGGAACCGCTTGGGCAATGGGGAGCATGAGGTTGTAGCGTTCGTGGATGGAGTGGAGTTGGGCCGGGCCACGGTGCGGGTGACGATGCTGGGGGTGGAGTTTCTGACGGGGGTGAGCGGGGAGTGTACGGTCGAGGACTTTCCGACGACGGGCGAGACGGTGACGTTGGAATGGCAACAGAACAGTCAGAACTTTGTTGTGACGGATGTGGAATAAGTGGGGCGTTTCCTTCTATCCGTCATTCCGGCGAAAGCCGGAATCCAGGCGTCCAGGCCCTTGTCTCTGGATGCCGGATCAAGTCCGGCATGACGAACGCGTAAGGCACGACTACAGCTTAGCGTGAAATGCTCTAGGAGGCGGAGACCTCGTTATTCCGAAACAGCGGCCTCGCCCGCCACAGCAGGACGACAATAATCGAAATCCCCGCGGTTTGCAGCAGCCCGATAGGCCAGCCCCGGCCGTGTGGGCTGAGCTCACTCCAGACCAGATGGCCCAGGGCGACCTGGGCGACGTAGAGCGCGGCCCAGGGCCACATCCAGGGCCGCATTTTCCAGAATCCCCAGGTCCCCACGGCAAAAATAATCGCGTGCAGCAGGCCGCCGGCCTTTGCCGCCCAGCCCATGAACTCAATGCCGAACCAGACCTCAACGTCTTCCGCCACCGGCCTGGTAATCAGCTCAATGGGAACGCCCAGGGCCAGGAGGGTGCACCAGGCAAAGAGGATGTTCATCCACCAGGGCCGCGCCTTGAGTTGCTCTTGGAGAAAAGACGTTTCGGTCTGCATTGCTCAGCGCCGCTAATCTTGCCGAACTTTGACAGCGAGCTTTTGCCGCCCCCATTTGAGCGCTTTCTTCCGGGTGGAAAAATATACGTCCAAGCGATTGGGCCCCTTGATGGCGCTGCCGATATCTTCGACCACACCCTTGCCATAACCGGGGATTTTCATGACCGTGCCATACGGATAATAGCGGGTGTCCGCAGCAATGGTGCCGTGCTTGGCTTTGGTGCCGCTGGCGGTCAACCCGACTATTTTTCGCTTGCCCTTATTCGGCCCACTGGCGACATAGGCTCGCCAGAAAAGGATCCAGCCTCGCCGCCAGTTAGTACTGATTTTGTCGGACGAGTAGGCGGTCACAATCATGGTCCGCTTTTCATACGACGCACAGCCGGTCAGGCCGGTCAGTCCGAGCGCCAGGCTGACCATGATGCACAGTCCGTACCTGCGCGCGTTTGTCCTCCACCTCATACTCCACCTCCACATTCCTTGAACCCGGTCAGCCCGAGTTCATCCGACGAGCCGGGCTAATCCAGCGGTTTGACCGGTCTCGCCGTCATAGCCTCGCCGGTGCTGCCACGGTTGATGTGGCTCTTCCGAGCCTGCGCTTCTTGTTTCATGCCAAAGCGTCGCCACATATCCGGGCCAATAGCGGTCAGGCCTCCGTCAACGACGAGCGCCTCGCCGGTGACGAAGGTTGAATCATCACTCGCCAGGAAGAGCGCGGCACCGGCAATGTCTTCGCCCCTGCCGTGTTCCGGCCAGGGCTGAAACGTCGCCAGGGCCTTGGCGCTTGCCGCAGGATCGCCCCGATTCGTCAGACCGGTCAAAATCCCACCAGGACAAATCGCGTTAACGCGAATCCGGTCGGGTGCGAGCTGTACGGCTGCGGCCTTTGTCAGATTGATCACCGCGGCTTTGGCGGCTGAGTAGACGAGCGGCCCGCTGCCGCCACTTAAGCCTGCGGTTGAGGCGGTGTTAATGATCGCCCCGCCGTGGCCCTGTTGCTTCATGGCGCGTGCGGCGTGTTTGATGCCAAGAAACACCCCCTTGGTGAGGACGTCGAACGTATAGTCCCACTCCTCAACCTCAATATCCCAGACCGGACCCACCGCTCCGCCTACGCCGGCATTGTTGAATATAATATCGACCTGACCAAATGCAGAGGTTGCCAGACCGATCATGGCTTCAACGTCGGCTTCTTTGGCCACGTCCGTTTGAATAAAACGAACCGCGTCGCCATGACCGGCCTTTTCGGCTTCAGCCGCAACGGCAGTGCCGTTTGTTTCGTTGAAATCCGCAATCACCACCCGCGCGCCTTCATCCAGAAAACGCAGGACGGTCGAGCGCCCCATACCACTGGCCCCACCGGTGATCACTGCGACCTTACCTTCAAGTCTCATGCTGTATCCTCAGTTTCCGCGCATCACTGTCTGGAGGAGGTTGCCTACATCCTGACCGTATTCTCCGGCTCGGCGACGACCGGGTTTTCCAACTCACCCAGCTTGTCGATAGCGATTTTGACTGTATCGCCCGGCTTGAGATAATTGGGCGGCTTCATGGCAAAACCCACACCGCTCGGAGTGCCTGTGGAGATGACATCCCCCGGCTCCAGGGTGAAACTCGTTGACAGGTGCTCAATCAGCTCAAAGCAGTCGAACAGCAACTGACAGGTGTTCGAGCTTTGCCGCAGCTCGCCGTTCACCCAGGTTTTGAGGTTCAGGGTGTGCGGGTCGCCAACTTCATCCGGCGTCACCAGGTAGGGACCCAGCGGACAGTGGGTGTCGAACGATTTGCCCATGGTGAAGGTGGGAACGCGAATCTGCCAATCCCGCACGCTGACATCGTGGGCGATAGTATAGCCGGCAACTACTTCGGCGGCGCGGTTTTTTGGTACGTGGCGGCAATAGCGGCCAATGACCACCCCCAGCTCGCCTTCGTAGTCCACCTGGTCCGAGGCGCGTGGGACGTGGATGCCTTTGCCCGGCCCGGTCACGGAGGTGGATTGCTTATTAAAGATCATGGGAATTTCCGGCGTCTTCATACCGGTTTCTTCAATATGATCTCGGTAGTTGAGGCCGACCGCCAGGATTTTCGGCGGTCGGAGAATGGGCGCTTCCAGGGTCACGTCGGCCAGTGCAATCCGGGCGGTGCTCTTTTCAGCAGCCTGCCGTGCGCTTGCCAGGGCATCCGCGCCCGCGGCCAGGAAGGCGCACATCTCGATGGGCAGGTCCGGGGCGGCGGCGGACAGATCAACAACGCCCTCTCCATCCATAACGCCGATGCGGGTCGCTCCGGACTGGGTAAAGGTCACTAATTTCATACGCTTCTCCTTGCAGGCTCTTGTTTCGAGTTAATGGAAAAATGCGGGTTAATGGGCAAAGCGCTCCCAGGCTTTGGCCGGTTCCGGTACTGGCGGTATGTCCGGCTGCGGTTCCGGCGGCGTGCCGGTGACGGCAAAGGGGACATGGTTGCCAAAATACATCACATGTTGATTGTACGGCTTTACTTTCTCGGGCGTGAGAACGAGCGTATGGCCGTCGAGCATGGTGTGTTCGTGCGTCTTGGTCCACTCCAAGGCGGGTTCCAGACCGCCGGCGTGCGGCACCCCGATCCCGTGGATGTAGTAATGAGACGGGATAACGATTTTGGCTCCGAGCTTTTTCATGACCACGTTGGCCCACTTGGGCGTCAGGATATGTCCGTCGTCGCTGACCGACAGAAACGCCACGTCGATGTCGCCTATCATCTCCCAGATATGTTCGGGCGGGTTCTGTCTGTTATCGCCCCAGTGCAAAAACCGCAGCCCGCCGGTTTCGACCACGTACATATTATTGTTCCACTGGGTGCTTTCGTCAGGCGGGCAGGGGTCCTTGCCAGTGGCGGCAATGACCGCGCTCCGAAAGGGATATTTCCCCTGGGCCTCGCACATATGTTTTTCGGCAATGCCGAGAATCTTGACATCGCCCAACTCGAACGTCCCGGCCATGCGGTCCAGAATCATGGCCGCGTCAACCCGTTCGGTTGCGTCATGGTCGAAGTGGGCGTGAGTGACGAGGGCGATATCGGTCTGCTGCTTGGGCAGATGCATCTGATACCACATTCCGTACATATGCGTCGGATCGTTGCGCCATGGATCAATGAGCAGCTCGATACCGCGTGGTGAGGTGATCTTGAACGCCATGTGACCGTAATAGGTGACGGTCACCTCTCCGGTACTCTTGCGCACCCCGTCGTACTTTTGCGCAGCCATGACCCTGTCGTTGTTCGAGTCTTGCTCGTGGGCGACGCTGTGAGCGCTGGCAGCGTGTGGGGCAACCAAGACTGTCAGCAGCAGCATGAGGGACCGGATAGAAAAGGATGTCAGACTCCTTGTTCTCATACGCTCGTGCTCCTTTTTCTTCTGTATTCAGCCTATGGTTCTTTGCCCCCGCGTTCAAGGACTAAGGGAGATGCAAGGCCGGTCAACGGCAGGAATGCGGACGTCCTAGCCCTTTCGATAGTCCGGATCTTCTAATCCCGGCATAGTGAGATAGCCGGGCAATTGTTTGAACCGGGCAATCCAGGCCTGGACCGCAGGGTAGGGCTCCAAAGAAACATCGCCCATAGGCGCAAGCGCGATATACGGAAAGCAGGCCACATCGGCAATTGTCGGCTTGTCTCCACATAGCCACTCTTGCCCGGACAATTGCTTCTCCATAATTGTCAGCGACATTGTGCCGCGTATGCGGGCTTCCTCAATGTCGCTTTTGAACGTATGCGGCAGGCCGTTGCCGCTAATCCCGAACGACACTATGGCGCGGGCCGTAAACACGCCAAATTGAATCCAACTGGCCGCAAAGGCCAGCCATTCCATGACGGAGGCTGTATCGGCGTTATCGGTGGGGAGCCATTGCCGGCGTGCATCGTATTGGGTTGCCAGATAGACCAGGATGGCCATGGAGTCGCGCAAGACCAGGTCGTTGTCAACCAGAACCGGCACTTCACCGCGCGGATTGACGGCCAGAAACGGCGCTTGGTGCTGCTCATCGGTCATGAGATCGACGATAACGGACTCATATTCAAGCCCGAGGAAAGACAACAGGAGTCGAACCTTGTGGCTATTACCGGATTCCGGGTGTTCGTACAGTTTCATCAGTTGCTCCTTCGGCTTGTCTTAGACGACAAGGCCATGTGGTCACCAGAGGGTCGGGGGGAAGTTGTTTTGCGGTGTTAATACCCTTCCAGAAGCCCTTCAGAAAAGCGTTGCCCACAGTTCTCCGATAACGCCTCGGTGGTTCCGTCTATCGCACCGATATGTGCAGAGAGGAAGTCAAACAGGCTAGGCTCCTTGTCTTCAGACGTTTGCTTTCCTTCTACTTTAAGAGGTACGGTAATTGTCATCATAAGCCCAGCCCCATCATCGTTCTAGCAATCTTCCAAAGGAATATCGAAAATACTCGACTGCTACCAGCCTCGCCTCCTGGTAGAGTCGGATTAGAGTGTATGGAATTGGGACGCTGGAGCAAACGGAATTACGGATTGTGATAATAGTGTATTGGCTGAAGGAGGACGACGAACATGGCAACATTAACAATCCGAATTCCTGACGCGCACCGGGACCGGCTGGCGGCTATGGCTGCTCAGCGTGGCCTGAGCCTGAACAAGCTGATGGAAGAACTCTCCGTGCGGGCGCTGGCCGAACACGACACCGAAATGCGCTTTCGCATGCGCGCGGCGCGCGGCAAGACCGATCGGGGGCTGAAACTGCTCGACGAACTGGACCGCCGCTATGCCCAGGACTCGTGAGGTCTGGCAGCCCGCTGAAACGTAGCGCCGCGCGCTACCTTGCAATACAGTGTCCTTCCCTGGTACTTCCCGCCAACTCAGGCTATGCTCCCTTCACTCAAAGAGCGATAAGGAAAGGAGACCTGCATGAAGCTCGCTGCCCCCCGTTTGGACCCTATTCAACCCGAAGACTGGAGCGATGAGATCAAGAAAATTCTACAGCCCAATGTCGAAAAGGGGACGGTTTTTAATATCTTCAAAACCCTGTCCCACCATCCCGACCTGTTTCGCCGCTGGCTCGTATTCGGCAATCACGTATTGTTCAAATCCACCCTTCCGCCGCGCGAGAGAGAATTGATCATCCTGCGCATCGGCTGGCTGTGTGAGGCCGAGTATGAGTGGGCTCAGCATGTGCTGATTGGCAAAGAAGCCGGACTGACTGCCGAGGAGATTGACCGTATCAAAGCCGGCCCGAATGCGCGGGGTTGGAGCGAGGCGGATAAGCTGCTGCTGCAAGCCACGGATGAACTGCGGAAAGACGCGTTTATCACGGATGCGACCTGGAACGGCTTATGCCAGCATTTTGACAAAAAACAGCTTATGGACGTGGTGTTTGCCGTGGGGCAGTACAATCTGGTGTCCATGGCGCTGAATACTTTGGGCGTGCAGTTGGATGACGGTTTGGAGGGGTTTTGAGGGAAACCCACCTCGACCCTTCGACAAGCTCAGGGCCACCCCTCCGAGGAGGGGATTACAGAAGCTCTGTAGGTCGGATTAGCGGAGCGTAATCCGACACCTCCGTGGAATAGCAACACGCTCTTTTGCACCACCCGTAACGGAGGGGATTAAATACGGAGGAAGCATGGGAGACAGACTGAAGGATAAGGTGGCCATTGTGGTCGGGGCCGGGCAGACACCGGGCGAGACGATTGGCAACGGTCGGGCCACGGCGATTGTCTATGCCCGTGAGGGAGCCAGGGTGCTGCTGGTGGACCGCCGGCTGGAGTCCGCCCAGGACACGCAGGTCATGATTGAGCAAGAAGGCGGGACCGCGTCTGCTTTTGCCGCGGACGCGACCAGTGAGGCCGACTGCCAGAAAATGGCGGAAGTCTGTGTCGAACGCTATGGACGTATCGACATTCTGCACAATAACGTTGGCATTGGTGACGGCGACTCGGGTATGACCAGTATGCAGGAAGAAAACTGGGACCGCATTCTCAGCGTGAACATGAAGAGCGTGATTATGCCGAGTAAATGCGTCATTCCCATTATGCGCGGCCAGCGCAGCGGGGCGATTATCAATATCTCCTCCATTGCCGCGGTCTGTGCGGTGGGCATTCTGGCCTATAAGACCTCAAAGGCCGGAGTGAACGCGATTACGCATCAGATGGCGCTGGGCAACGCCAAGCACGGCATTCGGGTAAATTGTATTATGCCCGGTCTGATGGACACGCCCATGGCCATTGAAGGCATTTCAAAGGCCCGAGGAATTTCCAAAGAGCAATTACGCCAGGAACGTGACGCCTCCGTGCCTTTGGGGGCGAAAATGGGTACAGGCTGGGATATTGCCAACGCCTCGCTCTTTCTGGCCTCGGACGAAGCAAAGTTTATCACTGGGGTGCTGCTGCCGGTTGACGGCGGCCAGAGCGCGCGTATTGGCTAAACTGGTGCGTAAGACGCATCCGAGCAGAAAAGGAGGTTCGCCGTGTCAACACTGCTGCATATGTCGTTTCGGGTGAATGATCCGCAACGCTCTGCCGAACTGTATGCCGACTTGCTTGACGGCAAGGTAGTCGGTTCGGGACCACAGTTGAACAGCATCGGCGTGCGCACGGTCGTGTTCGGCGACTGGCAGCCCGGCCGGCTGAATGACATCATGGAATTCTGGCCGCTGGACAAACACTGGGCCAAGGGTGAGTTTACCGACCGCACGGTTGGGCAGGACCACCACTTCGGGCATATCGCGTTTACAACCGAAAAATCCTTCGACCAACTGGCCGCCATCGCCGCCAAGCACAAGGTTGAAATCGTCGAAGAAGAACGCGGTCTGCCCCACCTCGTGCCCGTCATCTACGACCACGAGGGCAACTTCGTGGAGTTCTTCTCGGAGAGTGATCGCCTGCCTACATCCCGTCGATCCGATGCCTGACCTGGGCGGTTAAGATGGAACGCCCTGGGCACCGGGTCATTAAGGGCCATGAGCGTACCCCGCAAAATCCCCTCCTTGGGACGTGTGCTGCATATTGTGGTGTGAGCCTCCCAGGACCGGTCCGGCGGCCCCCGCCTCGGACCGCTCGCCCTCGCGCTGCCTGGGAGAGCGGCCATCTTGGCCGCTTGCGGGCTGGAAGCCCGCACTCCTGGCCCCCTGTCGCAGACAGGCACGGCGCAGGGGAGCGGGGGCTGCCGGGTAACGTAATTTGCATCACACGTCCTCGGGAGGGGTGGCCGAAGGCCGGGGTGGGTTCCTGAGAGGCCCCCTTTCAAACGAGTCAGCAAATGAAGGCTACGGTGTTTACCTGCATATGGTTTTTGTTGCTGGTCCACGTAGTCAGCGGAGTGGAGGCTCCGCCTACAGACTTTCCCGAATTCGATCCGGAAAATCCCAAAGCAAGCGGCATAATTCTGTCGTTTCACCACTGGCCCGATGAAGAGGAAGCCGTAGCGCTTCTTCAAAAGACCACGACGGCAGGTCTGAATAAGACAGAGGAAATTGAGAGGTTCAAGGCTTGGGTCTTTGAGTGGCCGGAGTTGCGGGAAGGTATGAAGGCGCAGGAGGTGTGCGACAGTCTTCCGCAATTGTCCTCTCTGGCGTACTGCGAGCCGGACTATTTACTTGGCCCGGCCGGCTCATAAAAAGCCCGTAGGTTAGGTTAGCGAAGCGTAACAAATGGTCACGATTCGACTGTCTCGATGACATAATTTACAAAAGCCGAACAACAGATCAACATGAACCGAGCGTCCGTCTTGGTGAGATTGTCTTCCTCTAATAAAGCGTGTCTGATCCCGTCGGCATCACGAGTGTAACCATACAGCGAAGAAAATGTCTCCTTCAATGCTGGGTGTAATTCTCCTTTTTGTTCCAATCTCTTTAACAATTTTCCTAAAGTTGCCTTGTCATCCCCTGTGATCTTTTTCGCCAACGCCTCAATTGACGATATGGACTCCTTCATGGAGTTTCTGTAGTCAGGGTTTGACTTGTCAGAATACAAGTCCAGAGCGCTTCTTAGATGATCCTGCACGCCGCTGTAAGGAATCGATTTTGCTATTGCCGATTCAACTGATTCAATTTCTTCCTTCGAAGTTATTTCTACTATTTTCCCACTAACGAACCGGTAAGCGGAGTTCTCTCGCTGGAGGTGATAGTTGCAGTTCTTTATAAAGCCTTCTTCTACAGATGTCTCTTTTTCTTGGGTGGTATTCGCAATAAACTCTACAAAGTCATAAACTTCCCACCATGGTGCATCGAAGAAATAATCTCGTATGTGTTTGCGACAGTTCCTCCAATGGTCATCTATCTCATCAATGGGGTCCCGAAAATAGTCTATCCATAGCGCCCTAATCAAATACCATAAATTCGATCGACGCACGCCGTAAGGGCTCTTGCCGTAGGGTTAAGGCGCACCATATATGTCGAATTCACGATATAAATTCCAGTAGCTTTCCGTTAAGGCATTCCATAGCCCGTTCCGAAGATCGTCATCAATCGATTCAATCTGCGCCACCTTCGGTGACTTGATTCCCCTTCTTTCTGAAAATCTCATCACTTCAAGTCCAGCCCATCGGCGACCGTTGCGTCGAGGTCCCGCCAGTCTTCGCCGGCTCAGGCCATGGCGCGGTAGGTGTCTCTCCAGAAGAGCTTGTCTTTTTTCGGGCCGTGCAAAAGGATGCCGTCTCTCGTATCCTCCAGGACAAGCGAGTCGCTCCAGCCGTATTTCTGGATTAACACCTTCGGAGGACGGATACCCTCGGCCGTGCGTTGCGGCCGCTAGGTGTTTCGCTCATTGTCACGGTTCTCCTTATCCAGTTTTAACCCCTCCAGGTGAAATTCAATCACCTCTTTCATATTTTTTCCAACCACAATGAGGTATTTCATTTCTGTTGAAGACTGAATCGCTCTACCATTTCGGCTGTTCGAGTCCAGGGTTCACCGGGGAGTCGCTCAATCAGGCTTGTGAAGACAAGCATGAATGCCGCCTTGATCGTCGCGTCCGTCAACTCTGTGGCTTCTGTAACCGAGACTAAAGGACGGACATCATTCATAAAGCCGGACTTTCTCAATTTTGTAAACATTCTTTTCTCGGCCTGAGCGCGGCTGATCCTCAGCCCCGAATGGTTGAGATAAAGGCCAAAGCATTCAGTTACCCGCGAGACATTGAAGTCCCCAAAGACCGTTAAGGCGTGGGCGATGTCGAACAAGTCTCTCCCCCTGTCTCGCTGGAGCAGCGCACGCAATTTGGTAGCCAGCATCTCTTCTCTGGAAAACGTTGCGACATTCGCCGTTCCGGAAAACCATGGATTGTCCACACCAAAGGGAATTTCCACCGGTGTATCGTACGCTTCGACTTCTGTGGTGTTGATTTCGATCTTCAGCCTGATTTGTGCTGTTGGATCATCTTCGGCCGGCACCCTGAACCGGAGCTTGGGAGCGATGGGGCTCTGGTCGAAACTGGCATGTCCCAGCCACGGTTCGAGTACGGAACGAATACGGTCGAGGATTGGCCCGATCGGCCCTGCTGTAGTCCGAACGAAGTCAATATCCTCCGAATAGCGCAACGGCGCTGGAAAATGCAGCTTGTTGAGTGCCGTACCGCCACGAAAACGTAACTCTCTGTGCAGAAATGACTCTCTAAACACCTCGACGATTGCACGGCTGATGATCAGGTCCTGCTCGACTTGCCGCAGTTCAGCCCAAGGAACAGTCGCACCCCAAGCTACGATATTGAGAGACGGTATCATTTATCGTTCGACCTCGGGGATTCGGCGGATGACAACGCGCCATTTTTCATCCCGCTCGACTGGGGCTAGTGTAAAATCCGGGTCGTTGGCCTCGGCTGGGTCAAGTTCAATCCAGCCTATTCGCTGTGTAGTCAGTGCGGCGTACAGCGGACGAGTCCGGTCCATATGACCGAGCCATTCAAGTAGTCTTCCGAGCCGTTGCGTAGTTGGTCGTTTGAATGCTTTCGACAATACGGCGAGCTTTTCGGCGTCAAGTCCGTCAGCCAAATCGGTCAAGACCGTCGCGATATTGTCGAGCCCGGCTGCAGCGTGTGGATAACGCAGCAGGTCCAGAGCGGTTAACTCCGGCGACGAGACTTTCATATGGCCCGTGTCGGTCTTGTGGTCTTGTATGCCTTGGCTGACCTCGGTGATTTTCTTGCGGTAGTAGAAGACGATAGGGGACCGCCCGACTCGTATCTTTGGCAGACGCTTATCGGCTACGACCTGAAATTCCGTGACGGCCTGATGGGTTGCCCCGTGCAGTTCCGCCGCCTTGAGCAGGCCGGTATAGTAAAGACATCTCTCGAACCGCATCAGCTCGTCGATATACCAGGACGGCGGTGGCGCGCCCCAGGCATGAAATTGCGGCGGCACAATCACGTAAAAGCCGCGACGGGGGCTGATCAGACGCTGCTGGCGCTGGAGCCGTTCCGCAGCGTCCAGAAAGGCTCCGTGGCCAATGCCGAGCGCTTCGGCTGCTTCGTCGCATGAGAAGACGAGGCGGCCAACTGCGAGCAGGCTCGTTGTCCATGCGGAAAGAGTTCTCCTGTGAGACAAAGCCATGTTGAAAAATCCGCTTAATATGCGGATATTACAACATGGCTTTTCAAAACGTGAACTTCATATCGTCAGTCTCGCGGAAGTAGGAATCCCGCCAGAGGTAGTAGAGTGGGCTGGATACCGGGTCAAGCCCGGTATGGCGAGAGTCAGTGGAGTAGCGCTAAGGAATTGGCCTGTAGCTCACAAATTCCCCACTTCCAACTCCAGCATCTCCCCATACTTCTGAATCGCCTGCTCGCGTAGCGCCGGCAGATGGCCGGTGGGGAACAGGCCCTTGGTGCCTTCGTACTCGCGCAGAACCTGGCGGGCGACGGTGACCTTATGCACTTCGGTCGGGCCGTCGGCCAAGCCCATGACGAAGGATTCAGTGATCTGCTTGGAGAAGGGCATTTCGTTGGACACACCGAGCGAACCGTGCAGGTAGAGCGCGCGGCAGGCCACGTCGTGAAAGACTTTGGGCATCTGAGCTTTGACTGCGGCAATGTCTTTGCGCACCTTGCGGTAGTCCTTGTACTTGTCGATGCGCCAGGCGGTTTGCAGCACGAGCAGCCGGAACTGTTCGATCTCGATCCAGGAGTCGGCGATTTTCTCCTGGACCATCTGTTTGTTGGCCAGGATTTCACCCTGGGTTTCGCGTGATAACACCCGCTCGCACATCAGATCGAACGATTTCTTGACCTGGCCGATGGTGCGCATGGCGTGGTGAATCCGTCCGCCACCCAGGCGCGTCTGAGCGACCTCAAAGCCCTGGCCGGGTCCACCCAGAATATGATCTGCGGGAATCCGCACGTCTTCATAGCTGATATAGGCGTGGTCGCCCTCGTCCTCGGACTCTTCGCCAATACCGACATTCCGAATGATGTTGATGCCCGGCGTGTCTGCCGGTACCACGAACATGGACATGCTCTGATACGGCGCAGCGTCCGGGTCGGTCACGACCATGACGATCAGAAAGCTGGCCCAGCGAGCGTTTGAGGAAAACCACTTCTGGCCGTTGATGACCCACTGGTCCCCGTCCCGTTCAGCCCTGCATTTGAACATCTTGGGGTCGGCGCCGGCATGCGGCTCGGTCATGGAAAAGCACGACACGATCTCGTTGTTGAGCAACGGCTTGAGAAAGCGCTCTTTCAGTTCCGGCGTGCCGTAGTGCGCCAGTATTTCGCTGTTGCCCGTATCCGGGGCCTGGCAGCCGAAGACGATGGACGCAAAGCGGGAGCGGCCTAGTATTTCATTCATGAGGGCGAGCTTGAGCTGGCCATAGCCGGGGCCGCCCAGTTCCGGTCCCAGATGACAGGCCCACAGGCCGCGCTGCCTGACCTGTTCTTGGAGTTTGGGTACGATTTTTCGGTTGCGCGGATTCTGAATATCGTATGGATTGCCTAAAATGTGGTCTAAGGGTTCGACCTCTTGACGGACAAATTCTGTAATCCAATCCAGTTCTTTTTGAAATTCCGGCTCGGTTTCAAAACCCCAGGACATACGCTCCTCCTTATCGTGATCGTTTCGCTTGCGTGAGCGCCGCCAGAGTAGTCCCTTGCTTCTCGTCTGTCGATGTCCCCCAGCGCAGCATGGATAGGCAAGCGTCAGGAAAGCCTCGCCGATGGACTGCTAAGAAATGCCGCTCCGAAGCGTTAGTGACAGCAGGAGTGGGGCATCCTCTGCCGCCAATCGTCTAGCACGGACGAATGGTCACCTCGGTACTATGCACGCTGGAACTCTCGCCCATATCGGACCGAATCCCCGGATTTAGCGCGTTCACATTATGACGACCGGCTTCGAGCTTGGGCCAGCGGCCTTTATGCGCCAGGGCCACGCCTCGGGGAGCGATGGCGTCAATCGTGGCGGTCAGCTCAAGCTGGCCGGTTTCATTTGCAAGCCGAACACGCGTTCCGGCCGTGATACCCAGCTGCGCTGCATCGTCCGGGTGCAGGGTGACGCCGGCCTGACCGGCGCGTTGCTGAATGTTGGCATCGTTGGCGTACGAATCGTTGAGCCGCCAGCGCGAGGCCGGGCTCAGCAGGCGGAACCGGTTGTTCGTCGGCTGGGTGTCAGCCCAGGGTTGGGGCACGCGCGGCAGGCCCTTTTGCTCGGCCTTGTCCGAGGCGATTTCAATCTTGCCGCTGGGGGTATCAAACGTCAGGTCTTCGTAGAAAATAAGCGGG
Organism: Thermodesulfobacteriota bacterium; assembly: GCA_964291405.2. GTDB lineage: Bacteria > Desulfobacterota > Binatia > Bin18 > Bin18 > Bin18. Next base: position 4,442,767 of record OZ219926.1, read on the forward strand.
GCCGGGCTGATCGAACGCCAACCGGTCTGTTGGAGGGCGCTGAAATCACAGCCGGTCTGCATTTCAGCGAGCATCTGGCTGATAATAGCCTCGTCCGGCTCAAATAACGCTGACTCTTCAAATCCCATGGCCGCGGCCAGACGGCGAAAAATTTCCTGATTGGGCAGAGACTCACCCATGGGCTCCCGGGCTTTGGACTGCGCGCCAATATTGAGATGAAAATAACTGAAGGTCAGGTCGTCAAATTCAAGGAAGCTCGCCGCCGGCAGCACGATGTCGGCAAAATCCGTGGTGTCGGTAGGAAAACAATCGATTGCCACCGTGAACAGGTCTTCGCGCTTGAGAGCCGCGTACAGGCGTTGTTGTTGCGGGGCCGACGCCGCGGGATTGGTATTCCAACACACAAGGGCCTGTGAGACGCTCGCATCTTCGAGTCGCGCGGTAAAATCCATATGACTGATGCGCGGCACTCTCCCCTTTGCCAACGAGCTGCCAGCCAAAGCATCAAAGTCCATGCCCGCAATACCGGGGGTGATGTTCAAATAGTAAAAGCCGGCGCCGGGTTTGCCGATATTCCCGGTTAACGCCGGCAGCAGCCCGCAGGCGCGCATGACGTTGCCGCCAGTGGTTTGTCTTTGCAGACCCTGTCCGACCCACAGCAGGGAAGGGCCGGGTCCGTACAGGTGGGCGGCGCGTTCAATCAGGTCTGCCGGAACACCGGTTGTCCGCTCTCCCCAGGCGGGGGTACAGGGGGCTAACAAGGGCAGCATTTCATCATAGCCCACGGTGTGTTCGGCTATGAAGTCAGTCTGAAAAAATCCGTCCCGGTGCAGCACGTGCAGCAGGCTGAATGCCAGAGCCGCATCAGTCCCAGGGAAAGGCTGGAGGTGGAGGTCGGCCTGGGCAGCGGTCTCCGTCCGGATTGGATCGACAACGATCTTCTGGGCCGGGGATTCGGGCAACCAGTGCTTGTGCGCGTGTGGGGCGGAATGGGCCGGGTTCGCACCCCAGACCAGAATACAGCGCGAGTCCGCAGCCGTGCGGGGGTCAAAGCCCACATACGAACTCCCGAACAACAGTCCCCAGGCAACATGTCCGGCCATATTGCAGATGGTGTCAGGCTCGACCTCGGTTGCGCCCAGACGGTGAAAGAAACGCAGGGGAAACATATAGGCCAACAGCGACAGCGTGCCGGTGTAATGGGTATGAATGACGGCTTCCGGGCCGGTCATCTGCACAATGTTCTGGAGTTTCGAGGCAATGGTGGTGAGGGCTGCGTCCCAACTGATCCGCTCGAACTGGCCGTGTCCTTTGGGGCCGGTCCGTTTGAGCGGGTGTAACAAGCGGGCCTGCTCATCTTGCCAGACGCCGTTATAGGCTGTGGCGCATTTGCCGCACAGCGCGCCCCGCGAAACCGGATGGTCCGGGTCACCCAGCACGCGGGTGATGGCTCCGTCTCTTTGCTCGACCACTATGCCGCAGCCGTCATAGCAGTCACGCGGACAGGTGGTCCGTATGCGCTCGAATTGTGGGTCCATACCGTGTCTCCCCTCCGTGTCCCGCGGTGAGCGTTAATTCGGCCTACCCCCCTTTTGTAACCCCCGACGTTCACATAAGCTAGACCGCTCCAGCAGCAAGAGAGGAGCAGGGATGAGGAAGGTTCAGCTTGTGGGAGGTCAGTTGCAGTGGGGAATATGGACGCTGGCGCTGATCGTGGTGCTCTCTACCGGCTCCCTCGCGCAGGCCAGCCAACTCACCGCACCGGGGCTGGCCGCCAGCGATGGTATGGTGGTCGGCAACGCGGTGGCCTACCCGTTCAACGCGGCGACCGCGCTGTTCCATAATCCAGCCCAACTCAGCCTGGTGCCGAACTCCTTCTCTATGGGCTCGTTCAACATCATGTTTCATCCGTCCTATGAGAATAGGCACGGCATCTTCTTGCCTGACTCTTTGCGCGGGGCGCTGCCGCCCGGCGTCGACCCGGAAGGGTTCCGTGCGTTCAGGGGATTCCGTCCGTCGGCCGACCGCTCCGGGTATTATGACAGCACCAGCCGCGAGTTCCCGATAGCACCGAACTTTGGCTATCGGACCGACCGGTTTGCGCCCTTCGCATTTGGTATCGGTATGTATGGCTCGTTGGGCTTCGCCTTCAACTATGGGGCCGGACCCGAACACGGAGTCCCCAACAATTTCTTTACCGAGTTGGTAGCGGTGTCGCTGGCGCCGTCCCTGTCCTATTCGCTGGCATCGAACCTGCACCTCGGCGTCAGTCTCAATCCGACCTATGGACGGCTGAAGACTAAATCGCCCACTCCGCTCGGTCGGCTTGATCTCGATGTGCGCGGACCGGGCATGTTCGGGACTATCGGGGTGATGTATCAACCCACGGAGCGCCTCAACCTGGGGTTAACCTATAAGACGCCGGGCAAAATCTGGATGTTCGGCAACGCCCGGGTGGACGGGATGGGCGACGACGCCACGGTCTATTTTAATATCCCGCAGAACGTCAAGTTCGGCTTTGCGTACCGGATCACCGACCGTCTGACGTTTGCCGGTCAGGCGCGCTGGAGTCAGCTGTCCGTGTTCGATGAGACGCGCGTCCGGTTCGAGCAGTATACCGCGCTGAATCAACCCGCGGTGGGTCGGGCCAAGGACCGCTGGCGGATGGGTGGCGGGTTCACCTATCAGGTGTCCGAAAACCTCATGCTCGGTGTCGGATTCTCGCATGAGCCGTGGGCCATCAAGGACGACTCGCTCAAGCCCACGCTGGCCGACAATACCGATTATATGCTTGCTTTCGGGGGTCAGTATAAGCACGGTGCGTGGATTTTCGACCTGATCGGTGGTATGGGCAACCTCGAGCCGCGACGTGCGGACGTTCGAGAAAACCCCGTTTTCCCCGGTCGTTACGATTTGGGTATGAACGTCTTCGGGTTTCAGATGACACGCCTGCTCGGACCATCAGAAACGGAAGCCACAGGTGATCCCGCGCCTACGATAAGCATGGCCTCGTACCGGGACTATGCGGAATCTGCCCGCTACTCTATTGCCGCGTCCCAGAGCAAGCGGAATCCCGAACGCGACCTTCTGAGTGACCCGAGTCAGGGCGACGCGCTCCTGGATACGTTGATCGCAAAACTCTCACGCAATCGTTGCACTCTGCTGCCCCGGTCCGAATCCGAGCGCATGTTCGCACTCTCGGACAAGGAACGCCAGCGGTGGTGTCGGCGCTGGGACGACTTGCGTCCGGCGTAACAGTCTGGACGGTGAGCCCTTTCTACCAGGCTTGCGCTTACCAGTGGCCAGGCTGTGGGGGAGGAGTGAAGCCCGTCGCGTGACGGCAGCACTCCTAAGAACGAACATGCCTGCCTATAGTTCCAGTGCCTTGCAGTATCAGTCCATATTTACTTGTCCCTTCTCGGATTTTTCGCTAGCTTCAATTCCATGTTGGATTGGTCGTCCTGCCCCGCTGTCGAGCGTGTACCTGGTAGAATGAGTGGTGCGTGGGTCTTTCGAGGAACTCGTGTCCCGGTGAAGGCCCTCTTTGAGAATCTGGAAGATGGGACGTGTCTTGCTGATTTCTTGCTCTGGTTTCCTGGCGTCACGCGTCAGCAAGTCGAAGCCGTGCTCAACCATACCCAGCAAAGCCTCAAGACTGAGGAAAAATAAATTCTATACGGGTGCTGTTTGACCAGGGTAACCCGGTTCCACTGCGTCGTTACCGCTCCCCCTTATACAACACTCCCTGATCGTGTAGCCCGGCAATCGTGTCCGAAGAGCGGCCCAGGTACTGGCCCAGTACTTCGGCGTTGTGCTGACCGAGTAGGGGAGCCTGGAGGTCGAGTTCGTCCGGGAAAGCCGAATACTTGAACGGGAAACCCGGAATGGTGACCTCGCCAAGAATCTGATCCGGCACCTGACGGACCATTTTGCGGGCAATGAAATAGGGGTGGGAGACCGTTTCTTCAATCGATAACACCGGGCCGGCCGGAACGCGGTGGTCGGCCAGGGCTTTGAGCGCGGCCTCGTCGCTCGGAAACGATTGCAGCCAAGACTCGATCATGGCGATCAGTTCTTTTTGATTTTGACCGCGCGCTTTGGCGGTGGCAAAACGCGGGTTGTCGACGAGTTCCGGCTTGCCCAACGCTTTGGCCACATTCGGCCACTGGCGGTTCAGGGCTAAAATCACACAATGGCCCTGCCTACTCTTGAACACGCCCAGCGGACAGGAGGCATAGTGATGGGTGCCGAAACGCATGGGCTTGTATTTGCCGTTGCTGGCGGCAAAGGCCTGCACTTCAACCGACTGCATATGATACAGGGCATCGACCATGGAAATATCAACGTGCTGTCCCTGACCGGTGCGGTCCCGGTGCAGTAGGGCATAGCCGAGGGCGCCGAAGGCACTGACCCCGGCTATGCCGTCAGCTATGGCCACGCCGACAAAACGCGGTGGCCCGTCCGGGTCGCCCGTCATGTGCATAATGCCGGAAAAGCCCTGAGCGATATAATCGTAGCCGGTCAGATGGGACAGCGGACTCTTCCGACCAAAGGCGGAGATGGAACACATGACCAGGCCGGGATTGAGCGCCTTGAGCGCCTCGTAATTCAGGCCACGCCGTTCCATTACCCCAGGCCCGTAATTTTCAATGACGACATCGACATGGGGGATGAGCGCCCGAATCAGCTCGACGCCTTCCGGTCGTTTGAAATCAATACACAGGCTTTTCTTGCCGCGATTCTGCTGAATGAAGTAAATGCTGCGGCTGTCTCTCACAAAGGGCAGGGAGCGCGCCGGGTCGCCGCCCGTAGCCTGTTCGACTTTGATGACGTTCGCTCCGAGTTCGGCCATGAGCCGGGTTGCCGTCGGACCGGCCAGATACTGGGTGAAGTCGAGCACGGTCGTACCGGCCAGCATGGATGGTTGTGTGTCTGCCATAGCAGTCCTCCCTTTTGCTGAGCGACTGTATAGCGGAAAGCGGGGCGTTCGCGAAGGGGCGGCCGAGACGTGTGCTTGTCGAACCGGCTGTGACGCTATAGGAAAAAGCCCAGGTTTTTCAGCTCAATTTTTCAACAAAGGAGAACATCATGAAAGTAGGATTGCTCGTTCCCAACCTTGGGCCCTTAGCCACCGGACCCGGCTCGGTTGATGTGGTGACGACCATTGCCCTGAAGGCAGAAGAACTTGGTTACGACGCCCTGTGGGTGGCCGACCATGTGATCATGCCGATACACATTAAATCCCGCTACCCGTATAATGACACCGGTGAGTTCCCGGCCAATCCGGCCGACGGCTTTCTCGAACCGTTGTCGCTGCTGGGTTATCTGGCTGGCGCCACCAAACGGGTCCGGCTGGGAACCTGGGTGCTCGTGCTGCCCCACCGCAACCCGATTGTTACGGCCAAAATGTTCGCCACCCTGGACGTGTTGTCGCGGGGACGCATGATGCTCGGGGCCGGTATCGGCTGGATGGAAGAGGAGATCAGTCTGCTCGGCGCGCCGTTCAAGAAACGCGGTAAGCTGAGCGACGAATATCTACGGGCCATGCGCGAGCTGTGGACCAATCCCGACCCACAGTTTGAGGGCGAGTTCTGCCAGTTCAGCGATATCAAATGCGAGCCCAAGCCGGTGCAGAATCCGCTGCCGGTGTGGATTGGCGGGCATTCCGCTCGCGCGATGCGACGGGTGGTCGAGTACGGTGATGGCTGGGTTGCCGTGGCTAGAAGCTACGACGGCTTCAAAGAAGGGGTGGAGATGATCAGAGTCGCTGCAGACAAAGCCGGACGGGATATGAGCAGCATCCAAATTTTAGTCGCTCCGGCCCACACCTCCTCGGTTGACACGTTTATCGAAGAGACCAAACGCTATCAGGACCTGGGCTATGACTCTTTTCTTGCGCCACTGCCGTTATGGAGCGATAAACTGGAAGAGGGTGTAGGGTTCATGGAAGATTTCGCACAAAAAGTGACCCTAGAGTCGTAGCGGTAGAGCGGTTCCCGTATCCTTGACCATCATGCGAGCACTTCATTGGGACGGACACAACCTGCGGGTGCAGGAGCAGTATCCTGCACCGCAGGCGAGCGATGAGTGGGCACTGGTTCGCGTCCGACTGGCCGGAGTATGTTCGACCGATTTACAGATACTCAAGGGCTATATGGACTTCCGGGGCGTACCGGGGCATGAGTTTGTGGGTGAAGTCCATGAAGGACCGGCCGAATGGATGGGCAAGCGGGTGGTGGCCGAGATCAATTTCGGCTGCGGCCGATGCGACGCGTGTGGGCGCGGCATGCAGCGCCACTGCCCGACGCGCCAGGTCATGGGCATCTTGGGCGCGGACGGTAGCTTTGCCGAATATCTGGCCGTACCGCTTGCCAACCTGCATCCCGTTCCGGATTCCGTTCCTGATGAAGCCGCGGTTTTCACAGAACCGCTCGCTGCTGCGTTTGAAATCCTGGAACAAGTACCCGTCAAGCCTGGGATAGGGACGGTGGTGCTTGGCGATGGCAAGCTGGGTTTGCTGTGTGCGTTTGTGCTGCACCAGGCTGGCGCGGCGGTGACGATTGTCGGTCGGCATGATGCGAAACTCGCCTTGGCAAAGAAGGCTGGCATGAGAGCGGTGAACCTCTCCGACTGGCAATCCCAAGCCGTCGGTCTGGTGGTTGAAGCAACCGGCTCACCAACCGGTTTACAACTTGCCATGGCGGCCGTCCGTCCCCGTGGCACGCTCGTCCTGAAAAGTACGCTTGCCGAGAATCATACGCTCTCGCTGGCACCACTCGTCATCAACGAGGTCACGGTGGTCGGCTCGCGCTGCGGCTTATTCCCCCCAGCCCTGGAGGCTTTGGCCCACACCCGGATTCCGGTTGCCGCACTGATTGAGGCGGCGTATCCGCTTTCCGCCGGTCTACAGGCCCTCAACCATGCCGCCCAGCGTGGGACACGCAAAGTCCTGTTGCGCGCCGCCCCTGGTATTGATTAGCTAGAGCCCCAGAGCCTGTGCTTCTTACACGAGACGCTATCGGCCTGCCACATCTCGGTAGAAACGGGCAGGACGGTTTACAGCCGTTCCGTTTCAAAGTTAGACTATCTCCTTGTCAAAAAGGAGGCCCCGCCTATGGATAAGAAAACGCTGATTGCAGTCGGGCTCTTGGTTGTGGTGATTGTTGTTTCCCTGGAATGGCTCCGTTCTGGGCCCTCTTCGGATGTTCCGCCGGAAGTGATACAGCGGGATATTTTTATTGGGTCGGCCGGCTCGGGCGATATGAAGACCATGTTGGAAATGCTGGATCAGGGTGTGGACATCAACGTCCACGCTCCCTTCGGTGGTCCGACGGCGCTCATTGTTGCGGCGCGGTTTGGCCATGTTGCCATTGTCGAAGCGCTGCTTGCGCGTGGGGCTGAGGTCAACGCCGAGGATAACTACGGCCAGACAGCACTCTATTTTGCCAAGAAAAACAGCAAAACCAGAGTGATTGAACTGCTGGAAGCCGCAGGTGGGACCTCGCCACCAGTTGAAAAGGTGGATGCACAGCCGCCGATGAGCGATGTCTGAAGCCCCGCGGGCTATTGCCGATTGACCTTGGTCTATGAGCAGGATAGGACGACCCTCGTCAGGGCGGAGCGCGACCGCTCTCGTTGTCTAGAGAAAGAAAACGTTTCGCATATTAAGGAGGACTACTATGGCGGCACCCGTGTATGTGCTTGGTGGGCATCAGACCGATTTTGCCCGCAACTGGATGAAAGAGGGAAACGATATTGTCGATATGCTCAAGGAAGCGGTAGCGGACGGCTTCGCCGCAACAGAGGTGGACCCGCAGGAAGTCGATGTTGCCCATGTCGGCAATTTCGCCGCGGAACTCTACTGCAAGCAGGGTCATCTCGGTGCCTTTCTGGCTGAAATCGACCCGGCCCTGTCAGGTATTCCCACCGCGCGGCACGAAGCCGCCTGCGCGTCGGGCAGTATTTCCATGCTGATGGCCTCGGCGGAAATCGAAGCCGGCCGGTATGAGGTGGCGCTGGTCGTCGGGGTCGAGCAGATGAAGACCGTTGACCCGGCTACGGGTGGAGATTTTCTCGGCACCGCGGCCTGGTACGACCAGGAGGCCAAGGGAGTGGAGTTTGCGTTTCCAAAGCTGTTTGGCCAGCTCGGCGATGTGTATGAAGAACGCTATGGGCTGCAGGAAGAACACCTCACCCGGATTGCCGAGGTGAATTACTCAAACGCCCGCCGCAACCCCCGAGCGCAAACCCGCGGCTGGTTTTCGGACGAGTCACAGAATTTGGATTCTGGGAAATACGGGAATCCGGTGGCCGGCCGGCTGCGCGTGCGCGACTGTTCGCAGGTCACAGACGGTGCCACGTCGATTTTCTTAGCCTCGGAATCCTTTGCTAAAAAATACGCCGAACGGAGAGGTCTGGCTCTGGCGAGTCTGCCCCAGATTCTGGGCTGGGGTCACCGCACCGCACCGATCAAGTTTGATACCAAAATCGCCCAGAGCAAAGGCAACCCCTATGTGTTGCCCCATACGCGAAAAGCTATTGTTGATGCCTTCCAACGGGCCGGCTTGTCCGATGTCTGGCAGGTGCAGGGCATTGAGACGCACGATTGCTTTACCACCTCCGAGTATATGGCCATCGATCATTTCGGGCTTACCAACCCAGGCGAGGCGTGGCGCGCCATCGAGGACGGCGTGATTGAATTTGGTAGTAAGCTGCCGATTAACGCCAGCGGTGGCTTGATCGGCTGCGGACATCCGGTGGGCGCAACTGGGACGCGGCAGGCCCTGGACGCCTTTCGTCAGGTGACGGAAACGGCCGGGGACTACCAGATTGAAGGCGCGAAGAAAATCGCGACCTTGAATATCGGTGGCTCGGGCACGACCAGCGTGGCTATGGTCATTGGCTCCTAGCCAGTAGAAGTGCGTAGAGAGAAATCCATAGTGAGGGGGCGACCGGTCGCCCCCCCTCAGCGTCCGACCGGATAGACGATCAGCCGTCGAAACGGCTCTTCCCCTTCGCTGTGGGAAATCAGGCCATAGCTCTTCACCACTTGATGCTGCAAGCGCCGTAGCCGTGCGCGTTGTGGCGAAAGCTCACACTGCTCGTTCTGGGCAATCACCCGCTGCACGCCGGCTTCTGCTTCCGCCAGTGCAGCCCGATCTTCAGGAAATTCCTCACTGAGATGATCACGGAGGAATTTCTCCATTTGCGAGGCCGTATCGCTCCGTAAGGCGTAGAGCGGCATGCCGCGTTCGACCAGCAAACGGAGCGCTTTTGGTTGACGTTTGGCCTGGCCTCTCACTGTGAGAATAGCATCGGCGTACGTGGGCTGGTCGACAACCCGAGCCGGGACATCGAGCGCGTGGATAGCGTGTTCGAGCCGGTGTCGATTAATACCATAGGGATAAATCCGTAGGACCCGGTGTTGCGCCCCCTGGGTGGGAATGGTGGTATTGTCCTGGACTGCGGACCCGGTCTCCGTCAACTGCTCGGTTGTAATGCTGCCGTCCTCCTGGCGGGTCCGTATTTCCAGGCTGGAACTCCAGCCCCGTAACAAGCCGTCAACCGCGGCTGCCACATCGGGGTGTACGGCAAAGCGGTGCCGCGTATGGATTTCAATCAGCACGTCGAAGGTCGGGGGCGCCTTTCGTTCCTGGACGGTCTTTTGGGTCCGCCGCCGTCGGGCTTCGTCATCGCCCAGGGTCACCGACTGCACGCCGCCAATGAGGTCGGCCAGGGTTGGGTTGAGGACGAGATTCTCCAGCGTCCCGCCATGCGCCGTGGCAATAAGTCGGACGCCGCGCTCGGCAATCGTCCGTGCCGCTCCGGCCTCGGCTTCCGTTCCGATCTCATCCACCACAATGACTTCGGGCATATGATTTTCGACCGCTTCGATCATTACTTGGTGCTGACGGTCCGGTGAGGGTACCTGCATACGGCGAGCCCGCCCGATCGCCGTGTGGGGAATGTCTCCGTCGCCGGCAATTTCGTTTGAGGTATCCACGATAACGACCCGTTTGCCGTCCTCGTCGGCCAGCACACGAGCTGCCTCGCGCAGCAAGGTGGTTTTGCCAACGCCTGGTGGGCCTAAGAGCAGGATGCTCTTGTCCGGCTGGTGTACCAGATCCTGCACGATATCGAGCGTTCCGAACACGGCCCGTCCGACCCGGCAGGTCAGTCCGATGATGCCGCCCGTGCGGTTGCGGAGCGCGGAGATGCGGTGCAGGGTGCGCGGAATACCGGCCCGGTTGTCGTGGCTGAACGCGCCGATGCGTTCCACCACAAAGGCGATAGTTTCGGTATCGACCGACTCGGCGGCCAGATCGGCGGTCTTGGCGACATAGCGCGCCTCGGGTGGACGGCCCAGGTCGAGGACGACTTCCAGCAACTCGTGCAGGGCGCTCTCCCGCAACACGGCCTGACACAGCGTCGGTGGAAAGACGTCCAGCAGCCGCTCGATATCATCAACGGTTTCCAGGCTCATAACAGGTGCGGAACATCACTGCTGGTCCGGATACAGGCCGTCAATTGCAGCCCGTCGCGTTTGCAACACTGTTCGGCGTTTGACCTTGAGGGTGGGCGTCAATTCGTTGCTGGCCTGCGAGAACGGTTCGGCCAGCAGGGTGAACTGGCGGGGCTGGGCGTGTCGCGGCAGGCTGTCGTTGACCGTCTCGAAACACTGCTGAAACAGCGCGCGGATAGTAGGATGGTCCAATAGGGCCGGCCACTCACCGCTCACCCCGTGTGTGTTGGCCATGATCTCCACAAACTCACGGTCGGGCACCAACAGCACGGTCAGATAGGGACGCTGGTCGCCAATCAGACAGGCCTCTTCGATCAGCGGCTCCTGGCGAAAGCGCCCCTCAATGGGCTGCGGCGCGATATTCTCGCCCTGTGAGGTGATGAGCAGGTCTTTCTTGCGATCAGTAATGGTCAGAAAGTCCTGGGCGTCGATTGCTCCTATGTCACCGGTGTGCAGCCAGCCCTCGGCGTCCAGGGCCGCAGCCGTGTCCTCCGGTCGGTTGTAATAGCCGGTCATGACGTTTGGCCCACGTACGCACACCTCTCCGTCGTCGGCAATACGAACCGATACCTGGGGCAGCGGCGTTCCCACGCTGCCGACTCGGTTCCGATCCGGCGTATTACAGGCCACGACCGGCCCGGCCTCGGTCAGGCCGTAGCCCTCATAGACGGGAATGCCCGCGCCATAAAAGAAGCAGGCCAGGTCCGCGTTGAGCGGGGCACCGCCCGACACCAGAAAACGAATCTGGCCGCCGAGCGCCGAGCGTAGTGCACGGAACACCAGGCGGTCGGCCAGACCGTGTTGCAGGCTGAGCGGAAAGGGCAGGGCAGCCGTGCTGGCAGCGTTGGCCGTGCGTACCCGGCCAGCCGCTCGTCCAACCTCCAGCGCCCAACTCAGAATTTTCTGTTTCACAAAGGGCGCGTTTTCTCTTTCGCCCAGCATATGCTGATAGACCCGTTCCAGCACGCGCGGCACACAACACAGTATGGTTGGCCGGACCGCGGCCAGGTCGTCGGTCAAACTGGCGATGCCGCCACCGTAGGCTATGGTGCCGCCGGCCCGTAGACTTGTGTAGAGCCCGCCGGTGCGCTCGAACCCGTGCGACAGGGGCAGAAAGGACAGGAACAGATCTTCTTCATTCAGCGGTAGGATCGCAGCCGCATCCTCGGCGTTGGCCAGCATATTGGTATGGCTCAGCATGACGCCTTTGGGTCGGCCGGTCGTGCCCGAGGTGTAGATGATGGTTGCCAAACCGGGATCGGGTACCGGCTGGGCCGGCTCGGTGCCGTGCTCGCCACTGGCCAGCAGGTCTGTCAGACTGAGCGCGGTGAGACGGTCCGGCAAACCGATGTCCGGCGCGGAATCCGTGTCGAGATGGATGACTTGCTCAAGGCTCGGTACCTCGGACGCAATCTGGGCGATCTTTTGCCGTTGGTCATCGCCGGCCACGGCCAGCACGCTCGCCCCGGCATCGTTGAGGACATAGGCCAGGTCGTCCGGCGGGCTGGTCAGGTAGAGCGGTACGTCTACCCCGCCCAGATACAGACAGGCCAGATCGATCAACGGCCATTCGGGGCGGTTATCGGCCAGAATGGCCAGCCGACCGCCCGGCTGAAAGCCTAAGGACGCTAACCCGCGGGCGGCACGGACAATCTGATCGCCAAACTGCTGCCAGGAGATATCTTCCCAAGAGTTGTCGCGTTTGCGCAGAAAGACGCGCCGTGAGCCGTACCGCGCAGCCCGCTCAAGAATTGTGCTGGCCAGTGATGTATCGCCCATGCTTCACCTCTCGCCACCGAAGAACCGAGCCCCGTGGAACTGCGCGTCAGGCCACGACCTGTTTCAGGAACTGGGCCAGGTCCGCGTTGAAATCCGCAGGTTTTTCCAATTGGTAAAAATGACCGACATCCTTGAGGATTTTGATCTGGGCATTGGGGATATTGTCGGCCAGGAATTGATTGGCTTCGACCGGTGTGGCCTGATCCTCTTCACCGGCAAAAATGATGGTCGGCTTGGTGATATTCTTGAGTTGATCCGAAATATTCCACTGAAAGACCCCATTCGGGTCGGTCGCGTTGGCAAAAAAGACCTGCTCGGTAAAATTTTCATCCACCGCGAAACAGGACTTCATCAGATCCAGAATTTCCGGCTTGTCCTGTTTGGTCTTCGCCGCGACCGCGCCCTCAATCAGGCCACCGAACGCGCCGTTGAGGTCTTGCTGAAAGGCTTGCATGGCCTCGGGCGGCATGCCGGCCCCGAGGTTGGTGCCACTGCTGACGATGGCCGTGCCCAAGACGCGGTCGGGAAAGTCGAGGTTGAACTGCATGGCAATCATCCCGCCAATCGAATTGCCGACCAGAATCGCCTGCTCGTTGCCGGTAGCGTCAAGAATGGCGGCAACGTCAGCGGCCATCTCGGGAATGGCATAGCCGGACTCGGGCTTATCCGAACGCCCGTGGCCGCGATGATCGACCGTAATGCACTGATAATCCCGTGCAAACGAAAAGGTCTGAAAATACCAGATATAGCCGTTGGTCGAAAACGGATGCAGAAACACAATCGGCGTCCCTGCCCCGTAGCTTTCGTAATACACATTCACGCCATCTCGATGGACATGCGGCATAGCACCCTCCTTAGTGTGTAATTCTCTCGGACCCGCTGTATCACACCCCCAACGCCTTGACGAGGGTGTACGGGTATGTGAGAAAAACGGAGAAGGGCCGACCATGGCTGCCGGTGTTTGCCCGGAGTACGGTCGCGCAGCAAAGCACAAATAAGGAGGACTGGATGGAGATTACGACTGAGCGCATTCATATCAATGTGAACGCGCAGACTATGGACGGTTATATGGTCCGGCCGGCGGACTCGACGCCCCGACCGGCCGTGCTCGTCTTTATGGAAATTTTTGGCGTGAATTCCCATATTCGAGACGTGACCGAACGGGTGGCAAAAGAGGGCTATGTCGCGCTGGCGCCGGACTTCTTTCATCGAACCGGCCCTGGGGTGGAATACGGATATGACGAAGCGGGCATGGCCGCGGGTATTGAACTCCTGGGCCAACTCAAAGCGGACGAAATGTCAGCTGATGCGTTGGCGGCCGTTTCTTTTCTTAAACGCAAGAATTTTGTGATCGGCAATAAAATTGGGGCCATGGGTTTTTGTGTTGGCGGGCATATGACTTACTTAACCGCGTGTGAAACCGACGTGGTCGCTGCGGCCAGCTTTTATGGGGGCGGGATTGCCGGAGAGCAAGGCTTTGGTGGCCAGCCGTCAACCGTAGGCCGGACCGGACAAATTGAAGGCCGTGTGTTGTGTCTGTTCGGCGGGAAAGATGCCCATATCCCTATGTCCGATGTGGATACGATTCGGGGTGCGCTTGAATCCAACAGCATTCAGCATGAAGTGGTGGTCTATCCCGAGGCCGACCACGGGTTTTTCTGTGACCAGCGCGGGTCGTATAATGAAGCCGCTGCAACCGACGCCTGGGAGCGGGTGAAAGCCCTGTTTGCCGAAGAACTGGGTTCGTAGTTTACTGCTGACCGGACTGTTTGTTGACAACAAGGGCGCACGGCCGTGCGCCCTTGTTGTTTGCAAAAGCAGGTATTTGGAAAAAAGAGAATAAGGGAGAGCGTAATGGGCAGCCTTGATGGAAAAGTCGCAATTGTCACCGGGGCAGGACGCTTACGCGGGATCGGCCGGGCCGCGGCTCTGGCTCTGGCCGAACTGGGAGCTGACCTTGTTGTCACCGGAACCGGCCGCGATCCTCAGCACTACCCGGAAGATGAAAAAGCCGTGGGCTGGCGGGATATTGAGAGCACGGCCGAACAGGTGAGGGCCGCTGGCAGGCGGTGTGTACCGTTGATTGCCAACGTTACCGACAGTGCGGCTGTGCAAAACACCGTCGATGCTACGCTCAAGGAGTTCGGCCGGATTGATATCCTGATCAACAATTCTGCTTTTGCGCGCGGACCGGACCGGGTGCCGCTGACCGAACTTCCCGAAGACGTGTGGCGGAAAGTCCTCGACATCAAGCTCACCGGCAGTTTTTTGATGAGTCAGGCCGTGGTGCCGACCATGATTCAGCAGGGCCAGGGAGGCAGTATTCTGAATATCTCGTCCATTGCCGGCAAAAAGGGCAACCCGAATATGGTTGCCTATTGTACCTCGAACTTCGGGATTCAGGGCTTTACCCAAGCCCTGGCTATGGAATTGGCCGCGCATAATATTCGGGTCAACGCAGTATGTCCGGGCATAATTGATACCTCGCGCATGGACGACCTCGGGCGGGATGACACCTGGAACAAAACGATTCAGCAGTTGATCCCCCTGAATCGGCCCGGTTCCGATACGGAGATTGGAAAGTTCCTGGCCTATCTGTGTACGCCTGACGCGTCGTATATTACCGGCCAGTCCCTCAATATTGACGGTGGTGTGGTGATGTGGTGATACTGACTGCCGGAGTAAATGTAATGATCCCACGCCATTGGGAGTGCCGCATTGACACTGCCTCAACCGAGGGCCGCCGGGCTCCCCGGTATCTCCAACGCCATCCATGCGGCGAGTGAGGGCGCAGTTCAGACTCGAACGGAATGCAGGAATTTCACAAAATAACGAGTGGCCTGCACGATATCGACAGTGCACTCGTCAAGCGTGGCACGGCAATGGGGCCATTGGTGCCACCCTTCAGAGACGCTTGTAGGGCGCGTGGTTCATAGTGACGGAAATGAACCGTCAAATTGTGGATGGATGGCTGCCGAAAGATCTCTGGGCATACGTGAACGAGCCGGAACAGGCGTGGTCACGAAAGTTGTTCGAGCAAATTCCTCCTCCGAAAACACCACCTCCGCAAACAAAGTCGCCCGACAACCCATTTGCTATCCCCTTACAACGCTGACCTCAAAGCCGTCTGCCATACACGCAGCGTCACACAAAGAGTTCGCGGGCCGTCATTCTCTAGGATCGCTGAAGTTCCCAAAAATTGACGCAGAAGATACGAAAGATGCCCTGGCTCGAATCTTCTTGATTTATTCGTATATTCTTATATAAGATAATTATTATATAAGGATGTTGGTGGGGATCAAGTCTTGGAAGCGATGTCCCCCATTTTTCTCAGGCTTCCCCGAAGAAGTGTAGGGAAAAAGCAATGAGGCCATAATGGAAGAAACCAATAAACAGCTCTCAGAGGCCATCTTCGAACAGATTGCACGGATCGGAAAAGCTGTCTCGAATCCTAAACGGTTGGAGATCTTGGAACTCCTCAGCCAGGCCCCACGGACGGTCGAAGCGTTGGCTCAAGCAGCACATCTGAGTCAAGCGAATACCTCACAGCATCTTCAGGTCTTGCGGAATTCGCGGCTGGTCGAAGCGAAACGCAACGGGACCTCGATCTGGTATCGCCTCACCGATGAAACAGTTGCCGATTTTTTCCGGACATTACGGGTCTTGGCCGTCACACATCTGGCTGAACTCGACCGTATCGTCAGTCAATATTTTACCGGGCAAGCGGACTTAGAGCCGGTCGATCAGAAAACCCTGCTCCAGCGTGTCCGCAAGGGAGAAGTGATCGTCATCGATGTGCGTCCCCAGGAAGAGTACCAGGCGGGCCATATTCCTGGGGCAATCTCCGTCCCTCTAGAGGAACTCGAAGACCGCCTCGCTGAGCTGCCGCAGGACCGAGAGGTCGTTGCCTACTGTCGTGGCCCGTATTGCGTCTGGTCAGGTCAGGCCGTGCAGGTCTTACAGAACCATGGGTTTCAGGCCAGACATCTGCCCGATGGCGTGTTGGATTG
Organism: Thermodesulfobacteriota bacterium; assembly: GCA_964291405.2. Lineage (GTDB taxonomy): Bacteria > Desulfobacterota > Binatia > Bin18 > Bin18 > Bin18. Next base: position 4,459,078 of record OZ219926.1, read on the forward strand.
GCGGGCACGCGGGTTTCGTGTTTCAGCCGGAAACAAACCGTAGGCAGAAAGAGAGTAGTGCAGATGAAGATGCGCAACTGTGGACGGGTCTCCTTTCTCCTCACGTTGTGCCTCATCGTCCCGCAGCAAGCAGCGGCGACCACTGCCCTCTATTCGCTGAGTTATGGGGCGCGCTCTGCAGGCACGGCCGGCGCGACCCCAGCCTCTGGCGGCGACGCGCTCAACCAATTCCTCAATCCAGCCAATCTTTCAGTTCTCCCCAAGCGGCTTGTTGAGCTCGGCTTTTCCTGGATTGGCTGGGGCACAGAAGATCCTTTTCAGACGTTCCAGGTCAAGTTGGATACTCCACCAGACGGCTTCCCGAGCACGTTAGCAGCTCCTATTCAGTGGGATGATCAGTATATCTACCGGATCGGTACAGAATACGAACTCACGTCGGACCTGACGCTACGTGCTGGATATAGCTACGCCTCGAATCCGGTCAGCGCACCAGGCGCCTTTCTCACGCTCCCAGCCTATGGATTTCAAACGCTCGCTGTGGGAATGACCTGGGAAATGACGGAAAACTGGGACATCTCGCTGGCATTCGAACGGGCCTTTCCCATCTCTGTGAAAATACGCGCCGGCACTATCGATGTTTTCCATGCCAACTCTCAAGAGGATCACAATCAGTATTCCGCTCAACTTGGTTAGTCTTTTTAGCGCTCTGGGGAAGGAGATTTTCAATGAACGCGGCAAATCATGAGCAAGAAAAAATCATTTTGGCGGCGGTGTCGGGAGTCTCTATGTTAATGGCAAGATTGATCGTATGGCTGTTGGTAACCTTGCTCAACATCTCCAGTCACAGCGCTTGGGCACAGAGTGAGCCTGACCACCCCGCTTCCCCAGCAACTACCGCAACTCCCTCGCCCGAGCAGCTCGGGGAGGTTCACTTTCGCGTCTCGTGCAATGTTGCTGCGCAACAGGAGTTCAATCGGGCGATGGCGATGTTTCACTCCTTCTGGTTCGAACCGGCGAAGCACTCCTTCGCCAAGGTCCTGGAACACGACCCCGAGTGCGGGATGGCGTATTGGGGCATTGCCATCATGTCGATGGGCAATCCTTTCGGCTGGTCCATCAACACGAACGCGCCGAAGGCAGGGGAAGCGGCCATGGCGGAGGCACTGCGCGTGAGCGCCAAGAGCGAGCGTGAACGCGACTATATTGCGGCGCTGGCCACGCTCTTTACAGAATGGCAGACGGTGGACTATCGGTCGCGAGTGCTGGCCTTCGAAAAGGGCATGGAGGGTGTGGCGACACGCTATCCCGAGGATGACGAGGCGCAGGTCTTGTACGCGCTCGTGCTCAACATGACCGCCGTGCCTACCGACAAAACCTTCGCTCACCAGCTTAAGGCCGCAAGCATCCTGGAGCCCTTGTTCAAGCAACACCCACACCATCCGGGTATTGCCCACTACCTGATCCACACATACGACTATGCCGGGCTGGCTGAGAAGGGGCTGCCCGCTGCCCGCGTCTACGCCACCGTCGCGCCTTCAGTGCCGCACGCGTTGCATATGCCTTCACATATTTTCAGCCGGGTTGGTCTCTGGCCGGAAATGGTCGAGAGCAATCGTGCTTCGTACCGTGCGGCGAAGAATCAACTCTCCGGGCAAACCCTTGGGCTCGGCTCATACGATGCGCTACATGCCATGGATTACATGGTGTTTGGCCATCTTCAGCAAGCGCAGGATAAGGCGGCGAAGCGCCTGGTGGATGAGGTTGCGGCGATACGCAAGGTCAAGGTGGAAGACTTTTCGGCCGCCTACGCCTTTGCCGCGATTCCCTCCCGCTATGCGTTAGAGCGCGGCGATTGGCAGCAGGCAGCGGCGCTCCAACTCAGCCCACGCGAGATGGCTTGGGACAAGTTCCCTCATGCGGAGGCCATTCTCGTCTTCGCTCGCGGCTTGGGTGCGGCGCGCAGTGGAGAGGTTACGGCGGCGCGCAAGGATGTGGAGCGATTGCAGGCGCTTAAGGACGTGATGACGGCAGCCAAGATCGACTACTGGGCGAACCAGACGGACTTTCAAATCAAGACGATTCTTGCCTGGATCGCCCTGGCGGAGAAGCGTGATGCGGAAGCGATTCAGTTAATGCGCACCGCCGCCGAAGCAGAAGAGGCCAGTGATAAAGCGCCGGTGACTCCGGGGAATGTTGTCCCTTTACGGGGACTGCTGGGCGAGATGCTCTTAGCGCTCAACCAACCAGCGCACGCGTTCACCGAATTCGAGCGCTCCTTGCAACGTGACCCTAACCGTTTCCGAGTCGTGTACAGTGCCAGTCGCGCTGCCGAAGCAGCCGGCAACCGCCAGGCGGCCCGCGAGCATTACGCCAAGTTGCAGACGCTGGCCGCTGATCATGATACCGAACGTCCGGAACTCGCGCAGGCCACCGCATTTTTGGCAAAGCCATGATTATGAGTGGCCCAGATCGTGGAGCAAGCGGGATCCGGATGGGGTGAAATCGAGGAATAGACGCAGGCGCGTTTCTTCAATGTCCATCCCGCCACCGTCTCGCGTCTGATGGCGCGGGAACGAAGAAAAGCGTAATGCGGAGCCTAACGGCGCGCCTGCGGTATCGCCTCGTGCAGGGACTACGGAAGTCTGTGGGAGTCGTCAGCGTCACCGCCGTACTTGTGTTTGCGCTCGGCGCGATGAGCATCGCCCACTCGTATTGGGACCCTGAAAAAGAGTCCCCCGGAGGGGCATTCAAGGGATTCCAAGTGCAGAATCCCTTGTTCCAGCCGGGCCTGGTGGACTTTCATCAACGAGTGAACGACAGTGGCGAGACGACGAATCTCGCGCTGTGGACTCCGGTCTTTCGCGGCGGTGTGGGCCGCATCGATCTGAAACATGGGCCACCCCTCACCTATGGGGGCGGATTCCTTCGTGTGTTGGCCGCGGCTCCAGACGCGGGCGACCTCATTCTCGCTGCTCAGACTGTCAGTGGCACGGGAGTGGAGGCGTGGGAAGCCCAGGGTGAATACCGCCTCCCCACCGGCGTCCTGCTTCCTGGCTCGCTTGGGGGTGGTGGCGGCTATGTCTCACAAGACCGCCTCGGCCCCGACATGTGGTTTGCCAAGCTCTCGTATCGCGACACACTGGAGTATGGGTGGCAAACGATTGCCTCGGCACAACTCCAAGAGGTGGGACAGAGAATCTCGCCTGGTGGCTACCTCGCCCTGTACAACACTCGCCTGATGTTCACGGGCGGCACGGACGGTGAGCAATGGCGCACTACGGTAGGCTACGTTCACCCTGCGACAGGCAGACAATTCCGTCCGGCATTTGAATTCTTCTACGTGGATGAGACGATTGGCCATGGCAATGGTGGGAAATTCCTCCTGGCGACCGCGACGCTGGGCTACGAAGGATGGGGCTTTCTCAGCCACGACAGCCGACTTGGTCGGGCCTTAGGCCCTCAAGGACTGGCATTCACCAACCCCAACGGATTTCTGCAACCCATGTGGAATCGTTTGTTCGACATGACCGAGGTGGGGGGACTGCTGAATGGCCGCGTGACAGAGATTCGCGACGTGGCTGGAATCACCACCCTCGAGTGGCAACTGATTGGGTTTCCATTCCAGTTCGTTTCGGGAAGAAGCTGGTACGACTGGCTTTTCATTGGCGGTGGCCTTCGTCAGATGACGAGACAGCCGGATGCGCCCTATCTCATCGGCGGGGCGATCGGTCGACTCGGAGCGGTTCGCACCTTAGCCGGGGGGCATTGGGATTTTGAGAGGGATGAAGCCCGACTCCTCCTGACTGTCCAATATTTTCTTTAGGTTCCTCTTTTGCCGTATCGAGAGCACGAGGCAATGGCTGAAAATTCCTGTGATACTGTTGGTCAATGTTCGCCAAACCGTAGGTTTCTGGGCAAATGCCCCCGCTGGTCCAGAACAGTGACGGGAATAACAATATGCCCGCGTCCGCGTACTGCCTGTTGAAAAGCCCGACGGGCCCGCTGGCCGAATTTGCGGGTTCTTCCCGTAGAAAAATAGACAAGGGGGTGGGTATCAGTCACGTAGCGCATCGCCGAGTCGATCTCCACTCCGCTTAAGCGCCGTCTCGTAGGACTCGGTGAGCTGACGGGAACCTTCTTCGAGGTCGCCCACAATTTCCATCAGGTCTGAAAAAGAGGGAGTCGGACGGGCGCGCTGCTGACGACGGTATTGTTCAAGTTCTGCCATACCTGCCTCCTAACGGTACGTGTCATTATTCGGGCAATGCCAACTGAGGCTAATGCCGGCTCTCAATCAGCTTCACACTCAGTATATCCCGTCTGGCATTAACGTGGTTGATGCTGACGAGGACTGGAGTACCGAGAGGGAGTGGTGGCATATTGTTCATGGGGACGAACAGGAGTGTCTCGTCCAACTCGACAAAAAGTCGACGGTGTTGGGCGCGTACGACTTGGCCACTGACGACCTCTCCTTGCTGTCCCTCAAGCAGACGCAGTAACCAGAAGCGCGTGCTCTCGCGCTCGCAGCGGCGGGCATCTCCAATAGCAGCCTGGGTACTCGCGGCCACAACCTGCAACTGGCTCTCCTGAAACAGGGCGATACCATGCACAAGATGATGCTTGATCTGATGATGCATCTGGAGGTCAGTATAACGCCGAAGCGGGGAGGTCGCCTGAGTATATAATGGCAGCCCTAAGGCGGCATGCGCCTCTGGCTGGGTGCCGATCTGAGATGGGGGCATCATTCGTCTGGCGGCATGGACATAGGTTTGCCGGGTGGGAAAATCGGAGCGGTCCGGAATCGTGTCATCCGGCGGCGGCTGGCCGATATAGAGCGCGGGGAGGTGGTTGGCGTGGCAATAGCGGGCCGCTGTTTCATTGGCCATAATCATGCATTCGCTCACCAGGCCACGGGACGATGAGTCATAGTTAAGCACGGTTGTTGAGACCGTTCCGTCTCTGACTTTGACCTTGACCTCGTCTCCGTCAATTATAATGGCCCCCTGGGCGATACGTTGCTCCTTTCGTTTCTGGGCGAGTTGGGCGAGTTGCCGTAGAGTCGAGCGATAGGGAGCCGTGCTACCTTCAACCAGAGCCGCGTCCGCTTCAGCATAGGAGAGGCGATGAGACACCCGAACGATACTGCGGGTGATGCGCTCGGGATGGAGTTGCCCGGTCTCATCAATATGGACAAAAAAGCTGAGCGTTCGTCGCTCCGTCTGAGCAACCAGACTGGCCTTCTCTTCGCTGATGACCGGCGGCAGCATCGGGAATTTGCCGCTCGGCAGATAAATGGTCGTCCCGCGCGCCAGGGCGGATTTATCGAGGATGCTGCGCGGCGGAGCATAGGCCCCAGCATCGGCAATATGGATGCCGATGAGGAGCTTCCCGTCTCGCTCGGTCAGGCTGAGTGCGTCGTCGATCTCGTTCGTATCAGCGTCATCAATCGTCAACGTCTCTAAAGCGGTCAGGTCTTCCAGAGTACCCTGCTCGCTGCTATCCGCCGCGTCTGCCGAAAAGATCGGGAGGTCGTTCGCCGTTTGGAGGGCCTCCTCGGAAAAATGTGTCGGAATGTGATACCGCAGCAGGCAGAGCTCTTCGTCCGGCTGCCAGATACCGAGGTGGACGAGCAACTGAAACGCGGCGTCCCAGGGCTGTCCCTTGCCCTGAAAGCCAATAGCATTCATGAGTTGCAGGGCTTGGGGTCGTTTGTCATATCTCTCGCCATATAAGGCCAGCCCCTGAATCAATGACAGAAATTGCGTATGGCCTGAGGGCAGTTCATCCGCGAATTGTCCCTGGAGTTGTGCTTCCATCCAGGTGAGGAAGGCTTGCTGCTCCTGGGCTTTTTCGTGTTCTCGTTGCTGTTGAAGCAGACGCTCTTCCACGCTCTGCACGTCTCGTGGGGAAAAGGAGCCGGCCTGTTTTTCCTTAAAATACAGAGACTGGCTCCAGAGGGCATCGAGGACACCGGCCATGGCGAACGGCTCATCCCCGGAAACAATAAATTCGGCCAGTTCTTGCCAGGTAAAGACGGCAGTATGGTCCGCTTCCAACAGTTCCCACAGCTCTCTGAGGTCCGTCGTCTGGGCGTGGTGCCGTATGGTCTCGTGCAGTTCGGCGAGGCGTCTTTTGCGATCTATGGGAGACTGGTCGAGTGGAAACGTTGCCCGACAATCAAAAAAAATACGCTCCTTCGATACGGACAGTTTTCTGTCACTTTCCCCGAGGAGTTCCAGAGACCCTTTTCCTGAGGGGCTGATTTTTTGAACAACGCCGAGCGCAAGCTGCCCACGTTCACGATAAACTACGACGGATCCGGGCTGCATAAGAGTTTCAATCTTCTCGCGTATCGTAATGCGTGGGCTCCGAGTTCTGAAACAAGTATTCTACATATCTGTTCGGATTGACCAGAGAAATACCCTCGGGGCCGAGGCGAGGCCGGTATCAAAAAGAGTCGTATGCGGGCATGGATGTCTGCCCGTTGCCGAACTGTTATACTAGCCGGACGTTTGGGTAATGTTCTCATGAAGCGGGAGGCGTTGATGCACGACTATGTTCTCTACCATGCCCATTGTCCTGACGGCTTTGGGGCAGCCTGGGCAGCCTGGAAGCGACTGGGCGAGACGGCGACCTATGTGCCGGTTCGTCACGGCGTCCCGCCGCCGCCTCTCCCGAATTGTCTTCGCCTCTTCCTGGTTGATTTTGCCTATCCGGCAGAACAACTCGTGCAACTGCGGGAGAGCGCCCCACATATCACCATCCTGGATCATCATAAATCGGCCCAGGCCGCGCTGGCGGCTATCCGGGAGCAGCCGCCGCGCTTCGCGCCTGACCAGGCACCACCGGGTCTGTTTGCGCTTTTTGATATGGATGAGTCGGGTGCAACCCTGGCGTGGCAGTATTTTCATCCCGAGACGGATTGCCCGGAACTCCTACGCTATATTAAAGACCGGGATCTCTGGCAACATGCCTTGCCGGGCAGTCGGGCCATCAATGCGGCCATTCGAAGCTATCCGTACGATTTTACGGTCTGGGCGGAAAAATTAGCCGCGGCAGATGCCACGGCGCAGCTCCTTGCGGACGGCGAGGCGATTCTACGTAAACAAGCCCACGACATGGAAGAACTGATGGCCGCAGTGATGTGGATGGAGCTGGGTGGCTACCGGGTCCCCGTCGTCAATGCTACCGGGAACACCTCCGAGCTGGGTAATCGGTTATGTGAGATATTTCCCGAGGCGGCGTTCAGTGCCAGCTATCGGGATACGGCCGAGGATCGACGGGAGTGGAGTCTCCGCTCGGTGGGAGACTTCGATGTCAGTGCAATTGCCAAGCGCTACGGCGGGGGCGGACATCGGAATGCCGCCGGCTTTCAAACCGCGCGGCCGCCTCTCCTCATCGAGACTCTATAAGCCCGGACAGACACAGGTCTCTCTGGCAGGGGTGTTGGGCTCGGTATTCTGCGCTATAGTGGCCGGACTTGAACAGCGTTGGGAAACGCCCGGAATATCGATTCATCATGGCCGAGCTGAAAGTCAAAATCCTCAACAGCATGCAGGACGTGGGGCGGGAAGAGTGGGATGGTCTGCTCGGGCTGGGCTCGCCGTTTCTCGAATGGGACTGGTTGGCATGTTTGGAAGAGTCGAACTGCGTCCGCGCCAAAACCGGTTGGCAACCCCAGCATTTGGCGGTCTATGACGGAACGCGCCTGATTGCGGCGTGTCCGATGTATCTCAAGGGGCACAGCATGGGAGAGTTCGTCTTTGATCACTCCTGGGCTGATGCCGCTCAGCGCGCCGGGATCAACTATTATCCCAAGATTTTAGTGGCGTCCCCATTCTCGCCGGCAACGGGCGTGCGGTTTCTGACCGCGGAGGGTTCCGACCGGACAGAGTTGATTCATATCCTGGGCAGAACCCTGCGTGAGGTATGTGAACGGAATAATTTGTCCTCGGTGCATGTCAATTTTTGCTTACCGGACGAAGCCGAAGCCCTGTCTCAGGTCGGCTATCTCAAACGCCTGGGTATTCAGTATCAATGGCTGAATCATGACTATCAGACCTTTGATGACTATCTGGATCACTTCCGGAGCAAACGGCGTAACCAGATCAAGCGCGAAATTCGCGAGATGGATAAGCGCGGCATAGAGATCGAGGTGCTGAGTGGCGAGACTATTCCGGATGCAATGTTTCCGGTCATGTTCAACCTGTATCAATCCACGGTGAATAATCTGTACTGGGGCCGCCAATACCTCTTCGCCGAGTTCTTCGACCTCCTGGCCCAGCGCTTTAAGCGAAATTTATGCTTCGTGATTGCCCGACAACGTGGCGAGATCATTGCCGGAACCTTTAATGTCCAGAAGAGCGGGGTGTTTTATGGCCGCTATTGGGGGGTGTTGCGCGAGCAGCGGCATATGCATTTCAACGTGAGCTACTATGCCGCCATTCGGCACTGCATTGAAAATGGCCTCATTCGGTTTGAACCCGGCGCGGGAGGTGATTTCAAGCGCTTGCGCGGCTTTGATCCCCAGCCGACGGTGAGTATGCACTATTTGGCCGATCCGCGTTTGCACGAAGCGGTCAGCAACTATCTGGTCCGCGAGCGGGACCATACCGACCAAGCCATAGACTGGATGTGGGAAGAGAGCCAGCTCAAGCATACCCCGACGGAAAAAACATTTGTGTACGGCAGCCTGGACATAGAGAGTCCGCAGAAGCAGACCAAGAGTGAAGAAGCGTGAGAGGGAGGAGCAGGCGTGGCATATGGACATGCGTTAGTGACTGGCGCACTGGGTGGACTGGGAAGCGCGATGGTGCGGCGACTCTTGGCAGCCGGGTATTCCGTGGTGGCCTGTGATCGCCGGGCTGAGCTGGCTGACGATTGGCTCGAAAATATTCCGGCCGAACAGCGTGAGCGAGTGGCATTCCATCCCCTTGATGTCACCAAAGAAGACCAGGTGAACGAGTTGGCGCGGATGTTGAAGGACCAGGGCGTTCATATTGCGTATTTGGCGAATAATGCTGGCGTGAACGGCGCTGGCGCGGTCTGGGCCTTGGAGTCACGGGTCTGGGAAATTGTACTCCGGGTCAACCTGCACGGCACGTTTTATATGACGCGCGCGTTTAGCGCAGCCATGAAAGAGCGGGGCTTTGGACGCATCGTGAATCTTGCCTCTTTGTACGCCTATCATCCGGGCGAAGCCGAAGCGCCATACGCTGCCGCGAAAGCTGGTATTGCTGGCTACACGCGCTCGACCGCGCGTGACCTGGCACCCCATGGGGTGACCGTCAATGTATTGGCCCCAGGGCTCATTTGGCATGAGGGGCTGAGGGGCGTTTTCCCCGATGAAACCTGGGAGAAGATGCGCAAGAATATTCCGGTTGGTCGCACTGGTCGGCCCGAAGAAATCGCAGCGACGGTGGCCTTCCTCTTCTCTGACGAGGCGGCTTTTATCACTGGTCAGACTATCCATGTCAACGGTGGGGAGTATTTGCCGGGCTAGCTGCCGGACCCGCGCTATGAAGCCTTCGCTTGCGTTGACAGCCTGAGACGGGCAGCGTAGCATAATCCGATATCAATCCTAAGGTGTTGGGGGAGCTGAGGTTTCGGCTGAGAGGATGCACTGCGTTGGACAGTGTATCGACCCCTGGAACCTGATCTGGGTAATGCCAGCGAAGGGAGCACAATGTCTCAACATCTCCATCGCCCATCAGTGTCGCTCGTAAGGGACGACCGCATTCCTGCGTGCTGTCCCGTGTCCGGATTGGACCAACGATATGGAAGGAGAGGGATATGAAACAGGAATCTCTGAACGGAACACATCAGAATGGCTCTAACTCTCACGACCGCCTCTCGACCGCGCCATTTCCGGCCTCGCGCAAGGTCTATGTTGAAGGGACGCACCCAGGCGTGTGTGTTCCCATGCGTGAGATCACTTTAACCTCGCCACACGCCCATCAGGGCCAGAGTCCCGCACCCGCCTCGGAGACCACTCCGAGAAGTATCACCGTGTATGATACGTCCGGAGCCTATACCGATCCGGCCGTCTCGATTGACATCCGCCAGGGGCTTGCGCCTGCGCGGCAAGAATGGATAGCCGCCCGGGGGGACTCGGAAGAACTTGAGGGCAGCTCTTCGGACTACGGCCGCTTCCGTGCTGCCGATCATTCACTCGTAGAAATTCGATTTCCTCACCTCAGGCGCCCGCGCCGCGCCCTGTCTGGCTGTAACGTGTCCCAAATGCACTATGCGCGTAAAGGCATCGTGACACCGGAGATGGAATATATTGCCATCCGTGAAAACCAGGCACGAGAGCAACTGCGCGCGCAGACCGAGGTGAACGGCAACGGCCCCAGCGCGGTCGCGCATCAGCATCCGGGCAATGCCTGGGGGGCCAGTATTCCCCAGACGATCACGCCTGAATTTGTGCGTGACGAGGTCGCCAGAGGCCGCGCGATTATCCCGGCCAATATCAATCATCCCGAGTTGGAGCCGATGATTATCGGCCGGAATTTCCTGGTCAAGATCAACGCCAATATCGGGAACTCGGCAGTGACCTCTTCAATCGATGAAGAAGTTGAGAAAATGATCTGGGCAATTCGCTGGGGGTCGGACACGGTCATGGACCTGTCCACCGGTAAAAACATCCACGAAACCCGCGAGTGGATTTTGCGCAACTCCCCGGTTCCGATTGGGACGGTCCCCATCTACCAAGCCTTGGAAAAAGTGGACGGTAAGGCAGAAGAGCTAACCTGGGAAATCTACCGTGACACCCTGATCGAACAGGCTGAGCAGGGGGTCGACTACTTCACGATTCATGCCGGGGTGTTGCTGCGCTATGTCCCGCTGACGGCCAAGCGCCTGACCGGCATTGTCTCGCGCGGTGGGTCGATTCTGGCCAAGTGGTGTCTCGCCCATCACCAGGAGAACTTCCTGTATACCCACTTTGAAGAGATCTGCGAAATCATGAAGGCCTATGATGTGTCATTCAGCCTGGGCGACGGCCTGCGTCCCGGTTCTATTGCCGATGCGAACGACGAAGCGCAATTCGGCGAGCTGGAAACCCTGGGCGAGTTGACCAAGATTGCCTGGCAGCACGAGGTTCAAACCATGATCGAAGGCCCGGGGCATGTGCCTATGCATCTCATCCAGGCCAACATGGAAAAGCAGCTTGCCGCCTGCCATGAGGCTCCGTTCTATACGCTCGGGCCGCTGACGACCGATATCGCTCCCGGCTATGATCATATTACGTCCGGTATCGGAGCGGCCATGATCGGCTGGTTCGGCTGCGCCATGCTGTGTTATGTGACGCCCAAGGAGCATCTCGGGCTCCCGGACCGAGAGGACGTCAAAGCAGGGGTGATTGCCTATAAGATCGCGGCCCACGCCGCGGACCTGGCCAAAGGTCATCCTGGAGCGCAAGCCCGCGATAACGCGCTCTCACAGGCCCGCTTCGAGTTCCGCTGGGAGGATCAGTTTCACCTTTCCCTTGATCCCGAAACGGCCCAACAGTTTCACGATGAGACGCTGCCCGCCGCAGGAGCCAAGGTGGCCCATTTCTGCTCCATGTGCGGTCCGCATTTCTGTTCCATGAAAATTACGCAGGACGTGCGGGACTACGCAGAACGCAAGAGCATAGACGAGCAGGTCGCGTTGGAGGCGGGTCTGCAAGAGAAGGCAGAAGAGTTTCGCCAGGGAGGCTCGGAACTATACCGTCAGGACCGTCAGGCGCGCTGACCCGGGCGCTCAGCCCTGAAGCCCTTGCGTAGGGCTCGGACCGCCTTGATGACCCCAGTCATGCTGGTTGCTTTTTCCGCCCTGGCAATCTGTGCCAGGGCGTCGCGTTCGGCTTTGCTCAATCCGTTTTTCTGTTGGAGCGAAGCACTCCGGATGAACTGCTGCCACGGTGAGACGCTGGGCGCAGCCGGCTTGGCCTTGCCCAGCAGCGAGCGTACGCGCGGATTGGCCAAAAGGTAGAGGTCCTGGGCATTGAGTTTCAGTGCGGTTGATAATTTTTCGACAACGCGCTGACTCGGGTGACGCATACCGCGCTCCAGATACCCGATATAATTCGCTCGAACACCGACTTTTTTCGCGACCGTTTCCTGTGTCAGGCCCAATTCACGGCGGCGACCTTCGATCACTCGCCCAAAACTTTTATCAGCCATGCTGTATGACCTCCCTGCCCCCGCTGGGTGCAAAACGCGCTGCCAGATGTAGCATACTTATGGGAGTGACGCAAAAGAGAAGGCAAGGACGCGCACTGTGAGAGATATCACTCTCAGCGTGGTTTGTCGTTGGATTCGTTGGAGGAGCAGGGAAGTTCAGAAGGAAAGAAATGGCCCACGCAAAAGAGCCCGCACTAAGGCGGGCTCCTGTATGGTCGCACGGTGACTCGAACACCGGACCTCTTGCATGTGAGGCAAGCGCTCTAGCCTGCTGAGCTATGCGACCTTAATATAGACTTCCTAGCACGGCACTGAGACTTGTGTAAGAGGGAGAGTCGGTATCAGGAGGCGGAAGAACTCGCCGATTGAGACGAACTCTCACTGGTCGAAGAGGAGCCGGAGCTCTTGGCGTCACTCTTGGTCTCGCTGCTTTTGGATTCAGTGCTTTTGGATTCGCTGCCCTTCGCACCGTCTGAGTCGGACGATTTTGAGCCGTTCTTGCCATAATCGGTCGCGTACCAGCCGCTGCCTTTGAGATGAAAGGAAGACCGGGAGATCAGTTTTGTGACAGCGGTCCTCTTGCCGCAGTGCGGGCATAGATAGCGTTTTAACGGTTCGTCGGTAATACGCTGGGAGATTTCAAATTCCCCATCACATTTTTTACACGCGTATTCGTAGATCGGCATGACCACAGGCCTCCAAATCCCCAAGGGATTATCCTACCACGGAACGCTAATCATCCCCCTATTGGTTGTCAAGGCGGCGGCCGTCACCAGGCTTAGCGTAGCGCAAGGGACAGATCGACAAGGCTTTGCACGAGAAAAATCTGGAGAAACTGGATAAAGAGCATGAGCAGCAGCGGCGTCAGATCAATAGCACCGATGACCGTTGGAAACGGCAGAAGACGGCGCAGGGCATAGAGGACGGGGTCGGTGACAGAACAGAGAAAGCGGACAATGGGGTTATAGGGGTCAGCGTTGACCCAGGACAGGACAATACGAATAACCAAGATCCAGAAATAGAGCCAGAGTAAAGAGCCCAGAATGCTGGCCACTGCTTGCAAAAGATTTCCGAGAATAAACATTTTCTTGTCTTTCCTCCCCCTCAGCCTCGTCCGAGTTCGCGTGACCGACGCGTGGCCGCCGCCACTGCTGCACTGACAGTCTTGGAGAAAGCGCCGGTTTCGAGGCGTTTGAGACCGGCCAACGTTGTGCCTCCGGGCGAGGAGACCATTTCGCGGAGTTCCTCGGGACTCTGTTTTGTCTCCTTGAGCATGGCGACCGCACCTTCCAGGGTTTGAAAGGTGAGGCGTTCGGCAACCGTTGGGCTGAGACCTGCTTTGATACCCCCGGCAATCAGTGCTTCCGCGAACAAATACACATAGGCTGGCCCACTGCCGCTCAGTCCGGTGACCGGGTCGAGCAGTTTCTCGTCCTGTACGGCTAACGCATCGCCAACACCCCGAAAGAACCTGAGGGCCAGTTTTTCGTCCGCGGCCTTCGCTTTTGTCCCACGGACAACAGCCGTCATGCTTTTCCCCAGCAGGGCCGGCGTATTCGGCATGACACGAATCACTCGGGCATCTCCGCCCAGGCCCTTTTCCAAACGGGTCAGCGTGACGCCGGCGGCAATGGAAATAAAGCGTTTTGTCTGAGTGACAACAGGCTGGATTTCAGCCAAGACCTGATCGATGATTTGCGGCTTGACCGCCAGCACGATGGTCTGTGCTTGCTGCACAACGGTGCGGTTCTCCCGTATGCCCTCGACCTGATAGCGGCGTTTGATTTTGCGCAGCTGGGCGGGCAGGGTATCGCTGACGATAATCTCCTGCGGTGTATAGAGCTGGGCATTAATGAGGCCCTTAATAAGCGCCCCGGCCATATTCCCCGCGCCAATAAACCCAACCTTTTTCATCCTGGTCCTTCCTCTTCTCGCCTTACGCGGTAGGCGTTATCACCGCTCACCAAAAATTGCTCGTCCAACCCGGACGATAGTCGCCCCCTCTTCAATGGCGACCGTGAAATCCTGTGTCATGCCCATCGAGAGCTCACGCAGCGGCATCCTGGCTACTCCTAGTCTAGCATAGCGCTCCCGCAGCCGCGCCAGGGTCCGAAAATAGGGGCGTGCCTCGTTCGGGTCTGAGACTGTCGGCGGAATGGCCATCAATCCGTCGATCTGGAGATGGGACAAGGCGCTGACCCCTTCGAGCAGGACATTGAGAGAATCGGGCTGCACACCGGCCTTGGTCTCCTCTGCGGCAAGATTTACCTCGATCAAAGCGTGTACCGTTCTGTCCTGTTTTGCGCCCTGTCGGTCCAGCTCTGTGGCCAGTGAGAGGCTATCAAGGGAATGAATGAGACGAAACAGTGAGACGGCGACCTTGGCCTTGTTGCGCTGAAGATGACCGATGAGGTGCCAGCTTGCTGACTCTGGAATAGCCTGAATCTTGCGCTGCGCTTCCTGAACATAGTTTTCGCCAATATCGGTTGCGCCGACTCGTAAGGCGGCCCGTACGAGTTCGGGTCCTTTTGTCTTGGCCGCACACACGAGCGTGACCTCGTCCGCGCGCCGCCCCGCACGCTCGGCGGCCCGGGCGATCTGCTCGGATACGCGGGCATAATTACTGGCTATATCATCCATGACCTTTTTTCTGCTGTGGGCGCTACGCTGAGAGCAGACCAACCGCGCGGAGGGCGGTTGTGACCTCGTCCATGGGTAAGCCGATAATGTTGGTGTGTGAGCCGGAGACCTGAGCAACGAGATCGCGCCCCTTGCCTTGAATGGCATAGGCGCCGGCCTTGTCAAAGGGCTCTCCGGTGGCGAGATAGGCGGTTACCTCCGATTCCGACAGCTCCTTAAAGGTGACCTGACTGGTGACAATCTCGGCGGCAGTCGTCTTGCCGGTGGGGTCCAATAAGACAAAGGCTGTCAGGACTTGATGGGGGTGCCCCGAGAGGGCGGTGAGCATCTGTCGCGCGTTGTCCAGGTCTGCCGGCTTACCGAAAACCTGGCCTTCCAACACGACTATGGTATCCGCGGCCAAGACCCACAAACCCGGATGCCGCTCGGCGACCGTGTGGGCCTTTTCCGCGGCAATACGCGCCACATAGGTCTCCGGAGTTTCCTCACGGTGACGGGTTTCCTCCGTGTGGCTGGGGATAACCCGAAACCGGAGGGGGGTCTGTTGTAACAACTCCCGCCGCCGAGGCGAGGCCGAAGCCAGGATGAGACGGGGAGGACTTTCTTCAGATGACATATATTCACTTGAAGTGCGGAATGACTTCCGCTCCGAATTGGCGAATACAGGCGACGACGCGCTCTGGCGCCGGACCGAGCGGAAGGCGGAAACGCATGATAATATAGTCTGCTCCGACGACCTCTTTCCACATCTCAAGCTGTTCTATGCACTCGCTGGGTGAGCCCATGACCAGGTATTTGCTCAGCTTTTTCACTGTGAAATCCGCCTCCGACGTAAATTCTTCGTTTGGGGAGAGGAGTTTCCAGCGCCAGTAGAAGAGCATCTCTTCCACCCACAACGGCCCAAACGTGTCTTCGGCCTCTTTACGGGTGGGGGCGACCCAGCCGTCCCGCATGAGTACCACTTTAGGAGAGCGACCGTGTTTCGCCGCACTCTCACGATACAGGCCGGCCTGAGCCCGCAAATTCGGTATGGGGTCCCAGAAGGGCAGAATACCCCAGGCATCACCCAGCCGGCCGGCTCGTTTGATAGCCTCGGGATACGCGGCTCCAATCCACAGCGGCGGCCCGCCTGCCTGATAGGGTTTTGGGGTCAACATGACATGGTCGAACTGGAAACGCTTGCCGTGGTAGGAGAACGGCGTGTGGCTGCTCCAGGCCAGACGTAGGATATCGAGACTCTCTTCAAAGCGAGAGAAGCGCTGCTTATACGGCTCGTTGAACAGCCGAAAATAGTCGGGGTGGTAGCCGAGCCCAACGCCTAATATGACCCGGCCTTTGGACATCAGGTCAATCATGGCCACATCTTCAGCCAGATGCATGGGGTTGTAATACGGCGTTTGTAGAACAAAGGTGCCAAGATCAACCCGCTCGGTGCGAGTGGCATAGCCGGCCAGCATGACCAAGGGCGGCGGGAACATAGTCTCGGTGCGGTGGTGCCGCTCGGGCAGAAAGACGCCGTCAAAGCCGGCCTGCTCTGCCTCAATACCCTCGTTCAGCAATTGGTCGCAGAACTGCGCGACTACCTCGGGGGAGGGCTCGGGCTGATTATACGGACCACCGTGGGTGTCAGGCATATAACCGATTTTCATGGATCTGGTCTCTCCTCGGAATGACAACGGTTCAGGATACTCTAGCGGCGCAAGGCGTTAGTACGACTTCGGTAGCCCGAGTACGTGTTCGCCCACGTAATTCAGCACCATTTCCTGTGAGATAGGCGCAATACGAAAGAGCCGCGCCTCGCGCCAGTAGCGTTCCACGTCGTACTCTTTGATATAGCCATAGCCGCCGTGAGCTTGAATCGCCCGGTCGGCCGCTTCACAGGCGGCCTCCGCGGCCATATACTTCGAGATGTTGGCTTCTTTGCCACAGGGCTGACCCTGGTCGTATAAAGAGGCGGCTTTCTGAACCATAAGTTCAGCGGTTTCCAGCTTGGCAAAGGATTCGGCCAGTGGGAATTGAATGCCCTGGTTTTTGCCAATCGGGCGTCCAAAGACCTCGCGTTCTTTGGCGTACTGCACCGCCTTCTCGATTGCGCGTTTGCCCATGCCGACACACTCGGCCGCAATCAGAATGCGTTCCGGATTGATTCCATCAAGAATGTAGTAAAAGCCCCGACCTTCTTCGCCAATTAAATCCTCCTTGGCCACGTACAGATTGTCGATAAACAGCATATTGGTATCAACCGCCTTACGGCCGAGCTTGTGGAGTTCCTGGATTTCCACGGCCTCGGGGTCGATGTCGGCAAAGAAGAGACTCATCCCCAGCGTTTTCTTTTCCACTTGATCAAACGGGGTGGTCCGCGTTAGCAGCAGCATTTTCTTGGACTCTTGGGCCTTGGTAATAAAGACCTTCTGACCGTTAATGAGATACCCGTCGCCGCTCTTGGCGGCGAAGGTGCTGATCTGGGTCGTATTTGTGCCCGCATCCGGCTCGGTCACGGCAAACGACACATGGATGTCTCCCCTGAGAATGGGGGCGAGGTATTTGTCCTTGGCCGCCTGAGTGCCGTATTTGATGAGCGGCTCCAGACCGAAGATGCCCAGATGAATGGCCGAGCAGGCCTGCGTGCCGCCGCCACACTCCGCCACTGTCTGCATGACGAGCGCGGCTTCGGTAATGCCCAGACCGGCCCCGCCGTATTCTCTGGGGATGGTGACGCCCAGCCAGCCCCCGTCGGCAACGGCCTGGTAAAACTCCCAGGGGAATTCCCCGCTCTCATCTCGCTCCCGCCAGTACTCGTCCGGAAAACGTGAACACAGCGCACGGACCTGTTTGCGAATCTCTTCCTGCTCGTCTGTCAACTGGAAATCCATAGCTGCCCTCCTGCGTGCGCCTCATCTCTACCATTTGGCTGCGGCCCTGCCAATTCCTCCCAATGCTTCGGGGATCGCTCTGGATCGCCGTCGGATTCCTTGCGTGAAAAAACGACCCCGGATAGGGTACGGACCGAGGTGGCCGACTCTCAGAACGGCCGCAGACGGAGCGAATCAGGAGGAAGACATGGCCGGACGATTAGACGGGAAAGTCGCACTTATTTCAGGCGGGGCGAGTGGTATTGGCGCGGCCCACGCACGGGTGTTTGCAGCCGAGGGAGCACGGGTCGTTATTGGCGACATCCAGGAGGATAAAGGCCAGGAGGTTGCTGCCGACGTCAATAATAATGGAGAAGAGGCGATCTTTGTCCGTTTGGATGTCACGAGTGAAAACGACTGGCAGAACGCCGTTCATGAAGCCGTGGCGCGGTTCGGCAAGCTGACCACGCTGATCAATAATGCCGGGGTATACTGGCCGGCTGGGGTCGAGGAGGAAACCCGGGACCAGTGGCAGAAAATGATCGAGATCAATCAGACCGGTGTCTGGTTGGGCATGAAAACCGCGGTGCCGGCACTGCGCGCATCCGGGAACGCGGCCATTGTGAACATCTCGTCATTGTATGGTTTGATCGGCAGCCCTGGCTCCATCGCCTATCACGCCTCAAAGGGTGCAGTGCGACTCATGACCAAAGCCGCGGCCTTGGAGTATGTGCGGCAGGGGATACGGGTGAACTCCATCCATCCCGGCCAGATTGATACGCCTATTCTGGCCGGACTGACCCCGGAGCAGGACGCCGAGATCAAGGAAGCCACGCCCATGGGTCGGCTGGGCCGCCCGGAAGAAATCGCCTATGGCTCGCTCTATCTGTGTTCCGATGAAGCCTCCTATACTACCGGGACCGAGCTGATCATCGACGGCGGCTGGTTTGCCCAGTAACGAAGCCAGTAACGAAGCCAGTAACGAAGCCAGTAACGAAGAGAGGAGAACGATAATGAACCGACGGAATCAGATTGCCATGACGACAGAAGAACTCTCCACCTATCTGAACGAAGCCCGGAATATGTCGCTATGTACCATCGGCAAGGACGGGTATCCGCACGTGGTGGCTATGTCGTATATGGCCAAGGACGGCCTTATTTATATGTCGTCCTTCAAGAAGGCCCAAAAAGTCGTAAACGCCAAAAGGAATCCCAAAGTCGCGGTCATGGTCGAATCCGGCCGGGCCTATAGCGAGCTTAAGGGTGTCCTGATCCGGGGCGACTGTGAAGTAATTGACGAGCCGGAAGCAGTCTGGGAGCTTATGAAAGAGGTGCGGGACTTCCAGGGAACAACGGTGACGCCAACGGAGGACGCGGTGCTGAAGGAGCGTGCCAAGAAACGCGCCGTCCTCAAGATTACGCCGGTCAAAACCTCAAGCTGGGATCACACCAAATTGCCGGAAGGGGTGTACTAGAGCGGTTTACGATACGTTGGAGCCGTGCCAGTCCGCGCTCGTCGGGAAGGACACGGGCCTGCCCCAAGCGTCCCAGGGGGGGCGGGGTGGGTTCTGCGATCAGGTGAGGCGGTAACCAGCCTTCTTCGTCAGCCATAACAACATCTCACCGCTTTTTCTTCTTCCCGTATCGTTGCGGCCGGCGGGCGCGAAAATCGAGCCGGACCGGCGCACCTTCGAGGTCAAACGCGCCTCTGAGCTGGTTCTCCAAATACCGCTCGTAGTGAGCTGGGACGCCATCCGGCGAGCTGGTATACACGGCAATTTTGGGTGGCCTGGTTTCAACCTGGGTGGCGTAATAAAAGCGCACTGGCTTGCGGTGATAGATGGGAGCCGGATGGCGGGTAGTCCACTCGGTAAACGCCTGATTCAAGACGGGTGTTGAAATCTCAGTGCAATGTGCCTGAGCCACGCGGTCAATGGTGGGCAGCAAATGTTTCACGCGCGAGCCGGTCAGGGCGGACAGAAAAACAATCGGCAGCGGCTGCGTGACCGGAAACTCCTCGCGAAGCGCCTGTATGAATTGGGGCTGATTTTTTCGGTCTGACGGAATCAGGTCCCATTTATTGACAACAAGCACGATGCCGCGTCCGCGCTCCCAGGCGTAGCGAATGAGACGCGCATCCTGGTCAGTCATGCCCTCCTGGGCGTCAAAGACCAGCAGGCCAATCTCTGCCCGCTCCAGCGCTTTCAGAGCGATCAGCGCACTGGCCTGCTCAATATGCTCATGAATGCGGGTCCGCCGCCGCACGCCGGCGGTATCGACCAGCAGAACGTGCTTGTCCTGCCAGACCAGCCAGCTATCAACGGCGTCGCGCGTCGTCCCCGGAGTGGAGTCCACAATGGAACGCTCGACTCCCACCAGGCGGTTGAGGAGGGAAGATTTACCAACGTTGGGCCGTCCGATAATGGCCAGCCTGAGGTCCGGTTTGGCAACGGAGGCGGCTACATCAAGAGCAGCAGGAGAGGGGGCTTCTGACTGTTCCGAAAAAGTCTCAACCACCGTATCCAGCAATTCGGAAACGCCCCGACCGTGGGCGGCCGAAATGGGAAAGAAGGAATCGAGGCCCAGGGCGTAGAACTCGTTCGAGGTGAGCTCCTGTTTGTCGCCATCGATCTTATTGACCGCAAAAAAAACAGGCGTGTCACTCCGTCGCAGCAGATCAACCGCCTGGGCGTCTGCCGGATTGACGCCTTCCTTGCCGTCGAACAGAAAAATAACCCGGTCGGCTTCCGCAATGGCCAGGCGCGTCTGTTCCTGCACCCGTCCGACAAGTCCTTCCTTTTCGCTCGGATCGATCCCGCCGGTATCCACGAGCAAAAACGGGCTACCCTGCCATTTTACCTGGGCGAAATTACGGTCCCGAGTGACACCCGGCGTATTGTCCACGACGGCCTTGCGCCGGCGGCTCAGACGATTAAACAGCGTGGACTTGCCAACGTTCGGTCGCCCGACCAGGGCAACGACCGGCAGGCGTTCGGGTGAGACGGCTTGAACAGGGATTTCGGTTACAGTTTCCATGTATAGGCCGGCATCATACCATTCAGACAAAGTCGCGGGTAAGGGCGGGTTGCCCCGGACAAGCCCTTCGACTTCGCTCCGCTACGCTCAGGGTGAACGGACAAGACGCCGCTCGTCCTGAGCGTAGCCCCGGAGGGGCGAAGTCGAAGGACGCACTCTGGCTCCCCTCCGAGGAACAGGTAAGGGCAGGGGCACGCCCCAATTTCCAACCCCCAATCCCCAACCCCTAATCCCTTTCCAATCACAGCAGTTGACGACCGCCGAGAAAAAGCATTCTCTTGTGACACCAACGCGAACAGAAAAAGGAGGTCGTATGCCAAAATTATCAGTTGCCGAACGCGACGCATTTCTCCAGGAGCGAGGTCATTTGGCCCGGCTTGCCACCCTTCAGGAAGACGGCAGCCCCAGCGTGGTGCCGGTCTGGTTTGTGTACGAGGACGGAAAAATCATCATCACCCCACGCAAATACTCGGCCTTCTGGACCAACGTCCAAAGAGACGCACGGGTGGCCATCACGATTGATGAAGAAGCCGGCCTGTATCGCAAGGTGCTGGTCGAAGGAAAAGCCGAGGTGCTCTATCCGCTCGGCCACGACGACGAATGGCGGGACATCTACCGCCGCATCACCATGCGCTACGTGGACGAAGAGTCGGGCGACTACTATCTGACCGAGACCCACGACCAGCCCCGCGCCCTGATCGGCGTCGCTCTGGAATCGGCCAAGGTCATGACCTGGCGCATGCCCGGCGAAGGCGAAGCGTTCAGCGGCATCTGGGCCACGCGCTTTTATGAGCAGGGGTCGAAAATGCGAGCGCAGGTTGCCTCAGGCGGAGGTGAGGCAAGTGGGGATAAACTCAAGGTCGGCTGACCGTCCTCGCCCGTATTCATCTCAGTAGAATCATACTCCTTATTGGACAAATTTTATGACTGGCCATATAATATGTCCATTTCAAGCGGAGAAACGATATGAAAACGATTGGCGCTGCAAAGTTCAAGGAACAGTGCTTGGCATTATTGGACCGACTTGACGCCGAGGGCTTAATCGTGACCAAGCACGGCAAGCCGGTCGCACGCGTTGTTCCCTACGACCAGCAGTGCGCCGACCTGATCGGCAGCCTGCAACACAAGATCAAAATTCAAGGCGGCATTTTGACAACCGGTGTCCACTGGAATGCCGATGCTCAATCTTGACACACATATGCTGGTCTTCGCGCTCAACGGGGAACTCCGGCCGGCTGAGCGGGCTCTCCTGGCCCAGAACAGATGGTCTGTGGCGGCTATTGTCCTATGGGAATTGGCCAAGCTGATTGACCTCGGTCGGATAGACATGGACCTTGACGACCGTGACGTAAGCCGGGTCCTGAACCGCATACAGATATGGCCGCTTGATCTCGCTGTTGCACGCGCCTCCGCTCGTCTCGATTTTGAGAGTGATCCAGCAGACCAACTCATTGCCGCCACCAGTATCGTGCACAACATTCCGTTGCTCACGCGCGACCGCGTCATACGTCGCTCGACGCTCGTCCCCCTGGCCATTCCCGGAAGCGGCTGAGTAAACGCAAAGAAAGGCCGGTCACATGGGCCAACACACGTCACTGTCACGATTCGTAACCCGGCTGAGTCGGACTGCCTGCCCGGCGAAGGCGAACCCTTCCGCGGCATCTGGGCCACGCGCTTGTGGGCCACGCGCTTGTATGAGCAGGGCTCCAAAATGCGAGAGCAAGTTGCCAGCGGCGGCGGTGAGGCCGGTGGGGGTAAGTTGAAGGTGGGGTGAGCGGCCCCAATCCTGAACTCCTGATTTAATCCTTCACTTCTCCTGTGAGTATAAAGGCGAACGGAAAGACCTAGACGCAGTCTTCTATCAGTTGTGGCAATACGTTCTGGCCTTAGAGGACCTGTTGCGATAGGTAGTAGTGATACGTCTTTGCTTAGAGCCACCGTGGTCGGTTATGTAATAATCGATCCCTCTTTCGGTAGCGACATCGGAGAATAGTGGTGACGAAGACAAGTTTCTCAACTGCGCTCCAAACGGAGCTAAGGTATCCATTCAGTCCACCCGATATGGACTCGATACCGATTTCACCGATTCCGGCGGTGAATGTTGCCACAGTCCCGCAGCGTAGCCCGCTCCGCTACCCTGGTGGGAAAACGTGGCTGATACCGCATATTCGTGTTTGGCTCGAAAAAATTAACCCACCGCCCCGACTTCTTATCGAGCCGTTTGTTGGAGGCGGTATTATATCGCTTACCGCTGCGATGGAAGGGTTGGTGGAACGATGCTTGATGGCCGAGTTGGATCGTGACGTTGCCGCCTTTTGGCACGCGGCTCTGGACCACGGATTAGAGCTTTGTAAACGAGTCATTTGCTTCAAGCCGACGCGGGAAACCATACTCGCCCTGTCTGAGCAATATCCAAGTGATGTCATTGAGCATGGTTTCCGCACCCTCGTTCTCAACCGGACACGGCGGGGGGGGATCCTTGCTCCCGGTGCATCGCTCAATCGGGTAGGGGAGAACGGAAAGGGAGTGATGTCCCGTTGGTATCCAGAAACGATTGCTGACCGCTTACACGAGATATCAAAATATGCTGACCGCTTATGCTTTTGTGAGACGGATGGCATGAAGCTGCTCGACACTGTGTTGAGCAATCACGATTCCAGATCGGTTGTTTTCATTGACCCGCCATACACAGCCGGTGGCAAGCGGGCAGGCAAACGACTATACACCCACAACGAGATAGATCACGCACGATTGTTTGAGATGCTTACCGATAGTGGTGCGAATTTTCTCATGACTTACGATCTGGCAGACGAGATCGTCTCCCTGGTACGAAAACATGGTTTTCATGCAGTCGAAGTTCTTATGAAGAATACGCACCATGACCGTATACCAGAACTCGTCATCACCCCGCGTCCTGTATTCATCCAATGAGTAATCGTTATGGTATTGCGGAATGGTATGGGCAGCCGTTCCTTAACCTTTCGCTGGCTGCCCGTCGCCGAATGGCAAAGGTGGCTCTCCAAGAAGAGCACGACATTCCGCCATGTCCGTTTCAAAAGAACCAGCCTCCATGCCGTAAGCGGGGTGGCGTATGTTCCATACGTCGCTATGAAAAAGGCGAAGACGAACGACTCGGTTCACCGAAAAGTGGCCCTGTCATCGTTTGTCCGGCTCGGTTCGAGGAGAAACAAGTGCTGGTAAGCTGGCTTGCCGATATTGTCGGATTTTTACCAGACGAGGCAATGATGGCTCGCGAAGTACCTTTCATGAAAAGTACTGACACGGATAAGCCGGCGGGAAAAATTGACCTTGTAGTTGCCAAAACAGACAGAGACAACCTCCTATGGTATGGGCTGGAAATACAGGCCGTTTATTTCTCGGGTCGAGGTATGAACTCGGAGTTCGAGAGACTACGAGATGACGATCATCCAGAACCTCCATTTCCAGATAAGGTTCGTAGGCCGGACTGGCGCTCTTCCAGTGCTAAACGTCTCATGCCGCAGTTGCAAATTAAGGTCCCAACTCTCCGGCGCTGGGGGTCGAAAATCGCTATTGCAGTTGATCGTCCTTTTTTCGAGTCACTCGGCGGCTCCAGCTCCTCGCCGAGGCAAGACCTAGACGATGGCGACGTTATCTGGCTAATCCCGGAACTGGTGCTCAATAATGATGGGCGCCATCAGCTCTCGCGGGGGCATTGGGAAATTCTCACTCTGGAGGAAACCAGTGAGAAGCTTCTTGCAGCCCGGCCCATTCAGCGCAGGACATTTGAGCAGGAACTTCAGAGGAAACTTGAACCACTTGGTTAAGGAACGGCTCCACAACACCCGCCCACAATAGTTGGCCGACACCCACGCAAGTCCTGATGCTGCTGTGGCGGCGGCTTACGGCTGGCCTGCTGATATTTCTGACGATGACGCATTGCGTGAACTGCTGGAATTGAATCTGACGCGGAGCGGGTAAGAAATGACCGGCGGCGAGGAGATGTCAGGCTACGCTTTGCTAACCTGACCCACGGCTTGTTGGATTAAGGTGTGAGTCCGACAAGCTCCAAGAGCGGAGAAGAATCATGAGTGACAGCGCTGTATGTCCTGTTTGCCGGAACACCGAAGGCAGCTCGTGCCAAGAAACTCCCAAAGTTGGAGATTACACCCAGTTCAGATGCGATATTTGTGGGCTGTACGAAGCTGACGGATCGGCTTTAGCCAGCACACTTCATTCCCAAGAAAGCTTAACTCTGATTCAGCGGGCGCTTATCTCCTACCACCTTCGTAAAGGATCGTCCGAGGAAAAACCTTTCAGGATAACGCCTGAATGGGTAAATGACCTTCTCTCAAATGGTAGCCTCCCCAGTCCCGCGGTGCAGGCGGTGAATATCGTGCGGTTCATTGGAGATGAAGTATCCCGTTCAGGTAAAGCAATTGCGGTCCTTCCTATTTATATCTATGCAGTCATCGGAGCCCCTGATTATAACGCCGTTATCCGGCTAACAAAGGAACTGGAGGAACGGAAAATTCTTACAGCCGATCCCCTTGGAACTGCCGTCCGCCCTGACAACGTTACAGAACTGCCCCGCCAAGACTTTACTAACATCAGTCTCAGTCTCGACGGATGGGAGCAGTACGAGGCGGAAAAACGAGGTGAGTTCCGGGGCAACTACGGCTTCATCGCCATGCAGTTCGGGGACTCCGATCTTGACCCCTTTGTGAAGGACGTTGTGAAGCCTGCGGTGAAAGAGGACATTGGCTACGACCTTGTTGATATGCGTGACGTCGCGCAGCCTGGGATCATCGACAACATCATGCGCACCCAGATTAGGGATGCGGCGTTCGTTATCGTTGACCTTACGCACGACAACTCAGGAGCCTACTGGGAGGCGGGCTATGCCGAGGGGTTAGGTAAGCCTGTTCTCTATATCTGCGAGAAAACGAAATTTGATGAGAAGAAAACTCACTTTGATACCAATCACTGCACGACGGTTCCCTGGTCCAGGGATGATGCCGAGGGTTTCAAGCAGGAATTGATTGCCACGCTTCGCCGCTCGCTCGACCTGTAAAATTGGCGCTCCTCTCTCCCCCTACATTACAACACACAAGGGCTTGGAACTTTGGTGATGTCAGGTTCATGCGCTGGCAATGGTGCGAGGTTCGTACCCAAGTCCCGCTGAAAAGGGGATTGAAATGTGGATATTGACCGGAAAAGCGGCATATGTGGGCTGTAGCAGGTAAAGAGGAATCAACATGGGCAAGGGCAAGCGAGTAAAGACGGAAAGAAGAAGGCGGAAAATGAACGACAAGCTACAATTCCCTTTACTACAAAATTATCCAGAAGGTGCCCCGAATTATCTAAGACGTATGTCTACGAAATCGGGTGAGATGTTGGCGGAAGATCAGGAATGGATAACTCTACCCAAAAAGAATTTAGATTTACATCTGGACTCAGTGACCCCCCAGGGAATTGTGACAACAGTGAATGGAAAATTTCAAGTTTTCGCCATTCCTGCTTGCATAGATCAACTCAGTTATGACAACGAATGTTACGACAGGTGGCGGTTGGTAAAGGGAACGGGGAAAGATTTTGCTGTTAATAAAACAGCAACCTTCCATGTCGGTACCCCCAAATTCTATCACGATCTGGAATCAGCAGACAATTCTTCGCAGAAAGACCCCGATGAGGGACGAATCCAGATGGGAAAAGATACTATACTTGAGTTTCAAGACCCAGAGTCGAAAGACTGGATATCCCTGCCTCACGAGGGAATGGCTATCAACTACGGACATGGATACATCTATTGTTGTTCAATGGTAGAAGGAGATGAGATAAGACTACCAGATGGATACGATACTTACACTATATTTAACGCATCCCCACAAAGGATTGCTCTGGCTTTGGGGATAGATGTTGGAAATCACCTGATAAAGAAAGGATGCAAAATTACGGGAATCCCGGAAATTAGGGTTTTTTACGGCAAAGTGGCATACACGGGTCATGAAGAACAATCAAATCTGTATCAAAGAGGAGCGGTACTCTCTTCTGCCGGGGAATTTCGAGAAGACTTGGTCGCACTGTTTACGAAAATGCCTCAATACTCTCATCAAAAAGAGTTTCGATTCTTTATCACACTAGACAACGTACAGTGGGACTTTGAATCTCATTGTTCCTTGGAAGTAGCCATGTCCCCATATTTCCAGTTTCATTTTGGGTACACGTACTGGGCTGACGAGCACGAGCAAAACTGCAACCCGAAGTAAAGGGGCCTCCGCGCGCTAATATCTTGAATTTTTTAGCCCAGGCCAAACGCAGGCTCAACGTTCTGAACGCGGTGGTCACGCTGGATGACCTGCGAAACAACCCTGGGGCAAGACTCCACCGGCTCAAGGGTGACCGCGCCGAGCAGTGGGCCATCGCTATCAACGAGCAGTACCGCCTCGTGTTCGACTGGAACGATGGACCAACCAACGTAGAGATAATGGATTACCACTGATGATCGGCCCCATACATCCGGGTGTGACTCTTCGTGAGGACTTCATGGAGCCCTACAAGCTGAGTGCTAACAGCCTCTCGAAGGCGCTCGGCATTTCGCAAAACCGCGTCAGCGATATCGTGCGCGGGCGGCGCGGTATTACGGCCGATACCGCGCTCAGGCTTGAGCGTGCCTTTGGCGTGTCCGCTTCCTTCTGGCTCAACCTCCAGTCCCATTACGAGCTTGAGGTTGCCCAGCGGGATGCCGGGTCTACCATCAGGAAGACCGTGAAGCGGCTCCCCAAGGCGGCCTGAATGCTCGACAACCTTGAAAGCAGCCGAGCTCTCATCCTCTCCGCATAACTGCACTATATCCTATAGTGCATGGAAGTAGATAAAAATCTTCCAGACCTCAAGCCGTTTTAGGACGCAGGTATGGAAAATGCACCACCATCTAAAAATGTTGTGGCATATTTTTAGTTTATGGTAGAATATAGAAATCTCCCGTTATTCTATTTAATGCTACAGGAACATTTTATGGATAATGCTGATGGTTCTCCCAATGCGCCGAACGTTTCGAGGCCGGACGAGCGCTCCTTCGCGCAACGCGTTCGCATCGACCGGGCGGGTCGTGTGGTGGTGCCGGCTGGTATTCGGAAAGCCCTGCGCATTCGCGATGGGCAGGACTTGATTATCTCGCTTGACGACAAATGTATCAGGCTTCAGACCCTTGACGCTGCGCTTGAACGAGTCAGGGGGATCGCCCGGAGCAAGCGTAAGCGGGAGGGCGACTTAATAGACGCATTCATTGCAGAACGCCGGGCAGAAGCCGAGGCCGGCTGAAATGGCGAGGTCTGTTCTGGATGCGTCCGCCCTGCTGACGGTGGTTCTGGAGGAAACTGGCGCTGACGTTGTCGTTGAAGCGCTCCGGTCAGGCGCGGTGATGTCCGCAGTCAATGTGGCAGAGGTCGCCGCCCGCCTGTATCAAGAAAGCTGGACCGAGTCGGAAGTTGCTCTCGTCTTTGGCGGATTGGGTATTGAGATCGTGCCGTTTGGTACTGATGTTGCGCTCTTGAGCGGTCAATACCGCCTCGCCACCCAAGGGCTGGGTTTAGGACTTGGTGACCGGGCCTGCCTGGCGACCGCCCGAATGGAAGCGAGCCCGGTATTGACCGCCGATAGAATATGGACGCAACTTGACCTTGAGGGGGTTGACATTCGCTGCATCCGATAAGGCCCGGTCGGTCGGATGAGCCGAGCGTCATCCGATACCCTGAATTGAAACCTGCATGTGCCCCCGTGCGTAGCGCCCACAGGAGAAAACAGATGCCTGCTCACCTGCTCAATTTTTTCATTTTTTCCGGTGCCCTGATTCTCTCCTGGGTGGTCGGCGCGGTTGTGCCGCCGACCTGGACGGTGAGCCAGGCCGTGTTGGATGTCCATACGGCCAGCGACGGGCGTTTGTACTATATCGCCCGGAACGAGCCCGTGTATTTCGAGGCGGTTCCCATTGAGGATGCAGAACTCAACCCGGAGCGGGTTGACGGCTCGAACGTAGCGCCAGCGGTAACGGAGGAGTTTGCTGTGGCCACCGTCACGCGCGACGGACAAGACACGCACGTTTATTACCGGCTCACCGCCCAGTATCACTGGGGCTATTGGTCGTTGTTGCCGGCTGTTGTCGCGGTGCTACTGTGTTGGGTCACCAGAGAACCTGTTCCCGCTCTGCTGGGCGGCATCGTCTCCGGCGCGTTGATTCTGGGCCAGTACGACCTGACGGGCCAGGTGCTGATTCCCGCCCTGGCCACGACCAATGCGGCCGGCATTCTGTTGCTGTATTTGTGGCTGCTCGGGGGGCTCATGGGGATCTGGTCGCGGACCGGAGCGGCCCAGGCTTTCGCCGAATTCATGACCGTGCGTTTCGTGCGTGGCCCAAAGACCGCCAAGCTGGTGGCCTGGATGCTGGGCGTTATCTTTTTTCAGGGCGGAACTATGAGCACGGTGCTGGTCGGCACCACGGTCAAGCCGATTGCCGACAAGGAAAATATCAGCCACGAAGAACTGGCCTATATTGTCGATTCGACCGCCTCGCCCATTGCCTCACAGCTTGCGTTCAATGCCTGGCCAGGCTATGTGCAGGCGTTCATTTTTGTCTCCGGGGTCGGTTTTCTGGCGACCGAGGCGGACCGCATCAGCTTTTTCTTTCAGAGCGTTCCGTTTTGTTTCTATGCTATTTTCGCCGTTCTCGGCACGTTTTTGCTCGGTATTGAAAAGCCTCTTTTCCTTGGCAAGCGACTGGCTGCTGCCATGAATCGCTCCCGCACGACCGGTCAGCTCGACGCGGACGGGGCCGAACCGCTGAGTGCCAAGGAACTGCAAGCCAGTAATGTGCCCGCGGGCTACACGCCGCACGTGCTGGAGTTCTTCCTGCCGCTGGGTGCGCTGATCGGTATTGCCATCGGCACCTTTGTTGTCACGGACTCGCCCAATGTACACTGGGCGTTTGGCGCGGCTCTCCTTCTGGCTGTGGGTATGGCGCTGGCCAAGGGTATGGCGCTCAAGGAACTCATGGCCGGGTTTCATGATGGTATCCGGGGTGTGGTGCTCGGCTCGGTGATCCTGCTGCTGGCCATCACGATCGGCGGCGTCAACACCCAGACCGGGGGCGCGGTCTTTCTGGTTGACCAGCTCGGCGAGAGCATTCCCTACTTTCTCCTGCCGGTCCTGCTTCAACTCCTGACCATGATTATTGCCTTTTCCACCGGGACGAGCTGGGGCACCTATGCGGTGGCGTTTCCGCTGGCCATGCCGCTCGCCTGGGCGATTGCCGGGGCGCACGGTCTCGCCCACCCCGAGCTGTTCATGACGCTGTGCTTTGCCGCGGTAATGGACGGCAGCGTCTATGGCGACCAGTGCTCGCCGATCTCGGATACCACGGTCCTGAGCGCCATGTGCACCGGTTGCGACCTGATGGACCACGTCAAGACGCAGATCCCGCAGGCCTCGGTCGCCGCCGTTCTGGCGGCCATCTGCTGGACCGGCATCGCGTTTCTGACCGCGTAAAGCCCAGGGAACGTCCAAATTTGTGTCCCTTCCGGCGAAGGGATACAATGTGCCTGTACTATTCTCACGTTTCTATGGGGAGGTTCTGATGTCTTTCTTGCTTCGCTTTTTCGGTTTTGTGGTACTGCTTCCGTCCCTGGCCCACGCCGCGACGTTAGGGGTTCCCGGCAACGGGACTAAACTCTCAGGTGTCGGAGTCATCTCGGGCTGGAAGTGTGAGGCCGAGGGAGACCTGACCATCGTCTTCAACGACGACGGGAACCATATTCCCTTGCTGTACGGCACTAGGCGCACCGATGTCCTCAACGCAGGTGCCTGTGACAGCGCAGATGTCGGCTTTGTGGCCATCTGGAACTGGGGCAACCTGAGTGATGGGGAGCACACCGCGGTTGCCTACGATAATGGGGTGCCGTTTGCCGAGAGCACGTTCACGGTGACAACCCCTGGGACGGGTTTTCTGGAAGGGGTGAGCAAGCAGGTGACGGTCGAGGACTTTCCTCATCCCGGCGATACCACCGTGCTGGAGTGGAATCAGGGCACGCAGCATTTCGAGATCGTGGACTTCATGGAGATGGGTCCGACTGACCTGGGCATGTGTACGGTTGGGATGACGCTGCATCCGGGAGAGAGTTGTACGGGCACCATCCTCGTTTTCAGCTATACTTTTACCGTGAATGCAGACACACAAGGGTGTATAAGCGGCACCGGTTTAGATGCAGTTGATGGATGTTACGCAACCCCGGATGTTTTGCCAGACTCAGTGATGGACCTCGGTGTTGATCTTACCAGGAATACAGATGGGAGCTGGACGATCAACGGCCTGCCGCCCGGTTCATAAGGAGGTTCTGATGTCTTTTTTCCTGCGACTCTTTGGTTTTGTGGTATTGCTTCCGTCCCTGGCCCACGCCGCGACGTTAGGGGTTCCCGGCAACGGGACTAAACTCTCAGGTGTCGGAGTCATCTCGGGCTGGAAGTGTGAGGCCGAGGGAGACCTGACCATCGTCTTCAACGACGACGGGAACCATATTCCCTTGCTGTACGGCACTAGGCGCACCGATGTCCTCAACGCAGGTGCCTGTGACAGCGCAGATGTCGGCTTTGTGGCTATCTGGAACTGGGGCAACCTGAGTGATGGGGAGCACATCGCTATAGCCTATGACGACGGCGTAGAGTTTGCGCGGAGTACGTTCACGGTCACGACCCCCGGGACGGACTTCCTCAGAGGAGTGAGCAAGCGGGTTACCGTCGATGATTTTCCCCATCCCGGCGATACCACCGTGCTGGAGTGGAATCAGGGCACGCAGCATTTCGAGATCGTGGACTTCATGGGGAGTGGGCCCTTTGAGTGTATGGAGGGATTGACTCTACATCCGGGAGAGATGTGCATGGGCTCTCTAATGGTCTTCGGGCATGAGGTTAGCTTCAGTTTTGCTGTGAATGCTGACGGACAGGGATGTGTTGAGGTTGATCTTCCTCCCAATTTTCCGGCGGATATAGGAGAAATTCCTTGCTTTAATACCGGTCAGGAATTTGAGAATTTCCTCGAAGGTTTCCAAATTTCCGGTGCCTCTATCACCAGGAATGCCGACGACAGTTGGACGATTAACAGCTTCCCGACCGACCTATGAGAAGATGCTGACGTCTTTCCTGCTCCACCTTTGCCTTGGGCTCACGGTCCTGGTTCCGTCCCTGGTGCACGCCCAACCCACCGGTGTCCTTGAGATTCCCGGCAACGGGACCACCGTGTCGGGCGTCGGGATAATCGCGGGCTGGAAGTGTGAGGCCGGGGACATCACCATCAGACTCAACGATGGAGACCCTATTCCCGCGACGTATGGGTTGCCCCGTGCAGATACCAGCGGGGTCTGCGACAATGATGGGAATAATGGATTTTTCAGCTACACGAACTGGGGCAACCTTGGCGATGGAGAACACATGGCCGTCGCTTACGATGATGGTGAGGAGTTTGCTCGAAGCACGTTCATGGTGACAACCCTTGGGACGGAGTTTCTGACAGGAGCGAACACCCAGGTCAGTATCCCGGATTTCCCCATGCCGGGTGAGACCACGACCTTTCAGTGGAATGAGGCGACGCAGCATCTGGAGGCAGTCGCGCGGGACCCGGCATGTAGAGAGACGCTCACGATGAAGCCGGGAGAGACGTGCCGTGGCTCCATCCCTCTTGAGCTTGATACCTCCCGCCTGGGTGAGATCAACACCGGCTTTACTTTTTCTGTTGAGGCTGAGGGCCGGGGGTGCATAAGCATCAGCGGCATTCCTGCCCTCAATTATTGCTATTCGGCCAGTCTGCCGGATGTTCTGGATGATATCGAGATTTCTGTCATCAGGAATCCGGATGGGAGTTGGACCATTGATGACTTCCCGCTTGTTAATCTTGGGGAGTGCGTGATTGACTTAACGGTGAAGCCGGGAGCGAAGTGCAGTGGCTCCATAGACCTTCCCATTGGCGAGCTTGACTTCGCTTTTTCTGTTGAAGCCGACGGGGAGGCGTGTATCGAGGCCGAGGTGGATTTGGATGTCCCTCTCGTGGATGGTAAGGAAATCGAGGCGTGCTTTGATACGCGTGAGGATTTCCAAAAGATTCTTGACAAGATCGACGATGTTATCGAAATCGGCGCTTTTGCTGCCAAGAACGTCGATGGAAGTTGGACTATTCTCGACTTCCTGTAGGTGCATTCCCCTGTAGCCGGTCTCTGAACCTCATGGCTCGGGTGCCGGCCGCTCACCAAGAGCCACGAGCAGTTCCTGGCGGACATCGGCGTCCTGTTCGCGATCCAGGGCGGTCTTGAGACTGGTCGTGTGCGCCAGGCGGCCCAGCGCCCAGGCCGTGTGGCCTCGGATCAGGGGTTCGGGGTCGTGGAGTGCTGCTCGCAGCGGGCCGACCGCCTCCTGATTGTCGCTATTGCCCAGGGCGACAGCGACATTGCGCAGCAAACCGCGGCGCTTGGTGCGCCATACCGCGGAGCGCCGGAAACGGGCCCGAAAGCCGTCTTCGTCCAGCCGTAACAGTTCAGGGAGAGATGGAAACAACTCGTCCACCAGGTCGTGGCGGGGCTGGCTGAACTTGGTATTCCAGGGGCAGACTTCCTGGCAGATGTCGCAGCCGAAAATCCAGTTGCCGAGCTTGGGGCGCAGCACGTGCGGAATCGGCCCGCGATGCTCAATCGTTAAGTAGGAAATACACAGGGGCGATTTGAGGACATAGCCCGTTGCCAGGGCGTCGGTCGGACAATCATCAAGGCAGCGCGTACAGCTACCGCAATGGTCGCTCGGCATGCCTTCGCCCTCAAGGTCGAGACTGATAAGAATCTCGGCCAGAAAAAACCACGAGCCCATGGCTTTATGCAGCAGCATGGTGTTTTTGCCGAACCAGCCCAGGCCGCTGCGGTACGCCCAGTCGCGCTCCAGTAGCGGGCCAGTGTCCACATACGGCCGAGCCCAAATCCCCGGCCGTTGGTCTTTCAGAAAGGCAACAAACTGTTTCAGCTTTTTTGTAATGACATCGTGATAATCCGCTCCAGCCGCATAGGCGGCCATGCGGCCACGCAGCTCGTGTTGCCAATTCACCTCGGGCAGCACGGGCGGAGAGTAGGGGAATCCCAGGCAAATGACGCTGCGAGCTTGCGGAAACGGAATCTGCGGATCAATGCGTCGTTGGGGTTCCCTGGCTAAATACTGCATCTCTCCGGCAAAGCCCTGGGCCAGCCAGTCGCTGAAGAACGACGCGCGTGGCAGCACCGACAGGCGCGTGAAACCACACAGGGTAAAGCCGAGTCTGGCCGCCTCGGTCCGGATTGCATTTTCGAGAGACACGACTTTGTGGTAGCATACACGCATCCGGGTCAAAACGGGTAGAGGGATTGACGCGGGGCAAGATAGACCTTATCTATCTTCTTTGAGGAGGCCGGTATGGACAATCTGGATCAAGAGACACAACTCCAATCCAACGATACCCCGCAGGAGGCGGCTCCCACAGCTGATGGGCCGGCCCTGTCGCTGTCTGATTTGGCAGTAGAAAAAGTGAAAGAAACCATGCTCAAGGAAGGCATGCAGGAGGGCGGGTTGCGGGTCTCGGTGGTCGGCGGGGGCTGTTCCGGCTTCCAGTATAGCCTTGGTCTCGATGCTGCTGCGCGGGACGATGATATTGTGGTCGAACAGGGTGGCGTCAAACTGTTCGTTGATCCCATCAGCCACCAATACGTGCATGGCACCATGCTCGATTATGTCAACGGACTGCATGGGGCGGGCTTCAAGTTCGTCAACCCGAATGCGACCCGGACCTGCGGCTGCGGCTCGTCGTTCGCCGTCTAAGTCTCTCTTCCCCAACTGAAGAAATACCGAAGGGCCTGGAACTCTCCAGGCCCTTTTGCTTTCCATGCCCCGCTTCGCGCATCTCATTTTCGACCTGGATGGAACCCTGGTTGATACCAAGGCCGACCTGGCTGCGGCAACCAATCATATGTTGCGGGAGTTGGGCCTTCCGCTGCTGTCCGTCTCCCAAGTTGAGAGCTTTATCGGGCTTGGCGCGCGTGTGCTGATCGAACGGGCGCTGGGCCAAGAGCGGGCTGATCTGGTTGCGGACGGCTTCGCGCTCTTCATGGACTATTACGATGCCCATCTGCTCGATCGGACCAGACCCTATCCAGGCATGGAAACATTGCTTACGGCCGCCCGCGCCCAGGGGATGAGCTTGTCTGTGTTGACGAATAAGCCGGAACAGCCAACCCGAGCAATTCTGTCGGGCCTCGGTTTGTCGAATTATTTTAGCGCCATCATTGGGGGCGATACCCTCCCGAAGCGAAAACCCGACCCGCAAGGGGTTTTCGTGTTGCAGCAAGCGGTTGGCCACGCCCTGACCGAGACGCTACTGATCGGCGACTCTGAGATTGACATGCGTACGGGCCGGGCCGCGGGTATTGCCACCTGTGGGGTGACGTGGGGATTTGGACACGCGGGTTTTGAGACCTGCCCACCCACGTTTCTGGTTGAAACGGTACCGGCACTTCAGCAGATAGCTGTGGGTCGGTCGCTACCCTCCTAACGGTCCGCGCAGCCGCTCGGCCATGCGGACCGCTTCAACGGTCTCTCTGACATCATGGGCGCGGATGATGTGGGCCCCGTTGACCACCGCAATGGTGGCACAGGTCAGCGAGCCAATGAGACGATCCTGGACGTTGGGCTGATCCAGAATTTTCCCAATAAAAGATTTGCGCGAGGCTCCGACGAGGAGGGGAAATCCTAACGGCCGCAGGTCTGCCAGCGCCCGTAGGACCAGGCAATCCCACTCATCCCAGGCGATCCCCGGCTTACGAAAAAATCCAATCCCAGGGTCGAGCACGATCCGCTGCGCTGGAATGCCGGCTTGCTCCGCACGCGCCAAGCTGTCCCGCAGAGCGTTTTGGATGCGCTCCAAAGGCGGTCCACTTTGAGGGCGCTGTTCACTCGCCATCAGAATCGCGCCGGCTCCAGAATGGGCAATCAGCGCAGCCATAGCCGGATCATTCTTCAAACCACTGACATCGTTGATAATCCGAGCGCCCACTCGCAGGGCGGTCTGGGCCGGCTGGGCTCGCTGGGTATCGGCCGAGATTGGAATTGAAACGACCGCAGCAGTGGCTTCAACCGCCTGGGCTAAACGTTCGGTTTCTTCCGCAACGGAAATATCAGTTTTCAAGTATGGGGCGGTGGACATCGCCCCAATATCAATGATATCAGCTCCTTCACCTGCCAGTGCATGCGCCGTTTCCGCTATCTGCTCACGATTGGTCTGGACTGAGCCTGGGTAAAAGGACTCAGGGCTGACGTTCAGAACGGCCATAATCCGGACCGGCAGTGTGTCGCCGACCGGGATGCCTGCCAATTGTGCAGAGAGGGAGGGGGGGACGTGGCTCATGAGGGGCATGCTATACCGTTACTGAGCAGAAGTTGAGACCGGCCTGGGGGAGAGACGGCGGAGAGCGGCATTTTTGGT
The DNA here is from genome assembly GCA_964291405.2 of Thermodesulfobacteriota bacterium. Lineage (GTDB taxonomy): Bacteria > Desulfobacterota > Binatia > Bin18 > Bin18 > Bin18. Next base: position 4,495,287 of record OZ219926.1, read on the forward strand.
TTGCGGGCTCCTGCATTTTTCACTACACTACCCTGGCGTGAGATAGGAGAATAAAACTATGAAATTGTACGACTTCCCCCTCAGCCCCTACTGCCAGAAAGTCCGCCTCGTACTGGCTGAAAAAGAGTTATCGTACGATAAGGTCTTTGTTGATCTGACGAAGAGGGAACAGCGCAGTCCCGAATTTCTCCGGTTAAATCCGTACGGGAAGGTGCCGGTCCTGATCGATGACGAAGAAGTCATTTACGACTCGACGTTTATTAACGAATATCTTGATGATGAATACCCGCATCCTCCCCTGCGCCCTGAGCCTTCCGGAGACCGGGCTCGGGTGCGGATGTTTGAAGACTTTGCCGACACGTCCTTTACGGCGCAGTGTGGATTGCTGTACGCCGAGTTGCGGAAACCTGAAGAGCAAATCGACCAGGAGCGTGTGCAGCACTACCAGGGAGACCTCATTCGCGTACTCGAATTTCTTGACCGGCATTTGAACGGCAAAGAATATCTGGTTGACGAATTTTCATTAGCCGACCTCGCGTTTACCCCTCGGCTGTTGATTCTGTCGCAGCTCGGGGTTGAACTCCCGTCTCGGCTCAGACATGTTTCGGCTTGGATTAAGCGTTTATCCCAGCGTCCGTGCGTGGAACAGTTGTTGAAGGAACTCAACATGGCGTAGCCTGTCCGATATGGGCCTGGAGTGGGGAAATCCTGCCAACTCGGGTAGTGTGTATCCCAAGTGAGGAAAGCGAGCCTGCTGTGTCTGAACTGCCTGATATTATTCCGGTTTTTCCTTTGCCGAACGTGGTCCTGTTCCCACGTGTCCAGCTTCCGTTGCATATCTTTGAGCCGCGCTACCGTGCCATGGTGCGGGATGTCATGGAGGCAGATCCGCCGCTTATCGGTATGGCCCTGCTCCGGGGTGACTGGCAAGAGCAGTATGAGGGCAATCCCCAAGTGTTCCCGGTCGGCTGTGTGGGGAAGGTGGTGAAGACCGTGCCACTCCCGGACGGACGGTTTAATATTCTCCTACAGGGGCTGCGGGAATACCGCATTCAGGAAGAATTCCACGATAAGAGCTATCGTCGGGCGCGGGTAGAATGGCTCCCGCAGAGAAACCAGACGCTTGAGCCTGCGCAACGTGAGGCCATCGGCCGCCTGTTAGCGTCCTATTTGCAGAAGGATGAGGTTGTGCAGAAATTCTTGGCAGACCCCAATATCAACGACGAACTCTTCATTAATTTCTTTGCCTTTCAGCTCGATCTCCTGCCTATCGAGAAGCAAAGCCTGCTGGATGCCGCAACGCTCGACGAACGGGCGACCTGCCTACGGGATATTCTTGACTTCAAGTTGTCAGAAAGTCGCTTGCCCGAAGGCGGGGGCGGGAGAAAAGATCGTCTCCACTAAAAACTGCCTTGACAAACACCGGTCCCCTCATAATAGTGAAGTGCGGTATGTGTATAGTGTAGTGGTGAGTTTACTATTATACGGAGGTAGCTAGGACCCCATGAAACGTAAAGAAGAGATGACGTGGTGGGAGCGGCTGTATATCCCGGAAATCGTGCGTGGTCTTGTTGTCACCATGTCCCACTTCTGGCGGAATCTGGCCCTGCATATGCTGCACGCGCTTGGCTTTGCCAAAGGGACGCGCGCCGCGTATACGGTCCAATATCCGGAAGAGCGCAAGCGTTACCCGGACGTCTACCGCGGAAGTCACCGTTTGACGCTCAAAGAAGACGGCTCGGTCCGCTGTACTTCATGCTTTCTGTGCGCAACGGCCTGCCCGGCCAACTGTATTCATATCGAGGCCGGGGAACATCCCGACCCCGACGTGGAAAAATTTCCGTTGCGCTATGAAATCGATACCCTGCGCTGCATTTACTGCGGGATGTGCGTCGAAGCCTGTCCGTGTGACGCGATCCGGATGGATACCTACGTGCATCCGCGTATCTGGGGCTATGACCGCCAGGATTTTATCGAATCCAAAGAAGTCCTTATGAATCGTTCCCGCACCCTGGCGACGGGTGGACGGGATTCCATTATGACTGAAATGCTGGAGAGTTATCAGGAAGCAGAGCAGAGAGTGGCCAGGGATATTGGCGCTCCCGGAGCCTGAGGCTCTCCCGCGGAGGCAGACTATGGCAAAGACCTATCAGGAACTCATGGCCGAGGCCCGAGACAGCGTACCGGAAGTCACGATAGACGAGGTGCAGGCCCAGATGGAAAACGGCGCCCGGCCAACCTTGCTCGATGTGCGGGAACGCGAGGAGTACCGTGAGGGCCATCTCGAAGGATCGGTCCCGCTCCCGCGCGGCTTTCTCGAAATGCGTATCGAAGAGGCCGTGCCGGATAAGGGTACTCCCATCGTGGCGTACTGCGCCGGTGGCGTCCGCTCGCTCATTGCCGCTCGGACGCTCAAGGAAATGGGCTATGAAAATGTAACGTCCATGTCCGGTGGCTACACGGCCTGGAAAAACGCCGGCTATAAATGGGTGGCGGACCGACAGTTCACCCCAGAGCAGATCACGCGCTATGCACGGCATTTTACCCTGCCGGAAGTCGGGGAAGCGGGCCAGGCCAAACTGCTCGATGCCAAAGTGTTATGCGTTGGGGCGGGCGGCCTCGGCTCGCCGGTGGCCTTATATCTGGCCGCGGCCGGAGTCGGCACGCTAGGGATTGCCGACCATGACACCGTTGATATGAGCAATCTCCAACGCCAGATCCTGCATACCAACGACCGGGTCGGGATGCCCAAGGTGGAGTCGGCGCAACTGACCCTGAACGCGCTCAACCCCGATGTGAACATCGTCCAGTTCAAAGAGCGCCTCTCTTCCGAAAACGTCATGCGTATTATTGACGGCTTCGACATCGTGGTGAACGGCTGTGACAACTTCCCGACTCGCTATCTCATTAACGATGCCTGCATCATGGCCAAGAAGACGCTCGTCGATGGCTCGATCTTCCAGTTTGAAGGCCAGGTCACGGTTGTCGATCCGACCGAAGGCCCGTGCTATCGCTGCCTGTTTCCTGAGCCACCACCACCGGGGATGGCCCCGAGCTGTGCCGAAGCGGGTGTTCTCGGTGTGCTGCCCGGACTCGTCGGCTGCGTGCAGGCGCTCGAAGTGATCAAGATCATTCTCGGCGCTGGTAATCCGCTCGTCGGACGGATGATGCATTTTGATACGCTCAGTTCGGAAATTCGGGTGTTAAAACTACGCAAAGATCCGAACTGCCTGGTGTGCAGCGAAAACCCGAAAATCACGGAGCTGATCGATTACGAAGAGTTCTGTGGTCTGCGACCGGTCAACGCCGCCTAGCCCGAGGGGAGCTGTCTCAGCACCACGATGGATATGGCCGATTCTGTCACCATAACCGTCAAGCTTTTTGCGGCGCTGAAAAAATACACCCCGCAGGGGAGTCCGGATGGAGTCTCGCTCTCCCTGCCGGCTGGGGCAACGGTCCAGGACGCGGTTGATATGCTGAACATTCCACGTGAGCAGGCGGGCATGCTTGTTGTGGGCGATACTTATGTCGAAGTGGGGACGGTCCTTGAAAACGGACTGGAACTGAGCATTTTCCCGCCGCTTGCCGGTGGGGTGTGTGGATAGCCACGGATAAGAAGGGCGCATGCCAGGGGATGATAGTGGAAAGGGGCACGGTAGACCGTGTCCCTTTTTTTACCTTTAGGGGGAGGGACGAATCGTGAGGGCTGATCTCAACGCTTTACAGGCGACCGCGGACACATTGCGTATCCATTCACTGCGTACCACAGCCGCAGCAGGGTCGGGCCATCCGACGTCGTGCATGTCCGCTGCGGATATCATGGCGGCCGTGTTTTTTGCCGACATGCGCTTCGACCCTGCCAATCCGGCCCATCCGGGCAATGACCGGTTTGTGCTGTCAAAAGGGCACGCCGCTCCCGTCCTCTATGCGGCCCTGGCAGAAGCCGGAGCCCTACCGCTGGAACAGTTGCCTTCGCTCCGCAAGTTCTCCAGTGATTTGGAAGGCCATCCCACACCGCGCATCCCCTGGGTAGGTGCCGCAACCGGCTCACTCGGGCAGGGACTCTCCGTTGGGGTCGGTATGGCGCTGAATGGCAAGCGCCTGGATAAGCTTGACTACCGTGTCTATGTCCTGTTGGGCGACGGAGAGGTCGCAGAAGGTGGCGTCTGGGAAGCGGCGGCCATGGCGTCGCACTATCAGCTCGACAACCTCATCGGTATCGTCGATGTCAACGGCATGGGGCAGAGCGAACGGACCATGTACAATTTTGACGTGGAGACCTATCAGCGCCGTTTTGCCGCCTTTGGTTGGAACGCACTGGTGGTTGACGGCCATAATATCGAAGAGGTTATGGCCGCGCTCGACCAGGCCCACGCCACCAAAAACCGACCAACCATGCTGGTGGCCAAGACCTTTAAGGGTAAAGGCGTCTCTTTTCTTGAGGATAAGCCCGGCTGGCACGGAAAGCCGCTCAAGGGGGACGATCTGGACAAAGCGCTGGGTGAGTTGGAAATCAGCAGGAGCGCAAATGTGCCCGACGTGACCCGACCGCAAACCAACGGGTTTTCCCCGGCCAGTGCCAGCGGAAGTGTCCCCGCCCCGGCCTATGATTTAGGGGAGAAGATCGCGACCCGCGTGGCCTACGGAACCGCCCTGGCCAAGCTCGGAGCAGTGGACTCGCGGGTGGTCGCCCTTGACGGTGATACCAAGAATTCGACCTTTGCTGAAACCTTCTTCAAGGCCCACCCGGAGCGATATTTCGAGAGTTATATTGCCGAGCAGAACATGGTCGGAGCCGCGGTCGGGCTGGCTGCGTGCGGCAAGATTCCGTTTGCCTCGACGTTTGCGGCCTTTCTCACGCGCGCGTTTGACCATATTCGTATGGCGGCGATTTCCGGTGTGCGTATCAAATACGTAGGCTCGCATTGCGGGGTCTCGATTGGGGAAGACGGCCCGTCTCAAATGGGGCTGGAAGACTTGGCCATGATGCGGGCCATTCCCAATTCGGTCGTGCTCTACCCCAGCGATGCGGTTGCAACCGAACATCTGGTCAGCGCCATGCCCGACCTGCCCGGCACGACCTATCTGCGCACCACCCGTCCGGCAACGCCGGTGCTCTATTCCAATACCGAGGAGTTTCCCATTGGTGGCAGCAAGTTGCTGCGGTCCAGTGATAACGATGCGCTGACGGTCGTTGCCGCCGGGGTGACGCTGCACGAGGCGCTTGTGGCCAGCGAGACGCTGAAAAGCGAGGGAATGTCTATCCGCCTGATTGACGCCTATTCGGTAAAACCGATTGATGCCCAGGGCCTACTGGCCGCGGCCGGACAAACCAGCAACACCCTGCTCGTGGTTGAAGACCACTATTATGACGGCGGTTTGGGCGACGCCGTGCTGAACGCGGTTGCGGCTCACGGGGTCAAGGTCCACAAACTCGCTGTGAATGGCATCCCTCGCTCCGGCGCACCAGCAGAATTGCTGGACGCCTTTGGCATCAGCGCTCAACATATTGCCGCCCACGTAAAAAAGCTGGCAGCCTGAGGCAGGGGAGGGAACAGATAGCCCCTTCCGGGACGTGGGCTCCCCATGACATGGCCCGGAGCGTACTTCGACTTCGCCCCTGTGGGGCTACGCTCAGTACGAGCGGCTCTTCCGTTCACCCTGAGCGTAGCGACAGCGAAGTCGAAGGGCCGGACCTCATCATCTCCGGGCGGACTGTGCGTATAAACAGTCTGCGTCGTGTTATGCTTTCTTGCGGAAGCCGGCGTAGTAGATGGGCTTGCCCGCGTCCATAAACTGACGTTCAAAGTCGGTCAGAATCAACTTGCCGTTCCGATTCCGTTGGTCCCGTTGCCAGGGGAATTGTGTTAGCTCAGCGACGGCTTCCAACTGCCCGACTATTTCGACAAAATAGGTGTGGACATCGGTGGCAATCAATATCTTTCCGCCGGGAACGAGCGCGCGGGTGAGCGCGATACAGAAGTCGCCCCGAAACAGCCGCCGCCGGTGATGCCGTCGCTTCCACCACGGGTCCGGGAAGTAGAGATGAAAAAAGGTCACGGACTCGGGTCGAATCAGGCTGTCGAGCACGCAGCTGATATCAGCGGCAAGGGCGAGCACATTGCCCGGCTGTTCGCGCTCGATCAACTCTTTGATCCGGTACACTCGCCGTCTGGAGAACTCGACCCCAAAGAAATTATGCTCCGGCGTGCTTTGAGCCGCCGCCAGGAGAAAGGAGCCCTTCCCAGGGCCGATTTCGACTTCAACCGGATTGGCGTTGCCGAATATATCCTCCCAGGCTGGGGGCGGCGGCAAGGGCAGTTCGGAGAACTTGGGGCTCATAGTGGGGAGGGGGCACGCTTTCTGCGGAACGTTATCACACGTCATAAAAATTGGAACGTGGATAGTGTTTCTATGCGTGGGAGCAATCGTCCCCTGCAAAATATCGTAATGCGTCGCTTAACGCTGAACAAATGGCTTTGGTAAGGTGCGCAATGAAGGCGAAGGGTATACGGATGAAGAATCCGGCACATCCGGGCGGGTGCGTGAAGAGCGAGATCATTGAGGCTCTGGGGTTGTCAGTGACCGAAGGAGCGTGGGTGTTGGGAGTCACGCGTCCAGCCCTGTCCGCGCTGCTCAACGAGCGTGTACACCTCTCGCCTGAGATGGCGCTGAGGATTGAAAAGGCGTTTGGCGTGTCAATGGATACGCTGATGAGGATGCAGAACAGCTACGACATTGCCCAGGCCCGTAAACGGGAAGGCGAAATCAAGATTGTTCCATTCGAGAGACGAGTCGCCTGAGTGGCTCCCGCACTGGTCTGAGTGGACAAAGGCAGATGACTAGAGCAAAATTCACATGAGTGTAGCGTCCAACGGCCTCCGCGCGTTTCCCGATACGTCGGGTGCGCCCTGCGCACCGGGGAAAGGTGGTGCATGGGATGCACCCTACGGAACTCTGGAGAGCACCTCGCTACCCCACGGAGGAAACTGCTCTAGAAGTGGTCTCATAATTTAGTCGTCATTCTGACCTTCCGTCTCTCCACGCCACTCAGCGGTCAAAAAATCCTCTTCTGTGGACATATTCCCACCAGCGAACTGGCCATAACTGAGATAGCGAGTGGACTCAGATGGCTTTGCCTGTGGCAGAAAGGTCACGAGCACTTTTGCCTGTTCTATTCCAGTCGGTATTTCTGTGAGTTCGACCTTCCCATCGGAATAGATGCCCTCGATAGTCAACAGCATAGGATTCTCCTTTCTCACTCCAGACGTTCCAAGTCCTGCACCCGACTCTTTTCTCCTTCGAGCGACAATAGAAAGGCCACCAAGTCTTGAAGCTCTTGTTCCGATAACTGCGCAGTCTGCCCGTGTTGGTCGGTGGGGTTGTGGGTGACCAATACATCCCGAAGCGTGGGCGCCCGCCCATCGTGTAGATACGGGGCCGTGTGCCACACCCCCCGTAACGACGGCGTATCAAACCCCGGCCCCAAGAGTTCCCCCGGCCCGTGGCCCGTCCCGATATCATGCATGAGTAAATCCGTAAAAAGCGGCGGGATATGACACTCCGCACAGCCCACATCCGCCCGATGAAAGACGGCTTGGCCACGCGCTGCCTCCGGAGTCAGTGTCCCGTCCATCTGCCGGAACGGACTGGGCTTGGGTTGCAGGGATTCGATAAACGCGGCGAGCGCATCCAGATCAGCCGACCGCCCCGTATTGGGCAGCCCGAGTTCGGGATGCGGGTCTTCCAGCAACCCCGTCCCCGCCTGCAACTCCCGGATGGTGAATTCAAAATCCTGCACCTCATCTCGGTCCGCACTCCAGTGCAGGGGCTGGGTATGCGCAAGTCCTCTGAGGTTGGTGGTGTTGCGGGGCCCATCGGGAAACAACCACGTCCGTCCGTCCTGCTCGCCGTCTGCGTGACAGCTCTCACAACTCATCCACTGGTCCCGGGAGATGCGGGTCGAACGACTGGAGATAAACAGGAGTTTGCCGCGTTTCAATTCCGGCGAGAGTGGGCTGGTGGTCACCGGAATGCGGGTGACCTCCTCAAAGGTAGTGAGATCAACGACCGACACATCGTCCGAGAGGGCATTCGCCACATAGGCGGTGCGGTCGTCCGGTGAGAGCACAATGCCCCGTGGCCCATCCCCCACCTCGATATGCGCGAGCACTTGGCGGGTTTCCAGATCAATGACCGACAGATCCCCACTGCCCAGGTGGACGATATGCAACCGCTGCCCATCGGACGAGAAGGCCAGATCGAAGGGGAGATTGACCGGCCGGTCTACGACCGAGAGTTCCAGCCGTTCGGTGAGCAGGTGGTGCTCGGTTGTCAGGTCAATGACGGAGACGACCGGAAAGAGCGTGGTATCAAACAGGGGGTGGGGATTGCTGACATTGGAGCGGATATGGGGCAGATAGGCGCGGCCATTCGTGGGGTGCAGGACGATACGTTGGGCGATGTTGCTCTCCGGGCCGGTGGCAATGACGGTGCGCACGCTGCGGCTCTCCAGATCAACGACTGAGACTGTGCCGGACAGGAAGTGGGTGACGTACAGTCGTGTGCCATCTGTGGAGAGGGTCAGCCCCTTGGGTCGGGCGTGGACGGGGATGGTGTCCACGACCCGGGCGAGTTGGGTGTCGACTATGTCAATCCGGTCGGCGCCGGAGGCGGCCACGTATACGAGGGGCCCATTGGGGTCGGCGACGACGCCATAGGGCTCCGGGCCGATGCGCAGCTTGGTGAGTACCGAGAACGGCTGGGTCTCCAGGATGGTCAGTGTTGCCGAGGCTTGGCTGGTAACGTACAACCGCTGGCCGTCCGGTCCTATGGTGAGCATGCGGGGGTCTCTCCCCACGATGAGTTCGGCCAGCATGGTCTCGGAGGCGGTGTCAATCGCGGAGACGGAGCCGGAGTCCGGATTGACCACAAAGAGGGTTGTCCCATCCGGGGTGAGGCCGATACTGCTCGTGGCGTGAGCGGAGACAGGCCGCCCGAGGACGCCGCAGATAAGCAACATCAAGAGAGACAGAGGCCGCAATAGGGGAGAGATGATCCACATGACAGGCTGGCCCGTTCGGCTCCCATCTCCGTTCGCTCCACATTAGGAGGGGTAAGACTCACTCCAAGGGTTCGAGGTCACGAATCGCATTGGGGCCGGGTGCGACCGGCGTCAGATTGAGAAACTCTGGGCCGTGCAGGGTCACCACCCGCGCCGCATAACTCGGCTGGCCTTCGCTGTCCGTTCCTTCCCCAAACAGACTGACCGTGACTACATCCGCCGCCACCGGCTGGCCAAAGCGTTCCACATCCAGGATCGGGACTCCAGCAGCCAGATTCACCGGATCGTAATCATATGTCAGCCCGTTGGCCTCCACCGACAGCGGTCCGTCCTCCAGCACGACTCCCGGTATGAGGGCTGTCATATGCCCATCGGTGAGAGTTCGTCCACTAGACGCGCTAGCCGTGACCGTAAAGTCCGCCGGCGCTGTCAGGAAGTCATGCCGGGGCAGGTCCACGGTGAGGGGAGGGCTGTGAGAGGAGACGACGTAGACCGAGAAACGGCCTCGGGCCGTGCCTAATACATGGCCTTGGGGAAACGGGGCAGTCACTTGTCCGGCGGAGGTACTCCCATCATACGTGACTTGCAGATCGACGGTGTAGCGTCCCGGTTGGTCCACGATGAAATTATCGTCCGGTTCGTAGTAGTACCCAATCTCATTCGCCCACCCACTGAAGCGGCGTTGGCTTCCGTCAGGGGCCGTAACGGTGTAGCTCACCTGGGCGGGGAGGGTGGGGCCGATTGCCCCGACGAGCGCGAAGGTGTTGCCCGTCTCCAGTACACTGCCCGGCCGCACACCAGTCAAATGGATAAACAGATCAATCTCTTCGCCTTTGAGCGTAAAGAGGGGGCCACCGCTTGGCCCGCCACCGTTCCCCTGAAAGGGTGGAAAGGTGCGGGTGCCATCCGGATCGTCATCCGGTACTAAGACAAACAGCGAGCCGTGGATGGCGTAGTGGGATTGGTCGAGGGCCAGCCCATGCAGCACCGCCGCCCCATACTGGAACTTGAACTCGCCGGGCAGGTCGCCATGTTGGCCTACCCCGATCTGGTTGGCGTAGAGATCATCAAAGCGCCAGTACGGATTCGGAATAGAGTCTTCGCTGATCTCCTCCCGGACCCGGATGAGGGGACGTTGGGACGAGCGGTAACTGTAGGCCCACAGGTCCACCTTGCTGGGATCGTGATGGGGATCACGCCCATCGGGTCGGCTGGAGAACAGTGGGGTTTCACCCACCACCACCCGCTCGGCAAAGCTGCCGGGGGGCTGGAGAGGGATGTAATCAGAGCCTCTTTGCCGCAGCAGCGCAGTGAGCTGGCGGCTGGGGTCGTGAAAGGTCAGGAGCGGGATGGCCGAGTCGGCATTTTCGAGCCACTGCACATCGCCCGACTGAAAGGGCAAGGGGACATGATTACCCCCGACCGGAATGCCGAGCTGGTCGCGCGTGAACCACTGCGGCCCAATCGTCTCCTGCGAGTCGATCCCCCGCCGCCCGTGGGCGACAATGGTTGGATTGCCTGGGGCCACGACGCCACCCCAGGTGCGTGAGCCCATCCACAGTTGCCCTTGTGCATCCCGGCCCGTTGCCGTGATATCCACCCGGTACTCCCCAGGCTGGTTGAACACGAAGCTGTTGCCGGCGGGTTGGAAATACCCGAAGCGGTTCGTCCGCCCTCGGATCACTCGCTCCTGGAGCTGATTGAGATCCGAATGGGGGACATGCTGAAACCGCACCTCGACCTCGGCTGTTATTGGTGGGGAGATCACGAGGCCGGGATTGAACCCATCGCCGACCTCAAAGTGGGTCCCAGGTAGCACGGCCGTATCCAGAGCCAGAATCCGGCCGACATGGACTTCGTAGGTGCCGCCTCCCATCCAGGTGTTGCCCCAGATGTCATCAATCGTACCCTCCACGGTGATGACGTGCAGACCATCTTGGGCAAAGGTGACCTCAAAGCGGGGGTCCAAGGTAGTGAGTTGGTAGGCATCGCTAATATGGCCTCCCCCGAAATCAAGGAGTTCTCCAATTTCGTCCACGAGGCTCTTGAGTCGGGACTGCACGAATGGGGTGGGTCCCAGGACGGTCTCGCGCCCGTCGGGCTGGCGAATCGTGACGGTGAGACTGCCGGAGGGAAAGCGGAAGGGGATGAGAGGGGGAGCGGGAATCTCACCGCCAGAACCGTTCGCGAGACTCACGGTCGGGATGAACGGTTCGAGACGATAGGGCAGCGGCTGGCCCGAGGCCGTGCCGAGACGTGGGATGATAAACGTGTCCGACGAGATCAGGATCCGCTGCGCCACCCCAAAACGGTCAGCGTCTTCTCCAGCCAGGACCCCGCGTGAGCCGTTGCTGGGCGTGTCTAGTAAGAGAACCCAATCCAGGTGGGGCGGGGCAGGATTTCCCACCCGGATAATCGGCAGGGGGGCGTCGGATATCAAACCCCGAGCCGCTTGCTGGGCACGCAGAGTAATCGACCGGCTGGGAGGATCCTCCGCCGGCATATCTGGAAACCAAAAATTAAGGGAGGGACGATAATACCCGGCGGGCAAGTCCGGCGGCAGGGGGAGCGTCAGGTCAATCTCCGCTTCGGCCTGCGTCGCAGCCGTTTTGACCAAAGACCCTTCCTGGTATTGGCTTACGCCCTCATCCCACCACCGAGGTTGGCGTTCAATCGGCAGCCCAGTGGGGGTGAGGAAGGTGGAGGCGAAGGAGCTTGAGCGGAGTATGCTTGACCCATCGGTATGGGAGAGTCGCTCAAGCCCGAGGCGTGTCCCCAGCCGGAGCGCGCTGCCCCCCTGTAAGGCTGGCGAATCTACCCGGACCCTCCCACGAACCCGCAGGAGATCGCCGGGGGCCGGGGTCTGGGTATTGATGGAACCGTGGAACGTCCAGGCCGGCAACGATTCAAGACTTCTCCGCCCTGCCCCGCCAATCGGAATGCCCGCACCTGGGGGATCGGCTACGCGGAGAATCGTGCCGGGGAGGCCGGCGAGTGGATAGAGATACCCACCCTGCCCCCCGCTGCTCAGCAAAATCTGTTTTCCTCCATCTCCAGCCGTGGGCAGAAACTCCGCCACGCTCGAACCGAACGGGTCGGCTTTAATAAGGACGGACGTGCCTGCCGGAGCAAACAGGGTCGCCGTAAAACTCCCATCAGCCGCGGCCTGCGCAGTGGTAAAGTGCCCGGTCTCCAGAGTAAAGGCGACCACCGCACTATAAGGCGCAACCGCGCCCGTCGCCCCGGTCAACGTCACCTCACCGTCTGCGGTAGGAGAAGAGATACTGATGAGCGCGGCCTTGGGTGGATCGCTGGGCACGAACGGCATGGGCTGCCGGCTCACTGTGAGCACCAAGTCCGCCACTCCTTTCCCGCTGACTTCAAGACGGTGCCGGGTCGGCTGGAGGGGAAACGCTGGGCGGACTGTGACGACATAGTCTGCTGGAGGGACGCGGAGTTGAAAGTTGCCCGTGGGAGTCGTGTCGGAGCAGAAGGGATTCTCCCACCATGCTTCAGTCGAGAGATGAGCACAGACCTGAGCATCGGACACCGGATGGGCCGTATCGTCCACGACTTTGCCTTCCAACAACGCGTCGGTCTGTTGGGCCTCAGCGGGCTGTGCAACCTCTAGCCCAACGAGGAGGACGACAAGGAGCAGGAGACGCAGGATAGTTGGCTCGTGCATGAAATCTGCCCTCCTTACTCCAGCGGCTCCAGGTCACGGAGGGCATTGGGGTCGGGCGCGATCGGCGTCAGGCTCAGGAACTCCGGGCCGTGTAATGTCACCACCCGCGCCGCATAACTCGGCTGGCCCTCGCTGTCCATACTCTCTCCAAACAGACTGACCGTGACCACATCGGCCGCCACCGGAACACCCTCGCGTTCTACGTCCAGTATCGGTACTCCAGAGGCGAGACCCACCGGATCGTAGTCATAGGTCAACCTATTACTGCCTACCGTTAGTGGACCATCCTCCAGGACGACGCCCGGCATCAACGCTGTCATATGGCCCTCGGTGAGTGTCAGCCCATTAGACGCTCTAGCCGTGACGGTGAAGTCGGCCGGGGCCGTCAAGAAGTCATGCCGAGGTAGGTCCACGGTGAGTGGGGGGCTGTGAGGAGAGACGACGTACACGGAGAAACGCCCTCGGGCCGTGCCGAGCACGTGGCCTTGGGGAAAAGGTTCCGTGACTTGTCCGGCGGAGGTGCTTCCGTCGTAGGTCACTTGGAGATCGACGATGTAGCGTCCGGGCTGATCCACGATGAAATTATCCTCCGGTTCGTAGTAGTACCCAATCTCATTCGCCACCCCGCTGAACCGTTGTTGGCTGCCATCTGGCGCGGTAACGGTATACGTCACCTGGGCGGGCAGGGTGGGGCCTATTGCCCCAACCAGGGCGAAGGTGTTGCCGGTCTCCAACACACTGCCGGGTCGCACCCCGGTCAGATGCATAAACAGGTCAATCTGTTCATCCTTGAGGGTGAACAGAGGGCCACCGCTGGGGCCACCGCCGTTGCCCTGAAACGGTGGAAAGGTGCGCGTCCCATCTGGATCGTCATTGGGCACCAAGACAAACAGCGAGCCGTAGATGGCGTAGTGCGCTTGGTCGAGCGCGGAGCCGTGCAGGACCGCTGCCCCATACTGAAACTTGAACTCCCCAGGCAGATCGCCGTTCGCTCCCACCCCGATCTGGTTGGCATAGCGTTCATTAAAACGCCAATATGGGTTCGGAATGACATCTTCGCTAATCTCTTCCCGAACCCGAACGAGTGGGCGCTGGACCGAACGATAGCTGTAGGCCCAGAGGTCTACCTTGGTGGGGTCGAGATGGGGATCAAGCCCATCGGGACGACTGGAGAACAGCGGCGCTTCGCCCACCACCACCCGCTCGGCAAAGCTGCCGGGTCCCACTATAGCTGCTCCCGGTGCTCTTTTCCTCAGTAGCTCGGTAAGGCGGCGACTCGGATCGTGAAAGCTCAACAACGGAAGGTCAGCGTCCAGAGCTTCGAGCCATTGCACATCGCCCGACTGAAAGGGAAAGTGGACCTTCCCGGAACCGACCGGGATGCCGATCTGGTCACGGGTGAACCACTGGGGGCCAATCGTCTCCTGACTCTCAATCCCCCGCCGGCCGTGGGCAACAATAGTGGGATTCATCGGCGCCACGACACCGCCCCAGGTCCGTGAACCCATCCACAGCTGTCCCTTCGTATCCTCGCCCTTTGCCGTAATATCGACCCGGTACTCCCCAGGCTGATCGAACACGAAGCTGTTGCCCGCCGGTTGGAAGTACCCAAAGCGGTTCGTCCGGCCCCGGATCACCCGCTCCTCAAGCTGACTGACATCCGAGTGGGGGATGTGCTGGAGCCGCACCTCGACCTCGGCGGTCATCGGTGGGGAGACGACCAGCCCCGGATTGAACCCATCACCCACCTCAAAGTGGGTGCCAGGCAGTACAGCGGTATCCAGAGCCAGGACCCGACCGACATGGACTTCGTAGGTGCCGCCTCCGGTCCAGGTGTGGCCCCAGATATCGTCAATCGTGCCCTCGACGGTAATGACGTGGAGTCCATCTTGCGCAAACGTGACCTCAAAGCGGGGGTCTAGGGTGGTGAGTTGATAGGCATTGGTAATATGGCCTCCACCGTCATCTATAGGAAAGCCATCTTCCTTCACGAGGCTCTTCAGACGGGACTGGACAAAGGGAGTGGGGCCCAGGAAGGTTTCACGCCCATCGGGACGGCGAATCGTGACGGTGAGACTGCCGGAGGGAAAGCGGAAGGGAATGGTGGGTGGACCTGGGAGATCCCCCTTACCAATACTTACGGTCGGGGCAAACGGTTCGAGACGATAGGTCAGCGGGTGTCCCGAGGCTGCATCCAGGCGCGGGATCACAAAGGTTTCTGATGTGGTGAGAATCCGTTGGGCTATCCCAAAGTGGTCGATGTCTTCTTCTGTCAGGATTCCACGCGACCCGTTGCTGAGGGTGTCCAGGAAGAGCGCCCAATACAGACGGGGCGAGGCTGGACTTCCGACCCGGATAATCGGCAGACGGACGGCGGATGGTTCATGCCGGCCCGACTCTGAGTGAATAAATAAACGGCTGGAAGGACTCTCCTGTGGCATATCTGGAAAGTGGAAGGCAAGAATCGGCTGATAATACCCCGCGGGTAAATCGGGCGGTAGAGGCAGCGTCAGGTCTACCCTCGCTTCGGCCTGGTCGGAAGCCGTTTTGACTAAAGGCACTGCTTGGTATTGGCTGAAGCCGTTATTCCAAAAGGGTTCCCGTTCAAGCGGCAGATTGGTAGGAGTGAGGAAGGTGGAAGCAAAGATGCTCCTGCGGAGTATGCTCGACCCCTCGGGATCCGAGAGTCGGTCAAGCCGGAGGTCTGTCTGGACCTGGAGTGCATCAACCCCCTGTAGGGCTGGGGAATCCACCCGGACCGTGCCGTTGACTCGTAGAGGAGCGCCCGGGGCGAGAGTCTGGGTCGTAATAGAGCCGTGGAATGTCCAGGCGGGGGGGGCTTCAGAATGGGTCCGCCCTGCACTGCCAATTGGAATACCAGTGCTCGAGGGGTCCGTAACTCGCAGAATCGTACCAGGGAAACCAGTTAGTGCCGTATTCTGTTCTTCCTGATCTTCGGTAGGAAAAAACGCTGCCACGTTAGGACCGAACGGGTCGGCTTTGATGAGGATGGAGGTGCCCGCTGGAGCAAACAGGGTGGCTGTGAAACTTCCACTAGCCGTAGCCTGGACGGCAGTAAAATGGCCAGTATTCAGGGTAACGGCGACCACTGTACTATGGGGAGCAACCGAGCCCGCCGACCCGGTCAGCTTCACTTCACCGTCCGCCGTAGGCACGGAGATGCTGATGAGAGCAGCCTTAGGCGGATCATCGGGCACAAATGGCATGGGCTGCCGACTCACTGTCAAAATGAGATCTGTCACTCCCGCTCCGCTGACCTCCAAGCGACGTCGAGTCGGGTGGAGGGGGAGGATCGGGTGGATCGTGATCACATACATCGCCGGGGCGACTCGGATCTGAAAGCCACCTGCAAGCTCGGTATTCGTACAGAAACCTTCCCACCACTGCTCGGCAGGCAGGTGGACACAGAGCTGTGCGTCTGGTACGGGCTGTTCCGCGTCGTCCACGACCTTGCCTTCCAGCAGTACGCCGGACTCCAAAGTGATGTTGAGGATGGTATCCTGAGTGACCTCTACTCCCTCCAGCCTCGGATTCAGGAAGGCGTCGTGATGCACTTCAATCCGGTAGGTCCCCACAGGCAGCCCTAAGCTGTAGTGGCCGGACGTGTCCACATTGCGGGAACTGAACTGCTCCCCAGCGTCGCTATGGACAGCCAGCCAGACCCCGGTCGGCGGCTGCCCGTTGGCGGTCGTCACCCGCCCGGATAGCGTCACGCCTTGCTCCAGGACAATATCACGGGTGGTATGCGTCGAGAGCGTCAGGTCAATCCTTTGTCGAATGAGCGAGCCGTGTGGAGGCAGAATCTCAAACTGGTAGGTTCCTGGCGCCGCCGTGAGGCGATAGGTGCCATTACCGTCCGTCTCCTGCCCGTTAACCCAGACCCAGCCCGGTAGACGGAACAACTCAACGGACGCGCCACGTACGGGCTGGCCGGCGGCGTTTGTGACCCGCCCGGACAGGGTGACGCTCTGTTGGGCATAAGCCGGCTGGGCAGCCACCAGCCAGCCGATAAGGAAGACCAGGAGCAGGGGACGTAGGATCGAGCGCGGCTCGTGCATGAAGTTCTCCTCACGTTACTCCAGTGGCTCCAAATCACGGATCGCATTGGGACCAGGCGCGACCGGCGTCAGGTTCAGGAACTCCGCCCCGTGTAGCGTCACCACCCGCGCCGCATAGCTCGGTTGGCCTTCACTGTCCGTCCCCTCTCCAAACAGACTGACTGTGACCACATCCGCCGCAACGGGGCGACCATCACGTTCTACGTCCAGGATCGGTACTCCAGCAGCCAGACTCACCGGATCGTAGTCATAGGTCAGCCCGTTGTTCCTCAACGACAGCGGCCCGTCCTCCAGTACCACTCCCGGCATCAAGGCTGTCATATGCCCGCTCGTAAGCGTCATCTCTGTTGGTGTACTGGCCGTGACCGTGAAGTCCGATGGTGCCGTCAGGAAATCATGCCGAGGCAGGTCCACAGTCAACGGCATACTATGGGGCGAGACGACGTAGACCGAGAATTGCCCCCGTGCCGTGCCGAGTACGTGGCCGGTCGGAAAGGGGGCCGTGACTTGCCCAGCGGACGTACTCCCATCATAGGTGACTTGCAGATCAACGGTGTATCGTCCAGGTTGGTCCACGATGAAGTTATCATCCGGTTCGTAGTAATAGCCGATCTCATTCGCCCACCCACTGAAGCGGCGTTGGCTGCCGTCCGGGGCCGTAACGGTATAGGTCACCTGGGCCGGCAGAGTGGGACCGATTGCTCCGACCAAGGCAAAGGTATTACCTGTCTCTAGTACGCTACCGGGTCGCACACCGGTCAGATGCATGAAGAGGTCGATATCTTCACCTTTGAGGGTAAAGAGAGGCCCGCCACTTGGGCCCCCACCGTTGCCCTGAAACGGGGGAAAGGTCCGGGTGCCGTCCGGGTCGTTCTCTGGAAGTAAGACAAACAGAGAGCCGTGGATGGCGTAATGTGCTTGATCGAGCGCGGAGCCGTGCAGTACCGCTGCCCCATACTGAAACTTGAACTCGCCGGGCAGGTCACCGTGGGCTCCCACCCCAATTTGCTTGGCGTAACGATCATTAAAACGCCAATACGGATTCGGAATAGAGTCTTCGCTGATCTCTTCGCGGACGCGGACGAGCGGGCGCTGTACCGAGCGATAGCTGTAGGCCCACAGATCCACCTTGCTGGGATCGAGATGGGGATCATCCCCATCGGGCCGACTGGAGAACAGCGGGGTTTCACCCACCACCACCCGCTCGGCAAAGCTGCCGGCCCCCACTCCGAGAGGGACGCTCTCACCCCCTCTTTGCCGCAGCAGCGCGGTGAGCTGGCGACTCGGGTCGTGAAAGGTCAGGACCGGGAGGGAGGAGTCGACATCGCCTGCCTCTTCGACCCAGGTCACATCACCGGACTGAAAGGGAAAGGGCACATGGGGAGTCTCCCCATTCCGGGACAGTTGGTCGAAAAAGAACCACTGCGGTCCGATCGTATTCTGCTGATCAATCCCCCGCCGTCCGTGGGCCACAATGGTGGGATTGACCGGAGCTACGACGCCGCCCCAAGTGCGCGAGCCCCTCCACAGTTGTTCCAGCGCATCCCGACCTCGCGCAGTGACATCCACCCGGTACTCCCCCGGTTGATCGAATATCACGCTGTTACCCGCCGGTTGGAAATAGCCAAAGCGGTTCGTCTGCCCCCGAATAACGCGCTCCTCAAGCTGACTGATATCCGAGTGGGGTATATGCTGAATCCGTACCTCCACTTCGGTCGTCATCGGTGGGGAGACCACCAAGCCTGGATTGAAGCCATCACCGACCTCGAAATGTGTACCGGGGAGCACGGCGGTATCCAGGGCCAGAACCCGCCCAACATGAACTTCATAGGTGCCGCCCCCAGTCCAGGTGTTGCCCCAGATATCGTCAATCGTCCCCTCCACAGTAATAACGTGCGGGCCGTCTTGTGTGAACGTGACGTCAAAACGCGGGCCCAAGGTGGTGAGTTGGTAGGCATCGGTAATATGGCCTCCACCCCCGTCTAAGAGAAATCCCTCTTCGTTCACGAGGCTCTTGAGCCGGGACTGCACGAACGGGGCGGGACCCAGGACCCGCTCGGCTCCATCGGGCTGGCGGATTCTAACGGTGAGACTCCCCGAGGGAAACCGGAAGGCAATATGGGGGACATACAGTCTTCCGGCGCTCCCAGCGCCTCCCGCTGGGACAAACGGCTCAAGGCGATAGGTCAGCAGCCTGCCTGACGCTGTGCTCTGCCGCGGGATTACAAACGTTTCCGAGGAAGTCAGAATCCGTTGGGCGATTCCGAAGCGGTCAGCGTCTTCTCCAGCCAGAACCCCGCGCGAGCCGTTGCTGAGCGTATCCAGCAAGAGCACCCAGTCCAGGTGTGGCAGGGCAGGACTTCCCACCCGGATAATCGGCAGGCGGGCTGTGTCTGATGGACTTATACTAAAATCTGGGAGAATAACTGGACGGCTAGGGGAATGCTCCATAGGCATATCTGGGAAGAAGAGGGTAAGAAACGGTCTATAGTATCCGGCGGGTAAGTCAGCTGGTAGGGTGAGCGTCAGGTCAAGCTTCGCTTCAACCTGATCGGTAGTCGTTTTAACCAAAGGTCTCTCTTGGTATTGGTTCAACCCCTCATCCCACCACTGGGGTTCCCGTTCAATCGGCAGTCCGGTGGTGGTGACGAAGGTAGATGCAAAGATGCTTCTACGGAGGAGACTTGACCCATCGGAGTCGGAGAGTCGCTCAAACCTGAGGGCCGCATTCACCTGGAGATTGTCAACCCCCTGTAAGACTGAGGAAGCCACCCGGACCGTGCCGCGGACCCGCAGGGGATCGCCTGGGGCGAAAGTGCGGGCTGTGAGAGAGCCCTGGAACGTCCAGGCAGGAAGCGTATCCCAATGGGACCGTCCGGCACCGCCGATTGGTATGCCACCGCCTGGGGGGGCCGCTACCCGCAGAATCGTCCCGGGGAGGCCTGCCAGCACTGCTGGCTTGGTATTTGCGTCTGCTTCTAAAGATAAGAACTGTGCCACGGCTGTGCCGACCGGATCGGCTTTGATGAGGATGGACGTGCCGGCCGGAGCAAACAGGGCCGCCCGAAAACTCCCCCTATCCGTGGCTTGAGCGGTGGCAACGTGCCCGGTCTCCAGGGTAATGGCGACCACTGTGCTATGAGGAGCAACGGAACCCGCCGCCCCGTTCAGCGTCACCTCGCCCTCTGCCGTAGGAGCGGAGATGCTGATGAGTGCGGCTTTGGGAGGATCGTCAGGTACGAATGGCATGGGGTCCCGACTCACTGTCAGCACGAGGTCTGTCTCTCCCTCCTCGCTGACCTCTAGCACCTGCCGAGTCCGGTGGAGGGGGAACACCGGGCGGATCGTAACCACATATACCCCCGGGGTGACTTGGAGCTGAAAGCTGCCTCCATCTTCGCTATTCGTACAGAAACCTTCCCAGAACTCTTCGGTGGACAGGTGGACGCAGACCTGGGCGTTGGACACGGGCTGGTCCCCGTCGTCCACGATTTTCCCTCCCAGCACAACCCCGGCCTCCAGGATAATGTTGAGGACAGTGTCTTGGGCCACTGCCACCTCTTCCAGCCTCCGATCTATGAAGTCTTCGCTAACCACGTCGATCTGGTAGGTCCCAGCAGGTATTCCCAGGCTGTAGTGGCCATCGTCCGTCCAGGCAAAACTGATCTGCTGGCCTGCATCGTCCCGGACGGATAGATACACCCCGGGCGGCGACTGCCCACCGGGGCCGGTCACCTGCCCCGACAGTGTCACGCCGGTCTCCAAGACGATGTTCTGGGTGGCATTCGTCGAGAGCGACAGTTCTCGCTCGCGGGCAATGAGCGGGCCCTGAGCCCAGACCTTCAGCAGATATCTCCCTGACGGCACCGAGAAGCGATAGTCGCCGTTGCTGTCCGTGTCTTGCCCGTCAGTATAAATATATCCTGGCAGGCGTTCCAGAGAAACGCGTACGCCGGGCACGGCTTGACCGGCGGCGTCGGTGACCCGCCCGGACAGGGTGACGGTCTGTTGGGCTAAGGCGGGCTGTGTATTAACTGCCAGCCAGCCACTCAAGACGACCAGGAGCAGGAGACATAGGATAGTGCTCGGCTTATGCATACGAGCCTCCCGTCACCCGTTACTCTTCCACCCCCTCAATCACAAACCCCTGCACATTCTGATTCCAGCGCAGCAGCACATTCACCCCCGGGTCCGGAAAGTCCCGCGCCCGAAAGCGGCCACTTATCCCTCGGACAAAGTCCTCACCTTCCACGAGGGTGGCGACCTGAAACGTGCCGCGGGCAAACTCCTCCCCATCATCGTAGGCCACGGCGGTATGGGTCCCATCCCCGAGCCGCGCCCAGTTCCAGATAGCCACAAAGCCGACATCGGCGCTGGCACACGCCCCGGCGTCGAGAACATCGGGCCGCTCGCTGCCGTACACCAGGGGAATCGGGTCTCCGCCGTTGAAGCGCACGGTGAGCTCCCCGTTGGCTTCACACTTCCAGCCCGAGATGACTCCCACACCCGAATAAAACAGCCCCCCACTCGGATTCTCCAGCGAGGCGGCCTGTGCCAGAGACGACGCCAAGACCACCAACCCCAGACAGAGATGGAGGAGCAAAGACCTCCATCTCTTCCCAAAAGTCCTCCGTCGAGCAGGGTGCTGGCTCATGTGCGATCCTCCGTTCTGCGCTCTAGATTAAAGGCTCTTTTATCGCGCGAATCCGAATATGTCGAATGGAAATAAAAAGTCGAAGTAAATGGAGTCTTACGTCAGCCGCCGCCCCCCGTCCACCGAAAACACCGCGCCCGTACTGAAATCGGACTCCGCCACAAAGACAACGAGTTGGGCGACTTCCTCGGGGGTTCCGGCGCGTTTGACCAGAGTCTTTTCGATTTCGCGGCGCTGGATCTCCTGCGGCGTATCGTCCTGGAAGAGGACTGGCCCCGGAATAACCGCGTTGACCATGACTTCGGGCGCAAGTTCCATGGCCAGCCCCTGACTGAAGGCCAGCACGCAGGCTTTTGAGACAGAGTAGGGCACGTAGTCAGCCCACGGGTGCTGTCCTGCGACATCGGCCATGTTGATAATATGGCCCCAGCCCCACTCCTTCATGCGCAGGCCGATTTTATGCGCGCAATAGAAGGTGCCGTCCAGGTTCACGTCCATAATCTGTTCCCAGTCATCAAACGTGACCGTATCAATCGGGGTACGGTAAAAAAGGGCGGCGTTGTTGACTAACACGTCGATGCGCCCGAAATGCCCAAGCGCTTGTTCGATCAGGCGGTCAACATCCGCTTCACGGCTGATGTCAGCCTGAAGGGCGAGTGCCTCATGCCCGGCGCTTCGGAGTTCTCGAACGGTTGCTTCCGCTTCGGTCTGAGAGGTGTAGTAGTGGACCACCAGCTTGCAGCCCCGTCGGGCAAGCGCAAAGACGATGGCTTTCCCTACACGCTTTGCTCCACCGGTGACGAGGGCGACTTTGCCGCTGAGGTCCATAAGAGAATAATACGGGTTTACGTAAACGGCTCAAATTGGGGCTGGAGGATCACTTCAGCCGGACAGGCGCGCGGCGAAGCGGCGGCAATATGGTAGGCTGCCTCTGCGACGTCATCCGGACTGAGGAGCTTCTCGCGATCCAGCCGCTTATTGTACGGAATGAGCGTAGTGTCAACCGAGCCCGGACAGAGTAACGAGACCTTGATGCCGTACCGCCGTACCTCCTCAAATAAGGCTTGCGTAAACCCGCGTACGCCAAACTTACTGGCCGCATAGGCGGCCTCGCCGGCCCGTCCGCTCAAACTGGCGGTTGAGCCCAGCATGATGATGGTGCCGCGTCGGCGTTCGATCATGGACGGGAGGACGTGCTTGGTGAGAGACATAGACGCGAACAAATTCACCCGTAAGACGGATTCCCAGTCGGTGAGGCGCGATTTCACGATGGGCGTGCGCGGCGGCCCGCCACCGGCGTTATTGACAAGGATGTCAATACGCTCGTATCCCGCGAGCGTTTTCTCGATGAGAGCCGTAACCTGCTCATCCTGCTGTAAGTCGGTCGGAATCGAGAGTGCTTCGCCTCCCTGGTCCTGAATACTGCGCGCTGTATTTTGAAGCTCCTGTTCAGTCCGGGCGGCCAAAACCGTCTTCGCTCCCGCCTGAGCGAGCCTGAGGGCGATGGCTCTGCCGATGCCGCGGCCCGCACCGGTAATCAGGGCCACCTGTTCTGACAGAGGGGAGGGATGAGCCGCCATTTTGTTGCTTTTACCATGACGGAACGGTAGTATCCAATCCGCTTTTGACCAGGTGAAGAAAGACATACAACGAGGGAGGAGCTATGGCGTACGAATATGCAATCTATGAAAAGGAAGGCCATGTTGCCACCATCACCATGAATCGCCCGGAGCGGCTGAATGCCGTGCATCCACCGGCTGCCGAGGAATTATCGGCAATCTGGGATGACGCGCTCGCCGATGACAACACCTGGGTGATTGTCCTGACTGGCGCTGGAGACAAAGCGTTTTCGGCCGGGAATGATCTCAAATACACGGCCGAGCACGGCTTCCCGAAAAAGCGAGCCAAGGGCGGCTTCGGGGGCTTAACCGACCGTACCGATATCTGGAAACCAACAATTGCCGCGGTGAACGGTTTTGCCCTGGGTGGCGGATTTGAGATGGCGCTGGCGTGTGACATCATCGTGGCTGCCGATCACGCGAGACTCGGGCTGCCTGAACCACGCGTCGGCCTGGCGGCTGCCGCCGGGGGGGTTCACCGCTTACCGCGCCAGATGCCGCTCAAGATTGCGCTCGGCTATATGCTGACCGGCAAGCATATGACCGCCCAGGAAGCGCATCGCTGGGGTATTGTGAATGAAGTCGTCCCACTGGCCGACCTCAAGGCCACGGTCAAGCGCTGGACGGATGAAATCCAGGAATGTGCCCCCCTGTCGGTCCGGGCGACCAAACAGTGCGCCATGATGGGTGCGGGGCTGACCTTGGACGAAGCCTTTGCCCAGTCCTACCCGGCGCTCAAGCAGATGATGAACTCCGAAGACGTGGTCGAAGGGCCACGGGCCTTTGCCGAGAAGCGTAAACCCAATTGGAAAGGGCGATAGAGATCCGGGGTTGGGGCTAGAGTGCATGGCAAAGACCGAGCAATCTTCTTCCCCAATCCCCAACCCCCAACTCCCAGCCCCTCCCTCCCATACCCACACCCTGCGTGTCCGCTACGCCGAGACCGACCAGGCGGGGATGGCGCACCATGCCGCCTATCTGCCGTGGTTTGAAGAGGGGCGGGTGGCGTTCCTGCGCGCGCTGGGTAAACCGTACCGTGAGCTTGAAGCTGAGGGTATTCATTTCCCGGTTCGGGAAGTCCAGTGTCGCTACCGGGCGGTCGCGCTGTTCGATGACGTGCTCAGGATGACGACAACAATAGAGGCGGTCGGCGGAGCGAGTATTCGCTTCGGCTATCGGATTGTCCGTGTGGCTGACGATATATTGATCGCAGAAGGGGCGACGCGGCACGCCTGTGTTGATGACGCGGGCAGGGTGAAACGGTTGCCCCGTGAGTTGCGGGCGGTGTTGAGGGTCGATTGAGTGGGTTGGGTCGATTGGGTTAGTTGGGTCGGTTGTTAAGGCTGCCCCTATACCAGGTTCTGCTGCTCCCGGAGCTGTTTCAGATATTTCGTGCGGGCTTGTTTCAGGAAGTCGTGCGTCTCCGGCCAGCGATAGTCTGCGTAGGTGTACACAAAAGGATGGTAGGCTGCGTGGTGGTAGAGGAGTGTCACCTCGGCATAGATGCCCTGAGACAGGTAGAGTCGATGGGCCTGGGCCTTGGTTGATGCCAGGACGAGCTTCGTCGTATCGATATAGCCGGGGTCGAGATTCACGCGGCGCGGCGAAGCCGGACCTGGTGGAACGGCAAAGGCGTATTCCAATTTGTTGGCTTCGAGTTTTAACCGAATCAGGTCTTCGGGCATGATGAGTTGCTCAAACGTCACAAAGCGCCGCAGTAGATGATCGCCCATCTCCGCTCGGTAATAGTCCGTGGTCTCCCAGGGGAAAACCGCGCTTTCCAAATCAATCCGACCATAAGCCGCTTCCAGCCGCGCAGCCGTCTGGGCGAAGAGGGCAGTATCGGCGGCGAGCAGACCCATCAACAATTTCACGGGCTGGGGGAGGCTCGGCGTGCCCATATGCGGAGGGACCTACGGGGT
The DNA here is from genome assembly GCA_964291405.2 of Thermodesulfobacteriota bacterium. Lineage (GTDB taxonomy): Bacteria > Desulfobacterota > Binatia > Bin18 > Bin18 > Bin18. Next base: position 4,520,310 of record OZ219926.1, read on the forward strand.
TGGGGATTTCTTTAGGGCGAGCAGATGGTCATAGACTGCATGGGCGACTGCGTCTTTGGACATCAAAGGGAGTGGTTCTTGCTGACCGGCTCGGTCCAACAGGGTCACGATGTTGGTATCGCCGGCAAAGCCGGCGCCTTCTTGCGTCACATCGTTGGCCACGATCATATCGAGATTTTTTGAGTGGAGCTTGCGCTCGGCGTTTTGGAGGACATCTTCCGTTTCTGTGGCAAAGCCGACCAGCAGCCGGTTGCCCTTGTCCTGGCCGAGTCCGGCCAGAATGTCCGGATTACGGGCGAGCGGAATAGAAAAGTCGCCGTCTTTTTTCTTGATCTTTTGAGTCGTGGGCTGGGCCGGTCGATAGTCGGCGATAGCCGCGGCTGAGACAACGATAGTGGCCCGAGGGTAGTGGGCGAGGACGGCCTGCTGCATTTCGAGTGCGGTGCGTACCGAACACAGCCGTACCCCGAACGGCGCGTCCAACGCGGTTGGTCCGCTGACCAAGGTGACCTCCGCACCGCGCTGGTGGGCAATGCGGGCCATGGCAAAACCCATTTTCCCGGTCGAGCGATTGGTGATAAAGCGGACCGGATCAATGGGCTCACAGTTGGGACCGGCCGTTACGATGACATGCTCGCCCTGCATATCCTTTTTGGTCAGCGTGGCCTCCACGCACTCGACAATCTGTTCGGGCTCGGCCAAACGGCCCTTGCCTTCGTAGCCACAGGCCAATTCCCCTTCCGCGGGCTCGATAATGTGGTGGCCGAAACGCCGTAAGGTCTTAAGGTTTTCCTGCGTTGCCGAGTGGGCGTACATATGGACATTCATGGCCGGCGCAAGGACGACCGGAGCCCGCGTGACTAAAAGCAGGGTAGAAAGCAGATCGTCGGCAATCCCGTGCGCAAGTTTGGCCAGGATATTGGCGGTTGCCGGCGCAATAAGAACAAGGTCGGCCGTATCCGCCAGTCGGATATGGCCGATTTCGGATTCTTGCGTCAGGTCAAACGTATCGGTTGAAACCGGATTACCGGACAGCGATTGCAGGGTGAGCGGAGTAATGAACTCCTGGGCGTTTTTGGTCATCACCACGCGCACCGTGGCTCCCGCCTTGACCAGGAGGCGGACGAGCTCTGCCGCCTTATAGGCCGCGATGCCGCCGCTGACGCCAAGAAGGATGTTTTTGTTTTGTAGTACCATGCTGATAGCAGAACCCTCCGCTCCTCCATTTTTTAAACCGTATTTTGCATCATACGGGGGAAAAGAGGCGAGGAGCAAGGTCTTGAGGCTGGATCACAGCTCCTCGTACAGTTGGGCCTTTTCGCCCGAATTGGCAAGATATTTACACTCCTTGACGTTTTTCCTGCCTTTGGCATTATGTGAGAAGCCTCAGGACGGGTCTGAGGGAATGTTGACCGATTTGAGTGTAATGTGTCTGCCAAAGCCAGCCTCTCGCAACCAGCTTCCTTTTCGCCACAGGACTGCGTCGCCGCCGAGCTTGAGCAGGTTGAAGAACGGCTGACTGAGCTCCTCCAATCCCGTGAACAACTGCTGAGTGATATCGGGAATTATCTTGTTGGGGCAGGTGGGAAACGAGCCCGGCCAACCGTGGCCCTGATGGTGTTTCGCGCCTGTGGCGGCAAAAATGTGAATGACATCGTTGATGTTGCCACCGCCCTGGAACTTATTCATTCCGCTTCTCTCCTCCATGACGACATTATTGATGAAGCGGAGACCCGGCGCGGGAAAGAGTCGGCCCTGCACCGCTTTGGGCTGGCGGAGACCCTAATAGCCGGGGATTTTTTATTTGGACGAGCCTTTGCGCTGTGCGGTCGTTTTGAGGAAAAGGTCATTACCTGGGCGACGGATGCCTGTATCAGCCTGACCGAAGGAGAAGTCTTGCAGGACCGCTTGCGTCACGACCCGAGCGTGACGCGGGACGACTATTTCGAGATCATCGAACGCAAAACCGCCTCGCTGTTTGCCCAGGGAGCGCGTATGGGGGCTTATCTTGCCGGGGCTTCGCCGAACGTGATCGAAAGCCTGGCAGAGTCCGGCTACTGCCTGGGTATGGCCTTCCAGATTGTTGATGATGTGCTTGACGTGGCCGGCGACGGCAACCGGACTGGCAAGCCAACCGGGGCCGACCTCAGAGACGGTAATCCATCTCTGCCGCTTGTTCTGGCACTTGCCCGTGACTCTGAGGTCAAACGCGTCTTTGAGAAACACTCGCCGAGTCAGCAAGAAATTGACGGCGCACTGGAGCAGGTTCGTCGCTCCGGGGTGCTCGACGAAGCCACGCGTATGGCCCACGCCTACAGTAAGCAGACCCTGAAGGCGTTAGAAGTGCTGCCGCCGTCGCCATATTACGACGGTCTTGCTTTTTTTGTATCCCAGCTTGTCAATCGGACTGCCTAGGCATATCCTCGACAGGTAATGGCCGCTGACTCGCCACACGCACGACTGGCCCAGATTACCCACTCCCTGCATGCGTATGCAAAGGAGTTGCAGGCTGGTGGAGTCGAGGGTTTCCCGCCCGCTCCGCCCGTAACGTATCCGTCCTCTTCGACGATATCGGCTGACGAGGACTCTCCAGGATCAATTGTCAGCAGTCGTACGGCAATGGTGGAACACCGGCCTCAGCAGGCCGCTGACGCTCCCGCACCGTCCACGGATTTTCCGGCCTCACCCCCGGACGCGGCTGCCCCGACAGCCCCAGCCGGGGAAGCCCCTCTGGCTGGAGTCCAGACGCTCGTAGAACTCCGTGATGAAATAGGCGACTGCCAGCGCTGTCGTTTGTGCGAAAAACGCAATACCATCGTCTTTGGGGTTGGGAATCCCGATGCGGAGATCATGTTTATTGGTGAAGGACCGGGCTACGAAGAGGATAAGCAGGGCGAACCCTTTGTTGGACGAGCCGGGCAGTTGCTGACACAGATCATTACCAAAGGCATGCAAATGCAGCGCTCGGACGTCTATATTGCCAATGTCGTCAAATGCCGTCCGCCTGAGAATCGGAATCCTGAACCTGATGAAATTGCGGCGTGTGAGCCCTTTCTTGCCAAACAGTTGGAGATCATTCGGCCCAAAGTTATTATTGCCTTGGGAAAATTTGCCGCCCAGACGCTGCTGAAGGAGACGACCCCCATCACCCGTTTGCGTGGCAAGTGGCAGTCCTATCACGGGATAAAGTTGATGCCGACCTTGCATCCGGCCTACTTACTGCGTAACCCGAAAGATAAGCGTTTGGTGTGGGAAGATATTAAAGCGGTACTCCGAGAAATAGGACGTCTCTAGCGTGCGAAAGCGTTGCCGTACAGTTCGACCCGTCGGCCTCTTTTCTGCCGTCTGTCTCCTGACGGGCCTAGGTATGCTCATAGGTATTCCCGCCCAAAGTCAGAATGCCCATATCAACCGGATTATTATCGACGCCTCGATTAATCCGGCGGTGGGTGACTTCATCCACGAGAATATCGATCAGTCGGCCCAAGAGGGGGCCCTGGCGCTGATTATTCAGCTCGATACCCCAGGTGGCTTACTGAACTCGACCAAGAGCATCGTCAAGGACATGCTGGGCGCCCCTCTGCCCGTTCTTCTGTACGTATCGCCCAGCGGGGCGGGGGCTGGCTCGGCAGGCGTGTTCATTACGATGGCCGGTCATATTGCGGCCATGGCTCCGGGCACAACCATCGGTGCGGCACATCCGGTTGCCAGCGGCGGGCAAAATATCGAAGGCGATATGCGGGAAAAGATCGAAAATTTTACGGTCTCATTTATTGAATCGATTGCGCAGCGCCGGGGCCGCAATGTCGAGTGGGCGGAAAAAGCGGTCCGTGAAAGTGTCTCGATCACCGAGGTCGAGGCGCTGGAAAAGAACGTCGTTGATTTTGTTGCAACGGATGTGCACGATTTGCTGACCCAGGCCAGCGGACGGGCCGTCGAGGTTGGCTCGGAGAAGATCACCCTGGATTTTAGCCCTGCCCAACTGAGTGAGGGCCGCTTCAATATCGTCACGGTCGAGATGCGGTTGAAGCATAAGGTGCTGAATATCCTGGCCGACCCCAATATCGCCTACCTGCTCATGATGGCCGGCATGCTGGGCCTGTATCTTGAATTCTCGAACCCCGGCCTGTTGCTCCCTGGTCTGGCGGGCGGCATTTGTTTGATTCTCGCGCTGACGGCCTTTCAGGTTCTACCCATCAATTACACCGGTCTGATCTTAATCGGTCTGGGCATGGCGCTGCTCATAGCGGAGATGTTTCTCCCCAGCTTCGGTATCTTGGGCGTTAGCGGTATTGCTGCCTTTGTGTTGGGCTCATTATTCCTGTTCGATACGCCGGACGCCGAGCTTGCGGTTGATCGGGGTATTATTTTTGCCGCCTCGCTTGCCATGGGGACCTTCATGTTTATTGTCGGTTCACTCGCCGTGCGGGCGTGGCGCCGCCCGGTCGCGTCAGGAATGGAGGGGCTCCAGGGAGAAATCGGTGAAGTGCGCACCCCGCTTACCCCACAGGGAAAAGTCTGGGTGCACGGCGAGTATTGGACGGCTCAGAGTGACGAAGAGATTGAAGTCGGTCAAAAGGTCCAAATCGTCGAGATTGACCATATGATCCTGCGGGTACGCCGCGCAGCGAATTTGTGATGAAGAGGGGGATACTCCATGTTTGATTTTGGTCCGGCAGCAACATTTCTGATTATCGGTCTGGTACTCCTGGCGAGCGGCATCAAGATTCTGCCCGAATATGAGCGAGGGGTTATTTTTCGACTCGGCCGTCTGGTGAAGCACCGCGGGCCGGGATTGATCTATGTCATCCCGTTGATTGAGCGCATGGTCCGGTTGGATATGCGGACGATTACCCTGGACATTCCTCCACAAGACGTGATCACCAAGGACAACGTCTCGATCAAGGTCAATGCGGTCCTCTATTTTCGTGTCCTGGAGCCCAATAAGGCAACAATCGAGATCGAGAATTATCTGTTTGCCACCTCGCAACTCTCCCAAACGACGCTGCGGAGTGTCTGCGGCCAGGCCGAACTGGACGAACTGCTCTCCGAGCGGGATAAGATCAATGCCCATCTGCAAGAGATCGTTGACACCCAGACGGACCCGTGGGGGATTAAGGTCTCACTGGTTGAGGTGAAACATATTGACCTGCCTCAGGAGATGCAGCGGGCGCTGGCAAAACAGGCCGAGGCCGAGCGGGAACGCCGGGCCAAGGTGATTAATGCCGAGGGCGAATTCCAGGCGGCCCAGCGGCTGGCTGATGCCTCCAGTATTATCGAACAACACCCGGTCGCCCTCCAACTGCGCTATCTCCAAACGCTTTCTGAAGTCGCAACGGAGAATAACTCAACCACCCTCTTTCCGGTGCCAATTGATCTCTTACAGCCCTTTCTACGTGGGATGGGCGGACCCGCATCAACGGAGAGTGCGCCAGATAGCTCGCCAGACAGCTCAACAACGTAAGCGAGCCTTGAGTTGATTAACTTAGAATATATGTCTCCTCTCCCCGGAGGGAGAGGAGATATGTCAGCCCTCCTGAATGGACCTTTCTGATTTCGACTACGACCTGCCGGCCGAGTTGATCGCTCAAGAGCCGGCGAAACAACGCGACCAGTCCCGTCTTCTATGTGTGGGGCGAGGCGACGCTTCCCTCTCGCATCATCGGTTTGCGGACCTGCTCGGTCTGTTGCCCAAAGACTGCGTACTGGTCTTGAACAATACCAGGGTTATCCCGGCTCGGTTACGCGGGAAGAAGACGACGGGCGGAAAAGTCGAACTCCTTCTGGTTCGACGCACCGCTGCTGAGGAAGAAGTCTGGCAGGTCCTGTGTAAAGGCGGCCAGAATCAGAAAGTCGGTGGACGCATTAATTTCGCGGATAATTTTTGGGGAAAGTGGGTGGAAGCCCCGAGGGCAGGGCAGGGTCATATCCGATTTTTCCCGGAAAAGAATTTTCAACGACTTGTCGAACAGCACGGAGAGGTCCCGCTGCCGCCGTATATCAGGCGCTCGCCGGGCCGGCACGCAGCCGACCGGGAGCGCTACCAAACGGTGTATGCCCAGCAACCCGGTGCGGTTGCCGCTCCGACTGCCGGGCTGCATTTTACGCCGGCATTGCTCGACAAGCTGGTCCAGAGTGGCATTCATCTGTGCTTTGTGACCCTGCACGTTGGTCTGGGTACGTTTCAGCCTATCCGGGTAGAGCAGGTTGAGACGCATACGATGGGAGCCGAATCGTATGAAATCGATGTGGCAACCGCAGAATGCATCAACGCGGCCAAAGCGTCCGGGAGAAAAATCATTGCCGTTGGGACAACCACCACACGAGCGCTCGAATCGTCAGCCCAACAGACGGGCCACGTCCAGCCCGGACCGAATCAGTCCAAGTTGTTCATCTATCCCGGCTATGAATTTCAGGTGATAGACGGCTTGATCACCAATTTCCATCTGCCCCGTTCAACCCTGTTGCTGCTCGTATCAGCCTTTACCGGACGAGATCGCATACTGCACGCCTACGCGGAAGCGGTAAAGCAGCGCTACCGGTTTTACAGTTATGGAGATGCAATGTTGATTGTGTGAGAGAGGGTTGGCTTGGAGTTGTTCCCCCGTAACGAGGCCGAGCTATGCTGCTATCCGTTCCGTAGGTATCGGAACGTTGACGTAGGCAAAGACCAGTTCCTGAAATTCGGAATTCTCCAGATGGTGCTCCACTGATTGACGTTCGGGGACCGCTTGGCCAGCTTCCCGATACGCTTCCACATTAACCCGGATCGCTTCACTAGAGCAGTTTCCTCCGTGGTGTAGCGAGGTGCTCTCCAGAGTTCCGTAGGGTGCATCCCATGCACCACCTTGCCCCGGTGCGCAGGGCGCACCCTACGGATCGGGAAACGCGCGGAGGCCGTTGGACGCTACACTAATGTGAATTTTGCGCTAACCGCTTGCTTTGCCGCTTCGATCGTTTCTCCGTATGTCACGATTGCTAAATCGGGCACTTGTACGGCAAACCCTACGTCCGTTTGTTCCAGCATAATGAGGTATCGCGTAACGGAACCTGTAGTCTGATTACTGCAATACGGGAGCCACGGCAAAGCTTTTTATCCAGTTGCTCTGTTCAATAGTATCCGGGACTGTACATCCTCGTGCCTGACTAATTTGGACCAGGGCAGCTTCCGGGTCTATCCCGGCTGAGACGAGTAAGAGAGCCGTTATCAGGCTTGAGCGTCCAATCCCTTGCCGACAATGGACGGCTACGGATTTGCCCTCTTCAAGAGATCTCTCCAGATTCTGTACTAAGTCAGTCGTTGTTTTTCGTGACGCAGGGACCCCTCGGTCCTGTATCGGGTAGGCGTAGAATTGGATGCCCTGTACCCGGCACAAAAGTTCTTCCTGATTCAGTTCAAGCTCGGTATTTTCATCGGGGGCGAGCAGTGAAACCACTACATCCAGCCCGGCTTCCTGCCAGGAGCGGACTTCCTCTTCGAGCCAGTCGCCTCCGCGCGGACGCGGTACTATCGCCAGACGCCCAGGCCAGGGGCCTGCTATCCAATACGCTGTTGTTCTCATGCAAGTCTCTTCGTTACGGCAGTGGCTCCTTGTCAAAAAGCTCACGGGGGAGCGCGTCTACGTCAACCCCTCGGTCTCGTAAGACTTTAATCCGATGATGACCATCGATCATAGTTCCATCGCGCTTGACCTTGAGCGCCCCTTCTTGTCCAGGACTGAGCGATTCCATGAGTTCTTCAGTTGTCAGTTTATCAAATTGGGCCAACTTAGGCTGACTTAATGAACTTTCAGGGTGTAACGACTTTAAGGATGATTGATCCATAATTCAGGAGATCTCGTCCGAGAGAAATGTGGATGTTTCTATTCGTGTAAAGTCCATTCATATTACTATTATTTCCTTCTAGTTGCTCAACTACAATCAAGCTGCCTAATGAAATGGGTAAACTCTACAACTTCTTGCGGTCAAACGCGTCGCCGCCTGCCGCTCACCCATCGGTAGTGATGCTTTGTCGCATTGATTCAACCTTATGACCTTTACATGTCGCGGGCAGCCCTACAAGTAGTTGCCAGCCCCCAAAAAAACACATAAAACGGCTCGACAGGCCCAAAGAACAATTCGTACGTTCGCGCTATCCCCGTTCATGTTTCAGTTCACGACGATACAGACAGATTCGGCGACCCAGGCACGCCTCGGCACGTTGCAGACCTTGCACGGCAGCGTAGCCACGCCGGCGTTTATGCCGGTTGCGACCCAGGGGACGGTGAAGTCCATGACCCCCCAGGAACTGCGTACCATAGGCGCAGAGATTATCCTGGCCAACGCCTATCATTTATACCTGCGACCGGGTGTTGAGTTGGTCGAGCAAGCGGGCGGTTTGCACGCATTCATGGGGTGGGATGGACCGATTCTCACTGATAGCGGCGGCTATCAGGTGTTCAGCCTGAAATCGCTGTCCACGGTCACGGAAGAAGGGGTGGAGTTTCGTTCTCATTTGAATGGCTCGCGTCATCAACTGACGCCTGAAAGTGTGGTCCGTGCCCAAGAACGTCTTGGGGTCGATATTGCCATGGTCCTGGACGAGTGTGTGCCAGCGCCTGTGGATGCTTCTGAAGCGGAACGCGCGGCTCATTTAACTGCTCGGTGGGCAGAGCGTTCTCTGGAGGCCAAGCAACGAGACGACCAGGCCGTTTTTGCCATTGTCCAGGGCGGGATGTTTCCGGCCCTGCGCGAAGAAAACGCGCGCGCGCTTGTTGCCCTGGGCTTCCCCGGCTATGCGGTTGGTGGCCTGAGTGTCGGCGAGTCACCCGCCCTGACGTACGAGTTGGCCGCCCATACTATCCGCTTCTTACCCGAGAGCTGCCCGCGGTATTTGATGGGGGTGGGGACGCCAGAACAGCTCGTTCGCTATGTGTCGCTCGGGTTTGATATGTTTGACTGCGTGATGCCCACGCGCAATGCCCGGAACGGCACGCTCTTTACCTGGCAGGGTAAACTCAATATCCGTCGGGCCGAGTATGCGGCCGATTTTCGACCCATCGAAGATGGCTGTGAGTGCTACACTTGTCGGCATTTTTCTCGGGCGTACTTACGCCACTTGGCCGTAGCGGGTGAGATTCTGTCTGCGCGGCTCAATACTTTGCATAATTTATATTTTTACCAACGCTTGATGCGTACCATGCGTGAAGCTTTGGCTGCGGGCCGCTTTGCCGAATTCGCCCGTCCCTTCCTGGAGATCGATACGGCCGAGCGCACGCAGTCAACACAGGAGAGTGTCTCATGAGTCTCGCCTTCGCCCAAGATGGAGCCACACCAGAAGGCCCCGGACCGTTGGTCCAATTTTTTCCGCTGATCCTGATCTTTGTGGTGTTCTACTTTTTGCTGATTCGCCCGCAACAGCAAAAGGCCAAAGCGCACCGGAACATGCTCGGCGAACTCAAACGGAACGACGAGGTCGTGACGGTGGGGGGACTGTACGGACGCATTCTGGAACTTGGGGAAAAAGTGGTGACCCTCGAACTGGCGCAAAACGTTCGGGTGCGGATCGAACGCTCCAAGATCGAGACCGTAGCCGAGGAGGGGGGCAGCCGGAAAGCGGGTGGAGACAAGAAATCGGGAAGGGATAAATAATGCCCCAAGGTCTGCGTTATCGCCTCCTTTTGATTGTCGGTCTCGCGCTGTGGGGGGGTCTCTATCTCATCCCGTCTTTCAGCTCCGCGTTGCCGGGTTGGTGGCCGTCCTTTCTGCCCTCCCATCAGATTCGTCTGGGTCTTGATCTGCGTGGCGGAACATATCTGTTGTTGACGGTTGACCTGGAGAAGGCTGTTGAAAACAGCCTGGATCAGTACGCCGAAGAATTCCGACGGGCGCTGAGTGAGGCCGAGGCCGGCATCGTCGATATTCGGCGAGAAGGCAATACGTTGCGCTTTTCCACCATATCCGAATCAGACCGAACAATAGTGCGGGAGATTCTGGCCGACCGCTTCCCCATTCTCGAACCCCGGATCGGCACCGGTTCAAGCTCGGATATTGTCGTTGACCTTGACAGCCGCCAGATCGAAACGCTTCACCAGTACGCAGTCGATCAATCGCTGGAAACCATCCGCAACCGGATCGACCAGTTCGGCGTGGCCGAACCCATTATCCAACGTCAAGGCGACCGGGATATTCTGGTCCAACTGCCCGGCATCCAGGATCCTGAACGCGCCAAGGAATTGATCGGTAGAACCGCGGTATTGGAATTCAAGCTGGTGGCGGAAGAGGGCAGTACACGCGAAACCGAGACCCTGAATGGTCAGGACCGTGACCCGCTGAGCGGGGAGCCGATTCGGACCACTTATACCTTGGAAAGACAGACCTTGCTTTCCGGTGATGGGGTGGCTGACGCCCGCGTGCGTCCCAGCGTAGACATTGAAGGGCCGTACGTCGAGCTGATTCTGAACAATCGCGGGGCCGAGACCTTTGAAGAAGTAACCGGGGCCAATGTCGGCCGCCGTCTGGCCATTGTGCTGGATAATACCGTGTATTCGGCCCCTGTGATTCGCGACCGGATCGGCGGCGGACACGCCTCCATCACGGGCGGGTTTGACATTAGGGAAGCCCGCGACCTCGCCATTGTCCTACGCGCCGGTGCGCTGCCTGCGCCCGTCACCATCGCCGAGGAGCGGACAGTCGGGCCGTCTCTCGGGCGGGACTCGATCGAGCAAGGAACCATGTCCTTTATTATTGGCGGGGTCTTGGTCGTGGTCTTCATGGTCGTGTATTACAACCTGGCCGGCCTCCTGGCCGACCTCGCGCTGACCTTGAATATCCTGCTGCTCCTGGCTGCCCTGGCCATGTTTGACGCCACCCTGACCCTTCCGGGCATTGCCGGTATTGTCCTCACCGTGGGCATGGCGGTGGACGCCAATGTGCTGATCAACGAACGCATGCGAGAAGAGGTGCGACTCGGCAAAGGGGCACGGGCCGCGGTAGACTCCGGCTACGAGCGCGCCTTGCCGGCTATTTTTGACTCGAATATCACCACGTTTTTATCGGGCCTGATTCTGTTTCAGTTCGGGTCCGGCCCCATCAAAGGCTTCGCCGTCACCCTATGTATTGGGATTATCAGCACGGTGTTCACGACGGTGTTCTGCACGCGGGCGGTGTATGATTATTTTCTGGCGCGGCGGCGTTTACACACCCTGAGCGTCTGAGCCGGGCGGGACAGCCAAGAGTACAAGACCATGGAACTGATTAAAGCTGGCACGACAATTGATTTTCTGCACTACGCCAAAGGCGCGTATCTGTTTTCCGCTCTTCTCCTCCTGCTCGGTATCACCGCCTTTTGGTATCGGGGCGGTTTGAACTATGGGGTTGATTTTGCGGGCGGGACCATCGTCCATGTCAAATTCAGCCAGCAGACCGAGGCGGCAAGCATTCGTGCTGTTGTCTCCCAAACGGATATTTCAGATATCACGGTCCAGGATTTTGGGCAGAACGGGGATGAATTCCTGATTCGTATTCCCAAGTCGGAAACAGGCGCTGAAAATTTCTCAAATCGGATTCGCGAGAGCCTGGTTGATGGCTACGGTCCTGAGGCGTTCGATGTCCGACGGGTCGAAAGCGTCGGCCCAAAAGTCGGGAGGGACTTGCGGCGGAAAGGCATTCTCGCCGTTGTGTTCGCCACCTTCATGATGGGTGGCTATATTGCCTTCCGGTTTGAGCCCCGGTTTGGGGTGGGTGCGGGTGTCGCCCTGGTCCATGATGTCTTGGTGACTACTACCGTTTTGCTTGTAGCCGATGTTGAGTTCGATCTGACCGTTGTGGCCGCCCTGTTAACCGTCATCGGCTATTCGGTCAACGATACGGTCATTGTGTGTGACCGCGTGCGGGAAAACATGCGCAAGCTGCGTCGTGAGACTATGCGGACGATCATCAACCGCAGTATTAATGAGACCCTGAGCCGTACGGTGATCACGACCGGGACAGTTCTCATGGTCATCCTGGCCCTCTTCTTTTTGGGTGGCTCGGTGATCCATGCCTTCGCGCTCGTTCTGCTGGTCGGGATGACGGTCGGAACGTATTCCTCCATCTATGTTGCCAGTCCGGTTGTTCTGCTGTGGGAAAAGGGGACCGCCAGGCAGTGAATAGCCCAGGCGCACGGCTCGAAAAACGCTGGTACCTGCGGCCGGCTGACCCGAGGCGGACTCAAGACCTGATCGAGTCAACCCAGCCCGAACCCCTCTCTCCAGTTACGGCGCGGCTACTCGTCAACCGCGGTATTGATACGGCCGACAAGGCCGCTACATTTTTATCTCCTACCCTGCGTACGGGTCTCCGTTCGCCCATGCTCTTCCCTGATATGCGGCGCGCGACAGACCGTTTGCTCCACGCCCGCGAGCGAGGCGAACGCGTGTGTATATGGGGAGACTATGACGTTGATGGGGTGACCGGAAGCTCTCAGCTCATCCTGTTCTTACGGGAAATCGGTATGGACCCGAGGCTGTACATTCCCCATCGAACCCGTGAAGGATACGGACTGAACACGCCCGCTATTGAGCAACTGGCCGGTGAGGGCACGCGGGTCTTGGTGACGGCTGACTGCGGAGCAACCAGCCATCAGGAGATTACGCGGGCGCAGCAACTCGGTATCGATGTGATCGTATGTGATCACCATCACGTCCCGGAGGAAAAACTGCCAGCCTATGCGGTGCTGAACCCGATGGAAGCCGACTGTCCCTTTTCTTTTTCCGGGCTGTCCGGGGCAGGTGTTGCGTTTTATTTGCTTATGGGGTTGCGGATGCAGCTGCGCGAGCAGGGGGAGCAGCCCGTTCCCGACCTCCGGCGCTATTTGGATTTGGTCTGTCTGGGGACGGTGGCTGATCTTGTACCGTTGATTGAAGAAAATCGTGTGCTCGTCACTCACGGTCTGAGACACATCGCAACCAGCCAACGCCCTGGTATTCGTGCGCTGCGAGCGGTGAGCGGTGATGACGATGTGACGGCGAGCTATATCGGCTTTCGTCTCGGACCACGCATCAATGCCGGGGGGCGGCTGGCCGAGGCGCAGAAGGCAGTTGAGCTACTCACGACAACGGATACCGAACGCGCCCGGTTTCTGGCTGCTGAGCTGGATAAGGAAAATATCGCCCGCAAAGCTATTGAAGAAGAAATATTGCAACAGGCGCTCGCCCTGGCGCAAGCCCAGCTTGCACAGGGCCTGCGCTACAGCTTTGTCTTAGCCTCGCCAGAGTGGCATCCCGGGGTGATTGGCATTGTGGCGTCCCGCTTGGTCGAGCGCTTTGGCCGTCCGACCATCCTCATTGCGATTGACGGTGATACGGGGAAAGGGTCGGGACGGAGCCCCAAGACTTTCCACCTGTATAAAGGAATGCAGGCATGTGCCGAGCGCTTGGCTGGTTATGGCGGGCATCGCCAAGCCGCCGGGCTGTCGATCCGGGCAGCGTCAATAGCGACCTTTGCCGACGAGTTTGAGGCGGTTGTGCGCCAGCACCTGACCCCTGATGATCTTGTCCCCATTATCGAGTTTGACGCCGACCTTGATGTTGCGCTGGTCGGGCCGGAATTGCTCGATGAACTGCATCGTCTTCAGCCCTGTGGGCCGGGCAATCCAGAACCGGTGTTTCGGTCCTTGCAGACTGAAGTGGTCAGTACCCGTGTCGTCGGCGATCAGTCTCGTGGAAAGTCCGGACACCTCAAGCTCGTGCTGCGCTCTTCCCAAGGTGGACCGCCTGTTGATGCTATCGGGTTTGGGATGGGTGACCGTCCGATTGTTCCCCGCCAACAGGTTGATATACTCTACACGCCAACGCTGAACGTCTGGAATGGGCAGGCGAGTCTCCAGCTTCGCCTGCGCGATCTGAAAGTTCACTAACCCTGCGAAATTACACGGACATTGACGATTAAAGGGGGGTGTGGTATACCCCAGCCACCAATCTGAGTCACGCGGGAAATAGAGAGCTGTGGAAGAAAAAGAAGAAGTGCTGCTCAATAGCCGCCAGGTAGCCGCGCTCCTTGAGCTGAGCCCGGATACGGTCAACGAGCTTGCCCGGAAGAACATACTCCCAGGTGTCAAACGGGGGAGGCAGTGGCGGTTTCGTCGGCAGGACATCACGCTTTTTAAGAAACAGCAGCAAAAGCAGGAAGCCGCCTAGACTTTGAGGGAGGATAGCGGGTGCTGGCTACACAGAATGAGCGGGATACCCGGCACGCTCACGAGAGTAAGATTTACTCCGAGTTTTCCCATCTCTACGATAAGATCTTCGCTCGTTTTTTTACCGACCGTATCTCCGCGGTCATCCAGGGTCTCAACATTCAGCCTCACGACAGTGTGCTCGAAGTGGGAGTCGGAACTGGCCTGTCCATGGAGGCCTACCCGCCCCACTGTCAGGTGACCGGGGTAGACCTTGCTCCCGACATGTTAGAGCGTGCCCAGCAACGGGCGGACGAGAACCAGTGGCACCATTTTCACCTGCTGACGATGGACGCCATGAGCCTCGACTTTCCGGACAATTCTTTTGACTATGTGACCTCGTTTCACGTCATTAGTGTCGTGCCTGACCCCGTACGGATGATGCGCGAAATCCACCGGGTCTGTAAGCCGGGCGGAAAAATCGCCATCATCAACCATTTCCGATCGACCAAGCCGATTATTGGCGCCCTTATTGGCGCCCTCGACCCTCTCACCAGACGGCTGGGCTGGAGCGCTGCACTGCGTCTGAAACAAGCCTTTGACGATGTTCCTATCCGCATTGAGAAGCGGTATAAAACCCACCCGATGTCCTTGTTTACCGTGGTGCTGGCCGAAAATCTGAAGAATGGTGTTGCCCCGGAAAACAGTCCGGACAGGCAACTTGGCGCCGACCGGAACGGTATCCATCTCACGTAATTATACCCCCCAAGCCTGTCCCTGGCTGACCGGAACACGGTTTCCCTCGACTGTGATATTAGAAATTTGCCGGTCTGCCCACCGCAGCCAAGAGCAGATGGGGGAAATCCACGGTCATGCCATCAACTCCGGCGTCAATGGCCGCACGCATCATATCGGGGTCTTTGATGCCCCACGCCCGGACCTCGAGGCCCGCGGCTTTCCAGGCCGTGACCATCTCACGCGAAAGAAATGGGGCCGGCGGACAGATTTGATCAAACCCGGCGTCCAGCACGCGCTGGGTGGTTTCCGGTTTGGCATCGATCGTCAGCTGGCCGACTTTCGCCGTGGGCGCATGGGTCTTGAGATTGTGGACAATGGAAAAGAAAAACGACGAGAAGGTGACCTGGGCCAGCAACTCCATTTCGCGGACCATGTCGAGCACCCGGAGCTCTATGCCGCGCTGCTTGACTTCGAGCACGAGGTGGGTCCGTTTGCCGTAATGCGCGAGCGTCTCTCGGAGTAAGGGGACCCGCGCGCCAGCATAGTCTTCGCTAAACCAGGAGCCAGCATCGAACTCCTTCACGACTGACCAGGGGGTATCGTGCACAACCCCCGACCCATTGGTCGTCCGGCTCAGATTTTTGTCATGAATGAGGACCAGCTCACCGTCGCTGGTGGAATGCACGTCAGTTTCGATTGCGTCCACGCCGATCGACAGTGCTCGGTCGAAGCTGGCCCAGGTGTTCTCCGGAGCGAGCGCCGCCGCGCCGCGATGTCCAATCACTTGCATGAGAAAAACCGCCGCCCGGACAAATCCCCGCTCCCCGCGCCTTAATTTAACTCCTGACTCGAATAGCCCAAAATGCGGCGCGCAATAATGAGCAAGTTGATCTGCTGGGTCCCCTCATAAATATCGCTGATCTTGGCGTCCCGCATCCATTTTTCGAGCAGGGTTTTGCGCGAATAACCCAACGGGCCAAGCAGTTCGACCGCCTTCTGCGTGACCTGAGTCACCATACTGCCGGCTTTGGCTTTGGCCATAGAGGCTTCGAGATTATTCTGGATACCCTGATCGAGCATCCAGGCCGCCCGCCACGTCAACAGCCGCGCGGCCTGGAGATTGGCCTCCATATCCATAAAGTCCCGCTCAAGCGTGGTCAGCTTTGTCGGCGGGGTGGCGTAACGAATGGTGATGCCTTCTGCCGCAAACATCTCGCGGACATAATCCACCGCGGCCCGCGCCACACCAAGCGCGCTTGCCGCAACCAGCGGCCGGGTGGCGTCAAACGTGGCCATGACCCCCTTAAAACCCGTGGTCGATTGCTTGACCTCTGCCTTGCCGAGAATATTATCGAGCGGAATCCGGCAGTCTTCAAAGACGAGCATGGCCGTGTCTGAGGCGCGGATACCCATTTTGTCTTCCACTTTGGCGACCGTCATGCCAGGGGTGTGGTGATCCACCACAAAGGCTTTGATGCCCGCACGTCCGGCCGACTTATCCACCGTGGCCCAGACAACCACAAAGCCCTCTGATTTTTCGGCAGCCATGAGCCCGCTGGTGCAAAAGATCTTGGTGCCATTGAGAACCCACTGATCCCCGTCCTGCACCGCGGTCGTGGTGAGCGCGGCCGAGTCCGAACCACAGCCCGGCTCGGTAATCGCCATGGCGCCCCATTTTGGTTCCCCGTCACGGAAGCGAGAGAGAAAGCGCTCTTTCTGCTCGGGAGTTCCGGCCGCCGCAACCGCGGCACCGCCGAGCCCCGGATGGGGAATGCTGAGATACAGACCGACATCGCCCCACGATAATTCTTCAACCAGGACTGCCGAACGGACGGTGCGTTCCGAGGGGCGTCGTTCGACACTCTCCGCCTTCCCGTTCGCCCCCTTTTTTTGTTTGCTATCCCCGAAGCTGATCATATTTTTGGAGGCACCCCACATCATGTTCAGCCATTCCGTCGGCTTTTCATGCTCGCGTTCGTCGTACTCGCGCGAGATCGGGCGCATGGTCCCATCTGCAACGGCGTGGATCATGTCGCGGTTTTTTTCAACTGCCGGGGAAAGGGAGAAGTCAATCATGGTCTGCCTCCAGTTTGGGTCTGTTGGGTCTGTTGGGTCGTTAGATCATGGCCAGTCCCTCAAACGTCGCAAATCCGCGCCCGTTCCGGAGCCAGAGTTCAACCGGATGGTCCCGAATATAGCCATGTCCGCCCAGGGTTTGGACGGCATTATCCGTTACTTTGAGGACCATAGTGGCCGCGTAATTCTTGGCCAGACACGCTTCGCGCGTTGCGTCTGCGCCGGTGTCGATTCTCCAGGCCGCCTCCCAGACGAGGAGGCGGGCCGCGTCGATTTCCATGGCCATCTCGGCCAACATAAAAGCGATGGCCTGTTTCTGGGCAATGGCCGTACCAAAGGCTTTCCGCTCCTTGGCATACTCCCGCGCATACTCATAGGCGGCTCTGGCTACGCCAACGGCCATGGCCGAGAGAGCGACTCGCGAGCGGTTCAACACGGGCTGGATATCGCCTTGCAGTTGTGAGGAAGCAGGAACGCGGCAATTGTCCAGACTCAACTCATACGTAGCCACCGCTTTGAGGCCCATATTTTTCTCCCGTTCGCCTATGGTCAGGCCCGGCGTATCCTGAGGGAGAAGAAAGACGGTGATACCACTGTCTCCCCTGGCATAGACCAGGAGATAGGCCGCCTCGGCGGCAAGCGGCACAAAGCACTTGGTACCGTTCAGTACAAACTCGCCGTTGTGTTGCTCGGCTGCTGTAGTGAGTTCATGGAGGTCAAAGCCGAAGCGCGGCTCCATAACTGCGGCCGTGCCGGCTGTGAAATGGGGGCCGACATAACAGCTGAGAATCTGCGCCTTTTGCTCGTGTGTCCCTAGTGCCATGACCGGATAGGTCACCAGTTGGGGCGAGAGAATATGGAGCGCCAGAGAGAGGTCGCCCCAGGCCAACTCTTCACAAATAAGTGATCCTGTGACCGCCGAAGACTCTGCGCCAACACCACCGTACGCCTCGGGAATCGTGCTTTGCACCAGGCCGAGTTCCCAGGCCTGCTGGACCACGGAGGCGGGGCATAAGCCATTCTCGTCTGCATCATGGGCAAGCGGGCGGAGCTGTTCACGGGCAAACTCCGCAACCGTGTCTCGAATCAGTTGTTGTTCGTCGTCGGGTTGAAAACCAAGCATACCAGCCGTCTCCTTGTGATTCCTGTCCCTGCGCCGTCCCTAGCTTAGCATAAAAAGGGAGAATTGAACCTTGACTCTCATATGCGCAAGTGGGATGTTGACACATCAACTTTATTCCACAGGGAGGGAAGACTATGGGCTTACCGAATGGCGTGCATCATCTGGCGATTTGCACCAAGGACATGAAGGAGCAGATTGAGTTTTTTACTCAAGTCGTCGGTATGGAGCTGGTTGCGCTGTACTGGATGCATGGCGTGAAGAATACCTATCACGGCTTTGTCCGTCTGGGCGACAGCTCGTCCATTGCCTTTGTCCAAGGCCCGGAGAGCGGCGAGATTCAACCCCAAACCGGAGTCTCTCATGCGAGTTGGACCGCGGGCCTGGTCGCGCCTGGTGCCATGCAACATCTGGCGCTCAATGTAGACACGGAAGAAGATTTGCTGACTATGCGAGATCGCGTCCGCTCGCACGGGCACTGGGTCATGGGACCGTTGGATCATGGTTTTTGCAAGTCCATTTATTTTGCCGGACCAGAGGGCATGATGCTCGAATTCTCGACTTCCGAGGGCGAGACGATTGATGCCGAAGCCTGGATCGATCCCGAAGTGGTGAAACTCAACGGCATCAGTCTGGAAGAGCTGGAACAGTATAAAAATCCTCCGGTATTCGAGTCTCAAGGGGGCGCAGTCCAAAACCCCGAGGTGGATTTGAATGACCCCCCGATGCAGTTTCCGCCGGGCCAAGAGGTGGTCTATTCAATGTCGGATAAGGACGTGACTGAGAAGTTGAGCGAGACGACACCGCCCGTCCAACCAAATCACTGACGACGCGACCGCAGGAGGGGATATGGCCGTACAGCACGAGGGCTCGCCATCACGGCTGATTGCCGTCAATGATTTTGCCTGGCAGGAATTGATGCCGGGCGTACAGGCCCGCAACCTATGGGTTGACGAAAAAACGAACCGGCGGGCGCTTATGACGCGGATCACGCCCGGCCTGCAAATGCCCACCCACAAGCATGTGGGCGATGAGTTGGTCTATCTCATCGAAGGGACACTGTCGGACGAGTTTGGCACGATCACCGCGGGTAATATGGGTTATCGGCCTGACGGGTGCGTCCACAGCGTATCGAGCAGCACTGGGGCCACCGCCATTGCGATTATCACCGGTGGGGTAGAGCCCGCGACCGAACGAGGGGATACCCCACCATCCCAGATCTTTTCGCTGAGTGGGCTGGAATGGGTTGAAGCGCGGCCGGGTATCCGCCTGAAATCTATTTGGGAAGATCAGGCGGCCGGGCGGCGGGCCGTGCTCGCGCGCTTTGAGCCGGACTCGGTGCTGCCCTTGCATCGCCATAACGGGGATGAACTCATTTTGTAATCGAAGGGGAAAACGAGGATGAGTCCGGTCCGGTGTCAACCGGCAATATGAGCTATCGACCCAACGGCTGTACCCACACCGTCACCAGCAAAAACGGGGCGACGGCCCTGAATTTTGTTTGGGGCGGAGCAGAGATGATTGAGTAGACATCCGTAGCAAAAAATATCAACCTGGCTGTTTGCCGGGCTGTACGGCTGCCAGAGTCGCCAGCCCGGCTATAAATCGTCCGCCTCACCCGTTCGCCCCAAGACCCATACCAGCGCGGCACCCAGGCCAACCCCCAGAGGGAGTAGAACAAGGGGTGGAACGCCAAAACCGGCTGGCAGATAGCCCAGACACAGCGAGACCGCTCCAACCGTGAGCGCGTATGGTAACTGCGTCCGTACATGAGTGATGACCTCGACCCCGCTGGCCGTAGCGGACAATATCGTCGTGTCTGAAATCGGTGAGATATGGTCGCCAAAGCAGGCGCCGGCGAGGACCGCCCCAACCGTGGCCAGGACCGGAGGGCCGGCCGTTCCACCTGCAAGGGAGACGGCCAGGGGAACGACCAGCGGAATGAGAATGGCCATCGTACTAAACGAGCTTCCGGTTGCAAAGGAGACCGCCGCTGCCACCAGAAATGTCAGCGCGGGCAGGCTCCACGTGGTCACGCTATCGGTGAGTAAATTGGTCAGGGCATGAGCCGTGCCTATGGTTTCGAGAGCCGACCCTAATCCCCAGGCCAGATACAGAATCACCAGCGCGCCAAAAATACGCCGCATGCCGCTCCAACTCGCTCGGAGTGTTCCTGGGAGCGTGAGGGTGTGGCTGGATAAGGACAGCACGACGGCAACGACAAAAGCAACGCCGGCACCCAATACCATAGACCGATAGGCGTTAGCCGCCCCCATAATCGAGAGGAGCGTGGGATTGGCCGGACCATTCGCTCCTGCACTGGCTCGGCCGTCCACGTATAGACAGATCAAAGTCGCCAACAGGAGGCTCAGAATAGGGCCTGCCGCCAACCACGCAGACTGAGCGGGCTCGGGCGTATTGTTCTGCTCGACAGTGAGCGTCGCGGCTCGCGTTTTATGTTCCAGACGGGCCATGGGCCCAAAGTCTCGGCCCGACAGGGCAACCGCGCCAACAAAAGCCAAAGAATAAATACTGTAAAAACGAAACGGCAGGGTGCTTACAAAGAAGACTAAGAGACCTCCGGCAAGCGGAACACCGTCGAGCGCGTCGGCGAGTAGTCCCAACTCGTAGCCGATCCAGGTTGAGATAACGGCAAACGAAGCAACCGGCGCCGCGGTTGAATCTACAATATAGGCGAGCTTGGCGTGCGAAAGCTTGTGGCGATCGTAGAGGGGTCGAAAGGTGGTGCCGACCATGAGGCAGTTGGCGTAATCGTCAAAAAAGACGAACAGACCGGCCAACCAACTAGCAGCCATAGCGCTCCGTGGGCCACGAACGATCCGTTCCGCCTTGCGGACAAGCGCGATGGTTCCACCATTGCGCTCAATGACCGCGACCATGCCGGCAACGAGGAGGGAAAAACTCGTAATGAGAATATTGTCGGTATCAAGCGCCACGTGGAAAAGGAAACTAGCCGTTCGTGTGGCCGCGGCCAGGGGGTCGAGCTGGGTGGCGAGGAGCGCGCCGAACCCCAGGCCGATGCTCAATGAGAGGCGAACCCGTTGGGTGACAATCGCCAGGCCAATAGTGACCAGCGGAGGGAGGAGGGTAAGGGGTGAGCCATACCATTCCATGGGGTATGAACACCGCGGTGCCTACAAGCCCAGGCTCATGCCTCCATCAGCGATCAGCATCTGGCCGGTGAGATACGACGCCAGCGGCGAGGCAAGAAACAACGCAATTCCGCCCATGTCTTCCGGTGTCCCCCAGCGTTTCATGGGAATAGAGTCGAGCGAATCCTGATAACGGCGCGGATGACCCCAGGTGACCTTGGTGATTTTGGTAGCAATCAACCCTGGGGCGATACCGTTCACCCGGATGCCGTCCCCGGCCCAGGCCTCGGCCAGGGTTTTGGTCAGGGTGACGAGCGCACCCTTGCTGGCGCTATACGCGGGATTCCCAAGCACAGAGAAAAAGCTCGCTCCCGAGCCGAGCATAATGATGCTGCCCTGTGTTTTGGCCAGCATGGGCTGGAACTTGGTGCAACTACTCATGACGCTCATGAGGTTGACGTCCAGTACTCGCCTGAAGGTTGGCATCTGAAACTCGGCCCGCTTATACTCGACAATACCCTGTGAGACGACCAGCACATCGAGGGAGTCAAAGGGCGGTTGCAGGGCTTCGACCTTGCTATCGCTAGACACGTCCCATTGGAAATAATCTAGGCCGTCCAGTTCGGAGCCTTCTTCGTCTACGTAATCTGCCGCACTTGCACGGGTGCCGGAGACAAAAACCTGCCCGCCGTGGTCGCGGAAACGGCGGGCTATGCCGTTTCCTATCCCGCTCGACCCGCCGATGACCAGAACCGTTTTATCGCTGAAATCGATTTCATTCATGGCTGACTGCCCCTCTTCCGAAGATTGCCCGTCTTGAGCGAAGCCAGCCTACTGTACCGAGTGTCACCTGGCTGAGAAAGGGCAGGGAGGGACACGGGCGGCTTGCATCTCGGCGCGGGGACAGGCATGTAAGAAGGCACAACTAGAGTAAGGAGGGAGCTATGGCTTTACCGCAAGAGATTCGCCCGATTAACAGCGAATTGATGGATGCAATCACACAGTCGTCGGATGCGGATTGGATTCCCAACCCGGATGACCCCGAACGCGCCTTTATGAGGGTGCTCTGGACCGGAGAAGAGAGCGGCCGCTGGATGGTACATTTCCGTTGGCTGAAGGGCTACGTGGCCCCCCCGCATAAACATCTGAGTGCGGCGCATACCTATATTCTTTCGGGCAAACTCAAAGTCCGGGGTGGTACATTTAACGCCGGCGATTATGTGCATGAGGCTAACGGCATGGTCCACGGAGCCACCACCGCGTTGGAAGACACGGAATATCTATTCATGTGTGACGGCCCGGTCATCTTCTTTGGCAAAGACGAGTTCACCGGCTATCTCGGCTGGGAAGAGATCCGGCGTATGCAGCAGGCCCATGAAGCGTCCAAAAAGAAGGCTGCGGCACGGAAAAGAGCATCCTCGAAAAAACGAGTGACAGCCAGAAAGCGAACCACCAAGAAGAAAGCGGCCTAGGCGGCCGTGCTGTTGAACAGCGAGCCAGTCACCAGCGCCCGGAGTTCTGACGGACTCCGGGCGTTGTCTTTGGGGCGGCAGAGCGCTCACCGCACGCGCTCTACCTCCTAGCTCATCTCTCGGATACATTCGACATATGGCAGAAAACAAAACGCCGTCCCCCGCGCTCCCTGCCGCCACCGTCATCGTGCTCCGGGATGCGGAGAGTCTGCCAAAAGGTATCGAGGCTCTGTTATTACGTCGGAACGCGAAAACGGCCTTTCATGGTGGGGCCTGGGTGTTTCCTGGCGGACATATCGATCCCGAAGATCACAATCCAGATGCGCCGGACGATATGCTGGCTGCCGCCCGGCAGGCCGCGGTCCGCGAGGCTCAGGAAGAAGCCGGCCTCAACCTCTCGACAGCGGACTTGCGCTATTTTTCGCACTGGACCGCACCGCTGGTTCGTCCGAAACGTTTTTCAACCTGGTTCTTTGTTGTCCAAGCCGGTGATGAGAACGTCCAGGTCGATGGTACGGAAATCAGCGCCCATGCCTGGATGCGCCCGCACGAGGCGCTGGCGGCGCGGCAGGCCGGTGAGCTTGAGCTGCCGCCGCCAACGTTTGTCTCGCTGACGAAACTCTCCGCTTTCGAGACCGTCCAGGACGTGCTTGCGTATGTACGCGGACGCGAGCCGGACATCTTTTTTCCCAAGCTAGAGAAAGTCGAGGGCGGCTATTGTTCGTTGTACCATGGCGATGCCGGATACGAATCCTCGAATGTCGATGGGCCGGGAAGGCGGCACCGGTTATGGATGCTCAAAAGCGGCTGGCACTATGAGATCGCGCAGGAGTGTGTCAATTGAGAGCGGTTTCATTTTTCAGGAGGAGATGAGCATGGCTGTATCGTTCTCAAAAATTACGGATGTCTTTGGGGCGGAAGTTGATGGGGTGGACATCGCGGCTGGTGTCAGCGAAACGGCCATGCGTGATATCGTCGATTTATTTAACGAGTACTCCATCCTGATTTTCCACGACCAGAAAATAAACGACGAGCAGCAGATTCGTTTCAGCCGCCTCTTTTCCGAGATCGGTTATTTTGGCGGACTGGAGAAAACCGTGGTGCAGAATGCCGGCGGTGGAACTGAGATAGCTGACCTCTCAAATGTTGAGCCCAACACCAAGGCCATTATCCCGCCAACAGACAAGCGTATGGTCTTTAACTCCGGCAACGAGATGTGGCACACCGACAGCTCGTTCAAGCGTGTTCCGGCAACCGCCTCTCTGCTGTCCGGCCGCGAAGTCCCACCGACTGGAGGAGAGACCGAGTTTGCGACCGAGCGAGCCGCCTACGCCGACCTGTCCGCAGCCCTGCGCAAGCGGATCGATCCACTGGTCGCTATCCACGATTTTGCGTATAACCGCAGCCTGATTGATCCGAAGCTGATGACCGAGGAACAGAAGCGGGAGACCCCGCCAGTACCGCAGGCGGTAGTCCGGGCCAACCCGGCCAACGGTCGCAAGAATTTCTATGCCGGGGCCCACGCCTCACATATACGCGGGATGCCGTTCGAAGAAGGCCGGGCGCTGCTCCGGGAACTGAATGCTATCGCCACTCAGCCCAAATACACCCTTTGTCACTCTTGGCGCGATAATGATCTCGTGATCTGGGACAACCGTTGCTGCCTCCATCGGGGCCGCCCCTGGGATAAAGCCCGCCATCGCCGGATTATGTATCGCACGACGGTCGCGGGGGTCGGGCCGACCGCGGAGTAGGAAGCGGTTATAATACCATCTCTTCCTTGAGAGGGGCAGTTGAAATCCAGAGAGGCTGTCTGACATCAGCCTATACTGCCGAGTCTGCTGACAGCTCCCCTGACCCGAGACTTGCTTCTAATGCTATCATTTTGATATCAATACGGATAAAATCTGGAGGCTGTGAGTCATGGCTCAGGTACTTGTGCGAAACTTGGACGAAAAAACTGTTACTCAACTGAAGAAGCGAGCTGCGGAGAACGGACGCTCCCTCCAGGCTGAGTTGAAGTTGTTGCTTGAGCAAGCGATACGGCCTGATGGGATGGATACGTGGCAGAGAGTGAAGCAGTTTCGAGCAAAAATGAAAAAGTCGCGGCGAACTTTTACCGATAGTGCGCTGCTTATCCGCGAGGACCGTAAACGGTGAGTACCTATGTTGTTGATACCAGCGTTGCCGTTAAATGGTTCTTACCAGAAGTCCACAGTGAGGCAGCCCTACGGCTCCATGCCCCAACTCATCGCCTGCACCTCCCCGCATTCTCGATCGTGGAGTTCGGAAATGTCCTGTGCAAAAAGGTTAGACGCAACGAGGTGACGATTGCGGAAAGCGAATCCATCTTCGCCTTGTTTCAACGGCTTTCCCTGACCATTCATCCGGATGAAGAATCTTTATCACTCGCCTTTGATCTGGCTCACCTGACCCAGCGAAGTCTGTACGACTGCCTGTATTTGGCGCTCGCTATCGGACTGACAGGAGAAATGGTCACTGCGGACAGGAAATTCTTCAATGCACTGAAGGATAGTGAATTTAGCCCCCATCTCTGTTGGGTGGAAAGTACACCGGAGTGAAGGTCAGGTAAGCGATGAGGAATAGCTTGCAGTGAAACATGCGTCCATCCAATGCCGACCGGAGAGATTCATGCAGCGTTCTTCTCTGCCAACTCCCTCACCTTCTCTTCCTCCATCAAAACCCCGGCCTCGGTGAGCCGGGCAATCTCGGCTGCGGAATAGCCCAGATGGGTGCCGAGAATCGCCGCATTATGCTGGCCGACGAGCGGTGCCGGACCCTGCACTTCGCGCGGAGTTTCGGAAAAGACGAAGGGCGCATTGGTAATTTCCATCCGACCAAACACGGGATGCTCGACTTCGGCGATCATCCCGCGGGCTCGGATATGCGGATGATGAAATGCCTGGCCAACATCAAGAATAGGCGCGCAGGGAATGCGGGCTTCTGCGAGCGCGCTCAGGGCCGCGTCATTGCTCGGGAAGGACTGGAGCCAGGCTTCAATCATGGTGACGAGTTCGTCCCGGTTTTCGAGCCGCTGCTCATTGGTCCCGAACTTCGGATCAGTCACTAGGTCTTCGCGACCCATGGCTTTTGCCAGTTGGGGAAATTGATGCTCAACCGCCTGGAGCACGATATAGCCCTCTTTGCCTTGGAAGACGCCCAGGGGAGCTATCCCAAAGTGATGCGTACCAAAGCGCTTCGGATTCTGTTCACCACGGGTGAGGGCGTACAGGGGAACGTTGATCATATCCATGAAGAAGAGCGAATCGACCTGGGAGATATCGATCAACTGACCTTTGCCGCTGCGGTCCCGGTAGAAGAGCGCCGCGCACACCGCCAGGGCCGCGTGCACGCCGGTGTTGGTGTCTCCAATATAATTGCCGACGTACTGGGGCGGGCCGTCCGGATCGCCGGTCATATGCATCACGCTACTCATGGCCTGTCCAATGATGTCGTAACTCGTGTTTTTCGATAACGGACCGGTCTGGCCAAAACCCGAACAGGAAGCCATGATGATCTTGGGATTGATCCGGGCCACACTCTCATAGTCCAGTCCGAGGCGCGCCATGACTCCGGGCGCAAAGTTTTCAACCATCACGTCCACCTTGGCGATCAATCCGGTGGCGATTTTCATGCCGTCCGGCTTCTTCAGATCGACGCACAGGCTTTTCTTGCCGGCACAGGTGTAGAGAAACATCGAACCCAGACCGCCCTCGACCGGAAAAAGACTGCGGCCAAATTCTCCGTTCGGCGCTGGCTCAAGCTTAATGACCTCGGCCCCAAGATCGCTCAGAATCCGGGTACAGGTTGGCCCGGCCAAGGCGTGGGTAAAGTCGAGTACGGTGATCCCGCTGAGTAGCTTTGAACGGTCCGGATTGGACGCTGCCATGTCAGTTCCCCCTTTGTTTATCTCGCCGTTGTCATCTCATCTGCTCATGAATGGACGGCCTTCGTGTTTCTCTATATATCTCGTGTGGATAACGTAAAAGTCAACGCAAAGAAGAAAGGACACACGGATGCGTATTGGTATGATGATCGGCGAAGGGGCGGGTGAGTCGCCCAGTATGGATGAAGTGATTCGGCGGGCCCAGCGCGCGGAGGAAGTCGGGCTCGATAGCGGCTGGCTGGCACATATCTTTTCACACGATGCCATTAATCTGCTCGCCCTGGTCGGTCGGGAGACCTCCCGCATTGAACTCGGAACGGCGGTCGTGCCGACCTATCCGCGCCACCCCGTGGTGATGGGCCAGGCCGCACTGACCACACAAGCGGCGTGTAAGGGCCGTTTTACGTTGGGCATCGGATTGTCTCATCAGATGGTGATCGAGGGCATGTTCGGCCTGTCGTATACCCGTCATATGGCCCATATGCGCGATTATCTGAGTGTTTTGAAACCGGTATTGCGTGGCGAGGCAGTAA
Organism: Thermodesulfobacteriota bacterium; assembly: GCA_964291405.2. Taxonomy (GTDB): domain Bacteria; phylum Desulfobacterota; class Binatia; order Bin18; family Bin18; genus Bin18. The sequence continues at coordinate 4,547,403 of OZ219926.1, forward strand.
AATACCAAGGTGAAGAATACCGCGCCAACCTTGAGGTTGCGGTCCCAGGCGCCGATCCGGTTCCGCTCGTGCTGGCTGCGCTCGGACCCAAAATGCTTGACCTGTGTGGACGTGAGGCCCAAGGCACGGTGACTTGGATGGCCGGCCATAAGGCGCTCAAAGACCATGTCGTCCCGCGGATCACCGCAGCGGCCCAAGCGGCCGGTGCATCGGCACCGCGCGTCATTGCCGGGGTGCCGATGGCTGTTACCAATGATCGACAAGACGCCCTCGGAGTGGCTACAAAGGTCTTCGCCATTTACGGCCAACTGCCCGCCTATCGGGACATGTTGGATCGAGGGGGAGCCCAGGCCCCGGTTGATATGATTCTGGCAGGTGACACCAGTGTCATCAAAGATGAGGTCAAACGCCTGGAAGATATCGGCGTCACCGATCTCTGTGCCTTTGTCTTTCACGCCGATGACACGGCGTTTGAGCGAACTGTCGATTTCCTGGGCTCGCTGAACTGAATGGCTAGTGCGCATCTGCTATGACCCTCAGCGTGAAAACCCTTGTCCGTAGTCTCCTGTGCCTGGTCGTGCTGGGTGCCGTATACACAGGAGCGTACGCCTTTTTGCTGGCCCGCCACGAGCGGGCCGTCCAGCACGCGGCCCTGCAAAAAGTCACGTTTTTCTCTCTGGTCGGAGCGGGGAATACGGGTGCGCTTGAAACCGGCATGCAGATGTTTGATAGGGTCCGCAGACTGGAGGTTCAGTCCGTCCCCCGTTTTGTTGACTTTCTGTGGCAGGCTCCCGAAACCGCAATGCCGAACGCGCGCATTCTTGAGGACTGGGCCGGACGTTTCTTTTCTTCGTGTGAGGATGCCGTCTGTCAGGGCCTGTCTCTGCGTGGGCTCAATCTCCGGGGGATGCGCCTGAGCGGAGCCCGTTTAGCCCAGGCCGATTTGAGCGGCAGCGATTTACAAGAGGCAGACCTCTCTGAGGCAGATTTGAGCGAAGCCGACCTGCGTGGGGCGAACCTGACCGGTGCCCGCCTGGTTGGCACGCGCCTGCGCTATACGAATTTTCTGGATGCTCGATTAACGCAGGCTGACCTGGAGAACGCGAACCTGTCAGATGCCGAGTTGCCGGGCGTGAATCTCGGCCACGTCAATCTGCAATGGACGAAGCTGAACCGTACCAATCTGACCGGGGCCAATCTGACCGGCGCCAATCTGTACGGCGCTGACCTGCGCGGCGCAAAGCTCGAAGGAATCAAGCTGTCTGGAGCCGTTCTGGTAGGGGTCGATCTCATAGGCGCCGGCCTCATAGAGGCGGACTTGCAGAGAGCTGACCTCGAAGAGGCTGATTTGATCGAGGCCAAGCTGCGTGGCGCAAACCTGGCGGGAGCGAACCTGAAAGCGACGAACCTGCATAAGGCGCATCTGTTTCAAGCCAATCTGAACCAGGCAACGCTTGCTGGCGCGGACCTGTTTCAAACCAATCTGGTGGGCGCAAGCTTAGCCAATGCTGACCTGAGCGGAGCGGAATTAAGACAGACCGACTTCAGCGGAGCCAATCTGAAAGGGGCGAACCTGACAGGGGCCAATCTGGCCGGTGCCGAGTTGTCCGGCGCGGAAATCGACGGCCACACCCAAATGGACGAAAAATGGCGTCTGGTCTGGGATATCGTCAACGAGAAGGGGAAAGTCACTCACCTGGCCGGTGCCAACCTGCGTGGCGCGGCCCTGGCCGGCGTCACCTTGGAGGGCGCCGATCTGAACGGAGCCGACCTGAGTGGAGCCATCCTGCGTTATGCCATCCTCACCGATGCCGATATGACCGACAGTTTGCTGCAACGGGCGGATTTGCACGAGGCCGACTTGGCCGGGGCGAATCTGGCCGGGGCCGATTTAAGTGAGGTGCAGGGACTGACCAGAGAACAGCTCGAATCGGCCAAAACGTATGAAGCCGCGCGGCTGCCCGACTATCTGAACGGGCGGAAGTAAGTCGGCATGGATTGAGCGTCCGTCAGGTCAGAACGCTCAGCCCGTCCCTGCTTACGCGAACTGCTTCAGAAATCCCAACAGCGCCTCGGTCACCTGCGTGGGGCGTTCCATTTGCACCCAATGGCCGGCGCCCTCGATATACACCTTACCCCGTAAATCCGTCACAAAGTGATCCATCAGATCAACCCAGCCACCACCACCAAAAGACAGGACCGGGTCCTTCTCCCCGGCAATAAAGAGCGCTGGCCTTTCGATCTTGGCGTTCTCCAACTGTGGGGTCAGCTCAAGGTTGCGATCAATATTGCGGTACCAATTGAGCGGGCCGCGAAAGCCGCTCTGCTCGTACTGAGCGACGTAATAATCGAGGTCCTCTTGGGTCAGCCAGGCCGGGCGCGTTTCCGGCTCGGGCAGGCCATCGAGGAATTTTGCGGTCGCGGGCTTCTGCATCAGCATGGCATTCGCCGGAGCATCGCCGGACGCGATATAATAGGTCAGGCGTAAGGTCTTCCGAATATCAGCCTCAAACTCCGCTTCCGCCACCCCCGGTGTCTGGAAGTAGACGATATACCAGAAATTATCCCCAAAATTTTCCTGCCTGGTCATGGTCCCGGCCTGACCGCGCACATAGGGAACGCTCAGGCCGGCAACGGCTTTGACCCGCTCCGCGTGGAGCAGGGCCGTATGCCAGGCAACGGGTGCCCCCCAATCGTGGCCGACAACGAGGAATTGCTCATGGCCCAGGGCGGTTGCCAGGCCGGCGACATCATGGCTGAGGTCTACGATATTATAGGCGTCTATGGCTTCGGGTCGGTCGCTGCCCCCGTACCCACGCTGGTCCGGGACCGCAACCTGAAAGCCGGCTTCGACCAAGGGGTCGATTTGATGTCGCCACAAATACCAGCACTGCGGAAAGCCGTGGAGGAGAATGACGAGCGGTCCATCGCCCTCAACAACTGTTCGTAAACGAACGCCGTTGGTATCAATCATCTGAAAATTCCGGTTTTGCATGGACGAGCTCATGAGAACTGCATCCCTCCAGGTCAGGCGTGTCGTATTGGGTTTCTTCACCCTCACCCCCAGGGCGGGGGTGAGGGTGCCGCTATCTACTTCGCGTTGGGCTGTCCTTGGGCTATATCGGCGATGGCCGGACGATAGCCGGTGTCTTTTTCGTAGCGCTCGATTTCCTTTGCCACGGCGTTCATGGCCCCACCAATCAGCGTGTCGTGGTCTGTTCGGCACCACTCTCTGGACGACACGGCTCGATCGGCGGAACTCTGGACGTGGGGGAAGACTTCTTTGGCCAACAGCTCATAGGAGTTGAGGCAAGCCTGGCGCTCGGCCCAGTCATTGGCCATCAGCATATAGCAGCCAAAGCCACCGGACTGTTTGGTCAGCCGTTCGAGCTGAGCGATCGCATCATCCGGCGTGCCGATGACCGCCGTTCCGGACTCAATCAGCGCTTGGGGCCATTTGCGCGGGTCCGACTCCTCCGGGGCGAGGGGCAGGGCCACCACGTTCTGGAAGTAATCGACCCAGTCATAAATGCCGTACTCCACCTCTTTGAATGCCTGTTCGCGGGTGGGCGCAATATGCATCGGCCCGACCAAGCGCCAGGAGGACCGATCAACCGTATGACCGTATTCCTTGGCCTGGTCGTTCCAGACCTTCCAGTGATCGCCCAGAACGGCAAAACCACCCATGCTGGTCGCGCCCAGTGAGAGCAGGCCGGCACCATAGCGGCCCGCAGTCCGGGGACCGGCCGGGGAGACGGTTGCGGCGACCGCAATCTCAAAGTGCGGGTAGGTGTACGGCCGGAGCTGGAGGCGGGCGTCTTTCAGCGTGAACCAGTCGGTTTCCATATTGACCGGTTCGTCCGAGGTCAGAAGCTGTATGATTGCGCCCAGCGACTCTTCCATGCGTATGCGTTGCGTATCGGGTGCTATGCCCATCATATACGCGTCCGACGGCAGAGCGCCTGGGCCGACACCGAACATGGTCCGTCCGCGCGTCATATGGTCGAGCTGAACAATACGATCGGCCAGGATCAAGGGATGGTGATAGGGCAGGGAGCTGACGCCGGTGCCTAAGCGAATATGGTTCGTCCGCTGGGCAGCCGCGGCAATAAACACCTCGGGCGAGGCAATGATCTCCAAACCGGCCGAATGGTGCTCACCGACCCAGGCTTCGTCATAGCCCAACTCGTCCAGGCGAACGATGAGTTCCAGGTCACGCTCAAGGGCGAGGGTGGGATTTTGACCCGCGGGATGAAAGGGGGCCATAAAGATGCCAAACCGTAACGGGCGTTCCATACTATCCTCCAGTTCCGGGTGTGACGGCCAGTCCTTCCTGGCCAGACTGGCGTTCTAGCCCGGTGATACAATACGAGACAATCGAACAACGTAAGCAAACCATAGCGAACTCTCCGCTGGGGCTCAATGCGCGACTGGGCGTCTCAGTTTGTTATGTCTCAAGCAGACCCAAAGCTTGATAGGTCGCGTGTTCAAAGCGCTCATATACGGGAATGGCCTTGACATCAAAAAAGGGCAGAATCTGCATCAGGATGACGCCGGTGACCTGCTTGGTCGGATCAATCCAGTAATAGGAGTTGAAGAGGCCGGCCCAGCTCAGGCTGCCAGCCGAGCGGGCTCCTGGCAGCGCGCTGGTATTAATCAAAAATCCCAGGCCGTGTTTATGCACGACCCCGGGGGAGAATTTCACATCGTTGGAGAGCGGTGGGACGGCGGTGGTCATGTCTCCGGCGGCGAGGTCGCCAATATGGTTCTCTGACATCAGCGCAACGGTCTCGGGCTTGAGGATCTGCTGCCCGTTATGGCTGCCGCCTTTGAGGATCATCTGGACAAAGGCCAGATAGTCCGCAGCGGTCGAACTCAGCCCGTGCCCGCCGCTCTGGTATTCGGCGTCGGGCGTTACCAATTCAATATCCGTCGGGGCGAGTGTGCCGTCTTCACCACGCTGATGGACGCTGACCGTGCGGGTCTCCTGTTCCGCCGAACGCGTAAAACCGGTGTCTGTCATGCCCAGCGGCTCGAATACATTCCGGGCCAGATAGGCATCCAGAGTTTGGCCACTGACCGCCTCAACCAGTTGGCCGACCCAATCCGTATTGATCCCGTACTCCCAGCGTTCTCCCGGATCGCATACCAGTGGCATATTCAGCGCCGCTTTCTTGCCGCTGCCAATGCCCGGCTCTCCGGTTGCTTCCTGGTATTGGCCGAGACCGGGATTCCAGATCTCATAGCCAAACCCGGCGGTATGGGTCAAAAGTTGCCGGGCGGTGACGGGGCGTTTTGCCGGGCGGAGTTGCGGCTGTCCGGCGGCATCAAACCCTTCCAGCACCTGAGGCTGGGCGAGGGCGGGCATAATCTCACCTAGCGGCTGATCAAGTCCGAATTTGCCCTGTTCGTAGAGCTGCATGGCCGCGACCGAGGCCACCGCTTTGGTCATGGACGCGATGCGAAAGACAGTGTCCGTTGTCATGGCCGGACCGGCATTGAGCTTGCGCGTCCCAAATGCGCCGGCGTACACCGGCCCCGAGTCAGTGGCGACTGTGGCGACAACACCCGGAACATCCCCGGACTCCACCGCCTGATTCAAAACGGCATCAATCTGTTGCATGGTTTTCCCTTCCTTTCATTCCTGAGCATCTGGTGTGACTTTGATAGCTACGGTCTTGCCCGACTCCACACGGCTCACCCGTGGCCGCGCAAAGCCCAACCAGGCAAGCCAGTATTTATTGTTATAGGCTTCACCCATGCGTTCGACGATAGCCGCGTCCGTAAAAATCTCGGCTTTGCCGGTAAACGTAGGACCGTCTCTCCCTCCGATGGCGATCCGCACCGTGTTGCGCCCATCCAGAATACGCTTGGCTTTATACGAGCCTGGTGAGGCGGTGAGATAGATTACCTCATCGGCATACCAGAACCAGACCGGTGCTGCGCTGCCCCACTCGCCACTCTTGCGTTTGGTAGAAACATAGATCTCCTTAGCCGTGTGGAGCTGAGCAATCGTGTCGCTGTCCAGGGCCGCTGTCGTCCGGACCATGCCCGGAATGAGTCCGGCCAGGCAGAGCATGAGCAGGATAAGCAGTGCGGAAAAGGTGGACATCATATCCTCCGGGCGAGCGTATTATTCCGCTTCGAGCGCGTCCGACAGGCGCACGAAGGCATTAAAAAAATCTTCTTTGAACTCCTGGACCACGGCTGCGGCTGACATCTGGCGATTCATCAGTCCGACCCCCTGGCCGACCCAATAGGTGGCCAATTCCTTGGCCCCGACATGACCGCTCTGGGAGAGCTTGTCCACTCGACCCAGGGCAGGCTCGGTGACCAGGGACTGCAAGGGCATGGGTAGCGGCGTGGGGCTGTCCCCGGCCTCCCAGGCATCCGTCCACGGAGACCTGAGTTGGCGCGAATACTTGCCCGTACGGGCTTTTGATCTCACCGTGTCACGGGAGGAGGCGTGCAGCATTTTTTCCTTAACGACTGGATTGGTTTCAGCCTCGCTCGTCGTCAGCCACACCGAACCCGTCCACACCCCCGCGGCCCCCATGGCCATGCAGGCGGCCATTTGGCGGCCCGTCACAATGCCTCCCGCGGCTAAAATCGGGATATTGCCATACGGCTGAATCGCTGCATGAATCTCGGGGATCAGCACCATGGTTGAGACATCGCCGCAATGGCCGCCGGCCTCTCCGCCGGCAGCAATCAACACGTCAACTCCGGCTTGCACCTGGCGGATGGCATGCTTTTTTGCACCAACCAAAGCAGCGACCTGCACCCCGTGCCGTTTGCCCATCTCCAGCATGATGGTGGGCGGAACCCCCAGCGCATTGGCTACGAGCTTGATCGGATGCGAAAAGGCCACCTCCAGGGTTTCGGCCGCACCGCTGGCCTGCATATTCTGGCTGGCCCGGAACGTCTCGTCGCGAAAGCTGTACAGCCCCTCCGCCGGGATATCGTGCTGGGCCAGAATCCCGCCCGCGAACTGAAAATACTCCTGGGGAATCGCCGCCTCAACCTTGTCCCGATTCAGTCCGCCAACACTCACCTCGGCCATCTTGTTGGGGACGATCAGATCGATACCGTACGGCTTGCCCTCAATGTGCTCATCAATCCAGCGCAGCTCTTCTTCCAGGCGATCCGGCGGATGGGCGACCGCGCCAAACACTCCCATCCCGCCCGCTTTGGAGACCGCCACCACGACATCTCGGCAGTGGGTAAAGGCAATCAGGGGAAACTCAATGTCAAACATCTCGCAAATAGGGGTTTTCATAGGTACGCTCCTAGTCAACCAAGGCCCTGACTTCAGCCGGACTCGGGCCGTCCGGACGGAGGAGGACGACGGCATCGTCGAACCCGGCTTGTGCAAAACGCTGGAGAATTGCTCTGGCCCGACCCAGGTCATGATCGGCCGTCAACTGAATGCTGGAAACCATGGCTCTCTGCCCGCCGGCGGCACGATAGCGTCCGAGGGCGTCTATGACCTCGTCGGCGGTCCGGTAGAAGGCGGAAGCCACCCAGCCGTCAAAGTCTTTTGCGGCCCGCTCCACATTAGCACCCCAGCTACCGAGAATGAGGGGCGGGCCGCCGCTGACCGTTTTCCACGGCGTCAGGTCCGCGTGTTCATTCTTCTCCTCGGCGAGCAGGCGCTTCAATTGTGCCAGGCTGGTATCGAAGGTCTTGAACCGATCCGCATAGGAGCGCTCGAAGGCGATGAAGTCGGTTTCCGTAGACCCGACGCCAAGGCCGAGCGTGAGACGATCCCCACAGATTTGCATCAGAGAGAAAATGCGATGCGCCAGTTCGATCGGCCGGTATAACGGGAGCTGGAGAACCGCTGTCCCCAGTTCGACCTCCTCGGCTGCCGTTGCCGCGGTTGCCAGCGCCGTAAACGGGTCTGGGAGCATAAACCCTCTGCCCACCGCCTGAGCCGCCCAGAGACTGTCGAAGCCCTCTCCGGCATAGCGTTTTGCTTGCTCCGCCAGATCGGTTGGCCGGGGTTGCGACGACAAGAAACCGATGATTGCGCCGAGCCGCATGTCACTCCCGCCCCTATTTCTTTTCCTTTTTCTCCAGGTCACGCAAGAACTGAATGTTCAGCTCAAGTCTTTCCCCCAGCCACAAGGCTCGGTGTGAGTGGTCGGCGATATCATCGTCGGTCCGTGGGTGAATAAGGACGTTGAGACCGGAATGGTTCAGCATCAACCAGGGCACGAGGGCCTCAAACTGGTCCGGCTGGAAGGCGACCTGATACATGGATTGCGGGTGCGGGCCCACGGGCTTGTCGCGCCAGCGGCCCATTTCGACCTCGAATCCATTGCTGATGGCTTCACGTATGTCTGCGGCAGTCGCGCGGGTGGACTCATCATAATACACATGCGCGTGGAACCCTCTGATTTCGCTCTTGTCCTGCTGCATAGGGCCTCCCTTGGCTGGAATGGTGTTATCGAACGCCGCGCGTATTATCGCCGGCTGGCTCTCCGGGCTGCGGCTGCCAGTCAAAACCGATCTGGCGCCACAGGTCACGATAATCGTAATCGGTCTTGAGCGCCAGGTTGAGACGGTTGTACGAGGCAAAATCGCTAACGAGATGGATCAACTGTACCACACCGGCATCGGTCAGGCCGATCTCGCGCAGGTGGGCAATGTCCGTATCCGTGACATCCTGCGGGCTGAGGTTCACCTTCAGGGCAAACTCCACAATGGTTTTCAGGCGGGGGTCAGCAATCGCCGCCGTCCCCTCAGCCAGAAACTGCCTGGTGTAGGCTTCGTCGGTCCGCAGGCCGTAGTTCAAAATCGTACAAAAGGCCGCCGTGCAGTAGGGACAGCCGTTGGCCTTGGAAACGGCAATGCCGACGTGCTGAATTTCCGCCATGGAGAGCTCGCCCATTTGCCACAGGACCTTGGTTGTGCCGAGCTTGGCCTTGAGCAATTCCGGGCAGTTCAGTTCAACATAGAAGTGATTGGGCACCGCGCCTTCCATGTCGGTGACCCAACTGAAAATTTCCCTAATGATCGGATCGTCAATACGTTCTGGTTTGTTGATTGCCACACGGGCCATACGTCACCACCTGTTGATTGTTGACTGGGGCGCTGAGCTTCGCCCTGATTTTTAATATCCCGCTATCCACCGAGATGCAAAGTCGGTGGCTTCTGCGAGTCAAAAGAAAGCTACTCAACCGTCGTGGCGGTCAGGCCGCAGCGACGGTTTCGTAATACGGCGAGGGGAGGGTGGGGTAGACCTGGGATATGTGGCGAAAGATGTCCTCGGTCTTTATTTTTACATCGTCTTCGCTGTAGCTGCTCTCTGGCAGGCCGGTCTCACTGTTATAGAGAAAGTCATAGATAAACACCCGCACCGCGTCTCGGGTAGCTTCTTTGTCCTGCCACTGATCGATTCGTAATTTTTCGGCCTTCAGTTTTTCCAGCAGATCGTGCGCTACCACCTTGATCTGCTTGATCTCGGCTGGGCTGAGCGTTGGTTTTTTCAGCAGATCAAAGATAGCCAGTGATTCTTTGTCCAGTTCCTCACGAATCCACCGCTTCTCTTCTTCATCCAACTCCTGCACCAGCCTGAGCAGCGCCTCAAAGGTTTGCTCAATCGTCACACGGTCCTTCTCCCGGTTGTATTGGGCAACGATCTCTTCGTAGTGGCGCTGAAAATCGGTCCGCAACGGGTTCTGTTGCAATAACCGCCGCAGCCGGCTTTCTACACTGTGGCGCAGGTTCTGGACAACGCTGTTCCTGGTCGGGCTGCGCTCAAACTCGTGTTTCAACCGCTCGAAATCAATCCGGCTGATGTCATAGGGCTCTTGCTTGTCTTTCATAGCGTCAGGCCAAACCTCAATGGCCTCGTCCACCACTTGGTGCAGGGTGCGGATGATGGCACTGATATCAGCCCGCTCGCGATCCCGTTGCAGACTCTTGTAGATAATGTTGATGGTATCGCGTTCACGACGGTAGACATTCACGCCCGACACATTCAGGCAGGCCCGAAACTTCTTGAACACCTCGCGGCATAGCACCTCGAAGCGCTTGCGGGCCTCGTCGTTCTCATTCGCCGCCTCCTTGCAGGCCATAATGGCGGCGTTACGCTCGAAGCCGGACAGTTCGATCACGTCGTCCAGCGGTGCGCCACGCTCGCCGAGAAAGGTCCGTACCAGGGCAATCGCCTCGGCCAGGTCAGCCAGCAACTCTTCATTGGGTTTGGCCGGGTCGATTTCTCCACCACCGTCCGTCCGGGTGCCGGCGAAGGTCGCCAATGCCTTGCGCAGGTGGGTCAGGATGCCGCAGTAGTCTACGATCAGACCGTTGTTTTTTCCTTCGTTGACCCGGTTGGCGCGGGCAATGGCCTGCATCAGCGTGTGGGCCTTGAGCGGTTTGTCGAGATACAGCGTGGACAGGCTCGGTACGTCGAAACCGGTCAACCACATGGCGCACACAATGGCGATGCGGAAGGGATGTTCTTCTTCTTTGAAGGCTTCGTCCAGCGCCATGCGCTGCATATTGCGAAAGCGTGGCTGGCCGCGCATGGATTCGGGCAGTTCCATACCGTCCTTGATGAGGCGGCGGTGCGGGGTGATGTCCAGCTCCCATTTGCGGAACTTCTCCACCTCGCCCTGCTCCTCGCTCACCACGACCGCCGCGCGGGTCTCACCCATCCAGTTGATGTGCCGCGTCAGATGGCTCTTCTCCTGCTCGTCGGTAGCCGCCGACTTCTCCGCAGCCAATTCCCTGATGCGCTCCTGCCAGTAGAACTCGATCAGCCGGTGCATCCGTACGCAGGTGATTTTATCAATACATACCAGCATGGCCTTGCCCGTCTCCCAGGCCGTTGAGTAGTGACGCACGAAATCTCGTGCCACCTGGTCGAGGCGCTTGTCTGCGGTGATGATGTGATAGTCGCGCTTCAGTTCCCGTTCCAGCCGCTGCTCTGTGTCGATGCCGTCGATTTCCAGTTCATCCAGCTTGTCGGCAATCCGCTCGTTCAGGTCGCCGATGGCCACGCCCAGGTTGTCGCCTCGGGCGTCGTAATAGAGCGGCACGGTAGCCTTATCCTCCACTGCCCGCTGAAAATCGTAGGTTGAGACGTAGTCGCCAAAGACCTGCCGTGTGATTTCGTCATCCTTGAACAGTGGCGTGCCGGTGAAGCCGATATAGCTGGCGTTCGGCAGGGCATTCCGCAGGTTGAGCGCCAGTGTGCCGTACTGGGTGCGGTGGGCCTCGTCCGTGATAACGATGACATCGTCGCGCGCGGTATAACTCTCGCCCTGACCTACGTCCCGGTTGAACTTCTGGATCAGCGAGAAGACGTATGCCTTATGCTGGGCCAACAAGTGGCGCAGGTCCTCGCCGCTGGCGGCCCGGCAGGGGTCTTTGTCGTGATCCACCACCCCGCAGCCGGCAAAGGTCTTGTAAATCTGGGTGTCGAGATCGTCACGGTCGGTCAACACCAGAAAGGTGAAGTTGCCGCTGAGTTTACGGTGTACCTTGCGGGCGAACATCACCATTGAGTAGCTTTTGCCGGCCCCCTGGGTATGCCAGAAGACACCCAGTCTGCGCTGGCGGCCCTCTCGTTCACGCACCGCCTCAATAGCCCGGTTGACACCCAGGAACTGGTGATTGCGGGCCAGGATTTTCTTGAGCTCGCCCGAGGACTCGTCAAAGAGAATGAAATTCTCCACCAGGTCCATGAAGTTCCGCTTGTCACAGACGCCCTTGAGCAGCGTCTCCATGTCCACCACGCCGGGGTCCGCCTCGTCGAGCCGCTTCCACTCGTGGAAGTGCTCCCACTTGCTGGTGATGGAACCGAGCTTGGCCTTCTCACCGTTGCCGAATAGGACAATGGCGTTATGGTGGAACAGGTGCGGAATGGTGTCCCGGTAGTCGGAATAGTTTTGCTCAAAGGCGGTCTGAAGGTTGCGGTGGATGTTCTTGCACTCGATAAACAGCAGCGGCAGTCCGTTGACAAAGCCGACAATATCGGCCCGGCGGTGATACAGGTCGCCCCGCACCCACAGCTCACGCACGCACAGAAAGTGATTGTTCTCCGGCTCGTCAAAGTCGAACACCCGCAGGCGTTCCCGCACCAGTTCGTCTTTGTCGTTGCGAAAGGAGACCTGCACGCCGTCACGGATAAGGGCGTATTGATCGCGGTTGGCGGCGACCAGGGTTTGTGAGGCCACAGGAGTGGTGAGCTGGCGCACGGCCTCGGCATAGGCGGCCTCGGGCAGACCCGGATTCAGGGCGCTCAGCCGCTCGCGGAGCGTGCGGGTCAGCACCACCTCGCGGTCGGAGCTACGACCCAGCAGGCTGTCCGGTCCGAAGTCCTCGTTGTTATAGGCATAGACCGACTCCCAGCCGAGCTGGTGTTCCAGATAATCCGCAGTCGTCTGCTGAACGAGCGTGTCTTCGGTGTAGGCTGTCGATGTCATCGCCGCTTATGCCGTCAGCGTACGGACGCCGTAGAGCGGGATGCGGGCGTCCCTGGTGACGAGAATCAGTCCTTCGGCTTGGGCCTGGGCGACCAGCATCCGGTCGAACGGGTCGCCGTGGTGCGGCGAAAGGGCGCCGGCCTGCTCTGCGTGATGAAAGGTAAGAGATAGCGGTGTAAAGCCCTGCTCTTTGATACTCGCTTCCAGGTTATCCGGGGCCTGAAGCTTCCCCAGCGCACGCTTGACGGCGATCTCCCAGACGCTAACCGGACTGACGAAGACGTCGTTTTGTGCGTCCTCTAAGGCCGTACGAGCGAGCGTGCTCAACTTCCGGGGTTCGGTGAGCGTCCATAAGAGGGCATGGGTATCCAGCAGGAAACGCTCCATTATTCGTCTTCATCCGGGAATATCTTTGAGTTGTAGAACGCGTCGATAAACTCCTGGGGCGTCTCGTCAAAGTCCGGGGCAATCCAGATTTGTCCCTTCAGTGCCCCGAGTTTCCGCTTGGTCTTCGGCTTGCGATACGGCTCCAGCCGCAGATAGGGTTCGCCAGCCTTGGCGATGACGATTTCCTCTCCCTCCCAGGCCAATTTGCCCAGCTTCGAGAGCTGCGACTTTGCCTCGTGCATATTCACTTTCATAAGACTCTCCAGATAGCTAAGTTAGGCTAAGTCTACAAGAATGCCCTAGCTCCGTCAATGTGAGAAGCGAGTCGTTTGGGTATCTTCAGCACGTCAGTGATCGATCCAGACCGCAATATCGACAAGGATCATGTGGGGCGTTGAAGGAGACTCCTAACTTGTAGGGTACTTGCAGGGTAGCTTGTGGGGTACTTGGTCCCGACTTAGTCCCGACTTGGTCCCGACAATCTCGCCCTTGTCCGTGACCCCAAGCAGGATGACACCCCCGGAGGCATTGGCAAAGGCGCACATCTCTCGTCCAAGATCAGATGGCATGGAACGTTTGAACTCAGACGTGAATCCTTCGCCTTGGGCAATCAGGGTATGAAGCTCTTGCGCGTTCATGTCGGCTTGGTCCGCTGTTCGCGGAGGGTATTCAGTCCTTCATCTTATTGACGAATCACCCGGACAGCATACCATACATCAAGGGCGAAGATGATAATCTCTTAAAGAGGGAGCGCATAATGTCAGAGGAATATCAGTTGCATCTCCAGATCAAGCGGCTGGAGACCGGGGAATATCTGGCAACAGCAGAGGATTTCCCCGGTCTGGTGGCTCAGGGGAGGACCGTAGCCGAGGCAGTGGAAATTGCTCAGGACGTGACGAGAAAGCTCATCGAGTCCTATCGGGAACATGGCGACCCACTGCCGAAGGGCCTGCGCCCCATGAATAGGACGGTCGTTGAGTTAGATGTCCCTATTGGTGCCTGATGGGGCATTTGGCAGGTTTCACTTATCGACAAGTGACTCGTAGGCTACGTCGGTTAGGGTTCGCCTTTAGCCGTCGTCGCACAACTATTCCCAATCATCCTGGGGATTTACCCGAAGGGACTTTGGCGGCGATTCTGCAACAGGCTGGTGTGTCCGTAGAAGAATTTCTTGCGGCGTAAAATTTGCCGGATAGGGCGGCTCAAACTCCTCGTCATCCTGCGGGATGGCGAGCAGCAGGTCCGTAAATGTTGGTGCTTTCGCCTTCTCCAGACGACACAGGCGTTCATACTCTTCGACCGAGAGTACCACGACTGCGGGTTTACCACGCCGCGTCACCCGCTGGGGTTCTCCCGCGACTGCGGCATCGACAACGGCGCTGAGTTTGTTTCTTGCATCCTGTAGCGGCCACTCGTTCATAAGCATTCTCCGTCCATTGGCCTTAGGGCAATTCACGATTCTGTGTAGCCGTCCGTCATTCCCGCGAAAGAACGTCACCCCGTACTTGATACGGGGCGGGAATCCAGACCCGCCCCCACTCCCCGTTCGTCCTGAGCGTAGCAAAGCGAAGTCGAAGGACTGGATGCCGGATCATAGCCTGCCCCGGACATGATCCGGGGTCCGGCATGACGGGAGTGGAACGGTACGGCTACAATATATCGTAAACCGCTCTAGGGTCAGGACTCAGAACCAATAGAGGACAATGGCGGCGAGGGTGACGGTGGCGCGGTAGTTCTGCGCGAGCTTGTCGTAGCGAGTGGCGCCGCGCCGCCAGTCCTTGAGGCGGCAGAACGTGCGTTCAATGACATTCCGTTCCTGGTAGGCCACGGGATCGAAGGGATGTTTGTGCTTGCGGGTTGGGTTGTTGGGGATGACGGGTTGACAGCCCCGGCGCCCCCACCAGGCGCGCAACGCATCGCTATCGTAGGCCGTATCGGCCAGGCAGCGCCACGGGGTCATCTCCGCCACTAGGTCAGCCCCGACCAGGATGTCGCCACGATGGCCCGGCCGGACGAGCAGTCGCCGGGGGCGGCCCGCCCCATCGACCGAGGCGTGGAGTTTGGTGGTGCGGCCCCCACGCGACCGTCCAATCGCCTGCTGCACCGCCCCCCTTTGCCCCCGGCCGCTGACCGATGGGCCTTGACGGGCGTCGAATCCAGCATCAGCACCATGGGCGGCCCGCCCGCCGCCGCCAACTCCGTCAACACCTGTTCCCACACACCTTTCCGCGCCCAGCGCACGAATCGATTATACGCCGTCTTATACGGGCCATAGGCCGCTGGCGCATCGCGCCACCGACACCCGCTCTGCAACACATGGAGGATCCCCGAGATCACCCGCCGGTCATCCACCCGCGGCACCCCCCGGACCTTGTTTGGCAATAGCGGCTGGAGCCGCGCGAATTGTTCCTCGGATAACCAGTAAGGTGTGGCCATGGCTCTGCCCTCCTGACGGGACCGCATCCCAGCACACGCAGCGGACCACGACTACCCCCCGTTATGAGTCCAGACCCTAGTCGAGCCACCACGTGTTCCCTTTTACCTTTCCTCTGAGCGTAATTCGATCTAGGGTAATCGTCGTCCCAAATCCTGATATAGCTCAATAACCGCGGCCAGTGCGTCTTTGACGTTGCCCAATGCTTCGGACAGAGAGTCCCCTTTTGTGACCAACTCCGGCAACAGGGGGGGAAGTGACCGTGTATCCGCCCTCGGGTTGAGGCGTCAGGAGAAGGAGACTTTGTAGTTCATACAAACATCTATTTCAGCAAACAAACTCCATTGTCAGAAGCCCATTTGTGCTAGTGCCGGAAGAAACGGCGCAACAACAGGTCCAAAGACTTGCATATGATCTGCCAACATAGACATGAAAGAATGATAATGTGTCTTGAAGTCTTCGGTGCCACGACTGCCCCTCATCTCCTCAATGAGGGATGTCATTTTGTCTATGATTTCCTGCTCTGCGGAGGCATTTGCGACCGCGTCCAATATCTGTGTGAATACCCTGTCGGAAGAACTTGAATCTAATTGAGCCTTCTGTTTGACGTTATTACTTCCGGTTGCCAAGTTTTGAACGGTGCCGGTGATATGAGTATTGAAAATCTGTACAACCTTTTCTCCCGGAACAGGATTCGAGTTTATGGCAGCCTCGCCAGCGTTTGGATATTCCTTCTCAATCTCAAGGACAAAGTTCAGCACTCTGGTGCGAACTGTATCCAATATGGCGATCAGGCTGGAGCGAGGGAGCAATTGCCACGCGCTTAAACAATTCATGCCTTCGTAGATTCGTTCTCCAACAATGCTTACGAGGTCGGGAGGCCAACTGAGCCTGGAATATTCATCTCCTGCGAGATTGGCCAGTGCGCTGATAGGCATATTGATTTTTGAAGTTTGAATAGGCTCACGTGCTTCCTCCGGCAAGGCGATTGGAGGGATTGGCGCGTTTTTCATCTGTCGCCCAAAAGGGCCAACAAAGTGGCCATAAGAATGGACGTTGAGCACGCGATAAGCTGGTAGTTCATCTTGGTCAGCATAGCCATTCAACTCATTATCGATCCAGCGAGAAAATTCTTCACTTCCAAGTCTGGCCGCCAGTACCTTACACTTTCGAAGAAGTGTTGCGACCTGAGATTGCTCGTCGATTGCTGCTGCTTGTATATCCCGTAGCAAACTCATAGCTCCTCCAGAGCCTTAACGCTTTCAATCAGCCGGTCTATGGAATTCCTAAAATAAGTATAGGTATTTATCTTCGTAGTCCCTAGCGTTTTTGAACATCGTATAGGTGAAAAACCGGCAAATCGCCTCTTTCCGTTCTGACGGCATAGAGTCGTAGTATTGCGGTGATATGACGAAATTTTCACACGATTCTAGGATAAATTTTGAAAGGAGGTATTTCTGTAAATACGCCTCACTTGATAGAAGCGGATGTAAATATGCGCTAACAAACGGTTTATCTCTTGGGATTGCTGACAGGACAACCGCTACGTTGTTGTCTGTCGGGAATACGTTGAGTGTGACGCGAGGTGTTTCTGGTGCGTCAATATCGTCGAGTGAAAGCATGGAACTTACGGCAATTGACGGTGGCTGGTTTCGGAAAAGAAGAACATGATGTTTTAGTTGTGACCAGTCATGAGATAAATAATATTGATCGAAATAGCGTTTGTATTCATAGCTTTCACGGGCGTTGAGGATACGAGCGGTTGCGTGCATACCTACGTCACACGGCTCGGTACCTGGAGATAATCCAACTTCAATTCGCTTCTGGTATGTAGATTGAAAAAGAATCGCGCTCTGAAGTACCGCGTAGTATTCTCGAAGAACTGCGCGATATGCCAACAGGAAAAGGTGGTTTAGGTTATTGAGGTCCGGTAGTTGGTCGTCTATAGGCTGGAAAAGATCGTTGTCGTGCTTCGCGCAGAGACCACTGAACGTGGTGGCTCTATTCTTACCGACACGATTGAAAGAGACTAGTGGCTGCGGGAGTTTGAGCTTCACTTGGGGCATTACTACATGGCCGTTGTCGCTTAATCGTTTGAGAACGGTGCCGCTGGGAATGGAATGTGCTCGAATTGCCCGTTGGTCGCAGCTCTCCATTGGTTCGAGACATTGATCTGTAGAACTGCCATAGATCTTGAAGATATGGTTAACAACTTCAAGGTTTGCCTGGTCGTTTATATCTCTAGGCAATTGATATCTCCCCACCCATCAACCGTGGCAGCAGCACGTCACGGGCTTTTGCAAGTTCTTGACTGTATTTTTCCAAACGATTCATCTGCTCATAAATTGCCGTGGTGTGTTGCTCAAACAGGGTAAGAATCTTGTTGTCCGGCAGAAGGAGAATCCGACTGTGGGCGAAGTCTCGGTTGAGGCCGGGAACTGCGACATCTGTGTTGATAAACCGCGTGTGGAGCAAAGCATAATACAGGTAAATGGAGCAGTGCTTAGCTTCGATGAAATATACGGTGTCAATGGGATAGAAGTCATCCTTGCTCCAGTGGACGCTTCCGGCGTTGCCTTTTCTGCCTACTATAATCGCTGGTCCGGGAACGAGCGCTTTTTCATGCGTTCCGACTACTCCGCTTGAACCAAAGACTGGAAACGGCCCAGGTATCCGATGGTCTTTTTTGAGCGCCTTTCCATAATTCAGAGGAGCAAATTCACCTAACGGTTTCCTCTCCCACCCCTCCGGCACCCCGTCCTTAACCTTGACGTGCTCATGCCCAGGGAACCGAAGCCGCACGAACCACTCCTTGTAGAGCAGCCGCGCTGCCTGTTCTAGCAATTGAATCCGGCGTCGGTTGTTTTCAATCAGGTTATCGTAGGCGGAGAGGATGGAGGCGATACGGCGTTGCGTCGTACGGTCGGGGAGCGGAAGGCGGAATGCTGAGAGCACCTTGGCGTTCGCATTCGGCTGCGCAGCTCCTCCGATACGCGACATAATAAATCGCCTGTAGACATTAGATTCGACGATGCGACCAACATAGCCTGGATCAGCTTTCTGTGGGTCAATACGTATTCGAACGAGATAGGAAGCGAATACGGCTTCCGGTTTATTGCGAATCAACTTAGCGTAACCGACGGTTGCGCCAGTCCGGGCAATCACAATATCGTCGCGTATCAGTGAAAACTTGTTCTTACTCTTTTCGTCTATCTTACAGTAGGGAACAGAATCCCAGTCTATTTGCGACGGTACGATGTCCGTTATGCGCAAGAAGTGCGGCCCG
This sequence comes from Thermodesulfobacteriota bacterium, assembly GCA_964291405.2. Taxonomy (GTDB): domain Bacteria; phylum Desulfobacterota; class Binatia; order Bin18; family Bin18; genus Bin18. Next base: position 4,565,950 of record OZ219926.1, read on the forward strand.
ATCGGTTGATCCGTTGCAGATGCCGTGTATCCATATTGCACAGACTTCGCGATCTCAGCCAAGCTCTTGACTGATAAAGCCGTCATCCTCCCAACTCCTCAACCTTCATGTTCAGGTATATTTTTCAACAAATCCCCGTACATTTCCGGGTCCGGCTCAATTTCTACGACTTTGCCATCCCGCATGACAATAACGCCGGTGCCGGCCTGGTGGGCGATGAGGTGGGCGCGTTGAGCGGCACGGAAGAGAGCGGCTGGAGCCGCCTGCATGTCGGGGTCCGCCAATTTGGATACCGGGACTTTGTTCTTGCTCTTCGTCATTGGCCGTTACTTCCTTCGTCTTCCAGAACAGGTATGTCACCACTGTTGTTGAATTTTTGCCAATGGTCAACGCAATGGCGGTAGGTCTCTTGAAAATTACGCAAGCCCGTACGGAAACGACGACGTATGACGTTTTCCGGGACCCCGTGTCCGCCCAGGTAGACGCGCTTGGCAACCCTAGCGATAGCCTCTTCAGGTGTCGTCAGGGATAAAAATATCAATTTGACAGTATATCCGTCTGTCCGCCATTGCTTGATTTTTTTCACATAGCCTCGGCCTGCCAGCGTTGTTTCAAAGGCGAAACTCCTTCCCGCGTGAGCATGAGCGTTGATTTCTTCCAGCATCAACCGACCGGCGCGAATGGCTGCGGTCTCGGGCCGGAAGGGTGACAAGCCCGTCGCTATCAGGTCGGCGTTGACAAAAACCGGGCAATCCGCCTCGTTGGGCAGGTATTCAAGCGCAAAAGTCGTTTTGCCAGCCCCGTTTGGTCCGGCAATGATAATGACTTTCTTATCCGGCATTCAAATCTGCCCATACCTGCCGTCCGCGCGGGGTAGGGCGGTATTTCTGATTTCGGGCGTTGGGTGTGTCGGGCTGTGTCATTTCAATGTAACCGTCCTGCAATGCAGGGAGAAGATAGCGTTGTCGTAGTGACTTACGATCTTTAAGCCCGAGCGCCTTTTGAATCTCCTGTCTCGACATTTCACCTTCTAGTACGGCCAATAATCGCTTTACTTGGGGGGTTACTTGGGGGGGTACTTGAGGGGTTACTTGGGGGATGCGTATGGCTTCGAGAATGGTGTCCAACATGAACGCAATGAACGAAGTGCTGCTGCCTTCTGCCGAACTCCGCCGAATGGCTTCGTAATAGGCATCCTGCTTGGCGTGAATCAGACTTTCTACGGGAATATGGGCGAACAGCGGTTTCCAGCGTGTCAGAATCAGCGTTTGCCAGAGCCGTCCCATCCGCCCATTGCCATCTTCAAACGGGTGGATGAACTCGAATTCGTAATGGAAAACGGAACTGGCAATCAGCGGATGCTCATCAGTGCTGCCGAGCCATACCAGCAGATTGGCCATAAGCTGGGGTACCCGCCGGGCGGGCGGGCCGATGTGGTGTATCTGACCTTGACCCATTACGGACACTTGGCCTCGACGATAGTGGCCTGGAGCATCCAGCAGTCCGGTCATCAGCAACTCGTGGGCGCGCAGCAGGTCGGCCTCGCTGGTGGGATTCATGTGCTGGTATTGGTCGTATGCGCGGATGGCATTCCGCACCTCTTGAATGTCTCTCAACGGGGCGGCAATAGGCTTACCGTCGAGAATCGTGGAGATTTCCGCCTCACCCAGCGTGTTGCCTTCTATGGCAAGGGAGCCGTGAATCGTGCGGATACGGTTGATGCGCCGCAGGCGCAAATCCTGCGAAATGCCTGCCGCTTCGACTCGCCCAATTGCCTCGCCGACCTGCTCTACGCGAGTCAGAATCGCCGGTGTGATGGAGTAGGGCGGCTCTTCGCTCATAGCCCCAACTCCTCGAAATTCTTCTTAATCGTCGCTGCCAGACTGACCGCCTCGGCGTTGAGGTCTTCCAGCTCGGTATGAATCTCGCGTAGGGCTTGCCTGAAGTCGAAGTCCTCGTCTTCCTCTTCGGGCGCGACGCCGACGTAGCGACCAGGAGTCAGGCTCCAGTCGTTGGCTTCGATCTCAGCCCGGTCCACCAGCTTGACCAGCCCGTCTACGTCGCACAGCTCGGCCTCGGGGAAACGCTCAGTCAGCCAGTGGGCCTGACGCCAGAAATAGCACACCTGTTGGAGCTGTTCGACTACGCGCTGGCGCGCCTCATCCACGGCTTTGCGGGTGCGGCTGAGGTCGCGGCGTGCCTTGGCGTCAGCCGTGTTTTCGCACGTCTCGCTCAGACGGGAGGCCAGCTTGTATATCAGGTCGGCCTGTTGGGCCAGGTCGCGGCTGGATTCTTGAAAGGTGAAAGAGGAGGGCCGAAGGGCGCACTGAGTGGGGGAAGCCTCAAAATCCGTCCTTGTGGTTTGGATTGATTGACCGAATTGCTCAATGTCGTGAGTGAACCGTTTGATTTCCTGGGCCAATTCCTTTTTCAGAGTGTGCGCGGCTTCTCCCTTTTGTAGGGGTAATTCATGAATTACCCCTACGCATTTGTCTTTGAGTTTTTCCATAGCCGTAAGGAAATCGTGGGTCGGCTGGAGATTCTGGGCAGCCTCCAGCGAACGGCGGCAGTAGTCGGATACCAGGTTGAGAAACTTGTCGGTCTGGCCGCGATACAGCCAGACAATAGCCAAGAGGTTTTGCTGCTGCTCGGGGCTGAAGTCGTATATCTTGCGCGTGACCTTGCGGTAGACATTGCGGGCGTCGATCATCAGCACCTTGTCGCGGTGTGGCTGGGGCTTGGCACGGTTCAGGAACCAGAGCTCGCAGGGCACGGTGCGGGTGTAGAAGAAATTGGAGCGGATGGCGATCATGATGTCCACATCGCCGGTCTCGACCAGCTTCCGGCGGACCTTGGCCTCATTGCCGCCGGCGCTTGACGCCTGTGAGGACATGACAAAGCCGGCCCGGCCCGTCTCGTTCAGATAGCCGTAGAAATAACTGATCCAGACATAATTACCGTTGGAGACCTTGTCCTTCTTGTTCACGCCGGGCAGGCCGAAGGGCAGGCGCGGGTCTTTCTCGACCTTGTCGGCGTCAATCTCGTCCACGTTGAAAGGCGGATTGGCCATCACGTAATCGGCCTTGCCGGCCAACTCGTGCGGATCTTCGTAATAGGTGATAGCCTGCTGAACGTTCCCTTCGAGGCCGTGGACGGCCAGATTCATCTTGGCCAGCCGGATGGTGGTGGCGTTCTTCTCCAGACCACGGAAGGTCAGTTGCTCGGTGGGGCTTTGGCCGTGCTCTTCGACCGTGCGTGCGCTCTGGACGAACATGCCGCCCGAGCCGCAGGCCGGGTCGAGTACGGTGCCGCGCTGGGGGTCAAGCACATGGGCGATGAGCGAAACCAGGGAGACCGGTGTAAAGAATTCGCCGTTGTCGTGGGCCTTCTGGTCGGCGAATTGGGTCAGAAAATATTCGTAGATGCGGCCAAAGACATCGCCGGACACCTGCTTCAGTTCGTCCGGGTTGAGGAGGCGCAGGATATCTCCGAGGGTGGCGTTGCCCAGCTTTTGATACTCGTTCTTGGGCAGGACACCGCGCAGGTTGTTGTAGTTCGACTCAATGGAGTCCATCGCGTCCATGATGGCCTTGGCACGGTCCGCGCCGTCGGGCAGAGCCACGAGATGATCGAACTGGGCTTCCGGGTTCAGGAAGATCGCGCTCCGCTGGGAGAAGTCTTCCTTGGTGAGCGCCCTCCTCCTGCCGCCCCGGCTCGGCAGGGTGGGCTCGATCTCCCCCTTGGCCGTGAGATAGCGGCTGTAGGCGTGACGCAGGAAGACCAGCCCCATCACGGGCAGGAAGTATTCGTTGCTGGCGTACTCGGAGTTGGCCCGCAGGGTGTCGGCTGCGCGCCAAAGCCGGCGTTCGATGGCCTCGATATGTTCGAGTTGGGACATACTCGCCGCTTACAGCGGGTGTTGTGACAGGAACTCCTTGAAGACAGTGAGAAACGGATCACGCGCCGAGGACACAAAACCGTGTCCGGCGTTGTCGAAAATAGCCAGTTGCGCGTTCGGAATCTCTCGGGCCAGAATCTCTGAATTGGCCGCCGGAATCAGCACGTCGTCGCGCCCGGTGGCGACCAGGGTCGGGGTGGTGATCTCTTTGAGCTGCCGGTACACGCGCAGGGTCATGGTCGCATCCAAGTGACGCTTGTAAGCAAAGAAAGGGGTGGAATGTTCCAGGACACGACGCATGGTGGCTTCGAGTTCGTCCCGATGGGCGGCGATATATTCTTCTGTGTAGGACAACTTCCAGCCCTCCCGAACAGCTTCTTCCGGCGTTTGTCCGGCGCGGCCTTTGAGCGCTTCCATGGATTCCGGTGGGGCAGGGACGGAGTGCTTGCCGCCTGGGGTGGTACAGCCCAGGGTCAAACTCGCGACGTGCGGCTGGTGGTGAATGCCGATTTCCTGGGCAATCATGCCGCCCATTGAAATACCGAAAATATGCGCGCGCGGAATGTCGAGCGCACTCAGTAAGCCCACGGCATCGCTTGCAAACAGCGCAATGGAGTAGGGCTCATCCGGTTTATCCGACTGCCCGGTGCCGCGGTTGTCATAGGTGATGACCCGATAGTCGTCGGCCATGCGCGTAACAAACTCTTGGTCCCAGGCCGCCGCCGGCCCGCCCAAACCCATGATGAGCAGCAGCGGCTGACCCTGCCCCTGACTCGTATAGTGCAGATTGATCCCATTCACCTGTGCGTATGACATACTCTTCCTCCTTTGTGTGAACGTCTTATCCAGTTGCGGGGAGAAGCGCAAATCGGAGAGAGGACGCTATTTACCGATTCGTACGGTTTGGTATAGGTCCATAGCATATGCAAATGGCTGTTTCCGAGATTCCCGCTATCCGCCAGACGGTGAAAGAGCTGTCCCAGATATCGACGCTACGGGCCGCATACCATCTGGTTGAAGTCTGGGGTGTGATTGGGCTGACGATCTGGCTGAGCGGCTGGGTCTTGCCTCCATCCTCGGGTATCTGGGGAGCGTGTGTCTATATCGGCGCGGTCGCTGTGATTGCCGCACGGCAGCACGCCCTGATGGTCCTCGTGCACGAGGCGATTCATAAACGGGTCTCGCGTACGGGATGGATCAACGACGCGCTGGCCCGTGTGGCCGCGGCGTTTCCGATCTTTATTTCGCTCTCGAAATGGCGCTTCATCCACCTCTATCACCACCAATATACGCATACCAAAGATGATCCCGACCGGGCTATCTATGCCCGCTATCCTCTGGGCAGCAGGCCGTTCTGGCGGCTCCTCCTCCGGGATGTGTGTAGCCTGAACGTCATCTCGACGCTGAAGTATTTTATTGACCTGCCCTTTGTGACGCAGGACTTTAACCGGAAATTTTTGGGTGAGGAGCGCGCCGACCGCTATCGGCAGATCGCTGATATGGGCCAGTTCACGATCTTTTGGACGGCGGTGTTAAGCGGCGGTTTTGTCCTGTGGGGTTGGGAATTTGGGAAATACTTGGCGTTGTACTGGCTCGTACCGTACTGCACGGTGACCCAGGTCTTCTTTCGCATTCGGGGAGCGATCGAGCACGGCAACGTGCCCGACCCTGAGAACGCCTATCAACAGACGCGGACCTATTTCATGCCCGCGATCTTGCGTTTTTTCTTTGCGCCCAAGCAGGTGAACTACCACCTGGAGCACCACCTGTATCCTTCCGTGCCCTTCTATAATCTCCCCCGGCTGCACGCGGTTCTTAGCCAGGCGATCTATCCTGCCGAGTCGGGCTATTGCGAGCCGTTCTCCACCGGTCTCAGAAAATTGGTCTACGGATAGGGGGAAGACAGACTCTCTACAAAAAAACAGGGCAGCCATAACGGCTGCCCCGTGTCTCTGCGTTTGTCTACGATTTTCTACAGATCATACGCCCGGGCCGCATTATCGCCCAGAATGTTCTGCCGGTCGGGTGGGGGGAGTTCCTTAATCCCATTCTGTAAGGTGTTGAGAGCATCCGGGAAGCCGTCAAAATGGGGGAAATCGGTTGACCAGAAGAACTTGTCCGAACCCCAGCGAGCGGCAGCCGGCGAGATCATGCTTTCATCCACATCACAGCCTACCCAGACCTGACGGCGGAAATACTCGCTCGGTGGGCGCTTACAGGCGGTCATGAAGCCGCTGTGTTCCCACTTGCTGTCCATCCGTTCGATAAAATGTGGCACCCAGCCGGCACCGACTTCCAGCACCAGCAGTTTGAGATTCGGAAAGCGTTCCAGGGTGCCACCCTCAAACATGCTGACAAAGGAAGCCTGGATATCAAAGCCCAGGGTGACCGACAGGAAATAGAAGGGTGAACCGTGAAAGGTGGTATGGTCATACCAGGTGCTGCCGTGAAAGTCGGGCCGCGCAATCACGTGCAGGCCGACCGGCATCTGAATATCCTCGGCAACGGCCCAGAACGGGTCGTAGGTCGTATCGCCATAGGCTTTCCCGTTTGCCGGGTAGGGGGTCAGCATGACGGCTTTCAATCCTAGCTTGGCCGCGCGTTTCAACTCAACAATGGCGGCCTCGGGGTCCATGAGGGAGATGTGTGCGACTCCGTATAGGCGATTAGGGTCGTGATTGCAGAAATCGGCGATCCAGTCGTTGTACACGCGGTTATACGCCAGGGCGAGCCCGGGGTCATTGACCTCGCCTTCCCACAGCAGGCCGATTGTAGGAAAGAGTACGGCCGCATCAATACCATCAGCATCCAACTGCTTGATCCGCTCATGCGGGTCGTAGGCCCCCTTGGGACCATCCATATACAGCTGGTCTTTGGAGAAAACGAGTTCGCCGGGCTTGCCGAAACCGGAGGCCACGCCCATCCCTCTGATGGTCGGAGAAATCTTGCCGTCAATGACAAGCGCTTCCCAGCCTTCCTCATCCTTGGCTATGTACAAGGCACGATCTTTGTATTTTGACTCAAGGTTCTCTTTCCACAAATTGGGCGGCTCTAAAATATGACCATCGGCATCAACAATTCTTCCGAGTTGCATTGCGCGTCCCTCCTTGCACGTATATAGACTTTGCCCTGCTTCTAGCCTAGTTTATTCTGGATTACAAACCGTTTTGCGCTTTTTGTGGAGAGAGGTGAGAGGAAAGGACTACCCCCGCCGGGAATCGAATCTATTCTTTTCCGGTCATGGTACAGGTGCACCCCTTATTTTCTCTGTCCCGGAACTCTACCACCGCCCCCAGTGGGACCGGGGAGACGCCGCGCGAGAGGCCTCGTGGCGTGGGGCAGCGAAGAACATCTGATTGCCGAAAATTGTCTATTCGTCTGCGGGCACAAGCGCACAACAGTACAACCGATATTGGAGGGGATAGGAGTGCCGGAAGCCGTCGTCGGAGGAGAGGCCCACCCCGTTGACATAGGAGCCCGCCGGACAGGTTTGAGCCCCCTCGTGGCGGGCGCGCAGCCAGGGCAACCAGGCGCAGTCAGGACTTGCCCCCGGCGCGCTAACGGCCCCGGCCTGTTCGCGGGCGGCGTTGGGCGCCTCTAAGCGCAGATACGCATAGGAGCCAAGACCACTGAGGCCGAGCAGCAGGAGGAGCGCGGCCCACCACCTCCACCGCCCGCTTTCCCGCCTTTCCGACTCGCCTTCCAAATAGATGTCCGTCATGACTGCCCTCCCAAGAGGAGATGGGGACTGCACCCCTCCTCGGAGGGAATGGCTTCTCGTCTCTCCTTGATTTCATGCCATAGCCGGAAACCCTGCACAATGGTGGTTTCCGGGGGTGGTCCCCCTGTCCCACCCCCAAAGACCTGTACCCATCAGGGCTTCCTGAGTATAGGACCACGAATTTCCTCCCAATCGCTCCTCATCAAACGGGAGCGGGATGGTATCGTTCAGCTTAGGAAAGGCCCGCTCTAGGCTGCGGTGAAACTTGTCTCAGTTCGGAGCGGCCCGCATAAGTACCATCACTGCGGCGATATGCTGACTGAGCTTGACGAGTCCAGGGTCAGGCGTGAACCACTGAGGGTGCTTATGCTTACGGGTGCCGTAGGGCGGGTGAACCGGAGGCGTAACCTGACCTACAAACTACACGGAGGGAAATCGAAGTTTTTGGAGGAACCGGGCGCCGTCTACGACAGTCAATCCATAAATATTTGTTATCAAACTGATAAATAAAAACAATTTGAATTATCTCAGGTGGTGCCTATATTGGGAAATGTTTACGTTAAATTCAACAGTTGAGAGGAGGGACAAGCATGTCGGAAAAACGTTGCCCAGTGATGGGCGGAGCGCACGCCCGTGGCACCATGGCGAACCAGCACTGGTGGCCGAATCGGTTGAACCTCAAGATACTCCACCAGAACTCCCCCCTGTCCGATCCCATGGGCGAGGAGTTCAACTACGCCGAAGAATTCAAGAAACTCGACCTGGATGCCCTGAAGAAGGACGTTGAGGCAGTGATGACGGCGTCGCAAGACTGGTGGCCGGCCGACTACGGCCACTATGGGCCGCTCTTCATCCGGATGACGTGGCACGCCGCAGGCACGTACCGCATCACCGACGGCCGCGGCGGTGGAGGCTCCGGCTACCAACGCTTTGCGCCTCTCAACAGCTGGCCCGACAACGCGAGCCTGGACAAGGCGCGCCGGTTGCTCTGGCCGATCAAGCAGAAGTATGGCCGGAAGATCTCGTGGGCCGACCTGATAATCTTCGCCGGCGACTGTGCCCTGGAATCGATGGGATTCAAGACCTTCGGGTTCGGCTTCGGGCGCCCGGACGTCTGGGAAGCCGACGAGACTGACTGGGGATCTGAGAGCACGTGGCTTGCCGACGAGCGCCACAGCAGCGACGGAGAGCTCCAGGAACCCCTCGGCGCCGACCACATGGGCCTGATCTACGTAAATCCGGAGGGGCCGAACGCCAACCCGGACCCGGTCGCTGCCGCAAAGTACATTCGCAAAACGTTCAGCCGCATGGCCATGAATGACGAGGAGACGGTTGCGCTCATTGCTGGCGGACACACGTTTGGCAAAGCCCATGGTGTTGCCGATGACGGTCAATACGTCGGTCCCGAACCCGAGGGGGCCAGTCTAGAGGAGCAAGGCCTGGGCTGGACGAGCCGCTTTGGCAGCGGCAAAGCCGGCGATGCGATCACCAGCGGCTTAGAGGGCGCATGGACCACCGACCCGGTGAAATGGGACAACAATTACTTCGATAACCTGTTCGGCTACGAGTGGGAGCTGACGAAGAGTCCTGCTGGTAAGTCGCAGTATGCTCCCAAGAATGCCTCGGCAGAGGGCACCGTACCGGATGCGCACGATCCGTCGAAAAAGCACGCTCCCATGATGCTCACGACGGACCTCTCCCTGAGGATGGATCCGGACTATGCGCCGATCGCGAGGCGCTTCCACGAGAACCCAGAGGAGTTCGCAGACGCCTTCGCCAAGGCATGGTTCAAGCTGATTCACCGTGACATGGGACCCCGCAGTCGGTATCTCGGGTCGTTGGTTCCTGCGGAGCCGCAGTTGTGGCAAGACCCCGTCCCCGACGTCACTCATGAGTTGATTGGAGAGCAAGACATCGCTGCCCTCAAGGGTAAGATCCTGGCATCAGACCTGTCCATTTCCCAACTGGTCTCGACCGCCTGGGCGTCGGCGGCAACATTCCGCGGCACCGACAAGCGCGGTGGGGCGAACGGGGCGCGTATCCGCCTCGCGCCGCAAAAGGATTGGGAAGTCAACAATCCGGCCGAGCTGGGGACGGTGCTGCAGACTCTGGAGCAGATCCGGAAAGACTTTAACGGTTCACAGTCCAACGGGAAGATGGTCTCGCTCGCTGACGTGATCGTTCTAGGCGGGTGCACAGCCGTCGAGCAAGCGGCGAAGAGCGCCGGATACGACGTGCAGGTTCCCTTCTCGCCGGGGCGCACGGACGCGTCGGCGGAGCAAACCGACGTGGGCTCGTTTGCCGTGCTCGAACCCACCGCAGACGGCTTCCGCAACTACCTCCAGGCCGGACACCAGGAATCGGCGGAGGAACTGCTGGTGGAGCGGGCGTGCCTGCTCACGCTGACCGCTCCCGAGATGACGGTGCTCGTTGGCGGTATGCGGGCCTTGAACGCGAACACCGGGCAGTCTGCGCATGGCGTGTTCACCGACCGGCCCGGGACGCTGACCAATGACTTCTTCGGCAATCTGCTCGACATGCGCACGGAGTGGCAGCCGTCGTCCACGTATCAGGGCGTGTTCGAGGGACGCGACCGTCAGACGGGCGACCTCAAGTGGACCGGCACCAGGGCTGACCTCGTCTTTGGTTCCAACTCCGAGCTCCGGGCCATCGCGGAAGTCTACGCATGCAACGACGCGCAGCCGAAGTTCGTGCGCGACTTCGTGGCCGCGTGGGACAAGGTGATGAATCTCGACCGCTTCGACCTTGCCTGATCTCCGCGCGGCATTCGTGAGCAGCAGGAGGCGGATTCCCCCGCCTCCTGCTGCTTCCTGCAGCGTCACCCTCGCCGATGCTACTCGGCCTCGACCGTCACGCGTTGTCCGGTGAATATCGAGTCAAACTGTATGGCCGGCACCGCCCCGGCCCAGGGTTCTCCAGATAGCCAACGATGAGGCGCCTCTTCCTCACGGCTGACCCGCTGTGATGGCACTGAGCGCGGCAGCCCGAGATTCATACACGGCAATCACTTGGTCAAAGCCGCTGACGGTGATCACCCCACGGATATGGGTCGGGAGGGTACACACCCCAAACCGCTTCCCCGGTTCGTTGAACTTCCGGGCAATAATCAGCCCGACCCGCAGGCCCGGGCTGCTAATGAAAGTCAGCTGCTCAAGGTCCAGGAGCAAGGCCGTGTCTCCCGGCTCAATACCGGATTCCAGGAGCTGATGAAATGCCTCGGCGGTGCTGCCGTCGATACGTCCGATGACCGTGGCAATCAACACTCCGTCTTGCCGTTCCCATTGAATATCCATTCCCTTCCCACGTTTTTTCCAACGCCATATAGAGGAATATATTGGAATCGAACAGGCAAGATCTTAGAAAATGAAAACCCCTTAAAATACACTATATTAGTGGATTATTTGGGAAGGGATGGGAACAGAATGGACTGGAGAAGTATACCCCCGCCGGGAATCGAACCCAGACCCCAGGTTCCGGAGACCTGTGTGATATCCATTTCACCACGGGGGCACGGCCGGTACAGTATCATATACCAGCGCAGAAGCAATGTTGTGGGGGAGGGGTGGCCCTATGCGCAGGGCAGGGAACGCGGCCGGCAGGTGGTCTCAGCGGTGGGTGCAATGGTTGAGGGAGGAGGCTACCGTTCCTCTCTCTCAATCGTCAACATGGCGTCGTCATCATACAGCCGGTTGTCAAGGTATAATTCGGGGTAGCGAGCCTGCGTTTCCAGACTCTCGTCCACTACACCGCTTACGGTTTCATCCGCGTCATTCTCGGTATCGCTGCCGGCCGCCAGATTACCTCCGTACAACTCGGGATAGCGCATCCGGAGTTCCAGACTCTCGTCTACACTGTCGGTTATATTTTCTGCTTCTTCTTCGTCGCCACTCTCTAACCCGAAGTCTTCGCCAAAGAGCGAACCTGAAGAGTCCGGGCGAATAGAATAGAGGGACTGGGACAGTCCGTTCGACGCAAAGAAGAGCAGCAGGGTAAGCGTACTGATCAGTGTCTTCATGTCAGAATCCTCCGTATGACATTCTGTCCAGGGCGAAGGGCGACTCGCACGGCGGATAACCGAGACGCGGACGTCTCGACCGCGGACGCTGGAGGTGCGTGGACGAGCAGGCAGCCCCTCAGCCGGACATGTACCTTTTTCCCGGCGCCATAGCCTTTGACAATAACGCGCTGGCCGGATTGGAGTTGTCGGAGGTCTGGAATCTGAGACCGATGAACCAGACACTCAACACCACTCAGGCGCGACGGGTCTCCTTGTAAAATAAGGGCGACCTGTCCTGAATCATCTTGTTCAATACGCGTGACCTGACCCGATACCTGGATGACCTTATCCCGATATTTTTTATCCGCGACCGTACGGTCGGTGCGAAAGGTTTGGTAGAGGAATGTGGCTGAGGTTCTGAACTCGGGTTTTTGTTCGAGCTCAACAGTTTGCTGGTCCGTCGTACGGAAAAACAAGACGATGATAAGGAAAAGAAGAGGAATCGCTATAAATCGCATACGTTTCACTCAGGTCCTTCAAAAGTAAGACATTCCTGTCGGTTGGGTCAAGAGAGGCGGGGCGGCAGAGGAGAAGGGTATACCCCGAGAAGGGCTGGAGTGGTGTGTCAGCCTGCCGGCTCTGTTGCCATGAGTGTTTCAATGTCCTGGAGAAGCTGGACCACAGATTCCGTGCCATCGCCCCGATAATAGCCGCGGATGCGTCGCTGCGGGTCAATCAGCACGAAACGGTTGCTGTGCACAATAGGCTCGTGGGTTGTCAGGCGGGGATCGTTCGGTGCGAGGGCTTCCACGCCGAGCCGAAAGCCCTCGCGGATTAACGTATACATGGCCGTTCGGTCGCCGGTCAGGAATAGCCAACGCTGGTCGTCCGCGCGGTAGCGCCGCGCATAGACTTGCAGCACCTCGGGCGTATCCCGTTCCGGATCGACACTAAAAGAAAGAAAGCGGACCGGCTTGGGACGCAGGGTCGTTTGCAAGCGGGCCATCCGTTGGCTGAGGAGGGGACACCTGCCCGGACAGTGGGTGAAGATGAAGTTGGCTACCCATATGGACCCGGTCAGGTCGGTATGACCAAAGGGCTGTTGCGTTCGCTCGATCAGCGAAAAGGCCGGGACTTCTCCCAGGATGGGAAGTCGTCCAGGCAGGGCAGACTGAGAGGAATCTGAGAAGAGAGAAAAGACGCCATAGCCGACAACAAAGGTAAGAACAAGACCCAGCGCACCCCAGATTATGCGCTGTGAGAGGGATTCTGGGGCGGCGCTTGAAAGTCTGTCCGGCACCGTAGGCTAGTGGTCAGCCGGTTCGCTGACCGCAGCCGGCTCGGTTGGCGTGTACGTCCTGCTGGTCGAGGTCAGATCCGGCAGGAGCATGATGATGAGAAAGACGCAGATGGCCATGGGTGTCAGCGCAATCACGCTGAGCGTCGTGCGCTCAAAGCGCAGATGCATGAAATACAGTGCGACGAGAAGCGCCTTGGCAACCGCGAGGATGACCAGCAGAGAGCCAGCGGTGAGTTTGTCGGAAACCAGGGGGGGCACCATCAACTCAAGAATGGTCAAAACGGTGAGAAACACCATTATTGCGAGATAATTCGGTTCGGGGTGGTCAGCATGTGCGGCAGATTCGTTTGCCATCGTGTCTTCCTCTACAGCAGGTATACAAAAGTAAAAACCAGGATCCAGACCAGGTCTACGAAATGCCAGTAGAGGCCGACAATTTCCACCGGGCTGGAATTTTCGCCTAAGAACCTCCCATTCATGCCGGCAAAGAGCACGCACGTCAGATACACCACACCGCCAAAGACATGGCAGCCGTGAAAGCCGGTCAGGATATAGAAGGTCGTGCCAAACAGCGGAGCGCCCCACGGGTTGCCACTCATGGTCATGCCGACATGGGTGAGGTGCGTCCATTCATAGGCCTGAAGTCCCAAAAATATGGTCCCGCCAACAATGGTCAGTAAGAGATATTTGCGGAAGTTCGGCAGGTCACTGTGCTTTGCCGCGGACAAGGCTTTGACCATGGTGAAGCTGCTGACAATGAGCAGAAAGGTCATAAACGCAGTGAGATTGATGCCCAGGGCTTCGATCGGGTTGGGCCAGTCCGGACTGCTGGCGCGCATGGCTCCATACCCGGCTAACAGGCCACCAAAAGACATGGCATCACCCGCCAGAAAGACCCACATGCCGAGTTTGCCCCAACTCTCCGGGGTGACGGGTGACTCTGCCGGCTGCTGAGCAGCGGAGTGGGCGTGAGAATCAACAACAGCTTCGCTCAAGGTTGCTCCTCCTTTGGGGTCGATACTCCCCGAAGGGATGGTAGCGTCCCCTGTGCTCGATGTGAGCGATTCGTTTTCCAATAGCGGTAAAAAATCCAGCCGCCGATGGAGCCAAAAACGACGAAAGGCATAGTCATCAGAAAAAAGGCACTGCGTAACATGCCTTGCGTCACCTGCTCATTCGCGCCGGATAAGAGAGTCTGACACATTGCGCAGCCTTGTGCTAGGGCCTCCTGAGGCGGGCCACTAACGTAGCAGGCCGCCAGAAAGGTCAGCGCTGAAATACCGAACAGGCGAGAGATACAAGAGGGAATTCGAGTGCGCATATGCCACGTTTAATTCAAATACACCAGCGGGAAAAGGACGACCCAGACCGCGCCAACGTAATACCAATACATGCTACATATTTCGACACCGATATGCTGCTGCTGAGAGAATTTCCCGCGTCTGGCTTGCAACAGCACGATGCCGAGCCAGAGGACTGCGGCAAGGACATGCAGGCCGTGGCAGCCGATCAGTGTATAAAAGGTCGCGCCATACATACCGGTTGAAATGGTGAGTCCGTCGTGGACCAGTTGCACCCACTCAAAGCCTTGCACCCCAAGAAAAATGCTCCCCAGAAGTGCCGTAATCGCGAGCCAGCGTACGAACGGCTGCTGTTGGTCGGCTTGAATGCAGCGCATAGCCTTCCACATGGTGTAGCAGCTGAACAGCAGGAAAGCGGTATTCACCCAGGTGATACCCACGGGCAGGTATAAATGGCCTGATGGCCAAACCGGACTCCCAAAACGAAAGACTACGTAGGCGCCAATCAGTCCGGCAAAAAACATGGTCTCTGCCCCAATCAGCATCAGCATCCCCATACGGGCGTTACTGACCGGCGGTCGTGGGATACTGGGGGGAGGTGGGCCACCACCATAGCCGGGAACGGCCACCAGCGCTTCCGTGGTTTCGTGGGTCGATGGTTGAGACGCCGGAAGTTCGGCTGCAACGGCTGATCCGCGTGGCATCGACACTGCCTCTCTCAGAAACAGGCTACGCAAAGATAATGAAACATGTTGCTGCAGCAGTGTACAGCACGATAAAGAACGCGATTTTCTTACCGAGTGAAGAATTTTCTTCCTGTCGCTCGGCGCGGGTTACTAATGGCATTGAGGTATCTCGTTTTTAGATCATGCTGAGGCTTATAGAGGCAGCTTATCGAGAGCCATGGCCGTCAGCAAGACTGGCAAATAGACGAGTGAGGCAAACATGAGCTGACGAGCTGAGTCGCGCGAACGCGTACGTGCCAGACGGATCCCATACCACAGAAACAGGCAACCCAGCCCAAACGCGATAACAAAATAGCGCGGGCCGGCCATACCGACCAAGGTCGGAAGGAGGCCGACTGCTAACAGGGCCAGACAGTTGAGTACGACCTGACGGCCCGTACTTTTCCCATCCGGCTCAATCACGGGCAAAAGCTGGAAGCCGGCCCGGGTATAATCCTCTCGATACAGCCACGCAATGGCGAGCGAGTGGGGCATTTGCCACAAAAACATAATGGTGAACAAAATCCAGGCTTCGACCCCCAGCGTCTCATTGACTGCGGCCCAGCCAATGACTGGGGGAAGGGCGCCAGGGACGGCACCCACAATACCGCACAAGGAGGTTTTCTTCTTCAGCGGAGTGTAGGCGAACAAATAGCTGATAGTGATGAAGGCGGTAACCAGGGCGCTTAACGGATTCACCAGCAGCATGAGGTAGAGCAGGCCGATCATAGTCAAGGCTGCACCAAAGACCAAGGCATCCAGGGGTTGCAGCCTGCCGTCGGGCAACGGACGGGTTCTGGTCCGTTCCATCAGGGCGTCGGCCTCGCATTCCATGAGCTGGTTGAGTGCCAGGGTACCACCGCCAGCCAGGGCCGTCCCAATCAACGTATGCAAGAGCAGCGTGTAATCGAGGACGAGCCAGGAGCCCAGATAAAAGCCCACGGTTGTCGTGACCAGGATCATACTGACCAGCCGTGGCTTGGTCAGCTCGACAAAGGCGGCTAGCCGCCGCAGGCGCGGCAGATCGCATGCAACTGTCTGTGTTTGCTGTATCATACGGTGACCTGCTCCGAAAAAATGGGTGACACTGCCTCCTCAGGACTGCGTCCGATGCGATAGGCCCGGAGGGTGAACCGGACACTAGTGACCAGCATGAATGCTCCGACGATGACGTGACTGGTTGCGAGGAGGACCGACTGAGGAGTCAAGGAGCCATGTGGAGCTATATATTTCATGACATAAGTAAAGAGACCCAGCCCGACCTGGAGGAGGAGAAGCCGACGCAATAGGATTCCTGAGCGCAGCAAAGGACGCTGGGTGGCGTGATATTGCTGGACATGGTCAACGAGGAGAAAGGTCACGATAAAGACCGTAATGGCTCCCAGGATATGAAGGTTCAGGCCGGTCCCGGTATGGCGGAAGAGTGCGCCCAGAATCAGTTGGCCGTAGATCAGGCTGACTGTGAGAAGACCGAGCTGCTGGACTTTTTTCGTGTCGCCTGAGGACGGCCCCGGCTGGTCTACCCGCCATTCCGCAGAAGTAAACAGGCTAATACTGGCAATGAGGGCAAAAAACGCCTGGGCCAGGCAGGCATGAATAATAGCGATTTTTTGCTCAATCAGCACCACGCGAAGGCCACCCAGGACACCTTGGAGTATCACCGCGACCAAGGCAATAAAACCCAGCCGGCGGAGCCACTGACGTTGCTCCGTGAGCCAGAGAACAACCGCCAGCACAACCGTGAGCAAGCCTACTGATGCACCCAACAGGCGATGGCTATGTTCGTAGAAGATCCCTCCCACCATCTTTGACCACGGGTATAAGAACATATTATGGCCAAAGGTCGTCGGCCAATCAGGCACAACCATGCCGACCTTGAGGCTGGTGACCAGACCGCCAAAAAACAACAACGGGAGGGTCATTGCCGCTGTCAGGATGGCAATCCGATGGGACCAAACAGAATCGTGATCAAGAGCAGCCAAGGCAGTCTCCTGTGCGAAAACACGAACGTGCGCCGTCGCTCAAACCCTGCTACCCTCCCGAGTCCGGCGGAAACGACCGGGCATTGAGCCAGGCGTACGGCCTCACACTACGCTACTGTGAGGCCGTGGCAGCTTCGGGTCCGAGTTTACGGTCCTGGGGCAACCAGTCTTCTTGGACCAGTGGCGAACTATATTCATACGGACCGCGATAGACCGTGGGCGTTGTCTCGAAGTTGCCGTGACCCGGAGGAGAGGGGGCAGTCCATTCGAGGGTGTTAGCCTCCCACGGGTTCTTATCCGCTTTTTTCCCGGCAATCAGGCTCCAAATAAAGTTCGCGAAAAAGATAAGCTGCGAGAGGCCCAGGCAGAAGGCACTCATGGTGATGAACACATTCCACCACTGCATGTCGTGCAGAAATTCATACTGCAGGGGGTTATAGATACGCCGCATGTGGCCGCCCACACCCAGAAAATGCATGGGGAAAAAGGCACAGTTGAAGAAAATATAGGTCAGAGCAAAATGCACTTTGCCCAAGGTCTCGTTCATCATCCGGCCAAATATTTTAGGGAACCAATAGTAGAGAGCGGCAAACATGCCAAAGATAATGCCGGCTACCACATAGTGGAAGTGGGCAACAATAAAATAGGTATCGTGGATAAAGATATCGACCGGTGTCGAGGCCATGTAAATGCCGCTTAAGCCCCCAATCACAAAGTTGGAAACAAAGCCCAGGGCGAAGAGCATCGGACTGGTGAAACGGATATTGCCGCCCCAGAGGGTCCCCAGCCAGTTGAACGTCTTAATAGCGGAGGGAACGGCAATGACCATCGTGGTCAGCATGAAGGCGGTCCCCAGGACGGGATTCATACCGCTGACGAACATATGGTGCCCCCAGACGATCCAGGACAGGAAGGCCAGGGCCATCATGGAAAAGGCCATGGCTTTATAGCCGAAGATCGGTTTGCGGGAAAAGGTGGACAGAATATCGGACGTGACACCCATGGCCGGCAGCACGAGAATATACACCTCGGGATGACCGAAGAACCAGAACAAATGCTGCCATAAGATGGGCTCGCCTCCACCGCCCGGCATAAAAAAGCTCGTTCCCATTGTCCGGTCAAAGAGCAGCATCCCCAGGGCGGCTGTGAGAACCGGCAGAGCGAGCAGCAGCAGAATGGCAGTGACAAACAACGACCAGATCACCAGCGGCATCCGGAACCAGGTCATGCCCGGCGCCCGCATATTCACGACTGTGGTGATGTAGTTGATCGCACCCATGAGGGAAGAAACACCCAAGATCAGCAGACTGATAACCCACAGATCGGCGCCTGTATCGACCCCGCTCAGGGTTGGGTCTGCCGAGAGGGTGGCATACATGGTCCAGCCGCCGGCCGCGGCGCCCCCTTCTACAAAGAAGCTGTAAACGATCATAATTGTCGCTGGAACCGCCGTCCAAAAAGACAGCATATTCAGCACGGGAAAAGCCATGTCGCCGGCACCGATCATCAGCGGAATGAGGTAATTCCCAAACCCGCCGACCATAAACGGCATCACGACAAAAAAGATCATAATCGTCGCGTGCATGGTAAAGACGGAGTTGTAGAAGGCGGGGTCCATATGGGCGCCAGCCACGGAGCCCAGTGATTTGGCAAAGTTTGCGCCTGGATAGGGGTCCACGTATTCGCTCAGGCCCTCGACTGCGCCGACTGTGCTGTCCTCGTCCGCAGGATACATAAAGGGCTCAGAGATCCAACTGGTAAAAGGCACCGGGGTCTCCGGCCAGGCGAGTTCCCAGCGCATCATCATGGCTAAGAGACCACCGACAATAAGCATGAGGATACTGGCGAACAGAAACTGGCGGCCAATCATCTTATGATCGGTTGAAAAAATATAGGTGCGAATAAACCCGAGCTCATGATGCTCTGCGTGTGCGTCGTGGGCGGCAGCTGCTCCTGCTTCACTCATTGACTCTCTCCTGTTTTGATCCTGTCCGGATGCTGTGTCTGTGGTTCCACCATTCAGGGTCAACTACTCAGTTGCTTCTTGAGCGACGCTGTCAGCCGCCCCTTCCGTCGCACTCATATCTTCTTCCGGTGGTGCAGCGGCTTCAGCCTCTGGCTCGGACATGGTTTCCTCGTCCATGGCTGCACCGCTCGCCAGGACTTCCTCGGTTGTTTCTGCCGCACTGGCGTCGCGACCGTTTGTTTCGGCAGGCGGCCAGCGCTCATCATACCAGGCCGCGTAGTCTTCCGGCGTATCGACGTAGAGCGTCCCTTTCATCCCCGAATGACCGAAGCCGCACAACTCCGCACAGGGCGCCTCATAGATGCCAGCCTTATCCGCCTGGAACCAGGCTTCGATGAACCGGCCGGGCAGCATATCCTGCTTGAAGCGCAGGTGGGGCATAAAGAGGCTGTGGATGACATCCTTGGAGCCCAAAAAGACGCGCACCGGCTTGCCCACCGGGACATGCATGTCATTGTCAACCTGATAGTCGTCGGCGGTTTCAAATTCTCCATCCGGCCCCGGATAGAGCACCTCCCAGTTGAACTGTTTCCCGGTGACGCGAATTTCTACGTCCGTTTCCGGAACGTTGAGCTTGACTTCCTCCCAGATGCTCTTGCTGGCGAGTCCCAAACCGATAAAGACCAGGGCGGGAATAATGGTCCAGAGGAGTTCCAGGCCGGAATGGCCATGCGTGTAGACGGCGCGCCGGCTGTCGTCCCGTCGATACTGATAGAGGAAGATGATCATCAACGCCGTGACCAGGATAAAGGCGGCCGCGGTAATGTAATAAATAAAGTAGAAGAGCGCATCAATGCTTCCCCCGTATGGGGATACATCTTCCGGAAGCCATTGCATCATAAGATTTCTTAGCCCCTTGTGTTGTGGAGAATTGTTCCTCTTTATACCGGAAAGCAGGGCTACCGCAAGGGGAGGGATGGTGGGCTGAATGCGTGTAAATGTAGGCGGAATATGACGTCCAGTGTCTCGGCGAGTCGGCTGTGAAAAGCCGGATCACAGCCGACTCGCTTCGATATTGACAACGACCCACGGACTCGATACTCCTCCTATCTATAATGGTAAATAAAACAGGCTGGGATCAGTTTTTAGAAATCGTTCTGAAGCCCGACAACATCCCCATCGTGGGTTTGATGTTTTTGATCTTCTATTTTACCTGGCTGGCATTTCGCGAGGCGCGCAAAAACGATCAACTGATCGAAGAAGGCCGCGCCGACGAGATCTTGCGGGAGATGCAGAAGTAGGGAGGCGGACTGCATGCCGTTTACTATCATCGCCGAGAACTGTACGGGGTGCAGCGCGTGTGAACAGCGCTGTCCAACCAAAGCCATCAGTGGCGATCCCAAAAAAGCCTATCTGATTGAACCGACGATGTGCATCGACTGCGGTGCGTGTGGGGTCATCTGCCCCGATGATGCCATCCTCGACACGTATGGCAATCTGACTCAGGTCCTCAAGCGGGTTGACCGCCCGATAGCCGTTGTCCATCAGGATAACTGCAACGGCTGCGGGGTGTGTATTGATGTCTGTCCTTTTGACTGCATCTCTCCCTCGGCCGACAACGGTCCGCAATACCTCGGTCGGGTGCAGGTCGAAGAGAAGACCTGTGTGGGCTGTAAGCTGTGTGAGGAGGTATGCGGTTGGGAAGGCATCTATATTATGCCGACCAGGGAAAAAGAGCCTTTCCTGACCTCGATTGGGGTCGAACTCGAAGAATCAACCGCATAGCCGACCGTTTCACCCGTCGGCAGATATTTTTCAGATAATCTTGTTGAGCGGATACTCGATAATGCCGACCGCTCCGTTTTGAATGAGCTGGGGAATCAGCTCACGGACAATCCCTTCGTCAATCACGCTTTCCACGGCGAACCACTCGGACTCATACAGGGGCGAGACGGTTGGGGCGGTCAGGCTCGGCAGCATTTTGACAATACGGTCAAGATGCTCCTTGGGCACGTTCATCTTGAGGCCGACTTTCGCTTCTGCGCTTAGGGCGCCCTTCAGCAGCAGGGCAATCTGGTTGATCTTCTCTCGCTTTTTCTCATCCTGCATGGCCCGTTTATTGGCAATAAGCTGCGGGTTGGAGCGAAACAGCTCGTGAATGATCTTGAGCCCGTGGGCACGAATGGTTGAGCCTGATTCGGTCACTTCAACAATGGCGTCAACCAGGCCATCGGCGGCCTTGGCCTCGGTCGCTCCCCAGGAAAATTCGACCTCGACCCGGATGCCCCGTTCGTCGAAATAGCGCTTGGTATAATGCACCAGCTCGGTCGCAATTCTTTTCCCGTTCAGATCGTTGATATCTCGAATGGGCGAGTCCTGAGGAATGGCGAGCACCCAGCGCGTCGGCTGAAAGCTGGCTTTGGAGTACACCAGGTCGATAATGGGCTCGACATCGGAGTTGTTCTCCATGATCCAGTCTTTACCGGTGATCCCGGCATCCAGGGTCCCGGACTCGACATACCGTGCCATTTCCTGAGCCCGGACCAGCGCGCAGCGCAGGGTCGGGTCATCAATACTGGGGAAATAGCTACGCGAGCTGGTCGATACTTTCCAACCCGACTTTTTGAAGAGCTCAACCGTCGTTGCCTCCAGACTTCCTTTGGGAAGTCCAAGCCTCAAAATTTCCATATCGTCTCTTTTACTAACCCTGTGGTGTTTGGATTTTTGTGTGGTGTGTGACAGCCCGATACGTCCGCTCCGACGGATGGGGCCTGTCCCGGCCTGACGCAAGTCTGTTGGTTTCTTGCCCGCATCTCCTACCACAACGGACCGTCTGCCGCAAGTAAAGTGCTCCGCCGAGGGTGGCTGAAAAGCGGCTCGTTCCATTATTGGGCCAGGGGGGAGTGAGAAGCACCGCAATAGGCGTTCTCCTGTGTCTTTGCTACATATAGCGCGGCAACGAATGGAATATGTCTGAACCGCACCAAACGCGGCATAGCGGGAGATGATACTTATGAAGCTGTCTGAGATTGCCGAACGCCTCCAGTGTGAACTGCACGGGAACACCGACCCGGTGATTGCCGACCTCAAGCCTATAGACGAGGCCGGTCCCCAAGACCTGACCTTTGTCAGCAATAAAAAATATTTTGCAAAATTACCGACAACACGAGCCGCGGCCGTTATTCTGTCGGTCGACGCTCCATCCGTGCCGCTGCCCTCGCTGCGTATCGACAGTCCCGACCTTGCTGTCGCCCAGGTGCTGGGGTGGTTATATCCGCCGTATGAACCGCCTGAAGGCGTCCATCCCACGGCTGTTGTCTCTCCCTCTGCCCGCATCGGCGCGCATGCCTTCATTGGCCCCTATGCGGTGATTGGTGATGATGTCGTGATCGGCGCGCATGCGCGTATCTTCGCCCATGTGGTGATTTATCCCGAGGTGAACATTGGTCATCACTTTACGGCCCATGCCGGGGCGATCGTGCGTGAACGCGTGGTGATCGGCAATCATGTGGTCCTGCAGAGCGGTGTGGTCGTTGGCGGAGACGGATTTGGCTATGTCCCGCTGCCCGACGGGTCGATTATGTCCAAGCCGCAGGCCGGTATCGTTGAGTTGCAGGACGAGGTCGAGCTGGGCGCCAACACGACGATTGATCGGGCCACCGTAGGGACAACGCGTGTACGGAAGGGAACCAAGATCGACAACCTGGTGCAAATCGGCCATGGCTCGGATGTTGGCGAGTACGCTTTTATCTGTGCCCAGGCCGGCCTTGCCGGCAGTACGACGCTGGAGGACCGGGTCCAACTCGGCGGACAGGTTGGTGTGGCTGGTCATCTCACGGTTGGTAAGAATACGATGGTGGTGGCCCAGAGCGGCATTCCCAACGATGTCCCGGCGAATAGTGTCATCGGAGGCTATCCGGCGGTGAATGTCCTTTCCTGGAGACGGACTTCTGCTGCCCTGCCCAAGCTGCCGGAACTGCTACGCAGGGTCCGGAAACTGGAACAGGCGTTGGCCGCCTTACAGAAAGAAGCAGAATAACGATGTGGGAGAGCGATGGTCTGGCTACATCGGATGCAACGGCCACGGGCGACGTAGCGCAGCTCTGGTTGTTCACAGCAACGATATTTGTTGGCGCGACGCTCCTGTTCCTGGTTCAGCCGCTGTTCGCAAAAATGGTGTTGCCCCTGCTCGGAGGCTCACCGTCGGTCTGGAATACTGCCCTGGTGTTTTTTCAGGCCGTGCTGCTGGCCGGGTATGGATATGCGCATTGGCTTATGCGATGGCTCGGTCAGCGCAACCAGATCATTGTGCATGGCTGCGTGCTGGCTATGGCGGCTCTTGTGCTGCCCATTGGCGTCGCTTCAGGCTGGCGACCCCACGCCGGGACGCCACCGGCAGTGTGGCTGCTAGGTCTTCTCACCGTCTCGGTCGGCGCACCATTCTTTGCCGTTTCCGCAACCGCACCGCTGATCCAGCGGTGGTTTGCGCGTACCGGCCATCCGCATGCGCACGATCCCTATTTTCTCTATAGCGCGAGTAATCTTGGCAGCGTACTCGCCCTGTTGGCGTTTCCGTTTGTCTTGGAACCCACGCTCAGCAGCAATGATCAGAGTATTGTCTGGAGTATTGGTTTCGGGGTCTTGACGGTGTGCATCATTGGTTGTGGCGTCTTGGTGTGGCGACGTACCGACGCGGCGAGCATCTCGCCTTGGCCGCATGCAACGGCGCGCCCGAACTGGCGTCAGCGCGCGACCTGGATGGTCTATGCTGCGGTGCCCTCCGCTCTCTTGCTTGGTGTCACCACCCATATTAGTACGGACATCGCTGCTGCCCCGCTGCTGTGGGTGGTACCACTGACGCTCTATCTGCTCACGTTCGCTATTGCCTTTGCCCGGCATCCGTTGATCCCGCATTGGCTTGCGGTACGGGCCATGCCTCTGGCGTTGATGGTCCTGGTAGCGCTCTTCGTTTGGCGTGAACCTATCGGCGTTTTCCTGCCGCTGCACCTGCTGGTGTTCTTCGTCATCGCGCTCATGTGCCACGGCGAGCTCGTGCGTCATCGTCCTGACGTGGAATCTCTGACCGAATTCTATCTGTTTCTCTCACTCGGCGGTGTCATGGGCGGTGCGTTTGTTGCCTTATGCGCGCCAGTGCTGTTCAACACCGTCTTCGAGTATCCGCTGAGCCTGACGCTGGCCGCAGCGCTATTACCCAGTGCAACCCCGCGGGCCAACCGCGCCGATGTCATCTTGGCGCTGGTGATACTGGCCGTGTTGGTTGGCGGGAAAATAGTGGCCAGTGGTCTTGGCTGGCAGCCCCACACGTTCGTGGTCCCCAGTATATGCGCGGTTTTCGCGCTGGTCGCCTTCGCCCGCCAAACACGCCCGTTCGGCTTTGCGCTGTGCGTTGGTGTACTTTTGGTCAGTAGCGCGTACGCCCTGACGAGCAGCGAGGTTCTGTGGCGGGGGCGTAGCTTCTTTGGCGTCTACCGTATCTCCGAGTCTGGTGACCCGACTAACCGTAGTCTGGTCCACGGCACGACCAATCATGGCGGCCAACTGATGGCGGCTAACGGGGATGTTAGCCCGACCGCCTATTACACGTCTTCGAGTCCGGTCACTGAGGTGCTGGTCACCGTGCAAGCGCGCAGTGTCGGGCAGCGTGTCGGCGTGGTCGGTCTGGGGAGTGGCGCGCTGGCCTGCTACCGTCGCGCTGGCGACACGTGGCGTTTTTTCGAGATCGACCCGCTGATGGTCTGGATAGCGGTCGAGAGTGGCTACTTCGACCTGATGACCCGCTGTGCCGAGTCCGTATCCGAGTCCGTGCCTGTCGTGCTCGGCGATGCACGCCTGACCCTGACTGAGGAACCCGACGGGCGCTTGGACGTGCTGGTTATTGACGCATTCTCATCCGATGCAATCCCGATACACCTGCTGACTCGTGAAGCCGTCGCGCTGTATATGGACAAGCTTGCTGCGGATGGCGTCCTGGTAACGCATATATCGAACCGTTTTCTTAATCTGACCCCGGTGCTCGCCGGCATTGTTGAGGAACTGGGCTATGCGGCGCTGCGGGGTAGCAGCGGTAAGATTGACCGTGAGATCGACCCTGCGGGAACGAAGTCAGTCTGGGTGCTGATCGCTCGTGACCAAGCGACGATCGATGCGCTTGCGCTGGGCGAGATGTGGGGGCCGCTCGAAACGCCGACGGACGGACGGGTGTGGAGCGACGATTTCTCCAACCTGCTCGAAGTCATTCGCTGGACCGGTTGACGTGGCGGACAGGAGATCAGGGCCGTTTCGTGACGTCGATGCCAATCCCGCCTAACATGACCGGGCTGCCCCAGGGGTCAACGATAGGAAATTTGCTCACCAGCCATTCCTGCGGACCGTCAGGGTAGGGAACCGTCTCTGTCAGTTGTTCGCTCTGTCCGTTGGTGAGGACACGCTGATCGTTTGCTCGAACCTGTTCCGCCACGTCGGGCGGAAAAAGGTCGAAGTCAGTCTGGCCGAGCCAGGTGAGGGTCTTGTCCGAGAGCAGGGTCTTCCACAGATTCACCAAAGTCTCATTCGCGTACAAATAGTGCCCCTCCAGGTCTTTGATAAAGGCGACGCCGGGCAAGTGGTGGAGGAACAGAGACAGACGTTCTTCCGTTTGCTGGAGCGTTTCTTCGATATGTTTGCGCTCCGTAATGTCCAGGGTTGCGCCATCAATACGGGTCGGCTGGCCATCCGGTCTGACGCGGGCCCGCGCCCGCGAACGGAGCCACTTAATGCTGCCGTCTTGCGTGACGATGCGAAATTCATATTCGGTTGTTTGTTCGGGGGGGAGGGATTGGAGGGTCTGTGTCACCTTCGCTAAGTCATCCGGATGAATATACTGTTGGAGCGGATTGGGTTTACCGATAAGTGTCTTGGTGGCGTACCCGGTGATCCGGGTAAAACTCTCAGTCAGCCAGTCCAGGATGAAGCGGTCTTGGTCATTGACGCGAAAGGAGAACGCATAATCAAAGGCCGATTCGTTAATGACCCGCTGTCGTGCTTCACTCTCGCGTAAGGCGGCCTCCGTCTGTTGGTGTTCGGTTTCAATCGCTTCGAGCTGCGCCACCCGATTGCGCAGGGCGGATATTTCCTGCTCAAGCGCGGCTCTGGGTTTTCTCGCCGTGCTCATGCTCTTCGTCTTACTCTCTTTGCTCGTCCTGCCCATCGTATTCAGAGTCCGCTTTTTCGTCAGGCTGGGCTCACCCTCCTCTCCCTATAGACCAATCCATCTAGTGAAGTAAAGAAAAACTCCACCGGGCCTCAAGGGACGAGAAGAAAAGCAGCAGAGTCAGCGGAAAATCGCTGACTCGCTAGACTGCAGCCTAGATATCTGGAAAAGAGCGCCTCGGTCAGGCACCCTCCCGCTGGCCTGGATGCAGCAGGTTGGGCCGCGGCGGGAGGGTCAGAACTTCCTCGGAAAAGAACTCGGCGAGATATTGAACGATATGCTTGACGGATAACAGCCCGACCGGCTGCCCATCATCATCAACAAGCGGCAGCCGCCGGAATGCGCCCTCTCCCATGAGGTTGAGGGCAAAGGCAATGGGCGCATCAACGACGAGAGTTTCCGGGTCAGGTGTCATGACACTCTCGACCAGGGTCTGATTCAGGTCCAGTCGAGGCCCGATCACACGGTTCAACAGGTCCCGTTCTGTAAAGATGCCGATAATGGCCTGTTCTTGTCGGACGAGTACACAGCCAATTTTGTTCTCTCGCATCTGGGCAATGGCATCTGAGACCGTTGTCTTTGGATCAACAATCACCAACGGGACATACGGCAGCCTGCTGATCGGCTCGTTCAGCAGGCTCTCATCCAGCCGCTTGCTCGGTTCGGAGAGGCGCTCCGTTATAGTCTGCTCTTCCTCTACGAGGCCCTCGCCGGGGTAGGCGTCCGTATCGACTTGGTGTGAGGCTTTTACCTGTGCCATAAGTTTCCCTCCTCGACATGAGAATGTCTCAGGCATTCCTTAGCACCGAGTTAGAGATAAATACAAGAAAAAATGGAGGTACCTCCGGTTGCCCTGTTCTCCTCACCCCAGCCCTCTCCCCCAAGGGAAGAGGGCGTAATTCTTAATGGCCAACGGCTTCATCCCGTTCTCGCAACCAGGAGACGACCTGGGGCCAGAGTTTTTTCTGCGCACCCGAACTGACGGCGGCGCCGATATGACCAGTCGGGAACACGATCGTGCCGGCGTCCGGGCTGCCGACCAGGTCCTCCAACGGCAGGCTGGATTTGGGATGAACAACATCGTCGTGTTCACCGATCACGTTGAGGACAGGACAGGTGATGTCTTTGAGGTTGGCCCGGCGCGACCCGACCTGCATCCGGTTTTTCATAATCAGGTTGTGGCGTGAGATATCACCGGCCATCTCTTTAAAGATTTGACCGGCCATGGGCACATCACTATTCATCCAGTGCTCGAAGAGCTCGAACATCTCCGCGTAGCCCTTCTGATCCTTGCTTCGATACAGGCCGACATATTTGTCCAGGGCGTGGTGGACTGGCGCCATGGCGTCGAAGTTGGCCTTCATAAACCACGCCGGACAGTTGCCGTACACACTGGTGACGAGGTCTATGGTCTGCGGTGAGATTTTGCTCATCAACTGCTGGCTGGGGAGATCCTGCACGCTCATGTCGAGGGGCAGGGTAAAATCGATCAGGTTTTTGATCTGCTGCGGAAAGAGGGCCGTATACAGCGTGGTCAGCAGCCCGCCAAAGCAATAGCCGAGGAGCGAGACCTGGTCGCTGCCGTCCCGTTCTTGGATCGCGCGCACCGCGTTGCCGAGGTCGCCATTCACATAGGCGTCAAAGCCGCGCCAACTATCCGCCCGCGTCGGCGGAATCCAGTCGATGAAATACACGTCTACGCCGTGTTTGGTCAACGTTTCGACCACGCTCCGACCCGGCAACAGATCGAGGATGAACGGGCGTTTTATCAGGGAATAGACCAGCAGTAACGGCGTGCGCAGCCGTTGCCCTTGGGCCGGATAGTGTCGCAGGCGTACCTTGCCACCCTCGTAGACCACCGTATAGGGCGTGGTCGGCGGTGGATCTTCATCAACGGGATACTCATCCATGAAACCGCGCCGCCAGCCTTCGAGGGACCGGACCGCCCCTTCCATCCAATATTGTGAGACCTCAGTAAATACTGACATGACGACCTCCTCAGACCGAGAGTATGACTGTGCTTATTTCAACTTTCCCCACGATACGCTGTCCGATGAAGGGTGCAAAGAAAACACCTGTCACCTATGTGACGGAAGCCTGTCTTTCTTGTGGACTATGTCGAATTTCTGTCACCTGGGTAACAGTTTCTGGCTCAACACCTGCCTTCTTAATGAGAGAGTGAGCAAGATGTGGGCCGAAACTCAGAAATGTCTGAACGGACCGAAAAGACTGGATTTTTAGTCTCAGAGTCGGGAACAGGCAGCGCGGCTGCATAAAAACTCAGCACTGCCTGCTGATCTGGAAACGTGTTGCCCAGAAGGAGCCCAGTGACATCACACTGGGCTGTCCCTGTTTTGAAGGCCTGACGGTCTTATTATGGAGCGAACTTATACGACTCCAGGGGAGAGTAGTCCATGCCGAGGATGACCCATTTCCCGTCGAGCTTGGTATAGGTGAAGATATAGCGACCGTGCGCATAGGTCATCTTGCCGCCTTGGGGTGTCGCGGCGAGCTGGTAGTGGCCCCAAGCCAGGGCGGTGGTCCCGACAATGCGGAACTGTGGTGTGACCGGGGAGAGTTCGGCTTCTTCATACTGGCCAAAATATGCCTGAACGGCTTTTTGAAAATCAGCCCTGCCCTGGACCGGAAACGGAGAGAAAATACCGTACAGAACAACATCATCGTGGACAGTCGCGACCGCGGCGTCCAGCTCTCGATTGTTGAGCGCGTCAATTTGCGTAGTGAAAGCCGATTTGAGCGCGTCCATGTCCTCATCAGCCTTCACGCTCGAAGAAAAGCAGAGGATGGTCAGGAGTAGTGAAAAAAGGCCGGCCCGTGCACAATACTTCAACATTCGCTCTATCCCTCCACACACGATGATACCGCTGCAATATCACTTTGTCTCATGACAAAAAAGGTCGGGCGCGTCTTACCCAGTTCTCAACCCCCAACTCCTACCCCCTAGCTTCCTTCCTTTGCCTGTGTTGCGGCCAGCAATTCATCAAAAGAGTCCCGCAGACAGGCAGCGTATGACCACGGATCGGAGACGAGACTGGGGTCAACCGTTCCGCCGATAACGAGAGTCTGGTGATAGCTGACAATGGCATTGAAGAGTCCGATGCCGGCCGACAACAGGCCAATCGGCCGGAGGGCGAGCAGTTCGTGTCCCGCCAGGTAGAGTGGGGTTTGCGGCCCTGGAACGTTGGTTGTTACTGTATTTAACATCAGATTTGCTGCTGGCAGTTGTCCGGCGATGATTTGCCACACCGGCGGGATCCAACCAAAACGATTCAGGAGATCATACAGGAAACCGGCCTGGTTCTGTTTTTTGATCTGATCGACAGCCGCCCGCTGCGCGGCGTAGCGTTTGAGCGGGTCCTGCTCATCAATGAAGAGTGGGGCGAGCAGCATGGAAACCCGATTGCCCAAGCTGCCCTGTTCATCTTCCTGCCGCATGTTGACCGGACACATGGTCCGCAGCGCTCTCTTGGCCGTAGAGTACTGCTGGGCACGCAGATACTTTCCCAGTCCACCGGCGATGATGGTCAGGACGACGTCATTGACGGTGCCCCCCAAGCTAGCCCGGACCGAACGGATATCGGTGAAAGGAAAATCGACCCAGACAAACTGTCGTGACGATGACAATGCCTTATTGAAAGGCGTTGTCGGGAGCGGCTGGGACAGGCTGGGCAGCGTTTGCATGAAGGAGAGCAGGGCCTGTGAGGACCCCTGAAGAGTCTGCGCCGCCTGTGACGGCCGGAGCCATTGGACGCTATCGGTCCAGCTTCGGATAGTCTCAGTCAGCCGGTCGTTGAGGGCATCCCGCAATTGGCTGGTCATATCCGGCAGGGGCTGTGGCTGCCACGGCTGGGGCGGAGACGAGGGTGCAGAGGATTGTGGTGAGCTGTCATGCGTGATCGTCATCAGGTCAACTCCAGACACGCCATCGACCATGGCATGGTGGACTTTCCAGATAATGGGCGTCGTCCCATCCGCCCGGCCACGCAGGATGATCATCTTCCACAGGGGATGGGCGCGGTCGAGTGGCGGCGCGTATATCGTGCCCCCAAATTCAGACAACACCCGGTCGTCTCCGGGCGCGGGCAGGTCCACCTCCTCGATGTGCCGCTCGATGTTAAACGTAGGGTCATCCTGCCAGGTGGGGTGCGCAATCCGCAAAGGCGGAAACATGACTTTCTGGCGATAGCGCGGCAGGAGGTGGAGTCGTTCCTGGAGGACCTGGACCAACTCGGCTCTGGAAATATGGCCGTCGTAGATGAAGCATGAGCCCACGTGCAGGGGTTCGTTGGACTTTTCAAAATACAAAAAGGCCGCATCTGCCGCGCTTAAACGCTGGCTGCGGGGCTGCTGGGTTGGTGCTGCTGCGGGGCTGCTCATTGTCTTCTCCTCATTGCCCTGAGATCAGCGGCCAAACAGGGCGTCGAGCCCCTTTTGGAGCAATTGTTCTTCCAGGCCGGGTGCCTTGTCTGGCTGTTCGGATGTCGTGCGGTCGGAGCTGTCTGCTTGCTGCGCGGTACGATCCTGCTGCTTTTTCTTTGCAGGGCGTAGCGTATCCAGAATTTTTTCCTGGACCACATCTTGTAGGGCTCTGGTCGCCGCGCGTTGGATAAGGGTGCCGATCTGCCGCGCGTCCAAGGTCGGGCGAACGGCGGGAAAAACACCGGCCAGAGCAAATGGAATTTCCACGCGGTCCTCAGCGTCCGCAATGTATCGCAGTTCCTTGGTCACTCGCATGAGGTCAGATGAGAGGGCTTGAGAAAGGGTCAGGGAAGCGGTCGCATCGACCTGTTGTTCAAAATCCATCCAGCCTTCTGCCCGTGTTCGAAAGTCACGCGCGGCAATACGGAGACGGTCGAGCTTGATTTTTCCATTACCGAGCGAGAACTGACCGACAAACTCATCAAACTCGGTATGAGGGGAGGCGAAGATTTTCGGATATTTCTCCCGGAGTTGTTGTGGCAGGACGAGCGATAAGCCCGGAACGCCGGTCAGGCCGGACAGGACGCCTTCGGCCAGATTGAACTCTCGTAGCGCCCCGTCCGTAATTTCAGCTTTTCCCTGTCCGTGCAGAGCCGGCTTGAGGGCATCCCAGGTGTGGCCGCTCCCCGAGATCGTGAAGTCGAGCGCAGCCGTTCCCTGGACCGGCGGGTCTGTCTGAGAAAGTGCCGAGCGAAAGAATTCCGTGAGATTGACGGCATCTACCTGAGCAGTAATGGCCATGCGCGGCAACTCCGCTCCAAAGTCATACTGCCCGTTGCCATCAAGCGTGCCCTCAAAGGCGTGCAACTTGAAACTGTCGATCTTGGCGACTTGGTCGGCGACCGAGGAATCAAGCTGTAGGTCGGTATAGTGCACCTGGGCAACGCGGCCCTGTTTTGAGGACAGTTGACCTGCATGGCGGAGGTCGTCGCCTTGTAGCCAGACCCGGCCTGTGGCGGACACCGATTCGAGCAGGTCCTCTGAGGCTTGGGGTTGAAGGTCTGCCAGTCTCAGTACTGGTGCGTGCAACTCATAGGCGGCTTTCAGTGGTTGAAACTGTTCAACCTGAGCCTCAAGCTGAAGTGCCGATTCTCCAATGCGGGCCGTCGTCTTGGTCAGCTCAGCCCCCCGACCCGTCAAGGTGATTGCTGCCTGAATATCCGTCAGCGGCTTTGCCAACTGTTCTGGAGTGGCGCTTCCATCTTGGAGGCTCAACGTTCCTGTGAGTTTGGGGAATTGTTCCGTTGTCAGCGGCCCGGCGACCTGCAAATGCGTCTCGAAGGTGCCTGCCGCGCCATAGTCCCGGAGGAGGGGCAGAAGGTCATGCAGCTCTGCCAGTTCGACCTGATTCGAGTCCACAGCCAGGTCAAGGGTAGGGGCGTCGAAGCCAACATTTCCGCTAACCGTCAGGGTCAGCGTATGTAGATTGAGCCTGAGTTCCTGGAAGGCGGCGGTCTGTGGTGTCAGTCGCGTCTGGGTCGAGAGAGTGAAGACGCTCCCGGGCGGCTTGTTGAAGAATTCGCCAAAGCGGAGTGCGCTGTCAGTTGCCTCGACCTGACCAGTCAGCGCCAGATTGGTGGGCATGCCGCTCGCCTGGACCGTTACGGAAACAGGGCCCTCAACGCTGAGGTCTGGGGGCAGGTATTCGCTTACAGGACCAAACTGTCGGACGCGCTCAAGGGCGAGCGGTCCCAGCGTCACGGTGGCGTCTAGGGTGCTCTCGGCGAGCGGGTCCGAGACCTCTGCACCAATCGGACCGAAACTGCCTGTGACCTGGAGATTAGGATCGCCGGAATCGAAGATTGCCGCCCGCAGGTCCATATTGGAGAGGTACAGGGCACCGACACGACCGGACACATCGGTTTTCAGACTGAGCGGGCCGGAAATACCCAGCCCTGATGGGATGTGTTGAGCAATATCCGGCAGGGCCTGTTGCAGGGTGTTCACGTCGAGTTGACTGATCGTTACGCCACCTTCAAGCGGAATGGTATGGGGATGCTCCAACTCTTGGCCGACCGGCCCGGCCTGCACGTCTAGGCTGATATTCTGCTGGTCTGAGAGGACGGCCGCGTCAAGTTCGAGACGAACCGGTTCGTCAAGACTCACATCGTGCGCCCGCAGGTCGAGCTGGGTCACCCGAAAATCCGTCCCGGCCTGTTGGTCCATATAGCGGACATCTCCATTTTGGATATCGAGGAAGGCGACTAGGAGTAGCAGGGGAGGGGCGGCTGTTTCGTCACTCCCCTGCAACGTTTCTTGCGGCGTTTCTTGCGGTGTGCTCGCCGTTGCGGTCTGGCTCAGACTGGTGAAGTTGAACTGTCCCTGTTCATCGCGAATGAGCTGAATCTGCGGGCTGTGGAGGATCAGACGGCTGACCTGGATTTCCTGAGATAAGAGCGGCCACAGCGCGACATTTACCTGAAGGTCGTCGGCCCGGACAAAGGCGTCAGCCGAAAAGGTCGGATCGTCGGCAATGCGGAACTGGGTCAGGCGCGCGCCTATCCCGCCCCACACGGTCACACCGATTTCCTGGACCTCAACCTCTCGACCGAGCGTCTGCTCGACTTGGTGCAGAATCCGGTTTTTATTGCTGGCAATCAGGTTGTTGAGGTTGATGAGGGCAAAGGCGAGCAGGCCGACTGCAATAAGAAGAACTGCGCCAATAATCAACAGCGTGCGCATTGCACTATACTCCTCATCAAACCTATACGATGTCCAGAAGTTCGGGAACGCGGCGGATCACATGCCGGGGAGGAGCCGGACTGTCCGGTGGGTCAGTATCCGGCCGCGACCAGATCAGAACCGAACGCATCCCCGCCTTATTGGCGCCAGCAATATCCTGCTGGAGGGAATCCCCGACAAAATATGCCTGATCCGGCGCACAGCCGGCTTGGGCAAGGGCGTGTGAAAAAATGGCCGGGTCCGGCTTACAGGATTGGGCGTCTTCACTGCTGAGGAAGGAATCAAAGCAGGGGCCGAGTTGGGAGAGTTGCAGCAGGTGCGAAAACTGGTCGTTGTCGGCATTGCTGACAATGCCAAGATGGAGGCTCCGCCGGCGTAACGCGGCCAAGGTCTCAGTGACCCCGTCCCGCAGTTGAAAGTCCTGCTCCCGGCGTTGGTGTTGAGCGACCCGGTAGCGGGTGAGCTGTTCTTGGGTGAAGGTTGTCCCAAACTGGGCTGCGGTGGCCTGCAAGGCGTCCTGGAACATATCGCGGTGAAGATAATAGGGGCGGGGCAGGTATTGGTAAAACACATTTTTCAGAGCGGCCCGGTAGGCTCGTCGAATGTCCTGTGAGGCTGCCGTAATTCCCGCCGCCTGGGCCAGCTCGATTAAGCAGGCGCGTTCTCCCGGTGCGGTTGTTTCATAGTCAAACAGGGTCCCGCCAAAATCAAAGAAAACTGCTCGTGTGTCTGCCATACCGTGCCCTGATGCTCTTCACTTCTGCGCCAGGAGAGTAGAGAGGCCACGGAGGCGTGTCAAGCAAAGCCGCGGGAGACGACAGGATTGGGGGCCACAGCGCGTTCTGCCCTTGCAGGACGATTGATTGAGTAATACTCTTACTAGTAATACTCAATGGCCGGTGGGGGGGATAGTATGAAAGTTACGGTGAAGGGTCAGGTGACCATTCCGATACAGATTCGGGAAAAACTCGGCATTACGCCTAACAGCGAGGTGGACTTTGTTGAGGAAGACGGGCGGGTATACATCAAAAGAAAACTCTCACCCATTCCACCCATCAGTCGTTTTCATCGGTTCCGTGGGGCAGCAACCGTCAAAATGACAACGGACGAAATTCTCGCGTTGACCAGAGGCGAGGAATGACCCCCTTTCTCGTGGACTCCAATATTCTCCTGGATATTTTTGAGGACGACGCGCACTGGGCGGACTGGTCGGAAACAACCTTGCATCAGTATGCAACGTCACACACCCCGGCGATAAATCCGATCATCTACGCCGAGGTATCCGTCGGTTTCGCCCGCATTGAGGAACTGGAATCGGTCTTGTCTGGCTGCGAAATCCATGTGATTGCCATACCCAAAGAAGCCCTCTTTCTGGCCGGGAAAGCGTTTCTCGCTTACAAGAAGAGAGGCGGGGCAAAAAGCTCGGTCCTATCCGACTTTTTCATTGGTGCGCATGCCGCGGTGAGTGGATTATCGTTGATGACGCGGGATGCGTCCCGATATCAGTCCTATTTCCCCAGTGTGCAACTGATCACCCCCACGGCTCGTTCGAGCTGACAGAAGGCCGGCGAAGGCACTATCGAGCAGGACGAAGATATATGCAGGCTCCTATATCCGCAGGACCGCCGCTCCGTTGAGCTGTCCGTTTTTCATGCGCCTTAATGCGCTGTTCGCCTGTGCCAGTGGGTATTCTTCGGTCTCGGTATGGAGCGGGATGCTGTGGGCCAGGTGGAGCAGGTTCTGCCCGTCCTGGCGGGTGTTGGCCGTGATGCTGCAAATGGTGCGCTCATAGAAGAGGGTATCGGCATAATCGAGCGGCGGAATCTGGGTCATATGGACGCCGGCCAAGGCCAGGGTTCCGCCCCGGTCCAGCGCTGCCAGGGCAGGGGGGACCAGGCTGCCGGCTGGGGCAAAGATAATCGCGGCATGAAGCTTCTCCGGCATAGGATCGGTGATCTCCCCAACCCAGGTGGCGCCTAAGCGGATGGCGAGGTCGCGGTGTGTCTGACCGCGCGTCACCACATAGACCTCGCAATCCCAATGGCGGGCAATCTGGATGACAATATGGGCGGACCCCCCAAAGCCGTACAAACCCAGGCGCTGTTTGGGTTGGACACCACACCGCTGCAAGGCGCGGTAGCCGATAATTCCCGCACACAGAAACGGGGCCGCCTCCACGGAGGAGAGCGCAGCGGGCAGAGGGTAGACAAATGCCTCAGGGGCGACAACATATTCGGCATAGCCGCCATGTTTGGTATAGCCGGTAAATTGCGGCTGTTGGCATAGATTTTCATCTCCGCGCCGGCAGTAGGCACACTGCGTACAGGCGGCGTAGAGCCAGGCTACGCCGACCCGGTCGCCTTCCCTGAGATGCCGTACGCCAGCTCCGCGGCGGATCACGCTGCCGATGATTTCATGGCCGGGGATGAGGGGACTGCGCTGGGCCGGCAGGTCGCCTTCGGCAACATGCAGGTCGGTCCGACACACCCCGCATACCTCAACACGGATAAGGACTTCGCCCTGGGCCGGCCGGGGAGTCGGCAGGTCCAGCGAGTGGAGCGGGTGGGTCTCGATCGGTCCGGGAGCAACAACGGCCATGGCGTGCATCGGGTTCCCCGTAGGGGCAATTCATGAATTGCCCCTATCCAGTCGATGGGGTCAATACCACGAAGGGCTGTGCGGGGCCACTGCGAATCGTCCCTATGCGGTCGGAGTCAGCCGAAAATACCGAAAACCACCACCGCCTTTCCAGTTGAGATGTTTACTGACGCCGGTCTGATCCGTTCCATCGATAACGGCTCGGAGGCGGGGCAGGATATGCGTATTGCACTGGGGGCCATTTTCAATCAGAAGCCACTGGCGGCCCATCTTGTGGGCCACCGCGCCGGTGGTCCCGGACCCGGCGTAGGCATCCAAAACCCAGTCGCCGGGCTGAGTAGTCATGCCGATAATCCGTTTGAGCAGCGCTTCCGGTTTCTTGCCCTTGATAAAGGTCACGC
The DNA here is from genome assembly GCA_964291405.2 of Thermodesulfobacteriota bacterium. GTDB lineage: Bacteria > Desulfobacterota > Binatia > Bin18 > Bin18 > Bin18. The sequence goes on from OZ219926.1 coordinate 4,602,252, forward strand.
CTCCTTCCTCCCCCAGGCTGGTGGTTTTGATATCAGCCCAGAAGTCGCCTGGATGAAGAGTGAGATAGTCATCGGCAAATAATAGTCGCATGCGGGGCTGGGCGCTGTGCATATTGTAGTGGGCCGTAACGATATAGAGCCGGCGTTGGACGGTTTCGACGCTGAACGCTCCCGTTTGCGGGGGAAGGGTCGCCCGTTTCTGGTCCGCGCGCTGTTTTGCCGTGGCACTGGTCGAGCAGGTTCGGACGATGCGCCAGGCATTCTCAGCCAGCCATTCCGGCGTTGGATGGGAGCGGCCCTCACGCTGACAGACAGTGGTCACGGGTTCCAGGGAGAAGGGCCGACAGATCATATCGGCCCGCTGAATATCGTCTGCGGTCCGGTCCGGATTGGCCAGAATCGCTTTGAGCCTGCGGATGGCCTGCCGAGAAGCCTGGCAGACGGCCCAGCGATACTCAGGGTCCCAGGTAGCTTTGGCGATGCGTTCGGGATGCAGATTGCGAATGCCTGACTTGCCGACCAGGATGATGTACTCCTTGAGCCGCGGCAAATTGCCCTGCGTAATGACGTGTACCATCTTAAAGCCGGTTGGCTCGGCCATTTTGACACAGATCGTCTTCAGGTTCTGCTCGCCCATCATATCGGCCAGCAGGAGATAGAGGCGAGCAAATTCATTGTCATCGATCTGGATGGCGAGAAATCCATCCTCGCGCAGCAAGGCCCACAGAAGTTCGAGACGGGGCCTGAGCGCTTCGAGCCATTGGTAGTGGTCGCTCCCATCCGGGTAGAGCGGGATAGCATTGCCGGTGTTGTAGGGCGGATCGAGATATACGCATTGGATGCTGTTGGCATACTCTTTCGACAATGCCTTCAGTACGGGCAAGTTATCGCCAAAAATAATCCGATTACCGAAAAAGGTAGGCCCAAGCGGCAAGGTGGGCGCAGTCCAGGCCAGGGAGATGTCTTCAACCAGGCGAAACGTGCTGTCAATGGATGTGGCCATAGGCGCTATGCGTGCTCTCCAGTCCATACCGCTTTGTGTAGGCAGTAGACAACCGGCGCCGAACAACGAGGACGGGAGGGCAACCGAAAGGAGGTCTTTTGGGTCTGTTGAGTCATTGGGTCTGTTGAGTCTTGACCCCAAGGACCCTAAATCAACGGACTCAACGAACACATGCAGTGGGAGGAGTTTACTCCAGGGCAAACGTCCGGGTCTCTCCCGGCCTGAGTTCGGAGACCTGTCCTGCGATGCCAATACGAGCCGGTGGATGCCAACCGGAGTCAAACGTCACGGACAGGGTCTGTTGCGTCGCGCTGACGGAGAACCAGTTGCCGCGGTATTGAAAGCGAAAGGCGAGGCCGGAGGACAGGACCTCAGGCAGACAGGGTCGAAACCAGACGGTATCTCCCCGTGTTTCCATGCCCATATAACAGCGCTGGATCAGGTCGATGGTGCCGGCCATCACGCCGGCGTGAATCCCCTCTGCTGTCGTGCCGCCCTGAGTATCGTTGATGTCGCTTTCCAGGGCCTCAAGAAAGAGCTGCCACGAGCGCTGGGGGTCGATACGGGCCAAAACCCAGGCATGGACGACCCGGCTCAAGGTCGAGCCGTGCGAGGTTCGCTGAAAATAGTAGTCGATGGTCGCGCGAAGCGTGGCATGGTCCAGGGGGTAACCGAGCTGCCCGAGGAGGCGAATCACTTCATCCTCTGGGAGCAGATACAGCAACATGAGGGCGTCGGCCTGCTTGGTGACTTGATAGCGGTCCGGGCTGTCGTTCTCTGCCTCAAGAATGCGGTCGAGCCGATGAATGTTACCGTATTTTTCCCGATAGCCGTCCCAGTCAAACTCGCGCAAGGTTTCAAAACCCTCAAACTGGCTCAGAATACCGTCACCGTGGAAGACCACACGCATCTTCCTGGTGAGGTCTGCCCAGCGTCCAAGGGTCCGCTCACTCAACTCCAGTTGTGATCGGAGGAGCTTGCTTCTCTCCGTCGGCAGGAGGGCTAGGACATCGAGGGCGCGCTGGAGGGTCCAGACCGCCATGACGTTGGTATAGGCGTTGTTGTTCAGACCGGGCGTCTCGGAGTCAGGATAGCTTTCGTGGTATTCGTCCGGTCCCATCACGCCACGGATTTCATAGCGGTCGAGCCCTGGGTTGTAGGTTGCGGCGCTGGCCCAGAAACGGGCAATATCCACTATCATCTCCGCGCCATAGAGCGATAAAAAGTCGGTATCCAAGGTCGCCTGGTAGTACTGCCAGACATTATAGGCAATAGCGATGTTCACGTGTCGTTGCAGCGCACTATGGTCGGGAATCCACCGCCCTGAACTGGGATTGAGATGGACGACCTGACTTTCTTCGCGCCCGTCGCTGCCACTCTGCCAGGGATACATCGCGCCTTGGTACCCGGCCTGACGCGCGGCTATCCGCGCCTGGGGAAGGCGACGGTAGCGATAGAGTAACAGGGCGCGGGTCAGCTCGGGCAGGCGGAAGGTGAAGAAAGGAAAGATAAACAGCTCATCCCAGAAAATATGCCCCCGATAGGCCTCACCGTGGAGGCCGCGCGCCGGGATACTGACATCGAGCTCGCGGGTATGAGCTGACACGGTTTGGAGCAGATGGAAGGCGTGCAGGCGTAATATGCGCTGTATCCGTGGCTGCTTGGCGACGACACTGTCGCACAGCTCCCAGGCACGCTGCCACGCCTGCGCATGTTGCCCCACGAGGGGCGTAAACCGCTCGGCGTGACGGATAGCCTGTTTCGCAGCCAAGCGGCACTCGCTCACTGCCGGGTCACGAGAGGTGAAGAGAGCTGCGATTTTCTCAACGGTGACGGTTTCTCCCGGAGCGACAGTGACCGCCATGTCCTGAGCGACATAGCCGGGCGCTGTCTGGGTCGTGCACTCAAGGGTGACACCTGTTGCCTGCCGGAAAAGCTGAGTCCGGGCGGCTTGCGCGATGGTGAGCTGGGACTGATTGGTACGGACCACAAGCGCTATCCCATCCTCGCCGATCGGCTGGCTGAGGAGGGCGTCCAGATGGTCGCTACGTAACTGTTGGTAGCGCTTCACCCCGGCATTGCGTACCCGTCCGTCCAGCGCGGAGCGAATCTGCAGCCTACCCGTCCAGTTCCCGGGAGTCAGGCTGAGGCTGATGCCCGCAAGGTGAGGGTCAGCCTGACTGACAAAACGCCGATAGCACAGGCGGGTCTCTCGGCCCTGTGGGTCACGAACGTGCAGCGTCCGCGTCAGGATGCCCTGTTTGAGGTCGAGCTCCCGTGTCCAGGTCAAAATTTCGTAGGCGTTCGGATGAAACCACTCTCCATCTTCTGGCCGAAAGGTCAGGCCGAGCCAGTTCGGGAGATTCACGAAATCTTCATTTTCAAGAGGGCGTCCAGCTATTTCTGTTTTCCGGCGATTATAGCCGCCAGCGAGATAGGTGCCCGGATAGTGGACGGCATCAGCCGGGGTCTCTTCTGCCGATCCCCTGGTGGCAAAATAGCCGTTGCCGAGCGTACACAAGGTCTCCCGCAGACGCTCCTGCTTCGGGTCGAAGCCATCGAATCGGACTATCCAGTCAGTCTGTTCGGCCATGATCGGTCATGGGTCGTTATGCGGACAACGACGCGGCGAGGCTTTGGAGCAGGGTCTGGACCTGAGCGGGATGCTGAAGCGCATAGCGAGCCGCCGTCCGGCGCGGAGTATCGGCTACGACTATGGTAAGACCGCGTCCGGCCAAGGTGTAGAACGCATCCTCATCGGTGATGTCATCGCCGATATAGATTGGGACGATGCCCGGGATACGGAGGGAGAGGGTGTCAAGCAGCCACAGGACGGCCTTGCCTTTGTGCCAATCGAGTCGTGGCTGAAGCTCGAAGACTTTTTTCCCCAGACCCTTACGGAGTTGCGAGTGATCCTTCAGTACTGCATCGACTAGCGTCTCAAGATGTCCGACTTGTTCGGGCGCAACATTCCGAAAATGGACCGCGATGGTGAACTTCTTCCGCTCGACAAGTGCGCCAGGGATTGGGCTGAGCTGTTGGTGTAGGTGGGTTTCGACTGCATCAAGCAGCGGCAGAAATGCGAGTCCTTCGGCGTGCTGCATGCGCACTTGGTCAGGACCCGCAATGTCAAAGCCATGACTCCCGGCATAGTAGACGGATTCGAGTTGAACCAGGGTCTGAATGTCGGCACGGTCCCGGCCACTCACTATGGCAACCGGACACCGTTCGGCCAGCGTAGCAATGGTCTGTCGCATGTCAGACGCCAAGGTGGCGAGTTCGGGGCGGCTGACAATAGGGGTCAGCGTGCCATCGTAATCGAGAAAAACCACCGGCCGCTTCTCTTCCATACTATGGATGAAGGCCGGCAGATGGTCGAGGACAGACGGAAGGTTCAAGACGTTCCGGATACGTGGTTGCTCCGGAGTATCGTTGACCTGTACGTCCCCCAGGTCGGTCACAACCGCATCGGCTCCGTGCTGTTCCAGAGCGGCCTGATTGTCCTGTCTGGCAACGCCCAGAACCAGACCGAATCCGCCTCTATGCCCGGCCTCAACCCCTGAATTGGCATCCTCGACAATGGCCGCGCGCCCCGGCCTGACGTTCAGGCGCCGAGCTGCCTCCAGATAGGTATCCGGAGCCGGCTTGCCCGGCAGCTTATGGGCCGCACTCTCAACCCCATCGACACGAGTATCAAACAGGTTGGTCAGCCCGGCTTGCTCCAGCACGATTTTACAGTTCTTACTCGACGAAACGATTGCTATTTTGAGCCCTTTTTGGCGAAGCGCTTTGATAAGGACGATAGTCGATTCAAAGACCTCGACGCCTTTTTCTGCTAGACAGGCCAGGAAAGTGGAATTTTTCTTGTTTCCCAGCCCACAGACCGTTTCACGTGTACTATCGTCGTCCGGATCGCCATACGGGAGCGTAATGTCCCGTGCCGCAAGAAAGCTGGCCACGCCGTCATAGCGTTGTTTGCCGTCCACATACTGCAAATAGTCGGTCTCGGCGTCAAACGGCACAAACGGGGTGCGGTGTCTTTGCGCGAAACGGCTAAGGAACTCATCAAAGAGCGCCTTCCAGGCAACCGTATGTAGTTTTTCTGTTTGCGTCACCACTCCATCAAGGTCGAACAGAACCGCGTCAAAGTCTGTGGTTGAGATCGTAACCGGCATGGCTGAAATCTGCGTGGGATGTTATGCGGGGTCTGCGGCTCGTGTGGGGTCCGCCGCGGGCCTATGAAGGGGAGCGGGTGGCGGCCATTTGTCTGAGTTTCGCCTGGAGCTTCCGCACCAACTCTTCATAGGAGCTCTTCCCGATAATACGATAAAATTGCGTGCGAAAATTTCGGACCATACTAATATTCTCTACGACAACGTCATAGATGAGCCATTGCCCGTCGACCTGGTGCAGACGGTAATTGATCGAAAAATGCTTATTCTGAGAGGGAACGAAAATACGGGTGTTGACTTCGGCAAAATTCCCGTCAATCGTCTCCTGATCGTATAAAAACTCCACTTGATCCAAATATTTTTCAGCCTGCTTGTCAAAGGTTTCCCCATAGGATTTTTCGATGAGCTCGGTAAAAATTTCGATGAATTCTTCGCGCTGCTCCTCTGTTCGGTCACGCCAGTACACACCGAGGGTCCGCCGGGCAACCTCTCGTCTGTCAAACAAGGGTCGAACAATTTCGCTGACTTGCTTGATGCGTTTCTCTCGGAGGTGAGGGCCTCGATTCTCTGGAGCCTTGAGAACCAGGACAACTCGGTTGGTGGTGGAACGAACGGCTTCCAGCGGGGAGTCTGTTGTCAGCCCCCGTATCGGCAGGAAAAAGAGTGTGAGGCCACCAAGTGTCAGCAGGAAGAGAAGTCGTGGCAGTTTCATGGACCGGATCCCTATTGCTCCGATAGCGCTTCCTGAACAATCCGTTCGCGTTGTTGGAGGTAGCCATCTTGAACGGCGCCGTACAAATCAACAGAAAATCGGTCAACATTCTCAAAAAGTTCAAGATTGAGCGAGCGGAAGTTAACCGCGTTGCCCATTAGCCAGCCACCCCGCGCTGCGATGGTCTCTGGATATGTCGGTAAGAGGTAGTTCATGGGTTGCATGGCGCCGTCAACACTGAGACCAACCGTATCTCGAACGGTTGAGGGGCCAAAGAAGGGCAAGACCAGATACGGGCCGGGGGAGATGCCGTACTGCGCTAGCGTCTGTCCGAAATCAGCGTGGCTGGCTTCCAAGCCAAACCAACTGTCCGCTACATCAAAAAACCCAAGGCCGCCGAGGGTAGTATTGATGACGAAGCGACCGACCTCCTTGCCGGCTCCGACCAATTTCATTTGCAGGAGTTTATTGCCGAGCCGTGGGGCAATGTTGATGTTGTAAAAGAAGCGTCCCACCCCTTGCCGGGCACCGAGCGGAAGGATGGCGGCATAGCCGGTGGCAACTGGGTGCAGAATGTACTCGTCCAGCTTGAGGTTAAAGCTGAGCATTGCCTGATTAAAGGGTTCAAATGGATCGGCGATGGGTTGGGGGGCTACCTCGTCCTGTTCCGCGCTCCCCATTTGCGCCTGGGCCTCGGTCAGAGAGAATCCAGACTGGACTATCCCCACTATGCTTACTGCCACTACCAGTTTTTTCAGCATCCTCCCCCCCTTATAGGCTCACGAGGGCTCATCAAGACCGAGTGACCACAGATCCGTACCCTCCTCGCCGTTCTGGCGATCCGGACCGTTTCCCGTTGTCTGCTCCGGAGCCTGATTGTTCCCTACATTGCCGAAAATGAATTCTCCTATTAATTGTTGAATGTCGACCGGCTCCGCTGTCTTGTCAATAGTCCCTCCGGGCGCAATGGTGGCGGAGGAATAGCCCGGCGTGATGACGATATAGCGTTCGCCAATGAGGCCCTTGGTCTTGATTGCCGCCTGTGTGTCCTCCTGTAAGGCAATATCGTTCCGAATTTTCAGGGTGACGCGGGCTTTGTATTTGGCCAACCGAACGCGTTCGACCCTGCCTATTTCCACTCCTGCGAGTTCGATCACCGCTCCGTCCTGCAGTCCGCCTGCCGTGATAAAATCAGCATACACGGAATAGCTGTCAGAGCCCAGCTCAACCTGGCCGAGCTGCAGGGAAAGGTACCCCAGAAAGCCGCATACGCCAAGCAAAAGCGTGCCAACAAACAGTTCTGCGTCAGCCTTCATACGCCCCTAACTCGGATTTTAGTACACCTCGATGGGGCCTTCGAGCTGGCCGCTCATAAACTGCCGAACGATCGGATTGTTTGACGCCTGCAGGGCGCTGGGCGAGCCAGACTCAACAATCACCCCTCCATGTAGCATAGCGATATGGGTGGCCAGAGAAAAGACCGCTGGGATCTCGTGGCTGACGATAATCGCGGTAAAGCCGAGCAACTGATGGAGGTCAAGAATAAGGCGATGAATGGCATTGACCCGGATTGGATCAAGGCCAGTTGTCGGCTCGTCAAATAAGAGGATCTCGGGATCGGAGACGAGCGAGCGGGCCAGGGCCGCACGTTTGCGCATCCCGCCCGACAACTCGGAAGGGAATTTGGCGTCCACACCGGCGAGTCCGACTTGGAAAAGGCGTTCGTGGACTTTGTCCCGAATTTCGGCTTCGCTTTTTCGGGTTTTTTCACGCAGGGGAAAGGCGACGTTGTCATACACGGACATGGAATCGAACAGCGCCCCGCCCTGAAAGAGCATGCCAAATCGATTCCGAACCCGATTAAGGGCTCGTCGTCCCAAGCTGGTAATCTCTGTATCGTCTATCCAAACCTGTCCGGAATCGGGACGCATTAAGCCGATCAGATGCTTGAGTAAGCAGCTTTTCCCGGCTCCGCTGACCCCGACTACGACGTACACCGCTCGGTCGGGGATATCGAGATTCACCCCGGTCAAGACCTGTTGGTTGCCAAAGGATTTACAGACATTAACGAGGCGGATCATGCGGCAACGCTCGATGCTGGCTTCATACGACTACACGAGGACAGAACCAATGAAATAATCCCACACCAGGATCAAAACCGCACACATCACAACGGACTGCGTTGTCGCGTGACTGACCCCCTCGGCCCCATGCGCGGCATAGAATCCCTTAAAACAGCTGACCCAGGCAACAATCACTCCGAACGAAAGCGATTTATACACACCCATCCAAATATCGCTGGAATCCGCCGCGCTGCTCATCTGCGTAAAATATGCCCCCGAACTGCCGCCCAGCAACTCAACGCCGACAATATAGCCGCCGTAAATGCCAACCGTCACAAAAACGCTGTTCAAAAGGGGGAAGGTAATACAGGCCGCCAGAAAAATTGGGACCACTAAATACTTGATGGGGTTGAGGGCCATGACTTCGAGCGCGTCTATTTGCTCGGTAATGCGCATAATCCCGAGTTCGGCGGTCAGAGCCGAGCCTGCGCGGGCCGTAATCATCAGCGCAGACAGGACCGGGCCAAGCTCGCGAATCAGACTCAGTCCGACCATAGGACCCAGCGCCTCCTCGCCACCAAAGCGCCGCAGGGCAATATATCCCTGCAGGGCCACGACCATGCCCGTAAAGGCTCCGGTAAAGACGATGAGCAAGAGAGAGCGGCTACCGATGAAGTAAATCCGGCGGACAAGCTGACCGCCTTGCAGAGGTGGGCGAAAGATATCGATCAGAGTTGTGCCAAGAAAGACCCCCATGCGACCCATTTCGCGCAGGGTGCCGAGGGTCAGACGCCCACACGAGCGGACAAAGCGGAGCACTCCTCTTCCTTTCTCATGATAGTCTGGAGACTGACGGCATGCGGTGTGTAATGAGCGGGTCTGCCAAGATCGCGTTGGGACTGAAGCCTCTCTAACGATGTCACGTCCCCTACCATAGGCGCGCTGTTGACTCAAGAGAGTCTCGCGCTCGGGGAGGGGCGAAAAGGGGGCGGCGGTCCTCTTGTCAGATGGACCAAAAGAGGGATATGCTTCTTCTAATTGTCTACAGTACGTGGAGGAAACACTATGGCAAACGCTGTTGGCGTATCACCTGTGGAAGAACCCCCGCTACGGGTTGTTGAAGACAGTGCTGTTGCTGAGAAAGAATCGCCAAAAAAGCAGTGGAAAAAATTGCGCGAGATCTTGGCCCGCCACCATGGAGAAAAAATCCTCATCATTCTGGTGGGTTACCCTGATCCTGATAATATCGCTTCCGGTCTGGCGCATCAGTTTTTGGCCAAAGAGTTCGACATCGAAGCTACGCTGCTGTGCTTTCATGAGGTCAGCCACCATGAAAACCGGGCGTTGGTGAAGCGCCTTGAGATCGACTTACAACTCTATGACGAGGAATTCGACCTCACGCCGTATTCTGCCTACGCGCTGGTCGATACCCAAAATCCGGAGACGCCTATTTCGGATAAGCTTGGCGGCAAGACCCTCCTCTCCTTTATCGATCACCACCGTCGTCTGGGGACTCCGCTGGCTGAATTTGTCGATATCCGGGAGGACGCGGCCTCGACTTGTGCCATCTATACCGAATATTTACGGGCGCAATATCCCGAGGGTCTGAACCCTGGCGAGACTGACCAAGTGCGGCTAGCCACCGCGCTCATGCACGGCATTCGTTCTGATACTATGGCGCTGATTGAGGCCAGTCGATTGGAATTTGAGGCCGCGGCGTATTTGTGGCCGTGTGTGGATCAGCCCCTTCTCAAGGCGATTTCGGAGAAATCTTTGCCGCCGATTGTCATGGATATGATTCAAAAAGCCCTGGAGCGGAAGCAGGTGTTTGATTCCTTTGTGTTTACCGATGTGGGATTTGTGCGGGGCGAACACCGCGATGGCATCCCCCAGGTAGCGGAATTCTTGCTCCAGCGAGAAGGTACAGACACCGTCCTCGTTTTCGGCATCGTGGATGGCAAGACGGTTGATGGCTCGCTCCGTACCCGGAGCGATACCGTGAACCCTGATGCGTTTTTGAAAAAGCTTTTTGGCGTGGATGAAGACAGAAAGTCGTACTATGGGGGTGGGAACGTCAAGGATAAGGGTGGCTTTCAAATCCCGCTCGGCTTCCTGGCACAATCGCCCAATAGGGACATGCTCTACGAAATGACCTGTAGTGTCGTGCAGGAACGCTTCTTCCAGGCACTCGGCATTAAAGAATAAACCGGTGACATCAGCTTGGTGCATCGTCCCTCAAGGCAATGAGCCCAGGCCACCGGGAGGGACGCGGCATCTTCAGGAGAGGTTCCGCCAGCGCACCTCCCCTGAAGATGTACGCTACGAGCCAATCCGGCCACGCAGAATGTGACGCAGAGTGAAAGACAGGAGACCATCATGGCAGACGAACAAAGCGGTGACCTGACCTATGATATTCCGGCTGCTGTACAGGGGCAGACTGCCATTGATCCAGAGACGTATCAGCAGATGTACGAGCGCTCAGTCCGCGACCCGGAAGGGTTCTGGGCAGAACACGCCGAAAAACAGGTTGAGTGGTTTCAAAAATGGGACAAGGTCCTGGAGTGGGATTTCCACAAAGCTGATATCAAGTGGTTTCTCAACGGCAAGCTCAACGTCTCGTATAATTGCCTGGACCGGCATGTCAACGCCGGGGCCGGCGACCAGACCGCTCTCATCTGGCAGGGCAATAATCAGGACGAAAGCCAAAAGTTTTCGTACGCCGAGCTTTTGGGCCAGGTCTGCCAGTTTGCCAATGCGCTCAGGGCGCTTGGAGTGAAAAAAGGGGATCGCGTGTGCATCTATATGCAGATGATCCCCGAGCTGCCGGTGGCCATGTTAGCGTGTACGCGGATTGGGGCGGTCCATTCCATTGTGTTTGGCGCATTTTCGCCGGATTCCCTGCGTGATCGCATTCAGGACTCGGAATGCAAGCTGTTGATTACCCAGGATACGGGACTGCGTGGGGCGAAGAACGATATCCCCATGAAGACCAACGCCGATACCGCGGTGGCCGAGTGCCCGTCTATTGAGCACGTCGTTGTCGTCCGGCGCACCGGACACGAGGTCCCCATGCAGGCAGACCGCGATGTCTGGTGGCACGAGCAGGTGGCAACCCAGCCGACGATGTGTGAGCCGGAATCCATGGACGCGGAAGATCCGTTATTCATCCTGTATACCTCCGGATCGACCGGCAAGCCCAAGGGTGTGCTGCATACGACAGGCGGCTATCTGGTCTATGCCTCCATGACCCACCGCTATGTGTTCGACTATCGGCCGGGAGATATCTACTGGTGTACGGCCGATATCGGCTGGGTGACCGGGCATAGCTATATCGTCTACGGCCCGATGGCGAATCGGGCGACGACCATGATGTTCGAGGGAGTCCCCAATTACCCGGATTTCGGTCGTTTCTGGCAGATCGTCGAGCAGCATAAGGTGAATGTCTTCTATACCGCACCAACCGCGCTCCGGGCGCTGATGAAAGAAGGCGACTCCTGGCCGGCCAAATATGATCTGTCGAGTCTGCGCATTCTCGGCACGGTCGGCGAGCCGATTAAGAGTCCCGAATGGCACTGGTATTTTCAGACCATCGGCCAAGAGCGCTGCCCGATTGTCGATACCTGGTGGCAGACCGAAACCGGCGGGATTCTGATCACTCCCCTTCCGGGAGCAACCAAGACCAAGCCGGGGTCGGCCACGCGGCCCTTCTTTGGCGTCCAGCCCTGTCTGGTCGACGACCAAGGCTCGGAGATCGAGGGCAACGGGGTCTCTGGGAATTTATGCCTCAAGTTCCCATGGCCGGGCATTATGCGCACGGTGTACGGCGACCACGAACGCTTTATTCAGACCTATTTCTCCAGCTACCCCGGTAAATACTTCTCGGGCGATGGCTGTCGGCGGGATGAAGACGGCTACTACTGGATTACCGGACGGGTGGACGACGTGATCAACGTGTCCGGGCACCGTTTGGGCACCGCTGAGATCGAAGGCGCCTTGGGCAAACATCCGGCTGTGGCCGAGGCCGCAGTAGTGGGGATGCCGCACGACCTCAAAGGGCAGGGTATCTATGCCTTTGTGACGCTCAAGACCGGACAGCAGTCCTCTCCGGACATGGTGAAAGAGCTGAATAATACGGTTCGCCGGGAGATCGGCCCGCATGCCACCCCGGATAAGGTGCAGTTCGCCGACGGACTGCCCAAGACGCGGAGCGGAAAAATCATGCGGCGCATCCTGCGGAAAATCGGTGAAGGCGCGATCGATCAGCTCGGCGATACGTCTACCCTGGCCGATCCTTCCGTGGTCGATCAATTAGTCGAGGGACGGCTCTAGGCCCAAGGGTGAGACGGATCACATGGCCCTGCGTTTTCACAACACCCTGACGGGTAAAACCGAGGAGTTTGTCCCGCTCAGGTCTGGCGAAGCCCGTATGTATGTGTGTGGAGTCACGGTCTACGACCGTTCCCATATCGGTCATGCACGGGCCCTGGTCGCCTTTGATGTCATCTATCGTTATCTCAAGTTCTCCGGCTATGAGGTGACCTTTGTCCGCAATTTTACGGACGTGGATGACAAGATTATCAACCGCGCCAACGAGCGAGGCATTTCTGCCGAAGAGCTGACCGACACCTATATTCAGGATTTCAATAACGATATGCAGGCGCTGCGTTGTTTGCCGCCCACGCATGAACCCCGGGCCACCCAACACATCCCGGCCATGCTCACTCTTATCCAGGAGCTCGAAGCCAAACAACTCGCCTATGCGGTGGATGGGGACGTGTATTATGCGGTGGACCGGTTTGCCGCATACGGCAAGCTGGCCCACCGCCGGTTGGAAGACATGGCGGCTGGGGCGCGCATAGAAGTGGACACGCGCAAGCGCCATCCCATGGACTTTGCCCTGTGGAAGTCCAGCAAGCCCGGAGAGCCGGCCTGGGACAGCCCCTGGGGCAAAGGCAGGCCTGGCTGGCATATCGAGTGCTCGGCCATGAGTAGTAAATATCTGGGCCAGCCCTTCGACATTCACGGCGGCGGCGCCGATCTGATTTTTCCTCATCATGAAAACGAGATCGCCCAGTCCGAAGGGGCCAAGGGCTGTGCCCTGGCCCGCTACTGGCTGCATAACGGTATGGTGACCGTTGAGCAGGAAAAGATGTCGAAATCATTAGGGAATTTCCTGACCATCGAGGCCGCGCTGAGCAAAGTCTCCACACCGGAAGTCTTGCGTCAGGTCTTGCTCTCGTCCCACTATCGAATGGCGCTTGATTTCTCGACCCAAAAACTGGCAGAGGCGGAAAAGGGACTGGCGCGTATCTATGAAACGCTCGCCCGCGCCGACGAAGCGATTGGTGACGGTACAGTGGACGTAACCGATGACTCTCCCCTCATCCTCCAGTTCCGGGAGGCAATGGACGATGACTGCAATACGCCCCGCGCCCTTGGTGTGGTCTTTGACGGTGTGCGCGAGATCAACCGCTCATTGGATGCCGGCCAGATCACGGAGGCCGCAATACTCCGATCTGAAATCGCAAAAATGGGAGGGGTTCTCGGCCTGCTTCAGGAGTCCCCTGCACAATTTTTAGAGCATCAAAAGCAGACTGGCCTGGCCGAAGCCAGCCTCACGCCTGAGGCCATTGAGGCCCTGATAGCCGAGCGGGCTGCCGCGCGGAAAGAGAAGAATTTTCAGCGTGCGGACGAAATTCGTGCGCAGCTTGCCGAGCAAGGCGTTCTGCTCAAAGACGGTCCGACGGGGACGACGTGGACGGTGAAGTAAGGACCGCTGAGGGCCATGCCGGGCCCGACACGCGGTGAGTCCACATTAACCATCGTCCAAAGATGTTCCTTCTCCCAGGCCAGCTCGGACCGGTGCAAAGGTGAGACCCATTGGTTTTGCGCTCACGGTGCTCGCGCTCATCCTGCTACCCGCGGGATGTGACCAGAATGGTGCGCCCAGCCAGGAGAAGCCGGCGGTCGTGGTGTTTGCCGCCGCCAGCCTGCACGATGTTGTCCGGGACATTGGCACACGCTTTTCTGAGGCACACCAGGTTGACTTGATCTATAATTTTGCCGGGTCCAATACCCTCGCGCAGCAGCTTCGTGCCGCTCCGGCAGCGGATGTTTTTTTGTCGGCGAACCTGTACTGGGTCGATGTACTCGAAAGGGCGGGGATAATCCTGCCTGGATCGCGCCGCAATTTTCTGTCAAATCGTCTGGTGCTCATCAGTCGAAAGGATGCGGATTTTCAGTTATCCGCGCCCGGCATGCTGCCCGTATTCGCATTCACCTTCCTGGCTCTGGCTGACCCTGAGGCGGTGCCCGCCGGACGCTATGCCAAGACCTTCTTGCAGGCTGTCGAAACGGCAGACCGCTCGGTCTGGGAAGCCGTCAAAGATAAGATCGTTCCTACTGCCGATGTCCGGGCGGTTCTCGGCCTGGTGGAGTCTGATCCCAACATCATTGGCATTGTGTACCGAACGGATGCCATGAGTTCAGACCGGGTGCGGATCGTGTATGAGGTTCCACCCAGTCTGCACCAACCGATCGTTTACTGTGCCGCGGCCCTCAAGAATCGCCCCCGGCCGGCACTCACCGCCCAATTTCTCGATTTTTTACGTAGCCCCGAAGCCCGCGCAATTTACAACACGCAGGGGTTTGTTGTAGACGAAGGAGGAACTCGTCCGCTGTCGTGACTGCCATGAGTCCCGAAGTATTATCGGTTATCCTGCTGACGCTCCAAGTCGCAACCGTATCAACCCTGATCGTGCTGCTGCCGGCCACGGTCCTGGGATATGTCCTGGCCCGATACGAATTCCCCGGCAAGAACGTTCTGTCTGCGCTGGTTGGCTTACCACTCGTTCTGCCGCCCACCGCGGTCGGCTTTCTCTTGTTACGGATGTTTGCGGTCGATGGACCCTTAGGGCGAGAGACGCTCGGGTTTGATTTGAATATATTGCTAACCTGGAAAGGGGCGGTGATTGCGACGGCGACCATGTCCCTCCCACTTGTTGCACGGACGGCAAAGGCAACGTTTGAAGGCATCAATCCTCGGCTTGAATTAATGGCCCATACCTTAGGGCATGGCCGGCTGGCCACTTTTTTTCAGTACAGCCTGCCCATGGCCCGGCGCGGCTTGCTGGGGGCCGTCATTCTTGGTTTTACGCGCGCCATGGGTGAGTTCGGCGCCACGGTCACCATTGCCGGTAATATTCCAGGCCACACGCAAACGATAGCTTCTGCTATTTTCAGTGCCCAGCAGGTCGGCGCGCAAGCCCGAGCCGACTTTTTCATGTTGGTTGCCATCGTGTTGGGCTTCCTGGCCATTCTGAGTGCTGAACTACTGGGCCACAGCCGCACACTCCCCAGTCTGGCCCGTCCACAATGACTAGCGTCCCGCCTACCCACGACAGTCTACAGAGCGGTTCGCCTTAGAGCTAGCCTTGACCGTGCAGGTCCGCCTCCCGCTAGACCGTTTTGAGCTGAATATAGATTTGCATACCGAAAAACACGTGACCGGGATTTTCGGTGTCTCCGGGGCGGGCAAAACCAGCCTGCTGGAAACGATCTGTGGCGTCCGGCGCCAGGCGCGAGGCGTTATTACGCTGGGGTCAGAGACGTGGCTGGATAGCGATCGAGGGGTGTGTGTCAAGCCGTCGCAGCGCCATATTGGGTATGTCCCCCAGGACGGTTTGCTCTTCCCGCACAAGGACGTTCGGCACAATCTGCTCGCTGGTAGGAAACGCGGCGTGCGGCGGGGTCACCCTGTCCAGCAGACGTTTGAAACCGTGTCCCACATCCTCGAACTTGGCCCGCTCCTCGAACGCGGCGTGCATGCCTTGTCTGGTGGCGAACGGCAACGTGTTGCCCTCGGACGCGCCCTGTGTTCCGGTCCGCGCTTGCTCCTGCTCGACGAGCCGTTTGCCTCATTGGACGTTGCCCTGAGACGAAAACTCCTGCCCTTTCTCAGGCGGGTACGGGCGGAATTTCAGATTCCTATGCTGTTTGTGTCTCACGACCCGCTCGAAGTACAGGCCCTGTGTGACGATCTGATTGTGCTCAAAGATGGTACGATTCTCTCGCACGGCGACCCACGCGCAGTGCTGACCGCCTCTCATATTTTCCCCTTGGCCGAACAACACGGCTTCGAGAATATTCTGCCCTGCTACGCGGTGGAGGGAGGTGGCAGTACAGGTCAGGTGCGCTTGGGCGAAGGAGGAGACGCTGAACGAGCCCCGGTCGAGTTGGTAACGCTCCGCTCCGAGGCACAACCGGGAGAGGCTCTGCTAGCCGGTATTCCCGCGCACGATATTATGTTGGCCACCCAGCGGCCAGAGGGGCTCTCCGCCCGCAACGTTTTGCCCGCCCGTATTACCCAACTCCGTTCCGTCGGTCATGTTGAGTTGGCAACGGCCGAGCTCAGCTCCGACCTTCCTCCACTGACCGTTGAGGTGACTGAGAAGTCGTTTGTTGAGCTAGGTCTGCGGGTTGGGAGCGAGGTCTTCCTGGTGATTAAGGCAACCTCGTGTCGATTGTACCGCACGGGAGAAAGTCGTAGGGTATAAGCTCTTTCCGAAAGGGGAGAATGCCCTCTTTCCCCTCGGCGGCCGGACTTGCGCTTTCATGGGCTGCGACATAGGTTTGGGGCCCGATTTTCTCACAACGCGCCCGTAGCTCAATTGGATAGAGCACCGGGCTTCGAACCCGTAGGTTGGGTGTTCGAGTCACCCCGGGCGCGCCTTTTGGAAGAGATCCCTTGTCCTTCCCACACAAGAGAGCCGGGCTTGAAAATTCTGAAAATTGCTTTGGGGTTCGCGCTTAGCCTTGGTTGTGGCTATCTGGCCGTGCGTGACGTGGTGTGGGCCGAAGTCGTGCAAGCTTTCCGCTTCGTAGACCTCGGCCTCCTCATCCTTTCGACTCTCTGGCTCAGTCTTGTTTTTCTCGTGCGGGCGTATCGCTGGCAGTTGCTCCTTGCGCCCGTTGCTTCTGTGTCCGTTTCGGTCTTCTTCTCGGCAACGCTCATCGGGTTTATGGGCAATAATATTCTTCCGTTACGGGCCGGAGAATTGTTGCGGTTGTACGCTCTGGCTCGTTTAGGGCCGGTCTCCATGAGCCACGCCCTGGCAACCGGAACCCTGGATCGTGTGTTTGACATGCTGCTCATAAGTCTGCTCCTCGGTATCGGCCTCCCTCTCATTCCTGGTCTGGAGGGATATACTGCAACAAATGCGCTGTTTCTGGGTCTCATCCTTATTCTGCTCGGATCAGCTTGGTTTCTGGTTCGAGGGGATAATCCGAGGTGGGTGCGAAGAGTGCCGCAGCGGATACGACCCAGGGTCGAAGAATTCCTGGACAGTCTCCAGGTTCTACGCAGTGGTGCACTCTTCTTGAAGACCCTGGCCCTCTCGACGGCGATATGGGGCGGCATGGTAATCTATTTTTGGCTATTATTGTACGCCTGCGCCTTTTCTCTGCCAATTGAAGCGGCGCTCGTCGTTATGCTGCTGCTGGCTGTGGGTGTTGCGCTACCGGCTGCGCCGGGTTTTGTTGGCGTCTTTCAATATGCCGTGGTACTCGCCTTGTCTTTCTTCTCCGTACCTAAGGAAGAAGCGCTCAGTTTCTCCATTGTCTCCCACCTTGCCGTGTACGTGCCTGTTACACTAGGTGGTCTCTTCCTTCTGCTGCGCTCCGGCTTATCGCTCTGGCCGTCTCAATTCGCGTTTGCAAAAAACGAACGAGCGAACTGAAGAATTTTCGCCGCTACCATGCCTGACCGCCGCCTTTCCTCCTGGCTGACTGTTCTCGGTGTGCTCTCGCTGGTTCTCTATGCCACCATCGCCTGGTTGAGCCAGTCGTTCAGCTATGGTCACGGGCACCAGGACCGGCCGATCTTGAGCTTTGTGGGAGTGTACGGTGTTGCGTTTATTGTCTATGCCGTAGCGATCTGGCGGGTCAAACGACAGGCTGCCGAGTCTGGACCACTCGCGCTGGTGTTGATCTTTGCCGCTCTCTTTCGGCTTGTCCTCCTCTTTTCCGAGCCCATTCAGGAGGACGACTTCTATCGTTATCTGTGGGATGGCAAGGTGGTTGCCAGCGGCCTGAATCCCTACCGTTTCACTCCACGAGAGGTACAAACGGACAACGGAAGAGAAGGATCGCTCCAACCCTACCGAGAGTTGACAGAAACGGATGCGCACTTTGCCCGGCTCTTGTCGCGAATAAATCACCCGGACGTGCCGACCCTCTACCCCCCGGTTGCGCAAGCCGTGTTCGGTCTGGCTGCCCTGATTGCACCGGGCAGCTTACTCGCCTTACGTCTCATCTTCTTCTGCTTTGACCTGGCAGTATGTCTCGTCATTGTCCGATTATTATGCCACCTGGGGAGTTCCCCGCTGTGGGTGCTGGTTTACGCCTGGTCACCGCTGGTCATCAAAGAAACGATTAACTCGTCGCACTATGATGTCGTGCCGACCTTTCTGTTGGTGCTGGCCTTGCTGGCGGTTATCACCGGGCGGCTGTCGGCCGGGTTTCTCAGCCTAGGCGGAGCCATATTGGGAAAGGTCTTTCCTGTTGTCTTGCTACCCCTTTTTGCCTGGCAAGCCTGGCGGCGTTACGGGCTTGGAAGAGCGTGCGGCGGACTCGCGCTGACCGGTCTGGTGATCACTGGCGGCTATGCCCCATTCGCGGCTGCTGGGAGCGGGCTGTGGCTGGGGTCTGTCACCTTTGCCGAACACTGGCAAACCAACAGCTTTATCTTCCCCTTATTACATCAGATGACCGCCGACCGCTGGCTGGTGAACGGCATTGTAGCGGGCTGTCTGATAGGAGCGGTGTGTGTTGCTTTACGCTGGAATAGTAAGGGGAATGACGTCAGGTTCTTACATGGATGTTTCTTTGTGATGGGGGCATTGCTCCTACTCAGCCCGGTCGGCAATCCGTGGTATTTTATGTGGGTGATGCCATTTGTCTGCCTCTTTCCGCGTGCTTCCTGGCTACTCTTGTCCGGCCTCTTAGGGCTATACTACACTGCTTTTTACTTTCTCTATCATGGCGAGCCGGAAATGTTTCGCTGGGTAGTCTGGATTGAATATCTGCCTTTTTACGCTGTACTGGCCTGGGAAGCATGGCGGACGAGAGGGGGAGACCCGCGCTGGCATGAAAAGCCATAGTGTAGCCTGGAAATTTTACGCTGCCTGCCTGAGCGTCGTTTGCTTCTTGGGAGACAATGTGTCGCTTGCCCGGGCACGTCAGCCGGCAACGATGGCGACGCCGCTTGTTATTTCTTCGGAGTCGAAACAGGTCACCCTCTATGGGGTCATCTATCCTAGCCGCTTTAATCGGGCTGAGGGAGACGAGGCGCACTACCATCTGTTGACCTGGAAGGATGGCCACTCCAAGAACGCGCTCATTGAAACACCGGTGGATGATCTCGCCTTTCACGACGCTTTGATCAAAATTGGTGGCCAACCGGGTAATACGCTGTCGATGAAGGCATGGACGCAGCGGACCGACCCGGACAATCCTGCCTCGCAGCAGAAGGCCAGGGGCAGCCGCTTTGCCGTTTTTCTCTCCTGGCAGGACGAGCCCAAGCGCCTCCCGATCCACCACATTTTCCGTTTGTCTCCTTCGGACCCCCAGCCTCCGGCCTGGAGTTTCGAAGGCAATCGGGACCGCTGGTTTAATCATGTGCCGTTTGCCCTGCGGCCGGGCTGCCTGGTGTGTTTATACAGTTGCCCGAGCGGCAAGCTCAGCAACAGCAGGTTGAGTATCGCCGACTATATGACCCAGCCAAGGCGGTTTCAGATAGATGCGGAGAAATTGCCGCCTGATAATACCCCCGTGCAGGTTACCTTCGATCTGCTGCCGTAAGCTATGAACAGAGAGCTCCCGGAACAGCCGCGGATTGCGGTGGTTATTCCTGCCCTCAACGAAGAGGCATCCCTGCCCAAGGTATTTGGAGACTTGCCGTGGGAGCGGCTCGCAGAAGTCGTGGTTGTAGACAACGGGTCATCCGACCGGACTGTAGCGGTGGCCCAAGCGCATGGGGCGACCGTTCTCAGTGAACCGCGTCGCGGCTATGGCTGGGCCTGTCTGGCGGGTATTGAGTATCTGAAGGACAAACAACCCGATATCCTCGTTTTTCTCGATGGCGATTACAGCGATTATCCTGACGAACTCAGCGACGTTGTGCGGCCCATTCTTGAGGAAGGATATGATATGGTGATCGGCTCCCGGCCGCAGCGAGCCGGAACGGGAGCGTTGCTCTCTCATGCGCGGTGGGGCAATGCGCTAGCAACGTGGCTCATCCGCCTCCTGTACGGGTTTAGCTATACGGATCTTGGGCCGTTTCGCGCTATCCGCTTTCCGAAACTCCTGGCCATCGATATGCAAGATAAAACCTATGGCTGGACAGTCGAAATGCAGATTAAGGCTATCCGCCACGGGCTCCGCATCACTGAGGTGTCGGTTCGCTATCGTCAGCGGATTGGTACCTCAAAAGTGAGCGGGACGATCAAAGGGACCATATTAGCTGGGTGGAAAATCCTCTGGACGGTCTTTCGATACGCGAGGCGAGCCGCATGACAGACACCACAATGGAATGGAATGTAGCCTTTTCCCCGGACGAGGTCATCTCTCGCCTCGAAAACCTGTTTCGTCAGTATGACTATACGTATACCCAGGAAGACAGAGACGCGGACCGGTATTACCGGATGTCCCTCGGCCAGGGAACGCTTGAGCTGGTTATGCATCCGCTCGAACCGAAGCGTAGCCCGTTCAGCCCCACGCTTCTTATCCAGCGCACGCTTCTGCGTATTTCGTATAAAAATGTCGCTGGAGCGGACCAGGCACGCTTTAAGCACCAACTGACCATGGCTTTTCTGCGGGTAGGGGGTTGATGCACGTCAGCGTTATCATCCCGACACTGAACGAGGCTGGAACCATTGAGCGGACGCTCAGCCGAGTTCGACAGGCGAGTGCCTGCGAGATCATTGTTGTGGATGGCGGCAGTGAGGATGGTACGGCGGAGTGCGCGCGCCCATACGTTGACCGGATCGTGGTCGCGCCGCGTGGTCGCGCCCGTCAGATGAATGCCGGAGCCCGAGCAGCAAGCGGGGGAGCCCTGCTCTTTCTCCATGCGGATACCATCCCTCCAGAACAGTTTTCTGAGCTGGTCGCGAATGCTCTGGCCGACCCTGAGGTTGTGGGCGGCCGGTTTGACGTCCATGTGGACGCTCCGGGCTGGCCCTTCCGGGTGATCGGTAGCCTGATGAATATTCGTTCCCGTCTGACCGGTATTGCCACCGGCGATCAGGGGATTTTCGTTCGTCGTGAAGTGTTTGAAACAACTGGCGGCTATCCGGAGTGGGATATCATGGAAGACCTGGAATTCAGCTGTCGGCTTAAACGGGCAGGAAAGATCGCCTGCCTACGGGCACGGGTGAAAACCTCCGCCCGCCGCTGGCAGAAGCACGGCGTCACAAAAACCATTCTGCTCATGTGGGGGCTGCGGCTATGCCATTTCTTTGGCGTTTCGCCGTCCGCACTCAAAACATTTTATGCGGATACGCGCTAAGGGCGGAGAAAAAGGGGCAGATCTTGCCGCGCCCCTCCTCTGTATAGGCCCGTGATCTGTTCCAGCGATGGGCTACTGTACCGACCCTTCGTAAATCCCCATCACGGTGTCCAGGAATTTGTGCGCGTCTTCTTTTATGCGCTGAAAGGAGTTCCGACCAATAATCGATCCAAACCCGCCGCCGTCACGAATCGCGCGGACTTCGTCGAAGAATTCCTCATCGCCTTTGGCCGCACCGCCCGAGAAGATGACAATCCGTTTGTTGTTGAACGCACTCTGTACGACGTGGCGGACACGTTCGGCCGGCGTTTCAATGGGTACGTGATGTTTCTGATACGCCTTTTGCGCCTCGGATAATTCAATATGACTGCTGGGCAGCTTGACCTTAATGATATGCGCCCCCATCTGGGCGGCAATCTGCGCGGCATAGGCCACGACATCAATCGCCGTCTCCCCAGCCTTACTCAGGTCCGAGCCGCGCGGGTAGGACCACACGACGACCGCCAGCCCCTTGGACTTGGCCTCTTTAGTGATTTCCCGCAGTTGTTCGTACATGGTCTGGGCCGCGGATGAGCCCGGATAGATCGTAAACCCAACTGCGGCACAGCCGAGCCGGAGCGCGTCGTCAACGCTGCTCGTGACCGCCGACAGGGGGTCTTTTTCATCGTGCAGTACGTCGTGATTGTTGAGCTTGAGGATAAGGGGAACCCGGTCGAGGAAAGTATCGGCTCCAGCTTCGAGAAAGCCCAGCGGGGCGGCATAAGCATTACAGCCGGCGTCAATGGCAAGCTGGAAGTGGTAGTCCGGGTCGTAGCCTGAGGGATTCGGTGCAAAGCTCCGAGCCGGCCCGTGCTCAAAGCCCTGGTCAACCGGCAGGATGACCAGCTTTCCGGTGCCGCCGAGGCGGCCATGGTTGAGTAAGCGGGCGATATTCGTCCGCGAGCCAGGATTGTCACCATCATACCAACTCAGAATTTCTTGTACGCGCTCCGTCATGGTCCTACCTCCTCACGTGCGTTCTTGAGATACATATCAGTGCCGTTTATGCATAAAAAGACTCTGCCGTTTCCACATCCTCGGCGCTGCCAATGAAGAGGGGGGTACGCTGGTGCAGAGCCTCGGGAACAAGGTCCAGGATCGGCCGCCGACCGTTACTGGCCCGGCCGCCGGCTTGTTCGATGACCAAGGCCATAGGCGCGGCCTCGTACATCAGCCGTAGCTTGCCGTTCGTGTTCTTGGGGTCGGCTGGATAGATAAAGATGCCGCCTTTCAGCAAGGTGCGGTGGAAATCCGCGACAAAGGAACCGACGTAGCGCCCGGAGTAGGGCCGTCCGGAGGCTTTGTCTTTCTGTTGCACGTATTCGACGTAGTGTCGCGTTTCGGGAAACCAGTCGTTGCGGCGGCCTTCGTTGATGCTATACGTCGAGCCACGGCGCGGAATATGAATATTCTCGTGCGACAGAAAAAAATCGCCAATACCGGGGTCAAGGGTAAAACCGTGCACGCCCGCGCCCGCGGTATAGACCAGCATGGTATTGGGACCATACAACGCATAGCCGGCTGCAACCTGGTCTCTGCCCTTGAGGTGGAGCGCCTTTTTTAAGGTTTCACCGCTACCCGCCGGACGACGGTGTATGGAGAAAATGGAGCCAATTGTGACATCGACGTCGATATTGGACGAGCCGTCCAGCGGATCGACAAAGACAACATACTTCCCCTTGTCGGCATTCCCCAGGATCTGGGCTGGCTGGTCCATCTCTTCGGACACCATGTCCGACACGAGTTCGCCGTAGGCAAACGATTCGAGGAAGGCGTCATTCGAGATTTCGTCTAATTTCTGAACGATTTCGCCCTGGATGTTGATCTCGTCTTTTGCCCCGAGCGCCCCGGTCAGCCCGGCAACCCTCAGCCGTCGGGAGATTCTCTTTGCGGCCAGCGCAATTTGGGACAAGAGAATGGAGAATTCTCCAGTTGCCCCTGGATGTTGCTGTTGTTGCATGAGAATATGACGGGTTAACGTGATCCTCTCGTCGGACATACCATCCTCCTTACGCAGCTATTCTTCATATTACACGACCCGGTTTTCTTTCCTATCACAGGAAAGCAGGGAGCGCCAAAGCGGGTGCTGTCCTGCGCGTACAGGAGAGCGCGGCGCTCTAAATTATAGGCGAGTCAAAGACTGGTGAGACGTGTTCCAAGCGCTCTGCCGCGGGTGTTTGCTCTTGCCAAAACTCCGCCCGCGCAAGACTGAAAACGAGGGCTGCGCCAACGAGATAGACCAGGGAGAGCCATGCATGCCTGGCGCCCATATCAGTGTGCACTTCACTGCAAAAACCGCGTGACGACCTCTGCCGTGTGTTGCGGCTGTTCAAGCCAGAGGGCATGCGCGGCGTCCGCAACCCGGACAAGCTCGGCCTCGGGTAAGCCGGCCTGATACACATCGGCTACCGCGGTTGGCACAAGCCGATCTCCCGCAGCGGAGACAAGAAGCGTCGGAGTTGTGACGCGGTAGAGACGGTCTTTCAGGCGAGGGTTGTAGAGCGACGGGGGGGTCCAGCCGATACGGGCCGAGACCATCTGCGCCTTATAGAATAAAAACTGGGACTCGGGTGACATGTCATCCGGGATAGCTCCCATGGCCAATTCCGAATTCTGGTCAGAAAAGATCAACTCCCGGACTTCATGGTTGCCGCCTTCCGCCTTGGGTGTCACGGCATAGAAGAAATTGCCGATTCGGGCTTCCGGCGTAGAGATGCCGAGCGGGTTAACGAGCACGAGTTTGTGTAAGCGGTGCGCATGCCGGGTTGCCAGTTCGGTTGCGACCCAGCCACCTAGGGCCGTGCCGACCAGGTGTACGGTGTCCAGTTTCAAGGCATCCAGCACATCGAGGCAGAAGAAGACCATGTCCTCAACCGTCTCTAACTCGTCATAGCCCTCGGTCTCCGCATAGCCGGGTAGGGCGGGTGCGTAGATGGTAAACGACTGCGCGAGAGCTTCGTGAAAAGTGGTTAGCCCACTGTCGGCCGGGAGGCTATGCAGGTCCGCAACCAGGCCGTGCAGATAGAGTAGGGGAGGGCCAGAACCGTCTTGCAGGAGGTGGACTTTCTGGTTGCGGATGGTCAAGGTTTCTGAGCGGAGTGTCATAGTAAGGTGTCCTGTCAGTCTGGATCGTGCACGTGCAAGACAAGAGGAGCCGGAAGGCTGGAGCAACCGGTCTCGCTATCTTGTTCAGGCCGAAGCCGGAGCGGGCTGGGCGTCCAGTGCAGGGGCAGGCTCAAACTCTGCTCCGACGTGTCTGCGCACATAGGGAAAGACTTCGCCGGCCAGCAGTTCCATATTCTTGCGGGTCAGATGATCGGGTAGGCTGCCGAACTGCGGTAGGGCAAGAATATGTCCGACCTTGAACTCCGCTACGTATTTGAGGAGTTGTTCCCGTACCGTCTGCGGACTGCCAATCAGGACCGAGCCGCCCGCTTCGATATCATCCCAATTCTTGGCATGGCCGAGTTGCCAGTTGCTCTCCGAGGCATGGCCGCTGCCCGGATCGTTGAGTTCCTGGAGACGCTGGAGCGATCGGAGCGAGGTGTAGCCCGGAGGCATCCAGGTTCGGCCCTTACCGGCAAAGCCTTTGAGCAGCTTGTCAATGAAATACCAGATATGTTCTTCCGCTTCTTCTCGTGCCTTCTGGTCGGTTTCCGCCACATACATGGGAACCAGCCAGCCCAGCATTTCCGGGTGATAGGGAGACGAGCCAACCCGCGCCACGGTCTCTTGAAAGAAGGCCGCATTCCGACGAAAAGCCTCAACGTGCGAGTAGGTCAGGGCCGCATAAATAAGCCCTTTCTGGGCGACGAACTCCATGGTTTCAATACTACCCACCCCGGGAATCCACACGGGCGGGTGCGGGGACTGTACGGGTCGTGGCCAGGTGTTGACGTATTGGAGCGGAAAATGTTTGCCCTCCCAGGAGAACGGGCCTGGGTCGGTCCAGGCTTTGAGAATGAGCTCGGTGGCTTCGCGGAAGCGTTCTCGGGCATAGGTCGGATTCTTGCTGTACGAATAGTACTCGGGGCCACCGCCGACGACAAAGCCGCAGTCAAATCTCCCCCGGAACATATTGTCGAGCATGGCAAATTCTTCGGCGACTTTGAGCGGGACATCGTAGAGCGGCAGGCCGTTGCCCAGCACCATGACACGGGCCTGTGTGATCCGCTGTGACAGCGCGGCGGCGATCAAATTGGGCGAAGGCATAATACCATAGGCATTCTGGTGATGCTCATTGATGACCACCCCGTCGAAGCCCAGCGTATCGGCATAGGCGAGCTGATCGATATACTGATGATAGACCTCCGGGCCACGCTCGGGGTCAAACAGGCTGTTTGAACACGTGACCCAAGCCGTGTCGTATTGCTCGGTAAAATTCTCGGGCAGATGTGGCCACGGCATGAGATGAAACATCCAGAATTTCATAGGCTTTCCCTTTGCGCAGTGAGTATCCGCCTCTGACTACCACAGATAGTCGCAGGAGCGCAAAGGCGGGCGCAGGGCGGAGCACCAGCGGGAAGAGCGGGTCACCCTACTTCGGCGGGTGTTTCGTGGTCCGTATCCTGGGGTGGTTCGAGCGGGAGGATCACCCGCATCTCGGTGAAGACGCCCACCTCGGTGTCGAGATGGATGGAACCACCGTGGCGGGTGAGGATGTCTGTGATGAGCGACAGGCCAAGCCCGGTCCCCTCGCCCGGCTTCTTCGTGGTCACGAAGGGTTCGAAGATCCGTTCGCGCAGTTCTTCCGGAATACCGGGGCCGTTGTCGCGGATGTCGAACTCGGCGTGATCCTCCAGACGACGGCTGGCGATACGCAGTTCCGGCGCAAAGCCCCCGTCCGAGTTTAGGCGTTTTTCATCGAGGGCCTGGCAGGCATTCGTGACAAGGTTGAGGAACACCCGGCCGATATCTTGGGGAACAACTTCGAGCAGGCCCATTGCCGGGTCGAGGTCTTGCGTCAGCGTCATATTGAAGTCCGAATTATGGGCGCGCACCGCGTGATAAGAGAGGTCTACGTATTGCTTCAACAGGGCGTTGACATCGGTCTCCCGCCAATTCCCCGGCCCGCTGCGGGAGTGTTCGAGCATGCTCCGCACAATGCCGTCGGCGCGTTGGCTATGCTCCTTGACCTTCTGGAGGTTCAGCCTGAGGTCGGAGAGGATAGGGGTGATTTCTTCAGACAGCTCGACCTCTCCCGTTTTCGCCTCCTCCATGACTTCCTCGATCTCATCAACCAACTCGACGGACACCTCGGAGAAGTTGCTCACAAAGTTGAGCGGATTCTTGATTTCATGGGCCACCCCGGCTGTGAGTTGGCCGAGCGAGGCGAGTTTTTGCTCGGCGACAATCTGTTCCTGCGCCTGCTCGAGATGTTCCAAGGTCTGTTCAAGGGTGTGATTCTTCGCGTCCAGCTCTTCAGCCAGCTTCTCGACCAGGTTCAACCGCTGCACTTCCAGGGCGTAGCGTCGAAACACTTCCAGGGCGTTGGCCATATCCGTCACTTCGTCATTGCCCTTCACCTCAACCGGCACTTCCAGGTCGCCGCCGGCCATGGAGCGCATGGCTGTGGCTAGCCCGACCAGGCGGCGGATCATATAGCGTCCCACAAATAACCAGCCGAGGAGGAGGGCGCCCGAGATGCTCAGGACGTTGAGGACTCCGAGGATCAACCGCCCGGTCTGGGCCGCAGACTGGGCAGCGTTGCTGGATTCGACCGCCTCAGCGTTGATCTCGGTAACCAAGGTGTTCACCTCGGTCAGGAGCAGGGCGGAAGCCTCGCGGCCTTTTGCCAGCGCTGCCTGCTCCTGCTCCAGGCGCAGCAGGGTTTCTTCGCGCAGGGGGATGATCCCGGTATCGACCACCGCACTGGCCAGCGAGGGAAGGGCTTCTTCGCGCAAGGGGGCGCTCCCTTCATTAGTCTCCCCCATCTGGGCTAGGCGCTCCAGGTCGGTCCCAAGCAGGCTGTCAGGGGTCCGCGCCGACAGCCGCTCATAGGCGCGCCGGAAGTTCTGCACAGTACTGCGGAAGCGCTCGCGGAGGGGCGGAAGCAGGCCCCGGTCAGACAGGACCAAGGCATTGCTCAACAGGAGCACGGCGAGGTTGGCCTGGTGGTTCAGGCTCGTCAGGTCTCGGGAGTAGGCGAGTTCGGTTTCGGAGGCGCGCTCATTGATCGGGCTCGGCTGGTCTTGTAGGCGGCGCAGCCCTTCCACCAGATAGAATTCCTGGTCGTCGATCAGGGTCACGATGTGTTGTTCGATGCGTCGGTTCGTCTCGGCGAGTTCCAGATTGAGTCCTTCCAGCGTCTGGGAGATGACAAGGCGGCGGGCGGCCGACTGTTGGATGAGTTCCAGGTGGATACTCAGTTCGGCGAGGTGGTCTTCGATCAGCCGGGTCCGCTCACCAAAGGCGGTCTGGGAGGAGAGTTCCTGGATGAGAGTGCTGAGGGCAGACTGTTCTCTGGCCAACTCTTCGGCCACTGTCCCGTGCTCCTGGAGCGAAGAGGCAGCAATGAGGCGGAGGGCGCCGTTCACCACAACCGAACTCTGGCGCGCCGCGTCGACCGCACTACTCAGGTTGGGGATGCTGGATTCTGTCAGCCGAGAGCCATACTGGACGATCTGGTGAAAGGAGAAATAGGCCACCAAGCTGGCACTCAGGGTCAGCAGGACGCCGCCCAGCAGACCGGTATAGAGTTGTGGCCCGATCCCGAGACGGAACCTGTGTCCCTTTTCTGGTTCCGCTCCCTCTGACGAGGGAGAAGGGCGTAGGGCGAGGGCTTTTCCAGGGGCGGTGACGGGGCGGTCGTCGTGGCTCATTGCGACACCATTTTCTGGACTGGCTGAAAGCGTCCCTGACTATCAATGATGGTCAGGTAGACCTGGTCGGAGCCCTGATTGTCGGCCGGACCATAGCGCAGCAGGAAGCCGTCGAGGTCGATGGTCTCAGCCATCCGTAGCGCGTCCAGAAATCCTGCTCGGGTCGGGTTGGGTCCGGCCAGACGGAGGCCCTCTGCCACGAGGCGACCCGCTAAATACCCTTCCAGTGATACGAAGCCCGGTGGACTCTCCGGGTCCACCGCGGCCAGGGCTTGCTGATAGTGCGCGACAACCGGGAGGCTGACGTCGGTGGGGAAGGGAACAACCTGGGTGACATAGACCCCAGCCCCGTCAGAACCGAGTTCTCTCGCCAAAGCAGAACTCCCCACAAAGGAAATATTGATGAAATACGGGTTGAAGTCGAGCCGCCTCGCCCAGCGGATCAGGGCGGCTGCGGGTCTGTAGGCCCCGATGATGACAATCGCCTCGGGCCGGGAGCGGCGCAGATCGAGCAGCGCGACTTTGACTGCCTCGGTGTTGCGCGGATAGTCCGCTTCCGCGACGAGGGGCAGGTTAAGACGGGCAACGGCGCGGCGTACGCCCGTTAGCCCGGCGCGTCCATAAGAATCGTTCTGGTAGAGAATACCGATCCGCTGCACACCCAGGTCGGCGGTCAGACGGGCTACCATCTCCTCGGTTTCCTGGTAGTACGAGGCCCGCATATTGAGCACATTGGGCCGGAGCTGGGCATCGCGCAGGAACTCCGCCCCGGTAAAGGGCGCGAGATAGGGCACACCGGCCTCGGTGGCAATCGGCTGGGCGGCCAGAGATGTCGGAGTCCCAACCGCACCAACCAGGGCGAAGACGTTGCGCTGGATGAGTTCACGGGTGTTGGCGATGGCCGCTTCGGGCTCATAGGCATCGTCCAGGGAATCCAGGACGAGGCGCTGGCCGTGTATCCCACCCTGCTGGTTGATCGTCTCGAAGGCGGCCAACAGGCCGACGCGCATTCCTTGGCCCAGGGCGCGGGCCGGGCCGCTCAGGGCTGCGGACTGGCCGAAGACCAACTCTTCGGCGCCGACGGGCTGCATGGACTGCAACATCACGCCGGCCCAGGCAACGAGACCCAGGGTGGCGCGAAAAAGGGCGGGGATAGAGCGCATCATGTCCCGTCGACAGTGGAGGAAGAAAGCAGGGCGCCGAAGCGCATGGCGACACAGGTAATATCATCCGATTGCGGCGCATCTCCGGCAAAGGCCTGCACTTCATCGACGATCGTGGTCACAATATCACGGGCAGGTACCTGCCCAAGGCTGGCAAGTTTTGCATCGAGGCGCTCCTCGCCAAACTCCTCATCATTGACGTTCTGGGCCTCGGTAATGCCATCCGTGTACAGGAAAAGGGTATCCCCAGGGGCAAGCCGAACCTCGCCGTTGTGATATTCGTGTTCAGGGGCGATCCCGAGGACCAGATTCTCCGTGGTTGGTAGCACCTCGACCCGGGAATCGCTCCGTACCAAACGGGGCGGGTTATGACCACCGTTGCTGTAACGGAAGCTTCCGTCCCGCAGATCAAACACCCCATAGAAAAGGGTAATGAAAATACAGGTTTCGTTGTCCTCGGCCAGCAGATCATTCACGAGGCCCAGACAGTCAGCGGGTGACGGGGAATCTCTGGCCGTTCCTTTGAGGAGGGTCCGCGTCATGAGGGTAAACAGCGCCGCCGGAATCCCCTTGCCTGAGACATCCGCGATGACCAGACCGAGCAGTTCATTGCTCAGGGGAAAAAAATCGTAGAAGTCCCCGCCGACCTCCCGGGCCGGGATCATGAGTGCCTGGACATCGTGGGTCTCGCTGCTCGGGACCTCCTTGGGCAGGGCGGACATTTGCACCTGCTGGGCCACATCGAGTTCCCGCTTGAGGACGACGAGCCGGTCCCGTGCCTCCTGGGCGGTTTCTAGGGCGCGGATATGGCTGAGCGTCTTTTCAATCGTGATGTCGAGATCGTCAAAATTGATCGGCTTAGTCACAAAATCGAAGGCGCCCCGGTTCATGGCGGTGCGGATGTTCTCCATGTCACCGTAGGCGGAAACGATGACGGCCTGGACGTCGGGTTTGGTGTCTTCGAGTTTGCTCAGTAGCGCAAGCCCGTCCATCACGGGCATGTTGATATCCGAGAGCACCAGGTGAATGTCCGGGTTCTCGGCGAGCTTTTCGAGCGCTTCCTGGCCATTCCGGGCAAAGACGAAATCGAATTCGCCTTTGCGGATACGACGGCGGAATTTCTGACGGATAAGCAACTCAAGGTCTTCTTCGTCGTCTACCACAAGGAGTCGGACGGGTGATGTTGTCAAGGTCTGGTCCCTCTCTTCGGAGTCGGTGTCTACAAGGCCGCCAGCGCTTCGCTCCGGCTCTGACAGATCGTTAGGATGTTGGTGAATCCGCTGATCTCAAAGACATGGGCGATGTGTTCGGCCAGCCCGCAGAACAGGGCTTTTCCCCCTTCCGCCTGCATCCGTCGGGCCGTCACCAGAAGCACGCGTAAGCCAGCACTACTGATGTAGTTCAGGTCCTCAAAATCGAAGACGAGTGTCTTCTCGCCCGCATCGAGCTGTTCCCGAACAGCGCTTTCTAGCACCCCCACATTGCTCCCGTCCACTCGTCCCACCGGGCAGACGATAACGGCCTTTTCACTGCGTTCGGTTTGCACGGACAGCGCACTTTCATTCGTCATTGGTTTGCCCTCCAATCATGCTTTTCAGGGTAATACGATTGCGCCCGTCAATGCGCTCATAGGTGCTACTGTCGGTCAGATTTTTTACAAAAAAGATACCGAGCCCGCCGATGGGACGATCCGCAAGTCCCATATCGGTATCCGGCTCTGGAGCCTCCTCAAACGGGTTATACGCCGCACCGTTGTCCTCGAGTTGAGCCACAACGGTGTCTTGGTCAACGAATAGGCGGAGTCGAAGCTCCGGTTCGGCGAGATCGGGCAGGGCATAGCACACGCTGTTCGTTACCAGTTCGTCCAGAACGAGGTTCAGGCGACCCTGAAAGTCCCGACTGAGCGCGTGGGCAGCCCCGAATTCCCGGAGAGTCTGGGCGAGCATGGGAAGGGCGGACAGGTCCGAGGCGAGGGAGATATCAATGCTTGGTTGGGGTTCGCGGGACGACATCGGTTTCACCATGATACGCGCGGTGCGTCCGCCGGACATTCAGGAAGCAGCCTGCGCTTCGGTTGGATAATAGACATAGGTCCGCTCGAGGGCCTCGTGAAAATTCCGACATAATATAACGAGATCGGCAAGGTCATACCAGCCTCCTCCACCATCCGTCAGATTAATCATGTGGTGGGAGAGGGCCGAATCCAGACGCCCGACGATTTCATAGGGCTCCGCCGGTAGGCGTCCACGGACCGGTGGGTCAATCGCCTCCAGGCTCGTCCGGAGCCGATTGACGGCGAAACGCAGTGAATAGGACAACTCGGCGTCGTACACCAGAAAGCTCAGCACCTTGTCTCTCCCGATCTGGGCACCGTGGAGTTGGCAGTAGGCTTCAAAGGCATTGCAGTCCCGAAGGAGGCCCGCCCAGTCACTATCCTCCTCGGCCGTGTCCCTGACGTTTGCACAATGCGACTCAAGGAGGGAGCCGACGAGTTGCGCCCGCTCGATGAAGCGGCCGACGCGCATAAAGTGCCAACCTGCGTCCCGGCGCATGGAACTCGCGCACACGCCGTCGAAGAGTTGTACCGTCTCGACAATGTCGCGGTACAGCATAACGGGCTCCCTGGACCAGATGTCCACCAAGTTGGTGTCTCGTAAGCGCAGGTAGGCGCGGTTGAGGCTCGACCAAATCCCGTTGCTGATGGCGTCGCGTACCTGGCGGGCGTTTTCCCGAGCCGCGGTCAGGCCGAAGATAATAGAGGCGGGATTGGTGGTATCGAAGGTCAGATAGTCGGTCAGGGTATAGCCGTCGGCGAAAAAGAAATCGTCCTCGTCCTCCGGGCCGCCGTAGATATCGGCGCCTGGAGGACGCGCATCAAGACTGCTGAAGAGCCGTCGCCAGCCATTGGCGATCTCATGGACCGGGCTGGAGGGGAGGTGTTCGAGCTGTAACTCCAGGAGACGCGCGGTGTGTTCCACTCGTTCCAAGTAGCGGTTCATCCAGTAGAGAGAATCTGCGACACGGGCGAGTATCACGGCACATCCTCCTCAATGATCCAGGCGTCTTTGGAGCCGCCTCCTTGACTTGAATTCACCACCAGGCTGCCCTTGCGCAAAGCGACCCGGCACAGCCCGCCGGGCACGATCCGGGTCTCCTCCCCGTGTAGTACGAA
The DNA here is from genome assembly GCA_964291405.2 of Thermodesulfobacteriota bacterium. GTDB lineage: Bacteria > Desulfobacterota > Binatia > Bin18 > Bin18 > Bin18. Next base: position 4,634,961 of record OZ219926.1, read on the forward strand.
GGGTCTGAGGTCAACGTGGCGCGCCTCAAGTCGTCCGTCGATAAGGCACGGGGCACGCGATAAGTCTAGGACGGGCTGAGAGATATAATTCTCGGGCCGATCCCGGAGTGTGGCGGCAAATGCTTCCCGCTCTTCCTGGCTGGCGTGCGGTCCCACCAACATGCCGTACCCGCCAGACTCGCCCACCGCCTTGACCACCAGATTTTCAAGATGCTCAAGCGTGTAGGCCAGCCCCTCGGGTTCTCGGCAGAGAAAGGTTTCGACGTTGTCGAGAATCGGCTCCTGGTCGAGGTAATAGCGGATCATGCGGGGCACATACGAATACACTGCCTTATCGTCCGCAACGCCTGTGCCGGGTGCGTTGGCCAGCGCGAGGTTTCCGGCCCGATAGACCTCAAACAGACCCGGAACGCCTAGACGGGAATCCGGGCGGAAGGCTTTGGGGTCGATAAAGTCATCGTCGAGTCGCCGATAGAGAACGTCTACGGGACGCAACCCCTGGACCGTGCGCATATATAGCTGTGTCCCTCGCACGAGCAGGTCGTCGCCCGTGACGAGTTCAATGCCCATTTCTCGTGCCAGAAAGGCATGTTCGTAGTAGGCCGAGTTATACACACCGGGTGTCAGCAGGGCGATGCTCGGCTCTTCTCCCTTTCGAGGCGAGAGGGAGCGCAGGACACGCAGGAGTTCCTGGCCGTAGTGGTCGACCGCCCGGACGTGGTAGCGGCGAAAAACCCGCGGAAAGGAGCGCCGGATCGCCTCCCGGCAGGCGAGCATATACGACACCCCGGAAGGCACCCGGAGATTGTCCTCTAGCACCATGAAGCCGTCTGCGGTCCGTACGATGTCACTCCCGCACACCGACACATAGGCTCCGAGCGGCACCTGGACCCCCTCCATCTCGGGGCGGTAGTTCGGACAGCCCTGCACTAGGTCGCGCGGTATAGTACCGTCGCCAAGGATGTGCCCTTTGCCGTAGACATCGGCGAGAAAGAGGTTCAGCGCCTGGACACGCTGAATGAGTCCCCGCTCGATATGCTCCCACTCTCGGGCGAGCACGAGGCGGGGGACGCAATCGATGGGGATGACCCGCTCGATAGACTCCTCGTCCCCGTACACGGTGAAGGTGATACCCTCGTGGAGAAATGAGCGGGTCACGCGCTCCTGAAGTCGCGTAACCTCCTCCTGGGACATCCGCTCCATTTCGTTGATAAGGAACCGGTAGTGAGCACGGGGTTGCTCTTCGGACTCAAAGGTCTCGTCGAAAAACTGAGCGTCAAGCTCGTAGTGCCCAAAGAGCGAGGGTGCAGGGTCGCCGTCTCGACTGTGCCGCGCTTCAGGCAAGTCACGCGAAGTCATGGTGATAATGCCACCCTTTCCGCCATAGTTGGCCAGATAGTCGGGATTATCGTCAAGTTCGACCGAGCGATCAGGATAGATACTAACACCCGACCTCTCAGTCTACAACTTTTTTTCTGATGACCCTGGCCGCTCTCCATCCGGGGGCAGGGAACAGCGTGTGACCGCTGCTAGCGAAACAGATCGGCGTCCGCCGGGCGTTTCAGGGATTCGCTCCCAACGTCGGCTGGTTTGAAGCGATAGCCGCGTATCAGAACGGCGGGCATGGCGGCACTCTTTTCCATCAGCAGGCCCGCGGCCGCAGCGAGTTCGTCAGCCACGGCAATGACGGTATGATGCAGTTCGCGGCCCTGAAGGTCTTCCTCGCCGCGCTGATCGTCGAGCGGGTCAAGGCCGGAAACGCCGAGCGCGAATTCGACCAGGCCGTCGCGCCACGGCCGGCCAAACGTGTCGGTAATAATGACGCCAATAGCGATGTGACGCTGCCGCTCAATAGTCAGCCGCAGATGCCGAGCCGAAGCGTCCGGGTCTTTAGGCAGGAGAATGACGACATCGTCGGCAATGGTATTGGAGGCGTCAACGCCGGAGTTGGCACACACCCAGCCGTGTTTACTCTCGGTGATGACCACGCCGTTTTTCATGCGGACAATCCGACTGCTCTCGGTCAGTACGACCTCGACTATGCGCGGGTCTTTCTCCCACATGTCCGCAATTTGTATGGCAAACGGCGACGGGGTGACGGTCCGCAGGTCAACGACTGCGCCTTCGGCTTTGGAGACAATCTTTTGGCAGAGGACCAAAATGTCTCCATCCTTGAGGCCGACTTTGGCGTCATCAATGGCTTTGAGCAGAATGGCGGGCAGGTCATCACCGGGCTTGATCTGAGGAACACCAGGAATGGGGATAATGGCAATCGTACTCATGAAAAATCCTCAAGGTCCTCCGCGTGACTCATGATAGAGCTTTGGGGCGTTTCTGATGGGCAAATTCAATAACCGTTCGGGCTAGCGCAATCGACTTGTCCATATCGCTCATGACGGTATCGGTGACAATAACAGCCAGCCCCATTTTTTCCAGGCGTTCGCGCGGTGTTGGGTCGTGTTCCACATCCTGCTGGTCGAGGATAAAGGTGTCCACAAAATCTTGATATAGCTTGGCGACCCCAACCGACGAGACTTCGATGTCTAGGCCTTCAAGCATCCGGTCGGCTGGCCCTTTAATGGGCTTGCCTGCGACCAGGGGACTGATTGCGACCACGGGAGTAGTGGTCTCTCGAAGGGCCTCGCGCACACCGGGTAAGGAAAGAATGGGACCAATACTGACAATGGGATTGCTCGGCGGGAGGATAACCAGATCGGCGCCGCGAATGGCCTCGACGACTCCGGGTGAGGCCTGGGCCGTTTCAACGCCGCTGAATTCCACCTTTGAGACCTGCCCCTCACTGCGCTGTTTCACGAAATATTCCTGAAAGGGCAGGGGGCCCGCCTCGGTATGCACAACGGTCCGAACGCGCTCATTGCTCATCGGCAGCACGGTGGCTTCAATGCCCCACTTGTGAGTAATGGCCGTAGTCACCTGGCTGAGGGTCTGCCCCTGGCGCAGCGCTTGGGTTCGAAACAGGTGGGTTGCAAGATCGGCATCACCCAGGCCAAACCAGGTATCGGCATAATAGCGCCCGAGCGCCTCAAGGCAGCGATGGGTTTCCTGGGGTAAGCCCCAGCCTTTTTCAGAGTCAACGGCATTGGCCAGAGTATAAGTGACCGTGTCCAGGTCAGGAGAAACCGACAGGCCAAAGAATTCTTCGTCGTCGCCGGTATTGACGATCACACTCAGGTTTGTCTCCGGCACCACCCGCACGACCCCGCGCAGGAATCGCGCGGCGCCCACACCGCCGGCCAGGGCGGTGATGCGTAAGGAGGTCAGGCTAGACACGGTCGAACGGGCGGAGTTGTCCCTCCGCTGTCAGATTAGTGAGCGGTTTCTTGTTTGTCCCGCTCGAATGGGTGAACGTAACGGAACTGGTCCGAGGCAGCGAGCTTCCGATAGGAGCCGAATTGCTCGTCGGCATTCTCAACCATATCCAAAGGACTGACTTTGTCGTCCGTTCCGTTAAAAACTGTCCGCAGCTTATAGGTAGTTGAACGCTCGGCCGGGGTGCGTCCCACGTCGCGGATCAGACGCCGCAACTCTTTGGGCGGAACCAACTGGCCGTACTGCGCACCGGCTGAGGTCGAAATGCTCTCGTTGATGAGCGTTCCTCCAAGATCGTTCGCGCCCACCGTCAGCAAGTGTTGTGACAGCTTGGGACCCTCTTTGACCCAGGAGGACTGAATATTACGGAAGGTGGGACCCAGCATCAGCCGGGCAACCGCGTGCATCTTAATGACCTCTACACCGGTTGCGCCCTGGCGGACGCCTTTGACGAGTTTGCGCTGATACATGGGCGCTTCCTGGTGGATGAGTGACAGCGGTACAAACTCGGTAAACCCGCCGGTCTCCTTTTGAATGTCGCGCAGCAAGTTCATATGTTTGACCCAATGTTCTTGTGTCTCGATATGGCCATACATAATGGTTGAGGTGGTCGGGATACCGAGGCTGTGGGCCGAGGTAATGACCTCGATCCACTGTTTGGTCGAAATACGCCCAGGGGCGATGATATCGCGGATGTCCTGGTCCAGAATTTCCGCTGAGGTGCCGGGCAGGGTATCTAAACCCGCGTTTTTGAGCTCTCGCACATACTCGAGAATGGAGACCCCCGAGCGGAGCGAGCCGTACAAGACTTCTTCGGGCGAAAACGCGTGGATGTGGAGGTCCGGGAAGGCCTTTTTCACGGCTCGGGTCAGATCGATATAGAGGCTGCCGTTCATCTTGGGTGGCAGGCCGGCCTGCATGCAGACTTCGGTTGCGCCCATGTCAACTGCTTCTTGGGCTCGCCGAACGATCTCCTCTTCGGGAAGGAAATAGCCTTCTTCCTCGCGGTACTCCCGGCTGAACGCGCAGAACGTGCAGTGTTTAATGCACACATTGGTGAAGTTGATATTCCGGTTGACGACATAGGTCACCACCTCACCGACCTGGCGGCGACGCATTTCGTCGGCGACCAGACAGACGGCGTGAAAATCGATGCCATTGGTCTGGCAGAGCTGGAGGCCGTCTTTCCAGGAGAGTTCTTCCTCTTCCAAGGCGCGATGAAGAATCGTGCGAATCTGCGGATCAATGTGATTGAGAATGCCGGCAATGTAATCGGTTGCCACGGCTAGGTCTCCTTACGCTCAAAAATTGTTGTTTGTCCTCAGGTACGAAAATCAGGCCGTCACTTCGGCCTGCAGCTCGCGTGTACGCGGCTGTAAGGCCGGCAAGAGGAAGCCTGGACGGTCTATATACTCTTCGTAAATGGCCAGCCGCTCCCGCAAGGTAAAGCCGGCGTCCGCGCATGTTTTCGCGAGCAATTTAAGATGCGGCCAAGCTGCCTCTGGATTGACGTAATCTATCGAAACCGGTGAGATCCCGCCCCAGTCGTTAATCCCTGAACGCAGCAGCAGCCGGTGGTCGTGCGGACTGAGATTGGGCGGCGCCTGCACATTCATTAGTCCTCCCAAGAGCAGTCGCGCAACGGCAACCGTTCGGGCCATTTCATAACTTTCCGGCTCTGGGGCATCGGCCATTCTGGTATTCGGCTTGGCCCGGAAGTTCTGCACGATCACTTCTTGAATATGGCCGTATTCTTCGTGTAGGTCACGAATCGCAAGCAAACTGTCGACCACTTCTTCGCGAGTCTCTCCGATACCAATGAGAATGCCGGTGGTAAACGGAATCTCCAACTCGCCAGCCTCGCGAATCATTTTGACACGGACTTCGGGGCGCTTGTCGGGTGCGGAAAAGTGCGCCATGCCGCGCTCGCACAGCCGTGGGCTGATGTTTTCCAACATGAGGCCAAGACTGACATTGACGTCTTTGAGCCATTTCATCTCGTCATAGCTCAGCACGCCCGCATTGGTGTGGGGCAAGATGCCGTAGGACAGGGCAATTTCACACGCCTGATAGACGTAGGCGGTCGTCGAGGTGTGGCCAAAGCCTGCCAGAGTTTCCCGATAGCTCCGAGAGACTTGCTCAGGCTTGTCTCCCAAACACATGAGGGCTTCTTTGCAGCCCTGTTTTTCGGCTCGCTCCAACCAACTCCGAAGGTCCTCCGGACTCATGGTCCAGGCGTCCGGGTCGCGTGGGTCCTTGCGAAAGGTGCAGTACGAGCACCGGTCCCGACACAGGTTGGTGACGGGCAGAAAGACTTTCCGGGAATAGGTTACCGTCCGGCCTTTGTGTCGGTCGCGTAAGGTCCCGGCCGCCTCCAGGAGGGCCGGAAAGTCCTCCTCGGAGCAGTTGATGAGCTGGTAACCGTCCTCAGCGGACAAAGCGGCATCTGAAAGCGCTTTGTCTAATATCACCGAAATGTGAGATTGCACCCGATATCTCCCATGCTGAAATGCCACTGCGACACTAGTGGAGCGGGGGGGTAATGTCAACTGGGGAATATCACTTTTCCGTGATATTGGTAGCGAAGCGGTTCAAGCGGGCTCCGTCGCGTTGCGGAATATCCAAAGCGAGCCCCCCGACCTCCTTCCCCCCTTGGGGGCTATGAAAGGGGCGTGTCTGGGGAAGCCCACCCCGGCCCCTCGAGCCACCCCTCCAAGGAGGGGATTTGTTGCTCCCTCGTCTCTGGAGAGGAAAAGTGCGACCTACCCACGCTCTACCGAGGACGACACCCAGCGTGGCTGCCGATAGCGCTGGCGACGAACCGCCATAATCGTACACAGCGCACCGCTACACAGTATGAGCCAACCGACGTTGTGCAGCACATGGTAGAAGTCAAGCTTTGCTTGGTTAAGGGAGCGACGGCTCCAGGCTTCACTCGAGAAGTGGTACAGCCTGGCATTCTTTCCGAACGTTTGCTCGGCCGCAACAGGAGGGGGTGTGCGGGCCAGGGCGCTCTGATACTCCCGGACTTTGAAGTGGGCTACCATCGTGTTGCCCAGGCCAAGAGCAACCAGGGTGATGCCGGCGACGAAAAGGGTATTGCGAAACAACGCGGAGAGAGTACGCATAGCGAATACACTCGCGCTACCACCCGAGGAAAAGAGGGTCAAGAGAGTGGACGTTTCCAGAAACGGTCTACTCCCCCTAGGATACAGCGCACGCATGGCCAACCGTCAGACTCAAGGAGGCGAAACGTTGCAGAGCAAGATTCAATGCGTACGGCTGGGTCTGACCGCTTATGTCCAGGCGCTTCAGGTGCAGCGACGCTGGCACGCCTGGTGTGTTGCGCGGCGGACAAACGTGCTCTTGCTGACACAACACCAGCCGGTGATCACGCTCGGCTACCGCCGGCCGTGTGGGCAGATCAGGCTTTCGGCCGCCCAGCTTCGGGAGAAAGGGCTGAGCGTCGAGTATATAGAGCGGGGTGGGGGTGCGACCTATCACGCCCCAGGTCAGCTTGTGGTGTATCCGATCTTTTCTTCCCTGTTGCAGAGATGTGGAGTCCGACGTTTCATTGCGCAGCTTGAGGAGGTCATGCGACAGACCTGTCTCCGCTTTGGCGTCCACTCGAGCCGCCAGGACGGGTATCCCGGGGTCTGGGTGGGTGAGAAAAAAATCGGGGCGGTCGGCATTGCTGTTCGCAAGCGCGTGTCTTTGCACGGCTTTGCGCTCAATGTTGATCTCGATCTGCGGCCGTTTGCGGACATCGTGCCCTGTGGACTTGCTGATAAGGGAGTGACCAGTTTACAACAGGAATGCGTTCTGCCCATCGCTTTTTCCGATGTTGAGCGGGCTGTCATTGAGAATGTCGCTTCGATTTTTGAGGCACGTATGGAAGGGGTGTGAGATGGAGAGTCTCCTGAATGACAAACAAGACCATATCCGGTGGCTGACGTTGAATCGACCCGAGCGTCGCAACGCGCTCGACCGTGATACCATTTATGCCCTAAAGGCGGCGTTGGCCGAAAGCGCGCGTGACGCTGATACCCGCCTGGTTGTGTTGACCGGGGCTGGTGGTGCGTTTTCCTCCGGCGCGGACTTGTTGGCCGCTCCCTCGCAGCCAAGGACTCCCGGAGAAGAGCTGACCGAGGACGGCTTTAACGCCGTGATTCGGATGATCTGGAATCTGCCGAAACCGGTCATTGCCGCGGTTGACGGAGTTGCCACCGGATATGGCTGCTCGTTGGCCCTAGCCGCTGATATCCGCCTGGCTTCACCAGCGGCGCGCTTTTCCTTGATTTTTGTGAAACGTGGACTGACGATTGACGGTGGTGCCAGCTATTTCCTCCCCCGCCTGGCGGGCCTGCGCGGTATGGAGATGGCCCTCACCGGAGAGATGGTCGATGCGACGGAAGCGGCCAATATGGGCTTGGCCAACCGTATTCTCACCGGAGACAACTTCCGAGAGCAGGTTGCAGCCTATGCTTCTCGTTTGGCAAAGAATGCTCCCCTGGCGCTGGCGACGATTAAAGCGTCCATCCATAATGCGTTGGGTGCCGGTCTGGGAGACGTGCTGACCGCTGAAATGGCAGAGCAGCGAAAACTGCTCCAGTCCGAAGATGTGAAGGAAGGGATTCGCGCATTTCGTGAGAAACGCGACCCGGTCTACACGGGACGATAAGGAGGCGCTGTGGCAGAGCGACCCGGCCGATTGTGTATTGTTGGTGATATCCATGCCTGTCCGGCAGAACTTGAGACCCTTCTCACGGCGTTGTCATTACAGCCCGAAGACCATCTGGTGTGTCTGGGCGACTATATTGACCGCGGGCCTGATGCCAAGGCCGTTGTCGATCTGCTTCTAGGGATAAAGACGGCTGCGGTCTGCCGCTGTACGTTTCTCAAGGGCAATCACGAAGATATGTTCCTCGACTTTCTGGGGTATGATGGCTTGTACGGTCAATCCTTCCTGATGAACGGCGGAGACCAAACCCTTGCCAGCTATCGGTGCGATCCCTGGACTCCGGGCCGCGAGGTTGCAACACTTCTGCCCGACGCTCACCGAGAATTTTTTCTGAATCTTAAGCTCTATCTGCCGGCCGATGCTATTCTCTGCGTGCATGCCGGGATCAATCCGGGCTATAGTCTGGAGGACCAGATGGCGGAAGACCTGCTGTGGATTCGTGAGGATTTTTTTGCCCACCCGCACGACCTGCCGTATACCGTGGTCTTCGGGCATACCCCTCAACGGGAAGTTGGTTTTGATCTCCCGTATAAAATCGGGATTGATACCGGCCTCGTTTATGGCGGGAAATTGACCTGTCTCGAAATCACGGAGAAAAGGCTCTTTCAGATCGAACGGGGCAGCCGACGGGTCGTGATGACCGATGCACAAGCGTATTGGGCGGGCGCTCGTGCCGCAAGGTAAGCCCTGGGTGCCCATCAAACCGGATGCGGTCCGGCCCCTCCTCTTGACTTTCCCCGAATGGCCGGATTTAACTCCCCGTGGCGGCGTAGCTCAGGAGGCTAGAGCGAGGGTCTCATAATCCCTAGGTCGGCGGTTCAAGTCCGCCCGCCGCTAGGCTGGAGCGATCTCACGGTGGCGGTCAACACTGCCATTGATAAAGGAGCAGACTATGGATCCACTCGCGGTATTTATGCAGATAGTAGCTGGGATTGCCGTGCTCTGTACGCTCGTTTCTGCCATCGCCGTCGTGCTGCGAAACGCAAAAGGCGACGGGTAGGGAAGGACCAAACGGAGCGACTGTGACCCAGAGACCAGCATACCTAGGGCGTTCCACAGGGGCGCCCTTTTTATTTCAGGTGTATGCTGCCCCTTGAGCACAAGCTTTGGGCTTCTTTTCAAAAATTGCTCCCGGACACGTCCGGCCTGCGTATTGGCGTGGCCTGTTCCGGTGGCCCCGATTCAGTTGCCCTGCTTTCCGCCCTGCTGGCGATTGCACCGCTGCGGAGCTATCGGCTGAGAGTGCTCCACGTCAATCATGGTCTGCGCCCTGAGTCCGACCAGGAACAGGACATGTTGCAAACCCTGTGTCAGCAGTGGCGGGTGCCGCTCTCGGTCAAAAAACTCCAGCCTCCTCCCGGCCTGAAAGGAATAGAGGCCTGGGCGCGAGAGGCGCGCTATGCGTTTTTTCAGGAGCGTCTCGCCGCGGCTTCGCTCGACTATATTGCCACCGCCCATACGCAGGATGACCAGGCTGAGACCGTTCTCTTTCGTCTCATGCGCGGCAGCGCCCGGCGTGGAGTGGCCGGTATTCCACCGGTGAGAGACAACTGGCTGATTCGGCCTTTCCTGCATTGTTCACGGCGTGAAATCGACGCCTACACCCAGGAAAAAAAGCTGCCCTGTGTCACAGACCCGAGTAACGCTGACCTGCGTTTTACCCGGAATAAGATCAGGCATGTTCTCCTGCCCTTTTTGGAACAGGAGTTTTCTCCGCAAATCCGGCGTCATCTGGCCTCTCTGGCGGAAACGACCCGAGAAGAGGAGGACTGGCTCGAAGAACTGGCCGCGCACGCCCGCGCGCGTATCGTCGGACGTGACAATAGTGTATCTCTCCCCGCCTTAGACAGAGAGCCTGCCGCCTTACGATCTCGCATTCTCCGCCAGTGGGCGGAAGGGCGGGCGCAAGGTTTGAAAGCGGTCCATATGCGCCGGTTGAGGGAACTCAGCGAAGGAAAAATCCAGGGCAGGGTAGAGTTGCCGGGCCAGCAGGCCGTCGTTCGCCAGGGAACGCAGCTGATGTTCCAAATCCAGCGATCACCTGTCACAGAGCGAGACTATTCCTATGTCTTACAGGCCGGCCAGAACTGGCGGTTAGCCTCACGCTGGGACCTGAGCGTTTCTGCCGCTATCGAATGGCAAGGCGATCTGAGCGTGGCTCGGTGTGCGGACCGCTGGTCGGCCCTCTTTGGTTGCAATCTTGCCGACACTGCGGATACTTGTATTGTCCGCAACGCCCGTACAGGGGATCGTATTCGCCCCTTCGGCATGCGAGGCCATAGGAAAGTTCAGGACGTCTTGGTTGACGCAAAAATCCCGCACGCGCTCCGTCCCGGATTCCCGGTGGTTGAAATAGGCGGTGAGATTGCCTGGGTCCCAGGCTGTGTCAGAGGCCAGAGTGGGCTGGTGACGGCGGTGACCCGACAGGTCTATCGTATGCAGGTCAACCCGTTGCCGGTCGATGAAGAACTATGGTAGGCTAACGGCGGCTACATGAAAGGTGACGGAGTGAATAAGGTTTCTTCTAATCTCGCACTGTGGTTGGTTCTCGGGGTGATCTTCCTGTTCATGTTCAACCTGTTCAATCGCCAACAACCAAGAGAACCCGAAGTTGTCTTCAGCGACTTTTTCACGGCCGTAGAAAAAGGCGAAGTCTCCGAGGTCGTTATTCAGGGACAGGTCATTCGTGGAAAATTCCGCAATGACGATCGCTTTAAAACCTACGCCCCCACCGACGACCCCGACCTTATGCGGACCTTGCGCGACCGGGGGGTGCGAGTGGCCGCACGGCCGGAAGAAGGCGATCCCTGGTATATCACCATCCTGATCCAATGGTTTCCGATGCTGCTCCTTATCGGCGTTTGGATCTTCTTTATGCGCCAGATGCAAATGGGCGGTGGCAAGGCCATGTCTTTCGGCAAGAGCCGGGCCAAACTGCTGACGGAAAACCAACAACGCATCACGTTCAGCGACGTTGCTGGCGTGGAGGAGCCCAAACAAGAGCTGGAAGAAATCATTGCCTTTCTCAAAGACCCGAAAAAGTTCACGCGTTTGGGGGGGCGCATCCCCAAGGGCGTCTTGCTGGTTGGGTCACCCGGTACTGGAAAGACCCTGCTCGCCCGGGCGATTGCCGGGGAGGCCGGGGTGCCGTTCTTCTCGATCAGCGGTTCTGACTTTGTTGAGATGTTTGTTGGAGTCGGGGCCTCGCGCGTCCGCGATCTCTTCATTCAAGGGAAAAAACAAGCGCCGTGTATCATTTTTATTGATGAGATTGACGCGGTCGGACGTCATCGCGGCGCTGGCCTCGGTGGTGGGCATGACGAGCGTGAGCAGACCTTAAACCAACTCCTGGTGGAGATGGACGGTTTTGAAGCAAACGAGGGTGTCATTCTGATTGCGGCGACCAACCGTCCGGACGTCCTGGACCCGGCATTACTGCGCCCTGGGCGATTTGACCGGCGGGTTGTTGTGCCCTCACCGGACGTCCGCGGTCGAGAGGAAATCCTCAATGTTCATACGCGCCGGGTGCCACTGGACGACAAGGTTGACGTCTCTCAGCTCGCCCGAGGCACACCAGGGTTTTCCGGGGCTGACCTGGAAAACCTGGTGAACGAGGCTGCGCTCCTGGCGGCTCGCAAAAACAAGGAAAAAGTCGAAATGGACGACTTCGAGTTGTCCAAGGACAAGGTCCTCATGGGCGCCGAGCGTCGTAGTATGATTCTCAGCCTTGATGAGCGACGTAATACAGCCTACCACGAGGCCGGCCACGCCCTGGTTGCCCGGTTGATTCCGGGGACAGACCCGGTCCATAAGGTTACTATTATTCCGCGTGGTATGGCTTTAGGTGTGACCCAGCAGTTGCCCGTTGATGATCGCCATACCTTTTCCAAAGACTATATTCTGAAACGCCTCGCCATTATGTTCGGTGGCCGTGTGGCCGAAGAACTGGTCCTTGGCCACACCACAACCGGTGCTGGGGATGATCTCGAAAAAGCGACCGAGCTGGCTCGACGTATGGTCTGCGAGTGGGGTATGAGCGAGAGCCTCGGCCCCATGACCTTTGGGAAAAAGGAAGAACAGATCTTCCTGGGCCGGGATATTACTCAGACCAAAGACTACTCTGAGAAGACGGCCATTGAGATTGACACCGAGGTGCGCAACATTATCAAGGACGCCTTTAACCGGGCGCAGGATCTCCTCCAGACGCATATTGAAATCCTGCACAAGATGGCGGAAGTCCTACTGGAAAAAGAAGCTTTGGACGGACCTGAGATCGACGGTATACTGAAACAATTCAACATTGAAGTTGACCCGGAGCCGACCGGTGCGTAGTCAGGTATAGGTCGTCGTTGTCCCTTACCGCGTTCCAGCGCAGTCGGTGATGGATGGTAGCATGAAGGGCGGGTGCAAAAAGGATTCCACTGTTTTGCACCCGCCTCTTTTTTTGCCTGTTGACAGGGGACTTGCCAGTCTTTTGGCGGAGAGGGCTATCTGAATGTCGCTCGACGGAGCGCCCAGTACGAAATTATTCGGCACGGACGGGATTCGCGGGGCGGCCAATAGTGAGCCGATAACGCCGGAGACCGCCCTGCGCGTTGGCCGCGCCCTGACTGCCATTTGCCGCAATCGTCCCGGTCACCACCGCATCGTTATCGGCACCGATACGCGTCTATCGGGTTATATGCTGGAGGCTGCGCTCGCGGCCGGCGTGTGTTCCATGGGTGGAGATGTCCTCCTCGTGGGCCCCATGCCAACACCCGGCATTGCCTTTCTTACTCGCAGCCTGCGCGCGGATGCTGGCGTGGTCATCTCTGCCTCGCATAATCCATTCCAGGATAATGGTATCAAAATCTTCTCGCGCGACGGGTTCAAGCTGCCCGATGCGGTGGAGGATGAGATATCGGAACTGGTGCTAAATCACACGATCGATGACGAGCGTCCCACAGCCGGGTCCATCGGGAAAGCGGTCCGTATTGATGATGCCCTTGACCGCTATCAGACGTGTGTCAAAAATGCTTTTCCACGCCATCTCAGGCTGGACGGTATAAAAGTGGTGATCGACTGTGCCAATGGCGCTGCCTATAACATAGCGCCAGCGGTGTTGGCCGAGCTTGGCGCTGAGGTGATTCCGATAGGGACAGCGCCGAACGGCACAAATATCAACCTTGACTGCGGGGCGTTATATCCACAGCGGGTGCAACAGCTTGTCCGTGAGCACAGTGCCCAGGTCGGTATTACCCTGGACGGCGATGCCGACCGAGCCATTCTGGTTGACGAGACCGGAGCAATCGTTGACGGTGATGCCATACTGGCCATTGCCGCCCAAGCGCATCTCCAGCAGGGCACGCTACCCCACAAGACGATAGTAGCGACCGTGATGAGTAATCTGGGCCTTGAGATTGCGCTGCGTCAGATGGGCGGCAAACTGGTCCGGACCCCGGTTGGCGATCGCTATGTTGTGGAGGAGATGCTCCGGGGGGGATATCGCATTGGTGGCGAACAATCCGGCCATATTATCTTCCTGGATATGAACACAACGGGCGATGGCATCGTCACCTTTCTTGCTCTGCTAGCAATCCTCGTCCAGAGACAGCAGCCGCTCTCGGATATTCGCCAACTCGTGCGGCGTTATCCTCAGACGCTTATCAATGTGCGCGTCCGAGAGCGACAGGATTTGCGGACCATCGAACCGGTGTCACACGTCATCCAGCAGGTCACCGACAAACTGGGCGAGACTGGACGGCTCCTCGTCCGCTATTCCGGGACTGAGCCGCTGCTGCGGATCATGGTCGAGGGTGAAGACGAAAGCCTGGTTCGCGCCTATGGTGAGGAGGTCGCTGACGCCGTGCGGACCCACCTTGGGGCAGGGGAATCTGCCTAAAGGATTGTCTCATGTATCTCGTCTCTGCCGCCCAGATGCGTGAGCTTGATCGGCTCACAATCGAGAAATATGACACCCCCGGTCATGTCCTGATGGAACGGGCGGGTAGCGGCGCGGTGCAGGCTCTGCTCGACTTTTTTGAGAAGCGGCCCAAACGAGTGGTCGTGGTCGCCGGAAGAGGCAATAACGGTGGCGACGGCTTTGTCATGGCCCGCCTGCTGAAACAGCAGGACATCGCGTGTGAGGTGATTCTTGCCGCCAAAAAGAGAGAGGTGAGGGATGATGCCGGGCGCAATTTGCAGGCGTTCTTGCGCCTCAGAGGTCGAGTCGAAGAAGTGACCGAACTGGAGCAGATACCTGCCGTCGAGAAGCGACTCGAACGCTGCGATGTGATCGTTGACGCCCTGCTTGGGACAGGGCTGAATACCGCGGTGCGAGGTATCCAAGCCGCGCTCATCGCCGGCATGAATACCCGCGGTGTGCCCATTGTGTCAGTTGATATACCGTCCGGTTTGCATGCCGATTCCGGACAACCCGTAGGCTGTGCCGTTGAGGCGGCGCTAACGGTGACCTTCGGCTATCCCAAGCTCGGCCAGGTGCTCTATCCTGGGACGGTTCAGGTTGGACAACTCGCCTGTGTTGACATCGGGATCGCTCCACAAGCGCTGGCCGAGGTTGCGCCTCAGCTGTACGTCCTGACCCGCCGCGAGGTGGGTGGACAGATACGCGCCCGTCATCCCGAGTCGCATAAGGGCGATTTTGGTCACTTGCTGGTTCTCGCCGGCGCGCGTGGAAAGAGCGGCGCGGCCGTGTTAAGCGCCTCTGCCGCCCTACGGACCGGAACCGGTCTGGTCACCTTAGCCGGCCCACAAGGGCTCATACCCATATTCTCCTCGGTTTTGCTCGAAGCCATGACCGCCCCTCAGCCCGAGCGTGCAGACGGCAGTCTGAGACTGAACGCGCGCGTATTAAGTCAGGTGCTGCACGGAAAAAGCGCCCTCGTTTTTGGACCCGGCATCGGTGTATCTGCTGAAACGAAGCGTATGGCGCGCTGGCTCCTCAAAAACAGCCCAGTCCCCCTGCTTATCGATGCCGACGGGCTGAACTGTGTAGCGTCTCAGGTGGCTATGCTGAAAACAGCCCAGGTGCCGGTCGTGCTCACCCCCCATCCCGGAGAAATGTCTCGGTTGACCGCACTGTCAACCTCAGACATACAAGCCCAGCGACTGGAGATTGCACGTCAGTTTGCCACTCGACACGGTTGCTATCTTGTCCTCAAGGGTGCCCGGAGCATTATCGCTGCCCCCGACGGTCGGGCCTGGATCAATCCAACCGGGAATCCGGGTATGGCCAGCGGTGGCATGGGCGACGTCCTGTCCGGCATTATCGGCGGCCTGCTCGCCCAAGGCTATGCGCCCGATGAGGCGTGTTGCCTCGGCGTGTTTCTCCACGGGGCTGCCGCCGATACCTTTGCCCAACACCATGGTCAGGCCGGGTTGCTGGCACGCGACGTGATTGACAACCTGCCAGACACACTGCACGCCCTCTCCCGGGCTAGTCAGAGCGATGCGCATGCCGCATATTATTCCGACATTCTCGGCTGAAGAGACCATGTCCCTTGGGCGCCAGATTGGGCGTCTCCTGGCCCCCGGTATGATCCTTGGGCTGTGTGGCGACTTGGGCACGGGCAAGACCTGCCTGGTAAAAGGCATAGCGGACGGACTCGGGATTGCCCCTGAAACCATTACCAGCCCCACCTTTACTCTTGTAGCCGAACATTATAGGGGAAGGATGCCGCTCTACCATATCGATCTCTACCGGCTTGAAGGGGTAGAAGACGAAGAACTGGGCTATGAGGAATATCTCTTCGGGCACGGGGTTGCGGCTATTGAGTGGTTTCCGTTTCTGCCGAACGGTGTACGTGATTCGCTAGAAGAATACCTGCTGATTGCGGTCGAGTACGGAGAGGAGGACAGGCGCACGCTGACCCTGACTCCGTACGGGGAACGCTACGAGCGGCTGGTTACTCAGATATGCAGGGAGAGTAAGAAGCACCGATGTTGATTGTCCAGAAATACGGCGGCACTTCGGTCGGCTCGATTGACCGAATCCAGGAAGTGGCCGAACGGGCAGCCGCCACGCGCGGCGCCGGTCATCAGGTCGCCGTCGTGCTGTCCGCGATGAGCGGTGAAACAAACCGCCTGCTCGCCCTGGCACGACAGATTGCCGAACAGCCCGATGCACGCGAGAGCGATGTGCTCGTCTCAACGGGTGAGCAGGTCTCGATCGCTCTGCTTGCCATGGCCCTCAAAGCGAGAGGGGTGCCGGCGGTGTCGCTGCTTGGCCATCAGGTCCAGATCGAAACCGATGCCGCCTATGGTCGGGCACGGATTACGCAGGTCCGGACGCCACGCCTGTTGAGCACGCTGAAGGACGGCAATATTGTTGTGATCGCCGGCTTTCAGGGTGTGAACACGCAGCAGGATATTACCACCCTGGGGCGGGGCGGCTCGGACACGACCGCGGTGGCCATTGCCGCAGCACTACAGGCGGATGTGTGTGAGATCTACACCGATGTTGACGGCGTGTATAGCGCCGACCCACGCATCTGTCCCCATGCCCATAAGCTGGAGCGTATCTCCTATGACGAGATGCTCGAACTCGCCAGTTTGGGCGCAAAAGTGCTCCAAATCCGCTCAGTAGAATTTGCCAAGCGCTACCAGGTCCCGGTGCATGTCCGCTCAAGCTTCTCGCAGGACGAAGGAACGTGGTTAGTGCCGGAGGATCAAAGTATGGAAGAGGTAACGGTCTCGGGTGTCACGTCTGATCTGGATCAGGCGAAAATCACCCTGATGCGAGTGCCTGACCGGCCAGGCCTGGCCGCCAAGCTGTTCGCACCCATTGCGCAAGACAATATCGTCGTGGACATGATCATCCAGAATGCCAGCGCAGACGAAAAGACCGATGTCACCTTTACGGTCCCGCGCGGGGATGTGCAGAAGGCGCTTGAGCGGGTTGAAAATGTGGCACCGGAGATCGGGGCAGAGGATGTTGTCTACGACACCGAAGTCGTCAAGGTCTCGATTGTGGGGCTGGGCATGCGCAGCCACGCGGGGGTGGCTTCCCGCATGTTTGAAGTGTTGGCCGCAGAAGGGATCAACATCCAGATGATTTCAACCTCGGAGATTAAAATCTCTATCGTGATTGCCGCCAAGTATGCCGAGCTGGCCGTGCGGGTGCTGCACGATGCCTTTATCTCCTCTGCCTAGCCAACGAGGCAGATACTCAAGACGATCGGGAAATATGTGAGAGAGTTATGAACAAGACGCCCACGGTCACGCTATACGACACAACCTTACGGGACGGGTGTCAGTCTGAGGATGTTTCGCTCACCCTGGATGACAAATTACGCATTGCCCAGGAACTGGACGCCTTCGGTGTGCACTACATCGAGGGTGGCTGGCCAGGCTCGAATCCCCGCGACGAAGAGTTTTTTGAAGCGGTCAAAAAACTCGACCTGAAGCAGGCCAAGATCGCCGCCTTTGGTTCCACCCGGCGGGTGAATAGCACAGCCGCGGACGACCTGAATATCCGCTTGCTCATACAGGCTGCCACCCCGGTGGTAACTGTTGTGGGCAAGACCTGGGACCTCCACGTTCGAGACGATCTGCGCATCTCAAAAGAGGCCAATATTGAAGTCATCGGCGATTCGATTGCCTATCTGAAGCAGCGCGTCGATGAGGTTATTTTTGATGCCGAGCACTTCTTTGACGGCTTCAAGGCCAACCCAGGCTACGCACTGGAATGCCTCACCACCGCGGCTCAGGCTGGCGCGGACATCCTGGTGTTATGCGACACGCGCGGTGGGAGCATGCCGCACGACATTCGTGCCGGTATGCAGGCAGCCTTTCAAGCGGTCGAGGTGAAGCTCGGTATTCACTGTCACAACGACTGTGAATTGGCCGTGGCAAACTCGCTCGCCGGGGTGGAAAGCGGAGCCGTTCAGGTCCAGGGAACGATTAACGGCTTTGGCGAGCGGTGTGGCAACGCCAACCTGTGTTCCGTCATTCCCAACTTACAGCTCAAGATGGGCTACCGCTGTGTTGGTCCTCAGCAGCTCAAGCATCTCCCCCAGTTGTCTCGTCTGGTGTACGAGCTGGCCAATATCGAACCGAGTAAACGCCAGGCCTATGTCGGCGCAAGCGCCTTTGCGCACAAGGGCGGCCTGCATGTCGCTGCAGTTCAGAAAAACAGCGAAACCTATGAACACATCAACCCGGAACTGATTGGCAACACCCAGCGCGTGCTGGTCTCCGACCTATCCGGGCGGAGCAATGTTCTGTACAAGGCCAAAGAGTTCGGCCTGGATATCGAGAGCGCCGATCCCGCGGTCAAGAACATCCTGAATGAGGTCAAGCAGCTTGAGCACTCAGGCTTTCAGTACGAAGGGGCCGAGGCCTCGTTTGAGCTCCTCATGCGTAAAGCCCTGAATGGCACGGTCCGCCATTTTCGTCTCATCGGGTTTCGGGTGATAGACGAAAAACGGAAAGAGGATGAGCCGCCACTGTCCGAAGCCACCATTATGCTGGAAGGGCCGGACGGCCAGATAGAGCATACCGCAGCCCAGGGCAATGGGCCGGTCAATGCCCTGGACCAGGCCCTACGCAAAGCCCTGACTAAATTTTATCCCCAACTCGAATCGGTCGAACTGCACGACTATAAAGTCCGGGTCTTGGGTGCGGGCGAGGGGACCAGCGCCACGGTGCGGGTTCTGATTGAATCCGGTGATGAAACCGACCGGTGGGGAACCGTGGGCGTGTCTCATAATGTCATAGAGGCAAGCTGGCAGGCACTGGTGGACAGCATGGAGTTCAAGCTGCAAAAAGATACCCACTGATATGGCCGAACAATCGAGCCCGCTCGTCCACGCCGTCATTGGCGGAGCGCTGATGGGACTGGCCAATCTCGTTCCTGGTATCAGTGGCGGCACCATGCTACTGATCACTGGCGTCTATCCCGGCTTTATTGGGGCCATAGCTGAAGTCACGACATTGCGCTGGCGTTGGTCGTCTGTGGTGCTGCTGGGTACGATTGGCGCCGCCGCAATCCTGGCCATTCTGCTCCTTGCCGGGCCCACCAAAACACTGGTTATTACGCACCGCTGGATCATGTACAGCCTGTTCATTGGCCTCACGCTGGGGAGCGTGCCGCTCCTGTGGCGTCTTGCTCAGCCGGTGTCGCCGCGCTTTTTCACCAGCGCCGGGGTCACTTTTCTGCTGATGGTCCTGCTCGCCTTTGGAACGCCGATACAAACGGGACCAGGAGATGAATCGCTCGGCTTACTCTTTCTTGCCGGTCTGGCTGGGGCCAGTGCCATGGTACTGCCCGGTATATCCGGGGGCTATCTCCTCCTCTTGCTCGGCCAATATGTGCCCATCCTCAGGAGTATAGAAAAACTGCGCCTGGGCCTGTTTGGAGCGGGCGAGCAGGCCGGGTTGCACTGGCCCCTGGTTCACGAGGCGTTATGGGTCGTCATCCCGGTCGGCCTTGGCGTGGTAGCGGGCATTGTCGGGGTCAGCAATCTCATCCGCTGGTTGCTGAAACACCACCGAACGGCCACACTCGGTGCCCTCATGGGCCTGGTACTTGGGGCCATTGTTGGCCTGTGGCCATTTCAGGCCGGCGTCCCGCCTCAGGTGGGCGAGCGGATACACGGTCAGGTGGTCACCTCGGAAACACGCTCCCGGATCGATGTCGAAGACTGGTCAGTCCGGCGGTTTTCGCCCAGCGGCGGGCAGATAGGCGCTGCGCTGGGACTGATCGTTCTGGGAGCGGGCACAACGCTTGGCCTGGATCGACTTAAGAACCGCGCTGCTCCGGCGCGCTGAGCGCGTCTTGCCCTGGCCTTATTCCTTGACAAAGCGGCGCGGGCGTCTGACAATAATTCATAGCGCGCATGATTGCGGGCGAATAGTTTGCTCTAGGAGAGGAAGAAGCAGTGTGGCGGTGGGGTGGAGTGGTCCTGGGCGTCTTCCTATGTGTACTGGTCGGTCTTTCAGCGTGTTCCCGCAGCCAGTACAGATATCACGTCGTTCGGCCCGGTGAGACGCTGTCCGAGATCGGGTATGCGTACCGCATTCCGTATCAGAAGCTGGCAGCGCTGAACGGGATACGCAATCCGGACCGTATAGAGGCCGGACAACGCCTGCGTATGCCGCCCGGAGCCAGATACAACAGGTCCAGAGCGGCAACAGCCCGGTCTTCCCGCTCCAGGCACGAGAAGAGGCAGGCCCGGTCACGCTGGAGGTCGAAAGCGCCCGCCGCTCACCAGCCCATTCCCAAGGATACGGAAAAGCTCTTCAGTTGGCCGCTCAGTGGAAGGTTGACCTCCCGTTTCGGTCCGCGTAATGGGAGCTTCCACGATGGTATCGACATTGCCGCCCCGGCCGGCACCCCGGTCCGTGCGGCAGCCGCAGGGCGGGTCATCTTTAGCGACGCATTACGCGGCTATGGCAATGTTGTTATTGTGAAGCACGCCAATGGCTTCACCACCGTGTACGCGCACCATCGCCGTAATCTCGTGAAAGACGGCCAGATAGTCCAGCGGGGCGAGATTATCGGCGAAGTTGGAGAAAGCGGCCGGGTAACCGGCCCCAGCTTACACTTTGAGGTCCGCAGTGGTAAAAACGCCCGCAACCCGCTCCATTATTTGACCCCCGTGCGCCACGCGACACAGCAGAAATAAAACCGGACAAGGATAAACCAGAGATTGAGGAGACGCGCATGCCGGACTTGAAAACATTGATTCGTGAGGTCCCGGATTTTCCCCAACCGGGTATCCTCTTTAAGGACATTACGCCCTTACTCACCAATGGGCCGGCCTGGCAGCAGGTAATAGACCAACTCGCCGACCGGTATCGAAACAAAATCGATGTCGTTCTGGGGATTGAGTCGCGTGGGTTTCTCTTTGGCTCGGCACTGGCCTATGCGTTGGGCTGTGGCCATGCTCTGGTTCGCAAACCCGGCAAGCTGCCGGCAGCAACCTTTGCGGCAAGCTACGAACTCGAGTATGGAACGGACACGGTAGAGATTCATCAGGATGCATTCCCGCCGAACAGTCGCGTCTTGCTGATCGATGATCTCTTGGCAACCGGTGGCACGGCACAAGCCGCCCTTTCGCTGGCGGAAAAACTCCAGGCCCACATCGTGGAGGCCGCCTTTTTGATAGAGCTGTCCTTTTTGGGTGGCCGAGAACGCCTTGCCCCGCATGCCGTCTTTTCCTTTATCCAGTATGACGGGGAATGAGGGCGCCGGCCGACAGTGGTACACGTTGCTGGACTCCTGGCTGTGATTAAAGCATAAGGCATACGTGGCGGCCTATTTTCTTCTCTTTGGCGTGGTGTGTTTATGGGCAATGAATTTCCCGGCCGGGAAGTTCATGCTGGGCGCGGTTGGGCCGCTGACCTTGATTGCTCTCCGCACGGTCGTCGGCGCGGTGCTCCTGACGCTCATGGGCTGGAAGTCGCAGCCCGATTGGTGGGCGGAACTCCGAAAAGACCTGAGAAGTACGGTCGTGATGACCCTCACCGGCGTGATTGGAGCCGGAACGCTTTTTTATATTGGCCTCAAGACGACATCCGCCTCGAATGCGGGGATTATCGCCGCCTCCACCCCGATGTGGGTTGCCCTCTTTTCCTGGGCCTTCTTGAAGGAGCAGCTTTCCCTTATCAATGTCTCGGGTATTCTGCTGTCCTTTGTGGGCCTTGTTGCCATTATTTGTCAGGGCTCTCTGGATATTCTCTTTGATCTGTCTTTGAATTGGGGAGATTTATATATCCTGCTCGGCCAAATCAGTTGGTCGTCGTATACCGTCTATAGTCGGGTGGCACTGGCGCACCGTTCGGCGGCCGCGGCAACGGCGAGTTCATATATCGCCGGGACCTTTATTTTGGTCCCGCTGTGTCTGATCGAAGCGCCGTTCAGCGCCGTCTTTGATTTTTCACCTCTCGTCCTGATCGCCCTCGGCTTTCTCTCGGTGCTGTCTCCGATGACGAATCTCCTGTACTACCAGGCCCTGACCAGAGTGAGTCCCCACCGGGCGGCGGTGTTCATGAACCTCATTCCGATCATCACGATGATCTCATCAGCAATTTTTCTCGGAGAACAGATCACGCGAGTACAGATCACCGGGACTGCCTGCGTGATCGGCGGCGTTGTACTGACGACAAAGCAGTGATGTCCCGTTCCGGTTCTCACTGCGTAATATACAGATGCGCTTGCGAGGGGAGGGGCCTATCAGCTAAATCGATAGGACTAAAAGGGTAATCCCTCCACGGAGGAGCAAACTATGCAGGAGCCTTCTCGTCCAGTTGAGGTGCAAAAGCTTCGTCGAGCGAAGCGCTCACGAGAAAATTTGATGAAGGGAACGGCGCTTCTCCTTCTGATTATCCTCGGCACGACAACCCTGCTGCGATCCTTTGGTCCGAGTTCCATTTTGTGGCTGGCGGGTGGCGTTGGAGCCTGGTTGCTCATCAGTACTTTTGCACGTCGTCGCCCCAGTGCCGCTGAACGCTCTCGACAAGCGGAAGCGTCTCAACAGGTTGAAACCGATCAGATGGAGGGGCCAGAATTCCTGGAACAGGCCATTGGCGTCCTTCAGGCGCAAGGGTATGAAACGCAGATACAGAACGTGTCCGATGACTCAGCTACCTATCTACAGCTTGACAGAGGTGACGAACGGGTCTGGTGTCTGGTCGAATATGCACCGGTGGACGAGGCGGTGCTTGACGCGGCCCGTGAGGCGTTGAAAAAGACCGACTGCAACCAGGTTATGGTCCTGAGCCCGCACAAATCGTCAGCGCAAGTGCAGGTAGCCGCATTGCAGCAGGGCGTGGTGCTGATCGACCAGGACGAGTTTTTGAGATTGCGGTCCTTGCAGGTAAAGGGGCATCGCGTTCATGCCTTTCGTTCCGGTGAGGCGCGCCAAACCCCCACCCGCATACCCCGCCGCAAACGCTAGTCGGCGGTCGTGTGTCGTCATGCTGACTTTTATTTCCGGGAATACCAACAAGGTTCGGGAATGCGAACGTCTGCTTGGTGCGACGCTGGCGTATGCGTCGCTGCCGCTCGACGAAATTCAGTCTATTGACCCACTGCCGGTCGTCGAGCACAAGGCCCGGCTGGCCTACACCGCACTTAGCCGCCCCGTCCTGGTTGAAGACACGGGTTTGGCCTTTGCCGCCTGGAATGGGTTGCCCGGCGCGTTAATCAAATGGTTTCTCAGCAGTCTTGGTCCCGAGGGCCTGTGTCGGATGATGCGGGCGGAGACGAATCGGGCGGCAACGGCCACAACGCTGCTTGGCTATTGTGACGGTGAAAGCGTGCGCACCTTTGTCGGCACAGTCCAGGGTTCCATTCCCTATCAGCCGCGGGGCACACAAGGGTTTGGCTGGGATGCGATTTTTCAGCCAGAGGCGAGTGCTCTCACTTTTGCCGAAATGAGCGCCGCAGAAAAAGATCGTTTTTCCATGCGACGCAAGGCGCTTGAGGCATTCCAGGCATCGGGTCTGCTGGCTGGCTGAGCCGTTGACCTGCATGAGTCTGACGCGCATGGTGGGTAGGCGCTCCGTTGAAAACACACTCCTGTTCGACATCCTGCCGCGGGTGAGTCGATCGTTTTACCTGAGTGTCCGGATTCTCCCCAAGGCGCTCCGACGACCGATCGGGCTGGCCTATTTGTTCTGCCGGGCCGCGGACACCATAGCGGATACGCGCCTCGTTCCGCGGGCGGACCGCTTGGAGCGCCTGCTGGAGTATCGAGCCGCGTTTGCAGAGCAGAATCTAACGGTCTGTCAGACCCTGGAGAGCGAGCTTGCCCCGCGCCAGGACAATCCCGCCGAGCGTACTTTACTCTCAAGTCTCGGACAGTGCTTCTCGTGCCTGGACGCACTCGACCCGCAAGATCAGGCCCATATCCGTACGCTCGTCCTTACCCTGACGCAGGGGATGCAAATGGATCTGACGGTGTTCCCGTCCGAAGAGGAGGGGCGGGTTGGCGTGCTGGAAACGCGGGCCGACCTGGACCGCTACACCTATTTTGTGGCCGGATGTGTCGGCGAGTTCTGGACGAAAATCTCTCTGAACCATACTGCCTCGCTGCACCACTGGAATGCCGAAGACATGCTGGCACGGGCGGTACGATTTGGCAAAGGCCTGCAACTCACCAATATCCTGCGCGACCTTGCACAAGACCTGCGGATCGGACGCTGCTATCTCCCCCGGACCGATCTCTCTGCCATTGGGGTGGAACCGGAACAACTGCGCGGAGCGGACCGGCGGGAAGCCCTGAAGACGATCCGGCCGCTGTTGAGTGAGTTGCTGGAGGTTACCCTGAGCCATTATCAAGAGGGCTGGGTCTATACTCAGGCCATCCCCAGACGAGAGTGGCAACTGCGCCTCGCCTGCGCCTGGCCTTTGCTCATCGGTGCCGCAACCGTCCATCTCCTGCGTGACGCGCCAGACCTGCTCGATCCGGCCGTCCGGGTGAAGATTCCACGTGTACACCTCTATCGAATCCTCCTTGGCTCCTTGATGACGGTCTGGTCAAATCGGGCGCTGACACGCCATTACCACGCGGTCCGCTTTCCTGGCCAGGACCTGGATTCAGTCGAGCACTCCCTATGAAAAAAGAAACGCAGAAAACCCTGGGACGAAGCCGGCGTGGAAACGCCTGGCAGGGGCAGACCTTGCCTGACTATTTAAGAAAAAATTTGGATATTGTGTTTGTCGGTCTGAATCCCGGCCTCTATTCTGCCGAAGTCGGCCATTATTTTGCCAACAAGGTCAATCGTTTCTGGGAGGCGCTGTCGGCTTCAGGCCTGGTTCCCGACCCGGTTGGGCCGGAAGATGACGCCCGACTCATGGGCTGGGGCATTGGGCTGACCGATATCGTCAAGCGTCCGACCAGAGGTATTCATGAGGTCTCGCAAGCTGAGTTTCGTCGCGGCGCAAAAGCGCTCCGCGAAAAAATTGTTCGTTATGCGCCGCGTATCGTATGCTTTAATGGTCTGACCGGCTACCGCATCTGTTGTGGTAAAGATGCCGGGCTGGGCGACCGGGACCACCGCTTTGGTGGTGCCCATGTGTTCGCGGTGCCCTCGACCAGCCCACGGAATGCGCACTACTCGCTGAACGATATTGTTGCGGCGCTGCGCGATCTCAAGGAGTTCAAAGAGTCGCTCCAGGCCAAGGCTCGTTAAAGCATAGACTCACGACGAATTTAGGCGTCACCCCGATACGGACGGGTCACCACCCGAGCGCCGTTATGGATAAAGAAGGAGCGGACGATATTCTCCAAATCGTGTCCGACGCGGGGATTCGAGGTCTGGGTTTTGACGAATTTCTTGAGACGGCGAATAAAATCGACCTTCTCTCCTCTGTCCGCGAGGGCCTCGACAATAACCGTATCCGGGTCCTTTTCCTCAGACCGGCAGAAATCGGCCAAGGTCTGAAGGCGACTATCCCACTCCTCATCGCTGAGATTGTAATAGCGATTGACGTTCTCGATCCACTTTTGGACGCTGGGATAAGATTTCAAGTCGTTCATGGTTGCTGTGTTTCTCTCCATTCGTCAGCTACCCTCTCCTGACGTGTGATGCAGATTGTGGCGTGAGCCTCCCGGGACCGGTCCGGCGGCCCCCGCCTCGGGCCGCTCGCCCTCCCGCTTCCTGGGAGCGCGGCCATCTTGGCCGCTTGCGGGCTGAAAGCCCGCACTCCTGGCCCCCTGTCGCAGACAGGAACTGCGCAGGGGAGCGAGGGGCCGCCGAGTAATGTCATTTGCATCACACGTCTCCTGCTGGGAGAGGGGCTGCGGGTGAGGGTGTATATGCTCCTACAGCGGAAAACCCAACATGCGGGCCAGATGCTTGAGTTCTTCAAAACGTCCGGGCTTGGGCATTTCTTCTTGGAGCAGTTTTTCTTCTTCCAATTTTTCGACAACCTCGGCATCACGCGCAAACGGCTTGCCATAGGCGCCGTCATAATAGAGCGTTTCAAAGGGCAGGCGGGGTCGCTGGCCGCCCCCATCCGGGGATTCTGCAGGATAGCCAACTAACTGACACCAGACCGGGACCCAGCCCTCAGGAGCCTTCAGGACGGCGTGGAGGTCTGGAGTTTTCTCGGCCGAAGCAGCCATATGCAGGCAGGTGCCGAGTCCCTCGTTGACGGCAGCCAGAACGGCGACCGCGCACGCTCCGACCGTCTCCTGCCGGGCAACCGCCTCTGCTGCCTCACGCGGGAGGCCGTGAATCAGCGAGTGGATGGCCGGCATGCCTTCGGGTGCGGTCTCGCCTTTGACAATGGCCGAATCAATCGTCTCATGCGTCCAGCCGTAGAAGGTCGGTAGCGCACCGAGGTCTACCAGGTCATGAACCCGGGTCCGAAAGGTGTCTGCGGTAGAACCCTCCACATCGGCGAACCAGTAGATCCAGACTGGCGCGTTGACGTGCGCACCCTGATAGTTGTCACACGCCAGCAGGGTTTCCCGATCTTCTTTTGACAGGGCATCACGTTCAACAACAATGGCCCGCCACGGCTGGAGGTTGCCCGGACAGGTGGTCAAACGGACTACTTCGAGAATCCGTTGTATCTTCTCCTTTTCGACCTGCTCCCAGGGCTTGAAAATCCGAATACTGCGCCGTGAACCAACAACTTCGAGAAAATCCATGCTGTCCTCCTTAATGCCGTGTGCCAGCTTATGACAGTGGGCTCGTTTGTAATAAGACGCCGTTATGGATCAAAAAGCTGCGGATATAATTCCCCTTTTGTCGCTTTTCGCCTGCACCGCCTCCGATATGGGATTCAAACTCGGTGATCCGGTCCGCGTAAAGACGTCGGCCCTTGG
This sequence comes from Thermodesulfobacteriota bacterium, assembly GCA_964291405.2. GTDB lineage: Bacteria > Desulfobacterota > Binatia > Bin18 > Bin18 > Bin18. The sequence continues at coordinate 4,661,814 of OZ219926.1, forward strand.
CGCGAATTTTTTTCCCACCCTCCACCTCGCGCAAGCACTCCGCAATAATCTGATCCGGCTCCTTGTCTACCAGGGCGCAGAAATCCTGTAAGACCGCTACGCGCTGTAATCCCTCGTCGCGGGACACGCCGGACTGGTCCTCCAGGCCTTTCAGCCACGTCTGAACCGTTTTCGTTTTCTCTATATCCATCGGCTCTATATCTATCGGCATAATGTGCGGTATCCTCTTGGCGAGCCCTCACCCGGCCTTCGGCCACCCTCTCCCAGGGGGAGAGGGGATAAGGGCATGCTATTCTTCCGGCAAGCCCAGCATACGGCTCACCGCACGGACTTCCTCTTTCCGCCACGAAAAGGGCGCTGGGTCCTGAAGCATCTTCTCGGCCCGCAGCCGGGCAGCCCCTTCCTCTGTGCCTCGGAACGGCTGTCCATATTTCCCCTCATGGAACAGCTCGCCCAGCGGAGGACGGGGGCGTTGGCCGCCGGCTTCCCAACTCTCCGCCGGGTAACCAACAAACTGGACCCATAACGAGGTCCAGGAATCGGGCACCCCAAGCACCTGGCGGGCGGGTTCTTCAGGATAGGTACACAGCATGGTCCCCAGTCCTTCATCGACCGCGGCAAGGAGTGCCTGCGAGATGGCCAGACCCGCTTCACAGCCCGTCACCTTGGCGCAGAGGACATCGTCAGAACTGAAGGCTTGAACGACCTGGGGGTAGGCAACTTCGTTGATGAAAGTATGCGTCCAGCCATGACTGATATTGAGGATGCCCATATCGACCTGCTCCGCCGCTCGGGAGGGCATGTCGCGGGCAAAGGCTTTGAGGTCGCCCCACCAGTAGACATGGATGGGCGCCATTTCGATCATACCGGCATTCACCGGCAGCGTCAGCGACTCTAGGTCAGACTTTGACAGGGCATCCCGCTCGACCACGATGGCCCGCGCGAAGTCGGCATTCCCGGCTCGGCTCGCCAATCTCGCGGCCTCAAGAATGGTCTGCACTTTGTCCCGTTCCACCGGCCGCCACGGCAGGAAATACCGAATCGAGCGTCTGCGACCAACAACTTCTTTGAATTCCACCGATCTATCCTCCGAAAGATAGGCTGCGTTGTGCGCAGCGCGTGACAGGCGGAAGTGTACAGACTTTTCTGATCTGCTGGAAGGGTAGGCAGATGGCTCTTCTGGTCGATCTCCCCCCACCGCTATGGTAGGATACCTGCCATCCAGACAAGGCTGCGAGGAGTAATATCCATGAAGATAACCGTTCGTCCCGCTTACCTGACTATGTGCGTCCTCTCGTTTTTTATCGTCAGTTGTGCCGCACCCAAGACGCCGCCTCGGGTGGTGCGAGAGAAGCCCAAGCTGACGGCAACTTCCTGTGAAGAGGCGAACCGGCTGGTCTATAAAGCCGTCCAGGCGATGGGCTATACTATTGCTGAGTACTCACTCGCACGGCCGGGGCAGGTCGGGCGCATTTCTGCCGTAAAGGAGAATGCGACCTCTGGGATCGTTACTATTTCATGTACAGAGAGTAGTGCCAGTATTGATGCCCGGAACGCGGTCAATGTCCCGTCGCTGATTGGTGCGGCAGAGCGGCCGCACCATTTTGTGAACAGCTTTCCCATGTCGTATCAGATGGTCCAGCGGCGCGAGGCGTATCAAACCGCCAACCCCGAAACCGGCACCCTCCAACTGACCATTGTGCCGCTCAATAGTTTTGAATCCCAGAACGTTTTGGGCTCGGATATACAGGCGAGCGGGATCTTGCCCGTGCGGGTGACGGTCCTGAACAACACGCCCCGGCCCTATGCGATTGAGGCCAGCAAGATTTTTCTGGTGCCCGAAGGTGGCGGGCGGGTTGCCCCGGTCTCCTCACCGAGCGGGGGCAGCGCGCTCCAGGATATGACCATCGAGCCCGGCCAAAGTGCGTCCGGCTTTCTCTACTATCCGGCCGGAAACTATTCTTCCGCCCGCACTTCCGTGATCGACAAAGAGAACGACGAACGCGAGGGATTTTCGGTGCAGTTTTGACTCTCCTAATGCCCCACCTGTTCCCGCGCTTTGTCAACATAGCGTTGAATCAGCAGGCGCATGGTTTCCGCAGGCTGAATGCCGATAAGCGGGAACTCGCCGAGCAGAAAGGTAGGATACCCGACCACGCCCGGCTTCCTGCTCGGTTGCCCGGACCCGCTGGGTCAGCTCGCCGGACTGGAGCGACTGCTCCAATTCAGCCACGGGCAAACCCACCTGTTCTGCTACGCCAAGCAAAACAGACAGGTCGCCAATATCCTCCTCTGCCTCAAACGCGGCCACAAAAATCGCTTCGTGACAGGCGGCAAACAGGTTGTGGTCTTTGGCGAATTCAGCTGCCTCCAAGGCGTAGGTCGAGTCCAGCCATTTTGCCGGGATACGCAGCGGGACGCCGGTTTCGCGCGAGATGCGAACAATTTTGCCTTTGGCCTCGTCTCCGATCATCTCGCCGTTTTTCCAGCCCTGGTGACGGCGGGCAATGTTTACGCCCTTCCACAACAGCTCGATTGCGAGCTGACCGTCGAGCTGTTCCATCACACGCTTGGCGATATAGCTGAGGGAAGAGGCATAATCGTAGTAGACCGGGATTTTGACATTCGTCATGGCTTCATTACCTGGTGGCCGAAACTCTACCCGGCGTTCCATTGCACGGGCAAGAGGGTTGGACTATATAGCGAAAGGCAAGGGAGGTGCGTATGGGACAGATTGAAGTCCTCAGTCCAATTGGCGAAGCGCAAGCCGGTGATCTGCCGCTTGCTCGACGAGAGGGGAGCCTGCGCGGGAAGACCATCGGCTTTCTGAATAACCGGAAGGCCAACGCCGGCCTGCTGCTCGAACAGGTGGAAGCGCTGCTGCACGAACGCTGCGGCGATTTCGCCGTTATCAAAGGTGAAAAAAACGCCTCGCTCGGCGCACCCAAGGAGGTCATGGCCCGCCTGTCCACCTGTGATGTGGTTGTCGCGGCCATAGGCGATTGAGGCTCGTGCACGTCGTGGGGTCTCCACGACACCATTGAACTGGAAAAGCAAGGCATTCCGACCGCCGTCATTTGCAGCGACGAGTTTGCTCCGCTCGGCCGGGCCGAGTCCCGCACCCTGGGTATGAGCGGTGTACCCATTGCCGTGATTCCCCATCCCCTGGCCGGCAATACACCGCAGGTGGTACAGGCCAAAGCCGTAGCTGTGGTGGATGAAATTCTGGCCATTCTGACCCAGCCGGCAGAGCAGTTGGCCGACACGTATCGCGGGCGGTTTCTCAAGCCGATGGAGAAAAAGATCGAGCGGGTGTCGGCCTAATCAACCTCCTCATCCCCGACCCCCTTCGACTAGGCTCAGGACAGGCTCTCCCTCAGGGGAGAGGGAGCAAGAGCATAATGGATTTCCAATCAGACCGAATCTCCCTGGACGACTCTCTCGAAACCGTCAACGATTGGTTTTACGACCAAGGCTGGACGGACGGTCTACCGATTATTCCACCTACACAAGAGCGGGTGGAAAAGATGCTGGCCTGGACGGACCGCGCTCCTCAAGACGTCCTGGGGCCGATACCGCCCAAATACGGCCTTGCCACCCTGGAAAAATTAGCCGTAAATGCGGTCATGGCCGGCTGTGTGCCCGAATACTTTCCGGTCATTATTGCCGCGGTCGAGGCACTGCTTGAAGGCCCGTTCAATCTATATGGGGTTCAGAGCACCACCCACCCCTGCGCGCCGCTGCTGATTCTCAACGGCCCGATTGCGACGGAAATCGGCGTCAACTCGCGCTATAACGCGTTTGGCCAGGGCTGGCGGCCAAACGCCACGATCGGCCGAGCGATTCGCCTGGTCTTGCTGAATGTCGGCGGGGGAACGCCGGGTATGCTGGACCGCTCGACCCAGGGTCAGCCCTCAAAATACAGCTATTGTATTGCCGAGAACGAGGAAGAAAACCCATGGGGGCCACTGCACGTCGAACGGGGCTTTGCGGCCGAGACCAGCACGGTCACGGTGTGCGGAGCGGAGGGGCCGCATAATATCAACGACCATATCAGCAGTGCCGCGCCAGGGATTCTGACGACCATCGCCAGCACCATGGCCGGTATGGGCTCGAATAACGCCTACGCGTTTGGTGAGCCGATTCTCGCGCTTGGACCGGAGCACGCCGAGATCCTGGCCCGAGACGGCATCTCAAAAGACGACATCCGCACCTATGTGTTTGAGCACGCCCGGGTGCCGCGTGAACAATGGGAGGCGGGCGGTATGATCGGTATGGGGTTTACCCCCGATGACGCCTTTCCCGACGCGGACGCCATCCCGCTGATTCGCAAGCCGGAACGGCTCATGATTCTTGTCGTCGGCGGTCCGGGTCGCCACTCGTGCTGGATGCCCACGTTCGGGGCTATGACCCGCTCCGTGACCCGCCAGATTGCCCTCAAAGACGGCCGGCCGGCCACGTCCATTCAAGAGTTTCGTCATGCGTGAAAACACCAGGCCCGCGTTGCGCGGGCTGTGAGCCCGAGCGGCACTTGAGCGATGTAAATCAACACCCGAGCGGCGCTTGAGCGGTGCAAATCTACACCTAAGCTGCTAGACTCCGGCCTATGAAAGTTGGCTTAGTTGGGTTTGCTCGTTCGGGAAAAACCACCATCTTTAACGCCCTGACCGGCATGAGCGCAGAGGTCGGCAGCTTTGAGACCAAACGCGACGCCGCGATTGCCGTGGTCAAAGTGCCCGACCCCCGGGTTGATGCCCTGGCCGAGATCGTTCAGCCGGACCGGAAAAAATACGCGGAAGTGACGTTTCTCGACTTTCCGCCCTCGGCCGAACGCAAGGCCGCACTTGATACGCGCTCGCTGGCCCAGATGCGCGAAGTCGAGGCGCTGACCCAAGTGGTGCGTGCCGTTGACGACCCGATGGCGACTGCGCCTGCTGACCCCCTCCGAGCTTTACGTGACTTTCAGTCAGAGTTGATCCTGGCCGACATGGGGGTGATTGAGAAACGGCTGGAACGTCTGCGCAAGGAAAAGGGCAAAGAACGTGAACGCGAGTTGCTGGAGAAATGCCAGGCCGTGCTCGAAGCGGAGCAGCCGCTACGGAACGAATCGTTTCTGCCCGAAGAGAAGATGCTGCTGTCGGGTTTTGCCTTTCTGAGTCAGAAACCCCTGCTGATTGTCTATAACCGGGCAGAAGAAGAGATGCAGGCTGAAATGCCACAGGAAGTCGTGTCCTATATTGAGGAACAGGGGCTCACCGCCGTGCCCATCTGTGGCAAGGTGGAGATGGAAATCGCCGAGTTGGAAGAAGACGAACGCGGCCTCTTTCTGGCCGACCTCGGTGTTGAGGAGTCGGCACGGGACCGCTTCATCCAGTATGCCTATCGCATGCTCAACCTTATGAGCTTTTTCACCGCGGGGCCGATGGAAGCCCGTGCTTGGACCATAGAACGCGGCCTGCCGGCGCTCAAAGCCGCGGGAAAAATTCATTCGGATATTGAACGCGGCTTTATTCGAGCCGAAGTCATCGCCTACGAGGCGTATATCGAGCACGGCGGAGAGGCGGGCTGTCGGGACGTGGGAAAAATGCGGCTCGAAGGCAAAGATTACGTCGTGCAGGACGGTGATGTGGTCCATTTCCGCTTCAAGGTGTGAGATGAAGGCTGTGTCGAAGCAGGGTAGGGTGGAACACCGCCGTCTCAGCCGGTGGAGAAGATACGACCCCACCGGCCCTGCGCAAGGCTGGTGACAAAGGCGATATTACCCTCAAGAAAGTCGTAGTCGAGGAGCTGCGTCGGCTCCACCCAGGCGAGGGTCTCAAAAACGTTATTGGCCAGTGCGCCCCGGTAGGCGGGAACATGGAAAAAGGTCAGGGCCACACGCCGACCGTTCGCATAGCTATGGCTGGTCCGGTGGAGTTCTTCTCCCAGCGTGGCCTGAATTCCGAGTTCTTCCTCCAACTCGCGCAGCAGGCAGGTCGCCTCATCTTCACCAGCCTGAACTTTACCACCAGGAAATTCCCACTTCAGGGCATGCAGGGCGTCCCTGCGCCGCTGACAGATAAGCAACCGGCCGGAGCGGGTCACGAGACCGGCCGAGACGCGAACAGGCCAAATGGCATTGGCCATTATCTTAGTTTAACTGGGCGACCGAGCGCTGGATAAGGGCACGGATGTTTGCCGCATCTTCGGCATCGGGTGCCAGTTGCAGATACTTCTTGAAGTCTTGGACCGCACCCTGCATACGGCCTAAACGTTGCTGAACGGCTCCGCGGTCGCGGACCTCTACGGCAACGTCCGGCGCCAGCAAAAGAATGCGATCAATAACGCTCAAGGCACGGGTAAAATCGCCCTTTTGCAGATAGACGCCCTTTAGGTTGCGGAGCATACGGATGAGAATTTCTTTTTTCGTTGCCGGGGCGAGTAGCTGCGGAATTTGGGCCACAAAGGGATTATTGTCCCCGTACATGCTCTTCAGCTTGGCGGCGAGTTGCTCTTCGGTCACCGTCGTTCCGCCGGCAAACGGGTCGAGAATCTGCTCTTCATCCGGGCCGGTATATTTGACTAAAAAGTGGCCCGGAAATCCAACCCCGGCCAAGGAGAGGCCCAAGCGCCGCCCCACCTCCATATACAGAACGGACAGGGTGATCGGGATACCGGTCTTCCGCTCCAATACTTCATTCAGAAAGCTGTTGCGCGGATCATAGTATTCGCCGGCATTGCCCCTTAAACCTTCCTCAAAAAAGAGATGGGTGTTGAGGGCCTGAATCCGGTCTTGGGGGGTAGGAGACCCAGGCAGCTTGGCGCGCACCGCGTCCGCGATTTGGTCGAGACGCTGCAAGTAGTGGGCAACATCGAGGTTGGGCTGTTCTTCCTGGGCAATCAGCAGGGCGGCTTCGGCAAGGTCCAGTTCTGCTTCAGGTCCCGAGACCAGAGCGGTGAAACGTGCACGTGCCGGTGTCGCCATACAAACCTCCCTTCCCTGCACCCTATACTGCCCGGAAAAGGGCAGGGGTGCAAGGAAGAGTCGGGACTGATGGGACGTGTAAGGCGACAAGGAACCCACCCCGGCCCTTCGGGCCACCCCTCCGAGGAGGGGAGCTTTTTTTATCCCCTCTTGGGAGGGAAAGAGGAAACGTATCCTCCAGTCAAACAAAAAAGCTGGATACGTTTCCTCCTTGTGCCGCGTGAGCGGCGGGGTGGGTTCCCCCAGGCCCGGTAGCACACGTGTTTTGACAAGCGGAGCGGGGTCTTCTATGTCTCGTAAAGCTGTGTGAGAAAGGAAGACCGCCTATGGCACTCGCCCGCATTCCACGCTATTCGGCCCTGGGCCTCAGCCTGATTTCGTTTGAGACGCTCGCGTCACCCACAAACGCTGAGATTGTTCCGTTCACCGCAGAAGACCGGGGTGAATCAAAAGGCGTGCTATACACCCGCGGCGGCGAGAAAACGGTGGTGTGCCTGATGCACCCGCGGGCCGATATGAGCCGTCACTATGCCATCCCCTATCTGCTTGACAGTGGGTATGCCGCGTTTGGTCAGGAAGGCCGCTGGCCCAGCAACGATATTGCCTGTATCCACGAAATGCTGCTGCCGGATATCGCCGCCAGCCTGCGTTACCTCAGAGAAGAGCGGGGTTTTGAGCATATCGTGCTGATCGGCAATAGTGGGGGCGGTTCATTATATTCCTTTTATCTGGCCCAAGCCGTGACCGACCCGCCGGACCGACTGACAACGACCCCTGCCGGCGACCCGTACGATCTGAATCGATTTCAACTGCCCCACGCCGACGGCATGGTCTTTCTGGCGGCCCATCTTGGGGAAGGGAAATTCCTGGAAGGCGCCATCGACCCTTCCGTGACGGACGAGGACGACCCGCTCTCCTGTGACCCCAGTCTGGATATGTATCATCCGGCCAATGGCTTTTGTGAGCCGCCGCAGCCCAGCGCGTATGGCGCCGAGTTCATCGCCCGCTATCGGGCCGCGCAGATACAGCGGGTAAAGCGCATCGACGCCATTGCCCGTCGCTATGTTGACGAGCAACATTATTTTCAAGAGCAGATTCGACAGCCGGACTTTGACGACCAGTCCCTGGAACGGAGAACTTTTCTCAGTCGGCGGGCCCTCGTCGGGCGCTATATGGAAATTCACCGCACCGAGGCGAATCCGGCCTATACGGACCCGTCGATTCGCCCGTCATCACGGGACTACGGCTCGCTCTGGTCGCCGCGGCCGGACCTGTTTAACTATCTTGAGGCCGGCTTTGCCAAATACCAGACGCCGCGCGCCTGGCTGAGCACCTGGTCGGGCCAGTCCTCGCGAGCGGCCGTCCTCGACAACGTGACCCTCATGACCCTGCCGACCCTGGTCGTGAATCATACCGGAGACCACGCCATTTATCCGCAGGAGTCGGAAGCCGTCTATCGACACTCGCCGGCTGACGACAAACACCTCGCGCATGTGGACGCCGATCACTTTGGTTTCCCGCTTCCATCGCAGCCCGACCACGGCGGACGCGACGCGACGATGAAGGTGATTGTTGACTGGCTGCGTGAACGATTCCCCGGACGCTAAGGTATGATGCGAAAAGGAACCCACCCTGGCCTTCGGCCACCCCTCCGAGGAGGGGATAAAAAAGCTCCCCTCCTTGGAGGGGTGCCGCGCTAGCGGCGGGGTGGGTTCTCCCCGGTCCGGCAGTCCCCCACGGCTGGCAAGAACTCATGATAATGCATATCACACGTCAATAGGGAGCACTGGACGACAGACGGCTTGCGAAGGCAAACGGTGCGCGGCGGTCTTGTCTTGACACCCTTTTGTCATCCGGCGTACAGTTCTCCCGCCGAAGAATATTTCATAGGAGGAAATCATGGGTGCAGCAGAGAATAAGGAAATCATCAGAAATATGTTTGCCGAACTCTCGAAAGGGAACGCGGACGCCTTTTTGAACACCCTGGCAGACGACGTGAATTTCACCCTGATCGGCTCGACCAAATTCTCAGGCGTATTCAAGGGCAAACAGGAATTCGTTGAAAAAGTCCTGGCGCCGCTCGGAGCACAGCTCGAAAACGGGCTGACCATGCACGTGGAGAATCTGATTGCCGAAGGGGACAACGTCGTCCTGCAAGGCCACGGCGAGTCCATGACCAAGTCCGGTAAGGCGTATAACAACACCTACGCCCAGGTCTTCCGACTTGAAAACGGGAAAGTGCAGCAGGTCACGGAATACTTGGATACCGAATTGGTCAACGCAGTTTTTGGCAAATAGGGCAGTGTTCTCTACCAGAGAGTCGGGACTTCATAGCGCTGGATTTGCTCATCTGCGGTCAAGAGCGTCATACCTTCGACCCGAGCCTGCGCAATCAGAAGACGATCAAACGGGTCTCCATGAACGAGAGGTAATGCTGTCAGCGCCTGGCAGTGTTCTTTTTCGATTGGAAGCCATCTGATTTGATTCACGGTGAGTTCCCGGTCAAGCAGGCTTGGCCAATTCGACTGTAAGCCAAGTTTCCCAAGTGCGTACTTGATGCAGATTTCCCAATAGCTTGCCGCACTCAGGTACAGGGCGTTGTGGGTATCCAGAACTGCGGCTTCCGCTTGGACACTGAATCTCTCGTCGCCCTGGGTGAGCCACAGCAAGGCATGTGTGTCCAGTAAGAGTTTCATCTCATATACTCTTGAAAATCCTTGAGTGGGGCATCAAAGTCATCGGCCATAAAAGTGACCATCCCTTTTGCGCCCCCTATGCGCCTCTGTGGGCACGCCTCCGGCAGCACAACAAGCCTGACAAGCGGCTGCTTGCCTTTTGCAATGATGATCTCTTCTCCAGCCAGGGCTTTCTGAATGAGTTTTGACAAATGGGTTTTTGCCTGGTGTATAGTGACAGTAAGCATGAGGAAAAACCTAACTTAGGAAGAAGACTTAGTCAATCTGAAATTGTCGGATGGAGGCACTGGAACAAGCTGAACTTCTCCGAACTGTAACGCGGGCGGCGCGGTCTTACTCCGACCCATTTACAAGTCTGGCCGGACACGTACAATGCCAGCCACTCCGCCAAGGAATACCTCTGCTATGACTCCTGACCGGACAACGCTGATTGGCAAGGTCCTTGAGCCCGTTACCTACACCATTCGTGAGGACGATATCCAGGACTATCTCCCGGTTGCGGGTGAGGAGCAGGCCGCCTTTCTGAGTGACGAAGCAGCCCAGGCGGCCGGGTATGCACGCCGGATTATCCCACCCTCGTTTGCCCCGTTTGTGGCGGTCCAAGCCTTGCTCCGGGCTTTTGACTGGGAGCGAGATTTTTTGTTCAACTACCGGACCGGAACCGCCATGTTCGGCGAGCAGGAACTGGAATATCTACGGCCTCTCTACGTGGGTGAAACGCTGACCGTTCGGTCCGAGGTTGCGGACGTGTACGAGAAGAAAGGGAAAAACACGTTTGACGTGATCCAGGTCCGTTTTACGGCGACGGATAACTCCGAAGCGGTGGCCTTTCAGGGGGCGCAGTCGTATATCCTGTTCAAATAACCCATGGACACCCGACCGAAAATCTTTTTTGAAGATGTGCATGAGGGTATGCCGCTCCCTCAGGCGACCTATGGTCCGATGGATCGTCTGGCGTATATTCCCATAGCCATTATTCTGCGTGACACCAATCCGCTGCATCTTGACCGTGTCTACGCGCAGGAACGGGGGCTGTCCGATGTTGTCCAACAGGGCCCGCTCAACGAAACTTTTCTGTATCGTTTTCTGACCGATTGGCTGCACCGTCCCTGGGACCTGCGAAAAACCAAGCTGCGTTTTGCCGCCAACGTTTTTCCGGGTGATCGCTTGACCTGCGGTGGAGTGGTGACGCGGACATATCATGCCAGTGGCGAGCCCCTGGTCGATTGTGAGATCTGGCAGCAGAATCAAAAAGGGGAGAAGATCCTGACTGGCGAGGCGACCTTTACCTTGCCCCAACGTGGGTAGGGGAGTCTGTTGGGTCTATTGAGTCTGTTGGGTTGATTGGGTCGGGTGGCGTTTATGCTGGCTGAAAAACGACGGCTCCGCACGCTGCTCCGTCAGCAGCGGCGGGCGCTTTCAGCCCAGGATGTCAGGAAAAACAGTCAGCGGATTGCAGCTCGTTTGTGTGCGCAGGCGATGTTTCACCAGGCCCGGCAGATTCTGCTGTACAGTCCCGATGAAAATGAGGTGGAAACCGAAGGGTTGTGGCAGGCAGCCTGCCGGCGAGGAATAGACGTCTACTATCCGAGAGTGACGGCAGATAAACAGGAGGTTGAGTTTGTCAGGCGTCACGATAACGAGCCTTTGATTCCAGGGGTTTTTGATATCCTGGTCCCACCCGGAGAAAACCTGCTCACGAGTGTCGCCCCAACTGATCTGGTGCTGGTCCCCGGCGTTGGTTTTGATCGGGCCGGACACCGGCTCGGGCGAGGCCGGGGCTATTATGATAGGGCCTTGAAAGGCATATTGGCCGGAGCGCTGCGCGTTAGTCTGGCCCATGAATGCCAGGTCGTCTCCCACATCCCTGTTGATGAGCATGACGAGCGCGTGGATTACATTGTCACGGAAGAGCGGCTGATCGAATGTGCCGGGACCAGGCTGGGAAAAGATGCCTAGACGACAGTCTGGAGAGCGGCAAGAACCGCTGCCGGCGGGGCGGGCGGTTGGATTTGCCCTCCTCGTACCATTTCGGCTATAGTGTCTGGCGCTAGAGAACGCCAATGCCAGAATACGATGTTCTTATTGTTGGTGGCGGGGTTGCCGGACTCCGGGCCGCCCTTGCGGCCAAGCAGGCTGGCGTACAGGTTGCCCTGCTCAGCAAGACCCATCCGCTACGCAGCCATTCTGCGACCTCGTCAGACGGGCTGAATGCGGCCTTTGGAAAAGACGATTCGTGGCAGCAGCACGCCCAGGATACGATACGGGCCGGGGCGGGCTTATGTGACCATGCGGCTGTTGAGGAGATGTGCCGCACGGCGTCAGACGACATTATTCAGCTCGACCATATCGGGGTGCCGTTTAACCGGAATGCTGAGGGCAAACTCGACCGGTGGGCCCTCGGCGGGCATACCAGCCCGCGCACAGCATTTTCTGCCGATATGACCGGTCATGCAGTGCTCAACACGCTCTATGAGCAATGTATACGGGAAGAGATTCCCAGTCATGAAGAGTGGCTCGCGACCTCCCTCGTTGTTGAGGACGGCATCTGTCGCGGGGTGCTCGCCCTGGAACTTGGCACAGGTAAGCTCGATGCGTTCAGTGCGTCCGCTGTCGTGCTGGCCACGGGTGGCGCCGGGCGTGTCTATACCCCGAGCACGGCCTCGCAATCGTGCTGCGGAGACGGTATGAGCTTGGCCTATAGAGCCGGGCTCGGCCTCAGGGATATGGAAATGGTGCAATACCATCCCCTGGGCTTTTGCGAACGGGCGGCCTTTGCCTCTGAAGGCGCCTTGGGCGAGGGCGCCGTGCTGTGCAACCCGGACGGACAGCCCATCCTTCAGACAGATGACCTGCCGTTTCGGGACGCGCTGTGTCGCTCGCTCGCTTCCGCCGAGGATGGCGCGACACTCGATTTCCGCTCGATTGGCAAAGAGCGTATTGGCGCCCGATTCCTCTATTTGGAGCGAGCGGCCAATGATATGGCTGGTATCGGTCTGGACGCGGCGCCGCTGCCTGTCATGCCGCGCATGCATCGGGTCCTGGGTGGTGTCCAGACCGATACGAGTGGAGCAACGGCTCTCGCCGGTCTGTTTGCCGCTGGAGAGTGTGCCTCCCCTGGGGTGCACGGAGCCAACGCCTTGACTGGAAATGCCCTGACCGCCAGCGTGGTCTTTGGTCGACGGGCCGGTAGCGCTGCGGCCGCCCATGCGTCGAACACCTCTCCACAGGCGATTGCCGACTCGTCCACGCAGGACGCTCAACGAACACTGAAGGCGATTTTTTCCCGCCCGACGTCAGGGGATACGGTTGTCACGATTCAGCGTGCACTGGCGAACACAATGGCCGAGCACGTTGGGCTGGTACGGGACGAAGCCGGGCTGCGGGAGGCCGCCCGCTGTGTCACCGACTTACAGACTCGCTACACTCAGGTCGGGCTCCGACATCACGGCAAGATGTATAACCATGAATTGCTCACTTTTTATGAGCTGGGAACGCTGCTCGACGTTGCCGGAGCCATCGTAACCGCGGCCCAGGAACGACAGGAAAGCCGTGGCGTCCACCACCGGAGTGACTTCCCGGCAACGAACGATGCAGAGTGGCAGCATCATTCGCTGGTGACGTGTGGACCCGATGGACCAAGCCTGGCCACCAGTCCGGTCAATGCCGGGCAGTCTACGTGACGGGAGTCTCTTACTGAAGGTAGAGAATCTGAAGGCAGAGAATGGAGGGGACCTATGGAAACAACATTTAAGGTCTACCGTTTCGACCCTGAAAACGGGAGCAAGCCGGATTTTGCGACCTACCAAGTAGACCTGCCGGATTCGGCGACCGTGATGGACGGGCTCAGGCAGATTCGGGATGAACAGGACCCCAGCCTGGCGTTTCGGGCCTCGTGTGAGCGGGGGTCGTGTGGCGACTGCGCGCTCCGCATAAACAAAAAGGGCCGGCTCGGCTGTAGCCTGAAAATCGCCAAAACGGTCAAGAATGGTGTTGTGACCGTCGAGCCTATTCGTAATATCCCGGTGCTGAAAGACCTCGTGTATGACCTTGAGGGCTTCCTCTGGAAGAAAATAAAGTCGGTCCAGCCCTGGATCACACCCCGCGAGCCGGAACCCGAGGGCGAATACGTGGTCGCCGAGGAGCAACTGGCCGAAGTCCGCAAGGCAATGAGCTGTGTTATGTGCGGCCTGTGTGACGAGGGCTGCGCGGTGATTAAGATTGACAAGGACTTTGTCGGTCCGGCCGCCCTCACCAAGGCGTATCGAGCCGTCTTCGACCCGCGCGACGGGCAGCACGATGAGCGCTTAACACTCGTCAGCGAGCCTGGTGGTGTCTGGGACTGCACGCACTGTTTTGAGGCCAATGGGCATTGCCCCCTGGGACTGGAACCGACCGACCGACTCTTCGAGGTCCGTGACGAGGCGATTCGACAGGGCATTCGCTCCGGCACCAGGAATCCCAAGGTGCAGCGGCATTACGATAGCTTCCTGAACTCGGTCAAGCGTAGCGGCTGGCTGGATGAAGGCCGGCTGGCGATCGAGAGTGAGGGCCTGACCAATATTGCCGGCTTGGCGAAACTCCTGCCCACGGTAATCAGAGCCATCCCCAAGGGCAAGGCCCCGCTGCCGTATTTCCATCACAAGCGGCCGGGCGCCGAGGCGATTCGACGCATCATAGACAAAGCCCAGAGGAGCGAAGTATGAAGTACGCATTTTATCCAGGTTGTGTGTCGCGTGGGGCCTGTCCTGAACTCTATCCTGCTTCGGTCAAGGTGGCGGAAACACTCGGGATCGAAATCGAAGAAGTGACCGATGTCGGCTGTACTGGTGCCGGGGTGTTGAGCCGTGATCTGTCCGACCCCATCAACGCACGCACCTTGGCCAAGGTGGAAGCCATGGGACTTTCCTCCCTCATGACGATCTGCAGTACCTGTCAGGGAGTCTTTACCCAGGCCAATCACCGCTTCCAAAACGAGCCCGAGTATCGCCAGAAGATTAATACCGAATATCTGGCCGAGGAGGGGCTGGAATACAAAGGCACGGTGGAGGTCAAGCACCTCTTATGGGTGCTGATGGAAGACTATGGGGTGGAGAACCTCAAGCCGTATATCAAGCGGAAACTGACCGGGCTCAAGGTCGCGCCGTTCTATGGCTGCTATATCCGTCGTCCGACCTCCATTATTGCGCCCAAGGGCTTGTCGGGACGGAAAACCTATTTAGAGGACTTGCTCGACATTCTTGGTGCCGAGTCCGTAGATTCGAGCGGCAAGTCAAAATGCTGCGGCTTTCCGATTCTGACGGTCAACGAAGAAAATTCAATGCGGATGGTGAGCGACCATACCGGTGACGCCAAGACGAAGGGGGCCGACTGCATGGTGACGCCCTGTCCCCTGTGTCATCTCAATCTTGACGCCAACCAGCCGACGGCAGAGAAACAGGCGGGGACACAGATCGGGATGCCGATTATCCACCTGCCTCAGCTCCTGGGTCTGGCCTTTGGCTTCGATGAGAAGGAAATGGAACTCCAGCGGCATATCGTTTCGACCGAAGCCGTTTCGCGTCAACTGGAGGTCAGTATCAGATCATAGTGCGCGCCCCTCGATGCAGACGAGAAAGACATTTCGCCAACCCGACGAAATCTTTGCGCTCCTGACCAAAGAGCCCCTCTCCCCACTCTACCTCTTTCATGGTGAGGAGGCATACTTCATTCATCGCGCCATCGCTCTAGTGCGGGCGCGTCTGGGTGAAAACCCGGCAGTGCATACGTTTTATGCGGGAGAAGATCCTCTTGAGCGGCTACTTGAGGCTTGGGGTAGTGCCTCACTTTTTGCCGAACGTCAATTAATCGTACTCAAGGGCGCAGGCCAACTGTCCGCCGCCGACCGGGAAAGTCTGGCGACTGAAGCCGAGCTCCGGGATGACAGTCAGCCCCTGGTGGTCTGTGTGCAGGGCAGGGCCAACCTCAGCCAGAAATTCTTTTCTGTGTGTGCAAAGCGTGGTTTTGTTGGCGAATTCCGTTCGCCTTTTATCAACCAAATCCCCGGCTGGGCGCAGCGTTTTGCTCGGGAACGGGGGGTCCGTCTCAACGCCGAGGCGGCCTCGTATTTGGCCGATCATGTTGGAACGGATTTGCTCGCCCTGTCCACCGAGATCGACAAGCTGGTTGCCTTTGTTTTCCCGGCAACTGAAATAGATCAGGAGGTGGTCAGGCAATGTACGGGAGATCTGCATCAGCACTCGGCCTTTGATCTGGCTGATGCTTTGGGACGGCGCAACAGCAAACAGGCCGTCCGCCTGGTACAGGATGTATTGAGTGATGAGAAGCGGGCGCTCCCCGCCTTGCACGCGCTGGTCAGTCATTTCCGGCGTGTGTGGCGGGTCAAGGATTTGTCCGACGTGAATGCCCCGAGCAGCCAGATTGAACGGGTGGTCGGGCTGCGAGGACAGCGGCTCCGCGCTTTGGTAGAGCAGAGCCGTGTCTTTTCGGGCGCAGACCTGCGCCGCATCCTGCAACATGCCTCGCAATTAGACCTTGCCCTCAAATCGAGTCCGACCTCTCCCCGCCTCTTATTCGATGCCTTTATTCTGGACGCCTGTGAGGGCACGGCCGTTGAAGGTAGGCCCAAACTGTGACAGACAAAACGACCCACGCCCAAAACCCCGGCCAACTCGGCCTTGCTTTCGTTTCTGCTACAAGTGAGGCTGCACCCCCGCGTCAGGAAAGCGGCCACCACGCACAGGCCGGACTTGCTAGCCTGCTTCCCCACGTCCAGACTACATTCCTTGGGGCCCCTTTAGACGAGGTGGACCAGGAAATCCTGCCCTTACTTGAGCTGTGCGAATCGGTGTTAACGCGGGTGCTTGACGTTGCCAGGAAAAGAGGGGACCAGGGCTGGTCCGAGGCGGAATACCGTAGCCTGCGCGGAATCGGCCAGGCCCAATGGTTGCTGATTGAGGCCCAGGCCAAAAAGCGCTAACGCTTGAGCCGGAATTCATGCCATCGGAAAGTTGAATTCCTATTGTACGATCCGTTTCGTTGCCGGGCCTCAGAAAAAACCCCGACAGTGCTACGTCCGTAAGGACGTCCCGTGGGTGATGAACACGGGCTGCCGGGGCTACGGTGGTGCCTGGTCCTCCCAAGCGACCACCCGATTTGGGATAGGTCGGCCTAGGAGGCCACCACCTCACTGATCACCGTCGTTGATAACTGCACTAGACCACCTCCTTTCTCGGCGCACCCAGCGCGGGTCCAGAATCCGCTCAGCCAGGAACCGATCGCCGTTACCGGCCCGAGGCTCGATCCGCTCTGTCCTACCGCATTATAGGGACAGCAGCGACACGGGCTGTGTCAGCCCGACCGAAAAACTGTCCTTAGCCTACGCCCAAATGTCTCAAAGGTCCAGTGTTCACAAGAGAATACAAAGTCTGTCACTGTCCTTTTTCTGTACTGACGGCTCTTGCGGATACACGCCGTGCTCTATACAGTCCTGTGAGACATGCCCAATTTTCATGCCTTAGCCGTTTTTGAAGCCTGTGGATCGTCGACCCAAGAGATCCAAGCAGCTGTCTCATCCCTCTTCGAGTCCCTCTCTCATCAGCGTGTCCGTTACCATGAGCACGAACTGAGTGAAGGCCCGAGCGCTGCGCCGGCAGGGAAGAACTTCTACTGCATGGTGTTCGTCGACTGTGATGTCGATGCCTACACCGAAGAAAAAGCGCTGGATTTTGCAAACGATGCCTTTGAGCATATTTCGACGGAGACCTGCCAATATCTGTCCTTCGGGCTCGTTCCCGGTCGTCAGCGTGTGCAGCGCCGACGAGAACGAGAAGAAGCGAGCGCTGCCGACACAAACGAACGGGGCAGACGGCGGCGTGGAACGCAAGGCCGGGGTCGGAGGAGACGAGGCGACCAGGAAGACGGCAGAGGGGCGCGGCAGGAAACGGATCAGACCCAAGCGACACCAGGAGAAGCCGCGGTCATACCTGAGTCTGAACCGAGCGAACCGCCTCCCGCCCCAGAGCCGGAGATACAGGCGGTGGAAGTCGAGCCGGAGGAGGTTGAGGCGCCAACCGAACTTGAGGTGGACATTGAGGCCGGCGAGCCGCCCGCACCGCCACCCCGCAGTTCTGCGGCCATGCAGGTCACCGTCACCGTCAAGCTCCGGGCTTCCGAGCTCAAAGACTCGCTGAATGGCGAGGCCCCGCAGCAAGACCTCGTTCAGATGGCGATTGCCGAGGCGCGGAACCGACATCCGGAAGTCCCGGCCGATGTTGCGCCCGAATCGGAGTCCATTCCGCTCCCCGGTGGCGACACGCTGCTGTTGTTGACCTGGAAATACCCGGCTCCGGTTCCTTCCTCAAAAGAATCGGCATCGTAAAGTCTCCGGCAGTTGCTCAGGCCTGCCAGTCCACCCGAACAGCACCGCTCTTCTTGTCAATACCTGAAAAAGCCTCGCTTTTTCAGGGGACCCATGTTACACAGCCGTCGTACCGGCACGGATAACGCGGAGGTGCAGCATGCAACACACCAATGACCAGCAGTATATGCTTTCCGGGGTGACAGTCCTGGATTTTACTCAATACTTGGCCGGACCGACCGTGACCCGTCTCATGGCAGAGATGGGGGCCAATATCATTAAGGTGGAACAGGCCCCCATGGGTGATCCTTCGCGTTTGCTGCCGTTTATTCAGGATGATCGCAGCGCGTATTTTGTCCAACAGAATCGCGGCAAAAAAAGTCTCTGCCTGGATTTCGACAAGCCGGAATCCCTTGAAATCCTGCGGGCCTTGATTCCGACCGTGGATGTTGTGGTTGAGAATTTCGGGCCAGGTGTGATGGAAAAACGGAATCTTGACTATTCCTCGCTCAAGACAATCAATCCCCAGATTATCATGGTTTCGATTTCCGCCTTTGGACGCAAAAGCCCACTGTCCCACAAGGTCGGCTACGATTTCATTGCCCAGGCCTTCTCCGGCATCATGCATATGACCGGTAGTCCGGACGGGCCGCCACAGTTTGTCGGGCTCGGTATTGCCGATGTCAGTAGTGGCGTCCACGCCTTTGCGGCCTTGGGTTATGCCTTATACCACCGGGAACGCACTGGTGTCGGCCAGTATATCGACCTGTCCATGATTGACGCCATGTTCCATATGCACGAGGTCAATGTGCAGGGCCATACCATGAGCAAGGGCGAGTTTGTGCCGCTCCGGATGGGGTCACATCACCCCCTGGTGTGTCCGTGTGGGGTGTTCAAAGGACCCGAGGGCTGGATAGTCGTCCTCGTCCTGGACCGACAGTGGGCCAATATGTGTAAGGCTATGGGCAGGCCGGAGTTGATTGAAGACGCCCGCTTTGCGACCAATGCCGCGCGAGGAGAGAACCAGGGCGAACTCATTCCGATCATTGAAGCGTGGATGCAGGCGCAGCCGAGTGATGAGGCCGTCCTCCAAATCTTTGAAGAGCATCGGGTTCCGTCCGCTCCCGTTATGTCCATCACCGATATATTGAAGCACCCGTATTTCAAGGCGCGGGAGATGGTTCGGACGGTCCCCGACCCCATCCTGGGAGAAGTCACCATCCCCGGCTTCCCACTCAAGTACTCCGAGTTTCCCCGGCTCCCGGACATTCAAGCCCCGCTTTTAGGCCAGAACAGTGCCGAGATACTGCGGGAGCAACTCAGCTATAGCAACGAAACCATCGCCGCACTCCAAGCGAAAGGGGTGCTGTATGCAGAGGACCGTTAGCGTGTTCCGGACAGCCCCGATCACATTGATCGGCCTCTGGGTCAAGGTAAAAAATAGGGAGAAGGTATGGCATCGATGATTCCCGTTGAGCAGGTGGAAATTTTTGGCTCTGGCGTGCTCAGAGCTGAAGGTGTGGTCATTGATAAAGAGGGCAACGCCTGGGGGGGCGGGCGCAATGGCATTGTCTATAAAGTCAGTCCGGACGGCGTCGTCCACGAGGTCGCCCAGTTGCCGGACCGGGCCATCCCCAACGGCGTCACGCTGGACCGCCAGGGCAACTTCGTCTATTGCGACCTCAGACATAAAGCGGTGATGCGGCTATCACCCGACGGGAAAGTCTCCCTCGTCGCCGACCACGCAGGAGACTTTCCGATTTCGATCCCGAACTTCGCCAGCTATGACGCCGAGGGCAATCTCTACGTCTCGAACTCAAGTTCCCAGCCGGGCCGCGAGGTGTTCAAGGAGTTTGTGAATCCCCAGCCCAACGGCGCGGTGGTACGCATCCGCCCCGACGGACGGGGCGAGGTCGTCGCCACCGGAATTTATTTCGCCAATGGGACGGCCATCGACCCCAACGAAGATGCGGTCTACGTCCTGGAGAGTTCGCGCAACGACTGCGTCCGTATCCAGATCAAGAAAGACGGCACCTTTGGTCCGCCCGAAATCTATGCCAAAGATTTTCCGGCTCTGCCGGACGGGATGGCCTTTGACGTGGACCGCAACCTGTATATCACGCTGCCCGGTGTCCCCGAGAACGGCAAGCTGGAGCCCCGAAACCGGGTCATCAAGGTCGATCCGAACGGCAACTGGGAGACCTTCGTCCACGACCCGGACGGCGCTGCATTGGCCTTTCCGACCAACTGCGCGTTTGGCGGCCCTGACATGCAGGACCTCTTTATCGCCAATCTGGAGGGAGATCATATGAATAAGGTCCGCACCCCAGTCCGAGGCCACCTCCTGTATCACCAACGCTAAGAGTATCATCAGCGCTAACCATACGGAGCCTTCTCATGCAAAAGAGTGACGAACGGATTCTTACCACTCACGTCGGCAGCCTGCCGCGTAATCCTGAGCTGACCGATCTGCTGATTAACCAGGAGCAGGGCAAGGTCATAGAGGCGGCGGCCCTGGAGCGCCAATCCGAAAGAGCCGTTCAACACGTGATTGATGAACAACTCAAAGCCGGCGTGGACATCATCAATGACGGCGAACAGCCGCGCATCGGTTTTCAGACCTATGTGCCGCAGCGCATGCGCGGCTTTGGCGGGGAGAGCAAACGACCCACACCGCAAGACATGGCCGAATTTCCGGATTTTACGGCCATGATGCAGCGGCGCAATATGATGCGGGCCAAGGTCTTCAACGCTCCGCAGGCCATCGGCGAGCTTGCCTACGACGACCTGTCCGCCGTGGAGCAGGAATGTGCGTTGTTTCTGCGCTGTACGGAGCAGGCGGCGTTCACCGAACGCTTCATGACCGCGGCTTCGCCCGGCATTATTGCCACCACCATGCTGAACGCCCATTACGACTCGCACGAGGCGTATGTGCTGGCCGTGGCTGAGCAGATGAAGAAAGAGTACGAATACATCCACGCCCAGGGCCTGTTGCTGCAACTCGACGCCCCCGACCTGGCTATGGAGCGGACCTTCCTCTTTCAGGAGCAGACACTGGCCGAATTCCAGAAGACCATCGAAGTTCATATCGAAGCCGTCAACCGCGCGACCGAGAATATCCCGGCCGAGCGTATCCGACTGCATATCTGCTGGGGGAATTACGACGGTCCCCACAATCACGATGTGCCGCTGGCCGATATTCTGCCCATTCTCTATCAGGCCAAGGTTGGAGCCCTGTCCATCGAGCTGGCCAATCCCCGCCACCAGCACGAATATAAAGCCTTCCGGCAACATCCCTTACCCGACTCGATGCTGCTCATCCCCGGTGTGATCGATTCCACAACCAACTATATCGAGCACCCGGAAATCGTCGCCGACCGCCTCTGTCAGGTGGTTGAGGCTATCGACGACCGGAGTCGGGTCATTGCCGGTTCGGACTGCGGCTTTGGCACGTTTGCCGGCTGGGAGATGGTGTCCGAGAGCGTGGTGTGGGCAAAAATGAAAGCGTGCAGTCAGGGGGCGCAGATTGCGACGCAGCGCTTGTGGGGATGAGAGGACTCGGCGCTATACTGATTTTCCGGAATCCTTTCAGCCGCCGCTATCACCGTAAGCACATCGTCATGGCTCGCGGCCCGTGTGGACCGCGCGTCAGCTCGATCAACCCATCACAGGCGCCCTGCATGGACTCCGAAGGGAGCCCTCTCAATAAACGCCAGGAAAAATCCGGTACTTCACTCGTGCCTGATACGCTGCCCACTTCTCGGCGCCGTACTTCTCGGCACAGAGCCTGTCGTCTTCAAGTTGACGCCACACAAACAGCGAGACGATGAAGACAAAGTAGGTCCAAGCCCACGGATTAGTGAAGTAGCCGAAGACCAAGGCAATGGACAGGGCAAGGAACCCCTCGCCCAGGTAGTTGAAGTGGCGGGCCACACCCCATAGACCGCTGCACAGGATCTTGCGGTCACCGGCCTCAATGTACTCAGGCTCGATGAGCCCGAGAAACTTACGCTCGGGCCATCGCTTAAATGTGTATTTCTGCAAGTTGGCGCCGCGCGAGATGCTCCATCCGAAGAGGAACAGCGCAGCCGTTCCGATAAGCCAGACATACGTCCATGCCGGCGAGAATCCGGGGTCCGGGTAAGCGGCCATGCCCCACAACGGGAGGATGAACATCCACCCGTAGACTACGAGGCCACCCCAGAACAACTTGAAGCCGAGATTCTCATGGATCAGATCGTAGGTATAGAGCTGGACGCGCTCAAAGATGAAGTAGTCCAGCACGTAGAACGTGAAGAACGCCGCATACAGGAAAACGCCGGGATTGGAGTTTTCGCCAAAGAGTTCGTAGTGGTACACGGCCCCGGACAGGGCGTTGAGCGAGAACATCGTCCCACCGACAGCATAGAAATACATCTTTACGTCGAAGCGGTCGTTGAAGAACGACAGCTCATGAGCCCGCCCAACCCACAGATCCACGATGGGATTCTTTATTTTCCCTTGCGGCTGGCTGTACACCGCTACGATGGTAAAGAGAGTAGTGAAGGCCGTTCCGCCAGCCACCGCATAGATCGAGGACCGGTAGAACCAATCACGCGGCATCCCGGTGAGCTCAAAAGCCCACACGCCCAGCGCGATGGCAAACACCAGAATACCGTTGAGCCGATAGTTGCGGGGTTCACCGGTCTGCGGATTGATGACGTAGCCGGGAACCCGCCTTCCTGGCAACATGAGTTGCGCCAGGAAAAACACGGCGAAGATCACCAGCGGGGTGAAAAACCCCGCAATCGCTTCCGTCCGGGAAAGCTCGAAAAGGTGGCCAATACCAAGCCATTCAATCATGACCGAGTACCCCTTCTGCCAGTGACCTGGTCATTAACCACCCTCGGACTGTCCCCTGTTGTAGCTATACAGTATTACCCTGCCGAAAGCCGCCTCTCAGTCATTTTTTATAGAAGTCTCCTCTGAAACGGACAGGCGGTGGTCTCTCAGTAAACGCGAGAGTATCGATCTCCGACCTTTCGTTTTAGGCTCCGGTGATATTTTCCGTCCAGCCTTTGTCTTTATCGACCGTTGTGGCTGTGATCTTCTTTGAAGCGTAAAAGCCGACCAGCCCCAGGGCATCTTTTATCTGCAGCCGCCCGATCGGTCCCGAGGTATAGGTCACATTCAGGATATTGCGCGCGGGGTCGATGATAAACGCCGCCGGCTGGATGATATTGCGCTTCTCCTCGTACCAGCAGGTCAGGGTCGCAGCCGTGTCCGGGCCGTCCACGCCGTAGATGACGGGAAACGTCAGCCCCGACTTATCGACCGTCTGCCGGGCTTTGTCGAGCGGGTCGGTTGAGATGGCGTAGACCGAAATCCCGGTTGCCTGGGCCTGCTCAAGATTAGCCTGATAATCAGCCAACTGCTGATCGCAGAACGGTCACCAGTGAGCCCGGTAAGTCAGGACGATAGCGTACGGGGTCGAGATGTCGGCCGGCAGATTGACCGTCCCTCCGCCGACGCTCGGACCGCTGATGGCGGGAAAAGGCTCTCCGGGGTGGAGGCGTTCCATAGCTGTACTCCTTTCCGGGATGCGCGCCGGGTCAGGGCGGACAAGACGCGGTGGGCCACCTATAGCCATGACCCGGCGGCGAGTCAAGGCAAGAGCGCGCCGCGCCGGTCTTCTGCAACAGGCCGGCCCTGTGCTACACTCTGGCCCATGACTCGCCCGTCGCCGCCGTCTCCCGAGCCTCCTGACCTCGTTGCAGAATCTGCTGTGCTCAGCCTGTGATATTGCCCGCATGGCCAGAGACTCTCGATCCACTGCGTCTAAGCAGGAAGCCAAGAAAACTCCAGCCCAGACCCTGCTGGGTGCTATTGGTGCCGGACTGCGGAAACTACCGACCACCTTTGTCCTGGTGCTGATCGGACTTTTTATTGTTTTTCGCTCGGCGGACGAGGAGCAGCCACCAGAGCAACAACCCGAAGACTCGATATCACAGGAAGAGCCGCAGCCACCGGCTGACCTTCCTGCCAATATCAGTCCGGCCTTTTGGACCTGTGTCTACCGCACCGACACCCAGCTCTCCGAAAGCCTCTGGGCGGATGTGTACTACGGCATGGAAGCCAGCGACGCCGGACGCTCGGTATCCGTTTCCGTCTCTCCGAAATGGACCGACCTGACACTCGACCAGCGCTCTATCGTAGTCGAACTGGTGGCGACGACCTGGCAAAAGAACAGCCAGGACCTGGCAGTCTTTGAGCCGGGAGCCGGACTGGAAAGCGTGATGCTCAAAAGAGCGGAAGACGACACGGTAGTGGCAGTCTGGACGCCGCACGACGGAGTCCAACTCATCGACGGGGGTTCCGGATCTCAAAGCCACGGATAGCCAGACGAGACCTCGTGGGGAATAACCGGATACGAAACAAAAGGAAGGCATGAAGCCAGACTCGTTTTTTACCATAGACTGGCGGGACGGTGCGGTGGTGATGATTGACCAACGCGCCTTACCCACCCGGGAAGTCTATCGCACCTACACGGATTACCGCAGCGTCGCACGCGCTATTACCGATATGGTCATTCGCGGGGCTCCTGCGATTGGTGTTGCCGCTGCCATGGGGATCGCGCTTGGCGTGCGACAGCTCAAACGGAGTGCTCAGCCCGACGTGTTTACGCGCATCTGTCAGGTCTTTGCCGCCACCCGACCGACCGCGGTCAACCTCTTCTGGGCCATTGACCGTATGCGGCGTCGGTATGAGAAAGTGCGGGCCAAAGGCCGTGACGCGCTCATTGAAGCTCTGGAGCAGGAAGCCCTGAAAATTTGTCAGGAAGACATAACCGCCAATCAGCGTATCGGTCGCCACGGCGCAAAATTGGTTCCCAAAGGGGCCACGGTTTTAACCCATTGTAACGCCGGGGCGCTGGCAACGGCCGGGTATGGAACCGCCCTGGGCGTAATCCGGGCCGCCTGGGAGCAGGGCAAAAATATATCCGTCTTTGTGCCGGAAACCCGGCCGTATTTACAGGGCGCGCGTTTAACCGCCTGGGAACTCGTGCGCGAGGGGATTCCCGCAACCCTGATCACCGACAATATGATCGGCCATTTCATGCAACAGGGCGCGATTGATTGTGTGATTGTCGGCACCGACCGCACCGCGGCCAATGGAGACGTGGCCAATAAGATCGGGACGTATACGTCCGCCGTGCTGGCCGGACGGCACAAGGTGCCGTTCTATGTGGCCGCCCCAACCACGTCGATTGATCTGGATTGCCCCTCGGGCAAGAAGATTCCGATCGAAGAGCGATCCGCCCAGGAAGTCACCCATGTGCTGCGCCAACAGATCGCCCCCAGCGAGGTCGCGGTTGCTCATCCGGCTTTTGATGTCACCCCCCATCGCCTGGTCAGCGCGATCATCACGGAAAGGGGGATCGCCCGCGGTCCCTATGCGCAGTCGTTGCCGAAATTTGTCAAAAGAAAACGGTGAGACCTAGAGCGGCTTACGATCAATTGTCGCCTTCGTCATGCCGGACTTGATCCGGCATCCAGCGGACGGGGGGCGGGAGACCTGGATTCCTGTTTTCACAGGAATGACGAGTGGCTACACAGTATCGGAATTTGCTCTAGCATCCGAATACGGCAGATATGGACGCATTCAGCGGGAGGTGTTTTTCAGATCGGAAGGATAGATGCCATCAATTAACGGTAATAAAGACTTGATAACGAACTGAATTAACGAAAATTTGGTTATTCCCATACGACCAACAGGAGAGAGACCTGATCGAAGAGTGGGGCGGGCGTCTGCACACAGCCGAAATAAAATGGTCCCCCCGAGCCGCGACCCGCACGCCCCGCGGTTGGCGCCAAGTCTACCCCGGCAGTTCGTTCCAGGTTGTTCATCAGGGGAATTATCTGGATTTCATCGCCACGCCGAACTGTCAGGCTGCCGGCGTCTGAGCGTCGAAAGCCCGATCTGATTTGAGACAGCCACCAAGCGTCGTCCGAACGGTCCGGCGACGAGGCAACCTTTCCGTTCAGGAGACAGCGTTTCCGCTCAATCACGGGTTTGCCGAGCGATCGTATCGACCAGCCGGGCGTGTTCCGGCGCTCCGATTGCGGGCAGCGGGAGAGCCGGCCGGGCGGCAGTGCGTTGCTTCAGCCACTCGACACGGCGCTGGGCTTCGGCCACCCGCTCCCCGGCCAAAACGCCTTGTTGCACCGCCTGCCGGCACGCATCCCGAGCGCTGAGGGCGTACTCCAGGCTCTGGCAGACCAATAGGAGATCAGCCCCGGCGCTGAGCGCCTGAACCGCGGCGGCCGCGACCGACGAATGCCGGACAATAGCGCCCATCTCCAGGTCGTCCGAGACAATGACGCCCTGGAATCCTAATCGTTTCCGCAGCAGATCGTTCATAATGACGGAGGAGAGCGAGGCGGGCTGCTGCGGGTCAAGGGCGGGATAGACAACGTGGGCGGTCATCAAGAGCTCGATCTTCTGGGCAATAGCGGCCTGAAAAGGGAGGAGGTCAACTGCCTCCAGGGTCGCGCTGTCTCGCTCATCGTAGGGAAGATCGTCATGCGAATCGATGACGGTCGCCCCATGCCCAGGGAAATGCTTGCCGCACGGGAGCACGCCGGCCGCACGCAGCCCGTCGGCAAGCGCACAGCCAAACTCCGCCACCCGCTGCGGGTCAGAGCCAAACGCGCGGTCGCCAATAACCGTGTTGTCAGGATTGCTGTACACGTCCAGTACGGGCGCAAAGTCAATATCTATCCCCACGCTGCGCAACTCCCGCCCAAGGGCGACCCCTACCTCATGGGCGAGTTGCGGAGAGCCCGTCTGGCCGACCTGCAAAGCGGGCGGAAAATGGGTGAAGGGCGGTGAGAGACGATGGACACGCCCACCTTCGGCGTCAAGCGCAATCAAGGGTGGGTGCTCGGGAGTCAGGGCATGGATGTCCGCACACAGGACCCGAAGCGTGTCCGGATCCGTATAATTCCGCTGAAAGAGAATGAGGCCACCGGGCTGCAAGTCGGCAAGTATCCGGCGCGTCTCAGCATCAAGCGTTGGATGGGGAATACCAACCATCAGGCACTGGCCGGGAGTGTCTTGAGGAAGTCGACTGCTCATAACAGTACTCTAGCAAGAAGGCCAATACGAGAAAAGAAAATCTCACAGTACCTAGACAATCCTCGGACAAATATGCT
This sequence comes from Thermodesulfobacteriota bacterium, assembly GCA_964291405.2. Classification (GTDB taxonomy): domain Bacteria; phylum Desulfobacterota; class Binatia; order Bin18; family Bin18; genus Bin18. Next base: position 4,689,027 of record OZ219926.1, read on the forward strand.
AACAGCACGCCCATACTATTGCTTTGCCTTGGACGGGAGAGCCGCCGGGCGACAAACCGGTCGACCCAAACAGGCTCTGTCAGGGCAAAAAGATAGTGAAGGCAGACCGCTTGGATCCAATTGTACGGACCGAGACGGATGGCAGAAAAGCTATACGACAGGGAAGAGCGACAGCGTGCGGTTCCGGCAGCAGCCCGCGTAGCCTCCACACCATTTCCCCTGTCTCGACGCCCTCCGACTGTGGTCCATGGAGAAACCGTGGAAGGAGGGACGACATGCAATCCACAAAGATTTCGGTTCCTGAACTGCAACGGCTGAAAGCGTCCGGGCAGAAGATTACTGCCCTCACCGCCTACGACTACCCATTCGCCCGCATCCTGGACGAATGTGGCATCGATTTTCTCCTGGTCGGCGATTCTCTGGGCACGACCGTGCAGGGAGCGGCTACGACCCTGCCGGTCACGATGGACGATATGGTCTACCACCTCAGGCTGGTCAATCGAGCCCGCCCACGCGCCCTCATTGTGGGTGATATGCCGTTTCTCTCCTACCAAGCCGGCATTTGTGACGCCATTGCCAATGCCGGACGCTTACTCAAGGAAGGCGGGGCCGAGGCCGTCAAACTGGAAGGTGGGGTCAACATCGCCCGGGTTATCAAGGCCATCGTGAATGTAGATATCCCCGTGATGGGCCATATCGGCCTGACGCCGCAATCGGTGCATCGCATGGGCGGCTATAAGGTCCAGGGCAAGAAATCGGGCCGCCAACCCGGTGCACGGGAACGGCTCATCGAAGACGCCGAAGCCGTCACCAACGCCGGCGCTTTTGCCGTGGTCTTGGAGGGCGTCCCCATGGACTTGGCTGCTGAGATAACGGATATGCTGACCATTCCAACCATTGGGATTGGGGCCGGTCCGCACTGTGACGGTCAGATTCTGGTGATGCATGACCTGCTGGGCATGTCCGGTGATTTCACGCCCAAATTCGTCAAGCGCTACGCCAATCTGGAACAGGTGGTGGCCGACGCGGTGAACGCTTATATCAGCGAGGTGCGGGAGCATGCCTTCCCCCAGGATGAGCATTCGTTCCATTAGGGCGTACCCTGAAGAATCGGAAACAGAGCTGTGCAGATTATTCAAACCGTTCGAGAGATGCAGCGTTGGTCGGAAGATCAGCGCCTGGAGCGCAAGACTGTGGCCTTTGTCCCCACCATGGGATTTCTGCACGAGGGCCATCTCAGCCTGGTGCGCGAGGCGAAGAATCGAGGCGACGTGGTTGTGGTCTCCATTTTCGTCAATCCCATGCAATTCAATCAGGCGTCTGATTTTGATAAATACCCGCGTAACGAGGACCAGGACGAACGTGCCCTGGAAGCATTGGGCACCGACGTGTTGTTCATGCCGCCGCCGGCTGAAATCTATCCCGATGGCTACCAGAGCGCGGTTGAGGTCGAGAAAGTCAGCCAGCCCTTATGCGGGGCCTTTCGTCCCGGCCATTTTCGGGGGGTGGCAACGGTGGTGGCCAAGCTGTTCAATATGGTCAAACCGCATTGTGCCCTGTTTGGCGAGAAAGATTTCCAGCAGTGCGTTGTCATCAAGCGCATGGTCCAAGACCTGAACTTTGACATCGATATTGTCACCCTGCCAACAGTGCGCGAAGACGACGGCCTGGCCATGAGTTCCCGGAATGCCCGGCTGAGTACGGCTGAAAGGGAGACGAGCCTGTGTGTGTCGAGCGCGCTCACGGCTGCCCAGGAACTGGTCTCCGGCGGTCAGTCCTCCGCGGCTGTTATTCTCCAGGCCGTGCAGCAGATATTAACCCAAAACGCCGAGGTGCGGGTTGAGTATGCCTCCCTGTGCCAGCCTGAAACGCTCGAAGAGGTGGAGCAGATATCCGGCCCCACCTTGTTGGCTATTGCGGTCTGGGTTGGCGAGGTCCGGCTGATTGATAACTGCGTGCTCCATTAGGCTCAGAGTTCGCGTATGGCCAAACCGAAATCCGCCGAGAGAGCGATCTGCGTCAATCGCAAAGCACGGCACGATTATATCATCAACGAAACCATCGAGGCCGGGATTGTGCTGAACGGCGGAGAGGTCAAATCGCTCCGGGACGGTCGGGCCAATCTCAAGGACAGCTATGGCCGGATCGACAAGGGCGAGGCGTTTTTATTGAACGCGCATATCAGCGACTACAAACCGGCCCATTATTTCAACAGCGATCCCAACCGCAGGCGTAAGCTCCTCTTGCACAAAAAAGAAATCATGCGTCTGATGGGAAAAACAAAGGAGCAGGGATTGACCCTGGTTCCTCTGCGGCTGTACTTTAAGGAAGGTCGAGTCAAGGTTGAGTTGGCTTTGGCCAAGGGTAAACGGACGTATGACAAGCGCGCTGCCATTCGCGAACGCGAGATGAAGCGCGATGTTCAGCGTGCCATGCATAGACGAACAGGCTAGGGGAGGTATGCTTTTCTCTGTGTGAGAGACACAACTGCGATAAGGGGGCGATCTGGTTTCGACGGGGGCTAGAAAGCCAAGGCTGCATGCCGGGGTTCTGTCCCGCCCGTAAAACGGACAGGCTGCAATTTAACTGCAGACGATTTTGATTACGCTCTTGCTGCCTAGAGCAGCTTGCGTCTTACCGATCCGCGCCCGTAGGGTCGGCTAAGGCGACATAAATCGGGATAGGGCTCGCATCGTGCCGAAGGGTGTGCGCCCGAAACTCTACTTTGGCTGGTCTGAAGGCATCCTGCTCGTAGGAGGCCCGAGGATGAGATTAAAATACGAGCTACGCATTGTAGATGCCTTGAGTGGACTACTTTCGGACGCGGGTTCGATTCCCGCCGCCTCCATTCCGTCCTAATCCTTTCCCTTCCCGCCTGTTCTCCGATAATCCATTAACGATTTGTATTTGCAGGATTTTTTCTTATTCAAAGGCTTGCATGTTCCGTGCCCGCAGCGGGACCAAGAGTTGGATGCCGCGCGTCACGATCGACGGCAAACGCCACGATATCGGCCTGGGGGCCTATCCCGTGGTCAGTCTTGCGAAGGCGCGGAGCCCCGGCTTTCTAGAGTGTCGAAGCCAATCCTAGTTACGCCCTTTCCGTGCATTTTTGCGCCGCATCTTCTTCGCCTTTTCGTCGAGCACGCGGTACACTATTGTGTACCGGTCGGAATACACTTTTTCCATAAGCGGATCTCGGTCGGCAAGGGCAATGAACTTCCGATGTTTGTTGTCGGTAAAGGCGTATTCACATCCGAACCGCTGCAAAATCACCCTCGCCGGCAGACGCACCTTCCCCCTGGTGATGTCTTTCCAGCGTTTATAGCCCTCGGGGTCTTTGAGCCGCATGAAGTCGGGATCAAGCCCAACGATGTAGGTATTATGCGTATTAAAGAAAAACAGGCGGGGAAAGTCGTCCCAGTCGGTGTGAAACACGCGCGCCCCTTTGGGCGTGTTATGGGCTAACCACTCTGCTCCGCCCTTATACGCCGCAGACGGTGGGAGGCGGTGAATGTCCCGCCAGGCGGCTTGCACGGTGGCTTGCATGGCGGCAACAAGCAGGAGGCTTGCCAGCATGAGCCCGCCAATTTTTCTCTCTGTCCAGGCAATAGAACCGACGTCCAGGGTCTTCACCCACTCCCGCGTTCCAACTGCTAAGAGCAGCACGGCAGCCGGCGGATAATATTCGACAAAACGGCGCGATTTGAACAACAGAAGGGCGTATAACGTGGCGGCTAAAAATAAGAAAAGCCGCGGGGCATCTTGGCGCCATTCCTCTCTGTTGGTCAAGAATATGGCGCTGCCATAGGCGAGGTGCGCTCCAAGCGACAGGCTCAGAAGATCCCATGAATTATAGGGACGCCACTCTCCCCCGACCGATGTCGCATACTCCACCACGAACAGCTTAGGGACAATGTGGTCCCAGAGGAGGAGGACATTTTGCGGAAAGTAGGGATTGACGATCAGGCCGCAGGCGATCCCAATACCTGCTCCGAAGAGGAGAGGGTATTCGAAAGTGCCGTCGACGAGGTAGTGCGTCAGGAGACCGATCAGCACTAGGAGCAGGAGCAACGGGAAGGCATTATACGCCCACACAAACAGCATTGCCACGATCCCGAGAGCAACCGGCCGACGTTTCAGAATCAGATACATCGCTAGCAGTTGAAACGCCAACCCCAGGCTCTGCCCCCGAGCCATACTCATCCGATACAGAAACGGGTGTGAGGACGCAAAGAGGACGAGCAGCCAGACAAATGGATAGCGCACCTGGTAGGCAACGAGGAAAAAATAGAACACACAGCAGGCAAAAACGGCGAGGGTCACCGCGGCCCATTTCGACGCCAAACCTAAATCGGTAAAGGCGGTGAAAGGGGCTTGCAGCACATGCAGCAGCATATGGCGGTCGCTGTAGCCGTGCTCATCCAGAATGGTAAGGGGCAACCAGGGGAACGGAAGCGGGAGCCCCTGCTGGAGCGTCAATTCTGCCATCTTGATATGATGGTATCCGTCGTTCCCCACGATATGCGGGCTGGCGAATTGGATGTAGGCGAGGAGGACCCCGGAGATCGCGATGGCGCTCACAACGTGGATGAGGGAGTGCCACTTCACCGCATGAAGAGCGCGGCTGACCAGAGCGGTCATCGACCGTGTACGCTTGGGGTGATGGGACGGAGGAGTTTCTGCCGCTGACATAAAAAATTCATTGAGCCCCGTACGCTACACTCCTATTCGGTCCCCCGCACGGCAATGACGGCACTCTCTTAGTCATCGTCATCGTTTTCGTTGCCATTGTCGTTGTTGTTCTCATTCTCATTGTCGTTTTCGTTGCCATTGTCGTTGTTGTTCTCATTCTCATTGTCGTTTTCGTTGCCATTGTCGTTGCTGTTCTCATTCTCGTTCGTGTTCTTGTTGGTGTTGGCGTTCGTGTTCTCGTTCTGGTTCGTGTTCCCGTTCGTATTCTCGTTGGTGTCGGTATTGGTGTTCGTATTTTCAAGACTGTCGCTCAGGCCATTCCGGTCAAGGTCGTCGTCGGGAAAGCCGTCCCGGTCGGCATCATTGTCGGCAAAACCGTCAGAATCCGTATCATCGTCCCGCACACCATCGTTGTCTTGGTCGGCCACAAAAGAAATCGCCGCGAGCTTATTGGAAGGCGGGTCATATTTGAGGACGGTCGTCAGTGATCGTCCACCGATTTCTATTCCCTCTACCAATACTTCCGTCTTGCCCACGATATCGAGCGTGGCTCCGCTCAGATCAATTTCAACGTTTCGTGGATTTTCATCGCCCGGCGCATTGGACACCAGAAAGCGGACGCTGCGGCTCGCGGCGTCCCCGTTCATATCCACCGCTCTGACCGTCAGCCGGTGGACACCGTTTGTCAGCGGCCGTGCATTCCACCCGAGCGCGTATCCAGAGAATTTGGCGTCGGGGATATCGGGAAATGCATGGCCAACATCTATCCGTTCTCCACCATAGCCGGCGGGAGTGGGGCTTTGCCCGTCAAACGACACCTCCACGTAGTCAATCGGGGCGGTGATGCCGACCGCCCAGCCCAGGATATTGACCAGCCCGGAGACGTGTTGCCCTTCTGTCGGATTATCAATGGCCAAGCGTGGTGGATCGGCCACCGCGCTTGAGAACCAGAGGAGGCTGCTCACCAGCCCGATTGCGACATGCGTCTGCCAACACATGCGTACTCTCTTGCCGTCCTTTTTGCGCTTTGCCATACACCCTCCACGTCTTGGGTATGAGGAAAGTTTTCAATGGATTTTCCTGAGCCATATCTCATCCCTTCTCAGCACAGTGTCCCTGGAGTCGCAACCTGCTCTACATTTTTTCCTCAAAATTCAGAGGAGTATAACATAGGGGCTCCCCGCTCCCCTCCACTTTTGGTAATCAACCCGCGCGCAGACCGGGTGGGCTGTCCCTTTGGGGGGCTAGTGCGCCCCTCATAAACGCTGTTATGCGTAGCAGGTGGAAGGGAGGCTTAGATGTCAGCATAGGCAGTCGCGCGACGGTTGGCGAGCGAGCTGGGCTGGGCTCGCAAATCCCGCCATCGGGAGGAGTACGACCCCGAGTGCCCTTGAGGGGCTAGATTTGCCGCCTTACCCCCATCGCACAAGCGGCACGACCTTGTCGTCTCCCTGACTCAGATACACTGTCCATTGCTCCATAAGCCCACGCCGGCGCTCAAACAAGTCTGAGCGAGCATACGCCGCCCCCACCGTTTTTCAAGACAGTACACGTCTCTTCGAGGAGACGTGTGTCCTATAGCCTCTTTTCATTATGGGCGCTCGGAGCGCCGCCTGGCACTGACTCTGGGAATGCCTCAAATATAGAGCCTAATCGGCCCTGCGGGACTCCAGTCTTGGCAGGATGTGTTCGCCGAATGTATCGATGTCGTGCTCAAAGTCGGGAAAGGCGAACATACAGGCCGCCACTTTGGCTTCGGCGTAAATCCTGTCCAGGTAAGAGGCCACTTTCCGGTAAGAGCCCACCAAGGTCGGCAAGCCCATGAACATGGATTTACGTTTCAGGCTCTCGGACATGCCTTCGGACTTGTCCAATTCTGCCTGGCCGACAAGGTTGGCGATGGCCACCTCATCGGCGCCGGCGACGATATGCTCGAAACGTTTTTCCGCTTCCGCGTCCGTCTCCGCGGCGAAGACATTGAACAGGGCAATGGTGCCCACGTCACGGCCGAGCTTTCTGGCGTGGTCCTGAAGCTTTGACGTGATGGCGCTGAACGTCTTGATATCCGCTTCGATGTCGTGCGTGTTGCCGCCGGCGATGACGAAGTTCCGGTCAGCCATTTCGGCGGTGTAGCGAATGCCACGATCCGACTGACCGGCACACACCAGGGGAATGCGCTTTGACGGCACCGGCTTGATCTCGGCGTCGTTCATTGTGAAGTATGTGCCCTTGAAATTGCTCCTGCCGGTGTCCCAGAGGTCCGTCAGGATCGTGACATACTCGGTCGCATAGTCGTAGCGGGTTTCGTAATGTTCGTCGCCCGGCCACAAGCCCATTTGATTGAACTCATCCTTATACCAGCCGGAAACGATATTGAGCCCGAAACGCCCTGGGCAGACGGCTTCGATGGTCGCAGCCATGCGGGCCGCCACCGCTGGATGCATGGACAGGCTGGTGACCGAAGGGAACAGATGGATGGTCTTGGTCACCGGAGCCAATGACGCGGTTAAGGTAAAGGAGTCAAGGGCATAGTCCCAATATTTCGTTTCTCCACCAAAGCCTCGGAATTTCACCATGGATAGGGCAAACTCGAATCCCAGCGCTTCGCATTTCAAAGTGACGGCCCGGTTCAGTTCCCACGTGGGCCACGTGGGCGGTATATTGCGTGAAATGATAAAACCGCCCTTGGCGATGGGCAGGAAAATACCAATTTCCATCATGGGAACGGTCTCCCTTCCATCATCTATCCTAGCAACGCCATTTTGCATTGGATAGTCCCGGAAAACTGTTTGTGACAGGAGGGGCATAGCGTGGCGCTGATGCAGGTACGGCGGGCTACCGGAGCTCTATACACAACTGCCGGACGGCTGTCCCTAGTAAAAGCACGAGAGCGGGCGCTCCTCTATGCGAAAAATCGACACCAGAAGAGGTAGACGAGGTAAAGTCAACGTTTTAATGTACGAAGGCTATGAGGGAGGACCATGATGAGTTCCGATAAAACCGGCGGCCCCGTAGGCGCGCCGACAGACAGCGAGCTGCGCGCGGCCGCGCAGGCTTTATTTCTCGATCTGGATCGGGGCGACTTGGATTTCTTCGCAAGCGCGATGGACAGGTTCGTCGACGACTACAATGCCATCGACGCCATGGACGCGCCGACCCTGCCGACGAAATACCCGCGCGGTGAGGGGTATCGCCCGACCGGCGATGAGAACCGTTACGGTGCCTGGCAGTGGAAGTGTTCGATTAAAGGCGCAGCGTCCGGCAAGCTCGTCGGCAAACGCGTCGCCATCAAGGACAACATCAGCGTTGCGGGCATGCCTATGCTGAACGGCTCGGCGCTGTATGAAGGCTTTATCGCCGACGAAGACGCGACCGTCGTGACCCGCGTGCTCGATGCCGGCGGCGAAGTGGTCGGCAAGGCCGTGTGCGAAAACTTCTGCTATTCCGGCGGCAGCCATACGTCGGCGTCGGGTCCGGTGAGGAACCCGCGCAACCCCGACTTCATGACCGGCGGCTCGTCGAGCGGCTGTGCCGCATTGATTCTGACGGGTGAATGCGACATGGCGATCGGCAGCGACCAGGGCGGCTCCGTACGCATGCCGAGCTCGTGGTCTGGCTGCGTCGGGATCAAGCCGACTCACGGCCTCGTGCCCTATACCGGCGCCGGACCCATCGAGCACACGATCGATCACCTCGGGCCGATGGCTGCCTCGAGCGTCGATTGCGCCCTGTTGCTCGAAGTCATCGCGGGCTATGACGAGGGCCGCGACCCGCGTCAGGTGGCGGCGTTGCAGGCAAAACCCTATAGCGAACTCGTCGGCCAGGGGATCGAGGGGCTGCGGATCGGTATCGTGCGCGAAGGCTTCGGCGCGCCGGGCTCGGAAGCGGACGTGGATGAATCCGTGATGGCCGCGGCCCGGCGGCTGCAGGAAGCCGGTGCCGTGGTCGAAGAAATCTCCATCCCCATGCACACCAAGGCCCTCAAGATCATGTTCGCAGGTTCCGTCGACGGGACGCTGTCAACGTGGAGTGATCAGGGTCCGGCGGGCGGAAACGCCGATGGCCACCACCCACTCGGAGCGATCCGCTTCTTTCAGGAGGCACGCAAAACCCGGGCGGCAGAGCTGCCGGACATGGCCAAGACCGTGCTGTTGTTCGCGCAGGTCATGCGCGCACGTTACGGCAACTATTATTCCGCCAAGGCACAAAACCTCGTCCGCACGCTACGCGCCGCCTACGATCGCGCGTTCGATACATGCGACCTGCTGGTGATGCCGACGACCGTGATGAAAGCCCACCGGATCCCGCCACCGGACGCATCGCGTGAAGTCGTCATGGGGCTCACGCTCGACATGATCGGCAACACCGCGCCCTTCGATGCGACGAGCCACCCGTCGATGAGCGTGCCGACCGGTCTGTCGAACGGCCTGCCCGTCGGCATGATGATCACGGGACGCTACGGTGAGGACGACGTCGTGCTGCGCGCCGGGCATGCGTTCGAGACGTTGCGTGGACCGTTCTGAGCGCTTGTGGAACGCCGCCGACGGATCAGCCTCGGCGCCGGGCGGCCGCCAGGAAGAGACCCGTTAATGACGGGTTCGCAGCACTCCGGTATTCATGACCGCAGGTCTAATCAGGGGAGGGGGCGATGAGTTCACAGAGCGAAATTCACTACGAAGTCGTCTGGCCGAAATCGCCGCTCGCGGTACAGACACGGCCGCTCGCCGAGCGGCTCGACACGCTCGAGGGCAAACGCGTCGGGTTCCTGTGGGATTTCCTGTTTCGCGGTCACGAGCTTTTTCCGGTCATCGAAAAAGAGCTGCGGAACCGCTTCACCGGGATCGAAATCGTCGGGTACGACGATTTCGGCAACACGCACGGGGGCGATGAAGCCGAGGTGATTGCCGCGCTTCCCGACCGGTTGCGCGACCGCCGTATCGACGCGGTTGTCTCCGGGGTGGGATGTTGAGGGAGTTGTACGCCCGCCGTGATGCGGGCGTCGGTTGTCGCGGAAGCCGCCGGGGTGCCGTCGGTGTCGCTGGTCTGCGAAGGTTTCGAACGCCAGGCGGCGGCCACCGGTCGCGGCACGGGATTCGACGGGCTTCCCCTCGGCGTGCTGCGCGGGCACGTGGACGCGCAGAGCTACGACGAGATGATCGGTTCCCTGCGTGACGCGACGCTCGACCAGATCATAGCCGGCCTCACCAGCGCACCGGTCGTCGGTGAGGGCGCTGCCGCCGAGCCCGTACCACTGGATGTCGTTGCCACGGGAACGATTGACGAGATCAACGAACGTTTCACCGTTGAGGGGTGGAGCGATGGGCTGCCGGTCATTCCGCCGACCCAGGACCGGGTCGCGGCGTTCCTCGCCACCCTGAACGATGATCCCTGGAGAGTAATCGGCACCGCCCGGCCCTCGGGCCGCGAGATCACGGTCTGGTCGGTTGCCGTCAATGCCGTCATGACCGGTTGTCAGCCCCGGCACCTGCCCGTGCTCGTGGCGCTCGCCGAAATCATCGCCGATCCCGGTTACGGCGTCGAGCACTCGGGCAACACCACCGGGGCCGACGCCCTCGTCATCGTGAATGGGCCGTCGATGGCCGCACTCGGCTTCAACACAAGGCAGGGTGTCCTTCGGGAGGGCGCCCACGCGAATACCAGCGTCGCCCGATGGCTCCGGCTGTACCTGCGCAATGTCTGTGGATTCACCGCCGACGAACATGACAAGGCCACGTTTGGTAACAGCACCCGGGTGGTATTGGCCGAAGATGAGCAGACGCTGACCGATATCGGCTGGCAACCACTGAGTGCGGAGTTCGGGTTCGGGCGGGGCGACGACGTGGTCACCATGGCCCGCATGAACAGCGGTCTTATCCTCGGCAGCGTCTTCGGATCGACGGGCGATGCGATCGTGCCGTATCTGGCCGACGGCCTCGTTCGAGTCAGTGGCTGGGACCTCGCGCACATCTACGGGCTCGGACAGGGCCATTATCGACCGCTGCTGATACTTTCCCCGATACTGGCGCGCACCTTCGCCCGATCCGGCTGGGGCAAGGATGACGTCAAGCAGGCGCTGTTCATAAAGGCACGGCTGCCGGCGGCCAGGTTCGAGCAGCTCATCGGCGAGTGGAGCAACATCGATGCGGGGCGCCGCACCCTGTTCGAACTGGCGACCGAGGGGCTGGTCCCGCCGGTCTTCGGCGAGTCCAACGACCCGCAACGCCTCGTGCCGATCGTGACCGAGGCCTCGAAGTTTCTGATCGCCGTTGCAGGCGACCCGAACCGGAACAATGCTTACGTCATGAGTAACGATGGCCCGCACGGTGACTGGACGGCCAAAGCCGTACCATGAACCCCTACGCCCTCGGCATCATCACGAGCATCGTGATCTATCTGCTGATCGGAAACTACGCCGGCCGGCGGGTCAAAGATGTCGATGATTATTTCGTTGCGGGGCGTGACAGCTCGACCTTGCTGATAGCCGGCACCCTGGTCGCCAGCTACCTGAGCACCGCCGCGTTCCTGGGTGAAACCGGGTTTACGTATCAAGGGCACGGCGCGATTCTCCTGATCCTGGTCGGGGTCAATATCGCCGGCTACGTCCTGGGCGCAGCGTTCTTCGGCCGCTATGTCAGACGCAGCCAGGCGATAACCGTCGCCGAGTTCTTCGGCAAGCGCTTCAACAGTCGGCGCGTTCAGGCCGCCGCGGGCGTGACGGTTATCGGGGGTGTCACCGCCTATTTGCTGGCGGTGACCCAGGGGGCATCACTGGCGATATCGGAAGTGATGCATATTCCCTATGACGTGACTTTGCTGATCGTCTGGATCGGTTACACCTCGTTCACGATCTATTCCGGCTCGCGAGGCGTGGTGTTGACGGATACCGTGATGTACCTGCTGTTCACCTTCGTCGGTTTCCTCTCTCTCTACTATATCCTGGGTGAGACCGGTGGATGGTTCGCCACCATCGAGTCCCTGGCTGTATACGAAGCCAAGCCGGCAATCATCTCCTGGCACGGTGTCGTCGGATCCGATTCGCGCTGGCAAACGCCGTTCGATTCAGTTGGCTGGGGTCTCGTGCTCGGGATCGCGTGGGCATTCACGATTGCCGTGAGCCCGTGGCAATCGAGCCGGTATCTCATGGCGAAAAACGAGCACACCGTGATGCGATCGGCCTGCTTCGCGAGCGCGTCGGTCGTGGTGCTGTATTGGGCGTTGGTGGTGTCCGCTGCCGCCGTCAATCTCCTCAACCCGGATATCGAGCCCAACGAAAGGGCAATGATCTGGGCGGCTTTCAACGCCATGCCGACCTATGCGGGCGTGTTGTTCATGACCGGTGTGGTGGCTGCCGCCCTGTCCTCGGCGTCGACGTTTCTCTCCTTGATCGGATTCAGCGCGACGAACGATCTGGTCGAGATGCGTGAGGGCGATGAACGTCGCAAGCTCCGATTGAGCCGCTCCACTATGCTGGCGGTCGGGATCGTCATCTTGCTCATCGCGTCTTTCCAACCGCCCGCGATCATGATGATCAGCTATTTTGCGGCGACGCTGTTTTCATCGTCGTGGGGACCGGTGGCCTTCATGAGCGTGTGGAGTACACGCATCACGGCAGACGGAGCTTTTTGGGGGATCGTCGTCGGCTTCGTCGGCAACCTGATCCCGAAGATCCTGTCGGTATTCGAGGTGATATACCTGCCGGTTTATCTCGATCCATTCGTGATTGGCATCGTATTGAGCCTCATCACGATCCTACTCGTATCGCGCAATGGCCGGGTCACCCAGGAGGAATATCTTTATCACATGCAGATACATCAAACGCCCTCCACTGAATACGACCCTTCACTGACCGCCAGAACCTTGTGGTTCGCGAGGGGTTTGATGGTCTGTGGCGCAGCTGTGACGATACTCATGATCGTGTTTTACGTGTTGCCGTACGAACGTGCGGTCGGGCACGAGGCCGACTCCCTGAGTCTGGCCCGGTGGTTCTTGTCATGAGCGGCGAGCTGATTCTCTCGATAGGGTACGGCGGTATCCTCTTCCTGTGTGGCGCGTTCGCCTACTGGTGGACCAAGCGCGCCTACGGCGAACGTCACGAGGGGCCGGATCAACACTCGTAGCCCGCGAAAAACCCCGGCCAGATACACGCTATGAAAAAGCTGACCGCCTCAGAGGTGAAGAAAAATTGGTTCCGAGTGCTTGACGAAGTCGCTGCCGGGGAAGTTATTGTCCTGGAGCGGAAGGGGCAGCGGCTCATTTTACGCAGGGAAGACAAAACAGTTACGAAATCGAAACAACAGTTTCCCGACTATACAGGTCTCCTGCGGATTCCTGACGCCGATCAAGCTGACCGGTGGAGTTGGGACTGGCGGGGGAAAAGACAAGACCTCGTGTCGGTCTCTCGAAAAAAAAGGCAATAGCTTCATGCTCACTCAAAAGGATTCAAAATCTCCAAATCGCTGATCCAAAGAAAATCTTTGGTATTTCTCGTCACGAGTGTACGCTGATGGATAAGAGCTGTCCCTGCTACTAGGGCATCGCCCAAGGTCATCCTCCGGACTCTTGGCGAAGCTGCACGGCCCGCTCTATGATCCCTTGTGATATCGGGAGAATGGCCGACGAGGCAAAGAATTCCTCGAAAAGACCTTGGTCTGCCTTCGTGAGATTATGGTAGCCGAGCACTTCAACATAGCTCACGGCTGAGATCGCGGGCGTATGCTCTGCAATAAACTGTCGTAGATTCTCATGCTCCGGCTGAGCAGCATAGATAATGATATTGCTGTCGATGGCACTACGCCTCTCGGTCTGGAAGAGGTCTATCCTGGCGCTGTTCTCTTTCCCAATCTAGAGGATCAATGTCCTGTGGAAACGTGCTCAATCGTGCGATCTTCTCCAGTGCGTTTACCATGCGTTGGCCGCTATCACTGTCGGATGCTGGAGCTAGCAATTTCTCCTGCAAAATCGTCACTTGAACAGGAATAGGCCGCTCTTCGGGAAGAGTCCGCGGCCTTCCGTCGCTCCATTCCAATTGGTTGCCGCGAAGGGTTGCTTTATACGTTGTCGGCATGACTCTACACTACCCCGTTCAAGAGAGAAAATCGAGTCTTACACAAAAAGAAACCGGGGTTCCTGTCTTGTCACATCTCTCTATCCTTCGATGATTTCAGGCCGAACGCAAAAGTACAAACAAAAAGGGGCGCACCGCGGTGCGCCCCTCCAAGTTCCGCTGAATGCAGAGTATCTGCTACTCCAAGACCTCGGCAATTACTAACTCGGTGATCTTCTCCTCGTTATAGCCCAGGATGTTCTCCAACACGTTCTGGTTCTCACGTCCCAGCGTCGGGGCCGCCGGGTTGATCTGGGCCGGAGTGCGAGAGAATTTGAAGCGAGTGCCTTCGACCGTGGTCTTGCCGAAGTCGGGATGATCCAGGTCGACGAAGTGCTCGCGATGCTGAAGCTGTTTGTCCTCGTACAGCTCGTTGATGGTTTCCACCGCACTGGCCGGAACGTTTTTGGCCTGAAGCTGCTCTTCGGCCTCGTACGGGCCGAGCTGGCTGCTCCAGGCGTTGACGGCCTTGTCGATTTCGTCCTGATTGTCCAACCGGCCTTTGGCGGTGGCAAGACGCTCGTCACTACCGAGGTCCGGACGATTCATGGTCTCGCACAGCGAACGCCACTGGTCGTCGGTTTCCACGCCGATCGCAACCCAGCGGTCCTCTCCTTCGGACTCATACACCCCGTGCGGAGCGAAGTTCATATCACGGTTGCCCATACGGGTCTGGGTCCGTCCGTTGACGGTCTGGTCTAAAAGAAACGGCGCCAGAAAATGGAGCGAGGCTTCGGCTTGCGCCAGGTCGATATGCTGGCCCTTGCCGGTCTGGTGCTTGTGTTCGAGTGCCGCCAGCACGGCCGCGGCGTTATACCACGGTGCAATATAGTCGGTGTAAGCCCCGAACGGCCCGGCGGGTGCGCGGTCGGGCCAGCCGGTGGGGTCGAAAAAGCCTGAGACGGCCGCCGCCAGATTGCCAAACCCGGCAAAGTGAGAATGCGGGCCGGTCTGACCCATCAGGCAGGTGCTGAGCATGATGATGTCAGGCTTGATTTTTGTGAGCGACTCGTAGTCAAAGCCCCACTCCCGCATGGCTTTGGGAGAAAAAGACTCAGTTACCACGTCTGCCCAGCGCACCAAGTCAAAAATAATCTCGCGCGACTCCGGTTTGGACAGGTTCAGGGTCATCGGCAGTTTGCCGGTATTCATATTATTGTACAAACCGGAATTATTCGGGCCGGGTTGCTTGTTTTGAAAGGGACCGACCATGCGCACCGCGTCAAAGCGGGTGGTGGATTCAACCCGCACAACGGTCGCTCCGTAGTCGGCCAAAATACGCGTCGAACCAGGGCCGGCCATAGCCCACATGAAATCGAGCACTTTGACTCCAGCCAAGGCTTGATTGTTTTCACTGCCGGTCTGTTGTCCCTCTGCCATGGTGATCCCCTCCTGATTGAGTCTCAGCTAGATTATTCCCTTGTTCTGTAGCTCAGCTAACACTTGTGCATCAAGGCCGAGTTCGCCATAGACCTCGGCGTTATGCTCACCAATCTTCGGTGGACGGCGCTTATAGGAAATCGGCTGCTCGCTGAACTTGGCAAACGGACCGGGATAGGCAAACGCTTTGCCAATCTCCTCATGGTCGACCGTAGTCCAGTATTGACGCGACTCCAACTGCTTGCTCTCGACGACCTCGTCAATCGTGGTGACCGGAGCGACGAGCAGGCCACGGTCCAGGGCGTTCTGAAACAGCTCTTCCTTGGTTTTAGTTTTGGTGAAGTCTTCAACGATCAGTTTGAGGCGTTCATAATCTTCAATCGTTTTCGGATCGCCACCAAAGAGGCCACCGCCCATATCAACCCAGTCCAGCTGTTGGACTTCTTTATCACAAAACCCCTCCTCATAGATCCAGTCCATCAGACGCTTGGTGAAATGGGCAAACGCCGAGCCAAACAGATAGGCAATCGAAACATGGCCGTCTTTCGCCGGCCAGAGCAGGCGGATTTCCAGCGGTCCCATTTTTGCCCCGCCGGCCATGCGGCGGGTTTCCGCGTCATTGAGCGGAGCCGAGAGAATGGTCGATTGGGTTGCATGGGCCGCGGCCTGCTGGGCGGAAATATCGACATGCTGGCCGCGGTTCGATTGATGGGATTCGTACAGGGCAATCAGCGCGGCCGGCGCGGCGGCGGCGCTGGCGTGCAGATAGCCTTGGGGAACGCTCAGGCGGACAGGCGGGCGGTCTTCGTCCCCGGTAATGACGAGCGGTCCGCTGCTGGCCAGAATAATCAGGTCACTGTCCGCATAGCTGGCCTTTGGCCCGTCTTGGCCAAACGGGGTAATCGAGACATAAATCAGCCCCGGATTGTCTGCCGCCAACTCGTCATAGCTCAGGCCGTACTGGGCCAGGGTACCGGGATTGTCCGATTCGATCAGGAATTTTGTGCCCTGGGCCAGGCGCCGAAGCATATCCTGGCCTTCGGACCGCGTAATATCGAGGGTGATCCCTCGTTTGTTACGGTTATAGGCCCACCAGTAGAGCGAGTTTTCCGCATCCTCCTGATCCTGATAAAAGGGTCCCAGCTTGCGGGCCGAGGAGCCTCCGGGAGGCTCGATTTTAATGACATCGGCACCCAGATCGGCCAGGATTTGGCCACACAGCAATCCGCGTTCTGTTGTCAGGTCAAGGACTCGATAAGGGTTGAGCATTCGGCGACTCCCACGCTAGCAATGGCAGTGATTTTTTATCATCCGCGTAAGGTCTCCCCATAGCTCCCTTGACGAGAACAGGCAAGCCCCGATTCGATGCCCGGCGGATAATTCGGGTGGGCGCTGCTCTGGCAATATGGTATTGACGGAGTGCATCATGATCTGTCCGCGCTGCCGAACAAAAATGAAAGTAGAGGCGCACCGGCCCCACAAGCAGGAGAAATGGCGCTGTCCTCAGTGTGGCAAAGTCCGTATGAAACCCGCGTCATACCGTCGGCATACCCGACGGGGGCGGGCCGGGAATCCTTAACGTGTGAGATGACATTAGCTCCCCGGCCGTGGGTCTGCGACGGGATCCAGCCCGCAAGCCCATCCTCAGGGAGCGGGAGGCTCACGACACAATATCACGTTAAGGAGCAGGGGGCTCCTCGCCCGTATCCCTACGGCTGTCAACATAGGCTTTCATGAGTCCTGGCAGGTCAATAGGTGACTCTGTTTCTCTGAGCAGCCCGCCGGGTGGGATAAGCTTATCCGACCCGCCAAGCGAGATCAGGAGATAGGGGCCGCCGAGCAAGCCTTTGGTGTGAATGGACGCGATTGCGTCTTCCTGAATCTCAATATCAGTGTCTATGGTTAAGCGGACTCTCGCCCGCGTACCCGTAAGCTGGACGGTATCAACCCGGCCGACGCGGACACCGGCGATCTCGACCGGCGTGCCAGGTCCCAGGCCGGTGGCACTTTCAAAGTCAGCATAGATGGTATACCCCCAGGCGTTATAGAGCACCGTTTCACCGAGGGAAGAGAACAGGTAGAAGGCGCTTGCGGTTCCAAGAATCAGGAAAACCACGACGCTGAGACCGAGCCGGTGCATGGCCTGGTAGCCTAGCAGACCCATCCGTATCTCCCAAGACCTCCACCCATGCTCATGACAGATCGCACCGCTCTACAAGGGGGTATGAAAAACGCAGGCGAGAAGAACGCTTTGCGACTTTTTTGTCTTTTTGTTCTCTGTAGTCTTTTATTCGGCCATCTCCAAAACGTGTGGGCCGATGATGCAGCCCTGGTCGCCCAGGGGCAGTATGTGTTTGCCTTAGCCGGGGGGTGTGGCTGTCATACGGCGGATAAGGGACCTACCAACGCGGGTGGGCGGCCGATTGAGACGCCCTATGGGCGATTTTACGGAACGAATATCACACCCGACCCGGTCCATGGGATTGGAACCTGGACGGATCAAGAAATCATTGACGCGATCCGGCTGGGAGTGAAACCCGACGGGACGGTTATGAGTCCGGTCATGCCGTATCCGGCCTTGAGCGGTATGACGGATGAGGATGTCACGGCGCTGGTGGCTTTCCTGCGCAGCCTGGAGCCCGTCGCGCAAGCAAATATTCCCAATGAGGTGGGCATTCCGTTTTCCGGGCTGGCCATGCGCGTCTGGCGCTGGCTGTTTTTTGAACCGGTTGAAACGCGTGTGACAGCCTGGGCAGACCCCATTGCCCGAGGCCGCTACATCAGCGAACACCTCGCCCATTGCCAGGAATGCCATACACCGCGCACAGTGTTTGGCAGCCTTGACCGGACGCGCGACCTGGCCGGGAATCCGGCTGGCATTGACGGCGAGGTCGCGCCCAATATTACCCCGGATGACGAGACGGGTATTGGGCGGTGGAGTGAAGGGGAGATCGTTTCCCTGCTGCGCACCGGCTTTCTCCCGAATTTTGATAACGTCCAAGGGCTGATGGCGGTGGTGATTGATGGAGTCCCTGGGGGCGGGTACAAAGACATGAGCGACGAAGACGCCGACGCTGTTGCCACGTATCTGAAATCGGTTCCTCCGAGGAGTCAGGTAGAACAGGAATAGCGTAGGTCTTTCGCGAGAGGAGGGAGTGCAATGAGAGAGATGGTCAGCCGTATCGTTCGTGGAGTGTTAATCAGTGTGGGTGTGATAGCAGGTGGTCTGCATAGTCTGGGTGGGTTGAGTTTCGGGCATGAAAACCATCCGACTCAGATGCCGGACCCGCAGCAGACGGTGGCGTTTCGTACCTATCTGATGGAGAATATCGGAGCCAACGCCAAGGAGATGAAAGGCAAGATCGACGCCGGCCAGCTCGCGGAGGCAAAAATGAATGCCGCGGCCATAGCCCTTCATTCCACCCGCATCGCAGCGCTATTTCCCGAGGGTAGTAGCGAGGATTCCTCCCGGGCCAAGGCAGAAATCTGGCAGAACTGGGACGCTTTTCTCGCCTCCGCCACAGAGCTTGGTACGGCAGCGAACGCGCTGACCGTGGCTGCGGGAGAAAACAATGCCGCCTCGGTCAAAGAACATATGCAAAAGATGTTCGGAACGTGTAAGGGCTGTCACGACCAGTTTCGTAAGCCGGAGGAATAATCTCGCGTGGAAGTTATATTGCTCCCCGGTAAAAAACGTGAGATAAAAAAATTCAATAAACTCCCCGGCAAAAGGAGGCTTTCGTGTCCGGTGCTGTTGGGTTCCAAGCGCTGACGAGCCGCAATGCCGTCCTGAGCAGTGCGGAAAATTTTATCCTGTACCTGCTCATGGAGACCAAGCCGCAGGGCGGGGGCGTGCGCCTGCCGCTCAATCTTGGCATTGTTCTTGACCGCAGCGGTTCGATGTACGACGAACAGCGGCTTGATTATGTCATTGATGCCATCAAATATCTGATCGATAATCTTGGTCCGGATGACAAGGCCGCGGTAGTCGCGTTTGCCGACCGAGCCGAAGTGGCGGCAACGGCAGACCGCGTCACGGCGGATGCCGCCGGGGTGAAGCGGGCCATCGACGATCTCGACCTCCTGGAGATTGGTGGTGGAACACAAATGGCCCTGGGCATGGAAGCCGCGCTTGCCGAGGTGGAGAAGTATTATTCGCCGAACCGCCTGAACCGGTTGTTGCTTCTGACCGACGGTCAGACGTACGAGGAGCGCAAATGTCTCGATCTCGCCCGTCAACACCGCGACCGTATTTCGTGCAGCACGCTCGGGGTGGGGATCGAGTTCAATGAAAAATTGCTGATGGAGATGGCCGAGGAGAGTAGCGCCAATTATCATTTTATTGATGCCCCGGCCTCCATCCCGAATATTTTCTCCAATGAACTCCAGGGGCTGCGGAATGTCGCCCTGACCAACGCGCGGATTGAGATGCAACTCAGCGCTGGGGTGCAGGTGAAAGAAGCCTTTCGCGCCAGTCCTCAGATTTACCCGATAAAAGAGACTACGCCCGACGCCAACCGGATGGTTTCCCTGCCGTTGGGAGATATTGAAGCGGGAACGCCAAGTTCGGCCTTGGCCGTGTTGGTCTTACCGCCCCGCCGACCCGGCCGGGTTCGGCTGGCACAAGCTGAGCTGTATTACGATACGCCCGAGGCCAAGAACCAGCACGAAAGCGTGGACGTGGTGGTGAATTACACGCTTGAGCGCTCGGCCATTGGCCGGGCCAACGGTTATGTGATGAATCTGGTCGATCAAGTCAGCGTCGCCAAGATTCAGCTACAGGCCGAGGCGGCCATGGCTGCCGGCAATACGGATAAGGCCACACGCCTGTTGGGGAATGCCATAGCCGGTACGCAACGGCTGGGGAATGCGAAAGCAACCCAAGCGCTTGAGGGGCTTCAGAGTGAGTTGAAGAAAACCCAGAGTCTGGCGACCGGGGCGGCCAAGACCCAGTTGCTGAATGCCCAGGCAAGCCTCCGCAAGACGCAGCAACTCGACCCTGAGAGTGTCAAAGACGCGCTGCAAGATTAGGCTGCACCACAAATGCAGCCCATGAAGGAGAGGTGAAAATGATTCGCTGTGCGGAATGCAATGAAGAACAAATGGATGGCCTGGAGTACTGCGATATCTGCGGAGCGAAACTCGAAGCCGGAGCGATCGTTCTGGGTAAAGTCCAGACCACAGAGGAAGCTCCCGCAGAAGTTGAGGCCAGTACGGAGGCCGCAGCAGAAGAAGCTGCGGCTGAGACGGCTGAAGCTGAGGAAGACGGGAGTGCCGAGGCGGCTGGAGATGAGTCCGCAGAGACTCCGGAAGCTGAAGCAGCCCCTGAAGCCGTAGCCCTCAGCGATGATCAAGCCGCTGGAGATGAGTCCGCAGAGACTCCGGAAGCTGAAGCAGCCCCTGAAGCCGTAGCCCTCAGCGATGACCAGGCAGCGGTCGGCAGCGCTTCGCTCACCATCACCCGGGGTGGCACTGTGGGAAAAGTCTTTGAACTCCAGGCCGGAGACAATCTGGTTGGTCGGTGGGACCCGGATTCCGGTTCTTTTCCTGAGGTTGATATGGAAAACGATGACCCGGAGGCGCGCATCTCCCGTAAGCACGCGCTGATAAAATTCGGGTCCGAGCTGACGATTGAAGATATCGGGAGCCTGAACGGGACGTTTGTCAATCGGGGACAACGCCTTGAGCCCGGCTCGCCCGTCCCGCTCAAAGACGGAGACGAGATCATCGTCGGTAAAACCTTTTTCAAGGTGTCGCGCGCGCAATGAGGCTGGCTTGTCCGTTCTGGAACTGGCGAAACTGGGAACCTTCAGTGGACTGGTGATGCATGGGTTCCGCGCCGCTGACGACCGAGCCGATAGATCGTGAGGAGAGCTGTGTTTGTGGTGAGTGCGGACAGGCCAATATCATCGGCGAAACATTTTGCACCGCCTGCGGCGTCGCGCTTGAAGAAGAAAGTGAGGGGGAGTCGGTTACCCCCCTTGAACCGCTGCCTATCGGCACCGTTCTGGCTGACACCTATCGTCTGACCGCACTCCTCTCGACCGGACAGGAAAATCGTTACCGGGCCGTTCGTCAGACGGACGACGGCCAGACTTACCTCATAGCGGAACGGTCAAGCGACCAGGCTGATACCCATTTGGGTGGCGCGTTTCGGTTGGCCGAACAGCTTGCCGAGATTCACCATCCGGCCCTGATTCTCCCCCAGGAACGTTGTGAACGTGACGGCCGGGTCTCCCTCATCACCCCGAGTCAGTCCGGTCTCCCGCTGAGTCAGCGCATTGGCCGGACATCGGAACGCGAGGCGGCCGGCTGGGGTGTCCAGTTATGCCAGGCCGTGGAGGTTTTGCACCGGCACGGTCTCCTGTGTGTTGATCTGCCTCCGGAGAATATCCTGCTCGACAAGACGGGTCGGCTGCACCTCGCCCAATTCGACGCGATCCGTCTCAAAGACGCGATTGAGGAGAGCCCCGTGTTGACGGACGGCTATGCTGCGCCCGAGGCCTACAAGACCCAGGTATTAAACGAAGCCGCGGACGTGTTTGCGCTTGGCGCCTGCTTGTATGCCGTGCTGGTAGGGCGGCGCCTGCCCGTTGAGGGCTGGGCGGTCCAGCCTGAGCCTCCAGTCTTCTATCCGGAGAAGGTCCTGACCCCCGAGTTCGAGCG
The DNA here is from genome assembly GCA_964291405.2 of Thermodesulfobacteriota bacterium. Classification (GTDB taxonomy): domain Bacteria; phylum Desulfobacterota; class Binatia; order Bin18; family Bin18; genus Bin18. The sequence continues at coordinate 4,710,868 of OZ219926.1, forward strand.
TGTTTTAAGCAGAGCTCTCGCCCTTGAGCCTACGGAGCGCTATGCGGATGTGCACGCACTGAAACACGACTTGCTCGCGTTGAGTCAGTCCGGGCACATCCGTTCGGCCTGGCGGACCGATGTCGGACAGGTGCGTGACCATAACGAAGATGCGGTGCTGGTCAAAGAGGTGGGGCAAGACAGCATAGCCGGTAATGATTTCCGAGGGCTGTATATTGTGTCAGACGGGATGGGTGGCGCCGAAGCCGGGGAGGTCGCGAGTCAGATTGCCATCCAGACCGTAGCGCGCCATGTCGAAGCAGCCTGGACTGATGCTGAGGCGGAAGAGGAAGTCGAGGCCGCCACTTGGGAGCGCTGTTTGCGTGAGGCGGTCGAGACGGCCAATACCCGGATTGTCCAATACGGAAAAGATCATCCCGAGTCGGCTGGTCTGGGGGCCACGATCGTTACCGTGTTGATGCAGGCGGGACAACTGGTGCTGGCCTGGATCGGGGATAGTCGGGTCTATCTGCTGGAAAACGGGACATTACACCAGCTCTCGCACGATCATTCTCTGGTCGCCCGTTTGGTCGAAATCGGCCAACTGACCGAGGAAGAGGCGTTGACCCACGAGCACCGCAACGTCCTGATTCGGTCTTTGGGCAGCAAGGAAAACGTCAAGGTTGATACGCTCTCGCGACCGCTGAAGCGAGGAGTCCGTCTCCTCCTGTGCAGCGATGGGCTGACCAGCCATGTCCTTGACCCGGCGATTGCCGACATTATGAGTCGCCACCGGACTCCGCACGAGGCCGCCTTGGAATTGACGGTTGCGGCCAATACTGCGGGTGGTAGCGATAATATCTCAGTGGTCGTGGTCTTTTACGAGTAGCGAGGCATTGTCGATGTCGCGAAATGAAAGCGGTCAACTCGAACCTGGAACGGTCCTGGCGGGCCGGTATCAGATTGAGCGTTTTCTGGCGGGCGGCGGGATGGGTGTCGTTTATGTCGCTCAGGATCAGCGGCTGGCTGAGCGACAGGTCGCTATCAAGGAAATTTTTGATCGATTTACAAATCCCGAAGAGCGCGCTCAGGCCATTGAATATTTTCATCGAGAGGCCGATACGCTGGCCCAGCTCACCCATCCGGCCATTCCCGCTATTTTCGATCGCTTTGGTGAGGGCAATTGCCACTATTTGGTGATGGACTTTATCGAAGGGATCAACCTGGAACAGGAAATCGCCGGACTGGGCGGCCAACTCCCCGAGAGCCGGGTCACCGAGATTGGCCGGGAGCTGTGCGACGTGTTGACCTATCTGCATAGCTTTTCTCCGCCCGTCATCTATCGGGACATGAAACCGGGCAATGTGATCCTGCGACCGGACGGGCGCATCACGCTGATTGACTTTGGCATTGCCAGAATTTTCTCCCCCCAGGGCAAAGCCACTTTGATTGGCACGCCTGGATTTGCCCCGCCCGAGCAATACTCCGGGCAGGTTGATGAACGGTCCGATATTTATGGCTTGGCGGCAACCCTGCACTATATCCTGACCGGTCGGGACCCGGAGAAACACCCGCCGTTCTCGTGCCCGCCGGTACTCTCGGAGAAACCCGACGCCTCTCCTTTCCTCGCTCAGGCGATTGATCAGGCCCTGGCGTATAAAGCCGAAGAGCGGCCCGAGAGCGCGGAAGCGTTTAAGGACATGTTTCTGTATGGGCGTGGCCTGAGCGCGGCTGGTCCTCCCAGTTCGTCCCAAGCCGCGACCCAAATCCTGGAACCGCTGTCGGAGCCGGTTGCAGAGCCCCTTCCCGCCGAGCCGCCGCAAAAGAAGCGACGCTGGGGGCGGATGGTTGCGACCCTGGTTTTTTTGTTACTGCTGAGTGGCGGGGCGTATGGACTGTTTACCTCTCCTGAGCTGCTGCAAGGCAACCCGGTCGCACGCGTGGGAGAAAGGATTCCGTGGCAGCAGATTGAAACCTGGCTGCCGGAATCCCAGCGGCCAAGGTTTCGAGCCTTTGTTGCGGATTTACCCTGGGAGCGGGAGAAACGCCTGCGCGCGCTGCGGGCCGACCCGCTCGAACTGGTTTCCCTCAACTTGGTGAATACTTCGCGGGATGGCACGCCACTGTCGGAGGTCAAGGACAGCTATACGCTGAGTGAGGTGCAATACCTGACCTGGGAAGCGGCGCTGAAAAACCGGCTGTTCGGGGTTGAAGGGGGGAATCATCGGTTGGAAGGCCGATTTTTCGATCCCGAAGGCGGTCTGGCCGGGAAAAGCGAAGCCGGTCGGTTTGTCCGGCCCGAAGAGGAGGAGCTTGAATTGCGGGGCGTGACCCTGCTTGAGGGGCTCAAGGAGCGGGCGACCGGTGAGTATCAGCTTGAGCTCTATCTCGGGGATGCCAAGCTGGCCAGCCAAACAGTCCGGATTGAACCGGACCCGGTCCAGGTCGTCGCAGCCGAGGTGACAGAAGAAAAGGAGAGCGGTGTCGCTGGTGGGTCAGATGTCCCGGTCGCGAGCGGACCGACCCCGGAGGAAGAGATCGTACGGCGCGCCGCCGAGGAAAAACGGCTGGCCCTTATCCAGGAACGGAGCAAAGAGCCGCTTTCTCTGCTCTCCGTGCGCTTTTTCAACACGGCGCAAGATGGCAGAAAACTGTCTCAATCCGCGAGTTCATTCGGCACGTCACAACTCCGATACCTGGCCTGGGAGGCGGATTTTCAAAACCAACTGCATGCGCTGTTACCTTCTCACCACCGGGTCACCGCAACCTATTTTGCCCCCAATGGCCAGATTCTTGGGACGGTTGAAGACGGGAAAGAAGTCTCGGATAAAACAGAGAAGGTGACGTTTACGGCCAGAATCGGCAATGCCAGCGGCGGCGCCTTTCTTCCCGGCGAGTATCGGGTTGACTTTTATGTCAACGGCTATCCGCTCTCGTCCGGAAAATTCAACGTCATGGACGATCGGGACTTGGCCTATATCCTCAACTCGCACCAGGGAAGTATTCTCGGGCTCGGTCCTGAGCGTGAGGCCCTGCTTGAAGTGCATTTTCAACCGCATAGTAACGGGGCCTTGCGTGGCCGCCTGGTGATTCACGCGCGCGGCTTTGGTGCGGCCTCTCTGGAAGGAACAACGCAGGGTAACCAGATTGAGTTTAGCAGTTCGGTTGGTAATCGTGATTATCATTTCAAGGGCTGGCGTGAAGAAAATCGGCTCAGCGGAACTTATCGTGTCGGGTCGTCCGAAAATGTGAGCGGACACTGGTCACTGCAACTCTAGGTCGGGCCATGATGACGGCTGTTGGCATGCACGTGGGGCGTTGAGCAGACTGTGAGCGGAGGAGTATGGAACTTTCACGCGAACGCCTTGTCCTGTATAGCGGTGCCGGTCTCTTGGGCGGTCTTGCCGGCTGGGCCGCGGCTGACCCGTTGGCCGCGGTGGGGAATGTTTATCTCCGGGCCATGGCCCTGGGGGGGATAACCGGTATTTGTGTTGGCGCGTTCATGGGGGCCATTGAAGGGCTCAGCGCGGGGCATAAGAACAAGACGTGGCAGGGGGTGAAGCTGGGTGGGCTGGCCGGTCTGGTGGGCGGGGCGATTGGCCTCCTCATGGGAGAGCTGGTGTTTGGCCTGTTTGGCGGTCTTGGCGGGCGCGTTATCGGCTGGGGGATTTTTGGGCTTGCCGTCGGGCTGGGAGCTGGCTGGGTCGGCCAATCGTTAGTCCGTTTACGCAATGGCGCGATTGGTGGCTGCATTGGCGGGGCCATCGGGGGTGCGCTCTTTCAGGTGGTCACCTCCCTCCTGCCGCAGACGGCTGGTCGCGGGGTTGCCTTGGCCATCTTGGGGGCCATGATCGGTCTCTGGGTCGGTCTGGTCAGCGAGATATTGAAGCGCGGCTGGTTTATGGTGATTCGCTCGCAAAGCCGCAATGCCCGTGAAGGCCGTGAATACCATCTGACCAAGCCCAAAACCACAATCGGGAGAGCCGAAGAAAGCGATGTGGGCCTGTTTGGCGACCGCTCTATTGCCAACCTGCACGCTGTGGTTGAAAAACGTCAGCATACTTTTGTGCTTGCCAAAAATGAGGGGCAGGTCAGCGTCAACCGAACTCCGGTTACCCAGCCGATCCAACTGAAAAATGGCGACCGGGTGGAGGTCGGTGGAACCTTACTCCTCTTTCGAGAGCGGGCAGGTAAGGAGTAGGCAGGCCGGAGAGCCCTACACAGGTAGAAAATACCAGGTGGAGAGTAGCATGAGATTGAAAGCCCGGTCCTCTCGGCAGAGCCATACCCAAGCGCTGTATGTGTTCCTCTATTGCCTTGCCTTGTGCTCGGTGCTGACGTCGCACGTCTCTGCGGCCGATTCAGTGGTTGTCTCTGTCACCAACCCCCAACTGGAGAATTTTACCAATGGCGGTGCCGTTGGCCTATATTTTAATGCAACCGATTTGCGTGGGCAGCCGATCGGACAACTCACGCCGGAGCATGTGACCGTGCAGGAGGATGGACAGGACGCCCAGATCATTGATTTTCGAGGCGAAGAACAGGGCCGGCCGGTCGATATCGTGGTGGTCTTCGATGTCACGGAAAGCATGGGGCCGTTTATTGACGGGATGAAAGAAGCGGCCATTGATTTTGCCGACCGCCTGGCCAAGGCCAACCGGGATTACCGCTTGGGTCTGGTGACTTTTGAGGATTACGTGATTCGGGACGAGCGGGTGTTTACCCGGAGCGCCCGGGAGTTCAAAGGCTGGGTTGGCGCGCTGCGCCCGGCAGGCGGAGGGGATATCCCGGAGAACTCGCTCGATGCGATGCTGCTGGCCAGCCGCTTTCCGTTTCGACCCGATGCCCAGGCGGTCCTTATCTTGATTACCGACGCCCCCAATCATACGCGCGGAGACGGATCGGAAAAAAATAACCCCTACGGTCGAGAGGTCACGCAACTGTCCGGTGCGGAAGTCCTGGCGGAAATCAAAAAGGCGAATCTGAATGTCTATGCCATCTCTCCACCGCCCTTTATGGCTCCCGACCTGCATGGGATCGCAAAGGAGAGCGCCGGGCGCCATTACAATATTGTCAGTGAGGGAGAACGCTTTCCCGAGCTGATCAGCGAGATCGGCCGCTCGCTCGCCTCACAATATTTCCTGACGTATACCAGCCCCCGCCCGGTCGAGGACGGGGCGGAACGCGAAGTCGTGCTGACCCTTCAACATCCGAACGGGGAAGGGGAGGCGCATGCGTCTTACCAAGTGCGTGGGATCGGCGGTGCGATAGTCGTTCCAAGCAGCTCGGGAGCGGGCACAACACAGGCACAAACCGTTATTGCCTATGGGATATGGAATATGCTGGTTCCGCTCCTGGCCGCCGGAGGACTGATACTGCTGGCGCGCGTCCGCCTCAATGAGATTCCGGCTGAAGTGCTGGGTCTGGTGAAGACGGCAACCAGCAGCCCCGCTTCCACCGGCCAAAACGCAGTCCCTGATCCTGTTGTGCCGAAGACCTCTGCGCCGTACGCCCGACTGGTGCGCCAAAGCCCATTTGAAGAAGCGCCGCGCGAAATTGCTCTTTCCCGCGATGAAATGACGATTGGCCGTGGAGAGGAGTGCGAGGCGATTATTCTCCACTCCTCTATATCGCGCGAACACGCGCGCATAAAAAAAGTCAAACAGGGCTATGTGCTGCTCGATTTGCAGAGCAGAAACGGCATCTACATCAACGGGAGAAAGGTTACCGAAAATCTTCTCAGAGACGGGATGCAGGTTCGTATCGGAGACGTGGAGTTTATCTTCTACGCCGCGAATGCGTAAAATCGAAACGCGCCGAATGCTGCGACTCTCCTCCTGGGAGAGCCGCCATCCTGGCCGCCATGCGGGCTGGAAGCCCGCTCTCCTAAAGAGGGAGAGAGACGCGCTACACCGCAACGTTCTTTGCTCCGCAACGTGGTACGTGGTGAGAGGCAAGGGGGACTTTGCAAGCATATTCGCTAGATCTCCGGGAGCTACCGGGTGGCGGGGCCCGTCGTGAGTCCGGGAGCGACGGGGAAGGTGGCCCCCAAGCGATGACTAGGGGTTTTAGGGGTACATGCTGCCCGCGAATACGTACGAAACCAAGCCCACACGAACGGTATTGAGTCGTTCTGTAAAGACCTTCTCTCCCGCGGAATGTGCCAACTATATCCGCCACGCTGGCTATCGCCTCGCTACACCAACTGCTCTAGGGTCAGGAGCTATGACTAGAGGGTGTTAGGAACTTCTGACAAATTGTCTCAGTGATTTCTCTGAGGAAAACGAGTCGGAGCAAAAAAGTGCTAGGGGTTTTAGGGGTACATGCTGCCCGCGAATACGTACGAAACCAAGCCCACACGAACGGTATTGATGCTCAAGCGGGGCTACATTGGGACCTATCACCAGATGAGCGTCAAATACCTGGATCGGTATATTGAGGAGTTTGCGGGCCGACATAACCAGCGACCCCTCGACACCCTGGAGCAAATGGAGCGGATCGCGCAGGGGTTCGTCGGAAAGCACTTGCCGTACGGTGATCTGATCGCGGCCTAAAGGAGACCCGTCATGGAGAAGAAAAAGCCGACCCCCGCGAAGGTGAAGCCGTCCACCTACCAGCCGACTGCGGCGGAACTAGCCGAAGACCTCAGTGTTGACGCCACGCCGGAAGAGGTGGCCGAGGCGGTTATGGAATCCGTCGCGGTGTACGAGAACGACGATGAGAAATCTCAGGACGAAACATAAAGAACCGTCCTTACCCCGCCAACCACTCAGCTAAGTACACACTCAGGCCGAACAGGATGCACGCACCGCTCCATTTGGAGAAGGTATCGAACCAACAGCGAAGAAATTCCCCTTCGTTTACTTGACCCTCTCGCCACATATACCACGTGCCTACGCCGGAGAGGCCAAGCATAACCGCCCAGACCATCATAAAGCGGTCAACATCTATGGCGTACATGGCGACTTACCGCCCATAGTGCAGCCGGTCATTGGGGTTGTTGGCTTTCCACGTCTCCTGACAGTCCCGCCGCGCCTGTGGGCTGGTGATATGCCCGCACCCATAGGGGACATGGCCCGGCTCAATGTGGCCGTCCGTGTAATCTCTCGGGTCAGGATACTCGCGCGGTTGGGGCTCCTCGTACTCGTAGCGACCCGTGTTCCGCCCGCGTACCAGATCGTCCCACGCGCCCCTTTCTGAGGAGCGCAGCCGCTCCTGGTTCAAGCGATCCATTTCCCGCTCATACTCCCGCTCCCACTGGCTCCTTCGCCGCGGGGCAGGGGGCGGTGTAATAGGGGGATCAGCAGGCCGTGGAGCCCGATATTCCGGTCTCCACTGATACAGGTGACTACGCTCCTCTGCTGGCCGCCCTTTGAGGAGACTGGAGAGGGCCTCAATGTCCCGTAGACTCTCCCCGAGACTCTTTGACGGGGCCTGCCGGGGCGGATTCGGGTTTGGGGAAGGCGGGGGTGGGGTAAACTGCACCTGCGCCCCTGCTAACGAGACGCTGAACGTCAGGACCAAACCCGCCAGTAGCGTCTTCATGCTGCACCTCCTCTGTCGTAGTTCTGCCCGGCCAGTCCAAGTTGCCGGGCCGTGCTAACTCCACAACAGAGAATTGAGTGTGAGGTCCTGCCTATTTGCCACGGCGCAGGTAGCTACTCCCACGCTTTGGTGTGGCTGTTGTATTCCGCAGGCGACCCGACTCAGGGGTCTCCATTGGGACACCTAAGCACGAGAAATGCTAAATCTACTTCACAGAATTGTCAAGAAATGAATGTCGTTGACAGGTAGGAGGTGGGCAGGCACAACGAAGAAAGGCCCCACAAGGGGGCCAATCTATAACCTGTCTCCTGACACCCACGGTGGTCTCGCTACAAGACCACCGACCTCAGAGGACAGATGGAATGAGGTACGCTCATGGCCGACTATAGGCCCACGGCCCGCCCGGCGGCCACTGCTCCTCAAACGGCATGCCTCTGGCGATTGCCACGGTAGGAGGCATCACAAACGTCTGGATCTGTGTCAAGACGATAGGAAGCGGATCGGGCGTTCTCGACATCGCCGTCCGCCGCAGAAAACCGCTCCACTGGGTCTGCTTTGTCGGATCGGCGGCGAACTCGGGGGTGAGCGCAGCCGGTGTGTCCTGCGGGATTGGCGTCTGACGGCGCGTGAATGTAGCGCGAATCGCCTCCGCCAGTACCCGGCCCTCAAAGTTGAACAGGGTTGCCAACGCCCACAGGTCATACATGTCCTTCATCCGGCTGGTCAGAGCTGCAAACCGGACCAGGGTTTGGAACTTCTCGGCGACCACGGTTTCCCGAGGATAGGCACGCAGCTGCGGTGCCGGAAATTCCAGGAGCGTCGGATAGGCGATACGCGGCGCTGGCGGCACTATCACGTCGCCAAAACCGATATCGACCTGGACGAACAGCCGTGCTCCTGCAATCCGGGCTTCCAGCATAACGCGGACGCCCTGGTAGGCGTCGTGCTCACGCACTTGGTCTGCCCGAACACTGTCGGCCAGGAACGAGACGCCATCAGGCGGAACGGTTGTCTCACAGACCGCTCTGAAGATCTCGACAAGTCGGGCGGCCGTACTGTCGCCGACACCCAACAGATCGAGGTCACCGGTCGCACGATAGGGCACGGTTGCCCACACACTGAAGAGTATTGCCCCTTTGAGAATGAAACGGTCGGCGTAGGCGGACTGGGAGAGCCGATAGAGCAGGCGTTCGATGGCGTAGCGCAGCAGCACGAATTGGACCGTCTCCCCCTGTGCCTTCGCGTGGTTAGTGAGGCGAGCCCGGACGGACGCGGCAAGATGACGCGGGCGGGTCATAGCAGGGCCTCAAGGTACGGTCGCATCACGTTCCGGACACGGCATACCTGCGCGTAGTGCCAGAGGTCATCGACCGGGCATATCTGCTGACGTAGGCAGTCCCGCAACGCCTCGACCGCAACGTCAATGCCCAGCTTGTTGCGGTGCTTGAAGCAATCCGCCACGGTCTTGGCCGCTCCATAGATCGGCACGGCAACTCCCTCAATCGTGTGGTGCTTGACCCCGGCGGTCAGCATGGCGTTGTGCGCCCGAATGACGCGGAGGCTAATTGGCGGCTGCTTAGGCACCCATTTTTTGGTTCCGACCGTCATCCAGACCTGGTGCGGAGCCTGGGTGGTGAGGCCGTGAAATTGCAGAGCGGACAGGAGACAGACGATCCCGTGCGGCAGGGCCCGGCTTGCTTCAACGAGGCTGTGGTGCGCCGTGATGTCGGCATCGGCGGCTTGGTAGAGTCCACGGGCGATGCGCACTAGGCGGCCCTCCTGGCATAGACGCTGGAGATAGGTCCGAGCGATGCCGGCGGCCGTGATGTCGCGGGCGCGTACGATGCCCTGGGCTTGGGCTAGGGCCAGGACGCGCTCTCGCGGGCGAACTTCATTCATGACGGCTAATGTTACAATATCTCAGTCAGAAGAGACAAGATCCTCGGTCTTGTAACGTTTTCTGGAACACCGCACCAGAAAAGTCGACCCGATCTCTTCGCGTCGAAGAGGAGTGGGCGGAAAAACTCAAGGATGGCGATGGACTAGCAGGGACAATGTTTTTGAAAACTCCGCTGGGTGCACTGGATAACGGGGGCAGCTGGGGTGCTGGAACTGACGTACATGGTATGAAGTGTTGCTCGACCCGGTGACAGAAGCGTTTGACGGACGCGAGGATATCGTCGGCAGACTTCGTCCAGGTGAAAGGCTTCGGGTCAGTGTTGTGGGTATCGATAAATGCGCGGATGTCCGCCTCCAGTTGCCGCGTCGACCTTATTCGGCACGCCCTCAGCGCAGCGCAGGATTATGCGGCAGCGCTCCGCCATCGAGCGCGCGATCCGGTGCCGGCGCACCTGGCGCTCCAGATACGCCCGTTCTTCTGCGCTGAGGACCAAGGCCGCCACCGGGCGGCCACCACCACGACCCATCCGCAAGTCCTCCTTCTCTCACATGCTCAGGGCCATTCTACAATGATAGGGACTTCAGTTCCAGCACCCTACCGGTACAACTCCTCGTGTTTGAACGTATGATCCGGCAACCGAATACGCGGGTAGAGTGAGGGGAGGCCGTCGCGGCCGAGGAGGAGAAAATCAACCGGCACGAGTGGCATGGGCACGTCAAGGCCGACATAGCTGCTGAAATGGTCTCTGCCAAATGCCAGTCGGGTCCCGAGGATGTCTCTGGGCAGCGTCCCCCGGACGTCAAACCCTTCTCCCAGGCTCCCGGTGAGATAGGGCAGAACGCGCCAGCCGTCTTCGTCATTTTTTTCAAACTGGCTCTTGAGAGTGATATCCGCGGGCTCCGCCCCTCGGACCAATTTGGCAATGGCCCGGTCCCCACGGTAGAAGGCGTCTTCATAGCCCTTTTCCCGGAACTTGCGCCAAAACTGCTGCCACGACGCGGTGGGCACCCCGTACACTTTGGTGCGAGGGCCGGTGTCGCTCTCTAAGCGCAGGGTAATGTCGCCGTGCGGGGAGAGGACGATGCCGTCGTCCGTGAGTTCAACATTCCGCCAGTCGCCATCATACAGCTCCCGTTTGAGGCCGAGACCCTGAGTGCCGAACAGGTCCGGGTTGTCGCGCAGGAACCTTTTAGTGAGCCGTAAGCCTTGGTTTTCAGGCCGACTGACCTGCTGGAATTCTTCCGCCGCCTCCTTTGCCGCCTCAGTCTTGGGATAACTCTCCAGCAGCCGGCGCAGATAGGCCTGCTTCTCTGTTTGGTGCGGACTGGCTTTGGCTTGTTCGAGCAGGGCTGTTGCCGCGTTTTCCCGGAGCTTGGGAATCTCTTCTTCCATGCCGGCCAGCGTGTAATACTCAATCGCTTTCTCGACCTTGCCTTCCTTGGCATAGGCTTTGGCCAGGAGAGGGTAGATATCCGGGGAGCGTTCCTCCGGGGGGGTCTGCTGTAAGTATTTTTCGCCCTCGGTAATGATCCCTTGTTGGGAGACGGCTCGTCCGGTCATAACCTTCCAGAGTTTCCCCAAGGTCTGGATCGTGGTCAGCCCGCCAAAGGTCGCCGCGCCGACCAGCCCCTCCGTGCCGAGCTGGAGGCCCGCCACAACAATATTGTCTTTGACAAAACCTCCCCCCGGCAGCATATAGGTCAAGGTTTCTTTGCTGTGCTCCCACTCCGCCTGTTTCACACCGGCGAGTGGGTCTTGGGGGACCTCCGGGTCGTACTGGTTGAGCGCGTCATAATGTTGCAGGCGAGACTCGACCTGCCGGACCCCGGCCTTGGCCTTTTCAGTGTTTTCGTCAACCAGCAGGGCGAGTTGATAATGAAAATTGGCCTGCCAATAGTCCTCTTCAGCGAATGCCTGCTCAGCCCGGGCTAACTCCGCCTTGACAAGGGCTTCTTTTCGTTTCGTATCCAGGGCTTCCATTTTGGCCTGGACTTCCGGGACCCGCGGGTCATTCGGGGCTTCTTCGAGGAAACGCCGATACAGGGCCAGGGCCTTACGCTCGCGTGGACTGGGTCCTGAGTGCCGGCCAACCGAAGAGACCACGCCTTGCGCGGCGTAGGGGCTTGGGCTGGCGGGCGCACCAAGAAACAGCCGGGCCACGTCAAAGGTCGAGAGCACCCAATTGAACAGCCGGCCAACACGGTGCCGCTTTTCCGAGGCGTAGAGTCGATCTGCCTGGGAGAGCAGTTCATCCGGCGTCGCGTTCAGTTCCATAAGCGGGAGTTCTTCCTGCTCGTCCTGCTCTACGGACCGGTACAGCAGAGCATAAACCAGGGGAGTGACGCCCGTGGCCTCCTCTTCCTGCGCTTCGAGTTGAGTGTCGTGCTGCGCCAGTTGCACGATCCGGCCGCGTAATGCCGACGAATCGTCCAAGAAACCATCAATAATCGCGTCGGCAACCTGTCTGCCGACCTCATCCGGAAAGTACCGTTCCGGGGGCAACGGCGGCACAAAAGGATTATAGGCCGGCAAAAATTCCGTTACCCGCCGGGCCAGGGGATCTGCGAAATCTCGCGCGTGTAGAAGCGTCGCGGACACGAACTGGCAACACAGGAGCAGAGTGATGACCCGATACCACATGTCGTTTTCTTCGCGGGCGGCTTAGCGGCCTAAACGTCCGACCTTGGCCATATAGGCTTCAAGCGCTTCGAGTTTGCCCTTGGCTTCAAGTTTTTCCATGATGCCGTCCTGTTGTGCAACCGTGGCGTAATGCTGAAGGGCCGCTCGTCCCAGGGCTTCAAAGATGTTCGTATCAAAACGGAGACTTTCAGGATCATTCTGAGCCGTATATTCGTGGGCGAGGGTGACGTAGAAATCCCCCAACTCCAGCCGATACCGATACCGATTTTTGCTCTCCCGGTGTTTATCAAGTAACTGCTGATAGGCCAAGATCACGCTCTCGTTGCCGTCCTCAATCCGGTAGCGGTTGAGGATAAAGAAGGCGACTTTCGCCCGGTCAAGCCGCTCTTCTTCTTCCCGTGCCAGGGTCCCGTACGACGTATTGTCATACTGCTGGGCCAGGTCTCGCCACTGGTGCGCCTGTTCGTCAAGCGCCTGCACATACTCAACCGCGGTTGTCGCTGTCGGTGCCTGCTGAGCGAGCGCCTGAAAGGCGGTGAGCGCTTCGACGGCTTGCAGTGCCTCCTGTTTGAGGCGGCTTTTGCCCTGGGCGACGCGTTGATACTCGGCCAGGGCCTGTTCATAGGCGTGCAGCCCCTCATACGCCCGTCCTCGCGTGAAGGCGATAATGGCGGGATAGGCACCGGGATGCTTGGTTTCATAGTCGTTAATACGAGTGAGAGTAGCCTTATGGACATTAGCCCCGGTCACATCTTTGGGGAGCGGAAAGCGGTAAGTGTCTTTTGTCGCCACACGCTGAAACTCGGCGACCGCTTTGAGAAGGTCCTGCTCGGTCCGATACTGCGTATTGCCGTTTGGACCTGCCTCGTCGGGAGACAACCCCGGCATCCACGTGAGCCAGCCCGAGGACTCTCCTGCTTGGGGAGGGCCGAGCGCCGGCAGGGGCGGCAGGGGTTCATCCGGCTGAGCGGGCGGCAGTTCGGGTGGAACGGACTCGGTCGGCGGAGGATGCGGAGAGATGATACCCATCTCGTCGACACGGGCTAAAAAGTCCCAGGCCAGTTCTGCCTCCGGATCGTCTACTTCTTCCGCTTTTTTCTGCGGCGCGGGCGATGGGTCTGACCGAACGACAGATCGTACGGGCTCCTGGTTAATGAACGGGGGGGGGCGCCTCGCCTGACAACCGGCAAGGGACAGGCTGGCCCCGACCACGCAGAGCCAGAAAATCAGGCTCACAGAGAATTCTCCGGTCGTGTCGGGATAGAGACGTAACATGGTCCTATGAAGTATAGCCTGCCGCAGCCGTTCCAGCTGTTCGGATGTCGGCCGCCCGCCCGCAGGCTCATCCCCAGCTTAAAGTGGGAAGCGGAGCGAGTCAAAGAGAGAAACTTCAGTTCGCCCCCGTGTCTTAGGGGGAGGATGTTTTTCCGGTGCCGCATGTTCTCGTCTTCCCTTGTCATTTTTATGGCTATTTCTATCAATTTTGATAGTGCAAGGCGCGGCAGGGTAGTGTAGTATGCCGGGCTTAATCGAAACCTGAAGTGGTCAAGTGCGCGTGAACCCCAATAGCTTCACACCGAGCCCCGCCAGTTTTCCGTCTCCCCTGTTGGCGGCCGCGCTTCTGGTCCTGCTGGCCGTCTGCCGGGTCTCGGCCGTATGGGCGCAGGCGACGTTCACGGACACGCTCCGTTCGGGCGGCGAGGGGCCGGAGATGGTGGTCATCCCGGCGGGCTCGTTCCGCATGGGCTGCCTGAACGATGATGGCGACTGTGATCCAGACGAATTTCCGGTGCACCGTGTGACCGTCCCGTCATTTGCGCTGGGGAAGTACGAGGTAACGTTTGCCGAGTGGGACGCGTGTGTCGCTGCTGGTGGCTGTAACGGCCGTTGGCCGGACGACATCGGCTGGGGTCGCGGCGACCGGCCGGTGATAACAGTGGACTGGCACGACGCGCAGTCCTACGTGGCGTGGTTGTCGGCGCAGACCGGCGAGGACTATCGCCTGCCGAGCGAGGCGGAGTGGGAGTACGCGGCACGGGCGGGGACGGAGACGAAATATCACTGGGGTGACGAAATCGGGACGAACCGGGCGAACTGCCGCTCCTGTGGCAGCCAGTGGGATTATTCGCAGACGGCGCCGGTGGGCAGTTTCGCCCCGAACGCGTGGGATCTGTACGACATGCACGGCAATGTTCGGGAGTGGACGGAGGACTGCTGGAACAGCAGTTATGCGGGCGCGCCGAATGATGGGAGCGCGTGGGAGAGTGGAGATTGTAGTCATCGGAGCCTGCGCGGCAGCTCCTGGCACAGCAGACCGAGGCTCCTCCGCTCGGCCTACCGCCTCAGGCGCACTGCTGACCTTCGGCTCGACAGCAGCGGATTCCGCATTGCCCGGTCGATGAGTTCTACGACGACACCCCCCTCATCGGACGGGGTCTTAGAGAACCCCTCTCCCGATTCCTCTCAGAGTGGGGTGGGGGTGATCTCGGGCTGGGCGTGCGACGCTGATACGATTGAGATTCAGTTCAACCACGAGCCGCCCCAAGCAGCGGCCTACGGCACGAGCCGGCCCGATACCCAGGGCGTGTGTGGCGACAGCGACAACGGCTTCGGGCTGCTGTTCAACTGGAACCTGTTAGGGGAGGGACGCCACACTGTGCGGGCGTTGCTGGATGGCGCGGAGTTTGCGCGGACCCAAGTGACCGTCACCACCTTTGACGAGGAGTTTTTGCGCGGGGTGCAGGGTAGCGTACGCGTGCCTAACTTTCCCCGTCGGGGAGAGAGTCGGACCCTGGTGTGGCAACAGTCCCAGCAGAACTTTGTCATCACCGCCGGTCAGTCCCGCCAAGGCGGAGGCACGAGCGGGAGTCCCCCGCGGGTGTTGGAGAACCCCGGCCCGAACTCGTATCAGAGTGGGGTGGGGGTGATTTCGGGCTGGGTGTGTGACGCCGAGCAGGTCGAGCTCATTATTGGGGACTTATCCCCCCAACGAGCCGGCTACGGGACCGAGCGGCTGGACACGGCCGGGGTATGTGGGGATACGAACAACGGCTTTGGATTACTGTTCAACTGGAATCGGTTAGACGATGGGGTGCACACCGTGCGGGCACTGGCCGATGGGCGAGAGTTTGCCCAGGTGACCGTGCAGGTGACCACCTTGGGAGAAGAGTTTGCGCGGGGGCTGAGCCGAGAGGTAACCGTAGCCGACTTCCCGGAGGTGGGGCGCGACACCACTCTGGTGTGGCAACAGGCCAAACAGAACTTCGTCATCACCGGGGTGACTACCGGTGACGCGGACTACGACGGCGACGGTATCCCGGACCAGTTCGACCCCGATGACGACAACGACGGCGTCGCAGACACCGAGGACGCGTTTCCCTTTGATCCCACGGAGTGGGCCGATAGTGATGGCGACGGCATCGGGAACAATGCCGATCCGGACGACGGGCCGATCACCGACAGCCTCATGTTCGATGGGCGCGTGACACTGGTCGGCGCCCTGGCAGAGGCCAGCATTGTCGTCTCCACGCTCAACGGCATCCCGGTGGCGCAAGGCGAAACAACGGCAACGGGCGAGTTCGAGTTGTCGCTAAGTGCCGCGTCGCTTCCTGAGATCGTGCTCATCACTGCGTACGGCGGCGAGGAGCGAGGCGTAGCCGACGACGCAGACCCCGTCGTCAACAAGGGCCGGCTCCATACGCTCGTCACCAAGGCCCAACTCCGGGCGGCAACCGGAGGGATGCTCAACCTCAACCCACTGACCGAGATCGTTTATCACGAGGCACGGCGGCGCTATCCGGAGGCCGGCCCAACGCCCTCAGCAGCCGCGCTTGCGGCGTATCTGGACGCCGTCGCCCAGAAATATATCGCCCCCGGCGACTACGCGGCGGTCTTAGCCTTCGACGCCGACATCGACCGCGCCGCGTCCACGTTGGACTGGGACCTTGTCACAATGGGCCTGGTGGCCGCCGTCAGAGCCGGGGCGGGTGACGGCGAGATCGCCAACCGGGTCTCGGCGTTGGCCACACAGTTCGAGGCCGAAGGCACGCAGGAGGAGACCTTCGAGCTCCGCCGCGTGGCCGGCACTGGGGCCACCCGCGTCGTGACCGTGGCCCGAGAGGACGATGAGGGGGAGGTACGGAGCGTGCGGCAGACCTTCATCGATGACAACGGTGCCTTCGTTGACGCCCGTCTGATCAAGATCACCGAGGACAAGAGCCGGGTGTCCATCACCATCAGCTATGCGGGCCGAACCTTCTCGATCACCGGCTCCAGCACGATTCTCGAAGGTGTAACGTTCACGCCCGCAGGGCTCGAGGCATTCGTGTCGCGCCTCGTGACGGTGTCGGTGCAGGGGGACGCGGTGGTTATGGACATCGACAAAGACCTGTCCCATGCCATTTCGGACGGGGAGCTGATTTTCCGGGTCGATGGGCGCACCCCGCACAGAGAGGAAGTCACCGTGCTCCAGGACGACCCAAAAATAGAGTGGGATTTGGGGTTCGACCTGGCGTCCTTTTCCAAGCCTGCGGAGCTGGAGCTAATAGCGGACGTGGAGGTGGACGGTGAGCAGATTCTGGCCTGGGCGAACGAGGACATCCTGCTGATCCGGGTGCCTGACGACAAGTACGCCGAGTTGGCGGGCATCGACAAGGACGCGCTGATCGGCGCTGCCCGGAATCTCGGGATCGATATCTTTCTGGCCGTGGCGGCGGCGGTGAAGCCGACCTTCTGGGTATTCTCGTTGGGAAAGGTCATTTCGGCTATGAGTGACGTGATCTTCCTTTTGACTCGCGGCGATGACCTCTTGGAGTTGGGGGTGGCGAGCTCGCGGGCCGCCCTCAGGGAGTTCACGGACGAGAGCAGGCCAAGCGGAGCGGTCAGCGAGGCGATTGCGCCGGGCCGCCGATACGCCCTAGACCTGTTCTTCAAGATGTACACGTGCGGCAAGTACGCAACGGTCGAGTACGGCAGCGCGCCTGGTCGTTCCGAATGTCCGGACATCTCCTTGGGCATCAACGTCATAGACACGTTCGTGTACGAACACGACCAACTCGGAACTGGCTCACATGGCTCGACCATAACATGCCCGAAAGGCTACCGTGTTCTCTCCGCCTCGAAAAGGTGCCAGAGGCGCGCCGGGTCGGGGTACTCGATTCCGGTGATCACGTTCAAGCAGCCGGAGGTTCCGTCCCCGAGTCAATCGCTGACCCCATGTCACCATCTAGATTGCAGAGTCCAACAGGTTCACTTCTGGCTCATTCCCAGGTAGGACGTCGAGTTCGAACTGGTCGATTGGGAGCCCGAACCCGACGAAGGCTTGGCGTACGCGTACAAGTCGTTGGAGCTGAGCGACAACGTCGGGCTGTACTCGCGCAATTTGGAGTACAAGCTCGACCTGAGCGAGCTGGACCTGTTACCGGATTTCCATGCCCGGATAGACGAACGCACAGCCGAATTGGTCCTGGACGCGCGGCCGACGATCATTGGCCTCCCCGCCGAGGCGGCGAGCTACCGTTGGAGCTACCGTAATCATGAGAACAGCGCAGGGGGCCCCCTCGGTGTCAATGAGGTGGGTCCGTCGGATGAGGTGGTTCATCGCGTGCCGCTCTCCGCGTTCAACACGGCGGGCACCGCGGGGATCGTGGACATCAAGCTGGACCTGCAGGTCACCGGGGTCCATAGTCGCGGTCGGGGCGAGACGACGTTCTCGAAGACGATTGTCCGGTCGGTGCAAGTCGCCGATCCAGACGAAGCCGAGCCGCCGGACGTCGGGACGACGTTCAGGGACACGCTGTCTTCGGGCGGCGTGGGGCCGGAGATGGTGGTGATTCCCGCGGGTTCATTCCGCATGGGCTGCCTGAACGATGATGGGGACTGTTATTCGGACGAGTTTCCAGTGCATACCGTGAATGTGCCACGGTTCGCGCTATCGCAGTACGAGGTGACATTTGCTGAATGGGACGCCTGCGTAGCCGCTGGCGGATGCAACGGCTACCAGCCAGGCGACCGGGGCTGGGGTCGGGGTGACCGGCCAGTGATTCCCGTGAGCTGGAACGACGCGCAATCCTACGTGGCCTGGTTGTCGGCGCAGACCGGCGAGGAGTATCGCCTACCGAGCGAAGCGGAGTGGGAGTATGCGGCGCGGGCGGGGACGGAGACCAGGTATCACTGGGGCGACGCAATCGGGGTGAACCGGGCGAACTGCGACGGGTGCGGCAGCCAGTGGGACAACCGCGAGACGGCGCCGGTGGGCAGTTTCGCCCCGAACGCGTGGAGCCTGTACGATATGCACGGCAATGCTATGGAGTGGACGGAGGACTGCTGGAACAACAGTTATACGGGCGCGCCGAATGATGGGAGCGCGTGGGAGAGTGGCAACTGCTCCCGCCGGGTTCTGCGCGGCGGTTCCTGGGACTTCTACCCGAGGTTCCTCCGTTCGGCCGACCGCGACTGGCTCACCGCTGGCCTTCGGGACCATGACAACGGATTCCGTATTGCCCGGTCGCTCCCTTAAATCCTGGTTCTTTACCTCTTTACCTCCGGGGGTCCAGGGGGCGGTGCCCCCTGGCCAAATTTTCCGAAGCTCCTGCCCCTTGCTGTTCGCGGCACGACTTCAGCGCAACGCGAACAGCGCCGCCTCGGGGGCCTGCTTCGACTTCGCTCCGCTACGCTCAGCATGAACGGAGTCGAAGGGCGTAGCCCGCAAGGGCGGAGTCGAAGCATGGATGCCGGATCACGTCCGGCATGACGCAAGCGTACCGGCGCGACTGCAACTGTCTATGGCACGACTTCGAAGGGAGAGGTGCCGTGAATTCGATACGCCTGAAAATGGCTGTCCAGAGTGAAAATCCGCCGGAGGTTCTGCTGTTCGGCGACCACCACCAGTGAAGCATCTGCGAGATCCATTGGCGCGTCATGGTACTGCCGCATGAGAACCTGCATCCGTTCCCACTCTTTTGCCTCGGGTGTGTGCAGAATAACCAAGCCGTCAGCCAGATAGCTCCACAGCTCCTCCTGAGCAGGCAGGCCACCCACGCGCCAGAGAAGGTACATCGCCTCAACCAGACACGGCCAGGTCGTGAGTAATGGGACGGCTGGAAGGGTGCGCAACGCGGCTACACTCTGGGGATGATATGGATCATTGCGGTCGATCAACGCAACCAGCGGGCCAGTATCACACAGGATCACAGATGTCCTGCTTTCCGCTTCTCCTCCAGATAGTCCGTGAAGGCTGATCCGCATTCCTCAGGCAGCCGTTCCTTGCCGCCACTCTGAATGCGGCCGACCCGGCCGACAAAAAGGTCCGCGAGCGTCTGAGGACTCTGCGCTTGCTCTGCATCCTCACTCGGTGTTGTCTGCGGAGAATGGGAGGAGAGGTGGGCGGCGATCCAGCCGAGCGGGCTGAGGCCACGTGCATCCGCAGCCTCCTTGAGAGCGGTGTACAGCGCATCCGGCATTTCAAGCAGATGACTCATACAGTTCCTCCAGGGGCATTCTAGCGCGAAAGGGAAAGACGGGCTAGCAGCGCTTCAAACTGATGCTCACACCTATACTGGATGCTGGATCACGTCCGGCATGACGAGAGCCAAACAGCACGGCTACAGCCCATGGTGAAACGCTCTGGTAAAAGGCAGGTTGGAGAAATTGCGGTTGCCCGGAGCGAATGATACAGACATGCGGTGATACACTAACTGAGGAGGAAGAACATGCAATTCAGTATTACTGCCCATACCAAAATCGATAACTGGGATCTCTTTCCCTATGTTGAGAATTTAGGCTTTGACGCGGCCTGGGTGCCGGACTCCCAGATGATCTGGTCGGACTGTTACGCCACCCTGGCGCTGGCCGCTCAGCACACCTCGCGCCTGCGTATTGGTACCGGGGTCGCTATTCCGGGGACGCGGATTGCCCCGGTGACCGCGCACTCCATTGCCTCGATTAACCGCCTCGCCCCTGGCCGGACCTTCCTTGGTGTGGGGACCGGTCATACGGCCATGCGGGTTATGGGCATGCAGCCGATGAAGGTCAGAGATTTCCGTGAATACCTGCGCGTGGTCCGCACGCTGCTGCGCGGGGGAGAGGTCGAGTATAGCCTGAATGGAACGACGCGGACGATCAAATTTCTGCATCAGGACCTGAAATTCATTGATCTGGAACAGCCGATTCCCATCTATGTTGCGGCCAATGGACCGCTGGCCCTCCGCACCGCGGGAGAATTTGGCGACGGACTGGTGTCCCTGTTTAACGAACAGAGTGAGGTCTTGCAGGCGAACGTCAGCCGGGTACAGGCCGGGGCCGAGCGAGCCGGGCGCACCTTACCCGAGAATTTTCATACGACAGCCCTGACCACGGCTGTCGTATTGAAACCGGGAGAAGACTTAACCTCGGACCGGGTGATCGAAGCGTGTGGCTCCTGGGTCACCTGCGCCCTGCATTTTGTGTATGAAATTTACGAACAAACCGGGGATGAGAGTACGGTGCCCGAAGCGTTCCAGGATGTCTGGGAAGAGTATCGTGATCAGGTCGAGAACATGGAAACGCCCCAGGCCAAACGTTACCTTCAGATTCATGATGGACACTGCACCTACCATGTCCCCGAGGAGCGCAAATTCATCACGCCGAAAACGATCAAGGGATCGTGCATGGTCGGTGAACCCGCTGAACTGATCGGGGCCATCCGCCAGGCCGAGCAGGCCGGGCTCGGAGAGATTTCTCTTTTGCCGCCGCTCAAAACAAGCCGTGAAGTCTACAAGGATTTTGCCGAACAGGTGATCGCGAAATATTAGGCCGGCTGTGCTATCAAAGAGAGAAAAAGTGAAGGAGCGAACATGAGTGCGGAATTGATCGGCATCCTGAGTGTGGGTGTAGCGCTGGCAGCGCTCCTGCTGACAAGTATGAAAAGCGTGCGCGAAGAGTTGCGGAGCGTAGAACAACGCTTGACGGACCGCATACAGCGTATTGAGGGACGGATGGACACTTTGGAGAGACGTTTAGAAACCTTTGAACAACGACTGGACACGCTGGAGCAGCGCATGGCGCGCCTGGAAGGAGTCCTGGATGGTCTGCGTGAAGCCCTGTTCGGACGGACGCGTGAGGCGACTGGGTGAGTGTATTCTCTCCTGTCGTGCTGTTCCTCCTGTCTGTCTTTTCCTCCCAACTGGTGTGGGCACAAGCCAAGGGTGTGCTGGAGAATCCGGGGCCAGGATCGTATCAGAGCGGTGTCGGGGTGATTTCCGGTTGGGTCTGCGAAGCCGGGAAGATTGAGATTATATTCGACGGTAATGCGGCGGATAGATGGCGAGTGGGATATGGCACCCGGCGGACGGATACGCAAAAAGAATGTGGCGATAGCAACAATGGTTTTGGACTCTTGTTCAACTGGAATCTGCTCGGTGAGGGAGAGCATACGGTTGTGGCTGAGGTAGATGGTGTAGAGTTTGGTCGGGCTACCGTGACCGTCACCACTGTGGGGGAAGGGGAGGAGGAAGAGTTTTTACGCGATGTCAGCGGAACGTTTACTCTGCCCGGCTTCCCCGAAGCAGAGACCGCGGTGAAGGTGCAGTGGCAAGAGGCTCAACAGAATTTCGTCATTGTTGCCCGTGAACTGCGGGATGATGAGGACAGAACCATACCCCTTATCTGCGAGGAAGAGATCGTTATCGAAGAGGCAAGGATCATCGATGCCGACACGCTCACACTCTGCGAGGAGCGCATACGATTGGTTGGTATCGACGCGCCAGAAACCTGGCCAGAGCAGCAACTCTGCCTCAACGCGGATGGCATGTGCTACCCGTGTGGCCAAGATGCAACGGATGCGCTCAAGGAGAAGATTGGGGCCGACAACAGGGTCTCCTGCTACCTCGAACCCGAATTGGACAGGTACGGTCGGGCACTCGGTGTCTGCTTTAGCAGCGACGGCACGGACCTGAACGGCTGGCTGGTCGCAAACGGACATGCTGTAGCCTATTTCTCCAACTCCTATATGCCTCACGAAGAGGTAGCGAGTGTAGAACAGAAGGGTGTCCACGCTGGAGAATTTATTGATCCGAGCGAGTGGCGACGTGGGGCAAGGCTTGAGGAGTGTGAAGGATAAAACGCTTCACTCTGCCGCGTGACTTGCATTCAGTCGGTGAGCGAAGCGCAAGCTGTTTCTGCCATGCCGGAGGCGGGGCTCGAACCCGCACGGGGCAAAGCCCCATGGGATTTTAAGTCCCATGTGTCTACCAGTTCCACCACTCCGGCATGCGGGCAGATTGTAGGCGAAGGGCTACCATCCCGCAACACTGTGGAGACGGAACCTCCCCCTGGGAGCGCGGGCATCTTGCCCGCAGCCTTCCTCCGCCGGTGTAGGGGCAATTCATGAATTGCCCCTACGGAGCACGTGCCGCATAACTTACCCGACTTCCAGCTCCTTGGTTCGACCCAGCGCCTCATCTATGACGCTGGCAGGAACTTTATCGTAGTGATCGAACTCCATGGTGTAGGTCGCCCGTCCCTGGGTGAGTGATCGAATGGCTGTGGCATAGCCGAACATTGTCGCCAGCGGGACGTGGGCGGTCACCGTGCGCTGGCCTCCGGCACGCTCGCCAAGCTCGGTCACCTTGCCGCGGCGTGACTGGAGGTCTCCCATGGCCGTTCCCATATAGTCTTCGGGCACGACCACTTCGACTTCCATCATGGGTTCCAATAAGACGGGCCTGGCTTTATTCACCGCGGCTTTGAATCCCATGGAGCCCGCCATGTGGAAGGCCAGCTCTGACGAGTCTACTTCGTGATAGTTGCCGTCATACAAGGTGACGGTCGTGTTGAGGAGAGGGTAGCCGTAGATGACGCCGTTCTCTGCGGCTTCACGAATGCCTTTTTCGACTGAGTTGATATACTCGCGGGGAATGGCGCCGCCTTTAATGGCGTTGACAAAGACCAGGCCTTCGTTGTCATTGGGTTCGATCTTGAGGAAGACATGCCCAAACTGACCCCGGCCGCCCGTCTGGCGCACATAGCGTCCTTCGGCTTCTGCGCCTCGGGTAATGGTTTCGCGATAGGAGACCTGCGGTGCGCCCGTGTTGACTTCGACCTTAAATTCGCGCACCAGCCGGTCCAAAATCACTTCGAGGTGCAGCTCGCCCATGCCGGACAGAATAGTCTGGCCGGTCTCGGCGTTGGTTTGAATGACCAGGGTGGGGTCCTCCGAGGATAAACGCTGGAGGGCGAGCCCCAGCTTTTCGGAATCGATCTTGGTTTTGGGCTCAATCGCGACCGAGATAACCGGCTCCTTGAAGGAAATCGATTCGAGCAAAACGGGATGCTGCTTGACCGCGATGGTGTCGCCGGTCGTGAAGTTCTTTAAGCCCACGACCGCGATGATGTCTCCAGCCGCGGCACTCTCCAGGTCTTCTTTCTTATTGGCGTGCATGCGGACCAGACGGCCAATGCGCTCGCTCCGTTCGGTGCGTGGGTTAAAAATCGAAGTCCCGGTCTTTACGTTGCCACTGTACAGCCGGACAAAAGTCAGTTGTCCGGAGTAGGGATCGTGCATGGTTTTGAAAGCCAAGCCGGCCAGGATGTCATCCGTGACCTGCCAGGTGCGTTCTTTCCCGGCGAGGGTTTGGCCCGCCACAGGTCGTACCGGCGGCGGGAGATAGTTGACCACGGCATCCAAGAGCGGCTGGATACCCTTGTTGCGCAGCGCGGTGCCGCACAGGACTGGAAAGACGTCGAGCGACTGCGTCTTGAGGCGGACCGCGGCGGTGACTTCTTCCGGCGTGAGGGTTTCACCGCCCAGATATTTCTCCAATAAGGTGTCGTCGGCATCGGCCACGCTTTCAACCAGCAATTCGGAGAATTTCGCCGCCTCCGCTTGGAGCTCTGGCGGAATTTCCTCTTCGTGAAACCGCGCTCCAAGCGTATCTTCCTCCCAGACGAGGGCCTTGTGCTGAATCAGATCGACCACGCCCGTCATGGCATCTTCTGCGCCGATCGGCAGTTGGAGAATCAGCGGGCGCGCGCCCAACCGATTCTTGATCTGATCGACCACACCATGAAAGTCCGCACCGACGCGGTCCAGTTTGTTGATAAAGACAATGCGAGGCACGCCGTATTTGTCCGCTTGCCGCCACACGGTCTCCGACTGTGGTTCGACTCCGCCAACCCCGCAGAAGACGACAATGGCACCGTCCAACACGCGTAGGCTGCGCTCCACCTCGGTGGTAAAATCCACATGGCCGGGCGTATCAATGATATTGATCTGATGATCACCCCAGTCACAGGTAATGGCCGCCGCCGTAATCGTGATACCCCGCTCTCGTTCCTGGGGCATCCAGTCGGTGACCGCCGTCCCTTCGTGCACTTCACCGATTTTGTGCGAGAGACCTGTATAGTACAGGACGCGTTCGCTCACGGTGGTCTTGCCGCTATCAACGTGGGCAACGATGCCGATGTTTCGAGTTTTTTCCAATGTGGTGGACATATGCTTCTCCCGACTCGGTGCACTGCCCCGAGAAGTCCGCGCGATTCAACACAAAAATGTAACGTTCGGTTAGAGGGAAGGACTGGCGTGTGAGCACGACCTGTGTTGGTGAAAAACCATAACGAACACTACGAATAACTGAGTGTTTTCATTACCATACACAAAACACTGGGGCATGCCAAGCCAAAAGACCGGCCTGGAGTGGCACCTAGGTGACAAAATAGCGAGAAACAAAGACGGCTCTACGCGGTGACTCTAGGCTCGATATTTTTTCAGGAGGTTACGGGCGATCACCAGTTTCTGAATTTCGCTCGTGCCTTCTCCAATAATCATGAGGGGTGCGTCCCGGTAAAAACGTTCGACCGGAAACTCCTGGGTGTAGCCATACCCGCCCAGCACACGCATCGCTTCCAGGGCGACTTCTTCACACGCTTCGGACGCAAACAGCTTGGCCATCCCGGCTTCCAGGTCGCATCGCTCCCCGTTGTCTTTCTTCTCGGCCGCCTGCCGAACCAGTAGGCGGGAGGCCTCGATCTTGGTGGCCATATCGGCCAGTTTGAGCTGAATGGCCTGGTGTTCACAGATGGGCTTGCCGAAGGTTTCGCGCTGCTGGGAATAGCGAATGGCTTCCTCAAAGGCGGCCTGGGCCACGCCGACCGCCCGGGCCGCCACATTGATCCGACCCACTTCCAAACCGCCCATGACTTGCTTGAACCCCAGGCCCTCTTCACCACCGATCAGGGAGGCGGCTGGCGTCGGAAAGTCCTCAAAGGCGAGTTCACATGTATCCAGACCTTTATAGCCCAGCTTCTTGATATCCCGGCTGACCGTCAGTCCCGGAGCGCCTTTCTCGGCAGCGAACAGGCTGATGCCGGCATAGGCGGGCTCGGCATCGGGGTTGGTCTTGGCGGCGACGGCCAGAATATTGCCGTGCCGCGCATTGGTAATAAACATTTTTGAGCCGTTGATCAGATAGCCGTCGCCCTGCTTCTTGGCCGTGGTCCGAATGCGCTGTACATCACTCCCGGCATGCGGCTCGGTCAGGGCGAGGCCACCGCGTTTCTCGCCGGTAGCCATGGCCGGGAGGAGTCGTTGTTTTTGTTCCTCCGTGCCGAACAGCGCCAGAATGTGGGCGAATAGCAGGTGGGAGTTCAGGACACCGGTCAGGCTCATCCAGCCGCGACAGATTTCTTCAATAATCATGGCATAGGTCGTAAAGGACAAGCCCATACCACCGTACTCGGTCGGGATAATCGCGCCGAACAAACCCAGCTCTTTCATCCGCTCGACCAAGGCGTGGGGGTATTCGTCGCGATGCTCCATTTCACTGGCGACCGGCTTGACCTCACGCTCTACGAAACGGTTGAGCGTGGACAGGATTTGTTGTTGTTCCGGGTCGAGCTCGGGCATGATGGGCATCCTTTCTGCCTGGGGCTGTAACGGACTGGTGCTCATTCTCCAGCTTTATGACCTGAGATCAAGGGAGAGCCCGTGCGCCCGTCGGACTGGCTGGATCGGGAGAAAGCAGATAAGAAAAGAAAACGACCCTGCCCTTGGTCGCAGACACCCGGTCGCGAAGAAGAACAGTATGGCTCTCACCCCCCTGATGCAGCAATATTTGTCGGTGAAGCAACAGCATCAGGACGCGATTGTGCTGTGCCGCCTGGGAGACTTCTACGAGATATTTTTTGATGATGCGCCGCTGGTCGCGAACCTGCTCGATCTCACCCTGACCGCCCGCGACGGCGGAGACGGCAAGATCCCGATGTGCGGCGTCCCCTACCATGCCGTCCAGGGCTATATCGCCCGGCTGGTCAAGGCCGGAAAAAAAATTGCCCTGTATGACCAAGTCGAAGACCCGAAAACGGCCAAGGGTCTGGTCAAACGCGCAGTCACGCGGGTGATTACCCCTTCCACGTATGTCGAAAACGAGACCGACGCGGCAAGTCCGACCTTGCTGGGGATGTTTGCCAGTGGACGACAGTGGGGGCTGGCGCTGCTCGAACCAACGACCGGAGCGTTCCAATTCTGGAATGAGACGGAATCTTCCCTGGCTGACGCGCTCGCTCATCTCGCGCCGCGCGAGATTGTTATCGCCAAGGGTATGGCCGGACATCCCGCCCTGGCCGCGCATAGAAGCAGTCAAGCCGAGGTGAGCCTGACCACGCTGGAAGACTGGCTGGCTGCCTTCGATGACAGCGTGGAGTGCATCCAGTCCTTTTTTGGGCTGGACTCTTTGCGCGCCTTGGAATTGGACTCGGAAACCACCGTCGCCGTCGCCCTGGTGCTCCGTTTTCTCCAGCAGCATATGCAGGTCAGCCTGCCGCATATTGGCCTGCCAAAACGGCTCCACACGGGCGAAACCATGCTGCTGGGTCCGGTCGTCGAGCGTAGCCTGGAGATCTTTCGTCCGGCGAACCCCGACATCCGCGGCAAGGCGTTGATCGACGTATTGGACGCCACGGTCACGCCTATGGGCAAGCGACTGTTACAGCACTGGCTGAGGAACCCGCTCTTGTCCGTAGCTGCCATTGAAGCCCGGCATGCCGGCGTGGCAGAGTTCGCCAACGCGCCCGCCGTACTGGAAGCGGTGCGCGGCACGCTCGCTCCCATTCGCGATCTGGAACGCCTGGCGGCCCGTTTCAGTTGTCGAGTGGCGAATCCCAAAGACTGCGCGGCTCTGCGTGACTCGTTGGCACAAATCCCCGGCGTAAGTCGAGCGCTGGAAACGGTTCAGAGTTCGTTGTTGCGGCAACAGTGTGAACAACTGCAAACCGACCTCGGTCTCTTGCCGGACACCCTGGCGCGCGCCTTGGTCGAGGTGCCACCCGTTCACCTCCGGGAGGGCGGTGTCTTTGCACCAGGCTACCATGCGGAGCTGGATCGCTTACAGGTCATTGCCTCGGATGCCAAGCAATGGCTGGCAGCGCTTCAGGCTCGGGAAAGTAAACGTACAGGCATTCCCTCGCTCAGAGTCGGGTATAATCGGGTCTTTGGGTATTATCTGGAAGTCTCCAAGACCCACCTCAATAAGGTTCCTGACGCGTATACGCGGAAACAAACCCTTGCCAATGCGGAGCGATTCGTGACGCCTGAGCTGAAAGAGTACGAGGACCAGATTCTCAACGCCCAGGACCGCTCGGTCGCCCTGGAGCAGGAACTCTTTGCCGAATTATGCGAGCTGGTCCTCCAGTATATGATGCAGATTCAAGCGCTTGCGCGGGCGTGTGCCCACCTCGACGTTTTGGCCGGCTTTGCCTGGGTGGCGATCGATCAGCATTACGTTCGGCCTGAAATGTCAGAGGCAGCCGAACTGTCGATCGTTGGCGGACGGCATCCGGTCGTCGAGTCGCTGCTGGGACGGAGTGCCTTTGTCGAGAACGATGTGCAGCTCAATCGCTCGGATCACCAGTTCCTGCTGTTGACCGCCCCCAATATGAGCGGCAAATCCGTGTATCTGCGCCAAGCCGCGCTGATTGTGCTGCTGGCCCAGGTCGGTTCGTTTGTCCCGGCCACGCGTGCCCGGATTGGTATTGTGGATCGAATTTTTACCCGTATCGGAGCCTCCGATAATCTGGCCCTGGGGGAAAGCACGTTTGCCGTAGAAATGATTGAAACCGCCCAGATTCTGAACACGACTACCGAACGGAGCCTGCTGCTGCTGGACGAGATCGGACGTGGGACCTCGACGGCGGATGGCCTGTCCATTGCCAGGGCGATAATCGAATTCCTGGTTGATGACGACGGGCCACGGCCCCGCACCCTGTTTGCCACGCATTTCCACGAACTCACCGACTTGCAACGGCTGCTGCCAGGCTTGGTGAATTACACTTTTGCCGTGCGTGAATGGCGGGATGAGGTTGTTTTTCTGTACAAGGTCATCGACGGGGCCTCAGACCAATCGTATGGCATCCATGTGGCCAAGCTGGCCGGCCTACCGCGGGTGGTGACGGAACGGGCGGAAGAGATTCTCAAGGATCTCGAAGGGTCGGCGGAGTTGGTTCGACCGGCCAAAAGACGTTCGCGGGGCAGGGCAACCAAAGCCCCGACCACGGTCAAAGAAGCGTCTGCTCAACTCGGCCTCTTTGGGCGTGCAGGTGAGTCGTAGTATGGACCGTATTCGCCTTCTGGATTCGCATACGATTGAGCAGCTCCGTGCGGGCGAAGTGATTGAGCGTCCCGCCTCGATTGTCAAGGAGCTGGTCGAGAACGCGATTGACGCCGGCGCGCGATCAATCAACGTGTCGATTACCAAAGGTGGGATTGACGAAATCGTTGTCCAGGACGACGGGGTCGGCCTGACGCCGGAGGATGCGCCGCTCGCCTTCCAGCGTCACGCGACCAGTAAAATACAGTCCAGCAATGATCTCTTTCTCCTCACCACCTTAGGCTTTCGCGGCGAGGCGCTGGCCAGCATTGCCGCTGTGACACAGGTCGAATTGCTCTCCCGGACAGCGGAGGCCATCGAAGGGGTACGTGTCCGGGCGGGGGGCAGTGCGCCGATAGAGACGACCCCTGCCGGCTGTCCGCAGGGAACGACGGTGACCACGCGGCATTTGTTTTTTAATACCCCACCGCGGCGGGCCTTCCTCAAATCTCCGACTGCCGAAGGTCATCAGGTGCATGAGGTCTTGATCGCCCTGGCGTTATCGCGTCCGTCCGTTCACTTTCGCTTTCAGTCAGACGGGCGCGAGGTGTTTCATGCGCCTCCCCAAGATGAGTTGGCCCTGCGCGCGCGTGCGGTTGTAGGCAAGGAATGGGCTCAGGAGTTCCTGGTGCTCCCGAGTGCGGAAGCACGCCTGACCGAGGAGGGCGTTGGGGTGACCGGTCTCATCAGTCCGCCCAGTCGCACCCGCAATACCCGGACCGGACAATACTTCTTCGTGAATGAGCGGCCGGTGAAAAGCCAGCCAGTATCCTCTGCCCTGAGTCGCGGCTACGGAGAGCTCCTGCCCGCGGGCCGTTTTCCGTTGGGCATCCTCTTTCTGACTGTTCCGACTGACCAGGTTGACGTCAACGTTCACCCCACAAAGCGCGAAGTGAAATTTCAAGCGGAACGCGAGCTTCTCCAGATGGTCGTCCAAAGCGTCAGAAAGACGCTTGATCGGGCCAATCTGTTCAAAACAATCGAGCTTCCGGCCTCTGCTCTGCCAGGCGACAATCAACAAGCTGACAGCCGAACCGAGGATTGGTCCCGCACCGAGAATCAGGCGCGGACCGAGAGTCGGGCCCTGGACAGCTCGGTCCCGATACCCGACCCGGCCGATTACCCAAGACCCCAAAGACGCCGCAAGGCCACCGGTGCGTATGGAGCCCGGTC
This sequence comes from Thermodesulfobacteriota bacterium, assembly GCA_964291405.2. Taxonomy (GTDB): domain Bacteria; phylum Desulfobacterota; class Binatia; order Bin18; family Bin18; genus Bin18. The sequence continues at coordinate 4,740,721 of OZ219926.1, forward strand.
TGAGCCCGGCCTACGCCTGCTGGACAAGCCGCTGGTCCGCGAATCGGAGGCCGCCCCGCCGAGCCCAGTCCCCTCACAAGCGACCTTGTGGCAACGGCCTGACGGGACCGCATTCCGGGTCGTTGGCCAGAGCCATGAGTTATTTGTCCTGGTTGAAGTGGAAGGCGAACTCTGGATTGTGGATCAGCACGCGGCGCATGAGCGTATCATGTACGAGCAGGTGCTCGACAGCCTGCAACACAAACACGACGCGACGCAGCCGTTGCTGATACCCGTAACTTTTGAGTTATCGCCCGCTGCGTGCAGTGCCCTGGAAGAACTGCACGATTATCTCGTCCAGATCGGCTTTGACATTCAGCCCTTTGGGGGGAACACGTTTCAGGTGCAGGCGACGCCGGCGTATTTTCGGCCGGCCGACACGCCGGCGCTGTTAAGTGAACTGGCCGAAGCCCGGGCCGAAGGGCAGTCGGATAACTCCATTGAGGCCAAACAGGAGGATCTGGCGGCGCGTATCGCCTGTAAGGTAAAATCGATTAAAGCCGGTCAAACGCTGACCGAAGAGGCCATGCACGCCCTGGTGAAAACCCTGCTGGATTGTACCTCGCCGTTTACCTGTCCGCACGGCCGGCCAACCATGGTCCGCTATGCGGTACGTCAGCTCGAACGCCAGTTTGACCGGCGCTGAAGGCCGGCTGCCGAGACCCGTCCCTTTCTCTCCTGGTTGTCTTCAGCGCTCGATCCGATTATGGTTGCAATATGGTTCCGTTTTGAATCTTTCCGGGAGAGTGGAAAAGATGCCCACGCTGACTATTAAAAACATCCCTGAGGCGTTGTACTCAAGACTGAAGCGGCGTGCGACCGACGAGCGTCGGAGTATGAATAATCAGGCTATTGATTGTTTAGAGCGAGCGTTACAGCTCCCATCTATCGACGTTGAGCGAGTGCTCGCACGGGCTCGAACTGTTCGAAGAAAAACAACGGGGCTTCCCTTGACGGACAAGCTGCTGGCTCGGGCGAAAAGTGACGGCCGTCCGTGATTGTAGTCGCCACCAATCTGATTGCTTATCTCCATATGGAGGGAGAACGAACGACCCAGGCCCAACGGGTACTGCGGAAAGATGCCGAATGGGCTGCCCCGCTTCTCTGGCGTTCAGAATTTCGTAATGTGTTGGCATTCTACCTGCGCCAACAGGTCTTCTCACTTGATGACGCTCAGGCCATTATGCAGCAAGCAGAATCTCTCTTGCAGGGAAGAGAATATGAAGTGGCATCGCAGCGCGTACTCGATGCCGTCATGTCTTCTCGCTGCTCGGCTTATGACTGTGAATTTGTCGTATTGGCACAAGACTTACAGTGCCCCTTGGTGACGGCGGACCGGCGAGTCTTGACGAATTTCCCGGCAGCGGCTATTTCGCCGGATGTCTTTATTGCGGAGTCTTAACTCGTGCAACTCGGCGAATTAGCCCTCTCAACGAATCTGTTCCTGGCTCCGCTTGCGGGTTACACGACCCTCCCGTTTCGGTGGTGCATGCGCGAAGTGGGCGGATTTGGTCTGGCGACCACCGAACTGGTCCATGCCCGGTCGTTGCTCGAAAAAAATCGTCGAGCCTTTGAGCTGATCGACACGCGCCCGGAAGACAGCCCGCTGAGCGTCCAGCTCTTTGGCCCGGTGGCCGAAGAAGTCCGCGATGCGGCGGTCTGGCTTGAGGAGCAGGGGGCGGATGCCATTGATATCAACATGGGCTGCCCGGTTGAAAAAGTCGTCAAAATCGGAGCCGGTGCGGCCATGTTGAAAGACCCGAAAAAAACTGGCGCGTTCGTCCGAACGGTGACCCGAGCGGTCAACATTCCGGTCACCGTGAAGACGCGCCTGGGCTGGGATCAGACGCAACTCGATGCACCGGTGCTGGCCCCCATTCTTGAAGAGGTAGGCGTTGCCGCCCTGACCATTCACGGCCGTACGCGAGCCGAAGCCTTCCGTGGCTCGGTCGACCTGGGTGGTATTCGCACGGTCGTGGAATCCGTACGGGCCATGCCCGTTTTCGGAAACGGCGATGTGTGCGACACGGAAACCGCGAAACGCATGCTCGAAGAAACGGGCTGCGCGGGCCTCGTGATCGGCCGCGGCGCGCTGACCAACCCCTGGGTCTTCCAGCATATTCAGGCCGGCCTGCTGGGGCAGCCTGCCCCGCCCGAGCCATCCTTAGGGACGCGCGTTGCCTTTATGACCCGTCATTTTGAGCGAGCGGTACGGCAGCGTGGAGAGAAGCTGGCCTGCACCCAATTCAGGAAGACCATAGACTGGTATGCAAAGTCTTTTGGGCCCTGTCGGCCCCTGCGTTTAGCCATGAAGGAACTCAGCAGCCGGCAGCACTATTACGATCTGGTCGGCCAGTTTTTGGCATATCGCAGCCAGCATCCGCTCTCCCGGCGTGGGAACTATCCGGCTGGTGAAGCCGTGCCCGCCTGATTCTACCCCACCACCACCGTTTCCTTCCTGATTCTCTCTCATTCCCATCCGTTTCCTCGTAAGCCCTGAATATCCAAGGTTTTCCCCTTGCCGTCGGATCGTCGGCTGAGCGGTCCTATACGAGAAGTGGTCTTTATCGCTAAGCGAGAAGTTGAAGGAGTGGGAGGGTCGTGATAAAATTTTATAACTAGCGCAGTTTCCTCCGTGGTGTAGCGAGGTGCTCTCCAGAGTTCCGTAGGGTGCATCCCATGCACCACCTTTACTGGTGCGCAGGGCGCACCCTACGTATCGGGAAACACGCGGAGGCCGTTGGACGCGACACTCATGTGAATTTTGCTCTAGCCCCCAGTCAGTTCCTACCTTGGCACTGACTGTTCCGCCAACCCTGGGACGACACGTCCCTCAACTTCCGCCCCGAGCGGCCCGGACCCAACATTATGTTACAGTCTCAAAGTTCAGATCCGCAGAACCAACTGCTGGCCTATCATGAAATTCAAAACAAGGCTCAGACTATCTGGGAGAACATCAGCAGACTTGAGAGTGAAATCGGCTCCCTCCGGCCTCGTGGCCGCAGGCGACGGAGGAGCAGCCAGCCGCCGCAGAGTCGTATGGCGGCGGCGCGCAGCGTCCTTCCCCACGACCTCGCCGCCGAACGGGCCGTCCTGGGCGGGATATTGCTCGATCATACCGCGCTTGAGCGGGTGAACCTGGCGCCGGAGGACTTTTTCTATGGCGAGCACAAGCAGATTTTCCGGGCCATGCAGCACATAGCCGCGTTGGGCACCGCCATTGACCGCCTCACCCTGTACGACGCACTCAAAAAAGAGCCGGGGCACCCGCCGGCTAAGTACCTGGATATGCTGGCGGATGCGACTCCCAGCGCAGCCAACATTGAGGACCCGGCCAAGATCGTCAGGGAGCATGCCGACCGACGGCGTCTGATCAACCTGCTGGAGGACGGCCTGCGACGGGCGCATACCGGGGAGGCGCTCGCTCCGTTGCGTGAGCGTTTGCTCCAAGGTGTGGACAATCTGGCCTCCCAGCGCCCGGACGGATTCAAGAGCACGCCCTGGGCGGAACTCAAGCACACCTCCCAGGAGCCAGTGGAGTGGGTGGTAGACGGGCTGCTCCGGCGGGGCGGGCTCTCCTTTCTCTTTGCCGCGCCCAAAGTGGGGAAATCCTCGACCGCCCGGACGCTGACGCGGGCAGTCGCGCTCGGGTTGCCGTGGCTCGGTCGAGACGTGCAGCAGGGTGGAGTCGTCTATTTGGCGCTGGAAGAAATGCCGGTGGACGTGCAGGAGCATTTCACTCAGATGGACCTGCCAGCAACGGCCCCGGTGGCAATCGTGTTCGAGCGGGAACCCGAGGCGACGTTCAAGAAGCTGGAGCAGCTTATCGACACGTTCCAACCCAGCCTGGTTATTGTGGACACGTTGATTCAACTCGTCCCAATCGGGGACATCAACGACTACGCGCGCACCGTACGGGCGCTGCAACCGCTCCTCGCCCTGACCCGCCGGAGCAACGCACATGTCCTCTGTCTGCACCATGCCCGCAAGAGCGGCGGTTCACACGGGGCGGAGGGACTGGGGAGTCAGGCGCTGAGTGGGACCGTTGACGTGATTCTCTCTCTCAAGCGCGGGGAGCACGATCGGAGCATTTCCTCCACCCAGCGCCGGGGCCGCCCCCTGGAAGAGTCCGTGCTGCGCCTGAACGAGGACACCGGCCTGGTCGAGTTGGCGGGCACGAAAAAGGCCCTGGACACCGCGCTCAAGGGGGAAGAGATCATGGCCTTTCTGGAGGAGCAGGAAGAGCCGGTGAGAATGGCGGCCGTTCAGGCGGAATTGAAGGGCCAAAGGAAACCGCTGAACGACACGCTCCGGGCGCTGGTCGAGCAGGGCAAAATCGGATGCGTCGGGAGCGGCAAAAGGGGCGATCCGTACCGCTATTTTGCTGTTCCCGAGGGTCCTGAAAACACAGCGGTTTCGGCCGCAGGCCGGGAACAGCAACTGTCCAGCGATTCCAAAGGGTTAGACCCTGAAAAAAAAGCTGTTCCGCTGTTCCCGACCTATAGTGGGGAACAGAAAGAACAGAAAATCTGACCATCTCAGAATGGGGAGAACACGAGCGGTTGATGGTCCCGCTCGATACGCCGACAAGGGACGAGGCGGCACTATGCTGGCGCACGGGGGTGAGATGTGATGAATGAGAGAAGCTCGCCATGCAAAAGACCCGTCTCAGCGAAAGCGACGTTTGCGCCAAGTATATCACGCCAGCCCTGCACCAGGCCGGCTGGGACGAGACCACGCAGATAAAGGCGATATTGGCCGAGGCGCTGTTGCGATAAAGGTCGCAAAAATTTATTCGCGGATGTTGGAACCTCCGGCTCATCCAACAGACGGAACGAGTTTGACGCATACGGCCATTTCTCCTAAATCTGACTAATCTAGTCATAAGGAGAAACGCTCTCACGAACTCCTGTCCCAATCTCCGCTGAGCTGTATCACGTTCGGTGGAGACGGAATTCGGAGCCCGGTCCGTGAGTGTGCGTCGTGAATAGTGCTTGCCTCCTTCGTCTTTATATCCCACAATAGTCTCCATGAACACGGTCACTGTTCGTCTGGATGCAGAGCTTGCCCTTGAGTTGACAAAACTCGCAAAACGCACGGGACGCCCCAAAAGCGAGTTGATTCGCCGTGCGTTACGCCGCCAACTGGCATTGGCTCGTTTTGAAGAACTGCGTCAAGGTGTCGCGCCGTTCGCACAGGCCAAAGGTTGGCTTACGGATGAAGACGTTTTCCAGAACGTCTCATGAGGGTGTTCCTGGACACCAACGTGCTGGTTGCCGCATACGCGACACACGGGCTTTGTGAGGATGTCTTTCGAGCCATATTAGCAGAACATACGACGGTCCGCAGCCGTCCGGGCGCGCCGCGCCTGCGCCAACTCGTAGCTCGCCTGCATCCGCATCCAGTGATCGGCGGTGCCCCAGCCGATGTCCTCCAGCGCCAGCGCCATGTTCGCCGACACGCCCGCCTTGCCGTTCAGCAGGCGCGACAGCGTGCCGCGCTCGCAGCCCAGACGTGCCGCCGTCTCGGTCACGTTCCAGCCCACCTCGTCCATGCTCTCGCGGATCAGTTCGCCCAGGTGCGGTGGGTTCAGCATCGGTCCAACGCGCTTGCTTGCAATGTCGTTCATGGTCAGCACTCCCCTTCGGTCAGTGATAGTCGATCAGGTCCACGTCCACGGCCTCGCCGTCCTTGAAGCGGAACACCACGCGCCAGTTGCCCGAGACGCGGACGCTCCACTGGCCCGCGCGGTCGCCCTTCAGGGGATGCAGCCGGAAGCCCAGCGCCTCGGCGCTTCGCGGCTGCGTCGCCTCTTGCAGCCGGAACAGGATGCGCTTCAGCCATCACACCGGGTGCCTCACCCCGCGCCCGCCTGCTCGGAGGCAAGCCCGAACACCGTATCGGTCAGCCAGCGCTTGAAGCTCTGGTTGTCCATGAACTGCTTGAACAGCTCGGTGTCGTCCTTCATCACCGAGGTCATCACCCGCAACAGCGCCTTGTCGTGCTCGATACGAGCGTTCTCCCGGTCCGAGTTCTGCTGGGCGTTCTTGAAGGCCGTATCCTCGGCCACCCTGGCCGGAATGGTCTCGGTAATGAGCTGCCGCACGCGGTCGGCGTCGTCCCAGTCGATGTCGCCGAAGAGATGGTTAAAGGCCCGCAGGATATTCGACAGCCGGTCCAGCTCCGGCTCAGGTAAGTGACCGCCGCCGGTGGTCGGCACCGGCTCGACCTCGGCGTCCTCGTCGGGCAGCATGATCTGCTGCATGGCCCGCTTCTCGGCCCGGTAGCTGTCCATGTCGATGGCGTCGAGAATCCCTTTGGACAGGTCCTCCTCCTGAGGAGATGGCAGCTTGGAGACCAGGAAATTCAGAAAGATCGAGCGCTTCTCCCAGGCCGGGTTGGTATAGGGCAGGATCGAGGACAGGAAGGCATAGGTGCGGACGAAGCCCTTGGCCTTGCCCTTGAAGTCCACCTGTCCGTCTTCGTCCAGATCGCGCCGATAGACCGCCACGCATTGATCGAGAATGGGGTCGAGCTGGTCGCGCTCGGCTCCGCCCAGGTAGCGCGACACAAACTCGTCGATCTGCTCCGGAGAATAGACCTGAGCACCGTCGAGGTCAGCCTGGAGGTCGTGCAGCTTGTTGGGGTCGGTCTCGTCGGCCAGAACCGTCGCCCGATAGAAGCTGGCAAAGGAATCGCGGATGATCTCGGTCTTGTTCAGAAAATCCAGCACGAAGACATCGTGCTTCTTGGGGTGCGCCCGGTTGAGGCGCGACAGGGTCTGCACCGCCTTGACGCCCGCGAGCGTCTTGTCCACATACATCGTGTGCAGCAGGGGCTCGTCATAGCCGGTCTGGAACTTGTCCGCGCAGACCAGGAACCGGTAGGGGTCTTCCTGTATCCTCTCGGCGATCTTGCCGGACGGAAAGCCGTTGAGCGACGCCTCGCTGACCTTGGCTCCGTTGAACTCGGGCTCGCCGGAAAAGGCCACGATGGCCTGGTAGCGGCTCTTGCCTTCCTTCAGATAGTCGCGGATGGCGTGAAAATACTGGATGGCGCGCTCAATGCCGTTGGTGACGACCATGGCCCGCGCCGCGCCGCCGATCTTGTTCTGGGCCAGGACCTGCTCGTGAAAATGATCGACCATGATCTCGGCCTTGAGGCGGATGGCGTGGTCGTGGCCCTCGACAAAGCGCCGCAGCTTTTGCTGGGCCTTCTTCGTATCGAACTGCGGGTCGTCTTCCACGGTCTTGGCCAGCTTGTAATAGCTGTTCACCGGCGTGTAGTGGGTCAGCACGTCCAGGATAAAGCCCTCCTGGATGGCCTGCTTCATGGTGTAGGTGTGGAAGGCGTGATGCTTGACCGTGCCGTCAGCCTGGGGGGCCGGGTGGCCGAAGATTTCCAGGGTCTTGTTCTTGGGCGTGGCCGTAAACGCAAAGTAGCTGGCGTTGGGGAGCAGCTTGCGCGACTCCATGAGGCGGTTGATCTGGTCCTCGTAGGTCTCGTCCTCGCCCTCCGCACCGGCCTGGGACAGCGCCTGGCCCATAGCCGCGCTGGTGCGGCCACCCTGGCTGGAGTGGGCCTCGTCGATGATGATGGCGAAGCGCCGCCCGCGCTGTTCGTCGCCGATCTCGTCGAGGATGAAGGGGAACTTCTGCACGGTCGAGATGATGATCTTCTTGCCGGACTCGATAAAGCGGCGCAGGTCGCCCGACCGCTCGGCATGTCCGAGGGTCGCGCCGACCTGGGCGTACTGTTTGATGGTGTCGCGAATCTGCTTGTCGAGAATGCGCCGGTCGGTGACCACGATGATCGAATCGAAGACCGGAGCGTCGTCCTTGGCCAGTCCGATCAGTTGATGGGCCAGCCAGGCAATGGAGTTGCTCTTGCCGCTGCCCGCCGAGTGCTGGATTAAATAGCGCCGGCCCACTCCGCGCGTCCCGGCGTCTTCGAGCAGCCGGCGCACGACGTCGAGCTGGTGGTAGCGCGGCCAGACCTGGGTCTTCTTCTTCCGGCCCGTCTTCTCGTCTTTTGATTCCACTACTTGGGCATAATTTTCCAGGATGTTGGTCAGGCTCTGGCGGGTCAGCACTGCGCGCCACAGATAGTCGGCCTTGAGTCCGTTGGGGTTGGGCGGGTTACCCGCGCCGTCGTTCCAGCCCCGGTTGAAGGGCAGGAACCACGAGGATTTGCCCTGGAGGTGGGTACAGAAGCGCACTTCGCTCTCGTCCACGGCAAAGTGGGCCACGCAGCGGCCGAACGCGAACAGCTTCTCGCGCGGGTTGCGGTCCTGCTTGTACTGCCAGACCGCGTCGTCCACGGTCTGCTTGGTCAGGCTGTTCTTGAGCTCGAAGGTGAAGACCGGCAGGCCGTTGATGAACAGCCCGAGGTCCAGTGCCCGCTGGGTCTCGTCGCGACTGTAGCGCAACTGGCGGGTGACGGTGAAGCGGTTCTGCGCGAAGCGTTCCCGGGCCTTCTCATTTCCTGGTGAAGGCGTGCCGTAGAACAGGTCCAGGTGGTGCGGCCCGTGGTCGATGCCGTGGCGCAGCACGTCGATAGTGCCGCGCTTGGCAATCTCGCCCTGGAGTCGGGCCAGGAATCTGCGCCGCGTCGGACCGTCCTCGGACAGCCCCAGCGATGCCGCGGCCTTGGGTTGGGTCGTGCGCAGAAAGGCCGAGAGCTGGACCAGATCGACGCAGTATTCGCGGTCGTAGTCGTGGAAGTTGCCGCCGCTCCAGCCCACGCCGCCGTAGCCGGCGGGTGGTTCGGCCACCGTACCCGTCGCGGGCGGCTCGCAGGGATGGCCGGCCAGCGTGGTGCAGATCAGGCGTTCGAGGCCGCGTTCGGAGGTGTCGGTGGTGGCCATTTCATCCTCTTGCACGCGAACTTTTGATCCCTATGTAAGCGTCTCTAACCTTTCAAGCCATTCCCTGAAGTGTTCGCATTTCGACCGCAGAGTCGGTAAGCCAATCTTCTCGGTTACAATGGGACCGGCGGACCGCTTCCTTTTTTCATATTCTGGGATTTTATCGATAATTCGTTTTGACGGGGCGGTTTTGTCTCCATCATTGACCAGTTCCGGTGAACCAAATGTGGATACCAATTCGACAAGCTGCTGTACTCCAGTGCTACGGTCGGGAAACTGCGAGTCGAGTTTCTGAGGATCGGACAACAATAACGCCTCGAATTCGTGGAGTTGTAAATAGGGGATGAAGCGCGGATCGGCGATGTCTCCGTTCAGCGCGTCCTCTAAAGTTCTGATGCGTTGGTAGGGGTCGGATATTTGTGCAGCGTCTTTAGAGCCAGGAAAATCTGTTGGGAGATGGTATAGGTCAAACATGGTTGTGAAACGTGCGTCCGAGTTCTGGTCCTCCATTATCCAGGCTTTGATGTCGTTCTTCGCTTGTGCGTATCTCATGATACCCCCGCGATATTTGGTGCCATGCTTACGACTCGTCATGACACGCCGAGCCTTCGTCCAGATGGATAACTGGGCCAGATGCGGGCGGAGAACTCGGTTCACGAAAGTCTCTTCGGTCTGTCCCTCAACGATGAAATGCAACCTGACACCCATTATGGACGCCCGCCGATTACATTCTTTTCCCACAACTCGGAAAGGGAATAGTCTTCGAGCCATCCTCCCAGAGCCTCAGCGTCTAGCTGTCTAAAGGTAGAGCTACGACCTTCGCGTTCGACAACAACGATGTCCGTCGGCTCAAAGCAATCAACGAGCGCCATGGATTGCGTAGCGACGATGACCTGTATTCTGTCCGATACAGCGCGTATCAAACCGCCCACGATGTTAATGGCGTAGGGATGCAGTCCAAGTTCAGGTTCATCGAGAACCAAAACGTCCGGCAAGTCCTGCTCGGGTTGAAGGAGAAGGGTAACGAGGGCGATAACTCGCAACATGCCATCCGACGCTTGCGACACACTGAACACTTGATCGCTGTTTCGTTCGCGCCAGTTCAAAAGAAGACTCTCGTAGTGTGGTTCTAACTCAAAATCAGAGAAGAACGGCAGGATGAGACGGATGGTATCTATTATTCGCTGATAATATTTGCCGTCGTGTTCCTTCAGGCGAAAAAGAACGGACGCGATGTTGGCAGCATCTTCCTTCAGAAACCGATTGTCATTCAGATGCCACTTGCTGCGCATACGGGCGGTGTCCGAGGTGTTGTGGAACTGATATATAACGATTCTTCGTAGGATGTCTCGAATGACGCGAGCGGTCGTATCCCCGCCGATCGCGTCGGCTAGAAGCCGAGGAGCGCGATGCCCAGCGCCCGTTTCTTGCCAAGGCGCAACACCGATGTAGCTCTTGCGAGAGAACCGGTATCGTTCATCAGCAAAGATAAACGCATCTCCCGCCGCCCAAACTAACCGGAACGCATACTGATTCTCGCCGGCATCGGTTCGGATCGTGAGTTGGGCTTCTATCTCACGGGTCTTGGCTGGGCCGTCGTGTAAAAATGTGCTGGCTCCTCCTTGTTGACTCACATGAAACTGAAGATTTTCCGTTTCTGCCAGTGCCCAACTCATCATGCGAAAGAAGGAGATAAAGTTGGACTTGCCAGCGCCGTTGGGACCGATGAGCGCCGTTAAGGGACGAGGCTGAAAATTCTCTAGCGACTGAATGGTTTTGAACCCCTTGAGAGTTATCGTATCAAGTCTGTTTCTCATAATATGGTACCTTTCCGATAACACAGGCTAGACCTAACCAGTCTCACATAGTGACGCGGGGCTGTCAGTGCTGTGCAGATGAGACGTTCGAGGTCGCGCGCAGAGGCGTCGGTGGGCATTAGGCTAGTTCGTATCGACAAAGCGCACGGCACTCACCCGCGTTTGGGGTGCTCGTCTTCGGCGGCAGCCGCTGCCTGCGCTTCAGCCCTAGCTCTGTCCCGGTCGTATAGTTCCTCGCGGGACAGGTTGTCGGCCATGCGCAATCCGCCGCCGTTGGCTATGATCTTCTCAATGACCTCGCGCGACCTCCTATAACGGCGTTCGGCTTCCGTTTCTCCACTCATGGACACAGCCTCATAATTTCTGGGTAGTACAGCATAAGGTCTCATTGACTAATGGGCAACACTCACGGTGTCGTGTAGGGGCAGCCGGATTCGGTAGGGGCGACCGGCCGGTCGCCCCTACACAGCAGCGGTGTCGAGGGGATCGTCCAGGGGGTCTTCGGCAGCGAGTGAATCGACCTCGGGCAGCGCGGCCGCGGCCTCGCGTACGTCGAGCTTGCCGGTGACGATATCGGCGATCAGGCGGGTGCGGTATTCGTGGAGGAGGTCGATCTGGCGATGGGTACGAGAAACCGCACGGTCAGCCTGCTCCAATACAGCATCAAGAAAGCTCACCAACGACTCTTGCTCTACCGCAGGAGGAAACGGAAAGCGGTGCGCCCGAAGTTTGTCGCCTGTCAAGTGGGCAATAGTACTGAGGTGTCCATCGTTGAAAGCATTGCCTTTCACCGCAGCACGAAGGGCATAGTGCATGAAGCGTGGGACATCCAGATCGGCATTTCGCGGGCGGAGACGGTGCAGTGCCTTCTGAAACCCGCACTTGGCTAGTTCACCTGACCACAGCGCACATCGACCCACCTCTCCTCCCTCGCAGACGAGCAAGTCGCCTTGTTGAACGGTATAACGCTCATATTCATCCGGCAGAATGTCCATAGTGGGAAGGTCTTTGATGTTGATCTGATCCCATTGAACATCAACATTCCGCAGATACGGAAGCGAGTGGTTGCCGGTGATCCGCTTAGAGTCGAGCATCTTACCAAGGCACTGCGAATATCTATGGTGCAGAGCGGCGACCTCCCAATGCGCCGGCACCTCTCCCAGCCACGGAACGCCGGAGTCCTTATAGGCGGGATAGGGTTTCAGTTCGGCGGCCATCATCAGATTCACCGATGTAGGGGCGACCGGCCGGTCGCCCCTACATCGTCCCTAACGGCAGGATTCTCTGGGTCTTCCGACCACCTGGCCGGGTTATCCGCAATGTATTGCCGAATCCGATTCAACGCGGCTTCATTCCGGACAACGTGTTCGTAGTAATTGCGCTGCCAGACCGATGCGCCGGGTGTGCCACGCATTGTGTTGATGCGTTTCGACACAGCGGATTTATATGAACCGACGATGGCACCAATAGAACGTTTCGGCGGACCGGCACCGGTGCGTTGTAGGGGCGACGCATGCGTCGCCCCTACGTGTGGACCTGCGATAACGAGAACGCCATGCACATGATTAGGCATCACGACCCAGGCGTCTCTTTCCACATGGGGAAAATGGGTGGGGATTTCCTCCCACACCCTACGCGCCACCCTCCCCATATCGTTCAACTGCATCTCTCCGTTCAAGATTTCGCCGAATAGACAGGCTCGGTTTCGGGTACATATGGTCACGAAATACGCCCCTTGCTGGGTATAATCGAATCGGGGAAGACGGAGAGACCGGCGCCGGTGCGTTGTAGGGGCGACCGGCCGGTCGCCCCTACGGAGGACGTCATCACGCATGTTCATAAACCCGTGCCGTCTCCGATGATCTCGTCCAACAGCCCTTCCGTCTCTTTCTCCAACTCCAGAATATCCGCCCGAATCTCATCCAGCGTGCGCAGGGGCTGCGGCTTATAGAAGTAACGGGTGAAGCTGATCTCGTAGCCGACCTTCACGCTGTCGGGCTGATACCAGGCGTCAGGGGCGTAGGGCAGGACCTCGCGTTGCAGGAAGGCTTCGATACCGCCCGCCTCTTGCAAGGGAATCTGCTCGGTGTCGCGCAGGTCGGTGTCGGGCTCATACTCCACCACGGCGGGCCGGCCGTTGATGGTAACCGCGAACCGGCCACGCAAGCGGGTCAGCCTCGGTACCCCGCTTGTGAATCTTCTTGATGACCGGTGGCGCGTCCTCGCTGCGCTCGTCAGTCTCTTTCAGCTTCTTGATCTCGGCAGCCTTATAGGCGCGGTTCGGGTCGATGCCCTGGATGCGCAGCGGTCGTTCGACCGTGACCTTCCAATAGCCGAAGGCGGCATTGTCGAAGATTTTACTCTGTTCGCTCTCCTTGAAGTCGAGGAAAGTATCGCAGATGCGGGCGATGTCTTCCTCGCCCAGCTCGCAGTTCTTCTTGCCCATATTCTTGCGCAAAGGCCGGTACCAGGTGGTGGCGTCGATCAACTGGACCTTGCCTTGGCGATACGCGGGCTTACGGTTGGTCAGCACCCAGACGTAGGTGGCGATGCCGGTGTTGTAGAACATGTTGAGGGGTAGGGCGACGATGGCCTCCAGCCAGTCGTTCTCGATGATCCAGCGACGGATATTGCTCTCGCCCTGGCCGGCATCACCGGTGAACAGCGAGCTGCCGTTGTGGACCTCGGCAATACGGCTGCCGAGCGGGGTGTCCTGCTTCATCTTGGACAGCTTGTTGGCCAGAAACAGCATCTGGCCATCGCTGGAGCGGGTGACCAGCGAATACTCGGGCTCGCCGGCGTGTTCGATCACGAAGCGCGGGTCGCGCATACCGTTCTTGCCGCCCATGCGCTCCAGGTCGGTCTTCCAGCTCTTGCCGTAGGGTGGGTTGGACAGCATGAAGTCGAACTCGCGGGCGGCGAAGGCGTCGTTGGCCAGGGTGGAGTGCTCCGGGCCGCCTACGATGTTGTCGGCGGCTTCGCCCTCGCCCTTGAGCAGCAGGTCGGCCGTGCAAATGGCGTAGGTCTCGGCGTTGATCTCCTGGCCGTAGAGGTGGGTGGACACGTCCTTGTCGTACTCGGCGGCAAGCTGCCGCAGGGTGTCTTCGGCCACGGTCAGCATGCCGCCGGTGCCGCAGGCGCCGGCGTAGAGCAGATAGGTGCCGGATTTGATGGCGTCGGCAATGGGCAGGAAGACGAGCCTGGCCATGAGGGTGACGGCGTCGCGTGGGGTCCAGTGCTCGCCGGCCTCTTCGTTGTTCTCTTCGTTGAAGCGGCGCACCAGTTCCTCGAAGATCGAGCCCATGCCGTGGTTGTCGAGACCGGGGTGTTTGACCGAGCCGTCGGTGTTCAGGACCGGGGCGGGGCTCAGGTTGATGTCGGGCGCGGTGAGCTTCTCGATCAGCGTGCCCAGGGCGTCGGCCTTGGACAGGCGCGGAATCTGGTTGCGGAACTCGAAGTTGTCGAGAATGTCCTGCACGTTGGGCGAAAACCCGTCCAGGTAGGCTTCAAAGTCGGCGGTCAACTGCTGGCGGCTGGCGCGGGCTCTGAGGTCGCGCAGGGTGAATTGCGAGGTGTTGTAGAACGCCTGTTCCGCGGCCTGGCGCAGGGCCGGGTCCTGTTCGACCACCTCTGCGGCATCGAGGCTGGCCTTCATGTCAAGGACGGCCCGCTTGCTGTCTTCCAGGACGGCGTCCAGCCGGCGCAGCACGGTCATGGGCAGGATTACGTCGCGGTACTTGCCGCGCACGTACAGGTCGCGCAGCACGTCGTCGGCTATGCCCCAGATGTAGTTGGCAATCCAGTTCAGGTCGCTGGTGTGCATCGTTCTGTGTAGCCTTTAGCGGCAGGTAGCGGATATCATACGGAACGCAGGAGGCAACCTATCACTTCCCCAGCGTCGGCCCATACGGCTTGATGTGCGGTAGAGCCGTCCGTGAGAGCAGGGCTTTGCGTGGTTGGGCTGGGTAGTGATGTATGGTAGCCTGAATATCGGCTTAGAGATCGAGAGGACATCACCGTATGCTCATCCGTATACTTGCCTCCCTCATTCTCGTCTTGGGGCCTGGTGCTATGCTCATCGCGCCGGGGCACGTTGTCTTGGCCGAGACGAGTCCGGCTCCTGACACCACGCCTGGGTCGGAAAAGCAGCAACCATCAGTAACCCCGCTTTCAACTCATACCGGTCTGCCTGCCACCTTATCGCCCGACCTGTTCAGCGGAGCAGTCAGAGACGGTTACATCATTGCCCAAACCATCCCGGACGTGTTGGCCGGGCTGCACTGCTACTGTGGCTGTGATCGGTCCATGGGACACGGCAATCTCCTGGATTGCTTTGTGGACGATCACGCTGTGGGCTGACCGCACTGTTTACACGAAGCGCAGGATGCGCAGACGCTGTTTGAAGCAGGGGCCCCGCCGGAAGTCATCCGGGATTTTATTGATCAGAAGTACGGCAACTAGGGCAAATCACGCTACGGTGGAGCGTGTCCCTCTCCTCCTTGAGGAGGGAACAGGCGGGCAAGATGCCCGCGCTCCCAGGGGGGAAGGGAACAGGCGGGCAGGATGCCGCACCGTCGGACGTGATGAACAATAGGAGTGCGGGCTCCCAGCCCGCATGGCGGCCAGGAGGGGAACCCTCCCAGGAGGGGAGCCCCCCGCATCTCCCTGGGCCGCTTGGGGCAGGCCCGTGTCCCTCCCGACGAGAGCGGACTGGCACGGCTACAACTTAAGCGGAAAGCTCAGGCGGCCTGACCGTCAGCCTCACCGTTGCCTTAGTCAAGCTGACATCCTGACCAGTCTCGCTTTTCTCAGTCCTCTCTCCACACATTAGAAGCAGAGCATCGGGCACTATCGGCGGCAGCATTTCTTTTAGGGGTTCGGCCAAGCCGTACTGAAGCCGTAGAGTTTGGGCGCTTGTATCGTCTGCGGGTAAAGATTATCTTGAGTTTAACATGAAGAGGAGCCTAACCATGCCTGAAATGATCAGTGCCAAGCAGCTGCGGGAACAACTCCAGAACGTTGTTGAAAAAGTGCGACACGGGGAGCGCTTCACCGTGTTGTATCGGAGCCGTCCGGCCTTCGACATCGTCCCGGTGGGGAATCCGCCGCTCGACAGCACGCCACTGGAATCGGACCCGCTCTACCAGGCGCCGGCTGTGGGTGCATCCGAATCGGGCGACGCTGCGACCCGGCATGACGAGGTGCTGTACCGGTGAGGCACATGTTTGTAGACACAGCCGCATGGGTTGCCGCCGCGGATAGCCGGGATACGGCAGGGCCGGCTGTGCGGAAAGCGCGAGATCAATGGTTGGCGTCCGGAGGCGGACTGACGACGACTGACTATGTGATTGACGAGACGCTGACTACCCTACGATTTCGCTTAGGGCTTGATGCGGCCGAAGCGTGGTGGCTCCAAATCGACGGCTCGTCTCGACTGCGCATTGAGTCCATCGATGAATCACGAAGCGAACGTGCGCGGGCACTCTTCTTCCGGTATCGAGATAAAGATTTCTCCTTCACCGACTGCTGTAGCTTTGCGGTGATGCGGGAGTTGCGTATGCGTCGCGTCTTGACGCTGGACCATCACTTCCGACAGATGCGCTTTGAGGTCGTTCCGTGAGCGTACTCCTCCTTGAGGAGGGAACAGGCGGGCAAGATGCCCGCGCTCCCAGGGGGGAAGGGAACAGGCGGGCATCTTGCCCGCACCGTTGGACGTGATGAACAATAGAAGTGCGGGCTGCCAGCCCACATGGCGGCCAGGATGGCCGCCCTCCCAGGAGGGGAGCCCCCCGCATCTCCCTGGGGCGCTTGGGGCAGGCCCGTGTCCTTCCCGACGAGAGCGGACTGGCACGGCTACAACGTATCGTGAAATGCGCGAGGGCAGGGCGTGGCCTACGCGCCTTTGAGATAAAAACGGACGCCACACACCTCTACCTGATCGTCCGACACCCGGCACCCGCGTTGCTCTGCCCTTGTCAGCAGTCCTTGGACATCGGCAACAACCAGATCAACTCCACCCAAACCGTCTCCGCGCCCATCCGTGGCCTCAACAAAGCGTACGTCGGCATTCTCCAGCGAAAAGCTCAGGCGGCCCTGATCGTCCTGCCGGAGAGGAGTGCCTGCAATGTCTGCCCATCGCTGGGCCATGGATTGCGGGTCGTGGGACTGCATCTCAACCGCCGAGAAGCCGCTGACCACCTCAGTCCGCCGGGCGGTGTCCCAGCCATCTCCGCCCGCGGGCTCCCAATGCCCTTCGGGCTCGTTCTTCGGGTCCCAGTCGAGTTCAAAGAAGGCGCCCCCCGTGTCGCCAGGGTGAAGCTGCATGCACTGAAAGCCGTGAATATCCTGCTCCCAGGCAATACGCACGCCGAGCTCCTGCGCCCGGGCCCTGCGGGCCTGTTGTGTTTCATGGCTGTCGCACTGGCAGATGACCATATAGCCGCCATCGCCGTTACGACGCCGGAGAAAGCGGCCGGCCGCGGTGTTCTCTTTCGTTGGTGCGACCACTTCAAAAAAGTTTGCGTCGACTGGAAACAGCGCGTTCTCCAGGCCGAAAACACCTACGCCTTCATCAACAAAGCACACCTCAAGGCCAAAGATGGATGTCAGGTCTTCGACCACGGGAGCAAGTTTCTCCGCAACGAAGCATATCTGTCGTAACCGTATCGTCATCACGCTCTCCTCTCAGGTGTCAGAACATTGTCGACTCCGGTTCTGGTATCGGAACTCTCCGGGTATTGCTACCTGTCCGGCGCGCTTGCCCGGGTTGCGGGAAGTATTGTAACGTTGGGTTCCAGATCACAAGGAGGCCCCATGGCTCAAGCTGAACGTGGTAACGTACTCACGGCCTTTGCCGTCCTGTTTGCTATCCTGGCGGTATCAAATTTACTGAAACCCCTCCAACTTCATGAAACGACCGGCTTTGTGCTCTTTGGCTCTCGGCTGTCCGGGATGCCGAACGTGATAGCCGGCATCCTGGCAGGTCTCTATTTGCTCGTCTATGCCTACGGTATCTGGCATATGAAACGGTTTGTGGTGGGTATGGCGCATGCGTATGCGCTGTACGTCATTTTGAACCTCTTGCTCTTTATGTACCGCGATGATCAAGGGGCCGAGTTGGATCTCTTCTACCTCCTCTACTCCGTTGTTGCGGTTGGTGTCTCGCTGGGCTCGGCTATCATCCTGACGAAACGCAAGGCCGAACTCGCGTAGGGACCGACTGGCCTGGGGCGAGTAAAGAAGCTTCGACTAGTATTCTCACTCGTTGTCAGGTATACTGAACTCGTATAATACGAGAACGAACCGCGAGCAGGTCTCTTTTCCTTTGTAAGAAATCCCGCTCAGAAGCGGGTCTCAGGTTGCCCAGACCCGAGTTCCACGTTTCCCAGGTTCTGTCCAATAACACGGTGCGCCGATGCTTTGTCCGCGCCCATATTCGTCCGTGCCGCTGGGCCGCACGGAGAAAGAGATGGTCCTTTGACAACAGAGAATATACAGAACGATCCTGCCGATTGTTCAGAGTTTTCCGAGCTAGGGCTCATACCCGAGCTCTTACGCGCCCTTGAAGATGTCCAATACGAAACCCCAACCCCGATTCAATCCCAAGCGATTCCGGTTGCCCTGAGCGGTAAAGATATGCTTGCTTGTGCCCAGACCGGGACGGGCAAGACGGCCGGATTTATCCTGCCCATCCTGCAACGTTTTACCCACGCAGAGTCGAAAACAGTCCGGGCTTTGGTGCTGACCCCGACGCGCGAACTCGCCGTCCAAATAGGGGAGAGTGCCCGAACCTACGGAAAACACGTGCCGGTTCGCTCAACCGTGGTCTATGGTGGTGTCGGGCTCGGCCCGCAAGCCGACCGGCTGCGGCGCGGGGTGGAACTGCTCATCGCAACCCCCGGACGCCTGCTCGATCACTTGAATCGGGGCAACGTCCGGCTTGCTGACGTCGAGGTGCTCGTCCTGGACGAAGCCGACCGTATGCTGGATATGGGCTTTCTGCCCGATGTCCGACGTATCCTGGCCACATTACCTAAAACGCGCCAAACGCTCTTGTTTTCCGCAACCATGCCACAGGAGATTGAGCGTCTGGCCCAGGACACCTTGAGAGAGCCTGAGGTGATTGATGTCGGGCGACGGGCGACGCCGGTCGCGACGCTGCGCCACGTACTCTATCTGGTGGAAGCTGAACGCAAAAACGATCTGTTATCCTATCTCCTCCAGCACGGCAGCCTCAAACACGTTCTGATCTTTACGCGGACCAAGGTTCGTGCGGAACGACTGTCCAAACGTCTGGCTCAGACGAATCGCCGGGTGGCCGCCCTGCATGGCGATAAGACCCAGCGCGTCCGCACGCAGGTGCTCAATAACTTCAAGAGTGGAAAGGTTGATGTCCTCGTCGCAACCGATGTCGCCGCGCGTGGCCTTGACGTTGAGGGTATTTCTCATGTGGTGAATTTTGACGTTCCCAATCGGCCGGAAGATTACGTCCACCGCATCGGCCGGACCGCCCGAGCCATGGCGACCGGGGAGGCGCTTACGTTTGCCTCGTCCGACGAGGTCGAAGCTGTGCGCGCCATCGAAAGCCTGTTGGGTAAAGAGGTTTCCCGCAAGATGATTAAGGGTTTTGAACCAACGCATTTCACCCTCCGCCGGTTTGCCAAGCCGGAAGCCTCGCGTGGGGCGCGTATTGCCAGCGGCGCCATCCGGCACTTTAGTCCGGGAGGCAGGCGGCGGAAGAGCGCGTAATTTCATGATTCGGGTCAACGACCCCCAAAGGAATATATATGCCACTCAATCCGGCTAAAGATTCTGTCGACCTCGGTATTGTTGTCAGCGACATCACCAAAAGCCTGGACTTCTACCAGGGGGTGCTGGGCCTCAACAAGAGCGAGGAACTGTCCACCCGGTTCGGCACCCTGCACCGGCTCCATTTCGGCACCAGCGACATCAAGCTGATTGACCCTACGCAGGCCCCAGCAGCCGGGACCATCGGCCTGGAGAAACAGGTCGGGCTCCGCTACATCAGCTTTAGGGTTCACGACATCAGCGCCCTGTGCGTCGAGTTACAAGCCAAGGGTGTGGAGTTCAGCATGGCTGAGACCGAGGTCCGACCCGGGGTGCGCATAGCTATGGTCAACGATCCCGACGGCAACACGGTAGAGTTCATCCAGCGCGGCTAGAGCAAAATTCACATTAGTGTAGCGTCCAACGGCCTCCGCGTGTTTCCCGATACGTAGGGTGCGCCCTGCGCACCAGTAAAGGTGGTGCATGGGATGCACCCTACGGAACTCTGGAAAGCACCTCGCTACACCACGGAGGAAACTGCGCTAGAGCAAATTACGATCCTGTGTAGCCGCCCGTCATTCCTGCGAAAGAACGTCACCCCTGTGCAAACAGGGGCAGGAATCTAGGTCCCTGGCCCCCTCTCTCACTCTCCATAGAGCCGTGTGATACACATTACATTACTCGGCGGCTCTCCGCTCCCCTGCGCCGTGCCGGTCTGCGACAGGGGGCCAGGAGTGCGGGCTTCCAGCCCGCAAGCGGCCAAGATGGCCGCCCTCCCAGGAAGCGGGAGGCTCACGCCACAATATGCATCACACGTCATAGAGAGGAGAGGGCAGGGCGCCCTCTCCGGTACTTTAGCCGCGCTCGACAAACTCCAGAATATTGCCCTCAGGGTCCTTGATCATAGCGATCCGGGTGCCAGGGCGGATTTCGGTTTCCGGGATGGTGAACTCCGCGCCTTTTTCCTTGAGGGCGGCGCACAGGCCGCTCAGGTCTTTGATCACAAAGGTGAGATAGCCAATGCCCAGGCGCTTACCAAAACCGTTTGGTGCGGCCGGCGGGACTTCTTTGGGGTCCATGAGCTTGATGTCGCTCGTGCCATGCCGGAAGCGATGGATGGTACCAAAGGCGGTCGGCACTTCCTCGGTCTTTTCCAGGCCGAGCGTGCCCTGATAAAAATCGAGCATGGTGCTGATGTCTTTGACAAAAATCCCAACGTCAATTGAGTCTTTTGCGGGTTGTAGCACTGGGAACTCCTTTTTGTGGTCTTCTATCCGCGGGCGCCTTTGAGATCGATCAGTTCGACCTTGTAGCCATTGGGGTCTTCAATAAAGGCGATAACCGCGCCGCCGTGCGCCATCGGGCCGGGCTCACGAACCACGTTGATGCCTTTTCCTTTGAGCTCGTCGCAGGTCTGATAGATATCATCCACGCCAATAGCCAAATGCCCAAAGGCGTTCCCCTGGTCGTAGCTCGAGGTACCCCAGTTATGCGTCAGTTCGACGACGGTGTTGTTCTTTTCGTCACCGTAGCCCACAAAGGCCAGGGTAAACTCACCGCCCGGATAGTCCTGTTTGCGCAGTAGCTTCATGCCCAGCCCGTCGCAGTAGAATTTGAGTGACTCGTCCAGGTCGTTGACCCGGATCATGGTGTGTAAGAACTCCATACTATGCCCTCCTCGTATTCATGAGATTCGCCCGCACCTTCTCCTGCTTCCCCTATCCGGTTGTGACTCCGACTGTCAAGCAAGACCGTCACCGATAACCTGGAAGATGGCTTTTTCTATGCGCATTGCCTCGGCTTCGGAAATATGCGTCTCGTACATCGGAAAGAGCTCACGTTCTTCACACCGGATATGCCGCTCTAAGAGTGTCCCGAATGAGGACAGCAATTCCGGCAACTGCGGCCCGGCAGGAGGCTGCTGGTCAATGTGATCCACCAACTCCCGTATAGCCGCATGTTCCTGAATGAGCTGGTCGAGCAGAGCAGATGCCTGAGGCTGCATGGCTCGAATGGCCGGAAAGAGAATGTCAGTTTCTGCGGCAAAATGGGGCGTTAGACTTTTTCGAAAGAATCGTACTGTATCTGCCGCCTGCTCCTGTGGACTGTCGTGGGGCTGGCGGGTTTTCGGTAGCCCATGCTTGAGGCGGAACGCGAGCAGGAGGCCGTGATGATGCTCGCGAGAGAGGGGAACCAGGCTGGGGTGACGTTTGGGCATTACACGTCTACGTCTTCGACCCGAGGCGCCCGCTCCATGATAAAGCTGAAGCGCGGCTGGACATCTTTGCCCATCAGGGTCTGGATGGCTTTTTCGGTTCGTTCGACGTCCTGAATAGAGACCCGGAGCAAGGTACGCGTACGCGGGTCGAGGGTCGTTTCCTTGAGAGTGTGCGGATTCATCTCCCCCAGGCCCTTAAAACGCTGGACTTGGGCCTTGCCGGCATGCCCGTTTTGCTGAGCCAGCAGGCGCTCCTTGGCCGCATCATCGTCCGCCCAATGGACTTCCTTGCCGACCTCGATTTTATACAGCGGTGGCTTGGCAATATAGACACAGCCGGCTCGAATCAGTTCGTGTAGGTGACGGTAGAAAAAGGTCAACAGGAGTGTACAGATGTGGTTGCCGTCCGAATCGGCGTCCATCAACAGGCAGACTTTGTGATAGCGGAGCTTGGACAGGTCAAACGCCTTGCCCACGCCACAGCCCAAGGCCGACACAATGTCGTTTAACTCTTTATTGGTCAGGATTTTATTGAGTGAGGCCTGTTCCGTATTCAATACCTTGCCGCGTAGCGGCAGAATAGCTTGAAAGCCCCGGTCCCGGCCCTGCTTGGCCGAGCCGCCGGCGGAATCTCCCTCAACAATGAAGAGTTCGCTGTTGGCCGGGTTGGTTGAGGAGCAGTCGGCCAGCTTGCCGGGCAGGTTCAGACGATGGGAGACCGACCCCTTACTCCGCACGGTTTCCAAGGCCGCGCGTGAGGCCGAGCGCGCGCGGGCCGCCAATATCACCCGCTGGGCAATCGTTTCCGCCTGGGAGCGGTTATGGAGCAGAAAATTCTCCAGGGTGGTCCGAACCATACCGTCAATTTGCGCCGTTGCTTCCGGGTTGCCGAGTTTTTCTTTGGTCTGACCCTGAAACTGCGGATGTTTGAGATACAGGCTGAGAATGGCGACCAGCCCTTCGCGCGTGTCGTCGGCCGTAATCGATACCCCTTTGGGCGTCAGATTGTTGACGTTAATGTAATTGCGAACCGCCTTGACAATCGCGGTTTTTAAGCCGGCTTCATGCGTACCGCCGAAGGGGGTGGGAATACCGTTCACAAACGAGTGGATGCGTTCTTCCGGTGATTCCGTCCAGGTCAACACACATTCCAGCGGGGGCGAGGCGGCGCGTTCAATGTGAAAGATGTCCTGAATAACCGCCTTTTTATCGCTGTCGGTGAGCAGCTTGCGGAGATATGCCTTGAGGCCGTCTTGATACAGGAATTGCTGGGTTTGCCCGTTTGTCTCGTTCCGAAAGACGAGTATCAGCCCCTTGTGCAGATAGGCTTTGGATTCCAATCTTTCGGCAATACGCTCGGATTTGAAGGTAATGGACGGAAAAATATCGGGGTCGGGGTGAAAGGTAAGGGTGGTGCCATGGCCGCGCGCGCCACCCACGTTTTTAAGTGGCGTGGTGGCCTTGCCGCGACGAAAGCGTTGTTCCCATTCCACCCCATCTCGACGGATACGGACAACCATACGGTCAGCCAGGGCGTTGACGACGGAAGCCCCCACGCCGTGCAGCCCTCCGGAATGGGCGTAATTCTGATCGCCGAATTTCCCGCCAGCGTGCAGGGTGGTCAGGATCAGCTCCAGGGCGGGCTTCTTGAACTGCGGATGGAGGTCTACCGGAATCCCCCGCCCGTTATCGGCCACGGTGACGGTCGAGCCATCCTTATGCAGGGTCACCTCAATACGACTGGCATGGCCGTTCATGGCTTCATCTACCGCGTTGTCGAGGAGTTCCCAGACAAGGTGGTGCAGCCCGGTTATATCAACTCCGCCGATATACATTCCGGGCCGTTTGCGAACCGGATCGAGACCCTCAAGAACGGTAATATCTTTTGCCGTGTAGGCTTGTTTTTGCGCTGCCATATTACACTCCAGCCCCCTCCACTCCACCATTCGAGCCGCTCCGGGCGCCGCTTTGTTGCACGCCCACCAGCACCGAGCGCTTGACTACCCGCCGGCCCTTTCCGGCCCGTTTGCCTAACGGAATATCCCGCAGTGGAATTTTACGCTCTTTCCCGTCTTTATTGATAACCGTCACACCCGTGCCCGGTTCGCTCGTGACCGCTCCAACCAAGCGGTCGTCCGTATCCAGGCGCATGAGAATCACCCCACGGCCGGCTCCCGATAACTCGGTAATATCTTCGGTGGGAAAGGCCAATAGATATCCAGCCGCAGTGGCACACACCGTTCGGCCACTGCCCGCCGGCCGGACGGTAATGACTTCGTCATCGACGGACAAACGCGCGATTTTTCTCCCGTTGCGGGTGGTTTCTTCGACATTGGGTTCAAAACGAAAACCCAGGCCCTTGGCCGTCGCCAGGAGCAAGGCCGGTCCTCGCTCGTCAACGGACTGGGGGGAGGCACTGAGCGTAAACAGATCGTCCTGGCTCGGCTTGGCCGCTTCCGCCCCGTTCTGCTGGGCCGGGTTTTCCGGCGGGCGGTCCGGGATAAGGCGAATCGTCACAACCTGTTCCCCATCCTGAAAATTGAACAGGGTCTGGATGGGCTCTCCATAGCCGGTGGTTGCCGGTACGGTGTTAATGCGGATGACGTAGAGCATGCCTCGGTTGGTGAAAACGGCCAGGCGATCACGGGTTGTCCCCTGAAGAACGGCTTTGAGGTTGTCGCCCTCCCGGAGACGGGTGCTCGTCGGATCCTTGAGTTCTCTGACGCGCTTAATCCAGCCATCCCGGCTGAGGACGACTGTGGCTTCCTCATGGACAATATAGGCGTCCGGATCGTAGTTGAGCTGTTCGCCCGAGCGCAGGGCCGTCCGGCGTCGATCACCGTACTGCTTGCCCAGCGCTTCCAGTTCGTCCCGTATGATCGTCCAGCGCTGGCCTTCACTCCTCAACAACCGGCGCAACTCCTGGGCGCGGGCTTCTTTCTCCCGGCGTTCGGTCTGAATTTTTTCGACTTCCAGGCGGGCGAGCTGGTAGAGGCGAATATCGAGAATGGCGTCGGCCTGGATCTCGGTCAATTGAAAACTCTGCTGGAGTTTTTCCCGCGCGTCCTTGCGGGAAGCCGCATTCCGGATGAGGCGGATGACGGTGTCGAGCTGGTCGGCAATGAGGGCCAGACCGGCAAGAATATGCAGGCGGGTTTCCAACTCGTCTAACTCATGCTCAAAGCGTTTGGTGACCACCGCAAAACGGAAGTCCAGGAAGTGTCGACACAGGTCGGACAGGGTGGCGCGCAGGGGTTGACCGACTTCCGGGTTGCCGGTTGGAACCAGACAGGTCAGGTTGACCGAAAAGGAGGTTTGCAGCGACGTATGCCGACATAAATACGCCATGGCGAGTTCGTCCGAGGTGTTGCCTTTGAGCTCAAGGACAATGCGGATGTCGTCGGTTGATTCGTCCCGGACATCGATGACCTGCGGGATTTTCCGGCTGCTGACGAATTCGGCGATCTTTTCCACCAGTTGAGCCTTGTTGACGGTATACGGCAGGGAGGTAATGACGACCTGACGCTTGCCGCGCGGCAGGCTCTCGACCTTCCACTCCCCGCGCAGTTTGATCGTCCCCTGGCCCTTTTCATACATCTCGCGCAGCTCGCGCTTGCTGGTCAGGATTTCCCCTCCGGTTGGAAAATCCGGGCCTTTGATATATTTGAGCAATCCCGCGCTGGTCAGCGTCGGGTCATCAATCAGAGCCAGCAGGGCCTTGATGACTTCCGTAAAATTATGGGGCGGAATGCTGGTGGCCATGCCAACCGCAATGCCGCTGGCGCCGTTGAGCAGGAGTTGGGGAATGCCGGACGGCAGGACGACCGGCTCGTCCAGGGTGGCGTCATAGTTGGGGCGATAAGGTATGGTTGCGCCGCGCAGGTCGCGGAACAGCTCTTCGGATAACGGGGCGAGCTTGGCTTCGGTGTAGCGCATGGCCGCCGCGCCATCGCCATCGAGCGAGCCGAAATTGCCTTCTCCCTGCACCAGCGGATAGCGGAGCGAGAACGGCTGTGCCAAGCGCACCATGGCCTCATAGGCGGCCTGGTCCCCATGCGGATGATATTTGCCCAGAACCTCACCCACCACCGCAGCGGATTTGCGCGGCCGGGCATCGCCTCCGAGCCGCAGGTTTTGGTGCATGGCGTACAGCAGCCGGCGCTGGACCGGCTTGAGACCGTCACGGATGTCGGGTAGGGCCCGCGAGGTAATCACGCTCAGGGCGTAATTCAGATAGCGCGCTTCCGCTTCAGCCCCGAGGTCTGTGGTCAGGATTTGTTCCGCCACCGCCGCTTTCTTCATACATCCACCTCCACCCACCGGATTATAGGCGAAGTCACGCCTGGTTCCAACGACCGAGGGAACGGCCGCTCACCCAGTACCTATTCTTGCAAAGGACCAAAAAACTCCCGGGCTTGGGCAATCACAAAATCCGGCTTTTCTTCCGCAATAAAGTGCCCGCACTCTTCGACCTGGCCGCCTTCGACGTTGTCTGCCACGCCTTGCCAGATCGGCACAAGATTACCCAGAAAGGTCTGGCCGCCCCAGGCTCGGACCGGCATCTTGAGTTTTTCCGTGCATGAACTCAGGTTCTCCAGATCTTCATTGATGCCCGTGCGGTAATACTGGAACCCGGCGCGCAGCGCCCCCGGTGCGGAATAGACCCGGACGTATTCAGCCACATCCTCGTCTGTGAACACCTTTGGGCTGTAATTGTACACGGTCGAATTATAGAAATGCCGTAAATAAGTTTCGACATTATTGCTGACCAGCTTTTCGGCCAGGTCGGGCATGCCGGCGTGAAAGAAGACGTGCCACAGCCGCTGGGCAACCCCGATGTCCATCTTTTCGCCCTTGCGACCCAGACCCGGAATCATATCCAGGATCATCAGTCGCTCGACCATTTCCGGGTGATCGTAAGCCAGATAGTAGGTGACCGCGCCACCCCAGTCATGGCCGGTCAGGCCGATTTTCTCAAAGCCGAGTGATTTAACGAGTTCATATACATCCGAGGCCAAGGTGCGTTTGTCATAGCCGCTCAGCGGGCGCTCGGAATCTCCCAAGCCTCGCAAGTCGGGTGTGATGACCGTGAACTGCTCCGACAACGGGCCGATGATCTTGTGCCACTCATAGCTGCTCTGCGGCCAGCCGTGAACAAAAACCAGGGGGTAGCCTGATCCGGCAATCACATAGTGCATCCGAAAGCCGTTGACCGTTGCCACATGATGGGTGCCTGTGTCTGTCATACTTGTACTCCTTTTATTCCTGTTTTGTATCCGAAGCCCGGAACGGACAGCAAGAGGAGTGGGGCTGCTGCTGTCCGTTCCGTGTGATAATTGGTGAGCTATGGAGACGCCGGTTTTTCTGCGCGCCTGCCGGGGAGAGCCAACCCCGTACACCCCCGTCTGGCTCATGCGACAGGCCGGGCGGTACATGGCCGAATACCGGGCGTTGCGCGAACGCGTGCCTTTTCTCGAATTGTGCAAGACGCCTGACCTGGCCGCACAGGTAACGCTTGAAGCGGTTGAACGCCTGGGTGTGGATGCTGCCATTCTCTTTTCGGATATACTCCTCATTGTTGAACCCATGGGCGTTGGACTGGAATTTTCTGCAGGTGACGGTCCTGTGATTCATCGCCCGGTTCGTTCGGGCCAAGATATTGGCGCTCTACGTGAGGCGCTGCCCGAAGAATCCGTCCCCTTTGTATTTGAAACAGTCCGCAAGATCCGCAGCAGCTTGCC
Source organism: Thermodesulfobacteriota bacterium (assembly GCA_964291405.2). Lineage (GTDB taxonomy): Bacteria > Desulfobacterota > Binatia > Bin18 > Bin18 > Bin18. The sequence continues at coordinate 4,768,189 of OZ219926.1, forward strand.
CAGCCATATCCCTCTGATCGGCTTCTCGGGCGCGCCCTTCACCCTGGCGTCGTATTTGATTGAGGGCGGCGCATCACGTCAGTATCTGGAAACCAAGCGCCTCATGTATCAGGACTCCGGGGCCTGGAACGCGCTGATGGATCAATTGGTGCGTGCTATCACCGCCTATGTAAATGCTCAGATTACGGCCGGTGCGCAGGCCATTCAGCTCTTCGATTCCTGGGTTGGCTGTCTGGCCCCCCAGGACTATCGAACCTTTTTGTTACCCCATATGCAGACGCTCATCCAAGGAGTGACGCCGGGTGTTCCCCTCATTCATTTCGGCACGGGCACGGCCGGCATTCTGGAACTGCTGGCCGAAGCGGGTGGGGATGTGATTGGGGTGGACTGGCGAACCGATCTTGATGTGGCCTGGGAGCGGATCGGTGCAGACCGAGCCGTCCAGGGCAATCTTGATCCATTGGCTCTTTTTGCTCCTCTGGATACCTTACGCCAACAGGTGCAACGTATTCTGGATCAGGCCAGGGGCAGAGAGGGCCATATTTTCAACCTGGGACACGGCATTGTACCACAAACTCCGGTGGATAATGTGATTGCGCTGGTCGATATGGTGCACGAATTTTCGAGTCGGACAGGGTGATAGTCCCGGCGTCAAAAAGGCGCAAATCACAGCCTATTTCCTATGCAATACGACGCCGTTCTTTTGATTGCCTTTGGCGGGCCGGAAAAAATGGATGACGTGCGGCCCTTTTTGGCGAATGTCCTGCGCGGTCGTCCCGTACCGCCGGCCCGACTGCAAGAAGTTGTCCGACACTACGAGGTGTTTGACGGTCGCTCGCCCTTGAACGAGATTACCTTTCGTCAAGCGGAAGCAGTCCGACGCTATCTGGCCCAAGAAGGTCAGTCGCTGCCGGTATATGTCGGCATGCGGAACTGGCATCCCTATATAGCCGAGACCCTGGAACAGATGGGGCGGGACGGAGTGAAAAACACCGTTGGCTTCATTCTCTCCGCTCAGCAGAGCGAGGCCGGCTGGGAGCGGTATAAGATGAATGTGGCAGAGGCCAGAGAAAGGGTGGGGCCGCTCGCGCCCCAGGTGAGCTTTACCGCTGGCTGGTATAATCACCCCTTATTCATTCAGGCGGTGGCCGATTTGACGAAACAAGCGTTCTTCGTCTCTTCCGGCGGACCGTCGTGGGGCGGACTCCTCTGGTCTATACCGCCCATAGTGTGCCGACCTCCATGCCGAGCAGCCGGGAATACGTCCGACAGGTCGAAGAGGGCGCGCGTCTGGTCGCAGCGTGCATTGGGCACAAAAACTGGTCGGTAGCCTATCAGAGTCGGAGCGGCCCGCCCCAGATGCCGTGGCTGGAGCCGGATATAGGCGATGTGCTCAAGGAGCTTGCCGCTCAGGGGGTGTACGATGTCGTCGTCGTGCCCATCGGCTTTGTGTGTGACCACATCGAGGTCCTGTACGATCTGGATACGGAGGCGAGGGGGATTGCCGAAAGGAACGGCCTGAATATGATCCGTGCCCGGACGGTCAACGCGCATCCACACTTTATTCGGATGATCGCCGAGGTGGTCCGAGCGACCCTGAATCAATAGAGCGGGTGAGCGTCGTACAGCTCGACACGAAACTGTCGTATGTCTCTTTCTCCAGAGAGCAATCCCAGAGTGCCCCATATCGTTATTGTCGGTGGTGGTATTGCCGGTCTGGCCGCAGCCTACAGACTCGAAGAATTGAGCCGAGAACGAGAGCAGCCGCTTCGATTTACGCTGTTGGAGGCCAGCGACCGGCTTGGCGGAGTCATTGCAACGGAACAGAGAGATGATTTTCTGCTTGAACTCGGGCCAGATTCCTTTATCTCGGAAAAACCCTGGGCTTTAGCCCTGTGTCGTCGCCTGGGGCTTGAGCCGGAACTCCTGGGGACCAACGACGCGCACCGTTCTACATTTGTTGTCCACAAAGGGAAGCTGGAGCCCCTGCCACAAGGGTTTATGTTACTGGCCCCCACCCAGTTTGGTCCCTTGATGCGCTCGCGTATTTTTTCCTGGTCGGGGAAATTGCGTATGGCGCTCGATCTCGTGCTGCCTCGTGCCAAGGGACAAAGTGATGAAAGCCTTGGCTCGTTTGTCCGGAGACGACTCGGGCGAGAAGCGCTCGAACGCATTGCGCAACCCCTTATTGGCGGCATCTATACGGCCGACCCTGACCAACTCAGTCTTGCCTCGACCATGCCGCGTTTTCTGCAAATGGAGCGTGAGCATCGGAGCGTGATTTATGCGCTCTGGCGAAGGGCTCGTCGTAATCCCCATACGACAAAGGGCACGAGCGGCGCGCGCTGGAGTTTGTTTGTCACCCTGCAAACCGGCATGCAGTGCCTCGTTTCTGCTCTGACCGAACGCCTCAGCCTCGGGACCCTGCGTCGGCGCTGTCCGGTAACGAGTGTCCGCTTTCAGCCGGTGGGATCGGACGAGACCCGCTGGACGGTGGACTGTGCCGACGGCTCCAGCCTCCACGCCGATGGTTTGGTACTGGCAACGCCGGCCTTTGCCGCGGCACAGCTTGTGCATGGGTTTGACCGCGCTTTGAGCCAGCACCTTTCTGGTATTCTCTACAGTTCCACGGCCACGGTGAATATGGCCTACCGTCGCGACCAGATTCCCCATCCGCTGAACGGGTTCGGTTTTGTGGTGCCACGGGTGGAGCAGCGTTCCATTCTTGCCGGGACTTTTTCGAGCGTGAAATACGCAGGACGCGCACCGAGCGACCATGCCCTATTACGTACCTTTGTGGGGGGAGCGCTCCAGGCCGAGCTGTTTGAGCGGGATGACGCTGAAATCCTCGCTCTGGTCCGTAGCGAGCTGAACCAGTTGCTTGGGATTGAAGCCGAACCCCTCCTGACCCGTATCGCCCGCTATCCGCAGTCCATGCCGCAGTACCGCGTCGGGCATCTTCAGCTCGTTGACGAGATCGAAGAACAAGTAGCCGGGCATCCGGGTCTGGCGCTTGCCGGCAACGCTTATCGTGGGGTTGGTCTGGCCGACTGTGTGCGGAGTGGAGAAGCCGCGGCTGAGGCGGTGTTTGCCGGGTGTATGGCCAAGCCGCTGTAGCCTCACTTTTCCCTATAGATCAAGCTCTCTTGTCATTTCGATAACGTGCAGGGAAGGGTAAGAGGGTAACAGATCGGTTTTCCCCGTAGGAACAAAACCTGAAGATTTATACAGTTTCATGGCCGGGCTATTACCGACGGTGACCCAGAGCCCCATGCGCTTCGCCCCCTGAGCGGTGGCCCAGGACATTGCCCTATGAAGGAGTTGCTTGCCAATTCCTTTGCCACGTGCCGTGGGAGAAACCCACATGCTGCCACCTGAGCGACGTGTCTATCGGTGGTTTCCAGGTGTCCGTAGGTTATACCGACGGGCTCTTCATTGAGAAAAGCAATAAAGAATTCGTGATGTGAAAAGCGCAAATTTTTCGCAAGTTGCTGCCAGTACGCTTCCGGCTCGCCCTGAATTTCCTCAATTGTCTGGGCAAACGCATCAGGAGCATCCGTAAGCGCCCGCATCCGTAGTTCTCTCAGCAACTCCCATTCGTCTGTCTGTAACGGCCTTATCGAGAGACTTTTCATGGCCCTAATTCAAGATCATCAGTCATACCGTTACTGCGCTGTCAAGTGGAAGATAGGCGTATCCGAAAACAACACGACTGCTTACATAGGTTGGCCTCGTGTGCCGACACTCGAACTCTCTCCCTTTATCTTTACTTAACGTTTACTTGAGTAGTCGGGGAGGGGTTGCTATGGTGCTGCCTTACTGTCGGTAATGGAGAGGGGTTGGGGCAAGTGATTCGGGTATTCCCCCGCATTGAGAACGCCAGGCTCATGGACCTGTTTCGGAAGGGCGTTGAGGGGCAGTGGTCAGCGGCCGAAATTGACTGGACGCAGCCGTTGTCGCTCGGTCGTCACGAACAGCGCGCTTTGGCCATGGTGCTGACTCCGATCTATCTGGGTGAGCAAACGGCCATGATTGGGGCCAGCTCGACCATCCCGCAGTGTTTCGCCGCCCATGAGACCGAAGCCCAACTCTATCTCTCCACCTTTCTTTTGGACGAAGCCCGCCATTTCGAGACCTTGACCCGCTTCTATAACACCCTGAACCAGCGTCCGCTCGAAGTCCGTCAGCTCAAAGATATGTTCCGCTATCAGGCGCGCCTGTTCAAATCACGGGATCGGATTGAATGGCTGTGGGGGATACTGCTCAGCGATATTCTGGCCCGCCATTTCTACAGCATCCTGGCGAAGGCCCACCCCACCTCTCTCTTCGCCTCCATCGCGAATCGCATCTTACGCGACGAGGCCCGCCATCTGGCATTTGCCGAACTCTATCTCCGTGCCGTGTTGGAACGTGAACCGCAGTTCGGTCCGGTCTTTCTCAAGATGCGAGACGAACTACTCCGGCTGATGGAGGCGATGTATGAGGCCCTGAAAGCCGAGGCGCTGCTGATCGGCATTGATGGGCAGACTTTGTTCGGGAAGGTAAGGCGGGACATTGAGAACAAGGCCCGGCGGCTTCACCTCCCCGAAGCAGAAAGCCCGACAGAAGAATGAGTCGGCCGTCCCCGCCTGCTAAAAATGCCTCCGCTGTGCGTTTCCCCCGTTGGCCGCGAGGCAATACGCCCCAATGGATTGCCGAGCGCCAGGAACGCCTGCGGACACTGACCCACTGGGATGCTGAATATCAGCACGTGTTAGACGGCCAACTCGATGCGCTGACCCCCTTCCAGGAATGTCTGACCGGTCAGATGACGCTGCCCGTTGGGGTCGTTGGCCCGCTGAGGCTGAACTGGGGCCAGTACGAACTCGACCGGCAGGGACAACTGTACGAGCGCGGCCGACAAGAAGATCAGGTTTTCGTGCCTCTGGCCCATACTGAAGGCGGACTCTCGGCATCGATTCAACGCGGAGTGACTGCCGTGGCACTTGCCGGGGGCGTCCGCACCTATGTGCTGGCCGACCGGATCACCCGAGACTCGTGCTTTGTGTTCTCTTCTACGCAAGAGGCGCTCAGTCTGGCTGATTGGGTCGCGGCGCATGCCGAGGATATGGCCACCTGGCTCAAAGACGCCGCCCATCCCTCGCTCTCGGATCATTTGCTCAGCCGCCATGCGGTGCTGCACGAGGTGCAGACCCATGTGGTCGGCCCCATGTGCCACGTCCTATACCGTTTCACGACCGGTGACGCCTGCGGGCCCAATATGATGACGCGCAACGCCTATGCGCTCAACCATGCCTATATTAGCGAACGCTTCGCAGCCGAGTCCGGCATCAGGCCGCTGCGTGTATTTCTCGAAGCCAATATGGGAGGCGATAAAAAACCGAGTCATGCCTTTTTTCAGTTTCCGGGGCACGGCAAGGTTGTCCATGCCGAAATCACCCTGCCCAACGCGGTTTTGCGGCGAGTCCTGCGCGTTGAGGCTACGGACATCCTCGCCCTGGAACATGCCGGACTTCACGGCGCGCACGCGAGTGGCATGCAGTCTTTTGCCTTTACTCCAGCCTCAGCCATTGCGGCTATTTTTGCCGCCACTGGCCAGGACCTGGGCATGGTTGGAACCAGCAGCATGGCGCAGGTCACGGTTAGTCCGGTTAGTGACGGTCTGCACCTCTCCATTCGGTTTGCCGGCTTAGAGGTGGGTACGCTCGGGGGGGGGACGAGCCTGCCGCACGCACGCTCGTATCTGCAACTGATGGACTGCTGGGGAGAGGGCAAGGTGTACCGGTTTGCCCAAATCATTGCGGCAACCGCCCTGTGCCTCGAACTCTCAGCCTCGGCCAGTATGGCCGCGGAGGGGAGCCGGAATTTTCTGCAAGCCCACCTTGAGCGCGGCGGACTGCGAGCGAACGAGTAAAGACGAGAAGCCGGATGCCCACGGCCCGCCTTATTGTCAACCCGACCTCGGGGGGAGGACGGGGGGCGAGGATTGCTCGCCAAGCCAGCCTGGAACTACAACGGCGTGGATGCCCACACGAAGTGCTGTATAGCAGCGCGCCAGCTGCCCCCGCTGCGCTGGCCGCTCAGGCAGTTCGGGATGGCTGCACCCTGGTGGTCGGCCTGGGCGGCGACGGCTTGATCCATGCGGTTGCAAACAGCCTGGTCGGGACGCCGGCGACGCTGGGCATTGTTCCGGCCGGGCGCGGAAACGATATTGCGCGCGGCCTGGATATTCCGTTGCGTCTGACCGAGGCGTGTGAGTTGATCGCGCAATATGGCGCGCACGCTGCCCAGTCCGTCCCCCGTATTGATGTTGGGCAGGCGCATGAGCGCTATTTCTTGTCGGTGGCGTTGGTCGGTTTGGCGGCAGAGATTAACCGTCGCTCAAACCTGATGGGCCGCTTTCGCTTTAACGCCGTGTATTCGGCATTGACCGTTCTGTCCGTCTTCCTTTCCGCGCCACGGACGTTCACGATTCGTTGCGACGGTCATGAGCAGCGCTGCTATAGCTGGCTGATTGCCGTCGGTAACGCGTGGAGTTCAGGACGGGGCATGCAACTCGTGCCCGGAGCTCGGGTTGATGACGGTGTCCTGGACGCCTGTGTGGTACATGGGATGGGTAAATGGGAACTCCTGCTGCGGGCCTTCCCGCGCGTCTTTAGTGGCACCCACGTCTATCTGACCGGGATCGAGAGTTTGCGTGGGAGAGAAATGGTTATCCGTTCGGAGACTCCAGGGGATATTTACGCCGACGGTGAACGCCTGGGCTCCCTGCCGGTGACGTTGCGAGCGGTTCCCCAGGCCCTATCAGTCATTCGTCCCGCCCGAAATCGCTAGGCAAACGGGGAGGTGTGTGGTACACGGGGGTCGAATCGACCACGAAGACTGCAACTGGAAATTAAGGAGAGATTATGGCCTTTCAGGAAGAGTTTCTTGATATCCGTGGCAAGAATATCCAAATGCTCAGCGGCGGGAATGGGGACCCGCTCCTGTATCTCCATAGTGCGGGCGGCGAGGTGGCTTGGCTGCCTTTTTTCGAGCAACTCGCGCAACATTATACTGTGTATGTGCCCGGCCATCCGGGTTTTAGCCGCTCTGAGGGCTTGGATCAGATCGATACTATAGAAGACTTGGTTTTTCACTATACAGATTTGATGGACCATATCGGGCTCGACCAGCCCTATGTGGCCGGTCTCTCGCTCGGGGGCTGGCTGGCCGCCGAACTGGCAACGCGCTATAGCAATCGTCTGAAAAAGTTGGCCCTGATCAACCCTGCCGGGCTGCGCGTGCCCGGCTCTCCCATGGCCGATATTTTTGCGGCAGACCCACAGGAAACGCGCCGTTTAGTCTTCCATACGCCGGAGTCGGAGCTCGCCAGGAGCTTTATCCCGGATGACCCACCCCAAGAGGTCCTGGAAAACGCCTTACGCGCCCGCGAAGCCACGGCCCGTGTAGGCTGGAATCCCTATCTCTGCAATCCAAAACTGCGCAGCCGGCTGTACCGGGTGACCGTCCCAACCCTGATTGTCTGGGGCGAGTCCGACCAATTGATTCCGCTCGCCCACGGGCATGCCTATCATGAGGGGATTGAAGGTTCACAGCTTGCCATGATTTCCGACTGCGGCCACGCACCGCCGTTTGAAAAACCCGAAGAAACCGTGACGCATTTAACCGGGTTTTTTCAGTAGGGCTCCGCCTTGCCTGCACGTTATGGACCAGCGTTTGACCCCGGACATGTTCGAGCGCCTCGACGAGAACGACGATGCGCTCTTTTATACGCTGCCGCGTAAACTGGTGCATATCGATGATGGAGCGATTGCCGCCGCCGGCCAATGTATGGCCCAGACGTTTGCGCCGGACGGTGTCCTCCTGGATCTCATGAGCAGTTGGCGTACGCATCTGCCCGAAGGGTTTGTGAAGCAAAAATGCATCGGACTCGGGCTGAACGCCGAGGAGATGGCGGATAACCCGGACCTGGATGAATATATTGTTCACAACCTCAACGTCGATCCGCAGCTCCCCTTTGCTGACGCCTCCTTTGATGGGGTGGTTGTCACCGTCTCGATTCAATACATGATCCAACCGGTTGAAGTTTTTGCTGAAGTGAATCGGATATTGAAGCCCGGCTGTCCCTTTCTGGTGCTCTACTCCAACCGCATGTTTCCAACCAAAGCCATCCGCCTGTGGCATATGTTGAGAGATAAGGGTCGGGCCGAGTTGATTACCGCCTATTTCCAGCAGGCCGGCGGCTACGAGGCCGCGACCTTTGAGGACTGGAGTCCCAATCCGGGCGGCTCTGATCCCATGTTTGCCGTCTATGCGCGCAAGCAAAACACCCCAGAAACACCGGGCACACGATAGAAAACCTTGTGGCCTCACGCCTGATTTATCCGAAACTGGTTGTTGAGCAAAACCTGTGGCGAGCCGGGCTTCACATTGTTGCTGGAGTAGACGAGGTCGGCATGGGGCCCCTCGCCGGTCCGGTGGTGGCTGCCGCAGTCGTTTTTCCCCCAAGACCGTCGGATGAGCGGCTGCCGGAGTCTTTCCCGGCGGGCGTGCGCGATTCCAAGACCTTGACGCAGAAAGCTCGGGAACGTCTTGAGGTGGCAATCCGTCAGATCGCAACGGGCATCGGTATCGGGCTGGTTGAGGTCGAGGAGATTGACCAAATCAACATCTATCAGGCGGGCTTGAAAGCCATGCGTTTGGCCCTCGACCATCTTCCAGCTCGACCCGAACACGTGCTGATAGATGGCCGTTTGCTGCCAGACTATCCGATACCTCAATCCACTTTTCAGAAGGGGGATCGGGATATTTACTCCATTGCCGCGGCCTCGATTGTTGCGAAAACGTACCGTGACCGGCTCATGCTTGAGTTGGACCAACGCTACCCTCAGTACGGATTTGCCCGCCATAGAGGATACGGCACGGCCGCCCATCGCGAGGCTCTGCGCGCCCACGGACCGTGCCCGGCTCATCGACGTTCATTTCGGTTGCTCTAGTGGCTCCGGTTCACTTTCAACCTTCCCCTATTGGTGGCTATACTAAAAGGGTAGGAGGAGTGTATGGCGACTGAAGTAATCATGCCGCGTATGAGCGACACTATGGAGGAAGGGAAGATCCTCAAGTGGCTCAAAAAGGTTGGGGACCGGATTGAGGTCGGCGATATTATTGCCGAGGTGGAAACCGATAAGGCCGACATGGAAATGGAGGCCCTGGACGACGGCTTTCTGACTGAGATTCGAGCCCAGGAGGGCGAGTCTGTTCCGGTTGGAGGGGTGATTGCTCTGTTGGGAGAAGAGGCTGAAGTTGGAGTTGCTCCAACGCCACCGGCTCGAACGGCAAGCCCATCCGTACCAACTCCACCTGCTGAGAGGAGGGCGGATGCCAAAGCGAGTCCGCCGGCAGCCAAGAAGGTCCGGAAAATTCGTGAAGCCGCACCAAAGAAGCTGCCGGCCCGAAAAAAAAACGAGCGGATTCTCGCCTCGCCCATTGTCCGGAAAATTGCGGCGGAGCGCGGTATTGAACTCGCCAAGGTGCGGGGCAGTGGGCCGGGCGGCCGAATCATCAAACAGGACCTTGAAGGTGCTGAGGCCATCCCGGTGGCGGCTGAATTGAAGACCTCGCCGGCCTCCTCGCCAGTAGCCACCACGCCAACCGGCAGGGTAGAGCCGTTCTCTCGGATGCGGGCGACGATTGCCAAACGTATGGCGGACAGTATGCGGGAGGCGCCGCATTTTTATGTCACCGCTGAGATTGATATGTCCGAGGCGGTTCGCCTGCGGACCTCGTTGAAGCTGAGCGACCGGGTGAGCGCCGAGGTGACCTATACTCACTTATTGGTCAAGGCGGTCGCGGTTGCGTTGGGACGCCACCCACGGGTGAATGCGTCCTTTACCGGTGACGGGCGGGAACTCAAGGATGAGGTCAATATCGGGATTGCGGTTGCCCTTGATGATGGCTTGATTGTGCCAGTGCTGCACGACTGTCAGGCGCTGTCGCTGCTGGACATCGCCGCTCGGGCCAATGCGCTGGTGGAACGGGCACGGACGGGCAAGCCGACGACGCAGGACCTCTCTGGAGGGACCTTTACCATTTCCAATTTGGGCATGTATCCTGTGGAGCACTTTACTGCGGTAATTAATCCGCCCCAGGCCGCGATTCTGGCGACGAGTGCCATTAAAGAGCGCCCTACGGTCAGAGACGGGCAGGTGGTCATCTCGCGGACCATGATGGCAACGTTGTCGTGCGATCACCGGGTACTGGACGGGGCGACGGGCGCACAGTTTCTCCAAGAATTGAAAAATTTACTCGAAAATCCCGTGGGTCTAATGGTGTAAAGGAGAGCAATGGAACGCTACGACTTGGTGGTAATTGGAGCAGGCCCTGGGGGCTATGTCGCGGCTATTCGGGCCGCTCAGCTTGGCCTAAATGTCGCGGTCGTAGAGAAAGACCAGCCTGGTGGGGTGTGCCTGAACTGGGGCTGTATTCCGTCCAAGGCCATTCTGACCTCGGCGGAGATGTATGAGGACCTCAAACATGGGGAGCACTACGGTATTAAGGTGAGTGGGTTGTCTTTTGATTATCCCCAGGTCATTAAGCGTTCGCGCCAAGTTGCCGGCCGACTGGCCAAAGGGGTGGAATACCTGCTCAAAAAGAACAAGGTACCGCTCCTCAAGGGAACGGGCCGGTTGGAGGGCAACAATCGCGTGGTGATCGAAGGTCAGGAGACGCAGCAGATCGAAGCCGAGCGTATTTTGATTGCCACCGGTTCCCGCGAACGAACGCTGCCCGGCCTTGAGGTTGATGGCAAGCAAGTCCTTACCAGTTATGAGGCATTGACGGAGCAAACCATTCCCGAATCCATCGTTATCATCGGTGGTGGGGCGATTGGGGTGGAATTCGCCTATATCTACGGCACGTTTGGCAGCCGGGTGACGGTTGTTGAGATGGAAAAGCAACTCCTGCCTGGGATCGATGCCGAAATCGCCAAAGAACTGGAACGCGCGTTTAAGAAAAAGGGCATCGAGGTCCTGACCCAGACCATGTTTCACAGTCTGGAAAAATATCCGGGCCGGGTTGAGGTCAACCTGGATAGCAGCGGCACCCTCAAGGAGCGCACGGCCAATAAAGTCCTGGTGGCTGTCGGTCGGGCGCCGATTAGTGCCGAGCTTGGTCTGGAAGAAGCTGGTGTCGGGATTGAGCGGGGCTATGTGCAGGTCAACGAGCAAATGCAGACCGCTAATACGGCAGTCTATGCGATCGGTGATGTGAACGGGCCACCGCTTCTGGCCCATGCCGCCTCAGAAGAAGGCATTGCCGCGGTCGAATACATAACGGGTGAACGGGAGAAAGGGCTGGATTCATCTCGCATCCCGGCCTGTATCTATTGTCAGCCGCAGGTGGCGGTCTTTGGGCTGAGCGAAGAGCAGGCCCAGGCGCAGGGTCATGAGGTCAAAGTCGGGCGATTCCCGTTCCGTGCTCTGGGCAAGGCGCTGGCTGCCGGTCATGACGAAGGTCTGGTCAAGCTGGTGGTTGATAAAGAATATGGTGAGATCCTGGGTTGTCACATCGTTGGGCGCGGTGCGACCGACCTCATTGCCGAGGTTGGTCTCGCCCGGACGCTGGAAGCGACCACGGCTGAGCTGAGCGAGACGGTTCATGCCCATCCGACATTGTCGGAAGCGATTATGGAAGCTGCACTGGACGCTGAAGGACGGGGCATTAATTTTTAGGGCAGCCTGGTTCGAGCAGGTCGAATGAAACTCGCGTGTATAACCCCTGGCTTGGTGGACTACGCTGCCGCACTGGCATGGCAGCAGGCGCTGGTCGCACAACGGATCGCTGCTGAGATTCCGGACTCTCTCGTCCTGCTCGAACACCCGCCCGTGTTTACCTTAGGCCGGGGAGGCGACGAGAGATATCTGCTCGACCCTGGTCAGGTACCGGTCCACCGCGTCGGTCGTGGCGGGGAGGTAACGTTTCATGGGCCGGGCCAGTTGGTCGGCTATCCCATTCTGGACCTGAAGCCGCATGGCAAGGATGTCCATCGTTATCTGCGTCTGCTTGAAGACGTTGTCATAGCCACGCTTGCCGTATGGGGCATTGCTGCGAATCGAAGAGACGGCCTCACCGGTGTGTGGGTAGGAACTGATAAAATCGCTTCAATCGGCATTGGTGTCCGGCGCTGGGTCACGTTTCACGGCTTTGCTCTGAACGTGAATCCTGAGCTGTCGTATTTCTCTGCCATTGTCCCCTGCGGGCTGCCCGGCGTGCGCATGACGTCCATGCAGGAATTATTGAAGGAAGAACTCCCGCTCGATACAGTGCAATCAACGATTGTCCAAAGCTTTGCTCGGACATTTGGTCATCAGGAGATCGTATGGAACACGAGCTTGCAGGCGCCCGTTCTCAAGCCTCCTCTAACAGAGCGTCCGACAACCGTCCCGTAAAGCGTCGCCATCCGGACTGGATTAAAGTCCGCATGCCCGCCGGTCCGGGCTATACGCAGACCAAAGCGATTGTCTCGACGTTCAAGCTCAATACGGTTTGCCAGGAAGCCCAGTGTCCCAATATTGGTGAATGCTGGGGACACGGGACGGCGACGTTTATGCTCATGGGCGACGTGTGTACCCGTAACTGCCGGTTCTGCGCGGTCAATCATGGCCGCATGGTTGCCCTTGACCCCGGAGAGCCCCGCCGTGTGGCTGAGGCGGCCCGAAAAATGAACCTCTCACATATTGTCGTTACGTCTGTCAACAGAGACGACCTACCGGACGGTGGAGCCCAACATTTTGCCGAGACCGTGCATGCGATCAAGCACCTGAACCCCGACTGTACGATCGAAGTGCTGACCCCCGATTTTCAGGGAAATGAAGCTGCGGTTGCCACGGTTGCCGCATCGCCGATCGAAATTTTCAACCATAATACCGAGAGTGTGCCGCGGTTGTATAAGCGCGTTCGCCCAGGGGCGAAGTACGAGCGCTCCCTCCGTGTCCTGGAGAAAGCCAAAGCCGTTCGCGCGAATCTGAAAACCAAAACCGGCATCATGCTCGGCCTGGGCGAGACCTATGAAGAACTCCTGACCGTCTTCGGCGATCTGCGAGCGGTGGAGTGCGATATCCTGACGCTCGGGCAGTATCTCCAACCGTCGAAGGACCAACTCCCGGTCGAACGCTACGTCCATCCGGATGAGTTCAAAGCCCTAAGGGAAGAGGCGCTGAGTCTGGGTTTCCGTCATGTCGAGTCCGGCCCGCTGGTGCGCAGTTCCTACCACGCCTGGAAACACGTCGAATAGCCCAGCTCTCCCAGGTAAGTCCCTTTCAATAATTTCCATCAATAAATCAGCACCTTACGGTTCATATTGAACCCGATACTCGACCCTCTTCAAAAATTGTACGGCTCGCTAAGTTGTGTTAGGATGGTCTTGGTTGATGAGCCGCCCATGTGGTGGGGTGGTGGTTGGAGGTGGTTGTGGTGTTGCATATCAGGGCGGCAGTCCGTCTGCTGCGATTGGCTGGAGAGCAGGGGAGACCTATCGTCCCCCTGGGTGTGAAAAGTCATCAGCACGATTCGGCATTCCGGGCTGAGAAACAGGGCCGGGATCATTCGGCCAGAGAGGTGACGGCGCGGCGCGCCTCATCCTTACTCCCTTCAATTAACATATTCGTCCTTATCCGTCCGTTGCTACGTGCGTGGCTGCTGGGGGGGCTCCTGCTACTGGGTGGGGCCGTCCACGCCCAGGAAATAGAGACTGAGTCAGATGCGAACCAGGCACCAGTGGTGGAATATCAGCTGTTTACCGAGTGGCTACGAATGGGAGTGTCGGAGGTGGTGCCGGTAGGGTATGCGTTCAGTGATCCGGACGACGACCCGTTGACGTATGGGGCAATCGTGAAATCCGGCGATACGGTCGTCGAAGTAGAGAGCGTAACGGATGACGACGTGACGCTCAAGCCAAAGGCCATCGGCACGGCGACCATTACCGTAACGGCGACCGACACGGATGGGTTAAGCGTATCACAGGATTTCACGGTGCAGGTCACGCGGAACTATGACGCTGACGATGACAGACTAATCGAAATCACAACCCTGGCCCAGCTTGACGCCATACGCCATGACCTGGATGGGGACGGCAGCCCGGCATACGGTGAGGACACGGCGTATGCCGAGGCGTTCCCGGACGGGGGAGTGACCGAGAGGGGCGGACTCTCCTGTAGCAGCCGCTGTGCAGGATACGAATTGACGGCGAACCTCGACTTTGACACCGACGGGGATGGCGTTGCCGGTACAGGCGACACCTACTGGAACGAGGGCGCTGGCTGGATGCCTATTGGCACGTTCTCGGCGACCTTCGACGGTAATGGACACACCATCAGCAACCTGTTTATCAATCGGGAAGACGCTTTCTCATCGGGATACTCCGTGGGATTATTCGACCAGATCGACTCGCCCAGTGTGCTGCGCAACGTCGAGCTGATTGATGTCGATGTAACGGGCGGAAAGTTCATCGTTGGTGGGCTGGTCGGAACGATCAACAGTGGCGGCAGCATCACGGCCAGCTATGTCACCGGTCGGGTGGTGGGCATGCACAATATAGCCGGTGGGCTGGTCGGAACGATTAACAGTGGCGGCAGCGTCTCCGCCAGCTATTTCACCGGGCACGTGCAGGGGATGGGCACCGCAGTCGGCGGGCTGGCCGGAACAAGCAGCGGCAGCATCACCGCCAGCTATGCCACCGGCCAGGTGGTGGCGAATTCTCATGCCGGCGGGCTGGTCGGCATAAGCAGCGGCAGTATCACCAAGAGCTATGCCACTGCCTGTGTAGAGGGGAGTAGTAACGATGCCGGCGGGCTGGTCGGAGAGAACAGGGGCAGCATCACGGCCAGCTATGCCACCGGGTCCGTAGCAAGCAGGATCGATGCCGGCGGGCTGGTCGGGAGCAACGTTAGCGCGCTCGGTACGGGCAGCATCACGGCCAGCTATGCCACCGGGTCCGTGGCAGGAAGGACCAATGCCGGCGGCCTGGTCGGGCGCAACGTCGGGAAGGACGCTGAGGATAACGCTATCGAGGGGACCATCACCGCCAGCTATTGGGATACGGAGACCTCCGGGATGTCCGTGGGAGTCGGAACGGACGATGCAGACAACAACGGCAGCATTGACGGTACGGAATCGCAAACAGCCGGCGCGGAAGGAAAGACCTCGGCACAGTTGCAGGAGCCCACGGACTACACCGGTATTTATGACACCTGGGACGACAGAGACCTGGACGGCGACAGCACTAACGACGCTCCTTGGGATTTTGGAGAAGACGACGAATATCCGGTGCTGCTAGTGGATTTCGACGGGGACGAGACGGCGACCTGGGAGGAGTTCGGCTATCAGTTTCGGGAAGCTATGGAGCTAACGGCGACGATGCCCGAAGGCGTGGCTCAGGTGGACTTGGCGTGGACCGGGGTGACGGTAACTCACTGGGACCCTGCGCCAAACGTGACTTACCTCCTCTCACGCGACGACGGGACTACCGCCGAGACCCTGTCGGAGAACACAGAGGCAGGAGACTACTCCGACCTCAGCGTGACTCCCGGCTCCACCTATACCTATCGGATAGCAGTTTTCGTGATAGGGAGCGAAGTGGCATGCACCGGAGTCAGTGTCGCCATACCTGCAGACGCGAACCGGCATCCGCAGGCGGTAGGGACGTTGGCAAACCAGACGCTGCGAGTGGGACAGACTCCGAAGGACGTGCCTGTAGCGACCGCATTTCAAGACCCGGATAACGACACACTGGAATACGAGGCAACCTCGGGCAACGAGACAATCGTCACAGTGAGCGTGACGGGGTCTACGGTGACGCTCACGCCTGTGGCCGTTGGTGGTCCGGTGACCATCACCGTAACGGCGACTGATACGGGTGGATTGAGTGCGACACAGTCGTTTACGGTGACCGTTACGAACCCACCGCCACCACGGCCACCGGACACGGGTACGAACACGGAGACAGAACCAGAGCCACAGACGCCGGACACGGGTACGAACACGGAGACAGAACCAGAGCCACAGACGCCGAGCAATCCTCCGAATAACACCGGTCCCCCGGGGGGCGGCTCCCCCGGTACTGTGGGTAGTACTGCTAGCCGGGCCTCTGACCAGCGCTCGCTGGTCGGGTTTTTCGAGAACCCGGAGCGGGTTTCCCCCCAAAGTGGCATTGGGGTTATCTCGGGTTGGGTGTGTGAGGCCGACAAGGTCGAGATCGAGATCAGGACCGAGAGTGGTGACACGAAGCGATACGTGGCGGGCTACGGGACAGAGCGGCTGGACACGGAGAAAGCTTGTGGGGACACGGACAACGGCTTTGGGTTGTTATTCAACTGGAACCGGTTAGGCAATGGAAGGCATAGAGTCATAGCGCGAGTGGATGGGATGATGTTAGGCCGCTCCACCGTGCGGGTGACGATGCCGGATAAGGATGAGGAGATGCTGACGGGCGTTCAGGGTACGTGCGAGGCGACGAGCTTTCCGAGTCCGGGCGAAACGGCCACCCTGATCTGGCAGGAGTCGCTCCAGAACTTTGTGATCGTGGAGGGCGAGGCTCCCGCCGGCACCAACCATGCCGGATCGATGGACGTGGGATTTTTAGAGAATCCGGGCCCCAATTCGTTTCAGAGTGGTCTTGGGGTCATCTCGGGCTGGGTGTGTGAGTCTGACGAGGTGTTGATCAAGATTGGGGACTTTGATCCGCAGCTGGCGGCGTCCGGGACGGAGCGGTTGGATACCGAAGAGCATTGTGGGGACACGGACAACGGCTTTGGGTTGTTATTCAACTGGAACCGGCTGGAGGATGGTGAACATACCGTGGTCGCGCTGGTCGATGGTGAAGAACTCGGCCGGGCTACGGTGCAGGTGACGACCTTAGGATACGAGTTCGTAGAGGACGCAGTTGGTGAGTGTGAGGCAGAGGACTTCCCGAGTCAGGACAAAATGGTCACCCTGACATGGCAGGAATCGCTCCAGAACTTTGTGATCACCGCTGTGGAGTGAGGACGGTGGCCGACAAGTGGACTACATCTTTACTCGAAATGCGTCCACAGCCGAATAATTTTGATAACTTTCTCTCTGCGGTAAACTTGGTAGACAATGCGGTGTTGGATATTGATTCTTCGTGAGTAGAGCCCGGCGAGATCACCAACAAGTTTTTCAAACGGGGGAGGGGTTCTTAACGGATCTTTTTCGAGAAGAGCCAGAAGTGGCTGGACTTTGTTCTTTAATCCACTGGCAGCGATCTTTGTGGCATCTTTTAACGCTTGTTTCGTATAGACCAGCCTCCAACTCACCAGTCCAACTCCTCGTCACATTCTTCAAGAGGGGCAGCCATCCCCTCACGCAGCGACTCACGCATTCCTGGCATTGAAAGCAGAAATAAGGTCTCTTGTACTGCAGCCCAATCTTCTTCGGAAAGGAGCACCGCATTATTCCGTTTGCTCGTGATGAGAATTGGTTCGTGAGAATGCGCTGTTGCGTCAATGAGCCGATAGAGATTTGCTCGTGCCTCACTTGCGGTTCTGCTCTCCATAATGGTATCCCCGGTGTCAGTCTGTATTTTCTGAAGCGTACGAAATACGGTACGCTTTGTCAAGTTGAGAAGGGATGGAGGCAAATCCATGACACTCCCCAGCAAAGTTAAAATCGTCGATCTGACCGCCAGAGATGGTTTGGAAGGCTTCAAGCATTTGATCCCGGTGGATTTCCGGATTGAGTTGGTCGACCGGCTCTCCTCTGCCGGGTTTCCAGCTATTGAGGTGGGAGAGTTCGTGAGCCCCAAGGTCATTCCAGCCATGCAGGGCTCGGACCAGGTTGCCCAACAGATCGAGCCGAAACCGGGGGTGGAGTATAGCGCGCTTGTGCCGAATATGCGGGGCTTTAACGACGCGCTTAAAGCCGGGGTGAGTGTCATTACGATTTTTGGTGCGGCCACTGAGCAGTTCAGTCAGGCCAATATCAACTGCTCGATTGAAGAAAGCTTCGGACGTTTTGAGCCGGTTGTTGCCGCGGCAAAAGAACATCATGTCAAAGTGCGTGGCGCGGTCTCTTGCGTTGCCGGCTGTCCGTATGAAGGTGATGTCGACCCTCAAGCAGTCGGCAGGCTGGTCAAGAGATTCCACGCTATGGGCTGTTACGAAATCGCCCTTGGCGACAGCATTGGGGTAGGAACCCCGCGGTCGATCAAAGCTCTTATCCAGGCCTGTGAAGACCAGGGTGTCCCCGCCTCTGTCTTAACCGCGCATTTTCACAATACCTGCGGGATGGCGCTGGCCAACTGCTACGCAGCCATGGAAATGGGTGTGTCCATTCTTGAGAGTGCCTGCGGCGGGCTGGGTGGATGCCCGAATGCTCCGGGTGCAACGGGCAATCTGTCCTCAGAAGAGTTGGTCTATATGCTGAACGGTCTTGGGATTGAGACTGGGGTGGATCTCGACCGGGCCGTGGCCATAGGCAAGTGGGCCACGGAGGCGATGAATCACCGGCTCGATTCAAAGCTGGGCGAGGCCATGACCAACCCCAATATGACCTATTTTGAGAAGGTCGTCCGTGAGCCGCAGGCTCCGGCCTAGCGCGCCGGTATAACCCTGGTGCTTGAAACGAACGGTCCTGCCGACCGGCGGCGGGTTGTCCCGCTCCGCGTCGGAAAAACCTGATGACGACGATGGGCGCAGCCGTAGGTGCCGCTTCTATATTATATACCGCCCCTTGCTGTGTAGTATCACTATTGATATTCATTCCCTGTGGCGGATACTAGGATACTCCTCAAGGCGTTCCGCACCAATCCCAAAGGGGTACGGTTCGCTGACCTCGCCAAGGTGTGTGATGCATACTTCGGGGAACCGCGTCAGAAGGGCACGAGCCATCGAATCTACCGCACTCCTTGGCCGGATGACCCAAGGGTGAATATTCAGAACGTCAAAGGGATGGCAAAACCCTATCAAGTTCGCCAAGTCCTCAAAGCGATTGAAAAATTGGAGGGCATGAAATGACGACTCATTATACGTACCGCATTACGTGGTCCATCGAAGACAATGCCCACGTTGGTCTGTGTGCAGAATTCCCCTCATTAAGCTGGCTGGCATCTACTCCGGCGAAGGCTTTGAGCGGTATCCAGCGGTTGGTGCGTGCCTGTATCGCCGACATGCAAAACACCGGGGAAACGCCGCCAGTGCCATTGGCTGACCGGACCTATAGCGGAAAGTTTGTGGTGCGCGTGCCTCCGGAAACGCACCGCGCCCTCGCCATACGGGCAGCAGAGGAGGGAGTGAGTCTGAACCGACTGGTGAGCGCGCGCCTCGCCAAGGGCGCTATGTGATTGAGTCAGATCACACCCCTCCTGTCTATCCCTCAACCTGCTGTATGACATGGGTGGCGAAGTCGGTCATCTCTTGCTCTCCGCCGGTTATGCAGACCTGGCTGATGCCCAACTCCTTCATCTTCCGCACCCGTTCCTGAAGTTCCTCGGGGGTGCCGGTCAGGGTGGTTTCCTTAATCATCTTTTCGGTAACCAGCGGTGCGTGTTCCGGCTTAAACGCGGCACAATAGTCCGTATAGAGGTCCAGATGACGGGTCTCGATCGGGGCGTCTGGGGTACGATAGGCGTCCTTAAAGGCCATGAGGTCATCGCGTATGTCTCCCGGTAGCTGAAAAGGGTCCTTCACCGACAGGGCGAAAATATTGCACTCCGAAGAAACCAGCGGGCCGACTGCCTGCTGAAGGTCTTCCAGGGTCTCTTCGGGTTTTCTCAGATGGAAGGCTGTCACCGCAGTGATATAGAGGTCTTCCAGACGCTTGCCGGCGCGTTCGGCGCCACGTCGGATGTGGTCCAGGGTATATTTGAGCAGGCTGTCACCCACCGTGCCGAAGAGGATCACGCCGTCTCCGATCTCCCCGGCCAACTCCAGCGTCTTGGGGCCGCTGCCGGCCACGTGAATCGGGATGGGGTTCTGCAGATTGATGAACTCGCTGTTGGGGTTGAGAAACCTGATCTGGCGCTTACGTTCGCCTTCTTGATACGGAACGGTATCGCCTTTCAGCAGGCCGCGACACACCTCCACATTGGCCCGCAGAACTGCCAGCCGGGCCGCCGGCATGCCGAGCGTCCGCCGGGCCGTATTGCCCGTCCCGATACCCATGATGACCCGACCCGGAGCGAGCACATTCAGGGTGCCAAAGCTACAGGCCGTCACCGGAGCAATCCGCGAGCTGGGGTTGGTCACGTTGGTGCCGAGTTTGATCGTCTTGGTATGGGTCGCACACAGCGCCATGCACTGGAACACATCGCTCCAGACCATCTGGGAATCGCCGAACCAGGCATGAGTATAGCCCTTGTCCTCGGCAATCATCACGTCTTTATAGGTCTCAACGTGGGAAAGAAAAATCACTCCGTAGTCCATTCGTACCTCCCTGTTCGTGATCTTGTTTGAGTCGGGCTGTTGATTTTTATACGGTAAGGCTGCTCAGGCGCTCCGCAGTTTCTTTAAGGGTGTATGCATAATGCCAAGCAGCCCATCTATCGATAGGTCCTCATCGAGTAACGGCCAATGAATTCCATACCCCGACGGGGAAATCTCAAACATCTGGCGGTCCTTCTCCGGGGCATTGAGGAGGACTTGAGATATCTCATGTATGTTGAACATCCTGGCCCGCCCATCAATGGTGACATGCAAAACATCACCCTCAAAATGCACATCTGCTACATCATGGTGTTGCTTCATGGTTGACGGCTCCGTTGAAACTCTTCCCAGCGCTGTTCAATGTATTCGAAATGGTCAAAGATGATCTTCTTGATATCTCGGCGGTCCCGGGGAGAAAGATTATAGGCATAGACTTCTTCCAGATCAAAGCGCTCACGGTCGAGCCAATATTTACATTCTCTCTCCCCTTTCCGGCAATGGATATGGATCGGTTCATTCCCCTCATTCGCGTAGAAGAAGAGACGCCACCCTGCCATCATCAAGACTGTCGGCATTGGGATTTATCCTTTAAGCCCTCTTTTCTTACAGAACCTTCAGCAACTCATCTCGTTCACTGTAAGCGAAGGTGGTGGGTTTGCCGTTCCGCCGAGCCCGGATACCGGCCTCTGGCGTAACGGTCCCAATGACCTGGGCGGGGATGTTTTCTGACTGAAAAATCCGTTTGAGACTTGGCCACTGATCCGCAGCAATGGTCAGGAGCAGGGTGCCGGAACTGATCAATCCGAGTGGATTGATATTGAAGTGTTCACCTATGGCGCGGGTGGAGGGGAGGGTGGGAATGACGTCGAGGTCAATCTGCATGCCGAGGCCGCCGACAACGGTCAGCTCGTACAACCCCATGGCCACGCCACCCTCTGTCGGGTCGTGCATGGCTGTCGCGCCGTGTTGGGCAGCTAACAGGGCTTCTTTGACAATAGAGATTCCCCATGTCGTGCGGATATTCTGCGCCTCGTCCTGAAGCTCGGATGCAAGGATATTCTCCAGTTCTTTGCGCTTCTCGGCAAACACGATGCTGGTCCCCTCAAGACCGGCCGTCTTGGTCATCACGACCAAGTCTCCGGCTCGGACTCCCTGGGTGGTCACTAATCGGTCCTTGGCGACTACACCTGTCATATTGCCGACAACGACCGGCTGAGACACGGCTGTGGTCACTTCAGTGTGTCCACCGGTAACGCTAACACCTAACTCCCGACACGTGGAGTCAATCTGGGCAAAGACCTGTCTGACACTGTGCTCTGAGGTATCGGGTGGAAACAGGAGACAGGCTTGAAACCAGGCCGGCTTTGCGCCCATGGTCGCGACGTCATTGGCATTGATATGTACGGCGTACCAGCCCACGTCGTCGGCCGTGAATGTGACCGGGTCGGTTTTGACCACGAGATACTGCTCACCCATATCGAGAACGGCGCAGTCTTCACCAAATCGCGGGCCGATGAGGACCCGCGGGTCTTCCGTCCCGGCGTGCGTGATACAGGTTTTAAGAAAATCGGTCGGGAGTTTGCCTGGGAGAAGCATATACGCTCACCCCGCGTGTCGGGCGACGCCTCACTCCGCCGTGGTCGCGGCAGGATTCGGTTCTTTGGTTGCCGCTTGTTCCGTGTCCCCACCGGACGCATCGGCGTTGGTCTTGGCCTGCTCCAGGCCGGCCTTTTCCAGGTCGGCAACAACGACCTGGAGGAATTGATCCGGGTAGAGGTGTTGCTTTGCCGCCGCTCTCACCTGCTCAAGGGTCACCGAGCCAATAATGTCCGGGTAGCGATCCGGGTAATCGAGTCCCAGCCCATAGAATTCGAGGACTGGGAGCATCCTGGCGACGTCCGAGTTGGAAATGAGCCGGAGCGGAAAACTGTTCGTGAGATAGGCTTTTGCCGCTGCGACTTCTTCTTCGGTTGCCCCTTCTTGCCTGAAGTGCCGAATGACGGCCAGGGTTTCAGCAATGGCTTGCTGGGCGCTTTCATTCTTGGTTTGTAAGGCAACCGTAAAAGGGCCTGGATGCTTACGAGCTGAGAAATAGCTGCCGACGGAGTAGGCATAGCCTTGCTCTTCTCGAATGCGGTCCATGAGCCGCGAGCCAAATCCCCCGCCCCCAAGAATGTGATTCATAATCAGAACGGCGTAATAATCGGGGTGCGATCGGGCGATGCCCGAGTGGCCGATCATGATGTTGGCCTGGGTGACCTCTTTATTCAGGTTTACCTGTCGTGCCTCTCGCTCGGGTAGGTCCGGCCACGAGAAATCAGGCAGGTCTGCCGCTTTCCAGGCGGCAAAATGAGAAGCGAGGAGGGAGCCGACCTGGCCCTGGGTGATTTCTCCGGCAACGGCGATAATAGCGTTATTCGGACGATAGTAAGTGGCGTGAAACTGTCTGATGTCATCAGGCGTAATACGCGCCAGCGTCTCCGCCTGGCCTGAAATCAGCCGTCCGTAGGGATGCTGAGGATAGAGGTGCTCTCTAAAGGCTTTGCCGGCAACCCAGCCAGGGTCTTCTTCGTTGCTGTGCAGACGACCCTCGATCTCCTTGCGGATGCGCTCGAATTCGTCCTGCGGAAAGCTTGGGAACAGGACGACTTCGGCCAGAAGGGCGAAGGAGCGGTCCAGGTTCTTGGTCAAGGTCGTCAGGCTGATGGTCGTGGCATCGTTGCCTGCGTCGACCGATAACGACGTCCCTAGGAAGTCGAGCTCTTCGGCCAGAGCTTGGGCGGAATAGCTCTTGGTCCCGCGCGTGAGTAATGCGGCGGTGAGATTTGCCACCCCCTGTTTGTCCTGCGGGTCAACAGCAGCGCCTGTTTTGAGGACCATGCTCAGCACGACCATGGGTAGGCCGGGGCGCTCGGCAACCAGCAGTGTTGCGTCGTTATCGAGGACGGTCCGTGTTCCCAGCGGTGCGGCTGACAGAGACGAAGCAAGACCGAGGCTGAGCATAAGGCCGATAAGAAGGCGTCGTGTCATAGCGTACTTCCTTCAAGCGATGGGACGGATCGGAGTGAACAGGAACGGATTGGTCAATGTGCCCCCCGGTGTCCTGGTCCTCCCTGGGGGGATTCCCGAAGGGGCGTGCCGTCAGGTTCCAGGATGCCGACGGTCCGGTTCGTATCGATCAAATACTTTTGGGTCACCTGTTGGACCTGTTCCGCAGTGACGGCCCTGAGGCCAGGAATGACTTTGAGGATGAGGCTCCAGTCGCCAAGCGCGGCGTACTGCCCGAGTTGCAGAGCTCGATAAAAGAACGAGTCCTGGGCATAGGTAAAACTCGATTCAATCAGATTCTTGGCCCGCTCCAGCTCCTTTTCCGTCACCAGGGTGGTCTTGAGCCGAGCGATCTCTGCGGACAATGCCTGTTCCGCGGCCTGCCAGGTTTTCCCCGGAGCGATCCTCATGGACAAGGTAAAGAGGGTGGGATCGATTGACGTCCGATCATAACCGGCGTTCGCGCTCAGAACCAACTGCTGCTCTTCAACCAGCGAGCGTTGCAAACGGGCGCTCCGACCACCGCCCAGAATCGTTGCTGCGATTGAGAGGGCGAAACTCTCGTCGTGCTCGAAGGTCGGAACGTGGTAGCCGGCAATATACAGCGGTAGCGAGGCCGGACGTTTGAGAAAAACGCGCCGTTCGCCCCGCTGTGGCGGTTCCACTGAGGTGACCTTGGGAATTGTCGCTCCGGCCGGAACCTGGCCAAACGTCTTGTGGATGCGTGGCAGGAGGCTCTCCGGAGTCACATCCCCCGCGATCACCAGGATGGCATTGCCGGGAGCGTAATAGGTCTGACGATAGGCTTTGACATCTGCAAGGGTGACCGCCTCCAGGTCGTGCATCCAGCCGACCACGGGCCACCCATAGGGATGAGCCGTAAACGCGGCGGCACTGACCTGCTCCCACAGATCGGAACTCGGCTCATCCGCGGTCCGCAGCCGGCGTTCTTCCATGACAATTTTCTGCTCCGACAGAAAGCCCTCCTCATCCAGCATGACATGGGCCATACGGTCGGATTCGAGTTCAAGAAAAAGGTCGAGATGCTGCACGGCTGCGCTTTCAAAATAGACGGTCTGGTCAGCAGAGGTGAAGGCGTTGTGCCGTCCTCCCCGTTCCTGAATCAAACGGGAAAATTCTCCCTTGCCGTAGGTCGGTGTTCCCCTGAACATGAGGTGCTCAAGCAGATGAGAAATGCCCGTAATACCCGGCCGCTCATTGCGCGAGCCGACCTTGTACCAGACCTGAAGGGTGGCGACAGGCGCACGATGGTCTTCCAAGATGATGACGGTCAGCCCGTTGTCGAGAACGTGTTGTGTCACCTGCCAGCCGTTCGTGTCGATGGGTTGGCTATGGCCGGACTGAAAGCCAAGCAGGAAGATGAATGCGCAAACGAGCGCGGAAAAGAATCTCAGCAGTTGCCGCCGTGTAATCATAGCGGTCATAGTTGCGAACGCCAGACCTGTTTGCAAGGGGAGGGCGGCCCGGAAGGAGAGGGTCACAGGCTTAGGATACGAGTCGAGCCTTGAGAAGAAAGGGCGGGCAGATTAGTACACCCATTCTCCTTTGGTGTAGCGAAATATCTCGGAAACCTGGCTGGTCTCGGCATGCTCAAATAAGCCGTTGGTCGCCTGTTTTTCTGTTTTACCTACACTGCGCATGGTCTTTTTGTAATATGTGAGGATGCCGATAAAAGGAATCGCCTTCGATTGGGTCTGCTTGATCTTTGTGTAGCGATAAGGAAGATAGCCGGTATATTCGGCGACGAATCCCTCCTGTGTTTGTCTGATCTGCATCCCCTTTTTCAGGAAGTCTTCAGTTCTTGCCAGCTTCTGCATCCATTTGCGGGTAAAAACATCAAAGCTCGCCCGCGCCCAGTCTTCCGCCTCTTCCCCGGCTGAAGGGGCGGGGTTGGAGGGCGTCTGGTTTTGGTCGGGTTGGGTCGCTTCTGTATGAGGCGACGGAGCGCTTTGCTGAGGGGACGTCTCCCCAGCCGTCGCTAAGCAGAAGGAAAAAAACACAAGCAGCCCAGCAGTACAAATACGGAAAAGAGATTTAAGTGGCAGCATCATAGATGGGACGTGAAAAGGGCGGGGCTGGTTTCTCGAACCAAGCGCCCGCCCTGTTAATGCTGAGTATGGCTGAGACACGCCTGCGTGTCTCAGCCTTTTCAGAGCGACGTATCATTCACCGGCAGTTTGAACGATCAGTTCAGTCCGTCGGTTCATTTTCCGGCCGTCCGGATTATCCGTCCCGTCGTCGTTCGTATTAGGGGCGACCGGGTCGTCTTCTCCACGCCCGACGGCTTCGAGACGATCCGCGTCTATACCCTTATCGACCAAATATGCCCTGACTGCTGCGGCACGCTCTTCTGACAAGCTCTGGTTATAGGACTCGGAGCCTATCGAGTCAGTGTGCCCCTCGATAAGGACTGTGCGATCTGGATTATCCTGAAGAATCTGGACCGCTTCATCAAGGACCGGCTCGAATTCAGACTTCACATCCGACTTGTCAAAATCGAAATTAATCCCGCGCAGGATGATCTCCTTGGGTTCCGGTGGCGGTGGCGGCGGTGGTGGTGGCGGTGGTGGCGGTGGCGGTGGTGGCGGTGGTGGCGGTGGTGGCGGTGGTGGCGGTGGATCGTCCGCCGAATAATAGCCTAAGACCGCACCGACCAGTGCCCCGATTCCGGCCCCGGCTCCGACCGCCGCATCAGTATCGGTGTCACTTACTCCGCTCCCGGCCGCGGCTCCAACAGCGGCACCGAGTGTAGCGCCATAGAATGCACGTTTCTGTCTTTCCGTTGCGCAGCCCGCAACCAGAAAGAGGAGGGCCATAACCCAGACAAAATGAAAGCCTCTACCTCCTCGAATCATCTCCTAATCTCCTTTCTGTCCTGTCTGACTGTCCGAAAAAGGACTCCTCCGACCGGAAATACTTTGCAAACCTCTAACAGAAAACATAGACCCCGACAAGATCAAAACTAAGGTGCCGGAAATGCCAGGCCGCTCAGTGGCTTACGACCGTAGTGTGGCAAGACCGGGCAGGTCTCCCGATTCGAGAAAGGCTAAGGAAGCCCCGCCTCCGGTTGATATATGACTGATCCGGTCGGCAAGACCTGCCTGGCTCAAGGCGGCAACCGTATCCCCGCCCCCAGCAACACTAAAACAGGAGGAGAGGGAGGCGACCGCTTCCGCCATAGATCGGGTCCCCCGGTCGTATGGCGACATTTCAAAAACACCCATTGGGCCGTTCCAGAGAATAGTCCTGGCAGACTGCACAACGGTCTGAAACGCGACAATACTGCGCGGTCCGATGTCTACTCCGAGCTGAGTATCGGGAATATCGGCGCCTGCCGTAGCGGTCGAAGCGGCTCCTGCCGTAAGCTCTGCCGTTACAATATGGTCTTGGGGCAGGTGAATGGTGACGGCCTGCTTTTGAGCCTCTTGCAGCAGGCTTTTCGCTTCGTCAAATTTCTCCGGTTCGACCAATGAACGGCCTGTTCTCAACCCTTGCGCCCGCAAGAGGGTATAGGCCATGGCCCCCCCGATGATGATAGCGTCTGCGCGGGGCAGCAGGCTGTGTATCAGTCCGATTTTGTCTGACACTTTCGCTCCGCCGAGGATGGCCACAAAAGGGCGGTCCGGCGCGGACAACAGGGATGATAGCGCCTCGACCTCTCTGCGCACGAGAAACCCGATCCCTTTGTCCTCGAAGTGTTGCACAACGCCCACAACCGAGGCATGAGAGCGGTGGGATGAGCCAAACGCATCATTCACGTAGACGTCGGCCAAGTCGGCAAGGGCGCGACTGAACACCGGGTCATTGGCTTCTTCCTCGGAGTGGAAACGCAGATTCTCAAGTACGACAACCGCCCCGGCCGGAAGCTGGTCGATCTGCCGCTCAACCATCGGTCCAACACAATCCGGAGCGAGGCTCACCGGACGACCCAGCAGTTCCTGGAGCAGTGCTGCCACCGGTTTGAGACTGAGCGCCGGCTTGACTGTTCCCCGAGGACGCCCGAGGTGAGACGCGAGCAGGATGGTCGCACCCTGGGCGAGGGCGTGCTGTATGGTGGGTAGCGCTTCCCGGATTCGCGTTGCGTCGCCCACTTTTTGCTCCGGCGTCAGTGGCACGTTAAAGTCAACGCGGATCAGAACGCGCTTATGTGCCAGAGGGAGCTGATCAACTGTTTTGAGTTCCATGCGCTGATCGTGAGACCCAGCGACCCTTACGAGGGCGGGACCTCGGTCTGAAATCCCGCCTGGGCGGCGGTGACGTCAACCGTGGTGGCTTCCAGCGCATGCTCAAGCACCTCGTCGATAGCCTCAACAAAGCGAAACTGCATTTCCTCTCGCACCTTGGGCGGGACATCTTCCAGGTCTTTTTCGTTGCGTTGGGGCAGGATGACGGTCGTGACGCCGGCTCGCCGAGCAGCCAAGACTTTCTCCTTGACACCGCCGATAGGCATCACTTTCCCCCGCAGGGTAATTTCACCTGTCATGGCCACGTCCTGACGGACTTTGCGCCCGGTCAGCAGGGAGGCCAGAGCCGTCACCATGGTAATCCCCGCAGAGGGCCCATCTTTGGGAATGGCTCCGGAGGGGACGTGGATGTGGATGTCGCAATTGTCATAAAAGTCGGCAGGAATGTGCAACTGGTCGGCTTGGGAGCGGACATAGGACAGGGCGGTTTGGGCCGACTCTTTCATCACGTCGCCGAGGTGGCCGGTCAGGGTCAGGCCCTTTTTCCCAACCATGCGAGTCGCCTCAATGAAGAGGATATCGCCTCCATTCGGAGTCCAGGCCAGTCCGATAGCGACGCCAGGTCTTTGGGTGCGCTCGGCCACTTCCGGGAAGAATTTAATCGGCCCCAGCATATCCGAGACTTTCTCCTGGGTCACTGTGATTTTTTCTGTGTTCCCTTCGGTGACGCCTCGGGCGACCTTGCGACACACGGCCCCAATCTCGCGCTCCAAGTTCCGAACGCCCGCCTCATGGGTATACCCGCCGGCAATACTCAGCACCGCCTCATCCGTAAATTCGACCTGCTCGTCGGTGAGGCCATGCTCGACGACCTGTTTGGGCATAATATGGCGCTTGGCAATTTCGAGCTTTTCCTCTTCCGTATAGCCGGCCAGTTCAATGACCTCCATCCGATCCTTGAGCGCCGGCGGAACCGGCTCCAGGTAGTTGGCGGTGGTAATAAACATGACCTTGGACAGATCAAATGGGACTTCCAGATAGTGGTCGGAGAACGAGAAGTTCTGTTCGGGGTCCAGAACTTCCAGCAGAGCCGAGGCCGGGTCGCCACGAAAATCCATGCCCAGCTTATCAATCTCGTCCAACATGAACAGCGGGTTGTTTGACCCGGCGGAGCGCAGGGACTGAACGATGCGACCCGGCAGCGAGCCGATATACGTCCGGCGATGACCGCGGATTTCCGCTTCGTCTCTGACACCGCCCAGGGAGAGGCGGATAAACTTGCGGCCCATGGCCCGTGCAATAGAGCGTCCCAGCGATGTTTTGCCGACCCCCGGAGGACCAACGAAACAGAGAATGGGTCCCTTTGAGTCCTGCTTGAGCTTGCGAACGGCCAAATACTCGAGGATACGGTCCTTAATTTTCTCCAGGTCGTAATGGTCTTCGTCCAGGACCTGGCGGGCATGCGGAATATCCAGATTATCCTCTGTCGTGACTGCCCAGGGGAGGTGGATGAGCCATTCGAGGTAGGTCCGCACCATCGAGTGTTCTGCCGACTCGGGTGGAATAATTTTCAGACGCTCGAACTCATTATTGGCCGCCTTGAGCGCCTCCTCGGGCATCTTGGCGTCGTCTATTTTCTGGCGCAGGTCATCCAGCTCATTGGAACGGGAGTCTCCTTCTCCCAGTTCTTTTTGAATCGCCCGCATCTGCTGGCGTAAATAGAATTCCTTCTGATTTTTGTTGAGCTCGTTCTGGACCTGGGACTGGATTTTATTCCCCAGCTCAACCAGTTCGACTTCCCGATTCAGAATGGCGGACAGCTTTTCCAGTCGGGTCCGGATGCTCAAGGTATTCAACAGGTCTTGCTTTTCATCAACCGAGATATTCAGGTTCGAGCCGATCAGGTCCGTCACCTTGCCGGGGTCTTTGATATTCATGACCACACCCTGGAGTTCATCCGGCAGGTAGGGAACCATGGAGACGAACTTGGCAAACTGACTGACGAGGTGGGCTTGACGCGCGTCCACATCCCGGGAGGCTTCCGTTTCGCTCTCCAGTGGCGTGATCTGCGCCCGATAATAGGGCTCGATTTGCCCGTATTCCCGAATATCGATCCGCTTCAGCCCCTGGACCAGAATACGGACGCTGTCATCCGGGTATTTCAGCATTTTCAGGATACGACCGGCACTCCCCCGTGAAAAAAGAGCCTGCGGCTCCGGAGCTTCATCTTCTGGATTTTTCTGGGCGGCTAAGCCTAAGAGATTATTGCTTTTTCGGCAGTCTTCAACCAGCTTGAGTGAGGACGCGCGCGAAATGAGGAGCGGGACGATAGCGGAAGGAAAGATGACAACGCCCCGCAAAGGCAGGATCGGGAGTTCTTGAGGAAGCTCGACATCACTCAGGTCTTCTTCAAACCCCACAACACTCTGTTCAGTGGTTTCTTCCCCTGCACCGACCTTGCTGTCTGCCATAGGTCTCCTCCCGTAGTGTTTCTACTACTCTACTCTGCTAGGACTGTTCAAAACCATAATACATGGTCTCTGCTTGCACAAGTGGGAAACTCCGGTTACAAACTTCGGCACTCTGAGGACGAAGACGTTGAGCAAAACCCCCCTTTACCTTGTTGGGACTCGGCTGTGGGGGCTGAAAGACGCTCAGTGTACCCGTAAAGGACTGGTGTGAAACACTACGACGCTGTGCTGTTTGACCTCTTTGGGACTATTGCGCTGTTTAATCCGGGGAAATTGCCGGTTTTTGAGTGGAAGGGACAGACCACACGCTCGACCATGGGCCAGCTGCGCGATGTGGTGACGGAAGTGGTTCCGGCCCTGCCTTTTGAACAGTTTCATCAGGCCCTGGGCGAAGTGAACCAGGAACTCGGCGCCATCCGCTCCACACAAATGCGTGAAATCAGCTCTGCGGAGCGATTTCGTCGCACCCTGGTCCACGCCGGCCTGGACGACACCCCTGAAACTGCTCGTTTAGGAGCCTCCCTGTCTTTGGCCCATATGGACCTGCTCGCCGCCGCGACCGAAGTCCCTCCCGCTCATACCCAGTTCGTGGTTCGCGTAAGTGAACGCTACCCGACCGCGCTTGTCTCAAATTTCGATCATGCTCCAACCGCGAGACGAGTCATCCAAAAAGGTCGGGTCGCCGACTGCTTTCGCTGTACGGTCATCTCGGCAGAACACGGCTGGCGCAAACCCCACCAAAAGATTTTTCATGACACGCTCACCCAGTTGCAGGTTGCGCCCCAATCCGCCCTGTTTGTTGGTGATTCTCCGCATGATGATGTGACCGGTGCCCAACAAGCGGGGATGGATATCGCCTGGGTCAACGCCTCCGGGGCTGAGTTGCCTGCGCACTGTCCGCGCCCCCAGTATACGATTCGGGCTATCCCGGAGTTGGCGTCGCTGCTGTTTCCCTAGGCGTTGGTTTTCATAAGAGTTGTGCGCGTACGAACAGCGGGACGGCCACCTAAAAGAGGAAACGTATCCAGCATCTGATATCTATAGGAGGACCCGTTTCCTCTTTATGCCACGTAAGATTCAAATTGCCGTTATTGGTGATAGTCAGCCTTCGGCAGAAGTCGCCGGCTGGGCAGAGGAGGTTGGCCGGCTGATTGCTCAGCACGACGCCGTCGTGGTGTGTGGCGGACTCGGCGGTGTGATGGCCGCGGCCGCACGGGGCGCGGCGCAAAATAATGGAACCAGTGTCGGTATTCTCCCCACATATGAGGCGACTACCGCCGCGCCTGGCATTTCGATTGCCATCCCCAGCGGGCTCGGGCACGCCCGCAATATGCTGGTGGTGGCCTCGGGGGATGCAGTGATTGCTCTGCCTGGCGCGACTGGAACGCTGTCCGAAATCGCACTGGCGCTGACGCTGGGCAAAACCGTGACTGCCATACGGGCCTGGTCCCATATTCAAGGTGTGTCCGTCGTACAGACTCCCCAAGAGGCCGTGCAACAGGCGTTACGCGCCGCCAAAGAGTAAACGTGTCCAGCACTCATATCTATTATTGGAGGACCCGTTTACTCTTTCAGGAAAAGGTCTCAAGTGGTGGAAATTGAGAAACGGTCGCGGACATCCTATAAAAGAGCTGCCCGGAATATGTGAGGAGAGAAAGGAGAGCGCATGCCGCCTAAGGATTCTCGTTCTGCGGATGAGACAGCCGTCGTCATGAAACGGGTTGATAAATTTCTTCGGCTTCTGACCTTTCAACTCTTTTTTATCATTGCCCTTTTGGTCTATCTCGCCTACCGTCCGCAGGCCGGACGGTATCAGGTCATCTCTGCGCAAGCGGTCATGGAGGGCACTGTTATTTTTTTTGATACGATTACAGGACAGGCTGGTGGAACGTCGGTTGAGGTCCGTGATCGGGGCGATGCTCCCGTGCCTCTCGACTAAGACGGGAGCACCCTCGCATCATCGGTCCCGTCCGGCCAGGCAAAGGAAAAACGTATGCATCCATTAGGTATTGTCCTCTCGACGGCAACCGCCGCCCCCCCACAGGAGTTTGTTGAAATCGGCCAGATTGCCGAAGACAAGGGCTTTGCCGCTGTTTTTGTCAACGAAGGTCGGGGGGACGCCCTGGCGTGTGCCGAAGCCATTGCGTTGGGAACGTCTCGCATCAAGGTGGGAACGAATATCGCCAATATCTATTTCCGCCATCCGTTTTTGGCCGGCATGACCGCCACCACTATTTCGGAGCTCTCGCAGGGGCGGATGATCCTCGGATTGGGCATGAGCCACCGCCCGCTGCTCGAATCCCTGGGTATCACCATGGAGCAGCCGCGGCAGTATATGCGCTCATATGTGACGGCGCTGAATACCCTGTTTCGCGGGGAGTCGCTGAGTACCTTTCACCGTCCGCAAAAGAGCAACTATCCCATACCTGTCTATGTCGGGGCGGTGACTGCCGAAAGCGCCGAAATCGGCGGCGAGCTGGCCGATGGGATTATGCCGTTTCTGCCGGCCTTGCCCTATTTGACGCAGCTTGTCGAGGCGGCCCAAACTGCGGCGCAGCGCGTGGGGCGCGACCCGAACCAGGTGGGATGTATTGTGAGTATCCCGACGTTTATTTCAGATGACGTTGAGCAGGCCCGCTCCGCGGCACGCTACAATCTGGCGTTTTTCGGGAATCTGCCTTTCTATCGCAAACAATGGCGACGCTGTGGCTTTCGGGCCGAAGTCACCGCCATGCAAGAGGCCTGGAAAAGCGGCAACCGCCGCGCCGCGGCTGCCTGTGTGTCCGAACAAATGGTCGATCAGGTCTGCGTGTTTGGTCCCCCCAGCCAGTGTCGCGAGCAGCTTGCGGCTTTCCACGAAGCCGGGGCGGCCATGCCGGTCCTGGCCGTCAGCCCGGTGAACGAAGACCGCTTGGTCGCAACCCGGAAAGCGCTCGACCTGCTGGCTCCAGGATAAGGGCCGTCCGGGTCCATGCGGTCCGGCCCTTGTCTCGCTTCCTCATCATATATAATCAAAACTACTGCAATTTTCACAAAGAATTCATATTGCTTATATTGCTGAATGAATGTTCAGACTTTATAGTGCTGCAACACCGATGTTGGGGTAGGGTGGTATTCATGTCCTGTAGCCGTATAGCCTGTTGTCTCGTGTTCCTGATCTGTACTGTCCTCGTATGCCTCTCTCCGGCACTCGGAGCCGACCCACCGACCCAACCGACCCAATCGACTCAACCGACCCAGCGAACCTGGAAAACAGTCGAAGAGATGTCAGAAGAAGAGTTGGCCCAGGTCCAACTCGAGGGTGATACGCCACGCCATGCCCAGGTTCCGTATCTTCCAGCCGAATCCTATCCGTTCGTCCCGCCGTATACGGCTGAGGAAATGGGCTACCGCGCCATGGAGTTTACGCCGCGTACGCGCTGGTCGTCAGTCGTGGCCAACTCCTGGGCGTCTATTGCGCCGCAAGGGGTGCTCCTTAACCCCGGCACCTCCATCACCTTTGTCAATTATGATTCCAAAACAAGCGGGGTACGCAAAGTCCTGTCTGCCGCCCCCGGTGAAGAGATCTATCGTTCGTTGAGTCAGGCCATTGCCCCGCCCGCCGCCGAAGGCGGCCAGTGGCTGGCGATCCGGTATCGGACGGACAAGGAAGAGATTACCAAGGAGGAGCGCTTCGCCTACTCGTCTTCTATTCGACGGGTGCGCCACCAGGCCCCGTTCCGTCGCCAGAGCAATTTCCCCAATATGGCGCTCACCCCGGACGATGCGTGGGGGCGGGACGCCTGGGAGTTTTCCTGGCGGCTGATCGGCACGGACGTGCTGTACCGGACCGTTCGCTTTCCGAACACGCGCCCGAACGTGATTCTGCGGAACGGTGAAACCGGACAGTCTCAGACCGTACAGACCGCGAACATCAAGCTGATGGGTGAGGTCTTTCCGCACTATACGCTGGACGGCGGGGTTGAATGCTATGTAGTTGAGGCGGTAGCACGAGAAGAGTGGTTGCCCGACTATTACATGCCCCGTTTTCTCTATTGGCTGGAGAAATCCTCATTCTACCCGCTGCGCGGCGAGCAATACGGACCGGACGGGGAGCTTGACCATATTGAGGTGAGGCTGGCCGAGTTTTTCAATCCTGCACTCGAAGAGCTGGGCTATGGCACGCTGTTTATTTCCCACTGGGACCTGCGGACGGACATTATGTCCTATCTGGTGAATGACAGCCACAGGATCATGGAGTGGAAACCGGAAGAATCCACCGTCTTTTTCAGTCCGGACTTTATGCGTCGCCAGTGGTATCTCGATACCTCCATCAAGACCCAGGCGGCCGTCTCTCACCCAGACGAGTACTTCATGCGTCCGGCCGTCGAGGCTGACAAATTTCCGAACGAGCGTCCGATCAGTCTGCCGCCTGAAATGGCCGCCCGGATTGAGGCCCAGAACGCCGCAGGGCGTTTAGTCTTTGACGGCACCTGAACCAATTCCCTCTCCCCCTCTTTCCTTGCCCCTGTGCTCCGCATGGGATAGGCAGCGTATATGCGCGTGCGCTACGGCATGGTCCATGGTCGTTTTCAGCCCTTTCATACCGGCCATTTGCACTACACCCTGGAGGCGCTCAACCGTAGTGAGCATCTGATTATTGGCATCACCAATCCTGACCCATCCGAAATGCAGGTAGAAGTCGCAGATACGCAGCGGCATACACTGGAGGCTAATCCCTTTACCTTTTTTGAGCGGCAGTGGATGATTCGGGCTGCCCTGGTCGAGGCAGCGATTGATCTGAGTCGTGTCTCTATCGTGCCCTTTCCGATTCATGCGCCCGGGCGTTGGGCGTATTATTGCCCCAAGGAGACCGTGCAGTTTATCCGTGTATTCTCGGAGTGGGGCAGGGAGAAAGTCGCCCGCCTCCAAGCAGCCGGGTGGCAGGTCGAAATCCTTGATCCCGGCGCGACCAAGCAGGAGAGCGGCAGTACGGTCCGCCGCTGCTTAAGCCAAGGACGAGGCTGGGAACAATTCGTACCGCGCGGCGTGGGCGCAGTCCTGAAGCAGATTGGGGCTCACGAGCGGCTGGTTCGCTGCGCGCTCTCGTAAGCTCTGCCCATGCCCTCCTTACCTATTCTTTTCATCATTCTTGACGGGCTGGCCGACCGGCCCCAGCCTGTCCTGAATGGACAAACTCCGCTTGAGGCGGCCCATACACCACATCTGGATCAACTGGCTGCCCTCGGTACTACGGGTTTGCTCACACCGCTCGCGCCTGGTGTTCCCCTGGAGAGCGAAACCGCCCACTTCATTCTGTTTGGCTATGGGTTGGAGCAATTCCCTGGCCGGGCCGCGTTTGAGGCTATTGGCCGGGGATTTGAGGTGCCGCATGAGTCTGTCGTGCTGCTGGCAAGTTTTGCCGAGACAACGGTCATCGAGGGCAAGCTGCGTCGGGATGCTCTCTTGTGGGAAAAACGGCAAACCCAGGATGAGGAGGAGTGTGCCCGGCTGTGTGCAGCCATTGCCGCGTACGAAACACACGGTCTGCAATTTGCCTTGACCTCCTGCGGGCGCTGTGAAGCTATACTGACGTTGCGCGGCCATCCGAGCCGGGACATTACCGATGTCGATCCATTCTATAACAACGCCTATGCTGTGCAGGCTCAGCCCCTGGCGGAATCCTCACACCCGCAGGATGCCGCGCGCACCGCGGAGGCGCTGAACGCCTATCTCAGCTGGGCGCATTACCAACTCAGCCAGCATCCGCTCAACCGGAAACGCCAGGCGCGTGGTTGTGCCAGTATCAATTTTGTCCTCACCAAGTGGGCTGCGGTGCGACCCGATGTCGCGCCGTTTCAGGAGCAGAACGGTCTGCGCGCAGCCAGTATTGAGAACTCTCCGTTGTATGTCGGGATTGCCCGCGTGTGTGGTATGACGCCGGTCTCCACCCCGCGGGAGACCGATACGACCGCGGACTTCATACAGAAACTACGCACTGCGGACTCTCTCTTCGCTCAAGGATATGAGTTCGTGCATGTCCATTCCAAGGCTCCGGACGTGGCCGCCCATCACAAAGACCCGCTGGGTAAAATGCAAGCCACTGAGGCGCTCGATGTCGCGCTCGGGTCAGTTGTTGAGCGAGTCACCAATCAATCCGACTTCATCGTTGTGGTAACCGGCGACCACGCCACGCCGAGCAGTGGGCCGCTCATCCATTCGGGCGAAGCCGTGCCCATCCTGCTTGCCGGTGGACCCAACGTCTTGTCCGACCCGGTGACTAGGTTTCACGAACGGGCGGTGATCCGCGGCGGGCTCGGTCATATCCGCGGGGCGGATGTTCTGCCGCTGCTGCTCAATACGACCGACCGTATCCGCTTGCACGGCGTCCGGCACCAGGCCGCAGCCCGGCCGTATTGGCAGGGGCGGCCCGAACCGTTTCGGCTGAAGGGGTGACCACGCGCCTCAGACAACAAAATCGGACATAATCTTCTAAACAGGCCAATTTAATGCCCTGCGAGTCGTACTTCCCTTCGGTCTATCCCCGCGTGTACGGGGGAACCATCGAAGTGGTCATGGCGCGGAGGCTGTGGACCGGTCTATCCCCGCGTGTACGGGGGAACCACTTGCCAGAAATTCGATCGAGAGCTTCCAATCGGTCTATCCCCGCGTGTACGGGGGAACCCCGGCTCCGGGCGGCGACGAGATCAAGCAGAGCGGTCTATCCCCGCGTGTACGGGGGAACCCCGGCTCCGGGCGGCGACGAGATCAAGCAGAGCGGTCTATCCCCGCGTGTACGGGGGAACCTATGTACCGTCGGCAGCAGGCGCTGGAACGGCGGGTCTATCCCCGCGTGTACGGGGGAACCAGTTTTACGCTGATAGGCGAGACCATGCATGGAGGTCTATCCCCGCGTGTACGGGGGAACCTTCTACTGGCTCTCATTTTTACTGCGTTGTATGGGTCTATCCCCGCGTGTACGGGGGAACCGACTTCGACCCCCCAGACTTCGACAGTGGCGACGGTCTATCCCCGCGTGTACGGGGGAACCTGGCTGTATCGTTTGATTCCATCCCGAATGATGGGTCTATCCCCGCGTGTACGGGGGAACCCCCGATATAGTAAGTGTCAGAACCGACAGTGAGGGTCTATCCCCGCGTGTACGGGGGAACCTCGGTTTCGTCGAGTGGGGAGCGGACGGGACGGGGTCTATCCCCGCGTGTACGGGGGAACCCTGGTCTGACCCACGGGGAGGGCGGATATGCCGGGTCTATCCCCGCGTGTACGGGGGAACCACACATAGCAGATTCCCTAGGTTATTGTAAATCGGTCTATCCCCGCGTGTACGGGGGAACCATATACGCCGGGTCTACCGGCGGGGGGGTATGGGGTCTATCCCCGCGTGTACGGGGGAACCCGGCCGGTGCATTTTCAGGAGGCGATGGTGACGGGTCTATCCCCGCGTGTACGGGGGAACCTCTACTGAGTTTATTAGACTTTTTGCCGCCATGAGTCTATTCCCCGGCGTGTAGAGGGACGCCGTTCAAGTTGTCAAAGAGCTATTTGTCCTGCGTTTGGCGGGTTCGCCGCGATAAGATGAGGCCCTCT
Source organism: Thermodesulfobacteriota bacterium (assembly GCA_964291405.2). Taxonomy (GTDB): domain Bacteria; phylum Desulfobacterota; class Binatia; order Bin18; family Bin18; genus Bin18. The sequence goes on from OZ219926.1 coordinate 4,805,938, forward strand.
TGGTCCACCAACTCGACCGGTGGCGACCCCAGGACTCGCACGCCTTGCCCTCCCGGCTCACGTGGGTCCTGCCACGTCATGACAATAGATTGGCCTCCCAACTCCAGAAACCATTCCTCTATCACTGTCCAGACCCGCTCTCTGACACTACGAGAAAGCCTCGGAGCAGTGTACACTCCAGGGGCAATCTCAATCATGCAGGAGGCCAGAAACCCACGAGTGCGTGGAGCAACGTCACGTGTCACGACTACTGTCATCGTCGTCTACCAATTTTATTATGCGATCAATCATCTTCGAGATGATCTTCATCTCTCTGAAACGGCGTCCCGCCAACCGCCGGACATGCCGTTCGAGCGGTATCTGTCCATTTTTGTAATGCTGGTTCACTGCCTCAAAGGCGACCGGGATGGTCACTTCGGTCCGGTAGAGATCTGCAATATCCAGACAAAAGGCAATAGCCGCATCCTCGTGAATAAATCCCAGAGGAGGCAGCGTTCCGGTGGCAGCCACGGCAACGATGGCCGCAGCTTCGATTGCCGTGGCCGCGTGGTTAATGGCCTGGTTCGGAGCGTCAGCAATATCAGGGTTCTGCCGATCATAGCGGCGTCCATGCCACTCAATGCCGTACTTCTGGGCCAACAGGCTGTAGGCGGTTTTCATCCGCGCCCCTTCAATGCCCCGCAGGATGGATATGTCCTGTTCGGGTAACACTTCGCCCAAACGCCAGGCGTACATACGTCGGGCGATACGGAGACGCAACCTGTTGTCATTCCAGAGTTTTGCCTGCCGGCGCGCCCTTCTCGAATCGTTCGGGCCAAAGGGTTGGGCGCTATACATCCGCACCCCGTCCTCCCCAACGGCTACAAGGCCGGTCCCGTGGCGGGCGAGAAGCCGGAACACGTCGTGACTCACGGTTGAGCCCGGTCCCAGCAGGATGAACGAGATATTCTGAAACGGAATGGCGTAATCGCCGGCAGCCATATCGGACGACCCGGCGGTCCGAAAATGCAGGGTGCCATCTTCCACGGTGAGATTCCCGCGTGCCAACCACAGCAGACCATGCCGGTCGGCGTGCGGAATCCGTGCGGCCTCAAGCCCTAATCGTCCTTTCAGCACAGTGTCCCCTTCGTTCAGTTAGCCCGCCTCAGGCTGGCCGCAGCAGCAACATCCCGTAGCCGTAGGCGCGGTGCCGTCCGATGCCTTGGGCCAGTAAGGCAGTGAAGGCAGCGGCATCAGTAATGGTCAGGACGCCCTGCATGATCGCGTCCGGCCCTTCGCTGTGACGGGCGCGGAGCTTGCGCACGGCGCGGGTCCGCTGGAATGACCGTATTTCGGCAGACTCCAACCGCGCGCCATCTCGGCGGACGAACTGGTCGGCCAACCACTCGCGGTATACTTCTTCACGGCTGTAGGGCATCTCCTTCTTCGGATACTGCATTGCCTTCAGTTGAAAGGCGTCCCATTCCCTGCCGGGTTGGCCTTCCGCATTGCGGCTGCGGCGCACGATAGGGCGAATCCGGGTCTCAAAGCCGAGTTGTTTGCCTGCCCGCCATTCCGTCGGCATTGGTTTGCTGTTGATCGTGTGACCAGGAAGAATTTTTACCTGCAAGGGACAGGCGCATATATCAGCCGCTTCACGCAGAGCATCGGCCTCAGCGTGTCCATAGCCGTATAATACGCCACACGTTGCGCCGCGCGGCACGATCAAGCGAAAGGGTTTGGGTGCCAGGTCGCCGAAGCATTCGGTGAGCAGACAGTGCATGGCGTGGTCCGTGTCCTGGAGGAGTCTGTCACCCATCCAGCGATGAAGGTCCCGTACCCTGACGTTGGCGCGAATCAGTTGAAGCGGAGCCGTGAGCGAATCGGTTGACGTGGCAACATCCGTCATTTTATCCATCCTTTGCCGTGGAAAATCGGCCATGCTCTATAGCTCCCTCACACACCAGTCGCCCGCCACCGTGCAGACCAGACAACCAGTTACGCTGGTCGGTGAGCATATAGCTGCGACTGGGCGTGATCTCTGCCTCGCCTTCACCGTCCGGCCAGAGCACCCGTATGGGGTCCTCACGCGATTCGTCAGTGACCAGCGGCGTGGCTAGCAGCGCGGCCAGGGCCGTGTCACCCTCGGCGAAATCACCGGCCAGAGAGCCCGACGGCAGGCAGGGCTTGCGTCCGATGAACAGCGGTCGGGCCGGCTCCTGCAAGGCTACGGCCAGACCGTCCAGGGTCGGGGTCTCCTCGGCCGGTTCCAGACGTAGCGCAACGCTCACCCGCATATCGGCAAAATAGTCACGATAGCGCAGATGGGGCGCGTCATATGTCTTCGGCCCACCGTCGCGGCCTTCGGGGACTCCCCGCGTAGTCCAGCCTTGGTCTTTTTTACTCAACTGTGCCGTCTGAAAATCGGTGAGCCTCACACCGGTTGCCGGTTCGCGGTCAATGCGTGCAGCAAACACCAAGCGGTCTTGCAGGCGTTGATGCCGATCACGCTCGGTCCGGCGCCAGCCCAAGGCGTTGGCCAACAGTCCGGCCAGCATGGAGGCGGACGGAAACCAGCGGATAACGCCATAGTTGTCGATGGTCTCCCCGCCGAAGGCCATGAGTGGGGCTTCAAGAGATACAATCAGATGGCGCATCCCTACACCGCCTCACCGCTCAGTACTGCCCGCGACGCCCACGCCGCCAGGTCGTCCAGACAGAGGCGTTTGGCGTTAGGAATGTCGCAATCCTCAACCGACATCACCCTTCGGGTTTCCTTTGCGCCATAGGCAGCGTCCAGTTTGCTTAGATAGTCCGTCATCCGGGAGGTGGCGTCAGTCACCTGTGCCTCTGCTGGGCTGCGAAACGCATTCGCCAGACTACGAGGTTGGCGTTTCCCAGCCTCAATGAGCATCAGATCAGCGCAGGAATAGGGCGCGGTAGAACCGAGCTTCGCGCCGGGCGATACGGTGGCAATCAGATGAACAAGGTGGTTGACCACCTTGCCAGCGAGGTCTTTATCCGCGCTTTCCCAGGCAGTGGAGTCACAGCCAGTCAGGTTGGAAATCAGCCCCGGTACGTCCACCACGACATAGCCGTAGAACAGCCCAGCGGTCAGCTCCATGTCGCCGATGTGAGCCGCGCCGGCATCTTCGTCTTCGCGCTGGAGATCGTCCACGACTGAGAAGTAGTCGCTCTCGCTCTCCTCCCGGTGGACGGTAAAGGCGTGGGCGACATGAATAGCGGCGTCAATGTTGGCACCAGGATCAGATGTCACCATGCGGCCGAAGAGCGCTCCGACGAGTCCGCCGGGCAGATTCGTGCTTTTACGGAATACCTCGAAATTCTGAATTTCATCACCGAACATCTCAGTAGCGGCATTCCTGGCATCTCTCAGTTCGGTCTTGGCTTTTCCTGTGGCGGCTTTAATTTGTTCATCAGTCACCAACAAACCAGTAGCCACTTTCTGTGCGGCAATCTCGTCCCCGGAGTGTTTCTCACAGATCACCTTGGCTTTCTCGCGCAGGTATTCCACTTCGGGCAGCCCTAATAACAAAGGCTGACGACCCTTCTCCGTATCACCTGTCTTGCCGTACACTCCTACGTTAAAAGCTTTTTCAACTGCTTCAAGCACATCGCCAGAAATCTCTCCCGCCTCGCGTAGTGACTTTATGACTTCTCGCTCAACAACATTTCGGGAGCGCACCGCGTCGGGTTTAATGGCAGTCAACGCAAACTCATCCTTGGCCATGCGCCAGTGCCGCTTGAGACATTGCGACGAGATACGGGTACGTACCGCGTCGCCGAAGGGCATGCGCTTGGCCAAGCCGCTGTCGTCTCGGTTCAGCAGTGCGGCCGGGTAGGAATGAAGGGTGTGGATTTGCAGAAAACGTGGTGCGGTCATGGTGAAAAACTCCTTTGTCTTTTTGCTGTTCCCAGTTGCGAAACTGTTTTTACTCATCGGTTGCTGAAGAACGACGCTGCTCCGCTCGGTAATACTCGCGGGAAATTTTTATTCGAGCCTCATCAGCCCGCTCTTCGTTATATCCATCGTTAAGGATGAACCAAGCCATTTCCCGCCAGTTGAAGGCACAGCCCTTGCTTGCCAGCATCCGAAATAGGCGCGCCAGCAAGCGGTGGAGCGTTGGTCCTCTCGCTGCAAGTAACGTTGCTAGTCGGTCTTCGCTGTAAAAGGCCGCTCCCGGTTGGTCCTGATTGCCCTCATACAATACCCGCCCAACCGGTTTTCTTGGATTATGAGCCAATACAGCACTATGAGACATCAGAGCTATGCCGTGCGTGATAAGTCCCCATTTTTTAATATCCAGGTTTCTGGGCATTCTACGCTGGCTTATGAGCTTCCAGAACACAGCGCTGTGAGGATTGCTTGGGTCCATGCGCCGGAGGCTGGCTTTTTCTCCCGTTGTCATCTCCTTGGATTCAATCGACTCGATGGTGTTATCCATCACAACACCAAAGTTGGCAGGTATCGGACTGCTGGGCAGTTCAGGTAAAAGTTTGGTCACGTTTGGGTGTCCGGTCGTACCATTTTCGATAATGTCGTACAGTTCGCGTCGGTGCTCTGGGTTATCACCACGCCAAACCTTTGTAGTGATACCCATCTGTTTGAACGCTTCCAGCCAGTCTTCCTGTCCTTCTCCGAATGGGCTGGCGGCATCGCGCTTCAACTCTGCCACCAGCATTTCAAACTGCCCCGACTCTGGGTGCTGCCTAAACATAACGAGGTCGGGAAATCCCCTACCGCGCACTATGCGAAAACCCTCAACATGGAACGGTCTCCATCCATGGTGAATGGCTTCCTCATGTACCTCTTTGTTAAAGAACCACTCCCTATCCGTGTTGATGGATTGTTGCTCTGACATACTTAATTCTCCTTCTGTCCTTCATCGAATAGAAACGGGAGCCCCTTCGCGCCGCGTATCCGACCCTCAAACAGCCCTTCTGCGTTGACACGGGCGCGGTAACGATGGATAGCCGGACAGGGCAGGGCATCCTCGGCAGTGTGCAAAGTCCGACGAGCGTGGTCGATTACACCATCTGTGCCGTTCATCAGCCATGTGTTACGGACTGTCTGCCGCTCTGCGCCATCGGCCTCAAATTCGGTTTGCAAATCGTCAAAGAAATTCACATCAACAAGGTCATCCAGCTTATTCAGCCAGGGACGGGCCAGGGTGCGATGTTCGGGACTCGCCTTATCGCTGTCGCCTCGGGCGGCGAATACCTGGATGGCGTGGCTGAGAATGCGCTGAACGACGCTGACCTGTTCAATACGCTCCCGAGCAATCTTACCCAGGTCGTCCACCGCCGTGGTACGCCGGGTCATAGCACTGCCGACCGTTTTGGGCCGTAGGGGGATGATGCGCTCGTGATAGCCTTCGGTTTTGCCCTGACCGCGGACCATGCCGCGGGCTACCAGGTACATAGGTTTCGCAGAGTGTTGTTCCGCTGGTAGCGGACGTAATAGGGGTGGCCACTGCCAATCTTCTGAGGTGAGATAGTCGGTGACCCGTTTGTACGTAAAGCCGCCGCCGGCCAGTGTCAGAGGCAGGCCGTCTCTTTTTGTGTTGACGGGAACCCACGGGTCGCCGGTACGTCCTTTGAGTTCTTTACCCGCAATACGAGCGGCTTTGGTACTCGTTCTGATCCCATGCAAGACGCGGTTCGCATCGGAGCACAGCCGTATACGGCGGCAGATTTCGATATAGAACGGGTCAAGACGGTTCAGCAGCAGTGTTTCCGCAGGCGTTCCGTCCCACGACAGGGTCCACAGCAAATCTACGCCGTGGTCGGACATTTGATACTCGTCCATCAGTGTCGAGCGATATTCCAGCAGGGCGGTGATATCGCGCCCAATGTGGGCGCCCAATCTTGCGGAAGGGGTCAGGGTGAAGGCCGGGCGGCTGCCCAGCCCACCGTTCATGCGAGAGATGCCGTAATTGCCCGCGCCGCTGAATCCCTCCATCGTTTGCAACGTAACCAGCGCGAACAACCATTCGTCAGGAGCGGCCTGCGTCGCCACTGCGGCTTTCAGGTCGTGATTCTTGGAGGTGACGAGCATGTCCAGTTCGTCGGGTGTAGAGACCGTGCTCTTATAGTCCTTCTCGCGCTCCACAGAGGAGGCCGGGGGCTGCATGAAGGCGGGTTTAGTGAGGTCGACGACAACCATCTGCCAGGGTTCGTCGTCGGGATAGTCCGGCGTCAACGCGCGAATAATACGTAGCCACTCTACGGCGTCACTAGGCGGCTCGGCCAGCCCAGATTGGTGCATCGCCATTGCGCCCAACTGCACCAGAAAGGCGTGCCAGGCGTGACGCTGGTGGGGCCGGAGCGCGGGAAAGGCGTCTACCTTGTCGTCAATCAGCACGGCGTAGGTTTCGGGCAGGGAAGCGGAATATGTACTTTCCGCCACGTTAATCTGAATCAAGGGGTCAGTGAGGATGTGGAGCATATCTCCTCCGGGCTACTGCGATTGAAATTCTGTTTGGAAAACTCTGACTAGGATCGGCTTCTATGGACTCTTTCTGGTATACGTACTGTTTGCATCCCAAAGGCCCCTATCCAAAAACACATTTGGTGTCAATTTTCCCCCGGTGTATGATGTCCGCACTGCCAATGCATATGGTGATGTAACGAGCGCGGCTTGTACAATGGCTGTATTTGGTATTACGATTCTGAGCAGAACAGTCTTTTCAGAAAGCTTCCTTGAACTTTTCCCCTACAGATGAACTGGGAAGGACTATGCAACCAGACTATACGGGAATCATTACGGTCGAGCCGGGCAAGCGCGGTGGAAAACCCTGCATTCGCGGTCTGCGCATCACGGTCTACGACATTCTGGAGTATCTGGCATCCGGGATGACCGAGCCTGAAATCCTGGCCGATTTTCCCGACCTGACCTGCGAGGATATCCGGGCGTGTCTCGCCTTTGCCGCTGAGCGGGAGCGGCGCCTGGTATCCATTCCGCCAGAATGAGACTGTTGTTCGATCAGAATTTGTCCTGGCGTCTCAGAGAAGCATTGCAGGACCTGTATCCTCAATCGCTCCACGTCAGGGATGTGGGCCTTGCATCTGCCGTTGATGTCACAGTATGGGCCTACGCCAAAGAACACGGATTGGTGATTGTCTCGAAAGACGCTGATTTTCGGCATCTCGGCTTCACCTACGGGCATCCGCCCAAAATCATTTGGATTCGTCGGGGGAATTGTTCAACCAGTGAGATTGAGGCGCTTCTTCGCAAACATCGCGATTCTGTGCTCACGTTCTATGAGGACGAACAAGAGGTCGTCCTCGCCTTGGTTTGACTGCTGTTGCCAGGTGTAGTCTCCCCATGCACGTTGGGGTAGTTCCATGGCCGGCGAAACAGCGCTGCGAGCACGCTGCCTATACCCGCCGTAGTCCCAGCCGGTCGTACCGGAAACGGGACTCACCTATACGGAATGTAAAACCTCCGTCCTCCGGGTCGGGAACGACCGGCTGGTCGTCGGTCGCCTCGCCGGACAGACGAGGGGCCAGATGGTGGTGGATGGTCAACTGCGCAATGGCCTCTGCACCGAACGGGCTTAGCGCGGGTGGGTCCAACTCCACTTCAACGCCCTCGTCACCCAGCCGGGTGCGTATGCGTTCTTCGTCACTCCCGAATATAACCTCTCGGTTGTCCTCACCAAAAAAGGACTTGCCATAACGAACAAGGGCGCTTTGCGCGGTCAGGTTTTTGGCCAACGTCCCTCCTGTTATTTGTTTTTCGTGGTCTTGCCAGGCGTCGCCCAGTTCGTCGGTTATGGCTTTCAGGGCGTCGGGGTGGGTCGCTCGCTCCACGAGTTCCCGATTCATTTCCGGGATGCGCCATTCCGGGTGGTGGAGAATCAGCCGTCGCGTTGCCTCAAGCACACGCAGGTCCTCGTAGACGAATCCGTGCGGTCCCAGGCCATTCCGACCGGGGCCTTTGGACAGCAGGGGTGAGAGGTCATCACCCTTTGGCATCAGGACAACGCAGGTCGGTGCTTCGTAGTCTGCGGGTCGGTCATCTCGTTGGTGGCGGTGCAGCCGACCGATGCGCTGGAGCAGCACGTCCATCGGGCACAAGTCGGTGATCAAAAGGTCTGCGTCTATGTCCAGCGATTGCTCCAAGGTCTGCGTCCCAACAATAAGGCATCCGCCGGTCGGTCGGTTTTTGCCTATCTGTTCCTCGATCGCTTTGTCCAGCAGGAGCCGGTCTTCACGGGCAAACCTGCCGTGGTGGAGGGTGAGAATACCGCAACAGGAGTAGAGTAGGTCACTTTCGCCCTGGACCATCCTTTTTTCCACTGTCTGCTGAGTGTCAATGGCATATTGCACGGTATTGCGTACCACCAGCACCTTGGCCCCGGCGCGGGCCGCGTGCAGGGCGCGTTCGGCCACTTGGGTGAAATCTCCCATGCCCGAGACAGCGTCAATCCGAACTGTCTTTTCCTTCCCGTTGCCATTCACGGCGATGGTGGTTTCGCCGGTGCAAGTCGTGATTGCGGGGTAGGGAGTCTGGATTGCGTCGTCCAACAATGGTGGAGTATTGGCGGCAGAGGAAGATGTTGCGGCCAGCCAATGAGAACGTGACACGGAACCGAGTGTGGCAGATATCAGGAGGGCGTAGCCGCCGGCTTCGATATGGACACGCAGCAGGGCTTCGATAATGACGCGCATATAGGGGTCGGAGGCGTGAACCTCGTCTACTACCAGCAGATTGCGCGACAGGCAGGCGGCGCGCATATGGGCGTGCTTGACCTTGAGTGCGGCCTGCATGGCTTGGTCAACTGTACCAACTGCGATCTGAGCTGCCAGGTAGCGCTTGGCGCTCTCGGCTGCCCAGCGACGTTTTTCGGTGAGGATATCGGGATGATCGTCCCACCAGACTTTATAGTGCGGCAGATGCTTGCCTGTGGCGGCTCCGACACGGACATAACCGGGAACTGCCAGCACGGGCTCCGGGCCGACTTCTTCGGGGAAGAGCTTGTTAATGAATCGTGTGACGCGTGCGTGCATCTGGCTGGCTGCCGCACGGGTAGGCAGGGCAAAATACAATCCATCCACCCGTCGGGCTTGATACAGATGGGCAAAACGCCACAGCGCAGCCTCGGTTTTCCCAGAGCCGGTTTCGGACTCGATGATGACCAAATGCTCGTCCAGCGGAACCGCTCTTGTCGCCTGCTGAATGGGGTTGGGCGTTCCGTTGGGGATATCGAATAGGGTATCGAAATTCGGCAGGGCGGGTAGGACGTGAAAAGCGCTCCGCTGGCTTTCGATATTCAACCCGATTTCCGCGACCGCGCGCTGGGCGTTGTGCCGGGCAGTCTGCATATAGTCGTCACGCGGCTCAGCACAGAACGGGAAGTAGGTTTCGTCAGAACCAATCCAGTCGGCCAGCATGCACAAGCCCAAGAACATATGCTGAAAAGCCGGTGCCGACGGGAGCGACGGTCCGTTAGATGTCCAGGCCGCAGGAAACCAGTCTCGTACCAGCAGACCGATACGCTCTACACCACGCCGGGGATGCAGCGCCCCGAAGGAGCGCCAGATAGCGGGGTTCTTGGACCGGGCCGCCTGCATGTTGAGCGGTCGGCCGTGGTGAGACAGCGCAGCCACGAACAAGGCGCAGACTGTCTCCCCGTCGCAGTTGTCCCAAGACTCGGTAGCGTCCCACCACCAGCCCAGGGCGTTGAAGAACCAGTCTGCGGTTTCGGTATCGTCACAGTTCAGAACCGGCGTCAGATCAACGATGTGTCCGGCGTGGCGGGGGTGGCGTGTATCTGTGGGAAAGTCGGCTTCCTGCCATATCCGTGTCTGAAAGCCTGTGTTGACTTTGCCTATGTCGTGTAAGGTTGCCAAGATCGCCAGCCGCGCTGTAATTACAGGGTCAATGTCGTCTAGCTTGCCAGCCTGTGCTAGGCGCTGTCGGATAGTCGGCTGGACCAGCAGGGCCTCAAAGCAGGCTCCCACATCGGCCATATGGTGTTCCAGCAGGTGGATACGCTGCGGGTTTTCGCGGTCGGATTTTGCCCAGAAGACCTGAGTATATGCTGCTGGCGGCATGTCTTAGCGTTTCTCGTACTGACCGGCACCGAACAGCAGATCCTTGGCCTGCTGGTCCATCTGTTGTGGGGAGCGGCTCTCTTCCTGGAGCACGGCGAGCCCTCGCTGGACCGCCGGCCGTGCGCTGATGGCGTCGTACCAGCGTTTGAGGTGCGGATAGTCCTCCAGCTTCTGACCTTGATTTTCGTGATACCGCAGCCAGGGGTAGGTCGCCATATCGGCAATTGAGTAGTCTCCGGCCACGTACTCGACCTCGGCCAGCCTGGTGTCCACCACGCGATACAAGCGGCTAGCCTCATTGGTATACCGATTGAAGGCATACTCGATCTTTTCCGGTGCGTATAACCGGAAGTGGTGTGCCTGCCCCAGCATGGGGCCGATCCCGCCCATCTGAAACATCAGCCACTGGATAACCGTATAACGCTCGGCCATGCCCGAGGGCATGAATTGGCTCGTTTTCTCCGCCAGGTAGAGCAGCATGGCACCGGATTCAAACACGGCATACGGCTTTCCGTCCGGCCCGTCGCGGTCCACCATGGCCGGCATTTTATTGTTCGGGCTGATCTGCAGGAACTCGGGGTCGAATTGATCCCCGGTTAAGATGTTCACCGGAATGACGCGATATTCCAGACCCGTCTCTTCCAGGAAAATATGGACCTTATGGCCGTTCGGCGTTGGCCAGGTATACAGATCGATCATGCTGGGTGTCCCCCTTTGAATTATGCTACTGCGTAGCCTAGCCAAGACTGGCAGAGGTGTCGATCTCGGCGTTTCCACACAAACATCCCGGCCTTGTCAGAATCAGCCTATATGTGACAATACGAACAGTTGTCAAAAGAAGGATAGCCGCATGTCACACCCCCTGCGCTTCGGGACCTATGTCGAGTTTCAATGCCCCCCCGGTAAAGACCACGCCCAGTTAATCGAAGACGTGATCGCCCTCGGTATTCATGCCGACCAGAACGACTTCTCCGTTTTTACCACGCTCGAACACCCGTTCTTTGAACAGTTTGCCATTAACCCCAATCCGTTGGCCCTATATTGCACTCTAGCCGAGCGGACCACTCAGATTCGCTTTCGTACGCTGTGCCATACGCTGCCGCTGCATAATCCCATGATTCTGGCGGGCGAAATCGCGGAAGCGGATATCCTGACCAAGGGCCGGATTGAGTGCGGAGTCGGGCGGGGGCACGCCTGGCTGAATGAACCGGCCAATATCGTGCTGGAAGAAAATCAGGAGCGCTATGTCGAAGCACTCGATATTCTGATCAAGGCCTGGACAGAAGAGCGGTTCTCGTACGACGGTAAGTATTACCAGGTCAAAGACCTGTCGGTAGTGCCCAAACCCTACCAGAAACCGCATCCCCAAATTTTCCAGGTCGGTACCAGCGCCAAGTGGTTCAGCCTGGCGGCCGAGAGAGAGTGGGGCGTGTGCATTGGCGGTCCGGCTCCAAGCTCGGTGTTTCGGGAGCCGGCTGCGCTGTACCGGCAGGCATGTCAGGAGGCCGGAAAACCCTCTTATCTTGGCTGGGTCAAGGCCATCTATATTGCCGAGGACGACCAGACCGCCCTGCACGAGGCCGAACAGCCGGTTCGCAATTTTATCGATTTCAACGTGTCGCCCATGGACTCGCTGGCCAGAAACACCCCGGCGGAAAAACAGCGTCTGGTCGATGCCGGCTATGCGTTTTACGCTGCGGATGATTTCCCGAACTTGCGCAATCTCTCGTATGAGGAACTCGTCGCGGCCGGCATTGTGTGTGTTGGGTCGCCGGACACCGTGGGCAAACAACTGCTCGCGCTGTGGAAAGAGTTTCGGTTCGATGAAATGATCGTGATCAGCCACTATGGCGGCATTGACAAAGACCGGGCGCTGAGAACGCAGGATTTATTCGCCAAAAAAGTGATGCCCATGATGCAGGCTGCAGTACAAAATGCGTAAACCGGCCAGACAGATGTATGCTGCACATTTCCAGAAACCAGCGCTCGCCAGCCGCGGGGGGCCACCGGGCCGGGGTGGGTTCCTTTCTGCATCCCGCATCACACGCCAGATAGGGGGGGATATGACAACCGCTATCTTTGATGTCAATAAACGTTGGTCGGAAGAGTATCCCGAGTTGGGAACCGACCCCGTGCCAACCGAACCCTGTATTTCTCCCGCCTATTTTGAGTTGGAGCGCGAACGGGTATTCCGCAAAGTCTGGCTGTACGTGGGCCGTGCGGAAGAAATCCCCCGTCCCGGCGACTATATGGTGCGTAACCTTAAAGCCTGTCGAACTTCGGTGATTTTTGTTCGTGGGCAAGACGGCACCATCCGTGGCTTTCATAATATCTGCTCTCATCGCGGCAATAAGCTCGCCTGGGAAGAGCGGGGAAGCTGCCGGAACTTTGCGTGCAAATTTCACGGCTGGGTCTATGATACGCAAGGCCAGTTGGTCGGCGTGCCGGATGAAGCGTTTTTTCACAATCTCGACAAAGCTGCCAACGGCCTGGTACCGGTGGCGACCGAACTCTGGCAGGGTTTTCTGTTTGTCCATATGGACCCGCAGCCGGCGCAGTCGCTGGAGGACTATCTGGGCGAGTTGGGCCAGCGCATGGGCAGCTTTCCGTATGCCGACCTGACTGCGCGGTACGCCTATCAAACCGAGATTCGGTGTAACTGGAAAGTCGCCTTGGACGCCTTCTCCGAGGGCTATCATGTGAACGTGATCCATGGTCAGTCCTACCCGGACACGTTTACGGGTAAGAACAACCCCATGTGTCATCTGCCCGAGGTGCGCTTCTATGGCCCACATCGCTCCTGCATTGTGTACGGCAACCCCAAGCACAAGCCGAGCCCGGCCGCGGCGGTAGCCTATCGATTCGGCGAAACGGTGACCAAACGGTCCGTGGCTCAAGACCAACTCCCACCTGAGGTGAACCCCACCCGGAGTGCGGAATTCGGCTTTGATCTGGACGTGATCTTTCCCAACCTGATTCTACACGTTCTGCCGGGCATGTGGTTCACGCATCAGTTCTGGCCGCTCGACGTGGACCGCACGCTGTGGGAAGGCCGCGCCTACTGGCCGCCGGCCACGACACCGGGCGAACGGTTTGCCCAGGAGTTTAATAACACGGTGCTACGGAACGCTTGGCTCGAAGACACGGGGACCATGGAAGCAACCCAGGAGGCGCTCTCCTCCGGAGTGAAAACCCACTTCCATCTACAAGAGCAGGAAATCCTGATCCGCCACAGCTATAAAGTGCTCGAAGACTACGTTGGCTTTTACACCGCCAACGGAAACGCCTAGAGGCGAGCCATGGCCACCATCCTACCCAAACCGTTTGCCGACCTCGAAGTCTTTGTGGCGGACTGGTCGCTGGCGACCCAGCGTGAGCGGGAACGACAGCGGTCTGCCAGCACCGCCGGAGAGCTTACGACCCTATACCAGGTCCTGCTGCCTCGGCTCGATGCCATGCTGGAATACTTAAACCAGTACGAACTCGGCCGGCTTCCGGCCGACGCCAAGCGGCTCTTCTATCTCAGCCTGTCGTTTGCCGAGATCGCCCCGTTTGTGGAGTGTTACAAGGGCGAACCGCGGGTGCCCAACAGCTTTGACGAGTCCCGTTTTATTGCGGTCCACGCCGACCGCCTACCTTGATGGAGAGGGTCCATATGGCTGAGGTCGATGTCCAGCAACTCGCCGCCCGCGTCCAACGCCTGGAAGACATTGAGGCGATCAAGCTCCTTGTGGTGCGCTACGCCCAGGGCGCAGACCGGGGTAATGATCCCGACATCATGGTCCCCCTGTTTGCGGACACCGGAGTCTGGGATGGGGGAGAACGCTTTGGGATCTACACCGGTAAGGAGGCCATTCGCCAGTTTCTGGCCGAGTCAGGCGCGTTTATCGGCTGGACCCTGCACTATATGGTTTCGCCCGCGGTAGACGTGGACCCAGGCGGCCAGACGGCCAGAGCGTTCTGGTATTTATGGGAAACGGCTAATATGCCCAACCGGGAGACCGGAGAAGACGACGCCTTTTGGATCGGCGGCACCTATGAGAGCGAGTTGGCCAAACAGGCCGACGGGGCGTGGAAGTTTACCCGCGTGGCCCTCAATCTCAAACTGCTGAGCCCGTATGCGGAGGGCTGGGCCAAGAAACAGTTGCCCTGAGAGAGAGGAGACGAAAAACCATGAGTATTGAGACCGCCGCCTATATTGCGATCGACCGTTCCAAAACACTCCAGGAAGAACCGGCCTGTGGGCATAATCGATGGCATCCCGATATCGCGCCGATCTCGGAAGTCGAGCCCGGCCAGGTGGTCGGGCTGGAAACGCGGGATGCCTTTGACGGCTTTATTAGCCCGGCAACCACGGCGGCTGATTTGCAAAACGCCAACCTGGGTGTCGTGCATCCGCTGACCGGACCGGTCTATGTCAAAGGCGCGCAACCCGGCGATATCCTGGAAGTCACCCTGGTTGAAATCGAGCCCCAACCCTTTGGCTTTACCGTCCAGGTGCCGGGCTTCGGGTTTTTACGCAGCGACTTCACCGAGCCGTATATCGTGCGGTGGACTATTGAGAACGGCTTTGCGACTTCCGACGACCTGCCTGGGGTGCGCATTCCCGGCGCGCCGTTTATGGGTGTTATCGGCCTGGCGCCCTCGCACGAACTGCTGCAACAGATTAACCAGCGCGAAGCCGAGTTGGCCGAACGTGGGGGTGTAGTCTTGCTACCGGAGGCCAAAGACGCGGTTCCCGCAGATATGGGGATTGCCTCCACTGCCATGCGTACCATTGCCCCGCATGAGACGGGCGGGAATCTCGATATCAAGCAGCTCACCAAAGGGACGACCATCCGCTTCCCTGTCTCTACACCGGGTGGCTTACTCTCGGTTGGCGATGCCCATTTTGCTCAGGGAGACGGAGAATCCTGCGGGACCGCGGTCGAGATGGGCGCCACCTGTTACTGTTCCTTCAACATCCTCAAGGGCTTGGCGGCTCAGCACGATATCCGTGAAGTGCAGTTCTACCGTGAGGACTATTACACGTCGCCGGAAATGGCTGCGCCCAAACGCTTCTTTGCGACCACCGGCCAGTCGTATACGCGTGACGGTGTGGCCCACTCCGAGGACGCTACCCTGGCAGCGCGCAACGCCTTGCTCAATATGATCGACCACCTGGTGAGTGAGCGCGGCTATACCCGCCAGCAGGCCTACGCCATTTGTAGCGTGGCGGTGGACCTGAAGGTCAGCGAACTGGTTGATGTCCCGAACTTTGTGGTCTCGGCCTTCTTACCGCTCGATATTTTCGTGTGAGGCTACCGCTGACGGTGGAGGACCAGCCGATGAAACGTATCCGCCACGACTTCATGCAAACCGCGCGCGACCGCGCCAAAGCTGCTATTCGGGACGGTCGCACCCAAGACGCACTGAAGGCCGTTGACGACATCTGGGAAGAAGGCCGGCCGATTCACGACCTGTACGGTGATATGTCCGCGGTTTTTCTCGATTATATCCAGGAAAAGCTGGGTGAGGACGCGGTGGAAGAAGCCTGGCGCTATGTGGGCGAAAAACTCTGGCGGCCGGTGCTGGAAGCCTACCGGGACAAAGACCCGACCCTGCTGGCCACAACCTATGCCATGTTCCTGCGCTCGCACGGCTACGACTTTACCTGCGAAGAAGACGATGAGAAGTTCCAGTTTCTGCTGCACTACTGCCCGAGTGGAGGGCGCATGCTCCAGGAAGGCAAGGCCGCAACCTCCGAGCGTCATCCCACGGCACTGGGGGTGACGAGGCAGCCTCATGCCTGGAGTTTCCACCAAAAAGACGTCCTGTATTACTGCGGGCATACCAAGCTCTGGTTTGATACCCAGCCCAGGGAATGGGGCATGGATGTGTTCCAATCGGAGTATGGCGAGTTCAACGATAAAGGCGAGGTGGTAGGGCGGCCCTGCGCGGTCACGATTTATAAACAGCCGCGTAACGGTTCTGCCGGAACCGAGCAACACTAGTACATGGCAAGAGGCGACCATCTCAGCGTGCGGCGTGGCTGGTACACCCACCACGCGATTGATCTCGGAGACGGCTATGTCGTGCAATACGGGCGTGGTGTGTCGGATGGCGTCGGCGCAACGGTCCAGGTCTGTTCCTATGAAATATTTGCCAAAGGCCGTCCGATTGAGACCGTCGCCTCTCCGGCCCTATATGATGCGCGAGAAGTCGCGCTCCGGGCGCTGAGCTGCCTCGGCGAGCGGGACTATCACATTCTGTGGAATAACTGCGAGCATTTCGTTACCTGGTGTCGTAGCGGCAATCGCCAGAGTCAGCAGGCGGACCACTTCATGCAGACCGCCTCCGAAGTGGTGACAAAGGTGGCCGTTGGATTAGTCGCCACGGGTGTGGCCAGACTGGCAATCAAGGCTTCATCCAGACTCTCAACCAAAGCCGCGAGCAGAACGGTAGCGACCCCCTGGCTGATTGCCGCGGATGCCGCCCAACTGATTGCCGAATCCACGGCGAGCGCGCTCGGACGAGAGAAAAACGTGGCGAAACGTACCGGCCAAGCGGTTGGGGCCGGCACCTCGGCCGGGATAGGGGCGCTCACTGCCGGTCCGGTCGGCGTGGCGCTCGCCGTCGGCCTGTGGGCAGTCGGTGAAGCAGTCGGAACAGCGCTCTCGTCCAGGGAACAAGACTGAAAAGGAAAAGCATGGCGCACGAACCTCTGGTGTATATCAACGGCGAGTATAAACCTCTGAGTCAGGCTGGCGTTTCTGTGCTTGACCAAGGCTTCCTGCTGGGCGACGGCGTGTTTGACGTGGTCTCGGCCTGGCGGGACACGATCTTCAAACTCGACGAACATCTCGACCGATTTTTTCAGTCTCTTCAGGCCGCGCGGCTGACGACCGCCATGACGCGGGACGAGTGGCGCCGGGCGATCGTTGAAACCGTGCGCCGCAACGAACTGCACGATGCGACTATCCGCTTTATCGTGACAAGAGGTGTTGCCAAACAGGTGGTTGCCGACCCGCGCGATTACGATCCGACCATTATTATCTGGGCGGCACCGTATATCTTCTTAGCAGACGAGGAAAAACGGAATACCGGTATCCGGCTGTTTATCAGTCATTTGCGCAGCTTTACGCCCGACACGCTCGACCCACGATACAAATGTCTGGACCGTCTGCATTTCCAGCTCGCCAAGATTGAAGCCCTAGAGGCTGGTTATGACGATGTGATCTGGCTGTCCGCCGACGGCTATGTGGGCGAAGGTCCGGCCTCGAATGTCTTTCTGGTCCGACAGGGGACGCTCTACACTCCTGGACGACAGGTGTTGCGCGGCATCACCCGCCAGACCTTTCTTGACCTGGCCCAAGAGGCCGACATCCCTGCGGTCGAAGGGGATGTCTCGGCCTTCGATCTCTACTCTGCGGACGAAGTGTTTACCTGTAGCACCGCGGGTGGAGCCTTGGCGGTGCGGGAAGTGGCTGGGCGTCCCCTGCAGGGTGCCGTGCCCGGTCCGTTGACTCAGCGCCTCAATCGTCTGTATTGGCAGTTGCGCGAATCCGGGAGGCATGGGACGCCGATCTATACCTAAATACGCCTGAGGCGCGAGCAGAGGACGCATGCCTAAAAAGAAAGTCGTGCATACGGCTGACAGCTTTGAGATCAAAAAATCGCCTGGCCGTGGAAAGGGCGTGTTTGCCAAAATTCGCATCAAGAAAGGCGAGACCATAGGCTATTATACCGGCGAGATCATTCGAGACTGGCACTCGAATCGGGAACCTTACCGCTCCTCGCGCTATCTGATGTGGGTGTGCAAAGATCACTGGATTAACGCTGTAGGCCCACAATCGAACTACACGCGCTATATCAATCACAGTGACACACCCAACGCCGAACTGATCGTCTCGACGCGTTGGAAAACGGCCCGGATCGTCAGCCTACGCACCATTCCACCTGGCGAGGAAATTTTCTATAGCTACGGTGACGAGTACTGGGAGGTCATGGAAATCGATCCGCTCTAAAGAGTAAACGTGTCCTCCAATCAGCATAGAGATGCTGGACACGTTTACTCTTCGACTCACACGTATTCACAATCCGCAACCCTGTCTTGAGCGATTGTATCCGAAAATGGTACATTCCGGCCTAACATTGACGAGTAACCGGAAACACGTCAGGAATAGGAGGGCATGATGGCTAATCGGCGAGAAACCGCAACCCTGGGAGCGGGCTGTTTCTGGTGTATTGAGGCGGTGTATTTGGAGGTCGAAGGCGTCGAGAGCGTGGTGTCCGGGTATACGGGCGGCGCGGTCGACCATCCCAGCTACGAAGCGGTCTGCTCGGGGACAACCGGACACGCCGAGGTCGCTCAGATTGTCTTTGATCCCGAGATTATCTCGTTTACGGAAATCCTGGAAATCTTCTGGCAGACCCACGACCCGACGACGCTCAATCGACAGGGCAATGACGTCGGGACGCAGTACCGCTCAGCCATCTTCTACCATGATGAAGAGCAGCAGCGTATAGCCGAGCAATCGAAAAAAGAAGCTGGTACCTCCGATCTGTGGATCAATCCGATCGTCACCGAGATCGTCCCGCTCACCACTTTTTATCCCGCGGAAGGCTACCATCAGAACTTCTATCAGCAGAATCCCTACCAGCCGTACTGCATGATGGTCATTCATCCCAA
Organism: Thermodesulfobacteriota bacterium; assembly: GCA_964291405.2. Classification (GTDB taxonomy): domain Bacteria; phylum Desulfobacterota; class Binatia; order Bin18; family Bin18; genus Bin18. The sequence continues at coordinate 4,824,671 of OZ219926.1, forward strand.
GATGCGAAAATTCCGTAAGGCGTTTGAAAGAAAGCTGAAAGCGTCAGCCTCGGCGGCCTAAGGGCAGCCTGCCGCTATACGAGCGGGGCATGTGGGCAGGAGGGGGAAGGGCATGACTGCGACCTTGGACTGGATGGGGTGTGCCACGTTTCGACTGACGCTGGACAATCAGGTCGTCATGCTGGATGCGTATATTGACCGGGTGCCCAGTGCCGCGCCGACCGGAGCGACGGTTGACGCCATTCGGCAGGCCGACTGGATCGTGGTGGGTCACTCTCACTTCGACCATCTCTACGGGGCCGAGCGGATTGCCAAAAACACGGGTGCAAAAATTATTGGCTCATACGAGTCGATCCGGATTATGGCCGCGCAGGGTGTTCCCGAAGAACAGCTCCTGCCCGTAGCCGGTGGCGAAACCGTCCGTCTTTCCCCGGACGTAACGGTCACCGTCTACCCGAGTCAGTTGGGTTGCCGATATGAGCGGTGTGCGGTGAACTGGGTGTCACCTACCAGGAACAGCAGGAGAAGCTGCGGCTCAACGCCATTTTGCTTGAGCAGGGGGCCCGGGGTGACGCTATCTGTTCGTAGCACGGAAGCAAAGAATATCAGGGCACCCTGGCTCAATTCGTCGCCCAGCAGGCCGCGCTGCTCCGCCCGCGGCGCGTCATCCTGAGCCATCACGATAACTGGCTGCCCGGCTTTTCCCGCAAGATTGAAACTGCGCCCATCAAGGCAGAAATGGTCCGCCGCGCTCCGTATACCGAACTGGTCGAGTTGGGTTATATGAGCGCGTATCCGGTTTTTGCTTGACACGCCTGCGTAGCACGGAAGCAAAGAATATGTTTTGCCACCGTGTCTAAGGCGTTGGGAAACAAAATCACGTCGAATAAACAGAGGTTTTTTATGGGCTTGTTCGACAAGCTGATCAATCGGGCGGAGTCGCTTTCCTCTCATATTCAAGACGCCGTCAGTGAGATCAAAGAGAGTTGGTCCCTGTCGGATGTCGAGCAGAAGCTGAGAATGGCTCTTGCACGAATGGTAGTTCAATTGGCAAAGCAATCTCCCAATGCTGAGACAGAAAGCCAACTGCGAAATAGCCACATGGCGATTCTTCTTGAACTTGCAAATGGTACGAGTAAAGTCGACCTCAATATTGATGAGGAAGATGAACTGATTGATATAGAACTCTCGAATCAACTCGACAATCTCGTCGAGTATCTCATAGATAAACGTCCAGATATTTCTCCTCTCGTTGAGACTCTCCCGGTAGAACTCGCACCGATGATCCGTGAGATTGAAGGAATCTTGATTGAGATCAATGAGTTAGGGGAGGAAAACTCTCAGACATCCGTAGAACGACAGGCGCGTAGAGAAACGCTTGCGCACGAATATGCGGAGATGGCTGAGCAATCCGACTATTCGGAACTTGAGAAAACTACGGCGCTTGCTGACTTGGCCAAAACGATGAGCGTCGGGCGTTCAATTGTAGAAAGTCTCTACGATATTCCTCGGCTGGAGGCTGAGGTTCATGAAAACCCCCATGATCCTATGGGCTACGTGAATTTAGCGGAAGCGTTTATCCGAAGTCGGACGACAGAAAATATCCGAAAAGGTATCGATGCTGTCATCAACCCCAAGGCGTTCGTCGTTTCTGGAGTAGGCAGCATGATCCGTAAGGCCCAGGGGGGTATCGCCAAAGAGGTCGTGCTTGCGAGAACGAGCCTGTGCCTGAGTAGGCGTCACCTTGAACAAGACCCGATGGACTTTTGGGCCTTGGCTGCTGCGGGAAGGGCGTATTTATTACTCGGAGAGCCCTTGTTGGCGGCTCAATACCTCAAAACAGCGGTATTGCTCAGACCGGATTGTGCGGATCTCTATTATTATTTAGCGCAGACCTATGCGACAAAAGAGTCGATGAAAAATGCTGTCTCATATTTGATCTATGGGGCAAAGCTCGGAAGCCAACGCTGTGCCGCCTCACTCCATGAGACAATAGAAGACTTTGAGGAGGAGGTGGAGGAGAGCCTTGATCACTCAATCGAACTCCGTGAACGTCTGATGAAAGTGGTTGAAGAGCAGGAGAAAGAGGAAGAGGACACGGGAGTTCTCGGGCAGTTTCTTGAAGATAAGACAAGGTCCTTTGGACGGCTTGGTAAACGCCTTGAGCGAGCAATGGACACGTTTGTCGGAGGCCGGGAGGAAACGCGATGATAGATGATATCATGGACGAAACAGTCGATAGCCTCTCGGATCTGGGTATGGATGCTGAGGATATCGGTCTCGACCAGGACGATTTGGGGCAGATATTTGCCCTGGAACTTGGAGCACACGCGGTGCTTTCCGAAAATGAGTTTGAGAACGTGGTCCGGGCAATCGCCCGCAGTCGGAGCGACCTTGATGATATGTCGGCCTCTATCGCTGAGATAGATGATTATGTAGACAGTTTTGAAGCTGACCCGGAACGACTGAGTGGGCTTTTATCAAATATCAAAGGGATTTATGGAGATGAGATTGGCAAAGATGTCCGTGCTGCCATAGAAATCCTGAGTACTCAGGAGCCAGAATTCGACAACTTGTCTACTTCGGTACCTTTCGCCGAGTACATTCGCGCAAAAGGCATCACATTCGTGTAGACCCATCCCGCCGAGGGACAAATGATTTTTCCTTCATACACATCAGGTTGCCGTTCACACGACGTTAAGATTAAGAGCGAAAGACAAAACGAAAACCATCCTGACTACTGATAATTCGTCCTGCGGTTGGTGTCGCAAAATGGGCCGGAAGAATCAGCGCATTCGAGTCGGCGTAGCGCTCAATAAATTTTCGGCGTGTCTGACGGGACTGCTCCGAGTCAAAGCAAAAGGCACTGGAGACCTCTGGATACACGACCTGGAGGGGGTGGTGCATCACGTCGCCGGAGAGCACGGCGTGTAAACCCTCCCGCTCTATTGTGAGTATGGCGTTGCCTGGGGTGTGGCCGGGCGCGGCCTCGACCCAAATTCCCTCCTCAATATGGTGACCGCTGGTAATCAACTGAGATTGCCCGGCTTCGACCACCGGCAAAACACTATCCTGGTAGGAATCTCGAAGCACCTGCCGAACCGGCAGAGGGTAGGGGTCATCCGGGCCGGCAGGTTCTGTCGTATAGGCATGCCAGTGCTCCCATTCCCGCCTGGCAAAAAGATAGGTCGCATTGGGAAAAGTTGGCACCCAGCGACCATCCTCCAGGCGCGTATTCCAGCCGATATGATCGACGTGCAGGTGGGTGCAAAAGACAAAATCCACGTCTTCGAGCGCGATACCCAACGCGTTGAGGTTTTCGACATAGGGCGTGCGTTGCTGATGCCAGTCGCCAAAATCGGGCCGGTGTTTATTATTGCCAACACAAGTGTCGACCAGAATGACGTGCTGCGGAGTCCGAATAATGAAGGTGTGCAGACTCATCACCAACAGGCGCGTTTCCGGGTGAAAAAATCGAGGGGCAAGCCAAGCCCGATGTACGTCTATGACGGACTGATCCAAGTCGGGTAGGAGCACCTGCAGGGGGTACAGAGGACCTTCTGACTCCACCAGCCGCTCAATGCGGATGGTATCGGTGATAATTGGTTGCATAGTTGCCGTCCTTTTGAAAAAGTGGCTTTCCTTGTGAAGGATACTCTACTCTCTCGGGCCACTTTCTCCAACGTATAGGCAGATGTATGGCAGCCGGACACGCTGAAATTGCTGGAGCCGGCTTTGCCGGTCTTGTTGCCGCGATTGCTCTGGCCGACCGCGGTTGGACTGTGCGGGTGCATGAACGGACGCCGTTTCTCCGAGCCGAAGGATTTGCGTTGACCATCCACGGCAACGGCGTGAAAGTCCTCAAGTCGCTCGGCGTTTTTGAGCCTGCGGTAGCGGGCGCCATGCGAATCAGCCGCCTGGAAACGCGGAATGCCCGCAACGAGACCACCCTCGCCCTGACTCCTCCAAGTGCGCTGTATCGCATCTCCCGCCAGCATCTGATTGCGACCCTGGCCGCGGCGGCCGAGCGGCGTGGAGTTGAAGTCCTGGTTGACTCTCCGGTCGTGTCCGCCAAGCCGGATGGACAATTAGTGTTGGAGAAGGGTCAGGTCTGTAAAGCCGATCTGGTCATTGGGGCTGAGGGGGTCAACTCACGAGTGCGCGATACTGTCGGTGTTCGCGTCCGTCGCATTTCTCTCCAAGCGGGCGGCGCGTGCCGCATGGTCATTCCTCGAAGCGATGCCGAAAAGGCAATAGAGCCAGGAGACGAAGCGGTCAATTACGAATATTGGTCGGGCACGCGACGTATCATCGCGAATCCGTGTAGTCGAGACGATCTCTACCTCGCCTTGAGCTGTCGAGATACCGATGCCTCAGGCAAACGGATACCGCTCGAGGTCCCGTCCTGGCAGGAGGCGTTTCCGCATTTGGCTGCGGTCATCGAGCGCGTTGGGCGGGATACCGAGTGGGAGCGGGTGCTGTGGGCGCGATTTCTTATCATCCAACTCTCGCGTTGGTCTGCGGGCCGCGTTGCCATTGTGGGTGACGCCGCCCATTCCATGCCGCCAGACCTGGGGCAGGGTGGGGGGACCGCAATGATGAACGCCCTTGCTCTTGCCGTGGCCTTAGCGGAATCGGCCGATATTGAGTCCGGTCTATCACTGTGGGAACAACGCGAACGGCCGTTAACCACGCACACCCAGCGGGTGGCGCGGATCTATAACCATTCGACCTTGTGGCCGGAACGTGTGCGAACAGGCGTGTTTAAGCTCATTGGCCGAACGGCTTTTTTACGGGAACAAGTGCAGCGAACGGCGAATCACCTGCCGCGCGGATACCATAACGAAGGAGGGGGCTATGTTTATCGATCTCACGGCTGACCAAGAGCGCATTATCAATATTGCCAAGGAGCTTGCGGCTGAGTTTACCGAACGGGCCGAGCAGCACGACCGTGAGGGCAGCTTTCCTTTTGAGAATATCGCTCGACTCAAGGAGACCGGCTATACGACCATGACCACACCGCAGGAGTTCGGCGGCTGGGAGGCCAGCCCGCTCACTTTTGTACTGGCCCAGGAACAGCTCGTCCAGGGCTGCGCGGCCACCGCCTTTTCCATCAATATGCACTGTAACAGCGTCGGCTTTTACACGCCGTTCATGACGCAAGCGCAAAAGGAGCTGTATCTGGGCAATGTCGGTCGGAAGAAAATGCTCCTGAACGGCTTTTATACCGAGGGTGGCGGGGCGCGCTCGATCATGTCACCGGCCTCGACCGCGCGCAAGGTGTCAGGCGGCTATCTCCTTAACGGCAAGAAGGTCTTTGCCACGCTTGTCCCGGTGGTAGATTATTTTGGCGTCAGCGTCTCGCTGGAAGGCTACACCGGCCCTGGCTCCGGGGGGTGTATTTTTCTTCTGCCGCGCGACACGCCGGGTCTGGAGGTTGAGGAAACCTGGGATGCCATGGGCATGCGGGCCACCGGCAGCCATACCATTACCATGCAGGATGTCTTTGCCACACCCGAACATCGCATCGGCGAGGAAGGGCGCCTGGCCGAAGAGTTCGCCCAAGTCGCGCACTGGTACTGTCTATCGTTTTCCGCCTGCTATCTGGGCATCGGCCAGGCCATGTACACCCATGTCCTGGACTACGCCCGGACGCGCAAGGTCCAAAAGACCGGCCAGCGGGTTGGCGACTTGGCCTGGAATCGGTTTGCCATAGGCGAAATGTATAACCGTTTGGAGGCGTGTCGCACGCTGCTCTACACCACCGCCCGAGAAATCTCAGAGCAACGTCCGTATGGGGAGCGTCAGATTCCTACGGTTGAGATGCTCCGCACCTATATGGCCGAAAACATGCTGGAGGTCGGTAATCTTGCCACCCGCATCGCCGGCGGGCTTGGCTACCTCAAGGGCAGTCCGGTAGAGCGGGCCTTTCGCGACCTGCGCTCCGCACCGCTGCATACCCTGAAGCGCGACGAGGTGCTGGAGCTGCTGGCCGAAATGGAGTTGGGGTTTTAGGCTATTTCCGAAACCGTCACCTGCTCCCCGGCTTCGTTATAGACTTTATCGCCTAGGGCAAAATTCTCTTCCAGAAACCACTGGAGATAGGCTGCGCTGGTAATGGGTGGTTCTTTGGCTGGATTATCCGGCCCGTAACACGTGGGTAGACACTCGATGACGGTCTCCGGGGTCGGGTGCAAGAAGAACGGAATGGAATAGCGGTAGGTATCCGAGGCGTTAATCACCCGGTGTGGAGTGGAGAGCACGCGACCGTTCGACCAGCGGGTCAGCATATCTCCGGAGTTAATAACAAAAGCATCCGGAATGAGCGGCATTTTCAGCCCGACCGGACTGGGTTCGGAGACTGGGTTCGGATTTCAAGTCCAGGTTGGTCTGACGTAGCCAGCAAAGTCATAAACGAGCTGTCCGTGTGCGGTCCCACGTTGAATTCGTCCTCATCCAGCCTGTCGGGTGGCATCCGCGCGACGCGCAAGAAGTTCAAACCCTGATATTTGGGGAATTTATCGTCAAAGAAATCCGGCTCCAGGTCCAGAGCCAGGGCATACAGCGGCAACATGCGGATACTCAAATCTTCCGCGGCCTCAAAGAATTCCATCACGGTAGTACGAAAGCCACTCTCATTCTCGGGCCATTGATTCTGCGTGGGCCGATGACTGGGACCCCAGTCACGCTGGAGAAGATAGCACTCGCTCACATCAGGCTTTCTGGTCCCAGTGTAGTATGGTGAAGTTTTGGGCAGCTCACCTCGGGTCGGGACATACCCGTTGCCTTCTTCGTTCACTTTGAGGGCCATCTTCTGTTCAAGTGGAAGATCGTAAAAGCGGGCAGTTTCTGACACCATTTTATCTCGGAGAGATTTGGGGATGCCGTGATTAATAATCCAAAGGCTTTCTGGTCCCGGTGTAGTAAAAAGAAGCCGATACGTTCGAGGGCGTCACGCATCTCGCTGGCCGCCGTAAAGGCTGCTCCAGGTTCTTCAGCCAGGAAGGGACCGAGGTCAATAATCGGAATGGTTTCCCCGGCAATCGCGTACTCTTCTTGTAAGGCGTGCTTGTCTTGTGCGGTCTGCATATTATCCCCCTCTTGTCAGCGCACAAACGGTGCTGGATCGAGAAATCGCTTCAGCACGTTGTGCGTAATGCGCGAAACATTATTGTCGTAATGATTATGTGACAGACTGCCGGCCCAGGCAATCGAGCTTGACGACCACACCGCCCCGCCGTTGGGGGTTTCATAGAACACCATATCCGCCCGGACCAGTTCGTTTTCGGTCCCGCCCAGACCCGGTGTGGTGACCAGTAATTCCTCGCACACCACCAAATAGATATCCGTGTGACCGCCCTGGGAGGTTGCCAGTACCAAGGTGTGCGGGGGGGTGCCTAAGCGCTCGTCCGCCCGGTCGATTTCCAGACCCGCGGCCCCGCCGCCGATCAGCCCGAAATCTCCGATAACCTCGTCCTTGCCTACACCTTCAAAAATAAAGGCCGCCCGCGCATCAAAACTGCCCGACAGGCGGTGATACGGTGCCGAAATATCAAAACCCTGGGCGCTAAACCCCGTGCCCAGCATGACCTGGGGGGCTCGGCCCTGATTGCGCCACAGGCCGCCGTATTCACCCGTGAAGCTGTGGTAGTACTCGCCCGGATCGGCGGCCCAGGTCCGAATACCGCCCTCATTCCGACGCACTTCCATGAGACCGGGACAGTCGGGATGAAAGGCCACCCGCCAATACCAGCCGTTGGCGCCCATATACATGAGCCGCCCGCCCTGATTTTGATAGGCTTTCATCGCTTCCCACATCTGGAGGGAGTGGTACTCCGGGTGGGTGCCGGACAGAATCACCCGGTAGGGCTTCAGCAGGGCGAGCCCCTCATAGTGCAAATCTTCATCGGTAATGACATCAAAGTCATAATCTTGGGCCTCAAGCCAGTCGGTAATATGGGTGTCCGCATTAAACTGCCACAAGGATGAGCCGTCCCCGCCCAGCGCGGATATATGCTTGGGCCGCATATTCAGAATGGGCCGCAGGCGGGACGAATAACACACACCTGAGCCGTCGGAGTGGGAGTCATAGCACGAGCCGCCGTATTCGCGGTGTTCGTTGAGGAACAGACTGTTCTTGTCGAACGGAGCCAGGCGACCGCTGAGTAGCTCCATCATACCGGCGTTGGTGGCCATATGTTCGTTGGCATAGGCCATATAGCTGGCGGTGGGGAGCAGAAAGGCCAGCTTTTTTTCTTTGCCTTTGGCTGGCTTGACGACAAAGGGAACATAATCCTCCTCGGTTCCCGAACGCAGCCGGGCGGCGTACAGGCCGCTTTTGAGGTCCGCCGGAACGGTCAGCGAAAAATCGACCTCCCAGCCGGCGTCGTACACATCGTCATCGTGGAAATGGATCGCCCCGTACTGTTCCGGCGTCTGTTTCCAGTCCATGCTCTCGCCGCTCCAGTTATAACCCTTCATACCTCGCGCCGGCATGTTGACGGTCTCGCCGTGCAGCCGATTAGGCGACGTGTCGGTCACTCGGGTCGAACTGATACCCTGGGAAAAATCCCAGGCACCGACCACGCTCTGCTGGAGTTGGGCGGGGACGCCGCGCTTGAGTTGTTCCATCTCGGCCCGCTCCAGGACGCGGTTGGCCAGACGCGGGCTGTCTATCTTGCCGTTGAACTTCTGGTCGAGCCTGCTGCGACCCGAACCCGTCCGCAGTGCGCCGAACATCAGGGCAGACTGATTAGAGCCCACGCGTTCGAGTTTGATCTTCTTCCGGACGCGGCCCGCGTCCGAGACCGTGGGATAATCGGTCTGGGGTTCTTGATACAATGTGACCCGCCGGGTCTCCGCGTCATAGCTCGCCGCCACAAAATACCACTGCCGGGCGAGGAGTTGTTTGTTGGTGCTTACGACTTCGACGTTGCCGCGTCCGTCGCCCAATTGCAGGGCCAGCCGCCCGGCCTGGATCACCAGCGCAAAGCCCGAACGCCGCCGGTCCTGCCACTTCGACACAATGGCCTGGCTACCCTTGTCCGGTGTAGTCGGCCACAGCATGGCCTGGACGGTAAAGCTCTTGAGGTTTTGCAGCGGCGGGCTGTTCGAGATCAGCACATACGAGCCAGATTCGATCGTCTGGGAGCGGCCCTTATACGATTTATTAGCCGGTGTTGGCACGACGTGTTCCCTGATCCCCGGACCCTCGGGATTCAGGTCGCCGCAGACCAGACGAACGATGTCGGCCCGGTAGCGGGGTCGTTCGCAGTTCACCATGAACTGAAGCGTTTCGCCGGGACGCGCGCTGATTTTGTCGGCGTAACCAGTAATTTTCATACGTCTTCCCTTTGCTTATGCGTTTTCCTCGCTCAGCTCTTCACGCCGGTATGCAGTTCCCAGCGGCGCCGAAATATCTCTCGCTCCGCATCCGCAACCGAGGTGAAGACCTGGTCCTTGAACATTCTGACCGGCTTGCCCCGTTCACCAGTGAGCTGACCGAGCGTCCACTCTTTATGGGGTTTGGTGCAGATGAGCACGTATTTATCCCGAACCGGTTGGCCGCGAATAACGTTCAGCACGCGCTGTAAAGCGGGACTATGGTGGCCAATCGGCTTGGCGTTGAATTCCTCGACCACGTCCTGGTCGTCCGCACTGATCTTATAGACCGTATGCATGCGCCCCCTCCTTTGGCTGGCAGGTCAATCCAGACGGAGACTAGCACACCGCTCTGTCACAAGTCGAGAATTGCGGAGCACCCTAGACCCTACTGCCCGCATTTGAAAGGATACGACACCCGAAAGTGTCAGGAGGAAGGCATGAGAGCGGCCGTCTTATACGAGGTTGATACTCCCCTCAAAGTTGAAGACGTTGATCTGGACAGCCCCAAGAGCGGGGAGGTCAGGGTCAGGATTGTGGCCAATGGGGTGTGCCATAGCGACTACTCGATTATCCATGGGGTCTTGCGCAGTCCGCTGCCCATGGTCCCCGGCCATGAGGGCGCGGGCATTGTCGAAGAGGTCGGACCGAACGTCTCCCTGGTCAAGCCGGGTGACCATGTCGTTCTGTCTCTCGCCCCGTATTGCGGCCACTGTTACTACTGCGCCATCGGTAAGCAGAATCTGTGCGTCAATATGTTTCAGACCATGGTGAAGGCGGCGATGGTTGACGGGACGTGCCGCCTCAAGAAGAACGGCAAGGACATTCACCATATGGCCGGCATCTCCAGCTTTGCCGAGCAGGCCGTGGTCGCCGAACAGGCCTGTATCAAGGTGCCGGACGAGGTGCCGCTCGATGTGGTGTGTCTGATCGGCTGTGGCGTCATGACGGGTGTGGGTGCGGCCATGAATACGGCTCAGGTCGAGCCGGGCAGCAGCGCGGTGGTGATCGGCTGCGGCGGCGTCGGGCTCAACGTCATCCAGGGCTGTGTGCTCGCCGGTGCCAGCACGATTATCGGGGTGGATTTACTCGATAACAAATTGGACTACGCCCTCCAGTTCGGTGCTACCCATACCATCAACCCGGAAAAGGAAGAACTCGTTCGGTCGGTGCGTAAGCTGACCGGAGGCCGGGGCGCGGATTACGCCTTTGAGGTCATCGGCCTGTCCCGCACGGTCGAGCAAGCCTACGCCTGCACCCGTCAGGCTGGAACGACGATTGTGGTCGGAGCCGGGTCGCGGCGAGACACGGTCTCCATTCCGATGGGGAGCTTTTTGACCGAGAAGATTATTAAGGGCTCGGGCTATGGCTCGGCCCGTCCCCACCTGGACATGCCCCGACTGGTCGAGCATTACCGGAACGGTCGCCTCAAACTGGACGAAATGATTACCCGGACCTATGCGCTGGAGGAGGTGAACGAGGCCATGACCGCGTTGGAAAAGGGCGAAGTGGCGCGCAGCGTCGTGGTCATGTAAGACACTTATTCTAGTCTAGCATTTCAGAGGAGACTTCAAGCATGAGTGCAGTGCAGGTTGATCCATCCATTTCCAAGCTTCCGATTGAAACCAATGCCAAGGACCAGGCGACCGTCTGTGTGCTGTGCAGTCACAACTGTGGCCTGACGGTTGATATCAACGAGGGGCATATCGAAAACATCCGGGCCGATGCCTCCAACCCGATCTCGCACGGCTATATCTGTAACAAAGGCTTCAGCGTTGACCATTATGTCAACCATGCCCAGCGGCTCAGCCATCCGCTCAAGCGCAAGCCGGACGGTGGGTTTGAACAGATCGGTTGGGACCAGGCGATCGCCGAAATATCCGAGCGGCTCACTATGATTATTGCTCAGCATTCCCCGCGTGCCTGTGGCCTGGTTGGCATTGGCGGCCAGGCCAACCATCTGGACGCGCCATACGGCGTTACCTTTCTCTCCCTGATGAAATCCCGCCGCTTCTTTAACTCGCTGGCCCAGGAGAAGAGCCAGCACTGGCTGGTCGAAAAATGGATGCTGGACAGCTCGTCCGGCACCACGCTGCATCCCGACCACGACCACGCCGACTTTCTGCTGGTCATGGGCACCAACCCGCACATCAGCAATCGCGGTCATAATCCCACCGACGCCCTGAAAAGTCTGGCCCGCAACGAAAACCGGACCATGGTGGTGGTGGACCCGCGCATTACCGAAACCAGCCGTCAGGCCGACCGTCACCTCAGGGTCCGGCCCGGCACGGACGTCTATCTGCTCCTGGCCATGCTTAAGGTCATTGTCGAACAGGACCTCGGAGACGCCGAGTTTATCGCTAATAAAACGCTCGGCTACCAGGAACTCAAAGCCCAACTGGCGGATGTAGACATCGCCGACATGGCCCAGCGCTGCGGCCTTGAAGTCGCTGACGTCGTGGCCACGGCCACCGAATACGCCAGCGCCAAGAGCGCCGCGCTATTGTGGGACCTCGGGGTGGAGATGACGCTGTTCTCAACCCTGAACTCCTATCTGATTCATCTGCTGATTGCCCTGACCGGCAATATGGGTCGCCGGGGAGGTAATGTCTTCACCTCGAATTTGAACCCGCCAACGCCGGACAATCGGCGTCACGCCGAGCCTGAGCGCGCCCTGGCTTCCGGCATTAGTGCGGTCTCGGCCCTGACCCGGCTGGGCATCTTCTCGCCGGTGCTGGTGCCCGAAGAAATCCAGCACGACCATCCTGAACGGCTACGAGCGCTGATCGTGGAAGGCTCCAACCCACTCTTATCTTTTCCCGATACGCAGCGCTGGCTGGAGGCGCGTGAACAACTCGATTTGCTGGTCGTGATCGAACCGACCATGACCGAGACGGCCCTGGTGGCCGACTATATTCTGCCGACCCCAACCGGTTACGAAAAATGGGAGATGGCCAGTTTTCCGCGCGGCTATCCGCGCGTCCAGACGCAGTTGCGCCCGCCCATCCTGCCCGCGCCGGGCGAAGCCCTGCCCGAAGGCGAAATCTATAATCGGCTGGCCGAGGCCATGGGCCTGGTTCCCGAGCCGCCCCAGGAACTCTACGATCTGGCGAAAGACGCGCATCAACCCGCAGGGGCCGCGGCCTATCTGAAGGCGCTTCAGACCGCAGCAAAGGCCGCGAAGTTCTCGGCTCCCCTCTACTGGGCTTACCGCACCCTGGGTCCCCAGCTCGATTCGCCGGTTCTCTCCAGCGTCTGGTTCCAGGCCGTGATGAACGGGGTTATCCGCAAGGACGCGGTCGTGCGCGTCCTTGGGCCGGAATGGCAGGACAAGGATACCTTTGAAGTCGGTATCGAGCTGTTCCGGCGTCTGCTGGCCCATCCCGAGGGGATCGAGGTGGCCGAGCTTGACATGGACGCCAACCTTGACGAACGGATCGGTTTTGAGGACGGAAAAATCCGTCTCATGCCCGAAGAAATCGTAGCTGAGTTGGGCCGTGCCGTCTCAACCAGACCGGCCGAAGACCCGGACTATCCCTTTGTGCTGGCCTCCGGCCTGCGCACCCGCTGGACCGCCAACACCATTCAGCGCGACCCGAGCTGGCGCAAGGGTCGCGGCCCGCACTGCGCCTTGAACCTCTCTCCCGGAGATGCCCAACGCATGGGGGTGATCGACGGCGACACGGTTCGGCTGCGCACCCGACGGGGACAGGTCGAGCTGCCGGCCGTTGTGGACAAAAAGCTGATGGAGGGCCATGTCTGGATGCCGAACGGTTTCGGCATGATCTACCCGACGGAGGGCAATGGCGCGAACGCGGACCTGAACGGCGTCAATATGAACGCCTACACGGATACGGCCGCCCGCGACCCCTTTACCGGCTGCCCCTATCACCGCTTCGTGCCGTGTCAGATTGAACGCGTGTAAGATTCGGCACAAGAGCCCATATTATCCACAGATGAATGGGAGGTCCTTATGGCTATACAAGCTGAGACCCGGCCGCCGGTTGCCATCGGTCATGCCACGCTGCGGGTGACCGATCTCACACGGGCAACCGAGTATTTTGTCTCATTGGGGATGCGCTTTATTCATCAATCGGACACGATTGCCGTGCTGGAATTGCGGGGTGGCACGCACGTCGTGTTGCGCCCCACCGACGACCCCATCCCTCCTCGGACAAAAGCTCCTTTTGATCTGATGGTCGATGATGTCGAGGCGACCAGACAAGCGTATATGGATATGGGCCTACAGCCGTCAGAAATCGAATCGGGCACTGTCCATCGCTGGTTTACGCTCGTTGGGCCGGACACTTACGAGTTGACCATCACTTCATCGCACGCGGGAAAACGGGCGGTGTAAATCAAGCCTGACGATGGAGAGGACCCATGCAGCAGCGTGTCCTGGGCAAAACCGGCTTTTCCGTCTCGGCCATCACCTTGGGTGGGGGCGGGATTGGGATGGTATGGGGGGCAACGACCGAAGACGAGTGCATCGAGACGGTCAAGTACGCCGTGGCCAGCGGGATCAATATCATTGATGTTGCTCCCGTGTACGGAAAGGGGAAGGCCGAGGAGGTCGTTGGAACGGCCTGGCCCGACCTGGCCACCAAGCCGCTGCTTGCAACCAAAGTCTTGATTCGTCCCCGTGAGCGGAGCGATCTGTCCGGAGCCATTCGACGCTCTCTGGAGGGCAGCCTCACCCGTTTAGGGCGCGAACAGATCGACATATTCCAACTGCACAACCAGATTGAACCCCGGGAGCCGGTCTCTCCGCTGCGACTGACCTTGCAAGAGGTGGTTGGAACCGGTGGGGTGCTTGAGACCATGCAGCGGCTCAAGGAAGAAGGTCTTGTCCGAGAGATCGGGTTTACCGGTATTGCGCGCCACGATGTGGTGAGGGAACTCTTTACCGATGGTCGGCTGGCGACGGTTCAACTCGTGACCAATATCCTCAATTCAGAAGGAGAGATGGGGGTCGCAGAGGATGGGACATACCGAGATCATCTGGAAATGGTCGCCCTGGCGCGGTCCGCGCAGTGCGGCATATTTGGCATCCGGCCCTTTGCGGCCGGTTCTCTGACCGAGGCCGTTGATCGCTCGCTCCCTGCGGATCATCCCGTGGCCGTAGACTTCGCTTTCGGGCAGCGGCATTTAGGCTTTCTGACTGCCGCGACCGGCTCTTCCCTTGCCGTCGTAGCCATGCGCTACGCGTTAAGTTTACCTGGGGTGAGTACGGTCGTCACCGGAGCCAAGAACCGGGCCGAACTCGATGACGCGATAGTCGCCGCACAAGCAGGGCCACTCCCGTCCGCTCTCATGAAACGCATTGCGACCCTCCAACAGACCCGCACGCCGTAAGAGAAAGGGGCCTCGTACTCATGAGCACCACGCACTCTGACGACCTGCCTAGCATTGCCGGCGTGCTCGCCCCGGTTGTGGCCCGCTTTTCGCGCCAACAGCAGAAACTTCTCATTGCCTGGGCCGAACGCCAGGCCGCCGAGAGGTATCAAAGCTGGGCCGAACAGGTCGGCGGTGCGGAGCGTGCCGGCTTCCTCGGGTGTGCCGCGCGGGAGGAAGATATTGCGACCCGGATTGAAGCCCTCGACCCGGACGCAGCCGCCATCCAGCAGCAACTCCTGGCCGAGCTGCCCGACCTGGAGGCCCAAGTCCTGGAGGTCTATGCCGACCGCTCGCTCGAAGAGCAGTGGGAGATCCAGCGCCGGGGCGAGCGGGCCGGGAAAAAAACCTGGGAGGCTTTCGCCGCCGCGGAGGGTGATCCGCGGACCCATGCCGTGCTGCTGGCCTGCGCCGCGCTGGAAGACGAAAACGCGAGTTTTCTGCGTAGCGTCTTAGAGAAGCGGGGAGGGTGGTAGGACCTAGTCCCGCTCTATATCAACCTCGTCCGCATGAAAGTGCGGCATGTCCAGAACGCCGCGCTCTTTGATAAAATCCCAAAAGGTATCCGGGTGCTTCTGCATGCCCTCATAGTAGTGGTCCAGCGGCTGGGTATACTCGTAGAGACGCCGCAGTTGGCTCACCGCATGCGGATGGTAGTCCACTCGCAGGTCAACCTTGGGATACGGATTTTTCCCGTCGGCCACAAAAACGGCGCATGACAGCTCGCCCCAGTGCTTGCCCGTTCTGACATCGCCCTGTCCACCCGCATCCCGGCCCGCCTCAAGGGCGCGGACAATCCGCTCGCCCAAAGGCTGACCCGCACTCTCTCGCATCGAGGCGGCCATGCCCTCAACGGTCTTGCTGCTGGCCAGGGCATTCCCGGACACGGCCCACTGGCCCTCCACAATATGGCCGGCGTACTCAAACGCCTTGTCGCCGGTATGCACCCAAAGGTCGCCGGCGACGGTGAGCACACTATACTGGCGGTAGCTGAAATACGGGTCCGTTTTCGGCAGCTCTGCCTTGAGTTGTTCCAGGCCATAGCCCTGCTCAAGCAGCCGAAACGTGTCATACGCCAACTGCCGATTGGCATATGAATGGGGCAGGACTACGGCTCCGCTCTCCTGGAAGGTCGGCAGCAGGCCGCTGACGACCGGGCTCACACGACCGACATTGACCGAAAAGGTTGTCAGTCCGGCTCCGATGGCTCCGGTTTCCGGGCATTTCCCGATAACGGCAAAGGTCATATCTGTCTCCTCTCGCTCTTCTCGATCAGGTGATTAAGGGTGGCTCGCCGACCGATCCTAGTCCTTTTTTTTATGCGGTAACAGAGATGTCTTCTTCATTGCCGGGGGAGGCTGTGCTACAGCTCTCACCATACAGACGGACTCTGGAGGGGGGCGGTCATGACTCGGAAGACTCCGCGGCTACTCGTCTTTCAACATCTCAACGTCGAACATCCCGGTGTCTTCCGGGATTTCATGCGGGAAGACGGCATTGAATGGCAGGCGGTCGAACTCGACCGGGGTGAGCCTATCCCCGACTTAAGTGACTATGACGGGCTGTGGGTGATGGGTGGGCCCATGGATGTCTGGGAAGAGGAGCAATACCCCTGGCTGAAGGCGGAGAAAGCAGCTATCCGCGAGGCCGTCGTAGACCGGCAGATGCCTTTTCTGGGAGTCTGTCTCGGCCATCAACTGCTGGCGGATGCGCTTGGCGGTCGGGTGGGGCCGGCTGCTGCCCCGGAGGTTGGCATATATGAAGTCGAGAAAACCGCGGCCGGCGAAAAGAGTCCGTTTCTGCTGGGTCTGCCCGGCACGATGAAATGCCTCCAGTGGCACGCCGCCGAAGTGCAGCAGCCCCCTGACGGTGGATCCATCTTGGCGACGAATGCCGCGTGTGCCATCCAGAGCCTGTCGTTTGGCGAAAAGGCGCTCAGCACCCAGTATCATACGGAAATATCTGCCGTGACGGTCGCCGAATGGGCCAGTATTCCTACCTATCGCGCCGCGCTGGAAAAAATACTCGGCCCTGATGCGCTCTCTCGGTTTGAAGCCGAGACCAATCAACATCTCACGCTCCTGAGCCAATCCGCCCGTCGCCTGTTTGACAACTGGAAAATGATCGCGTTTGGGGCGTTCGAGTAAGGTGGCGAGGTGAAGCCGCCCTTCGGTGCACTGTTTTATAGGGACGCGTGAAAGGAGACCGGATATGGCAATCCGTCAACGACGAGCTCCTGCAGACACGGTCCTGCTTAACGGGACCATTTTGACTGTTGACGAGGCGTTCAGCCGGGCCAAGGCAGTTGCGATGTCCGGGGGCAGGTTTGTGGCTATTGGCAAGAACGCCAAGGTGAAGAAGCTGATCGGTCCTGACACAAGAGTCCTTGATTTGGAAGGGAGAACCGTAGTCCCTGGCTTTATTGATACCCATGGGCATATCGGCCTATTTGGCTTAGAGACCCTGGCTGTTTCCCTGGCCGGCGCTCGGTCGATTCCCGAGATACAGCAACGTATAGCCGGCCGGGCAAGGGAGACTCCCCCTGGCCAATGGATTGTGACCCTGCCGGTTGGAGATCCTCCATACTTTTTCAACGTTCCGCACATTCTCCAGGAAAATCGCTTTCCTCATCGCTGGGACCTCGACCCCGTCTCCCCAGATCACCCGGTCTATATTACTGCGCCGACTAATCGGGTTCCTAATGCGGCCGTGCTGAATAGTCAGGCCCTCTCTTTAGCCGGTATTACGAAGGACACGCCGCAACCAGAGCATATAGAAATCGTCAAAGACCCTGACTCGGGCGAACCGACGGGAGAGTTGCGTGGCGCCCTGCAGCCGATTTACAATCCGAATCCCTTCTTTGTCGAACTGACCAAACTGATTCCTCATCCAACCTACGCGCACGTACGCGAGGGTATCAAAAGACTCGCGCCAGATTTCCTTGCTGGTGGCACAACAACGTTACTAGAGGCGCATTTAAATTCTCCGGAGGAGCTTCGAGCCTACGCTCAGCTTCAGGCGCAAGGCGAGCTTCCCCTGCGGATATTCTATACCTATGAAATTGACCCACGTCAGTCGCTTGAAACGATTGCCGATTATCTGCGGACGGTGAGCTTTGCCGCGGGCCGTGGCTTTGGGACAGACCAGCTTAAGGTCGTTGGTGTGAGTATTGGGCTCGACGGCCCCTATTGGCACGGGGCTGCGGTGAACGATGCCCCCTATACCGGCCCCTTTGGTCAGAAGGTAGCTCCGGAACCTCTGGTACCGTGGGAAAAATATGCTGCGATTCTGCGCCTGGCGGCGGAGTTCGACCTCAGGGTACACGCCGAAGCCGCAGGTCGAGGTTCGATTGAGATAGCGCTCCGTGCCATGGGTGAAGCCCATGCGGTGACGCCGATTCATGACAAACGTTGGGTCATCGAGCATGTGGAATTTCCCACCCAGGAGCAGATTGCGCAATGTCGGCAGCTTGGCGTGGTTCCTACGACAGCAACAAATTTCATTTGGGGGAAAGGAGCAGAAGTCTATAAGGACCGCCTCGGGCCTCGCTATGTCAAAGATGCGATTCCTCTGCGGTGGTGGCTCGATGCGGGTGTACCCGTGAGCCAAAGTACGGACTGGGGGCCGCGCGGGGCACTGTTCACGCTCTGGCAGTCAATGGCTCGGCAAGCTGGATTAACCGGCGAAGTCATTGGCCCAGCTCAGCGCATCTCACGTGAAGAGGCGCTCAGGATTTTTACCAATAACGGAGCGTATGCCTTATGGATGGAAGATGAGCTAGGCTCCATAGAGGTTGGTAAACTTGCCGACTGTGTGGTGCTTTCCGACAATCCTCTCAAAGGCAAACGTGATGCCATTCGAGATATACAGGTCGATCTCACTATAGTAGGGGGGAATGTCGTCCACGGAGAACGCTTTTAGACCTCTAAAAACGTAAAGATACTGTTCCTGATGGCACGGTCGTTCAATACCTGAGAATGCGCGGCCCGACTGTCACATTCCGTCACTGCTGCTAGCGCGTGCATATAGGCCGAGGGCAGTTGGGCTGACTGAACGCTGACTGTCTCGTCTCCGTCTTCAAACAGCGCTCGGTAGGGTTGTTGTGGCAGATACTTGGAGAGCTCGTCTCTATGAAAGAGCAAGGTCGGAGCGGGCTCAGCGTCGAGCAGTACCGCCCTCGCAAGCGTAGGATGCGACCTGGCAAAGACGTACAGCATCTGCGTCGACAGTTGTGGCGAGTGCCTGAGAGGGGCATGGAGTCGTCCATACAGGTGCTTGCCTGTGTGTAACGCCGTTGTCACCAGTGCCAATCTTTTCTGTCGAGTCTGTTCCGACACGCACGTTGCCGTATCCAAGAAACCCCAGCCATACCGCTCCCACAGGTCGCTCTCATACAGCGTATGGGGGAGGGGGGTGAGACCGTCATCGAGAAGAACCGGCGCATACGTAGGCATCATCTCATAGACCGATGGAAAAGTCGCAAACGCCTGGGCCTTTATCAGCGTGGTGTTGAGACCAAAGCGAGCGCCGTGTTTCATATTGTGGAAGGCGGTCATGGACCCTTTGAAGGGCACGGTCGCGAGCACGACCTTGTCTACATGGCCTGCTCCTTCCCAGGTTTCGACGGCCTCTTCGGGAGCCTGGGACCCATAGCGCAAGTAATAGCTGGTAATGAGCCCGCCCATGCTATGGGCGATAATGGTAATTGACGTAGCACCCCGGTGTTTCAACTCGGAGACCAGACGGGCCAGTTGTTTTACTGCTGCAAAATAGTCCTCGCGCCAATCGTAGGCGAAGAGATGGATTCGGGGGCGCGTTCCGAGTCGGGCTCGAAGTTTGCCGAGAAATGCGGCGTACACATCCTTGCTGTAGATGCCAGGGATGACGGGAATGCAGTCCAATATCGTATCGGGAACGAGGGCTCTTTCCCCGGCTACCCCAAATCCGGTGCGTGCCGCTGTCTTTGAACCGAACAAGGCCTGCCAGGCCGAGAGCCAGACGATTTTCCGGTCACTGGTTTGGACGAGTCGCGTTCCGTAAAAGCCTGGGATAAAGATGAGGTGCTGCATATCCGTAGTGCACCGTGTGAACGGCCTTTGGCCCGTGATACTACGTGGTGGTGAGGCGAGAGCCAAGCGCCAGAGTGTAGCCCCCTATCGACCATGTCCATACCAGCCATTGACGCCTGGAGCGTGTTTATTGATCTGGGCTGTGTCTCGGTTTTGATCTTAATCGGATTTGCCGTTCGGACTGCGTCCGTGTGGATGCAGCGGCTGTTTCTTCCCACCAGTGTCATCGCCGGGTGTGGCGGTTTGGTGTGTGGGCCGAACGGGCTCGATATTCTGCCGTTTTCGAGCTTGCTGCCGCAATATCCCAGCGTTCTGATTACGCTGGTGTTTGCCGCTTTGCCGTTCACCTCCCGGTCTGTCAGCCAGGAGACCGGTTCGCGACGCGCAGTCGAGATCGGGTCGTATTCGGCCGCTATCGTCCTGCTGCAATGGGGGCTGGGTGTGCTGTTTGGCCTGACCGTGCTGGCATTTGTCTGGCCGGATTTGCCGCGCGGATTCGGAACCATACTTGCCAGCGGGTTTGTCGGCGGACACGGCACCGCCGCGGCGCTGGGCACGGCATTTAACAGCCTGGGTGAACAAAGCTGGTCCGAGGCCGGCGCCTTAGCCATGACCTCGGCCACCGTCGGCATTCTAAGTGCGGTGGTCGGCGGTATGTTGTGGGTACAGTGGGCGGCCCGAAACGGCACGACCCGGTTCCTGGCCCGATTTGACGACCTGCCCGACGAACTGCGCACCGGTCGTGTCCCCGACAACCGGCGCAGCCCGCTCGGCTACGAAACCCTCTCACCCCTGGCGCTCGACCCGTTGATCTTCCATGTCGCGCTCGTTGTTACAGCGGCTTTTGGTGGCTACCTGCTCACCGGTCTGAGCAGTGTATATCTGGGCGAGTATCGACCGCCGAGTTTCTGTCTGGCGTTCGTGTGCGGCTTTGGTCTCAAACACCTGTGTACTCGCCTGCGGTTTGCAGACACGGTTGACCGCACGGTCATGCTACGGCTGAGCGGTGCGCTCACCGACGTGCTGGTCGTATGCGGTATTGCCGCGGTCAGTCTTGAGGTCGTGGCCCGCCACGCCCTACCGCTGCTGGCGCTGTTTGTCTTTGGCCTGGCGCTGTGCTGGACGGTGTTCTATGTCGGTGGCCCACGTATCTTCCGTGACCTCTGGTTTGAAAAGGCGCTGTTCACCTGGGGCTGGGTGACCGGTGTGATGGCTATCGCCCTGGCGCTGCTGCGCGTGGTCGACCCGCGTGACGAGTCGGAGATTCTGGACCCGTTCGCTCGCGCCTATCTGTTCGTGGCGCCGCTGGAGGTCGGTCTGGTGTCGTTTGCGCCGCTGCTGATTGTGCAGGGCTTTGCCTGGAGCTTCGTCGGCGCGACCGTTCTTGCTGGCTTCGTCGCCTTGCTATGGGGTGGGTGGCGAAATGCGAGGTGAGGCGTGAGTCGATCTACCGCGCTTTAGGATAGTGACTCAGTTTCACATCTTCAGTAGAAGGAACCCACCCCGGCCCTTCGGGCCACCCCTCCAAGGAGGGGATTTTTCCACTCCCTCTCCCTTGGAGGGAGAGGGCTGGGGTGAGGGGGAATATGCAAACGGAAGCACTCCCCATACAGACTCAGTACAACCCGAGATAATTCTCCACTTCCCACTGCGAGACGGAATCGTGATAGCTCTTCCACTCGTCGCGTTTCACCTGGATATAGTACTCGGCATACTCGCGCCCGAGCGCCTCTTTGATGACCTCGTCCTGCTCAAGCTCATCAAGGGCTTCGCTTAGGTTGGTTGGCAGAAAACCAATTCCCTCGGCTTTCAACTCAGCTTCCGGGACTTCGTACAAATTACGGTCGTTGCGATTCCCGGCTTCCATCTTGTGCTCAATGCCGTCGAGGCCGGCGGCTAGCATGACGGTCGGCGCCAAATAGGGGTTGGCCGCACCGTCAACGGTTCGGTTTTCCATTCGGCCCGGCCCGGGAATCCGAATCATCTGGGTCCGATTTGAAGCCCCATAGGTCACATAGACCGGGGCCCAGGTTGCCCCGGAAAGGGGGGCGCCGCGAATCAGACGTTTATAGGAGTTCACGATGGGGGCCGTTACCGCAGCGATCGCCCGAGCGTGGTGCTTGAGGCCGCCGATGAAATGGTAGGCCAACTCGGACAGGCCGTTTTCATTGGACTCGTCGAGAAACAGATTAACCTCACCCTCGGCGTCCCACAGGCTGGTGTGAAAATGGCAGCCGTTGCCGGTCAGGTGGGAAAACGGCTTGGGCATGAAGGTGGCGATGCTACCCCGTTCCTCGGCCAGGGTGCGCACCATCCAGCGAAAGAAGGTGTGCCGGTCAGCAGTGGTCAGGCAGTCGGAATAGGTCCAGTTGATCTCGAACTGACAGTTGGCGTCCTCGTGGTCGTTAGCGTAAGGGTCCCAGCCGAACCCCTGCATATAGCTCAGCAGAGTAGTGGTGAAATCCAGGTTGCGGTTCAGGGCGCGCAGGTCGTAACAGGGCTTACTCAGCGTATCCAGCGCATCAAACGGCTCAAAGCCGCCCTGCTCGGTCCGCCGGGTCAGAATAAACTCCGGCTCAACCCCGGTCTTGAAGCTATAGCCCTTGTCGCGGACCGTGGCTAATTGACGCTGTAAAATAGTGCGCGGACAGTAGGGCCACGCCTGGTCGTCGACGGTGATATCGCTGGCGACCCAGGCCACGTTGTTACGCCAGGGTAAAATGGTGAGGCTATTAAAATCCGGCATGGCCAGCATATCGGTATCGTGCGGGCCCTGGCCCATATTGCCCGCGGCAAACCCGGCAAAGCCAGCACTGCCCTCGGCCATGTCCTTGAGATGGACGGCTGGCACCACTTTCGCCTTGGGCGCCCCACTCATCTCCACAAAGGAGCACAGAAAGAACTCGATGCCGTTGTCCTGAACAATTTTTTCCACATCTTGTACTGTTGCCATGAGTCCCTCCTTTTGGTGTCGATTTTATATTGCCTAATGCGACACGGCGGCCGCGGCTTTCTCTCCTACTAAGCGATCTTCGTAAAACCGAGACAGCGCAAATGGCTCGATCAATGTGGGTGTCTTATTGGTCACGATCAACTCGGCCACCGTCTTTCCGCCGGCAGGGCCAGCCTTGAAACCATAGGTGCCCCAACCGACATTCAGGATAAACCCTCTGACCTCCGGCACGGGGCTGATGATGGGGCTGAAGTCGGGTGTCATATCACAGACGCCGCTCCACTGACGCAGGACACGGGCTTCTTCCAATATCGGAAACAGCTCCAGGGCATGGGCAGCCATCATCTCCAGGGTAGGTAATGTGGAGGCGCTGTTGTACGAGGCGTAGGGGTCAATCTCCGCACCGATGACCACCTCTCCCCGGTCGGTCTGGTTCACATATACGTGCAGCGTGGCCGACACGATGACCTTGTCCAGAAAGGGTTTTAAGGGCTCGGTGACACAGGCCTGGAGCGGATGGGAGACAATGGGTAGATCAACGTCCACCATCCGTGCAACGGTTGAACACCAGCCCGAGGTGGCGTTGACGACGGTGTTGGTCGCAATGCGACCGCGACTGGTGTGAACTGCGGTAACCTGACCGTTGTCGGTATCGATAGCGTGGACTTCCGTATGCGGATGGAGCTCTATGTCCATCCGGTCCGCGCCGCGCGCATAGCCCCAGACCACCGCATCATGCCGGATGATACCGCCCGGAGGATGATAGAGTGCCGCCTGGATGGGAGCATGGGCCGCTTTGCTGACATCCATGGCCGGCACCAGGCTTTTGATCTCCTCGGGAAAAATGAGTCGGCTGTTGACGCCAAGCAGGGCGTTGGCCTCGGCCCGGACGCGCAAGCCATCAACGCCGGTGTCCGTATGCGCCAGCGTCAGATGACCAATCTGGGAAAAAAGAACGTTAAAGTCGACTTCCTGAGATAATTCCTGGTACAGCCGCAGGCTCTCATCGTAAAAAGGAATGGCTTCGGCTGTGCGATAATTCGCGCGCAGAATAGCGGTATTGCGGCCGCTATTACCTCCACCGAGATAGCCACGGTCGAGCACCGCGACGTTTTTTATCCCCTGTTTGCCGAGATAATAGGCGGTCGCCAGGCCGTGGACGCCGGCTCCGATAATCACCACATCATACTGATCTTTCAGATCATGTCGGCGCCACATCCGTTGGGTGCGAAAGAGCTGCAACATGACTCATCCTTGCGCGTGCAACTGACGCTGGGCAGCCAGGCCAAACGGGCGCACGCCGAACTCCTCGCCCGCGTCCAGCAGGGCGTCCCACACATGGGCGCCGAACTCTCGTCCGCAATGGACCTGGTAGGCCAGATGCGCCTGAATATCTGCGCGCAGAACTAAGGCATGTACATGTGCCAGGCTGCCTTGCGCGCAGGACAAATCCGGGAACTGGGCGGGCCTGAGGTCCAGGGCCGTGAGTTTCCGCAACAGATCCCGACTGTGCGGGCCGACGAGCTGCATGGCGGTAAAATTTGATGTGACATCCGTCAGGTGGATACAGGCGGAATCGGCTGTCTGTTGTATGACCGATTCAACACGAGCGTGGACTGCGCCGGCTGTTCCGGGTGGCGAAATGAGCCGCGCGTGGTTCCCGGCCAGGGAATACAGCAGTCCGCCCGCCTGGGCGCCGAGCTGAAGAGCTTGGGGAGGGACGCGCACGACCCGTCCGACCGGGACAGTCTCAAGCGAAATCCCTAGCGAGAGCTTCTGTCCGAGCGAGGCGAATACGTCGTTGCCTTGAATATCGAGCTTGGCCAGCGGGCTGATATCGCTCAGCCCTACCTGTTCCCGGATCGCCTGTACTTCGACCTCAACCGAGCCGTAGGAGTCGGCACACTGCCAGCCGTGGTCTTCGATCATACTGGCCTCGGCCAGATGAAAGGCATGGAGCGCCGAGCGTCGGATGAGGGGTATCGCGGCCATATCCTAGCTCCTGAGGCGCTCTCCTTGAGGGTCGTAGAAGGCATCGTCAATGACATCGGCCTGAGCATCCGTTCCGTTGATGCGAATCTGAAACGGACTGGTGCCACTCGCCACCTCAACCGGCACCCAGGCCAGGCCAACACACTTTCCGGCAGTCGGGCTAAAGGCCGCACTGGCGACCCGGCCGGCCGGTTGCCCGTTTACCACAACTGCTTGACCACCTTCCGCCATACCCGAGTCGCGGAGGGCAAAGCCAACCAGTTTGTGACGCGGGCCACGTTCCTGTATGGCCTGGAGGCCGCGTTTGCCAATAAAGTCATCCTTATTGAATTTGACCACCCATTCCATGTCGGCTTCCAAGGGGTTGGACAGCGCGTCCGTATCCTGGCCGACAATGACATGCTTTTTCTCCAAACGTAAAATGCGCTGCGCCCCAACGCCAAACGGGATAATCTGAACCCCTGACCCAGCCGCCATAATGGCGTCCCAGACCTGCTCTCCGCATTCGGCCGGAACATGAATTTCCCAGCCGGTCTCTCCGACAAAGCCGATGCGCAGCAGCAGCGCCGGAACCCCGGCCACTGTGGCGTGCCGGCAGGCCATATAGGGAAAAGCTTCCGAAGACAGATCAATGTCCGTGAGCTGGCTGAAGACCTGTCTGGCCTGCGGCCCGGCGATATTCATGGCCGCCAGCCCACCGGTCATATTGGTCACATGCGCACACAGGTCTGTACCGGCCGTCCACCATTTGAGCCATTGCTCGACGAATTCGACATTGCCGGTTGTGGTCGTCAAAAAGAAATGGTCGTCGGCCAGACGTGAAACCGTACCATCATCAATAATGATCCCACTGTCGTCGCACATCACCCCATACCGGATACGTCCGACCCGGAGTGTCGAAAAGGTATGCGTGTAGACCTTATCCAGCAAACGCGCAGCGTCCTTGCCATTGACCTCCAGTTTTCCCAGGGTGCTGACGTCGATGAGGCCGACCCGTTCGCGAACCGCCTGATGTTCTTCGCTCGGTGTGGTATACGCATACGGTCGCTTCCAACTGCCGAGCAGCATCATATCCGCTCCAAGCGCGATGTGGCGATGGTGCAGGGGCGTATGTTTTTCCGGCTGATGCTTGCGTCCGGCCAGCACGCCGAGGGGAACCGGCGTCACGGGCGGACGGGCCGTGGTCGTTCGCGTTGCCAGCTCGGAGCCAGCGTATCGGGCACAGATTCGTGCCGACGAAGTCGCGCACATGCGACCCTGACATGGCCCCATTGAAAACGTGCTGTAGCGTTTGAGGGTTTCGACCTCGTCAAAGCCCTCGGCGACCCCCTGAGCCAAGTCCTTATGGGTAATATCTTCGCAGACACACACAAACTGCTTTTTGTTGGCCCAGACGTCGCTGAGCTGAGGGTAGGGCTCATAGTGTCGCCGATACTCCCGCTCCAGGGTCTCGCACTCGTATTGTAAGGTCTGGATATGGGACGAAGCAGACGTTTCTGAAGCGCGCAGACTGCGGACGGCCCGGAGCCCGGCCAGGCGTCCTTGGACAAGGGTCGCCGGCAAATGATGAATGCCGGTCACGTCTCCCGCACAGAACACCTGGGGAGGGAGTTGCTGAGGAACCGTCTGCCCCAGCGTTTCATCGTAGCCGAGTTCGCCCCCGCTCTGCGCCACCAGAGCGGCCGTTGGAGTCTGGTCGGTCGAAAGACAAATCAAGTCGCATGGAATAAAGCGGCTGGCGTGCGGAAAAGGACGGTGCCGGGCATCGAGAGGAACAACATGAGCTCCCTCAACACGATTTGTCCCGCGGGCTGCCTGGATAGCGTAGGAGGTGAGCACCTCGACGCCGCTGCGCTGGAGCTGTTCTCTGGAATCTAGAGCGTCCGGCAGCCTATAGCGAGAGTCTACAACCGCCGCGACCCGGATGCCGGCACTAAGCAACTCACCGGCAAGAGTCCAGCCCGTGTCATCATGACAGACTACCACCGCTCGTGTGCCGGGCTGCACGCCGTACAGGTGCAGCAGTCGCCGGACACCGCTGCCGAGCATAACGCCAGGTACATCATTATTTGCAAAAATGGCTGGATATTCGTGGCTCCCGGTTGCAATAATCACGCGTTGGGTGCGCAGATGAATCAGCCGCTTGGCCTGCATTACACCCAGCAGCCCGCCTTCATAGCCGCCAAAAACGGTCGCGGACGACAGAACGTCAACGTTCGGCTGTGCAGTGACTTGCTCCCTTAATGTCCGGGCAAGGGCGAAGCCAGTCGCACCGCTCTGCTCGCCGATATTATCGTAGGTCCCGGTCTGAAACCGCAGGTGGCCCCCGAGTTCCGGCTGATCGTCAATCAGCGTCACCTGACAGCCGAGGTTGGCCGCCTCATACGCCGCGGTCAGACCGGCCGGTCCACCGCCAATAACCGTAATATCGGTGTGGCGGTACTCGTGGTCATAGCCGCCTTTTGGCTTTGCCTGGGTATTGATTTCTCCTAAGCCGGCAGCGCGGCGAAGAAATTTTTCTGCCAAGGGCCAGAAAAAACGCGGACGGATAAAAGTCTTATAATAAAAGCCAATCGGCAGCAGCCAGTCGAAGCGGTCAATAATGGACAGCAGGTCGTGCTTGAGCGAGGGCCACGCATTCTGTGGCTGGACGCGCATACCCTGCTGGACGGGCTCGGTACAGGCGCGGACACTAGGGGTGCCATCCACGTTCATGAGACAGTTCGGACACTGCCCCGCGCCGCATAACAGTCCGCGTGGGCGATGGTATTTGAAACTCCGACTGAAAGTCCGCTGGCCTGCGGCGTAGAGCGCCGAGGCGATGGTATCGCCCGCCCGTGCCTGTATGCGTTCCCCGGCAAAAGAGAAGGTCAGGGTTTGTTCGTGGTCGATGACGTGGGCCGGGTGGGGCGGGAGTCTAGTCGTGCTCATAGGTTTCTTTGACAAGGTTTGTGCGCGTGTCACGAACGGCTAAAAACCAGCGCCGACAGCCCAACTGATGATACCACCACTCGGTCGTCTCTCCGGCCTCGTTTTTTCGGAGATATAGGTAACGCGCCCACTCGTGTGACGAAACTGACGCGGATGGGCGTTGCCGGAACTCCCCGCCCGAGCGAAACTCGTACACGCTCCGCTCGCCACAGTTGGGACAGGCCAGAAGAAACGACATGGAGACTACCGTTCGGACGACGGTTTCCAGCCCGGTCCTCCGGCAAAGACCACGTTGGTTCCAACCAGGGGAATCCCGGTGATCATGGAGGACTCCAGCGTTAAGGCACGCAGGTCCTCAGGCTCTAAGGCATGGACATCCGACTTCCCGCAAGAGCGGGCTAACATTTGGATTTCCAGGGTCATGGCGTTAAAGAAGTTGCCAACCCGCTCCGCACCCGCGTCAATATCCAGCCGTTTCATCAGCTCCGGGTCCTGCGTCGTAATGCCGACCGGGCAGCGGCCGGTATGGCAGTGATGGCAGGCGTAGGGCTCGGCACCGATGGCATGATAATCGTCCACGTACAGCGGCTTGTTACAGTTCAGCGCGATTAGAGCCGCCGTGCCGATATAAACGGCATCCGCGCCGAGTGCCAGCGCCTTCGCCGCGGCAGTGCCGCTGTGTATGCCGCCGGCAATAATGAGCTGGACCGTGCCGTACAGCCCGCACTCCTCCAGGGCAACGCGCGCTTCGCTCACCGCGGCCAGGGTCGGAATCCCGGTATGGTCAAGCAGAATGTCCGGCGAGGCGCCCGTGCCGCCCTCCATTCCATCGACCACAACCACGTCGGCTCCCGCCTTGGCCGCCAACTTCACATCGTCATACACGCGGGCCGCGCCCATTTTGACAAAAATCGGAACCTGCCAGTCGGTTGCCTCGCGCAGCTCCTCGATCTTTGTCAGCATATCGTCCGGACCGAGCCAGTCCGGATGACGGCACGGACTGCGCTGGTCAACACCTGGAGGCAGGTCGCGCAGCTCGGCGATTTCGTCCGAGACCTTGGACTCAAGCAGCAGCCCGCCCGTGCCGGGCTTGGCCCCCTGTCCCACCGTCAGCTCAATCGCGTCGGCCTGCCGAAGATGGTGCACGTCGATGCCGTAGCGGCTGGGTAAGACCTCGTAGATCAGAATATCCGAATGCTCGCGCTCGGCAGCCAACATCCCTCCATCGCCGGTTGTCGTGGACGTCCCGGCGCGCGCCGCAGCCTTGGCCAAGGCCACTTTGGCGTTGTAGGACAGCGCGCCATAGCTCATCCCGGTCACCATAATGGGAATGTCGATCTCAATCGGCTTTTGGGCAAAACGGGTGCCGAGTACGGTCTTGGTCGAACACTTTTCACGGTAGCCCTCAAGGGGCACCCGGGTGAGAGTACAGGGCACAAACGTCAGGTCGTCAAAAGAGGGCAGGGGGCGGTCGCGTAAGGCGCTAAAGCCCCGAATACGATAGCGGCCCAGGTCGGCCTTGGCCTGGATGTCTTCTATGTTCTCGGGTTTCCAGATGGTGCTGTGTCGGACAACAGGGCGCTCGCTCACAGGGCCTCCCGCCAGGTATCAAAGTCTTTTTTGTCAAACTGCCATAAGCGTCTGCCGGAGACGATCTTTTGAAAGGAAGCCGGCGCTTCAATATCGTACTCGGCCAAGGTGGTTGTCAGAAAGGCCTGGTCCTGGTCCGTAACCTCCGCAATGACCGCATCATTGCCCAGGTCCGAGATACGACCACCCACGAAGATACGTCCCTCATACATGGAGTCACCCAGCGCTTCGGCCGTATCGCCGCAGACAATGATCGTGCCTTTCTGCATCATGAAACCGGTCATATAGCCACTATTGCCCTGAACAATGAGCGTCCCGCCCTTCATGGCAATACCGGCGCGTGAACTCGCACTCCCCCGGACCACGATCGTTCCACCTCGAATGGATGCCGCAGCGCTATTGCCCGCGTTCTGGTTCACGATGACCGTGCCGCTCAGCATGCTTTCCGCTAAGCCCCAGCCGCAACTTCCATGCACTTCAATCCGCGGCCCGTCAACAAGTCCGCCACAGTAATAGCCGACGCTCCCGGTAATGGTCAGGGTGACCGGCTGGAGGACCGCAACGCCGAGATTATGACGTGCCTGGGGGTGATGGACGCATATCTCGGTTTCGCCAGCCTGGATGTGGTGGCGGATTTCCTGATTGATGACTCGGGAGGTTTTGTCCGTGCAGTCGATGTCTTTCACGCTACATCCTTACGAACCGACTCCATTCTCTACCGTCCAGGTCATGACGGTATTCACCCCCGGCTCCCACACCGGAAAGTCATCGCCCAGGGCGGAGCGCAGGGCCTGTTCTTCGGTGGCAATGGCGACATAGGCCGGTGTGTCAGTCACCACCAGGGGTTTGAAGGCAAACGGGTCTTTGACATAGCCCAGACTGTCCGCACTTGCGGCCAGATAGCTGAACGCTCCGTCAAAATCGGTCAGTGAGGTCTGGAGCGCATCCGCAAAGCTGGCGCCCTGCGCCATACGGTCGGCGAGATACAGGCCGATAATTTCCGAGTCATTCCCGGTGTAAAAACGATGTCCCTGTTGCTCATAAATGCGCCGCATCTTGTGATAATTGGTGATATGCCCGTTATGGACGACGGCAACGTCGGCGCGGCCATGCGCCCAAAAGGGCTGAGAATGGCTGAGGTCAACGCGACTCTCCGTAGACATGCGGGTGTGGCCAATACCATGCGTGCCGATATACGACGAGACCGCGTAGGTAGCTTCAAGATTTGCCGGAGAACCAACCTGTTTGACCAACTCAAGGCGGTTGCCCAGGCTGACGACTTCGATGCTGCTATCTACCGCTTCAATGGTCCGTTCCAGAGATTCCGGGCTCTCCGGAGGCGTGACGATCAAACGCAGAGACGGACCCTGGAGGTCCACCGTAGACACCGAAACGAGGCTTTTGACCTGCTCGACAACCAGGTCGGCGAGGGTCTCGAACGGCCCGTGCTCGCCCAGCTTGATCCGTAAGACACAGGCGTCCGCGCCACGGTCGGCATAAACGGCAACTCCACTCGAATCCGGGCCACGGCGGTCAAGAGCCGACAACATGTCGAGCAGGGTTTGCCCGACTGCGGCCTGGCGGTTGCCGCTTTTGTCTAAAAATCCGACGATGCCACACATAATTGCCTACCCGTTCGGTTTGGCCTTCGGTGTTCAGGACAACGAGGCTTTCGATGTGTATACGGCTTACCGGCGCAGGGTGTCAAGTTTGAAAACCGCCGTAACGCTGTACGCGCATGGACGGCTCGGCCTGATAAGGGAGCTGGACGCTGAATGAATGGCAAACGGAGGCTTGAAGTGACGTACTTGAAGTGACGTATATGTCAGAATATGTGTACGTTATGAACACAAAGCTCACCTTACGCATGGATGAAAGCCTCGTCGAAAAAGGAAAAATTGAGGCAGATCGCCGGGGCAAATCGGTCTCTCAAATGGTTGGCGATTTCTTTGACTCGCTCGGCACGCCCGACCAGCACGCCGCAAAGAAACTCCCTCCCCTTACGGCTTCGCTTGTCGGCGTACTGAAAGGACACCGGATGAATACCGACTCATACAAGGAGCATATCTGGGAGCAATATCTATGAAAATGCTGATGACACAAATGTCGTGCTTGACGCTCTATTGGACCGAGAGTCGTTCGTTCAGAGGCCAGCGGGCGTCTGAACGAATTGTTTGAGCCCTCCCTATTGCATGAAATTCAGCGGACTGCCGGCGATGAGGGGTTGCAGGTTGCGACGGTACTCCTCCGGTTTGGCAACCTCTTCGACCAGCCATTCAATATCGCGTTCGTAAAAATACGACATCAGGGTAAACAAAGTATTATAGGCATCGACATAGCGGTTGCACACATAGGCGACCGTCTCCGCCCCGCGGCGTTCGACCGGGGCGTAGTGGGTGATCAGGTCGGCGTCGCTCAGCGCCCGCGGGGTATCGTCATCGACAAAGCGTTGATTCTCCTGCTCCATGTCGGTCACCAAATCATTCGCCTCGTGGCATAGATCAAGCTCGACCGTGACGGGCAAGGCAATATCCAGAGTTGGTGGTTTCCGCTTGGCAAAGCGCTCAAGGGCGCGTCGTGCGCCCTCGCGAATACGGGCGTGGCTCTCGCTCAGGGGAAGATGCAGGCCCTTAAAATAACCGAGCGATTTTTTGACCTCGACATATTCGATGTCGCCGAGCAGCGGACGGGCCTGCTCAATGGTTTTGTCGTCACCGGACAGCATCAGAATAGGCACGCCGAAGCTGCTGACCAAAAAGCCGTTCAGACCATATTCTCCAACCGACAGGCCGTTTATCCGCACATCCTGAAAGGCCGGAATCCAGGTGTGGCTGAGGATGCCATCCGGCGTCCCGGCTTTTGAGTGATAGCCAATAAACAGCGCCCCATCAAAGCCGGGGTTAAAGCCTTTGAACTGACATAAATTACGCTTCATCCCGGACTTCAGGGTGGCCTTACGATGCACGTCCTTAGGACGGATATTGCACATATAACCGTGCGAGTCTGAGACCACAATGTCGGTCGCCCCCCCTTCGATCGCACCCTGAACGGCGGCGTTCACGTCCCCGGCCATGATCTGCCGAAAAGTCTTATAGCCTGGCAAACCCTGAAAGACCTCCTCCACGGTTTCCACTCCAGAGATGCCTTCCATATCCACCGATATGAAGATTCGCATATGACCCCCTTGTCCGGCTCGTTCAGGTAGGACACCTGTCGGGCAGGTCAGCCCAACCCGACAGGCGCGCGTACTCGCCAGTCACTCATCATCCTGCCAGGCTGCGGCCGCCTCGCGCATGGTTGTGAACCAAACCCCGGGCTTGGCGTAGACGTGTTGGATTACGCTCTCCAGCCACGCTGGCTTAAAATCCCGTCCGCAGCACTGCGGGTGAAGGATCGTATTCCATATGCCACCTGGGACGTGTTCATAACAATAGTCAAAACTCGACGTGAAAATTTCCTTCGACTGGGAAGGGGTGTGGAAAGGGGCCGGGTTGAACCAGGGATTTTTGGGATCGAGATAATAGCCCATGAATTCAAACTGGGCGAAGTCATTGGTATCCCAGTGCAGGGGAATCTCAAGCAGCTCCGAGGGCTGCCCCCAAGTGACCTCAAAAGGCTCCTCGGTCTGGATCGTATCGCCTATCCGCAGCCGATAGGGCAAAAAATCATGGCCCTGCAAACTGCTGTCATAGACAAAACCCAGGTCGATCAGATGCTGCGGCACATGCTCGCCCAACCAGTCTCCAATGGGCGAGCGGAATCCGATAGGCCGTTCGCCTACGGTTTTCTCCAACAGCTCAATCTGTTGTTCGAGATAGACGCGTTGCTCGTCCGGCGAGGCCGGCTCGACCCCACTCATGGCCAGACCGACCTCGGAAGGTTGGTGATACATGCTATGGGCCGCAATTTCATGGCCCCGACGATGCGCCTCCTGCACGACATCTCGAAAAAGTTTGGCACTATGACCGGGAGTAAAGAAGGTCGCTTTGATGGAATATTTATCGAGGATGTCCAGGATGCGTGGCATGGCCACCCGAGGACCGAATTCTCCGCGTGAAAGGGGGTTGGCAGTCGGAGAGCGGAAGAACCCCAGCCACAAGGCCATGGCATCGATATCGAAACAAAAACAGCAGGCCATTTTTTTGCCGTCCGGCATCTGTACCTTGCCCATAGACCCTCCTTAGTCCGAGCGTTGAGACTGCTTTATCATGTGCTGTCGTGTGATATGCCTCTCGGTCTGTCCCTCCTTTATTGAGTACTCCTACTCATTTTCTTCTACTGAACCTGAGAAGAAGAAGGCAAGAGCGCCCGCCAGAATTTTTCGCCAAGTCATGTCGGCTACCGAAAATGGGGGATGACTTTCTCCCCAAACAGACGCATCGAGCGTTCAACCCGGTCCTGCGGCAGTCCCCCGAAATTCATCCAGCACAGCAGTTCTCCCACCCCGGCCGCTTCCATTTCACGCACCCGGTCCACAATCCGCTCCGGCGAGCCGAACAGTACGGTCTCTGCTACAAGCTGCTCCCAGGTGATGGTGGCCAAACGATCGGCCAGAGCACGAAACTGGGGCTGCAGGGCAGGGGGAGCGGCCTCGATATGTTCGGGAACAAGAAAGCGGGCCAGGGATTGTTGATACCACAGCTCCGCCTCTTGGGCTTCGCGCAGAGCCTGAGCGTCGGTTGGCGCGACATAGATATGGCGCGATACCCCCCATGATTGCAATGCCGTTCGTATGGTGGCCTCGGAGTGTCCAGCTTCACTCAGGGCCGCAGTATAGATATCCCGATTCTGCTCGATTTGGCTGAACGGACCGAACAGGATGGAATTCAACATGGACCAGCCGCTCCTGGCAGCCAGTTGGATTGTCTCGGGACTGACGCAGACGAGTGATAGCGGAGGGTGTGGTTTCTGGTGAGGCTTGGGAATGACCGGGATGTCTTCAATGCTGAAGAACTTCCCGTGGTACGAGACTCGCTCCTGCGTCCAGGCCTGGAGCATAATGTCTACGGTCTCACCAAAGCGCTCTCGGCTTTCTATCTGCGGAACCCGGTAGCCAACAAACTCTACCGGACGATTCCCCCGTCCGATTCCAACGCGCAGCCGCCCCCGGCTAAGAATATCGACAAAGGCAATTTCTTCGGCCAGACGAATGGGATCATGAAAGGGCAGGATCACCGCGGCCAGCCCGATGGCGATCCGTTCAGTCCGAGCGGCAATTGCCGCGGCCAGCGCCATGGGGCTGGTGGAAATGCCATACTCAATAAAATGGTGCTCGGTCAGCCAGACGCTGTCGTAGCCGAGTTCTTCACTGAGCAGAATCTGCGCAAACTCCCGGTGAATGACCTCTTCATGAGAGCTGCCCGGCGGAGCCTGAAGAAAATAATAGGTGCCGAAACGCATGGTCTGTCCCTTTGCTGCTGTCGGAAGAAGAGGGGCCTTCCTTTTCCTAGCAGAGATAGACCGGAGTGGGCAGGGCAAGGGGAAGGTCGTGTATCAGTTTGGTATTGTCAAATTATCGCAGAGAGAGCGAAAAGTGGTAGGGGGAGTAGGAAGAATATCTCGCTCATGATCTGTTGCTCTATCCGGGGTGGGAGGTACGGCCGTTCAAGGAAAAGTTCTGACCGGCTGAAGACACGAGGAGGTAGGCTGAGCTAGCAGATAGGATCCTGGCCCTCCTGTGGATCGCCACGTCCAGGCAACGCACTCGTGTTCGCTGCGGCAAGAAACGTCCGCCAAGTAAGAATCCAAGGAGGAGGAAATGATGGAATCATTCTTTCGGGCTGTCATCCGTTTCCGCTGGCTGGTCATCGGCCTGGTCCTCGGTAGTACGGTGCTGGCCGTACTCCCGATTCAAACATTACGCTTTGAAAACGATGTTGAGGCCATGTTCCCCTTCGATGATCCGATCCTCGCCTATAGCAGAGTGGTTGAAGAACGATTCGGCATCCGTGATCTCATTATGATCGGGGTACTGAACGACAACGCCGACGAGAATGGCGTCTTTAATCCGCGGACCTTAGGCATTGTCAAAGAGTTTTCGGAACGCCTTGCTCTGCAACCCGGTATCAAAGCCATCCGGGATGAAGATGTGGCCAGTATCGCCACGATGGATAATATCACTGGCACCGTAGACGGTATAAACGTTGATCCGTTTATGGAAGCCGTTCCCGACGCAGCCAATGCGCTGGCAGATCTTAAACAGGCCATCTTTGCCAATCACATGTTCGTCAATTGGGTCGTATCGCAAGACGGGACGGGTTTGCTCATCCTGGCCAAGATGGAGCCAACCGAAGACACACAGGCAGGCACGGCGCGACGGATGACTGTGTATACCACGATCCGTGACATGGTCGAGGCTAAAAAGGCGACGGGCGTGCCGGAAGAATTTCATATTGCCGGGCGTGGAGCGATCGAAGTCACCTTGTCGGAAGAGGAAGCACGCGACATGGAAACCTTCTTACCCCTGACCTTGGTCGTGCTTCTGGTAACCTTATATTGTACGTATCGAAGCCTGCGCGGCGTCCTCCTGCCGCTGGCAGTCGTGGTCGTGTCGGTGATCTGGACCCTCGGGATTATGGCCGCGCTTGGTATTCCTATGTACTTTGTCACCTCCATAATGCCGGTCGTGCTCATGGCCATCGGCGTGGCGGATGGCATTCATATTCTCAGTCGCTATTACGAAGAGCTGTTGGAGCATCCGGATATTTCCTCAGCTGACGCGGTGATTGTGACTATGCGAGAGATGTGGCAGCCCGTCATTTTGACCTCGCTGACCACCGCAGCGGGATTCTTATCCTTTCTGACTGCGACCGTTGTCCCTGTCCGCTATTTTGGGGTGTTTAGTGGAGTGGGAATCTTAGCCGCGATGCTCTTCTCGCTGACCTTTTTCCCGGCCATGTTGAGTTTGTTGTCGCCGACCGTCAGCCGGGGCCTGCGCAATCAAATGAGCCGGAGTGGAGACCTGGCAGCCGCCGGCTGGGCAGCCAGCTTCTTGGCGCGCCTCGGTCGCGGTGTAGCACGGCGTCCACTGGTCGTGTGGGTGCCGGCCGCGCTCGTTGTTGCGCTGTGCGTGCTCGGCACGCAGCGGATTGTAGTGAACTCGACCATGGTCGGGATGTTTCACCCATCCCACGAGATGCGCGTTAGCGATAGGGTCCTGCGCGATACATTTCAAGGCACCGTGCCTATCTATGTGGCGATCGAAGGGTATGAGGCTGATCGGCTCAAAGATCCGGTCCTGCTCGATCAACTGGACCGCCTGCAAACGCGGGTGGAGCAGGATCCTGATGTGGGTGGCTCCTTGTCATTAGCGGAATACATCAAACGGATGAACCGGGTCATGAATGAAGATCGTGCAGAAATGGAAGTCATCCCAACTTCTCGTGACCTGGTTGCCCAGTATCTGCTGCTGTATTCGTTTTCGGGAGACCCGGATGATTTCGACGATGTCGTGGATTATGACTACCAGCATGCCAACGTAGCGGTCTATCTGCGCTCCGATAGGACCCGAGACGTCGAACGTGTCGTGCAGATTATCCGCGACTTTGCGGTCGAGGAATTTGGCCAGAATGGAGCCACCGACGCTGCCACCCATGATCCGCTGGGACTCCGCTTGGGCCGCTGGTTAGCCGGCATTGAGCCCACGGTGGCGGGGTGGGAGACGAACAGCGGCTTTCGGATCGGGATTGCGGGCAATGGCTACCTCCTGAACCGTCTGAGCGAACTGATTGTGTCCGGGCAACTGGCGAGTTTGGTGACCTCGCTCGGCGCGGTCTTTCTGCTCACCACGGTCATGTTTCGCTCGTTCGTTGCCGGGCTGATTAATGTCCTGCCGATTAGCCTGGTGATGATTTTTAGCTTTGGGCTGCTGGGGCTGCTGAATATCCCGCTAGAGATTGGAAAATCGCTGACTGCCTCGATGACCATCGGGATTGGCATCGATTATACGATTCACTTTCTGAGTAAGTATCGGGTCAAAGTCCGAGAGGGGCTCACAGACCCCACGCAGATTACAGCGGCCACGATGGCTACCTCGGGCAAGGCCATCTTTTTTAATGCGGTCGTGGTTATCGGCGGCTTCCTGATTTTTCTCACCTCGAACTTCGAGTCCCTCTTTTACCTGGGTGTCATGCTTTCACTCAGTATGGGGGCCTGCTTGATTGTGTCGATGACGGTCCTGCCGGCGATCTTGAATCGGTTTCAACCGTGTTTTGTGTATGGCGATAAATTAGCGCTCGCTGTGCCGCCGCAAACGGCCGACCGGATCATTTCAACGAGAGAAGAGGAGGAAGGAGCATAAAAATTACTCCGTCCCTCTCTCTGAGGAGGGAGAAAGGGACGGCAACAAACGCCATTAACATGCCGCTCGCAGCACTCCTCTAATCAAGTGGCTGGCATATATGAATGACACGGCAAAGGTGACCCCAGCGGCCAGTTTTACGCTCTTGCTCGCAACGCTGGCGTGCACTGTGTTCTCTCTGATGACGGCCCAAGGCATGCTTGGCCCGCTCTTACGGGACATGGCGCAAGACCTGGGGACGACCGTGCCGATCGGGGCGCAGGTGGCGACAGCGGAAACTGTTGCATGGGCGGCAACAGCAGTGATGATTGGTCCCTTCTCGGATGCCTACGGACGGAAGCCTTTCTTACTGTGCGGCGCGCTCTTGGTGAGCGCCGGAGCCATAGGGATGGCTCTTGCTTCCAGCCTCTCGATTGCCTCGGCGTTTCGTATCCTGGCCGGTATCGGGGGCGGCATGATCCCCCCGACATGCGTCGCTATCATTGGCGATTTCTTTCCTGAAGAGCGACGCGCGTCCTCTATTGCGACCATCGCCATGCAGCCTGGGCTGAGCAGCATCTTTGGCGTGCCTTTGGCTGCGCTGCTGGCGGCTACAGCGGGCTGGCGCATCACTTATAGTGTCGTTGGGGTAGTGGTGTTGGGGTGTGCGGTAGCCTTGTTTTTTCTCGTTCCGTATCGTCGCAGCGACGGCATCTCTCTTGACCTCTCACAGAGGCTGCGGAAAATCGGGCGGTTTCCTGTGACGTGGTCGCTAACGGCAGCCAATATGACTGGTCGCCTGTCGATGGGCGTGATGATGATATTTTTCCCGGTCTTTCTCCAGGTCACGTATGATTTGGGGACCGCAGAGGTGGCACTGCCCGTATCGCTCATGGCCGTCGGGGCAACGCTTGGCACGTATCTCGGGGGACAGATAGGGAAGCGACCGAATCGCCTGCTGCTTAGGGCTCTCACGATATGCTTTTCCACGCTCCCGGCTCTGGCTGTTTTTGTATGGGGGGCAGCTTGTGGCTCACAGTAG
The DNA here is from genome assembly GCA_964291405.2 of Thermodesulfobacteriota bacterium. Classification (GTDB taxonomy): domain Bacteria; phylum Desulfobacterota; class Binatia; order Bin18; family Bin18; genus Bin18. The sequence continues at coordinate 4,863,301 of OZ219926.1, forward strand.
GGACGGCAAGCGTCTTTATGGCTTGTGTTATGCCGGTGACCAGCCTGCTCATGATTATGGGAGCTGAACTGGCCGGTCCCTCCCGAGGGACGATGGTGGGGCTTCTATCCGGCAGCGGGTTTTTGGGCTTCGCGGTTGCCTCCTCGTTAGGCGGCTTCCTTGTTGCCCAGATTGGCTATGGGGCGCTGTCCGTCGTACTGGCTGTGGTCACCGCAGCCAGTGGACTGTGCTTACTCTTTCTGCAACACAGCCGGGCCGAGCAGCGCGCTCGTGCCTATTTCGGCGCTGACACGCAATAGGCGCGAATGATACAAAAGGAAAATCTGGCCCACCCTCGATATAAGGACGAATGAGTAAGCATAGTCGGGACAGGGGAGAGCATCAATAATCACTCAAAGAAGGCTGCGAGCAGATACCGCCCCATGAGGGGTAGATGCTCGGGCCTAAGGGGCGAGGCTTGTTGCAATATGTAACAGCAATATATCTGCCCCGCGTGGCCCAATGAGAGATATGCCGATCGGGCAACCATCAAGGGTACCCAACGGCAGGTTGACTTGAGGGAGACGGGCGAGGCCGGCGATACATAAGAGACTCAACGCCTGAGCCCGAAACGCCTCCAGCTCATCCGAAGGTGTATTCCGAAGCGGGGCAATGCCGGGTGCGGTCGGGAGACATAAGACGCTATCCTCTCCGAGGAACGCGTCCATTCGAGCTCCAATCTGTTCTCGCTTCTCCTTGGCGCCGTCCACCTCGGCTTGCTGAATTGTTGCTGTCCACTCGAAACGTTTATGAATATCCGGCCCGAAAGCAGGCTGGACTGCGCGAATCCAAGCGCCGTGATTGGCCCAGATCTCCGCGCCTTGCAGGACACGGAAAAGCTGCATCCATTCCGAGAGTCCCCCAGGGTTGATGGTGACAGACTGTGCCGGACCAATAGCTTGGCTGAGTTTTGTGACTGCGGGTCGGAGTGCTGCGGTTACCACATTGCCTGCTAGAGCAAATGCGTCTGAGGCCAAGAGCAGTTGGCGTGGAGGCCGAGCGTCGCTCTGATCGTCCAGGAGCACCCGACCGACCTTTTCCAAGAGTCTGGCGTCTCGGGTAAACCAACCAACGGTGTCAAAGCTTGATGCAAGGGGGGCTATCCAGTCGAGCGGAATACGCCCGTGGGTCGGTCGAAAACCAAATATCCCACAGTAGCTGGCTGGTAAACGGACCGAACCGCCACAGTCGGTTCCAATGGCAAAATCCACCAGACCGCCAGCTACCGCGGCAGCCGAGCCACTGGAAGATCCTCCTGGGATACGACCCGCTGCGTTCGGATTCACCGGCGTGCCGTAGTGGACATTTTCACCATTGAGACTGTAGGCCAGCTCATCCGTGTGCGTTTTGCCCACAATATGGGCACCTGCGTCGAGGAGACGTTGCACCGCAGGAGCTGTGGTCCCAGCTACGGGGTGGGTCCGAAGCCAGTCTGGATTGCCCGCTCCAGTGGGGTGCCCCTTGATATGGAAGACGTCTTTTACCGCAAGAGACAGAGTAGCGAGCGGCCCTGTCTCTGAACCGGGAAGCGTGACGTGGGTGTGGTGACAGAATGCGCCTAAGGTGTCGTTCATGGTAGCCTCAAGGCCGATGTAGTTCCGCCGGTTTTCTAGTGAATGTCTGCCGGCCGCGTTTGAAGCCGTACAGAGGGGCTACGACTTCTGCTACTGCGGCTTCAGGAGCCGTACAGTCCAGGACAACCAGATCGGCTGCTTTTCCGACTTCCACGCCATAGTCTTCGAGTCCCAGTATTTGGGCTGAATATTGAGTGATCATATCAAAGCAGGCCCGCACTTCTTCCTGATTATCGACCTGGCAGATATTGGCATACAGGTTAGCCATGCGAATCAACGAACAGTCGCCAAACGGCGTGAAGGGATTGAGAACATTATTAGTCGAGAGCGAACAGGTAACGCCTCGCTGTATGAATTTATGCACCGGAGTCACGCCCCGAATAATATTGTGATCCTGGTGACGACCCATCAGGTAGAGGTCCGTCGCGGGCAGCACGGTGACCGCGACGCCGATATTCGCCAGACGCTGGGCGAGGGCGAAAAATCGTTCTGGAGAAATGGTTGACATCTTGGTCACATGGCCGACCGTGACCCGGCCCCCATAGCCAAACTTTTCCGTCAGATCGCACACATACTCAATATCCATCTCGTCCGAGGTATGGCCGAAGTCTAAATGCATATCGATATCAACGTTGAACTCGCGAGCCAGTTCAAAGATGCGATCTATCTGACCGTGTGGATCAGTGTCCGTATAAGGGGCTGCCCCAATAACGCTCGCGCCCCGATTGAGGGCGGCAACTAAAAGTTCATCGGTCCCTGGATTATTAAGCAAGCCTTCTTGCGGAAAGACACACACCTCAATATCCAGCGCCCACTTATATTCCTCGATGAGGGGGAGTACCCCGTCGAGTCCACGCAGCCCTATGCCTGGGTCAACCTCAAGGTGAGTACGCACCTGGGTGGTCCCGTGCAGTATGCATTTTTCTAAGGTGCCTGCTGCCCGCTGATGCACGTCTTCTGCCGTGAAAGCCTGTTTGGCTGCCGTGACTTGGGTCAGGACTTCTTCCAGATCACCTTCGGCCGACTGGCAGCGGTCCAGGATGCAGGATTTGTCCAAATGGATATGGGTTTCAATGAAACCTGGTGTGACTAAACGACCCCGCAGGTCAAGCTCACGCCCTTCGGCTGACAGCTTGGATTCGATAGCTCCTATGCGGCCATTCTGGATACCAATATCAACGGTCGTTTGATCTTCCTGCCCGACAATGCGTCCATTTCTGAGAATAAGGTCCATGCTGGCCCCCCTTTTCCGCTCGTCCTTCCTAATGGTTGAGTCGAGCCCGAACGGCGTCCGATTTTGATGGAGATGTCGTCTCCATCGGAGTTCCTCCTTGTCGGATGATTGTAGTCTGCTCACATGGTCGCTGCTTCTTTGCCTCTCAGGTCGGTATAGCGTCCTTCCGACAGCTTCTTGGTGCGGTGAGCGCCTGAAGTCGTGTGTCCATATTTGGGGGGATTATCTGGCCCGCAGCAGGTCTCGATGCACTCGATGGCCGCGTCGTAGTTTGGTTGATGGAAAAATGCGAGAGAGAGCCGGTCCTGACGCGCCTGCGAACGCGAAGGGTTCACAACGCGATGAAGGGTCGAGACCCAGCGATCGTTCGTCCACTCGGCCATCAGATCACCCAGATTCACCACAAAAGTTCCTTCGACGAGCGGCACGTCAACCCACCGCCCTTCTCGCGTGTAGACTTGAAGGCCTCCGGCTCCACTATCCGGACACAGAATGGTCAAGCTCCCCAGGTCCGAATGTTCACCTGCGCGCAGTTGGTCAGGCTCGGGCTCTTCAAGCTGGGCAGGGTAGTAGAGCGCGCTGAAATTGGTGATGTGTTTATCGATTTTGTCGTTGAAATAGGTCTCCGGTAGCTCAAGGGCGAGGGCGAAGCTTTGCATTAACGCTTTGGCAAGACGCTCCATCGCCTGGTAGTACTCCTCCCAGGTAGAGCGCATGTAGGTGGGTCGGGCCGGCCATTGATTTGGGGCAAAATAGGTCCCGGCTTGAGGACTCGTATGGTACGTGTCTGCGGGGACATCGACCGGTCCTATGCTGAAGTGTTCGACGAGATCGGGCGGAGTCTCAACGCCCTGCGTTAGCGCGGCGGTCTGGCCCCCGAGGGGAAGGTACCCCCGGTAACGGTCCGGCGGCATACGAAGCTGAAATTTCTCTTCAAGCGGTAAGGTGAAATATTCGCGTGATACGGCTCGCATTGCTTCGATGCTCGACGGCGAAATCTGATGCCCACTGATCAGAAAGAAGCCAATCTGTTCACAGACGCGGCCGATTTTCCGAGCGGCTGATTGTTTCTCTGCCTGGCCGCCTTCGAGAAACGGCTGAAAGTCGATAAGAGGAATAACTGACTGCTGACCCATTTTGATTCCCTCCATTTCAATGCTGTGACTTGAGCCGTTTCGGTCACATTATAGGGAGATACGTGTTGAGGGGAAACCGTGATTTGACCAGTTGTCCTCATTGACCATCCCCCCTACAATCCCTTCGACCACAAGGAGGATGGCTTGGGCTCACATATTGCGCCACTCAAAACCGCAGACCTGCCACCGCGTACCCGCTCGTTCTGGCAATTGGCCGGGCCGGGGGCTGTCCTGGTCGGTCTTTCCATCGGCGCCGGCGAACTGGTGATGTGGCCGTGGATTACGGCCAAGTTTGGAGCCAGCATGGCCTGGGCCGCAGCCCTGGGTGTCTTTCTGCAACTCTGGGTCAATTTTGAGATCGGCCGCTGGACCATCGTCACCGGCGAAGCGCCGTATACCGGCTTTGCCCGGGTGTGGATGGGTTTTATCTACATCCTGCTGTTTCTGACTTTCGCCGGACTGTTCCTGCCCGGCTGGGCGCGGGTTTCCGGCGCGGCCCTGAAGGGCCTGATTTTCGGACCGGACGGCCCTGGAGCCGACTGGATGTGGACCGGCCTGACCTTTGTGTTGATCGCCGCCACACTCTTTGGCCCCAAAGTCATGTACCAGGCCATGGAACGGATCGTCATCGGCATGGTCGTCTTCATTACGCTAGGGCTGACTTTTGTGGCCTTCCAGGTCGGAACCTGGGAGCATGTTTCCGAGATGGCTCGCGGGCTGGTGAATTTCGGTCACATCGAATTGACGGAGGATTTCCCCTTCAGCCGCTTTTTTGGGGCCGTGGTGTTCGCCGGCGCCGGAGGAGCTGGCAACCTGTGGTACGCCTTTTATTTACGCGACAAGAACATCGGCATGGGGGCGCGTATGCCTCGGCTCCAAAACCCGTTGCGGGGTGGGTCGAACGAGGAGGAGGCAACCGGCTATCTGTACCCGGAAACGGAAGCCAACCAACGCGCCTTCAAGGGCTGGTTTCGCTGGATACGCCTGGACCAGTGCCTGTTCTTCTGGGGGCTGAACAGCTTCACCATGTTCCTGTTTATGTTTGGGGTGCTGTGCGTCTTACGCCCCAGCGGCGTCGTTCCGGCCGAGGGACGTATTATCTGGGATATGTCGCTGATTCTGGAAAACTCCATGGGCGCGGTGGGATTTTATCTCTTTCTGGCAATCGGCATGGCCACGCTCTTCAGCACGCAGTTGGTCAGCGTCGACGGCAACGCCCGGGTCTGGTCCTATATCATCCGTACATCGTTTCCGTTTGGAGCAAAGATCGACCAGGCCAAATTGTACATTCCCTTTGCTGTCCTCTTTATGGTTGCCGGCACAGTCAGCACTTGGTTTTTTGAGCGTTTTGCCGTCACCGGGCTGGGCTTTCTGTTTAACGCCGCCCTGCTCAGCGGGCTGACCATGGCCCTGTATGTGCCGTTGATGTTGTATATGAATCTGCGCAATCTGCCGCCCTCGGCCCGACCGGGGCCGGTGTCGATTGTCATGATGCTCATCGCGTCGGTGATATACGGGGGCTTTGCGCTGTACTCGCTGTGGATCACGGTTTTCTAAATCTCGTCCTGCCAGCCCATACTGGGCCGCGGCTGGTACGATCCGGCTGAGGCGAGCAGGAAGGTTGCGGGGTGCGGCACTTCTGGGTAGAAGTTCCTCACTACGTTATATGGGGGCCGATATGTCACTGCTCATAAAAACGGCCGGACTCCTGCTGCTCTCTTTTGGCGGGATCATCTGCTGAGTCTGCACGAGCGGTGAGAGGGGAAAGAGTATGGCTGGACCTGTGTGTTTGATTACTGGGGTGGGCCCCGGAACCGGAGCGTCGCTCAGCCGCCGCTTTGCCCAAGGCGGCTATCGCGTAGCTATGCTGGCCCGGACCCAGGAGCGTTTGTCGCAACTGGAAAAAGAAATTACAGGCTCGCGCGGCTATGTGTGCGACGTGTCTGACGAAGCCGCCGTCAACGCTACTGTCGCCCAGGTGAAAGAAGAAATGGGCCCGCCCGAAATCCTGATCCACAATGCGGTGGGTGGCGCGTTCGGAACCTTTCTCGAAATCGAGCCGCAAACGCTGTCCGATAATTTCCAGGTCAATACAATGGGGCTGCTGTATCTGGCCAGGGCGGTCGCTCCGGATATGATCGAAGCCGGTAAGGGCGTTATCATATCCTCCGGAAATACCTCTGCGTTACGCGGGAAGCCTCGTTTTGCCGGCTTTGCCCCGACCAAAGCCGCCCAGCGCATCCTTTCGGAATCCATGGCCCGCACCCTGGGGCCGCAGGGTATTCATGTCGCCTATATCGTCATCGATGCCGTGATCGACCTGGCCTGGACGCGCAAGATGCTGCCCGACAAGCCGGACGATTTTTTCATTCAGCCGTCGGCCATCGCCGATACCGCCTACCACGTCGCCCATCAGGACCGCTCGGGCTGGTCGTTCAATGTGGAAGTCCGGCCGTTTGGGGAGGAATGGTAGCGACTGTTGCGGGCCGGCGGCTTTAATAGGGCCTCCCGTCTTTGTGCGTAAACGCCCAGGTGCCATCGGCTTCGGACTTTGCGCAGATATCGTCGTCGGGATAGACCACCTCATCTCCCGACGTTCGATCACCTATCTCAAGATACGTCACCGCGTTTTCTGAACGATTCAGAAGATGGTGAGCGGTTCCTTCACCAGCCTGAAACCCAACGCATTCTCCAGGTCTCAGAACATATTCGCGGCTTCCGTAGACCAGGGTTGGAGTGCCACTCAATATATAGACGAACTCGTCCTGCTGAGAGTGCTGATGTTTCAGCGCGGACATCGACCCTGGGGATAGTGTGGTCAGGTTGACTCCAAAATTTTTCAAATCAAAAAGGTCACCAAGCTTTCTCTTGACCCGGCCGTTCATCCGCGACGCGTATGGCTCGGGATAATTCGATTTCTTTGAAGACGCCGGAACCTTTTCCGCAGGTATTGGTCTCGGAGAACTCATAAAATCTCCTCCTCTGGGCGGAGTATAGGGTAACCTTAGTGCCATACGGAAGGCCGGCCATTTGGCGAAGAGTAGTAGACACGGGTGAGGGCGGCATATAGATTTCTGAGCCGTCACACACATAAGGAAGGGCCTCTGTGTGACGGTCCTTTCCCCGTCCGTACCAGCCTTACAGAAAACCCTAAAGGAATACACCGGCGATGGAATCACAAACCGCGAACTCTTCGCACAGCGTCCGCTACCAACCGGACGAGCGGCCGCCGCGCGCGCTTGCCGTCGGTCTCGGCTTCCAGGCCGCTATCCTCACCTTTACACCAATAATCACCTTGCCACTCGTCATAATGCAAGCGGCAGACCAGGGCGCAGCCTACACGTCATGGGCCATCTTTATGGCCGTACTCATCAGCGGGATCACCACGATCGTGCAGGCCGTGCGGGTCGGGCGGTTCGGGGCCGGACACATCCTGATCATGGGCACCTCTGCCTCTTTTATCGCCGTCTGTATCACGGCGCTCACAGAGGGTGGGCCGGCGCTGCTCGCGACCCTGATTATCGTCTCATCGGCGATCCAGTTCGCCTTGGCAGCACGTCTGTCGTTGCTCCGACGTTTTGTCACACCAGTCGTGTCCGGTACGCTTCTTGCCTTGATTGTTCTCACCGTTATTCCGGTCGTCTTCGACATGATGACCAAGGTGCCCGAGGGCACGCCGGCGTCCGCAGCTCCGGTGTGTGTTGTCGTAACCCTGAGCATCATCGCGGCTCTGACCCTACGCGCGCCGGGCTCCTGGCGGCTATGGGCTCCGGTCATTGGGCTGGGCGGCGGCTGTATCGTTGCTGTGTTCTTCGGCCTCTATGATACACAGCGCGTGGCCGATGCAGCGTGGGTCGGCCTGCCGCATATCGCCTGGCCTGGCCTTGATCTCACGTTTGACGGGCGCTTTTGGCTGCTCCTGCCGTCGTTCGTCTTCGTAACTCTGATCGGGGCTGTCGACACGATTGCGGATACCACCGCCATTCAGCACATCTCGTGGCGCGACCGGCGTACGGTTGATCTGCGTCTTGTCCAAGGCGCGGTCAATGCGGACGGTCTCGGTAATCTGTTGTCCGGTTTGGCCGGCACCATCCCGAACGCCACTTATTCAGCAAGCGTCTCTCTTGCCGAATTGACGGGAGTCGGCGCGCGGAGTGTTGGTGTGTATATCGGGCTCATCTTCATCGGGCTGGCCTTCCTGCCCAAAGTGACGGCCCTCCTGATCGCTATTCCTGCGCCTGTGGTCGGCGCGTATCTGTTCGTGCTGATAGCGCTGGTTTTCGTGCAGGCATTAAAGCTTATGGTGCAGGATGGGATCGACACGCGCATGTCGCTCATCGTCGGGATGGGGTTCTTGGTCGGAGTAGGCTTTCAGAGCCAGGCCCTTTTCACGGACTATCTGAGCGGGACCATAAGCAAGATGCTCGAAGACGGCATGACGTCCGGTGGCCTGACCTTGCTCGTGCTGCTCCTGTTCATGGAGTTGACCGCGCCCCGGCGGAGCCGCCTTGCAATGGAATTGGATATTGCGGGCCTGCCCCAGCTTGACGCCTTCTTGCGTGCGTTGGCTACCCGTATGCGCTGGAACATTGCAGCCACGGAACGCCTCTGCTCCGCTGGAGAGGAAGCGCTGTTAAGTCTTGTCCATCAGGAGGAGGACGAGGCCGACCGTGAGGGGCGGCATCTGCTTGTGGTAGCGCGGAACGACCACGGAACCGCGGAGCTGGACTTCATCGCCGCACTTGGAGAAGACAATCTGGAAGACCGTATGCTGATTCTGAGAGAGCAGGTCGACAGACCGAACGAACGCGAACTCTCGCTCCGCCTGCTCCGGCACTTTGCGTCGTCCGTCCGACACCAGCAGTACCATGACATCGACATCGTGACGGTACGCGTCGACGGCTCGGGGTAGCCTTATACATCCCCTCCTCGGAGGGGTGCCGCGCTAGCGGCGGGATGGGTTCTCCCCGACCCAATGGCCTCCCACGTCTGGTGACCGCTGGTTCCTGGGAATGTGCATCGTACGTCTCAGGGGAGGACGGTGCTCACCGCTCAAAGTCGCTGGCACTGCGGACAAAAATGCGTGCTACGCTGCCCGACCAGGGTGCGCTCGATTGGGGTCCGACAACGCCGGCAGGGCTTGCCCGTTCGGCCATAGACCCGGAAGAAATTCTGGTAGTTGCCCTCAGGATAAACCCAATCAATGGCCGCGCCGTTGTGCTTGATGCCGTCGTTCAGCGCCGCTCGAATGGCCTTATGCAGCGCCGCAACCTGACGGTCGTTGAGGTCAGCGGCTCGGCAGAAGGGGTGGAGCTTGGCTCGCCAGAGCGCTTCGTCCGCATAAATGTTGCCCACCCCGGCAATAAAAGACTGGTTCAGCAGCACGCCTTGAGTCCACCGGTTTTTTTCGCAATGAGCGGCCGAAAGCGCCGTAGCGTAAAGCCGGGTGCTAACGGTTCCGGGCCGAGATGGCCGGTCACGGTTTCGAGGTCGTCCACGCAATAGACCCGCCCAAACTTGCGCGCATCATGAAAATGCAGGGTATAGCTCGTATCGAAATCACACATGCTTGTGCCGCGGATAGCCGGTTTCACGAACCTCAATTCGTCCGCTCATTTTGAGATGGATGACGAGATATCGAACAGAGGCATCTGCGCCGGATCGCAAGGTCAAAACGATATATTTCCCGCGCCGCCCAAGGGATTCGATCCGGTGGCCGGGCAAGGTGCGGGTGACGGCGCGAATAGACGGTCGTATGGAATTGTGCCAATTCCCCCAGGCGTGGGTGATCTCCGCTCCTATCAGAGACGGGTAGGTCGGCAGTCCGACCTCCGCAGGTTCACCACGTATGAGCTTACGGACAATGGTTTCCACTTCCGGGAGTTCGGGCATAGCCTATAGCCTCTCTATTAAAAAATTGATAGCTGGACGCGAAGGAAAGAGGAGGAGATTCGGACATGGCAGTGAAAAAGTTTTCAAGCGCGTATTACGTAGTCAACAATATGGATCAGGCGGTCAATTTTTACCAGGACATCTTGGGTCTGGATGTCAAATTTCGCGACGGCGATCGCTGGACCCAGTTCGATGTGAATGGGGTCGGGGTGGCGCTAGCCGACCCGAGCGAAGGCTCGGTCCCTCCGGGCGGTGGAGCCACCGTAGTGCTTGAGGTCGAGGATCTCGAAGAAATGCGTGAGAAGCTGACTCAAAACGGCGTCACGGTCAACGACACCGTGGACATGGGCGGACACGGAAAATACTTCACCGTGGTGGACCCGGCCGGCAATATCGTCCAGATCTTCGCCCGCTCGTAGAGGCACGACCAAGGCGGATGAGGCCAGTGCTTATTCAGGGATTACCTCAAGGATTCAATGAGTTCACGTTGTGTATCGTTTTACCGCCATGATAGGGTTGCTCTGAGTGGCACAGGAGACCGCAATATTTTCCAGTCTATCATCCGAGGTAACGCCGTTCTTGTGATGGCCGTGAAGTAAGCTTTGATGCTTGGAAAGATTCACTCCGCACTCGTCGCAACGCCAGCCCGCCCGTTTGATTTTGGTTGCTAGACTGTGCCAATTTTTAGCATAACCTCCCCGGGGCGCTGTCAGGTCTGTATAGCGAGGTCTCGATGAAAAGAATGTTGTAAATTCCGCGAAGAAGTCCTGAAGTGAGAAGTCTTTCCACAATTTGACGCTTCTCGACCGTGCATACCCTTTCCAGTCCAGGTGCGTGAGACAGTTTTTACACACGCGTAGCGGAGCCTCAAATTCCTCATCCGAATCTACGGCTTCTACAAGAAACTTTCCGTCATGCCTGGTCGTGACGACATACCGCTCGAAGCGTCCCTTCCAGCGCATATCCCTTATGGTATGGCATTCGGCGACGTGAAACCTTCTGGCTTCTTCGGGGTAGTGTAAGAGTATATATTTACCCTGACGAGTGTCCTTAATGTATAGGACGATTTGTTCGCCTTTATGTGTGAGTAGTCCATCTCTGGATTCAACTTCACTAAGATCGGGTATCTCCTTACCCTGTTGAAGTTCCTGTCTTAGTTCCTCCCTTCTTATTTGTTGCTCTTTCGTCTCATACGGACGCAGCCGCCACGACGAAGGACTTGCACCCATGCGACTCACAAGTTCCTGGAGTTTGGGAAAATTCACTGCTCTATTGTCTCCAGAACTCTAACGATCTGCTCTTTGGTATTGGTACGAACCCTGAATTCAACCCGTCGAGACCTGACCTTATCCTCCTTAGGGCCCTGGAGAATAAGATGGCTGGAGGAAAGACCGTTTGCGGTAATCAGCTTCCGTGCCCATTCCTTGTACGGGTCAACTAACGGAAGTCCGAGAGAATATTCTAAAACCGCCCGCGTCCTGGCTTGTGAAAGCTCCATGTTCATGAAATAGGCAACATCTTCTGTTGTGGCTCCCTCCCACTCGGACGAGGTGTGCCCTTCAAGACGAACCTCCGCAATTGTCCTTGAACTGGTGGAGTACGTTGAGGTAGCGAGGAAAGAAGTCGTCCAGAATACGTTTGAACTCGGGTTTCAACACTGCTGTTGCAGTATCAAACAGAACGTCAGGAGCCTTGAAGCGGAGCGATAGGGTTGTCCGGTCCAGTTCCGCGCGCCACCTGGGCAGGTCGTCTTTGAATTCTTTCTCAAGTGCCTCGTAAATTTCTACTTCGGTATCTTTCCAGGTCACGACGATTTTCCGAATCTGGGACTGAATTTCGACAATAGGCCGGATATACGTGATCGCAATAAACAAAAAAATGACCAGAGGCCGGCCGGAGGTCCGAAACCGACAGCCAGTGCTCATCTTCGGGCGATGAAGGTCGTCATCATGCGTCTAGTCCGTTCGCCATCCGAAACACGGCGAAGTTTGTCAGTCAGGGGGGTGTAGTCTTCCACGAATTTTTCAGACAGCGACGCCAAGTGTCCTCCCATACGCTCAATTTCATGCAGAGTCCGTTCCAGGTGTTGGTTCAGGTTTTCGCTGGGGTTCGATCCTCTCGAAAGCTTTTGACAATGTCTCGTTCACTCTCGAACCGCTGCTGTGATTGCTGCGCGGTTAGGAGCTGATCGAAGCCCCTCTGGAGTTGCTGATAGGCGTCCTGCTGGTGCCGAAGGGTATCATCAATGGCCTGCTCGGCCGATTCCGCGAACTTGCGCGTCAGTTCGGAGGCTTTCGACAATGTCTCGTTGAAAGCACTCTCAAACCGTTGCTGTGATTGATAGGCGCTCGTAAAGAGTTGATCGAAGCTCCTATGGAGCTGCTGGTAATCCTGCTGCCCAAGTCTCCTGTTGGCGCTGAAGGGCTGCGTCAGCGCGTTGGAGAGTTTGCCCGACTGATTCCGAGCTTGCTTGTCAGTTCAGAAGCCTTTGACAATGCCTCATTGAAGGCACTCTCGAACCGCTGCTGTGAAGGAGCTGATTGAAGCCTGTTGGAGTTGCTGGTAGGCGTCCTGCTGCCGCTGGTAAGTCTCCTGTTGGCGCTGAAGGGCTGCGTCAGCACGTTGGAGGGTTTGCCCGACTGATTCCGCGAGTTTATCTGCCAGCTCCGTGAAGCTATTCTCGAACCGTTGCTGTGACTGCTGTGCGTTTGTTAGGAGCTGATTGAAGCCTGTATGGAGTTGCTGGTAGGCGTCCTGCTGCCGCTGGTAAGTCTCCTGTTGGCGCTGAAGGGCTGCGTCAGCACGTTGGAGGGTTTCGACTGACTCCGTGAGCCTGTCTGTCAGCTCCGTGAAGCTATTCTCGAACTGCTGCTGTGAGTGCTGAGCGTTTGCTAAGAGTTGCTGGAATCCCTGTGCAACCTGTCGTGGGCGTCTTGCTGACGCTGAAGAGCGTCGTCGGAGCGTTGGATGACTTGCTGGACCGATTCTTCGAGCCTGTTCGTCAGTTTTGTGAGATTGTCGTCAATCACGGGGAAAGCCTCTATAGCCTTATCCCTCAGCCCTGCAACGGTTGTCAGATGTTCGTCGAGTCCTTTCAGAATGTCCCGCAAGCTCTGCAGGGTTTCGGGAATCTGCCCCGTGTGACCTGCAATCTCACGGAGTGCTTGTTCAGAAGCCCCGGTTGCCTTGACCGCTGTTTCAAGTCGGCGCTCTAACGCCTCGACGTGCTCACGATAATTTTCTTGCCAAGTTAGGAGTGCACCTACCGCTTCGTTAAGCTGCCTGAAGTTATCGCCAAATTGTTCATTCAGTTGGGTGTTGAAGTCGCGAATGACTTTTTCAAGGGCTTCAATGAGGGCCTTCGAGTTATTCTCGGCCATGGTTTCCGCAAATAAGCGAAATTCTTTGGTTAGCTCCTGCTGGCCATCTTTGAAGTCCGTTCTCAACTTTTGAATCTGCGTAAGAAGGCTGCTGTCGCTGTCAGCGGAAACCGACTTGCGTAAAGCTTCAAGCGACTCATGTTCTTGTGACGCCGCTTTGTCGATTCCTTCTCGAATAGCCTTCAAAGCGGTATGAATGGCCTCTGGCGTAACTTCCACTTCTTCTGTCTCAGACTCCGGCGTGACTGTTTGCACGATTTTCAGGGCGATTGAGGTGGTCAGGCCGAGAATGCTGGTCAGGAATGCGACTTTGAGACCGGCCAACAACTGGGGGACACTCTCATCAATGTTGCTTACGTCAAAATCGAGCAGCCCGATAGCAATTCCGACGAAAGTACCGAGTACGCCCAAGGTGGTCAGTAAAGTAGGGCCGGAGCGATATACCTCGAACCGTCCAACAGGCCGCCAAATTGCTAAAACGAGAGCTGGGCCAATTATGATGACTGCGAAGCACGTAGAAACTTCACTCTCAAAAATCGCTTCAAAAAACCGCAAGACCATATCCATGTTTTTCCTCCATGTTAGCGAAACCGATATGGGGGAATGTCACACCCCTCTCTGCCGGGGGTAGTGCCTCACTTTGAAACTTCTGACTAGGAAAAACGGGGCAGTCTGCCCTCTCCCTCGCTCCCTCTCCGGCATCGTGTGCTCCTCTCGGCTCCCGGACACCGCGCGGACGCGGACCCGGAAGGCTGCTCACTCCCTACCACGGCTCCCCACCGGTTGTCCCTAGTAAATTATGAGGAAATTATGAGGGGGGTAGTCCCGCTCCGGCTTGGCCCCAGGCCGGGGGGCGCCAGGCGGGGGCAAGACTGCCCGGTCACCGAAGGCGCTGAGACGGGAGGGAAGGGCAGGCCGAACGCGGAGAAGAACAAATTTCAAACTGAGACACTACCCTGCCGGGGTATCGCTTGACTGGCATGAGCGCCCAATTCCACGCCTCTACCAAAGCCGTTCAAATCTGGTATGGAACACACATCCCCTCTTGTCAGGAGAAGATGTCATGAAACATCTGTGGTCGGACTGGATGAAGAGCCTTGTTGTCATAGTGGGTCTTGGAGTGGTGGTGGGGCCGACTTCGGTTGCTTGGAGCCATGGAGATGGCACGGATAAAGTCCCGCTCTGGCAGTGGGAGCCGGAGCAGTTTCAGCAGCACGTGGCCACAGTCCGGAGCGGTAAAGACCTAACGCCTGAGTCCTGGCCGGACGGGACGCGGGTGGCGGTGAGTTTGTCGTTTGACTTTGACACCGAGCCGGTCTGGATGGGATTTCAGGACCAGCAGAGCCCCTCGTATATGTCGCGGGGTGAGTATGGCGCCCGCTCGGGCATGCCACGTATCTTCAACCTCTTGGACAAGCACGACATCCCGGCCACGTTTTTTATTCCTGCCATCTCAATGGTCCTGCACCCGCAGGTCATTGAGGAAATCAAGAAACACGCCGACTATGAGATCGGCTTTCACTCCTACGTGCACGAAAATCCGCTGACGCTGAGTGAAGCGGAAGAGCGCGCCGTGTACGAGAAAGCCATGAAAATCTTTGTCGAAAGAGTGGGCAAACGACCGGCCGGCTTTCGGTCCGCGGCCTGGGACCTGACCCCGGCGACCATTCAGATCGTCAAGGAAATGGGCTTTTTGTACGAGAGCAGCATGATGGCGGATGACCGGCCCTACACCCTGCTGGCCAACGGAGAAGAAACCGGACTGATTGAACTCCCGGTCGAATGGATCCTCGACGACTGGCCGTTGTTTCAAATAAGCTGGCCGAGCCGGCACGTCAGTATTCGCAACGCCGACGACGTATATTCGATCTGGAAAGACGAATTTGACGGGGCCTATGAAGAAGGGTCCATGTATATTCTCACCATGCATCCCCAAGTCATTGGTCATCGCTACCGGATGAAAATGCTCGACAAGCTCGTCACCTATATGAAGAGCAAGCCCGGAGTGTGGTTCGCTACCCACGAACAGATCGCGCTCTATGTCAAAGAGCAGGCCGGACTGGGAGACGACGACACCTCGGCGGCAAAGCCCGCAGAGGAGCGGCCTGCCGGATAAGTATAAGGTCTGAGTTTGGATATGAATAAAGGGGGGAAGCATGGCCTACGACCTGCTCATTACAGACGCTCAGATTTGTGACGGCACTGGCGCGGCGCTCTTTCACGGTGCTGTCGGAGTCAAGGATGGGGTTATCACCGACGTTGGCTCGGCGTCCGGACCGGCAACGCGGACAATCAACGCCGACGGCTGCGTGGTCGCACCGGGCTTTATCGATATCCATACTCACTACGACGCGCAGGTATCCTGGGACCCGCTGCTCACCTGTTCGGGCTGGCACGGGGTGACCAGCGTCCTGATGGGCAACTGCGGGGTTGGTGTTGCGCCGTGTCGCCCGCAGGAGAAAGAGATTGTCTCGTGGGACCTGGTCAATGTGGAGGCCATGCCGCAAGAGGTACTGCTGAATGGCGTGGCCTGGGATGAGTGGGAGAGTTTCCCGCAGTATATGCAGGCCATCGGGCAACGCGGCACGGCCCTCAACGTGGGTTTTCTGGTGCCGTTATCCAGCTTTCGCTATTTTGTCATGGGCGCCGAAGCCTCCGAGCGGGAGGCAACTGACGCAGAACTCACCCGCATGACCGCTCTTTTTCGGGAAGCCATGCAGGCCGGGGCGTATGGCTACTCGCTGAGCCTGCTTGACCAGCACATCGGCTACCAGGGCAAACCGCTGGCGAGTCGTATGGCCACCCAGAAGGAACTCTGCGCGCTCGGTCGGGTGATGCAAGAGCTGGGCAAGGGCGTCATCGAGATCGCGCTGACCCGGAGCGTGAGCGTGTTGACCGACGAAGAGTTGGCGTTGCTGCTGGCCATGGCCGAAGCCAGCCAGCGCCCGATCACCTGGCTGGCGCTCCTGGGACGGTCGGACAAACCCGGCGTCTACCGGTCGGCCCTGGACCGCCTGCAACCTTTCTTCGACAAAGGGCTGCGGATTCCACCCCAGGTTACCCCGCGCCCCATCCAGCAGTACTACACCCTCAAGGTGCCCTTTATCTTTGCCAGCCTGCCGTCGTGGAAGGAGGCGTTCAATCGACCGGTTGCGGAACAGATCGCACTCTATCGGAAGCCGGAGTTCCGCGCGGCCTTTCGCCAGGACCTGCAAATAGGCGGCGCCATTTTCACCAACCAGTGGAATCAGGTTCACGTTGTCAAGGTGACGAAAGACCATAACACCCGGCATTTGAACAAAAGCATCGCGGACATTGCCGCGGAAACGCACAGCGACCCTGTTGATACGATCCTGGACTTGGCCATTGACGAAAACCTGGAGATGGGCATTACGCTCTCGGTCATCAACACCAATCCTGACGAAGTGCGTGAGCTGATCACCCATCCCGACTGTCTCATCGGCCTGTCCGATGCTGGAGCGCATGTAGACCAGCATTGCGACGCCGGGGTGCCGACCTATCTGCTCGGGGAGTGGGTGAGAAAGCGCCAGGCCATGACGCTTGAGGAGGGCGTGCGCCGTCTGACCTCGGAGCCGGCCCGGTTCCTCAATCAGCCCAAGAAGGGCCGTATTGCCGCGGGCCTTGATGCGGACCTCGTCATTTTTGATCCCGAGACGATCGGTCCTCAGCCTCCCGAATGGGTCAACGATCTGCCGGGAGAAAAGCCACGCTTGATTGAACGGGCCACCGGCGTCCAGCATACCATTGTCGGCGGCAATATCGTCTTTTCGGATAATATTCACCAGGGCGGGCTGCCCGGCGCGCTGCTCCAGCCGCTCTGATGGAGCTGTCGGATTACGCTACGCGAATCCGACCTGCGGGACTTGATCGACGTAAGCGACGCTCATGTGCCTCGCTCGGCGAGAAAGCGTCTGAGCGCGCCGCCTCGTCGCGCCACACCGCGCCTTGAGCGGTTGTCTTTTTCCACTGGGACGTGCCAGGAGACCCCGGCGTTCGTACTCCGTGAGACGCTCTTCGATCATTTCCGGTCCCCGTTGGAACGGGCGAATCTCGGCCACGGGATCTCCACGATAAGAAACCGTGATTGTCTTTCCCTGACGCACCTGCCGGATGATCTCCGAGAATTGCGCCTTGGCTTCGTCAGTAGAATATGCGGATCGCATCGATGCAATATAACGAGCCAGACTAGTCTGGTAAAATACTATTGCTCAAGCCACGACAGGTGGATAAGAGCGGAGTGGGAGTGTAACCCACCCCCGTCGCTACGTGGCACAAAGAGGAGGGGAGAGGGGATGACACTACTCGCGGCCAAAATGCTTGAAGATGCCGGTGTAGGCCTTCTTCTCCGGCGGGCGGTAGGTTTTATATTTGCTGGTGGTCTTGCCCAATTCGACCAGCGACTCGGCCATCTTGACGGCACACACCACGCCGTCGAGGACGGGTATTTCAAGTTCCCGCTCCAGCTCATCTGCAAACTGGGTAAACCCGGCGCAGCCGAGTAGAATGGCCTCGGCATCATCTTCGTCCCGCGCCCGGCGCGCTTCGATACGCAGCTTTTCGAGCGCCCCGACCGGGTCTTTTTCCACATCAAGTACATACAGGGGAGAGGTACGGATACTCACTACTTTTTCCCGAAAGCCATACCCGGCGATCATTTCTTCGAGCATGGTGCGGGTCCGCGGAATTACCGTCACAATAGAGAAGCGTGCGGCCAGCATGGAGGCCATATACAGAGAGGCTTCGGCTATGCCGACAACCGGCTTGGTAGTGTATTCACGCGCTGCGTGCAAACCTGGGTCGCCATAACAGGCGATAATATAGGCGTCGCACCGCTCAGCCTCTCCCTTTTGAATTTCTTCGAGCAGGCCGGGGATGCTCAGGTAGTCATCGTAGTAGGACTCGATGGAGGCCGGCCCGAATCGGGGGCTGACCGCTGTGATCCGGGTGCCCGGCCGGGCTACCGACTCACCGGCCGCACCGATTGCACGCGTCATTTCCTCGGAGGTGTTGGGATTGATGATCTTGATCTTCATGCCAGTCCTTTCTGCCGGGCCAATAGTGCCACCGTGTCAGCCAAAATATCTGCACCCAGACAGATATCTTCCGCACTGGTGTCCTCCGCGACATCGTGGCTGCGGCCGCCGATGCTGGGGATAAAAAGCATAGCGGTTGGGACATAGCGACTCAGGACCATGGCATCGTGCCCGGCTCCGCTGGGCATACGCAGGGCCGGAACGGCCCGCTGCCGGGTCGCGGCCTCAAGGGTATCGACCAGGGTGGCGTCCATATCTGCCGGGGCGATACTCAGCAGATGGGCCACCTCAGCGCTCACGCCCTGTTGCCCATGAAACGCGGCGACCGCTGCATTGATTTCAGCTTCCAGACGATCAAGCACTTCCGGCCGAGGATCGCGGAACTCGACCAGGACCTGAGCCGAACTGGGCACGACATTACCGGCACCCGGTTCAAAAACAATATGGCCCAAATTCCATACGCTCAGCTCGCTGCCGGCATTTGCAAACCGGTTGAGCAGTTCGGCGCAGAGACGAATCAGGACGGCCCCGGCGTCTTTGCGTAAATGCATGGGCGTTGTGCCGGCGTGGTCGGCCTGACCGGTACAGGTGATGCGGCTGCGGCGAATGCCGACGATGGCGGTCACCAGGCCGATTTTTTGTCCTTCGACCTCAAGCCGCGGCCCCTGTTCAATATGGCCTTCAAAATAGGCTAGATGGCGACCCGGATCGATCCGGGCGCGGGGTTGTCCGGCGTACCCGGCTTCGGTTAGAGCGTGTGTGAGTGAGGCGCCGTGCGTATTTTTTGCGTCTTCAATATCCACGTCAGACAACTCGCCGCAAAACGACAAGCTGCCGGCCAGGGCCCGATACGTTCCTTCTTCATCGGCAAAGGAGATCACGTCAACGCCGAGACCGGACAGGGCGTTCGATTCGTTCCGTGCTCGGGCGACCTCCAGGCCGTACAGCACCCCCATCGCGCCATCCAGCCAGCCGCCTTTTGGTACGGAGTCGGTATGTGAGCCAATCAGCACGGCCGTGTCCACCCCACGTGTCCGTCCGTACACATTCCCAATCCCGTCGATCTTCGCATCAAGGCCGGCCTCGCGCATCTGCTCGACCAGCCACTGCCGTGCGGCTCGATCTTCGGGCGTAAAGGACAGCCGATTCACCCCGGTGCCGACTTTTCCGAATTGGGCGAGCTGTGTGAGACTGTTCAGCAGGCGGGCGTGATTGAGTTGCATGGATAGCACCTTATGGGAAAAGGCTATCTCACGGAAATACGAGAAAGTCCATCCCGCGCTTTCTGAGAGCGTCTCAGTGATCATGGCGAGAGGCCGCCAGGTTGACTTTTGTGATGTTTTGTTTAGGGAGTGGACTGTTGACCCGACGGCTGCAGGCTTCATATATCCAGCTCGGAATCACCCCAGTCTCGCCAAGAGGCATCGGGCAAAGCGTTTGGGGAGAACTTTGGAGGAATCGACATGACCGAAGAACAACACGACCGGGACAAAACGGCCATCGCCGAGCTGATCGCGCGGTATAATTTCGCTATTGACCACGAAGACTATCAGGGCTGGGCAGACTGCTTTGCGCCGGACGGTGTCTTTGACGGGGTGATCGGCAAATTTGACGCCCACCGGGAACTCGACCGCTTTACCGCCGAGGTCAAACGGCTGGCGGCCGAGAGTCCCAAGCTGCGCCACTATGTGACCAATATTTTGACCGAGGTGGACGGCGATACGGCCCGCTCGAAGTGTTTTTTGCTGCTGACCTCAACCACCAAGGAGGGCGGCAGCCGGGTGGCCATGGCCGGGGAGTACGAAGACCGGCTGGTCAGACATGAGGGTCAGTGGCTGTTTTCGTACCGCAAGGTCCATATTGACGGGGCGCTGGGATAAGCGCGCCGCCCCTAATCGTCTCGGGGGTTATGTTTTTGACATAATGCATCAATTAGTCTCATCCTCTATAACGGGTAAAACATGTTGACGTATAAAGCCCTGTATAAATTCCTCGACCACGGCGTCCATGCCGAAGTGTTGGATTTTCCGGGCACGATCACCTGTGGCGCAACCCTGGAGGAAGCTCGACGGTTGCTGGCAAGCGCCCTGGCGGACATGGCCGAGACGAATCTGCTACGGGGTGAGCCTTTACCCCAGCCCGACTCCTCACTGACCGATCCGGAGGCTGACATAGAAGAGCCTATTCACCTGCTGTTGACTGCGGCGTCTCATGTCAGAGTCGTTCCTCAGTCGCCCGCACCATGAAACGGCGCGATCTGCCGCGACACTTGAGTCAGCACGGCTGTCGGTTCGTGCGGGAAGGGGGAGAACATTCGATCTGGGAGAATCCGGCCACCAATCGCCGGACTTCGGTTCCGCGTCATCGTGAGATTCTCGAATTCACGGCTGCGCGGATTTGCAAGCAACTCGACATCCCTGTGCCCTCATGAGCCTGTCTTCTGCTCGTGCCGAAGCTGCTCTGTCCCTTCACGGTCCAACTGCATCTCTTCGGTAATCACGACGCCATATTCGCGCCGGGCGGTGTCTCGGGTGTAGTATTCGTCCAATACATCCTCCAGGACCTGCTGCGGGTCACGCAGGTAGGGGTCGCCGTAGCCGCCGCCGGTAGCACCAATGGTAATCAGGCGCTCTCCGGCTTTGACGCTGCGATAGGGGACCTTTGAGGGCAGGGCGACTTCTTCGTGATTGAGGGTCTTCAAGGTCAGGGTGCCGGGGATGCCCGTGCTGCCTCCGTCAAACCCCCAGGCGCCATAGACAAAACCGTCGGCCTCAACCGACGTGCCGCCGTCACTCAGATAATGCAGCTCCTTGATCGACCCCATACCGCCCCGCCACTGCCCGGGCGCACACGCATCCTCGCGTAGCTCGTAGCGTTCGACCCGGAGCGGCACGTGGGACTCAACGTCTTCAATGGGGTTATTGCGGGTGTTGGCATACAGCGTATCAACGGTGTCCATGCCGTCGTGACCGTACCGACCACCGTAGCTGCCCTCAAAAATTTCCAAATGCACCCAAGGGCTGTTGTTCTGCCGCATCCCACTTGAGGCAATGGCCTTGAGGTTGCCGATGCCGGCACTGACCTGGCGGGGAACGGCCTGGGCCAGGGCCTTCATGACGGTATCGCTTAAGACATTGCCGGTGACAAAACGGGCAATAGTCGGGGCCGGAAAAACAGGGTTGGCCAGCGTGCCGCGGGGCGCAATGATCTGAATGGGCCGGTAGAGTCCGGCGTTTTGCGGCAGGTCGCCGTAGATTTCGGTGTCGAGCAGGACCGAGCGCAGCACCAGCCAGATGGCGACGTCAACCGTGCCAATCAGTGGCATATTGATAGGCCGGTCCGATACCTGCGGCGCGGTGCCGGTCAGGTCTACGCTCAGCTCCGATCCGCTGACCGTCAGAGTCACGCAAATGGGCAGGTTACGCCGGCCCGGATCGGGATCGTCAATATAGCCATCCATATGGCCGGTGGCCGTATAGCTGCCATCCGGAATCTGGTCGATCGCCTGCCGCATCAAGCGCTCGGAGTAATCAAACAGGAAGGCACAGGCCGCTTCGACCGTGTGGAGCCCGTAGCGCTCGATGAGTTCGATATAGCGTTCAGCACCGATGCGACAGGCCGCGATCTGGGCCTCCATATCGCCCACCACCAGATCGGAGATGCGGATATTATCGCGCAACAACTGCCACACCGCAGCGTTCCGGTTGCCCTGCTCATACACTTTGATCGCCTTGAACTGTAAACCCTCGGCATAGGCGTCAAACGCCTCGACAATGCCGGTGCTGCCCGGGGTCTGACAGCCGATATCGAGATGGTGGGCCGTGGTGACGGAAAAGCCGACGAGATCACCTCGATAGAAAACCGGCACGCAAAACCCGACATCCGGGCCGTGGCTGGCCCCGCCGTACGGGTCGTTATGCATGATAACGTCGCCGGGCAGGATGGACTCTCCCCGCTTGGCGAGCGCGTCGAGCATTCCGCGCACATAGCCGGGAATAGGGCCGGACTGGAGGGGGGTGCTCTGCTTTGACTCGCATAATTGTTCGCCACGTGCATTAACCAGGGCCGTGCCGAAATCCTCGGACTCCCGAATAATGCTCGAATACGACATGCGCATGAGCTTATAGCCCATCTCCACCGCGATATTCTCCAACGCACCCAGGATGACGCTGGCCGTAATCGGATCAATGTCGCGCCCTTCGGGGGCGTTGTCTGCTGGGGTTCTCATGCTGCCCCTCCTATCTGAATGAGCAGATTCCCGTGGGGGTCGAGCCGAAAGGTACAATCCGGCGGAACCACGGTGGTCGAGTCTGTTTGCAGGATGACCGCCGGACCGGTAACCACCTCTTCGACCGGGAGCTGTTCGCGTCGGTAAAAAGCAGTCTCCAGACTGCGCAGCTCATTCTGAACCCGAAACACCGACGGCTGGGTTTTGACCAACGCGGCCTGGAGCGAGCCTGAGCCGGATGAAGACGCGGCATGGATTCTCTGCGCCTGGCCAACTCCGACCAGACGGATGGTCACGATCTCAATCGGGCTGTCCACAAAGAAATGACCATACTCCAACTCGTGCTGCCGGTGAAAACGGTCAGTGATGCCGTCGAGCGCGGCGGCATCGAGCGGGCCTTCGGGTACGGTGACCCGCAACTCATAGCCTTGGCCGACATAGCGCACATCGGCAAAACGCGTGAACGTGACCGCGGCCTGGGCGATACCGTCATCGCTGAACTGCTGGTGCAATTCGTTTTGCATCTGCGTAAACGCCGTGTTGAGCCGAGACGGATCAAAATCGGTCGAGACCTGAAAGGCGGTCCGGGTCGCATCGTATTTGACATCCGTGGTGAGCAGGCCAACGGCCGAGGTGATACCGGGGTAGGGGGGGATGATGCACTCCGGAATGCCCAGCAGGCGGGCGACCTCCGCGCCGTGGAGCGGACCGGCCCCACCAAAGGCCACCAGCGCATAGGCGCGCGGGTCTATGCCTTTCTGTACGGTGCGCGAACGTATGGCATTGGCCATATTGCTGTTGAGAATCGTGACGATCCCTTCGGCCGCTTCAAGCTCGGACATCCCAAGCTGGTCCGCCAGGGCCTGAATGGCCCGCCTGGCGACGGCTGCATCAAGCGCCATGGCACCGCCGAGAAAATTACCCGTGTCCAGCCGACCCAGGAGAATATTGGCGTCCGTGACCGTGGGCTGGGTCCCCCCGCGACCATAGGCCGCCGGGCCCGGCTGGGAGCCGGCGCTCTGCGGCCCGACGCGAAAACCGCCGCCTGGGTCAATCTGGGCAATGCTGCCGCCGCCCGCGCCAATGGTGTGGATGTCGATCATCGGGACCAGGACCGGATAGCCGGCTATCCAGGTATCGCGGGCCGTGGCCTCGCTGAATTGCCCGTCCGTCACCACGCCGATATCGGCGCTGGTACCGCCCACATCAAAGGTAATGAGTCGGGTGCGCTGCGACCGCTCGCCTGTCCAGGCTCCGCCGAGCACGCCTGCGGCCGGGCCGGACAGTAAGGTCAGGGCGGGTTTTTGGGCAACCACCCGGGGTGTGGCCAGCCCGCCGTTGGAGCGAATAATACGCAGCTCGGCTCCAATCCCGGCGCGGCGTAAGCGCTGCTCCAATTGCGACACATAGCGGTGGACGGTAGGGCCGATAAAGGCGTTAATAGCCGTCGTGGTAAACCGTTCAAACTCACGGAACTGGGGGGAGAGGGCGGCCGAGGTGGTGACAAAGACCTCGGGGTATTCTTCGAGAATGATCTCACGAGCGCGATTTTCATGCTCGGCGTTGAGATACGAGAACAAAAAGCAGACGGCAATCGATTCCACTCCGGCGTCTTTGAGCTCACGGGCCGCCTGACGGACCGCGGCTTCATCTAACGGAATCAGGACCTCACCATACGGCGGAACGAGCCGCTCCGGAACGCCCTTGCGATGGCGGCGGCGGACCAGGGGGCGATCCTGCCAGGGAATCTCCTGTTGGATGGAGTAGTGATGGGGCCGCTGGTGACGACCGATGTGGAGAATATCGCGGTAACCCTGGGTGGTCATCATGCCCGCGGTCGCGCCTTTATATTCCAGCAGGGCATTGGTTGCGATCGTAGTCCCGTGGTAGATCAGAGCGATACTGTCGAGCGGGATGGTCTGGTGGTGGCACAGCTCGGTGATCGCGCGCATGACCCCTAGCGAAGGGTCATCTGGGGACGTCGGCACTTTATGGATGGCCAACCGGTCCGTCCGAGTGTCGGCAAAGACTGCGTCGGTGAATGTCCCGCCTACGTCAACCCCAATGAGTCTCATGCGTCGCTCCCGAGGGTTACTCTAGCGAGTTTCTTCCGGCTTGACAAAAGACCGGCCCGTATCGTATGAGCTTGGAATGAACATTCACTCAGTTTCTGTCGCGCACCGGACACTGGCGAAAGGCGCTCCGCAGTGAATTCTCAGGTCTTACGCAAAAAACGTAAATCTCCGTCTCAGGTAACCGACGAAAAGCGGCTGCAAGAAGGACAAGAACGCATTGCCGCCGCGGCACTCAATCTCTTTCTCCAGAGCGGCTATCACAACACCAGCGTCCGTGAGATTGCCCAAAAAGCCGGGCTCAGTGTAGGCTCGGTTTTCAACTATTTTACCAGTAAGGAAGAGATTCTCTTTTTTCTGCTCTCTTACGGCCAGATTCGGACCGAGTCCGGGTTTCAAAAACAGCGGGCCGAGTTTGAGCGGCTCAAGCGGGATGGCGCCAGTCCACAGGATCTGTTTTTGCGGGCCTACGAGCAGTACGCCGCGCTGACTGACGAATTGCGGCGTAACACGGTCCTGGCCTATCAGGAAACAAAGTCGCTGACGTTGGCGGAACGTAAACGCTTTCTCCAGGGCGAAGAACGGATTCAGCATTTTTTCGAGGAGATTATTGCCTATGGGATAGACCAGGGGGTATTTCCGGACGGGAATGTTCGACTCAAGGCCCACTGCTTATTGGTGCTAGCCCAGTCTTGGGCCGTGCGGCATTGGGCGCTCAGCAGCTTTACTAAGCTCGACGAGTATTTGGAGCCCTTAAAGTCGATTGCCCTGGGAATTCTTGAGACCGACTCCCAGCAGGTACCTGCTCTGATCGCAGCGCAGGACGGCAAGGATCTCGCGCTTTCACGAGAGATGACAAGCTGAGATCATATGCGGTACAGCAGACTCCAGTGCCTCGACTCACCTCTTCCTGACACCCCCTGTGCGGTTGCTAGTGTGCTGTACGGGGACTTCGGGGAACCCTAGGAATAAAGGAGGGGAGGGCCACTGGCCCTCCTTCCTGGGGGCAGCAGTATGGATGGATTTCTGTTTGATGTCAAAGTCCTGGAACTCGCGGACGAAAAGGGGGAGTTCTGCGGCAAGTTGCTGGCCGGGGCTGGCGCGGATGTGCTCAAAATCGAGCCGCCGGGCGGCCAAGCTACGCGTGAGATCGGGCCCTTTTATCACGACCAGCTCCACCCCGAACGCAGTCTGTATTTCTGGCACTATAATTTCGGCAAGCGCGGCATTACGCTCGATATTGAGTCGCCGCCGGGAACAGACCTGCTCAAGCAACTCATTGCGGAGGCAGACGTCCTGATTGATGCCCAGCTACCGGGCGCGCTAGAAAAACTCGGGCTGGACTGGAACGCCCTGCAGGCGCTCAATCCGCGATTGATTTATGTGCTCCTGTCCCCGTTTGGCAACAGTGGTCCGTGGCGTGACTATAAAGCCACCGATCTGGTCCATCTGGCGCTGGGCGGACAAATGATGTGTTGTGGCTACAGTCCCACAGACGACGGCAGCTACGACACCCCGCCCATTGCCCCACAGATGTGGCACGCCTATCACATCGCCGGCAACCAGGCGTTTATTGCTACCGTTGGCGCGCTGATTGGGCGCGAGATGACTGAAGTCGGAGAGATGATCGAGCTGCCTATTCACCAGGCCGTCAGCGTCTGCACCGAGATCGATGTCCCGCACTGGATTTATGGCCAGACACCATGCTACCGCCAGACGGGGCGACATGCCCAACCGGCCATTGGACCTGAGGTGCAGTTCCCGACCAAAGACGGACGGTATTCCATTATCCTGCCCAATCCGTTTCCGGGCGGATATGAAACCCTGGTCGGGTTCCTGGAGGGCAAGGGCAAGGCCGGTGACCTGAACGAAGACAAATATAAGGAACCCAAGAATCGCCGGGGACGCGCCTTTACCGAGCATTTCGCCGATATCCAGGCGGCGTGCGTGGCCGATTTTGACATGGAAGAGATCTGGCATGGGGCCCAGGAACTGGGCATTCCCTGGTCGCCCATTCGACTGCCGGAAGAAAACCCCGACGATGTCCAGTGGCAAACCCGCGCCACATTTTCTCAGGTTGAACATCCCGAGCTGGGCGAATCCTACACTTATACGGGTGCGCCTATGCTGCCGAATGAATGTGCCTGGCGGCAAGGCCCGCGGGCGCCGCTCATCGGTGAGCACAATCGGGAGGTCTTGTGTGAGCAACTCGGGTTGAGTGCGGAAGAGGTCGCGGACTTACAGGACAAAGGAATCGTGTAGGGTGGGCGTGAAAAAAAGAAGACCTTTGGAAGGTGTGCGGATTGCAGACCTGACCTGGCTGCTGGCCGGGGCGGGCGGGCCACGCTTATTGGCCAGCCTTGGGGCCGAGGTCATTCGGATTGAATGGCGCGACCGGCTGGATTTTCTGCGCTATATGCCGCCGTTTGCCTCCCGCACGAAAGAGAGCACGGAAAAGGCCGGAGCCATGGACCTGACCGGCCTGGATACCGGCAAGGTCCAGAGCGTCAATCGTGGTGGGTATTTTAACGATATCAATGCCGGCAAATATGGGATCAGTCTGAATATGAAAGCGCCTCAAGGCCGCGAGCTGTTCAAAAAGCTGGTTGCGGTCAGTGATGTGGTGGTTGAAGCATTTACGGCTGAGACCATGCAAAAATGGGGACTCGGCTATGACACCCTCAAGGCCATTAAGCCGGATATTATTTATATGCAGCAGCCCGGTTGGGGCCACAAAGGTCCCTACGTGAAATACGCTTCCTACGGACCGATTGCCCAGGCCGTGAGTGGCCTGACCGAACAGTCGGGTTTGCCCGCACCCCATCCTCCTGCCGGCTGGGGATTTTCGTATATGGATTGGAGTGGCGCGTATTATTGCGCCATGACCATTCTGATGGCCCTGTACTATAAAAAAAGGACGGGTAAGGGCCAGTACCTGGACTGCTCGCAAGTAGAACCCGGCATTGGCATGACCGGCACCGCGGTGCTGGATCACGCGGTCAATGGCCGCCACTATCAGCGTACGGGCAATCGTTCGCCCTATACACCCGCAGCGCCGCACGGAGCCTATCCCTGCGCTGGCGACGACCGCTGGATTGCCATAGCCGCGACATCCGAAGAAGAATGGCAAGCCCTGGTCCGCATCATGGGTAACCCCGACTGGGCGGCACAGGACCGGTTTGCCTCGTTGGACGAGAGAGCCAAGCACCAGGACGAGTTGGACCGTTTAGTGAGTGCCTGGACGCAGGAGCAGGAGCCCTTTGGCCTGCAAGGGCGTTTACAGGCCGCCGGTGTTCCGGCCGGTGTGTGTCAGACTGCGCAGGACCGGATCGAACGCGACCCGCAGCTCAAACACCTGAACTGGCTGCTTCCCCTGGAGCATACCGAGATCGGAACCTGGCCGATCAAGGATATTCCGTTTCATTTTGCCAACGGGCTGGTGAGTCAGGGCGGACCGACCGAACGCGCTGCGCCGTGCTATGCGGAAGATAATGAATATGTCTATAAAGAATTGCTCGGCTTGAGCCAGGCAGAAATGGACGCGTTTCAGGACGAAGGGATAATTTAACCGTAAAGCTAGGAGGGAGTCATGTCGTACGATCTCGTTATCAAAAACGGAACCGTGGTGGATGGAACCGGCGCAGAACGCTACCGGGCCGATATTGCGGTGGCTAATGGAAAAATTGCGGAAATTGGTAAAGTCTCGGACGGAGCCAAGAAGGTTGTGGATGCCTCCGACCTGATTGTGGCACCCGGCTTTGTCGATCCGCATACCCATTATGACGCCCAGATTTGCTGGGACCCGCTGATCACGTCCTCTTCCTGGCATGGGGTCACGAGTCTGGTGATGGGCAATTGTGGGGTCGGCCTGGCTCCGTGCAAACCCGAGGTGCATGAAATCGCGGCCTGGGATTTAGTCAACGTGGAAGCCATCCCGTTTGACGTGCTGGGCAAAGGCGTAACCTGGGATTGGGTCACCTTCCCCGAATATATGAATGCGGCCGAAAAGCGTGGGAGCGGTATTAACATCGGCTTTATGGCCGCGCTGACTCCGTTCCGCCACTTTGTGATGGGCGAAGAGTCGATGGAGCGGGGCGCCACACAAGAGGAAATCGTACAGATTAAGGCCCTGATTAAAGAGGCGGTGGCTGCCGGCGCCTTTGGCTTTTCGACCACAAACGTTGCTCAGCACATCGGCTATAAAGGCCGTCCGATTGCTTGCCGCAACGCCAGTTGGGACGAACTCAAGGCATACTGCAACGCGCTTAAAGAACTCGGCAAGGGCAGTATTGAACTCGCCCTGACCAATAATGTCTCTATTGTTGACGAAACTGAGCACGCCTTATTGGATATGCTCCTGACCGAAAGCGGTAGGAAGGTCACCTGGCTGGCGCTGCTGAACCGGGACGATCAGCCGGATGCAGCCATGAATACCCTGCGCACGATTGAGCCGCTGTTCGAGAAGGGCGCCATTCCGCAGGTGACCTGCCGTCCGCTCATTATTCAGATCGACCTGCGCAAACCGTTCATCTTCGCCAATCTGCCGTGTTGGAAGCCGGCCTTCGACCAGCCGATTGAGAAGCAGAAGGCGTTCTACAGAGATGAATCCTTCCGGGCCGCATTCCGCAAAGAGATGGAGTCGCCCAAGGTGTTCTCAGGCAAATGGGAACGCGCGATCATCCATGAGGTCGGCAGTCCCGCCATGCAGTCCCTGATTGGCAAGAGCGTGGCCGAGATTGCCAGAGAGCGCGGTAAAGACGGGCTCGATACCTTCCTGGACCTGTGCATCGAGGATGACCTGCAACTCCAGTATACCTATGAGCTGTTCAACGCCGACGAAGACCGCATCCCTGAGCTGATTACGCACGATCAGGTCATGGTCGGCCTGTCAGACGGTGGAGCCCATGTGGATATGCTGTGTGACGCCGGCTACTGCACCTATCTGCTCGGCACCTGGGTGCGGGACCGACAAGCCATGACGCTGGAGCACGCGGTGAGGCGGATTACCTCCGAGCCGGCCGCGTTCTACGGCATGACCACGCGGGGCAAGATTGCAACAGGCATGGCGGCCGATTTTGCGATTTTTGACTACAACACGGTTGGCTCGGCCCGTCGCGGCGAAATGCGGGCCGACCTGCCCGGTGGTGGGCGGCGCTTGGTCATGCCGGCCCAGGGCGTGCAGTACACGATCGTGAACGGAGAAGTGCTGTTCGACGATGGCAAACATACCGGGACCATGCCGGGCCAGGTGCTGCGTTCGGGTCAAGTCTAGTCTTTTCCTGCTCCCTCTCCCTCAGGGGGAGAGGGAGGTCTGCCACGAGCGCGCTCCGGTCACCCACCAAATGAACCCCTTGCGTTGTCGGATTACACTGCGCTAATCCGACCTACAGTGATGCTGTCAGAACTCTAAACTAAAGGAGAGGAACATGCTGACTCGTTTATTTCACGTCAATATCTGTGTCCGCGATATGGAACGTTCCATCGGGTTTTACGAAAAACTCGGGTTTAATAAGGTCAACGACTTTACGCTTGAAGACCCGACGGTCGGTGAGGCGCTTGGTCTCGACGCCCGGAAGCTGCGCGGCGTGTTCATGCGCCTCGGAGACGATGAGAACGCTCCGGTTCTGGACCTGGTCCAGTTTATCGATCCGCCCCCACAGGGCGAGCCATACCCGTCGCTCAATAATATCGGGATTTGTCGTATTGCCTTCGACGTGGACGATATTGACAAGACCTATGCCGACCTTCAGGAAATGCAGGTTGAATTTTTAGCCCCACTCAAAAAATAGAAGGGCCGGGAGGCGCGGAGATTGGGGTCGTCTGCTTCAAAGACCCGGACGGAGCCATTCTTGAGCTGATCAGCGGGATGTAGCCCGGTTATTCGATATGCAGGTTTCGCTTTTCCCGCTCCCCTCTTGGGAGGGGTGTCGAAGGCGGGGTGGGTTTCCTCCAGTCGAATACGAGGCAGCACCCACCCCGGCGCTCCGCGCTACCCCTCCGAGGAGGGGATAGGACTTATGAAAGCTGGAGAACCTGAGCATATGTCAACACAGCAGCCCCGCGAGCAGATAGACCCGGACAAACTCAAGGCTGGCGGCCAAAAGGTCTTTGGCCTGCTGAGCGGTGCGTTAATCTCGGCTATGATCCACCTGGGCGACCGGCTCGGGCTGTACCGTGCGCTGCATGGCGCCGGGCCAGTGACCAGCGAGGGCCTTGCCGAAAAAACGGGCTTGAGCGAACGCTGGGTGCGGGAGTGGCTCCGAGGACAGGCGGCGGCCCAATTGCTTGAGTATTCAGATGAGGGGCATTTTTCCCTCTCGCCAGAAATGGCCATGATTCTTGCGGACGAAGATAGTCCCAAGTTTGCCGCGGGTATTTTCAGCGACTTTCCGCAACGCATGGCCATATTGGAGAAACTGCCCGAGTCCTTTCGCACCGGCCTGGGCCTGCCCTACGACGCGCGTGGCTCGGAGGGCGCACGGGGCATTGAGCGGGTCTTTGCCCCCTGGTATCGGCATGCGCTGATCCCCGTTGTTCTGCCTGCCCTGGACGGTGTCGAGTCCAGGCTGCAAGCCGGTGCAAAGGTGGCGGACGTGGGCTGCGGCGCCGGGATTGCGCTGGTCCAAATGGCCACAGCCTTTCCGCAGGCCGACTTTCATGGCTATGACATCTCGGAGCATGCGCTGGCCCGAGCCAACGCGAACAAGGATGAGGCCGGGCTGACCAACCTGCGGTTTCACCATGCGGCCCAGGACGGGTTGCCGGCCGATGCGAGTTTTGACTTCATCACCACCTTTGACTGCATCCACGATATGACTCATCCGGCGGAAGCCATTCAGGCCATTCGGTCGGCGCTCAAGCCGGATGGAACTTGGCTGATCGCCGATATCAAGAGCGCCCCGACGTTTGAAGAAAATCTGAAGCGTCCCATGACCGGCCTGATGTATGCCTTCTCGGTGATGGGCTGCATGTCATCAGCCTTATCCGAGCCGGGCGGCGCCGGCCTGGGGACCCTGGGCTTTAACGAACAGGTCGCACGAAGCATGACGCGCGATGCCGGGTTTACCCGCTTCACCCGCCACGACTTTGACAATCCGTTCAACGCCTATTATGAAGTGCGGCCCTGACGAGAAAACCCTCTCCCCGCGGGAGAAGGCATAAACATGAGGAGAAACGTATGGAAAAGGAATTCCTGAATCCCGCCGGTCTGCCCGTTTTGCCGGGCTTCTCTCAGGTTGTGACCGCAACCGAGGGAAAAATTGTTTTCATCTCGGGCCAGGTCGCCTTGAACGCAAACAACGAGGTGGTGGGCAAGGGCGACCTGCGCGCCCAGGTCGTCCAAACCCTTGAAAACCTCAAAGGGGCGCTGGCCGCGGTTGGGGCCACGTTTGATGACGTGCTGAAGACCAATACGTATATTGTCAACTATACGCCTGACATGATCGGCATGTTCCGTGAGGTTCGCAGCCAGTATCTGCCCCAGGAAAAACCACCGGCCAGCACCCTCATCGGCGTTCAGGCGCTGGTGCTTGAAGACCTGCTCGTTGAGATTGAGGCCTTTGCTCTGCTCAAGGCTTGAGGCTGGCGCGTATGCGCTTCTCCTTTGTTCTGAGCCCTGCATGACACGGCATGTCTACTCCTGCAAGCCTGCGCGTTGCCTTTGACATTGGCGGAACCTTCACCGATGTCGTCATAGCTGGAGCCGACAGCCAGCTTCTGACCTATAAAATTTTGACCCTGCCCGATTCGGTTGGCGCGGACGTTGGACGCTGCATTGCCGATGCCGA